>NZ_JBTLRC010000002.1:0-4084316 GCF_054482835.1 Pantoea sp. S-LA4 | reverse complement strand
TTCGGCAGGCGCAACCAGTAAATTGCATAAAAAAGACTGTTCGCTGCATTCCACAGCAAAACCCTCTGTTATACGCAGTTACACACAAAGTTATCCACATTCATCGGGCATAACGAATTTAGGCGAGCATCACGCAAACGTTTTCGCTACAATGCCCGGCGACGTAACGGATGCCCCTTTTCGGGGCGTTACCTGAAGTTTTCGATCTTTTCTTCTTATATAAGCAAAGGAAGGATCGTTAAGCTTGATGTAACGCTCTTATATACGCGAAACAAAGCCAAGGGATAAAACCACCATGCAACAACGTCGTCCTGTACGCCGCGCTCTGCTCAGTGTGTCTGACAAAGCCGGTATCCTCGAATTTGCTCAGGCGCTCGCTGACCGCGGTGTCGAGCTGCTCTCCACAGGTGGCACCGCTCGCCTGCTGGCAGATGCGGGCCTGCCTGTCACTGAAGTCTCTGACTACACCGGCTTCCCGGAAATGATGGATGGACGCGTCAAAACCCTGCACCCGAAAGTGCACGGCGGCATTCTCGGTCGTCGCGGCCAGGATGATGCCATCATGGCGCAGCACGACATCAGCCCAATCGACATGGTGGTGGTAAACCTCTATCCCTTTGCCCAGACGGTGGCACGTGAAGGATGCTCACTGGAAGATGCTGTTGAGAACATCGACATCGGAGGCCCGACGATGGTGCGCTCTGCGGCCAAGAACCATAAAGATGTGGCGATCGTCGTGAAGAGCAGCGACTACGAGGCTATCGTGGCCGAGATGGACGCCAACCAGAATGCCCTGACCCTTGAAACCCGCTTCGACCTCGCCATTAAAGCCTTCGAGCACACGGCGGCCTACGACAGCATGATCGCGAACTACTTCGGATCACTGGTGCCGGCTTATCACGGTGAACGCAGCCAGCCAGCCGGTCGCTTCCCGCGCACCCTTAACCTGAACTTCATTAAGAAGCAGGATATGCGTTATGGCGAAAACAGCCATCAGGATGCAGCCTTCTATATAGAAGAGAATGTCGTGGAAGCCTCCGTCGCGACCGCGCAGCAGGTTCAGGGCAAAGCGCTCTCCTATAACAACATCGCTGATACCGATGCGGCACTGGAGTGCGTTAAAGAGTTCAGCGAGCCCGCCTGTGTCATCGTCAAACATGCCAACCCTTGCGGCGTCGCGGTCGGTGATTCACTGCTGACAGCCTATGAGCGCGCCTGGCAGACCGATCCCACCTCCGCGTTTGGCGGCATCATCGCCTTTAACCGCGAGCTGGATGAAGCGACTGCTCAGGCCATTATCAGCCGTCAGTTTGTCGAAGTGATCATTGCGCCAGCGGTTTCCGAGGCCGCGCTGAAAATTACCGCGACCAAACAGAATGTCCGGGTGCTGATCTGCGGCCAGTGGCAAAACCGCGTGGCAGCGCTGGACTTTAAACGGGTTAATGGCGGCTTACTGGTGCAGGATCGCGATCTCGGGATGGTCGATGCCAGCCAGCTTCGCGTGGTCAGCAAACGCCAGCCCACCGAACAGGAGCTGCGCGATGCGCTGTTCTGCTGGAAAGTGGCGAAATTCGTTAAGTCTAACGCCATTGTTTATGCGCGCGACAACATGACTATCGGTATTGGCGCCGGTCAGATGAGCCGCGTCTATTCCGCGAAGATTGCCGGTATCAAAGCGGGCGATGAAGGGCTGGAAGTGAAAGGCTCGGCCATGGCGTCTGACGCTTTCTTCCCGTTCCGCGATGGCATCGATGCGGCGGCGGCGGTGGGTATCAGCTGCGTGATTCAGCCTGGCGGCTCAATCCGTGATGACGAAGTGATCGCCGCAGCCGATGAGCATGGCATCGCGATGATCTTTACCGATATGCGCCACTTCCGCCATTAATCGTCTGGAGAGTGATAAATGAAAATTTTAGTAATTGGCAATGGCGGACGTGAGCACGCATTAGCCTGGAAAGCGGCGCAGTCTCCGCTGGCAGAAACTGTGTTTGTGGCACCGGGCAACGCTGGCACCGCATTAGAGCCCGCGCTGCAGAACGTGGCGATCGCTGCCACTGACATCCCTGCCCTGCTGGCCTTTGCCCAACGTGAAGCCATCGACCTGACCATCGTCGGCCCTGAAGCGCCACTGGTGGCGGGCGTGGTTGATGCCTTTCGCGCCGCAGGCCTGAACATTTTTGGCCCGACACAGGCAGCGGCTCAACTGGAAGGATCGAAAGCCTTCACCAAGGATTTCCTTGCTCGCCATCAGATCCCGAGTGCGGCCTATCAGAACTTCACCGAGGTTGAACCTGCGCTGGCCTATCTGCGTGAGAAAGGCGCGCCGATCGTGATTAAAGCGGATGGTCTGGCGGCGGGCAAAGGGGTGATTGTGGCGATGACGCTACAGGAAGCGGAAGCGGCGGTTCAGGATATGCTGGCTGGCAACGCCTTTGGCGATGCGGGCCATCGTATTGTGATCGAAGAATTTCTCGACGGTGAAGAAGCCAGTTTCATCGTGATGGTCGATGGCGAGCATGTACTGCCAATGGCCACCAGCCAGGATCACAAACGTGTTGGCGATGGCGACACCGGCCCGAACACTGGCGGAATGGGTGCTTATTCCCCTGCACCGGTGGTCACCGATGAGATCCACCAGCGCGTTATGGATCAGGTGATCTGGCCGACAGTGCGCGGTATGGCCGCTGAAGGTAACGTCTACACCGGCTTTCTCTATGCAGGTTTGATGATCGATCAGGCCGGTCAGCCGAAAGTGATCGAATTTAACTGCCGCTTTGGCGATCCGGAAACTCAGCCGATCATGCTGCGCCTGCAGTCGGATCTGGTCGATCTTTGTCTGGCGGCCTGTGCCGGTACGCTGGATCAGAAGACCTCTGAGTGGGACCCGCGACCTTCACTGGGCGTAGTGCTGGCGGCGGGCGGCTATCCTGGCGATTACCAACAGGGCGATCAGATCCATGGTCTGCCGCTGGAAGAAGTTGAGGATGGCAAAGTATTCCACGCCGGAACACGTCTGGAAGACGATTTAGTGCTCACCCACGGTGGCCGGGTGCTGTGCGTCACGGCGCTGGGCGACGATGTTGCGGCTGCGCAGCAGCGGGCTTATCAACTGGCACAGCCCATCTCCTGGCAGGGCAGTTTCTGCCGTCGCGATATTGGCTACCGCGCCATCAATCGCAAATAAGTTAAAGGGGCACAGAGTGCCCCTTTTTCTTCGGCTTACATATCGTCTTCTTTCGGCTGCTGTGCGCAGTCATCCTGCTGACTGATCCGCAATAGCTGCACCCCTTCCGGCGCTTCCAGCCACGACACCATCAGCGGCCTGGCCGATCCACGCTGCTGCTGCGCCAGCGTCCGTAACGCATCGGCATCAAAAGCGGGCCTGACCTGCTGGCCTTCACAGCTCTTAACCAGATTGCCGCCTGACCAGTATCCCTGTCGCAGGAATATCTGACCGCTGAGCAGCGCATCGCTGACGTTGCGCATCCGTTGGGCATCGAATTTATACAGAGCGACCGAATCCGCACTGACGGCTTCACGCCGGTCAGCCAGCTGCCGCTGCATGAAGTTGAGGCCGCCTTCCTGGTCGAAACGCAAGGTGACATCATCGGGTTGCTCACCTTTAACCTGACGATGAACGCTGATTAACGCCTGTTCCAGCCAGATATAATCGGTAACCTCGCCTTCACTACCGGAAAATGGCGTAAAGATGGTACGGATGTGGACGGACTGATGGTCATTATTCTTGCGCCAGATGCGTACGACGCCCCGGTCAGCAAGGTAACCACTGGCAGAAAAAGGAGGAATGTCGGGCGTGGAGCTGCAACCAAAAAGAAACAAGGAGAGAGACAGGGCGGAAAAACGCTGAAACAGCGTGGTCATGATGGCAGGCCCCTTAAACAAAAGGGGCGAATCGCCCCCTGTTTTAAAGCTTAACCGCAGTGCGACGTCTTACTTAACGGCGTCTTTCAGCGCTTTACCAGACACGAATGCCGGTACATTTGCTGCAGCGATTTTGATCTCTTTGCCAGTCTGCGGGTTACGACCGGTACGCTCAGCGCGGTGGTTCACTTTAAAAGTACCAAAACCAACCAGTTGTACAGCATCACCATCTTTCAGAGACTCAGTGATCGCAGCCAGAGTAGATTCCAGCGCTGCCTTTGCCTGGGTTTTAGACAGGTCAGCTTTTTCTGCGATCACATCAATCAGTTGAGTCTTGTTCATAAGTTATCCTTAAAGTGTATTTATCGCTTGCTAAGCAACGAGTGCGAGGGAAAAGCCATATTCTGGCACTCTTCAGCCTGCACGCACCGATAGCCACAATTTTCAGCCCCCCAAATGTAGACCAGAGAGGGGGCTGATGTGAAGCCTCCAGGCGCGCTAATTCGGGCCTGAAGTCACGTTTTGTCGCCTTACTGCTGGAAATTTATACCGATGTTGCTAATTCCCGCTTCACGCAGGTCCGATCGCAGACCTTTGATCAATTCAAGGTCACGCTCTTCGCACTCGGCGAGCAGTCGGAAAATCTCCCATTGGAGGTCCCATTCATCGATGATGGCCGGGTTTTCACGAAGCTCTTCGTCGGTCATTTCGCGTCCAGCCTGGGTCATTTCCAGCATGGCAACGGTGGTAATTGAAGTCTCACTGACTTCAATTGCGTGCTCAAGAGTGTCGCCGCTCAGCTGCGCATGAACCACTTCGCTTAACGCCACACAGGCATCAATCGCCGGATATACGCCGTAAACCTCAAATGCATCGCCATCAGGAATGGCGGCTTCGAGTTTTTCCAGCTGGCTGTCGAAGTTTATCTTCGCATCTTTGACCGTCAGGTTTTCCCAGATCAGATCAAGAATACGGCGATAGAGTGCCGGATCGGCAAATTCGGTCTGCTCGCAGAATGCCCGATAGTTGGGATACATGCGCTCGCACAGGCAGGCCATAAAAGTAAGATGCTGCCAGCTTTCCAGCTTCGCCAGACGCAGATGAACGGGATTTTGTAACATAAAGGTGGCTCTTATTCGTTTCGCTGGCGGCAGTGTAACTGCAAAAGCGCAGCACAAACAGTGTTAAAGCGCGTTTTGCCAGCGCTGGAAAGCCGGACGATTCGAGGCAACCGCATCTGCCCAGCGGGTTGGCTCCGGCAAACGGTAGCCGCGCGTACAGTTTTCAACCCAGTGCAGCGCAGTATCCAGACTGACGCGATGGCCGGTGGCGACAAACAGCGGATTGCAACGTTGCTTGCTGCGCCAGACCCAGCCGATCTGCTCACCTTTATCCATCAGTGGCTGACGGCTGCCCGGCTGCGCATCCAGTTCGGCAAATCGGCCGCACAGGCGGCGTTTCGCTACGCCGATGGTCGGGACATCCACCAGCAGACCAAAGTGCGACGCCACGCCGAGCCGCCGGGGATGCGAGATGCCGTGACCGTCGACAAACAGCAGGTCCGGCTTCTGCTCCAGCATCTGCCATGCCGCCATTAACGCCGGATACTCACGGAAGGAGAGAAAGCCGGGAATGTACGGCATGGTGGTCTCAATGCGCGCAATGCGATGCTCCACCAGCGTTAGCGAGGGATATTCAAGCACCACCAGCGCCGCCCGGGTGACCGCGCCTTCCTGCTCAAACCCCACATCCGCCCCGCCGATAAAGCGTGGCGGCAAGACGTCAAAATCATCTTCACGCACCACATCAGCGGCGCGTTGCAACTGCTCAGCGCGAAGTGCGGCAATATCCATAGTTACTCCTGATGGAAAGGACGTGACAAACGGTGCACGGCTTCTACAAATACGCCCGCGTTTTCTGGCGGAACGTCCTGATGAATCCCGTGACCGAGGTTGAAAACATGACCGGTGCCGTTGCCGAAGCGCTCCAGAATCCCGGCGACTTCCTGTTCGATACGGGCGGGCGGCGCATACAGCATTGAAGGGTCCATGTTGCCCTGCAGCGCGACTTTATCGCCAACACGACGACGTGCATCGTCGATATCCGTGGTCCAGTCGAGGCCCAGCGCATCACAGCCGGTTTCCGCCATCGCTTCCAGCCACTGACCGCCCCCTTTGGTAAACAGGGTAATCGGCACGCGTCGGCCGTCATTTTCACGCAGCACGTTGTCGACGATTTTGTGCATGTAGTGCAGCGAGAACTCACGGTAATCGCGGCCGGTCAGTACGCCGCCCCAGGTATCAAATACCATCACCGACTGGGCGCCAGCACGAATCTGGGCGTTGAGATAGAGGATGACGCTGTCCGCCAGTTTATCCAGCATTGCATGCAGTGTGGCCGGATCGGCATACATCATCTTTTTGATTTTGGTAAACGCCTTACTGCTGCCGCCTTCCACCATGTAGGTCGCCAGCGTCCACGGGCTGCCGGTAAAACCGATCAGCGGCAGGTCACCGTTCAGGCTTTTACGGATGGTACGCACCGCGTTCATCACGTAGCCCAGCTCCATTTCCGGATCGGGCACCGGCAAGCGCTCGACATCAGCCCGACAGGTAATCGGATTCGAGAAGCGTGGACCTTCGCCGGTTTCGAAATAGAGGCCCAGCCCCATCGCATCCGGGATGGTCAGGATGTCACTGAAGAGGATGGCCGCATCCAGCGGATAACGGCGCAGCGGCTGCAGCGTTACCTCACAGGCCAGCTCGGCATTTTTACACAGCGACATAAAATCACCGGCTTCGGCGCGCGTCGCTTTGTATTCCGGCAAATAGCGTCCGGCCTGGCGCATCATCCACACCGGCGTCACATCAACTGGCTGACGCAACAGGGCACGCAAATAACGGTCGTTCTTCAGTTCACTCATCTTATTACTCTCTCAATTTCAGGCGTGTAGTGTAGCACTTTCACGCTCCGGCGCGGCACAGGGCGACGGTATCTTCAATCAGGCGACGCGCCACGGTGCCCGGTGGCGGCAGCAAAGGTAAGGCATCAAAACGGAACCAGGCGGCATCTAACAGCTCTTTGCCGTCATGTTGCAGATCGCCGCTGTCATACTCCGCCATAAAGGCCGTCATCAGCGACTGCGGGAAGGGCCACGGCTGAGAGGTGACATAGCGCACGTTTTTAACGCGGATGTTGCTCTCTTCCATCACTTCCCGCGCCACCGCCTGCTCCAGCGTCTCGCCCACTTCGACGAAACCGGCCAGCACGGTATAGACCTTATTGCGGTGGCGGGCATGATTAGCCAGCAGGATCTGGTCGCCACGGCGGATCGCTACGATGATGCAGGGCGCAATCTGCGGATAATATCGCTCGCGACAATGGCTGCACAGGCAGGCAAATTCATGTTTACTGTGGTGCATTTCGTGGCCGCAGTAGCCGCACCAGCGATGCGAACGGTAGAACTCCGCCAGCTGCACGCCGCGACCTGCCAGCTGAAACAGCCCGACATCCAGATCGATCAGTTGCCGCACCGAGAACATGCTTTCTGAACGCGGCTCGCAAATCAGCCAGACGTTTTCCCCCTGCCACTCGCCAATCAGTCGGGCTTTCGTGCCAGTCAGACCGAAATTTTCGGCGCTTCCGTGGGGTAAATCACCTTGTGGCAACCAAAGTTTCTGCTCGTGGCTGACAATCCACCATCCAGCGTCTACGCTTGAGATTTCGCATTGCATTTATTTCGTCATCCTTAGCGTCAACTCGCACGCTGAAGTCCTGATGTTAAGTGTGTAGATAAACAACTATAACTCACATGGAGTTAGATATGCTTAACCAGTTAG
Organism: Pantoea sp. S-LA4; assembly: GCF_054482835.1. Classification (NCBI taxonomy): domain Bacteria; kingdom Pseudomonadati; phylum Pseudomonadota; class Gammaproteobacteria; order Enterobacterales; family Erwiniaceae; genus Pantoea; species Pantoea sp. S-LA4. Next base: position 4,076,595 of record NZ_JBTLRC010000002.1, on the reverse strand, counting down.
ACGTCCTGGCCGAACGCGTAGGTGGCAGTAACGAACTGGTCGATTCGTGGCTGGAAGCCCGTCGCCAGCTGTTAGTGACCTATTACCATCTGGTCGGCCTGAAACCGAAAAAAGAAGCTCTGACCCGCCTCGATGAGCAGGCGCTGGATAACTTCTGTCATGGCCTGGTCGATTATCTCTCCGCCGGTCACTTTAGTATTTATGAACGCATCATCAGCGAGATGAGCGGTGACAGCCCGATGATCGCAGCGGCCCAGGTTTACCCGCCGCTGGAAGCCAACACCGAGCGCCTGATGCAACTGTACGATGGCCATTTGCAGCAGGCGATCGATGACGATAACTGCATGACGTTCCAGCAGGCGTTGTCTGAAGTTGGTGAAGTGCTGGAAGCGCGCTTCACGCTGGAAGATAAGCTGATCCAGCTGGCATGGGACAACCATCTGGCCCCCCCGCCGGTAGCCAATGACAGCCAGATGGCTCGTCCGGCGTAACCTTAATCACCGGTAAAGGGGTTGTGATTCTGTTACAGCCCTTTTATGCTGAAAGGGTTCTGGCGGCTCAGGCCTGATGAACCTTTTTTCTGTTTAAAAGTTATCGTTTTAAGCCGGTGCCTATCGGCGCAGCGTAAAACGTCTTCTTGTCGGAGTGCCCAATTGGGCTGAGACCGTTAATTCGGGATCCGCGGAACCTGATCAGGTTAGAACCTGCGAAGGGAACAAGAGTAAATATTGCCAGTACGCCAGTGTTTTGCGCTGCCCGTGCTGTTACTCCTGCCGAACTCCGGACAAGCATCATTCCCACTCAACTGGAAGATTGCTATGTCTGACTCAAAAATGACCCGTCGTGAACAGCGTGCCCAGGCCCAGGAATTTATCGATTCACTGCAAGGCGGCAACGCGTTCCCCCGTTCTGAACGTATCTGGATCACCGGCAGCCGGGAGGATATTCGCGTGCCAATGCGCGAAATCAGGCTCAGCCCGACCCACATCGGTGGCAGCCAGGATCAGCCGCGCTATGAGCCGAATGATGCGGTGCCGGTCTATGATACCGCCGGCCCCTATGGCGATCCCGCCGCGCAGATCGATCTGCATCGCGGACTGACGAAACTGCGTGCCGGCTGGATCGAAGAACGTCATGACAGCCAGCCACTGCCGCAGCGCAGTTCAGGCTATACCCAGCAGCGTCTGGCGGATGAAAGCCTCGATCATCTGCGTTTTAACGCGCTGCCTGTGCCGCGCCGCGCCCTTACCGGCCGTTGCGTCACACAGATGCATTATGCGCGTCAGGGCATCGTTACGCCGGAAATGGAGTTTATCGCCCTGCGAGAGAATATGGGCCGTGAGCGAATCCGCGACCAGATTTTGCTGCAACAGCATCCCGGCCATAGTTTTGGCGCGCAACTGCCGGATAACATCACGCCCGAATTTGTCCGTCAGGAAGTGGCCGCGGGTCGGGCCATTATCCCCGCCAACATTAACCATCCTGAATCGGAACCGATGATTATCGGCCGTCACTTTCTGGTCAAGGTAAATGCCAACATCGGCAATTCAGCGGTCAGCTCATCGATTGAGGAGGAGGTCGAAAAGCTGGTCTGGTCAACGCGCTGGGGTGCCGATACGGTAATGGATCTCTCTACCGGCCGGAATATTCATGAAACGCGCGAGTGGATTTTGCGAAACAGCCCGGTGCCGATCGGCACAGTGCCGATTTATCAGGCGCTGGAGAAAGTGAACGGCGTGGCCGAAGCGCTTAACTGGGCGGTGTTCCGCGATACGCTGCTTGAACAGGCGGAACAAGGGGTTGATTACTTCACCATCCATGCTGGCGTGCTGCTGCGCTATGTGCCGATGACGGCAAAACGGTTGACCGGTATTGTCTCGCGCGGCGGATCGATCATGGCGAAATGGTGCCTGTCGCATCATCAGGAGAGCTTTCTCTATCAGCATTTCCGCGAAATCTGTGAAATCTGTGCCGCCTACGATGTCTCACTGTCGCTGGGTGATGGTTTACGTCCAGGCTCGATTCAGGATGCGAATGACGAAGCGCAATTTGCCGAACTGCGTACGCTGGGAGAGCTGACAAAGATCGCCTGGGAATATGATGTGCAGGTGATGATTGAAGGCCCCGGCCACGTCCCGATGCATATGATCCGCCGCAACATGACGGAGCAGCTCGACCATTGCCATGAAGCGCCCTTCTATACGCTTGGGCCGCTCACTACTGACATTGCGCCCGGCTATGACCACATTACATCAGGTATCGGTGCCGCCATGATTGGCTGGTTTGGCTGCGCCATGCTCTGTTATGTCACCCCCAAAGAGCATCTTGGGCTGCCAAATAAAGAGGATGTGAAGCAGGGATTGATCACCTACAAGATTGCCGCTCATGCCGCCGATCTCGCCAAAGGCCATCCGGGTGCGCAGATCCGCGATAACGCGATGTCAAAAGCGCGCTTTGAATTTCGCTGGGAAGATCAGTTTAATCTGGCGCTCGATCCCCATACCGCGCGCGCCATGCATGATGAAACCCTGCCGCAGGAGTCAGGCAAGGTGGCGCATTTCTGTTCAATGTGCGGCCCAAAGTTCTGCTCAATGAAAATATCGCAGGAGGTGCGGGATTTTGCCGCACGCCAGCAAGCCAGCGCTGAGCCGATTGAGGTGGGTATGGCTCAGATGTCTGAACAATTTCGCCGCCGCGGTGGTGAGCTTTACCACCCCGCCGATGCCATGAAGGAGGAGTAACAATGACTGCATTTCCTGCTACCGCGCCGCGCCTTGGGCTTTATCCGGTAGTCGATAGCGTTGACTGGATCGAACGCCTGCTGGACGCGGGCGTCCGTACTCTGCAACTGCGCATCAAAGACCAGCCGGACGAGGCCGCCGAAGCCGCTGTCGCCCAGGCGATTGCGCTGGGCAAACGCTACGATGCGCGCCTGTTTATCAATGACTACTGGCGGCTGGCGATTAAACATCACGCCTACGGTGTGCATCTGGGCCAGGAAGATCTGGAGGTGGCAGACCTGGCGCAGATCCGCCAGGCCGGACTACGGCTCGGTATTTCTACCCATGATGATGCCGAACTGGATCGTGCCCTGGCTATTCAGCCCTCTTATATCGCGCTGGGCCACATTTTCCCGACCCGGACCAAAGAGATGCCCTCGGCACCACAGGGACTGGCGGAACTGCAGCGACATCTGGCGCGACTGTCAGACATTCCCACCGTGGCGATTGGCGGTATCTCTGTGGATCGCGCGCCAGCGGTGCTGGCGACGGGCGTCGGCAGTATTGCGGTGGTCAGCGCCATTACTCAGGCAGATGACTGGCGTGAGGCGACCCGTATTCTGCTGGCACTGGCCGAACCGGGGCCGTTTGCATGAGTATGACTGAGTAACCTGCCGCAAAAATAATCAACGTACTGTAACGACAGCGAAAAAGCAGGAAGGCCGCGCGCAGCGATTCATTCAGTTGCTGGCGCGGCATCGGCCTACGGCTTACGGTAACGGTCGTCAGGTGATCGTTATCTGACCAGGGCCAGTTCCCTCCCTCTTTCTGGCCCTGCTTCTTCCTTATTTAGCCACCAGCAGATCGGACGCTAAGGCAATGGGGAGATCATCATGCTGGCAGGCGCGCATCGCCCGCTCAACGGCGGCTCCCACTTTTGCCAGCGCCTGTTCAGTGTGATCATTGATCGGCAAGCCATAATTTAAGCGCAGGCAGTTACGGTATTTACCCGAGGCAGAAAACAGCGAGCCTACGGCAATCTGGATTTTAGATTCATGCAACTCGCGATTGAGCCGCACCGCATCAAAGGGTTCGGGCAACTCAATCCACATCAGAAAACCGCCCTGAGGTCGGGAAACACATATACCGCAGGGGAAGTAGTGCCGTACCCAGCAACTGAAAATTTCATAATTGCGATGGTAGATTTGCCGCATCCGCCGCAGATGAGGTTGATAATGGCCCTGACGAATAAACTCGGACACCGCATGTTGCGGCTGCGTGGCGGTAGAACCGGTAACGATGTACTTCATATGCAGAACGCGGTCCCGGTAGCGGCCCGGTGCTACCCAGCCAACCCGTAAACCGGGCGCCAGGGTTTTAGAAAAGGAGCTGCAGAGCAGAACCCGGCCATCCAGATCCAGCGCTTTAATGGTCGGCGGACGCGGATATTCCCAGGCAAGTTCACCATAGACGTCATCTTCAATTACTGCGGCGTCAAAACGTTGTGTCAGCGTCAGCAGCGCGCGTTTGCGCGGTTCCGGCATGATGAAACCCAGCGGGTTATTACAGTTCGGCACCACGACCACTGCTTTAATGGGCCACTGATCAAAGGCCAGTTCCAGCGCTTCCAGACTGATGCCGGTGACCGCATCGGTGGGGATTTCAATGGCGCGGATGCCAAAGCCGCGCAGCGTCTGCATGATGCCGTGAAAAGAGGGTGACTCCACCGCAATGATATCGCCGGGCTCGCAGACCGCGCGTACCGCCACCGATAACGCTTCATGACAGCCGGTGGTAATCACGATGTCATCCGCAGTGAGCTGACAGCCGCTGTCGATCGCCAGACGTGCCACCTGTTGCCGCAGTTCCAGCACGCCATACAGGTTGTCATAGTTGAGTAACGCCATTTCCTGCTTCTGGGCCTGGCGGCTGAATGCCTTCCACAGCGGTTTAATCGTCGGCTGGGTCAGATCCGGCATGCCACTGCCCAGCTGAAGCACATCGTTGTCCAGACGACTGTTGATCAACTCCAGTACCGCATCCCATTGGGTCACTTCAACCGGACGCTGCGCAGGCCGAGTCAGTGCCGGTATCGGCGGTGTCGCTTTCCGCGACGCGACGAAATAACCTGAACGCGACTGGGGCGTGATCATCTGCTTCTCTTCCAGCAGGTGATACGCCTGCTGGACCGTGCTGATACTGACGCCATGCTCGGCGCTAAGGCTGCGTACCGAAGGGAGACGCTCACCGCTGCGGTACAGGCCCTGTTCAATACTCTGTGCCAGCAGCGTTGCCAGATGTTCATAGCGGGTCATCGTATCCTCTCTCTTCGTTTAGCAAAGTCTTAACCAGTACAGTTAGCCACTATTATTACCATTCAGATCGGTTTCCCAGCAATCTGTATGTTAAATAAAGGTGAATTTTGCATCTGTATCATACAGCGCATTCCCAACAAAATGGTCTCAGGCAATTCAATGAGGACCGGACAATGGGATATGATGAAAATCGCGCGGGAAAACCGTTTACAGGCACCCCTTATACGCTGGTGCGTTATCTGTGGCGCAGCTTTAAACGCTGGCAGTGCCGGCGTGAAACCCGCCTCATTCTGTCGAAGCTCAGCGACGGGCAGCTGAAAGATATCGGCCTCGGTCGCGATGACTGGAAATAGCTGTACTGAAGCCAAAAAAAAACCCTGCCGAGGCAGGGTTTTTTATTTCACCAGCGACAATTACTCGTCGTTGTTACCGCCAAGACCGGCGTTCAGCAACTCGGCCAGGCTGGCTGAGGCTTCATCCGCAGTGACCTGCGGTGCAACCGGCACTTCGCCTGCCGCTTTGCGGCGCATACGATCCTGATGGTAAGCGTAACCGGTACCGGCCGGGATCAAACGACCCACGATTACGTTCTCTTTCAGGCCGCGCAGTTCGTCGCGCTTGCCTGCTACTGCAGCTTCGGTCAGGACACGAGTGGTCTCCTGGAACGATGCGGCAGAGATGAACGATTCGGTTGCCAGTGACGCTTTGGTGATACCCAGCAGGTCACGCATGAAGGTAGCGCCAACTTTTCCGTTCGCTTCCAGATCGCGGTTAGCAATCTTGATGCGAGAGAATTCAGCCTGCTCACCTTCGAGGAAGTCTGCACTTCCTGCGCTCATGATGGTTGCTTTACGCAGCATCTGACGAACGATGACTTCGATGTGCTTATCGTTAATCTTAACGCCTTGCAGACGGTAAACTTCCTGCACTTCGTTAGTGATATAACGGGTCACCGCATGCACGCCGCGCAAGCGCAGGATGTCATGTGGAGATTCCGGGCCATCGGAAACCACGTCACCGCGCTCAACACGTTCACCTTCGAACACGTTCAGCTGACGCCATTTCGGAATCATCTCTTCGTACGGCTCGCTACCATCCAGCGGTGTAATCACCAGACGACGCTTACCTTTGGTCTCTTTACCGAACGAGATAATACCGCTGATCTCGGCCAGAATTGCTGGCTCTTTCGGACGACGCGCTTCGAACAGGTCGGCAACGCGTGGCAGACCACCGGTAATATCTTTGGTACCGCCAGATTCCTGCGGAACACGCGACAGGGTGTCACCTGCGCTGATCTTAACGCCATCTTCCAGCTGAACAATCGCTTTACCTGGCAGGAAGTACTGAGCCGGCATATCGGTGCCCGGGATCAGAACGTCGTTGCCGTTGGCATCAACGATTTTCAGTGCAGGACGCAGATCTTTACCGCCCGCAGTACGCTCGGCGCTGTCCAGAACCACCAGCGAGGAGAGACCGGTTAAGTCATCTGTCTGACGGGTGATCGTCTGGCCATCAATCATGTCGGTGAAGCGAATGAAACCGCCCACTTCGGTGATAACCGGCATGGTGTGCGGATCCCAGTTTGCGACAGTTTCGCCCGCTGCAACCTGCTCACCATCACCTTTCGCCATGGTGGCACCGTAAGGAACTTTATAGCTCTCTTTGGTACGACCAAATTCGTCGATCATTTTCAGTTCAACGTTACGCGAGGTGATCACCAGCTTGCCAGCCGAGTTGGTTACCGACTTGGCATTGGTCAGCTTGATGGTACCTTTGTTCTTCACCTGAATGCTGGATTCAGCAGCCGCACGAGATGCCGCACCACCGATGTGGAACGTACGCATCGTCAGCTGTGTACCTGGCTCACCGATGGACTGTGCTGCGATAACACCGATCGCTTCACCTTTGTTGATGATGTGACCACGTGCCAGGTCGCGACCGTAGCAGTGTGCACAAACACCAAAGTCGGTTTCACAACCTACTACCGAACGGACTTTCAGGCTGTCGACTGAGTTCAGTTCCAGCACGTCACACCAGTGCTCATCGAGCAGGGTGTTACGTGGAACCAGAATGTCAGCGGTGCCAGGCTTCAGTACGTCTTCAGCAGTTACACGACCCAGTACACGTTCACGCAGTGGCTCTTTAACGTCGCCACCTTCGATGACCGGAGTCATCATGATGCCTTCGTGCGTACCACAATCGTCTTCGGTAACGACCAGATCCTGAGCAACGTCAACCAGACGACGCGTCAGATAACCGGAGTTCGCAGTTTTCAGTGCGGTATCCGCCAGACCTTTACGTGCACCGTGGGTTGAGATGAAGTACTGAAGTACGTTCAACCCTTCACGGAAGTTTGCCGTGATAGGTGTTTCGATGATGGAGCCATCTGGCTTCGCCATCAGACCACGCATACCGGCCAGCTGACGAATCTGTGCAGCAGAACCACGCGCACCGGAGTCAGCCATCATAAAGATGCTGTTGAAGGAAACCTGTTTCTCTTCTTCGCCATGACGGTTGATCACGGTTTCGGTTGAGAGGTTTTCCATCATCGCTTTAGCAACACGTTCGTTTGCCGCAGCCCAGATATCGATGACTTTGTTGTAACGTTCGCCGGCGGTAACCAGACCTGACTGGAACTGTTCCTGAATCTCAGCCACTTCGGCTTCCGCTTCAGAGATGATTTCCACTTTCTTGGCCGGGATAACCATGTCGTCGATGCCGACTGACGCGCCTGAACGGGCAGCGTAAGCAAAACCGGTGTACATGGTCTGGTCAGCAAAGATAACGGTCGGCTTCAGGCCCAAAATGCGGTAACAGGTGTTCAGCATTTTGGAGATCGCTTTTTTACCCAGCGCCTGGTTGACGATGGAGTACGGCAGACCTTGCGGTACGATCATCCACAGAATCGCACGACCAATGGTGGTGTCGATAATGCTGGTTTTCGGAACGAATTCGTCCTGCTCGTTTTTGCTGTATTCAGTGATACGAACTTTAACGCGGGCATGCAGCTCAGCCAGGCCAGCGCGATAAACACGCTCAGCTTCTTTCGGGCCGGTCAGCACCATGCCTTCGCCGCGGGCGTTCACTTTGTCGCGGGTCATGTAGTACAGACCCAGAACAACGTCCTGTGAAGGAACGATGATTGGCTCGCCGTTCGCTGGAGACAGAATGTTGTTGGTCGACATCATCAGCGCACGCGCTTCCAGCTGGGCTTCCAGCGTCAGCGGTACGTGAACAGCCATCTGGTCACCATCGAAGTCGGCGTTATAAGCCGCACAAACCAGCGGGTGCAGCTGGATCGCTTTACCTTCGATCAGAACCGGTTCAAACGCCTGAATACCCAGACGGTGCAGCGTAGGCGCACGGTTCAGCAGAACCGGGTGCTCACGGATCACTTCGTCGAGGATATCCCAGACAACCGCTTCTTCGCGCTCAACCATTTTCTTCGCGGCTTTGATGGTGGTGGCGAGGCCACGCAGTTCCAGCTTGCCGTAAATGAACGGTTTGAACAGTTCGAGTGCCATTTTCTTCGGCAGACCGCACTGATGCAGGCGCAGGTATGGACCCACGGTGATAACCGAACGACCAGAATAGTCGACACGTTTACCCAGCAGGTTCTGACGGAAACGACCCTGCTTACCTTTGATCATGTCAGCCAGCGATTTCAGCGGACGCTTGTTGGAACCGGTGATCGCACGACCGCGACGACCGTTATCCAGCAGAGCATCGACCGCTTCCTGCAGCATACGTTTTTCGTTACGTACGATGATATCTGGCGCAGCCAGATCCAGCAGGCGCTTCAGACGGTTGTTACGGTTGATCACACGACGATAAAGATCGTTCAGATCCGACGTAGCAAAACGGCCACCGTCCAGCGGTACCAGCGGACGCAGATCCGGCGGCAGTACAGGCAGCACGGTCAGGATCATCCACTCTGGCTTGTTGCCAGACTGCACGAACGCTTCCAGCAGCTTGATACGCTTGGTCAGTTTTTTACGCTTGGTTTCAGAGTTGGTTTCGTTCAGCTCTTCACGCAGCTGCTCGCACTCCTGCTCCAGATCCATGTTTTTCAACAGGGCCTGGATCGCTTCGGCGCCCATTTTGGCGTCGAACTCGTCACCGAACTCTTCCAGTGCGTCAAGGTACTGCTCTTCAGTCAGAATCTGGCGCTTCTCGAGGTTGGTCATGCCACCTTCGACAACCACGTAAGATTCAAAGTAGAGCACGCGCTCGATGTCACGCAGCGGCATATCCAGCAGTAAGCCGATACGCGATGGCAGTGACTTCAGGAACCAGATGTGCGCAGTCGGCGACGCCAGTTCGATGTGGCCCATACGCTCACGGCGTACTTTAGTCTGGGTCACTTCAACGCCGCACTTCTCACAAATCACACCACGGTGTTTCAGGCGCTTATACTTTCCGCACAGGCACTCGTAGTCTTTTACCGGCCCGAAGATACGGGCACAGAACAGACCATCGCGCTCTGGCTTGAAAGTACGGTAGTTAATGGTTTCCGGCTTTTTCACTTCACCGAAAGACCAGGAACGGATCATGTCTGGCGAAGCCAGCGCAATTTTGATCGCATCAAACTCTTCGGTTTTAGTTTGCGCTTTCAGAAACTTAAGTAAGTCTTTCACGGATTAGCTCCCGTCGGAGTGAGACTCAGGGGGCGTCCAACCGAAATTGAACGCCCCATAACCAGTACAATTGCGAGCGCTTAACCCTGCGCTTTCAGGCGGCAGTGACCCGCCGCCTGAATCGGGGTTACTCGTCTTCCAGCTCGATGTTGATACCCAGCGAGCGAATCTCTTTCAACAGTACGTTGAACGATTCTGGCATGCCCGGTTCCATCTGATGGTTGCCGTCAACGATGTTTTTATACATCTTGGTACGGCCGTTGACGTCATCAGACTTAACGGTAAGCATTTCCTGCAGGGTATACGCGGCGCCGTATGCTTCCAGCGCCCACACTTCCATCTCACCGAAGCGCTGACCACCGAACTGTGCCTTACCACCCAGCGGCTGCTGAGTAACCAGGCTGTAGGAACCGGTTGAACGCGCATGCATCTTGTCATCAACCAGGTGGTTGAGTTTCAGCATGTACATGTAGCCAACGGTTACCTGACGTTCGAACTGCTCACCGGTACGGCCGTCAAACAGGGTAATCTGACCAGAAGAAGGCAGACCGCCGAGCTGTAACAGCTCTTTGATTTCGCTCTCTTTCGCGCCGTCAAACACCGGAGTGGCGATTGGCATACCTTTTTTCAGGTTCTCAGCCAGACGCAGAACTTCGTCGTCGGTGAACGTATTCAGATCAACTTTCTGACGTACGTCGGTGCCCAGGTCGTAAGCGCGCTGGATGAATTCGCGCAGTTTCGCGACCTCTTCCTGCTTCTTCAGCATGGCGTTGATCTTCTCGCCGATGCCTTTCGCTGCCATACCCAGGTGGGTTTCAAGGATCTGACCGATGTTCATACGTGACGGTACGCCCAGCGGGTTCAGTACGATGTCAACCGGCGTGCCGTGTTCATCGTAAGGCATATCTTCGATCGGGTTGATCTTGGAGATAACACCTTTGTTACCGTGACGACCTGCCATTTTGTCACCCGGCTGAATCTGACGCTTAACGGCCAGATAAACCTTAACGATTTTCAGCACGCCTGGTGCCAGATCATCGCCCTGGGTGATCTTACGACGCTTACCTTCGAGCTTCTTCTCAAACTCGTGTTTCAGTTCGTCGTACTGCTCTGCCAGCTGCTCCAGCTGGTTTTGCTTAGCTTCGTCAGTCAGACCCAGTTCCAGCCAGCGCTCACGCGGCAGCTTGTCCAGTTTGTCTGCTTCAACGCCACCGGAAATCAGCACGCTCTGGATACGGCTGAACAGGCCCGCTTCCAGAATCTGCAGTTCTTCAGACAGGTCTTTCTTGGCCTGCTTCAGCTGCATCTCTTCGATTTCAAGTGCACGTTTGTCTTTTTCCACGCCATCGCGGGTAAAGACCTGAACGTCGATCACGGTGCCTGACACGCCGTTCGGTACGCGCAGTGACGAATCTTTCACGTCAGAGGCTTTTTCACCGAAGATAGCGCGCAGCAGTTTTTCTTCCGGCGTCAGCTGGGTTTCACCTTTCGGCGTTACCTTGCCCACCAGAATGTCACCACCGGTCACTTCAGCACCGATATAGACGATGCCGGATTCATCCAGTTTAGACAGCGCTGCTTCACCCACGTTCGGGATATCGGCAGTGATCTCTTCTGGCCCCAGCTTGGTGTCACGCGACACACAGGCGAGTTCCTGGATGTGAATAGTGGTGAAGCGATCTTCCTGAACCACACGCTCGGAGACCAAAATGGAGTCTTCGAAGTTGTAGCCGTTCCACGGCATGAACGCGACACGCATGTTCTGGCCCAGCGCCAGTTCACCGAGGTCGGTGGACGGGCCATCTGCCAGCACGTCGCCGCGCTCAACCGGCTCACCCAGAGAAACACATGGCATCTGGTTGATGCAGGTGTTCTGGTTAGAACGGGTATATTTGGTCAGGTTGTAGATGTCGATACCGGCTTCGCCAGCGTGCATTTCGTCTTCGTTAACTTTGATAACGATACGGGATGCATCAACGTACTGTACGGTACCGCCACGTTTCGCTACGGCGGTTACACCGGAGTCAACCGCAACAGCACGTTCCATACCGGTACCAACCAGCGGCTTATCAGCACGCAGAGTCGGAACGGCCTGACGTTGCATGTTCGCACCCATCAGGGCGCGGTTGGCGTCATCGTGTTCCAGGAACGGGATCAGTGATGCACCGACAGAAACCACCTGTTGGGTGGAAACGTCCATGTAGTCAACCTGATCGCGGCTGAACAGGCTCGACTCGCCTTTGCTACGGCAGGTGACCAGGTCATCAACGAACGCGCCGTTCTCATCAAGCGAGGCGTTCGCCTGAGCGATAACGTAGTTACCCTCTTCGATAGCGGAGAGGTAGTGAATCTCGTCAGACACTAAACCATCGATAACACGACGATAAGGTGTTTCAAGGAAACCGTACTCGTTGGTCTGTGCATAGACAGACAAGGAGTTGATCAGGCCGATGTTCGGACCTTCAGGGGTTTCGATTGGGCAGACACGACCGTAGTGCGTTGGGTGTACGTCACGCACTTCGAAGCCGGCACGCTCACGAGTCAGACCACCTGGGCCAAGTGCAGAGATACGACGTTTGTGCGTAATCTCTGACAGCGGGTTGTTCTGATCCATAAACTGAGAGAGCTGGCTTGAACCAAAGAACTCTTTCACCGCCGCCGAAATCGGCTTGGCGTTGATCATGTCCTGTGGCATCAGGGTATCGAGGTCGCCCAGTGACAGACGCTCTTTAACCGCACGCTCAACACGCACCAGACCCACACGGAACTGGTTCTCAGCCATCTCACCGACTGAACGAATACGACGGTTACCGAGGTGGTCGATATCGTCCACTTCGCCTTTACCGTTACGGATGTCGATCAGCTTCTTCATCACTTCGATGATGTCTTCTTTGCTCAGGATGCCTGAACCTTCGATTTCATCACGCAGCAATGAACGGTTAAACTTCATGCGGCCGACCGCAGAGAGATCGTAACGATCTTCAGAGAAGAACAGGTTCTCAAACAGGTTCTCTGCAGCTTCACGCGTTGGCGGCTCACCAGGACGCATCATGCGGTAGATCTCAACCAGTGCGCTCAGGCGATCGCTGGTTGGGTCGACACGCAGGGTCTCGGAGATATAAGGACCGTGGTCCAGATCGTTAGTGAACAGCGTTTCGATGCGCTTGTGACCCGCCTGGCTCAGCTTAGCCAGCAGATCCAGCGACAGCTCCATGTTGGCCGCAATGATCAGCTCACCGGTGCTCTCATCGATATAATCTTTAGAGACCACTTTGCCCGCGATATATTCAACCGGGACTTCGATGTGCTGAATGCCATCTTTTTCCAGCTGACGGATATGGCGCGCAGTAATACGGCGTGCTTTTTCGACGTAGACGGTGCCGTTAGCTTCGATATCGAAGGTAGCGGTTTCACCGCGCAGGCGCTCAGGCACCAGTTCCATCTGCAGCTTGTTGTCACGGATTTCAAACACCACTTTCTCGAAGAAGATATCGAGGATTTCAGTGGTGGTGTAATGCAGTGCGCGCAGGATGATACTGGCCGGCAGCTTACGACGACGGTCAATACGGACGAACAGGTTATCTTTCGGGTCAAACTCAAAGTCGAGCCATGAACCACGGTAAGGGATGATACGTGCGTTATACAGCACTTTACCCGATGAGTGGGTTTTACCCTTATCGCTGTCAAAGAACACGCCAGGACTACGGTGCAGCTGAGAAACGATAACGCGCTCGGTACCATTGATAACAAAGGTACCGTTGTCGGTCATGAGCGGAATCTCGCCCATGTAGACTTCTTGTTCTTTAATGTCTTTTACGGTGCCTTCTGGCGCTTCGCGCTCATAGATCACCAGACGCAGTTTCACGCGCAGCGGTGCCGAATAGGTCACGCCACGGATCTGACACTCTTTCACGTCAAAGACAGGCTCACCTAAACGATAGCTCACATACTGCAACTCAGAGTTGCCGCTGTAGCTGGCGATAGGGAAGACGGAACGGAATGCAGCTTCCAGTCCGTACTGACCTTCTGGATCTTGCTCGATAAACTTCTGGAACGAATCAAGCTGGATGGAAAGGAGATAAGGTATGTCCAGAACTTGCGGACGTTTACCAAAATCCTTACGAATACGTTTTTTCTCGGTATAGGAGTAAACCATAGGGTTCCTCAGCTAGCTGACAAGTCGACCCACGCTGTCCGTCCTGACAGGACAGTTCATGCAACACGATTTTGTTTGTTTCACTGGCTGCGCAGCAGCAGTGCAATACCTCTTTCTATCACGCTTAAATCATTTCATCGCTTTTGCGAGGGCAGGGAACCCGCACAGGAAAGCGGTATATTAAGTCGTCGATAGAGAAAGATATTGAGAAGAGCAACAATGGACAAACAGTGTGAAACCCCATTGAGGCCCTGTAGCGCAAAAAGGCTGGTGACCAAAAAGTCACCAGCCATCAGCCTGAAACTACTCAGACTGCAACCCGAAGGTTGTCTTACTTAACTTCAACTTCAGCGCCAGCTTCTTTCAGAGCAGCTTCAAGTGCAGCTGCGTCATCTTTGCTGATGCCTTCTTTGATTACGCCAGTTGCTTCAACCAGATCTTTGGCTTCTTTCAGGCCCAGACCAGTTGCAGTACGTACGGCTTTGATTACTGCTACTTTGTTCGCGCCAACAGCTTTCAGGATAACGTCGAATTCAGTTTTTTCTTCAACAGCTTCAGCCGGGCCAGCAGCAACAGCTACAGCAGCAGCAGCAGAAACGCCGAATTTTTCTTCCATAGCAGAAACCAGCTCAACTACTTCCATTACGGACATAGCTGCAACAGCTTCCAGAATTTGGTCTTTAGTGATAGACATGACAATTGTTCCTAAGAATCAGAAAAAGTTTATACGTTAGCAAGTACGAAGAAAAAGAATCTGGCCTTAAGCCGCTTCTTTTGCATCGCGTACAGCAGCCAGAGTGCGGACCAGTTTGCCAGCAGCGGCTTCTTTCATGGTCGACATCAGACGTGCCAGTGCTTCTTCGTAGGTCGGCAGAGTTGCCAGACGGTCAATATTAGCCGCCGTGATCAGCTCACCTTCAAAGGCTGCAGCTTTGACCTCAAATTTTGCATTCGCTTTCGCGAAATCTTTGAACAGACGAGCAGCAGCGCCCGGGTGTTCCATAGAATATGCAATCAGGGTCGGACCAACAAACGTGTCTTTCAGGCACTCGAACTGAGTACCTTCAACGACGCGGCGCAGCAGGGTGTTACGAACAACACGCATGTAAACGCCAGCTTCACGACCTGCTTTACGCAGTTCGGTCATTTTATCAACGGTAACGCCACGGGAATCCGCAACAACCGCTGAAAGCGCGCCTTTGGCTACTTCGCTGACTTCAGCAACAATCGCTTGTTTGTCTTGAAGATTTAATGCCATTAGCTTTTGCTCCTGGATTTGACCGGGGAAGGATTTCCCCGGAACTCACTTCACTTACTCACCCGAAGGGAAATAAGCGCTCGAACACGGTGAGCAGAATCCAGCTAAGAAAAAATTCTTTTGGTTCTGTCACCGTCTACGCAGGGAATTAAGCGAAATATCCGAAGATAAGCCGCTCCTGCGGTCTTGGACGGAGGCCAGGATAAGGCCTGGCTCCAACCTAAATTCTGTTTGATGCAGCAGGGTTCAAAGCGGGAAGGCGATAAACGCAGCGACCGGTTCTGACTCTCTGGTATCGGTTCTGTTATTAACAGAACAACGGGCGTAAGATTCTAGGTGAATTTTTCGCCCGTTTCAAGCAGCAATTAGTTTGCTGTTGCGTTCAGACCCGCCTGGTCAACGGCAACGCCGGCGCCCATGGTGGTTGAAAGGCTAACTTTCTTGATGTACACGCCTTTCGCCTGTGAAGGTTTCGCTTTTTTCAGCGCAACCAGCAGGGACTCCAGGTTTTCTTTCAGTTTGTCAGCGTCGAAGTCCACTTTACCGATGGTAGTGTGGATGATGCCGTTTTTGTCGTTACGATAACGAACCTGACCTGCTTTAGCGTTCTTAACCGCTTCAGCAACGTTAGGGGTTACAGTACCGACTTTCGGGTTTGGCATCAGGCCACGTGGACCCAGAACCTGGCCCAGTTGGCCAACAACGCGCATTGCATCCGGAGAAGCAATAACAACGTCAAAGTTCATTTCGCCTTTCTTGATCTGATCGGCCAGGTCTTCCATACCTACCAGCTCAGCGCCGGCTGCTTTAGCAGCTTCAGCGTTAGCGCCCTGGGCGAAGACAGCAACACGTACTGAACGACCAGTACCGTGTGGCAGAACGGTCGCGCCGCGCACGTTCTGATCAGATTTACGCGCGTCGATGCCGAGGTTTACAGCAACGTCAACGCTTTCAACGAACTTGGCAGTCGCCAGTTCTTTCAGCAGAGCGATCGCTTCAGCAATGTCGTACTGCTTGGTCGCGTCAACTTTGTCGCGAATTACGGTCATGCGCTTGGTCAGCTTAGCCATTTCTTAGTCCTCTACTACCAGGCCCATGGAACGAGCAGTACCTTCGATGGAGCGAGTCATCGCTTCAACGTCAGAACCAGTCATGTCCGCAGCTTTAGTTTCTGCGATTTCACGTACCTGAGCACGAGTCACTTTACCGACTTTATCTTTGTTCGGCTTACCAGAACCAGACTTGATGCCTGCTGCTTTTTTCAGCAGTACAGCAGCCGGAGGCGTTTTGGTAATGAAGGTAAAAGAACGGTCGCTGTATACAGTAATAACAACAGGAGTCGGCAGACCTTTCTCTAAAGATTCGGTCTTAGCGTTGAACGCTTTGCAGAATTCCATGATGTTAACACCCTGCTGACCCAGTGCTGGACCAACCGGTGGACTTGGGTTCGCCATACCAGCTGCAACCTGCAGCTTGACGTAGGCCTGGACTTTCTTAGCCATGATATTTCCTCAAATGGGTTATAGCGCCTGAAAAGGCTCCCCGTGATAACGATTCACACGCTGTTGTCAGCGCATAAAAACAAAAGGCGCGAAATTGTAGTTAAATTTCGCGCCTGCTGCAACAGCTAAATTGTGAGCGGAAAGAGGTTAACCTTTCTCCACCTGACCGAAGTCGAGTTCAACCGGTGTTGCACGACCAAAGATGGAGACGGACACCGTCAGACGGCTCTTCTCGTAATCCACATCTTCAACTACGCCGTTAAAGTCAGCAAACGGACCGTCGTTAACGCGAACCATTTCACCTGGCTCGAACAGCGTTTTCGGACGCGGCTTATCGCCGACCTGCTGCAGACGGTTCATGATCGCATCGACTTCTTTGTCGCTGATAGGTGCCGGACGGTCAGAGGTGCCGCCAATGAAACCCATCACGCGCGGAACGCTGCGAACCAGGTGCCAGCTGGCGTCATTCATGACCATCTGGACCAGAACGTAACCCGGGAAAAACTTGCGCTCGCTCTTACGACGCTGGCCACCGCGAATTTCAACGACTTCTTCAGTCGGAACCATGACGTCGCCAAACAGCTCTTCCATGTTGTGCAATTTGATATGCTCGCGCAGCGACTGTGCTACGCGGCCTTCAAAACCGGAAAACGCCTGTACGACGTACCAGCGTTTCTTTGGAGCTTCAGACATCTCAGAACCTCAGGCCAGTGATAAACGATACCAGACGGACCAGAATACCATCCAGCCCCCACAAAATCAGTGACATCACGGCGGTAACCGCGGCAACGATTAACGTGGTGTGCAGCGTCTCCTGGCGGGTTGGCCAGATAACCTTACGCATTTCGGTTCTTGCTTCACGAGCAAAAGCCACGGTTGCTTTGCCTTTGGTCGTTAAAAGCGCAATGCCGCCGGCCGCTGCAATCAGCACAACTACAGCTAATGCGCGCAGAGGCAGTGTCACATCACGATAGAGGTAGTTACCTACAATCGCTGCAAGTAGCAGTAACACGACTACTACCCACTTTACCGCTTCCAGGCCGCGCCCGCTCCCTTGAGCTTCGGTATTCGCACTCATAAACCAACCTGCCACAATAATTCAGAAACTATTCTGCCCCGCAGTGCGAGGCATCCAAACCGAATGAGCTTTTGGGGCGTAACTCGGTCTCCTACGCCGCATAACAGAGCCTGTCTCAGCAATGATTATGATCGAAAATCACTGATGAGCCAGGTTCTATGAAGCAGCGTGCAAAAAGGGCATCAAATGATGCCCTTTTCGTGTGCATTGCGTCAAACGTTATCGATAATTAAGCGATAACTTTAGCAACAACACCCGCACCAACGGTACGGCCACCTTCACGGATTGCGAAGCGCAGACCTTCGTCCATAGCGATTGGGTGGATCAGGGTAACAACCATTTTGATGTTGTCGCCTGGCATTACCATTTCCACGCCTTCTGGCAGCTCTACTGAGCCCGTTACGTCAGTAGTACGGAAGTAGAACTGTGGACGATAACCTTTGAAGAACGGAGTATGGCGGCCACCTTCGTCTTTAGACAGAACGTAAACTTCTGACTCGAACTGGGTGTGTGGCTTGATAGTACCTGGCTTAGCCAGAACCTGGCCACGCTGGATGTCTTCACGCTTGATACCGCGCAGCAGAACACCACAGTTTTCGCCTGCCTGACCCTGGTCCAGCAGCTTACGGAACATCTCAACACCGGTACAGGTTGATTTCGCAGTATCTTTGATACCCACGATTTCAACTTCGTCGCCGACTTTAACGATGCCGCGCTCAACACGACCGGTAACAACAGTACCACGGCCAGAGATTGAGAATACGTCTTCGATTGGCAGCAGGAACGGCATATCGATCGCACGGACTGGATCCGGGATGTAGTTATCCAGGTGTTCAGCCAGCTCGATGATTTTCGCTTCCCACTCCGCTTCGCCTTCCAGCGCTTTCAGCGCAGAACCACGAACGATTGGAGTGTCGTCGCCTGGGAAATCGTACTGTGACAGCAGGTCACGGACTTCCATCTCAACCAGCTCCAGCAGCTCTTCATCATCAACCATGTCGCACTTGTTCAGGAACACGATGATGTAAGGAACGCCAACCTGACGACCCAGCAGGATGTGCTCACGGGTCTGTGGCATCGGGCCATCAGTCGCAGCAACAACCAGGATCGCGCCGTCCATCTGCGCAGCACCGGTGATCATGTTTTTCACATAGTCGGCGTGGCCTGGGCAGTCAACGTGAGCATAGTGACGAGAAGCCGTCTCATACTCAACGTGTGCGGTGTTGATGGTGATACCACGCGCTTTTTCTTCAGGCGTGCTGTCGATTTGATCGAATGCACGCGCCTGGCCGCCATTAGTTTTAGCCAGAACGGTGGTGATAGCTGCAGTCAGGGTGGTTTTACCGTGGTCAACGTGACCGATGGTGCCCACGTTTACGTGCAGTTTGTTACGTTGAAATTGCTCTTTAGCCATCGCTTGTCCCTCTAAGACACGGATATATCAAAGATATCATCACATTAACCAGGCAATGCCTGACTGCAAGGAAGTTACAGAGAGAAAATCAGGAGGGAGATAAAGGAAGTGGTGCTGATACCCAGAGTCGAACTGGGGACCTCACCCTTACCAAGGGTGCGCTCTACCAACTGAGCCATATCAGCACATCTGGAGCGGGCAGCGGGAATCGAACCCGCATCATCAGCTTGGAAGGCTGAGGTAATAGCCATTATACGATGCCCGCATCCTGGAACTCGGCTACCTGTTCTTTCTGTAGCTTGTGAGTAACAGAGGATGTTCCCCTATTATTCACAGCCTGTCAGCGAAGCTGACCGACTTTGACTGCGCTAATGCCCAGCCTGAATTCAGGGTGAGATGTGACTCACCTGACAGATAAACAGGTTGTTTATCTGGTCTCAACCACAAGGCTGAGATGGTGGTGGGAGAAGGATTCGAACCTTCGAAGTCTGTGACGGCAGATTTACAGTCTGCTCCCTTTGGCCGCTCGGGAATCCCACCTACTTGATGGTGCCGGCTACCGGAATCGAACTGGTGACCTACTGATTACAAGTCAGTTGCTCTACCAACTGAGCTAAGCCGGCATCAAGTGACGCGCATTCTAGGAAGGTCGGCTTCAGGATGCAACAAAAAAATCGCTTAAATTGCGCTATCGCTTACTATTTGTGCAAATCATCGCAATTTGGCGCTTTTATGCAGAATTATTGTGCAATCCGGGGATATTTTGTCGGGTGTCAGACGGCCTGTGCGGCAGACTGACAGACGAATTGATTGGGCTGTTATGCTGGTCTGCACATCTCAGCAGCAAATTTATTTCGCGGTGACGGCGCTAAGTGATGCTTTTATCACCTCTCTGGTCATCAGCCCCTCTTCGTTACGGCAAAAACAAATCCCGTGAGGCTGATCGGGACCTGTTTCCGATATCACTACTCAGTGAGCTGTACGTTTACAGGCTGCATTGTGTTCGGTTAGAAGATAGAGGTAAGTCATGCCCTCTCTTTGAACGGCTAAGCCCACAGCAGCGGCTTTAAAAGCCGATGACGGGCAGGTCAGCCTTCGCACGCTATACTCATCAGGAACAGAGCGTAGAGCGTAAAGTCATCGGGTACAGCGGGTTAAGACGTTAACAGGATTGCAGCATTTTGTGGGCATGCCGACGAAAGCGAATGCTCATTTATCTTTTTACTTCTGTTGAAAGCTATACTGGTGATACCCTCCAGCCCATTGTTCTCAATGGTAAACCTGTGATCCGCGATTCAAATTTCTCATGTTGTCTAACCTATCCGGGCGACATTCTCCTGAAAGTTACGAATTTGCGGTCAGATGCATGCTTATGGATAAAACGACACCTTTGACGACGCCTTATCTGCAGTTCACTCGTGATCAGTGGGCTGCATTGCGCGATTCTGTCCCGATGACGCTGTCAGAAGAGGAGATCGCCCAGCTTGAGGGGATCAACGAAGACCTCTCGCTGGAAGAGGTCGCAGAGATTTATCTGCCGCTTTCGCGTCTGCTCAACTTTTATATCAGCTCGAATGTTCGTCGTCAGGCCGTTCTGGAACAGTTTCTCGGCACCAACGGGCAAAAGATACCTTATATCATCAGTATTGCTGGCAGCGTTGCCGTGGGGAAAAGCACCACCGCGCGTGTATTGCAGGCACTGCTGAGCCGCTGGCCCGAGCACCGTAAAGTTGAGCTGATCACGACAGATGGTTTTCTTCATCCCAATGCGGTGCTGAAAGAGCGGGGTCTGATGAAGAAGAAAGGCTTCCCGCAGTCTTATGATATGCATCGGCTGGTGAAGTTTGTTTCCGACCTGAAATCGGGTGCCAGTCAGGTTACCGCTCCGGTCTATTCGCACCTGATTTACGATGTGATCCCGGACGGTGATAAGGTCATTCAGCAACCCGATATTCTGATTCTTGAAGGGCTTAACGTATTACAGAGTGGGATGGATTATCCACACGATCCCCATCACGTCTTTGTTTCCGATTTTGTCGACTTCTCTATTTATGTCGATGCGGCAGAAGATCTCTTGCAGAGCTGGTATATCAACCGCTTCCTGAAATTCCGTCAGGGTGCGTTTACCAATCCCGACTCTTATTTCCATCATTATGCTCAGCTCTCTGAAGCGGAAGCGATTGAAATAGCAGGCAACTTGTGGAAAGAGATTAACTGGCTGAATCTGCAGGAAAATATCCTTCCTACTCGCGAAAGAGCCAGCCTGATTATGACCAAGAGTGCTAATCATGCGGTCGATAAGCTCCGGCTGCGAAAATAAACGACATCAATAAAAAAGCCTGCAATTATGCAGGCTCTTTTATATTCAGACTGGCCGAAGGGATATTTCTCCGCCTACCCAGGATTTTATTTCGCCATCCTGCTCTAATAACAGCCCTCCCTGACTATCCACACCACGAGCAATGCCGTGCACTTCACGTTCGCCAATAAGTAACTTCACCGGCCGGTTAATAAAATTATCCAGTGCGGCCCAGCGAGCAATAAAGGGCGTTAATCCTTCCTGTTCAAACACCGGCAGAGCATCACGTAAGCTGTTAATCAGACTGGCAGCCAGTTCATTGCGGTTAACCGTGACACCCGCTTCCTGCAGGTTGATCCAACCCTGATTGATCTGTGACGCATCCGCTGTTCGCATCGCCAGATTAATCCCGGCACCCATTACAATATGCGCTGCATCGCCGGTTTTACCGGTAAGTTCGACCAGGATACCCGCCAGTTTGCGATCTTTTAGGTAAATATCATTGGGCCATTTAACCCGGACATCGTCAGCACCCATCGCGCGTAATGTTTCAGCCATGACGATGCCGATAACCAGACTGAGCCCCATTGCCGCCGCAGGGCCCTGATCCAGACGCCAGTACATCGACATATAGAGGTTGGCGCCAAACGGTGAGAACCATTGGCGACCACGCCTTCCGCGTCCAGCCTGTTGGTACTCCGCAATACAGGCAGCGCCAGACTGAAGTTCATGCATCCGTTCCAGCAAATATTGATTCGTTGAGTCAATAACCGGTATCACTGAAATATTGCCCTGCTTAACCCGTGAAAGTATCGCCTGTTCGTCCAGCAACTGTATCGGCGCAGACAGGCTATACCCTTTTCCGGTGACGGTATAAACGTCGAGTCCCCAGCTTTTCAACGTCTGGATGTGCTTATTGATCGCGGCGCGGCTCATACCCAGCGTTTCACCTAGCTGTTCGCCTGAATGAAACTCGCCATCCGATAATATATCGACCAGCTTCAATGGAACGTTGTGGTCCTTCATGCGATCACCTCAACAGCATTACACTCACCCTGTGCCTGAATAAAACGGACTTCAGGCTCAAGCCAGACATCAAACTTTTCACCCACCCGGTTACGTACGGTACGGGCCAGCGCCACAATATCGTCAGGGGTCGCATCCTCAGCATTGATCAACACCAGAGCCTGCTGCTGATGCACGGCTGCGCCGCCCAGACGGAACCCCTTCAGCTGACACTGATCTATCAGCCAGCCTGCCGCCAGTTTGGTTTCGCCGTTCGTCAGTGGATAATTTGGCATCGACGGAAAGCGAGCCAGTAACTGGCTTGCCTGCGCCTGACTAATCACCGGGTTTTTGAAAAAGCTGCCTACATTACCGGTGACTTTAGGGTCGGGTAACTTGCTCTGACGCATCTCACAGACAGCATGATAGACATCCCAGGCGTTTGCGGTGACGGGATTCAGCGTTTTAAGATCGCCGTAGGTCAAAACCGGTTGCCACTGTTTTGGCAGGATCATTCCTACCGCTACAATCACATAGCCAGATTGGTAATGGTGTTTAAATATGCTGTCGCGATAACCAAACTCGCAGGCTTCACGATCGAGCCGCTCTGTCTGACCACTGTGCAAATTAAGCACATCGACATATTCGCAGACGTCTTTTAATTCAACACCATAAGCCCCGATATTCTGGATCGGCGCTGAGCCGACCATGCCAGGGATTAATGCCAGGTTTTCCAGGCCGGTAATGCCCTTTTCCAGCGTACTTTTCACCAGTTGATGCCAGTTCTCGCCCGCCCCAACGTGCAGTTTCCAGTGATCGAACTCATCCCGGATGCCAATGCCTTTAATGCGGTTCAGTACCACCGTGCCGGCGAAGTCTTCCAGGAACAGCACGTTGCTGCCCTCACCTAACACCATAAACGGCGTTTGTTGATGCTGGCTGGCCTGCCAGGCAGCCAGGATAGCAGCGGGAGTTTCCGCCACAATGCGTTGTTGCGTGTGGATGGCAAGCCCAAGCGTATTGTCGGCTTGTAATGAGGGATGTTGGCTGGACATTTGACGGCCTTAACTGATTAATCTGGCCGTAGTTTACCGTATCAGACGGGTGTTGCAGGGGGAATTTCAGGCTCTCAGCGAAAAATTCCGCTGATCTTCAGACGTAAAAAAGCCCCGCACTTCCGTGCGGGGCTTCTTCACTTATATGATGCCTGGCAGTTCCCTACTCTCGCATGGGGAGACCCCACACTACCATCGGCGCTACGGCGTTTCACTTCTGAGTTCGGCATGGGGTCAGGTGGGACCACCGCGCTACAGCCGCCAGGCAAATTCTTTTTGCATGAAACGAACCTTTTCCGCCCTGACCGCGCTGCCATCGCTCAGCCGCACCGGTCACATACTTCCGTATGCTCCCGCTGACGTCATCGCTCTGCGCCCTGTCACGCCGCAAAATCTTTCGTTTCCGCAAATAATTATCCGGAAAACAAGCTGAAAATCGTGTCTCTCAAAAACGCCTCTGGCGTTGTAAGGTTAAGCCTCACGGGTCATTAGTACCGGTTAGCTCAACGCATCGCTGCGCTTACACATCCGGCCTATCAACGTCGTCGTCTTCAACGTCCCTTCAGGACTCTCAAGGAGTCAGGGAGAACTCATCTCGGGGCAAGTTTCGTGCTTAGATGCTTTCAGCACTTATCTTTTCCGCACTTAGCTACCGGGCAATGCCATTGGCATGACAACCCGAACACCAGTGGTGCGTTCACTCCGGTCCTCTCGTACTAGGAGCAACCCCCCTCAATTCTCCAGCGCCCACGGCAGATAGGGACCGAACTGTCTCACGACGTTCTAAACCCAGCTCGCGTACCACTTTAAACGGCGAACAGCCGTACCCTTGGGACCTACTTCAGCCCCAGGATGTGATGAGCCGACATCGAGGTGCCAAACACCGCCGTCGATATGAACTCTTGGGCGGTATCAGCCTGTTATCCCCGGAGTACCTTTTATCCGTTGAGCGATGGCCCTTCCATTCAGAACCACCGGATCACTATGACCTGCTTTCGCACCTGCTCGAGCCGTCACTCTCGCAGTCAAGCCAGCTTATGCCATTGCACTAACCTCACGATGTCCGACCGTGATTAGCTGACCTTCGTGCTCCTCCGTTACGCTTTAGGAGGAGACCGCCCCAGTCAAACTACCCACCAGACACTGTCCGCACCCCGGATCACGGGGCCACGTTAGAACATCAAACATTAAAGGGTGGTATTTCAAGGTTGGCTCCACGCAGACTGGCGTCTGCGCTTCAAAGCCTCCCACCTATCCTACACATCAAGGCTCAATGTTCAGTGTCAAGCTGTAGTAAAGGTTCACGGGGTCTTTCCGTCTTGCCGCGGGTACACTGCATCTTCACAGCGAGTTCAATTTCACTGAGTCTCGGGTGGAGACAGCCTGGCCATCATTACGCCATTCGTGCAGGTCGGAACTTACCCGACAAGGAATTTCGCTACCTTAGGACCGTTATAGTTACGGCCGCCGTTTACCGGGGCTTCGATCAAGAGCTTCTCCTTACGGATAACCCCATCAATTAACCTTCCGGCACCGGGCAGGCGTCACACCGTATACGTCCACTTTCGTGTTTGCACAGTGCTGTGTTTTTAATAAACAGTTGCAGCCAGCTGGTATCTTCGACTGGCTTCGGCTCGGGGAGCGAGTCCCTCCACCTACGCGCCAGCGTGCCTTCTCCCGAAGTTACGGCACCATTTTGCCTAGTTCCTTCACCCGAGTTCTCTCAAGCGCCTTGGTATTCTCTACCTGACCACCTGTGTCGGTTTGGGGTACGATTTTGTGTTACCTGATGCTTAGAGGCTTTTCCTGGAAGCAGGGCATTTATCACTTCAGCACCGTAGTGCCTCGTCGTCACGCCTCAGTGTAAAGTGAACCGGATTTGCCTGGAACACACACCTACACGCTTAAACCGGGACAACCGTCGCCCGGCTGATATAGCCTTCTCCGTCCCCCCTTCGCAGTAACACCAAGTACAGGAATATTAACCTGTTTCCCATCGACTACGCCTTTCGGCCTCGCCTTAGGGGTCGACTCACCCTGCTCCGATTAACGTTGAACAGGAACCCTTGGTCTTCCGGCGAGCGGGCTTTTCACCCGCTTTATCGTTACTTATGTCAGCATTCGCACTTCTGATACCTCCAGCATGCCTCACAGCACACCTTCGACGGCTTACAGAACGCTCCCCTACCCAACAACGCCTAAGCGTCGCTGCCGCAGCTTCGGTGCATGGTTTAGCCCCGTTACATCTTCCGCGCAGGCCGACTCGACCAGTGAGCTATTACGCTTTCTTTAAATGATGGCTGCTTCTAAGCCAACATCCTGGCTGTCTGTGCCTTCCCACATCGTTTCCCACTTAACCATGACTTTGGGACCTTAGCTGGCGGTCTGGGTTGTTTCCCTCTTCACGACGGACGTTAGCACCCGCCGTGTGTCTCCCGTGATAACATTCTTCGGTATTCGCAGTTTGCATCGGGTTGGTAAGCCGGGATGGCCCCCTAGCCGAAACAGTGCTCTACCCCCGAAGATGAGTTCACGAGGCGCTACCTAAATAGCTTTCGGGGAGAACCAGCTATCTCCCGGTTTGATTGGCCTTTCACCCCCAGCCACAGGTCATCCGCTAATTTTTCAACATTAGTCGGTTCGGTCCTCCAGTTAGTGTTACCCAACCTTCAACCTGCCCATGGCTAGATCACCGGGTTTCGGGTCTATACCCTGCAACTTAACGCCCAGTTAAGACTCGGTTTCCCTGCGGCTCCCCTATACGGTTAACCTTGCTACAGAATATAAGTCGCTGACCCATTATACAAAAGGTACGCAGTCACCCCCATAAAGAAGGCTCCCACTGCTTGTACGTACACGGTTTCAGGTTCTGTTTCACTCCCCTCGCCGGGGTTCTTTTCGCCTTTCCCTCACGGTACTGGTTCACTATCGGTCAGTCAGGAGTATTTAGCCTTGGAGGATGGTCCCCCCATATTCAGACAGGATACCACGTGTCCCGCCTTACTCATCGAGCTCACAGCATGTGTGTTTTTGTGTACGGGAGTATCACCCTGTACCCTGCGACTTTCCAGACGCTTCCACTAACACACAAGCTGATTCAGGCTCTGGGCTGCTCCCCGTTCGCTCGCCGCTACTGGGGGAATCTCGGTTGATTTCTTTTCCTCGGGGTACTTAGATGTTTCAGTTCCCCCGGTTCGCCTTGCAGCACTATGTATTCATGCTGCAATGATGCACTGAGTGCACCGGGTTTCCCCATTCGGACATCGACGGCTGTAGCGGTTCATATCACCTTACCGTCGCTTTACGCAGATTAGCACGTCCTTCATCGCCTCTGACTGCCAGGGCATCCACCGTGTACGCTTAGTCGCTTAACCTCACAACCCACAGGCGTTTTTCAACGCTGCGTGCTGCAAGCATTTGAGAGACTCGAACATATCGTGTTTTTCATTCTTATTACGGAGAATGAAAACGACATGTCGTTTCAATTTTCAGCTTGTTCCGGATTGTTAAAGAGCAATATCTTAAACATGACTCGTAAGTCATCTTTAAGATATGTGGGCAACACCTTTCACCTGTCACCAAGCAAGTGGCGTCCCCTAGGGGATTCGAACCCCTGTTACCGCCGTGAAAGGGCGGTGTCCTGGGCCTCTAGACGAAGGGGACATTGAAGCCTGCTTCGCAAGACGCTTTGCTCATTACTTTTCTATCAGACAATCTGTGTGAGCACTACGCGGGAAGGTATCTTCAGGTAAGGAGGTGATCCAACCGCAGGTTCCCCTACGGTTACCTTGTTACGACTTCACCCCAGTCATGAATCACAAAGTGGTAAGCGCCCTCCCGAAGGTTAAGCTACCTACTTCTTTTGCAACCCACTCCCATGGTGTGACGGGCGGTGTGTACAAGGCCCGGGAACGTATTCACCGTGGCATTCTGATCCACGATTACTAGCGATTCCGACTTCACGGAGTCGAGTTGCAGACTCCGATCCGGACTACGACGCACTTTGTGAGGTCCGCTTGCTCTCGCGAGGTCGCTTCTCTTTGTATGCGCCATTGTAGCACGTGTGTAGCCCTACTCGTAAGGGCCATGATGACTTGACGTCATCCCCACCTTCCTCCGGTTTATCACCGGCAGTCTCCTTTGAGTTCCCGACCGAATCGCTGGCAACAAAGGATAAGGGTTGCGCTCGTTGCGGGACTTAACCCAACATTTCACAACACGAGCTGACGACAGCCATGCAGCACCTGTCTCAGCGTTCCCGAAGGCACCAATCCATCTCTGGAAAGTTCGCTGGATGTCAAGAGTAGGTAAGGTTCTTCGCGTTGCATCGAATTAAACCACATGCTCCACCGCTTGTGCGGGCCCCCGTCAATTCATTTGAGTTTTAACCTTGCGGCCGTACTCCCCAGGCGGTCGACTTAACGCGTTAGCTCCGGAAGCCACTCCTCAAGGGAACAACCTCCAAGTCGACATCGTTTACGGCGTGGACTACCAGGGTATCTAATCCTGTTTGCTCCCCACGCTTTCGCACCTGAGCGTCAGTCTTTGTCCAGGGGGCCGCCTTCGCCACCGGTATTCCTCCAGATCTCTACGCATTTCACCGCTACACCTGGAATTCTACCCCCCTCTACAAGACTCAAGCCTGCCAGTTTCAAATGCAGTTCCCAGGTTAAGCCCGGGGATTTCACATCTGACTTAACAGACCGCCTGCGTGCGCTTTACGCCCAGTAATTCCGATTAACGCTTGCACCCTCCGTATTACCGCGGCTGCTGGCACGGAGTTAGCCGGTGCTTCTTCTGCGGGTAACGTCAATCGACGCGGTTATTAACCACATCGCCTTCCTCCCCGCTGAAAGTACTTTACAACCCGAAGGCCTTCTTCATACACGCGGCATGGCTGCATCAGGCTTGCGCCCATTGTGCAATATTCCCCACTGCTGCCTCCCGTAGGAGTCTGGACCGTGTCTCAGTTCCAGTGTGGCTGGTCATCCTCTCAGACCAGCTAGGGATCGTCGCCTAGGTGGGCCATTACCCCGCCTACTAGCTAATCCCATCTGGGTTCATCCGATAGTGAGAGGCCCGAAGGTCCCCCTCTTTGGTCTTGCGACGTTATGCGGTATTAGCCACCGTTTCCAGTGGTTATCCCCCTCTATCGGGCAGATCCCCAGACATTACTCACCCGTCCGCCACTCGTCACCCAAGGAGCAAGCTCCTCTGTGCTACCGTCCGACTTGCATGTGTTAGGCCTGCCGCCAGCGTTCAATCTGAGCCATGATCAAACTCTTCAATTTAAGTTTGATTTGCTTAAACAAGTTAAGCGGTGCTCATCTGTAAAACGTCATAATGAATTTCATTATGTGTTCACTCGTGAGGCTTGATATTTTTTACGTCCGGAGACGCTGATATCAATCCTGCGAGTGCCCACACAGATTGTCTGATAAATTGTTAAAGAGCGGTGCGAGCAGCGGGTTAACCGTCTGTCGCGAGGTGGCGTATATTACGCTTTCCTCCTTCAGAGTCAACCTCTTTTTCAGAAGTTTTCTCCGGCGGCGCAGTCTCCTGTGCCTCTCAACCCGGCGGCCTGTAAGCCGTTGTTCCGTGTCGATGGAGGCGCATTATAGGGAGTTCGCGCGGGCTGACAAGCGTTTATTGCAAAAAGATTATCGTTCGAAGTAATTTTCATCAAATCGCGTTATTTCGCTACAATTTGCCTGGTAACTGTGCAAAATCATTGGCAAAACGGCTGACCTGTTGCCAATCGGTGTACTCCACTTCTTTAGTAGAATCGGTCTCGCCACCGGTCATTCGCATGATCAACTGAATCATGACGCGGTCAAACCAGCGATAACGCGGATAATAGAGCGCGCCCGCAAATACCGCACAGCAATCTGGCTGCCACGGCGACTGTGTTAAGAACTTCTGGGTATAGGCATTGGTTTCCGGAGAACGCTTCTCGGGTTTGCGCGCAGTCAGGTTCACAGAGAAGAAGCCACTGGTGCGCTGCTGCAATTCGTGCAGATGCTGCTTAACGAATTTGTCGACTACCGGCTGGAAGTGACCATAACGAATCGATGCGCCAATCAGCACCCGATCGTACTCTGCCCAGTCAGGTGTAGTGGCCTCCTGAATATTCAGCACATCACAGTTCTGCTGCTGACCGATCTGCTCAGCAATATAAGAGGCGATTTTTTGCGTTTGTCCGTCACGGGTCGAGTAGAGAATCAGCGCTTTCATTTCAGCATCCTTTTTTAATTACTCACGCCAGAAGGTCGGCGTGAACAGCACCAGCAAGGTAAAGACCTCGAGACGCCCGAATAGCATGGTGGAGATCAATATCCACTTCGCCACATCATTCATTGAGGTGAAGTTATCCGCGACCACACCCAGGCCGGGGCCGAGGTTATTGAGCGTGGCAGCGACAGCAGCAAAGGCCGAGAAGTCATCCACGCCGGTAGCGATAATGGCCAGCATACTGATCAGAAACACCAGCGCATAAGCGGAGAAGAATCCCCAGACCGCCTCAAGGATACGCTCCGGCAGCGCCCGGTTACCCAGCTTGATGGTGTAAACCGCATTCGGGTGGACCAGACGTTTAAGTTCCCGGTTCCCCTGCTTGCACAACAGCAGGATGCGGATCACCTTCAGGCCACCACCGGTTGAACCGGCACAGCCACCAATAAAGGCGGAGCAGAGCAGCAGCACCGGCAGGAACAGCGGCCAGCGTGCGATGCTGTCGGTGGTGAAACCGGCAGTGGTCGCCATGGAAACCACCTGGAAGAACGCCTGGTTCAGCGTCTGCCAGCCACTGGCGTAGACATTGTGGAACCAGAGCACCAGCGTGCAGATCAACACCAGCGTCAGCTGGACGCCGATAAACATCCGTAACTCCGGGTCACGCCAGTAGACGCGCAGATTACGGCCACTCAGCATGGCAAAGTGCAGACCGTAGTTACAGCCGGAGATCAGCAGAAACACCGCTACGATGGTATTAATGGTGCCGCTATTAAAGTAGCCGATACTGGCATCGTGAGTGGAAAAGCCTCCGATAGCGATAGTCGAGAAGCTGTGCCCTATCGCGTCAAAGGCTGGCATCCCCGCCAGCCACAAGGCCAGCGCACAGGCCACCGTGAGCAGAACGTAGATCAACCACAGGGTCTTGGCTGTTTCGGCAATGCGCGGCCGCATTTTGTTATCTTTCAGCGGTCCCGGCATCTCCGCGCGATAAAGCTGCATTCCTCCGACACCCAGTATCGGTAATATCGCTACCGCTAATACGATAATCCCCATACCGCCGAGCCACTGCAGCATCTGCCGATAGAACAGAATCGCCTTTGGCAGCGAATCGAGTCCGACCAGCGTTGTTGCGCCGGTGGTCGTCAGGCCAGAGAACGATTCGAAGAATGCGTCAGTTACCGACAGGTGCGGCTGTTCAGCAAAGATAAACGGCATCGCCCCCACGCTGCCCAGCACCGTCCAGAACAGCACCACAATCAAAAATCCTTCGCGTGGCTTGAGTTCGGTCTTCTGTTTGCGGTTTGGCCACCACAGCAGCGAGCCGATCACCAGCGCCATCATAAAGGTCTGGCTAAAGGCCCGACCGGCACCGTCACGATAAATTAATGCGACCAGGCCGGGCAAAATCATCGTCACTGAAAAGAGGATCACCAGCAGACCGACTATGCGGGTAATGGCGCGAAAGTGCATTCAGCCGTTCCTTTAAATAAAAGAGAAGAACATCAAGGTGTGAGCGGGATAAGCGATAACGCGCCCCGACTAAAGTCTGACAGATTTTGCTGGAATCCGTCGATTTGTCCATAAGGCAGAGCCAGCGTCAGTACGATGCGGTCCTGGTACTGGCTGTCAGTGACTTTGCCTTCGACGCGCTGCACCAGCCGTTCGATATCGCTGAGCTGCGCATAGTCGCATTGCAACGTAAACTGTTTCATCGGCACTTTACGCTGTCGCGGCAGTTGCCTGAGGCCCTGCTGCACGCCGCCACCATATGCTTTCACTAATCCGCCCGTGCCCAGCATGATGCCTCCGTAATAGCGCACCACCACCGCGGTAATTTCACCGATACCGGCCCCCATCAACTGCGCCAGCATCGGTTTGCCTGCAGTACCCGACGGCTCACCATCGTCAGAGAAACCCAGCTGTTGTGAATCATCTGGCGCACCGGCCACCCAGGCCCAGCAGTGATGCCGGGCAGCGGGATGCTCATTTTTTATCTGCTGGACAAACGCGCGCGCCGCCTCAACGCCGTCGGTGTGGGCCAGCAGCGTAATAAAGCGGCTCTTTTTGATGGTCTCCTCACTGAGGCTGACAGCCACAGCGGGAATATCAAAAGCGTCCATCAGGCCAGATGCAGGTCGCGGGTCATGTTCTCAACGCGATGCGCATGGATCACCACGTTATCCTCAATGCGAATCCCGCCGTAAGGCCTGAGCGCATCAATGGCCTGCCAGTTGAAATGCTGGCTGAAGCGGCCTTCACGCAGCGGCGCCAGCAGAGAATCAATAATATAGAAACCTGGCTCGATGGTTAATACCATGCCGGGCTGCAGCACGCGGGTGCAGCGCAGATAAGGATATTGCGCGGGCGCCGCAAGGTGGGTGCCCTGCTCATCCTGCATAAACCCGGCGACATCATGCACTTGCAGGCCGAGCGGGTGTCCTAATCCATGCGGCATGAACGGCCCGGTCAGATCTTCCGCCACCAGCGCCTCTTCGCTGATACCCTGCACCAGCTCGAACTTCAGCAGCATCTTAGCGATACGCTGATGCATCTGCAGATGATAATCGGTGTAACGCACGCCCGGCTTCAGCGTGGCGATCAGCGCCAGCTCTTCCGCATTCATCGCCTCGACCATCCGGGCATACAGCGAACCGCTCTGCGCCGCGTAGCTGCGGGTCAAATCCGCGGCATAGCCAAGATATTCGGCACCCGCATCAATTAAGAAGCTGTGGCGCTTTGCCGGCGGCTGATGATCCAGACGGGTGTAGTGCAGCACCGCCGCGTGTTCATTCAGCGCAATGATATTGCCGTAAGGCACGTCGGTATCGCGGTGGCCGGTAGCGGTCAGATAGGCCTGGTTGATATCAAATTCACTTAAACCGGCAGAGAAGGCCTCTTTGGCGGCGCGATGTCCGGCCACGGCCAGCTTCTGCGCCTGGCGCATACAGACCAGCTCATACTCGGTTTTGATGCTGCGATGGTAATGCAGGAAATCGATCACCGCTTTGGGATTGATATTGCCGGAGCTGATGCCAAGTTGCGCTGCCCGCGCATTTACCGGACCGATATAGGCGACATTCTCACGCTGAGCAGGTAGCAGCTGCGCAATCTGATCGGCATTTTTCAGGCCGATGACCTCAATATCTGCAGTCCAGAAACTTTCCGGCAGCGGCTCAACGTTGTGCCAGTAGTCCACCGGCGAGTAAAACCACAACTTCGGTTTATTTACGCCATCAACCCACAGCCAGCAGTTCGGCACCTGGGTCACCGGCACCCAGGCCTTAAACTGCGGATTGACCTTGAACGGATAGGTGTGATCATCCAGAAACACCGTCAACAACTCACCGGAATGGATCAACATCGCATCCAGTTTATTGTGTGCCAGCACCTG
This sequence comes from Pantoea sp. S-LA4, assembly GCF_054482835.1. Taxonomy (NCBI): domain Bacteria; kingdom Pseudomonadati; phylum Pseudomonadota; class Gammaproteobacteria; order Enterobacterales; family Erwiniaceae; genus Pantoea; species Pantoea sp. S-LA4. The sequence continues at coordinate 4,043,531 of NZ_JBTLRC010000002.1, read as the reverse complement.
CTGCGCCCGTTGCTGCAACGTGGCGATATGCGCGTGATACAAGGTCTTCAGTGAATCCATTGACGTCTCTCCAGTGTCGCGAAATGGCCGCAGTTTAGCATACCCCTTAATCGGATGCCGCGTTGAGAGCGGCTGTGATCTTGTTAGCAAATAAGCAAAGAGCCGTTTGCAAAAAATCAACATCACTCCCACACTCTCGATCATCTGGTATGACCAGATCACTTTTCCGCGGTTTCAGGAGACGCACATGCTCTACCAAGGCGCTAACCTTTCTCTTCGCTGGCTGGACGATGGCATCGCCGAGCTGGTTTTTGATGCCCCTGGCTCGGTCAATAAACTTGATACGCAAACCGTCGCCAGCCTGGGCGAAGCCATTGCGGTGCTGGAGCAGCAGTCTGACCTGCGCGGCGTGCTGCTCAGCTCAGCTAAACCGGCCTTTATTGTCGGCGCTGACATCACCGAGTTCCTCTCGCTGTTTGACGCACCGACCGAAAAACTCAGTCAGTGGCTGAGCTACGCCAACACTATTTTTAACCGGCTGGAAGATTTGCCGGTGCCGACACTGGCCGCTATCGATGGCTACGCGCTGGGGGGCGGATGTGAATGCGTACTGGCCACCGATCTGCGTGTCGCCACTGCCGACGCCCGCATCGGCCTGCCGGAAACGAAACTCGGTATCATGCCAGGCTTCGGCGGCAGCGTGCGTCTGCCGCGTCTGTTAGGAGCCGACAGCGCCATGGAGATCATCGCCGCCGGTAAAGACGTCGACGGAAACGCGGCGCTTAAACTCGGTCTGGTCGATGCGGTGGTGCACCGCGATAAACTGCGCGAGGCGGGTATCACCATGCTGAAGGCCGCGGCGCTCGATGGCAGCTGGCGCGCGCGCCGGGCACCGAAACTGGCACCGCTGAAACTGAGTCCGATTGAAGCCGCAATGAGCTTCACCCTGGCCAAAAGCATGGTGATGCAGACCGCAGGCAAACATTATCCGGCACCGCTGATGGCGGTAAAAACCATTGAAGCGGCCGCCGGTCTTGGCCGTGATGATGCACTAAAACTGGAAAATGCCGCTTTTGTCCCGCTGGCGCAGTCTGACGAAGCGCGGGCGCTGGTCGGTATCTTCCTTAACGATCAATATGTTAAAGGGCTGGCGAAAAAACGCGGCAGCGAAAGCGGCGCGCCAGCGCAGGCGGCCGTGTTGGGTGCTGGCATTATGGGTGGCGGCATCAGCTACCAGTCAGCGTGGAAAGGTGTGCCGGTCAAAATGAAGGACATCAATCCACAGGCGCTGACGCTCGGCATGAATGAAGCCAGCAAGCTGCTGAATAAGCTGCTGGAGCGCGGCAAAATTGACGGCAACAAGCTGGCCAGCGTGATTGCGACCATACAGCCTACGCTGGATTACGCCGGTTTCGAGCACGCCGACGTGGTGGTCGAAGCCGTGGTCGAAAACCCGCAGATCAAAGCGAAGGTGCTGGCTGAAACCGAACAGCATCTGCGTGACGATGCCATCCTGGCCTCTAATACTTCCACCATTCCCATCAGCCAGCTGGCCCAGGCGCTGCAGCGTCCGGAAAATTTCTGCGGCATGCACTTCTTCAATCCGGTGCCGCGTATGCCGCTGGTCGAAGTGGTGCGTGGCGAGAAAACCAGTGAAGCAACCCTGAGCAAAGTGGTGGCCTGGGCCAGCAAAATGGGTAAAACCCCGATTGTGGTCAATGATTGCCCCGGCTTCTTCGTCAATCGGGTGCTGTTCCCCTACTTCGCCGCCTTCAGCCTGCTGCTGCGCGACGGTGCCGACTTCCGTCAGATTGATAAAGTGATGGAAAAACAGTTTGGCTGGCCAATGGGACCGTCATGGCTGCTGGATGTGGTTGGCATTGATACCGCGCATCATGCGCAAAGCGTAATGGCGGAAGGTTTCCCGCAGCGTATGAAGCACGACTATCGCGATGCGATCGATATGCTGTTTGAGGCCGGTCGTTTCGGTCAGAAAAATGGCAAAGGCTTCTGGCGCTGGGAAAACGACAAAAAGGGCAAACCGAAAAAAGTGGCGGACAGCGAGGTCGACACTCTGCTGCAACAGGTTTGTCAGCCTAAGCGGGTCTTCAGCGATGAAGAGATCCTGAATCGCATGATGCTGCCGATGCTGAATGAAGTGGTGCGCTGCCTGGAGGAGAAGATCATCGCCTCGCCGGCCGAAGCGGATATGGCACTGGTGTACGGTCTCGGCTTCCCGCCGTTCCGCGGTGGCGCCTTCCGCTATCTCGATACCTTAGGCAACAGTAACGTGGTCGATCAGGCCCGGCGCTACAGCGCACTCGGCGGCCTGTATGAATTGCCTGAACTGCTGGTGCAAAAAGCGCATCAGCATCAGAGCTGGTATCCCGCCGCCAAACCAATTGACGAAGCCGCGCTGAAAAGCGCCTGAGGGCATGAATATGGAAAATGTGGTGATTATTGATGCGGTACGCACGCCGATGGGACGTTCAAAAGGCGGTGCTTTTCGTCATGTACGTGCCGAGGATCTTTCCGCCCATCTGATGCGTGAACTGCTGAGCCGCAACCCGGCGGTCAATCCTGCCTCGCTGGACGACATTGTCTGGGGCTGCGTGCAGCAGACGCTGGAACAGGGGTTTAACATCGCGCGTAACGCCGCGCTGCTGGCTGAAATACCGCACTCGGTTCCGGCGACGACCGTCAACCGCCTGTGTGGCTCGTCGATGCAGGCACTGCACGACGCGGCGCGCGCCATTATGGTCGGCGATGCGCACAGCTGCCTGATTGGCGGCGTGGAACACATGGGGCACGTACCGATGAGTCACGGCGTCGATTTTCATCCGGGTCTTGGCCGCACCGTCGCCAAAGCGGCCGGAATGATGGGGCTGACTGCCGAAATGCTGGCGCGTATGCATCATATCAGCCGTGAACAGCAGGATGCGTTTGCCCTGCGCTCGCACCAGCGTGCCTGGCAGGCCACCCAGCGCGGTGATTTCAAATCGGAGATCGTCGCCACCGCCGGTCACGACAGCGACGGCATTCTCAAACGCTACGATTACGATGAGGTGATCCGTGAAGAGACCAGCGCCGAAGGCCTGGCGGCACTGCGTCCGGCGTTTGATCCGGTCAATGGCACGGTAACAGCGGGCACCTCATCAGCCCTGTCTGATGGCGCGGCCGCGATGCTGGTAATGAGCGAATCCCGTGCCCGTGAACTGGGACTGACGCCACGCGCCCGTATCCGGAGTATGGCGGTAGTTGGCTGCGACCCGTCGATCATGGGCTACGGTCCGGTGCCAGCCAGCAAGCTGGCGCTGAAACGTGCTGGTCTGAGCGTCAATGATATTGACGTGTTTGAACTCAACGAGGCGTTTGCAGCACAAACGTTGCCCTGCATAAAAGATTTAGGTCTGCTGGATCGGCTCGATGAGAAGGTCAATCTGAATGGCGGAGCCATTGCGCTGGGTCACCCGCTGGGCTGCTCCGGGGCGCGTATCAGTACCACGTTGCTTAACATCATGGCGCGACGCGATGCGCAGTTTGGTCTGGCGACCATGTGCATTGGTTTAGGTCAGGGTATTGCCACCGTATTCGAGCGTCTGTAATACGTTGGGTCACTTCTTTGTCCGATTTACCCGCCCGTGATGGGCGGGTTTTTTCTTTCGGCCTGTTGTCGATCAGATGAAGGCGAAAGCATCACCATACATCTGCGACTCCAGCGCACCGCGCTCGGCACAGAAGCGATCGCGTGCGATCTTAGCCATCTCGAAACGGCCAGCAATGTAGATCTCATGCTCGCTCAGCGTGCTGAAATCCTGCATCACCGCGGTCAGCACCGTACCCGACCGTCCCTGCCAGCCCGCGTCCGGCTGCTCGACCACCGGAATCACCTTCAGGTTGGGGTGTTTCACCGCCAGCGCATCCAGCTCATCCAGGTCATACAGATGCTTCAGCTCACGTCCGCCCCAGTAGATGGCGATATCACGCTCCGGCTGCTGCGCTAACGCGGTCAGCAGAATGGAACGGGCATAGGAGAAGCCGGTACCGCCCGCGATCAGAATCAACGGTTTGCTGCTCTCTTCGCGCAGCCAGGCATCACCGTGCGGCATGTCGACGGTGATCTGACGATCGTCACGGATGCGATCCATCACCGCCATCGCGTACAGGTTGAGATCGGACGCGCCGATGTGCAGCTCAATGATATCCTTTTCCATTGGCGTTGAGGCCAGTGAGAACGGGCGCTTATCACGCTCATCCATCACCACCATCAGATACTGTCCCGCGCGAAAACTGAAATCCGCTTCCGGAATCAGGCGAACGCGATACACCGTGTCGGTAATCGCTTCAACTGAAGTTACTTTACAGCTTAACGTTGTCATGCGTTCCCTCTGTCGGGTCGTCTTTATGGTTGTGCTCGCCATCAACGCTGTGGCGGCTGATCAAAAATACCTAACTCATCCCAGATAGCGTCAATGCGCGCGGTAATCGCAGGATCTTTTACGATCGGGGTGCCCCATTCGCGCTGCGTTTCGCCCGGCCATTTGTTAGTGGCATCCATCCCCATCTTCGACCCCAGCCCGGAAACCGGTGAGGCGAAATCGAGATAATCGATCGGCGTATTTTCCACTAACACGGTGTCACGCGCCGGATCCATGCGGGTGGTAATTGCCCAGATCACATCATTCCAGTCACGCGCATTAACATCATCGTCACACACAATAACAAATTTGGTGTACATGAACTGCCGCAGAAACGACCAGACGCCAAACATTACCCGTTTGGCATGTCCCGCGTACTGCTTTTTAATGGTCACAACCGCCAGCCGGTAGGAGCAACCTTCCGGCGGCAGGTAGAAATCGACAATTTCCGGGAACTGCTTAATCAGAATCGGCACCAGCACTTCATTCAACGCCACACCCAGCACGGCGGGCTCATCCGGTGGACGGCCGGTATAGGTGGAGTGATAGATGGCCTGATGTCGCTGGGTAATGTGCGTCACGGTAAATACCGGGAAGCTATCTACTTCATTGTAGTAGCCGGTGTGATCGCCGTAAGGCCCTTCCGGCGCCATGTCGCCCGCTTCGATGTAGCCTTCCAGCACGATCTCCGCGCTGGCGGGAACTTCGAGATCGTTCGACAGGCATTTCACCACTTCGGTTTTATTGCCGCGCAGCAAACCGGCAAACGCATATTCTGACAGCGTATCCGGTACCGGCGTTACCGCACCGAGAATGGTGGCAGGATCAGCTCCGAGTGCCACCGAGACCGGAAAACGTTCGCCCGGATGCGCTTTGCTCCACTCCTGAAAATCGAGCGCGCCGCCCCGATGCGACAGCCAGCGCATAATCAGACGATTTTTGCCGATGACCTGTTGGCGATAGATGCCGAGATTCTGCCGCTCTTTATGCGGACCACGGGTGACGGTCAGACCCCAGGTAATCAGCGGCGCGGCATCGCCCGGCCAGCACTTCATCACCGGAATGCGCGACAAGTCGACCTCATCACCGCTGAACACCACTTCCTGGCAGGGCGCATTACGCAGGCGTTTGGTCGGCATGTTGAGCACCTGCTTAAACTGCGGCATCTTATCGAACAGATCGCGAAAGCCCTTTGGTGGCTCCGGCTCTTTCAGAAACGCCAGCAGTTTGCCTACTTCCCGCAGTGCACTCACCTCTTCCTGGCCCATCCCCATGGCGACGCGCTTTGGCGTGCCAAACAGGTTACACAGTACCGGCATGTCATACCCTTTCGGGTTTTCAAACAGCAGCGCCGGGCCGCCGGCACGCAGCGTACGGTCAGCGATTTCGGTCATTTCCAGAACAGGATCAATCGACTGCTTAATTCTTTTTAACTCACCGCGCTGTTCGAGCAGCGCGAGAAAGTCTCTTAAATCGTGATATTTCATGCGGCTTTAGCTTTCCGGCCAGAGTGAATCGGCCATTATAGGGCTGATTATGCGGTTGTGTTGAGGTTTATACGGCAACCTTAATCACAGCGAAAAGGGACCAGCGGCTGCAGCGCGCGGGTATCGTGGTAAGCCTGAATCGGCTCGCCGTGGCGGAATACCTTAAAGTCTTCGTTGCGCACGCTGTGATAGCGTAGCCGATCGTCATGCAGATGCAGAAAACTGCCTTCACGCAGGGCAATGACCGATTCGGCTGGATTAACGGCACAGAACTCCGCCAGCCGCTCGTCGCGTGTTTCGCCCATATGACAGCTGGCGCTGGCATCCAGGTAGTGAGGATTGATCTGCACCGGGAACAGCCCCAGCGCAGGCAGCACCACGCTGCTCCGCACCGGCATATCATTGGTGGTGCGAATCGACGGCGTCGCCACATTACAACCGGCGCTCCAGCCGACGTACGGCACCTGCCGCTCACGCACCGCACGCTGTATCGCCACGATCAGCCCCTGTTCATGCAGCATCTGATTCAGTAACCAGGTATTGCCGCCGCTGACCAGAATCAGCTCCGCCTGGGCGATGGCCTCAGCAGGCGAGGCAAACGCGTCCAGAGTACGCACCGGAATGCCCAGCGATGCACTGAGATCGGCGGCGCGCTGCGTATGATCGCCACGAATAATGGCGTAAGGGATCAGGACTGCCGAACGGATAGCGCGTCGGGCAATCATGGCGTGTAACTGCGGCTGTGCATAACCCAGCAGCGGCGCATCATCCGCCAGCTTGCCGTTGCTTAACAAAAAGAGTTCCATCAGATGATCCTTTTCGCCGGTATGATGGCCATCGAGTCTGATACAGAGCAGGGTGAAACGTCAATTTCCAATCGCCTTTTCTGTCGCTATCCGGCATCTTAAGAAAAGTCTCAGTTTATTTTCTGCGCGGTGCGCTTTTCCCCTGCCCGATGCGCTATAACTCTGGCAGCAGGTTTGCTATTCTTAGCGTCCATTCGATGGGAGCGGTTATGGAATCCTGGTATTTACTCTATTGCAAACGTGGTCAGCTATTGCGCGCGAAGGAGCATCTGGAGCGGCAAGAAGTGAATTGCCTCAGCCCAATGATCGCTCTGGAAAAGATCGTGCGCGGTAAACGCACCACGGTGAGTGAACCGCTGTTTCCTAACTATCTGTTTATTGAATTTGATCCGGAAGCGATTCATACCACCACCATCAGCAGTACGCGCGGCGTCAGCCATTTTGTGCGGTTTGGTACCACGCCCGCCACGGTGCCGCCAGCGGTGATTGAAGCGCTGGAAACCGACGTGCCGCAGATTATGCTCGATCCTGAAACGCCACAAATCGGTGATGAAGTGGTCATCACCGAAGGAACGTTTGAAGGACTGCGTGCCATCTTTGCCGAACCGGATGGCGAAACCCGCTCCATCCTGCTGCTCAATCTGCTGAATAAGCAGGTGATGCGCAGCGTGGATAACAAGCAGTTCCGCAAGATTTAAGCCAGTCTGAACAGCGTACGCACATTCTGATCGACGCGGGCCGCCAGTGCCTCGCTACTCTCGCCACGCCATGTCGCCACCTGATTCACAATATGCGGTAAAAAGCAGGGCTCATTACGACGAGAGGTTGGCCGCGGGCGCATGTCGCGCGGCAGCAGATAGGGCGCATCGGTCTCCAGCAGCAGCTTGTCAGCCGGAATCAGCGGCAGCATTTCACGCAGTTCAAGTCCGCGGCGTTCATCGCAGACCCAGCCCGTAATCCCCACCGATAACCCCATCGCCAGGCACGCTTCCAGCTCTTCGCGCGTGCCGGTAAAGCAGTGGATCACCGCCCCCGGCAGTTTTGGCAGCCAGGGCGCAACGATCGCCGCAAAGCGCGCATGGGCTTCGCGACAGTGCAGAAACACCGGCATATTCAGTTCGGCTGCCAGCGCCAGCTGCGCCTCAAACGCATACTCCTGTTGCTCATGGGCTGACAGGTTACGGTTAAAATCGAGCCCGCATTCACCGATAGCGACCACTTCCGGTTTCTCCGCCAGCCGGCGCAGCGTGCTGGCGATCTCCGTTGACCATTCACTGGCGTGGTGCGGATGGACGCCCGCGGTGGACCAGCAGAAGCCCGGCTGATCTTCAGCCAGTTTCTGCGCCTGCTGGCTCTCCAGCGCATTGGTGCCGGTAATCAGCATCCCGGTGACGCCCGCTTCGCGCGCGCGTTTAACCACCTTTGGCCGGTCGGAGGCGAATTGCGTGCTGGTCAGGTTTACACCGATATCAAACATAATTTTTCCCACAGTTTACTAAACAAAAACCGCCCCTGAGGGCGGTTCGGATTGATCTCTTCCCGCCGGTGCGGGGCGTAAAGATCGCGTCAGGATTCGGAGTGATGCTCTTCATCCTGCGCCCGACGGCCTTTCCCCACATAGTAACGGGAAAAGAATACGCCGACTTCAAACAGGCAGTACATCGGAATAGCGAGCAAAGTTTGGGAAAAAACGTCCGGCGGCGTCAGTAACATGCCGACCACAAACGCCCCGACCAGAATATAGGGACGTTTCTTTTTCAAATCGTCCGGGCTGGTAATGCCGGTCCAGCACAGCAGCACGATGGCCACCGGAACTTCAAACGCCACGCCAAACGCCATAAACAGGGTCATGACGAAATCGAGGTATTTGGTGATGTCAGTCGCCATGGTGACGCCAATCGGCGCGGTTTTGGTGAAAAAGCCAAACGCCAGCGGGAAGACGATAAAGTAGGCAAACGCCACGCCGACATAGAACAGGACGGTGCTGGAAAACAGCAGCGGCATCACCAGTTTACGTTCGTGACGATAGAGCGCAGGCGCGATAAACGCCCAGACCTGATAAAGGATCACCGGCACCGCCAGAAACACCGACACAATAATCGTCAGTTTGATCGGGGTGAAGAACGGTGAAGCCACATCGGTGGCAATCATGCTGGAGCCAATCGGCATCTGACTGATCAGCGGCGCCGCCACCAGTTGATAGATATCGTTGGCAAAATAGACCAGCGCCAGGAATATCACCAATACGGCGATGATGCAGTTCAGCAGTCGCTTACGCAGCTCAATCAGATGACTGATGAGCGGTTGGGTATCTTCAACGGCCATTATCGTTCATCACTTGCAGAAGAGGGAGAGGCGGAAGTGCGTGTGGTGGAGTCAGGTTTGTTCACCGGAGCGACGTCAGCGCTCACCGGCGCCTGGGCTGGCGCGCTGGCTACCGAAGCCGGGGACGGATTCCCGGCTGAAACAGCCGGCGCAGCCGGTTGCTGTGCCGGTGCCTGGGCCGGTGCGCTGGCCTGATGGTCAGCCGTCGCAGGCGTCGGCGCCGTTTCTGCCGATGCAGGATGATTTGCCGCCGGCTGCGGCGCGCTGTGCTGTGGCGAGTGGATGGTGTTGGCTTCGTCTTCCTCTTTTTCAATGTCGATGCTCTGACTGACCGAGCGTTTCATTGAATCCGCGGTTTTACGCAACTCTTCCATCGACTCTTTCAGCTCAGGCGATAGCGTGCCGCGGCCCGCTTCTTCCACCTTTTTCAGGCTGTCCTGCAGTTCCTGCAGTTTCAGCTCCTGCGCCAGTTCGTTTTGCACATTGGCTGCCAGCGAACGAATCGCCCTGATCCAGCCGACCACGGTTTTCACCGCAACCGGTAAACGTTGCGGGCCGAGTACAATCAGCCCGATCACGAACACCAATACCAGTTCACTAAAGCCAATGTCGAACACGGTTTACACCTGCTTGTCGTTCTTAACGTCTTCTTTGGTCGCCGAAGTCTGCTGTTTGTCCGCCAGCGTTTTGGCGTTGAAGTCAGCGTCCTGCTCTTTCGGTTGATCCTTTTTGTCATCCTCGTCGCCCATGGCTTTTTTGAAGCCACGAATCGAGGAGCCTAAATCTGAACCCAGATTACGCAATTTATTGGTACCGAACAGAAGTACAACAATCACGGCAATAATTAACAATTGCCAAATACTGATACCGCCCATGAGATAGCCTCTAATATTCTGTGAAAAACGATGCGGTAATGCACCACAGAGCGCCCTTTTCAATTCGGGACTGAGCCAGCGACATTACCGTGTTTTAGGCTGAAGTGACAATCAGTTTGTCTTACGCCAGCCGATTAACCATGAGACGATGCCCGCCGCCATCAACACCGCCGGGAACAGGTCCCAGTCCGGTCGTGAAAGCAGCACTGCCGTGCCGCTGAGCAGCAAGGTCGCACCGACACCAAACAGATAGCGTGCCTGATGATGCCGGGTACGCTGCGCATTAAGATCGCCCACTAATTTGTCAACGCTGTGCCGCAGAAGTTTATGCTGACGCATGCTGTCATAAAACAGTTCCGGCAGTTCTGGTAACTTTTCAGCCCAGAACGGCGCTTTCTCTTTCACTGCCCGGATAATGGCGGGCAGGCCGACCTGATCTTTGATCCAGTCTTCCAGGAACGGCTTGGCAGTCTTCCACAGGTCGAGCTGCGGATAGAGCTGACGACCAATCCCTTCCACATACAGCAGGGTCTTTTGCAACAGCACCAGCTGCGGCTGAACTTCCATATTAAACCGACGCGCCGTATTGAACAGATTCAGCAGCACGTGACCAAACGAAATTTCGGCCAGCGGCTTTTCAAAAATCGGCTCACAGACGGTGCGGATCGCAAACTCAAAATCTTCAACGTTGGTATCGGGCGGCACCCAACCTGAGTCAACGTGCAGCTCCGCCACCTTGCGGTAGTCGCGGTTGAAGAAGGCGATAAAGTTTTCCGCCAGATAGCGCTTATCTTCTTTGTTAAGCGAGCCGACAATGCCGCAATCGATGCCGATATACTGCGGATCTTCCGGATGCTCATAGCTGACGAAAATGTTGCCCGGATGCATGTCCGCATGGAAGAAGCTGTCACGGAACACCTGGGTAAAGAACACCTGCACGCCACGCTCTGCCAGCAGCTTCATGTTGACGCCGTGCCGTTCCAGCGTGGCAACATCTGAAATCGGAATGCCGTAAATACGTTCCATCACCATCATGGTTTCGCTGCAGTAGTCGGAATAGACTTCCGGCACGTAGAGCATCCGGCTGTCTTCAAAATTGCGGCGTAACTGAATGGCGTTGGCGGCTTCGCGTAACAGGTTCAGCTCATCAAGCAGAGTTTTTTCATAATCGCGTACGACTTCCACCGGACGCAGACGACGACCGTCGGGCAGCAGACGCGGCACCCAGCGCGCCAGGCGGTAGATCAGCTTCATGTCCGCTCTGATCACCGGCAAAATATCGGGGCGAATGACTTTAATCACCACTTTCTTGCCGGTCGATTTCAGCGTGGCGGTGTGAACCTGGGCAATCGAGGCTGACGCCAGCGGTTTGATGTCAAAATCATCAAACCAGGTTTCAATCGGTGCGCCCATAGAGGCTTCGATCTGTGCTTTGGCTTTGACGCCATCAAACGGCGCAACCCGATCCTGCAAAATTGCCAGTTGATCGGCGATAGCTGGCGGGAACAGGTCACGGCGGGTCGACAGCATCTGACCAAACTTGATCCAGACCGGTCCCAGCTGCTCCATCGCCATGCGCATACGCGCACCGGTCGGTTCGTGCGGATGCAGATTAGGTAACCAGAAAATGCAGCGACGCCACAGGCGAAGCGGAAGAGTAAGGCGCGTGTTGGGAATCAGTTCATCAAGGCCATAGGACAAAAACACCTTCATGATCAAATATAAGCGGCGGATCTCTCCAAAACTCATTTTGCCTCCAGCTGCGCCAGACGCGCATTAAGCGCCTCAAGCGAACGTTCCATCGCGTCTACCTCCTCAGAAAACCAGGCTAATTCGAGCGAGCCTGGCGCGACACGCCACTCTTCGGTCAGTACCTGACCGAGGTCATCCTGTCGACGCCCGACTTCGCCTTTCACCAGCCGGAATGCCCGCTGCGCGCCCTGACTGATGCCCTGGGCCGCGATATCACCAACCCAGGGCGCCAGATACTCTGCCGGGTCCAGCTCGGCTAGATCCATCAGCGCGGAAAACTGCTGTACCACCTGCAAATCGCCTTCCACCTGCAGCTCACCGCTGCGAATCAGCGGCGTCAGTTGCTGGCGGTCACGCAGCTTCGGCAAGGTTTTCAGAGAGGTAATCACCGTACAGTCACTGTTGTCCTGCCAGTCAGCCAGCACATCCAGTTGCTGTTCACTGAACACCAGCACCAGCGGATGGGAAAACTCGCTCAGACGCAACGTCAGGACCTTACCGGTCAGACGCTGCCGTGCCGCCTTCAGGCCGCGATCGCGATACAACATGCGGTTCAGCGCGGTTTCCAGGCCCGCGGTAATCAAGGGCGTTAGCTTCATCACCATCTCACTCAGAACTTAAATCCACGGTGTAAGGCCACAATGCCGCCGGTCATATTGGAGTAAGTGGTATTTTCAAAACCGACGTCGTTCATCATCGCTTTCAGGGTTTCCTGATCGGGATGCATACGGATCGATTCGGCCAGATAGCGATAGCTCTCTGCGTCCTGCGCCACCAGTTGCCCGATGCGCGGCAGAATATGGAAGGAGTAAGCATCATAGGCTTTGCTCAGTGGATCGATCACCGGTTTGGAGAACTCCAGCACCAGTAAGCGTCCGCCCGGCTTCAGCACACGGAACATCGAGGCCAGCGCCTTCTCTTTTTCCGTTACGTTGCGTAAACCAAAGGAGATGGTGATGCAGTCGAAGTAGTTATCCGGGAACGGCAGAGCTTCTGCATTGGCCTGGACGTAATTGACGTTACCGACCACGCCAAGATTGCGCAGTTTTTCGCGGCCCATCTTCAGCATCGAACTGTTGATATCAGCCAGTACAACCTGGCCGGTTTCGCCCACCAGGCGAGAAAATTTAGCCGTCAGATCGCCGGTACCGCCGGCCAGATCCAACACGCGCTGTCCGCGACGTACGCCGCTGCTGTCAATGGTAAAACGCTTCCAGATACGATGGACGCCAAAGGACATCAAATCGTTCATCAGGTCATATTTTGCCGCTACGGAGTGAAACACATCCGCAACTTTGTCGGCTTTTTCGCTTTTGGCGACCGTCTGAAAGCCAAAATGGGTGGTTTCCTGCTGTGATTCATCTGCCATCGGTTTTACCTGCTCCACAAACAATACTTCCCGAAGTGTATCAGAGTCACGGAAGTCAGGCACGCTACGCCCATACTATTCGTGGAGGCGTCTCACACGCATGTCACTGTCATCCGTATCGTCGTCATGATCCGGCTCTTCGGCAGCCGGATGTTCCGGCATTGCCCGCTCCACCAGCTGAGGATTAATCGAACGTTTAACCTCGACCCCCAGCGCACGAAAACCTTCCGTCTGCGCAATCAGGTTGCCGCGCCCTTCGGCCAGCTTTTTCATCGCTTCACGGTAGCTGATTTGCGCCTTATCCAGACTGTGACCAATGCCGCTCATGTCATCGACAAACAGCCGCATCTTGTCATACAGCCGGGTCGCCCGATCGGCGATACGCTGCGCATTGCGACTCTGATGCTCGTAACGCCACAGATTATTAATGGTACGCAGCGCCACCAGCAGCGTGGTCGGGCTGACCAGCATAATGTTTTGCTGCAGCGCCTCGCCAATCAGCTCTGGCTGGCGATCGATCGCCAGCAAAAAAGCCGGCTCGACCGGGATAAACATCAACACATAATCGAGCGATCGTAAACCGGGCAATTGTTGATAATCTTTACGTCCTAGCAGGCGAATGTGGCTGCGCATCGCGCTGACATGTTCCTGAATCGCCTGCTCACGCTCAACCTCATCTTCCGCGTTGAAATAACGTTCGTAGGCGACCAGCGTCATTTTGGCATCCACCACCACATCTTTTCCCTGCGGCAGACGAACAATCACATCCGGCTGCATCCTGCCCTGCTGCTCCGACTGAATGCTGACCTGGGTTTCATACTCATGACCTTCACGCAACCCGGAGGCTTCCAGTACCCGGCTGAGCACTACTTCACCCCAGTTACCCTGAATCTTGTTGTCGCCTTTTAGCGCTTTGGTGAGGTTGAGCGCTTCCTGCGCCATTTGCGCATTAAGCTGCTGTAACTGGCGGATTTCGTGGGTCAGGGTATGCCGTTCACGCGCCTCCGCGCCGAAGCTCTCATGCACCTGGCGGCGGAAGCCATCCAGCTGTTCGCGCAGCGGACCAATCAGGCTGTCCAGGCTCTGGCGATTCTGCTCATCGACGCGGCGGCCGCTGTTTTCAAAGATTCGGTTGGCAAGATTTTCAAACTGGGCGCTGAGGCGTTGCTCGCTGTTGGTCAGCAGACGCTGCTTCTCTTCGGCAGCGAAGCGGGTCTCTTCAAGGCGGATGGTCACTTCTCGCAGTTCTGCTTCCTGGGCACTGTTAACCTCCAGCTGGTTGCGCAGTTCCCGATTAAGCTGTTCGCTTTCGTTGCGCCAGTAGTCGAGCTGTTGCAGACGCTCATTGGCGCCGCTCAGCGCGCCATGCAGCTGGCGTAACTCCTGTTCACGCTGCTGTGCCTGCTGCTGAAGCTGATCCATCTGCTGCTGCTGGCGCTGCTGCGCCTCTTCCAGCAGACGGCGTTCGGTTAAGAAACTGGCGGCCTGATGCCCGGCACGTAACTGTGCCAGCATCCAGCCAATCCCTGCTCCGGCGAGCGCCAGGCAGACGCTGATAATGATGTGCTGATCCATGATTTCCCCGCGACTCAAGCTGCTGAGGGAAAAGGTAGAGTCGCACTGTATGAATGTCCAGATATATTTACATGCCCTCAACCACTTAGCGCACGGTCACCGTCAGCTTTCCGGCCTGCCACTCATCAATCAGGAAATAGGGCATCGGCAGCAGCCATTGGCCATTTTTCACCTGAGCCGGGTAGTGCCAGCTTTTGCCGTCACCGCTCATTTCTATCTGCTGACGGGCACCGTCGGCGGCATGGGATTGACCGGTGAGGCTGGCAAAGCCGACATTACTGCCGACGTGAAATCGGGGCATCTGCCAGCGCACTGGCGGATGTGCTGGCCACGGCTGCGCCTGATGAAAATGAAACAGTTCATCATGGTTGAGAACACTTTCACGCACCGTTGGCCACAGCGCCGTCTTGAGGAAAGACTGATCGGTAAAGCGTTCGCTGCCGCGGTATTGCGCAATAAATTCGCGCATGGTCTGTTCGACCTGACGAAAAACACCGTGACAGCCGCCCCACATGCCGGCCAGCAGCAGTTCGGTATGGGAGAAGTAGTCGCGCATATGATGGAACCAGTAAGGCGACGCCAGCCAGGCGTTGACCGCCGCCACCTCGCGCTCGGAGAGCAACGAGTCGGCATCGCGGACGATAAAGCGTTTCACGCCGGGATCGTCCATCACCAGAAAGCGCCACAGCGTCGGGAACAACGTTTTTTCGTGGGACATATCGATCCGCTGAACGTGCGGTTGATCGAGCCGTTGCCAGACATGCTGCGGCACGCTGTCATCCAGATAGATGCGACACACCCAGCCCGGATAGAGCTCAGGCGCCACCTCAACGTTTTTAATCAGGGTTTCGCAGTAACGCGGCTGGTCACCATACAGGCTGAAGGCGATCACATTCTGCTGCGGCTGGCTGAGGTCGATCGGCTCGGGCTGCGCAGCGGGAAACGCAACCCGCGCGCCCTGCCGGAAACGGGCGTCCGATTGCTGCAACGATTCCAGGCCGTAACGCGTCACCTCATCCTGCTTATCCAGCCAGCCACACACTTCGGTCAGGCCATCCAGCCAGGTGTCTGACGCGGTAGCGCGCACCGCCGGTGGCGACTGGTAAATTTTCTGGTAGGTTTTGTAGGCCTTGTGATGCTGACCGAGACGCATCAGACAGAGCGCGTAGTCGCTCAGTACCTGCATCTGATGGGGCTGATAGCGCAGCACCTCTTCGCAGTAGCGGGCAGCCTGCGCATAATCGCCCTGCTGCATGGCGGCGCGAAACTGTGCGGCACTGCTCTCAAGACGGGCATTGAGCGCAACGGGATTCAGGTTAACGGCGGGACGACGAACGGGAATAGTCTTGCGCATCAGGCACTCTCAGCTTCCGTTGAAAGGCTGCGCCGGGGCTATCCGGCAGCAGGCTGGCCTTATGTCCGGCCGTTAACCTGCTGCCTGACAGTAAGGGTTATAACAAGCGGCGAGCCGCTTCAACCACAATTTTTACCGCATCGCTTTCGGTCTGTTTCATCGTCACCGCATCCGGGATCTCTTTCTGGGTACGGTTAACGATCACGCCCGCCACCATGCCGGCTCGCAGCCCCTGGCTGGCGCACATGGTTAACAGTGTAGCGGATTCCATCTCATAGTTGAGGACGCCCATCTCCTGCCACTCTTTCATCGATCCCTGGAAGCGATTCACCACTCGCCCGGAGAAGGTGTCGTAGCGCTCCTGGCCTGGATAGAACGTGTCAGAAGAGGCGGTGATGCCGATATGAGTCTTCGCGCCACAGGCTTCTGCTGCGGCCACCAGCGCCGTGGTACAGGCAAAGTCGGCCACGGCCGGGAACTCCATCGGCGCGAAATGCAGGCTGGCGCCGTCAAGACGCACTGACCCGGTGGTTACCAGCACATCGCCAACGTTGATGTGCGGCTGGATAGCGCCGGTGGTGCCCACGCGCAGGAAGGTGCGTACGCCAAGCTGCGCCAGCTCTTCAACCGCAATAGAGGTGGAAGGGCCGCCGATGCCGGTTGAGCAGACCACCACCGGTTTGCCGTCCAGCTTAGCCAGCCAGCTGGTAAATTCGCGGTGTGAGGCCAGATGCGTGGCATCCTCCATCAGTCCGGCAATCTTCTTCACGCGCTCCGGATCGCCGGGCACAATCGCCAGGGTGGCGCCCTGCAGATCGGCTTTCGTCAGGCCCAGATGGAAAACGTCAGACTGTGTCATTTCAGACTCCTGTTAAGGGAAGGTAGCGCGTCACTCTACGTCAGCACGCCCGATAAATATGTGACAGCATTCACCGAAGAAAATGAAAGTTACATTTATCACTAAAAACAATGTGATGTTTATCACAATATCACATCGGTTTCGCTGACATTGGCTTCGCCGGGGCTGTGTCGGCCTCATCACAGTGTTAAAGAGGTGGATGGTATTGTCCGCTGCTGACTCTGTTACCCGACGTCTGGCTCGCACGGTGTCCGGCCAGGCTATAGTTACGTGATTGCGCCATTGCTTGCACGGAGAGAATAATGAAAACCAGTGATAATATGACACAAAAAGCCGCGGCAGGGACCTTTGCGCCTGCCGTTCTGCCCACCGCTTCTACCACCATTATTACCGACAGTCCGGCGATTCACGCCGGTGAGACCTCAGTGCCAAGCCAGGGCGAAAATATGCCCGCCTTTTATGCCAGACCGAAATCTGCCGACGGTCCGTTACCGGTGGTGCTGGTGGTGCAGGAGATCTTTGGCGTCCATGAACACATCCGTGATATCTGCCGCCGTCTGGCGCTGGAAGGCTATCTGGCTATCGCTCCGGAACTCTACTTCCGCGAAGGCGATCCCAACGATTACCACGATATCCCGACCCTGTTCAGCGAGCTGGTGAGCAAAGTGCCCGATACACAGGTGCTGTCCGATCTTGATCATGCGGCCAACTGGGCGGCGCGTAACGGCGGCGATATCCGGCGTATGGGCATTACCGGGTTCTGCTGGGGCGGCCGCATCAGCTGGCTCTATGCGGCGCACAATCCGCAACTGCGCGCGGCCGTCGCCTGGTATGGACGTCTGACCGGCGATCGGACCATGAAGCAGCAGAAGCATCCTATCGATGTCGCCGTCGATCTTAGCGCCCCGGTGTTAGGTTTATACGGTGGACAGGATGAGGGGATTCCGCTGGAGAGCGTTGAGCAGATGCGTCAGGCGCTGCACGCGGCCAATGCCACCGCGGAGATCATCGTCTATCCCGAAGCCGGACATGCCTTTAATGCTGACTACCGTCCGAGCTATCATGCTGAATCTGCCAGTGATGGCTGGGCGCGGATGCTGGCCTGGTTCAGGCAGTATGGCGTCGCATCGCAATAAGCAAAAAAGGGGCGCTGTGCGCCCCGATATCGTAACAGCCTCGCCGTTCTGACCCGTTTTTATGCTGTTTCATCACGCAGCTTCTTCGCCGCCGTCACCATGTTTGCCAGCGCCTGCCGCGTCTCGGTCCAGCCGCGCGTTTTCAATCCGCAGTCCGGGTTCACCCACAAACGCGCTTCCGGAATCCGCTTCGCCGCTTTCCGTAACAGCGCTTCCATCCACTCGACGCTCGGTACGTTAGGCGAATGAATATCGTAGACGCCCGGACCGATTTCATTCGGATAGTCAAAGTGTTCAAACGACGCCAGCAGATCCATGTCGGAGCGTGAGGTTTCAATGGTAATCACATCCGCATCCAGCGCCGCGATAGAATCCATGATGTCGTTAAACTCGCAGTAACACATATGGGTGTGAATCTGGGTTTCATCCCGCGCCACCGCTGCATTCAGGCGGAAAGCCTCGACCGCCCAGCTCAGATAGGCAGCCCAGTCAGACTGATGCAGCGGCAACCCTTCGCGCAGCGCTGGTTCATCAATCTGGATAATGCCAATACCGGCTTTTTCCAGATCGGCGACTTCATCACGCAGCGCCAGCGCAATCTGTTTCGCGATGGTTTCACGCGACACATCTTCGCGCGGGAAAGACCAGCACAGAATCGTCACCGGGCCGGTCAGCATCCCTTTCACCGGCTTGTCGGTCAGCGACTGGGCATATTTCGCCCATTCAACGGTAATCGCTTCCGGCCGGCTGACGTCACCGATGATCACCGGCGGTTTCACGCAGCGTGAGCCATAGCTCTGTACCCAGCCATTCTGGGTAAAAACAAACCCATCCAGATGTTCGCCGAAGTATTCAACCATGTCGTTGCGTTCCGCTTCGCCATGTACCAGCACATCCAGCCCCAGCCGCTCCTGCTCAGCGATCGCCTGTCTGATGTGCTCAGCGATGCCGGTGCGGTAATGATGGCTGTCGAGGCGGCCCTGTTTAAAATCGAGACGCAGGCCGCGAATTTCCGGCGTCTGCGGGAAAGAGCCGATAGTGGTGGTTGGCCAGGCAGGCAGATTAAAGCGCTGGCGCTGTGCTTTTGCCCGCTCGCTGTAACGGCTGTGACGTTCGCTGTCCTGCGGCGTGATGGCCTGCAAACGCTGACTGACCGCGGCATTATGCACGCGACTGGAGTGCGCACGGGCCCGAATCGGCGCGCTCCAGGCCTCCAGTGACGCGGCATCGTTGCGGTTGAGCGCCTGCGTCAGCAGTGAAAGCTCGGTGCATTTCTGCAGCGCGAAGGCGAACCAGCTTTTCACTTCCTCATCCAGCCGCGTCTCGACGCTCAGGTCGATCGGACTGTGCAGCAACGAGCAGGAGGAGCCAATCCACAGCTGCGCGCGCTGGGCGATCAGCGGCTGCAGACGCGTAAACCAGCGGCTCAGATCGGCACGCCAGACGTTACGTCCGTTGATCACCCCCAGCGACAGCAGCCAGCTGGCCGGTAATTGCTGATTCAGTTGCTGAATATCATCCCGGCCGTGTACCAGATCGACATGCAGCCCCTGCACCGGCAGCTCACGGATCACCTCAATGTTCTGTCCGATGCTGTCGAAATAGGTGGTCAGCAGCAGTTTACTCTGCCCCTGTAGCGCATCAAAGGCGGGCCTGAACGCCTCACGCCATGACTGCGGCAGCTCCAGCGCCAGCGCCGGTTCATCAATCTGCACCCATTCGATGTCACGTTTCGCCAGTTCCGCCAGGACTTGCTGGTAGACCGGCAGAATCGCCTGCAGCAGCGAGAGGCGGTCAAACGGCTCGCCTTTCACCTTACCCAGCCACAGATAGGTGATCGGTCCCAGCAGCACTGGCTTGATGTTGTGGCCCAGCGCCAGCGCCTCATCGACTTCATCCAGCAACTGGGTCCAGGCCAGTCTGAAAGTCTGGCCCTGGGTGAACTCAGGCACAATGTAGTGGTAGTTAGTGTTAAACCATTTGGTCATCTCAGCCGCCGCCGCCGGCTCACCGGTCGGTGCCCGGCCACGGCCCAGACGAAACAGCGTATCCAGATCAACCGAGCCGTCTTTATTCTGATGGCGCGCCGGCACGTTGCCCAGCATCAGGCTGGTGGTCAGCACATGGTCGTACCAGGCGAAGTCGCCCACCGGCAGCAGATCGATGCCCGCCTCTTTCTGTTGCTGCCAGTGACGCGCCCGCAGCTCACGGCCCACCGCCAGCAAATCCTGCTGGCTGCTGTTACCGGCCCAGTAGCTCTCCTGCGCTTTTTTCAGTTCGCGACGCAGGCCAACACGGGGAAAACCGAGGGTATGGTTGAGGATTGTCATTCGCTGTTCTCCAGATAATCTTTCACTTTGGCTGACAGCCAAAGATGTTTAGCCGTCCAGATGTTTACACCGCTATAATCTGCGGGTACTGTATGTTCCTCAAGCGCAATATGTTCATTTTCGATGTGAAGGACTCTCATGATCGAACTCAAGCACCTGCGGACGCTTCAGGCTCTGCGTAATACAGGTTCGCTGGCGGCGGCGGCATCCCAGCTTCATCAGACGCAATCGGCGTTGTCCCACCAGTTCAGCGATCTGGAACAGCGGCTGGGATTCCGCCTGTTCGTGCGTAAAAGTCAGCCGCTGCGCTTCACGCCACAGGGCGACATCCTGCTGCAGCTAGCCGAACAGGTGCTGCCGCAGATCCAGCAGGCGTTGCAGGCCTGCCATGAACCACAGCAGACCACCTTACGAGTGGCGATTGAGTGCCATAGCTGCATCCAGTGGCTGACGCCAGCGCTGGATAATTTCCGTCAGAGCTGGCCGCAGGTGGTGATGGATTTCAAATCAGGCGTCACCTTTGATCCGCAGCCTGCGCTGCAGCAGGGCGAGCTGGATGTGGTGCTGACCTCCGATATCCTGGCGCGCTCCGGGCTGTTCTATTCGCCGATGTTTGATTTTGAGGTGCGACTGGTGCTGGCACCGGATCATCCGCTGGCGCAGGTTGAACATATCGCACCCGAGGATCTGGCCGACGAGGTGCTGATGATCTATCCGGTGCAGCGTCAGCGCCTCGATATCTGGCGTCACTTCCTGCAGCCAGCTGGCGTCAGCCCGGCGCTGAAAAACGTCGATAACACCCTGCTGATGATCCAGATGGTCTCGGCGCGGATGGGCATTGCGGCGCTGCCGCACTGGGTGGTGGAGAGTTTTGAGAAGCAGGGACTGGTGGTGACCAAAACGCTGGGCGACGGGCTGTGGAGCCGTCTTTATGCCGCAGTGCGCGATGGCGAGCAGCGTCAGCCGGTGCTGGAAGCCTTTATCCGCTTTGCCCGCCAGCACGCCTGCGAACATCTGCCCTTTGTGCGGGATGCGCTGCAGCCTGCCGCGTTAATGCAGCGGTAAGTCGCGAGGTACAAACCTGCGCGAGCAACAGTAAAATCCCCTATAATGCGCAGCCTGTCGACTGACCATGAGAAGATCTCACCATGACTAACAACGATATTCTGCGCAGCGTGCGCTATATGCTCGATCTGAGCGATGCCAAAATGGTGGAAATTTTTGCGCTGGCGCAGTGTGAAGTCCCGCAGACGGATATCCAGGCGTGGCTGAAAAAAGATGAAGATGCCGCGTTTCGTCCCTGCCCCGATGTGCTGATGGGCTACTTTCTTAACGGCCTGATCTTTTACCGTCGTGGCAAAAGTGAAGAGATGCCGGCTCCTTCCATTGAGCGCAAGATGAATAACAACATCTTTATGAAGAAGTTGCGCATCGCCTTTGATCTGAAAACCACGGATATCCCTGAAGTGCTGAAACGCGCCAGTTTCACCGTTTCGCAGGCAGAAATCGGTGCGATTTTCCGCAAACCTGACCACAAAAATTACCGTGAGTGCGGCGACCAGATTCTGCGTAACTTCCTGAAAGGCCTGGCGATGATTCAGCGCCCTAAGAATGGGAAGCCTGCCTGATATCGTGTCATCCCGTCGGCAATAGAGCGCTGCTGCGTAAAGCCGGCGTCAATGCATCTCTGGAGCGCCGGCCGCCGTTTTTGTCCCGGCGGCGGACGCTATACTTCTCAGCCCGCCCTCTCCTCTTTCATGTTCGCTCTGATCCCCGGTTTAACCGCGATGATGCTGTCACCCCTCCAGGGCTGGCGCGTCAGAAGAGCGAAGCGTCCGGGCCGGATGGCCCGGCCGACCCACAGGGAGGTGAGATTCCTTGCGATCAGGCGCGCCAGCCCGGAAGGCCGCACCTATGCAACAGCCGCTATTTACCGGTGTCAGCGCACCCATTTCACCTTATAACCGGTCACTGCGCCCCACCACCCAGCGCTTATGCACCCACAGCGAGGCGAGGATCACCAGCGCGCCGGCGATAAAGCTCGGCCAGTGCGGCTTCTCCTGCCAGATCGCCAGGTTAACCAGCAGTCCGGCGGGGACGTGCATGTTATTCATGATGCCCAGCGTGCCGGCATCAACCTGGGTCGCACCATAGTTCCACATAAAGTAGCCGAGACCCGAAGCGGCCACGCCCAGCCAGACCAGAATGCCCCATTGCAGCGAGGTGGTCGGGAGTTTCTGCGGATTGCCCCAGATGAACCAGGCGATGACCGCAATCACCACTGCGCCAAGGTAGAACCAGGAAAAGGCGGTGTGCTGCGGCATCGGACGGGTCTCCTGCAGACGCTTGTACCCCACCATACCGGCAGCAAAGCAGATGTTCGCCAGCTGCACCAGCAGCAGGCCAACCCAGAAATTATCGCTGACCTTGTCATAGCGGATAATGGCCGCCCCGGCGACCGCCAGCAGCGCGCTGAAGATATAGCCGATCCGCAGCGGACGGCGGCTAATCAGGTCATAGATCAGGGTCACATAGAGCGGCGTCATCACCGTAAACAGCAAAAATTCCGACACGCTGAGATAGAGGTAGGCTTCAAAGCTCAGCAGATACATCACTCCTAACTGCAACATCCCGACCAGCATATAGAGCAGCAGAGTTGAGGGACGGTAACCGCGCCAGCGCAGAAAAGGCAAAAAGACTATTGCGGCCAGCGCCAGGCGCATCAGTACAGAAAACCAGCTGTCTACCTGGCCGGCAAGATACTCGCCAATCAGGCTGAACGAAAAAGCCCACAGAATAGTGGTGATGATCAATAAGAACACGGTAACGACCCCGAAGTTAACAGAGCGTCAGTGTAAACAATGTGCTGTCGATCAGCTGCACTATCTGGTTTACATCCGATAACTTTTAAAGCAAACAATGCGCAACTGCTGCAACAGCTCAACCCCGCTGTAACATCCCCGTCTCCTGCTGGCGACGTTTTTCCCCGAATGCGCGAAATAAACCATATGGTGATCACTTTCGCTCGGCGCTGTAATAAAACTGTAACAAATGTGTCACGCATCACAGTAACGTCAGGTCACTAATTTTATTCTTTGCGCGAAATGGAACATCACGTCGCCATTTCTTTTTGTCTTTTTTTGACCCCACCGCTGGGAATGTAAAAAACCATAATGTGCCCTGGAGGGCCTCACTGATGCTGAGTATTTTTAAACCTGCACCACGTCAGCCGCAGGTAGCAGCGGATCGCGTCGATCCGCTCTACCGTCGTCTGCGCTGGCAAATTTTTATTGGGATCTTTTTTGGCTATGCCGCCTACTATCTGGTCAGAAAAAACTTTGCGCTCGCGATGCCCTATCTGGTCGAGCAAGGCTTTTCACGTGGCGATCTCGGTTTCGCCCTGTCAGGCATTTCGATCGCCTATGGCTTCTCGAAATTCATCATGGGCTCAGTATCCGATCGCTCGAATCCGCGCGTCTTCCTGCCAGCCGGACTGATCCTGGCCGCGGCGGTGATGTTGTTTATGGGATTCGTGCCCTGGGCCACCTCCAGCATTATGGTGATGTTCGTGCTGCTGTTTGTCTGCGGCTGGTTCCAGGGCATGGGCTGGCCACCGTGCGGTCGTACCATGGTGCACTGGTGGTCGCAGAAGGAGCGCGGCAGCATTGTCTCGGTGTGGAACTGCGCCCATAACGTCGGCGGCGGCCTGCCACCGCTGCTGTTCCTGCTTGGCATGGCGTGGTTCAACGACTGGAAAGCGGCACTCTATATGCCCGCCTTTGGTGCCATCCTGATTGCGCTCTTCGCGTTTGCCCTGATGCGCGACACGCCCCAATCCTGTGGCCTGCCGCCGATCGAAGAGTATAAAAACGACTATCCGCCAGATTACGATGCCAGTCATGAAGAGGAGTTAACTGCTAAGCAAATCTTCATGAAATATGTGCTGCCTAACAAACTGCTGTGGTACATCGCGCTGGCGAACGTTTTTGTCTATCTGCTGCGCTACGGCATTCTCGACTGGTCGCCGACCTACCTGAAAGAGGTGAAGCACTTCACGCTGGATAAGTCCTCCTGGGCCTACTTCCTGTATGAGTATGCCGGTATTCCGGGCACGCTGTTATGTGGCTGGATGTCAGACAAAGTGTTTCGCGGTAACCGCGGGGCCACCGGCGTGTTCTTTATGACGCTGGTGACGATCGCCACGGTGATTTACTGGCTGAACCCGGCGGGCAATCCTGGCGTTGATATGGCCTGTATGATCGTGATTGGCTTCCTGATTTATGGTCCGGTAATGCTG
Organism: Pantoea sp. S-LA4; assembly: GCF_054482835.1. Classification (NCBI taxonomy): domain Bacteria; kingdom Pseudomonadati; phylum Pseudomonadota; class Gammaproteobacteria; order Enterobacterales; family Erwiniaceae; genus Pantoea; species Pantoea sp. S-LA4. The sequence goes on along the minus strand of NZ_JBTLRC010000002.1, from coordinate 4,018,948 downwards.
ATTGGCCTGCACGCGCTGGAGCTGGCACCCAAGAAAGCCGCCGGCACCGCCGCAGGTTTTACCGGCCTGTTTGGTTATCTGGGCGGTTCGGTGGCGGCCAGCGCCATTGTCGGTTACACCGTTGACTACTTTGGCTGGGACGGCGGTTTTCTGGTGATGATTGCCGGCTGCGTACTGGCGGTGATCCTGCTGTTGCTGACCATGGTCAGCGAGCATAAACACAAGCAGAAACTGGCCTGACGGCAATAAAAAAGGGCCGGTTAACCGGCCCTTTGTTTGCGCGATATCCTCAGGAAAGGTAGAGCGTGCGCAGCGTCTGTGGCACCGCATCATCGGCATTCGAACCGATCACATCCAGCTCCGGCAAGGTATCTTTCAGCCGCTGATGGGCGTTCTGCATGATATAGCCCTTACCCGCCATGCTCAGCATCTCCACATCATTCATGCCGTCGCCAAAGGCGATACAGCTATGCAGCGTATGGCCCAGCTGCTTCGCTACGGCCTCCAGCGCATGCCCTTTCGATACGCCACCCGCCATCACTTCGAGGCAGGTCGGCAGTGAAAAACTGACGTTAACCCGATCGCCCCAGCGCGCTTCAATCGCCTGCTCCATCGGGATCAGATGCTCAGGATCTTCACAGGTAAAAAAGACTTTACTGATGTTATCGGTCGGCAACAGACCCGGTTCATAGACCTGATAGTTGAATACCGATTCACGGAAGTAATCCTGCTCAGCGGGACGGGAACGGCTGACAAACCACTCATCATCACGGTAAACGTGGGTCAGAATATCGCTGTGATGATACTGCAGACCAAACAGATCATTCGCGATGTCTTCGTCCAGGTTATGGCTGAACACCAGCTCGCCCTGAGCATTATGCACCCGTGCGCCGTTGGAAGTGATCATGTACGCCGGGATAGCCAGGCTATCGCGCATCTGTCCGACATCAATATGATGGCGGCCGGTGGCAAACACGAAATGAATATCCTTTGCGACTAGCTGTTGCAGCGTTTCGCGCGCAAAAGGCGTCAGGCGATGTTCGGGAGAAAGCAGCGTGCCATCCAGATCGGATGCAACGATGTGGTACATGAAAACCTCGGGTATCTGATTCTGCTGGCCGAAGCCAGTCGGGTAATGAACGTCAGCGATGCGATGAAAAAAGTCGATCACTGCATTAAGCGCTTCGGCGCGCATGTTGTCTTTTTCAAACAGGATCTCATGACGCGCACCGTTAATCACGCGCGGTTTATTCCCTTCGCACGGATGACCTGCCGCCGCCATGGCAGCACAAAAGAGATCCTGCGAGCGGTTATCCACCACCTGATCATCACTGGCCTGCAGCAACAGCAGCGGCGTAGTGATTTTATCGGCCTGGCTGATGATGTTGCGACCCGCATGAATGCCTTCGCGCACCCAGTGATACGTCGGGCCACCCACGCGAATCGCCGGATCGTCCGCATAAAAACGCAGGCTGCGGCGATAACGCTCGGCGCTGTGCGTCAGCCGGTTGATGCCAAACGGATGCGCACGCCAGCGTCCGGTACCCAGCGCGTAGCCATCACGCAGTGCCGGCCGTTTCTCAGCCCAGTCGAGGATCCGGTGCGCCAGGAAAGAGGGCAACGGCAGCGCAATGCCAAACATCGGTGCCACCAGCGCAACCGCATGGAAAGCCTGCGGCTGGCGCGCCAGAAACAGCGTTAAAATCGCCCCGCCCATAGAGTGGGCCAGTGCATAACGCTGCTGGTAGTGACCGCTGACAATCTCTTTCAGGTAGAGCGTTTCCAGATCGTCGACGTAGTGGGTAAATTCAGCCACATGACCACGGTGTGAATCTTCCAGCAAACGATCGGATCGGCCCTGACCGCGATGATCGAGGATCACCACGTCGAAACCACAATGAAACAGATCGTACGCCAGCTCAGGATATTTTATGTAACTCTCAATGCGGCCAGGCACGATCAGGATGACACGCCGATGTTGCGGAGAGGTGAAACGCACATAGCGCAGAGTGAGATTCCCGACGCCGATAAACTCACGTTCCTCACGGCGGTGCCAGAAGTCGAGCAGCGGCCCGGTAGCAAAGGCAGCAAAGGCTTTTTCTCGTTGCAACCAACTGGCTTTATGTTGATTCATTCGCCCCCCTGATGACCGGAAAAAAGAGTCTTTAATGCGGTACGTCGGCCATAGCGCCGCGCTTATTTCTGGCGTATTGTGTCACAATTCTGCCGCCAAAGAGAGCGCAACCCATGACCATCGAATGGTGGCTGACCTATCTGCTGACCACCACAATTTTAAGCCTGTCGCCCGGTTCCGGCGCAATCAACACCATGAGTACCGGCATCAGCCACGGCTATCGCGGCACGGTGGCCTCTATTTCCGGTTTGCAGGTCGGCCTGGCGTTGCACATCGTGCTGGTGGGTATCGGTCTGGGGGCGCTGTTTTCCCAGTCGCTGCTGGCGTTTGAAATCCTGAAATGGGCCGGTGCCGCCTATCTGGTGTGGCTCGGCATTCAGCAGTGGCGGTCCGCGGGCGGCATCGATCTTGATGCGGTGGCTAAAGCGATGCCACGCCGTCGCCTGTTCAAACGCGCGGTGCTGGTCAACCTGACCAACCCGAAAAGCATCGTTTTTCTTGCCGCGCTGTTTCCGCAGTTTATCCAGCCACACCAGCCGCTGCTGATGCAGTATCTGGTGCTGGGCGTCACCACCGTGGTGGTCGATATTATCGTGATGATTGGCTACGCCACGTTAGCGACGCGCATTGCAGGCTGGATCAAAGGGCCGAAGCAGATGAAGCTGATGAACCGTATTTTTGGCGGGCTGTTTATGGCGGTGGGTGCGCTGCTGGCCAGCGCCAGAAAAATCGCTTAATCCCTGACGCGCCGACGCACTCAGGTCGGCGCGAAAGATTATCCCTTCTTCCCCTTCTTCGCTACGGCGCTGTCAGTGGCACCGCACGCAGTACCATCATGCCCGGTTTTGAACGCATATATTCCCTGAATGGCGTATCGACAACTTTGCGATTGGCGGCCAGGGAGGAGGCGTTCCTGAACCACAACTGACCATCATGCCGGACAGCAATCCCCACATGGGAGACATCCAGCCCCTGCTGGGTGGCGTAAACGCCTACATAATCGCCGGTTTGGATCTGCTCCAGCACCTGAGGTGTGATTGCCTGGGCCGGGATGTAGGTAATGTGGCGTGATATCACACCCAGGCCCGGCACCCGTTCTGTTCCGTTGGCCTGACGATTGAGTTGCTTCACTACCGTCACCGCCTGTGGGCTGAGGGTGCGGGTGATGTCATTGGCATTGCGCGGACGGTCAGCGAACCAGTCGGAGAAAAAGTGGCGTCGCTTCAGATAGCTGACCTCAACGTCAACGTAGCGGGTTCGAATCAGGTTAGCCTCAAAGCTGGCCCGATCGTGGCTGCGGCTCAGCGCCTGCACGTAATCCAGCAGCGTGAAACAATCGACACCGTTGAAATTGATCACCAGCACTTCAGGGGTATCAGGCGAACCTGTCAGCGTATTCGCTTGATAGGGTGTCCCGAGAAAAGCAGCAGAAATCTGGCTAATCCTTTCACCCTGCTGCTGGTCTGACGTCGGAAGCCCCTGCGCCAGGATCATCGACACTTTATCCGCTTTCGCCGATTCAGGGGCTCGGTAATCGGCAGCATCGTGCGAGGCGCAGGCGCTGAGACAAGCCGTCACTAATAGCAATAACGCGGTGTTGACTCTCATCATCCTCTCCATGAAAAAACAGTCCGCAGACCTGACCTTACCGGAGGTGATGGTTTCATTGATTAACCAATAGTGACTATTTATCTGCGGTTACAACAGCGCGCCATCGGCAGACGCCGAGCGTAACAGCCGTCACTCAGATGAAATATCGGGGAGAGGAGAAGTGAAGTGTATGCCGGATGCGCCACGCGCGCTCCGGCATAACCTGGCGGGATTAACGAGAGATGATCAGATGAATACCAAAGCCGGCAAACAGCACGCCTGCCATGCCATCCACCCACTTGGCTAACCGCTGATACTTATTGCGCATCCACGGCATCGCGAAAATGGCAGCCACCAGCGCGAACCAGGCAAAGGTTTCGCCGACAATCAGTAAAAACAGCCCCCAGCGCTCCGCTGCACCGACGTCGTCACCGACAAACAGGGAAAATACGCTGCCGAAGTAGATGATCGCTTTCGGATTCGACAGATTGGTCAGCAGCCCTTTGATAAAGCTCATGCCGCGTTTCGGCAGCTCAACCACCGGCTCATCCTGCTGCGGCTGTTTGTGACGCTGACGCGCTGAGCACATCAGCTGCCAGCCCATCCACAGCAGATAAAGGCCGCCGCCGACCATAATGATCTGATGCAGCCAGGCCATTTTCTCCAGAATCAGATGCAGGCCCATCAGCGCCACACCGGCCCAGACCACAATCCCGAGCGTAATGCCCAGCACGCCCATCATCGCCTCTTTGCGCGATCGGCTGGCGGCAGTCTGAGACACGAAAAAGAAATCGGGGCCGGGGCTCATCAGAGCCACCAGATGAACCAGCGCCACGGTAGCGAATAACATCAGCATATGCAGTGTCCTTTACTCTTCATCATCAAGGTGCTCTTTGATCATCACCAGGAAAGGTTTGCCAAAGCGCTCCAGTTTACGGTGGCCGACGCCATTGACGCTGAGCATCTCTGAGGCGCTGACCGGCATCTGCTCGGCCATTTCGATCAGCGTGGCGTCATTGAACACCACGTATGGCGGAATATTCTCTTCATCAGCAATCGCTTTGCGCAGCTTACGCAGCTTGGCAAACAGTTTGCGATCGTAGTTACCGCCGTGAAACTTCGCCGGACTGTTGCTTTTCGGCCTGGCGGTAATCAACCGCGGAACCGCCAGCATCAGCGGCACTTCACCACGCAGCACCGGCCGTGCCGCTTCGGTCAGCTGCAGCGCCGAGTGCATGGCGATGTTTTGCGTGACCAGCCCCAGATGAATCAGCTGGCGTAACACGCTGACCCAGTGCTCATGGCTCTGATCTTTGCCCAGCCCGTAAATCGGCAGTTTGTCGTGCCCGAGCTCGCGGATTCGCTGGTTATTGGCTCCACGCAGCACTTCGACAATATATCCCATGCCGAAACGCTGGCCGACGCGATAGATACCGGAGAGCGCTTTTTGCGCCTCAACCAGACCGTCGTAGCGCTTGGGCGGATCGAGACAGATATCGCAGTTGCCGCACGGCTGCTGCCGGCCTTCACCGAAGTAGTTGAGTAGCACCAGACGGCGACAGGTCTGCGCTTCCGCGAAGGCCCCCATCGCGTTGAGCTTATGACGCTCAATATCCTGCAGCGGACCCGGCGCTTTTTCTTCGAGACATTTGCGCAGCCACGCCATATCCGCCGGATCGTAGAGCATCATCGCCTCAGCCGGCAGGCCATCACGCCCTGCTCGTCCGGTTTCCTGATAGTAGGATTCGATGTTGCGCGGAATATCGAAATGTACCACAAAGCGAACGTTGGGCTTGTTGATGCCCATCCCGAATGCCACCGTGGCGACCACGATTTGCAGATCGTCGCGCTGAAACGCTTCCTGCACCCGGGCGCGCTGCTCGCTGTCGATTCCGGCATGGTAGGCACCCACGCTCAATCCACGGCTTTGCAGGCGTGCGGCGGTGTCTTCGACCTTCGCCCGGCTGTTGCAGTAAATGATGCCGCACTTACCGCGCTGATCCTGCACGTAACGCAGCAACTGCTCGGTAGGTTTGAATTTCTCGACCAGCGTATAGCGAATATTGGGGCGGTCAAAACTGCTGATCTGAATCAGCGGGTCCTGCATATGCAACAGGTTAACGATATCGTTGCGGGTGGTTTCATCGGCGGTAGCGGTCAGCGCCATCACCGGCAGCTCCGGGAAGCGCTGACGCATCCGTCCCAGCGCACCATACTCCGGACGGAAATCGTGGCCCCACTGAGAAATACAGTGCGCTTCGTCCACCGCCAGCATGGCGGGCTGCCAGTGCGCCAGATTTTCGAGGAAGTTATCCATCATCAGGCGTTCTGGCGCGATATAGAGCAGCTTAACCCGACCGGTACGGCAATCCGCCATCACCGTCTGCTGCTGCTCACGCGTCATGGTCGAATTGAGGTAGGCCGCCGCCACGCCGTTGGCCAGCAGTTGATCCACCTGATCTTTCATCAGCGAGATCAGCGGCGAAACCACCAGCGTCAGCCCGTCGCGTACCAGCGCCGGGATCTGATAGCACAGTGATTTACCGCCGCCGGTCGGCATCACCACCAGACAGTCGCGCCCGCTCAGCGCCTGGTTAATGATTGTCTGTTGACCGGGACGAAACTGCTGGTAGCCGAAGGTATCCTGCAATACCTGCTGCGCCAGCGCTTCCTGATTAAGGACTGCCGAGGTTGCCACGCTATTCCTGTCTTTCGTTAGGGATTAGAACAAGTCGTTAAGCGTTACGCCGACACCCAGACGGGTCTGACGATGGTCGTAATCGATCAGCGATTCGCCATAGCCGCTAAATACCTGCGTATAGAAGCGAACGTGCTCCGAGATCGGATAGCTCCAGCCAAACGTCGCGCCGCCATAACCGCTGTTCCAGTTATAGTTGCCTTCTACACTGAAGATACTATCGCCGAGCATGTAACCCAATTTGGCGCGGTAGTAACCCATATATTTGGTGATATCGGGATTATCATCGCTGCTATCCCCTTCCGGAATGCGGTACCAGGGTTTGATCTCCGCCATGAAGTTGCCGTTCTGCGCCATCAGACGCGTATAGACGCGGTTCCAGCTACGTGAAGTGGGGTCGCTACGGCCATTAGATTCATGGTTGAGACCCACCTCAACATCACGCAGGGTCCAGCCCGCGAACGAGTAATCGGTCGCCCAGCCCAGGAAAATCTGCGGCTCATAGTTGGTTTCACGAAACGGGGATGACTCACCGCGATTCGACAACTGCCACCAGGAACGCTGCGTATAAGAGGCCGCCAGCACCGAATTATCACCCAGGATACCGCGCCACAGCGGGAACGCCAGGCTGAGCTGGAATTTTACCTCATCCTTACGGGCATTTTCAGCCCAGTTATAGGAGGAGATCGCCTCTTTATTGAGATCGCTGGTATAGGTATAGAGAAGATAGTTGTTCTCATAAGGATAGAGAACAAACGGGTTGTCATGCTTCTCCAGCAGGTTAGCGATAATGCTGCCACGCACCTGCGGCGCGTCATGAACATCTTTAACCTGAGCTTCGTCCGCCTGCGCCAGTGCAGGAAGTAATACCATAGCCGCCAGCAAGGCGCGATGCTTACGCATAAAATTCTCCGGTGAGCGCTGCGTAGTAAAAAGTACCGAAAGGGTGTGTTAAAAAGCAGGCCATTCTACACACAAATGGCAATGATGATGAGAGCTGATTTCTTAAACTGGAAACCCCCTCGCGAGCGGCATAGAATACACAGCTCATTAACATTACGCGCCCCTCTGGCCCGAATTTTTCAGGACACCGCATCATGTCATCACTCGTGCTGACGCAGCAGGAAGCTCGCCAACTGGTTGGCGAAATTTTCGTGTATCACATGCCGTTTAATCAGGCGTTAGGCCTGGAACTGACGCGGCTGGAGGCTGACTATGCCGAAATCAGTTTTGCCAACAAAACCATGCTGGTCGGCAACACCGCACAGCAGATTTTGCACGGCGGGGTGATCGCCTCGGTGCTGGACGTCGCGGCGGGTATGGTGTGCGTCAGCAATGCGCTCACCCGCCAGCAGAGCATCAGCGAAGAGGAGTTACGTCAGCGTCTCTCCCGCATGGGCACCATCGACATGCGCGTTGATTATTTACGGCCGGGACGCGGTGAACGTTTTACCGCCACCAGCAGCCTGCTGCGCGCCGGCAACAAAGTCGCGGTGGCCCGCGTCGAATTACACAACCAGCAGGGCGATTATATCGCCACAGCAACCGCCACTTATCTGATCGGCTAATTTTGCCTGACAACGGAACTGACATGGATACGCAACAAACTCGCCAGGGCGTCGGCTTTGCACTGGGTGCTTACTTTATCTGGGGTATCGCCCCGGCTTATTTCAAACTGGTGAAAGCCGTTCCGGCAACCGAGATCATGACGCACCGGGTTATCTGGTCAGCCCTGTTTATGCTGATCCTGATCTCCCTGACCCGCAGCTGGCCTGGCGTACGCAGCGTGCTGCGCCAGCCGAAAAAAGTGCTGTTGCTGGCGATCACCGCGCTCACTATCGGCGGTAACTGGCTGCTGTTTATCTGGGCAGTCAATAACCAGCATATGCTGGAAGCCAGCCTCGGCTACTTTATTAACCCGCTGATTAACGTGGTGTTCGGCATGCTGTTTTTGCGCGAGCGTTTTCGCCGCTTACAGTGGCTGGCGGTGTTGCTGGCTACCGTCGGCGTGCTGGTGCAGCTCTGGCAGTTCGGTTCGCTGCCGATTATCGCGCTGGGTCTGGCGCTAAGCTTTGCCTTTTATGGCCTGCTGCGTAAAAAGATTCAGGTGGATGCGCAGAGCGGGATGCTGATTGAGACCCTGTGGCTGTTTCCGCTGGCGGCCATCTACCTGTTTGGCTTTGCCGACAGCGCCACCAGCCACTTATCCGCCAATCCGCTGAGCCTGAACCTGAAGCTGGTGGCGGCCGGTATCGTTACCACCATTCCGCTGATGCTGTTCGCCGCTGCCTGTAGCCGCCTGCGTCTCTCCACCGTCGGTTTCTTTCAGTACCTGGGCCCGACGCTGATGTTCGTGCTGGCGGTGGTGTTCTACGGCGAGACTATCACGCCAGACAAAATGGTGACCTTTGGCTTTATCTGGCTGGCGCTGCTGGTGTTCGTCTGTGATGCGGTGGCATTTTCATTCCGTGGCCGGCCGCGCATAGCGTGAGATAAAGCGCGCCATCGCCGGGCCGGTCAACAGGATGGTGAACAGCCGCAGCGTCTGTAATGCCATCACAAATGCCATGTTGACCTGGGTGCCGGCAGCAATAATCGCCACCGTGTCCAGCCCGCCGGGACTGGTGGCGAGATAGGCCGTCATCAGATCGATATGCAGTACCCGCGTCAGCATCCACGCCAGCCCACCACAGAGCAGCATCAATCCAAAGATTGACGCCAGCATCTGCGGCAGCGTACGTAATGCCAGCAAAAAGACCGGTCGGGTGAAGCGCAGCCCGACGCTCCAGCCGATCAGCGCGTACGCCAGCGCCAGCAGCCATTCCGGCACCTGCAAAACCGCTATTTCACTGCTGTGCAATGCCGCACCGGCCAGCGCCGGCAGCAATAAGGCACCGGAAGGAATACGCAGCCGGGTGCCGAGCCATGCCCCTATCAGCATGACCGCTAGCGTCACCGCAAAACCGCGATTCAGCGGCGGGAACCAAATCGTCGAAATGCTGTGGGCTGCATCGCCCAGCCCGATTCGCGCCACCATTGCGGCCGCCGTCGCGACAAACAGCACCCGCAGATACTGCATAAACGCCACCAGCCGCACGTCAGCACCAAAATCACCGGCCATCGCCACCATCGCTGAGGCACCGCCCGGTGACGATCCCCATGCGCCGGTCGGGCCGGGCAGATGACTGAAGCGAACCAGCAGAAAACCCGACAGCCCGCTGGCGGCCAGCGTCAGCAGCAACACCGCCAGCACCACCGGCCAGTCCTGAATCAGCGGCGTCAGAATCGAAGGCGAAAGGCTCTGCGCAATCATGCAGCCCAGGATCGCCTGAGCCAGCAGAAACAGCCGTTTATCAATTCGCAGCGTGGCGCCGGACAGCCCCATCACCACTCCGACAATCATCGGCCCCAGCAACAGCGCGGCGGGCAGGTGAAAAAATTGCAGCACGCCGCCCAATAGCACCGAGCTTAATAACAGCAGTGTCCATTGTGCGCGCAACGAGAGAGCGTCCATAAGAAGTTAATAATTTGTAAAAAGAGGGGAGTAGATTACGCAGAAATGCAGACCGGGACCAGCAAAACGGGCCGTATCAGACGACCCGTTGCACGCTTTATAACCAGTTTTTACGTTTGAAGTAGAGGTAGGGTGCCAGACCCGCCAGAATCATCAGGCCGATGGCGGCCGGATAACCAAAGCTCCACTTCAGTTCGGGCATAAACTCAAAGTTCATGCCGTAGCTGGAGGCAACCAGCGTTGGCGGCAGGAACACCACCGATACCACCGAGAAGATCTTGATGATGCGGTTCTGTTCGATGTTGATAAAGCCCATCGCCGCCTGCATCAGGAAGTTTACCTTCTGGAACAGCGACTCGTTGTGCGGCAGCAACGATTCGATATCGCGCAGGATTTCACGCGCCTGTTCCAGCTGATTGCCCGGCAAACGCGCTTTACGCACCAGGAAGTTGAGCGCGCGCTGGGTATCCATCAGGCACAGGCGCACCTTCCAGCCGATATCTTCCAGTTCGGCTAAGCGGGACAGCGCCAGATCGTACTCTTCGCCCTGCTGACCTTCCATGATCACCCGGCTGAGTTTTTCCAGCGCGCTATAGATGTTTTCAATCTCATCCGCCAGCTGTTCGATTTTGGTTTCAAACAGGTCGAGCAGCAGTTCGAACGCATTGCCGTCAATCAGGGTCTGGTTGCGGGCACGCATACGATAGAGCCGAAACGCCGGCAGTTCGCGTTCACGCAGCGTGTAAAGGCGGCCTTCACGAATGGTGAACGCCACGGTGGAGTTACCGGCGTGATCTTCCGCATCTTCATAAAAGAAGAAGGAGTGGATATGCAGGCCATCTTCATCTTCGAAGAAACGTGCTGAGGCCTCGATATCTTCCAGCTCAGGTCGGGTTGCCAGGCTCTGACCCAGCTCCGATTGCACCCGTTCACGCTCACCCTCTTCCGGTTCGATCAGATCGACCCAGACGGAGGTGGTCAGTTTGTCGTTTTCGTCTTCCAGCTCCAGACGCGTCAGGCGGCTGTGATCCAGTTTAAATGCGCTCAGCATAGCAATACTCCCCATTGCAGACTAAATGGGACAAGGCCGTTCGCCGTTCCGCAAAGCGGAACGGGCAACCTGAACACGGAAACAGAGTTTCAAGGGTAAATCAGTGCTGACTCGTGCGACGGGATTAGTAAAGGGAGGTCGCTGATAACCGCTAAGGCTACCCGCGTAGAGAGGTAGCCTTAGATGTTATTCCTGTTATCCAGGTTAGTGAGCCAGCATCGACTGGGCGTGTCCAAGGCATTGTCCTCTCATGATAATAGTGGGCGCATGTTACGCTGAGACGAAAAAGTCGTCAACCGCAGCTAAAGGGTTTCCAGTTTGGCGTAAGCCGCCACTAACCACTTGATTCCCTGCCCCTGAAAGGCCACCTGCAGGCGGCTGTGCTCACCGCTGCCTTCCAGATTAATGATGGTGCCTTCACCAAATTTTGCGTGGTGAACCCGCTGGCCGAGCGCGAATCCGCTGTCGTTTTTGCTCACCGGCGCGCCCATCCGCTGGTGGTTCACCGGCCGGCTGACGCTGGCGCGTAAGCGCACCTCTTCGATGCACTCTTCCGGCAGTTCGCCGATAAAACGGGAAGGCCGGTGATACACTTCCTTACCATAGAGTCGGCGGGTTTCGGCATAGGTCAGCGTCAGCTTGATCATCGCACGGGTGACGCCAACGTAAGCCAGACGACGCTCCTCTTCCAGCCGGCCGCCTTCATCCAGCGACATCTGGCTTGGGAACATCCCCTCTTCCATCCCGACGATAAACACCTGGCTGAACTCCAGCCCTTTTGCCGAGTGCAGCGTCATCAGCTGCACCGCATCCTGCCATTTGTCCGCCTGGCCTTCGCCCGCTTCCAGCGCCGCGTGCGATAAAAAGGCCTGCAGCGGCATTAAATCTTCATCTTCATCCTGATAGCTGAACTGGCGCGTGGCGGTCACCAGTTCCTCAAGGTTTTCGATACGAGCCTGGCCTTTTTCGCCTTTCTCCTGCTCGTACATCAGCCACAGGCCGGAATCTTTGATCACCCGATCGGTCTGGACGTGCAGCGGCAACTCTGCTGTTTCGGTAGCCAGCGAATCAACCAGTTCACAGAAGCGTTGCAGCGCCGAGGCAGCCCGACCAGCCAGCGCCCGGGTCTGCAGCAGTTCACGCGTCGCCTGCCACAACGTCATCTGCCGTTCACGCGCGGTCTGACGCACCACGTCGAGGGTACGATCGCCGACGCCACGCGTCGGGGTATTCACCACGCGCTCAAATGCCGCGTCATCATTGCGGTTGGCCATCAGACGCAGATAAGAGAGCGCATCTTTGATCTCCTGACGTTCGAAGAAGCGCATACCGCCATAAATCCGGTACGGCATACTGCTTTGCAGCAGCGCCTCTTCCAGCACGCGCGACTGGGCGTTGCTGCGATAGAGAATGGCGCAATCGTTCAGCGCATTGCCGTTTTCCATCCACGTCTTGATGCGGTTTACCACAAAGCGCGCTTCGTCCAGTTCGTTAAAGGCGCAATAGATGGAGATAGGCTCGCCGTCGCTGCCGTCGGTCCACAGCTCTTTGCCCAGACGTCCGTTGTTGTTGGCGATCAGGGCGTTGGCAGACTTCAGAATGTTATTGGTGGAGCGATAGTTTTGCTCCAGGCGGATGGTTTCCGCGCCGGGAAAGTCCTGCAGGAAGCGCTGAATATTCTCAACCTGCGCGCCGCGCCAGCCATAGATAGACTGATCGTCATCACCGACGATGATCACCCGGCTGCTGTCACCCGCCAGCATACGGATCCACGCATACTGAATGTTGTTGGTATCCTGGAACTCGTCCACCAGCACATTGGTGAACCGTTCGCGATAGTGATTAAGAATGTGCGGCTTGTTGAGCCACAGCTCATGCGCGCGCAGCAGCAGTTCAGCAAAATCGACTAAACCGGCGCGGTCACAGGCTTCCTGATAAGCCTGATAGATGCGCAGCCAGGTCTGTTCGACCGGGTTACCGTAGCTTTCGATATGCTTTGGCCGCAGGCCTTCATCTTTTTTGCCGTTGATGTACCACATGCCCTGACGTGCCGGCCACTGCTTCTCATCCAGGTTCATCGATTTGATCAGGCGCTTGAGCAGGCGCAGCTGATCTTCGCTGTCGAGGATCTGAAAATCCTGCGGCAGGTTAGCGTCCAGATGGTGCGCACGCAGCAAGCGGTGCGCCAGGCCGTGGAAGGTGCCGATCCACATCCCGCCCTGACTGGTACCGATCAGTTGCTCAATACGGTGACGCATCTCGGCCGCCGCTTTGTTGGTAAAGGTCACCGCCATGATCGAGTAAGGTGAGCAGTTCTCGACCGACAGCAGCCAGGCGATGCGATGCACCAGTACCCGCGTTTTGCCGCTGCCCGCGCCTGCCAGCACCAGCAGGTTACTGCGCGGTGCCGCAACGGCCTCGCGCTGTTTGTCATTCAAACCGTCGAGCAGTTCAGAAACGTCCATAAGCCCCGTTTACCAAAGAAGAGAAGCGTCGTCGTCCGGTCTGGTCCGCCTGATGGCAGGCCGCGCGTTGCGGCAGCCGATTGATGCAGCCGGCGGGTTTAAACCCGGCGACCGTCACAAGCGCAGCGCGAAAACTGGGAAGACGACTGGATAAATTTACAGCCATTATAGCAGTGAGGTGAGGGATGCCAACTGCGAAATTTCGACGTGCGGCAGCAGGCGCGCATCCGCGATCTGCATCAGGTTACCCTGGCGCAGGTTAATCCAGCAGGCCTGCATCCCACAACGCAGCGAGCCCACCACATCGGTAGTGAGATCGTCGCCGACGTGCAGAATGTGTTGTGGCGCAATGTTCAGCCGCTGCGCCGCCCGCTGATACATATCCTGCCACGGCTTGGCGCGCCCATCCGGTCCGGCCCGCAGCGTGAACTGAAAGTAATCAGCCAGCCCCATTTTTTCCGGGCAGGCATTACCGTTGGTGACCGCCACCAGCGGCACTTTTTCCGCCAGTTTTTTCAGCGTCTGATGGGTCTCATCCGGCATCTCAACCTGGCTACGCCATTGATGAAACACCGCCATCACCTGCTCTGCACCCGCCGTCGCTTCAGCAGCCGACAAGCCAATATTCAGCATCGCCAGCTCAACAGAACGCCGACGCCATTCCGACACGTCGTGATAGATCTCCGGCTCACGCTGTAACAGCTCATCACGCAGCGCCTGATAGGCCTGCGGCGTAAAATCGCGCAGCGCCGGATGAAAGGCCTGCAACGCCGCATGTGACTCAGCGGTGGTCCGGCGGATCACCGGATAGTTATCATACAGCGTGTCATCAAGGTCGAAGGTGATCGCTTTGATGGCAGCCAGCGGACGATAAAACTTCATTCGTTCTTTCCTCGTTTGGCCCTGGGATGCGCAGCATCATAGACCGAAGCCAGATGCTGGAAGTCGAGATGGGTATAAATCTGGGTGGTCGAGAGGTTAGCGTGGCCCAGCAGCTCCTGCACGGCGCGCAGATCGCCGCTCGACTCCAGCAAATGAGTCGCAAAGGAGTGACGCAGTTTATGCGGATGAATATGGCTGGTGACGCCCTGCTTAATACCCCATTCGGCGAAGCGCTTTTGCACGTTGCGCGTCGATATCCGGTTGCCGCGCGTAGAGAGGAACAACGCGTCATCTTCAGCGTTAAAGGCCGCTCGCAGCGGTAACCAGTGCTGGACCCAGCTGACAGCGGTGCGGCCAATCGGCACACGACGCTCTTTGCTGCCCTTACCCACCACCCACACTTCGCCGGAGTCGAGATCGACGTGGCGACAATCCAGATTCACCAGTTCAGAGAGACGCAGCCCGCCGCCGTACATCACTTCCAGCATGGTGCGGTCGCGCACCGCCAGCGGGTCGCTGGGATCGATCTCCAGCAGTTGGTTGACGTCATCCACATCAATATTTTTTGGCAGATGGCGCGCCTTACGCGGCGTCATCACCCCTTTAGCCGGGTTGGCGCTGAGTAAACCCTGGCTGACCTGCCAGTCGAGAAAACTGCGCAGCGCGGAAAGGCGTAACGCGAGGCTGCTGGCGGCCAGGCCGGCGCGACGACTGCGCGCGGCCATGCTGCGCACCTGCGCCGGCTCCAGCTGCGCCCAGCTACTGAGCTTCATCTCATCGGCAATCGCCACCAGCGCCGCCAGCTGGCGGGCATAGCTGCTCTGGGTCAGCGGACTGAGCTGGCGCTCCACTTTCAGGTAGCGCAGAAATCCGTCGACGGCCTCCTGCAGCGCGCTGTTCATGCGCGTTCAACCCAGCGGGCCAGCAAATCAGGCATCATCTGTGACAGGTGCTGCAACAGCAGCGTTCCCATGCCGGATTGATAATGCTGGCTGTCGCGGCTGCTGAAGATCAGCACGCCCAGATCGCCCGCTTCGCCCATCAGGGACATTGCAACCGAACCGATTGCTTTGGCCTGCGGCAACAGCAGCAGTAATTCCGGGCCATTGATATTACCCAGATAGTGATGCTGATTACCGAAGCGCTGAATCCGCAGCGGCTCAAACGCCTGACGTGACAGGCTAAGCTGGAAGAAATCAGAGGGCGCGCCGAGCTGCCATTTATCACTGAACAGGCGCACGTTAGCACCGGCCAGGCCGAGTTCACGCGCCCAGCGATGCAGACGATTAAGCATCTCCTGCAGCGAATCGGCCGCCGCCAGATGGCTTTGCAGCGCCAGCAAGCGATCAAACAGCTCGTGATTGGCGGTCGCCTGCTCCATCAGCAGGGTGATCTCTTCTTCCAGCTGCTGAATGTGGTTACGCTGCCGCGCCATGTGCCACTCAACCAGTGACACGCTGCCGCGCACCGGATGCGGCACCGCCATCTGTTCAATCTGGCGGGCGTTGCGGATGAAGAAATCGGGATTTTGCCGCAGATAATCGCTGACGGCCTGATCGTCCAGCAGAACGGTAGTGTCGGTCTGCTCTTCGATATTTTTCATAGATGAATAAACCCATCGTAGACGTGTGTGGCAGGTCCGGTCATATAGAGCGGCTGACCCGCCCCTTTCCAGGCGATATGCAGCGTTCCACCGGGCAGATCGACGCGCACTTTAGGCGCCAGAATACCCTGCTGAATGCCGCACGCAACGGCAGCACAGGCACCGCTGCCGCACGCCTGCGTTTCCCCTGCGCCGCGTTCATACACGCGCAGACGAATATGTTCCGGACTGATGATTTCCATAAAGCCGACGTTAACGCGATCCGGGAAGCGTTCATGGCTTTCCAGAATCGGGCCCAGCAGTTCAACCTGCGCGGTTTTCACGCTTTCGACCTGAATCACGCAGTGAGGATTGCCCATTGAAACCGCGCCCAGCATCACCGTCTGTTCGGCAACGCGCAGCAGATAGAGATTTTCAGCTTTATTGGCGCGAAACGGCACCTGCTGCGGCTCGAAATTGGGCTCGCCCATGTTGACGCGAACCTGATCGTCCGGCGTAACGCTCAGCACCATCCGGCCGTTTTGGGTACTGACGCGGATGTCGCTTTTGTTAGTCAGCCCTTTCAGCTGAACGAAGCGGGCAAAACAGCGCGCGCCGTTGCCACACTGGGCGACTTCACTGCCATCGGCGTTGAAAATGCGATAGTGGAAATCGAGATCGGGATCGTAAGGCGGCTCAACAATCAGCAGTTGATCAAAACCGATCCCCAGATGGCGATCGGCCAGCCGGCGGATCAGTTCCGGCGAGAAAAAGACGTTTTGCGTCACCGCATCGACCACCATAAAGTCGTTGCCGAGACCGTGCATTTTGGAGAACTGCATTTTTTGCTCCGCCGGATAAGCCATGATATTAGTTCGCTTGCGCGCTCGAATCGCCGGTCACCAGACCGTTCACATCCGCTTTAGATGCATCGGCTTTCTGGCGTTCAGTCGGCGCTTGCTGTTTCTTCGGCTGGTCCTTCGGCGGGAAGTAGAGCGGCCCTTTCAGACCACAACCGGCAAGGCTGGTCACGGCCAGCGCCATCGCCAACAGGCTTATCACTTTCTTCATTCTTTATGCTCTTCATGTCCTTTACCTGGATGCTTATCATCGCAGTTGAAGTTGGAAAAGCAACAGGAAATGCCCGCAAATAGCGTGAGCAGAGTGTCAGGCCAGGAAGATGATGGCCGCCTGCACAGGCAGGCGGCCGATCGCTATTAATGCACCTGATAGCGCGGCTGATAGTCGCCGTTGTCGTTGTCAGGCTGCGAGGCGCACAGCTGGGTCAGCGTCTGGCTGCGGAATGGAATCACCTGGAAACGTTCGCCAGTGTTCACGATCTGATAAAACTGCGGCAGGTTGAAGTTGATAAAACTGGAGCCGTAGGTGAAACGATCGTGCGATGAGGAGTAGAAGCGGCTGACGTCACGCACCAGCTCCTCTTTGCTGCCTTCACAGTGGTGATACACCTCGACCCGATTGGTCTCATCCAGAATGTAGATATTGAAACCACGCTCATCGGTGGTGTTTTCAAAAAAGAACTGGATGATGCCTTCGCTGGCATAGCCGTTCACCACCGGCGGCAGCGGCGTCTGGTTGGTTTCCACCTTGATCGACAGGCCGTGCAACTTGTTGTTGGAGATCGCACCGTAAAATTCAACCGCGTTTTCCAGCTTCTGTACCGACACGCTCATGCGTTCAAAGAACAGTCCCCAGGTCTGGCCCGCCATGCGCAGCGCCTTAAAGCGACCCGGCTCCTGACGCGTACTGGAGAGACGCAGCTCAATGCATTCCGAGACCAGCTGCTGCACACGGGTGCGGATCAGGCCGCGCAGATGCTGACTGTAGCAGAACACTTCGACCGTATCGGGTGGCGCAGCATCCTGATGCATTTTGCCAAGGATGGTTTTCAGCCCTTCAATCATCGCCTGTTCGCCGCTGAAGTGCAGCGTACGCACCTCATTCCACGAATTACGGTAGAGCAGGTCGATACTGCCGATCAGGCACTGTTGCTGCTGGCCAAAGCTGAACACATCCAGCTTGCGGAAGTCGAAATGCACCACCTGATTGCGAAACGCCGAGGTCGGATCGTGCTCAAGATTGACGATAATCGCGAGGTGGCGAATTTCACACGGACTGTAGAGCGCTTTCGGCGTCGGTGCCGGCAGACGCAGCGGGAAATGACTGGAGACGTCATTGACCAGCTCCTGCAGGCGCGCCAGATCGCAGATCTCATTGCCTTTAATGTGCAGCCGGGTTTTGCGGGTCAGCAGACCGTTAAACCACGCCCACGCCACCAGCTTATTCAGGTAACGGTTATATTCCAGCGGCTGATGGCTGATGATCGAATCCATGTCCGGTGCCTGATTATACAGATACCAGCCAGAGCGATTGGCCCGGCCAGGCGGCACGTGGATAAAGGTCAGATTCGGTTCAGAGAGATCGGGCGAAATCTGCGGATTCACCAGCGTCACTTTGCCCGGCAGTGCTTCAAATGCGGCGTACAGTTTACGGGTCAACACACCGATATCCTGCGGACTCGCGCTGACGCTTAAATTGTTGCGGCGGGCGAAGCGGATCAGATTGCGATAACTCTGCATCATCGCATCCAGCAGTTCGTTGTGCGCTTCACGCACCCGCTCGATTTTCCACTCGGCGCGGTTATCCAGGATGGCAATTTTCTCTTCATCCCAGCCCCACTCTTTCACCAGCTGCAGCAGAATTTCACGCCGCCAGCCGGTGCGATGCTGATGTTCTTCGGTGCTGAGTTTTTCGCACACTTTGAGATAGAAGCAGCGGCGCACCAGATCGAGACGTGGCTGATCGTCCACGCTGGTCAGATAATGGGTGACGCGCTCCAGCATCATGCAGTAGGGATCAAGCCCGAAGCAGATGATTTCGCCGTCGTGCAGACGCTGTTTGATGTCCATCGCCAGCAACTGCGTATTCGGGTATTCCCAGCTGTAGGCTTCCAGCAGCAGCGTTTTAAGCACCGCTTTGTAGGGTGAGTCGATGCTTTTATAGAGCTGCCACAGGCTGGCGCCGAAATATTCTTCCGCCGACAGCGTACCGAGGCCGCCCAGATCGAGCCACTCATTCGGCGTCAACACGCCTTTGGCATACAGCGACATCACGTAGTCGTCGTAATGGTGCTCTTCTTCGCCCGGCACCATATTCCACAGGATACGTTTACCCGCCATGCGCACCGCAGTACGGTAAAACTCATCCAGCAGCAGAATGTGTTGTGTTGAGCCGCAATCTTCCCCGCCCAGATTACCGCTTTCGTTATGCCGGAAACGGTTCTCATCGATCAGGAAAAAGCTCACTTCCACGCCCATGGAGACGCACCACTTCTGCAGCATGGTACATTTACGCTGCAGATTAAGGCGCTCTTCATTGTCCAGCCAGGATTGATGGCAGACCCAGATGTCGAGATCCGACACGCTGTTCTGACCCACAGACGAGGTGCTGCCCATCGAATAGATCGCCGTGATCGGCATTTCGCCTTTTGGCGTATCCGCCAGACGCAGGTCGCTGTCGCCGGTCAAATCGGCCAGCAGCTGACGCTGATTTTCATCAGGCGTGAAGAAGCTGATGCCATGTGGAACGCTACCTTCAAGGTAACCCGGCATCTGCGGATGTTGATAATGTAATAAGGTTGGCAGCAGACTGTAGACGCGCTGAAAAGCGGGTCCCATGGCAGCCAGTGCACGATCGACGCGCAGCTGGTTGATTGCATCCAGTCTCTGTTTCAGTGTCTCAATGTAGAGGTACAAGACGTTTCGCCTGATTGTCCCAGTGTTTAAGCACCCTGTTTCCACCATCTGCCGCTTATGAAGTGTAAAAGTGGGCAGATTATTGCTGGAAACGTGATCAATCTAACACCCGGCAGATTGACCGTAAAGAAAGTTGCGCTACTTAACAGTTTAGCACGTTCTTACTGGCTTCCCGCCTTTTCAGCACCGGTATCAAATGAGGCTTGATAAATCGGGCCTAATCCGCGAGCAGGCCGTTTTCAATCCGTTGAAACTGACAGCATTCCCCCATAGATGATAGGATATTCAGTGAACGATCAAAATGGTTAACAGCATGTTAGACAAAATTTTCAGAATTGCTACAAGACAAAGTCCGCTGGCCTTATGGCAGGCACATTATGTACAGCAACGTTTGATGAGCGCCCATCCTGGCCTGCGCGTTGAGCTGGTGCCGATGGTCACCAAAGGTGACATTATCCTTGACACCCCGCTGGCCAAAGTGGGCGGTAAAGGGCTGTTTGTCAAAGAGCTTGAACAGGCGATGCTGGACGGCCGTGCCGATATGGCGGTGCACTCGATGAAAGATGTGCCGGTCGATTTCCCGCTGGGGCTGGGTCTGGTCACCATTTGCGAGCGCGATGATCCGCGCGATGCGTTCGTTTCTCATCATTATGATTCGATTGATGCCCTGCCGCACGGTGCGGTGGTCGGAACCTCCAGCCTGCGCCGCCAGTGCCAGATCAGCGCGCGTCGCCCCGATCTGGTGATTCGATCGCTGCGCGGTAATGTCGGCACCCGCCTCGGCAAACTCGATGCCGGTGAATATGACGCCATTATCCTGGCCGTCGCCGGTCTCAAGCGTCTGGGCCTGGAAGATCGTATCCGTCAGGCACTGCCCGCTGAGATTTCACTGCCCGCCGTCGGCCAGGGCGCGGTCGGCATTGAATGCCGCGTGGATGACAGCACCTTAATCAGCCTGTTACAGGCATTAAACCACGATGATACTGCCGTCTGTGTCAAAGCGGAACGGGCCATGAACACCCGCTTAGAGGGCGGCTGTCAGGTTCCTATCGGCAGTTTTGCCGTGCTGGAAGGCGATGAGCTCTGGCTGCGTGGCATGGTTGGCGCACCGGATGGCAGCGTGATGGTCAGCGGCGAGCGGCGTGGACCGCGCGCGCAGGCCGAACAGATGGGCGTTTCACTTGCGGATGAACTGCTGAACGGCGGCGCGCGTGAAATTCTGCGAGAGGTCTATCAGGGGCAGCCGCCGGCATGACGATCCTGGTGACGCGTCCGGAACCCGCCGCAGCAGAGCTGGTGTCACGCCTGCATGCGCTGGGTAAGCAGGCCTGGAGCCTGCCGCTGATTGAGTTCGCGCCGGGCGTCGATCTGCCTCAGCTGCCGCAAAAGTTAGCGGCGCTGCAGCCTGGCGATCTGGTTTTTATCCTGTCACAGCAGGTTATCCACTACGCTCAACACGCGGTCACAGCGTGGCCCGCCGGGCTGGACTATTATGCAATTGGTCGTTCTACTGCACTGGCGTTTCATACCGCCAGTGGCCATCAGGTGACCTGGCCGCATGCGCAGGAAACCAGTGAAGAATTAATCCGGTTAAACACGCTGCAACAGGTTGCCCACAAACGTGCCCTTATTTTACGGGGCGACCCTGGCCGCGAGCTGCTGGCGGACACGTTAACTCAGCGGGGCGCAGAGGTAAGCTTTGCGGCCTGCTATCAGCGCTGTCAGAAGCAGTACAATGGCGCGACAGAAGGCCGGAGATGGCGCGATCGTGGCGTCTCAGTGCTGGTGGTCACCAGCGGTGAAATGTTACAACAGCTTTTTTCGCTGTTCCCCGCAGTTGATCGCGAGGAATGGCTGCTCAACTGCCGACTGATTGTCGTCAGTGAACGTTTGGCTACCCTGGCCGCAGGATTGGGTTGGCAGGATATTCAGGTAGCCGATGGTGCCGATAACGATGCGCTGTTGCGCGCGTTACGCTGAACTTTAACAATGGGATGTGCCACATATGACGGAACAAAAAGACTCCTCCGCCATGGTTGAAGAAACCACCCCAGCGGTTGACCGCTCTGCTGCCAGCAACACCACACCACCCCGTAAAGCAAAAAACGGTGGAATGGTGCTGGGTGCGGTTGCGATCGTCATTGCGCTGGCGATTGGTGCGGGTTTATACCTTAATGGGAAACATCAGGCTGATTTACAGGCACAGACCAACCAGCGCCTGAGCGAGCAGCTTAGCGCGCTCCAGCAGCAGGCCAGTAGCGATAAGCAGCAGCTCACCCAACAGCTGAGCAGCACCGAAACGGCCCTGCAGAAAGCCGAAGCACAACAGGGCGCATCCACAAAAGAGCTGGAAACGCTGCGTGAGAAAGTCGCCGTAATTTCAGGCAACGATGTCCGTAGCTGGTTGCTGGCACAGGCTGATTATCTGGTGAAACTGGCCGGTCGCAAACTATGGAGCGACCAGGATGTCACTACCGCTGCCGCGTTGCTGAAAAGCGCCGATGCCAGTCTGGCCGATATGAATGACCCGAGCGTAATGAATGTTCGTCGCGCCCTGACTCAGGATATCAGCACGCTCTCTTCGGTCACTCAGGTCGATTATGACGGTGTGATCCTGAAACTGAATCAGCTGTCGAACAACGTCGATAACCTGCGTCTGGCCGATAATGACAGCGATGATGCGCCGATGGATAGCGACGGCGGTGAACTGTCAGGTTCGGTGCGCGAATGGCGGCAGAATCTGGTGAAGAGCTGGCACAATTTTATGGATGACTTCATTACCATCCGTCGCCGTGACAACACCGCACAACCGCTGCTGGCCCCTAATCAGGACGTTTATCTGCGTGAGAACATTCGTTCTCGTCTGCTGATCGCCGCCCAGGCGGTGCCACGCCATCAGGATGAAATCTACAAACAGTCAATCGACACCGTTTCTGCCTGGGTTCGCGCCTGGTACGACACCAATGATGCCGCCACCAAAGCGTTTCTCGCCCAGCTGGATGAGCTGAGCCAGCAGAGCATCAATATGGACCTGCCAGATAATCTGGAAAGCCAGCCGTTACTTGAGCAGCTGATGCAAACCCGCGTGCGGAACCTGTTAGCGCAACCCTCTGCCGCTGCTAATCAGCAGGGAGGCTAAGCATGCTTAAGGTATTTATCCTCTTTATCCTGCTGATTGCGGGCGTGGTGCTGGGACCGATGATCGCCGGTCATCAGGGCTATGTGCTGATTCAGACCGATAACTGGAATATCGAAACCAGCGTTACCGGCCTGGTGATTATCCTGATCATCAGCCTGCTGGTGATTCTGGCGGTGGAGTGGCTGCTGCGTCGCGTGCTGCGTACCGGTGCCCGTACCCGCGGCTGGTTTACCGGCCGTAAGCGTCGTCGCGCCCAGCGTCATACCCAGTCGGCGCTGATGAAGCTGGCAGAAGGCGACCATCGTCAGGTTGAAAAGCTGCTCTCTAAGGATGCCGATCATGCAGATGTGCCGGTCGCTAACTACCTGCTGGCGGCGGAAGCGGCGCAACAGCGCGGTGATGAAGCCCGCGCCAATCAGCATCTGGAGCGGGCGGCTGAGCTGTCAGACAGCAACACCATTCCGGTAGAAATTGCCCGCGCGCGAATTCAGCTGGCGCGTAACGAAGATCACGCCGCCCGTCACAGCATCGATCGATTACTGGAAGTCGCGCCGCGCCATCCTGAAGTGCTGCGTCTGGCCGAACAGGCGTATATCCGTACCGGTGCCTGGAGCGCCCTGCTCGATATACTGCCTGCGATGCAGAAAACCCAGGTCGGCGATGACGATCATCGCACTGCCCTGCAGCAGCAAGCCTGGCTGGGCCTGATGAGTCAGGCGATGGCCGATCAGGGTAGCGATGGACTGAAGCGCTGGTGGGGCAATCTGAGCCGTAAAACCCGCCAGGAAACGACGCTGCAGGTGGCGATGGCTGACCACCTGATTGAGTGTGACGATCACGATACCGCGCAGTCAATCGTGCTGGAAGGGCTGAAACGTCACTATGACGATCGGCTGGTGCTGCTGATGCCGCGCATTAAGAGCGGCAATCCGGAGGCGCTGGAGAAAGCGTTACGCCAGCAGATCAAACAACACGGTGCGACGCCGCTGCTGCACAGCACGCTGGGTCAGTTGTTGATGCGTCATGGTGAATGGCAACAGGCGGCCGAGGCGCTGCAGCAGGCGCTGGCGCAACGTCCTGATGCGTTCGACTATGCGTGGCTGGCGGATGTGTATGATCGTCTGCATCGTCCGGAAGAAGCGGCGAAAATGCGTCGTGAGGGGTTACTGCTGACGCTGAAGAATAATCCCGGCGGCTGATCGGGCTTAACAGAGTATGAAAGCCGGGCATGCCCGGCTTTTTTGTGCCCGTCATTTACCGCCCGTTGTCAGTAACACGCAGATAAAAAAACACCTGCCATTGGCAGGTGTAAGATCAGGTCGGTAAGACAACCGGGAGGTACCTGACTCAACGTGGTGTCCGTTAACCCTGTAAGACTTACGCGATACAGGCAGGCAGACAACAGGTACCTAAAAATTGGCTCTGCATCATTCCCAGGTTTATGTTGCATCAGCAAACATAAGAGGTGGAATGAGCATCTACAAAATCATTACTGCATAATTCATGCCAGGTTTATGATTTTTTTAAAACCTCAATAATTCAGCAGGTTAAAGAATTAACTGAAAGCATCTTCCGGGAGACCTGCCGGGAAGTGTAGGTATTTAGCGACAGCGGTGACTTTCTCTGTCTCTGAATAGAGACAGTTAAAATAAACTGACTATGAACGCAATAATAACAATGACTTATCTGTCGGCAATTCACGACGCTGCCGATCCAGTTCATACTGCTGGCGAAATCAAAGTGGGATGAATCTGGCTACACGCGCAGACACGCTTCTACCATTGGGCAGGCTTCAGGAAGCATACGCCTTTCGCAAAGACGCAAAAAACGCCTTCACTGGCGGGCTCAGTGCGGGCGATTACGCACCTCATCCCTGAGGTGCGCCCGTAGCCAGGCTAACGCTTTGCGTTGTTTAAAAACGTTCCCCGCGGTTTTGTCTCTGGCCCGCGATGCTTTGCTACAGGCGTATGCTTCCTTCGCTTTACGTCTGGCAGACACATCAGGTACTTAGATTAGCACTCCAGACGGTTGCCAGCCCAAACCAGAGTCAGTCTGCCCGCAATGCAAATGCTCAACGCGCAGGGAATAGGGTCAGAGGAGGAAAGCGTCCCGCGCCAGGGACGGCGCGGGCCGAGCGGCCATGGATGGCATTAGCGCCTTTCCGATCTGACCGTATTCCCTGCGCAGGCTCGAACTTACAGCTACGCTGTTCCTCTGCACCCTACCCCAATCTCCCGCAGAAATTCTCATCCTCTTTTTATTCAGACGAAAAAAAACCTGTCTTTTCAGACAGGTTTCTAAAATGGTCGGCGAGAGAGGATTACCCGGCTCTGCGAGCCGCGCCCTGCGGGCCGTTGCTGAAGCAACGTTGTCTCGCTACGCTCGGCTCAAACCTCCTTCGGAGGTTCTCATCCTCTTTTTACTCAGACGAAAAAAAACCTGTCTTTTCAGACAGGTTTCTAAAATGGTCGGCGAGAGAGGATTCGAACCTCCGACCCACTGGTCCCAAACCAGTTGCGCTACCAAGCTGCGCTACTCGCCGATTTTTTTAACTGTTTTGCCTGGTGCGAAGAGAGGGACTTGAACCCTCACGTCCGTTAAGACACTAACACCTGAAGCTAGCGCGTCTACCAATTCCGCCACCTTCGCGTATCCCAGCAAAATCTGGGGTGGCTAATGGGACTCGAACCCACGACAACTGGAATCACAATCCAGGGCTCTACCAACTGAGCTATAGCCACCACAATACTTAATGTTACAAGTTCAAAACCTGCAGCATCTGAATCTTTACTGCCAACTAACGCGGTAAATCAAACCACCGAAGCTCATGCGCACAAACGATATGGCGCGCCCGACAGGATTCGAACCTGAGACCTCTGCCTCCGGAGGGCAGCGCTCTATCCAGCTGAGCTACGGGCGCGTAGCGCCGTTGCGGATGTGCATACTAGAGATAAGCGCCCATCGTGTCTAGTGCTTTTTCAATAAAAAAACGCGTTTGATTACGCTTTGTGCATTTCGTCGACAAATAGTGCACTTCTCCCGCCGTAACGGGTAAAAACGCGGCATTAATCAGCAATATCAGAGATCCCCCCGCCAGTGATAGCGCAAATATTTCAGCAGTTTTAATTGCCGCCGCAGGCGACTCGGTTGCCTGATCAGCCGGTAGAGCCACTCCAGTCCGAGCCGCTGCCAGATTTTAGGCGCACGCTTCACATGACCGGTGAAAACATCGTAGGTGCCACCAACACCCATATAGAGCGCATCAGGCCATTGAGCACGGCACGCCAGCATCAGCATCTCCTGACGAGGAGAACCCAGCGCCACCGTCACCAGCTTCGCGCCACTGGCAGCCACGCGGGCAAACAGTGCGTCCTGTTCGGCTGGGGCAAAGTAACCATCCTGCGCCCCGACAATGTTCACATTCCACTGGCGACGCAGCTTGTCGCAGGTTTCATCCAGCACCGCCTGACGTCCGCCGATCAGAAATACCGGCGTGCCTTCGCGTCCGGCCCGCTCCATCAGCGCTTCCCATAAATCTGCGCCCGCAATGCGCTGCACCGACGCCTGCGGGTATTTTTTACGAATCGAACGGACAATGCTGATGCCGTCCGGGTAAGCGAACTCCGCCTGCGCTAACAGGTTACGCAATCCCTCATCCTGTTCAGCAGTCAGAATCTTTTCTGCATTAATAGCCACTAAGATGCCGCTGCGCACGCCCTGCGGCGGCATTAAAAAATCCACCGCCGACGGCATACTGTCGAAGCCATACAAGGTGACGCCGCGAATCAGGTACTGCGGCGAGTCAGGTAACTTTGTCATATCTTCCGTCAATCCCAGAGGTTATTCAGGAGGGGCTATGTAACACCCGCCTGCTGCGGTCGCGAATTAAACCAGCGCGATCCAATAACCAGAATAGTAATTTAGCCAGGCCCAGGCAGGCGGCAAAAATAATCGCGAAAAACACCACGCGTGAGCCAAACGCATCCAGCCCTTCACGGGCCAGCACGATCATGTTGAACACCGCACCAAAACAGAAACTTTGCAGGATCGCCCCGCTGTAGCGATTGGTTTCCTGGCAGCCGCGCGCATAGAGCGCATCGAAGGCTTTAATAATCATCCCCACCGCCACCGCGCCAACAGGGATCGCCCAGACGCCACCCATTACCACCAGCGAGCCGATCAGCGTCGGTGAAATGGCCAGTCCCGAGTGGTTGTTCAGCACTTCCCAGGTGAAGTAGTTTGCGCTGTTCAGCACCGCCAGCGGACGATCCGGCCACAGCCAGCTGGGGATAAAGACATAAAAGTCACGCCACAGCGGCGCCAGCCCCTGAAACTCAATACGGGCATAGTTATCCAGCAGTAACGCCAGATTCTCCCACGGCGAGAAGGTATCACGCGTCAGGTAAAGGAAGGTGTAAAACGCTTCATCGCCCATGACGTCGAGGTTGTAACGGCGCAGCGCCAGCCAGAACATTCCGGCAATCGCCATGACGCCTGCGGTCGCCAGCATCCACAGCGTAATCCAGCCGCGGGTGATGCCGATAAACAGAAACAGGGCGAAGGCGATAATAATATTGGCCCGGGTCCCGCCGACCAGCGCATAGGTCAGCAAACCAAACGCGACTGTCACCACCAGAAACAGCAGCCAGTTGCGCTGCGTCGGACGCAAAAAATAGGGGATCAGCATCGCCGGAATAAAGAAATAGAAGAAGCGTTTCAGCGCCACGCCAGAGACTTCACTGGAAAAAATCTGGTTATAGGCGGTCAGGCGGAACAGCAGAAACCCATTGTGGATGAAAAACACCGTCACGGTGCCCAGCGCCACCAGCGCCAGAATGACACAGGTCAGATGGGTTTCGACCCGATTCATCTGCAGCCAGGGTTTAGCGGGCGGAGCATTAGCGGGCCTTAGCCGTACCTTATAGCTAACGTAGTAGATGGCATAAAAACCTGTGGCCGACAGCAGCGCCTCCAGCAGTGAGGGCACCGGCACGACCCCGACATTGAAGCGGAACACCAGTATGCTGGTCAGCGGAAAACCAAAGTAGAAGGTCAGTAAAAACAGCAGAGTGAAGAACAGGTGAAAGTTAAAACGCACCCGCTTAAACTCCCGCCAGGTCAGGGTCAGAATAAACCCCAGCGACAGCAGATAAACCATCAGCAGACCGCTAAACTGCATAAGGCTCATGACAACTCCCCTTCGCTGAGGCGTAATGCGTTGCGCCATCCCGCCAGATAGCCGGGGGCAAAAAAGGCGATCGCCTGCTTATCGCAGCCAGCCAGCTGACGGCGTGCTTCGGCAACGACCGCTGGTGTCAGCGCATCCTCACTGAACAGCACCGGCAGCTGCTGCTCCGCTACATCCCGCCAGAACGGATTTTTACGACTCAGAACAAACGGCACGTTGGCCTGAATCAACAGGCATAAAGTTCCGATGCCTTGCTGGCGTTCAAACATAAAATAACCGACATGGCAGCGCGCCAGCAGCGCTAAATAGTCATCAAACGCCATTTTTTCAGTGATCAGGTTCACCTGACCCTGCGGAAACAACGCCTCAGCCGCTGCCTGCACCTGACTGATATAAGCCTGATTGTTCGGCGGATAACCCAACGGCACCTCGATGCGCACCTGGTCGCCAAACTGCGCGCGAATCGCCTTCAATCCATCAATGTGCCGGTTGCTGGGATCGCCTGAATTTCCCAGCAGCAGAGTAAACGTCGGATCGGGCGCAGAGTGAACCGCGACTTCCGGCATGCGGGTCGGGAAATAGAGCAACGCGCCCGGCACCCGACGATGGCGCTGCTGGTAATGATGCAGATCGCCGCGGGTGGCAAAAACCTGCGCCACCCGTCCCTGCGCCATCCGGCGCAGAAAATAGAACAGGCGAAACTTCAGGCTGCGTGAATCTTCATACAGATCGGCGCCCCAGACGTGCCAGAACAGCTGGGAACGCTGCAGCTTACCGCTGAGTAGCGCCAGCCAGATCCAGGGATTGAACTGGCCGTGGCAGAAAAAGCGTTGCTGACGATTGCTGGCCCGCTGCAATACCGCCTGCGCCAGCGCCTTTTTACTGGTAAAGCACTCAATCTGTAAGGCACCGAACGGCGCTACGCTCTCAGGCTGCTGCGTCACCACCATAAAGTGGCGAGGTTTGGCCACAGGCTGTTCAACGCTCAGTACGTCGTTGAAAAAGCGCAGCACCGTAAGGTTGTGGTGGGGAATATCCGATCCCAGAACGTGAATTAAAGTCATTTTTTCCGGCAATAAATCATAAAGGCGCCACAACACAGGGCGAAATAAGCCATATAGGTAAACATGTAGGCCTGCGCCGCACCCGTTGCGCCATGTAACGGGATCAGCCAGCGTGAGAACAGCGTCAGCAACACAAACTGGCTGATCTCAGTCAGAACATAAAAGCGCAGCGAGGCTTTGGCGATCACCAGATATCCGAAAACGTAGGCGCCCACTTTAAAAACATCGCCACACAGTTGCCAGATAAACAGATCGCGCATGCCGCGAAACGCATCGGAAAACAGCAGGCTGATGGCAATATCACGCAGAACCCATACGCCAAAACTGGCCACCGCCACCGCCGGCAGCACAAAGCGCAGAGCACGCCCTATTTCCAGCGCGATATCGCGTTTGTTATCCAGTCGCGCCAGCGTCGGCAGCAGCCAGACGCTGAAGGTAGCGGTGATAAATTGCAGGTAGGCATCAGAGATGCTGGTCACGCCCTGCCAGAGACCGACCTGCGCCCAGCCCTGCTGCGCCGCCAGCAGGTTACGCATCATCACCCAGGCCACCGGCAGCGTTACGGTGGTAATCAGCGCCATCAGGGTATATTTGGTCAGGTTACGGGCCAGTTCAGGCTGCCATTGCGGACGCAGCCAGCTGAGCGGCAAAGGGATGCGGCGTTTCAGCAGCGCCATCGCCGGTAGAAGCAGTAACGCCGGTACCAGCGCCAGCCCGATCAGTGCGCCCTGATAACCGCCAAACCACCAGCACAGCAGATAGCCGCCGACCCCAATCAGGCTGCCGAGAATCAGCGCCAGCGCATTGCCGCGCGCATCACGATAGCCTTTCAGCAATGCCAGACTAAAGTTCGCCCAGGCAATGCCGAGCTGAAGAAACGCCACCACGCGGATCACGTTCTGATAGCGATCGTGACCAAACAGCGCATGGCTGATCGGCCCAGCCGCCAGCAGGAACAGCAGCGCCAGTACGCCGGAAAAGCCCAGCACCATGGTCGATGCGGTACCGACCAGCGCCCGCAACTGCTCCGGCTGCTGCTGATATTGCGCCACATAGCTGGTCACGCCGTTGAAAATGCCGGCACCGGCCAGCACGCCCAGTACGGTGATCAGCTGACGAAAGTTTCCAGCCTGACCGACGCCTTCCGGCCCGAAGCTGACCGCCAGCAGTTTGACCACCAGTAACCCGGCAACAATTTTTACCAGCGTGGACGAGGCGGTCCACACCGAGGCTCTGGCGAGTGACATCAGGAAAAGAAGCTCAGCAGCGAGCTGATAACCGTGCTCTGGTTATTATCCGACAGGTTGTAAAACAGCGGCAGGCGCAGCAGACGCTCACTTTCCACCGTGGTGAAACGATCGACGCCAGCAAACTGCGAAAAGCGCTGACCGGCGGGTGAACTGTGCAGCGGAATGTAGTGGAACACCGTCAGTATCTCGGCTTCTTTCATCCAGTTGATCAGCGCCTGACGATCGTCCTGATCGCGCAGTTTGATGTAGAACATATGCGCATTGTGCTCGCAGCTGGCAGGGATCACCGGCAGATCGATGCGCCCCTGCTCCGCCAGCGGCTGAAGCGCATCGTAGTAACGCTGCCAGAGACGCAGCCGTTGCTGATTAATACGTTCGGCCGCTTCCAGCTGCGCCCAGAGATAGGCCGCCTGCAGATCGGCCATCAGGTAGCTCGACCCCATATCGCGCCAGGTATATTTATCCACCTGACCGCGAAAGAACTGACTACGGTTAGTGCCTTTTTCCCGGATGATCTCGGCGCGTTCGACCAGGCTGGCGTCATTGATCAGTGTCGCGCCACCTTCGCCGCCGGCGGTGTAGTTTTTGGTTTCATGGAAGCTGAAGCAGCCAATATGGCCGATGGTGCCCAGCGCACGGCCTTTGTAGCGTGACATCACGCCCTGCGCCGCATCTTCTATCACAAACAGTTTATGCTTCGCCGCCAGCGCCATAATAGTGTCCATTTCACAGGCCACGCCTGCGTAGTGCACCGGCACGATGGCGCGGGTTTTTTCAGTGATGGCCGCTTCGATCAGCGTTTCATCAATGTTCATGGTGTCAGGACGCACATCGACAAACACAATGCGCGCACCGCGCAGCACAAAGGCGTTGGCAGTAGAGACAAAGGTGTAGCTCGGCATGATCACTTCATCGCCAGGCTGCAGATCGATCAACAGCGCCGCCATCTCCAGCGACGCGGTACAGGAAGGCGTCAGCAGCACTTTTTTGCTGCCAAAGCGCTGCTCCATCCACTGCTGGCAGCGACGGGTAAAACCGCCGTCTCCGCACAGCTTGCCGCTGTTCATTGCCGACTGCATGTACTCAATTTCGGTGCCCACAACCGGGGGTGCGTTAAATGGAATCATGACCTTTCCTGTAGAACCAGTAGGCGGTGCTGTCGATGCGGGCACCGCTGCGTAAATAGAGGCGCATCGCCGTAAGATTGCTGAGCTGAGTGGCGACATGGAGCTGCGCCAGCTGCCGCGCCCGCGCCCAGTCTGCTGCCGCCAGCATCAGCCGCTGACCCAGCCCCTGGCCCTGCGCGTCAGGCAGCACCGCCAGCAAGCCGATGCGGGCATCACCGTCCACTTCACGCAACGAGACGAAACCCTGCAGTTGGCCTGTGGCATCCGCAGCTACCAGGCATTGGTGATCAAAGGTGCCACGCACCGCATTTTCAATCCACTGGGCGTAAAAACGCCCGCTGGCGTCGGGCGCATACCAGGGCGCGCGGAAACGGCTCTGACTGAACAGCTGCGAGGCCGCCTCGCGCAGTGACGGAATCTGCGCCTCGCGCGCAATGCGAATGCCGCTCTGTCGTTCGGTCTGTTTAATCGCCAGCGTCAGGTCCGCTTCGCCTTCCACCAGCTGGAACCGGTGCTGCTGCAGCGTATCAATCAGTGCGGTCTGGCTGGCAGGTACTTTAATCTGCAGCAGCGCGCAGGGATGCTGCAACGCTGCGTCCAGCGCAGTGTCACCGTTAAGATCCAGCCGCACGGTGTCGATACCGAAGAACTGGCTCTCCCAGCTAAGAGGATTAATATTGACGTGGACGGGCATGTAATAAATCCAGCAGGTATTGGCCGTAGCCGGTTTTCGTCAGCGCTTCGCCGGCCGCACGTAGCTGGTCATCACTCAGCCAGCTGTTGCGCCAGGCGATCTCTTCCAGGCAGGCGATTTTAAAGCCCTGGCGCTTTTCGACCGTCTGCACAAACATGCTCGCTTCCACCAGGCTGTCATGGGTGCCGGTATCCAGCCATGCGAATCCCCTTCCCAGCAGTTCGACAGTCAGCTCACCGCGCTCAAGGTACATCTGATTAATAGCAGTGATTTCCAGTTCGCCGCGTGACGAAGGTTTCACCTGTCTGGCGAAGTCGACCACCTGATTGTCGTAGAAATAGAGGCCGGTGACCGCCCAGCGGGATTTCGGTTGCGCTGGCTTTTCTTCAATAGAAATCGCTTTAAAGTCATCATCGAATTCCACCACACCAAAGCGTTCGGGATCCATTACCTGATAACCAAACACGGTTGCGCCGCGGTTCTGCTCTGCGACTTTCTTCAGCTTCGGACTGAAGCCCTGGCCGAAGTAAAGATTATCACCCAGCACCAGGCAGCAATTGTCGTCACCAATAAAAGATTCACCGATGATAAACGCCTGCGCCAGCCCATCCGGATGAGGCTGAACCGCGTAACTCAATCGAACACCAAATTCCGTCCCGTCGCCAAGCAGGCGTTCAAACTGCGCCCGATCTTCTGGTGTAGTAATCAGCAAAATATCGCGAATACCCGCCAGCATCAGCACTGACAGCGGGTAATAGATCATCGGTTTGTCATAGACCGGCAGCAGTTGTTTTGAAACTGCACGGGTGATGGGATGTAAACGTGTGCCCGATCCTCCGGCTAAAATGATGCCTTTCATCGCTGCTCCTTTCGCTGTTTATTGCGATAAGCCGAGGCGCTCGCCACGGTAGCGGCCATCGAGAATGGCTTGCCACCAGTCGGGATTCGCCAGATACCAGGCGACTGTTTTACGCATGCCGCTTTCAAACGTTTCCTGCGGCGTCCAGCCTAATTCGCGCGCGATCTTACTGGCGTCAATTGCGTAACGCTGGTCATGGCCGGGCCGATCGGTAACGTAGGTAATCAGGTCGCGATAATGGGCCAGCCGCTGCGGTTTTTGATCTGCCGCCAGCTCTTCCAGCAGGCTGCATACGGTTTCCACCACTTCAATATTACGCCGCTCATTATGGCCACCAATATTATAAGTCTCACCGGGCTTGCCCTGGCTGACCACCTGATACAGTGCGCGGGCATGGTCTTCTACATAGAGCCAGTCACGTATCTGTTGTCCGTTGCCGTACACCGGCAACGCTTTACCCGCCAGCGCGTTAATGATGGTGAGCGGGATCAGTTTTTCCGGGAAATGACATGGACCATAATTGTTTGAACAGTTGGTCACCAGCGTCGGCAAACCGTAGGTTCGGCGCCAGGCACGGACTAAATGATCACTGCTGGCTTTACTGGCAGAGTAGGGGCTGCTGGGAGCGTAAGGCGTGGTTTCGGTGAAGTAATCCTCGCTGCCATGCAGATCGCCAAACACTTCGTCAGTTGAGATATGGTGGAAAATAAACGCCGCTTTGCGTGTAGCATCCAGCGCTTGCCAGTAAAAGCGTGCAGCTTCCAGCAGCTGGTAAGTTCCAACGATGTTGGTTTCGATAAAGGCAATCGGCCCATCAATAGAGCGATCAACGTGACTTTCCGCAGCCAGGTGCATCACACAATCTGGCTGATAGCGGTCAAAGATCTGATCGAGCGCCGGGCGATCGCAAATGTCAGCCTGCTCAAAGTTAAAACGTGGCGAATCGGCGACGCTGCTTAGCGAAGCCAGGTTGCCAGCATAGCTGAGTTTATCGACCACCACGACCTGATGATCAGTTTCGGCAATCAGAAAGCGCACCAGTGCCGAGCCGATAAAACCGGCACCGCCAGTGACCAGAAAACGTTTCATCGCCAGACGCCTTTGGTATCAACCACCCACTGCTGACGGACTGCGGCGGCATCCACTGCGCGGAAAGCGCGGTGATCAACCAGCATCACCAGAATGTCCGCCTGTGCCAGCGCCTGCTCGCTGGAGACCAGCGTGGCTCTGTCATTCAGCACCTCCGGAATCTGATCGATGTGCGGTTCAACCACCCAGCTGGTGCCGCTATGCCAGTCAGCAATCAGTCGCGCAACGCCCATTGCCGGGCTTTCGCGCAGGTCATCAATGTCAGGCTTAAAGGCCAGACCGAAACAGGCAATGGTCAGATCGCTGGCACGCTTGCCGGTTTGCGTCAGGCTGTCCGCCACCGCCGTTTTGACCTGATCCAGTACCCATTGCGGCTTGGCGTCATTCACTTCGCGCGCGGTCCGAATCAGACGGGCCAGTTCAGGATTCTGCGCCACGATGAACCAGGGATCGACGGCGATGCAGTGCCCGCCCACGCCCGGGCCAGGCTGCAGAATGTTAACGCGCGGATGACGATTGGCCAGCGCAATCAGTTCCCAGACGTTAATCCCCTGAGCGGCGCAAATCAGCGACAGCTCATTTGCAAAGGCGATATTAACGTCACGGAAGCTGTTTTCGGTCAGCTTACACATCTCAGCGGTGCGGGCGTTGGTTTCCACGCATTCGCCTTTCAAAAATAGCCGATAGAGTTCACTGGCGCGTGCCGAACAGGCTGGTGTCATGCCGCCAATCACCCGATCGTTATTGATCAGCTCTACCATCACCTTGCCCGGCAGCACCCGCTCCGGACAGTAAGCGATAAAAATATCGGGCGTCTCACTCTGCTGCGGGAAACGCAGATCGGGACGCGCAGCCGCCAGCCACGCGGCCATCTGCTCGGTGGTGCCGACCGGCGAGGTAGATTCAAGAATCACTAAATCGCCCGTTTTCAGGACCGGCGCGATCGACTCTGCTGCGGCTTTCACAAAGCGCAGATCGGGCTGATAGCCCGCCTGGAAGGGCGTTGGCACCGCAATCAGAAACGCGTCAGCGGCTTCCGGCTGGGTGGTCGCCCGCAAATCACCGCGCGTCACGGCAGCGTGCACCACCTGGTCTAAATCGGGTTCCACGATATGAATCGCGCCACGATTAATGGTGTCAACCGCACGGGCATTGATATCAACGCCCACCACTTTTTTTCCCTTTGAGGCAAAAACGGCTGCCGTTGGCAGCCCAATGTATCCCAGTCCAATCACGGAAATGGTTTCAAAACTCATAAGTCGGCTCGGTTATCTTTTAAGGCTTGTAAAATACGGCCACAGGCTTTGCCATCGCCATACGGATTATGGGCATGGCTCATCGCCTGCCAGGCGTTATCGTCAGTCAGCAGGGTGCTGACCTCAGCCACGATTCTGGCAATATCCGTCCCCACCAGTTTTACCGTACCGGCATCGACCGCTTCGGGCCGCTCGGTGGTATCACGCATCACCAGTACCGGCTTGCCCAGCGATGGCGCTTCCTCCTGAATCCCTCCTGAATCGGTGAGAATCAGCCAGGCGCGGTTCATCAGCCAGACAAAAGGCAGATACTCCTGGGGCTCGATCAGAATGATATTTTCAATGCCGCTAAGTATACGGTTAACCGGCTCGCTAACGTTGGGGTTCAGGTGCACCGGATAGACGATTTGCGCTTCCGGATGCTGACGCGCAATCTGCGCCAGCGCGCTACAGATGCGCTCAAATCCGTCGCCAAAACTTTCACGCCGATGGCCGGTGACCAGCACCAGCTTCTTGCTGTCGTCGAGGAACGGATAGCGGGCCGCCAGCTGAGCATTCAGATTGGTGTCATCCAGCACCCGATCGCGCACCCATAACAGCGCATCAATCACCGTGTTGCCGGTCACCACGATGCGCGCATCCGGCAGATTTTCCTGCAGCAGATTCTGGCGCGATCGCAACGTCGGTGTGAAATGGAGACGGGCAAGATGGCCGGTGAGTTTGCGGTTTCCCTCTTCCGGCCACGGCGAGGCGAGATCGCCGGTGCGCAGTCCGGCTTCAACATGACCCACAGGGATTTGCTGATAAAACGCCGCCAGGCTGGCCGCTAAGGTGGTGGTTGTGTCGCCGTGAACCAGCACAATGTCCGGTTTGAAGTCGAGCAACACGTTCTTCATGCCCTCTAAAATGCGGCAGGTGATCTCGGTCAGCCCCTGCTCTGGTCGCATAATATTGAGGTCGTAGTCCGGCTGCAGCTGAAACAGGCGCAGCACCTGATCGAGCATCTCGCGATGCTGTGCAGTGACGCACAGCCGCGATTCAAAAGCCGGATCCTGCGCCAGCGCCTGAACCAGCGGTGCCATTTTAATTGCTTCAGGACGGGTACCAAATACTGTCAGAACTTTCACACTGTTTCTCTCAATGACGCTGGTCTGAGATCAGACGCGGACGACGTGTCAGCGCCACACCAGCACCCACCAATGCCCCTACGGCACCCCACATAATCATCATGAACAGGCGGCGCGGACTATCACGCGACACCGGCTCTTCTGGGGTACGCAGGTAACGGTAAGTCTGGAACTTGCTGTTCAGTGTCGGGCCGGCTACCAGCGTGGTCAGCATGGCTCTGTTCTGATCATAGCTTATATCGAAGTTGGGTCCGGTGGCGCGCAGGGTATCAAGCTGCCCCTGTAACACCGGCTTGCCCAGCAGAAACAGATCGCTGTCCGCCAGGTTTTCCCCGGCTTCGCGCGCCTGCTTTTCATTAATCCCCTGCTGGCTGGCGATCTTCAGCGCCTGCTCCAGGCGATGTTGCTGACGCTGAAACACCGCGTTAGCCACATCTTCCTGCCGTTTGACCTGCGCCTGAAGCTGCGCCGTCCGTGCCTGCCAGGCACCTTTAAACTCTTCATTCAGATGGCGTGCCGCCCGCTCGCTGGCGTAAGCAATGTACTGGCGCAGCAGGTTATTGGCATCGCTGGCGGTTTCCGCTTTAAGGCGGACATTGTCCGGCAGGTTATGTGCTGCATCGGCTGGCGTGAACACAATATTGCTGATCATATCGTCGAGCAGCGCGGCATCGTTGTGCGCGTTACCGGTTTTACGGCTTTTATAATAATCGGTTTGCTGCCAGAACTCGCGGCGCGTATCCCATGAGGCGAGTTGCATGGTGAACTCCTGATAGACCTCATCCATCACCGTGGGCGAGGGAGCAGAGAGCGTCAGCGCGTTATTGCGCACATCCAGGTTGGCAAGAAACTGCTGCTGCGCATAGTAAGAGCCCAGCATGTTGACGGTCGGGCGATCGGTAACCGCGGTGGTGCTCCAGACCTGCCTCATCAGCAGGGTCGCCAGCCAGGCGACCAGAGCAAACAGCAGCGCCAGCCCGACAATCCAGCGCTTGCCTTGCCATAAACGGCAACACAGGCCGC
Source organism: Pantoea sp. S-LA4 (assembly GCF_054482835.1). Taxonomy (NCBI): domain Bacteria; kingdom Pseudomonadati; phylum Pseudomonadota; class Gammaproteobacteria; order Enterobacterales; family Erwiniaceae; genus Pantoea; species Pantoea sp. S-LA4. The sequence continues at coordinate 3,981,440 of NZ_JBTLRC010000002.1, read as the reverse complement.
GAATATCCAGTTCGTTGTCCACAATCTCAGCAGGCATGGCAGCGTTATCCTTTATCAGCGCTTAGCGGGGTAAATTGTTTTTGGCGTTACGGTAATGGCTCAGACGGCGTTTAAGACGCCGGACACGTCGCGCCACGCGCCAGGCATGCTTCAGGCAGTAGCCGTAAACCATGAAGGCCACCAGGAACAGCAGCAGCATGACCCATTCCGGGATGAACGCCAGGTATTCACCCAAGACACCGATACCGGCAAGAATCGCGGCAGCAACGGTGATCAGCACAAAGGCCTGACGTGAGCTAAAACCAGCGCGCATGATCAGATGGTGGATATGCTGGCGGTCAGCAGAAAACGGGCTCATGCCTTTACGCAGACGGCGGTACATAATCGCCACCATGTCCATTAAAGGAATGGCGATCAGCCAGAGTGCGGTGACGGGAGTGATGGGATGGCTCAGACCCTGCGTCGTTTCCAGCAGAATCCAGATGATGGTGAAGCCGATCATTGTGCTGCCGGCATCGCCCATAAACACTTTAAAGCGGCGGCCGAGGAAGCCGAGGTTAAGCAGGATGTAAGGTAACGTGGCGGCGATCATCGCAAAACACCACATGGCGAGGCTGGTCTGGCCATCAAAGTAGAGGATGATGCCCATCGCCGCGAAGGTGACCGAAGAGAGTCCGCCGAGCAGGCCGTCAATGCCATCAACCATATTAAAGGCGTTAATCGCCGCCCAGACGGCAAACAGCGTCAGCACATAGCCAAACGGGCCGACAATCAGTTCAAAGGGTCCGACGATAAACCCAAGGCTCAGCAGATAAAGTTTGGCGCCGGTCATCATCACCACCGCGACGATCGCCTGCACCACGGCACGGATTTTCACGCTGATATCGAAACGATCGTCCAGTGCGCCAACCAGCACCAGCACCCCGGCGCACCCCAGATAGAGCAGCGCATGGGGCAGATAATAATTGGTTATCGCGAAGGTGAAGCAGATACCTGCAAACACAGAAATGCCGCCCACCAACGGAATCGCGCCATGATGGCGTTTACGTGAGTTAGGCTTATCAACCAGACCAATTTTTTTAGCTGCTTTTCGGGCAAAAAAGAGGAAAGCCAGGGAAAAGAGAAAAATTAAACCAAGCTCAGTACTCATAGTGAGTAAATTCACGTTAAACGCTCTCAGCTAACATCACGGGCAACAATACGCGAAACAATGCGCTTATCGCTGCGTCGGATTCCGAATTCTGCATAAAGAGATGCACGAACGGTCATTTATTCGCCACCACTACCACAGTCATTATTAATGCTCCTGCCAGTGTTCAATCCTATAGCTCAGAAATGAAAAACGCCACGTTGAGACGTGGCGTAAGGTCGATTTTCTGCGCATTTAGGCTAAAAAAGCCGAATCTGTGGTTCGGCTTTGCAGTATCGGATTAGGAACGCTTCATCATGTCGAAGAATTCGTCGTTGGTTTTGGTCATCGCCAGCTTGTTGATGAGGAACTCCATCGCGTCGATCTCGCCCATTGGGTGAATGATTTTGCGCAGGATCCACATCTTCTGCAGCTCTTCCTGAGAAGTGAGCAGCTCTTCTTTACGCGTACCGGAACGGTTGTAATCGATCGCCGGGAAGACGCGTTTTTCAGCAATTTTACGTGAGAGATGCAGTTCCATGTTACCGGTACCTTTAAACTCTTCGTAAATCACCTCATCCATCTTCGAACCGGTATCAACCAGCGCGGTCGCGATGATGGTCAGGCTGCCGCCCTCTTCCACGTTACGTGCTGCGCCGAAGAAACGCTTAGGACGGTGCAGGGCGTTGGCATCGACACCACCGGTCAGGACTTTACCTGAAGCCGGGACCACGGTGTTATAAGCACGCGCCAGACGGGTGATGGAGTCGAGCAGGATGATCACATCTTTCTTGTGCTCAACCAGACGCTTGGCCTTTTCGATCACCATTTCAGCAACCTGAACGTGGCGCGAAGCAGGCTCATCGAAGGTCGAGGCGATAACTTCGCCTTTCACCAGACGCTGCATCTCGGTCACTTCTTCCGGACGTTCGTCGATCAGCAACACCATCAGGGTGCAATCCGGGTAGTTATACGCCAGGCTCTGCGCGATATTCTGCAGCAGCATGGTTTTACCGGCTTTTGGCGGTGCCACGATCAGACCACGCTGACCACGACCAATCGGTGACGCCAGATCCAGCACACGTGCCGTCAGATCTTCCGTTGAGCCATTACCCCGCTCCATACGCAGACGTTTATTTGCGTGCAGCGGCGTGAGGTTTTCGAACAGAATCTTATTACGCGCATTTTCCGGCTTGTCGTAGTTAACTTCGTTAACTTTCAACAGCGCAAAATAACGTTCACCCTCTTTAGGCGGACGAATTTTGCCAGAGATGGTATCACCTGTGCGGAGGTTAAAACGGCGAATCTGGCTGGGGGAAACGTAGATATCATCAGGACCGGCGAGGTAGGAGCTGTCTCCGGAACGGAGGAATCCAAATCCGTCCTGTAATATCTCCAGCACGCCATCACCAAAGATGTCTTCGCCGCTTTTCGCGTGCTGCTTCAGGATGGAGAAGATAATGTCCTGCTTGCGCATACGAGCCTGGTTTTCCAGCCCCATATTTTCGCCGAGAGTAATCAGCTCAGCAACCGGCGTATTCTTTAATTCGGTAAGATTCATAGTGATGGGTTCTTAAACTCGGGGTAATACTCGAAATGTTTGTCGTGAATGGTATGGCAATTAATCCATGCCGTTAATGGCTCTTTTCGACTCTTCTCGACGATCATCGTCTGGGATGGCGACCTGGAAGCGAGGAGACGGTCGATTGCGATGCCAGAGTTGGAGCTAACCGTCAGATTGCTAAACCGTTCTATCTTTATAAGGTACAGTGCGACAGGGTTTAACAAGGGAAAACTTTAGATGCTAACTACAAGGTAAGTTCGTAATGCAGTGTTGGTAACTTAGCACGCCTGAAAGCGAACGTCCAGCAGCAGGAGATAAATTCACCACTGCCAGACGTTCAGCCCTGAATTACGCCAGGTTGGCGTTCAGGAACTCTTTCAGCTGGCCTTTAGACAGCGCGCCCACTTTGGTCGCGGCGACTTCGCCATTTTTAAACAGCAGCAGCGTCGGGATACCACGAATGCCGTATTTCGGTGCCGTGCCTGGGTTATCATCAATATTCAGCTTAGCGATGGTCAGTTTGCCATCATACTCTTCTGCAACTTCATCAAGGATTGGTGCGATCATTTTGCAAGGACCACACCATTCAGCCCAGAAATCTACCAGTGTAACGCCGTCGGCTTTCAGCACGTCGGTGTCGAAACTGTCATCAGTCAGATGAACGATTTTATCGCTGCTCATGTTTTACTCCACAAGATTATGCCTGGCGAATTGGCGTAATATAAACCAATGTAGGTTGACTTTATTTCATCGGATACGCTTTCGTAAAGCGATAGTAAGCTGATATTCTACCACACTATGAGCAAAACACACTTAACTGAACAGAAGTTTTCCGACTTCGCCCTGCACCCAAAAGTCGTTGAAGCCCTTGATAGTAAAGGCTTTCAATACTGCACGCCGATTCAGGCGTTAGCCCTGCCCTTTACGCTTTCCGGGCGTGATGTTGCAGGCCAGGCGCAAACCGGTACCGGCAAAACGATGGCGTTTCTGACGTCAACGTTTCATCATCTTCTCTCTCATCCTGCGCCTGAAGGTCGTCAGGTTAACCAGCCACGGGCATTAATTCTCGCGCCAACGCGTGAACTTGCCGTGCAGATTCATGCCGATGCAGAACCGTTAACCGCCTCAACCGGCCTGAAACTGGGCCTCGCCTACGGCGGTGATGGCTACGATAAACAGCTGAAAGTGCTGGAGCAAGGCGTCGATATTCTGGTCGGGACCACTGGCCGTCTGATTGATTACGCGAAGCAAAACCACGTTAACCTCGGTGTCATTCAGGTGATGGTGCTGGACGAAGCCGACCGCATGTTCGATCTCGGCTTTATTAAAGACATTCGCTGGCTGTTCCGCCGGATGCCGGCAGCGACCCAGCGTCTCAGCATGCTCTTCTCCGCCACGCTCTCTTATCGGGTGCGTGAACTGGCGTTTGAGCACATGAACAGTGCTGAATATGTTGAAGTGGAACCGGAACAGAAAACCGGCCACCGCATTCAGGAAGAGCTTTTCTATCCGTCTAACGAAGAGAAAATGCGCCTGCTGCAAACCCTGCTGGAAGAAGAGTGGCCTGATCGCGCCATTGTGTTCGCCAACACCAAGCACCGTTGCGAAGATATCTGGGGCCATCTGGCTGCCGATGGTCATCGTGTCGGCCTGCTGACCGGTGATGTCGCTCAGAAGAAGCGCCTGCGCATTCTTGACGACTTCACCAAAGGGGATGTGGATATTCTGGTTGCGACTGACGTTGCCGCCCGGGGCCTGCATATTCCTGCCGTGACGCACGTGTTTAACTACGATCTGCCGGATGATTGCGAAGATTACGTACACCGTATCGGTCGTACCGGTCGTGCGGGCGCCAGCGGACACTCCATCAGCCTGGCCTGTGAAGAGTACGCGCTGAACCTGCCGGCGATTGAAGAGTATATCGGTCACAGCATCCCGGTCAGCAAGTACAACAGCGATGCATTACTGACTGACCTGCCGCCGCCTAAGCGTCTGGCACGCAGCCGTACCGGCAACGGTCCGCGTCGCGGAGGCAACAACGCTAATCGTCGCGGTGCGCCACGCAACAACAACCGTAAACGTTCGGGTTAAGCTCACCATGCTAAGCGCATCGTCACTTTATGCTGCGATTGATTTAGGTTCTAACAGCTTTCATATGTTGGTGGTGCGCGAGGTGTCTGGCAGTATTCAGACCATCGCGAAAATTAAGCGCAAGGTACGCCTTGCGGCCGGTCTGGATAAAAGCAACCATTTGTCAGCTGAGGCGATGACGCGCGGCTGGCAATGCCTCAAACTGTTCTCTGAACAACTGCAGGATATCCCTCTCGATCAGATCCGCGTGGTGGCAACCGCCACGCTGCGTCTGGCAGCGAATGCGCAGGAATTTCTCGATACGGCGCAACAGATTCTCGGCTGTACCATCAACGTCATCAGCGGTGAAGAAGAGGCTCGCCTGATTTATCAGGGCGTGGCGCACACCACCGGCGGTTCCGATCAGCGTCTTGTGGTCGATATCGGCGGCGGCAGCACCGAGCTGGCGACCGGTGATGGTTCGCATGCCACCGTGTTATTCAGCCTGTCGATGGGCTGCGTGACCTGGCTGGAGCGCTTCTTTAGCGATCGTCACCTGGCGAAGGAGAACTTTGACCAGGCGGAACAGGCGGCGCGCGAGATGATCCGGCCGATTGCCGCGCAACTGCGTGAGCAGGGCTGGCAGGCCTGTGTCGGCGCGTCGGGTACGGTGCAGGCGCTGCAGGAGATTATGGTGGCGCAGGGGATGGACGAGCGCATTACCCTGAATAAACTGCAGCAGCTGAAGCAGCGCGCTATTCAGTGCGGTAAGCTGGAAGAGCTGGAAATTGAAGGGCTGACGCTGGAACGGGCGCTGGTGTTTCCCAGCGGCCTGTCGATTCTGATCGCCATCTTTCAGGAACTCGCTATTGATAGCATGACGCTGGCGGGCGGCGCGCTGCGTGAAGGGCTGGTTTACGGCATGCTGCACCTGCCGATCGACCGCGATATCCGCACCCGCACGCTACAGAACGTCCAGCGTCGTTTTAGCATCGACGTAGAGCAAGCCGATCGGGTCCGCCAGCTGGCAGAACGTTTTTTCCGTCAGGTCTCTACCCTGTGGAAGCTGGATCAGCGCTGCCGTGACCTGCTGCTCAGCGCCTGCGCCATTCATGAGATTGGCCTGAGCGTCGACTTCCGCCATGCGCCGCAGCACGCCGCTTATCTGGTCCGTCACCTCGATCTGCCCGGCTTTACCCCGGCGCAGAAGAAATTGCTGGCCTGTCTGCTGCAGAATCAGAGCGGCAGTATCGACCTGGCGTTACTGGCGCAGCAGAATGCCCTGCCGCCGCGTCTGGCGGAACGGATGTGCCGTCTGCTGCGTCTGGCGATCATCTTCTCCAGCCGCCGTCGCGACGACACCCTGCCGGCAGTCCGGCTGCAGGCTGACGATGACGCGCTGCATCTGACTTTACCTGATGGCTGGCTGGAGGCGCATCCGCTGCGCAGCGAGCTGCTGGAGCAGGAGAGCCATTATCAGTCCTATGTGCACTGGTTACTGACCCTGTCGTAACCGGCACCCGTTAAGGCAGCCTGAGGCGCGCTGTCGTCGCCTCATCCTCTCTTCCACCGGCTTAGCCTTTCTTCGCCTTATCCAGCATCGCGCGCAGGCCCGCAACCCGACTCTGTCCGGTTTTCATCCGCTCTTCGGCACTCACCACTTTGCGCTCCGTCTCCCACTGCAGATCGTCCTGCGGCAGTTCCAGCAGAAAACGGCTCGGCTCCGGTCGCACCAGTTCGCCATACTGCCGACGTTCACGGCAGAGGGTAAAGGTCAGCTCTTTCTGCGCCCGCGTGATGCCGACGTAAGCGAGACGCCGCTCCTCTTCGATATTGTTCTCATCGATGCTGCTCTGATGCGGCAACAGTCCCTCTTCCATCCCCACCAGAAACACATAGGGGAATTCCAGGCCTTTAGACGCATGCAGCGTCATTAACTGCACCTGATCAAGCTCTTCGTCGCTTTCCCCGCGCTCCATCATGTCGCGCAGGGTAAAGCGCGTGACCACCTGCGCCAGGGTCATCGGCTCATCCAGATCGCTGCCTTCCAGCATCTCCGTCATCCACTGAAACAGCGTGTTGACGTTCTTCATCCGCATCTCTGCCGCTTTCGGACTGCCGGAGGTTTCGAACAGCCAGCTTTCATAGTCGATACCGCGAATCAGGTCGCGTACCGCATTCACCGGCTCGCGTTCGGTCAGCTGGATAATCTCGTTCAGCCAGTGGGTGAAGCGTTGCAGATGTTCCAGTCCGCGTCCGCCCAGCGTCTGACCCAGACCGACATCAAAGCTGGCGTTAAACAGGCTCTTGTTGCGCAGGTTGGCCCATTCGCCCAGTTTTTGCAGCGTCGCCGGGCCAATCTCGCGGCGCGGCGTATTGACGATGCGCAAAAAGGCGCTGTCATCGTCGGGATTGGTCAGCACACGCAGATAGGCCAGCAGATCTTTGATCTCCGGGCGTGAGAAGAACGAGGTACCGCCCGAGATGCGATAGGGAATACGGTTCTGCATCAGAAACTTTTCAAACACCCGCGACTGATGGTTGCCGCGGTAGAGAATGGCGTAGTCTTTATACTGCGTCTTGTTGATAAAATGGTGGGCAATCAGTTCGCCGGTCACCCGCTCCGCCTCGTGCTCTTCACTGTTGGCGGTGACCACCTTCAGTTCACTGCCCAGACCCAGTTCAGAGAACAAGCGTTTTTCAAATACGTGCGGATTATTGGCGATCAGGATATTTGCCGCTTTCAGGATGCGCTGGGAGGAACGGTAATTCTGCTCCAGTTTCACCACCTCCAGCGCCGGAAAATCTTCTTTCAGCAGCACCAGGTTTTGTGGCCGTGCCCCGCGCCATGAGTAGATCGACTGATCGTCGTCGCCCACCACGGTAAAGCGCGCCCGCGCCCCAACCAGCAGCTTCACCAGCTCGTACTGACTGGTGTTGGTGTCCTGATACTCATCCACCAGCAGATAGCGAATGCGCTGCTGCCAGCGCTCACGCACCTCCTGATTACGCTGCAACAGCAGCGTCGGCAGCAGGATCAGATCGTCAAAATCGAGCACGTTACATGACTTGAGATGCTGGTCGTAAAGGGCGTAGCAGTGGGCAAAAATTTTATCGCGCTCTGAACTCGCCCGTGCCGCTGCGTGCGGCGGATCGACCAGATCGTTTTTCCAGTTCGAGAGGGTCGAGATCAGCTGCTGCAACAGAGTTTTATCCTCTTCCAGCCACTCTTTCGTCAGCTCTTTCAGCAATCCGAGCTGGTCCTGGTCATCAAACAGCGAAAAGTTGGACTTCATGCCCAGCGCCGCCGTTTCACGCTTGATGATCTCCAGCCCCAAAGTATGGAAAGTGGAGATCATCAGGCCGCGCGCCTCTTTGCGGCCCAGCGTCTGCGCCACACGCTCTTTCATCTCACGAGACGCTTTATTGGTGAAGGTGACCGCGGCGATATGGCGCGCCTGATAGCCACACTCCCGAATCAGATGGGCGATTTTATTGGTGATTACGCGGGTTTTGCCCGATCCCGCGCCCGCCAGCACCAGACAGGGACCGGTAACAAATTCGACGGCGCGTTGTTGGCTGGGGTTTAAACGCATAGGAAAATCGCTCAGTTGAATCAAAAGAAAGGGGTTTATACTGGGCGGCAATTATACACAACCGAGATAGCAACATGGCGAAAACCGCGGCGGCTTTACACATCCTGGTGAAAGAGGAAGCACTGGCAAAAGAGATTCTGGCGAAACTGGCAAAAGGCGGGAATTTCCAGCAGCTGGCAAAGAAGCACTCAACCTGTCCCTCCGGCCGTAACGGCGGCGATCTGGGGGAATTTCGCCAGGGACAGATGGTGCCGGCGTTTGATAAGGCGGTCTTTACCTGCCCGCTGTTAACGCCATACGGGCCGGTAAAGACCGGTTTCGGTTATCACATTATCAAAGTGCTCTATCGCAACTAATTACTTCTTCTGCTTCATCTGCTGCAGGACGGTGCTGCACTGGTTGTCTTCGTTATCACTTGGAGAGATCAGTGCCAGCAGCGCCGCTGCCGGACCCACGACCGCGCCCAGCGCCACGGCAGCGGCACCCCGTGCCAGCAACGGCCCCGTTTTCACGCCCGCATCCGGATTTTTAAAGGTGCCACGCACGTAGAGCGGGGAGCGCAGCGTCACGATGCGGATGCCTTTACTCTCCGGATTCACCGAAAGATCCAGCCGCTCACTGGCGAAGTTTGCATTGCCTGACACATTGATAATCGCGTTCTCGGTATCAAACACAAACAGGTTAGGCGTCGCCACACCATTCTGCAGTTTGAGATCGGTGGCGGCGCAGTTGATGCGCACCTGATCATCACCAAACAGCTTGCCCACCACATAGTTACCAACGTTGAGTCCGGCAATTTCCATCAGGCTGCGGCTAATCAGCCCATCATTCATCAGCAGTTTGAGCTGCCCGTTACTGGTCGCCAGCAGATCGGCCACTGAGTTACCGGTGCCGGTAAAGCTGGCATCGCCATTGAGCTGGCCACGGCTGTTCTTCATCGCCTCGACATTCGGGAAGAGCTGACGCAGCTGCAGCTTACGTATATGAAGGTCAACCCGACCGCGCATCGGCGAGTGATCCCCCTCCAGCCGGATGGTGCTGTTGAGCGCACCGCCCGCCACACCAAAGCGCAACGGGTCCAGCAGCAGATCGCCGTTTTTCAGCTGCAAATGGGTATAAAGATCGCTTAACGGCAGCGAATTGCTGTGTTCGATACGTTTACCGCTGAACTTCACGTCGGCATCCATCACGTCCCAGTTTTTGGTATCAAACTGGTCATGTGGCAATACCCGATCGGCGGGCTGGCTCGATTTCTCTCCGCGCCGGGCTTTTGCCTGCGCGGTTTTGTCGCTGCCTTTGCCGGAATCGACGCCAATCAGCGGACCCAGATCCGCCATCCGCAGCTGGTCTGAAGTCAGTTCACCGCTGAGTCTCGGCCGCGGTTTGCCCTGGCTATAGATCAGCGAACCGTGAATATCGCTGTCACCAATGTGGCCGTTGAATTTTTCATAGCGGTAGACCGCGCCTTTCTCACCACTGAACTTCGCGATCAGGTGACCGTCCGTTTCATACGGAGGAGTGTCAGGCAACAACACGCCGGTCAGCCCGTACAGATTCGCCAGTGTGTCACCCGAGAAGCGCAGCCGCACGTTGAGTCCGCCGAGGTTCATCGGGTCCTGAACTCCGCCGGTGACCTGGACCCGCGTGCTGCCGTTACGCAGGTCAGCCTGCACCGGGAACGGTGTGTTCTGACTGCGCAGCGACAGCATCCCGCCTATTTTGCCCTGACCACTGAGTTTCTCGTCGTTATAGGTGCCGTTCGCCTGCCAGCCGAAAACAAAATCGCCCGCGCCCTGCTGCTTATCATCTCCGCCAGCGATCTGCGCGTAAGGCACCGGTTTACCCAGCGGGTTAACCTGTACCGTTACATCGGCGTGGTTGATGGCATCGCGATAGCGGATCTGGCCCTGATCGAACAGGATGTTATCGAGACGGAATGACCAGGCGGAAGGCGCCGCATTCTGATCTTTGCTGTCGCTGTTAGCGAGGTTAAAGGTCCAGTTATTTTTCTTATCCGCGGTCTGAATCAGACGCGCATCGGGTCGCTGCAACTTAATCCACGGAATGAACAGCTCTTTATGCAGCAGCGACAGCGGTGACAAGGTGGCATCGACCCGCTGCAGATGTACCATGGTGACGTCAGCAATATCAGGCGGATTACCCAGCATGATATCTTCCGCATGGATCTGCGGCCACGGTATCCAGCGTCGCCAGCCCGGTTCCTGCGGATTGCGCGCCCAGTTAACGCCCAGATCGCCGCGTATTGCAAAGGGCCGATTGAGTTCGGTTGAGACTTTCTGATTGATGGTGGGTTTCAGGCGATTCCAGTCAAAGGTGGCGATCACCACGATGATGACCACGATTAACAACAGCAGAATCCCTACTACCCAACTGACTATTTTCCCGGTACGCGACATTGCGCTTTCTCCTTGCACGTTCACTGTCTCCGTTAAAGATAGTCGAGACCGTGAGCAACGGCGTCAGGGAAGCTGGATAGTGAGATGATTCAATTCAGAAAAGGGAAGCGGGCGCGAAAAGAAATAGCCTTGAGCGGCGATGGCGGGTGAGCGTCTGACCTGCTGCCACTCCTCTTCCGTCTCCACGCCTTCAACGATGACGCCATTACAGTAACGGTTGATCAACGCCAGCAGCATCGAAAACAGGCTGCGTCCTTCGTCGGAATTGCGCAGCAGGATAAACAGTTCACGCGACAGTTTAATGTAGTCATATTTCAGTTCGGTCAGCGCCGAGAAATTGGCCATGCCAGAGCCAAAATCATCCAGCCACAGCGGCCCCAGCTCCGGCATCTGCGCCACCATCTCTTCCTGCGGCAGCACATGATGCTCTGTGAGTTCAAAGCGTACCCAGGGCAGACGAGCAATCAGGCTGCGGATCGCCGGATGATGCTGCAGCGCTAACAGAGACGGACCATCAATGTTGACCGAAGCGACCACCCCATGTTGTTCGAAAAAGGGTGTCCACTGCATTAGCAGTTCGAGTTGTTCATGCACCACATGCAGCCGCTGGGGGATATCCAGCCCGGCAAAATAGGCTTCCGGCGACAGGCTTTTTTCAGGTGCCAACGGATGCGTAATTGCCGTCAGCAGCTCGATTGCCAGCAACCGTCCCGTCACCTGATAAATCGGCTGGAAGCGATAGCATCGTTGGCACTGGTGCCAGAAATGGGGTATTTCCGGTTGGGCGTTGAGGTCAGTTGAAGATGGTAGCCATTGACGAATACTCTCCATCACCATGGTGTTTTCCTGGTTGGTAACGAGCGCTCAAAATGGGCGACTCAACGGTGATTATCGACCATGCCTGTGATCGCTTGATGAAATGTCCAGCCACATCAAAGCGGGAAGTCTAACAACCTTTGAGCTGACACAATCGCCAAAACAAGCCGAACATAGCGCGCTTTATCTGCCAGATCGGTGCTATTCGTCACCTTAAGTTAAATTAAAACACCGTTTTAAAAGCATTGACGTCTGCCATACCAGACGCGAGACTAGGGCGATATTTCACTACAGGTCTAAAACCATGACGCAGAAAAAAATTGCCATTATTGGTGAATGCATGATTGAGCTGTCCGAAAAAGGTGAGAACATTAAACGCGGCTTTGGCGGTGATACGCTGAATACTGCGGTCTACATCGCCCGTCAGGTGGATCAGCAGCAGCTTCGGGTCGATTATGTTACCGCGCTGGGTGTTGACTCGTTCAGCGATCAGATGATCGCCGCCTGGCAGCAGGAAAAGGTCAATACCGATCTGATCCAGCGTCTCGACAATAAAATGCCTGGCCTGTATGTGATTGAAACCGACGCTGAGGGTGAGCGCACCTTCTGGTACTGGCGCAGCGATGCCGCCGCCCGTTACTGGCTTGACAGTCCTCAGTCAGAAGCGATCTGTCAGCAGCTGGCGCACTATGACTATCTCTATCTGAGCGGGATCAGCCTGGCTATTTTAGCCCCAGCCAGCCGCGATAAACTGATGCAGCTGCTGGATCGCTGTCGCGCCAATGGCGGTAAGGTGATATTTGATAACAACTATCGTCCGCGCTTATGGGCCGATCAGGCCAGCGCCCAGGCCGCTTACCGCGCCATGCTCAACCGCACCGATATCGCTTTTCTGACGCTGGATGATGAACATCTGCTGTGGGGCGAACAGCCGCTGGAGGCGGTAATTGCGCGCACGCGTCAGGCCGGTGCCAGCGAAATTGTGATCAAACGCGGCGCAGAATCCTGCCTGGTTGCCATCGGCGACGATCCCCTGATTGATGTGCCAGCGGTCCGTCTGGCAAAAGAGAAGATCATCGACACCACCGCCGCTGGCGACTCGTTCAGTGCCGGTTATCTGGCACGCCGTCTGACCGGTGCTTCAGCAGAAGCGGCGGCACAGCGCGGTCACCTCACCGCCAGCACGGTGATTCAGCATCGCGGCGCGATTATCCCGGCCGGGGCGATGCCCGACTAAACGACGGCTGCGGGCCGGTTATTACAACCACGGATAACCCGCCCGACGCATTATTCCTTCTTAACAGCCCGCAGCGAAATATCCGGTAAATTTCAGCTAACAAAGCGGGCTGTATCGACCATTTACCTTAAACAAATAAATCATCGTTAATCGCCGGCCCCGCACCGCTAGCGCCTCCAGAACATCTTATAAATTATGTTTTAAAATTAGTGAGTTACTCTCAAAATCCCGCCACCAGGCATAGTCCGAATCTGGTCATTTTTGTCGTTTTCGGATGGACGTCCGCCGGAAAAAAGACCATCTTTTAATCAACAACAGCAGGACGCTGTGCTCTCCGGCCGCGAAAAAAACAATTAAAACACTCCTCGCATCAGGACATGTTATGCACACAGAAATTATTAATATCTGGCCTCAAGGTGATGCGCCAGGCGCCAGCGATTCACGCGCGCAGCCACAAATCATCGATATGGCGAAACAGTATGAGCCTTACGATCGGGCCGCCACTGGCGTACGCTGCCCGGAAATGGCGATCTGGTATCCGGTAGAGTCGAATGGCATTACCCTGCTGGTCGCGCCGGGCGGCGGTTATCATCGCGTGATGATCGACCGCGAAGGAAGCGCGCTGGCGACCTTCTTCACCTCAATGGGCTACACCCTGGCGGTGATGACCTACCGGCTGCCTTATGATGGTCATCACGAAGGTCCCGATGCGCCGCTGGCCGATGCCCAGCGCGCGGTGCGGGTGCTGCGTGAACGGGCGCAGCGCGGGCTCAACGGCAAATATATCGTGATGATGGGCTTTTCAGCGGGTGGTCACGTCGCCGCCAGCCTGGGTACCCGTTTCGCCGAGAAGCTCTATCCGGTGCAGGATGGTGCTGAAAACTTCTCGCCGCGTCCGGATGCGATGGTGCTGGTCTATCCGGTAATCAGCATGCGGGACGGCATGGCGCATGAAGGTTCACGCACCCGCTTGCTCGGCGCGTGGCCGGATCAAAAAACCATTGAAGCCTATTCACTGGAAACGCGGGTACACCCGCTGGTGCCACCGACGCTGTTGATTCACGCTGCCGACGACGAATCGGTTTCGGTGAACCATAGCATGGCGTTTTTCGGCGCGTTACGGCAGCACAATGTCCCGGCAGAAGTGCATTTCTATCAGAAGGGCGGCCACGGATTTGGAATCCGCGGCGTGGCAGATTTGCCCCTCGCCAGCTGGCCGATGTTAGTGACCGAGTGGCTCAGGGCGAAAACCTGATTATGCGGCTGGCGGCTGGATGTCGCTGGCGCTGCTGTCCGGCTGGCTGGCATCGTTGCCGGTCGCCGGCGCCACAGGCGGTGCCATCACCTTTTCCCACTCACTTTGCAGGCTTTTGACGTTGGTTTCGGCTTCGCCTTCCGGCTGAATCAGCACCATCATCAGCTCCTGGCTCAGTTGCTGACGCAGCTCCTGATTCAGCTGTTCACGGGTCAGACCGGCAAGAAAGGTCTGACGCAGTTTCTGGTACTGCTCCGGCGCGATATCCACCACCGAGTTCCGCTGCGAGCGCAGTCGCTGGCTCATCAACACGTCGGTATCGGTGCGGGCATAGGTGGTGAACAGCTTATTCAGCTCCAGCAGCTTCTGCGCCATCAGCGCATCAAACTCCTCCTGCGGTAAACCTTTGTCGCGGACTGCCGCCAGTTCACGCGCCACCAGATTCATGTTCTGCGCCAGCGTCTCATTGCGTGCATCGAGATTGATTGAGCATTGCGCACGCTGGTAAAGCACGCGGCAGTCAAAACCGACCTGCACGCCCTGCGCTTTGCTGTCGCTCAGCGTGCGCTGCACATGCCAGAACAGCGCTTCACGCGCCAGATCGCCCTGCCAGTAACGCTGCAGGTTCTGGGAGTCGCGAATCGGTTGCCACGGCGTATCCCACACCAGCGACAGGCGATCCTGCGTCATTTTGCCGCTGACCAGGTTAACCGGCTCGTGCGGCAGCGGCGATAAGGTTGGCAGCGGCGCAGGGGTTTCACGTTTGCCGGTCAACGGCGAAAACGCTTTGTTGATCTGCTCGGAGAGGCTACGGCTTTCGACATTACCCACCACGTACAGCGTCATCGCATCAGGGGTATACCACTGACGGTAAAAATCATTCAGCTGGGTTAAATCGACCGGGGCACGCGGTTGCGCTGCGGGATCGTGCGCCAGTAATGCCGAACCTTTCAGACGATAGCGCCACCAGACATCCTGGGTATCTTTCGGCCAGGTGGCGACCGGATCGGATGCGGACAGGGCGGTATTCACCACCTGCTCGGTAATCGCCATGTTGCCTGCGGTGGCCGCCAGCCAGTTCAGGGCTTCTTTCAGCAGTTCGGGGCGATTGTTGGGCAGGCTGAGGTTGTATTGCGTGAAGTCATAGGAGGCGATAACGGGCGGCAGCGGATGCTGGGGGTCCATCGCCTGTTGCCATAACGCCCGCTGCTGGTTGGTGTCGAGCGCGGTGTTATGCACCATCGCCAGACGTGGCAGCAGATGGCTGAAGCCCGCCTGTTGCGCACTTTCGACCAGCGAGCCGGTATTCACCACCATACGCAGTTCGATGCGGTCACTGGGACGTTGCGGTGTGGCCAGTAACTGCCAGTTAAATCCGTTATCCAGCTTGCCTTCCTGCCAGGCCGGATCCGGTTGCAGCGTTTCTGCCTGGAGACCATAGCTGGTGGCTGCCAGCACTAATCCACCAACCAAAAGCCGAATTCTGGTGCCCTGCATGTGAACCCCTACTCAAATAATTCAAATATCGTTATCGCTGGCACGTTTTGCCGCTGTTATTAGCGAACCGGCTGGACGCCGAATCGCGCTGTTATCCAATAACAGAGTGTTTGACCACAGGAAGCTCAGGATGTCGCGCAACGAAGTGAAAAACGTCAAAAAAACAAGTAGGGTTTATTATCCAAATGCCCGCTGTCAGGGCAAGCGACAGCGGGCATTTGTCGGGATTTAAGTGAAAATCAATGATTAAACGGAAGGTTCAGACGCTTTTTTCGCCTTATTCCGGCCAGCAAGCGTGTCATTCAGCTGTTTTTGATCCAGCTGGTCGACCCATTTTGCCACTACCACGGTCGCCACACCGTTACCCACCAGATTGGTCAGCGCACGGGCTTCAGACATAAAGCGGTCGATACCCAGAATCAGCGCAAGACCGGCCACCGGCAGATGTCCCACCGCGGAGAGCGTTGCCGCCAGCACGATGAATCCGCTGCCCGTCACCCCGGCAGCCCCTTTCGAGGAGAGCAACAGCACCACCAGCAGCGTGATCTGATGGAAGATATCCATGTGCGCATTGGTGGCCTGGGCGATAAACACCGCCGCCATGGTCAGGTAGATCGAGGTCCCGTCCAGGTTGAAGGAGTAACCGGTCGGTATCACCAGTCCCACCACCGATTTCTTGCAGCCGAGCCGCTCCATCTTATCCAGCATACGCGGCAGCGCAGACTCGGAAGAGGAGGTGCCCAGTACGATCAGCAGCTCTTCTTTGATGTACGCGATAAATTTGAAGATGCTGAAACCGGCAAACAGACGCGCAATCAGCCCCAGCACAATCACCACGAACAGAATACAGGTGATGTAGAAGCAGATAATCAGCTGGCCGAGCTGCACCAGCGAACCCACGCCATACTTACCGATAGTGAACGCCATGGCACCAAAGGCCCCGATAGGCGCCAGCCGCATGATCATATTGATAATGCCGAAAATGACTTTCGAGAAGTTTTCAATCACGTTGAAAATCAGCGTGCCGGTGTTGCCGAGGCGATGCAGTGCGAAACCAAACAGAATGGCGAACAGCAGCACCTGCAGAATGTTACCGCTGGCAAAAGCACCGATCACGCTGTTAGGGATCACATCCAGCAGGAAGGCCACAACGCCCTGCTGTTCCGCCTGCTGCGCATACATGGCCACCGCTTTGGCATCCAGCGTCGCCGGATCGACGTTCATCCCGGCACCCGGCTGCACCACGTTGACCACCACCAGACCGATAATCAGCGCGATAGTACTGACAATTTCAAAATAGAGCAGCGCCACCGCACCGGTGCGGCCGACCGCTTTCATACTTTCCATCCCGGCAATGCCGGTCACCACGGTACAGAAAATCACCGGGGCGATAATCATCTTGATCAATTTAACAAAGCCATCTCCCAACGGCTTCATCTGGGTCCCGAGTTCCGGATAAAAATGGCCTAACAAAACGCCGATGCCAATCGCCATCAGCACCTGGAAATAGAGGCTTTTAAAAAGTGAGGTTTTCATAAACAGGTGTCCACTAACGCCGTGAGGTGATGTTGTCGGATTCGTTATTGTGACTGACGGGCAACACAGGCGGCGCCTGACAGTAACCCGAAAATAACACTCTGTTTACGTGATTAATACAGGCTGACAAACCAGCGGGAAATGATACCGACGTAATTCTGAACTGAAACGCTTCAGCATGGGGTTTTGTAACTAAAATTCTCGCAAAATCAATGAATCAGGCAATTATTCCGTCATTGAGGGTTTTTCAATCCATGCCTGATTGAATCGCGCTACCGGCAGCGCTTCAGCATAAAGGTAACCCTGACCGATGTAGATACCGCGCGCCAGCAGCCAGTCGCGCTGCTCAGCGGTTTCGACCCCTTCAGCAATCACGTCCAGGTGAATAATGTCAGCGATCGCTGCCACGATGCGCACCATGGTGTCATCAACGGGCAGCGCCGCCACAAAGCTGCGATCCATCTTGAGCTTATTGACCGGCAGAGCTTTTAACTGATGCAGCGAATTGAGGTTGGAATAGCCCATGCCAAAATCATCCAGCGCCACCGCGACGCCGGTTTGTTGCAACATCCGCAGCAGCGAGATCGCCTGCTCGGCATCACCGATATGGGCGGTTTCCGTCATCTCCAGCACAAAGGTGCCGGGCGCAATCTGATGGCGCGTCAGCAGCGCCTGCAGATGGGAGACCATCGCGGTATCGCGCAGCTGAACGGCAGAAATATTGACGCTAAGCGGCAGCATGATGCCCTGTCGCTGCCAGCCTGCCAGAATCCGGCACGCCTCTTCAAATACCCAGCGGCCAATCGCGGTAATGACGCCAATCTCCTCCGCGCTGGCGATAAACTCTTCCGTCAGGCCAAAACTGCCGTCCGGCTGACGCATACGCAGCAGCGCTTCCGCGCCAGCCAGCTCGCCGGTTCGCATATCAATCTGCGGCTGCAGGTAGAGCGCGAACTGATCGTCATGCAGCCCCTGCAAAATATCGTGTTCCTGGGTCAGGCGTTTCTGTGCCCGCTCGGTTAATGCCGCATCGAAGAACAGAATCTGATTTTTCCCCTGATGACGCGCCGACATCATGGCGGAGGTCGCGCGATCGAGCAGCTCATTGGCGCTCAGCGGCTGGTCGTCGCGCAGCGCCAGCCCGATGCTGGCGTTAGGTCGCAGCTGCAACTGATGCAGATTGACCGGCTGGTTAAGCCGAATCATCAGGTTGCGCGCCAGCCGCAGCGCGCGGAATGGATTACTGGCGCGCTTCATCAGCAGCACGAAATCGCTGGTGCCGGTCTGAGCCAGCAGCGTGTGGTCATCCAGCGTGCTGCGGATCTTCTCGACCAGGGTCAGCATCAGCGTGTCACGCTGCTCATCACTCAGCACGCCGTTGGCTTCCTGCAGGGTCTCAATACGGATCACCATCAGGCCGAGTGGCTGGTCAGGGTTGCACATATACTGATCGACCAGCGCCAGAAACAGCGCCCGGTTGGGCAGGTCGGTGACGTCAAAATGGGTGGTCAGCCGGCTCATCTCATCGTGTACCGATTCCAGCACCTGCTGATTACGATTGTAACTGCGGATCAGCATGCCAATCTCATCGTCGCGATGGCTCGGCGGCAGCGTCAGTTTGTGGGTCAGAATCGACTGTGGCGGCAGCTCCTGCAGTTCACGCGAGATATTACGCAGCGGATGCACCACCAGCCGGTTAATGCACCAGCTGATCGCTACCGACAGAATCAGCGCCAGCAACAGATAGGTGGTGATCATGGTCGACAGAGTACTGAGGATGAACTGGTAAACGCGGGTCGAGTTAGCCTGCAGCACCAGATAGGCGAGAGGTTTCGGCAGGCCGGTATTCTCGACCGAGTAGAGCGGCAGCGTTATCTGCACCGGCAGCTCAAACAGGCGCGCCACCAGCCGCGGCACCGGTTTTTCGTTTTCAAAGTCAGCGTGCAGCGCCTGGAAGGCGTTGGGCAGCACCACATCGGCACGCGATAAAATCCCGGCGGGCTTCAGTGAGTGAAGAATGCGTTCGGCCTGCGGAATATCGGCTCTCAGTACCGCTTCCGAGAGCGGCTGACGCACGGTATGAGCGATATTCTCCATCTGCTGGGCGTAGTCAATCCTGCGCTGCTGCACAAAATGAAACAGTTGGATGACGATAAAGATGCTGATGGTGATAACCGCAACCAGCGAAACCGTCGCCATCTGCTTTATCGTAAGTGACCGGCTTACCCGCAAAAATTCTCTCCTGACGATGAAAAAAGCCCAGATAGCAGACAGTACAATGCCCGCCAGTATATCCCATAAACTGACTTTTTTACCGTCTGAAAAGTCCGGCTTTTTCCCGGTCGGGATTATTTGAAATCCGCATAAGGGGTCAGCGGCTGTGGCGGCATATCCAGATCCCCTTCCCAGCCAGCGGCAGAGTAACGCACGTAAATAAGCCCGTGACTTGGGGTATAGTCTTTCGCCTGTTGAATATCGACGCCCACCCCGATAAACCAGTCGGGCGTGATACGACGTTCAACCACGCCCTGCAGCGTATACCCGGTGCCGCTACCGGTGCTGCTGGCGGAAACGGGATTGCTGGCAAGGGTAAAACCGGGATTGACCGGATAGCGTTGCTGCGCATCGGTTTTCGAATGTGACCAGGAAACCGAGCCGCCCAGGTCGAACGACCAGTTTTCCGTACGCTGTCGCCAGGTGACCGGCACGGAAAAGGAGAGATACTGCTGCGGACTGTAGTAGCCGCCCTGACCGAAGGTGTAATCGCTGAGATCCTTCTGATAGTGCCAGAGCATGCTGTTCAGCCCGACGGTGGCCCGGCGATTATCGCTATTAATGAGCTTGTAGTAGTAGCCGGCCATTAAGCGCTCGCGACTGTTATCCGCAACGTTTTTACCGGTGATCTGATGCGCGCTGATGTCGCCCCAGACACCGTGCGCCCCACCCTGATCGTAACTCAGCCCGATGCTGCCACCCGTTGCCACTACGCCGCCCCAGCTTTTTCCACCGTTGGTCGCTGGATCGCGCGCGCCCGAATAGGAAAGCAGCGAACTGGCGATCGGCCGTCGCGAGGCGGTCAGCGTCACGCCAAGATCCCTGACGTCAGTTTTCCAGCTCAGACCGCCGGTCCAGTTGGTCACCTCAAAGCCCAGCGGCGTGGTACCCAGATCCGCTGACCAGCGGTCATTATGCCAGCCGATGCCCAGCGCGGTGCCCTCGGCGCGCTGACTGGCATCGCGGCTGCATCCGCCGGAACTGGCGTCGTCGCAGCTACCAAACTGCTCGTCGAAGCTGCCGTTGCGGGTGGAAAAACTCCCTGCCGAGACGTCCACCCGGTCGAGACGGAAAAAACCGCGTCCGTCGGCAAACGGACTTTCCGCCTGTAGCATGGTGGTATGGGCTGTAAAGTCGGAGACCCCAGCCGTACCCTTATTGCGCGAATAATCCTGCTGCACCGTCAGCGTGGTCTCACGCTGACGATAGAGATCGGCGGTGTCGCTGCGAATACTGCGCTTCAGCCAGTCATCCTGGGCCTGAGTGCGTGTCGCGCGGCTGATACTTTCGCCGCTGCCGATACCGCTGGCCGTCATCGCCTGACGATAATCCGCCAGTGCGATCTCTGGCTGCTGCTGTGCGCGCTCCAGCCGTGCCGCATCACGAAACACCAGTGCCTTATCCTGTGAAGGCGGCAGTGACGCAGCGCGCTGCTTCAGGCTGGCAAAGCGCACGGCAGCCTGCGTGGTTTCGCCCACCGCCTGCCATGCCAGCGCGGCGCGGCGATCGGCATTAAGACTATTGGGCTGGGCTGGCTGCTGCTCAAGTGCCTGCCGTGCTTCACCGGTGCGCTGGAGCGCGACCAGCGCTTCGATTCGTCCCAGCGCTGCGTCGCCGCTATCCGACTCGCGCGACAGCACCTGCTGATAGGTCTCCAGTGCCTGCTGCGCATCCCCGCGAGCCAGCGCCCAGTCGGCCAGCGTCAGGTCGCGTCGACTGGAAACCGGCTGCTGGTAAAGCAGCATCACCGCTGCCGGCTCCTGCCCTGCCGCACGAAGCGCTTCAGCGCTGGCAAAAATTTTATCCTGCCCGAGCCGGTCAGCCAGCTCATGCATATTGCTGTTCCACTGCGTTTCAGGCAGGCGATGCAGCGTTGCCAGTGCGGCGTCATCATTATCCCGGCTGGAAAGGTAGAGTGCGGCGGCGTAGACCGCAGTCGCATCTCCGGGATGCTGCTGTTGCAGCGTCGCGATCTGCGCATCCGCCTGTTGGGTGGCCCCACCGTCGCGTAGCGCGCTCGCCAGCCGATAACTCAGCCAGACGTCATCCGGCTGCAACGCCAGCGCCGCCCGATACTTCTCTGCCGCCTGCGGCCATTTATTCTGCCGGGCGAGCGCATCGGCCTCGGCGCGCAGACTGTCACTGCGTAGCGCGCGCAACGTTCCCGCCATCTCGCGCTGCTGCGCGGCAGGTAGCGTACTGATAAACTGCATTACGCGGGCAGGCGACTCGGCCTGATAAAGCCCGGCCAGGCGACGCACGGTGGTGGTGTTGGTCGCGTCAAGCCGCAGCGCATGCTGCCAGAACAGTTCGGCACCTGCCGCATCTTTGCGCGCCATCGCCACATCGCCCAGGCCAATCAGGGCATAGCTGTCGGTGCTATCAATTTTCTGTGCGGCGCGGTAAGCGCGTTCGGCTCCCTCAACGTCATGCTGCGCCAGCGCCTTGTCGCCCTTTTCGACCGCCAGCCAGTAACGGTTAGTCTGCAGCAGCGACTGCCATTTGCCGATCAACGTGCTCTGCTTGCCCGCCTCAACGGCGCGTTCCAGCCAGAGCACCGCCACGTCACGATGGCCGGCGCGTGCCTGAGTCTGCCCCATTGCACCCATCAATTCGGCGTCGTTGGGGTTATCCTTCACTGCCCGGCTAAGCGCTGCCATCGCATTATTGACATCGCCCGCCTCGACCAGCGCCAGGCCACGCATCCGTTCGCGATAGGCGGGATCGGCGAGCTGCGCCTGCTGCTTCGCCAGCACATCGGCTCCCTGCTGGTGTGCGTCGCCGTCGATAAAGACAGCCAGATAAGCCTTTAACTGCGCCACGCTGCTGTCGCTGACCGGCTGATCGTTGATTTGCTGCAGCCAGAGATCGGCGGCGGCGGCGCGTCCGCCGTTGCTGTTTGCCAGCTTTTTCAACTGCGCTATCGCCTGCGCCGGCTGCTGTTGATCAAATGCCATGCGTGCAATTTGCAGCTCAACCCCGATATTGCCCGGGTAGCGCTGTTCCAGCGCCTGCAGCTGCTGGTAAGCGACGCTCTCCTGACCGGGAATGCGTGCCAGCAGCCGCCAGTATTCCAGCGCCGTATTTGCATCCGGAAAAACCCCGCCGAACAACGCATCGTAAGCACTTTTCGCCTCCGCCAGGTGCCCCGAAGTGGCGAGCAGGCGCGCCTGCTGTAGCTGCTGCCGCCCATCCGACGACATCAGCGTCAGGCCGACGGCTGATTCACGCGTTGCGGCCGAGTCGGGCGCAACCTTTTTCAGCTGCTCCAGCAGCATCTGCGCTTTAGGGATATCGCCCTGACGCAGCGCCAGCCGCAGGCGAGCCGCCAGCACCTGCGGATTATCGGGATCGATCTTCTCAAGTCGGTAGAGCGATTGCTGCACCAGATCGTATTTGTTGGTCGACTCGCCGGTGCGTACCTGTGACAGCAACCATTCGACCGGCGACACCTCCGGTCCGTCGACCGGTGCAGTCAGCCCCGGCAGCGCACTCAGTGCGCCGAGCAGCATGCCTGCCCGCAGCACCCGGGCGTTATTCATCTTCATCCAGTAAACGACGACGGGTAATAATTCGCATCAGACGCCAGGTCATCAGCGCGAACAGCACCACCACAAAGAGTGCGCAAAGTGCCAGCCAGAAGGGATGGATTGAGAGTAGCGACCAGAGACGCTCCCACCACGGCAGATGACCAACGTAGTAGCTCTCTCCCACGCGCAGACTGTTAACCCCTGACTCGCGGATCACCACGGTGGAGCCAGACATCGTGCCACGCTTGCCGCTGTCACCCATCGCCTCGTTGAGCAACTGCCAGCTGCGCGGCGTGCCATCGGCGAGCAACGCGACAACGCTGCGCTGATCGTAAAAAGGTGACTGGAAGCCAATCACTGTTGCCAGCGGGCCGCGGGAGCTGATAGTCGTCGTGCTTTCTGCCGCCTGCTCGCGCTGACTTTGTGGGTTCACCTCCGGAGTGATCCGTCGCACAGGCTCTTTCAGCCAGCTGGCGGTAGCGTCAACCAGTGCAGGGATCTGCTGGTCATCCTGAAGATCTTTGGGGATGACGCCGATCATCAGCAGATCCACATCCTGCTTCTTCGCCGTGTCCCAGTCATCGGTCAACTGAACGCGCAGCGCCGGATAGCCGGTTTGCGCACCCATATTGCCCAACGTATTCAGCAGCGTGCTGACCTGTTCTGCATCAGGCTTTGGCGGCATCAGTACCAGGGTTTGCGCCAGATCGGCGTAGCGGCTGAACGGAAAGCCCGCATTCGCCCAGGCGCGCAGCGACGGCATTTCGATGTAGTGGCGATAGCCGGAAAAATCGATGCTGGAATTGTCGTCCACCACCACATGATGCGTAATCGGCGTTGCGGTTTCGCAGCGCCCATCCGCGTTGCCGCTGATGGTAATGTTGGCGTAATCAAAATCGAAGCGCAGCTGATTCACTACCCCGAGGCGCAGCGCCGGAATCAGCAGCTCATGGCTCTTGTCCAGCATTCCCTGTATCAGCGGAATATGCAGCAGCTGCTGACCCGTGGTGTTTTTCGGCGGCAGCGGATAATCCTGAATGAACTGATTATTCAGGTTGACCGCCAGCCGTGAGCCATCCGACTGGAAAGGCGCGGTATAGCGATAGCTCAGATCCATATCGATACCGCGCGCGCGAACCAGGAAGAGATCGGGCGGCAGATTGAGGGTCAGGCTGACGGGATTAGGCTGCACCCCATCAGACTGCAACTGATTCTCATATTGCGTCAGTTCGGCGAACGTGGTGCGGCGATCGGTTCGCACCCAGTTAGGTGCGTCATAGGCCTGGCGCGGGGAGAGCAGCTTAACGCTGTCGATGGTTGAGATATCGCCGCGCAGCAGCAGCTCACCCTGGGCGATACCCTGAACCGCCGTCAGCAGGTCTTCATCATTGCGTCCCAGAATCAGCAGCATTTTTTCATACGGATTATCGGGCTGGCTGACAATCTCTACTGTGGGTTTCGCCACCGGCGGCAGATCTTTCAGAAAATCCGGGCGCGCATCGTTGGTGGCAAACACCACCGCATGCTGCTGTTGCGGTAGCTGGTTATACAGCACCGGGAAACGCTGCCCGCGCCAGCCCGTTTTGCTGCCAAACCAGGAAGCAAGAATGGCGGCGGCCCGCTGCTGCGTGACATCCGGCTGGGCGCTGAACACCATCGGCAGGGTCAGCGGCCGCGTATCCCGCGAATCAAAAAAGGGTTCCGGAAAGTGAGAGAGGTCATTTTTCAGCGGCAGTTTTTGCAGCGTCAGATCGATGCCGCTCTGTTTGCCGATATCCAGCCAGATTGCGCTATTGGCAGGATTTTCACAGACGTTGGCGTAGTGGCCCACCAGCTCGAAACGCACGCGGTTAAAGTCGGCAATGTAACGCGGATCGATCGACAGCTGCGTCTGGGTCTCTTTACCCAGCTGTTCCGGCGTCAGGGTGATCAGACCGACCAGCTCATCATTGAGATAAACCTTCAGCTGCGACAGCGTCGGCAGCAGTGCGGGCGAAGGCCGAAAGCTGAGGTTCAGCAACGCGCGCGTCACCACCTCATCGCTGCGCACACCGAACTCAATCTGTCCGGTAGTGCGCGTGCCACGCAGCGTCATGCTGCCAGGCGGCGGTGCCAGCTGGGCAAAGCTCAGCTGGCTGTTCCGCAGCGGTGCGCCGTTATCCTGCGGTAAAGATTGCACAGGCGTTACACCATTGATGTTTGCGGGCACGTCCTCCTGCGCGGCGGCACAGCTTAACGTTGCACTGCCCAGCAGCAGAGCGGCAAACCACCTGTTTACTCTCGGTATCGTCATATCATCAACTCAATGCGTTTTTTGAAGCCGGCACACGTCCGATGCCTTGCGGCAACAGCGAGGCCAGCCAGCTCACCCCAACGGTAAGCAGGTTAAACAGCCGACGTAACTGCGGTGGGCCATATTCCGCCAGGCGCAGGTAACCTTTGAAGCCGAGGATCATGATATCGGCGAGGCTTTGCACCGGTTTATCTTCCGGAAAACCGTCCTGCCACAGCGCCCAGGTATCGGCGCGGGCGAAGGTACACTGGATAAATTCAATATGCTGCTGGGTGGTCAGCTGATGGAGACGCACGCCAGCACGGTGGCCAAAGACACGCTGCACCTGGCACGGAAAGCTGAACTCCTGCTGTCCACGACGCAGCAGCAGCCACACTTTTTCATTCTCCCGCAGCGCATCCGGCTCGCGCATCTCCAGCCCGACACCGCCGTCAGAGTAATCACGCAGCGTACAGGGCAGCATATGACCATCTTCGCGTGCAATGGCGGCCGGCATGGCGATCTCCACCCGGTGCGCCTCACGGATCTGCCGTGCTTCAACCGAAACCGCTACCGCACCGCCAAGAATAATCATGTTGTAGAGCACCCAAATCAGGCTCACCCATACCGTCAGTACCTCATTGGCCGGACCGTGCTGCATGCGCCAGAACGCCATCAATACCCCTGCGAGGTTGAGCAGCACCAGCAGCATATAGGGCTTGGTTATCACCCAGTCCAGATGCTGCTCCTCGACCAGCCCGCCTTTTGTGGTGACGTTAAACTTCCCTTTATGAGGATTGAACAGCGCCACGGTGGTAGGCCGGGCGATATACCAGGCCAGCACCGTCTCGTAGACCTCGCTCCAGAAAGAGTGTCGCCAGCGTCCCTGAATACGCGAGTTGGTGAGGCTGGTATGCAGCATATGGGGCAAAACATAAATGGCGATCGCCAGCGCAGGCGCGTAGATGATGTAGGCATGACAGAGCAGAAACGCCAGCGGCGCCAGCAGGAAGACCAGCCGCGGAATGCCAGAGAGAAAATGCAGCATGGCGTTGGCATAACAGAGCCGCTGTACCCACTTCAGCCCCTTACCAAACAGCGGGTTATCAAGGCGGAAGATCTGCACCATACCGCGTGCCCAGCGGATACGCTGTCCGATATGCGCTGACAGACTTTCGGTCGCCAGTCCGGCCGCCTGAGGAATGCGGATGTAGGCCGAAGTGTAGCCGCGCCGGTGCAGACGCAGCGAGGTATGGGCATCTTCGGTAACGGTTTCCACCGCAATACCGCCAATTTCATCCAGCGCGCTGCGGCGCAGCACGGCGCAGGAGCCGCAGAAAAAGGTGGCATCCCAGGTATCATTACCGTCCTGCACCAGCCCATAAAAGAGCGAACCCTCATTGGGCGTACGACGAAACCGCCCGAGATTGCGCTCAAACGGATCAGGCGAGAAGAAGTGATGCGGCGTCTGCATCATCGCCAGCCGGGGATCTTTGATAAACCAGCCCATGGTCATCTGCAAAAAGGCGCGCGTCGGTACATGGTCACAGTCGAAAATCACCACAAATTCGCTGCGGCAGTACTTTTTCAGCGCGTGATTGATGTTGCCGGCCTTGGCGTGCTCATGGGTGGGACGGACGACATAGTTGATACCCACGCTGGCGGCAAATTCGCGGAATTCCGGCCGGTCACCGTCGTCGAGCAGATAAATATTCAGGCGATCTTTCGGCCAGTCGATGCCCATGGCAGCGTAGATGGTGGGTCTGACCACGCTGAGCGGTTCGTTGTAGGTTGGCACCAGCAGATCGATGCCTGGCCACTGATCCCGATCGACAGGCATCGACACCGGCTGACGGTTAAGCGGCCAGAGCGTCTGAAAATAGCCCAGCACCAGCACCACCCAGGCGTAGGTCTCAGCCGCAATAAGCAGCAGACCAAACACCAGACTCAGCGGATCGTCCCAGTTCAGCGTCGAGGTATAGCGCCACCAGAGGTAGCGGCACGATACGGTCAGCGACAGCACAATCAGCATCATGGTCGGGAAACGCCCCGGGACGCGTCGTACCAGCATCGCCAGGCTCCAGAGCAGTACCACAAAGATAAACTGCGTCATCAGACCAAAGGGCTGGCTGATACAGAGCAGCGCCAGCAACGTGGCAAACAGGGCGGTGACGGCGAAGAGGCTGCGTCGCACCAGCGGCGACAGCCGCTTCAGCCACTGTTCGATGCGCACATCGATTCCCTGGGTCTGTGAGTGGGCAACGGCCCTGTCCAGCCAGCGGTAGCCATGGTGGCGCCAGCCAGACAGCGCACCGAGGCCACGGAAACCGCCACGAGCGCGATCGCTCTGCGGCAGGATCACCAAAAGCCACAGCGTCTGGATCAGATAGCGCAGGATATCCAGTGGTCGCGGCCGCTCCGGCGAAATGTGCGGATAGAGCCGGCGGCGCTGCTGAATAATCCGCTGCCAGCCCGGCGTTTCGAAGCGAAGCAGCATCAGGCCCAGCACCGACCAGAACAGATGGAGCGCACTGGCGAAGCGGGACGCGCCATTGCCTCGTGCGGTGGTGTAGCCCCTGTGCAGCGATTGCCAGGCGGGCGCGGTTAACAGCCAGCACAACGGATTCAAGAGCTCACTCCATTCAGATTGAGCAGCAGCCAGCTTGCCAGCGTGATGATCTCTTCACTGACCAACGCATGTGGCCGATATTCACCGACCGGCTGCTTCATCATCAGCGCTTCTGCCAGTGCCTCATCCCGGTGGATCAGCAGCGGGATCAGCGGATTCAGCGAGGCCATCCAGAGCTGATGCAGATCCTGCTGCAGACGGCTGTTGGCATTAAACTGATTGATAATAAAACGGGTGCGCGCCGGAAACTGGCGCTGGCTAAGCCGCAAATGGCAATTCGCGTCTGGCTGAGTGACGCACAACAGGCTGTCCAGCATCGGATAGAGCGTTTCATGCCAGGGCAGGGTATCGGCAGGCAGATCGAAAATAATCCACTGATAGCGCGCCCGCAGGTCCGGTAATGCCTGGAGCAGCGGCGAGGCGATCGCCTCATTCTGTCTGGCAATAGTCAAAGCATGCTGATGGGAAAGCACCCCGTGAGGCAGCAAATCAGGACCATCGGGATAGCGAAGCCCGCTGTGCTGCCAGTCACCGCCCTCACACAGTGCTTTCATCCAGCCATTATCCTGCTGAGCGGGCAGATTAAAATGCACGCCGAGCTGGCTGACCGGGGAGCCATCGATCAACAATACTCGCTCGCCGAGTGCCGCCAGCGCCCAGCCCAATCCGGCACAAAGAGAAGTCGTGCCGACGCCGCCCCGTACGCCCTGAAGCGCGATCTGCGGCATCAGCGATCGGTCTCAGACTGGCTGGCAAGGGTTTCCGCTAACAGCGGCCAGCGCGACACGATCGCTTTCAGACGCTCTTCCCGCGCAATGTCGACATAGCGGAAAGAGTGCAAAGAAAACGCATCACGCAACGCACTAATATCATCCTGACGATCGCCATCAGCGGCAACAGGGTTATAGAGATTGTGGTTTTTCATTACTGTTCGCCAAAAATAAAACAACGTCACACTCAGGATGACGGACTGGGCGTAAAGGAAAGTTGAAAAACATTTCCAGAAACGCGGCAATTGCAGAACAATGTGAGCCGGCCTGTGATTAGCAATGTTTAAATTTCTCAGGTTACATCCCGGCCTGTCTATAATAAGCTAGCCTGGACTGGAAAAATAACGAATTCAATATGAAAAATTCTTTTTCGCTGGGGCTGTTGCATGTTCAGCCTGAATTAACGGCATTGCAAACGCCTGGCTGTTATTGGGTGACCTGTGCGCGGCAGGATGATGCCCGCACTTTTATTCGACAGGTAATTTCACATCAGCAGGCCGTAACGCTGATCAGCGCTGACCAGCCGCCGCGTGATTTACTGACGCCCGATCCCATTGACGGACCCGATCGTATCCCGCTGTTTTCTCTTTCCAAAAGCAAAGGCAGTTTGTTGCAGCTGGAAAGTGATTTTCTGCGCACGCTCGGCAGTAAAAATGGGTTAGTGATATTTAATAGCAACGCAGCGCAATGGGATAAGCTTGATGACGCAGAATTATCCCGCTGGATAAAGGGCATGCGTCAGACGCTGCATAAAAGAAAGCTCACCCTTTTAATCGTGACCTCCGGCGCCACAATAATAAATCTGAGTAATCATCTTCAGCGTTATTTTCGTCAGCTGGATGGCGTTGCGCATTTGAGCTTTCAGCAGGATAGCTGGCAGTATCGAATTAACTGGTGGTATACCGCGGAACGCCTGCTTGCCGATCGGGCAATACGTCTGGGCTGTGAAAATGAACGCTTTTTTACCTTAAATGAAAAGCAGGAACCGCTGAGCCTCAACGACGAGCAGCATTATCTTGCGGACAACATCGTGCTCGAGGGCGCGCCGCCGCTTTCACGCCAGTGGCAACTGTTCGAGGATAATGAGCAGGTCTGGTTGCGGGCGCAGCAGGCCAATGCCGCAACGGTGATTTTCAGCCTGACCCGCAGCGAATATATCAACGAACTGGCGAAGATGGTGCACAGCCTGCGTCGTACACGCGGCAACGGCCTGAAAATTGTGGTACGCGAGATGGGTGCCAGCCTGCGTTATAGCGACGAACGTCTGCTGCTGGCCTGCGGTGTGAACGCCATCGTCCCGACCAACGCCACACTGTCGCGCTTTCTGACCACGCTGGAGGGCCTTCAGGGACAGGTGTTTAACCGTCGCGTTCCCGCTAGTCTTGAGGCGTTAACCGCTTCGTTGCAGCCTCTGCATGAGAAAGGCTACCTGCGTCTCGACGCCTTCTGTCAGTCAGTCGGCCAGTTGATCAGCAATACCCTGCTGCCGGAAAATGATAAGGGCCTGCTGGTCGCGTTGCGGCCGGTGCCACAGCTTAAGCCTCAGCAAATCCTGACGCTCTGTAAACCGCGCCGCTTTGGCGACCTGGTCACGGTGCTGGAAGATCGTGTCATCCTTTTCCTCTCTTCCTGTCGCTATAACGACCTTGATAAAGCATTGAAATATATCTTTTCTCTGCCTCGCGACGAGCTGTTTGCTAACCGGATGGTCTGGTTTGAGGATAATCAGATCCTCGCGGAAGTCAGCAATATCAAGAAACTGACGCCGATGGCAATTCAGGATCTGACTCCGGTATCAGAGACGGCCCGCGCCGCCGTTGAGAGCCGGCCTGAAACAGATGAACGCGCTGCACCGCAGCCCATCACTTTATTGCCGGAGAACAAAGCCTGATGAATCTGATGGATTGGGTACAAATTGCGCTACTTACTCTGGTTATCCTGCTGTTTTTAAAGCCGTTATATCAAAAATGGCTACCCCGTCGCTGGAACGGCATCATGAATCGCCTGTTGCCGGCTCGCGCGCTTAAATCGGAAGGTCACTGGCAGCGTCAATCCTCTGAAACGGATAGAAAAAATTAATGAATACTGATCAACCTGCGGCGGCCTCCTCTTCCCGCTTCTGGTCCTCCTGGCGTGGACTGGGCGGCTGGAATTTCTACTTTTTACTGAAGTTCGGCCTGCTGTGGTATGGCTATCTCAATTTTCACGCCCTGAGCAATCTGGTGTTTCTCGCCTGGCTGCTTTTTCCGTTACCCTCGGCGCGCCTGCATCGCATCCGCCAGTTGATCTCGATTCCGGTTGGCATCGCGCTGTTCTGGCACGACACCTGGCTGCCAGGACTCAGCAGCATACTCAGCCAGGGCGATCAGCTGGCGGGCTTCTCTGCGGCCTATCTGCTCGACCTGGCCGATCGCTTTATTAACTGGCAAATGGTGGGGGCCGCCTTTGTGCTGCTGGTTCTCTATCTGTTTGTTTCACAATGGATTCGCATCACGGTGCTGGTTTCCCTGATGCTGATCTGGCTTAACGTGCTGACGATTGCTGGCCCGGCGATGTCGCTGCTGCCGACCCGGACGGCCACGCCACAGGTCGTATTGAATCAGACGCCCAGCGGCGGCCAGCCAGCCGTCACGCCGGACGGTCTGGAGCAGTCTGCGCCGCCGACCAGCGCGAATCTCACCGCCTGGCTGAACCGCTTTCATGAAAGTGAACGCCAGCGCGTAACGCATTTTCCCGACAATCTGCCCGCCGATTCGCAGCCTTTCGACATCCTGGTGATCAATATCTGTTCGCTCGCCTGGTCTGATATGGATGCTTCTCAGCTGCGTAACCATCCGCTGTGGCAGCATTTCGACATCATGCTGAGCAATTACAACGCCGCAACCAGCTACAGCGGACCGGCAGGTATCCGACTGCTGCGTGCCAGTTGTGGCCAGACCTCGCATAGCGATCTCTATAAACCTGCCGATCCGCGTTGCTATCTGTTCGACAATCTGGCGAAGCTGGGCTTTAAAGAGCAGTTGATGATGGATCACACCGGCGTATTCGGTAACTACCTGAAGGAGGTGCGCGAAGGCGGCGATATTCAGGCACCGCTGATGTCACAGGCGGGTATCACACCAGAACTGACATCATTCGACGGCTCGCCGGTCTTCAACGATACGCAACTGATGCAGCGCTGGCTGGACGACCGCAGCAAAAGCAGCGATGCGCGCAGCGCCACTTTCTACAATCTGATCCCGCTGCACGACGGCACCCGCGAACTCGGCAGCACCAAAACGGCACCGTGGAAGCCGCGCGCGCAACTACTTTTCGATCAGCTTGATGCCTTTATGACGCAACTGGAGAAGTCGGGCCGACGGGTGATGGTAATGGTAGTGCCTGAGCACGGTGCCGCGCTGCAGGGAGACAAAATGCAGATGTCCGGCCTGCGCGATATTCCCAGCCCGGATATTACTCACGTACCGGTAGGCATCAAGTTCGTCGGGATGAAGGCGCCGCATCAGGCTCAGCCATTGAACATTGATGCGCCAACCAGCCTGCTGGCCTTATCAGAGATTGTGTCGCGCGTCGTAGATGGGCAGGTTTTTAATGCCCCGAATGTGAATATGTCGGTGCTGACTGACAAGCTGCCACAGACGCCGGTGGTGTCGGAAAATGACGGTGCGGTGGTGATGATGTATCAGGGCAAACCCTGGATCAGGCTGAACGGCGGCGACTGGGTCGCCTATCCGCAGTAACGCGTAACCGCCGGGCTGCAGAGCCGTGACCCGGCAGTTAAAGGCGGAGCAGGCGAGGCGCCTGCTCCCTGTTGAGCGCGTGGCTGTCGATGGCAGAACAGCGGCCAGCGCCGCCATTCTGCCGGTTATCAGCGCTTCTCCTGAAACGCCTGCCAGGTCAGCAACTGCAGACTGGCAGAAAAGTAGTTCTGATCCGCAGCCAGCTTATCGCTCAGATAGCCGGTTTCATTCAGCGTCAGGTCACGTACCGCCAGCAGTCCGCCCTCAAGATGGTAAGGTGCAGGGGCATTCGCCAGCACGTCGAACCAGGCGGGTGTCAGCATGCGGCTGTAACCCTGCCAGACGCGCTGAAACGGCACCAGTGCCAGGCTGTGCGGGTCATACCACCAGATGTTCAGCGGCACGCGAATCGCATCGTAACTGAAGCGGTTCGAATAACCGACGGCCGGGGCAACCGAACCGTCGGCATTCAGTGCGACCCAGTCCATTGGCAGCCCGGTTTTACCAAAGCTCAGCTTACCCAGCAGATCAAAGCCATCGTTAATCAGCTTATCCCAGACCTGAAGATGGCTGTGTTCACCAAACTCGCGCCACGCCTGAAACAGGAAGTAAGAGGGATTGAGCACCACATAACTGACTTTGTTAAAGCCCTGCGCACCCGGCAGCATCACGGTGTGGCCGCCAAAGCTCGTGACATCCAGCCTGATGATGGCGCGCTGAATACGGTCAGATTCCTGCTGGTAGCTCTCCACCTGCCATTTCTGTGCAGCACGCTGTAGTGCCCAGGCCAGCAACACATCGCCATCCGAGGCGTTATTTTTGTCGGCGACCGGGTTGTCACTGCCTGGCACGTAGCGCCAGTAGAAGAGATCGGTCTGCGGATTACGCAGCTGGCTGCGCGTCCACTGCCACAGCCGATCGAAGGTGGCGCGATCGTTGTTGGCCACCGCCAGCAACATGCCATAACCCTGACCTTCGGTGTGGCTGACGTTGTTATTGGCGGTGTCAGTGATCCGCCCTTCTGAGGTCACAAAGCGACTTTTAAAAGTCTCCCAGCCGCTGGCATTGGCCTGCGCGCTGCAGGCCAGCAGTAAAACAGAGCAGAGCCAGACCCGCCAGAGTGGATTACGTTTCATTTCCGATCCTATTGATATCGATAGTGCAGCGTGCTGCCATCGTTGAGTTCAAGCGTAACCGGCACAATGCTGCTGCCGCCCTGGCCCTGCAACCAGCCCGAAAAAAGTCCGGCCATCACCGCACCAAACGCCGCCTGCCAGTCAGCCGGAGAGTGGGTGTTGTCGCCTGCCGGTAAGGCGTGATACGCAATCAGCAGCGCCTTCTCTTCCGGCTGAAGCTGCACAAACCCCCAGTTAAACCGCGCCAGTTGCAGATTGCACTCGCGCTCCAGATCCTGCACGGTACGCGACTCTGGCAAAGGATAGCGGGTCGCCAGCGACTCCCCCATCTTATAGAGAAAGGCTTCCGCCTCCTGCTGACCAGCGTTGGCGATCATCCCGTCAATCAGCACGCTGACCAGGTCAAACCAGCCCGGCTGATAAGGATGCGATACCCCCGAATGCTCACTCATTACTTCTCTCCGAACAGGTAACGGACATAGAGCTGCGCGCTGCTTTCGTTGTAGTCACCAAAGGTGTCATAACCCAGCTGGCCGCCAATCGTCACATCTTTATTGAGTTTGTAGTCCGCCCCGGCGTGCAGGTTGTAGCCGATGCCGTTTTTGCTGCTGCCTGAATAGTAAGCGTCTTTCACGCTGCCGCTGGCGGCAAGGGATTCCAGCTCTGACTGCAGGCTGGCATCCGCCGGGAAGTACGCGCTTTTATCCTGACTGTAGGTCTGATAACCGGCTGCACCGCCAATATTGACCTTCAGATCGTCAAATGTGCGGGAGAACTCAATCGGGAAGGAGACCGACGCATAGTTCTGCGGGCTGAAGTAGCCGCCCTGACCGTAGCTGAAATAGCTGAGGTTTTTCGAGAAGTCCATCCATGACAGACTCATGCCCACTTTCAGCTCGCGATCGTCAGTGTGGAACGGACGGAGGTAGGCGCCGGCCGTCGCCTGCAGGTTGTTGTTGCTGGCGACATTCTCGCCAAGGTAGCTGTACGCGCCCGCACCGGCGTAGAAACCCGCATCGCCATTGTCGTAGCTTAACAGGGCGTTAGCGCCGTTTTTGGTGACGCGTCCCCAGCGTTTGCCGCTGGCTTTATCTTCTGCGCCGACGTAAGAGAGCAGGCTGTCGGTAATCGCGCGACGTTCACCGGTCAGGATCAGCGTCAGGAAGTCGGTGAGTTTCGGTGACCACTGCACGCCACCAACCAGGGTACTGAGATCCTGGCCCAGCGGCGTACTGCCGATATCCACTTTATAGCTGTCGCCCTTCAGCGCCAGATTCAGCTCCACGCCCGAAGCGGTTTGCGAATCGGTGGTGGCGTTCGGCAGGTCATTCACCGTTGCACCGCCTGCGGCCACTACCCTGCCCTGACTCAGCGCATTGGTGCCGAAACGACGCCAGGCATCGGCTGCGCCACTGCCCGCCGTAAGTGACACCGGCGTGGCGGTAAAGTCGAAGCGCGCCGTTTCAAACGGCACGGTAGAGAAGGTCAGCGGCGCTTTGGCTTCCGTCAGCTTGCTCAGGCCCGACTCGCCGTCACGCCCGCGCACCTGCACCATGCCCTGACTCCAGCTGCCGGTTTTCTCCTGCAGCGAATCCATCATGGTGTCGACATCGTGCAGAATCTGTGACTGCCGGGAAACAGTTTCGCTGCCCGCGGCCGGTTCACCCTGCGTTGTCACGCCAGCGGCAACGCCCGCAGGTGCCGCCTGCCACGGCAGCACGGTGCCGTAGCTGGATGGTGAACGTCCCACCGGCGAAGTATCACGGTTGATAAACGGATTATCCGCCAGCGCCAGTCCACCCACGGTCGGCACGCTGCCAGGCTGCGCGCCCTGCAGGCCAATCAGCTGACCGCGCGCTGAACGCAGATAAGCCATCGCCTGAGAATGCTCGCCATTGGCTTCCGCCACCCGCGCCAGCAGCAGCAGACGATCCGGTGTCTGAGTCGTACTGTTAAGGCCGCGACTCAGCTCATTAGCGCGCTGCACATTGTTCTGCGCCAGCGCGACGTTGATGGCCCCGACGCGCGCATCCTGCGTCGGCGTATCCTGGGTCATCAGGTAGTCATAGACCACGCCCGCATCGCGGTTCATCTTGCCGTCCTGGTAGAGACGGGCCATCGAGAACATCAGATCGCGGTTCTGCGGGTCCTGCTGCAGTGCACCAATCAGCTTGTCATACGCCACCGCGTACTGACGCTGCTGTCGCAGGCGATCCACTTCGTTAATCAGATAGCCATTGCGAATACCGGCCAGCTGCGTCGGCGTACTGCGCGCCTGCAGTTCCGGGTTGCTGAGGAAACGCTGCGCCTCACTGCCGAGGCCCGCCTGATTCAGCACCGTC
This sequence comes from Pantoea sp. S-LA4, assembly GCF_054482835.1. Taxonomy (NCBI): domain Bacteria; kingdom Pseudomonadati; phylum Pseudomonadota; class Gammaproteobacteria; order Enterobacterales; family Erwiniaceae; genus Pantoea; species Pantoea sp. S-LA4. The sequence continues at coordinate 3,945,630 of NZ_JBTLRC010000002.1, read as the reverse complement.
ATCTGCGCGGCATAATCGCCCGCATTGCCCTGCACGCCACGCTGCAGGTTAGCCCGCACCACCGAAACGGCGCTGGTGAGATCGCCCGCCTGCGCCAGCTTCTGCGCCAGGTTTCCGGCATCAACCGGGTTGGTGGGTGGATTAACCGTGAGCGCCTTCAGGGTATTGGCGGCGGCAGCCGTCGCGCCCTGCGCCAGATACTGGTCGGCCGTGCTCATCTGCAGATTGAAATTAACCCGCTGCGCCAGTTCACGCATCGCCGCCGTCTTCGCGTTAGCGGGAATGCGCGACAGCAACGTGCTGGCCTGTTGCCAGCCGCCGCTTTCGCTGGCGTTAAGCGCACCGGCATACAGTTCGCTGGTGCTGGCCCCGTTACGCATCACCGGCTGCATTACGTTGGCCGCCTGCAGCGTGTCGCCCTGCTGACGGTAGAGCCGGGCTAAATCGAGCCGCAGCCAGCCATCCGTGGGATAGCGCTGAATACCCTGCTGCAGCGTCGCGATGGCAGCGGCATTGTTACCGGCCGCCAGTTGACGCTTCGCCTGCTGACGCAGCGCATCGGCTTCATTGGCCCGTGGCGTGACGCTCTGGCGCACGCTGTCCGGCAGTGCCCCCAGCAGCGTGTTAGCTTCGGCGCCCCGATTCTGCTGACGCAGAACGTAGAACAGCCCCTCTTTGGCGCTGCGGTTATCCGCATCGCTTTGCAGAATAGTGCGATAGAGTTGCTCCGCCTGCTGCGGCTGATTGGTGCGGCGCAGCACGTCGGCGCGAAACAGTCTGGCGGCCAGCCCTTTTTCGCCGTCAGCCTGCACCAGCGGTTCGCTTAATGTCAGCGCCTGCACCGTGTCTCCGCTTTTCAGTGCCTGCTGGGCGCTGGCCAGCTGTGCATAAAAACGCGCATCGTCAGCCTGCTGCTGACGCGATGAACCCTGATCGCCGCCGAGCTGAGCAGACCGCTGCAGATAATCCGCCGCTTCCTGATAACGTCCGGCTCGCTGGGCCACATAGCCCATGCCCGCTAACGCATCGGCATCCTGCGGATTCGCGCTCAGTACTTTTTCAAAGCTGGACTGCGCACCGCCGACGTCACCGCTGTTGAGCGCGCTGAATCCGGCCCCTTTTTCTGCGCCGCCGACGTTTTTACGGTAGTAGTCGATCACCGCTGAATCCTGCGGATGACGTTGCTGCCAGGTCTGATAGAGCGCCGCATCTGACGGCTGTGGACCGAGCCACAGCAGCGCCTGACGCAGTGAGCGGTCGGCATCCTGATTACCGCTCGCCAGCGAACTCAGCACCTCAATGCCTTCGCGACGGGTCGGTTCCTGATAGGTCAGCGCTTTACCCAGCGCCAGCCGCGCGCCGGTGTCCTGCGGATGCTGAGCCGCAAACTGGCGCAGTGCCTCAACCGCCTGCGGCAGCAGCGTACGGTCGCCCGCCATAGTGAGGTAATATTCTGCCGCGACGCTGGGTGGCGGCTCATTGCCGCTGAAGGTGTTGCGCCAGGTCTGTAACGCCGCCGGAATGTTGCCGCTGCGCGCCTGCTGACGCGCCAGCGCAAGCTGCGCCTGCGGAATGGTCTGCATCTGGCGCGCATTATCCAGCTCGCCGAGGTGTGGATCGTTGGGGGAGACATGGCTCAGCCGGGCGCGATACTGCGCCGCCGCCGCAGTGTCGCCGCCCTGCTGTGAATAGAGCGCCAGCAGGTAGAGCGCCTGAGTGTTGTTGGGTTCAACCATCAGCACCTTTTGCAGTGAGGCTGTCGCCAGGTCGTCATGCGCTTTCTGATGCCAGTAAGAAGCCTGATCGAACAGCGCCTGCAGCGCCGGGTTGGCGCTTTCCGCCGCCAGCAGCGGCTGTGACAGGGCCAGCGCGCTGCCCAGCAGCAACGCCTTACGGATACCGGCACTTAACAGATTTTTTTTCATTGTTATTATCCTTACTTCCTGCCGGAATCACGATCGGGCTTCGGGTTCAGACGCCGCCAGGCATGACGCTTCAGCATCACCCAGGCCGCACTGCCCACCAGCGCGGAGAGCAGCATCGCCGCCACCGCCAGCAGTACCGAGTGCTGGTTGGCATACCACACCACCATCATGTACCAGGGCAACTCACCGCTGGGGAACTGCGCGCCGACGCGGAAACTGCGAATGCCGTTTTCATCGGTAATAATCGCGGTATCGCCACGAATGCCGGCGTTAATCTGCGCCGAACTCAAATCGTTATGCAGTCGCAACAGCTGATCGTCGCTGGTTGCCACCGTCATCACCACCAGCCGATCGCGGTTCCATGGCGATCGGTAGCTGAGGAAGCCTCGCCACGCTTCGTTGGAGGAGAAGTAACGATCGGCATCCAGCTGCTGACGACTCCAGTCACCGGTCAGCCAGCCGCGTAATTTTTCCAGCGTGTCGGGCTCTTTCACCCCAAAGGTGCTGCTGGTGGCGTCATAAGGGGAAGCCGCCAGCATCGCCTGATTAAAAGCGCTGTTGCCGGTGGTGCTCACCGCCAGCAGATCGCTCTGCTGTATGCGCGCCAGATGGGTGCCGCCGCTGGGCAGGCCAAACAGTACCTGATTCTGTGTCAGCGCCAGACCGGTGGCTTTACCAGCCCGCGCCGCCAGATCCAGTAGCGTTGACAGTTCAGCATCGCTGGGCGTTTCCGGCAGCAGCAGCGTGGTCTGGCTGAAATCGGCCAGACGTGAGAACGGAAAAGAGGCACCCACAAAGTAAGAGAGGTTCGGCAGCATGCTGAAGTGACGGGTATGGCTCAGATCGATCCATGAGTCCTCTTCAATCCGGCTTTTGATATTGTTGTTCAGTAACACACCGCAGGGCGCATCAGCCCGCGGTTTGATATTGAAGTAGAGCGCCAGCTGGTTATCGCCATAGATCAGGTAGGGTTCGAGATTAAGCTGATACTGCTCCTGACGCGCATCACCGCCCAGACGGTGCCAGGCGTTCTCCAGCAGGCCGACTTTGTTCACCGTCAGATTGCGCAGAAAAGTACCGTTGAGCATGACGTTAAGGAAAGAATTATCCTCATCGATCCAGCTTTCGGACGGGAAGCGATAGTGCAGATTGACCGGCACTGTGTCGCCATCCCACAGGAACAAATCAGGCGCGGCGCGGAAATTAACACGCAGCGCATCATGCCAGATGCCGCTGCTGGTCAGACTCTGATCTTTACGCAGCAGTTCGCTCAGCCGTACCGGGCGGTCAGTGTTAATCCAGCGTGGTGCATCGTAAGGTTTGCGGTTTGCAATAGTCTGCGCAGGGACCTGCAGTTGACTCTCATCAGTCGTCAGTGGCTGCGTCGTCAGACGGTTCGCCGCCTGACGCAACTGCTCCTCATTGTTGCCACTGACCAGCAGCAATTTGTAAACCGGATTATTGGGATTATCCACCACCTGCAACATCGGACCGTTACTGGCCGGGAAAGTCAGGGTGCCGATCCGGTCACCAGGATGACCAAACAGGATGCCGTTTTGTTCCGGCAGTTCGCCGCGCACCACCGGGAAACGGATGCCGCGATAATCACTCTGAATGCCAAGCCAGGATGCCACCAGTGCCGCCGCGCTGACGGCATCGGCTGAAACATTGCTGGCAAATCCCACCGTCACGGTGGACGCCGTCATCCGCTGAGGATCCAGGAAGGGGCGCGGGAAATTACGCAGGCTGGTGCCGATATTGAGCTTCTGGCCCTCAAGGTGCAGCGACGTGTTCGGCAGAATGGTGACCTGATACTGCTGTGCGCTCTCTCTTTCACACAGCAACTTGTCCGCATCATTGATTTTAAAACTCAGGTTATTCGCCGACACCACCATCGCCGCCGGAATATCCAGCTCATAGTCGCTGACATCGCTGTCCGTCGCACTCAGCGGCAGCGTGCCGAGCGGCTGACCATTCAGCATCAGCTGCAGCGACGTATTGCGTGCCGCCAGCGCAGCAGAGACGCGCAGCGTCAGATTAAGTCGCGCATTGGTGATGACTTCATCGCCGGGCAGGGTGAAGGTGATACCCGACTGAAGCTGACCGCCGGTCAGCGTGATGCCGCGCGACTGGCCCATCTGGGCTACTGAAATAGCACTACTGATCGGCTGATTGATGGCAGCCGCGATCGGCGGCTGCGCTTCTGCAACCGGCGCAGCTACCTGACCTGGCGCGTAGGGCAGCGCACTGGCGGCCGCTTCCAGCGCGGGATCGGCACTGCTCAGGCCTTGCGGCAGGGGCACCGCGGACAGCGCGCTGCTGTCCTGGGTCACAGCGCCGGTGGCGGCCATCGGCGCGGTGGTCTGGGCAGAAGCCGCCGCCTCACCGGTCGATGACGCGGTCTGAGGCGTTGAAGTCGCGTCACCGGTCACTGAAGATGGCTGAGTTTGTGATGTCGCCTCGCTACCTGGAGCGTAAGAGGCGTTCACCGCGGGTGCCACGGCATTGGGTGATGCACTCTGTGGCGCCGATACCGGTGCAGATTCTGCGGACGGTGTCGCAGATGGCGCATTTGCCGCTGGTGACACGGACGGCATTGCAGACTCTCCACCGCTGACCGGGACCGCTACCTGGTCTGAACCTGCCGTCTGGCTGGAACCCTTATTCATGGCTGCCACAGATGCCGCATCGCTGGCCGGAGCCTGATTTGTCGCGGGTGCAATGACGGTGGCATCGGCAGGCTGCGTGGTGGAAGCAGCATCAGGCGGCGTCGGGGCTGAACTGTTTACCGGCGCAGCACTGCTGTTATCAGTAGCAACCGGCGTTTCCGCGCCAGCGGGCGTCAGCCATAACGCTGCGGTCAGTGAACTGACCAGCAAAGTTTGCGTCAGGATCTTCATGCCGCCCCATCCTTTTTCGCCGCCGCGGCAACCGGGTCGACATTTTTACGTTTATCGTGGCGGCCTTTCCAGGTCAGCCAGAACAGCTCAAAGACGGTACGGATAATAGTGCCTAGCGAAATCAGCGGGTTGTCCTGCTTATACTCCGGCTGAATCCAGGCATCCGCACGAGCCAGCACCACACGGACCAGTTCGCGACGTCGCGCCAGCGGCATCGCCTCAAAGCGCAGACGGATGCTCTCATCATCGCCGGAAATCTGACTGACCGGGATAGTGATCGCGCCGGATTTCAGCAGCAGATCAATCTCTTCAATCTCATCAGTTTCATGACGTCCATCGGGTGCATCAAGCTGCGCGCCGCCCATCGAAAGGTTGCTGGTCTGGGTGCGCGATGAAATGCCGCTGGCGTAATGAATAATCGCCGGGATTTGCACCTCAACACGGATGGTTTTTCGCACCTGCTTGGTTTCGCGCGCCACGGCAATCGCCGCCATCAGAATGATCAGGCTGAAGATCGCCCAGCCGACGTTGAGCGCGATAACGTAAGGATCGACGCCAAAATAGTCATGCATCACCGCACGCACCACACCGGCTACAATGCCAATGCCCAGCAGCAGCGCCACAATCACATGTGGACGCACGATGTGGAAATCGAAGAAGCCCTGATCCAGCACGCCGCCTTTATCGGTCACGTTAAACTTGCCATGTTTTGGCGACAGCAGGGTCAGAATGGTCGGGATCACCAGATGGAAACACATCACCGTCTCATAAATCTCACCCCAGAAGGTGTAGCGGAAACGGCCATTCATCCGCGAGTTAACATAAAGCGACATCACCAGATGCGGCAGCACGTAAGCAAAAATCAGCGACGCGGAGGAGTGGATGATATTGAGATTAAACAGCAGATAGGCCAGCGGTGCCGTCAGAAAGGCGACACGCGGCAGACCAAACTGGAAGTGCAGCATGGCGTTGAGGTAACACAGGCGCTGCTGCCACTTCAGGCCACGGCCAAACAGCGGGTTATCGACGCGGAAAATCTGCGTCATGCCACGCGCCCAGCGGGTACGCTGAATGATATGCAGGCCCAGACGTTCTGTTGCCAGACCGGCAGCCAGCGGGATCGACAAAAAGGCTGAGCCCCAGCCCAGTCGCTGCATTTTCAGGGCGGTGTGTGCATCTTCGGTCACGGTTTCAACGGCAAAACCGCCAATCTCTTCCAGCGCTGAACGACGGATAACCGCACAGGAGCCACAGAAGAAAGTGGCATTCCAGTTATCGTTACCCTGCTGCACCGGGCCATAAAACAGCGAGCCTTCATTTGGAATGCTGCGTGCGGCGCGCAGGTTACGCTCAAAGGGATCGGGAGAATAGAAGTAGTGCGGCGTCTGTAGCAGCGCCAGCTTCGGATCTTTCAGGAACGGTCCGACCGTCGCCTGCAGGAAGGTGCGCGTCGCCACGTGGTCGCAGTCGAAGATGCAAATCAGCTCACCTTTGGTGATTTTCATCGCATGGTTGAGGTTCCCGGCTTTGGCATGTTTGTTGTCGTCACGGGTGATATAACCCACGCCGACATCCGCCGCAAAGCGGGCAAACTCGCTGCGCTTGCCATCATCCAGCAGATAGACCCTGATTTTGTCACGCGGGTAGTCGATGCACTGCGCCGCGAGTACGGTGTCGCGCACCACATCAAGACTTTCATTGTAGGAAGGCACATAAATATCGACCGTCGGCCACAGGCTGGTGTCGTCCGGTAAGGGTTCAATCGTGCGTTTTAATGGCCAGGTGGTTTGCAGGAAGCCAAGAATTAAGATCAGCCAGACGTACAGCTCCGCCAGATACAAGCCAATGCCTAAGATAGCTTCTACTTCGGAATTAAAGTGCAACGTCTCGGTGGTCCGCCACCAGATATAGCGGCTGGACATCAGCGCAGAGAGAATCACCATCACCACAGTTATTTTGCGGCTCTTGCTGAAACCCAATAAAAACATCATGCCGATGCTGATCAGACCAAAAATATACTGTTTCTGGCTGTCCATTGGCGTAATGATGATCACCGCGGCAACGGGTGCAAGCACCAGCAGCAGCAGGTAAAACCCGATTTTACTCATGATTCACCCTGAGAAGAGCTGTGTAAGTCAGTCGCCTGGCGGAAGCCGACTAAAAGTGGTTTGTGCGGATGGGAGCCTGAACTTCGCCATTACCCACGGTGATATTCAGAATGCTGCTGACCCTTTTCGCGATCAGTTCAATATCAAATGCCGCTGCGGAGGCGGGACTGAAATCGTAAACAGACTGCTGCGAAGCATTGGCTTCACCCACACTTTCATCACGGTGAACCACGCCCAGTAAATTATCGCCCAGGCGCTGCTGCATAAATGCGGTGACATCGCGATTGATATTCCGGCGGTTGTCACACTGGTTAAGGATAAAATAGTGACCCTGCTTATTATTGAGAGGTTTACCGATCATCCGGTTCTCTTCAATCTGCGGTAATAACGAGACTGATGCGGTATCGGCTAACATCACCACTAAATGCATATCGGCCAGCGCCGTCATTGCTTTAAGGGCGGGGCCTGGGCCAGGCGGGAAATCAGCCACGATCACCAGGCCGGGATAATTGAGCACCGTATCCAGACCGCGCTTAATAAAGTGGGGATCTTTCATCAGGTTCTCTTCGAACCGTTCACGCTGCGGCTCCGTGACGTCGCCATAGGGCAGCACAAAGATATTGCCGCCGGTGGTAAGAATCGACTGGCTCCAGTCCGCCTGCTCTTCTGAGCGCGCCACAAATCCGCGGCCATCATGAAGCGGCACGCCAAAGTGAAGACGCAGTGCATTCTGCACATCAAAATCAATCGCCAGAACTTTGCTACCGGAACGCGCCAGACTCCAGGCCAGATTCGCCGCCAGCGTGGTTTTCCCCACGCCCCCCTTCGGCGAGCACACACAAACTAATGGCATAGCGCAATCTTCTCCAGTAACGGTTTGAGTAAGGTTTCTTTCGGCAGATTAATCTCGCGCGAGCGGAACAGCGCACCAAATCGTCCTGGCTCAGAATGGGTGGCGGTGGGTGCGACGACGGGCTGAAGATCCGCCACGGTGGCAGGCCGGACAGGCTCAGCACGCAGCATGGTCGCAGGCTCAGCCACAGCCACTTTTTGCAGCGGTGGCGGTGGCGGAAAGAGTGATGAAGGGCCGCGTTCAGTCGTGCTGGTTGCTGGCAGGTTATTGCCTGACAGGCTATCGAGAATCGAGGTGCGGGCTGCCATTGCCGGTTGCGCAGTGAGTGCGGCATGTCGTGCCGGTGTCCCAGCCGGTGGAGCCGTGAACTCATCACCACGCAGCGGCTGAGGTTGCGGCAGGTCAATACGCTCGCCGCCGCCAAACGGGGTCTGATGTTCTTCTTTCGCCAGCTGGCGAATCAATGCCCATTTACTGTGTTCCGCCGCCTCCTGCGTCTGGCCAGACATATCTTTAAAGTCGATGTCGAGCGTTTGCGTTTTCTCTTTAAAACGCTGCAAATCATCGTAATTATTCTTCATTGGCCATGGCCTGCAACAAGGTGGGAATTTTCCTGGAATATAGCACATCCGCTTAAACTCGGTGAGAAAAATCTGATTACAAAAACAGCAAATTCAATAAAATAGTTTAATCAAAAAGATTCGATCGTGGCGGTAAATAGCCGATGACGGGTGCTTTTGGTCGGAAATTAATAAGTCAGGCTTACGTGAAATTGTTTCGCCCGATTGTTACATTTATTCGATCCGGTTAACTCATCTTACGCATGGCACAACCAGCGTGGTTAAGATGAGATTAATCCCCGTTGCTGACGAAATCCTTCACCTGATCTGACGCTGACGTCAGCATGAAAAAAGCCGGTGAAGCGTTGAGGAAACTTATCGGTTTCTGCCGGAAATATCATCAGAAAAATCATTGGTTAATGTCGGTAACGAAACAACAGCGGCAGAGAAAGGTGGCGAGTAAGAGGAGGCAGCAACGGCAGGCGCTGGCGGGCAAGTTGCGTTAAAAAAAGGCTCCAGCAGGAGCCTTTTGGTGAGTTAACCGACTTTTTCAGCCGCGCCGACCGGCTGATTTTCATCCTGGTCAACGGCAAAGCAGGCGATCTGCTGTCCGCCGTAGCTTTTCAGCTTCGGTTGCAACTGAACGCAGGTGCCAAAACGGCGGCGGCAGCGCGCGTTGAAAGCACAACCCGGTGGCGGACTGAGCGGGCTCGGCAGTTCGCCGGTCAGCTTGATCCGCTCACGGCGATCATCCGGATTGAGACGCGGCGTGGCCGACAGCAACGCCTGAGTGTACGGATGGCGCGGGTTGGCAAAAATCGCCTCTTTGCTGCCCTTCTCGACACAGCGGCCGAGGTACATCACCATCACTTCATCCGCAATGTGCTCCACCACCGACAAATCGTGCGAGATAAAGACGTAGGAAAGTCCCATATCCTGCTGCAGATCCATCATCAGGTTCAGCACCTGGGCGCGCACCGACACGTCGAGCGCCGAAACCGGCTCATCGGCAATCAGCACGTCCGGATCGAGCATCAGCCCGCGGGCAATCGCAATACGCTGGCGCTGACCGCCGGAAAACATGTGCGGATAGCGGTCATAATGCTCGGTCTTCAGGCCCACTTTCGCCATCATCTCCAGCGTCTTCTCGCGGCGCTCGGCTTTGGTCAGCTGGGTGTTGATAATCAGCGGCTCTTCCAGAATCTGACTCACTTTCTTGCGTGGGTTCAGTGAGCCATAAGGGTTCTGAAAGACGATCTGGATTTTCTGACGACGCAGTTTCTGCGCCTGCGGATCGTGCTTCAGCAGATCCTGCCCATGCCAGTAAAGCTGCCCTTCGGTCGGGGTTTCAATCATCGTCAGCAGGCGGCCCAGCGTGGATTTCCCACAGCCCGACTCGCCAACGACCGCCAGCGTTTTGCCGCGCTCCAGATTAAACGAGACGCCATCCAGCGCTTTCACCAGACGTTCCTGACCAAACAACCCTTTCTTCACCGGGTAGTGCTTTTTCAGATCGATCGCCTGTAACAAATACTCATGCTTGGTTGTTTCATGACTCATAAGTCGGTCTCCCGGCATCGTCCAGCGGATAGTGACACTTGGACTGGCGGCCTGGAATGGTGCGCAGTTCCGGTTCTTCCTTGCGACAATGGTCCGTCGCGTAAGGGCAGCGTGGGTTGAGCAGGCAGCCAACCGGGCGATCGTATTTGCCCGGTACCACGCCCGGCAGCGAGGCCAGACGGGCTTTATCGGCCGCGAACTCCGGCAGCGCACGCAGCAGCGCCTGGGTGTAAGGATGACGCGGCGCCTTAAAGATATCGCTCGCCTTGCCGCTCTCCACCACCTGACCGGCATACATCACAATGATGTGATGCGCGGCTTCAGCCACTAACGCCAGATCGTGGGTAATCAGGATCAGCGCCATATTCTCCTGCTGCTGTAACTCCAGCAGCAGTTCGATGATCTGCGCCTGAATAGTCACGTCGAGCGCGGTGGTCGGCTCATCGGCAATCAGCAGTTTGGGTCGGCAGGCAATCGCCATAGCGATCATCACACGCTGGCTCATCCCACCTGACAACTGGTGCGGATAAACATCGAGTCGTGACGCCGGATCGGGAATCCCCACCTGGTTCAGCAGGTCGATCGCCCGCTGACGTCGGGTGCGTTTATTGCCGCCCTGATGCACTTTAATCGCTTCCATGATCTGGAAACCGACGGTGTAACAGGGATTGAGGCTGGTCATCGGGTCCTGGAAAATCATCGCCACTTCCGCGCCCACCAGCTGGCGGCGCTCTCGTTCGGAGATGCGTTTCAGGTCGCGCTGGTTAAACTCCAGCTTTTCCGCCATCACTTTGCCAGGGAAATCGATCAGCCCCATGATCGCCAGTGAGCTGACCGATTTACCGGAGCCGGACTCACCCACAATGCCGACCACCTGGCCCTGCTCAACCTGATAACTGATGCGGTCGACCGCCCGGAACGGTGCTTTTTCGTCGCCGAAATGCACCGACAGTTTGTCTACATTTAATAACGCCATCTCGGTGCCTCTTTACTGCTTGAGTTTCGGGTCGAGTGCATCACGCAAACCATCGCCCATCAGGTTAAATGCCAGCACGGTCAGCAGAATGACTAATCCAGGGAACGTCACCACCCACCAGGCACTTTGCGCATACTGCAATACGTCGGAGAGCATGGTGCCCCACTCCGGCGTTGGCGGTTGCGCACCCATACCGAGAAAGCCCAACGCCGCCATATCGAGAATGGCGTTGGAGAAACCTAACGATGCCTGCACGATCAGCGGTGCCAGACAGTTAGGCAGAATATTTACAAACATCTGACGCAGCATACCGGCTCCGGCGACGCTGGAGGCGGTCACATAGTCGCGGTTTACCTCCACCAGGACCGCGGCGCGGGTCAGACGGATGTAGTGCGGCAGCGCCACAAACGTCAGGGCGATAGAGGCGTTAACGATCGACGGACCGAAAATAGCCACCAGTACCAGTGCCAGCAGCAGGCTGGGCAGCGCCAGCATGATATCGACCAGACGCATAATGGTGGCATCCACCACGCCGCCGAGATAACCGGCCAGCAGGCCGAAGATCACGCCGAAAATCAGCGACAACACCACCACCAGACAGCCAACCAGCAGCGACAGGCGCGCGCCGTACATCAGACGCGACAGCACATCGCGGCCGACATCGTCGGTGCCAAGGATATAACTCCAGCTTCCGCCTTCCTGCCAGACCGGCGGATGCAGCAGCGCATCACGGAACTGCTCAGCTGGCGCATGAGGTGCCAGCAGATCGGCGAACACCGCCACCAGTAACATAATGATGATGTACGCCAGGCCCACCACGGCGCCTTTGTTACGCTTAAAATAGTGCCAGAATTCCTGAAACGGGGTCATCGGCTTGGGTGCAGCGGTTACGCTGGCGGGATCAACAACAGACATGATGCCCCCTTATTTCTTATGACGTATGCGCGGGTTAACCACGCCATACAGCAGATCAACCAGCAGGTTGACCAGGATAATCAGTACCGCCGTCAGCAGCACGCCGCCCTGCACTACCGGATAATCGCGGCGTTGCAACGCTTCGATCAGCCAGCGACCCAGGCCTGGCCACGAGAAGATGGTTTCGGTCAGGATCGCGCCGGCCAGTAAGGTGCCGACCTGCAGACCAATGACGGTTACCACCGGCAGCATGGCGTTACGCAGCGCATGTACCACGATAACCCGCATCCGCGTCAGCCCTTTGGCGCGTGCGGTACGGATGTAATCTTCCCCCAGCACTTCCAGCATCGCCGAGCGCGTCATACGTACAATCACCGCCAGCGGAATAGTGCCGAGCACGATAGCCGGTAAAATCATGTGCATTACCGCATCGTGGAAATCGCCCGCTTCGCCCCAGAAAAAGGTATCGATCAGCATAAAGCCGGTCAGCGGCATGGTGTCATCAAGGAAGACAGTGTCGCCGACGCGACCAGAAACCGGCGTCAGGTTGAACTGCACCGACACCAGCATGATCAGCATGATGCCCCACCAGAAGATCGGCATTGAGTAGCCGGTCAGTGAGATGCCCACCGCGGTGTGATCGAAGATTGAGCCGCGTTTCACCGCCGCCATCACCCCAACCGGAATGCCGACCGCGACCGCAAACAGCATGGCGCAGACGCCCAGCTCCAGCGTGGCTTTAAAGCGCGGCACAAACTCATCCCATACCGGGATGCGGCTCTTGAGTGAAATACCCAAGTCGCCGTGTAATACGCCGTTAATGTAATGCAGATACTGTTTCCACAGCGGCTGATCAAGGCCTAACAGCGCCATTAACTGTGCATGACGTTCAGGGGAAATACCGCGTTCGCCCGCCATGATCAGCACCGGATCGCCGGGGATCATGTGAACAAATGCGAAGGTGAGTAATGTAATACCGATAAACGTTGGGATGACAAGGCCCAAACGTCGGAGTATGAACTGCAGCATAATCCGGGTTCTCTCTTGTCCGCGCGACCGTCGCCGCGAGGGTAGTTATTGCTTACATCTGACGATCGGGTAGGCCCGACCGCGACGCAGACAGGCTGCGCCTCTACCGTTTCCAGTAAAACAGGGAGATAAAGCCGGAGCGACGCGCAGCCGCCCCGGAAAAGGCAACAATTATTCCTGAATGTCTACCTGGGCAAAGTAGTGTCCGCCAAGCGGATCGACTTTGTAGCCGGAGACTTTCTTGCTGACCGGTTCATAGACCGTTGAGTGCGCGATCATCAGCGCCGGTGCCTGGTCATGCATGACAACCTGTGCCTGTTTGTAGTACTCGATGCGCTTCGCCTGATCGGCGGTGGCGCGAGCTGGCTGAATCTGATCCTCGAAGGATTTATCGCACCAGCGCGAGTAGTTAGAGCCATCTTTCGCCGCTGAACAGCTGAACAGCGTGGCGAGGAAGTTATCCGGGTCCCCATTATCGCCGGTCCAGCCCATCATCACGGTCTGGTGTTCACCGGCTTTGGCACGCTTCAGATATTCGCCCCACTCGTAGGTGACGATTTTGGCTTTCACGCCAATCTTCGCCCAGTCGCTCTGAATCATCTCCGCCATACGGCGCGCGTTCGGGTTGTAAGGACGCTGTACCGGCATCGCCCACAGGTCAATGGAGAAGCCGTCAGCCATGCCCGCTTCTTTCAGCAGCGCTTTGGCTTTTTCAGGATCGTAAGCGTAATCTTTCACCGCGTCGTTGTAGCCCCACATGGTCGGTGGGATCAGGTTTTTAGCCGGCTGGCCAGCACCCTGATAAACGGCATCAATGATCGCCTGTTTGTTGACCGCCATGGTCAGGGCCTGACGCACTTTCAGGTTATCCAGCGGTTTTTTCTCAACGTTGTAAGAGAGATAGCCGACGTTCAGGCCCGCCTGCTCATACAGGTTGATGTTTTTGTCCTGCTTCATGCGCGCAATGTCAGCCGGGTTTGGATACGGCATCACCTGACATTCACCCTTCTGCAGCTTGGCGTAACGTACCGAGGCGTCAGGCGTAATTGAGAAGACTAAGCGATCGATTTTTGGTTTGGTGCCCCAGTAATCCGGGTTGGCTTTATACAGAATGCGCGAATCTTTCTGATACTGCAGCAGCTGGAACGGGCCGGTACCGACCGGGTTCAGGTCGACCTTCTGCGGCGAGCCAGCTTTCAGCATGTTGTCCGCGTACTCTTTCGACAGAATAGAGGCGAAGTCCATACCGAGATCCGCCAGGAATGGTGCTTCAGGACGGGTCAGCACAAAGCGCACGGTATGATCGTCCACTTTTTCGATTTTGCTGATCAGGTTCGGCATATCCATGCCTTCGAAATATTCGTAGCTGCCGCCGGAGACGCCATGATAAGCGTTGTTTTTATCCAGCTGGCGTTCAAAGGTGAACACCACATCATCCGCGTTAAATTCGCGCGTCGGTTTGAAATCTTTGGTGGTTTGCCACTTCACGCCTTTACGCAGGTGGAAAGTGTAGGTTTTGCCGTCGTCGCTGACATCCCACTTCTCGGCCAGCGCTGCGTGCAGCTCGGTGGTGCCGATGGTGAACTCAACCAGACGGTTGTAGATCTGGCGTGAGCTGGCGTCGTAAGTGGTACCTGAAGTGAACAGCTGCGGGTTAAAGCCTTCCGGAGAACCTTCTGAACAGTAAACCAGGGTTTTTGCCTGAACACCGGCGGCGACAGTCATAGCAATCAGGCTCAGACCGACCTTCAGCATCCCGGATTTAGCCAGGGAGTTGATCATGCTTTTGCTCCATTGTGATGTGATGTTGTGTGCATTGCCCGACCTCTGATTTTTTTATGCGGTTCAGGCGTACCACCGAACGGGTGGTTAAAGTGCGCTACGTTTTTTTTGTTTTTTCTGATGCCATGGAATCACTCAGAAAATTCCGTAACTGCGGCTTTATTGACGCATCAATTTGTCAACAGTTGCAATGAACGTCAATACAACGGTTAGTTATTTACACAGAGTGTGAGGGATAGCAAGCAACGGTAAAAAAAAACCTTTCCGGATAAAAGCCATACAATGCACAGCGCCGGTCGCTTATTTTCCAGACATTCTGCTGGAAGCGTGGTTTATCGCTAGTGATTCTCACCGCTAAAAAACTTAAAACTTTTACCGGCAAATGTTGAATAACTGAACGATTCACCGTGCGTTATGACGTTCAGCCAGCGGAATATGCTGGTCCCGAAGCATAAGAAATCAGCAACTTGCCGATTTCGGTCATAAGAAGAACGTGTCACGAATTATGATTGCATCTCTTGCATGGCAAGGCCTGCCAGAGGGAAAGCGGCGATAACAACGGCGGATGAGCGGAATACGTAGCGGGTGGTATTTATTGGAACTTTCTGGAAGATGACAGCCAGAAGCTGAAGTTTGTCAGCACTCTGAAGCGGCTGCCAGTCGTAAAGCGAAGGGAGCATACGCCTGTAGCAAAGCATCGCGGGCCAGGGATGGCGTTTTTGCGAAAGGCGTATGCTCCCTGAAGTCCGCTCAACGATAAATCCGTACCTTTCATCCTCTTTTCTACAGACGAAAAAAAACCTGTCTTTTCAGACAGGTTTCTTAAATATGGTCGGCGAGAGAGGATTACCCGGCTCTGCGAGCCGCGCCCTGCGGGCCGTTGCTGAAGCAACGTTGTCTCGCTGCGCTCGGCTCAAACCTCCTTCGGAGGTTCTCATCCTCTTTTTACCCAGACGAAAAAAAACCTGTCTTTTCAGACAGGTTTCTTAAATATGGTCGGCGAGAGAGGATTACCCGGCTCTGCGAGCCGCGCCCTGCGGGCCGTTGCTGAAGCAACGTTGTCTCGCTACGCTCGGCTCAAACCTCCTTCGGAGGTTCTCATCCTCTTTTTACCCAGACGAAAAAAAACCTGTCTTTTCAGACAGGTTTCTTAAATATGGTCGGCGAGAGAGGATTCGAACCTCCGACCCACTGGTCCCAAACCAGTTGCGCTACCAAGCTGCGCTACTCGCCGATGGGGGCGCATGTTACTGCGACCCCCGATCAGCGTCAACCGCTTTTTGCGCTTTTGCCGCCGATCGCCTGGAAAGCACGCGGTTAGCGGCAATCCAGCCGCCGTCACACCCTTTCGCTGTTGTTATTACAGCGGTTTAGCCGGATGGGTAGCCGGTGCCTGACACCAGTTATTGGCTGGGTTGATCCCGCCATCGGGTGAGGTATAGCCCAGACAACCGAGAATGGTATCGAACAACTCCACATGACGATGGGTTTTGCCGACGCGCTGCTGCGCCTGCAAGCGCTCAAAGTTGCTGCGGTTCTGGCTGTCGGCCAGATACTTATCAGACGCCCACACGATCATCGGCACGCGGAACTGCTCCGGTGGTGCCATTTCACGCGGTGTGCCGTGCAGATGCATGTTTTCGCTGATCGATTCACCGTGGTCAGCGGCATAGAAGACAATCGCCTTCTTATCACGCAGCTGATCCAGCACGCTGTCGAGCATACTATCGACATACAGCACTGAGTTGTCATAGGCATTAATCAACTGCGCCTTGCTGCAGGTTTCATCCACGCCCATACATTCCGGCTGATACTTCGCAAAACTGCGCGGATAACGCTGGGAATAGAGATAGTGCGAACCTTTGGTATGCAGCACCACCAGATGCTTACCTTTCGGGAAACGATCCAGTGACGCCTTCATCTCCGGCACCAGCAGCATGTCGTCGACTGCTTTACCCTGGTTACGCTTCTCTGAACCAATCTGCTCACGGAAGGCAAAGTTATTGGCGTTGATATTGTCGTAGAACCAGACCTCGCTCTGCATCGCAAATAGCTCAGAGGTAAAGCCCAGCTCTTTCATCACCGCAAACACGTTCTGCTCTTTCAGCGTGCGACCCGGATTATCCATGGTGCCGCCTTCGCGTACAAACATGCAGCGCAGCGACAGTTTGGTCGCGGTATCGCAGGATTCACCGCGGAACGCCACCAGGTTTTTCTCTTTCGACAGTTTAGGTGTGGTATCGCGATCGTAGCCCAGCATCCCCATGTGATCCCAGCGGGTGGTTTCGCCAATCACAAACACCACATAGGTGTCGTCCAGCCCGGCAGGCGCGACGTAGGTAAATTTTTTCGCCGGATCGAGCAGTTCCTCGCTATTCAGCGACTCATCTATGCGGGTCCAGGCGAACAGCCCCACCGCTGCCAGCCAGTTCGAAGGCAGATAAGAGTGCGCCACTACACCGCCGTAGCTCGGCAAATCGATGTTGGTGATCTCTTCGTTATTCTTCTGCTGCTTGTCGAAAAACCGAATTGGCAGCCAGACCAGCGCCACGCAGAGCAGCATAATCAGGGTGGGTTTCAGGCGCTGTCCTGGCGTACGCAGCTGTTCATTCAGCGTCATACTCAGTTTATTACGCCAGATCATTAACAGCGGCAGTGCGCTGACCAGCACCATCCACAGGATGAAATGGTAGCCAATCACCTCTTTGGAGAGATCGGTATCGGTGGTCATCACCGATGCCACAATGCCGTAGCCAATCACGACGTTAAAAAATGCCATGTAATAGGCGGCAGCAACAGAAATCAGCACAATCAGCGTGGCCAGTACGCGATAAAACCACTTCCCACCCAGCGACAGCAGCCGCATCAGGAAGAAAGTCAGCAGCACAATTGCTACCACTTCGGTTACAGCAGTCAGCCAGTTGGTCACCGTCGATTTCGTCAGGAAACCGTCAAAACGGCGATAAAAAATCGGTAAATTCAATAATATACCGAGATAGAGCGCAAGCAGGAGCGACAACTTTTGCTGCGTTAAGGTTTTAATATAATTCATGAAAAATGGAGTTTCCCCGGAATGAAGCGCTTTACCAAATCTTTAATGTGACTACCGAAACGCGGCAGAGTTCGCTGAACAAGCGGACCGGACCAGATGAAGGAAAATTCTGAACGGATTTATGGGCTATAACGCGAGGTGGCTCAGTAAAACATGGCTGCAGTAGTTAGACCAGAAAATAATCTTTGTCGAGCCGATTAGCACATTTTTTGTACAATCGATATAACTGGACAGATTTCAGACTGCAAACAGGGTTAAAAAGCGGGTAAGGCGCGACGGGCGGGAAAGAGAGCGGGCCAGAGTAGCGGCCCGCTGCACGCTTAGCGAATAATATTCAGCGTCACGTCGATGTTATTACGGGTTGCGTTTGAGTACGGGCAAACGATATGTGCCGCATCAACCAGCTTCTGCGCTTCCGCTTCATCCATCTCTGGCAGGTGAATGTTCAGGGTCGCTTCGATACCAAAGCCGTTCGGAATCGGACCGATGCCGACTTCTCCTTCAATCCACGCCTCTTTCGGCAGGGTAATTTTGTCGCGGCCAGCCACAAATTTCATCGCACCCAGAAAACAGGCTGAGTAGCCCGCTGCAAACAGCTGCTCAGGGTTCGTCACTTCACCACCTGCACCGCCCATCTCTTTTGGTACGCCCAGCTTCACGTCCAGCACACCGTCAGAGGAGGTTGCACGGCCATCACGACCACCGGTTGCTTTGGCTTTTGCGCGGTAAACCACTTGTTCTAAAGACATGACATTTCTCCGTTACGCTATTTAATCGCTCACTACTTGTAACGCCGTAATGAGGCGGTGAGGTTCAACGGGCGCGGGACGCCCGTCAGTAAGATTTATCGTGATCGGTTCAGGTTGTCGCGTAAGTCATCCAGCTGCCCTTTCAGCGCCAGCAGCGCATCATCGTCACAGGCGGTGGCACATTTGACCGCTTCCGGAATCGCTTCCGCCTTGCTGCGCAATGCCCGGCCAGCCTCCGTCAGCGTGACCGCGACCTGACGCTCATCCTGTCGGGTACGCTGCCGCATAATCAGGCCCGCACTCTCCAGGCGCTTCAGCAGCGGCGTCAGGGTGGCTGAATCCAGGAATAGCTGCTCGCCAATCTCTGAAACCGTAAGATCGTCCTTCTGCCACAGCACCAGCATCACCAGATATTGCGGATAGGTGATGTCGAGTTGGGTCAGCAACTGGCGATAGACCTTATTCATCGCCAGATTGGCGGAATAGAGGGCAAAGCAGAGCTGCTGATCGACCAACAGTGGCATCGTTTTCACTTTTTTGTCATCTTGATCACTGTTCATAAGATTCAATATAGATAGCGCGCTAGATAATTGCAAGCAAACTTTTTTAATCCGGAGTAAACGCATGCAGAATTCACTGGAAGAACAGGCGCGACGTTACGCTACGCAGGCCCACGCCGACGCCGGTCAGCGCCGCAAATATACGGATGAGCCCTATATTGTTCATCCGGCGGCAGTGGCGGAATTAGTTCGCAGCGTCAGCGATGATGATGCGCTGCTGGCCGCGGCCTGGCTGCACGATACGGTGGAAGATACGCCGACCACGCTGGGCGATATCGAAAATCTGTTTGGGCCGCGGGTTGCCAGCCTGGTCGGGATGCTGACCGACAGCGCACCGGCGACGGCTAAGAACCGGGCGGCGCGTAAACTGGCGCACTTTCGCCATACCGCCGATGCCAGCCCGGGGGCGCAAACCATCAAGCTGGCGGACATCATCGATAACACCCGCGCGATTGTGCGCTTCGATCCCCACTTCGCCCGCATCTATCTGGTGGAAAAACAGGTGCAGATTGCCTTGCTGAAACAGGGCGATGCACAGTTATGGCAACAGGCATCGACCATTATCGAAGCGGGTATCGCCCAGCTGGGACAGCCGCCCTACAACGTACCGGACAGCTGGTTTGAGAAACAGGCGGCTAAATACCGCGAACTGCGCTAAAAAAAAACCCGCCATGGCGGGTTCCTTTGGATTTTTTCTTCATTATTCCAGCAGTTGCCGACCCAGATAGGGGTTGGCATGCAACAGCTTCATTAACTTCTGTGCCGTAGCGGAAGGACGGGTACGTCGGGCTTCCCAACTTTTTACTGAAGAAACGCTTACGCCCATCACTTTTGCAAATTCATCAACCTGCATGCCGGTCATTTCGCGCAGACGCTGTGGCTCTGGCACGGCTGGTTGGCGTTGAATAGATAACTCAGCGGGACGGTTGTCACGTGTCAAAACAATCTGCTCAAGGCTGCTGAGCAATTCAAACATCGGGTCTTTTAATTCCATAGAGAACTCCTTAAAAACTCACTATGAAGCACGTGAAAGTAGAGAGGTACGAGTCTGAAGTCAGACTCTGAAACCGGGCCTGGTCAGGCTGTATCCCGCAAGGGTTTGTTTTTGTTATGAGAGAAACCACTACGGGACACAGCCTGCTGTGCACTGCTTGTAAACATGTCAGGTCAATGCAACAAATGCCGGGAAGCTAAGTATGGATAGAGACCTGACGATTTGCCGCGCAATTTATAATTATTTTTTTATCTTTTCTTAGCCGAAAAAGTTCCAGCGCCACTAAATAGTTGAGGCTATTATCTTTTTGCCTCAGCAAGCGGTAAAAAAATCAAATTATGTTTGGTAGTAATGTGGCTGCCGTCATGCTTTGTGGCAGCATATTGTCGATTCTGTGAGGAAATACACTTCCTCATGAATGATTGCAAAATATACGCCAATGGCTCACTTCTTAAACATTTATATTCACTCTATTAATCAAATTAAGAATAGTCCTGGGGCGGCAGACCCGGTCTGCGCGGCACAGCTCACATCCACAGTCTGCCGATTCTTCTACTCTGCCCGGACCCGCTTCAGCGCCGGTGGTCGCAACCAGCGCGAAAGCGCCTTTTACGGGTGCGGATGCCGGGCAGCAGGTGAGCCCGTTGCGCTGCCGTGGTGCGTCTGCTGGCAGGCAGCCAGCTAATCAATCAGAAGGAACAGCAATGAGCGATATCGATTTCAATGTGAGTTATGCCTCTCATCGGGTGCCGATGATGGGTCGTCATGCTGTGGCCACCTCACAGCCGCTGGCCGCCCAGGCGGGTATGCGCATGTTGCAACAGGGCGGTAATGCGGTGGATGCCGCGATTGCCACGGCGATGGCGCTGACCGTGGTCGAGCCGACCGGCAATGGCATCGGCAGCGATGCCTTCGCCATCGTCTGGGATGGCCGCGAACTGCACGGGTTAAACGCATCAGGCCGTTCGCCAGCGGCATGGAACCCACAGCGCTTTGCCGGTCATCACGCCATGCCGGAAACCGGCTGGGAGTCGGTGACGGTGCCTGGCGCGGTCTCGGCGTGGGTCACGCTGGCGCAACGTTTTGGCACGCTGCCGCTGACAACCTTAGCCCAGCCGGCGATTGACTATGCGCGCCAGGGTTTCCCGGTTTCGCCATTGATTGGTCATCTCTGGCAGCGCGGCTACGACAAACTTCGGGATCAGCCCGGCTTCAGTGACTGCTTTGCGCCACAGGGCCGTCCGCCGCGCATTGGTGAGTTGTTCCGCAACCCGGCCCAGGCCCGTACGCTGCAGCAGATTGCCGATACCCAGGGCGAGAGTTTTTATCGCGGTGAACTGGCGCAAAAGATGGTGGCTTTCGCTCAGGAGCACGGTGCAGCACTGAGCCTCGACGACCTCAACAAAAATCGCGCTGACTGGGTGACATTACTGTCGCGCCCGTTTGCCGGCGGTTCGGTGCAGGAGCTGCCGCCCAACGGGCAGGGCATCGCCACGTTAATCGCCCTTGGCATCCTTGAGGCGTGGGACATTGGCCGCTATGCGCCCGATTCACCGCAGTGGCTGCATCTGTCGATTGAGGCGATGAAACTGGCTCTGGTCGATCTTGAGCGTTACGTCACTGATGAAGACCACCTTGAATTTCCGGCAGATCGCCTGTTAAGCGCCGACTATATCCGTCAGCGGGCAGCACTGATCGATCCGGCACAGGCCGGTGACTTCCGGTTTGGCTCACCGCAGCAGAGCGGCACTGTCTATCTCTCCACCGCCGATGCCAGCGGCATGATGGTGTCGTTTATCCAGTCTAACTATATGGGGTTTGGATCGGGCGTGGTGGTGCCGGATACCGGCATCAGCCTGCAAAATCGCGGCGCCGGCTTTTCCCTCGATCCGCACCATCCCAACGTGGTAGCGGGCGGTAAGCGGCCGTTCCACACCATTATTCCCGCCTTCGCGCTGGATGGTCAGGGTCAGCCGCTGATGTCGTTTGGCGTGATGGGCGGCCCGATGCAGGCGCAGGGGCATCTGCAACTGGCGCTGCGGATTATGCTGCATCGACAGAATCCGCAGGCGGCGATCGATGCGCCACGCTGGCGCGTGGTGCAGGGCCGTGAAGTGGTGTTTGAATCGACACTCGATCGCAATACCCTCAGCACCCTGCGCCGCATGGGACACCATGTGGTACTGGAAGATCCGCTGAGTAACTATAATTTTGGCGGCGCCCAGGCGATACTCCGCGATCCGCAGGGCTTCTATATTGCGGCGACCGAAAGCCGTAAAGATGGACAGGCGCTGGTCTTCTGACGCCGCGCCAGGCCGCAGCGGTGCACCGATTCAGCCGTTATCGGGTTGACGCGCACTGTGGCCGGACAGTGCAGCCGCATCTCACTGATGGTTTCACATTGTGCCGTGACGCGGGTTTGTTCTATTCTTTAGGCCATTCTTACCTGGACATCAGCCAGTTTCACCGACAGGAGTTGAACGTATGGCTTTAGGACTCACACGCCTCTGGGCGCGCGGCGCTATTGTAGTCGCTGGCGCGCTGATCGTGCTGCAACTCACCGCTTGCGGTGATAAAGAGGGCGAGCAGCGCAAAGCATTTACCGATTTTCTACAGAATACCGTGATGCGCAGTGGCGAGCACCTGCCGAGCCTGAGCGAAAATCAGAAGCAGAGCTTTGGTAAATTCGCCAGTGATTACGCCATCCTGTATGGCTTCTCGCAGCAGGCAAATAAGGCAGTCGATCAGGGGATGCGTCCGGTAGTCGATGAGCTTTCAGCCATTCGCGTGCCGCAGGATTACCTCAGCCGTCGCGATTCGCTGCGCCAGGCGAACAGTGCGCTGGTGATTGTCACCCAGCAGATCGAAAGCGCCAAAATGCAGGCAGACAGCAGTAAAGCCGCGCTGAAGCAGGAAGACGAACTGAAAAAAGTCTACGATACCGCCTATAACAAGGTGGTCACCGTGCCGGCGAACCAGCTGATCCCGCTGCTGCCACAGCTGCAGGCGCTGAGCCAGGCGGCGGTGCAGACCGGTGATTTCCTGCAAACTCAGGGCACCCGCGTCAGCTTTAATGAGGGCGGCGTGCAGTTCCCGACCCAGGAGCAGGCGTCACAGTACAATGCGCTGATGAGTACCTTATCAGCCAATGCCCAGGCGCTGACCCAGGCGCAAGCGGCCGTTCAGGGTGGTTTACAGTAAGCACATCAAGCGGCAGGCGTTGATCGCCTGCCCTTTTCCCTTCCGGTTTGCCGCCTTTCTTTCCCTGCTTTTCTGTGGCCTGACGAAACTGTGATCGGGCGCATTTTTGACCAAAAATAGTTTGTGATCTAAGTCACATAGTTATAACAAACTGCTGCCCGCCATTTGTGACCAGAGTCACAAACAGACCGGTTTTGCGGTTAAAATCTGCCCACCTACAGATTATTCTGAGTTAATTTTGTGACATCGATCACTAAAAACACCCCCGCACCCACCTGGATTACGTGATCTAAATCACACTTCTTCTGACCGCTACGCAGCGTCATATTCGCGTGATAGAGTCCGGCTGCATACAGTAATACCACCGGCTGACTGTCGGGGTGGCTAAACAAAAACAAGCGCGCTCTCCTATTGCAGCGCGTCTCAATAAGGGGTGGGTTTATGTCCTCATCAGTGAAGGTCAAAGTACAAAGCTTTGGTCGCTTTCTGAGTAATATGGTGATGCCGAATATCGGGGCGTTTATCGCCTGGGGTATCATCACTGCACTGTTTATTCCAACTGGCTGGATCCCTAACGAAACGTTAGCCAAACTGGTTGGCCCGATGATCACCTATCTGCTGCCGCTGTTGATCGGTTTTACCGGTGGACGTCTGGTGGGCGGCGACCGCGGTGGCGTGGTCGGTGCTATCACTACCATGGGTGTGATTGTCGGTGCTGACATGCCGATGTTCCTTGGCTCGATGATTGCCGGTCCGCTGGGCGGCTGGGCGATCAAGTCGTTTGACCGGGCCGTTGACGGCAAAATCAAAAGCGGCTTCGAGATGCTGGTCAACAACTTCTCTGCCGGCATTATCGGTATGCTGCTGGCGCTGCTGGCGTTCCTGGCTATCGGTCCGCTGGTTGAAGGTCTGTCACACATCCTTGCGGCGGGCGTCAACCTGATGGTGCAGAATAACCTGCTGCCATTAACCTCGATCTTCGTTGAACCGGCGAAAATCCTGTTCCTGAACAACGCCATTAACCACGGCATCTTCTCGCCGCTCGGCATTCAGCAGGCCAGCGAAGCGGGCAAGTCCATTTTCTTCCTGATTGAAGCGAACCCAGGTCCGGGCATGGGCGTGCTGATGGCCTATATGTTCTTTGGTCGCGGCAGCGCGAAACAGTCGGCCGGTGGTGCAGCCATTATTCACTTCCTCGGCGGCATCCATGAGATCTACTTCCCGTATGTGCTGATGGCACCTCGTCTGCTGCTGGCAGTGATCCTCGGCGGTATGACCGGCGTCTTCACCCTGACGCTGCTCAACGGCGGTCTGGTCTCCCCTGCTTCACCGGGCTCCATCCTGGCGGTGCTGGCGATGACGCCAAAAGGCGCTTACTTCGCCAACATTGCGGCCATTGTGGCAGCCTTCGCCGTCTCCTTCGTGGTCTCTGCCATCCTGCTGAAAACCAGCAAGGTGAAAGAGGATGACGATATCGAAGCCGCGACGCAGCGCATGCAGGATATGAAAGCCCAGTCTAAAGGTCAGTCTGCAGCAGGCGCCGCGGTTGCCAGCGATGCCATGAGCGTTGAGCTGAACCATGTGCGTAAAATCATTGTCGCCTGTGATGCCGGTATGGGTTCCAGCGCTATGGGTGCTGGCGTACTGCGTAAAAAGGTGCAGGATGCCGGTTTAAGCAACGTATCGGTGACCAACACGGCAATTAACGCCCTGCCGGGTGATGTTGATCTGGTGATTACTCACCGCGATCTGACCGAGCGCGCGATTCGTCAGGCACCTCATGCGCAGCATATCTCGCTGAATAACTTCCTCGACAGCGCGCTCTACAGCACCCTGACCGAGCGTCTGGTGGCGGCGAACCGCAGCGAAGTACACCGTGAAACGGTGAAAACGGCGCTGTCAGACAGCTACGACGAAGGTAATGCGCACCTGTTTAAACTCGGTGCTGACAACGTCTTCCTCGGCCTGAGTGCCAGCAACAAAGAGCAGGCGATCCGTTTCGCCGGTGAACAGCTGGTAAAAGGCGGCTATGTTGAGCCGGAGTATATTGAAGCGATGCTGGCGCGTGAAAAACTGACGCCGACCTACCTTGGAGAGTCAATTGCGGTGCCGCACGGTACGGTCGAAGCGAAAGACCGCGTGCTGAAAACCGGCGTGGTGTTCTGCCAGTATCCGGCAGGCGTGCAGTTCGGTGATGATGCCGAAGATGTGGCACGACTGGTTATCGGTATTGCCGCCCGCAATAACGAGCATATCCAGGTGATTACCAGCCTGACCAACGCGCTGGACGATGACCGCGTGATTGAAACGCTGGCTAACACCACCAGCGTACAGGAAGTGCTGGATCTGCTGTCAGGCAAACCGCTCACCGCGTAAGCTAATGGTATTTTCCCTGGGGCGGTCAGGCCCGTCCCGATTCCTGGGGCGGGCGTGCCCGCCCCATCGTCATTTGATATGGGTCAAAAATTATGAAAGCGTTACATTTCGGAGCAGGAAACATTGGTCGGGGCTTCATCGGTAAATTACTGGCGGATGCAGGTATCGAACTGGTTTTTGCTGATGTGAATCAGGCAGTGCTGGATGCACTCAACGCGCGTCATGAGTATCCCGTTCATGTGGTTGGCGAGCAGGCCAAAGTGGAAATGGTCAAAGGCGTCAGCGCGGTCAACAGCACCAGCGACGACATCATTACCCTGATCGCTGAGGTGGATATGGTCACCACGGCGGTCGGCCCGCAGATTCTGGAGCGTATTGCAGGCAGTGTGGCTAAAGGTCTGGCAACACGCAGCGACAACGGCAACACCCGTCCGTTAAACATCATCGCCTGTGAAAACATGGTGCGCGGCACCAGCCAGCTGAAACAGCATGTGCTGAAGGCACTGCCGCAGCAGTATCACGCCTGGCTGGAACAGCATGTCGGTTTTGTGGATTCGGCGGTCGATCGCATCGTACCTCCCTCTGAGGCGGGCAGCAGCGATCCGCTGGAAGTGACGGTAGAAACCTTCAGCGAATGGATTGTTGATAAAACCCAGTTCAAAGGCGATCTGCCGGCCATTCCGGGCATGGAGCTGACGGATAACCTGATGGCGTTCGTCGAACGTAAACTCTTTACCCTCAATACCGGTCATGCCATCACCGCCTATCTCGGCCAGCTGGCGGGTCATCAGACCATCCGTGATGCGATCCTGGATGAAAAAATCCGGGCGACGGTTAAAGGCGCGATGGAAGAGAGCGGCGCGGTGCTGATTAAGCGTTACGGTTTTGACGCGGATAAACATGCGGCCTATATCCAGAAAATCCTGGGTCGCTTTGAGAACCCTTACCTGAAAGATGACGTTGAGCGCGTTGGCCGCCAGCCGTTGCGTAAGCTGAGCGCAGGCGATCGCCTGATTAAACCGACGCTGGGCACGCTGGAGTACGGTTTACCGCACGCCTGTCTGGTGCAGGGCATTGCCGCCGCGATGCACTATCGCAGCGATCAGGACCCGCAGGCTCAGGAGCTGGCTGCCCTGCTGGCAGAAAAAGGTCCACAGGCCACGCTGGCGGAAATTTCCGGGCTGGATGCCAACAGCGAAGTCGTGACGGCTGTGGTGAGCGCCTGGCACGCTATGGCATAATGCGCGCGTGTTAGTGACGCAAGCCGGGCGCAGTTCGCCTGCGCCCAACGGCGGTATCAACCTTATGCAGGCAATAATGGAAGAGAAGCAAGCTTTTGAAAACCGGGTGCTTGAGCGCCTGAACGCCGGTCGCTCGGTGAGAAGCTTTCTGATCGCCGCTGTTGAGCTATTGGCTGAAGCGGTCAATTTGCTGGTATTGCAGGTATTCCGCAAAGATGATTATGCCGTCAAATACGCGGTGGAACCGCTGTTACTGGGCAATGGTCCGCTGGGTGAACTGTCGGTGCGGCTCAAGCTGATTTACGGACTCGGCGTCATCAGCCGGCACGAATATGAAGATGGTGAACTGCTGCTGGCGCTGCGTGAGGAGCTGGATCACGACAGTGGCGATTATCGTTTTACCGACGATGAGATTCTCGGTCCGTTCGGTGAGCTGCACTGCGTGACGGCCTGGCCGCCTGCGCCGGTATTTAACACCGACGACGCGGAGCTGCGCAGCATGCAGCAGCAGCGCTACCTGCAGATGGTACGATCTACCATGGTGCTGTCGCTCACCGAACTGATTTCCCGCATCAGCCTGAAGCAGGCGTTCAAAAAGTCCGCCAGTTAAATCCTGTCAGGTGCCGGGCCGGTGCCTGACATCGCCATAACCTAACCGGGAACATACGCCAGATTTGGTGTATCCTTTGCCTGTTTTCCTCAACGAGTTGTTGTCATGAAAGAGCAAGAAAAAAACGAAATCAAACTTCTCAGCGATAAGCTGGACGCCCTGAACCGCAAAGAGCCGCAGTTACTGGAATCGGGTGATGTCGAGAAACTGGGCGCGCTGCTGAAAGAGAAAGAGACGCTGGTCATTGAGATTGAGCGTCTGCGCGGTCAGCGGGTTGAAAAACTCAGTGCCGAGGCGCAGAAGCTGCAAAAAATGGGCTTCAGCCGCGAAATTACCAAGAAAGAGCAGGCAAATCTGGGCGCGCTGAAGAAAAGCGTGCGCGGCCTGGTGGTGGTGCATCCAATGACCGCGCTGGGACGTGAGATGGGGCTGACCGCGATGACCGGCTTCGCCAGAACCGCCTTCTGATCGGCCGATCAGGCAGCGGCCTGATCGACCCGTTGCTCGCCGGCGGTGGCATACACCTGCTCCGCCAGCGCATCCAGCATCTCATAACGACGGCGGTATTCCGCCCGCTTCTTACTGGCAATCTCTTCCAGCGTTTTACGCGGCAGTCTCAGTGGCAGCGTAAACATTCCATCCTGTCGCGCTTCACCGTTCAGTGACAGCCAGAACTCGCTGTAGCTGGCAAAGAACTTATCCCCCTTGCTGTGACGATAGCGCAGGCTTCGGAAAACGTGGGTCTCATCACCGACTGCCAGAATATTTTCCACACCGCACTGCTGCGCAACAATAAATACCACTTCCATCAACAGACGCTTCGGAAATAGACCGTGTGCCGCTTTGGTCGCCTCGCGAATAACATCATTGCTGATATGTTTCCGCGGACCCTGTAATCCACCAATTAATAAGGTGCGTTTTTTATTCTCGTTAATAATTGAGAATGAAAGCGAAGCAATAATTTCACCGTTATAACGCAGCACCAGCGTCACCTCGCCTTCCCGGTCAAAATAACCTGAACTGCAGGAGAGTAAAAACGCTTCATCATGTTTACCGTTCAGCGAAGCCAGCAGATTATCACCGGCGCTTTGCAGCAACTGGCGCAACATCGGATTCGGCAGGTTATTCATCAGGGTATAGTGATCCAGTATCGCCTGAGCGCGCGCAGCGATGCTGATACCGGAACGCAGATAGGGCCGATGCAGCTTGGCGGGCAGCAGCCCCTGGGTGCTCATCAACAGTCCGATCTGCGGCAATTGCGACAGCTGATGTAAATAATGGGTGGTGGTCAGCGGCGATATCAGGCTTCTTAACACAAATTTCAGCCGGAAACGCTTACTCAGCCACAGCTTGTCAGGAATATATTTCCCGCTGATTAACTGAAAAAACAGCGATGCAGAAGAATCCGTGGTGGTTTCGTGAGTAGTTATAATTGACATAGTTATCGACACGCAGTGAGCAGGAATGTCACTGAGGATAAAACAACCAATGTCAACGGCAGGTTAATGTGCCGTAAGGTTAAAATTCATCGTGGTCAAAAAGCACCGTTTGTTGATTTTTGGTTTAATTTGGGGCAACGCGAATTAAAGATAAAAAAAACCGGTGAAATAAATTTCACCGGTTTTTTGTTAACGCGGGATTAACTTACTGAGCAGCAGCAAAGCGGGCTGCCGCTTCGTCCCAGTTAACCACGTTCCAGAACGCTTTGATGTAGTCAGGACGTTTGTTCTGATACTTCAGGTAGTAAGCGTGCTCCCACACATCCAGGCCAAGGATCGGGTAACCTGAAACGCCGGCGATCGCTTCGCCCATCAGCGGGTTGTCCTGGTTAGCAGTAGAGACCACCGCCAGCTTGTCGCCTTTTTTAACCAGCCACGCCCAGCCTGAACCGAAACGGGTTGCAGCCGCTTTCTCAAACTCTTCCTGGAATTTTTCTACGCTACCGAAATCTTTTTCGATCGCCGCTTTCAGGTCGCCCTGCAGCGTGGTGCCGATTTTCAGGCCTTTCCAGAACAGGCTGTGGTTAGCGTGGCCGCCGGCGTTGTTGCGCAGTGGGCCTTTTTTGTCAGCTGGCAGCTGATCCAGTTTGGTGATCAGCTCATCGACCGGCAGATTGGCAAATTCAGTGCCTTCCAGCGCCGCGTTCGCGTTGTTCACATAGGTCTGGTGATGTTTAGTGTGATGGATTTCCATCGTCTGCTTGTCGAAATGCGGTTCCAGTGCGTCGTATGCGTAAGGCAGGGATGGCAGTGAATAACTCATGTTCTTCCTCTCCATTTAGTATTTGAGCAGCACGACGAATTCGGGACGTGCCGCGTAAGCAGTCGAATCATTATAGTTAAATTCATGTAGCGTAAAAGGGTAATCAATGCCCTATTAACCATAAGGATTTGAGGAATATGGCAAAAGCAACCCGTTGTTTTTACTGACTGCCGCCTCAGATGCGCCTTTTCAGGCCGCCCGGCTCGTCTCTCTCAGGGCCGTAACAACGGCGACAGCGCCCCTTTTGCCCGCCAGGGATCAGCGCCCCAGCTCGCGCAGCGCGCTATCCAGCGCCCCGACCAGCCAGTCGATGTCGCTCTCCTGAAACGCCAATGGCGGACGCAGTTTCAGCACATTCCCATACGGACCGGCCACCGATGTCAGCACCCGATGCTCACGCAGTTTCTCAATCAGGTCCAGCGCCAGCGCTTTGTCTGGCGTTTTGCTGTCACGATCGGTCACCAGTTCAAAGCCGATAAACAGCCCGGCGCCGCGCACATCCCCGACGCAGTCATAACGGTCCATCAGGCTGCGCAGTTCGGCCAGCAGTTTCGCGCCCACCACACGGCTGTGTTCCTGCAAGCCCTCTTCGGTGATCACGTTCAGCACCGCCTGCGCCGCGGCCATCGCCACCGGATTACCGCCAAAGGTATTGAAGTAAGGAATCGAATCGCTGAAGGCGGCCAGCACCTCACTTTTTGCCAGCAGACCCGATACCGGAATGCCATTCCCCATCGGTTTACCGGTCGTGATGATATCCGGCACCACATCGTGACGACCAAAGCCCCAGAACGCATCGCCGGTGCGACCAAAGCCGGGCTGCACTTCATCGGCGATAAAGATACCGCCGTTGGCATGAACGACGTCCACTGCCCGCTTCAGGAAACCGCGCGGGTCAGGCAGTACGCCGTCAGAAGAGAAAATAGAGTCTGCCAGAAAACCGGCGAATTTAATGCCGTGCGCCGCCATGTCATCAATCTGCTGCTGAATCTGGTCGGCAAACCATTCGCCCAGATCGGGCGCATCAACCCGATAAGCATCAGGCGGCATCACCAGCCGGGTGGTGGGTGCCAGCGGCTGTCCGCTGCCAAGCGCCGGTGAAGCGCCGGAGGTGAGCTCACTGGTGCCGTGATAGGCCTCCTGACTGACGATAATGCCGCTGCCGCCGCTAAAAGCGCGCGCCACGCGGATCGCCAGATCGTTCGCCTCAGAACCGGTACACATGTACATGGCGCGATCGATCGCCGCTGGAGTGGTGGCCAGCAACGCTTCACTGTAATCGAGAATATTTTCATGCAGATAGCGGGTATGGGTGTTCAGCATTTTCATCTGCTGCGTCACCGCCTCAATCACCGCCGGATGGCAATGACCAATGCTCGCCACGTTGTTATAAACGTCAAGATACTTGTCGCCTGCCGCATCCCACAGATACTGCCCTTCACCGCGCACCAGGTGCACCGGCTTGCGATAGAACAGGCGATAAGATTCGCCGAGCACTTTGCTGCGTTTTTCGGTCATCCTGCGCGTGTCGCTATCCAGCGCATCCGCATGTTCAGCACGAAAACTGTTGGTATCCATAATGGTGGAACGCGTGGCCATGGTAACTCCCGTTGCGAGGTGAAGTGGTTGAGGCTGATAACCCATCATGCCTGCCTGCGCTAAAAATGCAACAAAATACACAAATACAACCAAATACACATGACGACATCCGGGTACTCAGGTAAGCTTAGTCACTGATTCAGCCGACTTTCGCACTGCGCGCAATAAGGAATGACCATGCTGCAGGAAACGCGCCTTCAGCGCATCCGGGCGCTGCTGACCCACTTAAATCAGGTCAGTACTGAGCGCATCATCCGGGAACTGGGCGTATCACGGGAAACCGCGCGCCGCGATATTATTGAGCTGGAAGCGCTGGGGCTGGCACGCCGCGTTCACGGCGGTCTGGTGGCGATCGAGACGCCGCCTGAACCGCCGCTGACCGTGCGGCGTACGGTTCAGGCGAGGGAAAAACGCGCTATTGCCCGGGCGGCGGCAGATTTGTTGCAGCCGGGTCAGACGCTGTTTCTGGATGCAGGCAGCACCACCACGCTGCTGGCGGAGGAGCTACGCGCCCTGTCGGGCCTGACCATCCTCACTAACAGCCTGCAGGCTGCGCTGGCGCTTAGCGCCGGAGAGGAGCATGACGTGCTGGGGAATGAGATTATTTTGCTGGGCGGGACGTTGTCAGCCGGCGCGCAGCAGACGCGCGGCGAAATAACCGTGGCGGAGATCGTACGTTATCGTGCCGACGTTGCGCTACTGTCGCCGGTCGGGATTGAGGCGAGTCGCGGCGCCACCAGCTTCCATCCACACGAAGCGGCGATTGCCCGGGCGATGGTGCAGCAATCCGCCGCGACGATCCTGCTGGCCGATCACAGTAAGCTGGGCGTGGTCAGCCGTACGGTTTACGCCGTACCGCAGGCGATCGCCACGCTGATTACCGATGGCGGCGCTGAGGCCTCCACTGCGCTGGCGGCGCTGCAACAGGCACTGCCGCAGGTGATAGTGGTTTAAATCAGGCGTTGTGGATGGCTGTAAATGGTGGCGCGTCCCGGCTTGCTGAAGCCGACCAGCGTCAGGTTGCAGCGCTCAGCGACCTCCACCGCCAGCCGGGTGGCGGCCGAGACGGCAAACAGGATTTCGACGCCGCACATGGCGGATTTTTGCACCATTTCGTAGCTGGCGCGGCTCGATACCAGCACCGCGCCCTCGCCCCAGACGGACTGGCTGCGATAGCCCAGCAGCTTATCCAGCGCCACATGGCGGCCCACATCCTCACAGCCGCCCGCCAGCTCTCCATCCGGCTGTACCCACGCGGCGGCATGGGTACAGCCGGTTTTCTGTCCAACCGGCTGGTAATTTTTCAGTTGCCCCAGCGCCCGATCCAGCTGCGCCAGCGCGAAAGTCTGGGTAAACGGTAACGGCGCCAGCGGTTTACCAATCTGATCCAGCTGTTCGACACCGCAAACGCCACAGCCGGTACGGCCAGCCAGCGCACGACGCTGCGCTTTCAGCGCCATAAAGCGACGACTGGAAAGCTCAATCTGCACCTCGATACCGTGACAACCCGGCACCACATCCATGCCGAAAATATCCTCTGGCGCGTCAATAATGCCTTCCGACAGCGAAAATCCCAGCGCAAAGGCCTCCAGATCTTTTGGCGTGGTCATCATCACAACGTGGGAGATGCCGTTATAGACCAGCGCCACCGGCACCTCTTCCGCCAGCCAGTCAGGCTGAGCCACCGCGAGGTCAGCGCGCTGCCACACCAGCGTTTCGCTGATACCTGCCTGAGTTGTTAAATCTTCGCCGGGAGTTTGCAGAATAGCTTTCAAGGAGTACGACCTGTTGTTAACAAATAATGAAATGCGGCTGTTCGCGCTGTCGGGTTAAACGGCAACGACAGCCACTAATTTTGCCCTCACACCGGGTACAGCGCAAATAAACCACAAGGCATTTGATGCGGTTATTTATCGCCGGATCGCCCCAGCCACGCCCGCTGGCGGCAGAATGCGAATGATTATTTCTCCCGATTTAACATTCGTGAGCATTCAGGAGCCGTAATTTTGGCCCGCCGCTGAAAATTGTCTTGCGCAGTAAATCCGTTGCTAAAAAATTTTAACAAAATGTAAATGCCGGATTACTAATGCCTAACCTCTTGACCCTGGTCAACTTACAAGCAGATAGGGCTGCTATTTTGCAAGGCTTCGCAATGGAGCCAATAAAGAAGAACGAAAATGCAAATTAACAGACGGAGTTTCTTTAAACTCTGCGCCGGCGGTTTAGCGGGCACCAGCGCAGCATTATTAGGTTTCGCCCCGGCAACGGCGTTAGCCAGCGTCCGGGAATATAAACTGATCCGCGCCAGAGAGACGCGTAATAACTGCACCTACTGCTCGGTGGGCTGCGGCATGCTGATCTACAGCCTGGGCGACGGCGCGAAAAACGCCAGCGCCTCGATTTACCACATTGAAGGCGATCCCGATCATCCGGTCAGCCGCGGTTCTCTCTGCCCGAAAGGCGCAGGCGTGCTCGACTTTATCCACAGTGAGCAGCGGCTGAAGTACCCGGAATACCGCGCGCCAGGCAGCGATAAATGGCAGCGCATCAGCTGGAATGAGGCCTTTGAGCGCATCGCCCGGCTGATGAAGCAGGATCGCGACGCCCATTTCCAGACCACCAACGCTGCCGGCGTCACGGTTAACCGCTGGCCGACCACCTCGATGTTATGTTCTTCGGCCGCCAGCAATGAGACTGGCCTGCTCGACCACAAATTTGCCCGCGCGCTCGGTATTCTGGCGCTGGAAAACCAGGCCCGGCTGTGTCACGGTCCGACGGTTGCCGCGCTGGCACCCAGCTTTGGTCGCGGTGCAATGACCAATAACTGGAACGACATTAAGAACGCCAATGTGGTGCTGATCATGGGCGGTAATCCAGCCGAAGCGCATCCGGTCGGGTTTAAATGGGTCATCGACGCCAAAATCCACAATCAGGCGCAGGTGATTGTGGTCGATCCACGCTTTAACCGTTCCGCCGCCGTGGCCGATTTCTACGCGCCTATACGCGCCGGTAGCGACGTGGTGTTCCTGATGGGGGTGATCAACTACCTGCTGCAGCATGACCACATTCAGCATGAGTACGTGCGGGCCTTCACCAACGCCGCGCTGATTGTTGATGAGGGCTACAGCTTCAGCGACGGTCTGTTCAGCGGTTACGATGCCGCCACCCGCCAGTACGATCGCCAGAGCTGGCACTATGCGCTGGATGAAGCGGGTCATGCGCAACGCGATGAGAGCTTCAGCCACCCGCGCTGCGTGCTCAACCTGCTGAAAGCCCACGCCAGCCGCTATACCCCGGAAATGGTGGCACGCCTGTGCGGTACGCCGCAGGAGAGTTTCCTCGCGGTCTGCCAGCAGCTTGCTGCCACCAGCGTGCCCGATCGTACCACGACCATTCTCTATGCGCTGGGCTGGACCCATCACACCAACGGCTCGCAGATTATCCGCACTGCCGCGATGATCCAGTTGCTGCTCGGTAATATCGGTATGCCTGGCGGCGGTATCAATGCGCTGCGCGGCCACTCCAACGTGCAGGGGTTTACCGATCTTGGTCTGCTGTCGCAAAGCCTGCCGGGCTACCTGCCGCTGCCGTCAGAAAAAATGACCACTCTGGCGAGCTATCTGCAGAAAGCCACGCCGGCGGCGTCCCTGCCGGGCCAGGTCAACTACTGGCAGAACAGCGATAAGTTTTTCGTCAGCCTGATGAAGAGCTTCTATGGCGATAACGCCACGGCAGAAAATCAGTGGGGTTACGACTGGCTGCCTAAGTGGGACAAAAGCTACGACTGCATGGCGCAGGCTGAGATGATGGAACAGGGCGAGCTGAACGGCTGCCTGATTCAGGGCTTTAACCTGCTGGCCGCCTTCCCGGATAAAAATAAAGCGGTTCGGGCCCTTTCCCGACTGAAATATATGGTGGTGATCGACCCGCTCAGCACCGAAACCGCCAGCTTCTGGCAACATCATGATGAGTTTAACGACGTCGATCCGGCCAAAATCCAGACCGAAGTGTTCCGTCTGCCCTCTTCCTGTTTCGCCGAAGAGTCGGGATCGGTGGCTAACTCGTCGCGCTGGTTACAGTGGCACTGGGCTGCCGCTGAGCCGCCGGCTGAAGCGCTGCATGATGGCAAAATCCTCGGCAATCTGTTTTTGCGTCTGCGCGACCTTTATCGCCAGGAAGGCGGGACCGCACCTGAACCGTTGATGGCGATGCGCTGGGATTACCAGGACCCCGCGGACCCCTCACCGGAAGAGGTGGCGCAGGAGAGTAACGGCCGCGCGCTGGCGGATATCTACGATGACAGCGGTAAGCTACTGCTGAAGAAAGGCCAGCAGCTCAACGGCTTTTCGGAACTGCGTAATGACGGTACCACCGCCAGCGCCTGCTGGATCTACGCAGGCAGCTGGACGCCGCAGGGCAATCAGATGGCGCGACGCGATAACGCCGATCCTTCCGGGCTGGGCGCGGTCTCCGGCTGGGCCTGGGCCTGGCCCGCTAACCGGCGCATTCTCTACAACCGCGCCTCTGCCGATAGCCAGGGTAAAGCCTGGGACCCGCATCGCCGCCTGATTGAGTGGGACGGTGCGCGCTGGCAGGGCATCGATGTGCCGGACTATCCGGTAACCCTGGCACCGCAACAGCAGGCCGGGCCCTTTATCATGCAGCCCGATGGCCTGGGTCATCTGTTTGCGCTGGATAAAATGGCGGATGGCCCGTTCCCGGAACACTACGAACCGATGGAAAGCCCGCTGAGTGATAATCCGCTGCATCCGCAGCAGCGTCACAGCCCGGTTGTCCGGCTGTTCCGCAACGATGCTGCCAGTCTGGGTGAGGCCGCGGATTACCCCTGCGTGGCGACCACCTACTCGATCACTGAGCTGTTCCGCCACTGGACCAAACATGCCTTGCTGAACGCCATTGCCCAGCCGGAGCAGTTTGTCGAAATTGGCGCTGAGCTGGCCGAAGAGAAAGGGATTCGCGCCGGTGACCGCGTTAAGGTCTCTTCACGCCGCGGCTACATCAAAGCCAAAGCGGTGGTGACGCGCCGACTGCCGCGTCTGATGATTGACGGTAAGCCGGTCGATACCGTGGGCATTCCCTGTCACTGGGGCTTTGAAGGCACAACGCGCAAAGGCTTTCTCGCCAACACGCTGACGCCTTCGGTTGGCGATGCCAACTCACAGACCCCGGAATACAAGGGATTTTTAGTGAAAGTGGAAAAAGCGTAACGGTGGATGACAATGGCTTACCAGTCACAAGATATTATTCGTCGCTCAGCGACCAATGGATTTACCCCGCCGCCACAGGCGCGCGATCATCAGCGCCAGGTCGCAAAATTAATCGACGTCACCACCTGCATCGGCTGTAAGGGCTGTCAGGTCGCCTGCTCCGAATGGAACGACATTCGCGATGAGGTCGGACATAACGTTGGGATCTATGACAACCCCACCGATTTAAGCGCCAAATCCTGGACGGTGATGCGCTTCTCCGAAGTGGAAGAGAACGGCAAGCTGGCGTGGCTGATCCGCAAAGATGGCTGTATGCACTGCGCCGATCCCGGCTGCCTGAAGGCCTGCCCTTCGGCGGGCGCGATCATTCAGTACGCCAACGGCATTGTCGATTTCCAGTCAGAACAGTGTATTGGCTGCGGCTACTGCATCGCTGGCTGCCCGTTCAACGTGCCACGGCTGAACAAAGAGGATAACCGCGCCTACAAATGCACCCTGTGTGTCGATCGCGTCAGCGTCGGCCAGGAACCGGCCTGCGTGAAAACCTGCCCGACCGGTGCCATTCATTTCGGCAGTAAAAGCGACATGCTGACGCTGGCCGCCGAGCGGGTTGCTGAACTGAAAGCACGCGGTTACGCCCAGGCGGGCGTCTATAACCCGGCAGGCGTGGGCGGAACGCATGTGATGTATGTGCTGCATGACGCCAGTCAGCCGCAGCGCTATCACGGGTTACCTGCCGATCCGCATATCAGCCCAACCGTCACCTTCTGGAAAGGCATCTGGAAACCGCTGGCCGCCGTCGGCTTTGCCGCCACCTTCGCGGCTTCGCTGTTCCACTATGTCGGCGTGGGCCCGAATCGGGTCGAAGAGCATCACGATGACGACGACGATCGTCCGGAGGAGCGCAAATAATGAAACATTCCGATCGCCTGGTGCGTTACCGCGCTGTGGAACGCATTAATCACTGGATTGTCGCCTTATGCTTTGTCATGGCGGCACTGAGCGGGTTAGGTTTTTTCTTTCCCTCATTTAACTGGCTGATGCAGATATTTGGCACGCCACAGCTGGCGCGTATCCTGCATCCGTTTGTTGGCGTAGTGATGTTTGCCGCCTTTATGCTGATGTTTTTACGCTACTGGCGACATAATCTGATCAACCGCGATGACCTCTACTGGGCGAAAAATATCCACCGTATTGCCCTGAATGAAGAGGTCGGTGATACCGGTAAATATAACTTTGGTCAGAAGTGTGTGTTCTGGGCTGCTATCATCAGCTTAGTATTGCTGCTTGTCAGCGGCATTGTGATCTGGCGACCTTACTTCGCGGGCGCGTTCACTATTCCGCTGATCAGACTGGCGTTAGTGGTGCATTCGGTGTCGGCTACCGCACTGATCGTGGTCATCATGGTGCATGTCTATGCCGCGCTGTGGGTCAAAGGCACGCTGACGGCGATGATTGAGGGCTGGGTCAGTTCAGACTGGGCCAGACACCACCATCCACGCTGGTATCGTGAGCAGCGTAATCCGCCTATAAAACAGGAAAAACGCCCCTGATGAGCATTCGCATTATCCCGCAAGATCAGCTGGAGAAGAGCGAAAAAACAACGGCGGAGATGATTCCGCCGTTACTTTTTCCACGGCTGAAAAACCTGTATAGCCGTCGTGCTGCGCGACTGCGTGACCTGGCGGCTAAAAATCCTCTGGGCGACTACCTGCGTTTTGCTGCGGTGATCGCCGAAGCGCAGGAAATTGTGCTGTATGACCATCCGCTGCATATGGACCTGCGGGCGCGGCTGGAAGAGAGCGCCCGCGAGGGCAAGCCGCCACTGGATATCCACACGCTGCCACGCGACACGCACTGGCAGCGGTTACTGCACTCGCTGATTGCGGAACTAAAGCCTGAGATGAGCGGCCAGGCGCTGGCGGTGCTGGAGAATCTGGAGAAAGCCTCTGCCACGGAACTGGAAACGCTGGCCAGCGCCCTGTTTGCCGGCGAGTATGCCAGGGTGAGCAGCGACAAAGCGCCGTTTATCTGGGCCGCGCTGGCGCTGTACTGGGCGCAGATGGCCGCGATGATCCCAGGCAAAGCGCGTGCTGAGATGGGCGATCAGCGGCAGTTTTGTCCGGTGTGCGCCAGTATGCCGGTCGCCAGTGTGGTCCACATGGGCAACCACGACGGCGCGCGGTATCTGCACTGCAACCTGTGCGAAAGTGAGTGGTATGTGGTGCGCAGCAAATGCACCCAGTGTGAACAGACCCGCGACCTGCACTACTGGTCGCTTGACAGTGAACATGCGGCGGTGAAAGCGGAGAGTTGTGGCGACTGCGGCACCTATCTGAAGATACTCTATCAGGAAAAAAATCCGGCTATCGAACCGGTCGCCGACGATCTGGCGTCGCTGGTGCTGGATGCCCGGATGGAGCAGGAAGGCTTTGCCCGTAGCAGCCTCAACCCCTTTATGTTTCCTGGCGAATCGTAGCTAACCTGGAGGAACCCGATGAAACTGATTGGCAGCTATACCAGCCCGTTTGTGCGTAAGATTTCGATCATTATGCTGGAAAAAGGCATTATCTTTGAGTTCGTTAACGCATCGCCTTACAGCGATGACAGTCACGTTCCGCACTACAATCCGCTGGGAAAAGTTCCGGCGCTGGTGGCTGACGATCAACAAATCTGGTTCGATTCCAGCATCATCGCGGAGTTTCTCGAACTACGCGGCGATGCGCCCGCCCTGCTGCCTGCCGATCCCCATCAGTCACTGCAGATCCGTCAGCTGGAGAAGCTGGCAGATGGCGTCAGCGACGCCGCGCTGGTGATTGTGCGGGAGCAGATGCGGCCAGGCGATCAGCAGTCGGAAGAGGTGCTGCTGCGTAACCGCGAGAAGATCCAGCGCAGTCTCGATATGCTGGAGAAAATCGCCGCAGAGGGAAAATGGCTCAATAACGGCCAGCTCAATCTGGCTGATATCGCCACCGGCTGTATGATCGGCTACCTCAATTTCCGTCGCGTAGTGCCGAACTGGTGCGTGGAACGACCTGCGCTGGTAAAACTGGCTGAGACGCTGTTCCAGCGCGAGAGCTTTGCACGGACAACGCCGCCTGCGGCGTGACGGATTGCTGAGCCAGAACCATTAAGAGGGACAATGGTGTCTGGCTGCATGTCAGGGTAATGACTTCATTAAGGGCAGCAGAGATCTGGAGCCAGGCTATAGTTCAGTAAAAGCCAACGAATATTACTTTTACTGGATTATCTTCATTCCTGCCTCTGGACTTTCCTCGCAGAAATTTTAACTATCACCCAGCCAACCTGAAATTATAAAAATAATAATTAAAGCGTATAGCTTTTTTAATTAATCATAAGTGAACTGATAATTTATAATGTAAGAACCTATTTTATTAGTATGAGCCGTCACCCATACTTTAGTCATACCTTGCTTCCTGTCATTGTATAAATTCTTACGATTTGTACAAAGTTGAAGCCATCTTTTTGTGTGCGCATCTTTAATCCACAAGCCAGCTTCACAATGGCTATTTTTCCCAACTGCCGGACCTGGAAACGTAACCTCGTATTCAGACTCATACTGAACAATCTTACCAGGAGCGACATAAACATAGACACTGTAACAATTTAGAATGCAAATAATACCAACAGAAAACCCACATCCAAAAGCTTTCAGTACATAGATAGCTGATTCACCAACTGGTCTAAAATAAACAACTCGCCCCGCAAAAACAAGACCTACTATTGATGCAACAGTAATGTATGTTGTCCACTCGGGAACACTCTTCATTAATACAACACGTCTTGCGACGCAATTTGACCACATCAGATACCATAGCCATGCTGCAAATATGACAAAAAAAACGGAGAGTAATAAATAGAACTTAACCTTGCCTTTATCATAGCCTGAAACAAAACGGCTTCCATGCATTTTAATCTCTCCTTGATCACACTAAGCCTTATTTTAACTTCTGGTTACTTAGTGAGTCACCTTCTCATAAAGATATTTTTAATCACTTCAATTTTCTAATAAAATCAGAAAAACTTCACTTTCGCTTTGCTAATTGACTACAGGTTTTAGAGCGTATTTTATTATACTTTGTCACTGACACTGTCTGGTGCGCCTATCAGCTTCAGGTTGCAAGAAGCATACGAGGTTACCGCACCCAGCACCGCATGCGCCATCAGGTTCGCTTCGGTATTAACCTTACCGTTCGCGTCCGTGGTCCGCTTATGTATTTCCTCCGCCAGGTATGGACTTGCCGCGCCGCTTATCGCCTGCGCCAGGTTCCCGCCCGACAGGCCCTGCACCGCCGCCGTCACCGCGCTGATGGCCCGCTGCACCTTACCGCCGGTCCCGAATTCGCTGTCAACGAACGCCTGATTGTAGAAGTTGCTGTAAACCTGCTTACTGACGTCGTCTGCGCTGTACTGCTTCGTCGGATCCTTGGCTTTAAGCTCAGCCAGTGCCCTGTCGCGGTTGGTCTGCGTGACGCCGGACATCTTCTCGTTCGCCTCCCGGGTTGCGGTGATCTCACCCTGCGTCCGCGCAATATCGCCCGCCTGGCTGCCGATTTCCCCTATCAGCTGAGCCGCCTTCAGCCGGTTCTGCTCCTTCTCCTTGTCGAAGATGGTCTCAAGACCCGGATTCGCATTTTCCACGTCGCGGCTCAGTGTTGCAACGTCCTGCGCCTGTTTCTCCTTATCGCGGATAACGATGGTGCCTTCGCTCACCGCCGACTTCGTCACAGAGTCCGCGCTGCCGCTGTCGTTCAGCCCCGCCAGCATGCCGTTCGCCATGTTCCCGGCGAACTGACCGCCCACGCTGCCGCCGGTGCTGATGCCCGCGCTCTGGTGCTCCACCTTATAGTCCGCGTGGTTCTCAATATCGCCGAAGCACAGCGTGCTGGTTTCCAGCTAATTCTTAAATAGAATGGCGTGACGGTGAATAGATAATATTATGACGGGATAACGGCGAGTTGATTATTGACGGGAAAGCCTGTTTTTTTATGTGGGCCGTTCAACCTGATCCACTTTGGGGTCTCGGGGCGAAGCCCTGACCAGGTTGTTTTGTCCCTCACTTTACCTTCCCTCACTTTACCTACGATTGAAGATACCAGGTGGTCGATATCGGTATGGTGAATGGATGATGGATGGCGACTGGATCATCGAGTCCGATATTACCGACGTTGAACAACAGGAGGTCACAGCTGCACCCGGCGTACTTCGGTTACGGCGGCGGGAGGATGGGGTTTTTAGGGCGTAAAAGCACAAATCCCGGCCAACTGGCCGGGATTTGAGTACTAATTCCATTCCACATTAAAATCAGCTAACTGATTATCTAGGAACCGTCTTTTCTCAAACCAATAATCAAAAACCTCAGCCTCCTCGCTACTTAAAATTAGGTAGAACCCTCCTGTTTCCCCCTCTGTATCATCGACGATTTGGATTTCCCATCCAGCATATTCGCCATCATTAACGATGCCTTTCTTTAAGAGCATTTTGCTTCCTTAGTTTTTATAAGGAACATGGTTGTTCGAA
This sequence comes from Pantoea sp. S-LA4, assembly GCF_054482835.1. Lineage (NCBI taxonomy): Bacteria > Pseudomonadati > Pseudomonadota > Gammaproteobacteria > Enterobacterales > Erwiniaceae > Pantoea > Pantoea sp. S-LA4. Next base: position 3,903,609 of record NZ_JBTLRC010000002.1, on the reverse strand, counting down.
ATATACTTGCCTGTTGTAGGATTTTTTACAGCAAAATGTACGTGTGGGACTCCCGGCGCATGGGCACCACCAATTGAACCTGAGTCAATCCTAAATTCTTTTGTCCCATCAGCACTATGGTAAACACCAGATCCCGGTTTTCCGATCTCTTTATATCCCGTTCCTAAGAATTTTAAACCAGCAGCTAACGCTTCATCTGAACTCAAAGTTGTTGAACTGGTGAAGTTTTTCTTACCAGATAAGGTCTCATTAATAACAGTATCTATCTTGCTGTTTGAATTCTCTGAAAGATAAACTATGTCTTTCTTCGTGAGAGGATCGGCTCCCGGATTGACTAAGATATTCCCAACAGTATCAGGTTTTCCTTCCGTATTACCGGTATTAGTAGCTCCCTGTCCTGAAGCCTGATTATTACCAGTGTTGGTCGGCGTATCATTTGGATCTAACTGCTGATTTCCACCCGTATTCGCAGGACCTGACCCAGCTATCTGGTCACCACCGGTATGAACAGGCGCGTATTTATCCTGAAGCGAACTGAGATACTTTCTTGTGATCTCGTCGTTACCCATCATTTGCAGGGTGACAAGATGCTCCAGTTCATCAGAGGTCATTTTATCAGCTACATCTTTAATGGCCAGTCCGGCAAGCCCTGTGATTCCGGCTTTCGCACCAATCTCCAGCAACTGCTCTGCAACCTTATTCCGGCAAGGTGAAAGTGCGGCACAACCACGCGCAACCAGTGCAAGATTATTGTTTTCAACCGCGTTCTTACCCGCCTGCGCACCCGCCACAACATCCGCCGTGCTGTCACCAACCACGCCGCCCGCCAGACCCGCCGCCAGCGTACCCAGCGCACTTATCGTCTGCCGCTGCTCCTCAGACAGGTCGTTACGTTTAACGCCCGGATACAGCTGCTGCGCGATGTACTCACCCATCGCCGCGCCCGAGGCGCCCGCCAGCGCCGAGTTGCCCGCCGCGTACGAGGTTACCGCACCCAGCACCGCGTGCGCCATCAGGTTCGCTTCGGTATTAACCTTACCGTTCGCGTCCGTGGTCAGCTCGTGTATCTTTTCCGCCAGGTACGGTGCCGACGCGCCGCTTATCGCCTGCGCCACGTTCCCGCCCGACAGGCCCTGCACCGCCGCCGTCACCGCGCTGATGGCCCGCTGCACCTTACCGCCGGCCCCGAATCCGCTGTCAACGAACGCCTGATTGTAGAAGTTGCTGTAAACCTGCTTACTGACGTCGTCTGCGCTGTACTGCTTCGTCGGATCCTTGGCTTTAAGCTCAGCCAGTGCCCTGTCGCGGTCGGTCTGCGTGACGCCGGACATCTTCTCGTTCGCCTCCCGGGTTGCGATGATCTCACCCTGCGTCCGCGCAATATCCCCCGCCTGGCTGCCGATTTCGCCGTGAGCTGCGCCGCCCTGCAGCAGAATGTCCCGCAACGCATCAAGCCCCAGGTCGCCGCCCGCCGTCAGCTGGCTGCCGGTGAGGCTGATGTCGCCGCTCTGCGCCGTACCGTTTTTGCCGGTTGCCGTGACGGTCAGGTTCCGGCCCGCAGTCAGCGTGCTGCCCTGCGACTGGAAGCTCGCGGTACGCGTCTCGCTTTTCGACGACTGGCTGCCGTACGAGGCGCTGATAACGTCACCCTCCCGCCCGATCACCGTCACGCTCTGCTGCCCGCTGAAGGTACTGCCAGTGCTGGCCTCACAATCCTGATTGTGCAGGCTGCTCATTTTATCAGCACTGAAGATCCTGTCATTACCCGTTAAGGTAAAGAGGCGATAAAGATTTTGCAGACAGATTAAAAGCTGGCTGATGTGGATTCAAAGCAGGAAAATCAGCCCTCTTACAGGTACTGATAACTTCAGGAAGAAGGGATACACACAAATCAGGCAAAAGGAGAAAAAAATCTGTTTTCCAGAGACGCCTCTCAATCTATTACCTGACTTCCAACGGGTTTATATAGAAGAAGGTGTATATTTGAACAGGAGAAAACAGGAAAGGAAGAATATATCGGAATATTTATAGCGCGGCTGAAGCGGGTTGGCCCCCGCAACAGCCGCTGACCACAACTAACTGGATTGGAGTTAATTATGGCTAGAGATGATTCTACGTCAGAACCTGCTGTACCCCAAGCACGTAACAGCATCGTCGGGTACCGCACCAACGGCGGTAAGCCGAACCCGCTGCCACAGCTGACCATCCAGGGACGATGGCTGGAACAGTGGGGATTTACCAGAGGCCAGCCGGTTAGCATCATGGCCGAACAGGGCCAGCTGATTATCCGCATCATGCACATCACGGAGGATAACGTATGAACATCACTTTTATCAGTGAGCCCGTCCCGGAACTGACTGTCGCAGGCGGCCAGCTGGCCGCGCTCGGATTTGCCACCGACACTCCGATCCGGCTGGTGCTGCGGGATAACACGCTGTCGGTGACAACCGTTACCGATGAGGCGGAGTGGATAGAGCTCTGTGAAGCCAGCCAGCAGTGGCAGGATCTGGGGGCTGACTGGGTGCGGGAGAATGGCGAGGTGATTATCGGCGGCGACTGGCTGACCGGCTTCGGTATCACCGAGGCGGAACAGCTGGAGATGACCGCTGCACCCGGTGTGATCCGGTTGCAGCGGCGGTAAGCGGAAGGATTCAGGATTTAAAAGCAAAAATCCCGGCCAGGTTGGCCGGGATTTATATTTAATTAACCCTTGCAGCGACTGAGTGCTAACCGTAACCCTGCACCGATTTCAGAGGGTGAACTATCTGCTGGAAGTATCACATAATCAGATTCATTGATCCTGTCACCGCTCCAGGCTTCCAACTTTTCATGGTAGCTGGGACGAATAGTAATCTGATTGTTTACCAGATGAACACCACATTTTTTCATATTCTTAAACAATGCACGTTTGGTTTTATAACCATATTTCTCCATCAGCATCGATATCCAGGTTGCGTATTGTTCTCTCCCTTTTTCAGGATCAAAAAAGGTCTCGCATTCCTTAACTGTCAATGTCCGGCTGCTTAGCAGCGCTTCAAAAATTGTTTCACCGACGCTCTGATCATCTGCGTCTGGTTGTAACAAATGTGATGGGGAGTCAGGATCTTTGCGGACGCGGCCTAACCCTGAATAAGTGTTCACATTCAAAAATTTATTCGTTACGAATACTTCAGCCCAATAATCCTGATCTTTATTAAATTCCATCATTTCACCTGTGTTACTTTAACTGTCACACCTTGGTTTTTACCGTATTCAATGGCTCTATTTATTTCTATCCATTGAGATTTGGTCGTATTAGCAGGTATCGCCAGTTGAATTTCTCTGTTAGCGATCATTGATGATGTTATTGTTTCACTTGAGAGTGAATATTCTTTAAACTTTGCCGCCGCATCAATATTTCCCTTGATCGAACTGTAAACCTGATTAGGGTTAACCAGCTTCGCCATCGTCTGCGTATCCATTGACTTTGCACTCACAGCCGTTTTTGTTGACACATCATAATAATCGAACGTTTTAAAGTTCTGCGGTAACCGCGCATTGGTGGGCAGTGAAGTCCCGACATAATCTTCCCACGGCATTCCCTGTTTCATATTGCCCTGGCCCCATTTCATGCCCACTTCTGCGGCGCTGACGGTAGCCGTTGCCGTATTGCGGCTCATAAACGAGACAGCCGCTTTTGTCACATCCTTCGCCAGCAACCCGCCAGAAACAAGCAGGGCCTGATTTTCCGGGTCAGACACGAACGTGGCATACTTTGTCCATTCAGGGCTGGTTTGATCTATCTTCGCCAGATCCCGGCCGTTCCACTGCTGAACGTAAGCTTTGGCTTCCTCGCTGGTCATGACATTCACGCCGGGAAGGGTGCCGACCCAACCGGGACGTTCTGCCATATCATAGCCACCCTGAGCCAGCTCTTTATCGACGACCTGAACTTCCAGCGGGTTGTCTTTCAGCTTATCGCTGGTTTCAGCGCTTTGCCGATCGCTGACCTGCTTCCATTTATCAACAACGGCCTGGCAATCACCGCCAGCGCTTCGGCAGTCTGACAGCTCCTTATCAAAGGCGACTGACTGTGACTGGTTAAGCCAGTTAAATTCAACAGCATTTTTTCCCGCCTGAGCCCCCGCCACCGCATCCGCCGTGCTGTCACCAACCACGCCGCCCGCCAGACCCGCCGCCAGCGTACCCAGCGCACTTATCGTCTGTCGCTGCTCCTCAGACAGGTCGTTACGTTTAACGCCCGGATACAGCTGCTGCGCGATGTACTCGCCCATTGCCGCGCCCGAGGCGCCGGCCAGCGCCGAGTTGCCCGCCACGTACGAGGTTACCGCACCCAGCACCGCGTGCGCCATCAGGTTCGCCTGGACATTAACCTTACCGTTCGCGTCCGTCGTCAGTTCATGTATCTTTTCCGCCAGGTACGGTGCCGACGCGCCGCTTATCGCCTGCGCCAGGTTCCCGCCCGACAGGCCCTGCACCGCCGCCGTCACCGCGCTGATGGCACGCTGCACCTTACCGCCGGTACCGAATCCGCTGTCGGCGAACGCCTGATTGTAGAAGTTGCTGTAAACCTGTTTACTGACGTCGTCTGCGCTGTACTGCTTCGTCGGATCCTTGGCTTTAAGCTCAGCCAGCGCCCTGTCGCGGTCGGTCTGCGTGACGCCGGACATCTTCTCGTTCGCCTCCCGGGTTGCGATGATCTCACCCTGCGTCCGCGCAATATCCCCCGCCTGGCTGCCGATTTCCCCTATCAGCTGAGCCGCCTTAAGCCGGTTCTGCTCCTTCTCCTTGTCGAAGATGGTCTCAAGACCCGGATTCGCATTTTCCACGTCGCGGCTTAAATCTGCAACGTCCTGCGCCTGTTTTTCCTTATCGCGGATAACGATGGTGCCTTCGCTCACCGCCGCCTTCGTCACAGAGTCCGCGCTGCCGCTGTCGTTCAGCCCCGCCAGCATCCCGTTCGCCATGTTGCCGGCGAACTGACCGCCCACGCTGCCGCCGGTGCTGATGCCCGCGCTCTGGTGCTCCACCTTATAGTCCGCGTGGTTCTCAATGTTCCCGTAGCCCAGCGTGCCGGTGTCCAGCTTATTCTTATCGGCGGCAGCAGTGGAAGCGATGACCGCCCCGTTGAGCTGCGTGTGCTCACCCACGGTCACGTCAAAGCCGCCGCTGCCCGCAAATATCCCGGTCTGCTCCGCCACGCTCTGCCAGGTGCTGTGCATCTTATCCCGGCTCACGTTCACGTTCGCCGACCCGGTCATTGAGCCGAACGTGACGCTGCCGCCCGCGCTGGCGCTCTGCTGTCTGCTGTCGTAGCGGTCGCTGTCCTGCTCCGAGGCCAGCGTCAGGTTGCGGCCCGCGTCCACCTTCACGCTCTCACCGCTTGCCTGCGCGCCCCTGAGCGTGGTGTCGCGCCCGCTGGTCAGGCTGAGCCGGTTGCCCGCGTCCAGCGTGGTCTCGCTGTGCGTCAGCCCGTTGCCTTTTTCACTGCCCTTCGCCGCGTTGACGCTCGCCGACACGCTGATGCCGTAGCCGCCCGACCCCGCGCCGATGCCGATACCGGCGCTGCCGCCTTTGCTGCTGTTTTTGCTGTCGGTGCTCTGCGTGTTCTGCCCCGACTGCAGCAGGATGTCCCGCGACGCATCAAGCCCCAGGTCGCCGCCCGCCTTCAGCTGGCTGCCGGTGATGCTGATGTCGCCGCTCTGCGCCGTACCGTTTTTGCCGGTTGCCGTGACGGTCAGGTTCCGGCCCGCCGTCAGCGTGCTGCCCTGCGACTGGCTGCTCTCGGTACGCGTCTCGCTTTTCGACGACTGGCTGCCGTACGAGGCGCTGACGCCGATGGTGTTGCTACCGCCTTCTCCGCCGTTCTGCAGCCCGTCCATCTGAGCCGCCTGTGCCGCCTGCACCCCGTTCAGCGCCGCCTGGGTGTTCTGCAGCGCGCTGACCCGACCGTCGCCCGACTTCCTGGCCTGCTGCGCGCTGCTCACCGCCGTGTTGAGCGCGCTGCCCGCCGTGCCTGACAGGGCGATGCTCAGACCGCTCTGTTTCTGCTCGAAGGTTTCCTTACGGCTGCGTGAATCAACGCCCGGGTCGACAGTTACGCTGTCGCCCGTCAGGTTCAGGTCCTGACCCGCCACCAGGTCTGCGCCGCCGACGTGCAGCCGGTTGCCCGCCGTGATGTCCACGCTGCCCTGGCTGCTGCCGACGGTGCTGACGCTCTGGCTCTGGGTCGTGCCCTTCTCATCGATTTCATGGCGGGTGGACTGCTTGCCGATAGTGAAGCCGATGCCGCCGCTGCCCAGCAGCCCGCTCTTTTTATTCTCCTGCAGCTGATAATGGCTGTCGGTCTCGGTTGCCGCGCCGATCTCCACGTCGCGCCCGGCCCGCAGACTGACGTCCCGATCGGCAGCCACCGCCGATCCGGTCACCGTCAGGTCGCGTCCGGCGATGACCGTGACGCTTTCGCCGCTCAGCAGGCTGCCGTTCTCGCGGGTGCTGCCGTCCTGCGTAATAGTGTGGCTGCTGCTCTTTTTCAGGAAGCCTTTTCTCTCAGAACGTTCTTCACTAAAGTCCAGCGCCCGTTCGGTGGCGGTATTGAGGGTCACATCCTGTTTCGCCTGCAGTGCCACGGCCCCCAGCTCACTGTGCAGAGTGCTGGCCGTGGCGGTGATGCTGCCGTCCTGCGCCACCACCGTGACGCCATCACGTCCACTGAGCGTGCTCCCCACCACGTTCTCACGCAGCATTTCCTCCGAGCGTTCACCTTTGGTTTTTCGGCCGCGACTTTTTTCTTCTGAGACGCGGTGCTCGCTGTCTGTCGTGTGGCTGAGGATGACATCCTTTTTCGCCTGCAGCGCAACAGCACCCTGTCCGCTATGCAGCGTGCTGCCGGTGACCGTCACGTCACCCTCACGCCCGATGACCGTTACGCCCTGTTCTCCGCCGAAGGTGCTTCCCATGCTGCCCTCGCGAATCGTCTCCTCGTCACGATGACTGCGGGTATTACCCAGCCGCCTGTTCTCGCTGTCCAGGTCCTGCGTGCGGGTACGCGCATCCTTAATAGTGACGTCCTGTGCGCTGACGCCAATGCGGCCCCCGGTACTGTCGACCTGCGCGCCTTCGGCCAGCAGGTTATTTCCCGCCACCAGCGTCACACCCTGAGCGCCGCTCAGGGTGCTGAGCAACAGACGATCTTCCTGGCGACTGTTGCTGACCGACGAGGTGCGGCTGTCAGCCTCAAGATGGGTGGTATTGGTGGTGGTTTCAGCCCTGATAGTGATATCGCCCGCTGCCTGCACATCGAGCTGGCCGCCAGCATTGGCCTGACTGCCGGTGAGTGTGACGTCCCGCCCGGCTGAGAGAAGAAGATTGCCTCCGGCGTTGAGTTCACTGCCGAGCGCCTGCTGCCATTCACCACTAACATGCGCCAGCCGTGAACCAGCCTCTTCCATGCCGTCGCGGGTACGGTTCCCCATCGAGCCCGATATGAAAGCAAGATCCGCGGTATGGCTGCTTTTCGCAGCGGTAATGGTCAGGTCGTTGCTTGCCAGCAAGCTAAGATTATCGGTGGCATCCAGCTTCGCTCCAGCGAGCGTAATATCAGTACCGCTGAGACGAATATCATCGGCGCTCATCGTCGCCTGACGCAGCGCATCCTGCAAATTAGTGCTGATTGTCAGTTGGTCGGCCCGCACATTAATGCTGCCCGCCTTGATATCGCCGCTTTGATGCAGAAACTCTCCGGCATCGATGGACAGCGCCTTGTCAGCAAACAGGTTAGCGGCATTGGTCACGCTGTCGGCCGAGAGTTGCAGGTTGCCTCCACCAATCACTGCCCCATCCCCGGTTAACCGCAGCGTGGTCTGTGCCAGATAAACTTTCGGCACCCACACTGTCTGAGGGCCGTCTGCCGTATCAACAGTTTCGCTGACCAGCCAGACGATATCCTGTTGCAGCGCCGCGATTTGTTGCGGCGTCAACGCCACGCCCGGCACCAGATGGAAATCCTGCGCCACTTTAGAGCCGTTGTTCATCAACTCCTGATACTGCGCCATCGCATCCCAGCCGTTAACGGAAGGCCTGCCGGTCAGTTTCAGCACCTGCTCGCGCACCAGTCGCTGCTCGTAGAAACCGTCACCCAGGCGTTTATGCACCAGTGACGGATCGTAACCCACCTGTTCGAGCAGATAGTCGCTGCTGATAAATTTGCTCTGGCTGGTAAAGCGCTCGTCAGTCACCACCAGATACGGGCTGCCCGCCGCGGTATGCTGACTGAACAGGCCGTTATTGGGGAGGGTTGTGGCGACTCTTTCCAGTTGTTGCAGCGCCGTCAGGGCCAGCTCTGCCGGTAACAGCGGTCGTCCTGGCTGAGATGGGGAGCTGAGGCCGGACTGCGTAAGCTGGCCGCCCGCTGCAAGTTCTGTGTCGCCGTCATGACGGGCAATGCCGTCTACGGCAAAGGCCAGCGGATTTCGTTCATACTCCGCACGCTCAGCGTCCACTGCCTGCAGCGCCGCTTCAAGCTGGCTGATCTGCGCCTGATTAACCGTGGTGTTGGTGATGCTGAATCCGTTTATCGTGACGTTTCCGTTGCCGGTAATGATGCCGTCAACGGTTGCCAGGGCGGTGGTCTCATCGGAATTGAAGGTCGGATACCAGTGATGGGTATCCTTGTCATAGTGATCGACAATCACTTCCTGCCGTCGCTCATTGACCGAATAGCCCCGGTTATCTACGCTTCCCCCACCTTCATGTGTCAGGTTGCCATTGGCGGTAATAACGCTGGCGTCATTGAGCAACTTATCCGTGATGCGCAGGATCATGTTGCCACCCGCCAGAATACGGGCTCCGATGCCTTCGCTTACCAGTTGGTCGCGTGTAACCGTGCCAGTAGCAGTACGCTCACGCAGATTATTGTAATCGGAGACAAACGGCGCACTATCGATGTCGATGTGACGTTCCGGGTCCCACTGTTCAATTTGCCCAATGTTATGTTCGCGCCAGAAGGTATTGTGATAAGGCGTCGGGGCACCCTTCTGGCGGTATCCACGGGTCTCATAAAAAGTCATGGCATAGCTGCCGTCGGCGTTGGGTTTAAGCGCCAGATAATTTATCCACAGCTCAGTCAGTTGACCTTGATTGTTTTTGACACGGACCTGAGCGCGTTTGCCCGCCGCGTCAATCGCCAGCAGCGTGCCGTAAGGATTACTCTGCGCCGCTGCCTCATCCTGGAAAGTCAGTTGCTGTGTGGTCGACGCCATGGTGCTGAGATCGGTGCTCACTGCTGAGCCGTAAGATCGCCAGTAGTAGTTATATCGATGCCACTTGTAGTCGCTGGTCTCAGCCTCACGCTCTATCACCAGCCCTTCGCGCAGGTTATCGAGCCGCCGCGCCTCAATCGTTGCATCACCGTCCATTTCGATAAAACTTGCCCGATTCTCAATCAGGTCATCACTGTGAAGGTTCATCCGGTCGCCGCTATAGAGCAGAGCGCCGTCCCGGTTGGTCAGGCGCTCACCGGTCTGCAGCGTCAGACTTTCAGTCGCCGCGATGACTGCAGGCTGTCCGTGGTTGTCAATCACCCGGCCACGCACGGTGACCTCATCGCCCATCACGGTGGCGCTGTTATCCAGCGAGTCGACATTCAGCGTCAGGGCATCAGCTTCAAGACGCCCGCTGTTCAGCAGCGCACCGGTAGTGAGCTGAACTGTTTTGCCCACCAGCATCGCAGGATTGGTTATGGCCGAGGCATTCAGCACCAGATTACCCGGCAGCAGCCAGTCAACCAGGTTAGTCAGTGCCCCGCTTAGAGAGAAGGTTACCGTCCCGTTACTGCTGATAGTTTCGCCCGCGTTGTGGGTATAGTCCTGTTGCGCGGTCAGCGTCAGCGCCTGCAAGCCCAGCAGCGTGCCGTCCTGATTATTGAAAGAGTGTGCATGGATGCTCAATGCGCCAGCACTCTCCAGCCTTCCGCTCTGATTGAGCAGCACCAGCGGTGAATCAGTCGGTGAGAGATCACCGTTGATGGTGAGGTCGCCATTCGCCAGCACCCGTCCCTGCCGGTTGTCCAGTTGTGCAACACCGCGCAGCATGAGCGTACCAGCGCTTTGCAGCCGTCCGGCGCTGTTATCGATATCACGGACAGAAATGTCGGTGTAGGTGGTGCCGAGTAACAGGCCACCGTCGCGGTTGATAAAGCGATCGGCCTGCAGTGAGAGTCCCGCCTGGCTGCTGATCATGCCCTGTGAACGGTTATCGATCGCCGTGGCGTTCAGCACTAAATCCTGAGTGGCGACCATCTGTCCGCTCTGGTTGTTCAGCTGAGTGGCATTCAAAGTCAGCACCGCCCCGCTGTGAACTTTGCCCTGCTGATTATTGAGCGTGTCGACATGATAGAAGCCCGCGCCCTGGCTGATCAGCGTGCCGCTGGCATTCTCCAGCAGCCCGGTAGTCAGGTTTATCGTCTCAAGACTGCTGAACACGCCCTGACGGTTATCGATCGTCGCGGCATTGATTTGCTGTCCGCCGTTGCTGCGTACCGCACCGCCACTGTTATCAATCTGACCAGACAGCTGCAGGGTAAGCTGTTGCTGACTGTCGATGTTGCCGCCTGCGTTGTTCAGCACCTGCGCATCCAGCTGAAATACTTCGCCGCTCTGCACTTTACCGGCCCGGTTATCCAGATCACCGGCCAGGTTCAGCCGTGACTGCCGCTGGCTGTAGAGCAGACCGCCCTGGGTGTTATCAAGACGCGCAGCGGTGATAGTCAGCGCCTCACCAGCCAGCCACTGGCCGCCCGTATTGTTTATGTTACCGGCGCGACTACCGTCGGTCTGACCTTGCACCGTCAGTTGCTGCTGGGCATAAATCTTACCGGCAAGGTTGTTGATGTCCTGAGCAACACGTAACACCATGCCAGCTGCCGATTGCAGCACGCCGCTGGCGTTACTGAGCCAGTTCGCCGTGAGTTCCGCCTGCTGCTGACTTTGCACACTGCCCGCCGTGTTATCGAAACCGGCACTGGTGGCAGTCCAGCTCGCCTGGCTGCCCATCCAGCCCTGGGCATTGCCCATCTCCTGCGCCTGGAGGGTCTGGTTTAACCGGCTGAAAATTCGGCCATTGCTGTTATCCAGACGGCCGGAGAACTGCATATCCAGCGTGTCCAGCGCATTGATCGCGCCCTGAGCATTCAACAGATTCGCGGCGCTGGCCTGCGTGCGGCCATTGCCGGTAAGGCTGCCGCCCTGATTGTCCCAATCGCCCGTCAGATTGAGCGTAAGTGCCTGCTGGCTAAAAATCAGTCCTGACTGGCGATTGGTCAGCGATCCACCCTGCAGGAGAAGATCGCCACTGCTTTGCAACGATCCGCCATCGTTATTAAACAGCGTCGCTGCGGTGCCACGGATCGCGAGCGCGTTTTGCGCCGTGAGTTTGCCACCCTGGTTGAGAATAGTGCCGTGGCTGGTAAGGGCGAGATCACCGCCAGATTGCAACCGGCCGCTGCCGTTATTGAGCTGGTCTGCCGTCGCCGTAACCCGCTCACCGCCCTGCGCCATACCGTCACGGTTCTGCCAGAGTCCGCCGCTGTTGAGGGAAAGATGATGACCCGCTTCGATCCAGCCGCCGCTGTTATCCAGGCCCTGTGGCGTCGCCAGGCTCAGATCATGCAGCGCAATCAGTTTGCCCCGGGCATTATCGATCTGGCTGGTGTTAAGCAGCAGTGATTTACCGCTGATTTCACCTGAACGGTTGCTCAGCTGGCCCGAGGCATTCAGGGTCAGCTGCTGGCCGCCGAGAATCTTACCTGCCTCATTCTGCATCTCACGCGCCGCCAGTGTGGTCAGATCGTTACTCTGAAGCGTTCCACCACGGTTATTGAGTTCGCCATCGGTACGGATAGTCAGTGCGTCACCCGCACCCAGTAGCCCCTGTGTGTTGTCAATCCCCTGACCGGCAGTGAGATCCAGCGTCTTCTGGCCAATCACTTTGCCCTGAGTATTATCGAAGCTGCTGCTGTTCACCTTCAGCGCGGTGCCGCTGATTTCACCTGTGCGGTTGCTGATCTGATCGTGCACGGAGAGGCTTAATTGCTGGCTGGAGAGCAGTTTGCCGTCGTCGTTATTGAGGCTGCTGGCTTGCGCGCTGAGCTGCGTTTCGCTTTGCGCCGTGCCGCCACGGTTGTTCCATTCACCGGTGTGAATATCCAGCGCCCCGCGCGCTACGATCTGGCCAGCCTGATTGTCCAGTCCACTGACTGTCAGACCGAGGTCGCGCTGGCTGACGATCTCGCCCTGCGCATTATTCAGATGCTGCGCATTCAGCAACAGCTGACCGCCGTTCAGGGTGCCGGACTGATTATTCAGGTCAGCACCCGCGCTGAGCGTCAGCGCATCACCGGCCAGCAGCTTACCCTGACTGTTGTTAACAGCCGCGCTGGCATTAATAGTCAGTGCGGCCTGGGTTTTGACGGTACCACCCTGGTTAGTCAGGCTGCCTGTTTCAAGCGTCAGATCGCCGTTGTTACCCAGCTCACCCGCGGTATTGTCGAGCAGACCGTCAATCCGCCAGGTTTGCGCCACGTTGTCGAGTGCGACCATGCGCCCACGCTGGTTATTCAGGGAGGCGGCCCGGAAGCTGAGCTGCCGGCTCTCAATCGTTCCGTCGCTGTTATCCAGACCACCACTCAGTGTGAAGCGGCTTTCGCCACTTCCGGTCTGTGACCATCCGGCTTGCTGGCTGAACAGGCTGCGTCCATCGATCTGCCAGCGCCCGGCGCTAATCTGCGCCTGCTGCGCCTCAATATCACCTGCCGTGTTAATCATCAGCTCATCACCGTTGATCACCGCCTGACGCACGGCAACACCCCCTTCCTGAGCCGTCAGCGTTGCGCGGCTGGCCGCGATCTGAGCGCCACTGAGATCGACCCGGCGTCCGCGCACGCTGACCTCTTTTTTGCTCAGCAGGCTACCGCTGGCGCGAATGACATCCTGGCTCTCAAGCTGCAGATTAGCTTCCTGCACAACCTGGCTGCTGGCATCGCTGCCTGCCAGCAGGTGTCCGCTGCTCTGTATGCCGCGGGCCGCGGTCAGCCGCACATCACCTGCCGCCGCCAGGGTGCCGGACTGAGTGATTCCGCCTTCGCGGCTCCGGACCGTCAGCTGACCACCACTGTGGAGTTTGCCCTGATAGTCAATATCCTCTCTGGCCGCCAGGCTGATGTCGCCTCCAGCCTGCGTCACGCCATCCTGTGCCGCCGATTGCCAGACGAGCTTACCTTCGCTGCTCACCACCAGCGTTTTGCCCGCCTGAACCTGGGCATTCTGATTACGTACGCCAACGCCCGCTTCGGTGCCAATCATGCGGATCTGGCCGCTGTACATGCCGCCCATCTGCCCCATGTCGATCGCCAGTTCAGGTCTGGCGCTGCCGTCGTCAGCCAGCGGTGTGACCGTCTGTGCGTCTGCGCTTACGCGGTTGCGACCGGCCACCACCGCCAGCTCTTTTTTGGCCCAGACGCCCGCATTGATCTCCACCGCGCGGGCCAGTACGTCAACGTACTCAGTATCGTGACGGGGATCGCCGTTGAGTCCGCCGCCTTCAATGCGCACCACGCCACGTTCGACCTGATAACCCGCCAGGCTGCCGTCAGCATTGAGTTGTGGCTTGCCAGTGGTCAGCGTCATGCGGCCGGCGTTGATGGTGCCGCATCCGTTACAGACGATCCCGGCCGGGTTGGCAACGATCACCTGCGCCCGTCCGCCCGCCACTTCCATATAACCGCGTAGCTGGCTGGGATTATTGCTGTTTACTTCGTTGATGATCACCCGCGCCGCTGGGGCGTTTGGGTTGAGTTTCGGGTTGCCCTGAATCATTCCGGCCAGTTGTGTTGAGGTCATCACTGCGGAGTTATTCAGGATGGCGCCGTTCTGCGCGACGTTGAATTGCTGATACTGGTTATGCGAGATACCCGCCTGATTGGGGGCCGTGATATTGACCTGTGGCAGCCCGTTCTGGGTAGCGATGATATCCGGCCGCTGTCCTGGCGTAGCATTACTATCCGCTACAATGCCGTTCGCCATTGCTGGCCCGGCAAACAGGGCCAGTCCAAGCAGCCACGTCGCACGGCGTAGAGTGACCCAGAGGCGCGCCGAACCGTTGCCACAACTCTGACCCGGTTCAGTGCTGCAACTGCGGGCCAGTTCCGATACCACACGGAGTTCCCCATGGGTACGGCTGAAGATAATACGATAGCAATGTTTATTCATGGGTCACATCCGTGAGAAAAAGCGGTCCATTCAAATCGTTAGCGAAGCGGGAAAGCGGGCTTTGCCGATCAGATTTCCAGATTAATGCTAAAACCTGCCGTTACGCCTGAAGTATGAAAGCCTGCAGGCTTATAGAGCGGCATACCAGCAAACAGGTCATAGCTGAACCGTTGCCATAGTGCGCCACGCACGCCAAGTGCGCTGCCAGCCAGTTGATGTCCAACCAGGTAGTGCGTGCCGGGTCCGCTTACCCGGCCATAATCGGCAGCCAGATAGAGCTCATGTCCGCGCGAGAAAAGATTCCAGCCGATTTCATTACGCCACAGCAGTCCTTTTTCCCCCGACAGCATCTGTTCACCATCGAAGCCGCGTACCGTATAGCGGCCAGCAATCGCCATTCGCTCCTGCGGCGTCAGGGCATTCGGACTCCATTGTCCCCGCACGCTGCTGTAAACCCGCCAGGGCTGCTCGCCCACGGCGAAAGGCTGATTAATGCTGAGGTCGCCCAGCAATATGCCGGTACGTGCGCTGCCCTGATGTCGCGACTCTTCCGGCGCAGGAAGCGCATTAAACGCACCGGTACCGCGCCGCCAGGCAATATTAGCGTCCAGCGTGCTGCTGCCCAGGTAGCTATGCTGATTCAGGCCCAGCTCCCAGCCCGCGGTGCGCCGCTTTTGCTGCTCAATATCGATATCGTTGACGGCGTTGGTGGCGTGCTTTCGATAGCCGCGCAGGTTAAGCGTGGTTTTGTGCGACCGATCGCGGTAGAGCAACCGGGAGACCGTGAGCTGGACATTGTCGCTCTTGCCGCTGTAGCGCAGCACCTCGTTGGCATTGGGGATGTTCTGGTGATAGGTGTAGTCGTTGTAGTTGGCGGAAACGGCCCAGTATCCTATCGGGAAAAAGTAATTCAGGGTGTGCGAGCGGTTGCCGAAAGGCCCATGCTCAAACAAATTTTTGCCGATGTTGGCGTAGAACAGATCGTTCTGCGCAAAAGGCGCATCCACTGCGAGGGTGGCGGAACCGAGATAGCGCCCGGTCGTTCTGGAGCCGCTGTCATCCAGTCCCAGACTGAGCCGCACCGGGCGGCCTTCCTGCCAGTTGACCTGCAGATCGCTGGTGGCTTCCTTGTCGCCAGGCACGATTTTAATGTCGGCACTGGCACTCGGCACCCGCTTAAAGTTCTCCAGACCCTGCTCAATATCCCGCAGATTCAAAATATCGCCCGATGATGCCGGAATCGCATTCCACAACCGTCCGCGCCAGGACACCGGTTCATCAAAGCGGATCTTGCTGATACGGCCCGGCTGTAACGTCAGCGTTAACACACCTTTGGTCAGATCCTGCTCCTGCGCCATTACGCGCGTGGTGACATAGCCTTTGGCCAGAATCGCATTCTGCACTTTGTTGATGGCGAGGACGATCCCCTGGCTGCCCAGGCAGCGGCCGGTGGCGTCTGCGGCGGCATTGAGCGCCCACTGAAACTGGCTGGCTGCCTCGCCAGTCAGTACAAGGCGATCAACGATAAAACAAGGGTGCTCACTGGCAGGATAATCGGGCAGCAACCTGTCGGGCCGGGGAAGATGCTCATTAGCCTGCGGCGCATTCTGCTGTTGCAGCGCACGTTCACGCGCCTGCTGACGCAACTGCTCGCGAGCATCAATCTCCTGACTTTCCTGTTGGCGGGTATCTGCTGGCGTGGCCGCCAGCAGGGGTAAAACGCAGCTAAACAGCGATCCCGCCAGCACGACGAATAAACGCGTTAGCGATAACCTGAGGAATAAACAAATTCGTTTCATGAAAATCCGTTTCATTAATTTTAACCGGCTGTAATTACTGGCGAATTATCTACCTGAAAATCAGAAAAACAATAGAATATCTTTTTTTCAGGCGGTTTCTTAACAAGAGGATTACCGAAATATATTACGTGTAATGCGGCCATTTAATTTTTGTAATAATCTGATATGGATGGGACGTTTAATTTAAATTTATGTTGGCAAAGGGGCGTTATAACGATTATTTATTGCTTTATGAGAATTGAGGTTATTTAAAGGTTGAAAACAGTTGCCGTCAGATAACAGGCAGAAAAGGCTTTAGAGGCGGGAAAACTTAATAAAAAAAGGGACGATAGCTCGTCCCTTTTCCATACTGCACTGAAAGGTTTACTGCAGCAGCGAGATATCCGCCACCTGCAGGAACAGTTCACGCAGTTTCGCCAGCAGCGTCAGGCGATTAACCCGCACCGCCGGATCATCCGCGTTGACCATCACCTTATCGAAGAAGTTATCTACGGCTTCACGCAGCTGCGCCAGTTCAATCAGCGCATCCTGATAACGGCCTTCGGCGAAGTAAGGCTGCAGCTTGCTGCTCAGCGCGGTGACAAAGGTCGCCAGCTGAATCTCTTCATTCTCTTTCAGCAGCGACGCCTGCACGCTGTCATTCAGCGTTTCGGTCGATTTTGCCAGAATGTTAGAGACGCGCTTGTTGGCGGCGGCCAGCGCAGCGGCGGCATCCAGCGTACGGAAATGCGACACCGCTTTCATGCGGGCATCGAAGTCTGCCGGACGGGTCGGACGACGCGCCAGTACCGCCTGCAGCGTATCAATGCTGTGACCTTCTTCCTGATACCAGGCGCGGAAGCGGCCCAGCATAAAGTCGATCACATCATCCACCACGCGAGCGTTGCTCAGCTTGCTGCCATACAGACGCACCGCTTCCTCGGTGAGGGTTTGCAGGTCGAGCGGCAGGTTCTTCTCAACAATAATACGCAGCACGCCCAGCGCCGCACGACGCAGTGCGAACGGATCTTTGTCGCCTTTTGGATGCTGACCAATGCCGAAAATACCGGCCAGCGTATCCATTTTATCGGCAATCGCCAGCGCACAGGCGACCGGGCTGGAAGGCAGCGCATCACCGGCAAAGCGTGGCTGATACTGCTCATTCAGCGCCACCGCCACATCTTCGGCTTCGCCGTCGTGGCGCGCGTAGTGCATCCCCATCACGCCCTGAGTGTCGGTGAACTCGAAGACCATGTTGGTCATCAGGTCACACTTCGACAGCAGACCGGCGCGGGTGGCGTGATTCACATCGGCACCAATTTCACCGGCAATCCAGCCCGCCAGCGCCTGAATGCGATCGGTTTTATCACGCAGCGTGCCCAGATCTTTCTGGAACAGCACCGTTTCCAGCCGTGGCAGATGATCTTCCAGACGCTTTTTGCGGTCGGTATTGAAGAAGAACTCCGCATCGGCCAGACGCGGACGCACCACTTTCTCGTTACCCCAGATAATCTGGCGCGGATCGCTGGATTCGATATTGGTGACAAAAATGAAGTTCGGCAGCAGGTTGCCGTCATTGTCATACACCGGGAAATATTTCTGATCGCCTTTCATGGTGTAAACCAGCGCTTCAGCCGGCACCTTGAGGAATTTCTCTTCAAAGGTGGCGGTCAGGACGACTGGCCACTCCACCAGCGACGTGACCTCTTCCAGCAGGCTGTCGCTGAGATCGGCATTACCGCCCAGACGGCGCGCGGCCGCTTCGGCATCAGCCTTGATCATCGCTTTACGGGTCTGGTAATCGGCGATCACTTTACCGCGTTTCTCCAGCACATCCGGATACTGATCGGCATTATCAAGGGTGATGTCCTGTTCGCCCATGAAGCGGTGACCACGAATAGTCCGCGCCGAGTCGATGCCCAGAATGGTGGCCGGGATCAGCTCTTCGCCGAGCAGCAGGGTCACGGTGTGAACCGGACGGACAAACTGCACATCGCTGTCGCCCCAGCGCATCAGTTTTGGCACCGGCAGTTTGCTCAGCGCGGTAGCGATCATCGCTGGCAGCAGGGTTTGCGCAGCTTCGCCCTTAACCTGGGCGCGATAAACCAGCCATTCGCCTTTATCGGTGCTCAGACGTTCAGCCTGATCAACGGTGATACCGTTACCGCGTGCCCAGCCTTCTGCGGCTTTGGTGGCGTTACCGTCGGCGTCAAACGCCGCGCTGACCGCCGGACCGCGTTTTTCCACTTCCCGATCGGGCTGGGAAGCGCTGAGGTTAGCGACTTTCAGCGCCAGACGGCGCGGCGCGGCAAACCAGGTCACCTCACCGTGGTTCAGGTTAGCGGCATCAAGTTCCGCAGTAACCTGCGCAGCAAAGGCTTCAGCCAGGCTGCGCAGGGCTTTTGGTGGCAGCTCTTCGGTGCCGATCTCCACCAGGAAAGTTTTGTCAGTCATGGCTGCCTCTTACTTTTTGTTATTGCACATCGGGAAGCCCAGTGCCTCGCGAGAGGCGTAGTAAGCTTCAGCCACGGCTTTCGTCAGGGTGCGGATACGCAGAATATAGCGCTGGCGCTCGGTGACCGAGATCGCTTTGCGTGCATCCAGCAGGTTAAAGCTGTGTGCGGCTTTCAGGATGCGTTCGTAAGCGGGCAGCGGCAGCGGTTTTTCCAGCGCCAGCAGATGCTGCGCCTCTTTCTCGTACTGCTCAAAGCAGGTAAAGAGGAAATCGACGTCGGCGTATTCGAAGTTATAGGTGGATTGCTCCACTTCGTTCTGATGGAACACGTCGCCGTAGGTGGTTTTACCCAGCGGACCGTCGCTCCACACCAGATCGTAGACGCTGTCGACGCCCTGGATATACATCGCCAGACGCTCCAGGCCATAGGTGATCTCACCGGTCACCGGCTTGCACTCCAGGCCACCGACCTGCTGGAAGTAAGTAAACTGCGTCACTTCCATGCCGTTGAGCCACACTTCCCAGCCCAGTCCCCAGGCACCCAGCGTCGGGTTTTCCCAGTTATCTTCCACGAAGCGAATGTCATGCACCGTCGGGTCCATACCCAGCTCTTTCAGCGACCCGAGATACAGCTCCTGAATGTTGTCCGGTGACGGTTTAATGATCACCTGGAACTGGTAATAGTGCTGTAAGCGGTTCGGGTTCTCACCGTAGCGACCATCGGTCGGACGGCGAGACGGCTGCACGTAAGCGGCGGCGATCGGCTCCGGGCCGAGTGCGCGCAGGCAGGTCATCGGGTGTGAAGTGCCAGCGCCTACTTCCATGTCCAGCGGTTGAACAATGGTGCAGCCCTGACGTGCCCAGTAATCCTGCAAGGTCAGGATCAGGCCCTGAAAGGTCTTGGTATCAAACTTTTGCATGTTGAATTTGCACGCGATTGGCTAGATGAAAAAAGAGGGCAACAGTATACCCTTTGACCGCGCGATGTGCAGCCGGAAATCCTGTGCGGTTGCGGCGCGGTTTCACCGTAATCGCCTGTTGCAGCCATACAGAGGTCTCTGAATCCTGCGGCCAAAGGTTGTTGCCATCGCCGCGCCTGGCTACCCTTCTTCGCACGGACGCTATGCGCAAGAGGACGCCATGCCGCAGAAGATTTACTGGATCGATAATTTACGCGCGGTTGCCTGCCTGATGGTGATCGTGATCCACACCACCACCTGGTATATCACCGGCCCCATGGCGGTAACCGGCGCCAGCTGGGATGTTGCTAACCTGCTGAACTCCGCCTCACGGGTCTGCGTACCGCTGTTTTTTATGATCTCCGGCTACCTGTTTTTTGGTGAGCGCAGCGCGCAGCCGCGCCACATGATACGGCTGGTGCTCTGCCTGTTATTTTACAGCGCCGTGTCGCTGGCCTACATCACCTGGCTGACGCCGATCAGTGAAGGGCGCTCGATTCTGAAAATGCTGCAAAAGCCGGTTTTTTATCATCTGTGGTTCTTTTTTGCGCTGATCGGCATCTATCTGATGTCGCCGCTGATACAGGTGAAAAGCGTGCAGGCGCGTTATGTGGCGCTGCTGGTGCTGGTGCTGGCGGTACTGGCCAATCCCAATACCGTCAGCCAGTCGCTGGGGCCGTTTCACTTTCTGCCGGTCAACCTCTATGTCAGCGGTGACAGCATCTATTACCTGCTGTATGCACTGTTAGGACGGGCGATCGGCACCATGGAGACGACAAGACGTGGGCTGACGCCTGCCGCCACTGGCGTATTTATCGCCTGCGTCATAGGCATTGCGCTGGGCACAAAGCAGGCGTTACGGGTCAACGGGGCGTTTAACGACACCTGGTATCTCTACTGCGGGCCTCTGGTATTTATCGCGGCGATCAGTCTGCTGATGGTGTTTAAAAACGCGCTTAACCAGCGCGCGCTGCCGGGTTTAGCGCTGATTGCGCGCTATTCACTGCCGATCTACGGTTTTCACGCGCTGTTTATCCACTATCTGCGTACCCATCATTACGACGATATGTCACGTCCGTGGCTCGATCTGCCGTGGGTATTCGGCGTCACGCTGGGCGGCAGCCTGCTGCTGGCGATGGTGCTTAAACGCGTCGATAAACGTCACTTCGTCAGCTGACGGGCTGCGCGCGCTGCTGACACGACAGGCCGGGCCCGGCTGAAGCCTGTTATACCAGGTCCCAGCCGCGGGCGCGCCACAGCGCGGGCAGCTCCGCCATGTTGTCGAATCGCGTCACCAGCGGATGATCCAGTTCCGGGTTATGCGCATCGGCGCAGTAGTAGAAGACCGGAATACCGGCGGCAATGCCGGCACGCGCGCCCGCTTCAGAGTCATCCACCAGGATGCAGCGCTCAATCGCGACCTGCATCTGCTCGGCAGCGTGGTACATCAGTTCCGGATCGGGCTTCCAGTGCAGAATGTCATAACCGCTGTAGAGACGATCAGCAAACCGCGGCAGCATGCCGGTTAAGCCCAGCGAGTGCTGCATCTTCTTCACCGTTCCGTTCGACACCACGCACATCGGCACTTTGATCTGCTCAACCAGCGCTTTCGCGCCGTCGATCGGCTTGAGATGCTGGTCAAACAGCTGTGCCACTTCGGCACGGTAGGCGGTTTCCACCTCTTCCATCGGTAACGACGTCTGATGCGCTTCACCGACGTCGCGGATGATGTCGTACAGTTTGACGCCTTTATACTGCTCAAACATCTGCTGCAGCGACAGGTCGATGCCATAGCGGGCGAAGGTATTGACGTAGGCCTGGGTACAGAGCAGTTCGCTGTCCACCAGCGTGCCATCGCAATCGAAAAAGACGCATTCTACTGACATCAGACTCTATCCTTTGATTTTATGGGCGTCCCTCACTCTACCGTACTGAGCGAAGATTGCGAGAGTGGCAATCGGTTGCGAAAAATCATTGTATTGGCCTGGTAAAATCGCCAGGATACGCGCCGATGATTTTTTCTTCTGGATGGATGGCATGAGCAAGCAAGGCCTTTTGCAGCGCATCTTTAAACTGCAGGAACATGGCACCACGGTGCGCACCGAAGTGATCGCAGGGGTAACCACCTTTCTCACCATGGTTTACATCGTCTTTGTGAACCCGCAGATCCTTGGCGTGGCCGGTATGGACACCCAGGCGGTGTTTGTCACCACCTGCCTGATTGCCGCCTTCGGCAGTATTCTGATGGGGCTGTTTGCCAATCTGCCGGTGGCGCTGGCACCGGCGATGGGGCTGAACGCCTTTTTCGCCTTTGTGGTGGTGGGCGCGATGGGCTATTCCTGGCAGGTCGGCATGGGCGCGATCTTCTGGGGTGCGGTGGGCCTGCTGATCCTGACGCTGCTGCGGGTGCGCTACTGGATGATTGCCAACATTCCGCTGAGTCTGCGCGTCGGCATCACCGCCGGGATTGGTTTGTTTATCGCCATGATGGGGCTAAAAAATGCCGGCATTATTGTGCCCAATCCCGATACGCTGGTGGCGGTAGGCAACCTGACTTCGCACAGCGTACTGCTGGGCGCGCTGGGTTTCTTTATTATCGCTATTCTGGCGTCACGTAATATCCATGCCGCCGTACTGATCTCTATGGTGGTCACTACCGCCATTGGCTGGATGCTGGGTGACGTGAAGTTTGTTGGCCTGTTTTCCGCGCCGCCGGCCATCAGCTCAGTGGTGGGCCAGGTCGACATCAAAGGTGCATTCAACATCGGCATGGCTGGCGTCATCTTCTCCTTTATGCTGGTCAATCTGTTCGACTCCTCCGGCACGCTGATCGGTGTCACTGACAAAGCCGGGCTGACCGATGAAACCGGCACCTTCCCGCGTATGCAGCAGGCGCTCTATGTTGACAGCATCAGCTCGGTCAGCGGCGCGCTGGCAGGAACCTCTTCGGTCACCGCCTACATTGAAAGCACCTCGGGCGTCGCGATTGGTGGCCGCACCGGTTTGATGGCGGTGGTCACCGGCGTGCTGTTTTTGCTGGTGATGTTCCTGTCGCCGCTGGCGGCCATGGTGCCAGGCTACGCCGCAGCCGGTGCGCTGATTTATGTCGGCGTTTTGATGACCGCCAGCCTGTCGCGCGTGCGCTGGGATGATTTGACCGAAGCGGTGCCCGCTTTCGTCACCACCGCGATGATGCCGTTCAGCTTCTCTATTACCGAAGGCATTGCGCTGGGCTTTATCGCTTACTGCGTGATGAAACTTGGCACCGGCCGCTGGCGCGAAATCAGCCCTTGCGTGGTGATTGTCGCACTGCTGTTTGTGCTGAAGATTGTGTTTATCGACGCACATTAACCGCCGCGATAGCCGCATCAGGCCGCTCCCGTCAGGGCAGCGGCCTTTTTTATTTCAGCACCCCAAGCTGACGCAGATGGGCAAAGCTGGCGTCCGTTGTGCCCTGCGGATGAAACTCCAGGCTGACCCAGCCGTCATAGTTGAGGTTATCCAGCAGCGTGAACAATCGCCCGAAATCGACTTCGCCGCTGCCGGGCTGGTGACGACCGGGAACGTCCGCAATCTGGATATGCGCAATACGGTCGATAAAGGCGGGCAGCACGCGATACGGATCTTCACCGGCGCGCAGCGAATGCCAGAGGTCATATTGCACCGCCAGATTATCACTGCCGATCTGGTCAAACAGTCGCACCGCCTGCTCCACGCCGGAGATCACCGCGCCGGGCACATCACCGTGATTAATCGGCTCCAGCACCAGTTGAATGTCATGCGCCCTGAGCGCGCTGGCCGCCAGGGCAAAATTTTCGCGCAGGGTAGGCAGAGGATCGCCCTGTCCCGCGGCCGGTCCTGACGGGCAGTTAATACGTGGCGGTTTCAGCTGCTGCCCATAGCTCACCGCCTGGTCGATAGCACGGCGGAACTCCTCACGCCGCGCCGGTTGCGCCGCGAATCCACGGTCACCGGCATCCCAGTCACCCAGCGGCATGTTAAACAGCACCAGCTGCTGCTGATTGCGATCCAATGCCTGCTGGATATCGGCGCTCTCCAGGCCATAGGGGAAGAAAAATTCGACCGCCTCAAATCCGGCTTCAGCGGCGCGATCGAAGCGTTCATAAAACGGATATTCGGTGTAGAGCATGGTCAGATTAGCGGCAAAACGAAGCATAGTCTCTCCTGTAAGATGTCGCCCGGCAGCCTGACCGCCAGGCGAGAGCGGTTAGCTGATTTGGGTGCTGCCGGTTGGCAACGGCGCGGCCGGCGGCGCAAAACGGATAAACAGCGTGCCGATCACGTAGAGCGCGGCGCACAAGGTAAAGAAAGTCAGCACACCGCCATAGCCGCCGGTGAGCTCAAGGATCAGGCCAGCGAGGATCGGCACCAGAATGCCGCCCACGCTGCCCGCCATATTCATAAAACCGCCGACCAGGCCGGCGCGCGCCGGATGGGCGATCAGCGCCGGAATGCTCCAGTAGATACTGCCGCCGCCGGTCAGGAAGAAGGAGGCGACCGACAGCATCGCCACCGCGGTAATCGGGTTAGCGACATCCGGCAACGCAAAGAAGATCAGCAGCGTAACGCCGCCCGACAGCGCAATCAGGCTCTTCACCACCGTTCCGTGCTGAAAGCCACGCTTCACCAGCGCATCGACGGCGAACCCGGCACCGAGTGATCCTGCTGCGCCCAGCATAAAAATCACAAAGGTGGCGTTACCGATGGAGCGCAAATCGAAGCCGCGTGCCTGCGCCAGATAGCTGGGTCCCCAGGTCATCAGGCCAAAGTAGATCATCGCCCAGGTCGCCCGGCCAAACATCAGACCGCACAGCGATCGCCAGTCGACGCCCGGACCGGCTGGCGGCGGCGCATCCGGCTGCGCACCCTCGTCACGACCCTGTCGTATCTGCGCCAGTTCGGCGGCGTTAACCCGTGGGTCCTCTTCCGGACGATCGCGCAGCTTGTACCACGCCAGCAGCGCCAGCGACATGCTGAACAGGCCGGCGACGATAAACGCCAGCCGCCACGAATCGAGCATGTCGATCAGATAGGCGATGATCAGTCCACCAAACGCCACACCCAGCGGGCTGCCGCAATCCATTATGGCTGCGCCGCGGCCGCGTTCCGATTTCGGCATCCAGCTGGCATTCATTTTGCCGCCGGAGGGCGAAATCGGCGTTTCGGCAACGCCCAGCGCAATGCGGGCGAAAATCAGCGACAGTCCGCCCGTCGCCAGCGCCAGCCCAATCTGGCTAAGACCCCAGAGTATGCTGGAGAACGTCAGTACTTTACGCGGACCAAAGCGGTCCAGCGCCCAGCCGCCCGGCACCTGCAGCAACGCGTATGACCAGAAAAAACTGCTGAGAATCAGTCCCTGCATGGCAGGCGACAGGTGAAACTCATCTTTGATAAACGGAATGCCGATGGAAAGCGTAATGCGATCCATCAGATTGACCGCCAGCAGGACAAAGAGTACGGCGAATATGCGCCAGCGAACCCGGGTGGGCTGGGCCGCGGTATCGGAATCAGGGTGTAACGCTTGCATAACTTTCTCCCGCTTGTCAGTGGCGATGCCGGAAGCATTCCGGACACTGAACATATGTTCATTAACATATCTTATGTATAGCCATTAAAGCGGATTCTCAGAGAAAAGATTTGCGACAGCTCACACTTCCGTAAATGCAGTCAAAAAGGGCTGCAACAGGACAATAATCTGAATAATAGCGCCATATCATTGATACCGGTGACTAACCAGTTGGGCAAAAAATCCCATCACGCCGTCAAAAATGTGAAGTCAGCCGCATTAATCCCGGCAACATTACGCTTTTCTTGATGAACAAAAGTTTTCATTAATAACTTATGAATAAATCAGGAGGCAGGATGAAACAGACCGCGCTGGTGCCCTCAGCTCATATTGCTGAGCTGTTCTTTCCGGATATGCAGGATGAAAGCAAAGTCGTCGATATAGCTGAGCACCTCAGTCAGCAGCCATTTTATCGTTTCATTGAAACCGGCATGGTGATGCAAGCGGCGCAGGCCCGACGACTGCGGGATATCAGTGAAACGCAGCAGGTGAAGCTGACACAGTGGATGACCTTTGTGTTGAATCAGCAAGGTCTGAACCTCAGCAGCCCTGATCCGATTCAGCGTAAGCGCAGCATGAAACGGGCCTGCGAACTGGTGCATCGTGCTGCCGACTGTGGCGCAACCCGGATTGCCTTCGTCAGTGGCAGCGATCCCGGCGAGGCACTGCGCGAAGCGGCCAAAAGTGCACTCGGCGAGACGCTGGAACAGATCGGTGAAGTGATGAGTCAATACCCGCAGATGATCATGCAGCTGGAGCCGCTGGACCGCTTCGCCCATAAATGCCAGCTCATCGGCCCCACTGACGAAACCCTGAACTGGATGAAGCCGCTGCGCCGGACCTGTCCACGGCTCTATCTCGCCTGGGATAGCGCGCATGTGGCATTGAATCAGGAAGATCCGATCGCGGCTCTGCGTCAGTCCGGATCGCTGATCTCACAGCTGCATTTATCCAATGCCATACTCGATCCGCACGATCCGGGTTACGGCGATCACCATATGCGTTTTGGCGCGCCTGGCTTCCTGACGCCCGCCGTGGCGGCGGAGATTGTGGCCGCAGCCCGTCAACTGCCGGACGATCCGCTCTTAGAGGAGCGCAGCATTGCAGTGGAGATGCGCACCACCGATCGGGACGATCGCTGGCAGACCGAGCTGGCGTGCCGGGATTTTCTGCAACAGGCACTCGTCGGGGCAGCGCAGACAGCCTGACACCGCCGGTACGCCGCGTGCGTACCGGCTAAGGAACGGTCCGTTAGTGGTCTGCAGCCAGCCGATAACCCAGCATCTTTTCCAGCGCCAGCCGCGACCGGATTAACACTTCAAGGCTGATGGCCGGATCAACCGGCTGGTCAGCCCGCTGTGGCCAGCTGTCGGGCTGGCGGTGCATTCGCAGAGGGATCTCCAGGCTGGCCGGGATAGCATTTTCCGCCAGCGCCTGAAGCAGCGGCGCATAATTGAGTTCACCTTCTCCAATCGGCGGGAAATGATATTCTCCATTCTGCCGCATCACATCTTTAAGGTGGCAATGCCGGGTGCCAGGCAGCATCGTCAGCGCCTCGGCGATCGGATCCTGCTGCGGACAGAGCGACACCATGTTGCCGGGATCGAGATTAAATGCCACCGCCGGATGGCTGACGGCCTCCAGCAGCGCGAAGCCATCCTCCGCCAGCGCAAAGGCGTCATAGTCCGGATCGCCCCCATTCTCGATACACAAAATGCAGCCCGCCTCTTCGGCAATCGGTGCCATGCGTCGCAGGTTATCTATTAATGCCGCACGATCATCGCGTCGCGCGGTGCAGGCATTAAGATAGCGGGCACCAATCTGCTGAGCAAAAGTCACACGCAGACGGAATTGCTCCACCGCATCCGGGGCTGCCAGATTAATGGTGCAGCCAAGTGCATGCATCTTCAGATCATATTGCTGTTTAAGATCGTTGATGCGTGCGGCATTCTCCCGGCCAAACAGGGCCGGATCGAGTTGCCCGACATAGCCCTGATTGTAAGCCAGCTCAATGTAAGCAAAACCCGCGTCGCGTACGGTACGAAAGGCAACTTCCGGCGGATGCCCATCGAACATGGCGCTGTTCACGCCCAGCTTCATTTTTTCCATCATCCTCTCCTCAGGCGCGGCCATTGACGGCAGCGCTGGTGATCCTCTGCTTAACAAAAGCTCATCTTGATTACTTATGTTCAACCTTATAGAAACAAACAGCGCGGAATGAAGTGATGACGGTCACAAAAGCCTGCATCAAGCCCACGAGGTAGCAGCGTTGCGGTCGGGATCACAGCCAAAAATATGAATTTTTTCAGCGAGATTGTCACAGATGGGTCAGCGCAGCGGCCGCATGAACAGATGAACCACTTCCTTTCTTGTGATCGTAATGTTGGGGTTTTACGCGATATGCAGGTGGTGCTCAGCCGCTAGATTTCGGGATGCAGACTGCGTTCGGTAGGCAGGCTGGTCAGCCGCAGAGCGCGGGGACCAATATTGGGTTTACTCATTTCCACTTCGCGTAAAACGATCCACTGGTGGTCATTATCCATCTCCCACAGATGCAGGCGCTGGGTCGCCGGTGAAAGCGCACAGGACCAGACCAGCGTCGGCTCAGCATCGCACACCACCTGAATATCCGGAAAGAGTGATGAGCGCAGGCGGCCTGCGCCTGGCAGCAGACGCAGTGAATCCAGCCCCTGCTGGCGCTCACCTGTCAGCTTGAGAATGCTCTGGCGCAGCGTCCAGATTTGCGTCACGGCTTCGACAAAATCCTGCTGGGCATTAATCCAGGCGATCTCGCCGGAGGTTAATCCCTGCATCAGCTGCTCCTGAGTCTGGCGGCTGCGCGCCCGTACAATTTCCATATCCAGCCCGGCGCGTCCGCCCTCTTCAGCCAGCAGCACGCCGACCATATTACCGGCATAGGCAATGCTGAAATCAGGCAGATCGCTGTCAGCAAAAGCGGGTCGCCCGTTGCTGTCGGTAATCAGGCGCGGCAGCTGATTAATGCCATAAACCCGCAGCATCAGTTGCGCCAGCAGCGTACGCGCGGCAAGAAAACGTCCACGGCGCTTATCAGCAAACTGCTGTGCCGTGTCAACGATATCCTGGGGAATGCGCATATCTTCTGCAGAAAAGTCGGGATTGCCCGTCCAGCGTACAAAATGACCAGCCATCTGTCGCTCCGTGAAAATGGTCAGATAATCATCAGCTGCATTGTAAGAATTTTCTTAGCTTAATGCACCCGGCATCACACAGATTGGGGTAAATTCGGAATAGGACGAGCCATCAGAGAGAATTTGCGGCGCTGAGTTTTCAATCGCGCCACAAGAAGCGTCGCGACGGGCATCGCGACGCTGAGCGCATCAGGCGAAACGGCACGCCTGCTCAAAACTGAGGCGCGGCAGACGCGGGTGCAGTTTTGATGCTTCACCATAGCCGAGGTTAATCAGCAGGTTAACCTGATACTGACCGTCGGGGAAAAAGGCGTCATTGACTTTGGCCGGATCAAAACCGGACATCGGGCCGGCATCCAGCCCCAGCGAGCGGGCCGCCAGAATCAGATAACCCGCCTGCAGGCTGCTGTTACGGAAAGCGGTCTCTTTCGCTGCTTCCGGGCTGCCGGTAAACCAGCTGCGGGCGTCAGCATGCGGGAACAGTGCGGGCAATTGTTCATAAAATTCGCGGTCCCAGGCGACAATCACCGTGACCGGCGCGCTCATGGTTTTTTCGAGGTTGCCGGAAGAGAGCGCCGGTTTCAGCTTCTCTTTGCCTTCCGCCGAGGTCACGAAAACAAATCGCGCAGGCGAGCAGTTCGCCGAAGTCGGGCCCAGCGCCGTTAAGGCATAGAGCTGTTCCAGCAGGGCGTTATCGACTGGCTTAGCCTGCCAGTAACTGTGGGTGCGGGCGTCGGTAAACAGCGTGTCCAGTGCGGCAGTGTCGAGCGGTGTACTCATGCAACTCTCCTGTGTCAGGCGAAAGATTTCGCCCAAGGGTATCCACGTATAGGGTTTGCGTCCGGTCCGGCGGAATGAGGCGGGGATTGTTCACCGCAATCCGTAGCCGCACGTCAGATCGGCGCTTCAACCGTTATACGGCAATGCCGGGCCGCCGCAAAATAACATATCAGCAAGAATCACCGCAGGCAGGATGCAAAAGGATGGCGGTGGCGTGATTAGCGAGAGGAAGGATCAGGCCCGACGGCGGGAGGCCGTCGGGCCGGCAAATCAGCGGTTATTTACCGATACAGAAGCTGGAGAAGATGCGGCCCAGCAGATCGTCAGAGGTGAACTCGCCGGTAATCTCGCTTAGCGCCTGCTGTGCAAGACGAAGCTCTTCTGCCAGTAACTCACCGGCCCAGGCACCCAGCAGCTGCGCTTTGCCCTGAAGTAAGTGAGTCGCCGCTAACTCCAGCGCCTGCAGATGACGACGACGCGCCAGGAAGCCGCCTTCCATATTGCCGGCGAAACCCATGCTCTGCTTGAGATGGTCACGCAGTTGATCCACGCCCGCGCTGGTCCGGGCCGACAGCCGAATCAGTGAGTGACCATTTACTTCAGTCAGCCCGAGAGGTTCGCCAGTGACATCCGCTTTATTCCGCACCACGGTAATCGGCAGTTCAGGCGGCAGACGTGAGACAAAATCGGGCCAGATGGCGGCGGCTTCGGTGGCGTCGGTGGTGGTGCCATCGACCATAAACAGCACGCGATCGGCCTGCTCGATCTCCTGCCAGGCGCGCTCAATGCCGATGCGTTCCACTTCGTCGCTGGCCTCACGCAGACCGGCGGTATCAATGATATGCAGCGGCATGCCATCGATATGAATATGCTCGCGCAGAACGTCGCGCGTGGTGCCGGCAATGTCGGTGACGATCGCCGCATCCCGGCCCGCCAGCGCATTCAGCAGGCTCGATTTGCCCGCGTTAGGCCGTCCCGCAATCACCACTTTCATGCCTTCGCGCAGCAGGCTGCCCTGACGCGCCTCAGCCCGCACGCCATCCAGATCGGCCATCACCGCATTCAGCTGCGCTTCGATTTTGCCGTCAGAGAGGAAATCGATCTCCTCGTCCGGGAAGTCGATGGCGGCTTCAACGTAGATGCGCAGATGAGTCAGCGCTTCCACCAGTTGATTGACGCGGGTAGAGAAGACGCCCTGCAGCGAATTGACCGCCGAACGGGCCGCCTGCTCTGAGCTGGCATCAATCAGATCGGCTATCGCCTCGGCCTGCGCCAGATCGAGCTTATCGTTGAGAAAGGCGCGCTCAGAAAACTCACCAGGCTGGGCGATGCGTACGCCGGGCAGCGCCACGATGCGCTTCAGCAACAGATCGAGGATCACCGGGCCGCCGTGGCCCTGCAGCTCCAGCACATCTTCACCGGTAAACGAGTTTGGCCCCGGAAACCACAGCGCAATACCCTGATCCAGCACGCTGCCGTCGGCATCGGTGAACGGCAGATAGTCGGCATAGCGTGGCTTAGGCAGTTTGCCCAGCAGCTGCTGCGCCACCTCGGCGGCTCGTGCGCCAGAGACGCGCAAAATGCCGACGCCGCCGCGTCCGGGGGGCGTGGCCTGGGCAACAATAGTATCGCTGTGGCTCATAAATTCTCTCTCGCTACAAAAAACAAAGGCGGTCGCTTTGACCGCCTGAGGATAGACCGTTTAGGGCGGGATCGCTCCCGCTTTACATCGCTTAGGCTTTCTTCTTGTCGCGGCTATGCAGACCGCGTTTTTCCAGGCCGCGATAAATCAGCTGCTGCTGGAGAATGGTCACCAGGTTGCTGACGATGTAGTACAGCACCAGACCTGACGGGAACCACAGGAAGAACACGGTGAAAATCACCGGCATGTAAGTCATGATCTTCTGCTGCATCGGATCGGTCACGGTGGTCGGTGACATCTTCTGAATGAAGAACATGGTGATGCCCATCAGAATCGGCAGGATGTAGTACGGGTCCTGCGCAGAGAGGTCATGGATCCACAGCACAAACGGCGCGTGACGCAGTTCTACCGAACCTGACAGCATGTAATAGAGCGCCAGGAAGATAGGCATCTGAATCACCAGCGGCAGACAGCCACCCAGCGGATTCACCTTCTCTGCTTTATACAGCGCCATCATTTCCTGGCTCTGCTTCTGCTTGTCATCACCCAGACGCTCACGCATCGCCTGAATTTTCGGCTGCAGCATACGCATCTTGGCCATCGAGGTGTACTGCGCTTTGGTCAGCGGGTACATGATGCCGCGCACGATAAAGGTGATCACGATAATGGAGAAACCCCAGTTACCGATAAAGCTGTGGATAAATTTCAGCAGTTTGAACAGCGGCTGAGAGATAAACCACAACCAGCCGTAATCCACGGTCAGATCAAGGTGCGGCGCAATCGCTGCCATCTTGTCCTGAATTTCCGGGCCGACCCACAGAGTCGCACCGAGGTTCTGCTGTGCGCCCGCGGCAATCGTCACCGGCGCAGATTTGTAGCCAATCGCCGCCACGCCATTACCCAGGTTACTGGTATAAAGGGTGTTAGTGCCTTCGGTACGCGGAACCCATGCGGTTGCGAAGTACTGCTGCAGCATCGCCACCCAGCCGTTGCTGGTGGTGGTGCTCAGGTTCTCGTTATCGGCGATGGTGTCGAATTTGTACTTCTCATATTTCGACTCGCTGGTGGAGTACGCCGCACCACGGAAGGTATGCAGTGCAAAGTTGTTGCTGCCGGTATCACGGTGCTTAGGCAGATCAATGGTCTGCTTCAGCTGGCCAAACAGCGACACTTCCAGCGGCTGCTGGGTGGTGTTGTTGACGTGATAGTCGACGTTAACCGCATATTCGCCACGCTTGAACACGAAGGTTTTGGTGTAAACCACGCCGTTCTCAGCGGTATAAGTCATCGGCACACGCAGCTCGGACTGGCCTTCAGCCATCTCGAAGTGATCCTGCGTGGTGGTGAACAGTGGACGTGCGCCATTGTTCGGGTTGTCCGGGCCATTACGGCCGGTCAGACCACTCTGTGCCTGATAAAGGAACGATGGCGTCGTTTCAAGCAGCTGGAACGGCTGGTCGGAACCCAGTTTGTCCGGGAAAGTCAGCAGCTGTGCTTGTTCAACATCACCGCCGCGGGTGTTGATATTTAATGACAGGACATCAGTCTTAACGGTGATCGTCTGGCCCTGACCGCTGGCCGGTACACCCTGACTGGCGGCATCACCCGCTACGCTGTTTGTGTTTTGTGTGGTCTGCGTCTGCTGTGGCTGCGGAGCGTGGTCCGTCTGCCAGGCTTGCCAGATCATAAAAGACACGAACAGAAAAGCGATGAGAAAGAGATTGCGTTGCGAATCCATCGTTAATGTTCTCTGGTATCAAAGGTTTTTGGCGGCACAGGATCGTCACCACCCGGGTTCAAAGGGTGGCATTTTAATACGCGTTTTAACGTCAACCAACTGCCTTTTATCACGCCGAACCTGCGTAATGCCTCAATTCCGTATTGAGAGCAGGTCGGATGAAACCGACAGTGTGGTCCCAGTAATGGACTGATGCCGCGTTGATAGACGCGTATCAGGACGATCAGGAGCCGCGCGCCAGGCGACAGTGACGACGCCATAATTTCTCCAACGCTTCCGCCAGCATACGGTTATCCAGATCGGCAACCCCCTTCTTCGCGACCACCACGAAGTCCATCGACGGCAGTTCATGTTGACGCAGACGAAAACTTTCGCGGGTCAATCGCTTGATCCGGTTGCGTTCGTGGGCGCGTTTCACATGTTTTTTAGCGACGGTGAGACCGATGCGGGGATGCCCCAGCGCGTTAAGGCGGCCGAGAATAGTAATTTGCGGCGTGCCAGCCCGTTGTGGCTGCTGGAAGACGAAAGTGAAATGAGTGGGAGTTAACAAGCGTAACTCCCTGGGAAATGCGAGCTTACCCATCAGGGTTAGCTTTATTACTTAGAAACGGTCAGACGAGAACGGCCTTTAGCACGACGACGTGCCAGAACCTGACGACCATTTTTTGTAGCCATACGAGCACGGAAACCGTGTGAACGGTTGCGCTTCAGTACGGACGGTTGAAAAGTGCGTTTCATGGCGGTTTCTACCTAAACTTGAAAATTTTCACTGGGTGACGCGTTTCGGGCCAATAAATCGACCGACGCCTCAATGTGTCTTTAATAAAGAGGCGGGATTGTAATAATTGTACAGTCCCGAGTCAATTTACTTCGCGTGCAGCAGTACCTGAAAACACGGATACAGCCCGCTGAGTCCGGGCATTGGGCTTAACGCGACAACGCCGGGTGACGAATTATACGGGCTCCCGGTCAAAGCGCAAGGATCGCACCGGATCTTATTGCGATCAAATTGGCGGATCGTGGGGATAAAACGAGAAGTCGCCCGAAAATCTGACGCATTCAGCCAGATTCCTGCTGGTTTTTCCTGCAACTGGCGTAAACTTCTCTGCGCGTCTTTCGCCTGTGGATAAAAAGGATCAAAACTGTGTAGAAAGGGAAGATCTCTGTCTCGCTTTGCGCTATGATCCGCCCTTCCGCTGACGATCCTCCGGTGATTGCAGGATGGAAAACCGCTGATAGCGGTCGCAGGCGCTTTCTTACGTCTGTGTCAAAAATGAACGTTTCTTAGAGTAACGCCTACTATTCTTATCGAATTTGTACGAGTGGAGTCCGCCGTGTCACTTACGCTTTGGCAACAGTGTCTTGCCCGTTTGCAGGATGAGCTTCCTGCCACCGAATTCAGCATGTGGATTCGTCCACTACAGGCTGAGTTAAACGACAATACGCTTGCCTTGTATGCTCCAAATCGCTTCGTACTCGACTGGGTTCGGGACAAATACCTCAACAGCATTAACGCATTACTGAATGAATTCTGCGGGCCAAACGTACCGTTATTGCGTTTTGAAGTGGGGACACGCCCGGTTCAGCAAACGGCCGCTGTCAGCCAGCCGGTGATGGCCAGCGTGAGCGCGCCTGCTATTCCGGTACAGAGCCACATCCGTCCGGCCCCGACGCAGATCATGCGTCCAAGCTGGGATAACGTGCCGGCACCTGCTGATGTGACCTATCGCTCGAATGTGAATAACCGCCATAACTTCGATAACTTCGTTGAAGGTAAATCTAACCAGCTGGCGCGCGCGGCGGCACGTCAGGTGGCCGATAATCCAGGCGGCGCGTATAACCCGTTGTTCCTCTATGGCGGCACCGGTCTGGGGAAAACTCACCTGCTGCACGCGGTGGGTAACGGCATTATTGCGCGTAAACCCAATGCCAAAGTGGTTTACATGCACTCCGAGCGCTTCGTCCAGGACATGGTCAAGGCGCTGCAGAACAACGCGATCGAAGAGTTTAAGCGCTACTACCGTTCGGTCGATGCGCTGCTGATCGATGATATTCAGTTCTTCGCCAATAAAGAGCGCTCGCAGGAAGAGTTCTTCCACACCTTTAATGCCTTATTAGAAGGCAATCAGCAGATCATCCTGACCTCGGATCGTTATCCAAAAGAGATCAACGGGGTGGAAGATCGTCTGAAGTCACGTTTTGGCTGGGGGTTAACGGTGGCGATCGAGCCGCCTGAACTGGAAACGCGCGTGGCGATCCTGATGAAGAAAGCGGATGAGAATGACATTCGTCTGCCTGGCGAAGTGGCCTTCTTTATTGCTAAGCGGTTACGCTCCAACGTGCGTGAACTGGAAGGCGCACTGAATCGCGTGATCGCCAACGCCAACTTTACCGGTCGGGCGATCACCATCGACTTCGTGCGCGAAGCGCTGCGCGATCTGCTGGCGCTGCAGGAAAAGCTGGTCACCATTGATAATATTCAGAAGACCGTGGCTGAGTACTACAAAATTAAGGTCGCGGATCTGCTGTCCAAGCGCCGCTCGCGTTCCGTGGCGCGTCCGCGCCAGATGGCGATGGCGATGGCTAAGGAACTGACCAACCACAGCTTGCCAGAAATTGGCGATGCCTTTGGCGGTCGCGACCACACGACGGTGCTTCATGCCTGCCGCAAGATTGAGCAGCTGCGTGAAGAGAGCCACGATATTAAAGAAGATTTCTCTAATCTCATCAGAACATTATCTTCCTGACGCTATGAAATTTATTGTTGAACGTGAGCAGTTACTGAAGCCGCTGCAACAGGTAAGCGGCCCGCTAGGCGGTCGCCCGACGCTGCCGATCCTTGGAAACCTGCTGTTGCAGGTGACGGAAGGAACGCTGTTGCTGACCGGTACCGATTTAGAAATGGAGATGGTGGCGCGGGTTGCCCTGACGCAGGCGCATGAGCCTGGCGCAACCACCGTGCCGGCACGGAAATTCCTCGATATCTGTCGCGGATTGCCGGAAGGCGCGGAGATCACCCTGGCGCTGGAAGGCGATCGCATGTTAGTGCGTTCCGGCCGCAGCCGTTTCTCGCTGTCGACCCTGCCCGCCAGCGATTTCCCGAATCTCGACGACTGGCAGAGTGAAGTTGAATTTACCCTGCCGCAGGCGACGCTGAAACGGCTGATCGAAGCGACCCAGTTTTCCATGGCGCATCAGGATGTTCGCTACTACCTCAACGGGATGATGTTTGAAACCGAAGGGGAAGAGCTGCGCACCGTAGCCACCGACGGTCACCGTCTGGCGGTCTGCTCAATGCCGATCGGCCAGGCGCTGCCGAGTCATTCGGTGATTGTGCCGCGTAAAGGAGTGATTGAGCTGCTGCGTCTGCTGGATGGCGGCGATAACCCGCTGCAGGTCCAGATTGGCGGCAGCAATATCCGGGCGCACGTCGGTGACTTTATCTTCACATCGAAGCTGGTTGATGGTCGTTTCCCTGATTATCGCCGCGTATTGCCGAAGAATCCCGATAAAGCGCTGGAAGCGGGCTGCGATCTGTTGAAGCAGGCCTTTGCCCGCGCGGCGATCCTGTCGAATGAAAAATTCCGCGGCGTTCGCCTCTATATCACCGAAAATCAGCTGAAAATCACCGCCAATAACCCTGAACAGGAAGAAGCGGAAGAGATGCTGGACGTCAGCTACAACGGCACCGAACTGGAGATTGGCTTCAACGTCAGTTACGTACTGGATGTACTGAACGCACTGAAGTGCGAAAACGTTCGTCTGCTGCTAACCGACTCGGTATCGAGCGTGCAGATTGAGGATGTGGCGAGTCCGGCGGCGGCCTATGTCGTCATGCCCATGCGCTTGTAGAATATATCGGCCTGGCTTACTTGCCATTCTGATTCCGGGCAGTGCTCGTCCCTGGTCACATACTTCAGTATGCTCCCAGGGCCTGCGCGCTGGCCGGAACCAGACTGGCTGCGACGCCGACGGCCTGGTGACTGGGATACCGGGCAAACTGGCTTCGACGTTAACGCCCTGGATCGGCAGGTCAAATCCCAGGCCCAAAACTTTATTGCCCTTCACGCTGGACTGATTCATGGCTTTAACCCGCCTCCTAATCAAAGATTTTCGTAATATCGAACAGGCTGACCTGGCTTTAGCGCCCGGCTTCAATTTTCTGGTCGGCGCCAATGGCAGCGGTAAAACCAGCGTATTAGAGGCGATTTACACCCTGGGCCACGGCCGGGCGTTTCGCAGCCTGCAGGCGGGCCGCGTGATCCGTCATGATGAGGCGGCGTTTGTGCTGCATGGCCGGCTGGAAGGTAAAGAGCGGGAAATCGCTGTCGGACTGACCAAAAACCGCGCCGGCGACAGCAAAGTACGTATCGACGGCAGCGATGGCCACAAAGTAGCCGAACTGGCGCAGCTGCTGCCGATGCAGTTAATCACTCCCGAAGGGTTTACTTTGCTCAACGGTGGCCCCAAATACCGTAGAGCCTATGTCGACTGGGGCTGTTTCCATAATACGCCCGGTTTTTTCAACGCCTGGAGCAACCTGCGCCGCCTGTTAAAACAGCGCAACGCCGCGCTGCGCCAGGTGTCACGCTACAGTCAGATCCGTCCCTGGGATCAGGAGCTGGTGCCGCTGGCAGAACAGATCAGCCTGTGGCGCGCCGAATACAGTGCGGCGATTTCGGCGGAGATTACCGCCACCTGCAGCCAGTTCCTGCCTGAATTTGATCTGCGCTTTTCGTTTCAGCGCGGCTGGGATAAAGAGAGCGATTACGGCGAGTTGCTGGAACGTAACTTTGAGCGCGATCGCGCCCTGACCTATACCGCCAGCGGTCCTCATAAAGCCGATTTTCGTATTCGGGCTGAAGGGACGCCGGTGGAAGATTTACTCTCACGCGGGCAGTTAAAACTGCTGATGTGTGCATTGCGTCTGGCACAGGGCGAGTTCCTGACAAGCCAGAGCGGACGCCGCTGTGTTTACCTGATTGATGACTTTGCCTCGGAACTGGATGACAACCGTCGACGCCTGCTGGCGGAGCGGTTAAAAGCGACCCAGGCACAGGTGTTTGTCAGCGCAATTTCTGCCGAGCATGTAATCGACATGACCGATGAAAAGGGCAAGATGTTCCGCGTGGAACAGGGTAAAATAGCGGTTCAACCTGAAGATTAAAATGAGCGAGAAACGTTGATGTCGAATTCTTATGACTCCTCAAGTATCAAAGTCCTGAAGGGGCTTGATGCGGTACGCAAACGCCCGGGCATGTATATCGGCGATACCGATGACGGTACCGGTCTGCATCACATGGTATTCGAGGTCGTGGATAACGCAATCGACGAAGCGCTCGCTGGTCACTGTAGTGACATCGTGGTTACCATTCATGCGGATAACT
Source organism: Pantoea sp. S-LA4 (assembly GCF_054482835.1). Lineage (NCBI taxonomy): Bacteria > Pseudomonadati > Pseudomonadota > Gammaproteobacteria > Enterobacterales > Erwiniaceae > Pantoea > Pantoea sp. S-LA4. The sequence goes on along the minus strand of NZ_JBTLRC010000002.1, from coordinate 3,865,849 downwards.
CCGTTTCGGTGCAGGATGATGGACGCGGCATTCCAACCGGTATTCACGAAGAAGAGGGCATTTCCGCCGCTGAAGTGATCATGACCGTGCTGCATGCCGGCGGTAAGTTCGACGATAACTCCTACAAAGTCTCCGGCGGTCTGCATGGCGTCGGTGTCTCGGTGGTGAACGCCCTGTCACAGAAGCTGGAGCTGACCATTCGTCGCGAAGGCAAAGTACACCAGCAGGTCTACGTCCATGGCGTGCCGCAGGCACCGCTGTCGGTGACCGGCGAGACCGATTTGACCGGTACCCGTGTGCGCTTCTGGCCAAGCCACGAAACCTTTACCAACGTGCGCGATTTTGAGTATGACATTCTGGCGAAACGCCTGCGTGAACTCTCATTCCTCAACTCAGGCGTGTCGATTCGTCTGGAAGATAAGCGTGATGGCAAGTCTGACCATTTCCATTATGAAGGCGGCATCCGGGCGTTTGTTGAGTACCTCAACAAAAACAAAACCCCGATTCACCCAACCGTGTTCTATTTCTCTACCGAGAAAGATGGCATCGGTGTGGAAGTGGCGCTGCAGTGGAACGACGGCTTCCAGGAAAACATCTACTGCTTTACCAACAACATTCCACAGCGCGACGGCGGTACCCACCTTGCCGGTTTCCGTGCTGCGATGACCCGTACCCTGAACGCCTACATGGATAAAGAGGGTTACAGCAAGAAAGCCAAAGTCAGCGCCACCGGTGACGATGCGCGTGAAGGCCTGATCGCCGTGGTTTCGGTAAAAGTACCGGACCCCAAATTCTCTTCACAGACCAAAGATAAACTGGTCTCGTCTGAGGTGAAATCGGCGGTTGAGCAGCAGATGAACGAACTGCTGGCGGAGTATCTGCTGGAAAACCCGTCAGACGCCAAAATCGTGGTCGGCAAAATCATCGACGCTGCCCGTGCGCGTGAAGCCGCGCGTCGTGCGCGTGAAATGACCCGTCGTAAAGGCGCGCTGGACCTGGCGGGTCTGCCAGGCAAACTGGCTGATTGCCAGGAGCGCGACCCGGCGTTGTCAGAAATTTACCTGGTGGAGGGTGACTCCGCTGGCGGCTCGGCTAAACAGGGCCGTAACCGTAAGAACCAGGCGATTCTGCCGCTGAAAGGTAAGATCCTCAACGTTGAGAAAGCGCGCTTCGACAAAATGCTCGCCTCGCAGGAAGTGGCTACGCTGATCACCGCGCTCGGTTGCGGCATTGGTCGCGATGAGTACAACCCGGACAAGCTGCGCTATCACAGCATCATCATCATGACCGATGCCGATGTCGATGGTTCGCACATCCGTACGCTGCTGCTGACCTTCTTCTATCGTCAGATGCCGGAAATTATTGAGCGCGGCCACGTTTATATCGCGCAGCCGCCGCTGTATAAAGTGAAGAAAGGCAAGCAGGAGCAGTACATCAAAGATGATGACGCGATGGATCAATACCAGATCGCTATCGCGCTTGATGGTGCCACGCTGCACACCAATGCCAGCGCCCCGGCGCTGGCCGGTGAGCCGCTGGAGACGCTGGTCTCTGACTTCAACAGCACCCAGAAGATGATCAAGCGTATGGAACGCCGTTATCCGCTGGCCCTGCTGCGCGCGCTGATTTATCACGATACGCTGAGCGATCTGAGCAATGAAGCGGAAGTAACCGGCTGGCTGAACAGTCTGGTGAGCTACCTCACCGAGCGCGAAGCGCACGGCAGCACCTACCTGGCGCAGGTGCGTGAAAACCGCGAGCTGAACCTGTTCGAACCGGTGCTGCGCGTCCGTACCCACGGTGTGGATACCGACTATCCGCTGGAAGCCGATTTCATTCAGGGCCCTGAGTACCGCAAAATCTGCGGCCTCGGCGGCAAGCTGCGTGGACTGCTGGAAGAGGATGCTTACATTGAACGTGGCGAGCGTCGTCAACCGGTGGCCAGCTTCGAGCAGGCGATTGAGTGGCTGGTTAAAGAGTCTCGTCGTGGCCTCTCAGTACAGCGCTACAAAGGTCTGGGCGAGATGAACCCGGAGCAGCTGTGGGAAACCACCATGGACCCGGATAGCCGTCGTATGCTGCGCGTGACCATTAAAGATGCGATTGGCGCTGACCAGCTGTTTACTACCCTGATGGGCGATGCGGTTGAACCGCGCCGCGCCTTCATCGAAGAGAATGCGCTGAAAGCCGCCAACATCGATATCTAATCGGCTGCTGACGTAACAGGCCATCACGCGAGTGATGGCTTTTTTTTTGCGCAGCCGTCTGAAAACCACGGCGATTGCCCCATGTTGCCTGCAGGCTGCGATCGCGATCACTTTTTAGCCTGCGCCCCTCTCTTACTCTTGTCTCTCTTTGCGCCTCTGTGGCGCACTATTCTGTTCTGACAGGGAGTTAAACCATGATTATTTGCGATCGTCGCGACTGGGCCAGAGAACGTCATGCCTTTCATCCGGTGGTTGACCAGGCGATAAGCTGGATTGCTGAGACCGATTTCAGCCAGCTCGAAACCGGCAAATATGCCATTCTGCCCGACGATAAAATGTTCTGTCTGGTGCAGGAGATGATGACCGAGCCGGCCAGTGCGCGTAAGGCTGAGTCCCATTTTAGCTACATCGATATCCAGTATCTGCTTGAAGGCACTGAAAATATCGGTGTGGCCCGGGCGCATCCGGATCAGCAGGTGACCGAAGATTTTGCCCAGCAGCGCGACGTGGTTTTTTATCAGCAGACGCTGAACGAATCGATGATCACCCTGACGCCCGGTATGTTTGCGCTGTTTTTCCCGCACGACGTGCATCGTCCCTGCTGCGCGCCCGCCGAACCGGCCCGCATCCGAAAAGCCGTGATTAAAATCCACCGCGATCTCTTTACCGGCTAAGCTCCGGGTGTCAGTCATTTGTCATCGCTTGCCACTAAACTGGTCAATGTGAGCTGAATCGCGCTAGCATTGAGTAAAACCCAGACGCAACGAGGACCCTATGGCTATTAAATTGATCGCTATCGACATGGATGGCACCCTGCTTAATCCGCAACACGAAATCACGCCGGGCGTGAAATCCGCCCTGGATCGCGCCCGCCAGCAAGGGGTTTCGATTGTACTGACCACCGGCCGGCCGTTTGTCGGTATCCAGCGCTATCTGATGGAGCTGGATATGCAGACGCCGGGGCAGTATGCGATCAGTAACAACGGTGCGCTGGTCCATCAGGCCGAAGACGGTGAATGCGTGGCGGAAGTGACGCTGACCTTTGACGACTATCTCTACATTGAGCAGCTGGCGCGTGAGCTGGGCGTACATTTCCAGGCCTTCGACAAATCTCACCTCTATACGCCGAACAAAGACATCAGTGAATACACCATCCACGAAGCGAGCCTGACCGGGATTCCGGTGCGCTACCGCGCCGTTGACGAGATGGATCGCGCCACCCGTTTTCCCAAACTGATGATGATCGATCGCCCTGCTCTGCTGGACGCGGCGATTGCCCGTCTGCCTGAACAGGCGCGCCAGACCTACACCATCCTGAAGAGTGCGCCTTACTACCTCGAAATTCTTGATCGCCGGGTTAACAAAGGCCAGGGCGTAAAAATGCTGGCGGAGAAACTTGGGCTGAAGCAGGAAGAAGTGATGGCGATTGGCGATCAGGAAAACGATCTGGCGATGATTGAGTATGCCGGCACCGGAGTAGCGATGGGTAATGCCATTGATTCGGTTAAGAAAATCGCCCAGTTCGTGACCAAAACCAATATGGAAGATGGCGTCGCACACGCGATTGAAGAGCTGGTACTGTAAATCGTCCGTTTTGTTGCTGACAGGCTACAGCGCAACAGATTGTCTGTTTTGTGATCAGGATTGTAGTACAACCTTGATAGGTGGTACTACAATTTTTGCTCAGGCATGGGCCGGGCAAAGGAACACAGACAGTGGAAAAGCAGGATGTCAGCAAAACCGATCGGATTCTTTTAACGCTGGGCGAAGAGATTGTCTCCGGCCAGTTTGCGGCAGGCCAGCCGTTGCCCGCCGAGGCGGACCTGTGCGAACGGTTCGCTACCTCCCGTAATATCATCCGCGAAGTCTATCGCTCCCTGACCGCGAAACGCCTGATTGAAATTAAGCGTTACCGCGGCGCCTTTGTCACTCCGCATCAGCAGTGGAACTTCCTCGACAGCGACGTGCTGCAATGGTCGTTAAAGCACAATCACGACCCGAAGCTCATCGCCGCGATGAACGATGTGCGGGTGCTGGTCGAGCCACAGCTGGCGCGCTGGTCAGCCGAACGCGCGACCTCACAGGATTTAGCCGGTATCGAGCAGGCGCTCAACGATATGATCGCCTGGCACGACGATCGTGATGCCTTTAACGAGGCCGATATGCGCTACCACGAGGCGCTGCTGGCCTCTGTGCACAATCCCATTCTGCAACAGCTCAGCATCGCGCTGGTTCAGCTACAGAAAGCAGTGTTTGCCCGCACCTACCGCGCCGATCGCGACAACATGCCGCAAACCCTGCGTGAACATCAGAACCTGTTCGATGCCATTCGTCATCAGGATGCTGACGCCGCAGAAGCGGCGGCACGCGCCATGATCGCCAGTTCAACCCAACGCCTGAAGGAGATCGTGTGAGTCACTATATCGCGCTTGACTGGGGCTCGACCAACCTGCGCGCCTGGTATTACCGCGACGGAGAGTGTCTGGATAGCCGACAATCTGAATCAGGCGTGACGCGCTTAAACGGCCGCAGCCACCAGCAGGTATTTGACGAAATCACTCAGCACTGGCCGGTGGATGCGGTGCCGGTAGTGATGGCGGGCATGGTGGGCAGCAACGCCGGCTGGCTGCCCGCGCCTTATCTTTCCTGCCCACAGGCGCTGGACACCCTCGCGGCGCAGCTGACCGTGGCCGGTGAAAAGCGCTGGATCGTGCCGGGATTAAGCGTCAGCCGCCGCGATAATCACAACGTGATGCGCGGTGAAGAGACCCAGCTGCTGGGGGCGCAAACGCTGGCACCGGCGGAACTGATCGTGATGCCCGGCACCCATTCCAAATGGGTGCAATGTGAAGGACGTTACGTCACCGATTTCCGCACTCTGATGACCGGCGAACTGCATCATCTGCTGCTGAACCACGCCCTGATCGGCGCCGGTTTACCGCCACAGCAGCCGGATGCGGCGGCCTTTCAGCGCGGGCTGGAAACCGGCATCAACGATCTGTCCCTGCTGGCGCGACTGTTTGAAGTGCGGGCGCAGCATCTGCTGGGCGCGCTGGCCCCCGAGTCGGTCAGCGATTTTCTCTCCGGTTTACTGATCGGCCATGAAGTCGCCAGCCAGCAGGTGTCCCCGACGCTGAGCGGTCCGGTGACGCTGATTGCCAGCGAGTCGCTGGCCCGGCGTTATCAGGCGGCGTTTGCCCTGCTGGATATCCCGCTGCAATGGCTGGAGGGCGATCGCGCCTTCCAGCATGGAATAAGGAGAATTATTGATGACCTTACCCTTTAGCCTGCCGCTGATTGCCATTCTGCGCGGCATCAGGCCGGACGAAGCCGAAGCACACATCAGCGCCCTGATTGAGGCGGGTTTTGACGCGATTGAAGTGCCGCTCAACTCACCCGACTGGCAACAGACCCTGCCGCAGATGGTGCGTCAGTTTGGCGATCGGGCGCTGATCGGTGCCGGAACGGTGCTGAATGTCGCTCAGGTCAATGCCGTCGCGGCAGCGGGCGGCCGCCTGATTGTGACGCCGAATACCGATGCAGAGGTGATCGCCGGGGCGGTCAGACAGCAGATCTGGACGGCGATCGGCTGTGCCACCGCCAGTGAAGCCTTCACCGCGCTGAACGCCGGTGCGCAGGCACTGAAAATTTTCCCGGCCTCGGCCTTTGGTCCGGCCTATATCAGGGCGATCAAAGCCGTGTTGCCGCCGGAAGTACCGCTGTTCGCCGTCGGCGGAGTAACGCCTGAAAACCTGGCGGACTATCTGGCGGTCGGCTGCGTCGGTGCCGGACTGGGCAGCGATTTGTACCGCGCCGGTCAGCCGCTGTCGCGCACTGTAGAAAAAGCCCAGGCTTTTGTTGCTGCTTATAAGGACGCCGTACGATGAAAATTACTAAACTCACCACTTATCGCCTGCCGCCGCGCTGGATGTTCCTGAAGATTGAAACCGATGAGGGCGTATGCGGCTGGGGCGAGCCGGTGATTGAAGGCCGGGCGCGCAGCGTCGAAGCGGCGGTACAGGAACTGGGTGATTATCTGATCGGCCAGGACCCGGCGCGCATTAACGACTTGTGGCAGGTGATGTACCGGGGCGGTTTCTATCGCGGCGGCCCGATCCTGATGAGCGCCATCGCCGGTATCGATCAGGCGTTGTGGGATATCAAAGGCAAAACGCTGGGCGTGCCGGTCTGGCAGCTGCTCGGCGGGCAGGTACGTGACCGGATGAAGGCCTATAGCTGGGTGGGCGGCGATCGTCCCGCCGAGGTGATTGCCGGTATTGAAACGCTGCGCGCCATCGGCATCGACACCTTCAAGCTCAACGGCTGCGCCGAGATGAGCCTGATCGATAACAGCCGTGCGGTGGATGAGGCGGTTAATACCGTGGCGCAAATCCGCGAAGTGTTCGGTAACCAGATTGAGTTTGGTCTCGATTTTCATGGCCGGGTCAGTGCGCCGATGGCGAAAATATTGATCAAAGAGCTGGAGCCTTATCGTCCGCTGTTTATTGAAGAGCCGGTGCTGGCCGAACAGGCGGAATACTATCCGCGTCTTGCCGCGCAAACCCACCTTCCGATTGCCGCTGGCGAACGCATGTACTCCCGCTTCGAGTTTAAGCGGGTGCTGGCAGCGGGCGGACTGGCCATCGTGCAGCCCGATCTTTCCCATGCTGGCGGCATCACGGAATGCGTAAAAATTGCGGCGATGGCGGAAGCGTATGACGTCGGGCTGGCGCCTCACTGCCCGCTCGGTCCGCTGGCGCTGGCCGCCTGTCTGCAGGTTGATTTCGTTTCGCATAACGCCGTATTCCAGGAACAGAGCATGGGCATTCACTATAATCAGGGCGCAGAACTGCTTGATTACGTAGTGAATAAAGCGGATTTCGCCATGCACACGGGCAGCTTTGCCCCACTGATGAAGCCGGGTCTCGGAGTCGAGATCGATGAAGCGCTGGTGATCGAACGCAGCCGCGACGCACCTGACTGGCGCAACCCGGTGTGGCGGCACGCCGATGGCGCCGTTGCCGAATGGTAACCTTCGCCGCTTTACCGTAGTCGCCACCCGCTTCACCCCATAATAAGAAACACTCGCCAGGTCCCGCGTGATGCGGGATCCGGGTCCGCTATACCCTACGTGAGGATCTCCCGATGAGTGAACATCTGCATCTGAGTACCGTGAAAAAAATGAACCGGCGCATCATGCCGTTTATCATGCTGCTCTATCTGATTGCCTATATCGACCGTGCCAATATTTCCGTCGCCGCGCTCCAGATGAATGCCGATCTGGCGATGACCGCCGAGATGTACGGCATCGCCGCCGGTATTTTTTACGTCACCTACATCATCTTCGAAGTGCCGAGTAACGTGCTGCTGACGCGGGTGGGCGCACGGCGCTGGATCGCCCGCATCATGGTGAGCTGGGGCATCATCGCCGCCGGCATGAGCCTGGTCCAGACGCCCACCCAGCTTTATGTGATGCGCTTTCTGCTCGGAGCGGCAGAAGCGGGCTTTACGCCCGGCATTATCTTCTATCTCTCCTGCTGGTATCCGCGCAGCGATCGCGCACGCGCCATGTCGATGTTCTATATCGGTGCGGCGCTGGCGTCGGTGATTGGCCTGCCGCTCTCCGGCAGCCTGCTGAACATGCACGGGATGTTAGGCGTGGAGGGCTGGCGCTGGCTGTTCCTGCTGGAAGGCATTCCCGCTTTCTTCCTTGGGATTGTGACCTGGTTTTATCTCGACGATTCACCGGCCAAAGCACGCTGGCTCTCCGGCGAGCAGCGTAGCTGGCTGCAACAGACCATTGAACGTGACGAGAAACATTCTGCGATTCACCACCATAACTGGCGGGTGGCGCTGAAAAGTGGCCGCGTCTGGGCGCTCAGCCTGCTGTGGCTGTTGCAGGCGTTTGGCACCATCGGCGTCACGCTGTTCCTGCCGCTGATCGTCAAGGGCGTGGCGGAGGAGCGCAGTAACCTGATGGTCAGCCTGCTGTCGGCGGTACCGTTCCTGTTTGCCTGTCTGTTTATGTATTTTAACGGCCGGCATTCCGACAAAACCGGCGAACGCGCGCGCCATCTGGGATTGCCGCTGATTGCCGCGGGCCTGCTGTTGCTGGGCGCGATGGCGGTCTCGCAGCAGTGGCTGGCCTATGGCCTGCTGGTACTGATGGTGGGTCTTAACTGGGCAATCACGCCGGTCTTCTGGGCGGTCACCACCGAAACCATCTCCGGCGTCGCCGGGGCCGCCTCTATCGCCCTGATCAATGCCGTGGCGAACATCGCCGGCCTCGGTTTTCCGCCGATCATGGGCCGCATTAAAGATGCCACCCACAGTTACCATGATGGTTTGCTGATTGTGGCGGGCGCGCTGGTACTGGGTGGCCTGCTGGGTCTGCTGCTGGGACGAAAAAAAACCGTCGAGGGTGAGGAACGGGTAATCAATGAGGTGAAATCGAAGCTGCATCTTTAGCCCGTTTGGCGTAGCGTGTGGGGCAACATTTTTATCAGGTTGCCCCCATGCGCGAAAAACAGATCACCTTTGCAGCCCGCCAGCATCAGCTTACCAATATCAATGTCTGGACCGCCGACAGCCAGTGGCTGGCGTTTGATCTCCGTCCGTCCGGCGCGTCGTTTACCAGCCAGACCATTGAGCGGGTCAATGTCATGACCGGTGAGGTGGAGGTGCTCTATCAGGCGCAGCACGGTGCGCATGTCGGTGTGGTTACCGTCAGCCCCGATCTGCCGCCGCGCTATGTCTGCATTCACGGGCCGGAACATCCCGACGCCACCTGGCACTATGACTTTCACCATCGGCGTGGGGTGATCGTTCAGAACGGTGAGGCGGTCAACCTGGATGCCTGCGATATCACGCCCCCTTTCACGCCCGGCGCACTGCGCGGCGGATCGCACGTCCATGTCTTCAGTCCGGATGGATCGCGCCTCAGCTTTACCTACAACGATCATGTGATGCATGAATGGGATAGCCATCAGGATTTGCGTAACGTCGGCATCGCTGTGCCGCTGGGCGCGGTCAGGCCGGTGAAGCAGCATCCGCGCGAATATGAAGGCAGCTATTTTTGCCTGCTGGTCAGCTCGACCCATCCGCAGCCTCTTCCCGGCAGCGACCAGATTAATCGCGCTTATGAAGAGTGCTGGGTTGGCGATCGCGGTTATCAGAAACCCGACGGCAGCTGGCAGCGCTGGGCCATCGCCTTTATTGGTGACACGCTGAACGCGCAGGGAGAAAAGCGGCCGGAGGTGTTTATTGTCGATCTGCCGGCGGCGCTGGAGGATTACGCCCGGGCGGGCGACGCGCCGCTGGAGGGCAGTGAGCGGCAGCTTCCTGCACCGCCGGCTGGCGTGCAGCAGCGTCGCCTGACGGTCAGCAACGGGCTGGCGCTGCAACCGCGCCACTGGCTGCGCGCCGCGCCGGACGGCAGCCAGATCGCTTTTCTGATGGCGGACCGGCAGCAGGTGATCCAGCTGTGGAGCGTGTCGCCCAACGGCGGGGAACCGCGCCAGATCACCCGGCTGAGCCACAGCATTCAGTCGGCGTTTAGCTGGCACCCCAGCGGTGAGGCGATTGCTTTTGTCTGCGATAACAGCGTGATGCGATGTGAGATCGCCGATGGACAGTGCCAGCGGCTGACCGACAGAACGGAAGCGGCTCCGTCGGGCGACGCAGTGGTCTGGTCACCCGATGGACGTCAGATTGCTTATATGCGAGAGGTAAACGGCTGGCGGCAGCTGTTTACGGTTGCGGCGACGGCGGCTGCATAGTCGGCAGCGGCTGGGCCTGTGCCAGATGTTCCTGGGTATGCGCCAGCTTCTCGCTTTTCAATACCCGTTCACGCGGAGAATCGATCGATCTGTCACTGTCGTTGCGATAGTAGTCCCACGGCAGCAGCAAGGTATCCAGCACAGCGGAGAAAGGCAGATCGATCAGCGCCAGCGGTTTCAGTGCCCAGCTGGTGTCGTCATCCACCAGCAGGTCGGCGCTGGCGCGCGTGCCAGGATAGTAGCCCTGACTGGCACCGGTATGTGACATGACGCTGGAGCAACCGCTTGCCGCAACGGCGCAGCAGACGACACCCGCCAGCGGTAAAGTTTTCATCAAATTCATTATTATCATCCCTTCAGCCCCGGCAGAAGCCTGACTGAGTTGGCTTGCCAGACAACGTCATCGCTCTGGGGCAATGTCCGTTCTGGTCCGGCAAAGGTAGTCCTGAGTGTATGTCATTTCCTCAATTTGGCGAAAAAAATTGCGTTTTTCCCCCTTGAAATCTGACGTCCGGCACCCATTTTTAGATTACGGACGCACTCACCGTTGCCGCAAGGGACAGTGAGGTGCCGTATACAGCCTGTCCCGTAGTGGAAGGTTGCCAAAACTTGCTGAAACTCAGGAGTCTTAATATGCGTAATTTTGATCTCTCTCCACTTTATCGTTCTGCCATCGGCTTTGACCGCCTGTTTAACCTGCTCGAAGCGAACCAAAACCAGAGCAACGGCGGCTATCCTCCGTACAACGTCGAGTTGGTCGATGAAAACCACTATCGCATCACCATCGCGGTAGCCGGTTTCTCTCAGAGCGAACTGGAGATCACCGCCCACGATAACGTGCTGATCGTGCGGGGCGCCCATCCGGAAGAGCAGACCGAGCGTAAATACCTGTATCAGGGTATCGCCGAACGTAATTTCGAGCGTAAATTCCAGCTGGCCGACCATATCGTGGTACGTGATGCCCGCCTGGAAAACGGTCTGTTAAGCATCGATCTTGAACGCCTGGTCCCGGAAGAAGCGAAACCACGCCGTATTGAGATTCTGAAATAATCGATGAAAAGAATAAACGCCGCGTCAGCGGCGTTTTTTTTGCCTTCAGGATTGGGTTCGCATCGCTAAACGCTGGCCCACTACCCCGCCAAATACGTTCACCAGCAGTCCGAAGATAATCACCGTCGCACCCAGCATCTGCTGTCCCGACAGGTGCTCATCCAGCACCAGCACGGCGGTTACGATCCCCACCACCGGCACCAGCAGCGACAGCGGCGCGACGCGCCAGGTTTCATAGCGGCTGAGTAAATTTCCCCAGATCGCATAGCCCATAATGGTGGCGACAAACGCCAGATAGAATAGCGCCAGCACCGTCTGTAGCCCGATATGCAGCAGGCTGTTGAGGATAGCGGCCTGGCCGTCGAACAGCAGCGAGCAGGCAAAGAAAGGGACGATCGGCACCAGCGCGCTCCACACCACCAGCGACATGATCGGCACCTGGCGGTTGCGCATAATGATCTTGTTGGTGATGTTGCCCAGTCCCCACGACAGCGCCGCCGCCAGCGTCAGCATCATCGTCGTCAGGGTGATGCCAGCGGTGGTCTGGCCCGCCATACCGGCCGTGGCCAGCATAAACATCCCCAGCGTGGCGATAATAATCCCGGCGATGTGATTCCAGCGCAGCTTCTCCGCCAGCAGCAATGCGCCCAGCAGCAGCGTAAAGAACGCCTGCGCCTGCAGCACCAGCGATGCCAGGCCGGCGGGCATTCCCAGCTTAATCGCCAGAAACAGAAACGCGAACTGACCAAAACTGATGGTCATGCCGTAGACCACCAGCCAGCGCAGCGGAATAGGCGGACGGCGCACAAAGAAGATGGCGGGAAACGCCACCAGGCTGAAGCGCAGCCCGGCCAGCAAAAAAGGCGGCATCCCCTGTAGTCCCAGCTTAATCACTACAAAATTGACGCCCCACGCCACCACCACGCACAGCGCTAACAGCATATCTTTTACCGACATCAGTTACTCCTTGTGCCGCCTCAGGCGGTGACCGCCACCGGCGTCGCGATATCCACACAGCAGTCGTCACCAACAATGCGAAAATAGTCCTCTACTGCCAGCGCAATCGACTTCTCCAGCGCGCCCGCGTTAAACCACAAGGTCCCGACCTGTTGCAGCCGCGTATCGACCCGCAGCGCCAGCCGGTCATCAAAACTAAACGGCGGCACCGCGCCCATGACGCAGTCGGTCAGCGCCTGCGCCGTCTCCGGCGCGGCGAAGGCGGACTTCTTGCCACCGATAGCGCGCGCCGCGCTTTTAAAATTGATCCGGCAGTCGCCCGGCACAATGGCCAGCAGGTAACGCGCTTCCGCGCCTTCCGGCATGCTGACCTCCAGCACCATCGCTTTGGCCGCCTGATTGAGCGCGTTACCGCGCATCTGACTGATCAGATCGGTCTGGCCCACCGCCTCATGCTCCACCACGCGGTAGTTCGCCTGATGCTGATCCAGCAGCGCGATAATTTTTTCAAACGTCGTCATTTCCCTCTCCTTCTCTGGCGCAACCTGAATCAACTCCAGGCGATAGCGTGCTTCATTTTTTTATCGGTCAGGCCGAAAAAGAAGCCCATAGTGATGCGGGTATCGCCTTCAACCCGGTCGATTTCGTGATAAAAGGCGGGGTTAAACAGGTAGATATCGCCGCTGCGTGGCGAGAACTCACAGGTTTCACTGCCCGCGATCACGCCGCTGCGGTAGCCCAGTTCACCTGGCGTTTTGAACTGCTCATCCTCCGGCGACCATTTTTTGTTGTAGATGCGCAGCGCGCCGCCCGCGTTGCACTCCTGCAGGCAGACCACGCAGCTGAGCTGATGCAGGATCTGCGTCACCACCAGACCGCTGCTGGCGGCATCGCGCACGATGTTGTCGTTATGCAGCGGATTCGCCACACCGTCGGCATGAAAGCGCACGATTGAACCGGCATAGTCACCGCGGCCCGGCTCGTGCGCGGTGCGCAGGCTCTCCAGCCGCAGCGCATGTTGCACCCAGTGGTAGATCTGTTCGCGCAGAACGCTCAGTGACGGCGGCAGCGACGGCTGAATGTCGCGCAGTTCCGTAAAATAGTTGTCCGGCGCGGCCGTGTGTTTTGCCAGATAAGGACCCAGCGTCGTCAGCGCGCCGTTGGGATAGTGAGAGACGCGAATCTTCTCCCGGCAGCGCTGGAGATCCGCCACCACCGACTCGCGGACGTCCGGCGTGAGGAAGTTACGCAGCACCAGCAACGGCACCCGTGCCGTCACGATGTCATCCAGCCAGGTCGACTCCACAAACATGTTGGGATTAATCACGCGGAACTGATTGAAAATAGCCATGTTTCTCACTCCCTAAACGGTATTTCATAGAGTTCATGATTGTTCATGCGCCGCCAGTTGCCAGCGCTGCCTGGTATTGCCACCGGTTCAGACGCGATCAGCGTACAATCGTCCTGTTGCCGAAAATGCATCGTGAAATAGTCGGGATACGGCGTATCGTCGGGATGCCACTGCCACACCCAGGCCTTGTCGCGGGTAACCACAATGGCATTGCCGGCGCTGCCGCCCGGCTCAACCTGCGCCATTTTTGCCCGCAGGTAGTCGCGGGTGAAATCGGCCGGGGTGATCTGATCCACCAGATAGCGCAGATACTCTTCCGAATCGAAGCGTGATTCCGTCAGGCCAAGCTGGCGATAAACCGTCGGCAGGTAGCCGTTGTGCATCATGTACCAGCAATGTTCCGCGCTGTTGCGCCACAGCGGATGAGAAAATTCCAGCCCCTGATTTTTACTCAGCGTCGCGTGGCGCACATGTACCGCCAGAAAGCGGCTGCGCAGCCGATCGACATCAATGCCCGGCAGCGCGTCGGCGAATGCGCCGGTGCCGTGTAGCGTGCGGATCTCGCCCTTCTCCAGCCACAGACAGCCCCAGCCGTTAGGATGTTGTTTAATCGGGCCATCATGAGTGGCGCTCTCGCCGCAGCTCATGGCACGCGCCGCTTCCAGAATCGCCGCGCTATCGAACCGGCCATGCGCCAGAATCATTCTGCACATACAATATTTCTCCCTGCCGCCGCGGGCTGCGCGGCGATCACCTGATGAAAGGCCGCCAGAATCGGCTCACGCGCTGCCGCCGTCAGGCAAAAGGTCGCCAGAATGCCCGCGTGACGGGTCAGATCGGCATACAGTGACGATCGCGGTGACACCTGCAGCGTCGGCAGCCTGAGGGTCGGCATCAGCTGGCCCTGCTGATGCTGCTCAATCCAGCGCTCAGCCGCCTGCAACTGCGCCGGCTGCCGTAACCGCAGCTGACCCACCGCCCGCGGCGCGGTGAAGGCAAAGGCCGGTAACACCGCGCCCGCCTCCAGGCCAAAGGTCACCTCTGCCCAGTCGATGCCGGTCGCCTCCTGCACCAGCGTCGCCACGCCCATACCGGAAAGGCGGAAGCCCATCTCCAGAAAGTGCGGAATACCGTTCACCAGAATGAAATCGATATGAAAAGCGCCCTGACGATAGCCAAAGGTTTCACAGCAAAAGGCCATCAGGCTGGTGAACGACGGCGGCAGCGTGGCGGCGGCCAGCGCCACATGCCCCGACTCACAGAAGCTGACGCAGCCGTCGGCGTCACGATGCTGTTCAATCACCTTATGACAGCAGGTCAGCGCCTGCGGATGTCCCTGATGCACCACGCCCTGTAACGAAAACTCATCGCCCGCTAATCCGCTTTCCACAATAAAACCGCTGAAGCCGCGTCCGCCGTAGTTCATGGTCTGAACCAGTTTGTTCACTACGCTGCACAGCTGCTCAGCCCGCTCAATCAGCCAGATCCCCAGGCCGCCGCCGCCATCCACCGGTTTCACCACACAGGGATAGATCAGCGCCTCTTTCGCATCCAGAATGCTGAGCGGCGAGGCGAAAAAGCGAAACTCCGGCTGCGGAAAGGCGGGCCAGGCTTTTTTCAGCGCCATACGCTGTGCATATTTATCCAGCGGAATAAACGCGGCGGGCGCATCGGGTCCGGCCAGCATTTCCCGGACCCGTCCGGCACTAGCGTTGTAGGCTTCAAAGCCAGCCAGCACCACCTGCGGATGCGACAGCAAACCGGCGTGCAGATAGGCCTGCATCACCTCCCACGGATTTTCCGGCCGATCGAGGCGAACGATCAGATCAAACGGCAGCGTCAGACTCAGCGACTGGTAATCGACAAAGTCACCCATCTCCGCCAGCACGGTAAAATATCCCTCGCGCTTCGCCACCGCACAGTAGGGATTCTGTCCGTCACGGGTCGCGCCAATCTGCAGAAAAATCTTTTTCATCGCCTCGCCTTACCGGACTATCGCCCGGAAATGATTTCGGTCACGGTATCGTTCAGCACACCGTTGTTCACCTGAATCACTGCTTTGTGGGGATCAAAACGCAGTACGCGCGACAGCGGATCGGCGCTTTTGCCGTCCAGCAGCGAACTGACCGGCAGGCTCTGCCAGCAGTGGCGCATCTGCGCCAGCGTCATGCCGGAAAGCCGAGTTAACTGCTGCGCCAGCACGCTATCGTCGCTGCGGTTCTCCAGCAGATCGCGGATTGCCGCCTCGTCCAGCGTCAGTTGCTGCTGGCTCAGCCAGTGGCCGAGCTGTTGTCCCTGAGCGAGAAACGGCGAGTAAATCATGCAGACCAGCTGCTCTTCACTGAGATCGAACGCCTCGATGGCGAAAGCCGCCGCCCGCTGGCGCTGGCGCTGGATCGCCGCATCATCCTGATAACGCGCCGCCATTTCATCGATCAGCGACGGTGGAAAATCTTTCTGCACCATTAAGCCAAGGGCAAAGCGCACATATTCACGGATGCCTTCGGCGTAATTGCGCTGCAACAGGGTTTCCGCCCGCAGCCCGCGCAGGTGGGCCATCAGGGTCGGGTTACCGCAGTCTGATTCGGAGAAGCTGAACATCAGCTCATCAAAACGGAAGCGCATAAATTCACTGAGCAGCGCCCAGTGCGCGCCCGCTTCATAGGCGGTGTCCTGATAGATATTGAAAAACAGCGGATCGCGCGCCAGCTGATGGGTGATGCGATGCGCCGGTGTCAGTTGATCGGCACCATAGATTCGGCTGCCATAGCGTTCGGCGACGCCATCCAGCGTCTGCAGGAAACCACTGAAACCGCGGCTTTTGTCGGCCACCGGCGCATCAAACAGCCGCGACAGATGCCGCGCCCAGGCCACATAGGCCGCCTGTTCCTGGGGTGAATCGCCAGTGATGATCACATCCACACCCCCGTCGTAATCCGCCGCCAGGCCAAAGGAGTTCACCATGCTGAGGTTGCAGGCGTTACAGAACGTGGAGCGCCCATCCGCACGAAACCGGTGGCCGTTCATCAGCACATCGCTGCGATTCTGCTGCCGCACGGCATCCGGCATCGGCAGATGCCGGGCAAACGGGCGAATCTGTAAGCCATCCACCACCAGACACTCCGCCAGCGGATCGTCATGCATCGCCAGCGATTGATAAACCCGGTTGATGTTCTCCATCACGCTGTCATTCATCGCCGCATGGCGGTTGGTGCTGACGCGCAGGCGAAAGGTAGTCCCGCGCTGTTGCCAGAGAATGCCCTGGATATAACGAACATAGGCCACCATGTAGCTGCTGTCTTTTCCCCCGCCATAGGCGAGCAGGACACGATTATTTTCAAGCTGCTGCCGATCGGGTAACGCCGCCAGCAGACGAGCAGAACAGCGCTGAGCAGAGTCGATGATGGCGGGCGAAAGGTATGCTTCAATCTCCTTCATCATGGTGGTCAGATTATTCATTTTTCACTTTTTCCTTACGCGAATAGAATCACTCAATGGCCTGAACGTCTGGGATCACAGCGGTCGGCCTGGGCGGATGACGATCACGCTCAGCACACCTCTCAGACACACGCCAGTCCTGGCGAGAGGTCCGTTTAGCGTCATGAATAATTAAGAGATGCAGCCTAAAGTACTTTGAATGTACTCTGTTGAATATGCACAGATCAGCGCGATATGGGGTGGAACAGATGGCCGAAGTTGTCGGGGAACAGGAGAGTCAGAGCAGCCGTTACCGCCAGATAGCAGAACAGATCAAGCAAGCTATTCATGCCGGTACGCTGGCACCCGACAGCCGTCTGCCGTCGGTGCGGACGCTGGCAACGCAGTATAACGTCAGCCTCACCACCGCCCTGAAAACATTACGTACGCTGGAGGATGAGCGCTACGCCGTGGCCCGGCCTAAATCGGGCTTTTTTGTCGCACCACAGCGCCATCGGCCGCCTCAGTTGCCCGCCGTCAGTGAACAGCCGCGCGCCATCGCCCCGCTTGATGAACAGACTGAGCTGCACCTGGCGATGCTCGGTTCCGACTGCCGGGTACGGCTCGATCTGGCCAATGGCGACAGCGCGCTCTATCCGGTGAAGAAGCTCGGCTTACTGATGCGTCAGATGGGCTACAGCAAACCTGCGCTGCTCGGTAACACCGTCAAAGGCACCGGCTATGCGCCGCTAAAAGTGGAGATCGCCCGGCGGGCGGTCGATTACGGCTGCAATATCAGCACTGACGATATCCTGATCACCAACGGCTGCATTGAAGCGATCTCGCTGTCGCTGCGCGCCACCACCCAGCCTGGCGACGTGGTGGCGGTCGAATCGCCCTGCTATTTCGTGCTGTTGCAGATGCTGCATAACCTCAATTTGCGAGTGATCGAAGTCGAAGCCGGGCCGGAAGGCTATGTGAATGTCGCGAAGCTCACCGGACTGTTTCAGCGCAAAGCGGTGCGGGTATTTCTGACCCTGTGCAACATCAATAATCCGCTGGGCAAAAGCATCCCAAACGAGCAGAAAGCCTATATCGCGCGGCAGGCGGATGAAAACGATGTGGTGATCATTGAGGATGATATCTTTGGCGATACCGCTTTTGGTGAACGTCGCCCTTTCCCGATGCGCGCCTTCAGTCCGAACGCCATTCTGTGTAGCGGCTTTTCCAAAACCGTGGCGCCCGGCATCCGCATCGGCTGGGTACACAGCGTTAACTACATGCGCAAAATCGCCTCGCTGAAATATACCTCAACCATGGGCACCTCGGTGCTGTCGCAGGCGGCGGTGGCCGAGCTGCTGCGCAGCGGCGGCTACGACGCACATCTGCGTAAACTGCGGCGTGAGCTGGCGCAGCAAATCAGCGCCATGCGTCAGTCGGTGCTGCGGGAATTTCCGGCGGGAACCCGGGTTTCTGAACCGGAAGGCGGCTATGTGTTATGGGTAGAGATGCCGCCACAGGCGCTGAACGTGCGCGCGCTGTTTCTGAAAGCGCGCAATGCGGGCATCGGCATTGCGCCGGGCCATATTTTTGCCACCGATCAGCGCTACGATCACTGTTTCCGGCTCAACGCCGGTTTTGGCTGGAATGCGGAAGTGGAGCAGGCGATACAACAGCTGGCGCAGTGGTGCCAGCTGTCGTTAACCGGGCCGCAGGATTAGGCGTCGCGCCAGGCGATTTCGACCTCTTCGGCCAGAATCTGCACCGCCCGTTCGATGTTCTCCGCATCCGGCACGTAGTTCATGCGCATACATTGATGGGTGTGCGGCCATTCATGTTCCAGGCCCGGAAAGAAGAAGTGGCCCGGCACCATCAATACGCCGCGCGCTTTGAGCCGCTGGTAGAGCATTTCGGTGCTGATCGGCAGATCGCGGAACCAGAGCCAGAGGAAAATCGCCCCTTCCGGTTTGTGGATCAGGCAGCGCTCTTCCGACAGATAGCGGCGCAGGATAGCGATCGTCTGCTGCACCTTCTGCTGATAAAACGGCTTAATCACCTCTTCCGACAGGCGCAACAGATCGCCCCGGCGGATCATTTCACCGGCAATCGCCGGTCCGATGCTGCCAGGTGCCAGGCTGATGATGCCGTTCATATTGCTCAGCGCGCCGATGGTTTTCTCATCGGCGATGATAATGCCGCAGCGCGCGCCAGGCAGGCCGAGCTTCGACAGGCTCATGCAGAGAATAATGTTGGGATTCCACAGCGGGCGAACCTCACTGAAGATGATGCCGGGAAACGGCACGCCATAAGCGTTATCGATCAGCAGCGGGACGTCATGCTGTTGTGCCAGCGCATCGAGCTGCATCAGCTCATCGTCAGTGATCACGTTGCCGGTCGGATTGGTCGGACGCGACACGCAGATCAGTCCGACATCGTCATTCATCGGCAGATGATCGAAATCGACGTGATATTTAAACTGGCCAGCCGGCAGCAGTTCAATGTTCGGTTTGGCCGACACGAACATCCCCTCTTCCAGCCCGGCATCGGCATAGCCGAGATATTCCGGTGCCAGCGGGAACAGCACGCGCTTTTTGCTGCCGTCAGCCCGACGACCAGCGAACAGGTTAAACAGATAGAAGAAGGCGCTCTGGCTGCCGTTGGTCAGCGCAATGTTCTGCGCACTGATGGGCCAGCCCAGCCGATCGCGCAGCAGCTCTGCCAGCGACTCCAGCAGCGTCGCTTTGCCACGCGGGCCATCGTAATTGCAGAGCGCCTCGCTGAGCTTGCCTTCCTCGTGCATCTGCTGCAGCAGTTGCTGAAAGTAGTCGTTCATGGCCGGGATTTGCGCCGGATTGCCGCCACCCAGCATGATGGTGCCGGGCGTGCGCAAGCCCGCGCCCATATCTTCCATCAGACGTGAGATGCCGGAATGTTGGGTAAATTTGTCGCCGAACTGAGAAAAGGACATAGCGGTTAAAAATTTGTGATAGCGAATCGGGGGTCCACCATAACGCCCGCCATCGGCGGGCGCAATGGAAAGGCGCAGGGATTACTTCAGCGCCTGCGGGTTAACACAGTTTTTATCGACCTGACCGCTGAGCGCAGCGATCAGATTATCCACCGCATCCAGCATCATGCCGTAGCGGGTTTCATGCGTGGCGGAACCGATGTGCGGCAGCGTCACCACGTTAGGCAGCGACAGCAGCGGCGAATCAGTGGGCAGCGGCTCTTTCTCGAACACGTCCAGCCCGGCGGCGTGCAGTTTTCCCGCCTGCAGGGCCGCGATCAGTGCGTTTTCATCGACCACCGGTCCGCGTCCGGCGTTGATCAGC
The DNA here is from genome assembly GCF_054482835.1 of Pantoea sp. S-LA4. NCBI lineage: Bacteria > Pseudomonadati > Pseudomonadota > Gammaproteobacteria > Enterobacterales > Erwiniaceae > Pantoea > Pantoea sp. S-LA4. The sequence goes on along the minus strand of NZ_JBTLRC010000002.1, from coordinate 3,845,757 downwards.
ACCGCTTTCGGCTTCATCAGGGCGATTTGCTCTGCCCCGATCAGGTGGTGAGTCTGTTCCGTCAGCGGCAGGCTGATGCAGACAAAATCACTCTGTTTCAGCAGCGTCTCCAGCTCACAGCGTTCAGCGCCGAACCGCGACTGCGCTTCCTGATGTTCCCGCCGTGCGTTGTAGAGGATCTTCATGCCAAAACCAAAGTGGGCGCGCTGCGCCAGCGCCATCCCGATGCGACCCATGCCGAGGATACCCAGCGTTTTATGGTGTACATCGATGCCAAAGCGCTCCGGACCGATACTCTTCTGCCAGTTGCCCGCTTTCACCCAGGCATCCAGTTCCGGTACCCGACGTGCGGTGCTCAGCACCAGCGCCATGATGGTATCGGCAACGGTTTCGGTCAGCACGGTCGGCGTATGCATCAGCACGACGTGACGCTGGTTCAGCGCGTCGACGTCAAAATTGTCATAGCCAACAGAGACGCTGGAGCAGGCGCGCAGTTTTGGCATTTTCGCCAGCAGCTCGCCATTCACTTTTCCTCCTGAGCCCAGCAGACCTTCCGCCTGGGCCAGCGCCTCAGCGTGCTGCTGCTGGCTGGCGGGTGACAGGTCACTGATTTCAGTAATCTCAGCGTGCGCCGCCAGGCGGGCGCGCAGATCATCAGGCAGTTTTTTATACAGAATCACAGCGGGTTTCATTCAGTGGCTCCCGGTCATTAAAACAGTGACGGGCGGCGCTCGGGCCGCCCGGAAGATGAGGGCTAACGTCTGGGCTTACGCTTTCAGGCGTGTTTCGCGCCGTGCAGCGGTGGCGTCGTCTTGTTCTGCGCCGGTTTAACAATCAGTGTCAGCCACACCGACACCAGCAGCGCCGATCCCATAAAGATGTAGGACGCCGACGGGCTGCCGGTGGCACCATTAAGATAGCCGACAATCCACGAACCGATAAACGAGCCGAGCGCACCCATGCTGTTGATCAGCGCCATCGCCCCGCCGGAGACATTGCGCGGCAGCATCTCAGGAATGATGGCGAAGAACGGGCCGTAAGGGGCATACATCGCCGCACCGGCAATCACTAACAGAGTATAAGAGAGCCAGAAGTTGCCCGATCCCAGCAGATAAGAGCCGAGGAACGCCAGCGCGCCGATCAGCAGCAGTGGCCAGACAAACAGCTTACGGTTTTGCGTCTTATCAGAGGCCCACGACACCACCACCATCGCAATGGTCGCGGCCAGATAAGGCACCGCTGACAGCCAGCCCGCTTCGACCATCCCCATCTGGGTGCCGTTACGCAGAATTGACGGCAGCCACAGCACGAAACCGTAAACGCCAATGCTCCAGGCAAAATATTGCAGGCAAAGAATGATCACGTTGCGGTTACGGAACGCTTCGCTGTAGTTACGCACCGCTTTGATGTTGTCCTGCTCTTTCTGCAGTTCCGCCTGCAGTGCAGCTTTCTCGGCATCGCTCATCCAGCGCGCCTGCGCCGGTTTGTCCTGCACCATAAACCACCAGGCGATGGCCCAGACAACGGCCGGAATCCCTTCGAAAATAAACATTTCACGCCAGCCGAAGGATTCGATCAGGTAGCCTGACACCACCGACATCCACAGCACCGTCACCGGGTTACCGAGGATCAGGAAGGTATTGGCGCGGGACCGTTCAGATTTGGTGAACCAGTTACTGATGTAGATCAGCATCGCCGGCATCACCGCCGCCTCAACCACCCCGAGGATAAAGCGGATCGCCGCCAGCATCGGAATGTTGCTGACCACACCGGTCAGCGAGGCACAGCCGCCCCACAGGATCAGGCACCAGAAAATCAGTTTTTTAACGCTGCGGCGTTCGGCATAAATCGCCCCGGGGATCTGGAAGAAGAAGTAGCCGAGGAAGAACAGCGCGCCCAGCAGAGAGGACATGCCTTTGGTAATGCCGAGATCGTCGTTAATTCCCGCCGCCGAGGCAAAGCTAAAATTGGCGCGGTCGAGATAGGCCAGGCTGTAGGTGATAAACACGATGGGCATGATGAACCACCAGCGTTTTGGCGCGATTGTCTGCGTTTTCATCGAGAACTCCTGTGTCAATATGTGAGGCGCGGGCTACGCGTCGCCAAGTTGCTGACGCGTCGGCAGACCTTCGCTGTCGCCAATCACCTGAATCGCCATCGAACCAATTTTGTTACCGCGCTGAATCGCCTGCGGCAGGCTCAGGCCTTCCAGCAGCGCACTGATCACCCCAACGGCAAACCCGTCGCCAGCGCCCACGGTGTCGACCACGTTATCGACTTTAACCGCGGCAACCTGACCTTTTTCGCCTTCAGCGGTTTTATACCAGGCACCGTCACAGCCGGTTTTAATCACCACCGCTTTCACCCCTTTATCGAGGTAGAAATCGGCAATGGCTTCCGGCTGACGATAACCGGTCAGAATCAGCCCCTCTTTTTCACCCGGCAGCACCCAGTCGGCGTACTCCGCCAGCAGATTAAGCTGCTTACGCATCTCCTCTTCGCTGCGCCACAGCACCGGCCGCAGATTGGGGTCGAAGGAGATCGTTTTCCCGCGCGCGCGCATCTCTTTGGCCGTATGTTTCAGCAGTGCCAGCGAACTGTCGGAGATCGCCGCCGCAACACCGCTAAGATGCAGATGGCGGGCTGAGCCAAAATAGTCCGCGTCGAAATCCTCAACCGACAGATGGCTGGCCGCCGAGCCCTTACGGAAATACTCCACCAGCGGATCGGAGCCGTCATCGACTTTGGATTTTAGCTGGAAGCCGGTCGGATAGCGGTTATCGACCGTCACCTGGCGGTGATCGATACCCTCTTTCTCCAGTTGCTGACAGATAAAACGGCCAAAGGCATCATCGCCAACGCGACTGACCCAGCCCACTTTCAGACCAAGACGCGCCAGGCCGGTCGCCACATTCAGTTCGGCACCCGCTGCGCGTTTAATAAAAGTTTCTGCCGCTGCCAGATCGCCGGTTTCACGGGCGATAAACATCGCCATCGCTTCTCCGATGGTGACAACATCAAGCGGACCGTTGTGATGCGTAGTGTAATGCGTCGTCATCTTCACTCCTCAAACGTTGCGCAGCAGCGACACATAGTGGCGGGTGACCGCAATCAGATCGTCGCCTTCCAGCGGAAATTCAATGCCGCGCGGTGCCGTGGCGGGCAGCTGTTGCAGCAGCGCACGCCACGCATCACCGGCCTCATCAAGCGCAATCGCCCGGTAGCTGTCATGGTGTGGGATCGCCGCTTTCACATGCACATAACTGACCTGCGACGCCAGCCGTTGCGCGGCCTGCATCGCATCTTCGCCGGTCCAGCACCAGTTGCCCATATCAAACGTCATGCCGATCGGCAGCGCCGCCGCGCGGACCGCCGCAAAAAATTGCTCGCTGGGATCGAGCCTGCCGTGCTCCGTCTGATCATTTTCCACCGTCAGCGGCAGCGGCTGGTCTGCCAGCAGAGAGTGCAGTGACGCCGGAATCGTACCGTTGAAAGGGCCCAGCGCCAGTTTCAGACGTTGTGCGTTTAACTGGCGTGCTTCTTCAAAGTAGTGAGTTATGCGCGGATTTACGTCACCGCCGTCACAAAACAGCGTATCCGGCACCGAATAACTGGCGTGCAGCTGATGCTGCGCCACTGCGGCGGCCAGCGCCGGCAGATCGGCCAGCGTGGCGTCATCGAACAGTTCACGACGGATTTCGACACCGTCAGCGCCTGCCTGCTGGATAATCGGCAGCAGTGCGGTCTGACCGCCGAGTGCGGCAATCTGCGAATGGCCGTAAGCGGCAGTCACCACGATAATGTCAGGCTTCATGTTGTGCTCCATCGGGGCTTTTAGCTTAAGTTCTGTAAAAACCCTAGATGGAACCGGTTCCAAAGCAAAGCAGCAAAGGATGAAATTATGATCGTGCTCACGAAGCTAGCACGTAAACAGGTTCTGAGGGCCAAAAGTGCGGGATTTTACGCTAAGTGCATTTTTCAGGAGGTTTGATGAGTGAAAAAGACGAGGGTTTTACTTAATTTTATTGTCGAAGTCATTATCCATACCCTATCCATCGTTAAAAGCCAGTGATTGAGTTAACGTAAAACTGATCGTTAACGTTAAGGCTTTCTGTAATGAAAAGTACAGCGTCAGCGAATTAGCGTACTTTTGCATTCCATTGGATTTCAAATCACTTTATAGTCGGGACACGGATAACAAACGGATCTTCTACCGATGAAATGGAATTTAATACCTTTAATTGTTGTTACAGGCTTAACAACAGTCTCAGCTCAACCGCAGCAGGAAATACAAAAAGAACTATCCATCGTTAATTTATTTTCGATTGGCTTTAATGGTTTTGTCGCAAGAAAAATGCCGCAACAAATAATATACGAAAAAGCATTAACAGATAACAATTCCGTAAATATATTTCAAACGATAATAGAAGATGCAACATCCACTCCTGAAGCCAAGGCTTATGCCGCTTGCGGCCTTTGGGAGAAAAAACAATTAGACAAAATAAAAATAAAAAAAGAATATGAAGACTTGAGTGTCACGCTATTAACAGGCGACATACTCAAACAGGAACCTTTAGGAAAGGTTATTGGGAATATAATGTTACACGGATGCAAATAAAGGAGATTTAAAAATGAAAGACTTAGAAAAGAAACAAACAGAACTCGTTACGGGTGCAATGAATTTAAACGGCTTAAGAGAATCAATGAACACCATTAATCTTAATGGTGTCAATCAAGGATCATGGATTGATGCAGCAAACGTCTGCTGGAAGCCAGGCACACCATCAATCATCATGTTCCCTGGTGGATATTATATCCCTGGATTCCGTTTTTAATATCGACAGGAAGCCCATCCTGTATGGGCTTCTTTCATCTATCACATGATGCACCCTGATATGGCTGCTCTTTCATGACGTCATCATGTTGCTATTTCAGTCGCTGCAGATGACTTTCCATATTATGACGTTGCAATATCTGCCCAAACGGCTCTGGTGTTTCGCATGCTGACTCAGGTTTCTGATCTGCACGCTCAGCATCACGTTGTTCCTTTGGACTATTCCTGTAGATGAAAAGCAAATCTGAAATTCAGCCCAGAGGCTGGCTGGAACCGCGAACGATCAGTTCACCCGAGAAGACCTGCTCGCTGACCGGCAGATCGCTGCCTTCAATGCGGGCGATGACTCTTTCCAGCGCGCTGTAGCCAATCTGCCAGGTGGGCTGTTTCAGCGTGGTTATGCCGACGCCTGCCAGCGCGGCCCACTCCAGCTCGTCGAAGCCGAGCAGACCGATATCGCGGCCCCAGTGCAGATTGATGCGCTGCAGCGATCGCGCAACCTGCAAAGTCAGCGCACCGTTCGCCACCATTACCGCGCTGCGTTTGCCCGCATGGCGCTGGTGAAAGTCACGCAGCGCCTGATCCAGCGCGGCAGGCTGATGCAGCGCCAGCTCGGCGTTTTCATGCTGCACCTGCGGATGGGTCGCCAGCACCTGGCGGAAAGCCTGCAAACGTTCACGACGCGTATTGACGCTGCCCAGCGGCTCGCTGAGAAACAGCAGCGCCTCGTAGCCGTTATCGACCAGATGGCGCGTTGCTGTCTCCGCCGCTTCGGCATTATTCAGGCCCACTACGTCGCAGGGAAAATCGGGGATTTTGCGGTCAATCAGCACCATCGGCAGCAGGGATTGTTGCAGATGACTCAGCACCTCTTCACGCATCCCCACCGCGTTAACCACAATGCCTTCCACCTGATAGCTACTCAGCAGCTGCAGATAGTGCTGTTCCAGGTCCACTTCATTGTTGGTGTTACACATCAGCAGGGTGAAACCCTGTTCGCGGCAGGCCGCTTCAATACCGCTCATCACATCGACCGAATAGGGATTGGTAATGTCGGCGATGATCAGCCCAATCAGTCGGGTACGGCCACGCTTCAGGCCGCGCGCCATCTGGCTTGGACGATAGCTGAGGTCAGCAATGGCCTGCTCAATCCGGGCTTTGAGATCGGCTGACAGCAGATGCAGCTCGCCATTGAGATAGCGTGAAACGCTGGTTTTTCCGGTTCGTGCCGCGTGAGCAACATCGCTGATGGTGGCGCGAGGCGGCCTGATTTTCATGAAATATCCTGCAAAAGTAGAAACCAGGCAGAGACTAGCACAGCAACGTCCAGTCGCAAAAAAGCACGCCCGCTAGGCTGGCAAATGCAGCCAGGGCTGCCACAGCATCTGTAATTGCGACGGCGGCGTGCCATCCAGCAGCTGTAATACCATCTCCGCCAGCTGCTCGCCCACCTGTTGCTGCGCCGCCTGCCGAATGGTGATCAGCGGGTAATCGAGAATCGCATCCTGCGGTAGCCCGTCCCAGCCAATCAGCATTATGGCATCGTCGCCCTCTGCCCGTCCGGCCTGCTGCAGTGCGACCACGGCACCTTCCGCCAGCGGGCCGCAATCGGTAATGATGGCGTCGGGCGGATTCTGCTGTGCCAGCCAGGCACGGGTCTGCTGGTAGCCGGCACGCCGCGTCGCGGGTACCGCAGCCTGCGCATAAGGCGCGGTGGTACCGAGCGCATCCAGATAGCCCTGACGACGATCGCGTACCCCGGTACGGGGTTCATTGCTGCCGAGCCAGGCAATCTGCCCTTTTCCCTGTGACAGACAATAAGCAACTGCCAGTTGCGAACCGGCCGCATGGTCAACATCGAACCAGGCATAGTGTGGCGGCAGATCGCTGCGCCCCAGCGCCAGAAAGCGAAAGTCAGTCTGCAGCAGCGTGGAGAGCCGCCTGTCCTGCGGGGTGATATGGGTAACAACGATGGCATCCACGGCGCGACTGCGCAGCAGACGGGTCAGGAAGGGCTGGCTCTGCGGCTTATCCGCCAGCAGCAGCAGATCGATTTCATGGTAGGCAAGGCGTTGATCCAGCGCCAGCAACATCTCACTGAAGTGACCGTCGCTCAGCGGCGATGTCCCGATGGGATAGAGCAAACCAACCGCATTGGCGCGGCCGGTTTTCAGACGACGGGCGGCCGCGTTAGCCCGATAGCCGCGACGTTGCGCCTCTTCTTCAATCCGTTTACGGGTCGCCTGCGCGACATCCTGATACCCATTGAGCGCGCGACTGACCGTGGTGACAGAAAGCCCTAGTGCCGCAGCAATCGCTTTAAGTGACATAAGACACGACCCGCTGATCAATTTTTGATCAGACTACCATAAAGCCTGAAGTGGCTCTATGGATAGAAACCTTACTGGAACCTTTAACGTGCATCTTTACAGAAAAGGTCAGTGGCGTGAATGCGCCCCCGTTCGGGGGCGACAGCCATCAGCCGAGCGGGCTGAGGGTAATTTCTACACGACGGTTTTGCGCTTTTCCGGCCTCGGTACTGTTGCTGGCGACCGGATTATCAGGGCCTGCGCCCTGAGTACGCAGACGATTGCTGGCAACACCCTGGACGATCAGGGCGCTGGCGACGCTCTCGGCACGCTGCTGTGACAGACGCATATTCAGGGCGCGCGTTCCGGTGCTGTCGGTATAACCCACCACGTTTACCGCGGTTTTCGGATACTCTTTCAGTACCATTGAAACGCCGGTCAGGGTATTCGCGCCCGCCGGTTTCAGGTTGCTGCTGTTGGAGTCAAACGTCACGTTGTTCGGCATATTAAGAACGATGTTATCGCCTTCACGGGTCACGCTGACGCCCGTACCGCGCATCTTGTCGCGCAGCTTCGCTTCCTGCACGTCCATGTAATAGCCGACACCGCCACCCAGTGCTGCGCCGCCTGCGGCACCAATCAGCGCACCTTTGCCGCGATCTTTCTTCGAGGAGGAGAGTACGCCAACGCCAGCACCCACTAAGGCACCCAGACCGGCGCCCACGCCTGACTTACCCGCCTGCGATTCGCCGGTGTAAGGGTTGGTGGTACAGCCGGACAGGGCCAGGCTTCCGCTTAATAACAAGGTGACCGCGATTAATTTCTTCTGCATTTTTGTTCCCTTACGTTCGACACACAGGGGAAAAGCTCTCCCCATAATCGGCACGATTATGCCGCGTAACCGTCAGGAAAGGATAAGGGAAAGTCTTAAATTGCCCGCCGCGGCGCTTAAAGATTGTCAGGATGGCAAAAACAATCGGTCTGGTGATCGTTTATCAGCCCGCACGCCTGCATAAAGGAATAACAAATTGTCGGGCCGATGAATTTAAAACCACGCAGTTTAAGCGCCTTAGAGAGCGCAATGGCGTGCGCTGAGGTGGTGGGCGCCAGTTTGTAGTCAGGATAATGGTGGACAATTTGCGCGTTATCGACAAATTGCCAGACGAAGCGGGCAAAATCCTCGCCTTTCGCTTCCATCGCCAGAAAAGCCCGGGCGTTGGCGATAATGGCGGCAATTTTGCCGGGATGACGAATAATACCGCTGTTCTGCAGCAGCGCCGCAACATCCTGCTCGTCCATTAACGCGATCGCCTGCGGGTCAAAATGGTGAAACGCCGCACGGTAATTCTGCCGCTTTTTTAATACCGTGATCCAGGATAACCCCGCCTGCTGCCCTTCAAGGCAGAGCATCTCAAACAGCGCGCGCTTGTCGGTTTGCGCCACGCCCCATTCGGTATCGTGGTAGGTCAGATAGAGGGGATCCTGGGTTACCCAGCCGCATCGTTGCATTTTCGGATTCCTTATCGCAGAAAAATTTTATCGGGCCGCTTGATCTTAGAAACAATCGGTTAATAGTTAAACAACTGACAACAATATGATGATCGGTACTCTCACGACGAGTAAACAGGCTCACAAACCGGTGGTTAATCCAGACGCCCGGGAATAACTTCAGCCTCCGACTGGAGAGGGTATGGTGCAGAAAAGTGGGTGGAGAGGCCAGCGCTATCGGATACGCGCCTGGTGTGGTGCAGGACTTTTATTTTTGACGCAACCGACCTTTGCCTGGGGCGGCGACTTTGCTGCGCCCGCAATGACCGTAGCTCAACCCGATTACGACACTATTCTGGCAGAGAAAATCTCCCGCACGTCGCTCGACTTCAGCGATGAGAATCGCGCCCTGTTCGAGGCCGCGCTCAATTCACCGGCCAGCCTGCCGGTAGAACTGCACAGTGAAACCGGCACCGTTGGCAGTACGCCGCTGGGAAAACGCTATCGCGCCGGAGTGGAACTGCCGGTCGGCGAATCCCTTACCACCGGTCCGGTGGCGCAATATGCGGTCGATCCGCAGCAGATGGGCTGTCTGCAATGCGACTACAGCGATCAGCAGAGCCGTGAGCAGGTTGCCAGCGTCGGCTGGCGTGTCGATCTGCAGCAGGGATGGATTACGCCGTGGGCTCAGCTCAGCTACAGCCGTCCCCTGAACGAGTCGTCACAAAACGATCGGCGTGAGACGGCAATCGGTCCCCATCAGGAGAGCGGAATTGATCTGAGCGTGGGGGCACAGCTGCCGCTCAACCGTAATCTGGCCGCTTTCGCCTCGTTTTCACAAAACAGCGCGCTGAATAGTGATGAGCCGTTGCTGTATAGCCTCGGCCTCAGCGCCAGCTTCTAGGCGGGGCATAAAAAGAGAAAGGACGTCAGTCGTTTAAAATATAATGAGTCCGCTAATCATTATACTGGTAACACTATGCGCAACGATTTGACAATTATTGGCCGTGAAATCACGGTCTTCGTACTGGCAGCACTCTTTCTCGCCCTGATGATTTTGCCCATCTATATCGATGTGGCCTGGATGAACGATGCGCTGCACGAAACCTCTTTTACTGAAACCACCCAGGAAATTATGCTGGCGGTGATTGCCGCCCTGTTCTTTATCACTGCCCATCGCCGTCCGGCACAGCGCGGCGCGCTGACCTTAGTGGCGGGCTTCTACAGCTGTATGCTGATCCGCGAACTCGACTTTGTGTTTGATGCTATCCAGCACGGCAGCTGGATCTGGTTCGCGCTGGCGGTGACGGCCGGTTGTCTGGCCGTCGCGCTGCGGACGCCGAAAAAAACCCTGCACGCGCTGGCCAGGCTGCTGCAACACCGCAGCTGGCCGGTGATGGCCTCCGGCTTTCTGGTGGTGCTGGTCTTCTCCCGCCTGTTTGGCATTCATGCGCTGTGGCAGCATCTGATGCTGGGGGATTACAACCGCGTGGTGAAAAACATGGCGGAAGAGGGTACCGAGCTGCTGGGCTACGGCCTCTGCTGGCTGGCTTCAGTACGTTATTTATGGCAAACGCGCCCGGCGGCTGTCGCCGTCAGTACGACCCAGCCCGCCGCTGCCCGTCATACCTCTTCTCCGGTAACCTCTTACTGATAATGCTCGCGCTTTTTGAGCGATCCGCACCATTAAAAAAGGTACAATAAACACTTCTGCGTCGGCGGCTGTGCCCCGGCGCAAGGTGTTTGTTAACCTCAGGTCTTTTCATGTCAGTCAAAATCTTAACTTCAACGCTCATTGGCCTGGATGCCTTCCGCCAGGACCCGCTGACTGCGCTGCAGCAGGCGGAGAACGGTACGCTGGCGGTGTTAGAGGATTACGCGCCGGTGATGTACGCCATCACCCCGACGCGCCTGGCGCAGCTGCTGGCGCTGGAAGCCGCTGCCCGACAGCCGAATGATGTGGCGCTGGATGACAGCCTGTATGACGATGCGCCTGCGGCCATCTCTGCGCCGGTCGGTAAGTTCGCCATGTATGCTGGCTGGCAGCCCGACGCCGACTTTACCCGCCAGGCCGCCATCTGGGGCGTGGCGCTGAGCGAACCGGTAACCGCCACCGAGCTGGCGGCCTTTGTCGCCTACTGGCAGGCAGAAGGCCGGTTGTTTTACCATGTGCAGTGGCAACAAAAACTGGCGCGCAGCATTCAGATGAACCGCGCCGCCAACGGCGGGCAACCGAAGCGTGATATCACGCAGTTGCCTGACCCTGACCGTACCATTCCCGATGGTTTCCGAGGTGAGTGATGAAAACGCCGAACGATCTCTTTAGCCGTCTGAAAAGAATGATGCCTGCCGGCACCCGACCGAAATTTGCTAATGGCGAAGAGCTGCTGGCGTGGAATCAGGAACAGGGCCGCCTGCGCTCTGAAGCGATTGTGCGTGAAAACCGCGCCATGAAAATGCAGCGCATTATGGGCCGCTCCGGCATCCGTGAACTGCATATGAACTGCTCGTTTGATAACTACCGGGTGGAAAATGAGGGCCAGCGCAAAGCGCTGGATCTGGCGCGGCAGTATGCCGCCGAATTTGATGGCAGCATCGCCAGCTTTGTTTTTTCAGGCCGTCCCGGTACCGGCAAAAACCATCTGGCGGCGGCGATTGGTAACGATCTGATCCTGCGCGGTAAGAGCGTGCTGATCGTCACGGTCGCCGATCTGATGTCGAGCATGAAAGGCACCTTCAGCGGCAGCAGCGGCATTACCGAAGAGCGTCTGATTCAGGACCTCAGCAGCGTTGATCTGCTGGTAATTGATGAGATTGGCATGCAGAGCGAATCCCGCTACGAGAAAGTCATCATCAATCAGATTGTGGATCGCCGATCCTCCTCCAAGCGTCCGACCGGCATGCTTTCTAACCTCGACCATGCCGGTATGAACGCACTGCTCGGTGAGCGGGTGATGGACCGGATGCGGCTGGGTAACAGTCTCTGGGTGCGCTTCGACTGGGAAAGTTATCGCAGTCGGGTACGCGGCGACGAATATTAATTCCCTGCCCGTCCCGCCGGGCTGTCCACACGGCTGAGCCGCGTCTCCGCACTCAGCCGGCGTAACGCCGCCGGACCGATTTATCATCAGTCGCCCTGCTGTTGACCTGCCTGCGCCGCGTTGCGCGCCAGGCGGCAAACCGGGTGGAGTCCGCCATGAACCTGCTTGATTACGCTGTAATTGCGCTCTACGCGCTGATGATTGTGCTGATCACGCTGTGGGCGATGCGCAGAGTCGGCAATACCCGTGACTTCTTTACCGCCGGTGGCCGCATGCCCTGGTGGCTCTCTGGCATTTCCCACCATATGTCTGGCTACAGCGCCGCCGTTTTTGTGGCTTATGGCGCGGTGGCGTACAACATGGGCATTACCATCTGGTTCTGGTGGGCGCTGCCGATCTCGCTGGCGGTGTTGATCGGTTCTTCGCTGTTTGCCCCGCGCTGGGCCCGGCTGCGGGGTTATATGCAGATTGAATCTCCCACCGAGTATCTGCTGACCCGCTATAACCTGCCGACCCAGATGGTGCTGGCCTGCAGCGGCGTGCTGTTAAAAACGGTGGATGTCGGGGCGAAATGGGCCGCCATTGCGGTGATTATCAACGTCTTTACCGGCCTTGAACTGCCGGCTGGCATTGCCATTGCCGGCGGGCTGAGTCTGTTTTACAGCATCATCGGCGGCCTGTGGGCCGATGCCTGCAACGATTTTGGTCAGTTTCTGGTGCAGTTTGTCGCCGCGCTGGTGATGCTGGTGGCGGTTGGGCTGCAGCTCGGCGGCGCTGGCGCACTGTTGACGATCTGGGATCGGCTGCCGGCCAGCCATCTGCAAATCGTGCAGGGCCCTTACACCACCGGCTTTATCTTCTCCTGGCTGCTGATCCACACCCTGAGTTACAACGGCGGCACCTGGAATCTGGCGCAGCGGTTTATCGCCGCACCGGACGGACGCGAAGCGCGCAAGGCGGCGCTGCTGTCGGCGGCGCTCTATCTGATCTGGCCACTGATACTGTTCTGGCCGATGTGGGCCGCACCGCTGCTGTTTCCCGACCTGGCCGACCCGTCGCGTGCCTGGTCGATGATGGCGATGCAGTTACTGCCCAACGGTCTGATCGGACTGATGCTGGTGGCGATGTTTACCCATACGCTTTCCATGACCTCTTCTGACGCTAACGCCATTACGGCGGTAGTCACCCGCGATATTCTGCCTGCCGTCTGGCCGCGTGCTTTCCCGCGCGGCCAGAGTTCACTGCGGGTGGCGCGCTGTATTACCTTCCTGTTTATTATCACTACGCTGCTGATCGCCCTGAATGCCAGCCGGTTCGGCGGCGTACTGTCGCTGCTGATTATCTGGTTTGGCGGGCTGGTCGGCCCGATTTCAATTCCGATGCTGCTGGGCCTGCTGCCCGCTTTCCGTCGCTCTGGCAGCACCGCGGCGCTGGTCAGCTGGGCGACAGGCGTTGGCACCTTCTTCTGCGTACGCTTTGTAATCGACGACGCCAGTCTGGCGACCCAGGTAGCGGCGCCGGTGTTTTCCTCGTTGCTGTTGTTTACCCTGATGGGCTGGCTGCGTCGCTCGCCGGTCAGCCCGCAGGTTGATGCGCTACTGGAGGCGCTTAATCAGGATCGCCCCCTGCCGGCTGCCGCCCAGGAGCAACAGAAAATCCTGCGTTAAGCCTTTCTCGCCCGGCCAGCCAGCGGGATCTCACCTCGTTGTGTGAAACAGCGCGCAAAAGTGTGGGATGACGAACCGGCACAGGCTGATACACTGAATTATTCCTCCTCTGTTGGGTGAATCCGCCATGAAAGCAAACGGCAAAGGTCCCGCCTTACTGCGACTTAATAACCAGAAACGGGTGATGACCCAGTTGCGGAGACTGCGCGTCACTTCGCGCCAGGATCTGGCCCAGGCCTTATCGCTCAGCAAAAATACGGTCTCACTGATCATTGATGATTTGCTGGAGCAGGAGCTGATCGAAGAGCTGGGGCCGGTCAGCGTGGCTGCGGCCGGACGGCCCAAAATTGAAATTAGCCTGCGGCCAGAGAAGCTGAAAAGCGCAGGCGTGATGGTGGAACGCAATGTGATCCACTGGCGGGTCTGTGACTACTTTTCCCAGGTGCTGGCGGAACAGACGCTGCGTACTGATACCGAAAACCCGACCCGTCTGCTGGCCGAACTGGCGATGCTGTGCCGGGAACTGGCCGAAGGCTATCCCGATTTACTGGGTATCGGCCTGGGTTTTCCCGGCATTGTCGATCCCCGGCGCGGCTGGATGCATCTCTCTTCGCACCTCAACTGGCAGGATGTGGATCTGCTGACTGCGCTGCGTAAGCACGTCCGGTTACCGATCCGTATCATGAATAATGTGAAAGCGGCGGCACTGCTGGCGGTGCAGCAACGAGGTCTGTCAGTCGACAGCGGTCATTTTTATCTGCGTATCTCTGAGGGGATTGGCGGGGCACTGGTGCAGCACGGCGAAGTCTTTACCGGACACAGCTGGACCGCCGGTGAAGCGGGCCATCTGACGGTGCAGCCTGATGGCCCGCGCTGTAGCTGCGGCCGCCGCGGCTGCCTTGAGGCGTTGATCAGCCAGCCGGCAGTAAAACAGCAGCTGGCGCAGCGCCAGCCTGGCCTGAGCTGGCAGAACCGCGACAGTGCGCCGCGGATAGTGGATGAGGTGATGGCGCAGGCGGGCAGCTATCTGGGCCTGGCACTCAGCCAGATTATGCTGCTGCTCAATCCGGCGACCATCATGATTGATTGTCCATGGAATGCCAGCCCGGCCTTTTGCAAGGCGGTACGCGATAACACCCAGGCCAGCGCCCTGGCCTTTACCGCCGCGCACACCCAGCTGCTTTTTCTTGATAACCGCATCGATCCGGCCAACGGGCTGGCGCTGGCGGTGATTGAGCAGACCGAGCAGCGGGTCGGTTAAGCCGGATGATCAGGCAGCGTGAGCTGCCTTTTTTTATGATCGGACGTCACTAACCGGCACGCTGATCGCCTTATCCGCTTCGCGCGGGTCGATATTAAACTTCTCCAGTACGCGCGCATGGATTTTCTCCAGCGGGAGTCCGGCCGTTTCTGGCAGATAGCGAAAAGTGAAGAAGTACATACCCAGTGAAAACAGCGCAAACAGCAACAGCGGGAAACCGCCGTGGAACATTTCGAGCAGGAAAGCGTTGCTGTTGAGGATTGGGAACGTGGTACTGATAACAAAGTTTGCCATCGACATGGCGCAGATGGAGATGCCGACGCAGATTGATCGAATTTCGGTGGGAAACAGCTCGCCGAGTACGGTCCAGACGATCTGTCCCCAGGTCATGCCAAAGAACACCATGTAAGCAAACAAGCCCACCACCGCCAGCAGCCCCGGCAGTCGGTAATAGAACGCGATAAAGGTATAGGCGAGGAAAATGGCGGAGGTAATTGCACCCAGCAGCAACAGCTTACGCCGCCCGACCTTATCGATCAGCGCCATCCCCATCAGCACGCCGACAAACTGGCAGACCGACAGCCAGAACGTCTGCAGCAGCGCCGAATCAGTGCTGCCAGAGACATTTTTCAGCAGCGTCGGGCCGAAATACTGAATCACGTTGATGCCGCTGATCTGGTTGCCCACCGCCAGACCAATACCGATGATCAACAACGGCAGCGTGGTTTTATTCAGACGGAAGCGGGATTGATGACGGCTGGCCGCTTCATCAGAAAACGACTGTTTAATCTCATCGAATACGCTCGCTGCGTGTGCCGGGTTAGAAATTTTACTCAGGGTATCCAGCGCCTCTTTGTCTTTGCCTTTCAGTACGTTCCAGCGTGGCGACTCCGGGATAAAGGCAATGAAAAAGATGAACAGCGCGCACGGCACCAGCGCGGTAGCCAGAATGTAACGCCAGCCGATATCAACCATCGCCTCGGGCAGCATCGATTTATTGATGAAATAGTTAGTCAGCAGCACCACCGATTGTCCACCGACGCAGCAGACGGCGTAGAGCGCGCTGGTGCGACCGCGAAACTTCGACGGAGACAGTTCTGCCAGATAGATTGGCGAGATCACCGAGGCCAGGCCTATCGCTAATCCGCCAAGGATACGGAACGCGACAAAGGTGAAAAAGTTGTGGGCGATAGCGGTGCCGACCACCGAGGCGGTGAACAGCAACGCGGTAATGGCGAGTGATTTTTTGCGGCCAAATTTATCACTGAGCTTCGGGGCAATAAAACAGCCCACCAGGCTGCCCAGCAGGATGTTTGACACGGCCCAGCCGGTTTCAGCCGGGGTGAGTTGAAAATAGTCACTGAGCGGTTCGATGGCACCAGAGATAATCGATGAGTCGTAGCCCATCAGCAGACCGCCAAAGGCGGCGACGGTGCAACAGAGCATGACATATTTCATGTTGTAGCGTTTTTGCCGGGTTTCCATTTTTCAGGCTCCTGTTCTCTACTGCCTGAACCGGATCGGTTCAGAAAGAGGAGGTATGATTGTCCGTGGTTTAAGTGTTTCAGCGCTTGGGTACTAGTGAAATATATTTTCTAAATAAGAGAATTTGGATTAATTCTTTCGGAAGTGTGAGCCGCGTTGGAATTTTTTTGCGCGCGATGAGGAAAAACCATCATTAAATCTATTAATAATCAACATCATGAAACCTAACTGCGCCATTCACCTCACTATACGCATGATTGCGGCGGCGACGGTGGGTGCCGATAAGAAAGTGAAAAAGAGCAAGCCCTGTGAAAAAGCGCGCGAAATGAGACCGGAGAAGGCTGTTGCCATCCGGCTGATTTTTAAGGGTATGCGGGTCGGTGCAGAGAGCGGTTTGCGGCCGCCGGGCGGGCGGCGTCTCAGAATCAATGTCCCTGCCCGGCTGATGAAATATAATTTTCAGTCATGATACTTTCAGAACGAAAAACCGTTCTGGCTATTGGCGGTCTGTTTAAAAAGAGCTGCTCCTACAAAATGTCCTAAAGCCTTACCGCGCTCAGAAAGGTGAGGATGAGAGGTAAACCGGAACGGAATAGATTGCCCCGCCTGCCCGATAATCCGCAGGACTATGAAATGCATAAACGGTTCCTTTCACCGCCAAAAAGACCGCGTTATTGCTGATCTTCTTCAGGGCCTCTTTATCCGTGGTGATGATGAAAGGTGCATTATCATCATCGTTCAGACTTGCCATAAACGCGTTGTCATCTTTGGAGGCATCATACAAATAGAAGCGATACGAGAAGCCGGTAGTGGCACCGGCACTGGCTTGTGTGATGTAAAGATTCGCCAGGTTGTTTACCTTCTCTTTCCTGACCAACTCTTGCTTAAGCGGTGAGAAGTGCCACATCCGGTAAGCGCCGAAAACGGCCACGACCAGCAGCATCAGGAGAAGGTATCGCTTCTTAAAAGCCCGCACGTTTTGCATAATCAATGCCCGCCCTAATCCAATACTGATCATCAGGATCATCACCGTAAGGCGCTGAGCCTGTCCAGCTCCCCCAGGCTGGGTCAGCTGTTCCTGCCCTGCTTTGTGCCCATCCTGCGCCTCTGAGTAACACCTCATCGGTAATCCCGGCAGCATGACCAACAGCACCGTAATGAAAGTTACCGAAGTTTTCGAATTGCGGGCCGCGCTGTTTGTAATCCCATGGGCCATGTCCTCTCACCTGCTGATAAAACCATACATAGGTCAGCGCTGAGGGTCCGCGATGAAATCGCGCCATCATCATGTTATTGACAATGCTGACTCCAGAAGGTGTAAAAGAGGCGACATCATAGGGAGGATGAGGTGATGCAGCTAAAGTTGGGTATCTCACGCCTGCACTCTCTCGTTCCAGCTATCAGTAAACATGATGTTGCCGTCGCAGTGCTTCCAGGTGATTTTTTCGTAGCGAAGTTCTACACACTCAAGGTGGTTATGTTTTTCTTTGGTCGGATCTTTCGTGTCATGCATCACAGGAGAGATGCCGACAATCCTCACACCTTCAAGCAGCATGTTGAAGTATTCCCTTTCCTGTCCAGCGTCATCAATGCGATACCATTTAAACTCTGCTGACCTGAGGGTTTGTCCCGTGGCAACGGCTTTATAGAGCCAGGGGCTGGACCTATCAAACTCTTTTTGAATAATCACAGCGGAATGCCTGCGAGTCCCGGTAATCTTTCCGGTCATTCCATCTGTCGGGATGCTCAGGTTATGGGAAAAACCGTTGATCTCAATGCTGCCATCGCGGTCCTGAACATCCACCGATCCTTGAATGTGAGTGCCGCCGTCGTCTTTGAGCCATAAGTAGGCAGGAATAGCCATGTTCCTTCATCCTTGTGTTGTGATTAAATCCCTACAAAAAGTGTATGTAATTGCCATTGCTGAGTAAATAACCAAATTGAACGGCACGCTATTATGAAATAAGGTTGCCCGGGAGGGCGACGGGACAGGTAAACCCCCATTGAGCCGGTTCATAAAACACGCTTTTCCAGGGCTATCTCCTGATTCCCAGCCTCTTCCTATCGATTCCCCTGATCAGGCCTGCCGCGCTGTTACAACACATTTTCACCATAAAGCTGGCGATATTCTTTCGGCGTAGTGTCATAGCCTTTCCTGAATACCGAATAGAAATACTGCAGCGACGGATAGCCGCACATCTGTGAGATTTCGTTGATATTGAGTGACGACGACGCCAGCAGTTCACGGGCTTTTTCCAGCTTCTCGCGGTGGATCATCGCATGGATAGTGTCGCCGGTTTCATCGCGAAAGCGTTTTTCCAGATTGGATCGGGACATACCGATAGCATCCAGCACCTGCTCGACTTTGATGCCCTTGCAGGCGTTAAAGCGAATGTAATGCATCGCCTGGATAACCGCGGGATCGCGCAGTGAGCGGAAGTCAGTAGAGCGGCGGGCAATGACTTTCACCGGCGGCACCAGGATGCGCTGAAGCGGCAGTGACTGCTTATCCAGCAGGCGATGCAGCAGTTTGGCGGCCTGATAGCCCATCTGCCGCGATCCCTGCGCCACCGATGAGAGCGCAACGCGCGACAGATAGCGCGTCAGCTCTTCGTTATCAATACCGATCACCGCCAGCTTTTCCGGCACCGGAATTTTCAGATGCTCACAGGCCTGCAGCAGATGGCGCGCCCGTGAATCGGTGACGGCGATAATGCCGGTTTGCGGTGGCAGCGTCTGCAGCCAGTCGGCGAGCCGGTTCTGGGCGTGTTGCCAGTTTTCCGGTGCGGTCTCCATGCCCTGATAGACCACGCCCTGATAGCGCTCACGCATCACCAGCTGACGAAACGCCTGTTCCCGCTCCTGCGCCCAGCGCTTACCGCCTGAGGCGGGCAATCCGTAGAAAGCAAAGCGGTTGATGCCTTTCTCTTTGAGATGCATAAAGGCCCGCTCCACCAGCGCCGCATTATCCGTGGCGATGTAATGCACCGGCGGATAATCCTCCTGGCGGTGATAAGAGCCACCGACGCCAACGATCGGCACCGGCACATTCGACAACAGGGTTTCAATGGAGCGATCGTCATAATCGGCGATCACGCCGTCACCCAGCCACTCGCGAATGTTGTCGATGCGGCAGCGAAAATCTTCCTCGATGAAAATGTCCCAGTCGGTTTGCGACGCCTGTAGATATTCCCCGACGCCTTCGACAACCTGGCGGTCATAGACCTTGTTGGCGTTGAACAGCAAGGTAATGCGGTAACGTTTATCATGCATAGTGGCGCGTTCCCTTAGATTCTCAGCGCATTGCATAGCACGGCTGACAGCGGGCATAAAAAGGGTTTGCGCCACAATGTGATCGTCCGCGCGATTACACCCGACGCCGCGTGGCGGTATCCATCCACACCGCCAGCAGCAGAATGGCGCCCTTGACGATGTACTGCCAGAAGGTCGGCACATCCATCATACTCATGCCGTTATCCAGCGAGGCCATGATAAAGGCGCCCATCACCGCGCCCGCCACTGAGCCAACGCCGCCAGCCAGGCTGGTGCCGCCAATCACACAGGCGGCGATGGCGTCGAGCTCGGCAATGTTGCCCGCCGAAGGCGAACCGGCACCCAGTCGCGAACTAAGGATCAGCCCGGCAATCGCCACCATCACGCCGTTAATCGCAAACACCGCCAGTTTGGTGCGCGCCACGTTAATCCCTGACAGCCGCGCCGCATCAATATTGCCACCAATAGCATAAATGCGACGGCCAAACGCGGTACGCGTCGCCATAAACATCCCGGCCAGCAGCAGCAAAGCAAGCAGTAACACCGGAGTCGGTACGCCGCGGTAATCGTTCAGCAGCCAGATCGCACCCAGCACCAGAATGGCGGTGATCGCCTGACGCGCGACGGTGCCGCTGGCGGCGCTCTGTGTCAGCCCGAGTTGCTGACGGCGCAGACGCAAACGCCATTGCCACAGCATAAACAGCGCCAGTCCGGCAAAACCAAACCCAAACCCGACGCCGCCCGGCAGATAACTCTGCCCAATCTGCGACATGCCCGGCGTGATGGGCGCTACCGTGGTGCCGTCGGTAATGCCGACCAGGATGCCGCGAAAAGCCAGCATGCCGGCCAGCGTGACGATAAATGACGGCACTTTGCGG
The DNA here is from genome assembly GCF_054482835.1 of Pantoea sp. S-LA4. NCBI lineage: Bacteria > Pseudomonadati > Pseudomonadota > Gammaproteobacteria > Enterobacterales > Erwiniaceae > Pantoea > Pantoea sp. S-LA4. The sequence goes on along the minus strand of NZ_JBTLRC010000002.1, from coordinate 3,825,521 downwards.
TAGGCGACCCACCAGCCGTTCCAGGTGCCGAGCAACAGCCCCATGACCAGCGTCACCACAATGGTCAGCGGCAGCGGCCAGCCCAGCCAGACGTCAAAAATTGCCGCAGCACCGCCCAGCAGCCCCATCATAGAGCCGACCGACAGATCGATCTCCGCTGAGATAATCACAAATACCATTCCCACCGCCAGGATGCCGGTAATGGCGGTCTGGCGCAGCAGGTTAGAAACGTTACGCGGGCTGAGCCAGGCACCGTCGGTAGTCCAGGTGAAGAACAGCGCCAGCAGCACAATCGCCCCCAGCATCACCAGCACCTGTAGGTTGGGCAGGGAGAATTTGCCGGGCGACGGCTTACCCGGCGTGCCGGACAGGCTGCTTTGGGTACTTTCACTTTTAAGCATAATGTTCACTCCGCAGGGCGGCTTCCATCACCTGCTCCTGAGTCAGGTTATCGTTGATCAAATCAGCTTTGATTTCCCCTTCATGCATCACCAGCACCCGATCGCTCAGGCCCAGCACTTCAGGCAGCTCGGACGAAATCACAATCACCGCAATGCCCTGCTGCACCAGCGCATTAATCAGCAGGTAGATCTCCTGACGCGCGCCCACATCAATGCCGCGCGTCGGTTCATCCAGAATCAGGATTTGCGGATTCAGCAGCAGGCATTTCGCCAGAATCGCCTTCTGCTGATTACCGCCACTGAGCCGGCCAATCGGCAATTCGGATGAGGAGGTCTTCACCCGTAAGCGGGTGATCGCCGCGTTGATCGCCTGCTGCTCCTGCGCTTCATCCAGCGTGGAGAGCCGATGGCTGAACTGGTCCAGCGCCGCGAGGGTAATATTTTTCCCCACCGCCATCAGCGGCACGATGCCATCCTTTTTACGATCTTCGGGCACCATGGCGATGCCGTGCGCGATGGCGGCACGGCAATCGGTGATGTTGACCTGTTTGCCATTAATCCAGATATCGCCCTGCCAGCGTCCCGGCCAGACGCCAAACAGACACTGCACGGTTTCGGTCCGGCCCGCACCGACCAGCCCGGCGATACCGAGAATTTCGCCGCGCTTCAGGCTGAACGAGACGTTGCTGACGCGGCGGATATGGCGGTTAACCGGATGCCAGGCCGTCAGGTTCTCCACCTTCAATACCGTGTCGCCAATCTGATGCGGCGCATGAGGATAGAGCGCGGTCAGTTCACGTCCCACCATCATGGTGATGATGTCATCTTCGCTCAGGCCCGCCGCCGGACGGGTAGCGATATGCTGGCCGTCACGAATCACGCAGATGGTGTCGGAGATCGCTTTGACTTCGTTCAGCTTGTGGGAGATGTAGATGCAGGCGATGCCGTGTTCACGCAGGTTACGGATGATGCCGAGCAGCACCTCCGTTTCCTGTTCAGTCAGTGAAGAGGTCGGTTCATCCAGAATCAGTAACCGCACCTGTTTGTTCAGCGCACGGGCGATCTCCACCAGCTGCTGCTGCCCCAGGCCCAAATCCCCTACCCGAGCGGCGGGCGAGACGTTCAGCCCGACCCGCGCCAGCAGCTGCTGGCAGCGTAGCGTCATGGTTTCATCGTCCACCAGGCCGAAGCGGCCCAGCTCGGCACCGAGGAAAATGTTCTCCATCACCGTCAGCTGCCGCACCAGCGCCAGCTCCTGATGAATGATCACAATGCCTTTGCGTTCGGTATCCCGAATGGTCTGCGCCTGAATTTCGTCACCGGAGAAGTGAATCTGGCCGTCAAAATCGCCGTGCGGGTAGAGTCCGCACAGGATTTTCATCAGGGTCGATTTACCCGAGCCATTTTCGCCACACAGTGACATCACTTCACCCGCATCCAGCCGCAGGCTGACATCGTTCAGCGCTTTCACCGCGCCGAAGCGCTTAGTGATGTTGTTCATTTCCAGCAGCATCGACTGTTCTCCCTCACGCCAGGCGCGGTCAGAGTTCGCTCTGTTTGTGGAAACCGTCTTTCACCACGGTGCTTTCGATATTGTCTTTGTTGACCTGAATTGGCGTCAGCAGCCGCGACGGCACCTCTTTAAGTCCGTTGTTCAGCTTGCTGTTGCTGGACGGCGTTTTGCCATTGCCCAGTTCGACCGCAATTTTTGCCGCCTCGGTGGCGAGTTCAGTGATCGGCTTATAGACCGTCATGGTCTGGGTACCGGCTTTAATCCGTTTGATGGCGGCCAGATCGGCATCCTGACCGGAAATGGCGACTTTGCCCGCCAGCCCCTGCGCGCTCAGCGCCTGAATCGCACCGCCTGCTGTGGCATCATTCGAAGCCACCACCGCATCGATATGGTTACCGTTGGCGGTCAGCGCATTTTCCATAATTTTCAGTGCGTTTTCCGGCAGCCAGGCATCGACCCACTGATCGCCGACAATTTTAATGCTGCCGTTATCAATAAAAGGTTTTAAAACTTTCATCTGGCCGGCGCGGAACAGGCGGGCGTTATTATCGACCGGTGAACCGCCCATTAAAAAGTAGTTACCCTTAGGCACCTGTTTCACAATGCTTTCGGCCTGCATTTCACCCACTTTTTCATTATCAAAAGAGAGATAAAAATCGATGTCGGCGTTATTTATCATGCGGTCGTATGCCAGAACTTTAATCCCTTCCCGTTTGGCTTCTGCCACGACATTACTCAGTACCTGGCCGTTGTAGGGAATAATCACCAGCACATCGACGCCGCGGTTAATCATATTTTCAATCTGCGACATCTGCGTCTCTTCATTGCCGTTTGCCGACTGAACGAACACCTGCGCGCCCAGCGACTCCGCCTGTTTGACGAAAATATCGCGGTCTTTTTGCCAGCGTTCCAGACGTAAATCATCAATTGCCATGCCGATCTTCACTTCTTTGGCCACGCTGGTCTGGCTGAACAGAGCCAGCGCAGCGCAGGCGGCTAACAGCGCATGTTTTATCTTCATTGTGTTCATCCTGTAGGTTGAGGCTATTGTCGTTGGCCCATGAACCAGGCGGATGAATTGTTGCCCTGATTTTCCCGCCACATCAATTACTGATTTTTATCCGGCTATTACGTTTTTTGGTTTATTTCTTTTTTTATGAGCGCGATCGATATTTCATCTTTTTCGGAGTAACCAATATCGCTGGCCCGGCGGCGTGAAAAAGCGGGTTATTTTGCGAGCCAGCCCACAAATAATAATTATCTGACCGTCAGTGTGAAATATCGTAATTGAGACGCGCCGACAGCCATTATCAAATATCGCTTCAATAGACCATCCGGGTCCTGATGCTAAGGAGCAAACCATGCACGCTTATTTCGATCAGATCGATCGCGTCCGTTATGAAGGCACCAAATCCACTCAGCCTCTCGCCTTTCGTCATTACAATCCTGACGAGGTGATCCTCGGTAAGACCATGGCCGAACATCTGCGCTTTGCGGCCTGTTACTGGCACACCTTCTGCTGGAACGGTGCGGATATGTTTGGCGTCGGCGCGTTTGATCGTCCATGGCAAAAGAACGGGGATGCGCTGCAGCTGGCGAAGCAAAAAGCGGACGTCGCCTTTGAGTTCTTTCACAAGCTGAACGTGCCTTATTACTGCTTCCATGACGTTGATGTCTCGCCGGAAGGCGATTCGCTGCGCAGCTATCAGGATAACTTTGCCGTGATGACCGATAAGCTGCTGGAGAAGCAGCAGGAGACCGGCGTGAAGCTGCTGTGGGGCACGGCGAACTGCTTTACCCATCCGCGCTACGGTGCCGGGGCCGCCACCAATCCCGATCCGGACGTTTTCGCCTGGGCCGCAACTCAGGTGTGCAGCGCGATGCAGGCTACCCAAACCCTCGGCGGTGAAAACTATGTGCTGTGGGGCGGTCGCGAAGGGTATGAAACCCTGCTGAATACCGATCTGCGTCAGGAGCGTGAGCAGATTGGCCGTTTTATGCAGATGGTGGTTGAGCACAAACACAAGATTGGCTTCCAGGGCTCACTGCTGATTGAACCTAAGCCACAGGAGCCGACTAAACATCAGTACGACTACGACGTGGCTACCGTGTATGGCTTCCTCAAACAGTTCGGGCTGGAGAAAGAGATCAAGGTCAACGTCGAGGCGAACCATGCCACGCTGGCGGGTCACTCTTTCCATCACGAAATTGCGACCGCCATTGCGCTGGGCATTTTCGGCTCGGTCGATGCCAACCGCGGTGACGCGCAGTGTGGCTGGGATACCGATCAGTTCCCGGTCAGCGTGGAGGAGAATGCGCTGGTGATGTATGAGATCCTCAAGGCGGGCGGTTTCACCACCGGCGGCTTAAACTTTGATGCCAAAGTGCGGCGTCAGAGCACCGACAAATACGATCTGTTCTACGGTCATATCGGCGCGATGGATACCATGGCGCTGGCGCTGAAGGTCGCGGCCCGGATGATCGGCGATGGCGAGCTGGATAAGCGCGTGGCGCAGCGATACAGCGGCTGGAATGGTGAGTTCGGCCAGCAAATTTTAAAAGGTGAGTTTTCCCTCGCCTCGCTGGCGGCGCATGCTCAGCAACAGCAGCTCAATCCACAGCATCAGAGCGGACGCCAGGAGCAGCTGGAAAACCTGGTGAATCACTATCTGTTTGATTTCTAAAAATTCAGGAGCAGAGCATGTTTATCGGGATCGATTTAGGCACCTCCGGCGTCAAAGTGGTGCTGGTGGATGCTGCCGGTCAGGTGATGGCGACAGAAACAGCGCCGCTGCAGGTTTCACGTCCACAGCCGCTGTGGAGCGAGCAGGATCCCGAAAGCTGGTGGCAGGCGCTGGATCACGCCATGCAGGCGCTCAGCGGGCAGCACGATCTGCACGCCGTCGAGGCGATCGGGCTGAGTGGCCAGATGCATGGCGCAACCCTGCTGGACAGCGCCGGTCGCGTTCTGCGTCCGGCAATACTGTGGAACGATGGGCGCAGCGAGGCGCAGTGTCGTGAGCTGGAGCGGAAGGTGCCGGACGCCCGGGCGATCACCGGCAACCTGATGATGCCCGGTTTTACGGCGCCCAAGCTGCTGTGGGTGCAGCAGCATGAACCGGCCATCTTTAGCCAGATTGCCCAGGTGCTGTTGCCGAAAGATTACCTGCGCTGGCGGATGAGCGGCGACTTCGCCACCGATCTGTCAGACGCGGCCGGCACGCTGTGGCTGGATGTGGCGCAGCGTGACTGGAGTGATGAGATGCTGCGAGCCTGTGACCTCAGCCGTGCGCAGATGCCGCAACTCTATGAAGGTAGTGCGTTGACCGGCACGCTGGATGCTGACCTGGCGGCGCGCTGGAAGATGAATCCGGTGCCGCTGGCGGCGGGCGGTGGCGACAACGCGGCGGGCGCGGTTGGCGTCGGCATGACCGAGCCGGGTCAGGGCATGCTGTCGCTGGGCACCTCTGGCGTCTACTTTGTGGTGAGTGAAGGCTATCTGAGTAATCCAGAGCGGGCGGTTCACAGTTTCTGTCATGCCTTACCGCAGCGCTGGCATCTGATGTCAGTGATGCTCAGCGCGGCCTCCTGCCTCGACTGGGCGGCTGCGCTGACCGGCTGCAATGATGTGCCCACGCTGCTGGATGAGGCGGCACGGGCGAGAGAGGATGTGCCGCCACTGTGGTTTTTGCCCTATCTCTCGGGTGAGCGCACGCCGCATAACAACCCCAACGCCCGAGGCGCTTTCTTTGGCTTTACCCACCAGCATGGTCGGTCGGAACTGGCGCGGGCGGTGCTGGAAGGTGTCGGTTTCGCGCTGGCGCAGGGCATCGACGTGCTGCACGACTGCGGCGTACAGCCGAAAAGCATTATGCTGATCGGTGGCGGCGCGCGCAGTGCAATGTGGCGTCAGATGCTGGCGGATATCAGCGGCCAGACGCTCGATTACTGTCACGGTGGGGAAGTCGGTCCGGCGCTCGGTGCGGCCAGGCTGGCCCAGCTGGCGCTGGACCCACAGGCGGTCGCGCCCGCGCTTCACCTGGTGCAGCGCCACCAGCCAGACGCCGCGCGTACTGCGCACTATCAGCCGCTGCGGCAGACGTTTGCCACGCTCTATCAGCAGTTACTGCCGCTGATGAACTAAACAGGCATGGACGTTCTCGCCAGAAACCGGCTTTACCCTGGCGAGGCGTCCTGTTTGAAGGCGGGTGTAAAACAGCAACGCCGGGCGGATATTTCGCTTTGGTTATCTTATTTTCCAGGAAATCAGATAAATAGATTTAACGCTTCATCATTCTTAATAAACTTATTTAATCAACCTTGCTCGACTGAGTATTTCGCTTTAATAAAGACAACTACCTTTAATAAAAATAAATTGACTTACTTCTGAATGTCTGTGCAGCCTGATAGAGAATAAAATGGATATTTTACTATGCCATCGCACCACGAATTAGCGATTAATGCTAATAAACTGAATGATATTTTGTTTCTTATTTACTTATTTTCTTATTACGCTATAAATAAGCCACCCCAATTCAGGGGCTCACGTAAATAAGGACATAACAATGAAAGAATTAAACAACAATGAAATCCAGTCAGTCAGCGGTGCCGGTCTGCAACAGTTTCTGGCTGGCCTGAACAACGCCCTCAGCAACGTCAACACCGCGCTGACGGAGACCACCTCAGCACTGGAAAGCTCCACCAGCAAGGGCGAAACCATTGGTCTGACCCATAAGCAATTTGGCCTGAACATCGCATCAGGTCATATGACCAGCCTGTATAACTTTTTATCTTCATTCAGCAAAAGCGCATAATTTATTTTAACTGCCGTGTGAGCTGAAAAATTAATTAATAAGGTTGTTATAGGCTGACTATAACAACCTGATTTGCTATTTGTCCGCTCCGGTTAATGTCTTTCTAAATCCCCACTTCTTTATTAATCCCTTGCACCGTCATCAGACCTTTCCCTCGCCTGACACCCTAAATAACGTCACATTGAACAAACGTTAGCGGCGTAATAATAAATCCTTTTTCACTGCATCTCTGCACGCAAAGGATAGTGCCTGCAACAGCCATGTTATTGCTCGCTGCTGAAAATGAATAAACGTCGACAGGATTCAGGTTGCCGGCTTTCTGGCGGGCAGTGGCTGGGATGAGACGGCAACGTCGTCATCCCAGCCATTCAGGCGGATACAATCAGCCAATTGCGCCCAGCGCATCTTCCTGACTCTGCTTTTTCGGCAGCAGGAATAACGTCGCCGCGATATCCAGCAGGTAAATCAGCGCCAGCAGCGTAATCGCCGCGGCAAACGAGAACTGGCTCGCCAGCAGGCCTATCACCACCGGGCCAAAGCCACCGACGCCACGTCCAAGGTTAAACAGAACGTTTTGTGCCGTGGCCCGCACCTGCGGCGGAAAGGTATCGGAGATCAGGGCGCCGTAGCCGCCAATCATGCCATTGACGAACATCCCCATGATCGCGCCGGTGAACAGCATGATGTTCGGGTCGCGCAACTGAGCATAAACCACCACCATCACCACCGCGCCAAACTGATAGAGCAGGAAAATTTTCCAGCGCGCAAAGCGGTCAGCCAGCACGCCAAACAGCCAGATACCGAAGGTCATACCCACCACCGTCACCGCCGTCCACAGCCCTGATTTAGTCAGGCTGAAGCCAAAGCTGGAGGAGAGGTAGCTTGGCATCCAGATCATCAGCCCGTAGTAGCCAAAGTTCTGCACCGAACAGAGAATAAAGATGCCGAGGCTGGCTTTCGCGGTAGCCCGATCGCGGACCAGCAGTTTTAGCCGGGCCGGAAAGGAGAGCGACGGCACGTTTTTCACCTGAGCCTGAAAGGCTTCCGGTTCGCCCATGCTGCGGCGAATAACAAACGAGACCAGTGCAGGCAGCAGCCCCACCAGAAACATGCCGCGCCAGCCGATCACGGTCAGCAGCGGCGGCGTAATGAATGCCGCCAGCAGCACGCCCAGTTGCCAGCCGATACCGACCCACGCCGAGGCGCGGTTACGCTTCTCCGCCGGCCAGGCTTCGGCAATCAGCGCCATACCGATACCAAATTCGCCGCCCAGGCCGACGCCTGCCAGCGTGCGCCAGGCCAGCAGATCCCAGTAGCCCTGCGCCACCGCGCATAAGCCGGTAAACACCGAGAACACCAGAATCGTGACGGTCAGCATACGGATACGGCCAAAGCGATCGCTGAGATGACCAAACACAATGCCGCCGATCACCGCGCCAATCAGCGTCCAGGTGACCAGCGATCCCGCCTGCGAGGGATCGAGCGCCAGCGACACGCTGATCGCGGGCAGCATAAAGCCGAGGATCAGCAGATCAAAACCGTCCATCGCATAACCGCTGACGGCAGCCAGCATCGCTTTACCGGGCGTGACGCCGGGTTTACCCTGGGGAGAAGGAGACATTATTCAGCACCTCAGAAAGAAAAGTGCCGCAAGTATAAAGAGTGTTGCTGGAGGGACCAATCGAAAACGCGCAACCGTACGCCAGCGCGGCGTACGGTTGAGGTCATTCAGGACGGTTTGTTGCTGCCGTCATCACCTGACAGCAGTTCGTCGAGCCGATCACCGCCAACGTGGCGGAAATCCTGACCTTTGACGAAATAGAAGATGATTTCACAGATGTTCTGGCAGCGGTCGCCGATGCGCTCAATCGCCCGGGCGCAGAACAGTGCCGTCAGTACGCTGGGAATGGTGCGCGGATCTTCCATCATGTAGGTCATCAGCTGACGCACAATGCCTTCGTACTCTTTATCGACCTTCTTGTCTTCGCGGTAGATGGTAATTGCTTCGTTGAGATCCATGCGCGCAAAGGCATCCAGCACATCGTGCAGCATCTGCACGGTATGGCGTCCCAGCGACTCCAGGCTGACCAGCAGCGGCAGATGTTGCTGGCCAAACTTCTCCAGCGCGGTGCGGCTGATTTTCTCCGCCACGTCACCAATCCGTTCCAGTTCAGAGATGGTTTTGATGATCGCCATCACCAGCCGCAAATCGATCGCGGTTGGCTGACGTTTGGCGATGATGCGTACGCAGGCTTCATCAATCTCCACTTCCATCATGTTGACCTTCTGGTCACCGTCGATCACCCGCTGTGCCAGTTCACCGTCCAGGTTATGCATCGCGGTGATGGCATCGGTCAGCTGCTGCTCAACCATGCCACCCATGATCATCACCTGGGTGCGAATGTGCTCCAGCTCGGCGTTGAACTGACCGGAGATGTGTTTGTTCAGATTCAGATTATCCATGGCGATCTCCTGTCAAATCAGCCGTAGCGGCCAGTAATGTAGTCTTCAGTTTGCTTCTGTGCCGGCTTGGTGAACAGCGTGTCGGTATCGCTAAATTCAATCAGTTCGCCCAGATACATAAATGCGGTGTGGTCGGAACAGCGTGCGGCCTGCTGCATGTTGTGCGTCACGATCACCACGGTGTAATCCTGTTTCAGCTCGGTAATCAGCTCTTCAATACGCCCGGTGGAGATGGGGTCGAGCGCCGAGCAGGGTTCGTCCAGCAACAACACTTCCGGGCGAATCGCGATGCCGCGCGCGATGCAGAGACGCTGCTGCTGACCGCCGGAGAGACTGTAACCGCTCTGATGCAGCTTGTCTTTGGTTTCATTCCACAGCGCCGCTTTGGTCAGCGCCCACTGCACTCGCGCGTCCATATCGGCACGGGACAGTTTTTCAAACAGGCGGACACCAAAGGCGATGTTGTCATAAATCGACATCGGAAACGGTGTAGGCTTCTGAAACACCATGCCGACCCGGGCGCGCAATAACGCGATATCCTGTTGCGTCGCCAGAATGTTGTCGCCATCCAGCAGAATATCGCCTTCCGCCCGCTGATCCGGGTAGAGCGAATACATTTTGTTGAAGGTGCGCAGCAGGGTCGATTTACCACAGCCGGATGGCCCGATAAAGGCGGTCACCTGATTTTTGGCGATATCCAGATTGATATTCTTTAACGCGTGAAACTTGCCGTAATAGAAGTTCAGATTACGGACCTGAATTTTATCGGCTGGTGCAGTCGCGATACTCATTGCTCGTCTCTCTTATACGGCGCCGCGCAGGGCAGCGCCGGAAGTTAACCGTGTTTACCCTTGGCGAAAATCACCCGCGCTACGATGTTCAGCAGCAGCACGCACAAGGTAATAATCAGTACGCCAGCCCAGGCCAGGCTCTGCCATTCGGCGAACGGGCTCATGGCGAACTTAAAGATGGTGACCGGCAGGTTCGCCAGCGGCTGCATCATGTCGGTGCTCCAGAACTGGTTCGACAGCGCAGTAAACAGCAGCGGTGCGGTCTCACCGGCGATACGGGCAATCGCCAGCAGTACCCCGGTGATAATGCCGGAAACGGACGCCTTCAGGGTGATCGCCGAGATCATCTTCCACTTCGGCGTGCCCAGCGCGTAAGCTGCTTCACGCATACTGTCCGGCACCAGCCGCAGCATGTTCTCGGTGGTACGAATCACGATCGGAACCTGCAGCAGCGCCAGCGCAATCACACCGGCCCAGCCGGAGAAGTGCTGCATCTGCGACACCACAATGGTGTAGACGAACAGCCCGACCACAATGGACGGGGCCGACAGCAGGATGTCGTTGATAAAGCGGATCACTTCCGACAGAAACGACTTGCGGCCATATTCCGCCAGATAGATACCGGCCATGATGCCCAGCGGCGTGCCGAAAAAGGTGGACCAGAAAATCAGCAGTCCGCTGCCCGCTAAGGCGTTGGCCAGACCGCCGCCGGCGGTATTCGGTGGCGGCGTTGATTCGGTAAACAGCGACCACGACAGCCCATCAAGGCCGCGCGATACGGTGGTAAACAGGATCCACACCAGCCAGAACAGGCCAAAGGCCATGGTCAGCAGCGACAGCGTCAGCGCTATCTTGTTTTTGGTGCTGCGCCAGGACTGCATCTTACGCCGGGATGCGTCCAGTTCGGCGCGCGCCTGAACTTCAATCGTGGTCATGATCGCGCTCCTTCACTTTTCGCCAGCCGCATAATCATCAGTTTTGAAATCGCCAGCACGATAAAGGTAATCACAAACAGAATCAGGCCCAGCTCCATCAGTGCCGCTACGTGCACGCCGGACTCCGCTTCAGCGAACTCATTGGCGAGGGCGGAGGTGATGCTGTTGCCCGGCATAAACAGCGACGGGCTGTCGAGCTGGTAGGTGTTGCCGATAATGAAGGTCACCGCCATGGTTTCACCCAGTGCGCGGCCCAGACCCAGCATCACGCCACCAATCACGCCATTTTTGGTGAACGGCAGGACGATGCGCCAGATCACTTCCCAGGTGGTGCAGCCGATGCCGTAGGCAGACTCTTTCATCATCACCGGCGTCTGCTCAAACACATCACGCATCACCGAAGCGATATAGGGGATGATCATGATCGCCAGAATCACGCCGGCTGCCAGAATACCGATGCCGAACGCCGGGCCGGAGAACAGCTCACCGACAATCGGAATACCTGACATCACGTCGTTGACCGGCGTCTGGAAATATTCGGCAAACAGCGGGGCAAACACGAACAGGCCCCACATGCCGTAGACGATGCTGGGGATCGCAGCCAGCAGTTCGATGGCGGTGCCCAGCGGACGTCGCAGCCAGCCTGGCGCCAGTTCGGTCAGGAACAGCGCGATACCAAAACTCACCGGCACCGCAATAATCAGCGCGATGATTGAGGTGACGAGGGTGCCGTAAATCGGTACCAGCGCACCAAACTGTTCGTTGGGTGCATCCCAGGTTTTGGTCCACAAAAAGGAGAAACCAAACTTCTGAATGCTTGGCCACGAGGAGATGATCAGGGAGACGATAATGCCGCCCATCAGTAACAGCACAATCAGCGCAGCCAGTTTAACCAGCGCACCGAATATTCTGTCACCTTGCTTGCCTGGGGCTTTGAATGCCGGCTTGGTTGCAGCCATAGAAGTCTCAGTCTTCAGGAGTTATCAGGGCGGCAGTGCGCCGCCCGTTGGGTCTGACCGAACCGCAGTCCGGTCAGGGTCGGTCAATTACTGATAAAGCGCCTTACCAGAACTGTCTTTGATATTGGCTTTCCAGGCAGCGCGAATCTGTTCGGTCACGCTCTCTGGCAGGGCGGCATAATCCAGCGCGGTGGCGGTTTTGCTGCCATTTTTGTAAGCCCAGTCAAAGAACTTCAGCACTTCGCTGCCTTTGGCCGCATTAGCCTGATCTTTGTAAACCAGGATAAAGGTGGTTGAAGAGATTGGCCAGGCATCCGCGCCTTTCTGGAAGGTCAGGTCCTGAGCAAAAGATTGGCTCCAGTCAGCCCCTTTCGCCGCGTTGCTGAAGCTGGTTTCGCTTGGTGCGACCGGCTTGCCGTCGGCATCCATCAGTTTGGTGTAGGTCAGGTTGTTCTGTTTGGCGTAAGCGTATTCCACATAGCCGATTGAACCTGGCAGACGCTGAACAAAGGCGGCCACGCCGTCATTGCCTTTACCGCCCAGACCGACCGGCCAGTTTACGGTGTTGCCTTTACCAATTTTGCTGTTCCAGTCCGGGTTCACTTTCGCCAGGTAGCTGGTGAAGACAAACGAGGTGCCGGAACCATCGGCGCGGCGTACCACGTTGATGTTGGTGTCTGGCAGTTTCACGCCCGGATTGAGCTTAGCGATCGCCGGATCGTTCCACTTTTTGATGGTGCCGAGGTAGATGTCGCCGACGGTTTTGCCATCCAGCGTCAGTTCACCCGATTTGATACCCGGCAGGTTAACCGCCAGTACCACACCGCCGATCACGGTCGGGAACTGGAACAGGCCATTTTTCTGCAGATCTTCATCTTTCATTGGCGCATCGGACGCACCGAAATCGACGGTTTTGGCGATGATTTGTTTCACGCCGCCAGATGAACCGATGCCCTGGTAGTTAATCTTGCTACCGGTGGCTTGCTGATACTCTGCTGCCCACTTGGCATAAACCGGCGCCGGGAATGTCCCGCCTGCGCCCGTCAGATCGGTGGCCGCAAAAGCAGATACCGCGCTGACTGCAAAGGTGGCGGCGAGGATTCGGGCTACGGTGCTACGCATCAGTGTCATGTTCCCTCCAGGGGAGAAAATTCAGGCTCGGGGCCGTTTTAGTAAGAGTCAGTGATTGCTGCAGGAGGGAAAATAGGACAGTTTGATGACAGTGAAATGTACGAAATATGACAGTTATATGACAGCGGGCGAAAATGAAGCGGGCCCGCGACGGGGCCCACTTTGTTATTCCACGGTAACCGATTTCGCCAGGTTACGCGGCTGATCGACGTCGGTGCCTTTGATCAGGGCGACGTGATAGGAGAGTAACTGCAACGGCACGGTGTAGAAGATTGGCGCAATCACCTCTTCAACGTGCGGGAGCGGGATAATCTTCATCCCGTCACTGTCGCTGAAGCCCGCATCCTGATCGGCAAACACATAGAGCAGACCGCCGCGCGCGCGCACCTCTTCGATATTGGATTTCAGCTTCTCCAGCAGTTCGTTGTTGGGCGCGACCACGATCACCGGCATATCGGCGTCAATCAGCGCCAGCGGGCCATGCTTCAGCTCGCCAGCCGCATAGGCTTCAGCGTGAATGTAGGAGATCTCCTTGAGCTTCAGCGCCCCTTCCATGGCGATCGGGTATTGATCGCCACGACCAAGGAACAGCGCATGATGCTTATCCGAGAAGCCTTCCGCCAGGTTTTCAATCAGCTTATCCTGCGCCAGCATCTGCTCAATCCGGCCTGGCAGCGCCTGCAGCGCATGGACAATCTCATGCTCTTTTTCCGCCGCCATGCCTTTCAGCCGACCCAGTTTCGCCACCAGCATCAGCAATACCGCCAGCTGGGTGGTAAAGGCTTTGGTTGAGGCGACCCCAATTTCGGTGCCCGCTTTGGTCATCAGCGCCAGATCGGATTCCCGCACCAGCGAAGAACCCGCCACGTTACACACTGCCAGCGAGCCGAGGTAGCCCAGCTCTTTGGAGAGGCGCAGCGCCGCCAGAGTATCGGCGGTTTCACCCGATTGCGATAAGGTGATCAGCAGGCTGTTTTTCCGCACCGCGGATTTGCGGTAGCGAAACTCAGAGGCGATCTCAACGTCGCACGGGATGTTTGCCAGCGACTCAAACCAGTAGCGTGACACCATGCCGGAGTTGTAGGAGGTGCCGCAGGCGATGATCTGGATATGCTCCACCTGGCTTAGCAGCGTTTCCGCGCCTGCGCCCAGCTCGCTGAGGTCAACTTTGCCCTGACTGAAGCGCCCGCTCAGGGTGCTTTTCAGCGCAATCGGCTGCTCGTAGATCTCTTTCTGCATGTAATGACGGTAGATACCTTTATCACCGGCATCATATTGCAGATTCGACTCGATTTCGGCGCGCGTGACCGGCTGACCGGCGCGATCCACAATCGTCACATCGCGACGGCTGATTTCCGCGATATCGCCCTCTTCCAGATAGATGAAGCGCCGCGTTACCGGCAGCAGCGCCAGCTGATCGGAAGCAATAAAGTTCTCACCCACGCCGCGGCCAATCACCAGCGGGCTGCCGGAACGAGCCGCCACCAGCAGCGACGGATCGCGGCTGTCCATGATCACCATGCCGTAGGCACCGCGCAGTCGCGGAATGACGCGCAGCACCACCTCACGCAGCGTACCGCCCTGTTTCTGCTCCCAGTGCACCAGGTGCGCCACCACTTCGGTGTCGGTTTCCGAGACAAAAACGTAGCCACGCGCGATCAGCTCAGCGCGCAGCGGCTCATGGTTTTCAATAATGCCGTTGTGCACGATAACGATGTGCTCTGAAACGTGCGGATGCGCATTGGCTTCCGACGGTTCGCCGTGCGTTGCCCAGCGCGTATGGGCGATACCGGTTCCGCCAATCAGCGGCTGCTGTTCGGCAGCCTCGGCCAGCTTCTGCACTTTCCCTAAACGTCGCAGACGCGTAACGTGCCCCTGACGATCGACCACGGCCAGACCGGCCGAATCATATCCGCGATATTCAAGACGACGCAGGCCTTCCAGCAGAATTTCTGCGATATCGCGTTGCGCTACTGCACCAACAATTCCACACATAATGATGTTTTCCTGACTACATGGCTGTTCGCCACTTTCGTTGTCATGCGACCTGATATCCGGCTTTGCCGGTTCCCCGAGCCTTGTAGAGAGTGGGGATTATAGTTTTGGCACTGCATCGGCCCGCGCGAAGCGGGCCGTTAAAATTATTTTTTCTTCTGCGGACGCTGCCACGCTGCTTTGTGGTTCTGCTCTTTTCGGTTATAGACCAGACCGGCTTCGGTGACATCTTTCATGATGGTAGTACCGGCGGCAATCGTAGCGCCGGCCGCCACGCTGACCGGGGCCACCAGCTGCGTATCGGAACCGACAAACACGTTATCGCCGATCACGGTTTTGAATTTGTTGGCGCCATCATAGTTGCAGGTGATAGTGCCGGCACCGATGTTAACGTTGGCACCGATCTCGGCGTCACCCAGATAAGAGAGGTGGCCCGCTTTCGAACCCTCGCCCAGACGGGCTTTTTTCATCTCAACGAAGTTGCCAACGTGGGCGGCGTGCGCCAGCTCGCTGCCGGGACGCAGCCGGGCGAAAGGTCCGACAGTACAGGCGGTAGCCAGATTCGCATCCTCGATCACCGAATAGGGGCTGATTTCGCAATCGTCGCCAATCACGCTGTTTTTGATGATGCAGCCGGCACCGATTTTTACCCGGTCGCCGAGCGTCACCAGGCCTTCAATGATGACGTTGGTGTCGATTTCCACATCCCGGCCGTGGGTCAGCGTGCCGCGTAAATCAAAGCGGGCCGGATCGCGCAGCATCACGCCCGCCAGCAGCAGGCGCTCAGCCTGTTCGGTCTGATAAGTGCGCTCCAGCGTGGCCAGTTGCAGACGATTATTCACGCCGTCGGTCTCACTGATGCGCGTTGGATGAACCGCCTCAATCACCCGGCCTTCCTGATGGGCCAGCGCGATGATATCGGTGATGTAATATTCACCCTGCGCGTTGTTATTGGTGAGCTGCGCCAGCCAGCGTTTCAGATCGCCGCCGTTGGCGATCAGAATGCCGGTGTTGATTTCGGTGATTTTCAGCTGCTCTGGCGTGGCATCTTTCTGCTCGACGATGCCAACAATGGTGCCGTTCTCACGCACGATGCGGCCATAACCGGTGGGATTATCCAGTACCACGGTGAGCAGGCCGATGCCGCCCTGCGGTTTGGCCTCACGCAGGCGCTGTAACGTCGCCTCCGCAATCAGCGGCACGTCACCGTAAAGCATCATAATGTCTTCGTCATCCGCGAAGCAGGGCGCCGCCTGCTGCATCGCGTGGCCGGTGCCGAGCTGCTCGGCCTGCAGCACCCAGTTGAGCGTGCTGTCAGTGAGGGTCGCCTTCAGGCGATCGCCGCCGTGACCATAAACCAGATGCACCTGCTGCGCGCCCAGCCCTTTGGCGGCATCAATCACATGCTGCACCATCGGTTTGCCTGCCAGCGTATGCAGAACTTTTGGCAGATCGGAATACATACGGGTGCCCTTGCCGGCAGCAAGGATCACCACACTCATCGCACTGTTAGACATAACTATCCTGAGTGAATTTTTACGGGTGAAAGTAAAACGGTTTGAGGATGAGATTACTACATTTTTCTCAGGCCGAAATTAGGCGGAAGGGCGCAGATGATCGGAAAGACAAAAAAAATGCCAGCCCGAAGGGCTGGCATTTCGTGACGCATAAAGCTGGATTACATCGCTTTTTTGGTCAGTTCGATCACGCGCAGTTTGGCAATGGCTTTCGCCAGCTCGGCAGAGGCCTGAGCATAGTCCACGTCGCCGTGGCTGCTGTTCATGTGCTCTTCTGCTTTGCGTTTCGCTTCCAGGGCGCGGGCTTCGTCCAGGTCGGTACCGCGGATCGCGGTATCGGCCAGAACGGTGCTGCTGCCCGGCTGCACTTCCAGCACGCCGCCAGAGAGGTAAATAAACTCCTCTTCGCCGTGCTGTTTCACGATACGGATCATTCCAGGCTTAATGGCAGTCAGCAGCGGCGCATGGCCAGGGAAAATCCCCAGTTCACCTTCGCTACCTGACACCTGAATTTTCTGTACCAGACCAGAGAACAACTGCTTCTCTGCGCTGACCACATCCAGGTGATAAGTCATAGCCATAATCTTCCTCCCGGGAAACCGTTATTACAGTTTCTTCGCTTTTTCCACGGCTTCTTCGATGGCACCAACCATGTAGAAGGCCTGCTCTGGCAGGTGGTCAAACTCACCTTCCATGATGCCTTTAAAGCCACGGATAGTGTCTTTCAGCGTAACGTACTTGCCCGGTGAACCGGTGAAGACTTCCGCAACGAAGAACGGCTGAGACAGGAAGCGCTGAATCTTACGCGCACGTGCCACCAGCAGTTTATCTTCTTCAGACAGCTCGTCCATACCGAGGATGGCGATGATGTCTTTCAGTTCCTGATAACGCTGCAGCAGTGACTGAACGCCACGCGCAACATCATAGTGTTCCTGACCGACAACCAGCGGATCCAGCTGACGGCTGGTAGAGTCCAGCGGGTCAACGGCCGGGTAGATACCCAGAGAGGCGATCTGGCGGCTCAGCGTTACCGTTGAGTCTAAGTGCGCAAAGGTGGTTGCTGGTGACGGGTCAGTCAGGTCATCCGCAGGGACGTAAACGGCCTGTACGGAAGTGATTGAACCGGTCTTGGTGGAGGTAATACGCTCCTGCAACACACCCATCTCTTCGGCCAGCGTTGGCTGGTAACCTACCGCAGATGGCATACGACCCAGCAGTGCCGACACTTCGGTACCGGCCAGGGTGTAACGGTAGATGTTATCGATGAACAGCAGAACGTCACGGCCTTCATCACGGAATTTTTCCGCCATGGTCAGACCGGTCAGTGCCACGCGCAGACGGTTACCCGGCGGCTCGTTCATCTGGCCATAGACCAGCGCAACTTTATCGATAACGTTAGAGTCGGTCATTTCGTGGTAGAAGTCGTTACCCTCACGAGTACGCTCACCCACACCGGCAAACACTGAGTAACCTGAGTGTTCAGCCGCGATGTTACGGATCAGTTCCATCATGTTGACGGTTTTACCTACACCCGCACCACCGAACAGACCCACTTTACCGCCCTTAGCGAACGGACACATCAGGTCGATAACCTTGATGCCGGTTTCCAGCAGTTCCTGCGAGTTAGACTGATCTTCATAAGAAGGGGCCGCGCGGTGAATAGAGGCGATCTCTACTGCGCTGCCATCTTCTTCTTTCAGCTCGCCTTTCATGTCGATTGGCTCGCCGAGAACGTTCATGATACGGCCCAGGGTCGCTTTACCGACCGGAACCTGAATCGGTTTCTGCAGGTCGTTGACGCTCAGACCACGCTTCAGGCCGTCAGACGTACCCATTGCAATGGTACGGACCACGCCGCCGCCCAGCTGCTGCTGAACTTCCAGCACCAGACGCGCATCACCATTCATAACCTCGAGGGCACTGTACACTTGCGGTACCGCGTCCTGAGGGAATTCGACGTCAACAACGGCGCCGATAATCTGGACAATCTTTCCAGTTGCCATCTTGAATCCTCTACCTAATTCCAAACCTGGTTAAACCGCGGAGGCTCCACCGACAATCTCGGTAAGTTCCTGGGTGATGCTGGCCTGACGAGCTTTGTTGTACACCAACTGCAGCTCTTTGATCAGATTTCCGCCGTTATCGGTTGCGGCTTTCATCGCCACCATACGTGCGGCCTGCTCACTGGCCAGATTTTCCACCACACCCTGATAAACCTGCGATTCGACATAACGACGCAGCAGGGTATCCAGCAGCGCTTTCGGATCGGGTTCATACAGGTAATCCCAGGTCTTCGCCTTCATCTCTTCTTCACCTTCCGCTGGCGGTAACGGCAGCAGTTGGGTAATGGTCGGAGTCTGAGACATGGTGTTATTGAATTTGTTATTGACGATCATCAGCTTGTCGATGCGGCCTTCATCATAAGCCTGCAACATCACTTTTACCGGGCCAATCAGATCAGACAGAGCAGGTTTATCGCCCATGCCGCTGACTTGCGCCACAATGTTGCCACCCACAGCATTAAAGAATGACGCCCCTTTCGAACCGATAATCGACAGATCGCTCTGCACGCCTTTATCGGACCAGGACTTCATATCCGCCAGTAACTTTTTGAACAGGTTAATGTTCAAACCACCACAAAGCCCGCGGTCAGTTGAAACGACCAGGTAGCCGACGCGCTTCACGTCGCGCTCTTCCAGGTAAGGGTGCTTGTATTCCAGATTACCCAACGCAAGGTGACCAATCACTTTGCGCATGGTTTCTGCATACGGACGGCTGGCCGCCATGCGTTCCTGCGT
Source organism: Pantoea sp. S-LA4 (assembly GCF_054482835.1). Classification (NCBI taxonomy): domain Bacteria; kingdom Pseudomonadati; phylum Pseudomonadota; class Gammaproteobacteria; order Enterobacterales; family Erwiniaceae; genus Pantoea; species Pantoea sp. S-LA4. Next base: position 3,806,204 of record NZ_JBTLRC010000002.1, on the reverse strand, counting down.
TTTACGCATCTTGGAGGCGGCGACCATTTCCATCGCTTTGGTGATCTTCTGCGTGTTTTTCACGCTTCCAATCTTGCTTCGTATCTCTTTTGCGCCGGCCATTAGCTTCTCCTCAAAGCCTTGCGGCCTGCCTTTTCAGACAAGCCGCCAGACATTACCAGGACTGGGTTGCTTTAAACGTCTCGACCAGGCCTTTCAGCTTGGCTTCGATATCGTTATTAAAGTTACCCGACTGGTTGATTTCAGCCATCAGCTCAGCGTGGTCGCGATCGGCGAAGGCCAGCAGTGCAGCTTCGAAGCTGCCAATTTTTGCCAGTTCAACGTCGTTCAGATAGCCACGCTCTGCAGCGAACAGAACCAGACCCTGCTGCGCAACAGACATCGGCGCATACTGTTTCTGCTTCAGCAGCTCGGTCACTTTCTGACCGTGGCTCAGCTGTTTGCGGGTTGCATCATCCAGATCAGAGGCGAACTGCGAGAACGCCGCCAGTTCACGATACTGTGCCAGCGCGGTACGAATACCACCGGACAGTTTCTTGATGATCTTGGTCTGTGCAGCACCACCTACGCGGGATACCGAAATACCTGGGTTAACCGCCGGACGAATACCGGAGTTGAACAGGTTCGATTCCAGGAAGATCTGACCATCAGTAATCGAGATTACGTTGGTCGGAACGAACGCAGAAACGTCGCCCGCCTGGGTTTCGATGATCGGCAGCGCGGTCAGTGAACCGGTTTTACCTGTCACTGCGCCATTGGTGAAACGCTCTACATAATCAGCGCTTACGCGTGATGCACGTTCCAGCAGACGGGAGTGGAGATAGAACACGTCGCCAGGGAATGCTTCACGACCTGGTGGACGGCGCAGCAGCAGAGAAATCTGACGGTACGCGACAGCCTGCTTAGAAAGGTCATCGTAAACGATCAGCGCATCTTCACCGCGGTCACGGAAGTATTCACCCATCGCACAACCTGCGTACGGAGAGAGATACTGCAGTGCAGCAGATTCAGAAGCAGACGCCACAACAACGATGGTGTTCTGCAGTGCGCCATGCTCTTCCAGCTTACGAACCACGTTAGAGATGGTTGAGGCTTTCTGACCAATCGCAACGTAGACACACTTGATGCCTGAGTCGCGCTGGTTGATGATCGCATCGATCGCCATCGCGGTTTTACCGGTCTGACGGTCACCGATGATCAGCTCACGCTGGCCACGGCCGATTGGAATCATCGCATCGACCGACTTATAACCGGTCTGAACCGGCTGGTCGACTGACTGACGATCGATAACGCCCGGTGCAATCACTTCGACCGGTGAGAAACCGTCGTTGTCGATGGCGCCTTTACCGTCGATAGGTGCACCCAGGGTGTTCACCACACGGCCCAGCAGGCCACGGCCTACCGGTACTTCCAGAATACGGCCAGTACACTTAACCTTCATGCCTTCGGCGAGGTCAGCGTAAGGACCCATTACCACTGCACCTACTGAGTCACGCTCGAGGTTCAGGGCAATAGCGTAACGGTTGCCCGGCAGGGCAATCATCTCACCCTGCATCACATCGGCCAGGCCGTGTACGCGGATGATACCGTCACTTACAGAAACAATCGTACCTTCGTTGTGAGCTTCACTCACGACATTGAACTGAGCAATGCGCTGCTTGATCAGTTCGCTGATTTCGGTGGAATTCAGTTGCATATGCTCCAGTCCCCTTAAGACTGCAAGACGTCAGCCAGACGGTCAAGACGGCCGCGTACGCTGCCATCAATAACCAGATCACCCGAACGGATGATCACGCCTGCCATCACAGACTTATCAATTTTGCAATTCAGCTTAACTTTGCGTGACAGACGTTTTTCCATCGCGGCGCTGATTTTATTCAGCTGGTCGTCACTCAGCGTACTGGCGGAGATAACATCAACTTCTGCGGTGGCTTCATGAGCGTCACGCAGTTCGATGAATTGGGCCAGTACTGCCGGAAGCGCTGTCAAACGTCCGTTTTCCGCCATCACCTTAATCAGGTTCTGCGCGGGTTCATCCAGTTGATCACCACAGACTGCGTTAAACGACGCTGCCAGCGCTTCGGGTGCTAATGCACCTGAGAGAAGATCAGCCATCTGTTCATTGCGAGCCACTTCTGCGGCAAACGCCAGCATCTGTTGCCAGCGTTCTATACCTTGATGCTCAACAGCAAAGTCAAAAGCTGCTTTGGCGTAGGGGCGAGCTACAGTAATCAGATCAGACATCAGCCCCTCCCTCCTTACAGTTCAGCGACCAGTTTATCAACGATGTCGCTGTTAGCAGCTTCATCCACGGAACGTTCGATGATCTTCTCGGCGCCGGCCATAGCCAGCAACGCGACTTGCTTACGCAGTTCTTCACGAGCACGTTTGCGTTCGGCGTCAATTTCAGCCTGCGCTTGTGCCACGATGCGAGTACGTTCGTTTTCAGCTTCGGTTTTGGCTTCGTCCAGAATCTGCGCGCGACGCTTGTTCGCTTGCTCGATAATGACCTGAGCGTCTTCTTTGGCTTTTTTCAGCTGGTCGGTCGCATTAGCCTGCGCGAGATCCAAATCTTTCTTAGCACGTTCAGCAGAAGCAAGGCCTTCAGCAATTTCTTTCTGGCGCTTTTCGATAGCAGCCATAAGCGGCGGCCATACGTACTTCATGCAGAACGCGACAAACAGGATGAACGCGATAGCCTGGCCGAGGATTGTTGCATTAATGTTCACAGCACAATGCCTCTAGATTGAGTATTTAACTTTTCTGCCGTTATCAACGATAAGCGGCAGAATCCGTTCACCCTTGCACACTGTGCGCTGAGTGAACACAGGGCTTTAGGCGACAGCAAACATCACGTAGAGACCCAGACCAACAGCGATCATCGGGATTGCATCCACCAGACCCATTACAACAAAGAACTGCGTGCGCAGCAGAGGAATCAGGTCAGGCTGACGAGCAGCGCCTTCCAGGAATTTTCCTCCGAGGATGCCGATACCGATCGCAGCACCGATTGCCGCCAGGCCCATCATCACAGCGGCAGCCATGTACAGCAGATCCATATTCAGGTTTTCCATGACAGTCTCCAGTTTGTTTCAGTTAAATGCTCCCTTCATCTTCCGGGCTGCAGCCGGCTGGCTGTGACCCGGAATAGAGAGGGAAAGTAGTGTTGAGAAAAAAATCAATGTTCTTCAGATGCCATCGACAGATAGACAATCGTGAGGACCATGAAAATGAAAGCCTGTAGCGAAATGATCAGGATGTGGAAAATGGCCCACGGCACATTCAGCACCCACTGCGACCACCACGGCAACAGACCGGCAATAAGGATAAAGATCAGCTCACCCGCATACATGTTGCCGAACAGTCGTAAACCGAGAGAAACCGGTTTAGACAGCAGGCTGACACCTTCCAGAATCAGGTTGATCGGGATGAAGATCGGGTGGTTAAAAGGCTGCAGCGTCAGCTCTTTCGTGAAGCCGCCAATGCCTTTCATTTTGATGCTGTAGAACAGAATCAAAATAAAGACGCCCAACGCCATAGAGAGCGTGATGTTCACGTCTGCAGACGGCACAACGCGCAGCGCCGGCAGGCCCAACCAATGCTCACCGATATACGGCAGCAGATCGATTGGCAGCAGATCCATGAAGTTCATCAGGAAGACCCAGACAAAAATTGTCAGCGCCAGCGGGGCGATAAGTTTGCTCTTACCGTGATACATGTCGCGCACGTTGTCATCAACGAAACCGACAACCAGTTCGATAGCCGCTTGTAATTTCCCTGGCACACCGCTGGTAGCTGTTTTAGCCACTTTACGGAACAACACCAGGAAGATAAGTCCCAGCACCAGAGAGAAAAACATGGAATCGATATTTAATACCCAGAACGTCGCGGGAGCGTCGTGCGGATTCACTAACTCGAAAGTACGCAGGTCCAGCTGAAGGTTGTTCAGATGGTGCCCTATGTATTCTTGCGGAGTAGAGATTTCTCCTGCAGCCATGATGCCTCTTACCCTTTGTTGTTAATTACCGCCGGTGCCAGCATTTGTACCACCAGCACCGATAACCAGGTTATTCCGACCGGCCAGAAAACCGCCCCGAATAGACCCAACGCCACAATGAGCAAAATGATGGTCGCGAACACTTTGGCTATTTCACCCAAAGCGAAGCTCCACGCGACTCGTCCCGAAGCGGGGGTTTGCCCCTGCAGGCGCCAGGCTAAAAACAAAAACAACACGTTTGGCAGCCAGGCTGCCGCGCCGCCTGCCAGAGCAGAAACGCCCCAGGTGACATCTTTCAGAGCAAAGAGTGCACCGATGATGACAATCGTCACCAGCTGAATCATCAGCACTGTCCGGGCGAATTTTACACTGTAAAGAGACACTGACATGACGCTGATACTCTCCTGCCCCATTAGGGGTATGTCGCGTGTCGTATAAGACTGCCTTTACGCATTTGAGTCAAGCAGCAAAAGCCGTGCAAATTATACGGGCCGCACCTGCGATTTCAATCGGTAAGTAGCGAAAAGGTGAACAATTATTTAAATTTCTTTCCGGAGGGCTATTTTTCCAAAGATTAGCCCGCAGGGATTCGTCGTTTCCTGCCTGAAAATGGGCTGGCGACTTGCTTTTAAAGCGTGCTTTAGATCACATAATAAGCATTCGCACCGTCTCAACTTTTCTCTCAGGGCTAATTCCGGGCTTTTCCTTCTCTCAATAAACCTTTCAAAATCATAACATTGAAAATATAAGCGCAATCGGGGAAGCCTATTTTCCCGGAAAACACGCTATTGACATCGAAGGGTGCATGAGAAACGTTAAATTCATATTACGCACGCCGAGTTATTACCCTGATATATTTTCTGGCGTGACTATTTTTATTCCGCCAGTCCGCTATACAAGTGATCTTTCTGCTAACTAAATGTGAATTAAACGTTAAATGTAACAGAGCTTTTCGGATAATTTCCGTCGGCTTTGTTAATCCTCCACCGCATGTTGCAGAATGAAAATGCCGTTTTTTAAACGCATCAACTGCACCTTTTTTCACCAGCAATCGGATGAAAACCGACGGCTGGCGCAGAGTAAACCCTTATCCGTTTCAGGCCTGGTGCTGACGAATAATCACCAGGTGACGGTCACCTTCCAGCTGTGGAACCAGCAGTTTAACCACCGCATCACAGTGATAGCCCGCCGGTAAGCTGGCAATTTCATCATCCGGACGGACGCCTTTGAGGGCAAAAAAGCGCCCTTCTGTTCCCGGTAAATGATGACACCAGTTCACCATGTCGGTCAGTGAGGCAAATGCGCGGCTGATGACGCCATCAAAAGGTGGCTCGGCCGGGAAGTCCTCAACCCGGCTCTGTACCGGAGCGATGTTAGTGAGTCCTAACTCATGCTGAACCTGGCGCAGGAAGCGCACTCGCTTACCCAGGCTGTCGAGCAGCGTGAAGTGCGCATCGGGCATCACTATCGCCAGCGGAATACCTGGCAGGCCCGGTCCGGTTCCCACATCAATAAAGCGTGAGCCGATCAGCTGGGGTGCCACCACAATGCTGTCGAGGATGTGGCGCACCAGCATCTGCTGGGGATCGCGTACTGACGTCAGGTTGTAGGCTTTGTTCCATTTATCCAGCAGCCCGACATAGGCAACCAGCTGCTGTTTTTGTTGATCAGAGAGGGAAATATTGGCTGCCTGCAGCAGCGAGGAGAGTCGGTTAATCACAACGTAAGTCCAGTCAGCGGGGGCGAGTCGCCTCGCCCCGTTTCAGGTCAGGCGCTTTTGCGCAGCAGACCCTGTTTTTTCAGATAAATAAGCAGAATAGAGATGGCCGCCGGGGTGATACCGGAAATACGCGTCGCCTGGCCAATCGAGGTCGGCTTGTGGTCATTCAGCTTGGCGATCACCTCATTTGACAGGCCGTTGACCTGGCGATAGTCGAGGTCAACCGGCAACAGGGTGTTTTCGTTGCGCAGCTGACGATCGATCTCCTCCTGCTGGCGTGCGATATAGCCTTCATATTTGACCTGAATCTCAACCTGCTCAGCCGCCTGCTCATCAGCCAGCGCCGGACCAAAGGCGTTCAGCGACATCAGCTTCAGATAGGTCATTTCCGGACGACGCAGCAGATCTTCGCCACTGGCTTCTTTGGTCAGCGGCGCACTGAGAACCGTGTTCACCTCCGACACGTTATCCGATTTTGGATGAACCCAGATATCGCGCAGGCGCTGACGCTCCTGTTCAATCGCTTCCAGCTTCTGATTGAAGCGCGCCCAGCGGGCATCATCGACCAGACCCAGCTCGCGGCCGGTTTCGGTCAGACGCAGATCGGCATTATCCTCACGCAGCATCAGACGATACTCGGCGCGGGAGGTAAACATGCGATACGGCTCTTTGGTGCCGAGCGTGCAGAGATCGTCAACCAGCACGCCGAGGTAAGCCTGATCGCGACGCGGCGCCCAGCCCTCTTTGTCGGCAGACTGGCGCGCGGCGTTGAGGCCGGCCAGCATACCCTGCGCAGCCGCTTCTTCGTAGCCGGTGGTTCCGTTGATCTGTCCGGCAAAGAACAGACCGTGAATAAATTTGCTCTCCAGCGTCGGTTTCAGATCGCGCGGATCGAAGAAGTCATACTCAATGGCATAACCCGGGCGCACGATCTTCGCATTTTCCAGACCCTGCATCGACCGGACGATCTGAATCTGCACATCAAACGGCAGGCTGGTTGAGATGCCGTTCGGATAAATTTCGTTGCTGGTCAGTCCTTCCGGTTCGAGGAAGATCTGATGCGCATTACGATCGGCAAAGCGCATCACTTTATCTTCGATCGACGGGCAGTAGCGTGGCCCGATCCCTTCGATGATCCCGGCATACATCGGGCTGCGATCGAGGTTGTTGCGGATCACCTCATGGGTTTTTTCATTGGTATGGGTGATCCAGCACGGTACCTGCTGCGGATGCTGAGCGGCATTGCCCATGAACGAGAACACCGGCATCGGGTGATCGCCATGCTGCGGCGTCAGTACTGAAAAATCGATGGTGCGCGCATCAATGCGCGGCGGCGTACCGGTCTTGAGGCGGTTAACCCGCAGCGGCAGGGCACGCAGTCGTTTTGCCAGCGGAATGGAAGGCGGATCGCCTGCACGGCCGCCGCTGTAGTTATCCAGTCCGATATGAATTTTACCGTCGAGGAAGGTACCCACGGTCAGCACCACGGTCTTCGCCCGGAATTTGAGCCCCATCTGAGTCACAGCACCCACGACGCGATCGTTTTCCACAATCAGATCGTCAACCGCCTGCTGGAAGATCATCAGGTTGGGCTGGTTCTCCAGTGCGGTGCGTACTGCCTGACGATAGAGCATGCGATCGGCCTGAGCACGGGTTGCCCTGACGGCCGGACCTTTGCTCGCGTTTAGTATCCTAAACTGAATGCCGGCCTGATCGATTGCGTGGGCCATCAGACCCCCCATGGCATCCACTTCCTTCACCAGATGTCCTTTGCCAATGCCACCGATCGCCGGGTTACAGGACATTTGTCCAAGCGTATCAATGTTATGGGTGAGTAACAGGGTTTGCTGACCCATTCGGGCTGCCGCCATTGCGGCTTCGGTGCCCGCATGACCACCACCAATTACGATGACGTCAAAAGGATCCTGATAAAACATGAAGTGGTACCTCGATTGATGAACAGGCAGGATCGTCGTCCTGGGGCGTGGATTCTACTCAAATTCCGCCTGGGGTGAAAGCTGCGGGATCCTCAGGTTTTAAAAGAAAGGATCTTAGATCTGTATATGATCTTTCTGTTAGATCTCTTATTAGGATCGCCGGTTTCTGTGGATATGTGCCAGAACGCCAGTCACAACAAGCGATTAGCAAGGATCACTAGCTGTTAATGATCGGTGATCCTGATCCGTATAAGCTGGGATCAAAATGGCTACTTATACACAGCTCAAAAAGCATACTGCGGTTACTCTTTGGATAACTACCGGTTATACGCAGTAAAAGAGGGTAGTTATCCACAAAATAAACGGCTTCAAAAGGACAAAATCAGCATCTTCCACTGGGGATCGTCACTATTTCACGATCCCCGACCAGATTCAGATCGCGCTTTTCCAGTCCATCACCCATACCCCGGCCGGATCTTCAGGGATCTCATGCTCAAGGACATCGATTTCCAGACGATCGCCGATCCGCTGAGCGGCCTGGGCAATTAACAGCGTCTCTATCTGACGGATCGCCCCGCAAAACAGATCGTATTCGTGATTACCGAGGCCGACCGCCCCAAAGCGGACCTGAGAGAGATCGGGCTGCTCTTCATTAATTGCCTCGAACCACGGCAGCAGATTATCGGGAATTTCGCCTGCGCCATGCGTTGAGCAGACCACCAGCCAGATGCCTTCCAGCGGCACTTCATCCAGCGCCGGGCCGTGCAGCAGCTGCGTTGAGTAGCCTGCTTCCTGTAATTTTTCTTCCAGATGCTCAGCAACATACTCGGCACTGCCCAAAGTACTGCCACTGATTAAGGTAATATCGGCCATCTTGCTCTCCCGGACATTAAGGCGGGCATTGTACGCTGTGATCAAGCGGTGATCCACCTGTGGAAAACAGGGTTAATGGATCGGGTGATGTGAACGCAGCCGTTGTCAGCCGCTGCATTCGTCCGGGATAAGGTTGTACACAGGGGGAAGCGCGATCAGGGCTTGATGGTGCGCATGATCGGGTTTTGCAGGGAGATCAGGGTTTCTGTTGATTGAATTTCATCAATTGTCTGGATCTTGTTGATCAGCACCTGTTGCAGGGCATCAATCGAGCGGCACATCACCTTGATAAAGATGCTGTAGTGACCGGTGGTATACCAGGCTTCCACCACCTCATCCAGCGCTTCCAGCTTGCTCAGTGCCGCCGGATAATCGCGTGCGCTCTTGAGAATAATGCCGATAAAACAGCAGACATCAAAACCCAGCTGGCGCGGATCGATATCGACACGGGTGCCCAGAATAATGCCGGCCTGTTTCATCTTTTCCACCCGCACATGGATGGTGCCGGGGCTGACATTAAACTGTTTTGCCAGCTCGGCGTAAGCGGTACGCGCGTTATCCAGCAGGGCATTCAGAATGCCGCGATCCAGGTTATCGAGCTGCAAATGTTCGGCCATGACCATCCTCGTTAGGCTGCGTTGTGTTCACAAAGGGAGAATGTGCAGCAAAATAGCGAGACAGGCAACAACCGGCAGCGACGGACGCCGCTGCCGGCTCACTTAGCGTTTGCGCCAGACGGTAACCTGGGCCAGCGTGTGCTGGAACTTGCGCGCCGTTTCGCGGATCACAAACGGCTTATCGATTGGATCATCCAGCAGTTCAAAGTCGGCTGCCAGTAGCCGTTGCAGCGCCTGCAGCGTGGTCAGCGCCTCGCCATTTTCACGTACGCCGCCCAGCCAGTTCTCTTTCGGCGTGTATTCTTCCAGCCAGGTGTAAGGCGAGGAGAGCAGCAGGATACCGCCCGGCCGCAGCATCGGCGTCACATCCTGCAGGAAGCGCGCGGGCTGACGCAGGCGATCGATCAGGTTGGAGGCCAGCACCAGATCGTAGCGGCCCGGTTGCGGCTTGAGGTTACAGGCATCGCCCTGCACGAACCGGATGCGCTGCGCCAGATCGCCATCCAGCGCGAAATCTTTCAGGCGCACCTGGCGATACTCCACCAGATCGCCCTCCTGCGGCACTACATAACGGAAATCTTCTCCGCTGGTCAGCTGCAGCGCCACGTCGATGAAGCGCGCCGAGTAGTCCATGCCGGTGACGCGTTCAAAGTGGCGGGCCAGCTCAAAACTGGCGCGTCCGGTGGCGCAGCCGATATCCAGTGCTTCAGTCTGTGACGTGGTGTACTTCAGCGCCAGCTTCACCAGGCTTTCAGCATAATTATCCACGCCGAAATAGCGCGGGCCATACTGGAAGTCGAGATACTGCGACACCATGGCGTCAGTTTCATACGGGTTCAGCGTCATACTTTCCTGATGGCTGGAGACCACGTAGCGGAAACCGGCGTGCTGGAAGAAATGGCGGCGAAAGGCATAGCGCGCCGATTTCAGCGCTTCGTTGCCGGTTGAGATCCAGCTGCCGCCTTTGATCAGCGAATGCTTGCCATCAAAGGTCGGGGTAGAGAAATCATCGTAAAGCGGGTGGACTTTGAAACCTTCAAAGCCGTTGGTCGGTGTTGTGGTCCACTGCCAGACGTTGCCGACGATATCGAAAAAGTCGCCCTGGGCGAACTGATCGACCGGAGAGGAGGAAGCCCAGTACGCCAGATTGATATTGCCTGGTGCCTGTTCCCACTGCGGCTGATCGCCCGCCACCTGCTCGCGCAGCTGATACCATTCGGCTTCGCACGGCAGCTGAATCGCCATTCCGCTCTGTTCGGCTTTCCAGCGACAGAAGGCGGCCGCCTCAAGCTGGTTCACTTCCGCCGGCCAGTCCCACGGCATCGCCACTTCTTCACACATCAGACGCAGTTTAAGCTGATCGGGCATCGCTGGCGTGCCGACCCAGAACGTCGGCATCTCAGCCTGAGCAAATTGCCGCCAGCCCCAGCCTTCATCATCCCACCAGCGGGAATCCTGATAACCGCCCGCACGGACAAACTCAAAATATTCGGCATTGCTGACCAGCATTTTGCTGGCTTTGAACGGCTGCAGCGTAACCTGCTGGCTGCCGTACTCATTATCCCAGCCGTAGGTATCGTCGGTTTTCCCCAGCGTAACCGTACCGCCGGGCATCGCCAGCAGACTGTTGGCCGGCACATCCTGACGCTGGTGGCGCGCCAGCGGACAGATCGGCCAGGCGGGCTGCGGCGTTACCCAGTCAACCGGTAGCTGGCGGATCAGCACGCTGGAGGTTTCCAGATGGATACGCTCATGCTCGATACCCATCAGGATCACCCACGCCGGGCTGTCCCACGCGATCGGCAAGCTCAGCGGCAGGGTCTGGATCAGATCGCTGACCAGCGCTTTCACCCGGCCACGGTAGTCACGTACCTCATCAATGGTCGGCCACGCGTAGTGGTTGTCGTTGAGATCGTCCCAGCTCATTTCATCGACGCCAATCGCCATCATCGCTTCAATCCGGTCGTCGAGGCGCGCATCAATATAGCGTCCGGCCATCAGCTTATTAATGTAGAAGGTCGCCGTGTGGCCAAAATAGAAGATCAGCGGATGGCGCAGCGGAATCGCTTTGGTAAACCAGGCCTGCGGATCGGCCAGACAGGTAAACAGGCTTTCGTACTGTTCCCATGTCTGGTGAAAATAGCTCAGCAGCTCGGCTCGTTTTTGTTCAATGTTCTGGCCGGAGAGCAATAACGTACGCGTCGGCGCAGGCAGATCGCGATGAGGATGGACGGTGGTCACAAGGTGCTCCAGATTGCTGAGTAAGTGAAACGGTAATTCACTATAGCAAAGAAGCATTTCTGCCTGATGACTTAACGACGCCAGTGGCGCAGCAGGCGGCTTTTCATGCCGGTATCGAAGCGCCAGATATGGTCGAAGATGCGCATAATACCGGGCTTTCCGTGCGTCGACATCGCCACGGCGTGAAAACGTTGCTGATTATGTCGCTGGCGGTGTTTGATGGCGCCGATCACCTCTTCCGGCAGACGCTGGGCGATAAAATCGGAGACGATCACCGCATCCGCCTCCTGCCAGAGCACCCCTTCCATGCGCTTCACCACGGCGGAAAGACAGGCGGCCAGATCGGTGCCGCCACGAAAGCGCTGACTGAGGAAGCGAATCGCCTGCTCCAGGCCATCATCACCGGTCAGTTCATAGCCGATCACCTCATGGGCGAACAGCATAATGTAGCAGCGACGTCGATCGGCCAGCGCCACCTTGAGTAACGCCAGACAGAACGCTTTGGCGCAGCGCTCATTAAAACCACCCATGGAACCGGAGGTATCGACGCAGACAATAAACGGCCCGCGCGGCTGCTCCTCATGCTGCTGGTGGCTGACTGGCCGCAGCGTGACTTTTTCATGCCAGGCGTCGCCCTGCAGCTTGTAGGTCAGCAGGCGTTTCTCCACCAGCCGGCGATAAAACTCCAGCTCCAGTTCGCTGATGCTCAGCGCGGCCAGTTCCGGTGGCAGCAGGCGCAGCACATCATCACTCTGATGAATGCCGCTGACCTCTTCCGGCACGGCCGCCGGTTCATGAACCAGCTGATGAAACGCCTCCAGCGGCGCCTCCTGCGACGGCACGGATTTCGCTTCCCGGCTGCGACCAAGCTGCTGGGCCAGTTTCAGCAGCTCCGGCTGCTGGGCCAGAAAATCGCCGTATTGCAGCATCAGCTGGTAATCGCCCGGCTGCAGCGAGGTTTTACTCATGTCCCACAGCCGGCCGGCTGCGGCTTCGTCATCATCGCTCAGCATCGGGGCCAGCTGACCACTGAGCGCCATCCGCTGCTGCAACTCGGCCAGCAGGCGTTCGCGCTGCTGCTCCAGCAGTTGCTGATTCAGCGTCAGGGTTTGCAGCGTCAGGCTCAGCCGCCAGCGCTGTAAAAACAGCGTATGTTGCGCACTGCTGAGATGATGAATGTCGGTATGCTGGAGCAGTCGGCGGGCTTCATCGATAAAGGGGGAAGGCAGACGTTCAAGGGTCTGAAGCGTGGCGTCGAGCTGCTGGCTGAACTGACGATCGCTGAGCAACTGCACCTGTTGAAACAGCTGAAACTCTTCGGCCAGTAACGCGGGCACCGGCGTGGCTTTCAGTTCCGCGCTGATTTCCGCTTTCCAGCGCGGCACATCGCGCAGCAGCGCCTTTTTCAGACCGGGGAATCTTTCAAAAAACAGCGCCAGTTGCGGCGACGCCAGCAGCGCGATAATTAACTCTTCAATCAGTTCGGTTTCGCCAATTGAGAGCAGCGTGCTGAGCGTCTCCAGAGAGATCATTTACGCGCCTGTTTCAGCTGTTCCGCCACATCCTGCAGGCTGGTTTCAACCCGCGCCAGCCAGTCATCGCTGATAAACAGGCAGCGCTGATGCTGGCTGAACAGGTGGCGCTGACTGCGTAACTCACTCTCCAGCGTATCCAGCGCCTCGGTGATTTCACCTGGCAGCTGATCGCTGTTACTGACGCCAGGCAGCGTCAGACGTGAAGATTGCAGACTGACGTCGCGTATTGCCAGACAGTGTTGCGCATCAACCTGCAAATCCAGCGTCTGCGCAAAGCCAATCCCATTGAGTTTGCCGCGGATATCGCCGCCTTTTTGCAGCCACTGACTCAGTGCGTCACGGGCGATCACCAGATGCGTCACCTGCATATCGTGCAGCGTCAGCGGCTGTTGCAGCATCAGGGTCAGCTGATCATCAGTGAGGCTTTCCGGCAAATCGTAATGCGGTTTGCGGCTGAACATGCCGCTGTGTTTCTCCAGCGTGATCGCCTGCGCCATGCTCTGTTGCTGCTGTAAGGCCATGCGGCGGGCTTTGATCTGCTGCAGTCTGAGCAGCATCGGCTGCTGTTGCCAGGCATATTGCGTCATTAACAGATCGATTTCGCGCTCCAGCAGCTGCATTGAGGCGACGTCATGCCACAGGCAATCTTTCAGCAGGATCAGGTCGATGGGCGCGATGGCGTTGCGGCCGCTGTAAAAGGCGCTGGCCTGCAGCAGGTGAATCGCTTTCTTCCAGCGGCGATCGGAGATGTAAGGTGCGGCGGGCTGACTCTCCAGCTGCTGACGCAACTGGTAGATCAGCTCAAATACCGCATCGGGCAGGCTCACCTGGCTGATGCCGAGCTGCCACTGGGCGTACTCTTCATCACTGATGCGCAGCGATTCCGCCACCGGATTGGCATTTTCATCCTGCTGGTGGGTCAGCATGCTGCGGAAATTCTGCTTCTCATGCACGTTATCCAGCCATAAGCGGATCAGCATCCGGTCATACAGCGCTTCCAGACCGCTGTCTGCTTCCGGCAGTTCATTGGAGGCGGTCACCAGCAGCCGCATCGGAATTTTTTCTTCGCTGTCGCCGTTGCGGAAGCGGCGTTCATTAATCGCAGTCAGCAGCGTATTCAGAATCGCCGGGCCGGCTTTCCAGATCTCATCCAGAAAGACAATCTCCGCATCGGGCAGGTACCCTTTAGTCAGGCGCTGATAGCGACCCTCATCTTTCAGTGCCTGAATCGACAGCGGGCCGAACACCTCTTCAGGCGTCGAAAAGCGGGTCATCAGATATTCAAAAGCGCGGGCGTGCTGGAAGGCATATTTCAGGCGGCGGGCAATCAGGCTCTTGGCGATGCCTGGCGGTCCCAGCAGGAACACGCTCTCACCGCTGAGCGCAGCCAGCAGACAGAGGCGAATTGCGTGGTGCCGCTCATACAGGCCTTTTTCTAACGCATTGCTGAGACGAGAAATTCTTTCTGCCAAAAGATGGGGTTGAGCCATAATCACATCAATGTCCTTACAATCGTCGGGCCGCCGCGCTTAAGCAAGCGCCTTACTCTATAGATAATGATGCGTGAAAGCGTTGATAGCTGTCAGCTTTTTTGTTTCAGAAGGTTCGGTTAGCTGAAATGCGCCAGTAAGCAGCGGGTTACAGGCTAAAAACCCCGCGACTGGTGCAGCGCTAAGATTAACTGGGTATAGGAATTTTCGGCAATACGTGCATACTGTGCGCTTTTTGATGGCTTGAGCGAGGGGTTTTACACCTCTTAGACTCCAACAAAAGATAACTCTCTATGAGCTCGGATAATAAGCAGTCTCTTGGTGGGCTTACGCTGGCCGCAATTGGTGTTGTCTATGGGGATATTGGTACCAGTCCGCTGTATACCTTGCGTGAATGTCTCTCCGGCCAGTTTGGCTTCGGCGTAGAACGGGGCGCGGTATTTGGCTTTCTGTCGCTGATTTTCTGGCTGCTGGTGCTGGTGGTATCACTGAAATATATCAGCTACGTCATGCGGGCTGACAACGCTGGCGAAGGCGGTATTCTGACCCTGATGTCGCTGGCGGGCCGTCATACCGGTGCCCGCGCCACGGCGGTACTGGTGATCATGGGCCTGATCGGCGGCAGCTTCTTCTATGGCGAAGTGGTGATCACGCCGGCGATTTCAGTGATGTCGGCCATTGAAGGCCTGGAGATTGCCGCGCCGTCGCTGGATCCGTTCATTGTGCCGCTGTCGATTGCGGTACTGACGCTGCTGTTTGCGATTCAGAAACACGGCACCGGCATGGTCGGCAAGCTGTTTGCGCCGGTTATGCTGCTGTGGTTCCTGGTGCTGGCGATCCTCGGGGTTAACGGCATCATGAAAAACCCGGAAGTGCTGCAGGCGCTGAATCCTGCCTATGCGGTCAACTTCTTTATGCAGTACAAATCGATCTCCTTCTTCGCGCTGGGCGCGGTGGTGCTGGCGATTACCGGCGTGGAAGCGCTGTATGCCGATATGGGCCACTTCGGTAAAATCCCAATCCGTCTGGCGTGGTTTTCGGTAGTGCTGCCGTCTCTGGTGCTGAACTATTTTGGTCAGGGCGCGCTGTTGCTCAGTGACCCTAAAGCGATAAAGAACCCCTTTTTCCTGCTGGCGCCAGACTGGGCGCTGATCCCGATGCTGATTCTGGCAACGCTGGCAACCGTCATCGCCTCGCAGGCAGTGATCTCTGGCGTCTTCTCGCTGACGCGTCAGGCGGTTCGGCTCGGCTACCTGCCCGGTATGCGGATCATTCATACTTCTGAGCGTGAATCGGGCCAGATTTATATTCCGATGATTAACTGGGTGCTCTACTTTGCGGTGCTGATTGTGATTATCAGCTTTGAGCACTCCAGTAATCTGGCGGCGGCCTACGGTATTGCGGTGACCGGCACCATGGTGCTGACCTCGATTCTCTCCTGCACCGTCGCGATCAAAAACTGGCACTGGCATAAGCTGGCGGTTGGGGTGATTCTGCTGCTGATGCTGTTTATCGACGTGCCGCTGTTTACGGCGAACCTGGTTAAAATCTTCTCGGGTGGCTGGTTGCCGCTCTGCCTCGGCCTGGTGATGTTTATCATTATGACGACGTGGAAAAGCGAACGCTTCCGCCTGCTGCGCCGGATGCATGAGCACGGTAATTCACTGGAGGCGATGATCGCGTCGCTGGAGAAAGCGCCGCCGGTGCGGGTTCCAGGCACCGCGGTCTATATGTCGCGTGCGCTGAACGTTATCCCGTTTGCCATGCTGCATAATCTCAAACACAACAAAGTGTTACATGAGCGGGTGGTGCTGCTTACGCTGCGCACTGAAGATGCGCCTTATGTGCACAACGTACGGCGTGTCACCATTGAGCAGCTCTCGCCGACCTTCTGGCGCGTGGTGGCCAGCTATGGCTGGCGTGAAACGCCGAACGTGGAAGAGATTTTCCATCGTTGCGGGCTGGAAGGACTGAACTGCCGCATGATGGAGACGTCGTTCTTTATGTCGCACGAGTCGCTGATCATCGGCAAACGGCCGTGGTATTTGCGGCTGCGCGGCAAGCTGTTCCTGGCGTTGCAGCGCAATGCGCTCCGCGCGCCGGACCAGTTTGAGATCCCGCCAAACCGGGTGATTGAGCTCGGTACGCAGGTCGAAATTTAATCCAGATGACCCGCCTCACCGGCGGGTTTTTTTATGGCCAGCGCAGCGTGACACACAATCCGCTGTTGGGCCGCCGGCTGAACGTTAACTGCATCGCGTGCAGCTGGGCGATGTTACGCACAATCGATAACCCCAGCCCGCTGCCGCTCTTCTCCTGACCGGGCGGTCGCCAGAAACGTTCGCCTAACCGTTGCAGATCGGCTTCATTCAGGCCGTCTCCGTTGTCCTCGACTGACAGGCTGTTGGCCTGAAGCCGCACGTCCACCTCGCTGCCGGCTGGCGTATAGCGAATCGCGTTATCCAGCAGATTGCGTACCAGCAGTGACAGCAACAGTGGATTACCCTGAATCTGCGGATCGGCGTCGGCGTGGAGGCGCAGCGTGACGCCCGTTTTATCCGCCAGCGGCAGTTGCGCCGCCAGCGTCTCCTGCAGCGTCTGTTTTAATGACACCGGTTCGAAAGCGTTACGGGCATCATCCGCTTCCACCCGCGACAGCGTAAGCAGCTGATCCACCAGCCGGGTCGCGCGCACAATGCCGGCATCCAGCTGTTTCAGCGCATGGGTTCGCATCGTTTCATCGTCGACGGCCAGCTGAATCACTTCACTTTGCACCTGCAAGGCGGCCAGCGGACTGCGCAGTTCATGCGCGGCATCGGAGGTAAAGCGGCGCTCGCGATGCATCATTGCGTTGATCCGACTGAACAGGCCATTCAGCGCGATTATCAGTGGCTGGACCTCTTTCGGCACCCGTTCGGCCTGTAACGGCGTACCGTCATCCGGCGCGCGTTGCGCTAACTGCTGCGCCAGCTGCTTCAGCGGGCGCAGTTCCGACCAGACCAGGCTGATTAACAGCAGCAACATAAAAGGAAGCGCGATCAGCCAGGGTAAGACGCTGGCGTTCATCAGATCGCGCGCCATGTCATCCCGGTATTCCGACTCCTGACCCACTACCACGCGAAACTGCTTATCTGGCGTGGTCAGCCAGACCAGGCGCCAGCTGTCGTCGTCATTGGTGAGCTGACCATCATGAAAGCCCTGATAATCGGCCTCAAACGGCAGGTATCGGCCGTTATCGCCATCGTTCAGTACCTGTCTGCCGTCATGGGTGAAGACGGCAAACGCCAGCGCGTCATCATCCTGATCGCCGCGGTGGTGTCGTAGCAGTTGCTTCGTTTTTGGCAGCGTGGCGTTGTCCAGCGAAGAGAAATCAAGCGTCAGCAGGCGTTTTGCCAGCAGCATTTGCTGGGTATCAAACAGCTCGTCAATCGTTTCCCGCGTCTGATGCCATGCGCTGAGGCTGGCGCTGGCCCAGCAGATACCGAGCAGCAGCACAAAACCGATGCCGAGGCGCAGGAACAGGCTTACCGATCGCATTCAGCCGCTCCCAGGGTATAACCCACACCGTGCAGGGTGCGAATAAACTGGCTGCCGAGTTTTTTCCGCAGATGATGGATATGCACTTCTACCGCATTACTGGAGACGTCAGCATCCCAGCTGTAGAGCTTCTCCTCCAGCTGGCTGCGGGTCAGCACCCGGCCAGGATTGCGCATAAACAGCTCCAGCAGCGCCAGTTCACGGCTTTTCAGCTCAATCGCTTCGCCATCGCACAGGACGCTGTGACTGTCAGGCATCAGTACGACCTTGCCGTGACGCAACTCGGGTTGCAGCTGACCATGCCGGCGACGAATCAGCGCTTGCAGTCGGGCGGCCACTTCGGTTAAGGCAAAGGGTTTGCAGAGGTAGTCATCGGCACCCATCTGCAGGCCTTCGACCCGCTGATCGAGCGCATCGCGCGCCGTCAGGATCAGTACCGGCACATCCTCTCC
The DNA here is from genome assembly GCF_054482835.1 of Pantoea sp. S-LA4. Lineage (NCBI taxonomy): Bacteria > Pseudomonadati > Pseudomonadota > Gammaproteobacteria > Enterobacterales > Erwiniaceae > Pantoea > Pantoea sp. S-LA4. Next base: position 3,787,805 of record NZ_JBTLRC010000002.1, on the reverse strand, counting down.
CTGCTGTCGCCACTGTCGCAGAATATCCAGCCCGTCACGTTCGGGGAGTGAGAGATCGAGCACCACCGCATCCCAGGGCGCGGCGTGCAGCGCCTGAAAACCGGCCTCACCGGAGGTAAACCAGTCGACGCTAAATCCCAGCTTGCCCAGCCCCGCTTTGATACCGTCGCCAATTAAGCGATCGTCTTCTATCAGTAAAATACGCATCATTTCTCCCTGCGTTGATAGCGCTTTATACGAAGCAGACCACGGCTTGTACAGCTGATTTCGGCGAAAATTGCTTATTTTTACTTCTTAAGAAGCTGTTAAGAAGCCTATGGTTAACTGGGTTCAACAAAACGAAACACATCATGGAAAAGAGGTGACAAAATGAAAAAGCACGCTGCAATTTTAGCCGTCGTTATGCTGGCATCTGCCCCGGTTTTGGCTGCACAGCAAGGCGGTTTTACCGACCCTAATGCCCCGGCGGCGCAGACCCAGACGAAACAGGGCGGCTTCAGCGCCGACCACACCAGCGTGGTGACCGTGAAGCAGGCTGAAGATATGCGCGACGAAAGCTGGATCACCGTTCGCGGTAAGCTGGAAAAGCAGATCGGCGATGAAGATTATCTGTTCCGCGATCAGACCGGCACCATGAAAGTCGAAATCGACCACAAGCACTGGAACGGCCAGACTATCTCGCCTCAGGATACCGTTGAGCTGACCGGTGAGCTGGATAAAGATTTCAACAGCATCGAAATGGACGTTAAGCAGGTCAGAAAACTGCCTTAATCGCCGCGATCGGGACCGCTTCGGCGGTCCTTTTTTTTGCCCCGCTATCTGCCCTAATTCAAATTTCCCTCCGCGTGAGCGAAACGTTTCGATAACGATCACAAATTTCACTCTCCCCGATTGAGTTGCTGGCGGCTTTTCATACACTCCTGTCAGCGAAACGTTTCGCTGTGGAGTGAAAAGATGAAAAAAGGTCGCTTGTTAAACGCTGAACTCTCTCATGTGATTGCCCGCCTGGGACACACGGATACGCTGACGATTGCTGATGCCGGTTTGCCGATTCCGGCAGGACCGCAACGCATTGACTTAGCACTGACGCCGGGTACGCCCGATTTTATGCAGGTGGTCAATGCCGTCACGCTTGAGATGCAGGTAGAAAGCGCCCTGATCGCGGAGGAGATTAAGCAGCACAATCCGCCGCTCCATAGCGCACTGCTCGCCGTGCTCGAAGCCTTGCAACAGCACCAGGGGAATTGCATCACCATCAGCTACACCAGCCATGAACAATTCAAACAACAGACGCAGCGCAGTCAGGCGGTCATTCGCAGCGGAGAGTGTTCTCCGTTTGCGAATGTCATCCTGAGCGCCGGCGTCACCTTCTGAGGCCGCTATGCAACCTTTACTGCAGCTTAACGGCATTGAAAAATCGTTCCCTGGGGTGAAAGCCCTCAAGGGTGCCTCACTGAATGTCCGGGCAGGACGCGTGATGGCGCTGGTCGGTGAAAACGGTGCCGGTAAATCCACCATGATGAAAGTGCTTACCGGGATCTATCAGTTTGATGCCGGTTCGCTGCACTGGCTCGGCAAAGAGACCCGGTTCAATGGCCCTAAAGCCTCACAGGAAGCGGGCATCGGCATTATCCATCAGGAACTGAATCTGATCCCCCAGTTAACCGTGGCGGAGAATATTTTCCTCGGTCGTGAATTTGTTAACCGTTTTGGCCGCATCCAGTGGACGCGCATGTATGCCGAAGCGGATGCCTTGCTGAAGCGGTTAAATCTGCGCTTCAACAGCCACAAGCTGGTGGGCGATCTGTCGATTGGCGATCAGCAAATGGTCGAAATTGCCAAAGTTCTGAGCTTTGAGTCGCAGGTGATCATCATGGATGAACCGACCGATGCGCTGACGGATACCGAAACGCTGTCGCTGTTTCGGGTAATCAATGAACTGAAGGCGCAGGGCTGCGGCATCGTCTACATCTCGCATCGCATGAAAGAGATCTTTGAGATCTGCGATGACGTCACGGTGTTTCGTGACGGCCAGTTTATTGCGGAGCGTCCGGTCAGCGAACTGACCGAAGAGAGCCTGATCGAAATGATGGTCGGCCGCAAACTGGAAGATCAATATCCGCATCTCGATCAGACTCCGGGCGAAGTGCGGCTGAAAGTCGACAACGTCAGCGGTCCCGGCGTGCATAACGTCAGTTTCAGCCTGCGCAAAGGAGAGATTCTGGGCATCTCCGGACTGATGGGCGCGGGCCGCACTGAACTGATGAAAGTGCTCTATGGCGCGTTGCCGCGTCATCAGGGCAGCCTGTGGCTCAGCGGTCGCGAAGTGGTGACGCGTTCGCCACAGGACGGGCTGGCGAACGGCATCGTCTATATCTCTGAAGATCGTAAGCGTGACGGCCTGGTTCTGGGTATGTCGGTGAAAGAGAACATGTCGCTGACCGCGCTGCGCTATTTCAGTCACGGCGGCGGCACGCTGAAGCACGCGGCTGAGCAGCTGGCGGTAGGCGACTTTATCCGGCTGTTCAACGTCAAAACGCCCTCTATGTCGCAGCCGATCGGCCTGCTTTCCGGCGGCAATCAGCAGAAAGTGGCGATTGCCCGCGGCCTGATGACCCGTCCCAACGTGCTGATTCTTGATGAGCCAACCCGTGGCGTTGATGTCGGTGCCAAAAAAGAGATTTATCAGCTGATTAACCAGTTCAAAGCCGAAGGGCTGAGCATCATCCTGGTCTCTTCTGAGATGCCGGAAGTGTTAGGCATGAGCGATCGCATCCTTGTGATGCATGAAGGCCGTTTAAGCGGCGAATTTACCCGTGAAGAAGCCACGCAGGAGAGCCTGATGGCCGCCGCCGTAGGCAAGCAACACAGCGAGGATTTAGTGGTATGACGACCCAAACTTTACCTGCCAGCCGTCGCTGGTTTAGCAAAAGCTGGTTACTGGAACAAAAGTCGCTGATTGCGCTGGTGGTGTTAATCGCCGTGGTGGCGAGTCAGAGCCCGAACTTCTTTACCGTGGCCAACCTGTTCAACATTCTGCAGCAGACCTCGGTGAACGCCATTATGGCGGTCGGCATGACGCTGGTGATTCTGACCTCCGGCATCGATCTCTCGGTGGGTTCACTGCTGGCGCTGACCGGTGCTGTCGGGGCCTCGCTGGTCGGGATGGAAGTGAATGCGCTGGTGGCAGTAGCGGCTTCGCTGGCGCTGGGGGCCGCGATTGGTGCGCTGACCGGTACCATTGTGGCGCGCGGTAAGGTGCAGGCATTTATTGCCACGCTGGTGATGATGTTGCTGCTGCGTGGCGTCACCATGGTCTACACCGACGGCAGTCCAATCAGCACCGGCTTTAATGCCAACGCCGATCTGCTGGGCTGGTTTGGTATCGGGCGTCCGCTGGGTATTCCTGCTCCGGTCTGGCTGATGGCGCTGGTGTTTATCGCCGCCTGGTACATGCTGCATCACACCCGTCTTGGCCGCTATATCTACGCGCTGGGCGGCAATGAGGCCGCAACCCGCCTCTCCGGTATTAATGTTAATCGCGTCAAGGTCATCGTCTATTCGCTGAGCGGTATGCTGGCCGCGCTGGCGGGCACCATTGAGGTAGCGCGTCTCTCCTCGGCGCAGCCCACGGCCGGTACCGGCTACGAGCTGGATGCCATTGCCGCCGTGGTGCTGGGTGGTACCAGTCTGGCGGGCGGTAAAGGACGAATTGTCGGCACCCTGATTGGCGCACTGATCCTCGGCTTCCTGAATAACGGCCTGAACCTGATGGGCGTCTCTTCGTACTACCAGATGATCGTTAAAGCGGTGGTAATCCTGCTGGCGGTGCTGGTGGATAATAAAAGCAGTAAATAACTCTGACCTATACACAGGATGAAATGATGAAAAAGTTAACCGCACTGGCCATGATCCTTGGCGCTACGCTCAGTACCAGCGCTATGGCAAAAGAGACCATCGCGCTGGTGGTATCGACCCTGAATAACCCGTTCTTTGTTTCCCTGAAAGAGGGTGCACAAAAAGAAGCCGATAAACTGGGTTACAACCTGGTGGTGCTGGATTCGCAAAATAACCCGGCGAAAGAGCTGGCAAACGTGCAGGATCTGACGGTACGCGGCACCAAACTGCTGCTGATCAACCCAACCGATTCTGATGCGGTCGGCAACGCAGTGAAGATGGCCAATCAGGCAAATATCCCGGTTATCACCCTGGACCGTATGGCAGCGCAGGGTACCGTGGTCAGCCACGTCGCTTCTGATAACCGTTTCGGCGGTAAAATGGCCGGTGACTACATCGCGAAGAAAGTGGGCGAAAGCGCCAAAATTATTGAGCTGCAAGGCATTGCCGGAACCTCGGCCGCGCGTGAGCGTGGCGAAGGCTTCAAACAGGCTGCGGATGCGCACAAGTTCCAGATCCTCGCCAGCCAGCCGGCTGACTTTGACCGTACTAAAGGCCTGAACGTGATGCAGAACCTGCTGCAGGCGCATCCGGATGTGCAGGCGGTGTTTGCTCAGAACGATGAAATGGCGCTGGGTGCACTGCGTGCACTGCAGACTGCCGGTAAAACCGATGTGATCGTGGTGGGGTTTGACGGTACCGCTGATGGCGTGAAAGCGGTAGAAGGTGGCAAACTGTCTGCGACCGTGGCACAGATGCCAGACAAAATTGGCATGATTGGCGTTGATACCGCTGATAAAGTGCTGAAGGGTGAAAAAGTGAAGGCGATCAACCCGGTCGACCTGAAGCTGGTCACTCAATAAAACAAAGAAAAGCAGGGCACTGCGCCACCCTCCCGGTGGCGCACTTATTCCGGACTCCCCTAATGAGCAAAAACGCAAAACTGGCCGTTCTTGGCAGCATTAACGCTGACCACATCCTTAATCTGGCACACTTTCCTCGTCCCGGTGAAACGGTGATCGGGCAGAACTATCAGATTGCGTTTGGTGGTAAAGGTGCCAATCAGGCCGTGGCCGCCGGTCGCGCTGGTGCCGATATCGCATTTATCGCCTGTGTGGGTGCTGATGACATTGGCGAACGTATTCGCCAGCAGCTGGCACAGGACAATATAGATACCTCGCCGGTAGAAGTGGTGGCGGGCGAGTCGACCGGGGTGGCGATGATTTTCGTCAACGGTGACGGTGAGAACAACATCGGCATCTATTCCGGCGCAAACGCCGCACTGACACCAGACTGTGTGGCGCGCCATCAACAGGTGATTGCCGATGCCGACGCACTGCTGATGCAACTGGAGTCACCGCTGGAAAGCGTGCTGGCGGCAGCGCGTTTCGCCAGAGAGCAGCAGACCCAGGTGATTCTTAATCCGGCACCGGCGACCCGGCTTTCCGATGAGTTGCTGGCGCTGATCGATATCATTACCCCGAATGAAACTGAAGCGGAGATCCTGACCGGCATCGCCGTTCACAACGATCAGGATGCGGCCCGGGCGGCGGCGGCGCTGCATGACAAAGGCATTGGTACCGTACTGATTACGCTGGGCCGGCGCGGCGTCTGGCTGAGTGAACAGGGCCAGGGTCAGCGTATTCCGGGCTTTAGCGTCAACGCTATCGATACCATCGCGGCGGGCGATACGTTTAACGGCGCCTTTATTACCGCGCGACTGGAACAGAAAGCGATGCAGGAGGCGGTACGCTTTGCCCATGCCGCTGCGGCTATTGCCGTAACCCGATCCGGCGCACAGCCCTCCGTGCCGTGGCGTGCCGAGATCGACGACTTTTTGCAGCAGCAGGGTTAAGCGCTTGGCCACCATGAAAGATGTCGCCCGCCTGGCGGGCGTCTCCACCTCAACTGTCTCGCACGTTATCAACAATAACCGGTTTGTCAGCGAGAGCGTGCGGGCAAAAGTGGATCAGGCTATTCAGAGTCTGAACTATGCGCCCTCGGCGCTGGCGCGCAGCCTGAAGATCAACCAGACCCATACCATCGGGATGCTGCTGACCACCAGTAGCAACCCCTTTTATGCCGAAGTCGTCCGGGGCGTGGAGGATAGCTGTTACCAGCGCGGCTACAGTCTGATCCTGTGTAATACCGCCGGTGATGAGGAGCGGATGAACCGCAGCCTGGAGACGCTGATGCAAAAGCGCGTCGATGGACTGTTAATGATGTGTACTGAAAGTCATCTGCCGTCGGCGGATATTCTGAACCGTTATCCTTCTATACCGACCGTGATGATGGACTGGGCACCGTTTGAAGGCGGTGGCGACATCATTCAGGACAATGCGCTGCTGGGCGGAGAGCTGGCAACCCAGCATCTGATCGACAGCGGCTATACCCGCATCGCCTGTATCGCCGGCCCGCAGGACAAAACCACCGCGCGGATGCGCCTCGAAGGGTTTCACAACGCGATGGAGAAAAGCGGTCTTGACGTATTGCCGGGTTACGTGGTGCATGGCGATTTTGAGTTTCAGGGCGGATACAACGGGATGATTGAGCTGCTGGCACTGGAAACGCCACCGCAGGCGGTATTCACCAGTAATGATGCGATGGCGGTCGGGGTTTATCATGCGCTGTATCAGGCGGGTTTACAGATTCCGCAGGACGTTGCTGTGATGGGCTATGACGATATCGAGCTGGCACGCTATCTGTCGCCGCCGCTGAGTACCATCCATCAACCGAAAGATGAACTGGGCGAGCTGGCGATTGATACCTTAATCCATCGCCTGAGCGATCCCGACGCCAGCCAGCAAACGCTGGTGCTGACGCCGGAACTGGTGGCGCGAGGCTCAACTTAAGCCGCCTTCTTCTTTTTCTTCTTATCGCGATTAGTAATCAGATTGCGGCCATCGCCGTTTTTTAACAGCATAAAGGTCAGGGCTGACAGTACCGTCACCACGCCCATGGTCAGGAAGGTCGCGTGGAACTGCGCAACGGTGCCGGTTTCAAACTCCTGATAAAAGCGCAGGACGGCGGCACTGACCGCGACGCCAAAACTGATCGCTAACTGCTGGGTCACGGCCAGCACGCTGTTACCGCCGCTGGCGTTATCATCATTCAAATCAGCCAGCGTAATGGTATTCATGGCGGTGAACTGGGTTGACATCGCCATGCCCAGAATAAACAGCGGAAGCAGTAAGATGATCATGCTCTCAGCAGGTGACTGCAGAGAGAAGCTGGCGATCAGAATGCCGATGATTACCGTGATGCCTACCAGCAGGCGGCGATAGCCTAACCAGCGCAACAGCTGGGTTACCGTCGACTTCGCCAGTATCGATCCCACCGCCGTCGGTGCCATCATGCAACCGGCGATAATCGCCGAATAGCCAAAGCCCACCTGCAACATCAACGGCATCAGGAAGGGCACGCAGCCGGTGCCGAGACGCGACGCGATGTTACCGATGATGCCTACCGAAAAAGTGCGCGTTTTAAACATCGGCAGATTAATCAGCGGAGAAGGGTGACGACGCGCGTGTGCAATATAAAGAAGCAGCAGAACGATTCCGCCGAGCAACACCGCACCCGCCAGCCAGGCTGAAACAATACGCTCACCGAACAGTTCAATCCCGATTGAGATCATCACCAGGCCCAGGCCGAACAGCAGAAAGCCTAAGAAATCGAAGCGGCGCTTCGGTGTGGTGAAGTCCGGCATATATTTTCGCGCATAGAAAATGCCGAGAATGCCGATGGGAATATTAATCAGGAAGATCCAGTGCCAGGTGGCGTAGGTCACCATCACCCCGCCAAGCAGCGGTCCCAGTATCGGTCCGACTAATCCCGGCATGGTGACAAAGTTGAGCACCGGCAGCAGTTCACTGCGCGGATAAGCGCGTAACAGTGCCAGGCGCGCGACCGGCATCATCATGGCACCGCCGACGCCCTGTATGACGCGCGAAGTGACCAGTACAGAGAGCGTAGGTGACAGCGCGCACGCCAGCGAACCGAGCGTGAAGAGCGATACCGCAGCGATAAACACTTTGCGGGTGCCATAGCGATCGGCGAGCCAGCCGCTGACCGGGATCAGCATTGCGACGGTCAGGGTATAACTGATAACAGCGGATTGCATGGCCAGAGGAGAACGGTCAAGGCTGGTGGCGATAGCGGGCAGGGCGGTGTTAAGAATGGTGGCATCCAGTGCCTGCATGAAAAATGCCATGGCAGCAATCCATGGCAAACCGGCCATGCTGCGCGCGGATTTTATCATTGAGCGTCCTTCTTAGGGTTATCCAGCGAGAAGAATGAAAAAGAATAGCACCGTCAGCGCAGCGCGGCAGGCCTCTTTTTAACGTCTCAAGGGGATTTCTGTGCGTTATTCGGCCATGAAATGGCTGTTTTTAACCCGTTCGTTTAAAAAAAACGCGCTCGGTAAATTTATTTAAAGAAACACTTGTCAGCTTCTGAGAACTCCCTATAATGCGCCTCCACTGACACGGAACAACGGCTTACTGGCCGCCGGGTTGAGAGGCACAGGAGACTGCGCCGCCGGAGAAAACTTCTGAAAAAGAAGTTGACTCTGAAGGAGGAAAGCGTAATATACGCCACCTCGCGACAGGAAGCTAACGCACTGTTCGCACTGCTCTTTAACAATTTATCAGACAATCTGTGTGGGCACTCGCAGGATTGATATCAGCGTCTCCGGACGTAAAAAATATCAAGTCTCACGAGTGAACACATAATGAAATTCATTATGACGTTTTACAGATGAGCACCGCTTAACTTGTTTAAGCAAATCAAACTTAAATTGAAGAGTTTGATCATGGCTCAGATTGAACGCTGGCGGCAGGCCTAACACATGCAAGTCGGACGGTAGCACAGAGGAGCTTGCTCCTTGGGTGACGAGTGGCGGACGGGTGAGTAATGTCTGGGGATCTGCCCGATAGAGGGGGATAACCACTGGAAACGGTGGCTAATACCGCATAACGTCGCAAGACCAAAGAGGGGGACCTTCGGGCCTCTCACTATCGGATGAACCCAGATGGGATTAGCTAGTAGGCGGGGTAATGGCCCACCTAGGCGACGATCCCTAGCTGGTCTGAGAGGATGACCAGCCACACTGGAACTGAGACACGGTCCAGACTCCTACGGGAGGCAGCAGTGGGGAATATTGCACAATGGGCGCAAGCCTGATGCAGCCATGCCGCGTGTATGAAGAAGGCCTTCGGGTTGTAAAGTACTTTCAGCGGGGAGGAAGGCGATGTGGTTAATAACCGCGTCGATTGACGTTACCCGCAGAAGAAGCACCGGCTAACTCCGTGCCAGCAGCCGCGGTAATACGGAGGGTGCAAGCGTTAATCGGAATTACTGGGCGTAAAGCGCACGCAGGCGGTCTGTTAAGTCAGATGTGAAATCCCCGGGCTTAACCTGGGAACTGCATTTGAAACTGGCAGGCTTGAGTCTTGTAGAGGGGGGTAGAATTCCAGGTGTAGCGGTGAAATGCGTAGAGATCTGGAGGAATACCGGTGGCGAAGGCGGCCCCCTGGACAAAGACTGACGCTCAGGTGCGAAAGCGTGGGGAGCAAACAGGATTAGATACCCTGGTAGTCCACGCCGTAAACGATGTCGACTTGGAGGTTGTTCCCTTGAGGAGTGGCTTCCGGAGCTAACGCGTTAAGTCGACCGCCTGGGGAGTACGGCCGCAAGGTTAAAACTCAAATGAATTGACGGGGGCCCGCACAAGCGGTGGAGCATGTGGTTTAATTCGATGCAACGCGAAGAACCTTACCTACTCTTGACATCCAGCGAACTTTCCAGAGATGGATTGGTGCCTTCGGGAACGCTGAGACAGGTGCTGCATGGCTGTCGTCAGCTCGTGTTGTGAAATGTTGGGTTAAGTCCCGCAACGAGCGCAACCCTTATCCTTTGTTGCCAGCGATTCGGTCGGGAACTCAAAGGAGACTGCCGGTGATAAACCGGAGGAAGGTGGGGATGACGTCAAGTCATCATGGCCCTTACGAGTAGGGCTACACACGTGCTACAATGGCGCATACAAAGAGAAGCGACCTCGCGAGAGCAAGCGGACCTCACAAAGTGCGTCGTAGTCCGGATCGGAGTCTGCAACTCGACTCCGTGAAGTCGGAATCGCTAGTAATCGTGGATCAGAATGCCACGGTGAATACGTTCCCGGGCCTTGTACACACCGCCCGTCACACCATGGGAGTGGGTTGCAAAAGAAGTAGGTAGCTTAACCTTCGGGAGGGCGCTTACCACTTTGTGATTCATGACTGGGGTGAAGTCGTAACAAGGTAACCGTAGGGGAACCTGCGGTTGGATCACCTCCTTACCTGAAGATACCTTCCCGCGAAGTGCTCACACAGATTGTCTGATAGAAAAGTAACGAGCAGAAAAAACCTCTACAGGCTTGTAGCTCAGGTGGTTAGAGCGCACCCCTGATAAGGGTGAGGTCGGTGGTTCAAGTCCACTCAGGCCTACCAAATTCGCACTCACGCTGCGTTATGTCTCCGGCTCGCATAGTTCACTATGCTTCGCGGAAACATGCCTTGCCTGAGCACGAATTGCATTTCTTACGGAATGTACTCGGTTGAGTGGTAGTAGTGGTCTCTGCAGTAACTGTATGGGGCTATAGCTCAGCTGGGAGAGCGCCTGCCTTGCACGCAGGAGGTCAGCGGTTCGATCCCGCTTAGCTCCACCATACCGTCTTACTGTTTTTTCTGAAAAAAATACTTCAGAGCGTACCGGCAACGGTGTGCTGCGAAGTATTATGCTCTTTAACAATCCGGAACAAGCTGAAAATTGAAACGACATGTCGTTTTCATTCTCCGTAATAAGAATGAAAAACACGATATGTTCGAGTCTCTCAAATGCTTGCAGTCTGCAGCGTTGAAAAACGCCTGTGGGTTGTGAGGTTAAGCGACTAAGCGTACACGGTGGATGCCCTGGCAGTCAGAGGCGATGAAGGACGTGCTAATCTGCGTAAAGCGACGGTAAGGTGATATGAACCGCTACAGCCGTCGATGTCCGAATGGGGAAACCCGGTGCACTCAGTGCATCATTGCAGCATGAATACATAGTGCTGCAAGGCGAACCGGGGGAACTGAAACATCTAAGTACCCCGAGGAAAAGAAATCAACCGAGATTCCCCCAGTAGCGGCGAGCGAACGGGGAGCAGCCCAGAGCCTGAATCAGCTTGTGTGTTAGTGGAAGCGTCTGGAAAGTCGCAGGGTACAGGGTGATACTCCCGTACACAAAAACACACATGCTGTGAGCTCGATGAGTAAGGCGGGACACGTGGTATCCTGTCTGAATATGGGGGGACCATCCTCCAAGGCTAAATACTCCTGACTGACCGATAGTGAACCAGTACCGTGAGGGAAAGGCGAAAAGAACCCCGGCGAGGGGAGTGAAACAGAACCTGAAACCGTGTACGTACAAGCAGTGGGAGCCTTCTTTATGGGGGTGACTGCGTACCTTTTGTATAATGGGTCAGCGACTTATATTCTGTAGCAAGGTTAACCGTATAGGGGAGCCGCAGGGAAACCGAGTCTTAACTGGGCGTTAAGTTGCAGGGTATAGACCCGAAACCCGGTGATCTAGCCATGGGCAGGTTGAAGGTTGGGTAACACTAACTGGAGGACCGAACCGACTAATGTTGAAAAATTAGCGGATGACCTGTGGCTGGGGGTGAAAGGCCAATCAAACCGGGAGATAGCTGGTTCTCCCCGAAAGCTATTTAGGTAGCGCCTCGTGAACTCATCTTCGGGGGTAGAGCACTGTTTCGGCTAGGGGGCCATCCCGGCTTACCAACCCGATGCAAACTGCGAATACCGAAGAATGTTATCACGGGAGACACACGGCGGGTGCTAACGTCCGTCGTGAAGAGGGAAACAACCCAGACCGCCAGCTAAGGTCCCAAAGTCATGGTTAAGTGGGAAACGATGTGGGAAGGCACAGACAGCCAGGATGTTGGCTTAGAAGCAGCCATCATTTAAAGAAAGCGTAATAGCTCACTGGTCGAGTCGGCCTGCGCGGAAGATGTAACGGGGCTAAACCATGCACCGAAGCTGCGGCAGCGACGCTTAGGCGTTGTTGGGTAGGGGAGCGTTCTGTAAGCCGTCGAAGGTGTGCTGTGAGGCATGCTGGAGGTATCAGAAGTGCGAATGCTGACATAAGTAACGATAAAGCGGGTGAAAAGCCCGCTCGCCGGAAGACCAAGGGTTCCTGTTCAACGTTAATCGGAGCAGGGTGAGTCGACCCCTAAGGCGAGGCCGAAAGGCGTAGTCGATGGGAAACAGGTTAATATTCCTGTACTTGGTGTTACTGCGAAGGGGGGACGGAGAAGGCTATATCAGCCGGGCGACGGTTGTCCCGGTTTAAGCGTGTAGGTGTGTGTTCCAGGCAAATCCGGTTCACTTTACACTGAGGCGTGACGACGAGGCACTACGGTGCTGAAGTGATAAATGCCCTGCTTCCAGGAAAAGCCTCTAAGCATCAGGTAACACAAAATCGTACCCCAAACCGACACAGGTGGTCAGGTAGAGAATACCAAGGCGCTTGAGAGAACTCGGGTGAAGGAACTAGGCAAAATGGTGCCGTAACTTCGGGAGAAGGCACGCTGGCGCGTAGGTGGAGGGACTTGCTCCCCGAGCCGAAGCCAGTCGAAGATACCAGCTGGCTGCAACTGTTTATTAAAAACACAGCACTGTGCAAACACGAAAGTGGACGTATACGGTGTGACGCCTGCCCGGTGCCGGAAGGTTAATTGATGGGGTTATCCGCAAGGAGAAGCTCTTGATCGAAGCCCCGGTAAACGGCGGCCGTAACTATAACGGTCCTAAGGTAGCGAAATTCCTTGTCGGGTAAGTTCCGACCTGCACGAATGGCGTAATGATGGCCAGGCTGTCTCCACCCGAGACTCAGTGAAATTGAACTCGCTGTGAAGATGCAGTGTACCCGCGGCAAGACGGAAAGACCCCGTGAACCTTTACTACAGCTTGACACTGAACATTGAGCCTTGATGTGTAGGATAGGTGGGAGGCTTTGAAGCGCAGACGCCAGTCTGCGTGGAGCCAACCTTGAAATACCACCCTTTAATGTTTGATGTTCTAACGTGGCCCCGTGATCCGGGGTGCGGACAGTGTCTGGTGGGTAGTTTGACTGGGGCGGTCTCCTCCTAAAGCGTAACGGAGGAGCACGAAGGTCAGCTAATCACGGTCGGACATCGTGAGGTTAGTGCAATGGCATAAGCTGGCTTGACTGCGAGAGTGACGGCTCGAGCAGGTGCGAAAGCAGGTCATAGTGATCCGGTGGTTCTGAATGGAAGGGCCATCGCTCAACGGATAAAAGGTACTCCGGGGATAACAGGCTGATACCGCCCAAGAGTTCATATCGACGGCGGTGTTTGGCACCTCGATGTCGGCTCATCACATCCTGGGGCTGAAGTAGGTCCCAAGGGTACGGCTGTTCGCCGTTTAAAGTGGTACGCGAGCTGGGTTTAGAACGTCGTGAGACAGTTCGGTCCCTATCTGCCGTGGGCGCTGGAGAATTGAGGGGGGTTGCTCCTAGTACGAGAGGACCGGAGTGAACGCACCACTGGTGTTCGGGTTGTCATGCCAATGGCATTGCCCGGTAGCTAAGTGCGGAAAAGATAAGTGCTGAAAGCATCTAAGCACGAAACTTGCCCCGAGATGAGTTCTCCCTGACTCCTTGAGAGTCCTGAAGGGACGTTGAAGACGACGACGTTGATAGGCCGGGTGTGTAAGCGCAGCGATGCGTTGAGCTAACCGGTACTAATGACCCGTGAGGCTTAACCTTACAACGCCAGAGGCGTTTTTAAGAGACAGATTTTCAGCTTGTTTTCCGGATAATTATTTGCGGAAACGAAAGATTTTGCGGCGTGACAGGGCGCAGAGCGATGACGTCAGCGGGAGCATACGGAAGTATGTGACCGGTGCGGCTGAGCGATGGCAGCGCGGTCAGGGCGGAAAAGGTTCGTTTCATGCACAAAGAATTTGCCTGGCGGCTGTAGCGCGGTGGTCCCACCTGACCCCATGCCGAACTCAGAAGTGAAACGCCGTAGCGCCGATGGTAGTGTGGGGTCTCCCCATGCGAGAGTAGGGAACTGCCAGGCATTATATCAGTGAAGAAGCCCCGCACAGTAGTGCGGGGCTTTTTTACGTCTGAAGATCGCTGAAATCCTGTCAAAACATGGCATCAGCGGGCTTTCAGCCAGTCTGCAATGAACGTTGCAATCGCCACTGGCTGGTTTAAATCCAGCACCGGCACCGATAATCTAAGCGCCCGATCGCTGGCGACCGCAATGACCTGCTCATCCAGCAGATCCTCTACGCCCCCTTTGATACCGGCGCGCCACAACACAATTTTTGGTACTGCCTCGTTTTTGAATCCTTCCACCAATACCAGATCCAGTAATGAGTGATCCATTCTGCTCACCAGATAGGAAAGGTCGATGGGCTCTTCATCGAGTGTTTCACACATCAGTGCCCAACGCTGAGAACTGGCCACGATGACCTGATTGGCTCCCGCTTTTCTGAGCAGATAACTGTCCTTGCCAGGCGTATCTACATCCATCTGATGATGCGTATGTTTGATCAATCCACTGCGAATCCCATGACTGCTGAGAATCGGTATAACTTTCTGTAGAAGCGTGGTTTTTCCGGTACCGCTCCAGCCGACCACACCAAGTAACGGTAGCGACATATTAAAATCTCTCATCCAGATCATCCGGAGTATTAATGTTGTGAAAGGCGGATTCGTCATCCGCTAACAGCACCCCATGCCCGCCCTGATCGCGCAGAAACTGCATCAGACGCCGCTCACCCGCCTGCAGGTATTGATAGAGTGGTGCAGCAACGTCGCGGTGGATCAGCGCCAGCGTCGGATGATCGCGCTCCTGTGAGCGTACCCATACGGCGGATGCATCGTCCCGTTGTTGCACCAGCTGCTCAACAAAGTTAAGCGGGATAGCGGGCGTGTCACAGGAACTGAACACCGCCCACTCTCCTTCAATCGCGCGTAACGCACTGTAGATCCCCGCCAGCGGACCAGGAAAATCGTCATGTTCATCCTGCACAACCCGACATCCGCTTAACTGATAACGATCAATATTACGATTCGCGTTAATTATGACAATGTCGACTTGTGGCCGTAGCCGTTCGAGGACATGCTGATACAACGGCTTGCCATTCAGTGGCACTAATCCTTTGTCCTGACCACCCATACGGCGGCCCTGACCTCCGGCCAGAATGACGCCGGTTAACTTTGTCATGGCATTGTCCTCGCTAATGACGTACTGAAAAACAGGAGTAAGTGATATGAAATGCCATCGTCTGAATGAGTTGATTGAATTGCTGCAACCCGCCTGGCAAAAAGAACCCGATCTTAACCTCATTGCATTTTTACAGAAACTGGCAGAGGAAGCGGGTTTCCGTGGCCCATTAAGTGAATTAACCGACGATGTATTGATTTACCATCTCAAAATGCGTGATGCGGCCAGCCACGACGAAATACCTGGCCTGAAAAAAGATCACGAGATCGATTTCAAAACGGCGTTGCTGCGCGCACGGGGTGTCATTAAAGATGACGAGTAGTGTTATCCTTATCCGCTAAATACACGGGTAACTACAGGTAACATGATGAGCGACGCTGCGTTTAACTTTCAGACCCTGAATCCCGATGTGCTGCTGGATGCGCTTTGGGAAACAGGAATACGCGTCGAATCAGGCCTGACCGCACTGAATAGCTATGAGAACCGGGTCTATCAATTCAGTGATGATGACAAACGCCGTTACGTCGCTAAATTTTACCGTCCGCAACGCTGGCATGCAGAACAGATTGTTGAAGAGCATCAGTACGCGCTTGATCTGCTGGCTGACGAAGTGCCTATCGCCGCACCGCTGGTTTTACAGGGCAACACATTGCAGAGCCATGCCGGCTTCTATTTTGCGGTGTTTCCCAGCCTCGGCGGGCGCCAGTATGAAACGGATAACGAAGATCAGATGGAGTGGGTTGGACGCTTTCTCGGGCGGATCCATCAGACCGGCCGTAAAGCGCTGTTCAGCCAGCGTCCCACTATCGGGCTGGATGAATACCTCCATCAGCCGCGTGAGGTGCTGGAGCAGTGTCTGTTAGTCCCTGCATCATTGAAAGGAGCACTGCTTCAGGCTGTCGATAAGCTGGGTAACACTTTACAGCAGCGCTGGCATACTGCGTGGCAGCCGCTACGATTACACGGAGATTGTCATCCGGGTAATATTCTGTGGCGCGACGGACCTCTGTTTGTTGATCTGGATGATGCCCGCAATGGCCCGGCAGTGCAGGATCTCTGGATGCTGATCAGCGGTGATCGGCAGGAGCAGCGCATTCAGTGGGATATCCTGCTGGAGGCGTACGGTGAATTTAGTGATTTTGATATTAATGAATTGTCACTGATTGAACCTTTACGCGCGATGCGCATGGTTTATTATCTGGCCTGGGTGGTCCGGCGCTGGCAGGATCCCGCTTTTCCGCGCGCCTTCCCCTGGATGACAGATGAAGATTTCTGGCGCCGGCAGATTTCGCTTTTTACCGAGCAGGAGAAGCTGTTGCAGGAACCTCCTTTGCAGCTGACCCCGCAATTTTAATGAAGTAGTCAGGAGAGTTTTTCACGATGAAAAAGATTTGGTTTGCACTGATCGGTTTAGTGCTGGCGTTCAGCGCGTCTGCTGCACAATTCACCGAGGGGAAACAATTTGTCAGCCTGCAGAAGCCGGTTGCAGGCGAACCTCAGGTGTTGGAGTTTTTCTCCTTCTTCTGCCCGCACTGCTATCAGTTCGAACGTATTTATCACGTCAATGATGCGGTGAAAAAGAACCTGCCTGCTGAGACTAAGATGGTGAAATACCACGTTGATTTCCTTGGTGGTGACTTAGGTCCGGTCGTCACTCAGGCATGGGCAGTTGCCATGGCGTTAGGTGTGGAAGATAAAGTCACCGCACCACTCTTTGACGGGATTCAGAAAACCCAGACCATTACCGATCCTGCCAGTCTGAAACAGACCTTTATCACCGCGGCTGGCATCTCAGCAGCGGATTACGATGCAGCCTGGAACAGCTTTGCCGTGAAAGCACTGGTCGCTCAGCAGCAGAAAGCGGCGGCTGATGTCGATCTGCGTGGCGTGCCAGCGATTTTCGTTAATGGTAAATACATGATCAATAACGGCGGTCTGGATACCAGCTCTATGGATAATTTCGTTGCCGATTACGCCAACGTCGTGAAATTCCTGGTCAGCCAGAAGTAACCCGCGGCCTGACCCCTCAACGCCAGCGCTGCTGGCGTTTTTTTGCTCCTCGATCGGCGACAGCATTTTTATCCATCGCCTGGGCATAAATTTAATATCCACACAAGGGATCGCGCTATTAAAAATAGCGATCGGGTCACAGAAATTAGCTAACCTTATGAAAAACAATGGATTAAATCAGGTTTGATTTAGTTAAACGCCTAAAAAACAGCGCCTTATAATTTTTACGCACAAAGTTATCCACAGAACGATCGTTGCGATCTTCTGCTCAAAAGCGTTAAAAACTCCGGACGCAGCTCGCCTTATTTCACCATTCTTGCCAGGTTGTGGCATCCTTATAGACCAATCCATGGCAACGAAGAATAGACAGACTTATGGCGCAAATAGCAGAAAATCCCCTGATTCTGGTTGATGGCTCATCCTATCTTTACCGCGCGTATCACGCGTTCCCGCCGCTGACCAATAGTGCAGGTGAACCCACAGGCGCCATGTATGGCGTGCTTAATATGCTGAAAAGCCTGCTGGTGCAATATAGCCCAAGTCACGTTGCTGTGGTGTTTGATGCCAAAGGCAAAACGTTCAGGGACGAGCTGTTTGAGCATTACAAATCGCATCGGCCGCCAATGCCAGACGACCTGCGCGCGCAAATCGAACCGCTACATGAAATGGTACGCGCCATGGGATTACCGCTGCTGGCTGTCAGCGGCGTTGAGGCGGATGATGTTATTGGTACGCTGGCGCTTGAGGCCGAGAAAAAAGGCCGCGCAGTGCTGATCAGCACCGGTGATAAAGATATGGCGCAGCTGGTGACGCCGGGCATCACCCTGATTAATACCATGACCAACACCATTCTGGGACCGGAAGAGGTTGAGCAGAAATATGGTGTACCACCCGCTTTGATTATCGATTTCCTCGCCATGATGGGTGACAGCTCGGATAACATCCCTGGCGTTCCCGGCGTCGGGGAAAAAACGGCGCAGGCACTGTTACAGGGGCTGGGCGGGATGCGCTCTATTTACGACAATCTGGACAAAGTCGCCGAACTGTCGTTCCGCGGTGCCAAAACCATGGCAGCCAAACTTGAACAGAACCGTGATGTCGCGTTTCTCTCGTATCAGCTGGCGACCATTAAAACCGACGTTGAACTGGAATTACCCTGTGAAGAACTGACGGTCACTGAACCGGATGTTGCGGCATTACAGACGCTGTTCAGCCGTTATGAGTTCAAACGCTGGCTGAATGATCTGCAGGATGGCAAATGGCTTCAGGGCAAAAAGAGCAGCCCTCAGGCGCAAAAAGGGCTGTCTGATGAGCCGGTGGCTGTGGTTGAGGCCAGCAGTGTGCTCTCGGCCGATGGCTATGTCACTATCCTGGATCAGGCGACCTTTGATAGCTGGCTGGAGAAACTGAAGCACAGCGAGGTGTTCGCTTTTGATCTGGAAACCGATTCGCTGGATACCCTGAGTGCCAGTATTGTCGGTATCGGCTTTGCGGTGGCGCCAGGTGAAGCTGCCTATCTGCCGGTAGCACATGATTATCTCGATGCGCCAGAGCAACTCGATCGCACCGCCGTGCTGGCACAGCTCAAACCGCTGCTGGAAGATGCCAGCGCCTGGAAGGTTGGCCAGAACCTCAAATACGATCGCGGCGTACTGAAGAACTACGACATTGAACTGGCAGGTATCAAATTCGACACCATGCTGGAGTCCTACATTCTTAACAGCGTCGTGGGCAAACATGATATGGATAGCCTGTCGGCGCGCTGGCTGAACCATAAAACCGTCACTTTCCAGGAAATCGCCGGCAAAGGCAAAAACCAGCTCACCTTCAATCAAATCTCCCTGGAACAGGCGGCGCATTATGCGGCTGAAGACGCCGACGTGACCTTACAGCTGCATCTGAAGATGTGGCCGGAGCTGGAGAAAGAAGCGGGCCCGAAAAAAGTCTTTGAGCAAATTGAGATGCCGCTACTGACGGTGATTTCGCGTATTGAGCGTAATGGCGTATTGATTGATCAGTCTATTCTGGCGCAGCATTCGAAAGAACTCACCGCCCGTCTGGCTGAACTGGAGCTGAAAGCGCATGAACTGGCGGGCGAGCCGTTCAACCTCTCTTCGACCAAGCAGTTACAGGTTATTCTGTTTGAAAAGCAGGGCATCAAACCGACCAAAAAAACCCCTGGTGGGGCACCGTCAACCAGTGAAGAGGTGTTAGCTGAGCTGGCACTGGACTATCCGTTGCCTAAAGTGATTCTGGAACATCGCGGATTGTCCAAACTGAAGTCGACCTATACCGATAAATTACCGCTGATGATTAATCCGGTAAGTGGCCGGGTCCATACCTCTTATCATCAGGCGGTTACCGCGACCGGACGCTTATCCTCGACCGATCCTAACCTGCAGAACATTCCGGTACGCAACGACGAAGGTCGCCGTATCCGCCAGGCTTTCATCGCAGCCAAAGGTCATCGCATCGTCGCGGCTGACTATTCACAAATCGAACTGCGCATCATGGCGCATCTCTCGCAGGATAAAGGATTGCTGGATGCGTTCGCTCAGGGTGAAGATATCCACCGGGCAACCGCAGCTGAAGTCTTTGGCGTCGCGCTGGATAAGGTTAGTGGAGAACAGCGCCGCAGCGCCAAAGCGATCAACTTTGGTCTGATCTATGGGATGAGCGCATTTGGTCTGTCACGGCAGTTAAACATCGGTGCCGGCGAAGCGAAAAAGTATATGGATCTCTACTTTGAACGTTATCCTGGCGTACTGAGCTACATGGAAAATACCCGTCAGCTGGCAGCCAACAAAGGCTATGTCGAAACGCTGGAAGGACGTCGGCTGTGGTTGCCGGATATCAAATCCAGCAACGCAATACGGCGTAAAGCGGCGGAACGTGCGGCGATCAATGCGCCAATGCAGGGAACGGCGGCTGACATTATTAAGCGTGCCATGATTGCGGTCGATGGCTGGTTAGAGCAGGAAAAAGAGAGCGGCGTCCGGATGATTATGCAGGTTCATGATGAACTGGTATTTGAGGTCAGATCGGATGCGGTTGAGTCTGCCAGTAAAAAAATCCAGGCATTAATGGAAGGCAGCGTTCAGCTTGACGTACCGTTGCTGGTTGAAATCGGCGTCGGCGATAACTGGGATGAAGCCCACTAACCGGCCAATACCGGCTGGCACGGCGGCGTGGGTGCCAGCCTGAACTGAGGCATAAGTAAATCGTTTACTTAATCGCTTCAGCTGGCGCTCTGGCCGTCTGAGCCGTACGGCGAAGAGTAACTACTTATCGGCTAAGCACTTTTTACGTCATTAAACTACATCACAACGCTATTTTTGTGACGCGCACGGTAAAAAAAGGCCGGGTTGATGTAAGTAAGCAACAAAAAAGCCTTTGTGGCTCAGAAAAAATCAGGTAAAGTTCGAGGCGTAGGGTACAGAGGTAAGATGTTCTATCTTTCAGACCTTTTACTTCACGTAATCGGATTTGGCTGAATTTAGCCGCCCCAGTCATTCTGTGACTGGGGCGTTTTTTATTGGGCTTTTGCTGAACCTAACGGGCGGGCTGATGCGAGGGGCTTACTCTTCCTCATCCTGATCGTCGCGTGCAGGCTCCAGGTTACTAAACCAGCCATCCAGCTTCTGACGGACTTTATCCACGCCAATCTTCTTCAGCGACGAAAAGAGCTCGACCTGCACATCCCCCATAAAGGCCAGTGAGGCTTCACGTACCATCGTCAGTTGCGCTTTACGGGCACCCGATGCGAGCTTGTCTGCTTTGGTCAGCAGCAGCAGTACCGGGATGCTGCTTTCCACAGCCCATTGAATCATCTGCTGATCCAGGTCTTTAAGCGGATGGCGAATATCCATCAACACCACCAGACCCTTCAGCGCCTGCCGTTTTTGCAGATACTCACCTAATGCACGTTGCCATTTCAGCTTCATCTCTTCCGGGACTTCGGCATAGCCGTAACCGGGCAGGTCGACCAGGCGCTTACCTTCAGTCACTTCAAACAGGTTAATCAACTGGGTGCGGCCAGGCGTTTTACTGGTACGCGCCAGGCTTTTCTGGTTGGTTAAGGTATTCAGTGCGCTGGATTTACCGGCGTTAGAGCGGCCAGCAAAGGCGACTTCGATACCGGTATCGGCAGGAAGATGGCGGATATCCGGCGCGCTCAGGACAAAATGGGTTACGTGATAATTCAATTCAGACAAAGTGACACTCCAGAAAACGCATTAAGGCAATGGCGCCGATTATACGCGTTATGGCGCGAAAGTGCTCAACCGCTTGGCGATGGCGGCTTTTGTAAGAGATTTGCCATAGAGGTTGCCCGTTATGTCGTTTTTTACTTTAATTACTAAAAATAAAAAACAATATTATTCATTAGGTTATAAATAAGTGGTCTTTTTTTGCAGCAACTAATCTTGCCGCTGACTTGAGGCTTTTACCAGTTGGTCTACATTAGTGTGCAGTGCATGGCAGCACCCATCAGGATGATGCGCTCAGGGATGTCAGGAAGGCAAAGAGCGAGGGAGTGGAAATGGTCAGGGATATGGACCAGACAGGGATAAGGAAAAGCTCAGGGGAGATGAGCAGGCGCAGGATTGACCGGGATGTTGTGAGCCGAAAAGGATTTAAAACATGATTCCTTCTTATGAAGGTATGAAATAAGGCGACAGCTTGAGCTGTCGCCTTTTTTCTTTGGCTACTTTCTGCTAGATTTCGCCGCAATTCTATACTGAATAAAAAAGCCGGGACTGAACACTATGAAGCAACCTGCACGAGCTGCGCACGGCAAACCTGCCGTCAAAGCCAAACGTAAATCGCGTGACGATATTAATAACGAAGCACGCGATCGCAAACGTGATAAAAAGCACCGCGGCCATGCGTCAGGCAGCCGTGCAAATCCGGCCGCAACGGACAACAACGGCGGACGCCAGGCCAGCCAGGCTAAAGATCCCCGCATCGGCAGCAAAAAACCGGTCGCGCTGATTGCGGATGGGAAAACTACGGCCGCCCCAGTGAAGAAAAGCGTGGCGAAACCGGCAGCAGAGAAAAAACTACGTCTGACGCCGGAAGAAGAGCTGGCGAAGCTGGAAAATGACGAACGCCTGGACGCGCTGCTGGATCGGCTGGAAAATGGCGAAACCCTTTCGGCGGAAGATCAGGGCTGGCTGGACGCCGCACTCGATCGTATCGACGAACTGATGGAGCAGTTAGGCATCGCCATGGATGACGGCGATGACGAGCAGGCGGAAGAAGATATGTACCGTCTGCTGAAAGGCAACTAAGCCAATTTGATCGGCATGCGTTTTTCGCATGCCGCGCTTCTCAGGTAAACAACAATGTTTTGGCCTGGATCAATTTTCGCGCTGCTGGCGACATGTTATCTGCTGTGGTTATTGTTTAAACTACGTCGCCTGTCGCGCCTGAAGCAACGTTTACGTCGGGTTTCTTCTGCCCGCTCACCTTTCATCCCTTCTTCATCGCGACCTTCTCTTAGACGACGTCACCGGAAGGAGTGAGCATGCCATCGCTGCAGATTGATTGGGACCAGGCGCTGATTGAAAAATACAATTATGCCGGCCCGCGTTATACCTCCTATCCCACTGCGCTGGAGTTTAGCGAGCAATATGGTGAGGCCGATTTCCAGCGTGCGGTAGCGCGCTATCCGGAGCGCCCACTCTCGCTTTATGTTCATATCCCGTTCTGTCATCGTCTTTGTTACTTCTGTGGCTGCAATAAAATAGTGACGCGTCAGCGCCATAAAGCCGATCGCTATCTGGATGTACTGGAGCAGGAGATCATTCAGCGCGCGCCGCTGTTCCGCCAGCGTCAGGTGAGCCAGCTGCACTGGGGCGGCGGCACACCGACCTTTCTCGATAAGTCACAGATTAGCCGGCTGGTGGCACTGCTGAAGCAGCATTTTACGGTGGCAGACGATGCCGAAATGTCGATCGAGGTTGATCCACGTGAAATTGAGCTGGATGTGATCGATCATCTGCGCGCGCTGGGGTTTAATCGCCTGAGCATGGGCGTGCAGGACTTTAACAAAGCGGTACAGCAGCGGGTCAATCGGGTACAGGATGAAGCGGTCATCTTTGGTCTGATGGCGCGGGCGCGTGAACAGGGTTTCAGCTCAACCAGCATCGATCTGATCTACGGTTTGCCGCTACAAACGCCGGAAAGCTTTGCCTATACGCTGCAGCGGGTGCTGGCGCTTAATCCCGACCGGCTGAGCGTGTTCAATTATGCCCATCTGCCCGCACTGTTCGCCGCCCAGCGAAAAATCAAAGATGATGAACTGCCGTCGGCGCAGCAAAAGCTCGATATCCTGCAGCAGACCATCGCTACCCTGACGCAGCAGGGCTACCAGTTTATCGGGATGGATCATTTTGCGAAGCCACAGGATGAGCTGGCCATTGCGCAGCGTGAAGGGCAACTGCATCGTAACTTCCAGGGCTACACCACGCAGGGCGACAGCGATTTACTCGGCCTTGGCGTCTCCGCCATTAGCATGATTGGGGACAGCTACGCGCAGAACCAGAAAGTGCTCAATACGTGGTACAGCAGCGTGGAGCAGCAGGGCAATGGCCTGTGGCGCGGTGTGGCGTTAACTGACGATGATTGCCTGCGTCGTGAGGTTATTAAGAGCCTGATCTGCAACTTCTCGCTCGATTTTGCGGCGATTGAAAATCAGTGGGGCATTCGCTTTGGCGACTACTTTGCCGAAGATCTGGCGCTGCTGAAACCGTTAATCGCGGATGGGCTGGTGGAGCAAACGACGACGGGCTTGCAGGTGACGGGGGTGGGGCGCTTGCTGATCCGCAATATCTGTATGTGTTTTGATCGCTACCTGCGTCAGAAAGCGCGTCAGCAGCAATTCTCCCGGGTGATCTGAACAGACGGGCTGAGTCTCCCCAGCCCGTCTCAGCAACCTTATTCCATGCCCAGCTCTTTCAGCTTGCGCGTCAGCGTGTTGCGTCCCCAACCCAGTAACCGGGCGGCTTCCTGTTTATGCCCCTGCGTATGGCGCAGGGCGGTAGTCAGCAAGGTGCGCTCCATCTCTGGCTGTGCTTCTGACAACAGATTCTGATGACCGGAACGCAGCGCGCGATCGGCCCACTGCGCCAGCAGCGTGGCCCAGCTGTCCGGCAGCGACTGCACCGGATTTTCCGGCGTACTGGATTCAAACAGTTCGGCCGGCAGATCCTGAATCAAGACTTCCTGACCGGCCGCCATCACCGTCAGCCAGCGACAGGTATTCTCCAGCTGACGCACGTTACCAGACCAGTGCAGACGGGTAAGCGCCGCTTCGGTTTCCGGATGCAGAATTTTCGCCTCTACGCCCAGCTCACGGGCGGCTACCTGCAGGAAGTAACGCGCCAGCCGTGGAATATCCTCACGGCGCTCACGCAGCGGTGGCAGATGCACACGAATGACATTCAGGCGGTGAAACAGATCCTCACGGAACTTGCCTTCCTGCACCCGCAGTTCCAGATTCTGGTGGGTTGCAGCGATGATACGCACGTCGACTTTGACCGGCGCATAACCGCCGACACGATAAAACTGACCATCGGCCAGCACGCGTAACAGACGGGTCTGCACGTCGAGCGGCATATCGCCAATCTCATCTAAAAACAGTGTGCCGCCGTCAGCCTGCTCAAAACGGCCCTGACGAATCTGGTTAGCGCCGGTAAATGCCCCTTTTTCATGGCCGAACAGCTCAGACTCAATCAAATCTTTCGGGATAGCCGCCATGTTCAGCGCGATAAAGGGAGCTTTAGTACGGGGGCTGTGGCGGTGCAGCGCATGAGCCACCAGCTCTTTACCGGTACCGGATTCGCCGTTGATCAGCACGCTGATTGAGGATCGCGACAGGCGGCCAATGATGCGGAACACATCCTGCATCGCTGGCGCTTCACCAATGATATCAGTGGTGGGTCCGCTGACCGGCTGATTACGTGGCTGCTGCTGCTCCTGGTAGTGACTGATGGCGCGCTCAACCAGCGCAACCGCTTCGTCAATATCGAAGGGCTTAGGCAGGTAATCAAAGGCTCCTTGCTGGTAGGCGCTGACCGCCGCATCCAGATCGGAGTGGGCCGTCATTATGATGACCGGGAGCATCGGGTGGCGCTGTTTAATCTGCTTCAGCAGCGCCAGGCCATCCATGCCGGGCATGCGAATATCTGATAATAAAACGTCCGGGGTTTTGGTCGAGAGTGCGTCCAGCACCTCTTTAGCGCTGTCAAAGGTGGCGCAGCTTAAACCGGCTCCAGTGAGCGCGCGTTCAAGCACCCAGCGGATGGAGCTATCGTCATCGACGATCCAGACTATCCCTCGTTGCATAGAAACCTCACTGGCGAATGGGCAGGTAAACCGAGAATTCGGTGTGTCCCGGCCAACTGTTAAATTCTATTTTTCCTGAATGCTGATCAATCAGGCTACGGGCGATGGAGAGGCCTAAACCGGTTCCGCCTTCACGGCCGCTGACCATCGGATAAAACAGCGTATCCTGCAGCTGGGCGGGAATGCCGGGGCCATCATCTTCAATATCAATCCGCGCCACCAGACGGTAACGGGTGCCGTGCAGCGTTAACTGGAACGCGGTACGGGTTCGAATCACAATGGTGCCGCCGTCGTCGCCCAACGCCTGCAGCGCGTTGCGTACCACGTTAAGCAGCACCTGTTCAATTTGATCGGGGTCGTGCGGCAGTTCCGGCAGGCTGGGATCGTAATCACGTACCAGAGAGACATTGTCCGGCAGCTCCATCGACACCAGATTCACCACACGCTCTGCCACCTGATGAATGCTCTGGGTGATGTGCATGCCAGGCTGCTGCGGCCCTAACAGACGATCGACCAGGTTTCTCAGCCGGTCGGCCTGTTCAATAATCACTTTGGTATATTCGTTCAGCGACGGATCGGGCAGGGCGCGCGACAACAGCTGGGCAGCTCCGCGTAATCCCCCCAGCGGATTTTTAATTTCGTGTGCCAGGCCACGAACCAAATCGCGAGCGGCCACCTGCTGGGCGTGCTGTAACTGTTCCTGACTGAGGCGACGCTGATTATCCATCGGCGCCATTTCCAGCAGAATTAAGCCATCGGGCAAACGCTGGGCGGTCAGCGACATGATGTGCGCGCGACCATCTACCACCAGCGTGACTTCACTGTCTGTAAATCCCTGGCCAGCCTCAAGACTCTCGCGCATCACCTCAATATTCAGCGAAAAGTAGCCGGTCAGTTCCGGTAACGGCGTGCCGAACAATTTACGTGAGCTTTGCGCCAGTAATTGCTGCGCCGCCGGATTGGCGTAGTGAATAACCAGGTCGTTATCCACCAACAAAATACTGTTGATTAACGCGTTGAGAATCTGCCCTGCGTCGGGCAGAGAGCCAGTTGCCATACAGCGTTCCTCTGCACTAAGTTAGTGCATTTTAGTCTTTAAGCCGGAATGAAGGCGAATGAACGGTGAATTCGCGGAGAAAAAAGCCCATCCGAAGATGGGCTGAAAGTTTCCACGGCAACAAAAACGTCTGACCAATTAAACGCTGTAGTAAAGCTCGAACTCTACCGGGTGTGGCGTCATGCGAACGCGGTCCAGTTCTGCTTTACGCAGTTCGATGTAAGCATCGATGGTTTCGTCGGTGAACACGCCGCCACGGGTCAGGAACTCGCGGTCTTCGTTCAGGGCGTTCAGCGCTTCTTCCAGCGAGCCAGCCACTTTTGGAATCTCAGCTTCTTCTTCCGGTGGCAGGTCATACAGGTTTTTATCCATCGCATCGCCAGGATGGATTTTGTTGATGATGCCGTCGAGGCCAGCCATCAGCAGCGCGGTGAACGCCAGGTATGGGTTAGCCGCTGGGTCCGGGAAGCGCGCTTCAATACGACGGGCTTTCGGGCTGGCAACCACCGGGATACGGATAGAGGCGGAACGGTTACGGGCAGAGTATGCCAGCATGACCGGTGCTTCATAACCTGGGACCAGACGCTTGTAAGAGTTGGTGGTCGGGTTCGCCAGGGCGTTGATCGCTTTGGCGTGCTTGATAATGCCGCCGATGTAGAACAGCGCCATTTCAGACAGGCCGCCGTATTTGTCACCGGAGAACAGGTTCTGGCCACCTTTAGAAAGTGACATATGGCAGTGCATACCTGAACCGTTGTCGCCAAACATTGGCTTCGGCATAAAGGTCGCAGTTTTGCCGTAGGCGTGCGCCACGTTGTGCACGACATATTTGTAGATCTGAATTTCGTCAGCTTTTTTGGTCATGGTGTTGAAGCGGGTTGCCACTTCGTTCTGACCAGCGGTTGCGACTTCGTGGTGATGGGCTTCAACCACCAGACCCATCTGCTCCATAGTCAGACACATGGCAGAACGGATGTCCTGTGATGAGTCAACCGGTGGCACCGGGAAGTAGCCGCCTTTCAGACCTGGACGGTGACCTTTGTTACCGCCTTCGTATTCTTTGCCGGTGTTCCAGGCCGCTTCGATATCATCGATAGCCACGTGTGAACCGGAGGTCGATGAACCGAAACGGATATCATCGAACAGGAAGAATTCTGGTTCCGGGCCAAACAGCACGGTATCAGCGATGCCGGAAGAGCGCAGGAAATCTTCAGCGCGCTTGGCAATCGAGCGTGGGTCACGATCGTAGCCCTGCATGGTGCCAGGCTCGAGAATGTCACAACGGATGATCAGCGTGGAATCTTCAAAGAAAGGGTCCATGACCGCCGTGGTCGCGTCAGGCATCAGCACCATGTCTGATTCGTTAATGCCTTTCCAGCCACCGATGGAGGAGCCATCGAACATTTTGCCTTCTTCGAAGAAGTCAGCGTTAACCTGGTGAGCAGGGATAGTAACGTGCTGTTCTTTACCTTTGGTATCGGTAAAACGCAGGTCAACAAACTTAACTTCATGCTCGTTCATCATCGAGAGAACGTGTTCAGCGGACATACTCAACTCTCCTGGAAATGGTCATTGTCTACATGGTGAGGGAACGTCGTTGCCGGGAATGCGTTTCTGACTACTGCCATCCCTGACCTGGCTATTCCGGCACGCTCTTCACCCGTCGTCTGACTGGCGTTTGCGCTTAAAAGAGATAAAGCGAATTCTGTGCCAACTTTCGCGTAGTCAGTTAAATCGCCTTGTGGTGCATCTTTTTGTCCGGATTCACCTGCACCACGATGGTCGCCATGCACCATTATGGTGCTTATGGGTGATGATTGAGCACCAAATAGGTGCATCAGCCCAACTTAGTGCATTTTCTGCACCGGTAACAGGGCAAATTTACGCCCATGCAATAAACTTTCAGTGAAAAGTGTGATCGTGTTCAGTCTTCCGCTTAATCAGTGTACAATAACGCGCTATTTCTAATGCCTGAGGCAAAGCTGTGATCGAAAATTTGCGTAACATCGCCATCATCGCGCACGTTGACCATGGAAAGACCACCCTGGTTGACAAACTGCTGCAACAATCCGGTACTTTTGATGCCCGTACCGAAGCAACCGAGCGCGTGATGGACTCCAATGATTTGGAGAAAGAGCGTGGGATTACCATCCTCGCAAAAAACACCGCCATTAAGTGGAACGACTACCGTATCAACATCGTTGATACCCCAGGACACGCCGACTTCGGTGGTGAAGTTGAGCGCGTCATGTCCATGGTGGACTCGGTGCTGCTGGTTGTAGATGCGATGGATGGCCCTATGCCGCAAACCCGCTTCGTGACCAAAAAAGCGTTCGCGCATGGTCTGAAGCCGATTGTGGTTATCAACAAAGTAGACCGCCCGGGTGCGCGTCCGGATTGGGTTGTGGATCAGGTATTTGACCTGTTCGTCAACCTCGACGCGACTGACGAGCAGCTCGACTTCCCTATCATTTTCGCTTCGGCGCTGAATGGTATTGCTGGTCTGGAACACACTGATATGGCTGACGATATGACGCCACTGTATCAGGCGATCGTTGACCACGTTTCTCCACCACAGGTTGAAGCTGAAGCGCCACTGCAGATGCAAATCTCGCAGCTGGACTACAACAACTACCTGGGTGTTATCGGCATCGGCCGCATCAAACGCGGTAAAGTGAAGCCTAACCAGCAAGTCACTATCATCGATAGCGAAGGCAAAACCCGTAACGGTAAAGTCGGCAAAGTTCTGACTCACCTGGGTCTGGAGCGTATCGACAGCGATCTGGCAGAAGCGGGCGATATCATTGCTATCACCGGTCTGGGCGAACTGAACATCTCTGACACCATCTGTGATCCACAGAACGTGCAGGCGTTGCCAGCACTGAGCGTCGATGAGCCAACAGTAACCATGTTCTTTAACGTCAACACCTCACCGTTCTGTGGTAAAGAAGGTAAGTACGTGACTTCACGTCAGATCCTTGAGCGTCTGAACAAAGAACTGGTTCACAACGTGGCGCTGCGTGTTGAAGAAACCGAAGATGCTGACGCGTTCCGCGTATCAGGTCGTGGTGAGCTGCACCTCTCTGTTCTGATCGAAAACATGCGTCGTGAAGGTTTCGAACTGGCGGTATCCCGTCCGAAAGTTATCTTCCGTGAAATCGATGGCCGCAAACAAGAGCCATTCGAGAACGTGACGCTGGATATCGAAGAGAACAACCAGGGTTCAGTCATGCAAGCCATGGGTGAGCGTAAGGGCGATCTGAAAAACATGGATCCGGATGGCAAAGGCCGCGTACGTCTCGACTACGTGATCCCAAGCCGTGGCCTGATTGGCTTCCGTAACGAATTCATGACCATGACGTCTGGTACCGGTCTGCTCTACTCCACCTTCAGCCACTACGACGATATTCGTCCAGGCGAAGTGGGCCAGCGTCAGAACGGCGTACTGATCTCTAACGGTCAGGGTAAAGCGGTTGCGTTTGCCCTGTTCGGCCTGCAGGACCGCGGTAAGCTGTTCCTGGGTCACGGTGCGGAAGTGTATGAAGGCCAGATCATCGGTATTCACAGCCGCTCTAACGACCTGACAGTTAACTGTCTGACCGGTAAGAAACTGACCAACATGCGTGCTTCCGGTACGGATGAAGCGACTACCCTGGTACCGCCAATCAAGATGACGCTGGAGCAGGCGATCGAGTTCATCGATGATGACGAACTGGTTGAAGTCACGCCTCAGTCAGTGCGTATTCGTAAACGTCACCTGACTGAAAACGACCGTAAACGTGCTTCACGTGGTCCTAAAGACGCGTAATTCGCGCCTTTAATCGATAAAAAGCCCCGTTATCGGGGCTTTTTTTTGCCTGCAATTCCGATCCTGCACCACCAGGCCAGCGATGAGTAGGGTCTCAGCGCGCGCGTCTCAAGCGGTCATTGCCGTTTCCGCTTTTCTCTCCGCGGTTATCTGTTCAGCCCGCCCTTTTGCCGCTAGAGTGAATACTCCAGGGAACAGAAGGAGGCGCACCATGTTGTACATTTTTGATTTGGGCAATGTGATCATTGATATCGATTTTAACCGCGTGTTAGGTGTCTGGAGTGACCTTAGCCGCGTGCCGCTGGCGTCATTGCAAAGCCATTTTGTGATGGATGAAGCGTTTGAACAGCACGAGCGGGGCGAGATCAGCGATGAAGATTTCGCGTTAGCGCTGTGTGAAAAGCTGGAGATCGCCCTGAGTTACGAGCAGTTCACCGCAGGCTGGCAGGCGGTGTTTGTTGACGTGCGGCCTGAAACTCTGGCGCTGATGAACCGGCTGCGGCTGGAAGGACATCGGGTCGTGATCCTCTCCAATACCAACAAGCTGCACTGCGCCTTCTGGCCGACCCAGTACCCGGATGTGCAGCAGGCGGCGGATGCGCTCTACCTGTCGCAGGAACTCGGGATGCGCAAGCCGGAAGCGCGCATCTATCAGCACGTGCTGGAGGCGGAAGGCGTCAGTGCCGATCAGGCGGTCTTCTTCGACGATAACCCGCAGAATATTGACGCGGCGCGCGCGCTGGGCATTGAAAGCGTGCTGGTCACTGACAGCAAAACGGTGCCCGACTGGTTCGCAGGTCAGCATTAAACCATGACGTCACGTAAATTTCGTCCCGGGCTACATGCGTTCTGGCTGTGGCTCAAACTGTTATGGAAGCGGGTTGATGAAGATGGCATGACGACTCAGGCCGGCAATCTGGCTTTCGTCTCATTGCTGGCGCTGGTGCCGCTTATCGCGGTGGTGTTTGCGCTGTTTGCGGCTTTCCCGGTCTTCTCCGACATCAGTGTGCAGTTAAAGCAGTTCATCTTTACTAACCTGATGCCGGCTGCGGGTAACACACTGCAACGCTATTTAGAGCAGTTTGTTGCCAACGTTAACCGCATGACCGCCGTCGGCGCGGTTGGTCTGATCGTCACGGCGCTACTGCTGATGCATTCGGTCGATACCGCACTGAATACCATCTGGCGCAGCAACAAGAAGCGGCCGATGGTCTATTCGTTTGCGGTTTACTGGATGATCCTGACGCTGGGTCCGCTGCTGGCCGGTGCCAGCCTGGCCATCAGCTCGTATCTGCTGTCGCTGCGCTGGATCAACGCCACCGGCGTGACCAGCCTGGTCGATCAGATGCTGCGCATCTTCCCGCTGCTGCTCTCCTGGTTCGCCTTCTGGCTGCTCTACAGCATTGTTCCCACCCAGCGGGTGCCACCGCGCGATGCGCTGATTGGCGCGCTGGTGGCGGGTGCGCTGTTTGAGCTGGGTAAAAAGGGCTTCGCGCTCTATGTTACGATGTTTCCCTCTTATCAGCTGATCTACGGCGTACTGGCCGTGATCCCGATTCTGTTCCTCTGGGTCTACTGGACCTGGTGTATTGTGTTGTTAGGCGCTGAAATTACTGTCGCATTAGCGGACTATCGCCAGTTAAAACAGCAGCACAGAGAAAAAGAACGTGAGGAAACATGATTGCATTGATTCAACGCGTGCAGCGCGCCAGCGTTAGCGTCGATCAGGTCGTGACAGGTGAAATCGGTAGCGGATTACTGGTGTTACTGGGCGTGGAAAAAGGTGATGACGCACAGCGTGCGGAGCGTCTCGCAGAACGGGTGCTGGGTTATCGCATCTTCGGTGATGAACAGGGCAAAATGAACCTGAGCGTCAAACAGGCTGGCGGCAGCGTGCTGGTGGTGTCGCAGTTTACCCTGGCGGCGGATACTAAAAAGGGCATGCGGCCCTCCTTTTCCGGCGGCGCGGAACCGGCGGAAGCTGAACGCCTGTATGAATATTTCAGCGACTGCTGTCGTCGGCAGGGCATCACCACTGAGAATGGCCGCTTTGCGGCAGATATGCAGGTCGCGCTGGTGAATGATGGTCCTGTAACCTTCTGGTTGCAGGTGTGAGATCGTCAGCCGAGCGGCAAGGGATAAGCCACGCAAGCTCCGAACGAGAGAAACATTTTATGTATCATCTTCGCGTGCCACAGACGGCGGAAGAGCTGGATATCTATTATCAGTTCCGCTGGGAAATGCTACGAAAACCGCTGCGTCAGCCGCAGGGTTCTGAACGTGACGCCTGGGATGCCTTAGCGCATCATCAGATGGTGGTGGATGAACAGGGACAGCCGGTCGCGGTAGGACGTCTGTACATCAATGCCGACAACGAAGCGGCGATTCGCTTTATGGCGGTCCATCCTTCGGTGCAGGGCAAAGGCCTGGGGACGCTGGTGGCGATGACGCTGGAATCGGTGGCGCGTCAGGAGGGGGCCAAACGCGTCACCTGTAGCGCGCGCGAAGATGCCGTCGCCTTCTTTGCCAAACTGGGTTACGTCAACCAGGGAGAGATTACCGCGCCGCAAACCACGCCGGTACGTCACTTTCTGATGATCAAGCCAGTGGTCACGCTTGACGATATCCTGCACCGCGCCGACTGGTGCGGTCAGCTACAGCAGGCCTGGTACGCGCATATCCCGCTCAGTGAAAAGATGGGCGTACGCATCCTGCAGTATACCGGCCAGAAATTTATCACCACCATGCCGGAGGCGGGCAATCAGAACCCGCATCAGACGTTATTTGCGGGCAGCCTGTTCTCGCTGGCGACGCTGACCGGCTGGGGATTAATCTGGCTGTTGCTGCGTGAGCGTCATCTTGGCGGCACCATTATTCTGGCCGATGCGCATATTCGTTACAGTCAGCCTATCAGTGGTCGGCCAGGCGCCATCGCCGATCTGGGCTCGTTAAGCGGCGATCTCGATCGTCTGGCGCGTGGCCGTAAGGCGCGCGTGCAGCTTGAAGTTGAACTGTTCGGCGATGAAGAGCGTGGCGCGGTATTTGAAGGGGTCTATATCGTGCTGCCTGCCGATCCTGACGGACCGCTGGAAGAGGGCGGCTCGGGCGCGCGCATTAACTGATCATCAGGGCCGGTAAAACCGGCCCTGATGCGTTATCGAACCTCACCAGCCTGCAGGGTCTGCTGCAACTGCTGGCTGTCGGTGGTGACTGACAAACTGCCATTGGCGGTTGGACGCAGTGGCTGACCGGCTTTTAACGCGGCATTCAGCTGCAGTTGCAGGTTGCTGTCACCGGTTAGCGGCAGCGCCGGCCATCCCCAGTTCTGCAACACATTCACCGGCACGGCACGGCCAGTCAGCTGCAACGTCAGTGGACGCTCGGGCTGCTGGCCGACCGTCGCACGTCCTTCCAGCAAGCCCTTACCACTGAACGCGCTCAGCTCGGTCACCTGAATCTGCTGCGGGTCGGCACTCAGTGCAATCGAAGGATGGCGCAAATCGGTGCGGTTAAAGGTCGACTCCGCCGCATTCAGGCTCAGCTTACCGGACCAGATCCCCCACTGTTGCTGACGAACCAGCAACAGATTCTCACCGGTGCCATCCAGCGACGTTAGCTGGAAAGGAAACGCCGGATTAATATCGATAATCAGATTACGGTTTGAGGTGAAACGCGTCACCACCACGCTATCAAGCCAGTCAGGTAACGTGGACTGCCAGCGATCGCGCCAGTCCTGCGGCAGGGTATATTCCAGCCCGGCGACCGCCAGGTTTTTCAGCGTCAGGCGTTTATCGGCGCGCGACCAGTCGCCTTCTGCCCGGATCACGCCGTTGGCCCAGCGTGAACTGAACTGCGTCAGGGCGATGCCTTGCGGAGAGAAGTCCAGATTGACGATTGGATCGTTCAGCTCCAGCCCGCCGTTGATAAAGTTACTGGCGTTCATGGCCAGCGAACCGTCGTTGCTCTGCCAGTCATCGCCCTGCCAGTTAAGGTTACGCAGGGTCAGATCAAGGTCGGTCACCGCCCAGTCAGGCCCCTGCAGGCGCGCATCGGTCACATCCAGCCGGGTAATGGCAATCGATGGCACCGCCTGCACATTACGCAGAAAATCTTTCAGGCTGCTGGCGGTCTGCAGACGAATATCATTCAGCCGCAGCTGGTTAATCTTCCAGTTGCCCTGCGCATCGCGCTCACCGTTGCCGGTCATCGAGCCGCGAGCCAGATCGGCACCGACATTATTGAAAACCATCCGTCCCTGCGAGACGCTTCCCTGAATCAGCACATTTTCGCCGGGCACCTTATTCAGCGTCATGCTGCCGGCACTCATCTGGAAACGGGCATCCTGGCCCAGCATATTGCTGGCGACCGGTTTCCACGGCAGAATGCCGCCGTTCACCTGCTGAGCGAACAGCGGCAGCGCGCTGTTGGGGCTTTCGATATGCATGTTGTTGAGCTGCAGACGCTGGGCCTGAATCGGCAGCGCGCTTGATGGTGTCAGGTTGGCCAGGTTGACTTCGCCGTCACGCAGTTCGATGCTGCTGAAGTGCAGCGGATCGCTGAACTGCACCAGCGCCAGGCCGAGATCGACGCGCTTTGCCACCAGCACCGCTGGCTGACCATCGTGACCGAAGCTGAAGTCATCCAGAATGACATGCGAGGGAGAAGAGAAGTTGTGCTCAATTTTACTCAGGGAGAGATGCCACTCCGTTTTGTCGCTCACCCATCGGCTAAACCAGCCTGCACCCCATTGCGTCTGCAGCAGCACATAGATCACCACCAGGGTGAAGAGCAGCAGCAAAAGTAAGGTGAGGAAAAACTTTCCAAGAAATTTCATAGCATCCTTCCCGAGTTAAATCCGGTGAGAGGTTGTTATGCCTGAATTACCGTTACAGCTCAACAGCCTGGATGTAAATCCGACTAAATAGCAGACGGGCCGCAGCCCGTCGCTCGCCTTACTTCTCCTGCGGGAAAATCAGGTTCAGCACGATAGCGGTAATTCCACCCGCCGCAATGCCGGAAGAGAGCAGGGTTTTCAGCCACTCAGGCGCAAATTGCAGAATCAGCGGCTGCTGCGAGACACCCAGCCCCACCGCCAGCGACAGCGCGATGATCATGATGGCGCGGCGGTTCAGCGGCTCACGTGACACGATGCGAACGCCGGAGGCGGCAATCGTCCCGAACATCACAATGGTCGCGCCGCCCAGCACCGGCTCAGGAATATGCTGCACCAGGCCGCTGACCGCCGGAAACAGCCCCAGCACAATCAGCATCAGCGCCACGACAAAGCCAACGTAGCGGCTGGCGACGCCGGTGAGCTGAATCACGCCGTTATTCTGCCCGAAGCAGGAGTTAGGGAAAGTGTTGAACAGCGCGGAGACAAACGAATTGAGGCCGTTAGCCAGCACGCCGCCCTTCAGGCGTTGCATATAGAGCGGACCGCTCACCGGCTGCTCTGAGACATCAGAGGTTGCTGTGATGTCGCCAATGGTTTCCAGCGAGGTCACCATAAATACCAGCATCAGCGGAACCAGCAGGTTCCAGTCGAAGCCCAGCCCGTAATAGAGCGGCGTCGGTACCGCAATCAGCGGTTGATCGGCTGGCGCGCTGGTGGTGGGTAACATATCCAGTGCCCAGGCCAGCAGATAGCCGACCGCCATGGCGATCACCAGTGAAGCGACGCGCAGATAGGGATTTTTCTGGCGGTTCAGCAGCACGATCACCAGCAGCACCGCGCCAGCCAGCAGCAGATTTTTTGGTGCGCCAAAACTGTGGTCGGCGATGGCGGCAAAGCCGCCGCCGATCGACGTCAGCCCGACCTGAATCAGCGACAGGCCGATAATCATCACCACGATACCTGAGACCAGTGGCGTAATGATGCGGCGCGCCAGATGCAGCACGCGCGACAGCACCATCTCAGTACAGGAAGCGACCATCAGGGTGCCAAACAGCGCTGCCATCATGGTGGGCACGTCAGCACCGCCATTTTTCAGCGCCATCCCGCCCATAATCAGCGGCGTGACGAAGTTAAAGCTGGTGCCCTGAATCGACAGCAGGCCGGAACCGACCGGACCCCAGGTTTTGATCTGCAGAATCGATGCCACGCCCGACGCGAACAGCGACATGCTGATAATGTGCTGGGTATCCTGGGCGGGCAGGCCCAGCGCCTGGCAAATCAGCAGCGCGGGGGTAATCACCGCCACAAACATGGCTAACAGATGCTGGCCGGCGGCAAACAGCGTTTGCGGCAGCGGTGGGCGATCTTCAAGGCGATAAATCAGTTCACTGTGGCGAGTGGCGGGTTGTTCTGGCTGCGGATTGGTGGACATCTTCTACTGTTCCCGAAAAATGGTGTGGCGATTGTAATCATCCGCCGGCTAAAAGCAATCGTTTGCCCGGCAGGGAGTAAAAAGGCCGGTCAGACGTTGGTATAACGGGTGTTCTCCGGCAGCCAGCGTTCAATCAGGGCGCTGGCCTGCTCGGGATAGTGCTGGTGGATATGTCGCGCCACGCGCTGCACTTCCGGCACCATCGCCTGATCGCGCAATAAATCTGCCACTTTGAACTCGGCGTTACCGGTCTGGCGCGTACCCAGCAGCTCGCCTGGTCCGCGGATCTCCAGGTCAAACTGCGCAATCACGAAGCCGTCATTGCTGTCGCGCAACACCTGCAATCGCTTCTGGGCGGTTTTACTGAGCGGCGCTTTGTAGAGCAGCACACAGTGTGAGGCGACCGCGCCACGGCCTACCCGTCCGCGTAGCTGATGCAGCTGCGCCAGTCCTAAGCGTTCCGGGTTTTCAATAATCATCAGGCTGGCATTAGGCACGTCGACGCCCACTTCAATCACCGTGGTTGCCACCAGCAACTGCAGCTGGTTGGTTTTAAACGCCTGCATCACCGCCTGTTTTTCAGCCGGCTTCATCCGGCCGTGTACCAGGCCGATGTTGAGATCGGGCAGCGCCGTTTTCAGTGCTTCCCAGCTGGCTTCCGCCGCCTGCGCTTCCAGCAGGTCAGACTCTTCAATCAGCGTACAGACCCAGTACGCCTGACGCCCTTCGCGACAGGCATGTTCAACCCGCGCAATGATCTCATCGCGTCGGGTATCGGGAATGGCGACCGTCGTGACCGGCGTGCGGCCCGGTGGCAGTTCGTCAATGGTCGAGGTATCGAGATCGGCATAAGCGGTCATCGCCAGGGTGCGGGGGATCGGCGTTGCCGTCATGATCAACTGATGCGGATGGAAACCCTGTTCCTCGCCCTTTTCCCACAGCGCCAGCCGCTGATGGACGCCAAAACGGTGCTGCTCATCGATAATCACCAGCGCCAGGCCGTTGAACTGCACCTGCTCCTGGAACAGCGCATGGGTGCCGACCACCATCGCAACCTGACCGCTGGCAATGGCTTCCTGCTGTGCCTGGCGCGCCTTTCCTTTCTGTTTTCCAGCCAGCCAGCCGACTTCAATCCCCAGCGGCGCAAACCACTGACGGAAGTTGCTGGCGTGCTGTTCAGCCAGCAGTTCAGTCGGGGCCATCAGGGCAACCTGTTTACCGTGCGCAATCACATTCAGCGCCGATAACGCCGCCACCAGCGTTTTACCGGAACCCACATCGCCCTGCACCAGCCGCATCATCGGGAAGTCATTCGCCAGGTCATGCTCTATCTCCGCCACAACCCGCTTCTGCGCACCGGTAGGCGAGAAGGGCAGTGCCGCCAGCAGTTGATCGCTCAGGTTATGACGAGGCGGCATCGGTAACGCGTAATAACGCTGCGCACCGGCGCGTACCGCCAGCATGCTGAGATTATGCGCCAGCAGCTCTTCCAGAATCAGACGACGCTGCGCCGGATGACGGCCGCTCTCCAGCTCGCTCAGTTTGAGATCGGGTGGCGGACGATGCAGAGTACGTAACGCATCGGGCAGGCTGATTAAACCGCCGCTTAGCTCCTGCGGTAATAGCTCGGCAATCGGACAGCTTTCCAGCAGCGTCAGCGCCTGATCGGTGAGATTACGCAACGTAGCCTGACGGATGCCTTCGGTGGTGGGATAGACCGGCGTCAGCGTCTCTTCAAGCGCCACGTTGCTGTGTTCGCCCTGGATACGGTACTCAGGATGAATGATCTCAGCGCCGCGCTGACCACGTTTGATTTCACCGTAGGCGGTAACGCGACGACCTGGCGCCAGGCTGTTTTTCATGCCGGCGTTGAAGTTGAAGAAGCGCATTGTCAGCACGCCGCTGCCATCGCTGATCTGACACACCATCATCCGGCGGCGGCCAAAAGTGATCTCGGAATGCAGCACTTCACCTTCTACGGTGGCCCAGATACCGGGCAGCAGATCATCAATGGCGTAAAGTTGGGTACGATCTTCGTAACGCAGCGGGAGATGGAGCAGCAGATCCTGAATGGTGTGCAGGCCAATTTTGGCCAGCTTTGCCGCCTGGCTGGCACCGACGCCGGTCAGGGTACTGAGCGGAATGGCATCCAGCAGGCGGCCTTTCATCTTTTACTTTTACCGGTTGACTGCATGGTGGCCCACCAGCTGGCGTCAGCCTCGACCTCGCCCAGGGCGTTGATGCGCGGATAGGGCAGGCCTTTCTGCCGCGCGACGCGCGCCAGCACCGGGAAACCCCCTTCGAACAGCAGACGTTGCTGTTCATCCTCATCCAGCAGGCTGTAATCACGCTGGTAAAGGCCGGCATTCTGCCGTTGTCGCTGGGCTTCATACAGGATCAGGGCGGAGGCAACCGAGACGTTCAGCGACTGCACCATACCGACCATCGGAATGATAATCTCCTGATCGGCCAGCGCCAGGGCTTCATCGGTAATGCCGGTTTTTTCCTGTCCCATCAGGATGCAGGTCGGGCGGGTATAATCAATCTCGCGGAAATCGACGGCTTCCGCTGACAGATGGGTGGCTAACACCTGCATCTTCTGCTGTTTAAGCTGTGTCACGGCGTCGCCGATAGTGCGATGCGTCACCACCTTGACCCAGCTGTTGCTGCCGGCCGAGGCGGACGCCTGGGTGCGCATCCGCTGGCTCGGCCAGACGGCGTGAACTTCGTGGATACCCACCGCATCGGCGGTGCGAATGACCGCAGAGACGTTGTGCGGTTTATGCACTTGTTCCATGCAGACCGTGAGATCGTGCTGACGCAGCGCCAGCATGGTCTGAATTCGGGCAAAACGTTGATCGTTCATGCACTAATTACGGTTACGGTGAACTTTGATCACATCCGGCATCACGCGGATTTTACGCATGATATTGGCCAGATGGACGCGATCGCGGGCGGTGAGGCGAATAAAGGCGCTATATACCCGGCCATCGCGCTCTTCCGTGTTCAGGCTCTGAATGTTAGAACCGGCAGTGTTAATCGCCGCCGTCAGGTTGGCTAACGCGCCCTGATGGTTAAACATATCGACCTTAATTTCCGCCACAAACTCCTGCTCAGTCACTTTGTCCCATTCAACCGGCATGAACTTCTCTGGCTCTTTCTGGTAACCGCGAATGTTTCGACAGGATTCGTGATGCACCACCAGGCCCTTACCGGGACTGACGTGCGCAACAATCGGATCGCCGGGAATCGGTCGACAGCATTTGGCGAAGGTAATCAGTACGCCGTCGGCACCTTTGATGGGCAGCTTGCCGCGTTTGCTGTTGCTGATCGCTTTGCTGTCAGCCTGCAGCAGGTTTTTCGCCACCACCACGCTCATTGCATTGCCAAGACCAATTTCCGCCAGCAGATCGTCCAGCGAAGTCAGCTTCATGCGATCCAGCTCCTGCCTGATATTCTCCGGCGGGATCTCAGCCAGTTTACGGCTGCCGCCCAGCGCATGGCTCAGCAGGCGACGGCCCAGATTGACCGAGTCTTCGCGTTTGAGATTCTTCAGTAGTTGACGGATTTTGGCGCGGGCTTTGGAACTGACGACAAAGTTAAGCCAGGCGGCGTTAGGACGCGCGCCCGGCGCGGTGATGATCTCAATCGTCTGGCCGCTGGTCAGGGATTGCGACAGCGGATAAGGCTGGCGATCGACACGCGCGCCGACGCAGGCATGACCAATGTCAGTGTGCACGGCATAGGCGAAATCCACCGGTGTGGCGCCTGTCGGCAACTCTACGATACGGCCTTCCGGCGTGAAGACGTAGATCTCATCCGGGAAGAGATCGGACTTCACGCTTTCGATAAATTCAAATGAACTGCCGGCGCTTTGTTGCAGCTCCAGCAGGCTTTGCAGCCAGCGCTGGGCACGAATCTGCGCCGTGGTGCCACTTTCGCCCGCCTGTTTGTAAGCCCAGTGCGCAGCGACCCCCATTTCCGCCATCTGATCCATATCTTCAGTGCGAATCTGCACTTCAACCGGCACGCCGTGCGGGCCGATCATC
The DNA here is from genome assembly GCF_054482835.1 of Pantoea sp. S-LA4. Lineage (NCBI taxonomy): Bacteria > Pseudomonadati > Pseudomonadota > Gammaproteobacteria > Enterobacterales > Erwiniaceae > Pantoea > Pantoea sp. S-LA4. The sequence continues at coordinate 3,747,013 of NZ_JBTLRC010000002.1, read as the reverse complement.
GAAGTATGGAGAGATTGATAGCCGTTGGCTTTGGGGATGGCGATGTAATCTTTGACCCGGCCCGGACGCGGCTTATATAAGCTGTGCATCTGGCCCAGGACGCGATAGCAGGTATCGAGATCTTTCACGATGACGCGAAAGGCATAGATATCCATGATCGAGTGAAAACGCTGCTCTTTCAGCGTCATTTTGCGGTAGATCGAGTAAAGATGCTTTTCACGACCGCTGACGCGGCAGGGAATGCCCGCTTCCTGCAGACGGCCATCGATCTCAGAAAGAATCTTCTGGATCATCTCTTTACGGTTACCGCGTGCCGCCTTCACCACCTCTTTGATAACCCGATAACGGTTCGGATAAAGGGCTTCGAAACCGAGCTCTTCGAGTTCTGTTTTAAGGTGATGAATACCCAGACGATGCGCTAGTGGGCTGTAAATTTCCAGCGTTTCCAGCGCGATGCGACGACGTTTATCCGGGCGTAATGCGCCGAGGGTGCGCATGTTGTGCGTGCGGTCAGCCAGCTTGATGAGAATAACGCGGATATCCTGCACCATCGCCATAATCATCTTGCGGAAGTTCTCTGCCTGCGCCTCTTTCTTGTCGCGGAACTTCAGCTTATCCAGCTTAGAAACGCCTTCGACCAGCTCCGCCACGCTCTTACCGAACAGCTGTTCCATATCCTGGTAAGTGGCGGGCGTATCTTCGATCACGTCATGCAGCAGCGCGGCCATGAGCGTTTCATGGTCGAGCTTCATTTCCGCCAGAATACAGGCTACGGCAACCGGATGGGTGATATAAGGCTCACCACTGGAGCGTGTCTGTCCCTCGTGGGCATCACGTGCGACAAGGTAAGCCTGCTGGAGGCGCTTGATGTGCTCCTCTGGCAGGTATTTTTCAATCAGTTGATTGAGGCTTTCAAACAGATACAAGGGTGACCTGCAGGTGGCTGTTAACGACGACCTTCAGCGATAGCGGTAACGGCCTGTAACTCAGCGGCTTCCTGCTCTTGCTGTTCCTGACGATCACGCACATCTAAAATCTGATTGGTGACCAACCCTTCTTCGATTTCGCGCAGGGCGATAACGGTAGGTTTATCGTTCTCTTCCGGAACCAGCGGATCTTTGCCGCCTACCTGCATCTGACGTGCACGACGTGCAGCGACCAACACCAGGTCAAAACGATTACCAACTTTTTCTACTGCGTCCTGAACGGTTACGCGTGCCATAGGTGTGCTACTCCACAGATGAAGAAATGACTGGGCATCATACTGAAACTCAATTCAGACTGCCAACAGTTTGCTGATTAAAGCATCATGGCGCGCCTTCTGGCGCGCCATGCGCAGACGTTCTGCGCGAATAATGGTTTTCAGATCGGACAGCGCCAGATCGAAATCATCATTCACAATTAAATAATCATATTCGGCATAGTGACTCATTTCCGCCACGGCTTGTGCCATGCGACGGGTGATCACCTCTTCGCTATCCTGCCCGCGACCGCGCAGACGGCGATCGAGCTCTTCTTTCGACGGCGGCAGAACAAAGATACTCCGTGCGCCGGGCATTCGGGTGCGGATCTGCTGCGCGCCCTGCCAGTCGATGTCGAGAAAGACGTCAACGCCGGTCGAAAGCACCTGCTCAATGGCATGGCGCGAGGTACCGTAGTAGTTGTCGAAAACTTTGGCGTGTTCGAGAAAAGCGTCTTCCGCAATCATCTTCTCAAACTCATCTTTTCCGACAAAAAAGTAGTGTTCGCCATGGGTTTCACCCGGTCGCATGCCGCGGGTGGTGTGCGAAACAGACACCTGCGTATCGTACAACGGCTGGGTCTTTAACAGCGCCTGAATCAGGCTGGATTTACCTGCACCGCTGGGAGCAGAAACAATATAGAGCGTGCCTTGAGCCATGGTTTTCTTGAATTGATTAAAAGCGGAGTCGATTTCCTGCACAGTATACACAGCTTCCCGCTGCCACGCAGCGTTTGCGCAGCGGCTGCGGGTAAACTTTTGCGTGTTGCTGCGCAAATTGATGTTGCCTGAGCGTAAAAGGTGACGGATTTTGCTGTGATCTGTTCCGGATCGGATGACGGCCTCTGGCTGATGCTAGCGTCTCTGTGTTGAATGGCGCAAAACGTCAGGAGAGAGATCATGAAAGGATTTGGCTGGCCTCTGATTGCTGTTTTGCTTGCAGCCGCGCCTGTTTACAGTGCGATTTGCCCCGCCTGGACTCCGGCACGGGCGGCGAATGAAATTGCCCATCTGCAGCAGCAGCTTCAGCACTGGGATCAGGCCTATTATCAACAGGGACTTAGCCCGGTAACCGATGCAGATTATGATAGCCTGCAATCCCGCCTTAACCACTGGCTGCACTGCTTCAGCTCGCCGCAGGCAAATTACTCAGCACAACTGCCTGAGCAGGGTGAACATCTGCATCCTGTTGCCCATACCGGGGTAAAAAAGCTGCGCGATAAACTGGCGCTGGCTTACTGGATGCAGGATCGCCGCGATCTGTGGGTTCAGCCTAAAGTGGATGGCATTGCGGTTTCACTGGTTTATCGTGCGGGCAGGCTGGTGTCGTTATTAAGCCGTGGTGATGGATTACGCGGGGAGGAGTGGCTGACTAAAGCGGCCTTTATCCCGGCGATACCGCAGCAGATAAACAGCGATCGCGACGAGGTGGTTTTGCAGGGCGAACTCTACCTGCCGATGACCGATCATCATCAGGCGCGGGATGGCGGTAAAAATGCCCGTTCAAAAGTGGCCGGCGCCATGATGAGTAAACAGCCTGGTCCGCTACTTTCGCAACTCAATATTTTTATCTGGGCTTGGCCGGACGGGCCGGCAAAAATGCGTGACCGGCTGGCGCAACTGAGCCAGTGGGGATTGGGCATTGCCGCGCAGTGGAGCCAGCCAGTAAAAGATGAAGAGGAGGTCGCGGTATGGCGTGATCGCTGGTTTCATGGCGGGCTGCCGTTTGTCACCGACGGCGTGGTGGTTCATCAGGCATCACGGCCTGCCGGCAAAAACTGGCGGCCCGGTGAGGGCGAATGGGCCGTAGCCTGGAAATATCAGCCGCCAGAGGTCAGCAGTGAAGTGCTGTCGGTTGATTTTCCGATTGGCCGCACCGGAAAAGTGGCGGTGGTGCTTAATCTGCAGCCGGTGCAGCTGGATGACAAAACGGTCAGGCGGGTAAACATTGGCTCACTGCGTCGCTGGCGGCATAGGGACATCATCGCGGGAGACCAGGTGACCCTGAGTCTGGCCGGACAGGGCATCCCACGGTTAGATCGGGTGATCTGGCGAGTGGCGCAACGTGATTACCCGCAGCCGCCCGACGAAACACGCTATAACCCGCTGAGCTGTTATCGCTTCAGTGCCGACTGCCAGAAGCAGATGCTGGCGAAATTGCGCTGGCTGAGTCAAAAGTCGGTGCTGAATATTCCGGGAGTAGCGCGCAACACCTGGCTGAAGCTACTGGAAGCGGGCAGCATGCCGCATCTTTTCGCCTGGCTCACCTTAACACCTGAGCAAATCGCCACAGCTGCCGACATCTCTTCTGCGCGTGCCGGACAGCTCTGGCATCGTTTCAATCTGACGCGCCAGCAACCGCTGCGACGCTGGATCAGCGCGCTGGGTGTTTCGCTACCGCGTAAAGCCGCAGAGGCGCTGCCCGATCAACACTGGGATGACCTGATACAACGGGATGCGGCAGCATGGCAAACCTTGCCAGGCGTGGGTGCCGCGCTGGCCCAACGCCTTGTCGACCAGTTTCACCATCCTGAACTGCAATCACTGATCGCCTTTTTACAGCAGCAGGGCATTCCCGCCTCAGTGTTCCGGGTGGGGATAGTTGAAAATCGGCAAGCCGAGGCGAAAACGCAGCGCCAGTAGACGGGCAAAAAAGCCGAACAGCAGCGTAATGATGATCACCGCTTCGTGCGCCAGCGACGTTTTCAGCAGCAGGATATAGATCCAGCCTGAAGCGAAAGCGATCCCCGCATACAGCTCTTTCTGGAATACCAGTGGGATGCGATTACAGAACATGTCACGCAGCACGCCGCCAAATACGCCCGTGATGACGGCGCTGATGGCAGCAATGATCATCGCATGGCCGGAATCCAGCGCCACCTGAGCGCCAATAATGGAGAAAACCACCAGGCCGAGCGCATCCAGCACCAGAAAAACTTTGCGCAGATGCGTCATCAGTGGCGCCGCAAAGGTGGTGATCACCGCCGCCGCCGCGACAATCATGATGTATTCAGGGTGTTTGACCCAGCCGAGCGGATAATGGCCGAGCAGGATATCGCGAACGGAACCGCCACCAATTGCGGTCACTGAGGCGATGATAATGACGCCGAAAAGATCCATTTTACGGCGACCCGCAGCCAGCGCGCCGGTCATGGCCTCGGCGGTAATGCCGATGATGTAGAGAACGGTCAGTAACATAGCAGACTCCAGTTAGACGGCGGCAAGGCTAAGGTATAGCGTAATAAACGGCGACTGAGATTTTCTGACGCCACGCTATTGGGATTAGCTCAGTTTATGGATGTGTGCTGCAAACGTCGTGGTATCAGTACGCCGGGTCGTGAACGTCTCGTGCAATGCATAAGAAAAAATTCGCCCGACAGGCTAACCGGCCGCTACTTCCTCTCTCTGTTTTGCTGTGCCACCGCCAGCAGGCGCATTACGCCATAACATGACCTCTGACACCATGCTGACGTGCCGGATAAATGGATGACCGGGCTGTTCTGTCAGGTCATCGCCGGGCAATGCCGCAGCGTCAGAGCGAAGGAGGCTGTCTTCTGGGCAAATCGCAGTCAACGCGATCAGCAACGTTAAGGGATAATAACAGGCAGAGGCAGTGAGGCAGAGTTGCGGAAGGGTAACGGGAACAGCGGAGACAGAGAATAACCGGGAATATTAATCGTCATTACGGATGAAAAAGAAAAAGCGTGCTGGTTCACAGCACGCCAACGCATCGTTTCGGATGCTCAGAGCCCACCATACAGACTTATTTTATTATTTGTTTCTTGCACGAATCTGAGAAAATGCTTTCAGGCTGAAACGGTATTCTGGCTGGAACCATGAACGACCGTAGTAGCAATAAATCAGCATACGAATGGACGCCATCGCCAGATAACCCCAGATTGCACAAAGCACTGACGGAGTTAGCCAGACGGTAAATAAGGTTACGCTCAGTCCGGCTAATACCGAAGAGGTTTCAGCAAAGGCGATACGGGTATATTGTTTTTCACGCTGTAATATTGCCCGGTAATGCTGTCCCTGTGGAATAATAATAAAGACCACTGAGACCATCTCCAGCATTAAGGCCAGTTCAGGCTGGTCAAACATCCGATTAAGCAGATGGCTGCCAATAAATAACAGACCAAATGTCGCGGCGCCCATCACAATGTTGCCCCAGTAAAGGATCGAGAGATCGTTAATTGAGAGCATGCATCGGCGGATCAGCATATTCGAGAAGCCCCGATCGGCCAGGGTATCGATAGCCAGCAAAGCCACAACGGCAATGGCCAGCAGGTTGAGCTCATTTGCCTGCAGAATTTGCGCCAGTAACGAAAGCTGCAACACGCCAATGCCAATAATTTTGATCGAGGAGAGGAGAGACCATTTTGCGCTATTCAGACTGCTTTCACGTATCGCCATGATATGCTCGTTAGAGTACATGTACTCTGTGCGAAATAAATATTCGTGTAACGGCAATGGGGTTGCTGTGACACCGTTAGTTAGTGCAATGAGTCAGTGCAATTTTTCCGGCCGAAGTCCTGAAATACCTTGCCAGGCTTGCCATGTTATTATGGATTCAATCAAATGATGCTCGGATAAAAAATAGATATCCCTGGAATATTCACGGTTTCGTGTCATGGCGGAATCTCCCGCTGTTAATAAGAAGTCCGCCAGATCACGAATAAATCCTGTTGTTGTTTTATATTCTCCAGCCAGCATCCTGCCGGCAATCTCAACAAATTCTTTTTCAGATAACAAAGGATAAGTTGAGCGGTCCATGTCTTTTTTCCTGCTTTATCATTATGGGTATTGCTGTGTGTGGAATGATTTATACATTGTTTTATTTAATTTAACACCATAAGAAAAGTCTGATAACGCAACCGCAGTAATTAATGGTTTCACTCTGTGCATGATAAATATTAAATCACTTACAGCGCTGTAATAAATATTAGTTAAGGATTAATGTTTATAACAACCAGTGAACATCGCTGGCTCAACGGAAATCAGTGCAAAATCAGGCCTGGCGGGCTGCAAACAGGCAGCATTGCCAGGAGTTTTCCTGGCGATAATGCTTAAGCAGAACTGGTGATAGGCGGGATAATGACGTCAGTAATCAGATAAGTGCTTTATGCTTTTTTGCCCAATGTTTTTGTATTTTTTTTCATTAACGACCAGCGTTAACTACAGCATAAAAAATGCGCTAACTCGTTGATTTATTGAGTAAGCAGTTGATTGAGCTTTTCAAGATCTTTGCTAACCCATTCAATATCCTGCTTAAATTTATCTTCTGAGGTTAAAGGCTGGCGATAGACCGTCACCATCACCTCCGCACCCTGCTCGTTGGCGATTACCCGCATTGGCATATAAATCTCCTTACCAAAACCGGTATCAACCCAGTGATCCATTACGCCGAACGGATTATGGGGCGTGAAACGAATCTTCACCGTGCCCTCGGGGCCTTTGGCGCGCCAGCGGTTGCCTTCCGGTTCCAGCGTGCTGTTGGTTAACCCGGAGGCCCATTTGGGAAAGAACTCTGGTTTCCAGATGGTTTCATACAGATCTAACCAGTGGCGTGGAATGGTCAGGCTCAGGGTACGAGAGGAGAGCATACTACCTCCGGCAAAGTGGCGGAAAAGGGCATTAAAGCATGGGGCTATGCCAGGTAAAATGCTGTAGCAACAGAAGTGTGGAGTAGAAAGGGTTTCGAACAGATTGCAGGCAACATCGGGTGTTGCCTGCGGTTTGATCAGATAAACCTGCCGCGTGCCGATACCAGGTGTTTCACCGCATCACCCTGCTCATCGCGCAGAATAAAGTCATCTGACTGCGCCATGACTGCACAACTGTGATTCGGGAAGATGCGCAGCAGGCTGCCAACTTCAGGACGGTGATTTTCACACAGCAAAAATCCGTGCTCTTCGGATAATTTGCTGATCTCATAGGTCTGGCCTGCCGCATCAGCCGCGATGCCGAACCCGCTGGCGTTCGTGCCGTGCGGTCCTTTATCAGAACTCAGCATTTTCGATCCGGCATCGATAATCGCGAAATGCGCGTTAACGGCCACCACACGGGTAATCACACTCAGCGCGAGCTGATCGACGCGGCTTAAACCGAGACGGCAGGCAGTGAGATCAAGCAATGCATAATTGCCGGGACGGATTTCATCAATACAGGGGTCGATTTCGGCCGCCAGCGCGGTGGGTGTGGCCCCGACAGAGAGTGGGCAGGCGGTGAAGCCCGCCGCATGAAGCTTCGCCTGTAACTCCTGCATCATTACGGCTTCCTGACGGGCGATGTCCGCTATCGCAGCGGGATTTCCGGCACCATAGGCGTGTCCGGCGTGAGAGACCAGCCCGGCAAAGCGTAATCCTTTTTCCCGCAGAGCCTGCGCTATAACCACCGCCCGATCGGTATGCGGATCAACGCCAATACGATGTAACCCGACATCCACTTTGATCGCCACGGCCAGGTCGCAATCGGGCTGCTGCTGCCAGGCGTCAGCGATAGCCTCCACACCATGCAGCGCATCGGCAATCAGGGTAATTTTCGCCTGATGCCGCACCGCCAGACGCAGCAGTTCTGCCACACTCTGCGCCTGCACCACCGGATAGGCTAACAACAGATCGCGGATGCCACCCTGAATAAAGCTGATCCCTTCACTCGGTTTTGAAACCGTCACGCCGCGGGCACCTGACGCCAGCTGACGTTGCGCAATCCAGACGCTCTTGTGGGTTTTGATATGAGGACGGAGGGCGACGCCGGCGGCATCGGCCTTGCGCTGCATCTGTTGCAGATTTTGCTCCAGACGTTGCGCATCCACTTCAATGTAAGGTGTCAGACGATCATCAATCAGTGGGCGTTGCCACTGCTCAGCGGTATGGATATCCATAAGACGTTTCAACTCTGGCTTGCGGGAGAGTGCTCATCATTCCTCAATTGCGGGTCTGATGCCAGTGTGTCATTGACCAGGTAGAAGAGATGGTGACATGCGCGTTTGCGCGTAAAGCCGGGAGGAGCGGGTCGGGAGCCGAGGCCATAAAACAATAAAGCAGGCGCGTGGCCTGCTTTATCCGTTAAACGTAAAGTGACGCTTCACCCGGTGGACGGGTTTTAAAGCGGCGATGCAGCCAGAGATACTGTTCAGGAGCACGCAGAATCTGGTTTTCGATCACCTTATTCATATAGGCCGCCGCTGCTGCCTCATCGGTATGAGGATAATTTTCCAGCATCGGTTCGATGATCAAATGATAACCATCATTGCCCGCATTACGGATCAGCATAATCGGCACCATCGCAGGCTTCGCCAGACGGGACAGCACAAAGGTACCGTTAGTGGTTGCCGCTTTTTCCACTGCAAACAGCGGCGCGAAGGTGCTGCCTTTCGGACCGTAGTCCTGATCGGGCGCAAACCAGACGGATTCACCTTGTTTCAGCGCATGTACCATACCGCGCAGGTCACGGCGATCGATCATCGCTTTATTGGAACGCATCCGGCCTTTGGTCTGAACATATTCCATCGCCAGATTGTTGTGCGGGCGGTACATCGCCATCATTGGCTGACACAGACCACTGATGCGGCCACCCAGCTCCAGCGACATAAAGTGTACGCCAATAAGCATCACGCCACGCTTTTCATTCTGAGCGGCGTGCAGATTTGCCAGACCGGAGACGGTAAACAGGCGCTTAACGGCGCGATCGGACCAGAACCAGGCGATGCCGGTTTCGGCCAGCGCCATACCCAGCGAAGCAAAATTACCGGCGATCATCCGCTCGGTTTTTTCTTCACTGATGCCAGGAAAACAGAGCTCAATATTGCGACGGGTAATGCGCTCGCGGCGCTGCAGGAAATGGCGGGAAATTTTGCCGGCACCGGCACCAAGACGCATAAGAACAGGATAGGGAAGCTGGACCAGCAGCCAGAGCACACCCAGGCCAAACCAGGTAAACCAATAACGCGGATGCAGCAGCGAACTGCTAAATTTTCCGGTGTTTTTCATTAACAACCTTCATGAGATAAATGGATGTATCGCATAAAGAGCACTTCCATAAGTCTCCAGGCGCTACAGCTGTACTGATTTCGACCAACACTTTATCAAAAAGTGCCTTGAAAGATAGGCAATCTCCGGAATCTACAGGATTGACCTGTTTCATGGAGCGATGCCGGAACGCGCTGAAAAAAGAAGGATTAAGGGTTAAATGACGTAAATACAGGGAGTTAAGCGAAGCGTTTCGTCCAGTGTAAATGTGAATGGCGGCCGTTACAGAAGAGTCTGGAAATTATTATTTATCTATCTTTACGCAATTCTGACACCCTCAGCGCTGAAAAAGTCACCAAAGTGAAGTGCTACCTGAACAGGCTGTAATGATCGGGCAGAGAGACAACTAAGCGCCAGTTAAGGCGCTTAGTGAAGGGGAGCATTACTCGATATTCTGAATCTGCTCTCGCATCTGCTCAATCAGCACCTTGAGTTCAATCGCGGAGGTGGTGATTTCTGCATTGATTGACTTCGATGCCAGCGTATTCGACTCGCGGTTAAATTCCTGCATCATGAAGTCCAGACGGCGACCGACCGCCTCTTTCTTCTTCAGGATGTTGTAGGTCTCTTTCACGTGAGCATCCAGTCGATCCAGCTCTTCAGAGACGTCAACACGCTGCGCCATCATCACCAGTTCCTGCTCCAGGCGATTATTTTCCAGCTGCACTTCGGCGTCTTCCAGTTTGGCGACCAGCCGCTCACGCTGCCATTTGATCACTTCAGGCATCTGCGCGCGGACTTTGCTGACTTCCTGTGAAACGCCTTCCAGACGCTGCTCAATCATCCCTTTCAGTGCGGTACCTTCGCTTTCGCGTGCCGCAATGAAATCATCCAGCGCGCCATCCAGCGCCTGCAGTAACTGCTGATTGATCACATCCAGGTCCTGCTCCTGAGCAGACATCACGCCCGGCCAGCGCAGAATATCCAGCGGATTAATCGCGCCTTCATCACTTTGCATCTTCACCCAGTTAGCCGCCTGCACAAGCTGCTTCGCCAGTGCTTCGTTCAGCATCAGTTCGCCCTGGGCGCTGGGATCGGCATCATAACGCAGGTTGCACTCAATCTTGCCGCGCGTCAGACGCTGGCGAATGCGCTCGCGGATCACCGGCTCCAGCCCGCGGAACTGCTCCGGCAGACGGATGTAGGTTTCCAGATAACGTTGGTTCACGGAACGCAGCTCCCAGGCGGCGCTGCCCCATTCGCCTTTGGCTTCGCGGCGGGCATAAGCGGTCATACTGCGGATCATAAGCGATACTCATTTTCGGAAAGATGGGGTGAAGTATAGCGAGGGCAGCCACGGCATAACAGGCATAAGCGTCTGTCAGCGGAATAACGAATCATTTCCGCTTTGTCCGACAGGCACTTATGATGGCGGCTGGCCCATTTTCTGAGGAGGCGGATCGATGTCTCGCGTTATTGCTTTTCCTGTTGCGCTGGTGCTGTTGCTGGCGGGTTGCCAGACACCGCCAGCCCCGCCAACCAAACCCCAACCCATTTGTGCCGGGGGCGACGTTATGATGCAGACCACGCTGTGGTTTGGTCTGAGTAAGCCACAAGGCGGGACAGTGAGCTCACTTGAGTGGATGAATTTCGTCGATAACGAGGTCACACCGCGCTTCAGGGACGGGCTGTCAGTCTATGACGCTAAAGGTCAGTGGCTGGGCGAAAATGGGCAGCTGGCACGGGAAAACAGCAAAGCGCTGATGCTGATCCACCGTTTTGATCCGGCCGTGAATACCCATATCGAAGCGTTACGTACGCTGTATAAAAAGCGCTTTGGTCAGGAGTCGGTGATGCGGGTCGATGCGCCGGTTTGCGTGGGGTTCTGAGGCGGGAAACGGCGGCAGATTGCCGCCGTTGACGATCAGATAAACAGACCGGCAAAAGCGGCCGATAGCAGGCTCACCAGCGTCGAGCCGTAGACCAGCTTCCAGCCAAAACGTGACACCACGTTGCCCTGCTGCTCGTTCAGTCCCTTAATGGCACCCGCCACAATGCCGATAGAGGCGAAGTTAGCGAAAGAGACCAGGAACACCGACAGAATACCCAGTCCGCGCGCGCTCATGCCTGAGGCCACTTTCTGCAGCTCAATCATCGCCACAAACTCATTGGCCACCAGTTTGGTCGCCATGATGCTGGCTGCCTGCAGCGCGTCAGCCTTAGGAATGCCAATCAGCCAGGCAAACGGATAGAACAGATAGCCAAGCAGTTGCTGGAAGCTGTAACCAAACAGGGCGGCAAACAGCGCATTCACGGCCGCGATCAGTGCAATAAAACCGATCAGCATCGCCAGAATGATCATCGCAACTTTGAATCCTGCCAGAATGTACTCACCCAGCATCTCAAAGAAGCTCTGCTCTTCATGCAGTTTATCCAGCGCGATAGGCTGCTCATCCTGGCTTTTCATCGGGTTGATGATCGACAGGATAATAAAGGTGCTGAACATGTTGAGCAGCAGCGCTGCAACCACATACTTTGGTTCAATCATCGACATATAAGCACCGACAATCGACAGCGAAACGGTGGACATCGCGGTCGCCGCCATGGTGTAGAGCCGGCGCGGCGGGATATCACCCAGAATCCCTTTATAGGCGATGAAGTTTTCCGACTGACCGAGAATCAGCGTACTGACGGCGTTAAACGACTCGAGCTTGCCCATGCCGTTAATTTTCGACAGCAGGGTACCGACCAGTCGAATCAGCAGCGGCAGAATGCGCCAGTGCTGCAATATGCCGATTAAGGCGGAGATAAAGACAATCGGGCAGAGAACGCCAAGGAAAATAAACGCCAGTCCCTGTTTGCTCATTCCGCCAAACACGAACTCTGTACCCTGGGCGGCAAAGCCGAGCAGCGTCTCAAAGAAACCCGCCACCGAACCCACCAGTGCCAGACCACTGGCGGAATGAAGAAAGAACCAACCGAGCGCGGCTTCCACCACAATCAGCTGAACGATAAAGCGCAGGCGAATCTGTTTACGGTCATGACTGACCAGCAGCGCAAGGGCGAAAATCACCCCCAGCGCCAGCAGGAAATGAAGAATGGCGGCCATAGTTTTTTTAATCAGAAGAACAGGAACGCGCATTTAGCCACAGTCAGCGGTGAATTTCATCTGATGATGCGGCGGGCAGGCGTAAGAGACAGCAGGCAAGGAAGTCCGTATAATGCGCAGCCAATCATTAGCAAGCCGGAGAATACCCATGCGTCCAGCAGGCCGTAGCGCACAACAGGTGCGTCCAGTCACATTGACCCGCAATTACACCAAACACGCAGAGGGTTCCGTTCTGGTGGAATTCGGCGAAACCAAAGTGCTCTGCACTGCCTCCGTAGACGAAGGGGTTCCGCGTTTTCTTAAAGGCCAGGGCCAGGGCTGGATTACTGCCGAGTATGGCATGCTGCCGCGCTCGACCCACAGCCGCATGGCGCGTGAAGCCGCAAAAGGCAAACAGGGCGGCCGTACGCTGGAAATTCAGCGCCTGATCGCCCGTTCGCTGCGTGCCGCGGTGGATTTAAAAGCGCTGGGTGAGTTTACCATTACGCTCGACTGTGACGTCATCCAGGCTGATGGCGGCACCCGCACCGCCTCTATTACCGGTGCCTGCGTGGCGCTGGCCGATGCGCTGAACAAGCTGGTTGCCAGCGGCAAGCTGAAAGCAAACCCGATGAAAGGCATGGTGGCAGCCATTTCAGTCGGCATCGTCAAGGGCGAAGCGCTGTGCGATCTGGAATACGTTGAAGACTCCGCGGCAGAGACCGACATGAACGTGGTGATGATGGAAGATGGCCGCATGATCGAGGTGCAGGGCACCGCAGAGGGCGAGCCGTTCAGCCACGAAGAGCTGCTGACGCTACTGGCGCTGGCACGCGGCGGAATTGAAGAGTTAATTCAGGCGCAGAAAGCGGCACTGGAAAATTGATGTAACAGGCGACCACAGAGTCGCCTTTTCTTTATTTGAGGAGTGAGAAATGAAAGCCTGGCAGCGTCAGTTTATTGAATTTGCCCTGAACAAGCAGGTGCTGAAGTTCGGTGAGTTCACTTTAAAGTCAGGGCGTCAAAGCCCCTATTTCTTTAACGCCGGTCTGTTTAACAGCGGACGGGATTTAGCGCTGCTGGGACGCTTCTACGCGCAGGCGCTGGTGGATGGCGGCGTCGATTTCGATCTGCTGTTCGGTCCGGCCTACAAAGGGATTCCGATTGCCACCACCACGGCGGTGGCGCTGGCCGATCATCACGACCGCGACGTGCCTTACTGCTTTAACCGTAAAGAGGCCAAAGATCACGGTGAAGGCGGATTACTGGTGGGCAGTTCGCTGCAGGGCAAAGTGATGCTGGTGGATGATGTGATCACCGCCGGGACGGCGATTCGTGAGTCGATGGATATCATCAATGCGCACAAGGCGACGCTGGCTGGCGTGCTGGTTTCGCTTGATCGCCAGGAACGTGGACGCGGAGAGATGTCAGCGATTCAGGAAGTGGAGCGCGACTATCACTGTACCGTGACGGCGATCATTACCCTGACTGACCTGATTACGTGGCTGGAAGAGAAGCCGGAGATGGCTGACCACCTGGCTCAGGTTCGGGCCTATCAAAAAAGCTACGGTATCTGACCCATAAGGCGGGCGCGATGCCCGCCTTATGGTTACACCAGCTGAGCGGCAATCAGCGGCCAGCGAGCCTCGAAGTCAGCGGTCGGACTAAAGCGGAACTCCGAACGGACATAGCGCGACAGCAAGCCTTCGCAAAATGCCAGCAGCTGACTTGCCAGCAGCGTTTCGTCAGCCTGAAAGCCTTCACCTTCACGCATTTTGCGCTCGCGCATCACCTGACGCAGCTGCACTTCAATCCGCTCAAACAGCTGATTGATGCGGCCCTGCAGGCGATCCTGCTCAAACATCAGCGCATGACCGGTCAGTATCCGCGTCAGCCCCGGATTACGCTCACCAAATCCCAGAATCAGTTGCACGATCAGACGCAGGCGCGTCATGGTCTCTTTCTCATCTTTCAGGATCAGATTGATGCGGGTAATCAGACTGTCTTCGATAAACTCAATCAGGCTGTCGAACATCCGTGTTTTACTGGGGAAGTGACGATAGAGCGCCGCTTCTGACACGCCGACCGTGGCTGCCAGTTTGGCCGTGGTAATGCGTTGACTGCCATCACCCGACTCCAGCATTTGCGCCAGCGCCTGCAAAATCTCTTCGCGACGATTTCGCTTCGCGACTTTTTTTTCTGCCATGACCTTAAAGACCCCTGAAATTCACCCTAAACAGGCAACACCTACGCATCTGCCACAAGCACGAGTCTTATGGCGATGAGAAAAAATAATTGGCGTAAGTGAAAGTCGGTAGCGTTGGTTATTGACGGCCTGAGTGACCGAAGCCGCCTTCGCCGCGCAAGCTGGCGTCGAAGTCTTCAACCAGATTAAATTCGGCCTGCACTACCGGTACAAAGACCAGTTGTGCCATGCGATCGCCCGGCTGCAGCGAGAAGCTTTCCTGACCGCGATTCCAGACCGAGACCATCAGCTGTCCCTGATAATCGGAGTCAATCAGTCCCACCAGGTTACCCAGTACAATGCCGTGCTTATGACCAAGGCCCGAGCGAGGCAGAATCACCGCAGCCAGGTCGGGATCGGCAATATGAATGGCCAGGCCAGTTGGAACCAGCGTGGTGGTGCCTGGCGCGATGTCGAGAACATCGTCGATACAGGCGCGTAAATCTAACCCAGCGGAACCCGAGGTGGCGTAGGTCGGCAGTGGAAATTCTTTGCCGACGCGCGCATCAAGGATTTTAACGTCTATTTTTTTCATCATAACGGCTGACAATCTCGTCTAATAATTGTTGGCCAAGGAGAGTCTTATCGCTGAGCGGTAAGCGCTTTTCTCCATCCTGCCAAAAAAGGTGAAGAGCATTGGTGTCGCTATTGAACCCTTGTCCGGCTTTAGCAACGTCGTTAGCGCAGATCAGATCCAGATTCTTGCGCACCCGTTTTTGCCGGGCGTATTCTTCCACATTCTGGGTTTCAGCGGCAAATCCAACCACGAAGGGCCGGTGCTCCTGTAACGCGGCGACGCCGGCAACAATATCGGGATTCTTTATCAGTTGCAGCGTGACGTTATCATCGCCGCCCTGTTTCTTGATTTTTTCGGCCGCAATATCGGCTGCCCGGTAGTCTGCCACGGCTGCGCTTGCAATGAAAATATGTTGTTTGTCTATCTCGCCCATCACCGCCGCCTGCATCTCCAGCGCGCTGGTGACATCAACCCGTTTTACGCCAGCCGGCGCTGGCAGCGCCACCGGTCCGCTGACCAGCGTGACCGTCGCGCCGCGTCGCGCCGCCGCTGCCGCAATAGCAAAGCCCATCTTACCGGAGCTGTGATTGGAGATATAACGCACCGGGTCCAGCGCCTCACGGGTCGGTCCGGCGGTAATCATAATGTTGAGATGTTGCAGATCGTTGACGGGAGCGGCCCACTGTACCGCATGGTCCACAATCTCCAGCGGATCGAGCATCCGGCCTGGCCCGACATCGCCACAGGCCTGGCTGCCGCTGTCCGGTCCCCAAATCAATACGCCACGCTGCTGAAGCACCTGCAGATTGTGCTGGGTGACGGCTGCGCGATACATCTGTTGATTCATGGCCGGCACCACCGCAACCGGTGCTGCAGTCGCTAACACGGCGGTGGTCACCAGATCGTTGGCCATGCCGGCGGTGATTCGGGCAATCAGGTCGGCGGTGGCCGGAGCCAGCACGATTAAATCTGCCCATTTCGCCAGCTCAATATGTCCCATTGCCGCTTCTGCTGCCGGGTCGAGCAGATCGTTAAATACCGGATAGCCGGACACGGCCTGCAGGCTGAGCGGCGTAATAAAGGCTTTCGCCCCGTCGGTCATCATCACGCGGACATCGGCACCGCGATCGCGCAGGCGACGCACCAGCTCAGGTGCTTTATAGGCAGCAATACCGCCACTCACGCCAAGAAGAATTTTTTTACCGGCTAATCCCATCATGATGCTGGCCTCACTAAGCTGTCTGCCGCCCGCGGCGGCGAATGCACGGACTTTATCACAAAACCGGTGACGCGCCTTTTCACTGCCTGCGTTTGCGAGCCATCTCGTAAAAAGTCACGCTGCCGATGGTGGCGTGCTGCCGGATACGTCAATCTAAGGTTCGCTTCAGGGAGAATGCAGATGAACAATATGGCACCGCGGGAGAAGCTGCAGCAGCAGGGCGCACAAGCGCTGAGTGACGTCGAACTGCTGGCCTTATTTTTGCGCACCGGTACGCCGGGGCAGAATGTAATGGCGCTGGCGCAACAGATACTGCACGAGTTTGGTTCGCTCTATCAGATCATGACCGCCAGCAAAGAGGCTTTCCGCGGCATTAAGGGTGTCGGTGAAGCCAAGCTGGCACAGCTGCACGCTATCGCAGAACTGGCGAAGCGCTTTTTTGCCAGCCAGCTGGCGTGTGAAAGCACCATGGAGAATCCTCAGATCACGCGGCAATATCTGCAGAGTCTGTTGGCGCATCAGGAACGTGAGATCTTTATGGTGCTGTTTCTTGATAATCAGCACCGTGTGCTGGAGGCGCAAAAAATGTTCTCGGGCTCGATTAACAGTGTCGAGGTCCATCCGCGCGAGATTGTGCGTGAGGCGCTCAAGGCGAATGCCGCCGCCCTGATTCTGGCGCACAATCACCCTTCCGGTATGGCAGAACCGAGCCGGGCTGACCGCGATGTCACCCGAAAAGTGAGTGAAGCCTGCCAGTTGCTCGACATTCGTCTGCTCGATCATCTGGTGATAGGTCACGGCCAATATGTCTCCTTCGCTGAGCGAGGCTGGCTTTAACTCAGGAAAAAATCGCGCCAGGTGGCGGCTTTTTGCCCGATCATTCGGGATCTTTATCTGTTCGGGACTTGAGCACTTGGGCTGAGCGGCGTATACTACGCCACCTTTGAGAATCTCGGGTTTGGCGGTTAGGCCAGCTTAGCGGGTTCCATGGAACTCGCCTGGCGGGCTGCAAGCCTGACGAGGCGGCCAAAACCTAATTTTTAAAGCTCGAGCTGATTTGATTTTTGGAGAATAGACATGTCACGAGTCTGCCAGGTAACTGGAAAGCGTCCGGTGACCGGTAACAACCGTTCCCACGCAATGAACGCGACGAAACGCCGTTTCCTTCCGAACCTGCACTCACACCGTTTTTGGGTTGAGAGCGAGAAGCGCTTCGTTACTCTGCGTGTATCTGTAAAAGGTATGCGTATTATTGATAAAAAGGGCATTGATACGGTGTTAGCCGACATGCGTGCCCGTGGTGAGAAGTACTAATCGTACTAAGGAACTGAATCATGGCTAAAGGTATTCGTGAGAAGATCAAGCTGGTTTCCTCTGCTGGTACAGGTCACTTCTATACCACCACGAAGAACAAACGTACTAAACCAGAGAAGCTGGAACTGAAAAAGTTCGATCCGGTTGTACGTCAGCATGTGATCTACAAAGAAGCTAAAATTAAGTAATTTTAGTGTTCTGCTAAAAACCCGGCTCCGGCCGGGTTTTTTGTTTGTGCAATACGCTGAGGAGAGGTTATGCCCGAGTTACCAGAGGTTGAAACCAGCCGTCGCGGCATCGAGCCGCATTTGGTCGGTGAAACCATTCTTCACGCCGTGGTGCGTAATCCACGTCTGCGCTGGCCGGTATCGCAGGAGATCCTGTCGCTGAGCGATCAGCCGGTGCTCAGCGTGCAGCGCCGGGCAAAATACCTGCTGCTGGAGTTGCCACATGGCTGGATCATCATCCATCTCGGCATGTCCGGGAGTTTACGCGTGCTGCCCGAAGAGCTGCCTGCCGCCACGCATGATCACGTTGATCTGGTGATGAGTAATGGCAAGGTGTTGCGCTATACCGATCCGCGCCGCTTCGGTGCCTGGCTGTGGAGCAGCGATCTGGCCGGCAGCAACGTACTGGCACATCTTGGGCCGGAGCCGCTCAGTGACCAGTTTGATGGAACCTGGCTGTTCGAAAAGTCGCGTGGCAAACGCACGCTGATCAAGCAATGGCTGATGGATAACAAAGTAGTGGTCGGCGTCGGCAATATTTACGCCAGCGAGTCACTGTTTACCGCCGGGATCCTGCCCGATCGACCGGCCGGAAGTCTGTCGCAGTCAGAGGCTGAGCTGCTGGCAAATACCATCAAAGCGGTGTTGTTGCGTTCTATCGAACAGGGCGGAACCACTTTACGCGATTTCTTACAAAGCGACGGTAAACCCGGCTATTTTGCGCAGCAGTTGCAGGTGTATGGACGGGCCGGGGAGCCGTGCCGGGCATGTGGCACGCCGATAGTCAGCGGCAGACACGGGCAACGCAGCACTTACTGGTGCCCGAACTGTCAGCACTAATCAGCTCTAAGCTAATTTTGCCAGCAACGCCTGATGGACTGGCGCGGGCAGGAAGGCGGTCACATCCCCGCCGTGACGCGCCACCTCTTTGACCAGCGAAGAGGAGACAAAAGAGAAGCCTTCCGACGGCATCAGGAATACGCTCTCCAGCGTCGGCAGCAGGTGACGATTCATGTGCGCCAGCTGCATTTCATATTCAAAATCTGACACCGCACGCAGTCCACGAACCAGCACATTAGCCTGCTGTTCGCGGGCGAAATTTGCCATTAAATCACTGAATCCGACCACCTCAACCCCAGGCAGATGCGCCACAACCTGGCTCGCCAGCGCCACGCGCTCGTCCAGGCTGAACATCGGTTTTTTGCTGGGGCTGGCGGCAATCGCCAGAACGACCCGATCAAACATCTGTGCGGCCCGGGTGACAATATCGAGATGTCCCAGCGTAATAGGATCAAAGGTGCCGGGATAGATGGCTTTAGTGGTCATACTCGCCCTTCTGCCGAAGCGTGATTCAGCGCCCAGAGCGCCGAATATTTGTTAAACGTATATTGTGCGTTAACCACCGCCAGGATCCAGCCCTGTTTGCCATCCAGAAAACCGGCGCGCAGCAGCAGGGTTTTCACAAATGCTCCCAGCGTATGGCTGAAGATAGAAAACAGGCCGCAGCGTTTGCCGCGCTGATGACGCTCAGTTGCCCAGGCTTCCGCATAGGCCAGCTGCTTACGCTGAAAGGCGACCAGGTCGCGACAGGTCAGGTGTTGTAAATCCCCCTTCAGTGCCACCACCGGCGCGCCTTCGGCATTGAGCGATTCATGCACCAGGTTATCGTTGTACTGCAGCGCTGGCGGATAGAGCCGCATGACACGGTCAGGATACCAGCCGCTGTGGCGCATAAAACGGCCGAGGAAGAGGTTGCTGCGGCCCAGACTGTAAACTGTGCGGCTGGGTGGGGCGATCAATACCTGCTCAATGGCCGCACGCAGTTCAGGCGTGACGCGCTCATCAGCATCGATCATCAATACCATGTCGCCGCTGGCGTACTGCTGGGCTCGCTGGCGCTGTATGCCATAACCCTGCCAGTCATCGCTGCGGAACACCTTAGCGCCAGCCTGAGTGGCAATCGCCACGCTGTTATCCTCGCTGCCGGAATCCAGTACGATAATTTCATCGGCCCAGCTGACCGACGCCAGACAGTCCGGCAACAGTTCCGCTTCATTTTTGGCAATCATCACGACCGAAAGTCGTTGGCGAGCTGGCATCAGTGGGACCGTGGCGGCAGATGAGGTTCGAGTAACTGTAGCAGCCGTTGCAGTGCGCCCTGGTTCTGGTGCAGCACGTCCACCGCGTGACGCCCGTAGTAGCGGCGATAGTCATCATCCTGCAGCAGGTTGGTGACCTCTTTTTCCAGCGAAATCACGTCGGTGACGGTAATCAGCCCCTGGCCTTCCTGCAGTTTGCTGCAAATATCTTTGAAGTTCCAGGTGTGCGGTCCCATCAGCACCGGAATCGCGTGGGCGGCCGGCTCCAGAGGATTATGGCCGCCTCGTTCAACCAGGCTACCGCCGACAAATGCCAGGTCGGCAATGCCATACAGCAGCATCAGTTCGCCCATTGAGTCGCCAATCACCACCTGGGTTGAGCCTGACGGAATTTCGCCGCTGCTGCGCAGGATAAAGCTGAAGTTGCGCTGCTGTGTCAGTTCACGGGCATCATTGAAGCGCTCGGGATGACGGGGAACCAGAATCAGTAGCAGGTCCGGGAACGACTGCAGCAACCGGCGGTGCGCATCCAGCACGATCGCCTCTTCGCCTTCATGGGTGCTGGTGGCAATCCATACCGGGCGGCGCGGCGCCCATTGACGGCGCAGGGTGACGGCTCTGGCCGCCAGTTCTGGCGTCACCGAGATATCAAATTTCAGGCTGCCGGTAATCGCCAGATGGGAGCGCTTGAGGCCCAGTTCGAGGAACCGGTCACCATCTTCGCTATTTTGCGCCGCAATCAGCGTGATGCTTTGCAACAGCCTGCGCATGAATTTGCCCAGCTTACGGTAGCCTTTGGCGGAACGGGCCGAAAGACGGGCATTGGCGATCACCAGCGGAATGTTGCGCTGGTGCAGAATGCGGATGATATTGGGCCACAGCTCGGTTTCCATGATGATCACCAGTCGTGGGTTGACCGTATCAAGGAAACGATTAATCGAGCCCGGCAGATCATAGGGCAGGTAAACATGATGCACATCTTTGCCAAATGCCGACTGCGCCCGTTCTGAACCGGTTGGCGTCATGGTCGTCACGGTGATGGGCAGAGTCGGATAACGATGACGCAACGCACGCACTAACGGGATCGCCGCCAGCGTTTCGCCGACCGAGACCGAGTGCAACACAATGCCGTCTGGCTTTACTTTGCCGACACAATAGCCGTAACGCTCCGCCCAGCGTTTGCGGTAGGCGGGCGCTTTGCGACCGCGCAGCCACAGGCGCAGCCAAATCAGCGGCTGAATAAGATAGAGCAGTGCGGTGTAAATGGTCGTCATAGTTACCGTTACGACACGTTCGCGTCTAAAAACAGATTAAAATCAGATGGCGGCATGTTATCAGAAACCCTTCATCCACTCATCCCACATTGTCAGTTGCTTCGCAGTACGTGCTGATAGAGCGACGTCAGCGACTCTGCCAGTCGCTGCGGCCCGTAAGGTTCAATTCTGCGCCGCGCGGCTTCACCCATGCGTGAGTCGCCAGAAAGCGCCGGTATTGACTGAATCGCCTGACGCAGTCCATTGATATCCAGCGCATCACAGACGAAGCCTTCCTGACCGGCGGTAATAAATTCCGCGCCGCCGCAACCGGTACTGGTGATCACCGGCAAGCCACAGGCCATCGCTTCCAGCACCACATTCGGGAAAGGATCATAGAGCGTAGGCAGCAGTAACCCATCGGCCGCATGGTAAAATGGCTGCACATCCTGCTGCACGCCGACAAACCGCAGGCGATCCAGACAGTTGTGCTGATTCGCCAGCTGCTGATAACGCTGCAGCTGTTTATCCTGACCGACCACGATCAGATAACGATCGCTGCCGGCCAGCGCTTCAATCGCCGCTTTCAGCCCTTTACGCTCAAACCCGGAACCCACATAGATCAGTACGGTCGCGCTATCGGGCAGCGATAGCTGCTGACGAGTCGCGTGGCGTGTGGCCTCCGTCGCGGGTTGAAAACGGCTGGCATCGATGGCGTTATGAATGACGTGGATTTTTTCGGCGCCGAGCGAGAAGCAACGCAGAATGTCGCGTTTCACCATCTCTGAATTGCAGATTACCGCTTTCAGCGCCGGTGAATGAAACATCTCTGCTTCCGCCTGCAGCACATAGCGGTGGTACGGACTGAGGCTGGCGCTGAGGCGCTGCAAAGGTGAAACAATGCGTGCCCGCTGTTCCAGCCAGACCCGATGAACGCCATCGCCAGCGCGAAAGATGTCACAGCCGGCGATACGCTCATGGCTTTGCACGATATCGAACTTTTCCCGCTCCCAGCAGGCGCGGGCCGCACGGGCAAAACCGCGCTCGCGAGAGACGCGGCCCAGCTTTGATGGGTTACAGATATGCAGATGCCAGTCCGGATTCGGCGTGCCCTGCCAGCTACGGGTGATGATGTTGAGATCGAGCTGCTCGCTACCCAACGCCTCCAGCGCGCGGGAGATAAAGCGCTCCGCTCCGCCATCCGGCCGGTATTTTTGCCGGACAATCGCCAGTCGTAACTTACTCATTCAGATAGCTCCTTGCTGCCGCGACCACATCCTTAACCGGGATAGCCGAGAGATAACGCTGGTCAGTTTTGGTATCAATCGAATCCGGTGAAGGCAATGGACCATAATCGCCCGCCCAGATGACACGATTATTGTCGCCCCAGGGACGCCAGTGCTGCAGTTTAGTCGGACCAAACAGCGCGATGCACGGTGTATCCAGTGCGGCCGCCATATGCATCGGGGCGGAGTCGACACCAATAAACAGCCGGGCATGGTCAATCAGCGCCGCCAGCTGCGGCAGGGTGAACTGGCCGGCCAGCGACACCACATGCGGCGAGGTACAGAGCGCCTGAATGCGCGCGATCATCGCCAGTTCGTGTTTATCCGGCCCGGCGGTCAGGATGACCGGGCGCTGTGGCTGCGCCAGTTGGTCGATGGTGGCGGCAACGCTCTCTTCTTCCCAGCATTTGAACCCCCAGCGTGATGTTGGCTGCACCACGATAAACGGTGAAGCGATCTGCTTCTCCGCCAGCCTGGCGAGCACGCTCTGTTGATCGGCAGCGCTGTAGTGCATTGACACCCGCGCGCCCTCACCGCTGATGCCTAGCGGTGCCAGCGCAGACATATTCTGTTCCACGGTGTGCAGCTTGCTGTGATTGTGTGTGGGGACCAGCTGGTTATGGCACAGCCGCCACAGCAGGTTGTCGCGCTTTTTAAAGGCGAAACCGATGCGCAGCGGCGCGGCAGAGAGAAGGGTAATCAGAGCGGCGCGCCATTGATCGGCCAGATTAATCACCAGATCGTAATGACAACCCCGCACCGCCCGAATCAGGGCAACTTCATGGCCCAGCTTGCGCCAGCCGCCCTGCTGCTTCCATTTACGGTCGATGACGTGCAGATGGCGGATATCGGGATGCGCTTCCAGCATCGGGCGCGTTTCCTGATAGAGCAACACGTCGATACTGGCTTGCGGATAACGCTGACGAAGCGCGTTAATCGCCGGCGTCGTCAGCAGCATGTCGCCATGATGGCGCAGCTTAATAAGCAATATGTTTTGCGGAGAGACGTTTGCTGGAGTCGGACTGGCCATAAACAATTGTTCTCAAATTTTAGTGAACCGATTGTAGGGCAAACCCTTTTTAGGATAAAGCCAGCCTCACGGGTTATTTGTTACGCCAGCGATAGAGGCGACTCAGCCATAACAGCAGCTGATACCACTGCTTAATCCCGCGGGCATTACGCAACATCCGCCGATGCGTCTGGCTGGCGAACAGATCGGTGATGATCGCCTGGCGTGCCTCATTGTCCGGCTCACGTCGTACGCTATGACAGACGCTGAGTGCTTCGTGCGTCACCTGATAATGGAATGAGGGATAGATTTTTACCTTGCCACGATAGCGCTGATTCAGTTCCTCCAGCAAACGGGCAATCTTCAGATAGTGGCGCTGATATTCGACGTTACGTTGCCCGGTGCGCTTGCGGTTGCTGATTGAGGCGTCATGCATGTAGTAGCGATAGAGTACCGCGTCGGTGTAACGCACCCGCTTTGCCAGCAGCATAAATTCGGTGGTCCACGGAATATCCTGATGATGCAGACCAGGTTCAAACAGCAGCTGATGCTGTTCAATCAGCGCGCGACGGTAAATCCCCAGCCAGACCACATGCATGTAGCGATGCGTTTTCAGCGCGGTGTTCAGCCAGTCGGGACCGCTCAGTACGCCGGTACTGCGCAAACGGTCCAGCGGAATCAGCGGCTTCACCCGCTGACTCTGTTTGAAATACCATTCGGCATTGCACTGGGCAGCATCCAGATCGTCAGTTTCCGCCAGTGTCACCAGCGTCTGATACATCTCCGGGTTCATGGTGTCATCGGCATCCGGAAAGGTGACATATTTCCCCTGTGCCACGGCCAGACCGGCATTACGGGCGCGCGATACGCCCCCGTTTTCCTGATGAATGACGCGAACCTGCGCGTGATGTTGAGCATACCAGTCGGCACGCTCACCGGATCCATCGGTTGAGCCATCATCAACAATGATGATCTCCAGCGACGTCAACGTTTGCGCCAGCAGCGACTGCATAAACTGATCAAACATGCTGCCCGCGTTATACATCGGGGTAATGATACTCAACAGGGGAAGGGCACTCATGACAGCGTTTGCACCCGCACAGAGTGAAAAGCGAAAGGGGTTTGCCTCATCATCATAAACCAGGTCCAGGCCAGCAAAATTAAATTGGGTGATTGACGATTATAAAACTGTCTGTCGCCCATGCTGAAGTAAATCACCGGAATTGTTAACAATAACGCACGCAGAGTCTATTTTTTCCATGAGCGACAGGCGGGTCAGGACCGAAGAGCAGCCGGTGCCGGAAAACCGCGGGATCAGAAAACGCCTGGCGCAGCGTTAACTAAAAAACTTGTGCCTGACATAGTTCATCATCCAGCTGAAGCTTTCGGCATACTGTTTCTGATACCACTTAATCCGGGCGAAACGCTTCATCTCTTTGTAATGCTTCGGCAAATCAAGGGATTGCGACGCCCACGGCGAGCGCTGGTAATAGTCGTAATAGAGCAAGGAGAGATCGCTGCCGGCCCAGGCGTGCCAGGGTTTGCATTTGCCGGTGTAGTGAATCATCACGGTATCGTCTGGTACCTGGAAGCGGTGCCACACCTTGTTCGCAATGATGTCATAAATATAGTTGTAACGCGCCGGCAGGATCATCACCTCCTCTTCCAGCACCAGGTTTAATGCATCCTGATCGGGAAAACCAAACTCCGCACCGCGGGTCACCAGCATCCCGGTAATGCGTGCCGTGGTCTGATGGGCCATCCAGCGTGGAATATTGATCAGCATGAAACCCGAGTTGAAGTAGTTATTTCCTTTCAGGCCGAGCCTTGGACATTGATTCTGACGCGCGCGCGGCGTGTCGTTGCAGGCGCAGAGCGTGTAATCAGTGATATCCAGAGTGAATAACGGCGAATAGTCACCCACCACCAGCGTATCAGCGTCGATGTAGATGACCCGGTCGCTGTAGCGCGCCACGGTTTCGGGGATCAGAAAACGATAATGAATACTTTTGGGATAGCGTCCCACTGCCGGCAACTGATCGACCCAGGCGCTGTTAAAAATATGCAGCGTGATCGCCAGTCGGTGACCGGTGGCCAGCGAGCGCAGCTTTTCAACGTCCTGCTCGATCAGCGAATCTGAAAAAATATGGGCGTGGAAAGCGGTATCGGGATGATGGCTGAGTAGTGAAAATAGCGTAATGCCCAGGCCCCGCGCATAGGCGCGGTTAATACCAAAGGCAACGTGCACGGGTGATTCATCCGTGTCAGAGAGCGTGTTGACCAGGAGCTTACTTTGCTGAACAGCATCAGCAACAGAGGTAATTGCCATTACGCTTCACTATTCCAGGTTATGAGTAATAAATGCTTGTATTCTAGTCAGTTTATCGTGATCCAGCCCAAATAATTTTTCAGCAGGCTGATCAAAGCGAAAACGCGTGGCAAAAACGAATGTCGACGCAGCAATATTATCGGGTCCGATAAACAGCACATTGTTGACCGGACGCTGTTCCCTGACTTCACAAGGGCCGTACAACATGATTACCGGTACCAGCTGCGCATCAGCAATATAGGCATTGCCAGAGTCCGAGGAGATGTAGAAATCCATCTGCGCGATAGCCCACGGCACCTCTTCGAGTTTTAGCTCACCAATCAGGCTCAGAATATTTTCTTTCGGTCCGGTTAAGCGCAGTAATTCATCCAGCCAGGGTTGCTCAGCGGGTGGACCGAACACATAAAAGGTGCAGGGCAGGTGGTCCAGCGCCTCCATCAACTGCTGCCAGACAGTGGCGGGAATGGTTTTCGCCCGGTTACCGGCAGAAATACTGATCCCGATTTTAATGCCCTCACGCGGTGCCAGCAGTGCAGCGGGCGGCGATGGCGGCTGCCACAACGGTGAGGTGGCATGCTTAGGGAAATCGGTATAACGGTACTCGCGGTTGATCAGTTTCAGGTAGCTATCGAGAGTTAAATCGGTCTTAGCGTGATCCACAATGCCGCTGGCGCGGCGATAGAACACCGCGTGGTAAGACTTGCGCACATAGGTACGCAGGAACTCTCTGCTGGGTGCATTGCACAACGCCGCAAAAAACAGGTTCACGCTGTTGGGCTGAACCAGGTAGACGTTGTCGTAGCGGTTCATCAGGGTGAAAGCCAGCTTTAGCTTGGCGAGGAAGCTGCGTTTCGCCTCTTCGATCAGGAAATAGCGGCTGACGGTATCATCGTGGCGTACCAGCGGCTCGACCGCTTTGCTGATCAGCAGGTCAGACTGACCGAGCGCGCGCAGCATCGGCGTGATATTGATGAAATCACCAATCTTCGCCGTCTGGATGATTAAATTGCGCCCGGTCGGCCGGTAAAACAGCCGCATCAGAGTGCGAAACGGTACCAGCAGCAGGTAGATCAACACATAGTTCATGGCCTGTTTTCCGTGATAATGGCCTGCAGTTTCTCTGCCACTGCGTCGGCAGTGAGCTCCGCCAGATTATGATTCGGAGCGCTCAGCGCCTGTTGGTTCTGGCCGTAACCGCCAATTAAACCCGGATCGGTCGGACCATACAGCGTCAGGTTAGGACGATCCAGCGCCGCGGTCAGGTGGCTGAGTCCGGTATCGACGGAGACCACCGCACGCGCGCCAGCCAGCTGCTGAGCAATCGCTTCCAGCGTCAGTTTCGGCAGCACATCGACATGCTCAAACCCTTCTGCCAGACGCTGCGCACGCTGATGCTCATGCTCCGCGCCCCACGGCAACCTGACCCGCAATCCGCTTGGCTGCACCCATTCAATCAGCTGCCGCCAGTGCGATTCCGGCCAGTGCTTATTGTCACGCGTCGTGGCGTGCAGAAACACCAGATAGTGCTGCGCATCGGCCGGCAGATGATGCAGGAAATGCCCGGCAATCGCGTAATCGCCCTGGGCAGAGGGTTTTTCATAGCCCAGGCTTTTGGCAAACAGTTCGCGCGTTCGCTCGACGGCGTGCTGTTGCTTGCTGACCTCATGGCGGACGTCATACCACCAGCTGGCAAACGGTTCACGCGCACTGCGGCTATCCTGGCCATGCTTGATGCCCTTTGACAACCGGGTCACCAGCGCCGCGCTTTTAATCAGCCCCTGCGCATCAATCACGATATCGTACTCACGTGACTGTAACGCGCGCTTAAACAGCACGCGCTCTTCGCGCTGCTGGCTGCCAAACCAGTGTTTGCGCCAGCGGCGAATCGCGACCGGCAGCACCTTATCCACGGCGGGATGCCAGCCGGGGATCTGGGCAAAATTCTCTTCCACCACCCAGTCAAAGCGGATGCCGGGAATGGCGTGCATCGCATCGGTCAGCGCCGGCAGCGAATGCAGCACGTCGCCCATTGAGGAGGTTTTAACGATCAGGACGTGCATGGCACCTCCTGCGGCGCGTTGAGCAATTCGGTAAGCGTCTGATGAACGCGATCGGGCTGGATGTCGATCAGGCTCTGATGATAGCCCTGTTCGGCATCGCCTTTGCGCACTTTGTGATAGCCGCTAATCAGGCGGATCACCCGCGCCTGACGAGCTAATGGCGGAGTAAAGTCGGGGCTGCTGGGGCCGTAGAGCGCCACCAGCGGGCGATCCAGTGCTGCGGCGATATGCATCAGGCCGGAGTCGTTACTGACTACCGCCCGGCAATTCGCCAGCAGAATCACCGCCTGTTCCAGCTGGGTTTCCCCGGCCAGATTCCGGCAATGGGCGCGGGCCTCTTCCGGCAGTGCCGCGATAATCTCCTCACCGGTTGGCCGATCTTTGGCCGAACCAAACAGCACGATCTGGAAGCCTTCAGCAATCAGCTGCTGCGCCAGCGCCGCGTAGTGATAGTGCGGCCAGCGTTTTGCCGGACCAAATTCGGCACCGGGACAAAAACCGATGATCGGACGCGTCGCCGACAGCTGAAACTGCGCGGCGGTTTCAATCTTTTCCTGCTCCTCTACCTGCAGCTTCGGCCACAGCAGCGGTTGCGGCAGCTGCTGCGCTGACGTGACTGGCGTGTCATAGCCCAGCGCCACGTAGCGTTCAACCATCAGTGGAAAGGCGGCTTTATCCAGCACCCGAAGGTCATTGAGCAGGCCATAGCGCATTTCGCCGCGCCAGCCGACGCGACGTTTGATTCCGGCGAAGAACGGCACCAGCGCCGACTTGAAGGAGTTTGGCAGAACATAGGCGCGATCGTAGTGGCTGGCGCGCAGCGTTTTGCCTAACCGGCGACGCTCGCCAATCTCCAGCGCACCATGCCCAAGCGGCATCGCCAGCGCCTGATTCACTTCCGGCATACGTGACAGCAGAGGACGGCACCAGGCCGGTGCCATCACATCAATCACCGCATCGGGATGCTCGGCCTTGAGCGTGCGATAGAGACTTTGCGACATCATCATATCGCCGACCCACGACGGGCCGATTACCAGAATTTTCATCGCCGGAGCAGCTTCCTTTATGCGTTACGGTTGAGCCAGACCATATATTCAGCGACGCCCTGCGCCACCGTTTTAAACGGTTTGTCATAGCCGGCGGCACGCAGCTTAGTGAGATCGGCCTGAGTATAGGCCTGGTACCGTCCTTTGAGTTTTTCCGGGAACGGAATGTACTCAATCTGGCCTTTCTGATGGAACTTCAGCACCGCATCCGCCACTTCCTGGAAGGACTCAGCGCGGCCGGTACCGCAGTTATAGATGCCGGAAATGTTGTTCTCCCAGCACCACAGGTTGACTGCCGCCACATCATCCACATGGATGAAATCACGTTTGAAACCGTCGCTGCCTTCAAACAGTTTCGGATTTTCATCGTTACTGATCTGCGTATTGAGATGGAAAGCGACGCTTGCCATGCTGCCTTTGTGGCCTTCACGCGGTCCGTAGACGTTGAAATAGCGGAAGCCGCACACCGGCGAGTTCGCTTCCGGGAGCATCTGACGGACATAGTGATCAAACAGCATTTTCGAGTAGCCGTAGACGTTAAGCGGCTGCTCGTACTGACGTTCTTCGATGAAATTTTCGTTGCGGCCGCCGTAGGTGGCTGCCGAAGAGGCATAGAGGAACGGGATTTCGCGCTCCAGGCAGAAATGCAGCAGCTCTTTAGAGTACTGATAGTTGTTATCCATCATGTACTTGCCATCCCACTCGGTGGTGGCAGAGCAGGCGCCCTGATGAAATACCGCTTCGATAGGACCGAGGTCGTCGCCCGCCATCACGCTGATGAGGAACTCTTCTTTATCCATATAATCGACGATATCGAGGTCGACTAAATTGGCA
This sequence comes from Pantoea sp. S-LA4, assembly GCF_054482835.1. NCBI lineage: Bacteria > Pseudomonadati > Pseudomonadota > Gammaproteobacteria > Enterobacterales > Erwiniaceae > Pantoea > Pantoea sp. S-LA4. Next base: position 3,717,274 of record NZ_JBTLRC010000002.1, on the reverse strand, counting down.
AACTTGGTGCCATCCTTCAGATTATCCACCACCAGAATGTCGGTGTGACCGCGATCGTTCAGCGCTTTGACGATGTTGCTGCCAATCATTCCTGCGCCGCCAGTTACGATAATCATGTTGTTACCTTCAACGTTGTGGGGTGAAACAGGAGGTTTCACACACGAATACTTCACATCATAACATTTCATCAGGGTGCAGACAGCCAGATGACTCTGTAACGATTTGTGCGGTATTCGCCAGGGCGTGAACTATGCTGCAAAAATGACATTCTGTTGGGCGATTTATCGTGGAGAGGCGGTCTGTTCAGTAAGATGTGCCAAATTTTTGCCATCTGAGGAGAGCAATAATGCCCGCGCAATTTTATCAACAACTTCGTCAGCAACTCGATACTGCACGTCAGGAAGGCCTGTTTAAACAGGAGCGGATTATCACCTCTGCCCAGCAGACGGAAATCGCGGTCGGCAGCGACCCGGCGGTGATTAACTTCTGCGCCAACAACTATCTGGGGTTAGCCAACCATCCCGCACTGATTCAGGCGGCGAAAGAGGGCATGGACTCGCACGGATTTGGCATGGCGTCAGTGCGCTTCATCTGCGGTACTCAGGATAGCCACAAGCTGCTGGAAAAGCGGCTGGCAGAATTTCTCGGGATGGAAGATGCCATCCTCTACTCCTCCTGCTTCGATGCCAATGGCGGCTTATTTGAAACCCTGCTGGATGCCCAGGACGCCATTATTTCTGATGCCCTGAACCACGCCTCGATCATTGACGGCGTCCGGCTCTGCAAAGCGCAGCGCTATCGCTACGCCAATAACGATATGACGCAGCTGCGTGCACGTCTGCAGGAGGCGCGTGCTAACGGTGCCCGCCATATTCTGATCGCGACCGATGGCGTGTTCTCAATGGATGGCGTGATTGCTAACCTGCGGGCAATCTGCGATCTGGCCGATGAATTTTCTGCGCTGGTAATGGTGGATGATTCACATGCGGTGGGCTTTGTCGGCAATGCCGGCCGCGGAACGCACGAATATTGCGAGGTGATGGGCCGTGTTGACATCATCACCGGCACGCTGGGCAAAGCGCTGGGCGGCGCATCCGGTGGCTACACCGCGGCGAAAGCGGAAGTGGTGGAGTGGCTGCGTCAGCGGTCGCGTCCTTATCTGTTTTCCAACTCGCTGGCACCGGCAATCGTTGCTGCGTCACTGCGGGTACTTGATCTGTTGAGTGAAGGCGACGGGCTGCGTCAGCGTCTGTGGGACAACGCCCGCTTCTTCCGTGAGCAGATGACCGCAGCCGGCTTTACGCTGGCCGGTGCCGACCACGCCATTATCCCGGTAATGCTGGGTGAAGCCAGCGTGGCGCAGGAGTTTGCCCGTCTGCTGCAACAGGAAGGCATCTACGTCACCGGCTTCTTCTATCCGGTGGTACCCAAAGGTCAGGCGCGCATCCGCACCCAGATTTCTGCGGCGCACAGCCAGCAGCAGCTGGAACGCGCAGTGGCGGCGTTTACCCGAATCGGCAAACAACTGGGCGTCATCGCCTGAGGAATCGACCATGAAAGCACTCGCCAAACTCAAACCAGAAGCGGGCATCTGGATGGTGACCGACGCGCCAGTTCCTGAGCCGGGCCATAACGACCTGCTGATAAAGATCCGCAAAACGGCTATCTGCGGCACCGACGTGCATATCTACAACTGGGATGACTGGTCGCGTAAAACCATTCCGGTGCCGATGATTGTGGGCCATGAGTATGTTGGTGAAGTGGTCGCGATCGGGCAGGAAGTTAAAGGCTTTACGGTGGGCGATCGGGTGTCAGGCGAAGGCCACATCACCTGTGGTCACTGCCGCAACTGCCGCGCCGGACGGACTCATCTGTGCCGCAATACCGTTGGCGTAGGCGTCAACCGTCAGGGCTGTTTTGCTGAATATCTGGTCATCCCGGCCTTCAACGCGTTCAAAATCCCTGGCAACATTTCCGATGAGCTGGCGGCGATTTTTGATCCGTTCGGCAATGCGGTGCATACCGCGCTGTCGTTTGATCTGGTGGGTGAAGATGTGCTGATCTCCGGTGCCGGCCCGATCGGCATTATGGCGGCGGCAGTCTGTCGTCACGTTGGCGCGCGCAATGTGGTGATTACCGACATCAATGAATACCGGCTGTCGCTGGCGCAAAAAATGGGCGTCACCCGGGCGGTCAACGTGGCGAAAGAGGATCTGCGTGAGGTGATGCAGTCGCTGGGGATGACCGAAGGATTTGATGTCGGGCTGGAGATGTCAGGCGCACCGCCTGCTTTCCGTACGCTGCTGGAGGTGATGAACCACGGCGGACGCATTGCGCTGCTGGGTATCCCGCCGGGCGAAATGGCCATCGACTGGAATCTGGTGATTTTTAAAGGGCTGTTTATTAAGGGGATCTACGGCCGTGAGATGTTTGAGACCTGGTATAAAATGGCGGCGCTGATTCAGTCCGGCCTCGATTTAACGCCGATTATCACCCATCGCTATGCGATTGATGATTTTCAGCAGGGCTTTGATGAGATGCGTTCCGGCCGTTCAGGAAAAGTGATCCTGAACTGGGATTAACAAAACGGCCGCCGTGGGGCGGCCGCGTTGCTATGCCTGCTTTTTCTCTTCATCGGTCAGGTAGCGCACCTTACGGGTGTAATCCTGACCTTTGAAGGTCAGCGGCTGGCGGGGATCGTCAAGATATTTCTGCCATTCCGACAGCGGAAAACCACCGTGCGCGCCGACCACTTCCGGCGGGATCACGGCTGACTGACCGCCCATCTTCTTCGAAACCGGCCAGTTGGCCCATTCACCCAGATTCACGGTGTTGAGATCCAGCATATCCAGCAACACCGCCAGCGGCAGCTGGTCAGTGGGCGGCTGGCTGTCATTCATTAAGTTCCAGGTGTCATTGAACAGGGTCAGCCACAGCGGTGAAATCCGTTGCCATACCGCGCGGGTTGCCGCCAGATAAGCGCCATTGACGTGGTCAACCAGGTAAGGACGGATGCTGGGCAGGTAGTAGGCCGGAATCGCTTCTTCAGGCGCACCTTCCAGTTTGGCAATCATTTTCCCCTGGCGGAAGCTGGAGTAGAGATGGCCTGGCTTCATGCGGATGTCAGGCATTTTCAGCAGGTTGAGGTCAGAATCGATCATCAGAATACCGTCGCCTCTGGCCTGCAGCGGCGCCTGCATTTTGATTAACCGGCTGCGATAGATCTGCTTATAGCGATAGCTTTCTTCGCGATGCGGGACATCCAGCGTGGCAATCCGGGTTTTCGCTGGCAGCTCGCCAAAGGCGGCGGCGGGCTGATCGCTGACGATCACAATCTCTTCCAGCTGGGTCGCAAAGCGCGCAGCAAACGTGGCGCTAAGTTTTGCTTCTTCGATGTAATCCGCGCCGGTGCAGGGAATCACCACTGAGGTGACCGTGACATCGCCCTGAACGCCCGCCTGATCGTAGGGCAGATTATGGCGCGCCCGGATATGGCGATAGCGAGGATTTAAAAAATTAAACATGGGGTTTTTCTCTGACGACGCTCTGGAGAATAGTCTCGACGCCGCTGACATAGGTTTCAATAGCGTATTGTTCACGCACGCGCTTGCCTGCCGCATTGATCAGTCGCTGACGTAAATCCGCATCCTGCCACAGGGCAGTGAGATGCTGGGTCAGTTGCACCACATTGCCGTAATCAAACAGCAACCCGGTTTCATCATGACTGATCAATTCGGCAGTGCCGACCACGCGCGAGCCGATCACGGCGGTGTTCACCAGCATCGCTTCCAGCACCACGCGGGGCAGGCCTTCGCTGCGCGACGCCAGGATAAAAGTATCGAAGGCGGTGAGATAATCCAGCGCGTTATTCTGGAACCCGGTAAACACCACATGATGCTGAATATTTTCCGCCGTCGCCAGCTGCAGCAGATGCTGGAGTTCGGGACCGGCGCCAACAAGGATCATTTTCCAGTCAGCGTCCGGATGGGCGCGTTTGAAACGTCCCAGCGCCTGCAGAATATGATGATTAGATTTACGTAATATCAGCGATCCAATCGAGCCAAACACAAAGGTGTTGGGAGACAGTTTAAAGCGCTGACGCACGTCAAGGCGGTCGGGCAGCGGCTGATGAATATCGATGGCGTTGCTGACGGTAAAACAGCGAGCCGCATTGACGCCGTGCTTGCGTAACGTAGCGTTCACGCCCTCCGAGACCGCAATCACCGCCTGACAATCCTGATTTACCATGCTGACCAGGCGCGGCTCCAGCAGCGGATCGATACGGCAGTGCTGCACCACGGCAACATTCAGACCCCGTGCCGCCAGATAGCCTTCAACGTTGGTGCTGGGCTGGTTGTTCATGTAGAGAATGTCGTAATTACCCAGCTGTAGCAGCGAATTGATTTTGCTGGCGTTGGGGATGACGCGCCAGCGCTCATCAACCAGGTCGATAGCGCGCTTCTTGAGTTTTTTATTAAAAAACAGCAGGGCACGCATCACTTCTTTGACGACTTTGGCCCAGCGCGGTTGTTTGATCTGTGGAATGAAAAAGACCGGGATATCCAGAGCCAGCAACGCGGACTCAATGGTTTCGTCGTTGCCACGACTGTAGTTGTGGTAGAAGCAGCAGGTGATATCGAATTTCTGACGATCAATACGCTTCAGCAGCTCAAGCATGCTGTTGGTACCGCCGCCCCATTCTCTGCCGTTATCCAGCAGCAGAATTTTTTGTTTATTAATCGTCATCCGTCTCAATATTCCACACAGCAGCTCATGGCCCGACCCGGGATTATAGTAATTTCTGCATAGAATTGAACGCTAAGCTGCAGACTTAGCATTCATCGCAAATTCAGAACAGACTTTTTATCCGCGTAAACAGCGGGCTTTGGGCCACGCTTTCGCTCACTACGTTCAGTGCCCGGGTCGCCGGAACCGGCGTCAGCGGCTGCGTTGGCTTACAGAGTCCTGGCGGCTGGAAGCGCGGTGTGGCCGGCTTTTGCGGCGTAACTGGCGTACGGGACCCGCGATGCAACGGCTCGTTCAGCAACTGACTGGGCCGGACTAACGTAATCTCCGCTGGCAGCGTCGGTAACATCTGTTGCAGCACGCGTACCGTATTGGGATGCGGATGACCAATCGCGATGGCGTAGCCATCACGCTGCGCCAGTTTCACCGCGCGGCTGAACTGCTGGCGAATGGCGTTGATATCCTGGCTGTCATCCAGAAAAACTCTGCGTTTCAGCACTTTGACCTGTGTTCCCTGCGCGGCTGGCACAGCCTGACTGTTGGCAATCGTCATGCTATCGAGGAAGTAGAGATTGTAGTGATTAAGCGCCTGCATCACTTTCTGCATCCCAGGCAGGCTGGAGGTCATTCTGCTGCCCATGTGGTTATTGAGGCCCACCGCATAAGGCACGTTGTTGACCGCATTGCGCATGATGCGCGCCACCTCTTCGCTGCTCATCTCCGGCGTTAAGGTATCTTTCTCCAGCGGTTGCTTGCTGAGCGGTGCCATCGGCAGATGAATCAGCACTTCGTGCCCCATCTGATGCGCTTTGCTGGCCATCTCATGCGCGTGCGGCGCATTGGGCAGCACGGCAACTGAAATCGCCTGCGGCATCTGCAGAACCTTATTTTCTTCGGCAGGACGATAGCCGACATCATCAATCACAATGGCGAGTTTGCCCGCGTGGGCAGCGTAGCTGAGCAGCAGGCCGCTCAGCAGTACGGAGATTTTTCGAAGTTGCAGCAAAACTTATTTTCCTAACCACGGCAGTGGGTTGACGGCCTGGCCCTGACGTCGGATTTCAAAATAGAGCGATGGGGTGCCACGGCCACCGCTGGTACCGACCAGCGCGATCGGCTGACCGGCTTTCACCTGCGCGCCTACCGTGACCAGCGCACTCTGGTTATAGCCATACAGGCTCATATCGCCTTTACCGTGCTCCAGTACTACCACCAGGCCATAGCCCTGCAGCCAGTCGGCCATCAGCACGCGACCGTCGGCAATGGCTTTCACCTCGGTGCCTTCCTGCGCATCAATCACCAGCCCTTTCCAGCGCAGTTCACCCTGTAACTGTTCACCAAAGCGATGTTCGATACGCCCGCGTACCGGCCACAAGGCCTGACCGCCGGCGCGACCTAAGCCGCCTGTCCGGGCTACCAGTTCACGTTCACTTTGGGTCGGCTGATAACGCGAGCCTTTGGCTTTCGCCTGCGCCTGACGCTGACGGACTTTTTCCGCCTCACGCGCTTCGCGGGCGGCACGTTCACGCGCCTCGCGTTCTGCCCGGGCGATTTTGTCCTGCAGGCGGGTTTCGTTCTGGCGCATCTCCACCAGATCGGCCTGATCTTTTTCCAGTGCGCTTTCCAGAGAGGTCAGGGTTTTCTTACGTGCTGCGCTCGCCTGTTGCAGTTTCTGCTGCTGGCTTTGCTGTTGGGCCAGCAGGCTCTTCTGCTGCTGCTGTTTCTGTTCCAGCGAGGCGCGCTGCTGATTCAAATTCTGCCGCGTCTGCTGTAGTGCCTCAATGCTTTGCTGGCGCGCGGCATTCAGGTAACCAAAATAGGCCAGAATGCGCTCGCTGCGCTGGCTCTCTTCGCCACCCAGCAGCAGTTGCAGGCCATTATGCTGACCCTGGCGAAACGCAGCATCGAGCTGCTGCGAAAGCAGCTTTTCCTGCTGTGTCTGCTGTTTTTCAAGCCGGGCAATCGAGGCGGCGAGCTGGGTGATTTCATTATTCAGGGCCGTCAGGCTATTGCGGGTTTCACGCAGCTGACGACTGGCCTGAGCGATAATTTTTTCCTGGCTCTGCAACTGATCCAGCAGCTTGCTGCGCTGCAGCTTTTGCGCTTTGACGCTTTTTTCTTTTTCGGCGATGTTTTGCTGAATAGACTGCAGCTGAGATTTGCTGTCATCTGCACTCTGCGCAGCGGCTGGCAATAACAGTGCGCCCGCACAAAGCAGGCTAAGGGAGAGGCTGGACAGATGTGTGGACAACGGCAGGTTATGGCCGTTGCGACGGGTCCTTGTGTGCGAAACGGTTGTTTTTCCCTTCATAGGCCAATGATTATTCCACGATGAACCGCCGCTTACCAGCAAACCGCACCGGCATTTGCTTTTCCAGTTATGTCCGGTTTCCTCAGGACATCGCCTAAGCGTTACGCCATTTTTGCGCTTTCGCCAGATTTTTTTGGAAAATGACACTCAAATTGCCACTCTCGCCGCTTAGCATCTGTACATGAGAGGTGGCGCAGGTATACTCAGAACCCTTGTTTTAGCTTATTAGCCCGGTCTGGAGTCGTTACCCCTCATGCAAGAAATTATGCAGTTTGCAAGCAATCACCCCATCCTCAGTCTGGCGTGGGTCGCTTTACTCGTTCTGGTGATTGTGACTACCGTTAAAGGAATGTTCTCTAAGGTAAAAACCATCAGCCGCGGTGAAGCAACCCGCCTGATTAACAAAGAGGACGCGGTAGTTGTAGACGTGCGTTCGCGCGACGATTTTCGCAGAGGGCATATCTCTGGTGCGCTGAATGTGGCAGCCGCAGAGATTAAAAAAGGCAACTTAGGCGAACTGGAAAAACATAAAGCGCAGCCCATTATTGTGGTGTGTGCAACCGGACAAAGCGCAGCCGATCCTGCTGCCCATCTGAGTGCAGCTGGCTTCACTCAGGTTTCGGTGCTGAAAGACGGCATCAGCGGCTGGAGCGGTGAAAATCTGCCGTTAATTCGCGGTAAATAATCTTACTGAGGTGCTAATCATGGCAAATGTTGAGATGTACACCAAAGCAACCTGTCCTTACTGCCACCGGGCGAAGGCGCTGTTGACGCAAAAAGGCGTTTCGTTCCAGGAGATCCCCATCGATGGAGACATGGCGAAACGTGAAGAGATGATCAAGCGCAGCGGCCGCACGACCGTGCCTCAGATTTTCATTGATGCGCAGCACATTGGCGGCTGCGACGACTTATTCGCACTCGATAATCGCGAAGGTTTAGATCCCTTACTGCAGGCGTAAGTTTACGCCGGATATTCTCACTTATAGGACCTGGTCACATGTCAGAACACAACACTAACGAAATGCAATTCCAGATTCAGCGCGTCTACACCAAAGATATCTCGTTTGAAGCGCCTAACGCGCCGCAGGTTTTCCAGAAAGAGTGGGAGCCGGACGTAAAACTGGATCTGGATACTGCATCTTCTCAACTGGCTGACGAAGTCTATGAAGTCGTGCTGCGTGTGACTGTAACCGCGACCGTGGGTGAAGAGACGGCTTTCCTGTGTGAAGTTCAGCAGGCCGGTATTTTCACCATCAGCGGTATCGAAGGCACGCAGATGGCACATTGCCTGGGCGCTTACTGCCCGAACATTCTGTTCCCGTATGCACGCGAATGCATTACCAGCCTGGTTTCTCGTGGTACTTTCCCGCAGCTGAACCTGGCGCCGGTTAACTTTGATGCGCTGTTCATGAACTACCTGCAGCAGCAGCAAGGTGAAGAAGGCGCTGAACCACATCAGGATGCCTGATGACTACTCACGCTTCGATTAGCGTCATCGGTGCCGGCTCGTACGGCACCGCTTTGGCGATTACCCTGGCCCGCAACGGCCATCCGGTGCTGCTGTGGGGGCATAACCCGGCCCATCTGGCGCAACTTCAGTCTGACCGTTGTAACACCGCTTTCCTGCCCGACGTGCCGTTCCCCGACAATCTCTCCCTTGAACCTGACCTGGCAAAAGCCATTGCGGCCAGCCGCGATCTGTTGATTGTGGTGCCGAGTCACGTCTTTGGTGATGTGCTGCAACAGATTAAGCCGGAATTACGTGCAGACTCGCGCATTGTCTGGGCCACCAAAGGGCTGGAAAAAGAGACCGGACGCCTGCTGCAGGATGTGGCACGAGAGATCGTTGGCGAGTCGATTCCGCTGGCGGTGATCTCCGGCCCGACCTTCGCGAAAGAGCTGGCGGCAGGTTTGCCTACCGCGATTGCACTGGCGGCTACCGATGCGCAGTTTGCTGACGATCTGCAGCAGAAGCTGCACTGTGGCAAAAGTTTCCGCGTCTACAATAACCCTGACTTTATCGGCGTACAGCTGGGTGGAGCAGTGAAAAACGTCATTGCCATCGGGGCCGGTATTTCGGATGGCATCGGATTTGGCGCCAATGCGCGTACCGCATTAATCACCCGCGGACTGGCGGAGATGAGTCGCTTAGGCGCTGCGCTGGGTGCCGATCCCACCACCTTTATGGGCATGGCGGGTCTGGGCGATCTGGTGCTGACCTGTACCGATAATCAGTCACGTAACCGTCGTTTTGGCATGATGCTGGGACAAGGCGAGGATGTAGATAGCGCACAACGCATTATCGGACAAGTTGTAGAAGGCTACCGAAACACTAAAGAAGTCAAAGCATTAGCTGCGCGGATTGGCGTGGAAATGCCCATTACCGAGCAGATTTATCAGGTGCTGTATTGCGAAAAACCGGCGCGGGATGCAGCATTAAGCCTGCTGGGGCGGACAAGGAAGGACGAAAACAGCAATAGCTAAAGCAGGAAGCGTAGCGTCATCACCTGTAGCGCCCATTCAGGCGCTTTTTTTATCGGGAGAAAACAGCAATGTCGTCTGATGAGTTAGAACTGGTCTGGAATAATATTAAAGCTGAAGCGCGAGCCCTAGCTGATTGTGAGCCGATGCTGGCCAGCTTTTACCACGCGACATTGCTTAAGCATGAGAATCTCGGTAGTGCGTTGAGTTATATGCTGGCTAACAAGCTGGCTAACCCGATTATGCCGGCTATCGCCATCCGGGAAATTATTGAAGAGGCCTATCGTCAGGACCCTTCAATGATCCTCTCCGCGGCCTGTGATATTCAGGCGGTACGTCAGCGCGATCCGGCGGTAGATAAATATTCAACGCCGCTGCTCTATCTCAAAGGCTTCCATGCCCTGCAGGCGTACCGTATCGGTCACTGGTTGTGGAACGAGGGACGTCGGGCGCTGGCGGTCTATCTGCAGAATGAAATTTCTGTCTCGTTTGCGGTCGATATTCATCCCGCGGCGAACATCGGTCACGGCATTATGCTCGACCATGCGACCGGTATCGTCATTGGTGAAACGGCCGTGGTAGAGAATGATGTCTCGATCCTGCAGTCGGTAACGCTCGGCGGGACCGGCAAAACCAGCGGCGATCGCCACCCAAAAATCCGCGAAGGGGTGATGATTGGTGCCGGCGCTAAAATTCTCGGCAACATTGAAGTCGGACGCGGCGCGAAAATCGGCGCCGGTTCGGTGGTATTGCAGCCTGTGCCACCGCACACCACTGCCGCCGGCGTGCCTGCGCGTATCGTTGGCAAGCCAGGCAGTGATAAGCCATCTATGGACATGGATCAGCACTTTAATGGCAGCCTGGCGGGCTTTCAGTTTGGCGACGGCATCTAATCTTTAAGCAGTGCGCCAGCGTAATCCAGCTGGCGCCACGCCTCATACACCACCACCGAGACCGCATTCGACAGGTTCATGCTGCGGCTTTCGGCCTGCATCGGTATACGAATCTTCTGCTGCGCCGGCAAGGCCTGCAAAATCTCAGCCGGTAGCCCGCGGCTTTCCGGACCAAACAGTAAATAATCCCCGGCCTGATACTGCACTGCGCTGTGCGCAGGCGTGCCTTTGGTGGTCAGCGCAAACAGACGTGCAGGCGACTCTGCCGTCAGAAATGCCTGATAGTCAGCATGAAATTTGATCGCGGTAAATTCGTGGTAATCCAGACCCGCGCGACGTAAGCGCTTATCATCCCAGGCAAACCCGAGCGGCTCAATCAGGTGTAGCTGAAAGCCGGTATTGGCACACAGACGAATGATATTGCCGGTATTCGGCGGGATTTCAGGTTCAAACAACACAATGTTAAGCATAAGGCCCCCGATAACGAGGGCCGAAGCATAGCAAATTATTGTCGCCCGGAGGAGTAGAGCGGTAGCCAGATCGTCAGCCGCAGACCGCCAAGCGGGCTGTCGTCGGCTTTGACCCAGCCGCGGTGTTGTTGCACGGCGGTTTCGACAATCGCCAGCCCCAGGCCGGTGCCGCCAGACTCACGATCGCGCGCTTCATCGGTACGGTAGAACGGCCGGAAAATCTGCTCGCGATCTTCCGGGCTGACGCCAGGACCATCGTCATCGACATGCACCGTAATGCCGGAGATATCGACGGAGAAGCTGACGCTGATGTGGCTGTGCGAATAGCGCAGCGCGTTGCGTACGATATTCTCCAGCGCGCTCTCCAGTGCGTGCGGGTTGCCATACAGCGGCCACGGACCGGGTGGATAAGGGATGTCCATCTTCTTGCCCATCTGCTCGGCTTCGAAGCGGGCATCTTCCAGTACCCCGTTCCACAGTTGATTCGCCTTCATCGCCTCACTGACCAGCGCATTCTTATGCTGGGTGCGTGACAGCACCAGCAGATCGTTGATCATGCCATCCAGGCGCTGGGCTTCCATCTCGATGCGCTCCAGCTCTTTGCCTTCACCCTGACGACGACGCAGCAGCGCTGTCGCCAGCTGCAGGCGGGTGAGCGGGGTTCGCAGCTCATGGCTGATGTCTGACAGCAGGCGTTGCTGACCGGTCATCATCCGCTCCAGCGCACTCACCATCTGGTTAAAGCTGGAACCGGCTGCCAGAAACTCTTGCGGGCCCGATTCCAGTTCCGGATGCTGACGCAGGTTACCGCTGGCCACTTCATCGGCGGCGTACTTCAGCTTACGTGCCGGACGCGCCAGGCTCCACGCCAGCCACAGCAGCAGCGGTGAGCTGATCAGCATCGTCACGATAAGCAGTAATAAGGGACGGTCAAACAGCAGGTTGACGAAATCGAGCTGGGAACTGTTGGCGGGACGGATCATATAGAGCTGATAATTATCTTCGCCATCCCGGACGGCAAACGGCCCGACCAGTTCAACCCGACCATATTTCTTCTTCTGCGGATGATCCGCATTATCGGACTGGCCGATAAAGTTGCGGATAACCTGCATTTCATTATGTTGTGCGCCGATCACCCGGCCTTCACTGGTGACTAACAACAGCCGCTGACCCGGCGGTGCCCACTTTTCGACGGCACGAAATAAGCGGCGCCACCACATCAGATCGTTAGGGGGATCCTGTGACAGCTCTGCTTCAACGTGCTGCTCGATCATCGTACCCTGCCGCTGTTCACTTTCCAGCAGCGAGGTCATCTGTCGTGAATCGAGTTTGGGCACCATCAACACCAGCATCAGCACCAGCGCCAGGGTTAACCAGAAGATGGCAAAAATGCGGGTGGTCAGACTGCCAATCATGATGCCGAGACCATCAGGTAACCCCGTCCACGTAAGGTTTTGAACCACGGATGACCATCACGACGTTCAGGCAGTTTACGGCGCAGGTTAGAGATGTGCATATCAATTGCCCGGTCAAATGGCGTCAGGCGTTTACCGAGCACTTCCTGACTCAGATGTTCACGCGACACCACCTGACCCAGATGCTGCGCCAGCAGATAGAGCAGAGTAAATTCGGTGCCGGTGAGATCCAGCGTCACATCATCGAAGCTGGCTTCCTGGCGACCCGGATTAAGGCGCAGGCAATCGACCTCCAGCGTGGGTGAACTGTTGTCATGCTGTTGCTGCTGCTCACTCCAGTTAGAGCGGCGCAGAATGGCACGGATACGGGCTACCAGTTCGCGATCGTTAAACGGCTTAGGCAGATAGTCATCGGCACCGAGTTCGAGGCCCAGCACGCGATCCAGCTCGCTGCCGCGTGCAGTCAGCATGATGACCGGTGTCTGATGTTGCTGTCGCAGCTCTTTCAGGGTGTCGATACCGTTTTTCTTCGGCATCATGACATCCAGTAAAAGCAGGTCAATTGAGTTATCGAGCAGGTTCAGCGCTTGTTCACCGTCGCTGGCTACCACCACTTCAAACCCTTCCATTTCTAACAGTTCTTTTAAAAGCGAAGTTAATTCGCGGTCATCATCTACCAACAGGATTTTATTCATTTTTGTAGCCCTCCGCAGGCAAAATAGCGTGTTCCAGGCGCACCCATCCATCGCTTTACGTAGTTTTACACCCCCTGACGGATGTTTGCAGCTATCGCCGTACACTGGCTCTCGTTGAATCGCAAAACGGAACGAACTGGAGTAAACGATGCGCACATTAACCGCCGTCGTCCTTGCCTCAGCGATGGCTCTCAGTCTCGCCAGCGCAGGTGCAAAAGATACGACGACGATTGACGAGATGCATCACGGCGGATTGCCGACAGGCAGTATGACGCAAAATCCGCAAAGCCACATGTTCGAGGGCATCGAGTTGACCGAACAGCAGCGTCAACAGATGCGTGACCTGATGCAACAGGCCCGACACGAACGTCCGGCGGTCCGTCTTGATGATATCGCCGCTCTGCATGAGTTAGTGACTGCAGACACCTTTAACGAAACGGCCATCCGCGAGAAGGCGGAAAGCATCGCCAGAGTTCAGGTTGAACAACAGGTCGAGATGGCACGTATACAGAATCAAATGTTTCATCTGCTCACGCCAGCCCAGCAGGCGACGTTGCAGAAGAATTACCAGCAGCGACTCAATGAGTTGCGACACTTATCGAATTTGCAGTCAGCATCATCGCTGCAAGCAGTGAGTAGTACCAGCAGTAACCAGTAACATAGTATCCCTGTTTTCCTTGCCATAGACACCATCCCTGTCTTCCCCCGCATGATGCGGGGGTTTTTTTTATCTTTTTTTTGGTTTTTTTGTTTTGACAGTAATCATCACTCCGCAATAAAACCGTCATTTCGTTAACGCTTATTATTCCTTTATCTCCCACCATCACCGTTTCTGCGCTTTTAAGCGTGGCGACTGCGGTTAAGCGCAGCGACAGGGGAAATCGTAACGTCAGACAGGATAAGAGATTGAAAATTAAATGAATATCGAATCATCCTGCCTGATTCATTCCGCTTTTCAACAGGATACGTTTCCCGCGTTGCGCTTGTCGGATCAGGACCAACTCCTACACTTAGTTCTGTCACAACAGGGATGTTAAGTGTCTTCGCGAAGTCTCAGGGAGCAACAACCACATTATGTCGTCCTGAATGAATCAATCAATGGAGTAAGTTATGGCAGAGCATCGTGGTGGTTCAGGTAATTTCGCAGAAAATCCGCAAAAAGCGTCTGAAGCTGGTAAGAAAGGCGGTCAGAACAGCGGCGGCGGAAATTTCAAAAACGATCGTGAAAAAGCATCAGAAGCTGGGAAAAAAGGCGGCAAAAAGTAATTGCCGGTTTTTTCTGTGACGTGGCCAGGCGTGGATGTTGAGCTGGTCCTGATGTGTTAAGCACTTTGCCCCGTCCTCCTGCTGAGGCCGGGGCTTGTTTTTATCTTCGTGTTCTCCCCGACCGCCATTCCTCTCTTTGATCACAATTAAGCGGTCTTCTGACAGCAGTGTTAAACTTTAGCCATTCTTTGATTTGGGTGCGCATCACTCCTGATGCTGCATACGGAACCTGGCATGCAACCCTCTTATGGCCGACTGGTAAAACGTGCTGCTCTGGCTGCCACTATTCTTGCGTCTGTCCTGTTAATCGTGAAGATTTTCGCCTGGTGGTATACCGGTTCAGTGAGTTTACTGGCTGCACTGGTCGACTCACTGGTTGATATCGCTGCTTCGCTGACCAACCTGCTGGTGGTGCGATATGCGCTTCAGCCGGCGGATGAGGACCACACTTTTGGTCACGGCAAAGCGGAGTCGCTGGCGGCGCTGGCGCAAAGCATGTTTATCTCCGGCTCAGCGCTGTTTCTGTTTCTCACCGGCCTGCAACATCTTGCTTCGCCCAACGTCTTGCGCGCGCCGGGCGTGGGGATTGTGGTTACCGTGGTGGCGCTGGCTTCGACCCTGATACTGGTCGCATTTCAACGCTGGGTGGTGCGCAAAACCCGCAGTCAGGCGATACGGGCAGATATGCTGCACTATCAGTCCGATGTCATCATGAACGGGGCTATCCTGGTGGCGCTGGTACTGAGCGGGTATGGTTTTGCCCGCGCAGATGCGCTGTTTGCGCTGGGCATCGGAGTCTTCATTCTGTATAGCGCGCTGCGTATGGGGTATGAGGCGGTGCAGGCGCTGCTGGATCGCGCGCTACCGGAAGCGGAACAGCAGCAGATTCTGACGCTCGCGACGCAGTGGCCGCAGGTGCAGGGCGTACACGATTTGCGCACCCGCCAGTCCGGACCCACCAAATTTATCCAGCTGCATCTTGAGCTGGAGGATCAGCTGCCGCTGGTACAGGCGCATCGCATCGCCGACCAGGTTGAGAAAGCGCTACGCAAAGAATTTCCCGGTTCGGACGTAATTATCCATCAGGATCCCTGTTCTGTGGTACCGTTCGAGAGAGAAGATTCTTTAGGTTTTTAACCTAAATGAATCAAACTGATACGAAAGGCATGACGTAACGCTAACATTGCTGCAAAAAATAGTGAAAAGTTGTCTGACCTGAATCAATTCAGCAGCAAGCCTTTGATATACTATCTGCCATCACGTGTCGCGCTAATCGCAGGAATGGTGTTCAGCAGCGATCGACAGGCAGGATTAACCCTTAGTTTTGAACAATCCAGAGGTTGTCATGATCAAAAAAATTGGTGTATTGACCAGCGGCGGTGACGCCCCAGGCATGAACGCAGCTATTCGCGGAGTGGTACGTTCCGCGCTGAGTGAAGGACTGGAAGTTTTTGGGATCTATGACGGTTACCTGGGTTTGTATGAAGATCGCATGATCAACCTCGATCGCTATAGTGTCTCCGACATGATCAATCGCGGCGGCACTTTCCTGGGTTCTGCACGCTTCCCTGAATTTCGTAATGAAGACGTTCGCCAGGTCGCGATTGAAAACATGAAAAAGCGCGGCATCG
Organism: Pantoea sp. S-LA4; assembly: GCF_054482835.1. Classification (NCBI taxonomy): domain Bacteria; kingdom Pseudomonadati; phylum Pseudomonadota; class Gammaproteobacteria; order Enterobacterales; family Erwiniaceae; genus Pantoea; species Pantoea sp. S-LA4. The sequence continues at coordinate 3,701,366 of NZ_JBTLRC010000002.1, read as the reverse complement.
ATGCGCTGGTGGTGATTGGCGGTGATGGTTCTTACATGGGTGCCAAACGCCTGACCGAGATGGGCTTCCCGTGCATCGGTTTACCTGGCACCATTGATAACGACGTCGCCGGTACCGATTACACCATCGGCTATTTCACTGCGCTGGAAACGGTGGTTGAGGCGATTGACCGCCTGCGTGACACTTCGTCATCGCATCAGCGTATTTCGATTGTTGAAGTGATGGGTCGCTATTGCGGTGACCTGACGCTGGCGGCGGCGATTGCGGGCGGTTGCGAATTTATCGTGCTGCCGGAAATTCCTTACACCCGCGAAGAGCTGGTGGCGGAAATTAAAGCCGGCATCGCCAAAGGCAAAAAGCACGCCATCGTGGCAATTACTGAACATATCTGTGATATCGACGATCTGGCGCGTTTTATTGAAACCGAAACCAAACGCGAAACCCGCTCAACCGTGCTGGGCCACATTCAGCGTGGTGGCGCGCCTTGTGCCTATGACCGCATCCTGGCGTCACGCATGGGCGCCTACTCAATTGAGCTGCTGATGCAGGGTTACGGCGGCCGTTGCGTCGGCATCCAGAATGAGAAGATGGTGCATCACGACATCATCGATGCGATTGAAAATATGAAGCGTCCATTCAAACGCGACTGGCTCGATACCGCTAAACAGCTTTACTGATCCCGATTCCGGGCGTGCTATCTGGCACGCCCGCTCTGCCTGCCTCTATATTCCGCACGGTTATAACAGCTTATTTTTAATTCTTTTAGCTCTGTAATGGTTTATGTCACGCTTAGCCCATAACGACATTGGGAGAGTGCGTAATGAACAAGTGGAGTATCGGAATCACCCTGTTGCTGGCCTCAACCAGCGTACTGGCGAAAGACATTCAGTTATTAAACGTTTCCTACGATCCGACACGTGAGTTGTATGAGCAATACAACAAAGCGTTCAGTGCGCACTATAAGCAGGAAACCGGCGATAACGTCGTGATCCGTCAGTCTCATGGCGGTTCCGGTAAGCAGGCAACCTCTGTCATCAACGGCATTCGTGCTGATGTGGTTACGCTGGCGTTGCAGTCCGATGTGGATGCGATTGCCGAGCGCGGCCGTATCGACAAAAACTGGCTTCAGCGCCTGCCCGAGAACTCCGCACCTTACACCTCGACCATCGTCTTCCTGGTACGCAAAGGCAATCCTAAAGGAATCCATGACTGGAGCGATCTGGTCAAGCCTGGCGTATCGGTAATTACGCCGAACCCGAAAACCTCCGGTGGCGCACGCTGGAACTATCTGGCAGCCTGGGGCTGGGCGCTGGATCACAATAACGGCGATCAGGCTAAAGCACTGGCCTACGTTCGGGCGCTGTTTAAAAACGTAGAAGTACAGGATTCCGGCGCACGTGGTGCCACCAATACCTTTGTTGAGCGCGGCATCGGTGATGTGCTGATCGCCTGGGAAAACGAAGCGTATCTGGCGGTCAATAAGCTGGGTAAAGACAAGTTCGAGATTGTGACCCCAAGCGAATCCATTCTGGCTGAGCCAACCGTGTCGGTGGTCGACAAAGTGGTGGATGAGAAGGGGACGCGTAAGGTGGCGGATGCCTACCTGAAATATCTCTACTCGCCAGAAGGCCAGACCATCGCCGCGCAGAACTACTATCGTCCACGTGACGCTGAAGTGGCGAAAAAATTCGCCAGCACCTTTGCGCCAGTGAAGCTGTTTACCATTCAGGATAAATTTGGCGGCTGGACGCAGGCGCAAAAAGCGCACTTTGCCGACGGCGGCAGCTACGACCAGGTAATGAAACCCTGATCTCTTCGGCCAGCGCCTCCCGCGCTGGCCGTTTCTCTCATCTCCCGCTCATCTTCATGACATACCTCACTCCGACAATTCTCCGTGACATTCGCTTATCGCCAGGCGAGGATGCAGGCTGCTGAACCACACAGAGATTGTTGTTATGCAGTCAGGACATCGTGCAGTCGGTCTGATTACGTTTCTGCTGGTACTGGTGATTGGAGGTATGCTGATTGCCGCTCTTCATTTCAAAAAGAACGCTGATGCGCTGTGGCAAATTGTCAGCGAGAAATGCCTTCCCAATCAGCAGAGTCGTGGTGAACCGGCGCCCTGCCAGCGGGTCGATCTGCAGCATCGCTACGCCACGCTGAAAGATATTCACGGTCCGCTGCAATATCTGCTGATCCCGATCGATAAAATCAGCGGCATGGAAAGCCCACAGTTAATTAATGCCGCCACGCCCAACTATTTCGCCTTCGCCTGGCATGAGCGCCAGCTACTGGCGCAACGACGCGGCTCGCCGATTGACGATCGGGTGCTGTCACTGGCGATCAACGCGCAGTATGGTCGCACTCAGAACCAGCTCCATATTCACCTCTCCTGTTTACGGCCGGATGTGCGCCAGCAGCTTGATCAGCTGACACCACGACTGAATGCTGAGTGGCAGGCGGCGACGCTGCGGAACCATCGTTACTGGTTGCGTGCGCTGACGCCAGCAGAGCTGACACAGCAAAGTGTTTTTATCCGGCTGGCGGATGAGGTGCCACAGGCGCGAACGGCGATGGGGAAATATGGTCTGGCGATGGCGAGTTTGCCCGATGGGCGGCTGGTGCTGATGGCGATTGAGCGTAACTGGCTATTGCTGAACCGCGGTTCGGCGGAAGAGGTACAGGATCACGACTGCCAGTTAATCCCGCCAATAAAAAAGGCGGCTTAATCAGCCGCCCTCAGGATGGATGCGTTAACGCTTAGGCATTTTTTGCCGCAGCGGCTGCTTTAACAATCACGGCAAACGCATCGGCTTTCAGTGACGCACCGCCAACCAGCGCGCCATCAATGTCGGGCTGGGTGAACAGCTCAGCGGCATTTTTGTCGTTAACCGAACCGCCGTACTGAATGATGACCTGTTCAGCGATCGCTGCATCTTTCTTCGCGATGTGATCACGAATAAATTTGTGCACTGCCTGCGCCTGCGCAGGCGTCGCTGATTTGCCGGTACCGATAGCCCAGACAGGCTCATACGCGATAACCGCATCTTTAAACGCTTCGGCGCCCTGCGTTTCCAGCACGGCATCCAGCTGACGTGCGCAAACTTCTTCGGTTTGACCCGCTTCGTTTTCCGCTTCGGTTTCGCCAATGCACAGCACCGGTACCAGACCCACAGACTTCAGCACTGCGTATTTCTTCGCAATAAATTCGTCGCTTTCTTTGTGGTAGGTGCGGCGTTCGGAGTGACCGATGATGATGTATTTCGCACCGATATCTTTCAGCATCTCCGCAGAAACTTCACCGGTAAAGGCGCCAGACAGGTTAACGTCTACGTTCTGCGCACCCAGTGCGATGTGGCTACCAGAGATGGCATGTTTCGCCTGCTCGAGATAGAGGGCTGGCGGTGCAATGGCGACGCCACACCCATCAACGCCGGAGAGTGCTTTGCGCAGACCGTCGATCAGTTCGGCTGTCATCTGCTTGCTGCCATTCAACTTCCAGTTACCCATAACCAGTGGATGTCGCATTCTATCCTCCGCATAACGCGATACATGAAAAATCGCTGCCAGCCGGCAGCGTTGTCTGCCAGACAGTATAGAGATCAAATGTGGCGATGGCTTTGCTTTTCGTCATTTTTGCCCACATCATCAGGGGGTCGCGAGCGCCAGTTTGACCGGCTCAATGGCAAAGGTTAAGCCCTTATCGCCGTTGTCAGCCACCACAAAACGCAATGCGCCTTCGACGTGTGCATAGTAGGGCGTTCCCTTACCCTCTTTCAGCAATCCATCCAGCTTTTTACGTCCCTCTTCAGCGCCTAATCCCGGCACGAAGAAACGCAGCGAGGCGGTCATATAAGCCAGCGCTTTCTCCTGTGATGCGCTCTGATCCGGACCCGGCAACGGCAGCCAGGTAATCTGCAACGTTTTGATTTTGCCGGTTCCCGGCTCCAGCGCCGTAGAGGCATACAGGGTTTCATTAATTTTGCTGGCGGCGCGCGTCAGATTGCTTTTATCACCCCGATTATCGATGGCGCGATACTCCTGCAGCGGCAGCGCCGGGTTAGCCAGATTATACTTTTCGCGAAACTGGCCGATAGTCATATCAAAGGTAGGCGCGCCCGCCAGCAGATAGGGTGCCGCGGGCAGTGCATCGGCACGATCCTGCGGTTGCGGATCGGCGGCAAATGCCGGAACCGTCAGCGCAAGCGATAACAGCAATGCGCCAGGCAAATTCTTCATTTTGTCGACCCTAACCAGTAAACTCAGGCCCAAATTAGAACGGTTTTTATCCGCGAGGTCAAAAGCGCGGCGGCTTTAATTTCTCCGGGATGATAATGCATGACGTTACAACAATGGTGTTTTTCTTATCGGGGCCGGCTGGGGCGACGTGATTTCTGGATCTGGCAGGCTGTGTGGCTGCTGGCCACCACCTTATTATTCGTTCTGGCAGGTAACGACTGGCTCGATACGCAGATGGCTGCGTTTGGCGTGGTTTGCCTGCTGTGGCCTGCCAGCGCGGCGCTGGTGAAGCGCCTGCACGATCGTAACCGTCGCGGCTACTGGGGATTTTTACTCATCGCCGCCTGGCTGCTGGTGGCGGGAAACTGGAGCATGTTAGAGGGCATCCTGCCGTGGCTGGTGGGACGCGCCATTCCGTTTGTGATACTGGCGGGATTACTGCTCGATCTCGGCGTGTTTCGCGGCACCCCCGGCGATAACCGGTTTGGTGCCGCGGCGCTGCCCGTGCGTTACTGGCAGGCGGCTCACCAGTAATGTTCGCTGGTGATATGGCCCGGCTTACGCTTCAGGTGTTTACGCATCTCGCGCGTCTCTTTGAGTAGTTGCTGGGTATCGCGTACCATCTGCGGGTTGCCGCACAGCATCACATGGCTGCTGTCGGCATCCAGCGATAATCCCACTGCGCGTTCCAGCTCGCCGTTTTCAATCAGCGCAGGCACCCGACCGGTGAGCGAACCGGCGATCTGTTCGCGGCTGACCACCGTCTGAATATGCAGCTTGTCGTGATAAGTCTGTTGTAACTGCTGCATCAGCGGTAAAAAACTCAGGTCGGCCGCGTAACGTGCCGCATGAACCAGCACGATATTTTCAAACCTGTCCAGCCCTTCGCCCTGCTGTAGCATTGACAGATAGGGACCGATAGCGGTGCCGGTCGCCAGCATCCACAAGGTCTGGCAGTCCGGTACTTCATCCAGCACAAAGAACCCCGCCGCCTCTTTGGTGACCATCACCTGATCGCCCGGCCGCAGCGCGTGCAGATGTGGGCTGAGCTTGCCTTCCGGTACCGTGACCAGATAGAACTCCAGCAGGTCATCTTTTGGCGCATTAACGTAGGAGTAAGCGCGCTGCACACGTTCGCCGTCGATTTCTAACGCCAGCTTGGCAAACTGCCCGGCGATAAAGGGATCAACGGGCGCCTGAACCCGAAGGCTGAACAGCGCATCCGTCCAGTTTTTCACTTCCTTCACTTCAGCATTGACCCACTCGGCCATAATCACTCCCTGGTTGTTGATTATTCAGGCAGATGGCTATTTTCGCGACTGCGCCGCGAGATTGCTACCCTGCCTCCGGACAAAGGCTCTAATCGACAAACTGTTGCGTTACCTTTACAAGCTGGCGCATAAACTTGACGGGCGCAAGTCCGGCCCTTTTCGGCATCCTCTCGCTTTGTCATTTAATCCTGATATTTTTCCCGCCATAACGAAGTATCCAGCCGGTTAACGGCTGTTTTAACCCCTTTTCTCAGACCGAAATGTTACTCAATCATGAAGAATAAACTGGAAAACCGCCCTTTGCTGGTGATGTTGATTGTGCTGGTGGCGGTGGGACAGATGGCGCAGACCATCTATGTCCCGGCGATGGCCGCGATGGCTGACGCACTTCACGTACGTGATGGTGCGCTGCAGCGAGTGATGGCAGCCTATTTAATGACCTATGGCGGATCGCAGCTGATCTACGGTCCGCTGTCAGACAGCGTCGGACGCCGGCCGGTGATCCTGGCGGGCATGATGATCTTTATGATCGGCGCGATCACCGCGTTGATGGCGACGTCGCTTGATATGCTGGTGCTCGGCAGCGCGGTGCAGGGACTGGGAACCGGCGTTGCGGGCGTGATGGCCCGTACTATGCCGCGCGATCTCTACGAGGGACACGCGCTGCGCCGCGCCAACAGCCTGCTCAATATGGGGATTCTGGTCAGCCCGCTGCTGGCTCCGGTGATTGGCGCACTGCTGACTCAGCTGTTTGGCTGGCATGCCTGCTTCGCCTTCCTGCTGCTGCTCTGTCTGGCCGTAACCGGCTCGATGGCACGCTGGCTGCCGGAAACCCGACCCTACAGTGCCGAAGTGACGCCGTTCTTTAAACGCTATGTTCGCTTGCTCAGTGACGTCAATTTTGTCCGCTACATTGTGTTGCTGATTGGCGCGCTGGCGGGCATTGCGGTGTTTGAATCGAGCTGTGGCGTGTTGCTGGGCGGCGTGCTCGGCCTGAACAGCCTGACCGTCAGCATTCTGTTTATCCTGCCCATTCCGGCGGCGTTTTTTGGCGCCTGGTTTGCTGGCCGCGAGCAGGGCTCCTGGCATAGCCTGATGTGGTGGGGCGTGAATAGCTGCCTGCTGGCAGGCGTGCTGATGTGGATCCCGGCCTGGTTCGGCGTAATGAATATCTGGACGCTGCTGGTGCCGGCTGCGCTGTTCTTCTTTGGCGCGGGGATGCTGTTTCCACTGGCGACGTCGGGCGCAATGGAACCCTACGCCTGGCTGGCGGGTAGCGCGGGCGCGCTGATTGGCGGGATGCAGAACCTGGGATCGGGCCTGGTGGCGTGGCTGTCAGCCATGATGCCGCAGCGCGATCAGTTCAGCCTCGGCATGCTGATGTTCTTCACGGCGCTGGTGATGCTGCTGTGCTGGTTGCCGCTCTCACGTCAGCCGGAGCGCGGCAACCAGCCGGTTACAGGATAAACGGATGCAGCGCCGGATCTTTACGGTCGAGGTAGTGAATCGACTGGATACGGCGAATGGTGCGCGACTTACCGCGAATCAGCAGGGTTTCACTGGTGGCGATATTGCCCTGACGGGTGATGCCCTTTAGCAGGTCGCCACTGGTAATGCCGGTGGCGGCAAACACCACATTGTCATTGCGCGCCATCTCATCCAGCGCCAGCACTTTACCCGCTTCAATGCCCATCTCCGCGCAGCGCTGCAGCTCCTGCTCGCCGAGCCGCCGGTTCTCTGCGCTGTCGCCTTTAACCTGATGGCGCGGCAGTAAGCGGCCCTGCATATCGCCGTCCAGCGCGCGGATCACCGCCGCTGACACCACGCCTTCCGGTGCGCCGCCGATGCCGTACATCACATCCACTTCGCTGTCCGGCATACAGGTCAGAATAGAGGCCGCCACGTCGCCATCAGGGAAGGTAAAGACCCGTACGCCAAGCTGCTGCAGCCCGGCGATCACGGCGTCATGGCGCGGCTTCGCCAGAATCGACACGGTTAACTGCGCCAGCGGTTTGTTCATCGCGACGGCGATATTGCGCAGGTTGGTTTCCAGCGGCAGGTCGAGATCGATCTTTCCGCGCGCTGCCGGACCGACAATCAGCTTTTCCATGTACATGTCGGGCGCATGGAGAAAGCTGCCTTTGTCGCCGACGGCCATCACCGCCAGGGCGTTCGCCTGACCGAGGGCCGTCATGCGGGTGCCTTCAATCGGATCGACCGCGATATCGACCGCATCGCCGCGCCCGGTGCCGACTTTCTCACCGATATAGAGCATCGGCGCTTCATCGATTTCGCCTTCACCGATCACAATCTGACCGTCAATTTCAATCGAGTTGAGTACGTGTCGCATGGCATGGACAGCGGCACCGTCGGCCGCATTTTTGTCGCCGCGTCCTAACCAGTGATAGCCTGCCAGGGCGGCAGCTTCGGTTACGCGGGAAAATTCAATCGCAAGTTCTCGTTTCATGGCATCTACCTGACAAAAAACAGGCAGGCAGTGTAACACAGCGGGGCAGCAGGGCGGGGAAAAGGCCCGCGACAGCAACGGTCGCGGGCTTTGATCTTACTCTTGATCTTCCCACGCCTGGGCGCGGGCAACGGCTTTCTTCCAGCCAGCATAACGGAAGTTACGCTCGGTGGTTTCCAGGCTTGGGCGGAACTCACGCTCGATAACCGCTTTCGAGCGGACTTCATCCAGATCCTGCCAGAAGCCGACCGCCAGACCCGCCAGATAAGCAGAACCCAGCGCGGTGACTTCACGCACTTCCGGACGCTCAACACGGGTGCCGAGGATGTCAGACTGGAACTGCATCAGGAAGTTGTTGGAAACCGCGCCACCATCGACACGCAGCGCCTGCAGGCGGGTGTTGGCATCATTCTGCATCGCTTCCAGCACGTCACGGGTCTGATAAGCGATAGACTCCAGCGTCGCACGGATGATGTGGTTAGCGTTGGCACCACGGGTCAGGCCGAAAATCGCACCACGGGCATACGGGTCCCAGTAAGGTGCGCCCAGGCCGGTGAAAGCAGGCACCATGTAAACGCCGTTGGTGTCTTTCACTTTCATCGCGAAGTATTCAGAGTCAGCAGCTTCACTGATCAGCTTCATCTCATCGCGCAGCCACTGAATAGAGGCACCACCGATAAACACAGCCCCTTCCAGTGCATAGTTCACTTCACCGCGCGGGCCACAGGCAATAGTGGTCAGCAGGCCGTGCGTTGAGGTCACCGCTTCAGTACCGGTGTTCATCAGCATAAAGCAGCCGGTGCCGTAGGTATTTTTCGCCATGCCAGGCTGTACACAGAGCTGGCCATACAGCGCAGCCTGCTGGTCACCGGCAATCCCGGCGATAGGAATACGTGTACCGCCTTTACCGCCGATGTTGGTCTGACCATAGACTTCAGAAGAGGACTTCACTTCTGGCAGCATTTCACGCGGGATATCCAGGATATCCAGCATACGCTGATCCCACTCCAGCTTATGAATGTTAAACATCATAGTACGGGAGGCGTTGGTGTAGTCGGTGATATGCACCCGGCCCTGGGTCATTTTCCAGACCAGCCAGGTATCGACGGTACCGAACAGCAGCTCGCCACGTTTCGCACGCTCACGCGAGCCTTCAACGTGATCCAGAATCCACTTCACTTTGGTTCCGGAGAAATAAGGGTTAATCACCAGACCGGTAGTGTGCTGGATATACTCTTCCAGACCCTCTTTCTTCAGTTTGTGGCAGTAATCAGCGGTACGCGGGTCCTGCCAGACGATGGCGTTGTAAATTGGCTTACCGGTCTCTTTTTCCCAGACGATAGCGGTTTCGCGCTGGTTGGTGATACCGATTGCCGCGATCTCATCAGAGCGGATGTCGGCATGTGCCAGCACTTCAACCAGCGTTGAGCTTTGTGAAGCCCAGATATCCATTGGATCATGTTCAACCCAGCCCGCTTTCGGGTAGATCTGGGTAAATTCGCGCTGCGATACCGCGACGATATTGGAGTCGTGGTCAAGAACGACGGCGCGTGAGCTGGTTGTGCCCTGATCGAGCGCGACAATATATTTTTTATCGGTGGTAGTCATAAATTCAGTCCTGATGATAAAAGGTGAAACTTACGCTTTACGCTGCTGAGCGCGCGCAACCGGTTTTTCTGCTGGAACGCTGGCCGGTTCCTGAGCGGTACCTGGCAGGTAACGGGCAATCAGTACGCGATAACCGACTGCACCCAGGCAGGCGCCAACCAGCGGGCCAAAAATCGGCACGAGGAAGTAAGGAATGTCACGACCGCCGGTAAAGGCAACGTTACCCCAGCCTGCCAGCCATGCGAAGATCTTTGGTCCGAAATCACGTGCCGGGTTCAGGGCGAAGCCGGTCAGTGGACCCATCGCGCCACCGATAATCGCCACCAGCAGGCCGATCAGCAGCGGTGCCAGCGGACCGCGTGGAATGCCGTTGCCGTCATCCGTCAGGCCCATGATGACCGCCATTAATACCGCGGTGATCACCATCTCAACCAGGAAAGCCTGGCCCACGCCGATGTGCGGGTTAGGGTAGGTAGAGAAGATGCCTGCCAGGTCGAGGCTTTCAACCGTACCGCGCACCATCTGATGGCTCTGCTCGTAGTCGATAAACAGGCTGTAGTAGAGACCGTACACCAGCGCCGCAGCACAGAAAGCGCCAGCCACCTGTGACACGATATAAGGTACGACCTTACGTCCTTCAAAATTGGCAAACAGGCACAGCGCAACGGTGATTGCCGGATTCAGATGCGCACCTGAAATGCCGGCGGTAAGGTAGGCAGCCATGGAAACACCCAGGCCCCAGATAATACAGATTTCCCACTGACCGAAGGCGGCACCGGCGAGTTTCAGTGCAGCCACACAGCCTGCACCAAAGAAAATGATCAAGCCGGTCCCCAGAAATTCGGCAATACACTGACCTTTGAGCGTGTTAGTTGTCTGACTCATAATATTGTTCCTGAAGCGAGGTTAAATTTTATCAGTTTTTGTTCTCAGTCCATGAGTCACCCAGCTTTATTGTAGGGCTGTTGTGAATTTATCGTTAACGAACATAAACGAGAAATAGCGAAATCGTTTTTTGTGTACTGTGTCATAAAAATGCGCGTTTTCGCGTGTTTCGGTTTTCTTTAATCATCATTCGACCCGGATTGCGGCAGCGGACACGGGCAGCAAAAGCGCAGCCGCAATAAGCGCAGCGGAATCTTAGGGATTGGCTGAAAAGTGTTACAGACTGCGCCCGGCGCGCCCGCGTTGCTGGACTTGCGGGGTGAGGCTACATACAATCGGGACAACGTTGCTGGCTTACGCTGGCATCATCAACGCCTTGCAGGAATTTAGGAGAGGTCAGAAAGATGTCATTTGAAGTGTTTGAGAAACTGGAAGCGAAAGTACAGCAGGCGATTGATACCATCACCCTGTTGCAGATGGAAATCGAAGAGCTGAAAGAGCAGAACAACTCACTGCGTAACGATGCGCAACAATTCGCGGGCAACCACGACGCGCTGATGCGTGAAAATCAGCACCTGAAAGAAGAGCAACACGTATGGCAGGAACGTCTGCGTGCATTGCTGGGAAAAATGGAAGAGGTTTGAAGCCTCAGCTGACGTGAAAAACGGGTGCTAAGGCACCCGTTTTTCATTGCTGGCGTTATTCGAGGTCCAGCGCGTCTTCTGACAGGATGATGCCGGTGTTATCGGCATAGAGATGGTCGCCGGAAAAGAAGGTGACGCCGCCAAAATTGACGCGCACATCGCTCTCACCAATCCCTTCACCGGCTGCGCCCGCCGGAATCGCCGCGATAGCCTGAATGCCGATCTCCAGCTCTTCCAGCTCATCAACCTGACGGACCGAACCGTAGATCACCAGGCCTTCCCACTCGTTAGTGGCTGCCAGGCGCGCCAGCTGGGCATCGACCAGTGCGCGACGGACCGAGCCGCCGCCATCAATCACCAGCACCCGACCACGGCCGTTTTCTTCCAGCAGGTCGTAAAGTAAGCCGTTGTCTTCAAAGCATTTCACTGTGGTAATCTGACCACCGAATGAAGTGCGCCCACCAAAATTTGAAAAAAGCGGTTCAACAACGTTCACTTCTTCATGGTAGATGTCGCAGAGTTCAGATGTATCGTATTTCATAAGGGTTTCGTCTGTTTGCCACAGGAGCGGTAAGTATATCGCTTTATGCTGATTGTTGGCAAAATCATCAGTGGAAAAAAGCAGCGTTGCATCAAGAGCATGCATAAAAAAGCCCAACCGGATGGCTGGGCTTTAGAAAAATGCTGATCGGCTCGATTACAGGATGAAGCGGCTCAGGTCTTCATCCGCCACCAGTTCATCCAGATGCTTACCGACATACTCAGCATCAATGGTGACCGATTCGCCGTGGCGATCGCTGGCGTCATAGGAGATATCCTCCATCAGACGCTCCAGCACCGTATGCAGACGACGCGCACCGATGTTTTCGGTGGTTTCGTTGACCTGCCAGGCCGCTTCAGCGATACGACGGATACCGTCATCGGTGAAGTCGATATTCACGCCTTCGGTGTTCATCAGCGCTTTATACTGCACGGTGACCGACGCGTTCGGTTCAGTCAGGATGCGCTCGAAATCATTTACCGTCAGTGCCTGCAGTTCGACACGGATTGGCAGACGACCCTGCAGTTCCGGGATCAGATCGGATGGGCTGGCCACCTGGAAAGCGCCTGAAGCGATAAACAGGATGTGGTCAGTTTTCACCATGCCGTGTTTGGTCGAAACCGTACAGCCTTCAACCAGCGGCAGCAGGTCGCGCTGAACCCCTTCGCGTGAGACATCCGGGCCGCCGGCGTTCTGGCCGCCGCGCTTACAGATTTTGTCGATCTCATCGATAAACACGATTCCGTGCTGCTCGACCGCCTCAATCGCTTCCTGCTTCAGCTCTTCCGGGTTCACCAGTTTGGCCGCTTCTTCTTCCACCAGCAGCTTCATCGCTTCTTTGATCTTCAGCTTGCGTGGTTTCTGTTTCTGACCGCCGAGGTTCTGGAACATCGACTGCAGCTGGCTGGTCATCTCTTCCATGCCTGGAGGGGCCATGATCTCAACGCCCGGACCGCTGGCGGCCAGGTCGATCTCAATCTCTTTATCATCCAGCTGGCCTTCACGCAGCTTTTTGCGGAAAGACTGGCGGGCGGCTGACGGCTCAGGTGCCTGCTCTGGCTGGCCCCAGTTATTTTTTGCCGGTGGGATCAGCACATCAAGAATGCGCTCTTCCGCCATCTCTTCAGCACGGTATTTGTTCTTTTCAATCGCCTGACTGCGCACCATTTTGATCGCGGAGTCGGTCAGATCGCGGATGATTGAGTCCACTTCTTTACCGACATAGCCCACTTCGGTGAACTTCGTCGCTTCAACTTTGATAAACGGCGCGTTGGCCAGTTTAGCCAGTCGACGAGCGATCTCGGTTTTACCGACACCGGTCGGGCCGATCATCAGGATGTTTTTAGGTGTCACTTCATGGCGCAGCTCTTCGTCAAGCTGCATGCGGCGCCAGCGGTTGCGCAGCGCAATAGCCACGGCGCGCTTAGCGCTGTCCTGGCCGATGATAAAACGGTTCAGCTCGCTGACGATTTCGCGTGGAGTCATCTCAGACATGTTTTAATCCTTACGCCTTGGACGGTAATTCTTCGAAATTAACGTTATGGTTAGTGTAGATGCAGATATCACCCGCGATGTTCAGCGATTTCTCGACGATGTCGCGTGCACCCATTTCGGTATTTTCCAGCAGCGCACGGGCTGCTGCCTGGGCGAAAGGACCACCGGAACCGATGGCGATCAGATCATTTTCAGGCTGGATGACATCACCGTTGCCGCTGATGATCAGCGACGCTGACTCATCGGCGACCGCCAGTAATGCTTCAAGGCGGCGCAGCATGCGGTCAGTACGCCAGTCTTTGGCCAGCTCAACCGCCGCTTTCACCAGGTGACCCTGATGCATTTCCAGTTTACGTTCGAAGAGTTCGAATAGGGTGAAGGCATCTGCAGTGCCGCCAGCGAAGCCAGCGATCACTTTATCGTTGTATAAACGACGCACTTTTTTAACGTTGCCTTTCATTACGGTATTGCCCAGCGTAGCCTGGCCATCACCGCCAATCACTACCTGGCCGTTGCGTCGTACACTTACTATTGTTGTCACGGGCAGACCCCTTGTTGCATTCGGAAAAAGGCTCCGCGCACCGGGCGCGGAGGATCATGCAAACAGATATGGGGCGGGTTTGACGGGTTTCAACCCCCGACGGCGAGCGGAATACAGCTGGAGTGGCCGGAACTGCGCAGGCGTTTCAGGGTGCTGTCAGCGGTGGCGCGATCTTTATAGGGACCAATCACCACGCGATTCCAGCCACCGCCGGTAGTAATCCGGCTTTCAAAACCTTCAAAGGCTAAGCCGGCACGGACTGATTCGGCCTGGTCTGTGCCTTTAAAGGAGCCACACTGCACCATCCAGCGCTGAGAAGAGGCTTTCTCTGCCGGTTTGGCTTTCGCCGTTTCCTGCGGTTTCGGTGGTGATACCGGTTCACGCGTAATCGGTGCAGGCTGCGCCTGGCGTTGTACGTTTTGCTGCTGCTGCTGCTGCTGACGTTGTTGTTGCTGCAACTGCTGTTGCTGACGTTGCTGCTGCTGTTGTAACTGCAACTGACGTTGCTGCGCCTGCAGCTGCTGGCGTTGTTGCTGCTGCTGGTCCTGCTGCTGCTGACGTTGCAGCTGTTGCAACTGCTGCTGGTGCTGTAGCGTCTGCTGACGCTGAGCCGGCGTCTGTTCGTTCCACGGCACTTCGTTCAGTTGCGTGGGCTGCTGACGCATGTCGGCCTGCATCTGCTCTAACAACTGGCGCTGCTCGTCCGTCAGCTGAGTCTGAGACTTCACTTCACCGCCCGAAGAGGGTTCGATAGGCGTCGGCACCGTAACCTGACGATTTTCCAGCTCTTTGATGTACTTCCAGCGCTCTTCCGGCTTAGGCGGTAAGCCATTACCGTTGGCTTTATGATCCGTAATGACCGGCACGTCCTCTTTTTTGTGATGCGCCAGGAACCATAAACCACCGGCAAAGGTCACCAACACCGCAACCGCCAGTACAATCATCAATTTTGATGTTCCCGAACCGCCTTTACTCTTCTTGCCACGGCTGGGGCTTTTTTTGCGACGCGTCCCTGTTGAACGCCCGCGGCCTACATAATCTTTTTGTGCCACTCTCGTTCTGATACCCTTCAAAAAATAGTGCCAAATGGGCGAATCGATCGTTTTCACGCGCCCGGCAAGGAGTCCGCCATGTTACTCAAGGGTCGGAACTTTGACCAGCGGTGTTCGCCTTAAGAATCTACTGAAAAAAGCACAGGATTACGCTTATTTTTCACGCTTTTTTGCTGGCGCGGTGCTGCCACGAATCGTCAGCCCGGCATCCAGCAGCCGTGATCCACTGCTGACGCGTTTACCCTGCAACTCATCCAGCAGCAGCAGCATCGCTTCACGACCAATCTGATAGCGCGGCTGTGTTACCGTGGTCAGCGGCGGCTCGCAGTAACGCGACAGCTCAATATCATCAAACCCGACTACCGACAGGTCTTCCGGTATCCGCAGTCCGCTGCGCCTGGCCTGATTCATCGCGCCGAGCGCCATAATATCGCTGTGGCAGAACAGGGCTCGCGGCGGCTGTGGCAATGACAGCAGCTGCTTCATCGCCGCCACGCCCGCGTCAAAGGTAAAATCGCCGCGCACAATATAGGTAGGATCGACCGTCAGGCTGCTGCGGCGCAACGCCTGAACATACCCCTGCAGACGATACTGACAGAGCGGCATCTCTTCTGGCCCGGCGATACAGGCAATTTGCCGGTGCCCCAGCTGAAGCAGATGATTGACCGCTTCAAACGCGGCGGTCAGGTTATCAATGTGAACAGTGGGCAGCGACATTTCCGGGGCAAACTCATTCGCCATCACCATTGGCGGCAAATTACGCTGCTCATCGACGCTGGCATCAAAGGGCAGCTGTGAACCAAGCAGCACCATGCCATCAATCTGTCGCGTGACCATCAGATTGAGAAAGGTTCTTTCCTGTTGATTCTGGTGCGCGCAGTCGCCAATCAGCACCAGATAGCCCTCTTCGGCCGCCGTAACTTCGACGCCGCGAATGATTTCGCTGAAGAAGGGATCGCAGATGTCGGGAACAATCACCAGAATGGTCTGGGTATCGTTACGGCGGGCATTACGCGTCAGCCCGTGCGGCGCATATCCCACTGCCGCTACCGCCTGCTCAACCTTTTGACGGGTTGCGGCTGAAACTTTCTCCGGGTTCATCAGCGCACGCGAAACGGTGGCGGTTGAGACGCCCGCTTTTTCCGCAACGTCTTTCATAGTGGCGGCGGGCGGTTGTTGATTCTGCTCCAACACATGCTCCTGACGCGTTATGGCGCGTTCGATTCTGTTTTGCCTGTCCAAAAAGCAAGCCGGGCAACATTGTTAACGATTGCCCGGCTGGTTGTTACTTAATTTGCATAAAAATTGTGACTTATGCGACTTTTTTCGATCTGGCTCGCAGAGTCATCCGCTTCAGCTCTCGGTGGGATCGATATCCAGCGTCCATTTTACTTTGCGCGCGGCGGGCAGGGTCGAAACCAGCGGCAGGGAACTGCTGAGTAACTGTTGCAGACGCTGACGCGAAGGATGCTGGAGCAGTAACTGCCAGCGCCAGCGGCCACTGCGTTTGGGTTGCAAAGCGGGCAGCGGGCCCATAAACCACATCGAGCTGTCATTCAGCGGGCTCGACTCCAGCAGATTTCGCAGCTGCTGCAGAAATTCTGCAGCCTGCTGATTATCCATATCTTCCGCCCGGAACAGGGCATGGCGACTCCACGGCGGCAGGAACACCGCCTGGCGCTCCAGCAGCGCCTGCTGGGCGAAGGCAAAATAGCCTTTATGCAGCAGAGTCTGCAGCAGCGGATGTTCCGGATGATGGGTCTGCAACAGCACTTCGCCCTGTTTACCGGCACGACCGGCGCGACCGGCAACCTGGGTGTAGAGCTGGGCAAACCGCTCAGCAGCGCGAAAATCAGCCGAGAATAGCGCGCCATCGACATCCAGCAGCGAGACCAGCGTGACATCAGGGAAATGGTGACCTTTCGCCAGCATCTGGGTACCGACCAGGATGCGGGCGCCACCGCGATGGACATCGGCCAGATGCTGCTCCAGCGCGCCTTTGCGGCTGGTGGTATCGCGATCGATGCGTGACACCGGAATGCCGGGAAACAGCGTCCCGAGTTGCTGCTCCAGCTGCTCGGTGCCGACGCCAACCGGTAATAAATGTGTCGAGCCGCACTGCGGACACTGATTCGGCAGCGGACGCTGGCTGTCGCAATGGTGGCAGCGTAGCTGGCGATGGTGTTGGTGCAGCGTGTAGTAGCGATCGCAACGCGTACATTCGGCAATCCAGCCGCAATCGTGACACAACAGCGCCGGCGAAAAGCCGCGCCGGTTGAGAAACAGCAGCACCTGATTGTCAGCCTGTAAATGCTGACGCATTTTGCCGATCAGCGCCGGTGCCAGCCCGCCCGTCAGCTGCACGCCTTTCAGGTCGATCAGCTGTTGTAGCGCCGGTCTGGCATTCCCGGCCCGTTTCGTCAGGTCGAGCTGGCGATATTTACCGCTGCGAACATTGTGCAGCGTCTCCAGTGCCGGGGTTGCCGACCCCATCACTATCGGGATGTTCTCTTCATGGGCGCGAAACACCGCCAGATCGCGCGCCTGATAGCGCCAGCCTTCCTGCTGTTTATAGGAGCTGTCGTGCTCTTCATCAATAATGATCACCCCAGGACGGGCCAGCGGGGTAAACAATGCCGAGCGGGTGCCGATCACGATGGCGGTTTCGCCCCGTCGCGCGCGCAGCCAGACCGCCAGCCGCTCACTGTCATTTAAGGCGGAGTGGAGTACATCGATTGGCGCATCAAAGCGCTCACGGAAACGGGCGATGGTTTGCGGGGTTAAGCCAATCTCCGGCACCAGCACCAGCGCCTGCCTGCCGCGCGCCAGCACATTTTCCAGCACGCTGAGATAAACTTCTGTTTTACCGGAACCGGTGATACCTGCCAGCAGCCAGGCGGCGTACTGTTCATCTTCGGCCCGAATTGCGCCCACCGCCATCGCCTGATCGGTATTCAGCCGCAGGCGCTCGCCTTTGACCGCGAAGGTGGTGCGCCAGTCATGCATCTGTGGCTGATGCTCATGCAGATCGCATAAGCCTTTTGCCCGTAGCGCCTGCATCGCCGCATCTGTCAGATCATGTTCACTCACCTGATGACGGTAGAGCGGTCGCTGACGCAGCGCGGCCAGCGCCTGTTGCTGTTTTGGGGCGCGCTTCAGCGTTTCAGGCGCGGTGGCGCGACCCTGTTCGGTGATGACCCATTGCCATAACGGATTGTCCTGCGCCGGTTTACCCTGACGCAGCAACACCGGGATCGCATGGCTCAGCACTTCCCCGAGCGGTGAATGGTAGTAGCTGGCGGCCCAGTTGAGGATGCGCCACAACGACGCCGGATAGAGCGTCTCACTGTCCAGCACCTCCGCCACGCGCTTTAGCTGCGCTTCCGGCAGATCGCTACTGTCGCGCAGTGCAACCACGATGCCGATCATCCTGCGGTTGCCGAACGGCACGCTCACGCGACCGCCAATCACCGGCTGCGCGCCCAGCGGCGGCAGATAGTCAAACAGGCGGGGCAACGGGACGGGCAGGGCAACCTGAACAACGGGCATAGCGATCTCTTTCCGGCTCAATCAATCGGGGAAGCTAGTGTACACGCTGACCCCGGTGGCGGGTATCTCAGCATAAATTTGCAGCAGGCGAAAGTTAGCTGTATAATGTTGCGCCTTCGGTGAGAAAGATCTTGCCGGAGTACACCCTTTACTGTTCACCGCGTGTGGTGCTGTGCAGGTTCTGACCTGGCACGGAGAGCGACACGGCCTTATATGAGGTTTCCCATGAAACAAGGTATTCACCCGAAATACGAAGCAGTTACTATCAAATGTACCTGCGGCAACGAGATTCACACCCGTTCAACACTGACTCACGAACTGAACCTGGACGTTTGTGGCAAATGCCACCCGTTCTATACCGGTAAGCAGCGTGAAGTGGCAACTGGTGGCCGTGTTGACCGCTTTAACAAGCGTTTCAGCGTGCCAGGCGCTAAAAAATAAGATTAAAAGGCACCTGAACCTGCGGGTTCGGCGGCAAGAAAAAACCCAGCTTCGGCTGGGTTTTTTTATTTCTGTCTTACCACCGGCTACAGGCTGGAGGCCGGTTCTGAAGAAGTAGCAGGCTTATTCAGCTCAAGTGTCTGCGTGGAATAGTGACCATCCAGATCGCTGAGACTCGCGATTTTGGGTGCGGTGATGGTGATCTTATCCGCCTCCATGGTGCCTTTGGTGCACAATACCCACAATATGCAGGACGAATTGCTGATTTTCTCATCCGTTGTCAGCGCCAGCGTGCCCGCTTTTAAGGTGCCGGTATTCAGGATGTCGTTTTTACCATAGACGCTTAACGTTCCGGTGGTCTGCATGAGGCCGCTATTCTGCACTTCATTAGCCACAATCGAGGTGTTCTGGCCGGTCAGGGTCGCAGCATTCGAAACTTTTGACGCTGAAAGATAAGCTGTGCCTGGTGTGGTGACCTCTCCACCCGATGACAGATTAATCTCTTTAACCGCATTCAGACTGATATTACCTGCCTGAAGCGAGCCAGAGTTGAGCAGACGGGTGTTAGCGATGGCGGTCATCGTTCCGTCAACTGAACCATAGCCGGTCTGCATCACCAGAGTTTTTCCGGCACTGATTTTACCGGTATTCTCAATATCACCGGCGATAGAAACGACGTTGATATTACCTGCTGCCGTAATTTGCGCGTTTTCACTGTTGGAAAATTTTCCTGCACTGACGACATTAATATAATCAGTGGCCTCAATGGTACCGCTGTTATTAAATGTGCCGGACGACTGCAGCGCTGTCTGAGCTGAAGAAAGATGCCCTTTATTGGTGATCCCGTTGATGGCTGACGCACTGATGACGCCACTTTGCAGGGTACCGCTGTTAGTCAGCGCGCCATTAGAGGCGATATAAAGGCCGCTGGCGTTGAGGATGCCACTGTTGTTGACTCCCGCTCCCGCCTCAGTGGTCTGCAATTGAATAATACCTGCCGTTGCACCACCCAGTTCGCTCACATCTATACTGTTACTGAACAGCCGTGTGTTGCCATTCGCAGTCACCTGAGCAGAGGCGATATCGTAATCATAGGTTCCCGCAATCGCGTTCAACTGGCTGGTTTCAATCATGCCCTGAATATTAATCTTTTTCGCCAGCAGGTCGGTGTAATCGGCCCCTTTCAGACCTTTACCGTTAACAGCTATCGTGCCTTTAGCGACTTTGAAGCCGGTTAATGTACCATCGCTGAAGGTTGGGGTCCCCGTTGTTAACGTCGCGCGTCCGGTATTGATAAAGCTACAGCCAGAACAGCTAATTCCGTTCGGGTTGGCAATGATCACATCCGCTTTCTGACCAGCAACTTCAATAAATCCGTTGAGTGCAGATGGGCTTTTGGAAATGACTTCATTAAGAATGAGACTGGCAGAGCGATCCAGATTGCTATTACGCGCAATATTGCCGCTTTCACGCACCAAATCTGTGGTGCTGTTGTTAATGATGGTTCCCTTATTTGTCACATTGAAATTTTGGTACATATTATGCGACAGACCATTGGCATCCGCTTGATTGATATTAATGACAGTCGATCCGTTGGCATGAGTGTAACTATTCAATGCAGCAAAAGCGGACGAACTGCAAAGCGTGGCTAATGTGGCCAGAAATAACAGGCTGATTTTATGCTTTTTCATGTTTACCCTTTAATGAATTAATGTTTTTAAATGTTTGTAATCTGCGATGAAATTAAGATCATCCTCCTTTTTTTAATATTTCCATTGTAATGAGAAACCCAGCGTAAGTGGGTCAGTATGAAATGACTGTGGTTTTTTAAGTGGTGTGCCAGCAAAAATATCAATGTACGTTTGCTGGTATTGGCCCCGTAAGCCGATCACGCTGCCGATGACGGTTTTACCGGTGTAATATTGCTGGCTGTAATGACCATAAACCTGGCCTGCATCAAGGCCGATATAAGGTTGCACCGGCTTGCCGGGGAATAGCCAGCTGATGTCGTTACGCCAGTACCATCCCTTATTGTCCTGAAGGGTGTTTTCGCCATCGAAACCGCGCACGGTCCAGCGATTTGCCAGCGAAAAGCGATCAAGAGAAGAAAGTTTATCGGGCGAATATTGCAGGCTGAGATGAGGAGAATAGTTGAGCCAGTTGTCGTACAGGCGAAAGTTAACTGAGCCTTCCAGATCGAAGGTGACAATCCTGCCTTCTTTATCGATGAGCCGGTATTGCTGCTCAGCCGTGTGGCTGCTATTAAACCATGGCATCATCTTTTGATAACTCAGGCTGGCGGCCAGACCGGCATTATCGTAGCGGATCTGATGTTGCAGCACCGCTTTCCAGCCCGCATTTCTTTTATGCATGCTGACGAGATCGACCTCATTGAGAGAATAGCGCGCTTCGGTATTAAAGATTTGCAGGCCCGCCGTGGTGGTCTGATGCACGGTGCGTGAGAGCAAACGATTAAGCTGAGCGCTGTAATAACGATTTTTATTATTTAATCGCCAGCTGGCCCAGTTACCGGTGATGTATTGCTGATACTGACTCTGGCTGGCGTAAAGATCGAGCCACCAGTAACCCCACGGGATGGAATAACCCACAGACTGATTACTGTTGCCTTTAACCGTATGCCCTGGGGCAATGTCATGGCCATATGACAGGTAGAAAGTATCACTCATCGAGGTGATGTTATTGAAATAGAGCGCACCGCCTGCCTGGTAACGGCCGGTTGCGACCGAGCCTGCATCATTGATCCACGCTCCCACCTGCCAGTATTTATCCTGTTCGCGCCGGATATGAATATCACTCTCGCCTTTTTCACGACCCGGCAACACATTGATCCTGACCTGCGAACCCGGTACGCGCTGCAGATTCAGGCTGCCCTGTTCAAGATCGCCAAGTTCGAGTATATCGCCCTCTTTTAGCGGTAACGTATTACCGAGGTTGATATAATCGCCGCTTGCTTTATTGACGACGATATTGCCCACCTTACCCGCATTAATTTCAAAATTTAATGTATGAGCTGAAAGGTTCTGATCGGGTAGGTTAACTCGCGTGGTAATATATCCCAGCCTGATTATTTCGTTTTGCAGAGTTTTTGCCAGCAGTCTGATGCCCGCAATGCCGAGACATTTTCCTTCGGCCTGAGCAGTAAAATAGCTTAATTTTTCAAGGTGAAGTTTTTCGCTATCCGGCTTTAAATTAACTTTATCGATCCTGTAGCAGATCGCTTCATTCGGGAAGCGAATTTCCTCATGCCCGGCAGTCTGTTTTTCAGAGGGTGTTTGCTGCGGTTTAGGAATTAACTGCTCTTTGCGTATCCGATCCTGTAAAAGTGCATGAGTTGCACTGTTTTTTTCTTCCAGTACCGGCGCAGCTTGTGTCCGGTCAGAAAAAATGAAGATTATAATGGTAAATATAATAATAACGGGCGAAAGGTTTTTATGTTTTTTTGTCAGATAAATTGATGCCATCGTATTCCTGTAAAATATTCGCTTTTTTTGGAAAATTTTACGGAGTCAGGTAATTATGAACAATAGTAATTCCTCCATTACCGGATTGAATGCGATCCCATATTGGAACAAAAATATTGCGATAATGTAAAACTTTGATGGCTATTATTTTCTCTGCGACATTCAGACAGGAAAAATCAAAATGAGAGGGAAGGTGACGATTAAGGAGGAGTCAGCGGCGTGATAGGCCAGATGAGCAGCATCCCGGTGCGGGCTCTGCTCATCTGAAACACAGCGACGTTAAGCGAAACAGGCCTGGCGGATTAATACTCCCAGGTATCAGGATCGATACCCATGTCGCGCATGATCTTTTTCGCTTCTTCCGGAATCTCATCGCTGCGCTCTTTACGCAAATCGACATCATCTGGCAGTGGCTGACCGGTAAAAGCATGCAAAAACGCTTCGCACAGCAGCTCACTGTTCGTCGCGTGACGCAGGTTATTCACCTGACGACGAGTACGCTCATCCGTTAAAATCTTCAGCACGCTCAAGGGGATAGAAACCGTAATCTTCTTGACCTGCTCGCTCTTCTTACCGTGCTCGGCGTACGGGCTGATATATTCGCCGTTCCATTCAGCCATGGGATACCTTAATTAATAAACGTTAAATGTGAGGAAATCAGCGGATTATGCCTGATTTTTTCCTGCCTGACCCCTGATATGGCGGGTTTTCTTCGCTCACAGCGGCTTAACGACCGGGTGAGCGCCAGGCGATGACGCATAATTTTAGCGGTTATTGCCTTTCTGCTCAATCTATACGCAAAGACATTTAGATGTCCAGATGTATTGACGTCTAATTAAGGGGTGATATCCTGTGCCTCAACATTTCACATTTCAGGAACAATAAGTCCCATGACGCGCAAACAGGCAACCATCGCAGTACGCAGCGGTTTGAATGATGACGAGCAATATGGCTGTGTTGTCCCACCGATTCACCTCTCCAGCACCTATAACTTTCTCGATTTCAACGAGCCCCGCGCCCATGACTATTCGCGCCGTGGGAATCCGACCCGCGACGTGGTGCAGCGGACGCTGGCTGAACTGGAAGGCGGTGCCGGTGCGGTATTAACCAATACCGGGATGTCGGCTATTCACCTGGTGACGACGGTGTTCCTGAAGCCTGGCGACCTGCTGGTGGCGCCACACGATTGTTATGGCGGCAGCTACCGGCTGTTTGACAGCCTGAGCAAGCGCGGCGCTTATCGGGTGAAATTTGTCGATCAGGGCGATCTGAATGCGCTGCAGGCCGCGCTGGATGAGAAACCGAAGCTGGTGCTGATCGAAAGCCCCAGCAATCCGCTGTTACGGGTGGTTGATATCAGCGCGATTTGTGCGGCGGCTCGCGATGCCGGTGCCATTAGCGTGGTGGATAACACCTTTATGAGTCCGGCGTTACAGAATCCACTGGCGCTGGGAGCCGATCTGGTGATTCACTCCTGCACCAAATACCTCAATGGTCACTCCGATGTGGTGGCCGGCGCGGTGATCGCCAAAGATCCTCAGCTGGCGACCGATCTGGCGTGGTGGGCCAACAATATTGGCGTCACCGGTTCGGCCTTTGACAGTTATCTGCTGCTGCGCGGCATCCGTACCTTAGCGCCACGCATGGCCGCGGCGCAACGCAACGCATTAGCGATTGTTGATTACCTGAAGCAACAGAAACAGGTCAAAAAGTTGTATCATCCTTCGCTGCCGGAAAACGCCGGACACGAACATGCAGCGCGACAGCAACGCGGCTTTGGCGCGATGCTGAGCTTCGAAGTCGATGGTGACGAAGCCCTGCTGCGCCGCTTCCTGAAAGCGTTGCGGCTATTTACGCTGGCGGAATCGCTGGGCGGCGTGGAGAGTCTGATCTCCCACACCGCGACCATGACGCATGCGGGAATGTCGGCAGAAGCGCGTGCTGCAGCGGGCATCTCCGACACGCTGTTGCGTGTTTCTGTCGGCATCGAAGATCACGAAGATTTAATTGCCGATCTGGATAATGCATTCCGGATCGCAGCCGAGGGTTAAGCATGACGATTTCAGCAGGTGCGGGCACGCCGGATATCAGGCAGTTGCATAAATTTGGCGGCAGTAGCCTGGCGGATGCGCGCTGCTATCAGCGCGTGGCCAGCATCATGGCGGATTACAGCCAGCCGGGTGACATGATGGTGGTGTCGGCGGCGGGCTCGACCACCAACCAGCTGATTAACTGGCTGAAGCTCAGCCAGAGCGATCGGCTCTCCGCGCACCAGGTGCAACAGGCTTTACGGCGTTATCAAAGCGAGCTGATTAGCGCGCTGCTGCCTGCTGAGGTCGCAGAACCTTTAGTGACCGCTTTTATCCGCGATCTGGAAAAGCTGGCCGCCCTGCTGGATGGCACGCTGACTGACGCGGTCTATGCGGAAGTGGTAGGGCACGGTGAAGTCTGGTCGGCCCGTCTGATGTCAGCGGTGCTGAACCAGCGCGATATGCAGGCCTGCTGGCTCGATGCACGCGACTTTCTGCGGGCTGAACGCGCCGCGCAACCGCAGGTGGATGAAGGCAAGTCATGGCCGCTGTTGCAAACCCTGCTGGCGCAGCATCCTCACAAGCGCATCGTGGTGACCGGCTTTATCAGCCGGAACGATGCCGGTGAAACGGTGCTGCTCGGACGTAACGGTTCCGACTATTCTGCAACGCAGATTGGCGCGCTGGCCGGTGTTGGCCGCGTCACCATCTGGAGTGATGTGGCGGGCGTCTACAGTGCCGATCCGCGTAAAGTTTCGGATGCCTGTTTGCTGCCGCTGTTAAGGCTGGATGAAGCCAGTGAACTGGCGCGTCTGGCTGCGCCGGTGCTGCACACCCGCACTCTGCAGCCGGTTTCAGGCAGCGACATCGATCTGCAACTGCGCTGTAGCTACCAGCCGGAACAGGGATCGACCCGTATTGAGCGGGTGCTGGCGTCTGGTACCGGCGCCCGTATTGTGACCAGTCACGATGACGTGTGCCTGATTGAGATCCAGCTGCCGGAGCAGCACGATTTTGCCATTCTGCATAAAGAGATCGATCTGCTACTGAAGCGCGCCCAGCTGCGCCCGCTGGCCGTTGGCGTCCATCCCGATCGTCAGTTATTGCAGCTCTGCTACACCTCAGAAGTGGTTAACAGCGCCTTTACGCTGCTGCAGGATGCCGGTTTTCCGGGCCATCTGCAGCTCCGCGACGGGCTGGCGCTGGTGGCGCTGGTGGGCGCGGGCGTCACCCGTAACCCGCTGCATACCCATCGTTTCTGGCAGCAGTTAAAAGATCAGCCGGTGGAGTTTATCTGGCAGTCAGAGCAGCACATCAGCGTAGTGGCGGTGCTGCGCGTCGGTCCGACTCAGCATCTGATTCAGGGATTGCATCAGTCGCTGTTCCGGGCTGAAAAGCGCATCGGGCTGATGCTGTTTGGTAAAGGCAACATCGGTTCACGCTGGCTGGAACTGTTCGCGCGCGATCAGGAAACGCTGTCGGCGCGTACCGGATTTGAATTTGTGCTGGCCGGTGTGGCGGATAGCTGCCGCAGCCTGCTGAGCTATGAGGGACTGGACGCCAGTCGGGCGCTGGCCTTTTTTGATGACGAAGCCGTTGAGCGTGATGAAGAGTCGCTGTTCCTGTGGATGCGGGCGCACCCGTTTGACGACCTGGTGGTGCTGGACGTAACCGCCAGCACGCCGCTGGCGCAGCAGTATCTCGATTTCGCCAGCCACGGTTTTCACGTCATCAGCGCCAATAAGGTAGCTGGTGCCTCTGACAGCCAGACGTGGCGGCAAATTCGTGATGCCTTTACCAAAACCGGTCGCCACTGGTTATACAACGCGACGGTCGGCGCGGGTCTGCCGATTAACTACACGGTGCGCGATCTGCGTGACAGTGGTGATACCATCCTGTCGATTAGCGGTATCTTCTCCGGCACGCTGTCGTGGCTGTTCCTGCAGTTTGACGGCACCGTGCCGTTCACTGAGCTGGTGGATCAGGCGTGGCAGCAGGGCTTAACCGAGCCCGATCCGCGTGTCGATCTCTCCGGACAGGACGTGATGCGCAAGCTGGTGATTCTGGCACGCGAAGCGGGTTATGACATCGAACCGGATCAGGTGCGCGTTGAATCGCTGGTGCCGGATAACTGTCAGCAGGGCTCTATCGACCATTTCTTTGAAAACGGGGAAGAGCTGAATGAACAGATGCTGCAACGGCTGGAAGCCGCGCAGGAATTAGGGCTGGTGCTGCGCTACGTTGCCCGCTTTGATGGCAACGGTAAAGCCCGTGTCGGTGTTGAAGCCGTCCGCCCGGAGCATCCGCTCTCTGCGTTGCTGCCGTGCGATAACGTGTTTGCCATTGAAAGCCGCTGGTACCGTGATAATCCGCTGGTGATTCGTGGCCCGGGCGCGGGACGCGATGTGACCGCGGGCGCCATTCAGTCAGATATCAATCGCCTGGCACAACTGCTGTAATCCTTTCTTTCTCTCTTCTTTCAGGCGCTTCGGCGCCTGTTTGATTCTCTCTCTGTGCTCATCGTGAATTTCCCTCATCCTGAATGAATATTTATCCGCGCCGTTGATCATTTTTTAGTTGACGCTGACGCAGGATTGCGTCATTTTGAACATCTGGACGTCTAAACGTATGGATGTTTGCAGGCCGTTAGTTAACCGATGTGATCGATGAGGGTGCAGGATGAGTTTCTTTCATGCCAATCAGCGCGAAGCGCTAAACCAGAGCCTGGCAGAGCTGAACGGGCAAATTAATGTCTCATTTGAATTTTTCCCGCCTCGCACCAGCGAAATGGAAGAGACGCTGTGGTCCTCAATCGATCGCCTGAGCAGCCTGAAACCCAAATTTGTTTCTGTCACCTACGGTGCAAATTCCGGCGAGCGCGATCGCACCCACAGCATTATCAAAGGGATTAAAGATCGCACCGGTCTGGAAGCGGCGCCGCATCTGACCTGTGTCGATGCCACACGCGAAGAGCTGCGCAGCATCGCGCAGGATTACTGGAATAACGGTATTCGTCATATCGTGGCGCTGCGCGGTGACCTGCCTCCGGGCGGCGGTAAACCCGATATGTATGGCTGCGATCTGGTTTCGCTGCTGAAAGAGGTCGGTGATTTTGATATTTCGGTGGCGGCTTATCCGGAAGTCCATCCCGAAGCCAAAAGCGCGCAGGCGGATTTAATCAACCTGAAGCGGAAGATCGATGCCGGTGCCAGCCGGGCAATCACCCAGTTCTTTTTCGACGTCGAAAGCTATTTACGCTTCCGCGATCGCTGCGTTTCAACCGGCATCGACGTGGAAATTGTGCCGGGCATTTTGCCGGTCTCGAACTTTAAACAGCTGCAACGCTTTGCCACGCTGACTAACGTACGCGTACCGGGCTGGATGAATGCGATGTTTGCCGGTCTGGATGATGATGCCGAGACGCGCAAAATGGTGGGTGCCAATATCGCGATGGATATGGTGAAGATTCTGTCGCGCGAAGGAGTGAAAGATTTCCATTTCTATACCCTGAACCGCGCCGAAATGAGTTATGCCATCTGCCATACGCTGGGTGTGCGTCCCGCCGTCGCGGCAGCGTAATGACGCCCTTTCAGCCAGTAAAAAAGTCGGGATAATCCCGACTTTTTTTATTATCAGTACCGGGCGCGGATGTCACGCCCGTATCGGCTTAACCAGTGTTGCGCATACCTGCCGCCACACCGGCGATGGTGACCATTAATGCCTGCTCAACGCGTGCGTCCGGTTCATCTCCGCGGGCTTCCTGCGCACGTGAACGGTGCAGCAGTTCCGCCTGCAGCACGTTAAGGGGGTCGGTATAGACGTTACGCAGTGCAATCGACTCGGCAATCCACGGCTCATCGGCCATCAGGTGAGAGTCGTTGGCAATGGTTAACACCGCTTTGATATCCGCATCCAGCTGATCGCGCAGCTGTTTGCCCAGCGGCCAGAGGGATTTCTCTACCAGACGCTGATCGTAATATTCCGCCAGCCATAGATCAGCTTTCGAGAACACCATCTCCAGCATACCAAGACGGGTTGAGAAGAATGGCCAGTCGCGGCACATCGCTTCCAGCTGATCCTGATGGCCCGCTACCATCGCCTGTTGCAGCGCGGCACCGGCACCCAGCCAGGCGGGCAGCATCAGACGGTTTTGCGTCCAGGCGAAAATCCACGGAATCGCACGCAGCGACTCTACGCCACCGGTCGGACGGCGTTTGGCCGGACGTGAGCCCAGCGGCAGTTTACCCAGTTCCTGCTCCGGCGTTGCCGAACGGAAGTAGGGCACAAAATCCGCATTCTCACGCACATAGCCGCGATACATCGTACAGGAGTCGGCGGAGAGCTGATCCATAATGTCGCGCCATTCACGTTTCGGTTCCGGCGGCGGCATCAGGTTTGCTTCAAGAATCGCGCCGGTGTAGAGCGACAGGCTGGCGATAGTGACTTCCGGTAAGCCATATTTGAAGCGGATCATCTCGCCCTGTTCAGTGACGCGCAGACCGCCACGCAGGCTGCCCGGCGGCTGTGACAGCAGAGCCGCATGGGCCGGTGCGCCGCCACGGCCAATGGTGCCGCCGCGTCCGTGGAACAGCGTCAGCGAAATCCCGGCTTTTTCACAGGTTTTGATCAGCGCATCCTGCGCCTGATATTGCGCCCAGCTGGCCGCCATTACGCCGGCATCTTTCGCAGAGTCAGAATAGCCAATCATCACCATCTGTTTGCCCTGAATAAAGCCGCGATACCAGTCAATGCTCAGCAGCTGGCTCATCACATCATTGGCATTGTTCAGGTCATCGAGCGTTTCAAACAAGGGCGCTACCGGCATGGCGTAGGTGATGCCCGCCTCTTTCAGCAGCAGATGAACCGCCAGTACGTCAGACGGCGTTTTCGCCATCGAGATAACGTACGCTGCGATAGAGCCCTGCGGTGCTTCAGCCGCAACGCGGCAGGTTTCCAGCACTTCGCGCGTCTCATCGCTGGGTTCCCAGCTGCGTGGCAGCAGCGGACGTTTTGAGTTCAGTTCGCGGATCAGGAAGGCCTGTTTGTCAGCTTCCGACCAGCTTTCATAATCGCCAAGGCCAAGATAGCGGGTCACTTCCGCAATCGCTTCGGTATGACGGGTGCTCTCCTGGCGCAGGTCGATACGCACCAGCGGTACGCCAAAGCACTTCACGCGGCGCAGCGTATCAAGCAGCTGGCCGTTGGCGATGATGCTCATACCGCACTGTTGCAGCGACTGATAAATGGCATACAGCGGGTCCCACAACTGGTCGTTCGAGACCAGCAGGTCCGCCGGACGTGGCAGACGTTCGCCTTTCAGCCGACGCTCAAGGAACGCCTGGGTAGTCAGCAGCTGGCTGCGCAGACGTTTCAGGATCACCCGATAAGGTTCGAGCGCTTCCGGATCGCCGCTCAGTTCGCGCACTTCATCGCTGCACTCGGACATCGACAGCTCGGAAATCAGCACGCCAATATCGCGCAGGAACAGATCGGCGGCTTTCCAGCGGCTCAGCTGCATCGCGTGGCGGGTAATCGCCGCCGTGACGTTGGGGTTGCCATCGCGATCGCCGCCCATCCAGGAGGTGAACTGCACCGGCACGAAATCAACCGGTAATTTCATCCCGAACGCCTCTTCCACCTGCTCGTTCAGCTCGCGCAGAAAGGCGGGTACGCCTTCCCATAAGCTGTTCTCGACCACCGCAAAGCCCCATTTGGCTTCATCGATCGGCGTCGGGCGATATTTGCGGATCTCGTCGGTGTGCCAGGCCTGCGCCACCAGCTGGCGCAGACGGCGCATAATCTGGTTACGCTCGTAGTCGGAAATGTCGCTGTGATCGAGCTGTTTCAGACAGCTGTTCACTTCTACCAGTTTGTGAATCAGCGTGCGGCGGGTGATTTCGGTCGGGTGCGCGGTCAGCACCAGCTCCAGCGACAGCGACTCAATCGCCTCGCGGATAGCGCTTTCGCTGATGTCACTCTGCTGCTTCAGGGTCTCAAAGGTCTTTTTCAGCAGTTCGGGATGATTGGCGCCTTCACCGCTGTGCGAAATGGTCTGGTACTGCTCAGCCACGTTGGTGAGGTTAAGGAACTGGCTAAACGCGCGGGCTACCGGCAATAACTCATCATTGGAGAGGTTTTGCAGCGTATTAAGCAGTTCCTTACGATGAGTGTCATTACCTGCACGGGATGACTTGGAGAGCTTACGGATGGTTTCCACCCGGTCGAGAATGTTCTCACCCAGCGCATCCTTAATCGTATCCCCGAGCAGTTTGCCGAGCATACTGACATTACTTCGCATTGCGGAATATTGTTCGTTCATTGGACCCTGACACCCTTATCGTCTTGAAAAACTTCTACACCCGACCCTTTTCAGGCAGCAGAAAAAGCAGCAACTTTATCTTCCCGGTCATCTACGGGGAATGTGCTCAGTTGCCGCCTGTCTGCAATCTGAAAATATCTGGATAGTCACCCGGTGGGCATAACATCGTCTTTTATCTAGCCACGTAATGCTGCGTACGTCAAATGAGTTAAAGTGGGGCGAACGTGTGGCTAACTGTCCGAAATTCATGGAATTTATCAGGAGCGGAGCGGGATAAGTTATTCTTATTGTTAAATGCCGCAGAATGACAGGGCATTTTACCGTTATCGCAGTGAAATGCCCCATTTATTGTTAATCAGTGACAAAAATGCTGCACAACCTGACTGATAAGCGCCCGTGTCGGCTTAATAAATGCGGTATCAATAAATTCGTCTGGCTGATGCGCCTGATTAATGGAGCCTGGCCCCAGTACCAGCGTCGGGCAGAGCTGCTGAATAAACGGTGCTTCGGTGCAGTAGTTCACCACTTCGGTTGGCGTGCCCAGCAGTTTTTCCACCACGCTGACCAGTTCATGGTTCGCCGGACATTCATAACCCGGAATAGGCGGATGCAGCTCGGCGACCGTTACACGACCAGGCCAGCGCGCGCTGACCGGCGCCAGTGCCTCGTTCAGCAGCCCATCCAGATCGCTGAGTGATAAGCCCGGCAAAGGTCGGATATCCATATGCAGTTCACAGCAGGCGCAGATACGGTTAGCCGCATCGCCGCCGTGGATATGCCCGAAGTTCATGGTGGGATAGGGAATCGCGAAGCCGTCGTGGTGGTAACGCTCCTGCAGCGTATGGCGCAGCTGCATCAGATGGGTGATCGATTCATGCATCAGTTCAATGGCGTTAACGCCGCGCGCCGGATCGCTGGAGTGGCCCGACTTGCCTTCAATGCGGATCACGTTCGACAGGTGCCCTTTGTGCGCCCGAACCGGCTTTAGGGAGGTCGGCTCGCCAATGATGGCGCAGTCCGGACGCAGCTGGGTCGATTCAGAAAAATATTTCGCGCCGGCCATGGTGGTCTCTTCATCGGCGGTGGCAAGGATATAGAGCGGTTTGCTCAGCGTCGTCACATCCACATCGCGCAGCGTGTCGAGAATAAAGGCGAAGAAGCCTTTCATGTCTGCTGTGCCCAGCCCGTAGAGCTTGTTGTCGTGTTCGGTCAGGGTGAATGGATCGCGGGTCCAGCGACCATCGTCGAACGGAACGGTATCCGTATGACCGGCTAACAGCAGGCCGCCTGCGCCGCTGCCGGTTCGGGCCAGCATATTAAATTTATTGCGGGTACCGGGAACCGGCTGCACTTCAACGCTGAAGCCGAGGTCACGAAACCAGCCAGCCAGCAAATTGATTAAAGTTTCATTACTCTGGTCCAGTGCGGCATCGGTTGCGCTGATCGACGGTGTGGCGATCAACTGGCGGTAGAGTTCGATAAAAGGCGGTAATTTTGTCTTCACTGTTGACGGTCCTTGAGTTAGGATGTATCAATATTCATGCATTAATAGTGAATAAAAATACATTAACGTCGTCTGCATGTGAACCAGAAATCGCTGCAAACGGCATTGTGGGCAACGGGGCAAGGCCGCGACCCGGAACGTGTGACTGTAAAAAGGGTTACAGCCTGATGTTGAATACGCTGATCGTGGGTGCCAGTGGTTACGCTGGCGTAGAGCTCGCCACCTTCCTGAATCGCCATCCAGATATCAACATAACCGCTTTAGCGGTTTCGGCGCAAAGTCCTGATGCGGGTAAGCGCTTGTCCGATCTGCATCCTCAGCTGAAAGGCGTGGTGGATCTGCCGCTGCAGCCGCTGAGCCATGCGTCGGAATGGGCAGATAAAGTGGATGTGGTATTCCTGGCTACGGCCCATGAAGTCAGCCACGATCTGGCTCCGGAATTTCTCAAGGCCGGTTGTGTGGTCTTTGACCTGTCCGGCGCCTTCCGCGTCAATGATCCTGCGTTTTATACCCGCTTCTACGGCTTCACCCATCAGCATGGCGACTGGCTGGATAAAGCGGTGTATGGCCTGGCGGAATATCAGCATCAGCAGATCAAACAGGCGCAGCTGGTGGCGGTACCGGGTTGTTACCCGACCGCGGCTCAGCTGGCACTGAAACCGCTGGTGGATGCCGGGCTGCTAAACGAGGCACAGTGGCCGGTGATCAACGCCACCAGCGGCGTGAGTGGCGCAGGGCGTAAAGCCAGCGTCGGCACCAGCTTCTGCGAAGTCAGCCTGCAGCCTTACGGCTTGTTCAATCATCGTCATCACCCGGAAATCGTCGCCCATCTCGGCACGCCGGTAATTTTCACGCCTCATCTGGGCAACTTCTCGCGCGGCATTCTGGCGACCATTACCTGCCGGTTAAATCCGGGCGTGAGCCGCGAGGATGTGGCGGCAGTATTCCAGCGCGCCTACCACGATAAGCCTCTGGTCCGGCTCTACGAGCAGGGTGTGCCGGCACTGAAAGCGGTGGTCGGTCTGCCATATTGCGATATCGGTTTTGAGCTACAGGGCGAGCACCTGATCGTGGTGGCAGCCGAAGATAACCTGCTGAAAGGCGCCGCATCGCAGGCCGTACAGTGTCTGAATATTCGCTTCGGCTTTCCGGAAACCACGTCACTGACTTAACGGACGAGTAAACCATGACCAATCCATTGATTATCAAGCTGGGCGGTGTGCTGTTAGACAGCGAAGAAGCGCTGGCCCGTCTGTTTGATGCGCTGCTGACCTACCGCAGCGCCCATCAGCGCCCGCTGATTATTGTCCACGGTGGCGGTTGCCTGGTGGATGAACTGATGAAAAAGCTGGCGTTGCCGGTGAAGAAAAAGAATGGCCTGCGCGTCACACCGGCCGATCAGATCGACATTATTACCGGTGCGCTGGCGGGAACCGCCAATAAAACGCTGCTGGCGTGGGCGAAAAAAACCGGCATCAACGCGGTGGGGCTCTGTCTGGGCGATGCCGGCATGGTCAACGTTACCCCGTTTGATGAAGAACTGGGCCACGTAGGTCACGCCATGCCGGGTAATCCGGCGCTGATGAACACGCTGCTGGCGGCGGGCTATATGCCGGTGGTCAGTTCTATCGGTATCACCGATGATGGCGAACTGATGAACGTCAACGCTGACCAGGCGGCGACGGCGCTGGCCTCCACTCTTGGCGCGGATTTAGTCCTGCTCTCCGACGTCAGCGGTATCCTCGACGGCAAAGGCCAGCGTATCGAAGAGATGACCGCCGACAAAGCGGAACAACTGATTACCCAGGGCATCATTACCGACGGCATGATTGTGAAGGTTCACGCTGCGCTCGATGCGGCGCGTACGCTGGGCCGACCGGTGGATATCGCCAGCTGGCGTCATGCCGAGCGGCTGCCTGACCTGTTTAACGGCGTGCCGATTGGCACCCGGATTCTCGCTTAACGACTCTGATTCAAGGATTACGAAATGCAAACGCAAGGCATCAAAAAAATCGTTCTGGCTTACTCCGGTGGTCTTGATACGTCGGCCATCATTCCGTGGCTGAAAGAGAACTACGGCGGCTGTGAGGTGGTGGCGTTTGTGGCCGATATCGGTCAGGAGCGCAGCGATCTGGAAGGCGTAGAGAAGAAAGCGCTGCAGTCTGGTGCTTCTGAGTGCCACGTGGTTGATCTGCGTGAAGAGTTCATCAGCGATTACGTTTATCCGGTCCTGCAGACCGGCGCATTATACGAAGGCACCTACCTGCTGGGCACCTCAATGGCGCGTCCTATCATCGCCAAAGCGCAGGTTGAACTGGCGCTGAAAGTGGGCGCGGATGCACTGTGTCATGGCGCAACCGGTAAAGGTAACGACCAGGTGCGTTTCGAAACCACCTATACCGCGCTGGCTCCGCAGCTGAAAGTGGTCGCGCCGTGGCGTGAATGGAACCTGCGTTCGCGTGAAGCGCTGCTGGACTACCTGAAAGAGCGCAACATCCCGACCACCGCGTCGCTGGAAAAAATCTACAGCCGTGATGAAAACGCCTGGCACATCTCCACCGAAGGCGGCGTGCTGGAAAGTCCGGCCAATGCTCCGAATAAAGATTGCTGGGTCTGGACCGTCGATCCTTTAGAGGCGCCGGATCAGCCAGAAGAAGTGACGGTGACCGTTGAGAAAGGTCGGGTCGTGGCCGTGAACGGCGAAAAACTGAGCCCGTTCCAGTGTCTGGAAAAACTCAATGTAATCGGCGCGAAGCATGGTGTGGGTCGGATCGATATCGTCGAAAACCGTCTGGTCGGCATCAAATCCCGTGGCTGTTATGAAACCCCAGGCGGCACCATCATGGTTAACGCGCTGCGTGCGGTTGAGCAGCTGGTACTGGATCGCGATAGCTTTAAATGGCGTGAACAGCTGGGTCAGGAGATGTCTTACGTGGTCTACGACGGTCGCTGGTTCGCACCGCTGCGTAAGTCAATTCAGGCGGCGGCAGAATCACTGGCCGAAGAGGTGAATGGCGAAGTGGTCCTGCAGCTCTACAAGGGTCAGGCAACGGCGACGCAGAAGCGTTCACCTAACAGCCTCTACTCTGAAGAGTTCGCGACCTTTGGCGAAGACGAAGTCTACGACCACCGTCACGCTGGCGGCTTTATCCGTCTGTTCTCACTCTCTTCGCGCATCCGCGCCCTGAACGAGCAGAAGAAGTAATCTTCAGGCGAGGTGCGCCTCGCCTCACCGTTTGAGCTCAGGGGCGGCATTTATGCCGCCCTTTGTTTAATGATTTAAAGGAGTTTCCCATGGCACTTTGGGGTGGACGGTTTACCCAGGCAGCAGATCAACGTTTCAAACAGTTCAACGATTCGCTGCGCTTCGATTACCGCCTGGCGGAGCAGGACATCATTGGCTCGGTCGCCTGGTCCAAAGCGCTGGTGACGGTCAATGTCCTGACACAGGATGAACAGCAGCAGCTGGAAGCGGCACTGAATGACTTGCTGGCCTCGGTGCGCGCCAATCCTGAGCAGATTTTGCAGAGCGACGCCGAAGATATCCATAGCTGGGTTGAAGGTCAGCTGATCGACAAAGTGGGATCGCTGGGAAAAAAACTGCATACCGGACGTAGCCGTAACGATCAGGTCGCCACCGATCTGAAGCTGTGGTGCAAAATGCAGGTCGAGGCGCTGCTGGGCGCCACGCGTGAGCTACAGCAGGCGCTGGTAGTGACCGCTGAAGCTAACCAGGATGCGGTGATGCCGGGCTACACGCACTTGCAGCGGGCGCAGCCGGTGACATTTGCGCACTGGTGCCTGGCCTATGTGGAAATGCTGGCGCGGGATGAAAGTCGCCTGCAGGATACCCTGAAACGGCTGGACGTCAGCCCGCTGGGCTGTGGCGCGCTGGCCGGTACGGCGTATGAAATTGATCGTCAGCAACTGGCGGGCTGGCTGGGCTTTGCTTCCGCCACGCGCAACAGTCTGGATACCGTATCAGACCGCGACCATGTGCTGGAACTGCTCTCTGACGCTGCGATCGGCATGGTCCATCTGTCGCGCTTCGCCGAAGATATGATCTTCTTCAACACCGGTGAAGCGGGCTTTATCGAACTGTCCGATAAGGTGACCTCCGGTTCATCGCTGATGCCACAGAAGAAAAATCCGGATGCGCTGGAGCTGATCCGCGGCAAGTGCGGCCGGGTACAGGGCGCACTGACCGGCATGATGATGACGTTGAAAGGCCTGCCGCTGGCTTACAACAAGGATATGCAGGAAGACAAAGAGGGATTATTCGACGCGCTCGATACCTGGCTCGACTGCCTGCATATGTCGGTGCTGGTGCTGGATGGCCTGCAGGTGAAGCGTCCGCGTTGTCAGGAAGCCGCCGAGCAGGGTTACGCCAACTCTACTGAACTGGCAGATTATCTGGTCGCTAAAGGGGTGCCGTTCCGTGAAGCGCATCACATTGTCGGCGAAGTGGTGGTCGAGGCCATCAGGCAGGGCGTGGCACTGGAAGCCCTGTCGCTGGCGCAGTTACAGCCGTTCAGCGCGGTGATTGAAGAGGATGTCTATCCGATTCTGGCGCTGCAATCCTGCCTGGATAAGCGTAATGCGCAGGGCGGCGTATCGCCTCAGCAGGTTGCATTTGCTATTGCGGAAGCGAAGCAGCGTCTGTTCTAAAAAAAGGGCTGGCAAAGCCTGCGCTTTGCCAGCCTCTGTCGCCCTGAACTCCCTTCCTTCCCGGCCTGGTCTGAGCCTTTATCCCTTAACTTCCGGCTGTGGATTATAATTATTCTCAGTGCAGGATTTCAGACAGTGAATTAGCAGAAAATCCATATTCTTTTATTTGCCTGCCACATCTCCATTTTATTTGTCAATGCAATAGTTTGTGCATTTATGGCCTTTTTACTATTTCTTAAGAAAATAAATGGCGTTATTTTACAACCACACCGACAGGTGTTTTTTTAAGATCTTTTTGAGCCAGGAGGGCTTATGCGTGAATTAACAATTAACGAGACTTTATCTGTTTCTGGTGCTGCAACAGCTAATGACGTTGCATTTTTTATCGGCGATCATCTGGCTAGCTCAATTATTGGTGGCGTTGCCGCTACAGTCGCCGGTGCTTCCATTGGCTATCTGCACGGTGGGGACGCCATGGGCTGGCTGGGGCTGGGTGTCATTGGTCAACTGGTTGGTGCGGTGAGTGGTGCGATAATTGGCGGAGTCGGCGGCGTGATTGGCGGCGCACTGGTTTCTCTGTCGTATAGTCTGCCATTAGCGAACCAATTGGCGCAGACGATTATTGCGGGTGACATCGTATAATCATCAGTATTCAAAAAAGCAAAACGTTATTTTTATGAACTAATAAGCAGGCAATATATTATGCGTCAATTAAAAGATTCTGAACTGAAATCCGTTTCCGGTGCTTATAGCGATAACATCCTGGCTAATATTGCAGAAGGTACCGTGTGTGCAATTGGTGGCGCTGTACTTGGGGCGTGGACAATGGCAATTTTAGGTGGTCGTGGTGCAAGTTCCAAAGATGTTATCGGCATCGGCGGCGGTATTACCGCCGTAATCGGCATGTTTGGTGGAGCGTTAACCGGTGCTGTGGCAGGTGCTTTTTATGGCCCTTATATTGGTTACGACGCTGGTCTGGTTATGGCGGAAGGTTTGCTGCTGGACATCATGAAAGGTCTGCCGGGAGCCTAACTCTCTGACATTCGCTGCCGCTCAGGTTTAACCGGCAGGCAAAAAAAGCGGGCATGTTCCATGCCCGCTAAATTTCTCTCTCCGTACTTCTGCTCCTCTGCCTCTTCCAGACGCCACCCTTCACAGCCGCCGTAGTTCTCTTTCAGCCACGGAATGATGGCCGACGTATCAAGACCACCGGAGTAAGCCAGAACGATTTTTTTGATGCCTTGCGTTTGCATTTCGTAATCCTTGAATCAGAGTCGTTAAGCGAGAATCCGGGTGCCAATCGGCACGCCGTTAAACAGGTCAGGCAGCCGCTCGGCATGACGCCAGCTGGCGATATCCACCGGTCGGCCCAGCGTACGCGCCGCATCCAGCGCAGCGTGGACCTTCACAATCATGCCATCGGTAATGATGCCCTGGGTAATCAGTTGTTCCGCATTGTCGGCGGTCATCTCTTCGATACGCTGGCCTTTGCCGTCGAGGATACCGCTGACGTCGGAGAGCAGGACTAAATCCGCTCCAGGAGTGGAGGCCAGCGCCGTCGCCGCCTGGTCAGCGTTGACGTTCATCAGCGTGATACCTCGCCCGACCGCCTGCCTGAGCCGGTGCTGGATAGTCTGCAGATGATACGTCCACGTTGTCATGAGGCCGTCGGACAGGGTTACGCCAATCCTGCCAGGCTGGCTGATGATCGGGTCGCTAAAGAGGAGCCGTTCCGCGAAGTGCAGCACATTGTCGGAAAAGTGGCGGGAGAAGCCTTCAGGCAGGGCGTGGTACTGGAAGCCTTGTCTCTGGCGCAGTTACAGCCGTTCAGCGCGGCGATTGAAGAGGATCTCTATCCGATTCGGGCGCTGTAATCCTGTCTGGATAAGTGTAATGCGCAGGGCGGCGTATCGCCTCAGCAGGTGGCGATTGCGGAAGCGAAGCAAAAACTAGGCTAAGCGAATAATAGACAGACGGATTTGCTGGCAAAGCGAACGCTTTGCCAGCTTTATTTCTTTGTTCGAAAAGCGTGTGAGGGCTTAAGCATAAGGCGTGACGCTTGGGGGGGACTGTCAGGGATAGCGCCTCACACTGGTCGGGCTTATTATTTTGACAGCAAGCTTTCGGTTCGCCCTGCGAATGCGTATTGGCGATGGGGAGTTTTATTCAACGCCAAAACTTTTTCGATAGTCGTTGAGTAATACGCCCGTCTGTTCATAACCAATTATTAATGAAGATGCCAGGCCCAATGCACCACCCATTACCGGACCGACCATTATTCCTACTAACTGGGAGAGGGCACCGAATATAAAACCGCCGCCGCCACCTAATTTACCGCCCAGGGACATGCCGGTAGACATGCCATCCAGTACATTACTCAATACCTGATCCATTGTGGTCAGGGTATCTGTCGTAATCGCGGCGCCGCTGACAAACTGCAGTTCAGTCGTCGATAAATCTCGCATGCTTTTTCCTTCATTAGAGATAAGAAAAGGGCGTGATAATCTAATGTTAAAAGAGTATCCCGCCCTGAATTATTTATTTAAACTGATTAACCAAAAAAGCTGATATTAATTGGTGTTACCTGGGCCGAAGGTGGTGCGGTAATCTGCAATTACTTCACGCACAGTATCAACATCTGTTGCTGCGCCAAGGACCAGACCTACTACGCCACCCATGATTGGCGGAACGATAATGCCGACCAGCTGTGAAATTGCACCAACAATCCAGCCACCGCCAGTTCCCCATTTTCCGCCAATGGCCATGCCGGTTGCGGCACCGTCCATCATGCCGAACAGCGCACCAGCCAGGTCGCCACCGCTTACAGAGTTCAATTCCTCATGAGATAATGTACGCATAATTATTTCCTTTATATATGTTGAGTTTATTTGCTGTGTATTAAAATCGCGCCTTGGCAGCACGATTAATGTAATGCGGGGTAACAATAATCAATAACGGAGCCACGGTATATAGATGATTTACTATATTCACGTAATTGGCCGATTATTTCGGTCTCATTTTGAAATATGCCAGAAAATATGATTTTTCCAGGTGATGTTAATTGGGGGGTGATTCGTCATTTACAATTATTATTGATACGCAATTTTTTGTAACAAAGTCAATTAAAAGCAGGATAATAGTTAAGCCATGTTTACCACTTATAGGGGGTTATACCTGTGATGATATTTCCGGATGGCAGTCTGTGGGCGAGACATAGGGTATTGAAAAAACAGCATTAAAGGCCATGTGAATGGAAAATAACCGGGAAAAAATCAAGGGTAAAAAAAATCATCAGGCGACTCATAGAGCGGAGCTTAATCCTTTCAGCGCTACGGCGGCGTTAAGGGAATAATGGAAGGTGTCTTGCAGAAAATATCGGGTCCGAATAACAGGCAAAAAAAAGCGGGCATCATAAATGCCCGCCAACCTCTAGCTTCAGAATTACTACTTTTTTTATAGGCACATCATCAAAGGGCCAGCACTCCCGGCTGACACAGTGATAGGTTTACGCTGACAACAGGAACTGCTCCAGGTCATCGCTGCCGCCAATATGACGGCCACCGATAAACACCTGTGGCACCGTCGCCCGGCCAGAAACGGCACGCAGGCTAACGGTCGTCGCATCCTGTCCCAGCACGATCTCTTCGAACTGAATACCGTGGTCCAACAGCAGCTGTTTTGCTTTAGTGCAGAACGGGCAGCCCGGTTTGGTAAACACCGAGACGGATTCCTGCACTTTATATTCCGGGGCCAGGTACCGCAGCATCGTATCGGCATCTGACACTTCAAACGGGTCGCCTGGCTGGTCAGGCTCGACAAACATTTTCTCCACTACGCCGTTACGGACCAGCATCGAGTAACGCCACGAGCGCGCGCCAAAGCCAAGATCGGCTTTCTCAACCAGCATCTCCATGCCGCGGGTAAATTCGCCGTTGCCATCAGGAATAAAGGTAATATTCTCCGCCCGCTGTTCCGCTTTCCACGCGTTCATCACAAAGGTGTCATTAACGGAGACACACAGAATGCTGTCCACGCCGTGCTGTGCAAAGACACCTGACAGCTCGTTGTAACGCGGCAGATGGCTGGATGAACAGGTCGGTGTAAAAGCACCCGGCAGAGAGAAAACGATTACCGTTTTATCTTTAAACAGTTCATCGGTGGTGATATCGACCCAGCGATCGCCATGGCGGGTGTGAAAAGTGACCTGCGGAACGGCTTTACCTTCCTGACTTGCAAACATTTTTTCTCCTTAATGGCGAACCGCTTATTTTGATGCGTGCATTATTCCCGCCCACCCTTGATAGGGCTAATCGTTCATTGCTATTCTATCTATCGCCACGGACTATCGTGGTCTGGAGGGTAATAATGAATATTCGTGATCTTGAATATCTGGTTTCGCTTGCTGAACACCGGCATTTTCGCCGCGCTGCGGATGCATGTCATGTCAGTCAGCCTACGTTAAGCGGGCAGATCCGTAAGCTGGAAGATGAGCTGGGTGTCATGCTGCTGGAGCGCACCAGCCGTAAAGTGCTGTTCACTCAGGCGGGATTACTGCTGGTGGATCAGGCGCGAACGGTGCTGCGCGAAGTGAAAGTGCTGAAAGAGATGGCCAGTCAGCAAGGGGAAGCGATGTCAGGCCCGCTGCATATCGGCCTCATTCCGACCACTGGCCCCTATCTGCTGCCGCAAATTATTCCGATGCTGCATCAGACATTCCCGAAACTGGAAATGTATCTGCATGAAGCGCAGACCCAGCAGTTACTGGCCCAGCTCGATAGCGGCAAGCTGGACTGTGCCATTCTGGCGCTGGTCAAAGAGAGTGAAGCCTTTATTGAGGTGCCGCTGTTTGATGAGCCTATGAAGCTGGCGGTCTATGCCGATCATCCGTGGCGCGATCGCGATCGTGTGCCGATGTCCGATCTGGCTGGCGAAAAACTGCTGATGCTGGAAGATGGTCACTGTCTGCGCGATCAGGCGATGGGCTTCTGTTTTGAGGCGGGCGCGGATGAAGATACCCACTTCCGGGCTACCAGTCTTGAAACGCTGCGCAATATGGTGGCGGCAGGCAGTGGGATTACGCTGCTTCCGGCGCTGGCGGTACCGCCAGAACGTATTCGGGATGGTGTCTGCTATCTTCCTTGCTACAAGCCGGTCCCTCAGCGCACTATCGCGCTGGTCTACCGTCCGGGTTCACCTCTGCGCAGCCGTTATGAACAGCTGGCAGAGGCAATTAAAACCCACATGCAACATCATTTCGACACGGCGTTAAAACAGGCGGTTTAAGCCATTTAATGCCGCCACGCGATAGGCTTCGGCCATGGTAGGGTAGTTAAAGGTGGTATTCACGAAGTACTCAATCGTGTTGCCACCGTTTTTCTGCTCCATGATCGCCTGACCGATGTGGATAATTTCGGCCGCTCGTTCGCCAAAGCAGTGAATTCCCAGGATCTCTTTGGTTTCGCGGTGGAACAGGATCTTCAGGCTGCCGACGTTCATACCGACAATCTGCGCCCGCGCCAGATGTTTAAACTGCGCACGTCCCACTTCGTAAGGCACCTTCATCGCCGTCAGCTGCTGCTCGGTTTTACCGACGGAGCTGATTTCCGGAATGGTATAGATCCCGGTTGGGATATCTTCAATCAGATGCGCCGAGGCTTCGCCTTTGATGATCGCCTGTGCGGCAATCCGGCCCTGATCGTACGCCGCTGAGGCCAGGCTCGGATAACCAATTACGTCACCGACCGCATAGATGTGTGGCTGCGCGGTCTGGTACATGCTGTTCACTTTCAGCAGGCCACGGCCATCCGCTTCCAGTCCGACATTCTCCAGCGACAGCGAGTCGGTGTTGCCGGTACGCCCGTTGGCGTACAGCAGACAGTCCGCTTTCACTTTCTTGCCCGATTTCAGATGGATAATCACGCCATCTTCCACCCCTTCGATCTTCTCAAACTCTTCGTTGTGACGAATCACCACGCCGCTGTTCCAGAAGTGATAAGAGAGCGAGTCGGACATCTCCTGATCCAGGAACGCCAGCAGACGATCGCGGGTATTAATCAGGTCAACTTTGACGTTCAGACCACGGAAAATCGACGCATATTCACAGCCAATCACGCCCGCGCCATAAATAATAACGTGGCCAGGTTCGTGATGCAGATTGAGAATGGAGTCGGAGTCATAGACGCGCGGATGGGTAAAATCGACATCATCAGGATGGTAAGGACGTGACCCACAGGCGATGACGAATTTCTCAGCGGTCAGGCGCTCACGCGTGCCATCAGGTTGTTCAATCTCAATGGTGTTGGCATCAACAAAGCGGGCATCGCCCTGATAAAGCTCACAGCGGTTACGC
The DNA here is from genome assembly GCF_054482835.1 of Pantoea sp. S-LA4. Taxonomy (NCBI): domain Bacteria; kingdom Pseudomonadati; phylum Pseudomonadota; class Gammaproteobacteria; order Enterobacterales; family Erwiniaceae; genus Pantoea; species Pantoea sp. S-LA4. The sequence continues at coordinate 3,658,282 of NZ_JBTLRC010000002.1, read as the reverse complement.
TCATAGAATCCCTGACGCATTGCCGTTTGCTGGCTGATCACGTTTTCAGTGTGATTAAGAATGTCAGCGAAGGAGGAGCGGAGCAGTCGGGTGTGATCGCTGTAGAGCGGGTTTTGGTTAAATTCGATGATGCGACTGACGGCGTGGCGAAGTGCTTTAGAAGGAATGGTGCCCCAGTGCGTACAACCGCCGCCGATGTTGTGGTAGCGTTCGATCACTGCGATGCGCGCTCCCTGCTTCACCAGTCCCATCGCCGCACCTTCACCGCCGGGTCCTGAGCCAATCACAATGGCATCGTAATCGTAAGACTTTTGCATACCGATACGTCCTATTATTTATACATTTTTACAACGAGATTCTAACATCTCGCCGCGCACTTCTGAATTCTATCAGCGATTTTCATCACAGTTTGGCAAAGAGTGAGGTTCACAGGCGGTGACAAAGTTTGCCACTCTGTACGCTGAAAATTTTGTTATAGTGCCCGCTTAATACCGCAAAAGGCAGAGAGAATGGGCGTCAGAGCGCAACAAAAAGAACGTACACGACGTACACTGATTGAAGCAGCTTTCAGTCAGCTCAGCGCCGAACGCAGTTTTGCCAGTCTGAGTTTGCGAGAGGTTGCCCGTGAAGCGGGCATCGCCCCAACCTCGTTTTATCGACATTTTAAGGATGTTGATGAGCTGGGGCTGACCATGGTCGATGAAAGTGGACTGATGTTGCGACAACTGATGCGCCAGGCACGCCAGCGTATTGCCAAGGGCGGCAGCATTATCAAAACCTCGGTTGCCACCTTTATGGAGTTCATCGGCAACAATCCCAACGCATTCCGCCTGTTACTGCGTGAACGTTCCGGCACCTCTGCCGCTTTCCGCGCTGCGGTCGCGCGTGAAATTCAGCATTTTATCGCTGAACTGGCCGATTATCTTGAGGTCGAAAATCGCATGCCGCGCAGTTTTACCGAAGCGCAGGCCGAAGCGATGGTGACCATCGTCTTCAGCGCCGGCGCAGAGGCGCTGGATGTCGATGCCGAACAGCGCCGTAAGCTGGAAGATCGTCTGGTGCTGCAATTACGCATGATCGCCAAAGGCGCCTATTACTGGTACCGCCGGGAACAAGAACGACTGGCGGTGACCCTGGAAAAACCCGAGAGCAATGAATAAGGATCAGGCCATGACCCACCCGAGTTCCCGCGATAAAGGCACATTGTTACTGGCTTTTATTACCGGTTTAGCCATTAACGGCTCGTTTTCCGTGCTGTTCAGCGCTTTTGTTCCGTTTTCGATTTTTCCGCTGATCGCGCTTGGCCTGGCGGCCTGGTGCCTGCATCAGCGTTATCTCAACACCAACATGCCTGACGGTATGCCGGGACTGGCAGCGGCGTTTTTCCTGCTGGGGATTCTGGTTTACAGCGCGCTGGTGCGGGCGGAATATCCCGATATTGGCTCGAACTTCATCCCGACCATTCTGATGGTGGCGCTGGTGTTCTGGATTGCGACGCGCTTTAAGCGCAAACGCAATCAGTAAAGGCGAGAGAGTAAAAAACGGGAACCCTGAGGTTCCCATTTTTTTATGCTTTGCGCGTCAGCAGGACGCCGCATTCCATATGGTGGGTGTAGGGGAACTGATCGAACAGCGCCAGCCGCGTCACGTCGTGCGTTTCCGTCAGGGTCTGCAGATTGTCGCTCAGCGTTTGCGGATTGCAGGAGATATAAAGGATGCGCGGATAGGCCTGCACCATCTTCACCGTCTCTTCATCCAGTCCACTGCGCGGCGGATCGACAAAAATCGTCTCGCATTGGTAGCTGGTCAGATCAATCCCTTCCAGACGATTAAAGCTGCGCACGCCATTCATTGCCTGAGTAAACTCTTCGGCGGCCATACGGATGATCTGTACATTATCAATCTGGTTAGCAGCGATGTTGTACTGTGCTGATGCCACTGACGGTTTGGCGATTTCGGTGGCCAGCACCCGGCGGAAATTACGCGCCAGCGCCAGTGAGAAGTTGCCGTTGCCGCAATAGAGTTCCAGCAGATCGCCCTGCGAACCCTGGGTGACATCCAGCGCCCATTCCAGCATCTGAATATTCATCGCTGCGTTTGGCTGAGTGAAGCTGTTCTCAACCTGGCGATAAATCAACTCGCGTCCCGCCACCGGCAGACGCTCATCCACATAATCCCGATCGAGGCAGATTTTGGTTTTGGTCGCGCGGCCAATCAGCTGTACATCAAGACCTTCTGCACGTAGCCGATCCCGCAGTTCGCTGGCGGCCAGCTGCCAGGCGTCATCCAGCTTACGGTGATAGAGCAGCGAGATAACAATCTGATTGCTCAGGGTCGACAGGTAATCGATCTGAAACAGTTTATGGCGCAGCGTACGATTATCGCGGATCGCCGCGATCATCTTCGGCATTAGCTGGTTGATCAACTTACTGGCGGCCGGGAACTGATCGACACGGATCCGCTCGCGGGTCTGCTGATCAAAGATAATGTGGTAGATGTCGTCGCCATCGTGCCACAGCCGGAACTCGGCACGCATACGATAGTGGCTGACCGGTGAACGGAACACCTCCACCTCGGGCGCAGCAAATGGCGTCATCATCGTCACTAAACGACTGACTTTTTCCGCCAGTTGCGCGTCATATTGTTCAATAGGGAGATGTTCGGGAGTCATGATCCGTCCTGATTAATAGCTTACCAGCGGGCGATTGTAGGGATTCACTTGCTGATGTCCAGCCCTGCGGCGATAAGAAGTTTAGAAGTCTGGACTTCCGAACCACCACTCCGTAGACTGCGTTCGCCGGCCTCAAGCCCGAGATAATAGGGAATCCAGTGTAAATCTGGAGCTGACGCGCAGCGGTAAGGAATGTCGTGGTGAGTGCAATTGCAGACACTGTCCTGCGGGATGGGAAGTCATCACCACTTATGGTTCCCAGCCCGAAGACCTGCCGGTGTGACGTCGCTACTCGTACGATCATCGCGTTCTATTGATTGTATGCCTGCGGCATCCTGCTTTGTCTTTTGGATGCAATTAAAAATGACGAAAACTACCGCATCGCTGTTCGCCTTTAGTGCAACGGCGGTTTCTCTCTGGGCGCAAAACGGTTTTGCTCAGGGGATTGATGATACGCAAATAGTCACTGCCAATCGTTTTGCTCAGCCGGTGTCGAGCGTGCTGGCACCCACTACCGTGGTCACGCGTGACGAGATCGATCGCTGGCAAGCCAAAAGCCTGACCGATGTGATGCGTCGTCTGCCCGGCGTCGACATTACTCAAAGCGGCGGCATGGGACAGCAGAGTTCGCTGTTTATCCGCGGCACCGAGTCCCGGCACGTTCTGATTCTGATTGATGGTATTCGCCTCAACCAGGCCGGTATTTCCGGCTCCTCCGATCTCAGCCAGATTCCTCTTTCGCTGGTGCAGCGGATTGAATATATCCGCGGCGCGCGTTCAGCAGTCTACGGTTCGGATGCGATTGGCGGCGTGGTCAATATCATTACCGGCCGGGCGCAACCGGGCACCACGCTGACGGCGGGCGTCGGGTCCAACGGTTACCAGTCTTACGATGGTGCCACGCAGCAGATGCTGGGCGACGCAACCAGGCTGACCCTGGCGGGTAACTATACCTATACCAAAGGGTATGACGTGGTGGCGGGGTATCCCAACGATTATGGCCCGGCGCAACACGACCGTGACGGCTTCATGAGCAAAACGCTGTATGGCAATCTTGAGCATCAGTTCAGTGATGAACTCAGCGGTTTTGTGCGCGGCTACGGTTTTGATAATCGCACCGCCTACGACGGCTCAGAGAGCTACGATGCCAGTTACACCAACATCATCGGCCTGGCCGATACCCGTCAGCTTTACAGCCAGACCTGGGATACCGGCTTACGCTTTAACCGAGACTTCTATTCAACGCAGCTGATCGCCAGCTATGGCCACACCAAAGATATTAACTACGATCCGCGCAATGGACGTTATGGCGCCGCATCTACCTTCGATGATGTCACCCAGTACAATCTGCAATGGGGTAACACCGTGCAGGTGGGGCAGGGCGCTATCAGCGCCGGTGTTGACTGGCAAAAGGAGACGACCGAACCGGGCACCAACACTCTGTCAGAGGGCTATGAGCAGCGCAACGCGGGACTCTATCTGACCGGCCAGCAGCAGTTTGGCAGTGTAACGCTGGAAGGGGCAGTACGCGGTGACGATAACAACCAGTTTGGCTGGCACAACACCTGGCAGACTGCCGTTGGCTGGGAGTTTATATCCGGTTACCGTGCTTTTGCTTCTTACGGGACAGCTTTTAAGGCGCCGAACCTCTCTCAGGTCTACAGCCCCTTTTATGGTAATCGCGATCTCGACCCGGAAAAGAGTAAGCAATGGGAAGGCGGGTTTGAAGGCCTGAGCGGACCGGTTAACTGGCGCGTATCAGGGTATCGCAACGATATCGATAACCTGATTGATAGCGATCCGGCGACCTATCGCTACTACAACATTAAGCAGGCACGTATTAAAGGTGTTGAGGCGACCGCTTCCTTTGATACCGGGCCGCTGGCGCATCAGCTCTCCTATGATTATGTCGATGCCCGCGACGGCACTACCGACCAGCCGCTGATTCGTCGTGCTAAACAGCAGGTGAAGTATCAACTTGACTGGACGCTGTATGATTTTGACTGGTCAGTGACTTATCACTATCTGGGCGACCGTTATGATACCGACTTCAACAGTTCGCCCAGTCGTCGGGTGAAGCTGGGCGGGGTTAGCCTGTGGGATCTCGCCGTCTCATATCCGGTCACTTCACAACTCACGGTTCGTGGTAGAATTGCCAACCTGTTCGATAAAGATTACGAGACAGTGTATGGCTATCAAACCCCAGGACGAGAGTATTACCTCAGCGGCAGCTACAGCTTCTGATTTGCGCCCCACCGTGCTGGTATTCGACTCCGGCGTCGGTGGGCTTTCGGTCTATGATGAGGTTCGTCAACTGCTGCCGGATCTTCACTATCTTTACGCCTTCGATAACGCCGGCTTTCCCTATGGCGAGAAAAGCGAAACCTTTATCGTGGAACGCGTGGTGGCGATGGTTGATGCCATTACCCAGCGCTATCCGCTCTCTCTGGTCATCATCGCCTGTAATACGGCCAGTACCGTCTCGCTGCCCGCCTTACGTGAGCGCTTTGCTTTTCCGGTAGTGGGGGTCGTGCCGGCAATTAAACCGGCGGCACGTCTGACACGTAATGGTGTGGTGGGCTTGCTGGCAACGCGTGCCACGGTGCGTCGTCCTTATACTCATGAGCTGGTGGCTCAGTTTGCCGGCGCATGCAACATCGAAATGCTGGGATCGGCGGAGCTGGTGGAGCTGGCCGAAGCCAAACTGCATGGTGAGGAAGTGGCACTGGAAGAGGTACGTCGTATTGTTCAGCCGTGGCTGCGCATGGCTGAACCGCCAGATACGGTAGTATTGGGCTGCACTCACTTTCCTTTACTGCGTGATGAGCTACAACAGGTTTTGCCGGAAGGGACCCGACTCATCGATTCCGGTGCAGCGATAGCACGACGTACGGCATGGCTGCTGGAACATGAGGCGCCCGAAGTCCGTTCTTCGCAACATAACGTAGCATTCTGCACTGAACTGGATAGTGAAGCTGTACAATTAACCCCCGTTTTAAGGCGTTATGGCTTCCCATTGCTGGAAAAACTGGCGGTTTAACGGCTTTTAGTCGAAAAAATCAGCACTCAGAATTTTATTTGAAATTAACACTTGTCAGCTTCCGGGAACTCCCTATAATGCGCCTCCACTGACACGGCACAACGGCTTACGAAGCGCCGGGTTAAGTAGGTTCGAAATCATACGAACCAGTGAGTTAAGCAGAAATAAACGCTTGACTGACAATGCGGAAAGCGTAATATACGCAACCCGCGCCGCAGGAATATGTGGCACCGCTCTTTAACAATTTATCAGACAATCTGTGTGGGCACTCGCAGGATTGATATCAGCGTCTCCGGACGTAAAAAATATCAAGCCTCACGAGTGAACACATAATGAAATTCATTATGACGTTTTACAGATGAGCACCGCTTAACTTGTTTAAGCAAATCAAACTTAAATTGAAGAGTTTGATCATGGCTCAGATTGAACGCTGGCGGCAGGCCTAACACATGCAAGTCGGACGGTAGCACAGAGGAGCTTGCTCCTTGGGTGACGAGTGGCGGACGGGTGAGTAATGTCTGGGGATCTGCCCGATAGAGGGGGATAACCACTGGAAACGGTGGCTAATACCGCATAACGTCGCAAGACCAAAGAGGGGGACCTTCGGGCCTCTCACTATCGGATGAACCCAGATGGGATTAGCTAGTAGGCGGGGTAATGGCCCACCTAGGCGACGATCCCTAGCTGGTCTGAGAGGATGACCAGCCACACTGGAACTGAGACACGGTCCAGACTCCTACGGGAGGCAGCAGTGGGGAATATTGCACAATGGGCGCAAGCCTGATGCAGCCATGCCGCGTGTATGAAGAAGGCCTTCGGGTTGTAAAGTACTTTCAGCGGGGAGGAAGGCGATGTGGTTAATAACCGCGTCGATTGACGTTACCCGCAGAAGAAGCACCGGCTAACTCCGTGCCAGCAGCCGCGGTAATACGGAGGGTGCAAGCGTTAATCGGAATTACTGGGCGTAAAGCGCACGCAGGCGGTCTGTTAAGTCAGATGTGAAATCCCCGGGCTTAACCTGGGAACTGCATTTGAAACTGGCAGGCTTGAGTCTTGTAGAGGGGGGTAGAATTCCAGGTGTAGCGGTGAAATGCGTAGAGATCTGGAGGAATACCGGTGGCGAAGGCGGCCCCCTGGACAAAGACTGACGCTCAGGTGCGAAAGCGTGGGGAGCAAACAGGATTAGATACCCTGGTAGTCCACGCCGTAAACGATGTCGACTTGGAGGTTGTTCCCTTGAGGAGTGGCTTCCGGAGCTAACGCGTTAAGTCGACCGCCTGGGGAGTACGGCCGCAAGGTTAAAACTCAAATGAATTGACGGGGGCCCGCACAAGCGGTGGAGCATGTGGTTTAATTCGATGCAACGCGAAGAACCTTACCTACTCTTGACATCCAGCGAACTTTCCAGAGATGGATTGGTGCCTTCGGGAACGCTGAGACAGGTGCTGCATGGCTGTCGTCAGCTCGTGTTGTGAAATGTTGGGTTAAGTCCCGCAACGAGCGCAACCCTTATCCTTTGTTGCCAGCGATTCGGTCGGGAACTCAAAGGAGACTGCCGGTGATAAACCGGAGGAAGGTGGGGATGACGTCAAGTCATCATGGCCCTTACGAGTAGGGCTACACACGTGCTACAATGGCGCATACAAAGAGAAGCGACCTCGCGAGAGCAAGCGGACCTCACAAAGTGCGTCGTAGTCCGGATCGGAGTCTGCAACTCGACTCCGTGAAGTCGGAATCGCTAGTAATCGTGGATCAGAATGCCACGGTGAATACGTTCCCGGGCCTTGTACACACCGCCCGTCACACCATGGGAGTGGGTTGCAAAAGAAGTAGGTAGCTTAACCTTCGGGAGGGCGCTTACCACTTTGTGATTCATGACTGGGGTGAAGTCGTAACAAGGTAACCGTAGGGGAACCTGCGGTTGGATCACCTCCTTACCTGAAGATACCTTCCCGCGTAGTGCTCACACAGATTGTCTGATAGAAAAGTAATGAGCAAGACGGCTGCGAAGTCGCGACACTATCGTGTCCCCTTCGTCTAGCGGTTAGGACTCCGCCCTTTCACGGCGGCAACAGGGGTTCGAATCCCCTAGGGGACGCCACTTGCTTGGTGACAGGTGAAAGGTGTCTCCACGAAGTATCTCAAAACCGATTCGGCTGCGTAAGCAGCGGAGCCGCGTTTGAGATATTTGCTCTTTAACAATCCGGAACAAGCTGAAAATTGAAACGACATGTCGTTTTCATTCTCCGTAATAAGAATGAAAAACACGATATGTTCGAGTCTCTCAAATGCTTGCAGCACGCAGCGTTGAAAAACGCCTGTGGGTTGTGAGGTTAAGCGACTAAGCGTACACGGTGGATGCCCTGGCAGTCAGAGGCGATGAAGGACGTGCTAATCTGCGTAAAGCGACGGTAAGGTGATATGAACCGCTACAGCCGTCGATGTCCGAATGGGGAAACCCGGTGCACTCAGTGCATCATTGCAGCATGAATACATAGTGCTGCAAGGCGAACCGGGGGAACTGAAACATCTAAGTACCCCGAGGAAAAGAAATCAACCGAGATTCCCCCAGTAGCGGCGAGCGAACGGGGAGCAGCCCAGAGCCTGAATCAGCTTGTGTGTTAGTGGAAGCGTCTGGAAAGTCGCAGGGTACAGGGTGATACTCCCGTACACAAAAGCACACATGCTGTGAGCTCGATGAGTAAGGCGGGACACGTGGTATCCTGTCTGAATATGGGGGGACCATCCTCCAAGGCTAAATACTCCTGACTGACCGATAGTGAACCAGTACCGTGAGGGAAAGGCGAAAAGAACCCCGGCGAGGGGAGTGAAACAGAACCTGAAACCGTGTACGTACAAGCAGTGGGAGCCTTCTTTATGGGGGTGACTGCGTACCTTTTGTATAATGGGTCAGCGACTTATATTCTGTAGCAAGGTTAACCGTATAGGGGAGCCGCAGGGAAACCGAGTCTTAACTGGGCGTTAAGTTGCAGGGTATAGACCCGAAACCCGGTGATCTAGCCATGGGCAGGTTGAAGGTTGGGTAACACTAACTGGAGGACCGAACCGACTAATGTTGAAAAATTAGCGGATGACCTGTGGCTGGGGGTGAAAGGCCAATCAAACCGGGAGATAGCTGGTTCTCCCCGAAAGCTATTTAGGTAGCGCCTCGTGAACTCATCTTCGGGGGTAGAGCACTGTTTCGGCTAGGGGGCCATCCCGGCTTACCAACCCGATGCAAACTGCGAATACCGAAGAATGTTATCACGGGAGACACACGGCGGGTGCTAACGTCCGTCGTGAAGAGGGAAACAACCCAGACCGCCAGCTAAGGTCCCAAAGTCATGGTTAAGTGGGAAACGATGTGGGAAGGCACAGACAGCCAGGATGTTGGCTTAGAAGCAGCCATCATTTAAAGAAAGCGTAATAGCTCACTGGTCGAGTCGGCCTGCGCGGAAGATGTAACGGGGCTAAACCATGCACCGAAGCTGCGGCAGCGACGCTTAGGCGTTGTTGGGTAGGGGAGCGTTCTGTAAGCCGTCGAAGGTGTGCTGTGAGGCATGCTGGAGGTATCAGAAGTGCGAATGCTGACATAAGTAACGATAAAGCGGGTGAAAAGCCCGCTCGCCGGAAGACCAAGGGTTCCTGTTCAACGTTAATCGGAGCAGGGTGAGTCGACCCCTAAGGCGAGGCCGAAAGGCGTAGTCGATGGGAAACAGGTTAATATTCCTGTACTTGGTGTTACTGCGAAGGGGGGACGGAGAAGGCTATATCAGCCGGGCGACGGTTGTCCCGGTTTAAGCGTGTAGGTGTGTGTTCCAGGCAAATCCGGTTCACTTTACACTGAGGCGTGACGACGAGGCACTACGGTGCTGAAGTGATAAATGCCCTGCTTCCAGGAAAAGCCTCTAAGCATCAGGTAACACAAAATCGTACCCCAAACCGACACAGGTGGTCAGGTAGAGAATACCAAGGCGCTTGAGAGAACTCGGGTGAAGGAACTAGGCAAAATGGTGCCGTAACTTCGGGAGAAGGCACGCTGGCGCGTAGGTGGAGGGACTCGCTCCCCGAGCCGAAGCCAGTCGAAGATACCAGCTGGCTGCAACTGTTTATTAAAAACACAGCACTGTGCAAACACGAAAGTGGACGTATACGGTGTGACGCCTGCCCGGTGCCGGAAGGTTAATTGATGGGGTTATCCGCAAGGAGAAGCTCTTGATCGAAGCCCCGGTAAACGGCGGCCGTAACTATAACGGTCCTAAGGTAGCGAAATTCCTTGTCGGGTAAGTTCCGACCTGCACGAATGGCGTAATGATGGCCAGGCTGTCTCCACCCGAGACTCAGTGAAATTGAACTCGCTGTGAAGATGCAGTGTACCCGCGGCAAGACGGAAAGACCCCGTGAACCTTTACTACAGCTTGACACTGAACATTGAGCCTTGATGTGTAGGATAGGTGGGAGGCTTTGAAGCGCAGACGCCAGTCTGCGTGGAGCCAACCTTGAAATACCACCCTTTAATGTTTGATGTTCTAACGTGGCCCCGTGATCCGGGGTGCGGACAGTGTCTGGTGGGTAGTTTGACTGGGGCGGTCTCCTCCTAAAGCGTAACGGAGGAGCACGAAGGTCAGCTAATCACGGTCGGACATCGTGAGGTTAGTGCAATGGCATAAGCTGGCTTGACTGCGAGAGTGACGGCTCGAGCAGGTGCGAAAGCAGGTCATAGTGATCCGGTGGTTCTGAATGGAAGGGCCATCGCTCAACGGATAAAAGGTACTCCGGGGATAACAGGCTGATACCGCCCAAGAGTTCATATCGACGGCGGTGTTTGGCACCTCGATGTCGGCTCATCACATCCTGGGGCTGAAGTAGGTCCCAAGGGTACGGCTGTTCGCCGTTTAAAGTGGTACGCGAGCTGGGTTTAGAACGTCGTGAGACAGTTCGGTCCCTATCTGCCGTGGGCGCTGGAGAATTGAGGGGGGTTGCTCCTAGTACGAGAGGACCGGAGTGAACGCACCACTGGTGTTCGGGTTGTCATGCCAATGGCATTGCCCGGTAGCTAAGTGCGGAAAAGATAAGTGCTGAAAGCATCTAAGCACGAAACTTGCCCCGAGATGAGTTCTCCCTGACTCCTTGAGAGTCCTGAAGGGACGTTGAAGACGACGACGTTGATAGGCCGGGTGTGTAAGCGCAGCGATGCGTTGAGCTAACCGGTACTAATGACCCGTGAGGCTTAACCTTACAACGCCAGAGGCGTTTTTAAGAGACAGATTTTCAGCTTGTTACCGGATACGTTTGTGTCCTGCGGGCCCGGGTCCGGAGGATTTTGCGCTGAGGCAGGGCGGCAACCGAGCGATACGAAGGAGCATACTGAAGTATGTGACGGAGTAGCGCGAGGGCGGCCAACGCAGCATCAGCACAAAAGACACAGGACAGAGCACAAAGAATTTGCCTGGCGGCTGTAGCGCGGTGGTCCCACCTGACCCCATGCCGAACTCAGAAGTGAAACGCCGTAGCGCCGATGGTAGTGTGGGGTCTCCCCATGCGAGAGTAGGGAACTGCCAGGCATCAAATTAAGACCAGCACGCTGGTCGTGACCACTCCGGTGACGCGGAGCGGGCGAAACACCTGAGGTCAGCGAGAGCGGGCCGCAGTACAGAATCGGTGGAGCGGTAGTTCAGTTGGTTAGAATACCTGCCTGTCACGCAGGGGGTCGCGGGTTCGAGCCCCGTCCGTTCCGCCACCCTATTTAGGGGCGTAGTTCAATTGGTAGAGCACCGGTCTCCAAAACCGGGTGTTGGGGGTTCGAGTCCCTCCGCCCCTGCCAGAAAACGATCCTTTGCTTCGGCAAAGGATTTTTTTTTGCCTGTAGCCCAATGCTGAACAAAAAACCAGCTAACATCTGCTGGCTCTTCATCCTTTTCCTCGTCTTTCTCCCACTTTTCGCGTTCGAAAATCAGCTGTTTTGCCTGACCAGAACCGGAAACTTCAGCAACTGACGTATATGCGCTTGCTGATCGCTGTTCTGCAACCAGACCGCATAAAGCGGGCGCACCGCAACCGGCGTATCCGGAATCACCATCAGTTCACTGTAGAGGCTATGCCAGAAGTCAGGCAGAAAGGCGCAGGCACCTGTTGTATGTAACAGCTCACGCGTGACATGAGCCGATGTTGTCGTCAGAACCGGCACATCATCACCGCCGGAGAGATAGCTCTCATGCTGGTGAAAATCTGCACCCCATTCGAGCTTAATATAATCATACTTCTCGCGCTTCTCACTCTGCCGTGCACAAAATAATGCCAGTGAGATATGACCAATCTGCTGGCTGGTCAGCTCATCCATTTTCGGTGCTTCAGTGGTGATCAGCAGATCCAGCTGCCGCTCATGCAACTGCTTAACCAGCAGATGACGCTGTGCCACCCGCGCTTCTAAATGCAGGCTCTCCCGGTTCTCATAGAGCGTTTGCAGCCACGGCGTGAGATAGGCTTCCCAGAGCGAGGCGCTGGCCCCGATAGAGAGCTCATGATGTTGCTGAGTATGGGAGACCTCCTTCTTAGCCATCAGCCAGGTGCTCATCAGACTTTCAGCGTAGGGTAATAGCCGTTCGCCCGCGGCCGTCAGCCGTATGTTGTTGCGATGTCGGGTAAAAAGATTGACACCAAGCTGATTTTCCAGCTGACGGATGCGAAAACTGACAGCAGATTGCGTGAGGTAAAGTGCTTCCGCAGCACGCCCGAAATGGCGCGTTCGACTCACTTCCAGGAAAGTCTTCAGTAATTCCGTATCCACAGCGTTCTCCCAAAATTTATTTGTCGTATAGATTTAAATGTTTTGTTTTACACTCTGTCAAGCCTATCTAATACTCCGCGCCATAAATAGTAAGGCATAAGAGAATCAGGAGCGTGTAACATGGCGGAAAGCTTCTTAACCGAAAATCGTTTCTTTGATAACAAACATTACCCGCGTGGTTTCTCACGCCACGGTGATTTTACGATTAAAGAAGCCCAGCTTCTTGAACGCCACGGTTTCGCCTTTAATGAGCTTGATTTATCAAAGCGTGAACCTGCAACAGAAGAAGAACGGTTATTCATAGAAGTGTGTCGTGGTCAGCGTGAGCCGCAAACAGAAGCTGAGCGTGTATGGACCAAATACATCACACGCATTAAGCGTCCGAAGCGTTTTCACACCCTGTCTGGCGGGAAGCCGCAGATGGACACCGTTGAAGACTTCAGCGACAGCGACGACTAATAAGAAGGGGCTTACGCCCCTTCTTTTATTGCAGGCTGTTATGCAGGTGGATCATTAAGCGGTCAATACAGCGATAGCTCACCGCCTCCTGCAAATGCGCCCGGTTTATCTTCTCATCCCCCGCCAGATCGGCCAGCGTGCGAGACACTTTTAAAATTCTCTGCCAGGCCCGTACCGACAAACCCAGCTTTTCCAGCACCGACTCCAGCCATTCAGCATCTTCTTTGCCAATCTGACACCAGCGCAGAATTTCTGCATTGTTCATATGCGCGTTAATTTTGCCTGACCGCGCCAGCTGAATAGCGCGTGCAGCGACGACCCGCTGACGTACCGTCACTGAACTCTCCGCCGTGTGGCGTTGTCTGCTCAGCATCCCGCCCGGCAGCAGCGGAACTTCAAGCGACAGATCAAAGCGATCGAGAAAAGGACCGGATAATTTGCTGAGATAACGCAGCACCTGCTGTGGCGAGCAGCGATTATGCTGACCCTGATAATGTCCGGTAGGGCTGGGGTTCATCGCGGCGATGAGCTGAAACCGTGCAGGATAGGTCACTTTTGCTCTGGCGCGGGAAATAGCAATCAGTCCCGATTCTATCGGTTCACGCAGAGAGTCGAGCACTTTGCGATCAAATTCTGGCAACTCATCTAAAAACAGTACGCCATTATGTGCCAGCGAGATCTCGCCGGGCCGCGGCAGTGAGCCGCCTCCGATCAGGGCATACAGAGAGGCGCTGTGATGAGGGGACCTGAATGGCCTTGTGCGCCACTGCCGGTGTGATGGGTTGCCATTAACCAGGCTGGCAATAGCTGCGCACTCCAGCGCTTCCTGATCGCTCAGGGGCGGCATGATGCCCGGTAGTCGGGTCGCCAGCATGGTTTTGCCCGTGCCGGGCGGCCCGATCAGCAACAGGTTATGTCCACCCGCTGCGGTAACTTCTAATGCTCTGCGCCCCTGCTGCTGGCCAATAATATCGGCGAGATCGTCGCCCGACGATTCACACTGATCGTCAGGATAGCTGGCAATCGGTAAAGTGAGCTGATTATGCAAAAAAGCACAGACCTCACTGAGGTGTGAAGCAATCAGCGATGAACCCTGACGAATTAATCCGACATCCGTCTGGTTTTCGCGAGAGAGCACCAGCTGCCGCCCGGCCTGGATAGCCACCATGGCCGCGGGAATCGCGCCCTGTACACCGCAGAGCGCGCCGTCAAGGGCGAGCTCGCCCAGAAACTCATAGTGAGTCAGCTTATCCGCAGGCAGCTGCTCAGAGGCCACCAGAATGGCGATCGCCATCGGCAAATCATAACGCCCGCCCTCCTTGGGGAGATCCGCCGGTGCCAGGTTAATGGTGACCCGTTTGGCCGGAAACACAAACCCGCTATTGATAATGGCGCTGCGTACCCGTTCTCGCGCCTCTTTTACCGTGGTCTCTGGCAGGCCGACCAGCGTCAGCGCGGGCAGACCATTGCTGATATGCGCCTCGATAGTGACCAGTGGCGCCTCTACCCCCAACGCAGCCCGGGTCAGGACTTTTGATAATGACATAATCGCTCCTTAATGCTGCCAGTCTGCGGTCAGCAAAAGAGAAAAGCGAAGAGAGTGTCACCGGTATGCGAGGCGGAACACAGCGGATCGATAGTCGTTACAGAGCGGGACAAAAGCGAGCGAGGCTGTACGCAAATTCAGCAAAATATTATTACGTCACGAAAGTGATGAATATTTATCATCCGGAAATTATTCTTTTTATTACAAATTGATAGGCCAATACTTAATGCCGGACGTGGAAAAAAACAGACGAAAAATGTTGTGCTATCCCCCCTGACTATGTTAACTCTGTAGGCATTACTTCGAACACGTAAAAGAATTGAACAACACATGAAAGCCCTTCTACAAGTGATTAGCCTAGTTGTGATTAGCGTGGTGGTGATTATCAACCTACCGTGCGGGGCTACGCTTGGAGAAAGAAAGGCTTAAAAATCAAGCCTCGAATCCGAAAAAACCCCCGCACCGAAAGGTCCGGGGGTTTTTTTTCGACCAGGCGAAATATCAGTAAATCTACAAGGAACAAACAATGAACAGTAGCATAAAATTCTGTTGTTCCGGTCAGGACACAGGAGAATAGCGATGACAGGTGCACAGTGGGTAGTTCAGGCTTTACGCGCGCAGGGTGTGGATACCGTATTCGGTTACCCGGGCGGCGCCATCATGCCGGTATACGACGCGCTCTACGATGGCGGCGTGGAACACCTACTGTGTCGTCATGAGCAAGGCGCGGTAATGGCTGCGATTGGTTATGCACGCTCAACCGGCAAAACCGGCGTCTGCATTGCTACCTCGGGACCGGGTGCCACGAACCTGATCACCGGACTGGCCGATGCGATGATGGATTCGGTACCGGTGGTGGCGGTAACCGGCCAGGTTTCTTCCGCGTTTATTGGTACCGATGCCTTTCAGGAAATCGACGTACTGGGCTTATCCCTGGCCTGCACCAAACACAGTTTCCTGGTCGAGTCGTTAGACGAGTTGCCTGCCATCATGGCTGAAGCATTCGCTCTGGCGCAATCGGGCCGCCCAGGCCCGGTGCTGGTTGATATCCCTAAAGATATCCAGATTGCGCAGGGCGAACCCACGCCGCATCTGGTGCCGGTAGAAGAGGGGATGGATCTGCCGCATCAGGCGATTATCGACGCCCGCGCGCTGCTGGCGCAGGCAAAGAAACCGATGCTCTATGTCGGTGGTGGCGTAGGTATGGCGCAGGCCGTTCCCGCACTGCGTGCGCTGGCTGAAGAGACGGGCATCCCTGCGGTAGCCACGCTGAAAGGTCTGGGCAGCGTGGATGCAGACAGCGAGCTCTATCTCGGCATGCTGGGGATGCACGGCACCAAAGCGGCCAACCTGGCGGTTCAGCGTTGTGACTTACTGATTGCGGTTGGCGCGCGCTTTGACGATCGGGTGACCGGCAAGCTGGATACCTTTGCCCCGCACGCCAGCGTTATTCATCTCGATATCGATCCGGCGGAACTGAACAAATTACGCCGCGCCCATGTTTCATTGCAGGGCGATCTTAACCATCTGCTGCCCGCGCTGAGTCAGCCCCTGAATATCGATGCCTGGCGTGATGAGGTGAAAGCGCTTAAAGCCAGTCACAGCTGGCGCTATGACCATCCGGGTGACGCCATTTATGCGCCGCTGTTGCTGAAGCAACTGTCCGATCGCAAACCCGTCAATGCGGTAGTGACCACCGATGTGGGTCAGCATCAGATGTGGGCAGCGCAGCATATGGCGTTTAGCGCGCCAGAGAATTTCATCACCTCCAGCGGCTTAGGCACCATGGGTTTTGGCTTACCGGCCGCGATTGGAGCGCAGGTCGCCCGCCCGCAGGACACCGTCATCTGTGTCTCTGGCGACGGCTCAATCATGATGAACATTCAGGAGCTGGGCACCATCAAACGCGGCAAGCTGCCGGTTAAAATCGTGCTGCTGGATAACCAGCGCCTCGGTATGGTTCGTCAGTGGCAGCAGCTGTTTTTTGATGGCCGCTACAGCGAAACCAATCTGTCTGACAACCCCGATTTCCTGACGCTGGCCAGCGCCTTTGATATCCCCGGCCAGCGCATTACCCGTAAAGAACAGGTCGACGCCGCACTTGATGCTCTGCTGAACAGCGAAGGTCCTTACTTCCTGCATGTTGCAATTGATGAGCATGAAAACGTCTGGCCACTGGTACCGCCGGGTGCCAGCAATGCACAAATGATGGAGAAAACCGTATGAATCAGCATCAATTGTCTATCGAAGCCCGCTTTCGCCCTGAAATATTGGAGCGCATCTTACGCGTAGTGCGTCACCGCGGCTTTCAGGTTTGCTCAATGAACATGGCCTCCGTGGCCAACGCTGAAAACATTAATATCGAAATGACCGTTGCCAGCCAGCGCTCGGTCGATTTACTGTCTTCGCAGTTAAGCAAACTGATCGATGTCGCCTGCGTTCAGATTCAACAACAGACAACACAACAAATCCGCGCCTAGCCGCGAGAGGGAAGAAAAATGAGCACGAAGAAAGCAGACTTTATTTGGTTCAATGGCGAGATGGTTAAGTGGGAAGAGGCGAAAGTTAGCGTCATGTCCCACGCGTTGCACTACGGTACGTCGGTATTTGAAGGCGTGCGTTGCTACGACTCTCACAAAGGACCGGTTGTGTTCCGCCATCGCGAACACATGCAACGTCTGCACGACTCCGCCAAAATCTACCGTTTCCCGATTAAAAGCAGCGTTGATGAGCTGATGGAAGCGTGCCGCGAAGTCATCCGCGTCAATAAACTGAAAAGTGCCTATATCCGTCCACTGGCGTTTGTCGGTGATGTCGGCCTCGGCGTGAACCCGCCAGACGGTTTCAGCACCGATGTGATCATTGCCGCCTTCCCATGGGGTGCTTACCTGGGTGCCGAAGCGCTGGAAAATGGTATCGATGCCATGGTTTCCTCGTGGAACCGTGTAGCACCGAACACCCTGCCGACAGCGGCCAAAGCCGGCGGCAACTACCTCTCTTCACTGCTGGTGGGTAGCGAAGCCCGTCGTCACGGCTATCAGGAAGGTATCGCGCTGGATACCAACGGCTACATCTCTGAAGGCGCGGGTGAGAACCTGTTTGAAGTCAAAGATGGCATTCTGTTCACACCACCATTCACCTCTTCCGCTCTGCCAGGCATCACTCGCGACGCCATCATCAAACTGGCGATCGATATGGGAATTGAAGTGCGTGAACAAACGCTGTCACGTGAATCACTCTATCTGGCGGATGAGATCTTCATGTCCGGCACCGCAGCGGAAATCACGCCGGTGCGCAGCGTTGATCGTATCCAGGTCGGCGAAGGCAAACGCGGCCCGATTACTGCCCGCATCCAGCAGGCCTTCTTTGGTCTGTTCACTGGCGAAACCGAAGACAAATGGGGCTGGTTAGATCCGGTTAACGCATAAGCAGACACTGCGCGGGCGTTATCTGACGCCCGCGAGACATTATTACTGGAGTAAATAGAGCATGCCTAAGTACCGTTCTGCCACTACCACCCACGGCCGCAACATGGCGGGTGCCCGTGCCTTATGGCGCGCGACAGGAATGACCGACGACGATTTCGGTAAACCGATTATCGCGGTGGTCAACTCATTCACCCAATTTGTCCCTGGCCACGTTCACCTGCGCGATCTGGGTAAACTGGTTGCCGAGCAGATCGAAGCGGCAGGCGGTGTGGCTAAAGAGTTCAACACCATCGCGGTGGATGATGGTATTGCCATGGGTCATGGCGGCATGCTGTATTCACTGCCCTCGCGTGAGCTGATTGCTGATTCCGTCGAGTACATGGTCAATGCGCACTGCGCCGACGCCATGGTCTGCATCTCCAACTGCGACAAAATCACCCCAGGAATGCTGATGGCGTCACTGCGCCTGAATATTCCGGTGATCTTCGTCTCCGGCGGGCCGATGGAAGCGGGTAAAACCAAACTTTCCGATCAGATCATCAAGCTGGACCTGGTTGATGCGATGATTCAGGGGGCTAACCCGAACGTCAGCGATGCCGACAGCGAGCAGATTGAGCGTTCAGCCTGCCCGACCTGCGGCTCCTGCTCCGGCATGTTCACCGCCAACTCGATGAACTGCCTGACCGAAGCGCTTGGCCTGTCGCAGCCCGGCAACGGTTCACTGCTGGCAACCCATGCCGATCGCAAAGAGCTGTTCATCAATGCCGGTAAGCGCATCGTCAGCCTGACCAAACGTTATTACGAGCAGGATGATGTCAACATGCTGCCGCGTAACATCGCCAACAAGGCCGCTTTCGAGAACGCCATGATGCTGGATATTGCCATGGGCGGTTCCACCAATACCGTGCTGCACCTGCTGGCTGCCGCACAGGAAGGCGAGATCGACTTTAATATCTCCGACATCGATCGCCTGTCACGCAAAGTGCCTCAGCTGTGTAAAGTCGCGCCAAGTACGCCGAAATACCACATGGAAGATGTGCATCGCGCCGGTGGCGTCTTCGCCATTCTCGGCGAGCTGGATCGTGCAGGCCTGTTCGACAGCAGCGCGCGTAATATCCTGCAGCAGACGATGCGTGAAACCCTGGATCAGTACGACATCATGCTGACCAAAGATCAGGCCGTAAAAGATATGTTCCGCGCCGGTCCGGCGGGTATTCGTACCACCCAGGCGTTCTCGCAGAACTGCCGCTGGGACACGCTGGATGATGACCGTGCCGAAGGCTGTATCCGCACCCGCGAAAACGCTTACTCGCAGGATGGCGGCCTGGCCGTACTCTACGGCAACATCGCAGAAGATGGCTGTATCGTTAAAACCGCGGGCGTAGATAAAGAGATCCTCACCTTCACCGGTCCGGCCAAAGTTTACGAAAGCCAGGATGACGCAGTTGAAGCGATTCTGGGCGGCAAGGTCGTTGCGGGCGATGTCGTCGTCATTCGCTACGAAGGGCCAAAAGGCGGGCCGGGCATGCAGGAGATGCTCTATCCGACCACTTATCTGAAATCAATGGGCCTGGGCAAAAGCTGCGCGCTGATCACCGATGGTCGTTTCTCAGGCGGTACGTCGGGCCTCTCTATCGGCCACGCTTCACCTGAAGCGGCCAACGGCGGCACCATTGCGCTGGTCAAAGATGGCGACACCATCGAAATCGATATCCCTAACCGCGGTATCAAACTCGCCGTGCCGGATAACGAACTGCACGCCCGCCGTGAAGAGCAGGAAGCGCGCGGTGATGCGGCCTATACGCCGGTCAATCGTCAGCGTGAAGTCTCTTTTGCGCTGCGTGCTTACGCATTACTCGCGACCAGTGCCGACAAAGGCGCCGTCCGCGATAAGAGCAAGCTGGGAGGCTAAAATGGCCGAGTCTCAACCGCTACCCGAGGCGCCGTGTGGCGCCGAGTATTTGCGCGCAGTGTTGCGTTCACCGGTGTATGAAGTGGCACAGGTGACGCCGCTGCAGGTTATGGAAAAAATCTCATCGCGGCTCGGCAACACCATTCTGGTGAAGCGGGAAGATCGTCAGCCGGTGCACAGTTTCAAACTGCGCGGCGCCTACGCGATGATTGCCGGGCTGAACGAAGAGCAAAAAGCGCGCGGCGTGGTCACGGCATCAGCCGGCAACCATGCGCAGGGCGTGGCGCTCTCCGCCAGCAAGCTGGGCATCAAATCTCTGATTGTGATGCCGGTGGCGACAGCGGATATCAAGGTTGATGCGGTGCGCGCATTTGGCGGTGAGGCTTATCTGTTTGGCGCTAACTTCGACGAGGCGAAAGCCAAAGCGATTGAGCTGTCGGAACAGCGTGGCTACACCTTCGTACCACCGTTTGACCATCCGGCGGTGATTGCCGGGCAGGGCACGCTGGCGATGGAACTGCTGCAGCAGGATGCGCATCTCGATCGGGTCTTTGTCCCGGTTGGCGGTGGTGGTCTGGCAGCGGGCGTCGCGGTACTGATCAAGCAGCTGATGCCACAGATTAAAGTGATTGCGGTGGAGTCTGAAGATTCAGCCTGCCTGAAGGCGGCGCTGGAGGCGGGCCATCCGGTCGATCTGCCGCGCGTCGGGCTGTTCGCCGAAGGGGTCGCGGTCAAACGTATCGGCAGCGAAACGTTCCGGCTCTGTCAGGCCTACATCGACGACATCATCACCGTCGACAGCGATGCGATCTGCGCCGCGATGAAAGATCTGTTCGAAGATGTGCGCGCGGTGGCGGAACCTTCGGGTGCGCTGGCGCTGGCGGGAATGAAGAAGTATATCCAGCAGCACGACATCAAAGGCGAGCGGCTGGCGCATGTATTATCCGGGGCCAACGTCAATTTCCACGGACTGCGTTACGTCTCTGAGCGCTGCGAGCTGGGCGAACAGCGAGAAGCGCTGCTGGCGGTCACCATCCCGGAACAGCAGGGCAGCTTCCTGCGGTTCTGCCAGACGCTGGGCGGCCGGTCGATCACCGAGTTCAACTACCGCTACGCCGATGCGGACAAAGCCTGCATCTTTGTTGGCGTGCGGCTGACCCGCGGTCTGGAAGAGCGCAGCGAGATCATCAGCGAGCTCACCGGCAGTGGTTATCAGGTGGTCGATCTCTCCGATGATGAGATGGCGAAGCTGCATGTTCGTTACATGGTCGGCGGACGTCCCTCTAAGCCGCTGCGTGAACGCCTGTTCAGCTTCGAATTTCCGGAAGCGCCGGGCGCGTTGCTGAAATTCCTGCAAACGCTCGGGACTCACTGGAATATCTCGCTCTTCCACTACCGCAGCCATGGCACCGACTACGGACGTGTACTGGCCGCCTTTGAGCTGGGCAGCGATGAGCCGCGCTTTGAAGAGCATCTCACCGATCTGGGTTACGACTTTCATGACGAAAGCCAGAACCCGGCGTTCCGTTTCTTCCTGTCAGGCAACTGATTACAGCTGGCTCCAGAAAGCACTGATCAGCGGCTCACCGAGCCGCTTTTTCTGCACGCAGACGCCGAGTTCAAACGGTGCCACCGACTCAACATTCTCCAGCATCAGCACGCGGTTGCGCACCGGTTCCGGGCTGTTCTCCAGCACCACATCTGGCAGCAGAGCGATACCGCAGCCCAGCGCCACCATGGACACAATCGCCTCATGGCCCGATACCGTGGCATATATCACCGGATTCGGGATGCGCTGGCGGCGGAACCAGAGATCGATACGCCGCCGTGCCGGTCCCTGCACCGGCAGGATAAACGGAATTTTTGACCAGTCGGGCTGCGGCTGTGTTGCCTGAGTGCGAACGGCACAGGGCAGTGCAGGCGCGATCAGCACCAGCGGGATCAGCCCCAGCGGCATAAAATCGATGCTGGCAGGCAGCGTTTCAGGACGGCCGGCAATCGCCAGATCGGCATCGCCGGAGTGCACTTTTTCCACCGCATCGGCGGCATCGCCGGTATCCAGTTTGATTTCGACCTGCGGATGTTCAGCACGAAAGCGATCGAGAATGGGCGGCAGATGGCTGTACGCCGCGGTCACCGAGCAGAACAGGCGCAGCTCGCCGCTGAGCGACGGGCCGTTGAGATCCATCACATGGCGCAGTTGCTGATATTGCAACAGCGTCTGCTGAGCAAACTGGCGCAGGCGTTCACCCGCTTCCGTCAGCGTGACGGTGCGGTTATCACGCAGAAACAGCGCGTGACCGACATCTTCTTCAAGCCGCTGAATCTGCCGCGAGAGCGTAGAAGGGCTGACGTGCATCGCACGTGCTGTGCGGCCAAAGTGGCAACTTTCGGCCAGATGAAGAAACAGTTTCAGATCTCGTAAATCCATATGCGCGTCGCCTTAACGTGATGTTGCATTTATTGCAATGTGACGTTGTTAATATATCAATTTAAGCAACAGAATTCCTGTCATATGATGGGGTCATTCGCGGCGCTGCACCACACGCCGTTCCTGAACAAAAAAAGCAAACACAACCTTACTGGAGTACCCATGGCTAACTATTTCAACACATTGAACTTGCGCAACCAGTTAGCGCAATTAGGTAAATGCCGTTTCATGGCGCGCGATGAATTTGCCGATGGCGCCAGCTTTCTGAAAGGTAAAAAAGTCGTTATCGTTGGCTGTGGCGCGCAGGGCCTGAATCAGGGTCTGAACATGCGTGATTCCGGTCTGGATGTCGCCTATGCACTGCGTGCCGAAGCGATTGCGGAAAAACGCCCTTCATGGCGCAAAGCGACCGATAACGGTTTCAAAGTGGGCACCTACGAAGAGCTGATCCCGCAGGCGGATCTGGTGGTAAACCTGACGCCGGACAAGCAGCACTCCGCTGTGGTACAGGCGGTTCAGCCACTGATGAAAGAGGGTGCTGCGCTGGGCTATTCGCACGGTTTCAACATCGTGGAAGTGGGCGAAACCATCCGTAAAGACATCACGGTAGTGATGGTGGCACCGAAGTGCCCGGGTACCGAAGTGCGTGAAGAGTACAAACGTGGTTTCGGCGTGCCAACGCTGATTGCCGTTCACCCGGAAAACGATCCAAAAGGCGAAGGCATGGCGATTGCCAAAGCCTGGGCTGCAGCAACCGGCGGCGATCGTGCTGGCGTACTGGAATCGTCTTTCGTGGCAGAAGTGAAATCTGACCTGATGGGCGAGCAGACCATCCTGTGCGGCATGCTGCAGGCCGGTTCACTGCTCTGCTTCGACAAGCTGGTGGCGGAAGGTACCGATCCCGCTTACGCTGAAAAACTGATCCAGTTCGGCTGGGAAACCATCACCGAATCACTGAAGTTCGGCGGCATCACCCTGATGATGGATCGCCTCTCTAACCCGGCGAAACTGCGTGCTTATGCGCTGTCAGAGCAGCTGAAAACCATCATGGCTCCGCTGTTCCAGAAGCACATGGATGACATCATCTCCGGCGAATTTTCTTCCGGCATGATGGCGGACTGGGCTAACGACGACAAAAACCTGCTGACCTGGCGTGAAGAGACCGGCCAGACCGCGTTCGAAACCGCCTCTCAGTATGAAGGCAAAATCGAAGAGCAGGAGTACTACGACAAAGGTGTGGTAATGGTGGCGATGGTTAAAGCGGGCGTTGAGCTGGCGTTTGAAACCATGGTCGATGCCGGCATCATTGAAGAGTCAGCTTACTATGAATCACTGCATGAGCTGCCGCTGATCGCCAACACCATCGCCCGTAAGCGTCTGTATGAAATGAACGTGGTGATCTCTGATACCGCCGAATATGGTAACTACCTGTTCTCCTTCGCCGCGGTGCCGCTGCTGAAAGAGTTCATGACCACGCTGCAGCCGGGCGATCTGGGTAAAGCGGTTGAAGGCACGCAGGTTGATAACGCGCAGCTGCGTGACGTCAACGAAGCGGTTCGCCAGCACCCGATTGAAACCGTTGGCCGCAAGCTGCGTGGCTACATGACCGACATGAAGCGTATCGCTGTCGCGGGCTAATTACCGGCAACACAATTTTCAGCAAAACCAACCCCGGCTTGCCGGGGTTTTTTTTGTGAAAAAACGCTGGGCGGTTCTCTGTAGAACTCTGCCTTCACTGCTATCTGACCGTGCATGCCCAGGGAGCACGGTCAGATCGGAAAGACGCAAAACCCGCCATCCATGGCATGCTCGGCCCGCGCCGTCCATGGCGCGGGACGCTTTCCTCTTCTGACCGTGTTCCCTGTGCCCTTAAGCTTCTTCATTGCTGCCAATATCACTACGCCTTTAAACGCCATTGAGCATTTTCGAACAGACAACTAATCCACTTAAAGCGATGGGAGCATACGCCTGTAGCAAAGCGTTGGCCCGTTTACGGGCGCACCTCAGGGATGAGGTGCGTAATGGCACGCGCTGAGCCCGCGATGGATCGCGTCTTTTGCCTCTTTGCGAAAGGCGTATGCTCCCTGAGCCTGTCGCCTGACCATAAGGCGATGCTTTTTTTAGCCTTTGAGAGCCGTTGTACTCTGGGAGCCTGCCCCATAAAAAAACCCGGCGGCTGCCGGGTTTTCACTAACCTTCATCCAACCGGATTACACCTCATACAGCGTCTGGTTACGCGTCTCTTTACAGGCGATCAACGCAATCAGCGTCAATACCGCCATCGAGGCCAGATAGAAGCCTACCGCCTGCAAACCGTAGTTGGCATTCAGCCAGGTGGCGATATAAGGCGCGACAGAGGCACCGAGAATTGACGACAGGTTATAGGAAAACGACGCGCCGGTATAACGCACTTCGGTCGGAAACAGCTCCGGCAGCAGCGCGCCCATCGGGCCAAAGGTCAGGCCCATAATACTCAGACCCAACAGCAGAAATGCCATCACCAGTGCCTGCGATCCGGAACCGAGCATCGCCGGGAACAGGAACGAAAACGCGATAATCATCAGCGTAATGGTAATCATCGTTTTACGACGACCAAACCGGTCAGCCAGCAGACCGGCAATCGGCACCATCACACCAAAGCCAATCACCGCTAACATCAGCATCCACAGCATACTGTTACGCGGAATGCCCAGCCCGGCGGGCGCAGGCGTGGTGCCATAACTCATCGAGTAGACGGTCATGATATAGAACAGGGTGTAGGTCGCCAGCATGATAAAGGTGCCGAGAATGGTGGCGGTCAGGTGCTTGCTCAGCAGCGCCGCAATCGGTACCCGAACCTGCTTTTTCTCTTTCTGCACTTTGGCAAACACCGGGCTTTCATGCAGCGACACACGCACATAGAGGCCAATCAGCACCAGCACCGCAGAGAGAATAAACGGCACACGCCAGCCCCACTGCATGAACTGCTCATCGGTCAGCAGCCATGACAGCAGCAGAAAAGTCCCGTTAGCGAAGAAGAAACCAATCGGAGCGCCAAGCTGGGGGAACGACCCATAGAGCGCACGTTTCTTCGCCGGGGCATTTTCGGTCGCCAGCAGCGCCGCGCCGCCCCATTCCCCACCGAGTCCCAGACCCTGACCAAAACGGGCCAGCGCCAGCAGCAACGGGGCCAGCACGCCGATGGTTTCATAACCCGGCAGCAGGCCAATCACCACGGTAGAGATCCCCATGGTCAGCAGCGAGGCGACCAGCGTTGCTTTGCGGCCAATACGATCGCCAAAGTGACCAAACACCGCCGAACCAATCGGACGCGCAATAAACGCGATGGCAAAGGTCGCCAGTGACTGTAGCGTGGCGACGGTGGCGTCACCCTGCGGAAAAAAGATATGCGGGAAAACGATCACCGCGGCAGTGGCATAGATATAAAAATCGAAGAACTCGATGGCCGTGCCGACCAGCGAGGCAATCACCACTTTGCTGCGTGAATTAACCGGCGTGGGGTCCTGTTGCTTGTCGAGTGTTTCTGAGATGGAGGCTTGCATAACTGTTTCTTATTTGTAAATACAGATAAAGAATCTTACGCACCTGCCAGGCGTCATTCAATGCTGAAACCCGCGTCGTTACTGGCTTCGGCGGGCAAAAAGAGGATAATTTCTGAGGTCCGGCGAATGTCGGCGGATGGCAGGGTAAACCGGGCGAAAACTGGCGGGATACTCTAAGAAAGGGCTAAATAAAAGTGACCCCTCAGCTATTCATCCTGTTATATGGATAAAAAATAGCCTCGGGGTGATATTTTCCGCTGTTATTAACCGCGAGTCATTATTGCGGATGGGAAGGGCGACCCGCTTGCGGCATCTGCGGATCGTCTTTGTATTTAGCGGTAGCGATCCAGGCGGCGCAGAACAGCGTCAGGCGGGCGAAGAAATAGAAGAACGCCATCAGGCCCAGCACGGAACCAAACGCCGCGCCAGACGGAGAGGTTGCCAGCTTGGGCAGCGTCAGCGTCATAACAAACTTAATCACTTCGAAACCCACCGCCGCCAGCAGCGTGCCGCGGAACAGCGCTTTCTTGCGCGGTTTGTGACGCGGCAGGATCCAGAAAATCCACAGGAACAGCAGATAGTTAGCCAGCACTGAAATAGAAGTGGCGATAATGGTCATCGCCGGACGCAGCCAGTCGATACCATCCAGCCCCAGCGCGCTGACAATCATCGCCTGTGCCGAACCGGCTACCGAGGTCAGCGACAGCGTGATAACCAGCGCCAGCATCAGGCCGGTCAGCGACAGGAAATCGCGGATATAGCGTTTCCAGATTTTCTCTTTATCGTCGGGCTTGCGTTCCCACACGTCGCGCGACTGGGCCCGAATCGCTTCCCGCAGGTTACCCATCCAGTTAAGACCGGAATAGAGCGCCAGCAATAACCCGGTGATCCCCACGGTGGCGCGCTGCTGAATCGCCGTATTAACGGTATTTTTCAGGGTAGTCGCCAGCGTTGGATCGCTGATGCTGCTGACGATTTTGTTGATGATATCGGTCAGCAGATCCTGATTCGATGCCAGCACAAAACCCACGGCGGCAAACGAAACCATCAGGATCGGGATCAGCGATAAAAAGGAGAAATAGGTAATCGCGGCACCAAACTGGCTGCCGAGCCGATCGTTAAAACGGTCGAGCGCGCGGATAAAATGTGCCACCGCCGGTATCGCCTGAAACCACGCGGCAAAGCGCGAAACCTTCACAATCGATTGGTCAACAGAATGGTTGCCGGTTTTAATATCGATCAGCGGCTTTGGCGGCTGCGTATCCTGTGGATTTTCCTGCTTGTCTGTCATAGACCTTCACTGTCCTGTTTATCATTAAAATCAAAGTATAGCCGGTCAGGTGACGTACTCCTGGAGTACCTGACTCAGCCACTCCATAAATACCCGCACCCGTCGGGCGACATTGCGCCGGTGCGGATAGAGCAGATGGATTGGCATCGGCCGGGCGGGAAAGTGGTGCAGCACTTCCACCAGTTCACCGCTTTCCAGTAGTTTCTGGATACCGATCGCCGGTACCTGAATAATGCCTAACCCGGCCAGACAGGCGGCGCGATAGGTCTCAGTGCTGTTCACCGTCACCACGCCGCCGGTATGCACATAGTGGCACTGTCTGCCGTCAAAATATTCAAAGCCCGGCGACGGCTGGCCCAGCTGCTGGCTGTAGTGCACCATCGCGTGCTGTGACAACTCCTCCAGCCGGATCGGTCTGCCGAAGCGCGAAAGGTAGCCAGGACTGGCGCAGTTAATCAAGGAGTAGGTGCCAATTTTTCGTGCGATTAACCCTGAATCTTTGAGCTCACCGACCCGAATCACGCAGTCAAATCCCTCACGGATCACATCGACCTGACGATCGCTGCTGCTCAGCTCAATCTCTACGCCCGGATAGTGCTGCAGGAACTCCGGCAGCCGCGGCAGGATAAAGCCGGTGGCCATCGCTACCGACATATCGACCCGCAGTTTACCGCTGAGCGTGGCGGGATCGTGCTGAAACAGGCTATCCATATCGTCAATCATCGACAGCAAATCGAGACAGCGGTCGTAATAGACCAGCCCATCCTGCGTCAGCTGGACCCGGCGGGTGGTGCGATGCAGCAGCCGGGTCGCCATCTGATTTTCCAGCGCCTGAATCTGCCGGGACACGCTGCCCTTCGGCAAGCCTAAACTCTCTGCGGCGCGGGTGAAACTGCCCATTTCGGCAACCCGAACAAACACCTGCATTGCGTGAATTTTATCCATGTTGTGCACCGATTGTTGTTGTTATTGAAACAGTGATCTCTGTTTCGATCTGTTTATAGATCAATTATTCAGGAATATCTTTAAACCCTGTTCAATTTTCCAACAGGTGTGCAACATGAGTCATAAAATTGCGTTAATTACCGGAGCTAACCGCGGTTTAGGCCGCAATGGCGCGCTGAAACTGGCCGCCAGAGGCACAGATATCATTCTGACCTATCGCAGTCACGCTGACGAGGCGCAGTCGGTGGTGAAAGAAATTGAGGCGCTGGGATCGCGCGCGGTCGCGCTGGCGCTGGATGTCGGTGTAACGGGTCAGTTTGACGGCTTTGTCGCGCAGGTTCGTCAGGTACTGGAGCAGCACTGGCAGCGTGAGCGTTTTGACTATTTAGTGAACAACGCCGGGCATGGTCATTACAAACCCTTCACCGACACCACGGAACAGGAGTTTGACGCGCTGGTTAACGTCCATTTCAAAGGGCCCTATTTCCTGACGCAGAAGCTGTTACCGCTGATCAATGATGGCGGGCGCATCCTGAATATCTCCAGCGGTCTGACGCGGCTGGTCTATCCAGGCTCCAGCACCTATGCAGCAATGAAAGGGGCGATGGAGGTTCTGACGCGCTATCAGGCGAAAGAGCTGGGCGCACGGCGTATTCGCGTCAACATCCTGGCGCCGGGTGCGATAGAAACCGACTTCGGCGGTGGCCGGGTGCGCGACACCAAAGAGATTAACGATCAGATTGCTGGCCTGACCGCGCTGGGTCGGGTCGGATTGCCGGATGACATCGGTGATGCCATCAGCGCGATTCTGAGTGAGGAAACCGGCTGGATTACCGCCCAGCGTATCGAAGCGTCAGGCGGCCAGGCAATTTAAACGCAGACAGCGTCAGCGGGCAGAGCGCCCGCTGACGGATTACAGCGAAAGGGTGCCGTCAATCACCGTTACGGTGGTGCCGCCAATCCAGATCTCACCTTCGGCGAAGGTCACCTGAACCCGACCCGCGCGTTGCAGCACGGTGCCCTGACGCACCCGGTAATCGGTGGTCTGGCCGGCTGCCGCGAAGTAACGGGCCAGACAGGCGTTGGCGCTGCCGGTGATCGGATCTTCGGTCAGGCTGCCATATTCAACCAGCAAGCCGCGCACTTCATACTGCTCCGTTTCGCCCTGCGGCAGTCGGCCAAACGGCATCACACCCGTCACTCCAGCATGTTTGAGCAGCCGCTGCAGATCGCTGACGTTGGGCTGAAGTGCCAGCACTGCCTCGGCGCTGACCATCGGCACCAGCAGCCAGCGAATCCCCATATCTACCACCGTCGGGCTTTGGGTGAGATCGAAGGCGTCGCTGTTTAACGCGTTGCTCATTAGCGCATCCTGCCACGGCGTGATGGTGGCCGCCGGGGCCGCAAACGCCAGCGAGCCGTCTGCACCTATCTTCACCCGGACATGACCGACGCCACACTCCTGCACAATTTCCCCCGGCGTACGCGTGGGCCAGCCCGCTTCCAGCAGCGCATGGGCGGTACCCAGCGTCGGATGACCGGCAAACGGCAGTTCGCCCTCAACGGTAAAAATACGCACCCGATAATCGGCCTGCGCATCCTGAGGCGGCAGCACGAAAGTGGTTTCCGACAGGTTAGTCCAGCGGGCAATGGCCGCCAGCTGACTGTCGCTTAACCCCTGTGCATCCATAATCACCGCCAGCGGATTGCCGTTAAAGGCGGAGGAGGTAAACACATCGACTTGCTTAAACGCGACCTTCATTGTCACTCCTTGCTTATTGTGGTCTGCATGGCCTTTTCTCTGCCGGATGATTGCTTATAGCAGGTAACAGGGCTATGAATAAGTTAAAGATTTCACTGGAGACTGTGAATGTTAACCATCCTCGGACGTACCTCTTCTATCAACGTGCGCAAAGTGCTGTGGCTCTGCGATGAGCTGGATCTCGATTACCTGCGGGAAGAGTGGGGCGATGGCTTCCAGTCGACCCACTCACCTGAATTTATGGCGCTTAACCCGAATGCGATGGTGCCGGTGCTGAAAGATGACGAGCTGGTGATCTGGGAATCCAACGCCATCCTGCGCTATCTGGCTAACGCCTATGGCGGGGAATGGCTCTACCCGCTCCATCCGCAGTCGCGGGCACCGATCGATCAGTGGATGGACTGGCAGTCCACCGAACTCAACACCTCATGGCGCTACGCGTTTATGTCACTGGTGCGTCACTCGCCAGCCCATCAGGACCCGCGTCTGCTGGCGGCGGCCTGCAAAGGCTGGTCGCATACCATGAGCATCCTCAATCAGCAGCTGGAAAAGACCGGTCGCTATGTCGCCGGGCGCAACTTCACCCTGGCGGACATTCCGATTGGCCTGGCGGTCAACCGCTGGTTTGAAACGCCGCTGGATCATCCCGATTATCCGGCGGTGCGCCACTATTACGAGCGCCTGACCGAGCGCCACGGCTACACCGTCTGGGGCCGCAACGGTACGCCCTGATCCTCGCCAGACGATAATCCGGCTAACTCGCAGGCTATCTCGCCGGCGCGCCGGATTGCCCAGCTGTAGCGATCGTCAAACGGATAGCAGCAGGAGAGGCGCAGCGCATGATTGTAGCGTTCGCTGAGCGAGTAAAGGGCGCCTGGCGTCACGCAAATCTGCTCCTGCAACAGCCGGTCAAACATCTCGGTGGTATTGACGCCGCCGGGTAACTCCACCCAGAAGACAAAGCCGCCGCGTGGCAGCGTGGCGCGGGTGCCCTGCGGGAAGTGGCGGGCGATTAAGCCGCGCGCCTGATCCAGGTTGGCGGCATAGCGACGGCGCAGGGTGCGCAGATGGTGATCGTAGCCGCCGTTGGCCAGAAATTCCGCCAGCGTCTCCGACAGCAGCGCCGACTCCGCCATCGACGACACCGCTTTTAGCCGGGCGATGGCGTCGTGGAAGCGTCCGGCCGCGGTCCAGCCGATACGAAAATCGGGTGCCACGGTTTTGGTAAAGCTGGTGCAGTAGATCACCCAGCCGTCGCGATCAAAGGCTTTAACCGCCGGAGAGAGCGGCCAGTCGAACTGCAGTTCGTCATACAGACCATCCTCAATCAGCGGAACGTGGTAAGTATTCACTAACTTCGCCAGCCGCTTCTTGTTTGCCAGCGACATACAGTAACCCAGCGGATTCTGGGCGCTCGGCATGGCGATCAGCGCCTTGATACGCTGCTCCTGTAACAACATCTCCAGCGCATCCAGCGACAGGCCATGCTGTGGATCGGTCGGGATTTCCAGCGCCTTCAGCCCCAGCGACGCCAGCAGTGGGAACAGGAAGAAGTAGGTCGGTGACTCCAGTCCGACGCAGTCTCCGGGTTGCGTCACCGCCCGCAGCGCCAGCTGCAACGCCTCCATGCAGCCGTGGGTCAGGGTGATCTCATCGGCGGTCAGCGTTTGTCCGGCATGCAAGGCCCGCCGCGCGATCTCCTCCCGTAAGCGCTCACTACCGGGCGGAAGCGCATAGCGCCCGATCATGTTGGGATGACGACGCAGCAGCGCGGCGGTTATCCGGCCAATGCGTGCGGCGGGAAACAGTTCGCTGTCCTGCGGGCAGGCCAGCGAAATATTGATGTAGTCGGGATGGTTTTGTGCCGCGAAGACTTTGTCGATCAGGTCGAGCTTTTCACTGCTGGGATCGCGCACCCTGGCTTTATGCGGATCGTGCCGGGTGACTGCCGGCAATACGCCGCGCACGTAGTAGCCCGACTGTGGACGTGCCTCAATCAGGCCGCGATCTTCCAGCAACTGCCAGGCGTTCAGCACGGTATTGACGCTGACCTGGTGCGATTGTGCCACGCGCCGGATGGCGGGCAGACGTTTGCCGGGCTTCAGCGTGCCCTGATGAATCGCCTCAGCGAAGTGGTCTGCCAGCTGCTGATAGAGCCGCTGATCGGGAGAAGGAACAAGGGACACAGTCGCCTCCGGATGCGATGGGTACAATCTCTGTTAATCGGAACTGTAACCATCACAATAGTGATTTTGTGTCACTGTTACCATTCCTTTTCTCGCCGTAGCATGAAGCTCTGTTGATTATCAGGAGTGCCATCATGCTCGATCCCTCTTTTTTCAGTTACGTGACCGTTATGTCCATTACGCCCGGCCCGAATAACCTGTTATTGGCCACCTCCGGGGTGAATTTCGGCATGCGCCGCACCTTACCAATGGTGTTTGGCATTCTGGTGGGCTGCGCACTGCAAACGGTGATCGCCGGGGTCGCGCTGGAGGTGTTACTGCACTGGATGGCGGCGATTCGCCTGCCGCTGACGCTGGCAGGCTGTGCCTATCTGTTGTGGCTGTCGTGGAAGATTTTCCGCGCGGCCGCTCCGGAAGAACGCAGCAAACCGCAACCCATGACGCTGCTGGGTGGCGCCTGTTTCCAGGCGATTAACCCCAAAGCCTGGCTGATGGCCACCAATGTCGCCCTGTTGTACAGCGCCAGCAGCGGCGTGCTGGCGGTGATGATCGGCTTTATGCTGCTGAACCTGCCCTGCATTCTGATCTGGGCTGCGCTCGGCGATCGCCTGCGCAGCCATCTGCAAATTGCCTGGAAGCGTCAGCTGTTCAACAGCCTGATGGCGTTGTCGCTGGTGGCGACCACCGTCTGGATGCTGACTGACGCCCTGCTGGCCGCTTAATCCGGCGCGCCTGGCGCGGTGGCTGAGGGCCATTTCCAGTTCTGCACCTCCGGCACATCTTCACCGTGCACCCGCACGTAGCGATGGTGTTCCGCGATGCGCTCCTGCAGATCGTCCAGCAGCTCAGGATGCGCATCCGCCAGCCCCGGCACGCGCAGGATCGCCTCCTGCGCCAGATGATAACGGTCAAGCTCATTCAGTACCGTCATATCAAACGGCGTGGTGGTGGTGCCTTCCTCAATAAAGCCGCGTACATGGAAGTTACGGTGATTATTGCGCTGATAGGTCAGGCGATGCACCAGCGTCGGATAGCCGTGGAAAGCAAAAATCACCGGCTTATCCTCGGTAAACAGCGCATCAAATTCATCGTCCGACTTGCCATGCGGATGCTGATCCTGAGTTTGCAGCGCCATTAAATCGACCACGTTGACCACCCGAATGCGCAGGTCAGGCAGATAGCCGCGCAGCAGATCGACCGCCGCCAGGGTCTCCATGGTCGGCACATCCCCGGCACAGGCCATCACCACATCCGGTTCTTCATTATCTGGTGTGGTACCCGCCCAGCGCCACTCTCCCATGCCCGCTTCGCAATGACGAATAGCGCTGGCCATATCCAGCCACTGCGGTGCCGGCTGCTTACCGGCCACAATCACGTTAATGCGGTCCCAGGTACGCAGGCAGTGATCGCCCACCCATAACAGCGTATTGGCATCGGGCGGCAGGTAGATGCGCACGATATCGGCTTTTTTGTTGGCAACGTGATCGATAAAGCCTGGGTCCTGATGGCTGTAGCCATTGTGGTCCTGACGCCAGACGTGGGAAGAGAGCAGATAGTTGAGCGAAGAGACCGGTTTACGCCAGCCCAGCTTGCGCGTCACCTTGAGCCACTTGGCGTGCTGGTTAAACATCGAATCGACGATATGAATAAAGGCTTCATAGCAGTTGAACAGGCCGTGACGGCCGGTGAGCAGATAGCCTTCCAGCCAGCCCTGACACTGATGTTCACTGAGGATCTCCATCACCCGGCCATCGCGTGCCAGCTGCTCATCGTAAGGTTCTATCGTTTCCAGCCAGGTGCGGCTGGTGGCGTCAAACACCGGCGTCAGGCGGTTGGAGGCAGTTTCATCCGGGCCGAACAGGCGGAAGTTATCCTGATTACGCTCGAACAGCACCCGCAGGTAGCGACCCAGCTGCTCGGTGGCCTGCGCCATCTGTGATCCGGGCTCGCCGGTGTCGAAGGCAAATTCAGCGATATCCGGCGTATCCAGTTCACGGCGCAGCAGGCCGCCATTGGCATACGGAGAGGCACCCATGCGCTTATCGCCCTGCGGAGCCAGCGCCTGCAGCTCCGGTTTCAGCCGTCCCTGCTCGTCAAACAGATCGTCAGGCTGGTAGCTGCGCATCCAGGCTTCGAGAATCTGGCGATGCCCTTCATCCTCCCGGCAGGCGGCCACCGGGACCTGATGCGCTCGCCAGAAACCTTCCACTTTTTTGCCATCAACGGTTTTCGGGCCGGTCCAGCCTTTGGGGCTACGCAGAATAATCATCGGCCAGCGCGGTATGCCGCTGCTGACCTTGCCCGCGCGCGCCTCACGCTGAAACGCCGCAATTTTACTGAAGGCGTTATCCAGCGCGTCTGCCATCAGCGGATGCATCTTTTCAGGCTGATCGCCGCTGACGAACAGTGGCTCATAGCCGTAGCCGCTGAACAGCTGGCGCAGATCCTCATCGCTGCTGCGGCCGAGCAGCGTCGGATTGGCGATCTTGTAGCCGTTGAGATGCAGAATCGGCAGCACCGCGCCGTCACGCGCCGGATTGAGGAATTTAATCCCGTGCCAGCTGGAGGCCAGCGGGCCGGTTTCCGCTTCACCGTCGCCAATCACGCACGGCACGATCAGGTCGGGATGGTCAAACGCCGCGCCAAACGCATGTGACAGCGAATAGCCCAGTTCGCCGCCTTCATTAATCGAACCGGGGGTTTCGGGTGCTGCGTGGCTGGGAATGCCGCCTGGAAAGGAGAACTGCTTAAACAGCCGTTGCATGCCGGCGGCATCCTGGCTGATATGGGGATAAATTTCGCTGTAGCTGCCTTCCAGCCAGGTATTCGCCACCATGCCGGGACCGCCGTGGCCCGGTCCACAGACGTAGATCAGATTCAGGTCGCGCTGGCGGATAATCCGGTTGAGATGCGCATAAATAAAATTCAGCCCTGGTGTGGTACCCCAGTGGCCGAGCAGACGGGGTTTGATGTGCTCCGGCTGCAGCGGTTCACGCAGCAGCGGGTTATCCATCAGGTAAATTTGTCCGACGGAGAGGTAGTTTGCTGCCCGCCAGTAGCGGTCAAGCAGTTCGAATTCCGGTGAAACAGGGGAGTAAGACATGCAGTTTCCTCCTGATCGTTCAGCTAAAAGATGCCTTAACCCTAATAGAGAATGCCCGGATCGACCAGGTAGCCGGCCAATAAAAAATGCCCCACAACCGGATTGCCCCCCAAAGCTGTGCACCCAGCAGAGTCATCTTTAAACCTATCCATTTATAAACGCGAACCGACAAGCCTGAAAATGAAAGACCTGACTCCGGTTGAATACCGAACCCAGGCCCTGAAAGCTCCTTAATATAAACTGTCCAGCTTTATAGCATCGGTCCATTAAGTAAGCATTTTTTTATAAAGATAATTTTACAACCGGCAATTTTATTTAACATATAGCTTATAATTTATCAGGCCTATCAATACTCCGGTTATCACTATTTTTACTGAGTTTTTTATCGTTGGTAAACCATCAATGAAATAGTCAATGAAAAATAACGCTAAAATTATTAGCAGCGTATTCAAAAAAACTCTCTGTACCGGTTTCATTACCACCAGCAGGTTAATCCGTAAGTGAAAGCTGCGCCTGCCGCACCCGTAGCTGCTCCGGCAATCCATCCTGGCACCAGTCCGATTCCAGGAACGATTACGGCACCGCTCATCGAGCCCAGCACTCCGGAGGCTATTGCAGATTGAAACATATCTGTAGTTAAATCTTTTACATTACATTGATTAAACTTCGCAGTCATAATCTGAGCAATCTCCAGATTAACAGCTAATCTGTAAGATTCTGCCCCGGCACCAGAAACATATTTCACTTCTAAATTATTTAATCCTTTCATGGAAAATCCTTTTTTAAATAATGAGCCTGGAGAAAATAACAAAAGGACATATTCTTTAATGTGAAGTAGAACTCATATTTTTATCGTAATTTTACGATAAACAGACAGGCAAAGTTAAAAAAATGGAGTGATGAAAAGTATTTCTCGGATATGAGACTGCACGGAAATTATTATTCAGGGACACAGCATCTGCACGCTGGATTCGGCGTGTTTATACCGTAATCAGTTTAACTGCATTGATGAGGTGAAGCGGGCGATCTGCGAATAGGTTCATGATGAAATAACGAGCGGATAAGCCTGAAACTGAAAGGCCTGAGTCCGGCTCATTACCGGGCTCAGGCCCTGAAAGCGGCTTAATATAAACTGCCCGGATTGCCAGGGCAGTTCAGATGCTAAGCCTTCTGTTCATCAGTGGCAAATTACTTGCCGACGACGAACGCGGTTTCACGCCCTTCGTCGTTGGCCGCCATTGGCGTCACCGGCGTGTAATCGAGCTGCAGAATGCGGCTGGTTTCGGCTAACACTTTCTCGGTCAGCGCCACGTCGCCGTTCAGCTTACGTCCCCAGGATGGGATCACCGCACGGATTTTGTTCTGCCATTCCGGCGAAGCCATCTGCTCAGGACAGATTTTATGCAGCAGCTCCAGCATGATCGGGGCAGCCGTTGAAGCACCTGGCGAAGCACCCAGCAGCGCTGAGATCGAACCATCCTGCGAGGCGACCACTTCGGTACCCAGCCGCAGTACCGCGCCCTCTTTCTCATCTTTTTTGATGATCTGCACGCGCTGACCAGCAGTGACTAAACGCCAGTCTTCCTGCTTCGCCTGCGGCACATAGGCGCGTAGCGCATCCATCCGATCGCGATCGCTTTGCAGCACCTGATCCATCAGGTATTTCACCAGATCAAAACTTTTCAGCCCCACTTTCACCATCGGCAGCATGTTGCTGCTGTTGAGCGAGGTGAACATATCCAGCAGTGAACCCTGCTTGAGGAATTTGGTGGAGAAGGTAGCAAACGGCCCGAACAGCAGCACCTGTTTGCCATCCAGCACGCGGGTGTCAACGTGCGGTACCGACATCGGCGGTGCGCCGACGCTGGCTTTACCGTAGACCTTGGCCATGTGCTGCGCCACCACCTGCGGATTTTCCGTCACCAGGAATGAGCCGCCGACCGGGAAACCGGCATAACCATTAGCTTCCGGCACGCCCGCTTTCTGCAACAGCGGCAGCGCCGCGCCGCCTGCACCGATAAAGATATTTCGGGCGGTCAGCGTCCGGCGGGAACCGCTCGCCAGACACTGCAGGGTAACCTGCCAGCGGCCATCGCTCAGGCGCGTCAGCTCACGCACTTCCTGACGCAGACGCAGACGGAAATTGGCTTTCTTCTCTAAGGAGGCGATCAGCTGGCGTGTGACTTCACCGAAGTTGACGTCGGTCCCCATTTCGGTCCAGGTTGCCGCCACTTTCTGGCTGCGATCGCGGCCATTCATCACCAGCGGGATCCACTTCGCAATCTGCTGCGGATCTTCGGAGTAGGCCATGCCACGGAACAGCGTGCTTTTCTGCAGCGCCTGGAAGCGTTTGCGCAGGAAGCTGACATTGTCGTCGCCCCAGACAAAGCTCATGTGCGGCGTGCTGTGAATGAAACTTTTGGGATTGCGCAGATTGCCCTTCTGCACCTGAGAGGCCCAGAACTGACGGGAAATCATAAAGGATTCGTTGATCGTCACCGCTTTGGAGATGTCGATGCTGCCATCGGCCTGCTGTGGCGTATAGTTCAGCTCAGCCAGCGCGGCATGGCCGGTGCCAGCATTGTTCCAGCCGTTGGATGATTCTGCTGCCACGCTGTCCAGCCGCTCTACCATTTCGATAGACCAGTCCGGCTCTAATTCCTGCAGCCATGCGCCGAGGGTGGCGCTCATCACGCCTGCGCCAATCAGCAGCACGTCAACGTCTTTGCGCTCCTGCGCGGTAGTGGTGTCCTTTGCCATGGCACTCATCGCGAGCGCAAGGTTTATAGCTGAATTGCACATGAGGCGACATCTCCTCTTCTGTTGACCTGAAGCTCAACAGTTTTGCAGGCGAAATAGTCACGCTTCTTTCGAGCGCGTTGCGCTATTTCTCAAAGGTTAAGAGTCAGGTATAGGTTAAAGCGGTGATAACGGGTTAACTGCACGTTATGCTTTGTCATCCGAATATAACATTCTCGCATCTGAATTAAACATTTGTTTATTTTTTAAATGCAGAAATGATTCAGCATAAGAATTAATCATAGCGGCACGAAGGGTATAAGTGATTTTTTATCGATAACTCAGTGAGTTAACTGAATAGATTGTTGCAGGAAAGCGCCATTATGGTGCAGCGTCCAAAGAAGGGGTAACGAGGAGGAATTATTTAATTCACTGAATTTAAGGCAGTTATTGTTGGGTAAGGAATAGTCTAAAAGTTCATCAGTCGCGGTTTCGGGCGCTCAGTGTAAAAATAATGTTACATTTTTGTGAGGATGAAATGCTCGGCAACCCTGTGCGTGGTCGTTAACGGCAAGCGGCAAAACCGCCAGGTCTGCAATAGACCATCGCCGTTCAGCCAGCTTACCCTGAGGGTCTGTCTCAGCTCCTGAACCAGCGACGCCAGACAAAGCGAATCACAAAAAACTCCACCGTACCCAGCAGTAAAAACCAGATGCAGAACACCACCGTGTAGAGCTGGCTCAGATCCTGTAAATGGAATGTCTGCAACAGATGTTGCGCCACCGCCAGGCTGAAGGCTGGCGCAGGCAGCAGCAGGGCAGAGAGAAACCCCAGCAATAAAATGCCGCCAGGCACGATCAAAGATTCAAACGGGTTATTCATAACGGGCATCCGGTAATAATAAGCCCGGCATTTTCCGGCAATCCGCGCCTGGGTTCAATCAGGGAATGCGGCGGGTCAGGCGAAACCTGCCCGCTATCACGCAGGAAAAGTGTCAGAAAATGCTTTGCCACCATCGACTTAGCGCGAAACATAGCGAATGATAAAAGTTATAGCCTTTGCTATACTTAAATCCATGATTTTACTGTCTTTTTATCTTTGCGGTTGCATGGTAGACTGCGCGCACTTTTTCATTACTGAACACTTTGTGTGGTGAATACAGCGTGAATTGCCGCTTTTTCGCCCCAGGTGAATAAATCATGACCTTTATTGCCACCTTAATTCTTGCACTGGGTATGTCGATGGACGCGTTTGCTGCTGCACTGGGCAAAGGTGCGACATTGCATCGTCCTGGTTTTAAAGAAGCGCTGCGCACCGGTCTGATTTTTGGCTCAATTGAAGCCTTAACGCCGCTGATTGGCTGGGCGCTGGGTCTGGCCGCCAGTCGGTACATCATGGCGTGGGACCACTGGGTTGCCTTTATTCTGCTGGCATTTTTAGGTGGCCGAATGATGATGGAAGGCTTCCGTCAGACTGCGGTAACCGAACCCTGTGAAGCGCCGCAGAGCCATGGCTTTATGGTGCTGGCCACCACCGCCGTCGCGACCAGCCTGGATGCGCTGGCGGTCGGCGTCGGCCTGGCATTTTTGCAGGTCAACATTATTACCACCGCTCTGACCATTGGCGCTGCCACCACCGTGATGGCGACGACCGGCGTGCTGGTGGGCCGCTTTATCGGTCCGGTATTGGGGAAATGGGCGGAAGTGCTGGGCGGTCTGGTATTGATTGCCGTCGGTTCCACCATTTTGCTGCAACACCTCGGCTACAGCGCCTGACGGGTTTTTGCGCATAAAAAGCGCAATTTTGTGATCTGGTTCAAAATTTATTGCTGATAAAACGCGCTGAAGTTATACTTTTACGGTATTTCTTCAACTAAATTTGAACCAGGTGACACATGAAACGCATTTTTAACTACGTGTTCCGCGCTTACGTCGAGACCTTCAAACACGTACCGCCGGGTGCCATGTACTAAACCGCACCCCGCAAGCAACCCTCGATAATCGCGGTCAGGGATCGACCGATGATTATCACTTTTTCTTCTGTAACGCCTCTCTCCCATCGCCCGATTGGCCCGTTCTGACAGGCTCAGCACCGGCTGCCATAAGCCATCCGTCTGACTATACCCTCAGGTTATACCCCGGCACCAAACAAGCATTCGTCACGCTGTCATCTGCATGAAATATTCAGCTCAGGCCCTATCACCTGTCTGAAAAAGAGAAACATCATGCTGATCCCTCAACCCTATTTACTCTTTCTTGGTGACGTCACCGATCCGCTGGCGGCGAAAACGGCGCGCGGCATTCAGGTCTGGCGACCGGAACAGTGCGTTGGTGAAATGTCACTGCCGGGCTGTACCGTCAGCCTCGGGCTGGAGACGCTGGATATCGCCAGTGCCAAAGCGCGCGGCGCGAAAACGCTGGTGCTGGGTACCGCCAATGCTGGCGGCTATTTGCCGTCACACTGGCTGGAAACCGTGACCGGCGCGATCAAAGCGGGTCTGAATGTGGCCAGTGGCCTGCATCACCGTCTGGTCGATGAACCGGAACTGGTGGCGCTGGCGGCAGAACATGGCGTGTCGCTGTTCGACATCCGCCATATGCGGCCCGCGTTGACGGTCGGCAGCGGTAAAAAACGCAGCGGTAAACGGGTCCTGACGGTGGGAACTGACTGCTCCGTGGGGAAAATGTACACCTCACTGGCGCTGGAAGCGGCGATGCGCGATCGCGGCATGAAGGCGGATTTCCGCGCCACCGGCCAGACCGGGATTCTGGTAGCCGGTGAGGGCATTGCCATCGATGCGGTGATTGCTGACTTTATCGCCGGTGCCGCCGAAGCGCTCTCCCCGGCGAATGAAGAGGATCACTGGGATATCGTTGAAGGTCAGGGATCGCTGTTTCATCCCTCTTATGCTGGCGTCAGCATGGGGCTGATCCACGGGGCGCAACCGCACTGGCTGGTGATGTGTCATGAGATGGGGCGTCCGCATATGCGCCACCTGCCGCATCAGCCGATGGTCAGCCTGGCGGAGTGCGTAGAGGCCAATCTGCGGGCGGCCAGCGTCACCAGTGACGCGGTGAAGCTGGCCGGATTCGCCATCAATACTTCCGGTTACAGTGAACAGCAGGCGCGCGACTATTGCGCTGAGGTCAGCGCAGAATTTGGCGTGCCGGCCACCGATCCGGTGCGGTTTGGTATCGATGCTATCGCCGCGCGATTGCAGGAGCATGGCTGAGATGCGGCGTATGCAGATCGCGGTGGCTGAACTGCCGCTGGCGAAACCCTTCGCGATTTCACGCGGTACCCGCACGGCCGTCACGGTCATTCGCGTGACGCTGGAGCAGGACGGTTTTATCGGTCTTGGCGAGTGTACGCCGACGCCGCGCTACGGCGAAAGTATCGCCAGCGTCAGCGCGCAGCTGGCGGCGCTGCAGAACGAAATCGAAGCCGGACTGAGTCGTCCGGCTTTACAGACCCGACTGGCAGCGGGCGCGGCACGTAATGCGCTGGATTGTGCGCTGTGGCGGCTCGATGCGGCCCGCAACCGGGAAACGCTCTGGCAGCAAACCGGCAGCGAAAAGCCCGCTTCGGTGGTGACCGCAGAAACCCTGAGTCTGGACAGCCTTGACCGGATGGCGAGTGCCGCGGCGGAGGCCGTATCACGCGGTGCGCTGCTGCTGAAGATCAAACTCGACGCGCATCTGATTGTGGAAAAAGTCGCGGCCATTCGCGCGGCGGCTCCGCAGACAACGCTGATTATCGACGCCAACGAGGCCTGGCACGGCCTCGACCTGCCCGCGCTGTTCAGCGCTTTGCAGGCTTATGAGATCGCGATGATTGAGCAGCCGTTACCGGCGGGTCAGGATAGCGACTTACGGCATTTTCCCCATCCGATTCCCCTGTGCGCCGATGAAAGCTGCCATAGCGTGGCGGACATTGCCGCGCTGCGCGATCGCTACCAGATGATCAACATCAAACTCGATAAGTGCGGCGGGCTGACCGAAGCGCTGGCGATGGTCGCCGCTGCACGGCAGCAGCAAATGCGGCTGATGGTTGGCTGTATGCTCGGCTCGTCGCTGGCGATGGAGGCGGCGCTGCCGGTGGCGATCAGCGCCGAATATGTCGATCTCGACGGCCCAATCTGGCTGGCGGCAGACAGCTCGCCTTTTCTCTCCTATTCGCAAGGCCGTATCTGGCTTTAACGCACCCGGAGCAACGATGACGGACACTTCTTCTCTTCGCCCGACCGCCCCGACCGCCACGGCACCGGTGCTCGCCATTCAGGATCTTTGCGTCAGTTTCCGCGGACGCAGCGGCGTGCATCGGGCGCTGAATGGCGTGTCGTTTGAGATTCATCCCGGCGAAATCGTCGCGGTGGTGGGCGAAAGCGGGTCGGGAAAATCCGTCACCTCGCTGGCGATTATGGGGCTGTTAGCCGCCTCAGCACGCACCGAACGTGGAGCCATCCTGTTTCGCGATCGTCGCGGAAAACAGCACGATCTCAGCACCCTCAGCGAAGAACAGCGGCGAACGTTGCGTGGCCGCGAAATGGCGATGATTTTTCAGGAGCCGATGACCTCGCTGAATCCGGTATTGCGGGTCGGCGATCAGCTGACCGAAGCGCTGCGTGACCATCAGCTGTGTGATAAAGCGCAGGCGACGGCGCGAGCGCGAACCTTGCTGCAGCAGGTACGGATAGCCGATGTGGATCGGGTGATGAAAAGTTACCCGCACGCGTTGTCGGGCGGCATGCGGCAACGGGTGATGATCGCCCAGGCGCTGGCCTGCGATCCACAACTGCTGATTGCCGATGAGCCGACCACCGCGCTGGATGTCACCGTTCAGGCGCGCATCCTGCACATTCTGCGTGAGTTGCAGCAGCAGAAGCAGATGGCGGTGCTGTTTATCACCCATGATATGGGCGTAGTGGCCGAAGTCGCCGATCGGGTGGTGGTGATGTATCGGGGTAACGTGGTCGAACAGGGCGCGGTGGCGGATATTTTCAGCGCGCCACAGCATGACTACACCAAAGCCTTATTGGCTGCGGTGCCAAAGCTGGGGGATATGCGCGAACAGGCCTGGCCGCAGCGCTTCCCGCTGCTGGGCGCGGCCACCCCGGCTGCCGCCAGCCAGCAAACGGCGCGTTACGAGGATAAACCGCTGCTCGACGTGCGCGGCCTGACAGTCTGTTTCCCGGTCCGCAGCGGCATTTTTTCCGCCTTAACCCATCAGGTGCACGCGGTGGAGCAGATTGACTTCAGGCTGTGGCCGGGCGAAACGCTGGCGATTGTCGGGGAAAGCGGCTGCGGTAAATCGACCACCGGGCGGGCGCTGATGCGTCTGCTGGCCAGCGAGGCGGAAAGTATCTATTTTCAGGGCAATGAAATTACCACCCTGAAAGAGGCGCAGTTTCAGCCGCTGCGCCGTGAAATACAGATGGTGTTTCAGGACCCGTATGCCTCACTCAATCCCCGCCTGACCGTTGGATTTACCATCGCTGAACCGCTGCTGCTGCACGGTCTGGTCTCGTCGCTGCGCGAAGCCACGCCGCAGGTTGAGGCAC
The DNA here is from genome assembly GCF_054482835.1 of Pantoea sp. S-LA4. NCBI lineage: Bacteria > Pseudomonadati > Pseudomonadota > Gammaproteobacteria > Enterobacterales > Erwiniaceae > Pantoea > Pantoea sp. S-LA4. The sequence goes on along the minus strand of NZ_JBTLRC010000002.1, from coordinate 3,614,880 downwards.
TGCTGAAAAGTGTCGGCCTGGCCCCGGAACACGCACAGCGTTATCCCCATGAGTTTTCCGGCGGACAGCGTCAGCGTATCGCCATAGCCCGTGCCCTGGCGCTGCGGCCCAAAGTGATTATCGCCGATGAAGCCGTGTCAGCGCTGGATGTGTCGATACAGGCACAGGTGGTGAACCTGATGATGGATCTGCAACAGCAAACCGGCGTGGCGTGGATTTTCATCTCGCACGACATGGCCGTGGTGGAACGCATCGCCAACCGTGTGGCGGTGATGTACCTCGGACAGATCGTTGAGATTGGCCCGCGCCAGTCGCTGTTTAACCAGCCGCAACACCCTTATACCCAACGGCTGCTGGCCTCTGTGCCGGTTGCCGATCCGCTCAATCGTCCGGTCCGTCAGTTTGATGACGGTGAAATTCCCTCGCCGCTGCGCAGGGTGGGAGAGACGGTAGAGAAAAACCGTTACCGCCAGGTCGCGCCCGATCACTGGGTGGCCGAAACCCCTTTTGTGCGTTGATGCATCAATACCAGGAGACAACCATGAAGCCATTATTACGTCGTACGGCGCTTGCCACCGGATTACTACTCGCTCTGACCGCCGCCGCGCAGGCAGAAGATTTACGCATTTCGATGTATGCCGATATTACCGGACTGGACCCGCACGACACCTCCGACAACATCAGCTATTCGGTGCAGAGTGGCATTTTCGAACGCCTGTTCCAGTTTGATGCTCAGATGAAGCTGACGCCCTGGCTGGCGACCGGCTATACCAGCAATGAGGATGCCACGCAGTTTACGCTGACGCTGCGGCAGGGCGTGACCTTCCAGGATGGCACACCCTTTAATGCGGAGGCGGTGAAAGCGAACCTGGATCGGCTGGCCGATCAGAGCAAGGGGCTGAAGCGCAATAGCCTCTATCGCATGATTAAGACCGTCACCGTACTGACAGCGGATAAAGTGCAGATCGACCTTAACCAGTCATTTGGTGCCTTCATCAACACGCTGGCGCACCCGTCGGCGGTGATGTGGAGCCCGGCGATCCTCAGCCAGTATCCGCAGGAGGCGCAACTGCGGCTGCATCCGGTCGGTACCGGCCCGTTCCGGTTTGTGGCGTGGCAGCCGGGCAAAACCGTCACCCTGGCGAAATATGACAAATACTGGAAAACCGGCTGGCCGAAAGTCGACAAGGTGATTTTCTCACCGAGCCCGGAAGATGCGACCCGGGTGGCGGCGCTGAAGTCGGGGCAGGTGGATGCGATCTATCCGCTGCCGTCTGATCTGATTGGGACGGTGCAGAGCGACGCGAAACTGGCGATCCAGCGCGATCCCAGCATTTACCTCTATTACATGGCGATCAATACCCAACACAAAGCGCTGGCTGACGTGCGGGTGCGCCAGGCGATTAACTACGCCATCGACCGCGCGCTGTGGCTGAAGGTCGGTTTCGCCGGAATGGGCACGCCCGCCCGTTCCGCCATGCCGGCCGGAGTGCAGTTCTATCAGGCGCAGAGTGAGCCGAACTACCGCTACGCGCCGGATGAAGCCAAAAAGCTGCTGCAGGCGGCAGGCTACGGGCAGGGGCTGGATCTCAAATTGTGGTGCACCAACGCCACGGCCAGCATCCGTGCCGCGCAGTTCCTCAAGGCGCAGCTGGCGACGGTCGGGATTCGCGTCACCGTTACGCCGATGGATTCCGGCACCCGCAACGCGAAGTTATGGGGCGTGAAAGATCCGAAACAGGCGGAGTTTGACCTCTATTACGGTGGCTGGTCGACCTCAACCGGCGATGCGGACTGGGCGTTGCGTCCGCTGTACGCCACCGAATCCTGGGTGCCGACCTCCTACAACGTCTCCTATTACAGCAACCCGGCGGTAGATAAAGCGATTGCCGGCGGGCTGGCCACGGCCGATCCGGCAAAACGCGCCGCCGCCTACGCAGAGGCGCAAAGGCTACTGTGGAAAGATGCGCCTGTCGCCTTCCTCGGCACGCCCGATAACGTCGTCGGCAAGCGCAAAGGGCTGAACGGCGTGTCGATGCTGCCGGACGGTAACCTGTTGTTTACGCAGGCCGCGTTTGAATAAGTGAGTGCGCAGCCGCCCGCCGGTGATGGGGTGCGTGTCGCCGGGCGGGCAACCGTGCCTGACTGCTCTCTGAGCCAATCGAAAGGATCGCCATGTTCGCCTATATCCTCCGACGACTGCTGGAAATGATCCCGGTTCTGCTGGTGGTTTCATTACTGGTTTTTGGTTTTATTAAACTGCTGCCTGGCGACCCGGCCCGCATCTATGCCGGGCCGGATGCCCCGATCGAAGCGGTAGAGGCCGCCCGTCAGCATCTGGGCCTTAACGATCCGCTGCCGCAGCAGTACCTTCACTGGATCGCTGGCCTGTTGCGTGGCGACCTGGGAGTCACCTATCGCACCCAACAGCCGGTGACGGAGGTGATCCGGCAGGGCTTTATGCCTACGCTGTGGCTGGCGCTGGCGGGCTTCACCTGGTCCGTGCTGCTGGGCCTGATGCTCGGCGTTATCGCGGCGTTACGGCGTGGAAAGTGGCTTGACTGGGCGCTGATGAGTCTGGCGGTCGGCGGGATCTCGATGCCCGCCTTCTGGCTCGGGCTGCTGCTGATCCAGTTCGTCGCCATGCCGTTTGGCCTGTTTGCCGTCAGCGGCTTCAGTCAGCCATCCGATTTGATCCTGCCCGCCATTACGCTTGGCTCGTCGGTCGCCGCAGTGATGGCGCGTTTCACCCGGTCGGCGTTTCTTGAGGTCGCGCAGGAGGACTATGTCCGCACCGCCAGGGCAAAAGGGTTACGTCAGCGTCTGGTGACCTGGAAACATGTAATGCGGAATGCATTGATCCCGGTGATCACCATGCTTGGCCTGCAGTTTGGATTTTTGCTGGGCGGATCGATCGTGGTGGAGAGCGTCTTTAACTGGCCCGGTCTGGGCTGGTTGTTGATCGAGTCGATCAAGTCTCAGGATCAGCCGGTGATCCAGGCGCTGGTGATGCTGTTCGTGTTCGAATTTATCGCCATTAATCTGCTGGTTGATCTGCTCTATGCAGTGGTCAATCCCGCGATTCGTCTGAAATAGGAGTCGCTGATGAGCGAAACCCTCTCTGTTGCGGTGCCGGAAGCGATTCGTTCGCCGTGGCGCGATTTTCTGCACGCGCTGGTGCGTAACCCGCTGGCGCTGGTCTCTGGCGGATGTGTTCTGCTGCTGCTGCTGGTGGCGCTGTTTGCGCCCTGGCTGGCCCCGTGGGACCCGATGGCGCCGGACTGGATGGCTCTGTCTTCGCCGCCTTCCGCTGCGCACTGGATGGGCACTGACGATCTGGGACGTGACGTGATGAGCCGGATTATCTACGGTGCGCGCATCTCGCTCTATGTCGGGGTGGTCTCGGTCACGCTCGGGATGCTGGTGGGGATCGTACTGGGTCTGCTGGCTGGCTACTATGGCCGCTGGGTCGATATGCTGATTATGCGCGGCTCCGATGTGCTGTTCGCCTTTCCCGGAATGCTGCTGGCGATTGCGGTGGTGGCGATTCTCGGGCCTGGCCTGAACAACGTCATTATTGCCGTCGCGGTGTTCAGCGTGCCGGTGTTTGCCCGCATCGTGCGTGCCTCGACGCTGTCGCTGAAGCAGGCCGCCTACGTTGAAGCGGTGCGCTGCGCCGGTGCGCCGGATCGGGTGATTCTGCTGCGCCACATTTTGCCCGGCACGCTGCCCAACGTTATTGTCTATTTCACCCTGCGCATCGGTACCAGCATTCTGACCGCCGCCGGGCTGAGTTTTATCGGCCTCGGACCGGAACCGGATGTGCCGGAGTGGGGCAACATTCTCGCCATGAGCCGCAGCATGATGATGGCGGGGGCCTGGCACGTCAGCGTCTTTCCTGGGCTGGCAATCTTTATCACCGTACTGGCGTTCAACCTGCTGGGCGATGCCCTGCGTGACACGCTGGACCCGAAACTCAAGAGCTGATGATGGATTTTCAACAGACGCAGCGTGATCTGCTGCTACAACGCTGGCGCAGCGAGCGTCAGCTCGGTCTGCCGCGCAGCACGCCGGGCGAACACAACCGGATCAGCGATGTGCCAGGCGTGCGCGTCGGTCATTTCACGCTGGATCAGGGCGAGCAACAGAGCGGGGTCACCGCCATCATGCCGCCGGGCGAGAATCTGTTTAGCCAGCCGTTACCCTGCGGTGCCGCGGTATTCAACGGTTTTGCCAAGCCGGTCGGGCTGGTGCAGCTGGAGGAGTTAGGCGTGCTGCAAACGCCGATTCTGCTCAGCAACACGCTGGCGGTCGGTACGCTGTTCACTGCGCTGGTGCGAGAAGCTATCGGGCGCAATCCTGAACTGGGCCGCAGTTTACCCACCGTCAATCCGCTGGCGCTGGAGTGTAACGACGGCTGGCTCAACGACATTCAGGCGCTGGCGATCACGGAAGCGATGGCGCAGCAGGCGATGGCGAGTGCCAGCGTGGCGTTTGCCCGTGGCAGCGTCGGTGCCGGTCGTGGCATGAGCTGTTTCAGCCTCAAAGGCGGAATCGGCACGGCTTCACGCCGCATTGAACCGCTTAACGCCACGCTCGGCGTGCTGGTGCTGGCTAACTTTGGCGCGCTGACGGCGCTGACGCTGGACGGCGTTCGCCTCGGCGAGATGATTGCGCCGCTGCTGCCCGAACTGGCGCCTCAGCGGGATGCCGGCTCAATCATTATCATCATGGCAACGGATGCGGCGCTGGATGCGCGTCAGCTGAAACGGGTGGCGCGTCGGGCCGGGGCTGGTTTAGGCCGTCTCGGCAGCTACTGGGGGCACGGCTCGGGCGATATTGCTGTCGCCTTCTCAACCCAGCCATCACCCCAGCCGCCTGACGATGCGCGGCTGGAGCCGCTGCTGGCGGCGGCGGCGGATGCCACCGAACAGGCAGTGCTGGATGCCTTACTGAGCGCCACCGCGGTGACCGGCTTTCGCGGTCATCATCGTCCGGCGCTGTCTGAGGTGCTGGATCAGCTGGTTTCACACGGAGAACCGAAGCGATGAGAGTTTTTATTTCTGCCGATATTGAGGGAATTGCCGGCGTGATGCGCCCGGAGCAGTGCGCGCCAGGCCACGCCGAGCATCAGCTGGCACGTAGCCTGATGGAGCAGGAGGTGAATGCCGCTATCGACGGTGCCTTTGCCGCTGGCGCGACAGAGGTAGTGGTAGCGGACAGCCACGCGCAGATGACGAATCTGCGGGCAGAGCAGATCGACAGCCGCGCCCGGCTGGTACAAGGTAAACCGCGTGGCCTGTCGATGGTGGAAGGTCTGCAACAGCAGCGCTTTGACGGCATGATGTTTATTGGTTTTCACAGCGCGGCCGGGGAATCTGGCGTGCTGGCACACACCATCAACGGGCGGGCATTCTGGCGTATCGAGGTCAACGATCGGGTGATGGGCGAGAGCGATCTCTATGCCGCCGTTGGCGCAGAGTTCGGGACGCCGTTGTGGCTGGTGAGCGGCGATGATTGTCTGCAACGCTGGATCGGCGAGCACTATCCTGTGGTTGACTATGTGGCGGTAAAACGGGCGATTTCGCACACCAGCGCCGAATCACTCAGCCCGCAGGCGGCGCAGCAGGCAATCCGTACGGCGGCTGAACAGGCGGTGCGTCGCGCCCACCGCCAGCCGGTCTCGTTACTGAGCGCGCCTTATCAGCTGCGGCTGCAGGCCAGTAAACCGGTGCTGGCCGATCTCTTCAGCCTGATCCCCGGCGTGACGCGACTCGACGCGGTCACGGTAGGGTACCAGGCGGACGCGATGGCCACGCTGATTTCCCTGCTCAGTGCTTTTTCCTACCTTGCCAGCACGCAGAATTAAGCTGCGGAGATCCGATGAGCAGAACTCTGTACGATTTTCCGCGCGACATTTGTTACCCTGCGCGCCTCTTTGCTCAGTAAATTCTGAAAAAAACGCCATTACAACGAGGCAGCAATGCAGCTTTGCAGTTTTTCTCTTCCAGACCAGGATAAAAAAAGTTTCGGTATCGTGCTGGAGCACGGCGTGATCGATCTGGGGATGCGGTTCGGTGCCACCTGCCCCGATCTCAAAACCTTTCTGACCCGTTCATCGCTGGCCGATCTTGCGGCGTTCCGCACCATGCCGGTCGATTATCCGTTCAGCGCGATCCGTTTTCTGCCGGTGATTGAGAATCCGGGCAAGGTGTTTTGCGTCGGGATGAACTACGCCGATAAACGGAAGGAGTTCGCCGAAACCCTGGATGCGCCAACGCTGTTTGTGCGCTTCGCCGACTCGCTCACCGGACACGATCGGCCGCTGCAAAAACCGGTTACCACGCAGGAGTTCGACTTTGAAGGCGAGCTGGCGGTGATCATCGGCAAGGCGGCACATCAGGTCAGCGCCGCCGATGCGCTGGCGGTGGTGGCGGGTTACAGCTGCTTTATGGATGCAACCGTGCGCGACATGCAGTTTACCTGGTTTACGGCCGGCAAAAACTGGCCGCAGACCGGCGGATTCGGCCCCTGGATGACCACCGCAGATGCGATCCCCGATCCGCAGCAGCTGGCGATCAAAACCTGGCTAAACGGGCGGGAAGTGCAGAACGATACCACCGGCAGCATGGTGCATCCGGTGGCAAAAATTATTGAATATATCTCGGCCTTCAGCCCGCTGTCGCCGGGCGATGTGATCATCACCGGTTCGCCGGGCGGCGTCGGTAAGAAACGTACGCCGCCGCTGTTTATGTTCTCCGGCGACGTGGTCGAAGTAGAAATTGAGCAGATCGGCCGCCTGCGTAATACCATCGCCTGACGGCGACAGCGGCCGCCGGTTTACACCGGTGAGCGCTGAAACGTCACCACCCGGCTCCGGCTTAGCTGGAGCCGGATGCGGTCACCGTCTCGCTGAATCACAAAGCGTTTCTGCCACGGCCCCTCTTTGCCGCTGGCGAGTACCCGATCCTCTCCCAGCGACTGCAGCGTGGCCGTCTGGGCTGCCGGGCCAATGCCCATTGTCAGACGATCGCCGGTCACCTGCAGTTCTGCCTGCTGGGCTGGCGCATACCAGCGGCCCTGCAGCGCGGTGATGTCAGCCTCATCCGGCTGCACCGGCAGAAAGTGACGGGCGACGTGGCCCACCTCACCGACAATCGCCGCGCCCTGCTGGCGCAACCGCAGCGGAAAGGTGCTGGAGAGTGAAACCGCCTCGCCGTGCAGCGCGTCGCGTCGCAGGGTATCGCTCGCGCCGAGCCAGGTTGCGGTGCCGCCAGCAATCTCCAGCCAGTCCGCGTGCGGGGCCGCCGCTACATAGAGACCCGGCAGCAGATCGTGCCCCTTTGGCGGTAAATCACGATCGAGCAGAGCGGCCATCACCTGCAGGGCACTTTCTGAGGTCACCGCATCTTCGCGATTGGCCACCAGCGCCACCCCGAGCCGCCGCTCAGGGTGCAGCAGAAAATAGCTTTTATAGCCGGCGTGGGAACCGCCGTGACCAAACAGCGTCTGGCTGCCGATCCGGCTGCTGGTCAGCCCCAGGCCATAGCCGCTGATGCGCCCATCACTCAGCGGGCGGGGCGCGCTGAGACGTTGCAGCACGCCTGCGCCTGGTCCGCTGTCGGCCAGCAGGGATTGCAGCCAGCGCGTCAGATGACGCAGGCTGCCCGCTACGCTGCCGGAAGCGGAAAGATGCAGCCCGGCACTGGCCAGCAGCCAGCGCTGACCATCATGCCAGTAGCCCGGTACCAGCCCCGGCACCACGTCAAACCAGCTGTCGGCGGCGGTCAGCTCAATGCCGAGCGGATCGCAGATATATTGCTGCAACAGCGCATCAAAACTGACGCCTCTGGCATTCAGCGCCGCCTCCACCAGCCGGTAACCGGTATTGGTGTAAGAGATCTCACTGCCGGGCGGATAGTTCAGCGCGCCCTCGCTGGCAATGTAGCGCAGCAGCGCGTCAGGCTGGGTCGCGTTATAGAGTGACAAGCCCAGCAGCGACAGACTCTCACGGGTATCGGGCAGGCCGCTGCTCATATCCAGCGCCTGACCGACGGTAACCTGACCGTTGGCGCCCTGTAACTGTGGCAGGTGATCGACCAGCTTATCCTCAAGCGACAGATAATGGCGGCCCGGTCCGGTCACCAGCGCACAGAACAGATGCTTGGTGACCGAGGCGATGCGCACCACGCTATCCAGAGTGAAGGGGGTTTGCTGGGCCAGATCGGCCAGTCCGGCGCAGTGCGCGCTCTGTATCTGCTGAGCATCAAACAGCACGATGGCACCGCCAGGCGCGCCGGGCTGCTGCCAGCTTTGGCTAATCTGTTGGGCAACATCTGCTGCGCGTTGCCAGTGGGCTGTCATGCCGGCTCCTCAAGCGTCATGCTGAGATCAAAAAGCTGGGCAGTGTGCGGATGCTGAATACGCCGGGCGCGCAGGTCATCGGCGCTTAACTGCTCGACCATTTTGCCGTGCTGCATCACGCCAATGCGCTGACACAGATGCGCCACCACCGCCAGATTGTGTGTCACCATAATGTAGGTCAGTTTGCGTTCAGTTCGCAAGTCACTGAGCAAATTAAGAATTTCCGCCTGCACCGACACATCCAGCGCGGAGGTCGGCTCATCCAGCAGCAGCACTTCCGGCTCGGCAATCAGCGCCCGGGCGATGGCGACGCGCTGGCGCTGTCCGCCTGACAGCTGATGCGGATAACGAAAACGCAGCGCGGCGGGCAATCCCACCTCATTCAGCGCCTGACTGATACGCTGCTCAGCGCGATCGATACGGTGCACCAGCAGCGGCTCATGCAGGATGCGGTCAATGGTCTGACGCGGATGCAGCGATCCGTAAGGGTCCTGAAACACCATCTGCACCTGACGATAAAAGTTCCGGCCACGGCGCGCATCCAGCGCCAGTCCGCCGAAGGTCATGCGGCCGCGCCAGGCGTGATTCAGTCCGGCCAGCGCGCGCAGAATGGTTGATTTCCCCGAGCCGCTTTCGCCCACCAGCCCGAAACTTTCACCGTTAGCCACCTGAAAAGTGACGCCTTTCACGACATCCTGCCCGGCAAAGGCGATGCGTAAATCAGCGATCTCTATCATTACGTCTCCTCACCGCGCCAGGCGGCATCACGCTGTAAAACCGGTAAACGCGCACGCGGATGGCGCAGGGAAGGCAGGCAGGCCAGCAGGCCCTGGGTGTAGGGATGGCGCGCCTGGTGCAGCTCGCCGGCATTCAGCAGTTCGACAATCCGGCCGGCATACATCACCGCCACCCGGTCGCAGAAATGCGATACCAGCGGCAGGTCGTGACTGATCAGAATCAGCCCCATACCGCGGGCGGAGACCAGTTCATCAATCAGTTTGAGGATCTCCGCCTGCACCGTGGCATCGAGCGCGCTGGTGGGTTCATCGGCAATCAGTAACTCGGGATCGGGTGCCAGCATCATCGCAATCATCACCCGCTGGCCCATGCCGCCGGAGACTTCATGCGGATAGCGTTTTGCGACGGCCGCCGCATCATGAATCTTCACCTGTTCAAGCAGGCCGATGGCCGCCAGCATGGCGGCTTTACGGCTGCCGCCCTTGTGTTCCCGCCAGGCTTCAGCGATCTGCTGACCAATGGTCATCACCGGATTAAGGGAATATTTGGGGTCCTGCAGAATAAATCCGACGCGCTTACCGCGAAGGGTGCGCATCACGCTTTCACTGGCGCCGCGCAGGTCAATGCCGTCAAAGCGCAGCACATCCGCGCTCACCTCAGCCTGGCCCGGTAACAGCTGCATCAGGCTGCGTGCCGTGAGTGATTTACCCGAACCGCTTTCGCCGACGATGGCAAACTTCTCTTTGCCGACGCAGAAGCTGACGCCGCGCACCGCCTCCACGGTTTCGCTGCGGCTACGAAAGGCTACGCGCAGATTTTCAATTTCGACCAGCATTTACCGCTCCTTCGGGTCAAGGACGTCGCGCAGACCGTCACCAAGAAAATTAAACGCCAGTGAGGTCAGAAAGATAGCGAGGCAGGGCATCAGCGGCACCCACCATTCACTGAACAGAAAGCGGCGCGCGGTGGCGATCATCGTGCCCCATTCCGGCGAAGGCGGCTGGGCGCCCATGCCGAGAAAGCCCAGGCTGGCTGCGGTGATGATAATGGAGCTCATATCCAGCGTGACGCGCACAATCAGGCTGGGCACGCACAGCGGCATAATGTGACGCAGAATAATCCGCAGCGGCGACGCGCCGGTGATCCGGCTGGCGGCGATGAAATCGCTGTGGCGAAACTGCAACGTTTCGGCGCGGGCCAGCCGGGCATAGGGCGGCCAGGCGGTCAGGGCGATCGCCAGAATGGCGCTTTCGACGCCTGGCTTCAGCGCCGCGACAAACGCCAGCGCCAGAATCAGACGCGGAAACGCCAGAAAGATGTCGGTGACGCGCATCAGCGCTTTGTCGATCACGCCGCCGCAGTAACCGGCAATGCAGCCAATCAGCAGACCCAGCGGGGCGGTCAGCAGCACCACCGCAATCACCATTCCCAGCGTGGTGCGTCCGCCATAAATAATGCGGGTCCAGACATCACGCCCCAGTTCATCGGTACCCAGCCAGTGCAGTGCTGACGGGGCAGCCAGACGGTTTTCCAGATGCTGCGTACCCGGTTCAAAGCCGCTCAGCAACGGCGCGAACAGCGCCAGCATCAGCATCAGCAGGATCACCACCAGGCCAGCGACGGCCAGCGGATTGCTGCGCAGGGTAAGCCACAGGCGATAGCGGCGGCCCCAGACCGCCTGACGACGGTTAGCGGGGCTATCAGCCAGCAGCCAGCTACGGGAGAAAAAAGTCATTTTACGCGAGGGTCCCAAAGTCGATAGAGCAGGTCAGCCAGTTGATTCAGCAGCACGTAGACCGCGCCGACCAGCAGCGTGGCGCCGACCACCGGATTCATGTCGGCATTCATCAGTGAGGTGGTGAGATACTGGCCCAGGCCTGGCCATGAGAAGACATTTTCAGTGACAACCGCACCTTCCAGCAGCCCGGCGTAGGTCAGCGCCAGCACCGTCACCAGCTGCACCGCCACCGTGGGAAAGGCGTGCCGCCAGATCACGCGTCGGGAAGATAATCCCTTGGCGCGAGCGGTAATGACAAATTCACCGCTCAGCGCATTGAGCATGAAGGTGCGGGTCATCCGGGTGATGTACGCCATGCTGAAGTAAGCGAGGATCAGCACCGGCTGGGCCATGTGCGCCAGCGCATCCCAAAAGGCGTCATACTCGCCCGCCAGCAGAGAGTCGACAGTGAGAAAGCCGGTGACCTGCGGTACCATATCCTGCCAGATAATGTCCTGCCGTCCCGGTCCCGGCGCGATGCCCAGCACCGCATAAAACAGCAGCAGGCTCAGCAGCGCGAGCACGAACACCGGTAAGGAGTGACCGGCAAGGCAGATCACGCGGATAGTCTGATCAATCCAGCTGTGCTGGCGGACGGCGGCCCAGACCCCGAGGGGAATACCGATCAGCGCCGCAATAATAATGGCGGCGGTAGCCAGCTCCATGGTGGCCGGAAAAAAGCGCGCAATGTCGCTAAGCACCGGATTGGAGGTGAGTATCGAGCGCCCTAAATCGCCGTGCAGCAGCTGATTGAGGTAGTGACCAAACTGAACGTAGAGCGGCTGATCCAGCCCCATTTCCGTCCGGACCCGTTCCACCACCGCCTGCGGCGCATTATCACCGACCGCGGCCAGCACCGGATCGGTGGGCATCACCCGGCCAATAAAAAAGGTCAGCACTGACAGACCAAACAGCGTCAGTATCAGGCTGCCCAGCGCACTGACGCTCTGTTTTAATACCGGCATCAGGCTTTTTTCACCTGCTGATAAGGCCACTGCTCCAGCACGCTAAGATGCACATCCGAGACGTTTTGCGTGCAGGCCACGGTCTGAACCTGCTGCATCATAAAAATAAACGGACTTTTTTCCCGGCCGAGCTGCTGGATCTGCTGATAGAGCGCAATCCGCTTCGCGGCATCGCTTTCATGCAGCGCCTGTTGCGTCAGCTGGTTAAACTGATCGTCAGACCAGCCGCAGCGCCAGGCCAGCGTGCGGTTACGCGCAGTGGTGCTGTTGTCGGTGTTGACGCAGAACGCTTCGGTATTGGAGTTGGGATCGAAGTAGTCCGCGCCCCATGAGGTCATCGCCAGCTGATGCTGACGGGCGCGCATTTTGGTCAGCACCTGCCGATTTTCAGAGGCGATCAGCGACACCTTAATGCCAATCGCGGCCAGCTGGGTCTGCACCGCCTGGGCAATATCCGGGTAAGGCTGCATCGAGTAGTGATCGAGCGTGATCTCAAAGCCCTGCGGATAACCCGCTTCCGCCAGCAACGCTTTGGCTTTGCTGACATCCTGATGAAACGGCGTGTCGTCGAGCGCGGCAGGGAATCCCTGCGGCAAAAAGCTCTGATGCACTGAGTAAGTCAGCGCCAGAATATTCTTCTGGATACTCTCATAGTCCAGCGCCCACTTGATCGCCTGCCAGACCTGCGGTTTCGCCAGTTCGGGATGCGTGGTGTTGCAGGAGATCAGCATAATCGCCGACAGCGGCTGCCTGACCAGCGCCACGCTGGCATCCTGGGTCAGCGGTTTAAGCTGTTCGGTGGTGAGATCGTAAGCCACATCGACATCGCCTTTTTTCAGCATCAGCGCCTGCGCCGCCGGGTCGGCAATATGTTTCAGGATCACCCGCTTAATGGTGCTCTGGCTGGCATCGTGGGGATTGCGTTCGAGGATGACGCTTTCGCTGGCTTTCCAGCCGCGCAGGGTAAAAGCCCCTGAACCGGCGCTGTGCTGTTTCAGCCAGCCGTTACCGAGGTCGTCTTGCTGCTGATTCGCCAGACAGGCTTTTTTCGACACAATGCTGCCGACGGTGGCAGAGAGGCAATAGAGCAGAAAAGTCTCTGAGGCTGGCGTCTCCAGCGTCATCTCCAGCGTATGCGCATCTTTGGCAATCACCCGCTGATCGACATTCTCTTTGGTAAAACCGAACTGATTGATAATAAACGCCGGACTCTTATCCAGTTTAACGATGCGTTGCAGCGAAAACGCCGCATCTTCAGCGGTCAGGGCTGAGCCATCGGCAAAGGTCGCGGCCGGGTCAAGGAAGAAGGTGAAGACGCGGCTGTCGCTGCTGACCTGCCAGCTTTTCGCCAGCTGGCCGATCACTTTATCAGCCTGTTTCGGGTCAGCCATCACCAGCCGTTGATAGAGGTTGCCGCAGATCTGCCCGCCGGTCGCTTCGAAACTCTCATGCGGGTCGAGGCTGGTGATATTGTCCAGCTGCATCGCCATCACCAGCATACCCGCGGGCGCGGCGGCGAAAGCAGCATTCTGGCTCAGCCAGCACACTACGGGAACGGCACTGCATCCTGCAAGAAAACGTCTTCTGGTGACCATGCTATCTCCAAGTTATTGATTATAAATGTAAATTATGAAATTCCCGCTGCGTTATTGTCTTGACATCCCGCCGCGAGCAGAGGATTAATAGAGGACTCTCGCGGTTTCAGCGGCGCTGAAATTGCCTCTTTATGGTGCGGTCGCCCTGCCGGCTGGCAGCACTTGCGTCATCTCTGTCATTAACGGAATGGATGAATATGTCTGAGACACACTCTGCTGCAATCCCGGTATTTGATGGTCATAACGACGTGTTAAGCCGCTTATGGCAGCACCATCAGGCGGACCCGATCGGCGCCTTTTTTCAGGGAACCGCCAGCGGCCAGCTCGATTTTCCGCGTATCCGCCGCGGAAAAATGGCGGGCGGCATCTTTGCCGTCTGGGTGCCTTCCCATCCGGTTGTTGCAAGAAGTGAGCCAGATGCGATTCATTTTCCTCAGGAAATGATTCAGGCTGCCCGTGACGCCACCTTTTCGATGCTGGCCTTACTGTTACGCATTGAAGCCGCGTCTGGCGGTCAGGTGAAAATCTGCCGGTCGGCCGCCGAAATTCGTCACTGCATGGCGCACAACGTGCTGGCGGTGGTGATGCACATTGAAGGCGCGGAAGCGCTGGACACCCAGGGAGAGCTGCTGGATATCCTCTACGCCAGCGGTCTGCGCTCGCTGGGCCCGCTGTGGAGCCGGAACAATCAGTTCGGCTATGGCGTTCCGTTCCGCTTTCCCTCTTCACCGGACCTTGGTGACGGTCTGACGGCCGCCGGTGAACAGCTGGTGCGTGACTGCAATCGCCGCCGCATCCTGGTCGATCTGTCGCACATGGATGAGAAAGGCTTCTGGCAGGCCGCCGCCCTCAGCGATGCGCCGCTGGTGGCCAGCCACTCCAACGCCCATGCGCTCAGCGCACAGTCGCGTAACCTCACCGATCGTCAGCTGGCAGCGATTGCGGAGAGCGGCGGCTTTGTCGGCGTGAACTTTGCCGTCCCTTTTCTGCGTGAAGATGGCGATCGTGATGCGCCAACCGGCGTTGACCAGATAGTGCGGCATGTGGAATACCTGCTGGAGAAAGTGGGCGAGGATGGCGTGGGGTTTGGCTCCGATCTTGATGGGGCCACCATGCCGGGCGATTTACAGGATGTGGCCGGTTTTCCGCATCTGGTCAGCGCGCTGGCACAGCGAGGCTATTCAGAGGCGCTGCTGAATAAAATCTGTTACGGCAACTGGTTACGCGTCCTCGACGCCACCTGGGGCGGCTGACAATGCGGCTGCGCCACATTGAAGTGTTCCAGGCAATTGTCCAGACCGGCACCATCAGTGGCGCGGCGCGGCTGCTTAACGTCTCGCAGCCCAATGTCAGCCGGGTGCTGAATCACGCCGAGCAGCAACTCGGGTTTGCGCTGTTTGAGCGGCGCGCGCAGGGAATGGTGATGACCGAAGAGGGCCGTCGCCTGCTGCCGGAAGTCGATGAGCTGTACCAGCGGCTGCAGGCGATCACCCAACTGGCGGAACAGCTGCGGCGCGGTGAAGGACAACGGGTGAGAGTTGGCGCAGCCCACGCCTTTGGTCAGAGCGTGCTGGCACCGGCGCTGGTGGCGTTTCGTCAGCAGGCCGCTTTCGTCAACGTCGAACTGGTCACCGAACACTTCAGCACGCTGTGTGGCGCGCTGCTTGATAACCAGCTCGATTTCGCGCTGGTGTTTGGTCAGCAGGTCGATGCCGATCTGCTGGCTGAGCCGCTGTTTCAGTCCTCGATGGTGGCGCTGCTGCCGCGCAACACCACACAGCGCGGGCCGGTCACGCTGGAGTGGCTGTGCCACAATAATCTGCTGATGATGCAGCAGCAGGACCCGCTGGGCCGGGTGCTGCACCGGGCGCTGCGCGATCGCCAGCTGCATTCGGCCCACTCGCTGTCGATCAAAACCTACTCCGTGATTGCCGATATGGTGCTGGCGGGCGGTGGCGTGGGCGTGGTCGATCTCTTCACCGCCTGCCGCTATGCCGATCAGCTGACGCTGCTGCCGGTGGCCCAGCCGCTGCCGTTTGAGGTGATGCTGATCAGCCGCCGTGACCAGCCACAATCGCAATCCACGCTGCATCTCAAGCAGGTGATCCGCACCCAGCTGTGGGCGATTGCCCGTCAGTGCGAAGCGCAATTTGTCACGCCGTTAACCGGATAACCCGCCTGCTGCCTGATCCCGTCCTACACTGAGTTATCCCCCCGAAACAGGAGCAGCGGATGATCCAGAAACATCGACGAAAACAGGCGGCTATCGTGGCAGGCGTTGGGTTAGGTGTGGCGGCCACACTGTGGGGCATGAAACGCTGGCAGCAGCTGAAACAGACGCCGCCGGTCTCGCCGCGCAGCCATCACGCCGGGCTGGCCGGTTATTATCAGCAGATTGGCGACTGGCGGATGTTTACCCGCGTGACGCCAAATGAAACTCAGGGGCTGCCGGTGGTGCTGATTCACGGCCTGGTGCTGTCCGGCCGGGCAATGGAGCCGCTGGCGCTGGCATTAAGCCGCGATTATCACGTACTGGTGCCGGACCTGCCGGGTTTCGGTGCCAGTGCGCTGCCCGCCTCAGCACCGGTGATGTCGGTGGATCAACTGGCGGACGCGCTGTGGCTGTGGCTGCAGCACAACGGTTTCCAGCGCGCCATCTGGGTGGGCAACTCGTTTGGCTGTCAGATTCTGGCTGCGCTGGCGGTGAAATATCCGCAGGCGGTAGCGGGGCTGGTGCTACAGGGCCCGACGGTCGATCGCCACGCCCGTAGCCTGCCACGTCAGCTGTGGCGCGACTGGCGCAATGGCCGACTGGAGGCCCGTCGTCCGCCGGGTCCGCTGGCGCGCATCGATTACGCCAAAGCGGGTCTGCGGCGCGCCTTTGGCACCCTGCGCGCCATGATGCGTGACCATATTGAGCATCGTCTGACCTACATCAGCGCGCCAACTCTGCTGCTGCGCGGCTCGCGCGACCCGGTCTGTCCGGCGCGCTGGCTGGATGAACTCGCCGCCCTGATGCCGCACAGCGAAACCCTTACGCTGCGTGACGGTACGCACACCCTGCACTACGTCTATCCGTGGAGTTTCTGTCACGCCATTCGCCCGTTCCTGGCGCGTATCCAGCAGGAGGATCAGCATGAGTAAACCACCGAAAGGGATTGCCCGCTTCGACTCGTCCGCCGCGATGCTGCTGGCGCTGGCTAACGCGCTGCACGATCGGCCTTTCGCCAGCCCCAGCCAGTCACCGACGCTGGATCGCCTGCTGCCGTCGCTTAACCGGCTACCCACCGGGCTGCGCGAATGGGGTTATGCGCTGGGCGGCATGGCAGAAGGCATCACGCTGCGTCAGGCCGGCGAGCTGGATGTGGAAGGGATCGCCGAATGGATGGTCAGTGAATACCCGCAGCAGGATTATCCGGCGGCCTTTATCGGTTCATCGAACGGGGCGCTGATTCACCTGGCGGCGGCGATGGGCGCGCCCTGGCTGCCCCAGACCTTCCTCTGCCCGGTGCGGGCCGCCAATAACGATCCCGATGATGCGCAGACCAGCTTCGAGCAGGGCAAGGAGATTGCCGCCGCGCTGCTGGCCGCCTGGCCGCGGCTGGCGGTGCACCACATGCAGGACCCGAATCAGGATCGGCTGATGCTCGATCAGATGCGCTACTTCCGGCTGAAACTGCGCGAACTGCCGCTGGCGTTCAACGAGTTTCTGATGGGCAGCCTGCCGGCCGGGTCAACGCTGTTTATTAATCACTGCACCCGACAATGGCCGGTAACACGCACCAGCGATCGCTCGTTTTTCCAGTTTGGTGCGCTCGGCGGCGCGACCGAAAAAGAGTACTTACAGGGTGGCCCGCGGGTGGCGGAATATCTGGCGCGCTACGGCATCGATCGCGAGCGCTGGACGCCGCCCGCCATCACTGACCACGTACCGGAAGCGGAATGGGGATTAGATGGTTATCTGATTTCGCCGCTGAAAAAACTGGCGGAGGCTCAGGGCCTGAAGCTGATGGAGATTCGTTACGAAGATCCGGAGGCGATGAGCTATGTGGTGGCGGAGATCTACCGCGACTGGTATCTGGCCGCCGGTATTTTACCGACCCGCCTGACGGTGGACAGCTTCCTGCTGATGGACCCCTGGTGCAGTATGCAGCAGCACGCGATTCCGTTCTGGCTGGTGTTCTGCACCGAGCCCTCCGCCGCGGCGCTGCAGCGTTTCCTCGAAAAACAGCCGCCGTTCCGCAACATCGACATGATGCTGTTTTCCCACGGCACCGACAGCATCGGGCTGGCAGAGATCACGCGCTGGCAGTCGCTGCTGGCCTATGCGCGGGAGGAGGGAGCGTTGATTGGGGTGGATGAGGAGCGCTTCCCGCGCGATTTCGCCACTTTCGCCCGCTTTGACTCGGCATTACGGCAACGGGCGCCGCTGTTACCGCCGCCGCCGCCGCTGAGTGTGGAGAAGGTGATTTCCGGTATCCAGCGCTATGGCGCGAAACATGGCGTGACCCTGACGGCGCTGACCTGATGTCTGCGCCGTCAGGCGGGATTACTCGCCGTCGGTGATCGGTTTGCGCACCAGCAGCAGGTAAGCCAGTGCGCCAACCAGCGTCACGCAGGCACAAATCATCAGCGCCATGCTGAACGATTTGGTGGTGTCGAGCACCCAGCCGGTGATGACCGGTGCAAAGGAGGCGAAGATAAAGCTGGCGAAGTTCTGGATACTGCCGACCGATGCGGTCATGCGGGCCGTCACATTGGCGTGAATCAGGCCCCAGCATGAGGTCCCGGCGAAGTGAATGCAGAACAGCGCCATGCCAATCAGCGTCACGGCACTGGTGGTATCGGTGGCGCGGGTCACCACGGCGGTAAAGCCGGCCGAGAGCAGCATCCCGCTGACGATGCAGACCTTGCGGGTTTTCACCGCGTTAAAGCCCCGGCGGACCAGCGAATCGACCACATAGCCGTTCAGCAACATCCCCGCGGCACCAAACAGGAACGGAATCGCCGCCAGCAGGCCGGTGCTTTTCAGATCCAGATGATAGGTCGACTGCAGATAACCCGGCAGCCAGGCGATATAGAGCCATGCGGTATAGTTGATGCCGCTGAAGCCAATCATCATGCCCCACATGGTGCGCTGCTTAAACAGACCGCGCCACTCTTTGAAGCTGATCGGCTCTTTACGCGACGCCACACTGCCCGCCTGCAGATAGTGGATCTCTTCTGCGCTCAGGGTGTTGTTATCGCGATCGCGGTAAACCATATACCAGCCGATAGCGAGGAACATCCCGAGGATACCGATGGTGACGAACATGCCGCGCCAGCCCATCACCAGCATCATCGCCGCCAGAATCGGCGGTGCCACCGACAGGCCGATCATTGAGGCGGCATTAAACATCCCCATCGGCATACCGCGATCTTTGATATTGAACCAGTCGTTAATCACTTTGACGCCGCACGGGTTCATCGGCGCTTCACCAATGCCCAGGCCGATACGCACCAGGATGAACTGGGTGAAGTTATGCACCAGCCCGGACGCCGCCTGAAACAGCGACCAGATAAACATGCCGATGCCCAGCATAATGCGCGGCCCTTTACGATCCAGCAGCGCGCCGCACGGCAACTGCGCCAGGCCGTAGGCCAGCGAGAAGGCCGAGAGCAGGAAGCCGATCTCGGTGGCGCTCAGCCCCATCTCCTCACGAATGGTCATGTTGGCGACCGACAGCGAGCTGCGGTCAAGGTAGTTGATAATGGCGGCGAACAGCAGCAACAGCATCGCTGTTACCTGAATTTTGCGGATGCGCGGTGAGCGAACGATATCGCCGCGCATCGGAACGTAATCCTGGCCTGGCGCCGCACTGCCGGACACGTTGTCGTGGCCGGTCACTGATGTCTTTTCCATTGCACTCTCCCGAAGCTGGGTACTTATCGTTATGGTGAAGAGGGGGGTCGCGCGGCGGCAAATGGCCGCCATGACGTTGCTGTCGAGACTAAGAGCAAAGGGTGAAGGATGTTGCAAAGATGTTTCTGAATCGTGCGGGAGCTAATGCTTTGTGGTTTTTAATCGGTTTTTAATTGTACTGCCCGATCGAGCGCACCATTGAGGTTTTGGCGGTCGCCAGATGGTTATGTAATGCACAGAGCGCGTCAATATCCTGACGGCCGATCAGCGCGGTCAGAATCGCCATATGCTCCTCCAGCGCCACGATATTGCGCTGTTTCAGATCGCTCTCATCCCACTGATAATGCGAATGAAATATCACTGAGATAATCTCCAGCGACTGATTAAAAAAAGGATTGTTGGCGGCCGATAAAATCAGCGAATGCATCTGCCGATCCAGCGCGGCAAAGTGGCGGTAGTTGCTGGCGATGGTGTCGCGCATCGATCGGTGGCGATCCAGCTGATCCCGCGCCTGTACCCAGCGCTCATCGCTGGCGGGCAGATTCAGAAAGCGGCTCAGCGCATGGGTTTCCAGCATCTCCCGCAGTTCAAACAGCTTCTCTGCGTAATCCTGGGTGAATTTCTTCATCCGCCACTGACCCCGTTTGACCGGCTCCAGCAGATCGTAGCGCATAAAGCGCAGCAGAAATTCCCGTACCACCACCGGGCTGACTTTCACCTGCTGGGCCAGTTGCAGTTCGCTGAAGGTATCGCCCGGCACCAGCTGGCGCTGATTAATCATATTAAAAAAGACCTGCTCGAAGTGGCTGGCCTGCTGCTCAATCGGCGGCGTTAACGCGCTGAACCCATCTTCTTCCTGCGGATCGCGGACGATCAGGTAAGTCTGATCCACTTTTTCCAGCACGCCACGCTGATGCAGATAGTGCAGGGTATGACGCACCGTGGTACGGCTGATATTGAACATCTCGGCCAGCGCCGCCTGGGGAGGCAACGGCGAAAGAATGTGGCGCTGGGCGATGCTTTCCAGCATCTGATTGATCACGTTATGACGTAAATTCTGACTGCGGCTCATGTCGCCCTCCGGTTTTTAATGCATTAAAAACCATTCAAAGCCCAAAAAAATCGTCGTGCTTCACACTTCCCGCAAGCCAACGCCGCGCGGCGGTCAGGATTCGCCATAACTGCGTGCAGGACAAACCGGAGAATCACCATGACAACAATGAAAGCACTGGTCATCGCCGAGCCACGCAAGATGGTATGGGCCACGCGCGAGCAACCGACGCCCGCCGCCGGTGAAGCACTGATTAAAATTCTTACTGCCGGTATCTGCGGCACCGATATTCACGCCTGGTCCGGTAATCAGCCGTTCTTCAGCTATCCGCGGGTGCTGGGCCATGAACTCTGTGCCGAAGTGGTGGCGCTGGGCAGCGGTGCCAGCGGCTTTGAACCGGGTCAGCGGGTGGCGCTGATGCCTTATATCTCCTGCCTGCGCTGCGATGCCTGTCAGAGTGGCAAGACCAACTGCTGCGAGCAGATCTCGGTGATTGGCGTGCATCAGGATGGCGGTTTCTGCGACTACCTGAGCGTGCCGGTCAGCACGCTGCTGGCGGTCAATCAGGTGGCACCGGAAGCGGCCGCGCTGATTGAACCCTTTGCCATCAGCGCTCATGCGGTAAGACGCGCGGCGATCGTGGCTGGCGAGCAGGTGTTAGTGGTCGGGGCGGGGCCGATTGGCCTGGGCGTGGCGGCGATTGCCGCCGCCAGCGGCGCTGAGGTGGTGGTCGCCGATACCAGCGCCTTCCGTCGTCAGCACGTCGCTGATCAGCTTGGCCTGGCGGCGCTGAATCCGGCGGAAGAGGACTTTTACACTGCGCTACGCGAGCAGTTTGGCGGGCGTCTGGCGCTCAAAGTGATCGACGCCACCGGCAGTCCGGCGGCGATGAACAATGCGGTGAATCTGATGCGCCACGGCGGCACCATCGTCTATGTCGGGCTGCATAAAGGCGATCTGGTGATCCCGGACAGTGAGTTCCATAAAAAAGAGACCACCCTGATGGGCAGCCGCAACGCCACCCGTGAAGATTTTGATCGGGTAGTGGCGCTGATGGCCAGCGGCGCGCTGCGCGCAGAGATGATGCTCAATCATCACCTCGATTTTTCATCTCTGGCAGAAACGTTTGAGCCGCAGGTGATCAACAACCGCGAGCTGATCAAAGGCGTGATTCATTTCGATCGCTGAGGTCACTCAGGGTGCGGTCAGGGCCTGAAAGAAGTGTGACCGCACCGCGTCAGCATCCACCGCCAGCGCAATACGTTGTGCTGGCAGCCCCTCTAACGGATCATGACGCGAGGCCAGCGCGCTGAGTTTGCGCACCGTCTGGCCGCAGGCAATGCCCTCGGTGATCACCCGCAGCGGGCTTTCCGTTAAGGTGAACGCCTCAGGCAGGCTGAGCCAGGCCAGCGCCAGGGTGTCGTGCAGCGCCATGCCGTTAAAGCCCTCTTTCGCCAGGCTGTAAGCCAGATAGGGACGGCAGATAGCGCTCAGAACCGGCTGGTTGAGCCGCTCAACCTCATCGCCGGTGATCAGCACCTGATGAGTGACATCCAGCGGAATCACCACCACTTTCAGCGCCGACGTCAGCACCTGATCTGCGGCGTGCGGATCTTTCCAGATGTTAAATTCGCTGAACGGCGTCACGTTGCCGCTATGACCGCCGGTGCCGAATGCGCCACCCATAATCACCAGTTCCTTAATCAGCGGAACGATCTCCGGTGCCTGATTAATCGCGCTGGCAATGTTGGTCAGCGGGCCAATCGCCACCAGGGTGATCTGCTGCGGATGGGCGCGTACGCTGTCGATAATGAACTGCACCGCACCCGGTGCCGCGTCGCTGAACGGGTTGTCAAACGCATCCCCCAGTCCATCTTCGCCGTGCAGCGTGGCGGGCGCACTCGGACGCTGCGCCAGCGGCCGGGAACAGCCACGATACACCTCTGCCTTAATCGCCATTTTCTCGCAGAACAGCCGGGCATTTTTCACCGCCTGGCCCACCGCCACGTTACCGAACACGGTGGTGATGCCCAGCAGATGCTGGGTGCGCGCCGCATAGGCCAGCGCAAACGCGTCGTCAACGCCAATGTCAGTATCAATAATCAGGGTACGCATAGCCTCTCCAGGTCTCCGCCTTAATCCTCAGCATTACCCTGACCGCCGCGCCGTCGTCAAGGTTTTCAGCGCCAGCGGCGGCGGTGGCCGCTCAGTTGCCAGCCGGATAGCCACATCGTATTATCCTTCGCTCAAGGTGATGGCGTGCCACCTTTCCCAACCGCCGGCGGGCTTAACCCCGGCTGATGACGCCTGACACTCTGTTTATCCTTTCGCGGGAGCTGCGGTGTCAGGCGCGGTTTATCTCTGCCTCCTCCCTCAGCCCGGCGTGACATCTGCAATCAGGAGCAAGACATGTTGAAACCGTTGTTCGCCGTCATGATTGGCGGCTCTGCTGGCTGTGTGCTGCGGTGGCTATTCGCGGTGCGTTTCAATGCTTTATTTCCCAATCTGCCGCCCGGTACGCTGCTGGTCAATCTGATCGGCGGGCTGGTGATCGGTGGCGCACTGGCGTGGTTTGTCCGTCATCCGGAGGTCGACCCGGCGTGGAAGCTGCTGATCGTCACCGGACTGTGCGGCGGGCTGACCACCTTCTCCTCGTTTACGGCGGAATTAATGGGGTTGCTACAATCAGGTAAGTATCTCTGGGCGATGGCCAGCGCGCTGGTGCATGTGATTGGCTCACTGCTGATGGCGTTTGCCGGTTTCGCGCTGGTCACGCTGCTGGGCTGAGGCGCGGTAATCGCGACTTGCCATAACGCTTTAGAGGTAGATACTGTTTCAGCTGCGATGCTCTGGCAGGCCGCAAGGCGTGCGGCGTTGCAGCTGATGATTTTCACCGATTATTCCGGACGATTAAGGAGCAGAGAGATGAGTCGTAATCCAACATTCCTTAACCTGGTGTTGTTAAACGGTGAGCCCGGGCAGAAGTTGCAGGCGGCGCGTGACGCCGGTTTCGACCAGGTTGAAATCTGGCGCGAAGATGTTGATGCCTGTGACGGCGGTGCGGTGGCGCTGGCCCGGATGGCCGCGCAGCAGGGGCCTGGCTTTACCAACCTGCAGGTTCTGCGTGATTTTAGCGGCGCGCCCAGCGCGCTGCGCGGACAGAAGCGCGACGAGCTGCGTCAGTTTATTCAGATCGCTCAGGCGCTGGGGTGCGACACCCTTCAGGCACCCGCCACTACCCGCGAAGATTGCTGCGCCGATCAGATCGACGATGACCTGCGCTGGATGGCGTCGGAAGCGGCACGTTACAACATGCGCATCATGTATGAGCCGATGGCGTGGTGCAGCGTCGATAACACCCTGCCGCTGGCATGGCAGCGCTTGCAGCGTCTCGATCAGCCCAACATCGGACTGGTGGTCGATCTGTTTCACATCTGCGCGCTGGGCGGCGATGCGTCCCAGCTCGATGGCATTCCTGCCGAGCGGATTTACGAGGTGCAGCTGTGTGATATGGCGGCCGTTCCGCCGCAGGATAAGCAGAGCCTGATCGACATCGCGCGTCATCAGCGCCTGCTGCCCGGCGACGGCATTATCGATATCGGACGCTTTGTGGATAAGCTGAAAAGTGCCGGTTATCAGGGCCCGGTTGGCATTGAAGTGTTCAATGATACGCTGAAACGCCTGCCGCCTGAGGTCGCTGCACAGCAGGCGTGGCAGGCCCTGAATCGCTACTGGCCGTAGCCGTTAATCCTGCAGACACTGCGCAATAAACGCGGCGGCGTGCATCGCGCCCTGCGCTGAAATGGTGTGGCCGGTGGCGGGTTCAAACCGCGTCTCAACCGGCACCGCTGCCTGTTTCAGCCGGGCAGCGGCCGATTCGCTCTCCTGCCACGGGATCACCTCATCGGCCTGGCCGTGGATCAGCATCGCTGGCAGATAGGGCTGTGGCGTCAGCGCGCCGTCAAACGCCAGACGACCGGAAAAGGCTACCACGCCCGCCAGCGGATAACGGCCCGAGGCCAGCGCATCCAGCGCCATAATCGATCCCTGGGAAAAGCCGACCAGCACCACCTCCTGCCAGCGTCCGGCGAAGCCGTGCAGGGTCATGATGTCGCTGAGCGTGGCGTCAAACGCCGCCCGCGCCGCCTGCACCCGTGCCGGACGGTTCTCAGGCGTGACGCCGTTCAGGCTGAACCACTGATAGCCAAAACCGGCATCAAACCTGTCGGGCGCATCAGGTGACGCAAAGGCCACATCCGGCAATAAAGTTGCCCAGTGATCGCCGATTGGGGCCAGATCGTCGCCGTTGCTGCCGACGCCATGCAGAAATATCACCAGTGCTTTTGCCATTATTGTTCCTCTGAAAAAGCCGTTATCACCCGTATTCACTCCGTTACCCCGATCGGTACCTTTGCGTTCAGCTGCAGCGCACACTGTTAAGCCTTTCATCGCTACCGGAGAGCGACAGCATGCTTTTCCGATAGCGATTGAGCAAGAGATAATCGCGCATCCGATGCGACCTTCACATTGCGTGCCTTTACCCTTTCGCTGGCGCAGAAAACCTGCTTGACTGAACGTTCGCCCGTTGCTGTCTGGAGTTTTTCATGTCGCTGTTTCACCTGACTTCGCTGGCGGAGATCCCCGCCGCCGAGTGGGATGCGCTGTTGCCTGACGATCAGCCTTTTTTACGCCACGCCTTTCTGCTTACCCTGGAACAGAGCGGCAGCGTACGGCCCGAGTCGGGCTGGCAGCCGGATCATCTGGTCTGGCGCGAAGGCGGCGTGACCCGCGCCGCGCTGCCGGGCTACCGCAAACGCAATTCCTGGGGCGAGTATGTGTTCGATCACGCCTGGGCAGACGCCAGCCAGCGCGCCGGCATCCGCTATTACCCCAAATGGCTGGGCGCGATCCCCTTCAGCCCGGTCAGCGGAGCGCGCCTGCTGGGTGACAGCGCGGCCGCGGCGCAGTTGCTGGCGGCGTTACCGGAGCGATTGCTGCAGCAGGGATTAAGCGGGGCGCACATTAACTTTACCGATGCGCAGGCCAACCAGCTGCTGGCTGACCAGCCCGACTGGCTGGCGCGACTCGGTTGCCAGTACCACTGGCACAACCGCGGCTACCGCGATTTTCAGGATTTCCTCGATACGCTGATGTCGCGCAAGCGCAAACAGCTGCGTAAAGAGCGCGAGCAGGTGATGCAAAGCGGTTTCGTGTTCGAGCGCTATCGCGGTGACCAGCTCAGCGAAGATCAGTGGGATTTTGTTTATACCTGTTACGCCAATACCTATGCGGTGCGCGGTCAGCAACCCTACCTGACGCGGGATTTCTTCAGCCTGCTGGCGGAACGGATGCCGGACAGCATCATGGTGGTCATTGCACGGCTACAGCAGCAACCGGCGGCGATGGCGTTCTACCTGCGGGATGAGAAAGCGTTATATGGTCGCTACTGGGGCTGTCTGGCGGAGTTCGATCGGCTGCACTTCGAAACCTGCTTTTATCAGGGGATGGATTTCGCGATTGAGCTGGGGCTGACGCGCTTCGATGCTGGCGCGCAGGGCGAGCATAAGCTGGTGCGCGGTTTCGAGCCGCAGATTACCCACTCGTGGCACTATCTGCTGCATCCCGGCTTACGCAGCGCAGTCGCTGATTTCCTGCAGCAGGAGCGGGAAGGCGTGCGCGGCTGGGCCGAAGAAGCACGCGACGCCTTGCCTTACCGACGCGGCGATTAATCGACGCCGACAAAACCGCCGGTCTGATGCTGCCACAGGCGCGCATACAAGCCGTTGCGCGCCAGCAGCTCCGCGTGGCTGCCGGTCTCGACAATCCCGCCTTTATCCAGCACCACCAGCCGGTCCATCTTCGCGATGGTCGACAGGCGGTGCGCGATAGCGATAACGGTTTTGCCCTGCATCAGTGACTCCAGGCTCTCCTGAATTGCCGCTTCCACTTCGGAGTCCAGCGCCGACGTCGCCTCATCCATGATCAGGATCGGCGCATCCTTCAGCAGCACGCGGGCAATCGCCACCCGCTGACGCTGACCGCCCGACAGCTTCACGCCGCGTTCCCCGACGTGGGCATCAAGCCCGGTGCGGCCCTGCGGATCGGAGAGCAGCGGAATGAACTCGTCCGCGCGGGCGCGGCGAATCGCCATCTGTAACTCCGCTTCACTGGCGTCGGGACGCCCGTAGAGCAGGTTTTCACGTATCGAACGGTGCAGCAGCGAGGTGTCCTGAGTGATCATGCCGATCTGACTGCGCAGACTCTCCTGAGTCACCGTGGCGATATCCTGATCGTCAATCACAATCCGGCCACCGTTCAGGTCATACAGCCGCAGCAGCAGATTGACCAGCGTCGATTTACCGGCACCGGACGGGCCAATCAGGCCAATCTTCTCGCCGGGTTTAATGTCGAGGTTGAGCTGGTTAATCACCTGACGGCCGCCGCCGTAGTCAAAACGCACATCTTCATAGCGGATCTGACCGCGCGTCACCTTCAGCTGTTTCGCCCCCGGCGCATCCTGCACGCTGAGCGGCTGAGAAATGGTGTTCAGGCCATCCTGCACCATGCCGATGTTTTCGAAAATGCCGTTCACCACCCACATGATCCAGCCCGACATATTCACCAGACGGATCACCAGGCCCGTCGCCAGCGCAATCGCCCCGACGCTAATCAGCGACTGGCTCCAGAGCCACAGCGCCAGTCCGGAGGTTGAGACAATCAGCATCCCGTTCAGCGCCGACAGCGTCAGATCCATGCTGGTGACCATGCGGCTGGCGTGCTGGGTTTTGTCGGTCTGCTCCTGAATCGCTTCGCGCGCGTACCGCCGCTCCAGATCGCTGTGGGCGAACAGTTTGATGGTGGTGATATTGGTGTAGCCATCGACGATGGTGCCCATCAGCTTAGAGCGCGCTTCCGATGAGACCACCGAGCGCGCCTTGACGCGTGGCACAAAGAAACGCAGCGAGGCGCTGTAGGCAAGAATCCACAGCACCAGCGGGATCATCAGCCGCCAGTCCGCTTCGGCGAACAGCACCAGCGAGGTGACTGAGTAGATCAGCACATGCCAGATGGCGTCGACCAACTGCACCGAAGAATCGCGCAGCGAACTGCCGGTCTGCATAATCCGCTGCGCGATACGGCCGGCGAAATCGTTCTGAAAGAAGTTCAGGCTCTGACGCAGCACGTAGTTGTGATGCTGCCAGCGGATCATGCTGGTCATGCTCGGGCTGATGCTCTGATGCACCAGCATATCGTGCAGGGCGATAAAAATCGGCCGCAGGATCAGCGCCACCGCGCCCATCCACAGCAGCAGCGGCCAGTTATCGCTGAACAGGGTGGCGGGCGTTGAGTGATTCACCAGGTCGATAATGCGGCTCAGGTAGCTGAACAGCGCCACTTCGATCAGTGCGGACGCCAGCCCGACCAGCAGCAGCGCGGCAAAACTCGGCCAGACCTGGCGCAGGTAGTAAGCATAAAAGGACCAGACCGTAGTGGGTGGCGAATCGCTGGGAGCATCATGAAAAATATTGATAAAGCGTTCAAAACGGCGATACAACATAGCAGTACTCTTTCCGTCCGATGAAGAGCTACAGCTTAGTGCAATAAACCCGCCCGGCTAACAGGAGAAAATATGGAAATTACCATTCGGGGACGCGAACCTCACGATGCCGCCGCCTATCAGCGGCTCTACAGTCACCCTGATGTCTACCCCTGGACGCTACAGTTGCCGTTTCCCAGCGTCGCGACCTGGGAGAAAAAGTTCCTGAAAATGGATGCCGAAGGGTTTATCGCCTTTGTGGCGGAAATCGACGGGGAGATGGCCGGAGAGCTGACCTTGTTTGTCGATAATAAACCGCGCACCCGGCACAGCATCAGTTTCGGGCTGGGCGTCGATCCCGCCTTTAGCGGCCGCGGCGTGGGCGAACGGCTGATCCGCACCGCGCTCGACTATTCGCGCAACTGGCTCGGCATCAGCCGTATGCAGCTGGAAGTGTTTCACGACAATCAACGGGCGCTTCGGCTCTATCAGCGTCTGGGGTTTGAGCGGGAAGGGGTTCTTCGTCAGGCGGCACTGCGTGACGGTAAACTGCATGACGTGGTGGTGATGGCGAAACTGCTGCACGAGGCCTGACAGACGGTGGTCAGGCTGTTCTGATCAAGCCAGGCCATTGAGACTCATGCTCGTCATTTAAGGTTAAATTTGCAAAGGCTGTCACGGTCAGACGTGGCAGCTTTTTTTGGGCAGGCGTGCCGGCGTGCGGGCCTGAGCACCTCTGCTGCTGCCGGGCCGTCCTCGCGCCGCTGCGCGGTACCTTCGGCTTTGACGTCGTGCCGACGAACCGTTCGCGGATCGGCCCTCCCTGGCCGGCCCCGAACTCTCCACGCTTCCCGGCGTGGCGTTCTGGCCCAACGTCACGCCTCAGCGCTGCGGATAGCCCTTTCAGCAGCAGAGGCGCTCAGGCCTCCACTCTTGTGCCCTTTTTAACAATACACACTGAAGTTTCAGAGCAGGCGGGGGCCGATCAGGGGCAGGCAATCCGCAGCGCTAAACAGAATGAGTCTGCCAGGAGAGCCCGCAGGACGCGGGCGAAAGGCGGGGCGGCACAGGATGTGCCATCCCCGGCGGTCCGTCAGGCAGAGGAATGACGTGAAGGAACCGCGCAGCGGCGCGAGGACCGCCAGCCCCGGAGCGGCACCAGACTGCGTTATCACCGGTCGCTTAACTGACGAGCATTAAGCCATAGCTGTCGGCTGGCGCTAATTCCTCGATCTGGCGCACATTCTCCGGCACAACGCAGCGGCTTTTTCTGCTTTTGTGCAGCGCCGCACTGGCGGTTGTGGCGGTTGCCAGAATTAAGCCAAATCAGCGTCGACGATCTCAACATTCGCACAATGACCAATGATTAGCCTCCTATCTATATTTGCTCAACAGGGGAATCTCAGCGGTATTCCTGAAAAAAACCTCGCGACGTAACCCGCCGCTTTTTAAGGAATTCACCTCATGGTTAAAGACAAAACGACCACCCGCACCACCCATGTTCGCATCTGGATCCTGTGTCTGATCCTGTTTCTGTCGGTGGTGGCGTATGCCGACCGTTCGATCCTGTCGATCTCCGGATCGGCGATTAAAGAGGAGTTCGGCCTGTCAGCGATCCAGCTCGGGCTGATCCTCTCCGCCTTCAGCTGGGCTTATGTCATTGGGCAGATCCCCGGCGGGCTGTTTCTCGATCGCTTTGGTGCCAAAAAGGTCTATGGCGTGACGCTGGCGCTCTGGTCGGTCTCGACGCTGGCGATGGGCTTCGTCGGTGAGTTCTCCACCGGCCTGAGCGGCGCACTGATGCTGATGTTCGGCCTGCGTTTTCTGCTGGGACTGATTGAAGCCCCCAGCTTTCCCGCCAATGCGCGGGTGGTGATTATGTGGTTCCCTGGCGCAGAGCGCGGTCGCGCC
Source organism: Pantoea sp. S-LA4 (assembly GCF_054482835.1). Lineage (NCBI taxonomy): Bacteria > Pseudomonadati > Pseudomonadota > Gammaproteobacteria > Enterobacterales > Erwiniaceae > Pantoea > Pantoea sp. S-LA4. Next base: position 3,585,040 of record NZ_JBTLRC010000002.1, on the reverse strand, counting down.
TCGTCGCTGTTCAGCTCGGCACAATATTTCGCTGTCGCCATCTTCTCGCCGCTGTCGGGCTGGCTGGTATCGCGCTTCGGCTGGGAATGGCCGTTCTTCGTGCTGGGCGGTATCGGCGTGCTGGCGGTGTTTGTCTGGGCCGCCTATATGCGCGAGCCGCGCAACCATCCCGGCGTATCAGAAAGCGAACTGCAGCACATTATTAAAGGCGGCGGCCTGGTGGATATCGACGCCGCACAGACCCTTAAAGCGCGTCCGCCGGTCAGTAAAGCGATGTTCAGAAAGCTACTGACTAACCGCATGTTGTGGTGCGCCTATCTCGGCCAGTACTGCATTATCGCGCTGAGCTACTTCTTCATTACCTGGTTTCCAATCTATCTGGTGCAGGCGCGCGGGATGGACATCATGGAAGCGGGCTTTGCCACCATTGCACCGGCGCTGTTCGGCTTCCTCGGCGGCATCAGCGGCGGCTATATCTCTGACAAACTGATTGCCAGAGGCTGGAGCGTCTCCTGGGCGCGCAAAACGCCCTATATCGTCGGGATGCTGATGGCGGCCAGCCTGGTGCTGGCGGCGGTCATCCCCAGCAACGTCGGCATTATCGCCATTATGTCATTTGCATTTTATGGCAAAGGAGTGGCGGCGGGTGCCGGAACCTGGACGGTGATCAGCGACACCGCGCCGAAAGAAGCGGTCGGCCTGGCAGGATCAATTTTTAATGGCATCGGCAATATCGCCGGTTTCACCACGCCGCTGCTGTTCGGCATCATCGTCGGCCTGACCGGCAGCTACGGCATCGGGCTGGCCTTCGTTGCTGCGCACTGTGTGGTGGCGGCACTGCTGTTCCTGCTGGTGATGGGACCGATTGAACGGGTCGGCGAACAGAATCAACGGCCGGTATCCTACGAAAAACAGGGGAAAGAAGATGGCATTAAAGCAATGTAACGTGCTGATTAAGGGAAAATTTCTGCCACCACAGCTGATAGCGAATATCGAAACGTCTTTTACCGCCTATCGGCTGTGGGAAGCGGACGACGAAGCGGCTTTTCTGGCGGAAATGGGTGCAAAAATCGACATGCTGGTCACCAGCGGCAATGCGGTAATGGGCGCACCGGCGGCGCTGATTGCGGCGCTGCCCAATCTCAGGGCGATCTGCAGCAACGGCGTCGGTTACGACAGCATCGACATGGCGGCGGCCCGGGCGCGCAACATTGTGGTGACCAATACGCCCGAGGTACTGAATGAGTGCGTCGCGGACCTCGGCATGGCGCTGCTGCTGGACGTGGCGCGACGCATCAGCGAAGCGGACCGCTTTACCCGCGCCGGCCACTGGCAGCAGGGACGTTTTCCGCTGAGCCGCAAAGTGGGTGGCAAGGTGTGCGGCATCGTCGGGCTGGGCAATATCGGTCAGGCGGTGGCAAAGCGGGCGCAGGCGTTTGATATGACGATTCACTACTACAACCCGCGCTCACGCCCGGATGTGCCTTATATCCGTCACGACAGCCTTGTCTCACTGGCGCAGCAGGCAGATTTCCTGGTGCTGACGCTGCCCGGCGGGGCGGCCACACGGCAGATCATCAACGCCGAAGTCCTGCAGGCGCTGGGTCCGCAGGGTTATCTGATTAATATTGCGCGCGGCAGCGTGGTCGATCAGCAAGCGCTGATTGCGGCGCTGGAAAGCGGGCAGATCGCCGGGGCCGGGCTGGATGTGTTTGAGCAGGAACCGCAGGTGCCTGCGGCGCTGCGTCAGTGTGACAACGTGGTGATCACCCCGCACATCGCCAGCAATACCACAGAAACCATGGCGGCGATGGCCGATCTGGTGTTCGAAAATATGCTGGCGTTCGCCAGCGGTAAAGCGGTGCTGACCCCGGTAGCGTAACGTACCGGCGATGCCGTGGCGGGCATCGCCGTAGTGCCAGCGAAAACCTGTGAACAGGATGCTTTTCCCCGCGATTTATCCTGCCTCCTCCGACCACACACTCCGCACAAAACGGCCTGAAGAAATTTTGTCCAGCTGCCGATATCACCTTACCCCCCGCTGATATTAAGGAGTGATATCGTGATAAAGCTGATTACCGTTGACGAATTACGTCCAGGCATGTTTATCCACAAACTGGAGGTCTGGTGGATAAAAGACAAACGTATTCGCAACCAGATGCTAATCACCGATCCACGACAAATCGCTATGCTACGCAACGAAGGGATCCAGCAACTCTGGATCGACCTCGATCGATCGGTGCAGGCGCCGATCGCGCCGGTTGTGACAAAAAGGTCGATCGCCCGGACGCCGTTTTTCCAGGAGCTGGATCAGGCGCAGCAGATCTTTCAGCAGGGCAAATCGAAAGTGCTGGCAATGTTTAACGAGGCGCGTCTCGGGACCAGCCTTAACCTCGATTATATGATGGATCTGGTGGATGAAATCTCCGGATCGATCCGGCGTGAGCCTTCTGCGCTACTGAGCGTGGCGCGGCTGAAAAATCACGATGATTATACCTATCTGCATTCGATGGCGGTCTGCGGGCTGATGATTTCGCTGGGTAAAAGGCTCGGGCTGAATGAGATCCAGCTGCGGCGCGTCGGGATGGGCGGCTTGCTGCATGATGTGGGCAAAGCGGCGGTGCCGCTGGCGATCCTGAACAAAGCGGGCAAGCTGACCGACGACGAATTTACTATCATGCGGCAGCACCCCATCGTCGGCGCGCAGATGCTGATGGAGGCCAATGCCGACGCCGATCTGCTGGATATTGCGCTGCACCATCATGAAAAGTATGACGGCAGCGGCTATCCGCACGGCCTGAAAGGCGAGGAGATTTCGCTCTATGCCCGCATGGCGACGGTGTGCGATGTCTATGACGCCATCACCTCGACGCGCGCCTACCGCACCGGCTGGACGCCCGCCGAGGCGATGCATCAGATGCTGAGCTGGCGCGGCCACTTCGATAACGGCCTGCTGCACGCCTTTGTCCGCACCATCGGCATTTATCCGGTCGGTTCACTGGTGCGGCTGGCCTCAGGTCGGGTGGCACTGGTGGTGAAAGCGGGTGAAAAATCGCTGATGAAGCCCTGTGTCCACGTTTTCTGGTCGCTGCACGCCCAGCGCGAAGTGAAACCGGAAGAGCTCGACCTTGGCGACAGCTTCTGTACCGACAGCATCGTCGGGGCGGAAGACAGCACGCGGTGGGGCAATGTCGACCTCAACCGCATCTGGGCGCTGGAAGTCGCCTGATTTTTCGCCATTTTTACACTATTTTTACGCCCGCCCGCTGCATTTTAACCCCTTCTTTATACGCCGCCGCGCAAGCTAATCAGCAAATCCAAACCTCTGGAGGTTCCTGTGAGCGTGGGCGTAATAACCGGCATTGTGCTGGTGGTGTTGTTACTGGGCTATCTGATCTATGCCCTGTTAAATGCGGAGGCCTTCTGATGGCGGCTAATGCTTTTTTACTCGTCGGATGTTACCTGCTGCTGTTAATGGTGCTGGCGCAGCCGCTTGGCCGCGGGCTGGCGGCATTGATTGCCGATAAGCCGGTGTTCGCCCGGGCCGAAGCGCCGCTGTGGCGACTGCTGGGCGCAGAGCAAAGCGAGATGCGCTGGCCGCACTACCTGCTGGCGATCCTGCTGTTTAATGCGCTCGGCTTTGCGCTGCTGCTGGCGATTTTACTGCTGCAGGGCACGCTGCCGCTTAACCCGCAGGGACTGCCGGGCCTGAGCTGGCATCTGGCGCTCAATACCGCGGTCAGCTTCGTCACCAACACCAACTGGCAGTCCTACAGCGGTGAAAGCACCCTGAGCTATTTCAGTCAGATGGTGGGCCTGACGGTGCAGAACTTCCTGTCGGCGGCGACCGGTATTGCGGTGGCGTTTGCGCTGATTCGCGGCTTCGCCCAGCGCGGCATCGGGACGCTCGGCAACGCCTGGCGTGACCTGACGCGCATCACGCTCTATGTGCTGCTGCCAATCAGCCTGCTGATGGCGCTGGTGTTTGTCAGCCAGGGCAGCATTCAGACGCTGTCGCCTTATCACACGCTTACCACGCTGGAAGGCACGCAGCAAACGCTGGCGATGGGCCCGGTCGCCTCGCAGGAAGCGATCAAAATGCTCGGCACCAACGGCGGCGGCTTCTTTAACGCCAACTCCTCTCATCCGTTTGAAAATCCGAATCTGCTGACCAACCTGATCCAGATGCTGAGCATTTTCCTGATCCCGGCGGCGCTCTGCTTTGCCTTTGGTGAAAGCGTGCGCGATCGCCGTCAGGGCAACATGCTGCTGTGGGCGATGACGCTGATGTTTGTGGTGGCGGTGGCAGTCGTCATGTGGGCCGAACTGCGCGGCAACCCGCACTTCCTCCAGCTGGGGGCCGACAGCGCCATCAACATGGAGGGCAAAGAGACCCGCTTTGGCATTCTTAACAGCAGCCTGTTTGCGGTGATCACCACGGCGGCTTCCTGCGGTGCGGTCAACGCCATGCACGACTCCTTCACCGCGCTGGGCGGCATGGTGCCGATGTGGCTGATGCAGCTGGGTGAAGTGGTGTTCGGCGGCGTCGGTGCCGGACTCTACGGGATGCTGCTGTTTGTGCTGCTGGCGGTATTTATCGCCGGGCTGATGATCGGCCGTACCCCGGAATTTCTCGGTAAAAAGATCGACGTATGGGAGATGAAAATGACCGCGCTGGCGATTCTGGTGACGCCGGCACTGGTGTTAATCGGCACCGCGCTGGCGATGATGACGGACGCCGGTCGCTCAGCGATGGCTAACCCCGGCATTCACGGCTTCAGTGAAGTGCTCTACGCGGTCTCGTCGGCGGCCAATAACAACGGCAGCGCCTTTGCCGGGCTGAGCGCCAACACGCCGTTCTGGAACCTGCTGCTGGCCGCCTGCATGCTGCTGGGTCGCTTCGGCATCATCATTCCGGTGCTGGCGATTGCCGGTGCCATGGCGGTGAAAAAAGTGCAGCCGGTGGGCAACGGCACACTGCCGACTCACGGCCCGCTGTTTATTGCGCTGCTGGTCGGTACCGTGCTGCTGGTGGGGGCGCTGACCTTTATTCCTGCTCTGGCGCTGGGCCCGGTGGCTGAGCATCTGCAACTTGTTCAGGGACAATCCTCATGAGTCGTCAACAACAGGCGTTATTTGACGCGGCGCTGCTGCGTACTTCAGCCTGGGATGCGCTGAAAAAGCTCGATCCACGGGTGCAGTTCCGTAATCCGGTGATGTTTGTGGTCTACCTTGGCAGCATTCTCACCTCATTGCTGGCGCTGGCGATGCTGGCTGGCAAACTGAACGGCAGCGCCAGTTTTACCGGCGCAATTGCGGTCTGGCTGTGGTTCACCGTGCTGTTTGCCAATCTGGCCGAGGCGCTGGCGGAAGGGCGCAGTAAAGCCCAGGCCAGCAGCCTGAAAGGGGTGAAAAAGACCAGCTTTGCCAAAAAACTCACGGCGGCGCGCTATGGCGCAGAGTGGCAGCAGGTGAGCGCCGATCAGCTGCGTAAAGGCGACGCGGTGCTGGTGGAAGCGGGCGACATCATTCCGTGCGACGGCGAAGTGATAGAAGGCGGAGCTTCGGTGGATGAGAGCGCGATTACCGGCGAATCCGCGCCGGTCATCCGTGAATCGGGCGGTGATTTCGCGTCGGTAACCGGCGGGACCCGCATTCTCTCGGACTGGCTGGTGATCACCTGTAGCGCCAATCCGGGCGAAACCTTCCTTGACCGGATGATCGCCATGGTGGAAGGGGCCAAACGGCGTAAAACCCCGAATGAGATCGCCCTGACCATTCTGCTGGTGTCGCTCACCATCGTGTTTCTGCTGGCGACCGTCACCCTCTGGCCGTTCTCGGCGTGGGGCGGGACGCCGGTCAGCGTCACGGTGCTGGTGGCGCTGCTGGTCTGTCTGATCCCGACCACCATCGGCGGCTTACTGTCGGCGATTGGCGTGGCGGGGATGAGCCGGATGCTGGGTGCTAACGTTATCGCTACCAGCGGCCGCGCGGTGGAAGCGGCGGGTGATGTGGATGTGCTGATGCTGGATAAAACCGGCACCATCACCCTGGGCAACCGTCAGGCGACGCAGTTTCTGCCGGCACCGGGCGTCAGCGAAGAGCAACTGGCGGATGCCGCTCAGCTCGCCTCGCTGGCCGATGAAACACCGGAAGGTCGCAGCATCGTGGTGCTGGCGAAACAGCGATTTAATCTGCGTGAGCGCGATCTCAGCAGCATGGGCGCCAGCTTTATTCCGTTCTCGGCGCAGACCCGGATGAGCGGCGTCAACGTGCAGGACCGGCTGATCCGTAAAGGCGCGGTCGATGCGGTACGTCGCCATATTGAAGCCAGCCACGGCGCGTTTCCGGCCGAGGTGAATGCCCGGGTTGAAGAGGTGGCGCGCACCGGTGGTACGCCGCTGGTGGTGGCAGAAGGGGCGAAAGTGCTGGGTGTGGTGGCGCTGAAAGATATCGTCAAAGGCGGCATTAAAGAGCGCTTTGCCGAGCTGCGCAAGATGGGCATCAAAACCGTGATGATCACCGGCGATAACCCACTGACCGCCGCGGCGATTGCCGCCGAAGCGGGCGTGGATGATTTTCTTTCCGAGGCGACGCCGGAAGCCAAACTGGCGCTGATCCGCCAGTATCAGGCAGAAGGACGGCTGGTGGCGATGACCGGTGACGGCACCAACGATGCGCCGGCGCTGGCCCAGGCCGACGTGGCGGTGGCGATGAACTCCGGTACCCAGGCGGCGAAAGAGGCGGGCAACATGGTCGATCTCGATTCGAACCCGACCAAACTGCTGGAAGTGGTACACATCGGTAAACAGATGCTGATGACGCGCGGTTCACTGACCACCTTTAGCATCGCCAACGACGTGGCGAAATATTTCGCCATTATTCCGGCGGCGTTTGCGGCCACCTATCCGCAACTCAACATGCTCAACGTGATGCATCTGCACTCACCGGCCAGCGCGATTCTGTCGGCGGTAATCTTTAACGCGCTGGTGATTGTGTTTCTGATTCCGCTGGCGCTGAAGGGGGTCAGCTATCGCCCGCTGAGCGCCGCGGCCCTGCTGCGCCGCAACCTGCTGATCTACGGGCTGGGTGGCCTGCTGGTGCCGTTTGTCGGCATCAAAGCGATCGATTTGCTGTTAGTGCTGTCAGGCATGGCCTGAGGAGAAGAAAATGAGTCAGTTACGTCCGGCGATTTTACTGTTGTTGCTGCTTACCGTTATCAGCGGCGTGGTTTATCCTTTGCTCACCACCGGCCTGGCGCAGGCGCTGTTTCCGGCGCAGGCCAACGGATCGTTACTGGAGAAACAGGGCGTGGCGCGCGGGTCGGCGCTGATTGGGCAGAACTTTACCCAGCCCGGTTATTTCTGGGGTCGCCCTTCTGCCAGCAGCGATCGGCCCTATAATCCGCTGGCCTCGGGCGGCAGCAATCTGGCCGCCAGCAATCCGGCGCTGGATAAAGCGGTCGCTGAACGGGTTGCCGCGCTGCGCGCTGCCAATCCGCAGGCGCCGACCGCGGTGCCGGTTGAGCTGGTCACCGCCTCGGCCAGCGGACTGGACCCCGATATTTCACCTGACGCAGCCCGCTGGCAGGCACCGCGTATCGCCGCCAGCCGTCAGATACCCTTAGCCCAGGTAGAGGCGCTGATCGATCAGCAGACTCACCGGCCGCTGATGCCGTTCCTCGGCGATCCGACGGTCAATGTGCTGCAGCTCAACCTGGCGCTCAGCGATCTGTAATGCCGACAAGGACCCTATGAACCACGAACCGACGCGCCCCGATCCCGATGCTCTGTTGCAGGCTAACCGCGACAGCCATCGCGGGCGGCTGAAAATCTACTTTGGCGCCTGCGCAGGCGTTGGCAAAACCTACGCCATGCTGCAGGAGGCGCAACGGCTGCGGGCGCAGGGGCTGGATGTGCTGATCGGCGTGGTCGAGACCCACGACAGGCCGGAAACGGCGCAGCTGCTGACCGGCTTAACTCTGCTGCCGCGCCGCGCCACTGGTCGCTCACGCCACGCCGAGTTTGATCTCGATGCGGCGCTGGCGCGCCATCCGGCGGTGATCCTGATGGACGAACTGGCGCACACCAACGTTCAGGGTTCGCGCCATCCCAAACGCTGGCAGGACATTGAGGAGCTGCTGGAGGCGGGCATTGACGTGCTGACCACCGTCAACGTGCAGCATCTGGAGAGCCTCAACGATGTGGTGGGCGGCGTCACCGGTATTCAGGTGCGCGAAACCGTGCCCGATCCCTTTTTCGACAGCGCCGACGAGGTAGTGCTGGTCGATCTGCCGCCTGACGATCTGCGGCAGCGGCTGAAAGAGGGCAAGGTCTATATCGGTGACCGCGCCGAACGCGCCATTGAGAATTTTTTCCGCAAGGGCAACCTGTTTGCCCTGCGCGAACTGGCGCTGCGTCGTACCGCCGACCGGGTTGATGACCAGATGCGCGCCTGGCGCGATCAGCAGGGACGGGATCGGGTCTGGCACACCCGCGATGCGATTCTGCTGTGCATCGGCGATGATAGCGGCAGTGAAAAACTGGTGCGTACCGCCGCACGGCTGGCGGCGCGGCTCGGCAGTGAATGGCATGCGGTCTATGTCGAGACGCCGCGGCTGAACCGGCTACCGGAAGCGCGGCGGCGGGCGATTCTGCGTACGTTGCAGCTGGCGCAGGAGCTGGGCGCGGAAACCGCCACGCTCTCCGATCCTGATGAAGCGGAAGCGGTGCTGCGATACGCCCGCGAGCACAATCTCGGCAAAATCGTCACCGGCCGACGCCCGCTGCGGCGCTGGCGGCGTGACAGTTTTGCCGAGCGGCTGGGCCAGCTCGGCCCCGATCTCGATCTGCTGGTGGTGGCGCTGGATGAGCCGCTGCACGACGCGCCGCATCCGCTGGCGGACGGGCGGGTCACCAGCGACAAGTGGCGTATCCAGCTGCGCGGCGTAATGATGGCGCTGGTGCTGTGCATCCTGGTGACCGTCGCCGGTCAGTCGCTGCTGATCGGTTTCGATCCCGCTAACTGCGTGATGATCTACCTGCTGGCGGTGGTGATCGTGGCGCTGCGCTATGGACGCTGGCCATCGGTGATCGCCACGGTGATGAATATTCTCGCCTTCGATCTCTTCTTTGTGGCACCCACCGGCACAGTGGCGGTCTCTGACCTGCAATATCTGGTGACTTTCGGCGTAATGCTGGCGGTCGGGGTGATTGTCGGCAACCTGACCGCCGGAGTGCGTTATCAGGCGCGGGTGGCGCGCTACCGCGAGCAGCGGGCGCGCCAGCTCTATGAGATGGCGAAATCCCTCGGCAGCGCCTTAACGCCGCAGGATATTGCCGCCACCAGTCAGCGGGTGCTGGATGCGACGTTACAGGCGCGCTGTCTGCTGCTGCTGCCGGATGAGCAGGACGAACTGCATCCGGTGGGCGATGCGCTGCCCGCCAGTGAACCGGATCGCGCCATCGCTAAGTGGAGCTACAGCAAAGGCCAGCCGGCCGGTGCCGGAACCGACACCTTACCGGCGGTGCCGTACCAGATTCTGCCGCTGAAAAGTGGCGCGCACTGCCGCGGCCTGCTGGTGGTGGAGCCGCAAAATCTGCGGCAGCTGATGATCCCCGAGCAGCAGCGGCTGGTGGAAACCTTTACGGTGCTGATCGCCAACGCGCTGGAGCGGATGGCGCTGTCGCACAGCGAGGCGGCGTCGCGGCTGTCGGCAGAGCGGGAGCAGCTGCGCAATGCGCTGCTCTCTGCCCTGTCACACGACCTGCGTACTCCGCTGACCGTGCTGTTTGGTCAGGCGGAGATGCTGATGCTCGACCTCGCCAGCGACAACTCAAAATATGTGCCGCAGGCCAGCCAGATCCGTGAGCAGACGCTGAGCACCATCCGGCTGGTGAGCAACATGCTGGATATGGCGCGCATTCAGTCGGGCGGGCTGAACCTGCGTGAAGAGTGGCTGGCGCTGGAAGAGGTGATCGGCGGGGCGCTGAGCAGCATGGCACCGTCGCTGAAAGGGCATGAGGTCCAGCTCGATCTGCCGGACGATATCGTGCTGATTAAAGGCGACAGCACCCTGCTGGAGCGGGTCTTCACCAACCTGATTGAGAACAGCCTCAAGTATGCCGGTAACTGCGCGCCGCGCGGGATTCGTGCCTGGCGTGCCGGGACGCGGCTGGAGATTGCCGTCTGGGATGGCGGGCCCGGCATTGCAGACGCCGATTTAAGCCGGATTTTCGATAAGTTCTCGCGTGGCGATAAAGAGTCGGCGGTTCCCGGCGTCGGGCTGGGGCTGGCGATCTGTAAAACCATTGTTGAGAGTCACGGCGGGCAGATCTGGGCGGAGAACCGGCCTGAAGGCGGCGCCGCATTTCGTCTCTCGCTGCCGCTGCCGCCGGTTCCGGAAATTTCTGACGAAGGGCTGAAATAACTTCACAGTTGATCAGTTATACTGCCCGACCTGTCTGATTATTATTGGGAATGTATGGAACGTTTTACCGAAAACCTGATGTATGCATCGCGCTGGTTGCTGGCTCCGGTTTACATTGGACTTTCACTCGGCCTGCTGGCGCTGACCATCAAATTTTTCCAGGAAATTTTCCACCTGCTGCCCAACATTTTCAGCATCGCGGAAAACGATCTGATCCTGCTGCTGCTGTCGCTGGTCGACATGACGCTGGTTGGCGGACTGCTGGTGATGGTGATGCTGTCGGGCTACGAGAACTTTGTTTCTAAACTCGATATCGACGAAAGCAAAGAGAAGCTGAGCTGGCTCGGCAAGATGGATTCCGGCTCGCTGAAGAATAAAGTGGCGGCGTCGATTGTCGCTATCTCCTCGATTCACCTGCTGCGGGTCTTCATGGAGGCGCGCAACGTCGCCAATGACAAACTGATGTGGTACGTGATTATCCACCTGACGTTTGTGCTCTCTGCCTTTGTGATGGGCTGGCTGGATAATATGTCGCGTGGCGACAAGAAAGGCCACTGAGTGAGGCGGGTGCCAGAGCACCCGCTTTTTGCCCCGCCCGCCATCGCCTTTATTGCCCCGATTTCGCCTGACGACGCGCTGCGGTGGCGGGCTGAGTTCCTGCCAGCTGCGGCATCACCGCTTTGATCATGGTAAAAAAATGCTGCAGCCGGGCCGGATAGTAGCTGGCCCACGGATAGGTCAGCCAGATCGGCAGCGGCGGTGCCTGCCACTGCGGCGTCAGCTGAATCAGCCGTCCGTCCGCTAAATCCTCCTGCACCACCCACGACGACACGATCGCCGCGCCCATCCCCGCCAGCGCCGCTTTACGGACCGCATATAAACTGTCACTGCTCAGTCGCGGCGTGATAGCCAGATTGATCGGCTGGCCGTCGTCAATCTTCTGTAGTGCCACTTCGTTACGATAAAAACTGGTCAGCGCCAGCCACGGCAGATCGCGCAACTGTTCAACCTGCTCAATCGGCGGATGACGGTCCAGCAGCTCGGGCGACGCGACCACAATGCGCGGCACTTCCGCCAGCAGAATCGCCACCACGGAGGGATCGGTCGGCGCGCCGACCTGAATGGCACAGTCGACATTTTCCGCCATAAAATCGGGCGTGCGGTCATTGAGCATCCACTCAATATTGAGTCGCGGATAGCGGCGAAGGTAGTCGACCAGCGGGGCGATCAGCTGATCCTGACCAAACGCGTGCGGCGCACGGACCCGCAGCGTACCGACCGGCTCGTCGCTGGCACCGGTCAGCTCATCTTCCAGCGCATGCCAGGTCGCCAGTAATTGCCGCGCCTGAGCGTAACAGCGCTCGCCATCGTCAGTGAGTTTCAGTGCATGGGTGGTACGCAGGATTAACTTCAGGCCCAGCCGCTGCTCCAGGGCTTGCAGACGCCGGCTGATGGTCGGCTGGGTGGTGCCGAGCTGAGCGGCAGCGGCAGAGAGGCTGCCACTTTCCACGATACGAATAAAAGTCTGCATCAGGTCGATACGATCGCCGGTCGCTGGATTGCTCATACGCACCACGCATAACAGTTTTGTCTGACAGTAGTCTACCGCGTATGGCCGCGATATGCGCTAATAGCCTTACGCACTTATGAGGATCACACCATGTCAGCCATACGCAGCATCGCCACTCCGAACGAAACGCTTCCCGCTCCGCTGGTTTTTACCCTGGCGGCAGGCGCCGGACTGAGCGTGGCATCGATTTACTACAGCCAGCCGATGCTGGATATCATCAGCAAACAGTTTAACGTCGGCATCGGCGCGGTCGGCATGGTGCCGATGCTGACCCAGGCGGGCTATGCCCTGGGCATTTTATTGCTGGCGCCGCTTGGCGATCGCCATGACCGCCGTACTATTATTTTTATCAAAGGATTGTTGCTGGTGGCGGCGTTGCTGCTGTGTGGTTTCTCTGGCGGGCTGAGCGCCTTGCTGATCGCCAGCTTCGTAACCGGCCTGACCGCGACGGTGGCGCAGGATATTGTACCGGCTTCGGCGGCGCTGGCCCCGGAACGCAGCCGCGGTAAAACGGTCGGCACGGTGATGACCGGCCTACTGGTCGGCATTCTGCTGTCGCGGGTGATCAGTGGCGTGGTGGCCGAATATTTCGGCTGGCGCACCATGTATATGGTAGCGGCGCTGGCGGTGCTGCTGATCAGCCTGACGCTGTGGCGGGTGCTGCCGCGCTTTACGCCCGGTACGTCGGTCAGCTATCCGCGTCTGCTGCTGTCGCTGGCGCATCTGTGGCGTCATCATCAGACGCTGCGCCGTGCCGCACTGGCGCAGGGACTGCTGTCGGTCGGTTTTAGCGCCTTCTGGTCGACGCTGGCGTTAATGCTGAGCGATCGGTTTCATCTCGACAGCGCGGTGGCCGGTGCCTTTGGTTTAGCCGGTGCCGCCGGTGCGATGGCTGCGCCGCTGGCCGGCAGCTTTGCTGACCGTATCGGTCCGGCCAGGGTAACCCAGGCGGGCGCCGCACTGGTTACCGTCTCGTTCGCCCTGATGTTTCTGCTGCCGCTTCTGCCGCTGCCGGCCCAGCTGGCGTTGATTGTGGTCAGCACCATCGGTTTCGACTTAGGGGTGCAGGCGACGCTGGTGGCGCATCAGACGCTGGTCTATGGCCTGGCGCCGGAAGCGCGCAGCCGTCTGAACGCGTTGCTGTTTACCGTGGTGTTTATCGGTATGGCAAGCGGCGCGGCGCTGGGTAGCCTGGCGCTGGCGCATTGGGGCTGGAACGGCGTGGTGGCGCTTTCAACCCTGGCCGGTGCCGCCAGCCTGGCGGTGCGCTTTGCCAGCCGTCATCTGAAGAACTGATTTCAGCGGCCGTCAAAAAATGTGCCAGGCTTATTCATAAACCCGAAATAATCTGGAGTGTTATGAGCTTTTTAGCCTGGACAGGTGCAGCGGGTGCCCTGCTGCTGCTGATGTCACTGGCTTCCGGTTGGATTCACCGGGGGCCGGTGACCTCGTTTGGCCTGTTTCTTATCGCTGGTATGTTGTGCGGGCCGTGGGCGTTTGATGTGCTGCACATTGATATCGTCACCCATTCCGAAGCGGTGGCCCACATTACCGAAATCACCATGGCCGCGTCGCTGTTTATCACCGGCCTGAAGCTGCGTTTACCGTTACAGAATAACTGCTGGCATACCGGTCTGCGGCTGGCTTTTCCCGCCATGCTGCTTACGGTGGGCGCAATGACGCTGCTGGCGCACTATCTGGTGGGGCTGGACTGGCCTATCGCGCTGGCGTTTGGGGCGATTGTCGCCCCGACCGACCCGGTGCTGGCGAGCTTAATCTCGGTCAACGATGCGCAGGATGACGATTCGCTGCGCGTCGCCATTTCCAGCGAAGCCGGGATGAACGATGGCTCCGCGCTGCCGCTGCTGGTGCTGGCCCTGCTGCTATTTAATGGCGAAAGCCTGAACGGCGCGATGCTGGCGCACTGGGGCGCGAAAGAGGTGATATGGGCGATCGGTGGCGGCCTGGTCATCGGTTTCAGCCTGGGCCGTTTGATCGGCATCCTGGCGACCAGACTGCGTAACGCCAATGGCGACGTTGCGCCCAACGACTTTCTGGCGCTGGCGCTGATTGCACTCAGTTATTCGCTGGTGCAGTGGCTGGGTGCTTCCGGCTTCCTGGCGGCCTTTGCCGCGGGTCTGGGCCTGCGCCGCGCCGAGCTGGGCGTGTTCCGTCGCCATCAGCCCGAGGATCTCTCCGAAGATGAACGGGTGCTGCCGTCTGAAGCGCTGGTCAACCCGAATAAGCGACTGGCGCACCAGGGCGATAGCAGCATGGTGAAGTCGATAGGCTTTGTGGTCGGCGATGCGCTGTCGTTTGGTGACACCATTGAACGGTTACTGGCGGCGGGCATGATGGTGGTGCTGGGCGTCACGCTGGCGCAGCACTGGAATCTCTATGGTGTGCTGCTGGGGCTGGTGCTGTTTGTGGTGGTGCGCCCGCTGGCGGTCTGGCTGGTCACGCTGCGCGCCGGTCTGCCGCTGGGGCAGCGGCTGCTGATTGGCTGGCTTGGCATTCGCGGCATCGGCAGTCTGAACTACATCGCCTACGCCTGGACGCACGGCATGGAAGGGCCGCAGATGGAGATCATGACCAATATGGCGTTAACCCTGGTGGTCTGTAGCGTGGTAATACACGGCACAACCGTGTCACCCCTGCTAAACTGGCGTCAAAGGCGTCTGGAAGCCCTTCAGCGCAAGGTTTAACCCCGAAAAACAGGAGTAGAGAATGAGAGTGACCCACATACTGCTGCTGAGCGTACTGGCCTCTGGCAGCGCCCTGGCGGCGGACGACAGTGAACAGAATGTCTATGCCAGCCAGCTGTGTCACATTGTCAGCAGCGAAAAATCGGTCGCCAGTGCGGACCAATATGTTGAGCAGATGAAATCGTACGTGGCGCGCAGCCAGTCGCCCACGGCGATGAACCAGCCCGGTTTTGATGAAGATACCGCGCGTGAAGTGGCCAGCGCCTGGCTGCAACTGGGCGACGATGAGCGCGCTAAACTGCGGGTCAATGAACAACAGTGTGAGCAGGCCGTGATGGCACAGTTCCAGCAGGAAGATTAATTCGTCTGGTCAAGGTAAAAACGCGCCGTCCGGGCGCGTTTTTTTATGGATTTTGGCACTGGATTGCGTACATAATCGCCAGCCATGGCACCGGACTTGCATCACACTTTATTCAGTAGCCCGCCGCAACGGCTGGCTGAGCGTTTTGATATCACTTAACAGGCATCATGATTACGCGTCGACGCTTTATTCTCGGCACGGGAGCGCTTGGGCTCTCCATGACCGCTGGCAAATTATTTGCCCGCGATGACATTATTCCCCTCTGGCCGGACGATCCGCCCGGCGGCGGCGGCCCATCCGGCGAACTCCATATTAATTCCAGCGGTTCATGGTCAAATATCGTCAGCCCGGCGATCCAGCGTTTTAAGCCGGAAAATCCGAACGGTGAAGCGGTACTGATTGCCGCTGGCGGCGGCTATCGCTGGATTGGCATGGGACGCGAAGCCTGGCCGGTCGCGCGCTGGCTGAACGCCAACGGCTACACCGCCTATGTGCTCAGCTATCGTTTACCGCATGAGAAGTGGCAGGCGGGCCGGCTGGCTCCGCTGCAGGATGCACAGCGGGCGATTCGGCTGGTGCGATCCTTTGAGCGTAAGGTGCATGTGCTGGGCTTCTCGGCCGGTGGTCATCTGTTAGGCATGGCGGCGGCGCGGCCCACGTTTGAGTCCTATCCGGCCATCGATCCGCTGGATGAGGTGGTGCCAAAAGTGGATAGCGTTGGCCTGATCTACCCGGTGATTACGCTGGAAGCGCCTTATCAGCACACCAATACGCACCTGATGATGGTCGGCAAAAATGCCACGCCGCAGGATGAGGCTAACTGGTCGGTACAGAACTATGTCACCCGACAGTATCCGCCGACCTTTCTGGCGCAGGCTGAAGACGACCACACCTCCAATCCGTTTAACACCGAACTGATGCACGACACCTGTCGCCGTAATCGGGTGCCGGTCGAGCTGATTCAGATCAGTAAAGGCGGTCACGGCTTTGGGCTCGGCAAAGCGGGAACGCCCGCCGCGTTATGGGATCAGGCATATGTGCGCTGGCTGGATCGCGTGAGCTGAGTTGCCCTGCGGTGGTGCAGTCCTGCACTCTCCTTATCGCAGGCAAAAAAAACAGGCGACCGGAGTCGCCTGTCTGAAGCACTCTGCCGTGGCGGCTTAGCGCATGGTTACGAACTCTTCCGCTGCGGTCGGGTGAATCGCCACGGTATTGTCGAAGTCTTTTTTGGTGGCACCCATTTTCAGCGCCACCGCGAAGCCCTGCAGCATCTCATCCATACCAAATCCGATACCGTGAATACCGACGATCTTCTCCTCGGCACCGACGCAGACCAGCTTCATGCGGCACGGCTGGCGATGCTGGGTCACGGCGGTGTACATGGCGGTAAATGCCGATTTGTACACTTTCACCTGATCGTCGCCATACTGCTCACGCGCCTGCGGTTCAGTCAGCCCGATGGTGCCAATCGGCGGATGGCTGAAGACCACGGTCGGGATGTTGCTGTAGTCGAGATGCTCGTCCGGCTTGTTGTTGAACAGGCGCTCAGAGAGGCGACGACCCGCCGCCACGGCGACCGGCGTCAGTTCTACCGCGCCGGTATTGTCACCGACCGCATAAACGCCAGATACGTTGGTGTTCTGAAACTTATCGACTTTGATATAGCCTTTTTCGTCCAGCGCCACGCCCGCAGCCGCGATATTCAGGTTGTCGTTAGCCGGTTCACGACCAATCGCCCACACCAGGCAATCCACGGTAAAGTCGCTGCCGTTTTCCAGCTGCAGCGTCAGGCTGCCATCGTCGTTTTTAATCACTGCTTTCGGAATTGATTCGGTATGCAGCGTCGGGCCTTCGCTGTTCATCACTTCCACCAGCGTCTCGGTGATCAGCGGATCGAAGTCGCGCAGCGGACCATGTTTACGCACAAACAGATGGGTTTCCGATCCCAGTGCATTCACCACGCCCGCCAGTTCAACGGCGATATAACCCGCGCCCACTACCGCAGTCCGCTTAGGCAGCGCATCCAGTTCAAAGAAGCCGTCGGAATCAATGCCGTATTCCGCACCCGGAATCGATGGCTGGCTGGGACGCCCGCCGGTGGCAATCAGGATATGGTTAGCCGTGATGATCTCGCCGTTGACTTCGACGCTGTGCGCATCAACAAAACGGGCGAAACCTTTGATCACTTCAACGTTGTTTTTACCCAGCACGTTATCGTAAGAGGTGTGGATACGATCGATATAGGCCGTGCGGTTTTTTACCAGCGTGGCCCAGTCGAAGCGGTTAACCGTGGTGTCGAAGCCGTAGTCTGGCCCGTAGAGATGGATAGCTTCGGCGATTTGCGCAGCATGCCACATAATTTTCTTTGGTACGCATCCCACGTTAACGCAGGTGCCACCCAGTTCTTTAGCTTCAATCAGGGCGCATTTCTGGCCATACATGGCTGCACGGTTGATCGAGGCGATGCCGCCGCTGCCGCCGCCGATGGCGAGATAGTCGAAATGTCGGGTCATTGAAGTATCCATCCGGTTGCATGAAAAATTGGCATAGAGTGTAACGCTGCGGGTCGAATTGACGCAAAGTTTGCGCCTATGATTGTAATAGGGTTCTGTTTTTCATTCACTGACAGGGAAGCATACCATGCACCTTACTTTTCTCGGTACCGGCGGCGGCGCGCCCAGCCTGCAGCGTAACGTCACCGCTATCGCTTTTACCCGGACGCAAAGTGGTGAAACCTGGCTGTTTGATTGCGGGGAAGGGACGCAGTTGCAGTTTATGCGTTCCGATCTGAAACCGGGCAAGCTGGATACCATCTTTATTACCCATCTGCATGGCGATCATATCTTTGGCCTGCCGGGATTGCTGACCAGCCGCTCAATGGCCGGGTTGACCAGCCCAATGACCGTTTATGGCCCGAAAGGCCTGAAGACCTTTGTCGAAACGGCCTTGTCGATCAGCGGTTCTTATACCGATTATCCGCTAAATATTGTTGAGATTGAGCCGGGCTGGACGCGGGATGACGGTGAGTTCCGCATCAGTGCCTGGCCGCTGAACCATACGCTGCCCTGTCTGGGCTATCGGATTGAGCAGCATGATAAGCCGGGATTTCTCGATGCGCCGCGCCTGAAGGCCGAAGGCGTGCCGCGCGGCCCGTGGTATCAGCAGCTAAAGCTGGGCGAAACCGTCACGCTGGAGGATGGCCGGGTGATCAATGGCGCGGACTATCTGGGTCCGGCGACCAAAGGCAAAACGCTGGCGATTTTTGGCGATACCGCGCCGACCGAGGTGGCGTTGCAGATGGCGGCTAACGTGGACCTGATGGTGCATGAAACCACGCTGGAGGCGGCGATGACGGAGAAGGCCAACGGGCGGGGCCACTCTACCACCCTACAGGCGGCGGAGGTGGCGAAGCGCGCCGGGGCAAAACGGCTGATCGCCACCCACTTCAGCTCACGCTATCTGGCGAAAGATATGCGCCGCCTGCTGGCTGAATGCCAGACCATCTTCCCCTGTACCGAGATGGCCTGGGATCTGGCGGTCTTTCCCCTTTAGTGATGCAGTGCGGGATAGGTGAAAAACAGCAAATGGGTCATGTTGAGGGCAAAGTGCAGGGCGGTCGACAGCCATAACCGGCCGCTCCAGTGCCACGCCAGGCCATACAGTAACCCGGCGAGGGTGGCGAAGATCACCAGCAACAGACCGCCGCTCAGGTGCGCCAGACCAAACAGCAGTGAGCTCAGTAACAGCGCAGGTATACCGCCCAGCGCCAGCGCTAATTTTTGCTGCAGATAGCCACGAAACAGCGCCTCTTCCGCCAGCGAGACAAAGAACAGATTGGCGAGCATAAATGCGCCCAGCCAGTCCGGGAAGTGACGTTCAACGGCTAATCCGCCCAGCAATACGGCACTGTATAACAGCAGCGGAACGGCGGCGATCAGCGCCAGCGCGGCGGGCAGTTTATAACGCGGCGGACTGGCCGGAGCGCGAAACAGCGTCGGCAGACAAGCCAGCAGCACAAAGGGGACCAGCGCTTTATCAAAGTTAAACGAGAAGCCGAACGCCACGCTGCGCGCACCGACCTGCACATCATCAATTTTGCGTGGATTAGCAAAACCCGGGAACAGATGGAGGAATAGCCCGATGGCGATCAGCACCAGCACCGCTTCAGTCAGCAATTGCCGCCGGGGATGGTCTCGGTCATAAATACGGAATGCCACCACCGCGGCAGTGCCCGCGAACAGCAGCAGCGCGGGCCACGCTAATACGTCCTGATAAAAACCCAGCAGCGTGGCGAGCGCCAGTAACAGTAATGCCAGCCGCCGGGCCGGTTGCAGCGCGGCCAGCGCGCCAGCCAGTATGATCCACATGGTAAAGACCTGATACAACGCCGCAGCACCGGCAGTGTGCGGCTTAAAAGGAGAAAAAGTTATTCGGGTACGATCTGGTTGACCACAAAGTGGCCGGTGCCAGCCGGAACCAGTTTCTTATGCAGCCACGGCAGCAGTTCGTTCATCTGGGCAGCCAGCTTCCACGGCGGATTAATCACAATCATGCCGGAGGCGGTCATACCGCGCTGATCGCTGTCGGGACGGGCCGCCAGCTCAATCTGCAGAATATTGCGAATGCCGGTCGCTTCGAGATCGCGCAGCATATGTTTGATCTGCTGACGCAGCACCACCGGATACCAGAGCGCGAAGACGCCGGTGCCGAATCGCTTATGACCTTCATGAATCCCTTTCACCACCGCCTGATAATCACTTTTCATCTCATAAGGGGGATCGATCAGAATCAGGCCGCGACGTGACGGTGGCGGCAGTTTAGATTTCAGCTGCTGGTAACCATCAGCCCGCTCTACCCGCGCACGGCTATCTTTGCTGAATTCGTTGCGCAGCAGCGGATAGTCGCTGGAGTGCAGTTCGGTCATTTGCAGGCGGTCATCTTCGCGCAGCAGATGGCGGGCAATCAGCGGCGAACCCGGATAATAACGCAGCGTCCCGCTACGGTTCAGCGCCCGGATGGCGTCGAAGTAGGGTTGCAGCAGTTCAGGCGCGTCCGGCTGCTGCCAGATGCGGGCGATGCCTTCCAGATACTCGCCGGTACGCTCAGCGTGCTCACCGCTCAGTTGATAGCGACCCGCGCCCGCATGGGTATCGAGATAAAAGAACGGTTTCTCTTTCTCTTTCAGCGCGGTGATGATCAGGCTCAGTACGGTGTGCTTCAGCACGTCAGCGTGGTTGCCAGCATGGAAGCTATGGCGATAACTCAGCATTGTTTATCCTGTTGAATGTATAAGGTTTTAACTGATGGAAAATCAATTTATACCAATTATTACCTCACGTATTACCCACAGAACGACGCACAGCAACCGACGCAGGAACAGCATGAGAATCCGCGATTATATCAGGGATGCCTCGCTGATGGGTCGAAAGCGTGATAACTAATCCAGCCGCTGCCGCGCGTGACGCAGGTGAAAATCTCACAGCCAGAGTAAAAGCGTCATTACGCCCTGACCGAAGCGGCACTGCCTTGACGTAACGCAAATTTTTTTCGCCCGGCAGCCCATGAAATGCGCCGCGATAAGCACCGTTTAGTTTTTGCCGCGCCATGGTCATATTGCGCTCGTTTCTTCCGCAGCGAAGTTAGGCCCCATTGATTTTCGCTACACTTAGCCGCATGTTACTTAGATTGCGTTGCGCGACCCATCGCGCCCCACACATCAATAAAGGACTGCGCTATGACCAATCCGCTACTGACATCTTTTACGCTTCCCCCTTTTTCTGCCATCCAGCCTGAACATGTGGTTCCTGCCGTCACGGAGGTACTGAACGACTGCCGCGCGATGGTCGAAAAAGTGGTGGCGCAAGGCGCACCTTACAGCTGGGATAACCTGGTACAGCCGCTGGCAGAGAGTGATGACCGCCTGAGCCGCATTTTCTCGCCGGTCAGCCATCTGAACTCGGTTAAAAACAGCCCGGAACTGCGCGAAGCCTACGAGCAGACGCTGCCGCTGCTCTCTGAATACAGCACCTGGGTCGGCCAGCATGAAGGTCTGTATCAGGCCTATCGCAACCTGAAAGAGGGCGACCAGTACGCCGCGCTGGATCTGGCGCAGAAGAAAGCGGTCGATAACGCGCTGCGTGATTTCGAACTCTCCGGTATCGGCCTGGCAAAAGATAAACAGCAACGCTATGGCGAAATTGCGGCCCGCCTCTCTGAGCTGGGATCGGCCTACAGCAATAACGTGCTGGATGCCACCATGGGCTGGAGCAAGCTGATCACTGACGAAAACGATCTGGCCGGTATGCCGGAAAGCGCGATGGCTGCCGCCAGAGCGCAGGCGGAAGCCAAAGGTCAGGAAGGCTGGCTGCTGACGCTGGATATCCCCAGCTATCTGCCGGTGATGACCTATTGCGACAACGCCGCGCTGCGTGAAGAGATGTATCGCGCCTATGCGACCCGCGCGTCCGATCAGGGTCCTAACGCCGGTAAATGGGATAACGGTCCCATCATGGCGGAAGAGCTGGCGCTGCGTCATGAACTGGCGCAACTGCTGGGCTTCGACTCCTACGCCGACAAATCGCTGGCGACCAAGATGGCGCAAAGCCCGTCTCAGGTGATCGACTTCCTCAACGATCTGGCGGAACGCGCCCGTCCGCAGGGTGAAAAAGAGCTGGAGCAGCTGCGCGCTTTTGCTCAGAAAGAGCATGGCGTCACCGAGCTGAACCCGTGGGATCTCACCTATTACGGTGAAAAACAGAAGCAGCACCTCTACACCATCAGCGACGAACAGCTGCGTCCTTACTTCCCGGAATCGCGCGCGGTAGCGGGCCTGTTCGAAGTGGTTAAACGCATCTACGGCATCACCGCTAAACAGCGTACCGATGTGGATGTCTATCATCCTGACGTGAAGTTCTTCGATCTGTTTGATGAGACCGGTGAGCTGCGCGGCAGCTTCTATCTCGATCTCTATGCCCGTGAACACAAACGCGGCGGCGCCTGGATGGATGACTGCGTCGGTCAGATGCGTAAAGCCGATGGCAGCCTGCAGAAGCCGGTCGCCTATCTGACCTGTAACTTTAACCGTCCGGTGCAGGGCAAACCGGCACTCTTCACCCATGACGAAGTGATCACCCTGTTCCACGAATTTGGTCACGGTCTGCACCACATGCTGACCCGCGTAGAAGTTCCAGGCGTCTCCGGCATCAGTGGAGTACCGTGGGATGCGGTCGAGCTGCCAAGCCAGTTTATGGAAAACTGGTGCTGGGAGCCGGATGCGCTGGCGTTTATCTCCGGCCATTACGAGACCGGTGAACCGCTGCCGAAAGAGCTGCTGGATAAAATGCTGGCGGCGAAGAACTATCAGGCGGCGCTGTTTATCCTGCGTCAGCTGGAGTTCGGCCTGTTCGATTTCCGTCTGCACACCGAATTTGACCCGACCAAAGGGGCACAGATTCTGGAGACGCTGCGTGAAGTGAAAAGCCGCGTTGCAGTGGTCCCGAGCCCGGAATGGGGCCGTTTCCCGCACGCCTTCAGCCACATCTTCGCCGGCGGTTATGCAGCCGGTTACTACAGCTATCTGTGGGCGGATGTGCTGGCTGCGGATGCCTATTCACGCTTTGAAGAGGAGGGGATTTTCAACCGCGAAACCGGTCAGTCCTTCCTTGACAACATCCTGACGCGCGGCGGTTCGGAAGAGCCGATGGAGCTGTTCAAACGCTTCCGCGGCCGTGAGCCGCAGCTCGACGCGATGCTGGAACATTACGGCATTCAGGGATAAGTCGTTACGTGAAAATCTGTTTGGTCGATGAATCAGGCGCCGGAGACGGCGCCTTATCACTTTTGGCGCAGCGCTGGCAGCTGGAGCACGACGAGAACGCGCTGCTGGCGCTGGTACAGACGCCGACCCATCTTGAGCTGCGTAAGCGCGATGAACCGAAGCTGGGCGGCATCTTTGTCGATTTCGTTTCCGGTGCGATGGCGCATCGTCGCCGTTTTGGCGGCGGACGTGGCGAAGCCGTGGCGAAAGCGGTCGGCATTAAAGGTGACTATCTGCCCGATGTGGTGGATGCCACCGCTGGCCTCGGACGCGATGCCTTTGTTCTGGCGGCGCTGGGCTGTCGGGTGCGGATGCTGGAGCGCCATCCGGTGGTCGCGGCGCTGCTGGATGATGGCTTACAGCGTGGCTATCAGGATGCGGAGATCGGCGGCTGGTTGCGTCAGCGTCTGACGCTGATTCACGCCGCCAGCGCCCAGGCGCTGAGCGATATCACGCCAGCACCGGACGTGGTCTATCTCGATCCGATGTATCCGCATCGTCAGAAAAGCGCCATGGTGAAGAAAGAGATGCGGGTGTTTCAGTCGCTGGTCGGTGCCGATGAGGATGCTGACGCGCTGCTGGAACCGGCCCGCCGTCTGGCAAAGAAACGTATCGTGGTGAAGCGGCCCGACTATGCGCCGCCGCTGGCAGGGGTCGTCACTCAGGCGGCGGTGGTCACCAAAAGTCATCGCTTCGATATCTATCCCCCGCTGGTCAGCTGACCGTAACGGATCTGCGCGTCTGGCAAACCGGAGACCAGCCCTTCCTGTTTAATGCCGGCCGCCGCGCCAACCAGAAAAAGCCTGCCTGATATCATCAGGCAGGCTTTTTATTAGCGTATTTAGCGGGCGATCAACCTGCCGCAGTAAATACGCAACCGCTTATATTCAATCAGGCGGCTAATTTAGTCAGAAAACCTGAGAAAGCGCTTAAAAAACTTTTCGCTACGCTCAGGCCAAAGGCTTTATAAGACAGACCAATTTCTTCCTGAATAACGGTTGTTTCATTCAGAGATTTAATTGTGGTGTCGAACAGATCAGAAACCTGAGTTAATGCATCATTAACGTTGCCGATAAATTCAGTCAGGCCCGCGCCGCTAACGGCAGCAATTTCAGTCTGGTTGATTTCTCTCATAATTAATATCCTTATCTTGTTGTTAAATTACATTATTGTGCTTCATCAGTCGCCCGGCGACTGAGAGAGCAGAACGAATATAATGAACCCGGCGAACCTTGCCTATAGTAAAATATTGATAAATGAAATTGCGGCGTAAAGCGTGAGAGGAACCTTTGCTTGTTAATGTATTGCTAATATAAAGATTATTTTTATAGAGGCTAAATGCGCAATTTTATCGTGAAAGTGCGAATTATCTGATGTCTGGTAATATCGGTCACGGCGGTGTCAGATGAACAGGCCCTTTTCCATTGTGGCGAATCGTGCTGACAGGGGAACATCAGGAAAGCGCAATGCTGGCGACAGGCGAAGCGGGCTGGCGATATTCACTCACGGGCCGTGCCGGACCCGACGTAACGGGAAAAAGCCGGTGAGTGTCGCCGGCTTTATGATCGGCGGTTATTCGTCGTCTTCATCGCGCAGCGGCACAATCAGCATGTCGATGTGCACGGTGTTGATCAACTGACGCGCCGAGGACATCAGCTTGCTCCAGAAGTCCTGGTGATGACCACATACCACCAGATCGACGTCATACTTTTTAATCGCATCGACCAGTACCTGGCCGAGATCGCCACTGCCGCTCAGCGTCTCACTGATCGGGTAGCCGGCGGAATCAGACAGACCTTTCAGCGCCGAATGGGTCTCTTCGGAAATACGCTTCTGCATATCGCCAAGGTTGACATCAATCAGGCCGGTATAGAGGTCGGAATAGTTCACATCAACGTGGATCAGGGAAATTTTAGCGTCATAAGGGCGGGCCAGCGAAACGGCTTTATCCACCAGTAACTGACTTTCGGGAGAAAGGTCTACTGCAATCAGGATATGTTTATAAGCCATGATAAAACTCCTTTCACGAGATTAAGGATGGCATCCGGTGTTCCTGCCGCGTCACAGCGTAGCGAAATCCTTTGCGCGAACGGGCGATGAGCGCCACCAAAGTGTGTACCTGCGCTGCAGGTGACGATGTTGTTATGTCTCTGAGTATAGCCTTCTCTGGTGGCAAATGCTGCTGTTGCCGCCTGGCTTGTGAATAAGATCAACGATGCGGCAATTTTACTCGCCCCGAACGAAAAACATCGCTGGAAAAAATTTAAACATTTCTCCTACACTGAAAAAAGGCGGTCTGGTTTGTTTCCGCCCAGGCGTTCATAACACTATCGCAGTCCGGTAATTCAGTGGTTGGCTATTTCTGTGGGCGTGCTCAGCGTTTTCCCGCTGCGTCTGTTCCTGCGGCTCCAGCCAGGAGGGGAGAATATGATCAGCACTATCGCGCTTTTTTGGGCTCTTTGTGTGGTGTGTATTGTGAATATGGCGCGCTATTTTTCGTCACTGCGCGCCCTGCTGGCGGTGTTACGTGGGTGCGATCCGCTGTTGTATCAGTACGTCGACGGTGCGGGATTCTTCACCTCACACGGTCAGCCCAGCAAACAGGTGCGGCTGGTGACCTATATCTGGGCGAAACGCTATCTTGATCATCATGATGACGAATTTATTCGGCGCTGCGAGCGGGTGCGTGGACAGTTTATGCTGACCAGCGCGCTGTGCGGACTGGTAGTGATCAGTCTGGTGGCGATGGCCATCTGGCATTAAAAAGGGCGACTTGCGTCGCCCTCGGGTATCACTGGCTTCTGGTGTTACACCAGTTTTAACGCAATCCAGTAGAGCGAGCCTGACAGCACAATACAAACCGGCAGCGTGAAGATCCACGCCATGGCGATGTTCTTGATGGTCCGACTCTGCAATCCGCCACCGTCAACCAGCATAGTACCGGCAACCGATGAGGAGAGGATGTGGGTGGTGGAAACCGGCATTCCGGTGTAGCTGGCGACGCCGATAGAGAGCGCTGCCGTTACCTGCGCCGACATCCCTTGCGCATAGGTCATGCCTTTCTTACCGATCTTCTCACCGATGGTGGTGGCAACACGACGCCAGCCAATCATGGTACCGGTGCCCAGCGCTAACGCGACGGCGACGATAATCCAGACCGGCGCATACTCAATAGTGCCCAGCAGATCGCTTTTCAGCTTATTGAGGAAGCGCTGATCCTCCGGGGTGGTTTCCGGCAGTTTGGCCGCTTTGTCGGCGGTATCAGAGATACACAGCAGCAGACGACGCATCTGACCGCGTTGATCAACCGTCAGCTGATCGTAGCTTTGCAGATTATTCAGCAGCCCCTGCGCGCGCTGAACCGCCTGTAACGCGCGAGCGCTGTCACAGTGGAACTCTTTCGGGCTGGATGACGGCACTTCTTCCGGCGTCGGCAGCTTAGGCGGAGCCATCTGGATAATATGGGTCAGCGAGGCGTTGTGCTGCTGATAATATTGCTCCAGATGATTGACCGCATCGCGGGTCCGGGTGATGTCATAGCCAGAGGCATTCATGTTCACCACGAAGCCAGCCGGCGCGACGCCAATCAACACCAGCATAATCAGGCCGATGCCTTTCTGGCCGTCATTCGCGCCATGCGAATAGCTGACGCCAATCGCCGAAACAATCAGCGCAATACGGGTCCAGAACGGCGGCTTTTTCTTGCCGTCGATCTTCTCGCGGTCGGCGGGCGTCATATGGATGCGGGCACGCTTTTTGGTGCTGCTCCAGTAGCGACGCAGAATAAAGATTAAGCCGCCCGCAATCACCAGGCCGACAATCGGCGACAGGATCAGCGACAGGAAGATGTTCAGGACTTTCGGGATGTTGAGCGCATCAACCACCGAGGTACCGGTCATCAGGGCGTTGGTCAGACCGATACCAATAATGGCGCCGATCAGGGTATGGGAGCTGGAGGCCGGCAGACCCAGATACCAGGTGCCGAGATTCCAGATGATCGCCGCCAGCAGCATAGAAAACACCATGGCGAGACCGTGAGCCGATCCAACATTCAACAACAGATCGGTGGGAAGCATATGAACAATGGCATAGGCGACACTCAATCCACCGAGTAGCACGCCAAAGAAGTTAAATACACCCGCCATTACCACAGCAAGCTGGGCACGCATGGCACGCGTATAGATGACCGTCGCAACTGCGTTGGCCGTGTCGTGGAAACCGTTGATTGCTTCGTAAAACAATACAAACAGCAGGGCAAGAACCAATAACAGGCCAGTACTGAGGTCGAGACCAGCAAACAGATGTAGCATAAACGTTACGCCATTTTTGGAGGACATGAACGCGGCGCATTATCCGCGACAACGTGCTGTATGGGAAAGGAAAATATAGTCTTAATTTGACCTTTAGCAGTAACGCACCTGACTTAAAGGGTTAAAAAGCTCCAGATATTAGCTAGTTACATTATGACACATTTACGGCAAATTTTTGACGCTGGCGTCTCAGTGAGCAGATCACTACAATCTGCGCCTTTCCGATTAAGTGAGTGAACCGCCGTGGAACAGTTTGACGTTATCATCATTGGAGCCGGTGCCGCAGGGCTGTTCTGTGCCGCCCAGGCCGGACAGCGCGGGCGTCGCGTCTTGCTGCTGGATAACGGCAAAAAGCCGGGACGTAAGATTCTGATGTCGGGCGGAGGACGCTGCAACTTCACCAATCTCTATACTGAACCGGCGGCCTATCTGTCGCACAATCCTCATTTCTGTAAATCGGCGCTGGCGCGCTATACCCAGTGGGATTTTATCGATCTGGTCAATCGTCACGGCATTGCCTGGCATGAGAAAACCCTCGGCCAGCTGTTTTGCGATGAGTCCGCGCAGCAGATTGTCGATCTGCTGATGGCCGAGTGCGAAAAGGGCAACGTGACGCTGCGGCTGCGCAGTGAAGTGCTGAACGTGGCGCGTGACGACAGCGGTTATACCCTGCAGCTGAACGGCAGCACGGTACAGGCGGAAAAGCTGGTGATTGCCAGCGGCGGCCTGTCGATGCCCGGCCTGGGCGCAACGCCGTTCGGCTATAAAATCGCGGAACAGTTTGGCCTCAACGTCTTCCCGACACGCGCGGCGCTGGTGCCCTTTACCCTGCATAAACCGCTGCTGGAACAGCTGCAGACCCTGTCTGGCGTGGCGCTGGAGACCACCATTGACGCGCAGGATGGCACCCGCTTTAAAGAGGCGATGCTGTTTACCCATCGCGGCCTCTCTGGCCCGGCGGTATTGCAAATCTCCAGCTACTGGCTGCCAGGTGAGTTCGTCACCATCGATCTGTCACCCGCGACGCCGCTGGATGCCTTCCTGACCGTCCAGCGTGAGGCGCATCCTAACCTCAGCCTGAAGAACAGCCTGGCGAAAATTCTGCCGAAGCGGCTGGTGGAAGTGTTGCAGACGCTGAAAGTGGTGCCGGATATCACGCTGAAGCAGCTCAACAGCCGGCAGCAGGCGGAGCTGGTCGGGACGCTGCACGCCTGGCGTATTCAGCCCAACGGCACCGAAGGCTATCGCACCGCCGAGGTAACACTGGGCGGCGTCGATACCACCCAACTCTCCTCGAAAACCATGGAAGCGCGGGCCGTACCGGGGCTCTATTTTATTGGGGAGGTTGCGGATGTGACCGGCTGGCTGGGTGGCTATAATTTCCAGTGGGCGTGGAGTTCCGCCTGGGCGTGCGCCCAGGCGTTGTAACGCGCGTTTACCAGCGCTGATGGACGTGAGGCGCGATCTTCTCCTGATAGATCTGCTTCAGCGCCGTCATGGTATCCGCAGAGAGCGCATCGACGTCGCTGGCGCGGGCATTGGCTTCCGCCTGTTGGCGATTTTTTGCGCCAGGAATCACTACGCTGACATCCTCGTTCATCAGGATCCAGCGCAGCGCCAGCATCGCCATGGTGGTGTCGCCAGTGACATAGCGGCGAATCTCCTCGACCGCCTCCAGCGCTACCTCATACGGCACGCCGGAAAAGGTTTCGCCCTTATCAAACGCTTCGCCATTGCGGTTAAAGGCGCGATGGTCGTCGGCAGCAAACTGGCTGTCTGGCCCCATTTTGCCGGTCAGCAAGCCTGACGCCAGCGGCACACGGGCGATAATCCCGACATCACGCCGCTTCGCTTCACGCAGCAGTAGCTCCGCTGGTCGCTGGCGGAAAAGGTTGTAAATCAGCTGAATGGATGAGACGTTCGGAAACTCCAGCGCCTTCAATCCTTCCTCTACCTTTTCCACCGACACGCCGTAGTGACGGATTTTGCCGGCAGCCACCATCTCATCCATTACCGCAAACACCTCCGGGTTGTAATAGACCTCGGTGGGTGGGCAGTGCAGCTGCACTAAATCCAGCGTGTCGGTTTGCAGGTTCTCGCGCGAACGGTCAATAAAGGCGTTGAGGTTGCTGGCGTTATAGCCCTCGGCAACGTGCGGCGAAAGCCGGCGGCCCAGCTTGGTGGCGACAAACGGCCGTTCACCGCCACGCTGATTCAGCACTCCGGCAATAATCTTTTCAGAGCGGCCGTCGCCATAGACATCGGCGGTATCAATAAAGGTGATACCGGCATCAAGAGCAGCATGCAGCGCCGCCTCGGCATCCTGCTGGCTGACTTCTCCCCAGGTCCCGCCAATCGCCCATGCGCCAAAGCCAATTTCGGAGACGCGCTGACCGGTACGACCTAACGTGCGTTGTTTCATCTGAATCTTCCTCAATATGTTGCAGACAGGGTGACCGTCACCGGACAAAGAGTGAGCTTAGCGCTAACCGGCGAGAAAGGGGTGAAGCACGCTCACAGACCGTACAGCCGGAAAGGGAGAGTTGTCGCTGCCAATCTACTGGTTATATTAGCTATTTCAGCCAATCACGCCGTGTAATGATCGCCAGCCGCTTCGCTAATTAATTGATTTTAAGAAATTTCACCTGAAATTAACCAGGCGAGAGTGTCGTTTCAGTCACATACTTCCTCTTTTAGGCCAGATAAGTGGATCGCCATGTTCAAATTTGTAAAATCGCTGTTTGCCAGCCCCGATAAATTTCTGCAAATCATGACCCGCCAGGATATCAACGACTCTATCGCCGAAGGCGAGCGCATCATTATTGACGAGAACGGCAATATTTCGGTCAACACGCTCAGTGAAGAAGTACACGAAGATTTTGCCCGCCATGTGAATACGTTAAAGGGAGTCTGAGGTGGGTACCGCAATATTCATGGTGTTAATGGTCAGTGGTTACTGGTACACCAGCCGCGATTTAAATAGCCGTTTTAAAATTCGCCGTTCATCGGGCTGGGATGTTTATTTTCTGGTTGCGCTTTATGGCTGTATTTTCGTTCTGCAGGGCGTGTTTGCGACCGGCATCGTCTGGTTACTGCTGCTCGCCGTCTCTGCTATTGCCAATGCGGTACAGATGATCCCCGGCGTCCATCTCAAATGGCAGATGGAGTTTATGAACTGGAGCTTCCTTGGCATCCAGGCACCGATTGTCATCATGCTGGCCTTTGCTATTCTGCTCTGTCTGTATCGCTCGAACTGGGCGGGCAGCGCACGACTCAACGTTTCGGGCCGTAAAGATCTCTATCAGCAACTGTCGCGCTCGAACGGTGTGGAGCAGCTGCTGTTTCAGTGCATGGAAGAGGGCGAGCTGGCGTGGATTACCCTCAAGTCACGCCGCATCTATATCGGCATGGTACACGCCTCGACGTTTGAGTATGAGAGCACCAAAAATATCGTGCTGATCCCGATGCTCAGTGGCTACCGCGACAGTAAAACGCTGAAGCTGGCGGTGGAGCATAATTATAGTAAGTGGTACGCCGAACACGACATCACGCTGGACTCGACGCCCAAAGATGCCATGTCGTTCCGCAAGGTGATCATGGTGGATCAGATTGAAAGCCTGTCGCTGTTCGACCCGGCCAGCGCGACGGCGCTCTCTATGGGCCATCCGCAGGAAGTCGAGAAAAGCCAGGGCAGCGAAGACGGTCAGAGCCCGGATGATCAGAGCCGGGAGCCGCCGCAATAATAATAAGGCCAGGTCAATACCCTGGCCTGTCGCGATTAGCTATATTGCTTCGCCGTTTCTCTCAGCAGATCGGTAAAGTTATAGATATCGTTGAGGGATATTATCGGATGGCGAGTCTCTTTCTTCTCGCCATCAAACATCCCAATATACAACTGGCTGCGGTTAAAATGCAGACGGCAAATAGGTTTCCGATTGTTATCATCGATCAGTATGCCCAGATAGCTTTGCGTATCCCTAAAGGTAATTCGCTGAGGTTCAATAACCTTTCTTATTATTGATTTTACGATGTGGAACCCTTCTATCTCCATTTCGGTGGTAACGATTAAATGCTCTTCTGCTTCGTTTTTCTCACTATGATTTTTTACTACATCGTCACTACTGATTTGAGCGGGGGATGTTGTAACACCCCCACTTATTGCTGACTTAAGCCTTTCATTAATTTGATCATTTAACCACTGCGTAGCGGCCTTTTTAGTCAATACAGCAAACTGTTCTCTGACCTTTTGCGTCAATATTCCATCATAGACACGTGAAGCAAAAAGCTTAACGAAGTCTTCATCGGGTTCACTGAACTGGCGGGAAATCATCTTTTTTAACTGACTGATGTACTTAAGTTCACCTGCTGCGCTAACAATCGATTCGACATCAAAGGCGCTTTTAGTGAGTTTGAGCAGTTCAGGAACCACATGCTCATCAATATCCAGCAGATCCAGTTCTAAAAATGGCTTTTCATCCATTTTATTGGGTGCATCAAGGTCAGTGAAGAATTTATAAATCTGACCATTTGTCAGGATAGAAATGCGTGCGTTAGTAACGTGAAAGTAACGGAAAAGTTGAGAGGCATGTTTAATATTTAACGATTCGCCAATCTTTTTACATTCAATCAGAATCTGAATTTCACCGTTTTTCAATATAGCGTAATCAATCTTTTCACCCTTTTTCGTTCCGACATCACAAATGAATTCAGGAATGACTTCAGTCGGATCAAAGACATCGTAGCCTAATATCTGACTAATAAAGGGCATGACAAAGGCGCTTTTAGTAGCCTCTTCTGTTTGAATAACGGCTGACTGCTGCTGAATTTTTGCTGAAAGTCCATTGAGATTACTGAAAATATCCATAGAGCATCCTGTCTATTGTCCTGACTTTTGTCGAAATTTTGGCTTCATTCACGAATGATGAGGAAGCTGAATGTTGGAACATCTTTTTTTAAAACTTTCAGGGCTTTGGCGGACGATAGTTGTATTGAATTATTCCCTGAATTCAAAACGCCGTATGAAAAATTATCAGAAAAAAAGGAGGTTGGCTATTTAGTGATCGATGAGAGAGGTTTTTTTAAGGGAAGAAGACATAGCAAGATGGGCAATTCCTTTTGGCTGAGCGACCTGCGTGAATACGTTCGAAGCAACGCTAAGTATAAAGTTTGCGTTGCCTCCAGAAGGTATCCTACATTGCTTCCATATTCTCCGCCGTAAACAGCCGGAACGCGACCTTACCTTCCTGATACTCATCCGGCTGATAACCGGTTTCCAGATGGCGCAGCAACAGATCAATCGACAATCGCGCGTGCTGCTGCGCGTGCTGATCCAGCGTGAACGCCACCTCATCGTTCAGCAGCAGCTGGCGGGTTACCGGATAGAGCTCATGGGTGATATAGGTACAGTGGCCCAACAGCCGGTGGGCGCGCAGGGTTTCGCTGACGTCGGTATTGCCCATCCCGGTGTTATAGACGCCCGCTATCGCCTGCGATTGCGTCAGATTGCGCGCCAGCAGGCTGCGAATGGTGTCACGATCATCCTGGCCGAGCAGCACTTCACGCAGGTGACGCTGCGGCGCGCGCTGCGTCATCACCTCACGGAAGCCGGCGATGCGCTGCCGGTGTGCCTGATAATCAAACCGGCCGCTCACCATCACAATATCCCCGGTCTGATGGGCGGTCTTACTCATCAGTAAACCGGCGGTCCGTCCCGCCTGATACTGATCGATACCGACATGGCACAGACGATCGGCGGCGGGCAGATCGGTCACGATGGTGATCACCGGTACGTGACGACTGCGACACAGCGCCAGGGCGCGATAGATCGGCGGCGAGTCATGGGCAAAGACAATAATGCCGTCGCGGGTGGCGCTGCGGGCAATAATGCTCTGCGCCAGCTTTTCGGGCTGCGCTTCTGTGACCAGCGTTTTATGCAGTTTAAGCCGCCGGTAGCCGAGCTGGCTGGCGACGTCGCTGAAATGGGCGGTGAGCTGCTGGAAAAAGGCAGAGCCGTTGTTGCTGAGGAAGACCTCAATCTGCCACGGATGTTGATACTCCTCCGGCAGCAGACGTTTGAGACCGGCTTCGCGCGCCGCTTTTAACACCTTGCGGGTGGTCTCCAGCGACACGCCGCCACGCTCGTTCAATACCCGATCGACCGTCGCGATGCCTACGCCCGCCATTTTTGCCACCGTCTCTAAGGTGAGCTTTTTCATTCAGACTCCACGCGAAAAAAGCGGGCGAACATCGCGCCGCCTGCCTGCCAGTCGATATCTTCTAACCGGTTAAAAGTAAAAGATAAAGCGAAACTTTGATGGAAAACCATCAATGAAGCCGACCGGGCCGATCAGCCGCATCAGCTGATGCATTTTACCTGCCGTGCGGTCACCCGACTAAAACGCACATCCGGGCGCTGGCAACGCAGATTTGTCGTTAAGCTAGTAGTGAGATTAACAACGAGGAATGAACATGGCTCAGCAACAGAAAGTGTTAGTGATTGGCGCATCGCGGGGTATCGGCCTGGCGGTGGTACAGGCGTTTGCTGCACAAGGCTGGCAGGTTACGGCCACGCACCGCAGCGGCATCCCAACGCAGGGCAACCCGTCGGGCGTTGACTGGCACGCGCTGGATATGACCGAATCGTCCTCGGTGCAGCAGCTGGCCGGCCAGCTCGCCGGACAGACCTTCGATGTGATTCTGATTAATGCCGGAATTTCCGGGCCAGCGCATCAGAAACTGGCGCAAAGTGACCCTCAGGAACTGGCGCAGCTGTTTATGACCAATACGATCGCACCGGTGCGCAGTGCCGAGATTCTGCTGCCGCTGCTCAGCAAGCAAAAGGGCGTGCTGGCTATCACCTCATCACAGCTGGGTAGCCTGAGCGAAAACCCGCGTGCCGACATGCCGCTCTATTCCGCCAGCAAGGCGGCGCTGAATATGCTGAGCCGGACGCTGGCCGAAGATGTGGAAGCCGTGGCCGGTACGCTGGTGACGCTCCATCCGGGCTGGGTAAAAACAGATATGGGTGGCGAAGCGGCACCTTTAACCGCAGAGGAGAGCGCGGCCGGTATTGTGCAGCAGCTGACCGCCTGGCAGGGCCGCGGCGGCCATCACTACATCGATTACGCCGGTAAAACGCTGCAATGGTAATCGACGACGGGGCGGTTACGCCCCGATATCACGCAGCGCTTTGCCTTTCATCAGGTTGCGTTCGATATGCTCCAGCGTGACATGTTTGGTCTCCGGCACCAGCATCATCGTCACCACAATGAACACCAGATTAAGCGCACCGTAGAACCAGAAGGTGTTGGCGTTGCCCAGCTGATCGAGCATGGTCAGGAAGGTCGCACCGACAATCATGTTACCGACCCAGTTGGTGGTGGTCGACGCGGTGATGCCGAAGTCACGCCCTTTCAGCGGCTGAATCTCTGAGCACAGCAGCCAGATCACCGGTCCGGCAGCCATCGCAAATCCGACGATAAACATCAGCAGCATGGCGATAGCAAAATATTTGCGGAAGTCGGTTTCGACGCCAAGATGCAACAGCGTGCCGAGCACGCCCATTCCCACCGCCATCACCAGAAAGCTGGTGGTGAGCATCGGCTTACGTCCCCAGCGGTCAACCAGGAAGATCGCAATCAGCGTCGCCAGCATATTGACCAGCCCGACGATAACCGTGCCCCACATCTGTTCGCTGGTGCTGGAGAAACCGGCAATATTGAAAATTTTCGGGGCGTAATACATCACCACATTCATGCCGGTAAACTGCTGCATTACCTGCAGCAACATGCCCAGCCACACGGCACGGCGGAAGTTGCTGTTCGAACGAAACAGTGACCAGCCGCGTTGCTTCACCTGCAGACTTTCACGGATCTCTTCCAGCTCCTGCCGCGCCTGTTCGCTGGTATTACGCAGCCGGTCCAGCACCCGCTGTGCCTCATTAAAACGGCCGTGCGCCGCCAGCCAGCGCGGGCTGTTAGGCAGAAACAGCACGCCGATGAACAGAATCACCGCCGGAATGGCGATAATCCCCAGCATCCAGCGCCAGTTGCCGGTGTAGCTAAAGGCCGTATCAGAGAGATAAGCCACCACAATGCCGGTGGTCAGCATCAGCTGGTACATCGAAATCATGGAGCCCCGAATACGCTCAGGCGCAATCTCAGCCAGATAGAGCGGGGCGGTGTAAGAGGCGATGCCGACCGCCAGCCCCAGGATCACCCGGGCGCAGACCAGCGATTCGACATCCGGTGACAGCGCTGACCAGAGCGAGCCGATGACGAACAGCGTGGCACCGGCCAGCATACTTTTCTTGCGTCCCAGCTTTGATGACATCCAGCCCGCGCCCAGCGCACCCAGCGCAGCCCCGAACATCATCGAGCTCACGACCCACTCCTGCTGATGGTTAGTGATCTGCAAATCTTTGGCGAGAAACGGCAGCGCGCCGGCAATAACGCCGATATCCAGACCAAACAACAGGCCGGAGAGCGCGGCCATAAAACAGACGAACCAGGTAAAGCGGTTCTGACCCGACGGCGATTTGTTAGTTGCAGCCATGCCTCACTCCTTGCCCTGTGACTTTGTCAGTATTGTTAATGTTATGTAAACATAGTCGATGGCAGTGTGTTACCGGTCACAGTTTAAAACATCAGCGACGTGGCAGAAGGCCGTGGTAGCCCGCCAGAGCCCGCTGGCACAGGATCGGCGGCTCAGCACGGCTGTGGGCGCAAGCGCACGAATACCCAAAAACCGGCCAGCCGGGGAAATTTTGCAACCCCCGGCGTGCGCCATTACACTGCAGTTTTTCTGCTAATGATTGAAGGTGCTTATGTCTCAGCCTTATCAGCGCCAGCCGCTGCCCTTACCGGGCGGCCACAAAAAGGTGCTTTTACACTCCTGTTGCGCTCCCTGTTCGGGCGAAGTCATGGAGGCGATGCTGGCATCGGGTATTGAATACACCATCTATTTCTACAACCCGAATATTCATCCGCTCAAAGAATATGAGCTGCGCAAAGAGGAGAATATTCGTTTTGCTGAAAAATTTGGCGTGCCGTTTGTTGATGCCGATTATGACCGCGATGACTGGTTCAAACGCGCGCGCGGTATGGAGTGGGAGCCGGAGCGCGGCGAACGCTGCACCATGTGTTTTGATATGCGTTTCGAACGTACCGCGCTCTATGCGCATGAAAATGGCTTTCCGGTAATGACCAGTTGCCTGGGTATTTCACGCTGGAAAGATATGAAGCAGATTAACCGTTGTGGTGTCCGCGCAGCGGCGGCGTATCCGGATCTGCTTTATTGGGATTTTAACTGGCGTAAAGGCGGCGGATCTTCGCGCATGATTGAAATCAGCAAGCGCGAGAGTTTTTATCAGCAGGAATATTGTGGCTGCGTTTATTCACTGCGCGACACCAATCGTCATCGCGTCACGCAGGGTCGTGAGCGGATTCAGATTGGTGTGCAATATTATCAGCCGGACGATCTCTGAACCTCACAGGCTGTGGGAGGATTCAGTCTGGCGATAGTGGTGCGGTGATATCGCAATACGCTGAGTGATTCCACTGCAGCTTTTTTCCGGCGTTCTGCCCTGAGCATAGCTGCATAATGCGCAGGGATTATCGGTCCCGGCTAACTGCTGTCGCGCCGCCTCATCCAGCGCGCGCCGGCGGCAGACGCTGGGCGTACAGCCCATCAGTTGTTTAAACGAGCGGGTGAAAGATTGTTGGCTTTCAAAATGATACTTCAGCGCCAGGCTTATTATCGGCGTGCGGCTGTTTTTTAAATCATTGACACAGGCAGCCAGCTTGCGCTTGCGAATATAACGTGCCAGCGTTTCATCGTGATAACGCGCAAATAATTTCTGCAAATACCATTTGGAATAACCTGCTTTTTCAGCAATATCATCAACGCTTAATCGCTGGTCGAGATTATTATTAATCCACTCAGTGACAGAGACGATCACGCTTTCATTATATTTACTCTCATTCATATCGGCCCCCTAATTTTTGTGCGGGCAGTTTAAAATAATTTATCTTTTGCTGAGCATGACTTGCGTAAAGTTTTATCAGGAAATGAATCTTTATCTCCGATAAAACAGTTTTAATGATCATTTGATAATATAAATAGCGTAATTGTTATTGATGTGTTGAGTGTATTGGTGGGGTTAGTGGTTTGAATAAGCGGAAACCGTAATCTTCATTAAAGGATTTTCTTTCGCTCAAACTGTCCCGTGGTGACGCCAGACGCTGATAATGGAGTCATCATATCGCACAGCCCATCAATACACTTTTCGCCGCTTCATGCCAGGCTTAACCCTCACCTTTAACCTGGAGAACTCTGGATGAGCCCGACATACGCGTTGAAGAAACCGCTTGCCGCCTTGCTCACCTCGCTGACTTTACTCAGCACGGCACCGGCTCTTGCCGCCACCGTCTACGGCGAGCAGCTGGAAGGATTTCAATACCCTTATCCTCTGCAACATTTTAATTTTTCCTCCCAGCAGCAGCCGCTGAGCATGGGCTATATGGATGTGAAACCGGCAAAAAATGCCAACGGACAAACCGTGGTGCTGATGCACGGTAAAAATTTCTGCGGAGCCACCTGGGAAGAGACGATTCGCGCGCTGAGCCAGCAAGGTTATCGCGTAGTGGTGCCCGACCAGATCGGTTTCTGCAGCTCAACCAAACCGGCGAATTACCAGTACAGTTTTCAGCAGCTGGCGGAGAATACCCATCAGTTGCTGACGAAACTGGCAGTGGAAAAAGCGGTGATTATTGGCCATTCCACCGGCGGGATGCTGGCAACACGCTATGCGCTGATGTATCCGGCACAGACGCAGAAACTGGTGCTGGTCAACCCGATCGGGCTGGAAGACTGGAAGGCCAAAGGCGCGCCGTGGCGTTCCGTCGATCAGTGGTATCAGCGCGAGCTGAAGCTGAGTGCCGAAGGGATTAAGAAGTATGAACAGCAGACCTACTATGTCGGACGCTGGAAACCGGAGTATGACAAATGGGTCGATATGCTGGCTGGCCTGAACAGCGGGCCAGGACACCAGAAGGTGGCGTGGAACTCCGCCCTAATCTACGACATGATCTTCACGCAGCCGGTATTTTATGAGTTTGGCGATCTGAAAGTGCCCACCACTCTGATGATCGGCACCTCAGACACTACCGCCATCGGCAGTGATATCGCCTCTGCGGCGGTGAAAGCGCGGCTGGGTGATTACAAGGTGCTGGGAAAAGAGACGGCAAAACGCATTCCGGGCGCGCGCTTAATCGAATTTCCGGGGATGGGTCATGCGCCGCAAATGGAAGAGCCGGCGAAGTTTAATCAGACGCTGCTCGACGACCTGGCGCGTCAGTAACCGGTCAGGCGCGCGGCGTCCGACGTTACAGCGCCGCGCGCTTCTGCTTTTTACTGCGGTACATCTGCTCATCGCTGTCATGCAGCAACTGCTCCAGCGACTGCGGCCCGGCCGGATCAAACTCCACCACGCCGCACGAGAAGTGCAGATGATAACGGCGGTTCAGGCTGATCGACTGCTGCGCCAGATAGTGGGCAAACTGCTGCAGCAGCGCTTCAGTCTGCTGCTGTTGCAGGCCGTTGAACAGCACCACAAATTCATCGCCGCCTAAGCGTGCAAACAGATCGGAGTGTTTAAACACCACCTTCATCGCATCAGCAAAATCCATCAGGGCGCGGTCGCCCTCGCGATGGCCGAGTGAATCGTTGATCTGCTTGAACTTGTCGAGATCGAGAAAGGTCAGACAGGCGGGGCGGTTCTTCATCCGGCACTCATTCAGCACCATCTCGCCCAGCGTCATAAAGCCGCGACGATTAGTAATCTGCGTCAGCTCATCACAGGTTGCGGTCTGAAATGCCACCAGTTCCGCTTCAGCCATCGCCGCCAGGTCGCGTAGCGTGGCCCGATCTTCTTCGTCGAACGGGCGTGGCGACCGGCCAATGATGCAAAGCGTGCCCATCTTCGCGCCGCCCGGCGCCCGCAGCGGGCAGCCAGCGTAGAAGCGAATATGCGGCTCACCGGTCACCAGCGGATTATCATGAAAGCGCGGGTCTGCTGCGGCATCTTCGACGATCATGATCTCATCCTGCAGGATGGCATGGCCGCAAAAAGAGATGTTGCGCGGCGAACCGGCAGGCTCAAAACCCTGCGCTGACTTAAACCATTGATGATCGGCTTCCAGCAGGCTAACCAGCGCAATCGGCACGTCAAACAGGCGGCGCGCCAGACGGGTTAAACGATCGAAACGCTCTTCCGCAGGCGTATTCATAATGTTCAGCGCACGCAACTGCGACAAACGTTGTGCCTCATCGGCAGCGATCTCAGGTGCTTTCATCGCAGAGCCCTTTATTTTTTTAACTGGAGCCAGGTTCTGGTGTGAGCCTTACGGCAAAGAAAAAAGACAGTGATCGAAGCGATTCAATTCACTGTCTTATTGAGGGGGGGATCAGAGCACTTTTTGTTCGGCGAGATCAAGCGCGAAATAGCTGAAAATCAGGTCCGCACCGGCACGTTTTATCGCACCCAGGCTTTCCAGCACCACATTACGTTCATCGATGGCGCCCGCCTGCGCGGCAAATTTGATCATCGCGTATTCGCCGCTCACCTGGTAGGCAGCCAGCGGCAGCTCTGTGCGCTCGCGGATGTCACGCAGGATGTCGAGATAGGCGCCTGCCGGTTTAACCATCAGCGAATCTGCACCTTCAGCCGCATCAATCAGCGATTCACGGATCGCTTCACGACGGTTCATCGGATTCATCTGATAAGTCTTACGGTCGCCCTTCAGCGAGGTGCCTGCCGCTTCACGGAACGGACCGTAGAAGGAAGAGGCGAACTTGGTGGAGTAGGACATGATGGCGGTCTGGGTGAAGCCCGCCGCGTCCAGCGCCTGACGAATCGCCTGCACCTGACCGTCCATCGCCGCCGAAGGGGCAATAAAGTCAGCCCCTGCTGCTGCGGCCACGACCGCCTGCTTGCCGAGGTTGATCAGGGTCGCATCGTTATCCACGCCGTGATCGCACAGCACGCCGCAGTGGCCGTGGCTGGTGTATTCACAGAAACAGGTATCGGACATGACAATCATTTCCGGCACCGTCTCTTTGCAGATGCGTGACATCCGCGCCACCAGACCGTTTTCATTCCACGCATCGCTGCCGGTGGCATCGGTATGGTGTGAAATCCCAAAGGTCATCACCGAGCGGATACCGGCTTTCGCGATGCGTTCAATCTCATAGGCAAGACGCTTTTCCGGGATACGCATCACGCCAGGCATCGCCTGAATCGCTTTGTAATCGTCAGCACCCTCTTCAACGAAAATGGGCAGAGCCAGATCGTTCAGGCTGAGGGTAGATTCCTGGAACATTTCGCGCATTGACGCGCTGGCGCGCAATCTTCTTGGGCGCTGGATAAGGGAATAATCAGACATATTCATTCTTACGCAGGTGAAAAAAGTGACAACAGTTTACTCCCTTTGTCTGCGTGGCATGAAGGTTTGTGTGCGGTCATCGGGGGGCAAAAAAAACTCTCCCGCCGGGCGGCGGGAGAGGAGGCGGTTACTCGTTAATGTCCGGGTGCTGCTGCACCAGGTTTTTACGTTTCGCTTCGAGGCGGGCAATTTCTTCGTCGATATCTTCGATTTTGTGCTCGATGTTATCGTGATGCTCCTGCAGAATTTCGCGCGCTTCAGCCATATCGGAGGCGGCTGGTGTCGCCCCTTTCAGCGGCTTGTTAGCGGTCTCTTTCATAAACAGACCGGTAATCAGACCCACCACCGCGACTACCATCAGATAGTAGGCTGGCATGTAGAGGTTGTTGGTGGTCTCGACCAGCCAGGCGGCCAGCGTCGGGGTCAGACCGGCAATCAACACCGAGATGTTAAAGGCACTGGCCAGCGCACTGTAGCGGATGTGGGTCGGGAACATCGCCGGCAGCGACGAGGCCATCACGCCGGTAAAGGCGTTAAGGATTACCGCCAGCAGCAGCAGACCGGCGAAAATCAGTCCCAGCACACCGCTGTTGATCATCATGAAGGCCGGAATCGCGAAAATCATCAGGGCGATACTGCCGATGATGACAAACGGACGACGACCAAAACGGTCACTCATCATGCCGATCATTGGCTGGACAAACAGCATACCGATCATGATGGCGATAATAATCATCACGCCATGATCTTCGCTGTAGTGCAGGTTATGCGACAGGTAGCTCGGCATGTACGTCAGCAACATGTAGTAGGTGACGTTAGTAGCGATCACCAGACCGATACAGGAAAGCAGGCTGCGCCAGTGTTTGGTCGCAATCTCTTTGAATGAGACTTTCGGGCCATCCTGCAGGCCTTCGCGGTCACCCTGTTCCAGTTTGTCCACGTGCTGCTGGAAGGCCGGGGTCTCTTCCAGCGCATGACGCAGGTAAAGACCGATAATTCCCAGCGGCAGCGCCACAAAGAATGGCAGACGCCAGCCCCACTCAAGGAAACTCTCTTCCCCGATGATGGAGGAAATCAGAACCACCAGGCCTGCGCCGAGCACGAAACCGGCAATCGAACCAAAGTCGAGCCAGCTACCCATGAAACCGCGCTTACGGTCAGGCGAGTATTCGGCGACAAAGATAGAGGCACCGGTATATTCCCCGCCGACCGAGAAGCCCTGCGCCATCTTGGCGAGCAGCAGCAGAATCGGTGCCCAGATGCCGATAGAGGCATAGGACGGTATCAGGCCGATACAGAAGGTACTGACCGACATGATGATAATGGTGATGGAGAGTATTTTCTGACGACCATATTTGTCGCCCAGCATACCGAAGAACAGGCCACCCAGCGGGCGAATCAGGAAAGGAACAGAGAAGGTGGCGAGCGCCGCAATCATCTGAATGCCCGGCGAGACGTCCGGGAAGAAGACTTTACCCAGCGCGTAAGCCACAAAGCCATACACACCGAAGTCGAACCACTCCATCGCATTACCCAGAGAGGCTGCGGTGATGGCTTTACGTAAACGGGCATCATCAATGATGGTTACATCATCGATCCCGATTGGTTTTACACGCTTCCTACGCAATTTCATAGAATTACCCTGTAATGGAACATGAAAGTCCTCAACGGCGCGAACCGAGCAAAAGGGTTCAGACCGCGGCGTTGAGGAAATTAAAGCATAGCCGTAAACAGGCCTGTTTTACCGGCCAGCCAACACAATAATTCGTGCCGGAATTAGTGCGTTAAGCGGCAGAGTATACCGTTTTTGTGTGATATCTGTCATGTTTGGCCTAAAACTGAGCCATCAGACCGATCATTTAGTCCGTTTATCATCCCTGAAAAAATAATCACTCTGCGTGACGAATGACGCTTTTTTCATCAGATTGCTCACTGTGGGTCCGCATTGTCAGCCGCTTCGGTTAGATTTTCAGCGGTTTGCCGTCGGCAAGCTGACGATCAGCGCGGCACAGAAACATTCAGTAACATTGGGTGTTTCGCAAGGGCAGGGGTGAAGGGGTTGATCGCTGAGGCTGCCCGGATACAGAGGCGCTGGCGACAAGCGCCGCAACGGGCAGGTTGTGAGGGCAGAGCACACAGTAAGGCGGGACCATCCAGCCGCCGTGGCGTTGCGCGCCGCCGGCAGGCAGCAGAACCGGCGTGATTCAGCGGATGTTAACCGGGTTCATCATCCCGCATGGGCCGATCGCCCTGTTCCTGCTGCCAGACGATCAGCGCAGCGTTATCCATGGGACGGGCATAGTAGTAACCCTGGATAAAGACCACGCCACGTTGCTGCAGATAACGAAACTGCAGGGCGGTTTCCACCCCTTCGCCCAGCACCTGTAACTGCAACTTATGGCTGAGGTTAATGATGGCGTCCAGCACCGGCGTTTCGCCCTCCAGCGATTCAATGGCGTTAATAAAGCCGCGATCGATTTTCAGGTAATCCAGTGCGAAGGTCTGCAGGTAGCTCAGGGAGCAGTGACCGGTGCCGAAATCGTCAATCGCAACTTTCATGCCGAACTGACGCAGCTGGTCGAGTTTACGCGCCACGCCTTCGCCATCTTTAATCAGGCTGCGCTCCGTCAGTTCAAGGGTGATCACAAACTGCTTCTCTTTCACCCGCTCGGCAAAATAGAGCATGTCGCTGACAAAATCGGGATGCTGCAGATGGTCTGCCGCCACGTTAATGGCCAGATGGAAGTGCGCCGGGACCTGCCACTGCTGGACATCTTCCACGATCAGATCGAGCAGATGACGGGTCAGCGGCACAATCATCCCTTCCGCTTCGGCGGCACCGATAAAAATATCGGGACGGACGCCATTGCCATCG
This sequence comes from Pantoea sp. S-LA4, assembly GCF_054482835.1. NCBI lineage: Bacteria > Pseudomonadati > Pseudomonadota > Gammaproteobacteria > Enterobacterales > Erwiniaceae > Pantoea > Pantoea sp. S-LA4. The sequence goes on along the minus strand of NZ_JBTLRC010000002.1, from coordinate 3,541,532 downwards.
GGCGTGGTCCAGCGCAGTAGCGCTTCCACGCCACTGCAACGCTGCAACCGATCGTCATAAACCGGCTGATAGTGTGCGCGGAACTGACCCCCGGCGATGGCGCGGCGGATCTCGTCACGCCATGAAATGCGCCGCTGCAGCCAGTTTGAGGTCAGGATCATCAGCAGAATGGAAAAGATTGCCGCCATCGGCAGGAAGATAAACAGCACCTGACGCCAGGCCGTGATCAGCTCGCCGGGCGGGGCAATCACCGTGACGCTCAGCGGATAACGCTGTGAGGCGGCGTGATAAACCAGCGGTTCAAACCAGCCTTGCGCCGTGGTTTGCTGGATACCATAGGCGATCGGTGCGCCACCGCTGAACTGCATACTCAGCTGATAGCCGCGCGCGCTGCCGATGGCACGCATAAAATCGATCAGATACTGACCATCAATCACCGCCCAGAATCCTTCGCCGCCTGGCAGTTCACGCACGAACAGCACCGCCGGGCGATCCGGGACAGCGTGCGTGCCGGCTATCGACAAACTCCACCAGGCTTTTCCGGTCACCGGCACATCACGCATCATCATTTCAGATAGCGAGCCAGAATTTAAACCATAGGCGGAGGAGCAGGCGATGTGATCATCTTCCAGTTTACCAATGGCACGGAAATAGGCGTTGAGCGTACCGAGTCGCTGCAGGGAATTTTCGATCTGGCTGCAGGGCTGGTTCTGAAACTGGCGGAGTGAGGTGATCATATCCCAGGCGCTGTCGCTCATTTTCTCAGCCTGAGATAAAAGAGTATTGGCGGCGCTCACCTGCTGCTGGTGGACCGTATGACGCGCATCGAGGGCGGTAAAAAAGATGCCAAGTATCAGGGGCAACACGCCGGAAACGATGATAATCAGCCTGGCGTAGTCGCGTTTTCGTTGCAATAACGGCACCGCAAATTCCTCTGAATGTTATAGACGTTATGAGGAGGTGCTAATCAATCGGCGCAGCATAGCATGTCTCCGGGCGATGCAGGTTAGCGTTTTGTCCGCCAACAGAACTGATTAAGGTCAATTATCGACCAGAGATTGCATTTGTTGACAATGTTTTTCTTTTGCTGGCATTCAGATAGGGTTCTTAACCGTTCAGCGCAACCACAGAGCCGCTGTGGGTCTGGCGGCAGAGTGAAACGCAGCAGGTGGCAGAGTCATTTGCTGCGATGAAGGAAGGTAAATGCCCTGGCCGGCACCAGGCCGGACGCAGGGCCAGTGACGCAGGTTTAGTCGTTAAAATAGATCTGTTTCAGGGCCACTTCGACACCCCGTAATTCCGCCAGACCCTTCAGCCGTCCAATCGCCGAATAGCCGGGATTGGTGCGTTTATGCAGGTCGTCGAGCATCTGATGCCCGTGATCGGGGCGCATCGGAATTGCCCGGTGATTACCCGCCTGACGGCGGCGCTGCTCTTCAGCCAGAATCACTTTGATCACGCCAACCATATCAACGTCGCCCGCAAGGTGTGCCGCTTCGTGGAAGCTGTTGGGATTCGCCTCACGTTTGGTGGCGCGCAGATGAACAAAGTTGATGCGGTCGGCGTACGCTTCCGCCATCTCAATCAGCGGGTTATCGGCGCGAACGCCATACGAGCCGGTACAGAAGCAGAAACCGTTATGCAGACTATCCACCGTCTCTTTCAGCCACTGCATATCTTCCTGCGTCGAGATAATTCGCGGTAGGCCCAGGATCGGGCGCGGTGGATCGTCCGGATGCACCGCCAGCTTAATTCCCACTTCTTCCGCGACCGGCACGATTGCCCGCAGGAAGGTGGCCATATGCTCGCGTAACCGGGCTTTATCGATGCCGTCATATTGCGCCAATTGCGCCTGGAACTGCTCCAGCGTGTAGCCCTCTTCGGCACCCGGCAGACCGGCGATAATATTGCGCACCAGCCTGTTTTTGTCGTCTTCACTCATGGCGGCGAACAGCTGTGCCGCCGCCTGCTGCTCGGCGGCGCTGTAATCCTGTTCGGCACCCGGCCGTTGCAACAGGTGCAGTTCAAACGCAGCAAAGGCATCGGCGTCAAAGCGCAGCGCTTTTGCGCCGTCCGGCAGCGTCCAGGCGAGATCGGTACGGGTCCAGTCGAGCACCGGCATGAAGTTGTAGCAGACGGTATCCACGCCACAGGCGGCCAGGTTGCGTATCGACTGCTGATAGTTGGCAATGTAGTGCAGGTAGTCGCCGCGCTGGGTCTTGATCGACTCATGCACCGGGATGCTCTCTACCACCGACCAGACCAGGCCTTTTTCTGCCAGCAATGCCTGGCGGGCCTTAATCTCTTCTACCGGCCAGATTTCGCCGTTAGGAATATGGTGTAGTGCGGTTACGATGCCGGTTGCGCCAGCCTGACGGGCATCATCCAGAGAGACCGGATCGTTCGGACCGTACCATCGCCATGTCTGTTCCATGTTTACTCCTCAACTGTGATGTGGCCCAGTGGTCAGGCCGCTGGACCAAGAGTATGATAGCCAGCAAAACGGGGCCGTGATCCGGATCGCAGCATGACAAACTGCGCGATCGGTGCAGCCAGATAACAAGGAGAAGGTGATGACGCTGCCTGTCATAAAAACTGAACGTCTCTATCGTCAGATTGCTAATGCCATTATGGCGGGGATTGAGCGCGGTGATTTTGTCGCCGGTGACCTGCTGCCGCCGGAGCGGGAGCTGGCGAAGCAGCTGGGGGTCAGCCGTTCTTCGGTACGTGAGGCGTTGATCGCGCTGGAGATGACGGGCTGGGTCGATATCCGCACCGGCACCGGCGTTTTTGTCGCGCAGCCGCTGCCTGCGTCTGCACCGGCAACGGAGAGCGAAGCCTGTAGCCTGCAGGATCTGTTACAGGCCAGAGAGGCGTTCGAAGGAATGCTGGCAGGACTGGCCGCGCGCAACGGTAGCCCGCACCAGCGTGCCGCCCTGCTGGCGCTGACTGCCGAGCTGCAACAGCACCAGGAGAATGATGCGGCCTTTCTGGCGCAGGATAAGCGCTTCCATTTGCTGATCAGTGAGATGAGTGGCAACGATCTGCTGCGTGAGCTGCTGGAGCAGTTATGGAATCAGCGCCACACTCCGCATGTGCAGCGGCTGGAGCGCCATTTCGCCGCCAACAGTTTTGCCCTTGAGATGAACGCTGACCATCAGCAGATTGCGAACGCCATCGTGGCCGGTGATGAAGTGGCGGCCCGTCAGGCGATGGAAAACCATCTGCGCCACGTCCAGCAACGGTTACTTGGTTAAACCGCGCGCTCGCTTCGGCCGTCCGGTGCCCAGCATAATCGCCAGCCGGCTGCCGCCTGGGGTGGTCTCCATCAGAATTTTGGTAATGCTGGTGAGCGGCACCGATAACAGCATCCCGACCGGGCCGAGCAGCCAGCCCCAGAACACCAACGACAGAAACACCACCAGGGTGGATAAACCCAGTCCCCGGCCCATCAGGCGCGGCTCCAGCATATTGCCGAACACCATATGAATGGCCGTAAACAGCGCCGCCACCATCGCCGCATCAAACAGGCTGTTCAGCAGCAGCGCCTGTAAAAAGGGCGGGATGCCGGCAATAATCGGCCCGATATTGGGAATAAAATTGAGGATAAACGCCACGACGCCCCACAGCAGCGCAAATTTCACATCCAGCAGATAAAGGCTGAGCCAGACCGACAGGCCGGTTATCAGACTCACCAGCGTTTTCAGTGCCAGATAGTGCGTCACCCCTTTCAGCGCCTTATGCAGCCCGGCAATGCGGATTTTGGGATTAACCAGCGCGTTACGCATTTTGTAGGGCAGGTGGTGGACTTCAAACAGCATAAACACCACGGTCAGAATCAGCAGCACCGTATTGGTCATCGCGCCTGAGAAGCCGCTCAGGGCCACCGTGGCCAGATTCACCATGGTGTTCGGGTCGAAGCGCTGAATCAACGCATCGGTGGAAATGTTGAGGTGAAAACCGGCCGCCAGATGCTGCAGCACCGTCATTTTCTGTTCCATGGTGGCGCGCAGTTGCGGGTAGAGATCGTAAAACTCACTCATCGAGCTGGCCAGTACCGCGCCAAGCAGCAGAATGACGAAGAAGATCACCGTGATCACCAGAGTAATCGCCAGCCCACGCCGGAAGCCGCGCCGCATCAGCAGGGTGACCAGCGGGTTGAGCACAATGGCAAAAAAGGCCGCCAGCAACAGCGGCACCAGAATATCGGACGCGGCCCGCACGCCAGCGAGGATAATCACCAGCATCGCCAGTTTGATCAAAATATTTTGTCCGATTTTTTCCCGTTGCAGCTCGCTCATTCCCTCTCCCATCACGCAAATTGGCTGATGAAAGTGTAGCTGAAGTAAAATTAACAAACTGATTTATCAGAGAAACGGTAAAAATGGCCAGCAGTCTGGGCGGGCGCAAAGCCGCTGCTGAGTGTGCCAGAGATCAGGCGGTCTGCTGCAGCGCGTTTGCTGTCTGGCGGGATAATATCGCCGGTTGCGGCGCTGTACGGATGCGCGCCCGGCGAAAGCAGGTATAGTTAAACATTACTCTTTAGCTTTCAGCCGACTACGAGTGCAATGATTCATGCCTGACCAACCTGCAGCAGAGCCGGGTTCTGCATCCGGTAGCGTAAAAATCTCCCTGCTGATCCTCTCCATCGTGATCTACAACTTTGCCAGTTATCTCACTATTGGCCTGCCGCTGGCGATCCTGCCGGGATGGGTACATGACACGCTGGGCTTTAGCGCCTTCTGGGCCGGATTAGTGATCAGCCTGCAATATGTGGCGACGCTACTGAGCCGACCGCATGCCGGTCGCTATGCCGATCTCTGGGGACCCAAGAAAGTGGTGGTGGTGGGGCTGGTGGGCTGTCTGATCAGCGGCGTCTGCATCCTGCTGGCGGCGCTGACGCTCGACCGTCCGTTGCTGAGCCTGACGTTGCTCTGCATCGGCCGGTTGATCCTCGGTGTGGGGCAGAGTTTCACCGGCACCGGCACCTCATTGTGGGGCGTGGCGCGGGTCGGTTCATTGCACATTGGTCGGGTGATCTCCTGGAACGGCATCGTCACCTACGGCGCGATGGCGATTGGTGCGCCGCTTGGCGTGCTGATCTACCGGCTTGGCGGCCTGCTGTGGCTGTCAGGGATTATCATTGCCATCTGTCTGGTGGGGATTGCCGGGGCAGTGCCGCGTCCGGCGGTGAAAGGCAGTAAAGGCCGGCCGCTGCCGTTCCGCGCGGTGTTGGGGAAAATTGCCGGATTCGGCGCTATTCTGGCGATGGGCTCGGCCGGTTTCGGCGTCATCGCCACCTTTATTACGCTGTTTTATCAGGATAAAGGCTGGGAAGGGGCCGCCTTTGCGCTGTCGCTGTTCAGTGGGGCGTTTGTCGGGGCGCGGCTGCTGTTTCCGAATGCCATCAACCGTCATGGTGGTTTGCGGGTTGCCAGCCTCTGTCTGGCGGTGGAAGCAGCCGGGCTGTTTCTGGTGGCCGCCGCGGGCGATCCGTGGATGGCTAAAGCGGGTGCCTTTCTTACCGGTGCTGGTTTCTCGCTGGTCTTCCCGGCGCTGGGGGTTGTCGCGGTAAAAGTGGTGCCGCAGCAGAATCAGGGCAGCGCGCTGGCAACCTACACCGCCTTTATGGATCTGTCGCTGGGCATTACCGGGCCCATCGCCGGACTGATCATGAGCTATGCCGGCGTTTCCCAGGTCTATCTGCTGACGGCGCTGCTGGTCTGTCTGGCTTTTTTCTGCACCCTGCGTCTGCAGTTCAGGCAACCGGTGACAGAGCCGGATCAGCGCTGAAAAAAAGGCCCCGACCGGGGCCAAACGTCTTTTCAGACACAGATAAGAATCGGTTGGCACGAGGTCACTTCCCCGTAGCCGGTTTCAGGCCTGTAGCAGCTCGATACTGTGGCGAATCTGGCGTTCAATCTCCGCGGGCGTCCAGCGCTCAAGCTGGCTTGAGAAAGGCTCAAAGGCGTAAATCCCCTTGTAGCCGAGCATCTCCAGCCGCTTCACCTGCACCACGCTGTTCAGGACATCACTGTCACTTAACATCACCCGCTCTTCATCCGTCAGTTCAGCGGTCGGGCGCAAATCTTCCACGCCAGAGAGATGCACCAGCCCGATTTGCTCAATGTCGATACTGGCCGGAAACTCCTGTTCAGCCTGCTCATAGAGGTGATGGTGGAAAGTATCCAGTACCAGCTTAAACGGCACATCCGCCTCTGCAATCAGCTGTTGTGCCTGCACCGACGAACGCAGTGAGCTGACCGGAAAACCCAGCGGCTCCACCAGACCCTGAATGCCGTAATGCGCAAAGCGCGGTGCCAGTTGCTGCATCGCCGCCAGGGTCTGTTGCGGCGACACGGCGAGACCTTCATTCAGTGGACACATCACCAGCGCGCGGGCACCAATCCGTTGTGCTTCCTGCAACAGCGCTTCGGCACGGGTCAGCAGGTCATCATCGATGCGGTTAAACGGATAGAGCGCGTTAATGGTGATGATATCGATATGATATTTGTCGGTCAGCGCGCGCAGCTGATCGGCACTGAGGCCGTCAGTGACTTTGCCGCCCGGCATGTCATTGCGCAGTTCAACCTTGCTCAGTCCAAGCCGGTGTACCAGCTGGAAGAATGCCTCCAGTGAGAGGCGGGGCGCAATTTTACGGTTAATACAGAAGCGGGTGGGATCGATGGCCATGCGGCGACTCCGGTGGCAGGCAGCGTGAGAGATAGCGCTAAAGAGAACATTTATTTCATTGTTTATGAATTATGAAATAGTAATTATTAGATCAGCCTCGCATTAATTCCATATTCCGTTTCAGCCTGTGTAAGCAAAACCGGATCGGGCCTGCAATAAACGTCACTTTCCGCCACTCTTTCCCGGTTTGCTGACGCCGTTGCAGCGCCTTTACTGGCTGGATTTCACCGCTTTTCAGACCGCGCTGCCTCACTGACCAGAAAAATGCGATCTGTGCCGCTAAAAGAAAATTTTCCAAAAATATCTATTTGAAAAATTTGTTCCACTGTAATAGCTTCATAACACGCTTTCAGGTTTGCCTGATCAGACTGCGGGACAGGCCGCACAGTGCGTCTGCAGGAAACTTAACCCTTTAAAGAGGCAACATCATGACGATCACAGGAAACTTTATTGGCGGTAAAACCACCTTCAGCGCCAGCAACGAAACCATCCCGGTTTACGATCCGGCAACCGGCCAGGTGGTACGTGAACTGACGCAAAGTACCGCTGATGAAGTGGCTCATGCGATTGAGGTTGCGCACAACGCTTTTCCGGCCTGGTCGAAAACCTCGCCGCTGCGCCGCGCCCGTGTGCTGTTTAATTTCAAAGCGCTAATGGAACAACACCGCGACGAGCTGGCCGCGCTGATTGTTTCGGAACACGGCAAAGTCTGGTCTGATGCGCTGGGTGAACTGACCCGTGGTATCGAAGTAATTGAGTTTGCCTGCGGCATCCCGCATCTGCTGAAAGGTGAGTATTCACCAAACGTCGGCAGCGGCGTGGACAGCTACTCGCTGATGCAGCCAGTGGGCGTGGTGGCGGGGATTACCCCATTCAACTTCCCGGCGATGGTGCCGTTGTGGATGTTCCCGATCGCCCTGGCCTGCGGCAATACCTTTATCCTGAAGCCGCCAGCGCTCGATCCGAGTGCAGCGGTGCGCATGGCGGAACTGCTGACCGAAGCGGGGCTGCCGGATGGCGTGTTCAACGTCGTTCACAGCTCCAATGACGATGCGGAACAGTTGTATAAAGATCCGCGCATCGCGGCAGTGAGCTTTGTCGGTTCATCCGGCGTCGCTGAGCACATCTACAAAACCGCCAGCGCTCACGGCAAACGAGTGCAGGCGTTTGGCGCAGCCAAAAACCACGCCATCGTAATGCCGGATGCCGATCTGGATGCCACCGTGAACGCCATTATGGGCGGTGCGTTTGGCTCAGCGGGCGAGCGCTGTATGGCTCTGCCGGTGGTGGTCGCGGTCGGTGATGATACGGCTGACAAACTGATCGCCCGACTGACGCCGCTGGTAAACGCGCTGCGCATTGGTCCCGGCATCAATAAAGGCGCTGATGAGAATGAGATGGGGCCGGTGGTTTCCGCGGCGCATCAGAAGAAAGTGCTCGGCTACATCGATAAAGGCGAGCAGGAAGGCGCGAAGCTGGTGGTCGATGGCCGCAACGTTCAGGTGGCGGGTCACGCTGAGGGTTACTACGTCGGCGGTACGCTGTTTGATAACGTCACCTCTGACATGGTGATCTGGCGCGAAGAGATTTTTGGCCCGGTGCTGAGCATCATGCGTGCGCCGGACTACGACAGTGCGTTACAGCTGGTCAACAGCCATGAGTTTGGTAACGGCAGCGCCATTTTCACCAGCAACGGCAATATCGCGCGTGAATTTGTCCAGAACGTTGAAGCGGGCATGGTCGGCGTGAATGTTCCGGTGCCGGTGCCGATGGCGTTTCACAGCTTTGGTGGCTGGAAGCGCTCGGTGTTCGGTGCGCTCAACGTCCACGGTCCGGACGGTGTGCGTTTCTATACCCGAATGAAAACCGCCACGGTGCGCTGGCCAGCGGGTCAGCAGACCGTTTCTGAATTCAGTATGCCAACGCTCAGTTAATTCAATGCACACTGTTTAACGTGCCAGACCGGCAGGCCGCCTTGCGTTGACCTGCCGGTATCCGGTTTTGTTGCCCGGTTAAATCCGGGTCACGGCGGGCACGTAAAGCATGACAGAGAGGAGGAAGGGAATGTCTTTACTTTCGAAAGCACAAGCACCAGACAGTCAGGGGCGCATTCAGCACGTAACACCGGAGCGTGCCGGCTGGCGTTATGTCGGTTTCGACGCTTATCTGTTGAAGAAAGGTGAAACCCTGCGGCTCAGCAGCGGTGATAAAGAGCTGTGCCTGGTATTAGTTGCCGGGCTGGCCTCGGTGAAAACCCGCCATGCGGAATTTCCGGGCATCGGAAAGCGCATGTCACCGTTTGAGCGCGTGCCGCCGTGGTCAGTCTATGTGCCGCATAACGATGAAGTGGAAGTGCGGGCCGACAGCGATCTGGAGCTGGCGGTATGCAGCGCGCCGGGTCACGGCAACCTGCCTGCGCGGCTGATTGCCCCAGAAGATGTCGGCGTTGAGCATCGCGGGAAAGGGCGTAATCAGCGGCTGGTGCACAATATTCTGCCGGATAATAAACCCGCTGACAGTCTGCTGGTGGTGGAAGTCTACACCGATGAAGGCGACACCAGCTCTTATCCCAGCCACAAGCACGATCAGGAAGAGAGCGAAGACGAAACCTATCTGGAAGAGACCTATTATCACCGTTTCGATCCGGAACCGGGTTTCGCTATGCAGCGGGTTTACACCGACGATCGCTCGCTGGATGCCTGCATGGCACCCTACAATCGCGATGTGGTGATGGTACCGCGTGGCTATCATCCGGTGGCGACGCTGGCGGGTTACAACAACTACTACCTGAACGTGATGGCCGGGCCGGTGAGGCTGTGGAAGTTTACCTGGGAGAAAGATCACGCCTGGGTTAACAGCGACGCCTATCCGCGTCAGAAGTAACCGCTGCACTGATTCTCGTCAGCAGCGGATAACCCTCAGAAAAGTAAAACGGCAGCCGATGGGCGTAATGCCTGTCAGTTAAGCGACCGGTGATAACGCAGTCTGGTGCCGCTCAGGGGCTGGCGGTCCTCGCGCCGCTGCGCGGTGCCTTCACGTCATTCGTCTGCCTGACGGACCGGCGGGGATGGCACATCCTGTGCCGCCCCGCCTTTCGCCCGCGTCCTGCGGGCTCTCCTGGCTAATGTTCAGCGCTGCGGATTGCCTGCCCCTGATCGGCCCCAGCCTGCTCTGAGGCTTCAGTGTGTGCTGTTAAAAAGGGCACAAGAGTGGAGGCCTGGGCGCCTCTGCTGCGGAAAGGGCTATCCGCAGCGCTGAGGCGTGACGTTGGGCCAGAACGCCACGCCGGGAAGCGTGGAGAGTTAGGGCCGGCCAGGGAAGGCCGATCCCCGAACGGTTCGTCGGCACGACGTCAAAGCCGAAGGTACCGCGTGAGCGGCGCGAGGACGGCCCGGCAGCAGCAGAGATGCTCAGGCCCGCACTCCGGCACACTCGCGCAGAAAAAAAGCTGCCACGTCTGACCGTGACAGCCTTTGCAAATTCAACCTTAACTGACCAGCACTACAGCCCATCGGCTGCCTTTGTTATTGCCGCTATCCAGCATTAACGCCGCAAATCAGGGCGTTTCCACGTTGTTCAGCGCCAGTGAAACGGCCAGCGTCTGTGCCAGACAGAGCGATGCCACCTGCGAGCGGAAGCCGTCTACCTGTGCTTCACGCACCACAAAGCAGACGTCGCTGAAAGCCGCCAGCGGACTCACCTGGCTGTCGGTAATGGCGATCTGATGCGCACCGCGCTTGGCACCCATTTCGACCACTTCGACCGCTTCACGCGCATACGGCGAATAGCTGATGGCAATCACCACATCTTTTGGATTTACCAGGCTGAGCTGTTCGGTAAACATGCCGCCGAGGCCGTCGATCAGGAATGCCCGACGTTCCAGATGACGCAGCGCATAGACCAGGTAAGAGGCCACGCTAAAGGAACGGCGCAGGCCAATCACATAGATATTCTCGGCCTCGTTAAGCAGTTTCACCGCCTTGTTCAACTGCTCCGGATTCACCTGCATCGCCAGCTGCTGTAACGCCTGGCTGTTCACCATGGTAAAGACATTCAGGATCTCAGCCGGGCTCTCAGGCGCGCTGGCGCTGTCGTCGGTTGACGTCTGGCGAAACAGGCGGGCGCGCTCGGTGTAGTTCACCGTCTCTTCCATCAGGTGCTGACGAAAAACCTGTTTCATTTCGTTGAAACCGCTAAAGCCAAAAGCGTTGGCAAAGCGAATCAGAGTCGATGGCGGCACATCGGCCTGCTGGGCGATGGAAGCCACGGTGTCAAAGGCGATGCTATTGCTGTTATCAAGGATGTAACGCGCAACCTGTTTAAGACGTTTGCTCAGCGTTTCGTAGCGGCGACGAATATCGTCCTGCAATAAAGAAAGTTGGGTGGGATTATTGGTCATTACTTCTGCCCGTGTAATAAGAATAATGGCTGGATAATGAGCGCTATAGTACCAGATGGATGGAAAATTTCATTTGTTTGCGTCAACAGAGCGGTTTATTTCATGGCTTTATGAAATGCTTCACAGATTGTCTCTGCATCACCTGTCTGCTGGCCGACCGCGACTCCCTGCAGGCCGAAAGGGGACAAACGGCGGGCGCGAATGGCAACAGAAATGAATTAAGCGCGGCGGAAGATGAAAAAAAAAGCGCCACCCTCCGGCCGGAGGATGGCGTCTGGCGGTGAATCAATCAGGCGCGGGCGGCGCGCCAGTACTCTATCAGCCGCAGGTAGTTGCCCTTCACGGTCTCGATCAGCGCCTGATCGTCCAGTTCGCCCTGCAGCCACTGGCGCGATGGCTGACCAAAAATAGTCCTGCCCACTGCGAAGCCTTTAACCCAGGGCGCTTTTGCCGCAGCGGCAAAACCAGCTTTGAGCTTCTCCTCTGGCGCATCAAGGCCGAGGAGCAGAATGCCGCGACAGTGCGGGTCCTGCTCCTCAATCAACCCGCTGATCGCCTGCCAGCTCTCAGCGGAGAGCGGCGGCAGTTTCCACCAGTCCGGCTGAATGCCGAGGCTGTAGAAGTGGCTGAGAATATCAAGATAGTAGCGCTCATCACGGTCCGGATTGCTCTCCGGCAGAATCACTTCCAGCAGCAGCTCGTGTCCGCTTTTGTTACAGCCGTTCCAGACATCCAGTACCAGCTCATCCTGCTCTTTACGCAGTTCGGCGCTGTCGTGTGGATGATAAAATACCAGGCATTTCACTACATGCTCGGCTGGCCAGTCGATTAACTGCGAGCCGATATTGCCATGTTCCAGTCGCAGCGGGCGCGAACCCGGCAGCTCAATCGGACGGCCAATCCACCACTGTTTTCCGGTAATCGCATTCAGTGCTTTCTGGCCGTAGGTGGTATCAGCCAGGATACCGCTCTTGTTTTCCAGTCCGGCCGTTTGCGCCGCTTCCTCGGCCGCTTTCAGCAGCAGCAGTTTAAGCTGTGGAATTTTGCTCTCATCAACGCCCGCTTCACGCGCCATATCCAGCAGCTGTTTGCGATGATCAAAAGCGAAAACATTCAGTTCTGGCCACTGCTGCTTGCGGGTGGTCACGCGATGCAGATGGTTGAGGCGATCGTCGAGATCGGGCCGTTTCACCTCTTTATCGCGGCTCAGGAAATCATCCAGCTCCGCTTTGGTCGGCATGGCGGGTGCGCAACCGTGGCGTGACACCACCAGCGCACCGCAGGCGTTGGCGTAACGACACGCCTGCTCCCAGCCCTCATCGTTCAGCCAGCCACGCAGCAGGCCCGACATAAAGGCATCGCCCGCGCCCAGTACGTTTAACACCTCGACGCGCACGCCGGTGTGCAGCCGGGTCTGCTCCCAGCTATCCGGGATCTCGCCTTCGAACACCACGCAACCCAGCGGGCCGCGTTTGCAGACCAGCGTCGCCTGGCTGGCCTGACGCACATTCTTCAGGGCGGTCAGCGTGTCGGTGCTGCCACCGGCAATATGAAACTCTTCTTCGGTGCCGACGATCAAATCGAAATAATGCACCACTTCCTGTAGCTGCTGCGTCACCTGCGACGATTCAATGAAACGCGTTTCACCGTCGCCGAGCGAGGTCAGTCCCCACAGCACCGGACGATAATCGATATCCAGCGCGGTACGCAGGCCGTGGCGGCGGGCAATATCCAGCGCTTTCAGTACCGCTTCGCGGGTTTGCGGATGAGATAAATGGGTGCCGGTTACTGCCACCGCACGCGAAGAGGCAATAAACGCTTCCTGCACGTCCTCCGGTACCAGTCCCATATCCGCGCAGTTGTCACGGTAGAAAATCAGCGGAAAAGTCTCTTCATCTTTAATACCGAGGATCACCATGCCGGTCAGGCGTTTTTCATCGGTAATTAAGGCGTCGGTATTGCAGCCTACGCGCTGCAGCTCTTCCCGCAGAAAGCGACCATTGTGCTCATCTCCCACCCGCGCCAGCATCGCCGATTTCAGACCCTGAATCGCGGTGCCATAGGCGACGTTACCTGACGAACCCCCCAGATATTTGGCAAATGAGGTGACATCCTCCAGCCGCGCCCCGATCTGCTGACCATAAAAATCGACGGCGATGCGCCCGATACAAATCACATCAAGCCGCTTCTGTTGTGTACTCATACCTGTGGTTTCCTTCTGTGATTAGCAGACACTGCGGGCGAAAAGCCCGACGACGCGCGCTTTGCTTCCGGGTCTATAGGTGCCTGATTGGCTATGAGGTCAGTATGAGGAATAAAAATTCCAGATTCAATATGAAATGAAATATCCATCGCGATTTTGTGAACCAGGTAAAACTCCTGATTCCGCCTGGTGACGGGTAACCTTATCTTCGCCGTGCCCGGCGTGTCGGGGTTGTGAGAGAGATCGCAGGAATATTGCCAGCAATAGAGGAAGCTACTGAAGTGAAATGAATTTTTTCAACGCACCTTGTTGTCCATAAAACGTTCCAGTTTTTCCCGCCCGGATGCCTCGTCAGACCCTGCAGCGTGACTAAATTTGATCTCACTCGCAAAATGAAATGTTTCTTCTGTAATTGTATTTTATGAAAAATATATTTGTTTATAATCGCCTCACGTTTCAATTATACCGGTCGCCTTTTCCGCAGTATGACTTCGCCTGGCGCGTTGTACCGGAGTCAGGTACCACCAGCATGTAAAGGAAGAGCATATGGGCACAATCAGACTGACCACTGCACAGGCGCTGGTTAAATTTCTTGATAATCAATACATTGATGTTGATGGCGTTGAGACAAAGTTTGTAAAAGGCATCTTCGCGATTTTCGGTCATGGCAACGTGCTGGGAATGGGGCAGGCGCTGGAGCAGGACAGCGGCGATCTGGTGGTTTATCAGGGTCGTAATGAGCAGGGCATGGCGCATGCCGCGACCGGCTTTGCGAAACAGTCACTGCGTCGTCAGATCATCGCCTGCAGTTCATCAGTCGGACCGGGCGCCGCCAACATGATTACTGCCGCCGCTACCGCCACCGCAAACCGTATTCCGCTGCTGCTGCTGCCGGGCGACGTGTTCGCTACCCGTCAGCCCGATCCGGTTTTGCAGCAGATTGAGCAGAGTTACGATCTCAGCATCAGCACCAACGACGCCTTCCGGGCCGTCAGCAAATACTGGGACCGCGTCAGCCGTCCGGAACAGCTGATGTCCGCCTGCATTAACGCCCTGCGGGTGCTGACCGATCCGGCCGAAACCGGTGCGGTAACGCTGTCGCTGCCGCAGGATGTGCAGGGCGAAGCCTGGGATTACCCGGACTATTTCTTCCAGAAGCGGGTACATCGACTGGATCGTCGCCTGCCGGTTGCGGCGCAGCTGGCCGATGCCCTGACGCTGATCGGCCGTAAGCGCAAGCCGCTGATCGTCTGTGGCGGCGGGGTGAAGTATTCCGAAGCAGGCGAGGCACTGCGCCAGTTCGCCGAACGCTATCAGATCCCGTTTGCGGAGACCCAGGCGGGCAAAGGCACGGTGATCTCTGATCATCCGCTGAACGTCGGCGGCGTGGGCGAAACCGGCTGTCTGGCGGCGAACCTGCTGGCCAAAGAGGCTGATTTAGTTATCGGCATCGGGACCCGTTACACCGACTTCACCACCGCCTCGAAATGGATTTTCCAGAACCCGGACGTCAGCTTCCTCAATATCAACGTCAGTAATTTCGACAGCTACAAGCTGGATGGCGTGCAGCTGCTGGCCGATGCCCGTGAAGGGCTGACCGCGCTGACCGCCGCGCTGGCGTCACAACATTACAGCAACGACTGGGGCAGCCAGATTGAGCAGGCGCAGAGCAAATTGCTGAAAGAGACCCAGCGCGTCTATCAGGTGACCTATCACGAGCAGGATTTTGTGCCGGAAATTGCTGACCACCTGGATCGTGAAGCGGTTTACGCCGAGTTCAACCGCCTGACTCAGTCGGTGCTGACCCAGAGCAGCGTGCTCGGCACGCTGAACGAACAGTTACCCAAAGAGGCGGTGATTGTCGCGGCGGCAGGCAGTTTGCCTGGCGATCTGCAGCGCGTCTGGCGCACCAAAGATTACAACGCCTATCACGTTGAGTATGGCTACTCCTGTATGGGGTATGAAGTTAACGCCGCGCTGGGCGCAAAACTGGCGCAGCCGCAGCGTGAAGTCTATGCGCTGGTCGGCGACGGTTCTTTCATGATGCTGCACTCCGAGCTGGTGACCTCGATTCAGGAAGGGGCGAAGATCAACGTGGTCCTGCTGGATAACATGACCAACGGCTGCATCAATAACCTGCAGATGGAACACGGCATGGACAGCTTCACCACCGAGTTTCGCTTCCGTAATCCGGAAGGCGGCAAGCTGGATGGCGGCTTTGTGCCGGTTGATTTCGCCGCCATCGCGGCAGGCTACGGCTGTAAAACCTACCGTGTCACCACGCTGGAGCAGTTAAAAGCCGCACTGGAAGATGCCAGAACGCAGACCGTTTCCACTCTTATCGACATCAAAGTGCTGCCAAAAACCATGATCCACAAATATTTCAGCTGGTGGCACGTTGGCGTTGCACAGGCCTCCGATTCTGAACGGGTTCAGGCGGTCGCGGATAAGCTGAAAGCCCATCTGGATCAGGCCCGTAAATACTAATTTCAGGGCCGGAGCACGGCCCCTTTCTTCTTCTCTCAGCACGAACCCTACACAGGTGTAATTATGACTTTGAAACTTGGCGTCATCGGTACCGGTGCAATTGGTCAGGAACATATTCGCCGCTGCAACCACGTGTTGCAGGGCGCGCAGGTGGTTGCCGTCTCGGATATCAACGTTGACGGCGCGCGCGCTGCGCTGCAGCGCCTGAATATCGAGGCGGAGGTGTTTCAGAACGGGCATGACGTGATCCAGTCGCCGAACGTCGATGCGGTGCTGGTGACGTCATGGGACCCGACCCATGAAGAGTTCACCTTAGCCGCCATCGCCGCCGGCAAACCGGTGTTCTGTGAGAAGCCGCTGGCGATGAGCGCCGAAGGCTGCCGCCGGGTGGTCGATGCTGAAATTCAGGCGGGCAAACGACTGGTCCAGGTTGGCTTTATGCGACCTTACGATGCCGGTTATCGCGCCCTGAAAAAAGTCATTACCGACGGAGATATCGGTGAGCCGCTGATGCTGCACTGCGCGCACCGCAACCCGACCGTGCCGGAAAATTACACCACGCCGATGGCGATCACTAACACGCTGATCCACGAACTGGATGTGCTGCGCTGGCTGACCAGTGACGATTACAAAACCGTGCAGGTGGTCTTCCCGCGCGTCACCTCAAAATCGCATGCTCAGCTGAAAGACCCGCAGATTGTGCTGTTTGAAACCCAGAAAGGGGTACGCATCGACGTCGAGATCTTCGTCAACTGCGCTTATGGCTATGACATTCAATGTGAAGTGGTTGGCGAAGAGGGCATTGCCCGGTTACCGGAGCCGTCGTCGGTTCAGCTGCGTAAAGATGCCCGGCTGTCGAACACCATTCTGGTTGACTGGAAAGATCGGTTTATCGAAGCGTATGACGTTGAGCTGCAGGCGTTCATCAACGACGTGAAAGCGGGCACGCTGACCGGTCCGTCAGCCTGGGATGGTTTCGCCGCCTCAGTGGCTGCCGATGCCTGTATCAAAGCGCAAAACAGCGGTGCGATTGAAACGGTAGAGATGCCGCCACGTCCTGCTTTCTACTCCTGATTCAGCACAGACAGGCGGGATGCCCGCCCGGCTAAGGAACAACATAATGAACAAAGACAACGTAAAACTGGCGATTGCCCCGATCGGCTGGACCAACGACGACATGCCGGATCTCGGCAGCGAGAATACCTTCCAGCAAACCGTCAGTGAGATGGCGCTGGCGGGGTTTACCGGCAGCGAAGTCGGCAGTAAATATCCGCGCGATCCGGCGATCCTGAAACCGATGCTGGATATTCGCGGCATCGAAATCTGTAACGCCTGGTTCAGCACATTTTTTGCCAACGGCGATAAGGCCAAAACCATCGATGAGTTCATTAACCACATGAACTTCCTGCATGCGATGGGCGCGCGGGTCATTGGCTGTTCAGAGCAGAGCAAAAGTATTCAGGGCACCACGCTGGCGGTGTTTGAGCAGAAACCGGTGTTCAGTGATGAAGAGTGGCAGCGCACGGCAGACGGCTACAACGAACTGGCGCGCATTGCGGCTGAAAAGGGAATGCGGGTCACGCTGCATCACCATATGGGCACCGGCATTCAGACCACCGAAGAGATCGACCGCTTTATGGCATTGACCGACGAGCAGGTTGGCCTGCTGTATGACACCGGTCACGTCTACTATTCGGAAGGTTCACAGCAGAAGATGCTGGCGGTGCTGGAAAAATATCTGCCGCGCATTTTTCACGTCCATCTGAAAGATGTGCGCGACGAGGTGGTCGCTGAGGTGCGCGACAATCATCTCTCCTTCCTGGAAGGGGTGAAGAAAGGCACCTTCACCGTGCCGGGCGATGGCGTGATCGATTTTAAACCGGTGTTCAAAATCCTCGACGATTACGGCTACAAAGGCTGGATGGTGGTGGAAGCGGAGCAGGACCCGGCGCTGGCTAACCCGTTTGAATATGCGGTGAAAGCGCGCCGTTATATTCGAGAGAATACCGGGCTGTAAGCGCAGGCGGGAAATAACCGGCTTCCCCGAACCGGGGAAGCCGGAAGCCAGCAGGGCAGTCGCCCGGCCTTATTTCAGAGTGATACTTTTCACAATGTTGTCGGCATCGCTTTGTGCCTGCTGCTGGTTATCGCCCGGCAGAGTAATCTGCAGCGTGACCAGTTTGCCATCGACCTTCGCCAGAATCACCGATGACCACGACGTCTGGTTGTTCGCTGAAATCACCGTATCCAGCTGCTGTGCCGGCTGATCTTTCAGCGTAACCGATTTGTTTGAAACCACCTGCAGTTGCGGATCGCGATTGCGCTGCTGCTGTTCCATACGCTGTGATAACACATCCAGGCCATCATTGGTCGGCTCACCGGCAATCACGATAATCGCGCGCGCGCCGGTTTCATCGGCGTAAACGTGCATATTAGTGGTCTGCGAACCAAGCTTGCCGCTCTTATCTGACATGCCAGGCGGCAGCGAGAAGCTCAGTTTGCCATCCATCAGCGTCACCGTCTGCGCCGACTGACTGGCGCTGACGCCGTTGTCATTTGCCGCGTCATCTTTCTTCTGGTCACAGGCGGCTAAGCCGAGCACCAGTAAGCCCATTCCTACATATTTCACCAGGTTGCGCATCAGAATCCCTTTTTTAAGTTTCCAGTCAGCCGTTAATACAACAGGAATCAGGTTGCAAACGCAACCTGATGATTGTCAGCAGATCTTAGCGGGTAATGGCGGAAATCGGTATGGCGGGTTAGCCGAAATTTACCTGAGCGGCAGAACGGCGCTCAGCCAGCCGTTTCAGCGCGGCATTGAGCAGTACGCCGTAGGCGGGCAGGAAGAAAATCATGCAGATCAGCACTTTGAAGCTGTAATCCACCAGGGCAATCTCCACCCAGTGCTGGGCCATAAAGGCATCAGGGCTCTTGTAAAAAGCGATGGAGAAAAAGGCCAGCGTATCGCTGATGTTGCCGAGGAACATAGCGCAGCCTGGCGCGATCCACCACTGCGGCAGGGCGCGCAGACGGTTAAAGACGTGTACGTCGAGGATCTGACCCAGTGCGTAAGCCATAAAGCTGGCGCAGGCGATGCGGGCGACAAACAGGTTCACCTGTTCCAGCGCCTGCCAGCCCTGCCATTCACCCTGATAGTAGAGTGCAGAGACGGCATAGGAGATAAACAGCGCCGGGATCATCACCGCCAGAATAATGCGACGGGCCAGCGGCGCGCCAAAGATGCGCACGGTCAGATCGGTTGCCAGGAAGATAAACGGGAAGCTGAATGCGCCCCAGGTGGTGTGGAAGCCAAAAATCGAGATCGGCAGCTGCACCAGATAGTTACTGGAGGTGATCACCAGCAGGTGAAACAGCGATAACCAGAACAGCGCGTGCATGCGCTGACGCGAAGAGAATGCGAGCATAATCAACCTTTTTAATGTTGGGGTGAGGGAACCCATTGCAGGACGCCGTTCGGGCAGCGCCTGGCAGTTTTATGAGCAAAAAGCGGCGGCATCTTACCGCGTTGTGCTATTTATGCAATGGTTAATTTTAGCGCAATCGTTATCGCCTTGCGTCATCATCATCACGCGCTAGAATGAGCGCCCCAAACCTGAACCGAGTCCATTATGAGCGATGCTTTTTCCTCTGCCGACCATCAACTGGATGCCCGTGGCCTGCGTTGCCCGGAGCCGGTGATGATGGTGCGCAAAACCGTACGCAGCCTGCAGGATGGCGACACGCTGTTGATCATCGCCGACGATCCGGCCACCACCCGCGATATTCCGGGCTTCTGCCGCTTTATGGAACATCGTCTGCTGGCGCAGCAGACCGATAACCTGCCGTATCAGTTCCTGATCCAGAAAGGCATGGCGGAGTAGTCGTGCTGGCTGAGCGCGGCCCGTCATCAGACAGGCCGCCTCTCTTTAGCTGCGGTTGCGCAGTAACCGCAGCGCGTTGGCGGTGACCAGCGCCGTGGCGCCCGAGTCCGCCAGCACCGCCAGCCACAATCCGGTCAGTCCCAGCAGCGTCGTGACCAGGAAAACTGCCTTCAGCCCCAGCGCGATGGTAAGGTTCTGACGAATGATGCGGCGCGTGCGGCGCGCCAGCACAATCATCGGTGCCAGATGGCTCAGCTGATTGCGCGTCAGCGCGGCATCGGCGGCTTCCAGCGCCACATCGGTGCCGCTGCCCATCGCAATGCCCAGCGTCGCCGCTTTCATCGCCGGCGCATCGTTAATCCCATCACCGACCATCGCCAGCGGCTGCTGCTGGCTCAGTTCGGCTATTGCCGCGACCTTATCGGCGGGCAGCAGGCTGGCCCGGAAATCAATGCCCAGCTGACGGGCAATGGTCGCGGCTGCACGCGGATTGTCACCGGTCAGCATCAGGCTCTCAATGCCCAGTTTTTTCAGCGCCTGCAGAGCCGCTGCCGCATCACTGCGCAGCCGATCGTGCAAGGCCAGCGCCCCCAGCACGTCGTCATCCCGCACCAGTACCACCACGGTTTCACCTTCTGCTTCGCGCCGGGTGATCTCTTCGGTTTGCTGCGCTGTCAGCCCGCCTATCTGTGCAGGCGTCAGTAGCTGGATTTGCTGACCGCCGACCCAGGCGGTAATGCCCCGACCCGCCTGCACCTGCTGATCGTCTGCGACCGGAATCGTCAGATTGCGAGCCGCCGCTGCCGCCACAATCGCCGTGGCCAGCGGATGGGTCGCGCCCTGTTCCACGGCGGC
Source organism: Pantoea sp. S-LA4 (assembly GCF_054482835.1). Taxonomy (NCBI): domain Bacteria; kingdom Pseudomonadati; phylum Pseudomonadota; class Gammaproteobacteria; order Enterobacterales; family Erwiniaceae; genus Pantoea; species Pantoea sp. S-LA4. Next base: position 3,521,014 of record NZ_JBTLRC010000002.1, on the reverse strand, counting down.
GCTCAGCGCCAGCATCTCCGTTTCACTGGCGGTGCCAAAGCGCACAATTCCGCTGAGCTGCGGCTTGCCGACGGTCAGGGTACCGGTTTTATCGAACGCCATCATGCGCAGCGAACTCAGTCGTTCTAAGGCCGCGCCGCCTTTGATCAGCGCGCCCTGACGGGCAGCGGCGGCCAGTCCGGAGGTAATCGCCGCTGGCGTGGAGATCACCAGCGCACAGGGACAGCCAATCAGCAGCAAGGTCAGGCCTTTGTAGATCCACGGCTGCCATTCCCCCGCGCCGAGCAACGGCGGGACCAGCATCACCAGCAGCGACAGCAGCATCACCAGCGGCGTATAGATGCGGCTGAACCGATCGATAAAGCGTTCAACCGGCGCGCGATGGGTTTCCGCCTCCTCAATCAGTTGCAGTATCCGGTCGATCGCGCTTTCGCCCGGCTTCGACACCACTTCCAGCGTCACCAGACGGTCAATGCTGGTAGCACCAGCCAGGATTTTGTCGCCGCGGCTGTGCGTCACCGGCAGCGATTCGCCGGTTAAGGCGCTTTCATCAAAACTGGCGAGCGGCGTCATTAAGCAGCCATCGACCGGCAGGCGGCTGCCCGCCGCCACTTCAATCTGATCGCCGGGCTGCAGCGCGGCGAGTGGCACGTCACGACGCTGGCCCTGCTCAAGGCGGATCGCCGATTCCGGGCGCAGCGCCATTAAACGGGTGACGCCACTGCGTGCCCGCGCGGCGGCGTAACTTTCCAGCTGCTCGCCGAGCTGAAACAGCACCAGCACCATCGCCGCTTCGGCGTGGGCACCGATGATCAGCGCACCGGCTGAGGCCAGCGTCATCAGGGTTTCGATGGTGAAAGGCGAACCGCTGCGCAGCCGCTGCCAGGCGCTGCGTGCCACCGGAAACAGGCCGATCAGGGTGGTGATGACAAACAGGCGATCGCCCCACAGCGGCGCGAAATGGCTGAGCAGGCTGCTGGCGAGCACCAGCAGCGCCAGCGCAATCAGCATGCGGTTATGTTGCCAGCGCGGGCCATCGGCTGCTGTGTCGGTCTGGCTGCTGAGCTGGAAACCGGCTTTTTTAACCGCCTGTTCTACCGCCTGTCGCACGTCGCTGTCGGCGCTGACCACCAGTTTTTCACTGCTGAACAGCACGCGCGCTTCGGTAACGCCCGCCACCTGCTGAACCGCGGTTTCAATGCTGCGGGCGCAGCCGGGACAATCCATCCCGCTGACCTGCCAGCTAAACGGCAGGTGACCGGCGCGTCGCCGGTCGCCTTCCTCATCGGCATCGTTGCCGGGACTGCTGTTACTGTCGCAGCAGCAGCCCGCGCTGTCTGCGGTAACCGGGGTTGCGGCGTGGATGGAGAGCGTCAGGGGACGAGTCTGAGGGATCTGGCACAGGGGTTTGGCTGCGGCGTGGCTGGCACGCGGTTTACCGCAGCCACAGGCGTGATGTTGATGCATATGACCTCCGGATAAGGGATGAACGAAGCTGTCCATCCCGTTATCCTACACTCTGGAGTTAACTCCAGAGTCAAGGCCATTTTTTAAACCAGGCGTTCTGTTACACCACCCACAGCGAACGGACAATCATAAAGTGACCGGCAAAGTAGCAGGCGGCAACGATGGCGCTGTCGGCACTGAAACGGCGACGATAATGACTGATAAACCAGACAATATTCGCCAGCAACAGCAGACCGGCACCCACCATGATGGAGAAGCTGTAATCGGTCGGGCGGAAGAAGTACTGCTCTGTCGCTATCCAGGTCATTACCAGCGTCATACCGATAAACGTACAGATCGGCCAGCGGAGATCTTCCAGTCGGCTCCACAGAATGCCAATCAGCACCACGCCGATAATCAACAGCGTCAGCGGAATCGGCCAGAAGAAGGTCATGGTCATGCTGGCGGCGAAACAGAGGGTATAAAGCAGATGCGACAGGAAAAACGCGCCAATGGCGTAGAGCATCTGCTGACGGGGTAACAGCGTTAACGCATCGCCGACCAGAGTGGCGATCAGACCGGCCAGAATCAGGTAGTCCGTGGTGTTCAGCGTCGGGGCCTGCCAGGCGAGGCCGACCAGCAGCAGCAGCGTGACCGGTTTAAACAACCAGCGTTGCCATTGCGGACCGCGATAGGTGGCATCAACGTAGAGCCAGCCGGAGAAAAGTACAGCGAGGAAAGACCAGAGCATTGTTTCTCCCTTTTTTAACCAAAATGGTGAAAGATCCCAAAATATCCCTTCCAGTTTAGGTTACGTCCTGACGATGTGACAATCAGGCAACTCTGGTTGTATGCTTTGCCGCGCAGTTAACGCCATCCGCATTTCTTTAAGCACGAGAGAATTATGAGCAAACCACCGCTAATCATTATTATCGTCCTGGCGATTATCGCCGTGCTGGCTACTCGTCAGTTCATCAAACAGCGCCGCGAAACCGCCGTCAATGATGCCTCTCCGGTGCGATCCCTGACGGCGGAAGTCAAAACCAAACGTGAATTTCCGGCACCCAATCGCCGTTCACGTCAGCGTGAGGTGATTGCCGGGGAAGAGATGCGCTACGAAGCCCTGTTTCATCCGCTTAACGGTGCCAGCGACATTAAAGTGCAGCTTAAAGAAGGCGAATATCATCAGCTGGATAAAGGGACGAAGGGCGAACTGAAAATGCAGGGAACGCGCTTTATCAGCTTTACCCCAGCGCAGTAATCAGCGGGCAGGGCGCCCGCTCACAGAACTATTTTTTGCGGGGAAAGTGCTTTTTCTGCCAGGCGACCAGTTCAAATACGCCAAACACAAACACCTTCGCCTGGGTAAGGCGGTCAATCGGCGGGGCATCTTTGGTCTGCGTGGCGCGCAGTAATACCAGCTGCAGGCCGTGCATCATGATCATGAAAAACAGCGCGACATTAATAAAGTAGGTCAGCGGTTTCGGGTAGGGATGCACCACGTTAACCAGTAAAAATGCCCATACGCACAGCATCAACAGACGCCCCAAATTAAGTAACATCCTGCGTCTCCTGTTGACGTTGATATAAACGATAAGCCACTTGTCCGGCTATTTTCTCGCGATAAAGATTCCACTCTGGCGGCACCGGCGGCGCGCCATTTTCCACTTCACTTTCGACATAGATCAGCGCGTCGTCCGCCAGCCAGTGATTCTGCTCCAGCAGCTGCAGCGTCTGCTCCAGCAATCCCTGGCGAAACGGCGGATCGATAAACACCACGTCAAAGGGTTCGCCTGGCTGCGCCAGAAAAGTGAGCGCATTGGTCTGAATCACCTTGCCGTTGTGGGCATTCAGCGTCTGCAGGTTCTTCATCAGCTGCTGTGCTACCGGACGCTCCAGCTCCAGCAGCGTCGCCGATCCCGCGTAGCGCGACAGCGCTTCCAGCCCTAACGCGCCGCTGCCGGCGAAACAGTCGAGACAACGTGCTGCTGGCAGTACCGGCGCCAGCCAGTTAAACAGGGTTTCACGCACCCGATCGGTGGTGGGACGCAGCCCGGCGCTGTCGGGCACCGGCAATTTGCGTCCGCGCCATTGTCCGCCGATGATACGGATCTGCCCGGCACCGCCGGTACTGCGGGGGTTTTTAGTCATCTTGCTCACAACTCGTCATAATTTGTTGCGTAGTTTAACGGGCGAATCGGTGAGAAGAAACGTTAAAAAAGGGTGCTGTGGTGAGCTGGCTGGAAAGTGTTAGACTACTGAGTTGCTGAAGTCATGCAGTATTCTGCGGTTTTACGCCGGTCTGGCGTTAGCCAATTTTAATTGATTCACCCCTGGAAACGACGCGCGACCGGGACAAAGCCATCGAGGAGTGTAGTCACACAATGGCAAAAGAGAAAAAACGTGGCTTTTTTTCCTGGCTGGGATTTGGCAAAGAAGAAGAGAAGCAACCCTCTGCAGAGGAGCAGGCGCAACCGGCGGCTGAGTCCACGCCGCAGCAGGCAGAACAGCCAGCCGCAACCTTAACGCAGGCTGAATCGCAAGCGGAAGAGACTGTCGCCATCACCGAAACGGTGGCCGGACAGCAACGTGATGCGGAGGTAACGGCTGCCGCGCCGCATGAAGCCGCACCGGAAGCCCTGGCGGAACCGGAGCCGATTCAGGCTGACCCGGAAGCCTTACTGGAAACGGAAAGCGATCCGCACGGCGTACCGGTCGTCGAGGCTGACGCCATCATCACCCCAGCGGCTGATGCCGCAGCAACCCAGGCTGACGCGCCGCTGAGCGATGAAGAGCTGGACGCGCTGGCGCTGGGCGAGGCAGAGATCGTCGAAACCCCGCAGGCTGACGCGCCGCTGAGCGACGAGGAGCTGGACGCGCTGGCGCTGGGCGAGGCAGAGATCGTCGAAACCCCGCAGACTGACGCACCGCTGAGCGACGAAGAGCTGGACGCGCTGGCGCTGGGCGAGGCAGAGATCGTCGAAACCCCGCAGGCTGACGCGCCGCTGAGCGATGAAGAGCTGGAAGCCCTGGCGCTGGGTGATGCAGAGATCATCGAAACCCCGCAGGCTGACGTACCGCTGAGCGATGAAGAGCTGGAAGCCCTGGCGCTGGCAGAAAGTGAAGAAGCCGATGCCGTGCCGGATACCGTCAGCGATCTGCCGTTAGCCGCTGCGCCAATCATTACGCAGGAGCAGGAACGCCCCAGCAAAGAGGGCTTCTTTGCCCGCCTGAAGCGCAGCCTGGTAAAAACCCGTCAGAACCTCGGTTCCGGTTTCGTCAGCCTGTTCCGTGGCAAAAAGATTGATGATGACCTGTTTGATGAGCTGGAAGAGCAGTTGCTGATTGCTGACGTCGGCGTCGATACCACCCGCCGGATCATCACCCATCTGACTCAGCAGGCGAACCGTAAGCAGCTGCGTGATGCGGAAGCGCTTTATGGTTTGCTGAAAGCCGAAATGGCGTCGATTCTGGCCAAAGTGGATGCGCCGCTGGACGTCTCCGGCAAAACCCCGTTTGTGATCCTGATGGTCGGCGTCAACGGTGTGGGTAAAACCACCACCATCGGTAAACTGGCGCGTCAGTATCAGGCCGAGGGCAAATCAGTGATGCTGGCTGCCGGTGACACCTTCCGTGCGGCCGCGGTCGAGCAGCTGCAGGTCTGGGGTCAGCGCAACAATATTCCGGTGATTGCCCAGCATACCGGTGCAGATTCTGCCTCGGTGATCTTCGATGCGATTCAGGCGGCGAAATCACGCGGTGTCGACGTGCTGATTGCCGATACCGCCGGTCGCCTGCAGAACAAATCGCACCTGATGGAAGAGCTGAAGAAAATTACCCGGGTGATGAAGAAGCTGGATGAAGATGCGCCGCATGAAGTGATGCTGACGCTTGACGCCAGTACCGGGCAGAATGCGGTCAGCCAGGCCAGACTGTTTGATGAAGCGGTGGGCTTAACCGGCATCGCGCTGACCAAGCTGGATGGCACCGCCAAGGGCGGAGTGATCTTCTCGGTCGCCGATCAGTTCGGTATTCCGATTCGCTATATCGGTGTCGGGGAAGGCATCGAAGATTTACGCCCGTTTAAGGCGGATGATTTTATTGAGGCACTGTTTGCCCGAGAGGACTAATTAGGATGATTCGCTTTGAAGAGGTCAGTAAGGCATATCTCGGCGGACGTCAGGCACTGCAGGGGGTGGATTTCCATCTGCGTCCCGGCGAAATGGCGTTCCTGACCGGCCACTCCGGTGCCGGTAAAAGTACGTTGCTGAAGCTGATTTGTGGCATTGAGCGTCCGAGTGCCGGACAAATCTGGTTTAGCGGCCACGATATTTCCCGATTGCGTAACAGCGAGGTGCCTTTTCTGCGCCGTCAGATCGGCATGATCTTTCAGGATCACCACCTGCTGATGGATCGTTCGGTCTACGACAACGTGGCGATCCCGCTGATTATCTCCGGCGCCAGCGGCGAAGATATCCGTCGTCGCGTTTCGGCAGCGCTGGACAAAGTCGGCCTGCTCGACAAAGCGAAAAGTTACCCGATTCAGCTATCAGGCGGTGAACAGCAGCGTGTGGGTATCGCCCGTGCGGTGGTGAATAAACCGGCGGTGCTGCTGGCGGATGAACCCACCGGTAACCTTGACGAAGCGCTGTCGGAAGACATTCTGCGACTGTTTGAAGAGTTCAACCGCGTGGGCGTCACCGTATTGATGGCGACGCACGACAACGGCTTAATTGCCCGTCGTAACTACCGCGTCATGACGCTGAATCAGGGACGCCTGCACGGAGGCCACGATGGTCAATAAACGCAATAAACGCCCGACGGCGCCGAAAGCGAAGCAGCAGCCGTCGAAAAGCAAAGCGCTGAAAGGCGGCTGGCAGGAGCAGTGGCGCTATGCCCTGCGCGGCACGCTGTCGGACATGTGGCGTCAGCCGCTGGCGACGCTGCTGACGGTCATGGTGATCGCCATTTCGCTGACCCTGCCAAGCGTCTGCTACATGGTGTGGAAGAACGTCAGCCAGGCGGCGACCCAGTGGTATCCGGCACCGCAGCTGACGGTCTATCTCGACAAAGCGCTGGATGACACCGCCGCCGAAAACGTGGTGGCGCAGCTCAAACAGGTGGAAGGCGTGGATAACGTCAATTACCTGACGCGGGAAGAGGCGCTCAATGAGTTCCGCAACTGGTCAGGGTTTGGCGGTGCGATGGATATGCTGGAGCAGAACCCGCTGCCTGCGGTGGCGATTATCACGCCGAAGCTCAATTTTCAGAATTCCGACACCATGCAAAGCCTGCGCGATCGGGTGACTAAAGTACAGGGCGTGGATGAAGTACGCATGGACGACAGCTGGTTCGCGCGGCTGGCGGCGCTGACCGGGCTGGTAGGGCAGATCGCCTCGATGATCGGCGTACTGATGATTGTGGCGGTGTTCCTGGTGATCGGTAACAGCGTGCGGCTCAGCATCTTTGCCCGCCGCGATACCATCAATGTACAAAAGCTGATTGGCGCCACCGATGGCTTTATTCTGCGGCCGTTCCTCTATGGCGGAGCGTTGCTGGGCTTGAGCGGCGCGGTGTTGTCGCTGCTGCTGTCGGAAGTGCTGGTGCTGCGGCTGCAATCGGTGGTGGCCCATGTGGCAACCGTGTTCGGCACCACTTTCTCGCTGGAAGGCTTCTCCTGGGATGAGGCGCTGCTGTTAGTGCTGATTGCCGCGATTATCGGCTGGATCGCCGCCTGGCTGGCGACGGTACAACATTTACGCCGATTTACGCCCCAGTAAACGCCTGCAACATTTTTTTGTTATAATAGTCCTCTGCTACCGGCGATGGGATGCAGAGGACGCACTCGCCTCTTCCCTTCCTGTCATCTGTGTGTAAAATATTCACTGCTATAATTGTTGTTGTGGATAACTTTGTTGTCCCGGTAGCACAGATTGCTTTCGGATTTCGCGCGACGTTGACATACTGTATCGTCTGCGCAAGGAAATGTGCGGCAATTCCACTGAATTTGTGAGGGTTTGAATGACCAAAGAAATGCAAACTTTAGCTATTGCTCCTCTGGGCAACCTGGAATCTTACGTTCGGGCTGCCAATACCTGGCCGATGCTGTCGGCAGAAGAGGAAAAAGCGTTGGCTGAACGGCTGCATTACCAGGGCGATCTGGATGCGGCAAAGACGCTGATCCTGTCTCACCTACGCTTTGTAGTTCATATCGCTCGTAATTACTCCGGCTACGGCTTGCCGCAGGCTGACCTGATTCAGGAAGGCAACATCGGCCTGATGAAAGCGGTGCGTCGCTTTAACCCTGAAGTGGGCGTGCGACTGGTCTCTTTCGCCGTACACTGGATCAAAGCCGAAATTCATGAATACGTGCTGCGTAACTGGCGTATCGTGAAAGTCGCGACCACCAAAGCACAGCGTAAGCTGTTCTTTAACCTGCGTAAAACCAAGCAGCGTCTGGGCTGGTTCAATCAGGACGAAGTCGAGATGGTGGCGCGTGAACTGGGCGTGAGCAGTAAAGACGTGCGTGAAATGGAATCACGTATGGCGGCCCAGGATATGACCTTTGATATGTCGGCCGACGATGAGAGCGGTGAAGGCAAATCAATGGCACCGGTGCTCTATCTGCAGGATAAAACCTCTGACTTTGCCGACGGCATTGAAGAGGACAACTGGGATGCGCACGCTGCCGATAAGCTGAGCTATGCGATGGAAGGTCTGGATGAGCGTAGTCAGCACATCATCCGTGCCCGCTGGCTGGATGAAGACAACAAAACCACGCTGCAGGAGTTAGCCGATCAATATGGCGTCTCAGCGGAACGTGTCCGCCAGCTGGAAAAGAACGCCATGAAAAAACTGCGTATGGCGATCGAAGCGTAATACCGCAAGGTAACCTTCAGGGGCGACATGATCATGTCGCCCTTTTTGTTTTCTGCGCCCGCCTGCTTTACTCCACCGCCCGTATCCAGCCATCGGTCTGGGCTCTGAAACCACACGCCTGCATAAACGCCGCTCGCACCCGCTGATCGTCGCTGCCATCATCTGCAATCCACCAGTCCGCTAATGATCCGTTCTGCCTGATGGTCTCTTCCAGCAAATATTGACCCACTCCGCGTCGCCGGGTGACATCGCGTACGGCCAGCCGATGAACCTTGCCGTGAATACCTGAAATCTCCAGTTGCAATGCGCCCAGCAGGCGGTCGTTGAAACGCGCGGCATAAAGGCGATGACTTTCATTCAGCGTCTGTTCCAGTTTATCAATCTCCAGATCCGGCCAGACTTTACCCAAATCGATCCGGTCCTGCGGCGTCAGCGTGGTTAAACGCTGGATGGTGAGCTTCATGACAAACACCTGTACTTGTAAAAGGGGGAAGTGTAGCGAAAGTATACAACCAGAGCGCTGACACATTTTCATCAATAAAACAGGTCAAAAGATGGCCTGGCTGCCAGGATGATAGTTGTAAACAGGCCCTGGATGCGATCAATCCAGCATAACCCGCTGGCAAAGTGGTGAAAATCCGGCCGTTGCATCCAGTGTATTATGCTGTTGCACTCAGGCAATTCTGAATATGTCAGTTGATTTACAGAAGAAACTTCCTGTTTAATAACCTGAAAAATAAAGCCTTATTACTAATAAATGCCAGAAAAGTACGCTAACTCATTATTGCTTAATCAGTTTTTCGACTTTATCTGGCAGTTTGCACTCACAACAACCACGACATAACAGATGGGGTAGTCCGGATGAAAATGAAAGGTCGCGCATTACTGGCGGGATGTGTAGCACTGGCGATGAGCCATGCCGCACTGGCTGAAGATATTAAAGTGGCGATTGTCGGGGCGATGTCTGGCCCGGTTGCGCAGTATGGCGACATGCAGTTTGCCGGAGCGACCCAGGCGATTGAAGATATCAATGCCAAAGGCGGCGTCAACGGCAACAAACTGGTTGCGGTGAAATATGATGACGCCTGTGACCCGAAACAGGCGGTCGCGGTCGCCAACAAAGTGATCAACGACGGCATCCGCTACGTCATCGGCCATCTCTGCTCCTCATCGACCCAGCCTGCGTCTGACATCTACGAAGATGAAGGCGTGCTGATGATTACCCCCGCCGCCACCGCGCCGGATCTCACCGCCCGTGGCTACAAACTGATTATGCGCACCACCGGTCTCGACTCCGATCAGGGCCCGACCGCGGCCAAATATGCCATGACCGAGCTGAAGCCGCAGCGTATCGCTGTGGTTCACGACAAGCAACAGTATGGCGAAGGCCTGGCGCGTTCGGTGCAGGAGAGCCTGAAAAAGCAGGGCGCCAACATCGTGATGTTTGAAGGTATCACCGCCGGCGACAAAGATTTCTCTACCCTGGTGGCGCGCTTCAAGAAAGAGAACGTCGATTTCGTCTACTTCGGCGGTTACTACCCGGAGATGGGCCAGATTGTTCGCCAGGCGCGTGCTGCCGGTCTGAAAACCCAGTTCATGGGTCCTGAAGGCGTAGGCAACGCTTCGCTGTCTAACATCGCGGGTGCCGCTTCTGAAGGGATGCTGGTGACCTTACCGAAACGCTACGATCAGGTTGAGACCAACAAACCGATTGTGGATGCGCTGAAAGCGAAGAAACTTGATCCAACCGGTCCGTTCGTCTGGACCACCTATGCCGCGCTGCAATCGCTGGCGGCCGGGATGGAGCGCAGCAAGAGCGCCGAGCCGGAAGAGATTGTGAAGAACCTGAAAGAGGGCGCTGCGGTGCCAACCGTGATGGGCAACCTGAGCTGGGATCAGAAGGGCGATCTGAAAGGCTTTGAGTTCGGCGTCTTCAAATGGCATGCCGACGGTACCTCGACCGCTGTGAAGTAAGTCAGGCGGTTTACTGGCGGGGCAGGTGTCGGGTAACCGCTGCCTGCTCCCCTGCAACACTAACGCCTGGTCTGTGCTGCCAGGCGTTTTTTGTACTCCGTTCGGCGACGATCGGATAAGTAAGGGTTAAGGTATGTCCGAGCAGTTCCTCTATTTTATTCAGCAGATGTTCAACGGTGTTACCCTCGGCAGCACCTATGCGCTGATCGCCATCGGTTACACCATGGTTTACGGCATCATCGGCATGATCAACTTCGCTCACGGCGAGGTTTACATGATCGGTAGCTATGTCTCCTTTATCGTGATTGCCGCCCTGATGATGATGGGTATCGACACCACCTGGCTGATGATCGCCGCCGGGTTTGTGATGGCGGTGATTATCTCCAGCGCCTACGGCTGGAGCATCGAGCGCGTCGCCTACCGGCCGGTGCGCTCCTCCAAGCGCCTGATCGCGCTGATCTCCGCCATCGGCATGTCAATCTTCCTGCAAAACTACGTCAGCCTGACCCAGGGTTCGCGCGACCTGGCGCTGCCGAGCCTGATTACCGGGCAGTGGACGGTGGGCGAGAGCAACGGCTTTGCCGCCACCATCTCCACCATGCAAATCGTGATCTGGGTGGTGACGTTCCTGGCGATGCTGGCGCTGACTACCTTTATTCGCTATTCGCGTATGGGCCGCGCCTGCCGCGCCTGTGCTGAAGATCTGAAAATGGCCAGCCTGCTGGGGATTAACACCGATCGCGTTATCTCACTGACCTTTGTCATCGGTGCCGCGATGGCCGCAGTCGCGGGCGTGTTGCTGGGCCAGTTTTACGGATCAATTAACCCGTTTATCGGCTTTATGGCCGGCATGAAGGCGTTCACCGCCGCGGTGCTGGGCGGGATTGGCAGTATTCCGGGCGCGATGATTGGTGGCCTGGTGCTGGGGATTGCGGAAGCGCTGACCTCCGCCTATCTGAGCACCGAGTATAAAGATGTCGTCTCCTTTGCCTTACTGATTGTGGTGCTGCTGGTGATGCCGACCGGGATTCTGGGCCGTCCGGAGGTGGAAAAAGTATGAAGTCTTCCTTTCTCAACGCCCTGATTTCGTCGCTGATGTTGCTGCTGCTCGCCAGCTTCTTTATGGGGCTGCGCCTTAATCTGGATGGCACAAATCTGGTGGTGCAAAACGCCGGCAGCGTGCGCTGGAACTGGATTGCTGTTGCCTGTGTGGTGGTGTTTCTGTTTCAGCTGCTGCGTCCGGTCTGGCAGAGCGGCCTGAAGAAAATCTCCGGTCCGGCGCTGGTGCTGCCGGGCATCGATGGCTCGACGCCAAAGCAGAAGCTGGTGATGGCGGTGATGATCGTGGCGGCGCTCGCCTGGCCGTTCCTGGTGTCGCGCGGCACGGTCGATATCGCCACCATGACGCTGATCTACGTGATGCTCGGTCTTGGACTGAATGTGGTGGTCGGCCTGTCGGGCCTGCTGGTTTTGGGCTACGGCGGTTTCTACGCCATCGGTGCCTATACCTTCGCCCTGCTGAACCACTATTACGGGCTCGGCTTCTGGCAGTGCCTGCCGCTCTCCGGCATGGTGGCCGCGCTGTTTGGCCTGCTGCTGGGCTTCCCGGTGTTGCGGTTACGCGGCGACTATCTGGCGATTGTGACGCTGGGCTTCGGTGAGATCGTGCGTATTCTGCTGCTCAACAATACCGCCCTGACCGGCGGCCCGAACGGCATCAGCCAGATCCCGAAACCGACCTTCTTTGGTCTGGAATTTGGCCGTACGCCGCGTGAAGGCGGCTGGGATACTTTCCACCACTTCTTTGGCCTGAAGTACGATCCCAGCGACCGGATTATCTTCCTGTATCTGGTGGCGTTGCTGCTGGTGGTGCTGACGCTGTTCGTGATCAACCGGCTGCTGCGGATGCCGCTGGGCCGTGCCTGGGAAGCGCTGCGCGAGGATGAGATCGCCTGTCGTTCACTGGGCCTCAGCCCGACCCGAATCAAACTGACGGCCTTTACCATCAGCGCCGCCTTCGCCGGCTTTGCCGGTAGCCTGTTCGCCGCGCGTCAGGGCTTTGTCAGCCCGGAATCCTTTACCTTTGTCGAATCAGCGTTTGTGCTGGCGATTGTGGTGCTGGGCGGCATGGGCTCGCAGTTTGCGGTGATTCTGGCTGCCATTCTGCTGGTGGTTTCCCGTGAACTGATGCGTGATCTCAACGAGTACAGCATGCTGGTGCTGGGAGGATTAATGGTGCTGATGATGATCTGGCGTCCGCAGGGACTGTTGCCGATGAAGCGTCCGCATCTGAAATTAAGACAGGGTAAACAGGGAGAACAGGCATGAGTCAGCCTTTATTAGCCGTTGAAGGCCTGATGATGCGCTTCGGCGGCCTGTTAGCCGTAAACAACGTTTCGCTGGCGCTGCATCCGCAGGAGATCGTTTCGCTGATCGGGCCAAACGGTGCCGGGAAAACCACGGTATTCAACTGCCTGACCGGCTTCTACAAGCCAACCGGTGGCAGCATTAAACTGCGTGAGCAGCATCTGGAAGGATTGCCTGGCCAGAAGATTGCGCGGATGGGGATTGTGCGTACTTTCCAGCACGTACGTCTGTTCCGCGAAATGACGGTGATTGAAAACCTGCTGGTGGCGCAACATCAGCATCTGAAAAGCGGGTTGTTTGCTGGCCTGCTCAAGACGCCGGCGTTTCGTCGCAGTGAAGGCGAGGCGCTGGATCGTGCGGCCAACTGGCTGGAGCGGGTCGGTCTGCTGGATCTGGCTAACCGCCAGGCCGGAAACCTGGCCTATGGTCAGCAGCGCCGTCTGGAGATTGCGCGCTGCATGGTGACGCGCCCGGAAATTCTGATGCTGGATGAACCGGCGGCGGGTCTTAACCCCAAAGAGACGCACGAACTGGATGAGCTGATCGCCGAACTGCGCGGTGAGCACAAGGTGTCAGTGCTGTTGATTGAACACGATATGAAGCTGGTGATGGGCATTTCTGATCGCATTTACGTGGTTAATCAGGGAACGCCATTGGCTAACGGTACGCCGGAAGAGATTCGTAATAACCCGGACGTGATCCGTGCCTATTTAGGAGAGGCGTAAGATGGCAAATGCGATGTTAACCATTGAGAACGTGAGCGCCCATTACGGCAAAATCCAGGCGTTACATAACGTCAGCCTCTACATCAATCAGGGCGAAATCGTCACGCTGATTGGGGCCAACGGCGCCGGGAAAACCACGCTGCTCGGCACGCTGTGTGGCGAACCGCGAGCTACCCACGGCAACATCACCTTTGACGGGAAAACCATTACCGACTGGCAGACGGCGCGCATCATGCGTGAAGCGATCGCCATCGTACCGGAAGGTCGTCGGGTGTTTGCGCGCATGACGGTGGAAGAGAATCTGGCGATGGGCGGCTTTTTTGCCAGCCGCCCGCAATATCTGGAACGGATCAAGCGCGTTTATCAGCTATTCCCGCGGCTGGAGGAGCGCAAAATCCAGCGGGCCGGCACCATGTCCGGCGGTGAGCAGCAGATGCTGGCGATTGGTCGGGCGCTGATGAGCCAGCCGCGCCTGCTGCTGCTGGATGAGCCGTCGCTGGGTCTGGCACCGATAATCATTCAGCAGATTTTCGACACCATCGAACAGTTACGCAGCGAAGGGATGACCATCTTCCTGGTGGAGCAGAACGCGAATCAGGCGCTGAAGCTGGCGGATCGGGGTTACGTGCTGGAGAACGGCCATGTCGTGCTGGAAGACACAGGCGCAGCACTTCTTTCCAACGAAGCCGTCCGCAGCGCGTATTTGGGTGCCTGATGGGGCACGGCCTGGCTTACTGGTCAGGTTGTGGTTGGGCAGTGCTCGCCATCCTCACGTACTACGTGTACGCTCCGGTGGCTGCGCGCTGTCCGCCCGCAACCTGCCTGCGCCGCCGACGGCCTTGAGCATGGGTGTGGGTGGTGCCACTGACGGCCTTTGAGTTTGCCCTTAAAAAGCACGGACAAGTGCTGTCATTGCCAGTATCCGTTACAATTTATGTAAACAAACGCGACTTTGTAATGGTGTATAGCCGCTCAGATTGCTGAAAACCCAAATCAGGGTGAATTTGGCTGCAACGAACAAACTCAACGCACAGGGAACACGGGCAGAGGAGGAAAGCGTCCCGCGCCATGGACGGCGCGGGCCGAGCATGTCATGGATGACGGATTTTGCGTCTTTCCGATCTGACCGTGTTCTCTGTGCAGGGCTCAGTCTTACAGCGACCAGGCCAGACTTTGTCAACAAGCTCAGCTGCAGTTAGTCGCTCTGCCTTTTCCGCTATTCAGTCTGTCACCCGGCTGTCATCTTTCTGTTATTAATCCTTCATTTCCCCGTGTCATGTTACTTCGCGAAACAGAAATCCGTGATTTCACGCGTATTTACCTGCACAGGAAAATTCTATGTCCGTCGTTACCTATCGTCGTAGCCTGATCAGCGCGCTGCTTGGCCTGACGCTCAGTGGCCAGGCGCTGGCCGCCACTGAGATCCCGTTCTGGCACTCTATGGAAGGCGAGTTAGGCAAAGAAGTGGATTCGCTGGCGCAACGGTTTAACCAGGCCCATCCCGATTACAAAATTGTTCCGACCTACAAAGGTAACTACGAGCAGAGCCTGGCGGCAGGTATCGCGGCAGTGCGCACTGGTAAAGCGCCCGCGGTGTTGCAGGTGTATGAAGTCGGCACCGCTACCATGATGGCCTCACAGGCGATTGTGCCGGTGCATCAGGTGTTTAAAGATGCCGGTATTCCGTTTGATGAAAAGCAGTTTGTACCGACGGTGGCGGGCTACTACAGCGACAGCAAAGGTCAGCTGATCTCTCAACCGTTTAACAGCTCGACCCCGGTGCTTTACTACAACAAAGACGCCTTCAAAAAAGCAGGACTTAACCCGGATCAGCCACCGAAAACCTGGCAGGAGCTGGCAAAAGATGCCGCGGCGCTGCGTAAAGCGGGCATGAGCTGTGGTTACGCCAGCGGCTGGCAGGGCTGGATTCAGATCGAAAACTTCAGCGCCTGGCATGCGCTGCCGGTGGCGACCAAAAACAACGGATTTGATGGTCGCGATGCGGTGCTGGAGTTCAATAAGCCGGTGCAGGTTCGTCACATCCAGATGCTGGAAGAGATGAATAAAAAGGGCGACTTCACCTACTTTGGTCGTAAAGATGAGTCCACCGCCAAGTTCTACAACGGCGATTGCGGTATCACCACCGCCTCATCCGGTTCGCTGGCGGATATCCGTCATTACGCCAAATTTAACTTCGGCGTGGGCATGATGCCGTATGACGACACCGTTCCTGAAGCACCACAAAACGCCATCATCGGCGGGGCCAGCCTGTGGGTGATGAAGGGCAAAGATGCAGCCACCTATAAAGGCGTCGCTGAGTTTATGCAGTTCCTCGCCCAGCCAGAAATCGCTGCGGAATGGCATCAGAAAACCGGCTATCTGCCGATTACCACCGCCGCCTATGAGCTGAGCAAACAGCAGGGCTTCTACGATAAAAATCCGGGAGCCGATATCGCCACCCGTCAGATGCTGAACAAGCCGCCGTTGCCTTTCACCAAAGGGATGCGTCTCGGCAATATGCCGCAGATTCGTACCGTGGTGGATGAAGAGCTGGAGAGCGTCTGGACCGGTAAACAGTCGCCGCAAAGCGCACTGGATAATGCGGTTAAACGCGGCAACGATCTGCTGCGTCGCTTCCAGCAGCAGGTGAAGTAACCCGCTCCACCGGGCCAGCCCAGGCTGGCCCTTTCTCTTTCTGAATCAGAGTGCGCCATGTCCTCATCTCGTCCGGTCTTTCGCACCAGCCTGTTGCCCTATCTTTTGGTGCTGCCGCAACTGTTGATCACCGCCATCTTCTTTCTCTGGCCTGCGGGTGAAGCCTTATGGTATTCGCTGCAAAGCCTCGATCCTTTTGGCATCTCCAGCACCTTCGTCGGGCTGGATAATTTTAAACGGCTGTTTGCCGATCCTTACTATCTGGATTCCTTCTGGACCACCATCAAATTCAGCGGTCTGGTCACGGTGTGCGGCATGGTGCTGTCGCTGCTGCTGGCGGCGCTGGTGGATTACGTGGTGCGGCTGCGCAAACTTTACCAGACGCTGCTGCTGTTGCCTTACGCCGTTGCGCCGGTCGTGGCGGCGGTGCTGTGGATGTTTCTGTTTTAATCCCGGTCTGGGCCTGTTCAGCTACCTGCTGAACCACATCGGCTACAACTGGAACTATGCGCAAAACAGCGGTCAGGCGATGTTCCTGATTGTGCTGGCGTCAATCTGGCAGCAGATGAGCTACAACTTCCTGTTCTTCTTCGCCGCGCTGCAGTCGATTCCCAAATCGCTGGTGGAAGCCGCCGCGATTGACGGTGCCGGGCCGGTGCGTCGCTTCTTCAACCTTTCTCTGCCGCTGATTACCCCGGTCAGCTTCTTCCTGCTGGTGGTGAACCTGATTTACGCCTTCTTCGATACCTTCCCGGTGATCGACGCGGCGACCGGCGGCGGGCCGGTGCAGGCCACCACCACGCTGATCTACAAAATCTATCGCGAAGGCTTCACCGGTCTGGATCTCTCCTCATCCGCCGCCCAGTCGGTGGTGCTGATGGTGCTGGTGATCGGCCTGACGGTGATTCAGTTCCGCTTCGTTGAACGTAAGGTGCAATACCAATGATTGAGAACCGACGCGGGCTGGATATCTTCAGCCACATCGTGCTGATACTGGGCGTGCTGACTATCCTGTTCCCGCTCTATGTCGCCTTTGTGGCGGCCACGCTGGATAACGACGCGGTCTATCAGGTGCCGATGACGCTGGTGCCCGGCACCCACCTGTGGGAGAACGTCTCGCGCATCTGGACCCACGGCGTGAACGGTAACGGCCCGGCATTCGGCCTGATGCTGCTGAACAGCACGATCATGGCGCTTGGGATCACCGTCGGCAAAATCACCGTCTCGATGCTGTCAGCCTTTGCGCTGGTCTGGTTTCGCTTTCCGCTACGGACGCTGTTCTTCTGGCTGATTTTCATCACCCTGATGCTGCCGGTCGAAGTACGTATTTTCCCGACGGTGCAGGTGATCGCCGATCTGAACCTGCTCGACAGTTACAGCGGCCTGACCCTGCCGCTGATGGCGTCAGCGACCGCCACCTTTTTGTTCCGCCAGTTTTTTATGTCGCTACCGGATGAGCTGGTGGAAGCGGCGCGCATCGATGGTGCCAGCGCGATGCGTTTCTTCCGCGATATCGTGCTGCCGCTGTCGAAAACCAACCTGGCGGCGCTGTTCGTGATCACCTTTATCTACGGCTGGAATCAGTATCTCTGGCCGCTGCTGATCATTAATGACGCCAGCCTCGGCACGGCGGTCGCGGGGATCAAAAGTATGATCTCCACCAGCGGTTCACCGACCCAGTGGAACGAAGTGATGGCGGCGATGTTATTAACCCTGATCCCACCGGTTGTGGTGGTGTTAGTCATGCAGCGTGCCTTTGTGCGCGGCCTGGTTGAGAGTGAGAAATAAGATGGCAGGCGTAACCCTTCAGGCAGTGACCAAGTCTTACGATGGTAAAAATCAGATCATTCAGCCGCTGAACGTTACGGTTAATGATGGCGAATTTATGGTGATGGTCGGCCCTTCCGGCTGCGGGAAATCGACCCTGCTGCGGATGGTGGCGGGCCTGGAGCGCGTCAGCTCCGGCGACATCTACATCGACAACAAACGCGTCACCCAGGAAGAGCCAAAAGATCGCGGCATTGCGATGGTGTTCCAGAACTATGCGCTCTATCCCCATATGTCCGTCGAAGAGAACATGGCCTATGGCCTGAAGATCCGCGGCATGGGCAAAGAGCAGATTCGGCTGCGGGTGCTTGACGCGGCGCGCAGCCTTGAGCTGGATCATCTGCTGACCCGCCGGCCTCGTGAGCTCTCCGGCGGCCAGCGTCAGCGCGTTGCTATGGGGCGCGCCATCGTGCGTGAACCGGCGGTGTTTCTGTTCGATGAGCCGCTCTCCAATCTGGATGCACGGCTGCGGGTGCAGATGCGTCTTGAACTGCAACAGTTGCATCGGCGTTTGCAGACCACCAGCCTCTATGTCACGCACGATCAGGTCGAAGCGATGACGCTGGCGCAGCGGGTGATGGTGATGAACAAAGGCGTGGTCGAGCAACTGGGCACGCCGGTTGAGGTTTATGAGCGTCCCGCCAGTCAGTTCGTCGCTTCGTTTATCGGCGCACCGGCGATGAACCTGCTGAAAGGGCAGTTCAACAGTGACGGTACGCGCTTTAATCTGGATGCGTCGCACGCTTTGCCGCTCAGCGACAGCAAAGCGAAGTGGGCCAACCGTCCGGTGGTGCTGGGTATCCGGCCGGAACATATCCAGCTCAGCAGCCGTGAGCAGGGCGGCGTGCCGCTGCGGGTCGATACGCTGGAGATGCTGGGTGCCGATAATCTTGCGCATGGCCGCATCGGTGATACGCCGCTGGTGGTACGCTTAGCCCACAGCGAGCGGCCACAGCCTGGCAGCACGCTGTGGCTGCATCTGCCCGCAGATGCGTTACACTTCTTCGATTCAACCCATGGAAAGCGTCTGGAATGAGCACACAACACTGGCCCTATCCGCACATCGTCGCGCATCGCGGCGGCGGTAAACTGGCACCGGAAAACACCCTGGCGGCAATTGACGTCGGGGCGAAATATGGTCATCAGATGATTGAATTTGATGCCAAACTGTCGGGCGATGCACAGATCTTTCTGCTGCACGACGACACGCTGGATCGCACCAGCAACGGCTGGGGCGTTGCCGGGCAGCTGCCGTGGGAGAAACTGTCACAGCTTGATGCCGGCAGCTGGTTCAGCAAGGCGTTTAATGGCGAAAAGCTGGCGCGGCTGGATCAGGTGGCGGATCGCTGCCGTCAGCATCAGATGATGGCGAATATCGAAATCAAACCGACCACCGGCAGCGAAGCAGAAACCGGGCGCGCCGTGGCGCAGGCGGCAGCCAGCCTGTGGCACGGACAAACCGCACCGTTGCTCTCTTCTTTCTCGTATGAGGCGCTGGAAGCGGCGATGCAGGCGGAACCGCAGCTGCCGCGTGGTTTGCTGTCACACAGCTGGGATAATGAGTGGCGCGAGAAAACGGCGGCGCTGGCGTGCGTTTCGATCCATCTCAATCACAAAGTGCTGACCGAAGCGCGGGTGGCGGAACTAAAGGCGGCTGGCCTGAAGATTCTGGCCTATACCGTAAACAGCCCGGAGCGGGTGCGGGAACTGCTGAAATGGGGCGTTGATGCCATCTGTACCGACTGCATCGACATCATCGGCCCCGATTTTAGTTAGTTCTGATTTTGATTTTGCTGACCCGGCTGCGTGGTGATCACCCGTTGCTGGGCGCTGTTACGCTGCTCCTGCATTTTACGCTGCATATCCTGAGTCTGACGTTGCTGATCCTGACGCAGCTTCAACTGCTGTTGCTGCTGTTGCGTCTGCATCTGGTTCTGCATCCGTTGCTGGCTCGGGTTATAGCCTGGCCGGTTAGGATCGTTGGTACTGTTCAGCGTGTTCGCCAGCGTGGCGAAAGGCAGCAGGGCCGCCAAAGCAATTATCCACTTCTTCATTATTCCTCCTTCCTCAAAGCGACAGGTGCTGGATATTGAATGCCATCGTCTGGCGTTCAGGGTCGCACGCATAAGTTTACGCGATATCACAGACCTTACCTTCAGATGTATTCCTGATTTGACTTAACCCTGATTATTTTGCTGTATTTGTAGCCACTTGCGTAAATGATAAAAAAATGTAAATAACAACACGGGATGGTGGCAGGATGAAAATGCAGCAAACAGTGCGGCAGCTTAGCTGGTCGCTGGTGATGAGTTTTACCGTGGTGGCCGGCGCTAACGCCGCACCAACCCAGGCACCGCCGGTCTCTTACGGCGTCGACAGCGACACTTTCCATCCGGTGAAAGCACAGCACGGCATGGTGGCGTCAGTCGATGCGATGGCAACCCAGGTCGGGGTTGAGATTCTGCGTCAGGGCGGCAACGCCGTCGATGCGGCGGTGGCGGTGGGCTTTGCGCTGGCCGTCACCCATCCGCAGGCCGGTAACCTCGGCGGCGGCGGGTTTATGCTGCTGCGCACCGCTTCTGGCCGCGCCACCGCTATCGATTTCCGTGAAATGGCACCGGGCCACGCCTCGCGCGATATGTTCCTGGATAAGCAGGGCAACGCCGACAGCAAGCTGTCGCTGACCTCACATCTCGCCTCCGGTACGCCGGGCACCGTGGCCGGGCTGGCGCTGGCTGCGCAAAAATATGGCACGCTGCCGCTGAGCACGCTGCTGGCACCCGCGATTAAACTGGCGCGTGACGGTATTCCGGTCAACGACGCGCTGGCGGATGACCTGAAAACCTACGGCAAAGAGGTGCTGATTAACCATCCCAACAGCAAAGCGATCTTCTATAAAGCGGACGGCACGCCGTGGCAGAAGGGCGATCGGCTGGTGCAGAAGAACCTCGCCCACAGTCTGCAACTGATTGCCCGTCAGGGACCGGATGCTTTTTATAAAGGTGAAATCGCGGATGAGATCGCCGGGGAGATGGCGCAGCACGGCGGCCTGATCAACAAAGCTGACCTGGCGGCCTATCGCGCGGTTGAGCGTAAGCCAATCAGCGGCACCTATCGTGGCTATGAAGTCTTCTCGATGCCGCCGCCGTCATCCGGTGGCATCCACATCGTGCAGATCCTCAATATCCTGGAAAACTTCGATCTGGCGAAGATGGGCTTTGGCAGCGCGGATGCGATGCAGGTTATGGCCGAAGCGGAGAAATATGCCTACGCGGACCGCTCTGAATATCTCGGCGACCCCGATTTTGTAAAGGTGCCGTGGCAGGCATTAACCAGCAAAGCCTACGCCAAAACCCTGGCGCAGCAGATTGATGTCGCCAAAGCGCGTCCGTCCAGTGAGATCAAACCCGGCAAGCTCGAACCTTATGAAAGTAACCAGACCACCCATTTCTCGGTGGTGGATAAACAGGGCAATGCGGTCGCGGTGACCTACACGCTTAACACCTATTTCGGCAGCGGGATTGTGGCGGGTAACAGCGGCATCCTGATGAATAACGAGATGGATGATTTCTCAGCCAAGCCGGGTACGCCAAACGTCTACGGGCTGGTTGGCGGTGAAGCCAATGCGGTGCAACCGGCGAAACGTCCGCTCTCTTCGATGTCTCCGACCATTGTGGCGAAAGGCGGCAAAACCTGGCTGGTCACCGGCAGTCCGGGCGGCAGCCGTATCATCACCACGGTATTGCAGATGGTGGTTAACAGCATCGATTTCGGGATGAACGTCGCCGAAGCGACCAATGCACCGCGTTTCCATCATCAGTGGCTGCCCGATCAGCTGCGAGTTGAGAAAGGCTTCAGCCCGGATACGCTGCGTCTGCTGGAAAGCAAAGGCCAGCATGTGAAAGTGCTGCCAGCGATGGGCAGTACCCAGAGCATTATGATTGGTCCCGATGGGATGTTGTATGGCGCCTCCGACCCGCGCAGCATCGACGATCTCAGCGCCGGTTATTAAGGCACAAGGGCACCTGAGGGTGTGTAATGCTCGTCAGCGAAGGTTAGATTTGCAAAGGCTGTCACGGTCAGACGTGGCAGCTTTTTTCCTGGCAGGCGTGCCGGAGTGCGGGCCTGAGCACCTCTGCTGCTGCCGGGCCGTCCCCGAACTCCCCACGCTTCCCGGCGTGGCGTTCTGGCCCAACGTCACGCCTCAGCGCTGCGGATAGCCCTTTCCGCAGCAGAGGCGCTCAGGCCTCCACTCTTGTGCCCTTTTTAACAGCACACACTGAAGCCTCAGAGCAGGCGGGGGCCGATCAGGGGCAGGCAATCCGCAGCGCTGAACATTAGCCCGGAGAGCCCGCAGGACGCGGGCGAAAGGCGGGGCGGCACAGGATGTGCCATCCCCGGCGGTCCGTCAGGCAGAGGAATGAAGTGAAGGCACCGCGCAGCGGCGCGAGGACCGCCAGCCCCTGTTCGGCACCAGACTGCGTTATCACCTGTCGCTTAACTGACGAGCATCACCCCTCAGGGTGCCCTTTTTTATTCTGAGGCGTCAGGATTTCAGCCGCGCCATGAAATGAACATCGATCAGCTCGCCATAGCGCATCGCATATCGTCTGGCCGTTCCCTCGATCTCAAAACCGAAGCGACGATAAAGGGCGATAGCCGGGGCATTATCAACAAACACCGTCAGTTCCATCCGCGAGACCTGCAGCCAGTTGTCACACAGGCTGACCATCTCCTGCATCAGGGCACGGCCAACACCGCGCTGGCGATAATTTTCATCGACTCCCATGCCCAGCGTGGCGGAGTGACGCCGCCGGGCGCGCTCGGGCACTTCCAGGGCGCATTGCCCGACCACTTCATCATCCATACAGGCCACCAGCAGATGCACTCCTGGCCGGGGCGTGCTGAGCCGGGTTTGCCACATCTGCAACGACGAGTGAGGGAGTTGTAGCGTGTTCGCCTGGGTATCGGGCTGGCTATAAATGCGCTGCAGAGCGACCGCATCTTCCGGCGTAACGTGGCGAACGGTGATCTCACTCATGGTGCCTCCCGATGGATTAGATGGATAAATCCCTTTTAACATCAAGGGAAAGCACGGATAAATCAACAAAATTCCGCCAAAATCGCTTTACAGATACGAATGATAATGATTATTATTGCGATGCGTTCCCGGGGTGTCGCCCGACAGCCTGAGAAAGCACGACATTGCTCACATTGCTTCCAGTATTATTTAGCCAGCACAGATGCTGGCTTTTTTTTTGCTCTCATCGCCGCACCTGCACAAGGTCTCTGTCAGGCCAGTGGCAGCTGGCCCTTAACCCGTCCTCAAATGGGCTGGCGGGCGCGATCACGAATAAACCCTCAAACCGCAACGTGATATTCAGTGACTGACAGGATTAACAGATCGGGTTGACGGACGGTCATGGTGTTAAACGGCCTTCAGCCAGCGGAAAAAAGAGATCGGATTTGGTTAAATTTAACCGGATAAAATAAGCGCGATGGGCAAATTATCTGATGCTGAAATTATCTGCGCTATGTATTTTCAGATAATCATTAACATGTATTGATGCTGAAGGGATTATCCTGAAATTATTTCCTTTATTTGCACTCAGGTTTGTTAAATAATTTATCCAATGAATCACGCAATAAGGTATTGATATGAGTTTTAATACCATGTCCGACAGTGAAATTATTTCTGAATTATGTTGCAGAATTAAAGAAACACGTATGCAGCTTGGGCTCTCTCAGATTGAGCTTGCTGAACGCGCCCGCGTGGGTACGGCAACCATTAAGCGGGCAGAATTAGGGGAGTCTGTCACCCTGAGCACCCTTATCGGTATTTTGCGTGGTCTGGAACGTCTGCATCAGCTGGAGTCCGTTCTTTCGGATTCACACCGGCGCACCTTTAATGCACAGTTAACCGCCTCATCACCTGCCCGCATCCGTATCAGAAAAAAGCAGACCGGCCCGGCTCAGGCAGCCGCTACCGGCCAGCCTGCCCAGCAGACGCCGCCCAGCGCCACCATTAATGAATGGTACAGCTCTTCAGAAGTGCGAAGCATGGTCTGGTCAGATCTGACAACGGAGAGCGAAACGAAATAACGTTGTTAAAACCGGCAGGGTGAAAGGAGTAAACCGCCAGCCTGACAGGCTGGCGGTGTTTAACCGTCAGGATTCACAAATCGCCACTTTGATCGCCAGACCGCCGCGCGCCGTTTCACGGTATTTGGCATTCATGTCTTTGCCGGTTTCAAACATGGTTTCAATGATCTTATCCAGCGACACTTTCGGATCGCTGGTGCGATACATCGCCATACTGGTTGAGTTAATGGCTTTCACCGCCGCAATCGCATTTCGCTCAATACAGGGCACCTGAACCTGACCCGCCACAGGATCGCAGGTCAGACCCAGATTATGCTCCATCCCTATTTCAGCCGCGACGCAGACTTTTTCCGCCTCTGCGCCCAGCAATTCAGCCAGGCCAGCCGCTGCCATTGAACAGGCCACGCCGACTTCTCCCTGGCAGCCCACTTCAGCGCCGGAAATGGAGGCATTCATCTTATAAAGAATGCCAATTGCGCCTGCCGTCAGGAAATAACGCATATAAAGCTCAGGCGTGACCGGTTTGATGAAACGATCATAATAGGCCAGCACCGCCGGAATAATTCCGCACGCGCCGTTGGTTGGCGCGGTAACCACACGTCCTCCTGCGGCATTTTCCTCGCTCACCGCCATAGCAAACATGTTCACCCAGTCCATAGCACTTAACGGATTCACCGACTGACTCTGCGGCGCCAGAATGCGATGCAGAGACGATGCCCGACGCGGCACTTTTAACGGGCCGGGTAAAATGCCTTCCGTACTGAGGCCGCGGGTAATCGCATTGCGCATGGTTTGCCATATCTGCGCCATGTTTTCTTCCACCTCTTTGCGGCCATAGCGGGCAATCTCATTCTTCATCATCACCGCTGAAATCGACAGGTTATTATCATGGCAATGCGCCAGCAGGTTGCGGGCGGAGTAGAACGGAAAGGGGAGATCGATTTCGTTATCCAGGTTTTTACCGAAATCATCTTCGGTCACGATAAAACCGCCGCCGATGGAATAGTAGGTCTGGGAATGAACGGTTTTGCCGTCACAAAAGGCGGTAATGCTCATACCATTTTCATGTAATGGCAGAAACTCGCTGTGAAAACGCATGCACTCTGCCACCGGGAAGGCAATTTCCCGCTGACCTTCTTTGATACGCAACTGTTGCAGGCTATTCACGTCACGAATGATGGCTGGGATCTTATCAATATCCACGGTGTCAGGCAGATAGCCACTCAGGCCGAGAATAATCGCAATGTCGGTGTGGTGGCCTTTACCGGTCAGAGAAAGCGAGCCATAAATATCCACCACCAGACGAGTCACCTTATCCAGCAGGCCTTTTTCACTCAGCGTATCCACAAAATGTTTGCCTGCCTTCATCGGCCCGACCGTGTGTGAACTGGATGGCCCGATGCTGATTTTAAAAATATCGAAAACGCTAATCATGATTCACCCATGCGGATTGCAATAGGAAAGTGGCGCTCGCCGGGAGGGCGAGCGACGGTCATCAGCTGTGTAATGAATAAGCGATGGCGGAAATAGCAATCAGGCCAATGACGATGACAAAAATATTACTCAGATGACCGCTGTACTTGCGCATCGCCGGGACTTTATTGATGGCGTACATCGGCATCAGGAACAGAATCATGGCGATAACCGGCCCGCCCAGTTTTTCAATCATGCCTAAAATGCTGGGATTCAGGGTGGCGACAATCCAGGTGGTGGCCAGCATAAAGCAGGCGGTGATCCGGTTCAGCTTATTAAGCTCAATGGTTTTGCCTTTGCTGCGCAGCGACTTAATCACCATGCCGTTGAAACCTTCACGCGCGCCCAGATAGTGACCGAGAAAGGATTTGGTAATGGCGATGATGGCGATAATCGGCGCCATCCAGGCAATTAACGGAGAGTTAAAATGGTTAGCCAGATAAGAGAGAATAGAAATATTCTGCGCTTTCGCCTCGGCCAGGTTTTCCGGTGAGAGACTCAGTACGCAGCTGAAGACGAAAAACATCACGGTGAGAACCATCATGATATGGGCGCAGGCTAAAATACGTGAGCATTTTGATGCCGCCTGATCACCGTACTCCTGACGCTTGGCCACCGCAAAGGAGGAGATAATCGGGGAGTGATTGAAAGAGAAAACCATGACCGGAATGGCCAGCCACAGCGTGAACCACAGTCCACCTCCGGTGGTCTCTGAACCACTAAATGAGAGCGTATTCAGAATAGCGCCGTTCCATTGGGGGATCAGATAAAGCGCCAGCAGCATCAGCGCGGCAACAAACGGGAAGACCAGCACGCTCATCGCTTTCACGATCGCTTTTTCACCGAAGCGTACAATAGCCATCATGCCGACAATCAGAATCAATGCCAGTAACGCACGCGGCGGCGATACCAGATGAAGCTGGTGGGTGAGAAAACTTTCGACGGTATTGGTAATCGCCACGCTATAAACCAGCAGAATGGGATAAATAGCAAAAAAGTAGAGCAGGGTAATCAGCTTGCCTGCACCGGTACCAAAATGTTCCTCCACCACTTCAGTAATATTTTCACCCGGATTCCTGCCGGAAAGTACAAAGCGGGTAAGCCCACGATGGGCAAAAAAGGTCATCGGGAAGGCTAACAGCGCCATCACGATTAACGGCAGCAAACCGCCCGTGCCGGCATTGATCGGCAAAAACAGCACGCCGGCACCAATTGCCGTGCCGTAGAGTCCCAGCATCCAGACGGTATCGCTTTTTCTCCAGCGTAGGGTGTCACCTGATAACAGCGTATTTTGAACGGCATCCATAATAGGGTTCCTAATAATAAGAAGAGATAAAATGAATCGGGCAATATTTAAAAACAGGCTTTTTATTTGCTGGCTATTTTAGTAGGGTTTGTCATGGCGGGTTATTTACGGCGATCACATTATTCGGTTTGTAATTTATTTTTTAAGGTATCAAAAGTCATCCCTTATTAATGATGATTTTTAAGGTATCACTTTTAATCCCGCTGTTATCTTTGGCGGCTTTAAATTCCGTGGAAATATCACCAGTGTGATATTCGGAAAATAAATTAACAGAGTTTCTGCGTGGCTGTTATCTACCGGCTTTATCAATTTACCTTTATGTCCGTTTTTTCCCTTCATCCCGCCTTCTAACCGGTTCGTTCTGTCCCGTTCAGTAATCCGCCCGCTTTTGTTCAATGATTTTGAACAGAGGCGTGAACTTTTTCAGCTATCAATCAAACCGCCGCAGGGAGAGACTATAAAAAACATTGAGGAGATTTGAACATGATTTATGTACGCAAAGCAGAAGAACGCGGTCACGCTAACCACGGCTGGCTGGACAGCTGGCACACCTTTTCTTTCGCCAGCTATCACGACGCTAACTTTATGGGTTTCTCCGCGCTGCGGGTGATCAATGAAGATGTGGTGGAAGGCGGCCAGGGTTTCGGTACCCATCCGCATAAAGATATGGAGATTCTGACCTACGTGCTCTCCGGAACGGTTGAGCATCAGGACAGCATGGGCAACAAAGAGCAGATCCCGGCCGGAGAGTTTCAGATCATGAGCGCCGGCACCGGTGTACGTCACTCCGAGTACAACGCCAGCGCCACCGAGCCGCTGCATCTGTATCAGATCTGGATCATTCCTGAGCGTACCGGCATTGAGCCACGCTACGATCAGCGCCGTTTCCCGGATGTGCAGGGACGTCAGCTGGTGCTGAGTCCGGATGCGCGTGAAGGCTCGCTGAAGGTCTATCAGGATATGACCTTATCGCGCTGGGTGCTGGCGGCGGGTGAGCAGGATAACGTGGCGATCGATGCCGGTCGTCGCATCTGGATTCAGGTGGTGAAAGGGGAGGTTACCGTCAACGGTCAGGCGGTGACTACCAGCGATGCGCTGGCAATCTGGGATGAAAGCGCACTCACCATCGAGGCCAGCAGCGCCGCCGAAGTCCTGCTGTTTGATCTGCCACCGGTCTGATTCGGTTACGGGCGCGCCTCGTCGCGCCCGGTTGGCAATCTGTTGTCAGAAAAGTGATAGACTCATCGTACTGAAGCTATAAGGGCGATCCCAGGCGCTACGATGAAGAAGAAAAGACCGGTATTACAGGACGTTGCCGATCGCGTCGGCATTACAAAAATGACCGTCAGCCGTTACCTGCGTAACCCTGAGCAGGTCTCCATTGCCCTGCGCGATAAGATTGCGGTGGCGCTGGATGAGCTGGGTTATATCCCCAACCGCGCGCCCGATATGCTCTCAAACGCGACCAGCCGCGCCATTGGCGTGCTGCTGCCGTCGCTCACCAACCAGGTCTTCGCCGACGTGTTGCGCGGCATTGAAGCCGTCACCGATGAGGCGGGCTATCAGACGCTGGTGGCTCACTTTGGCTACAACCCACAAAAAGAAGAGTTACAGCTGCGCTCGCTGCTCGGCTGGAACATTGATGGGGTGATCCTGACCGAACGCACTCACACGCCCGGCACGCTGCGGATGCTGGAAGTAGCCGGCATTCCGGTGATTGAGGTGATGGACAGCGTGACGCCCTGCCTGGATATGGCGGTAGGCTTCGACAACGTGGAAGCGGCGCGACAGATGACCCAGGCGATCCTCAGCAAAGGTCATCGTCACACCGTTTACCTCGGGGCACGTCTCGATGAACGTACGCTGCAAAAGCAGCGCGGCTATGAAGCGGCGATGCGCGAAGCGGGGCTGACTCCGCGCAGCGTCATGATGGAAGATGCTTCATCCTTCAGCGCCGGCTGTGATCTGCTGCGTGAGGCACAGCGGCTCTATCCTGAAACCGACAGCCTGTTCTGTACCAACGATGACCTGGCCGTCGGCGCGATGTTTGAATGCCAGCGACAGGGTTTGCAGGTGCCGAGCCAGATGGCGATTGCCGGTTTCCACGGGCATGACATCAGTCAGGTGGTGACGCCGCAACTGGCAACGGTCCTGACGCCGCGCGACCGGATGGGGCGTGAAGCGGCAGCACTGC
Source organism: Pantoea sp. S-LA4 (assembly GCF_054482835.1). Taxonomy (NCBI): domain Bacteria; kingdom Pseudomonadati; phylum Pseudomonadota; class Gammaproteobacteria; order Enterobacterales; family Erwiniaceae; genus Pantoea; species Pantoea sp. S-LA4. Next base: position 3,492,066 of record NZ_JBTLRC010000002.1, on the reverse strand, counting down.
TGCTGGCGCGTATCGGCGGAGAGAGCAGCGCAAATCAGTCGCTCGATGTCGGTTTCGAAATCAGTGAAGGTGGCAGCATCTGATTCTGGCGATTTTATGAGTCAGCTCACACTTTCGTGCTTTTCCCGGTAAAAAGGTTGCCAGGCTGTTAAGTGGTCAAGACAATGAGAAACGACATTGTTATCGGTAACATTGGCAAATCCACACCTGCCGGAGCAGAAAAATGACAACGCAATCCCCGTCGCATCACGTTTTTATCCTGATGGGCGTTTCAGGCAGCGGTAAGTCTGCCGTCGCCAACCAGGTTTCGCATCAACTGAATACCGCCTTTCTCGACGGTGATTTTCTCCATCCGCGCGCCAACATCCTGAAAATGGCTGATGGTCATCCGCTGGATGATAACGACCGCCAGCCGTGGTTACAGGCGCTGAACGATGCTGCGTTTGCGATGCAGCGTACCCAGGCGATTTCAGTGATTGTCTGCTCGGCGCTGAAAAAAAGTTATCGCGATATTCTGCGCCAGGGTAATGACAACCTGCGTTTCGTCTATCTGAAAGGCGACTTCGATACCATCGAAGCCCGTCTTAAAGCGCGCAAAGGTCACTTCTTCAAGCCGCAAATGCTGGTCACCCAGTTTGCGACGCTGGAAGAACCGGGCAGTGATGAGCCGGATGTACTGGTGGTGGATATCGATCATTCACTCGACGAGGTTGTGGCGGCTACGGTTGCGACTATCAGGGACGCAATCAGCCAGGGTTAGAGATGAATACCGCAACACTTGTACTGACCGCAGCAGGCTCCGTCCTGCTGCTGCTTTTTCTGGTGATGAAAGCGCGTATGCACGCCTTTGTCGCCCTGATGTTAGTGTCGATTGGTGCCGGGCTGTTCTCCGGTATGCCGCTGAATCAGATCGCCGAAACCATGCAGAAGGGGATGGGCGGCACGCTCGGCTTCCTAGCCATTGTGGTGGCGCTGGGCGCGATGTTCGGCAAAATCCTGCATGAAACCGGGGCGGTCGATCAGATTGCTATCCGGATGCTGAAAACTTTTGGTCAGAGTCGCGCCCATTACGCAATGGGCATTGCTGGCCTGATCTGCGCGCTACCGCTGTTTTTTGAAGTGGCGGTGGTGCTGTTAATCAGCATCGCTTTTGCCGTGGCGCGGCGTACCGGCGGCAATCTGGTTAAGCTGGTGATCCCGCTGTTTGCCGGGGTCGCCGCAGCCGCCGCTTTCCTGCTGCCGGGTCCGGCACCGATGCTGCTGGCCTCGCAGATGCACGCTGACTTTGGCTGGATGATCCTGCTGGGTCTGTGCGCCGCGATCCCCGGCATGCTGATTGCGGGTCCGCTGTTCGGCAACTTCATCGGGAATCATGTCTCGTTCAGCGCACCGCCGGAAGATCATCAGCCGGATGTGGATGAGAGCAAGCTGCCTTCGTTTGGCTTCAGCCTGTCACTGATTCTGTTCCCGCTGGTGCTGGTTGGCCTGAAAACCATCGGCGCGCGCTTCACCACCGAAGGCACCCCGTTGTATGAGTGGCTGGAGTTTATCGGTCATCCGTTTACCGCGATCCTGCTGGCGTTGCTGGTGGCGATTTATGGTCTGGCCTACCGTCAGGGCATGGACAAAGAGCGGGTGATGCAGGTGTGCGGCAGTGCGCTGCAGCCGGCGGGGATTATCCTGCTGGTGATCGGCGCGGGCGGCGTATTCAAACAGGTGCTGGTCGATTCTGGCGTCGGGCCGGTGCTGGGGAATGCGCTGACCGGTGCGGGACTGCCGATTGCGCTGGCCTGCTTTATTCTGTCGGGCGCAGTGCGGGTGATTCAGGGCTCGGCAACGGTCGCCTGTCTCACCACGGTCGGATTGATCATGCCGGTGATTGAACCGCTGCACTACAGCGGCGCTCAGCTGGCGGCCCTGTCGATCTGTATCGGCGGCGGTTCGATTATCATCAGCCACGTCAACGATGCCGGTTTCTGGCTGTTTGGTCGCTTCACCGGGGCCAGCGAAGCGGAAACCCTGAAAACCTGGACCCTGATGGAAACCATTCTCGGCACCGTCGGTGCAGTGGTGGGGATGATCGCCTTTACGCTGTTATCGTAACGGCGCGGCCTCCGGATGCTCTGTTTAACCGGTCTGTATCGGGCATTGAAATCTGGAGGCCCATCCGTTTTAAATGTTCCTGCTATGTATATTATTGCAACCTAAGGCACGGGCGGCCCTCACTATTCACCGCAATGCTGTTTCTTCACATCTATGATGGGGCGGATAGGCAGCTACAGAGATCATGGTACAAACCAGGGAGAAACGCTGGTGGGATCAACCGCAGCCCGCCAGAACCCAGCTCACCGACAGTAAGTCCGCACTTCCTCCCGGACTCAAATTGCGCGTAATCAGAGCTTTGTCCATCTCTAAAAGCGCCGCTCGATCCCAGCCCTGATCCAGAAGCTGACGCGCATAGCCTTGCACGTAGTGCAACCCGGCCATGCCGCCACGCGATACCAGGTTAGTGTCCTGATTCACGGCCAGCAGACGTAGTAAAAGCTCATGCAGCGTTTCTCCCTGCCAGAGCGCCAGCACCTCGCGCACGGTGGCAAATCCGCTCTCTGCCTCGCCGCGGGCACCGGTTAAGCCAAATTGCTGATACTGTCGCTCGCCTGCCGTCGCCAGGCCTGTGCGGTTCGCGAGTTCATGTTCCACCAGACCCCGACACAGGCGACTGACTTCGAGGCAGAGCCTCCGGGCATCGGGATACGATACGCGTCCGGCGGCAAAGCAAAGTAAGCCCAGTGCAAAAATTCCGCCTTTATGCGTATTTACTCCACCCGTTGCGGTATACATCGCCTGTTCACAAGCGATTCCCATCGGACGAAGCAACCGGAGCTGCTGCTCTGGCGGTTTATCCGCATACTCAAACCCCAATTCGGTAAACCGTGAGAACCAGGGCGTGATGGCGGTAATACTTCGGGCAAACATCGCGTGGTCCATATCACGATGCGAACCGTTATTAAGCGTGTCTACCAGCCCCGGTTTAGGCGTCAACGCCAGTTCAAGCCATAATGCCTCTTCCGCAAGCCTCGCCACGTTCGCTACCCGTGCTTTAGTCGCGAGAAAACCAGTCATTAATCAGTTTCTCCACACATGCAGCGACCTGCTCAACAGGATGCTGACGTGAACGGGAACAGGCATGGGCAGGTTGGTCGCACACCAGGCAACGGCGTAGATTTCTTCCCAGCGAGAGCCGGCCGATATGCCCGTTAGCCGGGCAAATTACGTCCAGATCCCACAGTCTGCCAAGAGGATGTGTCTGTTCCAGCTCAGCACAATGGGCTTTGATTTCTGCCGCTGGATGAGCCACACACCATAACGCCTCCGGCCCGGTTGGTAACCACAAAACATTGCGGTCAAGCACGCGCCAGCGATGCTTTCGCAGCAGTTGATCGCACATTAGCAGCGCCACGCCCATACAGTTGCGATAGCGCTGGTTGTCTTTGACGCTTCCGGGCGTGACCAGCGTCAGGGAAATAATGGGTTGTCTGTAGAGCCTGAGCCAGTCAGCCTGACGCGCCGCGCGCTGCTCACGTGCTGTCAGCAATGCCTCCAGACTGACGCTAGTTCGTGTGTGGGTTTCTGCCGGCATCACGGTTATTCCTTCACTTGTCGAACCGTGTCGATTACGCTGCCGTCACGGTAACGAATGACACCCACAATTCTGTCGGTATACTCAATCGGTGTCGGCTCGCCAACCAAAGAAATTGCCCGGGCATACAACGCTTCGATAGTCACAATGTTTAAACCAGCCGCTTCAAGTCGTTCACGGATTTCCGGGCGGGCCGGGTTTACTGCGATACCCTGATCGGTAACCAATACATCAATACTTTCCCCTGGCGTTAAGCGCGTAGTAACCCGCTTCACGATGGTCGGTATGCGGCTTCGCACTAATGGCGCCACGATAATGGTCAGATTTGCCGCCGCGGCGACATCACAGTGGCCACCGGATGCGCCGCGCATCACCCCGTCTGAGCCGGTGATAACATTCACGTTGAAGTTCGTGTCAATTTCCAGCGCACTGAGGATCACGACATCAAGCTGGTCACAACTCGCGCCCTTGCTCCCGGGATTGGCATAAACGTTGGTGGAAATCTCAATATGATTTTGACTTGTTGCCAGCGAATCTGCGGCCTCACTGTCAAAACACTGCGTATCCAGCAGTGTTTCGATCAGTCCTTTTTTATGCAGATCCACCAGACTGCCGGTAATGCCCCCCAGCGCAAAGCGCGCTTTTATCCCGTGGCGTTCCATTTTATCGCCCATAAAGCGTGTACAGGCCGTAGCTGCTGCGCCAGAGCCGGTCTGCATCGAGAAACCGGGTTTAAAGTAGCCTGAATATTCAATGACCTCTGCCGCGTGGCGGGCAATCAACAACTCCCGGGGATTGCTGGTGGCTCGCGCTGCCCCCACGCTAATCTTCGACGGATCACCTACGCTTTCAACCTGTACAATGTAATCCACCTGATCCTGCACCAGGCTGGCCGGTATATTAGGAAAAGGGACCAGTGCTTCAGTGAGCAGCACGACTTTTTTGGCGAAATGAGCATCGACCATGGCGTAGCCCAGCGAGCCACAGCAGGATTTACCGTGAATACCGTTAGCATTGCCAAATGCATCGCTACAGGGTACGCCTAAGAATGCCACATCGATTTGAAGCTCCCCGTCCTGCAACAGTTTTACGCGGCCACCGTGAGAGTGAATTTGTACTGGTTCGTCCATCAGCCCGTGGGAAATAGCATCGGCGAGCTTGCCGCGCATGCCTGAGGTATAGATTCGGTTGATCACGCCCTGTTCGATATGTTCAATCAGGGTGTCGTTACAGCTCATTAGCGAGCTGGAAGCCAGTGTCAGATTTTTAAAGCCCATTCTGGCCAGCAGGGCAACCACACTGTTAATTACCCGATCGCCTTCACGAAACGCATGGTGAAAGGATATGGTCATTCCATCCTGCAGACCACTGCGCACTACGGCTTCTTCTAAGGAACTACACAGTTTGCGACGCTGTTTCGCCTCAGTATCAGCGAGCCACGGAGTGGTGCTGCAGGCGGTGTCAAACGGGGTTAAGTTCCGCAGATGAGGAAAATTGATATGAAGAAGTTCTGTCTGATTCATGTGAAATCCTTAACGACGTAAGCCTGAGGCAGCCGCGCGTTCCAGTACCCTTTGCGCATGCTCAATAATCGGTGCATCTACCATTTTGCCGTTGAGCGACACGACGCCCAGGCCATTGCGTTCGCCCTCTTTTGCCGCTTCTGTTACCCGCCGGGCGTGTTCTACTTCAGACTGGGTTGGCGCATAGGCGTTATGTAACAGATCGATCTGGCGAGGGTTAATGAGCGATTTACCGTTAAAACCCATTTTGCGGATAAGCTCTACTTCACGCAGGAATCCAGCCTCATCGTTCACGTCTGACCATACGACGTCAAAGGCATCGATCCCGGCGGCACGTGCGGCGTGCAGTACAGCGCAGCGGGCATAAAACAGCTCGGTACCATCCCCGCGTTCCGTCTGCATATCCATCACATAATCAAAACCAGCCAGCGCGATACCGATCAGGCGCGGAGTACTTCGGGCAATCGCCACGGCGTTAATCACGCCAAGTGCGGACTCAATGGCCGCCATCACTCGCGTCGATCCCACTTCACGCCCGCATGCGCCTTCAATTCGGGTTAGATGTTCTTCAAGCTCGTCAATTTCTTCGGGCGTATCCGTTTTTGGCAAACGAATAACATCAGCGCCTCCTCTTACGGCGGCTTCCAGATCCAGCAAGCCAAATGGTGTGTTCAGCGGGTTAATGCGTACGACAGTTTCAATCTCCTGATACATCGGATGTTGCAGTGCATTGAAAACCAGCAGGCGAGCACTGTCCTTCTCGCGCAGAGCGACAGCATCTTCAAGATCAAACATGATGGAGTCGGGATGGTATATGAAGGCAGTTGAGAGCATGGCAGCATTGGCACCGGGTAAAAACAGCATGCTGCGACGAAGTGGGCTCATTGCATTTTTCTCCAGTCGATGGATGTTTCGTCTGTTGCGCGAAGAATCGCGCTTTGCAGACGGGCGCGAATCACGCAGTCCAGTGCGCCTTTATCCTGGATGATAATCAGTCCTTCCTGTACGTTCAGGGCGTGCAATGTCTCATCGACGACCCGGCGAATCTGCTCGCCAAACTGCTTAATGACTTCACTGTTGATGATAATTTCCAGCTCGCCAGCCGCCGGGGCTATCCTGACCATCAGGTCGCTGGATTCCAGCGTTCCAGCCAGCGCTTCCCTTACAATATTCATTTTAATTTCCTGATAATTATGCTGTTTCTTTGCCCGAGCTACAGTGCAATTTAAGGTGTGAGAAGGTGGATTGCGGCACAATCTCCTGGATACGCGAAAACTGGTCTGTTTTTAGTAACCGACGGACTTCGGACGCTGAAATGGCTTTGCCATTCGCTTCTAGCCGCTGAATTTCGATTACCTCGATTTGTGAAGCGAGCAACAGATGCAATGTCTGATTGTATTGACGGGTGATATCGCAAAAGGGTTCGGTACCGATAAAACGATGGGTGATGCCTAACGCGGGTCCGATAAAATTACGAAATATCAGTACGTCGATTTCACTCCATGCCTGTTCTACTTTGACGCTGTCCTTTAGGAAATAGGCCGGAAAAGTCGCACGAGAAATGATGTATTGTGAACCTTCATGTACGGATACATTTGGCAGATGCGCGACACCTGCCCGCACCATATTCAGGCGGGCGGTAAACGAGAAGAACGACGAGTCTTGTTGCACCACAAAGATATGCAACCAGTCGCACTGTTTCACCGCCTGCTCCACTAAGTGACGATGTCCCAGGGTGAAAGGGTTAGCATTCATTACAATCGCACCGATACGATCGCCGTTCTTGCGCAGCGCGCTGAGCGATTGACAGTAACGCGTAATGCCCTGCGGGGTATTCTCCAGTAGAACGGCGTTATTGCCACTTTGCGCAATCGGCCAAAAACCACAACGTGCAAAACGCGTCATATTATTGGGTCGGGAGCAAAGGAATAGGTGAAAATGGCCGCGAGCCAGTGCGGCATTTTCTACTTCTGTCAGCAGTCGGCTGCTCAGATTGGTGCCTCGTAGTTGCTCCCTGACCGCTACACACTTAATTACGTTAGCGGCAAGTCCTGCACATCCCACCAGTTCTGAACCAGACCAGGCTTCTACAAACAGCGTGACATCGTTATCCAGTTCCAGACCGCTGTCTGCCAGCAAACAGCGAATCTGCCTTAATCGTTCCGGATGCGTTGATACCACCGTCAGGTGGAAATCAAGAATAGGTTGTCTGAACATCATGTGTTACCTGGTGCGCTGTTTTCAGCACCTGTGCTGGCGCTTCCATGATCATATTGCTCAAATGGCCGATATTTTCGATTTCAACCTCAATGCAATCGCCATCCTTCATAAACAATGGGGGATTACGCTTTTTACCTACTCCACCAGGCGATCCGGTGATGATGACATCACCCGGGCTCAAACGCGTGAAGGTGCTGATATATTCGATCAACTCAGCGACCTTATGGATCATGCTGCCAGTGTTATCCTCCTGTACCATGCGGCCATTGAGCCAGGTGCGGATCGCAAGTTGATGAGGATCGGGTATTTCATCTGCTGTCACCATCCAGGGACCAAACGCACCGGTCTGGCGCCAGTTTTTACCGGCGGTGAACCAGGAGTGCTGCCAGTCGCGCGCAGAACCATCCATATAGCAGCTGTAACCGGCCACATAGCGGAGCGCGACATCACGACCAATGCTTTCACCGCCTTTTCCGATGATCACCGCCAGCTCTCCTTCATAGTCGAACTCGCTGGAGTGATGTGGCTTAAGCACCGGTGATTTATGGCCGGTCTGAGAGTCAGGAAAGCGGATAAACAGCGTGGGTGCTGGATTATGCTGATCGAATTCCTCGCGTTTCGCGGAATAATTCATGCCTACGCAGAGGATTTTCCCAGGCTGCTCAATAACCGGTAAAAAGGCGATTTCGTCTGTTCTCATATCAACGGTATCGTTGAGATAACGCATCGCCTCAGTTAGCCCGTCGCCCTGCAGCAGCGCTTTCAGATCGATAAAGCGATCGCCCAGTCGCTGGCCCAGGTCTATCACTCCGTTGGCTGTTACGAGGCCGTAACTGCGTTTACCCTTATGGATATAGCTTGCAAGTTTCATTGTGATTTCCTGAAAATTTAAACGAGGAAGTTGCCCAGTATCAGCAAAGAAACGGAGACGTTAATCGCGCCACCGATACGGGTTGCAATCTGGGCGAAAGGCATCAGGCTCATACGGTTACCTGCGGTCAGAATGGCTACGTCGCCGGTACCTCCCTGACCGCTCTGGCAACAAGAGACGATGGCGACATCAATGGGATGCATACCAATTTTTTTACCCACAATGAACCCGGTCGCAACCAGCGCAGAGACGGTGCTGATAATCACCAGCAGATTGCTCAAGGTGAAAGCATTTACCAGCTCTTGCCAGGGGGTGATTGCCACACCAACAGCGAAGAGAATCGGATAGGTCACCGAGGTCTGAAAGAACTTGTATACCACCTGCGAGCCTTCCAGAAGCCGTGGAGAAACCCCGTGACATAGCTTTACCAGTACGGCCATAAAAAGCATGCCAACCGGTGCTGGCAGCCCGATCAATTTGTGGCCGAGCATACCCAGCATATAAAGCAGCACCGCCAGCAGCACACCGGAGGCAATAGTGGTCACGTCCATTTTTCCAGAGAGGGCTGGCTGAGAAGGGGTGGCATCCACATTGGTGCAGTCAGGCATTAACTGACCTTCACCGGTCAATTGTGGGAAGCGTTTACCGAGTTGGTTAAGGCAACCGGAGATAATGATGGCAGTTAAGCTACCCAGCATCACCATCGGCAGTACACGACCAAGCGCAACACCCTGGTCCATATGCAGCAGCGTAGCGTAGCCGATTGAAAGGGGGATGGCACCTTCTCCTACGCCTCCTGCCATAATCGGTAAAATGATGAAAAAGAAGATCTGGAATGGTTCAAGACCAAGTGCGATACCCACACCCATTCCGACGAGCATGCCGACAATTTCGCCGCATACCATCGGGAAGAAAATACGCAGGAAACCCTGAATCAGGACGGTACGGTTCATGCTCATAATGCTGCCGACAATGATGCAGCAGATATAAAGATAAAGAATATTGGTGGATTTATAAAACCGGGTGGTGGACTCTACGACGACATCAGGCAGAAGACCGTAATAGACCATTGCGGAGGGGATAAACGTCGCACAAATTGCAGCGGCACCGAGTTTACCTATAACAGGCAGGCGCTTGCCAAACTCTCCACAGGCAAAGCCGAAGAATGCCAACGTGGCAACCATCACCACGATGTCGCTGGGCAGTTTGCCGCCAAGGCAATCAATCGCAATTAACGCGCCAGCTAATACAAATAGTGGCAGAGGAATGATACCCACTTTCCAGGTATCCATAATGTGCCACCAGCGTTCTTTTAATGACGGGCGTTTGATATTTATCTGATCATGGATTGCTGAGATAGAATCGTCAGTTGTGCTCATAAGTAATCCCCTTAATTATTTAAGGGTTAAGTTTAAGATCGTCGGTGATAATTTTTTGTGAGGGATGGCATATAAAAATTTAAGTTTTTATGGTCTCTATAGTTTTAATGGTTTTTATAGTTTAATGTGATTGAGGGTTTAATTAATTTTGTGGTTTTAATGGTTTTTTTTCATTATCGAACAATCAAATAACATTTGGGTGCTTTTCACGTAAGTAAATATTTTCTGTCGAGGTTTTAATAAATCGCTCTGTGCAAGCGATCGCAACTTTCAGCTAAATAGCTCATCATCCGAAGTAAAAGTGATATATTTTCTGCTCCCGTTGATTCTGCTCATAACAGTGATGAGAGTATCATTTCAGATGAAAGTGTCATTCCAGGTAAAGTTGTTTCTTTCGCTGGTTGTTTTTTTCTCCGGACTGTTTTCGCTTCTGGCAGGGTATTATTACTTCGATGTTTCAAGAGAACTCTATAAAGAAATGAGTATTCGCGCGAAAATACAGGCGGAGGAAATTGCACTTATTCCTGGTTTACGTCAACAAGTGGAGGAAAAAAATGCTTCTGCAATCCATCACCTCATGAATCAAATTGCCGTTCATAGCGATGCCAGCTTCATGGTGGTTGGAGATAATAAAGGGACACATCTGTTTCACTCGGTGCGCGAGGAGCGAGTAGGTACTCCGCTGGTTGGGGGTGATAACGACGCCGTGCTGCAGGGTAAAAGCATTACCACTATCCGGGAAGGTGGTCTGGGCATCTCACTGCGGAGTAAAGCGCCTATCTTTAACGCTACCGGGCAGGTTATTGGTATCGTTTCTGTCGGTTATCTGACCAGTTATCTCAACACTATCACCGTCACGAAGGTCGTAAACATTCTGATTGCTGCGGTGCTGCTGCTTATTGCTTTGTTTATCTTCTCATGGTTCTTCACCCGCAGTATCAAGAAACAGATCTTCTCACTGGAGCCGCGTGAGATTGGATTACTGGTACGCCAGCAAAGTGCCATGATGGAGTCTATTTATGAAGGAGTCATAGTCATTGATCGTGACCTGCGGATTGAGGTAATCAATCAGGCTGCCCGCAAGCTATTGAGTTTGTCTCAAAGCGCACAGCAACTGCGAGGTCAGCTGATAAGCCAGATTATTCGCCCTGTGTCGTTCTTCGAATCCTCAACCATTTTAAGCCAGGATACCCACGATGAAGTGTGTCATTTTAACGATCTTAGAGTATTTGCCAGCCGCGTAAGCGTCATGCTGGAAAATTCGCTACAGGGCTGGGTCATTACCTTTCGCGATCGCAATGAAATCGACACGCTCAGTGCCCAACTCAGTCAGGTCAAATGCTACGTTGATAATCTGCGCGTTATGCGCCACGAACAGCTTAATCTCATGACGATACTTTCCGGCCTGCTGCATATGGGGCGTTATGAGGAAGCGATCGGTTTTATTCAGGCGTTATCGGCGCACGAACAAGAGCTGTTGGACTTCATCTCTTCACGCTTTTATTCACCTATGCTCTGCGGCCTGCTGACAGGGAAATCGGCTCAGGCACGTGAGAAAGGTGTCGAACTGCGTTTTGATCCCGGCTGCCGGATGGACGAACCTTTTGTTTCTATACCGGAAGCTGAGCTGGTTTCCATCATTGGAAACTTACTGGATAACGCAATTGAATCGACCCAACGAACTTCACGCCCATACCAACCTGTTGAAATTTTTATAAAACTAAACGCGAGTGAGTTAGTCATTGAGGTGGCTGACCAGGGGGCTGGAATTAAGCCTGAGATCCGCGACAGACTATTCGAACGGGGCACGACCACAAAAAATCAGGGCGATCATGGCATTGGCCTGTACCTGATTGAGCACTATGTCACCCACTCAGGTGGGGTGATTGAGGTCGCTGATAATATCCCCCGTGGCGCCATTTTCTCGCTTTTTATTCCAGTGACGGCAGCCGCCCGGCCCCTTACGCGGAAGGTGAAAGAGACCGACTATGCAACATGAACCCATTGATGTACTTATCGTTGAAGACGAGAAAGAGCTGGCTCAGCTTCACGCCGAACTGATAAATAAGCATCCACGTCTTCGACTGGTGGGCATTGCCTCTTCACTTGCTGAGGCGCAGGCCCTGCTGACAAGTTTAAAGCCGCAGCTTGTCTTACTGGACAATTATCTGCCCGATGGTAAAGGGCTTAGTCTGGTCAGTAATCCCTTACTGATCCCTGCTCACTGTTCGGTCATTTTTATCACCGCGGCAAGCGATATGGATACCTGCAGCCTGGCGATCCGTAGCGGTGCGTTTGATTATATTCTTAAACCCGTATCCTGGCGGCGACTTAAACAGTCACTGGAGCGCTTCGTGCAATTTGCTGAACAGCAGCGGATCTGGAAGATTGTTGATCAACAAAACGTAGATTCGCTTTATCAGTTACAGGCTAAAAACTACCGTCAGGATAATGGCAACAAAGGTATCGAGGAAAGCACGCTGGCACGGGTGCAGCGCTTTTTTAACGAAAGCGAAAGACACAGCTTCTCTGTAGATGAAGTGGTCAGCAAAACGGGGCTCAGCAAAACGACCAGCCGACGCTATCTGGAACACTGCGTAGAGGCAGGATTTCTGAGCGTGGAAATGTTGTATGGAAAAATTGGACACCCCCGGCGGATGTACAAACGGAGTGAACATTGATGGTGGATTTTTGGCGGCGCGCTTCCCCAATGGAAAGGGGAAGCGCGTACAGGCTACAGCTTGAGGTAGGCCCGAATCCCATCGAGGAACATCTGGGTTGCCAGCATAATCAGAATCAATCCCATCAGCCGCTCCAGCGCATTGACTCCTTTATCACCCAGCAGCCGCAGGAACAGGCCTGACAGCAGCAAAATACCTACCGTCACGCCCCAGGCGATCAACAGCGCGCCAACCAGGTGCGTCATCTGTTGCGGATACTGATGTGACAACAGCATCAGGGTCGCCAGCAGCGAGGGTCCGGCAACCAGCGGGATCGCCAGCGGCACCAGAAACGGCTCTTCACCCGCCGGTAAACCGGTACTGCTGCTCTCTTCCGACGGGAAAATCATTTTGATGGCAATCAGGAACAGAATCACTCCGCCAGAAATCGATACCGTCTCGGTACGCAGGTTGAGAAACGCCAGGATGCGCTCGCCGGTAAACAGAAACAGCAGCATGATGATTAACGCGATCAACATTTCGCGAATCAGCACCACTCGCCGCCGTTTCGGTTCCAGATGCTTTAAAACCGACATAAAAATCGGCAAATTGCCCAATGGGTCCATAATTAACAACAATAATATGGTCGCTGAAATCATTTCAGTCATTCGTTTTACGCCGTCTTGTGTGCCGGAAATGGCTGTTATTAGTTACGCTGCTGAAAAAGTTAGCGTAATCGAATTAATTCACTTGCCAGAAAGCCTGCATTTTGTAGAGTTGATGGTCACAGGTAAATCTTATTATTACGCAGAGCGACGTGCAAAGAACACGTCGTTCTCTCCTCTGACATAAAAGCAGGTGTAAAACCGCCTGAGACGGACACGACATGAAGAATGTAGGTTTTGTTGGTTGGCGCGGTATGGTCGGCTCAGTGCTGATGTCCCGCATGAGCGAAGAGCGCGATTTTGATCTCATCAATCCGGTCTTCTTCTCGACGTCGCAGCACGGTCAGGCGGCTCCCGCCTTTGCCGGTAAGCAGCAGGGCGTACTGCAGGATGCGTTTGATATTGAGGCACTGCGTGCGCTGGATATCATCATTACCTGTCAGGGCGGCGACTACACCAGTGATGTCTATCCGAAGCTGCGCAGCAGCGGCTGGCAGGGTTACTGGATCGATGCGGCCTCTACGCTGCGGATGAAAGACGATGCGATCATCATCCTCGATCCGGTTAACCATCAGGTGATTCGTGAGGGTATCGATCGCGGCATTAAAACTTTTGTCGGCGGAAACTGCACCGTCAGCCTGATGCTGATGTCGCTTGGCGGACTGTTTGCCCAGGATCTGGTGGAGTGGGCTTCGGTTGCCACCTATCAGGCGGCTTCTGGCGGCGGTGCGCGCCACATGCGTGAACTGCTGACCCAGATGGGGATGCTGCACGATCACGTTGCCCCTGCGCTGCAGAACCCGGCCTCCGCCATCCTCGACATCGAGCGTAGCGTGACCGACTTCACCCGTTCCGGTACGCTGCCGACCGATAACTTCGGTGTGCCGCTGGCGGGCAGCCTGATTCCGTGGATCGACAAGCAGCTGGAAAACGGTCAGAGCCGTGAAGAGTGGAAAGGTCAGGCGGAAACCAACAAGATTCTGGCGACCCGTCATGTGATTCCGGTCGATGGGCTGTGCGTGCGCGTCGGTGCGCTGCGCTGCCACAGTCAGGCGTTTACCCTGAAGCTGAAGCGTGACCTGCCGCTGGCTGAAATCGAGCAACTGCTGGCATCCCACAATGAGTGGGTCAAAGTGGTGCCAAACGATCGCGAACTGACGATGCGCGAACTGACGCCTGCCGCGGTGACCGGCACGCTGACTACGCCGGTTGGCCGATTGCGTAAACTGAATATGGGACCGGAGTATCTCTCCGCCTTCACCGTCGGTGACCAGCTGTTATGGGGCGCGGCTGAACCGCTGCGTCGTATGTTGCGGTTGTTAACCAACTAAACAGCAAACATCGCCAAAGGCCGGATTTATGATCAATGCCGATCAGGTGAGACAAAGATGATCGGCTAACCGCCTGGTCGCTATGTAAAAGCCCGTAATCAATACTGATGGTTGCGGGCTTTTTGTTTTTCGTTAAGCATCTGGATGATTTTTTGAGTTTCAGCGAAAAAGCTCTCAGCGTTTTATGACGTATGTTTTGAGACTGATAGGATGGCTTAGGACAGAGACTTGCATCATTGTAATATGCACATTGCATCGCTGCTCAACGGGGCAGATAGCGTCTTAAAAATTGAATTCGTCAGACTGAATCTGCCAACACTCTCATTGAGGTCTTAATCGTCAACAAATCATCATTTATCAAACATACGCAATGCAGGCTTTTTGAGAAGCTAATGCATTTGACGGCATGAGAATGATGGTGTGGTGGTCACTAAGGATGTAATACAGTGGTTAAAAAGAAAAAGCCCCGTGGGGCTTTTTCTATTCAGTATCACTTTTCTTTATAGTGATGATTGTTTTTGCATGGCGGGAATGGATCATCTTTTTTTACATGGCGGTCATAGGCAGTTCCTGCGTATGAATTGTCAGTATCATGATACTGACCATAAGTTCCAGTCTTAGGGCATGGTTGCCCTGACCAATGTTTTGCCATTGTTAATTTCCTTATTAATATAGACATCTTAATTGATGTCTTTTGTTTAGATACGACTAACTCCTCTTGCTTTCAATCATTTTGTTTTAACTTTCACCGCTTCATTTCCAAAGTGTGATGATGTTCAAAACTGAATGAATTATTCATTCTTTAGAATGTTAATTCTCTGTATTTGCAGAGTTGGTAAAGTAAAAAAATAGTTGCGTCATTACAGGCAGCAATGTTTGGAGCGAAGGTAGTGTCTGCGAGTTTCTTTCTGAAATAGACTACCTATACGATGATACTGGTATGCCATTTTAGCGCTGCAGCGATGAGTATAAGTTCATGTCATTATATTTTTTCAGTTGTTTTTTCCGCATTAATCTCTTTCAGCTACGCGTTTCTTTCCGATGCTCTATGCCCGTACATTCCAGTCATCGGTATACTGCACATTTCCATCAACATAACGCCATGTGATTTTGTCATACATCATGGATATCGATTCCATATGATTAATTTGCGCATTACCTGACATTTTAGCGTTTGGCATACCGGGATTCACACCAGTAATCTTTACCCCCTCGATAGTCATGACAAAGTAACACTCTTCCTGTCCTGCATAGTTGATTCTATACCAACGGATTTCCGCACTTTTCAGCGTCTGCCCCGTAGCTACCGCCTTGTAAAGATAAGGACTTGAGCTATCAAACTCCTTTTCGATCATCATCGGTGAGTGTGAACGCTTACCGGTAATCTTGCCGTTGGTGCTGTCTACAGGAATATTCAGCCCATGACTGAAACCAACAATCTCAATGCTGCCCTCGCGATCCCTGACATCAACAGAGCCTTCAATATGAGCACCGCCATCATCTTTGAGCCACATATAAGCAGGAATTGGCATGTCATCATCTCCTTATTTTTCTGATTAACTTCATTGTTATGGAAAAAAGTGCTGTAGTGATAACTATGTTAGTGAGGAAACTAATATAGAAATACGTATCATCTATTGCCTCTGCTCCAATTTCCCCAGGGCCATAAAGCATACTTCCCAGCTTTAAAACGAAATCATAGTGAATCCAGTTATAGGGTTCACCCATAGCCCGGCCCACGAAAATTAAAAGCAGAAGGAAGAGGGCTACCTTCCCTGATTTATGGGCAAGTGTCGCCATAAGTGATGACCTCAATAGTGCCATAGGCTTTTAAGTCTGTGTCCGGAACCGGGATTTTGGACGTTCTTAACAGAGCATTCCTCAACATGTTGAAGTCTGATTGCCAGGCCAGCGTAATGCAGCCCTCTGAGACCTGACCAGGATGAAGTCTGAAACTCCCCCGGTCTACACCCCTAAAGAAAGTGCTATCGTCGATCATGCTATCAGCACGAAAAAGGGCAAACCATTCTGAATGATCAACATGATACTTAAATGCACTTTTTATTTCGTCAATAGCCCATGCTCTGACGCTATTGACCCAATTTCCAGAAGGTCTGTCAACTATGTAGTAATATCCGGCAGGTAATGGCCCCTTATTGATTATCATCCCGCAGCCACCTTTATTACGGTAGATACCATTACCAGAAAAAGCTAAAAATGTGCCTAAACCTGGAAAAATGAGTGGGGAATAATCAGCGTTATTGATTACAAACTTTCCTTGTAAAGCCATAGCAATCCTTTGGCCTCTGACAATGTGTATTTGCATGCTAATGCACAGTAAAAAACAGATGTACGGCTATTTCGTGCAAAGTTTAAGATCGTGAAGCAGATTCACTTCTTACCCTTTTTATGGCGTGATTCTGTTCATGTCAGAAACATGCTGTTAACCATCGATTTACAGCTCATTATCAGGTAGCTTTTCTTAACCGTCGTCTGCACTCATTGATCCTGGCGTCTGACAGGGGTCGGCATCAGCGACACATTTCCGATCCGATGAAAAATGTTGCTTCATCAGTCGGGATATTGCAGGCAGCATAAATGAAAATAATCATTGTTTTTACCCGGTTTTTTTGTCCCTGTCGTACACGAAACAACCTGCCGTTTCGCTTACAAAGTGATCAGCTTCCCTTTTTTGCCGGTCGATGAATAATTTTTTGGTTTCGACCATGGCAACTGCCGCTACCAAGCTATGATTTAACCATGATGTACCGCGAGTTGACTGTTTTGCTTTCCGGACTAAATGGTTGTTGTACACGGCAAAGACCTTTTCCCATGGAATGGCCAGATGCCTTTTGTCGTCGTACGTATGGCTCAATAAAGAGCAGCGCATGTGAAGCGTGACAGGCTGCGTCGCGTTCATTTCGCCTGCCAACTATCACAGGAAGAAAGTCATGTCAGAGCTTCCCGATCGCGATGCGATCAACGCCCTGTTTGCAGGTAATTATGCCGATCCGTTTGCGTTACTGGGGATGCACCAGACTCAGCAAGGCCTGGAAGTCCGGGCGTTGTTACCCGAAGCGCTGGAAGTGTGGGTTATTGAAACCTCCACCGGGCGTAAACTTGCCCAGCTGGCGTGCGAAGATGCACGCGGCTTTTTCAGCGGTGTGATCCCACGCCGCAAAAACCGTTTCCGCTATCAGCTGGCGGTGAACTGGCACGGCCAGCAGAACCTGATCGATGATGCTTACCGCTTTGGCCCGTTGCTGCAGGAGATGGATCTGTGGCTGCTGGCTGAAGGGACCCATCTGCGTCCCTACGAAACGCTGGGCGCGCACGGTGACGTGATCGATGGCGTTACCGGTACCCGTTTCTGCGTCTGGGCGCCGAACGCCCGTCGCGTATCGGTAGTGGGTGATTTCAATTTCTGGGATGGCCGCCGTCATCCGATGCGTCTGCGCAAAGAGATGGGCATCTGGGAGCTGTTTGTGCCAGGTGCGGTAAACGGTCAGCTGTACAAGTTTGAGATCATTGATGCCAACGGCGAGCTGCGTATCAAAGCGGACCCGTTCGCTTTTGAAGCGCAGATGCGCCCGCAAACGGCCTCAATGATTTGTGGCCTGCCGGATGCGATCGAGATGAAAGAGGAGCGCAAAGCGGCCAACGCCTTCGATGCGCCAATCTCTATTTATGAAGTACATCTCGGTTCATGGCGACGCCACACCGATAATAACTTCTGGCTGAGCTACAAAGAGCTGGCTGAGCAGCTGGTGCCCTACGTTAAAGAGATGGGCTTTACCCATATTGAACTGCTGCCGATCAACGAACATCCGTTTGATGGCAGCTGGGGTTATCAGCCGCTGGGCATGTATGCGCCAACCCGCCGCTTTGGTACCCGTGATGAGTTCCGCGCCTTTATCGACAGCGCTCACGCCGCCGGCCTGAACGTACTGCTGGACTGGGTGCCGGGCCACTTCCCGAGCGATGACTTCGGTCTGGCGAAATTCGACGGCACTGAGCTGTATGAACACAGCGATCCGCGTGAAGGTTTTCATCAGGACTGGAACACCCTGATCTATAACTTTGGCCGGCGTGAAGTCAGCAACTATCTGTCGGGCAATGCGCTCTACTGGGTCGAACGCTTTGGCATCGATGGTCTGCGCGTCGATGCGGTGGCGTCGATGATCTACCGCGACTACAGCCGCGCTGAAGGCGAATGGGTGCCGAACCAGTATGGCGGACGTGAAAACCTCGAAGCGATTGAATTCCTGCGCTACACCAACCGCACGCTGGGCACGGTCGCTTCCGGCTCGGTGACGATGGCGGAAGAGTCAACCGACTATCCTGGCGTGACGCGCCCGACCGAGGGCGGCGGGCTGGGCTTCTGGTTCAAATGGAACCTCGGCTGGATGCACGACACGCTCGACTACATGAAGCTCGATCCGATCCATCGCCGTTATCATCACAACCTGATGAGCTTCGGCATGATGTACAACTACACCGAGAATTTTGTCCTGCCGCTGTCACATGACGAAGTGGTGCACGGCAAGCGCTCCATTCTCGACCGTATGCCGGGTGACGCCTGGCAGAAGTTCGCCAACCTGCGCGCCTATTACGGCTGGATGTGGGGCTTCCCCGGCAAGAAACTGCTGTTCATGGGCAACGAGTTTGCTCAGGGCCGCGAGTGGAATCACGACGTCAGCCTTGACTGGCATCTGCTGGAGGGCGGCGACAACTGGCACCACGGCGTGCAGCGTCTGGTACGCGACCTCAACCATACCTATCAGCACTATACGCCGCTGCACCAGCTCGACTTCGATCCGCAGGGCTTTGAGTGGCTGGTGGTCGACGATGCGGAACATTCGGTGTTTGCCTTTGTCCGTCGCGACCGTGAAGGCAATGAAGTGATCGTGGTCAGTAACTTTACGCCGGTGCCGCGTCCGGGTTACCGCTTTGGCGTCAATCAGCCGGGCCGGTGGCGCGAAGTGCTGAACACTGACCAGCATGAGTATCACGGCAGTGACGTGCGCAACCACGGCGTGCATACCGATCAGCAGCCGAGTCATGGGCGACCGCAGTCGCTGAGTCTCAACCTGCCGCCGCTGGCGACCCTGTGGCTGGTGCGGGAGGGCGAATGACCATAACGGCCGGCGATCCGCAGCCGCCTGGCGCCAGTTACGATGGCAAAGGCGTCAATTTCACCCTGTTTTCGCAACATGCCGGGCGCGTCGAGCTCTGCCTGTTTGATGAAAACGGGGTGGAGCAGCGTATGGATCTGCCTGGCCGCAGCGGGGATATCTGGCATGGCTATGTACCCCGACTCAAGCCGGGACAGCGCTACGGCTATCGGGTACACGGTCCCTGGGCTCCGCAGCAGGGCCATCGCTTTAATCCGGCTAAGCTGCTGGTCGATCCCTGCGCCCGCGCCGTTGACGGTGATGTCCCGGACGATCCCCGCTTTCATGGCGGCATTGACGCACCCGATCCCCATGACAGCGCGGCCATCGCGCCAAAGTCGCGGGTGGTCGCCGACGATTTTGACTGGCAGGACGATGTCGCGCCGCGCACGTCGTGGGGCAACACCGTAATTTACGAGGCGCACGTGCGTGGCCTGACCCGCCAGCATCCGGAAATTCCGGAAACGCTGCGCGGCACTTACGCGGCGCTCGGCCATCCTGTTATGGTGGATTACCTGCGTCGGCTCGGCATCACGGCGATTGAGCTGCTGCCGATTGCCCATTTTGCCAGTGAACCGCGGCTGCTTCAGCTGGGGCTGAGCAACTACTGGGGCTACAACCCGTTTGCCTTGTGGGCCGTCGATCCGCGCTATGCCTCGGGTCAGGATGGGCTGACGCCGCTGCAGGAGTTTCAGCAGGCAGTTAAAAACCTGCACGCGGCGGGCATCGAAGTGCTGCTGGATGTGGTGTTTAACCACACCGCTGAGCTGGACGTCATCGGCCCGACAATTTCACTGCGCGGCATCGATAACGCCAGCTACTACTGGCTGGATGAGCAGGGCGACTACCAGAACTGGACCGGCTGCGGCAACACGCTCAATCTGCATCATCCACAGGTGATGGCGTGGGCGCTGGATGCGCTGCGTTACTGGGTGCAGGTCTGTCACGTCGATGGTTTCCGTTTTGACCTGGCTCCGGTGCTGGGCCGTACGCCCGACTACCAGCGCGATGCGCCATTGTTTGAAGCGATACGCGCCTGTCCGGTGCTGTCACAGGTCAAGCTGATTGCCGAACCCTGGGATATCGGCCCCAACGGCTATCAGGTTGGGCATTTTCCTGCGCCGTTTGCCGAGTGGAACGATCGGTTCCGCGATACCGCACGACGCTACTGGCTGCACGGCGCGTTAAGCAACGGCGAGTTTGCCCGCCGCTTTGCCGCCTCCAGCGATCTTTTTCAGCATGAGAACCGGCTGCCACACGCCACTGTCAACCTGATCACTGCGCACGACGGCTTCACGCTGTGGGACGTGGTGAGCTTCGAGCGCAAGCACAATGAAGCCAACGGGGAAGATAACCGTGATGGGCACGGCGACAACTACAGTCACAACCACGGCAAAGAGGGGCTGAGTGTCAGCTTCGATGTGATTGAGCGCCGCCGCCGCAGCGTACGCGGTTTGCTCACCACGCTGTTGCTGTCGCAGGGCACGCCGATGTTGCTGGCGGGCGATGAGCGCGGCAATACGCAGCACGGCAACAACAACGCCTACTGTCAGGACAACGCCCTGAGCTGGCTTGACTGGCAGGCGGACGAGAAAGGACTGGTTGGATTCACCGCCGCCCTGATTCAGCTCCGTCAGCGCATTCCGGCGCTGACGGCGGATCGCTGGTGGCAGGACGGTGATGGCAATGTGCAGTGGCTCAATGCCGGTGGTCAGCCACTGCAACACGATGAATGGGCACAGGGAACGCACAGATTGCAGATCCTGCTGTCCGGCCGCTGGTTAATAACAATAAACGCCACGGATTCGGTGAATGACATCGTCTTACCAGACGGAGAATGGCGTGCCCTTCCTCCTTTCGCCGGGGACGACAACCCCATCCTGTTAACTGTCTGGCATGGTCCCGCACACGGTGTGTGCGTGTTCCAAAAGCAATCATAAGGAGTCAGACATGGTTAAATTAGATAGAACAGAACACCTGATGCTGGCGCGCCAGCTCCCTACACAAACGGTTGCTCTGATCCTCGCCGGTGGACGCGGTACACGCCTGGTCGACCTGACGGCAAAACGCGCCAAACCGGCGGTGCACTTCGGCGGCAAGTTCCGCATTATCGACTTTGCCTTATCCAACTGCGTTAACTCCGGTATCCGCCGCATTGGCGTGATTACCCAGTATCAGTCTCATACCCTGACCCAGCACATTCAGCGTGGCTGGTCGATCTTCAATGAAGAGATGAATGAGTTTGTGGATTTGCTGCCAGCGCAGCAGCGCTTTTCCACCGAACAGTGGTATCGCGGCACCGCCGATGCGGTGACGCAGAACCTTGATGTGATTCGCCGTTATCAGGCGCAGTACATCGTGATCCTTGCCGGGGACCACATTTATAAGATGGATTATTCGCGCATGCTACTGGACCACGTGGTCAACGAGGCGAAATGTACCATCGCCTGTTTGCCGGTGCCGGTGCATGAAGCCACCGCGTTCGGCGTGATGGCGGTGAACGAAGAGAACATGGTGATCGACTTCGTCGAAAAGCCGCCAAAACCGCCGACCATGCCGGGCGATGACACCAAAGCGCTGGCCAGCATGGGGATCTACGTTTTCAACGCCGATTATCTCTATGCGTTGCTGGAAGAGGATCTGCAGACGCCAGGCTCTAATCACGACTTCGGCAAAGATATCCTGCCGAAAATCGTGGCGAGCGGTGAGGGCTATGCGCACTCTTTTGCGCTCTCCTGCGTACAGAACGACGACAACGCGCCGCCGTACTGGCGCGATGTCGGCACGCTGGAAGCCTACTGGCGCGCCAACCTTGATCTGGCTTCGGTGATGCCTGAACTGGATATGTATGACGTCACCTGGCCGATCCGCACCCATATGGAGCCGCTGCCGCCCGCCAAGTTTGTTCAGGATCGTTCCGGCAGTCACGGCATGACCATGAACTCGCTGGTATCGGGCGGTTGCATCATCTCCGGCTCAGTGGTGGTGAACTCGGTGCTGTTTCCCCGGGTGCGCGTTAACTCGTTTTGTAACATTGATTCAACCGTGCTGCTGCCCGATGTGGTGGTTGGCCGATCCTGCCGTCTGCGCCGCTGTGTGATTGATCGCGCCTGCGAGCTGCCAGAAGGAATGGTTATCGGCGAAAACCCTGATGAAGACAGTCGCCGGTTTCACCGTTCGGATGAAGGCATCGTACTGGTTACCCGCGCCATGCTGGCTAAACTGGCCAGGGCCGGGCAGTAAGCGATAGCGGAACACACGCAATCGGCACGCGGATCGTGCCTGATAACTTAATGAGGTCGAGGATGCAGGTTTTACATGTCTGTTCAGAACTTTTCCCGCTGCTTAAAACGGGCGGACTGGCTGATGTAGTCGGGGCATTACCTCAAGCACAAATTGCGGGTGGCACGGATACGCGGGTGTTATTGCCCGCTTTTCCAGCATTGCGCAAGGGCATACCTGATCTTCAGGTGGTTACAGAACTGGATACCTTTGCCGGACATGTGCGATTACTGTTTGGTGAGTTTAACGGGGTAGGCATCTACCTGATTGACGCGCCGGGGCTCTATGACCGTCCGGGCAGTCCGTATCATGATGAGTCGCAGTTTGCCTACGTCGATAACTATCTGCGCTTCGCGCTGCTCGGCTGGATGGGCTGTGAGCTGGCGTGCGGGCTGGATGCGATGTGGCGACCGGATATTGTTCATGCCCATGACTGGCATGCTGGCCTGACCTGCGCCTATCTGGAGGCGCGCGGTCGCCCGGCGAAATCGGTGTTCACCGTGCATAACCTGGCCTATCAGGGGCTATTCGCGGCGCATCACATGGAAGAGATTGGTCTGCCGTGGTCGTTTTTCAGCATGTATGGCCTGGAGTTTTTCGGCCAGATCTCGTTCCTCAAAGCGGGCCTCTACTACGCCGATCACGTCACGGCGGTCAGCCCGACCTATGCGCATGAAATCACCTCGGCCGAGTTTGGTTATGGTATGGAAACCTTACTGGCACAGCGGATGCTCGAAGGCCGCCTGAGCGGCATTCTCAACGGCGTGGACCCGTCAATCTGGGACCCGGCGCATGACCTGCTGCTCAGCGCGCGCTATAACCGCGACACGCTGGAAGCCAAGGCGGAAAACAAACGTCAGCTGCAGGTGGCGATGGGGCTGAAGGTGGATGATAAGGCGCCGGTGTTCTGCGTCATCAGCCGTCTCACCAAACAGAAAGGGCTGGATCTGGTGCTGGAAGCGCTGCCGGGCCTGCTGGCGCAGGGCGGACAGCTGGTGCTGCTGGGGCAGGGCGACGCCGAGCTGCAACAGGGCTTCCTCGCCGCGGCGGCCGAGCATCCGGGCAGCGTCGGCGTTCAGATTGGCTATCACGAGGCGTTTTCGCACCGCATTGTCGGCGGCGCGGACGTGATTGTGGTGCCGAGCCGATTCGAGCCGTGCGGTCTGACCCAACTCTATGGCCTGAAGTATGGTACGTTGCCATTGGTGCGTCGCACCGGCGGCCTGGCCGATACGGTCAATGACAGTTCATTAGAGAACCTGGCGGACGGTATCGCCAGCGGTTTCAGTTTTGAAGATGCTAACGCCTGGTCGCTATTGCGGGCTATCCGGCGTGCCTTTGTGTTGTGGTCTCGTCCTTCGCTGTGGCGTTACGTTCAGCGCCAGGCTATGGGGATGGATTTTAGCTGGCAGGTGGCGGCACAAGCCTACCGTGATCTCTACCAACGTTTGATGTAACGGATTGGGAAAACTGGATATGAATGCACCTTTCACTTACGCCTCACCAACGTTGACGGTTGATGCCTTAAAGCATTCGATTGCCTACAAGCTGATGTTTACCATCGGTAAAGATCCTTCTATCGCCAATAAGCATGAGTGGCTTAACGCCTCGCTGCTGGCGGTGCGCGACCGGATGGTTGAGCGCTGGCTGCGTTCCAGCCGTGCTCAGCTGTCGCAGGATGTGCGGCAGGTCTATTACCTGTCGATGGAGTTCCTGATGGGCCGCACGCTGGGCAATGCGCTGCTGGCGATGGGGATTTATGACGATCTGAACCAGGCGCTGGATGAGATGGGGCTGGATCTGGCCGAGCTGATGGAAGAGGAGAACGATCCTGGCCTCGGCAATGGCGGTCTGGGTCGCCTGGCGGCCTGCTTCCTCGACTCGCTGGCGACGCTGGGGATGCCCGGTCGCGGCTACGGCATTCGTTATGATTACGGCATGTTCAAACAGAACATTGTGGAAGGTGAGCAGAAAGAGTCACCGGATTACTGGCTTGAATATGGTAATCCGTGGGAATTTCAGCGCTTCAATACCCGTTACAAAGTGCGGTTCGGTGGCCGGGTGCAGCATGAAGGCGCGAAGGTGCGCTGGCTGGAGACAGAAGAAATTCTGGCAATGGCCTATGACCAGATCATTCCTGGCTTTGACACCGATGCTACCAATACGCTGCGGTTATGGGGCGCGCAGGCGAGTAACGAAATCAACCTCGGTAAATTCAACCAGGGCGACTATTTCGCGGCGGTTGAAGATAAAAACCACTCCGAGAACGTGTCCCGCGTGCTCTATCCCGATGACTCAACCTATTCTGGTCGTGAACTGCGTCTGCGTCAGGAGTATTTCCTGGTCTCGGCCACCGTACAGGACATTCTCAATCGTCACTGGCGGATGCACCAGACCTGGGATAACCTGGCCGATAAAATCGCCATCCACCTGAATGACACGCACCCGGTGCTGGCGATCCCTGAACTGATGCGCCTGCTGATCGACGAACATAAGTTCAGCTGGGACAACGCGTTTGACGTCTGCTGTCAGGTCTTCTCTTACACCAACCACACGCTGATGACTGAAGCGCTGGAGACCTGGCCGGTCGATATGATTGGCAAAATTCTGCCGCGCCATCTCAGCATCATTTTCGAGATTAACGACTTCTTCCTGAAAACCATTCAGGACTACTACCCGGATGACTGGGATCTGCTGTCGCGCATTTCGATTATCGACGAGAACGACGGACGCCGGATTCGCATGGCGTGGCTGGCGGTGGTGGTCAGCCACAAGGTTAATGGCGTCTCTGAATTGCACTCCAACCTGATGGTGCAGTCGCTGTTTGCCGATTTCTCGCGTCTGTTCCCGGGCCGTTTCTGCAACAAGACCAACGGCGTTACACCGCGTCGCTGGCTGGCGCTGGCCAATCCGGCACTCTCTGAGGTGCTGGATGAGGAGATCGGCCGCAACTGGCGTACCGATCTCAGCCAGCTCGGTGAGCTCAAGGCGCAGATCGATTATCCGGCCTTTATTGAAAAAGTGGCGGTCGCCAAGCACCAGAACAAGCGGCGTCTGGCTGACTGGGTGGCGAAAAACCTCGATGTGGTGCTGGACCCGAACGCGCTGTTCGATGTGCAGATCAAGCGTATCCATGAGTACAAGCGGCAGCTGCTCAACGTGCTGCATGTGATCACCCGCTATAACCGCATTAAAGCCGATCCCGATGCAGAGTGGGTACCGCGCGTCAATATCTTCGCCGGTAAAGCCGCCTCGGCCTACTACGTTGCCAAACACATCATTCATCTGATCAATGATGTCGCTAAAGTGATCAACAACGATCCGCAGGTGAAGAACAAGCTGAAGGTGGTTTTCATCCCGAACTACAGCGTCAGTCTGGCGCAGATCATCATCCCGGCCGCCGATCTCTCCGAGCAGATCTCCACTGCCGGTACCGAAGCCTCCGGTACCAGTAATATGAAGTTTGCTCTGAACGGCGCACTGACCATCGGCACGCTGGATGGGGCCAACGTCGAGATGCTGGATCACGTCGGTAAAGAGAATATCTTCATTTTCGGTAATACCACGCCGCAGGTGGAAGCGCTGCGCAAAGGGGGATATAACCCGCGCCAGTATTACGAAGAGGATCAGGAACTGCATCAGGTGCTGACGCAGCTTGCCTCCGGCGTCTTTAGTCCGCAGGAGCCAGGCCGTTACCGTAACCTGTTCGATTCACTGGTCAACTTCGGCGACCACTACCAGCTGCTGGCGGATTACCGCAGCTATGTCGATACCCAGGATAAGGTGGATGCGCTTTATCGTCAGCCGGAAGAATGGCAGCGGCGTGCCGCGATGAATATTGCCGGCATGGGCTACTTCTCCTCGGACCGTACCATTCAGGAGTACGCCGATGAGATCTGGAATATCTCCCCGATAAGGTTGTAACGCGATTTCACTCTGCGGCTGAAGCCCTGGCCGCAGAGTGAGCGCCGGTCATCTCCGCCACCGCATTCGCTGTGACCTTCCGCTCTCCCGCCTGACCGCGGCGCCTCGCGCACTCTCCTTCCCGGACTGCCCTGATGGCGCAGGATCGCCGGGATCTTTTCGATCGACTCCCCGGCTGCCTTGCCAGATCATATCGGCCTGGCTGACGCATACGTTATTATGCAGCCCGGTTTTTTATGCGTTTCACCTTTTGACCAGACAGGCAGAGCAGACAATGAGTGACAATATTAATCACGAGATTACTTTCCGTAAGCTCAGTGTCTTCATGATGTTTATGAACAAAGGCAATATTGCCCGCACCGCAGAAGCGCTGGAGCTGAGCAGCGTCAGCGTTCACCGCGCCCTGCATACGCTGGAAGAAGGCATCGATTGCCCGCTGTTTATTCACAAGGGACGCAACCTGGTGCCGCTACCCGCCGCCTGGACGCTGCTGGAATATTGCCGCGATGTGACGGCGCTGATGGGTAAAGGCATTGAGGAGGCGCGGCTGGTGGCGGGTGTCGGCTGTGGCCGTCTGCGCATCGGCACGCTTTACTCGCTGACGCTGGAGACCATTCCGCGGCTGATTATGGGAATGAAGCTGCGTCGGCCGACGCTGGAGCTTGATCTCACTATGGGCTCCACTCAGATGCTGCTTAACATGCTTGAGGATGAGGCTCTTGACGCGGTACTGATCGCCACCCACAACGGCGAGTTCAGCGACTCGAACTTCGATGTGGTCCCGCTGTTTTATGATGACATTTTCCTGGCCGCACCAGCCGGTGAGCCGCTGGATATGACGCGCCAGGCGGATCTGCGTGACTATGCCGATCGCGATTTTGTTTCGCTGGCCGAAGGCTTTGCCACCTATGCCGGTTTTCAGGAGGCGTTTCAGGTAGCGGGTTTTGAACCGAGAGTGGTCACCAGGGTCAATGACATCTTTTCGATGGTCAGCCTGGTGCAGGCCGGTGTCGGGCTGGCGCTGATTCCGGGCCGGATGAAAAAAGTCTACGAAAACAATATCCAGCTGCTCAGCCTGGCCGAGCCTTATCAGATGCGCCAGCAGATTTCGATCGTCTATTCACATCGCCGTGAACGCGATCATGACCTGCTGGCACTGGCGGCAGAAGGGCGGATGTATGCCCGTAGCCTTACTGACTCAGCCGTTTAGCCAGATGCCGCGCCACCTCAACGCTGTTGCGCTCCATGCAGATGGCTTCGCCCTGCCAGCCCGCCTGCAGCGTCAGGCCAGTCAGCACATTGCCTGGCGGCATTTCTATCGCCAGCCGGGCATCGCGCTGGTTGGCTGAAATCACCGCATCATTCCACCGCACCGTCCGCGCCATATTAAAGGCGAGATCGTCGGCAATCTTCTCTGGCTCCCAGATAACCCGTCCCGTCGAACCGCTCAGGTAAGCACAGGTGGGACGCGAAAGTTGGACAGACTCAAACGCGGTAGCCAGTTCAGCGGCAGGTTTATCCAGCAGCGCGCAGTGGGAAGGCACACTCACCGCCAGCCTGACGGCTTTACTCGCCCCGGCGTCCAGCGCGGCTTGCGTCACCTGCGCCATATCCTCATCCCGTCCGGCAATCACTATCTGCGTTTCCGCATTAAGGTTGGCGATATAGGTATTGCTGTCGACCAGCAGCTTCTCCAGCCGGCTGAGCGTCAGCCCGGTGATGGCGGTCAGGCCATAACCCTGCGGATAGGCCTGCTCCATCAGATCGCCGCGCAGCGCCACCAGCCGCAGCGCATCGCTGAAATCGAGCGCGCCTGAGATGACCGCGGCGGGATAGGCACCAATCGACAGGCCGCTGACGATATCGGGTTTTAGTCCATGTCTGATCAGCTCGCGCGCCCAGCCAACACCGGCAATCAGCAGGCTGAGCTGGACCGCACGGGTATGGCGCAGCGCATCAGCACTGTCCAGCCGATCGGTCTCATCACCCAGTACGGCGCGTACGCTGTTTAACAGCGCCTCGCCGTCAGGAAGATGCTGCAACATGCCGACCCGCTGCGTGCCCTGGCCGGGAAAAGTAAAAAGAATTTTCATGCGGAATCTCTGCTCCAGGGAGAGGGGGTCAGAACCGGTCCGGTGGCGGTTTTCAACAGCACGCGGCCTTCACGCAGCCACTCGTTAAGGGCAAACGCGCCGAGCGGCGTTTCCACCTGGGTATCCACACGGCACGGCAGCGTTTCGGTTTGGGCCTGCCACTGCTGCAGGTCGTCGCGTGCCAGCGGCTGCGGCGCGCGAATCAGTAAGTCGAGATCGCTGGCAGCGTGCAGCGTCGGTATCCGGGTGGCCAGCGCGTAACCGGTACTGCCGGTGACGCCCCAGCTCCAGGGCCAGACGCTGTCGCTGAGCGCCATCGCCGCCTTTACCGGTGGGTAATCCGCAAACGGCGAACCGAACAGATGTTGCCGTTCGGCCAGCATCTCCGGCGTGACGATGCGCGTAATCCCGGCCGGGTCTGCCCAGCCGGCAGCGCGCTGTTCGCGTGTTACACCGCGCACACCCACCGGAATCAGCCCGGAACGATTCACATCGCGCCTGACCACCACCGGCAGCGCGTGATGCCAGTGCTGACTGACCCACGCTTCGCTGATGGCTGACAGGGCGCGATCTGAACTGAGCCAGAGCAGATCGTGGGGACGCGGTGAACAGCTCATATTACATTCCGGATGTGAGGGTAATGAACAGCGGTAACGATAAAATACACAGAATCGAACTTAATAGCAGCACGGCTTCGGCATCGGGCGACTGCACACCAAAACGGTTGCCGAATACCACGCCAAAGAAGCCCGCTGACAGGGCAATCATCAGAATCGCAGTAATCGCCACCGGACCACTCAGACCCAGTGCCAGTACCAGACCCCAGGCGATAAACGGTTGAATTAACAGTTTAGTTATCGTACCGAAGCCAACTACCGCATTCAGTTTCAGTTTACGTGCCGAGAGGATCACACCGGTCAGGAACAGGGCGGCGGCGGTTGCTGCCAGGCCGAGCGGTTTAATCGCCGCCAGCACCAGATCCGGCATTTTAATACCCAGCGCCGACAATACCACGCCGATCAACGGACCCATCACGATCGGTTTTTTCAGCGAGCGCCACATTAACACCGGCAACATCGTCATGGTTGAACCGTGCGCGGTACCGGCAGCAAACGCCTTTTCACGTTCCAGAATCAGCAGGCACAGCGGTGTCAGCAGCACTGAACCACAGGCGATCGATACCGCAACAGAGAGTGAGGTCGCACCATTTTCACCCAGCACGCTGGAAAGAATCGGCAGGCCCAGCGCGGCGTAGTTCGGCAGCGCAACGGTCAGCGTCAGGACAGCAGCATCCTGAGGCGATTTTTTGAAAACTTTGGTCGCGGTAAAATAGACCGCCGCATAGGTGATCCACATAGCACCGGTAATCACCACGATTAATGGCCATTGCGCCACGATGCCCGGCCAGGGCGTCTGAACCGTCGCACTGAACAGGGCGGCGGGCAGCGCAAAATCCATCACAAAAATATTGAGCAGTGAAACGTCTTTATTATTAACCATTCCAGCCTTACCGGCCCAGAAACCCAGCAGCATGATCACAAAGATTGGAGCAAGAGCATGAACAATTGTATAGATCATAAATCACCTGTATTTAAGAAGAATTCTTGACTAACACGATGTTTATAATTCTAAAAAGCGGCCCTGATTGCGGGGCGGTCATCCGCCCCGTCCAGGCCGTTTCCGGCAGGCTTATTTTTTGTTTTGTAGTCGGTTTACCAGCTGGCGCGCATACGTTCGCGGACCAGAGAGGAGCTGTGGCGATTTTCAGCGCCCAGCCGGTTTTTCAGGCTTGGGTCCTGACGTGCATCAGCGATAGCTTTCTGCAGAGAGATCTCAACCATCGCCAGATCGGCATCTGACGGCGCATCAGGATCGGTCACGGTCAGCATGTCAGAGAGCAGGCCCAGCGTGGCGAAGTTGCTGACGTCATACGCCATCGGTGGAATGGTCGCCGCCAGTTTCTCCAGCGCGTCGACGGTACGCAGCGTGATACGCGCAGCGGACTCTTTACCCATCGCATGGACCAGCACGCCCTGATCGTTGAGCGCGATCAGACGGTTCGCCTGGTAGCCGTGCGCCAGGAATGCGCCGGACATCGCCTTACCGACGATCAGACCAATCACCGGGTGACCGGCCAGACGCGCTTTAGCATAGGCTCCGGCGGCACCGGCCAGCGCCTGATGAATGCCAAACGCCTCTTCACGACGACCATATGCCTGACTTGGCACATCGATGACTGCCACAATCGGCCGTTTCACCGCGCTGTTGCTATCGGCTTCCAGGGTTTCGTTCACCACTTTCGCCAGCGTCCAGCCTTCCAGCAGACCGACTTCGCCTCTGGCGGCACGCGGATAGTGGTTTTCAGCATCCGGGACCACGGCGATAAAACGTACGCTTTCGCCATTGAGTTCGCCGTCAGCCACCTGAACAGAAGGGCACAGCCCGCTCAGGCGCTGCGCATTGGGTGCGAGTTTTTCCAGCCATGTTGCACCGCGGCTGCTTGTCTGGCTCATTATTTTTCCTCCCGGGCGAAAAGCTGTTTGATGATGGCGGTATCAGCCTGCTGACGCGTATCAAAGTTGCTCAGACGCGGCAGGAAATCCGCATACTTATCACTGCGGTGCTGCGCCGGTACGCCTTTGGCAATAAAGTCGTTCATCGCGGTTTTCACCGCATTGACGCCATCGCTGACCAGCGCGTCCACCAGGCCACTGGCATAGCGGATTTCGCCGCCGGTCATGCTCCAGATAAACGGGCGATCGCGGGAGTCATACTCTTCAATACCCGCTTCCTGCTCAATAACCTGCGGGCCGTTAAGGCCGAGGCGTGCTTCGCGAGTGACGATCAGGTAGCTGCAGAGCGCAGCCGCGATAGACATCCCGCCGAAGCAGCCGACGGTACCGGCAATGATGCCGATCACCGGGGTGTAGCGACGCAGGTCAACAATTGCGGCATGGATATCGGCAATCGCCGCCAGCCCCAGATTCGCCTCCTGCAAGCGGACGCCACCGGTTTCGAGGCACAGCACCGCCTGAGTCGGGATGCCGTTGCGGTTATCTTCGGCGGCCAGCTCCAGCGCTGCGGCCATTTTCGCGCCGGAAACTTCGCCCATGCTGCCGCCCTGGAAGGTCCCTTCGATGGCAATCACCACCGCAGGCTGACCGTTCAGCGTACCGCGTGCCACCACCATGCCGTCATCTGACTGCGGAATCACACCCTGCGGTGCCAGCCACGGTGACATGATGCCTTCAAAAGGGTCGAGCAGTTCGCGGTAGCTGCCGTCGTCCAGCAGCGCACGCGCGCGTTCGCGGGCACGTAATTCAATAAAACTGGCATCGTTACGCATGACTCACCTCCTCAAATACCTGTTCAATACGGATGCGCGCGACGCCAGGCGTGGCGCCAAAGTCGTGAATAACCAGCTGTCCGGCAGGCAGGCCGTTGATCAGATTCAGGCGGTCAAACAGCGCCTTCCAGCGGGCGTCGCTGTTATCCAGTGAGGTGGTGATATCAATATTCAGCGTTTGCCCTTCGGTTGCGGTGTACAGCACTTCCATATCACCGGAACCAACGACCCCTGCCAGGGCTTTACCGCTGAGTGCGCGGTTAGCAGGGAAAGATAATGTGATGTGTTCCATAACGACCTCTAATTAAAAGAGTGGTGGGCGGCCGGAGAGATCCGGTCGACAAACAGCGTCGCGGCCAGCAAATCGGCGGCACCGCCTGGCGAGGCGTTCAGCGCCAGCATGCGGTGATCCAGACGGGCGAGGGCGGCCTGACCTTCAGCGGTGCGGCAACCACCGGCCAGCAGCACCGCGCGGGCGCCGCGCTGCATGGTTTCCAGTCCGGTCATGCCGGCGCGTGACAGCACGCAGGTATCGCTGAGCGAGGTCATAATCGCCATCAGTGCGTCCAGGCGGGCTTCGCTTTCGCGGGCACCGGCGGCCCGGCTGCGCAACAGCTGCGGCAACGCCCGTTTCATCACGTGTGGAAACGCCTGTTGTGCCTCCTCACGCGCGCCGGGCACCTGATAGCGGTGGCTCGCTTTCAGCCCCTTACTGAACAGTTTCGGTGCCGCCCGGTCGGGCAGACTCGCCAGCGTCGCTGCGGTACGGGTCAGCTGATCGGCACTGGCTTCACCGCCGTGCATCGCCGCCGCGCTGACCAGCAGGCCCAGCGCCCAGATCGCGCCACGGTGAGTATTCACGCCGCCGGTGGCCGCCATCATCTGCTGCTCGCCTTCCCGTCCCAGACGTCCCACCGTTTCGCGCAGGGCGATATCGGCCGGGCGCATCCAGCTCTGCCGGGCCAGCGCCAGGAAGGTCGGTACCAGGCTCTCGGCGGAACGCTCCATCAGGGCAAGCGTTAAATCGAGATGCGCGCCGTTTCCCCGGCTGTCGACCAGCCCCGGCTTTGGACTCAGCCGCGCTTCGTCGGTCAGACAATCGCGCGCTGTCATCGCCAGCCGGCTGGCCTGCGCCTCAGGTTGAGTCTGCGACAGGAGTTTCATTACCAGCTCCGGAATTTAGCGGGTGGGTTATAAAGACCGCCCGACCATTCCACCAGGTCAGAGACGCTGCTGGCGGCCAGCAGTGAGCGCGTCGCATCGGAGCGACGGATGCCCATATCTTCCGGATAGACCACTTTGCCGCTTTTACGCAGCGCAGCGACACGCGCCGCATCGACGCCAAGACCGATATCGGTGATGCCGGCTACCGCAGCGACCATCGCGCGGCGCTCTTCAAGGCTTTCAGCACGATAGAGATAGGCAATCCCCTCTTCAGTCAGCACATGGGTAACGTCATCGCCATAAATCATCACCGGGGCCAGCGGCATACCGGTCGATTTCGCCACTTCAACGGCATCCAGGGTTTCAACGAAGGTTGGTTTTGCCCCGGCCTGGAAGGTTTCCACCATCTGCACCACCAGTTTTTTCCCGCGCTGCATTGGGTCAGGCTCGGTGATCATATTGAGCCAGGCAGGCGAGGCATGACGTCGGCCGTGGGGATCGTGTCCCATGTTAGGCGCACCGCCGAAGCCTGACAGGCGACCAAGGGTAACGGTCGAAGAGTTTGCCAGCCCATCAACCTGCAGAGTGGCGCCGATAAACATATCGACCGCGTACTGACCGGCCAGCTGACAGAAGGCGCGGTTAGAACGCATCGAGCCGTCGCTGCCGGTGAAGAAGATGTCGGGACGGGCGCGAATGTACTCTTCCATACCCAGCTCGCCGCCGAAGCAGTGCACGCTCTCCACCCAGCCGCTCTCGATGGCCGGGATCAGCGTTGGATGCGGATTCAGCGTCCAGTGTTTACAGATTTTGCCTTTCAGGCCGAGCTGTTCACCGTAGGTCGGCAGCAGTAGCTCAATCGCGGCGGTATTAAAACCGATGCCGTGGTTAAGCGACTGCACCTGATGCTCGGCGTAGATGCCTTTGATCGCCATCATCGCCATCAGGATATGTTCCTGCTTGATCAGGCGCGGATCGCGGGTAAACAGCGGTTCGATAAAGAACGGTTTGTCTGCCACCACGATGTAGTCGATCCAGGAGCCAGGGATATCGACGCGTGGCAGGTCGGTTTCGTCATCGACCAGTTCATTGACCTGGGCAATCACGATACCGTCACGAAACGCGGCGGCTTCCACCAGCGCAGGGGTATCTTCCGTACTTGGACCGGTATAAAGATTACCTTTGCGGTCCGCTTTATAACCGGCAATCAGCGCGACGTTCGGGCTGAGATCGACGTAGAGACGGGAATAGAGTTCGATATAGGTATGGATGGCGCCGATTTCCAGCTGGCCATCTTCTAACAGCTGAGAAATACGCAGGCTTTGCGGACCGGAAAAAGAGAAGTCGAGTTTACGGGCAATGCCTTTCTCGAAAATATCCAGATGCTCGCTGCGACCGACGCTTGGCATAATCATGTGCAGGTCGTGGATTTTGGCCGGATTCACCTCAGCCAGCGTGCGTGATAAGAAATCAGCCTGTTTCTGGTTGTTCCCTTCCAGCACCACGCGATCACCCGGTGCAATCAGTTTTTCGAATGCTTCAACGGCTCTTTCAGTAGGAATGACTTTGCCATCAACAGGAAAAGAAGCCAGACGCCGCGCTTTTTCACTGCGGCGTGTGTTCCATTCCCGGGCAGGCGTTTGGCCTGTGTTCATTTCAACCTCCTGATTAAAATAACGGATATGTCGTTTTGCTAAGAGAAGTCTCTACTTTCTTGATCGGTGGTTCAATTAAGCAAAAAGCCTGAACGTTAGATTTACAGTAACAATAAGAGATGACCGTTTTGATAAGCGAAACAGAAAGATTTGAGTTTAGGCGCTCAGGAAATATCTGAATGGAGAACGGGTATTCCGTGTAAAGAATGGTGTGGGAGTCGCATAATAAATAAATAAGTGGCGGTAAAAATAAAAAGTCTGCTAGCGAAGCGTGGGGGCGACGCAGACGCAGTAAAACCGTCCTGGCCTGTGCTGCGCGGATAAAAAAAGCAGGCCGGAGCCTGCTTTCTGATGCGGTATCGTCAGATTATGACGCCAGCGACAGGGCGGGTTTCGCTTTCTGCGCCAGCCATTCTGCCACGCGGGCCTGCTGCTCTTTACTCAGCCACATGCCCTGCTTGGTACGACGCCAGATCGCATCCTCTACTTCACGCACCCATTCATGCTGCACCAGGTAACGTAACTCGGCTTCATAAAACTCATGACCGAAGTTCTCGCCCAGATCGTCCAGGCTCTTCGCACCGGCCAGCAGCGTTTCGGTATTGCTGCCGTAAGTGCGGGCAAAGTGGCGCGCCATGTTTTCGCTGATGAACGGATAGCGGCGACGCAGGCTGGCGGCGTAATCTTCGCGGGTGCCGGAAATATTGCCGCCCGGCAGCACGCAGTTCTTCGTCCAGGCCGGACCGGCATTCGGGTAGTACTTCGCCAGCTTCTCCAGCGCATGTTCCGCCAGCTTACGGTAAGTGGTCAGCTTGCCGCCGAACACCGACAGCAGCGGTGCCTGACCGTTATCGTCACGCACATCCAGCGTGTAATCACGGGTAATCGCCTGCGGTGAATCTGATTCATCGTCACACAGCGGACGAACACCGGAATAGGACCAGACAATGTCATCAGCGGTCAGCTGCTTTTTAAAGTGACCGTTGAACACTTTCAGCAGATAGTCGGTCTCGCTGTCGTCGATATGCACGTTTTTCGGATCGCCTTTGTACTCCACGTCGGTGGTACCGATGATAGAAAATTCATCCATCCACGGGATGACAAACACGATACGATTATCTTCGTTCTGCAGAATGTACGCCTGCTTCTCGGTATGCACGCGCGGCACCACGATGTGGCTGCCTTTGATCAGGCGAATACCATACGGCGATTTTAACTTCAGACCGTCGTCAAACAGCTGTTTGACCCACGGACCCGCCGCGTTGACCAGGCCTTTGGCACGCCAGGTATAGGTCTTGCCGCTGTCGACATCTTCCGCTTCAACCATCCACATGCCACCTTCACGCCAGGCGCGGTTAACGCGGGTGCGGGTACGTACTTCACCGCCACGCTTCACCACTTCCTGCGCATTCAGTACCACCATGCGAGCATCGTCGACCCAGCAGTCTGAGTATTCGAATCCGCGCGTGATTTCTGGCTTCAGGGCCGAATCCGCGCCAAAACGCAAACTCTTACTGCCCGGCAGGCTGGTACGCTTACCCAGATGGTCATACATAAACAGGCCGGTGCGGATCATCCACGCCGGACGCAGATGCGGACGATGGGGCAGACGGAAGCGCATCGGGAACGCGATATGCGGTGCCATTCTCAGCAGCACTTCACGTTCGGCCAGCGCTTCGCTCACCAGACGAAATTCGTAATGTTCCAGGTAGCGCAGGCCACCGTGAATCAGTTTTGAACTGGCGGAAGAGGTCGCGCAAGCCAGGTCCCGCGCCTCCAGCATCAGCACCGACAGTCCGCGTCCTGCAGCATCTGCTGCAATGCCGGCACCGTTGATGCCGCCGCCGATCACGATCAGGTCTTTGGTTTCCACGTCATCTCCTCCGATGTTCGGAATAGTTCATTAATGTTCGTTTTCGAGCATAATCATAATCGCAAACCAACATTGATGCCAGCTTTTAACCCGGTAAAAACATTTTTGCGTGATATAGCTAACATTCTGCCCGTGAAAAAAATACAAAGCCGCAATGATTGTCAGGTTATCGGCGCTGATTCTCGGGTTACACTAGGCGCCATTGTGACGATGTATGAGAGAGACCATGGAAACGTTTGAATGTATTAATGTGCAGCAGGCGCAGGACCATCTGACGCAGGGTGCGCTGCTGGTCGATATCCGTGACCCGCAAAGTTATGCCCTTGGTCACGCCACCGGTGCACTGCATCTGACCAACAGCAACCTCAGCGCGGTGGTTGCCGGTGCAGACCACAGCCTGCCGGTGCTGGTAATGTGTTATCACGGCAACAGCAGTAAAGGTGCTGCCCAGTATCTGCTGGAACAGGGTTTCAGCGCGGCGTACAGCATTGATGGCGGCTTCGACGCCTGGCGTGCCGCGTTCCCTCAGCAGGTTGCTCACGGCAGCGAATAAATTGCCGCTCGTCACATGGAGAGTTACTGATGCGCATTACCCAATTTAGCCAGCCGCGAATGGCGCAGGCGTTTGTTGACTACATGGCAACGCGCGGCGTCACGCTGCGTATTGAACGTGAAAACCATTACGTCATCATGCTGGATGATGAAAGCCAGCTTTCGATGGTCGAAAACGAACTTCAGCAGTTCGTCAGCGATCCGAACCATCCGCGCTATCAGGCCGCAAGCTGGCACAGCGGCAAGACCGACAGCGGCTTGCGCTATGAGCGCAGCAACATCTGGGCCAATATCCGCGAGCGCGCCGGCCCGCTGACCATGACGGTGATGCTGCTCTGTATCGCGGTGTTTATTCTGATGCAGATTCTGGGCGATCGTACCGTGATGTACTGGCTGGCGTGGCCGGATGCCGATCAGCATCTTGAGGTATGGCGCTGGTTCAGCCATGCGCTGCTGCACTTTTCACTGCTGCACATCCTGTTCAACCTGATGTGGTGGTGGTATCTGGGCGGGGCGGTAGAGAAGCGGCTCGGCAGCGGAAAACTGTTTGTGATTATGCTGATCTCCGCGCTGCTCAGCGGCTGGATGCAGGCGAAGTTCAGCGGTATCTGGTTTGGCGGTCTGTCGGGCGTGGTCTATGCCCTGATGGGCTATTGCTGGCTGCGCGGCGAACGCGATCCCGACAGCGGCATCTATCTGGAACGCGGCCTGATCGGTTTTGCCCTGGTCTGGCTGGTGATTGGCTGGTTTGGCGTGTTTGGCCTGGCGATCGCCAACGCGGCGCACGTCGCCGGTCTGGTGGTCGGCTTAGCCATGGCGCTGGTCGATACGCGAAAAATCACGCGCCGTTAGTTGTGGCATAACAGGAATAAGCGAGTAAACAGGAGAGGAACGTGAAGCAGACGCAACGTCATGACGCGATTATCGATTTAGTCCGACGTCAGGGATATGTCAGTACTGAGGAGTTGGTGGATCATTTCGAGGTCAGTCCGCAGACCATTCGTCGCGATCTGAACGATCTGGCTGACCAGAATAAAATTCAGCGCCATCACGGCGGCGCGGCGCTTCCCTCCAGTTCTGAAAACACCGCCTGGCACGATCGTAAAATGATGTTGTCAGCGGAAAAGGCGCGCATTGCGCAGCGGGTGGCCAGCCAGATCCCGGATGGCGCCACGCTGTTTATCGATATCGGCACCACGCCGGAAGCAGTGGCCCATGCGCTGCTGAATCATAACGATCTGCGGGTGGTCACCAACAACCTGAACGTGGCGATGCTGCTGATGGGTAAACCCGATTTTCGGGTGATCATTGCCGGTGGCGAAGTGCGGACCCGTGACGGGGCGGTGATGGGCGAAGCCACGCTCGACTTTATCTCTCAGTTCCGCCTGGATTACGGCATTCTCGGCATCAGCGGTATCGATATGGATGGCTCCCTGCTGGAGTTCGACTATCACGAAGTGCGGACCAAGCGCGCCATCATCGAAAACTCACGCTGTGTGATGCTGGTGGCAGACCACTCTAAATTTGGCCGTAACGCGATGGTTAACCTCGGCAATATGAGCCTGCTGGATCATCTCTACACCGATAAAACGCCGCCAGCCAGCGTGATGAAAGTGATTGAGCAGCATGAGGTCCATCTCGAACTCTGCTGATTCTCCCCGCCGCCAGCCATTCCGCTGGCGTTTTTCTTTGATCGCTGTCGCTTTTTTCTTCACTCCCGTCTTTACTTAACACGTCGCTGGCAGCCTGTTGCCAGCCCGTGCGCTTGCTATTTTGTGCTTCACCTCATTGCGTAACAGAAGGGAGTGATATGCCGCAGCAGAAATTCAATAAAGCCCGTTTCAACGCCGCATTAACCCGTCAATGGCAACACTCAGGTCTCACCTCCGCACAACAGATGACAACGCACCAGTGGTGGCAGGCGATTAGCGCAGCGCTGGCAGAATTGCTGGCGGCGCAACCGTCGCCCCGCGTCTCTGAGCGCCAGCGCCACGTCAATTACCTGTCGATGGAGTTTCTGATCGGCCGTCTGACCGGCAACAATCTGATCAATCTGGGCTGGTATGACGAGGTGAAGGCGCTGCTGGCTGAGCAGCAGATCGATTTAACCGAGCTGCTGGAGCAGGAGGTCGATCCGGCGCTTGGCAACGGCGGACTGGGGCGGCTGGCGGCCTGCTACATGGACTCGATGGCAACGGTGGGTCAGTCTGCCACCGGACACGGACTCAACTATCAGTACGGCCTGTTCCGCCAGTCCTTTCATCAGGGACATCAGATTGAAGCGCCCGACGACTGGCAGCGTGACCGCTATCCGTGGTTCCGCCACAATGCGGCACTGGATGTTGAGGTGGCGATGGGCGGCAGCGTGGTGAAGCTGGAGCAGGGCGGCGTCCGCTGGCAACCCGATTTCTTTCTGCGCGGCGAGGCGTGGGATCTGCCGGTGACCGGTTACCGCAATGGCACTACGCTGCCGCTGCGTTTGTGGCAGGCGACCAGTGCTCATCCTTTCGATCTGACCCGCTTTAACAACGGGGAGTTTTTGCAGGCGGAGCAGCCCGGCATTGACGCGGCCAAACTGACTAAGGTGCTCTATCCCAACGATAATCACCTGGCGGGCAAACGGCTGCGGCTGATGCAGCAATATTTCCAGTGCGCCTGTGCGGTCGCTGACATCCTGCGCCGCCATCATCAGGCGGGGCGCAGCATCCACAGCCTGCCCGATTACGAAGTGATTCAGCTCAACGATACCCATCCCACCATCGCCATTCCGGAGATGCTGCGACGGTTGCTGGACGAGCATCAACTGAGCTGGGATGAGGCCTGGCATATCACCAGCCGGTTGTTCGCTTACACCAACCACACGCTGATGCCCGAAGCGCTGGAGCGCTGGGATGAAAAACTGCTGCGCAGCCTGCTGCCGCGTCACATGCTGATTATTAAAGAGATCAATCAGCGGCTGAAGAAGCAGGTGAAGCAGCGCTGGCCGGATGACAAAGCGCTCTGGCACAAGCTGGCGGTGGTGGCTGACGGCGAAGTGCGTATGGCGAATCTCTGCGTGGTCAGCGGTTTCGCGGTTAACGGCGTAGCAGCGCTGCACTCCCGGCTGGTGATTACCGATCTGTTCCCGGAGTATTACCAGCTATGGCCGCATAAATTTCACAACGTCACCAACGGGATTACTCCGCGCCGCTGGCTGAAGCAGTGTAATCCGGCGCTGGCGTCGCTGATTGATGAGACGCTTGAGGGAGAATGGGCCAGCAACCTCGATGCGCTTAAAGGGCTGGAGGCCTATGCCGACGATCCGGCGTTTTGCCAGCGTTATCACAGCATCAAGCAGCAGAACAAAGCGCGGCTGACCGACTACATTGCGCAGCGCACCGGTATTATTGTCAATCCGACGGCGATGTTCGACGTGCAGATCAAGCGTTTACATGAGTACAAACGCCAGCATCTCAGCCTGCTGCATATCCTGCACTGCTATCAGACCCTGCTGAATAACCCGGAAGATGCGCACTTTATTCCGCGGGTCTTTCTGTTTGGTGCCAAAGCGGCGCCGGGCTATTACCTCGCGAAAAATATTATTTACGCTATCAATAAAGTGGCGGAAGTGGTCAACAACGATCCGCGGGTCGGCGACAGACTCAAAGTGGTGTTTATTCCCGATTACCGTATCACCGTGGCGGAGTTGATCATCCCGGCGGCGGACTTGTCTGAGCAGATTTCCACTGCCGGCTATGAAGCCTCCGGCACCGGCAATATGAAGCTGGCGCTGAACGGCGCGCTGACCATCGGCACGCTGGACGGGGCCAATGTCGAAATCGCCGAACAGGTCGGCGAGGAGAATATTTTCATCTTCGGGCATCACGCTGATGAGGTGAAAGCCCTGAAAGCGGCCGGTTATAACCCGAAAAAAGTGCGCAAGCAGAATAAGGCGCTCGACGCGATACTCAAATCGCTGGAGAAGGGCAAGTTCAGCGACGGGGACAAACAGGCGTTTGACCTGATGCTGGCGAGCCTGACCAAAAACGGCGATCCCTGGCTGGTGCTGGCAGATTATCAGGCCTACATCGAGGCGCAACAACGGGTGGAAGCGCTATGGCGCGACCCGCAGCGCTGGACGCGCGCCGCCATCCTTAACACCGCGCGAACCGGCATGTTCAGCTCGGATCGCGCCATTCGTGATTATCAGCAACGTATCTGGCAGGCAGCACGCTAAGGAGCAGCATGAAACAGAACTCACTTGATCAGGCCGCCCGGGCGGCCGGTATTTCGCTGGATTACATCAACGTTAACGGCGAAAAAGAGGCGATCAGCGACGACACCAAACGCGCGTTGCTGGCGGTGATGGGCGATCCGCATGACGCAAAGAAGGCGCCACTGCCGCCGGTCGCGGTGTTCAGCGGCAGCGGTAAACGTCAGCTTACCCCGCAGGGCAGCGGGGTTTATCACTGGCAGTTGCAAACCGAAAACGGCAAACAGCTCAGCGGGGAACTGACCGCTGGCGAACCTTTTACGCTGCCGGGTCCGCTGGCGCAGGGCTATCACCAGCTGACGCTCAGCAAAGGAAAAAAGCAGTGGCAGACCCGCATTATTGTCACTCCGCGCCGCTGCTATCTGCCGCCGGCGCTGGAAGCGGGCGAGAAGCGCTGGGGCGCGCTGGTACAGCTCTACACGGTGCGTTCGGCGCAGAACTGGGGCATCGGTGATTTTGGCGATCTGCAAATCCTGCTGGAGCAGCTGGCGGCGCGCGGCGGCGATTTCGTCGGGCTCAATCCCCTGCATGCGCTCTATCCGGCCAGTGCCGATTTCGCCAGTCCTTACAGTCCGTCATCACGTCGCTGGCTGAACGTTATCTACATCGATGTCGCTCAGGTAGTCGATTTCCAGCAAAGCCCGGCGGCGCAGAAGTGGTGGAAAAGCGCTAAAACGCAGCGGGCGCTGAGTAAAGTGCGTGAGGCGGAGCTGGTTGATTATGAGGCGGTGATGGCGCTCAAACTGGCCGCGTTACGCCTCGCCTGGGAACATTTCCAGGCGCGGGATGCGGAGAGCGACGATAAACAGTCGTGGTCCGCTTTTGTGCGCGAAGGCGGCGACAGCCTGCGTTATCAGGCAGCCTATGACGGCATACAACTTGAGCGGCGAGCAGGCAATGCGCAGCACTGGGGCTGGCCCGCCTGGCCGGAAGGCTGGCGCAACAGCCAGTTGCCGGAGGTGCAGCGCTGGTGTGAGCGGCATGAAGAGGAGATCGCCTTCTGGCAGTGGCTGCAATGGCTGGCGCAGCAGCAGTTTTCTCACTGCTGGGCGCGCAGTCAGGCGCTGGGGATGAGCGTCGGGCTTTACCGCGATCTGGCCGTCGGCGTGGCGGAAGGCAGCGCCGAAACCTGGCACGATCCGGAGCTCTATCGTCTGCAGGCGTCGATTGGCGCACCGCCCGATCGCCTGGGTCCGTTAGGCCAGAACTGGGGCTTACCGCCGATGGACCCGCATGTGATGCAGGCGCGCGGCTATCAGCCATTCATCGACATGCTGCGCGCTAACATGCGTGATTGCGGCGCGTTGCGTATCGACCATGTGATGTCACTGCTGCGTCTGTGGTGGGTGCCCGCCGGTGAAACGGCGGATAAAGGGGCCTACGTGGCTTATCCGGTGGATGATCTGCTCGGCATTCTGGCGCTGGAGAGCCACCGGCTGCGCTGCATGGTGATCGGAGAAGATCTCGGCACCGTACCAAAAGAGATCGTCAGCCTGCTGCGCAAAAGCGGGGTGTTTTCGTGGAAGGTACTGTGGTTCGAGCAGGAAAAAAACGGCAGTTACCGTGCGCCAGCGGACTATCCGCGGCAGTCGATTGCCAGCGCCAGTACCCATGATCTGCCGACGCTGACCGGTTTCTGGCAGCAGGGCGATCTGTCGCTGGGGGAGAAGATTGGCCTCTATCCGGGCGATGCGGTCAACGCGCTGCATCAGCAGCGGGCAGAGCAGAAGCAGGCGCTGCTGGATGCGCTGCATCAGGCAGGCGCGCTACCGGCCCGCAGCCCGAAAAAAGCGGATAAGCTGGCAATGACGCCGACGCTGAATCGGGCGATTCATCGCTTCCTGGCCGATACCGACAGTGCGTTACTCGGCCTGCAGCCAGAGGACTGGCTCGGGATGACCACGCCGGTCAATGTACCGGGCACGGTTGAGCAATACCCCAACTGGCGGCGCAAACTGAGTAAAACGCTGGAAGAGATATTTGCTGACGAGGAAGTGAATAAGCTGCTCAAAGCGGTCAGCCAGCAGCGTAAGCCTGGCTGAGAAGGTCAGCGCGACAGCTGAGCTGTCGCGCTGACGTCATCAGTAGAACGAGTGTTCGCCGCGCTGGTGCTCGGTGATGTCGCGCACGCCTTTCAGTTCCGGGAAGGCGGCCAGCAGCTCTTTCTCGATGCCATCTTTCAGGGTGACGTCAATCATGGAACAGCCGTTACAGCCGCCGCCGAACTGCAGGATGGCGTAACCGTCATCGGTGATCTCCATCAGCGACACGCGGCCACCGTGGCCCGCCAGCTGTGGGTTGATCTGCGCCTGCAGCAGATACTCAACGCGTTCCACCATCGGCGCATCATCAGAGACCTTGCGCATTTTGGCGTTAGGCGCTTTCAGCGTCAGCTGCGAACCGAGGTTATCGGTGACGAAATCGATTTCAGCGTCTTCCAGATAAGGTGCGCTCAGTTCATCCACGTAGGCTGACAGTTTTTCGAACTTCAGCTCGGTATCGGTTGCTTCGACCGCGTCAGGTGGGCAATAAGAGACACCACACTCGGCTGTTGGCGTACCCGGGTTAATCACGAATACGCGAATCTGGGTGCCATCTTCTTGTTTGGATAGCAGTCTGGAAAAATGCTCTTGGGCAGAATCAGTAATTCGGATCATGTCGATTGCTCAATAGTTGACTAATTTAGTTGGTTATAATACGCCCATCAATGACGCTCTACAAGGTACGGCACAGGCACCAGACCTGCACGCTGGCCGCGCCCTGCGCCAGTAACAGGCGACTGATTTCTTCTGTGGTACTGCCGGTGGTGACCACATCGTCCAGCAGGGCGATATGCCGTCCGCGCACCGCCATTTCAAGGCGGAAAGCACCGCGTAAGTTGCTGCGGCGCTGACGGGCGTTCAGCTGATGCTGTAGCGCCCCTTGTCGCTGACGGTGTAATCCGGTTCCCCACTCACAACCCAGCCAGTGCGCCAGCGGCGCGGCCAGCAGATCGGTCTGATTGTAGCCGCGCTGCCAGCGTCGTCGCCGATGCAGCGGGACCGACAGTAGCAGGTCAGGGCGCGGCAGGTTGCCACGCCGGTAGACATTCAGCCAGCTTA
Source organism: Pantoea sp. S-LA4 (assembly GCF_054482835.1). Taxonomy (NCBI): domain Bacteria; kingdom Pseudomonadati; phylum Pseudomonadota; class Gammaproteobacteria; order Enterobacterales; family Erwiniaceae; genus Pantoea; species Pantoea sp. S-LA4. Next base: position 3,447,361 of record NZ_JBTLRC010000002.1, on the reverse strand, counting down.
GCAAAAGCAGCCGCGCCAGCATCACCCTGAGTGCGGTTACGCGAGAAAATTTGAGCTGGTTCACCCACAGGCTGAACGGCGGGCGATAGCTGTTAACGCAGATCAGTGCCTGCCACGCGGGTGGCTTCTGCAGGCAGCGTCCGCAGGGCTGCCGCACGTTAGCGGCGGGTAAGCCACAGCGTGGGCAGAGCAGCGGCAAAGCGGGCAACTGGCGCATACAGGGAGTACACAGGCCGTGTTGCGCCATCTGCAACGGTAACCGGCATAGCCAACACAGGGCAGGCATTGATAGCATAGCGACCTCCTTATCACTTTCGGGATAGTAACTGATGACGTCGCTTTACTGGCACACCTGTGGAACAGGGAATGTTGATCTTGTGCTGCTGCACGGATGGGGACTGAATGCGGAAGTCTGGCAGAGCATTATTCCGCGACTCAGCCCGCACTATCGTCTGCATCTGGTCGATCTGCCCGGTTATGGTCGCAGCCAGGCCTTTGGCGCGCTGTCGCTGGCAGAGATGGCGCAGCAGTTGCTGCCTGCGCTGCCTCCGCAGGCGGTGGTTGTCGGCTGGTCACTGGGCGGACTGGTCGCAACCGAGCTGGCGCTGACCGCGCCGCAACGGCTGCGGGCGCTGATTACCGTTGCCTCTTCACCCTGTTTTACCGCGACAGAGAACTGGCCAGGCATCAAACCCGATACGCTGCAAAATTTCCAGCAGCTGCTCAGTAACGATTTTCAGCGCACGGTCGAGCGCTTTCTGGCGTTGCAGACGCTGGGAACAGAGACCGCCCGGGCCGATGCGCGCCGCCTGAAAGAGGTGGTGCTGTCGCAGCCGATGCCGTCGGTGGCGGTGCTGGATGGCGGGCTGGAAATTTTACGGCAGGTTGATCTGCGCGACGCGTTACCGCAGCTATCGCTGCCGTTTCTGCGACTGTATGGCGCGCTGGATGGCCTGGTGCCGCGCAGCATCGCTGCCCGCCTTGACCAGACGCTGCCCGCTTCGCCGTCGTGGGTGATCGACAAGGCGGCCCATGCGCCGTTTATCTCTCATCCTGAGGCGTTTTGTCAGCATATTATGAACTTCATCAACGATTTGCCGACTTAATTGCGCCGGTGACTGGCAAATCTGGCCGCAGCGGCAATACTTCTCTTCGTGAGCAAGGCCGCTGCAATTTTATGTGATTAGTCCCGGACGACTATGCTGTTCCATGCTGCCTTACGCGTTTCGCGGTTGCTTACATCTCACAATGGACCATGAATGAGGGTAAACATAATGAAGGTTTTTAAATGGGTTGTGGCTTCAATGATGATGGGCGCGATTTCATTTTCTGCGATGGCAGCGAAAGAAGTCACCAAAGAAGAAGTTAAAACAATGAACCTGCAGAAGATTGGCACCGTTAACACCACGGCGGAAACCACCTCGCCGATGGATGCGAAAAAAGCGCTGTCTCAGCTGGCTGACGAAAAGGGCGGCAAATATTTCCTGGTCATCGCCGGTCGTGAACACGGTAAATTCAGCGCCACGGCTGACGTCTATAAATAATTAGCGTAGCCACATAAACTGCCAGGCATCCAGCCTCACCGGCTGGGTGCCATCAATCTTCCTGCCGCTCACCACATCCTGCAGCCTATGCGCCACCGGCAACCGGGTTTCAACCGGGCGTCCGCTGAGATTAAACACGCACAGTAATCCCTCGCCACTTTCTGGCTGATGCCGGCGCATCACCAGCAGTGCGTTTTCGCTATCATAAAGCGTCATCGGATTGTCAGGATGAAACGCCGGCTGGCGACGCCGCAGCTGAATCAGCTGACCCAGTTGGGTATAGACCTGATGGCGCAGCCAGTCTTCTCCTGCCAGCGCCGCCTCAATCTGCGTAAGATCGTATTTCTGACGGTTAATCGCCCGGTTATGACCCGCCGCCCGCACGCCATCGTAATGGTTGCGTGAGCCAAGAATGCTTTGAATATAGATAGCCGGCACGCCAGGAAAGGCCAGCAGGATGGCGTGTGCCAGCAGAAAGCGCTGCAGGCGGGTCGCGTCATCGTCGGCTTCACGGTTTAACGCATCCAGATAGGTGACGTTGATTTCATACGGGCTGGTCGTGCCGTCCGGGTTATTTTTGTAGGAAACCAGCGCGCCCTCCAGCGCCAGATCGCGCACCAGCGCCACAATCTCTACCTCGCTCAGAATGCCGCGTGCCGGGTTCAGCCCGATACCATCGTGCGACGCCAGAAAGTTGAAGAAGGTGGTGTCGTTACTGCTGAGATCGAGGCTGCTGGCCCATTGACGCAAGGCGCGCGCCGAGCCGGTATGAATGCCGTGCAGCACCAGCGGCGGCAGGGAGAACTGATAGACCATCTGCGCCTCATCGTGGCCGTTGCCCAGATAGCTGATGTTGTCCTGATGCGGCACGTTGGTCTCGGTGACGATCACCGTACCGGGCGCGACAATATCGGCGATGGCGCGGAACAGTTTCACCAGCTGATGTGTCTTTTCCAGATGAATACAGCGGGTACCGGGCGTTTTCCACATGTAACCGACCGCATCCAGCCGCACATAATCAGCACCGCGTTTCAGGTAGTCGAGCAGCACATTGACCATGCGCAGCAGCACCGCCGGATTGGCAAAGTTGAGATCAATCTGATCGGCGCTGAAGGTGGTCCAGATAAAGCGGGTCTCGCCATCGGCCATCTGAAACGGTGTCAGCAGTGGGGAAGTCCGCGGGCGCGTCACCGCGCTGAGATCGGTGGCGGGTGGCATACTGATGAAGAAGTCATCCCAGCCGGGGTCCTGCGCCAGAAAGTGCCGGAACCAGGCGCTGTGCGACGACATGTGGTTACAGACGAAATCAAACATCAGGCGGGTTTCCTGATGCAGCCGCGCAACGTCCTGCCAGTCGCCACAGATCGGATCGACCTGATGATAATCAATCACCGAGAAGCCATCGTCAGACGACCAGGGGAAGAACGGCAGCAGGTGCACCAGCGGGAAAATCGATTGCAGGTGCTGCTGATAGAAACGGGAAAAAGTGCTGAGCGTTGGCTTATCGGCTTCGCGAAACTGATCGGCGTAACTGATCAGCACCACGTCCTGCTCATCCCAGTGTGCTTTGCGCGGCAGCTTGATGGCATCGCGCGCGTCTGCAATATCCGCCAGCAGCTGCGTACGCGTTGCCTCAGGAAAAGTGCCGGCATAAATCTTATCGATTAGATCGGTGATCGTTTCCATCGTGAGTTGGGTGCCACTGCAGGTGTTGTTTTTATGACAGGCGTCTTTCTAGCGTAGCGCTATGGCGGGGATTTTCCACTGAGGGAGCGAGATTGAAAGGGGGACGACAGGCGTCCCCCTGAAAAACTTAGCGTTTCTTACCGAAGGCGGCCGCCAGCGCATCACCCATCGCGCTGTTACCCGCAGGCTGACTGGCCGGACGGGCGCGTCCTTTACTGGCTGCCGGGCGCTTCTCATCACGCGGCGCAGCGTTCTTCCCGCCACCGCGGGCATTGCCTTCACCGGGCTGCTCATCCAGACGCATCGTCAGGGCAATTCGCTTACGGGGCAGATCGACCTCCATCACCTTTACTTTAACGATATCGCCTGCCTTCACCACCTGATGCGGATCCTCGACGAAGCGGTCGGAGAGCGACGAGATATGCACCAGACCATCCTGATGCACGCCGATGTCGACGAACGCGCCGAAGTTAGTGACGTTGGTCACCGCGCCTTCCAGAATCATGCCTGGCGTCAGATCGTTCAGCGTCTCGACGCCTTCGGCAAACTGCGCGGTTTTAAACTCAGGACGCGGATCGCGGCCCGGCTTCTCCAGCTCTTTCATAATGTCGGTGACGGTCGGTAAACCGAAACGCTCATCGGTGAAATCGTGGGCGCGCAGGTTACGCAAACTGCCGGCGTTCCCCATCAGATCACTCAGCGCCTGTTCGGTGGCAGCCAGAATCCGCTCCACTACCGGATAGGCTTCCGGGTGAACGGTCGAGGCGTCCAGCGGGTTATCGCCGTGGTTGATGCGCAGGAAGCCCGCGCACTGTTCAAAGGCTTTCGGGCCGAGACGGCTGACTTTCAGCAGCTGCTGACGATTCTGGAAACGACCATTTTCATCACGCCAGCCGACAATATTTTGCGCCATCATGCGCGTCAGGCCAGCCACGCGGGTCAGCAATGGCACCGAGGCGGTATTCAGATCGACACCGACGGCGTTCACACAGTCTTCCACCACCGCATCCAGTTTCTTCGCCAGCTGGCTCTGACTGACGTCATGCTGATACTGGCCAACCCCGATCGATTTCGGATCGATCTTCACCAGCTCCGCCAGCGGGTCCTGCAGACGACGGGCAATGGAAACTGCGCCACGCAGCGAGACATCGAGATCCGGAAACTCCAGCGCCGCCAGCTCAGACGCTGAGTAGACCGAGGCACCGGCTTCGCTGACAATCACTTTCTGCGCCGTGACCTTCGGGAACTGCTGTTGCAGATCGAGGAAGAAACGCTCGGTTTCGCGTGAGGCCGTGCCGTTACCGATCGCCACCAGCTCAACCTGATGCTTGATACAGAGTGCGGCGACGGCAGCGGCGGCTTTCGCCGTCTGGCCGGTGTGCGGATAGACGGTATCGGTCGCCACCAGTTTGCCGGTGGCATCCACTACCGCCACTTTGACGCCGGTGCGCAGGCCCGGATCGAGACCCATGGTGGCGCGCATCCCAGCCGGTGCCGCCATCAGCAGATCGTGCAGGTTACGGGCGAAGACGTTGATCGCTTCATCTTCAGCACGCTCACGAACCGTGCCCATCAGCTCGGTTTCCAGATGCAGCATCACCTTGATGCGCCAGGTCCAGCTCACCACCGCTTTACGCCAGCTATCGGCCGGGGCGTTATTCAGGCGCAGGTTGAGGTGCTCCGCAATCAGCGTTTCGCCATAGCTTTCACGCGGCGCTTCATCAAACTGCGGATCGGCGTTGAGCGACAGTTGCAGTACACCTTCATTGCGGCCACGCAGCATCGCCAGCGCACGGTGTGACGGCACGCTGCTCAGCGCTTCATGGTGATCAAAATAGTCGCGGAACTTGGCCCCGGCTTCCTCTTTGCCTTCCACCACGCGTGAGACCAGATGGGCATTCTTCCATAGGTAGTTACGCACTTTCGCCAGCAGCGTCGCATCTTCGGCGAAACGCTCCATCAGAATGTAGCGGGCACCGTCCAGCGCGGCGCGCACGTCGGCAACGCCTTTATCCGCATCGACGTAGCGCTCAGCCAGCTGCTCCGGCTGGTGGGATGGGTCCTGCCACAGCGTCTCCGCCAGCGGTTCCAGACCGGCTTCAATCGCGATCTGGCCGCGGGTGCGGCGTTTCGGTTTATAGGGCAGGTAGAGATCTTCAAGCTCGGTTTTGCTGAGGGTAGTGTTGATGGCGCGCGCGAGGTCGTCGGTGAGTTTTCCCTGCTCATCAATCGACTTCAGAATCGACTGACGGCGCTCTTCAAGTTCACGCAGATAGCTGAGGCGGGTTTCCAGCTGGCGCAGTTGGGTATCATCCAGCCCACCGGTGACCTCTTTACGATAACGTGCGATAAACGGCACGGTATTCCCTTCATCCAACAGGCGAACGGCGGCGTCAACTTGCTCTGCCCGCGCCTGTAGCTCGCTGGCAATTATCTGGCTCAGAACTTTCATCATCAGGACTGTCTTGCTTTCCGGGTTGAGAAATAGCGGACAGTTATACGGATTGATGGTTGAAATTGCCAGAGATGCGGGCGGCTTTCAGCGATATTCTGAATCGCTATTGCTGATAGCGGATTTCGTTGACGTACCACAGCGCCGGACCGGCTGGCGTCTCAACGGTAGCGGCATCGCCGACCTCTTTTTTCAGCAGGGCGCGCGCCATTGGCGAGTCGATGGAGATGTAATCTTTGCGGCCAAAAATCTCATCATAGCCGACGATGCGGAAGCGCTTGATGTCACCGTCATCGTTTTCAATTTCGACCCAGGCACCAAAGAAGACTTTGCCATCCTGCTGCGGTGAGTAATCCACAATCCGCAACTGCTCCAGGCTTTTGGTCAGATAGCGAACGCGGCGGTCAATTTCACGCAGGCGCTTTTTATTGTACTGATAATCGGCATTTTCACTGCGGTCGCCGAGGCTGGCGGCCCAGGTGACTTTTTTGGTCACTTCCGGTCGCTCTTCACGCCACAGGTAATCGAGTTCTGCTTTCAGCTTATCGAAGCCTTCGCGGGTAATCAGTCGGGTTTTCATGCTGCACTGGCCAGAAAAAATCAAAGAGCGTCAGTGTAAGGCAAAGGGGGCGTGGCAAAAAAGAGTCGGGGAAAGGGTTTTTAAAGTCTAAAAACCCACGTTGACTTCCCCGGCGGCGAAAAGGGTTGCTGCAAAAGTGTGTTCTGAAGCCAATAGCGGCTGAGGCCAATCGAGCAGAGGGTAAAAATTATTTTCCGGCGTGCGTCGCCGTGGTGGTTGAGGTGCTGCCGTGTCCGTCTCCGCCACCGCCCGCAGTAGCCAGCGCTACGCCGAGCAGTGCCGCAACCGCGCCCACGCCGATGGCATTTGAGTTGCCCTGTGCGGTGGTCGTCGCCTGAGCGCCCGCCGCTTCACCGGTAGCGGTAGCGGCATAAACCGGGCTGACGCTCGCTAATGCCAGCGCGCTGAGCAGTAAAATTGTTTTTTTCATTGTGTTATCCCCGTTGAGACGTCAATTGATGCCAGAGCAGTCTGGTTGAAATTATTCGGGGCGAAAAGTTGGCTTTACTGATTGATTTAACGCACTTTAATTTTCACTGGCCTTGCGAATGAGGCGAATCCAATTAATCCGAGAGGAGTCAGGCGGCAATAAGCCGTTTGCTGGAATTTTATGCTGTGAATCTTGCAATGCTGTAGATTATCTGGAGCTAATCAATAATGATGGCTGATGTTTAAGTCAAATTATCTGATAACCTGCTGAAATTGCTCACTGAATAAACGCTGGCGCGCTTCTGACGCCAGCAATGAAGAGAAATTTCGCCAAAATTTCGGAATTGCCGTAACGCTTTGCTAACAGGGTGAAAAGGGTTATATCCCGGTCCTGATGCGCGTAAATTAAATATAAGCTGCTGTTTAATATGCTTTGTAACAATTTTGGCTAGAATATAAACCATTAATGACTGTCACTATAAGGCATCTTTTTTTAACAATGTTGGCTCAGGCAATAGCGCCTTTGGGAGTTGAAAATGCAAGAGAACTACAAAATTCTGGTCGTCGATGATGATATGCGTCTGCGTGCACTACTTGAACGCTATCTCACCGAGCAGGGCTTTCAGGTGCGCAGTGTTGCTAACGCCGAGCAGATGGACCGTTTGTTAACCCGTGAATCTTTTCATCTGATGGTGCTTGATCTGATGTTGCCAGGCGAAGATGGTCTCTCGATCTGTCGTCGTCTGCGCAGCCAGAGCAACCCGATGCCGATCATTATGGTGACCGCCAAGGGCGAAGAAGTGGATCGTATTGTCGGGCTGGAAATCGGCGCGGATGACTACATTCCAAAACCCTTTAACCCGCGTGAGCTGCTGGCCCGTATCCGGGCGGTGCTGCGTCGTCAGGCTAATGAGCTGCCGGGCGCGCCTTCGCAGGAAGAGGCGGTTATCGCCTTTGGTAAGTTCAAACTTAACCTCGGTACCCGTGAAATGTTCCGCGAAGATGAGCCAATGCCGCTCACCAGCGGTGAGTTCGCGGTGCTGAAAGCGCTGGTCAGCCATCCGCGCGAGCCACTGTCGCGTGACAAGCTGATGAACCTGGCGCGAGGCCGTGAATACAGCGCCATGGAACGTTCGATCGATGTCCAGATCTCCCGCCTGCGCCGCATGGTGGAAGAGGACCCGGCGCATCCGCGTTATATCCAGACCGTCTGGGGCCTGGGCTACGTCTTTGTGCCGGACGGCAGTAAAGCATGAGGCGACTGCGCTTCTCGCCACGCAGTTCGTTTGCCCGCACCTTGCTGTTGATCGTGACCCTGCTGTTTGTCAGCCTGGTCACGACCTACCTGGTGGTGCTGAACTTCGCCATTCTTCCCAGTCTGCAACAGTTCAATAAGGTGCTGGCCTACGAAGTGCGTATGCTGATGACCGACCGGCTGCAGCTGGAGGATGGCACGCAGCTGGAAGTGCCACCGGCGTTTCGCCGGGAAATCTACCGCGAACTGGGGATCTCGCTCTATACCAATGCAGCAGCAGAGGAGAGCGGATTGCGATGGGCGCAGCACTATGAATTTCTGAGCGAGCAGATGGGCCAGCAGCTTGGTGGTCCAACCGACGTGCGGGTTGAAGTAAACAAGAATTCGCCGGTGGTGTGGCTGAAAACCTGGCTGTCACCGGACATCTGGGTGCGGGTGCCGCTGACCGAAATTCATCAGGGCGACTTCTCACCGCTGTTCCGCTATACCCTGGCAATTATGCTGCTGGCGATCGGCGGGGCCTGGCTGTTTATCCGTATTCAGAACCGACCGCTGGTGGATCTGGAGCACGCCGCTCTGCAGGTCGGACGCGGGATTATTCCGCCGCCGCTGCGCGAATATGGCGCCTCGGAGGTGCGGTCGGTGACGCGTGCCTTTAACCAGATGGCCGCCGGCGTGAAGCAGCTGGCAGACGATCGCACGCTGTTAATGGCGGGCGTCAGCCACGATCTGCGTACGCCACTGACCCGCATTCGTCTCGCCACTGAGATGATGAGCGAGCAGGATGGCTATCTGGCCGAGTCGATCAATAAAGATATCGAAGAGTGCAACGCCATTATCGAGCAGTTCATCGACTACCTGCGTACCGGTCAGGAGATGCAGACCGAGCGGGCCGATCTCAACAGCGTACTGGGTGAGGTGGTCGCCGCCGAGAGCGGCTATGAACGTGAGATTGAAAACGCGGTGATGCCGGAAGAGTTAATGCTGGATATCAACCCGCTGTCGATCAAGCGGGCGCTGGCCAATCTGGTGGTGAATGCGGCACGTTACGGTAATGGCTGGATCAAGGTCAGCAGCGGACGGGAACTGCATCGCGCCTGGTTTCAGGTGGAAGATGACGGGCCGGGCATCAAGCCGGATCAGCTGGCGCATCTGTTCCAGCCGTTTGTACGCGGTGACAGCGCCCGCAGCACCAGCGGTACCGGGCTGGGACTGGCGATTGTTCAACGGATTATCGATGCGCATCAGGGATCGCTGGAGATTGGCGAGAGCGAACGCGGCGGGTTACGGATTCGTGCCTGGCTGCCGTTAGCGGAAACCCTGGCGCTGAGCCACAACACCAGCAGTAACAGCGTCTCAGGCTGATAAAAAAACGGCGCGGCATGAACACCGCGCCGATTTTTTAGCGTTGCGGACCGGCTTTCACCAGTGCGGCACCGGCTTCGTTATCGGTATATTTGGCGAAATTATCAATAAACCGCTGCGCCAGACCTTCGGCGGCCGCGGTCCACTTCTCCTCGCTTTCCCAGCCGCGACGCGGATCGAGCATTTCGGCATCCAGTTCGCCCAGGCTGACCGGCATCTGCAGATTAAAAATCGGCAGCGTTTCGGTCGGCGCATCATCCAGTTCACCCGCCAGAATCGCGTTGATGATGGCGCGGGTATTCTTCAGGGAGATGCGTTTGCCGCTGCCGTTCCAGCCGGTATTAACCAGATAAGCCTGCGCACCGGCGGCTTCCATTCGCTTCACCAGCACTTCAGCGTATTGCGTCGGATGCAGCGTCAGGAACGCCGCGCCAAAGCAGGCGGAGAAGGTCGGGGTTGGTTCGGTAACGCCGCGCTCGGTGCCTGCCAGTTTTGCGGTAAAGCCCGACAGGAAATGGTACTGAGTCTGTTCAGGCGTCAGGCGTGAAACCGGCGGCAGCACGCCAAAGGCATCGGCGGTCAGGAAGATCACTTTCTTGGCGTGGCCCGCTTTAGAGACCGGCCGCACAATATTGTCGATGTGGTTAATCGGATAGGAGACGCGGGTATTTTCCGTTTTGCTGCCGTCGGCGTAATCGACGCTGCCATCTTCGCGCACCACCACGTTTTCCAGCAGCGCATTGCGGCGAATCGCCCGGTAGATCTCCGGCTCGGCCTGCTCAGAAAGATTGATGGTTTTGGCGTAGCAGCCGCCTTCAAAGTTAAATACGCCGTCGTCGTCCCAGCCGTGCTCATCATCGCCAATCAGCTGACGATCAGGATCGGTAGAGAGTGTGGTTTTGCCGGTGCCGGAGAGGCCAAAGAATACCGCGACATCGCCCGCTTTGCCGACGTTGGCGGAACAGTGCATTGAAGCAATGCCTTTCAGCGGCAGCAGGTAGTTCATGACGGCAAACAGCCCTTTCTTCATTTCGCCGCCGTACCAGGTGCCGCCGATCAGCTGCATACGCTCAGTCAGGTTGAAGGCAACGAAGTTCTCTGAATGCAGCCCCTGTGCCTGCCAGTCCGGGTTGGTGCATTTCGCGCCGTTCATCACCACGAAGTCGGGCGTGAAACCAGCCAGCTCCGCCTCATCCGGCTGGATAAACATGTTTTTCACGAAGTGCGCCTGCCAGGCAACCTCGGTGACGAAGCGCACGCTCAGACGGGAATCGGCATTGGCACCGCAGAAGGCATCCACCACAAACAGACGTTTGCCGGAAAGCTGCCGGGTGACGCAGCCTTTCAGCGCGTTCCAGGTCTCCTGCGACAGCGGCTGATTGTCATTTTTGCCGGTGCCCTGATCGTTCCACCACAGGGTATCGCGCGTGGTGTCGTCACGCACAATGTACTTATCCTTTGGCGATCGCCCGGTGAAAATGCCGGTATCCACCGCAATCGCGCCGCTCTGCGTCAGGGTGCCGCGTGCAAAACCGTCGAGGTCCGGGCGTGTCTCTTCCTGAAACAGCGTATCGTAATCAGGGTTGTAGACCACTTCCGTGGTATCCACGATGCCCAAAGCGGCAAGGTCTTGCGAGGTCAGGCCGTTAACGCGCATTTTACTGCTCCTTAAATCGGTGTCTGTTCTGCAAAGCAGAGATAGGTTGGGATCGTGCCGCCAGGCACCCTCGCTGAAGATTCACAGCGCGTCGCCAGCTTGCCGCGTCCGGATAGCTCGCCGGTTCAGGCATCTGCCTCGGGATGATGGGCGGATGCACGATCGCGCGCAGTTTACTCCTCTGCGTTTCGGGAAAAAGTCTGGCGATCTAAAAATGCGACTCAGGGCGCGTTAAGACTATGTTTCGAACGTTTTGAAGATGTTATGAAAGTAAAAAAAGATAATTTTTCAAGAAAATTATGGGGATAGGCGGAGCGGGGAGGGAAAGGGCGGCGAATGCCGCCCGATAAATCAGTGCAGACGGTCGCTGTTTTCCAGCGAATGGCTACGGATGCCCGCAATATCCACCGCGTCAAACACATAGTTCGAGCCGCAGTAATCGCAGTGCATATCGATTTTGCCATCTTCCGCGATGATCTCATCGACCTCTTCCTGCGGCAGCGTTTTCAGCACTTCGCCACAGCGCTCACGCGAACAGGTACATTTGTAGATCACCGGTTGCGGATCGTAGAGCGTCGCTTCTTCCTGATGATAAAGACGCCACAGCACTTCATTGGCCGGCAGATCGATCAGCTCATCGGTTTTGATGGTTTCGGTCAGCGTCGCCAGATGGTCGAACGCCTCTTTCTCAGTTTCCTGCGCTGGCATCACCTGCAACAGAATACCGGCTGCGCCTTTCTCGCTGGTACGGATAAACAACCGCGTCGGCAGCTGCTCGGAACGCATAAAGTAATCTTCCAGGCATTCGGCCAGCGTTTCGCCTTCCAGCCCGACCACGCCCTGATAGCGTTCGCCTTTCTCCGGAGAGATAGTGATCACCAGATAGCCGTTACCGACCATGCTTTTCAGCGTGCTGTCGGCCGGAATATCGCCTTTGATCCGCGCCACGCCGCGCAGCTCCTGGTTGTTGTTGCCGTTAATCACCGCCAGGGATAACGGGCCGTCACCCTGCAACTGCACGGTGATTTCGCCGTCAAACTTCAGCGTGGCGGTCAGCAGGCTGGTCGCCACCAGCATCTCACCCAGCAGGGTATTCACCGCCGCCGGATAGTCGTGGTTCTTCACGGTTTCGCGCCAGGTGTTGGAGACATTCACCAGCTCGCCACGTACCGCGGCATTTTCAAACAGATAACGGTGCAGTTGATCCTGGACTGACATATTTTTTTCTCTCGTTGGGGCGGGGCGGTGACGCGTCAGCAAAGACGGCGCTACTCATCGCCCGATAATTTAAACTTCATCAAATCGCGACGCTCTTTCTTATCAGGTCGCCGATCGGGATGTGGCATTGTCAGGGCATTCATCTTGCGCGCCTGCGCCACTTTCTCGCGTTTTTCGATGCTGGCATCCGTTTCCCGGTAGAGCTGCTGGGCTTCGCTGGCCGGACGGCGTTGACTACTGATTTCTGCCACCACCACCGTACGTTCATCGTTGCCCTGCCGCAGGGTCAGCTCCGCATTCAGCTCCACCAGCTTGCCGGGTTTGCTGCGCTGACCGTTGTAATGCACTTTGCCGCCTTCAATCATCTCGCGCGCCAGCGCACGGGTTTTATAAAAGCGGGCTGCCCACAGCCACTTATCGAGGCGCACGCCTTCGCTGCTTTTCTCTTTCATTGCTGCTCCTGCTTCAGATCAGCGTCTGGTAATCGCTCACCGCGACGTGACGCTCGAAGATTTGCTCAGGACGGCCCGAATCGGGATTACTCACGCCTAAGCACCAGCCGATGCCCGCTAACTTCGCCGCATCCAGAATCACTTCGTTGTCATCGATAAACAGCGTACGCCGCGCACAATAGCCAGTGTGCTGTTGTACCGCCTGCCATAAACGTTGGTCTTCTTTCGGATACCCAAAGGTATGGGTAGAAAGTAATAAATCAAGGTGTGGCGCTAAACCGGTCTGCGCCAGTTTGACGTCCAGATTGTAAGGATGCGCGTTGGTAAGCAGGATGGTGCGCTTGCCTGCGCCTCGCAACGCCTGCAGAAACGGCAGCGTATCGGGGCGAAGCGCCACGCGGCTGCGCAGTTCCCAGGTCATGGTGCGGATATCCAGCGCCAGCGCCTGCGCCCAGTAATCCAGACAATACCAGTTTAGCGTATGGGCTACGGCCTGATACTTTTCCGCGATGATCTGATCCGCTTCCGCCAGCGTGATGCCGCGCTGCTGGCTGAGTAGTGCAGGCACATGCTCCAGCCAGAAATGACGATCAAACGCCAGATCCAGCAGCGTGCCATCCATATCCAGCAGTACGGTATCAATCTCAGACCAGTCGAACGTCATGGTGTCTCACCCTGTAAAAAACCGGGCGACAGGGTAGCACAGAAGGGCAGGGCTCAGAATAACGAGCGCACGCCCTGCAAAGTGCCGAGGTTATGGTTGAAGCACTTGTCGTAATAGTGCTGGATGTCGGTCATCCGCTGGCGATTACGGTGCATACGACGCAGGGCCAGCAGTCCGTTGATCAGCGCGCAGGTCACCAGCACCAGCAGCAGCAGCGCGGTACCGAGATAGCGCCACTGCGCCATCGCATCCGGCTCATTGTGCAGTGCAATGTGCCGCGTGCCGTTGGCATCGGTCGACAGGCTGGTGATGATGCCACTGGCGCTGAACGGCGTATGCAGCAGCATGGCGGACATCCGCTGCAGTTCGCGCCATTGCGACGGCGGATCGAGGTCAAACAGCGAGACCGTTGGCTGAGGCTGATTCACCAGCTGGCGTCCCTCATCGCTGATAATCAGGAAGCCGCCCGGTGGCGGGCTGTTGAGGTTTTCCGCTGCCCGTCGGGTTTCACGAAAGAAGAAGGTCGAGGTGGCGGTATTCACCAGATTTTCCAGCGCTTCGGCACTCACCGGGCGCAGCAACACATTCATCCCGTTCAGCTGGCCGGAGTCGGCACGGCGCACCAGCGCTTCCCAGTCTTTGGCGTTGCCTAAATTCACCAGCGCATTCTTCAGCCGGACGCAATCCTGCGGCTGATTACACAAGTCCTGGGTTTTCATCACCAGATCGGAGAAGTCATCCAGCAGGATCATGCCGGATTTCTGAATCGCTGAGGCCAGTTGCGGATTCAGCTTAGGATCGGTGTTGGTTTCCGGGTGTAGCTGCCGGGTGGTGGTCTCCAGCAGGGCTGCCGCCTTATCAATGATGTCCGATTGCGGCTGCGGCAGCGGTGTGGCGTTATTCCAGTAGACCGCGGAGCAGTCGAACGGCATAAAGGCGTAGCTGCGGTTACTCTGGTAGTTATCCGGAACCGAACACATGCCATTGCCGGTCACTTTCAGGTTGTCACCGATATTCAGGGCGACGCCGCTGAGCTTGTCTACGCTGCTCACTTCCAGGCTGTCGGTGCCTCTGGCCCAGGCCAGGCTGAGCTTAATCGGCATACTGAGCGGGATCCAGGTTACCAGCAGCGCCAGCACGGTTAACGATCCGCAGGCCAGCACCACGTTTTTACGCCAGCGCTGAATAGGAAAATTTTTCACCTCATCCTGCAGCGACAGGAACCGGCCCTGACGCACCACCTGACGGTTCAGGTAGATCTCCACGTCGGTCACCTGACCGAGATCGTGGGCCACGTAGGGTTGCCAGTGCGGTGGATAAGCGAGATCGATAATCCCCAGCGTGATGTTGCTCTGCTCCTGATTAGACTCACTGAACAGGCCCCAGCGCTTAGGTGCGCCGCGCAGACAGTGAATGTCACGCAGGCCGCGTTCACCAGGAATGCGGTAGAGCAGCCACAGGCTGGCGGCGATCATCGCCGCGCCAGCCAGCACCAGCCAGATCATGAACGTCGCCGGCACCAGCAGGCTGAAGAAGAATAACAACAGGGCGAGCGAGATAATGACCGCTTCACGCGTGCCATCCGGACGCGACAGGCGATACTCTTCTGGCGTCTCTTTACGCACCTTCAGCAGCTCAACGCTTTCGGTTTCTGCTTTACGGATGGAGGCATTGGTCGAGACCGGGCGCATCAGCGTCGGCAGGCTTTGCTGATCAACGGCGTAATCGACCAGAGAATGACCGTTTAATGAGATCACCAGCGGAATCGATTGAGTGCGAATCAGTTCAACGTAGTTTTCATCGGTGATGTACTGCTCCCACAGCGGCGGCAGATGCACTTCGACTTCGTCGAGGTAGTAGCGCCATTTATGGGGATCGTCGGTCGACAGGCCGTAGCGGGTAATCGCACGGGTGACCGGATAGACATTATTACTTTGTGCAGTCAGGGTCAGACGGTCAGGCGCAGCGCGTTTGTCCGTCGAGACGGCAGTACGCGGCTGTTTTTCCAGCGCAGCAACATACTTATCTACCGCTTTGCGCTCCTGATCGGAGAGTTTGCGGCAGGGCGGACTGATAAATGGCAGCGGTTTCGCCAACGGCGGACGATGCCGCATAGCGTACCAAAACCCAATGCCTGCCAGGATTGAACAGGTTAGCACTATGGCCAATATCGTAAAGATTGTGCTCATGCTCTGCTCAATTCAGCCAAAATGCTGCCTTCACTTTAAACTCATGCTCCCGGATACGCCCACTATATAAGACAAATTGTGGGGAATTAAACAACTCTGACGAGTCATACAGACAAAAAAATAGCGCTGTAAATCATTTAATTAGCAATTGTTAAACCCTGCCTTGCCCGAATGGTAACCGTCTGAGACTGAATTAAATATCGGTATTATCTGAAACTGATCCCGCGATATTGACTAATGCAAAATTTGTCTTATTGATAAACCCGGCCATTATCCCGTGAGCACGGTGATGAAACGATAACCTTATGGTCTGACTGTCGCACAATTGCCTGCGGTTAGGTATGCTAATTCGTTCCTGAGAGCCGGCGCAGTAAAGTTTGAGGCTGATATGAAAACTCCAAAAAAACCTGACATCCTCAATGTAGCCGCCGTGGCGCGTTCACGGCTGTTTACCATTGAATCGGTCGATCTGGCCTTCAGCAATGGTGCGCGGCGCGTCTATGAGCGGATGAAACCCTCGGAACGTGAGGCCGTCATGATTGTACCGATCATTGACGATCATCTGATCCTGATTCAGGAGTATGCGGTGGGGCTGGAAACCTACGAGCTTGGGTTTCCCAAAGGTCTGATCGATGCCGGTGAAACGGTGAATCAGGCCGCTGACCGTGAACTTAAAGAAGAAGTGGGCTTTGGCGCAGGTGAGCTGACTCCGCTGGGCAAGCTCACCATGGCCCCATCCTACTTTTCCAGCAAAATGAATATTGTGATCGCGGAAGGGCTGTATGCCGAAAAGCTGGAAGGCGATGAGCCAGAACCGCTGATTGTGCATCGCTGGCCGCTGAGCGATATGTTATCCCTGTTACAGGAGCCCGATTTCCGCGAGGCGCGTAACGTCAGTGCGCTGTTTATGGCGCGCGAATGGCTGGTGAAGCAGGGGCGTCTTCGCTACTGATAAACAACGAACTTCCCGGCGTCCGAAACGCGCCTGCCAGCAGGCGCGTTCGGGCTTATTCGGTCACGGCACTCTTCTGTCGGGCCGACGTCCACTTTAACGCCGGAGCAGTTACCAGATAAACCAGGCAGGCGACGATCAGCGAATTGAGTACCGGTACGCCGCGCTCGATAAGCAGCCCGGTTGCGCCTCCTGCTATGCTGGCGATGAGTGCCGGCCAGCCGATAAGCTGCGAGGTTGCTGGCAGGGTATGGCTGCGACGGCTCAGCGCCAGCGTCTGACGATCGGTTTTCAGCACGTAGTAATCAATAATCATCACGCCCAACACCGGCGGGAAGATGACGCCCAACAGCTCCAGAAAATCGACAAAACGATCGAGAATCCCAAGAATCGAGCAGAGTGTGCCAATCAGGCCGAGCACCAGCGTAATGATACGGTAATGCGGCTTATAGCCGGTCACGCCTTCAATGGCATTGGTGATCCCCAGCGTGGACGAATAGAGATTCAGGTCGTTAATGCGCAGGGTAGAAAAGACCACCGCGAACAAACCCAGCGTGCTGGTGGTTTGCGTAATGATTGCGATGATGTCCGACGTCTGCAACTCTCTGGCGATCAGAATCGCCAGACCATTGATCCCATACTCTCCCGCCAGAATGGTCAGTAGCGTAATAACGAACACATCTTTGCCGTTGCGGGAGAAACGCGTCAGATCGGGAGTCATCAGGCTGGCAAGGATTGCTCCACCCATCACCATGGTCATCGCCGCGCTGACGGTAATGGTTTCTGTTGCCATCACCGGCGGCGTGATTTGACCTGGCTGCGCATGGAAAGCGTGCCAGAAAATCCAGCCGACCAGCGCAATAAAGAGCGGAACGGCGATGCGTGCGGTAAAGCGCAGCGCCTTAAAGCCAAAAGTAACCAGTAAAGTCAGCACCGTGCCTGATAATGCGGCTGACTCTGTGAAGCTGAGTTTACCGTGCAGGGCATAGCTCAGCGAACGGGCGAAAACCGCATTCTGAATACCGAACCAGCCCAGCAGGCTGACTGCGACCAGCAGACCAACCAACACCGAGCCGTGACGACCAAAGCCACACCAGCGTGCCAGCAGACTGCCCGGCAGGCCTTCACGCATGCCGGCATAGCCGAGTGCGAAAGTCAGCACGCCAAACAGCAGGCTGGCCAGCGTAATGGCGATAAACGCTTCACCGAGCGTCATGCTGTTTCCCAGCACCGCGCCAAGCATAAACTGATCCAGCGCAGTCAACATGCCCATATGCACAATGGCAACGCTGAGCAGCGAAAGCCTTTTGTTTTCAGGCACCGGTTGTAACGGGTAATCATCAAATTTACTCACAACAGGGTATCCTTACCGGTTTATATAAAAATAACGCCTGTGCTGAGAAACTTCTCTGGCAGATAATTATCCAGTGATTCCGCACGGCAATAGTTTTCAAACTGTTGTAGCGAATGCACGCCCGCTTTTTGATAAAGGGTCGTGATACGGTTACTGATGGTTTTAACGCTGAGGTTATAGATACGCGCGATCTCTTTGGCATTAAATCGTCGCAGCAATAGAAAGATTACATCCAGCTCGGCCGGGGTAAAAAGCGGATGCTCCAGCTGCGTTGTCAGTACCGAGGCTTTTTTGGCATCGATAAAGCTGGTTGCCGTCAGGTTGTCTATCGGTCGTGCATTCCAGATGTAGCCAAGCAACTGCTTTTTATTATCGAAAACGGGATATTTTTCGCTGATGAAGGGGGTGAGATAGTTATTGCCATACCAGTAATGGGTTTCAATGACGGTGACGCAGCTTTTCAGGGCTTTTACTTTTTGATCGTGCAGGCAGAATTCCTCCGCACAGTCACTCCAGGGCGTCGGGAATTCACTGTCTTTTTTGCCCTGCAATGAAAAGGTTTTTGGTGTGGCAGTGTATGATATTGCTGCTTCATTCATATAAAGGTGCAGCGATGCTGCATCCTTAAAACCCCACGGCACGGGTAATAAATCCATTGTTGTGGCAAATGCAGCAATAAATTCATCAATATTGCGATATGAGCTGTCCATGGCGCCTCGCTGAAAATATCGGTTAGAGTTTTTTGGCCAGATAATAGCGTGCGAAACGCTGTGCATATCCATGCTGTTCACCATAAACGCGATAACCCAGCTTTTCGTAAAAACCGCGAGCCTGGAAACTCATGGTGTCAACGACCGACATATGACAGTCTCTGTTTCGCGCCTCCTCTTCTGCTGCCTGCATCAGTTGACGTCCGGTCCCCTGCTGACGGCAGGCATCCTCTATCCATAAGAAATGGATATCCAGAGTGCCACACCAGGTATGGGCCAACAGTCCGCCCTGAATATGGTGAAAGTCGTCATAAAGAATGACATTCAACGTTTTCAGATTGATATCGGCAAAGGATTCGTTGTGTTGCCAGAGGCGCTGAATAATATATCTTTCAGCGTCAGTCTCTTCAGTGTGACCGATTTTAATTTCCATATTAAGGTATCCATTAATGATTCAATTAAAAATATTCATTACCTTGTTCTGCTGGTCCATTTCATTCTTAACACGATGGTAAACGATGCGCAAGAGTTAATATTCCCCCTGTTATCGTGTGCTGTTAATATTATGCTGGCTGCAGTTTTGTTTCATATGACATTCGATTTTTTTGCTGGCATCAGGGAAACACTAACTATAACGTCATAATAATCGCATTATATTTTAGTTCATATGACATGAACGCTTTGTTCACCTATCCTTACTTCTGACGGGAAACGCATGCCGATTACCACAGGTGATCGGCATTCTTCTTAAAAACTCAATGCGTTATTCTGCCCTGATTTTATTTCTGCCATTGTTCGATTGTTATCCCTGTCTGGCTGGATGCTGAAAGCGAGTATGATTCCACTTTAATTAATCCTGTAAAACAGTATTCGGAACAGGTGGGAAAAGGCGAGGGTTAATAGAGATCCGCTGCCAGTTGAAAGGGCATGGGCTGATATGCCCCGCGGCTAATTGTGCCCGCAGTCAACGTTTACGGGAAACGGGTCTGATCATTCAACGCGTGCAGGCCAGCCAGGATGGCAAATTAAAAAGCACCGGATAAAAAAAAGGGTGGTCACATCAGGTGACCACCCATAGATATTTCACACTACGCTGAAAGCATCAGAACAGTTCGTGGCTCTCACCATTGTCCATAATGGTGGTGCCGACATCATGCACCGAGTACTCGGTCGGCTGCGTACCTTCAATGAAATACTCCTGACGGGTATTGCCGCCGCCGTTCGCCAGCTTACCGGTGCTGCGATCGATGGTCACCGTCACCACGCCTTCCGGTGGGGTTAACGGCTGAACCGGCACGCCCTCCAGCGCACTCTTCATGAAATCATCCCATGCCGGTTGTGCGCTCTTCGCGCCGCCTTCATAGCCGGAGATCTGATCGGGAATCGCCCCTGAGAGCGTGCTGCGGCCTAAATTGCGGCGGGCATCGTCAAAGCCGATCCACACTGAGGTCACCACGCCCGGGCCGTAACCCGAGAACCAGGCATCTTTCGAGCTGTTGGTGGTACCGGTTTTACCGCCGATATCATTACGCTTGAGGTCACGACCGGCACGCCAGCCGGTGCCCATCCAGCCTGGCTCGCCGAAGATATTCGAATTCAGCGCGCTCTTGATCAGGAAGGTCAGCGGCGTGTTGATGACGTGCGGCGCGTAGTTGCCCTGCTCAGGCGGGACAGGCACCTGCTCCAGTTCCGGCTGTGGCACCGCCTGATTCTGGTTTTTGTCCGACGCCGCCACGTTTTCCACGCTCTCTTCATTGAGCGCCAGCGCTTTTTTGGTATCACCGTAGATCACCGGCAGATTGCACTGCGGACAGGCAATTTTCGGTTTCTCTTCAAACACCAGGCCGCCCTGTTCATTCTCAATCCGGGTGATGAAATAAGGATCAACCAGGAAGCCGCCGTTGGCCATCACCGAGTAGCCGCGAACCACCTGTAACGGGGTAAATGAGGCTGCACCCAGCGCCAGCGATTCGGTATGTACGATATTTTGCGCCGGGAAGCCGAAACGCTGCAGATACTCGGCGGCATAATCGACGCCCATCGCACGCATCGCACGAACCATCACTACGTTCTTCGACTGACCTAACCCCTGACGCAGCCGAATCGGGCCATCATAGGTTGGCGGGGAGTTTTTCGGACGCCAGTCGGCACCGGCACCCGCATCCCAGCGTGAAATCGGCACGTCGTTAAGGATCGAGGCCAGCGTCAGACCACGGTCCATCGCAGCGGTATAGAGGAAGGGTTTGATGTTCGACCCGACCTGACGCAGCGCCTGCGTGGCGCGGTTAAACATGCTCTGGTTGAAATCAAAGCCGCCGACCAGCGCCCGGACGGCACCGTCATTCGGATCGAGGGAAACCAGCGCCGAGTTAACATCCGGTACCTGGCCCAGCCACCACGCATCATCAACTTTGCGGACCCAAATCTGCTGGCCGGGTTGTAAAACCTGGCTCACGCTTTTCGGTGTCGGGCCCTGAACGGTGTCAGACTTATAAGGACGAGCCCAGCGAACCCCGGCTAAGGTCAGCGAGACATTGCTGCCATCCTTCATCATCACGGTCGCTTCATCGCTCCGTGCTTCAGTCACGACGGCTGGCTGGAGCGGGCCGTAGACCGGCAGCGTCTTCAACGCCTTCTCGATTTTCGCCTGATCCCACGCCGGTTCGCCAACTTTCCACAACACGCTGGTCGGGCCGCGATAGCCGTGACGCATATCATAGGCCATCACGTTGTTGCGTACCGACGTCTGCGCGGCTTGCTGCAGGCGACGGGTCACCGTGGTGTAAACCTTATAACCGTCGGTATAGGCATTTTCACCGTAACGTTTCACCATCTCCTGACGCACCATCTCACTGAGATAAGGGGCAGAGAAGGCGATTTCCGGACCGTGATACTTCGCCACCAGCGGGGTATTACGCGCCTCGTCATACTGCTGCTGGGTGATGTAATGCTGATCTAACATGCGCGCCAGCACCACGTTGCGACGTGATAACGCGCGGCTGTGCGAGTAGAGCGGGTTGAACGTCGACGGTGCCTTCGGCAGACCGGCAATCATCGCCATTTCACTCAGCGACAGCTGATCGACCGGCTTACCAAAATAGACCTGCGAGGCGGCACCGACGCCATAAGCGCGGTAGCCGAGGTAGATTTTATTCAGGTAAAGCTCAAGAATTTCATCTTTATTCAGCAGTTGCTCAATGCGGATCGCCAGAAACGCTTCCTTTATTTTACGCATCAGCGTGCGTTCCGGACTCAGGAAGAAGTTACGCGCTAGCTGTTGAGTAATGGTACTGGCACCCTGCGAAGCATGGCCCGAAACCAGCGCAATGCTGGCGGCACGGAAGATGCCGACCGGATCGACGCCATGATGCTCATAAAAACGGCTATCTTCAGTCGCAATAAAGGCTTTCACCATCTCAGGTGGGATTTGCTGCAGCTTTAAAGGGATACGGCGCATTTCACCGTATTGCGCCATCAGCTCGCCCTCAGCGCTGTAAACCTGCATCGGCGTTTGCAGACGCACATCTTTCAGCGTGTTCACATCGGGCAACTGGGGCTCTATGTATTTGTACAAACCATAAATCGAGCCTGCTCCCAACAACATGCAACACACTGCAAGGATCAATAAATACTTTACGAACTTCACCTGGAATTTCCCATCTGTTGTCGTTTGAGCAGTTTATAAACAACCGCGCGGTAGTATAAAGGCAAGCCAGACGCTTTGATATGTCCATTTTCCCCGGACGATAAGGAGATCGCGCGCATGGCTTTTCATACCTGGCAAATTGGGCTGGATATTCAGAATAGGCAGATTTGTGCCCTGGCCCTCCAGCCTCAACGTGATGGCTGGCAGCTACGCCACTGGTGGCAGCAGCGGCTGCCGCAAGATACGTTAAGAAACGGCGTGCTGCAATCTTCGCCTGAATTACTGGCGGCCTTAACCGCCTGGCGACAGCGCCTGCCACGACGCTACTCCCTGCGTGTCGGGCTGCCAGCCCAACTGGTGTTACAGCGATCGCTGTCGCTTCCGGCGCAGCCACTCAGCGAGCCGGCGCTGGGGCACTATGTGCAGGCGGCGGCCCGACGGCTTTTCCCGCTGGAACCCGATGCGCTGGCGCTGGATTATCGGCCGGATGCGCAGAGTGGTCAGCTCTGTGTCACAGCCGCACGGCTGGAGATGATTGACCAGTGGGCAGCACCGCTGTTGCAGGCTGGATTAACGCCACAGGTATTTGAACTGACCACCGAGGCGCTGAAACGCCTGGCGCAGCAGGCCCGGCTGGCTGCCGGAGCGGTGCTGGTTCTGCAGCAGGACAAGCGCTGGCTGTGGAGCGACGGTCAGACCGCTGCGGATGCAGGCGACGCGATCTCCCTTGAGGCATTACAGCAACAGGCTTTCCCGCAGGCTTCGGCGCTGTTTGTCTGCGCCTCGCAGCCCGTGGCGTGGCCGGCCACTGCGAAGCCTTTCTCACCTTTCGATCTGATCCCGTTTCAGCAGCCACCGTTACCCGCCAATCCCGGAGCGTTCGCGCTGGCGGCGGGCCTGGCGTTGCGGGATAAGGATTGCTGATGGTGGCGGTCAATCTGCTGCCGTGGCGCCAGCGGCAGGCCGCAAAGCAGCGGCGACAAAGTCTGATGATGCTGGCAGGCGTTGCGGTCAGTCTGCTGTTGCTGGTGATGCTTCAGGTCTGGCGGCTGCATCGCGTGCAGCAGCAGGTTAGCGCAGAGACCGCGACGGCGCAGGTGGCGCTGGACGACCTGATATCACGTCTGGCCCGGCAAAAAACGCTGATGGCACAGCTCGCGGCGCAGCAAAAGCAGCGTAAGAAGGCGCAGCATCAGGCAATACAGCGGGCTGCCTGGCAGCAATTCTGGCTGGATTTACCGGGGCTGCTGCCCGACACCGTCTGGCTGAACCAGCTTGAGAAGCGTGAGGGCCAGTTCTCGCTGGAGGGCCAGGCGCAGGATATGCAGGCAATCCGGCAATTTCGTCAGCAGCTGGCGGCCCTGACACTGTTCAGCCAGGTGGAGCAGGGCAGCGTTCAGCGTCAGTCTGGCGGGGGATATCACTTTACCCTGCGTGCGCAGCTTCAGGCGGTGAAGGATGAGTGAGTGGTGGAGAGGCTGGTGGCAGATGAAGACGATCCCACGCTACGGCACGCTGGCGGCAGTCGCATCTGCCTTACTGATGCTGGGCTGGCTGGTGTGGCTGCGGCCGGAGCGGCAGGCGCTGGCAACCCAACAGCAGAAGCTACAACAGCTGACGAGCCAGCTGCAACTGCGCCAGCGGCAATGGCACCAGAATCCGTCAGACGCGCTGTTGCAGGCACAGTTCTTAACTCAGGCTGCGCCTGTAACAGCGGCGACGTCTGTGCAGGCGGTGGAAACGGTTCTTGCGTCACGGCGCGGCCAGCTTGAACAGTGGCAACCCGATGCCCGGCCAC
Organism: Pantoea sp. S-LA4; assembly: GCF_054482835.1. Classification (NCBI taxonomy): domain Bacteria; kingdom Pseudomonadati; phylum Pseudomonadota; class Gammaproteobacteria; order Enterobacterales; family Erwiniaceae; genus Pantoea; species Pantoea sp. S-LA4. Next base: position 3,423,410 of record NZ_JBTLRC010000002.1, on the reverse strand, counting down.
GCTCCCTGACGCTGCATCTGCCATGGCAGGCGTTTCAGCCGCTGTTTACCGAACTTGCTCAGGCTGCTGTACCGTTTCCGGCGCGTTTTCGGGTGCTTGCGCAGCCGCAGCATCTGGTCGTGCAACTCTGGCTGGAGCCTGACGATGCGCCATAGGCTGCTGGTGTTACTGCTGTGCTGCAGCAGCGCGCTGGCGCGCGATCCGTTTCATCCGGTTGCGGGTGCAGTCTGTCAGCCGTCGGTGGAGCCGCTAACCGGCTGGCACCTGCAAGGGATCATTGGACGGCCATCCCGCTTCTATGCCGTGCTGGTGACGCCGCAGAAAAAGGCGATGGTGGTGCGGGCCGGGCAACCGCTGGCACTGTCGCCGTGGCAGCTTAGCGATATTGACCGGCGTAGCCTGACTCTGGCGGTCAGGAATAGCTGCAGTGCGCAACGAACCGCATTTTATTTAAAAGGAGCTCCGCATGAAAAGGATTCTGACGTTATGGCTGGTACTCAGCTGCCTGCTGCCGGTCCACGCCGCTGACGATCAGCGTCTCAGCCTGGCATTTGATAACGCGCCGGTTGAGCGCATTTTACAGGCCCTGGCCGACTACCAGCAGATCAACCTGATTATCGCGCCGGAGGTGACGGGATCATTGTCGCTGCGGCTGGATGATCTGCCATGGCATCAGGCACTGGATCTGGTCGCTCAGATGGCAAAGCTGACGCTGATTGAGCACGAGAACGTGCTACTGGTCTATCCGGAAAGCTGGCAGCAGGCGCAGCGGCAGGCCCGCGATGAAGAGCAGAAAGATCGGTTGCAACAGGCACCGCTGCAACAGCGTGCAGTGCTGCTGCATTATGCCAGCGCCAGCGAGGTACACCGTAGCCTGCTGAGTGAGCGCCAGTCACTGATGACGCCGCGTGGTAGCGTCACGGTGGATAAACGCACCAACACACTGTTAATACGCGATACGGCTGCGGCGTTACAGGAGACGGAGCGCTGGCTAAGGGCGCTCGATCTGCCGCTGGAGCAAATCGAGCTGGCGGCACATATCGTCACCATCAGCGAGGAGCATTTACATGAACTCGGCGTCAACTGGGGACTACAGGCCGGTGACGCGGCGGTCACCCAGGCGCTTCATCATCCGCGGCTGGCGATTCCGCTGGCGGTGAGTTCGCCCGGCGTGAGTGTTGGCATGACGCTGGCGCGCATCGGCGGCCAGCTGCTGGATCTGGAGTTAAGCGCACTGGAACAGGAAAACCAGATCGAAATTATCGCCAGTCCGCGTCTGTTTACCTCTCATCAGCAAACGGCCTCGATTAAACAGGGCACTGAAATTCCTTATCAGGTCTCAGCCGGTAACAGTGGCGCAACCAGTATCGAATTTAAAGAAGCGGTGCTGGGTATGGAGGTGACGCCCAGCGTTTCCGGTCAGGGGCGTATCCAGCTTAAAATTCATATCAGTCAGAATATGCCGGGCCGCAATATTAAAACCGGTGACAATGAGGTGCTGTCGATTGATAAACAGGAGATTGAAACCCAGGTGACGGTCAGGGACGGGGAGACCCTGGCGCTGGGCGGTATCTTTCAGCAGCAGCGAACACGGGGAGAAAATCGGGTGCCGATACTGGGAAAAGTGCCGCTGATCGGCGGGCTGTTTCGTCAGCAATCTGAGCAGCGCAAAAAAAAGGAGCTGGTGATCTTCATTACGCCGCGATTGGTCAGGGAAGCAGCGCTTACGGCTGGATAAAACGGAAAATAGGTCCCAGAAGGCCATCCGATTTGACGCAGGACAGGAATTAGCTTACAAGGTTTAGCGATTTTCAATACGGTGTAACCGTCTATGTTGGGTAAATCCCAGCAAACAGATCAGAAAATTCCTCTGTGAGCAGCGTTGTAAAGACGCAGCGCTGGCGCGTTACAGTTTCGCGAACCACAGGCCAATTCAGAAATGGATTTGCTGCAGGCAATATAATCGGTTGCCAAACAGCCTTGAGTGTTGAGATAATTTTTCGTCTGACTCTTGCTAACGCTCATGAGGTCTCAGTTCCTGTCCCGCCAGCAAATGCTGAACGCGGGGTATCATTAACGAATTCTTAGTAATACCGACAAAATGGCAGAGAAACGCAATATCTTTCTGGTTGGGCCGATGGGTGCCGGCAAAAGCACTATTGGTCGTCAGTTGGCTCAGCAACTCAACATGGAGTTCTTCGATTCCGATCAGGAAATTGAGCGACGCACCGGAGCGGATGTGGGCTGGGTTTTTGACGTCGAAGGCGAAGCTGGCTTTCGCGATCGCGAAGAAAAAATCATTAACGAACTGACTGAAAAGCAAGGCATCGTCCTGGCGACAGGCGGTGGCTCCGTCAAATCCCGGGAAACGCGTAATCGTCTCTCCGCCCGCGGCGTTGTGGTTTATCTTGAGACCACCATCGAAAAGCAACTGGCGCGCACGCAACGTGATAAAAAACGTCCGCTGCTGCAGGTGGATTCACCGCCGCGTGAAGTGCTTGAAGCGCTGGCTGGCGAACGTAATCCGCTGTATGAAGAGATCGCCGACGTCACGATTCGCACAGATGATCAGAGTGCGAAAGTGGTGGCGAATCAGATTATCCACATGTTGGAAAAAAGTTGATCCAACGTTCGAAGGCTCTTTAACAGGTATCGAGCATCATGGAGAAGATCACCGTCTCACTGGGGGAACGCAGTTACCCCATCACTATCGCCGCCGGACTGTTTAACGATCCGGCTTCTTTTTGGCCGCTGACCGCGGGCGAAAACGCCATGGTGGTGACCAACCAGACGCTGGCACCGCTTTATCTCGACAAACTGTCGGCGCTGCTGACGGCGGCGGGCGTGAAAGTGGATCAGGTGATTTTACCCGACGGCGAGCAGTACAAAACGCTGGCCGTGATGGATCAGGTCTTTACCGCACTACTGCAAAAACCGCACGGTCGTGATACGACGCTGATCGCCTTAGGCGGCGGCGTTATTGGCGATCTGACCGGTTTTGCTGCGGCCAGTTATCAGCGTGGCGTGCGCTTTATTCAGGTGCCCACCACCTTACTGTCGCAGGTTGACTCTTCGGTTGGCGGCAAAACAGCCGTAAACCATCCGCTCGGCAAAAATATGATCGGCGCCTTCTATCAACCCGCTTCGGTGGTGATTGATACGGCGTGTCTGCAGACGCTACCGGCTCGCGAACTGGCGTCCGGTCTGGCTGAAGTGATCAAGTACGGCATCATCCTGGATGGTGCGTTTTTCCAGTGGCTGGAGCAGAATCTTGATGCACTGCTGGCGCTGGATGAACAGGCACTCGCCTACTGCATCCGCCGCTGCTGTGAATTAAAAGCCGACGTGGTGGCTGCCGATGAGCGGGAAACCGGACAACGCGCACTGCTCAATCTGGGTCACACCTTTGGTCACGCGATTGAAGCGCACATGGGCTACGGCAACTGGCTGCATGGCGAAGCGATTGCAGCGGGCATGGTAATGGCCGCGCGCACCGCCGAGCGTCTGGGGCAGTTCAGCCCGGAACAGACTGAACGTATCATCACGCTATTGCAGCGTGCCGGTTTACCGGTGCAGGGTCCGCAGGAGATGAGCGCAGAGATGTATCTGCCCCATATGATGCGCGACAAGAAAGTGCTGGCGGGTGAATTACGGCTGGTTCTTCCGTTGTCGATTGGCCGCTCTGAAGTGCGTGGCGGCGTGGCTCATGATATGGTGCTGGCTGCAATTAACGATTGCCAGACATCTTGATATTAAGCAGTTAAGTGGTGACGCGGCGCGCAGGGTGCGCAGTGCGGGATGCCGCTTTACGGAGGAGGCAAAATGGATGAGTTCAAACCGGAAGACGAGTTAAAACCTGACGCCAGTGACCGTCGTCCCTCGCGCCCACGTAAGCCGTCTACCGCAGCTAAAATACCGGTTTCGCGCCAGCGCATCATGATGGGCGTCGGGATTCTGGTGCTGCTGTTACTGGTGCTGGGTATTGGTTCGGCGCTGAATGGCCCGGACGATAAGAAACCGGCAACTGGCAGTAACGGCGCTAACACACCTGCCACTGGCGGCGGAACCAACAGCGAGAAAAACATCGATCTGACCGGCTCCTCCTCCATGTCCGGCGGACAGACCACGCCAGCGGCAACAGAGAACGCTGCGGCAACCCAGGGTGACGCGACCAGCAACCCGCCGCGCGATGTGTCCATGCCGCCGGTGGCCTCTACGCCTACCCAGGCCGCGCCGATTGAAACACCCGCGAACCAGCAACGTGTCACCTTACCGGGCGATCTCAATAGCGCGCTGAGTAATCAGCAGCAGCAGATCGACAGTGCCGCGACCGGCGCGCAAAATGGCAGTTCACTGCCGACTGCGCCTGCGACCGTCAGTGGTAATGCGGGCACGGCAGCGAATCCGGTCAGCGCACCGGCCAGCCGTCAGACGCCAAACAGATCCACAAGTCAGACGCGTCCTGCACATGAACCGGCGCACAAAACGGCCTCTAAGCCAGCGACCAGTGACAGCAGAACGCATACAACGCCGGCGCGTACGCCTGCCAGCAACACGGCGACCAGCAGTAACGCTGCCAGCAGCAGTTCAGCCAGCAAATCACTGCCAGGCGGCAGTTATACGCTGCAGCTGAGCGGTGCCTCTAAAGCGGAAAGCCTGAATGCCTGGGCGAAAAAACAGAATCTGAGTGCGTATCACGTCTACAAAACCACCCGTAACGGTCAGTCGTGGTACGTTCTGGTGAGTGGATCATACGCAACACCGGCAGAGGCCAAACGCGCTGTGGCATCGCTGCCTGCGGAAGTGCGTGCACAGAATCCGTGGGTTAAACCGGTTAGCCAGGTTAAGAAAGAAGCCAGTCAGTAATTGATGTGGGGCCAGGGTTACTGGCCCCGTTTTAAGCGCAGATCTGCTGTCGGTCCAGCCACAGCCTCACAATAAGATGTAATAACCACGACAGCATGAAAAAAAATCGCGCTTTCCTGAAATGGGCAGGGGGAAAATTTCCCTTAGTAGAAGAGATCCATCGCTACCTGCCACAAGGCGACTGTTTGATCGAGCCGTTTGTTGGGGCGGGATCGGTGTTTCTGAACACCGACTTCGATCGCTACCATCTTGCCGATATCAACAGCGATCTGATCAATCTCTATAACATCGTTAAAACGCGCACGGCGGATTTTATTCGTGACGCGCAGTTTCTGTTTACCCCGGAAGGGAACAACGAAGTCTGCTATTACCTGCGTCGTACCGAATTTAATACCAGCACCGATGCCTATCAGCGTGCGCTGCTTTTCCTCTATCTCAACCGTCACTGTTACAACGGCTTATGCCGCTATAACCTGCGCGGCGAATTTAACGTGCCGTTTGGCCGCTATCGCAAACCCTACTTTCCTGAAGCAGAACTGTTATGGTTTGCCGAGCGCGCGCAAAAAGCGACGTTTGTCTGTGAATCGTACGATGTTACCCTGACCAATGCCGGTAAAGGCTCCGTGGTATATTGTGATCCGCCCTATGCGCCGCTGTCGGCGACAGCGAACTTCACGGCTTATCACACCAACAGTTTTAGCCTGCGCGAGCAGCAGCATCTGGCGACGTTAGCGGCACAGCTGGCCTCGTCAGAACACCGGATTCCGGTACTGATTTCTAACCACGACACTGCACTGACGCGTTTGTGGTATCAGGATGCAGTGTTACATGTGGTCAAAGCCCGGCGTTCCATTAGCCGAAGCATAGCCGGTCGCACTAAGGTCGACGAACTGCTGGCGCTCTATAGCTAGTCTGTTTCGTCCGCGACCAACGCATTACGCCAGCCGCAGGGCTGGCGCACAACAGTGGGAGAATCGGATGAAACAATATTTGCTGGCCCCTTCAATCCTTTCGGCGGATTTTGCTCGCCTGGGCGAAGATACCGCGAAAGCGCTGGAGGCCGGAGGCGACGTGGTTCACTTCGACGTGATGGATAACCACTATGTGCCCAACCTGACTATGGGACCGATGGTTCTGAAAGCGTTGCGCGACTATGGCATCACCGCACCCATCGATGTGCATCTGATGGTTAAGCCGGTCGATGCGTTGATCCCCGATTTCGCCCGCGCCGGCGCGACCTACATTACTTTTCATCCTGAAGCCAGTGAACACGTCGATCGCACGCTGCAGCTGATTAAAGAGCATGGCTGTAAAGCCGGCCTGGTGTTCAATCCGGCGACTCCGCTGAGTTACCTCGATTACGTGATGGATAAGCTGGATATCATTTTGCTGATGTCGGTGAATCCGGGCTTTGGTGGCCAGTCGTTTATTCCCGGCACGCTGGATAAGCTGCGTGAAGCGCGCAAGCGTATCGACCAGAGCGGTTACAATATTCGTCTCGAAGTGGATGGCGGCGTGAAGATTGATAACATCGGTCAGATCGCGGCAGCAGGCGCCGACATGTTTGTCGCTGGTTCAGCCATCTTTGGTCACCCGGATTACAAAAAAGTGATCGACGAGATGCGCAACGAACTGGAGAAAGCCAATGGCTCCTTTCACTGATATCCGGGCGCTGGCGTTTGATCTCGATGGCACGCTGGTGGATAGCGCGCCAGGCCTTGCTGAAGCGATCGATCGGACGCTGAAAGATCTCAGCCTGCCGGTGGCCGGCCTTGAGCGCGTCTCGACCTGGATTGGCAACGGGGCTGATATCATGATGGCGCGCGCCCTGACTTACGCGCTGGGCCGTGAGCCGCAGCCGGACGAGCAGCATGATGCGCGAGCGCTGTTCGACAAACACTATGCCGACACGGTGGATGCGGGCAGCACGCTGTTCCCGCAGGTGAAGCAGACGCTGACTGCGCTGCAGGCCGCCGGTCTGCCGCTGGCGATTGTCACCAATAAGCCCACGCCGTTTGTCGCGCCACTGCTTCAGTCGCTTGGCATTGCGGATGCTTTTTCTCTGATCATCGGCGGTGACGATGTGCCGGTGAAGAAACCGCATCCGGCGGCGATCTTTATGGTGCTGGGCACCTTTGGTGTGCTGCCTGGCCAGCTGTTATTTGTTGGCGATTCGCGCAACGATATCCAGGCGGCTCAGGCGGCGGGCGTGCCAAATATTGGCATGACCTTTGGCTATAACTACGGTGAACCGATTGCCCGTAGCCAGCCCGATTTAACACTCGACTCTTTTGATCAACTTCTGCCCGCTCTCGGGTTGTAATTATCAGGAATTAAGTATGAAACCCATTGTTTTCAGCGGCGCACAGCCGTCCGGCGAACTGACCATTGGCAACTATATGGGTGCGCTGCGTCAGTGGGTGCAGATGCAGGATGATTTTCACTGCATTTATTGCATCGTCGATCTGCACGCCATTACCGTTCGTCAGGATCCCGTTGCGCTGCGTAAGGCAACGCTGGATACGCTGGCGCTCTATCTGGCCTGCGGTATCGATCCCGAAAAAAGCACCATCTTTGTCCAGTCGCACGTGCCAGAGCACACGCAGCTGAGCTGGATCCTTAACTGCTACGCCTATTTCGGTGAACTCAGCCGTATGACGCAGTTCAAGGATAAGTCAGCGCGTTACGAAGAGAACATCAATGCCGGTCTGTTCGACTATCCGGTGCTGATGGCGGCCGATATTCTGCTCTATCAGACCCATCAGGTACCGGTTGGCGAAGATCAGAAACAGCATCTGGAGCTGAGCCGCGATATCGCCCATCGCTTTAATGCGCTGTATGGCGACATTTTTAAAGTGCCAGAGCCGTTTATTCCGAAGTCAGGTGCGCGCGTGATGTCGCTGCTGGAACCGACGAAGAAGATGTCTAAGTCAGATGACAACCGTAACAACGTCATCGGTCTGCTGGAAGATCCGAAATCTGTCGTGAAGAAGATTAAACGCGCGGTAACCGACTCCGAAGAGCCGCCAGTGGTGCGCTATGACGTGAAAGAGAAAGCGGGCGTCTCTAACCTGCTGGATATCCTGTCGGGCGTGACCGGTAAAACCATCGTCGAGCTGGAGCAGGAGTTCGAAGGCAAGATGTATGGTCACCTGAAGGGCGCAGTAGCGGATGCGGTATCCGGTATGCTGACTGAGCTGCAGGAACGCTATCATCGCTTCCGCAACGACGATGCGTTGCTGGAGCAGGTGATGCGTGATGGCGCGGCGAAAGCCCGTGCGCAGGCGCAGGAAACGCTGAAGAAAGTCTACGAAGCCGTGGGTTTTGTTGCTATGCCGTAACGGCATCGCGGAGAGAAAAACGGCGGGCCTGTTGCCCGCCGTTTTTTATTGCCCAATCAAAACCACGTTCTATGGATGTAATGCGCGTCAGTTAAGTGGCAGGTGATAACGCAGTCTGGTGCCGCTCAGGGGCTGGCGGTCCCGCGGTACCTTCACTTCATTCCCCTGCCTGACGGACCGCCGGGGATGTCACATCCTGTGCCATCCCGTCTTTCGCCCGCGTCCTGCGGGCTCTCCTGGCTAATGTTCAGCGCTGCGGATTGCCTGCCCCTGATCGGCCCCAGCCTGCGCTGAAACTTCAGTGCGTGCAGTTTAAAAGGGCAGGAGAACAGAGGCGCTCAGGCCCGCACTTCGGCACGCCTGCCCAGAAAAAAAGCTGCCACGTTTGACCGTGACAGCCTTTGCAAATTTAACCTTAACTGACGAGCATTATCTTCTATGGCCGTGGTTATTTACCGGCCATATCCGCGTTAAAACCAGCGCAGCCTGTCACGCAGGCTCACCACGCTGCCAATGATCATCAGGCCTGGACTGCTGACCTGCTGCGCCAGCGACGCCAGTTCTACCAGCGTGCCGGTGATCACTCGCTGACGGGTGCTGGTGCCATTTTCCACCAGCGCCACCGGCATATCGCCTCGCATACCGTGCTGCAACAGCTGATGCTGAATTTCTGCGGCCTGTGCCAGACCCATGTAAAACACCAGCGTTTGTTGCTCCGCCGCCAGCGTCTGCCAGCAGAGCGAGCCCTCTTTCTGCACATGACCGGTGACCAGCCTGACGCTCTGAGCATGATCGCGATGGGTCAGGGGAATACCGCTGTAGGCGGCACAGCCCGAGGCCGCCGTGATGCCGGGCACTACGCTGAACGGAATCTGGTGCTGCGCCAGCAACTCCAGCTCTTCGCCACCGCGACCAAAAATAAAGGGATCGCCGCCTTTCAGCCGCACGACCCGTTTACCGCGTTGCGCCTGCTCCAGCAGCAGCTGATTAATCGCCTCCTGCGGGACGCAGTGATGACCGGCGCGCTTGCCGACAAAAATACGCTCGGCATCGCGCCGCACCAGGTTAAGCACTTCGTCAGAGACCAGCCGGTCATAGACCACGATATCCGCCTGCTGAATCTGCTGCAGTCCTTTCAGCGTCAGCAAGCCAGCATCGCCCGGACCGGCACCCACCAGCGTGACTTCGCCCTGGCTGGGCAAATCGGCTGCAAACAGCGCGTCAGTGAGCTGCTGCGCGCGTTCGTCGTCACCGTTGGCCAGGGTTTGTGCCAGCCGTTCACTGTTAAAAAAACGTTCCCAGAAGTGGCGACGCGCGGCAATTGACGCGAACTGCTGCTTCACTCGCACACGTAAACTGCCGGCCCGCTGCGCCAGCTGACCCAGATGTTGCGGCAGCATCGCTTCCAGCTTTTCCCGCAGTAAGCGAGCCAGCACCGGGGCGCGCCCGCCGGAAGAGACCGCCACCATCAGCGGTGAACGGTCAATGATGGACGGCATAATCGCGCTGGCCTGTTGCGGAGCATCGACCAGATTGCAGAAAATCCGCTGACGCTCAGCCACGTCGGCCACCTGTTGATTGACCGCATCGTCGTTGGTGGCGGCCACTACCAGCCAGCAATCGGTCAGCCAGAGTGGATCGAACTCGCCCGGTAACAGGGTGATGGCTTGCTGTTGCGCCCATTGCTGGAAGACAGGCGAGAAATCGCGGGCACCGACAAAAAGGTCGGCACCGGCCTCCAGCAGCAGGCGGGCTTTGCGCTCAGCCACTTCGCCGGCACCAACCAGCAGGCAACGTTTGCCCTGCAGGCGGCAAAACAGCGGAAAATAGTCCATACGCGGTCCTCTAAAAGTCCGCCAGCGGCGGACGGCAGACGGAGATCAGAGGAAAACTTCAACCTGGCCGGCATTCACCCGCACCGGCCAGCTGGCCACCGAGCGCGTTTCATCCTCCATGCAGTAGCCATCACGCAGCCGGAAATGCTGCTTTTTCAGCGGGCTGGCGACCCAGAGTTCCGCCTGATGTTCGGCGATGATGCCGCGTGACAGCACGCTGGCATCGGCAAACGGGTCGATATTACTGATGGCATAGAGTTGTTCGTCGTTGCGCGGACGAAAGATGGCAATCTGTTCGCCTTTCACCAGCGCGCAGACGCCGGTAGCGGGCAGGATTTGTGTCAGCTGACACACCGCATTCCACTGGCTCATTAGTCGGCCTCCTCAATCAGGGTCACGGCGATGCGTTCTTCCGGGCGTGCCGGGCGATGCTGATCGCGTTCGGCCACCACTTGTATCGCCGGATCGCGCTGCGGGGAATTGATAAAATGGGCAAAACGCGCCAGGCTGCTGCTCTCTTCCAGCGTGGTTTTCCATTCACAGCTGACGCTGGCGCGCAGCCGGTTCAGCTCCTGCTCCAGCTGGCTGTTCAGGCCGAGCTTATCGTCAACTATCACCTTACGCAGGTAGTCGATGCCGCCTTCGAGACTTTCCAGCCACAGCGACGTCCGCTGCAGGCGATCGGCAGTGCGGATATAGAACATCATGAAGCGATCGAGATAGGCGATCAGGGTTTGCTGATCGAGATCGGCCGCCAGCAAATCACCGTGGCGCGGTTTCATGCCGCCGTTGCCGCAGACGTAGAGGTTCCAGCCTTTCTCGGTGGCGATGATGCCGACATCTTTACCCTGGGCTTCCGAACATTCACGGGTACAGCCGGAGACACCAAACTTCATTTTATGCGGGGTGCGGATGCCTTTATAGCGGTTCTCCAGCATCACGCCAAAGCCCAGACTGTCGCCAACCCCGTAGCGACACCAGGCACTGCCGACACAGGTTTTCGCCATGCGTAACGCTTTTGCGTAGGCCTGGCCGGTCTCAAAGCCCGCAGCAATCAGCTGCGACCAGATAGCAGGCAGATCCTCTTTGCGCGCGCCAAACATGCCAATGCGCTGTGAACCGGTAATTTTGGTGTAGAGCTGATAGCGCTCGGCAATCTCGCCAATTACTTTCAATCCCTGTGGAGTGATCTCTCCGCCCGGCGAACGGGGAATCACCGAATAGGTGCCATCTTTCTGGATATTGCCGAGGTAGAGATCGTTACTGTCCTGCAACGGAGCGTGCTGCGGTTTGAGCACATACTCATTCCAGCACGACGCCAGCAGGGAACCAATCGTCGGTTTACACACTTCGCAGCCGTAGCCCTGACCATATTTCGCCAGCAGCTCGTCAAAGGTTTTGATCTCTTCAACCTGAATCAGGTGATACAGCTCCTGACGCGACCAGGCGAAGTGCTCGCAAAGATGGTTATTAACCTCAATTCCCTGGCGGCTGAGTTCACTGTTAAGTACCTGGGTGATCAGCGGGATACAGCCGCCGCAGCCGGTCCCGGCGCGGGTCGCGCTTTTCAGTGCCGCCACGGTATGACAGCCGCCCTGAACCGCGCTGATGATGTCGCCTTTGCTGACGTCAAAACAGGAGCAAATCTGCGCGCTGTCGGGCAGAGAATCGACCCCGATGGCCGGTTTTTCACCGCTGCCGGCCGGTAAAATCAGCGCTTCCGGATTAGCGGGCAGCGGGATGGCATTCAGTACCAGCTGCAGCAAATTGCCATAGTCGCTGGTGTCGCCCACCAGCACCGCGCCGAGTAAGGTTTGCTGGTCTTCACTGAGAATTAAGCGTTTATAGATCGATTTGCTCTCATCCAGCCATACCACACTGCGCGCGCCCGGCGTGGTGCCGCGTGCATCACCGATGCCGCCGACATCAACACCCAGCAATTTCAGTTTGGCGCTCATGTCGGCACCGGTGAAGGCGTTGTCACGGCCCAGCAGGGTATCGCTGGCCACCTGCGCCATTTTGTAGCCTGGCGCCACCAGTCCATAGACCCGATTCTGCCAGGCGGCGCATTCACCGATCGCATAGATGGCGTTATCGCTGGTCTGGCACTGGTCATTAATGGCGATGCCGCCGCGCGGCCCCAGCGCTAATCCACACTGCTTCGCCAGCTTGTCCTGCGGCCGGATACCGGTCGAGAAGACGATAAAATCGACCTCCAGCTCGCTGCCATCGGCAAACTGTAAGGTTTTTCCGCCCTGTTCATGATGGTGGATCTGCTGGGTATTTTTACCGGTATGGACGCGCACGCCCATCTGCTCAATTTTACGGCGAAGCTGCTCACCGCCTTGCTGATCGAGCTGCTCTGCCATCAGTACCGGCGCGAACTCAATCACATGGGTTTCGATGCCGAGATTCTTCAGCGCGCCTGCCGCTTCCAGTCCCAGCAGTCCGCCGCCAATCACCGCGCCGCGTTTGCTGCGACGCGAACAGGCTTCGATAGCATTCAGATCTTCAATGGTGCGGTAGACGAAGCAGTCGCTGCCTTCTGCGCCCTTGATCGGCGGGATCCACGGATAAGATCCGGTAGCGAACACCAGCGTGTCGTAGTGCACCGCGCGGCCAGTATTGGAGTGAATCAGCTTCTCATCGCGATTAATGGTAATGGCGCGTTCACCCAGCAGCAGATTGACCTGATGCCGCTCGTAATACCCTTCGCGAACCAGGGAGAGCTCTTCGGCTGTGTGATGGGAGAAATAGGCGGAAAGGTGGACACGATCGTAGGCGACGCGCGGCTCATCACAAAAGACGGTTAGCGAAAACTGGTCGGGTCCGGCTTTCTCAATCAGTTCCTCTATGAAGCGGTGACCGACCATGCCGTTACCGATAATGACGACATTGTGCTTGCTCATTTTTGCCTCAAACTTGTGATATCTGCGGCTACAATAGCGCGCCATTACGGACGCTTATTGATATACATCAACCGCCCTGCTATATACCTATTTAGAGGTATGTAGCTGATTTGAATTGAGTTTATTGAATGGGTCCGGCAGCGGAACAATCGGCGCTGATGCTGGCGGGATGAATCGTGCTAGCTTTAACGTCAGACGTTTAACCGGAAAAGGAGCGGGCAATGATTTCACCTAAGTGGATCAATAACGTGCGTTTACCCTGTCGTGAGGGATTGTGGCAAATCGAGGTGGTGGACGGCAAGATTGCCCGTCTCTCCGCCCAGCCGCAGCAACCTACTCCCGCAGAAGCCTCGCTGGACGGGGAAGGCGGCCTGGCCTGCGCGCCGTTCATCGAGCCGCATATTCACCTCGATACTACCCAGACCGCCGGTGAGCCAGCCTGGAATCAGTCCGGCACGCTGTTTGAGGGCATTGAACGCTGGGCTGAGCGCAAGGCGATGCTTAGCCATCAGGACGTGAAGCAGCGGGCGTTACAGACCCTGAAATGGCAGATCGCCAATGGCATTCAGTTTGTCCGCACCCATGTCGATGTTTCCGACCCGACGCTGACTGCGTTAAAAGCGATGCTGGAGCTCAAAGCGGAGATGGCACCCTGGATAACCCTTCAGATTATCGCCTTTCCGCAAGAGGGGATTCTCTCTTATCCCAATGGTGAAGCGTTGCTGGAAGAGGCGCTGCGGCTCGGCGCAGATGGGGTCGGGGCCATTCCGCATTACGAGTTCACCCGCGAATATGGCGTTGAGTCGCTGCACAAAACGTTCGCGCTGGCCAATCGCTACGACAAGCTGATTGATGTCCACTGCGATGAGATTGACGATGAGCAGTCACGCTTTGTTGAAACCGTGGCGGCGCTGGCGCATCGTGACGGCAACGGCGCGCGGGTCACCGCCAGCCACACCACCGCCATGCACTCTTATAACGGTGCCTACACCTCACGGCTGTTCCGTCTGTTAAAACTGTCAGGCATTAATTTCGTCGCCAATCCGCTGGTCAATATTCACCTGCAGGGCCGGTTCGATCACTATCCTAAGCGGCGCGGTATTACGCGGGTGAAAGAGATGCTGGAGGCGGAGATTAACGTCTGCTTCGGCCATGACGACGTGTTCGATCCCTGGTATCCGCTTGGCACCGCGAACATGCTACAGGTGCTGCATATGGGGTTGCACGTCTGCCAGTTAATGGGTTACGAACAGATTGATGCGGGCCTGGATCTGATTACCCACAACAGTGCCAGAACCCTGCATCTGTCCGGCTACGGCATTGAGAGCGGCCACGAGGCCAGCCTGATCATTCTGCCTGCAGAGAGCGGTTTTGATGCGGTAAGACGGCAGGTTCCGGTGCGCTATTCGCTGCGGCGTGGCGAAGTGATTGCGGCGACCAGACCGGCAGAGAGTGAGATTTACTGGCGGGAGCAGGAGCGCGTCAACTTCCGGCGCTAATAAGAAGAGGGCGGCAAAATTTCGCCGCCCGGAGAGATTAATGAGTGACGTGACCGTGTGAGCGATGTTTCGTGACCAGTCCCAGCAGGACGCACATCACAAACACCACGGCATAGAGACCGTTAGCGGTGACCAGCGCAGTATGGACGCCGCTCTTCTCAACGATCGGCGCGGTAACCACAAAGGTCAGCATGGTGCCGACGGTGCCGCAGGTCAGAATAAAGTTCACCAGTTTTGGCGACGCCACTTTGGTCTGCAGCGAGCCGAGCGTAATGATGGTGGTGTAAATGGCGCTGGAGCTGAAGCCCAGCACCATAATGATCCACTTCAGCATACCGGCATCCTGACTGCTGACGAACCAGTACATCAGCAGCGTTGCCAGACCCGCCAGCACCATCAGGATACGTTGCAGGTCGAAGAAACGCAGCAGGAAGCTGAACGCCCACATCCCGACCATATAGGCGGTCCAGAAGCTGCCGACCAGCTGTCCGGCGTTATCAATGTTCATGCCCATGACTTTGGTAGCGTATTCCGGTACCCAGGAGATAAAGCCAAGCTGACCCAGGATGTAGCACAGCGCGGCAACCGCCAGCAGCAGCACACCAACGCCCCATTTTTCCTTTTCGACGGTCGGGCTGTTTTCCGGCTTGCGCAGCACCGGAAACTCAACAAACAGCGTCATGATGAAAATCGCCACATAGATGAAGCCAATGCAGACGTAAACCCAGTACCATGGCAGCTGACGCGCCAGCAGAATACCCGCCAGCACCGGAAACAGCGTGCCCGCCATGCTGAAGAAGGAGTCGGTAAACAGCAGACGTGAGCCGCGCTGACGACCTTCGTACATGTGGGTAATCAGGAAGGTTCCGATCGACATGGTA
Organism: Pantoea sp. S-LA4; assembly: GCF_054482835.1. NCBI lineage: Bacteria > Pseudomonadati > Pseudomonadota > Gammaproteobacteria > Enterobacterales > Erwiniaceae > Pantoea > Pantoea sp. S-LA4. The sequence goes on along the minus strand of NZ_JBTLRC010000002.1, from coordinate 3,408,079 downwards.
ATGCCGCTGACCACGCCCAGCACGAACATGCAGAGCGAGAAGATGCTGAGATCGCGGCTGGTCATTAAGCCAATGATCGCCAGTACCATCAGGACGAAACCGAAAATCAGCTGGCGCTTGAGTGGCACAATCACCATCAGCCAGGCATTAAGGAAAACGGCGGCCAGAATCCCGCTGTTAAGGAAGGTGAAGGTATTACTCATGCTGGAGATGGGGATCTGGAAATCTTTCGCGATATCGCCCATTACCATGCCGGTAACGATCACCAGCGCGCCGGTAAGCGCATACGAGAAAAAGCTTATCCAGGTAAGGCCGATACGATTACGGTTTGTCATGTTCTGAACCTGTTGGGAAACCGGTGGCAAAAAGTGTCAGAAAGTGTAAACGGAACTGTGATCTTAATAAACAACCAGTGAAACTGGAGATCTACATTTCATGTGTTGTGTGATTTTAATCACGCAAAAGAGAGGGTTTGAAGCGCGCTGGCGCTTTTTTAGCCGCAGCGTAAATATAGGTAAAACGCTGGTGCTTGCATTACATGCTCTTTACAATCAATCACGTTTTTGAGCTAGCTCTCCAAGGTAAGGAATCTTTCATGTTTAAACGTACTTTAACAGCGGCAATTACCCTGTTAGCGCTCTCATCTGTTTCCGCCTCGGCTCTGGCCGCAAAAGGCGATACCCACGTCCTGCTCACCACCTCTGCCGGCAACATCGAACTCGAACTGAATAACCAGAAAGCGCCGGTTTCGGTGAAAAACTTCGTTGATTACGTCAACAATGGTTTCTACAACAACACCATTTTTCATCGCGTGATCCCGGGCTTTATGGTGCAGGGCGGCGGCTTTACCACCGACATGCAGCAGAAGCAGACCAATGCGCCAATCAAAAATGAGGCGGATAACGGCCTGCGCAACCTGCGTGGCACTATCTCTATGGCACGCACTGCCGATAAAGACAGCGCCACCAGCCAGTTCTTTCTCAACGTGGCCGATAACGCCTTCCTCGATCACGGTCAGCGTGATTTTGGCTATGCGGTCTTTGGTAAGATTGTGAAAGGTCAGGATGTGGCTGACAAAATTTCTCAGGTACCGACCAAAGATGTGGGTCCTTACCAGAATGTCCCGTCTAAACCGGTAGTTATCCTCTCCGCTAAAGTTCTGCCTTAACGGTCCGGTCGCCATCTGCGGATGGCGACACCTTCCCGCATCCGGCAAAGCCAGAATTTGCTCTTATACTTAGGGCAAAACCGGAGCAGGAGGCGGCATGGCCAACAAACTCACCGAAAAACAAAAGGCCACACTGTGGCAGCAGCGGCGTAGCGCCAGCTATCAGGCCAGTTGTCGGCTGGAAGGCTTCAGCCACAATGAACCCGCGCTAAAAGGCGATGAGGCGGCGGCACGCCTGGCGTCGCTGAGGAGGCAATATGGTCTCTAATATCGCGGTCAGCCAGGATCCCTACCTGTGGCACAACGACAACGTACTGAAGAATTTGCTCGATATTCATGACGCCGCCCAGCTGCGTAAAGCCGAGCTGAGTTTCAGCGCTGCCCGGCTGGCGACGCTGGAGTTAGGTCCGCGTAATGCTGGCTTTCCCTGGCTGCGGCTGATCCACCGTACGCTGTTCCAGGATGTTTACAGCTGGGCCGGTGAGCTGCGCACCATTGATATCTGGCGCGATGAGACACCCTTCTGTCACTTCGAATATATCGAAAAAGAGGGCAACGCCCTGATGGCGGCGCTGGTAGATGAGAACGGGCTGGCGGATCTGCCACGCGATGCGTTTGTGCAGCGCATTGCGCATTACTATTGCGAAATCAACGTGCTGCATCCTTTCCGTGAAGGCAATGGCCGGGCGCAACGCATCTTTTTCGAGCAGCTGGCGCTGCATGCGGGTTATCTGCTGGCGTGGGAAGCGATTGATGCCGAAAGCTGGCTGGCGGCGAATCAGGCCGGTGTCGCGGGTGACCTGCAGCCGCTGGAGCAGGTTTTTGCGAAAGTGGTGAGCGAGCCGGCGTAACCGCGTAGAATAGCGGCGCTGATAACCACCCTGGATTCGTCATGCTGCTGCTGATCGACAACTACGACTCGTTTACCTGGAATCTCTATCAATATTTCTGTGAGCTGGGCGCGCAGGTGCGGGTGGTGCGCAACGATGCCATCACCCTGCAACAGATGGATGCGCTGCCGCTGACCCATCTGGTGATTTCACCTGGACCCTGCACGCCCAACGAAGCCGGTATTTCACTGGCGGCGATTCGCCATTTCGCCGGGCGGCTGCCGGTGCTGGGTGTCTGTCTCGGACATCAGGCGATGGCTCAGGCCTGGGGCGGCGAAGTGGTGCGCGCCCGCCAGGTGATGCACGGTAAAACCTCGCTGATCCAGCACAGCAACAGCGGCGTGTTCCGCCAGCTCAACAACCCACTCACCGTCACCCGCTATCACTCATTAATCGTCAAACGCGATACGCTACCCGACGCCTTTGAAGTCACCGCCTGGAGCCTGCGTGACGGCCAGCCCGACGAGATCATGGGAATCCGCCATAAAACCCTGGCGCTGGAAGGGGTGCAATTCCATCCTGAAAGCATTCTCAGCGAGCAGGGACACCAGCTGCTGCACAATTTCCTGACGCAATAGTTTGCCTTTGAGTGATTTTTTATGCATATTTTGTGATTATTATTTCACAGCAGCACAACAATCACTCAAAGGGAGTCACTCATGGCAGCTGAAAAAATTGCGGTCACACGGGAAACGTTCGATAACGTTATTTTGCCTGTTTATGCACCAGCGCAGTTCGTGCCGGTGAAAGGCAAGGGCAGCCGAGTCTGGGATCAGCAGGGCAAAGAGTATATCGACTTTTCTGGCGGCATCGCGGTGACTGCGCTCGGCCATTGCCACCCTGCGCTGGTAGAGACGCTGAAAAGCCAGGGCGAAACCCTGTGGCATACCAGCAACGTCTTCACCAACGAACCGGCGCTGCGCCTCGCCAGTAAGCTCATCAGCGCCACCTTTGCCGATCGGGTGTTTTTCGCCAACTCCGGTGCCGAAGCGAATGAAGCGGCGTTTAAACTGGCGCGCTATTACGCCTGCAAACGTCACAGCCCGTTCAAGAGCAAGATCATCGCCTTCCACAACGCCTTTCATGGCCGGACGCTGTTTACCGTGACGGTCGGCGGGCAGCCAAAATATTCTGATGGATTCGGTCCTAAACCGGCCGATATCGTCCATGTTCCCTTTAATGACCTGGATGCGGTGAAAGCGGTTATCGACGATCACACCTGCGCTATCGTGGTTGAGCCGATTCAGGGCGAGGGCGGCGTCGTGCCCGCCACGCAGGAATTTATGCAGGGGCTGCGTGACCTGTGCGATCAGCATCAGGCGCTGCTGGTGCTGGATGAAGTGCAGAGCGGCATGGGACGCAGCGGCAAGCTGTTTGCCTATGAGCATTACGGTGTGCAGCCCGATATTCTGACCTCTGCCAAAGCGCTGGGCGGCGGTTTTCCGGTCAGCGCCATGCTGACCACTAACGAGATCGCCTCGACTATGGCACCCGGCGTGCACGGCACGACCTATGGCGGCAATCCGCTGGCCTGCGCCATTGCGGAAACGGCGCTGGATATTATCAATACCCCTGAGGTGCTGGAAGGCGTTGATCTCCGGCGTCAGCAGTTTGTCAGCGCGCTGCAGGCGATAGATGCAAAATACGATCTGTTCAGCGACATTCGTGGTAAAGGCCTGCTGATTGGCGCGGCGCTGAAGCCGCAACACGCCGGCAAGGCGCGTGACATTCTGAATGCCGCCGCCGCGGAAGGCGTGATGGTGCTGGTGGCTGGCACCGACGTGATGCGTTTCGCGCCTTCACTGATCATCGAGCCCGCCGATATCGAAGAGGGTATGCGTCGCTTTGCGACCGCCGTCGGTAAGGTGATCGCCGGCTGATTTAGTTTTTGCGTAACCGTCTGATCAGCCAGCGGCCATGCTGTGGTCGCTGGCTCCACGCCAGCGATGAAATGGTGTGCATCACGCTCAGATGATCCAGAATGCGGCGCACATGCTGCTCCAGCACCGTCACCGGCCCTTCATTAATATTTTCCAGCTCATCCAGCAGATTGACCTGCGAACTGGCACCATCATATTCCAGCCGCTGCTGGCAACGTTGCAGCGCAATTTCGCACGACTGCAGATAGCGCTCCGCCAGCGTGGCGGTCAGCATGGTATGTTCCCGCGCCAGTATCGTCATCGCATTGATGTGCTCAACAATGAACTGGCTATGGGTGACCCACAGCCGCATATCCTTGAGATACTGGGCGTTAAAAGCCGGTTCCTGCATCGCCTGGTTCAGGGAGTTAAACAGCGCATTGTGCGCCTGATTAACCCGCACCCGCTGATAAGCGAGCTTCTCCGGCGACTGTTCCGCGCCCAGCAGCAGCCGCAGCGCATCCTGGTAAGTTTCCAGCGCGTCATGGGCGTTCTGTCGCAGCAAGCCGCTCTGCCACTGCGGCCAGAGCCACAGCATCCCGCCGAAGGCGATCAGGCAGCCCATCAGGGTATCCATCAGGCGCGGCAGCAGGAACTGCGCGCCATTCAGCGACAGCAGTTGCAGCGAGTAGACCGCCGTCACCGTGAAGCCAATCATCGACCAGCCGTAAAACTGGCGGGTAAAGCGGTAGCTGATAAAAGTGATCACCAGCATGATCATCAGCACCAGCGACTCCGGTACTGCGAGACGTAAGGTGGCGGCGGCAATCACCAGTCCGACAAAAGTGCCCAGCGCCCGGTGCTGAATACGAACCCGGGTGGCGCTGTAGCCGTTCTGGCTGACGAACATAATGGTCATCAGAATCCAGTAGGGCTTCGGAATATTGAAAAACAGCGCCAGCGCACTGCCCAGCATCAGCATCACGGCAAAACGACCGGCGGTGCGCAGTGCAGACGAACGCCAGGAAAGATAACTGCGCAGCGCCGGCAGCAGCGGCAGACGGCGCTGGCGATCGGCCATCAGGTCACGCTGATAGAGCGGCTTTTGCGTACGCAGCACCCGCGCGATGCGGTTAAAGTGATAAAGACAGAAATTTCCCACCGGATTATCAGGATGCTGGCGGGCAATTTTTTCCAGCGCGCCGAGCTGCTTCTCCATGCCAAACCGATCGGGTAACTGGTGATAGAGAATGTTATCCGCCAGCACCCGTAAGCGGGCCGAGATGGTCTGAGCATTCCAGCGGATCACCGCTTCCGCATGGCTCTGCTCCACCAGTTTCTGCACCTCTTCCGGCTGATGCAGGCTGACCGAGATATGTTCCTGCAGATCCAGCGCCACCTGAAAAGCACGGGTCAGCCGCTTATGGCTGTGATCCCGACTGGCGGACAGCATGTGCATCTGCTGGTAACAGGTGGTGATCAGATCGACCACTTTTTGCTGACGCGCCAGCAGCGGTGGCAGGGCCTTTTCCGGATCGGTCAGCTGGGTCAGCAGGGTATATTTGGCGTCGCAATAGTTGGCCAGTTCACGGTAGATCAGGCTCAGGCTTTCGCGCATCGGCTGCTCTTTCCACAGCCAGAACCAGAACCAGTTAAACAGCCCGTACCACAGCGTGCCGGCGATATAGAGCAGCGGCGGTACGTAGATCGGCATACGGCCAATCAGACTCAGCGTGAAGATGGCGGCGATCAGCGAGCCCGGCAACAGACGGCCGTGCAACGGGCTAATTTCACCGGTGACGCCCAGCAGCAGCGGCATCGCGAACAGAATCAGCGGCAAAGGAATCGCGTGCAGCGTCAGCCACTGAATCAGAAAACTGCCGAGCGCAAACAGGCTGCCGCCAACAATCAGGCGTTTGAAGAAACGTTTATGCGGGGTATCCAGACCGGCGATATTGCAACAGGCGGGGACTAACGAGAACAGCAGACCTTTTTGCAGGTCGCCAGCCAGCCAGCCCAGCGCCACTGGCAGACAGAGCACCAGCGTTTGCCGCAAGGCGTAATTGACTTCAGGATGGTAAATAATTCGACGCCACATCGGCCCAACACAAACAATAACGGCGCGATGTTGCCATCACGCCGTGGGTGACAGGAATTAGCGGGTGCCGTAAACGACGATGGTTTTGCCGTGTGCGGAGATCAGGTTCTGATCTTCCAGCATCTTCAAAATACGGCCCACGGTTTCACGTGAGCAACCAACGATTTGGCCAATTTCCTGACGAGTAATTTTAATTTGCATGCCGTCGGGATGCGTCATGGCATCTGGCTGCTTCGCCAGGTTAAGCAGAGTCTGAGCAATGCGTCCGGTGACGTCGAGGAAAGCGAGGTTACCCACTTTTTCAGACGTAACCTGCAGGCGACGCGCCATCTGCGACGAGAGTCGCATCAGGATATCGGGGTTAACCTGGATCAGCTGACGGAATTTCTTGTAGGAAATCTCCGCCACTTCGCACGCGGTTTTCGCACGTACCCAGGCGCTGCGCTCCTGACCTTCTTCGAACAGGCCAAGCTCGCCAATAAAATCGCCCTGATTCAGGTAAGAAAGAATCATCTCTTTGCCTTCTTCATCTTTAATCAGAACCGCGACGGAACCTTTCACGATGTAGTAAAGCGTTTCTGCTTTTTCACCTTGGTGAATCAGCGTACTTTTGGATGGATACTTGTGAATATGGCAATGGGACAGGAACCATTCGAGTGTAGGGTCTGTTTGCGGTTTGCCGAGAACCATTCGCTATTATCCTCTGTTGTAATCGTGCCCAAAATACAGGGGGCAGTTTTCCCTGTCAGGCGATGAAAGCTTCAAGCGTTTCCCTTACAGGAAATTATTCGGGCTGCATTCGGCGCAGTGCGCATCATTCTTCCCGGCTTCGCCATCGGGTGACGAAAAATATTTTCAGCACTGTTTGTAGCACAGCTTTTGCCGACTGTCTTCTGTTGTCTCGCTTCAGCTAACAGCGGATTTCTCTGGATTGCTGTTTACCAGGCGAAAGCGTACTCTGACGGCAAAACCGCATATTCTGGAGCGAAAATCATGCAGGCAAGAGTGAAATGGGTAGAAGGGCTGACATTCCTCGGTGAGTCGTCGTCCGGCCATCAGGTATTAATGGATGGCAATTCGGGTGATAAAGCGCCCAGCCCAATGGAGATGGTGCTGATGGCGGCGGGCGGATGTAGCGCCATCGACGTGGTTTCAATTCTGCAAAAAGGCCGCAACGATGTGGCTGATTGTGAAGTGAAACTGACCTCAGAACGTCGTGAAGAGGCGCCGCGAATCTTTACGCACATCAACCTGCACTTTATCGTTAGCGGCAAAGCGCTCCAGGATAAAGCGGTCTCACGCGCGGTGGATCTTTCTGCAGAAAAATATTGCTCGGTTGCCATCATGCTGGGCAAAGGCGTCACCATTACCCACAGCTATGAAGTGATCGAACGCTGATCTCTGCGGGGGCCGCTCTGCGGCCTCTTATTCTATTCGCTTGCCTTCCACCAGTCGCTTCACCAGTGGTCCCATGATCAACTCCATCGCCAGCCCCATCTTTCCGCCCGGCACCACCAGCGTATTAATGTGCGAGATAAACGATCCCTGCAGCATCGCCAGCAGGTAAGGGAAGTCGATATCGTCCAGCGCCTGGAAGTGGATCACCACGAAACTCTCATCCAGTGACGGAATAGCACGGGCGGCAAACGGGTTCGAGGTATCCACCGTCGGCACGCGCTGGAAGTTAAGGTGAGTGCGCGAGAACTGCGGCGTAATGAAGTTGATGTAATCTTCCATCGAGCGCACCACCGAGTCCATCACCGCTTCCCGCGAATGGCCGCGTTCGCTGGTGTCACGCACCAGCTTCTGAATCCACTCCAGGTTGACAATTGGTACCACGCCGACCAGTAAATCGACATGCTCAGCCACGTTATGCTGGGCGGTCACCACGCCGCCGTGCAGTCCTTCGTAAAACAGAATATCGGTGTTTTGCGGCAGCGGCTGCCACGGCGTAAAGGTACCGGGTACCTGATTCCACGGAACGGCTTCGTCATAGGTATGCAGGTATTTACGCGACTGGCCCTCACCGTTGAGCCCATACTGTTTAAAGCTCTGCTCCAGCAGGCCAAAGTCATTGGCTTCCGGACCGAAGTAACTGACATGACGGCCCAGATCGCGCGCTTTGCGGATCGCCATATCCATTTCCGGCCGGGTGAAGCGATGAAAACTGTCGCCTTCCAGTTCGGCAGCGTGCAGATCGAGCTGCTGAAAGATTTTACGGAACGCGAGGCTGGTGGTGGTGGTTCCCGCGCCGCTGGAACCGGTGACGGCAATTATCGGATGGCGTGCAGACATAAAAAAGCTCCCTGTGAGGTCGGGCCATGGGCATTGTTACCATGAATTGCCGATCGGCGCATCAGCCGCGAAATTCTTTGCGCGGCATAATATTGACCGATTCATGCAGCTCCGACCACACCAGCACCACTTCACCGGTTTCCAGCTGGCGGCGGACGTCAGCCACTTTTTCGTTCAGGCTGCGCTCCTGCTCGCCGTAGTCGGTGCCTTCACGCAGCACGAAGGTTTCAATCAGATTTTCGAGGGTCTCAGGTGAGACCTGTTGCCAGGGAATAATCACAACGTCAGGTATCCAGAAAAGGGGTCATCCATTGGGGTATGCGCTGTTCAAGCCACATTTCGGGCTGGCGCAATGTCCCGCCGACAAAGCCAACGTGACCGCCGTGTGGGGTCAGCTGATAAGTAATAGTGGCAGATAATTGGCTGCTGTGCGGTATCACCTCATCACTCATGAACGGGTCATCTTTGGCATGAATGATCAGCAGCGGCTTAGCGACCTGTTTCAGCCAGGGCAGGGCGCTGGCACGCCGATAGTAATCAGCGGCATCGATAAAACCGTGGGCGCGAGCGGTGATCGCATCATCGAAGTCACGCAGACGCCGCAACGCTTTCAGTTGCGCCAGATTGACCGGCAAGGTTTCTGGCCAGGCGTGCAGTTTGCGCCGCGCATTCTTCTTTAGCTGGGCCAGCAGGTAGTATTGATAAAAGCGCGAGAAACCGCGCTCCAGTCTGATGCTGCACGGTTCCAGCATCAGCGGCGCAGAGACAATGACGCCGGCATCAACCGGCGCATCCGACCCCTGCTGGCCCAGCAGACAACCCAGCATATTGCCGCCCAGTGAAAAGCCCACCGCGACGGTCGGAACCCGGCTCCAGCGGGATTGCAGCCAGTGCAGGAAATAGCGCGCATCTTCGGTTTCGCCGGAGTGATAGATGCGGTTCTGCCGGTTAGGTTCGCCGCTGCAGCCGCGGAAATGCATCACCACCGCCAGCCAGCCACGCGCGCGGCAGATTGCCATCAGCCCGTGGATATAGGGGCTGTGGAAGCTGCCTTCCAGCCCGTGAAACAGCACTACCCGGGGTTTATGCAGCGCCCGCTGCGGATCTTCACTCCAGGCGAGATCGACAAAATCGCCATCGGGCAGATCGAGACGCTGCCAGTGCGGATCGACGTTGATCTGCCGCCGCAACAGACGGGGCAACACCGTTTGCAGATGGGCATTGCGCAGACCCGCTAACGGGATAAATTGATCGGTGTCGGGTCCGGTGAATTTCATTCGGTAAAAGCTTGTCTGATCCATATCACACTGTTAGCTTCGATAGGTTTTTTGCTTGCTGGGGGTGAGGAGCACCCGATTGCTATGGAACTCAGTCTTTTCTTGTCGATGTTAGGATTCCTTTGGGTCGCCGCGATCACGCCAGGCCCTAATAATATGTTACTTACCGCAGGCGGCGCCAATTTTGGCTTTCTGCGTACGCTTCCCCTGATGATTGGCATCATGATCGGCATGCAGGTGATGCTGCTGATGGTGGCGTTTGGCGTCGGCGGGCTGATTCTGCTCTATCCCTCGCTGCATCTGGTGCTGAAAATCGCCGGTAGCCTCTACCTGCTGTGGCTGGCCTGGAAAATTGCCACCGCCAGCTATGAAAAACTGGATACCGATCAGGTGCCGGTTAAACCGATGCCGTTCTGGCAGGGTGGCTTACTGCAGCTGATTAATCCCAAAGCCTGGCTGATGGCACTGGGCGCGGTCGCCAGCTTTAGTCTGGCTGGCGACGCCTATCGTCAATCGGTGATGGCGATCAGTCTCGGCATGTTTATCGTCAATCTGGTGTCCGGGCTGATCTGGATGGGCTTCGGCGCGATGATTGGCCGTATCTTACGCAGCCGCCGTGCCTGGAAAATCTTCAATATTTCAATGGGGCTGCTGACGGCGGCCTGCGTTCTGCTCATCTGGCACTGAGTTAACTGGAGGCGCGTTCGACGCGCCTCCAGGGCAATACCTCGCGGATCACCGGCGCGTGCGGCTGACGAATTTTCTGCAACAGCAGCTGCACGCTTCGCGCCCCGAGCTGATACATCGGTTGTTCGATGGTGGTCAGCGGCGGGTTCAGGCTGCGGGTAAATGGAATGCCGTCAAAACCGACCACCGCCAGATCTTCCGGCACCCGCAGTCCCGCCTCCAGCGCCGCATGAATCACGCCTACCGCCAGCACATCTGACACCGCAAATACCGCATCCGGCGGCTGCGGCAGCGCCAGTAACTGCTGCAAAGCCTGGCTGCCCGCTTCGGTGGAGATATCGCTGGCGTAGGCGACACCAGACCACTCAAGTCCCAGCGCACTTATCGCCTGACGGTAACCCTGTTCACGGTGATGTGAATAGAGATAGCGCATATCCCCGTTAACCAGCCCGATGCGTTTGCGGCCTTTGCCGGCCAGGTAGTGCACGGTATCGCGCGCCGCATCAAGATGATCAATGGTGACGGAGGAAGCCGGAATGGCGGGATCAAACTCCGAGCACTGCACCCAGGGCGCGCCCGCGATGATGTTCTGGAGATCCTGCAATCCCGAGGCCGCATCCATAGTGATGACGCCATCCACCACTTTGCCGGTCAGCAGCGTAAGGTAGGCGGCTTCGCGCTGGAGTTGCGACGCAGAGTGGCAGAGCAGGATGTGATAGCCGTGCAGCTCTGCTTCGGCCTCAATCCCCTGTACCACGCGCGAGCAGAATGGGTTGGTGATATCGGAAATCAACACCAGCAACATGTGACTTTGCGCGGTGCGCAGCTGCCGGGCTAATAAATTGGGCTGGTAGTCACAGGCGGCGATAGCCGACAGCACTTTCTCACGCGTATCGGGTTTGACGCCGGGATGGGCGTTGAGAACCCGCGACACCGTGGCTTTAGAGACGCCAGCCAGCTGAGCGACTTTCTCAATCGACATCGAACACAAAGACCTTTGCAGACAATAAACAGGAACGCATATCAATAACACAGGCCGAATGTGAGCGCCTGACATTTTTTGAGCCTCGGCTGTTTTTCAGCATTTGCGCTTTTTGACTTTGTTATGCAGATAGTGATCTAAGAACTTATTTCTATTAGGGATAATTTTTAATTCCTTGGTGAAACTATTCCCGCCAGAGACACTGCTGCCATCATAAAAAGGGTGGGGTAATAATCATGGCAGTCACAGCACGTTTAACGTTATTAGCCGCAGCGCTGGCGCTGCTGGCCTTCCGGGCAGACGCGGTCAATGTCACCGTGGCGTATCAGACGTCAGCCGAGCCAGCCAAAGTGGCGCAGGCTGACAACCGTTTCGCCAGCGAGAGTGGGGCCAGCGTCGACTGGCGCAAGTTTGACAGCGGCGCTGGCGTACTGCGGGCGCTGGCATCCGGCGACGTGCAGATTGGTAATATTGGCTCCAGCCCGCTGGCCGTAGCCGCGGCGCAGAAGCTGCCGATCGAAGCATTTCTGCTGGCTTCCCAGCTCGGTAACTCTGAGGCGCTGGTGGTGAAAAAGAGCATCGCCACGCCGCAGGATCTGATTGGTAAGCGCATCGCAGTGCCGTTCATTTCAACCACCCATTACAGCCTGCTGGCAGCGCTGAAACACTGGGGTATCAAGCCGTCGCAGGTGCAGCTGGTCAATCTGCAACCGCCCGCCATTATTGCCGCCTGGCAGCGCGGCGACATTGATGGTGCCTATGTCTGGGCGCCTGCCGTCAATGAACTGGAGAAAAACGGCAAGGTGTTAACCGATTCGGCGCAGGTGGGTAGCTGGGGATCGCCAACCCTCGACGTCTGGGTGGTGCGCAAAGACTTTGCTCAGCAGCATCCGGAGATCGTTACTGCGTTTGCCCGCAGCGCGCTGGCGGCTCAGCAAGCCTATCTCGACAATCCTGACAGCTGGCTGAAGCAGCCCGATAACCTCAGCAAACTGTCACGCCTGAGCGGCGTACCGGAAGCACAGGTGCCAGGCCTGGTGAAAGGCAACACCTACCTGACGGCGCAACAGCAGGTTGAGCAACTGGGCAAGCCGGTCAACAAGGCGATTGTCGACACGGCGCAGTTTCTGAAAGCGCAGGGCAGAGTGCCGCAGGCGGATAACGATTACAGCAGTTATGTCACCTCTCGCTTTGTTGAGCCGTTAGCCAAACCTTAAGGAGACGCCCATGCTACGCATCGCTCATCTGAATGCGCGTTATGCCGGGCAACCGGTGTTGCAGGATATCAATCTGCAGCTCGATCGCCGTGAACTGCTGGTGGTGCTGGGGCCGTCAGGCTGCGGCAAGACCACGCTGCTCAACCTGGTGGCCGGTTTTTTGCCGGTGGAGTCGGGCAGCATCACGCTGGATAACCAGCCGGTCACCGGACCGGGTGCTGAACGCGGCGTGGTCTTTCAGCATGAGGGGTTATTGCCGTGGCGTAACGTGCTGGATAACGTCGCCTTTGGATTGCAGCTGGCGGGCATGGCGCGTCAGGAGCGCGAAACTATCGCCCGCCGCCTGATCAGACAGGTCGGGCTGGAAGGGGCAGAAAAGCGGGCGATCTGGCAGCTGTCGGGCGGTCAGCGGCAGCGGGTGGGCATTGCGCGCGCACTGGCGACCGATCCGCAACTGCTGCTGCTGGATGAACCCTTTGGCGCGCTCGATGCCTTTACCCGGGAGCAGATGCAGACCTTGTTACTGACGCTGTGGCGCGACAGCGGTAAACAGATCCTGCTGATCACCCACGACATTGAAGAAGCCATTTTCCTCGCCAGCGATCTGGTGCTGCTGTCGCCTGGACCTGGGCGGATTGTCGAGCGGCTCAGGCTCGATTTCGGTCAGCGCTTTGCCGATGGGGAGCCGTGCCGCAGTATCAAATCCGATCCGCAGTTTATTGCCCAGCGCGAATATGTGCTGAGCCGGGTGTTTGAACAGCGGGAGGCGTTTGCATGAGTGCGTTAATCAACGACAAAACCCTGCCGGTGCGACGCCGGTTACGCTGGCCGTTTTCCACCCGATTCTCGTTAAGCGTGCTGAGCGTCATGCTGCTGTTGCTGCTGTGGTGGGGCGTGACCGCGCTGGGATTGATCGCGCCCCTGTTTTTACCGCCGCCGCAGCAGGTGTTCAGCAAACTACTGCTGATTGCCGGCCCGCAGGGCTTTATGGATGCCACGCTGTGGCAGCATCTGGCGGCCAGTCTGACCCGTATGCTGATCGCGCTGTTTGCTGCTGCGGCCATCGGGATTCCGGTCGGGATTCTGATGGGCCTCAGCCCGGTGGCGCGTGGCCTGCTTGATCCACTGATCGAGCTCTATCGTCCCATCCCGCCACTGGCCTATCTGCCCTTAATGGTGATCTGGTTCGGCATTGGTGAAACCTCGAAAATTCTGCTGATTTACCTGGCCATTTTTGCGCCGGTGGCTCTCTCTACCCTGGCCGGCGTGCGCAATACCCAACAGGTGCGCATCCGGGCGGCGCAGTCGCTGGGCGCGACCCGCTGGCAACTGCTGCGCTGGGTGATCCTGCCTGGCGCGCTACCCGAAATCCTCACCGGGCTGCGCATCGGTCTGGGGGTTGGCTGGTCAACGCTGGTAGCGGCGGAGCTGATTGCGGCAACCCGTGGTCTCGGCTTTATGGTGCAGTCAGCCGGCGAGTTTCTCGCTACCGACGTGGTGCTGGCGGGCATCGCGGTCATCGCCCTGATTGCGTTTAGTTTAGAACTCGGCTTACGTGCCCTGCAGCGCCGTCTGACGCCGTGGAATGGAGAACAATCATGAATGAACGTCTGAATTTTCAACCGCTGGGTCCCTATATTGGTGCTCAGGTTTCTAACCTTGATGTTTCACGGCCGCTCAGCGATGCGCAGTTTGAACAGCTCTATCACGGTCTGCTGCGTCATCAGGTGCTGTTTCTGCGCGATCAGGTGATTACGCCGGAGCAGCACCGGGCGCTGGCAATCCGCTTTGGCGATTTGCACATTCATCCGGTCTATCCGCACGCCGACGGGGTTGAAGAGATCATCGTGCTGGATACGCATCAGGACAATCCGCCGGATAACGATAACTGGCATACCGACGTCACGTTTATCGAAACGCCACCGGCGATCGCGTTGCTGTCGTCAAAGGTGCTGCCGGAAGCGGGCGGTGACACGCTCTGGACCAGCGGCATTGCTGCGTATGAGGCGCTCTCAGCACCGTTTAAAACGCTGCTGGCTGGCCTGACCGCCGAGCACGATTTCAAAAAGTCTTTCCAGGAATATAAGTACCGCAAAACGGCAGAGGAGCATCAGCGCTGGCAGCAGGCGGTGGCGAAGCATCCGCCGGTGCAGCATCCGGTGATCCGCACCCATCCGGTCAGCGGCAAAAAGGCGCTGTTTGTGAATGAAGGCTTTACCACGCGGATTGTTGATCTGAGCGAGAAAGAGAGTGAGACGCTGCTGGGGTTCCTGTTCAGCCACGTTACTAAGCCGGAGTTCCAGGTGCGCTGGCGCTGGCAGCCGAACGATCTGGCTATCTGGGATAACCGGGTGACCCAGCATTACGCTAATGCCGATTATTATCCGGCGCGGCGGATCATGCAGCGGGCAACGGTTCTGGGGGATAAGCCGTTTTAAGACGCGGCGACGGAGGCGTTCTCCCCGATGAAGAGGAGAACGCCAGCCGTTTAACTGGCCAGCATCTGTTCTAGTTTTTCCTGCGCTTCCAGCCAGGCCATCTCGACCTCTTCCAGCGCGGACTTACTTTCCGCCTGGCGCTGCAGGGCGGCGGTCAGATCCGTTTTCCGGCTTTGCTCGTAAATGGCGCTGTCGGCCAGCTGATTTTCGGCTTCGGCCAGCTGTTTTTGCCATTGAGTCATCTGTTTTTCCAGCTTCTCAATCTCTTTGCGCAGCGGCTGCGTCTGGGTTCGCAGTTCTGCATCGCGGCGCTTCTGGTCTTTACGCGCCTGGGCGCTGTTGCCGTTATCCAGCTTTGGCGGGGCATCCTGTTGCGCCTGCTGCTTCTGCAGATCGCTCAGCCACTGCTGGTAATCTTCGAGGTCGCCCTCAAACACATCTACTTTGCCATCATGCACCAGATAGAGATCGTCGGTGGTCGCACGTAACAGATGGCGATCGTGCGAGACCACTACCAGCGCACCTTCAAAATCGATCAGCGCTTCGGTCAGCGCCTGACGCATATCGAGATCGAGATGGTTGGTCGGTTCATCGAGCAGCAGCAGGTTAGGGCGCTGCCAGACAATCAGTGCCAGCACCAGGCGCGCTTTCTCACCGCCGGAGAAGCGCTCGGTGATCTCAGTGACTTTATCGCCACGGAAATCGAAGCCGCCGAGATAGTCGCGTAGCTGCTGTTCCAGCACGTTTGGCGCAATGCGCGACAGATGCTGCAGCGGTGACTCATCGGCCCGCAGGTATTCCAGCTGATGCTGCGCGAAATAACCGAGCTTGATCCCTTTCGCCAGCCCCATCTTGCCCTCCATCGCCTCCAGCTCACCCGCCAGCAGCTTAATCAGGGTCGATTTACCGGCACCGTTACGTCCCAGCAGCCCGATGCGCGAGCCTGGGACCAGGTTGAGCTTGATGGCGTCGAGAATAATACGATCGCCATAACCCGCCGTGACCCTCTCCATCTTTATAAGCGGATTAGGCAGGTTCTCCGGCTTGCGGAAGGTAAATTTGAACGGGTTATCGACATGGGCAGGGGCGATCAGCTCCATGCGCTCCAGCATCTTGATGCGGCTCTGCGCCTGCTTCGCCTTGGTGGCCTGAGCACGGAAGCGATCAATGTAGCTGTGTAAATGCGCCACTTTCTCTTGCTGGCTCTCATACAGCGACTGCTGCTGAGCCAGCTTGGCGACGCGCTGCCGCTCAAAGGAGCTGTAGTTGCCGGTATATTCGAACATCGATTCCTGTTCGATATGGATAATTTTGTCGATGACCGGATCGAGGAAGTCACGGTCATGGGAGATCAGGATCAGCGTGCCTTCGTAGCTTTTCAGCCAGCGCTCCAGCCAGATCACCGCATCGAGATCGAGGTGGTTAGTCGGTTCATCAAGCAGCAGCAGATCGGAGCGGCAGATCAGCGCCTGCGCCAGGTTAAGGCGCATACGCCAGCCACCGGAAAAGTCGCTGACCGGACGCTGCAACTGCTCCTGACTGAAGCCCAGGCCGTGCAGCAGGCTGGCGGCGCGCGCATGGATGCTCCACGCCTGTACCGCATCGAGCTTGCCATGCAGCAGGGCAATGGCATTGCCGTCGTCGCGCTGGTTAGCGTCTGCCAGTTCCGCCTCAAGCTGGCGATACTCACGGTCCCCGTCAATCACATACTCCAGGGCCGGTTTACCCAGCGCTGGCGTCTCCTGATTGACCCAGGCCAGCGCCCAGTTGGACGGAAAAGTGACGGAGCCGGCGTCGCTGGTGATCTCACCTTTTAACAGCGACAGCAGCGTGGATTTACCACAGCCGTTTTTACCCACCAGACCGACCTTCTGGCCAGGATTGATGGTAGCGGTAGCGTTATCGAGCAGAACGCGGATGCCGCGGCGAATTTGTAAGGCAGAGAAGACAATCATGTAAGCGCCGTATCGTCAGAATATGTTAATTTACTGGCAACATAATGAGATTTTGCTGCGTCGTGCATGGTAGCGGAAAACCGCACCAATGACGACGCTTTGGAGGGAAAGGATGTCGCAACCACCCAGGGTTTTGCTGCTTTATGCTCATCCGGAATCGCAGGATTCGATCGCCAATCGAATTTTACTGCAGCCGGCTCAGGCACTGGAACATGTCACGGTGCACGATCTCTACGCGGCCTATCCCGATTTTTTCATCGACATTCATCATGAACAACAGCTGCTGCGCGACCATGAGGTGATCATTTTCCAGCATCCGCTCTACACCTACAGCTGTCCGGCACTGCTGAAAGAGTGGCTGGATCGGGTGCTGTCACGCGGCTTTGCCAACGGTGTCGATGGCAATGCGCTGGAAGGTAAATACTGGCGCAGCGTGGTCACCACCGGCGAACCGGAAAGCGCCTTTAAGCACCATGGTCTGAATCGCTATTCGATGAACGACATTATGCGGCCTTTCGAACTGACGGCGCAGATGTGTCGCATGCACTGGATGCCACCGATGGTGGTCTACTGGGCGCGCCGTCAGAATCCCGATTTAATGAAAAATTATGCCCGCGCTTATGGTGACTGGCTGGCAGCACCGCTGCCGAATGGAGGGGTGTAAATGGAAGGACAAACGCTGCTGACCGCGGGGGTAATCTACCTGGTGGCGGCGGTACTGATCGTCCCGGTGGCGGCTCGCCTCGGTATTGGTGCCGTTCTGGGCTATCTGGTGGCGGGTATTGCCATCGGCCCGTGGGGATTAGGGTTTATCAGCGACGTTGATGAGATCCTGCACTTCTCTGAGCTCGGTGTGGTGTTTCTGATGTTTATCATCGGGCTGGAACTGAATCCGGCCAAGCTGTGGGCGCTGCGTCGTTCAATCTTTGGCGTCGGCGCGGCACAGGTCATCTTCTCGGCGGCGATTCTGGGCGGCTTATTGTGGCTGACCGACTTTAGCTGGCAGGCGGCGGTGATTGGCGGGATAGGCCTGGCGATGTCCTCTACCGCCATGGCGTTACAGCTGATGATGGATAAAGGCATGAACCGCAGCGAATCGGGCCAGCTCGGCTTTTCGGTGCTGCTGTTTCAGGATATCGCGGTGATCCCGGCGCTGGCGTTGATTCCGCTGCTGGCGGGCACCGATAGCGGCCATATCGACTGGATGAAGGTTGGCATGAAGGTGCTGGCCTTTGCCGGCATGCTGGTGGGCGGCCGCTATCTGTTACGGCCGATCTTCCGTTATATCGCGGCTTCCGGCGTGCGCGAAGTGTTTACCGCCGCCTCGCTGTTGCTGGTGCTGGGCTCGGCGCTGTTTATGGACGCGCTCGGCCTGTCGATGGCGCTCGGGACCTTCATCGCCGGGATCCTGCTGGCGGAGAGTGAATATCGGCACGAGCTGGAAGTCGCCATCGATCCATTTAAAGGGCTGCTGCTTGGACTGTTCTTTATTTCGGTGGGGATGGCGCTCAACCTGGGTGTGCTCTATACCCATATTATGACCATCCTGCTCGGCGTGCTGACGCTGGTGGTGGTAAAAACGCTGGTGCTCTATGTGCTGGCGCGGGTATACGGTCTGCGCAGCTCCGAACGCCAGCAGTTTGCCGGGGTACTGAGCCAGGGTGGCGAATTTGCCTTTGTGCTGTTTTCCGCCGCTGCCTCGGCGAAGCTGTTTTCCGGCGATCAGCTGCCGATGCTGCTGGTGACGGTGACGCTGTCGATGATGACCACGCCGCTGCTGATGCAGGGGATTGATCGCCTGCTGGCACGCCGTTTCAACGAGCCGGACGACGAGGCGGAAAAACCGTTCGTCGAGGACGATCAGCCGCAGGTGATTGTGGTGGGCTTTGGTCGATTCGGGCAGGTCGTGGGCCGTTTGCTGATGGCGAACCATAGCCGTATCACCGTACTGGAGCGCGATATCAGCGTCGTCAGCCTGATGCGGAAATATGGCTATAAGGTTTATTATGGCGACGCGACTGAACTGGAACTGTTACGCGCCGCCGGGGCCGCCAGCGCGCAGTCGATCGTGATTACCTGTAACGAACCTGAAGATGCGATGACGATCGTGCATTTATGTCAGCAGCATTTTCCCCATCTGCAGATCCTGGCGCGTGCCCGTGGCCGTGTTGAAGCACACGAGTTGTTGCAGGCGGGGGTCACCCAGTTCTCGCGTGAGACTTTCTCCAGCGCGCTGGAACTGGGACGTAAGACGCTGATGTCACTGGGCATGCATCCGCATCAGGCGCATCGCGCCCAGCAGCATTTCCGTCGGCTGGATATGCGTATGCTGCGTGAGCTGATGCCGAATCTCACTGACAGTGCGCAGGTTTCACGCGTCCGTGAAGCGCGGCGTGAACTGGAGGATATCTTCCAGCGGGAAATGCAGCAGGAGAAGCGGCAGCTGGATGGCTGGGATGATGATGAATAACGTGATTAAACAGGCGAAATATCATGCGTAAACGTTTTATTGCCGGTGCGACCTGTCCGCACTGCCAGGAAAAAGACACGCTGGCGATGTGGCGTGAAAACAATGTCGATGTGGTGGAGTGCGTTAAGTGCGGCCACCAGATGCGTGAGGCTGATAAGCAGGCGCGCGATAAGGTTCGCACTAACGAGCAGGTTATCGGAATTTTCCATCCTGAGTAGCGTAATGGCTCAGCTTTTTTTAAGCTTAAACTTACAGCGGGATTGAATTCCGTTACAATTGACGCCATTAACGCTGAGGTCGCAAGAGAAAAGGTTAACCCCTCTTGCACTCAGCCCCGAACCTTTCTGGTTGGTGTTATTGCACGCAAGAATAGACCAATGAGACGGGATCTCAGCTCTCAACGGTTAGGAGATATCATGAAAGTAGCAAAAGACCTGGTGGTAAGCCTGGCCTATCAGGTACGTACAGAAGACGGCGTGTTAGTTGACGAGTCACCGGTGAGTGCACCGTTAGACTATCTGCACGGTCATGGTTCCCTGATTTCTGGTCTGGAAAATGCGCTGGAAAACCACGTAGCAGGCGACAAGTTTGACGTGCATATCCCGGCGAACGACGCGTACGGTCAGTACGATGACAACCTGGTGCAGCGTGTACCGAAAGACGTCTTTATGGGCGTTGACGAACTGCAGGTTGGCATGCGCTTCCTGGCAGAAACCGATCAGGGCCCGGTACCGGTAGAAATTACCGAAGTGGAAGACGATCACGTCGTGGTTGATGGTAACCACATGCTGGCGGGTCAGAACCTGAACTTCAACGTTGAAGTGGTTGCGATTCGTGAAGCCACACCGGAAGAACTGGCCCATGGTCACGTTCACGGTGCAGATGGCCATCATCACGACCACGACCATGATCACGGTCATGACCATGACCACGACCATGGTAAAGGCGGTTGCGGTACGGGCGGTTGTGGCTGCAGCCACTAAGTCTGAGTATCCGCTTCAGGGCCACCTTCGGGTGGCCTTTCTTTTGGCTGCAGCGCACGGGTTTACCTGTCAGGATGCGCCGGCGGCAAATTAATAGTGCGGCGGCGGCGTCTCTTCAGACTGTGACGCGACCATCGACGGCGCGTTAGCTTTGAGCTTGTCAGTCAGAATACGCATCTGCTCACGCATCTTATTCATCTCCAGTTCGTGCTGAACCACTGCGCTGTTCAACTGCTCAATGGTCATCTCCTGAAAGGCCAGTTTGCTCTCTAACGTCTCCAGACGCTGTTCCCACTCAGATTGTTGCATGACCTGTTCCTCTGTTAAGGTGCGACTCGGGCGTGATTCTACGGCCTGGCAGCAAAGAATCACCTGATTTTTAAACTATCTGCGGCGTCTCGCTTGAAAAAGCGCAGCGCGGCATCATCTCTGATGAAACTTCCTGATGCAAAAAAGGTCGGAGGTTAACCGGGTAATTACATTGTGGTAGTGTTCGCCACTGCCACGTAAAGTTATAGTGTGGACTCTGAAGTCCGCAATGATTCCCGAGGTTAGACGCTTCGGTTTTGGAGAATGGATGAAATCACTGTTTAAAGTCACATTGTTAGCTACCACTATGGCCGTTGCGCTGAATGCTCCGCTGACCATGGCGGCAGAAACGGCTGCTGCACCGGCAACGGCTGCTGCGCCACAGTCTGCTCCTCAGGCACCGAAAAATGCTGCCTTCAAAGATGAAGACCAGCAATCTGCCTACGCGCTGGGTGCCTCGCTGGGTCGCTACATGGACAACTCCCTGAAGGAACAGGAAAAACTGGGCATCAAACTGGATAAGCAACAGCTGATTGCCGGTGTTCAGGATGCGTTTGGCGGCAAGAGCAAGCTCTCTGATGAAGAGATCGAGCAGACGCTGCAGGCGTTTGAAGGCCGCGTGAAAGGCGCAGCTTCCGCGAAAATGGAAAAAGATGCGAAAGAGAACGCCGAAAAGGGTGACGCTTACGCAACCAAATTCGCGAAAGAGAGCGGCGTGAAGAAAACCGAAAGCGGCCTGCTGTATAAAGTCGAGAAAGAAGGGACCGGCGACGCCCCTACCGATAGCGATACGGTTGTTGTGAACTACAAAGGTACGCTGATCGACGGTACCGAGTTCGATAACTCCTATACCCGTGGTGAGCCGCTCTCCTTCCGTCTGGATGGTGTGATTCCGGGCTGGACTGAAGGTCTGAAGCATGTGAAGAAAGGCGGTAAGATTAAGCTGGTGATCCCACCACAGCTGGCTTACGGCAAAAATGGCGTTCCGGGTATCCCGGCTAACTCCACGCTGGTGTTTGATGTCGAGCTGCTTGATATCAAACCGGCCCCTAAAGCAGACGAAAAAGCGCAGGCACCTGCTGCTGACGCGAAAAAAGCACAGTAATCTGCTCACCGCCGCCTTCGGGCGGCGGTTTCATTTCTGCGTCATGACAAACCACTGGCATAAGCCGACGACATTTGCCAGACTAGCGCCTGCCTAATTATCCCAATATTGAGTCTGCCCATAAGCCGCTGTGACAGGCTCCAGCCATTCAGGGTGATCTCTTCAATGTCTAATCCATTCAATCCCGGTGAACTGAACGACTTCGATCTGCTGGAGCAGCGCCCGTTCGAGCAAACAGATTACGATATTCTGAAATCATACGAGGCTGTCGTCGATGGTCTGGCGATGCTGATCGGTTCACACTGTGAAATTGTCCTGCACTCGCTGGAAGATCTGAAATGTTCCGCGGTGCGTATCGCCAATGGTGAGCACACCGGCCGTAAGGTGGGATCGCCGATTACCGACCTGGCGTTGCGGATGTTACATGACATGCACGGCGCCGACAGTAACGTCTCGCGCGCCTACTTTACCCGCGCCAAAAGCGGCGTGCTGATGAAGTCGGTCACTATTGCGATCCGTAACCGACAGCAGCGGGTGATTGGCCTGCTCTGTATCAACATGAACCTGGATGTGCCGTTCTCTCAGATTATGTCGACCTTTATGCCGCCGGAGATGCAGCAGGTTGACTCCAGCGTCAACTTTGCCAGTTCCGTTGATGACCTGGTGATGCAGACGCTGGAGTTCACGATTGAAGAGGTCAGCGCTGACCGCAATGTATCCAACAACGCCAAGAATCGCCAGATTGTGCTGAATCTGTATGAGAAGGGCATCTTCGATATTAAAGATGCAATTAACCAGGTTGCTGATCGGCTCAACATTTCGAAGCACACGGTCTATCTCTACATTCGCCAGTTCAAAAACGGCGATTTTCAGGGGCAGGATCGGTAATGCGCTACACCTTACTGGTTACCGGTCCGGCTTACGGCACGCAGCAGGCGACCAGTGCCTTGCTGTTTGCCCACGCGCTGCTGGCGGCAGGTCATCAGCTTGAGAGCGTCTTCTTCTATCGCGAAGGCGTGCTGAATGCAAACCAGCTGACCGCACCAGCCAGTGATGAATATGATGTGGTTCGGGCCTGGCAGGCACTGCATCAGCAGCAGGGCGTGGCGCTTAATATCTGTGTGGCGGCTGCGCTGCGTCGTGGCGTGACGGATGAACAGGAGGCGGCACGCCTGCAACTGCCCGCCAGTAATCTCCAGCCCGGCTTTACGCTGAGCGGGCTGGGTGCGCTGGCCGAAGCCGCGTTAGGCTGCGAACGTCTGGTGCAATTCTGATGAATCGAGTGGCTTTTGTCTTTACCCGCGCACCGCATGGCAGCAGCGCAGGACGTGAAGGGCTGGATGCCGCGCTGGCAACCGGTGCGCTGAGCGAGGATATCGGGTTATTTTTCATTGGCGATGGCGTGCTGCAGCTGAATTCACAGCAGCAGCCCGACGCGATTGCCAGTCGTCACTATGCGCCGACCTTTGGCGTGCTGGCGCTGTATGACATCGATCACTGTTATCTCTGTCGGGCGTCGCTGGCCGCGCGTGGAATGCAGGTTGACGCCGACCGGGTAATGGATGTTACGCTATTGTCTGCGCTGGAACTGCGTCAGACACTGGCCGGTTACGATCGCATTCTTACCTTTTAGAGGCTTTTCATGCTGCACACGCTCCTGCATTCACCGGCCTACAGCGATCTTGAGACACTGCTGTTAATGGCTGGCGCGGATGACGACATACTGCTGTTGCAGGATGGCGTGCTTGCCGCTCTAGCCGGAAGCCGGGCGCTGCAACAGCTTTCAGGCTGTGCGGCAGCACTGTGGGTGCTGGAAGAAGATGTTCGCGCCCGCGGCCTGGCTGGACAAATTTCAACCAATGTGCGTCCGGTGGACTATACTGGTTTCGTCGCACTGACGGTAAAGCATCCACAACAAATGACCTGGTAATCGTCTAAAACCTGGTTATTTCTTGACACCCTTTTGACGCAGCCCTAAAATTCTGCCTCCTCGTAATTCTACGAGGCGATTTATTACGTGTTTACGAAGCAAAAGCAAATCCAGGAGCTATTTAATGGCAACAGTTAACCAGCTGGTTCGCAAACCACGCGTCCGCAAAGTTGCAAAGAGCAACGTGCCGGCGCTGGAAGCTTGCCCGCAAAAACGTGGCGTTTGTACTCGTGTGTACACCACCACTCCTAAAAAACCAAACTCAGCACTGCGTAAAGTTTGCCGTGTGCGTTTGACTAACGGTTTTGAAGTTACCTCCTACATTGGTGGTGAAGGTCACAACCTGCAGGAACACTCCGTGATCCTGATCCGTGGCGGTCGTGTAAAAGACCTGCCAGGTGTGCGTTACCACACCGTTCGTGGCGCGCTTGACTGCTCAGGTGTTAAAGACCGTAAGCAGGCTCGCTCCAAGTACGGCGTGAAGAAGCCAAAGGCTTAATGGTTCTCCGTTAAGTAAGGCCAAACGTTTTAAATTAAATGTCAAAATAAACTCATAGAGTTTTGGACAATCCTGAATTAACAACGGAGTATTTCCATGCCACGTCGTCGCGTCATTGGTCAGCGTAAAATTCTGCCAGATCCTAAGTTCGGATCAGAGCTGCTGGCCAAATTTGTAAATATCCTGATGGTAGATGGTAAAAAATCTACTGCAGAATCAATCGTTTATACCGCGCTTGAGACCCTGGCTCAGCGTTCAGGTAAAAACGCGCTGGAATCTTTTGAAGTAGCCCTGGAAAACGTGCGTCCGACTGTCGAAGTTAAGTCACGTCGCGTTGGTGGTTCTACTTATCAGGTACCAGTAGAAGTCCGTCCGGTTCGTCGTAATGCTCTGGCAATGCGCTGGATCGTAGATGCTGCTCGTAAACGCGGTGATAAATCAATGGCTCTTCGCCTGGCGAACGAACTTTCTGATGCTGCAGAGAACAAAGGTACAGCAGTTAAGAAACGTGAAGACGTTCACCGCATGGCAGAAGCCAACAAGGCGTTCGCACACTACCGTTGGTAATCACCACGTAGATGTTAAACCAGCGGGCGCTCAATCAGCCAACCCGCTGGGGTCGACTTACCTTGAACGTCCGAGAATCAGAGGAATCAAATGGCTCGTAAAACACCCATTGCTCGCTACCGTAATATCGGTATCAGTGCGCACATCGACGCCGGTAAGACTACCACTACCGAACGCGTTCTGTTCTACACCGGTGTAAACCACAAAATCGGTGAAGTACATGACGGCGCAGCAACCATGGACTGGATGGAGCAGGAACAGGAACGTGGTATTACCATCACTTCCGCTGCGACCACCTGTTACTGGTCTGGTATGGCCAAGCAGTTTGAACCACACCACATCAACATCATCGACACCCCAGGACACGTTGACTTCACCATCGAAGTTGAACGTTCTATGCGTGTGCTTGATGGCGCGGTAATGGTTTACTGTGCAGTTGGTGGCGTTCAGCCACAGTCTGAGACCGTATGGCGTCAGGCTAACAAATATAAAGTTCCACGCATTGCGTTCGTTAACAAAATGGACCGCATGGGTGCTAACTTCCTGAAAGTTGTTAACCAGATGGAAGTTCGTCTGGGCGCAACTCCAGTTCCTCTGCAGCTGGCTATCGGCGCAGAAGAGAAATTCACTGGTGTTGTTGACCTGGTGAAAATGAAAGCAATCAACTGGAACGACGCAGATCAGGGTGTAACCTTCGACTACGAAGATATTCCAGCTGATATGCAGGAACTGGCTGAAGAATGGCACGCGAAGCTGGTTGAAGCCGCTGCTGAAGGCTCTGATGAGCTGATGGAGAAATTCTTCGGTGGTGAAGAACTGACTGAAGAAGAGATCAAAACATCTCTGCGTAAGCGTGTTCTGAACAACGAAATTATCCTGGTAACCTGTGGTTCTGCATTTAAGAACAAAGGTGTTCAGGCGATGCTGGATGCAGTTGTTGAATATCTGCCAGCACCGACTGACGTTACCGCGATCAACGGTATGCTGGACGACGGTAAAGACACGCCGGCTGTTCGTCACTCTGATGACAACGAGCCGTTTGCTGCACTGGCGTTCAAAATCGCTACCGACCCGTTCGTGGGTAACTTAACCTTCTTCCGCGTTTACTCTGGTGTTGTTAACACGGGTGACACCGTGTTTAACCCGGTTAAGTCAAACCGTGAGCGTCTGGGCCGTATCGTTCAGATGCACGCTAACAAGCGTGAAGAGATTAAAGAAGTTCGTGCGGGCGATATCGCAGCTGCGATCGGCCTGAAAGATGTGACCACTGGTGACACCCTGTGTGACCCAGATAACGTCATCATCCTTGAGCGCATGGAGTTCCCGGAGCCGGTAATCTCTATCGCCGTTGAGCCAAAAACCAAAGCTGACCAGGAAAAAATGGGTCTGGCTCTGGGCCGTCTGGCAAAAGAAGACCCATCATTCCGCGTATGGACTGATGAAGAATCTAACCAGACCATCATCGCCGGTATGGGTGAATTGCACCTCGACATCATCGTTGACCGTATGAAGCGTGAGTTCAACGTTGAAGCAAACGTGGGTAAACCACAGGTTGCTTACCGTGAAGCGATTCGCACCAAAGTTACCGATGTTGAAGGTAAACATGCCAAGCAGTCTGGTGGTCGTGGTCAGTATGGTCATGTTGTTATCGACATGTACCCACTGGAGCCAGGTTCGAACCCGAAAGGCTACGAATTTGTCAACGACATCAAAGGTGGTGTGATTCCTGGTGAATACATCCCTGCGGTTGACAAAGGTATCCAGGAGCAGCTGAAATCAGGCCCTCTGGCTGGTTACCCGGTTGTGGATCTGGGCGTGCGTCTGCACTTCGGTTCTTACCACGATGTCGACTCCTCAGAACTGGCGTTTAAACTGGCCGCGTCTCTTGCCTTCAAACAAGGCTTTAAACAAGCGACACCTGTTCTGCTTGAACCTATCATGAAGGTTGAAGTTGAAACGCCAGAAGAGAACACGGGTGATGTCATCGGTGACCTTAGCCGTCGTCGTGGTATGCTCAAAGGGCAGGAATCTAACGCTACTGGCGTTCAGATTCACGCTGAAGTTCCGTTGTCTGAGATGTTCGGATACGCAACTCAGCTGCGTTCTCTGACCAAAGGTCGTGCTTCTTACTCCATGGAGTTCCTGAAGTATGACGATGCGCCAAACAACGTAGCGCAGGCCGTTATTGAAGCTCGTAGCAAATAAGCTACGGTTTAAATTTGAACTGATGCCTTCACCCAGATGGTGAAGGCACAACGTAAGGAATTATCGCCATGGCGAAAGAGCAATTTCAGCGTAACAAACTGCACGTAAACGTGGGCACCATCGGTCACGTCGACCACGGTAAAACCACCCTGACTGCAGCTATCACCACCGTACTGTCTAAAACTTACGGCGGCCAGGCGCGTGCATTCGATCAGATCGATAACGCACCAGAAGAGAAAGCACGTGGTATCACCATCAACACTTCACACGTTGAGTATGAAACCCCGACCCGTCACTACGCACACGTTGACTGCCCAGGCCACGCCGACTATGTGAAAAACATGATCACCGGTGCTGCGCAGATGGACGGCGCGATCCTGGTTGTTGCTGCGACTGATGGCCCAATGCCACAGACCCGTGAGCACATCCTGCTGGGTCGTCAGGTTGGCGTTCCTTACATCATCGTGTTCCTGAACAAGTGCGACATGGTTGATGATGAAGAGCTGCTGGAACTGGTTGAGATGGAAGTTCGTGACCTGCTGTCAGCTTATGACTTCCCAGGCGACGATACTCCAATCGTTCGTGGTTCTGCGCTGAAAGCGCTGGAAGGCGAAGCTGAGTGGGAAGCGAAAATCATCGAACTGGCTGAGCATCTGGATAACTACATCCCAGAACCACAGCGTGCGATCGATATGCCGTTCCTGCTGCCAATCGAAGACGTATTCTCAATCTCTGGCCGTGGTACTGTTGTTACCGGTCGTGTTGAGCGCGGCATCGTTAAAGTCGGCGACGAAGTTGAAATCGTAGGTATCAAAGATACTGCGAAATCAACCTGTACCGGTGTTGAGATGTTCCGTAAGCTGCTGGACCAGGGTCAGGCAGGCGAAAACTGTGGTGTTCTGCTGCGCGGTATCAAGCGTGAAGACATCCAGCGTGGCCAGGTTCTGGCTAAGCCAGGCAGCATCAAGCCACACACCCAGTTCGAGTCAGAAGTTTACGTTCTGTCTAAAGACGAAGGTGGCCGCCATACTCCGTTCTTCAAAGGTTACCGTCCTCAGTTCTACTTCCGTACAACTGACGTAACTGGCTCAGTAGAGCTGCCAGAAGGCGTGGAAATGGTAATGCCAGGCGACAACATCAAAATGGTTGTTACCCTGATCCACCCAATCGCTATGGACGAAGGTCTGCGCTTCGCAATCCGCGAAGGCGGCCGTACCGTTGGCGCGGGTGTTGTTGCTAAAGTTATCGCTTAATTGTGATATCTGCTGTGGTCGTGTAAACGGCCACTGCAACAGAATAAAAGAGCACTTCGGTGCTCTTTTTTTTTGTCGGCCGAAAAGGCAAGGGTAAGTCCCCACAAAGGCTGGGTTTGAAATAAAAACGATTCGCATTTACACTGTGTACAGAAAATGTACCTGAGTGATGAGTCAATGTACGTCTGCCTGTGTAATGCCGTAAGTGATAAAACCCTTCGTGAAGTTGTACGCCGCTATCAGCCCAAATCTATCCAGCAGCTTCGTCAACTTGTTCCGGTTGGCAAGCAGTGTGGTAAATGTATTCGCGCTGCGCGTGAAATCATGAACGAAGAGATGCAGCATGCCCCGCTGTATAAAGAGATTGCCTGAGCATCGGGCAATCTGTTCTCTGTGTGAATAACCACATTATTTGTCGCGTTTTTTTGACTTCTTTTTAACCGCATCTACGCTCTAATAAACCGGACGCGGAGGGTTAACAATGAAGGGCGACATAAAAGTTATCAGTCATCTCAATAAACTGCTTGGAAATGAGCTGGTTGCCATCAATCAGTACTTTTTGCATGCACGGATGTTCAAAAACTGGGGGCTGACACGCCTCAACGATGTCGAATACCACGAATCGATCGATGAGATGAAGCATGCCGACAAGTACATTGAACGCATTCTTTTTCTGGAAGGCATTCCCAACCTGCAGGACTTAGGCCGGCTTCGCATTGGTGAAGATGTTGAAGAGATGCTGGGTTCCGATCTTGCGCTGGAGCTGGAAGGGGCAAAAGATCTGCGTGAAGCGATCTCCTATGCAGACAAAGTTCATGACTACGTCAGTCGTGACATGATGATAGAAATCCTCGCCGATGAGGAACACCATATCGACTGGATCGAAACCGAACTTGAGCTTATCCGGAAAATGGGGATTCAGAACTATCTGCAGGCGCAGATCAAAGAAGAGTAAAGCGCGTCTGAAGCACAATCATCACCCAGCCCGCGATGGCCAGGAATGGGCCAAACGGCAGCGGGCTGTTACTTAACGCTTTAGATCCACGCCAATACCCAATCACCACACACCCCAGTGCCAGCGATGTCGCTCCCACGGCTATCCAGGGTAATGCCTGCCAGCCACAACAGCTACCCAGCGCCGCAAACAGCTTCATGTCGCCATATCCCAGCCCGTCACGCCTTCGATACAACCGATAGCCCCAGCCCAGCAGCCAAAGCGAGCAATAGCCTGCCAGGCCACCTGCAATCGCTATCGCTTCAGATCCCGTCGTCATCGCATGGGTTAAACCCAGCCAGAGCAGCATAGCGTTGAGCGGGTCAGGCAGACAGAGATGCCGAAGGTCAATCGCGGCCAGTAACAGCAGCAGGCAAGAGCAGGCAATAATGAACAGGCAGTCCGTTATCTGCGTAAACGTATTGAGTGCCAGCAGGCAGAGCAGGGCGATCAGCATCTCTGTCATCAGGCTGCACGGGCTAACAGGCTGACGGCAGAAGCGGCATCTACCCTTTAAGGCTGGCCAGCTTATCAGCGGTAAGCTGTCGCGCCACAGGAGCCGATGTTGGCAGCAGTCACACTGCGAGCCGGGTGAGCAGAGTGCGCCAAACC
The DNA here is from genome assembly GCF_054482835.1 of Pantoea sp. S-LA4. NCBI lineage: Bacteria > Pseudomonadati > Pseudomonadota > Gammaproteobacteria > Enterobacterales > Erwiniaceae > Pantoea > Pantoea sp. S-LA4. Next base: position 3,378,286 of record NZ_JBTLRC010000002.1, on the reverse strand, counting down.
AGCGGGCAGGCGAGAAAGCGGGTGAGTAGCGATGAGAGGCCAGTGCGATAAAGCTGCCTAATGCACTGCCAGCGATAAGGGTAACGGCGTTAATCGCCATCTGAAGCGAGTTCATAGCGGTTCCTGAGTGGAATAAAAGGTCTGGCGTGAATCTGCGCGTAATCCGCTTGGCTGTCATGGCGCCGATCGCCTTATTGGGAAATGGCGCGCAGTAAAAGATTGAAACAGAGCCGAATAGGATGGTGTAGAGCGAGGCCGATCGAAAAACATCCGGCGATAATCCCAGGGAAAAGGTCAACACGGGTTGCTTCCTGAGCAGATTTACGTATAATGCGCGGGCCTGCAGATATTGCAGGCGCGATTCGAGCAGAATCGCAGACGGCAGAATTTTAGGCCGCCTGACAATACTCCCAATTGGGGAGTTATATGCTGAACGATTACACTCTCCCATCAATCGTAATGGGCTCGAGTAGTAATTTTTTTCGTCTATAAAAAGTTTGGAGCTCTGGTCTCATGCAGAACCAAAGAATCCGTATCCGTCTTAAAGCGTTTGATCATCGTCTGATCGATCAATCAACCGCGGAAATCGTTGAGACCGCCAAGCGCACTGGTGCGCAGGTTCGTGGTCCGATCCCGCTGCCAACCCGCAAAGAGCGCTTTACCGTTCTGATCTCTCCGCACGTTAACAAAGATGCGCGTGATCAGTACGAAATCCGCACTCACAAGCGTCTGGTAGACATCGTTGAGCCAACTGAAAAAACCGTTGATGCTCTGATGCGTCTGGATCTGGCTGCCGGTGTTGACGTGCAGATCAGCCTGGGTTAATCAGGTCATCGAGCGATTGAGAGGTTGAAACAATGATTGGTTTAGTCGGTAAAAAAGTGGGCATGACCCGCATCTTCACTGAAGATGGCGTTTCTATCCCCGTCACCGTAATCGAAGTTGAAGCGAACCGCGTTACTCAGGTCAAAGGCCTGGAAAACGATGGTTACCAGGCAATTCAGGTTACCACCGGTGCTAAAAAAGCAAACCGTGTGACCAAACCTGAAGCTGGTCATTTTGCTAAAGCTGGCGTTGAAGCTGGCCGTGGCCTGTGGGAATTCCGCACCGCTGAAGGTGAAGAATACTCTGTAGGTCAGAGCATCAGCGTTGAGATTTTCGCTGAAGTTAAAAAAGTTGACGTAACCGGTACCTCTAAAGGTAAAGGTTTCGCCGGTACCGTTAAGCGCTGGAACTTCCGTACCCAGGACGCGACTCACGGTAACTCCTTGTCTCACCGCGTTCCGGGTTCAATCGGTCAGAACCAGACTCCGGGCAAAGTGTTCAAAGGCAAGAAAATGGCAGGTCAGCTGGGTAATGAGCGCGTAACCGTTCAGAGTCTGGACGTAGTACGTGTTGACGCTGAGCGCAACCTGCTGCTGGTTAAAGGTGCAGTTCCCGGTGCAACCGGTAGCGACCTGATCGTTAAACCAGCTGTGAAGGCGTAAGGGGATAGCAATGGAATTAGTATTGAAAGACGCGCAGAGCGCGCTGACTGTTTCCGAAACTACCTTCGGTCGTGATTTCAACGAAGCGCTGGTTCACCAGGTTGTTGTTGCTTACGCATCTGGCGCCCGCCAGGGTACTCGTGCGCAGAAAACGCGTGCTGAAGTAACTGGTTCAGGCAAAAAGCCATGGCGTCAAAAAGGCACCGGCCGTGCGCGTGCAGGTTCTGTAAAGAGCCCAATCTGGCGTTCAGGTGGCGTGACCTTTGCTGCGAAGCCGCAGGACCACAGTCAAAAAGTTAACAAAAAGATGTACCGCGGCGCGCTGAAAAGCATCCTGTCCGAGCTGGTACGTCAAGATCGTCTGATCGTTGTCGAATCATTTGCTGTAGAAGCACCGAAAACCAAGCTGCTGGTACAGAAACTGAAAGACATGGCGCTGGAAGACGTGCTGATCATCACTGGCGAACTGGATGAGAATCTGTTCCTGGCTGCGCGTAACCTGTACAAGGTAGACGTGCGTGATGCATCAGGTATCGACCCAGTTAGCCTGATCGCCTTCGACAAAGTCGTTATGACTGCTGATGCAGTTAAGCAAGTTGAGGAGATGCTGGCATGATCCGTGAAGAACGTCTGCTGAAAGTACTGCGCGCGCCGCACGTATCTGAAAAAGCATCTAGCGCGATGGAAAAAACCAATACCATCGTTCTCAAAGTTGCTAATGACGCGACCAAAGCAGAGATCGTTGCTGCTGTTGAGAAACTGTTCGAAGTAGAAGTTAAAGACGTAAACACCCTGGTTGTTAAGGGTAAAGTTAAGCGTCACGGACAGCGTATCGGTCGTCGTAGCGACTGGAAAAAAGCTTACGTCACCCTGAAAGAAGGCCAGAATCTGGACTTCGCTGGCGGCGCTGAGTAAGTCGGAGGAGAAAGACAATGGCAGTTGTTAAATGTAAACCGACATCTCCGGGTCGTCGCCATGTAGTTAAAGTGGTAAACGCGGAGCTGCACAAGGGCAAACCATTTGCCCCGCTGGTAGAAAAAAACAGCAAATCCGGTGGCCGTAACAACAATGGTCGTATCACTACCCGTCACATCGGTGGTGGTCATAAGCAGGCTTACCGTCTGGTTGACTTCAAACGCAACAAAGATGGTATCCCGGCAGTTGTTGAACGTCTTGAGTACGATCCGAACCGCTCTGCGAACATCGCACTGGTTCTGTACAAAGACGGCGAGCGCCGTTATATCCTGGCCCCTAAAGGCCTGAAAGCCGGCGACCAGATCCAATCTGGCGTTGATGCTGCGATCAAAGCAGGTAACACTCTGCCGATGCGTAACATCCCGGTGGGTTCTACTGTGCATAACGTAGAAATGAAACCAGGCAAAGGCGGTCAGATTGCTCGCTCAGCCGGTGCTTACGTGCAGATCGTTGCGCGTGAAGGTTCTTACGTTACCCTGCGTCTGCGTTCTGGTGAAATGCGTAAAGTCGAATCTGACTGCCGCGCAACACTGGGCGAAGTCGGCAACGCTGAGCATATGCTGCGCGTTCTGGGTAAAGCTGGTGCAGCCCGTTGGCGTGGTGTTCGTCCGACCGTTCGTGGTACCGCGATGAACCCAGTTGATCACCCGCACGGTGGTGGTGAAGGTCGTAACTTTGGTAAGCACCCGGTCACTCCGTGGGGCGTTCAGACCAAAGGTAAGAAGACCCGTAGCAACAAGCGTACCGATAAGTTTATCGTACGTCGCCGTAGCAAATAATATTAGAGGATAAGCCATGCCACGTTCTCTCAAGAAAGGTCCTTTTATTGACCTGCACTTGCTGAAGAAGGTAGAGAAAGCGGTGGAAAGCGGTGACAAGAAGCCTTTGCGCACTTGGTCCCGTCGTTCAACGATCTTTCCTAACATGATCGGTTTGACCATCGCTGTCCATAATGGTCGTCAGCACGTTCCTGTCTTTGTTTCCGACGAAATGGTTGGTCACAAGCTGGGTGAATTCGCGCCGACACGTACTTATCGCGGTCACGCGGCTGATAAAAAAGCCAAGAAGAAATAAGTAGGAGGAAGAGATGGAAACTTTAGCTCAACATCGCCACGCTCGTTCTTCTGCTCAGAAGGTTCGCCTTGTTGCTGACCTGATTCGCGGTAAGAAAGTGTCGCAGGCACTGGACATTTTGACCTACACCAATAAGAAAGCGGCTGTACTGGTCAAAAAAGTTCTGGAATCTGCCATTGCTAACGCCGAACACAACGATGGCGCTGATATCGACGATCTGAAAATCACGAAAATTTTCGTTGATGAAGGTCCGACCATGAAACGCATTATGCCGCGTGCCAAAGGTCGTGCAGATCGCATCCTGAAGCGCACCAGCCACATTACTGTGGTTGTGTCCGATCGCTGAGACTCTGGAGACTAGCAATGGGTCAGAAAGTACATCCTAATGGTATTCGCCTGGGTATTGTAAAACCATGGAACTCTACCTGGTTTGCGAACACCAAAGAATTCGCTGACAACCTGGACAGCGACTTTAAAGTACGTCAGTTTTTGACTAAAGAACTGGCTAAAGCATCTGTCTCTCGTATCGTTATCGAGCGTCCAGCGAAGAGCATCCGTGTGACTATTCACACCGCTCGTCCGGGCATCGTTATCGGTAAGAAAGGCGAAGATGTAGAAAAACTGCGCACGGTCGTCGCGAATATCGCTGGCGTTCCTGCACAGATCAATATCGCCGAAGTCCGCAAGCCGGAACTGGACGCGAAACTGGTAGCTGACAGCATCACTTCACAGCTGGAGCGTCGTGTGATGTTCCGTCGTGCTATGAAGCGTGCGGTTCAGAACGCCATGCGTCTTGGCGCGAAGGGTATTAAAGTCGAAGTTAGCGGCCGTCTGGGTGGCGCCGAGATCGCACGTACCGAATGGTATCGTGAAGGTCGCGTGCCATTGCACACACTGCGTGCTGACATTGACTACAACACCTCTGAAGCGCACACCACTTATGGTGTAATCGGCGTTAAGGTATGGATCTTCAAAGGTGAGATCCTGGGTGGTATGGCTGCTGTTGAACAACCGGAACCGGCTGCTCAACCTAAAAAGCAGCAGCGTAAAGGCCGTAAGTAAGGAGAGTCGCTGATGTTACAACCAAAGCGTACGAAATTCCGTAAAGTGCACAAAGGCCGTAACCGCGGTCTGGCTGCGGGTACGGATGTCAGCTTCGGTACTTTCGGTCTGAAAGCTGTTGGCCGTGGTCGTCTGACTGCTCGTCAGATCGAAGCAGCACGTCGTGCTATGACCCGTGCAGTTAAGCGTCAAGGTAAGATCTGGATCCGAGTATTCCCGGACAAACCGATCACCGAGAAGCCGCTGGAAGTGCGTATGGGTAAAGGTAAGGGTAACGTGGAGTATTGGGTTGCCCTGATCCAGCCTGGTAAAGTCCTGTATGAAATGGACGGCGTACCAGAAGAGCTGGCCCGTGAAGCATTCAAGCTGGCAGCAGCAAAACTGCCTATCAAAACCACCTTTGTAACTAAGACGGTGATGTAATGAAAGCAACAGAGCTGCGTGAAAAAAGCGTTGAAGAGCTGAACACTGAGCTGCTTAATCTGCTGCGTGAGCAATTTAACCTGCGCATGCAGGCAGCATCTGGCCAACTGCAGCAGACTCATCTGCTGAAGCAAGTGCGCCGTGATGTTGCACGCGTTAAGACTTTACTGACTGAGAAGGCGGGTTCGTAATGACCGATAAAATCCGTACTCTGCAGGGTCGTGTAGTAAGTGACAAAATGCAGAAATCTGCAGTTGTTGCTATCGAACGTTTCGTGAAACACCCGATCTACGGCAAATTCATTAAGCGTACGACTAAGCTGCACATCCATGACGAGAACAATGAATGTGGAATTGGTGACGTGGTAGAAATCCGCGAATGCCGTCCACTGTCCAAGACTAAATCCTGGACCCTGGTTCGCGTAATTGAGAAAGCTGTTCTGTAATAAGAATCGTTTTTTCTGAGAAAACCCTCTGCTTCGGCAGGGGGTTTTTTTTTGCCTTGAGTCTGGAGCTTGATCCATTTGTGCCTGTGCGATTACAGAAGTGATGGCGCTCACAAATTTCGCAGGATCTGCGGCTTATGCTGCGGATCTCCGGGCCTGTCGCCTGGAAACCCTGATCTCAGTCAGAACAGGGTTATCATAACCGTACAAGGAAATGTGCTGTGAATATGGAGAGTCCAGACCGCTTGCGGCGGTCGCTGTTAAAATTGCCTCTGCTGGCTGCGTTACCTGCGATTAGCTCAGCGAAAAACTTGCCGCTATTATCAGGAGCTACACAACAGCAACCTGCAGGCAATCAGATGGAACGAACGCTATTACTAAAGAACGCCGACTGTGTGGTTTGCATGGATGCCGACCGTCGTGAAATAGGTCACGCCAGTATCCTGATAAAAGGGAATCAGATCGTTGCCGTCGGGGCAGCAGCAACGCTTCCAGACCATGCTGATGAGGTGATCGACCTCAAAGGCCATATCGTCATTCCAGGGCTGATTAATACGCATCACCACATGTATCAGAGCCTGACCCGTGCAATCCCCGCCGTCCAGAATGGTGAGCTGTTTAACTGGCTGACTCACCTCTATCCGCTATGGCAGAACCTGACGCCGGAGATGATTCGAATCTCGACAAAAATCTCGATGGCGGAACTGATGCTATCGGGCTGCACTACAACCAGCGACCATCTCTATGTTTATCCTAACGGCTGCCGGCTTGATGACAGTATTGAAGCGGCGCAAGAGATGGGGATGCGTTTTCATGCCAGCCGCGGCAGTATGAGCGTCGGTAAGTCACTGGGCGGCCTGCCGCCGGACAGTCTGGTGGAGAACGAGGCTGCAATCTTAAAAGATACTCAGCGTGTCATAGAGCGCTATCACGACGCCAGCCACGGGTCGATGTTACGGGTGGTAGTGGCGCCCTGCTCGCCGTTCTCCGTTAGCCGAGAGCTGATGAAGCAGTCTGCAACGATGGCGCGTCACTATGGCGTTTCAATGCATACCCACCTGGCTGAAAACGACAGTGATATCCGTTACAGCCGCGAGAAGTTCAATATGACGCCAGCACAGTATGTAGAGGACCTCGGCTGGGTAGGTCCGGACGTCTGGCATGCGCACTGTGTGAAGCTGGATCAGCACGGTATTGAGCTCTTTGCCCGCACCGGTACCGGTATCGCGCACTGTCCCTGCTCGAATATGCGACTGGGCTCGGGTATCGCGCCTGTACGTCACATGTGCGATGCCGGTGTGCACGTTGGTATGGGTGTCGATGGTTCCGCCTCCAATGACAGCTCAGACATGATTGCAGAGGTGCGTCAGGCGCTGCTGCTACAGCGTGTCGGCTTTGGCCCGGACGCGATGACGGCACGACAGGCACTGGAACTGGCGACGCTTGGCGGGGCGAAGGTACTGAACCGCGATGATGTCGGAACGATTGCGCCGGGCATGATGGCCGATTTGGCGGTTTTTGACCTGAATCAGATTGGGCTGGCCGGGGCAGGGCACGATCCGGTTGCCTCGCTGGTCTTCTGTAATCCCGGTCAGGTCGCTTACAGCATCATCAACGGCAATGTCAGGGTGCGTAACGGCCAACTGACGGGAATTGAGCTGCCAGCGGTGTTGCGTCAGCATAACCAACTGGCCAGAAAGTTGGTCAGTTAGTCCATTCGGGCACTTTATTCAGGAAGCGACGAAAAATAAGGCAGATTACATTTGCTACTGTTCGCACTATTCCCTAGAATACGCCCTCCCTGTCATCAGGGAAAATCAGCGGCTCGATTGAGAGCCGTTTATTTTTTCTACCCATCTGTGAGAACCGGTGTTACAATGCCGCGCCCTCAATTATGGGGCTTTCTAACGACCTGAGGTTTAGGTCCCGAAGTAGTAGTTGACATTAGCGGAGCACTAAAATGATCCAAGAACAGACTATGCTGAACGTCGCCGACAACTCCGGTGCACGTCGCGTAATGTGTATCAAGGTTCTGGGTGGCTCGCACCGTCGCTACGCAGGCGTCGGTGACATCATCAAAGTTACCATCAAGGAAGCAATTCCTCGTGGTAAAGTCAAAAAAGGTGATGTCCTGAAGGCGGTAGTGGTGCGCACCAGGAAGGGTGTTCGTCGCCCGGACGGTTCTGTCATTCGCTTCGATGGTAATGCATGCGTTATTTTAAACAATAACAGTGAGCAGCCTATCGGTACGCGTATTTTTGGGCCGGTAACTCGTGAACTTCGTACTGAAAAGTTCATGAAAATTATCTCTCTGGCACCAGAAGTACTCTAAGGAGCGAACAATGGCAGCTAAAATCCGTCGTAACGACGAAGTTATCGTGTTAACCGGTAAAGATAAAGGTAAGCGCGGTAAAGTTAAGAATGTCCTGTCTTCTGGTAAGGTCATCGTTGAAGGTATCAACCTGGTGAAGAAACATCAGAAGCCGGTTCCGGCTCTGAACCAACCAGGTGGCATCGTTGAAAAAGAAGCTGCAATTCAGGTTTCTAACGTTGCACTGTTCAATGCGGCAACTGGTAAGGCTGACCGTGTAGGCTTTAGATTCGAAGACGGCAAAAAAGTCCGTTTCTTCAAGTCTAACAGCGAAACTATCAAGTAATTTGGAGTAGTACGATGGCGAAACTGCATGATTACTACAAAGACGAAGTAGTCCAGAAACTCATGACAGAGTTTGGCTACAATTCTGTCATGCAAGTCCCTCGGGTCGAGAAGATCACCCTGAACATGGGTGTTGGTGAAGCGATCGCTGACAAGAAACTGCTGGATAACGCAGCAGCTGACCTGGCAGCAATCTCCGGTCAAAAACCGCTGGTCACCAAAGCACGCAAATCAGTTGCAGGCTTCAAAATCCGTCAGGGCTATCCGATCGGCTGTAAAGTAACTCTGCGTGGCGAACGCATGTGGGAGTTCTTTGAGCGTCTGATCACCATTGCTGTTCCACGTATCCGTGACTTCCGTGGCTTGTCCGCTAAGTCATTCGATGGTCGTGGCAACTACAGCATGGGTGTACGTGAGCAGATCATCTTCCCAGAAATCGACTACGACAAAGTCGATCGCGTTCGTGGTTTGGATATTACCATTACCACTACTGCGAAATCTGATGATGAAGGCCGTGCTCTGCTGGCTGCCTTTGACTTCCCGTTCCGTAAGTAAGGTAGGGTTACTTAATGGCTAAGCAATCTATGAAAGCACGCGAAGTTAAGCGTGCAAAATTAGCAGACAAATTCTTCGCTAAACGCGCTGAACTGAAAGCGATCATTTCTGATGTGAACGCTTCCGACGAAGATCGTTGGGGTGCCGTTCTGAAGCTGCAGAGTCTGCCGCGTGATTCCAGCCCTTCACGTCAGCGTAACCGCTGCCGTCAAACAGGTCGTCCGCACGGTTTCCTGCGGAAGTTTGGGTTGAGCCGTATCAAGGTCCGCGAAGCCGCCATGCGCGGTGAAATCCCGGGCCTGAAAAAGGCTAGCTGGTAATTGTCACCAATTGAATCACGGGAGTAACACAGATGAGCATGCAAGATCCGATCGCGGATATGCTGACCCGTATCCGTAACGGTCAGGCCGCGAACAAAGTTGCGGTCACCATGCCTTCCTCCAAGCTGAAATTGGCAATTGCCAACGTTCTGAAGGAAGAAGGATATATTGAAGATTTTAAAATCGAAGGCGACACCAAGCTGGAACTGGAACTGACTCTTAAGTATTTCCAGGGCAAAGCGGTTGTGGAAAGCATTCAGCGAGTAAGCCGTCCTGGTCTGCGCATCTATAAGAAAAAAGATGAGCTGCCAAAGGTAATGGCTGGTATGGGCATCGCTGTAGTTTCTACATCTAAAGGTGTCATGACTGATCGTGCAGCGCGCCAGGCAGGTCTTGGTGGCGAAATTATCTGCTACGTAGCGTAATCGGAGGATACTATGTCTCGTGTTGCTAAAGCACCTGTCGTTGTTCCTGCCGGCGTAGAGGTAAAACTCAACGGTCAGGTAATTTCGATTAAAGGTAAAAACGGCGAGCTGACTCGTACTATCAATGATGCTGTTGAAGTTAAGCATGCTGACAACGCTCTGACTTTCGCTCCGCGCGAAGGTTTCGTTGACGGCTGGGCGCAGGCGGGTACGTCTCGCGCGCTGCTGAACGCAATGGTTATCGGTGTTACCGAAGGCTTCACTAAGAAGCTGCAGCTGGTTGGTGTAGGTTATCGTGCAGCCGTTAAAGGCGACGTGGTTAACCTGTCTCTGGGCTTTTCTCATCCAGTCGATCACCAGCTGCCCGCAGGTATCACTGCAGAATGTCCGACTCAGACTGAAATCGTGCTGAAAGGCGCTGATAAACAGCTGATTGGTCAGGTTGCAGCTGACTTGCGCGCCTACCGTCGTCCTGAGCCTTATAAAGGCAAGGGTGTCCGTTACGCCGACGAAGTCGTGCGTACCAAAGAGGCTAAGAAGAAGTAAGGTAACACTATGGATAAGAAATCTGCTCGTATCCGTCGTGCGACCCGTGCACGTCGCAAGCTCAAAGAGCTGGGTGCTACTCGCCTGGTGGTACATCGTACCCCGCGTCATATTTACGCACAGGTAATCGCCCCGAACGGTTCCGAAGTTCTGGTCGCTGCTTCTACAGTAGAAAAAGCTATCACTGAACAACTGAAGTATACCGGTAATAAAGAAGCCGCAGCTGCAGTAGGTAAAGTTATTGCAGAACGCGCAATCGAAAAAGGCATCACTGGTGTTTCTTTCGACCGTTCCGGTTTCCAATATCATGGTCGCGTCCAGGCACTGGCAGATGCTGCCCGTGAAGCTGGCCTTCAGTTCTAAGGTAGAGGTCTAAGATGGCACACATCGAGAAACAAGCTGGCGAACTGCAGGAAAAACTGATCGCGGTAAACCGTGTATCTAAAACTGTTAAAGGTGGTCGTATTTTCTCCTTCACAGCACTGACTGTGGTAGGCGATGGTAACGGTCGCGTTGGTTTTGGTTACGGTAAAGCGCGTGAAGTTCCAGCAGCGATCCAGAAAGCGATGGAGAAAGCCCGTCGCAACATGGTTAACGTCGCGCTGACCAACGGCACCCTGCAGCACCCAGTTAAAGGTGCACACACGGGTTCCCGCGTGTTCATGCAGCCGGCTTCTGAAGGTACCGGTATTATTGCCGGTGGTGCAATGCGCGCCGTCCTGGAAGTCGCTGGAGTTCATAACGTTCTGGCAAAAGCCTATGGTTCCACCAACCCGATTAACGTGGTTCGTGCAACTATCGACGGCCTGGGCAATATGAAATCTCCGGAAATGGTCGCTGCTAAGCGTGGTAAATCCGTTGAAGAAATTCTGGGGTAATCACGATGGCTAAGACTATTAAAATCACTCAAACCCGCAGTGCTATTGGCCGTTTGCCTAAGCATAAAGCCACTCTGGTTGGCCTGGGTCTGCGTCGTATTGGCCACACCGTTGAGCGTGAAGATACGCCTGCAGTACGCGGTATGGTTAACGCGGTTTCCTATATGGTTAAAGTGGAGGAGTAAGAGATGCGTTTAAATACTCTGTCTCCGGCCGAAGGGTCTAAGCACGCTACCAAGCGTCTGGGTCGTGGTATCGGTTCTGGCCTCGGAAAAACCGGTGGTCGTGGTCACAAAGGTCAGAACTCACGTTCTGGCGGTGGCGTACGTCGCGGTTTCGAAGGTGGTCAGATGCCTCTGTACCGTCGTCTGCCGAAGTTCGGTTTCACCTCTCGCAAAGCAATGATCACCACAGAGATTCGTCTGTCTGATCTGGCGAAAGTTGAAGGCGGTATCGTCGACCTGAACGCGCTGAAAGCAGCCAACATTGTCGGTGTTCAGATTGAATTCGTTAAAGTAATTCTTTCTGGTGAAGTTTCTGCACCGGTAACGGTTCGCGGTCTGCGTGTCACCAAAGGTGCACGTGCTGCAATCGAAGCTGCTGGCGGTAAAATCGAGGAATAAGTAGCAGATGGCTAAACAACCGGGATTAGATTTTCAAAGTGCCAAAGGTGGCTTTGGTGAGCTGAAACGCAGACTGCTGTTTGTAATCGGCGCACTGATTGTCTTCCGAATTGGCTCTTTCATTCCAATCCCTGGTATTGATGCCACTGTACTTGCCAAACTGCTTGAGCAACAGCGTGGCACCATCATTGAAATGTTCAACATGTTCTCTGGTGGTGCTCTCAGCCGTGCTTCTATTTTCGCACTGGGTATCATGCCGTATATTTCGGCATCAATTATTATCCAGCTATTAACGGTGGTTCATCCAGCGTTAGCGGAAATTAAGAAAGAAGGGGAGGCTGGCCGTCGTAAGATTAGCCAGTACACCCGATACGGTACGTTGGTATTGGCCATATTTCAGTCAATCGGTATTGCTACCGGTTTACCGAATATGCCAGGGATGCAGGGCCTGGTGATGAATCCAGGCTTTGCCTTCTATTTTACCGCTGTTGTGAGTCTGGTCTCAGGGACAATGTTCCTGATGTGGCTGGGCGAACAGATTACTGAGCGCGGTATCGGTAACGGTATTTCGATCATTATCTTCGCAGGTATTGTTGCGGGTCTCCCGCCGGCCATTGGCCATACCATCGAGCAAGCGCGGCAAGGTGACCTGCACTTCCTTCTGTTGCTGTTGGTTGCAGTACTCGTATTCGCCGTGACCTTCTTTGTTATTTTCGTTGAGCGTGGTCAACGCCGCATTGTGGTGAACTATGCAAAACGTCAGCAAGGTCGTCGTGTATACGCTGCACAGAGCACACATTTACCGTTGAAAGTGAACATGGCGGGCGTAATCCCGGCTATTTTTGCTTCCAGCATTATTCTGTTCCCGGCAACGATTGCATCGTGGTTCGGGGGCGGTACCGGTTGGAACTGGCTGACAACAATTTCGCTGTATTTGCAGCCAGGACAGCCGCTTTATGTGCTACTCTATGCGACTGCAATCATCTTCTTCTGTTTCTTCTATACGGCGTTGGTTTTCAACCCACGTGAAACAGCAGATAACCTGAAGAAGTCTGGTGCATTCGTACCGGGAATTCGTCCGGGAGAGCAAACGGCGAAGTACATCGATAAAGTTATGACGCGTTTAACCTTAATCGGTGCGCTGTATATTACTTTTATCTGCCTTATCCCGGAGTTCATGCGTGATGCGATGAAGGTTCCCTTCTACTTTGGCGGTACGTCACTGCTTATCGTAGTTGTCGTCATCATGGACTTTATGGCTCAAGTGCAAACTCTGATGATGTCAAGTCAGTACGAGTCGGCATTGAAGAAAGCTAACCTGAAGGGCTACGGCCGTTAATTCAGGTGGTTGAGAAGTTACGGAGAGTAAAAATGAAAGTTCGTGCTTCCGTCAAGAAATTATGTCGTAACTGCAAAATCATTCGTCGCGACGGTGTCGTCCGTGTGATCTGCAGCGCCGAGCCAAAGCATAAACAGCGCCAAGGCTGATTTTGTCACATATTTTTCTTGCAAAGTCGGGTTGAGCTGGCTAGATTAGCCAGCCAATCTTTTGTATGTCAGTGCGTTTCCATTTGAGTATCCTGAAAACGGGCTTTTCAGCATGGGACGTGCTTATTTAATTATAGGAGTGCATAGTGGCCCGTATAGCAGGCATTAACATTCCTGATCAAAAACATACCGTTATCGCATTAACTTCGATCTTCGGTATCGGTAAAACTCGTTCTAAAGCCATCTGCGCTTCAACGGGTATTGCTGAAAATGTTAAGATCAGTGAGCTGTCTGAAGAACAAATTGATCAGCTGCGTGATGCAGTTGCGAAATTCGTTGTAGAAGGTGATCTGCGCCGTGAAATCACCCTGAGCATCAAGCGTCTTATGGACCTTGGTTGCTACCGTGGTTTGCGCCATCGTCGTGGTCTCCCGGTTCGCGGTCAGCGTACCAAGACCAACGCACGTACCCGTAAGGGTCCGCGTAAACCGATCAAGAAATAATCGGGGTGAGTAAATAATGGCAAAGGCACCAGTTCGTGCACGTAAGCGTGTAAGAAAACAAGTCTCAGATGGCGTGGCTCATGTCCATGCTTCTTTTAACAACACCATCGTTACCATTACTGATCGTCAGGGTAACGCACTGGGTTGGGCAACCGCCGGTGGTTCCGGTTTCCGCGGTTCACGTAAATCCACTCCGTTTGCTGCTCAGGTCGCTGCAGAGCGCTGTGCAGAAGCGGTAAAAGATTACGGTATTAAGAACCTGGAAGTTATGGTTAAGGGTCCGGGTCCGGGTCGCGAATCTACGATTCGTGCCTTGAACGCCGCTGGTTTCCGCATCACTAATATTACTGATGTGACTCCGATCCCTCATAACGGTTGTCGTCCGCCGAAAAAACGTCGCGTATAACGCCCGTTTTTTTAGGATAGTTGGAGAAAGAAAATGGCAAGATATTTGGGTCCTAAGCTCAAGCTGAGCCGTCGTGAGGGCACTGACTTATTCCTTAAGTCTGGCGTTCGCGCGATTGATTCCAAGTGTAAGATCGAACAAGCGCCTGGTCAGCATGGTGCGCGTAAACCGCGTCTGTCTGATTACGGCGGTCAGTTACGTGAGAAGCAAAAAGTTCGTCGTATCTACGGCGTGCTGGAGCGTCAGTTCCGTAACTACTATAAAGAAGCAGCACGTCTGAAAGGCAACACAGGTGAAAACCTGCTGGCTCTGCTGGAAGGCCGTCTGGACAACGTAGTTTATCGTATGGGCTTTGGTGCCACTCGTGCGGAAGCACGTCAGCTGGTGAGCCATAAGTCTGTTCTGGTAAATGGCCGCGTTGTTAACATCGCTTCTTATCAGGTATCTCCGAATGATGTCGTTAGCATCCGTGAGAAAGCCAAAAAGCAATCTCGCGTGAAGGCCGCTCTGGAGCTGGCTGAGCAGCGTGAAAAGCCAACCTGGCTGGAAGTTGATGCGACTAAGATGGAAGGTGTGTTCAAGCGTATTCCTGAGCGTACTGATCTGTCTGCGGACATTAACGAACACCTGATCGTCGAGCTTTACTCTAAGTAAAGCTTAGTACCAAAGAGAGGACACAATGCAGGGTTCTGTGACAGAGTTTCTAAAACCGCGCCTGGTAGATATCGAGCAAGTGAGTTCGACGCACGCCAAGGTGACCCTTGAGCCTTTAGAGCGTGGCTTTGGCCATACTCTTGGTAACGCACTGCGCCGTATTCTGCTTTCTTCCATGCCGGGTTGCGCGGTGACCGAGGTTGAAATTGATGGTGTACTACATGAGTACAGCACCAAAGAGGGCGTACAGGAAGATATCCTGGAAATCCTGCTCAACCTGAAAGGGCTGGCGGTAAGAGTTCAGGGTAAAGATGAAGTCATTCTGACCCTGAATAAATCTGGCATTGGCCCTGTGACTGCAGCCGACATTACCCATGATGGTGATGTCGAAATCGTCAAGCCTCAGCACGTGATCTGCCATCTGACCGATGAGAACGCTGCTATCAGCATGCGTATCAAAGTTCAGCGTGGTCGTGGTTATGTGCCGGCTTCTGCCCGAATTCATTCGGAAGAAGATGAGCGCCCAATCGGCCGTCTGTTAGTTGATGCTTGCTACAGCCCTGTAGATCGTATTGCCTACAATGTTGAAGCAGCGCGCGTCGAACAGCGTACCGACCTGGACAAGCTGGTCATCGAAATGGAAACCAACGGCACAATCGATCCTGAAGAGGCGATTCGTCGTGCGGCTACCATCCTGGCAGAACAACTGGAAGCTTTCGTTGACTTACGTGATGTACGTCAGCCGGAAGTGAAAGAAGAGAAACCAGAATTCGATCCGATCCTGCTGCGCCCTGTTGACGATCTGGAATTGACTGTCCGCTCTGCTAACTGCCTTAAGGCAGAAGCTATCCACTACATCGGTGATCTGGTACAGCGTACCGAGGTTGAGCTGCTTAAAACGCCTAACCTGGGTAAAAAATCTCTTACTGAGATTAAAGATGTGCTGGCCTCACGTGGTCTTTCTCTGGGCATGCGCCTCGAGAACTGGCCGCCGGCAAGCATTGCTGATGAATAACCCGATCACAGGTTAAGGTTTCACTGAGAAGGATAAGGTCATGCGCCATCGTAAGAGTGGTCGTCAACTGAACCGCAACAGCAGCCATCGTCAGGCTATGTTCCGTAACATGGCTGGCTCTCTGGTTCGTCATGAGATCATCAAGACGACTCTGCCGAAAGCCAAAGAGTTGCGCCGCGTAGTTGAGCCGCTGATTACTCTTGCCAAGACCGACAACGTAGCTAATCGTCGTCTGGCATTCGCCCGCACTCGTGATAACGAGATCGTGGCAAAACTGTTTAATGAGCTGGGCCCGCGTTTCGCGAGCCGTGCCGGTGGTTACACTCGCATTCTGAAGTGTGGCTTCCGCGCTGGTGACAACGCTCCGATGGCATACATCGAGCTGGTTGATCGTCCAGAAGCTCAAGCAGAAGCAGCCGCAGAGTAATCTGTAGCAATGTAAAAAACCCGCTTCGGCGGGTTTTTTATTACCCGGAATTTACTATCTTTAGGTCTTATCATCAGGTTGCGCTATCTGGAGAGCAGAGGAGTTGACCATGTGGTTGATTGATCAGCTTGCAGAACAACACATCAAAGCCGCGCTGGATAAGGGAGAGCTGAGCCAGTTGCCCGGTGAAGGCAAGCCGCTTCAGCTTGATGACGATAGTCATGTCCCGCCAGAGCTTCGTGCCGGTTATCGGCTGCTAAAGAATGCCGGTTTTCTGCCGCCCGAACTGGAACTACGTCGTGAAGCGATCGAAGTTAACGATCTGATTCGCCAGCTTGATCCTGCCGATCCGCGCTATCAGGATCATTGCCGCCGCCTTAAAGTTCTGGAGCTGAGGCTACAGCAGGCCGGTATGCGCACCGATTTTCTGCACGGTGACTATGCCGACGCCATCCAGCAACGTTTTTCTCAGGAGAAATAGATGTACAGAATTGGTCAGTTGGCAAAACTTGCCGATGTTACGCCCGATACTATCCGTTTCTACGAGAAGCAGCAGATGATGGACCATAACGGGCGGACGGAAGGCGGTTTTCGTTTATACAGTGAAAATGATCTGCAACGGCTTAAATTTATCCGTTACGGTCGTAAACTCGGCTTCAGCCTTGAAGCTATCAGAGAGCTACTTTCCATTCGCGTTGATCCGGCACACCATACCTGTCAGGAGTCGAAGTCGATCGTTGAAAAACGGCTTGGGGAAGTTGCGGAGATGATTGCCGAGTTAGAATCAATGCAACGCTCGCTTCAGCATCTGTCAGATGCCTGCTGTGGTGATAGTCACAGTAGCGTTTCGTGCTCAATTCTTGAAGCGCTTGAACGAGGAGAAGGGATCAGCAGTTAGGGATATTGTTTTTTTTGTGCAAAGGAATAAAGTATCTCGCTATTCCAACAGGAGGAATCATGAGTAAATATCAGCACACTAAAGGGCAGATACGCGATAACGCGATTGAAGCACTGTTACACGATCCACTGTTCCGGCAGCGCATAGAACAGAAGCAAAAAGGGAAAGGAAGTTTTAAACGGAAAGAGAAACACGCGAAGGGACAGAACTGGGAGGCCAGTGATAAGACAGCATCTTATCACTGGCCTTCTGCTTTCAGCGGGAAAAAAAACCGCCTGGCAGGCGGCTTATTATTTAAACCCGGGTATTCTGCTGCTTCAGTAAGTCACGAATTTCAGTCAGTAAGACTTCTTCATTCGATGGCTTAGCCGCTGGCTTTTCGACTTCTTTTTTCGTATAGAGACGGTTCATCAGTTTAATCGCCATGAAAATGGCAAAAGCAATGATGACGAAGTCGAAGATTGTCTGCAGGAAAACACCGTACTGCATGACAACAGCAGGCGTATCGCCCACCGCAGGTTTAAGTACCCAGCTGAACGATTTGAAATCAACGCCACCAATCAGCAGCCCGAGCGGCGGCATAATGATGTTGGCGACGAGCGACGACACGATCTTACCAAACGCGGCACCGATAATTACACCCACCGCCAAATCCACCACGTTGCCGCGCATTGCAAAATCACGAAACTCTTTGAATAAACTCATACTTATCTCCTTGCCCTGGCCAATGCCCTAAAGTCTAACAAACCCTGCTGTTTTTGCCATAAGCTCAGGGAATTAAGCGGCAGTTTCCCGCTGGGTTTATCCCATTGCTGTTACAGGAAGAAAGGGCTCGGCTGGAACAGGCGTTCCACATCTGACACAAACTTTTTGTCAGTCAGGAACATGATGACATGATCGCCTTGCTCAATACGCAGGTTGTCATTGGCTATCATCACATCATCACCGCGCACCACCGCACCGATAATGGTGCCAGGCGGCAGTTTGATATCATCGATGGAACGTCCGACAACGCGGGAGGTAGTTTCGTCGCCGTGGGCGATGGCTTCGATGGCTTCAGCGATGCCGCGCCGCAGGGAGGAGACGCCAACGATATCGGCTTTACGCACATGACCCAGCAAAGCAGAAATAGTGGCCTGCTGTGGGGAGATTGCGATGTCGATGACGCTGCCCTGGACCAGGTCGACATAAGCGCGACGCTGGATCAGCACCATCACTTTCTTCGCCCCCATCTTTTTCGCCAGCATGGCTGACATGATGTTAGCTTCATCATCATTGGTGACGGCGATAAACAGATCGACCTGCTCAACATGCTCTTCTGCCAGCAACTCCTGATCCGAAGCATCACCATAGAAAACGATCGTGTCCTGAAGATGCTCTGCCAGTTCCGCCGCGCGTTGCGGATTACGTTCAATCAGCTTCACGCTGTAATTTTTTTCCAGCCGCTGCGCCAGGCCGAAACCGATATTGCCGCCGCCGACCAGCATAATACGTTTATAGGGTTTCTCCAGACGCTGCATTTCACTCATCACCGCACGAATATTCTGGCTGGCAGCGATGAAAAACACTTCATCACCCGCTTCCACAATGGTTGAACCTTGCGGGCGAATAGGGCGGTCCTGACGAAAAATGGCGGCGACGCGGGTGTCAATGTGCGGCATATGCTCGCGCATGATGGAGAGCGGATTACCCACCAGCGGTCCGCCATAGTAGGCTTTGACTACCGCCAGGCTGACTTTGCCTTCTGCAAAGTTCACCACCTGTAACGCGCCCGGATACTGGATCAGACGATAGATATTGTCGATCACCAGCTGCTCGGGTGAGATCAAATGATCGATCGGTACCGCTTCAGGGATAAAAAGTTTATCGGCGTCACGCAAGTAATCCGCAGCGCGGATCCGGGCGATCCGGTTAGGCGTGTTGAAGAGCGAATAAGCGATCTGACAGGCGATCATATTGGTTTCATCGGAGTTGGTAACGGCAACCAGCATATCGGCATCTTCTGCGCCTGCTTCTCGCAATATCCGTGGATGGGAACCGTGACCCTGCACCACACGCAGATCGAATTTATCCTGCAAATGACGTAAGCGCGAAGAGTCAGTATCGACCACCGTGATATCGTTATTCTCACCGACCAGGTTTTCTGCCAGCGTGCCGCCGACCTGTCCTGCACCCAGAATGATTATTTTCATCGCTTATCAACGCTCATATCAATTAGCATCCGCTTTTTTTATCAGCTTAGCGTAGAAGAAACCATCTCCGCCCTCGGCCTCAGGAAAGAGCTGCCAGCCATTAGCTGGCGCATTCTGCAGCGGCTTCGCTTCGGCATCCGGCTGACGCTGTAAAAAGGCCTCAATTTGCTGCTGATTCTCTTCAGGCAGAATCGAGCAGGTGGCGTAAATCAGGGTGCCACCAGGTTTGAGGTGGGGCCAGACCGCATCCAGGATTTCGCGTTGCAGCTTCGCCAGTTCAGCGATGTCACGATCGCGACGCAGCCACTTAATATCCGGATGACGGCGAATGACGCCCGTTGCTGAGCAGGGCGCATCCAGCAGAATACGGTCAAACTGACGATCGCCGCACCACTGCTGTGGCGTGCGTCCATCACCCTGTTTCACCTCAGCCTTCATCCCCAGACGCTGAAGGTTTTCTTCAACGCGCTTGAGACGCTGTGCATCCACATCTACCGCCAGCACCTGAGCTTCGGGCGCCACCTCAAGAATATGTGTTGTTTTGCCGCCCGGCGCGGCACACAGGTCGAGAATCTGCTCACCATTCTGCGGCTCCAGCAACAAGGCGCAACGCTGGGCGGAGAGATCCTGAACGGTTACCCAGCCCTGATCGAAGCCCGGTAGCTGGCTGACCGATGCCGGCGATTCAAGACGCAGGGCATCCGGCACGTCTGCTGCGGGATGGGCGAGCTTGCCGCTTTCATTCAGCATCGCCAGCCAGCCATCACGGTCGTGATGCTGACGGTTAACGCGCAACCACATTGGCGGGCGCAGATTGTTCGCTTCAACGATCTGCTGCCATTGTTCCGGCCAGGCGTGCTGTAACCGCTTTAACAGCCAGCCCGGATGCAGATAGCGCTGCGGGCCATCCTGAATGCTGGCAAGCAGCTCTTCTCTCTGGCGTTGATACTGGCGTAAAACACCGTTAAGCAACCCTTTCAGGCTGGTGCGTTTCAGTACTTCCGCGCCAGCCACGGTTTCAGCCAGCGCTGCATGAGCGGGAACGCGGGTATATTCCAGCTGATAGAGGCCGACCATGATCAGGTAATGCAGAACACGCTGTTTGCCGGTCAGTGGACGCTCCATCAGCTTGCCAATTAAGGCCTCAAGCTGCGGCAACGTACGCAACACACCAAAGCAGATCTCCTGCACTAAAGCGCTGTCTTTGTCAGAAAGTTTTTTCTGCGCCGCTGGTAATGCCGTATTAAGCGATTCGCCTTTATCGACAACGCGCTCAATGAGCTGAGCGGAGAGGCTACGCAGGTTGGTTGATTTATTCATAGGATTTTGTCATCAAACAAAAAGCCCGGTGCATGACCGGGCCAGAGAGTCAGTCGAGAAGGGTTCCAGCTTCAAACCATTCCCGGCGCGAGTTGAGAAGATCCTGAGCCGACATCGGTTTTTTACCGGCGGGCTGCAACTGCAACAGATTAAGCACACCCTGAGCGGTCGCCACCTGGATGCCATGTTTGTCAGCACGGATGATTTGACCGGGCTGATGATCGCTGTGTGGCAACACGCTGGCCTGCCAGACTTTAACCAGCTGGTCATCAACCATGAAGAAACTCATCGGCCAGGGGTTAAAGGCGCGAATACAGCGTTCGAGCTGTTCAGCCGGGAGCATCCAGTCCAGACGCGCCTCTTCTTTACTCAGTTTCTCCGCGTAATTAGCGAGTGATTCGTCCTGTTTTTCGGGTACAGCCTGCTGGCTGGCAACTAAGCTCAGCGTGTCAAGTAAGCCCTGCGGTCCCAGTTGCGCCAGCTTGTCGTACAGTGTCGCGCTGGTGTCCTGTGCCGTAATCGGACAGGTCAGTTTATACAGCATGTCTCCGGTATCTAATCCCACATCCATTTGCATGATGGTGATACCTGTCTCACTGTCGCCAGCCCAAAGCGCACGCTGGATAGGCGCGGCACCACGCCAGCGCGGCAGCAGAGAACCATGCACGTTGATACAGCCAAGACGCGGCATATCAAGTACCGGTTTCGGTAAAATCAACCCATATGCCACCACAACCATCACATCGGCCTGTAAATCGGCGACCAGCTGCTGGTTCTCTTCGGGTCGCAACGACTTAGGCTGATAAACCGGAATATTGTGAGCCAGTGCCAGCGTTTTAACCGGGCCGGGCGTTAACTTATTGCCGCGACCTGCGGGACGGTCAGGCTGGGTGAATACGCCGACTACCTGATGCTCAGAAGCAAGCAGCGCGTCAAGATGACGCGCTGCAAAGTCAGGTGTGCCGGCAAAGATAATTTTTAGCGGGGCAGACACGTTTATCCCTTCTCAGAAACTCAGGAAGCCTGCGCGTTCTGGCGCGCCAGCTTCTCTAACTTTGTTTTGATTCGCTGACGCTTTAAAGGCGACAGATAATCAATAAACAGTTTGCCATCCAGATGATCGATCTCATGCTGAATGCAGATGGCCAGAAGCTCACTGGCTTCCAGTTCAAAGCTGTTGCCGTCACGATCCAGCGCGCGAACCTTGACCCGTTCCGCGCGCGGCACAAAGGCACGCTGTTCAGGGATAGAGAGACAGCCCTCTTCGATACCGGTTTCGCCGCTTTTTTCCAGCAGTTCAGGGTTGATCAATACCAGACGCTCTTCACGACTTTCAGAAACATCAATGACGATGATGCGCTGGTGGATGTCCACCTGTGTCGCAGCAAGACCGATGCCTTCTTCGGCATACATGGTCTCGAACATATCATCAACGATACGCTGAATGTCTGCGTTAACTTCTTTAACGGGCGCAGCGATTTTGCGAAGGCGCTCGTCAGGGAAATGTAATACCTGCAAAACTGACATAAATATCCAGATCTGTATTCGGTTAAGAAAAGATTACTACCTCATATTGTAGACTTTTTGAGGCCTGATTGACAGCATTCTGCGGCAGGAAGCAAGCGGGATCAGGGAGTCAGAGATGGACAAAATAGCGCGCTATGTACGGCTGGCTGCGATCAGCGGAATGACCGGCAGAGGCTGGATTGAGGTCGCCACCCAACTGGAGGTCGCGGATGGCGATCTGCGGCACACCAGACTGGATGCTGCACAATGCCTGCAGTATCAGGCACTGCCCGAAAAGCAGGTGGATGAGGTACGGCGCTGGCTGACAAGCAGCCCTGACCATCATCTGCTTACCGCTCTGGATGCGGGCTATCCTGTCCGGCTGAAAGAAACTGCGCGCTTTCCGCCCGTGCTGTACATCCAGGGCGATCCCGGCGTACTGAATACGCCTCAGCTTGGTGTGGTAGGCAGCCGTAATAGTTCGCACGCTGGCCGCTACTGGTGCGACTGGTTTACCCAGCAGCTGGCACTTAGCGGGCTGACTATTACCAGCGGTTTAGCGCGCGGGATTGACGGTGTGGCACATCAGGCCGCACTCAATGTGGGTGGCAAAACGGTGGCGGTGTCAGGCAGCGGCCTTCAGCATCTCTATCCGAAGAGCCATCTGCGGCTGGCCGGCGAGATTACAGAACAGGGCGGGGCGATCATTTCTGAATTTCCGCTGGCCACTCTTCCCCATCCACACAATTTTCCACGCCGGAATCGTATCATCAGCGGTTTAAGCCTCGGCGTGCTGGTGGTTGAAGCCTCGCTGAAGAGTGGTTCACTGGTTACTGCTCGTTATGCGCTGGAGCAGAACCGGAATGTTTATGCGCTGCCTGGTGCGCTGGGCAATCCATCAGGCGAGGGCGTTAACTGGCTGATTCAGCAGGGGGCGCTGCTGGTGGCGCATCCGAATAATATCCTGGAGGATCTGGCGAGTGTCCTGAGCTGGTTGCCCGATACACAAACAGACCAAATTTATTCTGATGACAGTGACGATGCTCCATTGCCATTTGCTGATGTGTTGGCTAACGTAGGTGATGATGTTACACCTGTTGACGTTGTCGCTGAACGTGCCGGCCAACCTGTGCCAGTTATCTCAGCTCAGTTGCTGGAACTGGAGTTAGCAGGATGGATCGCAGCTGTACCCGGCGGCTATGTCCGATTAAGGAGGGCATGCCATGTTCGACGTACTCATGTACTTGTTTGAGACATATATCCACAACGAAGCAGAAATGGGTGTTGATCAGGACAGATTGACAGATGACTTGACGGATGCCGGGTTTCATCGTGAAGATATTTACAGCGCGTTGAACTGGTTAGAAAGGTTGGCCGACTATCAGGAAGGGCTGGTTGCGCCAATTTTACTGGCAAATGATCCGCTCTCTATGCGCATCTATACCGATGAAGAGAGCAACCGTTTAGATGCTGAAAGCCGTGGTTTCCTGCTTTTCCTGGAACAAATTCAGGTGCTGAGTCTGGAAACGCGCGAGATGGTCATCGAACGAGTCATGGCGCTTGATACCCCTGAGTTTGACTTAGAGGATCTCAAATGGGTGGTGCTGATGGTGCTGTTTAACATCCCCGGATGTGAAAATGCTTATCAGCAGATGGAAGAACTGCTATTCGACGTCAATGAAGGTATGCTGCATTAAAATTCCTTTCATGCATTCATCGTTATGAGTAAAGCTGCACTCTTCACCGTGCGTAAACAGGATCCCTGCCCCGCTTGCGGGGCAGAACTGGTTATACGCTCCGGCAAACATGGCCCTTTTTTGGGCTGCGCAAATTATCCAGCGTGCGACTATATCCGGCCTTTAAAAAGCCAGGCTGACGGACATGTCGTTAAAGTGCTGGAAGGCCACGCCTGTCCGGACTGCGGCGCAGACAAAGTTTTGCGTCAGGGACGCTTTGGCATGTTTATCGGCTGCAGCCACTACCCGGAATGTGGCTACACGGAAACCATCGATAAACCGGATGAAACGACACTGACATGTCCGCAATGTCAGCAAGGTAAATTAGTCCAGCGGCGTTCACGCTATGGCAAAACCTTTCATTCCTGCGATCGTTATCCGGCCTGCCAGTTTGCAGTTAATCTGACACCCGTAGCCGGGACCTGTCCCCATTGTCAGTTTCCGCTATTAGTAGAAAAGAAGACGGCGCAGGGCGTGAAACGCTTTTGTGCCAGTAAGAGTTGTGGCAAAGCCATCGCTGAAGAGAACTGAGACATTATGGATAATCAACATCTCGCCGGCTCCATTGAGCGCTGCGTGAGTCATCTGAATCGTCAGGCAGTGATCGCCTATCCCACTGAAGCTGTGTTTGGGCTGGGCTGTGATCCAGACAGTGAGTCTGCCGTTATGGCGTTGCTGGCGCTGAAACAGCGCCCGGTGGAGAAGGGGCTGATCCTGATTGCTGCTGATTATTCGCAGCTCGAACCCTATATCTCCGATCGCGAACTCTCGGTGATTCAGCGTGAACGGATGTTTGCCTGCTGGCCGGGCCCGGTGACCTTTGTGGTTCCCGTTCCACCGCAGACCCCACGCTGGTTAACCGGGCAGTTTGATTCGCTGGCGATTCGCGTCAGCGATCATCCTGATGTCCAGGCGCTTTGCCGTGCGTTTGGTAAACCGCTGGTTTCTACCAGTGCCAACCTGTCGGGTCAGCCTCCGTGCCGCACGGCCGAAGAGGTTAAGCAGCAGTTTGGGGATGATTTTCCGGTCCTGTCGGGCAAAACCGGTGGGCGGCAAAACCCTTCTGAAATCCGCGATGTCATCAGCGGCGAACTCATACGTCAGGGCTAAATCATGGACCAATTCGCCGTTTTCGGTAATCCAATCAACCACAGCAAATCACCGTTAATCCATCAGGCTTTTGCAGAACAGACCGGGATAGAGCACCGTTATGGCCGGATCTGCGCGCCGGTTGATGGTTTTCCGCAGGCTCTGACGGCGTTTTTTGAACAGGAAGGCCGCGGGGCGAATGTCACTCTGCCTTTCAAGCAGCAGGCGTGGGAGTTTGCCGATCGGCTCAGCGATCGGGCTGCCCGTTCGGGTGCGGTGAATACCCTGAAGAAACTCAGCGACGGACAGATTTATGGCGATAACACCGATGGTATTGGCTTACTGAGCGATCTTCAGCGGCTGGCAATGATCAAACCCGGCGATAATGTGTTGCTGGTGGGAGCGGGCGGGGCAGCTCGCGGCGTGATCCTGCCGCTGCTGTCAGCCGGGGTCTCAATGACTATCGTCAACCGTACCTTTGCCCGTGCTGAGGAACTGGCAGAGCTGTTCCGGCAGAATGGCGCAATTAATGCGTGTGGCTTTGAGCAACTGGCAGACAAAACTTTTGATCTGGTCATCAATGCGACCTCAAGCGGCGTAGAGGGAAAAACGCCGCCTCTGCCAGTAACACTTATTCATCCTGAACTGCGCTGTTATGACATGTTCTACCAACGCGGTCTGACCCCTTTCCTGCAGTGGTGTCAGGAGCAGGGTGCGCAACATCTGGCAGATGGATTAGGCATGCTGGTGGGCCAGGCGGCGCATGCTTTTCATTTATGGCACGGCGTAATGCCAGACATCACGCCGGTTATTGCTCAGTTGAAGCAGGCGATGCAGTCGTGAATCAGGCCATCCAGTTTCCCGATGATGAGATTTATGACGCGGCGCGGCAGGCGATCTGTTTTCCGGTGCTGGTTAACGGTATGCGGTTGACCTGTGCCATCAGCGCCGCGACATTACGATCCCGCTTTGGTGAGGAAGACGCGATGACGCTGTTTCAGCATCACCGCTGGGATCTGGAAGAGGAAGCCGAAACGGCGATTCGTCAGGATGATATTGATACTCAGGGCTGGATCTGGTTGTCTTCGCCAGAGTAATTATTTTTCCAGCTGACATAGTTGTTGGCTGAATAGCGTAAACCTTCTTTTTCCTGCTCATTGAGCGGACGAACCTGCCTGACCGGGCTGCCAAGGTAAAGGTAGCCACTCTCCAGCCGTTTACCCGGCGGCACCAGACTTCCGGCACCGATCATCACCTCTTCTTCTACTATTACGCCATCCAGCAGGATTGACCCCATTCCAACCAATACGCGATCGCCAATGGTACAGCCATGCAGCATCGCTTTATGCCCGACTGTCACATCCTGCCCAATAATCAGCGGAAAGCCTTCTGGGTTGGAGGCCGACTTATGGGTGACATGCAGCACGCTGCCATCCTGAATGTTGGTGCGGGCGCCAATGCGAACCTGGTTCACGTCACCGCGAATCGCAACCAGCGGCCAGATGCTGACGTCATCTTCCATAATCACATCGCCGACGACGACGCTACTCGGATCGACCATCACGCGCTGGCCGGTTTGCGGGAAGAGATGTTTATAGGGGCGTAAGGCGGAAGTCATCATGTTCTCCTTGATACTGAATTTATTGCAGCCTGATGTTATTTCAGGCAACTGACAAGCCAATTCTGACCCGGATCGCTGGCGATCTCACCAATCTGGATCATTTATAACCACTCAGGAAAAAGATCCAAAAAAAGGGTTGTGCTCTGAAGCGGGATCCCTATAATGCGCCTCCATCGACACGGAACAACGGCTTACAGGCCGCCGGGTTGAGAGGCACAGGAGACTGCGCCGCCGGAGAAAACTTCTGAAAAAGAAGTTGACTCTGAAGGAGGAAAGCGTAATATACGCCACCTCGCGACAGACGGTTAACCCGCTGCTCGCACTGCTCTTTAACAATTTATCAGACAATCTGTGTGGGCACTCGCAGGATTGATATCAGCGTCTCCGGACGTAAAAAATATCAAGTCTCACGAGTGAACACATAATGAAATTCATTATGACGTTTTACAGATGAGCACCGCTTAACTTGTTTAAGCAAATCAAACTTAAATTGAAGAGTTTGATCATGGCTCAGATTGAACGCTGGCGGCAGGCCTAACACATGCAAGTCGGACGGTAGCACAGAGGAGCTTGCTCCTTGGGTGACGAGTGGCGGACGGGTGAGTAATGTCTGGGGATCTGCCCGATAGAGGGGGATAACCACTGGAAACGGTGGCTAATACCGCATAACGTCGCAAGACCAAAGAGGGGGACCTTCGGGCCTCTCACTATCGGATGAACCCAGATGGGATTAGCTAGTAGGCGGGGTAATGGCCCACCTAGGCGACGATCCCTAGCTGGTCTGAGAGGATGACCAGCCACACTGGAACTGAGACACGGTCCAGACTCCTACGGGAGGCAGCAGTGGGGAATATTGCACAATGGGCGCAAGCCTGATGCAGCCATGCCGCGTGTATGAAGAAGGCCTTCGGGTTGTAAAGTACTTTCAGCGGGGAGGAAGGCGATGTGGTTAATAACCGCGTCGATTGACGTTACCCGCAGAAGAAGCACCGGCTAACTCCGTGCCAGCAGCCGCGGTAATACGGAGGGTGCAAGCGTTAATCGGAATTACTGGGCGTAAAGCGCACGCAGGCGGTCTGTTAAGTCAGATGTGAAATCCCCGGGCTTAACCTGGGAACTGCATTTGAAACTGGCAGGCTTGAGTCTTGTAGAGGGGGGTAGAATTCCAGGTGTAGCGGTGAAATGCGTAGAGATCTGGAGGAATACCGGTGGCGAAGGCGGCCCCCTGGACAAAGACTGACGCTCAGGTGCGAAAGCGTGGGGAGCAAACAGGATTAGATACCCTGGTAGTCCACGCCGTAAACGATGTCGACTTGGAGGTTGTTCCCTTGAGGAGTGGCTTCCGGAGCTAACGCGTTAAGTCGACCGCCTGGGGAGTACGGCCGCAAGGTTAAAACTCAAATGAATTGACGGGGGCCCGCACAAGCGGTGGAGCATGTGGTTTAATTCGATGCAACGCGAAGAACCTTACCTACTCTTGACATCCAGCGAACTTTCCAGAGATGGATTGGTGCCTTCGGGAACGCTGAGACAGGTGCTGCATGGCTGTCGTCAGCTCGTGTTGTGAAATGTTGGGTTAAGTCCCGCAACGAGCGCAACCCTTATCCTTTGTTGCCAGCGATTCGGTCGGGAACTCAAAGGAGACTGCCGGTGATAAACCGGAGGAAGGTGGGGATGACGTCAAGTCATCATGGCCCTTACGAGTAGGGCTACACACGTGCTACAATGGCGCATACAAAGAGAAGCGACCTCGCGAGAGCAAGCGGACCTCACAAAGTGCGTCGTAGTCCGGATCGGAGTCTGCAACTCGACTCCGTGAAGTCGGAATCGCTAGTAATCGTGGATCAGAATGCCACGGTGAATACGTTCCCGGGCCTTGTACACACCGCCCGTCACACCATGGGAGTGGGTTGCAAAAGAAGTAGGTAGCTTAACCTTCGGGAGGGCGCTTACCACTTTGTGATTCATGACTGGGGTGAAGTCGTAACAAGGTAACCGTAGGGGAACCTGCGGTTGGATCACCTCCTTACCTGAAGATACCTTCCCGCGAAGTGCTCACACAGATTGTCTGATAGAAAAGTAACGAGCAGAAAAAACCTCTACAGGCTTGTAGCTCAGGTGGTTAGAGCGCACCCCTGATAAGGGTGAGGTCGGTGGTTCAAGTCCACTCAGGCCTACCAAATTCGCACTCACGCTGCGTTATGTCTCCGGCTCGCATAGTTCACTATGCTTCGCGGAAACATGCCTTGCCTGAGCACGAATTGCATTTCTTACGGAATGTACTCGGTTGAGTGGTAGTAGTGGTCTCTGCAGTAACTGTATGGGGCTATAGCTCAGCTGGGAGAGCGCCTGCCTTGCACGCAGGAGGTCAGCGGTTCGATCCCGCTTAGCTCCACCATACCGTCTTACTGTTTTTTCTGAAAAAAATACTTCAGAGCGTACCGGCAACGGTGTGCTGCGAAGTATTATGCTCTTTAACAATCCGGAACAAGCTGAAAATTGAAACGACATGTCGTTTTCATTCTCCGTAATAAGAATGAAAAACACGATATGTTCGAGTCTCTCAAATGCTTGCAGTCTGCAGCGTTGAAAAACGCCTGTGGGTTGTGAGGTTAAGCGACTAAGCGTACACGGTGGATGCCCTGGCAGTCAGAGGCGATGAAGGACGTGCTAATCTGCGTAAAGCGACGGTAAGGTGATATGAACCGCTACAGCCGTCGATGTCCGAATGGGGAAACCCGGTGCACTCAGTGCATCATTGCAGCATGAATACATAGTGCTGCAAGGCGAACCGGGGGAACTGAAACATCTAAGTACCCCGAGGAAAAGAAATCAACCGAGATTCCCCCAGTAGCGGCGAGCGAACGGGGAGCAGCCCAGAGCCTGAATCAGCTTGTGTGTTAGTGGAAGCGTCTGGAAAGTCGCAGGGTACAGGGTGATACTCCCGTACACAAAAACACACATGCTGTGAGCTCGATGAGTAAGGCGGGACACGTGGTATCCTGTCTGAATATGGGGGGACCATCCTCCAAGGCTAAATACTCCTGACTGACCGATAGTGAACCAGTACCGTGAGGGAAAGGCGAAAAGAACCCCGGCGAGGGGAGTGAAACAGAACCTGAAACCGTGTACGTACAAGCAGTGGGAGCCTTCTTTATGGGGGTGACTGCGTACCTTTTGTATAATGGGTCAGCGACTTATATTCTGTAGCAAGGTTAACCGTATAGGGGAGCCGCAGGGAAACCGAGTCTTAACTGGGCGTTAAGTTGCAGGGTATAGACCCGAAACCCGGTGATCTAGCCATGGGCAGGTTGAAGGTTGGGTAACACTAACTGGAGGACCGAACCGACTAATGTTGAAAAATTAGCGGATGACCTGTGGCTGGGGGTGAAAGGCCAATCAAACCGGGAGATAGCTGGTTCTCCCCGAAAGCTATTTAGGTAGCGCCTCGTGAACTCATCTTCGGGGGTAGAGCACTGTTTCGGCTAGGGGGCCATCCCGGCTTACCAACCCGATGCAAACTGCGAATACCGAAGAATGTTATCACGGGAGACACACGGCGGGTGCTAACGTCCGTCGTGAAGAGGGAAACAACCCAGACCGCCAGCTAAGGTCCCAAAGTCATGGTTAAGTGGGAAACGATGTGGGAAGGCACAGACAGCCAGGATGTTGGCTTAGAAGCAGCCATCATTTAAAGAAAGCGTAATAGCTCACTGGTCGAGTCGGCCTGCGCGGAAGATGTAACGGGGCTAAACCATGCACCGAAGCTGCGGCAGCGACACTATGTGTTGTTGGGTAGGGGAGCGTTCTGTAAGCCGTCGAAGGTGTGCTGTGAGGCATGCTGGAGGTATCAGAAGTGCGAATGCTGACATAAGTAACGATAAAGCGGGTGAAAAGCCCGCTCGCCGGAAGACCAAGGGTTCCTGTTCAACGTTAATCGGAGCAGGGTGAGTCGACCCCTAAGGCGAGGCCGAAAGGCGTAGTCGATGGGAAACAGGTTAATATTCCTGTACTTGGTGTTACTGCGAAGGGGGGACGGAGAAGGCTATATCAGCCGGGCGACGGTTGTCCCGGTTTAAGCGTGTAGGTGTGTGTTCCAGGCAAATCCGGTTCACTTTACACTGAGGCGTGATGACGAGGCACTACGGTGCTGAAGTGATAAATGCCCTGCTTCCAGGAAAAGCCTCTAAGCATCAGGTAACACAAAATCGTACCCCAAACCGACACAGGTGGTCAGGTAGAGAATACCAAGGCGCTTGAGAGAACTCGGGTGAAGGAACTAGGCAAAATGGTGCCGTAACTTCGGGAGAAGGCACGCTGGCGCGTAGGTGGAGGGACTTGCTCCCCGAGCCGAAGCCAGTCGAAGATACCAGCTGGCTGCAACTGTTTATTAAAAACACAGCACTGTGCAAACACGAAAGTGGACGTATACGGTGTGACGCCTGCCCGGTGCCGGAAGGTTAATTGATGGGGTTATCCGCAAGGAGAAGCTCTTGATCGAAGCCCCGGTAAACGGCGGCCGTAACTATAACGGTCCTAAGGTAGCGAAATTCCTTGTCGGGTAAGTTCCGACCTGCACGAATGGCGTAATGATGGCCAGGCTGTCTCCACCCGAGACTCAGTGAAATTGAACTCGCTGTGAAGATGCAGTGTACCCGCGGCAAGACGGAAAGACCCCGTGAACCTTTACTACAGCTTGACACTGAACATTGAGCCTTGATGTGTAGGATAGGTGGGAGGCTTTGAAGCGCAGACGCCAGTCTGCGTGGAGCCAACCTTGAAATACCACCCTTTAATGTTTGATGTTCTAACGTGGCCCCGTGATCCGGGGTGCGGACAGTGTCTGGTGGGTAGTTTGACTGGGGCGGTCTCCTCCTAAAGCGTAACGGAGGAGCACGAAGGTCAGCTAATCACGGTCGGACATCGTGAGGTTAGTGCAATGGCATAAGCTGGCTTGACTGCGAGAGTGACGGCTCGAGCAGGTGCGAAAGCAGGTCATAGTGATCCGGTGGTTCTGAATGGAAGGGCCATCGCTCAACGGATAAAAGGTACTCCGGGGATAACAGGCTGATACCGCCCAAGAGTTCATATCGACGGCGGTGTTTGGCACCTCGATGTCGGCTCATCACATCCTGGGGCTGAAGTAGGTCCCAAGGGTACGGCTGTTCGCCGTTTAAAGTGGTACGCGAGCTGGGTTTAGAACGTCGTGAGACAGTTCGGTCCCTATCTGCCGTGGGCGCTGGAGAATTGAGGGGGGTTGCTCCTAGTACGAGAGGACCGGAGTGAACGCACCACTGGTGTTCGGGTTGTCATGCCAATGGCATTGCCCGGTAGCTAAGTGCGGAAAAGATAAGTGCTGAAAGCATCTAAGCACGAAACTTGCCCCGAGATGAGTTCTCCCTGACTCCTTGAGAGTCCTGAAGGGACGTTGAAGACGACGACGTTGATAGGCCGGGTGTGTAAGCGCAGCGATGCGTTGAGCTAACCGGTACTAATGACCCGTGAGGCTTAACCTTACAACGCCAGAGGCGTTTTTGAGAGACAGATTTTCAGCTTGTTACCGGATACGTTTGTGTCCTGCGGACACGGGTCCGGAGGATTTTGCGCTGAGGCAGGGCGGCAACCGAGCGATACGAAGGAGCATACTGAAGTATGTGACGGAGTAGCGCGAGGGCGGCCAACGCAGCATCAGCACAAAAGACACAGGACAGAGCACAAAGAATTTGCCTGGCGGCTGTAGCGCGGTGGTCCCACCTGACCCCATGCCGAACTCAGAAGTGAAACGCCGTAGCGCCGATGGTAGTGTGGGGTCTCCCCATGCGAGAGTAGGGAACTGCCAGGCATCAAATTTAGTGTGCTGATATGGCTCAGTTGGTAGAGCGCACCCTTGGTAAGGGTGAGGTCCCCAGTTCGACTCTGGGTATCAGCACCAGTTAAGGCATGAGTTCGGTAAATAAAGAATTTGCCTGGCGGCTGTAGCGCGGTGGTCCCACCTGACCCCATGCCGAACTCAGAAGTGAAACGCCGTAGCGCCGATGGTAGTGTGGGGTCTCCCCATGCGAGAGTAGGGAACTGCCAGGCATCAAATAAGAGAGAGCCCTTCGCATATGCGAAGGGCTTTTTTCGTTGTGGCAATCGCCAGAATCTCTCCTTTTCTCCATTGCAAACCACCCTGTCCAGCACTAGCCGCCTCTGTTATACAGCCAATAAAAAACCCGGCACCAGGCCGGGTAATAGAGATTGTGTGCTACGTCAGTGAATCACCTGCGACAGGAAGGCGCGGGTGCGTTCTGATTTAGGATGAGCGAAGAACTCCTGCGGTGGCGCCACTTCAACGATCTCACCCCGATCCATAAAGATCACACGGTCCGCAACGGTACGGGCAAAGCCCATTTCATGGGTAACGCACAGCATGGTCATGCCATCCTCAGCCAGCCCAATCATAGTATCCAGCACTTCCTTCACCATCTCAGGATCGAGCGCTGAGGTCGGCTCATCAAACAACATGATTTTGGGTTTCATGCAGAGCGAGCGGGCGATGGCAACACGCTGCTGCTGACCGCCGGAGAGCTGGCCAGGAAACTTGTGCGCATGTTCGGCGATACGCACCCGCTGCAGATAATGCATCGCCAGCTCATCGGCCTCTTTCTTAGGGATCTTTCTGACCCAGGACGGCGCCAGCGTACAGTTCTGTAATACGGTCAGATGCGGAAACAGATTAAAGTGCTGGAAGACCATTCCCACTTCGGTACGGACCCGCTCAATGTTGCGCACATCCTCATTCAGATGAATACCATCGACGACAATGCGCCCCTGCTGATGCTCTTCAAGATGGTTTATGCAGCGAATGGTGGTCGACTTACCGGAGCCGGATGGACCACACAGCACGATGCGCTCGCGGGGTTTAACCTGCAGGTTGATGTCTTTCAGTACGTGAAACTGCCCGTACCATTTATTCACGTTCTCAAGCGAGATCATCAACGCGTCGGAAGAGTGTGTCATAGAGTGTGTCATGTAAAACCTCAGTGCGATTTACGCCCGGTGTGAAAGCGCTTTTCCAGGTACTGGCTGTAGCGCGACATGCTAAAACAGAAAATCCAATAGACCAGCGCAGCAAAGACATAACCTTCAGTCGACATGCCCAGCCACGTCGGATCGACGGTAGCCTGCTGGACGCTGCTGAACAGATCGAACAGGCCGATGATGATCACCAGGCTGGTATCTTTAAACAGCGCAATGATGGTATTCACCAGGCCCGGGATGGTCATCTTGAGGGCCTGCGGCAGAATCACCAGCATCTGCGTCTTCCAGTAGCCCAGCGCCAGTGACTCGGCGGCTTCATACTGGCCTTTCGGCAGCGCCTGCAAACCGCCACGCACCACCTCAGCCACATAGGCGGACTGGAATAAAATGACCCCAACCAGCGCACGCACCAATTTGTCGATGGTAGTGCCTTCAGCCATAAACAGCGGCAGCATCACGGATGACATAAATAGCACGGTGATCAGAGGTACGCCGCGCCAGAACTCGATGAAGATAATCGACAGCGTACGCACGACCGGCATCTTTGAGCGACGTCCCAGCGCCAGTAAAATTCCCAGCGGCAAAGCGCCGGCAATCCCGACCGATGCGATAATCAGCGTCAGGGTTAAGCCGCCCCACTGGCGGGTTTCGACCCGCTCCAGTCCCAGATAGCCGCCATAAAGCAGAAACCAGACGATGACCGGATAAGCAATTGCCCAGAGTGCAATGTAGCGTCCACGGTACGGCAGGCTTTTGATAAACATCGGGATAATCGACAGCAGTCCAATTACCAGCGCCAGGTTAATCCGCCAGCGCAATTCATGCGGATAAAGCCCATACATGAACTGGCCAAAACGGGCATGGATAAAGACCCAACAGGCGCCCTCTTTGGTGCAGTCAGCACGGGTGGTACCGAACCAGTTAGCCTGAAAGATCAGCCAGTTCAGCGCAGGCGGAATAACGTGCCAGATCACCCAGATGCAAAACAGCGTGAGCAGGGAGTTAAACCAGCTGGAAAATAAATTCTTACGCGCCCAACGCCAGGCGCGACTCGCCAGATTCGTCGGGACGGGGGGCGTTTCATGTGTGGTAACAGACATAGTCATCCCGTTCTCTTAACGCTCAACCAGCGCAATTTTGCGGTTATAGAGGTTCATTAGCAGTGAAATCAGCAGGCTGATGATCAGATAAACGCCCATGGTGATAGCAATGGTCTCAATCGCCTGGCCGGTCTGATTCAGTACTGAACCGGCAAACAGCGACACCATATCGGGATAACCGATGGCGGCAGCCAGTGAGGAGTTTTTCACGATGTTCATATACTGGCTGGTCAGCGGAGGAATAATCACGCGCATTGCCTGCGGGATAATCACCTGCCGCAGCGTTACCGGATTAGGCAGGCCCAGCGAACGTGCCGCCTCATGTTGCCCGTACGGTACCGACTGAATCCCCGAGCGAATCACTTCAGCAATAAACGATGAGGTATAGATCGACAACGCCAGGGTCAGCGCCGCCAGCTCAGGGATCATCACTGAGCCGCCACGGAAGTTAAAACCGCGTAGCTGTGGCACGTCCCAGTGGGTCGCCGCGCCAAAACCGAGATGCGCAATCAGCGGGAACAGAATCAGCATCGCGATAGCCGCCGGCCATGAGCGACGTAACTGACCAGTTTTCAGCTGATGTTTACGGTTAAAACGGTACAGGCCGTAACTGCCGGCAATAGCCAGCAGCAGCGCAATCACAAACGGCCAGCTGCCTGCTGCATAGGTTGGCCAGGGGACGTATAAACCACGGTTGCTGACATAGGCCAGGTCAAAAGCATTCAGCGCCTGACGCGGGCCAGGCAGATTGCGTAACACCGCAAAGTACCAGAAGAAGATCTGCAGCAGCGGCGGAATATTACGGAAAGTTTCGATATAGATATTGGAAAGTTTCCGCAACAGCCAGTTGTCAGAAAGCCGCGCAAGACCAATAGCGAAGCCGAGAATGGAGGCAAAGACGATACAGAGCGCGGAGACCAGCAGGGTATTGGTCAACCCGACCATAAACACGCGCGCGTAAGTATCTCCTTCGGTGTACTCAATCAGGTGCTGAACAATACCAAAACCGGCAGTGCGCTCAAGGAATCCAAACCCGGAAGTGATACCGCGATTGGCCAGGTTGATAATGGTGTTATGCACCAGATAACCCACCACACCAAGCACCGCGACTATCGCTATGAGCTGATAAAGCCAGGCGCGAACCGTGGGATTACCGAATGAAAAATCCCTTTTCACGGTTGGGCGTTGTGACATGTTGAAACCTCAGTAACGAAAGCTGGGGTAGGGCACCGCAGAATACGGTGCCCGATTGGCGAGGAGTATTAACGTACTGGCGGTGCGTACTGAATGCCGCCCTGGTTCCACAACGCATTCTGACCACGAGCGATCTTCAATGCGCTATCTTTACCCACGTTACGATCGAAACTTTCCTGATAGTTGCCCACTTGCTTGATGATGTTGTAGGCCCATTTGTTGTCCAGTTTCAGATCCTTGCCAAAATCACCCTCAGCACCCAGCAGATGGGCCATATCTGGCGTAGTCGGTTTGGCGGTCATCTCATCAACGTTTTTCGAGGAAACGCCCATCTCTTCAGCATTCAGCATGGCGTAGAGTGACCACTTAACGATGGTGAACCAGTCATCATCACCGCGGCGAACGACCGGGCCCAGCGGTTCTTTAGAAATCACTTCTGGCAGCACGATAAATTCGTCAGGCTTGCCCAGCTTGATGCGTAACGCATAGAGCTGAGACTGGTCAGAGGCCAGCGTATCGCAGCGGCCGCTATCCAGCGCTTTGGCCGATTCGTCGGAGCGATCAAAGGTCACCGGCGTATATTGCATCTTATTGGCTTTAAAGAAGTCCGCCACGTTCAGCTCGGTATCGGTACCCGCCTGAATACAGACAGTAGCGCCGTCCAGTTCTTTAGCACTTTTCAGCCCAGCTTTCTGGTGAGTCAGGAAGCCAATACCGTCGTAATAATTGACGCCAGCAAACAGGAAGCCCATGCCGCCATCACGTGATGAGGTCCAGGTGGTATTGCGCGACAGGATATCGACTTCACCTGACTGCAGCGCGGTAAAACGCTCTTTAGCGGTCAGCGGGGTATATTTCACTTTGGTCGCATCGCCAAACACCGCTGCGGCCGCCGCACGGCAGACATCAACATCGATACCGGTAAACTTGCCGCTGGCATCGGCATAGGAGAAGCCGGGTAAACCGTCACTGATACCGCATTGAATAAAGCCTTTCTTCTTTATCGCATCCAGCGTCGTGCCAGCGTGAGCCTGCTGAGCAACGGCCAACAGCGAGGCCGCAGCAACCAGCGTGGAGAGCATCATCTTTTTCATAAAGCATCCTGTGTGGAGGAATCATGTTGTTATGTTTGCGCACTTTAGTGTGCGTTTTTCCTGTCTGTGGCGGTCAGCCATCCACGACTCTGCAAACCTGATGCCAGGTTTGCAGGGCCCTGAATTATCATGAAAGAACGGTTAATAATCGGAAGCAGCGGGAAAGTTCCGCTAATATGGCGCACCAAAAGGAAGCAATGCGAGTCGACCCGATCACATTTAGTGCAAATAGTTTCACTATATGGAAGCAATGTGAGCCATCACTCAGGCGCAAATGTATGCAGGAGATGCTTTGCTTTTAAAGGCGTGCAGGATCACAGAAGCCAGCGCTGACCGGGAATCGCCGGGCGGGCTGACGTACCGGAGAGGCGACGTCGGGAGAGAAGAGTGAGAAAGCGAGGCAGTGAAATATCACGGCAGCGATTGCAACTATAGTTACCATATTGACGATAACTGTTTCACCTGAATTGCCGATGCTTTGTGGAACAGCGCACAAATAAAAACGCCAGCCCGAAGGCTGGCGTAATTAACAGACAGAACCAGAATCAGTTCATGCCGTATTTTTTCAATTTCTTACGCAGCGTACCGCGGTTGATACCCATCATCAGGGCAGCACGGGTCTGGTTGCCACGGGTATACTGCATCACCATGTCCAACAGAGGCTGCTCGACTTCAGCCAAAACCAGCTCATACAGGTCACTTACATCCTGACCGTTCAGTTGAGCAAAATAGTTCTTCAGTGCCTGTTTAACCGAATCACGCAAAGGTTTTTGAGTTACCTGATCCTGTGAGTTAACGGTAGAAACGGTCAGTACGTCAGAATTTACGCGTTGTTCGAACATAGTTCTTTCAGCTCTTTATTTCGTTACGCAAGATTTTCGAAGTATGCCTCCAACGCCTCCAGCTGTTCGCTGGCATCCTCAATGGCGTTGAATGTGCGCCGAAACTGGTCATTCGGGGCGTGCTCCTGGAGATACCAGGAGACGTGCTTTCGCGCTATACGGTATCCCTTGCCTGAACCGTAAAAGTCGTGCAGCTCACGTATATGCGAAACAAGCAAGCGCTTGACCTCTGCCATTGGCAGCGGGGCAAGCAGCTCCCCAGTGTCCAGATAATGCTGGATTTCCCGGAAGATCCACGGTCTTCCCTGAGCAGCGCGTCCTATCATCAGAGCATCGGCCCCTGTATAGTCGAGCACCGCTCTGGCTTTATGCGGGTCAGTTATGTCTCCATTCGCGATAATCGGAATAGAGACACTCTGCTTAACTGTCCGAATGCTGTCATATTCAGCTTCCCCGTTGAACAGGCAGGCACGAGTGCGGCCATGTATCGTCAGAGCCTGAATACCACAACGTTCAGCCAATTGGGCAATCGCGACACAGTTCCTGTTTTCAGGATCCCAGCCAGTACGAATTTTCAGTGTTACCGGCACATCCACTGCATTGACCACTGCGGAGAGAATTGACTCCACCACGGCGGGATATTGCAGCAAGGCTGAACCCGCCATTTTGCGGTTAACCTTTTTGGCAGGGCAGCCCATATTAATGTCGATAACCTGTGCACCGGCCTCAACATTAATCCGTGCAGCTTGCGCCATTTCGCTGGGATCGCAACCGGCAATTTGCACGGCGCGAATGCCTGGCTCATCACTGTGCACCATGCGTAAACGAGATTTGTCACTGGCCCAGACTTCCGGGTTCGAAGACAACATCTCAGAAACTGCCATGCCTGCACCCATTTCATGACACAGCGTCCTGAATGGCCTGTCGGTAATCCCGGCCATAGGGGCTGCAATCAGTCGATTTCTCAGCTGGAGGTTTCCAATACGCATGAAGTCAGAATGGCCATACTGTGTCTGCAAGGCGGCGTATATTACGCATTTTTTCCTGAAGATGAAAGGCCAAACTTTGAACAATCAGCAAGAAAGATCAATGAAATCCGGGTGATCACTCCGCCATTTACAAAATAACCATAATTATCAGACAATTAGATATTAATGCTGAAATTGTGAACAAACGTTTTTCCGAAAAAGCAGCCTGTTTAACCAGATAATAAACGTCACATGCCGTGATTAACGATACAAGCAACCATTCAGCATGCAGAAAGCCCGCACCTTACGCTACGGGCTGGCCGGAGAGGCTCTGCAGCCGGTTCAGTGCAAATCCGGGAGGCTGTCAGGCGACAAAATCATGCGCTGGATTCAGGCCTTCACGCCGGTGATCCGGCACCACTCTTCTTTGACCGCAACCGGGTCGAGCGCGAACTGCTCAGCATAGGCTTCGCAGACGCCTTCGGCCTGGCTCTCTAATACACCAGAGAGTCCAAGGTGACCGCCCGGCTTTGGCAGTACGCTAATCAGCGGGGCCAGTTCACGTAATGGACCGGCCAGGATATTAGCGACCACCACATCCGCTTGCAGGTTCTCCGGCTGCTGGTGGGGCAGATAGAGCGACAGACGATCGGAAACGCCATTGCGTTCAGCATTATCGCGACTGGCCTGGATCGCCTGCGGATCGATATCAATACCAATGGCCTGCGCTGCACCGAGCTTCAGCGCAGCGATCGCCAGGATCCCCGAGCCACAGCCAAAGTCGATCACCGTTTTCCCGGTCAGATCCAGTCCATCCAGCCAGGTCAGGCAGAGCGAGGTGGTGGGATGGGTGCCGGTGCCAAAGGCCAGGCCTGGATCGAGCATCACATTCACCGCCGTCGGATCGGGCACATCGCGCCAGCTTGGGCAGATCCACAGCCGTTCGCCAAAACGCATCGGGTGGAAGTTCTCCATCCATTCGCGTTCCCAGTCTTTATCTTCGATCTGTTCGATCTTGTGTCGGAAATCAGCACCTAACAGCGGATGTTGTGCCAGTTCAGCGACAATGGCGTCCATGTCACTTTCCGCATCGAACAGGCCGATCACATCCGTATCGCCCCACAGGCGGGTTTCGCCCGGCAGTGGCTCATAGACCGGATTATCATGGGTATCCTGAAAGGTGACGGAGACCGCACCGGTCTCCATCAGCGCATCGCTCAGCGTTTCAGCATGTTCACCCGAGCTGTTTATCTTGATTTGAATCCACGGCATAACGTCTCTCTTACGTTCATTGTTGCGGCGCGTCGGCAGTTTGCGGCGCGCGTCCAAACAGGTTACCCACTAAAAACGCCAGCAGGCTTAAAAGCAGGGAAGGCACAATCGGATGGAAGCCCATGATTTGCAGGTTAAGGCTCGCCAGAAACGCGTAGCAACCGCCACCGGTAACCATACCGGTGATGGCTCCTGCCGCATTGGCACGTTCCCAGTAAAGGCCCAGCACCAGCGGCCAGAGGAATACCGCCTCCAGGCCGCCAAACGCCAGCAGGTTGAGCCAGATGATCATATCAGGCGGATTCCAGGCGGCAATCAGCAGCAGAATGCCCAGCACAAAGGTAATGCCGCCAGATAACAGCCGCAGCCGCGGCTCATTTTCCATCTGCTGCGGCGCAACGCGCAGATAGAGATCTTTAATCAGCGTAGCGGATGCCTGCAACAGTTGGGCATTGATGGTCGACATAATCGCCGCCATCGGGGCCGCCAGAAACAGTCCAGCGGCCAGCGGCGGCAGCACGGTGATCATTAAGGTGGGGATCACCCGGTCCGGCACCGTCAGATCGGGCAGGATGGCCCGTCCCAGCGCGCCCGCCAGATGCATACCCAGCATCAGGATCACCACCACAATGGTGCCAAGGATAATCGCCCGATGTACCGCCTTGCTGTCTTTATAGGAGATGCAGCGTACCGCGGTATGCGGCAGGCCGATCACGCCAAAGCAGACCAGCACGATAAATGAGCTCAGAAAGGTCGGGGTAATGATCTCGCCTGGTCCCTGCGGCGACAGTAATTGCGGATCTATAGCGTGCAGCTTCTGCACGGCGGTGCTCAGCCCGCCCGCCTGATGGATCACGGCGAACAGCAGCAGGAAGGTGCCGATCAGCATCACCACGCCCTGCATCGCGTCATTGAGCACGCTGGCGCGGAAGCCACCAAAGGCGGTATAGAGCGCAATGGTGCCGCCGAAAATCAGTAAGCCGGTGTCATACGGAATCCCCGCCGCGGTTTCCAGCAATCGCGCACCGCCGATAAACTGCACCGTCATGGCACCAATGAACGCCACCAGCAGGCTCAGGCTGGCCAGCCAGATCAGTAGCGGACTCTGATAGCGCGCATAAAGCATGTCATTCAGCGTCACCGCATTATGCTTACGCGCCAGGATAGCGAATTTCTTGCCCAGCACGCCGAGCGACAGCCAGACGGCAGGAACCTGAACCATCGCCAGCAATACCCATCCCAGGCCATATTTATAGGCGGCACCGGGTCCGCCAATAAACGAGCTGGCGCTGATATAGGTGGTCGTGAGGGTCATGGCCAGCACAAACCCGCCCATTGAGCGGCTGCCAAGAAAATATTCGGTCAGGAAGTTGCCCTGACGCTGTTTACGGACCGCGAAGACTGACAGCGCGGCGATCAGCACCAGATAAATTAAGAGAGGCAGGATAATGTCAAAATTCATTTTTATCCTCCAGCGACATGTCGCGGAAAATCACGCGGACCATCAGCCAGCATAAAAAAATGAACAGCAGAGGCGCAAAGACGCAGGAGAGTTCGAACCAGCGCGGTAAGCCGGTGATCCCCATTTCGCTCCCGCCCAGCCAGGCGGAAAGCCCCCAAACAGCCAGCCAGAGCAGGGTCAGATAGAGTGACCAGCGGGCCTCTTTATGCGCCTGAATAAAACGAGCATCCATGATTCAACCTTAACGCCAGCGGCAAAAGAAAAAGGCCGGATTAACCGGCCTCTGACTAACTCAGCGTTGCGATTACTTCTCGTGCAAGCCGAGTTTTTTCTCCAGATAGTGGATATTGGTTCCACCGTGCTGGAAGTTTTCGTCGGACATGATCTTCATCTGCAGTTCAATGTTGGTCTTGATACCGTCGATGATCAGTTCCGCCAGCGCATTCTTCATGCGGGCAATGGCCACTTCACGGGTTTCGCCGTAGGTGATCAGCTTGCCGATCATGGAATCGTAGTAAGGCGGTACGCTGTAACCCGAATAGATGTGCGATTCCCAGCGCACGCCAAAACCGCCTGGCGCGTGGAAGCGGGTGATTTTACCCGGGCTCGGCAGGAAGGAAACCGGATCTTCAGCGTTGATACGGCATTCAACCGCATGTCCGCGAATGATCACATCTTCCTGTTTGATCGACAGTGGCTGACCAGCAGCGATACGCAGCTGCTCTTTGATCAGATCGACGCCGGTGATCATCTCGGTCACCGGATGCTCAACCTGAATACGGGTGTTCATCTCAATGAAGTAGAACTCACCGTTTTCATACAGGAACTCGAAGGTGCCTGCGCCGCGGTAGCCAATCTCAATACAGGCTTTGGCACAGCGATCGCCGATGAAGCGACGCTGTTCCTCAGTGATACCTGGGCCTGGCGCTTCTTCCACGACTTTCTGATGACGACGCTGCATTGAGCAGTCGCGCTCGCCCAGATAGATGGCGTTGCCCTGACCGTCAGCCAGTACCTGAATCTCGATGTGGCGAGGATTCTCCAGATACTTCTCCATGTAAACCATGTCGTTGTTGAAAGCCGCTTTGGCTTCCGCTTTCGTCATGTTGATGGATTGTTCCAGATCTTTGTCGCCGCGCACGACGCGCATACCACGACCGCCGCCGCCGCCGGACGCTTTGATGATCACCGGATAACCGATGCGCTTCGCAAAGGCACGGTTCTTTTCCATATCATCGGTCAGCGAGCCGTCGGAGCCCGGTACGGTTGGCACACCGGCTTTCTTCATCGCGTTAATCGCCGACACTTTGTCGCCCATCAGGCGAATGGTGTCTGCTTTCGGGCCGATAAAGATAAAGCCTGAGCGCTCAACCTGCTCGGCAAAATCAGCATTCTCAGAGAGGAAGCCGTAGCCTGGGTGAATCGCCACCGCGCCGGTGATCTCCGCTGCGGAGATCAACGCCGGGATGTTGAGGTAACTTTTGACTGACTGCGCCGGGCCGATGCAGACGGTTTCGTCCGCCAGCAGCACGTGCTTCAGGTCACGATCCGCGCTTGAGTGGACCGCCACAGTCTTGATGCCCAGCTCTTTACAGGCACGCAGAATGCGCAGCGCGATCTCACCGCGGTTAGCAATAACAATTTTATCCAGCATGGTCCGCCCCGTTATTCGATGACAACC
This sequence comes from Pantoea sp. S-LA4, assembly GCF_054482835.1. Lineage (NCBI taxonomy): Bacteria > Pseudomonadati > Pseudomonadota > Gammaproteobacteria > Enterobacterales > Erwiniaceae > Pantoea > Pantoea sp. S-LA4. The sequence goes on along the minus strand of NZ_JBTLRC010000002.1, from coordinate 3,335,326 downwards.
AGTGGCTCGTCAAATTCGACCGGCTGACCGCTCTCGACCAGAATGGCTTTCACCACACCAGACTTGTCGGCTTCGATCTGGTTCATCATCTTCATGGCTTCAACGATACACAGGGTATCGCCGGCATTCACTTTCTGACCCACTTCGATGAAGGCTTTTGCGTCCGGGCTTGGCGTGCGATAGAACGTCCCGACCATTGGTGAACGCACAATATGGCCGCTGATTTCAGCCGGTGCGGCTTCAGCAATGGCCGCAACGGGCGCGACAGCTGTCGCCAGAGCGGGTTGCTGTACCGGCGCAGCATAAGCCTGCTGCATCATCGGATAACCAACATTTGCAGGTGCACGGCTGATACGAACGGACTCTTCGCCCTCGGAGATTTCCAGCTCGGAGATGCCAGATTCTTCAACCAGTTCGATCAGTTTTTTAATTTTACGAATATCCATGAGTGGGGTTCCGTACTCAGTTTGATTAATTAGTTTGAGACAGGCGTTTTACTGCCGTTTGTAAAGCCCATGTGTAGCCGTCAGCGCCAAGCCCACAGATGACGCCAGCAGATACATCAGATAGATAGGAGTGATGGCGGAAGGGCTCGCGTGCATGCACATTTGAGAGATGAACCTCAATAAACGGAATCGATACCGCTAACAGGGCATCACGCAGCGCGACGCTGGTATGGGTAAACGCGGCAGGATTGATAATGATGTAATCCACATTGCCTTTGGCCTCATGAATGCGATCAATCAGCTGAAACTCAGCGTTGGATTGCAAGTGGCTTAATTCCACATTCAGCTGGTCTGCCTGACGTGCAAGATCGTCCACAATCTGCTGCAGTGTGGTGTGACCATACTTCTCTGGCTCGCGCGTTCCCAACAGATTCAGGTTGGGTCCGTTTAAAAGCAGAATATGTAATTTATGCGCCATCTTGCTGCCATCTCCCGCAATCATTGAGGCATCGCGTAAAATACCTTGCCAATTTCCTTTTGTCACCTTTCACGATGAAAAAGAAGACCCGCCTTGCAATAAAGCCGGGCATTATATCCGTTTCGTGTCATTTCGCAGCAAAATACTGGTCTTATCTGCGAAGATGATCGGATGTGACCCGAAGGCCACATCTTTTAGCAGATAGTCAGGGAGGAAAACAACCACAGAAGGACTAGCGGGGCCACCATTTGAGAAACTTTTTGTAACGCCACGCTAACAACAGCGCAGCGAGCAGTGCATAGATAAGTGGCTGCGGCGACAGGATTTTGACTGACCAGATGTAGTGGATCGGGGCGAGAATTGCGACCAGATAGATGGCGTTATGCAACGTCTGCCAGCGTTTGCCGAGCTTACGTTGCGCCCGCTGGAAAGAGGTCAGCGCCAGGGCCAGTAATATCACCCAACTGATGATACCCAGTGTCAAATAGGGACGAGAAATTAACTCGCTGCCCAGCAGACGCAGATTATCAGCGCCTAATTCCAGCAGGTAGTAGCTCAGCAGATGGAGGCAGGCCCAGACAAAGGTCCAGATACCCAGCAGGCGACGCGTGCGGATCAACAGCGGCTGCTTGCCATAGCGCGCCAGCGGAGAGACCAGCAGCGTGCCCAGCAGCAATTTCAGCGCCATCCGCCCGGTAAAGTGCTGAATATCTTTGGCCGGATCAGCACTTAATCCGCCCTGCATAGCGGCAAGGATCAGATAAACCAGCGGCAGCAGAGCCGCCAGATGCAGAATCACCTTGAGCCAGGTGATCTGTTTTAGCGACAGGCGTACCACTCAGTAATTCTCCCGCAGGTCGAGGCCGCGATAGAGCGAAGCCACCTGCTCGGCATAGCCGTTAAACAGCAGAGTGGGCTGACGCTCCACTTTCAGGCTGCCGCCGGGACCAATAAAGCGCTCGGTGGCCTGCGACCAGCGCGGGTGGTTAACGTGCGGATTAACGTTGGCATAGAAACCATATTCATCCGCCGCGATCTGGTTCCAGGTGGTTGGTGGCTGATTGGCGGTCAGGGTGATTTTGACGATCGACTTAATGCCCTTAAAGCCATATTTCCATGGCACCGTCAGGCGAATCGGCGCGCCATTTTGTGGCGGAAGCGCCTTGCCGTAGACGCCGGTGCTCAGCAGTGTCAGCGGGTGCATCGCTTCATCAAGCCGTAATCCCTCAACATAAGGATAATTAAGCCCGCCACCAATAAAGCGATCTTTCTGACCCGGCATCTGCTCGGGATCGTACAGCGTCTGGAAAGCCACAAAACGTGCTTTGCTGGTGGGTTCGGCCAGAGAGAGAAGCTTGCCCAGCTCAAAGCCGACCCACGGCACCACCATCGACCAGGCCTCGACACAACGCATGCGGTAGATACGCTGCTCCATGGCAAAACGTTTGAAGATGTCATCCATATCCAGAGTGATCGGCCTGGCTACCTCACCATCAATAGTGAGTTTCCAGGGATCGGTTTTCAGCGTGCCGGCATTGGCGGCGGGATCGGCTTTATCCAGACCAAACTCATAGAAGTTGTTATAGCCAGAAACCTTTTCCGCTGGCGTCAGTGTCAGGTCGGCCTGGTACTGCGGCGGCTTGCTAAAGTCCAGCGCACGGCCGGCGGGTGCAGCGGGACGATCGTTGCCTTTAAACCAGCTGAGAATATCGGCCTTTGCCACGCCCGGCATACCCATCGCGGCCGCGCTCAGTCCCAGCGTCTTCAGCACCTGGCGGCGCTTCATATTAAAAATCGTTTCCGGCGTTACGTCGGCTTCCGTCAGAACATTGTTGCGCTTCATGGTGCACTCTCCAGCCGTGGTCTTATTGACCAGCATGATGACTATTACCGATCGCAGCCAGTTTCGCCGATAAAATGTGAAATTTCCTGGCTGACCGGTGCGATGAGAATGCACCGAAAAGCGCCGGGATCAACATCAGCGCTGCTTTCCCGACGATATACTTCCGCTTCAGTCGTCACGGCGCTGTCGCTAAACGCAAATTATGCTATTTTGCTCGCGTTTTCGTCAGGCTGACGGTACAAGGTTGGGTGATCCGGTTATCACCGCAGTAACACAGGCACAGGGATGCGATTAACCACAAAACTTTCTGCGTTTATTACCTTTCTTAGCATACTGGCCATCATATTGATGCTGGTTGGCTGTGCTTTTAGCGTTTTCTGGTTCAGCCATCAGCGTGGCGAACAGCGCGCGCAGGTACTGGCAACCGAAGTGGACAAGGCGCTGTTTACCCAGACTCCTGCTCAGTTAGATAGCTGGATTACGCGATTAATGCCGATCATTAATGCCGAGCAGGTTTCACTCTACAGCGGTGACCACACCTTTTTTACGCTATCCCGTCACGAAAATCTGATGCTGGATAACCAGCCTAATCGTTTTATTCAGTTCGACGTGCCGTTGATCCATCAGCCTGGTATGCATCTGCGGGTGGTGACTCTCGATCCGGCCAGGACCTGGCTGCGTTCCATTATCGGAGCGTACGCGCTGGGCACGCTGTCAACGGTGATGCTGGTGATGAGTCTGCTGCTGTTTATTCTGCATCGCTGGCTCCGCCGTCAGTGGCGCGGCATGGAGCACCTTGAAGTCCGTGCCGGGGCGATCATCGACGGTGAACGCGGCGTGATGCCGAAACGTAATCTGGATGAGTGGCCGCCGAAAGCAAGCCGCGCGCTGGATGTGCTGCTCTCCGATCTGCAGGAAGCGGGTGAACAGCGTCTGCGCATCGATACGCTGATCCGTACCTTTGCGGCGCAGGATGGTCGTACCGGCCTGAATAATCGACTGTTCTTTGATAACCAGCTCGCCACGTTGCTGGAAGATCAGGAGGATGTCGGTACCCACGGCGTTGTGATGATGATTCGCCTGCCGGATCTGGACATGCATAGCGAAACGCTGGAGCCAGGCCTGGTCGACGAGTACCTGTTTAATTTCGTCAACATGCTCTCGACCTTTGTGCTGCGCTATCCTGGCGCATTGCTGGCCCGCTACTTTCGCAGTGATTTTGCCGTATTGCTGCCGCACCGCAGCCTGAAAGAGGCCAACAGCATTGCCGATCAGCTGATTAACGCCGTCGATTCTCTGCCGCCGATGCGGATGGTGAACCGCGATGATCTGATTCATATCGGTATCAGCGCCTGGCACAGCGGACAGACCGTGCCACAGGTGATGGAAAACGCCGAAATGGCGACCCGACGGGCGGCGCTGTTAGGCGGCAATAACTGGACCAACGGTGCCGGTAATCCGCTGGATGCCGGGCGCGGAAGCGTGCGCTGGCGAACGCTGCTGGAAAATACCCTGAGCCGCGGCGGCCCGCGTCTGTATCAGAAACCGGCGGTGAGTATCGAGGGTAAGGTGCAGCATCGCGTGATGCTGACCCGGATTTTTGACGGCGATAAAGAGGTGCTGGCGGCCGAATATATGCCGCTGGTGCAACAGCTCGGCATGGCCGACAGCTGGGATCGCCAGCTGGTGACGCGCATCGCGGCCTTATCGGAGCTCTGGCCGGAAGAGACGCTGGTATTGCCGGTCACGATCGACTCGCTGTTACACCGTTCTTTTGTGCTCTGGCTGCAGAATATGTTGCTGCAATGCCCGAAAGGACAAAGAAAGCGATTTTTATTTGAACTTGCCGAGGCAGATGTCTGTCAACACATCAATCGTTTAACGCCAGTATTTCGCGCACTTAAGGCATTTGGTTGTCGTATCGCGGTCAATCAGGCGGGTTTAACGGTGGTCAGTAGCGCCTATATCCGACAACTTCCGGTGGAACTGATCAAGCTTGATGCCGGTCTGGTGCGCAACATTGAGCGCCGTACCGAAAATCAGCTCTTTGTGCAGAGCCTGCTGGAAGTCTGTAAATCAACCCATACCCAGGTGTTTGCTGCCGGGGTGCGGACGAAAGCCGAGTGGCAGACGCTGGTGGCATTGGGTGTTGCAGGCGGTCAGGGCGACTTCTTTGCGCCTTCGCTTCCGGTAAACAGTAACGTGAAGAAGTATTCCCAACGTTACCGTATTTAGCGGATTGCGAACTTTTTGACGGCGACGCCGCCCTTTTTTAGCGTTGAGTCAGGATGACGTCGCAAATGAGCCTGTCGGAAATGTTAGATTTTATGTCGGAAACAAGGGTGCGAAATGCCATGAAAACCGGAGCCGATGGCGTGTTGTCGCCATTCTGCTGCCACTGATGGCCGGTTCAGATGACTTAAACGCAATTTGGCGTCTTTTTTCACCGAAGCAGAACGTTTTTGCGCCTTGTGGCAGCTTCGTGTGGTTGGTAAAGTAAGCGGATTTTATTTTCCGCCCCCAGCTTGCAGGATTATCCCTTAGTATGTTTAAAAAATTTCGTGGCATGTTTTCCAATGACTTGTCCATTGACCTGGGTACCGCGAATACCCTGATTTATGTGAAAGGACAGGGCATCGTGCTGAACGAGCCTTCCGTGGTAGCTATTCGCCAGGATCGTGCCGGTTCGCCGAAAAGTGTCGCGGCCGTGGGTCATGACGCAAAACAGATGCTTGGCCGTACGCCAGGCAACATCGCAGCCATTCGCCCGATGAAAGATGGCGTTATTGCTGACTTTTTCGTCACCGAAAAGATGCTGCAGCACTTCATCAAACAAGTCCACAGCAACAGTTTTATGCGTCCCAGCCCGCGTGTGCTGGTCTGCGTCCCCGTTGGGGCCACGCAGGTTGAACGTCGTGCCATCCGTGAGTCCGCTCAGGGTGCCGGTGCGCGTGAAGTCTTCCTGATTGAAGAGCCGATGGCGGCTGCGATCGGTGCTGGCCTGCCCGTGTCGGAAGCAACCGGTTCAATGGTAGTCGATATCGGTGGCGGTACCACAGAAGTGGCCGTGATCTCGCTGAACGGCGTGGTCTACTCCTCGTCGGTGCGTATTGGTGGTGACCGTTTCGATGAAGCTATTATCAATTATGTGCGTCGTAACTACGGTTCACTGATTGGTGAAGCGACCGCAGAACGTATCAAGCATGAGATCGGTTCCGCCTATCCGGGCGACGAAGTGCGTGAAATTGAAGTGCGCGGCCGTAACCTGGCTGAAGGGGTACCGCGCGGCTTTACGCTCAACTCCAACGAAATCCTTGAAGCGCTGCAGGAGCCGTTAACCGGCATCGTTAGCGCGGTGATGGTTGCCCTGGAACAGTGTCCGCCTGAACTGGCGTCGGATATCTCCGAGCGTGGCATGGTACTGACCGGCGGGGGTGCGCTGCTGCGTAATCTGGATCGTCTGCTGATGGAAGAGACCGGCATTCCGGTGGTTGTCGCTGAAGATCCGCTGACCTGTGTGGCTCGCGGTGGCGGCAAGGCGCTGGAAATGATCGACATGCATGGCGGCGATTTGTTCAGCGAAGAATAATTGCCTCAACCGGCTGAGAACGTCATGACGATGCGCAGGGAGTCGCGTGTCAACCGGCGCGCTATGCGCCGGTGCAATGCGTCCAGCTCAGGGGAGCACGGTGTTATGCCGGGCTTCCTTACCTGTCGTCGAGGATCATGCAGATTATATGAAGCCGATTTTTAGCAGGGGACCATCCCTGCAGTTGCGTCTTTTCCTGGCTGTCATTGTGGCGATAGCCATTATCATTGCTGACAGCCGTGTGGGTTCGTTTACCCAAATACGCAACTATCTGGATACGTCGGTCAGTCCGTTTTACTTCCTGGCCAATGGGCCGCGCCAGATTCTGGATGGCGTGTCGGAGTCGCTGGCGTCACGTCAGCAACTTGAGCAGGAAAACAAAGCCTTACGTCGCGAGCTCTTCCTGAAAAACAGTAACCTGCTGATGCTGGGGCAATACAAGCAGGAAAACGCACGTCTGCGTGAACTGCTGGGTTCACCGCTGCGTCAGGACGAGCAAAAGATGGTCACCCAGGTTATCTCGACCGGCACTGACCCCTATACCGACCAGGTCGTGATCGACAAAGGCAGCGTTAACGGTGTCTATGAAGGTCAGCCGGTCATTAGTGATAAAGGGGTGGTCGGGCAGGTGATTGCGGTGAGTCAGCTGACCAGCCGCGTGCTGCTGATTTGCGATGCCTCTCATGCGCTGCCGATTCAGGTCTTGCGTAATGACATCCGCGTCATTGCCGCCGGTAACGGCTGTACCGAAGATCTGCAGCTTGAGCATCTGCCGGGCAATACCGATATTCGGGTTGGCGACGTACTGGTTACCTCAGGTATTGGCGGACGCTTCCCGGAAGGCTATCCGGTGGGTGTGGTTTCCTCGGTTAAAGTGGATACCCAACGCGCTTACACTGTGATTCAGGCCCATCCGACCGCTGGCCTGCAGCGCCTGCGCTATCTGCTGCTGCTGTGGGGTGCCGATCGTAACGGTGATATGCCGCTGCCGCAGGATGAAGTGCATCGCGTAGCCAACGAACGGCTGATGCAGATGATGCCGCAGGTTCTGCCGCCTGCGGGTGAAATGGGGCCGCCTGCGCCCGCAGCGCAGATGGGACCGCCGGCACCGGCGACCGGCAGCAGTGCCGGACAGAACAGTTCTTCGCGTTCGCGCGGAGGTCAGCCTTGAGTCGATATCGCAGCCAGGGACGTTGGGTCATCTGGCTCTCTTTCCTGGTTGCGCTGATTCTGCAGATCATGCCGTGGCCGGATGAGATCTATATGTTCCGGCCCTCCTGGCTGTTGTTGATCCTCATCTATTGGGTACTTGCGCTGCCGCATCGGGTTAACGTCGGCAGCGGCTTCCTGATGGGCGCGATTATGGATCTGATCGCCGGCTCCACTCTCGGAGTACGGGCACTGGCGCTCAGCATCATCGCCTACCTGATCGCCTTTAAGTTCCAGTTATTCCGCAACTTAGCGTTGTGGCAGCAAGCGTTAATGGTTATGGTGCTGTCACTGGCTATGGATGTGATTGTCTTCTGGGCTGAATTCCTGGTGATCAACGTTTCATTCCGACCTGAAATTTTCTGGAGCAGTGTCGTCGACGGTATTCTCTGGCCATGGCTATTCTTACTCATGAGAAAGATTCGTCGTCAGTTCGCTGTTCAATAAGGAAATTTATGGTAACCCTCTATCTGGCTTCCGGTTCACCGCGTCGGCGTGAGCTGTTAACTCAACTTGGCCTGGCCTTTGAGCGCATCGTGACTGACGTTGAAGAACAGCGTCAGCCGAATGAGGCGGCGGAAAACTATGTCCGCCGTCTTGCCAACGACAAAGCGCAGGCGGGTGTCAGGCTGGCCGCGCAGGATCTGCCGGTACTCGGCGCAGATACTATCGTGGTGCTGAATGGCGAGGTGCTGGAAAAGCCGCACGATGCTGCCCATGCCGCCGCGATGCTGCATAAGCTCTCCGGACAGACGCATCAGGTGATGACGGCGGTGGCGCTGGCCGATGCTCAGCAGTCTCTTGATTGTGTCGTCATCACGGATGTGACCTTCCGCACCTTAACCACTTCTGACATCACCGACTATATTGCAACCGGTGAGCCGATGGATAAAGCCGGCGCATACGGCATTCAGGGCAGGGGTGGAAACTTCGTCCGCAAAATTAATGGAAGCTATCACGCGGTGGTTGGACTGCCTCTGGTTGAGACTGCAGAGTTGCTCAGCCACTTTCAGTCACTGCGTGCCGTAAGGGGTCAACATGACGGCTGAATTACTGGTTAACGTCACGCCTTCTGAAACGCGTGTTGCCTATATTGATGGCGGCATACTGCAGGAAATTCATATTGAGCGCGAAGCGCGGCGCGGCATCGTCGGCAATATCTACAAAGGCCGGGTCAGCCGTGTCCTGCCGGGGATGCAGGCGGCATTTGTCGATATCGGTCTGGATAAGGCCGCTTTTCTGCACGCTTCCGACATCATGCCGCATACCGAATGCGTGGCGGGCGATGAGAAAAAGAACTTCATCGTGCGGGATATTGCCGAGCTGGTTCGTCAGGGACAGGATCTGGTGGTGCAGGTGGTGAAAGATCCGCTGGGCACCAAAGGCGCGCGGCTGACCACCGATATCACGCTGCCGTCGCGTTACCTGGTGTTTATGCCGGGCGCCTCACACGTCGGCGTTTCACAGCGCATCGAGAGTGAAAAAGAGCGTGAACGTCTCAAAGCGGTGGTAGCCGATTATTGCGACCATCTGGGCGGCTTTATTATCCGCACCGCCGCTGAAGGGATCGGCGAAGAGGAGCTGGCGCAGGACGCCGCCTTTCTCAAGCGTCTGTGGACCAAAGTCAGCGAGCGCAAAAAGCGTAACCAGACCCGCTGTTTGCTCTACGGCGAGCTGGCTTTAGCCCAGCGTATTTTGCGTGATTTCGCCGGCGCAGCGCTGGACCGCATCCGTGTCGATTCGCGTCTCACCTGCGATATGCTGGTGGAATTTACCAGTGAATACATTCCGGAGATGGCCGGTAAGCTGGAGCTCTACAATGGCAAACAGCCGATCTTTGATCTGTTCGACGTTGAAAATGAGATTCAGCGCTCGCTGGATCGCAAAGTTGAACTAAAGTCAGGCGGATACCTGATCATCGATCAAACCGAAGCGATGACCACCATCGATATTAATACCGGTGCCTTTGTCGGCCATCGCAACCTCGATGAGACTATTTTCAATACCAACGTTGAAGCCACGCAGGCGATTGCCCGTCAACTGCGACTGCGTAATCTTGGCGGCATCATCATTATTGATTTCATCGACATGAGCAATGAAGAACATCGCCGCCGGGTGCTGCATTCCCTGGAAACAGCGCTGAGTAAAGATCGGGTGAAAACCGGTATCAGTGGTTTCTCAGCGCTGGGCCTGGTGGAGATGACGCGCAAGCGGACGCGTGAAAGTATTGAGCACGTGCTGTGTGAAGATTGTCCGGTGTGTAAAGGGCGCGGCACGCTGAAGACGGTGGAAACGGTCTGCTACGAGATCATGCGCGAGATCGTGCGGGTCCACCACGCGTATGACGCTGACCGCTTCCTGGTCTACGTCTCGCCGACGGTAGGTGAAGCCCTGAAAACCGATGAGTCACATGCGCTGGCAGAAGTAGAAATCTTTGTCGGCAAACAGGTCAAAGTCCATGTCGAAGCGCTCTATACCCAGGAGCAGTTTGACGTGGTGATGATGTAATATCAGGCACGTCAGCCCGACCGGCTTTTCTCTGATCGTCGGGCTAAAAAATCGCCCTTGTCTGGGATAACATGCGCCTGTCTGGTGCTTTTGTCTGAAGACGGCCGGGTTTCAGAATTAACTATCCGTCGTTAACGGAAGGCAAGGAGAGGTGTGAGTGAGGCAGTTGCCGAGGATCTTGTTACTGCTGGTCGCCGCGATCATCGTGATTGTCGCGCTGCTGGTCAGCGGGCTGCGTCTGGTAATGCCGCATCTCGACAGCTATCGCAGCAACCTTCTGCAATTCGTCTCCGAGCGCAGTGGCGTACCCGTGAGCGCCCGTCAGCTGCAGGGGAAATGGGAGAATTTTGGCCCAACTCTTCAGATACGCGATCTCAACGTCGATCTGCAGGAAAACGGCAAACTCACCATCGCCCGCATCAATCTGGCCCTCGACGTCTGGCAATCCCTGCTGCACTGGCGCTGGCAATTCCGCGATCTCACTTTCTGGCAGCTGCATCTCGACAGTAACCGCCCATTGCTGGACAGCGATAAAGAGAAGAACAGCTTTCGTCCGGCTCAAATCAATGAACTTTTCCTGCGCCAGTTTGACCATTTCGACCTGCGCGACAGCACCATTCGCTTCCGTACGCCATCCGGTCAGCATGCCGAGCTGGCGATTCCACGACTCACCTGGCTGAATGAAAAAACGCGCCATCGGGCTGAGGGTGAAGTTAGCCTGTCGAGCTTTACCGGTCAGCATGGCGTGGTTCAGGTGCGGCTTGATCTTAATGACAGCAACGGCCTGCTGAATGATGGCCGCATCTGGATGCAGGCCGATGACGTGGATATGCGTCCGTGGCTGGGCCGCTGGATGCGTGATAATACCCGGCTGGATAGCGCCCGCTTTAGCCTGGCGGCCTGGGTCAACCTGCGCGACGGCGACATTTATGCCGGTGATCTGCTGCTGCGGCAGGGCGGTGCCAGCTGGCAGGGGGAAACGGGCCGGCATACGCTGCAGGTTGATGGCCTGACGGCGCACCTGTCGCGCTTCCAGAACGGCTGGGTGGTGAATGTTCCGCAGACGCGTCTCAGCACCGACGGCAATCCGTGGCCGGCCGGACACTTCTCGCTGCTATGGCGGCCGGAAGATAAGCAGATGCTGGGTGCCAATGGCCAGCCTGAAGTGCGGGTGCGAGCCACCCAACTGGCGCTGGATCACATTGCGCCGATCGTGCCGCTATTTGCGCCGCTCTCGCCAGCGCTGTTTGAAAACTGGCGCACGCTGCGGCCTCAGGGCACCATCGAAGGCCTGGCGCTGGATATTCCGCTACAGCAGCCGGAGCAGACGCGTCTGCAGGTCAAATGGCGCGACTTTAGCTGGCAACACTGGAAACTGCTGCCGGGAATCAGCCATTTAAGCGGAGAGGCGCGTGGCAGCCTGAATCATGGTCAGGTCAGCGTCGACATGGGCGCAGCCACCGTGCCGTATGGCGATGTCTTTCAGGCACCGCTTGAGATCAAACAGGTCACCGGTAACCTGCGCTGGCAGCGTGATCAGCAGGGCCTGACGCTGGCGGGCGAAAATCTTGATCTGCAGGCGCGCTCGCTCTGGGCGCGTGGCGACTTCAGTTATCAGCAAAACAGCGGCGGTGAGCCGCGGCTGGATATCCTGGCTGGCATCAGGCTAACCGATGCGGGCGATGCCTGGCGCTATTTTCCGGTGCCATTGATGGGCAACGGACTGACGCACTACCTGAGCGGCGCGATCAAGGGCGGTAAAGTCGATAACGCCACGTTGCTGTTTGCCGGTAACCCGGCGCTGTTCCCGTTCAAGCACAACGACGGCATGTTCCAGGTCTGGGTACCGCTGCGCCAGGCAACGTACGCCTTCCAGCCCAAATGGCCGGCGCTCAGCAATCTGGATATCGATCTTAACTTCCTCAATGACGGCTTGTGGATGAATGCCGCCACGGCCCGGCTGGGTGAGGTTGATGCACGTAACGTCAGTGCCGTTATTCCCGATTACCTGAAAGAGAAGCTGATTATCGATGGCGATATCAGCGGAGACGGCAAACAGATCGCCGACTATTTCCAGCAGACGCCGCTGAAATCGTCACTCGGTGCGGCGCTGGAGCAGCTGGAAATCAAAGGCACTACGCGGGGACATCTGAACCTGGATATTCCGCTGGATGGTCAGCAGGTTCATGCCAGCGGCAACGTGGTAATGAACAACAACTCACTGTTTATCAAGCCGTTGAAAACGACGCTCACCGGTCTCACCGGCCGCTTCCGTTACAACAACGGTAATCTGGAAAGTGAAGAGATGCGGGCTGCCTGGTTTGGTCAGCCGCTGGGGGTCAGCTTCAGCACCCGGGAGAATCCGGATGATTTCGGCGTGAAGGTGAAACTGCTGGGTGACTGGCAGCCGGCCAAAATCAGCGAGATTCCTGCGGCCGCCAGCCGCCAGCTGGGTGGACATCTGCCGTGGCAGGGTGATGTGAATATTACGCTGCCGCATCGGGGCGGGGCGAAGTATGCAGTAGAGCTGAACGGGGATGCCAGGGAAGTGAGCAGTCGCTTACCTTCACCACTGGATAAAAAGGCCGGTGAGGCGATGCCGATCAATATCAAAGCCAGCGGCGACCTGCAGCATTTCGATCTCAGCGGCAGCGTGGCGACCCGTCATCGGTTCAACAGCCGCTGGCTGCTGGAGCCGACCTTACGCGTCGATCGCGGCATCTGGCTGAATGACACGGCGAAAACGCCTGCGCTTCCCGATCATGCCGGCATGGTGCTGAATCTGCCGCCGCTGGATGGCGAAGCCTGGGTAGCAATGATGGCTGGCGCAAGTGGCGGTACCGGCGGCAGCGCTGAACAGCGTCAGCTGGGCGGCGTCACGCTGCCGGGCAACCTGATTGTGCGCACTCCGGCGGTCACGCTGGCGGGGCAGCAGTGGCATGCGGTAGACGCGACGCTGGCAGAGACAGCCGATGGCAAGGCGCAGGTCAGCGTCAATGCTCAGGAGATTCGCGGTAAGCTGGAGATAGCGCCTAAGGCACAGTGGCAGATTGGCCTGGATTACCTCTATTACAATCCGCAATGGCACCATGACGCGCAGCAGGGCGACAACGCCAGCGCTCAGCAAGCCAGCCAGATTAACTTCAGCAGCTGGCCAGCGTTACAGTTGCGCTGTGCCGAATGCTGGGTACTGGGACAGAAATATGGCCGGGTTGCGGCGACGCTGCAACCGAAAGGAGATACGTTAGCACTTACTAACGGAACGGTAGATACCGGCAGCTCGCAGCTGAAAATTAAGGGTGACTGGGTCAACCGCCGGGACGATCAGCGTACTTCACTGAAAGGGACGTTGAAAGGGCCCAATATCAACAACGCCACCAACTGGTTTGGCGTCAATACCCCGCTGCGCGATGCGCCGTTCAATATTGATTACGATTTACACTGGCGCGCCGCGCCGTGGCAGCCGTCAGCTGAAACCCTGAGCGGCACGCTGAAAACCCACTTTGGCAAAGGGCAGATCGCTGATGTGAATACCGGGACTGCCGGCCAGATCCTGCGCCTGTTCAGCTTTGATGCGCTGCTGCGCAAGCTGCGCTTCGATTTCAGTGATACCTTTAATAATGGCTTCTATTTCGATTCGATTAATGGCACCGCCTGGATCGAAAATGGCGTGATGCGCACCGATAACCTGCGGGTCGATGGGCTGGAAGCCGACATCGCGATGCAGGGCAATATGGATCTGGTTAAACGCCGGATCGATATGGAAGCGGTCATCACGCCGGAAATTTCTGCTTCAGTCGGCGTTGCGGCGGCGTTTGTGGTTAACCCGGTGATTGGCGCGGCGGTGTTCGCCGCCAGCAAGGTGCTGGGACCGGTATGGAACCGGATATCGCTGCTGCGTTATCACATCAGCGGCCCGCTGGATAAACCGGAAATCAATGAAGTGCTGCGTAAACCGCGTGAAACTGACAACAAGTGAATTTGACGCGGTACCGGAATTACCGCAGGCTATGATTATCCGAGCACATAATGAGTGAGAAACGATGACTCTGAACCTGGTAAGTGAGCAGTTACTAACTGCTAACGGCATTAATCAGCAGGACCTTTTTTCCCTGTTAGGGCAGCTTTCAGAACGTCGTCTGGATTATGCCGATCTCTATTTTCAGTCCAGTTTCCACGAATCCTGGGTGCTGGAAGACAAAATCATCAAAGATGGCTCCTACCATATTGACCAGGGCGTCGGCGTGCGTGCCGTCAGCGGTGAGAAAACCGGCTTTGCCTATGCTGACCAGATCACGCTGAACGCCCTGCGGCTGTCATCGGAAGCGGCACGCAGCATCGTACGCGAACAGGGCAACGGCAAGGCGCACACCCTGTCTGCGGTAATGAACCGCTCGCTCTACTCCACGGTTGACCCGCTCAGCAGCCTGACGCGTGAAGACAAAATTGCGTTGCTGCACCGTGTCGATCAGGTGGCCCGTGCGGCCGACCCGCGCGTGCAGGAGGTCAACGCCAGCCTGAGCGGCGTGTATGAGCAGGTGCTGGTGGCCGCGACGGATGGCACGCTGGCGGCTGATGTGCGTCCGCTGGTTCGTCTCTCTATCAGTGTTCAGGTCGAAGATCAGGGTAAACGCGAGCGCGGCTCAAGCGGCGGCGGCGGACGTACCGGTTATGAGTTCTTCCTCGCCGATGAAAATGGCGATGTGCGTGCCGATGCCTGGGCGCGTGAAGCGGTGCGAATGGCGCTGGTTAACCTTTCTGCCGTGGCGGCACCTGCCGGTACGCTGCCGGTGGTGCTGGGCGCGGGCTGGCCGGGCGTACTGCTGCATGAAGCGGTGGGACACGGTCTGGAAGGCGACTTCAACCGTCGCGGCACCTCGGTATTCAGCGGCAAAATGGGGCAGCTGGTGGCGTCAGAACTCTGTACGGTGGTCGATGACGGCACCATTGAAGGGCTGCGCGGTTCCCTGGCGGTCGATGATGAAGGCGTACCGGGTCAGTACAATATGCTGATTGAGAACGGCGTGCTGAAAGGCTATATGCAGGACAAGCTCAATGCGCGCCTGATGGGCGTCAGTCCTACCGGAAACGGTCGTCGTGAGTCATATGCTCATCTGCCGATGCCGCGTATGACCAACACCTATATGCTGGCCGGCAAGTCGACGCCGCAGGAGATCATCGAAAGCGTTGAATATGGCCTGTATGCGCCTAACTTTGGTGGCGGCCAGGTGGACATCACCTCAGGAAAATTTGTCTTCTCTACCTCGGAAGCCTATCTGATTGAGAACGGCAAAATTACCAAACCGGTGAAGGGCGCGACCCTGATTGGTTCCGGTATTGAAGCGATGCAGCAGATCTCAATGGTAGGTAACGACCTGGCGCTGGATAAAGGCGTTGGCGTCTGCGGTAAGGAAGGCCAGAGCGTGCCGGTGGGCGTGGGCCAGCCGACCCTGAAGCTGGATAAACTGACTATCGGCGGCACCGCCTGATATCCACTCAACAACCCGCCGCCCGGCGGGTTGTTAGCTTTTACGCTGCTGCTGATACTGCTCGGCAACCTGTTCGAAGTAGCCAGTCAGATAATCGATACAGACCTGAACCTTGAGCGGCAACTTATCCTTTTCGGTATAAAGCGCGTAAACCGGGCGCGGCTCAGACTGATACTGCGGAAACAGAATATCAATCTCACCGGCATTGATCTCATCAATCACCCACATCATTGGCACGTAGGCGATGCCGTTGCCCGCTTTCAGCCAGCGGATCAGGGTCAGTGAATCGTTAGTGACGAAACGCCCCTGCGGCGCCAGTCGCGTCACCAGCCCTTCTGGCGCAATCAGCTCAAAGTTATTATCGGGACGCACGCTATATTCCAGCCAGGCGAAATTATCGATATCGCCCGGTTTTTCCGGCGTACCGTGCTGCGCCAGATAACTTTTTGCCGCGCAGACCACCATCGGCATGGCGCCCAGGCGACGTGAAAACAAGCTGGAATCTTTTAGCGCACCGACCCGAATCACCAGGTCCAGGCCATCGGCAATTAAATCCGGTGCCGGAATGCCGGTGACCAGATTGACGCTCAATCCCGGATACTCACGCAGCATATCGCTGGTCATGCCAGCCAGCACGTTCTGCGCCATGGTAGAGGAGCTGCCAATACGCAGTACGCCAATCGGCGTGTTATTAAAGGCGTAGAGCTGCTCATGCACCTGGGTAGCTTCCGCCAGCATACGACGACAGCCCTGATAATAAATTTTGCCCGCTTCTGTCAGCCCGATACTGCGTGTGCTGCGATTAAGCAATTTGACCTGTAGCTCATCTTCCAGTTTTGCCACGATCTGACTGATCGAAGAGACGCTCAGATGGAGCTGGCGTGCGGCAGCGGTAAACGAACCCAGTTCAACCACTTTGGCGAAAATCGACATGCCCTTCAGTCGTTCCATTATTTACTCTGGCTTAAAAGTGATTTAGATCACATTCTGTAGAAAACTTATAGTCAGGCGCGTTACTATAAGCGCGCCGGGGTATTTCCCGGTGATTCTTCATTGCCTGTTGCCCTTCGATGATACGCTATTATTAAGCCAGCTGGGGTTCGGATAGAGCGACCAGTGGCTTTTCCTGCGACATCTGACGAGGCAAAGGAGTATCCCGGCAAGGTCGAACTAAGGATTTCTGATGAGTGTGCTTCCGGTATTTGTCATGTTTGGGCTCTCTTTTCCGCCCGTTTTCATCGAATTAATTATCTCGCTAATGCTGTTCTGGTTAGTGAAACGTGTGCTGACGCCGAGCGGTATTTACGATCTTGTCTGGCATCCGGCACTTTTTAATACAGCGCTTTACTGCTGTGTGTTTTACCTTGTATCCCGTTTATTTGTCTGAGGTTTAAGTGAAAGCACTCATAAGAAAAATCGCGCGTTACGCGATTACTATCCTGCTGGTCATCATCGCTGTGGTGATTATTTTCCGCGCCTGGGTGTTTTATACCGAATCGCCCTGGACCCGTGACGCAAAATTCGCTGCCGACGTCGTCGCCATCTCACCCGATGTCACCGGTCTGATTACCGACGTACCGGTTCATGACAACCAGCTGGTGAAGAAGGGCGACACCCTGTTTGTGGTGGATCGCCCGCGTTATCAGAAAGCGCTGGACCAGGCCCAGGCTGACGTCGAATATTATCAGGCGCTGGTCGGTGAGAAACGCCGCGAAGCGGGACGTCGTAACCAGCTCGGTACTTCCGCTATGTCTCGCGAAGCGATTGATCAGGCTAACAACGATCTGCAAACCAGCGAACACCAGCTGGCGAAATCGGTGGCGACCCGCGACCTGGCGAAGATCGATCTGGAGCGCACTACCGTTAAGGCACCGTCTGATGGCTGGGTCACCAACCTGAATGTTTACCAGGGCGAATTTATCACCCGCGGTTCGGTGGCGGTGGCGCTGGTGCAACAGCACTCCTTCTACGTGCTGGCCTACCTGGAAGAGACCAAACTGCACGGCGTGGAGCAGGGCTTCCGCGCTGAAGTGACGCCGCTCGGCAGCAATGTGGTGCTGCGCGGTACGGTGGACAGCGTGGCTGCCGGCGTCACCAACAGCAGCAGCTCGGTCGACAGCAAAGGCATGGCAACTATCGACTCTAACCTGGAGTGGGTGCGTCTGGCGCAGCGTGTGCCGGTGCGTATTCGTCTTGATCAACAGCCAGGCAACCGCTTCCCGGCAGGCACCACGGCGACGGTGGTGATCACCGGTCAGGCCGATCGCCAGCCGGAACAGGTGTCGCCAATGACCCGACTGTTTAATCGCCTGCGTGAGTTTGGTTAAGAGGGCGATATGATCGAGTTCTTGCGTTTCCCGGTGAAGCTGACCTTCGCGCTGCTTGCCGCGCTGATGATTGGTTTTCACCTTAACCTTGAAACGCCTCGCTGGGCAGTGATGACCGCGGGCATTGTTGCCGGCGGCACCGCCTTCGCCGCCGGTGGCGATCCCTATTCAGGTGCGCTACGTTACCGCGGTGTGCTGCGAATCATCGGTACCTTCATCGGCTGTATCGCCGCCCTGACCATTATGATCGCCACGGTGCGTGCGCCGGTGGTGATGCTGCTGCTCTGCTGCATCTGGGCCGGTCTTTGCGTCTGGCTCTCATCGCTGATCAAAGTTGAAAACTCCTATGCTCTGGGGCTGGCAGGCTATACCGCACTGATTATCGTGGTCACCGCCGACGCCAGCGGCGGCCTGACGCTGGCACCGCAGTATGCGGTAGAGCGCTGCAGTGAGATCGTGCTCGGGATTTTGTGCGCCATCCTGGCGGATATGATCTTCTCGCCGCGCTCGATTAAAAAAGTGATCGATGCTGAAGTGGACTCGCTGCTGGTGGCGCATTATCAGCTGCTGCAGCTCTGCGTCGCGCACGGTGACAAAGAAGAGGTTGATAAGGCCTGGAGCGCGCTGGTGCGCCGTACCACTGCGCTAAACAGTATGCGCAGCCAGCTGATGATGGAATCCTCGCGCTGGAAGAACAGCAATCGACGGCTGCAGATGCTCAATACGCTCTCGCTGACCCTGATTACCCAGGCGGCCGAAACCTTTCTGATTCAGAATGCGCGCCCCGACTACATTCCGCCGCAGTACCGTTTGCTGATTGAAAAAGAGGCCACGACGGTTGAAGAGGTGCATAAGCGGATGAAGGTGATGCGGCGGGTAATGGGTGCCAGCGGCAAATCGACGCCGGACACGCTGGTGAGCTGGGTCGGTGCGGCAACCGAATATCTGCTGCTGCTCAACGGCATTAAAAGTAACAGCCGTATCACCTCGCTGGAAGAGGAGATCCTGCAACGCGAAATCGTGATTCAGGCGCGTTCGGCTGAAACCCATCACGCGATGATCAATGGCATCCGTACTTTTGTTGCCACCGCGCTGGGATCGTTATTCTGGTTATACACCGGCTGGACCTCGGGCAGCGGCTGCATGGTGATGCTGGCGGTGATTACCGCGCTGGCGATGCGGATGCCGAATCCGCTGATGATGGCGAAAGACTTTCTCTACGGCATGACGGTCGCGGTGCCGCTTGGCGCGCTCTACTTTATCTACGTCTTGCCCAATACCCAGCAGAGCGCACTGTTGCTCTGTATTGCCATCGGCCTGCTCGGCTTTATCGGCGGTATCTTTGTACAGCGACGTCAGCTGGGCACCCTTGGTGCGTTAATCGGGACGCTTAACGTGCTGGTGCTGGATAACCCGATGGAGTTCAGATTCAATGTGTTCCTCGATAACGTGCTGGGCCAGGTGATCGGCTGCTTCGTGGCGATGATGGTGATCCTGTTGATTCGGGATAAATCGAAAGCGCGCACCGGACGCAAACTGCTTAACCGCTTTATGTATGCGGCCGTGTCGGCGATGACCACCAATCAGGCGCGCCGCCGTGAAAACCATCTGCCAGCGCTCTATCAGCAATTGTTTCTGCTGTTAAACCTGTTTCCCGGCGACATCGATAAATATCGCATCGCGCTGACGCTGATCATTGGACATCAGCGGTTACGCAATGCAGAAGTGCCGGTGAATGACGATCTCTCCGCCTACCATCGCCAGCTGCGCTACACCGCCGACCGGGTGATCTCCGCCGGCAGCGATGACAAACGACGCTACTACTTTGAGCAGTTATTGCAGGAGCTGGAGGTCTATCAGCAGAAGCTGGTGCATTACGATGCGCCCGTCAGCGTAACCGAACCGGTAAAACGGCTGGCGACTATGCTGAACAAGTATCAGAACACCCTAATCCAAATCTGAAACCGGCCGCTGCGTCCTGCAGCGGCCGGTGTAATGCCATCCCGTCACAAAACCTGTCGCTTTTGCCAACTATACTCTTCTGACGGAAGGGTAAAATGACAGGAGCGAATCAATGACATCACTGCACACAAGCGAACTATTTCAGACCGGTTATTTAGCTGACGGTCAATGGCATCGCACCTCCACCACTTTTGACGTGACCAATCCCGCCACCGGCGAGGTGATCGCGCAGGTCGCTAAAGCGGGTAAAGCGGAAACGGAGCAGGCGATTGCTGCCGCTGAGCGCGCCTTTCCCGCCTGGCGCGCCCTGACCGCCAAAGCGCGCGCGGAGATCCTTTATCGCTGGTACCAGCTGATCATTGAGAACAAGCGCTGGCTGGGCGAGCTGATGACCGCTGAACAGGGGAAACCGCTGAAAGAGGCGGAAGGCGAAGTGGAGTATGCCGCCAGCTTTATTCAGTGGTTTGCCGAACAGGCAAAACGCGCTAACGGTGAAATCATCCCGCCAGCCAAACCGGGTTCCCGTATTCTGGCGACCCGCGAACCGATTGGCGTTGTTGCTGCCATCACGCCGTGGAATTTTCCGATGGCGATGCTGACGCGCAAGCTGGGTCCGGCGCTGGCGGCAGGCTGTACCGGCATCATCAAACCCGCCAACAATACGCCGCTTTCTGCCTTTGCCTTGCTGGCGTTAGCGAAGCCGGCTGGCGTGCCGGATGGCGTACTCAACGCAGTGGCAGGTGATACGCATGCGATTAGCGACGCCATCATGGCCAGTAAAGCGGTGCGTAAAATCTCGTTCACCGGTTCAACCGAGGTCGGCAAGCTGCTGATGCGCAATGCCGCAGAGACGATGAAAAAAGTCTCTATGGAGCTGGGCGGCAATGCGCCTTATATCGTGTTTGAGGATGCGGATATTGATGCCGCCGTGCAGGGCGCGATCGCCAATAAATTCCGTAATGCGGGTCAGGTCTGTGTCAGCGTAAACCGCTTCTACATTCACAGCGCTATCTATGACCGCTTTACCCGCCAGCTGGCAGACGAAGTCAGTAAGCTCAAAGTGGGTAACGGCATGGAAGAGGGGGTGATTGTCGGGCCGCTGATTGAGGCCTCTGCGCTGGAAAAGGTGGAACAGCACGTTAAGGATGCGGTCGCCAAAGGCGGCAAACTGCTGGCTGGCGGCGAGCGTCACGCGCTGGGTGGCAACTTCTGGCAACCGACGGTGATTACCGAGGCGCACGAAGGAATGCAGCTGGCACAGGAAGAGACCTTTGGTCCGGTCGCCGCCTGCTTCCGGTTCGATGATGAGGCAGAGGTGATCCGCCGCGCCAACGATACGCCCTTTGGTCTGGCGGCTTATTTCTACACCCAGAACCTGCAGCGGGTGTTCCGCGTCTCTGCCGCGCTGGAAAGCGGCATGATCGGGATAAACGAATGCGCCGTGTCGACGGAAGTCGCGCCGTTTGGTGGCGTGAAAGAGTCGGGACTGGGGCGCGAAGGTTCGGTGCTGGGTATGGAAGAGTATCTGGAGATCAAAGCGCTGCATCTCGGCGGTTTGGGCTAGCGGTCAGGAACGGGCGGCGCGGGTCGCCCGCAGACGGAGGATGGGAGCCGTCAGCATGAAAACCGAGCGTTTTGATTTCAATGAGATAGTCGATCAGGCACATTTTTTTCGCCAGTTCAGCGAGCGGTTTGCGCTGGAAGAGCGGCGGATCTGCGATCTGGATGGACTATGGGATGTGGTGACCGGCGATCTGTTGCCGATGCCGCTGGAGATTGAGTTTGTAAATCTGGGGAAAGGGCAGCGACGACGCTATGGTGCGCTGATTTTGCTGTTTGATGAAGCAGAAGAGGAGCTGGAAGGTCAGCTGCACTTTAACGTCAGATGAAAAAGGGCCCCGGCGAGCGGGGCCAAAGGGTTCGTCATAAATCTGACGAGGAATTACTTATAGAGCTGAGCGGTGAAGTGATAGTTATCGCCGGTACGGGCCTCAATCACTTTATAGGCGCTGGCACCCTGCTCATCGGCTTTCTGAGAAAGCTCCGCACGATAATCCATCGGTGCCCCCGCTGTACCACTGATGGTGACGGTTCCCGCAGGCTGCAGGTTTTGTGTCTGTTCACCGGTTACCAGCTGTGCGGCAGAAGCGCCGAACGCCATAACGGAAAGCAGGCTGACTGTAGCGATGGTTGTTTTGATTTTCATTGTTCGTCTCCTCATTACGTTCAACAACCTGCGGTGAAAAGAAAGAAGCGGGTCGTCGATACGGGTCCGGCGCCGTTCAGGGCGACGTGACGGTTAATTATTTATACAGCTCAGCGGTGACGTGGTAGGTGTCATCCTGGTTGTTTTCGATGATGCGATAGTGGCTGGCACCCTGCGCATCGGCTTTCTCAGACAGAACCTGACGGATATTGGTCTGATCGCCGTCACGGCCGCTGACGCTGATAGTCTGGTTCATCGGTTGCAGATTCTGGCTCTGTGCCTGCTGATTCGATACCAGGCTGGCTGCGCTGGCACCCATTGAGAACACGGAAGCCAGACTCAGTACGGCAATAGCGAATGTCTTTTTCATGATTAACTCTCCTGAAATTGTTTGCCTGAACCCACCGAGGCGCATAACCGCGCGTCAAAAAGAGGGTTCGGGGCGATATCTGATGACGCTGGGCTTAGTTGTACAAACGGGCAGTGGCGTGATAGTTGCCGTTGTTGTACGCCTCGATCACGCGATAGGCTTTTGCGCCCTGCTGATCGGCTTTATCACTCAGCTGCTGGTTAATTTCCATCGGTGAGCCTGCAACGCCACTGACGCTGACGGTACCTGCGGGTTGCAGATCCTGTGCCTGCGCTGCGGTGACAGATTCTGCTGCCACAGCACCAAAAGAAAGAGCAGAGAGAATGCTCAGCGTAGCGATGGTAGTTTTTACGTTCATGTATTTTTCCTCGTCGTCAATTTTTATCTTTTTAGTTGGTGTGATTTGCATCACGAAAAGAAGTATAGAACTAATAACGGAAGAAATTAATACTCCGCTAATAATGTTTTTTTGTGATTCTTTATCCTTATGGCTACTTTTAATAACCCAGCGTTATAAAAACCGGCTGAAAAATGACCTTTTCAGCCCTTTTTGCTGCAAAAACAGCGGGATAAATCACTTTATCTTTTTGTGCGAAAAGAGGTGGTCGATCAGCCTGGACTTTGATTCAGATCTGGGTAATGTCGCCAGTGTCGTGATGTAAAGCAGTGTAAAATAGCGCGAAAGGTTAAGCAGACCAAAAGGTATGACCATTATTCAGACGAGAGAAAACGACCAAAGCATGACGCTAACGCACTGATTTTAATCAGGACAGGGCAGGAGAAGTGGCAGGCGCGGGCAAAACAGGCTGTTGACCGGCACGATTATGCTCAGTCAACAGGTCCGCTATCAGAGTTCCTGTTCAAACAGGTTAAGAATGGCACCGTGCAGTTGCTTAACCGTGAAGTCGCGTGCGCGGGTGATAAAAATGGTGTCATCCCCGGCGATGGTGCCCAGGATGCCTTCTGATTTGCCCAGCGAGTCGAGCAGGCGCGCAATCAGCTGTGCGGCACCCGGGCTGGTATGAATCACCACCAGCGCATCGTTGTAATCGATGTCCAGAACCAGGTTTTTTAACGGGCTGGTGGTGGTCGGCACGCCAAGTTCGGCAGGTAAGCAGTAAACCATCTCCATTTTGGCATTGCGGGTGCGTACCGCGCCAAATTTGGTCAGCATACGAGAAACCTTTGACTGGTTGATGTTCTCGAAGCCTTCATCCTGGAGCGCCTGAACGATTTCGCCCTGGGAACTGAATTTTTCTTCTTTTAATAAGGCCTTGAAAGCCTTGATCAGATCGTCTTGTTTCGATGGGTTTCGCATAGGTTACCAATAAATAGAGGGAATAACCGCGCAGCCGCCCGCGGCAGAGTGGTGATTATGCATTTAAATGCATTTTTATGCAATCGGTTGATTGATGAGCAGGGTTCGGGCGGCTAGCGGGCGGCGATAATAGCAAAGAAATCGTCTCATACCAAAACCCCTGTCACAGCGCTGGAAGGCGAAGGTTGCAAAGTTGTTATATTATTGGTGGTGTAGTAACAGAAAACGCACGTAGCCGTTCTCTGTCTGACGACGGCACAGTTGTCGGTCATTCAGGTATGAAGATGATAAGTAACTTTTGAATCCGGCGATTAAGTGTGAAAACACGTAGAATTAACAGCGGATA
Source organism: Pantoea sp. S-LA4 (assembly GCF_054482835.1). Lineage (NCBI taxonomy): Bacteria > Pseudomonadati > Pseudomonadota > Gammaproteobacteria > Enterobacterales > Erwiniaceae > Pantoea > Pantoea sp. S-LA4. The sequence continues at coordinate 3,311,235 of NZ_JBTLRC010000002.1, read as the reverse complement.
TTTATCATCGCCTGAGCAGTTGATTAAGGTCTGACACAGATAGAATTTCGGCCCATCTCTGCCCCACCTTAATAAGGAGTTAAGAATGAAAGTTGCCGTTCTCGGTGCCGCTGGCGGCATAGGCCAGGCGCTCGCACTTCTGCTCAAAACCCAGCTTCCTGCAGGTTCAGAACTTTCACTGTATGACATCGCACCGGTGACGCCGGGTGTTGCCGTCGATCTCAGCCATATTCCGACGGCGGTCGCTATCAAGGGATTTAGTGGAGAAGACGCCACGCCCGCCTTGCAGGGTGCCGATGTGGTACTGATCTCTGCTGGTGTAGCGCGTAAGCCTGGTATGGATCGCGCCGACCTGTTCAACGTGAATGCCGGCATTGTGCGCAATCTGATTGATCAGGTGGCGACGACGGCACCCAAAGCCTTAATCGGGGTGATCACTAACCCGGTCAATACCACGGTGGCGATTGCGGCGGAGGTGCTGAAAAAACATGGCGTCTACGACAAAAACCGCCTGTTTGGCGTCACCACGCTGGATATCATCCGCGCCAATACCTTTGTGGCCGCGTTAAAAGGTAAGCAACCTGGCGAGGTTGAGGTACCGGTTATCGGCGGTCATTCCGGCGTGACCATTCTGCCTCTGCTGTCGCAGGTGTCAGGCGTCAGCTTCAGCGAACAGGAAGTGGCGGATCTCACCAAACGCATCCAGAACGCCGGGACGGAAGTGGTTGAAGCCAAAGCGGGTGGCGGTTCTGCCACGCTGTCGATGGGTCAGGCTGCCGCGCGTTTCGGTTTATCGCTGGTGCGTGCGCTTAACGGTGAGGCCAATGTGGTGGAGTGTGCTTATGTAGAAGGGGATGGCGAATATGCGCGTTTCTTCTCTCAGCCGCTGCTGCTGGGTAAAAACGGCATTGCCGAGCGTCAGCCGATTGGCACGCTGAGTGCTTTCGAACAGCAGGCGTTGACCGGGATGCTGGATACGCTGAAGAAAGATATCGCCCAAGGCGAAGAATTTGTGAAGCAGTAAATCATCGCCCTGACCCAACAACGCCCGGCTTAGCCGGGCGTTGTCGTTTACAGGCCGCCAGATTTATAAGCGCGTGCCGCGGGCGTACCGTTGCTGGCTGGCAGCTTCTTGCCCAGCATCTCCATCCGCATCTGGAACGGCGGGAACGGCATCTCGATACCGTGCTGCTCGAATCCGCTGAGGATCAGCTGATGCAGCTCATGACGCAGCGGCATACGATGCCCCATCTCAGCCGCATGTACACGCAGTTCAAACAGCTGAATGCCCTGCTGTAAATCGACCAGGAACACTTCAGGTGGCGGCGTATCCAGCACATAGCTGCAACGTTCAGCCGCCTGTTTCAGGATGGTTGTCACCTGTTCGCTGCTGACTTTCGCCGGTGCAGGAATGGTCAGCACCACACGCGTCACCGAATCGGACAGCGACCAGTTAACGAACTGCTCGGTGATAAAGGCTTTGTTCGGCACAATAATCTCTTTGCGGTCCCAGTCAGTGATCGTGGTGGCGCGGGTATTGATGCGGGTAATGCTGCCGGTCAGGTCGCGAATCGTGACCGTGTCGCCAATGCGGATCGGTTTTTCAAACAGAATGATCAGACCCGAGATAAAGTTGGCAAAAATTTCCTGCAAGCCAAAACCGAGCCCGACACCGAGTGCGGCCACCAGCCACTGTAATTTCGACCACTCAATACCGATCAGCGAGAAACCAATCAATCCGCCAATCAGCAACAGCAGGTATTTGGTCAGCGTGGTGATGGCATAGCCGGTACCGGGCGTCAGATTAAGGTGCTGCAGCAGCGCCAGTTCCAGCAGAGCGGGCATATTGCGCACCAGCTGGGTGGTGATAATAAACACCAGAATGGCGATCAGCACCGAACCCAGGGTAATCGGCTGGATAGACTCCACGCCCTGCACCGAGGTGTTGACGTCCCACAGCGGAATATTCTCCAGGAAGCCAAAAGCGGAGTGAATTTCCGACCACAGCACAATCACCGAAACCAGCGCAATCAGCGTCAGAATTGAGCGCACCAGCCGCAGTGACTGCGCACTGATAGCGTCAAGATCGATCACCGGCTCTTCAATCTCAATCGCGTCGGTATTCTGTGCGCCTTGTTCTTTCTCTTCTTCACTGCGCGCCCGGTTCGCCAGCATATCAGCGCGGCGCTGACGGGCGCGGTCAAAGCCAAGACGGCGCCGCTGAATCAGCATCCAGCGGCGGATAATGTGATAGATCACCAGCAGCAGGAACCAGATGGCAACCGAGGTTTCCAGCCGGGCCAGCAAGGCCTGCGCCGTTGCCAGATAACCGATTGCTGAGGCGAGCGCCGCCATCAGCGGCATCGCGATCATCAGGTTCCACAGCATACGGTTGATCATGTTGTCGCCATTTCCCTCTTTATCCAGATAGAGCGGAATCCCGGCGCGTTTCAGGCTGACGGTAACGATGCTGATCGCGCCACAAATCAGAATGAAACAGAGGCGTCCCAGTGACGAAGAGAACTGACGATCTTCCAGATTACCAAAGGCGATTAACAGCATGATCAGCGGCACAATCAGACCGATGCTCAGCGAGTAGTAGCGCATAGCGCGCGCCACGCGGTTCTGCGGCCAGCGGAAATGGACGATGAACAGGCCGTTGGAGCGGGCAAAGGTGGCGCTGATCATAAAGGCCCACAGCAGCGGCAGCGTGGCGGTAATACCATCGCCGATGGCGACGGCAATCGGGTAGGGCCAGGCGTTCTGCAGACCATAACCCAGCGTGCCCCACAACACCGGCAGCGGCAGCGCCACCAGTATCGACCAGAATACGGTACGAATGGTGAGCCGGAAGCGGTCCTGAGTGACCTTGCCGACTTTACTGGCGGAGCGTTCAAGGAAGGCGTTGAAGTGACGACGCGAACTGATGCTGAAACCGACCAGCAGCAGGGCGCCAATGATCGGCAGCACGGTGTTGCGGCTGGTAAACATCATTGCCATCGCTTTGCCGAGCTGACCCAGTGTATCCAGCGACAGCAGGCGTGACAGATCCTTAGCCAGATCCAGCGGGTAACTCAGGCCGATCGGGCTGACGTCGGCGGTCCAGAACAGATAACGGTGGGTGGCATCTTTTACTTCGGTCAGCGCATCCTGCAACTGCGTGTTGCCGACCTTCAGCTTGGTGATCTCCAGGATCAGGGTGTCGCAGCCGGAGATCAGGGAATTAAGCAGTTCGCGCTGGGTCCGCAGCTGGGCATCAAGGATTCGCTTCTGCTCGCTGGTAAAGGGCTGTCCATCCGCCTGATGGCCCTTGCGTAGCGCCTCCTGACGATCCAGCAAATCTTCATAATGGAGTCGCTGAACCCGCAGCTGCGCCATCTCGTTATCAATCTGCTGAGATTTGGGCATCTCCGGCAGACGCGCCACCTGGGCCCGTAGCGCTTCCCCCAGTAAATTAGAGGCGCCGAGCCACTGTGACTGCTCGCGCAGGGTTGAGAGCGCCTGACGTACCTGAATAATTTGATTGGTTGCCAGCCGCTGCTGCGACGCTACCAGATCCATCCGCTGCGCCTGCTGATTCAGGGCAACGGAGAGATCGCGGTTAACGCGGAACTGATCGCTGATTGCCGGTGGCAGATCGCCACTGTTTTCCGCCAGCTGCTCGGTGCGTGCCAGCGCCAGTTCGGCTTCACGCTGGCGCTGATCGTTGAGCTGATTACGCAACGCCTGCAGATAGTTATCCAGCTGAGCGGCTTTGCGCTGGTGCGCTTCGGCCCGCATCCGCGCCAGTTCCTGACGATTATTGGCGGAGAGCTGCGCCAGCTCCAGCTCATCGACGCGCGCTTTATTGGCGGCATTTTCCGCCTGACGCGCCGCCAGTTGCAGCTGGCCCTGCGGCGAGGCGCTGTTGCTGGCCGCCTGCAAACGTCGTTCACTTTCGGTCATGGCGCGGCGGGCTTCGGTCTGCTGTTGTGGCAGCTGCGACAGGGAGTCGCTGATCTCACGTGCGCGATCCTGCTCCTGCTGCGCCTGACGACCCTCTTCCAGCAGCTGGCTGCTGACCTGCAGAATCTCCTGATCCAGTTCCGCGCTGCTCATGTTGCTGCGCACGGTCTTTGCGCTGTCGCCCATCGCAGCGATCTGTTGACGTAACTCGCGAGCCAGACGCGGGAAATCATCAATGACCTGCTGATACTGGGCGGCACGCTCCAGCGAGTCATCACGTTCAGAGAGGAAATTTAACGCGGCTTCAATGGACTGGATCTGTTCTGCCTGGGCGGGTGAACTTTTGGCGGCTTTGACTTCTTCCAGCTGCTGTTTTAGCTGGTTCGCGTCAGGCAGGCTGGCCGCAAAGGCCGGGCTGCTGAGCCACAGGCTCAGCAGCAGGAGGAGAATCGAACGCACAGGTGACACTCACTTAGTCGACGATGACGTCGGAAACGTCTGTCGCCACCGGCAGGGCAATCGCCAGCGGTTGACCCAGACGGGTTTTACTTTCAGCTTCAAGGCTTTCAGCCAGTTTGACCCGGCCCGGTGCGAACAGGTTAATCACGGTAGAGCCCAGCTTAAAGCGACCCATTTCCTGACCTTTCAGCAGCACCACCGCACCTTCATCATCCGCTGCCGGATAGTGCCAGCGTTTAATCACGCCTTCACGCGGCGGGGTTATGGTACCGGCCCACACCGTTTCGATGCTGCCGACGATGGTGGCGCCGACCAGAATCTGCACCATCGGACCGATATCCGTCTCGAAATAGCAGATCACGCGCTCATTGCGGGCAAACAGGTTAGGGATGTTGCGCGCGGTCAGCGGGTTAACTGAGTAGAGATCGCCCGGCACGTAGATCATCTCACGCAGGATACCGTTGCACGGCATATGAACGCGGTGATAGTCGCGAGGTGCCAGATAGGTCGTAACAAATTCACCGTCAACAAAGCGGGCCGCCATCTGCTCATTTCCGGCCAGCAGGGCTTCAAGCGTGTAGTGATGACCTTTCGCCTGGAAGATCTGGTCACCCTCGATGTGGCCGAGCTGGCTGATTGCGCCATCAGCGGGCAGGGCGATCAGGTTGGCGTCAGCATCTACCGGACGCGCATCGTCTTTTAACGGACGGACAAAGAAGTCGTTAAAGGTGCGATAGCTGGCGGTGTCTGGCTTGCGCGCTTCCGCCATGTCGACTTTGTAAAACCAGACAAAGATGTCAATGACCAGTTTGGTCAACCAACCACCGCGGCGACTGGCGCCCCAACCGGCGAGTTCAGTCAGCCATTTCTTCGGGAGAATATGATTCAAGCCGAGTTTCAAACGATCAAACACCTTAGCCTCCTGGCTATTTTCATGACGTTGATAAAAAAGGGAGCGGATTGTAGCAGCGCCCCGGTCAGATGGCGACTATAGCCGATTTATGCCACGCGGCGAATCGCCGGGCCTTTGGCCAATTGGCGCGCAGCATCGGGACCGGGTAACCCGCCGCAGCGGGCAGCACCGCGCGCCGGATGAAAATCTGCGTTCAGGACGCGGTTATACCCGTTAACCTTCACCGTCAGGGAAGTTTTTACGCGTTTTTACCTGCGCCATGCTCTCCAGAATGCGGTGGTAGTTATCGAAACGGGAAACGTTGATTTTTCCCTGCTCTACCGCTTCGCGGATTGCACAGCCGGGATCGCTGCCGTGCTTACAGTCACGAAACTTGCAATCGCCGAGGTAGGCACGAAATTCGACAAATCCGCGGGTGATTTGTTCCGGTTCAAGATGCCATAAGCCAAACTCGCGCACGCCGGGCGAATCGATCACATCGCCGCCGTGTGGGAAGTGATACAACCGCGAGGCGGTGGTGGTGTGCTGACCGAGACCGGAGTTATCAGAGACTTCATTGGTCAGAATGGCCACCTGTTCCTCTTTATCGAGGCCGAGCAGGGCATTCAGCAGGCTCGATTTACCAACGCCAGACTGGCCGGCGAAGATGCTAACGCGATCGGTTAATGCAGCTTCCAGCTCATCCAGACCGTTTTTCGCCCGGCTGGAGACCATGACGACCCGGTAACCAATCTCACGATAAATATCCATCTGCCGATCGACAAAGGCGCGCGCCTTCTCATCCAGCAGATCGGTTTTGTTCAGGACCAGCAGCGGCTCAATATCCAGCGTTTCACTGGCAACCAGATAGCGGTCGATGATGTTCAGCGACAGTTCGGGCAGAATGGCCGACACGATAATGATCTGATCGATATTGGCGGCGATCGGTTTGACGCCATCGTAAAAGTCGGGACGGGTTAATACGCTGGTGCGTTCATGCACCGCTTCGACAATACCTTTGCCGCCGCTCAGCGCCGGACGCCACAGCACGCGGTCGCCGGTCACCAGCGAACGAATAGTACGACGAATATTGCAGCGGTGGGCGACGCCTGCGCTGTCCTCGACATCGGCGTGCATGCCAAAACGGCTGACAACGACCCCATCTGCAGCTTCACCAAACAGATTATCATCCGCTTCCGGACGCTCTCTGCGCTGGTTGAGACGGCGATCGTGGTTAGCGCTTACGCGACGTTGTTGGCCCTTCGACAGTTTATTTTTGCTCACTCACCCTCACAGTGTTAGCCAGATTTCGCCCGGCTGGGCAAAACGTCTATGATACACCTTATTCATCCTGAATGACGACTACAGCAACCGCAGGAAACAGCATGGCTACTGGAAATGAACAGAATCTGATCTGGATTGATCTTGAGATGACCGGACTGGATCCGGAACGCGATCGCATTATTGAGATCGCGACCCTGGTAACGGACGCCAATTTAAACATCCTGGCGGAAGGCCCGGTGATGGCCGTCCACCAGTCTGACGCGCAACTGGCGCTGATGGATGAGTGGAACGTTCGTACCCACACCAACAGTGGACTGGTAGAAAGGGTAAAGGCGAGCCAGATAGACGATCGGGCGGCGGAACTGGCCACCATTGAATTTCTGAAACAGTGGGTGCCAGCCAATACTTCGCCGATTTGCGGTAATAGCATTGGCCAGGATCGGCGCTTCCTGTTCAAATATATGCCTGAGCTGGAAGCCTACTTCCATTATCGCTATCTGGACGTCAGCACGCTGAAAGAACTGGCGCGCCGCTGGAAGCCCGACATCCTGCCTGGCTTTAAAAAGAGCGGTTCACATCAGGCGCTGGATGACATTCGCGAGTCCGTTGCGGAGCTGGCTTACTACCGCGAACACTTTTTGCAGCTTTAATCAACAGCGGGTGCGCAGGAAATCGTCAGGTTGCTGATTTAATCAGCAATCGCGCGGAAAGCGAAAAATTTTGCTTTCAAGGGCTTGCAGCAGCAACGATTTCTCGTATAATGCGCACCCCGTACCGGTGAAGAATTTATTAACGGTACAAGGCGCGGGAATAGCTCAGTTGGTAGAGCACGACCTTGCCAAGGTCGGGGTCGCGAGTTCGAGTCTCGTTTCCCGCTCCAGATTTAATTAGCAGTACCCTCTTTGCGGGAATAGCTCAGTTGGTAGAGCACGACCTTGCCAAGGTCGGGGTCGCGAGTTCGAGTCTCGTTTCCCGCTCCAGATTTTTTAGCACTGCCCTTCTATGCGGGAATAGCTCAGTTGGTAGAGCACGACCTTGCCAAGGTCGGGGTCGCGAGTTCGAGTCTCGTTTCCCGCTCCAGTTTTACGTCATACCCCATCCAGCCGATTATCAGGCTGTTTATTGTTGCGGGATACAAGAGTTTCCAGAAGGTTATCCACAGCACTGCACGCCATCATTTGCGCTGTTTTCCCCGATCTGTAAAATGCTTTTGAACAGAGTTATCCACAGCTTTATCTGTTAACCGAAGCGATAGCCTCATTATTAAATAAACACAAATTTTCGGTAAGCTATTGATAATTAACAATATGAAAATATTTCAGATTGTTATTTCCCAGCGTAATCAGCCTTATGGCAGTTGAATGACAACGCCTTTTTATTTTTATTCACAGCATGTGGAAAACGCCTGACTGCCGGCTGGCTGCTCACTCATGCATCACGCGATAATCCCTTCTCAACTGCACGGACCAGGCGCTTATGCTGCGCGGGCTGCACGTCGACCACCAGCTGCTGACGTTGATCCTGCTGCCGGGCGATAGCCCAGCGGATATGTTCATCCAGCATTTCACTCTCACCCAGCCGCTGCTCCAGCACCGGAATAATCTCTGCTGACCAGGGCGCATTTCCCAGCGCCACGGCGATATTGCGCAGCCAGCGTAAATGACCGATGCGCCGAATGGCCGATCCTTCCGTAATACGCAAAAACTTCGCTTCATCCCACTGAAACAGATCGATCAGTTCGGGCGCATGCAGGGCGGCGCGCGGCGAAAAATCACTTTCATCACTAAGCTGCCCGTAACGATTCCACGGACAGATCAGCTGACAATCGTCACAGCCGTAAATCCGGTTGCCCATCAGCGGACGAAATTCTTCCGGAATGGCCCCTTCCAGTTCGATGGTGAGATAGGAGATGCAGCGCCGGGCATCGACCACATAAGGTTCAACGATGGCGCTGGTCGGGCAGATCGTCATGCAGGCGACGCAGCGGCCGCACTGCTCTTCCTGCGGCGCATCCACGGGCAGCGGCAGGTCAATCAGCAGCTCGCCGAGAAAAAACCATGAACCCGCTTCGCGATTAAGAATCAAAGAGTGTTTGCCGGTCCAGCCGAGCCCGGCTTTCGCGGCCAGCGGCCGTTCAAGCAATGGGGCAGAGTCGACAAAGGGGCGAAAATTGAGCTCGCCACAGTGCTGCTGGATCATTTCTCCGAGCTTTTTCAGTCGATTGCGCAATACTTTGTGGTAATCACGGCCTAAGGCATAACGGCTGACATAGCCCAGTCGGGGATTTTTCAGGGTGCTGGCAAAGGCAGCTTTGGCCGGAAGGTAGTTCATGCGAACGCTGATGACGCGCAGCGTACCGGGTAACAGTTCATGCGGACGCGCCCGCATCATACCGTGGCGCGACATCCACGCCATCTCGCCATGATATTGCTTGTCCAGCCAGGCCTGAAGACGCGGCTCTTCCGCACTCAGATCGGTATCGGCGATACCGACCTGCTGAAAGCCGAGATCCAATCCCCACTGTTTAATCTGTTGTGCGAGTTGATGAAGATCGAGAGGGTATGACATGAGTGACCAGGGTTCGAAGAAAAACCGCCGCAGTTTACCATATTCTGTCTGGCCTGCGCAGGCGGTGGCGCAACTGGAGCGTGAAGGTGCTGATGCGCTCGGCATCACCTTGTATGAACTGATGCTGCGCGCCGGACAGGCGGCCTATGAACATCTCAACGCCTGCTGGCCTGACGCCCGGCACTGGCTGATCCTGTGTGGTCATGGCAATAACGGCGGCGATGGCTATGTGGTGGCGCGTCTGGGGCAGGCGGCGGGTAAACAGGTGACGCTGCTGGCCTGTGAAGGGGAGAAACCGCTGCCTGAAGAGGCGCAGCGCGCGCGGGATGCCTGGCTGGATGCGGGCGGCGACATTCATGCTGCGGATGCCGCCTGGCCAGAACAGGTTGATGCAATTGTTGATGCGCTGCTCGGGACCGGCATTAATCGCGCGCCCGCTGAACCCTATAGCACGCTGATCCAGCTGGCGAATGCCCATGCCGCGCCGATCCTCGCTATCGACATGCCTTCTGGTTTAGCCGCCAGTACCGGCAGTGTGCCCGGCGAGGTCATCAACGCCACCCATACCCTGAGCGTGCTGGCGCTTAAACCGGGACAGATTACCGGCAAGGCCCGCGATTATATCGGTGAGTTGCACTATGCCGACCTTGGCCTGCAGGCTTTTCTGGCGGCGGAATCAGCACCGATGGCGCGCTATGATGCCAGCGCGCTTACGCAGTGGCTCAGGCCGCGTAAACCGACCTCGCACAAAGGCGATCAGGGGCGTTTACTGGTGGTTGGCGGCGATACCGGTACCGCGGGCGCGGTGCGAATGACGGCGGAAGCGGCCCTGCGCAGCGGTAGTGGGTTAGTGCGAGTACTTACTCACAAAGATAATATTATCCCGATCCTGACGGCGCGGCCGGAAATCATGGTCGATGAACTGACTGATGAACAGCTGACCGCCGCACTGGCGTGGGCGGATGTGATTGCGATTGGTCCGGGCCTGGGGCAGCGCGAGTGGGGCAAGCGGGCGCTGGAACGGGTCGCCGAAAGCGAAAAGCCGATGCTTTGGGATGCGGATGCACTTAACCTGCTGGCAATCAGTGCGGAGAAACGTCAGAATCGCATCATTACGCCACATCCTGGCGAAGCGGCACGTCTGCTCAATATCAAGACCAGTGAAGTTGAGAGTGACCGCTTACATGCAGCGCAGATGCTGGCGCAGCGCTACGGTGGTGTGGTGGTACTGAAAGGCGCGGGCACGCTGATCGCCAGCGAGCAGGGTGAAATGGCGTTTGCCGACGTGGGAAATGCCGGTATGGCTTCCGGCGGCATGGGGGATCTCCTGAGTGGGATTATCGCCTCGCTGATGGGCCAGAAACTGGCGCTGTTTGATGCTGCCTGTGCCGGCTGCGTAGCCCACGGTGCCGCTGCGGATGCGGTGGCTGCACAACGAGGCACGCGCGGTATGCTGGCAACAGATTTACTTGAGCTGCTGTGGCAGTTTGTTAATCCTGAGATGAATTACGAAGCATGAAGACCTGTGTTATTTCTTTGCCCGATGAGGCGGCAACGCTCGGTTTGGGCGCTCAGCTGGCGCGTGCCTGTGGCAACGCGGCGGTCATTTATCTCTATGGCGATCTGGGGGCGGGTAAAACCACCTTCAGCCGCGGCTTTCTGCAGGCGCTGGGTCACCAGGGTAACGTAAAAAGCCCGACCTACACGCTGGTCGAGCCTTACACCCTGGGTGAGCGCTCACTTTATCATTTTGACCTCTATCGTCTTGCCGATCCGGAAGAGCTGGAATTTATGGGCATCCGCGATTACTTCAGCGGCGATGCCATCTGTCTGGTCGAATGGCCGCAGCAGGGCGAAGGGTTTCTGCCGTCGCCCGACCTCTCCTTAACGCTGCGCTACGTCGGTGACGCGCGTGAAGCGGAACTGGCGGCCCATACGCCACTGGCAGAGCAGTGGATAGCGTCACTTGCACAACACAGGGACCCGGCATGAAGTCACGGATGAAATGGGCGTTAGTGACACTGCTGCTGCTGGTCTGCACGCCGCTGTTCGCGGCCACACTGTCTGATATCAAAGTCGCCAATGGCGATAACCAGGCCACGGTGACCCTGAGCTTTGCTGGTCAGCCCGTGTATGGTTTCTTCCCGCTGCGCAATCCGGATCGGGTGGTGCTGGATGTGCGCCAGAGTGGGGTAGTGCAGGGACTGCCGCTGAACTTCAGCGGTGAAAACATCGTAAAGCGCATCCGCACCAGTACGCCGAAAGATAAACAGAGCGTACGGCTGGTGTTTGAGCTGACGCAGCCTGGCAAAACCCGGGCGGTTACGCAGCGTAACGGCAGCAACTACAGCGTGGTGTTTACCATTACCGGTACGCGTCCGGCCGTCACCCGCACGGTGTCCGCTCCGGCAACGGCGCCAGCGCGCGCGCCGGTTCAGAGCGCGGCCGCTGCCAATCCGTTTAATGCTAATCCGGTCACCGCTGTCACCAGCACGGCCAGCACGGTACGTCCGGGCAGCGCGGTGAGCCGCAACGACACGGTGATCGTGGCGATTGATGCCGGACACGGCGGTCAGGACCCTGGCGCGATCGGACAGCGCGGGCTGAAAGAGAAGAATGTCACCATCGCTATCGCCCGTAAGCTGCGGGTGCTGCTGAATAATGACCCGATGTTCAAAGGCGTCCTGACCCGTGATGGCGACTACTTTATTTCGGTGATGGGCCGTTCCGACGTGGCGCGTAAAGCCAACGCCAACGTGCTGGTTTCAATTCACGCCGACGCCGCGCCAAGCCATGCGGCGACCGGTGCCTCGGTCTGGGTACTGTCAAACCGTCGCGCCAACAGCGAGATGGCCAACTGGCTGGAGCAGAAAGAGAAACAGTCTGAACTGCTGGGCGGCGCAGGCGATCTGCTGGCGAACAGCCAGGCGGACCCTTATCTCAGCCAGGCAGTGCTTGACCTGCAGTTTGGTCATTCACAGCGTGTCGGTTATGACATCGCCCAGAAAGTGCTGCAGCAGTTACGTGGCGTCACCTCGCTGCATAAACGCTTACCTGAGCATGCCAGTCTTGGCGTGCTGCGTTCGCCGGATATTCCTTCGCTGTTGGTGGAAACCGGCTTCATCAGTAATTCCTCGGAGGAGCGACTGCTTGGCAGTAGCGCACACCAGGATAAGATTGCGCAGTCGATCTATAAAGGTCTGCGCACTTATTTCCTGGCGCACCCGCTGCAATCCATCCCAAAGGAGGAAAACCGGCCGCTGGGCTCGTCGCCAGCGGTTAGCGTGGTCAGTAATCCGGCGACCGGTGTGACGCAATATACCGGCGCCGTTCAGCGCCACACGGTGACGCGCGGCGAGACGCTCTCTGGCATCGCCGCGAAGTATGGCGTCAGCATGGCGACCCTGCGTGAGATGAATACGCTGAAGCGCGATGTGGTGTGGGTTGGACAGCGTCTTAAAGTCCCGGCCAGTGCCGCCATCAGCCGGACGACGCGTGCCGCCCCGCGCGGCGTGATACGTCACAAAGTGGTCCGTGGCGATTCCCTGACCGCGATTGCCGCCCACTATGGCGTCAGCCCGAAAGCGATAATGCAGACCAATAATCTGAAGTCGACCAACGTAATGTTGGGGCAGAACCTGAAAATTCCTGCATCCTGATTGTTCGCCCGGCCACTGCGCCGGGCTGTCAGCTAAAAGGATATCCATCATGCCGATACAAATTTTACCGCCGCAGCTGGCGAACCAGATTGCGGCGGGAGAAGTGGTCGAGCGTCCTGCATCGGTTGTGAAAGAGCTGGTGGAAAACAGCCTTGATGCTGGCGCAACGCGCATTGATGTTGAGATTGAAAAGGGCGGCGCGAAGCTGATTCGTATCCGTGATAACGGGTGCGGCATCGTTAAAAGCGAACTGGCGATGGCGCTGGCCCGTCACGCCACCAGTAAAATTGCCTCACTGGATGACCTGGAGGCGATCATGAGCCTCGGTTTTCGTGGTGAAGCGCTGGCCAGCATCAGCTCGGTCTCGCGTCTGACCCTGACCTCACGTACCGCCGATCAAACCGAAGCCTGGCAGGCTTATGCCGAAGGGCGCGATATGGCCGTGACGGTCAAACCGGCTGCGCATCCGTGCGGCACCACGCTGGAAGTGCTGGATCTGTTTTACAACACGCCGGCGCGCCGCAAATTCATGCGTACCGAAAAAACCGAATTTGGCCACATTGACGAAGTGATTCGCCGCATTGCGCTGGCTCGCTTTGATGTCGCTATCTCGCTCAGCCACAATGGCAAAATGATGCGTCAGTATCGGGCGGTAAGTGATGAGAGTCAGCGCGAACGGCGGCTGGCGGCGATTTGCGGCGTGACCTTTATGCAACATGCGTTACGCATCGAGTGGCAGCACGACGATCTGTCGCTGCGCGGCTGGGTCGCCGATCCTACCGGTTCCCGTCAGGTCAGCGAGCTGCAGTATTGCTACGTCAATGGCCGCATGATGCGGGACAAGCTGATCAATCATGCTATTCGTCAGGCTTTCCAGACCCAGCTGCAGGACGATCAGCAGCCCGCCTATGTGCTCTATCTGGAAATTGACCCGCACCAGGTGGATGTTAACGTCCATCCGGCGAAACATGAGGTGCGCTTTCATCAGTCGCGGCTGGTGCATGATTTTATTTATCAGGGCGTGATGAGTGTCCTGCAGGCCAGCGCCTCACCCGCCTTGCCGACGCTGCAGGCTGAAGAGCCTGCCCCGCGCTGGCAGCCGGAGAACCGGCAGGCCGCCGGCGGCAACCACTTCTCACAGCCCAGCGCGCGTCGCAGCGAGTCAACGCCCGCCGCCGCGCCCGCCTGGCAGAACAAAGAGAACAGCTATCGTCAGCGGGAAGGGGCGGTTTATCAGCAGTTGCTGAAAACCCCTGCCAGCGGCGCGTCACCGGCGAAGCAGGCTGAAGCTGCGCCGCGTCCCGTCGCAGTCGCTAAAGAGTCACCGCTGGCGGCACATGCTCAGAGTTTTGGCCGGGTACTGACGGTGCTGCATCACCACTATGCGTTACTGGAGCAGGATCAGCGATTGCTGCTGCTGGCCTTGCCGGTCGCGGCACGCTGGTTAAAACAGGCGCAGCTGCAGCCGGGTGAAGCGGGATTAAAACCGCAGCCGTTACTGATCCCGGTACGGCTTAAAATTGCGCAGACAGAGCGGCAGGCGGCCGAGGAAAATAGCAGTCTGCTCAGTCAGATGGGCATTGATTTGCAGCTGGAAGGGGACCATGTGACTCTCCGCGCGGTTCCTTTACCGTTACGAACACAAAATTTACAAATCTTGATTCCTGAACTGTTAGGCTATCTCGCCCGGCAGCAGGATAACTCTGCGACGCAGCTGGCCCAGTGGCTGGCGCGGCGTCAGGATGCAGAGTCATCTGACTGGAATCACTCACAGGCGATCAATCTGCTGGCTGAGCTCGAAAGGCTCTGTCCACAGTTACTGAAATCGCCGCCTTCAGGTCTGTTACAGGCCATTGAGATTGAGAGCGCGATTGACGCGTTGAAGCATGAGTGAACAAAACCAGGCTGGCCGGCCAAAGGCTATTTTTTTGATGGGACCCACAGCATCGGGTAAAACTGCCTTAGCGATTGAGCTACGTAAGCAGTTGCCAGTGGAACTAATCAGCGTAGATTCTGCCTTAATCTATCGTCAGATGGATATTGGTACGGCGAAACCGTCGGCTGAAGAGTTAGCAGTGGCACCCCATCGTTTGCTGGACATACGCGATCCCGCGGAGGCCTATTCGGCTGCCGAGTTTCGACGTGATGCGTTAGCAGAAATGGCGGATATCGTTCAGGCCGGACGAATTCCGTTGCTTGTTGGTGGAACCATGCTCTACTTCAAGGCGTTACTTGAGGGATTGTCGCCGTTGCCCTCGGCCGATCCTGAGGTTCGTCAGCGGATAGAGCAAACGGCGCGTGAAAAAGGCTGGGAAGCTTTACACCGCCAGCTGTGTGAAATCGACCCGGTTGCCGGCAGTCGTATTCATCCGAATGATCCGCAGAGACTTTCGCGAGCACTGGAAGTTTTTTTTATTTCGGGTAAAACTTTAACGGAACTGACAAAAACTTCCGGCGAAGCGTTACCCTACGACGTGTACCAGTTTGCCATCGCCCCCGCGAGCCGTGAACTGTTACATCAGCGCATCGCGTTGCGTTTTGAGCAGATGCTGGCGTCAGGATTTGAAGCGGAGTCTCGGGCCCTGTTTGCACGAGGTGATTTGCATACGGACATGCCTTCCATTCGTTGTGTGGGTTATCGCCAGATGTGGTCTTATTTATCGGGCGAAATCGATTATGACGAGATGGTTTATCGGGGAATTTGCGCAACCCGGCAACTTGCTAAGCGTCAAATCACCTGGTTACGCGGCTGGGAAAATGTGCACTGGTTAGACAGTGACGAGCCCCAACTGGCGCGTGACAGGGTGTTACAGGTTCTTAGTGCGAAGCATGGGTGATTGTGTACAATTGACTGGTTATCGTGCGCAAATTTTTACGCAGTTTTTTCAGAACCATAGGTTCTACAAGCAACAAACAACAAGCATATAAGGAAAAGATAGAATGGCTAAGGGGCAATCATTACAAGACCCGTTTTTGAACGCACTGCGTCGTGAACGTGTTCCGGTTTCGATTTATTTGGTTAACGGTATCAAGCTGCAGGGTCAGATTGAGTCATTTGATCAATTTGTAATTTTGCTGAAAAACACGGTAAGTCAGATGGTTTATAAACACGCCATTTCTACCGTTGTTCCTTCGCGCCCGGTTTCACACCATAGTAATAATACCGGTGGCGGCGGCAGCAATAATTACCATCATGGCGGCAGCAACACATCTGCGCAGCCACAGCCACAACAAGACGGTGATAACGCAGAGTAACGCGTCGCCGTACAGCCAGGACTGGAGAGCACATTTGGTTTTCCGTCCTGGTCTTTTATTTTAGCGAGGTTATAGCTTGTTTGACCGTTATGATGCCGGTGAGCAGGCCGTACTGGTACACATCTGGTTCTCCCAAGACAAAGAAGTAGAAGATTTACAGGAGTTTGAAACCCTGGTTTCTTCTGCTGGCGTTGAGGCGCTGCAAGTGATCACTGGCAGCCGCAAAGCGCCACATCCCAAGTATTTTGTCGGTGAAGGAAAGGCCGTTGAAATTGCCGATGCGGTAAAAACAACTGGAGCATCGGTCGTGTTATTCGATCATGCCCTTACGCCCGCTCAGGAAAGAAACCTGGAGCGCCTGTGCGAATGCCGGGTGATCGATCGTACCGGCCTAATTCTTGATATCTTCGCCCAACGCGCACGCACCCATGAAGGTAAATTGCAGGTTGAGCTGGCACAGCTACGCCATCTTGCCACACGTCTGGTGCGCGGCTGGACTCACCTTGAACGTCAGAAAGGCGGGATCGGCTTACGCGGTCCGGGTGAAACGCAGTTAGAAACTGACCGCCGTTTATTGCGCGGACGTATCAGCCAGATTTTATCCCGTCTTGAGCGGGTAGAGAAACAGCGTGAGCAGGGACGTCAGGCGCGTGCCAAAGCCGACGTGCCGACCGTATCGCTGGTAGGCTATACCAACGCCGGTAAATCGACGCTGTTTAACGCGATGACCTCGGCCAACGTCTTTGCTGCCGATCAGCTGTTTGCAACCCTGGACCCTACGCTGCGCCGCCTGAACGTCGCCGATGTCGGTGAAGTGGTGCTGGCGGATACGGTCGGCTTTATCCGTCATCTTCCTCACGATTTGGTTGCTGCGTTTAAAGCGACTCTGCAGGAGACGCGTCAGGCGACGCTGCTGCTGCATGTGATTGACGGTGCCGATGTACGCGTCACGGAAAATATTGAAGCCGTGGATGCCGTACTGGAAGAGATTGAGGCGGACGAAATCCCCACCTTACTGGTCATGAACAAGATCGATATGCTCGATGGTTTCGAACCGCGCATCGATCGTAACGAAGAAAACCTGCCAATCCGCGTCTGGCTCTCTGCGCAGAGCGGCGCTGGCATTCCGTTGTTATGGCAGGCGCTCTCTGAACGGCTGTCGGGTGAAATTGCCCAGTATGAATTACGTCTGCCACCCGAAGCGGGGCGCTTGCGCAGCCGTTTCTACCAGTTGCAGGCGATTGAGAAAGAGTGGAATCAGGAAGACGGCAGTGTAGGATTGCAGATTCGTATGCCAATCATTGAATGGTTGCGCTTATGCAAACAGGAACCGTCGCTGACCAGTTATATTGTTTGATATTGCCCAAACGCATTTACCTTAAAAATTGAAGATTGTCGCATTTTCGTTGCAGACCGGAATACGCAGGAATGACCCGAGTATTTCGGATTTCAGCAAGGCGGCAACTGAGTGAAGCCCCGGGAGCTTACGCAGGTAAGTGACCGGGGTGAGCGAAGGCAGCCAACACCGCTGCAATCCGAAAGATGAAGGGTAAAAACCGCAAATACAATAAATGGAGTAGAGACATGGCGTGGAATCAGCCCGGAAATAACGGACAGGACCGCGACCCGTGGGGAAGCAGCAATAATCAAGGCGGCAACTCTGGGGGGAATAAAGGAGGACGGGAATCCGGGCCTCCCGATCTGGATGATATCTTCCGTAAGCTGAGCAAGAAGCTTGGTGGTCTGGGCGGTGGCAAACAGAACGATAGCGGTCAGCGCGGCTCCGGCAGCGGCGGCAAAATTGTTGGCATTGTAGCCGTTGCGGCCGTGGTTATCTGGGCGGCAAGCGGTTTCTACACCATCAAAGAAGCGGAACGTGGCGTGGTGACGCGCTTCGGCAAATTCAGTCATCTGGTTGAACCGGGTCTGAACTGGAAGCCGACTTTCATCGATCAGGTGCGCGCCGTTAACGTTGAAGCGGTGCGTGAACTGGCGGCGTCAGGCGTGATGCTGACCTCGGACGAAAACGTGGTACGGGTTGAGATGAACGTCCAGTATCGGGTTACCGATCCGGAACGTTATCTGTTTGCCGTGACCAGCGCGGATGACAGTCTGCGTCAGGCCACTGACAGCGCACTGCGCGGCGTGATTGGCCGTTCCACCATGGACCGTATTCTGACCGAAGGTCGTACCGTGGTGCGTAGCGATACCCAGCGTGAGATTGATGAGACTATTCGTCCATACAATATGGGCATCGCGGTACTGGACGTTAACTTCCAGGCGGCGCGTCCACCGGAAGAAGTGAAGTCAGCGTTTGATGACGCTATTGCGGCGCGTGAAAACCGCGAGCAGTACGTTCGTGAAGCCGAAGCCTACGCCAATGAAGTTCAGCCACGTGCTAACGGCCAGGCGCAGCGTATTCTGGAAGAAGCCCGCGCCTATAAAGAGCGTACGGTTCTGGAAGCACAGGGTGAAGTGGCGCGGTTTGCCAAGATTCTGCCTGAGTACAAAGCGGCTCCGGAAATTACCAAAGAGCGTCTCTATATCGAAACGATGGAACGCGTGTTAAGCCATACGCGCAAAGTACTGGTTAACGATCGTGGCAATAACCTGATGGTGCTACCGCTCGATCAACTGATGCGTGGCGGTCAGGCTTCAGCCGGCCAGAACGGTCAGAAAGGGGGCAATGCCGCCTCGCAGCCTGCGCTCTCCGATCGCAGCGCCAGCCGCAGTGACACGTCGTCATACAGTCCGGATAGCATCATGGATCAGCGTCGGGCTAACGCTCTGCGCAACGACAGCCAGCGCGAAGGGAGAGAGTAATCGATGCGTAAGCCAATTATAGTATTAATCATTGTCGTGCTGGTGGCGCTCTATGCGTCGCTGTTTGTGGTGCAGGAAGGCCAGCGTGGCATTGTACTGCGCTTCGGTAAAGTCCTGCGCGACAATGAAAACAAACCGCAGGTGTTTGAACCGGGTCTGCATTTCAAAATTCCTTTCCTGGAAACGGTAAAAACGCTGGATGCCCGTATTCAGACCATGGACAACCAGGCCGATCGCTTCGTCACCAAAGAGAAGAAAGATCTGATCGTCGACTCCTACATCAAATGGCGTATTAGCGACTTCAGTCGTTACTACCTGGCCACCGGTGGCGGCGATGTCTCTCAGGCGGAAGTGCTGCTGAAACGTAAGTTCAGTGACCGTCTGCGTTCGGAAATGGGCCGTCTGGATGTGAAAGACATCGTGACCGACTCTCGTGGTCGTCTGACCACTGACGTACGTGATGCGCTGAATACCGGTAGTGCGGGCAACGATGATGAAATCGCGACGCCAGCCGCCGATGATGCAATCGCCAGTGCGGCCGCGCGTGTCGAGCGTGAAACCAACAGCAGCGAACCGGCACCGAACCCGAACAGTATGGCGGCGTTAGGTATTCAGGTGGTGGATGTGCGCATTAAGCAGATCAACCTGCCGACCGAAGTCTCTGATGCGATCTTCAACCGTATGCGTGCTGAACGTGAAGCGGTGGCGCGTAGCCAGCGTTCACAGGGTCAGGAAGAGGCAGAAAAACTGCGCGCCCAGGCGGATTATCAGGTGACGCGTACGCTGGCCGAAGCCCAGCGTGAAGCGCTGATTACCCGCGGTGATGGTGATGCGGAAACGGCGCGACTGTTTGCTGCGGCATTCAGCCAGGACCCGGACTTCTACGCCTTTATTCGTAGCCTGCGTGCCTATGAAAACAGCTTCAATGATAATCAGGATGTGATGGTGTTAAGCCCGGACAGCGACTTCTTCCGATATATGAAGGCGCCCTCTAACGCGACCCGTTAAGAACTGATATAACCTACAGGCCGACAATGTTGTCGGCCTTTTTTTTGGGTATCAGTATGAAAACAAGCATCTGGATGGCGCTGGCGCTGGTGTTAGTGCTGGAGGGATTGGGACCGATGTTCATGCCGCGCGCCTGGCGCCGAATGATACTGGCCATGACGCAGCTGCCCGATCGGCTGTTGCACCGTTTTGGCGGCGGACTGGTGGTGGCAGGAATGGTGATCTATTGCATGCTCAGTCTGCACGGCAATCTCTGACGCCTGGCTGACGGCGCATAAATTGTGCCTGTCGCCTCCATTTTCCCCAACATGTTGTAGTGATCAAAACACAGGCAAAAAAGCGCGCAATCGTATGCTAAAAGTGCTGAAAACCACCGGATCAGATGGTAGAATCCTTTTTTAAGCAATCGGTGATTTTGAGAAATGGGTAAGAACGTCGTCGTACTGGGCACCCAATGGGGTGACGAAGGTAAAGGTAAGATTGTAGACCTTCTGACTGAACGCGCGAATTACGTTGTGCGTTATCAAGGCGGCCACAATGCGGGCCACACGCTTGTCATCAACGGTGAAAAAACCGTCCTCCACCTGATCCCTTCTGGCATTCTGCGCGATAACGTCACCAGCATCATTGGTAACGGCGTAGTGCTCTCTCCTGAAGCCTTAATGAAAGAGATGAAAGGCCTCGAAGAGCGCGGGATTCCGGTACGCGAACGTCTGCTGATTTCTGAAGCCTGCCCGTTGATTCTGCAGTATCACGTTGCGATGGACATGGCACGCGAAAAAGCGCGTGGTGCGAAAGCGATCGGGACTACCGGTCGTGGTATTGGTCCTGCCTATGAAGATAAAGTCGCTCGCCGTGCGCTGCGCGTCAGCGATCTGTTCAACAAAGAGACCTTTGCCGCCAAGCTGAAAGAAGTGGTCGATTTCTACAACTTCCAACTGGTGCACTACTACAAAGAAGAGGCCGTTGACTTCGATAAAGTGCTGAGCGATGTGATGGCGATTGCCGATATCCTCACCAGCATGGTAGTTGACGTCTCTGAGCTGCTGGATGGCGCGCGTAAGCGTGGCGATCTGATCATGTTCGAAGGCGCGCAAGGCACGCTGCTGGACATCGACCACGGTACCTATCCGTACGTCACCTCATCCAACACCACCGCAGGCGGCGTTGCGACCGGTTCAGGCATTGGCCCGCGCTATGTCGACTACGTACTGGGCATTGTCAAAGCGTACTCAACCCGCGTGGGTGCCGGTCCTTTCCCGACCGAGCTGTTTGATGAAACCGGCGAGTTCCTCTGCGCGCAGGGTAACGAGTTTGGTGCCACCACCGGCCGTCGTCGTCGTACCGGCTGGCTGGATGCAGTTGCCGTGCGCCGTGCCGTACAGATCAACTCCCTGTCAGGTTTCTGCATGACCAAGCTGGACGTGCTGGATGGCCTGAAAGAGGTGAAAATCTGTGTCGCTTACCGCATGCCGGATGGCCGCGAAGTGACCACCACGCCACTGGCGGCAGAAAACTGGGAAGGCATTGAGCCAATCTACGAAACGCTGCCAGGCTGGAGCGAGACCACGTTTGGCGTGAAGACGCTGGAGGGCTTACCACAAGCCGCTCGCGACTATATCAAGCGTGTTGAAGATGTGACTGGCGTTCCGGTGGATATTATCTCAACCGGTCCGGACCGCAGTGAAACGATGATTCTGCGCGACCCGTTTGACGCATAATCACCCAGGCCGGACCTTGTCCGGCCTTTGTTTTTCCACTCTGTGATGCCACTTATCCCCGCTTCGCTTGTCCAACTTAGTGCTGGCTGAAAAAAACGCACGGTCAATCAGACTCTGGTTTATCATCATAGCCATTCGCATGGCGATCCGATCTATTCCTGACATCAATCGCAAGCCGGATTATGTGATGCCAATTTTTGATGATTCACTGAGGTTACTGTGCAGCTGACGAGTTTTACTGATTATGGTTTACGGGCCCTGATTTATCTGGCTTCGTTGCCCGAAGGCCGACAGACCAACATCACTGAAGTGACCAATACTTACGGTGTTTCACGTAATCATATGGTCAAAATCATTAATCAACTGAGCCGGGCGGGCTATATCGCAGCCACGCGCGGCAAAAATGGTGGCATTCGTCTGGGCATGCCAGCCAGCCAGATTGTGATTGGAGACGTTGTGCGTAAGATGGAACCGCTACAATTAGTGGACTGCGCATCCTGTTCGATCTCGCCCGCCTGTCGCCTGAAGAAGGCGCTCCATGATGCGGTGCAGCGTTTCCTGCAGGAACTGGATAGCTACACGTTGGCGGATTTGGTTGAAGGAAACTCCCAACTTTATGAAATCATATTGTCCGAACCGCCGGTGGCAATAAATACTCAATGACATCGGAGGAACCGCTATGTCAAAAGATCCTTTTCAGGATAGAGAAGCTGAAAAATACGAAAACCCTATTCCCAGCCGTGAATTTATTCTGGCGCTGTTAGAAAAACGTGAAAAACCGGCCAGCCGCGAAGAGCTGGCACAAGAGATGAACCTGCAGGAAGAAGAGCACATTGAGGCGCTGCGCCGCCGCCTGCGCGCCATGGAGCGTGATGGTCAGCTGGTCTTCACCCGCCGTCAATGCTATGCCCTGCCTGAACGTCTGGACCTGCTGCGCGGGAAGGTCATCGGCCACCGTGACGGCTACGGCTTCTTACGGGCCGAAGGTCAGAAGGATGATCTCTACCTCTCCGCCGAACAGATGAAATTCTGTATGCACGGCGACGTCATCCTGGCGCAGCCGCTGGGTGCCGATCGCAAAGGCCGCCGCGAAGCGCGCGTGGTCCGGGTGCAGGAACCGCGTAATAACCAGATTGTTGGCCGCTACTTCACCGATGCCGGTGCTGGCTTTGTGGTGCCGGACGACAGCCGCCTGAGTTTTGATATCCTGGTTCCGCCGGAAGAGACGATGAATGCCCGCATGGGCTCGGTCGTGGTGGTGGAGCTGGTTCAGCGCCCGACCCGCCGCAGCAAAGCGATCGGTAAAGTGACTGAAATCCTCGGCGATGACATGGGCACCAGCCTGGCCGTCGATATGGCGCTGCGCACCCATGAAATCCCGCACAGCTGGCCGCCAGAAGTTGAAGCGCAGGTCAGTACGCTGAAGGAAGAGGTGCCGGAAGAGGCGAAGAAAGGACGGGTCGATTTACGTAAGCTGCCGCTGGTCACCATTGATGGCGAAGATGCCCGTGACTTCGATGATGCGGTCTACTGTGAGAAAAAACGTGGTGGTGGATGGCGTCTGTGGGTGGCGATTGCGGATGTGAGCTATTACGTTCGTCCGGGCACGCCGCTCGACAACGAAGCGCACCAGCGCGGCACGTCAGTTTACTTCCCGTCGCAGGTGGTCCCGATGCTGCCGGAAGTGCTGTCGAACGGCTTATGTTCGCTCAATCCGCAGGTCGATCGCCTCTGTATGGTGTGCGAAATGACCATCTCCTCGAAAGGGAAACTGACCGGCTTCAAACACTATGAAGCGGTGATGAATTCCCACGCGCGTCTGACCTACAACAAGGTGTGGAATATTCTGCAGGGCGATAAGGAACTGCGTCAGCAATATTCGCCGCTGGTTAAAGATCTGGAAGAGCTCTACAACCTCTATCAGGCGCTGGAAACGGCGCGTGAAGAGCGCGGTGGTATCTCGTTCGAAACCGAAGAAGCGAAATTTATCTTCAACGCTGAGCGCCGGATTGAGCGTGTTGAGCGCGTTTCACGTAACGATGCCCACAAACTGATCGAAGAGTGCATGATCCTGGCGAACATCGCCTCGGCGCGCTTCGTTGAGAAAAATCAGGAACCGGCACTGTTCCGCGATCACGATCGCCCGACTGACGAAAGCATCAAGAGCTTCCGTACCGTGCTTAACGAACTGGGACTGAGTCTGCCCGGCGGCAACAAACCGCAGCCTGTCGACTATGCGGCGCTGCTGAAGCAGGTAGCCGATCGTCCTGATGCGGAAATGCTGCAAACCATGCTGCTGCGTTCAATGAAGCAGGCGGTGTATGACCCGGAAAATCGCGGCCACTTTGGTCTGGCGCTCTCGTCATATGCTCACTTTACCTCGCCAATCCGTCGCTATCCGGATCTGACGCTGCACCGCGCCATCAAGTATCTGCTGGCCAAAGAGCAGGATGAAGGTAAAGGCCTGGTACAACGCGCCATGAAATACCTGATGCCAAAAGAGCGCAGCGTAGCCAAAGATCTGACGACAGCGACCGGTGGCTATCACTACGAGATGCCGGAGATGCTGCAGCTGGGACTGCACTGCTCAATGACCGAGCGCCGTGCCGATGAGGCGACGCGTGACGTTGCCGACTGGCTGAAGTGTGACTTCATGCAGGATCAGGTCGGTAACCTGTTCAATGGCGTGATCTCCAGCGTCACCGGCTTCGGCTTCTTTGTTCGCCTGAGCGATCTGTTCATTGATGGCCTGGTGCATGTTTCGACGCTCGACAACGACTACTACCGTTTCGATCCGGTGGGTCAGCGCCTGATTGGTGAATCTGGCGGTCGTACCTATCGTCTTGGCGATATTGTGGAAGTGCGGGTGGAAGCGGTCCATATGGACGAGCGTAAAATCGATTTCGCCCTGGTCTCCAGCCAGCGTCAGGTGCGTGGCGAAGGAAAGACCGAGCGCGATCGGGCGAAGCGTGATGGCAAACCGCCATCAAAGCGTCGCCGTGATGTGAGCAAGAAATCTAATTTCGAGCCCGACTCGGCATTCCGCGGTGACAAGTCCCGACCGGCACCAGCAAATACCGAGAAAAAAAGTAAAAACGTCTCGGAAAAAAGCCGTAAAATCGCCGCCGCCACTCGGGCGAAGCGCGCCAGCAAGAAAGCGCAAACTGACTGATGCGCGTATCCGCCCTTTCTCCTGCGGGAAAGGGCGGTAATTTATTCATTTCCAAACACTGAGCAGATCGATGAGCGAAATTATTTTTGGTATCCATGCCGTGCAGGCGCTGCTGGAGCGCGATCCCCAGCGTTTTCAGCAAGTCTTTATCCTTAAAGGCCGTGACGATCGTCGCCTGCAACCTCTGATTGCCGCGCTGGAAGCTCAGGGGATCGTGATCCAGCTGGCGGAGCGCAAGTGGCTGGATAGCCAGGTAGAAGGCGGTGTGCATCAGGGTATCGTGGCGCAGGTTAAGCCGGGTCGTCAGTATCAGGAAGGCGACCTGCCGGACCTGCTGCAAAGCCTGGAAAAACCGTTTCTGCTGGTACTGGATGGCGTCACCGATCCGCATAACCTGGGTGCCTGTCTGCGCAGCGCTGACGCGGCGGGCGTCAATGCGGTGATCGTGCCAAAAGATCGTTCCGCTCCGCTGAACGCCACCGCCAAAAAAGTGGCCAGCGGCGCGGCAGAAAACGTGCCGTTGATCCGCGTCACCAACCTGGCCCGGACGCTGCGCCTGTTGCAGGAGTACAACATCTGGGTGGTCGGTACCGCTGGCGAAGCGGATCACACCGTTTACCAGAGCAAAATGACCGGCCCGATGGCGCTGGTGATGGGTGCCGAAGGTGAAGGGATGCGTCGCCTGACGCGTGAACACTGCGACGAGTTAATCAGCATCCCGATGGCGGGCAGCGTCTCCTCGCTCAACGTCTCGGTTGCCACCGGCGTTTGCCTGTTTGAAGCGGTGCGTCAGCGCAACGCCTGATCCCCGATGTGATCCTCGCCACAAATTAGTTTCTGTACCAGGCATAACTGCGCGTCATTCGTATATACCCAAAGGATTTCGGGTTGCATTGAGGCGGCAAGAGAACGAATCCCGATGAGCTTACATGAGTAAGTGATTCGGGTGAGTGAACGCAGCCAACAAAAATGCAGCTTGAAAGACGACGGGTATACTTACTGAGTGACATCCGCGAGGAGTGGTTATGACCTGGACAACACACACCGTTTTTAATCAGCCCCATCCTCTCAGCAACAGCAATCTTTTCCTTTCCGATACGCCGCTGAGCGATGCACTACAGCGCGAGGGCGCGGAGTGGGATCGTGAATGGCTGGCCTCGGTCGGCCTGCAACTGGGCAGTGCCGAATCGCTGGAGCTGGGCCGGCTGGCCAACGCCGAGCCGCCCGAACTGCTGCGCTACGATGCGCGCGGTGTACGGCTCGACGAAGTGCGATTTCATC
Source organism: Pantoea sp. S-LA4 (assembly GCF_054482835.1). Classification (NCBI taxonomy): domain Bacteria; kingdom Pseudomonadati; phylum Pseudomonadota; class Gammaproteobacteria; order Enterobacterales; family Erwiniaceae; genus Pantoea; species Pantoea sp. S-LA4. Next base: position 3,285,168 of record NZ_JBTLRC010000002.1, on the reverse strand, counting down.
CCGCCTGGCATCTGCTGATGCAGGGCGTCTGCGCCAGTCGTCTGCACAACCTAAGCTGGCAACCCAGCGTACGCGAATATGCCAGCGTAGCGCGGGCCGCCCGATTTATCCTGCATGCCCAGGTAGAAGCCGGCACGCTCTGTCCGGTCACCATGACCCACGCGGCGATCCCGCTGCTGCAGACTTATCTGCCCGCCGCATTTGAAGGCTGGCTCGATCCGTTACTCAGTGACCGTTATGACACCCATGCGCAGCCCGGCGATCAAAAGCGCGGACTGCTGATTGGCATGGGAATGACCGAAAAACAGGGCGGCAGCGATCTGCTCACCAGCACCACCCGCGCTGAGCCGCTGGGCGCACGCGGTCCGGGTGAAGCCTGGCGGCTTACCGGGCATAAATGGTTTTTCTCGGTGCCGCAAAGCGATGCGCATCTGGTGCTGGCCCAGACACCGGCCGGTCTGAGCTGCTTCTTTCTGCCACGCCTGTTACCAGACGGTAGCCGCAATGCGATCCTGATCGAGCGGCTGAAAGATAAGCTCGGTAACCGATCCAATGCCAGTAGCGAAGTGGAGTTTCGCGACGCCACCGGCTGGCTGCTGGGAGAAGAGGGCGAAGGTGTCCGGTTGATGCTGAAAATGGGCGGCATGACGCGTTTTGACTGTGCGCTCGGCAGCCACGGTCAGATGCGGCGCGCCTTCTCCGTTGCGCTCTACCATGCGCATCAGCGCCAGGTGTTGGGTAAAAATCTGGTGGATCAGCCGCTGATGCGTCAGGTACTGGCGCAGCAGGCGCTGCAGCTGGAAGGGCAGACCGCGCTGCTGATGCGGCTGGCACGTGCCTGGTCGCTGCCAGCAAAACCGCATGAAGTAGCCTTTGCCCGCCTGTTTACGCCAGCGGCGAAATACCAGATATGCAAAGCGGGCGCGCCGTTCGTCGCGGAATCGATGGAGGTATTAGGCGGCATCGGCTACTGCGAAGCGAGCGAACTGCCGCGCTTATATCGCGATATCCCGGTCAACAGCATCTGGGAAGGCTCAGGCAATGTGATGTGTCTTGACGTGTTGCGCGTGCTTTCCCGGCAGGGCGATGTCACAGAGATGCTCAGTCAGGAGTTTGAGGCAGTTAAAGGCAGTAATCGCCATTTCGATGCGCGCTGGCGTCAGCTGCGGCTGCGGCTCAACAAAATGCCGGAGGCGCAGGCGCGGGAACTGACCCGCAGCCTGCTGCTGCTGGCCACCGGCGCACAGTTGCTGAAATATGCCGAACCGCCGCTGGCGGATGCCTGGTGCCAGCAATGGCTCGATCAGCGCGGCGCACGTCCACTGGATGCCGCGCTGGCCGACCGCTTACTGGCTCGCGCCTGCGGTGGGTGAGGCACCGTACAGAATGGCGCTGGCATACCACAAGCCAGGCATCACCGTTTCACTCAGCGCCACGATCTGATAATAAGCCGCACCGGCCTGATTGGCGCGTGCGGCCACGGCGCGTTGCGCATCATCTGGCGAGCCGTGAACGTTAACGGTGATGTTGCCCAGCTTCGGCAAATGGGTACTTTGCGCCCGTGAAATTTCCTGCGCCTGTTGAGTCGGCGCGGGCGGCGCTTTTGGAGTTGTCTGAAACGCAGAACAGCCTGCCAGTGACAGGCTTAACACCAGTAAGTAAGCGAAACGCATAGGAAAACCCTCATTCAGGACGAAGCATTAAGTGTATGCCATCGTCCTGAATGACGTCAGGATTTGAGGGTAAAAACACTCACCAGCTGGGTCAGATGATGGCCTTTATCACTCAGATTCTGGGCGCTACTTTCCGCCTGGGCCACCAGTTCGCTGTTCTGATGCGTCGCCTGGCTGATCTGGTTCATCGCCAGATTAACCTGACCAATACCGGCCGCCTGCTGCTGTGCCGCCACGTTGATCTCACCCATCAGCGCCTGTACCTGCTCGATGTGAGTGACGATATGGGTCATCGCATCGCGGGTCTGCTCAGATAACAGATGGCCTTCCGCCACGTTGCCGATTGAGGTGGCGATCAATCCATCAATCTCTTTCGCGGCCTGAGCAGATCGCTGCGCCAGCGCCCGCACTTCGGCCGCCACTACGGCAAAACCACGTCCCTGCTCACCAGCGCGCGCCGCTTCCACCGCGGCATTCAGCGCCAGAATATTGGTCTGGAAGGCGATTGATTCGATCACATGAGTGATATCCGCAATGCTCTGGGAAGAGATTTTGATCGCTGACATGGTGTTCACGGAGCGCACCACGGTCTGGCTGCCCTGGCTGACAATATCGCTGGCTTCAGACACCAGCGACATCGCCTGACGCAGGCTGTCGGCGGTATGTTCGACCGTTGCGCCAAACTGCTCCATGCTGGCGGAGGTCTGCTCCACGCTGCTGGCCTGACGACCAATCTGTTCACTGATATTGTGGCTGCTGGCGGCGATAGTATCGGTCCCGTCGCTGATCTCCTGCGCGGCGCTGCGCACCTGGCCTACGATCTTCTCCAGACCATCGCCGATGCCGTTAATGGCATTAATCAACTGGCCCACTTCGTCACGTCGTGAGGTATCCAGATGCACCTGCAAATTGCCGGCGGCATACTGCTGCGCCAGATGAATCACCTGCTGCAGTGGACGGGTAATCGCCCGGCGGCTGTACCAGACAAACCCCAGCGCAAACACCACCACCAGCGCCAGACCGGTAAGCAGGAACAGGTTACGGCTGTGGGTGATCGGGGCCAGCAGACTGGCGCGGTTAACCTCGCCGACAATCACCCAGTTCCATCCCGGTAGCTGCTGCCAGGCGAGCATCCGGGTTTCACCGTCGATATTCACCTGCTCTATCCCCTGCGGCTGAGTCAGCAGTGGCTGTTGCACCGACTGATCCCAGGCCGGCAGTTTGCCCTCGTTTTGCTGAGCAAACAGATACTGGCCCTGTGTGCTGCCTGGCGCGCCGTTAATCACATAAAAATGGCCGCTGTCGCCCAACCGACGCGCGAGGATTTTTTCACGCATCAGCGCATATTGCTGATCGATTCCGACCCCAACAAACAGAATGGCAACCACCGTGCCGCTGGCATCTTTAACCGGCTGATATTGAGTGATGTAGCGATGACCAAACAGCGTCGCCAGGCCACGATAGACCTGGCCCTGATGGACGTTTTTCCAGGCTGCGCTGGCGCGATCGAGCTGGGTGCCGATGGCGCGACTGCCATCCTGCTTCCTGAGTGAGGTCGAGATACGGATGAAGTCATCGCCGTCGCGCACAAAAATGGTGGCCACTGCGGCGGTGCGATCGGTGAAATCGTCCACCGCTGTCTGATCAAGGTTGAGCGTTTTTAATCCGGCGCGCAGCACCGGCGTTGAGAAGTTGCCGACCTGCACGCGCGCCGTCTCATCCAGGCTAAAACGCTTAGGCAGAAAGCTGGTAAACAGATTGGTATAGTTGCTCACCTCTTCGGAGAGCGTGGCGTTGAACATGGTCGCCATTTCGCTGATGCCCTGCACCTGATTGTGCATATCATCAATCGCGAGTTTTTCCAGCTGGCGCGAGGCGGTCTGGCTCTGAGTCAGCGTCAGAACCAGCAACAATAACGCTACGCTGAGAGACGTCAGTACAGACAGCTTAACTCCAAGACTCAGGCCGCTGAGAGAGAGACGCTTCATAAATTACCTTTGATCGCATTAGGGAGATATCGGATCAACGGCAGAAGCGCGGAAAAGTTTAGCGCGAAAGTTGGTGGCAGAGAGTGGCGGACCGGTTCGCAAATTCAGCGGCAGACCGTACACTGATCACGCACGTCTTGACCCTTTTCAGGAGATAACATGATCGAACTCACCACGGAAACGCTGGCCGGTATTGAGTGTCTGCACGCCGCGCCTGCCGGTCAGCGCCGTAACCGGCTGCCGACCGTGCTGTTTTATCACGGCTTCACCTCATCGAAAGAGGTCTACGCCTATTTCGCCGTCGCCTTAGCCCAGGCTGGCTTCCGGGCGGTGATGCCGGATGCGGATCTGCATGGCGCGCGCGATCAAGGCGATGCCGAAGGCCGCCTGCGCCGCTTCTGGGATATCCTTAAAACCAATATTGATGAGCTGCCGCAGCTGGAAGCCGCGCTGCGCGCTGAGGATCTGATCGCCGGAGAACGGTTTGCGGTGGCAGGCGCTTCAATGGGCGGCATGACGGCGCTGGGCGCGATGGCGCGCTATCCGCAGATCCACAGCGTCGCCTGCATGATGGGGTCCGGCTACTTTATGCAGCTCAGCCAGACGCTGTTTCCGCCGCTGGTGGTGCGCTCGCCGGAACAGCAGGCCGGGTTTGATGCCCGAATGGCGCCGCTGGCGGAGTACGATCCCAGCACCCGACTGGAAACGCTGGCCAATCGTCCACTGCTGCTGTGGCACGGCGAAGCTGATGAGGTGGTGCCGTTTGCCGAGAGTGCGCGGCTGGAAGCGGCGCTGCGCAGCCAGGGTTTAGCCCGGCATCTGACCTCACTGTCGGAAAAGCAGATTGGACATAAGATCACGCCGTCAGGCCTGACGGCGCTGGTTAACTTCTTTAAACACCAGTTATAAAACATCCGTTATAAAAAGGGCGGATTAATTCAATCCGCCCTTTATCTGCCCCGATTATCAGGGGGCAGCGAACCGTTCTGCCGGTCGGGCCGGCGTGCTGACCGGGCTTCTCTCCGGTGCATCCAGTCGATTCACATAGACATAACCCGATGCCGCTTTGCTGCTGTGACTTCTCATCTGCTGCGCACAGTCAGCATTGCTGGCAAGAGCGGGGAGAGACAGGAAGAGACCCAGTAAAGTGGCGATGACGTACCTTTTCATGGCCGACTCCTCACTTCAGGGAACACACTCTGTTAGACGCTGATAAGCCAAACCGTAACGTCTGCATTAAGTTTAGCGACTGGCGATATTATCGCCAGATCGTCCGCCTGAACCTCTTTGTCAGCATTTTTGAACAATGGCTGCTTAACAGATTGTATTGCTGCGATTAGCACGAAAAGCCACCCTATCTGGCACGCCACATCAGATTTGTTGAAATGTGCGCTTGAGTTTAGCGCCCGCCGCCAGTATGATTACGCGTCAATTTTTCAGCCGCATTCTCAGGCTGTGTCCCACAAGCGCTCGTCATGACGAACCTTTGTGGGACACAGCCTATAACGTTCCTTGCTTCCATGGGCCGCGGTTGACCCCGACAGGAGGCTGAATAATCCGTAAGGAGCAATTTCGATGCGTCATTACGAAATCGTATTTATGGTCCATCCTGACCAGAGCGAACAGGTTCCGGGCATGATCGAGCGTTACACTGGTGCTATCACTGGTGCACAGGGCACGATTCACCGTCTGGAAGACTGGGGCCGCCGTCAGCTGGCTTATCCGATCAACAAACTGCACAAAGCCCACTACGTTCTGCTGAACGTTGAAGCGCCGCAGGAAGCGATCGATGAGCTGGAAACGAACTTCCGCTTCAACGACGCCGTTATCCGTAGCATGGTTATGCGCGTTAAAAACGCGGTAACTGAAGCATCACCGATGGTTAAAGCGAAAGACGAGCGTCGTGAGCGCCGCGAAGATTTTGCTAACGAATCCGCTGATGACTCAGATGCTGGGGATTCTGAAGAGTAATCCATCGTGACGGTTAATCGACTGCGCTTGTCTGGCACGGTGTGCAAGACGCCGGTTCGAAAAATTAGCCCGTCAGGAATTCCGCACTGCCAGTTCGTGCTTGAGCACCGCTCAGTGCAGGAGGAGGCCGGGTTTCACCGGCAAGCCTGGTGTCGGATGCCGGTGATTATCAGCGGCAGCGCCCATCAGGTGATTACTCAACATATAACGGTCGGCACGCAACTCATACTCGACGGTTTCATTAGCTGCCATCAGGCACGCAATGGCCAGAGCAAAATGGTGTTACATGCCGAGCAGATTGAATTGATAGATTCTGGAGACTAGCCAAATGGCACGTTATTTCCGTCGTCGCAAGTTCTGCCGTTTCACCGCGGAAGGCGTTCAAGAGATCGATTATAAAGATATCGCAACGCTGAAAAACTACATCACTGAAAGCGGCAAGATCGTACCAAGCCGTATCACTGGTACTCGCGCAAAATACCAGCGTCAGCTGGCTCGTGCTATCAAGCGCGCGCGTTACCTGTCTCTGCTGCCGTACACTGATCGTCATCAGTAATCGGCAACTGTCCATTAACGACTTTAAGAGGATAAGGTAATGCAAGTTATTCTGCTTGATAAAGTAGCAAACCTGGGCAGCCTGGGTGATCAGGTTAACGTTAAAGCGGGCTACGCTCGTAACTTCCTGGTACCACAGGGCAAAGCTGTTCCTGCTACCAGGAAAAACGTTGAATTTTTCGAAGCACGCCGTGCAGAACTGGAAGCTAAACTGTCCGACGTTCTGTCTGCAGCAAATGCACGCGCTGAGAAAATTAATGCACTGGGCACCGTAACCATCGCGTCTAAAGCTGGCGACGAAGGTAAACTGTTCGGTTCCATCGGTACCCGCGACATCGCTGATGCAGTGACTGCAGCTGGCGTTGAAGTGGCTAAGAGCGAAGTTCGCCTGCCGAACGGCGTTCTGCGCACCACCGGTGAGCACGAAGTGAACTTCCAGGTTCACAGCGAAGTATTCGCGAAACTGATCGTGAGTATCGTTGCTGAGTAATTGTTATTACTGAGCACTGCGGGAACGCCGGCCTTGTGCCGGCGTTTTTGTTTTTGTCGCCGCGTAAAGATTACTGCGCGCGAATAAAGCTGCCGTCCGGCTGGCGGGTAAACAGCACCGGGCCGTTAGCGCCCTCTATCGTCAGTCCTGTCACCACGCCCTGTGCATCCTGACGGATTTTAACCTGCTGACCGCTTTTCAGTGAACTCAGCGGCTGATCGTTGCCTTCTACCCGCGCCATCGCAAACACATCATTCACCGGCAGACTGTTGTCACGGAACAGCTGCGCCAGCGTCTGGCCCGACGCGACGGTATAGTTGCGCCATTGTCCCTGTGAATCCGCTTTTGGCGTCGGCTGCGGCTGAGAAGGGGAGGAGTCGGCCTTGTTGTCATAAATATCCGCCTGCATCGGCACCTCTTTCTCCGCTGTCGGGGTCACCGGCTGCTCCACCGGATAGCGTGGTGTGCTGACCGGCCAGAGAAACGCCAGCAGAATTACCAGCAGCGCGATAACAATGCCGCGACGATGAGGGGCCGGTAGCGGGTCCATCCAGCCGATGTGGTCGGTGAAATGCCAGATACGATGAAGCCATGTCGGTAGCCGGGATGACGCGTCTGAAGCCATTCGTGGTTCCTCCTCTCCAGCGGGTTGCTGCGGCTTGCGTGTGGCCAGCCAGGTTTGCAGCCGGGATACAATACGCGTTGCGCGCGTCCTGCGGCGTCGTGGGGCGATCTGGCCCATGTGTTCTCTCTTTTGGTGTGCAACAGACGGGTTAATTCCGTCAACAGTTATAGTATGGGCAATACCGGCGCGAAGTGCCTGCCAGCATTGATAAATTTGACGGGCCTATTGTTTCTCTTTCATCGGGAAAAGTCATCTGCGATGCAGGGCATTTTACGCCAGCGGCCTGCACTGTTATGCTGCCGGTTCGAATTTATCCGAGAGTGAAAGGAACGAAGATGACTACCCCTTCTTTCGACAGCGTCGAAGCACAAGCAAGTTACGGTATTGGTTTACAGGTTGGCCAGCAGCTGCTGGAATCTGGTCTGCAAGGGCTGCAACCAGAAGCACTGCTCGCGGGCCTGCGCGACGCGCTGGAAGGGAACTCGCCGGCGGTGCCGGTTGATGTGGTTCATCGCGCACTGCGTGAAGTGCACGAGCGCGCTGAAGGTGTGCGTCGTGAGCGCACCGAAGCGATGGCGGCAGAAGGCCAGGTGTTCCTGCAGGAACATGCGCAGCGTGAAGGCGTGAGCAGCACCGAATCTGGTCTGCAATTCAGCGTCATCACCCAGGGCGACGGTCCGATCCCATCACGTCAGGATCGCGTACGTGTCCACTATACCGGCAAACTGATCGACGGCACCGTGTTCGATAGCTCTGTGGCACGCGGTGAGCCAGCAGAGTTCCCGGTTAGCGGCGTGATCGCGGGCTGGATTGAAGCGCTGACCCTGATGCCGGTTGGCTCAAAATGGGAACTGGTGATCCCACACAACCTCGCGTACGGCGAGCGTGGTGCCGGTGCCTCTATCCCGCCATTCAGCACCCTGGTCTTTGAAGTAGAACTGCTGGAAATTCTGTAATTTAAAGACGCTGCAACCATCCTGGTTGCAGCGTTTTCTCCCGCCTTACTTCTGCTGTAAATTCACCTGCCACAGAGCAAAGCCAATCGCATCTGTCCCTTTGGGCTGAAGCGGATATTGCGCATGCTGCTTAATAAATCCGGTCGCTTTATCACCCGGTGCCGTTTCAAACTGAATATCGAGCGGGGTTGAAGAGGTGATGGGTGCCAGTCGCCAGTTATTGTCCGCCTGCGGTCTGACCTCACCCTGTTTTTTCGTTTCCGCGCTGATATAGGCGGCCACCACGGAACGGTTCTCATCCGGTGAGGCAAAGGCAATGTACTTATCGCCAGTGCCGGCAAACTTGCCGCCATACGCGCGATAGTTGTTGGTCGCCACCAGGAAGGTCGCCTGCGGATCGATCGGTTTGCCCTGCCAGCTCAGCTGACGAATACGCGACGCCTGCGGATGAATCAGCTGACATTCTGCGTCATAGCGCGCTGGCTGGGTGATATCGATCTGATAACTGACCCCATCAATCACGTCGAAGTTATAGGTGCGGAAATCCCAGTTGATCAGCGACTGCGTTTTGCTGCTGTGCGGGTCGATCTGATTAAACTGGCCCGCTGAACACTCCAGCCACTCTTTGACCTGCGCACCGCTGACTTTCATCACCACCAGGGTATTCGGGTAGAGATAGAGATCGGCGGCGTTACGGAAGGTCAGAGGACCTTTCTCGACTTCAACGTAGCTGGCCGGATCGTTCTTACGTCCGCCCGCTTTAAAGGGTGCAGCGGCGGAGAGCACTGGCAGACCACCGAGATCCGGATCGCCCTGAATGAAGTGTTCAACGTAAGCGCGCTGGGCATTGTTGACGATCTGTACCGTCGGATCGTCCTGCACCAGCGACAGATAGCTGTACATCACATCGGCGGATTTGCCGATCGGCTTGCCGACAAATTCCCGCGTGGCACGATGATCGTCAGCCAGCAGCTTAACCAGCGCCGGATCTTCTGCCGCTAACGACTTTTTCGCGGCCGCGTCATAAATGGGCTGCGCCTCGGCTTTGCCGCTGCTGACCTGCCAGCGTCCGCTGTCATTATTCAGCACCAGATCGACCACGCCCAGATGATCGCCCCACATGCCGGGCATCACGGCCGGGATGCCATTCAGCGTTCCCTGCGCAACATCCGCGCCTTTAATACTGGCGAAGTCGCTGCCCGGGAACACCGCATGGGCATGACCAAACAGTATGGCGTTAACGCCCTCAACCTGGCTGAGGTAGTAAACCGAGTTCTCGGCCATCGCGTGATACGGCTCGCTGCTCAGGCCGGAGTGGGGAATGGCGACGATAATATCCGCGCCCTGAGCGCGCATTTCAGGCACGTAGCGACGGGCGGTTTCGGTGATGTCATCCACCCGCACCTTGCCCTGCAGATTGGCTTTATCCCACACCATGATCTGCGGCGGCACAAAGCCGATATAGCCAATCTTCACCGTCTGCGCTTTGCCGTCGCGGTCCACCACGCGGGTGGATTTGATCAGATAAGGCGTGAACAGCGGCTTACCTGTTTTAACGTCGATGACGTTGGCGTTGACATAAGGAAAGCGTGCGCCGGCCAGCGCTTTTTTGAGGTAAGGCAAACCATAGTTAAACTCATGATTACCCAGGTTACCGACGCTGTAATCGAGCGTGTTAAGCGCTTTATAGACCGGATGGATTTCGCCCGCTTTCAGGCCTTTGGCCGCCATATAGTCGCCCAGCGGGCTACCCTGGATGATGTCGCCGTTATCGACCAGTACGCTGTTTTTTACTTGCTGGCGCGCCGCATGAATCAGCGTGGCGGTGCGAACCAGACCAAATTTCTCGGTTGGCGTGTCTTTGTAGTAGTCGAAATCCATCATGTTACTGTGCAGATCGGTGGTTTCGAGTATCCGCAAATCGACCGTTGCCGCCTGCGCGGCGACGGAAACGCTCAGGGCCAGTAACATCATTCCAGGCTTAAACATGCTTGCTCCTGCTGCCAGATAAGTTAAGGCTCTCAAAATAATGTAAAAGCCTGATGAGTGGTCAGTTTAAATCGTGATGGATATAACGTTTTGGCGCATCGGTTAACCTGCCAGCCGTTTCGGAATAGGCGTAGTTGTGCAGGCGTGGCGATAAGCGGGTAACTATGGTATTGATATATCTATATATTGCTCCGTGCTGCCGCTGCGCGATCGGCTTGCAGAGCGGAACTGCTAAAATGTAACCATCAGGCGTTGAACTGAACGTGCAGCCGATGGACACAACGAGGTGAAAAATGTTAGAGCAAATTTGCCAACTGGCACGCGAAGCGGGCGACGCGATCATGCAGGTTTACGACGGCGCCGCGCCGCTTGACGTTTCTCACAAATCGGACGACTCGCCGGTGACTGCCGCCGACATTGCCGCGCATCAGGTGATTGTGAACGGCCTGGCGCAGTTGTCACCGGCGATACCGGTCCTGTCAGAAGAAGATCCGCCCGGCTGGGAGGTGCGTCAGCACTGGCAGCGCTACTGGCTGGTCGATCCGCTTGATGGCACCAAAGAGTTCATCAAGCGTAACGGCGAATTTACCGTCAATATTGCGCTGATTGAAGAAGGCAAGCCGGTGATGGGCGTGGTCTATGCGCCAGCGCTGGGCGTGATGTACGCTGCCGCAGACGGTAAGGCGTGGAAAGAAGAGGGCGGCCGGCGTGAACAGATTCATGCGCAGGATGCCCGGCCACCGCTGGTGGTGGTGAGCCGCTCACACGGCGATGACGATGAGATGAGGCAGTATCTGAAGCAGCTCGGCGAACATCAGACGGTGGCGACCGGCTCATCGCTGAAGTTCTGCCTGGTGGCGGAAGGTAAAGCGCAGCTCTATCCACGCTTCGGGCCGACCAACATCTGGGATACCGGTGCGGGCCACGCGGTCGCCATGGCGGCAGGTGCTCATGTGCATGACTGGCAGGGCAAAACGCTGGATTACGCACCGCGCGAATCCTTCCTCAATCCTGGCTTTCGCGTTTCTCTGTTTTAGTCCGTTAAGCGGGAGGGCAACCTCCCGCCATGCGGCCGGCCTGGTGCGCCAGCAGTGAGGCTTAGTGCGCCAGCAGAGTGGTTACCAGGTTAACCACCTGCTGAACTTCCTCCTGCGTCAGCGGCCCATCCTTCACAAACTTCACTGCGCCATGTTTATCCAGCACCACAATGGCTGAGCCGCCCGGTTGCAGCTGCCAGGCACGCTGCACATTTCCCTTATCGTCGACAATAAACTGTGACCACGGATACTGCTGTTTATTGCTTTCGATGCTGCTGCGAACAAACATCCCGGTGCCGGGAATCGCATCATCAGTATTGACGATGGTGGTGGTCTGATAACGATCGTGCGGCAGCTTCGCGGCTTTGATCGCCTCGATTAACGCCGCATTCATCTGCTTCGCGGAAGAGCGCCCGGCGATATGCTGAATCACTCGAACTTTCCCGCTCAGCTGAGCACTATTCCAGTTTTTGTAGCTAAACTTATCCTGCTGTAGTAACAGCTCACCTTTGTCATTCACACCGGTGGCCGGAACGCGCGCATCCTGCTTCAGATCGTGCGCCAGAGCGCTTACCGGTATCAGTAACGACAAAACTATCGCTGCCAGAGTGATTCGCATCGTGGTTTCCTTAAGTGATCAGACCAGTTGGTCATTTTATTGCAATAGTAGGCAGGGATGATGCAGCTGTCCTGGAAAGGTGTCAGGTTTGTTATCAGCGCCACAATTCCGTAACGACTGAAGGTTTATACTGTGTTGTGTGAGCGTGATAACAGAGTGTTCTGTAATGATGTGTCAACTCAGTAAAAAAATTCATTTTTCGGAACATCAGCAGCGCTGAGTGTTCTATAGTTTATCCCGAATTCGCGCTTCATGGGCTCGTACCTAATTTGGAAACGGCGAAGCGTGCTTAAAATTGTACAGGAGTTAATCAGTATGAAGATCTTCCAGCGCTATAATCCGCTGCAAATAGCGAAATATGTAAAAACGCTGTTCAAAGGAAGGTTGTATATCAAGGATGTTGGCGCGTTTGAGTTCGACAAGGGAAAAGTATTAATCCCGCGCGTCAAAGACAAACAGCACCTGAGCGTGATGTCAGAAATTAACCGCCAGGTCGTTCGTCTGAAACTTGAGTTCAACTAATCACAAGGGCGCCGATGGCGCCCTTTGAGCTTGGCCTATCAGGCTATTTTATTTGCCATTCTGAACCTGGGCAGTGCTCACAATCCTCACGTACTACGTGTACGCCTGCTTGTTCCGCGCTGTCCGTGTCCAGACTGTCTGCAACAATGACGCCTTATGGGGCAGGCCCTTAGTCATTCTACTCTTCTTCGCTTTTCGTCATATTCAGCACCGGCGGCCGCTCATCAATGCGGGTAACCAGTAACTGATCGATGCGATAACTGTCTATGTCGACCACTTCGAATTTATAACCGGCAAACTTCACAAAGTCGGTACGCTTCGGAATTTTACGCAGCATATACATCATAAAGCCGCCGATGGTTTCGTAGTTGCCTGACTGCGGGAAGTCGTCAATGTCCAGTACCCGCATTACATCATCAATCGGCGTTCCGCCTTCTACCAGCCACGAATTTTCATCACGCGCCACAATCTGTTCTTCCATGCCCTGGCCGACCAGATCGCCCATCAGCGTCGTCATCACATCATTCAGGGTAATGATCCCGACCACCAGCGCATACTCATTCATGATCACCGCGAAGTCTTCACCGGCGGTTTTGAAACTCTCCAGCGCTTCAGACAGCGTCAGCGTATCGGGCACAATCAGCGCCGAGCGGATCTGTAAGCCGCTGTTCAGCGCCATACTCTGGTTTCCCAGCACCCGCAGCAGCAGCTCTTTCGAGTCAACGTAACCAACGATATGATCGATATCGCCGCTGCAGACCAGAAATTTAGAGTGAGGATGCTGGGCGATTTTAGTTTTCAGGCTGGTTTCATCTTCATGCAGATCAAACCAGACAATGTTTTCACGCGAGGTCATCGAAGAGGGCACGGTGCGTGATTCCAGCTCAAACACGTTCTCGATTAACTCATGTTCCTGCTTACGCAACACGCCAGCCAGCGCACCCGCTTCCACCACCGCGTAGATATCGTCAGAGGTGATATCGTCTTTGCGCACCATCGGCAGTTTGAAGATGCGGAAGAAGACGTTGGCCAGACCGTTGAACAGCCAGACCAGCGGGCGCATCAACAGCAGGCAAAAACGCATCGGGTTGATGATGCGCAAGGCGATGGTTTCCGGGGCGATCATACCGACCCGTTTTGGCGTTAAGTCGGCGAACAGAATAAACAGGCTGGTAACGATGGTGAATGAGCAGATGAAACTGAGTTGCTCCGCCAGTTCCGGCGCGACAAAACGGTTAAACAGGCTGCTGAAGGCTGGCGAAAAGGCGGCGTCGCCGACAATACCGCCGAGAATCGCGACGGCATTCAGGCCAATTTGCACCACGGTAAAGAACATGCCCGGCGTTTCCTGCATTTTCAATACGCGTTGTGCATTGACGTTGCCTTCATCCGCCAGCAGCTTGAGTTTTATCTTGCGGGCGGCCGCCAGCGAGATTTCCGACAGGGAAAAAAATGCACTGATTACGATCAGTAACAGGATGACAAGTAAGCTATCTAACATATGAGATCCAAAGGGTTATCCACTTGTCATTTTTGGCCTGGGCAGCGTGCAGGTGAGATCCGGAGCGATCTGCGTACCTGTCAAACAGGGCTATCCGTGCCAAAAATGTCTGCGCCAGTTCGACAGAAAAAACAGTGTCGGGGCAGAAATGAAAACAGGCGAAATGCCTGTGGTGGCCGATTATAGCAGGTGCTATCACCGGGCCGCCAGAGGACAAACCACCTGTTCCGATGGTGTGTTCCGCCGGACATGCCCGTCATCAGTTCAGATTAATCTGAGTGAACCTGCCAGCCGCGATCATTCGACGCCGCAGTTGTTGTATCGATCGCGTCATTTACCGACAATAGCCCGGTATTTGACTTAGATGATGATGTTGCCCCGCCGGTTACCATAAAGTGCGGCTATGATGAGGATGTTGCCGTCACGCCAGTGCGGGCAAAGATGATTAATAAGTGCCCCGCGGAAAAGGGGCCGGCATGATTAACAGGAGTACAGGTGCCACGATTTTATGTTTATTGCATGGCCAGCCTGCTGCTTGTCGCGCCAGCGCTTGAAGCGGCGACGGTACGATTACAGGTCGAAGGCTTAACCGGGGATTTGCAAAAAAACGTCAGGGCGCGCCTGTCGACCATCGGCAGCGATGAGGTCTCTAACGACGGCCGCTTTCGCGCACGCGTCTCGGTAGCGATAAAAGAGGGCCTGCGCGCGCTCGGTTACTACGAGCCGGTTATCGATTTTGAATCCCGTCCTGCGCCTGCGCGGGGTGGCCGTCCGGTGCTGGTGGCGCGCGTAACGCCCGGCGAACCGGTGAAAATTGGCGGCAGCAGTATCGTTGTTGAGGGTGAAGCCCGCAACGATGCGGATTACCGTGCCTGGGTAGCACAGGGACGACCCAAAGTGGGCACCCAGCTCAATCACGGGCAGTATGACAGTTTCAAAAGTGGCTTCTCAAATCTCGCGCTGCGTAATGGCTACTTCGATGGCCAGTTTAAAAAGAGCCAGTTAGGCGTATCGGTCGAGCGGCGTGAAGCGTTCTGGGATATCGATTACGACAGCGGCCAGCGCTACCGTTTTGGCGACGTCAGTTTTCAAGGCTCGCAAATTCGCGAGGAGTATCTGCAAAATCTGGTGCCCTTTAAGCAGGGCGACTACTACAGTTCGCGCGATCTGGCCGAGCTGAATCGCCGCCTCTCTGCCACCGGCTGGTTCAATTCGGTGGTGGTCGCGCCAGAATTTAAACAAGGGCGCAAAACCAAAGTTCTGCCGCTCAATGCGGTGATGTCACCGCGTACCGAAAACACCATTGAAACCGGGGTGGGTTACTCGACGGATGTCGGACCCCGGCTGAAAGGAACCTGGAAAAAACCGTGGATTAACGATCGCGGTCACAGCCTGGCGGCCAGCGCCTACGTCTCTGCCCCTGAGCAGCAGGTCGATCTGACCTATAAAGTCCCGCTGCTGAAAAGCCCGCTGGAACAGTACTATACCTTCTCGGGCGGCCTGAAGCGCACCGACCTCAACGACACCAAAGCCGATACCACGACGCTGGCGATGTCGCGTAACTGGGACAGCAGCAGCGGCTGGCAGAAGGCCGTTAACCTGCGCTGGAGTCTGGACCACTTTACCCAGGGCAGCGTCACCAACACCACCATGCTGCTCTATCCTGGCGTCAGCGTTAACCGTACCCGCTCACGCGGCGGCTTAATGCCGACCTGGGGTGACTCGCAGCGCTATTCAGTAGACGTTTCCGACACCACCTGGGGTTCAGACGTTGACTTCCTGATTATGCAGGCGCAAAACGTCTGGATCCGCACGCTGGGCGATAAGCACCGTTTTGTGGCGCGCGGCAACCTGGGCTGGATCGAAACCAACGACTTCGACAAAGTGCCGCCCGACCTGCGTTTCTTCGCCGGCGGCGACCGCAGCATTCGCGGTTACAAATATAAAGACATCTCTCCGCGGGATGATGACGGCAAACTGACCGGTGCTTCCAAACTCGCCACCGGATCGCTGGAATATCAGTACAACGTCAGCGGCAAATGGTGGGGCGCGGTGTTTGTCGACTCCGGCGAAGCGGTCAACGATATCAAACAGAGTAACGTTAAAACCGGCGCGGGCTTCGGTGTGCGCTGGTCTTCACCGGTGGGGCCAATCAAACTGGATATTGCCCGACCGATTGGGGATGACGAGGAACATGGATTGCAATTTTATATCGGACTGGGGCCTGAACTATGAAGCTGTGGAAAAAGGTCCTGATCGGCATCCTGATTTTTCTGGTGCTGCTATTAGGTGGCGTAGCCTTTCTGATCGGCACCACGCCCGGTCTGCACCTGCTGTTAAATGGCGCTTCGCGCTGGGTACCGGGTTTATCGATCAAACAGGTCGATGGCGGCTGGCGTAATCTGACCCTGAGCGGGCTGCGTTATGAGATGCCCGGCGTCAGTGTCGATGCCGGTCATATCCATCTGGCGGTTGACCTCAACTGTCTGCTGCACTCATCGGTCTGCGTGAACGATGTCTCCCTGAGCGATATCAGCGTGGTGGTCGACAGCAAAAAGATGACGCCAGCCAGCGAGCCGCCGCCGGAAGAGGAGAGCGGCAACGCCAACCTCAGCACGCCGTATCCGATTACGCTGAAGCATCTCGGCCTGCACAATATCAATGTCAAAGTCGACGATACTGCCATCTCGCTGCTGGATTTCACCACCGGCCTGCAGTGGCAGGAACGCGCGCTGACGCTTAGCCCGACCCATATTCAAAGCCTGCTGATTGCTTTGCCGAAAGCGGCGCAGGTGGCTAATGAGCAGGTGGTCCAGCCGAAAGTTCAGCAGCCGAAGCCGGCGGAGAAGCCGCTGGGTGAAACCCTGCAGGCGATGTTTGCGCAACCGCTACTGCCCGCGTTACCCGATTTTCAGCTGCCGCTGGATATTGATGTACAGCAGATCCTGGGCGAGCAGCTGCGCATCACCGGCGATACCGATATCGCCATCAGCCGGTTACTGCTGAAAGCGAAAACCGCTGACCGCCAGATGCAGCTCAGCACGCTGGAAGTGGACTCCAATCTCGGCAAGCTGAACGGCAGCGGACAGGCGATGCTGGCGGATAACTGGCCGGTCGATTTCTCGCTTAACGGTGAGGTAAACACCGATCCGATTAAAGGCGAAAAAATCGCGCTGAAGCTCAACGGTGCGATGCGCGATGAGCTGAAGCTGGCGCTCAACCTCTCCGGCCCGGTGAAGGCGCAACTGGATGCTACCACCCAACTGGCGGTGGCGGGCTTGCCGCTGTCGCTGCAGCTGACCAGTCCGCAGCTGCGCTGGCCGTTAACCGGCGCGGTACAGTACCAGGCCGATAACCTCGACTACCAGTTCAAAGGCAAAGCGACCGACTACGTGATGTCGCTGCGTACTGCGGTGAAAGGGGAAGCGGTGCCGCCCGCCAACATTTTGCTGACCGGTAAAGGTAATGTCGAACAGTTCAGCCTCGACAGACTGCGTATCGCGGCGTTGCAGGGCAACATTGATCTGACGGCGCTGGTGGACTGGCGTAAGGCGATCAGCTGGCGCAGCGAACTGACGCTGGCGGGCATCAACACCGCTCAGCAATATCCCGACTGGCCCGCCAGGCTGGATGGCAAAATCACCACCCGCGGCAGCCTGTACGGCGGAAGCTGGCAGTTAAGCGTGCCGCAGTTGCAGCTGAAAGGGAATGTGAAGCAGAACGCGGTCACGGCGGAAGGCTCGCTCACCGGCAACAGCTACAACCAGTGGACGGTGCCGGGCATCAAACTGGCGCTGGGTCGTAACCATCTGGATGTGAAAGGCGCATTAGGTGAACAGCTGGATCTGGATGCCAGCATCGACGCGCCGCAACTCGACAATGCGCTGCCCGGTCTGGGCGGCGTGGTCAAAGGCACGATCAAAGCGCGCGGAACCCTGAGTGCGCCGCAGCTGCTGGCCGATCTCAATGCCCGTGGCCTGCGCTGGCAGCAGATGCAGATTAACCGCGTCACGCTCAACGGGGATGTTCGCTCCGGCGAGCAGGTGGCCGGTAAGCTGCAACTGCGCGTCGAACAGCTGAAACAGGATGCGCTCAGCATTAATCTGCTGACCCTGAATGCAGATGGCAACGAGCACCAGCATCAGCTGAAACTTAATGTACAGGGCGAGCCGGTGTCCGGTCAGCTGGCGCTGAACGGCAGTTTCGATCGCCAGACGCAGCGCTGGAAAGGCGAACTGAACAACACCCGCTTTGAGACGCCGGTAGGAGAATGGCGTCTGACGCGGGCGATGGCCATTGACTACCTCAATAGCAAACAGACGGCCACCATCGGGCCACACTGCTGGCAGAACCCGAATGCGCAGCTCTGCGTACCGGAACCGGTTGAAGCCGGTCCGAGTGGCAAGGCGCACGTGGTCCTGAATCGCTTCGATCTGGCGATGGTTAAACCCTTTATGCCAGACGCGACCCAGCTCAGCGGCGTGTTCAGCGGCGACGTTCGTGTTAACTGGCTGGCTGGTAAAGGCCTGCCGACCGGCACGGTGTCGCTGAAAGGTAACGGCGTCAAAGTCCAGCAGGATGTGCAGGGCAACACCCTGCCGATCGCCTTTGATACCCTGAACCTTAATGCGGCGCTGCGTGATGGACGTGCCCAGCTCGACTGGCTGATCCGCATCGCCAATAACGGCCAGCTCGATGGCAATGTTCAGATCACCGATCCGGAAAATCGCCGTACGCTGGGCGGCAACGTCAACATTCGTAACCTGTCGCTGGCGATGCTGAACCCGGCGCTGATGCAGGGCGAGAAGATCAAAGGCAACCTCAACAGCAGCTTACGGCTGGCGGGCAGCGTGCAGCAGCCACAGGTGTTTGGTCAGCTTGGCCTGTCGGATGTCGATGTCGATGGCAGCTTCATGCCGGTCGATCTCACCGCCGCCAATCTCAATCTGGTGTTTAACGGCATGAGCTCGACCCTGAACGGGCTGATTCAGACCGCGCAGGGCAACATCAACCTCAACGGTAACGCCGACTGGAGCCAGCTCGATAACTGGCGCGCGCGCCTGGCGGCGCAGGGTAGCCGGGTGCGGGTCACGGTGCCGCCGATGGTGCGGATGGATGTCTCGCCGGATCTGGTGTTCGAAGCCACGCCGGCAGCATTTAACCTGTCGGGCCGGGTCGAGGTTCCGTGGGCGCGCATCACGGTGCAGGAAGTCCCGGAAAGCGCCACGGGCGTCTCGTCGGATGAAGTGATGCTGGATCAGAACCTCAAGCCGATTCAGCCGAAAACCGCCGCGATTCCGATCAACAGCAACCTGGTGATCCACGTCGGTAACGATGTGCGTCTCTCTGCGTTCGGGCTGAAAGCGAAGCTGAATGGCGACCTGAAACTGGTGCAGGATCGCTCCGGGCTCGGCCTCAACGGCCAGATCAACATCCCGTCCGGCCGCTTCCACGCTTATGGACAGGATCTGATTGTGCGTAAGGGCGAGCTGCAGTTTGCCGGACCGCCCGATCAGCCTTACATCAATCTGGAAGCGATTCGTAATCCGGATGCGACTGAAGATGACGTCACCGCCGGATTGCGGGTCACCGGCCTGGCCGATGAGCCAAAAGCGGAAGTCTTCTCCGATCCGGCGATGTCGCAACAGGAAGCGCTCTCTTATCTGCTGCGCGGTCAGGGACTCGGCAGCGATGGCGACAGTAATGCGTTAACCTCAGCGCTTATTGGCTTAGGGGTTGCACAAAGTGGGCAGGTTGTGGGTAAAATCGGTGAGACATTCGGTGTCAGTAATCTCGCCGTTGATACTGCCGGTGTTGGCGACAGCCAGCAGGTGCAGGTCAGTGGCTATGTACTACCGGGTCTACAGGTAAAATACGGTGTTGGCATATTTGATTCACTGGCGACGTTAACCTTGCGTTACCGCCTGATGCCTAAACTCTATTTGGAAGCCGTGTCCGGTGTGGATCAGGCTCTCGATTTGCTCTATCAGTTTGAGTTTTAGCAATGCGAATAATTGTCTACGGCAGTTTACGGCGCAAACAGGGAAACAGTCACTGGATGACGAATGCGCAATGGCTGGGTGATCACCAGATTGAGGGCTTTGAGCTTTTCAGTCTGGGCCATTATCCCGGCGTGATTGAGGGCAATGGAGCGGTACAGTGTGAAGTGTACCGCATTGATGCCTCAACCCTTGCGGAGCTGGATGCGCTCCGTACCAAAGGGGGAGAGTACAAACGTCATCTGATTCAGACGCCGTTTGGCAGCGCATGGCTTTACGTTTATCAACGCTCAGTGGCAGGTCGCCAGCGTATCCTGAGCGGAGACTGGCTAAAGCGTGATGAGGAGCCAGAGGCCTGAACAAAAACACCGTCCAGTTGGACGGTGTTTTTTTTTCGACTTACCGGCTGACAGCAGAATTACTTCTTCTGTGCGCGCTCGTAAGAGGAGATGATTTCAGCTTTGGCCGCTTCGGCATTATCCCAGCCATCCACTTTAACCCATTTGCCTTTTTCCAGATCTTTGTAGTGTTCAAAGAAGTGGGTGATCTGTGCGCGCAGCAGTTCTGGCAGGTCGTTCACATCTTTGATGTGATCGTACTCTTTAGAGAGTTTGGTGTGCGGAACCGCAACCAGTTTGGCATCTTCGCCAGACTCGTCGGTCATTTTCAGCACGCCAACCGGACGGCAGCGGATCACTGAGCCTGGTACCAGTGGATACGGGGTCGGAACCAGTACGTCAACCGGATCACCATCCAGTGACAGAGTGTGGTTGATGTAGCCGTAGTTGCACGGATAGAACATGGCGGTAGACATAAAACGGTCTACAAACAGGGCACCAGACTCTTTATCAACTTCATATTTGATCGGATCGGCATTGGCCGGGATCTCAATGACAACGTAGATATCTTCTGGCAGGTCTTTACCTGCTGGCACCTGGTTCAAACTCATCGGGCATTCCTTCAGTAGTCGTATGTTGAGTGTCGGCTATTATAGCCAACTGACTCTGAAAGTATGCCCTCTTTTTGGCGTTTCGGAATGCACCCTAACGCTACTTAGCCGTCACAAACAGCGAAACTATCCCGGCCGCAATCAGCGGTCCGACCGGCACGCCACGGAAAAACGCCACGCCGATCACCGTACCAATCAGCAAGCCGCCGATGACCGAGGGCTGTACGCTCATAAAGTTAACGCCGCGTCCGCCCAGCCAGGCAACAAAAATGCCGACCAGAATCGCCACGATCGACTTCCAGTTGGCAAAAGATTTGAGTAACGCGGCTGCAGGCAGCGATCCGCTGGCCAGCGGTGCCATCACCGCCACGGTAAGAATAATGATGCCCAACGTAATGCCCTGCTTCTCCACGTAGGGGAAAAACTGCGCCAGCGGCGTGATCTTGATCGCCAGCAGCACCAGAATAGAGATAGTGACGGCGTTGTTGTGTACGAAATAACTGAGAACGGCGAGGCAGATCAGAATAATGGTCGAGGCATAAGCAGCCATGGTTTCTCCCTGAAAGTGAACACGTACGCTGACGACATCAGCCCGCGGATAATCCGGACAGTGATTAACAATCATCCGGGTTGGCGCAACTGCCTTGACTCAGCGATTGCAACATCAATGCCTGGTTACGCACCAGGCTCAGGTTCTGTGCGCCCAGCGCGACGCTACCCAGCGTACCCTGATCGCTCAGCCGACTGCGGCTCGCGGCCAGCCAGCTGTCGCGGTAGCTGAGCCAGGCTCGCTGCGCCTGACGCAACTCTGTTTTCGAATCGCCGGTTAACTGATTCATCAGTTTGCCATACTGATTATTCATCTCCTGATCCCAGGCTTTACTGGCGGTGGCATAACATTGATTCATCGCCTGGGTGGTAGTCGCACCCTCCAGGCAACGATTAAGCGCGGCATCAGCAGGCAAATCCTGCGCCATCGCCACTCCGCTGGCAAGCAGCAGAGCCAGAAGCCATCCTGTTTTCATTATTCTTCTCCGGGGAACGCATCAGCGGCAATTAGCTTGATGGATGTCTCCGTGATGATCAAGCCGTTAACCATTCATTAAGGTTAAAGTTTAGCGAGGTGATGGCCGATACCTGTTCCGTTTTAGGGCCGCTGGAAATTTCGCCTTTTCTCATACACGGAAACTATCAAGATGAAACAGTTATCACTTCGCACGGGGTTGCTGGCATTGCTGGCATTTATGACACTGCTGCTGTTGGCGGTGAGTTTTATGGGTATCGTGGCAATCAACAAAGGGAACCGCTCGCTGGACGTAATCAACCGCATTCAGGGGGTTGAGCTGAACAGTCTCTATCAGAGCAACGCCGATTTAATGCGCGCCCGCGCGAATGCGGCGCTGGCGGTACGGAAAATTGAAATTGGCTTGCTGGAAGAGGGCGCCGCGGTCACTAAACTGGCGCAGGCCGATGTAGTGGCATCACAAAAGAGCCTGAAGCGCTTTGTTGATGCGGGCACCGTCACGGCACACGGCAAAACGCTGGCGGATGCCGTGGCGGGCAGCTACAAGGCCTATCTTGAGCAGGGCATCAGGCCGATGATGAGCGCGCTGGATAAGCAATATACCGACGAATATTATCAGCTGCTGGAAGGCAACCTGGCCGCACTGGCCGCCCGCTACAGCAAAGCGGTGGACGATTTCGGTCAGTACGCGGATCAGGTGACCGCAGCCCAGCTGGATCAGGCGGCCTATAACGAAACCAAAATGAAAATTCTGATCGCGGTGGCGGTGGTACTGACGTTGCTGCTGTTAGTGCTGGCCTGGCAACTGCTGCGCCGGATGTTGCTCCAGCCGCTCAACAGCGCCATCGTCCATCTGGAACAGGTGGCGGCAGGGGATTTATCTCAAGCCCTGCCCGCGGCGGGCAACAATGAACTGGGCCGGCTCAATCATGCGCTGGCAGAGATGCAGCAGGCGCTGCGCGCGTCGGTCAGTCAGGTGCGTGAAGCCAGCCTGCAGATCGACATCGGCAGCCGTGAGCTGGCTGCCGGCAACGTCAATCTGTCGCAGCGCACCGAAGAGTCCGCGGCCTCGCTGGAGCAGACGGCGGCCAGCATGGAGCAGTTAACCGCCACGGTACGGCTTAACGCCAGCAACGCGCAGCAGGCGCATCAGCTGGCGAATGCGGTGTCGGATACGGCCGATCGCGGCGCTGAGGTGGTCTGCTACGTAATGGAGAAAATGCACGAAATCACCGACAGCGCCAACCGTATCGGCGACATTCTCAGCGTGATTGACGGCATCGCCTTCCAGACCAATATTCTGGCGCTGAATGCGGCGGTTGAAGCGGCACGCGCCGGTGAACAGGGCCGCGGCTTCGCGGTGGTCGCGAATGAAGTGCGCACCCTGGCGCAGCGCAGCGCCAACGCTGCCAAAGAGATCCGTACGCTGATTGGCGACTCACAATCCCGGGTTAAAGAGGGCAGCGAGATGGCGACGCGAGCCGGAGAGACCATGGATGAGATCTCGGGTGAAGTTATGCGCGTCACGGCGCTGATGAAAGAGATCTCTATGGCTTCTGATGAGCAGAGCCGCGGCATTGAACAGGTCAATCTGGCGGTGACGCAGATGGATGAAGCCGCGCAGCAGAACGCCGCGCTGGTGGAGCAGGCGACGGCAGCGACCCAGTCGCTGGAAGCGCAGTCGGGTCAGCTACAGGCGACCATGGCGCAGTTCCGCTTGCAGCCTGAGTAACACTGATGAGCGCATCCTCTATGCGCTCATTATCCCGCTGTTTTTTGCGTCTTATGCTGCGCCTGTCTCATAAGCAGTTTCCCCGCATCTCCCTCGCCGACGATTTCTCCTTAGCCTGAATGGTGTTCAGTCCGGACCTTATTCGCTAACATTGCCCGCAGACCATCATGTTACAGAATCGGGAGCAAAGACGTGTACGCTTCAGTTATTGAAAACCTCGACAAATTATTGTCCACATATGAACATTCACCGCTCTTTTTTATGTTAATAGTGGGTCTGTTTTTTGTGGCGGGGATACTTCGCTGGCTCGCTAAGAATATAAAGGGCGAACACCTCTTCCAGCATACAATTAATAATAAAATGCGGTTCATAAAGAATGAACTCAGTGAGGGGTTAGTGAGCGAGCGGGAACAAGCGCAGCTGATAAGCCGTTATATCACCCTGTTAAACCAGAAAATATATGGGGTAAAAAATAGCGCCATTCAGCAAGAAGTTATTAAAATTATCGATACATCCAGTGAAATCACAAATTTTAGATATTTTGCCGTACATCAGTATACGCTCAGCCTCAGCCGTAACGGCCGATTATACTTTAACAGAGAGAAGATAAATTCCCGGTTCTTTACTGCTATTGCGCTGTTAATCTGCAGCCTGTGCCTGCTGGCTCTGGGCTTTTTGATGATTTATGCGAGCCTTTTTATCGGGCTGGTGGTCTGCACGTTGAGTCTTGTTTTATATTTCGCCGGGCTGGATCACTTTCCGGCTAGCCCGGGTATGCGTAAGCGGGCAGAAGAAGAGATAGAAAAGTATTACCAGCATTGTGATGCCAGCGATAGCCGCGAAACGGAAAAAAATAAGCCTGCATTAAGCAGGCTTTGAATATGTCACTACCGACGCCAGATTATCCCTGACGGCAATCCGGGAACTCGGCCAGGAAACGCTCAACGTCGTTAACCATCGCCTCATTGCCGCAGTAGAACGGGCAGCGCTGATGCAGCGTGACCGGTGGAATATCCAGAATACGTTTCTGACCATCGCTGGCCTTACCGCCCGCCTGCTCAGCCAGGAACGCCATTGGGTTGCACTCATACAGCAGACGCAGCTTACCTTGCGGATGGCTGGCGGTGCTTGGATAGAGATAGATGCCGCCCTTGAGCAGGTTACGGTGGAAATCAGCGACCAGCGACCCGATATAGCGGGACGTATAAGGACGGTGTGTCGCGATATCCTCTTCCTGACAGAACTTCAGATATTTCTTCACGCCCTGAGGGAAACGGATGTAGTTACCTTCGTTAATCGAATAGGTATAACCGGTTTCCGGGAAGGTCATCCGCTCGTGGCTGAGGCAGAAGACGCCCAGTGACGGATCGTAAGTAAACGCATGTACGCCCGCGCCAGTGGTATAAACCATCATGGTCGATGAACCGTACACCACGTAACCGGCAGCGACCTGCTTGTTGCCAGGCTGCATAAAGTCAGCTTCGACCACCGGCGTACCCGGCTCGCTGACGCGGCGATAGATAGAAAAGATGGTACCGACAGAAACGTTAACGTCGATATTCGATGAACCATCCAGTGGGTCCATCAATACAACATATTTACCGTTTTCTTCACCTTCAAAGATAACGAACTCGTCCTCTTCTTCAGACGCGATACCGGCGACGATGCCACGGGCTTTCAATGCCGCTTTCAGTTTTTCGTTGGCGAACAGATCTAACTTCATCTGCTGCTCACCCTGAACATTCTCAACCCCACTGGCACCGAGAATATCCACTAAACCGGCTTTATTGATGTCGCGGTGGATAATTTTGGCACCCAGCTTGATGGCTGAAATCAGCGCCGTCAGTTCACCTGTGGCGTGCGGAAAGTCGTGTTGCTTCTCGACGATAAATTCGCCCAACGTTTTCATAACACATTCCCTGAATCTTCGATGGAGTGGCAGCATGCGTAACAGTCTGCCAACGTATGCGTACGCAGTTTAGCCGATTGAACTTCAAAAACCATAGTCCTAATCCGTTTCTTCCGTCTTCGAGCGGCGTTACACTGTGCGCCGAACTTTTGAGTAATGGATCTCGTTATGCGCATTCACATCCTTGGGATTTGTGGCACTTTTATGGGCGGTCTGGCGATGCTGGCCCGTTCGCTCGGCCATCAGGTGACCGGTTCGGACGCCAATGTTTATCCGCCAATGAGCACGCTGCTTGAGCAGCAAGGCATTGAATTAACAGAAGGTTACGACGCAGGCCAGCTCGACCCGGCGCCTGACTTAGTGATCATCGGCAATGCTATGACGCGCGGCAATCCATGTGTGGAAGCGGTACTGGAACGCAACATTCCTTACCTTTCTGGCCCGCAGTGGCTGCACGATTTCGTGCTGCGCGATCGCTGGGTGCTGGCAGTGGCAGGAACCCACGGCAAAACCACCACCGCCGGCATGGCAGCGTGGATTCTTGAGGCCTGCGGGCTGGAACCCGGCTTCATTATTGGTGGGGTACCGGGAAATTTCGACGTTTCCGCAAAATTAGGAAAAAGTCCATTCTTCGTTATTGAAGCGGATGAGTACGATTGCGCGTTTTTTGATAAGCGCTCCAAGTTTGTCCATTACTGCCCGCGTACCCTTATCCTCAATAATCTTGAGTTCGATCACGCCGATATATTTGACGATCTGCGGGCGATCCAGAAGCAGTTCCACCATCTGATCAGGATCGTGCCGGGACAGGGCAAGATCCTGCTGCCCGAGAACGATCACAACCTCAAACAGGTCATGGCGATGGGCTGCTGGAGCGAGCAGGAGAACGTTGGCGATCATGGTCGCTGGCAGGCCAGGAAGCTCACCGCGGATGCCTCGCACTGGGAAGTGTGGCTCGACGGTGCGAAAGTGGGCGAAGTGAACTGGTCGCTGGTCGGTGAACACAATATGCATAACGGACTGATGGCGATTGCGGCAGCGCGGCATGTTGGCGTGAAGCCGGAAGATGCCGGCCAGGCACTGAACAGCTTTATCAATGCGCGTCGCCGGCTGGAGCTACGCGGCGAGGTCAACGGCATCAAAGTCTATGACGACTTCGCCCATCATCCGACCGCGATTCTGGCTACCCTGGCGGCGCTGCGCAGCAAAGTGGGCGGCACGGCACGGATTCTTGCGGTGCTGGAGCCCCGCTCCAATACCATGAAAATGGGCGTGAATAAAAACGAGCTGGCGCCCTCACTGGCGCGCGCTGACGAAGTCTTCCTGTTCCAGCCGCATCATATCCCGTGGCAGGTCTCAGACGTTGCTGACGCCTGTATGCAGCCTGCACACACCACGGCAGATATCGATACGCTGGTCTCAATGATCGCTAAAGCGGCACAGCCGGGGGATTCGATCCTGGTGATGAGCAACGGTGGTTTTGGCGGCATTCATCAGAAATTGCTGGATAAGCTCGCCTGAGTTAATAAGCGCCCGAATCGGGCGCTTATTTTATTATTATCTTTCTCATTTAATGATTTATTTAATCAGAAACAACGCCGCATAATTTGAATGTGATCTGCATACTCTTCCTGCTGTTGCCATATTGATCAACTTTCTGTCTAAAGCAGAAAGGCTTATCCCGTCAATAATTCCTAGCATCGTCTTTGTCATCATCGGATTAATAAACGGACTTTACGTTAATGAAATAATTAACCGGTGTTTATGATGTGCGATTTATTATTTTGGCACGCTAATTTAAACGTACGTTAATTTTGGGTTAATTGAATGCGTTAAATTTAATGGCCCTGATGATTATGAATAAGGATGTTGTCATGGGAAAGAACAGATTACGGCGCGTCGCGCTGAGCATCATGCTACTGACCACTTCTGCCGCCGCGCTGGCGACGGCCACCGTCGATTACCGACATGAGTATCGTCTTCGGGATCGGACCCATTACGATAAGCTGGGGCTGAGCACCACGCTGCCGGATAATATGTGGCTTGGAGTTGAAACCAAATTTAAAACCGGCGGCGCCGATCCCAAAGATAAATATTATAACGACACGGTGTTAAACGTAGTGGAAGTGACCTTTCTGAAATCGTACTTCTGGGGAAACTGGACACTATCGCCTTTTATTCAGCCGGAGTTTAACTCTTCACGCACCGAATGGAAGTTTGGTGTGGCGCCCTGGTATAAAGTTAATGAAAGCTGGTCTCTTGGCGGGCTCTACCGACTGGAACTGACCGATTATGCGCACGACGATCAATGCCGCACCGGCGGAATCGATTATTGCGATACCGATCGGCACCGTACCGCTAACCGGTTTGATCTCTATCTGCGCAATAAAACCGATCGGCTGACCACCACCTACAAGCTGGTCTATAAACATGCGGATGCCCGGCTATTTGCTAACCGGCATGATGATTATGAGCAGGAATTACAGTTCGACTATGCGCTCGGCGATCGGCGCGTCTGGGTGCCGTATGTGACCTTTGGCGATATTGGTCGCTCGGCCACCTCCAGCGAACGCCAGTTGCGATTGCGGACCGGCATTCTCTACATCTATCGCTAAGCAGCCTGAAGGCGGGCGATCCTGCCCGCCCCGACATCGCTTAGCTTTCGGCCAGCTCGCGCAGATACTGAAAGATCTGACGCGCAGATTTCGGCGGCTTGTTGCCCGCTTTCTCTTTCTGCGCATTGCGGATCATGCTGCGCAGTTGCTGACGATCGGCCTGAGGATAAAGGGCGATCACATCCGTCATCGCATCATCGCCTTGTTCAATCAGACGATCGCGCAGCATTTCCAGTTTATGGAACAGCGCAACCTGCTGGTTATGGCGATTATTGAGCTTATCCAGCGCAACGCGGATCGGCTCCACATCAATACTACGCAGCAGTTTACCGATCAGCTGCAACTGACGGCGGCGACCCTCTTTCTTGATGCGCTGTGCCAGTTCGACTTCGGCACGCAGGCGCTCATCCAGCGGGATTTTATCCAGCGAGTTTTTACCCAGATCAACCAGTTCGGCACCCAGGCGTTTCAGCTCTTCAGCGTCGCGCTTTATTTCGCTCTTGCTGACCCAGATAATCTCTTCATCTTCTTCTTCATGATTATCTGGCACATCGTCGAGCCACTCATCGGGCTGTTTGGTCATTAGTGGACTCCCAAAAAAAGAGGCTAATCCTACCAGTTTATCGGGTGACTGCGAAATTGTTCTCTGACTCTGATAGACTCAAATCATACATACATAAGATTAGACGGCAGGTCGATGAACGTATCTACTCAGGTTGCAGAACAGCAAAAAGTGTTGGAGCAGGCGATTGCGCAGGCGCTCGAACTGGCTAAAGCAAGCACTGACAGCGCGGAAGTGGCGGTCAGTAAAACCACTGGCATCGGCGTCAGCACCCGCTATGGTGAAGTGGAAAACGTCGAATTTAACAGCGACGGCGCGCTAGGCATCACCGTTTATCATCAGAATCGTAAAGGCAGCGCCTCGTCGACCGACCTCAGCCCGGATGCGATCAAGCGTACCGTGCAGGCGGCCATCGATATTGCGCGTTATACCTCACCTGATCCCTTTGCCGGTCCGGCAGATGCTGACCTGCTGGCGTATGACGCGCCCGATCTGGATCTCTACCATCCGTGGGAGATCGATGCCGATCGCGCCATTGAACTGGCGGCGCAGGCGGAACAGGCGGCGCTGCGGGCAGACAAGCGCATCATCAACACCGAAGGCGGCAGCTTTAACAGCCACGTCGGCATCAAAGTATTTGGTAACAGCCACGGTATGTTGCAGAGCTACTGCTCCAGCCGTCACTCGCTCTCCAGCAGCGTGATTGCCGGGCAGGATGGCAACATGGAGCGCGATTACGCCTATACCATTGGCCGCGCATTTGAAGATTTGCAGAGCCCGGAGTGGGTGGGTGCGGAATGCGCACGTCGTACGCTGTCGCGTCTGGCACCGCGTAAACTCTCTACCATGAAAGCACCGGTGATTTTTGCATCTGAAGTGGCCACCGGTCTGTTCGGTCATCTGGTTGGAGCGATCAGCGGCGGCAGCGTTTACCGCAAATCAACCTTCCTGCTGGATTCGATGGGCCAGCAGATCCTGCCAGAGTGGCTGACGATTAATGAGCAGCCGCATCTGCTGAAAGGGCTGGCATCGACCCCGTTCGACAGCGAAGGCGTGCGCACCCAGCCGCGCGACATCATTAAAGATGGCGTGCTGCAAACCTGGTTAATGACCAGCTACTCAGCCCGTAAACTGGGCCTGACCAGCACCGGTCATGCTGGTGGCATTCATAACTGGCGTATCGCTGGCCAGGGCCACAGCTTCGACGATCTGCTGAAGCAGATGGGCACCGGTTTAGTGGTGACCGAGTTGATGGGACAGGGCGTCAGCGCCATTACCGGCGATTACTCACGCGGCGCGGCCGGTTTCTGGGTTGAGAACGGTGAAATTCAGTATCCCGTCAGTGAAATCACCATTGCCGGCAACCTGAAAGAGATGTGGCGCAATATGGTGACCATCGGTGATGACATCGAAACCCGCAGCAATATCCAGTGCGGCTCGGTGTTACTGCCCGAAATGAAGATAGCGGGACAATAAGAAGGATGGATTCTGAAAGCAGCCGGTTGGCTGCTTTTTTTTCATCACAATAAGAAAGGAAAGAGCGATGCGTAAGCTTGTGATTGCAATGTTGTCTGCTTCTCTGTTGTTCTCCAGTGCCAGCCTCTATGCGGCCGATCTGGAGCAGGATATGGATACGCTGAATGCCAACCTGAAGATCGTCAAAAAAACCGACGATGCACAGGAGATGCAGCAGGCGCTGACCAAAATGCGTACCGCAGCGCAGGATGCGCGACAGGGCACGCCGGATAAGCTGGAAGGCCAGCCGGCTGACAGCCCACAGGTGAAAGATTTCCATGCCGGTATCGACTCGCTGATCGCGCAGATCGATGTGGTCAGTGCGCTGGCGAAAGCCAACAACGTGGATGGGGCGAAACGCGAAGCCGCGAAGTTCGACGACATCCGCAACGCTAACCATAAGAAATTCCGTTAACGCCAGCGCCGGTCACCCCTGACCGGCGTTTTTCATCATCACTTCTGCTTATTACCCGGCGTATTGCCACTTTCTCCGATCCATCCCACCGCACAGCCTGCGCACCTTAACCGCCCCATTTACGCATTTCACGCATTCTGCGATCTGTATCGCACTAAGCGTGCAGCCTGCGATCTGGCGCACAGGCCTCACCTCGATTTCCACTTGATGCTGGAAATGTTGCGTCTCCACAGGCCGTGCTATCAGGGGTAATTTATTTTTAACGCGAATTATCCGGTCTGACAGGAGTAGCAAGGTGAGCAATAACGGCGTTCCGGTGCATGAAGCGCCACCGGAGAAAGTGCAGCAGCTGGCTGACAGGGTGATGGCGCAGATTGCGACGATCTACCAGCAGCACGGTATTGAGCCGAATGCGGTTCAGCAGCAGATGCTGCTGTCACATGTCGGGGCAATGGCGTCGCGTTCGCTGAGCGGTGAGCCGCTGCCAGAAGTGGAAGCCGAGCTGTTTGAGGATATCCCGCCGGAAACGCTGCAGCTGGCGCAGCAGGTGGTGGATCTGTTTGGCAATCTGCCACGCGAAGAAGCATGGCTGCTCTCGGTGCATATCGAAGTTGCCCGATCAAACAACTGATGAGGAAGTGAACATGGTAACTGTAGTGATTGGCGATCGTTTAGGTAAAGGGCAGAAAGTCGCGGCAGGCATCGAGAAAGCCGGTGGACGCGCGGTCGTGGTACCCGGCGTGGCGGCAGACATGAAGCTCGGCGACGTGATGAAGGCGGAAAACGCCGATTTCGGCATTTCGTTCTGCGGCAGCGGCGGCGCAGGTGCGATTACCGCCCAGAACAAATATGGCTACAAGGCGAAACATGGCATGCGATCCATCGACGAAGGCGTCACCGCCATCAACGAAGGTGCCACCGTATTGGGTTTCGGTTTCATGGATAAAGAAGAGCTGGGCGAACGGCTGGTGCAGGCCTGGAACAAGAAGCACGGCAGCTGATCATGAAAGAACAATACGTTACGCAGGTGACGGTAGAGGGTAAAGGCGACAGCAAAGCGAAAGCCTTTGCCGATGCCCTGAGTCGCGTACAGAACCAGGTTCTGCGCGCGACGCAAAAAATTCTGCTGCGCATTGAGCCCCAGGATGTCCGGGTGCTGCGCGCACAGGAGAGCGTCAGAACCGAGAAATTTCTGTTCTTCTTTTTGGCGCGTCAACGGCGGAGCTACAGCGTCGAGCTGGAGATCACCGTCAGCGTCACCGTTTTCGACACCGAACAGGTGGCGTTTACCGTGACACCGTAAAAACAGAACCCTTTCACGTCAGAAAGCCGCTTGTCCGACGACGCGCTGGCCGTTTGTCACGCGACGGGCAGTCTGTGGCAAGGCGACGGCTGAGGCGTGCCGGGTAAAAACGACAACAAAGGTACAACAACATGTTTTTAATCATTTTGTTTAAGTCGTTGATCATTGGGGGGCTGGTGGGCGTCGGCGTCGGTGCTGGCGCGGCGCGGATGTTTCACGCGCCCACCACTCAGGGAATGGGCGCTTTTCGTACGCTGGGGGAACTCAACTCGTGCGAGGGCGATCCGGCTTCTCACTTCTCCTTTGGTCTTGGCTTCTTCTTTAACGCCTGGGCATCTTCTGTTGCAGCCGGATCGTTCACCCAGGATGTGGACCACCGCATCATTCCAAACTGGGGCGCCGCGGCGCTGATGGTCAAAAACCGCAACGTAGCGGAAACGCTGCACAACCCGAAAAAGATGGCTATCGCCTGCGGCATTATCGGCATGTTCGTGGTGGCCTTCCTCAACTCTACGGCATCAGCCGTACCGGCGGCGCTGCAGGTTACCGCAGTGAAAGTGCTGGTACCGGCGGCTAACCTGCTGGTCAATACCGTTATGCCGGTGATCTTCTGGCTGGCAGCGATCGATGCGGGTCGCAAATCGGGCTTCTGGGCCACCATTTTTGGCGGTCTGGCGCAGCTGATCATGGGCAACGCCGTACCGGGACTGGTACTGGGTATTTTGATCGGCAAAGGCGTGGAAGAGAGCGGCTGGAACCGGGTCACTAAAGTGATGATGACCGCCATTGTATTGCTGTTTGTTCTCAGTGGCTTCTTCCGCGGTTTCGACATGAAGTTGTTGCAGTCATTTCAGCTCGGCATCCCTGGCTGGCTCGATATGATCCACAACTCAGTCAGTGGCAAATAAGAGGCGATGCTGATGAACGAAAATAAAGGCTTCTGGTACGCCGACTGGTCATTCCCGATCTTTGTTGGCCTGCTCTCATCCGGCGTGTTTGCCGGTACGCATATGTATTACCTGTATGGCATCGGCGCCTTCAACGAGGTGGCATTTGTCTCAATGCTGCGTGCGGGCATGGAAACCGGCGTCTACGGCGCGGTCGCCGCATTCGGTGCCAGCTTCCTGTTCGCCCGCATCATAGAGGGATCGCTGGTCGGTATTCTGGATATCGGCGGTGCGATTCAGACCGGTGTCGGGCTGGGTGTACCGGCACTGCTGCTGGGGGCGGGCATCGTCTTCCCGGTGGCCAACTTCGCCGCCTCGCTGGCGACGGGCCTGGTGATCGGTGTGGCGATTGGCTACCTGATTATTCTGGCGCGTAAGTTCACCATCAATCAGAGCGACTCCACCTACGGTGCTGACGTGATGATGGGTGCCGGTAACGCCTCTGGCCGCTTCCTTGGACCGCTCATCATTCTGTCAGCGATGGCGGCGTCGATTCCGATTGGCCTCGGGTCGCTGCTGGGTGCGTTGCTGTTCTACCTGTGGAACAAGCCGATCACCGGCGGAGCCATCCTCGGTGCGATGATCCTCGGTGCGATTTTCCCCATCGCGCTCTGATGTCACCGGCGGCCCGGCAACGGGCTGCCGTTAAGGAGTCCCCATGTTCGATTTAATCATTCGCCGTGCGCGCCTCTGTGATGAACGGGTGGTGGATATTGCCGTACTGGACGGCAAAATTGCGGCCATCGGCGAAGTAAACGGCCAGGCACGCAGCGAGCGCGATCTGGCTGGCCGCGACTACCTCAGTGCAGGCTGGATCGATTCCCACGTTCACTGCTACCCAAAGTCCCCGATTTACCATGATGAAGCCGATGCCATCGGCATCAGTCAGGGCGTCACCAGCGTGGTGGATGCTGGCAGCACCGGCGCGCAGCACATTGATGATTTTTATCAGCTGACGCGCGCCGCGCAGACTCAGGTCTATGCGCTGATCAATATCGCCCGCACCGGCATTGTTACCCAGAACGAACTGGCTGATATGTCACAGATTGATGGCGAGGCGGTGGCGCAGGCGGTGGCCCGACTGCCCGACTTTATCGTCGGCCTCAAGGCGCGTATCAGCAGCAGCGTCGTGGGTAAAAACGGTGTTCAGCCGCTGGTGAAAGCCAAAGCGATCCAGCAGGCGGTGGGCGGCCTGCCGCTGATGGTCCACATCGGTAACAATCCGCCCGATCTGGCGCAGATTGCCGATTTGCTGACCTCTGGCGACATCATCACTCACTGCTTTAACGGTAAACCCAACCGCATTCTGACGCCGCAAGGCGAGCTGAAAGCGGCGGTAAAACAGGCGATGGCCCGTGGCGTCAGACTGGATGTGGGTCACGGCAGCGCCAGTTTCAGTTTTGAGGTAGCCCGTGTGGCCATCGCGCAGGGCATTCTGCCCGACACCATCAGTTCCGACATCTACTGCCGCAATCGGCTGACCGGACCGGTTCACAGCCTGGCGCACGTGATGTCGAAATTTTTCAGCGTCGGCATGACGCTGCCGCAGGTGATTAACTGCGTCACCGCCCACGCGGCGGACGGACTGCGTCTGACGCGCAAGGGCCGGCTTGAGGTCGGTTACGACGCCGATCTGACCATTTTTACCGTGAAAGAAGAGACCCGACCCTTTATCGATTCAGAAGGTGAACAGGTCGCGGGTGAGCAGCATCTGGTCCCGCTGGCGGCAGTGGTCGCCGGCCGGTGGATCGCGATTAAAGAAGGAGCAGTGAATGAGCTCGGTATATGAAAAGTATGGCCTGAAGCCGGTGATTAACGCCTCTGGCCGTATGACGATTCTTGGGGTTTCAACTCCGAGCAGTGATGTGATCGATACGGTGAAATATGGTCTCGATCACTACTTCGAAATGAAGGATCTGGTGAACAAGACCGGCAGCTACATTGCCGGATTACTTGGGGTAGAGAATGCGCTGGTGGTCTCCTGCGCCTCCGCCGGCATCGCTCAGAGCGTGGCGGCGGTGATCGTCAAAGATAACGACTGGTTGCTGGACAATCTGCACGCGGCGCCACTCAGCGTGCCGCATCATATCGTGGTGCCGAAAGGGCATAACGTCAATTATGGCGCGCCGGTCGGCAGCATGGTGACGCTGGGCGGCGGACATCTGGTGGAAGCGGGCTACAGCAATGAGTGTTCGCCAGCGCAACTGGCGGCGGCGATCACTCCGCAGACTGCTGCGATCCTCTATGTAAAATCGCATCACTGCGTACAGAAAAGCCACCTCGACGTGGCGCAGGCGGCGGCAGTTGCACGTCAGCATGGCGTGCCGTTGATCGTCGATGCGGCCGCAGAAGAAGATCTGCAATGTTATTACCAGGCGGGTGCGGATCTGGTGATCTACAGCGGCGCAAAAGCGATCGAAGGCCCGACCAGCGGACTGGTGATCGGCCGTCATGACTATGTCGAATGGGTAAAACGCCAGACCAACGGCATTGGCCGCGCGATGAAAGTCGGTAAAGAGGGCATTCTTGGCCTGACGCAGGCGATTGAAAACTATCTGACTCAGCCGAAGATCAGCGGCGCGCAGATGGTGGAAAAGATGACGCCGTTTATTGACCAGCTTAATCAACTCAACGGCGTCACTGCCCGCGTGGTGTGGGATGCCGCCGGACGGGATATCGCCCGTGCCGAGATCGCCTTTGATGAAGCCACGATCCGACAGCGCACCGGCGATCTGGTACAGGCGCTGAAAAACGGTGAGACCGCCATCTACTTCCGTGGCTACAAAGCCAACGAAGGGATCATTGAGGCGGACGTGCGCAGCGTCAGTGCCGATCAGTTACAGACCATTTTTGCCCATATTCAGGCACTGTTAACCGGAGAGAAAAACGCATGACGCTGACACCCCATTTTTATCAGGATCGCCTGTGTCTCAACGTACTGGCGGGATCGAAAGAGAATGCGCGCGCTATCTGGCAGGCGGCAGAAGGGCACGTACTGGTCGGCGTTCTGTCGAAAAACTACGCCAGCAATGAGGCGGCGATCGCGGATATGCGGGAATATGCCGCGCTGATCGACAATGCGCTGTCGGTCGGCCTCGGCGCGGGCGATCCGGGTCAGTCGCAGATGGTGAGTGAGATCTCCGCCGTGCTGCAACCGCAGCATGTCAACCAGGTGTTTACCGGCGTCGCCACCAGCCGTGCGCTGCTGGGTCAGTCGCAGACGGTGGTTAACGGGTTAATCTCGCCCACCGGCACGCCGGGCAAGGTAAAAATCTCCACCGGACCGCGCAGTGCGAAAAGTGATGACGCGATCGTCCCGATTAGCACCGCCATCGCGATGCTGCAGGACATGGGCGGCAGTTCAGTGAAGTATTTCCCGATGGGCGGACTGCAGACGGTGGAGGAGTATCGTGCCGTGGCGGACGCCTGCGCCAGACAGGATTTCTGGCTGGAGCC
The DNA here is from genome assembly GCF_054482835.1 of Pantoea sp. S-LA4. NCBI lineage: Bacteria > Pseudomonadati > Pseudomonadota > Gammaproteobacteria > Enterobacterales > Erwiniaceae > Pantoea > Pantoea sp. S-LA4. The sequence goes on along the minus strand of NZ_JBTLRC010000002.1, from coordinate 3,248,816 downwards.
GACCGGCGGTATCGATCTGGATAACGTTGAACAGATCATTCGTATCGCGCTGGACGCCGGCGTCAGTAAAGTGATCCCGCACGTCTACAGTTCGATCATCGATAAAGCCAGCGGGGAAACCCGGATTGAAGATGTGCAGCAACTGCTGGCAATCTGTAAAAAGCTGCTGGCCTGAGGAGCCTCGTCTGACGCCTGCCCGTTGAATGGCGGGCGTCAGGCAATATGGACGTTGCCCCACGATCCCCGTAGGCTGACGGCTGAATGCCGGCTTTTTCCAACCGCAGCAACAGGTAAACCATCGTGAGATTTCCCAATCAGCGCCTTGCGCAACTGTTTGATGCCCTGCAAAACGAAACGCTGCCTCAGGATGAACTGGCGCGGCGTTTTGCCGTGTCGACGCGCACCGTGCGCACTGACATCACCGCGCTGAACGCGCTGCTGGCGCAGCACGGCGCGCAGTTTATTCTGAACCGTGGTGCAGGCTATCAGCTAAAGGTTGAGGATGCTCAGCGTTTCCAGCATCTGCAACAGCAGACTGCGTCACCGCTGCGCGTGCCGCGCACCTCGCCAGACCGTATTCGTTATCTGCTGACCCGGTTTCTCACCGCAGCCTACTCCATCAAGCTGGAGGAGCTGGCGGAAGAGTGGTTCGTCAGCCGCGCCACCTTGCAAAACGATATGGCCGAAGTGCGGGAGTGGCTGGGGCGCTATCACCTGACGATTGAGAGCAAACCGCACTACGGTATGAAGCTGTTTGGCAGTGAAGTGGCGATTCGTACCTGCCTGACCGATCTGCTGTGGGAGATCGATCAGGCGCAGCCTGACAGCCCGCTGCTGACCATCGAAGCGCTGAACAGCGGGATGCTCGATACGCTGCGTCCCTTGCTGCAAAGCTGCTTCGCCCAGCACAATATCCGCATCAGTGATGAAGGCGAGCGCTACCTGCGGATCTACTGCGCGGTAGCGGTCCGGCGCATCAGCGAAGGTTATCCACTCAACGATCCCGGTGCTGAAGAAATTGGCGACGAAGTGCGGGAAGCGGCGCACCAGCTGATCACCCTGATGCGGCCGCTGGTGAGTAAGCCGATCTCACCTGCCGAAGAGAACTGGCTGCGGGTCAATATCGCCGCGCGGCGCATCCAGGCCATCGCACCCAGCGCGATCAATGCGGATGATGCTGATGCCCTGGTCGCTTATCTGCTCAGTTTTATCAACACCCATTACAACTTCAATCTGCAAAACGACCAGCAGCTGCGCGCCGATCTGCTCACCCATATCAAAACCATGATTACCCGGGTGCGCTACCAGATTCATATTCCTAATCCGCTGCTGAGCAACATTAAACAGCACTATCCGATGGCCTATGATGTGACGCTGGCGGCGGTGACCAGCTGGGGGAAATATACCCCGTATGTTATCAGCGAGAACGAGATCGGCTTTCTGGTGCTGCATATCGGGGTCGGACTGGAGCGTCACTATGATGTCGGCTATCAGCGTCATCCGCAGGTGCTGCTGGTGTGCGACAGCGGTAACTCAACTTTACGGATGATTGAGGCGATGCTGCTGCGCAAATACCCGCAGCTGCAGGTGACGGCCCGCTTGTCGCAGCGGGAGTATGAGGCGCGCAGCCGCATTGATGAGGATTTTGTGATCTCTACCACCCGGCTCAGCGAAAAAGAGAAGCCGGTGGTGGTGATGTCGCCATTTCCGACCGGCTTCCAGCTGGAGCAGATTGGCAAGCTGGTGCTGGTGGATCGTACCCGACCCTATATGTTGGCAAAATTTTTTGATGCTCAGCATTTTCACATTGTCGACCGGCCGATGACCCAGTCTGCGCTGTTCAGGCAACTCTGCGATCAGCTGGAAGCGGAAGGCTATGTTGATGCGGCATTTTATCCGTCGGTGGAGGAGCGTGAGGCGATCGTCAGCACCATGCTGGGTGAAGGGATTGCGCTGCCGCACTCGCTGGGGCTGCTGGCGAAGAAAACCGTGGTTTATACCGTGCTGGCGCCGCACGGCATCGCCTGGGGTGATGACACGGCCTACGTCATTTTCCTGCTGGCGATCAGCAAAAGTGAATATGAAGAAGCGATGGCGATCTACGACCTGTTCGTGACGTTTCTGCGTGAAAGAGCGATGACCCGGCTGCGCGACAGTACGGACTTCGCCTGCTTTAAGGCGGTGGCGATCGACTGTCTCAGCCGGTCATAGCTGGCATTTTCTCCCCGGCGGTGCGGGGAGCGCAGCATCAGCTCTTTTTCGCCAGCAGGCGCGGGATCTCGCGCAGACACCAGGCTTTGGCTTCACCCATGCTGTCACGACGCCACGCCATAATGATATCCACTTCACGGGTGTATTCCGGACTCACAACCCGCAGGCGACCTTCGGCAATATCCTGCTCAACCAGCGAATAGGGCATGGTGGCGACGCCCAGGCCCGCCAGCAACGCACGGCGCTTGTCTTCCATGCTGCTGACCGTCAGGCGCTGTTGCTTATCCAGCAGCTGTACGGTCAGCACCGGACGCTCACGCGCCGTGTCCGCCACCGCAATGCCGCGATATTTCACCCGCGTCACTTCCGACTGCGGTTCTGGCTCGTTATGAATCGGGTGGTCGGCGCTGGCGACGTAGACGCTCATCATGGTGTAGAGCTTGCGGGTATTGATTTCGGTCGAGGCGCGAAAGTGCAGATCGGGCGCGATCACAATGTCAGCCCGTCCCTGTTCCAGCCGCTCCCACGCGCCAGCCAGCACTTCAGTGACCAGCGAAAACTGGGTGTTGGCTTTATCTGCCAGCCGCGTCACCAGCGGAAACAGCGCTTCGGTCGGCACCAGCGCCTCGGTGACGATGGTCAGATGGGTTTCCCAGCCGCGCGCCAGGGCTTCCGCATCGGTGGTCAGCTTATCGGCTGCTTCCAGCAGCACCCGGCCTCGCTCCAGCAGCATGCGTCCCACGTTGGTAAATTTGGTGCGGTGACCGGAACGGTCAAACAGCACCACATCCAGTTCCTCTTCCAGCTTTTGCATGGTGTAGCTGAGCGCCGAAGGCACCCGGCCCAGTTCGTCAGCGGCTGCGGCAAAACTTCCGCGTCGATCAATCGCATCCATAACGCGTAAAGATTCAAGGGTTAACGCACGCTCTTTAGCCATCCCGGTTCTCTGTCAGGAAATTTGAACATGCCAGGCAGATTAACTGGCTAACAATCCGGCGTCCAGACTTTTACCATATGGGTATAAAGTCCGTGGCCGATCCTCGCCACCGGATGCTGGAGGTAAATCATGATAACAACACGCAGTGCGTCCGCTTGTGGTCAGGCCGATTTCGGTTGGTTGCAGGCGCGCTACAGTTTCTCTTTTGGCCACTATTTCGATCCCAAACTGATGGGCTATGCCTCGTTACGCGTCCTGAACCAGGAAGTGCTGGCTCCGGGTGCCGCCTTTCAGCCGCGCACCTACCCGCAGGTCGATGTGCTGAACATCGTGCTGCAGGGTGAAGCGGAATACCGCGACAGTGAGGGTAACCACATCATTGTCCGGGAAGGGGAAGCGTTGCTGCTCTCGGCCCAGCCTGGCGTCAGCTATAGCGAAATCAACCCGAGCAAAGATCGCCCGCTGACGCGGATGCAGCTGTGGCTGGCCGCCTGTCCGGAGCGGGAAAACCCGCGGATGCAGAAAATCGTGCTGTCGGAGGGAAAAACCGCGCAGTTGCTGGCCTCGCCGGACGGCACGGACGGCAGCCTGCAGCTGCGACAGCAGGTGTGGATTCATCAGGTTGAGCTGGCTCCCGGTGAACAGCATTCGATGCGGTTAAACGGGCCCCGCGCCTATCTGCAATCGATTCATGGCTCGCTGGAGGCGATCTCCGGGACTGAGTATCAGGAGAAGCTGGGCTGTGGTGATGGCGCATTTTTGCAGGAAGAGCAACTGCTCAGGCTGACTGCCAAAACGGCAACTCAGGCGCTGGTTATTGATATTCCGGTCTGAGGATTCAGCGATAAGAAAAGGCGGCCAGGGCCGCCTTTTTGCTGTCCGGAGGTTTACTTCAGCATGGTGAAGGCGGTGGTTACGTGCTTCACGCCGCTCACCCGACTGGCCACATCGGCCGCCGCCTGCGCTTCCTGCGGCGTCACCAGACCCAGCAGGAACACTTCGCCATTTTCGGTGGTGACTTTGACGTTGGATGATTTCACCTGATCGCTGCCCAGCAGCTGCGAACGGATCTTGGTGGTAATCCAGGTATCCGAAGAGGAGGTCCCCAGCGTGACTTTCTGGCCGATACGAATTTCGTTATAGACCTCGGTTGCGCCATCAACACCCATGGTGATCTGTTTGGCACGATCGGCGATCTCCTGCGAAGGGGCCTGACCCGTCAGCAGCACTTTGCCCTGATAAGCGGTGGCGATCACGCGGGCATCGCTTTTGATTTGCTGGTCTTTGGCTAAGGCGTTAGAGACGCGTAATTCCAGCGTGCCATCATCAACCTGGGTCCCGACGGTGCGGGGATCGGTGGCAGTTTTGGTGGCGACAGCGGCGCTGCCAGCAACCACGGCAACACAGCCTTGCAGCAGCATTGCGGCTAACAGAATGGCTACAGCGTTCAATGCTTTCATTGGTGCTCCTTCGGTCATTCCTGGTGTGGAAACAGGGTATTATCAATCAGATCGCACAAGCAGTTCAGGGTCAGCATATGCATCTCCTGAATGCGGGCACTGCGGTGCGACGGGATGCGAATTTCCACATCCTGCGGACCTAACAGTCCGGCAAGCTCTCCGCCATCATACCCGGTAAGCGCAACGATAGTCATATCGCGTGTAACGGCGGCCTCAACGGCTTTAACGATGTCACGGGTATTACCGCGGGTGGAGATAGCCAGCAGCACGTCGCCCGCCTGACCGAGTGCCCGCACTTGTTTGGCGTAAACTTCATCATGCAGGCGATCGTTGCCAATCGCGGTCAGCATCACGTTGTCGGCGCTTAACGCCAGTGCCGGTAAGCTGGGACGCTCGGTTTCGAAACGATTAATCATGCTGGCGGCAAAGTGTTGCGCATTGGCTGATGAGGCGCCGTTGCCGCAACTCAGGATTTTATTGCCGTTCAGTAACGACTGCACCAGCGTCATTGCCGCGCGGGAAATGGCATCGGGCAGCGCCTCAGCGGCGGCAATCTGGGTCTGGATACTTTCAGTAAAACACGCTTTAATTCTGTCCTGCACACGACCACCTGGTTCTAAACGTCTGCATTAAAGGCATTCGGCAGCCACTCGAGCGCCGTGCCGGTAATGGCGATGATGTCGAAACGGCAATTCACTGTTTCAAAACTGCCGCCGCGTTGTGCCAGCCACAGAGCAGCGGCACGCAGCAGCTTATGTTGTTTCTCGCGGGTCACGCTGGCGAGCGCGCCGCCGTAACGCGCATCGCGCCGGTAGCGAACCTCGACAAACACCCAACAGTGCCCGTCGCGCATAATCAGGTCAAGTTCCCCGCCGCGACAATGGACATTGCTGGCTTCCCATTTCAGGCCTGCCTGCTCAAGATAGCGACGGGCACGCTGTTCATGCCCGGCGCCAATCTGACGGCGATTTAGTTGGCTGGCGCGATTTCGCCCCGACGATACTGGTTCCATGTCAACTTCCTGTTGATCACACAATCCGCATCGGCGCTCAGCTTGCCGGTATTGCCATCCAGCGTAAAGCCCGGTGACTGACGCATCTGGTTAAAGTGATTCGCCAGCGTCCAGGCATCAATCCCCATCGCATACAGGCGAACCAGCGAATAGTCATTGTTAAAGGACTTCGATGCCTGCTGCATCAGGCCCGGATTGGTGCCGGAGAGCAGCGGGATATCGCTGAACTGCAGGCCATCCATCTCCAGCCGGAAGTCCGGACCGGCACCCGCCTGCGCACTACGTGAACTGGCATAGAGCGCGATGTTGCTGCGGCTGCCGGTACGCATGGTGATCATCGGTTTAATCAGCTGCAGCTCGCCTTGCGTCGAAACGATATAGACCGCATCGACCGCGCCGTCACCGCTGGTGCTGGCGACGTCTGGCGTGTTCTGCTGCGGGGCCGGAATGGTCACGCCCGCAATCGAGACGCCCTGAGGTTCGGCTGGCGCAGCATTCACCGGCGTGCCGGATAAGCTGATGCCTGCGCCGCTGTTGATACCCTGTTTCAGCTCGGCGGTGGAACCAAAACGCTGCTGCAACACGGTGCTGCCGCCCAGTGACTGCCACTCCTGCGCAAAGGCGTTAGTCACGCGATCGCCCAATCCACTGCGCGGTACCAGCAGCAGCGGCTGACGCTTGCCCTGATCCCAGATATGGTGCGCGGCATCGCGCGCTTCGTCTTCAGGAGAAAGCGCAAAGTAACAAACATTCGGATGGTTCTGGATCTTTTCCGGCTCGTTAAGCGCCAGCACATTGAGTGGCGTCTGGCTGTTAGCGACCTGCTCAACGTCGCTCTTCAGCAGCGGACCGACCACGATGGTTGCGCCATCCTGCTGGGCCTGCTGCATCACCTGCTGAATCGGCTGGCTGCTGGTGTCGTAGACTTTGATCTGCGCGTTGCTGGCCGGTTCTGCGGCGGCCGGTGGCGTGGCAGCAGGTTGGGTTGCGGCAGGCTGGGCGGCGGCTGGCTGTTGCGTTGCCGTCCCGGCTGGCTGCGCTTGCGGCGCGCTGATTGGGGCGGCGGATGGACTGACCACCGCGTCAGCATTGGCGGCGGGCTGCGCACTGGCGGTAGCATCCGCTGTCGCGGGCTGTGCGGCCGCTGGCTGTGGTGCTGGCGTCAGCAGGCCATTCTTCGCGTCATTAAAGCCTTTCTGGATCGCATTGGCGAACACCTGCGCCTGACCGTTCAGCGGCAGCAGCAGCGCAATGGTGCTGGTCGAGGCTTTGGTGTAATTCTGCATCTGGCTCAGCTGAGTCGGTAAGGTCTTCGCCGCCGGGTTCTGTGGATAACGGGTCTGCCAGTCTTTAATGGCGGACTTCAGCATCTCAGCATCCTGGCTATTGGCACGCCAGACAGCGAGCAGATCCAGCCAGCCCTGCAGAACATTTTCGTCAGCGTTAATCACCAGATTACTGACTTCCTGCTGCGGCATCTGCGTCAGTGCCTGCCAGGTGGCGTCAATATTACTTTGGTGATCGGGACCTTTCAGCAGCGGCTCCTGCGCAATATAGGTACGCAACAGCGACAGCGAAGGACGGCCCTGCGCGCTGGCAATCTGCAAACCGTAGTAACGCGCCAGCTGATCCTGCGACAGCGCACCGGTTTTCACCTGCTGTAAGCGCGCCTGCGCCTCTTTGATCTGCTGTGTCGACAGCTGCAGTTGCGCTTGTAACAGCAGTAACTCCTGCTGCTGAGTCTCTGATAGCTGTTGTGGCAACTGGCTTAACTGCTGGGTCGCCTCAGGATACTTTCCTTCCTTCAACAGGGCGCGGATTGCAAGTAATTGCCAGTCGGTCTTGCTATCATCGCTGCTTTGCTGCGCTTGTTGCAGGTAATAGGCTGAATTAGCCGTGGCAGGCCCCTGAATATTGACGGTTGAGGTTTGCGGCCCCTGACCGCTACACGCGGCTAAAATCAGCCCGGCAAGAACGACAGGCAGAAAGCGTCCTGCTTTACGACGAACGACTTTTGAAGGAAGCATACTGTATCCAGTGATGTTTTTTTCAAGATGCTCAATATTAAATCGGCAATTCGGATGAAACAATGAAACAACTCGATCGGGCAGAGATTTCTGCCAGCACGCTCTACATCGTTCCAACCCCGATTGGTAATTTGGGTGATATCACCCAGCGGGCGCTGACGGTGCTTTCGAGCGTCGATCTGGTCGCTGCGGAAGATACACGTCATACCGGGCTGTTGCTACAACATTTCGCCATCAATGCGCGACTCTTCGCACTTCACGACCACAACGAACAGCAGAAGGCTGAGCTGCTGTTGACGAAGCTGCAAGAGGGGCAAAGCATAGCCTTAGTTTCCGATGCCGGCACGCCGCTGATCAACGATCCCGGCTATCATCTGGTGCGGCGTTGTCGCGAAGCCGGTGTCCGTGTCGTACCGCTGCCTGGTGCCTGTGCGGCGATCGCGGCGCTGAGTGCCGCTGGATTACCCTCAGATCGTTTCTGTTACGAAGGATTTCTGCCGGCCAAAACTAAAGGCCGTTGTGATGTGCTGCGCGCGCTGGTGCAGGAACCGCGTACCCTGATCTTTTACGAATCCACCCATCGCCTGCTGGACAGCCTGCAGGATATGGTGACCGAGCTGGGCGCTGACCGATACGTGGTGCTGGCGCGTGAGCTGACCAAAACCTGGGAGTCGATTTACGGGGCACCGGTCGGCGAGCTACTGGCCTGGGTCAAAGAAGATGAAAATCGTCGCAAAGGCGAGATGGTGCTGATTGTTGAAGGGCACAAAGCCGACGAAGAGGCGTTGCCGCCTGATGCGCTGCGCACACTGGCGCTGTTGCAGAAAGAGTTACCGCTCAAGCGAGCCGCTGCATTGACCGCTGAGATTCATGGCGTGAAGAAAAATGCGCTGTATAAGTATGCGCTGGAGCAGCAAGAGGCGTGACAAATGGCGGCGAATGCCCTATCATCCCGCGCCGAAGCTGACCAGACAGTCGCCGCTTTGTCGTCGTCCCCACTTGTGGGGAGACGGGCAGAGGGGAGGAAAGTCCGGGCTCCATAGGGCAGGGTGCCAGGTAACGCCTGGGAGGCGCAAGCCTACGACCAGTGCAACAGAGAGCAAACCGCCGATGGCCCAGTAATGGGATCAGGTAAGGGTGAAAGGGTGCGGTAAGAGCGCACCGCGCGACTGGCAACAGTTCGTGGCACGGTAAACTCCACCCGGAGCAAGGCCAAATAGGGGTTCACAAGGTACGGCCCGTACTGAACCCGGGTAGGCTGCTTGAGCCAGTGAGTGATTGCTGGCCTAGATGAATGACTGTCCACGACAGAACCCGGCTTAACGGTCAGCTTCGACTTTTTACCAAAAACCCCGCTCCGGCGGGGTTTTTGCTTTGCGGGCTAAGAGCCGACAGTGATGAATGACTGTCCACGACGCTCTCCGTGAAAAGAACGCGGCTTAACGGTCAGCGCCGGCTTTTTACCAAAAAACCCGCTCCGGCGGGGTTTTTGCTTTATAGCGTGATGCGCAAAGAGCTTAACCGCGGCCGTGTGGCTCATCCCAGTCAAACGCCGGACCCAGCGAAATCACGCCGTTCGGGTTGATGGTCTTGTGGCTGCAATAGTAGTGGTGACGGATATGCGGCAGGTTAACCGTCTCTGCGATACCGGGTATCTGATAGATATCCCGCAGGAAACCGCTCAGATTAATGAAATCACCAATGCGATGACGATCGCATTTGAAATGGGTCACATAGACCGGATCAAAACGGACCAGCGTGGTCCACAACCGCAGATCTGCTTCGGTCAGCTGATCGCCAGTCAGGTAACGATGCTGACCAAGGATCTGCTCCAGCCGTGACAGCGAATGAAACAGCGCGGTGACCGCTTCGTCATAGGCCGACTGTGAAGTAGCGAAACCTGCTTTGTAGACGCCGTTATTCACTGTGTCGTAAATCCAGCCGTTCAGCTCATCGATTTTCTCCCGCAGGGCAACCGGATAGTAGTCGCCGGCGCGGGCGCCCACCGCATCAAACGCGCTGTTAAACATCCGGATGATATCGGCGGATTCATTGCTGACAATGGTGTTCTGCTGCTTGTCCCACAACACCGGCACCGTCACGCGGCCGCTGTAGTGCGGATCGGCGTGCAGATAGAGCTGATAGAGAAACTCGTTCTGATATAGCTTATCGCCGGTCGCTGCCTCAAACTCATCATCAAAGGTCCAGCCGTTTTCCAGCATCAGTGGATGCACCACGGACACATCAATCATGCTATCCAGCCCTTTCAGCTGACGCATCAGCAGAGTGCGGTGCGCCCACGGGCAGGCCAGCGAGACATAGAGATGATAACGGTCACGCTCGGCGGTAAATCCGGCTTTCCCGTCAGGGCCGGCACTGCCATCGGCGGTAACCCAGTTGCGCCATGCCGATACTGAACGCTTAAATCGTCCACCGGTAGATTTGGTGTCGTACCAGGTGTCATGCCAGACACCGTCAATTAACTGTCCCATATCGCCTCCAATGCAAACAGGGCGAGGTTATCTCCTCGCCCTGTTAAGTATATGTGTGAATACGCGTTACGGCAGATTAGCGTGCAATCGCAGCCTGTGGTTTTCTTTTGCTCAGCAGGCGGTCGATGCTGTACGCGCCAGGACCCACCAGACCTAATACCAGGAAGCCGCCCGCAATGGAGAGGTTCTTCATGAACATCAGCTGGTTCACGCCTTCGGCAAAGTTACTGTGGAACAGAAACGCGGTCAGGATGGTGAAACCGGCAGTAAACAGGGCGGTGAAACGGGTCAGGAAACCGAACAGAATCGCCAGGCCGCCGCCAAATTCCAGCAGGATAACCAGTGGCAGCATGAAGCCAGGCACGCCCATCGCTTCCATGTACTGCTGGGTTGCCGCATAACCGGTAATCTTGCCCCAGCCAGCGGTAATGAACAGAATTGGCATCAGGATGCGAGCCAGCAGCAGACCAGTATCTTCGAATTTTTTCATCATTTACTCCAACGCTATCAGTATTGCAGGGCAGGTTGCCCGCAGGGTTTATTCCCGCTGAAAGCTGTGCTGCCATTCATTGGGTTGATAGCTGGAGATGATAGTCGCGGCGTGGAAAGGTTGTAAGCGATATATACTGTCGATGTTTTTCAGAAATTCTGATGAAGAGAAGCCGGTCCGTTCAGGACCGGCTTTAAGCAGGATTAACGCGGCGGCAAAGCGGACTTGATCATGCGCCAGGTACTCCAGGCACCAAATCCGCGTTTTGCCCAGCGTAACAGCATGTTGGGACTGCGAATCGAGTAAATCGCCAGCGCGCTGCTGCCGATCGCCAGATAGCGCCGTAAACTGAGGAACGTAAACCAGCCGCGGTCGTAATGGGCGGTCCCTTCCAGCCAGTCACGGCGCGCAGCGCTTAAATCAAGTCGCTCCTGCTGCACATGCTTGAGCAGTTCATGGATGCGTTCTTCACGCTCGCGGCGGCTCATTAACGTTGATCCTCAAGTAAGCCGCGGTCGGTTTCCAGCTCTTTGCGCGTGTGGCGCAACAGCGTGGATTGACGCGATTTACGTAGCGTCCAGAGCCCGAAGATAATCGCCAGCAGGAACAGCGTGCCGGTGGTGATGGCGATGGCCATCAGACGATACTGCGCATCCACTGCCCAGATGATCAACACCATCAGACTCATCAGGCCAAAAGCGGTGAACAGCATCGTCAGGCCGACCATCAACAGCAGCTGTATCAGGTTAGCTTTCTCTTCTTCCAGTTCCACCACTGCCAGACGGACGCGCGTCTCAACCATACCCACCAGCGTGGTCACAATACGCTGGCCGATGTTTATGACCCCTTTAGCCGGGCCGTGGTTATGCTGTGAATCTGCCATAGTTATCGACGCGAAATGAGGATGCCCAGTGCGACGCCAATCGCTGCACCGATACCGACACCATGCCATGGATTTTCACGCACATAGCCTTCGGCTTTCTGCGCGGCTTCGCGGGTGGTGGCAGCGATACGCTCGCTGGATTCCCCTAAGCGCTCGCGGGAGCTGTCCAGCGCCACACGCGCTTTGTTACGCAGCTTATCCAGCTCGCCTTTGGATTTCTCAGTGCTGCTGCTCAGCACCTCTTCCAGCGTGTCAGCAAGGTTTTTCAGTTCAGCACGCAAATGTTCCGATGATGTGTCTTTAGACATAAAATACTCCTTTAACATCAGTAGATTAATTCCGATTAATAGGGCTCCGCCTGTAACTTCTTCAGCTCCCGGCGCGCTTCATCCAGTTTTTGTTGTCGCTTAGCAATCTTGTCCTTGTCATGGCCCTCATCACGCTCTTCCTTGAGTTCGTGTTCGCGCTCAGCCACTTTCTGTTTCTGAGCGTTAATTCTTTCCAGATGCGCTGCTTCCAGCTTCTTGTCGGTGCAGTCAGCGCGGACTTCAGTCAGGGCGCGCTCCAGGCCGTTAACGCGGCGCTGATTGTTATGCTTCTGCGCCACCGCAATTTCACGCTGGATATCCTGCTCTTTCTGCTGACACAGCGACTCCGCCGCCAGCAACGATCCTGACAGCGACAGCAGCGCCATTCCCAGTAACAGATGATATTTCATCAGGCTTGGTACCTTCCGTTGTTACCTGACCCGTCACCACGCAGCCTGTTTGCTTGCGGCGCGTGCTGAGAATCAACTCTCGGTTAAGCATAGACATCAGCGGTAAAAAGTTCAAAGAACACCGGGAGATAGAGTTCACCTCAGACCCGAACCCTGTGGGCAGGGTCTGAGGTGCGAACAGCGAGGAAGGGAAGATCAGGCCAGCGACAGGCGTTGAGACTGTTCGTGCTGCGCCACAATAAAGCCCTGAGGCAACAGACGACGCAACACTTTTTGCGCCGCCAGACTCTGTTCTTCACTGTCGAAATGAATAATCAGCGCGTCGCCAGATGGGGTGATACTTTTGATGCGAATCCCCTGAGCGCTGAGCTGTTGGTAGAGGTAGAAGCCGTCGGGCAGGGTCGCGCCCGCATGGGAAACGCGAATCTGCACCACCGTTTCATGGCGCATCAGGGTTGGCGCCACGCCAATCGCAATCAGCGCAAACACGCCCGCGATCACCCAGGGTAACCACCGTTTCGGAATAGCCTGTAGTAATTTCATTACTCAGCTTTCCCGTTTTGATCCGCCTGTCGTTTACGCCACAACACCACCAGCGATCCCACCAGGCCAAACACCAGCAGCGCCAGCGGCAGCATCATCAGGAAGAACATCAGCTCATCCTCATAACGGCGGAAAATCGGCGTTTTGCCCAGGGCAAAGCCCAGCACGGTTAAAATGACGACCCAGAGGAAGGCGCTGACCCAGTTGAAGAACTGAAAGCGGGCATTGCTCAGACCGGACAATCCGGCGATGGTCGGCAGCAGAGTACGGACAAAAGCGATAAAGCGGCCAATCAGCAGGGCAGATAACCCGTGCCGGTGAAACAGGCTGTGGGCGCGAAGATGGTACTGGGCGGGCAGGTGTGACAACCATTTTTGCACCGTGGGCGTATTACCCAGCCAGCGGCCCTGAATATAGCTCACCCAGCATCCCAGGCTGGCGCCGGTGGTCAGCACCAGAATGGTTAGCGGAAAACTCATGGTGCCTTTGGCAATCAGTACGCCGACCAGAATCAGCAGACTGTCGCCTGGTAAAAATGCGGCGGGCAGCAGGCCATTCTCCAGAAACAGAATCATGAACAGCACGCCGTAAATGGCCCATACCAGCGTGGGGTCGGAAAGCGTTTCGTAGTCCTGTTGCCACAAGGCATGCAGCAACGCTTGCAAAATATCCATCAATCTTTCCTGAACATCATTGTTAAACATGTCCCACCGGGACTTGAGCACAGACTGGCAGTTAGTTGTAAATTTTAGGCGCGCAGCCTGGGCAGGATTTTCCGGATCCTTCCAGAATTGATCGTTAAATCAGCGACTTTATAAACCCCTGTCGCAAAGGGTAAGAAAAGGGCGATAACTGTAACAAAAATCACCTGTCCGAGACAGGAAAACTCGTCGGCGAACAGGAGTTTTACCTTGTGAAACGGCGTGTAAAAAGGAGCTTTACATGACCTGACACTATTGCAGATTAACTGACCATGTTGAGCGCTTTTTAACCACGGTTAGCGGGCGTTATTCGACCCGTCAGGCAGGATGACCGGATTTTCACCAAACATGTAACGGTCAACGTTAAATTCGAAGTCATCCGCCGTGGCATTGAACAGCATCTGTTTAGTATTTTCCAGATGTTGCCACATCGCCAGTTTACTGGCGGCCGGATCTTTACGCATCAGGGCTTTGAGGATTTGATCGTGGTCGTCGCACCAGCTGAGGATGCTGCGCTGATCGATGTGCTCGTGGAGTTTGAGCCAGTAAGGATTGTGCAGGCGATGCAGCCACATTTTTTCAACAATGGCGGCTAACGCGCTGTTCTGGGTCGACTGGGCAATACGAACGTGGAACTGCATATCCCATTCAGAGTCGCGAAAATGATCTTCCTGACGTGCCTTCTCCTGAATCGCCATCAGGTCAATAATATCCTGACGCGTCACCTGGGTAGCGGCGAACTCGGCGACGTTACTTTCGATCAGCTGACGAGCCTGCAGTAACTCGAACGGGCCGAAAGTGGCGAACTCCAGCAGGCTGCTGGTGGGAGCAATGCGATGCTGCTGCTGGCTGGCCATCACATGGATACCCGATCCTTTGCGCACCTCAACATAGCCTTCGACTTCCAGCATGATGATCGCTTCACGAACCACGGTGCGGCTGACCTCCATCTCCTCAGCAATCAGACGCTCGGCAGGCAGCTTTTCGCCGATCGGATAGATCCCGGCTTCAATGCGGCGTTTCAGCTCGCTGGCCAGCTGTTGATAGAGTCGACGGGATTCAGTGAGGTCCATAGCACAGTCCAGGTAACAAACAGTGAGTTGTTATACCACTTCATGACGGGCGAGGAAATGGGCTGGCTTGCGCCAGCCCGGCAGGTTAGCTGCGAACCACTGCACCCTGTGGCGCGGTTACCGCAGGCGTGAGCTCTGAAATCGGTTTATTTTTCAATACGGTCCAGATCACCACGGCACCCAGCAGATCGAATACCGCCAGCGCGGCGAACAGTGGACTGAAGCCCAGCGTATCCGCCAGCGCGCCGACCACCAGCGCAAACATGGTGCTGGCAGTCCAGGCTGCCATGCCGGTTAAGCCATTGGCGGTGGCGACTTCGTTGCGGCCAAACACGTCAGAGGAGAGGGTAATCAGGGCACCCGAGAGCGCCTGGTGAGCAAAACCGCCGACGCACAGCAGAGCGATAGCCACATACGGGCTGGTAAACAGGCCGATAGTGCCAGGTGCAATCATTAACACCGCACCCATCGTCACCACCAGTTTACGTGAAACGATCAGGTTAACGCCGAACCAGCGCTGAAACAGCGGTGGCAGATAGCCGCCAATAATGCAGCCAAAGTCGGCAAACAGCATCGGCATCCAGGCAAACAGCGCAATCTCTTTCAGATTGAAACCGTAAACCTTAAACATGAACAGCGGGATCCAGGCGTTGAAGGTACCCCAGGCCGGTTCAGCCAGAAAACGCGGCAGCGCAATGCCCCAGAACTGACGGTTACGGATAATTTCCAGCGCCGACATTTTGCGCGTGTTACCGGTCTGATGCTGCGCTTCCTGACCGGAAATGATGTAGTCGCGCTCCTCATCGCTGAGTTTAGTCTGCTGTTTCGGGTGCTTATAGAACACCAGCCAGCATAACGCCCAGGCCATGCTCAGGACGCCGGTGATGATAAAGGCCATCTGCCAGCTGTGCGCCATAATCGCCCACACTACCAGCGGCGGTGCCAGCATCGCCCCGATAGAGGAGCCGACGTTAAAGTAACCGACCGCGACCGAGCGCTCTTTAGCCGGAAACCATTCGCTGCTGGCTTTCAGCCCCGCCGGGATCATCGCCGCTTCCGCCGCGCCGACCGCACCGCGTGCCAGCGCGAAACCGCCCCAGCTGCCAGCCATCGCTGTTGCGGCGCAGAAGATGGCCCACAGCACGGCAAATACCGCATATCCGACTTTGGTGCCGAGCAGATCAAGTACGTAGCCCGCCACCGGTTGCATCAATGTGTAGCAGGCCGAATAGGCCGCCACGATGTAGGAGTATTGCTGCGTGGTGATATGCAGCTCAGTTTGTAGCGTGGGTGCTGCCACCGCGATAGTGTTACGGGTCAGGTAGCCTAACACCGTGCCGAGCGTTACCAGTCCAATCATGTACCAGCGTAACCCTTTGATTTTACGCATCCTCTACCTCTTCCAGTTCTGTATGCGGTCTTGCCGCTGTTGTTATCTGGAGCGGGACAGCTCGTGATGCAGCTCTGCTCACGCCCGCAGGTCCTGTCTGAGCGACCTTTAACTGACCTTGCCGTTTGTGAGTCAAAACACCCTCACGATGGAGCGAGAGCCTAACTTGTTATACAACTTTAAAAGTTGAGAGCCATCACAAAAACCCTTTCTGCGCTGTGGGATACTGGAAACCTGCGAAATGACAGCCATTTAGCACGCTACAGCCGACAAAAGTGTCCATAACCGTCGACAGAGAACGCCGTTTATGTGAGCAGGATCGCAAATAAATCCGCAGCGGGCTTAAATTGGTATGATAACTTTGGGCCATTAGCGGTTCAGTTGATGAGGATGTTGCTATGTCGCGTTTTATGACCGAGGATTTTTTGCTGGATAACGAGTTCGCCCGTCGTCTCTATCACGACTACGCGAAGGATCAGCCGATTTTCGACTATCACTGCCACCTGCCGCCGCAGCAGATTGCCGAAAATTATCGCTTCGCAAACCTTTATGACATCTGGCTGAAAGGCGATCACTACAAGTGGCGGGCGATGCGCGCCAACGGCGTACCGGAGGCGTTCTGTACCGGTGATGCCAGCGATCGTGAAAAGTTTGATGCCTGGGCGCGCACCGTGCCGCATACCATCGGCAACCCGCTCTATCACTGGACCCATCTGGAATTGCGCCGGCCTTTCGGCATTACCGATACGCTGCTGTCGGAAAAAACCGCGGATAACATCTGGCATCGCTGCAACGAACTGCTGGCGCAGGACAGCTTTACCACGCGCGGCATCATGCAGCAGATGAAGGTGAAGATGGTCGGCACCACCGACGATCCACTGGACGATTTGCGTCATCACCACGCACTGGCACAGGACAGCAGCTTCACGGTCAAAGTGCTGCCGAGCTGGCGGCCGGACAAAGCCTTCAATATCGAAGCGGAAACTTTCCTGCCGTGGATTGAGACGCTGGAGCAGTTGACTGACATCAGCGTGCAGCGTTTTGACGATCTGCGTAGTGCACTTAATCAGCGGCTGGATCACTTTGCGGCGCACGGCTGTAAAGTCTCCGATCACGCGCTGGACGTGGTCTGCTATGCCGAGGCGGACGACGCCACGCTGGACGCCATTCTGGCTCGCCGCCGCAGCGGTGCCGCACCTGACCCGCACGAGACCGCCCAGTTCAAAACTGCCGTGCTGGTATGGCTGGGCAGTGAATATGCCCGTCGCGGCTGGGTGCAGCAGTATCACATTGGCGCGTTACGCAACACCAACCCGCGTCAGTATCAGCTGTTAGGGCCGGATGTCGGCTTCGACTCGATCAACGATCAGCCGCTGGCGGAACCGCTGGCCCGCCTGCTGGGGGCGCAGAACCTCAACAATGCGCTGCCAAAAACTATCCTGTATTGCCTGAATCCGCGCGACAACGAAGTGCTGGCGACCATGGCAGGCAACTTCCAGGGCGAAGGTCAGGCCGGCAAGATGCAGTTCGGTTCAGCCTGGTGGTTCAACGACCAGCTGGATGGTATGCAGCGTCAGATGACTCAACTGGCGCAGATCGGTTTACTCAGCCGCTTCGTCGGGATGCTGACCGACAGCCGCAGCTTCCTCTCCTATACCCGTCACGAATATTTCCGTCGTCTGCTGTGCCAGATGATCGGTCGCTGGGTAGAGCAGGGCGAAGCGCCAGCGGATGAGGCGTTGTTAGGCGAGATGGTGCAAAACATCTGCTTCAACAATGCCCGCGATTACTTTGGCATTGAGCTGGGAGCCTGAGAATGAAAAGGCTAAACCGTCACGACTTTCCGGGTGCGGTCTATCGCGACCGGGTGATCCAGTTCGGCGAAGGAAACTTTCTGCGCGCCTTTATTGACTGGCAGATTGACTGGCTTAACGAACATCAGGGCACCGATGCCGGGATCGTGGTGGTGCGGCCGCGTAACCGTGAGGTCAGCGATAGCCTGAATCAGCAGGATGGTCTCTACACCACGCTGATTCGCGGTCTGAACGACCAGGGCGAGTCGGTGAGCGAAACCCGGCTGATTCGGAGCCTGAACCGCGAGATTCAGCCTTATCAGCAGTTCGGGGATTTTATGGCGCTGGCGCACAACCCCGATCTGCGGATGGTATTTTCCAATACCACCGAGGCGGGTATCGCCTTTGTCGGGACGGATCAACTCACCGACCAGCCTGCCAGCAGTTTCCCTGGCAAACTGACGCAGCTGCTGTGGGCGCGCTATTCCCACTTCGGCGGAGCCAGCGACAAGGGCTGGCTGGTGGTGCCGTGCGAGCTGATTGACCATAACGGCGATACGCTGCGCGATAGGGTGCTGCGCTACGCCGATCACTGGCATCTGCCGTCAGAATTTAACACCTGGGTTCATCAGCATTGTGCTTTCTACAACACGCTGGTGGACCGCATCGTTACCGGCTTCCCGGCCGAAAGCGCGCAGATTGAAGCGGAACTGGGCTACGAAGATCGTTATCTGGTGGCGGGTGAAGTCTACTACCAGTTTGTGATTCAGGGGCCGTCGGCGCTGTTTACCGAGCTGAAGCTGAACGCGCTGGCACCGCAGGTGCGCCACGTCGATGACATTGCGCCCTATAAAGCGCAGAAGGTAGCCATCCTCAACGGTGCGCACACCGCGATGGTACCGGTGGCGTTTCTCGCCGGGCTGGAGAGCGTTGGTGAGGCGATGGACGATCCGGCGATTGCCGGTTTCGTCGATGGACTGCTGCGTGACGAAGTGATCCCGACGCTCGACCTGCCCGCCAGCGAGCTGCACGCTTTTGCCGATGCGGTGCAGTGCCGGTTCCGCAATCCGTTTATTCGCCATGCGCTGTTGTCGATTGCGCTGAATGGCATGACTAAATTCCGCACCCGGCTGCTGACACCGTTGCTGGCTGCGCATCAGCAAAACGGCGAATGGCCAACCCGCATTACCTTTGCGCTAGCGGCGCTGATCGCTTTTTATCGCGGCGAATCGGCAGAAAAAAGCTGGCCGCTGCAGGATGATGCACACTGGCTGCAGCGCTACGCCGAAGGATGGACGGCGCTGCAGGCAGATCAGATTTCACCGGAGCAACTGGTGCAGAGCGTACTAAGCGATACGCAACACTGGGGCGAAGATTTAACCCAGCGACCCGGACTGGTGGCTGTGGTGGCCCGACACCTGCAAAACATCATCGCCCACGGAATGCGTGAGGCGCTGAGTCAACTGAGATAACGCTATGCAAGACGCAATTAAAATACATTCCCGCGACAACGTCGCCGTGGCGTTGCGTGACTTAGACGCTGGCGCCACCATCGAGGTCTCTGCGCTCTCCGTGGCGCTGCAACAGGCGGTCGGGCGCGGGCATAAGTTTGCCCTGCAGCCGATCGCTCAGGGCGAGCTGGTGATCAAATATGGTTTACCGATCGCCCATGCAACCCAGCCGATCGTGGCGGGTGAGCTGATCCATTCACAGAACGCCCGAACCAACCTCAGCGATCTGGATCAGTATCAGTACCTGCCAGACTTCGTGACCATACCGCCGCAGCCGGGCGATCGCGAAGTGCAGATCTATCGTCGCGCAAATGGCGAGGTCGGTATCCGCAATGAGTTATGGATCCTGCCGACTGTCGGCTGCGTCAATGGCATTGCCCGACAGATCCTGCAACGTTTCCTGAAAGAGACGCAGCAGGCGGAAGATATCGATGGTGCCTTCCTGTTCAGCCACACCTTCGGCTGTTCTCAGCTGGGCCAGGATCATGAAAATACCCGTACCATGTTGCAAAACATGGTACGTCATCCGAACGCGGGTGCGGTGCTGGTGATTGGACTCGGCTGCGAGAACAATCAGGTTGATGCGTTTCGCGACACGCTGGGTGCGTTTGAGAGCGACCGGGTTGAATTTATGGTCTGCCAGCAGCATGACGACGAAGTGGAAGCCGGAGTGGAACGCCTGCATGCGCTGTATGAAAAAATGCGCCATGACCAGCGTGAGCCAGGCAAGCTCAGCGAGCTGAAATTCGGTCTGGAGTGCGGTGGATCAGATGGTTTTTCAGGGATCACCGCCAATCCGTTGCTGGGGCGCTTCTCTGATCAGATGATCGCCAACGGTGGCACCACCGTGCTGACCGAAGTGCCGGAGATGTTTGGTGCGGAACGCATTCTGATGAGCCGCTGCCGTGACGAGGCGATCTTCGGTAAAACGGTCGCGATGATCAACGACTTCAAGCAGTACTTTATCGATCATCAGCAGCCGATCTATGAAAATCCGTCACCGGGTAATAAAGCGGGCGGCATTACCACGCTGGAAGAGAAGTCACTCGGCTGCACCCAGAAAGCGGGGCAAAGCCAGGTTGTGGATGTGCTGAAGTATGGTGAGCGGCTGAAAACGCCGGGCCTCAATCTGTTGAGCGCGCCAGGCAACGACGCGGTGGCCACCAGTGCTCTTGCCGGTGCCGGCTGCCACATGGTGCTGTTCAGTACCGGGCGCGGCACGCCGTATGGCGGCTTTGTCCCGACGGTGAAGCTGGCAACCAACACGCCGCTGGCCGAGAAAAAACCGCACTGGATCGATTTTGATGCCGGACGGCTGATTGATGGCATGAGCATGGATCAGATGCTGGAAGATTTCGTGGATACCATTGTGGCGATTGCCAATGGTCAGCTCACCAACAACGAAAAGAACGACTTCCGCGAGCTGGCGATCTTCAAAAGTGGGGTAACGCTGTAAGCTGGCAAAACTCGCCGTTGTCAGCGCTGGCGCGCTATACCGTTGAATATAAAAAGACGGCCTGCATGGGCTAATGCCCGTCAGTTAAGCGACCGGTGATAACGCAGTCTGGTGCCGTTCAGGGGCTGGCGGTCCTCGCGCCGCTGCGCGGTTCCTTCACTTCATTCGCCTGCCTGACGGACCGCCGGGGATGGCACATCCTGTGCCGCCCCGCCTTTCGCCCGCGTCCTGCGGGCTCTCCTGACAGACTCATTCTGTTCAGCGCTGCGGATTGCCTGCCCCTGCCCAACCCCAGCCTGCTCTGAAGCTTCAGTGCGTGTTGTTAAAAAGGGCGCTCAGGCCCGCACTCCGGCACGCTCGCGCAAAAAAAAGCTGCCACGTTTGACCGCGGCAGCCTTTGCAAAGTTAACCTTAACTGATCAGCATCAGGCCTGCACGAGCCGCCTTTTTGCTGCTTTTTACCGCTGCTGATTACGCGCGACGCGGTTCGCGTTCGGCTTCCGCCTGACAGACCGCGGCGGTAAACAGAATGTCGGTAGAGGAGTTCAGCGCGGTTTCCGCTGAGTCCTGCAGTACCCCGATAATGAAGCCGACCGCCACCACCTGCATCGCCAGATCGTTAGGAATGCCAAACATATTACAGGCTACCGGGATCAGCAGCAGCGAACCGCCCGCAACACCCGACGCGCCACAGGCACACAGCGAAGCGACCAGGCTGAGCAGAATCGCGGTCGGCACATCAATGCTGATGCCCAGCGTATTCACCGCCGCCAGCGTCAATACCGTAATGGTGATTGATGCGCCCGCCATACTGATGGTCGCGCCCAGCGGAATGGAGACCGAATAGGTATCTTCATCCAGCCCCAGACGTTTCGCCAGCGCCATATTCACCGGAATATTGGCGGCCGAACTGCGGGTAAAGAAGGCGGTGACGCCGCTTTCACGCAGGCAGGTAAACACCAGCGGATAAGGGTTGCGACGAATTTTGCTGAACACCAGCAAGGGGTTCACCACCAGCGCCATCAGCAGCATGCAGCCGATTAACAGCGTCAGCAGATGAGCGTATTGCCACAGCGCGCCAAAGCCAGTTGAGGCGAGAATCGAGGCCACCAGACCGAAAATACCCACCGGCGCGCAGCGAATAACGCAGCGAACCAGCCAGGTCACCGCATGAGACGCATCATTGAGTAAGGTGCGGGTGGTGTCACTGCTGTGACGAAACGCCAGTCCAAGACCCACCGCCCACACCAGAATGCCGATGTAGTTAGCGTTCATCAGTGCCGTGATCGGATTGGCCACCATGCTCATCAGCAGGCCACGCAGCACTTCAGTGATGCCGGAAGGCGGCGTGATTTCGGTACTGCCAGCCGCCAGGGTCAGCGTCTGCGGCACCAGATGGCTGAACACCACCGCCACCACGGCCGCGAAAAATGTACTCAGCAGATAGAGCACAATAATCGGCCGGATATTGCTCTTCTGGCCATGCTGGTGGTTAGCGATAGAGGCGATCACCAGCATCAGGACCAGCAGCGGTGCCACCGCTTTCAGCGCACTGACAAACAGGTCGCCCAGCAGCCCAACGGCCAGCGCCGCATCGCGAGAAATCCAGGCGAGCGCCACACCGGCGATCAGCCCAACCATGATTTGCTTCACCAGGCTGCCTGTAAATAGCGCGCCCAGACGTGAGGAGAGAGTTTTCTGCATAGTATTTTCTATATTTTGTCGCGGATGTAGTTTTAGCGGCGATGTTTTGCAGCGGCTAAAGCGGTTTGCCCGGCGGAGTATAAGGAAAAGATCGCATGAGAAAAGAGATAATTCTGCCAGTGTGGCGGATGTCGGGTTTTTATTATGCTGGATATGGGAAGTGTGACAGAGGTATGAAATGTCGCTGCTGGTGGCGGCAAAATAAAACAGGGGCATCCGCTGCCCCTGTAGGTAATTATGGTGCGATCTTTTTCTGGTCTCTTTTGCGGTTAACCCAGGCATTAATCAGCAGGGTTGACGCCAGAATCAGGCCGACGACGCTCAGAGAGATACCGACCGGAATGTGGTAGATATCGACAATCAGCATCTTAATACCAATGAACACCAGCACGATGGCCAGGCCATATTTCAGCATCGAGAAGCGCTCTGCCACGTTAGCCAGCAGGAAGTACATGGCACGCAAGCCGAGAATCGCGAACAGGTTTGAGGTCAGCACGATAAACGGGTCAGTGGTCACGGCGAAGATCGCGGGGATACTGTCGACGGCGAAGATAACATCGCTCAGTTCCACCATAATCAGCACCAGCAGCAGCGGCGTTGCAAACAGCACACCATTTTTGCGGGTGAAGAACTTCTCGCCATCAAGCGCGTCGGTCATGCGTAAGTGCTTACGCAGCCAGCGCACCACCGGCTTGTCGCCTACTGCGTGATCGTCCTCTTTCGCCATCGCCATTTTAATACCGGTAAACAGCAGGAACGCGCCGAAGACGTAGAGGATCCAGCTAAACTGCGTTACCAGCCAGCTGCCCGCGAAGATCATAATGGTACGCAGCACGATGGCGCCTAATACCCCGTAGATCAATACGCGGCGTTGCAGGTTCGCCGGAATCGAGAAGTAGCTGAACAGCATTAACCAGACAAAGACGTTATCTACTGCCAGCGCTTTTTCCAGCACGTAGCCGGTGAGGAAGGCGAGGGTCTGAGTGTTAGCGACTTCGCGCCCGGCGCTGCCTTCCAGATACCACCAGAACGCGGCGCTGAACAGCAGCGAAACTGACACCCAGACCAGCGACCAGACGGCGGCCTGTTTGAAAGTCATGGTTTGCGCGCCGCGGCGTCCCTGCAATAGCAGGTCGATGGCCAGCATAATCAGCACCACAACCGCGAAGCTGCCCCAGAGTAATGGCGTACCCACAGTTTGCATATTCGTATCCTGTCTGAAAAATAAAAAAAAACGGCTGAAGTCAGAAGACGTCAGCCGCTTATTTTGTTGTAAGCAAACCTCGCCTTCCGGCAAGGTCTCACTTACAACTCAGAATCAATTCCGGGTTGCCTGATGACCGGATGCTTTCGCAACGTAGTGACGATCAATCAGCTTACAAGTTACTCCCCTTTGCAGAGGCGTAAGTTACGGCTTAGCCGGTCAGGAATCAATCATTGTCGTTAATATTTAGAAATATTTACACTGACAGCCGATCGGCTGGAAATTCCACGCCGGTCTGGCGGCGAATCTCAGTCAGCAGCGCGGCGGTAATGCGTGAAACCTCCAGTGCCGGATGGTCCACCTGCTGCTGCTCAACCAGCCGGACAAAAGTCTCAGCTTCATACAGCATGGTATTGATATGCTGCGGCTGGCTCAGCGCCTGTTTTTCCGCGCCGCGCGGGATGAAGGTGAGTTTCTGACACTCGGAGAATTTTTCAATCACCAGCGCACCCGCTTCGCCCTGAATCTCACTCGGCAGGGAAGAATCACTCACCTTGGAGTGCAGGATCGTCACGTCAAAATCGCCGTAGCTCAGCACCACCACGCCGTGCGCGTCAACGCCGCTCTCCAGCAGCGTGGCCGTGGCCTGTACCCGCTGTGGTTCGCCCCACAGCGCCACCGCCGACGCCAGACAGTAATAGCCGATATCCATAATCGAGCCGTTGGACCAGCGCGGATCAAAGGTGTTGGGGTTCTCGCCGTTGAGATAGCGCGGATAACGTGAGGAGTACTGACAGTAGCTCAGCAATGCTTTACGCAACTTACCCACATCAGGCAGCGCCTGTTGCAGCCGGATAAAGTTAGGCAGGCTGGCGGTTTTAAAGGCCTCAAACAGGACCACCTGATGCTGACGGGCGCAGGCGATCATCGCTTCCGCTTCTCGCAGATTCGAGGCCAGTGGTTTCTCACAAATCACATGTTTGCCGTGCGACATAAACAGCAGCGCCTGCTGGCAATGCAGAGCATTGGGACTGGCAAGATAGACCGCATCAATCTGCGGGCTGGCGGCCAGCGCCTCCAGCGAGGTAAAGGTCTGCTCACAGCGATAATCGTGGCTGAACGCCTCCGCCTGCTGCTGACTGCGTGAATAGACCGCACAGAGTTTCATTGCCCCGGTTTCATGGGCGGCATCAATAAACTGGCGTGTAATCCAATTTGTTCCCACAATGGCAAAACGAATCACGTCATCTCTCCGGCAGAAGTAAAGCGGCAGAGTAACATCTCTCTGGCCGGGTGCAATGGGGCCGTGCGGCCAGCAGCGGATCCTGCGATCCGCATTCCACTAATAGGATGACGCGATGATTTTCGGGGACAAAACAGGGAGCGCAGGTGAAAGCAAGTAAGCACGCATTAAACTGGACCACCTTACTGATCGCCATCCCGGTCGGGTGCGCGGCATCGCTGGTGACGCTGGCTTTTCGTGGCGTAATTGAGCTTATTAATCATCTGCTGTTCGCCAGTGGCGGCGAAATCACTGAATCCGTTCACCTCTGGCCGTGGATCTTCTGGCCGCTGCTGGTGGGTGGCGGCGGGGTGCTGGCGGGTTATTTTCTGCGCTATGCGGTCGCTATTGAGCAGCAACAGACGGTGAAAACCGACTACCTGGAGGTGATAAATGCCCGTCTCGATGCGGTTCCGACCAAAACCTCGCTTTTTCGCGCCTTATCCTCCATTGCCAGCATCGGTAGCGGCGCGTCAATAGGGAAAGAGGGGCCGATGGTGCAGCTGTCGGCGCTGTGCGGCAGCGCAATTGGCCGGGTGCTGCCGGCGTCGCTTAACCTGAAAAACAGTGACGTGGTGGCGATGGCGGCGGCGGCGGGACTGTCGTCGGTCTATCACGCGCCGCTGGCGTCAGCGATTTTTGTGGCGGAGATTGCCTTCGGTATTTCCGCGCTGCAGCGGCTGATACCGCTGATTATCGCCTCGGCCGTGGCGGTGATGACCATGTGGTCGCTGGGCTTTCGCAGTGCGCTCTATCCGCTGGCGGAAGCCAGCTTCCGGATGGATCTCAGCAGCCTGGTGATGACGGTGGTGATTGGTCTGGTTGCCGGTCTGGCCGGCTGGCTGCTGATTAAGCTGATTGCCCGCAGCAAGCGGTTGTTCAGCCAGGTAGCTTCATTGCCGCTGCGGCTCGGGGCAGGTGGCTTTGCGGTCGGTTTACTGGCGCTGATCTCAACCGATATTCTCGGTAACGGTTACGAAGTGATCGTCAAAGTGATGGCGGGCCACTATCTGCTGCCAGGGCTGCTGCTGTTACTGCTGCTCAAGACGCTCGCCACCAGCCTGTCGGTGGGCTCGAATGCGGTCGGCGGCCTGTTTACCCCTTCATTACTGATTGGCGCCTTGCTGGGTGTCATTATCGCCAGCGGCGGCGCAGCGCTGCATCTGCCGCTCGGCAATGTGCTGCTCTATGCCGCGATTGGCATGGCAGCGGTGCTGGCTGCCGTCAGCCAGGCTCCGTTAATGGCGATGCTGATGGTGCTGGAGATGACGCTCAACAGCAGTCTGCTGTTCCCGCTGATGATCGCCTCGGTGCTGGCGTCGATGGTGGTCTACCGGCTGCAATCGACCAGTACCTATCCGGTGGTGAGCCATCACTTCAACCGTTCCGAAGCCAAATATGATTTCGATAATATGCGCATCGCTGAGCTGATCATCCCCGGCGCGGCGTTGCAGCCTCACGAGTCGGTCGGCCAGGCGCTGGCGGTCAGCTCGCTGAAGCGCGAACGCTACGTCTATGTGATCAATGAAGTGGGGGCGTTTCTGGGGGTGGTCTCGATCCATGAGATCTCCCGCCGGGTGCTGGCGCAGGAGATCACGCTCGACTCACCGGTGCAGTGCGTGATGGATGACGAGTTTCCGGTGGTTTACCAGAACCAGAGTATGCGCGAAGGCTGGGAGGCGTTTGCGGCGGTGACGCTGGAACGGTTGCCGGTGCTGAACAATCCGCAGGAACGGCGCTTTCTTGGGGCGCTGACCAAAACCAGCCTGATTCAGAAAGCGCAGGAGTTTCTTTAAGCGGCGTTACCGCGCATCGCCTGATCGGTCATCCACAGGCGGGCGTCAAATTCGAGCTGGTGGTAATCGGGCTCCATGTGGCAGCAGAGCTGGTAGAACGCTTTATCGTGATCCTTCTCTTTCAGGTGCGCCAGCTCATGCACCACGATCATCCGCAGAAACGGTTCCGGCGCGAGGCGGAAAAAGGTCGATATACGGATTTCGGCCTTGGCCTTCAGGTTGCCGCCCTGCACCCGCGAAATGGCGGTATGCAAACCCAGCGCATGCTTCATCACCTTGATTTTGTTATCCCAGATCACTTTACTGATCGGCGGCGCGTTGCGCATATAGCGGTTTTTCAGCGCCAGGGTGTAGTCATACAGCGCTTTATCACTCATCACATTATGGGTGTCGGGATAGCGCTGCTGCAGAAATGCGCCTAAACGCTGATGGCTGATCAACGTCTCAACCTGCTCAAGAATAGGGGCAGGATAACCCTGAAGGTAGATCAGTGAGGACATTAGGGATTCCCGGCGAAAGACAGTATACTGCGCCCCCTTTTTGGGGCGAAAATCCATCAAAGTGTACCACGCCGGAGAATTCATGAGCCAACTTGAACTGAACGATCGCACACTGATCCTGCATCGTTTCCCGCAGATGCGTGACGAAAGTCCATTACAAGCCTGGGATGCGGCTGATGAATATCTGTTGCAGCAGACGCTGCCGGAAGGCCCGGTGCTGGTCTTCAACGACAGCTTTGGCGCGTTAACCTGCGCACTGAATCCGCGCACCGTCTGGCACGTCAGTGACTCCTGGCTGAGCCAGCAGGCGACGCGGCAGAACCTGGCGTTAAATGCGCTGGACGATGGCGAGGTCCATTTCCTCGATAGCCTGGCCGCGCTGCCAGCGGCTCCGGCCGCGGTGCTGATCAAGGTGCCGAAAACGCTGGCGCTGCTGGAGCATCAGCTGCGGGCTATTCGTCAGGTGGCGACGCCAGAGACGGTGATCCTGGCCGCAGCCCGCGCCAAAGAGATCCATAATTCAACGCTGCAGCTGTTTGAGCAAATCATCGGTGAAACCCGCACCTCGCTGGCGTGGAAAAAAGCGCGGCTGATTTACAGCCAGTTCACCCAGCCAGCGTTGCGTGAGGCCGAACCGACGCTGGTCTGGCCGCTGGATGGCACGCCTTATCAGATTCACAACTACGCCAACGTCTTTTCACGGTCGTCGCTGGATATTGGTGCGCGGCTGTTTGTGCAGCATCTGCCGGAAAATATCGAGGGTGAAATTGTCGATCTCGGTTGTGGTAACGGCGTGGTAGGGCTGGTGGCGCTGGAGCAGAACCCGCAGGCCGAGGTGCATTTCCTTGATGAATCTTATATGGCGGTCGCCTCCAGCCAGCGCAACGTGGAAGTGAACCGGCCTGAAGATCTGGCCCGCTGTCAGTTCCGCGTCAACAACGTGCTGAGCGGTTATCCGTCCGATCGTCTGCACGCGGTGCTGTGCAATCCGCCATTCCATCAGCAACATGCCGTAACCGATCACCTGGCGTGGCAGATGTTCCGCGATGCCAAACGCTGCCTTCAGTATGGCGGCGAGCTGCGCATTGTCGGCAACCGCCACCTCGATTATCACCACAAACTGAAAAAGCTGTTTGGCAACTGCACGCTGATCGCCTCGAACCAGAAGTTCGTGGTGCTGCGCGCGGTAAAAATGCGCTAATCAGATGCTGAGCGCCAGCTGCGTTGCCTGCGCGATGGCACGGCGCGCATCCAGTTCCTGCGCCACATCGGCACCGCCAATCAGTGTAACTTTCTGACCCCTTTCCCGTAGCGCGGCTTCCAGTTCGCGCTGCGGTTCCTGTCCGGCGCAGATAATAACGTTATCAACCGCTAACAGCAGAGTTTCACCCTCGCGTTTCAGATGCAGCCCGGCATCATCAATCGCCAGATACTCCACGCCGCCCCACATCTGCACGCCGCGCGCCTTCAGGCTGGTACGATGGATCCAGCCGGTGGTTTTCGCCAGCCCGGCACCGGGTTTACCAGCCCGGCGCTGCAACAGCCAGAGTTGCCGCGTGGCGGCAGGCGGCTGCGGCGTTATCAGGCCGCCACGCTGGCTCAGACTGCGATCGATGCCCCATTCGCGATAGAAGGCGGCCAGTTCATCCTGATGCGGCGGCTGCGACAGATATTCTGCGGTGTCAAAACCGATTCCGCCCGCGCCAATAATGGCGACCCGTTGCCCTACCGGGCGCTTATCGCGCAGCACTTCAAGGTAGCTGAGCACGCTGGGGTGATCGATGCCGGGAATATCGGGTGTGCGCGGCTGAATGCCGGTCGCCAGAATCACTTCATCGGCCTCGCTGAGCTGATCAGCCTCGACCCGATGGCCGGTGACGACCTGCACACCGGCCGCCGCCAGCTGATGACGAAAGTAGCGCAGCGTTTCGCTGAACTCCGCTTTACCGGGGATCTGCCTGGCAATATTGAACTGGCCGCCAATGTCGGGCGCGGCATCGTAAAGCGTCACCTGATGGCCGCGCTGCGCCGCCTGCAGGGCAAACGCCATCCCGGCCGGTCCGGCACCCACCACCGCCAGACGGCGCGGCGTGGTGGTGTCGATCACCGGCATCAGCGACTCATGGCAGGCGCGGGGATTGACCAGGCATGAGGTGACCTTGCCGGCAAAAACCTGGTCGAGACAGGCCTGATTACAGGCAATGCAGGTATTGATGCTGTTATCGTCGCCGCGCTGCGCTTTACTGACAAAGGCGGCATCGGCCAGAAACGGACGCGCCATCGACACCATATCGGCGCAGCCTGACTGCAACAGCTGCTCGGCGACGGCGGGGTGGTTAATGCGGTTGGTGGCGATCACCGGTACCTTCACCTGCTCGCGCAGGCGCTGCGTCACCCAGGCAAACGCCGCCCGCGGCACGCAGGTGGCGATGGTCGGGATGCGCGCTTCATGCCAGCCAATGCCGGTATTAAACAGCGACACGCCGCACTGCTCCAGCTCGCCCGCCAGCTGCAAGGTCTCGTCCAGCGTGCTGCCTTCTTTGATCAGGTCCAGCATCGACAGGCGGAAAATAATGATAAACGCCTCGCCGGTAGCGGCACGGACCGCGCGGGTGATCGCCAGCGCGAACTGCATACGCTGGCTGAAATCGCCGCCCCAGCGGTCGCTGCGCTGATTCGTCTGCTTCACCAGAAACTGATTAATCAGGTAGCCTTCCGAGCCCATGATCTCTACGCCATCGTAGCCTGCCTGCTGAGCCAGCCGGGCGCAGCGGGCAAAATCAGCAATGGTCTGTTCGATGTCGGCATCGCTCATCGCCTGCGGAGTAAAGGGATTAATCGGTGCCTGGCGGGCCGAAGGTGCCACCAGATCCGGCTGATAGCTGTAGCGGCCGGTGTGCAGGATCTGCAACGCGATTTTGCCCTGATGCTGATGCACCGCCTCCGTGATCTGCCGGTGCCAGTCACACTGTGTTTCGTCGGTGAGCATGGCGCCGTGTGCGGTGGTCACGCCTTGTGGATTCGGGGCGATGCCGCCGGTGACGATCAACGCCACGCCTTCACGCGCCCGCTCGCCATAAAACGCAGCCATCCGGGCAGCGCCATCCGGATGTTCCTCCAGTCCGGTGTGCATCGACCCCATCAGAAAGCGGTTTTTAAGCTGGGTAAAGCCAAGATCCAGTGGCGTAAACAGCGCGGGATAGTGTGGATTGAACTGGGTCATAATCACTCACGTCGAAGTGGTCGGATGAGTTGACTCTAGCTTCTTCTGTGTTAAAAAAAAGTGAAAGGATGTCAGGGTGTGAGTGAAATCAAAAATAACCGGCCTGGCGAAGCCGCGTTTCCAGGTCCGGTCAGGTTTAACGTGCTTAACGCCGACGAATCCACGAGTAGCGGGAGTGGTAACCGCGGGCAAAGTGGGTATTGTGACGATAGCTCGATCCGCTCTCCGCCATGCAATAGGTGCAGACGTTAACGTTCTCAATCTGCTGCTGCGGTACGCCAGCCTGTAACAGCATCTGTGTCGCCAGTGCGGGCAGGTCAAACCACACGCCCTGCTGCCGGGCTGTCGCCTGCGGACGTTGCGCCAGCGGGTTGACCGGCTGGTTGCGCTGCCAGCGTAGCCAGCCAGCAAGGGACGGGCGCCGCTGCATCTCTGCCAATTGCGGCTCGCCCAGCTCGTAACAGCAGGGACCCATCGCCGGACCGATCGCCACCCACAGGTTTTGCGGATCGCTGCCCTGTTGCTGCAGCGTTTCCACCGCGCGGGTCAGAACACCCGCCAGCGTGCCCTGCAAACCGGCATGGACCGCCGCTACCACTTTGCGCTGAGCGTCGGCGAACAAAACCGGCAAACAGTCAGCGGTGTAAACCGCCACCGGCCGGCTTCCCGTGCTGATAATGCCATCCGATTCACAGCTTTTAGGCGGCCTGTTTTCAACATCAGTGACCACAATAGCGCTGTGACGCTGATGACCATAGGCCGCATCAGCTGGCGGAGGATCGCCGGCGGCCTGAAAGGCGTAATCGAGCCACGCCAGCGAATCGAGCAAGGTTGAGCGCGGGGTCACGGCCATAAGAATCTCCTGTCATAACGGCGTGCGTTGAGCTCCCCACAGCTTACGTTAACTGCTACATTTTTGAAGCTTTCCCACTCAGACCTTTCTCACCTTAAGGATGACATGATGAAAACCTCAGCAACCTTCGCCGCTTCCGCACTGGTCGCGCTGC
Source organism: Pantoea sp. S-LA4 (assembly GCF_054482835.1). NCBI lineage: Bacteria > Pseudomonadati > Pseudomonadota > Gammaproteobacteria > Enterobacterales > Erwiniaceae > Pantoea > Pantoea sp. S-LA4. The sequence goes on along the minus strand of NZ_JBTLRC010000002.1, from coordinate 3,217,403 downwards.
TGTTAACCGGCTGTGCGACCTCGTCGCAGCAATCGGCTCAGCAACAACTTGGCCAGCAATCGGTGCTGGCGGTGAACTGGTTTCAGCAGTCAGGCGAATATCAGGCCCTGACCTGGCAAGCCTTTAACAGCGCGCGCCTCGCCTTTGACCAGGCACCGTCACTGACCGGTAAACCCAAGGCGGTGATTGTCGATCTGGATGAAACCATGCTGGACAACAGCGCCTACAGCGCCTGGCAGGCGAAGAACGGGCAGCCGTTCAGCAGTAAAAGCTGGTCGGCCTGGACCCAGGCGCGTCAGGCTAAAGCGGTGCCGGGCGCGCTGGAGTTTGCGCGTTACGTGACTCAGCATGGCGGCACGCTGTTCTACGTCTCGAACCGCGATCAGCAGGACTACGCCGCCACGGTGGCCAACATGCAGCAACTGGGCTTCCCTAACGTCAGTGACAAAACGGTTCGTCTGAATACCGACAGCTCGAACAAGCAGGCGCGTTTCGATGCCATCAAAAATGAAGGCTATAACGTGGTGCTGTACGTCGGCGATAACCTTAACGACTTCGGCGGTGCCACCTGGCATCAGGGCAATCAGCAGCGTCGTGATTTTGTGAACCTGAACCATCAGCAGTTCGGCACACAGTTTATCGTGCTGCCTAATCCGTTGTATGGCGACTGGGAGAGTGGAATGGCGGAAAATTACAATAAACTGACGCCGCAACAGCAGCTGTCAGTGCGGGAATCGCGGCTGCAAAGCTGGAACGGTAAATAATTCGTCAAGAAAAAGAGCCTGACTTGTGCAGGCTCTGTTAACAAACGGCCCTGATTTACTTTCCTGCGTCACTATTTTGCTGCAAATCAAATAAATCATCTCTTGCTTCATTCTTATATTAATTAAAGCACGTTTCACTGCCTGTAACCGATTAAGGCGGTGAATTGTGCTAATGGTTAATTTTAGTAATTAAGAACAATCCTGGTATTTTGTCGGTTGGTTGGTATGGCAGCCGCCGGGGACATCAAAAATAATTGTATATATTTGTCAGCGTTATTTTTGGCTGAATATCCATTTATTCTTAATGTATTGATTAAATTGTTTTAATTTTGTATTTTTTTCGAGATCCCGAACCTGTCCTGCTTAATTAAATTTACATCTGGCTGACTTGAATTGACCTGTTATTGACATAACACCATGCACAACGGAGCCCGAAAATATTTATCGTGCATTGAAAATGATTAGCCCTTATAACCTTTTTTCGTGATTAGGTTCTTATTTCCCTATTGGTTCCCGCTTTATTTGTGAGCCGATACACCTTGTGGTTACCCAGGAACCGATATTCCCGGCAGTAGAGAGAAGATGATTGTGACGACACTTAAACCCTTATTAGCGAAAAATCGCAGTTGGGCATTACAGCGCCGCCAGCGTAATCCGGATTATTTTAAAAAATTTCTCCATCAGCAAAAGCCCCATTCGCTATGGATTGGCTGCTCGGACAGCCGCGTACCGGCAGAGGTATTAACCGGGTCCCATCCTGGCGAACTTTTTGTTCATCGCAATATTGCCAATATGGTGGTTGAGGACGACGACAATTTGCTGAGCGTGCTGCAGTACGCGCTCTTTTTTCTCAACGTGAAACGGATCGTATTAAGCGGACATTACGGCTGTGGTGGCGTGGAAGCGGCGCTCAATCTGCCCGGCAGCGTGCTGGAGCATCAGGACTCGGCGCTGGCGCGGCGCATCAGCGCGCTGCGTCACGATATTGACGCCGGTCTGGCTGAACAACCCGCAGCCGCAGAGGCGCAGAGCGAACTGCTCGACCGCCTGGTTGAGGCCAACGTGAAGGCACAATTCGCCAGACTGGTGCAGACCCAACCGGTACGGCAAATCTGGCAATCGGGCCAGGAACTGGAAGTGTTTGGTTGCGTTTATGACCTGCGCTCCGGCCATCTCAAAGAGTTGATCCAGCAATCTGCAGAGGAGCCTTCACCATGAATCTCGATACCCTTCGCCGCGATATCCCTGCGGGCCTGGTGGTTTTCCTGGTCGCGTTGCCGCTCTGTCTTGGCATTGCGCAAGCCAGCGGATTACCGCCGTTTGCCGGTCTGCTGACCGGTGTGATTGGTGGCCTGGTCGTCACCTCCCTGAGTCCGTCTCGCTTTGCCGTCAGCGGCCCGGCGGCCGGTCTGGTGACGATTGTGGTGGCCTCAATGGCCTCGCTCGGAAGCTTTTCCGCCTTTCTCACCGCGCTGATTCTCGCCGGTGCCTTGCAGTGCCTGTTTGGCCTGCTGCGCGCCGGGCGATTTATCTCGCTGGTGCCTGGCAGCGTCATTAAAGGCATGCTGGCGGCGATTGGCCTGCTGCTGATCATGCAGCAGATCCCGGTTGCACTGGGTGCAGCAGGGGATGCCGAACTGATTTCGCTGGTGACGGGCGAGATGACCTTCTCGCTGCCGGCGATGCTGGTGGCGGGCGTCGGGCTAGCCATCCTCTGCTTATGGACGACGGCACCCGTCAAACGCATCAAAGCTCTGGCCTGGATTCCGGGTCCGCTGATCGCCGTGCTGATTGGCTGTCTGGCCACGGTGGTAGGTGGACGCCTGTTCCCGGAGATGACGAGCGGCCTGGCGCGCATCTCACTGCCAGCGTTTGACAGCGTTTCTGCGCTGGTGGCGGAACTGGAAACGCCAGACTGGATGGCGTGGCAGAACCCACAGGTATGGGTCGTGGCGCTGACCTTAGCGCTGGTGGCTAGCCTGGAAACTCTGCTCAGCCAGGAGGCGCTGAAAAAGCTGCGTCCGCAGACGCCTGCGCCCTCGCCGAATAAAGAGATGTTTGCCCAGGGGATCGGTAACCTGGCCGCCGGCTTTCTGGGCGCCATGCCGATTACCGCAGTGATCGTCCGCAGCTCCGTCAACGTCAGCGCCGGTGCGCAAACCAAACTGTCAATTTTCATCCACGGTGTACTGCTGCTGATTTGCGGTATGTGGTTCAGCGAGATGCTGAATGCCATCCCACTGGCCAGTCTGGCGGCGGTGCTGCTCTATACCGGCTACAAACTGGCGACGCCGCGGCTGTTTGTGGAACAGTTCCGCATGGGCGCGCAGCAGTACGTGCCATTCCTCGCCACCATCGTCGGGATTATTACGCTGGGGATGCTGGTAGGGATTGGTATCGGTATCGCGACTCAGATCCTCTACAGCATCTATAAAAGTCATCGCAACGCGCTGCAGCTCACACGCTACGACGACCACTACGTGCTGCGCTTTCAGCAGAACCTGACCTTTATGCACAACCCTAAGCTGCAGGGGCTGCTGGACGAGATCCCGGAGAACAGCGTGGTGATTGTGGATAACGATAATGCTGAATATATCGATCCCGATGTTAAAGCAGTACTCAAGGATTTCGGCGATAATGCCGATAAACGGGGTATTCGCCTTAGTCAGTGGCCGGTTGCGGTAAAATAGCGCTAAGCGCAACGGTAAAATCGTCAGAACGGCAAAAATCGGATATCTCGGATATCCGGTTTTTTTATTTACGGGGCATAATTGGCCCCATTCCCGCTGCCGCCTGACGTGATTCACCTGTAAGGGGGCATTTTGCCTCAGTTTTCAAAGTTAGCCCATGAAGAGTGGTTTTATCGCAGGATGACTTTGGTGGCGCCCAGGATTAAATCATTCTGACGCCACGCCCGTTTCAGGCTGGCGTGGACAGCCCGTCTCTCTGCGACAAGGTCCGGATGTATGCGCGTTAAGCTGTTTGAAGAGCACAACGTTAAAAAAAATGCACTCTCGCTATTTTTAATCACCCTGTTGTTTAGCTTTATCGGCGGACACCTGCGCATTCCGCAGGAGCTGTCGCTGTTCTGGCCGGTCAATGCGATCGTCGCGGGAGTGATTGTCCGGAATCCCTTTCTGCATCAGGCTCGCTATTACCTCACCTGCTTCACGGCGATGGCGTTCAACGATATGGTCTTTTCCGGCTGGACGCTGGCGGCCCTGACGCTCAATGTGGCTAACCTGCTGTTTATCCTGGTCGCGGTCTCGCTGCTGGTGAAACATCTGCAGCATGATTCAGGCAGTGAACGCATCACCAGCGTATTACGCATTTTTCCGGCCTGCCTGCTGGCGGCGCTGGTGTGTGCTGCCTGGGGCGCGCTGGCGCAGCAGGCCAGGTTTGATGCCGCGCTGGCGACGGCCTGGGGCGACTGGTTCAGTGAGCAATTCTCTACCGGGCTGATGCTGTTACCCTTTCTGCTGACCCGCGACTGGCGAAACCTGTCGCTGCGGCAGTTACTGCACATGCGCAAACTTTCACCGGTGATCGCGGTGGTCTTGTCGCTGGTAGTCGGGGCGATGATGGGCGGCGCGGGCAGCCTGACATTCCCGGTGCCGGCGCTGGTCTGGTGCGCTATCGTCCTGCCGATGACGCTCACCAGCCTGGTGATTTTACTGACCGGCATTACCGAAATCATTCTGGTGTCGCACGGCGTGATGAACATTCAGGGCAATGATAATCTGCTGCCGATCAGCCATCTGACGTCAGCGCGGCTGGGCGTGGCGACGATTGCCATCAGTCCACTGATTGTGGCTGCCAGCATGGATGCCATTCGTCAGCTTAATCAGCGTCTGGCGCTGCGGGCTAATTATGATTTCCTGACCCAGCTGCTGTCGCGGTCTGGCCTGTATGAGAGCCTGCGTACTGAGCCCTTTAGTTCGTCGCGTAAAGCCGGTGTGATCCTGCTGGATGTCGACTATTTCAAAACCATAAATGACAACTTCGGCCATGATGCCGGTGACAGCGTGCTTGAAGAGATTGCCCGGCGTATGCAGCGGGTAGTGGGTAAAAAAGGGCGTATCTGCCGTTTTGGCGGAGAAGAGTTTGTGGTGGTGTTGTTCGATCAGGACCCGGAAGCGCTCTATTTTCTCGCCGAGTCGATACGTCAGACCATGGCGAAAGAGAAATTCTGGCTGCAGGGCAGTACGGTTACGGTGACGGTCAGCTTGGGTCTGGCACACGGCAGCGCCGGTAACGCGGGCGACTGGCCGCGGGTGATTAACCGGTTAATTTCAGCGGCCGACAAGAACCTTTACCTGTCGAAACGCAATGGCCGTAATCAGACCTCACCGGTAAACCATCGCGCCATTACCAGCGACGTGGCCTGAACCACGTCGCTGAGAGCGATTAGCTGACGCTGCTTTTCAGGCTGCTGGCCTGCTGGTGGCGTTCCATTGCCAGCTCAATCAGACGGGTGATCAGATCCTGATAACTGAGCCCGGCGGCCTGCCACAGTTTGGGATACATGCTGATGTTGGTGAAGCCCGGCAGCGTGTTGACTTCATTAACGATGATCTCACCCTCATCGGTCAAAAACACATCGACCCGCGCCATACCGAAACACTCCAGCGCCGTAAACGCCTTAATGGCAACTTCCCGGATCGCCTCGCTGGCCGCAGCGGAAATCGCCGCGGGCACCACCGTCTGTGCGCCGCTTTCAGAGATATATTTGGTGTCATACGAGTAGAACGCGTCATGCACCACGATCTCGCCGCAAGGGCTGGCCTCCGGAGCATCATTTCCCAGTACCGCACACTCAATTTCGCGGCCTTTAATGCCTGTTTCAATCAGGACTTTACGGTCAAAGGTAAAGGCCAGATCCAGCGCCGCCTCAAAGGCGTCCGCGCTGTCGACTTTGCTGACGCCAACGGATGATCCCTGATTAGCCGGTTTGATAAACAGCGGCAGGCCAAGGCGATCAATCACCGCATCCGCATCCAGCGTGGCGCGCTGAGACTGGGTGACGCTCAGCCACGGCGCGACGTTCAGACCGGCATCGCGTAACAGGCGCTTGGTAAAGTCTTTATCCATACTGACCGCTGAACCCAGCACGTCAGAACCGACAAACGGCAGCGAAGCCATGCGCAGTAAACCCTGCAGTGAACCATCTTCTCCCAGCGTGCCGTGTACGATGGGGAAAATCACATCGATCTGCGACAGCGGATGCGCATCATGACGGGTAATCAGCGGTTGCTGTTGGTTGCCAGGTACCAGTGCGACATCTTCAGCCGCGCGATTCAGGGCAATCAGAGCCGGATTTTCAGCGTTAAGTAAGAAGTTGGAGGCATCGTTCAGACGCCAGTGTCCCTGCTTATCAATCCCCAGCAACACCACCTCAAACCTGGTTTTGTCGATCGCATCAAGAATATTTTTGGCTGACTGCAACGACACTTCATGCTCAGCCGATTTACCGCCAAACACGATCCCTACCCGCAACTTTGTCATCAATTTCTGCCTGCTGAAAAATCAAAACAACAAGATAACATGCAGCTCTCAAATGAAAACAGGGTGGGGTAGCAGAATGTTGCGGGAGCGACTGGCCAGCCGCTGCAGGGCGCCGCGCGGCAGGAGGCGCCACCCAGACCAGGATCGCAGCCTGATTTTGCGGAGATGACCGCGCGAGCGGGCGATGTATCACCTGACCGGCGAAATGCGAAATGCAGCTTTGCAGTTTGATGGTTTTATCGCGACGGCTGTAATTACTGAAATGCCGCAGCCAGCCACCGGGAATAAAAGCGTAGCCGCCTGGCTGAGATAATGGGAGCCGAAACACTCAGCCCTGGCCGCAGGATTCGCTGCTGAAGAAAATGTTAAAAATCACGCTTTAATGACTCAATTTCTTCATTATTATTCTCTTATTGTCCTATTTAAGATGATTATTGAGATTCCCCCTGGCATAGCCGATCAGACAGTCAACTTTATTATTCAATATCCGCCGACATGCGCTGCTGTTGCAATTTTCAACAGTGTGAGCACGGTCAAACCCATTCAGCAGAGATTTGAATATACTAGAATGGTAGGTCAGGTTTGACGCGCTGTTGAAAGCATGAACTGGCTCTTTAAAGCAGCCAGATAAACAGTTTATCAGCGATTGATGGAAGGAAATGACTTTCATTTCATTCGGTTAAATAACCATTTACCGAACCCGCTGTTTATACGGTTAATACCGAAGGCGGTAGGGTGTTGTCATTCCAGTGATGCGTTTTATCGCGTTATTGTTCCGGTCATTGATTATTCCGACCGGGAAGAAGTAAAAAAATATAACAGGGGTTGCCAGAAAGGTAACAGAAGAGTGGCCGTAATTTCCAGGGATGTTTCAGCTCAAAATTTAGTTTTTAAATCACTATAACCTATCGCTATTTTGAGGCTATGTATGCTACCTTTTTTATCGCTTTTTTGGGTGCTGGCGGGGATCGTTATCCTGGTTGTACTTAATCTGAAGTATAAATTCCATAACATTTTCTCGTTGCTGATTGCCGGCATATTTGTAGCCATTATGGTCGGCATTCCATTAGGGAAAATCGTAACGGTTATTCAGCAGGGCATTGGCAGTATTATGGGGCACCTCGCGCTGATTATTATATTTGGCGCGATTATTGGCAAATTCATGACCGAATCCGGGGCCAGTCAGCAAATTGCTGATACGGTGATACGCCATTGTGGTACCCGCTATCTTTCTATTGGTTTGATGTTTATTGGGGTGATATTTGGTATCGCGATGTTTTATGAGGTTGCGTTTCTGATTGCCATGCCATTGGTGATGAACATCGCGGTGAAAGCCAACATTCCCTACATGAAACTGGTGATCCCGACGGTGGTGGGCGCGACGATGGGACACAGCCTGTTCCCGCCTCAGCCTGGCCCGGTAGCGTTAATCAGCGCGTTCAATGCCGATATCGTCCAGGTCTACCTTTATGGCGTGTTGGTGATTTTGCCAGCCTTATATTGTGCGGGTATCTTATTACCCAGGTTTCTGCCAGGCATTAACCGTATTCCGCTTAACTCAATTATCAAACCGATCGAAGAAATCGATCCCCAGCGACTTCCCTCTTTTAAAATCAGTATCCTGATTCCGTTGATTCCGGCTATCCTGATGATTCTCGCTTCCGTAGTGAGACCGCTGGCGGGTGAAGGTTCGATGCTGACTCAGGTGTGCAAGTTGACAGGCAGCGCCGAAATCAGCATGTTACTGGCGACCTTCACGGCGATCTGGTTTTTGGGCGTTAAGCGCGGCATGACGGCTGATGGCATTACGCAGCATGTCTCAAAATCGATTTCTCAGATTGCCAACGTGCTTTTTGTCATCAGTGCCGGTGGTATACTGAAGCAGGTCATTATCGATTCTGATGTCGGTGACAGCATCGTTCAGCTGATGAGCCATGTTCCCTTCTCGCCCTTTATTATCGCCTGGTTAATCACTGCCGTTATCCGCATTCTTACCGGACAGGGCGCGGTTGCCGCCATCACCTCCGCCGGCATTGTCGCACCGATGATTGGCGCCTTCGATCTCAATCCCGCCTTAATGGTGCTTGCCGTCGCCTGTGGCAGTAACACCATTACCCTGATGTACGACGGTGGCTTTTTATTGTTTAAAGAGACGTTTGGTATCTCAATGAAGGACACCTTTAAAACCTGGGGATTGCTGGAGTTAATTAATTCAGTGGTGGGGTTGGGAATGGTGATGCTGATTAGTCAGTTTTTAGGGTAAGTGTCGGCCCGCTTAGCTGGACTTTATGGTTTAAGCGGGCAGGTCATCTGCTTTTTTATCCCAGACGGGCGATACGCGAGCTGGCCTCGTCAAGATGATGGCGTAATGCCTCAAGGCATGGGGCGAAACTGGCGGAGAAACGCCCGCAACGGCTCGCTATAACAAAGAAGTTCTCTGCCAGGCCCAGCGCTTCCTGCCAGATATCCCGGCTGATTACTTCCGGTAGTGATGCTGGTCGAAGCGCGTTCACAATTGCGCCACCCGTGCTGGGCGCGAATCCCATCGGCAGAATATCGTAGGCCGGGGCAAGCTGATACGGGCGACCGTGACTGCTAATGAACGACAGGTTTCCGTGGTGCATGTCGGTATTGCCAATTAGCATCCCAAATGCCCAGAGCCGGGCAGTACCCGCTGCGGCATCAGGATGGACATGTCCTTCCTTAACAAGGCGGTTAACCAGAACAGGCCAGGAGGCGCTGGCATTGCCAACAAATTCTGCCTCAAGTGCCCGCAGTGAGAAGATGCCAATACGTCCCAGTTTGCCAACGCGGTCGAATCGGGGGATCTCCAGGAATCGCTGACCACCAAAATCATATACCTCAGTCTCCACACCGAGCACCCTCAATGCCAGGTGCTCGGCTAGCAGGAGGTCGCGCCAACGTTCGCTAATCGGATTATCGTCCGGAGCTGAGAATTTCACTAAGACGTGACCGCGTTCTGTATAAGTGCAAAATTTCGGCTGTTCCCCGCCTGCAGATGATCCCGGTGCTTCACCGGCTCCAGCCGCTATTGCCAAAGCGGGGTAGGCTGTGGCGCGCTCAACGGGGATGGGTTCCGGCATTTCAAGGAAACGTTCCCGAGCCTGCTCTCCTATCAGCAGGTTGCCGATAGCATCATGGCCCTGTGCAAGCAATGCCCTGACGACATCCTGGTCTGCCCATTGTTCTGGATTCGCTGGCAGACCGAGAGCGGTCGCATAGGCTGATGCGTAGGCTCGCCCGAGATACCCTTGTGGACGCATATCAAACAGCCACCACGGCAGCCCGTCACTATGAAGACTTATTTTGTCGGTCTGTACCATGACAAATCCCTCAGGATGAACCGGAATCAGCTCGCCAAGGGGTCTGATGCGTCCTTCATCAGTGATGCGGTAAATGGGGGCAGATCGAAATCCGCGATAAACATCGCGCAGAACGTACTGAATAGATGGACCCGCTCCAATCCGAACAATGTCATCGCCCATATCTCTTATTGCGCGGGAGAGTGTTGGCTGGCTAATGCCCATTATTTCAATCAGTTGCCGAGCTTGCGTTGGCCCCTGGCTGAGTAATCGGCGTATCGTTTCAGAGCGAGTGGGCATAAAGGTGAATCGCTTTTTGAATAGATAAGTGAATAGATAGATGAATGTATACCCTATCACTTCTTCTACAATCCGTCACTCCAGAAGGGCATAGTCCCACGTCCTGATCGGGGACTCATTAGTGCAATCCGGATAATTAAATTCAACCCTATCCATGGCAGGGCGGTCCTGTCTGTCGGGCCAGGGGATTAATACAGGCGGGTAGGTTAGCGGTTGAGGTAAATGAAATGGATGCGCTGGAATTGGGCTTGTTGCTAACGCTGTATGAAAAGTTTTTTATCGAAGTCTAGCTGCGCCAGAGCATTGCCGGAACGCGTCAGGAAATTATCGCGCCGGTTGTATGGATTGGTTCAGAGAAGATTAACGTGGCCCAGCTGATGCTCGATACCGTGGCGCTAGTGCAGCAGCTGGCTGACCAGCTGGCCAGCCATACGCACCCGTCAACCGGCCAGCCCACGAACAGCAGCGATATCGCAAAGAGCAGCCAGCAGGCCGCCGCTCTCAGTAAGAAATATTCACCCGTCATCGGCAAGTAAGCCAGTACACCAACCCGCTATCGCAGCGGGTTTTTTATTGCCCGTCACCAGAACGCATCAGACGCACGCTGCGCCACGCAAAGGCGCGCCCATCACACACAACAACCATAAACAGATCATCCGCATAGCACGGCACTGGCTGCGCGTCAGCACCGGCAAAATAATCGTCCCGCAGACAAAATCGGCGCTACACCGCACCCGCCTGCGGGTTTTGCATCATAAAAATTTTTCAGTTTGATTTTTTTACAAACGGTATGGCCAGCCCGCACGGCTGCTGGCTTTCTGCCGGAGTTCGCCAACTGAAAAGAGTGAAAAGAATTTCAGTGATTTTCAGTTTTAAGGATCTGGAATGGATCTCTCTCTGTCATCATGTGATTGAAATTAAAAGGTATTATATTTTTTGGTCGCCTGCTGGATCTCAAGCGGATCTCTATGAGGTGTTAGCGACTAATCAACAACCTCAGACAGGACAAGGGTTGAGGAGGTTTCAGGATTTTATGCAAAACTGAAATTTATGTAATTTGCAGTTGGCACGGTTATAGATAAGATATGGAGTAAGGTTAATTTTCAAAAGGAATAATGAAATGGCGAAAAAGATTATTCAAGGAACGACTGTAATAAACAGTTCTGGTATAAAAAATCACTTCAATAACGTTGAGCCAGTACAATCTATTATTGAATTGATATGGAACGGTTTCGATGCCAATGCTAAAACCGTAAATGTCGTAATAACTTACGATGATTTTGAAACGGCCAAAGTCATTACAGTAACTGATGACGGGGACGGTATAAACTTTCTCGATTTAGAAAGCAATTTCAATCGATTCAATGACTCCCTTAAGAAAACCAGCGTTGATCAGCATGGTTCAAAAGGAAGAGGACGACTGTCTTTCCATCGACTCTGTCATCAAGCTATATGGTTTACAAAGTTTAATGCAATAAATGCATACATTAAAATTAACGATGATGACATTAAACTTTATGAGGCTCAGGTTGACATTCCCTCTTCTGAGCAACATGTTCTATTAAATAATTATAAAAGCGGAACTTGTGTTGAATTGACTCAATTACACTCAAACTTGCCCGATCTTATTGAGTTGAGAAAGATTATTTCAAATGAGTTTTGTCATAAGTTGGCACTAGACGCTGATAAAAGGATTCTAATAAATTCATTAGAAATAGAAATTCCAGAAAATGAAATTAAAGAAACGAGTTTTGAAATTGATTCAAATAAATTCTTAATCAAAGCAATTCGATGGGAGAAAAGCCCATCTACAGAAAAATCATTTGTATACCTAACTGGTACTGATGGTAAAATTGTCCACAAAGAAACGAGTAGGTTTAATAAGAAGAGAGGGTTCTATTTAAGTGTATTTGTAGCCTCAAGTTGGGCAGATAGTTTTAGTTTAAATGGGGATGACATTTTTGCAAATGCCAAAAGTAATGTTGATTCCCACGCATGGAAACAGTTGCTGAGATTTATTGTAGATTTTTCAAGGGAAATCTATGAAGATTTTTTGAGGGTTCAGGTCGAAAAAGCACTACTTCAACTAGAAGTTGATGGTGTATTTCCTCAATATAATGAGGAGGATAGAGAGTATGCAGATTGGAAACACCAAAATATTAAGAGCGTTGTTCGAGATATTTATATTGCCGATCCTCAATTGCTTACAACTCTAAATATTAAACAAAAGAAAGTCTTCGTAAGGCTTCTTGATAAGATGTTAGTGTCTAATAAAAATGAGGATCTTTTCGATGTACTGGAAAGCATACTTGATTTAAGTGGTACAGACTTGTCAAGATTTTCTCAACAACTAAAGAAGACAAAGCTCGAAAACATAATAAGTTCGATCGAAGAATTGCAAAAAAGAAGGTTGGCGGTCGAAAAGTTAAAATTAATAATGAATGAGCATTACAAAAAGGTATTGGAAACGCCGGACTTACAGCTAATTATAGAGAATAATACATGGTTGTTTGGCGAAAGATATGAAACTATTGGCGCTGAAGAAGATACATTCACCAAAATAGCTAAAACACTTAGAGATAAAATTAGTAACATTGATTATATGGATGAAGGTGACGTAGAGGATAAAGAAGAAATTCCAGGCGCTAAGCGACAAACTGACCTTTTTTTGGCCCGGCGCATTCCTTCACTCGATGCGATGGGCAATAAGATTTTCAGGTGTATAATTATCGAAATAAAGAGACCTAGCGTTTCTTTAGGAGTTAAGCATTTACGGCAACTGGAAGATTACGCCGCAATTATTAAGCGCCATCCTGAATTTGCGAGTCAAAAACTACATTTTGAGTTGGTTCTGATTGGACGGAAAATTTCGAGTAATGACTTTGAAATTCCAAGTCGTTTGTCTATCTATGCTGGAAATGGCGATGTAGGTTTGGTGTCTGATGAACCTAACATGAAGAGGTATGTTAAGAACTGGTACACCATATTTGATACTTTCGAGTTGTCTAACAGTTTCATGCTCGAAAAACTTAAGATGGAACGGGATGTTATTGAGCGCACCTCAAGACAGGAGTTAGTTAACGAACTTCAAAGTGAAAAAGTGACCGGTTAATTAGGGAACGGTCACTCTAGCAAAACTTCTGTCGCCATTTTGCCGCCAAAATTAATCAACTGCGCTTTATGTTGCTGATTTGAATATATATTTTTCATTGGTTATGTGCTTTTGCAATACATCTCAAAAAGGATAGCGGCCAGGCTCCGGGCCTAATTTGCCCGCTATCCTCTTATCAGAACCAGACGCTGATCCGGATGCTATCAGCGCCAGCCTGTTTTCTCATGCGACACTTTTGCGACACTCAAAATTAGGACAACAAAAAAGCCACTCAGTAGAGTGGCTTAATTATATGCTTTTAAAGCTAAAATTTGGTGGCCCCTGCTGGGTTTGAACCAGCGACCAAGCGATTATGAGTCGCCTGCTCTAACCACTGAGCTAAGGGGCCAGCGGAGCGGGGATTATAAAGTATCTCTTCTGAGCGATCCAGCACTCAGCCACCGGTTGCTGAAATAATCAGCAGGCAATTAGCTGCTGATTTTTATAACAAATATCCTGTCGGGCGGTAACAAGGTCTCAAAGTGGCACGGCAGGATACGCCGTACCAACCATAAAAATGCCCTCTGAGAACTCCCTGCCTGCGTCGGAGTTAGTTCTGGTGGTAGCGCGAAGCAGATTTGTTACGCGACAGGTGAGGCACCATCGTACCGCGCGCCCGGTCGTAATCCTGCCACATCTCCAGCTCTTCCAGCGGCGGAATGGTCACCGCTTCCTTATTGTCGAGGCCCGCCAGCGCCGCATCGACCATTTCATCCACTTCCATCAGCATTTCAGCAGGGATGGTCGCGATCGGCTGGCCGGCACGGTCAAATATCTCAGTGCGGGTTGCACCGGGTAATACCGCCTGCACCTGGACTCCGCTGTCAGCAAGCTCACGCTGCAATGCGCGCGTTAACGTCAGCACATAAGATTTAGTGGCGTTATAAGCGCCGTTGAACATCTCATGCACCAGTGCCAGCACCGAGGCGATATTGATAATGATGCCGTTGCCACGCGCTTTGAAGGCCCGGCCAGCAGCCTGCGCCAGGCGAGTTGGCGTGACGATATTTAACGTCAGCATAGTGTTGATGCGGTTGATATCCGCCTCAAGGAACTCTCCTTCTACGCTCATACCTGCGTTGTTCAGCAGCAGCGTAATGTTGCTATTGGTGACCAGTTCTGCCTCTACCCGTTGCACATCCTGTTCATCGGTTAAGTCAGCAGCCAGCACCTTAACCTGAATCGCGTGCTGCTCACTCAGCAACGCCGCCAGCTGATCCAGCCGCGCTTTGTCCCGCGCCACCAGAATCAGATCGTAACCGCGTGCAGCCAGTCGTTTCGCATAAGTTGCGCCGATGCCGCTCGATGCGCCGGTAATTAACGCTGTACCTGATGTTGACATAATGTACTCCTCGTATGATGGTCGTCATAATTCACACCAATATGACGATCATAATATGAGCCGTCAAGCTGGAATATGATGAGCGTAATAATTACTATAATAGCCAGAAGCAACGCATCTGAAACCGCAGGAGATGATATGGAAAAGCAGACCAGCAAAGCGCATACGCGGCAGCGTATCCTGAGTGAGGCTGCGCGAGTCATGCGTGAGACCGGCACCGAGGGCATCGGTGTGGCGGCTCTGATGAAGCGGGTTGGCCTGACGCACGGCGGTTTTTATGCGCATTTTGCCTCACGCGAGGAACTGGTACAGGAGGTACTGAAACACATGTTTGCCGAAGCGGGCAGTTTTGCGCCGGCGGAGCAGGTGACGCAGCCTGGCCAGCGGTTATCCGGGTTTATTGATACCTATCTTTCCGAAGCGCATCGTAATTCTCCCGCAGAAGGGTGCCCAATCGCTGCGCTGGTGAGTGAAGTCGCGCATCTGCCTGAGCAGACACGTTCTATTTTTACGCAGGGGATTGATACGTTGCATGACGGCCTGGCGCAGATGCTGCGCGAGCTGGATCATGAAGATGCGGATGCGCTGGCCTCCAGCATGCAGGCTGAGATGGTCGGCGCGCTGGCACTGGCGCGTGCCTGTCCGGATGCGGATCATGCCAGCCAGCTGTTACAGCGCAGCCGCGATGCGCTGAAGCAGCGTGCCGGACTGGTGGCCGCATGAGCGAGCACAACATCCGCGACATCATCAGCGCCAACCTCAATGTCCTGTTCTGTGGCATCAATCCGGGCCAGTCGACGGCCCATCAGGGTTATCACTTTGCTCATCCCGGTAATCGCTTCTGGAAAGTCATCCATCTGGCCGGTTTTACTCAGCAACTGCTTAAACCGGAAGAGGAACAACGTTTAACCGAGACGGGATGTGGCATCACTATGCTGGTTGAACGACCGACGGTACAGGCGAGTCAGTTAGCGCCGGATGAACTGCGGGATGGCGGCAAACGCCTGATCGACAAGGTGCTGCACTATCAGCCTGCGGCCTTAGCCATTCTGGGCAAAGATGCGTTCCGGCGTGCCTTTCAGCAGAGCAAAGTAGAGTGGGGCAAACAGCCAATATGTATGGGCAAAACGCAGGTGTGGGTATTGCCGAATCCCAGCGGCCTGAATCGCGCGTCACTGGAAGAGATGGTTGAGGCTTACAGAGAGCTGTATACCGCACTGCAAAACGGTTAAACAAAACAGTGGGGCGGGAAGGCGGATCGCTGACAGACAGGCATAAAAAACCCCGGCGAACCGGGGTTTTTGTCTGACTTAATCGTCGAGGAAGCTGCGCAGCACTTCCGAACGGCTCGGATGGCGCAGTTTACGCAGTGCTTTGGCCTCAATCTGACGAATACGCTCACGCGTCACGTCAAACTGTTTGCCCACTTCTTCCAGCGTATGGTCAGTGTTCATATCGATGCCGAAACGCATGCGCAGCACTTTCGCTTCACGCGCGGTCAGGCCGGCCAGCACGTCATGGGTCGCTGAACGCAGGCTTTCTGAAGTAGCAGAATCCAGCGGCAGCTCCAGCGTGGTGTCTTCGATAAAATCGCCCAGATGCGAATCTTCATCATCACCAATCGGCGTCTCCATTGAGATCGGCTCTTTAGCAATTTTCAGCACTTTGCGAATCTTATCTTCTGGCATCAGCATACGCTCAGCCAGCTCTTCCGGCGTCGGTTCACGTCCCATCTCCTGCAGCATCTGGCGCGAGATACGGTTGAGCTTGTTGATGGTCTCAATCATATGCACCGGAATACGGATGGTACGTGCCTGGTCAGCGATAGAGCGGGTGATAGCCTGACGGATCCACCAGGTCGCGTAAGTCGAGAATTTATAACCACGGCGATATTCAAACTTATCAACCGCTTTCATCAGGCCGATATTACCTTCCTGAATCAGGTCGAGGAACTGCAGACCGCGGTTGGTGTATTTCTTCGCAATCGAAATAACCAGACGCAGGTTTGCTTCCACCATCTCTTTCTTGGCGCGACGCGCTTTCGCTTCACCTATCGACATGCGACGGTTGATATCTTTGACCTGTTCAATGGTCAGGCCGGTCTCTTCTTCGATCTGCGCCAGTTTCTGCAGGGAACGCATAACGTCATCCTGCACTTCCAGCAGCTTCTCAGACCACGGCTTGTTCATCGCCAGCGCCGCTTTGAACCAGCTTTCGTTGGTTTCATTGCCGGTAAACAGGGTGATGAAGTTTTTCTTCGGCATTTTGCACAGTTCAATACACAGCTTCATGATCAAACGTTCCTGCGTACGGACACGTTCCATCATTTCGCGCATGTTGTTCACCAGGTAATCGAACTGCTTCGGTACCAGGCGGAACTGTTTGAAGACGTCAGAGAGGTTCTGGATTTCGGCAACGGCATCAGCGTGGCTGCGGCCTTTGCTTTTAATCACATTGCGGGTGGTTTCATACTGCTTACGCAGATCAGAAAACTTCTCGCGTGCCAGTTCCGGGTCGATAGAGTTATCGTCGTCGGAGCTGTCATCATCCTCTTCATCTTCTTCTTCATCGTCAACACGATCGGCTTCAGAAAGCTCAGAGCCGACGTGCGTTGCCGTTGGGGCCAGATCTTCTTCTGCGTTAGGATCGACGAAACCGGTGATCAGATCGGACAGGCGTGATTCGCCTGCTTCAACTTTGTCGTACTGATCCAGCAGGTAAGTAATCGCCTCAGGGTATTCAGCAACGGAACATTGAACCTGATTGATACCGTCTTCAATACGCTTCGCGATGTCGATTTCGCCTTCGCGCGTCAGCAGTTCGACGGTACCCATTTCACGCATATACATGCGAACCGGGTCGGTAGTACGCCCAATTTCAGATTCAACGCTGGATAACACCTGAGCGGCAGCTTCCGCGGCATCTTCGTCAGTATCGGAGCTGTTTTCATTCAGCATCAGATCGTCGGCATCCGGGGCTTCTTCAACCACCTGAATACCCATGTCGTTAATCATCTGGATGATGTCTTCGATCTGATCTGAGTCGACGATATCTTCCGGCAGATGGTCATTGACCTCAGCATAGGTCAGATAGCCTTGCTCCTTACCACGGGTGACAAGAAGCTTAAGCTGTGACTGCGGGTTTTGCTCCATAAGACGGTATCCACACTTCTGTTAATTAGATTGGTGTCGGTCGGCAGCGAGCCAACAATAGCAGTGAAGGCGTTTAGTTCTTGCCGCTGCCTTCGTCGCGGCGTGGGCTTTGCCCATCAGTATTCGGCACTTAAGCCGCTTGTATAAACTCGGTGCTAATGGCCTGGCTTACTCGTCATTCTGCTCCCCGGCAGTGCTCGCCTTGATCACGTACCTGCGTACGCGATGTGGCTGTGCGCTGGCGGAGACGGCCATAAAACGCTCAATCTGTCCTTTCACACGTCAGAATGGACAAATGATTAAAATCGGTTATTTTCTGGCAAAAGCCTGGCTCAGTGTCCAGAGCTCGCGGCGCTCATCGGCGCTTAATCCCTGGGTGCGCTCACGCGCTATCAAAAACTCCAGGCGCTCTTCAAGAGCAGAATCGTAGAGGCTGGCCAGCGAGTCCTGAAACACCGCTTCGGCTTCCTCATCTACTATCATGTGGTTCCAGATCGCCAGAGTTTCAAGCGTCTGACTAAAATTTGTCCCGCGATATAACTCTAGTAGCTGTCCGGTGGTCAATCCAGGATTCTCGTTACAACGGCCCACTAATTCGATAAATAGCGGTAATCCCGGCATTTTTGACTCAGACAAGCCATCAAGCGAAGGCACCAGCGTCGCCAGCTGCGGGTTCTGAATCAGCAACGCCACCAGCACCCGCATCGTGGTGCGCTTTAACGGAGGTGCAACCGGTGCGGCTCCGCTTGCGGCCAGCTTCGGCATCAGCTTTTCAAGCTGATTGTCATCCAGAATACCCAGCTTATTGCCCAGCTCCTGACGCATATAAATACGCAGGGTTTCGCCGGGGATCTGCGAAATCAGCGGTAAAGCCAGCGTACTCAGCCGGGCTTTACCGTCGCGTGAAGTCAGATCGACCTGCGGCAGCAAGCTGTCGAATAAAAACGAAGAGAGCGGCATCGCCTGCTCCATCCTCGCTTCGAAAGCCGCTTTGCCCTCTTTGCGCACCAGCGTATCCGGGTCTTCACCATCCGGTAAAAACATAAAGCGTAGCTGACGACCATCATTCATGTAAGGTAATGCGGTCTCAAGCGCACGCCAGGCGGCTTCACGGCCAGCGCGATCGCCGTCGTAACAGCAAATCACGTTGTCGGTACTGCGAAACAGTAGCTGAATATGCTCAGCCGTGGTTGAGGTGCCCAGCGAGGCGACGGCGTAATCAATGCCGTACTGCGCCAGTGCCACCACATCCATGTATCCCTCGACCACCAGTAAACGGGCGGGTTCCGGATGATTTTTTAGTGCTTCATACAGGCCGTAAAGCTGACGACCTTTATGAAAAATAGGTGTTTCCGGCGAGTTCAGATATTTCGGCGTATCGTTGCCTAATACCCGTCCGCCAAAACCAATGACGCGGCCACGCTTATCGCGAATCGGAAACATGACGCGGTCGCGAAACCGGTCATAGGTGCGACCCTTGTCATTGCTGACCAGCATGCCAGCTTCCATCAACGATTCACGATCTTCCGACTGCTTACCAAAACGTTTGAGAACGTTATCCCAGCCGGCAGGCGCATGACCAATGGCGAAATGATTGATGATATCGGCGCTCAGACCACGACGATCAAGATAGTCGCGTGCTGGTTGCGCACTGGATTGCTGCAGGCCCTGCTGATAAAAACCGTTCAGGTTCTCCATCAGCTGATACAGGCTCTGGCGCTGATGGCGTTCCATCTGGCTGGGCCCGCTGCCTGCTTCGTAAGGCACGTCTAAACCGTGGGAGGTCGCTAACTCTTCGATACTTTCAACGAACTCAAGACGATCATAGTTCATTAAAAAGTCGATAGCGTTGCCGTGTGCGCCACAGCCGAAACAGTGATAGAACTGTTTTTCGCCGTTTACGGTGAAAGAGGGCGTTTTTTCGTTATGGAAAGGACAACACGCGTGGAAATTCTTACCCTGCTTTTTCAGCTTAACGCGGGCATCGATCAGATCCACGATATCCGTGCGGGCAAGTAAATCGTTGATAAATACGCGTGGAATTCGACCAGCCATACGCCCCAGATTTTCAGCTCATAAACGGCAACAAGCCGCGCTTCCTTTCGGAAAGCACGGCCTTTTACTTGACTCTGTCTGCGTTTAACACGCGGTGGAGGCGAACCTCCGGAAGAAATTAGTACAGACGAGTGCGGCGTGCGTTTTCGCGAGCCAGTTTCTTGGCGTGACGCTTAACTGCAGACGCTTTAGCGCGCTTACGTTCGGTAGTCGGTTTTTCATAAAACTCACGACGACGAACTTCAGCCAGAACGCCTGCTTTCTCGCAAGAACGCTTGAAGCGACGCAGTGCTACGTCAAATGGCTCGTTTTCACGTACTTTAATTACCGGCATGTAACTCTCACCTCGAATAATTCGGTTTTTGCTGCTGACTGCGGCGCCAGCACATTTCAAAATGGTGCAGCATTTTACTCCAACTCAAGTTGGTTTGTAAAGCACCATGGATAATTTGAAACCAACAGGAGCGTTTGCCTGTGCGGCTGCCGGTTTTTCCAGGGGCGGGAGTATAGCGTACTCTTTAGCCGACAGAAAATGACTTTTTGCGGGGATTGGCTCCTCTGTCCGCACAATTGCTGTGCTAAACTGCGCGCCGCGAGAAAGAGGTGATGCAATGCGAATTCTGGGTATTGAAACGTCATGCGATGAAACCGGCATCGCAATTTATGATGATGAGGCCGGGTTACTGGCGAATCAGCTGTACAGCCAGGTGAAACTGCACGCCGATTACGGCGGTGTGGTGCCGGAACTGGCATCCCGCGATCATGTGCGTAAAACCGTGCCGTTAATTCAGGCGGCGCTGAAACAGGCAGGATTAGCGCCGAATCAGATCGATGCGGTGGCCTATACGGCCGGTCCGGGTCTGGTGGGCGCACTGCTGGTTGGCGCTACCATTGGCCGGGCGCTGGCCTTCGCCTGGAAAGTGCCGGCGGTGCCGGTGCATCATATGGAAGGTCACCTGCTGGCACCGATGCTGGAAGAGAATCCGCCGGAATTTCCTTTTGTTGCGCTACTGGTATCCGGCGGGCATACCCAGCTGATCAGCGTGACCGGCATCGGTGAATATGAACTGCTGGGCGAATCGATTGATGATGCAGCCGGTGAAGCGTTCGACAAAACCGCCAAGCTGCTGGGGCTGGATTATCCCGGCGGGCCGATGCTGTCGAAGATGGCGCAGCAGGGCACGGCAGGGCGCTTTACCTTCCCGCGCCCGATGACCGATCGTCCGGGGCTGGATTTCAGCTTCTCGGGCCTGAAAACCTTTGCCGCCAATACCATTCGCGGTAACGATGATGACGCGCAGACCCGGGCCGATATCGCCCGTGCCTTTGAAGATGCGGTGGTGGATACGCTGTCGATCAAATGTAAGCGCGCGCTGGATCAGACCGGCTTCAAACGTCTGGTGATTGCCGGCGGCGTCAGCGCCAACCGGACGCTGCGCGAGCAGATGGCGGTGATGATGCAGAAGCGTGGCGGAGAAGTCTTCTACGCACGTCCTGAGTTCTGTACTGACAACGGTGCAATGATCGCTTATGCGGGCATGGTGCGGCTGAAAGGCGGAACGCGGGGAGGATTAGGCGTCAGCGTGCGACCACGCTGGCCGCTGGCGGAACTGCCCGCCATCTGAGTGTAAAAAAAGCCGGCTAGCCGGCTTTTTTTATTCCTGGGATTTCTTCTTACGCTTCCAGATTTTTCCTTCCTGACCACGCCACAAGCGCTGAATATTATCGTGATGACGCAGCAGGATCAGGCAGGAGAGCATCGAAACCGGAAAGGTGAACTGGGGTTTAAACCACCAGACATAGAATGGCGCAATCAGCGCGCTGACAATCGCGCCCAGTGAGGAGTAGCCGCTGAGCAGCACCGTGAGCAGCCAGGTGCCGGTAACCAGTCCGGTTAAGTCCCAGCCAATCGGCGCAATCGCCCCGAAAGCGGTCGCGACGCCTTTGCCGCCGCGAAACTGGAAGAAGACCGGATAGATGTGACCCACGCAGGCTGCAATCGCCGTCAGGCCCAGAAACAGTGGCGTGACATGCATCAGGTAAGCCAGCCAGACCGGCACCATTCCTTTCAGCACATCAAACACCAGCACGCAGGCCGCTGCGACTTTGCCACCAAGACGTAACACATTGGTCGCGCCAGGGTTGCCTGAGCCGTGCGTGCGGGGATCGGGCAGGCCAGCGAGTTTGCAAACCAGAATCGCACTGGAAATCGAACCGCAGAGATACGCGAAAATAATCATACCAGGCGCGAAAGCACTCATAACACCGTACCGTTACCTTTAGGGTCGTTTTGATCTCATCAACCGTGGATAATACGCATAATCCGCCGGAAGTGGTATCCGGCTAAGCCAAAAACAGAGACCATCATCATGGATATCGTATTTATAGAACAACTCACGGTGTTCACCACCATTGGCGTTTACGACTGGGAACAGGGGATGCAGCAGAAGCTGGTGCTCGATGTCGAAATGGCATGGGATAACCGACTGGCCGCCCGCAGTGACGATGTGAACGATTGTCTGAGTTATGCCGACGTCTCCGAAGCGATTCTGATGCATCTGACCGGCAGCCGTTTTGCGCTGGTTGAGCGGGTCGCTGAAGAAATCGCGGATCTGTTGATGAACCGTTTCAATTCGCCTGGCGTGCGCGTAAAGGTAAGCAAACCGGGCGCTATCGCCCAGGCAGCGCAGGTTGGCGTGCGAATTGAGCGCGGGACTATTCCTAAATAAGTGCGATGTGATTGCCATCACAATGAAACCAAACCAAATTACTGTCTGTCATAGCGAGAGCCGTTTCGTTGTAGCCAGCGAAATGGCCTGAGACCTTAAGGTTTTACTCAGGCTGATGCAGCATGATTTCAGGCGATAGCCTTTGCGCTAGCGCCTTTTTAATGGTTTTGAAACGGATAGAGGGAAAATTTGATGGCAGATATTCATCAGCTTTGGGTAGCTGCAATCCTGGGCGTTGTGGAAGGGCTGACCGAATTTTTACCGGTCTCATCCACAGGGCACATGATTATAGTGGGTCACCTGCTGGGTTTTGAGGGTGAGAAAGCGGAGACCTTCGAAGTGGTTATCCAGTTAGGCTCGATTCTGGCGGTTGTCGTGATGTTCTGGCGACGTCTGTTTGGCCTGATCGGTATCCACTTCGGTGAAGTAAAACATGAAGGCGTCGGCACCGGACGTTTATCGCTGATCCACATTCTGCTCGGCATGGTGCCAGCGGTTGTCGTCGGACTGGTACTGCACGATCAGATCAAAACGCTGTTTAATCCGATCAACGTGATGTATGCGCTGGTGGTCGGCGGTGTGTTACTGCTGGCAGCGGAATACCTTAAACCGAAGCAGCCGAAAGCGGTCGGCGTCGACGACATTACCTATCGTCAGGCGTTTATGATTGGCTGCTTTCAGTGCTTAGCGCTGTGGCCGGGCTTCTCTCGCTCAGGGGCGACCATTTCCGGCGGGATGCTGATGGGCGTGAGCCGCTATGCAGCGTCTGAGTTCTCCTTCATCCTGGCGGTGCCGATGATGATGGGGGCCACGGTGCTGGATATGTATAAGAGCATTGGCTTCCTGACCATGGCGGATTTCCCGATGTTCGCTGTTGGCTTCGCCACCGCCTTCGTGGTCGCGCTGATCGCGATTAAAGCCTTCCTGGAGCTGATCAAGCGTATCTCTTTCGTCTCGTTTGCTATCTACCGCTTTATCGTGGCGGCCGCGGTCTACATGGTCTTCATGTAAGCCGCCCGCAGCCTGCTAGTCAGGCTGCGGTGTTGCCAGCCCCTGCGCGACGGCGTCAACCCGTCGTCGCGTTAACTCCTCCCGCACCTCAGCGCCTTTAAAACCCGCCTCGACCACCGCTTTGGTCGGTACTGCCTGAGCCAGCGCAAACGCGCGCCGCAGATAGTCGCCCTGCGGATAGGCCATGCTTTCCAGTCCGGCACGTCCGCGCGCATCAGCTTCGCTGGTCAGCGCCATCTGCTCGACGCGCTGCGGCTTGCGCCAGGCATCGATCCGATCAAACAGTGCCACCAGCGAGTCAGCCGACTGGCGTTCAATGGTATGCACGATGTCGTGAAATTCGGTGACGATCAGCGCCAGATCGCGAATCGCATTCGGCACGCGCAGACGCTGGCAAATCGCTTCGACCAGCGGCACACCCGCCAGGCCATGCCCGTGATGGCTGGGCCATTTTTCAGGCGGCGTCAGCGCCTTACCGACGTCGTGGAACAGCGTGGCGAAACGCACCTCGACCGAGTCGGAGAGCGCTGCCGCCATAGTCAGCGTCATCAGAGTATGCACGCCGGTATCGATCTCCGGATGCCACTTCGCCGGCGCCGGAATGCCAAACAGGTTATCGAGTTCCGGAAACAGCACCTGCAACGCGCCACAGTCGCGCAGCACCTGGAAGTAAACCTGAGGATTGCGGGTAGTCAGCGCTTTTTCCGTCTCTTTCCACACTCTTTCAGCCGTCAGGTGTGCCAGCTCGCCGCTGCTCGCCATCTGCTGCATCAGCTGCTGAGTCTCGTCGGCAATACGGAAGTTGAGATGGGCGAAACGGGCGGCAAAGCGCGCCACGCGCAACACCCGCAGCGGATCTTCATTGAACGCATCGGAAACATGACGTAACTGGCGATCGGCGAGGTCGCGCTGACCGTGGTAGGGATCGACCAGCGTGCCGTTTTCATCCTGCGCTATCGCATTGATGGTCAGATCGCGGCGTTGTAAGTCCTGCTCCAGCGTCACATCGGGCGCGGACCAGGTCACAAAGCCGGTATAGCCTTTCCCGTTTTTCCGCTCGGTACGCGCCAGCGCATACTCTTCGCGGCTGTCAGGGTGCAGGAAAACGGGAAAGTCGCGACCGACCTGTTGATAGCCCTGCTCAAGCATGGCTTCGGGGGTCGCACCGACCACCACCCAATCTTTGTCTTTAACCGGCAGCTTCAGCAGTGCATCACGCACTGCGCCGCCCACAAGAAACCTCTTCACGCAAAACTCCAGAGAATAAGAAATGACCTGCACGCCAGTCGCCTCCCGCGCGACACTTCAGCGGTGCATGTTGCTCTATTGTTGCACAGATTCAGCAGATTGCAGGCATGCCAAAAGGGGGATCTGGCGATCCCCTGATGAAAAACGGCAGAGACGGGTCAGTTCATCCAGCGATCGTTTTTCTTACGGCGCGGCAGCATGTGCGGTAGCAGTAAACCTAACAGCAGGCCGACACCCAGCACGCCGCCGCCATACATAAACCACTGCATGATGATGGTCCGCTGCTTGTCATCCAGCTGAACGTTAGCCGCGCTGACTTTCTTCTGCGCCACAATCAGTTCGTTTTTCAGCTTCTGATTTTCGCCCTTCAGCCCGTTAATCACGCCGTCGCTGCTGGCGACTTTGTTCTGCATTTCAGCCGTGCGCTGATTCCAGCTGTTGTCGATATTATCCAGCTTGGCGGTGAGATCTTTGACCTGTTGTTCCAGCTGCGGCACACGGGTACGCAGGCTGGGACTGGCGCTCAGCTGCGACAGCGGGATCCAGGTGGTGCGGCCTTCCGAGTCACGGATCTGGCCATAATGGGTATCGTTATTGGTCTGAAGCAGCTGCACCTCTTCCCCGGCATTCAGTTTACCGAGCAGGCGAAACTGATCGCCAGGTCCGCTGCGAACCCAGGTCGATAACTCATCAGACACGTAGCGTTTTTCGTCGGCGTGGGCAGGTGCAAGGGTGCTGAGAGCCAGCAAAGTGAGTCCAGCGAGTGTAATTTTTTTCATTCGATTTCGTTTTGCTTAGTCTGACTAAAAATTTACCGGCACAGTCTGGAGAGGCCTCGCATAAATCACTATGAGAACTATCCTGGTCTCATGAGAGTGCGAAAAGGTCTGCGAAAGCACAAAGAAAGCAGAGACAGCGCGGCTTCTGTGCATTAATCTTCGCCTGATAACCCCTTGCCCTCCAGGCGACAGCATGAGTAACCTGCTGATTATCGCCTGAAATATGCAGGAAACATCCTCTTAAGTGCCAGCGGCGTAGTGAATAAAAAATTATGACCATCGAAATCGAACTAAAGTTCATTGCAACTCCTCAGGCAGCCGGGAAACTGGCTGACCTTGTCGCGGCGTGGCCGCATCAGCATCAGCCAGCGCGCGAGCTGACCAATATCTATTTTGAAACCGATGATAACCAGCTACGGCGCTGGGATATGGGCCTGCGGATCCGTGGCGTCGATAAGCGTTATGAGATGACGCTGAAAGCGGCCGGGCAAACGCTGGGCGGGCTGCATCAGCGGCCGGAATATAATGTCGATCTCAGCGAGCCGACGCTGGATATTGCGCAACTGCCTGCCGATATCTGGCCGAAGGGCACCGATATTGCGGCGTTACAGCAACGCTTACAGCCGCTGTTCACCACCCATTTTCAGCGTGAAGTCTGGTTGCTTACCGTGGGCGACAGCGAAATTGAGCTGGCGTTTGATCAGGGCGACGTCACGGCGGGTGAGCTGAGCGAACCGCTGTGTGAAATCGAACTGGAATTAAAACGCGGCGAGCGTAAGGACATGCTGACCTTCGCGCAGCAGCTGGTGGCGATCGGCGGTCTGCGGATGGGCAGCCTGAGTAAAGCGGCACGCGGCTATCAGCTGGCCCAGGGCAATCCGCCGCGCCAGCTGCGTCCTTTCCCGCTGCTGAAGGCCGGTAACAAAGCCACGGTGGAAGAGGGCATGGTGGCCGCGATGTCGGCCGGTCTCAGCCACTGGCAGTATCATGAAGAAGTCTGGCTGCGCGGCAACGCGGCGGCGCAGGATGCAGTGCGCGAAGCGCTGGATGTGCTGCGTCAGGCATTTTCCCTGTTCGGTGCGCTGGTGCCGCGTAAAGCCAGCAGCGCCCTGCGTCAGCAACTGACCACGCTGGAAGAGACGCTGGTGAATGACGAGGTGGATGCCTCCGGCTTTTGCCTCTCATCACTGGCGGTGGAAACCCAGCTGGCGCTGACGCACTGGCTGGTGGAATCGCAGTGGCAACAATGGGTCGATGCCAAAGGCCAGACCAAGTTGCAGGGATCGTTTAAACGCTTTGGCGATATCATGCTGAGCCGCATTAACGCCGATCTCAAAGAGACCTTCAGCACCGTCAAACAGCCGAATGAGTATCAGGACAAAGCGACCCGCCTGGCGCGTCAGTTGCTGGCGGTCCATCTGCTGGCCGGTGCCTATCCGCAGGAAGATGTGGCGGTCTGGCTGGCACCCTGGCAGCAACTGTTGTCCGCGATCCACGAACAGCAGGAAGCCGGATTAGCCTGGCTGGCGTCGCAGGCGCTGAAACAGCCGCCATTCTGGCTGACCAGCGGGTCGGCACGCTAATCGGATCGACGTCATCATGGAGGGATTTATGTTGTCAGCACTTCCCACGTTGTTACGCGAACAGGCCGAACGCGCCGCGCAGCAGCTTAACGACTCCCTGACTTCGCTCAGCGCGGAGCAGGTCGCCGGGCTGGCTTTCAGTGATTTTGTGCTGGAAAACCTGCAACAGCATCCCGACTGGTGGCAGACGATCCGTGATACGCCGCCACAGCCAGACGAGTGGCAGCACTATGCCGACTGGCTCAATCAGGTGATGGCGACGGTGGATAGCGAAGCCAGCCTGATGCGTGAGCTGCGGCTGTTTCGCCGCCAGATGCTGGTGCGTATCGCCTGGATGCAGTGCCTGCAATATGCCAGCACGGAACAGAGCCTGCAGCAGTTAAGCGTGCTGGCGGAAGTGTTAATCAGCCGGGCGCGCGACTGGGTTTATCAGGATTGCTGCCGTGATTTTGGTACGCCCTGTAACGCTGACGGCGAAGCGCAGCCGATGCTGATCCTCGGCATGGGCAAGCTGGGTGGCGGCGAGCTGAATTTCTCATCGGATATCGACCTGATTTTTGCCTGGCCGGAAAACGGCACGACCCGCGGTGGACGGCGTGAGCTCGATAACGCCCAGTTTTTTACCCGCATGGGACAGCGGCTGATCAAAGTACTCGATCAGCCGACCATGGATGGCTTTGTTTACCGGGTTGATATGCGCCTGCGTCCGTTTGGCGACAGCGGTCCGCTGGTGATGAGCTTCGCCGCACTGGAAGATTATTACCAGGAGCAGGGCCGCGACTGGGAACGATACGCGATGGTCAAAGCGCGGCTGATGGGCGACGATCACGATCGCTGGAGCATCGAGCTGCAGCAGATGCTGCGGCCGTTCGTCTACCGGCGTTATATCGACTTCAGCGTGATCCAGTCGCTGCGTAACATGAAAGGGATGATCAGCCGGGAAGTCCGCCGCCGTGGCCTGAAGAACAACATCAAGCTGGGCGCGGGCGGCATCCGTGAAACCGAATTTATCGTTCAGGTATTTCAGCTGATTCGCGGTGGACGTGAGCGCTCGCTACAGCTGCGCGCTTTGCTGCCGACGCTGGAGGCGATTAAAGCGCTGGCGTTACTGCCGACAGAACAGGTGGATGCGCTGCGTGAAGCCTATCTGTTTCTGCGGCGGCTGGAGAATCTGCTGCAAAGCCTCGGTGATGAGCAGACCCAGACCTTACCCGAAGATGAACTGCATCGCGCCCGTCTGGCGTGGGCGATGGACTGTGCCGACTGGCCAGCTCTGATGGCTGCACTTGAAGGTCAGATGGCGGCGGTTCGCGCCATTTTTGATGAGCTGATTGGTGAAGATACCCCCGAAATCGGCGATCAGCGCGAGCTGGCGGAGTACCAGATGCTGTGGCAGGACCCGCTGGAGGAGAGCGAGCTGGCCCCGCTGGTGCCGCAACTCAGCGATGAACAGTGCCGCACGCTGCACCAGACGCTGGAGGCGTTTCGCCAGGATATCAGCCGTCGCACCATCGGCCCGCGCGGCCGCCAGGCGCTGGATCAGCTGATGCCGCGTCTGCTAAGCGAAGTCTGCCCACGCGACGATGCTGCCGTCACCCTCAGCCGTCTGACGCCGTTGCTGCTTGGCGTGCTGACCCGCAGCACCTATCTGGAGTTACTCACTGAATATCATGGCGCGCTGCGTCATTTGATCCGGCTGTGCGCCGCGTCACCGATGGTGGCCAGCCAGCTGGCACGGCATCCATTATTGCTGGATGAACTGCTCGATCCGGCTACGCTCTATCAGCCAACCGCCACCGATGCCTACCGCGATGAGCTGCGTCAGTACCTGATGCGAATCCCCACTGACGATGAAGAGCAGCAGCTGGAGGCGGTGCGGCAGTTTAAGCAGGCGCAGCATCTGCGCATCGCCGCCGCCGACATCGCCGGCACGCTGCCGGTGATGAAAGTCAGCGATCACCTGACCTGGCTGGCTGAAGCGATCATCGAATCGGTGGTGCGCCAGGCCTGGCATATGATGGTCCAGCGCTACGGGCGGCCGTCGCACCTGAGTAATGAGCATGAACGTGGCTTTGCGGTGCTGGGCTACGGCAAGCTGGGCGGCTGGGAGCTGGGATACAGCTCCGATCTCGATCTGGTCTTCCTGCACGATTGTCCGGCCGATGCGGTCACCGACGGCGAACGCAGCATTGATGGCCGCCAGTTCTATCTGCGCCTTGCTCAGCGCATCATGCATCTGTTCAGTACCCGCACCTCATCCGGCATTCTGTATGAGGTGGATGCGCGATTACGGCCTTCCGGCGCGGCGGGAATGCTGGTCAGCACCTTTGAGGCGTATGAGGAGTATCAGCGCAGTGAGGCCTGGACCTGGGAGCATCAGGCGCTGGTGCGCGCGCGCGTGGTGTTTGGCGAGCCGGCGCTGGGTGAACGTTTTAACGCTATCCGCCAGGCGATTCTCTGCCTGCCGCGTCCCGCGGAGGCGTTACAGACGGAAGTGCGCGAGATGCGTGAAAAGATGCGCGCTCACCTCAGTAACCGGCATAAAGGGCGCTGGGAGATTAAAACCGATCAGGGCGGTATCACCGACATTGAATTCATCGCCCAATATCTTGTCTTACGCTACGCCGCTGAACAACCGGAGCTCACGCGCTGGTCCGACAATGTGCGTATTTTTGAACTGATGGCGAAATACCATAAAATGCCCGCCGATGAAGCGCAGGCGCTGACCCAGGCGTACGTTACGCTGCGCGATGCGTTACATCATCGGGCATTGCAGGAACTGCCCGGCCATGTGGAGCCGGATGCTTTCGCCGCCGAGCGGCAAACGGTTGTTGCCAGCTGGCAGCGCTGGCTGAACTCGCCAGCGCCTCTCCCGGCGTGATGCTGATAGCACAAATCGCAACTGTGCTATCATCCGCGCACTATTTTAATGCAGTCTGGAGTGTCTGGAATGAAAGTTACTCTGCCCGCGTTCGGCCAAGCCTCAGTGCTGGTCGTTGGCGATGTGATGTTGGATCGTTACTGGTATGGCCCTACCAGCCGTATCTCCCCTGAAGCCCCGGTTCCGGTGGTGAAAGTGGACACCGTTGAGGAGCGTCCTGGCGGCGCAGCAAACGTGGCGATGAACATTGCAGCACTCGGTGCCGCCTCACGCCTGATTGGCCTGACCGGCGAAGATGATGCGGCGCGCGTGTTGAGTAACACGCTGAAAGACGTCAACGTACATTGCGATTTCGTGGCGGTGAAAAGCCATCCGACCATCACCAAGCTGCGCGTGCTGTCACGCAACCAGCAGCTGATCCGCCTCGATTTTGAAGAGGGTTTCGATCAGGTCGATCCTGAGCCGATCCACCAAAAAATGCGGGCTTCGCTGGCGGCTGCGGGCGCACTGGTACTGTCGGACTACGCCAAAGGCGCACTCTGCAGCGTGCAGACGATGATCGCTCTGGCGCGCGAAGCAAACGTCCCGGTGCTGATCGATCCGAAAGGCACTGACTTTGCCCGCTACCGTGGCGCAACGCTGCTGACACCGAATCTCTCTGAGTTTGAAGCGGTGGTCGGTAAGTGTAAGAACGAAGAGGAGATCGTAGCGCGCGGTATGCAGCTGATCGCCGATTTTGATCTCTCCGCGCTGCTGGTGACCCGCTCAGAAAATGGCATGACGCTGCTGCAGCCAGGCAAAGCGCCGTTGCATCTGCCGACCCAGGCGCAGGAAGTCTATGACGTGACCGGCGCCGGTGACACGGTGATTGGCGTGCTGGCGGCGGCGTTAGCGGCCGGTGACTCGCTGGAAGAGGCCTGTTTCCTTGCCAATGCTGCCGCAGGCGTGGTGGTGGGTAAACTGGGTACCTCAACCGTCAGTACGGTTGAGCTGGAAAATGCAATTCACGCCCGTCCGGAACAGGGCTTTGGCATCATGACCGAAGCTGAACTGAAAGCGGCGGTGGAGATGGCACGCCGGCGCGGTGAAAAAGTGGTGATGACCAACGGCGTATTCGACATTCTCCATGCTGGCCACGTCTCCTATCTGGCCAATGCGCGCAAGCTGGGCGATCGCCTGATTGTCGCGGTAAACAGCGATGCCTCAACCAAACGCCTGAAGGGCGAAAGCCGCCCGGTTAACCCGCAGGAAAACCGCATGATCGTACTGGGTGCGCTGGAAGCGGTAGATTGGGTGGTGGTGTTTGAAGAGGATACGCCGCAGCGGCTGATTGCCAGCATCCTGCCGGATCTGCTGGTGAAAGGCGGCGATTACAAGCCGGATGAGATTGCGGGCAGTAAAGAGGTATGGGCCAATGGCGGTGACGTGCAGGTGCTGAATTTTGAAGATGGCATCTCAACCACCAATATCATCAAAACCATTCGCGGCGACAGTTAACACCCGAAGTCAGCGGGAGACCGGCTCCCGCTAAACTGATTCTTAGTGGTTACTGTCGTTATCAGTCTTAACCACATCCGCAGGATTAATGGCTGACGGTGCCGGTGAAGCGGCAGGGGATGTCGCAGCACCCGCAGTGGCAGTGTTAGCCGTGGCGGCACCGGTCACAGCCGGAGTCACCGTCGCGGCAGAGGCGTTAGCCGTTGGCGGTGTGCTGCTACCGCCGCTCTGGCTTTCCAGCTGCGCCAGACGCTGCTCCAGCGCCGCCAGTTTCTCCCGCGTGCGCAGTAACACCTGGGTCTGCACATCAAACTCTTCACGGTTGACCAGATCCATACGCGTCAGCTGCGCCTGCAGAACCTGACGAATTTTCTTTTCGACATCATCACCAAACTCACGTACCCCTTTCGGCATCGCTTCGTGAACCTGACGTGCAAGTTGTTCAATTTTTTTCGTGTCGATCATGATGATTTCCTGGTTTCGGGGAGCTGTGTCAGCATTTTACTAACCTGATAACGGTTAAGTGTAATGCCAGAAATGAAAAGGATAAACCTCAAATCGGCAACGCAGGAAATGCAAAAGCAATTGCACTATTGATGATTGCCGCTCCAGATAATCAGCGCTATAGTAAAACCGCTTATTCTCAGGGCGGGGCGCAATTCCCCACCGGCGGTAAATCAGTCCAGGCTGAAAGCCCGCGAGCGCTTCATGATGATGAAAATTCGCCATGAAGGTCAGCAGATCCGGTGTAATTCCGGGGCCGACGGTTACAGTCCGGATGGGAGAGGGTAACGACTTCTGTCGGACAACTGTGTCTGCTTCACGTTATTGCCACGTCTTTTTGACGTCACTCCTAAGCACGCCCTGATTCTGGTAACCCATACATTTAAAGGTTTTTATTACCATGAATCAGACGCTACTTTCTGAATTTGGCACGCCTGAACAGCGTGTAGAACGTGCTATCGCCGCCCTGCGTGAGGGACGCGGTGTGATGGTACTCGACGATGAAAATCGTGAAAACGAAGGCGATATGATCTTCGCCGCCGAAACCATGACCGTTGAACAGATGGCGCTGACCATTCGCCACGGTAGCGGCATTGTCTGCCTGTGTCTGACCGAAGAGCGTCGTCAGCAGTTAGATCTGCCGATGATGGTGGAGAACAACACCAGCTCTTACGGCACCGGTTTCACCGTGACGATTGAAGCGGCCGAAGGCGTCACCACCGGTGTTTCTGCTCAGGATCGGATTACCACTATTCGTGCCGCGATTGCGGATAACGCGAAACCCACCGATCTGAATCGTCCTGGTCATGTCTTCCCGCTGCGCGCGCGCGAAGGCGGCGTACTGACCCGTGGCGGTCACACCGAAGCCACCATCGACTTAGTGACCCTGGCGGGCTTCAAGCCGGCGGGCGTGCTGTGTGAACTGACCAACGATGACGGCACCATGGCCCATGCGCCTGAAGCCATTACGTTTGCCAGACAACACAATATGCCGGTGGTGACCATTGAAGATTTAGTGGCCTGGCGTCGCAACCACGAAACGCGTCACGCCAGCTAATCAGCAGCCTGATGATGAGGTGAAACAGGCCAGCCCGCGGCCTGTTTCACCGGTGATTCATCCACACGCGCTTCTGTCGCGGCGCTCTGAGCCGTCAGTCCGCCTTCGTCTGGCGGTATCCGTGAACGATCAGCTTCCTTAACTCCAATCTTATTCAGATTTTCTGAGCATCTTCATCAGGCTTATCCGCGTGATATAGCGGGTAAAGCGCGTATCGTAGTGGCTATCAAACATTCAATTCTGAGAACCCATTATGAGTCAGTCACGTATGCCAGCGCTGTTTCTGGGCCACGGCAGTCCAATGAATGCCCTGGAAGAGAACCGCTATACCACCGCGTGGCGTCAGGCCGGCGATTCCCTGCCGCGACCCCGCGCCATTATTGCGGTCTCCGCTCACTGGTATACAACCGGCACCGCGGTCACGGCGATGGCACAGCCCCGCACGCTGCATGACTTTGGCGGTTTTCCGCAGGCGCTGTTTGATACCCGCTATCCGGCACCGGGATCGCCCGAACTGGCTGAACAACTGGTCAGGCAGTTAGCGCCGATTCCGGTACGGCTGGATCACGAATGGGGATTCGATCACGGTTCGTGGGGCGTATTGATCAAGATGTATCCGCAGGCGGATATTCCGGTGGTGCAGTTAAGCATCGACAGCACCAAGCCGCCGGCCTGGCATTATGAGCTGGGTCAGAAGCTGGCGGCGCTGCGCGACGAAGGCGTGATGATCGTTGCCAGCGGCAACGTGGTGCATAACCTGAGAAAGGTGCGCTGGGACGGCGGTGACGAAGTCTATCCGTGGGCCAGCAGTTTTGAGCAGTTTGTGCGTGACAACCTGGCGGCAGAAGGTGACGCGGCATCGCATCCACTGGTCAACTTTATGCAGCATCCCGGCGCAGCGCTCTCTAACCCGACGCCGGAGCATTATCTGCCGTTGCTCTACGTGCTGGGCTCGCGCCAGAAAGGCGAAGCGATCACCATTCCGGTGGATGGCATCGAGATGGGTGCAATCAGCATGTTGTCAGTGCAGGTCGGCTGAATGCAAACAGACCCAGGGCGGGTCTGTTTGTCAGGGTATTAATCGATAAAGGCGTGCGGATAGAAGCGGGAGAGATCCTGAGTGATCAGATCGCGATCTTCACGCAGGCCGATACCAGCCGGTTGATCGTCGATCAGCCAGCTACCGATCAGCGTGTAGCTGTCGCCAAATTTGGGCAGCGGATGGAACTGCTGGACGATCATCCCTTCTTCGCCATACGGGCCGTCAACGCGGGCAATCTCCTGACCGTTTTCGACGATACGAATATTGGCGCCTTCGCGCGAGAACAGGGGTTTCACCACATATTTGTCCATCGGCGGCACGTCGTCTTCGGCAAAGTATGCGGGCAGCAGGTTAGGATGATTCGGGAACATCTGCCACAGCATCGGCAGCAGCGCTTTGTTTGACAGAATGCTTTTCCACGCCGGTTCCAGCCAGCGTACCCCGGCATCGCCCAGCTTGGTGGAAAACATCTCGCGCAGCATGAACTCCCACGGATAGAGCTTAAACAGGTTGCTGATCACCTGATCATGGACGTCGGTAAACTCACCTTTTTCACCCAGACCAATTTCATCCATGTAGAGAAACTCGCTCGGCAGGCCCGCTTCGGTAGCGCAATCCTGCAGATACTGCACCGTGCCACGATCTTCGTCGGTGTCACGACAGCAGGCGAAATGCAGCCAGTTAAAACCGTGCTGCTGATGCAACGCCGCAAAGCGTTCAATCAGCTTCTCCTGCAGGCTGTTGAACTGGTCGCTGCCTGCGGGTAACTGTCCGGCGCTGAGCTGGTCTTCCAGCCAGAGCCACTGGAAAAACGCCGCTTCATACAGCGAGGTGGGCGTATCCGCGTTGTTCTCCAGTAATTTGGCATCGCTCTTGCCATCCCAGGCGAGATCGAGACGGGAATAGAGCGAAGGCTGACGCTGATGCCAGGAATCACGCACGAAATCCCAGGTATGTTTGGGAATGCGGAATTTGGTCAGCAACGCCTCGCTGTTAACGACTTTGTCGACCACCTGCAGGCACATCTGATGCAGCTCAGCGGTAACCTCTTCGAGCTGTTCGATCTGCGCCAGCGTGAACTGGTAGTAAGCATCTTCACACCAGTAGGGCTCGCCATGCATGGTATGAAAACGAAAACCGAACTCGGTGGCTTTTTCCCGCCAGCCTGGGCGTTCTGAAATGGCAATGCGTTGCATCGGGGCGTTAGCCTCCCATTGAACGGCTGGAGGTGCCGGTAGCGCTGCTGCGCTGCATGCTGTTCTGCTTAGCCACCGTCTCGCCAAAGCCGCCGCGGGTAATGGTGGAGGTTGTCGCGGGCTTCGGTGCTAACGCGGTTTTCGGCACGTTCATGGTTTTGCCTGAGGTGGCCGCGCCATAGTTACGACCGGAAGCATCTACAAACTGACCGTTTGCCGGGCTGTTAGGCGTTTTAGGTGAGAACAGCGGTTGCTGAGCGAAACCTGCGCCGCCGCCCATCATCCGGCCCATCATGTAGCCAGCCATTAATGGCATCCAGAAGCTGCCGCCGCCCTGTTGTGCTTCCGCATTATTGGTGCTGCCAACGCCAGCCTGAGCCGGCGTCTGCTGACACTGATTTTCGCCAAATTCAGCGACGCAATCTTCGCGGGTCGCATATTTTGGCGCGGTACGTTCCGCCTCTTTTTTGGCTTCATTGAAGGCGGTGGTGCACTGTGCGCTCTGGCCTGGATTGGCTTTCGAACAGTCATCCGCGTTCTGATACATCGAGACCGATTCGTCGTTTTGTTCACAGCCAGCCAGCATAAATACCGCCGAAACGGCGATAGCAACGGGCGTTAAATGGCGTGCCTGCCAGCTTTTACGAAAAGCGGCATAGCGAATAGATTTTGTGCGTTTCATTATGATTATCCTGTGCCCAAAGGTAGCGCATAGAATAGGGGATGAGGGGTCAAAATTGAAGCTGAGGGCCTGATACTGTAGGGATCTTTACTTAGCTATACGTTCGATAGAGAGACGGGCCGCAAAGCGACCCGTCTGTGCAATCAGTTACCGAAAGGATTGCTGCTGTTGCTGCGCGCCGCAGGGCGTGCTGCCGCGGCAGAGCCGTTGGCGGAAGGACCGTTATCCACCCGCGCGGTCTGCTGCGCATTTTCTGGCGCGACCGTTTCCGGTGAGGTAGGGATCTCTTTACCCAGCTGGCTGTTCAGCGCCTGCAGGTTCTGCTCGTTGAGCGTTCCCAGCGCATAGCTGATGTTCAGCTGGTTGATCAGGTAGCTATAACGCGCATCAGAGAGTTGCTGCTTGGCGTTATAGAGCGCGGTGGTCGCATCCAGCACGTCGACGATGGTACGCGTACCAACCTGATAACCCGCTTCAGAAGCATCCAGTGAACTCTGTGCGGAGATCACGGCCTGTTTGTAGGCGTTGATGGTACTGATCGATGCATTCACGTTGTTAAACGATGAGCGCACGGTCTGCACGGCGGAACGGTGCGCGCTTTCCAGCTGTTCGCTGGCGCTGACAAAATTATACTGCGCCTGTTTCACCCGCGAGGTGACGCTGCCGCCGCTGTAGAGTGGCAGGGAGAAGCTCAGGCCAACCTGATTTGAACCGGTAATCGAGTCGGTTGATCCGGCGCTCTGGTTCGCACGGCTGCCGCCATATTTGCTGTTAGACATGCCGGTAGAGGCGGTCAAATCCAGCGTTGGCATGTGGCCAGTTTCTTCCGAGCGAATCTGCTCGCGAGCCAGATCCTGGTTCAGACGCGCAGAGAGCAGCGACAGGTTACGGCTTTCCGCCTGCTTGAGCAGGGCGCTGACCGCATCCGGCTTGTTGGTTTTGAAACGATCAATATTAAGCGATGCCAGTGCCTGATAATCCATGCCGGTAATCTGACGCAGGGATTCAACGGCGTTATCCAGATTGTTGCGCGCGGTCACTTCATTGGCTAACACGCTGTCATACTGTGCGCGGGCGTTCTGCACGTCCGTAATCGCGACCAGGCCGACGTTGAAACGCTGGGTGGTTTGATCCAGTTCGCGATAGATCGACTGTTTCTGCGCTTCGGTGTAAGAAAGGGTATCAATCGCTTTCAGCACGTTGAAGTAGGCGGTGGCGGTGTTCAGAATCAGATCCTGCTGTGCGACCTGATAGGTGACATCCTGGATGCCGGCCGATTTTTCCTGCAGGGTCAGCGCGCGCCATTTCGACATGTCGAAAATTGTCTGGGTTAATTGCAGCGTGCCGCTGGTCGTGTTGGAATGGAGACCGCTGCTGTCACGATAGCCGTTGTTATAGGTGTAGTCTGCACCCAATCCGAGTTGTGGTAATAATGGGCTACGCGCTTCGTTGATTTTCTCAAAGGCAGAATCGCGATCGGCAGCGGCGCTGCGCAGATCCGGGTTGCTCAGACGTGCTTGTTGGTAAACCTGAAGCAGGTCTTCGGCCTGGCTGGCGAAGCTGAAACCGCCCAGGCTCAGCCCAATAAAAAATGGGAGCAGTTTTTTCATTTGTATTCCTTGTGTTGCAGCAAATTGCAGTGGTAGCGCTGCCGGGTAAGCCAAAAAATTATCGCCGATTCTAGCAGAGGGCAACTGTGAGATAAGTTGGCTGAAAGTGCCTTCTTCCCCTAATTTACGTAAATAATTCAGAAAGAACCACTCAGATGGAGCACCGTGCCAGGCTTTTTTCGCTCCACCCCAATCTGCACAAGGAACCAGATGATGTCGGAAGAAAAAAAATCCCCTGTGACTTTTACAAAAAACGATGTAGAAATTATTGCACGCGAAACCGTCTACGATGGTTTTTTTTCAGTGGTACGCTATCGCTTCCGTCATCGCCGTTTTAATGGCGAAATGAGCGCCGAAGTGCAGCGCGAAGTTTTTGAGCGCGGACATGCTGCCGTGCTGCTACCTTATGATCCCTTACGCGACGAAGTGGTGCTGATCGAACAGATCCGCATTCCAGCCTATGACAGCAGCGCATCACCCTGGCTGCTGGAGATGGTGGCCGGCATTATCGATCCCGGTGAAACCGTTGAGCAGGTGGTGCGTCGTGAAGCGGTCGAAGAAGCAGGATTACAGGTTGGGCGAATTAAGCCAATGCTTAATTACCTGGCCAGCCCCGGCGGCACCAGTGAACGTTTATCGGTGCTGATTGGGGAAGTGGATGCCAGCCAGGCAACAGGATGCCATGGTCTGGAGGAAGAGAATGAGGATATTCTTGTCCATGTGGTCAGCCGCGAACAGGCTTATCGCTGGGTGGAAGAGGGGATTATTGACAATGCGGCGTCTGTCATCGCCTTGCAATGGCTGGCGTTGCACCATGAAAAACTACGACAAGAGTGGAAACCATAATGAAACAGCGCTATACCCCTGACTTCCCCGAGATGATGCGGCTGTGCGAAACCAATTTCGCCCAGTTACGCCGCCTGCTGCCGCGCAATGATGAGGCGGGCGCATCGGTGATCTATCAGGTGAGTGGCGCCCGTTATCAACTGACGATTCAGGAGTCAACGCGTTACACCACGCTGGTAGAGATCCGCCAGGTCGCGCCTGCGGTCAGTTACTGGAGCCTGCCGTCGATGTCGGTGCGGCTCTATCATGACGCAATGGTCGCCGAAGTGTGTTCAACGCAACAGATCTATCGTTTCAAAGCGCGCTATGATTATCCTAATAAAAAACTGCATCAGCGTGATGAAAAACACCAGATAAACCAGTTTCTCGCAGACTGGCTGCGCTACTGCCTGGCGCACGGCGCGATGGCAGTTCCGGTCTGCTGATGCGTATAATGCATTAAATGGCGTGGAGACGAAGGAAACGCTTTGGATAGCCTGCTAACTCTTCCTGCAGCGAACGGTTCCGCAATCAGGATTCTGCAAATCACGGACACCCACCTGTTCGCGGGAAAACATGAATCGCTACTTGGGGTCAATACCTGGTCGAGCTATGAGGCGGTGCTGGATGCGATCATTGCGCAGCATCGCGACTATGACCTGATTATCGCCACCGGCGATCTCGCCCAGGACCACTCTGTTGAAGCCTATCAGCATTTTGCTGAGGGCATTTCACGTTTACCGCGGCCCTGTGTCTGGCTGCCGGGCAATCACGACTTCCAGCCGGCGATGGTCGATACCTTCGCTGACGCCCGCATTAATCCGCATAAACAGGTTCTGATCGGCGAACAGTGGCAGATTGTCCTGCTCGACAGTCAGGTGTATGGGGTGCCGCACGGTATGCTGAGCGACTATCAGCTGGAGTGGCTCGAAAAAGCGCTGGCGCGCTATCCGCAACGTCACACGCTGGTGTTGCTGCATCACCATCCGCTGGCGTCTGGCTGTACCTGGCTTGACCAGCACAGCCTGCGTAATTCGCACCAGCTGGATGCGGTGCTGCAACAGTTTCCGCTGGCGAAGACGCTGGTCTGCGGGCACATCCACCAGGAGCTGGACGCAGAGTGGCATGGCCGGCGGGTAGTGGCGACGCCCTCCACCTGCGTGCAGTTCAAGCCGCACTGCACCAGCTTCGCGATTGATACCGTCGCACCAGGCTGGCGCTGGTTCACTCTGCATCCCGACGGTCAGCTTGAAACCGAAGTTAACCGCCTCGATACCGATATCTTCCGCCCCGATTTAGATTCGGATGGATACTGACTGATGGCGGCGCTGCTTTATCTGCACGGTTTCAACAGCTCACCGCAGTCGGCGAAGGCGACACAGTTTCGCCAGTGGCTGCAGGCCACGCATCCGGAAATCGAGATGATCGTGCCGCAGTTACCGACCTTTCCGGCCGATGCGGCCGCGATGCTGGAGGAGCTGGTATTGAGCCGCAGTGGTGAAACTCTTGGGCTGGTGGGCTCCTCGCTGGGCGGTTACTACGCCACCTGGCTGTCGCAATGTTTTATGCTGCCCGCCGTGGTGGTGAATCCCGCGGTACGGCCTTTTGAGTTGCTGACGGATTATCTCGGCGACAATCAGAATCCCTACACCGGTCAGCAATATGTGTTAGAGTCACGCCACATTTACGATCTGAAAGTGATGCAGATTGAACCGCTGGAAGCGCCCGATTTACTTTGGCTGCTGCAACAAACCGGCGATGAAGTTCTCGATTACCGTCAGGCGCTCGACTATTACAGCGCGTGCCGCCATACGGTCGAAGAGGGCGGAAAC
This sequence comes from Pantoea sp. S-LA4, assembly GCF_054482835.1. Classification (NCBI taxonomy): domain Bacteria; kingdom Pseudomonadati; phylum Pseudomonadota; class Gammaproteobacteria; order Enterobacterales; family Erwiniaceae; genus Pantoea; species Pantoea sp. S-LA4. Next base: position 3,177,335 of record NZ_JBTLRC010000002.1, on the reverse strand, counting down.
CATACATTTACTGGATTCGAGCGCCATTTCCCGCAGATTCTGGACTTTCTCGGTCTGAATCATCCCTGAGTAATGCGGAAATCGCACCCCATTTTACCCTTCTAATCAGACATTTACGATGAGTCAATCAAACTATAACGCGGATGCCATTGAGGTCCTGACTGGCCTTGAGCCTGTTCGCCGTCGCCCGGGCATGTATACCGACACGACGCGACCCAACCATTTGGGTCAGGAAGTGATTGATAACAGCGTCGATGAGGCGCTGGGCGGCCACGCGAAGCGGGTTGAAGTGATACTGCACCCCGATCAGTCACTGGAAGTGATCGATGATGGTCGCGGTATGCCGGTGGATATTCACCCGGAAGAGGGCGTGCCCGCGGTGGAACTGATCCTGTGCCGCCTGCACGCTGGCGGCAAATTCTCCAACAAAAACTATCAGTTCTCGGGCGGCCTGCACGGCGTCGGCATTTCGGTGGTCAACGCCCTGTCAAAACGGGTCGAAGTCACGGTACGCCGCAATGGCGAAGTGTATGACATCGCCTTTGAAAATGGCGAAAAAGTGCAGGAACTCACGGTGACCGGCACGGTGGCGAAACGCAACACCGGCACCCGCGTACACTTCTGGCCTGATGAAAGTTTCTTCGACAGCCCGCGCTTCTCGGTTTCACGTCTGTCGCACCTGCTGAAAGCCAAAGCGGTGCTCTGTCCGGGCGTCGAAATTGTCTTTAAAGATAAGCTGAATAACACCGAACAGCGCTGGTGCTATGAAGATGGCCTGACCGACTACCTGTGCGAAGCGGTTAACGGACTGCCAACGCTGCCGGAAAAACCCTTTGTCGGCAGCTTTGCCGGTGATGTGGAAGCCGTTGACTGGGCACTGTTGTGGCTGCCGGAAGGTGGCGAGCTGCTGACCGAAAGCTACGTTAACCTGATCCCGACCATGCAGGGCGGCACCCACGTTAACGGTCTGCGTCAGGGCCTGCTGGATGCGATGCGTGAGTTCTGTGAATACCGCAACATCCTGCCGCGCGGCGTAAAACTCTCGGCGGAAGATATCTGGGATCGCTGCGCCTACGTGCTCTCTGTGAAGATGCAGGACCCGCAGTTTGCCGGACAAACCAAAGAGCGCCTCTCGTCACGTCAGTGCGCAGCCTTTGTGTCGGGCGTGGTCAAAGATGCCTTCAGCCTGTGGCTCAACCAGAACGTGCAGGCGGCTGAGCAACTGGCCGAACTGGCCATCTCCAGCGCCCAGCGTCGTCTGCGTGCGGCGAAGAAGGTGGTGCGTAAAAAGCTCACCAGCGGGCCGGCGTTGCCTGGCAAGCTGGCGGACTGTACCGCGCAGGATCTGAATAAAACCGAACTGTTCCTGGTGGAAGGGGATTCGGCAGGCGGCTCGGCCAAGCAGGCGCGCGATCGTGAATACCAGGCGATCATGCCGCTGAAAGGCAAGATCCTCAATACCTGGGAAGTCTCCTCAGATGAGGTGCTGGCGTCGCAGGAAGTGCATGATATCTCCGTGGCGATCGGTATCGATCCCGACAGCGAAGATCTGTCGCAGCTGCGCTACGGCAAAGTCTGCATTCTGGCGGATGCCGACTCCGACGGTCTGCATATCGCGACCTTACTCTGCGCGCTGTTTGTGAAGCATTTCCGTTCGCTGGTGAAAGGCGGCCATGTCTATGTGGCGATGCCGCCGCTCTATCGCATCGATCTGGGCAAAGAGGTCTACTACGCGCTGGATGAAGATGAGAAAGAGGGCGTGCTGGAGCAGCTGAAGCGTAAAAAGGGCAAACCTAACGTCCAGCGCTTTAAAGGGCTGGGTGAGATGAACCCGCTGCAGCTGCGCGAAACTACGCTTGATCCTAATACCCGCCGGCTGGTGCAGCTGACCATCAGTGATGAGGACGTCGACCAGACGTTACGCATGATGGATATGCTGCTGGCGAAAAAACGTTCCGAAGACCGGCGAAACTGGTTGCAGGAAAAAGGCGACATGGCCGACATCGAAGTATAAAAAACAGGACGCGCCAGCGTCCTGTTTTCTCAGGTAGCGGGTCACGATCGACAAGCGGCCCGGAGAGGTCCACACAGCAGAGACAGCAGCGATTGTGAAAATTACACTGGAAGAGTTACGTGCCTGGGTGGCGGTAGTGGATACCGGCTCCATCACCGCCGCGGCCGACCAGCTTTCGCAGACCAGTTCAGGCATCAGCCGCGCCCTGAGCCGGCTGGAGAGCAAACTGCAAACCACCCTGCTTCATCGCACCACCCGACGGCTGGCGCTGACAGAAGAAGGGCAGGTATTTCTGGAGCATGCGCGTCAGATTCTGGCGTCGGTAGAGCAGGCAGAAGAGCAGATTGCGCAGCGACGCGAGATGCCGTCAGGGCGGCTGCGGGTCAATGCCGCTACCCCGTTTATGCTGCATGTGATTGTGCCGCTGGTGGAGGCGTTTCGCGCGCAATATCCGCTGATTCAGCTGGAACTCAATACCGACGATATCCTGATCGATTTGCTGGAGCAGCAAACCGACGTCGCCATTCGCATCGGCGAACTGCGCGACTCCACGCTGCGTGCGCGGATGCTGGGCAGCAGCGCGATTCGTCTGATGGCCAGCCCGGCCTATCTGGCGAAGGCGGGCACGCCGCAAACCGTCGCCGATCTTGAGCAGCATCAGATTATCGGCTTCAGTCATCTTGATAATCACAACGTCTGGCCGGTCTGGCAGCCCGACGGCGAATTTATGCGGATTAAGCCGACGCTTTCCGCCTCCAGCGGCGAAACCATCCGCCAGCTGGCGCTGGCCGGACAGGGCATTGCACGCCTCTCCGACTTTGTCAGCCGGGAAGATTGCGCCGCCGGGCGGCTGGTGCCGGTATTGCCTGATGAAACCCGTGAGCTGCGTCTGCCGGTGCATGCGGTCTACTATCGCAATACCACGCTCTCTTCACGCATTGGCTGCTTTCTCGACTTTCTGCGCACCGAGATCGACCGTCGCCAGCTGCTGTAAGCCTTCATGTCATCATAAAAAACCCCCGTCATGGACAGGGGTTTAAGATACGGACAACGTCTGGCCGGATTTGCTTTCAGAGCCTGCCTGCACCGGGAACAGAACAGGGATCAGGGCTTCAGCAATAATCAGGCGCTGGGTTCCAGCACCAGGATTTTCACATCCACCACATCATCTTTAATGACGGCGCGATGCGCATCCATGTGCGGCATCTGCTGATGCTGCTCCAGATGACGCAGCGTTTCCCACTGTTCCAGCATAAAAATGGAGTCCGGTGAGTTCTGTTTCCACGGCACCTGTGCCTGATGGTCCAGCAGCGCATCATACTGGTGGCATCCCTCTTCCTGCAGCACGGTCGGGATCAGCGCTTTTACGGCATCCAGCACCGCCTGACGGCGACCGGGTTTTACACAAATTTCAGCAACGACGGTTAACATTCGCGGATTCCTCTTTCGCGGGGGAGTAAAGCGTAACGGTAGCCTGGCTTAGCCAAACACGCGAGTAAGATGATCGCGATACGCCGCAATGTCACGCGGCACATCAGGCTGCTTGATGACGTCATTACAGATAAAGGTCGGCAGCGCTTCCATACCCAGGAACTGGTTGGCTTTATGGAAGTGCAGATAGAGCCCGTCCACGCCAACGCCCTCAAAGAACTGCTCCGGATCGGTAAAAGCCTGCAGCGGTGCGTTCCAGGTCAGTGACAGCATATATTTTTTGCCCTGCAGCAGGCCGCCGGAACCATATTTTTTGGCGGCGTCAGCGCGGGTACGACCATCGCTGGCGTACAGTGAACCGTGACCTTCGGTAAAGACTTCATCAATATAACGTTTTACGGTCCACGGCTCGCCCATCCACCAGCCTGGCATCTGATAAATCACCACGTCGCTGTCGAGATATTTCTGCACTTCGTCAGCGACCACGTAGTCGCTGTCCGCCACGGTGACCGAGACCTCATGGCCCAGGTCACGCAGCTGGCTGGCGGCGACGTCAGTCAGGGTATGGTTCAGTTCGCCTTTTGAGTGGGCAAAGGTTTTGCCGCCGTCGATAATTAAAAACTTACTCATTCGAATAGGTACTCCGTTTTCTGTGTATGACGCTCAGCTTACGCGCGAAGCGGCAGCAGAGAAATGGGAGGCTGATCACAACACTTTTGCTGTAGCGGCAACAATACGCCGATTTATGGCACCATCAGTACGCAAACCAACCTGCCGAAGAAAAGCCCATCATGAAAAAAATTGTCATCCTTGCTCTGCTGCTGGCCAGCGGAGCCGCTCAGGCGCAGTCGCGTCTGGAGAGTGTTATCAGCAGCAAAGTGCTGAAGGTCTGTACCACCGGTGACTACAAGCCTTACAGCTACCTGCGGCCCGACGGCCAGTATGAAGGGCTGGATATCAGCATGGCGAATGCGCTGGCCGCCTCACTCGGTGCCAGAGTGCAGTGGGTGGCTACCAGCTGGAAAACCCTGATGCCCGATTTTCTGGCGAAGCAGTGTGATATTGCGCTGGGTGGCGTGTCGGTTACCCTGAAGCGCCAGCAGACCGCCTGGTTTGCTCAGCCGCTGGGTGTGGATGGCAAGATCCCGCTGGTGCGCTGTGCCGATAAAGACCGCTATCAGACGCTGGAGCAGCTCAACCGTCCGGAGGTGCGCCTGGTCGAGCCGGCGGGCGGTACCAACGAAGCCTTTGTTCATAGCCATCTGCCGCAGGCCTCGCTGACCCTGTTCCACGATAACGTCACCATCTTCCAGCAGCTGGTAGACAACCACGCCGATGTGATGATCACCGATGCCTCTGAGGCGCGCTATCAGCAGCAGCGCTTCCCGACGCTGTGCGCCATCAATGCCGATAAGCCGCTACAATATGGCGAGAAGGCTTACATGATCCCGCGCGATGACATCAGCTGGAAACTCTATGTCGATCAGTGGTTACACCTGAGCACCGCGACCGGAGAGTACCGCGAGATTGCCCGGCAGTGGATGGGCGATCAGCCCTGACGTCAGCAGTCCGATTTCCACTGCGTCAGCGGGTTAACCCGCGCCTGCTGACCGCCTGTCGCCGCGTGCTTCCCCTGTGACTAACACCGGCGAATAAGGTACTATCCTCGCCAAACCACCGCCGGGTGTCCCGCCGTTGTGGGCCACGATGTGAGGATGAGAAATTCATGAGTGAACTGACGCAGGATGGTGCAGAGCGTCTTGCCCTGCACACATTTACCGAGAATGCGTACTTAAACTATTCGATGTACGTCATCATGGACCGCGCCTTGCCTTATATTGGCGACGGCTTAAAGCCGGTACAGCGACGTATTATCTACGCCATGTCCGAACTGGGACTGAGCGCCAGCGCGAAATTCAAAAAATCAGCGCGTACCGTCGGTGACGTGCTGGGTAAATACCATCCGCACGGCGACAGCGCCTGTTATGAAGCGATGGTACTGATGGCGCAGCCGTTCTCGTATCGTTATCCGCTGGTGGATGGACAGGGCAACTGGGGCGCGCCCGACGATCCCAAATCCTTTGCCGCTATGCGTTACACCGAATCACGCCTGTCGAAATATGCTGAACTGCTGCTGGGTGAGCTGGGTCAGGGCACGGTCGATTATCAGCCAAACTTTGATGGCACCCTGCAGGAGCCGAAGATGCTGCCGGCGCGGCTGCCGAACATTCTGCTGAACGGCACCACCGGGATTGCGGTCGGTATGGCGACCGATATTCCGCCGCACAACCTGCGTGAAGTGGCGCAGGCGGCGATCACCCTGATCGACCATCCTAAAACCACGCTGGATGCGCTGCTGGATATCGTGCAGGGCCCGGATTATCCGACCGAGGCGGAGATCATCACGCCGCGCGACGAGATCCGAAAAATTTATCAGAACGGGCGCGGCTCTATTCGCCAGCGCGCCATCTGGAAGAAGGAAGAGGGCGAGGTGGTGATCACCGCGCTACCGCATCAGGTGTCGGGTGCGCGGGTACTGGAACAGATCGCCAGCCAGATGCGCAATAAAAAGCTGCCGATGGTTGAGGATCTGCGGGACGAGTCGGATCATGAGAATCCGACCCGTCTGGTGATCGTGCCGCGCTCAAACCGGGTCGATCTGGATCAGGTGATGAACCACCTGTTCGCCACCACCGATCTGGAAAAGAGCTACCGGGTTAACCTGAATATGATTGGCCTGGATAACCGTCCGGCGGTCAAAAACCTGCACGAAATTCTGTCGGAATGGCTGGTATTCCGCCGTGATACGGTGAAACGTCGTCTTAATCACCGGCTCGACCGCGTGCTGCGTCGTCTGCATATCCTCGACGGTTTGCTGGTGGCCTTCCTCAATATCGATGAAGTGATCCACATCATCCGTACCGAAGATGAGCCGAAGCCGGTGCTGATGTCACGCTTTGAACTGAGCGAAACCCAGGCCGAATCGATCCTCGAACTGAAGTTACGCCACCTGGCGAAGCTGGAAGAGATGAAGATTCGCGGCGAGCAGGCCGAGCTGGAAAAAGAGCGCGATCAGCTGCAGGCGACGCTGGCCTCTGAGCGCAAGATGAACACTCTGCTGAAAAAAGAGTTACAGGCCGACAGCGCCAGCTATGGTGACGAACGTCGCTCACCGCTGCGTGAGCGTGAAGAAGCGAAAGCGCTGAGCGAAACCGAGCTGATCCCTTCCGAGCCGGTGACCATCGTGCTGTCGCAGATGGGCTGGGTGCGCAGCGCCAAAGGGCACGATATCGATCCGGCCGGGCTAAGCTACAAAGCGGGCGACAGTTATCTGGCCGCCGCGCGCGGCAAGAGCAACCAGCCGGTGGCCTTTATCGACTCCACCGGCCGCAGCTATACCTTAGATCCAACCTCGCTGCCGTCGGCGCGCGGGCAGGGCGAGCCGCTGACCGGTAAGCTGACGCCACCGCCGGGCGCGGTCGTTGAGCAGGTGCTGATGGAGCCGGACGAGCAGCGCTTACTGATGGCGTCTGACGCGGGCTATGGCTTTATCTGCACCTTTGCCGATCTGGTCTCCCGTAACCGCGCCGGTAAAGCGCTGCTGACGCTGCCGGAAAACGCCAGAGTGATGACGCCAATGGCGGTACATCATGAAGATGACATGCTGCTGGCGATCACCCAGGCGGGACGGATGCTGATGTTCCCGGTCGGTGAACTGCCGCAAATGTCGAAAGGCAAGGGCAACAAGATCATCTCGATACCGGCCGCTGAAGCGGCTGCGGGTCAGGATAAGCTGGCATGGCTGATGATTCTGCCGCCGGGCAGCGCCATTACTCTGCATGTCGGCAAGCGTAAGATGCTGCTGCGCAGTGAAGAGCTGCAGAAATTCCGCGCCGACCGCGGACGTCGCGGCACGCTGTTGCCACGCGGCCTGCAAAAAATTGATCGTGTTGAACTGGATGCGCCTGCGCGTCCGGCTTTTGCGGACAGCGAAGCGTAAACTACCCGGCTGACACTGTGTCAGCCGTGGCTCAATGAGGGAACTATGTTACTGATACTGCGTACCATTATCGTGGTAATTTATTCGATATTAGTCTCTGTGTTTGGCTGTATCTGGTGTCTTTTTTCACCGCGCAATCCGCGCCACGTCGCCACTTTTGGCCGCCTGTTCGGTAAATTGTCGACGGTATTAGGGCTTAAAGTAGAGTTGCGCCGTCCGGAAGGGGCTGACAACTACGGCAATGCGATCTATATCGCTAACCACCAGAACAACTACGACATGGTGACCGCCGCTAAAATCGTGCAGCCAACCACGGTGACGGTCGGCAAAAAGAGCCTGTTGTGGGTACCGTTTTTTGGTCTGCTCTACTGGCTGACCGGTAATCTGTTGATTGATCGGGATAACCGCGCCAAAGCACACGGCACCATCGGCCAGCTTGTCGATCAGTTCAACCGTAAGCGCATCTCGTTCTGGATGTTCCCGGAAGGCACGCGCAGCCGCGGTCGCGGTTTAATGCCGTTTAAAACCGGCGCATTCCACGCCGCCGTGGCGGCCGGTGTGCCGATTATCCCGATTGTGGTCTCCAATACGCACGATAAGATCAAACTGAATCGCTGGAACAATGGGCTGGTGATCGTTGAGATGCTGCCTCCGGTTGATGTGAAAGCGTTTGAATCTTCCTCGGTGCGTAAGCTGGCAACCCACTGTCGTGAACTGATGGCGGCGAAGCTGGAAGAGCTTAACGCCGAAGTCGAAGCTCGCGAAAAAAGCGGTAAAATCTGACCGGCGATTCCTTCGCCGAACCAGCCTGCAGGGATGCCGCACGGTGAGGGGCTTAACGGCTCGCCGTAAAAGCAGCACAGCACATAACAGCAATAAAAACAGGGTTGGCGCGTCAGCGCCACGCGTAAAAGGTCAGAAGTTTTATGTCTTTCAGCAGACGTCAGTTCATCCAGCTTTCTGCTGGAGTGGCGCTTAGCGCCGGTATTATGCCTCATGCGGCTCGTGCCGCGTCCGCCGCCAATGGTGATACGCCACTGCCGATTCCGCCGTTACTGGAATCCCGTCGCGGTCAGCCGCTGTTTTTGACCATGCAGCGCAGTCACTGGGCATTCAACGGTGATAATAACAAGGTTCCGGTATGGGGCATTAACGGCCTCTATCTCGGGCCGACGGTGCGCGTCTACAGCGGCGACGACGTGAAACTGATCTACAGCAACCGCCTCAATGAGCCGGTGTCGATGACCATCAGCGGCCTGCAGCTTCCTGGCGCACTGATGGGTGGCGCACCGCGCATGATGTCAGCCGGCGTCGACTGGGCGCCGGTACTGCCGATTCGTCAGGCGGCCTCGACCTGCTGGTATCATGCCAATACACCGAACCGCATGGCGCCGCATATCTACAACGGGCTGGCGGGGATGTGGCTGATTGAAGACGATATCAGCAAGCAACTGCCGTTGCCGAAACACTACGGCGTTGACGACTTTCCGATCATCATTCAGGACAAGCGGCTCGATAACTTTGCCACGCCGGTTTACGACCCGCCGCAGGATGGCGGCTTTCTCGGCGACACGCTGCTGGTGAATGGCGTGCGAAATCCTTTTGTCGAGGTTTCCCGCGGCTGGGTGCGTCTGCGTCTGCTGAACGCCTCGAATGCGCGCCGCTATGAGATGGTGCTGAGCGATAACCGGCCATTTATGGTGATTGCCAGCGATCAGGGCTTTCTGTCCGCGCCGGTCGCGGTACAGCGCCTGTCACTGGCTCCGGGTGAACGACGCGAGGTGCTGGTCGATATGTCACAGGGCGATGAGGTATCGATTACCGCCGGCACCGCGGCGGGCATTATGGATCGGCTGCGCGGCTTCTTTGAGCCGTCATCGATCCTGACCTCGACCCTGATCCTCACTTTACGCCCCACCGGGCTGCTGCCGCTGGTCACCGATAATCTGCCCATGCGACTGCTGGCCGATCAGATTCTGGATGGTGTGGCGGTGCGCACGCGTGAGTTCCGGATTGGCGACAGTATGCCGGGCATCAACGGCGCCATCTGGGACATGAACCGTATTGATACCACCGCGCAGCAGGGCACCTTTGAGCGCTGGATTCTGCATGCCGATCGGCCACAGGCGCTGCATATTCAGGGTGTGATGTTCCTGATTAAGAGCGTCAACGGCGCGCAACCGATGGGCGAAGATCGCGGCTGGAAAGATACGGTCTGGGTAGATGGTGATGTGGAACTGATGGTCAGCTTCCCGCAGAGTTCGTCAGATCACTTCCCATTTGTCTATTACAGCCAGACGCTGGAGCTGGCGGATCGCGGAACTGCCGGTCAGCTGGTGGTGCAGCCAACGCAGTAAGCCGTACGACGTAACGAAAAAGGGCAACGTCACGTTGCCCTTTTTTTAGTGCGACAACAGCAATGAACCGCGTCACGCCGCGCCGCAAACGGTATCACCGCTTAGCCGTTAAAGGTTTCCGGGTCCGGCCCCAGACGGTTGCCGCTATCCAGCTTAGTGATGTCGCTGACTTCATGCTTATCCAGCCGGAAATCGAACACCTTAAAGTTCTCTTCGATACGTGCAGGCGTGACCGACTTCGGAATCACCACCAGCCCGCTGTCCAGATGCCAGCGAATGACGATCTGCGCCGGGGTTTTGCCATATTTCTTCGCCAGCGATTTAATCACCTCCTGATCAAATACGCCTTTACCGCCCTGCGCCAGTGGGCTCCAGGATTCCGTCTGAATCTGGTGCATCGCATTCCACGCATGTAGCGTGCGCTGTTGCAGCATCGGATGCAGCTCGATCTGGTTGACGACCGGCGTCACACCCGTCTCATCCAGCAGGCGCTTGAGGTGGGATTCATGGAAGTTACAGACGCCGATACTTTTGGTCAGCCCCTGCTGCTGTAGCTCGATCATTTTCTTCCAGGCATCAACATAGTGATCTTTTTCCGGACACGGCCAGTGCATCAGATAAAGGTCAACCTGCTCCAGTTGCAGCTTCTGCAGGCTGGTTTCCATCGCCTGCTGAACGTTCTGCTGATCGTCATTCCACAGCTTGGTGGTGACGAAAATCTCGTCGCGCGGCACGTCGGTTTCCTGCAGCGCCTGACCAATCGCTTCCTCGTTCTTGTAAGCGGCGGCGGTATCAATGGAGCGATAGCCGACCTGTAAGGCTTTCAGAACCGCCTGGCGCGCTTCGTCGATACTGGCCTGCCACACGCCCAGTCCCAGTTGCGGCATCATATTGCCATCGTGCAGTTTGATAATGGGTTGGTCTGCCATAGTTGCTCCTTTCCGTTGCAGTTAACCAGTGAGATTTCACTGTGCTTAAGTCTAGCCAACAATTCACAGCCTGCCTGTCGGGCTGAGCGTGCGCAACAGCAACACACTGCCCGATCCGGCAAAGTTCTTGCCTGATTCTCCAATTCGCTGGCGGTTCAGGCAGTGTCGCGGCACACTGACTTTTTATCCTGATAAGGAGTCTGAATGGCGCACGATGCCCTGTGTCACCGCCTGGCGCAGCAGGTGGTGACCTTAATGACCCACGGTCGCGATCGTCTCTGTCCGGTCAGTCATGTTTCGCTGATTTATGCTAATCAGTATCGTCCGCGCACGCCGATGATGTATCAGCCCGGCATTGTGATCCTGTTTCAGGGCAGCAAAACCGGCTATCTCGGCAGCACGGTGTTCCAGTACGACGCCAGCAAGTACCTGATGCTCACGGTGCCGCTGCCGGTGGAGTGCGAAACCTGGGCCTCGCCAGAGGTGCCGATCGCCGGTTTATGCCTGAATGTCGATACCGCCAGCCTGCAGGATTTGCTGATTGAGATCGGTGACGATGATCAGTTTCAGCCGCAGCCGTTGACCTCCGGCATCCACTCGGCGTGGCTGACAGAACCGATGCTCTGCGCGGCGGAACGGCTACTGGATGTGATGACACAGCCGCGCGACGCCCGCGTGCTGGGGCCGCATATCGTGCGTGAGATTATCTATTATGTGCTGACCGGCCCGCTGGGCGGGGCGCTGCTGTCGCTGGTGAGTCGCCAGACCCAGTTCAGCCAGATTGCGCGTGCGCTGCGGCGCATTGAAAATCACTTTGCCGACAATCTCAGCGTTGACGCGCTGGCGGCGGAGGTGAACATGAGCGTCTCGGCGTTCCACCACAACTTTAAAGCGGTGACCCAGACGTCACCGTTGCAGTATCTCAAGCGTTATCGTCTGCACCAGGCACGGTTACTGATGCTGCATGATGGACTGAAAGCGAGTGCAGCGGCGGTGCGGGTTGGCTATGAAAGCCCGTCGCAGTTTTCGCGCGAGTTTAAGCGCTATTTTGGCGTGACGCCGGGCGAAGAGGTGAGTCGGGTGCGGCAGACGGTGGCAGACCCGTCCGCCTGACAGGCGGCGGGTCATCACCAGAATGGCGTCAGGCCTGCTTCTGCCGACGTTTTTTCCAGATCACAATAATGCTGCCGAACAGGCCGAGAAACAGCAAGACCATCGGCAGCACCATCAGAATCGCCATCACCTGATCTTCATGACGTTTGATAAAGGGTACCTGGCTGATGCCATAGCCAAACGCCACCACGATGCCGACCCAGAGCACACCGCTCAGCCAGTTAAACAGCTGAAAGCGGCCATTCTGTAAACCGGCAATGCCCGCCATGGTCGGCAGGATGGTGCGGATAAAGGCGAGAAAACGACCCACCAGCAGCGCCATCAGGCCATGACGGTTAAACATATTCCAGGCGCGCTGATGATATTGCGCCGGCAGATGCATCAGCCAGCTTTTCACCAGCCGGGTATTGCCCAGCCAGCGCCCCTGCAGATAACTCAGCCAGCAGCCGAGACTGGCGGCCGTGGTGAGGATCACCATCGTCGGTATGAAATCCATCACGCCTTTCGCGACCATCGCGCCCGCCAGCAGCAGCAGGCTGTCGCCCGGCAGGAAAGAAGCGGGTAACAGCCCGTTTTCCAGAAACAGCGTCAGGAACATTACGCCATACACCACCCACACTACATCCGGATTTGCCAGCGCGGCAAAGTCCTGATGCCAGAGCGCGTGGACAATCTCGTGTAAAACACCCATTAGCTATTCCATCACGTCACAAGGAAAACCCGCCTTATCAGGCTGCCGCGAGAGTGACAGGCTGAGCCTGCCTGGTCTGCAGGGGCTCAGCGCTTCACGCTCGGCCTGGTGCCTGAACGGTCCGGGATAAATTTTAACAATAATCAGGCCGCAGCCCGGCAATCTCTGCTGGCGGCGACCACCACGTTTATCTTCTGTTTAGCTTACTCAGCGCGTCAGGCGCGCAAAACCCGCCTCAAGGTCGGCGAGCAGATCCTCAACGTGCTCCAGACCAATATGCAGCCGCACCAGCGTACCCGTGAAATCGACCCCGCCGGCTGGGCGAATCGCGGCCAGTTCTTCCGGCTGATTCGCCAGGATCAACGACTCATAGCCGCCCCACGAGTAGGCCATGCTGAAATGATGGAAGTGATCGAGGTATTCCGCCAGCTGCGCCGGGCTGAGTTTCTGGTGCAGAATAAAGGAGAATAGCCCGCTACTGCCGTTAAAATCGCGCTGCCAGAATGCGTGGCCCTTACTTTGCGCCAGCGCCGGATGGTTAACCCGGGCCACTTCCGGCCGGGCCGACAGCCACTCAGCCACCTGCAGCGCGCTCTCTTCATGCTGACGCAGCCGGGTGCCGAGCGTGCGTAATCCCCGGCTCGCCATGTAGGCGGTATCCGCATCGACCATCTGGCCCATGAGATAGGAGTTCTCGCGCAGCTGATCGATGCAGCGCGCGTTGGCGACCGCGGTGCCGATCATCGCGTCACTGTGACCAATCAGATATTTGGTCCCGGCCTGAATCGAAATATCGATCCCATGTGCCAGCGCGTTGAACAGAATACCGGCGGCCCAGGTATTATCGATCATGATAATTGCGTCGGGGGCTTTAGCCCGCACCGCCGCCACAATGGCCGGGATATCCTGCACTTCCATGGTGATTGAAGCGGGTGATTCCAGAAAGACCACCCGGGTGTTGGGCTGGATCAGCGCCCCGATTTCGCTGCCGATACAGTGATCGAACCAGCCAATCGAGACCTGCATCTTTTGCAGAATTTTGTGGCAGAAGTCCTGCGTCGGCTCATACACCGCGCCGCTCATCAGTACGTGGTCGCCCGCCGCGACAAACGCCAGAATCGCATTAGCCACTGCCGCGGCGCCGCACGGATAGAGCACGCAACCGGCGCCGCCTTCCAGTTCGGTCATTGCGTCCTGCAGCGCAAAGTGGGTCAGGGTACCGCGGCGACCATAAAACAGTTCACCTTTTGCCCGACCGGCGGTGGCGCGTTTTTTGTCTGCTACGCTGTCAAAAACCAGTGAGGAGGCACGCTGAATTACGCTATTCACCGAGCCCTGGGTATAACGTTTGCTGCGTCCTGCGCTGACGAGGGTGGTATCAATTTTTTTGGTGCTCATGAGTCGCCTTTGCCGCTTCTGCCTGAGCCTTCACGTTAGCACGAAAAGGCCGGCAGGGTTGAGACTCAATGGCGATTATCAGAGTGCGTCGCAGGATAAAAATCGGGTCCGCAGGCGAACCCGATTTTGCGGGTGCTACATGACGCCCATCAGACGCGGTAACCAGAGTGAAATCGCCGGAATATAGGTAATCAGCATCAGCACGATGAACAACATGCCGTAAAACGGCAGCATGGCACTGACCACCTGCTCAATTTTCTGCTTACTCACCGCACTGGCGACAAACAGCACCGTGCCGACCGGCGGCGTAATCAGGCCGATGCCGAGGTTGGTCAGCATGATCATCCCGAAATGAACCGGATCGATTCCCAGCGAAGTCGCGACCGGCAGCAGCACCGGCGTCAGGATCAGAATCAGCGGAGCCATATCCATCAGCGTCCCCACCACCAGCAACAGAATGTTGATGCACATCAGAATCACATACTTGTTATCCGACAGGCTGGTGAACGCCTCGGTAATCAGCGTCGGCAGTTGCATAAAGGTCATCACCGCGCCAAACCCGGCGGCGAAGGCGATCAACACCATCACGATGGTGACGGTTTTGATGGTGCGGAACAGCAGGATATGCAACTGATTCCATTTGAAGTCACGATAGATAAACATGGTGACAAAGAAGGCCCAGATACAGGCGATCGCCGCCGACTCCGAGGCGGTGAAAATACCGGACAGAATCCCGCCCATGATAATGACGACGGTGAACAGCCCCCAGAACGCATCGAAGAAAATCTTCAGCGCCTGACGAAACGGAATGCGATCGCCTTTCGGATAGCCGCGTTTCCGGGCAAAGCCGAGGCACATCACCATCAGGCAGCCGCCCAGCATCAGGCCCGGCAAAATACCGGCGACAAACAGCGAAGAGATAGTGACCAGCCCGCCGGTCGCCAGCGAGTAGATCACCGAGTTATGGCTGGGTGGCGTCAGTACCGCCTGCACTGAGCCGCTGGCGGTGACGGCGGCGGCGAAGTCGCGCGGATAGCCTTTCTCTTCCATCTGCGGAATCATCACCGAGCCGATCGAGGCGGTATCCGCCACCGATGAGCCGGAAATGGCGCCAAAGAAGGTGGAGGCGACAATGTTGACCAGCGATAAACCGCCGCGAATGAAGCCAACAAAGATGTAGGCAAAGTTAACCAGGCGGCGGGCGATGCCGCCTTCAGCCATGATCGCCCCGGCGAGAATAAAGAACGGAATGGTGAGTAGCGAAAATTTGTTAATGCCGTTGGTAATCTGAATCACCACCGCTTCCAGCGGCAGATCGATCCACCAGGCGCCGATAAACGCGCTCAGGCCGACCGCAAACGCCACCGGAAAACCCACCAGCAGCAACACCAGCAAACTGCCTAATAAAATCAATGCGTCCATCTTCTGCTCCGGATTAGTGGGTGCCGCCCAGCGTGACAATCGGACGCTGGCTTTGATCGCCGGTCAGCAATCGCTCAACAACAAACAGCAGGGTAAAGATCGCGCCAATCGGGATCGGCAGATACATCTCGCCATAGGTTACGGCAGGCAGCGAGGCCAGCGACTGCACCCACATCGCTTCACACAGGCTATAGCTGGCCTGAAAGATCACCAGACAGGTAATGATCATCAGCAGATCGCAGACCCGCAGCAGCAGACGTTGCAGAGCGGGTGACAGGCGATCGGTCATCATGGAGACGCAGATGTGTGTTCCGGCGCGTAAGCCGACCGGCGCGCCAATAAAGGTAAAAATAATCATGCAGATGATGGCAACCGGTTCCGGCCACGAGAGCGCGCCGTTCATCACGTAGCGGGCAAAAATCCCGATCGGGATCACCGTCACCATGATCATCAATGCCACGGCGGCAACCAGCATGCACAGCAGATAGAGCCCATCCATCAGACGCGTATAAGCAGCCATAATTGATACCTGATTAAGCACGCCACACGGCAGTGTGGCGCGGGAAGGGTTATTTCACGTCAGCGATCCGGGTCATCAGATCCTGATATTTACCGCCAAACTGATCGCGCACCGGCTGGGTCGCCTTAACGAAATAGTCACGGTCGGTTTGCTGGAAGGTGACGCCGCCGGCTTTCATCTTCGCAAGCGACTGTTCGGTATAGGTTGCCCAGAGCTGGCGCTCTTCATCCTGCGCCTCTTTACCCAGTTTCTTCAGCAGCGCCTGATCCTCAGGCTTGAGACGATCCCAGGCACGTTTCGAGAACAGGATCATTTCCGGCTGAATAAAGTGTCCGGTGAGGGTGTAATATTTCGCGACCGGCATATAGTTATGGGCGACGAAAGTCGGTGGATTATTTTCGGTTCCGTCAACCACGCCGGTCTGCATGGCGCTGAACACTTCGCTGACGCCCATCGCCACCGGATTGGCTCCCATCGCTTTCAGCGTAGCCAGCGAAATGGCGCTGTTCTGTACGCGGATCTTCATGCCTTTCAGATCTTCGGGCTTCGCCAGCGGTTTTTTGGTGATCATGTTGCGTTCACCGGCGTCGGTCCAGCCGAGAAACACCATTCGGGCGTTGGGATCTTTATCGAATTTATCGGCGATCTCTTTACCGATCTCCCCATCCAGCACCTTGTGCATGTGGTCGACGTCGCGGAAAACATAGGGCAGCGTCAGCACGCTGGTTTCCGGCGCGATGCTGGTGACCGGCGCCAGCGACACGCGGATCATATCGATCGCGCCCAGTTGTACCTGTTGCAGAGTCTGATCTTCATCGCCCAGCACGCCACCGGCATAGAGTTTCATCTCCAGCCTGCCGTCGGTGGCCTGTTTCAGTTTGTCACCCATGTGCTGCAGCGCCACCACTGTGGGGTAGCCAGCAGGCTGAACTTCTGCCACTTTAATCACCTGTGCCGAGGCGGCGGCGCTCACCATCATTGCCGCCAGGGCACATGCCAGGCGTGTTTTGGTCATTCTCATTATGTTGTCTCCAGCAGAGGAAGGGCGGCGCTCAGGAATCCGGCGTGTGTAGCAAGGGGCCGCGTGGAGCCAGCATAGTGAAAACGGGCGTCAGCGAAATGCGGCGATGCTGATTGAATGAATGCGATCACATTTTGAAACGTTGTTTTAATAAATTTTCACGCAGCATCACATTTTCGAAACATCCCCATCGGCTGTCATAAAACTGCCGTCATCGGCCTGCCGGGCAGGTTAGAGTTTGTAAATACTAATGAGAACGACTATCAATTCGCGGCTATTTTGCTATTATTTGCGCTTGTTTCGCATCCCTGTAGATGAAGTTGGAGAAGCAGCGTGGTAGCCAGTGATTTGATGCAAACGGACCTTTCCGTTTGGGGCATGTATCAACATGCCGATATCGTGGTAAAGGTAGTGATGATTGGCCTGTTACTGGCTTCAGTTGTCACCTGGGCGATCTTCTTCGGCAAATATGCCGAACTGAGCGCCGCTAAACGTCGCCTGAAACGCGAGCAGCAGGCGCTGGGCGAAGCGCGTAACCTGAATGACGCCGCCCGTATTGCTCAGCAGTTCACCGGCCACAGCCATAGCGCCGTGTTGCTGAACGACGCACAAAATGAGCTTGAGCTGTCAGCCGGGGTGGAAGACACCAACGGCATTAAAGATCGTACCAGCTTCCGTCTTGAGCGCCGCGTTGCCGCCTTCAGCCGCCACGCTGGCCGGGGCAACGGCTTCCTGGCGACCATTGGTTCGGTCGCGCCCTTTATCGGCCTGTTCGGCACCGTGTGGGGCATCATGAACAGCTTTATCGGCATCGCTAAAACCCAGACCACCAACCTTGCGGTTGTTGCACCTGGCATCGCGGAAGCGCTGCTGGCGACGGCGATTGGCCTGGTCGCTGCGATTCCGGCGGTGGTGATCTATAACGTCTTTGCCCGCATGATCGCCAATTACAAAGCCTCACTGGGTGATGTGGCGGCGCAGGTGCTGCTGTTACAGAGCCGTGATATCGATCTGGGAAACGTCGCCGCTGACGTTCCGCGTCCTGCGGCGGCCCAGAAACTGCGCTTAGGGTAAGCGATTATGGCCATGCGATTAAACGACGACCTGGAAACCGATGGTGAAATGCATGAGATCAACGTCACGCCGTTTATCGACGTGATGCTGGTTCTGCTAATCATCTTCATGGTGGCGGCACCGCTGGCGACTGTCGACGTGCGCGTGAATCTGCCAGCGTCTACCAGCGCGCCGCAGCCGCGACCGGAAAAACCGGTTTACCTGTCGATCAAGGCTGACAAGCAGCTTTATGTCGGTAACGATCAGGTGACGCCGGAATCGCTGGTCAGCGTGCTGACCGGACAGACCGGCGGCAACAAAGAGACCACCATTTTCTTCCAGGCGGACAAGTCGGTGGATTACGAAACGCTGATGAGCGTGATGGATCAACTGCGTAGCGCGGGCTATCTGAAAATTGGTCTGATGGGCATGGAAACCGTGAAGAAATAGCGGTTTATCCGGTAGAGAGAGAAGGCGGCTGATTCAGCCGCCTTTTTTTATGCAGCCCGTCAGACCGGATGAAATCAGGCGAACCGGCGCTTCCACTGGTCGGTTATGCTGGCGAAGTTCGATTGTTAATTAGTTGTTACTTCTGCATACAGTTTTGTAAAGTGCAATGGTGAGGTTGCTCACATTATTGCCGCCTCAGGCAGGCTAAAACGGCTAAAAAACTACAGGAAGCCGTTATGAGTCACACCTCGTCTTTACAAAAGCCGCCGAAAAGTGCTGCCCGCACCATCTTCAACGTTACCAGCGGTAACTTTCTCGAAATGTACGACTTTATGGTGTTTGGTTACTACGCCACCGCCATCGCTAAAACCTTTTTCCCCGGTGATGACCCCTTCGCTTCCCTGATGCTGACCCTGATGACCTTTGGTGCCGGCTTCCTGATGCGCCCGCTGGGGGCGATCATTCTCGGAGCGTACATTGACCATCATGGCCGCCGCAAAGGTCTGCTGCTGACGCTTGGCCTGATGGCGATCGGTACTCTGACGATTGCGCTGGTGCCAGGCTACGCCACGCTGGGCGTGGCGGCACCGATTCTGATCCTGCTCGGGCGTTTACTGCAGGGCTTCTCGGCAGGCGTTGAGCTGGGTGGCGTCTCGGTTTATCTGGCGGAGGTCGCGCCCGAAGGACGCAAAGGGTTCTTTGTCAGCTGGCAGTCCGGCAGTCAGCAGGTTGCGGTGATCTTTGCCGCGCTGCTCGGCCTGGCGCTGAATCATCTGCTGGCAAAAGAGGCGGTAACCGAATGGGGCTGGCGTATTCCGTTTGTGGTCGGCTGCCTGATCGTGCCATTCCTGTTCTATATCCGCCGGATGCTGGAAGAGACCGAAGCGTTCAGCAAGCGTAAACACCATCCACGCATGACCGAGATTATGCGCTCGGTGGCCAGCAACTGGGCGCTGGTGCTGGCGGGGATGCTGATGGTAGTCACCACCACCGTGATGTTCTACATGATTACCGCGTTTACGCCGACCTTTGGCAAAACGGTGCTGATGATGAGCGATAAACAGGCGTTCCTGGTGACGCTCTGTGTCGGGCTCTCTAACCTGATCTGGCTGCCGCTGATGGGATCGCTGTCGGACCGCATCGGCCGTCGTCCGCTGCTGATCGTATTTACTCTGCTGATGATTGCCACCACCTGGCCGGTGCTGCACTGGCTGGTGGGATCGGCCAGCTTTGCTCATCTGCTGGAAGCTGAACTGTGGCTGTCATTTCTCTATGCCAGCTATAACGGGGCGATGGTGGTGTATCTGGCGGAAATCATGCCCGCCGAGGTGCGCGCCGCCGGTTTCTCGATGGCCTACAGCCTGGCGACCGCGCTGTTTGGCGGCTTTACCCCAGCGATTTCCAGCTACCTGATCCACGTCACTGGCGACAAGGCGATGCCGGGCGTCTGGCTGACCTTCGCCGCCGTGTGTGGCTTGATCGGTACCTTACTGATTGGCCGGATGGTGAAGCAGTACCAGGCGCGTCACAGCGGCGCACCGGTCAGCGCTTCGCTCTAAAACGATAAATCCACCACCACGCTGTCGCTGTAGTTGCCGGCGGGCGGCGTGTTCTGGCTGGTGAGGACCCGCGCGGTGTAGTTAAAGCCGCGCGTCAATCCGTCTGCCGACACCGCCGAAGAGGTGGTGCTGCTCCAGCGTTCAGTGCCGCCCGGTCCCCAGCGGTTGCTGGTCGTCCCCTTATAAATCTCATAGCTCAGCCGGTTTGCCCCGCTCGCCATATTCCTGACGCTGCCCACCGGATAGCTGCCGTTGCTCAGGCCAACGGTATAGGTGCTGCCTTTGCTGCACAGCACGTTGATGGTCTGTGACACGCTGGAGAAGCTGCCGACCAGCGGCGCACTGCCAAAGCTGATATTCGGCGCGGTAATGGTGGTGCAGTCATTGGTCAGGATCGCCGTGACGGTAACCGGGATCACGCCACTGCCGCTCTGTTCGCTTAAACAGAGGTTGCCAATGGCGATGCTGGTGCAGATACGGTAGGTCACCGCGAGGTTCAGCGTCACCTGCCAGGTGCCGGCGGTCACCACCTGACCCGGCACGGTACGCAGATAGATCGGAATGGCAAAGTTCAGGCTGCCCAGCAGGCCCGCCAGGTTGATCAGGGTTTGCGAGCCAAAGACGAATGGCGTACCGCCGATCGTCAGTTCATTGGCGCAGGCGCTGTCGGTACAGAGCCGCACCGGCACGTTGTCGCTGCTGGTATCGCCGCTGCGCTTCAGAATGCCGCGGGTGCCGTTACTGTTAGTGGCACCGGTCAGTTGAAAGGTGATCTGGTTATTGCCGAGCAGCGACAGCGCCGCCCCGGCCCCGCAGTTGACGTTGGCGTTGGTGGTGACCGAACTGACGGTGCTGTTGGCAACAAAAGTGGTGACGGAGCCGAAGCTGGCGGTGGAGGCGGGCAGGGCGCAGGCGGCGTAACCCAGTGACGGCAACAACAGCAGCAGAGCCGCGAACAGCAGACGATTTATCATGGTGGATTTCCGGTAGCAAAAGCATCAACAGGATGGGCGGTGCTGCCCGCCGCCGCTGCCGGCAGCGCGCAGGTCAATGGCCCATAGGTTTTCAGCGCCTGCGGCTGACCGCCGGCAATACGCAGTTCGGTGTCACAGCGGCGACCATCCGGCGTTACCACCTGTATCGGATTGCTGGCGGTCAGATCCTCCATCCAGACAATGCCATCCCAGCCGACATATTCGGTGGCGTGATCGGGGCGCTGCACCAGGCTGGAGACCGGCAGCGGCTGGCCCTGCGCATCGTGCAGGATCACGCTGGCGGAGCGCAGTTTTTCCACCGGAAAGTTAAGCAGATAGCCGCTCTGACGCTTCACGGCAAACCGCTGTTCCACCCGTGGCGTGGTCATATCCGCGGGCAGGTCGAGGGTATCGATATCATATTTGGCCGGATAGTAGCTGCTGATCGACGGCACCAGCAGATAGCCCTGCTGATTGGTGCGGCCCATTGCCTGATTCTCGTACCGCACCGTGACGTCGGGATAGTTGGTTTTGACCAGCACAAAGGCGTCGTTAATCTCGTTGGCGATAAACAGGCTGTTATCCATCAGCACCAGCGCGCCGGAGAGGTCAGCCCACTGCGTGGTGTTGTCATCGTCGCCATAAAAGCCCGCCGAGGTATCAATCTGATTGTTGCGATAACGCAGGCTGCCCTGACGATAATCGCCGCTATCGCCGCTCTGATTGGCCCAGGAAGCGTCCCAGGCGATGCCGCCGTCGCTGGGCATGGCGCGCGAGACATAGAGCCGCTGGTTGTCGCGTCCCAGCTGGTCGCGTTCGGTGCTGATGGCGGCGCTGCCCTGTTCGCCAAACGGGATCACCAGCGAAATAGCCCCGGTCCAGCTCTTCTCCTGCTGATCGCGGCTGGCTGAAACGTAGAGGCTGCTGTTGCCCCACAGATTTTTACTCCAGGAGAGGTTCCATAACCGGGTGCGATCGCCGCGGCCACCGGTGATGTCGATGTACGCCGCGCCGACGCTGCCGAAGCGGTTGAGTGACACGCTGGCGCTGTACTGGGCGCTACGGCGCGACAGGGCATAGCTGCTGCCGGCGTCGGTTCCGGCGCGGCTGCCGACCAGCGCCAGATTCCCAAAGTCGCGGCTGCGCTGGGTTTGCTGGGTGCCGAGGTTAAACCAGCGGTTATTGTACTGATATCCCCAGCTGTATTGCGTGCCGGTTTCGCCATCGAGCTGGCTGTGCGCCACCGCGCCATTCACCACGCCCCAGCTTCCGACGCGCAGCAGGCCGCCGACGCCGCCCATCGCCAGACTGTCGCTGCCTTCAGCATGACTCTCCAGCGTCAGCCAGTCGGTCATGCCGTAACGATAAGAGCCACTGGCCGCCGCCGCGCCATAATCGAAATTCTTTATCCCATAGTTCTCGCGGATCGCCCCGGCAGAAAAGGCGTAATCAGACAGGCCGGACTTCAGCAGGCTACTGGAGACATAGAACGGCAGGGTGGTCGTCACGCGCCGTCCTACTGCATCCGTCGTGGTGATCACCGCGTCGCCGGCACCGTTAACAAACGGCACGTTGGTCAGCGACCAGGGTCCCGGCTGCACGTTCGCCTGGCTGGAGCGGTAGCCGTTGATAAACAGATCGACGGTGGAAGGCACTGCGGCCTGACCGGAAAAGGCGGGCAACGGATAGGTCACCAGATCGGGACGGACGCCAAAATCGCGGCCAATACGGATGCCGCCGAGCCGCACGCTATTACTCCAGGCCAGCGAATCAGTCACCAGATCGCCGACCCGCCAGCTGATTGCCGCATTCTCATTTTCATTACTCCATCCGCTGTCGTAGCGGATGTAACCATCATCCTGATAGCTGTTGCTGCCTTCCAGCTGCTGCTGCCAGACGCCGTTGCTGAAGAACTGGCCTGCCGGTCCGAACAGCCGCAGCTCGTTCCAGGCGGAGAGGCGGGTGCCGCTGTTATCGGTGCGGCTGGCATAGAGATCGTAATTGATCAGCGCACCACTGCTGGTGCGTCCGGGATAGCGCGGTCCGTTTTGCGCCTCGCCAATCACCTGTCCGGGCAGCCAGCCGGGCGGCACGCTGAGCAGCAGGCGTTGCCGTGCATCGTCATACTCCACTTTGACCTGCGGCATGACGCTGACGTCGACCTGCGGCTGCGACCCCAGTTTATCCTGCGGCAGACCGGCCCGCTGCAGGTCGCCACTGCGCAGCCAGAAGTGGCCGTCACGCTGTTCAACCGCCACGATGTCACCGCGCGCCTGCTGGTTAACGATCAGCTCCAGCATATATTGCTGGCCGTTACCGGGGTTCTGCAGGCTGGGCGGTGGCGGCAGGGATGAGTAAGTTTCCGCCAGCGACAGGCCAGGCGTCAGACAGTAAAAGACGCTGGTCACCGCCAGCGCACCGGGATGAAGAGAAAAAGGTCTCATCGGGCGCTTACTTCTGGGCAGCGCTGCGCCACTGACTCTTGTTCACTTCAGCCACGAGTTCACCACTCACCGCCGCATTCAGCGGCCAGCGATAGCGGCTGTTAGCCAGCACATAGCCATACAGACCTTCGCCCAGCTGGCGGCCACCGATGCTGACGTGACTGAGGCGGGCATGGCCGTTGCCACGATTAGTCAGCTGCAGCCAGCGCTTGCCGCCTTCGCTGACCTGCTGCCAGCTGAGGTCCGGGCGGACGCTGTCGGCGCTGAGGCCGTCGCCATAGACAAACAGCGGCACCGAATAGCGCATCTGAAAAGTCAGTCCGGCCTGGTTTTCGCCCGGCTGGCGTGGCGTCGGGATCTCATCCAGCACCACCCGATAGGCCAGCTCCTGACCGGCAGCGGGCGGGGTCTGCTTGATCAGCCGGACTAACTGCTTCTGACCGGGCTCCATCCGCACCATCGGCGGGCTGGCGACCACCTGCTGCTGCGTCTGGTACTGCTCCTGACCATTGACCTGCTGCCAGCCGAATACCCGGATCTGCATCATGGTGGTGGTATTGCCGCGGTTCTCCAGCCACAGTTCGCTGGCTTTCTCCGCAGGATTGATCGCCGGATCGATCGGCCAGATCATCACCGAGTTAGCGGCAAAAGCCGGCGACAGTAAGGTGGTGCCGATCACAATCAGCAGGGCGCGCAGTAACTTCATCGTCGTTTCCTTGTTATTGATATCGCCTCACCAGCTCAGGGTGACGGTCAGGGTGTCGGTATAGACGCCGGCGCGCGCGGTTCCCGGCAGTGTCAGCTGGCCATAAATCGGCAGCGTGATGTTATTGGCATTGCTGTAGCTCAGTGGCACCGCCTGGTTTACCGGGATCACCGTGGTGCGGCTGGCGTTGCTGTAAAGCGTGTAGGGAACGGTATTGCTGAAGTTCGGCAGTTTCAGGTTGCGCGTCGTGGTGTAGTTGTTGCCCTGATTAATGCTCATGTTCAGCGTGGTGCCCGGCGTACAGGCAAGATTGAGGGTGGTGCTTTGCACATAGCTGGCGCTGACGACACCGGTCGCCACGCCAGACTGAGAGCCAAAATTGAGCGTGCCAAAAACGCCGGTATTGGTACCGGATATCACGCAGCCTGCCACAATCGAAGCGGTCACCTGGAAAGTGCTGGTCGGCAGACTCCAGGCGCTAATACTCCATATCAGCAGAAACAGACCGCGTGCAATCGTCAGACAGGACCGCGAGACAGCCACCCACATTCACCGGCGAATGCAGTTAATAGTTCACGGCGACGTTAATGGTGTCGGTATAGGTTCCGGCAGGGATCAGCGGGTTAAAGCCTCCGCCAACCACCCGACCGTAAATGGCATAGTTAGTGCCCAGGGTAGGATCGGTGGTGCCGCTGGCCGCGATGGGGGTGTTATTGGCAATCGCCGTGGTGAAAGACGCGTCGCTATACAGGGTGTAGGCGATGCCCTGCGCATTATCTGAGCCCAGCACCAGATAGCGCGGCGAAGTGGACGCCGTGCCATAGACGGTAGCAGGCGCGGTATTGCTGCTGGTGACCACCACATTGTAATCCTGGCCGGTGGTGCAACGGACAAAAATACCGTTGCCTGCCGCACCGACCAGCGTGGCGTTCAGGGTATCAAAGGTGGCGGCACTGCTGCCGAAGTTCAGGGTACCGAAATTAACCCCGGCGGTGGCGGACTGACCGTTTACCAGACAACCGGTGGTCAGCGTCAGCGTCGCATTGATGGTGCCCGAGGTGGTTGCCGCCAGCGTTAATGACGGAAGCGCGGTGGTAATGCCAGCAGCAGCCAAAAGAAAAAGCTTGAGTTTCATAATCATTCCTTACCGATTATCCAGAGTCAGTGCTTTTTCACCCGGTGTTAATTTAACGGTTCAACCCAAAAATAGAGAAAATAATCATAACGATCTAAGTAATGCCATAGTCCTAAGAAACATCCTGGACATAAGCTAAATGATTTATATCAGTTTTATTTACTATAGAACAGTTAAAGCGTCACGCGAATGACGCCCCGCTATTTTTCATTAATCAAATGGGGTGACTGGCCGATAACCCAGTAACGGCAAGGCATTACAGGGAAGAGGTAAAGCGAAAATCATTATTTTCGTCCCCTCTATCGCCCTTTCTGCTTCGGTGATATGTTCTTGCACCAATCAGACAAAATAACGATTTACTGCTCAGTGCGGTGGCCAGCGAGTCGCGGTCATGCTTCGCAGAGCGCGCGTTACCAGGACGTCACGACAACATTAAACCTGGCGCTAAATAACTTTCACCCGACGGGTGTTTTCAGATCGATTATTAAGGCTTTACACAGCACCCGTTCATCAGCGGGTGGTGAGGAGTTGCATATGCTACAGGTCTCCTGGGATGGCGTTCTGGTCTGCGTTTCGCTGATCGTCGCGTTTATTGCTTCGTTTACCGCGCTGGACACGGCGGGGCGGGTTGCCGTTTCCGGTGGCTGGATCGCCCGGCTCTGGCTGCTGGTGAGCGGCACAGCGATGGGGATTGGCGTCTGGGCGATGCATTTCATCGGGATGCTGGCGATGATGCTGCCGATGACCCTGCGTTACGACCTCCGGCTGACCATCATCTCGCTGCTGGTGGCGATTCTGGCATCGATGCTGGCGTTTGGTCAGACGGTGGGAGGCCTGCACCTTACCCGGCGTCGTCTGCTGCGCGGCAGCCTGATCCTCGGCGCGGGCGTGGTGGTGATGCACTATCTCGGTATGCATGCGTTACTGATCTCGCCGCAGCCGCACTGGAACCGGCCGCTGGTGGCGCTCTCGATGCTGATCGCCTTTGCCGCCTCCGGTGTTGCGCTGTGGCTGGCGTTTCATCTGCGCCAGGGGGAATATCCTCTGCTGATCATGCGCGCGCTGGCGTCGCTGGTGATGGGGTTTGCCATTGCCGGAATGCACTATGTCGGCATGGCCGCGGCGCAGTTCAGCCACCTCAGCGCGATGCAGCCACAGGGCGTCGGCAATCCGGGGCTGGCGGTGTGGGTCACCCTGATTACCCTCATCATTCTTGGCGTCACTCTGCTGAGCTCGATGCTGGATGCCCAGCTGCGCGCCGCGCGGCTGACCGCCAGGCTGAACCGCGCTAACCAGGAGCTGCGCCAGCTGGCGATGCATGACAACCTCACGGCGCTGCCCAACCGGGTGATGCTGGAGCAGCAGCTGGACCTGGCGATCAAACAGGCGATGCTTAAAGAGAGCAGCTTTGCGGTGATGTACATGGATCTCGATGGCTTCAAGGCGGTCAATGATACCTGGGGACATCACGTTGGTGACCGGCTGCTGATTGCGGTAGCGGAACGGCTGCGCAGCCAGCTCAGCGACGCGATGCTGCTGGTGCGCCTGGGCGGCGATGAATTTGTGCTGATGGCGGAAGGCTGTGATGCCAGCGGCGCCAGTCAGCTGGCGCAAAAGCTGGTGCGGGTAATCGACGTCGCCTTTGAACTGGATCGCTACTCGCTGCACGTATCGCTCAGCGCCGGCATCGCTATCTTCCCGCTGCACGGCCGTAATAAACAGGAACTGCTGTTTAATGCCGATTCGGCGATGTACCACACCAAGCATAACGGCCGCAACGGCTGGTGCCTGTTCGAGCCGGCAATGAACGCCGCGACGCAGCATCAGCTAGAGCTGGCCAACGACCTGTGGAAAGCGCTGGAACGCCAGGAGATGCGGCTGTTCTATCAGCCAAAATTTCGCTCCAGCGGCACGATGCTGATCGGCTTTGAAGCGCTGCTGCGCTGGCAGCATCCGGTGCGGGGCTTGCTGATGCCGGATCAGTTTCTGCCGCGCGCGGAAAAAACCGGTCAGATTGTGGCGCTGGGCAACTGGGTGATTAATGAAGCCTGCCGTCAGCTGAAGATCTGGCATAATCAGGGCCACAGCGACTGGACGGTGTCGGTTAACCTCTCGGCGTTGCAGTTTCATCAACGCGATCTACTGGCAACCATTACGCAGACGCTGGCGCGCCATCAGCTGGCCAGCGGGAAGCTGATGCTGGAGATCACGGAAGCCATTGCCATGCGCGACCCGATCTTCAGCCAGCAGCGTATTGGTGAATTACACCAGGCTGGCGTCAGCGTGGCGATCGATAACTTCGGCATCGGCTACGCTAACCTGCTGCATCTGAAACATCTGGACGCCAGCGAGCTGAAGATCGATCGCAGCTTTATCAACTGCCTGCGGCCCGACAGCGAAGATGCGACCGTGGTGACTGCGATGCTGACGCTGGCGCAGAGTCTCAATCTGCGGATGGTGGCAGAAGGTGTCGAGACGGAAGAGCAGCAACAGTTACTGACCGGGCTGGGTTTTGATGCGTTGCAGGGTTATCTGCTGGGCAAGCCAACGCCCGCTGAGCGGGTCGGCGAGTTCAGCATGGCCGCGGCGCAGATCCCCTGACAGTCCGCTCTCTGACGATAGCTTTTAACGCTTGAATACATCGAAAACAGTTATCGTGACAGGTTAATTAACCGGCAGGTATTGCCGATAACCTATACAACAAGACCATCCCTGATCCTTACTCAACCCACCCAGCTGCTGGCACGGCTTTTCTCGGGAATGCACTATGTTAGTGACCTCATACGACTCTTTTATCGTCATCGTTTCGATTCTTGTTGCGATGCTGGCTTCGTTTACCGCGTTAGACATGGCGGGACGGGTGGTGCATTCAACCGGCAAAGTGGCGCTGGTGTGGCTGTTCGGCGGCGGTTTCGCGATGGGGATTGGCATCTGGGCGATGCATTTCATCGGGATGCTGTCGATGAACATGGAGATGGTGATGAGCTACAACGCCGGGCTCACCGCCTTTTCGGCCGGCATCGCGGTCTGCGCCTCTATCTTTGCGTTGTGGCTGGTGTGCAACGGCGATTTGCCGTTACCGCGTCTGGCGGGCGGGGCGCTGATTCTCGGCAGCGGCGTGGTGGCGATGCACTACACCGGCATGGCGGCACTGATGTTTGCGCCCGGTATCGTCTGGAACTGGGGCTGGATCGCCGTCTCGGTGGTGATCGCGCTGGCGGCGTCCGGTGCGGCGCTGTGGCTGGCCTTTAATCTGCGTGAAGGGCAGACCGGCCGGGTTACGCTGTTGCGACTCGGTGCCTCGGTGGTGATGGGCGCGGCTATCGCCGGTATGCACTATACCGGCATGATGGCGGCAGAGTTTCCGCTGCACAGCCATCCAACGCAGCAGGGCGTTAACAGTAACTGGCTGGCGATTCTGGTGACGGTGGTCACTATCTCGATCCTCGGCATTACGCTGCTGGTGTCGATGCTGGATGCCCGTATGCAGGCGCGCACCTCGATTCTCGCCAGCTCGCTGGCCGAGGCGAACCGTGAGCTGGCACAGCTGGCGCTGCACGATAACCTGACACGCTTGCCGAACCGCATCCTGCTGGAGGACCGGCTGGAACAGGCGATCAACAAGGCGAACCGTGAGCAGACGCAATTTGCGCTGATGTTTATGGATCTGGATGGCTTTAAGGCGGTAAATGACGCCTTTGGCCACCATATTGGCGACAATCTGCTGATTGGCGTGACCGAGCGCATGAGCCAGCAGATGGCCGGTTACTACACCCTGGCGCGGCTGGGCGGTGATGAGTTTGTGCTGCTGATTGAGATTGACGATCCCAACGATGCGGCCGCCGTTGCCGATAAGCTGGTAAAAGCGGTCGATCGTCCGTTTGATATTTCGCGTTATGAACTGGTGGTGTCACTCAGCATCGGCATTGCGGTCTATCCGGGCGATGGGGTGGATGAGCGGGAACTGATGTTTAACGCCGATGCGGCGATGTACCACACCAAAAACAACGGACGCAACGGCTACACCTTCTTCCAGCCATCAATGAACATCCTGGCGCAGAGCCAGCTCCAGCTTAATAACGATCTCTGGCAGGCGCTGGATAACAACGAGCTGCGCCTGTTCTATCAACCTAAATATTGTGCGCCACGCGGGCCGATCCTCGGTTTTGAGGCGCTGCTGCGCTGGCAGCATCCGCAGCGGGGTCTGCTGACGCCGGACCAGTTTTTACCGATGGCGGAAAAAACCGGCATGATCGTCGGCATCGGCAACTGGGTGATCCACGAAGCCTGTCGTCAGCTGCGACAGTGGCATCTGCAGGGCCATCCGCACTGGTCGGTGGCGGTCAATCTCTCAGCATTACAGTTTGAACAGAACAACCTGGTGGAAACCGTCACCGAGGCGCTGGCACGCCATGAGATCCCGCCTGAGCTGCTGACGCTGGAGGTGACGGAAACCACTGCAATGCGCGATCCCGATGAGAGCGTCCGCATCCTGACCGAACTGACCACGCTTGGGGTAAAAGCCTCGATTGATGACTTCGGCACCGGCTATTCCAGCCTGCTCTATCTGAAACGCCTGCCGGCCAGCGAACTGAAGATCGATCGGGCGTTCGTCAATGAACTGCAGCATCACAGCGAAGATGCCACGATTGTTTCAGCGATTGTGGCGCTGGCGCAGTCGCTACAGCTGAAAGTGGTGGCTGAGGGCGTGGAAACGGCCGAGCAGCAGGCCTTTCTCACCAGCCTCGGCTGCAATACGTTGCAGGGCTATCTGCTGGGGAAACCGATTCCGCCCGATCGGATCGATGAACTGGCTAATTTTGTCGGTGATGAAAAAGTGGAGATGGGCGCGCCATTCACGCCCGATGAATCGCCGTTAGCCACAGAGGTTGCGCCCGCCTGACACCGTGCAGGCAAGATAAGTGGCAAGCCCGGCCTGTCATTAACCGACGTGCATGGTAAAGTCTCGCGGGTGGAAAAGGAGAGGCGACCCGTGGCGAAATACCAGCGATTGATGGATGAGATTCAGCAGCAGATAGAGGCCGGCATCTGGCTGCCGGGCACCCGTTTACCCTCGTTGCGCCAGCAGGTTGCGCAGCAGGGGCTTAGCCTGATGACGGTGCTGCACGCCTATGAGTTGCTGGAGAGTCAGGGCTGGATCGTCTCACGACCACAGTCGGGTTACTACGTCGCGCCGCGCGCGCTGGCCTCCGCGCCGCTCAGCGTCACCATCAGCGAGCAGGTCGATATTAACGACTTTGTGTTTGATGTGCTGCAGGCGACCCGCGATCCCGCCATCGTCCCCTTTGGCTCCGCCTTTCCCGACCCGGCGCTGTTTCCGCAGCGCCAGCTGATGCGCTCGCTGGCGAACGTCTCCCATCAGCTGACTCCCACCGATGCGCTGCACAATCTGCCGCCCGGCAACGCCACTCTGCGGCAGCTGCTGGCGCAGCGCTATGCGCGTCAGGGCATTACCCTGTCGCCGGATGAGATCGTCATTACCAGCGGGGCGCTGGAGGCGCTTAATCTCAGCCTGCAGTCGTTAACCGAGCCGGGCGATTATGTGGTGATTGAGCAGCCGAGCTTCTATGGCGCGTTACAGGCGATTGAGCGGCTGAAGCTCAAGGCGCTGGCGATTCCGGTAGATGCGCAGAACGGCATCGATCTGGTGCAGCTGGAAGAGGCGCTGCAGCGCTGGCCGGTGAAAGCGTGCTGGCTGATGACGACCTTGCAGAACCCGCTGGGCGTCACCTTATCCGCCGAACGTAAGCAGCAACTGGTGGCGCTGCTGGCGCGTTATCAGGTGCCGATGATTGAAGATGATGTCTACGCTGAACTCTGGTCAGGCGACACGCCGCCGCTGCCCGCCAAAGCCTGGGATCGTCAGGGCAACGTGCTGCACTGTGGCTCGTTTTCGAAGTCGCTGGTGGCGGGATTCCGCGTTGGCTGGGTGGCGGCCGGTCAGCATGCGCAGCGCATTCAGCGTCTGCAACTGATGAGTACCTTATCGACCAGTGCGCCAATGCAGCTGGCGCTGGCCGATTTCCTCGCCACCCGACGTTACGATACCCACCTGAAACGGCTGCGGCAGATTCTGGCGAAGCGCCAGCAGATGGTGCGTCAGGCGTTGCTGAAAGTGTTACCGGCGCAAGCGACGCTGAGCGAAGCGCGTGGCGGTTATTTCCTCTGGGTGACGCTGCCGGACAGCATCAATACTACGCAGTTGTATCAGCAGGCGCTGGCGCAGGGGATCAGTATCGCACCGGGGCAGTTATTTTCGGCGGGGGAGCAGTTCAGTCACTGTTTTCGGCTCAACACCGCCTGGCCGTGGGATACGCGGGCCGAGGCGGCGATTGAGACGCTGGGCAGGCTGATGGCGCAGGGTCAGACGCGCGCCGCGTCCTGATGGCCCCAGGTCAGGTAGTAGACATCATAAAAATCGACTTCACCTTTTTGCGTCAGCAGGCGCTGAATGCCGCTTTTAACCCGCTCCGGCGTCTCCGGCAGCGACAGAATGCGTGATATCGCCTGCTCGCGCACCGGCTGAACGTAGTACCATTCGCCGTTGTAGCAGACGCGCAGATCGAGCGCATCAATATCTTCAAAACGGTATTTTGGATTAATATCCAGCAGCATCAAAAAGCTCATCACCAGCACAAACGCGGTGGCAAACCAGAAGGCGGGCCAGCCGAGCATCTCTGTCGTGAAAATCAGTGCAACACACAGGCCGTAGCACAGGTACATCACTGCCCACAGACCGGGATGGTTTTTCAGAAATGAGAGGCTGAAGCGCGGCAGATTGTCGCGACGTTCTTCGCGGTTGAGCGTAGCGATCTCGTCGATCAGGATTTGTTTAATAGCGTCCATTTTTTTACCTCACTGTCATCTGTTAACGATTAGAACAGATAACAGTCAAGGATATCAGAAACAGATTTGTGCATTTTTTATATAACAGTTGCCGTGATGATCGCACTTCCCGCCTGACATTTTGCAACACTTTCGCTCAGTGATAACCACCATCATCAACCGCTTCGCTATTGCATCGCAACATTGTTAACGACACATTTGGCTTTAGTTAGCAATATCAGTTAATTATGTTAATTGTGTCGACTGGCGCACATTGCATTGTGGCCCGGCTTTGCCACACTTAGAAAAAAACCGGAGAACCTGTATGACTGTTCAATCCTCCAGTCTGATGTTGCTGATGTCGTTCGCCGCGGGCACCTTCTCTGCCGGAGCCTCTGACAACCCCCAGCACCTGATGCTCGCCAGCCCGTCGGGCGGTGTGCCAAACAACCCGTTACCCCTGATTATCTGGCCACGCGTGGTGCCAGAAGAGGAAGAGGATATCGCGGCCTGGTTTGAAAAAACCTTCGGGCAACATGGCTGGCCGCCCGCCTGGCGCTACCCGATTTTCCCCTACACCCATTATCACCCGAATACCCACGAACTGCTGGGCGTGGCGGCGGGCTGGGCAGAAGTACTGTTTGGCGGCGACAGCGGCCGGATGGTCACGCTGCGTGCCGGGGATGCGGTCCTGATCCCGGCGGGCGTCGGACACCGGCAGGTCAGCGCCAGCGAAGATTTTCTGGTCGTCGGCGCTTATCCGCAGGGCATGTCACCGGAAACGCTGCGTGATGAGCCCGCTAAGCTGAAAGCGTCGCAGGCGCAGGTCAAAAACGTTCCGCTGCCGCATCAGGACCCGTTTACCGGCAAAGAGGGCGCGATGACCGATATCTGGCAGCCGATTGCGGCGCTGACCTCTCAGCAGTAAATCCCGGCGCGTCCGCCCGGCTTGTCGCGGCCTGACGGTGTAGCGCGACGATTGAGCCCGGTTGTCACCGGGCTGTCATCAAACTGTCGTAGCGTTTTGCCCAGAACGTAAACGGCAGGGGCAGAATGAGATGGCGGCAATTTCGTTAACCGGGCTGCACAAAGCCTTCGGGACGCAGCCGGTACTGGACGCAATTTCGTTACAGATTAATCAGGGCGAATTTGTCGCCGTACTCGGGCCATCGGGCTGTGGCAAAACCACGTTGCTGCGGCTGCTGGCCGGTTTTGAAACGCTCGACAGCGGTGAAATTCGTATCGGTGAGCGGCAGGTCGCCGCAGACGGGCTGCATCTGCCACCGGAAGCGCGCGATCTCGGCGTGGTCTTTCAGAACTACGCCCTGTGGCCGCATATGACGGTGGCGGAAAACGTCGCCTACAGCCTGAAAGTCAACGGTGTGGCACGAGCAGAACGTCTGCTGCGCACCAGCCAGGCCCTGACGCTGGTCGGGCTGGATCGCTTCGCCGACCGCCGACCCGCCGATCTCTCCGGCGGCCAGCGCCAGCGCGTGGCCCTGGCGCGCTGCCTGGTAGCCCGGCCCACGCTGGTGCTGCTGGATGAGCCGCTGGCTAACCTCGATGTCCATCTGCGCGCCACCATGGAAGAGGAGTTCCGCCGCTTCCATCGCCACAGCGGCGCCACCTTACTCTATATCACCCACGATCAACGCGAAGCGATGGCGCTGGCCGACCGCATCGTGGTTCTCGATCACGGCAAAGTGATGCAGTTCGCCAGTCCGCAGACCCTGTGGCGCGAACCGGCTAACGAGATGGTCGCGACCTTTATTGATGACGGGCGGGTGCTGCCGGTCAGCGACATTGAACCGCTGGACCCCGGCAACGCCACCGCCACGCTGTGCGGGCTGCGGGTGCTGCTGCGCTGTTCGCCTCGCCAGCGACCGCTGCCGCACGGCAAAGCCAGCTTCCACAGCGTCAGTTTCCATCTGGCTGCGGCAGATGAACGCCAGTTTGCCGCACGCGTCGAACGCATTATCTTTCGCGGCGGCCACCATCAGATCAATCTTCGGCCGCTTAATCAACCGGATGTCAGCCTGTCGCTGACGCTTAACGATGCGGCTTTACTGGCGGTGGATGACACCGTCGGCGTCGCCGTCGATGACGGCTGGATTCTTCCTGCATAAAGGGTTTCACTGACCATGAAAACGGCTTTTCGTACTTCGCTCCACGCGCTGTTGTTGTTATCGGGCTTCACGGCCTCAACCCTGTCGCAGGCGGCGGATGCGCCTGGCGGCAAACTGGTGATCTACACCTCGCAGGCGCCTGAAATCGCCCAGCAGACCATTGATGCCTTCAAAGCCGCTTACCCAGCAGTTGAGGTGGAGTGGACCCGCAACGGCACCACCCAGCTGATGAACGTGCTGCATACCGAGATGATGAGCGGCCAGGTGAAACCCGATGTGCTGCTGGTCGCCGACGCGATCAATCTGGGCGCACTCAAAAAAGAGGGGCAACTCTATCCCTATCAAACCGCGCCGGTCAGCCACCTGAAGTCCGCCTATTACGATGCGGATAAAACCTTCTTCGGCACCAAAATTATCGCCACGGTGATCGCTTATAACACCCAACGCGCGAAGCCGGTCACCAGCTGGAAAGCGCTGGCGGTAGCGGAAAACAGCGGTCAGATTGCCGTGCCCAGCCCGCTCTATTCCGGCGCGGCGCTCTACAAGCTGCACACCGATATCAATACGCCATCGATCGGCTGGCAATTCTATCAACAGCTGGCGGCGATCGGCATCGCGCCGCAGGGCGGTAACGGACCGGCGCTGAAAGCGGTCGCCAGCGGCATGGATAAATATGGCGTCATCACCGATGCCGATATTATCCGCGCCAAAAAGCAGGGCTCACCCATCGATCTGGTCTATCCGCAGGAGGGCGTCTCCTATGTGACCGAGCCGGTGGCGATCATGAAGTCGGTGCATAATCTGCCAGCCGCCAAAGCGTTTGTTGATTTCATGCTGTCGGAAGCGGGTCAGCAGCTGGTGGCGAAGCAGGGCAACCGGCCGGTGGATGCGCGCGTGGCGGCACCTGAGGGTTTTGCGCCAATTGACCAGATCAAACTGCTGACGCCGGACGTGGCGAAAGCGGTGGCCGATGATGCCCAGGTACGCGATACCTTTACCGAACTGTTTGGCGGCTGAGCATGAGCGTGCTGGGCAACGAATGGCGTAGTGGTCAGGCCGCCAGGCGCGGCAGATGGTGGGCGGAACCGCTGGTGCTGGCGCTGCTGGTACTAGTGATCGGCCTGTTGTCGGTAGCACCTTTTGCCCGGCTGATCGGCACCGCGCTGGCTCCCGATGGCGTGGTGGATGGCAATCGTCTGCTGCGGTTACTGACCAGCCGCCGGGTGCTCAGCGCCACGCTGAATACTCTGACCATCGGCATCAGCGCGACGCTGTTGTCGCTGCTGCTGGGAACGGTGGCCGCCTGGCTGGTGGCGCTGACCGATCTGCGCGCCAAAGCCGCCTGGGTATTTGCCTTTATTCTGCCGCTGATGATCCCGCCGCAGGTGACCGCGCTGGCCTGGGTTCAGGCGCTGGCACCGGGAAGCGCGCTGGCCGCGCTGGTCAACGCGCTGGGCGGTTCCTGGCTGGCGGCCGGTGAGCAGCCGCTCTATTCAGCGACCGGCATGGTGCTGCTGCTGGGGCTGCACAATGCGCCGCTGGTGTTTCTGACGGTACGTGCCGGGCTGCGTCGCTTACCCGCTGAACTGATCGAGGCGGCCCGCGTCAGTGGCGCATCACCGCGCCAGATCCTGCTGACGGTGATCCTGCCGCTGGCGCGACCCGCGATCTTCGCCGGGGCGGCGCTGGCGTTTGTCGCCGCCGTCGGCAACTTCGGCATTCAGGCGATGCTGGGGATTCCGGCGCGGGTGCCGACGCTGATTACGCTGGTCTATCAACAGCTCAATACCCTTGGACCCGATGCGCTGCCCAATACCGCCGTCTACTCGATGCTGATTGCGCTGATCACCCTCGCCGGGATGCTGATCAGCGGCTGGCTCGGCGGGCGACGCGATGTGCGGGTCAGCGGCTCGCCGCGCCCCTGGCACCAGCCGCTGCGTCACAGCCGGCTACCGATCGAAATCACCGCCTGGCTGTGGATGGTGACCACTTTGCTGCTGCCGCTCAGCGCCTTGCTGACCACCGCGTTAACCCGCGGTTTTGGTCAGGCGCTGAACAGGCAAACCCTGACGCTGGAGAATTTTCAGCAGGCGCTGTGGGGCTATCCGGCGATCCGTCAGGCCTTCTTTACCAGCCTGTGGCTCACCGGACTGACGGCGGTGCTGCTCAGCATCATAGCGCTGTTTCTGGCCTTCTTTCTTAGCTGGCGTCGCACCCGGCTGGTGCGCGGGCTGGGGTTCGCCAGTGAACTGACCTATGCGCTGCCCGGCATTGTCACCGGCGTGGCAGCGATACTGTTTTTCCTGCGGCCGCTGCCGCTGCTCGGTTTTTCGCTGTATGGCACGGTGTGGATCATTCTCGCGGCCTATCTGGCCAACTTCCTCGCGCTGGTACTCAGGCCGACGCTGGCCGGATTCGCCCGGATTGAACCTTCGCTGGATGAAGCGGCGCGCTTGTGCGGTGCAGGCCTGATGCGGCGAATGATTGATATCCTGCTGCCACTGGCGGCCCCTTCGGTACTGGCTGGCGCGCTGCTGGTGTTCCTCACCGCGCTGAATGAAATACAGGTTTCGGTGCTGCTGGTCACCGCGCAAACCCAGACGCTTGGCCCGACCATTATCTTCCTTGATGAAGGCGGATCGGCACCGCTGGCGGCGGCCGTCGGCTGCCTGATGATCCTGGTGGTGCTGGGCTTGATGCTGCTGGCGTCGCGGCTGACGCGCCGTTTGCCGCAGGGAGTGCTGCCATGGCAAGCCTGACGGTGATCAGCGGCGTCGGCGGTAAACTGCCGGCCGCTTTCCTGCTGGAGATAGAGGGGTACCGGCTGCTGTGGGATTTAGGCGCCGGGCCGGAGCCGGGCGTGCGGCCTGCCATCTCCGCTATCGGTCAGGTCGATGCGCTCTGCCTGACCCATTCCCATGTGGATCATGCGGCGGCGCTCGATAGCTGGGCCGACATCGGTTCACCGCCGGTCTATGCCAGCGATCTCACCTGGCAGCAGCTGGGCGAGTGCGGCGTACCGCAGCCGGCGCGGCACATTCTGCCGCTGCGCGGCCAGTGCGCACTGGGACCGCTGAATCTGTTCACCGGACGCAGCGGGCATTCGCCGGGATCGATCTGGTTTCATCTGCCGGTGGCGGGCGGCATCACCTATATGGGGGACTGGAGCCGCGAGTCGCTGCTGTTGCCGTTCGACTCTCCGCCACGCGCGCGACTGTTGATCACCGATGGCTCCTATGGCGACCGGAATCAGCGGCTGGCGCAGCAGATTGACGCGCTGGCACAGGCGGCCAGGCCGGGCGCGGTGGTTACCGCGCCGCTGCACGGACGCGGACCGGAGATGGCGCTGCAGCTCAGCGCGCGCGGACTGCCGGTGGTGATGTGCCCGCAGGTGCGGGAAGAGGTGGCGCAGCTGCTGGCGCTCAACAGCCTGCCCGCTGCGGCTACGCTGGCGCTGGCCAGCCTGCTGCGCATCGCCACGCCGGCGTGCTGGCGACCGGATGCGGTGATCGTTGCAGCGGATGCGGTGGCCGACAGTGGGCTGGCAGCTCAGCTCAGCCATCAGCCCGACTTCCGCCTGATCTTCAGCAGTCACGTCGCCGCCGGTACGCGCGCGTCTGAGATGCTGCAAACCGGGGCTGCCCGCTGGCTGCCGTGGAACGTCCATCCACCGCTTGACGATCAGCTGACGCTAATCAGGCAGACGGCGGCACAACAGGTGATCCCGGCCTTTGTCGCACCGGAACAGTGCCGACAGCTGACCGACCAAAGCCCGGCAGCGCTCTGCTGGCAACAGTACTATCCTCTCTCCTCGCGCTGGGAAAGCGTCGCCTGACGCACCGCGTCTGGCTGCGGGCCGGCGCGCCGTTGTGATTGAACATTTACTTGCCGCTGCCGATAAACCCCCTACTAACATTGGTTAATCTTCTTAATGCGCTTGTGATCTCAGCCCTTTTCAGCTGTAGTCTGCCTACGCGATTAAGAACATTCCTAAGCCATCACCCGGCTACCGAGCAGCAGGCTAATAACAATGGATAATAACTCTGATGTCATGTATCGCATGCTGATACAAAGCGTGACTGATTACGCCATCACTATGCTCAAACCCGATGGTGCTGTCGCCAGCTGGAATCAGGGAGCCGGGCGCACCATCGGCTATGCGCCAGACGAAATTATCGGCCGCAGCTTCGCCCTGTTCTACAGCGAAGAGGATCGCCGCCGGGCCCTGCCGCAGCGTGGTCTGGATATCGCCGCTACCGCCGGACACTACGAAACCGAAGGCTGGCGCTACCGCAAAGATGGCAGTGCGTTCTGGGCGCATGAAGTGATTAACCCGATGCGCAGCGATGCCGGCCTGCTGGTGGGATTCGCCCACATCACCCGCGACTGTACCCGGCAGCAGGAACAGCAACGTAAAGAACGTGAGCAGGAGGCGCGCTTTCGCCTGCTGGTGGAGGGCGTCACCGATTACGCCATCTATATGCTCGATCACGACGGCAACGTGGTGAACTGGAATGCCGGTGCCCAGCGCGCCAAAGGCTATGTCGCCGAAGAGATTGTCGGCCAGCATTTCTCACGCTTCTACAGCGCGCAGGATCGGCTGAAGCATCTGCCGTCGCAAAACCTGCAAACCGCTTACCGCACTGGCCGCTTCGAAGATGAGGGCTGGCGCTACCGCAAAGATGGCAGCGCGTTCTGGGCGCACGTCGTGATCGATGCGATCCGCGACGATCAGGGCAAACTGATCGGCTATGCCAAAATCACCCGCGACTGCAGTGAACAGCAGCGCATCCGCAATCTGCAGCGTGAACATGAACAGCGTTTTCGCCTGCTGGTCGAAGGCGTCACCGATTACGCCATCTACATGCTGGATATCGAAGGGCGGGTGGTGAACTGGAATGCGGGCGCGCAGCGTGCCAAAGGTTACAAGGCGGATGAGATCGTCGGTCAGCATTTCTCGCTGTTTTACAGCGCCCAGGAACGACTGAATCGCACCCCGGAAGCGAACCTCGGCATCGCTCTGAAGACCGGCCGCTTTGAGGATGAAGGCTGGCGTTACCGCAAAGATGGCAGCGCCTTCTGGGCACATGTAGTGATCGATGCGATCCATGACGATGATGGCAAGCTGATGGGGTTTGCCAAAATTACCCGCGATCGCACCGAGCGGCGTGAGCAGGAGCAGCAGGTGCTGCGCGCCCGCGATCTGGCTGAAGCCCAGAGTGCGCAGAAGACCGCGCTGTCGAAGTTTCTTGATAATATCATCGCCAATATTCCCTCCTGTGTGATCGTAGAAGATGCGATCACTCGCGAGATCCTGCTGGTCAACGATCGTTCGCAGCAGCTGTTTGGCCTGTCGAAATCGCTGATTGTGAACAAGCGGCCCCATGAATGTATGTCGCCTGAGCTGAGCGACTATTTCAATAATCTCGCCGATGTGGCGCTGCGCAGTGAAGGTATTCATGAGCGTGAGCAACTGCTGATGACCGCCAGCGGCGAACGCATTCTGCATACCCGCGCCACCGCCATCAACGGCCAGGATGCGCGGCGTAACTACCTGATGCTGATCGTGGAAGATGTCACCGATCAGCGTGCTGCCGATGCCCGCATTCACCATATGGCGCACCATGACAACCTCACCAGCCTGCCAAACCGCATTCTGTTCCGCCAGCGTCTGAGCGAGGCGTTGCGCACCGCCAGCCAGACAGAGCGCCAGACGGCGGCACTCTGTCTGGACCTCGATAACTTCAAGAACGTCAATGACGCGCTGGGCCACCAGATTGGTGATGAGCTGTTACGCTCGGTGGCGAAGCGCCTGCGCAGTACCCTGCGCGATCAGGATACGCTGGCGCGCATTGGCGGTGACGAGTTCGCCATCGTGCTGCCGTCGGTGGCTAACAATGATGAAGCCAGCATTGTGGCGCAGCGCCTGATCGAAGCGATTCGGCCGCCGGTGAATATTGAAGGCCATAACCTGTCGGTGGGGCTAAGCGTCGGCATCGCGCTCAGCACCACCATCACCAATACGCCGGAACAGCTGCTGCGCTGTGCCGACATGGCGCTGTATGAAGCCAAACGCAATGGCCGTAACCGCTTTGAGCATTTCACCCTGGCGATGGATGATGTGGCGCGCAGCCGGCGCGTGATTGAGAACGATCTGCGCGACGCGATCAGCGGCGGGCATCTGCGCCTCTACTATCAGCCGATCACCAACGGCGACAACATCACCATCATCGGCTATGAAGCGCTGATGCGCTGGCATCATCCGATCCGCGGGCTGATCATGCCGAACGACTTTATCCCGATTGCCGAAGAGACCGGGCTGATTCATATGCTGGGGGCGTTTGCCCTGTATGAAGCCTGTCGCGAAGCGGCAAGCTGGGAAGGGGTGCAGTCGGTGTCGGTGAACCTGTCGCCGCTGCAGTTCAAAAACAGCTCGCTGGTGTCGGTGGTGGAAGGCGCGCTGGCGGAATCGGGGCTCGACCCGGCCCGGCTGGAGGTGGAGATCACCGAGTCAGTGCTGCTGGATGACTCGCTCGGCAATATCCGCACGCTGCAAAACCTGAAAGCGCTGGGGGTACAGATTGCGCTGGATGATTTCGGTACCGGCTATTCGTCACTGAGTTATCTGCGCTCCTTCCCGTTCGATAAGATCAAAATCGATAAGTCATTTATTAACGACATGGGTGACAGCCGCGAGGCGCTGGCGATTATCCGGGCGATTACCGGCATGAGCCGCAGCCTGGATATTCAGATCACCGCCGAAGGCGTGGAGAGCAGCGAACAGTTCGCGAAGCTGCGTGACGAAGGCTGTACGCTGTTCCAGGGCTTCCT
Source organism: Pantoea sp. S-LA4 (assembly GCF_054482835.1). Taxonomy (NCBI): domain Bacteria; kingdom Pseudomonadati; phylum Pseudomonadota; class Gammaproteobacteria; order Enterobacterales; family Erwiniaceae; genus Pantoea; species Pantoea sp. S-LA4. The sequence continues at coordinate 3,136,315 of NZ_JBTLRC010000002.1, read as the reverse complement.
GTTCGGCCGTCCGCAGCCCTCAGAGCTGCGGCTGAAAACGCTGGGTTAATCATACAGGCCATGCTGCTGCACCGGCGCATGGCTGAGATTATCGCGGATGCGGCGCACCGAATCGCGCACCACCAGTTTGCCATTCAGCAGCAGCGTGCCGGGCGGTGCGCCGGGATGCAGCCGCAGTTCCTGCAGCATCCTCACCGCCGCCGCGCCCAGCTCATCGCGTGGCACCTGCACCGAGGTCAGCGGAATATCGTGGATGGCGGCCAGGTTGAAGCCATCCATACTCATCACCGAAATATCCTGCGGCACCCGCAGGCCAGCCTGCTCCAGCGCGCTGACCGCCCCGGCCGCAATATAGTCGCCGCTGGCCAGAATCGCCGTCGGGCGCAGCGCGTCGGGACAGTGGCGCAGATATTCACTTAGCCGTTCCGCCGCTTCATTGCTGCTGAAGCTGTTAAGGGTCAGCAGATGCTGACGGCTGTCAAAACGCAGGTTCATCGCGTGCCAGGCGTCGCGCACGCCCTGTAAGCGCTGCTCCATGGTGTAACGCCGCAGGCAGTGCAGCGACAGGATCTGCCGGTGTCCCTGCTCAAACAGGTAGCGCGCCGAAAATTCGCCAATCAGCTGATGATGCGGCGACACTGACGGTAAACGCATCCGGCGATCGCGGGCGTTAATCAGCACGCAGGGCTTGTTCATCTCTGCCGCCAGCTGGTGAATATGCTCGTCATCGATGCCGATCAGCAGCGCCGCCTCGGTCTGCTGCATCTTATCGATAAACAGCGCCGCATCACTCTCGATCTCCTCCAGCGCGCAGTAGCGCAGCCTGACCTCATGCGGCTCCACCGCCTGACTGATGCCCTGAATCACCTTGTAGTAAAAGATATCACTGCGCACATCAAAGGCGCGCGGCGGCGCAAACACCATCAGATTGTTCAGCAGCAGGCGACCGCTGTGCAGGTTATTCAGCACGCCCTGCTGCCGGGCAATCGCCAGCACCTTGTCGCGCGTGGCGGGACGGGTATTGGCTTTTCCCGCCAGCACCCGCGAGACAGTGCTGATCGAGACCCCGCTCAGCGCCGCAATTTCACTCACTTTCAGCCTTTGTTTCATTCTGTGATCGCCTTCAAATCTGCTGATGAAAAATTTTTCATAAGGTGCTGAATCGCGTCAGATAAGCGATTGACCACGCTTTTTACGCTGGCGTTAGCCTGCCATGAAAAAGTTTGCAAAAAAGAGGCTGTACCCACGTTTCGCACTTTTCTAACGTCGTTGCACAGACACGCGGTACGCCTGCCGGCGGTGTGAGTCATCAACGCATATCAGGAGTGGCACTATGAGCCTCGAATCAACAACCAAGCCGATCAGCGCTTCGCGCACGGTTCGCGTGATTAAAAATTTACGCTGGTGGATGCTGGGGATGTTTCTGCTGGGGGTAACGGTGAACTACATCACCCGCAACTCACTCGGCATTCTGGCGCCGGAGCTGAAAAACAGCCTCAACATGACTACCGAACAGTACTCATGGGTGGTGGCGGGGTTTCAGCTGGCCTATACCCTGTTTCAGCCAATCTGTGGCTGGCTGATCGATGTGATCGGCCTGAAGATGGGCTTTCTGATTTGTGCGCTGATCTGGTCGGTAACCTGCCTGCTGCATGCGGGTGCGGGCAGCTGGCTGCATCTGGCGCTGCTGCGTTTCGTGATGGGCGCGTCGGAAGCGGCCGCCACACCGGCTAACGCCAAAGCGATTGGCGACTGGTTCCCGAAAAAAGAGCGGCCGGTGGCGGCGGGCTGGGCAGGCGTCGGCTTCTCGGTCGGCGCGATGCTGGCACCGCCCATCATCTACGTTGCCCACATCTCCTTTGGCTGGCAGGGCGCGTTTCTGCTGACCGGCGGGCTCGGCCTGCTGTGGGTCGGGCTGTGGTGGTGGGGCTATCACGCACCGGACCGTCATCCGCGTCTCTCCGATGAAGAGCGCGCCTTTATTAATCAGGATAATGAAGCGATCGGCGAGAAGCTGCCGTTCTTCACCGCGTTAAAAGTGATCGGCAAAGAGAAGAAATTTTACGGCATCGCCATTCCGGCCTTTCTGGCGGAACCGGCCTGGGCGGTGCTGAGCTTCTGGGTACCGCTCTATCTGGCAAACGAACGCGGCATGGATCTCAAGCAGATTGTGATGTTCGCCTGGCTGCCGTTCCTCGCCGCCGATCTCGGCAGCGTCGCCAGCGGCTATCTGACCAAAATTTATGTGCGCTGGTTCGGCCTGACCCGTGTCAATTCCATCGTCGCCAGCTCCGTTACCGGCGCGCTGCTGATGGTCTCGCTGGCGCTGATGACGCTGGTTGACGATCCCTGGCTGGCGATTGCGCTGATCTCCGTCGGCGGCTTCGGCCATCAGGTGATCTCCTGCATGCTGAGCGCGCTGGTAGTCGAGCGGTTTGATCGCCGCCAGATGGCCACGGTTAACGGTATGCGCGGCTCCTGCGCATGGATCGCCAGCTTTATTTTCTCGCTGATTATCGGTGTCACCGCCGATACCATCGGCTTCAATCCGCTGTTTGTGGCAATGGGCTTTTTTGACCTGATTGGCGCGGTTTTCCTGGTGATGTTGATCGCCGAACGCCGCCAGCGCCCGGTAAACCATTAAGGATATCCGATGAAAACTCTGAAGAACTGGACCCTGCATCAGCAGGCTGCGCATTTCGTTGAGCTGAAGGTGGAGGATCGTCATTTTCTGCGCCTCTATGTGCTGGAAGAGGGACTGATGCGGGTGCTGCTGAAGCGCGACGGTGAGCTGGCGCTGAACCGCACCTGGAGCATCGCGCCCGATCAGGATGTGCCGTGGCAGGGCCGTGATCGCGAAGCGCTGGACGGTTTTGCGTTGCCCGATTTCAGCGTGCAGCACGATGCGCAACAGGTGCAGATCAGCACCGGACGGCTGCGGGTCACGGTACATCAGCCGCTCTGCCTGAGCTGGGAACAGTTCGACGGTGCTGACTGGCAACCGCTGGCCGCCGATCGCCATACCGGCGCTTATCTGCTCAACGTCCACGGCGACGGCGTGGAACACTATCAGCGCCGCCAGCCGCAGGATCGGGTCTATGGCCTGGGAGAAAAGAGCGGCGATCTGAATCGCGCAAACCGTCGCTTTGAGATGCGCAATCTGGATGCGATGGGCTATAACGCCGCCAGCACCGATCCGCTCTATAAACATATCCCGTTTACCCTGACGCAGCGCGATGGCGTCAGTTTCGGCCTGTTCTATGACAACCTCAGCAGTAGCTGGCTCGATCTCGGCAACGAGCTGGATAACTACCATCTGCCTTATCGCCGCTATCGCGCCGAGGCGGGCGATCTCGATTACTACATGATGCTGGGACCGACGCTGCTTGAGGTCACCAAAGCCTTTGTGCGCCTGACCGGTCGCACCCTGTTTCAGCCAAAATGGAGCCTCGGCTACAGCGGCTCGACCATGCACTACACCGACGCGCCCGACGCGCAACAGCAGCTGCAATCGTTTATTCGCCTGTGCCGCGAGCATGAAATCCCCTGCGACTCGTTCCAGCTGTCGTCGGGCTATACCTCGATTAACAATAAGCGCTACGTCTTTAACTGGAACTACGACAAAGTGCCCGATCCCAACGCGCTGAGCGAGGCGTTTCATCGTGCCGGCATGAAGCTGGCGGCCAACATCAAACCCTGTCTGCTCCAGGATCATCCGCGTTATCAGGAAGTGGCGGCGCAGGGGCTGTTTATTCGCGATTCCGAGCAGGATCGTCCTGAACGGTCGGTGTTCTGGGATGATGAAGGTTCGCACCTCGACTTTACCCATCCGCAGGCGGTGCGCTGGTGGCAGGAGAATGTCACCCGTCAGCTGCTGGAAAAGGGCATTGATGCCACCTGGAACGACAACAATGAGTATGAGGTGTGGGATGGCGAAGCGCGCTGTCACGGCTTCGGCCAGCCGATTGCCATCAAGCATATCCGGCCGGTGATGCCGTTACTGATGATGCGCGCCTCAATGGAGGCACAGCAGCAGTTCGCGCCCGACAAGCGGCCCTACCTGATCTCGCGCTCCGGCTGTGCCGGGATGCAGCGCTATGTACAAACCTGGAGCGGCGACAACCGGACCAGCTGGCAAACCCTGCGCTACAACATCCGCATGGGGCTGGGGATGAGCCTCTCCGGACTCTATAACGTCGGCCATGACGTCGGCGGTTTTTCCGGCGACAAGCCCGATGCCGAGCTGTTTGTGCGCTGGGTTCAGAATGGCGTGATGCATCCGCGCTTTACCATTCACTCATGGAATGACGATCACACGGTGAATGAGCCCTGGATGTACCCGGAAGTGACGCCGATGATCCGCGAGGCGATTCGGCTGCGTTATCGCCTGATGCCTTATCTCTACACCCTGGCGTGGCAGGCCAGCGCGCAGGATGAGCCGATGCTGCGTCCGACCTTTCTCGATCATGAACAGGACCCGCGCAGCTGGCAGGAAAATGATGACTTTATGCTGGGGCGCGATCTGCTGGTCGCCAGCGTGGTGGAGCAGGGCGCGCGACAGCGTGAGGTCTATCTGCCGCACAACGGGCATGGCTGGTATGACTGGCACAGCGGTCAGTGGCTGGCTGGCGGTGAGCAGATTACGCTGGATGCGCCGCTGGATCGTCTGCCGTTGCTGGTACGTGCCGGGGCAGTGATTCCGCTGGGCGAGTGTGAAAGCACCACCGATGCGCAACGCGACCGGGTGCGTCAGTGGCAGTTATGGCCAGCGCCCGCGGAGGCGGTGACGCAGGGAGAGGTGTTTGACGATGACGGTGAAAGTTATGGCTGGCAGCAGGGAAATGCGCTGTGGCTGAACTGGACGCTGCGCGGCAGCGCTACCCGAATCGATCTGACGATTGAAAAACGCGGCGATTACCAGCCGGCGTGGCGTGAAATCAGCCTGGTATTGCCAGCAGGCGAGACGCGGGCGTTGTGGGTTAACGGCGAGCCAGCCAGCGTATACCGGCTGGACTAACCGGCGGTTATCGCGGCGGAGCAGGAAAAGGTCGGCCCAGGGACTGGGCCGATAGTATTACGCGCTGTGGTTTTCGGTGCTCATCCGGCCCAGATCTTTATCGACCAGGAACAGACCGTTACCGCTGTTGCTTACCATCGCCAGTTTATCCAGCACGGTTTTGAACAGCTTCTCTTCTTCGTGCTGCTCAGCCACGTACCACTGCAGGAAATTAAAGGTCGGGTAATCCTGTGAGGTCATCGCCGCGTGCACCAGCTCGTTGATTTTGGTGGTGATCAGCTGCTCGTGCTCCAGCGCCTGCTGCAGGATTTCATTCAGGGAGGTGAATGAAACCGGCGGTGCAGCAATGGTGCCCAGTACCGGCATCGCGCCGGTATCGCTCAGATAATCGAACAGGCGCTGCATGTGTTCCATCTCTTCGCGCGAGTGCATTTTCAGGAACGAGGCGGCACCTTCGAATCCTTTGTCGCTGCACCAGGCACTCATTTGCAGATAAAGATTGGCGGAGAAAAATTCCAGGTTCAGCTGGTCGTTCAGACGCCCAGTCATTTCAGCAGTCAGCATGGCCGAGTCCTTGTAAGAATATGTTAAAAAAACAGGTGAGAGGCGGTGAATTATGCATCAAACATGTTAGCAATGTGAAGCCTTTTCCGCAAAAACTGCCAATTTATCTGTTTGATTTAAATAGAATTATTTCACAACCTGAATGCGACGGATTCTCATTTTTTATCAGCTTCACACTCTGTATCGCTGGCACCCTTTTAGTGCACTCTGGCTGAGTCATGCTGGTGCAGGCGGCCTGGCACTGATTTCATTTTCGCCAATCTGATTTCGTGATGAAAATAATTCCGGCGCAGTGAGTCTGCGTCCGCTAAATAGATCCCGCCCATTGCGGTGGATTATTCGCCGGTTATGGCTGGGTCAGCGCTGAATAAGGGACGTTCGCTGTGCGCTGGCATAATTCCTGCTTAAAACAGAGTTCCCAATATTGAACGCTGCCGCAGCGCGGAATAAACGGCAGGTCAGCGACATCAGGAGGAAATAATGTCGAATCAGAGTGTGGTTAAGGCGGAAACCGTCAGCGCCAGTAAAGGCAGTTATCTGGCGCTGATTTTCGCCATCCTGTTTTTCTCGGGGCTGTTTTATCGGGTGGATGGGCTGAAATGGCTGGGGGCGTTTGACTTCACCACGCTGGGTGGCAGCTTTGGCACCATGAAAGATCCGGCCAGCAACACCTTTCTTGGGGCCGGCGGGCTTAGTGCTAAAGCGGGTTTCCTGTTTGCGCTGTCACTCACGCCGACCGTGATGCTGGCGCTGGGCGTGCTGGAAATCTTCACCCACTACGGCGCGATTCGCGCAGCGCACCGGCTGCTTACGCCATTACTGAAACCCTTAATGGGCCTGCCGGGACGCTACGGGCTGGCGTTAATTACCGATCTGCAAAGCACCGACGCAGGCGCGGCATTAACCAAAGAGATGGCTGATCAGAAACAGATCGGTAAAAAAGAGGTCGTGGTGATGTGCGCCTGGCAATATTCCGGCGCCGGTTTAATCAATAACTATTTTGCTATTGGTTCGGCGCTGTTTGCCTCAATGACGCTGCCGATCATTATCCCGCTGATGCTCATGCTGGTGCTGAAATTTGTCGGTGCGGCGATAACCCGCTTCGTGTTAAACAGTGTTTATCAAAAGGATTTCAGCGATGGAAAATAATAACGCCGCCAACGTCAGTCATAACCCGTTTGATGTGTTTGTCACCGGTGCGCGTAAAGGCTTTCATATCGCCATTCATAATCTGATGCCCAATGTGGTGATGGCGTATGTGCTGGCGGAAGTGCTCAACCTGCTCGGTATTATGCCGTTGCTGGGACAGGTTTTTGCCCCGGTGATGGGCCTGTTTGGCCTGCCAGGCGAAGCGATTACCGTGCTGCTGACCGCGTGGCTCTCCTCATCGGCGGGCACCGGCGTGGCGGTCAGCCTGCTGACTAAAGGGCTGCTGACCGGCGCGGATATTACCGTGCTGGCACCGGCGATCTTTCTGATGGGATCGCAACTGCAATATATGGGGCGGCTGCTGGGCGTGGCCGATGTACCGAAAAAATACTGGCCGCTGCTGATGCTGGTAAGCATCAGCAATGCGCTGATCGCGATGTTTGTTATGCGTCTGTTTATTCAGGAGTGAAGCCGTGTCTGAGGTATTAGAGCATTACCATTTTCTGCATGAGATCCCGGAACTGGGATTCCAGGAGGTGAAAACCTCCGCTTACATCGCCGACCAGCTGGAGCGAGCGGGCCTGAAGGTGACGCGCAACATCAACAACACCACCGGTATCGTGGCGGAGATCGACAGTGGAGTGCCGGGTCCGGTGCTGGCGCTGCGCGCCGATATGGATGCGCTGGGTCATATCATTGATGGCGTGCCCTGCGCGCGTCACACCTGCGGCCACGACGGTCACTCTTCCGTGGTGCTGACTGCGGCGGCGGCGTTACTCAAAGAGGGCGCGGTGAAGCGCGGCCGGCTAAAAATTCTGTTCCAGCCCGCGGAAGAGCTGGGGGCGGGCGCACTGGCGATGGTTGAGGGCGGCGCGCTGGATGATGTAGAGATGATTCTGGGATTCCACCTGCGGCCGCTGGAAGAGTGCGTGGTGGGACAGGCGGTGCCTGCGGTGCTTTACTCAGCCTGCAGCACGCTGGAAGCCACCATCAAGGGCCAGCCGGCGCACGCGGCGCGCCCGCACCTCGGCGTTAACGCGCTGGATGCGGCGGTACAGGCGGTGAATGCGGTAAACACGCTGCATCTGTCGCCGGGTCTTAACTGGAGCGTCAAAGCGACACGTTTCCTGTGTGACGCGGGCGTCACCAACTCGGTGCCGGATGAAGCGCGGGTGGTGTGGGATCTGCGCTCGCAGGAAAATGCGCCGATGGAGGTGCTGAAAGAACAGGTTACGCGCGCGATCGTCAACAGCGTCGCGGCGCTCGGTGCCACGGCAGAGGTCCGGGTATTGAAAGAGATGCCGGCGGCTGAAATTGACGATGAGGCGACGGCGGTGATCCGTGCGGCGATTGTTGAGGTGCTGGGAGAAGAGGGACTGCTGCCGGAGAGAACGACCCCAGGCAGCGAAGACTTTTTCTACTATCCAGTTAAACGTCCCGGCGTGAAGGCGGGCTTCTGGGGATTAGGCACCAACCTGACGCCAGGGCTGCATCATCCCGATATGCGCTTTGACCTGGATTCGCTGGAGATTGGCGTGCAGATCTTCAAAGCCTGCGTGAAAAAAGTGCTGGGCTAGCTAACCCCGTTACCCGTCTCGCGGCGGGTAACGCCCTGCTAGCTAGCTGGCTGGCACCCAGGGTCCCGTCAGTGGCGGGTTGGGGAAGTTACCGGTAAGAATGCGTAGCTCCGCATTGCGCGGTGTATTGTCGCCAGCGCCCTGAATGCTGACAATATCCTGTGGGCAGGCCGAAAAGGCGACATAGCAGTCCATCTCGGCGCGAAGGATGATGTAGTCCCCCGCACGCGTCACCACCGGCAGCGTTTTCAGCGTCATGCCGTCTGGCTGTACCTGAATATTCATAAAAATGTTAAACGACGCCAGGTTGCCGTGTGGCAGGCTCACGCCCAGCGCCGCCATCGCCTCAAACAGGTTGTCATGACAGTTGCGGTGCGGCTCGGTACAGCCCAGCAGGGCATAGCGGCGTGCGTCGCAGGCGGCCATAAAGGTGTCATGCACCCCCGGTGAACTATCCTCCACCAGCGTCAGAATGGGGCGGCGCTGATTGGTGATAAAACTGTCGCCTGTTGTGGGATTAAGACGCTGGTTCCAGACGCGTGTCGCCTCCATCGACATATATTCAGTCACGTCCGCCGCGTTATAAGCCCAGCAATCCACCACCTGGGTGCCGTGCGAATTGATCACCTGTACGGCTTCGCCTTTTTGCAATAAAACGGCCCGGCCGTGACGCGCCGGGACAAGCAGCGCCGCGCGCTGCTGATATTCAGCTGACATAAGATTCTCCTGGTTAATGCGGCATGATGCGGCGATAGCGCGTCATGCGAAATTCAAGGCGGCGTGCCAGCCCGTCGAGCAGGCTGTTGAGTACCCAGTAGCAGACCGCCACGGTGAGGTAAATCTCCAGCGGCGCATAGGTCGCGGAGATCACCTCTCTGGCGGCGTACATAAACTCCTGTACCGAGACGATAGAAAGCAGTGCGGAATCCTTAATCAGACCGATCAACAGCCCGATCAGCGGCGAGAGCATTTGCGGCAGCGTTTGCGGTAACACCACGTCACGTAATTGCTCCGTACGGCTCAGCCCCAGCACGCGGGATGCTTCCCACTGGCTGCGGGGCAGCGCCGCAATGGCACTGCGTATGACCTGAGCGATATAGGGAGCGTAGTAAAGCGTCAGCGCCAGCACGCCGACCTGCGGCGAGCTGAAGGTGACACCATACTCCGGCAGCACGAAATAGAGCAGATAGATCACCACCAGCAGCGGCAGAGCCAGCGTCAGCGCGCTGTAGAAACGCAGCAAGCGTTGCCAGAAGGCTGGCGCACGCATCAGACCGATTGCCATGATGCTGCCCCAGAGTAATGAGCAAAGCGCAGCGACGGCGCAGAGCTGCAGCGTGGCAGCCATTCCCTCGGCCAGTGACGGCAGAGCCGTGAAAATCACCTGCCAGTCCATTATGTGCGCCTCCCTTTGCGTTCCAGCTGATGCGCAATGCGCATCAGCGGCAGCGCGATTAAAAGATATCCTGCCGCCACCAGCAGCAGCACCTGCGTTGTCTCATAGGTACGAGCGATGACGATCTGGCCCGCGTAGGTCAGTTCGGTGAGCGCCACCACCGACGCCAGCGGCGTGGTTTTGAGCAGAATGGTAAATTCGTTCACCAGCATTGGCAGGCTGGCCTGCAGCACCTGCGGATTGATCACGTACCACCAGGTCAGCCATCGGCTCAGGCCCAGCGTGCGCGCCGCCTCGCGCTGGCCGCGTGTGACCAGATCCTGATTCACGCGCAGAATTTCCGCCACGTAGGCGCCGCTGTTGAGGCCGATGGCGATCACCGCCGCCAGCATCGGCTGTCCGCCAAGGCCCAGCCGTGGCAGGGTGAAAAACACCACAAACAGCTGCACGATGGCCGGGGTGCCGCGCATCAGGCTGACGTAGAGGCGGCCGATGCCTCGCCACAACCAGAAGCGGCGTAACTGAAGAAAACAGCCGAGCAGGCCCATCGCCAGGCTGAACAGCGCCGCCAGTACGGTGAGACAAAGCGTCATCAGCAGGCCATATCCCAGTTCGGGCAGGGCGCTGACTATCTGTTCATTCAGCCCCATCACCGGCTACTCCAGCTTAAAATCGGACAGGTTTTCCGCCACCGCAAGGCGAAGCGGCGCTGGCTGGTCGTTGCCCTCGATGCCGGTATTGCAGGCCGAAACGATAAACTGCATATCCATGGTGACGCGGCAGGTAATTGCGTCGCCCGCGCGTGTCAGGTTGGGTTCAGGCAGGATCTCGCCCGCGCGCGTGAGCCTGACATGCATAAAGAGATTGATGGGGTCGGGAAGTTTCGGCACCGTCATGCCGAGACGCGACAGTTCGCCGCGAACCGCCTCGACACAACCCTCACCCTGATAGCCGCGCGAGGCCAGAAAGGCACGCGTTGAGGCGGGAAGCAGCAGGTCGTGGCGCTTAACGCTATCTTTGCCCAGCACCATCACCGGGCGTCGGCGATTGTTAACCAGCCGCATGCCTGAGCCGAGCAGATAGCTGTTGCTGAAGACGCGAGTGTGGTGCACCGAGAGCCATATCGCCGGATCGGCGAGACTGAAACCGAACAGCGACGCCACTGCACCTGGCGCCAGCGCGCTGATACGCAGTAACTGGCCGCGCAGCACCCGAATCGAACCGACGCTACCCGCAGCAACGTTAAGTGGGGCGGCAACAGGACGCGACACCACTTCCTCAAATCCTTCACGCATTAACAGCATGGTTCACCTCCGCAGGCTGGCCGTCGTGGATCTCAATGGCGATCGGCGTAACCTGCAGGCCGTTGCCGGGAATGATGTCCTGTGGACAGGAGGAGACGGCGCAGATCAGATCGCACAGGGCCTCGAAGACGATCTGGTCACCGGCCTTGCTGTGCGGATCGGTGACCTCCATACGACCGTCGGCGGTTACCGGCCCGTTTTGAAACAGATTGAACGGTTCCGGCAATGAGAAATAGGTGATGCCGTGCGACTTCATGCCTTCCAGCAAGTTGTCGACACAGTTGCGATGGCCTTCTACGCCGAAATCAACGCTGAAACGTGTGCGATCGCAGGCCGGAACATTGGCGTCATGAATACCAATGGTGTCGGCGACGATGCGCAGCAGCGGGCGGTTTTCGCTGGACCAGAGTGCATCCCCGGGTTGAAAGAAAAGCGAGCGCAGATGCTGACGGGTATGCACCGGCGAAAGTTTCTCATCATGGTTAGCGGCATTCACCGCCACAAAGTCGGCGGCCTGCTGGCCCTGGCTGTCGATAATGGTAATCAACTGACCTTTGCGAACCTGAAAGGTACGGCCATGCCCGGCCGGCACCCGGATAGAGAGAGGACTCATCGCTTACTCCTGAGGGATAAAATTGCTGGCGGGTACGGTAAAGGTGGTGCCGAGATACTGCTTTTGCAGTGCGCCAAGTTTGCCGCTTTGCTGCATCGCCAGAATATGGTCGCTGATCGCCTTGTTCAGCGTCAGATCCTCTTTACGGGTGGCCCAGGCCATCCACTGAGAAGGCCCGGCTTCCCCGGCCTGCGCGACTTTATCGGAATGCTTTTTCACAATCGGTGCCAGCACAGCAATATCATCCAGTACGAAGTCGGCGCGTTTTGTCATCAGTGTGGTGACGGTCTGATCCAGCGTATCGACGCTGATAATCGTAATGGGCGCTTTGCCGGCTTTCTTCAGCTCTTCGTTAAAGCCTTTCAGCAACTGTTCTGGCACGCTGGCGCTCTTAACGGCACCGCGCAGCCCGGAGAGGCGCGCCGGGTCTATCGGCGATCCGTTAAATTTCTCCGCGTCGTTTTTACGCATCAGCACGCCATTAACCGTTTTGCTGTAGGGGACGGTAAACAGCACCTTCTTTGCACGCTCGGCGGTGACGTTGAGTGAGGAGCCTTCGGCGTCGAACGAGCCGGAGATCAGACCGGGCAGAATGCCGCTGAAGGCGGTTTTCTGAAACACCAGTTTCACTCCCAGATCCTGAGCGAAGGATTGCATGATGGCGACGCTGTAGCCGGTGACCTCGCCCTTGTCACTGGTATATTCATAGGGCGGAAAGGTCGGGTCGATGCCAACGGTAATTTTGCCGCTGCTTTTAATATCCGAAAGCGTATCAGCCTGCGCGGCGCTGACGGCCAGTAGCGCGGTGAGAAAGAGTGCGATTTTTTTCATTATGGTGATCCCCTGGTATTGGTGAAGTTCATCAATACCCGAGCAGCTTTCGTGCCACTTTGCGGCACCGCAAACAGAGAAGGCAGCTGAGCCCGGCGCTTTTACAAACAAAATCAGCGAGAAACATCTGTTTCTTTTTCTGTATTTTATTTTTCTTTTGTTTCTTCAGGCGGCGTGACGCGTCAGGTACGCCGAACAACGGCGCACCTTTTCAGGGCATCAGAGGGAAGGGGATGCGCCAGCGTGGCACATTATTCCAGCTCGTCGAGTTGCTGGTGCAGGACCTCGATGGCAGCAAGACGATCGCTACCGGCCTTGCCTGAATGGCGGGCCACCAGCGAGCAAAGCAGGTTGCAGACGCCAGAAAGCGCCACCGTGCTGTCGAAAATCAGACTTCCATCGGTGTGGCAGCGCAATGTCCAGCGCGCGTGGCGCGCAGGTTTTCCCGCTAATGCATCGGACAGATAAAGCATAGGGACCTCCAGCAGGTCTAGCGCCGCCATTGCGGAATCCAGTGCTGGCATACGACGACGCAGACCGACACAGATCGCCAGGTCCTGCTGGCCGAGGTCGGCAAGCTGCTCGGCCAGCGAGTCGCCAGCGCGTGGCAGCAGCGAGACATGGGGATGGACATGCAGCAGATCGCGATAAATCAGGGCGGCGATGGTCTGGCTGTGACGCCAGCCCAGGATGACCACGCGACGCGCCTGGGCGATCGCCTCCACGCATGACTGCAGCGTGTCGCCCTCCAGCGAACGAAAGGTATTCACCAGATTGGCGATCTCTTTTTCCAGGTGCTGCTGCATCAGACTATCGAGCGGCGAGGCGCTGGAACCCGAGTGCAGGTAAAGGGGCGAACCGCTATTCTGCATTTCACGCGCCTGACGACGCGCCGCTTCGTAGCTCTCATAGCCAAGATGACGAAAAAAACGGGTGGCGGTCGCTTTGGAGACGCCCGCGCTCTGCGCCAGTTCCGTAGCGGTATTCATCGCTAGCTGACCGGGCGCCGCGAGCAGCACTTCTGCCAGTCGTTGTTCGTGAAGGGAAAGCTCATCCCAGTATTGTCGAATACGGCCCTCCAGGGGGACCGGTCTGGCGCTCATGGGAAATTCCCTGAAATTGAAAACCTTTATCCTGCACATCGTGTGCCGGGTTGTCATCTGTTTTGACCATCGACCCCAGGCAGACAACTTTTTCCGCCGCCGCTGTTCGCCGCTGCGCGCAAAATATTGTATGCTATGCCGCCTTAAAGCTGACCAGGTAACCGGATTTTACGCCAATGTAACTTCGCGCTGACCCGCCGACGACATGATGTCGCCTTTGGCACCGTTTACCCGCCGGTAAGGTTCTGCCGGCCACCGTGATTTATCAGCAGCGCCAGACCGAGCGCGCTGCTCCATTGAGAAGAATCCCATGTCTAATCCCTTTTTAGAAGAGGTGGCACGCCGCCGCACCTTCGCGATAATTTCGCACCCGGATGCCGGTAAAACCACCATTACCGAAAAAGTCCTGCTGTTCGGACAGGCTATCCAGACCGCCGGTACGGTAAAAGGCCGCGGCTCTAACCAGCACGCTAAGTCGGACTGGATGGAGATGGAGAAACAGCGTGGTATCTCCATTACCACCTCGGTGATGCAGTTCCCCTATCGCGATAGCCTGGTGAACCTGCTGGATACACCGGGTCACGAAGATTTCTCGGAAGATACCTATCGTACGCTGACCGCGGTTGACTGCTGTCTGATGGTGATCGATGCCGCGAAAGGCGTTGAGGATCGTACCCGCAAGCTGATGGAAGTCACCCGTCTGCGCGATACGCCGATCCTGACCTTTATGAACAAACTTGACCGTGACATCCGCGATCCGATGGAAGTGCTGGATGAGGTGGAAAGCGAGCTGAAAATTGCCTGTGCGCCCATCACCTGGCCTATCGGCTGCGGCAAGCTGTTCAAAGGGGTGTATCACCTCTACAAAGATGAAACCTATCTCTACCAGACCGGTAAAGGCCACACCATTCAGGATGTCCGCATCGTGAAGGGGCTGAACAACCCGGACCTCGACATCGCGGTCGGGGAAGATCTGGCGGCACAGCTGCGTGAAGAGCTGGAGCTGGTGCAGGGCGCATCGCACGAGTTTGAGCAGGAAGCGTTCCTTAACGGCAAACTGTCGCCGGTCTTCTTCGGCACCGCGCTGGGTAACTTCGGCGTGGATCATATGCTGGATGGCCTGGTCGCCTGGGCACCGCGTCCGATGCCGCGCAAAACCGATACCCGCACCGTTGAAGCCAGCGAAGAGAAATTTACCGGCTTCGTATTTAAAATTCAGGCCAACATGGACCCGAAACACCGTGACCGCGTGGCCTTTATGCGCGTGGTGTCAGGGAAATATGAGAAAGGGATGAAGCTGCGCCAGGTGCGCACCGGCAAAGATGTGGTGATCTCTGACGCGCTGACCTTTATGGCGGGCGACCGTTCCCACGTTGAAGAAGCCTATCCCGGCGACATCATCGGCCTGCATAACCACGGCACTATTCAGATCGGCGATACCTTCACCCAGGGTGAGAACATGAAGTTCACCGGTATTCCGAACTTCGCGCCGGAGCTGTTCCGTCGTATCCGCCTGCGCGATCCGCTGAAGCAGAAACAGCTGCTGAAAGGGCTGGTTCAGCTGTCGGAAGAGGGTGCGGTACAGGTGTTCCGTCCGGTTCACAACAACGACCTGATTGTCGGTGCCGTCGGGGTGCTGCAGTTCGATGTGGTGGTGGCGCGTCTGAAGAGCGAATATAACGTCGAGGCGATCTACGAAGCGATCAACGTCTCAACGGCGCGTTGGGTCGAATGTGACGATGCGAAAAAGTTCGAAGACTTCCAGCGTAAAAACGAAGTTAACCTCGCGCTGGATGGCGGTGATAATTTGACTTATATCGCCCCAACCATGGTGAATCTGAATATTACGCAGGAACGTTATCCTGACGTCAGGTTCCGCAAAACCCGCGAGCACTGATTCTGCGCTATCCGGGCCATTCCAGCTGGGAATGGCCCTGTTTTCCTCCTTCCAGACTCCTCCTAAAAACCTCGTTTTTCTTCTGTTTTGACGTGTGATCAACCAGTTAGCCAGGCAAAGCGCGAAATGCCGTCTATGATTACTCTATCGGACGGCGGAAGAGACTTCTCTTGTCCTTACGTCCTGTAACCCAGCAGCGCGGTTTGCTGCTGTTGCGCCCACAGTTTTGGGCGAGTTAACTGATAGAAGGAATATATCGATGAACAAGACTAAGATTGCTAAAACCCTGATGGCTGCAATGATTGGCTCAGCACTGATCAGCGGCAGCGCACTGGCTGACGAATCAATGTCGCAGAAAGCGTCACAGACAGCCGACAGCGCGGGTTCAAAAATCGATAGTTCTATGAAAAAAGTCGATGGTTTTATGGATGACAGCGGCATCACCGCCAAGGCAAAAGCCGC
Organism: Pantoea sp. S-LA4; assembly: GCF_054482835.1. Lineage (NCBI taxonomy): Bacteria > Pseudomonadati > Pseudomonadota > Gammaproteobacteria > Enterobacterales > Erwiniaceae > Pantoea > Pantoea sp. S-LA4. The sequence goes on along the minus strand of NZ_JBTLRC010000002.1, from coordinate 3,120,402 downwards.
ACTGGTTGATGATGACGCGATTAAAAGCACGGATATTTCGGTGAAAACGCATCAGGGCGTGGTGACATTAAGCGGTTTCGTCACCTCACAGGATCAGGCTGAAAAAGCCGTGGCTGTGGTGCAGAAAATCGAAGGTGTTAAATCCGTCAGTGACAAACTACACGTTAAAGACAGCAAATCTCAGTCAATGAAAGGTTATGCGGGCGATGCCGCTACGACCAGCGAAATTAAAGCTAAGCTATTAGCGGATGACATTGTTCCGTCGCGCAACGTAAAAGTTGAAACCACCGACGGCGTTGTTCAGCTTTCAGGGCATGTTGCAAATCAGGCGCAGTCAGACCGCGCTGAGAGCATTGCGAAAGCCATTGAAGGCGTGAAAAGCGTTAAGAATGACCTGACGGTTAAATCTTAATGGTAACCGTGCGGCCGCAACAGCAGGCCGCACGGATAAAAGATACCCATCCGGGGATTAAATAAGCAGTTCGATTTTCAATAGGGTAAGGAGAGGCTTATGTTTCGTTGGGGCATTATTTTTCTGGTGATCGCACTGATTGCTGCAGCGTTAGGTTTTGGCGGTTTAGCGGGTACAGCAGCATGGGCAGCTAAAGTTGTCTTCGTTGTTGGGATTATCCTGTTCCTCATCAGCCTGTTTACCGGCCGTAAAAAGCTTTAGCCGATGAGTCCTGCAGTATAATGCAAAGCATGTAAGCATAAAGCGGAGACCAGTCATCTGTAGCGCATAAGGTGAAAAAGGGATTTTTTCACACCGTTACAAGGGGCAATCAGCACAGCGCGGTTGCCCGGCTAAAGGAGGGTATGACTGGTTCTCCGGAATGCTGCTGGACAGACGTCACAATCCCTCAGCCTGCCCGCGGGAACCCCTTTTGAGGTTCACACAGTGGGTACACGCATTCCCGTTACGCTCGGCGCCATTGAACCTCTTGCGCTGACACCCTTTAAATCGCATAAAATTGCGCTGGTCTGTGAAGGCGGCGGTCAACGCGGTATCTTCACCGCAGGCGTGCTGGATGAGTTTCAGCGTGCCCGATTCAACCCCTTTCAACTGATGCTTGGCACCTCTGCCGGTGCGCAAAATCTTTCTGCCTTTGTCTGTGGTCAGCCTGGCTACGCCCGTCGCGTGATAACCCGTTACACCACCAATAAACTCTTTTTCGATCCGTTGCGTTTCGTGCGCGGCGGTAATCTGATCGATCTCGACTGGCTGGTCGAAACCACGCGCAGCGAATTTCCGCTGGCGATGACCAGCGCCGAAAAAATGTTCTCCAGCGGACGTGAGTTTTACATGTGTGCCTGCCGCAGCGACGACTACACGCCAGGCTACTTCACGCCAACGGCTGACAACTGGCTGGATTTGATCAAAGCCTCCAGCGCCATTCCCGGCTTCTACCGGCTTGGGGTAAACCTTGAAGGGATCAGCTATCTGGATGGCGGTATCAGCGATGCGATTCCGGTGCGGGAAGCGGCGCGCCGTGGCGCAGATACCATTGTGGTGATTCGTACCGTACCGTCACAGATGTTCTACACGCCAAAATGGTTTAAGCGCATGGAGCGCTGGATGACGGCGGCGGCCTTCCAGCCGATGATTAACGTGCTGCACCAGCATGAGCAGAGCTATCGGGAGATTCAGCAGTTTATTGAAAATCCGCCCGGTGACTTACGCATTATTGAGATCTTTCCTCCGCATGTGCTGGCCAGCAGCGCGCTCGGCAGTCGGATATCGTCGCTGAATCAGGATTACCATCTGGGCCGACGCTGCGGCCGCTATTTCCTTGCCACGCTCGGCCAGTGGCTCAGTGATGCGGAGCCGCAAAGCCCGCCGCGCATCGTGATGCCGTCTGCGCCGGTTGCCAATGCGCCGGATAACCGCGAGATTATCACGCCGCCGCTGGCAGATAATGATGCCGATTACGATAAAGGATCGCTGGCATGAGGTTTATCGATACCCACTGTCATTTTGATTTTCCGCCGTTTGAGGCGGATGCTGAGGCCAGCCTGGCGCGTGCCGCTGCCGCAGGCGTTGAGAAGATTATTATCCCGGCGGTGGAGGCCAGTCGGTTTAACCGGGTCTGTGAGCTGGCTGCCAGCCATGCTCCGCTCTACGCCGCGCTTGGGCTGCATCCGATTGCCATTGAGCAGCATCAGGAAGCCCATCTCGATCAGCTGGAGACGTTGCTGCAGCAGCGCCCGCGTAAGCTGGTGGCGATCGGCGAGATCGGGCTGGATCTCTATCGCGACGATCCGCAGTTTGATAAGCAACTGCGCTTTCTTGATGCGCAGCTTAAACTGGCGAAACGCTATGCGCTGCCGGTGATCCTGCACTCACGGCGTACCCATGACAAGCTGGCCCAGCATCTGCGGCGTCACGATCTGCCGCGTCGCGGCGTAGTACACGGCTTCGCGGGCAGCCTGCAACAGGCGCAGGCGTTTATTAAACTCGGCTATGCGATTGGCGTCGGCGGCACCATTACCTATGAACGGGCGAGCAAAACCCGTCAGACGCTGGCGCAGCTGCCGCTCTCTTCGCTGCTGCTGGAAACCGATGCGCCGGATATGCCGCTGAAAGGCTTTCAGGGCCAGCCAAACCGGCCAGAACGGGCGCGCCAGGTGTGGGAGACGCTCTGCACCTTGCGGGAAGAATCCCCTGAAGAGATCGCCGATGCGCTGTGGCATAACAGCCAGCAGCTGTTTCAGCTCGATCCCGCTTTCCCTGCCGTACGCCTTCAACCCGCTCAGCGCTAGCGGATCGCCTTTGCCCCAGGGTGTATGTGATAATAGTAACATTTGATCGGGTGGCGTATAATGGGCTTTAAATGGCGTTATATGCGACTCAGATCTGGTTTTTCATGTCAGTATTACATCATTTTCTTATTCTGATGTGACTACTGGCACATAAAAAAGCCGGTTACGCTGTTATTATTATCACATTCCGCCGGCCAGCCGGTGGATCGCACCTCGATCCTTTGGAGAGCCTCATGACCGATATCAAACACCTTGCCCTGCGCGCCCTGAAACTGATGGATTTAACCACCCTGAATGACGACGACACCGACGCAAAAGTGATCGCCCTGTGTCATCAGGCTAAATCCCCGGCAGGCAACACCGCCGCAATCTGTATCTATCCGCGTTTTATTCCGATTGCCCGTAAAACGCTGCGCGAGCAGGGTACCCCGGAAATCCGCATCGCCACGGTGACTAACTTCCCGCACGGCAATGACGACATTGATATTGCGCTGGCAGAAACCCGCGCGGCGATCGCCTACGGTGCCGATGAAGTGGATGTGGTGTTCCCGTATCGTGCGCTGATTGCCGGCAACAGCCAGGTCGGTTTTGATCTGGTGAAAGCCTGTAAAACCGCCTGCGCCGAAGCAGATGTGCTGCTGAAAGTGATCATCGAAACCGGCGAACTCAAGCAGGAAGCGCTGATCCGTCAGGCCTCTGAAATCGCGATTGATGCCGGTGCGGACTTCATCAAAACCTCTACCGGTAAAGTGCCGGTTAACGCCACGCCTGAAGTGGCGCAGATCATGATGAACGTGATCCGCGATAAAGGCGTCAGCCAGCAGGTTGGCTTTAAGCCCGCTGGTGGCGTGCGCACCGCTGAAGATGCCGCGCTCTACCTGAAAATGGCGGAAGAGACGCTGGGTGCCGACTGGGCCGATGCGCGTCATTTCCGTTTTGGTGCATCAAGCCTGCTGGCGAGCCTGCTGAATACCCTGGGTCATGACAGCGACACCAGCAAAGCGGGTTACTGATCTTTCAGGCGGTCGCTGACCGCCTGTTCCCCATCCTGATTTCCCTGAACCAGGGGGTTACCTTGTTCCTGCCACAAGAAATAATTCGCAAAAAACGTGACGGCCATGCGCTGACTGAAGAGGAGATTCGCTTCTTCATCAATGGTGTGCGTGATAACACCGTTTCGGAAGGTCAGATCGCCGCGCTGGCGATGACCATCTATTTCCACGACATGACGCTGCCTGAGCGCGTGGCGCTGACCATGGCGATGCGTGATTCCGGTACCGTGCTGAACTGGAAATCGCTCAACCTGAATGGGCCGGTGGTGGATAAGCATTCGACCGGCGGCGTCGGCGATGTGACGTCACTGATGCTCGGGCCGATGGTGGCCGCCTGCGGCGGCTATATTCCGATGATCTCCGGCCGTGGCCTCGGTCATACCGGCGGCACGCTGGACAAGCTGGAGGCGATTCCGGGCTTTGATATCTTCCCCAGCGATGACCGCTTCCGCGAAATCATCAAACAGGTTGGGGTGGCGATTATCGGCCAGACCAACTCCCTGGCCCCGGCGGATAAACGCTTCTACGCCACGCGCGACATTACCGCTACCGTCGATTCCATCCCGCTGATTACCGCCTCGATTCTGGCGAAGAAGCTGGCAGAAGGGCTGGATGCGCTGGTGATGGATGTCAAAGTGGGTTCGGGCGCGTTTATGCCAACCTATGAGGCGTCAGAAAGTCTGGCGCAGTCGATTGTGGGCGTCGCCAATGGCGCAGGTTGCCAGACCACCGCACTGCTGACGGATATGAACCAGGTTCTCGCCTCCTCAGCCGGTAACGCATTGGAAGTGCGGGAAGCGGTGCGCTTCCTGACCGGCGAACAGCGCAATCCACGTCTGCTGGAAGTGACGCTGGCGCTGTGCAGCGAAATGTTGATTTCCGGCAAACTGGCCGCAGATGAGAAAGAAGCGCGTCAGCAGCTGATGCAGGTACTGGATAACGGCAAAGCGGCGGAAATTTTTGCCCGCATGGTCGCGGCCCAGAACGGGCCAGCCGATTTCGTAGAGCGCTACGACACCTATCTGCCCGCGCCGATGCTCAGCAAAGCGGTCTATGCCGATCGACCGGGCATCGTCAGCAGCATGGATACCCGGGCGCTGGGGCTGGCGGTGGTCGCGATGGGCGGTGGACGCCAGCGCGCCAGCGACAGCATTGATTACAGCGTCGGTTTAAGCGAGATGATTACCCTGGGTGAGCGTGCTGATGCTCAGCGCCCGCTGGCGATTATCCATGCCAGCAACGAAGCGCAGTGGCAACAGGCCGCCGCAGCGGTCAAAGCCGCGCTGGTGCTGAGTGATACCGCGCCCGCCGCCACGCCAGTGGTCTATCGTCGTGTGAGCGATGTCAGTTAACCGGCCAGTAATCGGTGCCAGCGGCAACGCATTCGGGTATACTGATCTGATCGCTTTTTTTTGACTTGTCACGCGCCATTGCGCAGGAGACTTGCATGAAACGTGCTTTTATTATGGTTCTCGACTCCTTCGGGATCGGCTCCAGTAAAGATGCCGATAAATTCGGTGATGAAGGTTCAGATACGCTCGGCCACATTGCTGAAGCCTGTTTCAACGGTGAAGCAGATAAAGGCCGTAAAGGGCCACTGCATCTGCCTAACCTGACCGCACTGGGTCTGGCTAAAGCCGCAGAACTCTCTACCGGTCGCTTCCCGGCGGGCCTCGATCCAAACGCGAAGATCACCGGCGCTTACGCTTACGCCAGCGAAATTTCGTCAGGTAAAGATACGCCGTCAGGCCACTGGGAAATCGCCGGTGTACCGGTGCTGTTCGACTGGGGTTACTTCAGCGATCAGGAGAACAGCTTCCCGCAGGAACTGCTCGATAAGCTGGTTGAGCGCGCGGCGCTGCCGGGCTATCTCGGTAACTGCCACTCTTCCGGTACGGTCATTCTGGATCAGCTGGGTGAAGAGCACATGAAAACCGGCAAGCCGATTTTCTACACCTCTGCGGACTCCGTATTCCAGATCGCCTGTCACGAAGAGACCTTTGGCCTGGATCGCCTCTATGCTCTGTGCGAAATTGCCCGCGAAGAGCTGACGGAAGGTGGCTATAACATCGGTCGTGTGATTGCGCGTCCGTTTGTCGGCGATAAAGCGGGTCACTTCGAACGCACCGGCAACCGTCACGATCTGGCGGTTGAGCCACCGTCTGCCACCATGCTGAAAAAGCTGGTGGATGAGAAGGGCGGTCATGTGATTTCAGTGGGTAAAATCGCCGATATCTATGCGGAACAGGGCATCACCAAAAAGGTCAAAGCGACCGGACTGGATGCGCTGTTTGACGCTACGATTCAGGAGATGAAAATCGCGCCGGATCAGTCGATTGTCTTTACCAACTTTGTCGACTTCGACTCGACCTGGGGACATCGCCGTGATGTCGCCGGTTACGCGGGCGGACTGGAGCTGTTTGACCGTCGTCTGCCGGAGCTGATGGAGCTGGTGGGTGAGGATGACATTCTGATCCTGACCGCCGACCACGGCTGCGATCCGACCTGGAAAGGCACCGAACATACTCGTGAGCACATTCCGATTCTGATTTACGGACCGAAAGTTGAACCGGGTTCACTCGGTTATCGCGAAACCTTCGCCGATATCGGTCAGACAATTGCACACTATTTTGGCCTGTCCGACATGGACTATGGCAAGAACATGCTGTAACCCAGCGATTTAACAAGGATAAAGTAACAATGGCAACTCCGCATATTAATGCCGAAATGGGTGACTTCGCTGACGTGGTCCTGATGCCGGGCGACCCGCTGCGTGCGAAACACATTGCTGAAACCTTCCTGGAAAATCCGGTGGAAGTGAACAATGTGCGCGGCATGCTGGGCTATACCGGCACCTACAAAGGCCGCAAAGTGTCAGTGATGGGCCACGGTATGGGCATTCCGTCCTGCTCGATCTACACCAAAGAGCTGATCACCGACTTCGGCGTGAAGAAGATCATTCGTGTGGGTTCCTGTGGTGCGGTGCGTGCAGACGTAAAACTGCGCGATATCGTGATTGGTATGGGTGCCTGCACCGATTCCAAAGTCAACCGTATGCGTTTCAAAGATCACGATTTCGCAGCGATTGCCGATTTCGACATGGTGCGTAACGCGGTCGATGCGGCTAAAAATCTGGGTGTGGAAGCGCGCGTGGGTAACATCTTCTCCGCCGATCTGTTCTATACCCCGGACCCGCAAATGTTCGACGTGATGGAAAAATATGGCATCCTCGGCGTTGAGATGGAAGCGGCGGGCATCTACGGTGTGGCGGCAGAATTTGGTGCTAAAGCGCTGACCATCTGTACCGTATCGGACCATATCCGTACCCACGAGCAGACCACGGCGGCTGAACGTCAGACCACCTTCAACGACATGATCAAAATTGCGCTGGAGTCGGTGCTGCTGGGGGATTAATTCTCGCGCCGGTGCGGTTTAATGCCGGCTGCCTGATGATCTCTGCGGGTCCTCTTTTCACCGGGAGGACCCGATCTTTCTTCCTTTCCCATCCTGTAACATTCACATCAAATGACACACTTTTCGCCAGGCTTGTGCATCTTCGCGCTGGTACGCCTGCGTTCGCGCTTTATCATGGGGCGGAACAACAAATAATAAATAACCGCCTGATAATGCTGCCTGATGAATTTTCGTAATTTCGACGCTGAAGAGAAACTGTTTGCCCGTCGCGCGACGGTCTCTTTTGCTCTGGTCTGTCTCTGCTTCACCATTCTTGCTGTGAACCTGTATCGCCTGCAGGTGCGCGACCACAGCTACTATCAGACCCGATCCAACCAGAACGACATCAAAATGATCCCCATCGCCCCGACGCGCGGGCTGATTTATGACCGTAATGGTATTCCTCTGGTGCGCAACGTCAGCTGGTACGCCATTACGCTGACGCCCTATAAAATCGCGGATATGCAGGCCACGCTGCAGGCGCTGACGCCGATCCTCAACCTGACGCCCGACGAGATTGAAACCTTCCGGCACGCGTTAAAACAGACCAGCCGCTACAAGCCGGTGGTGCTGAAAGAGGAGCTGAGCGAGGAGCAGGTAGCGCGCTTCGCGGTTAACCAGTTTCGGTTTACCGGTGCCAGCATTGAAATTTACCAGGATCGGCAATATCCCTACGGCGCCGATCTGGCGCACGTGCTCGGTTATGTGTCGAAAATCAACGATAACGACTACAAACGGCTGAACGCGGCGGGCATCGCCGAGAACTATGCCGCTGACCACAATATCGGTAAACAGGGCATTGAAGGCTATTACGAGACGATGCTGCACGGCAAGCCGGGCTATCAGGAAGTGGAGGTGGATAACCACGGTCGTATCGTGCGGGTGCTGAAAGAGGTGCCGCCGGTCGCGGGCAAAAACCTTACCCTGACGCTGGATCTGCATCTGCAACAGTACGCCGAAAGTCTGCTGGCAGGCCAGCGTGCGGCGCTGCTGATTGAGGACCCGCGCGACGGCTCGGTGCTGGCGATGGTCTCCAGTCCCAGCTACGATCCCAATCCGTTTGTGAAAGGCATCAGCTATCAGGCTTACAAATCCCTGCTGCAGGATAAGGATCTGCCGCTGATCAACCGCGTGACCCAGGGCCTCTATCCTCCGGCCTCGACGGTGAAGCCCTATATGGCGATGTCAGCGCTGCTGACCCATGTGATTACGCCGCAGTCGCAGTTCTTTGGCGCGCCCACCTGGACGCTGCCTGGCACCGATCGCCGCTACCGCGACTGGAAAAAAACCGGTCACGGTATGCTGGATGTCACCCGGGCGATTGAGGAGTCCGCCGACACCTTCTTCTATCAGGTGGCCTTTATGATGGGCATCGACCGTATCCACACCATGCTGAGCCAGTTTGGTTACGGCAAATCGACCGGCATCGATCTGAATGAGGAGTACAACGGCTTACTGCCGAGCCGCGAGTGGAAGCAAAAGGTACATAAAAAAACCTGGTATCAGGGCGATACCATTTCCGTCGGCATTGGTCAGGGCTACTGGATTGCGACGCCGATTCAGATGGAAAAAGCGATGGTGGCGCTGATTAATAATGGCCGGGTGATTGCGCCGCATCTGCTGGAGAAAGCCCAGCGCGGTACGCTGATTGAGCGCTATCAACCGAAACAGCCAGCCGCGCAGATTGGCGATCCGCACTCTCCTTACTGGTCGCTGGTGCGCCACGCCATGTTTGGCATGGCGAATGCGCCTAACGGCACCGGCTACAAATATTTTCATACCGCGCCTTATGGCATCGCAGCGAAAAGTGGTACGTCGCAGGTGTTTGGTTTGCGACAGAATCAGACCTATAACGCCAAAATGATCCCGGTCCGGCTGCGCGACCATATCTTCTATACCGCGTTTGCGCCGTTCGACGCACCTAAAGTGGCGGTGACGCTGATTCTGGAGAATGGCGGTGGAGAAGGGGTTACGGCGGCACCGGTGATGCGTGCCATTCTGGATCACATCTTTATTCCGCCCGCAGCGGAAGCGTCAGATGCGCCGGTGGCGGCAGAAAAGAAATAGCTGTGCAGGGGAAAAAAGGGGCCGCGGCCCCTATGGATTTCAGGCTTTTAGCGTCTCCGTTACGTGGCTGATCGCCCGCACCACATCCGTTGCGCCTTCACGAATTTCAGCAATCACGCCGCCCGCTTCCTGCGCCAGTTGCACCCCGTGGTCGGCACGCTTCAGGTTCGATTCAATCCCCTTCAGCGCCTTATTCGCCAGCAGATGATTTTGCTGCACCCGGTTCTCAATTTCGGCCGTGGCACGGTTGATGTTAGCCGCCAGCGTTCTGACCTCGTTGGCGACCACCGCAAAGCTGCGGCCGTGAGTGCCGGCGCGCGCCGCTTCAATGGCCGCATTCAGCGCCAGCAGGTTGGTCTGATCGGCAATACGGCGAATGCTGTCCACCATAAAGCCAATACGCTCAGACGATTCACTCAGACCCGAAATATCACCCGAAATCCCCTGCAGTTCGCCTGCCAGCGCATTCATGGTCTGCACGCTGTTGGCGATCACATCCGCTCCGACACGGGTGCTTTCATTGGTTTGCAGGGCGGTGTGATAGGCCCGCTGAGCCGCTTCGCGCTCCTGCTGGTTCTTCGCGACCTGGGCCGTCACGTCGGTGGCAAACTTCACCACTTTATATAATTTGCCCTGCTCGTCGAACACCGGATTGTAGGTGGCGCGTAACCAGACGGTACGGCCCTGCTTATTCACCCGTGGAAACTGACCTGAGATAAATTCGCCGCGATTCAGCTGCTGCCAGAGTTCGCTGTATTCGCGGCTGTTGCGGATCTCTTCTGAGCAGAACTGGCTGTGGTGCACGCCCTGAATCTCCTCACCACGGTATCCCATCGTCTTCAGGAAGTTATCGTTGGCTTTGAGCACTTCGCCTTTCAGGCTGAAGGCGATCACCGCCATCGAGCGCTCAATGGCGTTCGTCATGGCGCGCTGCTCCTGAGCGTCGTTGATATGGCCGGTGATGTCAGTCGCCAGCTTCACGATTTTGAATACCCGTCCATGACGATCCTGCACCGGCACATAGTTGGCTTCGAGCCACACCGGTCGGCTATTTTTTGCCACACGCAGAAACTTATCGCTGAAACTTTCGCCGCGGTTCAGCCGTAGCCAGAAGTCGCGGTAGTCATTTGACTGCAGCTGATCCGGCGTACAGAACAGGCTGTGATGCTGACCCTCAATCTCTGCCAGCGTATAGCCCATACGGTCGAGGAATAGCGCATTGGCGCTGAGAATGGTGCCATCGGGAGTGAACTCAATCATGGCGATCGAGTCATTAAGGGAGGTGAGGGTTGCTGCGGAGTGTGTACGCTTCTGCCCGCTGAGGCGCGAAGCAATGCCTGATGTAATGGTGTAAAACATGGTGATCCTTATTATTAGTGTTGGTCTCGTCACACTTATCGGCGTAACCACGCCACAATTCAGCCTCCGCAGCCGGCCTGAACGAAATTTAATCACCGATAGCACAATTTTTACCGGCAGTGGAGCGACAGGCCAGGGGGTTGATGGAAAAGCCGTCAGTCGATTTCATTTTGATGAAAAGCGTTTGACGCTGTCGGGCCGCTTTGGTTTAATGCGCCCCGTTGCCCGAATAGCTCAGTCGGTAGAGCAGGGGATTGAAAATCCCCGTGTCCCTGGTTCGATTCCGGGTTCGGGCACCATCTTTAAAGAACCCGCCACTGGCGGGTTTTTGCTTTTTCGGGCGGCGAACCCGGCCTCGAAGGTTCGATGTCCTCGCCACATCCCTGTGGCTCGCCCTGCGGGTTCGCGCGCAGGCGCGCGATGCAAAAATGCTCCCGGCATTTTTGTCCGGGTTCGGGCACCATCTTCAAAGAACCCGCCTCTGGCGAGTTTTTGCTTTTTCGGGCGGCGAACCCGGCCTCGAAGGTTCGATGTCCTCGCCACATCCCTGTGGCTCGCCCTGCGGGTTCGCGCGCAGGCGCGCGATGCAAAAATGCTCCCGGCATTTTTGTCCGGGTTCGGGCACCATCTTTAAAGAACCCGCCACTGGCGGGTTTTTGCTTTTTCGGGCGGCGAACCCGGCCTCGAAGGTTCGATGTCCTCGCCACATCCCTGTGGCTCGCCCTGCGGGTTCGCGCGCAGGCGCGCGATGCAAAAATGCTCCCGGCATCTTCGGGTTGGGCACCATCTTTAAAGAACCCGCCACTGGCGGGTTTTTGCTTTTGTGCCGCAGAAAATCCCTTCGCACACCCTTTTTCACGCCGCTCTTGACTGAACAGATTTCACGGCGAAACTAATTTCCCGGCTCACCTCTATGCTGTATTGCCAGGGCCGGGCCGCCTGATATCCTGTCCAGCCTGCAATTCACCGCGACTAATCGCGTTTTAAAAGCCTCCCTTTACAGAATTGTGCGTACAGGCACAATAAGCTCCTTTAAACCCTGTCTTATGGCTGCTATGTCAGAAGAAGCGCTGCGACTACAGATACAAAACCTGAAAAAGCATAATGCGCGTCTGAAGCGTATAGCCCATGACGCCCGTAACAAGCTCAACGCAGCGCTGGACGGTACCGGCCTGTTCCTGTGGCAACTCGATATCCCCAGCGGCAAACTGGTGATTTTCAACCGACGCTGGGGCGCAATGCTGGGCTTTCAACCCAAAGAGACCGACGCTAACTTCGAGTCCTGGAAAGAGAGCCTCCATCCTGAAGACGCTGATGAAGTGCTGACGGCCTTTTACGATCACATCGCCGGAAAAGCGCCTTACTACGAAGCGCTGCACCGCATGATCGCTAAAGATGGCAGCATAACCTGGGTACTGGATCGGGGCCGGGTCAGCGAATGGGATGAACAGGGGCGTCCGTTAAAGGTAACCGGCACCCACATCGACATGACCAAAGAGAAGCAGTATGAGGAGCAGCTCGCTCTGCTGGCGCTGCACGATCCGCTGACCATGCTGACCAATCGCCATGCGTTGCAGAATCATTTTCGCGAATTAAAAGCTCAGGGGCCCTTGTGTGTTGCGTTTATCGATTTGGATAATTTCAAACATGTTAACGACACGCTGGGCCATCGTAGCGGCGATGACGTCCTGATCCAGCTCAGCCAGCGCTTTGTTGATCTCTGTCCGGCCGAGGTGATTATTGGTCGCCCTGGCGGTGATGAATTTGTCCTGCTGCTGCCATTTTCGTTACAACATCCACAGCTGGAAAAACTGGTTCACGGCTGCCTGGATGCGGTGCTGACGCCGTTTGATATGGCAAATGGCCATGCGATGGTGGGGGCATCGATTGGTGTGGCCCAGGTGCAGAGAAAAGATGACTTTGATTCCGCCCTGGCACGCGCGGATGAAGCGATGTATCGCATCAAAAAAAGGGGTAAGCGCGGTGTGGCTTTTGCTCCGTTTCACGCTGATCCCCATTGAGTCTTAATCTTTTCGCGTAATCCTGCCCGGTCCTTTCTGGATTCTCCCGCAGCGGATCTGCACAGGCAGGCCTGACGTCAGGGCGACCCGAATCCGCCACCTCTTTCCCTTTTTTCACCATCAATAAGTGCGCGTTCCCGCAAAAAGATGTTTTTAGTACAAATCTTAAAAAAAACGGTCCGCCGTTACGCATAATTTTTTCCACGCTTCGCTTATTTCAAACAGCCTGAATGCGGCTTTCTGGCCATTTTATTTTAATATTTGGTGAATAAAATGGGATATTTGATCATTTATTGATCGATCCGCTCAGCTTTTAACTGGTTTTGAAAGAGAGTTACGCTTCGCTTATTTTTTACCTGATTATATTTTTCTTAAATCAAACTTTACGCTTCGCTTAGGTAAATTGATCGTTTGTTGATCATCTTCACTAACTGTTTCATATAACGACGTTATCGTGCCGCTTCGCTTATATTGTTTTCAATTGGACTTTTTATGAAAATGATCGATTAATAGGAGTGCGACATTGTTTGAGGAAGGCCGTGGATTATCACTCTTGCCTTTTTCTGCGGTGGCGAAGATTAGTTGCGGCGCTTTATCAGCCAGTAATGCTAATCGCCATAAATTAACCAAAATTATGATGGGTTTTCTATTTCCCCATCTTGATAGACGAATTTTTATGGCTACATTTATATTTGCTGAATCGGACTGATGAAGCATCAACTGTGCTATTTCTATTATTAAATCCAATGAGGAACACAGAATGACTCAATATCGTGGTGGAGCGGGAAATTTTGCTGCGGACAGAGAGCGCGCGGCGGAAGCGGGACGTAAGGGCGGCCAGAAAAGCGGCGGCAACTTTAAAAACGATCCCGAGCGCGCCATTGAGGCTGGACGGAAAGGGGGTAAGGTAAGCCGCCGGAGCTGAACGTCTTTAACGCTGCTGTAACAGCAGGTACCATCAGTTCGCTGGGCAATGTTAAATCTATTTAATTCTCCTGCAAGATAATTACTGCCAGCATTATGCCAGTGCTTTATCAATAGCGGTGGCAGATTAACCGATTAAACCGGAAAGGTAACCCCTTTCCGGTTTTTTTATTTACAGCGCTTTTAACTTGTACGGTTTAATAAGTTTTTGTACAGATTGACCAGCTGCTTAGTTTCTGTTGGCTGATTACAGAAGATAAAATGTATACAAATTTAATTTCAGTTGTACAACTTTATCTGTTTAGCGAAGCCGTGATAAGAAAAAACCTTAGAGACCTAACTTGTTGCTGTAAAAAGAAAAATGCATTTTACATGCCACTTACGGCTTAAATTCATACCGATGCGGCGTGCGATATAAAAAATCTCCGCTAGAATTTTTAAGTGTCACCGATATGACTGGCGTTGCGTTATTTCTTACCGCAACTTTTCAATCAATGAGGCTATCTTATGACAGTGAAAACGCTAAACGATCTCTTCATCCATGATTTGTCTGATGTGTACAGCGCTGAGAAACAGATAACCCGTGCCTTGCCGAAAATGGCGCGCGCTGCCAGCGATGAAAAACTTGTCGCTGCGTTTAATCAGCATCTTGAAGAGACGCGCGGCCAAATCGAGCGGCTGGATGAATTAGTGGAAGCCACGCCAGAGGTTAAAATCAAACGAATGAAATGCCATGCGCTTGAAGGACTGGTTGAAGAAGCGCAGGAGATCATTGATTCGGTTGAAAAGGGCGAAGTTCGTGATCAGGGGTTAATTGGTGCAGCACAAAAAGTTGAGCACTATGAAATTGCCACTTACGGCACCCTGCACGCGCTGGCCCTCAAACTGGGCTACACCCAGGCCGCAAAACTGCTGGAGCAGACCCTGAACGAAGAGAAGCAGACGGATGAGAAGCTCACTTCGGTAGCGGAATCCATTACTGTATCTTAAGGAGTAGCAAATGACGGCAATCGAAAATTACCATGACTGGCTGCGCGATGCGCATGCAATGGAAAAGCAGGCTGAGAGCATGCTAAGCAAAATGTCTGGCCGCCTGGAGCACTATCCGGCGCTGGAACAGCGTCTGGCACAGCATCTGGATGAGACCAAACATCAGCTTACCCTGCTGGAGCAGCTGCTGGACACGCACGGCATTGACCACTCAGTGATGAAGGATGTTATGGGTAAAATGGCGGCGACCGGCCAGGCGGTGGGCGGTATGTTCAACTCGGACGAAGTAGTGAAAGGCGCGATCAGCGGCTACGTCTTTGAAAATGCCGAGATCGCCAGCTACACCAGTCTGATTGCGGCGGCTGAGCAGGTCGGTGATGCTGAGGGCGTGCGGGTGCTGACCGAAATCCGCGATCAGGAAGTAGCGATGGCGGAGTGGCTGCTGCAGCATCTGCCGGAAGTAACACAGCAGTTCCTGCAACGGGCAGCACAGCCTGGCGTTGAAGCGAAGAAATAGTTAAATCGTTACGCAGAATTCAGAGTCAACGCGAAAAAAAGCCGGGCATCGTCTGATGACCGGCTTTTTAGTGTCTGGCTGTCAGGTAAAACGGTTAAAGTCCGTTACCCCTGAACCGGCTTAATCCGCCATCAGATGGCCATACATCGTCATCAGCCGGCGCGTCACGCCATTGGTCCAGCCGAAGCCATCCTGTAACGGATATTCGCCACCACCGCCGGGACGGGCGCGATCGCCGCTGATGTCATATTTCTCCACCAGCTTGTGATGCAGCTGATAGAAATTGTTGACCGTGGTCAGCCAGTTAACCGCGATTTCGCTCGCCAGCGTCTCTTCGCCGTAGTTATTCAGGCCAACAATCGCCATCCACTGCATCGGCGCCCAGCCATTGGGTTTATCCCACTGCTCGCCGCTCTCCACCATTGAGGTCAACAGACCGCCGTTGCTCAGGAGCAGATGACGCAGGGCAATGGCCTGCAGATGCGCCTGGTGAGGCGTGGCTAAACCAACAAACAGCGGAACCACCGCCGCCGCCGTAAAGGCACCGAAACGCTCACGACGCCAGTCATAGTCACGGAATACGCCGGCGGTGCTGTCCCACAAATAGCGGGTAATTGCACGTTTCCGCGCCTCGGCTTTTTTCTGCCAGGCCAGTGCGGTCAGCTCTTCGCCTTTGGCGTGCGACAGCGTGGCGATCATCAGCTCAAGTTTGTAGAGAAACGCATTGAGATCGATCGGAATAAACTGGGTGGTGCGAATGCTCGACAGACGTTTCGGGTTACGCAGCCAGCGTGAAGAGTAGTCCCAGCCGGAGGCTGCACCCGCACGCAGATCGCGATAAACTTCGCTGGCCGGACGTTTTGACTGTCGGGCCGTTTCCACATCCTCGATCCACGACTCATCACGCGGTGTATCCCGGTCATCCCAGTAACGGTTAAGCAGTGAACCGTTCGGCATCCGCACCACATGGCGATAAGCCTGATTGGGCATCAGCGAACCGGCACCGTCCATCCAGAACTGATACTCCTTCATCAGCTGTTCCTGATAGCGCTTCGCACCGCGCACGCCATCTTCTTCAAACAGCTCAACCATCAGCGCAAACACGGGCGGCTGGGAGCGGCTGAGATAATAGGTGCGGTTACCGTTAGGCACATGGCCGTAGTTATCGATCAGCCAGGCAAAGTTATCCGCCATGTGACGCAGCAAATCGTCACGGCCCGACTCGGCGAGGCCGAGCATGGTGAAGTAAGAATCCCAGTAATAGGTCTCGCCAAAGCGCCCGCCCGGCACCACATAAGGTTTCGGCAGCGGCAGCAGGGAAGAGTGCGGCATATGCTGCTGCGGCATTTTGGTCAGTACCGGCCACAGATCGTCGATATGCTCGTTGAGCGTTTTATCCGGATTGGAGACATAAAAGCTTTCATTTACGCCAGGCAGATAAAAGTGATCGGCGACAAAACGCGACAGGTCAAAATCACTGCTGCGTTTCTGTCGGCGATAGCGCATCAGCACATCCAGCGGATCGTATTTTGGCGAGCAGTCGGGGAAGGTTTTGCTATCCTCAAAAATGCGCGACATCTGGACATGTTCAAACAGTTCCAGATAACGATCGGCAGGGGTGAGCGCATCCGGCGCCGGTAAGCCTTCAATCAGCTCCGGTTCCGGTTCAGAATCCTGCATGCGATCCAGTTTCAGTTCATGGGGATCGTATTGATACTCAACTTCCGCCCCGGCACGAACCTCTTCAAGTGCATTTAGTTGCTGGCGATAAGTATTAATAGCGGCCTCCTGAGCGGTCGGGGTTGCACAAAGGACAAATTATAGACCTCTCATGCTGCGGAACAACAATGCAGAATATCTATGAACGTAATAAAAATTGTCTATTAATCGACGTTTTTGGATAAATTCCAGTCAATTCAACCAAATATGCCGTTGTTCATAAAAAACGCATTTCAGATGAATCTCTTAGTCGGTAAAAGAAAAAAATTTAGCCTGAAGAAAACCGGCTTTTATTTACATTTTGTAAGATAAGCGTGGCGGGAAAAGGGTGCAAAAGATGGCATACGCAACGACAGAACCGGTGAGAAACGGCAAACAGAGCGGCCGATAGCGGCCCGCTCTGCGATCGTCAGTCAGCTTTTCGCCAGCGCCGCGCGAATAACTGCCGGATAAGGCGTCGTGGGACGACCAATCAGCTGGCTGAGCTGATGTGAATCATCAAACAGACCGCCTTTTTCTGCACCCGCGTCGGAATCTGCCAGCATCTCAGCCAGGCCGTCAGGCAGCCCCGCGCTTTTCAGTGCGGCAGCAAATTCCTGCTGCGACAGATTGACGTAATCCACCTTTTCGCCGCTCTGAGCGGCAATTTCAGCGGCGAACTGCGCCAGGGTATAGCTGTCATCACCGGCCAGTTCATACACCTTGCCAGCCTGATTATCACGTACCAGCACTTCCGCTGCTGCATCGGCATAATCCTGGCGCGCTGCCGACGCGATGCGTCCTTCGCCTGCGGCACCGATAAAGGCATGATGCGCCAGCGCCGGGGCGATACTGGCTGCATAGTTTTCACTGTACCAGCCGTTACGCAGCAGGGCGAATGGCACGCCGGAAGCCTGCAACAGCGCTTCGGTTGCCCGGTGTTCTACGCCCAGCCCCAGCGGTGAGCTATCGGCGTGCAGCAGGCTGGTATAAGCAATAAAACCAACGCCAGCCGTTCGGGCCGCTTCAATCACCGCTTTATGCTGGGCTTCGCGCTGACCCACTTCACTGCCGGAAATCAGCAGCAGCTTATCGACGCCAGCGAAGGCGGCAACCAGCGTCTCCGGCTGGCTGTAATCCGCCTGACGCACCACCACACCTTGTGCAGCAAGGTCTGCCGCTTTGGCTGGGGTACGCACGGCGGCAACAATCTCGCCCGCCGGCACTTTTTTCAGTAATGCGTCGATCACTAAACGGCCGAGCTGGCCGGTGGCACCTGTCACTGCAAACATGGTATCGCTCCGATTATTTCGCTGTTGGTGAAATCCAGACTACGGGATAAACTAATTTTTAGTAAGTACTTACAGATTTGTTAGTTTAAGGGTTGTGATATAAATGTCTGAAAAGCTGAGTGAAAGATTTATCCGCGGTGAGCTGCTCAATGTGAACTGCCCCTCGCGTGAGGTACTTAAACGGGTGACCAGCCGCTGGAGCGTACTGATTCTGCTGGCGCTGCAGGACCAGACGCTGCGCTTCAGCGAGTTGCGGCGGATAGTAGGCGGCGTGAGTGAGCGGATGCTGGCGCAGAACCTGCGTCATCTGGAAGAAGACGGTTTCGTGCAGCGCATCGCTTATCAGGTGGTGCCGCCTCATGTGGAGTACTCGCTAACGCCGCTCGGGCGTGAAATGGGTGAGCAGGTGGTCGGGCTGGCCGACTGGCTGGAGGTCAATCTGAGCCGGATACTGGCGCAACGCGATAAAAGCGCGGCGGATCGGGCTTAACGCCCGAGCGACAGTGAAGCCGCGCTTTGCCTGCGTCCCGTCGAAGATGCCTGCAATAGCCTGCGCTAGTAAAGATATTTTTCAAACCACGCCAGGGTTCTTTGCCACGCCAGTTCTGCCGCCGGTTGGTCGTAGCGCGGGGTCGAATCATTGTGGAAGCCGTGATTCACGCCAGGATAGAGGTATGCCTGATAGATCTTGTTATGCTGCTTTAGCGCCGCTTCATAAGCTGGCCAGCCCGCGTTGATATTGTTATCCAGCGCGGCATAGTGCAGCAGCAGTGGCGCGTTTATCCGCGGCACATCTTCCGCTTTTGGCTGCCGGCCATAGAAGGGGACCGCGCAGTCCAGTTCCGGGAAGGCAACGGCCGCCGCATTGGCGACGCCGCCGCCATAACAAAAGCCCGTTATTCCCACTTTCCCGCTCGCTTCCGGGTGATGACGTAAAAATGTCACGGCGGCAAAAAAGTCGTTCATCAGCCTGACGGGATCGACCTTCGCCTGTAATGCGCGCCCCTCTTCGTCATTACCAGGATAGCCGCCGACCGAACTCAGCCCGTCGGGAGCCAGCGCGATATAACCCGCTTTGGCGACCCGGCGCGCCACATCTTCAATGTAGGGATTGAGACCGCGGTTTTCATGTACCACCACCACCGCCGGACGCCGGCCTGCAGGTTTCGTCGGTTTTACCAGATAGCCGCGGACTTCACCGTGACCCTCCGGCGAAGGATAGTGGAGGTATTCTGGTTTGATATCGGGATCGGTGAACTCCACCTGCGTCGCCAGGGCATAGTTGGGGCTGAGCATACCGAGCAGCGTGGCACCGGTCATGCCGCCAATCGCCAGTTTACCGGCCATGGCAATAAACTCGCGTTTAGTGATGCCGCCGTGCGCGTAGTAATCGTAAAGCTCCAGCAGTTCCTGCGGAAAATCCTGTGCGGTCAGACGTGCCATAGCGACTCCTTAACCCGGATAAGAGGATAAATGCCACCCTAACAAACCACAGCGGGAGACGGCAGGCAACCGGCATGACGCAACAGGTTAAAACGGTAATAACGTAACGGCAGAGGAAAATAAGCGGCTCAGCCGGGTAATAAGTGATTGCTGCTTATTAAGCCGCTTATTCAGTGTTGTTTCAGGGAATAAGCCGCAGACGCGCGGCGGCTGTTAATTATCGGTAAGAGCTCACTCCAATTTATTAACATTTACATCCGCATTAAACTGCCCGGCTTTACCGGCTTCGCCTGAAAATATAATCCTGCCATTAGACAATCCAGGGCAAAAAAGCAAACAAAGCGGCAGGCAGAAATATTTGGTTGCTAACCCATTAAAAAGTAAGTCTATTTCGAAGGGTTGTTGTCAGATTTGACCTTTCCCGGAACAGGGTTTATAAAATAATAACACCGGAAAACAGCATGTTGAGGGCTTTTTTTTGGTTAAAGGTGGGCTTAGCCAGTGGGCAATTTTAAGCCAGCAATAGCATAACATTCGTGTCACATAACTACGCTGTAATTAACCTTTGCGCCTTATTTTTAAATAAGTAATTCCCATGAAAAACAATGATCAGAATCAACAAAGACTGTTATAGTTTTCATTAACCCGATTGTTTCTGTTTCCTCGCTGCGAATAGTTTTAAATTCGCGGCGGGAATTAATTCAACGGCAACGAAATGAGTGCTTCAGGCTTAAGTTGTTAATTATAAGTAAATATGTGGTGTTCTATGTGGCAAAGAGGTAAGCAATGTTCGGATTAGATGCCTTTCATCTGGCGAGGATTCAGTTCGCATTTACTGTTTCCTTCCATATTATCTTTCCCGCCATCACCATCGGCCTCGCCAGCTTCCTGGCCGTGCTCGAAGGGATGTGGCTGAAAACCCGCGATCATACCTATCGTGATCTCTACCATTTCTGGTCGAAAATCTTTGCCGTCAACTTCGGCATGGGCGTGGTGTCGGGACTGGTGATGGCCTATCAGTTCGGGACCAACTGGAGCGGCTTCTCGGAGTTTGCCGGCAGTATCACCGGTCCGCTACTGACCTATGAAGTCCTGACCGCTTTCTTCCTCGAAGCGGGCTTCCTCGGCGTGATGCTGTTCGGCTGGAATCGCGTCGGGCCCGGTCTGCACTTCTTTGCCACCTGTATGGTTGCGCTGGGAACCCTGATCTCTACCTTCTGGATCCTCGCGTCAAACAGCTGGATGCATACGCCGCAGGGCTACATCATCGAGAACGGCATCGTGGTGCCGCAGGACTGGTTCAAAATCGTCTTTAACCCGTCGTTCCCGTACCGCCTGTTCCATATGTCGGTGGCCGCCTTCCTCGCCAGCGCCTTCTTTGTCGGGTCATCAGCGGCCTGGCATCTGCTGAAAGGCAAAAATAATCCTGCGATTCGCAAGATGTTTTCGATGGCGCTGTGGATGGCGCTGATTGTCGCGCCGATTCAGGCGATGATCGGCGATGCGCATGGTCTCAACACCCTGGAGCATCAGCCCGCCAAAATAGCGGCGATTGAAGGACACTGGGAAAACCCGCCAGGCGAAGCCACGCCGCTGATTCTGTTTGGTATTCCCGACATGGAGCAGGAGCGCACCAAATACGCGCTGGAAGTGCCTTATCTCGGCAGCCTGATCCTGACCCACAGCCTGGATAAGCAGGTACCGGCGCTGAAGTCATTCCCGAAAGAGGATCGGCCAAATTCAACGGTCATCTTCTGGTCGTTCCGCGTGATGGTGGCGATGGGGCTGCTGATGATTACTCTGGGCGTGGTCAGTCTGTGGCTGCGTTTCAAAGGGCGTCTGTATGAGTCACGTCCATTCCTGTGGTTTGCGCTGCTGATGGGGCCGTCCGGTCTGATTGCGATCCTGGCTGGGTGGTTCACCACGGAGATCGGCCGTCAGCCCTGGGTGGTGTATGGCGTACAGCGCACCATTGATGCGGTGTCGGCGCACGGCGATCTCCATATGAGTATCAGCCTGCTGGCCTTCATCCTGGTCTACAGCTCGGTGTTCGGCGTGGGTTATCACTATATGATGCGTCTGATCAAGCAGGGTCCTGAAACCGGCGAAGGACACATCACTGAGCAGGGTGGTCCGGGTCAGAAGAAAACCCCGGCACGTCCACTTTCTGCGGCCACCTTTAAGGATGGAGACCACTAAGATGATCGATTTCTCAATTATCTGGTTCGCGATTATCGTCTTCGCCACCCTGATGTATATCGTAATGGATGGGTTCGATCTCGGTATCGGCCTGCTGTTCCCGTTCAACAAGGATGTGGGCGAGCGCGACATGATGGTCAACACCGTTGCGCCGGTCTGGGATGGTAATGAAACCTGGCTGGTGCTGGGCGGGGCGGGGCTGTATGGCGCGTTCCCGCTGGCCTACTCGGTGATTGCCGATGCGCTGTCGATTCCGCTGACGGCGATGCTGATTGGCCTGATTTTCCGTGGCGTGGCGTTTGAGTTCCGCTTCAAAGCGGTAGAAGGTCACCGCGCATTCTGGGACAAGTCATTCATCGCGGGGTCTATCCTGGCTACCTTCAGTCAGGGCGTCGCGGTTGGCGCAATGCTGGACGGTATTCCGGTTGAGGGCCGCCGTTTCGCCGGTTCCGCAATGGACTGGCTGGCACCGTTCCCGCTGTTCTGCGGCGTGGGGCTGGTGGTGGCCTATGCGCTGCTGGGCTGTACCTGGCTGATCATGAAAACGGAAGATGAGCTGCACCGCAAAATGTCAGCGCTGGCCACGCCGCTGGTGATCGCGCTGCTGGTGATTGTCGGTATCATCAGCCTGTGGACGCCGTTTGCCCACGACGATATTGCCCAGCGCTGGTTCAGCAAGCCTAACCTGTTCTGGTTCCTGCCGGTTCCGGTGCTGGTGTTGCTCTGTTCGTGGGGCATCGTGCGTGCGATCAAACGTCAGGCGCACTACTCGCCGTTCCTGCTGACGCTGGCGCTGATCTTCCTCGGCTTCTCTGGCCTGGGTATCAGTATCTGGCCCAACATTATTCCGCCGTCAGTGACCATCTGGGCCGCCGCATCACCTCCGCAGAGCCAGGCCTTTATGCTGGTGGGAAGCCTGCTGATCATTCCGATGATCCTGGGCTACACCTTCTGGAGCTACTACGTGTTCCGTGGAAAAATCAAAGCAGATGCAGGATATCATTGATATGAAAACCGAAGTCAGCAGCATGAAAAACCACAATGAAACGAAAGCCCCGTGGTGGAAGCGCGTGATGTGGCTGGTGGTCATCTACGCCGCAAGCGTGCTGGCACTGGGTGTCGTCGCCTCATTATTCCGCATGATGATGACAGCGGCCGGTATGCGCAGCCATTAGTGGCTCCCTTACCCGCTGCGTAAAGAGCAGGGCTGACTTCGGTCAGCCTTTTTTAATTAGTCACCTAAGCAATTAATGCGAAATCGTCGCCTGGCCACCCTTTGCGCCCGGCCTTTCCTTACCGCCGTTGCGGTTTTTTGTTATTCTTTTGTGACAAATATCACCCTTTAATCCGCGTCGTACATCGCCATCATGCTCAGTCAGGCCCTTAAAAAACAGCATATTAATGCACTGGTAGAGTGGATCGAAGCCAATCTGACCGACGATCTTAGTATTGATCTGATCACCCTGAAATCGGGTTACTCCAAATGGCACATGCAGCGCATGTTCAAAGAGATGACCGGCCAGACGCTGGCGGCTTACACCCGTAAACGACGGCTGACGATGGCGGCAATGGCGCTGCGGCTGACCCGTATGCCGCTGATCGATATCGCCGTACGCTTTGGTTTTGACAACCAGCAGAATTTTACCCGGGTCTTTAAAAGCCATTTCTCCCTGACGCCTGGCGCGTTCCGTCGTATCCCGCATTTACCGGTGAAACATTTCCACGGCCGGATTCCGGTGCGCTCGCCGATTGAACATGCGGTGCTGGTTGAACAGGATGAAGACCTGCCGCTCTGCGGTGAGACGATGGAGTGGGAGTGTCAGTTCGGCGAATATATCGCCGATCATGAACATCGGGTGGCGGAACAGGCGCGACGGCTGGTTGCGCTGGCGGGCGGCCAGGTGCGGCATGGCTGGCTCGGTTTTCAGTATGGTCCGGGCCACTCTTCGGCTGACCAGCAGAATATCAGCCTGTTCCAGGCACTGGAGCCGCAGCACGCCGCGATGCTGGACGGCAAAACAGAGAGCTGGAGTGAAACGCGTGGACTTTATGCGCGGATTAACTGGAGCGGCGCACCTGAGCAGCTGACGCGCTTTATTGCTGACATCTACTATCTGCACCTGCCGACGCTGGGCGTGGCGCGCCGTCAGGGTAAAGATCTGCTGCGGCTGGATTTTGCACTCTGCAAACCGGACTGGCTGAGCGGGGTTTTTTCGATTCCGGTGACGCCAGCCTGAGGCGTCACCGGCCGTTTCAGCCGCGATTCGGCTGCCTCAGCCTGAAAAATGCATATTCTGTGCGGTAAACCGTGACAAACCGCACGATTTTATAAAATAAGTTACCGGTCTGGCGTAAAATCCTTCACCGAAACCCCGTAGTGCACCATTCAACGTACTTTTCTGGCGGGGCTGAAACATTCATCTGCATTTCTGGCCATTTCTGGCTAAAAACGATAAACGAAGAAAATTATGCGACGCTCAATGTTGTTACTTATCTCAATGCTTTCGGCATTGCCTATGCTGGCTGCGGCTCAACTGGCAGAACCCTTCTCGCCACCGGCTGGCCTGCACCCGCATTCACAGATCTCTCAGCACGAAATTCTGGGCGACGGCCAGTTGCCGCAGCACACCCAGAATAATCCTGCCGCCTCCGGCTTTAACGACACGCTGTAACCGTTCTGGCCGGTAAGTGGGCGTCCCTCGGTTCAGCGGCGCAATCGACATCCCCGGCCGAATGCCTTTCCTGTTACATCCTGCGTCAGCAATAAAATCGGCTGATCGGCTGGCCATCACTTCTGCATCTTTTCCTCTTCTCTCTGGCCTGTGCAGGCTACTGAGCGACTGTTGTCGCCAGTCAGCCAGCGGCTGACTCACTTTGCACTGCTGCGTTCACCGCCTGTGTCGCAGAAGCCGATCTTCAGTGACATAAAATATATCTTAATCCGCTGCGATCGCATTTTTCGTCATTGTGTTCAAGATATATCATAGCTAATCTGAGCCACTCAGATGAGAATGATTTTGATTCCATGATTATGCTGATGCCCTCGATTGACGGGCATTTAACCCGCTTCAGGAGAGATGTTGTGCCAAATCCTAACTCTGATCGCCTTCCTCAGCGCGTCCGTAATGAACTGCGCTTTCGTCATATTCAGGTGGCAAGCAAAACTAACATTGCCGGTAACTTCTGGCGCATCGTCTTCAGCGGCAGCGATCTGGCGGGCTTCAATTCACCAGGCTTTGACGATCACATTAAAGTCTTCTTTCCCACCAGCGCGGGTGAGATGCCGGCACTGCCGCAGATCACCGAGGATGGCATTGTCTGGCCGGACGGCTTGCGCCCGGCGGCCCGTGATTACACGCCGCTGGCCTTTGACGGCGTCTCGTCGCTGACGCTCGATTTCTATATTCATCAGAGTGGCGTTGCCAGCGACTGGGCGACACAGGCGAAAATCGGCGACAGCCTGATCGTCGGCGGTCCGCGCGGCTCACTGATCGTACCGACCGACTACGCTTTCCAGCTCTATGTCTGTGACGAAACCGGTCTGCCGGCCTTTGCGCGCCGTAAACAGGATGCCCGCGCCCAACAGCTGCATCTGTTTGCCTATGCAGATGAGACCACCGGGCGGGATTACTTAACCGATACGGCTGGCGTTACTCTCAACTGGCTCGGCAGCGGTCAGATGCAACGGGCGCAGCTCAGCCAGCTGACGGCGAAGCTGGATCAACTGGCGATACCGTCGGAAGATTACTTCATCTGGCTGACCGGCGAAGGCGAGTTTGTTAAGGCGCTAAGCGACTATTTCACCACCCAGCGCGGCGTGAACAGCGACTACGTCCGGGCCGTGGCCTACTGGCACCAGAAGTAAAGCCGGCGGCCGCCCGTGTTGAATTTTGCCAGGCGGCGGTCTACCATCAACCTCCATTTCTTCTCCCTGAGCAGGTTATGAAAGACCATTCAGCAGCGCCATCTGATGATCATCCCGCGCGCGCTGGCGGCTGTGGCAGCCGTCGTAAGCGTCGGGAAAAAATGCTGGAGGCGAGTGATATTCGTCTGCTGATGCTCCATTTCCTGGCGCAGAATGCCGCGCACGGCTATGAACTGATCAAGTCGGTGGAGGAGTTGTCGAAAGGGGAGTATTCGCCCAGTCCGGGCATTATCTATCCCAATCTGACGCTGCTGGAAGAGATGGAGGCGATTCAGGTGGTCGACGCGCAGGCCACACGCAAAGCGTACCGGCTGACTGCGGCGGGTGAGGCGCTGCTGGCGTCCAGCGGCGATCGGGTCGCCAGCCTGATCGCCCGCTTATCGTCACTGGCGATTCTGGTTAATAACCGCAGCATTCCGGCGGTTGAGCAGGCGATCCATACACTGAAAATGGCGCTCAACACCCGTCTGGCACAGCAGGATATCTCCGAGGCCGCGTTGCAGACGCTGATTGCGGCGCTGCACGACGCGGCAGAAAAAATCACCCACAGCTGACCCTTCTCCCTGATGCGGGTTGCCAGCCGGCGACTCAGCTCACTTCAGGCTTGTGCTTATCAATGTGACCCAGCGTGCGGTCCGGGAAACAGATGTCGCGCACCCGTTGTTTTAGCGTTGTGGCATCTGGAAAACCTCCATCCCGTTTACGCTCCCACAGCAGATGCCCGTCGAGCGTAATCTCAAAAATACCCCCGGTTCCCGGCCTGAGCGTCACTTCCGCCAGATCCTCAGCGAAGGTGTGCAGGAGTTCCTGTGCCATCCACGCCGATCGCATCAGCCAGTTGCACTGCATACAGTAGTGGATAACGACCACAGGTTTTTGCGCCATAACTCTTTTCCTTTAACGTGTTGATAAATTACCGGTTAATTGTAGTTAACAAATTGTGCTGCGCAAGAGTGATCTTAATGTAAATGGGATTGATAATGATTCTTAATTGCATTAAATTCCGGGCGATAAGAAATACTCAGAAACAACTCCTGCTATTTTGCGGCTTTTGTGCGAAGCCGGTTTGATGATGCCAGCAAGTAAGTGAGCGAATACTAACAATTAACCAGGTAATTCGCGCCCATGTCACCACTTTTTCAGGGATTGACGCAACAGCGTCTGTTTAAACTGGCGTACCTCGCCTCTGCCATCCAACCCCTCTGCAGTTATGCCGCAGGCAGTGACGCTGCTCCGCTGGCGCTTTCCGACAAAACACAAAGTCAGGCCGATGCGGTGATGACGGTTACGGCACCACCGCTGAAGCAACAGGCTGGCAGCAAAACCAGCCTGTCGGCAGCGGATCTGCTACAGCGTGGTGCCACCGATTTTGGCTCTGTTATGCGTTATGAACCGCTGATCAGCGCCACCGGCAGTCAGGGCGGATCGTCCGCAGGCAAGAGCGGTTTTGATCGGGCGGGCTATACCGGCTACAACATTCGCGGGCTGGAAAGTAACCGCGTCGGGCTGGACGTTGATGGTATTCCGCTGCCGCAGGCAACCGGCCGCAGCTATGTGGGGCGAGCCGGGCTGGACAGTTTTGGCATTGGCCGTGACTACATCGACCCTTATCTGTTTGGCCGCATCGACATTGAAAAGGGCGCGACGGCGGTTGATCAACCCAACACCTCGCTCGGCGGCAATGTCTCCTTCCGTAATAAGTCTCCCGACGACTACCTGCATCCCGGAAAAGCGACCGCGTTCAGCTATCAGAGCGACTATGACTCATCCAATCGCAGCTGGCATAACGGCGTCACCGCCGCCGCCGGTGACGATGAACTGCGCGGCATCTTTGTTTACAGCCGCCGCGACGGCCAGCAAACCCGTAACAACAGCGACACGCTGGAGGCGTATCCCGCGAACTGGCACTCCGATGCCTTTATGACCTCCGGGGTCTGGCAACCCAACGATTTGCACCGGTTCAGCGCGACCGCCGACTACTACCATAAAACCAATCACAGCCGTTACGACAGCTGGGATACCGCCGGTAACACCATCTGGGGCAGCGCGCAGCAGCAGAGCGATACCCGCCGCTGGGGCATCAGCCTGGCGGATGAATATACGCCCTACAACGAGATTATCGACAGCCTGACAACCCGGATTTACTGGCAGCAGACCGAAGCGCACGACAATACGCTGATGCCGTCGAGCGCAACCGCCTGGCAAAACGTCTATTCCGATTACAACAGCGACAGCTACGGTTTTGACGCACAGGCAACCAAACGTCTCGGGCGACATGAGCTGAGCGGCGGAGTGAATGCGCGTCGGGTAGAGACCGAGCGGCCTTTCCGTCAGACGCCGGCGCCGGGCGTCACCGGTGTCATCATGCAGCCACAGGCCAATAGCCGCAGCTACACCCTTGGCGGCTATCTGCAGGACAAAATTAATTTTGATGCTGACGGACATAACGCGGCAGTGATCCCTGGCGTTCGGGTGGCGTACCAGAACACCAAACCGCGTGATGTCGGGACGCTGACTACCAACAGCAGTGTGCTGGATGCCAGTGAAGTCTCCGCCCTGTACGGTTCGGCCAACAGCGATACCCAGCTGCTACCGTCAATCGCCTTCCAGTACGATCTCACGCCCAGCCTGATGACCTATCTGCAATATACCCGTGGCGCGCAGTTCCCTAACGATACCCAGCTGTATGGGTCCTGGAACCTCGGTTCCAGCTATGCGGGTCCGGCACAGTATGCGCTGATCGGTAATGCTGATTTAAAAACCGAGACCAGTAATAACTACGAATGGGGCGTGAAAGGCCAGCTGACAGAAGGTGTCACCCTGAATGCCGCTGCGTTTTATAACGACTACAAAAACTTTATCGCCTTTACCCGCTACAGCCGCGCGGCAAATCCGGGTAAGTTCGTTAATGTCCCCAGCAACATCTACACCACTTACCAGGCGGAAAACCGCGACAAAGCCTATATCTACGGCGCTGAAATCAGCAGCAAAGTGAACGTCGGCAGCTGGTTCCCGCAGGTGGATGGCCTGAGCGCCAGCCTGGCCTTTGGCTATACCCAGGGTGCGGCGAAGTCGAGCTATCTCGGCGACCGCTATATCGACCTGGAAAGCGTGGCCCCGATGAAAGCTATCGTCGGGCTGGGCTGGGATGATGCGGAACGGGGTTATGGCGCGGCCGTCACCGCGACCTTTGTCAAAGGCAAACGCGCCACCGCCACCAACCGTAACAGTTATGCCAACAGCGGCGGCAGCCTGACCGATTCCAGCACTGATTATATGCGGGTGCCCGGTTACGGCATGGTGGATATGACCGCTTACTGGCGGGTGACGCCGCAGGTCAGGCTGAGCGGGGGAGTGTATAACATTACCGATCGCAAATACTGGGATTACCTCAGCAGCCGTGAACTGACCAGCGCGACCCAGCAGGAGCGCAACAATCAGGCGCTGGCGGTGATGCCGGGCCGGACCTTCCAGTTAGGCGTTAACGTCGATTTCTGATAACCGCTGCTCTGCACTGATGCAGGGCACCGCAATGGGAGCACTCAAGCATGGATTCTGTTTACCAGCACTACCTCGCCCTGAAAGGCGAACAACCGAAAAAGTATGCCCGTGACCTTGCGGCACTGATCGGGATCAGTGAAGCGGCGCTGTGTCAGGCCCGCATCGGGGCGGATGCCTGGCGGCTGAAGCCAGATTTTCCGGCACTGCTGCAGGCACTTGAGGCGGTTGGTGAAACCAAAAGCCTGACCCGCAACGCCTATGCGGTACATGAGCAGATCGGCGAGTACAAAAACCTGCATCTGGGTGACCACGCCGGCATTTTACTGAACCCGCGAGCGCTGGATCTGCGTCTGTTTGTCGCCCAGTGGCGGAGTGCCTTTGCCCTGCAGGAGCAAACCGCACAGGGCGAACGGCACAGCATTCAGATCTTTGATCGTCATGGAGATGCGGTGCTGAAGATCTATGTCACGGATCGGACCAACAGGGCCGCGTGGCAGACGCTGATTGAGGCTTTCCGCGAGGACGGCGCGACGCCACTGCAGGTTGAGCCGTTCGCCGCCGCTGCGCTGACCGATAAAGTGGATGGAGCGGCTATCGATCGTGAATGGCGTGCCATGACCGATGTGCATCAGTTTTTCAGTCTGCTGAAGCGTCACAACCTGTCGCGTCAGCAGGCGTTTCGTGCCGCCGGTGACGATCTGGCCTGTCAGACCCGCAACGACGCGCTGGCGCGGCTGTTGCAGATGGCGCAGCAGGAGGGCAATGAAATCATGATATTTGTCGGTAATCGCGGCTGTACCCAGATTTTCACCGGCGCGATCGAGAAGGTAATGCCGATGGATAACTGGCTCAACGTCTTTAATCCGCAATTCACCCTGCATCTGATGGCTGACCAGATCAGCGAAAGCTGGATCACCCGCAAACCAGCTGGCGATGGCTTTGTCACCAGTCTGGAACTGTTTGCCGCCGACGGCACCCAGATCGCTCAGCTCTACGGACAGCGCAGCGAAGGCACGCCGGAGCAGGCGCGCTGGCGCGAGCAGATCGATGCGCTGCGTGGTGCAGGAGCCGTGGCATGAGATGGCTGACGCTGTTAGGACTGCTGCTGGCGCTGCCGTCGCTGGCGACGGAGCGGGTGGTATCGATTGGCGGCGACGTCACGCAGATTATCTATGCGCTGGATGCCCAGCAGCAGCTGGTGGCGCGAGACAGCACCAGCCTGCGCCCGGCGCTGGCAACCCGGCTGCCGGATGTCGGTTACCTGCGCCAGCTGAATGCCGAAGGTATCCTGGCGCTGAAACCGACGCTGGTGATCGCGAGTGAACTGGCGAAGCCTTCGCTGGTGCTGCAACAGATTGCACAGGCCGGGGTGCGCGTGGTGACGGTCAGTGGTGAAAACAGTCTGCGGGCGATTCCGCAAAAAATAATCACCATCGGCGAGGCGCTCGGCCATCAGACCGACGCCCAGGCGCTGGCACAGCAGATGACGCAGCAGATCGGCCAGTTGCCACAGCAAAAATTGCCGGTGAAGGTGCTCTACATTATGGCCAACAGCGGCATGAAATCGATGGCGGCGGGTAATCAGACCGCTGCTGACAGCGCCATCCGCAGCGCCGGACTGCAGAACGCGATGGGCAGCGTGCCACACTATCAGGCGCTGTCGCAGGAAGGGGTGATCGCTGCCGCGCCGGATCTGGTGGTCATCGGCGAAGAGGGACTGAAAACTCTGGGCGGCGAACAGCAGCTGTGGCAGTTACCCGGACTGGCGTTGACGCCGGCCGGTCAGCAGCATCGTCTGCTGGTGATCGATACTATGGCGCTGCTGGGCTTTGGCCTGGATACGCCGCGGGCGATCGTCCGGCTACGTCAGGCCGCGGAATCACTGACGCATGATTAACGGTAATGCGCCGCGCATACTGACGCTGATGACCATTATGTTGCTGATATTCGTGGTGCTGGCCGCCAACTTCGGGGCGATGTCGCTGTCGCTGCGTGGCCTGTGGCAGGCAGCGTTCAGCGAGTTGATCTGGCAGGTCTGGCTGAATATTCGCCTGCCGCGCGTGCTGCTGGCGGTGCTGATCGGCATGGCGCTGGCGGTTTCCGGCGCAGTGATGCAGGGCGTCTTTCGTAATCCGCTGGCCGATCCGGGTTTGCTCGGTATCAGCAGCGGGGCCGGTCTGGCCGTGGCGCTGGCGATTGTTGCCCCGCTGGCTCTGCCGCCATCGCTGGCGCTGTGGCTGCCGATGATCGCCGCCTTTATCGGCAGCCTGCTGGTGACGTTGCTGATCTTCAGCTTCAGCCGGCTGGCGCGCGGCAATCTGTCGCGGCTGCTGCTGGTGGGGATCGCCATCAACGCGCTGTGCGGTGCGGCGGTCGGCGTGCTGTCGTGGCTGAGTAACGATCAGCAACTGCGTCAGCTGTCGCTGTGGGGAATGGGCAGCCTGAGCCAGGCGCAGTGGCCGACGCTGCTGATCTGCGCGCTGCTGATTTTGCCGGCGCTGCTGCTGTTACAGTCACTGTCTCGCCAGCTCAACCTGCTGCAGGCGGGCGAAGAAGATGCGCACTACATGGGCGTTGAGGTGAAACGCACTCAGCATCAGTTACTGATCCTCAGCGCGCTGCTGGTCGGTACGGCGGTGTCGGTCAGCGGCGTGATCGGCTTTGTCGGCTTAGTGGTACCGCACGTAATGCGTTTTTGCCTTGGCAGCGATCATCGCTGGCTGCTGCCTGGTTCGGCGCTGGCGGGCGCGATTCTGCTGCTGCTGGCCGATACCCTGGCGCGCACAGTGGTGGTGCCGGCAGAGATGCCGGTCGGGCTGCTCACCAGCCTGATTGGCGGTCCGTGGTTTCTCTGGTTAATCCTGCGTCAGCAGCGAGGCATCGAATGAGCGAGCAATTACAGGCGGCGGGATTGTGTTTATCCCGCGACGGTAAAGTCATTATCGATCGTCTCGACGTCACGCTCTCGGCCGGTGAGATGGTGGCGCTGATTGGCCCCAACGGTGCCGGGAAATCGACGCTGCTGCGGATGCTGACCGGCTTCCTGTCGCCTGACCAGGGTGAATGTCGTCTGGGCGCGCAGCCCCTGGCGGAGTGGTCACGCGAGCGGCTGGCGCGACGCCGGGCAGTGATGCGGCAGCAAACCCAGCTGACCTTTTCACAATCCGCCGAATCGGTAGTGGCGATGGGACGTGCGCCCTGGCCGGAGACGCGCAGCCGGGAAATTGTGGCGGAAGTGATGCAACTGACCGGCTGCCAGTCACTGGCGCAGCGCGACTATCGTCAGCTGTCAGGAGGAGAGCAGCAGCGGGTACAGCTGGCACGGGTGCTGGCACAGCTGTGGCAGGATAGCGCGCCGCGCGGCTGGCTATTTCTGGATGAGCCCACCTCGGCGCTGGATCTCTTCTGGCAGCAGCAGACGCTGCGATTACTGCGGCAACTGACGCGCACCGGTGAGCTGAGCGTATGCGCGGTGCTGCACGATCTTAATCAGGCGGCGTTA
Source organism: Pantoea sp. S-LA4 (assembly GCF_054482835.1). Lineage (NCBI taxonomy): Bacteria > Pseudomonadati > Pseudomonadota > Gammaproteobacteria > Enterobacterales > Erwiniaceae > Pantoea > Pantoea sp. S-LA4. The sequence continues at coordinate 3,087,699 of NZ_JBTLRC010000002.1, read as the reverse complement.
TGGGCGGATCGCATCCTGCTGCTGCACGCCGGCAGGCTGGTGGCACAAGGTACGCCGCAGGCGGTGATGACGGAAGCGACGCTGACCCGCTGGTATCAGGCCGAATTACAGGTGGTGCCGGGCGAGGGTGGAAAGCCGCACATTCAGCTGCGGGTTTAGACCGTTTCGCTTTTAAAACATTGTGTTGCGAGGTTCTGTCTTGCCAGTTTTGCGCCATACTTGTGTTTCTGGGTGAGTTATTAAGGAGACAATAATGGCGCAATCTTTAGACCAAACCGCTAACCAACTGGGTGAACTTTTACTCTCTTCAGGACTGCATCTGGCCACTGCCGAATCCTGTACCGCCGGGTTGATCAGTATGACGCTGGCGGCGGTAGAGAACAGTGGCAACTTTTATACCAGCGGCTTTGTGACCTACAGCGAAAATGCCAAGATCCGCCTGCTCGGCGTTCATCCCGCTACGCTGGAGCAGCACACCGCGGTCAGTGAACAGACCGCGCGGGAAATGGCCCAGGGCGCCTGCGCCCGTTCCGGTGAGCCGGTCGGGCTGGCGATCACCGGCTATGCCGGGCCTGATGGTGGGGAAGATGGTACGCCCGCCGGCACCATCTGGTTCGGCTGGGTCTTGCCGAATGGCCAGGACTACGCCGAGTGCCATCAGTTCAGTGGCGATCCTAAATCGGTGATGGAGCAGGGCACGCAGTTCGCGCTGGAAGGGTTGATTAAACGGCTGCAGCTGCCGACTGAATAAAGGCGCAGGATTGCGCCTTAACCGGGCATCACCGTTCCTTTTTTATGCTTTCTTATAAAACCCTATCTGTTTGTAATTGATTGAGTTAGCGTAGAAATATTTCCGGATGCGTTTTGATTTATCCCTACGTATCCGGAAAATCAGGGTCAGATTGAGGCATTGAAAGCAATTGGGAATAACCACTTTTAATATTGTAAAAAGGTTCGCAACCCAAATTGAACCTGGCATCGACTTTTAAAAAACACTTCCAAAAGAAAAATTTCCTGATGCAGGTGATTTTGATACTTTAGCCTGTTTTGCTGATGTCAGCACCTGGTTGAATAGAGAGTATAGATATAATCACCCCTACTATTGCATTAAGGATATGCGTCGTTTAAGAGAGAAAATACCTGATAGAGGTGATACAAGAGGGGAGATTGGTGGTTTGAATTAAAGTATTGATTTTAAATAAAAAAATACAGTTAATCTCGTACGCTGCTAAACTGGATTGAGACCGTGGGTAATCACGAAATTAAATTTATCCATTTATAGATTAGTAGACAAATTTACGGGTGGTTAAGCTGTTCGCCCTGTGAAAATAATATTAACGTTGTACAGGCAGAGGCGTTATAAGCCTGGCTGCAAGAAAATTAATAGCATATGAACCAGGTGCTGTGTAATTAAGGTGATTCAGAAAATAACCATATTAATATTTTTTCTCCAGCCCGGAATAGCAATCAGGCATGAACTAAATCCCCCAGCGTCACCATCAGCATCATCGGGTCAATGGGCGACGGCTCAAACCCCACCCGCAGGTAAAACTCCCGAGCTTCATGCGACAGGGCGTGAACCAGCATCCCGCGAATGCCGATAGTCTCTGCCACCTGAATCACCCGCAGCCCGGCATCCCGCATCAGCGCCCGTCCGACGCCCTTCCCATGCAGAGGTTTATCCACCGCCAGACGTCCCAATACCATAACTGGAATCGGGTCAGGCATATTGCGGCGGAAGTGGCCAGGCGCAGTATTCGTCGTCACAGCGCTGGAAGCTAGCGAGTAGTAAGCCATCACCTTAGCATCGTCGCAGCAGACAAACGTGCGTGACGCGCCAGAAAGCTGGTTCTTCATCGCCCGCTGTTTCAGCCAGTTATCCATAGAATCCACGCCGCAACAAAACGGGGTAAGAATATGCCCGGCGTGAAGCGGCTCAGGGGCAGAGATCACTTTTCCTGCTCCCACGGAGCAGGAGTCTGCATGGTTTTACGCAGTGCAGCATTAGGCGAAGGAGCCTGATCCAGACGAGTCAGAAATTCCTGATAAGCCTGCGGATCGGCCATAATGATGCGCTGCTCGATCAGCGCCTCTTCCGCTGCGGCGCGGGCGGCCTCCAGCACAAAGTCAGTGCGGTTTTTCCCTCTGGCTTTCGCCGCCCGATCGATAAGTTCGCGCTCGGCGGGCTTAATGCGCAGGTTCAGAGTTTCGCGTTTCATCGCCATACTGTTTGTGGCTGGCATGGAGTTGTCCTCTTGTGTTTCAGTGGATATTAAGTATACAACGCATGTAACGCAGATGTCATTACGATAAATTCGGAAGGTATCGAACCTGAATCTTCCCGAGTCCGGGCACCGTCATTGTGTTAACGACAGTCAACAATCAGCCGCCCGCGGACTTTGCCTTCCAGCAGGTCCTGAGCCCCTTGCCGGGCTTCACTTAGCGGAATCACCTGCGTCAGCTGGCTCAGCAGATCGCTATCGAGTAATTCTCCGAGCCGTTGCCAGGCTTGCTGGCGCAGCGGGATCGGGCACATCACGCTATCCACGCCAGCCAGCGTAATGCCGCGCAAAATAAAGGGTGCCACGCTGGTCGGCAGATCCAGTCCCTGCGCCATTCCACAGGCGGCGACCGCACCATCGCGCTGGGTTGCGGCCAGCACATTCGCCAGCGTATGACTGCCGACACTGTCTACCGCGGCCGCCCAGCGCTCTTTCATTAATGGCTTACCGGGCTGCGAGAGTTCGTTGCGATCGATCACCGAGGCCGCGCCCAGCGTATCAAGCAGATAAGCGTGATCGCTGGCGCGTCCGCTGGAGGCCACCACCTGATAGCCGAGGCGGGCCAGCAGGCTGACGCTAAAGCTACCCACACCGCCACTGGCACCGGTGACCAGCACCGGACCGCGATCCGGCGTGATGCCCTGCTTTTCCAGCGCCATCACACACAGCATGGCGGTCAGACCCGCAGTGCCAATCGCCATGGTTTGCAACGGGCTGAGCGTGGCGGGCACTTCGACCAGCCAGTCGCCGCTCACGCTGGCTTTCTGCGCCAGGCCACCCCACTGTTTTTCACCCACGCCCCAGCCGGTGAGCAGGGCGACATCATCCTGCTGCCAGTCGGGATGGCGGCTGGCGGTAACCCGTCCAACAAAATCGATACCCGGCACCATCGGGAAGTGACGCACAATCGGCCCTTTATTGCAGATCGCCAGCGCATCTTTGTAGTTAAGGGAGGAGTAGCTGACGTCGAGAGTGACATCGTGATCGGGCAGTTGTGATTCGGGAAGATCTTTCAGCAAAGAACGGTAACCCTGTTCGTCATTTTCAATGACCAGTGCCTTGAACATGCAGCCTCCGGCAAAATAGGAAAGAGGGGAATAAGTTTACGCCTGACTGACGGATTGCGGTAGGGATAGGGTCGCTAAGCTGCGCGCTGTCGCTCGCATCGATCGTTAAACGGCGTAAATCCTGATCGAGCCGGGAATGAACTTCGTGCATAAATCTGCATATAATTCAGATAATTAATCGGATAATATGATTATTATTTCTTTTTAGTTATTAAAATCAATGATTTAATTATCTGTGGGTTTGACTATTTAATTGACGCGCGCGGCTTGTTCGCGTCAAAAAAAGATGACATTATGACCGCCACTTTTTGAACCTGCTTATCTCTTTCAGAGGACGTTGCCATGTCCGGTTTACCGCGCACTCGCTCTGGTTACCGTTCGTTTTTTGCGGCTTACGCCCGATTCTGTTCCGTCCTGCTGAACACCTTCCTGATCGCCATGCGGTGAGGCCAGCCAGCGGCTGCACGCGGCCGCATGATGCTATCTGACACTATTCGCCGGGGAGATCTCCCCATTGCTGTGCCTCTGGCACTCAGCCCCTGACGTTAGGGATTTGCCTTATGACTCCACTTAAAATTGCTGCCAGCGCCGCGGTGGCGCCCAACCTGACCCTTAACACCACGCGCGATGTGGTCACGCTGGATAACACCGACTTTACCGACGTCGCGGCGGTCGTTGTCTCACTGGCGGATAGCCGCAGTGGCGTGCTGGCCCTGTTACGCCATACCGGCTTTAACCTGCCGGTATTTGTCGCCAACGCGTTTGAAGAAGAGGTGATGCATCTGCCTGGCGTCAGCGGTGAGCTGAATGGCGATCCGCAGGACTGGCTGGCGCTGGAAGCTGCTGCTCAGGCCTATGAAGCGGCGCTGCTGCCACCCTTTTTCGAGACGCTGACCCGCTATGTGGATATGCAAAACAGCACCTTCGCCTGTCCGGGACATCAGGGCGGGGCCTTCTTCAAAAAGCATCCGGCGGGTAAACAGTTCTTCGATTTTTACGGCGAGAATGTGTTCCGTTCCGATATGTGCAACGCCGACGTCAAACTGGGGGATCTGCTGATCCACGAAGGCTCGGCGAAAGATGCACAGAAGTATGCGGCGAAAGTGTTTAACGCCGATAAAACCTACTTCGTGCTGAACGGCACCTCCAGCGCCAATAAAGTGGTGACCAACGCGCTGTTAACACGCGGAGACCTGGTGCTGTTTGACCGCAACAACCATAAGTCGAACCATCATGGCGCACTGATTCAGGCGGGTGCGACGCCGGTCTATCTGGAAGCGGCGCGCAACCCCTTTGGCTTTATCGGCGGCATTGATGCGCACTGTTTCGATGAAGCCTATCTGCGCGAGCAGATCGGCAAGGTGGCGCCACAGCGCGCCACGGAAGCGCGTCCTTTTCGTCTGGCGATTATCCAGCTGGGCACCTATGACGGTACCGTTTATAACGCGCGTCAGGTGGTGGACCGCATTGGTCACCTGTGCGATTACATCCTGTTCGATTCCGCCTGGCTCGGCTATGAGCAGTTCATCCCGCTGATGGAAGGGTGTTCGCCGCTGACCCTGACGCTGAATGAAAACGATCCCGGCATTTTTGTCACCCAGTCGGTGCACAAGCAGCTGGCGGGCTTTTCGCAAACCTCGCAGATTCATAAAAAAGACAACCACATTCGCGGGCAGCGGCGCTTTTGCCCGCATAAACGCCTGAATAACGCCTTTATGCTGCACGCCTCAACCAGTCCGTTCTATCCGCTGTTCGCCGCGCTGGATATCAACGCGCGTATGCATCAGGGCGAGGCGGGACGGCGGATGTGGGATGAGTGCGTCACGCTGGGGATCGAGGCACGCAAAGCGATCCTTGAGCGATGCGACATGATCCTGCCGTTTGTGCCGGAGACGGTCGGAGGCCAGCCCTGGCAGGCGGCTGCTACGGAAACCATCGCCCGTGATCTGCGCTATTTCAGCTTTGAACCGCAGGCAAACTGGCACGGCTTTGCAGGTTATGCCCGCGATCAGTATCGGGTCGATCCCTGCAAGCTGCTGCTGACCACACCGGGCATTGATGCAGCGAGCGGTGACTATGCCGACTTTGGTATTCCTGCCACCATTCTGGCTAACTATCTGCGTGAGAACGGTATCGTGCCGGAGAAGTGCGATCTTAATTCGATCCTGTTCCTGCTGACGCCTGCCGAGACGCCGGAAAAAATGGCCAATCTGGTGGCGATGCTGGCGCAGTTTGAACAGCATGTGAAAGAGGATGCGCCGCTGGCGGAAGTGCTGCCGACCATTTACCGCAAGAATGCCCAGCGTTATGCCGGATATACCCTGCGTCGCCTGTGCCAGGAGATGCACGATCTCTACGTCAGTCACGATGTGAAGGGCCTGCAACGAATGATGTTCCGCGAGGCGGGCTTGCCGCCGGTGGCGGTGAATCCGCAGGATGCGCATCAGGCTTATATTCGCGGAGAGGTGGAACTGGTGCCGATCTCAGAAGCCGAAGGCCGTGTCGCTGCGGAAGGCGCGCTGCCTTATCCGCCAGGCGTCCTCTGCGTGGTGCCCGGTGAAGTGTGGGGCGGCGCGGTGCAGCGCTATTTCCTGGCGCTGGAAGAGGGAGTGAATTTACTGCCGGGCTTTTCGCCGGAGTTGCAGGGCGTTTACACCGAAGAGGATGCCGCAGGGCGTAAGTATCTGGTGGCCAATATGATGGTGGGGCGCTGATCTGAGCGTGGGCAGAGGCGGGTGGCGGCCCGCCGGACCTTGTTGTTCGCTGCGCGAACGGGCTGGGAGCGGGTTTCGTTCGCCGGATGGCTGGCTGGTGGGGTTCGCTGCGCGAACGGGCTATGAGCAGGTTTCGTTCGCCGGCTGGCTGCGGCAGTTTCAGCTTCGCCGCTGCCGGCGACCGACAAGGGGGCGCCAGTCGCCGCGCCCCCTTGACCCCGGGCTCCGGCCTGCTTCACCGCCGCTTCGCGGTCCCTTCGCTTCTTCCAGATTTCTCACGGACCGGCGGGGACGCGCCATCCCTGGCGCGGCCCCGCCTCTTCGCGACATCCCTGTCGCTCGTCCTGAAATCCCTCATCCGCTCAGCGCTTCAGACGGCCTCCCAACCCCTCGCTGTTATTTCTGCGTTTCCTGGTGAGTTCTTCGTCGCTGTATGTCTGAGCACAATGACTGTCGGTGCTGCTGGTTTTTCAGGGCCGTTGTCGTGAGAAAAAAGAAAACATCCAGCCCCACCCCGCCGCCAGGCGTCATTACACAAACCCCCAGACGGCACCGGACTATTAAAAAAACAGAGATACCACAGACGGGGTTTTACCCGAGGCGTCCGAAGCGCTGAGGAGTGAGCGGAGGCCGGACGGTCCATCGGCCGCAGGGAATGACGAAGGGACCGCGCGCAGCGTGGCGCGAAGGCAGCCGGACGCCGGGATTGTTAAGGGGCGGGCGTCCGCCCCTTGACGCGTCCGCCCGCTCGGGCAATCTGAAACTCCCCAACGCCTGGCGGACGAAAACTCACTCTTTGTCAGCCCGCAGCCATGCGTTACCTGACCCAGCCTGCCGCCAGGCGAAACACTCCACCGCTGCGAAGCGAAACATCAAAATCCACGATAACTACGCTGCGCGGTACTCACCTTATAGAGATAACGACGTGACTCCGCCGAAGGATGCTGGCTGGTAAGGGTCTGATAAACCTTGTTCGGTGACATGCTGTTGATCATCGAAAACGCCCGATCTTTATCACTGGAGAAGACCCGCAATACGCTGCCGGCACCGCCGTTATAAGCGGTGATCACCGCATAGCGACGTGATACCGGATCCTGAATGCCGCCCAGATAGCTGCGCTGCAACAGCGACAGATAAGCCGTACCGGCGTCGATATTGTTCTCTGGATCAAGCAGATAGCTGCGGCTCGGTTTGCCCCATTTGCCTTTCATGCGGAACACGTCGACCCCGGCGGTATGCTGCACCACCTGCATCAGGCCCAGCGCATCGGCGTGGCTCACCGCATAGGGGTTGAAGCTCGACTCGGTCTGCATAATCGCCAGAATCAGTGAGGCGTCCACACCATACTGTTCCGACGCTTTACGCACCATCGGCAGATATTTGTGCGCACGCTTATCCAGATGGTTCGGCACCATCGGAATCGAGATCGAGTAGATCACATGCAGGCCCGAGGTGCGGCGCTGCAATTTATTCTGGATCAGGTAATCTGCAAAGGCCTCGGCGCGACCCTGCCAGCGGATCGGCTGGCCGGTATTGTCCAGCACCTGACCGTAAAGCAGCGGCTCTTTGCTGATCACAATATCGTTGGCGTCGGAATAGAGATCGACGTTGCCCGGATCTTCACCAATCAGCAACGTGGTCACAATCGCCTGGCGCAGGCTGGCCATCGGATCGGTACCGGCAATGGTCTCAATCGTCAGCTTACCGCTTTCGAAGTTGATGTGGCTGCGGGTGTAATAGTTGTCGCTATATTTGACGTAATCTTTAGGTCCGGCGATCAGGACCTCATTAATACCCCAGATATTCTCAATATTATGGGCAAACTGGCCCATCAGAATATCGAAACCGTTGGTGTCTTTTACCCAATCTTCATGAAACTGCTGTTTTTTTTGTCCGGAGCAGGAAACCAGAAGTGGTGCCACCACCAGCAGGGCGATCAATTTTTTATTCATTGGGAGTGCATGCCTGATCGGGATAACGAGCCTCAACGCAGAGGCCCAAATGTTTACGCTTCTGGCGGTGTATAGCCTTCGATATGAACGTCTTTGCCTTCAAACAGGAAATTGATCATCTCCTTCTCCAGCACCTTACGATCTTCCGGATTCATCATGTTGAGCTTCTTCTCATTGATCAACATGGTCTGTTTCGCCATCCATTTCTGCCAGGCTTCTTTCGAAATCTCGTTGTAAATACGCTTGCCCAGATCGCCAGGATAGAGCTGAAAATCCTGCCCTTCCGCGTCGCGTTGTAAAAAAGTACAAAAAATGGTGCGGCTCATGATTCTTCCTCATTGATCTCACAACTGTCCAAAGCCAGTTGTTGGGGATGGCGCAATTCGTGTAACAGGCGCTCAACCGGCGCGGCTAATCCCACAGATGGTGGCAGCGCTAAGTTATACCAGAGACCGCCCGCTTCATCCATCGCCGCCCCGACAGAAGGCCACGCCAGCCACATAGGCACAATGTCCAGATGGAAATGGCTGAAGGTGTGGCGGAAAGCGGTCAGCTGCTGTGGTTGGGCTTGGATACCGCGAGCAATCAACCAGTCAGTCAGTGCGGCTTCGCTGGTGAACTGCGGGAAGCAGAACAGGCCGCCCCACAGTCCGACCGGGGGACGCTGCTCCAGCCAGACCTGATCGCCATGCTGCATCATCAGGAACCAGCCGCTGCGTTCCGGTAATACCTGCTTCGGTTTTTTACCGGGATAGCTGGCCCAGCTGTGATGAGCATAGGCTTCGCAACCGCTGTTCAGCGGACAGATATCGCATTTCGGTTTCGAGCGGGTGCAGACGATAGCGCCCAGATCCATCATCGCCTGATTAAACTGGCTGACGCCCTCGGCGGGCGTCACGGTTTCGCTGATCTGCCATAAGCGCTTCTCAACCTCTTTCTTGCCCGGCCAGCCGCCAACGGCGTAGCACCGCGCCAGCACGCGCTTGACGTTGCCGTCGAGAATCGGGAAGTGCTGACCCAGTGACAGTGATAACACCGCGCCGGCGGTGGAGCGTCCGACGCCGGGCAGGGCGGCAACCTCATCGAAGTTCTGCGGGAACTCGCCCTGGTGAACCTCAACAATCTGCTTTGCCGCCTTGTGCAGATTACGCGCCCTGGCGTAATAGCCCAGACCGGTCCACAGATGCAGCACTTCATCCAGCGGCGCAGCCGCCAGATCGCCCACCGTGGGGAAGCGCGCCATAAAGCGTTCAAAGTAGGGAATAACCGTGGCAACCTGGGTTTGCTGTAACATCACTTCGGACAGCCACACCTTATAAGGCGTTTTATCCAGCTGCCAGGGCAGGGTTTTGCGGCCAAAGCGCTGATACCAGTCCAGCACTTGTTGCGCGAACTGCGGCGCTTGCATCATAAGAAGGAAATTTTCCGTGTTTACTCTACACTCAGGCAGGAATTCCAGCACATGCGCACCTGGGTGTAAACCGGAAGATTGCAAAGGCTTGCTTCTGCTTATGAACTTTGCATAATGCCCGTTTCCCAGAACAGGCTAACCAGCAGGCTTCGACATGATTAATGACGTCATCACCCCAGAATTTGATGAGAACGGGCGGCCATTGCGCCGGATCCGCAGTTTTGTACGCCGCCAGGGCCGCTTAACCAAAGGGCAGCAGCAGGCTGTTGATACATACTGGCCAGAGATGGGAGTGGAATATCAGCCGGAGCCGATCGATCTGCCCCAGCTGTTTGGACGTGACGCGCCGGTCACGCTGGAAATTGGCTTTGGCATGGGCGCTTCGCTGGTCACCATGGCGCAAAATACACCACACCAGAATTTCCTCGGCATTGAAGTCCACCTGCCGGGCGTGGGTGCCTGTCTGGCTTCTGCTAAAGAAGCGGGCGTCGATAACCTGCGCGTGATGTGTCACGACGCGGTGGAAGTGCTGGAGAAGATGATTCCGGATAACTCGCTGCGTATGGTCCAGCTGTTCTTCCCCGATCCCTGGCATAAAGCCCGTCACAATAAACGTCGTATCGTCCAGGTGCCGTTTGCCGAGCTGGTGATGCGTAAGCTGAAGCTGGGCGGCGTATTCCACATGGCAACCGACTGGGAAGCCTACGCTGAACATATGCTGGAAGTGATGAACAGCATCGATGGCTTCCGCAACCAGTCAGAACAGCAGAATTACGTGCCGCGTCCCGAGACGCGTCCACTGACCAAGTTTGAGCAGCGCGGGCAGCGTTTAGGCCACGGCGTATGGGATTTAATGTTTGAGAGGGTGAAATAATGGCCACACAACGCAGCCGCCGTTTACGTAAAAAATTGCACATTGATGAGTTTCAGGAACTCGGTTTCTCGGTTGCCTGGCGCTTCCCGGAAGGGACCAGCGAGAGCGAAATTGATGAGACGCTGAACCAGTTCATCAACGAAGCGATCGATCCTAACGGTCTGGCCTTTGATGGCAGCGGTTACCTGGTGTGGGAAGGTCTGATCTGCCTGCAAAAAACCGGTAAATGCACCGATGAACATCGTGAACTGGTGCGTAAATGGCTGGAAGACCGCAAGGTGCAGGATGTGCAGGTGACTGAACTGTTTGATGTCTGGTGGGACTAAGTAACACGACGCCGGGCTGCGCAACAGGGGAGAAATGATCTCTCACTGCAGCGCAGCCCGGCCCTTCAGGATCGTTCAGACAGTAGATAAGGGAGATTCTATGATGCGTAAAGCGCTTCTTGCTGTGCTGCTGGTGGCAGCGACCCAGGCTCAGGCGGCCTATGAATGCAGCGTTAAGCCACAGGATGATGTGGTGATCACGCCGCAAAGCGTGCAGGTGGTGGGCGCTAATGGCAATCTGCAGATTACCCCGCAGGGCGAGGTGCAGTTCAACGGCCAGAAGGTGTCGCTGGACAGTGCCGGTCGCCAGAAAGCCATCGACTATCAAACGGCTTTACGGCGCGATCTGCCGTGGATCGACAGCGGTGCCACCTCGCGGCTGGAAAAAGGACGCGCGGCACTGGATCGGGTGATTGTTGAGAAGCTGGGCGAGAACAGTAACGTTCGCAATCGCCTGACTACCCTGAACGGTCAGCTGAAACAGCAGATGAACCGCATCATTGAACACCGGCCGGATGGCCTGACCTTCCATCATCAGGCGATCGATACTGTGCGTGCCGACGGCGAGCGGCTGGTGCAGTCAACGCTGGGTGGCGTGATGCAGGACAGCCTGAACGAGATGGGCAGTCAGCAGGCGAGCGGCGGCAGTAATCCGCTGCAGGCCATTATGGGTAATCTGGGCGGTTTGCAGCAGTCGATTCAGGCGGAGTGGAGCAAGCAGGAGCAGGATTTCCAGAACTTCGGTCACGAGGTCTGTAACCGCGTCATTTCGTTAGAAGATCAGCGCAAAGGGTTGGTTGCCGGTCTGAACAAATAATCTGACGCCTCAGCCCGCAGGCTGAGGCGTACCTCTTACTCTTCCGGTAAAAACAGCTCTAACAGCGAATTGAGGAACAGTTTCCCTTTCTCACTGATCTGCCACTCTTCAGCCGTTTCCACCACATAACCTGCCGCAATCGCCGCCTCCATCTGCGGGCGGATCACCTGTTCCGGCAAACCGGTATAACGGGTAAATTCACTGCGCGGCGCGGCTTCCAGCAGCCGGAAGCGATTCATAAAGTATTCAAACGGCTTGTCGATGTCGGCCACGTCATACTGCTTTTCGCGATAATTACCCTGCATAAAGCCACGCGGATGACGGGTCTTCACCGTCCTGACGATACGGCCATCGGGCTGGGTCAGTTTGCCGTGCGCACCACAACCGATGCCGAGATAATCCCCGAAGCGCCAGTAGTTGAGGTTATGTTCACAGCGGTAACCCGGCTTCGCATAGGCGGAGGTTTCATACTGCTGATAGCCGGCAGCGCTCAGCAGCTGATGACCCTGCTCGTAAATATCCCACAGCGCATCATCATCCGGCAGCACCGGCGGCCGTGAACCAAACAGCGTGTTGGGTTCAATGGTCAGCTGATACCAGGAGAGATGCGGCGGATTAAGCGCGATCGCCTGACGCAGATCGTCAAGCGCTTCGTCCAGCGACTGATCGGGCAGGCCGTGCATCAGGTCGAGGTTAAAGCTGCGCAGCTGTAATCCCTCGGCCAGCTTCGCGGCACGCTTCGCCTCGTCCGGACCGTGAATACGACCCAGTCGCTGCAGCTTTTGCGGGCTGAAACTCTGGACGCCAATCGAGATCCGGTTAATACCGGCACGCTGATAGGCGCTGAAGCGGTCCGCTTCAACGGTACCCGGATTCGCTTCCATGGTGATCTCTGCACCCGCCGCCAGCGTCAGGCGTGAACGTACGCCATCCATCAGCAGCTGCATCGCACTGCCGCTCAGCAGGCTGGGCGTGCCGCCGCCGATGAAAATAGTGCGCACCTCACGATCAGCGATCAGCGGTAAGTCCTGATCCAGATCGCGCAGCAGGTGCTGCACGTATTCAACGTGCGGCACCTCATCTTTCAGCGCGTGGGAGTTAAAATCACAGTAGGGACACTTCTGTACGCACCACGGAATGTGGATATACAGACTTAACGGCGGCAGATTAGGCATTACGCATCGCTTCCAGCAACAGCGTCAATGCTTTACCCCGGTGAGAAACCTCGCCTTTTTCCGCTTTGCTCAGTTCGGCAGCGGTTTTACCCAGCGCCGGCACGAAGAAAATCGGGTCGTAACCAAAGCCACCAGCGCCAGCCGCCGCACGGGTGATCTCACCCTGCCAGCTACCGTGGAACACCAGCGGCGTCGGATCGTCGGCGTGACGCAGATAGACCAGCACGCAGTGAAACTGCGCCTGACGCTGGCCGTCAGGCACGTTTTCCAGCGCCTGCAGCAGTTTCTCCAGATTCTGCTGATCGCTGGCTTCTTCACCGGCGTAACGCGCGGAGTAGATACCCGGCGCGCCGCCCAGCGCATCCACCGCCAGCCCGGAATCATCCGCGATGGCCGGTAAACCGGTGATCTTCGCCGCATGACGTGCTTTGAGAATGGCGTTCTCAATAAAGGTCAGGCCGGTTTCTTCAGCCGATTCCACCCCAAGTTCGGTCTGGGCGACAATATCCAGGCCGAAGGCGGAGAGCAGATCCGCCAGTTCACGCACCTTGCCGGGATTTCCGGTGGCGAGGACAACTTTTTGCATAACAGTTCCAGTTTGGTTCATTTACAGCAAATACCAGAGACCCGGGAACAGGTCCATGCCGAGAAAGTTCAGGGCATACAGCACCAGAATAACGATCATGGCGGAGAAATCGATGCCGCCCATCGCGGGCAGCACGCGGCGAATCGGTGCCATCAGCGGTTCGGTCAGCTGAATCAGCACGTAATCAATCGGGCCGCGACCCTGACTGATCCAGCTCATCAGTGAGCGGATGATGATGACCCAGAACACCAGATAGCCGGCGGATTTAACCAGCGAGAGCAGACCGACCAGCAGGTTGGTCGGATCGACGGAGAACACCCCGACCTGAATCAGCAGCAGAATCGGATATTTCAGCGTGGTCAGCACAAACGCCAGCAGCAGCGAGGCGGTATCGATCGGGCCGAGCGCCGGGAGTACGCGACGCAGCGGCTTGATGATGGGCTGCGTCACTTTCACCACGAACTGTGCCAGCGGGTTATAAAAATCGCAGCGCGCCCACTGCATCCAGATGCGTAACAGCAGCACCATGACGTAGAGATCGATCAGCGTTTTTACTAAAAACGTCATTGTTAACATGAAGTTCCTCTATTATTGTTGTGAGTTGCGCGCAGCGTCGCGAGCGCCAAAAATGGCGGTGCCGATGCGCACCATCGTACTGCCTGCGGCGATTGCCGCCTCCATGTCATCGCTCATTCCCAGCGAGAGCGTATCGATAGCGGGATAGTCCTGCTGCAACTGCCGGAAGGCTTCAGCCATCTGCTGGCACACCGCCAGTTGCCGGTCATAATCGCTTTCCGCTGCCGGTATGGCCATCAGCCCACGCAGCCGAAGCTGCGGCAGCGCAGCGATCTGCTGCGCCAGCCCGGAAACAGCATCCAGCATGATGCCAGATTTGCTGTTCTCGTCACTGATATTTACCTGAATTAACACATTCAGCGGCGGCAGCGTCGCGGGACGCTGATCATTGAGCCGCTGTGCAATGCGCTGACGGTCAATGGTGTGGCACCAGTCAAAGTTTTCCGCTACCAGGCGACTTTTGTTCGACTGCAGCGGGCCAATGAAGTGCCACTCCAGCTGAGGATGTGCGGCCAGTGCCTGAACCTTTTCAACCCCTTCCTGAACGTAATTTTCACCAAAGGCGATCTGACCAGCTGCGGCGGCTTCTTCGACCGCGCTCGCAGGTTTGGTTTTACTGACTGCAAGCAACGTAATTTCTTCTGGCGCGCGGCCGCAACGCGCGGCGGCGGCGGCGATTCGTTGCCGCACTTGCTGTAGGTTGTGCTGGATTGAGGTCATAGTCAGGAGAAATCATGAATCTGGATGAAATGGTGGCGCTTAGTGTAAAGCATAATGCCGCCGATCTGCACCTTTGCAGCGGACATTTGCCCTACTGGCGACGTCAGGGAAAGCTGGAGGCGATCCCGCAGCAGGCCAGGCTGCCGTCAGCGTGGATGGAACAGTTTGTCACCCAATGGCTCGATAACCTGCAGCGTCAGCAGCTGGAGTGCGACGGGCAGCTCGATTTTGCCCTGACGCTGGTAAACGGTCAGCGGCTGCGTGCCAGCCTGTTCCTGCAGCGTAACGGCCTGTCGCTGGCGCTGCGCATCATCGCCGGGCAGTGTCCGACGCTGGAGAGCCTGCGGCTGCCGCCAGGCGTGCTGGCCCTGCTGACGCTTCAGGATGGGCTGATTCTGGTCACCGGCGCCACCGGCAGCGGCAAGTCTACCACGCTGGCGGCGCTGGTGGATGCGCTGAATCGCCAGCAGGCGCGGCACATTATTACGCTGGAAGATCCGATTGAGTTTATCCATCACAGCCAGCAGTCACTGATTCAGCAGCGTGAAATTGGCCTGCACTGCGCCTCGTTCAGCCTTGGAGTAAAGGCGGCGCTGCGCGAAGATCCGGATGTGATTCTGCTGGGCGAACTGCGCGACAGCGACACCATCCGTCAGGCACTGACCGCGGCGGAGACCGGCCATCTGGTGCTGGCGACGCTGCATACCCGTGGTGCGGTGCAGGCGGTTGATCGGCTGGTCGATGTCTTTCCGGCAGAAGAGAAACAGCTGGTGCGCAGCCAGCTGGCGGGCAGTCTGAAAGCGGTGATTGCCCAGCGGCTGGTGCCGTCTATCGACCAGAAACGTATTGGCCTGTTCGAAGTGCTGGTGGCAACGCCCGCGATTGTGAACCTGATCCGCGAAGGCAAGATGCACCAGATCCCGGCGCTGCTGCAAACCGGCGCGCAGGCCGGAATGCAGACCTTCGAGCAGAGCCGGCTGGCCCGCCAGGCCGAAGGGTGGCTTCAGTAGTGGTTCTCGAACCAGTCCTGCAGAATGATGGCGGCAGATTGTGAATCCACCGAGCCTTTGTTTAACGCGCGGTAGCCGCCGCGTTCAAACAGTCCGGCGCGGGCTTCGACCGTGCTGAGGCGCTCATCCTGCAGTTCGACCCGGATGCCGAAGCGGCCGTGCAGCCGGTTAGCAAATTTGCGCGCGCGGGCGGTCAGCGGCTGTTCGGTGCCGTCCATATTCAGCGGTAAACCCACCACCACGAAATCGGGCTGCCACTCTTTCAGCAGCTTTTCAATCTGCAGCCAGTCCGGTGTGCCATCCTGCGCTTTAAGCGCCGTCAGCGGGCGGGCGGTGCCGGTCAGTTGCTGACCTACCGCGACACCAATACTTTTGGTGCCGAAGTCGAAACCTAACAGAGTTTGTGTTGACATCAGGCGTGTCCGGCGTCGCTGGCCATGTTGTGTATATCGACGCCAATACTGCGCGCCGCTTCGCGCCAGCGCTCTGAAATCGGCGTCTGGAACAGAATATTGCTGTTAGCGGGCGTGGTCAGCCAGGCATTTTCCATCAGCTCATTCTCCAGCTGATCCTTTTCCCAGGCACAGTAACCCAGCGCCACCAGTACGTTGCTGGGCTGAGAGGCAGTACCAATCGACTCCAGTACGTCGCGGGAAGTGGTGATAACCGTATTGTCTGAAATACGGATGCTGGAGGTAAAGGTGCGTTGAGCCGAATGCAGAATAAAGCCGCGATCTTCCGCCAGCGGACCGCCGGTAAACACCGGTTTATCCAGTTTGATCGCCGGATCGCGATCGTCGGCAGAGATTTTAAGCTTCTTCAGAATGCCTTCAACCGTCAGGTTTTCCATCGGTTTATTGATGATCAGACCCATTGCGCCTTCTTCGTTATGTTCGCAGAGATAAACCACGGAACGTTTGAAGAAAGGGTCCTGCAGTGAAGGCATGGCGATCAAAAAGTGATGCTGTAAATTCATTCTCACACGATGTACCAAAAAAATAACCGGCACGCGACGGCCGCACCGGTATTGGGTTGATCTCGGAGCATGGCCCCGGCGTCATGCTCAGCCCAGGCGCTTCTCAATGGCATCCATCAACATGCCGGTGATGGAAATCGGGAAAGCCGCCTCAATTTCACGCACGCAGGTCGGGCTGGTCACGTTAACTTCTGTCAGTTTATCACCGATGATGTCCAGTCCGACAAAAATCAGCCCTTTCGCTTTCAGAGTCGGGCCGACACGACGGGCGATTTCCCAGTCGCTCTCGCTCAGCGGACGGGCTTCGCCGCGTCCACCGGCCGCGAGGTTACCGCGGGTTTCGCCGCCCTGAGGAATACGGGCCAGGCAGTAAGGCACCGGCTCACCATCCACCACCAGCACGCGTTTGTCGCCATCTTTGATCGCCGGAATATAGTTCTGCGCCATGCAGAACCGGCTTTCATGCTCGGTCAGGGTTTCCGTGATAACGCCAAAGTTCGGATCGTCTTTCTTCACCCGGAAAATCGAGGCGCCACCCATGCCATCCAGCGGCTTCATGATGATGTCGCCGTGCTCCTGCCAGAAGGCGCGCAGTTTCTCTTTGCTGCGGGTCACCAGCGTATCCGGCGTGAACTCAGCAAACCAGGCGGTATAGAGCTTTTCGTTACAGTCGCGCAGGCTCTGCGGTTTGTTAACGATCAGCGTACCCAGCTCTTCTGCGCGCTCCAGAATATAGGTCGCATAGATAAATTCAGTATCGAACGGCGGATCTTTGCGCATCAGTATCACGTTCAGGTCAGCCAGCGGGATCTCCTGCTCGCTGCCAAACTGATACCAGTTATCGGGATTCTGCTCGACGGTTAACAGACGAGTGCGGGCAGAGGCGACGCCACCGCGCAGGGAGAGATCGTGCATCTCCATGTAGTGAATCTCGTAACCACGGCGCTGTGCTTCCAGCAACATGGCGAAGCTGGTGTCTTTTTTAATATTGATGGACGAAATAGGGTCCATCACGATGCCAAGTTTAATCATTATTATCTCCTCAGGGAGGCGGCGGTTACCGTCTCGTCTCGTTCGGTCAGCAGTGGGCGCTTAGTCAGCACGCCAGATGGCGGGCGTCGGTGACGGCCCGCTGGAAGTATCGCTTAACCCAGGTCGCCAAACCTCACCTGAAGTGCCGTAATGGCGGTCAGCGCGGTGGTTTCGGTACGTAAAACCCGTGGGCCAAGCAGGATGTCAGTAAAATCGTGCTGCGCCGTCATGGCGATCTCGTCAGCGGAGAGCCCGCCTTCAGGGCCAATCAGCAGCCGCACCCGTTCAACCGGCTGCGGTAGCGTATTAATACTGTGGCTGGCGCGCGGATGCAGATTCAGCTTCAGTCCGCTCTCCGCCTCAGCGCACCAGGCTTCCAGCGTCATCGCCTGACGAATTTCCGGCACGCGATTACGGCCGCACTGCTCGCAGGCGGCAATGGCAATCTTCTGCCACTGCTGAATTTTTTTAGCCAGGCGTTCAGCGTCCAGCTTTACACCACAGCGCTCGGAAAACAGCGGCGTAATGACGTTCACCCCCAGCTCAATCGATTTCTGGATAGTAAACTCCATCTTCTCACCGCGCGACATCACCTGACCCAGATGCAGGTGCAGCGGTGACTCGCGATCGTCCGGCTGGCTCTCTGTGACCGATACTTTTACACGCTTTTTATCAACATGCGTGATCTCTGCTGCAAAAGTCAGATTAGTGCCATCAAAGAGTTCCAGATGCTGTCCAGGCGTCATACGAAGCACCCGGCCAACGTGATTGGATGCATCTTCATCCAGCGTAATGTCACTGCCAACGCTCAACGGCCCGGCGTGATAGATGCGAGGTATGCGCATAAGGTTCCTGAGAACTAAGCGCCGTGTGGAATGACACGGCGTCATCGGGAAAAGAGCTAGTTTAGGGCAGGCTTTTTAGCGCTGGCAAGCCTGCTGCACATAAGGATTGTGATTCCCCTGTACCCGCGCGATACGCTGGTCACGTTCGCACTCCCATTTCGTCACCGGATAGAGCTTATCCCAGGCGGTAAACAGCTGAGTTTGCTGGCGCGAAATCCGCAGATGATACTGGTCACGCATATAGAAATAGGTACGGGCAATGGCACCGCGCGCCCGTGCGGGTGGTTCCGCCTGTTTGAGTTTAAAATCCACCTTCATCTCACACTGACCATACTGCTTTTCACTGCCGTTCCATTGACTGTAGGCGAAGTTGCCGCGGTCGCCATTGACTTCGCCAACGGCCGGTTGCAGGTTGTGCAGATCGGTTTCGATGCGACGATAGTCGGGATCTTTGCTGCAGTTTTTACGGCCGCCGTTTTGCCAGCATTGACGCTGGTGACCAAACTCCCAGGCGGGCATAACGTGTTCCCATTCAATACGTGAAGCGCGATTGGCGTTTTTACGCGCCTGATAGCCGCAGCTGTTCAGGTCAGGTACGCCTTTTTTCCCCTGCCAGCTAATTTTACAGCCGCAGTAAAAGGAGCCGGGCGCATCCGCGTTGATTTCTGCCGCAAAGGCCTTGGCCTGTTGAAAGTTGTTCTGGTGATAGTTATTCAGATTCAGGGCGTCAGCCGCAAAAGGAACCCATAACAGCGCAGCGGCCAGACTAATTATGCGAGACATATTCCAGATTTCTACTCAGTGCTTTAAAAAGGGCGGCAGGGTAACAGAATGCGGAATAGGGCGGAATGGGAATCCTGCTCAGGCGGGGACAAACTCGCCAGCTTTCAGCAGGCTGCCGCAGTGAACGCAGCGATATTCGCTCTCACCGCGCAGCACGCGATTGTGACGACGGACCGTCAGCTGGTGCTGCTGGCACTGGCAGCGGTAAGCAAAGGTGCGGCTGCGTACCGACTGCACCTCAAACTGATGGGTACGCCGTGCCGGCACGCCCAGCACCTGCTCCATCATCCACTTCCACTCCTTGCCGTGCGGCGCTACGCGACCGAATTTCTTCCACACCAGCAGATGCGCCAGTTCATGCGGAATCACTTCATCAATGAACGCCTGCTGATTTTCCAGCAGTAACACCGGATTGATGCGGATCTCCCAGGGTTCCAGCCAGGCGGTACCGGCCGCGGTGCCGCGCTGCTGATAGAGCAGTGTCGGTTCGGGATAGTCCGTTTTCAGTGCCTGATTGGCGCGCGTCAGCGCCTGGCGCAGCGCGCGCATCACGGCTTGTTGCAGTGCAATAGGGAGGCGAGGCGTTTTCATGGCGCTCAGAATAATCGGCGACGGGCGGGAACTCAACCGCCCAGGATAAACCTCGCATAAAAGGCCTGGCTGAGCGTTTTGCCCTCTGAACCCCTGGAAGCGGGTAAAGCGCGCGCGATGCTGCCGCTGGCGTGACAGCGCGCACCATCGCCAGCCGGGTAATCATTCTGGTTTAAATATTGTTATGCTCCTATTTAGAATATTCTATTGTTAACATTCTCCGCAGAGTGAATGGATGTCGGGTGAAGGGCACAGGGCACGGATAAAGCGATGAAAGATAATAATAACTTAAAGAAACAACGGATTGTGCTGGTGACAGATTTGATGGCCGGACGCGGTGGGATGGAGAACGTGACCCGGCAGTTGATTACGGCGCTGAATGCCGATCCGGAAACGGAGGCCGGGCTGTTTATCATCAATAGCGGCGAACAGAGCGACTCTCGCGACTGGACCGCTAACGCCGTGTTACAGGAAAGCGTCTGCACGCTGCGCAATAAAAAAATTAAGAACTTCATTCATACGCTGCGAATGGCGGCTTTTTTTCGCCGCTATCAACCCGATCACGTCCTGACCTTAAACACTATTCCCTGCCTGATGACGCGCCGGGCGATCACGCTCTCCGGCCGAAAAATCGTGTTGTCGAGCTGGATGCATCTGCCACCGCGTGAACGTTACCGTCCTCACTATCTGCTGCGCGCCGATCACCACTTTGCTATCAGTCAGCAGATCAGGCAGCAACTGATCGAGCTGGGCGCGAAGGCGACGGATATCGATGTGATCTACAACCCGGTGAAGCGCCAGGCTGACGTAACTGGCCGGCCATCAGCGCTTAAATTTCTCTACATCGGTCGGGTTCATTTTGAACGGCAGAAGCAGCTTAAAGATCTGTTCGATGCGCTCCGGCGGGTTGAGGCACCGTGGACGCTGGAGATTATCGGCGACGGCGAAGATCTGGCGCGCTGCCAGGATTATGTCGCGCAATTGGGGATGCAGGATCGCATCACCTGGCATGGCTGGCAGGAGAATGCCTGGGATTATGTAACCCGCCAGATCGGCGAGGTCACCTCTCTGGTGATGACCTCAAACTTCGAAGGCTTCCCGCTGATTCTGCTGGAGGCGATGTCGCGCGGCGTCTATTGCGTCTCGTCTGACTGCGTCAGTGGCCCGGCGGAAATCATCAGGCCGGGCATCAATGGTCAACTGTACGAAAAAAACGACAGCGTGGCGCTGGCTGCCATTCTCAACGCCATGAGCGGGGCGTTTCATTTTCCCGATCAACAGACTATTAAACAGAGCATCACCGGTTTTTATGAGGAGAATTATATGAAGCATCTCAAGGAAGTGCTTAACCGCCTCTCCGGGGTTAAGCATGACGAATAAGCGCGAACTTAACGGATTATCCTTAGCGGTGAATTTTTCTGTCATCGCACTCTGCCTGGCGCTGGCCGTCAACATGTTTGTCACCGGCCTGCCGCAAAAAATATTCTACGTTGTCTCCTACCTGTCGGTAGCCTCCATTCTGTATGGCCTGGTGCGCAGAAAAATAGACTTTCAGCAGCACCGCTTTTTTATCGCGCTGTTTATTGCGCTGATACTCTTTACGCTGATCCGGCTGGTCTGGGCGATGCAGGTCAAAGGGATTGAAACGGCACCCTCAACCGACAGTATCACGACCATCAGCAACTATCTGCTTGGCGCAAAACGGCTGTTGCTTGGCGCATTTGTGCTGTTGAGCCTGGCCGTTTATGGTCAGCTGGTGTCACTCAAAACGCTCAGGGCCGGGAAAGTTTTAATCCTGATTGGCCTGCTGATCACGCTGGGCTTCGGCATCTATGAGCATCTCTATACCGCCAACGTGCGGATCAAGCTCACCACCGAAGCAGCCTCCATGTCCTCTTATATGATTCTGTTTATCTACTGCGCCTGGCTCTGGCTGAGTCGTTTTGAGACCCATGCTTACTGGAAGATGGCTGATGTGGCGGTGTTAATCGTCACCTTCGCGTTGCTCTATCTCTGCGGCACCCGCGTGACGCTTATCGCTCTGGTGGCGGTCGGATTGCTGTTCCTGCTGCAGACCTATCGCCTGTCGATGCTAACCAACTGGCGCATCAGCGCGCTGGTGGTGGGATTGCTGGCAGTGCTGGTGCTGATGACCAGCAACCGCTGGGTGGAAGGGGTGCAGGATATTGAGAACTTCGGTTCCAACAGCTCGACCTCGCTGGGCGCGCGGGTAGCAATCTGGGGCGGGGCGGTCAACTTTATTCAGCATCATGGCGGTTTTTCGACGCCGGATGAGCGCACAACTCAGGCTCGCCAGTTTATCAGCGCGCACTACCCGAATAATGTGGAAGGCTATACCAACGTTAAATACAACATGCACAACGAGTTCCTTGAGGTCACCACGTTACAGGGCTGGCTGGGGGCTTTGTCGCTGGCGTTGCTCTATCTGGTGGCTCTGGCGGGGGGAGTGAAGCGCTGCGATCTGCGCGGCGTTGCGCTGCCGCTGGTGGCGCTGTTTGTCGCCGGGCTGACCGATTCGGTGCTGCCCTATAACCAGACCGCGACTGTTTTCATTATGGTGCTGGCACTCTGCTGTATACGGCTACCGGTGCCGCAACGACAGGTCTGAGTTGAGCAGATGAACAAATAAAAACGGCGGGGTTTCCAGAGAAACCCCGCCGTTTTTTTTACGCCTGATAATTAATTCTGTGAACCGATGTCGCGCAGTTTTTTACCGGCCATCAGGTTACGTTCGATGTGCTCCAGCGAGACGTTTTTCGTCTCAGGGATCAGCATCACCGTCAGCAGAATGAAGAACAGGTTCAGCAGCGCATAGACCCAGAAGGTATTAGCGTTGCCCAGCGTGTTCAGCATCGTCAGGAAGGTCGCACCCACGATCATGTTAGCGATCCAGTTGGTGGTGGTGGAAACGGTGATACCGAAGTCGCGGCCTTTCAGCGGCTGAATTTCGGAACACAGAACCCAGATCAGCGGACCGGCTGACATCGCAAAACCGATGATAAACATCAGCAGCATAGCCACGGCGAAGTACTGTGCGCCCTGCGAGTGAATGCCGAAATGCAGCATGGTACCCAGCACGCCCATACCGGCAGCCATCACCATAAAGCCAAGAATCAGCGTCGGTTTACGGCCCCAGCGATCGACCAGACCGATAGCGATAAAGGTCGCCAGTACGTTGATCAGACCGACAATCACCGTGCCCCACATCTGCTCAGTGGTATTAGTGAAGCCTGCGATTTCAAAGATCTTCGGTGCGTAATACATGATGACGTTCATGCCGGTAAACTGCTGCATCACCTGCAACAGAATGCCGAGGTAGACCGCACGACGGAAGTGGCTGCTGCTGGTAAACAGACCCCAGCCAGACTGCTTGATCTTCAGGCTTTCACGAATCTCATCCAGCTCACGTTTTGCCTGTTCGCTGGTGTCACGCAGACGATCCAGTACCCGTTGTGCATCGCGGAAGTTGCCTCGTGCCGCCAGCCAGCGCGGGCTGTTTGGCAGGAAGAAGACGCCCACCAGCAGCAGCAGTGCCGGAATGGTGATGATGCCCAGCATCCAGCGCCAGTTGCCGGTAAAGCTGAACGCGGTATCGGAGAGGTAAGCGCCCAGAATACCGATGGTGATCATCAGCTGATAAAGCGAAATCATACTGCCGCGAATTTTTTCGGGTGCAATTTCAGAAAGATAAAGCGGGGCGGTGTAAGAGGCGATACCGACAGCCAGACCCAGCAGGACGCGGGCGCTGATCAGCATTTCAGGGTTAGGTGACATGGCAGACCAGAGTGAACCAATCACGAACAGAATCGCGCCGGCCATCAGGCTCTTTTTACGGCCGAGGCGGGAGGACATCCAGCCGCTGCCGATAGCACCCACCGCGGCACCAAACATCATGGAACTGACGATCCACTCCTGTTGATGGGCGGTTACGTTAAAGTCTTTTGCGATAAACGGCAGAGCACCGGCAATAACGCCGATATCCAGACCGAACAGCAGTCCCGCGAGGGCCGCCAGAAAGCAGACAAATAAGGTCATCGCCTTATTTGATGTTCTGCTTTTGTGTGTATTGCCAGGCATTTTAGCCTCCAGGTTTATCCATCATTGTTTTTATCAATGTTAAAAAACTCTTTGCGCGAAAAAAGTGAGTCCGATCACATCAGTGTAATCGTTTACACACGCTGAAACCCTGAAATTCAGCATTTTTTGCCCGGAAAGGTTAATTAACCAGTGAGGTATAGCACTCATTAAGTTTCTGACAAGGCTCTATTTATTGGCTATCAGACGACGCTGAAAATAACGCATTTTCAGCAGAATAACTACGTAGAGTAAATCCTAAATAGCAGATAAACAAAGCGTTTCAAATTGTAATCGTTAACATTTTGTTGTCAGAAAAGGCGAAAAGAAGTGTAGACGAGATCAGAAATTTTGCTGCGGGCAGAGCGCGGAACGACGAATTGCGGCCTCTCAGGCATAAAAAAACCCTGCCTGAGCGGCAGGGTTTTCAGCAAAGCGCCGTTATCAGAGGCCAGCGGCTTCACGCAGCTGTGCGGCTTTGTCGGTTTTTTCCCATGGGAAATGTTCGCGACCAAAGTGACCGTAAGCAGCGGTCTCTTTGTAGATCGGGTGCAGCAGGTCGAGCATCTGAATCAGGCCATACGGGCGCAGATCAAAGAACTCACGCACCAGCAGCGTCAGCTGCTCGGTAGAGACTTTCTCAGTCCCAAAGGTTTCAACCATGATCGAAGTCGGCTCTGCCACGCCGATGGCGTAAGAGACCTGAATTTCACAGCGATCCGCCAGACCGGCTGCCACGATGTTCTTCGCCACATAACGGGCTGCGTAGGCCGCTGAACGGTCCACTTTTGACGGGTCTTTACCGGAGAACGCACCACCACCGTGACGCGCCATGCCGCCGTAGGTGTCCACGATGATTTTACGACCGGTCAGGCCGCAATCGCCCATCGGGCCGCCGATCACAAAACGGCCGGTCGGGTTGATGTGGTATTTGGTCGAGGCGCTCAGCCATTCTGCTGGCAGAACCGGCTTGATGATCTCTTCCATCACCGCTTCCTGCAGATCTTTCTGGCTGACAGATTCGGCGTGCTGAGTAGAGAGCACTACCGCATCGATGCCGACGATTTTGCCGTCGTCATACTGGAAAGTGACCTGGCTTTTGGCATCCGGACGCAGCCACGGCAGGGTGCCGTTTTTACGCACTTCAGCCTGACGCTGCACCAGACGGTGCGCATAGGTCACCGGCGCAGGCATCAGCACGTCGGTTTCGTTGGTGGCATAGCCGAACATCAGGCCCTGGTCGCCCGCGCCCTGTTCCAGCGGATCGCTGCGGTCAACGCCCTGGTTGATATCCTGAGACTGTTTACCAATCGCGCTTAAAACCGCACAGGAATTGGCATCAAAGCCCATATCGGAATGAACATAGCCGATTTCACGTACGGTGTTACGGGTGATCTCTTCGATATCGACCCAGGCGCTGGTGGTGATTTCACCGCCAACCAGAACCATACCGGTTTTAACGTAAGTTTCGCAGGCCACGCGTGCTTTAGGGTCCTGTTCAAGGATGGCATCCAGCACGGCATCGGAGATCTGGTCGGCGATTTTATCAGGATGTCCTTCTGATACGGACTCGGACGTAAAAAGGTGTTTAGCCATTCTGTTCTTTACCTTACAAATGGTTTGAATTCGACTGCATAGCGCAAGTGAGTATCATCTGACTTAACGCCCCTTCAGGCAAAGCCACGAGCAGTGAGGTTGTGTCAGCACAGCAGGCCAACACCGCCTGGATATTAACCTGTTTAGATGGAAAACCATCTGGACGGCTATTTTAGGTTACAGAATGAGCCAATTGCCAGCCCTTTTTCTGTTTCAGCATTTTACCTGGAAAGGTTATCGGCATAATTTCCTGACACTGCACGCGTTTCCCCGATAATCTTTTTGCATTTTGCGGCGGTAAACTGTATAAAACGCCGCTGCTTCGAGAGCAGTAGCAAGGATGACGCCTCAGTTTGCGTCGCGCCCGTCAGACAAGGGTCTGGCTTTCACCCAGGTTGTGTTCCATATGCCGCTGGCATGTGCGGAGGTGATACGAGTAATGAACCACGTTTTCTCTTCTCCCGGTTCCCTGTGCTGCGGCGCTGCGCTGGCTGTCTCCTGTTTCCCATCTCTTTCTCTGTCCTGCCGACAATATGTTCGATGCGGTAATTTTACCGACACGAGCGCCGGTTAATCTGTACCACTATCCTTACGGTTTAGTCTCTTCTCTGCCGCCGCGCAGCTGAACGACGCACGTTATCCGTGGTCCTCTTATACAAATCTGTTAAATGCTTTCGGTTTCAACGGAGATGGCCAGGGTGTTTTACACTTAACTCTCATGCGTGAATCGCGCTGACGGTAACGTCAGGTGAACAGGACATTGCGTTTAATGTGGCAACGAATTTCCAGATTAGCGGCCAGTAAGCCGGTTAACAGTTTTATCTTTCAACGGAAAATTGAGGTTCGCGATGTCTGACGACATAAAGAATATCAAGGGTTCGTCAGCTGGCGAACAAGGTGCACTCCGCTCAATGCAGGAGGTAGCAATGAACGATCAGGATGCGAGCAAAATGTTGCGTACCTACAACATTGCCTGGTGGGGCAACAACTATTACGACGTCAACGAACTGGGCCACATCAGTGTCTGTCCCGATCCGGATCGCCCGGATGTGCGCGTCGATTTAGCCCGACTGGTCAAAGAGCGAGAAGCGCAGGGCCAGCGTCTGCCGGCGCTGTTCTGCTTCCCGCAGATCCTGCAACACCGCCTGCGCTCAATTAACGCCGCGTTTAAACGTGCGCGTGAATCCTATGGTTACAAAGGCGACTACTTCCTGGTTTATCCAATCAAGGTGAACCAGCACAAACGCGTGATTGAATCGCTGATCCACTCCGGCGAACCGCTGGGACTGGAAGCGGGCTCGAAAGCTGAGCTGATGGCGGTGCTGGCGCACGCCGGTCAGACCCGTACCGTGATCGTCTGTAACGGCTATAAAGATCGCGAATATATTCGTCTGGCGCTGATTGGCGAGAAGATGGGCCACAAGGTCTATCTGGTGCTGGAAAAGATGACCGAAGTCCGTCTGGTGCTGGAAGAGGCGGAGCGCCTGAACGTGGTGCCGCGTCTTGGCATTCGCGCCCGTCTGGCCTCTCAGGGCTCGGGTAAATGGCAGTCGAGCGGTGGCGAAAAGTCGAAGTTCGGTCTGTCGGCGACCCAGGTGCTCAGGCTGGTCGAGATCATGCGTGAAGCGGGCCGTATGGATAGCCTGCAGTTGCTGCACTTCCACCTCGGTTCACAGATGGCCAACATTCGCGACATCGCCACCGGCGTGCGTGAGTCGGCGCGCTTCTACGTTGAACTGGCGAAGCTGGGCGTTAACATTAAATGTTTCGACGTCGGCGGCGGTCTGGGCGTGGATTACGAAGGAACGCGCTCGCAGTCTGACTGCTCGGTGAACTACGGCCTGAACGAATATGCCAACAACGTCATCTGGGCGATTGGCGATGCCTGTGATGAGCATGGCCTTGAGCATCCGACGGTGATCACCGAGTCGGGCCGTGCGGTAACGGCACACCACACGGTACTGGTTTCGAACATCATCGGCGTTGAGCGCAATGAATTCAGCAAGCCGGAAACGCCGGATGCTGATGCACCACGCCCGATTGTCAGCATGTGGGAAACCTGGCAGGAGATGCACGAGCCGAATACCCGTCGTTCGCTGCGTGAATGGCTGCACGACAGCCAGATGGATCTGTTTGATATCCATACCGGCTACTCCTCCGGCACTTACGATCTCAAGCAGCGCGCCTGGGCTGAGCAGCTCTATCTGAGCATCTGCCACTACATTCAGCAGCATCTCGATCCAAGCAACCGTGCGCACCGTCCGATTATCGACGAACTGCAGGAGCGGATGGCGGACAAGATCTACGTCAACTTCTCGCTGTTCCAGTCGATGCCGGATGCGTGGGGTATCGATCAGCTGTTCCCGGTACTGCCGCTGGAAGGGCTGAACAAGAAGCCAGAGCGCCGCGCCGTGCTGCTCGACATCACCTGTGACTCCGATGGCACCATCGATCACTACGTTGATGGCGACGGCATCGCCACCACCATGCCGATGCCAGAATATGACGTGGATAATCCGCCGATGCTGGGCTTCTTTATGGTCGGGGCTTATCAGGAAATTCTCGGCAACATGCACAACCTGTTCGGTGATACCGAAGCGGTGGATGTTTATGCCCGTGAAAATGGTGATGTTGAAGTCCAGTTGTCGGATGAAGGCGACACCGTGGCAGATATGCTGCGCTACGTGCAGCTCGATCCGAACGAACTGATGGCGCTGTTCCGTCACCAGGTGCAGGCCTCCGATCTGGATGAGGAGCTGCGTGCTCAGTTCCTCGAAGAGTTCGAGAGCGGCCTGTACGGTTACACCTACTTAGAAGACGAGTAATCGGTTCAGATTGCCGGGCAACGCATATTGCAGTTGCCGGTGAAATGTCGATAATCTGACGCATACCATCCCTTCCTCGTCGGGCCTAACGACGCGGAGGGGATTTTTTTCATCTATCGCTCAATGGCTCGCGGGCCTGGCCCGACGGATGCCCACAGAGAGGACGAACTATGTACAATACCCTCGGCAACCAGTACGACAACTCCCTGGTGTCAAACGCCTTTGGTTTCATGCGCTTCCCGCTCAACTTCCAGCCTTACGACAGCGACGCTGAATGGGTAATTACCGGTGTGCCGTTTGACGCCGCTACCTCGGGCCGTCCGGGCAGCCGTCTGGGCCCAGGCGCTATCCGCCAGATCTCAACTAACCTGGCGTGGGAAGGCTGCCGCTGGCCGTGGGATTTCGATCTGCGTCAGCGTCTGAACGTGGTGGACTGCGGCGATCTGGTCTATGCCTTTGGCGACTCGCAGGATCTCTCTGACAAACTGCAGGCCCATGCTGAAAAACTGCTGGCGAACGGCAAACGCATGATGACCTTTGGTGGCGATCACTACGTGACGCTGCCGCTGCTGCGCGCGCATGCGAAGCACTTCGGTAAGATGGCGCTGGTCCATTTCGATGCCCATACCGATACCTACTCTAACGGCCCAACCTTCGATCACGGCACCATGTTCTTCACGGCGCCGAAAGAAGGCCTGATCGATCCACAACACTCGGTCCAGATTGGTATCCGTACCGAGTTTGATAAGAGCCTGGGCTTCAACGTGCTGGATGCGGCGCAGGTTAACGACCGCAGCGTTGATGACATTCTGGCTGAAGTGAAACGCACCGTCGGCGATCTGCCGGTCTATCTGACCTTTGATATCGACTGTCTCGATCCGGCTCACGCGCCGGGTACCGGCACGCCGGTGATTGGCGGACTGACCACCGATAAAGCCACCAAGCTGATTCGCGGTCTGCAGGGCATGAATATCGTCGGTATGGATCTGGTGGAAGTGGCGCCAGGCTACGACCACGCCGATCTGACTGCGCTGGCCGCCGCGACGCTGGCGCTGGATATGCTGCATGTGCAGGCGGTAAACAAAGGCTGATGCCTGATGCCTGCCGGCGCTGATCCGGCAGGTGCTGAACACGGCGTCCTGTCCGTTGGGCAGACGCCGCTGCAGTGATGTTCCTCTCTTTGTCGTGATCCGATTGATTCCCTTCTGGCCCCGACGGGCAACCGTCAGGCGCGAACCCCTATCTGCAACTAAACTTACAGCGTAAAAATGGCGTAGTGGAGATAATCATGGGCTTTCTTGATGAACTGGCTGGTGCGCTGGATGGCCACCAGAGTGAAGGGCATCCGCCGGGGCAGTTGCAGGCAGTCTGGCACTGGGTGCAGGAGCAGGGCGGTATTGAGGTGCTGCTGCATAAATTCCAGCAGGGCGGATTAGGCGAGATCTTCAGTTCGTGGATCGGCACCGGCGATAACCATCCGGTAGGCCACAGTGAGATTCAGTCTGCCTTTGGCCAGGATGAACTGCAGTCACTGGCGGACAAACTCGGCACCGATGTGAACGGGGCATCGGGTACGCTGGCGGCGCTGTTGCCGCAGCTGATCGATAAAATGTCGCCGCAGGGCCGAATGGATGAACAGGCGCTGCATGACAATAAGCTGGATTTAGGCTCGATGGTGGATCAGATATTTAAGCGCTAGCGAACGACGTACGGCTGAGCGCGCACGCCAGATGCATGCGCGCTCAGAGGCGGATTTACTTGCCGTCTGCCGCAATACGCTCACGGATATGCTGGGCGCGCGCCTCAGAAGCCGGATGCGAATCGAACATCGAACTCTGACGTCCCTGTTCTAATTTTGCCAGCTTCTCAAAACTGGTCGCCAGCCCCATTGGGTCGATGTTGCGCTTCTTCATCAGATCGTAGGAGTAATCATCCGCCTGCGTCTCCTGGGTTTGCGAGAACTGGGCGTTGACCAGTTTTTCGCCCATTTCCCCCAGCTGCGACTGCGACAGCGATCCAATCACGCCGCCCACTGACGCCGCTGCGGTCCGGGCAGCGGTAGTGGCATAAGCCAGCTGCATCGCCTTGCGCGTATGACCTAACGCGACGTGGCCCATCTCATGGCCCAGCACGCCTTCCACTTCATTGTCCGTCATCATATCCATCAGGCCGCTGTAGACACGGATACAGCCGTTAGCCATCGCCCAGGCGTTGACATCTTTGGTCTGGTACACCTTGTAATTGGCCGGTACGCCGTTGATGTTGTCGCCCAGCGCGGCGGCGATCTTGTTCAGACGCTGCTGGTATTCGCTGCTGGCAGGTGCAATCTGGTTCTCTTTATCCATCTGCTCACAGGATTGATCGCTGAGCTGCTTCACCTGATCATCGCTCAGGGTATAGGCCTGATAGGCCTGCGCGCCCGACTGCATCAACGCATTATTGTCTAAACCCTGACAGCCGCTCAGCAGCGTTGCCAGCCCAAGAGCTAACACAGTTTGTTGGATTTTCATTCCATATCCCATTCATAACAAGGTAAGAAAAACAAACACCTGAAACACCGCCAGATGTTTAAACGATTCGGTTATAGCGCGCTATCCGGCACTTTGCTAGCAGACATCGCCGGAAAAGCCAGACGAAGCGGGCACATTTAGCGTTTTACGGCATGTACTTTTGCCATGATTTTCATGTACATTGATCTGCAACTTTTTCCTTGTTTTGCCCGATAACTGATTAATAACAATAAGTTAAGGCGCGAAGCATTAATCCGACCTGGAGTAGAAAATGCCCTCTCGTAAAGAGCTTGCCAACGCCATTCGCGCGTTAAGTATGGATGCAGTACAGAAAGCTAAATCGGGACATCCGGGTGCCCCGATGGGCATGGCGGACATCGCTGAAGTACTGTGGCGCGGCTACCTGAATCACAACCCAACTAACCCGCTGTGGGCTGACCGCGACCGCTTCGTGCTCTCCAACGGTCACGGCTCAATGCTGATTTACAGCCTGCTGCACCTCACCGGCTACGATCTGCCGATGAGCGAACTGGAAAACTTCCGCCAGCTGCACTCAAAAACTCCAGGTCACCCGGAATATGGCTACACCGCAGGCGTTGAAACCACCACCGGCCCGCTGGGCCAGGGCATCGCGAACGCGGTCGGTTTCGCCATTGCTGAGCGTACGCTGGCGGCGCAGTTCAACCGTCCGGGCCATGACATCGTAGACCACAATACCTATGTCTTCATGGGTGACGGTTGCATGATGGAAGGGATTTCACACGAAGTCTGCTCGCTGGCCGGTACCCTCAAGCTGGGCAAACTGGTGGCGTTTTATGATGACAACGGCATCTCCATCGACGGTCACATTGATGGCTGGTTTACGGATGACACCGCAAAACGCTTTGAAGCCTACGGCTGGCACGTAGTGCGTGGCGTTGATGGTCACGATGCTGATGCGATTGCCAAAGCGATCGACGAAGCGAAAAGCGTCAGCGATAAGCCGTCGCTGCTGATGTGCAAAACCGTTATCGGTTTCGGTTCACCAAACAAAGCGGGCACCCATGATTCACACGGCGCACCGCTGGGCGATGATGAAGTGGCCCTGACCCGCAAACAGCTGGGCTGGGAACACGCACCGTTCGTTATCCCTTCTGATATCTACGCTGAGTGGGACGCGAAAGAAGCGGGCCAGGCGAAAGAAGCGGCCTGGGATAAGAAGTTCGCAGCCTATGCGCAGGCGCATCCAGAGCTGGCAGCCGAGTTCAAACGTCGCGTCAGCAACGAACTGCCGGCTAACTGGCAGCAGGAGTCGCAGAAGTTCATCGAGCAGCTGCAGGCTAACCCGGCCAAAATCGCCAGCCGTAAAGCGTCACAGAATGCCATCGAAGCCTTTGGTAAAATTCTGCCAGAATATCTGGGTGGCTCAGCCGATCTGGCTCCCAGCAACCTGACCATCTGGTCTGGCTCTAAGCCAATCAATGAAGATGCCGCCGGTAACTACATCCATTACGGCGTGCGTGAATTTGGTATGACCGCGATTGCGAACGGTCTGGCACTGCACGGTGGTTTCCTGCCATACACCGCGACCTTCCTGATGTTCGTTGAATATGCGCGTAACGCAGCGCGTATGGCAGCACTGATGAAGATCCGTCAAATCATGGTTTATACCCACGACTCAATCGGTCTGGGTGAAGATGGCCCGACGCATCAGCCGGTCGAGCAGATGGCCAGCCTGCGTACCACGCCGAACATGAGCCTGTGGCGTCCGTGTGACCAGGTGGAATCGGCGGTGGCGTGGAAATATGCCATCGAGCGCAAAGATGGCCCGACAGCGCTGATCTTCTCTCGTCAGAACCTGGCGCAGCAGGAACGCAGCACTGAGCAACTGGCTGACGTGGCGCGCGGGGGTTACGTGCTGAAAGATTGCGACGGTACGCCTGAAGTGATCCTGATCGCTACCGGTTCAGAAGTTGAACTGGCAGTAGGCGCTTGGGATAAACTCACCAGCGAAGGCCGTAAAGCTCGCGTCGTCTCTATGCCGTCAACTGATGCATTCGACAAGCAGAGTGATGCTTACCGTGAATCCGTTCTGCCGAAAGCCGTTAGCGCACGCGTGGCTATCGAAGCGGGTATCGCCGATTACTGGTTCAAATATACCGGTCTGAACGGTGCTATCGTCGGCATGACCAGCTTCGGCGAATCTGCTCCGGCCGATCAGCTGTTTGAAATGTTCGGCTTCACCGTCGACAACGTGGTCGCCAAAGCAAAAGCGCTGCTGGCGTAATCGCCGTCAGGCGGGGTGATAGCCGCCTGATTAAATAAAGGGACGCGTCAGGCGTCCCTTTTGCTGTTTTATTCCTGTAGTAATAATGCACTTTTGCTCTGTTTTGTGACGCAGATCCAAATATAAGCAGTCCGATTGATCACAATCATTCCTGTTATTCCTTCCATCCATTATTGTGGCTGAACCGTTTCAGTTGCCGGGCAAATCACCCCGGTTTCAGACAATGCCGGGTAAGATTCTCCTGTACAAACTACAGCGAAGCGCTCAGGCTAACGGCACGTTTTTTCCGTCTGACGTGGCAGGAGAGAGATGACCATACGGGTAGCAATAAACGGGTTTGGCCGTATTGGACGCAACGTATTGCGCGCGCTGTATGAAACCGGCCGTCGGGCTGAGATCAGCGTGGTCGCCATTAATGAGCTGGCTGAAGCCACCGGCATGGCGCATCTGCTGAAATATGACACCAGCCATGGCCGTTTTGCCTTTGACGTGCGTCAGGAGCGCGATGTGATGTGGGTCGGGGGCGATACGCTGCGCATTTTACATCGGGCTGAGATTGCCGATCTGCCGTGGCGCGAACTCGATGTCGACGTGGTGCTGGATTGCACGGGCGTCTATGGCTCACGCGCCGATGGCGAAGCGCATCTGCAGGCGGGCGCGAAGAAAGTGCTGTTCTCGCATCCTGGTGGCAACGATCTCGACGCCACCGTCGTCTATGGCGTTAACCAGCAGTTGCTGAAAGCCACCGATTGCCTCGTTTCAAACGCTTCCTGTACCACCAACTGCATTATTCCGGTCATCAAACTGCTGGATGACGCCTTTGGCATTGAATCCGGCACCGTCACCACGATCCACTCGGCGATGCACGATCAGCAGGTGATCGACGCTTATCACAGCGATCTGCGCCGTACCCGCGCGGCCAGCCAATCGATCATCCCGGTGGATACCCGTCTGGCGGCCGGCATTACCCGTATTTTTCCGAAATTCAACGATCGCTTTGAAGCGATTGCTGTGCGCGTGCCGACGATTAACGTGACGGCGATTGATCTCAGCGTTTCTGTACGTCAGCCAGTGAAGGCGTGTGAAGTTAACGCCTTGTTGCAAAGCGCGGCAGAAGGGGCATTTCGTGGTATAGTTGACTATACAGAATTACCGTTAGTCTCAGTCGATTTTAACCATGATCCGCACAGTGCCATTGTGGACGGCACCCAGACGCGGGTCAGCGGTCAACACCTGATCAAGACGCTGGTCTGGTGTGACAACGAATGGGGCTTTGCTAACCGAATGCTCGACACGACGTTAGCGATGGCCGCAAGCGGTTTCAGGTAGGGCGCGGTTTGCGCCCGGCAAAACTTATGAGAATCAACGAGAGGGTTCACCATGTCTGTAATTAAGATGACCGATCTGGATCTTGCTGGCAAACGCGTTCTGATCCGCGCCGATCTCAACGTACCAGTGAAAGAAGGGAAAGTGACGTCTGATGCACGTATCCGTGCTTCACTGCCTACCATCGAAGCGGCGTTGAAACAGGGCGCGAAAGTGATGGTTACCTCTCACCTGGGTCGTCCGACCGAAGGTGAATACACCGAAGAGTTCTCGCTGCTGCCGGTAGTTAACTACCTGAAAGAGAAGCTGAGCGGCACCAATGTGACCCTGGCAAAAGATTACCTCGACGGCGTTGAAGTGGGCGCTGGCGAACTGGTGGTGCTGGAAAACGTTCGCTTTAACAAAGGCGAAAAGAAAGATGACGAAGCGCTGTCTAAAAAATACGCTGCTCTGTGCGACGTGTTCGTGATGGATGCATTCGGCACCGCGCACCGCGCGCAGGCTTCTACCCACGGCGTCGGCAAATTTGCCCCTATCGCCTGTGCCGGTCCGCTGCTGTCAGCAGAGCTGGAAGCGCTGGGTAAAGTGATGAGCAACCCGGAGCGTCCGCTGGTCGCAGTCGTGGGCGGTTCTAAAGTCTCTACCAAATTTGACGTGCTGCAGTCGCTGGTGAAAATTGCTGACACCGTTATCGTCGGTGGCGGCATCGCCAACACCTTCGTGGCGATCGACAACAACGTCGGCAAATCACTGTATGAGCCAGACTTCGTTGAAGCGGCGAAAGGCCTGCGTGACCAGTATGGCATTCCGGTTCCAACCGATTCCCGCGTTGGCACGGAATTCTCTGAAACTGCCCCGGCAACCGTGAAAAAGGTTTCGGAAGTAGCGGATAACGAAGAGATTATGGACTTCGGTGACGAAACCGCTCAGGCGATGGCGGCCATTCTGAAGGATGCGAAAACCATCCTGTGGAACGGTCCGGTTGGCGTCTTTGAGTTCCCGAACTTCCGTAAAGGTACCGAAATCGTGGCAAACGCCATTGCTGACAGCGAAGCGTTCTCTGTTGCCGGCGGCGGTGACACCTTAGCGGCCATAGATCTGTTCGGTATCGAAGATAAAATTTCCTACATCTCGACCGGTGGCGGCGCATTCCTGGAGTTCGTGGAAGGCAAAAAACTGCCTGCCGTTGCCATGCTGGAAGAGCGTGCGAAGCAGTAATCCTTTGGGGGCGATGCCGGGTGGCATCGCCTGAAGTCTTGCCCGTCAGGGCGTTTAAATCGAGGTCCCCAATGGGGATCAACGGTCACGAAACAGGACACAATCATGTCTAAAATTTTTGATTTCGTAAAACCCGGCGTTGTCACTGGTGATGACGTACAGAAGATCTTCAAAGTTGCGAAAGAGAACAAATTCGCACTGCCAGCTGTAAACTGCGTCGGTTCCGACTCTATCAATGCGGCACTGGAAGCAGCGGCGAAAGTTAAAGCGCCGATCATCATCCAGTTCTCTAACGGCGGTGCCGCATTTATCGCCGGTAAAGGCTTCAAGACTGAAAAACCACAGGGCGCTGCCATTTTCGGTGCTATCGCTGGCGCACACCATGTGCATCTGATGGCTGAGCAGTACGGCGTGCCGGTTATCCTGCACACTGACCACTGCGCGAAGAAACTGCTGCCGTGGATCGACGGTCTGCTGGACGCAGGCGAAGAGCATTTCAAGAAAACCGGTAAGCCACTGTTCTCTTCTCACATGATTGACCTGTCTGAAGAGTCACTGGAAGAAAACATCGAAATCAGCAGCAAGTACCTGGCGCGCATGGCGAAAATCGACATGACGCTGGAAATCGAACTGGGCTGCACCGGTGGTGAAGAAGATGGCGTCGACAACAGCCACATGGACGCGTCTGCTCTCTACACCCAGCCAGAAGATGTGAACTACGCGTACGAAAAACTGAATGCCATCAGCCCGCGCTTCACCATTGCGGCGTCATTCGGTAACGTCCACGGCGTTTACAAGCCAGGCAACGTTAAACTGACCCCAACCATTCTGCGCGATTCGCAGAAATATGTGTGTGAAAAACATGGTCTGCCGCACAACGCGCTGGACTTCGTTTTCCACGGTGGTTCAGGTTCTTCTGCTGCAGAAATCGAAGAGTCTATCAGCTACGGCGTGATCAAGATGAACATCGATACCGATACCCAATGGGCGACCTGGGACGGCATCCTGCAGTACTACAAAAAGAACGAAGGCTATCTGCAGTCGCAGCTGGGTAACCCGGAAGGCGCTGACAAGCCAAACAAAAAATACTATGACCCACGCGTCTGGCTGCGTTCAGCCCAGGCCTCTATGGTGGTCCGTCTGGAGCAGGCGTTTAAAGAGCTCAACGCGGTCGACGTGCTGTAATAGCCGGTGAGTTAGCGTACAAAAAAGGCCCGAAAGGGCCTTTTTTTTCTCTTTTTTTTGGCAAAAGCGAAGCAAACCGCCGCCAGGTTTGGCACTGGCCCATTTATTGTTTACCCTTTTGTCAGGGATTGTCAGACAAAGTCTGGCAATGTTTTGTCGTTTCCCTTGGGGATACTATTACAGGGTGGTTACATGCAAGACACGGGCATGATTGATGAACTCAACAATGCAGGCAACTGGATAATTCGCAATCAGGAATTGTTGATCAGCTACGCGGTCAATATCGTCGCAGCCATTGCGATCATTATCGTCGGGATGATGATTGCACGCATTATCTCCAACACGGCAAATCGGGTGTTGCAGGCGCGACACATCGATACCACGGTGGCTGACTTCCTTTCTGCGCTGGTTCGTTACGGCATCATCGCCTTCACACTTATTGCGGCGTTAGGACGCATTGGCGTACAGACAACGTCAGTGATTGCCATTCTGGGTGCGGCAGGTCTGGCCGTGGGTCTGGCGTTAAAAGATTCTCTTTCTAACCTGGCGGCGGGCGTGCTGCTGGTGATATTCCGCCATTTCCGTGCTGGCGAATTTGTCGATCTTGGCGGCATCATGGGAACGGTGATGAATGTCCAGATCTTCTCAACCACACTCAAGTCCGCTGACGGCAAACGTGTTGTGGTACCCAACGGCAAGATTATTACCGGTAATATCGTTAACTTTTCCCGTGAACCGGTTCGACGTAATGAGTTCATTATTGGCGTCTCGTATGAAGCTGATGTGGACGAGGTGCTGACCCTGTTACGTGAAGTGGTCGATGCAGACAGCCGCGTCCTGCAGGACCTGGGTGTACAGGTCGGTCTGAACGAGCTGGCCGCGTCATCAATGAACTTTGTGGTGCGCTGCTGGAGCAACAGCGGTGACCTGCAGAACGTCTA
The DNA here is from genome assembly GCF_054482835.1 of Pantoea sp. S-LA4. NCBI lineage: Bacteria > Pseudomonadati > Pseudomonadota > Gammaproteobacteria > Enterobacterales > Erwiniaceae > Pantoea > Pantoea sp. S-LA4. The sequence goes on along the minus strand of NZ_JBTLRC010000002.1, from coordinate 3,050,000 downwards.
CTGGGACCTGCTGAAGAACTTCAAGCGGACGCTGGATGGCAAAGGCATCGGTATTCCTTATCCGCAGATGGACGTGCATCTGCATCGCGTCCGGTCACCCGACGCCACGGTGCCGCAGCTGCAAAGCCCGACGCAGCCGCAGTAACCCGTCAGTGGGCGGCGTTCGCCGCCCATTCATTTTGCTAATCGCTGATTAATTTTTTCCATTTCCGCTAATCTCATCGCCTCTTTATACTCCTTCCCATCTTCAGTTATTCGGAAAGTTATCTGATGTTATCTCTCTACTTTCAAGGGCTTGCTCTTGGCGCTGCGCTGATCCTGCCGCTGGGTCCGCAGAATGCGTTCGTGATGAATCAGGGCGTAAAACGGCAGTATCATCTGATGACCGCCTCGCTGTGCGCCCTGAGCGATATTCTGCTGATCAGTGGCGGGATCTTTGGCGGCAGCGCCTTACTGAGCCAGTCGCCACTGCTGCTGATGATAATCACCTGGGCGGGCGTAGCCTTTCTGCTCTGGTATGGCTGGGGCGCGCTGCGTAGCGCCTTCAGCCACAGCGTCGATTCAGACGACAGCCAGCCGCTGAAGCAGAGCAGGGGACGCATTATCGCGACGCTGCTGGCGGTGACCTGGCTTAACCCGCACGTCTATCTTGATACCTTTGTAGTGCTCGGCAGCCTGGGCGGCCAGTTGCCGACCAATGCCGCCCGACAATGGTTTGCGCTGGGCACCATCAGCGCCTCGGTGCTGTGGTTTTTTGGCCTGGCACTGCTGGCCGCCTGGCTGTCGCCACGGCTGCGAACCGCCAGAGCACAGCGCATTATTAACCTGCTGGTGGGCGCGGTGATGTGGTTTATCGCCCTGCAGCTGGCGCGTCAGGGCATGGCCGGTTTTTAAACTCAGCGCGAACAGGCAACGGTTATTGCCGCGCTGAGGCCGAACTTTTGCCATAATCACCACTCAAAGCATGGCGCATACCGATGCGCTTTTGGGCTTCGCCTGTTGGAAGCCGTCATATTGACCTTTTCAAGGAGGACTTTCATGAAACTGAAAGCATTGGCTCTGGCCGCCATAATGAGCGCCGGGGCACTGCCCAGCGTACAAGCTGATGAGTTGCCGAATGGGCCGCATGTCGTGACCTCTGGCAAGGCAACGGTTGATGCCCGTCCGGATATCGCCACCTTATCTATCGTGGTAAACGTATCGTCAAAAGATGCTGCTGATGCGAAAAAGCAGGCCGATAGCCGGGTGGCACAATATTTCGATTTCCTGCAAAAGAATGGCATCGAGAAGAAAGATATTGATGCGGCCAACCTGAGCACCCAGCCGGAATACGATTACACCAAAGAGGGTAAATCGGTACTGAAAGGTTATCGTGCGGTGCGTCAGGTGCAGGTTACCCTGCGTCAGCTGGATAAACTCAACGATCTGCTGGATGGTGCGCTGAAATCCGGCCTGAACGAAGTACGCAGCGTTGAGTTAGGCGTGGCAAACCCGGAAAGTTATAAACAACAGGCCCGCAAAGCAGCAATCAAAAATGCCACTCAGCAGGCGTCAGAGCTGGCAGCCGGCTTTAATGCGCAGCTGGGCTCGATCTACAGCATTCGCTATCAGGTCGCTAACTATCAGCCGATGCCGATGAACCGTATGTATAAGGCCGCTGCGGCAGCCGATACCTCGGCGCAGGAAACCTACGATCAGCAAAGCATCAACTTTGACGATCAGGTCGATGTGGTGTTTGAGCTCAAACCGAATACGCCATAATGCAAAACGGGGCCTCAGCCCCGTTTTCTCTGGTTACGCGGCAACGTCATCCTGACGCAGCACGCGATGTCCATGCGCAATCAGCGCATCGGTCACCCGCCGCATCAGACGGCTTTCCGGCGCAAAGCGATGCCAGTAAAGCATCCGGCGCTGATAGAGGCCCGGCGTCAAATCAATCAGCTCACCGCTCGCCAGCTCACGCTCAATCTGCAGATGCGGAATCATACAGCAGGTCGAACCCTGTCGAGCCATCTGCACAAAGGCTTCCGATGAATTAACGATGTGGCAGGGCACGCTGCCCGGCGAGAGATCGAAGTTCTGTTGCAGAAACGCCTGGTGCATATCATCCAGGTGGTCAAAGGCTACGGCAGGCGCTTTCAGCAGGGCAGAACGGGTGACGCCGTTGGGGAAGAAACGGTCAGCAAAATCGCGGGAGGCGACAAACAGATAGTCGAGCGCACCCAGTTGATCGACCAGGCAACTCGGCAGCGGTTGCGGCTGAATACTCACTGCACCCACCACTTCGCCGCGGCGTAAACGCTCCTGGGTCCGGGTTTCATCTTCTACCTGTAAATTGAGCCGTACCGGCGAGTCGGCCAGCACATCTTTCAGCGCGGGCAGCAGCCAGGTCGCCAGACTGTCGGCGTTGACCGCCAGTGACAGCAGCAGCGGCGTGGTACCGCTGTTCTCATCGCCCAGCCACTCCTCTTCCAGCAGCTCAACCTGATGCAGCAGCGCCAGCAGCTTCTGACCCTGCTCGGTGGGGCGAGGCGGCACGGTACGCACCAGCAGCGGCTGACCAAACAGGTTCTCCAGCTGCTTGATGCGCTGCGAAACCGCCGACTGCGTGATGCATAATTTTTGTGCGGCGCGTTCAAAACCGCGTTCACGAATCACTGAATCCAGCGCCTGAAGCGTACGATAATCGGGGCGTTTCATTGTTATTCTCTCTCCTTCAGGGTGGACGTTACTATGCCACAAAAGTGTCACCGGTAAGTGACCGCGTGTTTTTGTGGTCTGGCTTCCAAAGCGATAAATCCGCGCCTGTCACCCGAGCATTTTCAGTAAGCCTTGTTTTATACTACGCGCACTTCGTTGTCGCACAGGTTTTAAACATACCATGACCCAGGATGAACTGAAAAAAGCCGTAGGTTGGGCTGCACTCGATTACGTTAAGCCCGGTACGGTTGTCGGCGTTGGCACCGGCTCGACCGCCTCCCATTTTATTGATGCGCTCGCGACGGTCAGGCATCAGATCGAGGGCGCGGTCTCCAGCTCCGACGCCTCAACCCAAAAGCTGAAAAGCCTCGGTATTCAGGTGTTCGATCTGAACGAGATCGATGTTCTGTCGGTTTACGTTGATGGTGCTGATGAGATCAACCCGCAGATGCAGATGATCAAAGGCGGTGGGGCTGCGCTGACGCGTGAGAAAATCGTCGCTGCGGTGGCTGAAACCTTTATCTGTATCGCTGACGCCTCAAAAGAGGTGGACGTGCTGGGTCGTTTCCCGCTGCCGGTCGAAGTGATCCCGATGGCGCGCAGCTATGTGGCGCGTCAGCTGGTCAGGCTCGGCGGTTTACCGGAATATCGGCAGAACGTGGTCACCGATAACGGCAATATTATTCTCGACGTGCATAATCTGCGTATTCTCGACCCGATTGAACTGGAAAAAGCGATCAACGCTTTGCCAGGCGTTGTTACCGTTGGCCTGTTCGCCGCACGCGGCGCGGATATCGCGCTGATTGGCGGACCTGACGGGGTGAAAACCATCAAAAAATGATCTGTCCGGCGTCGAAGCGGCGCCGGGGGTTTCTGTCTGAAAAACATCTTTTCTCGCCAGGGTGAAATTTGGTGACTTATGTCACATTAGCGTCATCCACAGCGGGTTCGTTCTCCCTTCATCGCAGACATCACGATTTTGTACGGCAATGTGCTGCTGCAAAGCCTTGCCGTGCTGTCGCACAGGCAATCGTTTGTATTGCCGCAGGCGTATTTTTTGATATTTTGACAGAAGGCTGGCTTATGGCAGTCCTCATTGAATTCTGAATAGGGTCGGGAAATGGCAAAGGTATCACTGGAAAAAGACAAGATTAAGTTCCTGCTGGTGGAAGGTGTCCATCAGAGCGCGCTGGAAAACCTGCGGGCTGCAGGCTATACCAACATCGAATTCCACAAGGGCGCGCTGGACGCTGACGCGTTAAAAGCATCGATCCGTGATGCGCACTTTATTGGTATCCGTTCCCGCTCCCAACTGACTGAAGAGATATTTGCCGCCGCTGAAAAGCTGGTCGCAGTCGGCTGCTTCTGCATTGGCACCAACCAGGTTGACCTGCAGGCCGCAGCCAGCCGCGGGATTCCGGTGTTTAACGCGCCGTTCTCCAATACCCGCTCGGTAGCGGAACTGGTGATTGGTGAGATGCTGCTGATGCTGCGCGGTATCCCGGAAGCCAATGCCAAAGCCCATCGTGGTATCTGGAACAAAAATGCCAAAGGTTCGTTTGAGGCGCGCGGCAAGAAGCTGGGCATCATCGGTTATGGTCATATCGGTATGCAGCTCGGCGTACTGGCCGAAAGCCTGGGAATGCATGTTTTTTTCTACGATATCGAAAACAAGCTGCCGCTGGGCAACGCGACCCAGGTACGCCATATGGCGGATCTGCTCAATATGAGCGATGTGGTCAGCCTGCACGTGCCGGAGACGGTCTCCACCCAGGATATGATCGGTGCTGAACAGCTGGCACAGATGAAGCCTGGCGCGCTGCTGATTAACGCCTCGCGCGGCACGGTAGTGGATATCCCGGCGCTGTGTGACGCACTGGCCAGCAAACAGGTTGGCGGCGCAGCTATCGACGTGTTCCCGGTCGAGCCTGCCACTAACAGCGATCCCTTCATCTCGCCGCTCAGTGAATTTGATAACGTCATCCTGACTCCGCACATTGGCGGATCGACCGAAGAAGCGCAGGAGAATATCGGCATCGAAGTCGCTGGTAAGCTGGCGAAATATTCCGATAACGGCTCCACGCTGTCAGCGGTTAACTTCCCGGAAGTGTCACTGCCGATGCACGGCGCCAGCGCCAGCCGTCTGCTGCACATCCATGAAAACCGCCCAGGCGTCCTGACCGCTATCAACCAGATTTTTGCCGAGCAGGGCATCAACATTGCCGCTCAGTATCTGCAGACGTCGCCGTTTATGGGCTATGTGGTCATCGATATCGATGCTGAGCCAGAGCTGGCTGATAAAGCGTTACAGCTGATGAAGGCGATTCCCGGCACCATTCGCGCTCGTCTGCTTTACTAAGCGTCAGAAACAGCAAGAGGCGCGCTGTGCGCCTCTTTTTTTGCTCAGCTATCTTACTCCCACTGCCACAGCTTTGACGGCGTCAGCACCGCTGGTAACGGCACATCCCACTCCGCAACCGGCAGGCTATCGACACACTGACAGTCATGCGCCAGCCCGACCGGCAGGAAACCATGCTGTCGCCAGTTCTGCAGCGTGCGATCGTAAAAACCGCCGCCCATTCCCAGACGTTGTCCATATTGATCAAAAGCCACCAGCGGCACCATCATCACATCCAGCTGATCGAGGGTGATCAACTGCCGGATATCCAGCGGCGGCTCGGGAATATGGAGTTTATTTTTGCGCAGCAGGGTATCGGGTGAGTAGCGCAGGAATAACAAATTACCGGGGGAAAAGGGGTGTAATACTGGCAGATAAACCGCTTTCTTCAGATGCCAGAGACGGGCAATCAGCGGACGGGTATTGAGCTCGCCATCCACCGACAGGAACAGGGCGATATTGAGCGCTTCAGTCAGTGGAGCGTAATTCAGGGCGTGTTCAGCGAGCTGCTCAGCGGCCAGGGTTTGCTGCTCATCGGTTAGTGCGCGCCGTAAATGGCGGACGTGCTGGCGAATTGCCTGGCGTTGAGGCTGGATTGCATTGGGTCGCTGAGAAGGTTCAGACATGGTTTCCCCGCCGGATAAGTCGCTCAAGCAGCAACTATAACATGACAGTCGGGGAAAAATACCGGGACGAACAGGGTAGTACACAGGGACTACAGAAGAGAGATCTCCGAGATGCCGCCGTAGGCTGTAACCCTTGAACCCTTGGTTCAAGGTGAATATGCCGTCGCAACCATCAGGCTTCTCGGACGGACCGAGCATGCTCACAGGTTACGGAGCGTCACATTCTGTTTTTTTGAAATATCGGCTCAGGGGACTGGCCCACATGCAAACATCTCAGAGAAAATTTACCTCACCGTTACCAGAGTATAGCAACCATGAAGTTTTATTCGAACTTCGCATCCTCACGCTCAGTGATGCGACCTTGCTCAACCAGCGCCTGTTCAATCGTCTGCTGCAACATACGGATACGCTGTTCCATATTAGCAGCATAATCGCGCGTTTTCACTTTCTCTTGCGCCAGCTCGTGGCAGACGTTTAACGCGGCGATGAACACCAGTTGTTCTGTATTGGTGACTCTAGTGCGAACTTTTAGATCTTGCAACCGTTGATTGAGATCTTCAGCCGCTGCATTCAGCGCATCTTGCTGTTCAGGCGGACAATTCACTCTCAACGAACGACCAAAAATTTGTAAATCTACCGGTTGTGCAGACATGCCACCTTCCTGACTGATTACTTCGCCCGCAACTCCCTTAACCATCAATGGTTTGAGAGGTGGGCAACTATATAGACCCGCGAAATAAGTTACAACCCCTTTTCTGGAAACCTTGAGGCAGCTAGTGGTAGCATAACACGAACTTATTCTGCCAACGACGATGAAAACTTATGTCCTTACAGAACGCAACCCCCGATTACAACGCGCTGGCGGCGGCGCTCTCACAGCAGGGCGTAGGAATGACCCCAGCGGAAATGCATGGCTTGCTGAGCGGCATCCTGTGCGGCGGCAATCAGGACCCGAGCTGGAAGACCCTGGTGCACGATCTGGCCAATGAGGGCATGGCGTTTTCACAAAGCCTGTCGATGCCGTTACAGGCGCTGCACGAAAATATCGCCACCACGCTGGAAGATGAAGGTTTTCTGTTTCAGCTGCTGCTGCCGAGCGATGATGACATCACGGTATTCGATCGCGCCGATGCGCTGGCCGGCTGGGTAAACCATTTTCTGCTCGGCCTCGGCGTGACACAGCCTAAACTGGATAAAGTCACCGGCGAGACCGGTGAGGCGATCGATGATCTTCGCACCATCGCCCAGCTGGGCTATGAGGAAGACGAAGATGAGGAAGAGCTGGAACAGTCGCTGGAGGAGGTGATTGAGTATGTGCGTGTGGCGGCGTTGCTGTGTCACGACACCTTTACCCGTCCGCAGCCGACCGCGCCAGAAGTCCGGAAACCGACGCTACACTAAACTTACGTTAACGGGTCAACCGGTCAGTTCAATCCGATCAGATTACAGGGAGTGCAGAGATGATTTCACTGGACAGATTCCAGCAGCGTCGACAGGCGCTGTTAGCGAAAATGGTACCCGGCAGCGCCGCGTTGCTGTTTGCCGCGCCTGAAGTGACGCGCAGCAACGACACTGAATATCCGTTCCGTCAGAACAGCGACTTCTGGTATTTCACCGGCTTCAACGAGCCGCAGGCGCTGCTGGTGCTGATTAAAAGTGACGAAACGCATAACCACAGCGTTCTGTTTAACCGGGTACGGGATCTGACCGCGGAAGTCTGGTTCGGACGTCGACTGGGGCAGGAGGCGGCACCGGCAAAGCTGGGTGTCGATCGCGCTTTGCCGTGGAACGATATTGGCGAACAGCTGCACCTGCTGCTGAACGGTCTGGATGTGGTTTACCATGCGCAGGGCGAACATGCGGAAGCCGACACGCTGGTGTTTAACGCACTGGATAAGCTGCGCCGCGGTTTCCGCCAGAATCTCAGCGCACCGGCGACGGTGACCGACTGGCGTCCGTGGGTGCATGAGATGCGCCTGTTCAAGGATGAGGATGAGATTGCCTTGTTGCGCCGCGCCGGCAAAATCAGCGCCCTGGCGCATACCCGGGCGATGGAAGCCTGCCGCCCCGGGATGTATGAATATCAGCTCGAAGGCGAAATTCATCACGAATTTTCCCGTCACGGCGCCCGCTTTCCGGCTTACAACACCATTGTTGGCGCCGGTGAAAACGGCTGCATTCTGCACTACACCGAAAATGAGAGTGAACTGCGCGACGGCGACCTGGTGCTGATCGATGCAGGCTGTGAGTTTCACGGCTATGCCGGCGATATTACCCGCACCTTCCCGGTTAACGGGAAATTCAGCGCCCCGCAACGCGCCATCTATGACATCGTTCTGGCCTCTCTCTACACCTCTCTCACGCTGTTCCGGCCGGGCATCAGCATCCGTGAAGTGAATGACGAAGTGGTGCGGATTATGGTCAGCGGCCTGGTAGAGCTGGGCGTGCTGGAGGGTGAAGTCGAAACCCTGATTGCTGAAGAGGCGCATCGCCAGTTCTATATGCATGGCCTCAGCCACTGGCTGGGTCTGGACGTGCACGATGTGGGGCACTACGGTACCCCAAGCCGCGATCGGGTGCTGGAGCCAGGCATGGTACTGACCGTGGAGCCGGGGATCTACATCGCCCCGGATGCTGATGTCCCGGCAGAGTATCGCGGCATTGGCATTCGTATCGAAGATGACATTCTGATCACCGAAACCGGCAATGAAAATCTGACCGACAGCGTGGTGAAGGATGCCGAAGCGATCGAAGCATTAATGGCGGCGGCAAAAACAGCATGACTATTCTGATTGCCGGTGGCGGCATGACCGGCGCAACGCTGGCGCTGGCGATATCCCATCTGACGCAGGGCCAGCTGCCGGTGACGCTGATCGAAAGCAGCGAGCCCGCCAGCCGGTCGCACCCAGGCTATGACGGCCGCGCTATAGCACTGGCAGCCGGTACCTGTCAGCAGCTGGCCGATATCAACCTGTGGCAGCGCATTGCCGGCTGTGCCACACCGATTACCCACATTCATGTCTCCGATCGCGGCCATGCGGGATTCGTCTCGCTGGCGGCGGAGGATTACGACATTCCGGCGCTGGGGCAGGTGGTGGAGCTGTTCGATGTCGGACAGCGTCTGTTTGCTGAGCTGAAAAAAGCGCCGGGCGTCACGCTGCGCTGTCCGGCTCGCGTTACGCAGGCCAGTCGCAGCGCGCAGCAGGTCAGGGTAACGCTGGATAACGGCGAGCAGCTCAGTGGCGACCTGCTGGTGGCAGCCGATGGCTCACGTTCGGCGCTGGCGGCCTCCTGCGGTATCCAGTGGCAAACCAGCGACTACCAGCAACTGGCATTGATTGCTAATGTCACCACGGCGTTGCCGCATCAGGGACGTGCGTTTGAACGCTTTACCGAGCACGGCCCGCTGGCGTTGCTACCGATGTCCGGTAATCGCCTGTCGCTGGTGTGGTGCCATCCGCTGTCACAGCGTGATGCGGTTATGCGCTGGAGTGATGCTGACTTTCTTCGTGAACTGCAACGGGCGTTTGGCTGGCGGCTGGGCAAATTTACGCATGCCGGTCAGCGTGAATGTTACCCGCTGGCGCTGCACCGGGCGGTGCAGCCGGTCACGCATCGGGTAGCGGTAGTCGGTAACGCGGCGCAGACGCTGCACCCGATAGCCGGACAGGGCTTTAACCTTGGCCTGCGCGATGTGATGTCCCTGGCCGAGACGCTGGCCTCAGCCCATCGACAGCAGCAGGACCCCGGCAGCTATGCGGTGCTGAATCAGTATCAGCAGCGCCGTGAACAGGATCGCGCCGCGACCATCGGCATTACCGACGGCTTAGTCCGCATCTTCGCGAACCGGCATACGCCGCTGGTAATCGGGCGCAATCTGGGCCTGATGGCGATGGATCATCTGCCGTGGCTACGAAATCAACTGGCTGAGCGTACGCTTGGCTGGGTTAAGCGTTAATAAAGAGGCTTTGATGCAAACTTTTGATGTGGTGATCGCCGGTGGCGGTATGGTCGGACTGGCGGTCGCCTGCGGCCTGCAAGGCAGCGGACTGCGCATCGCGGTACTGGAAAAATCGCCCGAGCCACCGCTCAGCCTGAGTGATGCACCCTCGATTCGCGTTTCGGCCATTAATGCCGCCAGCGAACGGCTGCTGCAGAAGCTGGATGTCTGGTCGACCATTCTTTCGCTGCGCGCCAGCGCCTATCACGGCATGGAAGTGTGGGACAAAGATAGCTTCGGAGCTATCGCTTTTGACGACCAGCAGCAGGGGCTTTCTCATCTGGGTCATATCATCGAAAATCCGGTGATTCATCGCGCCCTGTGGCAACGCGCCAGCGTCTGCAGCGACGTCACGCTGATGGCGCCCTCACAGCTGCAGCAGGTGGCGTTTGGCGACAATGAAGCCTTTATTACCCTGCAGGATGGCAGCATGTTAACGGCGCGTCTGATGATTGCCGCTGACGGGGCCAACTCCTGGCTGCGTAACAAAGCAGATATTCCGCTGACCTTCTGGGATTACGATCATCACGCCCTGGTCGCCAACGTCCGTACTGCGCTGCCGCACGACGCAGTGGCGCGTCAGGTGTTTCATGGTGACGGTATCCTGGCTTTCCTGCCGATGCAGGACCCGCATCTGAGTTCGATTGTCTGGTCGCTGTCGCCGCAGGAAGCAAGCCGGCTGGAGACGATGCCGGAAGCGCTGTTCAACCAGCAGCTGTCGGTGGCGTTTGATATGCGGCTCGGCCTGTGCCAGCTGGAGAGCGAGCGCAAAACCTTCCCTCTGATGGCGCGCTATGCCCGCAACTTTGCCGCGCATCGTCTGGCGCTGGTGGGCGATGCGGCCCACACCATTCATCCGCTGGCAGGGCAGGGCGTCAACCTGGGCTTTATGGACGCGGCTGAACTGATTGGCGAGATTCGCCGTCTGCACCAGCAGGGTAAAGATATCGGACAGCACCTCTACCTGCGCCGCTACGAGCGCAGCCGTAAGCACAGCGCTGCGATGATGCTGGCTGGCATGCAGGGCTTCCGCGAAATGTTCTCCGGCACTCATCCGGCCAAAAAGCTGCTGCGCGACGTTGGCCTCAAGCTGGCGGACAGCCTGCCGGGCGTCAAACCGCTGATGCTGAAGCAGGCGATGGGCCTGAATGATCTGCCGGCGTGGCTGCGATAAACGCAGCGTCAGCGCTCACTACCAGGCCAGCATTTGCTGGCCTTTTTTATCGCTGAAATCCGCGCTGCACCATCACAATGCAGCGCCGCACCACCATTGCCCTTCGTTTGATTTATTCTAATTTTGCCGCGCAATTCGCATTACTTTTTCTTATTCGGTTGCCAAACCGTCACGGTGTTTTTTTAACATCCTGAACGGCTTCTCGCATAAATTTGCTGGGTATATTCAACCTCCCTGCATTTATTGCGTGATTAATCACAAAATCGCAGTTTTTTATCCTGTCGATGTGGAATCCTGGTTAGGCTGTGCATCAGCTTTCGACCCCGGTTTGCTTATGGTTAATCGTCAGATTCGGTGGTAACGTCAGGCTAAAGAGAACGTTTGCGTCGGCACCGTTTCCGGCGCGCTTTGCTACTCACTCGCTTCTGCACAGGATGGTTATGACTCAGCAAACACCTCTATTTGAACAGCATCAGGCCTGCGGCGCCCGCATGGTCGATTTTCATGGCTGGATGATGCCGCTGCATTATGGCTCCCAGATGGACGAGCATCATGCGGTGCGTAATGACGCCGGGATGTTTGATGTCTCCCACATGACGATTGTTGACCTGAAAGGCCCGCGTACCCGCGAGTTTCTGCGCTACCTGCTGGCAAATGATGTGGCAAAACTGACCCAGCCCGGCAAAGCGCTCTACACCGGCATGCTGAATGCGTCGGGTGGCGTCATTGACGATTTAATTGTTTACTTTATGAGCGAAGATTTTTTCCGGCTGGTGGTGAACTCCGCCACCCGTGAGAACGACCTCGCCTGGATCGCCCGGCATGCCGAGGGCTACGGCATTACGCTGACCGAACGTGACGACCTGGCGCTGATTGCCGTTCAGGGTCCGCAGGCGCAGCAGAAAGCGCAGACGCTGTTCAGCGACGCACAGCGGCAGGCGGTGGCCGGTATGAAGCCGTTCTTTGGCGTTGAGGCGGAGGGGCTGTTTATCGCCACTACCGGCTATACCGGTGAAGCGGGATATGAAATTGCATTACCGGCAGAGCAGGCAGCCGATTTCTGGCAGCGACTGCTGGCCGCCGGCGTCAGGCCGGCCGGGCTGGGCGCGCGCGACACGCTGCGGCTGGAAGCGGGCATGAACCTTTACGGTCAGGAGATGGATGAAGGCGTTTCTCCGCTGGCCGCCAATATGGGCTGGACGGTGAGCTGGGAGCCTGCTGACCGGGCTTTTATCGGCCGTGAAGCACTGGAACTCCAGCGTGAACGCGGCACAGAAAAACTGGTTGGGCTGATCCTGACCGAAAAAGGCGTGCTGCGTAACGGGCTGCCGGTGCGCTTCACCGACGACCAGGGCGAGCCGCAGGAAGGGATCATCACCAGCGGCTCTTTTTCGCCCACGCTGGGTTACAGCATTGCCCTGGCGCGGGTGCCGGCCTCGATTGGCGACACCGCCATCGTTGAGATTCGTAACCGTCAGATGCCGGTAAAGGTTACCCGACCGATTTTTGTCCGCGCCGGTAAACCGGTCGCCCAGTAAATTTTATTCAGGAGAAATGGCCAATGAGCAATGTGCCGAATACGTTGAAGTACCGCGACAGCCACGAGTGGGTGCGCAAAGAAGAAGATGGTTCTTACACCGTGGGGATCACCGAACACGCACAGGAACTGCTGGGTGACATGGTGTTTGTCGATCTGCCTGAAGTAGGGACAACCTTTGCGGCCGGTGAAGAGTGTGCCGTCGCCGAGTCGGTCAAAGCCGCATCAGATATCTATGCGCCGATCAGCGGTGAGATTGTGGCGGTCAATGATGCGCTGTCCGACGCACCAGAGCAGGTCAACAGCGAGCCGTATGACGGCGGCTGGTTATTCAAAATCAAAGCCAGTGACGAGTCAGAAATTGACGCGCTGCTGGATGCAGATGCGTATAAAGCGTCTATCGACGAGTAATCGTCAGGCGGCCTCTCGTCGGGGCCGCAGATTTCTGTTTGCTCTCTCTGTTCCCCAGCCCGATTCAGGATTTACTGCTAATGACTCAGACTCTCAGCCAGCTTGAACACAACGGTGCATTCATCGAGCGCCATATCGGTCCTTCACCTGAGCAACAAGCGATGATGCTTGACGCTATTGGCGCTCCGTCGCTGGAGGCATTAATCGGCGCGATTGTTCCGGCAGATATTCAGTTGCCTGGCCCGCCAGCGGTCGGTGAAGCCGCCACGGAACAGCAGGCGCTGGCTGAACTGAAAGCAATAGCCAGTCAGAATCTGCGTTACAAATCCTGGATCGGCATGGGATACAGCGCGGTAATCACGCCACCGGTGATCCTGCGGAATATGTTGGAGAATCCAGGCTGGTACACCGCCTATACGCCGTATCAGCCGGAGGTCTCACAGGGACGACTGGAGGCGTTGTTAAACTTCCAGCAGCTGACCCTGGATCTGACCGGCATGGATATCGCCTCCGCCTCGCTGCTGGACGAAGCCACCGCCGCTGCAGAAGCGATGGCGATGGCAAAACGCGTCAGCAAGCTGAAAAACGCCACTAAATTTTTTATTGCCGGGGATATTCATCCACAAACGCTTGATGTGGTGCGAACCCGTGCCGAAACCTTTGGTTTTGAACTGATTATCGATGAAGCCGAAAAAGCCCTGGATCATGACGATCTGTTTGGCGTGCTGCTGCAACAGGTTGGCACCACCGGCGAAGCGCACGATTACAGCGCGCTGATTGCCGCGCTGAAAGCCCGCAAAGTGGTGGTCAGCATGGCTGCCGATTTCATGTCGCTGGTGCTGCTGGAAGCGCCAGGCAAGCAGGGTGCGGATATTGTGTTTGGCTCTGCGCAGCGCTTCGGCGTGCCGATGGGTTACGGCGGTCCGCACGCGGCCTTCTTCGCCAGCCGCGATGAGCATAAACGCTCGATGCCGGGCCGCATCATCGGCGTCTCCCGTGATGCTGCCGGTCATACCGCGCTGCGCATGGCGATGCAGACCCGTGAACAGCATATCCGTCGCGAAAAGGCCAACTCCAACATCTGTACTTCTCAGGTGCTGCTGGCGAATATCGCCGGACTTTATGCGGTATTCCACGGTCCGGCGGGCCTCAAACGCATCGCCTCGCGCATCCATCGTTTTACCAACATTCTGGCGGCGGGCCTGCAACAGGGCGGTCTGATGCTGCGCCATCAGCACTGGTTCGATACCCTGACGGTGGAGGTCTCAGACAAAGCGGCGGTGCTGAACCGCGCCCTGAGCTTTGGCGTTAACCTGCGTAGCGATATTCATCAGGCAGTTGGCATCACGCTGGACGAAACCACCCAGCGTGAAGATATTCTGACGCTGTTCGCCATTCTGCTGGGTGACGCGCACGGGCTGGATCTGGATAAGCTCGACCACGACGTTGCGCTGGAGAGCCAGTCAATTCCGGCCGGTTTACTGCGCCACAGTGAGATCCTGACGCATCCGGTGTTTAACCGTCATCACAGTGAAACCGAGATGATGCGCTACATGCACAGCCTGGAGAAAAAGGATCTGGCGCTGAATCAGGCGATGATCCCTCTTGGCTCCTGCACCATGAAACTCAATGCCGCGGCGGAAATGATCCCGATCACCTGGCCGGAATTTGCTGAACTGCATCCGTTCTGCCCGGCAGAACAGGCGAGCGGTTATCTGCAGATGATCGGTCAGCTGTCGCAGTGGCTGGTACAGCTCACCGGCTACGATGCGCTTTGTATGCAGCCGAACTCTGGCGCGCAGGGCGAATATGCCGGTCTGCTGGCGATTCGTCGCTATCACGAAAGCCGCAACCAGGGCGATCGTCACCTCTGCCTGATCCCGAGCTCGGCCCACGGCACCAATCCGGCATCCGCACAGATGGCCGGCATGGATGTGGTGGTTGTGGCCTGTGATAAACAGGGCAACATTGACCTCGGCGATCTGCGCGAGAAAGCGGCACTGGCAGGCGACAAACTCTCCTGCATCATGGTGACCTATCCGTCGACCCACGGCGTATATGAAGAGACCATCCGCGAAGTCTGCCAGATTGTGCATCAGTATGGCGGTCAGGTTTACCTCGACGGCGCCAACATGAATGCGCAGGTCGGTATCACCACGCCGGGCTACATTGGCGCGGATGTGTCGCACCTTAACCTGCATAAAACGTTCTGTATTCCGCACGGCGGCGGCGGACCGGGCATGGGACCGATTGGCGTGAAAGCGCATCTGGCCCCGTTTGTTCCGGGTCACAGCGTGGTGCAGATCGATGGCGTATTAACGCAGCAGGGTGCGGTGTCAGCGGCACCGTTTGGCAGCGCCTCTATTCTGCCGATCAGCTGGATGTACATTCGCATGATGGGCGCGGAAGGGCTGAAGCAGGCCAGTTCAGTGGCGATCCTGAATGCCAACTATATCGCCAGTCGTTTGCAGTCAGCCTATCCGGTGCTCTATACCGGTCGTGATGGTCGGGTCGCGCATGAATGCATTCTCGATATCCGCCCGCTGAAAGAGCAGACCGGTATCAGCGAACTGGATATTGCCAAGCGTCTGATTGACTACGGTTTCCACGCACCGACCATGTCGTTCCCGGTGGCGGGAACATTGATGGTTGAACCGACCGAATCGGAAAGCAAAATCGAACTGGATCGTTTTATCGACGCGATGCTCTCTATCCGTATGGAGATCGACCGGGTAACGGCGGGCGAATGGCCGCTGGAAGACAATCCGCTGGTCAATGCGCCGCATACTCAGCTGGAAATCGTCAGCGAGTGGACGCATCCCTACAGCCGTGAGCTGGCGGTTTTCCCGGCGGGCAGCCATAACAAATACTGGCCGACGGTAAAACGTCTGGATGATGTGTTTGGCGATCGCAATCTGTTCTGCTCCTGCGTACCGATGAGCGATTATCAGTAACGCGCGTATACGCGAAACCGCTAAACCAACCTGAACAGGGCCGATTCGTCGGCCCTTTTTTTATGGGAGACAAGATGAAATTAGCACTGGTTACCGGCGGCAGTCGCGGTATCGGACGCGCCACCGCCCTATTACTGGCCGCCAGAGGCTATCGGGTGGCGGTCAATTATCGCCAGCGCGAGGCGGAAGCACAGCAGGTGGTGAGCGCGATCCAGCAGCAGGGCGGCGAGGCCTTTGCGCTGCAGGCGGATATTGCCGATGAAGCGCAGGTGATGGCAATGTTTGCGCAGCTCGATCACCAGTCCGCGCCGCTGACCCTGCTGGTTAACAACGCCGGGATTCTGTTTCAGCAGTGCCGGGTCGAGCAGCTCGATGCGGCCCGCCTGCACAAAGTTTTTGCGACCAACGTCATCGGCACCTTTCTCTGCTGCCGCGAAGCCGTCAAACGAATGGGAACCCATCACGGCGGTCAGGGCGGCGCGATAGTGAATGTCTCATCAGCCGCGGCCCGGATTGGCGCACCGGGTGAGTATGTCGATTATGCCGCGTCGAAAGGCGCGATGGATACGCTGACCAAAGGATTATCGCTGGAAGTGGCGCAGCAGGGGATTCGGGTTAACGGGGTTCGTCCGGGATTCATCTACACGGAAATGCATGCCGATGGCGGTGAGCCGGGTCGGGTTGATCGCCTCGCCAGTGCGATCCCGATGGGGCGCGGCGGGCAGGCGGAGGAGGTCGCGGAAGCGATTGTCTGGCTGGCCAGCGAGGCCGCCTCTTACGTCACCGGCAGCATCATTGATGCTGCCGGTGGGCGCTAACGCAGCACGCCGCTGCTTTTCAGCCGCGGCGTCACCCGTTACAGGTTTTCGCCATTGCTGGCGATAACCTGCTGATACCAGTTAAAGCTCTTCTTCTTCGAACGGGAGAAATCGCCGCTGCCGTCGTCGTTTTTATTGACGTGAATAAAGCCGTAACGCTTATCGTACTGGCCGGTGGTGAAGGAGACGCAATCCAGGCAGCCCCACGGCGTATAGCCCATTAGCTCTACACCGTCGTAAGTGACTGCTTTTTTCATCTCTTCGATGTGGGCGCGCAGATAGTCGATGCGGTAATCATCTTCAATCACGCCTGCATCGTTTGGCTTGTCGATAGCCCCAAAGCCGTTCTCGACGATAAACAGCGGCTTCTGATAGCGTTCATAGAGTTCGTTAAGCGCGTAACGCAGGCCGACGGGGTCAATCTGCCAGCCCCAGTCAGAGGCTTTAACGTGGGGATTTTTTACCACGCCTTCGAAGCCGGTGATCGGGTCATCCACGCCGCTGGCATCGGTTTTCACTGCGTTACTCATGTAGTAACTGAAGCCGACGTAGTCTGCACAGCCCTGACGCAGCGTATCGGCGTCATCCGCTTCCATCTGGATCTCATAGCCTTTACGCGCCCACTCTTTCAGAGTGTAAGCCGGATAGTAGCCGCGCATCTGCACATCGCTGAACACGTAACGCTGATGCATCGCTTCCTGCGCCAGCACCACATCATCAGGATGACAGGAGAAAGGATAGACCGGCACCATGGCGATCATGCAGCCAATCTGAAAGTCAGGATTAATGGCATGACCGAGTTTCACCACCTTCGCGCTGGCAACAAACTGGTGGTGCATCACCTGATACATCGCCTGTTCCGGTTTCTCATGCTCGGTAAAGATCACGCCAGAGCAGCAGTAACCAAACAGCGGATATTGCCAGTTGCGCTGGTTATTGATCTCGTTAAAGGTCATCCAGTATTTCACTTTGTTTTTATAGCGATTCAGCACCACTTCGCTGAAGCGCACAAAGAAATCGACTACCTTGCGGTTGTGCCAGCCGCCATACTGTTTCACCAGGTGATAAGGCATTTCGAAGTGAGAAAGGGTGATGACTGGTTCAATGCCGTACTTCAGCAGTTCATCAAACAGATCGTCGTAGAATTGCAGGCCAGCTTCATTGGGCTGTTGCTCGTCACCATTCGGGAAGATGCGGGTCCAGGCAATCGAGGTGCGGAAGCATTTGAAGCCCATCTCGGCAAACAGCGCCACATCCTGCTTATAGTGAGAGTAGAACTCCACCGCCTGATGGTTCGGATAAAAGTTGCCGGGCTGAACGCCGTCAGTGATCACCCGATCGACGCCGTGTGAGCCGCCGGTCAGCACATCAGCGATGCTGACGCCTTTACCGCCCTGATCCCAGCCGCCTTCAACCTGATGCGCCGCAACCGCACCGCCCCAAAGAAACCCTTTTGGTAACTGCAATTCTGCACTCATGCTTCACTCCATTACGGATATTGAAATTGCAGTGAGTGTAGCAAGGCAATAATGAAAGTCACGATATAACAACGCGCCAGTAATGTGATCTGTTACAGCCAGAAAACAGCCTGTTTTATTTCCCTAGCTGGCGCCCAATCGCCTCGATAATATAGGTGACCGGCACCTGAGTGGTGATGTCATAATTATCGGCCATGCGGATGATCGGGACGTGGTAACAGAGGCTGAAATCACTCATTTTCGCCAGCGAGCAGCTCTCAGTGTTGGTTATAGCGATAAGTTTGCACTTATTTGCACTGAACTGGCTGGCAATACGCAGGATCTCTTCGGTCTCGCCGGAAACCGACAGAATAATCGCAATTGCATTTTCATACAGATCGGGGCTGACGGGATAATAGGGATCGTCAATCGCGTGGCTGAATTTACCGAGGTTAGAGAAGAAACGCGCGCCATATTTCGCCAGGCTGCCCGACGTTCCGACGCCAATAAAAAACACCCGCTCAGCCTGATTAATCTTTTGCGCCGCCTGGGCAATCAACTGGCCGAACTCGTCGTTATTAATACTTTTAAAAAAACTCAACATCTCATGGACGCTGGCGGTATTCACCTGCGGTGCACTCTGCTGCTCGGTTAACCGCAGCCGGATACGAAATTCTGACCAGCCTTCGCAGTGCATCTTGCGGCAAAAGCGTAGCACGGTGGTGGTGGAAACCGCGGCCTGCTCGGCCAGCTCGCGAATGGTCATATAACCAACACGTTCACGATGTTTGATGATGAACTGATAGACCTGCATTTCCAGGTCATTAAGGCGGGCGAGATCGCGGTGCGAAAACATGGATGGCTCATTGTACAGTTGACCAGCCGACAGTTTACCAGATTCATCGGCGGGTTTGACCGTTACAACGTTTCACAGATTATTTTCAGCGTACATGTGTACACCGAAAGCGGAGTTGGCTACTCTGATGGTCCTGTTTTCGTTATGGCTTCACTTTCAGGACACCTTATGACCACCACGCGTATCCCCTCGCCAGGCTATTCACTCTCCGAGGAAATTGCTAATAGCATCAGTCATGGGCTGGGCTGCCTGTTTGGCATTGTTGCCCTGGTTCTGATGCTCAACAAGGCGTTTGAGACCGGTGCAGATGCCACCGCCATCACCAGCTACAGCCTGTATGGCGGCAGCATGATCCTGCTGTTTCTCGCCTCAACGCTTTATCACGCCATTCCCAACGGCCGGGCCAGGCCCTGGCTGAAAAAACTGGATCACTGCGCCATCTATCTGCTGATCGCCGGCACCTATACGCCTTTCCTGCTGGTGGGCCTGAAGTCGCCGCTGGCATACGGCCTGATGGTGGTGATCTGGGGCCTGGCGCTGGCCGGTATCATCTTTAAGCTGACCATTGCCCATCGTTTCAAAGTGCTGTCGCTGGTGACCTATCTCTGCATGGGCTGGCTGTCGCTGATTGTGGTCTATCAGCTGGCGATGACGCTGGCACCGGGCGGCATCTGGCTGCTGGCCATCGGCGGTATCATCTATTCGCTGGGGGTGATTTTCTATGTGGCGCGCCGCATTCCTTATAATCATGCGATCTGGCACGCGTTTGTACTGGGCGGCTCTGTCTGCCATTTCTGTGCGATCTATTTTTATGTCAGTTAGCCAGGCGGAACGGGCTTCCGCCTGGCGACCATCAGAGCCGTGAAGCGAGCATATCTTCCAGCTTTTGCTGATCCACAGCGAACTGGCGGATGCCTTCCGCCAGTTTATCGACCGCCATTGGGTCCTGATTATGCAGCCAGCGGAATTGCGCTTCCGTCAGCGGAGAGGGTGGATTCGACACCGCCGTCGAAGGTGTTAACTGGCGCGTCACCGGTAGCGTGCTGCTTTCCAGGCTCTGCAGCAGATCGGGGGAGATGGTCAGTCGATCGCAGCCCGCCAGCGCCAGCACCTGTTCGGTTTTACGAAAGCTGGCGCCCATAATCACCGTCTGATAGCGGTGAGATTTGTAGTAGTGATAAATGTTGCGTACTGACACCACGCCGGGATCGCGCTGCGCATCGTACTCCGTCTCTGGATTGCGGCTCTGATGCCAGTCATAGATACGTCCGACAAATGGCGAAATCAGAAACACTCCCGCTTCGGCACAGGCCTGCGCCTGAGCAAAGGAAAACAGCAGCGTCAGGTTGCACTGGATGCCGTTGCGCTCCAGGGTTTCAGCCGCGCGGATCCCTTCCCAGGTGGCCGCCAGCTTGATCAGAATGCGTGAGCGATCAATCCCTTGCTCTTCATACATCCGCACCAGCTTTTCGGCTTTGGTGACGCACATGCCGCGATCAAAGGAGAGACGCGCATCCACCTCGGTCGAAACCCGGCCCGGCACGCTTTTCAGAATCTCCACCCCAAGGTTAACCGCGACCCGATCGCTGGCATTGATGATCTGCGTCTGTTTGCTGCCGCCCTGCGTGCGGGCGTCCTCAATCGCCTGCTCAATCAGTGGCTGGTAGCGGGGCAGCGTCGCCGCTTTCAGGATCAGTGACGGATTAGTGGTGGCATCCTGCGGGTGATAGCGACGTATCGCCTCGATATCGCCGCTGTCGGCCACCACGGTGGTGAACTGTTTCAACGCCTCTAAAGGGTTCATTTTCTGCTCCATAGTCAGACCCGCAGCGCCACGCCAGGCACACTTTTCCCTGCGAAAGCCGCGTCGCCTCTCTGGTGGTGTGGTAAAGGAAAGTCAGGCGGAGTCCGGTAACGGGCGGCTTCGCCTGATGAAAAAGCGCGGCTTACTTATTCAGGCTCGCCTGCTCGTAATAATCAATTTTATCGACTTTTGCGCTCGACCCACCGGCCTCAAACTCCGACGCCAGCCAGGCATTGACGATGCTTTTCGCCAGCTCCGGTCCCACCACGCGTGCGCCCATCGTCATCACCTGCGCATTATTACTTTTGCGGGCGCGCTCGGCCGAGAAGGTGTCATGGCACTGGGCCGCCCGGACGCCAGGGACTTTATTGGCCACGATCGCCACGCCAATGCCGGTACCGCACAGCAGAATGCCGCGCTGATATTTTCCCTGCTGGATTGCCGTCGCCAGCGCGAAGGCCACGTCCGGATACATCGGGCGGTCATTGCGGGCGTCATTGCTGTAATCCACCACTTCGTACTGCTTCTCTTCCAGATGACGTTTAATCAAGTTTTTCAGTTCAATCGCCGCATCATCGGCGCCAATCGCGATCGTTTTCATCGTCTTCTCCAGCCAGTTACCCGCTTAGCCCGCCACGCAATGACAGGCGTAAAAATGTTCAGCTTTAGCCTGACACATTTCTGTTCATATGTTCAATAGTATTTCATTTGTTTTACGCGGCGTCGCGGCGACTGGCTGCGCTGTAAGCGTGATTCTTCCCCGCCCGGCGCGGCATACCGGCAGGTTATCTGAAAATTGCGCTGAATTTAATTCATTTGAAGAGGATCACAGATCTCACCGTTGCTGTTGAGAGCTGCTCAATTATACGTGTACTGTTCATTTGTTCGAATAGTGATACCAATGTACAAGAAGACCCATTGAGGACTCGCACATGGATTACCCAAGCCCTGTTTTTTGCACCTGCTTCGACAATGCACCGCGTGCGTTGCCAACACCTGACACCACTTTTTATCGCGCCCAGACCGGAGGTGCGTCATGACCCGGACCACAATGACTGACGTGGAGCAATCCGCGATTCGTAAGATCTCCTGGCGACTGGTGCCGTTTGTCGCCCTGATGTTTTTTATCAACTTCCTCGACCGTACGGCGATTTCATTCGCCGGACCCAATGGCATGACGCAGGATCTCGGCCTGACCGCCGTGCAGTTCGGTCTCGCCTCCGGCATCTTTTTCATCGGTTATATCCTGCTGGAAGTGCCGAGCAATCTGGCGCTGCATCGCTTTGGCGCCCGTAAATGGCTGGCGCGCATCATGATCAGCTGGGGCATCGTGTCGCTGCTCTTTACCTGGGTCAGCAGCATTAATGGGCTCTATACCCTGCGCCTGCTGCTGGGCATTGCGGAAGCGGGCTTTTTTCCCGGCGCGATCCTCTATCTCAGCATGTGGGTGCCCGCACGCCACCGCAGCAAAATCCTGTCGCTGTTTTATCTGGCGCAGCCACTGACCGTGGTATTCGGCGCACCGCTGGCGGCATCCTTTATTGAACAGCATGGCCTGTTTGGCCTGGCGGGCTGGCGCGTGATGTTCCTCGGTGTCTCCATCCCGGCCATTCTGATCGGCATCGTGGCGCTGTTCTGGCTGGTGGATACACCGCGTCAGGCGAAATGGCTGACGGCTGACGAGAAAAACTGGCTGACCCGCGAGCTGGATGCAGAACATAAGACGAAAACCCAGACCGGACACCAGGGCGTGCGCAGCATTCTTGGCAATCGCCGCGTCTGGATGCTGTGTCTGATCTACTTCGGTTTTATCTACGGCCTCTACGCGCTGGCCTTTTTCCTGCCGACCATCATCGGCGGCTTCCAGCAGCAGTTCGGCACCACCTTCAATGTGATGCAGAAAGGATTGATCACCGGCGTGCCTTACCTGATTGCCGCGGTGGTGATGTTCTTCTGGTCCCGTGACGCCTCTCGTCGTGGCTGCAAAACCTGGCACATCGCGATTCCTGCGGTGACCGGTGGCATCAGCGTGCCGCTGGCGCTGTTCATGGACTCGCCTTTCACCACCATCATGGTGATTGCGATTACCGCCAGCTCTATCTTTGCCGCCTTACCCAATTTCTGGACGTTGCCGACGCAGTTTCTGACCGGCGCTTCGGCTGCGGCCGCCATCGCCCTGATTAACACGCTGGGCAATGTGGCGGGCTTCTCGGCGGGCTATATCACCGGCGCGCTGCACGATGCCACCAGCAGCTACACCGTACCGATGTTTGTGGTTGGCGGCTTCATGTTGTTGTCAGCAGTGCTGATGCTGTTGCTGAACCGTAGCCGCCAGCTTGAACCGACCTCTCTCGCACAGGAGCAATTACCATGACTTACCTGTTTAACCAGCCTTCCGCTTTTGCGGCTGAACTGATCGAAGGCTTCGTGGCCGCTAATGCCGATAAAGTACGTCAGGTGCCGGGCGGGGTGGTGCGCAACACCCGCAGCCAGCCGGGCAGCGTAGCGGTCGTGGTGGGTGGTGGCTCAGGCCACTATCCGGCGTTCGCCGGGTTGGTTGGACAAGGTCTGGCGCACGGCGCGGCGATGGGCAATCTGTTTGCCTCGCCGTCGGCGCAGCAAATTTATAATGTGGCGCGCGCTGCCAGTAATGGCGGTGGCGTGTTACTGATGTTCGGCAACTATGCCGGTGACGTGCTGCATTTCGGTCAGGCCTGTGAGCGTCTGCGCGGCGATGGGATCCCGTGCGAGATCCTGGCGGTCACCGACGATATTTCCAGCGCCGGCATCGACGAGATTGAGAAACGGCGCGGCGTCGCCGGTGATCTGACGGTGTTCAAAGTTGCCTGCGCCGCTGCCGAAGCGGGCCATCCACTGAAGCAGGTACTCAGGCTGGCGCAGCATGCCAATAATCGCACCCGTTCGTTTGGCGTGGCGTTTTCTGGCTGTACCTTACCGGGCGCGTCGCACCCGTTGTTCGAAGTGGAAAAAGGGCGCATGGCGCTGGGGCTGGGCATTCATGGCGAACCGGGTATCAACGAATCGGCCGTGCCGACTGCCGATGAGCTGGCCGAAATTTTCGTTAACCGACTGCTCAGCGAGCTGCCGCCGGGCATCAGCCAGACGGCGGGAGAGCGGGTTGCGGTGATCCTTAATGGCCTCGGCACGGTGAAATATGAAGAGCTGTTCGTGGTCTATCGCCGGGTGGCGCAGCTGCTTGAGGCGGCGCAGTTGCAGGTCATTGAACCGGACGTCGGCGAATTTGTTACCAGCTTCAATATGGCTGGCGCTTCACTGACGTTGATGTGGCTGGATGATGAGCTGGAAACCTTCTGGCGCGCCCCGGCCAATGCTCCAGCCTACCGCAAAGGCAGCGTCATCGTTGCCGAAGCGCTGGGGCCGGATGCGATGCTGGAGCAGGCGGAAGAGAGCCTGCCTGTCGCCAGCGCTGACTCACAGCAGAGCGCACAACAGCTGCTGCAACTGCTGGAGGCGGTAGCCACCATGCTGCAACGCAACGCCGAAAAACTGGGTGATATTGATGCGGTGGCAGGCGATGGCGATCACGGCATCGGGATGGAACGCGGCGTGCTGGGCGCGGTTGAAAAGGCGCGTGAGGTGGCGGCGCGAGGCGCGGGAGCCGGCACGCTGTTATGTCGTGCGGCTGATGCCTGGGCTGATAAAGCGGGTGGCACCTCCGGCGCACTGTGGGGCGTGGCGCTGACCGCCATCGGAACCGCCATCGGTGACAGCCAGACGCCGGACGCTGCACGCATTGCCCGTGGCGTGCGGCAGGCGCAGGAAGGGATTCAGCATTTCGGCAAAGCGCGGGTCGGCGATAAGACTATGGTGGATGTGCTGGTCCCGTTCAGCGACAGCCTGAACGCCGCCGTTGCGCGCGGTAGCTCACTGACCGAGGCCTGGTGCGAAGCGGCACGGGTGGCTGATGACGCCGCGCAGGCCACGGCGCAACTGCTGCCGAAAATGGGGCGCGCCCGGCCGCTGGCTGAAAAAAGCCTCGGCACGCCCGATGCAGGCGCGATTTCGCTGGCGATGATCGTCAATACCGTGGCCGATTTGCTGAAAGATCACGCCACCGCGGATCAGGGAGTCTGAGCATGTCACAACCTGTTCTGTGGCTGGGCGTCAGCCTGAAAATGTATTTTGGCTACCAGCAAACCCTCGACTGGTGCCACGACGTTGCCGCGCTGGCGCGGCGTCATCCAGCGATTCAGCGCGGCGATATCGGGCTGTTTGTGCTGCCCGCCTATCCGGCGATACCGGCGGCTGCCGCTATTTTTGCCGATACGCCGGTACGCGTTGGGGGTCAGGATGTCTGCCAGGCTGAAAACGGTGCCTGGACCGGTGAAGTCAGCGCCAGCATGTTGCAGGAGCTGGGCTGTTCGCTGGCGGAGATCGGTCACGCCGAACGCCGCCGCCATTTCCATGAAGATTCCGCGCAGATTGCCGCCAAAGTGGCGATGTCGCTCAGCCACGGCCTGACGCCGGTGTTATGCATCGGGGAAGCGCAGCAGGGGGAACCGTCGCAGGCGATCGCCCTGTGCCAGCAGCAACTGGGCGAGGCGCTGTCGCTGGCACAGCAGCAGGGTCTGACCGGCACGCTCTTTTTTGCCTGGGAACCGCAGTGGGCGATTGGCGCACCGCAACCGGCACCCGAAAGCTATATCCGCGCGGTGTGTGAAGGTGTGCGTCAGTTGCCGACGCCAGCAGGCATTTCTCTGCAGGTGATCTACGGCGGCAGCGCCGGTCCGGGATTGATTCAGCGGCTTGGCGGAACCGTGGATGGTCTGTTCCTCGGCCGCTTTGCCCACGCTCCTGCCGCGCTGGAGCAGATTATTGACGAGGCCAGCGTGCTGGCGGAGGAGTGTCACTCATGAGCCAGATCGGACTTAGCACCTACGCCTTTTTCTGGCGCATGTCAGAGCGGGTTCCGCAGCCGCTGACGCTGGAACAGATGCTGGAGCAGACCGCCGCACTCGATCTGTCGCTGTTCCAGATTTGCGATTATCCGGCAATTGAGAGCTGGTCGGATGCCCACCTGCAACGGTTGCGGCAGCAGGCGGATGCGCTGGGCATTACGCTGGAACTCGGCACTCGTGGGCTGGAGACGGCCCATCTGCAACGCTATCTGCAGATGGCGCAACAGCTCGATGCGCATGTTGTGCGCTCGATGTTTTACACCGCCAGCCATCGCCCCTCACTGGAGCAGGCGGCGCAGCTGATCGCCGACGTGCTGCCGGACTATGCGGAGCAGCAGGTCCGGCTCTGTCTTGAGACCTACGAGCAGGTCAAAACGGCGGATCTGATGTCCGTGATTAACCGCTTTCCGTCGCCGTGGCTGGGTGTCTGTCTCGATCCGGCCAACTGCGTCGCCGGGCTGGAGTTACCTGAGCAGGTCATTGCGCAGACCGCGACGCGGGTCGGCAATCTGCACATCAAAGATTTCGCCTTTACCCGGCGTGATGGCTGGGTCGGCTTTACCTATGCCGGCTGCCCGATGGGTGAAGGCTTGCTCGATTATGACCAGATGATCGCCAGCGTGCGTCCGGCCGAACGCGGCATTAACCAGATTATTGAACACTGGCTGCCGTGGCAGGAAGACGCTGCCACCACCTGTCAGCGTGAAGCTGAGTGGACGGCGCGCAGCGTGGAATTTTTACGTAGTAAACAAAATCGGGAGTAATAATAATGAATCAACTGAAAACCCTTACTGTGATTGGCGCCGGCGGCAAGATGGGCATGCGCATTTCAGCCAACTTCCAGAAAAGTGATTACCAGGTCTTTTACTGTGAAAATTCACCCGCGGCGCAGCAGCAGGTTACTCAACAGGGCCGTGAACTGTCGGATGCCGCCTCGGTGGTGCCGTTAAGCGACGTGGTGATCCTGGCGGTGCCGGATATTGTGCTGGGTAAGGTCTCTGAAGCGGTGGTGCCGCAGATGAAGGCTGGCGCGGTGCTGTTAACGCTCGATCCGGCCGCCGCCTATGCCAATCTGATCTTCCAGCGTGACGATATTGAGTATGCGGTGGCGCATCCCTGTCATCCATCGGTGTTCCTTGAGCGTTACACCAAAGAGGAGCACGCCGACGCCTTTGGCGGCATTGCCGCGATTCAGCACGTTGCCGCGGCTTATGAAGCGGGCAGCGAGGCGCAGCGCGCCGAACTCAGCAAGGTGATCAGCGTGATGTATGGCCCGGTGGAGCAGGTACACTGGGTGACTGTGACCCAGCTGGCCTATCTTGAGCCGACGCTGGTTGAGACCGTCGCCTGCATGGTGGGTGCCTTTATGAAAGAAGCGCTCGATGAAACGGTGAAGCACAGTGGCGTTCCGGAAGAGGCCGCAAAAGCGATGCTCTACGGGCATATTCAGATTGCGCTGGCGGTAGCGTTCCGCGCCACTAATCCGTTCTCTGATGCCTGCATGATCGCCATGGAATATGGACGCGAGAAGATTGTGAAGCCTGACTGGAAGCAGATTTTCGATCAGAAAGAGCTGGATATCGTGATTGCCCGGATGCTGAAAATCGACGCCATTCATCGCTAATCTGTGACACCACTACCGGCTCGCCGCCTCAATGCCTGGCGAGGTGAGCCGGTTCAATGGTATAAATTCCCTCCTGAAACGCCTGTGCTTAGTCAGGTAACTCACTGCGAGACAGATAACGCATGGAAAAACACACGCCTTCTCAGGACGCTGAACTGCTGACCGAAATCGCAGTCGCCTATTATCAGGACGAAATTACCCAGGAAGAGATTGCGCGTAAGTTTGGCATTTCACGCATCAAAGTCGGACGGCTGCTGAAGCGTGCCAGGGAAGAGGGCATTGTTGAAATCAACGTGCGTTACCATCCGGTATTCAGTACCCGGCTTGAGCAGCAATTGCTTGACCGCTTTCCCCGCTTACAGCGTGCGCTGATCGCGCTCGATCTGCAGGACAATGATGAGCAGCGGCGTCAGGTGGCGGCGCTGGTCTCCTCCTGGCTGGAGCAATCGCTAAAAGAAAACTCGGTGGTGGCCGTCGGGCAAGGGCGCAACGTGGCGGCGGTGGCCGATCATCCGGGCCAGGCGCCGACGCGTAACTGTCACTTCATCAGCGGTATCGGCGGCACTCACCGTCCCGGTGATGCGATTAACGCTGACCACATCAGCCGTCGGCTGGCGAAGAAGTTTGGTGGCATCAGCGAAACACTCTACGCTCCGGCCTATGTCGAAGATCGCTCGCTGAAAGCGGCGTTTATGCAGAACGGCACCATTAAAGAGACGCTGGATCGGGCGCGCAAAGCTGACTTCGCGCTGGTCGGCATCGGCGACATGAATGAAAACAGCTACATGGTTAAGTTAGGCTGGTTTACGCCGCACGAAATCATCGACGCCAGCCTGAATCAGGGCGTCATCGGTGATATCGCGGGCTACGACTTTTTTAATTCGCAGGGGCAGCACGTTGATACCGTGATGAACGATCGGGTGATTGGTCTGAGCATTGATGAACTGCGCAAGATCCCGTGCGTGATTGCCATCGCCTCGGAGAACACCAAAGCGATGGCGATTCTGGGCGCGTTACGCACCGGCGCTATCGACATCATTGCCACCACGGCGCAGAACATCCGCACCCTGCTTAACATGACGCAGAAAGCGGAGTAGCCGCCGCGCAGGCACGCAGCCTCTGCGGCGACGTGCCTGAGCCGTTACTCTTCCTGCAGCGAGTAGGGCAGCGGCTGAATGGTCAGATGACCGCCTTCATCACCCTCAACCCGCAGCACGCTCTCCGGCTCCAGATCGTTATTCATCACCACCTGCACCCAGCTGACTCCGTCATCCAGCTGCACCGCCGTCAGCACGCTGCCGGTACGTCGCCAGCGCTCACCCATCCGGAGTTCCAGCGCCGCATTGGCTGGCGGCAGATGGCTGGCCTGTCCCGCCAGCCAGTAGAGTGCGCGTTTGTTCGCGCCACGGTATTTGGCCCGCGCCACCATCTCCTGACCGGTGTAGCAGCCTTTTTTAAAGCTGATGGCGTCCAGCGCCTGCAGGTTGGTGGCCTGAGGAATAAACTGCACGCTGGTGGCGGGATCAATCACCGGAATGCCGGCTTCAATCTCCAGCGCCAGCCACTGCTGGCTGTCATTGAACTCGGCATCATCCGCCAGTTTCTGCTGCAGCGATTCCGCCTGGGCCAGCGAGGTCACGATCAGGAAACGCTCCGCCGGATGCGCAAACCACAGCAGCGTGGTTTCTCCCTGCTGCACCACCGGGGTTTCGCTGTCGGGCAACTGTTCAAACAGGTTGGCCAGCGCGGCGCGCGCCTGGAAACCGGCCACGCCCAGCAACACGGCCTCATCATCGGCCGCCAGCGTCACTTTCGAGAACACCGCATATTTCTTTAATTCGCTCAGCTGAGTGTCGCGCAGTTCACGACGCACCAGATAGGCATAACCTTCGCCGCGATGGAACAGGCGCAGGTTGCTCCACATCTTGCCTTTGGCATCACAGTGAGCGGCGGGCAGATGGTGAGCGGCATCCAGCGCGGCCACGTCCAGCGTCAGCTGACCCTGCAGGTAGGCGGTGCTGTCGGGGCCGAAGACGGAAACCAGCGCCCAGGCATCCAGTGACATCAGCGTTAACGGCAGACGGGACGAGGCAACAGGCTGGCGCGGCGGTAAAGTAAAGGTTGGCATGGAGATATCCTGATTAAGAAGGTTCATCCGAAACAATATCCTCAATGTTAAAAGAGCCGACTGGCAATGCAACCTGTTTACTGAACACGGCGCACAAATCGCGTGATAACCCTGAAAAAAGGCGGCCTGATGTGCGGCAGATCGCACAGCAGGCTGCGCTTCGCCTGCAGCCTGCGACAATCCAGGTTACACTAGCCGCCATGTTGTGAACTGTGGAAACTGACGCATGGATATCAATGATAAATCACGGATTCAGTGGGCCTGCCGCCGCGGCATGCTGGAGCTGGATGTGGCTATTATGCCGTTCTTTAAATATGAATATGACAGCCTGAACGACACCGATAAGCAGGTGTTTATCGCGCTGCTCAGGAGCGACGATCCCGACCTGTTTAACTGGCTGATGAACCACGGCGAGCCCAGCGATCCTGAGCTGAAGCGGATGGTTAACCTGATTCAGCAGCGCAACCGTGAACGCGGCCCGGTGGCAATGTAATCTGCAGCCGTCCCGCCTGGCGCCTATCCTGCTGGGCGTGTGGCTGGTGGTGGCGCTCTCCGGCGTGTTGCTGCTGCCCGTCAGCGGAGGGTTGATTAAGCTGACGATAGCGGGATTAGTGCTGGCTGAAGGCGGATGCCATCATCAACGGCTCCGTCAGCGGCGCGGTTCGCTTCAGCGCGAGAGTGCGCAAATCTGGTGCTGGCAGGGCGAACGCTGGCGGCCGACTCAGCCGCTGCGCTGGCTGCCGTTTGGCGTGTTATGGGTGGCGAAAAGCGAGCGGGGCAGAACCCTGCGCTTATGGCTGATACAGGACATGATGCCGCCGGGTGAATGGCGGGCGTTGCGCGCCCGCTGTTTCAGCGAGGCGCAGAGCGAATGAGCGCTGAAGCGGCTTTACCCGCTAAAGCCGCTCACCGGATAGGGATGTTTAGCGATTACAGCAGTTCGGCGGTCTCGGTTAATATCTGCTCACACCACTGTTCGACGCGTTCGTCGGTGACCTCAAACTGGTTCACATCGTCGAGCGCCAGACCGACAAACTGCTGGCCGTCGGCAGTGAGCGGTTTCGGGCTGGTGAACTCATATCCTGCCAGCGGCCAGTAACCGACAAAGCGCACGCCCATCGGCTGCAACAACTCATGCAGCATACCCAGCGCATCCAGGAACCATTCACCGTAGCCAATCTGGTCGCCCATGCCGTACAGCGCCACAATCTTGTTGCGCAGATTCAGGGTCGACAGTTGCGACCAGATCGCCTCCCAGTCTTCCTGTAACTCGCCGAAATCCCAGGTCGGAATCCCCAGGATCAGCAGATCGTACTGCTCCATCAGGCGCGGATCGTCATCTTTCACGTTGTGCAGGGTGACGAGCTCTTCGCCAATAAAATCGCGAATTTTCTCCGCTACGATTTCGGTGTAACAGGTACTGGAACCGTAAAAAAGACCGATTTTCATGCAGATAACACTCTGTAAAGACTGACTTTGGCGCAATTGTACCAGAAGCGCCGCTGAATCAGGCATAATGAGCATGATTTTACAGCGAACGGCGGGGATAACGTGCAAGACAGCGAACTGACTGAACAGTTTCTCGATGCGCTCTGGATTGAGCGCAATCTGGCGCAGAATACGCTCTCCTCTTATCGCCAGGATCTCCAGACGCTGACCAGCTGGCTGGCGCATCATAATCTGACGCTGCTCAGCGTGATGCCGCTGGATCTGCAGCAGTTTCTGGCCGAGCGGCTGGAAGGCGGCTACAAGGCGACCAGTTCCGCCCGGCTGCTCAGCGCTATGCGCCGCCTGTTTCAATATCTTTACCGCGAGAAGCTCCGGTCTGACGATCCCAGCGCGCTGTTATCGGCACCGAAACTGCCGCAGCGACTGCCGAAGGATCTCAGCGAGGCGCAGGTGGAGCGGCTGCTGCAGGCACCGAACATCGACATCCCGCTTGAGCTGCGCGACAAAGCGATGCTGGAGTTACTCTACGCCACCGGTTTGCGCGTTTCTGAGCTGGTGGGCCTGACGCTGAGTGATATCAGCCTGCGGCAGGGCGTGGTGCGGGTCATCGGTAAAGGCGATAAAGAGCGACTGGTGCCGTTAGGTGAAGAAGCGGTTTACTGGCTGGAGCACTATCTGGAGCATGGACGGCCGTGGTTACTCAACGGACAGACGCTGGATGTGATGTTTCCAAGCAATCGGGCGCAGCAGATGACGCGGCAGACCTTCTGGCACCGCATCAAGCATTACGCCACGCTGGCCGGTATCGACAGTGAAAAATTGTCGCCGCATGTGATGCGCCATGCGTTTGCTACCCATCTGCTGAACCACGGTGCCGATCTGCGTGTCGTACAGATGTTGCTGGGACACAGCGATCTCTCCACCACCCAAATTTATACGCATGTCGCCACCGAGCGCCTGCGTCAGTTGCATCAACAACATCATCCGCGGGCCTGATCTGCGGAAATAAGGAAAGAGATGAACAAGCATTTTGCCATGCTGGCGCTGTTAGCCAGCGCCTTTTCCGGTCTGGCACAGGCCGATGACAGCGCCATTCAGCAATCATTAAAAAAGCTCGGCTTAAATCAGACTGAGATTTCCCCGTCACCGCTGCCGGGCTTCAAAACCGTGCTGTCGGAGAGCGGCGTGCTCTACGTAACCGATGATGGCAAACATATGATTCAGGGACCGCTGTATGACGTCAGCGGCGCACAGCCGGTCAACGTGACCAATCAGCTGCTCGACAAAAAAGTCGAGGCGCTGGTGCCGGAGATGATCGTCTACAAAGCACCAAAAGAGCAGCATGTGGTGACGGTGTTTACCGACATTACCTGTGGCTACTGCCGCAAGCTGCATGAGCAGATGGCAGACTACAATGCGCTGGGGATCACCGTACGCTATCTGGCGTTCCCGCGTGAAGGGCTGCATGGCCAGATTGAAACTGCGATGAAAGCGATCTGGTGCAGCGCCGATCGTAACAAAGCCTTTGATGAGGCGATGAAGGGCGATGCGCCGAAGATGGCCGCGCCAGACAGCTGCAAAATCAATATTGAACAGCACTACAAGCTCGGAGTGCTGTTTGGCATTCAGGGCACGCCAGCCATCCTGACCGACAGCGGCATGATGATCCCGGGCTATCAGGGTCCGCAGGAGCTGAAGCAGGTACTGGATAATCAAAAGCGTGGTGGTTAATCGGTGGTAAAAAACGAAGTGGAACTGCGTCGTCGTGAAGTGACGGTTGAGGATGCGCTGCCGGCAACCCTGCCGCCGTTGCTGAAACGTCTTTATCTGCAACGCGGGGTACGGGACGCGGCGGAGCTGGAGCGCGGCGCGAAAAATCTGCTGCCGTTCCAGGCGCTGAGCGGCATTGATAGCGCAGTGACGTTGCTGCATCAGGCGCTGCTCGATGGTCGCCGCATTATGGTGGTCGGCGATTTTGATGCCGATGGCGCGACCAGCACCGCGCTGACGGTGATGGCGCTGCGCAGCATGGGCGGCAGCAACGTGCAGTATCTGGTGCCGAACCGCTTCGAAGATGGGTATGGGCTTAGCCCGGAAGTGGTTGAGCAGGCGCGCGCGCGCGGTGCGGCGATGATCCTGACGGTGGATAACGGGATTTCGTCCCATGCCGGGGTTGAATGCGCGCACCAGCACGGTATTCCGGTGCTGCTCACCGATCACCACCTGCCGGGAGAAACCTTGCCGGCCGCCGAAGCGATCGTTAATCCCAACCTCGCCGACTGCAACTTCCCCTCGCGCGCACTGGCAGGCGTCGGCGTCGCGTTTTATCTGATGCTGGCGCTGCGTGCGCATCTGCGCACCCTGGGCTGGTTCGGCGCAACCCGCAGCGAACCTAATCTGGCGGAGCTGCTGGATCTGGTGGCGCTGGGCACGGTGGCTGATGTGGTGCCGCTCGACGTCAATAACCGCATTCTGGTGTGGCAGGGACTGAGCCGGATTCGCGCCGGTAAATGCCGTCCCGGCATTCGTGCGCTGCTGGAGATCGCCAACCGCGATGCGCGCCAGCTGGCGGCCAGCGATCTGGGCTTTGCGCTTGGCCCACGGCTTAATGCCGCCGGGCGACTGGATGACATGTCGGTCGGGGTGGCGTTACTGATGACTGACGATCTCAGCCAGGCGCGGATGTTAGCCAGCGAACTGGATGCGCTGAATCAGACGCGCAAAGAGATCGAGCAGGGGATGCAGAGCGAAGCGCTGGCACTGTGTCAGGCGCTGGAGCGTGAGCAGAGCGACCTGCCGCTGGGGCTGGCGTTTTATCATCCGGAGTGGCATCAGGGCGTGGTCGGGATTCTGGCTTCACGCCTGAAAGAGCGCTTTCACCGTCCGGTCATCGCTTTTGCGCCCGCCGGTGACGGGACGCTGAAAGGGTCCGGCCGCTCGATTGCCGGTCTGCATCTGCGCGATGCGCTGGAACGGCTTGATACCCTCAATCCGGGCCTGATGCTGAAGTTTGGCGGTCATGCGATGGCGGCGGGCCTGTCGCTGGAAACGGAACGCTATGAGGAGTTCCGCCAGCGCTTTGCCGAACTGGTCGGCGAATGGCTGGATGGCGAATCCCTGCAGGGCATTATCTGGTCCGATGGTGCGCTGCAGCCGCAGGAATTTTCCCTGCAGACCGCCGAGATGCTGCGTGAAGCAGGTCCCTGGGGCCAGGCGTTCCCGGAGCCCGCTTTCGATGGCAAATTTAAGCTATTGCAGCAACGGCTGGTGGGTGAACGCCATCTGAAAGTGATGGTGGAGCCGCTGGGCGGCGGCCCGCTGATCGATGGCATCGCCTTTAATGTGGATACCACACTCTGGCCCGACACCAGCGTGCGTCAGGTTGAACTGGCCTACAAGCTGGATATCAACGAATATCGCGGCAACCGCTCGGTGCAGCTGATCATCGATCATCTCTGGCCGGTTAACTGACCTTAACCGACAGTCGCGCCTCGTCTGCGGGTGAAGAGGCGCGACACCTGCCCGGCATCGTGTCGCCGTTCCTGCTTTCCCTCCACCGATGCACGGTACGCCATACCGTTAATCCCCGCCGCGCCGCCACCGCATCAGCGCTACAAACTGTCGTCAGTTTCGGGTAAACTTATCCGTTAATTTTCCTCTCCATCGAACGCAAAAAAGACGCTAAAGCCATGTTTGAAATCAACCCGGTCAAAAACCGTATTCAGGACCTCAGTGAGCGCAGCGACGTTCTTCGGGGGTATCTTTGACTACGATGCCAAGAAAGAACGCCTCGAAGAAGTAAACGCCGAGCTGGAACAGCCAGACGTGTGGAATGAGCCGGAACGCGCCCAGGCACTGGGCAAAGAGCGCTCCTCGCTTGAAGCGATTGTTGACACGCTCGACCAGATGACGCAAGGGCTGGAAGATGTCCAGGGTCTGCTGGAGCTGGCCGTCGAGGCCGACGACGAAGAGACGTTCAACGAAGCGGTGGCCGAGCTGGATGGCCTTGAAAGCAAGCTGGGAGAACTTGAATTTCGCCGTATGTTCTCCGGTGAATACGACAGCGCTGACTGCTATATCGATCTGCAGGCGGGCTCTGGCGGCACCGAAGCGCAGGACTGGGCCAGCATGCTGATGCGTATGTATCTGCGCTGGGCTGAATCCCGCGGTTTCAAAACTGAAATTATTGAAGAGTCTGAAGGCGAAGTGGCGGGCATTAAATCTGTGACCATTCGCGTATCGGGCGACTACGCCTTTGGCTGGTTGCGTACCGAAACCGGCGTGCATCGCCTGGTGCGTAAGAGCCCGTTCGACTCAGGCGGTCGTCGTCACACCTCATTCAGCTCAGCCTTTATCTATCCGGAAGTGGATGACGATATTGATATCGACATCAACCCCGCCGATCTGCGCATCGACGTCTATCGCGCCTCCGGTGCAGGTGGTCAGCACGTTAACCGGACGGAATCCGCGGTACGTATTACCCACATTCCAACCGGCACCGTGACTCAGTGTCAGAACGACCGTTCTCAGCACAAGAACAAAGATCAGGCGATGAAGCAGATGAAGGCGAAGCTGTACGAGCTTGAGATGCAAAAGAAAAATGCTGAGAAACAGGCGCTGGAAGACAACAAGTCTGACATCGGCTGGGGCAGCCAGATCCGTTCTTACGTGCTCGACGATTCGCGCATCAAAGATCTGCGTACCGGTGTGGAAACGCGCAACACCCAGGCGGTGCTGGACGGCGATCTGGATCGATTCATTGAAGCTAGTTTAAAAGCAGGGTTATAAGGAACCGACATGTCTGAACAACAACCGCAGAGCGCTGACGCCGCACTTGAGTTAAACAACGAACTGAAAACGCGTCGCGAAAAGCTGAGCGCGCTGCGTGCCAATGGCGTGGCGTTTCCTAACGATTTCCGTCGCGATACGCTCTCGAACCAGCTGCTGGAAAGCTATGGCGAGAAGAGCAACGAAGAACTGGAAGAGCTGGGCATCGAAGTAAGCGTGGCCGGACGCATGATGACGCGCCGTATCATGGGTAAAGCATCATTCGTGACCCTGCAGGATGTCGGCGGACGCATTCAGCTCTATGTTTCGCGTGATGATCTGGCTGAAGGGATCTACAACGAGCAGTTCAAAAAATGGGACCTCGGCGATATCCTCGGCGCGCGCGGCAAGCTGTTCAGGACCAAAACCGGCGAACTGTCGATTCACTGTTCTGAGCTGCGTCTGCTGACCAAAGCCCTGCGCCCGTTGCCGGATAAATTCCACGGCCTGGCCGATCAGGAAACCCGCTATCGCCAGCGCTACCTTGATCTGATCGCCAACGACGAATCACGTAAGACCTTCAAAATTCGCTCGCAAATCATGGCCGGTATCCGTCAGTTCATGGTCAGCCGCGACTTTATGGAAGTGGAAACCCCGATGATGCAGGTGATCCCGGGCGGTGCCTCTGCGCGTCCGTTCATCACCCATCACAATGCGCTGGACATCGATATGTACCTGCGTATTGCGCCTGAGCTCTATCTGAAGCGTCTGGTGGTCGGTGGCTTTGATCGGGTATTCGAGATCAACCGTAACTTCCGTAACGAAGGCATCTCGCCACGTCATAACCCAGAGTTCACTATGATGGAACTCTATATGGCGTACGCGGATTACAAAGATCTGATTGAGCTGACCGAGAGCCTGTTCCGTACCCTGGCGCAGGATGTGCTGGGCACCACCGTGGTGCCGTATGGCGAGCATCAGTTCGATTTCGGCAAGCCATTTGAAAAACTGACGATGCGCGAAGCGATCAAAAAATACCGTCCGGAAACCGATCTGGCCGATCTGGAAGACTTTGATAAAGCGGTAGCGATTGCTGAATCGCTGCACATTAAAGTCGAGAAGAGCTGGGGCCTGGGCCGTGTGGTCACAGAGATCTTTGAAGAGACCGCCGAAGCCCATCTGATTCAGCCGACCTTCATTACCGAATATCCGGCTGAAGTGTCGCCGCTGGCGCGCCGCAACGACCAGAACCCGGAGATCACCGATCGCTTTGAGTTCTTCATCGGCGGCCGTGAAATCGGTAACGGCTTCTCCGAGCTGAATGATGCGGAAGATCAGGCGGAGCGTTTCCTGCAGCAGGTCAATGCCAAAGATGCCGGTGATGACGAAGCGATGTTCTACGACGAAGATTATGTCACCGCGCTGGAACATGGTCTGCCACCTACCGCCGGTCTCGGTATCGGTATCGACCGTATGGTAATGCTGTTTACCAACAGCCACACCATCCGTGACGTGATTCTGTTCCCGGCGCTGCGTCCGGGCAGCAAATAACCATCACGCATAATACCTGACAGACTGCACCCCAAAGGCGGAACTCCGCTGAGTAGGGTGCAGTTTTTTTATCCTGCGCCAAAAGTCTGACAGCTGTCACTCTTCCAGCCACTGCTTTTATCTCACCCGTTCGAATTCATTATCCTGACACACTCCGATACACTATTTTACAGCACTAGTCTTTTTCTCATTAACTCCAATTAAAATCCGCAAAGTTATGCTTTTTTAACAGACAGTTAAACTGGACCCTGCACTTTTTGCGTTCGCTTATACACCGCGCTTAATGGTAATAACGCGCGATCAATCGCTGACTTTATGCGCTAAATGAAACCTATACAAAAATAATTACAATTTAATTCTATGCGAATCAGAAAAAGAGATCATTGCTTTAGCGTTAATGAATGGTCTGATGATTTCATCCTGATTTTAGATTGAGTGTTATAAAAAAGGCTTATCTGAATGGATGCTGCTTTCGAAGGCCGATTAACCTAATTCATTAATACAGAAAGAAATTAAAGCGAATAATATCATCATGAAAAAATAAGATATTCGGAATTAAATAATAAACGCTCCAGATTGGTAATTAATGTTAATAATGAAATAGCACTTTTAGATCAAGATAAAAAATGGCAAAAAACATAGGATAAATTGCGAGTGAAAACTCAGGAGTAATTGTCTTTAAGTGGTGTCACCTCAAATAATAATAAACAATTCATAGGATGAATTAGATGAAGAATGAGATCTTTATTCTCGGTAATAACGAGATGTTAATGCTTGGATTAAATGAACTTACAAGGAATTTTACAGGTAAAAAGGGACTGTTCTCTGTCCGACGTGTCAGTCTGATTGAGCTTATGCATATAGATGCCAGCTATAAAACCAGGAAGAAACAGAGTATTGCTATCGTTCCTGCACATCTCAAGGACGTTATTCATATCTTTGCCGGTATGGAGCATATCAGGCTGGTCCCCAGCAATATCAGTTTGTTTGCATTCTCGTCGCTGCTTAGCGAAGTCGTGTTCTCTGATGCAGGCGCAAATCGGCCAGGATCGAACGATGCACTTTTCCTGACGGCGAAGGAGAGACGCTATTGTTACCTGGTCTACAATGGCATTTCGAATAAAAAAATCGCCTGCTATTTCCAGTGCACAGAGAAAAATATCAGCTATCTGAAAAGAAAGATAATGTCGAAGTGGCAATGCAAAAAT
This sequence comes from Pantoea sp. S-LA4, assembly GCF_054482835.1. Taxonomy (NCBI): domain Bacteria; kingdom Pseudomonadati; phylum Pseudomonadota; class Gammaproteobacteria; order Enterobacterales; family Erwiniaceae; genus Pantoea; species Pantoea sp. S-LA4. The sequence continues at coordinate 3,011,598 of NZ_JBTLRC010000002.1, read as the reverse complement.
AGCCTCGATTTCTACAAGACGATAAATTATTTTTACGGTGATAATGACACGATTTTTGGCTTAAACAGCGCCGGATAGCACGACCGCTTGCAAGCCTGAATGTGTGTTATAGGAAGCATGAACTGTAAAAAACAATGGAAGCGTAGAGCGCGAGCATAACCCAGGCGCCATCAACCTCATCATTACAGGCCTGGCCACATGACATCATGGCCAGCCTGATTCTCTCTTACTGCTGAACATCCTCTCTGACCGTTAACCCCTGATGCGCACTAAAGGCAGAATCCTTTCCGTCTCTGAGCGTAAAAGGCGATGTTGCCTGGCCTCAACTCAGATTGCCGCATGCTATGTTGCTACGCCGCTAAACAACGGACTTCGCCCTGTTAAGACGAGCTGACCTGCACGTCTGGCTGTAGCGCGCATCCTGTTATTCCTGAAAGAGCTCGCACTCAGCTGCCAAAAAAGTGCAATGAAACGCGGTGATTACCTTTTCATCCTGAACTGCTATCTCTGAATGCGTTATCAGCCCGGCTGAAACTGCGTCACCTCAACCGTACGGAAACCTCGTCTGATTATTAACGACCGTTTCGTCAGCGCATAGGCTGGCGCTCAGCATCCTGATCTCTTTGGTGCGACTTTACACTTCGTTCATAAACCCGAGCGTCCTTTTCCGGATAGCAGATACGGATGACTGGTGCTGAACCCTCGGTCTGACCAGAGGGAGTCTGTCTCTGACTTTTAGCTGATTGACACAAACGCCTGCCTTTGAGCTTTTATCTTCTACCTCTTTTTATGTATAAAAGAGCACGGAAGCGATCTCGCTATGCCACTTTCCTTGTTATGCTGAACATTAATGGTGCATCGGTCGGCCGTTAATTTCCCCCTGTAACCTGCGTTTCGGGAATACTCCTCTCATTAACGCCGCTTTCACGCTGAATAAAGCGTTCTTCATCGCGCGAAACCTCCTAAAAGAAACTAATCATCATTTAAATTTTAATTAACAACTTACCTCAATGAAAATACGGGTTTTTAGGCCTTTCAAGTCTCATTTGACAATGAAGTGGTTAGCCTGAATAGCATTGATTTGGATGATTCTCACTAAGATTGTTATTTCATTCTCTTTTTTGTAAAGGTATAAATGCCTCCGTCAGCAAGCGGGTAAAGAAATGTATAGATACATATACGAAGCCTTACTCCTGCACCGAATATAAACAAACATGGCTCATAAAAAATGGGTCGGTTTTTTTATGTAACAACGCGAAGTGTACGCATAAGTAAATAAATTTAATTTAAGGATGATATAAATGAAAAAGATTCAACTGGCAATGATTATGGGTATGGTTCTGGCAAGCGGCAGCGTATTTGCAGCGGATCAGGGTCACGGTACTGTGCAATTCAAAGGCGAAATCATTGACGCACCTTGCTCAATCACTGCTGATACTGTTGAGCAGACTGTTGACCTGGGTCAGGTTTCAAGTTCAGTGCTGGCTAAAGGCGGCAAATCTTCACCTAAAGCATTCAACATCAAACTGGAAGATTGTACGATCACTACCCAGAAAACTGTAACCGCTACCTTCACCGGTAAAGGCGCTACTTTTGATACCACTTCTTCACTGCTGGCTCTGGCTGGTTCAGCTGCAGGCGCAGGTATCGCTATTACTGATGACAACAGCAGCGTCATTAAGCTGGGTACTGCGAGCACCCCTTACAACTTAACTACCGGCACGACTGAAGCTGAACTGCGTTACTCTGCTTACCTGCAGGGTGCAGCTGATAACACCGCTACCCCAATTGTTCCTGGTGAATTCACCAGCGTAGCTAACTTCACTTTAGCTTACGAATAATAGTCTGTATTTAATAAACAGGCGGTTCGCCGCCTGTTTATTTATTCAATGCTTCACGCATTATGAATTTAATAAGCACCGGGTGACGATTAATATGAGAATTTTTTTAATCTCTCTATTTTCCCTTGCGGTACTGAGCCAGTTTTCGGTAGCGAATGCCGCCGGGCAGGGACATGGTAAAGTACAAATGCAGGGAATGATAATAGATACGCCCTGTGCCATTTCGGCTGAAAGTCTGGACCAAAGTATCGATCTGGATGTTTTACCTGTGAGCACCATAGTCAATGAAGGTGTCGGACCTGCGCAACCCTTTACCATCAAACTCAGTAATTGCTCACTGGAATCCTCACTTAAAAACAAAAATGACTGGTCAAAGTTTTCCATTGCATTCGATGGAAATACGACTAATGGAGACCTGTTCAGTACGAGTGGTGAGGCCAATGGCGTAGGTCTGCAGATTTCTGATAAAGCCGGAAATATTGCCGTGCCAGGACAGGCTATGCCTGAGAATAGTATTACACCTGGCAGTATGACAATAAATTATAACTTACGTTTAATGGCAGACCAGAATACAGTTCGGGCTGGCAACTTCCAGAGCACTATACGCTTCAGAATGGATTATTACTGATGAAGGGATCTCATAAAAATTTACCCCTGCCAATAATAACAAGTAAAATACGGCCACTGGTTGTCAGTATAATATTGGCTCTGGGAACGAGTTCTTACGCAAGAGCCGCAGGTAATCAGGATATACAGTTCAATACAGACGTACTGGATGTAAAAGATCGCGAACACATTGACCTGAGCCATTTTGCCCGTGCCGGATATGTGATGCCGGGTAAGTACCATATGATGCTGCGGGTCAATCGCCACGAATTTAATGAAATTGATGTGGTTTTTCAGGTTCCGGCCAACGATCCTAAAGGCAGTGAACCCTGTATTACGCCAGAGATTGCTAACCAGATTGGCCTCAAAGATAAAATGAAAGGGCAGCTCGTCTGGCTGAATAACAATACCTGCTTAGATATTTCTTCGCTGCCGGGTGCCCAGGCAACGGGTAATCTGGCGGACAATGCGCTCGATATTTCGATCCCGCAAGCCTATATCGAATATATCGCTGACAACTGGGATCCCCCGTCACGCTGGGATGAAGGCATCCCAGGCGGCATACTGGATTACAGTGTTAACGCCAGAAATAGCCGCACCTCGGATGTGGGAAAAAATGAGCAGGATGTCAGTGGTAATGGTGTGGTCGGCCTTAATGCCGGACCCTGGCGCCTGCGCGGCGACTGGCAGGGCTATTACAACCACACAACGGGATTAAAAGAACCGTCTCAGCATACGTTACGCATGAGTCGCTACTATATGTATCGGGCTATCGGCGCGCTGCGGGCCAAGCTCACCCTGGGGGAAAACTATCTCTATTCAGATATTTTCGATAGTTTTCGTTTCACCGGGGCGAGCCTGGTATCTGACGACAGTATGCTGCCGCCGAACCTTCGTGGTTATGCGCCGGAGGTCAGTGGTGTCGCAAAAACGGACGCTAAGGTCACGGTTTCACAACAGGGACGGGTTATCTATGAAACCCAGGTACCCGCAGGGCCGTTTCGTATTCAGGATCTTAGCTCTGCTGTTTCCGGTACCCTGGATGTGCAGATTAAAGAGCAGGATGGCAGCGTTCGAACCTTTCAGGTCAATACCGCGAACATCCCTTATCTGACGCGTCCTGGCATCGTTCGCTACAAGATGGCATTAGGTAAACCTTCTGACTATCTGCGGCACAGTCGTGGTCCGAATTTCGCCAGCAGTGAGTTTTCCTGGGGGATCAATAATGGCTGGTCGCTTTATGGCGGGGCGATCATTGGCGGTGATTATAATGCGCTATCCACCGGGGTGGGACGTGATCTGCTGGCGTTTGGCGCACTCTCGGTCGATGTGACTCAGTCCCGGGCGCGTTTGCCGGATCAGGGCAACCTGACGGGTGAATCTTATCGTCTCAGCTATTCGAAGCGCTTTGAAGAGATTAGCAGTCAGGTTACTTTTGCCGGCTACCGCTTTTCCGAACGTAACTACCTGAGCATGTCTCAGTACCTTGACTTACGTTACCTTGGAAACAGCAATGGGCAGGGCAAAGAACTGTACACGATCACCTTCAATAAACAATTTGAAGATTTGGGTCTTAGCGGTTATTTAAACTATAGCCATCAGACTTACTGGGATCAGCCTGCCAACGACAACTATACGATGTCTCTGGCAAAGTACTTTGATTTTATGCGTCTTAAAAATCTGAGTATTAACCTGACGGCGTACCGGTCAGTTTATGATCACGCTAATGATGATGGCGCTTATCTGACGCTTAGTATTCCCTGGGGGAATACCGGTTCAATAAGCTATGACAGCCAGTATTACAACAGTAAAACATCGCATACGGTCAGTCTTTATAATCGTATCGACAGTAACAGTAATTATCAGCTTAGTACGGGCATTGATTCAAACAGTGACGGCAATGTCAGTGGTTATTATACCCATGATGGCGACCTGACGAGTATGACTGCCAATGCCAGCTATAGCAGTAACCAGTATAATTCTTTTGGTGTCTCTCTGCAGGGTGGGGTAACGGCCACCGGTAATGGGGTTGCGTTACACCGCATCGGCACATTAGGCGGAACACGAATGATGCTGGATACCGGTGGGGTGAAAAATGTTCCGCTGGTAGGTAACGGCGGTGTCAGCCACAGTAATATGTTCGGTAAAGCAGTCATCAGCGATCTTAATAGTTATTACCGCAGCAGCGTTCGGGTTGACCTGGATAAACTGGCCGATAATGTCGATGCACCTCGCTCAGTCGTGCAGTCCTCATTAACCGAAGGCGCTATTGGTTACCGTAAATTAGGCATCGTTGCCGGGCAGAAAGCGATGGCGATTGTGAAACTGGCTGATGGTTCCTCACCTCCGTTTGGCGCGACAATTGAAAATAAAGATGCTTATCAGACGGGTATTATTAATGATGATGGCAGCGTCTGGTTGACGGGAATTAATGCCGGCGAAGTGATGAAGGTGAAATGGGACGGTAAAGAGCAGTGCCATGTCACTTTGCCTAAGGTATTACCCCCATTAACCAGTGCATTACTGCTTCCTTGCGAATAAAGCAGCGCTGAAAAGATAAAAAATTTAAGAGAGAGTTATGATGAATATTAAAATTTTATCCTCCCTGATGGCAGGTTTATTACTTGGCTGTGCTGTCATGCCACAGGCCAATGCGGCCATTGCGCTGGACCGTACCCGCGTCATTTTTGATGGCGGAAAAAATTCGACCAGCCTGAATATCAGCAATAAAAATAAAGAACTTCCCTATCTGGCCCAGGGCTGGATAGAGGATGCCAACGGGAATAAAATAGATTCGCCGTTAATCGTACTTCCGCCGCTGCAGCGTCTGGACCCCTCGGCCAAAAGCCAGGTCAAAATCCAGTCGTTACCCGCGATTAACCTGCTGGCTCAGGATAAAGAGACGCTTTATTATTTTAATCTCAGGGAAATTCCACCGCGTACCAATAAAGCCAATACATTACAGATAGCATTGCAGACCAGAATAAAATTATTTTATCGTCCCGCCACCTTGATTAAGACTTCTGCGGAGATGATCAATGTCTGGAAAGATAAAGTTACCCTGACGCGTGAAGGCAATAAATATCGCATCAACAATAATACGCCTTACTTTTTTAATGTCGCCGCGGTGGGTAATGGCAGTAAAGATCTGGCTGAAATTAAGCCGTTGACGATTGCGCCGCAGAGCAGCGAAACCCTCTCTGTGAGTGCAGATCAGATGGGTAATTCACCCGATATTACCTTTATCAATGATTACGGTGGCCGGCCAAAACTGCATTTCCGCTGCAGTGGATCAACCTGCAACGTAGGTGAATATAAAGAAGGCTAATCCTGCGCTGTGCAGGATAGCAAGCAAGAACCAATCAGGAATTGCATATGGATATCGAAGCTACTTCGTTAACAGGAACGGGTTCAGGTCAGAGGATTATTCGTCACGGTTTGCAGGGACTGACATGCCTGATGGTCGCCTCTTTACTCTCAGCCGCGCCTGCTGTCCGGGCGCAGGATTTCAGTCAGGTAGACGGTGAGAGCGGCGTCATGCATATCTCCGGTGCGCTGACCCAGGGGGCCTGCCGTCTGGAAATGCAAAGTGCTGACCAGCATATTGAGCTGGGCACCATCACTACCGGGGATTTCAGCACGGTGGGCCAGCGTGGCGAGGCGATTCCGTTTCAACTGACTTTGCGCGACTGTTTGCTGAATGGCGGGCGTCAACGGGACGCCAGAACACAGAGTACCGTCTGGGATAGCCGCCAGCCTGTGGTCTCCGTCTCTTTTGTCGCGCCAGCCGATAATGAATCGCCCGATCTGGTTAAAGTCGCGGGGGCTCAGGGTGTGGGGCTGCGTCTGCTGGATAGCCGTCACCAGGATGTGCGTCTGGGCGATCGAAGTGAACCGGTTTTTGTCGCGCCTTATCACGATGTGTTGACCTGGTATGTGGTTCCTGAGCGTACGTCAGCGCCGCTGGTCGCCGGAGCTTTCACCTCCACCGTTAACTTTCGCCTGAATTATGACTGAGGTTAAAATTATGCCAGTGCCGCAGAGGGTGAGAGCGCTAATACCATGGCGTCGCATACGCACCTGTTTGAACAGTGTTATTGCGCTTTGTGTATGTCTGTCCGTGGGACCGCTTTACGCGATAGATCCGATTCCGATTAAAATAACCGGTACCGTTATCGCCACGGCTGCCTGTAATTTCGGCAGCGATGAAACGGTAGCCGTTGAATTTGGTGATGTTTATATTAATCAAATCAGCGGCGACTTTTATAAAAAGCCCGTTCCTTACACCTTAACCTGCCAGGGCGATTCTGCGGGTAAAACCATCAGCATGCAGTGGGTTGCCAATGCAGCTGCATTTGACAGTCAGTTAACAACCACCGATGTTTCCGGGCTGGGGATTAAGTTATTGCAGAATAATAGCCAGGTGAGTCCTAATGCCTGGTTTACCATTGACGCAAACTCTCCCCCTTCGCTGGATGTTGTTCTGGTTAAACAATCAGGTGCTTCTTTTAGCAGTGGGCAGGAATTTAATGCATCAGCAACGCTTAAAGTGGCTTATCAATAAGGAAGAATAAAGATGAAAGCCAGGCAACATTCTCTGCTCGGCATGAAGCTACTTGCTGCTTTGCCGCTTCTGTTTCTTTTTAGCGTCGAAACATATGCAGACCAGACGGGTGATACGGTTAATGTCACTATTCACGGCACGTTAAAACGCCAGCCCTGCCATATCAGCAATGACGAGAATATCGCCATTGAATTTGGCAATGTCGGGATCAATAAAATTGATGGCGAACGTTATAAGCAGCCAATCAGTTACACGCTGGAATGCGAAGATCCGGATGCCGCGGCAACGTTGAATATGACGCTGAAAGGGACGCAGACTGACTATAACACCGGCGCAATTACCACCACCATACCGGGGTTGGGTATTGAAATTCTGCAAAATGGGGCGCCGGTTAAGATCAATGAATCCTTTGTGATTGACTATAACAATCCTCCCACTCTGGAAGCGGTTCCGGTCTCTTCCGGCGCGGCATTAACGGAAGGCGCGTTTAGTGCGACGGCAACGTTACTGGCGGAGTATGAATAATGTCAGAATATAAAAAAATCGAAATCATTAACTTTTTTTTAGTCGTTAATCTGATTGTTATTATGCTTTTACTGCTGTTATTACAGGTGAAGGCCCATGCAGTGACGGATAATCTTCGGTTTTCGGGTAATCTTGTCGCGGAACCCTGCGTACTTGATCCGACAACAGAAAATATAGAACTCGATTTCGGTACCATTATTGATAAATATCTCTATATCAATCAGCGCGTTCACAGCCAGCCTTTTACGGTGCGTTTGCTGGAGTGCGATTTATCGCTGGGCAATACCGTGAGTTTAACCTTCAGCGGAACTGCGGACAGCGAATTAACCGATATGCTGGCGATAACCGGTTCGGCCAGCGGTATCGCGATTGGGCTGGAAAGTACCAGCGGTGTTGCGCTGCCGTTTAATAAAGCGACACCCATGTATGCATTGACGTCGGGCACCACCGAACTGGTATTTAATGGTTATGTTCAGGGCAAGCCAACGGCGATTCAAAATCATTCTATTGGCCGGGGCGAGTTTAACGCGATAGCGACTTTTACCCTCAATTATGAATAAGCGCAGCCAGAGACTGAAACGAGTTTGTTGCTATTTATAAATTAGAAATGCGAATAACTGAACCGCGGAATAGGGTATGAGTGCGTGGTAACACAGCATTTTAGCGAGATAAAAATAATGAAGAAATTATCGAAGATAGCCAGTCTGATATTGAGTAAAACCGTGCTATCCGCGTTGGTTATCTGGCTCTGGTCGGCCAGCTGTAGCGCTTATGATTTTAGTGTGACCTGTTACGGTGACAATGGACTGTGCGGGCCGGGCGTCAATTTTACCTTAACCAAAATCAGTACTGCGCATGACGCGGTAGCAATACCGTTTTCACCGGTGTCAGTACAAATTTATCTGGCCAACTGCAGTTCCGATACCAGCTGCACTAAGCTGGTTGGTCCATTCTGGGAAAAAGCGATCAATTACCCCGCCTGGGAAGCAAAAACCTGGGGTAACCTGGGGACGAAGTTTCTTACCGCTAATATTCTCAATGGTGCCATTACTGCGGGTATCAATGCCGGTAGCGGTGATGTCTGGAATCCTCAGGCCTATAAAAACCTCTGCTTCAGCATCACACCCGTCAATCCGAGTAATGGCTGGTCAATCTGGGGGATAAATTATACTTATCCCGCGGGTACCGTGATGTGTTCAGTGCCGATTAACCGGGTTGTGGCCGATACCTGTAGTGTCTCAACACCCAGCATCGACGTCGCTTTTGGTCAGCTTGAGCGGTCAGAAATCAGCACGACGCTGCCTGCGAGTAATGATGTGAGCAAAACCCTGACGCTCAATTGCAGTGGCACCAGCGTTCACAACTTTTCGCTGAAGCTGAATATGACCCCGGTGTCGTGGTCAAACTCACAAATCACTACCAGTAACAGTGCGCTGGGTATCAGCGTATCGAAAGATAGCACCGTGCTGAATAACGGCTCTTCTTTCGACATGAGTGTGGCCGGGTCGGGCACCGCGGGGCTGGTCTTCAGCGTCTTGAGAAATCCTTCGCTGCCCAGCAGCAGCATTGCTACCGGCGACTTTACCGCTTCTGCAACGCTGGTTGTCACCGAACAGTAAGGTTTCTAGCCCTAAAAAAGGGTCTGATGCTCAGGTTTCCCGGCATCAGACCCTGATTAAAATATCTCTCCGCTGAGGCGCTGACCTCACCCACTCCTCAGGTTTTAATCGCCTGATCCAGCCATTGCTGAAAACGCGCATAGGGCACGTAGAGCGCAACATTCTTATACAGCGTCTTGCCGCTGGTATTGTCATTAATGCGATCGCTATAGCCGATGATCACGCCCGCCAGCGTATCGTCAGAGGCGTTATAGACCGCGCCGCCCGACATCCCTTTCACCACTCCGGCATTGGCCGCCACCACCACACAGTCCGCTTTGTTCCAGCTGTTTGCCAGCGTGGTATTAATCAGGTTCTGTCCGCTGGAGCTGACCGGCATCGCCGAAATAAAACTGTAGCCATAGAGATTCACCTGGTCGCCGATATGGCTGTTGCGAAAGCTGGGCGGCAGGCTGGCTTCGCTGTTTTTGTGGTAGACCACCGCCAGATCGCATTGCGGATGCCAGGACTTGACCCGATAGAGCGAAAACTTCGCTACGTGCGCGGCGGTCAGGCTGTACTCCGACGTCAGCGGAATGGTGGTGCCCAGCGTGCCTAATCCCAGCACGGTTGGAATACCGGTCACGGTCATATCGACCCGCTTTTCGGCCTCTTTACTGTACTCATAGTGACCCACCGAGCAGCCGGTTAAGGCAAATATCATCAGGGCAATAAGCCGTTGCATTCTTTCTCCCCGCGTCAGAATGAGTTCACACCAGCTGGCGTTTCATAATGGGGTTATCGGCAACGCTGAAATTTTATTTATTGCAGACACATTAAAAAGCGTAACCGGTGACAGGCAAATGACAACCCTTGCTGGGCTGTGGTGGCAAAATCGGGCGTTTTTGGTTGCGCTGCGGATGACAACATCCTGCAGCGACGGCAGATATTATTGCGACGATAGCAATAATCCTTTGCCGCAAGGGGACTATGTGGTGTTCAGCGGCTGTGCTGTAATAGCCCGCGTGACGCAGATCAAATATTAATAAGCGTCGACTGAGCCACGGCTTCGCGCGGTTCACCTGCATTTTCATCGTATTGGGAGAAATGTTATGCCTGTAGCGTTACTGGCGCTGGCGCTGAGTGCGTTCGCCATCGGCACCACCGAGTTTGTCATTATGGGCCTGCTGCCGGATGTGGCAGGCGATCTTCAGGTGTCGATTCCGTCAGCAGGCTGGTTAATCAGCGGTTATGCGTTAGGCGTCGCGATTGGCGCACCGATTATGGCGCTGCTGACCGCCAGGCTGCCGCGTAAAAAAACGCTGATGCTGTTAATGGTGATCTTCATCGTAGGCAATCTGCTGTGTGCGCTGGCCTACAACTATAACCTGCTGATGCTGGCACGTATCGTGACCGCGCTGTGCCACGGCGCCTTCTTTGGCATTGGTGCTGTGGTGGCGGCCAGTCTGGTGGCGCCGGGACGTCAGGCGTCTGCCGTGGCTCTGATGTTTACCGGGCTGACGCTGGCTAACGTACTGGGCGTGCCATTGGGCACCTGGTTTGGTCAGCTGTTCGGCTGGCGCGCGACCTTCTGGGGCGTGGCGGTTATCGGCGTGCTGGCTTTCATCGCCCTGATTGTCAGCCTGCCAGATAACAAACAGGAAAAACCGGTCGATCTCGCCAGTGAAGTGAGCGCGCTGGCTAACGGTAAACTGTGGCTGTCGCTGCTGATGACGGTATTTTTTGCCGCGGCGATGTTTGCGCTGTTCAGCTATATCGCGCCGCTGCTGTTAGAAGTGACCGGGATCAGCGATCGCGGCGTCAGCTGGACGCTGTTCCTGATTGGCGCGGGCCTGACGGTCGGCAATATTCTGGGCGGTAAAATGGCGGACTGGAAAGTCTCCTTCAGCCTGATCCTCAGCTTCTCCCTGATTGCGATTTTCTCGCTGCTGTTCAGCTGGACCAGCCACGCGCTGTGGCTGGCAGAGATCACCCTGTTCCTGTGGGCGATGGCAACCTTTGCCACCGTGCCAGGCCTGCAGATTAACGTGGTGCGTCACGGTAAAGAGGCCCCGAATCTGGTCTCGACCCTGAATATTTCCGCGTTCAACGTCGGTAATGCGCTGGGTGCCTGGGTCGGCGGGGCGGTGATTGGCCGGGGTTACGGCCTGACGGCGGTACCGGTTGCCGCCGCGGCGCTGGCGGTGATCGGTCTGCTGGTCTGCCTGATCACCTTCCGCAAATCGGGTGGCGCGGCTTCTGCGGTGCGCGCTTAAACCAGGCGTGCGGCGATGCGCGCCGGAAAGTCAGCCACCTGTTGTTGCAGATGGCTGACGAACGCATCGACCAGCGCCGAGGCGGGGCGGTGATGCGGCCGGACCAGGCTAACAGTAAAGGGCACCGACACGCTGAACCGCCGCATCACCACACCGCTGTCGGCATAATCGAGCGCCGTCAGCGGATTGACGATTGAAATGCCGACTCCCGCTCTGACCATAGCGCACACCGACGCGGCGCTGTGGGTTTCCAGCACCAGACGTCGATCCACTTCCTGTTCATGAAACAGCGCATCAAGCAGCTGGCGATAACTGTCGGTGCGCGACAGACTGACATAATTCTCACCGGCAAAATCCTGCGGCGTCAGTACGGCACGCTGACTAAGAGGATGCTGCTGCGGCAACACACAGACCTCATCGCAGGTTAACAGCGCATAACGATCGGTACCGGCCGGTGCATGCTGGGTTTCGGTTAAACCGAGGTCATAGCGCTGCGCCGACAGCCACTCCTCCAGCAGCGGCGACTCCTGCGGGATCACATTCAGACTGACATCCGGATAGCGCTGCAAAAAAGGCTGACACAGCGGTGGCAGCAGCGACTGCGAAAACACCGGTAAACAGGCAACCGAAAGCTCGCCCTGACGAAACTGCCGCAGGTTATCCGCCGCCTCCATGATGCGATCCAGCCCATACCAGGAACGCTGCACTTCCTCAAACAGCCGCAGCCCCTGCACCGTTGGTTGCAGACGTCCGCGCACCCGGCCAAACAGCTGCAGTCCGAGCTGCTGCTCCAGCCGCGCCAGCTCCCGGCTCACCGTCGGCTGCGAGGTGTGCAGCAGCGTCGCGGCCTGCGTCAGGTTACCGCTGGTCATCACCGCGTGAAAAATTTCAATGTGTCGCCAGTTGATGTTCGCCACACTGCCATCCCATATCAATTATGCATAGATGCTATTAAAACAGATATTTTTCGCTATAGCACGATTCTGGCTTAATGGGGTTATCGCCACAGGAGAATCCTTATGCCCCGTTCCTTACAGACCACTGAAACCGCGCTCAACGCCACTAACCTGCTGCCGCTGGCACGCCGCTATGCGGGGCCGTTCTGGGCCTACGATGCCGAAATCATTCAGGCGCGCATCACCCAGTTGCAGGCGTTTGATGTGGTGCGCTTTGCCCAGAAATCCTGCTCAAATATCCATATCCTGCGCCTGATGCGGGCGGCGGGCGTTAAGGTTGATTCGGTCTCGCTGGGCGAAATAGAACGTGCGCTGGTGGCGGGATACCAGCCGGGTGGTGACGAGATCGTGTTTACTGCTGACCTGTTTGATCAGCCCACGCTGGCGCGGATTGCGGCGCTGAAGGTGCCGGTTAATGCCGGTTCCGTCGATATGCTGCATCAGCTGGGGGCTGTCTCGCCGGGCCATGCGGTATGGCTGCGGGTTAACCCCGGTTTCGGCCACGGCCACAGTCAGAAAACCAATACCGGCGGTGAAAACAGCAAGCACGGTATCTGGCACGGGGATCTGGCCTTAGCGCTGGCGGCAATCCAGCAATATGGCCTGCGACTGGTGGGCATTCATATGCATATCGGTTCCGGCGTTGATTACGCCCATCTGCAACAGGTATGTGATGCGATGGTCAGTCTGGTGGTGGAGTTCGGTCAGGATCTGACCGCGATCTCAGCGGGCGGCGGATTGTCGATTCCCTATCGCTACGGTGAAGAGGCGATCGATACCGATCACTATTTTGGTTTGTGGGATGCCGCGCGCCAGCGTATTGCGCAGCACCTGGGTCATGACGTCAAACTGGAAATTGAGCCGGGTCGTTTCCTGGTGGCCGAGTCGGGCGTGCTGGTGTCGCAGGTGAGGGCGGTGAAAGAGATGGGCAGCCGTCACTTTGTGCTGGTCGACGCCGGTTTCAGTGATTTAATGCGCCCGTCGATGTACGGCAGCTATCACCATATCTCGCTGATGGCGGGCGATGAGCGGGCGATTGATGAGCTGCAGACTATCGACACGGTGGTCGCCGGTCCACTGTGCGAATCGGGCGATGTCTTTACCCAGCTGGAAGGCGGCAAAGTCGATACCCGTGCTATTCCGGCGGCGCAGGTCGGCGATTATCTGGTGTTTCATGACACCGGCGCGTATGGCGCGTCGATGTCATCCAATTACAACAGCCGTCCCCTGATCCCGGAAGTGCTGTTCGAACAGGGGCAACCGCGCGAGATCCGCCGCGCGCAGACCATCCAGGAATTACTGGCGCTGGAAGAGGTCTGACCGGCCGCACAGGCGGCAGCAAATGCCGCCTGTCAGTTAAACAGCTCTTTACGCAGCATCACCATCTCCTCCGCCAGATCGCGACACAACATCGCATTCATTAAATGATCCTGTGCATGCACCAGGATCAGCGTCACCGGTAACTTGCCGCTGCCTTCATCCGCGCCAATCAACTGCGTCTGAACCTTATGCGCTTCTTTTGCTGCGGCATCGGAGGCGGCCAGCGCCGCGTCGGCACCTGACCAGTCACGCTGGCGAGCGCACTGGATCGCCATCATCGCTGACGATCGGGCTTCCCCGGCATTGATCAGCAATTCCATCATGGTTTGTTCGAAATCCATACGACCTCCGTTATTGGTATGCCAAATTGGCTTTTTTAATCTTACTGGAATGCCAAAAAACGTTTCCGGGAGCTTTGTCACAGAAAGAAACGGGGAGAATCGTCATTTTGGTATGCCACTAACAGGGAAGATAGCCACGACTACTGGAATGCCAATCTTACATCTCTGAGGGTTGACCCATGTCTCTACAGGACCGCCTTATCGATTCGCTGGGCAGCTTTGCCACCCGCTTCAACAGCTACCGCTACATCATGGCGATCAAAGCCTCGTTCATTACCCTGATGCCGGTGATCATCGTCGGCGCCTTCTCGGTGCTGATTTCAAACATGGTGCTGGACAGTAAAAATGGCCTCGCCAGCTTCGCCGCGCTGAGTTTTTTAGCCGATCTGAAACCGATCACCAGCAGTATTAACTATGCCACGCTGAGCTTTCTTAACATTGGCGCGGTGTTCCTGATTGGGATTGAGCTGGGCCGTATCAACGGCATCAAAACCTTGTTCCCTGGCCTGCTGGCGGTCATCTGTTTTGTCTCCGTGACGCCGACCACCTTACAGATGATGGTCGACGGTCAGATGCATCTGGTCACCGATGTGCTGGCGAAGCAGTTTTCAGATACCAAAAGCCTGTTTCTCGGCATGTTTATCGCCATTCTGTCGGTCGAGATTTATTGCCGTCTCGAACAGGTTGAGCGGCTGAAAATTAAGATGCCTGATACCGTGCCGCCCAACGTTGCCGCCTCTTTTTCGGCGCTGATCCCGTCGATTATCACCGTGACGCTGGTGGCCACCTTTGGCTTTGTTTTCCATCGCGTTAGCGGCATGTATCTGTATGACGCGGTCTATCAGGTGGTGCAGCAACCGCTGGAGTCGGTGGTGCAGAGCCTGTGGGGGATTCTGATTCTGATGTTCGTTGCCCAGCTGTTCTGGGTCATTGGCATTCACGGCAATCAGATGGTGAAACCGATTCGTGAACCGCTGCTGCTGGGGGCGATTATGGTCAATATGACCGCCTTTGAGCAGGGCAAAGAGGCGCCAAATATCATCACCATGCCGTTCTGGGATGTTTACATGAGCATCGGCGGTTCCGGCCTCACCATCGGCCTGTTGACGGCGGTGATGCTGGCAACGCGGCGCAAGGAGATGCGTGAAATCGCCAAACTCTCCTTCGGCCCCGGCATCTTCAATATCAATGAACCGGTGATCTTTGGTATGCCGATTATGCTCAACCCGATCTTGGCGATCCCGTTCATCATTACGCCGCTGGTGACCGGTTCCATCGGCTATTTCGCCACGGTGATGGGATTCGCCGGCAAAGCGGTGGTGATGGTGCCGTGGACCACGCCACCGATCATTAACGCCTGGCTCTCGACGGCGGGATCGATGGGCGCGGTCGTGACTCAGATCATCTGCATTCTGGTATCGGTGCTGATCTACCTGCCGTTTGTCAAAGTGGCTGCCCGCCGCGCCGATGCTGCCGAAGCGCAAAATTCACAACCTGAACTGACCCCGAACCGACCGGAGGTGTTATGAGTCGCCAGCTGATTCAGATCCCGCAAAATTTTATTCTCGGTGCTGCTGCTTCAGCCTGGCAAACCGAGGGCTGGAGCGGGAAAAAAGTGGGGCAGGACTCCTGGCCAGACGCCTGGTATCAGCAGGATCGGCACGTCTGGCATAACGGCTATGGCCCGGCCGTCGCCACCGATTTTATTAACCGTTTTGAAGAAGATGTGGCGCTGATGAAAGCCAGCGGGCTGACACACTATCGTACCTCGATCAACTGGTCGCGTTTTCTCACCGACTATGAAACGGCCACGGTGGACGAAGAGTACGCCGCTTACTATGACCGGCTGATTGACGAGATGCAGCGCCAGGGGATTGAACTGATGCTCTGCCTGGAGCATTACGAGCTGCCCGCCACGCTGCTGGAGCAGTATGGCGGCTGGCAGTCAAAGCATGTGGTTGAGCTGTTTATCCGTTACGTCGAACAGGTGTTTAAACGCTATGCCGGACGGGTGACGCGCTGGTTTGTGTTTAACGAGCCGATTGTGGTGCAGACCCGCGTCTATCTCGATGCGCTGCGCTGGCCCTATGAGCAGAACACCCATAAGTGGATGCAGTGGAACCACCATAAAAATCTGGCCACCGCCCGGGTGGTGCAGCTGTTCCGCCAGGCGGGCTATGCCGGTCGCATCGGTACCATCCTCAACCCGGAAGTCACCTATCCGCGCTCGTCAGCCCCGCATGACCAGAAGGCGGCGCATATTTATGACCTGTTCTATAACCGGGTATTTCTCGATCCGGCTATTAAAGGCACCTATCCGGCGGAGCTGCTGGCACTGCTGGATAAACATCAGATTGAGTGGGAAGCAACGCCGGAAGAGCTGGCGATCATCGCTGGCAATACCGTCGATGAGGTCGGGCTTAATCTTTACTATCCGCACCGCGTAAAAGCCCCGTCCCGAGCCTGGCATCCGGAAACGCCGTTCCATCCCGCTTGGTATTACGAGCACTTTGAGTTGCCGGGCCGGCGGATGAACTCTTCGCGCGGCTGGGAAATTCAGCCGGAAATCATCTGGGATATGGCGCAGCGAATGCGCGATGAGTACGGCAACATTCCGTGGTTTGTCGCCGAGAGCGGCATGGGCGTCGAGAACGAAGCGCTGTTCAAAAACGCAGAGGGGGAAATTCAGGACGACTACCGCATCCACTTTATCAGCGAGCATCTGCATCAGGCGATCCGCGCGCAACAGGCGGGCATCAACTGTCAGGGCTATATGCTGTGGGCCTTCACCGACAATGTCTCGCCGATGAACGCCTTCAAAAACCGCTATGGCCTGATTGAAATCGACCTGGAGAACCAGCGTCAGCGCCGGATGAAAAAGTCCGCCCACTGGTTCCGGGCACTGCGCGATAACCAGCAATTTACCCTGTGGCTTGATGATGAGCCTAAGTAACCAAATAACCCGAGGAAGCGAGAATGAAACGTATTGTTCTGGCCTGTGCCGCAGGCATGTCGACATCAATGGTGGTGACAAGAATGGAAAAAGAGGCCGCCGCGCGCGGATTATCTTTTCAGATCTACGCCATCCCCGAACAGAATCTGCGTGAGGAGTTGCAAAATTACGGCAGCGAAGTGGTGGCGGTGCTGCTGGGGCCGCAGGTGCGCTTTAAACTGGAAGAGAATAAAAAACTGACCGACAGCTATCAGCTGCCGATTGCGGTGATTGATACCGTCGCTTACGGCACCCTGAATGGCGCAAAGGTACTCGATCAGGCGCTGGCTTTGATACACTGAGGCACAGTTTGCGAGCCATCTTCTCCGGCTCGCGGGCATTGTCGCGCAGGGAACGGCGGCAATGCCGTTAGCGCATTGATTGCAAAGGGTGAAAGCGTGGACAAAGCCGAAGCGCCGCAAGAAAAAAAGCAGTATCAGGAAATTGGTCAGCATCTGCGCCAGCAAATCAGCGACGGACATTATCCGGTGGGATCGCGCCTGCCGCCTGAACGTCAGCTGGCTGAAACCTGGGGCGTCAGCCGGACCATCGTGCGCGAGGCGTTATTGATGCTGGAGCTGGAAGGCACGGTGGATATTCGCCAGAGTTCCGGCGTCTACGTGATGCGTATTCCGTCCGCCAGCGACGATGAAGAAGAGGCTTTTTTCCGCAGCGATGTTGGCCCGTTTGAAATGCTGCAGGCGCGTCAGCTACTGGAGAGCAATATCGCCGCCTTTGCCGCTAAAATGGCGACCAAGGCGGACATCGAAAACCTGCGCCGCACGCTGGAGCAGGAGCAGCGTGCCATCGCCGCCAATGACAGCAGTCAGGATAACGACAAGTTATTTCATCTGTTGCTGGCGGGAGCCAGTCAGAATCAGATGCTGCTCGACACCGTGACCAGCATCTGGCGACATCACGACAGCAGCCCGCTGTGGCAGCAGCTGCGTCCCCAGTTTGAAACCCGCGCCTATCGCCTGAAGTGGCTGGGCGATCACCAGACCATTCTGGCCGCTCTGCGCCGTCGCGATGTGATGGGCGCATGGCAGGCCACCTGGCAGCACCTTGAGAATGTTAAAAATACGCTGCTGGAGCTCTCCGATGCGGATGCGCCTGACTTCGACGGTTATCTGTTTGATTCAGTACCGATCTTTCAGGGAAAGCTGATGTAGTGGAGAGTCATTAATGAAGATAGTGCCGCTTAGCGCCGTGCCTCAGTTTGCCGATCAGATTACCGAATGGCAGTGGCGGGCTTTCGGCGATCCTGACAGCCGTGACTTCTTCGCCAGCATTGTCGCCAGCAGCCTGAGCGGAAGCGATTTTCCGGTGACGTTTGTCGCCGTGGAGGCGGGCAATGCGATAGGTACGGTGGGCTTCTGGCGCTGTGATCTGATCAGCCGTCAGGATCTCTTCCCGTGGCTGGCGGCCCTTTATGTGGATAGGTCCGCGCGCGGCAAAGGCGTGAGTGAAGCGCTGCAGCAGCGGGTGATTCAGCACGCTCAGGCGCAGGGATATTCGCGGTTGTGGTTGTGGTCAACCTTCAGCGGCTATTACGAACGTTTTGGCTGGCAGCCTCAGGGCGAGGCGCTGGAATATCCCGACAAGCCTGTGATGCTCTATTCCCGCCCTCTGTAAAGGGTGCCAGCCGCGCTATTGGCGACCGGCACGGGCTGATTCAGGGAGCCGGATAGGTATAACGACGGTGGATCGCCTCTATGCCTTCCAGGATCTCAGCATTTAATGTCAGATTGAAGCTGTCAATGTTGGTCTGCAACTGCTCCAGCGTGGTCGCGCCGAGCAGGGTGCTGGCGACAAACGGCTGCTGACGCACGTAAGCCAGTGCCATCTGTGACGGATCAATCTGGTGCTGGCGGGCTAACGCCACATACTCGGCAACCGCCTGTTGCGACTGCTCGCCGCTGTAGCGGGTAAAGCGACTGAACAGCGTGTTGCGGGCACCGGCAGGCTGCGCGCCATTCAGGTACTTACCGCTCAGGGTGCCAAACGCCAGGCTGGAGTAAGCCAGCAGCTCAACCCCTTCATGCTGACTGATCTCGGCCAGACCCACTTCAAAGCTGCGGTTCAGCAGGCTGTAGGGATTCTGAATGCTGATGATGCGCGGCAGTTCATGCTTTTCCGCCAGTTGCAGATAGCGCATCACGCCCCATGCGGTTTCATTCGACACCCCGATATAGCGAATCTTACCGGCGCGCACCTGTTCGGTCAGCGCTTCCAGCGTCTCCAGCAGCGTCACCTGGGCGGTGGTTTCACTGTACTGATAGCCCAGCTTGCCAAAATAGTTGGTCTGACGTTGCGGCCAGTGCAGCTGATAGAGATCGATATAGTCGGTATTCAGGCGTTTCAGGCTGGCATCCAGCGCTTCGCGGATGTTCTTGCGGTCCAGTGCCATGTTAGGGCGAATCGACGCATCGTTACCGCGCGACGGGCCCGACACCTTGCTGGCCAGAATGATTTTGTCACGGCTGCCGCGCTGTTTCAGCCAGCTGCCAATGTACTGTTCGGTCAGACCCTGGGTTTCCGGGCGCGGTGGCACCGGATACATTTCGGCAGTATCAATAAAGTTAATGCCGGAACGAATAGCCAAATCCAGCTGAGCATGGGCGTCGGCTTCACTGTTCTGTTCGCCAAACGTCATGGTGCCCAACCCCAGCTGACTCACTTCCAGCGTGCTATGGGGAATACGATGATAGTGCATTGCCAGCTTCCTTTTCTTTATGGAATGGAATGTTGTCTCCTCAGGGACTATAGCGCGAGCAATGGCGGGGAAGGAAGGGGGAAAAGTCGGGGAAAACGCCTGCCAGCGGGGAAGATGCGGCAGGCGAGTCAATTTCGCACTTAGCGTTCAATGATGGTCGAGACCTCATCGCCGTTAATCTGTACTGCGTGACCCGACTGATCGGTGTACTGCACCAGCCCGGTTTCTTTATCAATGGTCGGCTTACCTTCGGTCATAATCATCCGGCCATCTTTAGTTGCCATCACATAATCTGAACTGCATCCGCTTAACATCGCTGCGGTTAGCGCCACAATTGCTACACCTGCCCATCCTTTCATTACGCCTCATCTCCACACATCATCGACTGCAAAAAGTGTAGTAATAAATTGTTTTGCCGGCCGGGTTAATCGTAGGAATCTGAAAATTTGCGGGCGAGCACGCTCGCCCTTGACATTTCTATGCGGTTTTCTTCTTACCGCGCATCAGGTTAAGGCACTCAACCGCCATTGAGAAGAACATGGCAAAATAAATGTAACCTTTTGGTACATGAACCGCGAAACTCTCCAGAATCAGGGTGAAACCGACCAGAATCAGGAAAGCTAACGCCAGCATTTTCACCGACGGATGGCGCTCAACAAACTCACCAATGCTGCGGGCAGCGAACATCATCATCAGCACTGCGATCACTACCGCCGCCATCATGATAAACAGATGATCGGAGAGGCCGATGGCGGTAATCACCGAGTCGAGGCTGAAAATAATATCCAGCAGCATGATCTGTACGATCGCGCCGAGGAACGAATGGACGTTGGATTTCTGTTCCGCTTCGTTACCTTCGATGGTTTCGTGGATCTCCATGCTCGATTTCCACAGCAGGAACAGACCACCGAACAGCAGAATCAGATCGCGGGCAGAGAAGGCGTGGTCCATCAGCGTAAACAGCGGATTGGTCAGTCTGGCCACCCAGGCGATAGAGGCCAGCAGTCCCAGACGCATTAACATCGCGCCCAGTAAACCGATGCGGCGTGCGCTGGCTTGCTGGTGCTTAGGCAGTTTAGCGACCACTAACGACAGGAAAATAATGTTATCAATACCCAGCACCACCTCAAGGATGGTCAGGGTTCCCAGTGCCAGCCAGGCGTTGGGATCGGCAATCCACTCAAACATACCTACATTCAATCCTAAACGAAAATTAAACGGGGATTATACGCACTGAATTTGCTTCTCTCCCACAAAATTGCGCCACGTCAGGTGAGAATGTCATTGCTACAGCAGAAAGTGGCGCGCCAGCAGCGGTCCGGTAAAACTCTTCTTCAGGTAAAAGCCGCGCGGTAAGGTTAGGATCGGTTGACCCTGATCGCCAATCCCTTCGGTCAGCGCTTTACTGTTGGCGGCTTTGGGACGGATCTGCAGCCAGGCGCCGTGGCGGGCGGTGATCTGATCTACCTGACCCAGCACAATCATATCCATCAACTCTTCCCAGTCCTGACGCAGCATCTCATCTTCTTCTGCGTTCGGGCTCCATAACAGCGGTGCCCCGACCCGACGCTGCCGCAGCGGAATATCACGCTGGCCTTCGACCGGGATCCACAACACCCGCGCCAGTTTGTGACGTACGTGGCTGGTCAGCCAGGTAACGCCACTGTTACCGGTAAGCGGGGCAACGCAGACAAAGGTGGTTTCCAGCGGTTTCCCTGTGGCATCAATCGGAATGGTTTTTAGCTCAATACCGAGATGGGCGAAGTCCTGCTCGGCTTTGCTGCCGGCACTGGCCCCGAGCAGCAGTTCCAGCAGCATACCGACCCAGCCTTTATCGCGTTTCAGGTCGGGAGGCATCGTCAGACCGGCCCGATCGGCCAGCGTTTCCAGCGTTAATCCGGCTAACGCCTGCGCCCGGGCCAGCAGGATAGCTTCATCTTCAGGCGGTGCTGGCAGGTGGCTCATGGTGATTACTCATGTTGCTTAAAATTTGCACAGGATGTTGCGCAGTGGGGTTAACTGAACAATTCACTGCGCTGAGTGAGGATAATAACATGATAGATCGTGCTTTTTTCAGCGGATCTCGCGGGCAATGAAAGGGGTGCTTGCAGGTTATCCCAACTTACTCGCAACAATGAACAGGATCTCATACCCGGTTATCCACAGAAAAGTGGGATAACCCGCCAGCCTGTGCGGTACTGGTTCCATTTACAGCCTTGACTTTGCCGTTTTTGACGCTAATTTCACCGCTCTGACCTAAGGCTGAGCGATCTGTTGTGGATAACCTGCTAAGCGATTAAAATTCATCCAACTGTAAAGAGTGGACAGTTTTGTCGGGGGTTAATCGCCGTGATAATTTGTTTATTCTTCAATTTTATCTATTATAATCAACCTGATATGGAATAATGGATTTTTCATCTGCCTGAAACGTTCAGCAAGGTTATTCAGTTAACTCCCGCGTTCTGCACAAAGCTATCCACAGAAAAGGTGAATAAGATCGATTTTTCTGAAGGGGATTGTTCATAACTAGCGGCTTCTCTGTGAGTTATCCCGGAGTTTTACGCTTAACACCCCGTGAATCCAGTGGTTTACCGCCTGTAAGGAGTGTGAAACAATCAGCCTATTCAAATTTAGCTTTGAGGTAGTCCGGTGATCGATGATGATGGCTACCGCCCGAATGTTGGTATCGTAATTTGTAACAGGCAGGGACAAGTGTTATGGGCCAGGCGCTTTGGACAGCACTCCTGGCAATTTCCTCAGGGAGGCATCAATCCCGGTGAAACCGCTGAACAGGCGATGTATCGCGAACTGTTCGAAGAAGTGGGGTTACACCGTAAAGATGTTCGAATACTTGCATCTACCCGTAACTGGTTGCGCTACAAGTTGCCAAAACGTTTGGTGCGTTGGGACACAAAGCCGGTATGTATCGGCCAGAAACAAAAGTGGTTTCTTCTGCAGTTAATGTCTAATGACGCGGATATCAATGTGCAGCACAGCAGCACGCCTGAGTTTGACGGCTGGCGCTGGGTGAGCTTCTGGTATCCGGTGCGTCA
Organism: Pantoea sp. S-LA4; assembly: GCF_054482835.1. Classification (NCBI taxonomy): domain Bacteria; kingdom Pseudomonadati; phylum Pseudomonadota; class Gammaproteobacteria; order Enterobacterales; family Erwiniaceae; genus Pantoea; species Pantoea sp. S-LA4. The sequence goes on along the minus strand of NZ_JBTLRC010000002.1, from coordinate 2,988,810 downwards.
GGTTGTCTCCTTCAAACGCGACGTCTACCGTCGGGTGATGAAGGAATTCGCTGGCGTGGTGATGTCTATGCAGGAGAGTGCGGGGCAGCGAAACAATCCTGCCCATCGACGTAAGAGAGGATAGGCCACGCCCTTTATGCTCACTCAGTTGCGCGAAATTGTAGAAAAAGTGGCGAGTGCGCCGCGTCTGAATGAAGCACTCGACATTCTGGTCAATGAGATCTGTCTGGCGATGGAAACGGAAGTCTGTTCCGTTTACCTCGCCGATCACGATCGTCGCTGCTATTACCTGATGGCGACGCGCGGCCTGAAAAAGCCGCGTGGCCGCACCGTGACGCTGGCGTTCGACGAAGGCATCGTCGGTTTAGTCGGTCGTCTGGCCGAGCCGATCAACCTCGCCGACGCGCAAAGTCATCCCAGTTTTAAATATATCCCCGCGGTGAAAGAGGAGCGCTATCGCTCCTTCCTCGGCGTGCCAATCATCAGCCGTCGCCAGCTACTGGGCGTGCTGGTGGTACAGCAGCGTGAACATCGTCAGTTTGATGAGAGCGAAGAGTCGTTTCTGGTCACGCTGGCCACGCAGATGGCGGCGCTGCTGTCGCAATCCCAGATGGGGCAGCTGTTTGGTCAGTTCCGTCAGACCCGGATACGCGCCATCGCCGCCGCGCCAGGCGTGGCGGTAGCACCGGGCTGGGTCGATGAGACGCAGCCGCTGCTCGATCAGGTCTCCGCGGCCTCAACGCTGGATGTTCAGCGTGAGCGTGAACGCCTGTCGCTCGCCATGAGCGAAGCCGCCAGCGAATTTCGCCGTTTCAGCAAGCGTTTCAGTGCCAGCGTGCAGAAAGAGAGCGCGGCGATCTTTGACCTCTATTCCCACCTGTTAACCGATGCCCGTCTGAAGAAAGATCTGTTCGATGAGATCGAACGCGGATCGGTGGCGGAGTGGGCGGTTAAACAGGTGATCGAGAAGTTTGCCGAACAGTTCGCCAGCCTGACCGACAGCTATCTGCGGGAACGCGCGGGTGATCTGCGCGTGCTGGGTCAGCGTCTGTTATTCCATCTCGATGATTCGCTGGTCGGCACCAACGCCTGGCCGGAGCGGTTTGTGCTGGTGGCGGATGAACTGACTGCCACCTCGCTGGCGGAGCTGCCGCACGAGCGGCTGGCTGGGGTGGTGGTGCGCGACGGTGCCGCTAACTCCCATGCGGCGATCCTGACGCGTGCCATGGGTATCCCGACGGTCATGGGTGCTGATATCCTGCCGCATCAGCTGAATAAGCGGCTGCTGATCGTCGATGGTTACCGTGGCGAGCTGTTAATCGATCCCGAACCGGTGCTGGTGCAGGAGTATCAGCGGCTGATCAGCGAAGAGAACGCGCTGAGCAAAACGGCCGAAGGGGTCGTCGATCAACCCGGTGAGCTGAAAAGCGGCGAGCGGGTGCAGGTGATGCTGAACGCCGGATTAAGTCCGGAGCATGAACAGGCGCTCGGCAGCTGGGTTGACGGCATCGGCCTCTATCGCACCGAAATCCCATTTATGCTGCAGAACGGCTTCCCGTCAGAAGAGGAACAGGTGGCACAGTATCAGGGCATGTTGCAGCTGTTTCACAACAAGCCGGTCACGCTGCGCACCCTTGATGTGGGCGCGGATAAACAGCTGCCCTACATGCCGATCAGTGAAGAGAATCCCTGCCTGGGCTGGCGCGGTATCCGCCTGACGCTCGACCAGCCGGAAATTTTCCTGGTCCAGGTGCGTGCCATGCTGCGGGCGAATGCGGCCTCCGGCAACCTCAGTATTCTGTTGCCGATGATCAGTCATATCGACGAAATCGACGAGGCGAAACGGCTGATCGATCGTGCCGGTCGCGAAGTGGAAGAGATGCTGGGCTACACCATCCCCACGCCGCGCATCGGTATCATGATTGAAGTGCCGTCGATGCTGTTTATGATCCCGCATCTGGCGTCGCGCGTCGACTTTGTCTCGGTCGGCACCAACGATCTGACCCAGTATCTGCTGGCGGTGGACCGCAATAACACCCGCGTGGCCAATCTCTACGACTCGCTGCACCCGGCGATGCTGCGCGCCCTGCACGCTATCGCCCGCGAAGCCCGTCAGGCCAATCTTGAACTCTGCCTGTGTGGTGAAATGGCAGGCGATCCGATGTGTGTCGCGCTGCTGGTGGGGATGGGGTATCACCATCTCAGCATGAACGGTAAAAATGTGCCGCGCGTGAAATACCTGCTGCGCCATCTGGATCAGGAAGAAGCGCAGAAGCTCAGTGAACAGGGAATGAATGCGCATACCGCTACCGAGGTTCGCCATCTGGTCTCTACCTTTATGGAGCGGCGTGGACTGGGCGGTCTGATCCGCGGAGGCCGCTAAGCGTTATCCGCATTTACATTTCGGCGTCAACTGACAAAACCGGCTGTGCTATGATGCGCAGCCTTAATTTATGTGCCTGTTAACGCCCTTTTTTCAGGGCCGAAGAATAGACGGTGAATGATGAATAACGGCTATATTGCATTTCCGCAGTTCGATCCGGTGATCTTCTCTATCGGACCGGTTTCGCTGCACTGGTACGGTCTGATGTATCTGGTCGGCTTTGTTTTCGCCATGTGGCTGGCGGTGCGTCGCGCCAACAAGCCCGGCAGCGGCTGGAAAAAAGAGGAAGTGGAAAACCTGCTGTATGCCGGTTTCCTCGGCGTGTTCCTTGGCGGCCGTATCGGTTACGTGCTGTTCTACAATTTACCGCTGTTCCTGGAAAATCCGCTCTATCTGTTCAAAGTCTGGGATGGCGGCATGTCATTCCACGGTGGCCTGATTGGGGTGATAGTGGTGATGCTGGTCTTTGCTCGCCGCACTAAACGCCATTTCTTCCAGGTGGCTGATTTCATCGCCCCGCTGATCCCGTTTGGTCTCGGTGCAGGCCGTCTTGGCAACTTCATTAACGGCGAGCTGTGGGGCCGTGTCGATCCGGGGTTCCCGTTTGCCATGCTGTTCCCAGGCTCACGCAGCGAAGATGTCGCGCTGGCCGCCACCAACCCACAATATCAGGCGCTGCTCAATACCTACGGCGTGCTGCCACGTCATCCTTCGCAGCTTTATGAACTGATTCTTGAAGGGGTGGTGCTGTTCATCATTCTTAACCTGTTTATTCGTAAGCCGCGCCCGATGGGCAGCGTCTCTGGCCTGTTCCTGATCGGTTACGGCGCATTCCGTATTATCGTCGAGTTCTTCCGCCAGCCGGATGCCCAGCTTGGCCTGTTTGAAGGCGGAATCAGTATGGGGCAGATTCTCTCCGTCCCCATGATTATTGCCGGTATTGCCATGATGATCTGGGCCTATCGTCGTCGTCCACAGCCACAATTTCGTGAGGAAAAATGAAACAGTATCTGGACCTGATGCAACATGTGCTGAATGAAGGCACGCCAAAAGCTGACCGTACCGGAACCGGCACGCTTTCAATTTTTGGTCACCAGATGCGTTTCAATCTGCAGGATGGGTTTCCGCTGGTCACCACGAAAAAATGCCATATCCGATCCATCATTCATGAGCTGCTGTGGTTCCTGAAAGGTGACACCAACATCGGTTACCTGAAGGAGAATAATGTCTCAATCTGGGATGAGTGGGCGGATGAACAGGGCGATCTTGGCCCGGTTTATGGCAAGCAGTGGCGTAGCTGGGGCACCGCCAGCGGCGAAGAGATTGACCAGATCAGCAAAGTGATCGAGCAACTGAAACGCGACCCTGACTCACGCCGGATCATCGTCTCAGCCTGGAACGTGGGTGAACTGGATCAGATGGCGCTGGCACCGTGCCACGCCTTCTTCCAGTTCTACGTGGCTGACGGCAAGCTCTCATGCCAGCTTTATCAGCGCTCCTGCGACATCTTCCTGGGTCTGCCGTTCAACATTGCCAGTTATGCGCTGCTGGTGCATATGGTGGCGCAGCAGTGCGACCTGCAGGTCGGTGACTTCGTCTGGACCGGCGGAGATACCCACCTCTACAGTAACCATCTGGAGCAGGCGCGCCTGCAGCTGACCCGCGAGCCGCGTCCGCTGCCGAAGCTGGTCATTAAGCGTAAACCCGCTTCGTTGTTTGACTATCAGTTCGATGATTTCGACATTGAAGGTTACGATCCGCATCCGGCCATTAAGGCGCCGGTCGCGATTTAACCCATGCAAATGAAAAAGCCCCGGTGATGCTCTGCACGCCGGGGCTTTTTTTATGCCTGAGCGGTAAAAATATGCGGCACGGCTCGCAGCGTCATGCCACTGAATGTCTGATGATCGTTATCTCTGCGATGTCGTTTCCAGCCTCTCAACAGCCCGCTTGTTCCCGCTTTCATCACCCGGCACGCTAGCGCCATGAAAAGATACCCGTTACGCGGTTTTACCCTGCCGGAACTGCTGGTGGTGATGGTGATCGCCGGCATCCTGAGCCTCGGTGCACTTCACGGCTGGCAGCGCTGGCAGCAACGGCAGCAGCTGCGCGATACCGCCCAGCAGCTGCAGGGATTTCTGTTGCGGCTGCGTGCTCAGGCGTTCCGGCAAAATCGTGACCTGATCCTCTGGTCACGTGCGGGCCAACCCTGGTGTCTTGGCAGCGGCAGTCCGCCATCAGGGCCATGTCAGGCAGGAAAGCGGCTGCATTTCGTCGCACCGTACTCTGACGTAACCTTGTACGAATTACGCGGTGAGCCGGGTTTTTACGGTCGTCGCAACGTAGCCAGAGCAGGCAGCCTTGAGCTGGGTAATGACGCAGGCCGGCTGCGGCTGATTATTTCGGCCCGGGCGCGCATCCGTTTTTGCTTTACCGAAGACGAGGCGTGCCGTTGAAAGCGGCCGGATTCAGCCTGCTGGAGATGCTGATCGCAATGGCGATTGGCGCGGTGCTGATGGTCAGCGCCGGACGTTTCTTGCCGCTGCTGCTGGGCGAAAACGTCGAATTGTTGCAGCGGGCGCAGCTGCGTCAGGAGCTTCAGCAGATCATGGCCACGCTGGAAAAGGCGGTGCGGCGTGCCGGCTATTGCCACGGCGAGTGTGGCAGCGGCGCGCTGACAATCAGTGAAAACTGTCTGCTGCTGCGCTGGGATGAGAACAGCAACGGTCAGTGGGAAGGCGTTAACCAGGCGGACAGCGATCACTACGGCTATCGCCTGCGGTTGCAACAGCTGGAGATGCAGCGTGGGGTTGATGACTGCGGTTCTGGCGGCTGGGAACGGCTCTCCGATCCGGCTTTCCTGACGCTGGAGCAGTTCAGTGTGACCCGCCAGCAGAAGCTAATCCGGTTACGGTTGCAGGGGCGAGCCGGACGCTGGCTGGAAACGGTGGAAAGCTGGGTAGAGGGTGAAAACCTGTGAAGCAGCGGGGCAGCAGCACGCTGGGCATGGTGTTAATGCTGTTAGTGATCGGCAGCCTGACGCTGCATGCCAGCCGGAAAATGCTGGAGCAGGGGATGCTGTTACTGGCTGACGAGCAGCAGTTCATACAGGATTTCTGGCGGGCGCAGTCGGCCCTGCAATGGGGCTTAACCCAACGCTGGCCGGCGGGCGAAACGGCCGGTTGCCAGCTTAACGAAGGCGAGGGCTGGCGCAGTTGTCTACAGCGAGGTGAAGATGGAAAAGGGCTGCTCAAAGGTGAGGCCAGCGGCAGTGGCACCGCGGTGTGGCAGTGGGTCACACGCCAGCAGGGCCAGATTCAGGCGCTGCCGCACGGCTGGATTGACTACTGTCCGCTCACCAGGCCAGGCGACTGTCTCTGAGAACGGCGGATTCAGCCTGCCGGAAGCGTTATTTGCTCTGCTGTTAATGGCATTAAGCAGCAGTGCGCTTTTACAGTATCATCGCGCGCTGGCTCGCGGGTTCAGCCAGCAGTGGGAGCAGCGCGAGGCGTGGCGGGTAGCGGAACAACGTCTGGTCGGGCAGGCGGTCGCAGGCTGGCATTCCACCCTGCAACGCCAGAGCAGCCCGACAGGCTGTGTGCAGGAACGGGCCGATGTCCAGGGGCCGCAGCAGCGTACGGCTACCCTGACGCGATTACGCTGTTAAACCGCAGTCGCAAACGCCCTTTTGATGGGCTTCAACCGCGATCCGCGGTAGAGTTACCGGGCCGCAATACCGCAGTTATGTTCTGAGTTACCACAGGAGTTTTCATGTTTCACGTTTATCACTCAAATCAGCTTGATGTGCTGAAGATTCTGGCGGCTGCGGTGATTAAACATGATCCACTGGATGACCCTTTCGCCTCAGAGATGGTGCTGGTGCAAAGCCCGGGGATGGCGCAGTGGCTGCAAATGGAGCTGGCCCAGACCTTTGGTATCGCCGCCAACATCGAATTTCCACTGCCGGCCAGCTTTATCTGGGAGATGTTCGTTCGGGTGCTGCCCGACATTCCGGTAGAGAGCGCGTTCAGCAAAGCCAGCATGAGCTGGAAGCTGATGCATCGTCTGCCGGAAATGCTGGAGCACGAGGAATTTATCTCGCTGCGCCACTACCTGCATGACGATGGCGACAAACGTAAACTGTTCCAGCTGAGCTCGCGGGTGGCGGATCTGTTTGACCAGTATCTGGTCTATCGCGCCGACTGGCTCAACAGCTGGGAGCGCGGTGAAACCATTGAGGGACTGGGCGAGGCGCAGCGCTGGCAGGCGGCGCTGTGGCGCGATCTGGTCAGCTATACCGAAACCCTGCGCCAGCCTAAATGGCATCGTGCCAACCTCTATGCGCGTTTTATTCAGACGCTGGAGCAGGCGCAGCACACGCCAGAAAATCTGCCGAAGCGGGTCTTTATCTGTGGCATCTCCGCCTTGCCACCGGTCTATCTTCAGGCGTTGCAGGCGCTGGGACGCCATATCGATATCCATCTGCTGTTTACCAATCCCTGCCGCGATTACTGGGGCGATATTCAGGATTATGCCTTTCTGGCGAAGCTGCAAAGCCGTCAGCGTCGGCGTCATGGCGCGGATGAACAGCGCGGACTGTTCCGTGACGTGGAACAGGCGCCTGCGCTCTTCAATGAGGCGGGTGAACAACAGCTGACGAACCCTCTGCTTGCCTCATGGGGCAAGCTGGGGCGTGACAATCTTTTTCTGCTCAGCCAGATGGAAGATAATGACGACATCGACGCCTTTGTTGAGGTGGAAGAAGACAATCTGCTGCACTGCCTGCAGTCCGATCTGCTCAACCTGCAGGACAACGCGGTCATCGGGCTGAACGCCGCCGAACTGGCGCACAGCGATCAGAAACGCCGGCTCGATCCCGCCGATCGCTCAGTGGCGGTACAGGTGTGCCACAGTGCCCAGCGTGAAGTTGAAGTGCTGCAGGATCACCTGTTAGCGTTGATGGAGGCCAACCCGGCGCTGAAAGCGCGTGACATTATTGTCATGGTGGCCGATATCGACGCTTATGCGCCCTTTATTCAGGCCGTTTTCGCCAACGCACCTGCGGACCGTTATTTACCTTTTGCCATTTCAGATCGCCGCGCCAGCCAGGCACATCCGGCGATTGTCGCGTTCCTGCACCTGCTGGCGCTGCCGGATAGCCGCTTTGTCTCAGAAGATGTACTGGCGCTGCTGGATGTGCCGGCGCTGGCCAGCCATTTCGCCATTGATGAAAGCGGTCTGCGCCTGCTGCGACGTTGGGTCAGTGAGTCGGGGGTGCGCTGGGGGCTGGATGACGCCAGCGTGGAAGCCCTGTCATTACCGATCACCGGCCAGCACACCTGGCGCTTTGGTCTGCAGCGTATGCTGCTGGGCTATGCGATGGAAAGCCATAACGGTGACTGGCAAGGCATTCTGCCGTATGACGAATCGAGTGGCCTGGTGGGCGAACTGGCCGGGCATCTGGCGGAGCTGTTGTCGCGGCTTAACCACTGGCGGCAGCGGCTGGCCGAACCACGACCGCTGCAGGCCTGGCTGCCGCTATGCCGCGAGTTGCTGAACGCCTTTTTCAGCCCGGATGCGGAGACCGAAGCGGCGTTGCTGCTGGTTGAAGAGCAGTGGCAGGCGCTGATTGAATATGGCATGGACGCCCGCTTTGAAGAGGCGATACCGGTCACCCTGCTGCGTGACGATCTCCGCAGCCGGCTGGATCAGCAGCGTATCAGCCAGCGTTTTCTTGCCGGACAGATCAACTTCTGTACCCTGATGCCGATGCGTTCGATTCCGTTCCAGGTGGTTTGTCTGCTGGGGATGAATGATGGCGTTTATCCGCGCACCTTAGCGCCGTTAGGTTTTGATTTGATGCAACAAAAGTCACGCAAAGGCGATCGCAGCCGCCGTGACGATGACCGTTATCTGTTTCTGGAAGCGCTGATCTCTGCACAGCAGCAGCTCTACATCAGCTATATCGGGCGGGCTATTCAGGATAATACGGAACGCTACCCGTCGGTGCTGGTCACAGAACTGCTGGACTATATCGGCCAGAGTTTTTATCTGGAGGGTGATGAAGAGCGTGATCTGGATGAGAGTGCGGCGCGGGTGCGGGATCATCTGCAGCATCTGCACAGCCGGATGCCGTTTGCTGCCGATAACTTCCAGCCAGCTGCCAGACTGCAGAGCTTTGCCCGCGAATGGCTACCGGCCGCGCAGGGAACGGGAGAGCCACAACCCGATTTTGTCCAGCCGCTGGCGGCACCGACGATTGAGACGCTGACGCTGGAGGCGTTTCTGCGCTTCTGGCGCCATCCGGTGCGGGCATGGTTTCATCAACGGCTCGGGGTCAATTTCTGGCTGGAAGAGAACGAACTGCCCGACAGCGAACCCTTTGCTCTTGATAATCTGGAGCGTTATCAGATTAACGCGCAGTTGCTGAATGCGCTGGTGGAAGGGGAGGATACCCAGCGGCTCTATGCGCACCACCGTGCGGCGGGTAATCTGCCTTACGGTGCGTTTGGTGAACTGTTCTGGCAGGCGCAGCGTGACGAGATGCAGGAAGTGGCGGCAGAAGTGGTTACCCAGCGCAGCGAAGGCGAGAGCTGGGAAGTCAATCTGCAGCTGGAACAGGTCAGCCTGACCGGCTGGCTGACGCAGGTGCAGAGTGACGGACTATTGCGCTGGCGGCCAGGTGTGCTGAACATGAACGACGGCCTGCTGCTCTGGCTGGAGCATCTGGTCTACTGCGCACTGGGCGGAACCGGCAGCAGCCGGATGTATGGCCGGCAACACAGTCGCTGGTGCTTTCTGGCGGTAAGTCAGCAGGAGGCCCTCACGGCGCTGAATGATTATGTCGCGGGCTACCTGGCCGGTATGCGCCAGCCGCTGATGCTGCTTAACAAAAGCGGCGGCGCCTGGTTAACGGCCAGCTATGACAAAAAAAGCCAGCAACTTCTGACTGATGAGGCGACCCAGCTTAAAGCGCGTAATCGCCTGCTGACGGCGTGGTCAGGCAGTTATCAGGTAGAGGGTGAAGGCAGCGATCCCTACCTGCAACGCCTGTGTCGCGTGCTGGAAGAGACACAGCTACACCAGATAACTGAGGCGGCACAGCGCTGGTATTTACCAGTGCTGGCTGCACATCAGGATGATGAATAGCAGGCCAGGCAGCAGATAAGTTTACTGGCTAATTACACAGAAAGTTTGCTCTGCGTTGAGCCGCGGTGTCAGACACTGACGGTTTATTGGGTAAGGTAAGGGGTTTACATGCGGATATACGCACGCTGGCTGGCAACGCTGCTGATGAGTCTGGTGGCTTTCACAGCACTGGCGCAGACAGAAACGGGCTGGCAGCCGATTAATGAAGTCATTCGCAAGAGTGAACACGATCCTCGTCAGTATCAGGCCATCCGGCTCGACAACGGAATGACGGTATTACTGGTTTCCGATCCGGTGGCACCTAAGTCGCTGGCGGCGCTGACCTTACCGATTGGCTCTCTGGACGATCCCGATCAGCAGCTTGGTCTGGCGCACTATCTGGAGCATATGGTGCTGATGGGCTCTGCCCATTACCCGCAGCCGGACAATCTGGCTGAGTTCCTGAAAAAGCACGGTGGCAGCCACAATGCCAGCACCGCCTCTTACCGCACCGCCTTCTATCTGGAAGTGGAAAATGCTTCGCTGGAGCCAGCAGTGGATCGCCTGGCCGATGCGGTTGCCGCGCCGCTGCTGGACCCGGTGAACGCTGATCGGGAACGCCATGCGGTCAATGCTGAACTGACGATGGCGCGCTCGCGCGACGGTTTACGTATGGCGCAGGTTGGGGCGGAAACCCTTAACCCGGCTCATCCTGCTTCGCGCTTTTCCGGCGGTAACCTCGACACGCTGAAAGATAAGCCCGACAGTAAACTGCATCAGGCGCTGCAGGACTTTTACCACTCGCACTACTCCGCCAATCTGATGAAGGCGGTCATTTACAGCAATAAAACGCTGCCCGAGATGGCATCGATTGCCGCGAAAACCTTTGGTCGGGTCGCTAACCACAACGCCACTGTGCCGGCGATTACCGTGCCGGTGGTGACCGCGGAACAGCAGGGCATCCTGATCCACTATGTTCCGGCTCAGCCGCGCAAACAGCTTAAAATTGAGTTTCGTATTGGCAATAACAGCGATCGTTTTCGCAGCAAAACGGACACCCTGATCAGCTATCTGATCAGCAATCGCAGTAAAAATACCCTGACCGACTGGTTGCAAAAGCAGGGACTGGCCGATGGCGTCAATGCCGGTGCAGACCCGATGACCGATCGTAACGGCGGCGTCTTTGCCATTACCGCCTCGCTGACCGACAAAGGTCTGGCGCAACGTGACGAAGTGGTTGCGGCTATTTTTAGCTATATCAATCTGTTGCGTGAGCAGGCGGATGATAAGCGCTATTTCGATGAGGTCTCTCGCGTCCTGGCGCTCGATTTCCGCTATCCCTCCATCACCCGGGATATGGACTACATCGAATGGCTGGCCGACACCATGCTGCGGGTACCGGTTGAACACACGCTGGATGCGCCCTATCTGGCGGATCAGTACGATGCTGCGGCGATCAAAGCACGGCTCGATGAGATGACGCCGCAGCAGGCGCGTATCTGGTATATCAGTCCGCAGGAACCGCACAATAAACAGGCTTACTTTGTGGATGCGCCGTATCAGGTTGAAAAAATAGCGCCACAGACGTTTGCTGACTGGCAGCAACGCGCCAGCCAGATTGCGCTGTCGATGCCGACGCTGAACCCCTATATTCCGGATGACTTCACCCTGCTGCCAGCGGACGGAAAACAGTATCCGCATCCGGTCAGGCTGGAAAATGATGCCGGGATGCGCATTTACTGGATGCCCAGTCAGTTTTACGCCAGTGAGCCAAAGGCTGCGATCACGCTGGCGCTGCGCAACAAACATGCCATCAGCGACGCGCGCCAGCAGGTCCTGTTTGGCCTGAATGACTATCTCTCCAGTCTGGCGCTGGATGAGCTTAATTCGCAGGCGTCGGTGGGCGGCATCAGTTTCTCCACCGGCGAGAATGAGGGGCTGGTATTCAGCGCCAGCGGCTTTACCCAGCGCCTGCCCACTCTGCTGAAGAAGCTGGTGGAAGGGTATGCCACTTTCCAGCCCACGCCACAGCAACTGGAGCAGGCCAAATCCTGGTATCTGGAACGGCTTGACGCGGCAGAGAAAGGAAAAGCCTTTGAACAGGCGATTCAGCCGATGCAGCTGCTGTCACAATTGCCCTATACCCAGCGCGAGACGCGTCGCAAGCTGGTGAGCACAATCACACTTAACGACGTCACGGCTTATCGCGATCAACTGTTCCGCGCGGCAACGCCGGAAATGATGGTGGTAGGCAACCTCAGCGCCGATAGCGTGATTCAGCTGGGTCGCGAACTGAAACAGCAGATGCAGAGTAACGGGATCGACGCCTGGCGCAGCAAATATGTAACCTTCGAAAAACCGCTGAAAGCGAACCTGCAGCAGAAGGGCAGCAGTACCGATTCTGCCCTGGCGGCGCTCTATATTCCGCTGGGCTATGGCGAATATCAGAGCATGGCGAACAGCTCGATGCTGAGCCAGATTGTGCAGCCGTGGTTCTACAACCAGTTACGTACTGAAGAGCAACTCGGCTATGCGGTATTTGCCTTCCAGATGCCGGTGGGACGCCAGTGGGGAATTGGCTTCCTGCTGCAGAGCAACAGCAAACAACCCGCCTTGCTGCTGCAGCGTTATCAGGCCTTCTATCCGCAGGCGGAAAAACGCTTACGCAACATGAGCCAGGCCGACTTTGCTCAATACCAGCAGGCGATGATCAACGATCTGCAACAGCGGCCTCAGACCCTCGACGAGGAAGCGGATCGCTACAGTCGCGACTTTGACCGCCAGAACGACGCATTTAATACGCGCCAGAAAGTGATCGCCCAGATTAAACAACTGACGCCCGCCAGCCTGGCCGATTTCTTCCAGCAGGCGGTGATAGATCACACGGGTATGGTGATGACCTCGCAGATTGCGGGCAACAGTGATGAAAAAGTGGCCTTTGCCGCGTTGCCAGGCTGGAAAACCTGGAGCGAAGTGGCACAGTTGCAGCAGTCGCTGCCGGTAAAGAGTGAGACCCAATGACGCAGTTACCGCCTGAATCGCTGAACCCTTTAACACTGCCGCTCAGAGGCGAGCGGCTGATTGAGGCCTCAGCGGGCACCGGAAAAACCTTTACCATTGGCTTACTCTATCTGCGCCTGCTGCTGGGCCTTGGCGGTGAGAACGCCTACAGCCGGCCTCTGTCGGTTGAAGAAATTTTAGTCGTAACCTTTACCGAGGCCGCCACCGCTGAACTGCGCGGGCGTATCCGGGAGAATATCCATCAGCTGCGGCTGGCCTGCATCCGCGGTAAAAGCAGCGATTCGATGCACCAGTTGCTGCTTGATCAGATACCCGACTTAACGCACGCCGCCGCGCAGCTGCTGGCGGCAGAGCGACAGATGGATGAAGCCGCCATCTTTACCATCCACGGCTTCTGCCAGCGGATGCTCAACCTCAATGCGTTTGAATCCGGCATGCTGTTTGAGCAGGAGCTGATTGAGGATGAACAGGCGTTGCTGAAGCAATCCACCGCTGATTTCTGGCGTCGTCAGTGCTATCCGCTGTCGCTTGACGTGGCGCGAGTGATTGCCGCGGAATGGAGCGGACCGGACAGTCTGCTGACCACGCTGCGCCCCTGGCTCCAGGGCGAATCGCCCAGCCTGAAACGTCCACCAGCCGCCGATGAAACGCTGGCGTCACGTCACGCCCGCAATCTGGCACGCATCACCTCAATCAAGCAGCAGTGGCAGTCGCTCAGTGCTGATGTTGAAGGCATCATCGGCGCTTCCGGCGTCGATAAGCGCAGCTACAGCAGCAAGAATCTGCCGATCTGGGTTGCGAAAGTGACACAGTGGGCCAACAGCGAAACGCTGGATTACCAGTTGCCGAAAGAGCTGGAGCGATTTGGTCAGCAGCAGCTGGAGGAGAAAACCAAAAAAGGCGAAGCGCCACGCCATCCGGTGTTTGAGGCGATCGATCAGTTTCTGGCGGAGCCTTTATCGCTGCGGGATGTGATCATTGCCCAGGCGCTGACCGACGTGCGCGCCACTGTTCAGCGTGAGAAACGGCTGCGGGCGCTGTTAGGCTTTGATGACCTGCTGAGTAAGCTCGATGAGGCGTTGCAGCAGCCGGGCGGTATCCTGCTGGCTGAGACCATTCGGGCGCGCTTTCCGGTCGCCCTGATCGATGAATTTCAGGATACCGATCCGCAGCAATATCGCATTTTCCGCACGCTCTATATCAACCAGCCGGAACAGGCGCTGCTGTTAATCGGTGACCCTAAGCAGGCAATTTATGCGTTTCGCGGCGCGGACATTTTTACCTATCTGCGGGCGCGAAACGAAGTTAGTGCTCACTACACGCTCGATACTAACTGGCGCTCATCGCCGGAAATGGTCGATAGCGTAAATCGCCTGTTTTCACAGCTGGAATCGCCGTTTCTGTTCTCCGCCATTCCGTTCCTGCAGGTGAAACCGGCCGCGCCGAATCAGGCGCTGAAACTGATCTATGACGATCGGCCACAACCGGCGCTGCGCTTCTGGTTACAGCCGGGTGCAGGCGTCGGCAGCAGTGATTATCAGCAGTTTATGGCGCGTCAGTGTGCGGCGGATATCAGCCGCTGGCTGGTGGCCGGGCAGCAGGGTCGGGCATTGCTGGGAAAAGGCGAGGCACTGCAACCGGTGCGTGCGTCTGACATCACGGTGCTGGTCCGCAGCCGCAACGAAGCGGGATTGATCCGCGATGCGCTCAATGCATTGTCGATTCCTTCCGTCTATCTCTCCAGTCGCGACAGCGTCTACACCACGCCTGAAGCGCGAGAGTTGCTGTGGCTGCTGCAGGCGATTCAGGCACCGGAGCAGGAACGCCTGGTGCGCAGCGCGCTGGCGACCTCGATCTTCGCCATTGATGCCGCCACGCTGGATGCGCTGACCCAGAATGAGCGCGAGTGGGATGCGCTGGTCGAGCAGTTTGCCCTCTGGCAGCAGCTCTGGCACCAGCGTGGCGTGTTACCGATGCTGCGCGACGTGATGATCAAGCGTCAGCTGGCTGAAAATATGCTCGCCTCCGAAAACGGTGAGCGCCGTCTGACCGACCTGATGCATCTGGGCGAACTGTTGCAGGAAGCCTCAGTGCAGCTCGACAGTCCGCATGCACTGGTGCGTTTTCTGGCTCAGCAGATTGCCCGGCCCAATAGTCAGTCGGCCAGCCAGCAGCTGCGGCTGGAAAGCGATCGTCACCTGGTGCAAATCGTCACCATCCATAAATCGAAAGGGCTGCAATACCCGCTGGTCTGGCTGCCGTTTGCCGCTGGCTACCGTGAGGCAGCCAGTGCGCTTTATCACGATCGTGAAAGTTTTGCTGCCTTACTGGATGTGCAGGGCGATGCCCAGAGCATGGCGCTGGCCGAAGAGGAGCGCCTGGCCGAAGATTTACGTCTGCTCTATGTGGCCCTGACCCGTTCGGTTTATCACTGCAGCGTCGGTATTGCCCCGTTGATTAAGGGAACGCGTAAAAAAGAGGGCGAAAGCGATCTGCATAAAAGTGCGCTGGGTTATCTGGTGCAGCGGGGCGAAGCGGCCGATGCGGAGCAGCTCAGCCAGCGTCTGGCGGCGTTAAGCGGTAACGGGATTGAGGTTATCGCAGATGATTTGCGGCCAGGCGAAACGTGGCAGGATCGGCCAGCCGGCGATCAGGCATTAAGCAGCCGTGAAGTCACGCGTGCGCTGGCAGATGCCTGGCGGGTCACCAGTTACTCAGGACTGCAACAGCACCACAGCTCGGCGCTGCTGGATGCGCTGCCCAATTTTGATATCGATGCGGCAGGTGAAGAGGAGGGCAGTGAAGACGCGGCGCTCACGCCCCACCATTTCCCGCGCGGTGCCGCACCCGGCACCTTTTTACATGGCCTGTTTGAATCGATCGATTTTGCCGAACCGCCGGATAAAATCTGGCTGGAAGATCAGTTACAGCACCACGGCTATCCGCTGAGCTGGTTACCAGTCATCCAGCAGTGGATCGAACGGGTCCTGCATACGCCGCTTAACGCTGACGGCCTGACGCTGTCGGCAATAAAAAGCAGTGACCGGCTGATCGAGATGGAGTTTTATCTGCCGATTAATCATCTGCTGACCGCGGCCGATCTCGACGATCTGTTGCGCCGTCACGATCCGCTGTCACGACAGGCGGCAGCGCTCGATTTCCGCCAGGTGCGGGGCATGCTGAAAGGTTTTATCGATCTGGTGTTCCGCTGGCAGGGAAAATATTATCTGCTCGACTATAAGTCGAACTGGCTGGGGGAGAGCCACGCGGCGTATACGCCCGAGGCGATGGCGCAGGCGATGATCGACCACCGCTACGACCTGCAGTATCAGTTATATACCCTGGCGCTGCATCGCTATCTTCAGCACCGCCTGCAGGATTATGATTATCAGCGCCACTTCGGCGGGGTGTTTTATCTGTTTTTACGCGGGATGGATGGCAGTTCGCCGGATAACGGTATTTTTGCCACCCGTCCCGGCGAAGCCTTTATTGAAGAGATTGATGCGTTGTTTGGTCATTCCACGGAGTTGTCATGAGTGAAATGCTGAGCCTGCTGCTTCAGGCGGTTGATAAGCGTCTCCTGCGGCCGTTAGATATTCAGTTTGCCCGCCTGCTGGCGGAAGAATCACAACCGGCACTGCTGCTCGCGGCGGCCTGCGTTAGCGCGGAAGCGGGGGAAGGTCACGTCTGCCTGCCGCTGGATAACCTCAGCGAAGCGGGTCTGTTTGCGGGCCGTCAGCCCGCGCTGGCGCAGGCACTGTGGCAGGCTGCCGGTGCGCCGGATGACTGGTTATCACTGCTGGCCGACTGGGCAGCCGTCAGTGACGGCAGCCTGATTACCCCGCTGGTGCTCAGTAATCGCCGTCTCTATCTGCATCGTCTGTGGCACAGCGAGGGCCGGGTCGCGAGCTTCTTTGCCCTGCAGGAGGTGAAGTCGGCATTTGACGCCCAGGCGGCAAGTGAAGTGCTGAATACGCTGTTCGGCACGCGTCCGGATGACTGGCAGAAAATTGCCGCCGCGGTGGCGCTGACCCGCAAGACCGCGGTGATTTCCGGCGGACCCGGAACCGGTAAAACCACCACGGTGGCGAAATTACTCGCCGCGCTGATCCGGCTGAACCCTGGCAACTTACGGATTCAGTTAGCCGCTCCGACCGGCAAAGCCGCGGCGCGCCTCACCGAGTCGCTGGGTAACGCGCTGCAGAATTTAGCCGTTAGCGAGGAAGAGCGCCGACGCTTCCCGACGGAAGCGACCACGCTGCATCGGCTGCTGGGCGCGCAGCCAGATACCCAGCGTCTGCGCTATCACGCCGGTAATCCCCTGCATCTCGATGTGCTGGTGGTTGATGAAGCCTCAATGGTCGATCTGTCGATGATGGCGAAGCTGATCGCCGCACTGCCGGCCCATGCGCGGGTGGTTTTTCTTGGCGATCGTGACCAGCTGGCGTCGGTTGAGGCGGGTGCCGTGCTGGGCGATATCTGTCGCTGTACCGAGAGCGGCTACAGCCTGGCACGTGCGGAACAGCTCGCGTTGCTGACCGGATGTGCGCTGCAGGGCAGTGACGATCGGCTGGCACCCGCGGTACGTGACAGTATCTGTCTGCTGCAAAAAAGTTACCGTTTTGACGCCAAATCAGGCATTGGTCAGCTGGCTCAGGCCATTAACCTGGGGGATGCGCAGCAGGTGAAAGCGGTTTTCGCCGCAGGCTTTCAGGATCTCTGCTATCAGCCGTTAACCAGTGGCGAGGCTTATCAGGCGATGCTGGATGAGGTGGCACAGGGCTATCAGCCTTATCTGCAGCTGATCAGGCAGCAGGCGTCACCTGCCGAAGTGCTGACGGCCTTTGGTCGCTATCAGCTGCTGTGTGCGTTACGTGACGGGCCCTTTGGCGTGCAGGGGCTAAACCAGCGTATTGAACAGCGGCTGATGCAGCTGCAGCGTATTCGTCGTCCCGCTATCGGCGGGCGCTGGTACCTGGGACGGCCGGTTATGATTACCCGTAACGACAGTGCGCTGGGGCTGTTCAACGGCGATATCGGCATTACGCTGCGCGACGAAGAGGGCAACCTGAAGGTCTTTTTCCCGTTGCCGGATGGCAGCATCAAAGCGATTCAGCCGAGCCGCCTGCCATCGCATGAAACCGCCTGGGTGATGACGGTACATAAATCACAGGGATCGGAGTTTGATCATACCGCGCTGGTAATGCCAACGCAGTTCCTGCCGGTACTGACCCGTGAGCTGGTCTACACCGCGATAACGCGCGCCCGTAAACAGCTGACGCTCTACAGCGATCCGGGCGTATTCCAGCGGGCCGTGCAGCTGCAAACCCAGCGGCGTAGTGGTCTGGTAGAGCGACTGGGCGAGGCAGGATAATCCCCCGTCAGCGCGGGCCGGCGGCATGAGTCGCCCGGCCCGTTGAGCCCTTACAGCGTATGGCGGGTCAGATCGGCCATCAGGACCTTGGAGCGGCGCTGATAGTTATACATCTCTTTTTTACTCTCAGGCAGCGACTCAATATCGACCGGCGTAAAGCCGCGCTCCTGGAACCAGTGGATGCTGCGGGTGGTCAACACAAACAGCTTCTGCAGCCCCATCTGACGCGCCTGTAACGCCACACGCTGCAGCAACATTTCGCCGCGCGATGAGCTGCGATAGTCAGGATGAACCGCTACGCAGGCCATTTCACCGATCTTCTCATCCATAAAGGGATAGAGCGCGGCACAGGCAATCGTCAGGTTGTCGCGCTGAATGATAGTGAATTTATCAATCTCCATCTCCAGCTGTTCGCGTGAGCGACGCACCAGAATCCCCTGTTGCTCCAGCGGCCGGATCAGTTCGAGAATGCCGCCGATATCATTGATATTGGCGCGCCGGATCTGCTCGGCAGACTCCATCACGATCTGCGTGCCGATACCGTCACGAGAGAAGAGCTCCTGCAACAGCGCGCCATCTTCCTGATAGCTGATTAAATGGCTGCGCCGTACGCCACTGCGGCAGG
This sequence comes from Pantoea sp. S-LA4, assembly GCF_054482835.1. Classification (NCBI taxonomy): domain Bacteria; kingdom Pseudomonadati; phylum Pseudomonadota; class Gammaproteobacteria; order Enterobacterales; family Erwiniaceae; genus Pantoea; species Pantoea sp. S-LA4. The sequence continues at coordinate 2,970,279 of NZ_JBTLRC010000002.1, read as the reverse complement.
CTTTGACCGCGCCGCGCAGGAAACGAACGGTGCCGGAGAGGTAATCGCCATCGCTTTCCATCTCGTCAATACGCGCCTGGGCATCATTCGGGAACAGCTCGGAGATAATGTTGCCTTCGCTATCCAGTGCGCCCTGTTCTGAGCAGAAGCCGATCATTTTTTCCGCTTTAAGTTTAATCGCCAGTTGGGTCGCCACCTCTTCCGAGGTCAGGTTAAAACTCTCACCGGTCACCGACACCGCCACCGGACCGAGCAGCACAATCGCGTCGTTATCCAGCTGACGATGAATAGCCTCTTCATCGATACGACGAATACGCCCGCTGTGACAATAATCGACGCCATCATCCACACCCAGCGGCTGCGCAATGATGAAGTTGCCGCTGACCACATTGATATGCGCGCCCTGCAGCGGCGTATTGTTGAGGCTCATGGAGAGACGGGCAGTAATATCTAACTGCAGACGACCGGCCGCCTGCTTCACGAGTTCCAGCGATTGCGCATCGGTAACGCGGGTAAACTTGTGATAAACCGGCTCAAGCTGATGTTCCGCCAGGCTGGCATCAATTTGCGGACGGGCGCCATAGACCACCACCAGGCGGATGCCGAGGCTGTGCAGCAGACCAATATCGTTGACGATGCCTGAGAAGTTCTCATGCTCAATCGCTTCGCCGCCCAGCATGATGACAAAGGTCTTGTCCCGGTGGGCATTGATATAGGGAACGGTATGGCGAAAACCCTGAACCAGTTCAGTACTACGTTCCTTCACGGCCAGTCCTCAGTGAATGATTATTCGAATTTTTTGTATTTTTATGCTTTTAGTCGCGATTTTGCAAGCGTTAATCCTGACGAAAATTTACGTTTTTTCGGGTGCCAAAGCCGCTAACAGCCTGCATTATTTAGGATTTCCGGGGTGACATCACCTTGCGGATTGGATAAAGTTTTCGCCGCCATTTTATTAACTGGCGCTTTTTTAGACATTACACAGCAGCTGGAGCGGCATGTCGGATTTTAATTCCCCCTTTTCACGCAGACGATTTTTACAAGGAAGCGGTGCCTTACTGCTGTTAAGTGTTAGCCGGGTCGGTTTGGCGGCGAAAAGCCATATCGTCGCGGTGCGTATCTGGCCGTCATCGACCTACTCGCGTATGACGCTGGAGTCGAATGTGGCGCTGAAGTACAGGCAGTTTGCGCTGAGCAATCCGGAACGGCTGGTGATTGATATTGAAGGGCTGCATCTCAATCCGGTACTGAAAGGGGTCGACAAGCAGGTGAGGGTGGATGATCCCTTTATCAAAAATGCGCGCGTCGGCCAGTTCGACAGCAACACGGTGAGGGTGGTGCTGGAGCTAAAGCGCAGTGTCGCACCCAAAATTTTTAATCTGTCGCCGGTGGCAGGCATTAATCACCGGCTGGTGGTGGATCTCTATCCCAGCCAGAATCAGGTGGAGGACGATCCCCTGCTGGCGCTGCTGAAGGATTATAACCAGGGCGATCTGGAAAAAAATGAAACGGTGCAGGCACCGTTGCCGGGCAAAGCCGGACGCGATCGTCCAATCATTATCATGATCGATCCCGGCCATGGCGGTGAAGATCCCGGTGCACACGGCAAACATAAAACCCGCGAGAAAGATATTGTGCTGAAGATTGGCCGGCGGCTGAAAGCGTTGATCGATAAAGAAGCCAATATGAAAGCCTACATGACGCGCAACGAGGATGTGTTTATTCCGCTGCGCGTCAGAGTCGCCAAAGCCCGCAAGCAGCGCGCCGATCTGTTCGTTTCGATTCATGCTGATGCGTTTACCAGCCGGGCGGCGCGCGGCTCTTCGGTGTTTGCTCTCTCAACCAGCGGCGCCACCTCGGCTGCAGCCCGCTTCCTTGCCCAGACCCAGAATGAATCTGACCTGATTGGCGGCGTCAGCAAGAGCGGCGATCGCTATCTCGACCACACCATGTTCGATATGGTGCAGCGGCAAACCATCCACGACAGCCTGAAGTTTGGCAAAGAGGTGCTGCACCGCATGGGACGCATCAACCATCTGCACAAACGAACGGTGGATCAGGCCGGATTTGCGGTGTTGAAAGCGCCTGATATCCCGTCAATCCTGGTGGAGACGGCTTTTATCAGTAATGTCGAAGAGGAACGTAAGTTGCGCACCACGCGCTATCAGCAGCAGGTAGCGGAGGCGATTCTGCACGGCATCAAAGCGTATGTGGAGAGTGGGGCGGCACTGGCGCATCGGTAAATGGCAGCGGGTAGCCTGCGCTATCCGTTGAGCTCCGATGACGAAGAGGATGTTCAATGAAGAAGAGGAGGTTCAGACGGAAGAAACAAAAAAACACCCTTTCAGGTGTTTAAATGATTGGTTGCGGGGGCCGGATTTGAACCGACGACCTTCGGGTTATGAGCCCGACGAGCTACCAGGCTGCTCCACCCCGCGTCCGTATCGTACTTTTTGCGCTTAGCGACTTTCACATTGTAACTTCTGTAAACTGTTGCAGAAGTATTGGTTGCGGGGGCCGGATTTGAACCGACGACCTTCGGGTTATGAGCCCGACGAGCTACCAGGCTGCTCCACCCCGCGTCCGTGGATGCGCACTATACTCCGCGCGTTATTTGATGCAACCCCTTTTTGCACACAAAGGCCAAATTTACAGTCAGTTGCTGAAGGATTCAACCATCTGATGAATTATTGAACTGATAGCCGGAGGCAGAAAGCGGATGGATTTCATTCTGCCGGGGGCTTTGCTATCGTCGCGGGACGAACATTTATAAAAAGAGACCATAATGAAAGCACACTGGGCCAGGATTGCTGTGACCGGCGCGTTGATCGCCCTGCTGGCGAGCTGTAGTTCTAAACCGACCGATCGCGGTCAGCAATATAAAGATGGCAAACTGGAACAGCCGCTGGCGCTGGTGAATCAGCCGAATGCCAAAGGCAGCCCGGTCAATGGCCGCGACTTTGGCGAGCAGGTGCGCCAGATTCAGACCGCATCATCCGGGCTGTACAGCCGCCAGAATGGAACCTACAGCGCGATTGAAAGCTGGCTGATGGCCGGTGCAGATACCCGCCAGCTGCAGCAGTTTGGCCTGAATGCCTGGCAGATGGAAGGTACGGATAACTACGGTAACGTGCAGTTCACCGGTTACTACACGCCGGTGGTTGAAGCGCGCTATACCCGTCAGGGTGAATTTCAGTATCCGATCTACCGGATGCCACCGCGTAAGCGCGGCGAGAAACTGCCAAGCCGCGCCTCTATCTATAGTGGCGGCCTCGATGACCGCTACGTCATCGCCTACAGCAACTCGCTGATTGATAACTTCATGATGGATGTGCAGGGCAGTGGCTACGTTGATTTTGGCGATGGTCGTCCGATGACCTTCTTTGGTTACGCCGGTAAAAATGGCTGGGGTTATCACAGTATCGGTAAAGAGCTGATCGATCGTGGTGAAGTGAAGCGTGAAGATATGTCGATGCAGGCGATTCGTCAGTGGGCGCAGGAACACTCGCCGCAGGAAGTCCGCTCGCTGCTGGAAACCAACCCATCTTTTGTCTTCTTTAAGCCGGAGCCGTTTACGCCAGTGCGGGGCGCCAGCGCGGTGCCGCTGGTTGCCAAAGCCTCGGTAGCGTCTGACCGTTCAATCATTCCGGCCGGAACGGCACTGCTGGCGGAAGTGCCGCAGCTAAATGAAAAAGGCAAATTCAACGGCAAATATGAGATGCGCCTGATGGTGGCGCTGGATGTGGGTGGCGCGATTAAAGGCCAGCACTTCGACATCTATCAGGGGATCGGGCCGGACGCCGCCCATCTGGCGGGCTTCTATAACCATTATGGCCGCGTCTGGGTACTGAAAGCCGCGCCGGGTGCCGGACAACCGCTGTTCTCCAGACCGCAAAACGGTAATAATGGCTCACTGCTACTCGGTTCCAACTAATTTCTTCTCTGCGGGCCTGCGGGCCCGCACGACGTTACAGGTTCAAATATGAAAGTGTTAAATGATGCCTGGCACCAGCGGTTTGGTGGCACGGCGCGTCTGTATGGTCAGGATGCGTTGCAGCGTTTTGCTGATGCGCATTTCTGCGTCATCGGAATTGGCGGCGTCGGCTCCTGGGCGGCTGAAGCGCTGGCGCGCACCGGTATCGGCAAAATCACCCTGATTGACATGGATGATGTCTGTATCACCAATACCAACCGGCAGATTCATGCGCTCAACGGCAACGTCGGCAAAGCCAAAACAGAGGTGATGGCGGAGCGGCTGCGCGCAATAAATCCCGACTGTGAAGTGATCTGCATCGACGACTTTATTACGCCGGACAACACCGCCGAACTGATGGCGGCGGGTTTCGATTATGTGATCGATGCGATCGACAGCGTGCGGCCTAAAGCGGCGCTGATCGCCTGGTGTCGCCGCAACAGGATCCCCTTGATCACCACCGGCGGCGCAGGCGGTCAGATCGATCCGACGCAGATCCAGGTAGCCGATCTGGCGAAAACCATTCAGGACCCGCTGGCGGCTAAGTTGCGCGAACGGCTGAAAACTTTTGGCGTGGTGAAAAACAGTAAGGGGAAACTCGGCATCGACTGCGTCTTTTCTACCGAGGCGCTGGTCTATCCACAGCCTGACGGCAGCGTGTGTGCTTCACGCAGCACCGCTGAAGGGCCGAAAAGAATGGACTGCGCCGCCGGTTTTGGCTCAGCCACGATGGTGACCGCAACTTTTGGTTTTGTCGCCGTCTCACACGCGCTGAAGAAATATCTGGCACGCGCTGCCCGTCAGGCCGAACCCAGCGCCTGACGCGCCGACTGCTGGACCGCGGTTGAGAGCGCCTGTAATCCGCTGCTGCGTGAGGCGCTGAGCTGGGCGCGCAGACCCAGCTCATCGAACAGCGCCAGCGGATCGTTTTCCAGCAGCGTTTGCGGCGTCTGACCTTCCACCGCGGTAAGCAGTACCGCCAGCAGACCGCGAACGATGCGGCCTTCACTGTCACCATAGAAGTGCAGCGTGCCGTCCGGACGCAACTGGCTGCTCAGCCAGACCCGGTTTTCACAGCCGCTTAACTCAATCCCGGCTTTTTTAAGCGTCTCCGGTAACGCGGGCAGCTGACGACTCAGCTGAATCAGCTGGCGATAGCGATCTTCCCACTGGTGAAAGCGGCTAAAGGTCTCCTTCAGGCTTTCAACCGTAATCAACTCGCCAAATGGATGTGGCGCTAACAGCGGTGAACTCATCTCAACACTCCGATAACAGCGAAATGGCGCTGCGCATGGCGCGCACCAGGGCATCAACATCCTGCAAATTATTATAGGGCGCAAATGAGGCGCGGAGCGTCCCGCTGACCCCCAGCGCTGCCAGTAGTGGCTGGGCGCAGTGCTGACCGGCACGCAACGCAATGCCCTGTTCCGCCAGCAGAGTGACAATATCGCTGTGGTGCAGGCCACTAAATTCAAACGCTAACAGGCTGGCATGGCCGCAGCGAAAACTACGAAAGCCTGGCAGTTCCGCCAGCTGCTCTTCCGCCAGACTGGCGAGCTGCTGGCTCCACATTTCGGCTTTGGCCTGATCGTGCTGACCCAGCCAGCTAAGTGCCGCACTTAATCCGACCACGCCAGCGACGTTTGGCGTACCCGCCTCGAAGCGCCACGGCACCGGCTGCGCGGTAAAACCGTTGAAATCGACCGCCGTCAGCATTTTTCCGCCACCCTGCCACGGCGCCATCTCTTCCAGCAGTTCCGCTTTGCCATACAACACGCCAATGCCCATCGGGGCATAAATTTTATGGCCGGAAAAGGCGTAAAAATCGATATCCAGTGCCTGCACATCGGGTGGGCAGTGCACTACGCCCTGCGCACCGTCCACCATCACCCTGGCGCCGACCGCATGTGCCAGCTGGATTGCCTGGGCGATATCGGGACAGCCGCCGGTCACATTGGACATCTGGCTCACCGCCAGCAGGCGGGTTCGGCTGTTGAGCAGGGCGGGTAGTTGAGCGATATCCGGCAACCGATCGACACCCAGCGGCCATTTGACGACCCGCGCGCCGCACGCCTGTGCTGCCATCAGCCACGGCACCAGATTGGCGTGGTGCTCGGCTTCGCTCACCACAATCTCATCGCCCGGCTGTAAGCGTGGACGCAGCCAGCTATTAGCCACCAGATTAATGGCTTCCGTGGTGCCACGCGTCCAGACAATCTGATGACCATCAGCGGCGTTAAGCCAATGGGCGACCTGGCTTCGCGCCTGCTCATATCGCTCGGTTAAAGCGCGTGCGGCGGCAAACTGGCTGCGGTGTACGGTGCCAGCGCTCAGGCTGTAGAACTGCTGAATGCTGTCGATCACCGCCTGCGGTTTCAGGGTGGTCGCGGCGCTGTCAAGGTAGACACCGGCATCGGCGAGTGCGGGAAACTGCTGGCGAAACGCCGTTGGGTTAAATACGGTCATGCTCGGCCCATGATGAGAATAAATAGGACCAGACTGAAAGAATGGTCTCTGTCTGGCAAAGCTGGAAAAGCGCGTTATGCTGATTATTGCAAGGTTTAAACCAAACCCGCACAACGATCGAACAATATTTGGTCGATCACACTTATCTGCTGCCTCTGGTTAGCGTAACGCGGGTGGTTTGATGCAATCAATCTGCAAGGAGATAGAAGATGAAAAAACTCACCGCAGTGCTGGCCGTGTGTACCCTGGCCTTTACCCTGACTGCCTGTTCCAGCAACTATGTGATGCACACTAATGATGGCCGTACCATTGTTGCCGACGGTAAACCAAAGGTAGACGATGAAACCGGTATGATCAGCTATAAAGATGCCAATGGCAACGAGCAGCAGATCAACCGTTCAGATGTCAAAGAAATGGTTGAGATGGGCCAGTAATTGAGCAAAAAAAAAGCACCGCATTTTGCGGTGCTATTTAAAAATCACTATGGACAGACAGGGTAAATCTACAGGAATTAAGAGCTTGATCCGCAATCGTCGGATCAAAAATTGCAAACACAACATCACGACCACAAGCCAAAAGCTTTCAGAAAATCTGCGAACTCACTCACAATTCTAAAAACTTTTCGTTCCGGCTCAGGAAGTGCGGCAACTATAGGTATTTGCTGGAGGTTCCTCAACGGACAAATTATAATGTCTCGGATTAAAAATTCTAATACGTAAAGGGTGAGTATTAGCCCGCGTGTTTTTTGCCGATCCGGATACGGAAAACCATGTCGAAACGCCTTCCTCCTCTTAACGCCCTGCGGGTATTTGATGCCGCCGCGCGCCATTTAAGCTTTACCAAAGCCGCTGAAGAGCTTTTCGTCACCCAGGCAGCTGTAAGCCATCAGATTAAATCTCTGGAAGATTTTCTCGGTCTGAAGCTGTTTCGCCGGAGGAATCGTTCGCTTTTGCTGACTGAAGAAGGTCAAAGCTACTATCTGGATATCAAAGAGATCTTCTCGGCGCTCAACGAAGCCACGCGTAAATTGCAGGCACGCAGCGCCAAGGGTGCGCTGACCGTCAGTTTACTGCCGAGCTTTGCGATTCAGTGGCTGGTTCCACGCCTCTCCAGCTTTAATATGGCTTATCCGGGGATCGACGTACGGATTCAGGCGGTTGACCGTGACGAAGAGAAACTGGCCGATGATGTCGACGTGGCGATTTTTTATGGTCGCGGCAACTGGCCAGGCCTGCGGGTTGAGAAGCTCTACGCTGAATATTTATTGCCCGTCTGCTCGCCTTCGCTGATGACCGGCGACAATCCGCTTAAAACACCGATGGATCTGGCGCGCTTCACGCTACTGCATGATGCCTCACGGCGTGACTGGCAATCCTATATCCGCCAGCTTGGTTTGCAGCATATCAACGTTCAGCAGGGTCCCATCTTCAGCCACAGCGCGATGGTATTACAGGCTGCGATTCACGGTCAGGGCGTCGCGCTGGCCAATAACGTGATGGCGCAAAGCGAAATCGAGGCCGGGCGTTTAATCTGTCCGTTTAACGACGTATTAGTCAGTAAAAATGCTTTTTATCTGGTTTGTCATGACAGTCAGGCAGAACTGGGTAAAATAGCCGCCTTTCGACAGTGGATCCTGGAAAAAGCTGCAACTGAACAAGAAAAATTCCGCTTTCGATACCAACAATAACGTCTTGATTTTATTGCATTGCGATGCAAACGCACTCTGAGGATCGTTTCATGTCCAGTCGTGCCATGTTTATCTTTGCTGCCATTAGCGGATTTTTGCTGGTGGCATTTGGTGCTTTTGGTGCCCACGTATTGAGTAAATCGCTCGGACCGGCTGAGATGGCCTGGATTCATACCGGGCTGGAATATCAGGCTTATCACACCTTAGCGGTGATGGGGCTGGGTGCTGCGATGCTGCGCCGCGCCAATATCTGGTTTTACTGGAGCAGTGCGCTGATGGCGCTCGGCACCGTACTCTTCAGCGGCAGCCTCTACTGTCTGGCGCTGTCGCATCTGAAGTTTTGGGTTTTTATCACCCCAGTGGGAGGATTATGCTTCCTCGCCGGTTGGGTATTGATGTTGATTGGCGCGCTGCGTCTTAAACGAAGGGCAGAACGCCATGAATAAAGTTTTACTCTATTGCCGTCCCGGTTTTGAAAAAGAGTGTGCGGCAGAAATCAGCGCTAAAGCTGCTGAACGCGAAGTCTACGGCTTCCCGCGGGTTAAAGAGGATTCCGGCTATGTGCTGTTTGAGTGTTATCAGTTTGAGGACGCCGAACGACTGGTACGTGAATTACCCTTTGACGATCTGATTTTTGCACGACAGATGCTGGTGGTGGGCGAACTGCTGCGCGATCTGCCGCAGGAAGACCGGATTACACCGATTGTCGGTATGCTGACCGGCGTGGTGGAAAAGGGCGGCGAACTGCGCGTTGAGGTGCCGGACACCAACGAAGCGAAAGAGCTGACTAAATTCTGCCGCAAGTTCACCGTACCGCTCCGTTCCGCGCTGCGCGAAAGCAAAATTTTGCTCAACTATGAAAGCCCGAAACGTCCGGTCGTGCATGTGTTTTTCATTGCGCCGGGTACCTGTTATGTCGGCTATTCGCTGCCGGAAAACAGTTCTGCTTTCTACATGGGTATTCCGCGGCTTAAATTCCCGTCTGATGCGCCGAGTCGTTCAACCCTGAAACTGGAAGAGGCGTTTCACGTCTTTATTCCGGCTGATGAATGGGATGAACGTCTCGCCAGCGGCATGTATGCCGTCGATCTCGGTGCCTGTCCTGGCGGCTGGACCTATCAACTGGTGCAGCGCAGCATGATGGTCTATGCGGTCGACAACGGTCCAATGGCACCGAGCCTGATGGATACCGGGCAGGTGATGCACGAACGCGCCGATGGATTTAAATTCCGTCCGCCGCGCACCAATATCAGCTGGCTGGTGTGCGACATGGTTGAGAAACCGGTGCGGGTAGCGAATCTGATGACCGACTGGCTGGTAAACGGCTGGTGCCGTGAGGCGATCTTCAACCTCAAGTTGCCGATGAAAAAGCGCTACGAAGAGGTGACGCAGAATCTGGCCATGATTCAGGAGCGGTTTGATGAGAACGGCATCAATGCGCAGATCCGCGCACGCCAGCTCTATCACGATCGCGAAGAAGTCACGGTACACATTCGCCGAATCTGGGCCGCAGTGGGTGGCCGTCGCGACGAGCGCTGATTAACCGGCTGAGTGTTCGCGGCTGAGGGTTTCGGCACTCAGCCGCTGTATCGTAACGTATTCAGATTACCCTGCAGAACCAGATCCCGCTTCAGCGTCGCCACCTCGCGACTCAACTCCGCCATCTGCTGACCGTTGGCTAATTTGTCGCGCCATTTTGGCGGCACCTGATCCAGGTGCTGATAGATCCCGTCGAGCGAATGAAAGTCTGACAACAGCTGTTTAGCACTTTTTGGCCCGATGCCGGTAATGCCAGGGATCTTGCTGCTGCTGATGCCACACAATCCCCAGAAATCGGGTAGCAGCTGCGGTACCACGCCAAACTCAGCTTCGATAAAGGGCAGATCGAGCCAGCGCTTCTGAAAGTAGTCACGAATGCGGATTTCGGGCGCCAGTAGCTGACAGTAACCTTTGTCTGTAGAGACGATGGTGGCCTGATGTCCGGCCTGCGCCATTTTTACCGCCAGCGTCGCGGCTAAATCATCCGCCTCATCCTGTTCGGCAATCCAGCAGCTGACGCCAGCGTCACGAAACGCCTGCTGCAACGCTGGCATTTCCGCCTGCAGATCGTCGGGCATCGGCGGACGGCCGCTTTTGTAATCCGGCAGGCGCTGATGACGCCAGCCATGATGGCGGGCTTCGCCATCAAATACCGCCACGACGTGGGTGGGACGGGTATGCCCTAATAGCTGGCGCAGTGCCGCCACGCAGCCATCGACGCAGGGCGATCCCTGCACCGCATGTAGCCGGCGTATCAGGTTTAACGCATCCACGATAAGAAGATGTAGAGCCATGAGCATCCTGGCAGCCTGACGGCTGCCTCCTGGTTTATTTGATGATTTCGTAGCAGGGGATGTAGGCGGTGCCCGGCAGCTTCATACGTTGCTGCGCAACAAATCCCTGTAGCAGTTCGTCCATGCGATGCATGATGTCGGCGTCGCCATGCAGTTTATAGCGACCTTTTTCGCGGATTTCGCGGATTCCCATCTCTTTCACGTTACCGGCGACGATGCCTGAAAAGGCGCGACGTAAATCGGCGGCCAGTTTTTCCGGCGGCTGGTTGGTGTAAAGGTTGAGGTTGGCCATATTTTCATGGGTCGGCAGGAAAGGCACCTGCAGATCCGGCGCGATGCGAATCGACCAGTTAAAGCTGTAGGCATCGCCCGTTTCACGACGATACTCTTTCACCTGCGGCATCGCTTTCTTCATCAGACGCGCCACTTCAGCGGCATCGTTGATAATAATCTGATAGTGCTTACGCGCCTGCTCGCCCAGCGTGCTGACGATGAAGTCATCCAGCACCCGGAAGTAATCTGCGCTCTCTTCAGGCCCGGTCAGGATCAGCGGTAACACCTGATCGCTGTTGTGCGGATTCATCATGATGCCGAGCAGATAGAGCAACTCTTCTGCGGTGCCGACCCCGCCAGGGAAGATAATGATGCCGTGGGCGATGCGGACAAAGGCCTCAAGGCGCTTCTCAATATCCGGCATGATGATCAGCTCATTCACCAGCGGATTAGGCGGCTCGGCCGCAATGATTGAGGGTTCTGTCAGACCAATAAAGCGGCTGTCCCGGTAGCGCTGCTGAGCATGGCCCACCGCGGCCCCTTTCATTGGCGCTTCCATCACGCCTGGCCCACAGCCAGTACAGATGTTCAGTTCACGCAGCCCCAGCTGGGTACCGACATTACGGCAATACTGATATTCCACCGCATTAATGGAATGGCCGCCCCAGCACACCACGGTGTTGGGATACTCGCCGATGTGCAGCGCACGGGCATTACGCAGAATGGAAAACACGGTGTTGGTGATGGCGGCAGAATCGTTCTCTTCTGCGGCGCTTAAACGGCCCGGCGCATTAAGCTGACCGCTGACAAACAGAATGTCGCGCAGTACGGCAAACAGGTTGGCCTGCAATGAACGAATGATGCGTCCATCAACGAACGCCTCTTCCGGTGGGTTGATCAGTTCCAGTTTGACGCCGCGCTCACGGCGCAGCACGTTGATATCAAAATTCTCAAAGCGGGAGAGTAATTCCTGGCTGCTGTCGGTCTGACTGCCGGAGTTCAGCACCGCCAGCGAGCAGTTGCGAAACAGTTGGTACAGGTCGCTGCTGGCCGTGCGTTTCAGCATATCGACTTCCAGCTGCGAGAGCAGATCCATTGAGCCAAGAGGGCTGATATGGGTAATCAAATGAACTCCTTTACACCCGCCTGGGTGACTGTTGACACTGCAAACGCAGTGACGAAAATCCCTGGTCGGCAATCCGCAGAATGCCGCCATCTCCAGAGTAGCCTTGTCGGCCCGCGTAGCTCAAGTGGAACCACGTCTGTCGCGCACAGCCTGCGAGAGATCTCGCAAACTACTGACGCACCAGACGCGAATAACCGGGAGAGAAGGGCACATTACTGCGCCACGGATTGATGTCGAGCCCGCCACGCCGCGTATAGCGCGCATAGACCGTCAGCGTCTCAGGATGACAGAAACGCAGCAGATCATTAAAGATACGCTCAACACACTGCTCATGAAATTCGTTGTGCTGGCGGAACGACACCAGATAGCGCAGCAGCGCTTCGCGGTCGATACGCGGGCCTTTATAACGAATCATCACCGAACCCCAGTCGGGCTGATGGGTAATCAGGCAGTTCGATTTGAGCAGATGGCTGACCAGCGTCTCTTCAACGATTTCGCTGCCAGCCGCATCAGCCAGATAGTCAGCATTGAAGCGGTAATCCTCGATGGCGATATCCTGCTCATCAATGCAGTAACCGTCGAAGTGGCCGATCGGCTGTCCTTCAATTTCATTGAGCCGGAACAGCGCGACCCGCACTTCACCGTCAGCACAGGCGCTGAGATCGCGCTCCAGCGTCTGGCGCACCTCGCCCCAGTCGGCGAAGCGGGTCTGATTAAAACTGTTCAGGTAGAGCTTAAAACTTTTCGATTCGATCAGGTTGCGGCTGTGCGCATCCAGCACCACTTCACCGACGGCCACCTGTGGCAGCCCTTTGCTGTTCAGCCACGACAGTTCATATAATGTCCAGATATCGCTGCCGCTGAACGGCAGGCTTTCCGGAAACAGGCCGAGCGGTTCACGGTTCAGGCTACGCGGTACCGCCTGCAACAAACTGTTGTCGTAGCGATCGTGATAGGCTGTGGGTTTGCCCAGCGTCAGGTTGCTGAGGGCCTGTTCCTGTTCGTGAGTAGTCATTGCGGTTACCACCAAAATTAATCAAAGTGGCTAAGTGTAACCTATCAGAAGTGAGAATATGAATGACGCAGCACACTGCCGCCGCATTGCGCGACTTTACTACCCGCTATTGTCAGTACTGGCACCAGCACGCTGGCCATGCGCCCGCCAGCAGCGATCTTTATGGCGTACCGTCGCCCTGTGCGCTGGAAGACCGCGACCAGCAGGTTCTGTGGCAGCCACAACCTTTTACGCTACCGCCCAGCCTGGATGCAGTGGGGCGAGCGATCGACCTGCAGTTGCAGCCGCAGATAACCGCGTTTTATACCACCCAGTTTGCCGGAGACATGCAAGCCCGCTTCGGCCAGCAAAACCTGACGCTGTTGCAGGTCTGGAGTGAAGAGGATTTTCTGCGGTTACAGGAGAATCTGATTGGTCATTTACTGATGCAGCGCCGGTTACGTCAGTCACCCACCCTGTTTATCGCCACCACCGAGTCAGAGCAGGCGATTATCTCGTTATCAAATCTCAGTGGGGAAGTGATACTTGAGCAGCCTGGTGGTAAAAAGCGCGAGGTTTTAGCGGAAAGTATTGAGATATTTCTTAAATCATTACAGCCGGTTAGCGCGTGATATGCAGTGATCACCCTGAGTTGTTGTGAGATATCTCTTACAAGCTGTGTGAGAGATCGTCAGATATCACTTGAGACATCCGGATGGCCCGGATGTAAAAAGATTGTGAATCATCGACTTAATGGCGTTAATCTGAAATTGTGTCACTAAGACACTGAACTTACGCTTTTAGTCACTTGTATGCACAAAACGTTCTGTCAGAATGTTTCGCACTGGCAGGATGCTGGGGACAACAGATATTCTCAGGATTGGGGATAAGCCATGAGGCAGGAACGTAACGGAGTTTACGTCACAGGGAAGGTTTCAGGACGAAACAGGATCGCTCAGGATTGAGTAAGGGACACCTCCAGGATGGAGAATGAGAGCCCCTCAGAAGAGGTGGTGGGCCAGGATGCTAAGGATTCATCAGGATGATGCGCGACTGGAGTTCGCACTGGAAAAGTTGTCAGGGAAGAGCAGGGAGCATTAACGTAGCGGGATGGCTGCAAACGAACCGGGAGCACTGTTTATACAGTGCTCCCTTTTTTTGTGCCTGCGCCAACAAGTGATATGCTTGCCGCCCGTTTTTTTACTGCCCGCTGGAGGTGGCGCATGACCCCTGAACAATTGATTATGCAACGGCTGGAGCAGGTTGAAGCGGTGTTGCGTGAGCACGATCTCTGGCAAAGCACGCCCCCTGAAGCCAGCGCCTTCGACAGCCGCGAACCGTTTTGCCTGGATACCCTTGAACCGCTGCAATGGCTGCAATGGGTGTTGATTCCCCGTATGCACGCCCTGATTGCTGCCCGGCATCCGCTGCCGAAAAACTTTGCGGTTGCCCCCTATTATGAAGTGGCACTGGTGCCTGACCAGCCCGGCGTTGCGCCGCTGTTGCTGACGCTGCGTCAGCTTGATGCGTTACTCAAGGATGCGGCTGTCTGATGCTGGAAATCATTTATCAGGACGAGTGGCTGGTGGCGGTCAACAAACCCAGTGGCTGGCTGGTGCATCGCAGCTGGCTGGACCGGCATGAAACGGTGTTTGTGATGCAGACGGTGCGCGATCAGATCGGTCAGCATGTCTTTACCGCGCACCGGCTGGATCGTCCCACTTCCGGCGTATTGCTGATGGGATTATCCAGTGAAGTCGGACGCCTGCTGTCGCAACAGTTTGAGCAGCACCAGATGCAGAAAACCTACCATGCGGTGCTACGCGGCTGGCTGGAAACCGGCGGTACGCTGGACTACCCGCTGGTGGAAGAGCTGGACAAAATTGCCGATAAGCACGCCACTGAAGCGCGCACCGCGCAGCCAGCGGTCACGGATTATCAGTCGCTGGCTACGGTGGAGATGCCGGTGGGCATTGGCCGTTATCCTGCGTCGCGCTATAGCCTGGTGGAACTGTCACCGAAAACCGGTCGCAAGCATCAGTTGCGGCGTCACATGTCGCACCTGCGTCATCCGATTATCGGCGACTCCGCCCACGGCGACCTGCGCCAGAATCGCGGCGCGGCAGAGCACTTCGGGGCTAACCGCCTGATGTTGCACGCCAGCAGTCTGGCGCTGACCCATCCGGTGACCGGCGAGCCGCTGCTGATTCGAGCCGGTCTGGATAGCGTCTGGCAGAACCTGATGACGCAGTTTGGCTGGCAGGATTGCATTCCTGAGGTACCGCGGGTTGAGTTTGCTGCGGCGCCAGGAGAGGATAAGGTTTCAGAATAACGGAGAAGGCAGATGGCAAAGATTGGCATTTTTGTAGGCACGGTATATGGCAATGCGCTGTTAGTGGCGGAAGAGGCAGAGCCGATTCTGCAACAGCAGGGCCACAGCGTGACGGTATTTGAAGATCCGACGCTGGCAGACTGGCAGGCTTACGCCAGCGACGTTGCGTTGATCGTGACCTCCACAACCGGACACGGCGACTTTCCGGATACCATTTCCGGGCTGTTTCACGCGGTAAAAGATCAGCTGGGTCATCAGCCAACGCTACGTTATGGCGTGATTGCGCTGGGTGACAGCAGCTACGACCACTTTTGTGGCGCGGGTAAAACTTTTGATGCATTGTTGCAGGAACACAGCGCCCAGCGCGTTGGCGACGTTCTGCTGGTCGATGCCAGTGAGAATCCGGAACCGGAAGCGGTGACCTCTCCCTGGGTTGAGGCCTGGGGCGCGCTGCTGTAATTCCGCCAGGCCTGCTCTCTTATCCCAGCCTCTTTAGCTGATGCGGCTGGCCCGGTCCGCCGTCACGGCCAGCCGGGTCCGGCTCCAATCAGGTCACCGGTGCCGGATTGAACACCGCCAGCTGATTGCGGATTCCCCAGCGATCTGACCAGGTCTGTTTGCGACCGCTGGCGATATCCAGAATCAACTCAAACAGCCGCCAGCCTACCTGCTCAATGCTCTCTTCGCCGGTGGCGATCGTACCGGCATTGATATCCATCAGATCGTGCCAGCGCTCGGCCAGCGCATTACGCGTTGCCATCTTAATCACCGGAATGGCCGCCAGTCCGTACGGCGTACCGCGTCCGGTAGTGAACACCTGCAGAGTAATGCCGGAAGCCATCTGCTGGGTGCCACAGACAAAATCGCTGGCTGGGGTCGCGGCATAGATTAAGCCGCGTCGGGTAGGGCGCTGACCTGGCGACAGCACTTCGACAATCGCACTGCGACCCGATTTAGCGATCGAGCCGAGCGCTTTTTCCACCACGTTTGCCAGTCCGCCTTTTTTATTACCAGGCGACGGGTTGGCGCTGCGATCGGTCTGCCCCTGATTCAGGTAGTCATCATACCAGGCCATCTCCTCCAGTAAGCGCTTACCAACCTCTTCATTAATGACGCGCGGCGTCAGCAGATGAATCGCATCACGCACCTCAGTGACCTCCGAGAACATCACCGTAGCGCCACAGCGCACCAGCAGATCGGAGGCGAAACCAACCGCAGGATTGGCCGTCACGCCCGAAAAGGCATCGCTGCCGCCGCACTGCATGCCGACAACCAGCTCAGAAGCCGGACAGGTTTCGCGCTGGCGCTGATTCAGTCGCTTCAGGTGTCGCTCGGCGACCTGCAAAATTTCGTCAACCATCGCGCCGAACCCAACCAGCTTCTCATCCTGCAGCCGCACAATGTCATGCTCCTCCAGCGAGATCGGCTGCACGTCTGGCGTGCCGGTCAGCAGCCGTTCCGGCTGTAATTTTTCACAGCCGAGACTGACAATCATCACTTCGCCGCCGAAGTTGGCGTTCAGCGCCAGGTTGTGGATGGTGCGAATCGGCACCACTGCCGCCGGCGCATTGATCGCCACGCCGCAGCCATAAAGATGGTTCAGTGCCACCACGCCATCGACATTGGGATAGCGCGGCAGTAAATCGCGTTCAATCAGCTGTACCACATGGTCAACCACGCCTGCCACGCAGTGTACGCTGGTGGTGATGCCGAGCAGGTTACGGGTGCCGACGCTGCCATCGGCGTTGCGATAGCCTTCAAAGGTATAGCCTTCCAGCGCCGGCAGTTCGGCAGGCACCTGGGTCGCCAGCGGCAGGCTCTCAAGCGGCGGGGCTTCCGGCAGAGCCACCAGCGACTCATCTATCCAGCTCCCTTCGGCGATGTCGCGTAGCGCATAACCGATCACTTCACCGTAGCGCAGAATGGGTGCGCCCTGCGCAATCGCGCTTAGCGCCACTTTATGACCCTGAGGCACATGCTCCGTCAGCGTCAGGCCATCAGCGAAACGGGTGCCGGCGGGCAAGCCCAGGCTGTTGACCACAATCGCGACATTGTCGAGCTCATGGACTTTGATATAGAGCGGTTGTTCGGTTGTAGTAGGGGTCATCGCTCACCTTCCGGTCTGTCGCACCGTACTTTTGCGGTGCGTTGTTGTGATAGTCGCTGTCACAGTTTGCCAGTTTCAGTATAAGGAGGCGCTGCAGGCTGTGCATTGTGCAATTGACCGGCTTTGAAAAGATTTGTCGCGGCGTTTTGGGTCGATTATCCAAAAGCAAGTGAAGAACCTCACAAACAGAGGGGGAAAACGGCTTTCCGGCCTGTTGAGAGGCGGTTATTTACAGGTTCCGTGAGCCATGCCGCAGGATTCTGTGCAAACGCCAAATAATCCAGTAAACATCAATCCTATTCCAGGGCGATGCTCCAATGTCATCGCCGCAGGGTGTTCTTATACTGATTTCCGTTAGCCAAAGTCAGGTTATCCGTCACGACGCTTTACCCATTCTGTCGCAGGTTGCACCGGCCGCGGTTCCCCGGTCAGCACCCTTTACCGGCAGGCTGCCGCAAAACAGTAAGGGTAAAGAAAAGTTTGCCAAAACAAAAAGATCGCCGTGTTTAACCCAACTTCTCTCTGATACCCAACGCGATGTGTATGCAGTCAGAGCGAATGTAGCTCACGCTATATTTCAGGAGTGCATCATGAATAGTTTCAGCCAGACCGCGGAAACGGTGCAGAAGCGCACCAATGCCCGATACTGGATTGTGGTGATGTTATTTATTGTCACCTCATTCAACTACGGCGACCGCGCAACCATTTCGATTGCCGGTTCGGCGATGTCCAAAGATATTGGCCTCGATTCAGTCGGACTGGGTTATATCTTCTCTGCCTTCTCATGGGCGTACGTTATTGGTCAGATTCCGGGCGGCTGGCTGCTCGATCGTTTCGGCTCAAAACGCGTCTATTTCTGGAGCATCTTTACCTGGTCGCTGTTTACCTTCCTGCAAGGGTTCGTCGATCTGTTCAGCGGCTTCGGTATCATCATGTCTCTGTTTATCCTGCGTTTCCTGGTCGGACTGGCCGAAGCGCCTTCCTTCCCTGGCAACAGCCGCATTGTTGCAGCCTGGTTTCCGGCGCAGGAGCGCGGCACGGCGGTGGCGATCTTCAACTCAGCGCAATACTTCGCCACCGTGATCTTCGCACCGATTATGGGCTGGCTGGTCTCCTCCGTGGGCTGGGCGCACGTCTTCTGGTTCATGGGCGGACTCGGCATCATCCTCAGCTTCATCTGGCTGAAGGTCATCCACGATCCCACCGATCATCCGGGCGTGAATAAAGCCGAGCTGGAGTATATGGAGCAGGGCGGTGCGCTGATCAACATGGATGCCAAAAAAGAGGGTCGCAAAGTGGGCTGGAGCGAGAAGTGGTTCCAGATCAAACAGCTGCTGACCTCACGCATGATGCTGGGTATCTACCTCGGTCAATACTGCGTTAACGCCTTAACCTACTTTTTTATTACCTGGTTCCCGGTCTATCTGGTGCAGGCGCGCGGCATGTCGATTCTTAAAGCGGGCTTTATTGCCTCGATTCCTGCGGTGTGCGGCTTTCTCGGCGGCGTGCTGGGCGGGGTGATCTCCGACTGGCTGATGCGCAAAACCGGCTCGCTGAATATCGCGCGTAAAACGCCGATCGTGCTTGGCATGCTGCTCTCTATTTCGATGGTGATGTGTAACTACACCGAAACCGAATGGGTGGTGGTGTTCTTCATGGCGCTGGCCTTCTTTGGTAAAGGGATTGGTGCGCTGGGCTGGGCGGTGATGGCGGATACCGCACCGAAAGAGATCAGTGGCCTGAGCGGCGGCCTGTTCAATATGTTCGGTAACTTTTCTGGCATTGTTACGCCGATCGCTATCGGTTACATCATCGCCACCAGCGGTTCCTTTGAAGGCGCGCTGATTTATGTCGGTATTCATGCCTTTGTCGCTGCCTTCAGCTTCCTGGTGATTGCGGGCGATATTAAACGTGTCGAACTGAAAACCTGGCCCGGTAAGGACGCATTATGAATACGCAAAGTTCGCCGGTGATCACAGAGATGCAGGTTATCCCGGTTGCCGGTTATGACAGCATGCTGCTTAACATTGGCGGTGCGCACAGCGCCTGCTTCACCCGTAACATTGTGGTGCTCACCGACAGCGCCGGGCATACCGGCGTCGGCGAAGCGCCCGGCGGCGACACCATCTATCAGACCCTGATCGAGGCGATTCCGCAGGTGAAAGGCCAGCAGATTGCCCGGATGAACCGGCTGGTGCAGCAGGTGCATAAGGGCAACCAGTCGGCTGACTTTACCACCTTCGGCAATGGTGCCTGGACGTTTGAACTGCGGGTCAATGCGGTGGCGGCGCTGGAAGCGGCACTGCTCGATCTGCTAGGCCAGTCGCTGGGCGTCCCGGTGGCGGAGTTACTCGGTCCCGGCAAGCAGCGTGATGAAGTCACGGTGCTGGGCTATCTGTTTTACCTTGGCGATCGGCGCAAAACCGATCTGCCCTATCTGAGCGGAGATCAGGCCAGCCATGAGTGGTATCACCTGCGTCATCAGGAAGCGCTGACCAGCGAAGCGGTGGTACGGCTGGCGGAGGCGGCTGCGGATAAATACGGATTTAAAGATTTCAAACTCAAAGGCGGCGTGCTGCCGGGCGAGCAGGAGATTGCCACCGCGGCGGCGCTGAAGCAGCGCTTTCCCGACGCCCGCATTACCGTCGATCCCAACGGTGCCTGGTTACTGGACGAAGCCATCGCGCTCTGTAAAGGGATGCAGGATGTGCTGACTTACGCTGAAGATCCCTGTGGTGCCGAGCAGGGCTATTCGGGACGCGAGGTGATGGCGGAGTTTCGCCGCGCCACCGGTCTGCCGGTCGCCACAAACATGATCGCCACCAACTGGCGCGAGATGAATCATGCGGTGATGCTCAACGCGGTCGATATCCCGTTAGCCGATCCCCATTTCTGGACCATGAGCGGTGCGGTGCGGGTGGCGCAGCTGTGCGACGACTGGGGCCTGACCTGGGGCTGCCACTCCAATAACCACTTCGATATTTCGCTGGCGATGTTCACCCATGTGGGTGCCGCCGCGCCAGGCAATCCTACCGCGATTGATACTCACTGGATCTGGCAGGAGGGCGATCAGCGCCTGACCAAAAATCCGCTGCAAATCCGCAACGGCAAAATCACGGTACCGGACGCGCCGGGCCTCGGCGTTGAGCTTGACTGGGACCGCGTGCATCAGGCCCACCAGCTTTACCAGTCACTGCCCGCTGGCGCCCGCAACGACGCCACGGCGATGCAATATCTGATTCCCGGTTGGACATTCGACCGTAAGCGCCCGGCTTTTGGCCGTGCAACAGCATAAGGAGCAGGAGATGAGTTCAACACCTAAAGTGACCGCCATGCAGGTGATTCCGGTTGCCGGTCACGACAGCATGTTGCTGAACCTCAGCGGCGCGCATTCGCCGTTTTTTACCCGCAATATTGTGATTATCAAAGATAACGCCGGTCATACCGGCGTCGGCGAGATTCCGGGCGGCGAAAAAATCCGTCAGACGCTGGAAGATGCGGCTTCGCTGGTGATCGGTAAAACCGTGGGCGAATACAAAAATATTCTCAGCCTGGTGCGCACTACCTTTGCGGATCGCGATGCCAGCGGGCGCGGCATGCAGACCTTCGATCTGCGCACCACCATCCACGTCGTGACCGGCATTGAAGCGGCGATGCTGGATCTGCTGGGGCAGCATCTGGGCGTTAACGTGGCGACCCTGCTGGGCGACGGGCAACAGCGCGACCGCGTTGAGATGCTCGGCTATCTGTTCTATGTCGGCGACCGCCGCAAGACCTCTCTGCCCTATCAGAGCCAGGAGAGCGATCCCTGCGACTGGTATCGCCTGCGTCACGAAGAGGCGTTAACCCCGGACACGGTGGTGCGGCTGGCAGAAGCGGCGTATGAAAAATATGGCTTCAACGATTTCAAACTCAAGGGCGGCGTACTGCGCGGTGGCGAAGAAGCCGAAGCGGTTACCGCGCTGGCGAAGCGTTTTCCTGAGGCGCGCATTACGCTCGATCCTAACGGTGCCTGGTCTCTCAACGAAGCGATCATGCTGGGTAAACAGCTGAAAGATGTGCTGGCTTACGCTGAAGATCCCTGTGGCGCGGAGCAGGGCTATTCGGGCCGCGAAGTGATGGCGGAGTTCCGCCGGGCGACCGGTATGCCGACCGCCACCAACATGATCGCCACCGACTGGCGGCAGATGGGGCATACGCTGTCGCTGCAGTCGGTCGATATTCCGCTGGCTGACCCGCATTTCTGGACCATGCAGGGCTCGGTGCGCGTGGCGCAGATGTGCCACGACTTCGGCCTGACCTGGGGCTCGCACTCCAATAACCACTTCGACATTTCACTGGCGATGTTTACCCACGTTGCCGCCGCCGCGCCGGGCGCCATCACCGCGATTGATACCCACTGGATCTGGCAGGAAGGCAATCAGCGCCTGACCAAAGAGCCGTTCCAGATTAAAGGCGGCATGGTGCAGGTGCCGCAGAAACCGGGTCTCGGCGTTGAGCTGGATATGGATCAGGTGATGCAGGCCAATGCGCTGTATCAGAAACATGGCCTTGGTGCGCGTGATGATGCGCAGGCGATGCAATTTCTGGTGCCAGGATGGACCTACGACAATAAACGTCCCTGCCTGGTACGTTAACCTTTTCGGCTCCCCTTGCGGAGCCACCGCCACAGGAGTTAACCATGAGTAATGCAGCCTGGCCGAATGGATTTCGTCGTCGTTTATTAGCGGGTGAAACCCTGATTGGTAGCTGGTGTGCGCTGGCCAGCCCGATCTCAACAGAGATTTTAGGACTGGCCGGTTTTGACTGGCTGGTTCTGGATGGCGAACATGCGCCCAACGACATCACCACCTTTGTGCCGCAGCTGATGGCGCTCAAGGGCAGTCACAGCGCGCCGGTGGTACGTCCGCCCTGCAATGAGCCAGTGATCATCAAGCGCCTGCTTGATATCGGCTTCAGTAACTTCCTGGTGCCGTTTGTTGAGACTGAAGAGGAAGCGCTGCGCGCAGTGGCCTCCACCCGCTATCCGCCTGCCGGCATTCGCGGCGTGTCGGTCTCTCATCGCAGCAACATGTACGGCACCCTGCCGGATTACAACAGCAGCATCAACGACAACATCACGGTGCTGGTGCAGATCGAAACCCAGCAGGCGGTGGACAACATTGACGCCATTGCTGCGGTTGAAGGCGTTGATGGCATCTTCGTGGGTCCCGGCGATCTCTCCGCCGCGCTCGGCTATCTTGGCCAGCCGGCGCACCCGGAAGTGCTGAAGGTGATTAAACATATCTTTGAACGCGCCAAAGCCGCCGGTAAGCCGAGCGGCATTCTGGCACCGGTAGAAGCGGATGCACGGCGCTATCTGGAATGGGGCGCGACCTTCGTAGCGGTCGGCAGCGATCTCGGTGTGTTCCGCAACGCCACGCAGGCGTTATGCGACAAATTTAAGCGTTAATCAATCAAGGGGAAACGCAATGAAAATTGGATTTATCGGCCTGGGTATTATGGGCAAACCCATGAGTAAAAACCTGGTGAAAGCCGGTTATTCGCTGGTAGTGCGCGATCATAACGCTGAAAACGAAGCGGAACTGACTGAACTGGGCGCGACCGTGGCGAAATCGCCAAAAGAGGTGGCTGAGCAGTGCGATGTGGTGATTACCATGGTGCCCAACTCGCCGCAGGTCATCGAAGTCTGTCTGGGTAAAAATGGCATTATTGAAGGGGCGAAGCCAGGCCTGGTGGTCATCGATATGAGCTCCATTGCGCCGCTGGCGAGCCGTGAAGTCCATGATGCGCTGGCAGAAAAAGGGATCAAAATGCTGGATGCGCCGGTCAGCGGTGGCGAGCCCAAAGCGATTGAAGGCACGCTCTCTGTGATGGTGGGCGGCGATAAAGCGGTATTCGATACCTGCTACGACATCATGAAAGCGATGGCGGGCTCGGTCGTTCATACCGGCGATATCGGCGCGGGCAACGTCACCAAACTGGCGAACCAGGTGATTGTGGCGCTGAACATTGCCGCGATGTCTGAGGCGTTATCGCTGGCAACCAAAGCGGGCGTGAACCCGGATCTGGTTTACCAAGCGATCCGTGGCGGCCTGGCGGGCAGTACCGTGCTGGATGCCAAAGCACCGATGGTGATGGATCGCAACTTCAAACCCGGCTTCCGTATCGATCTGCATATCAAGGATCTGGCGAATGCGCTGGATACCTCACACGGCATTGGCGCGCATCTGCCGCTGACGGCGGCGGTGATGGAGATGATGCAGGCGCTGCGTAATGATGGTCAGGGTTCCGCCGACCACAGTGCGCTTGCCTGCTATTATGAGAAGTTAGCGAAGGTTGAAATCGCCCGCTAAAACCCGGTGCCGGTGTCTGGGGATGCCGGACTGGTTTCAGAGCATTTCAATCACTTAACAGCGCTCGGATTGCCTATGAAAATCGTAATCGCACCGGATTCATATAAAGAGAGTTTATCCGCCCTGGAGGTGGCATCGGCGATTGAAGCGGGTTTCCGTGAAATCTTTCCCGATGCGCACTACCTGAAAATACCGGTCGCCGACGGTGGCGAAGGCACGGTAGAAGCGATGGTGGCGGCGACGAAAGGAAAAATCGTCAGGTTGAAGGTTACCGGGCCGCTTGGCGCGCAGGTTGACGCGTTTTATGGTTTGTCCGGTGATGAACGCACCGCCTATATCGAAATGGCGGCGGCCAGCGGCCTTGAACGGGTGCCTGCTGCGCAGCGCGATCCGCTGGTGACCACCTCCTTCGGCACCGGTGAACTGATCAAGAGCGCGCTGGACAAGGGCGTTGATCATATCATTATCGGCATCGGCGGCAGCGCCACCAACGACGGCGGCGCGGGCATGATGCAGGCGCTGGGGGCGCGACTGCTGGACGCGCAGGGCGGTGAAATCGGTTATGGTGGCGGCGCGCTGCCCGATCTCGCCAGCATTGATATCAGCCAGCTGGATAGCCGCATTGCCGAGTGTCGCATCGAGGTGGCCTGTGACGTGACCAATCCGCTGACCGGTAAAGAGGGGGCATCGGCGATTTTTGGTCCGCAAAAAGGCGCGACGCCCGCGCTGGTGCAGCAGCTCGATCAGGCGCTGACCCATTACGCAGCGATTATTCAGCGCGATCTCGATATGGATGTGCTGCATATTCCCGGCGGCGGTGCAGCGGGCGGTATGGGCGCGGCGCTGCACGCATTTTGTCAGGCAGATTTACGCCGCGGGATTGAGATTGTCACCGAAGCGCTGGGGCTGGCAGAGCAGGTGAAGGATGCCGATCTGGTGATTACCGGTGAAGGACGCATCGACAGTCAGAGTATTAATGGCAAGGTGCCGATTGGTGTGGCCAGCGTGGCAAAGCGCTTTAATAAACCGGTGATTGGCATTGCCGGCAGCCTGACGGCGGATGTCGGCGTAGTGCATCAGCACGGTCTGGATGCGGTGTTCAGCGTGCTCTACAGCATCTGTTCGCTGGAAGATGCGCTGGCCAGCGCCGGAAATAACGTTCAGCTGACCGCACGTAACGTTGCGGCTACGCTGAAGCTGGCCGGTTTCCGCTAGCCTGCGTGCGAGGGCGGGCGTGATCTGCGTCGCTGAGAGTGATGGCGCAGCACGCGGCCGTCGTCCTGCGCGCCATATTGCCGTCCGGCAGGCCATGATGCCGCCTTGCAGGCCACGACGCCGGCCTGAGCCGCCGCATCAACGGCCGCTATTCGACGCCCAGCACCCGCCGGGCTTCTCTGGCAACGTTCTCCATCTCATCCTGCAATTCCAGCAGTTCAGGTTCCAGCGCAGCAATATCGCTGGCATGGTGCAGTTCACGCTCCAGCTGATGACAGAGCTGCTTCATGCGTGGCACGCCGCTGTAGCTGGCGCTGCCGTGCAGTTTATGGATGATCTCACGCAGCGCACTGACCTCATTGCTGGTCATAAACTGCGCCATCTTTGCATGGACTTCCGGTAAAAACTCCAGCAGCATCCGCAGCAGATCGCGCGCCAGATCCGGCTTGTTTGCCGCCTGTCGCAGCGCCAGCTGCCAGTCGAGCGTCGGCAGTATGTTGGGCAGTTCCGGCACGACCACCGGCGGCGGCGGCGTGTAGCGTGCCAGCAGCTGACTTAATTTGCTTTCATCAATCGGCTTCGCCAGATAGTCATTCATCCCCGCCTTAATCAACTGCTCCCGCTCGCCATCAATCGCATGGGCGGTAACGGCGACAATCGGCGTGCTGGCATGGTGCGGCAGGCTGCGGATGATTTCACTGGCGCGAATACCATCAATGTCCGGCATCTGAATATCCATCAGAATCACGTCCAGCGCCTGCTGGCGGGCTTCGCGAATCGCGTGTTCGGCGCTGTTACACAGCACGATGCGCTGCACCTGCTCCTCCAGCAAGGCGCCGATCAGCTTGAGATTGGCCGGATTGTCATCCACCGCCATGACGGTCAACGGCAAGCGTGGCGACAGCGGCAGTTCGCTGATCTGGCGGGTATGCAAATCAACCAGCATCGGCAGCAGACGGGTCAGGGAAACCGGTTTGGCGATACAGCCATCAATGCCACGGACTTTCAGCTCATCGGCCAGCAGCATCATCGGGCTGGGCAGCGCCATCAGGACATGATCGGCCCGATCCAGCAGCGCATTAATCTGGCTTTCAGCCAGCAGCTGATGCTGGCTGACCGTAACCGGCATTGCCATCAGCAGCAGCGGATAGTGCGTCTCGCTTAATCCTTCCAGCGTTTCGCTGTAATCGATCTGCAGCGGCGTCGCGCTTAACATCTCCAGCGCCGCCCGGGCGACAGCGGGATTGGCTTCCACATAGGCGATACGCGCATGGGACAGCGCCTCCAGCACCCGCGGCATACCGGGCGCATTCGGATTGAGATCCAGCTGTACCCGAATCACAAAGGTCGAGCCGTGATCCGGCTCGCTGCTAAAGGTGATTTCGCCGCCCATCTCCCGTACCAGCTTCTGGGTGATCACCAGCCCCAGTCCGGTGCCGCCGTGACGGCGTGAAATGCTGGCGTCCGCCTGACGAAACGCCTGGAACAGTTGGGTCTGCTGCTGCTCAGAAATGCCGATGCCGGTATCCTCGACCTGAATCTCCAGCTCGACCCGGGTATGGGTGATCACCCGCTGTCCGACGCGCAGGCCAATGGTGCCCTTTTCGGTAAATTTAATGGCGTTGCCAATCAGGTTGATCAGGATCTGCTGCAGCCGCAGCGCATCGCCAATCACGTTATCCGGCACGCTGCTGTCGCACACCACCGTCAGCTCCAGACCTTTGTCATGGGCCGAAGGTGCCAGCAGCACCAGGGTTTCATCCAGCGTGGCGCGCAGCGGGAAGGGGATCGCTTCCAGCATCAGCTTGCCCGCTTCCAGCTTCGAGAAGTCGAGCACGTCGTTGATAATGCTGAGCAGATTGTTGGCCGAGCGTTCGATGGTCTGCATGTAATCACGCTGGGTGGCGCGCAGCTGGGTCTTGAGCATCTGACGGGTAAAGCCCAGCACGCCATTCAGCGGGGTACGCAGTTCATGCGACATATTGGCTAAGAACTCTGACTTGATGCGGGCCGCTTCCTGGGCCCGTTTTTTCGCCAGGTCCAGCTCGACGTTCTGAATCTCCAGCTGCTCCAGCGTCTCACGCAGGTCATAAGTGGCCTGATCGATATTGTGCTGCATCTCTTCGTGATAGGCGGTGAGCGACATCGCCATCGCATTAATGCCGTTTTTCAGAATGCTCAGTTCGCCCAGCATGTAACCCTCAACCCGGCTGTCGAGCTGACCGCGACGAATCCGGTCCACGGTGGTGACCATGTTGCGGATCGGGCCGGTGACGTCGCGCATCAGGCGATAGGCGAACAGCATCGCAATACAGAGGCAAAACAGCAGCATCAGCGTGGCGACAAACACCTCTTTGTACTGCTGCAGCCGTACCGATTGCAGATCGAGTTCGATGGCGACATAGCCGAGTGGATTACCGGCCGGTTTGGCATCTTCGTCCGGCAGTTCATCGACGTCATAACGTTCAGTGGTAATCGGGGTGCGCAGAATCAGCACGCTGCCGTGACGTTCCATCGAGACATCATCAGGCAGGGCGCGGATATCATCCTGTTGCAGCAGGCTCAGGTTCTGTTTGTTATTGGAGGTGACGTAGAGCTGGTTATGGTTGTCGAACACCGAAATTGCCCGGACGATACCGGAGTGACGGCGATGCAGCAGGCTGACCAGTTCGCGCATCGCATCGCGGTTATGCCAGGTCATGCTGTATTCGCTGGAGATCGCCAGCGGTTCGATAATGTTGGCGCCGGCATCCATCACCTGCCGCTGCAGTTCGTTGTAGCGATGCACCACAAAAAATGAGCTGAGCAGCAGGCCAACCATCAGGGTGGGTGCCAGAATTAAAATCATCATTCGCGCCCGCAGGCTGTATTTGGTCATAATAGTCGCCTGGCTACTCCGGCATTAACGTCCCTGTGCATCCGTCGACAAACCTGTGCACATCGTTTCAGAGAAAGAGAATTAACAATACTATGGCGCAATTTTACGCGGCAAAACAGCGCAGCACCCCGCAACAACGCATAACCGTCACCATCGACGAGCTGGACCCGTTCGGTCAGGGCGTGGCGCGTCATAAAGGCAAAACCATTTTTGTCAGCGGTGCGCTACCTGGTGAACAGGCCGAAATTATGCTGACAGAGGATAAACGGCAATTTGCCCGAGCGAAAGTGACGCGGCTGTTAAACAGCAGTCCGGCACGCGTCACGCCGCGCTGTCCCCATTTTGAGCGTTGCGGCGGCTGCCAGCAGCAGCATGTGGAGGTGGCTCTGCAACAGCAAAGCAAAGCCCAGGCGCTGAGCCGGATGCTGAGTCAGGCGGCACAGCAGCCGGTGGCGGTCGATGAAGTGATAGCCGGTGAACCCTGGGGCTATCGCCGTCGTGCCCGGCTGGGCCTGCAGTGGCAGAACAAGCAGCAGCGCCTGCAGATGGGTTTTCGTCAGGAAGCGAGCAACGATCTGGTCGATATCCATCAGTGCCCCATTTTGATGCCCGAACTTGAGGCGTTAATTCTCCCGCTACGCCACTGTCTGAGCGGCTTACGTGCCGTCAGGCGTCTCGGCCACGTTGAACTGGTGCAGGCGGACAACGGTCCGCTGATGATCCTGCGACATCTTGATGCGTTGCAGGCTGACGATCGTGAAAAACTGGAACAGTTTTCGCATAAGCATCAGCTGATGCTGTTTCTGGATGCGGGTGATGAGAAAGTAACGCCGTTAACCGCAGCGACGCCGTTCTATCACTCTCATCAACTTAAGCTAACCTTCAGTCCACAGGATTTTATTCAGGTTAACGATAGGGTGAATCAGCAGATGGTGGCGCAGGCGATAAGCTGGCTCGATCTGCAGCCGGAAGACCAGGTACTGGACCTGTTTTGCGGGATGGGGAACTTCACTCTTCCTATCGGAATCTTCGTACAAAATGTGGTTGGTGTGGAGGGCATTGCAGCATTAGTGCGGCAGGCAGCGTATAATGCTGAATTGAATAATCTTAAAAATGTCCGCTTTTTCCAGCATAACCTGGAGGAAGAGGTGTCGCGCCAGCCGTGGGCGGCACAGGGATTTAACAAGGTATTACTCGATCCGGCCCGTGCCGGGGCTGCAGGTGTGATGGCGCATGTGGTTAAACTTGCACCAGAACGCGTGGTCTATGTTTCGTGTAATCCCACCACACTCGCGCGCGACAGCCAGACATTGCTGTCGGCGGGCTACCAATTGGAAAGGGTCGCGATGCTGGATATGTTCCCACATACCCGTCATCTCGAATCCATGGTGCTGTTCAAGAAAACATAAGCGATGGGCTAAGTCGCTGTGCAGGAGAGGATATGGTTGCGGTCAGAAGTGCGCATTTAAATACTGAGGGGGAATTTGCCCTCGACCAGTGGATCGCCAGTCTCGGTATTGCTAACCCGCAATCATGTCAACGCGTCGCCGAAACCTGGCGCTACTGTGAAGCGCAAACCCAGGGCCATCCCGATCAATCGCTGCTGCTGTGGCGCGGCATCGAGATGGTCGAAATCCTCTCGATGCTCAGTATGGATATTGAAAGCCTGTGTGCGGCGCTGATCTTCCCGCTGGCTAACGATGAAGTGGTGAGCGAAGAAGATCTGGAAAAAACGGTGGGCAAAGGCATTGTCTCGCTGGTGCATGGCGTGCGCGATATGGATGCGATCCGTCAGCTGAAAGCGATTCACAATGATTCGATGGCCTCCGAGCAGGTGGATAACGTTCGCCGGATGCTGCTGGCGATGGTAGAAGATTTCCGCTGCGTGGTGCTCAAACTGGCCGAGCGCATCATGAACCTGCGCGAAATGAAAGACGCGCCGGAAGATGAGCGGGTACTGGCCGCCAAAGAAAGCACCAACATCTATGCGCCGCTGGCCAACCGGCTCGGCATTGGTCAGCTGAAGTGGGAGCTGGAAGATTACTGCTTCCGCTATCTGCATCCCGATGAATACAAACGCATCGCCAAACTGCTGCATGAGCGGCGCATTGACCGTGAGCAGTACATCGACAACTTCGTCAGCAACCTGCGCAAAGAGATGGCCAAAGAGGGCGTACGCGCCGAAGTCTATGGCCGACCGAAACATATCTACAGCATCTGGCGCAAGATGCAGAAGAAGTCGCTGGCGTTTGATGAGCTGTTCGACGTGCGGGCGGTGCGCATCGTGGCCGAACGCTTACAGGATTGTTACGGCGCGCTGGGCACGGTACACACGCTTTATCGTCATCTGCCGAGCGAGTTTGATGACTACGTGGCAAATCCTAAGCCCAATGGTTACCAGTCGATTCACACCGTGGTGTTAGGCCCGCAGGGCAAAACGGTGGAGATTCAGATCCGTACCCGCCAGATGCATGAAGATGCCGAACTGGGCGTGGCAGCGCACTGGAAATACAAAGAAGGCCCGACCTCCAGCAGCGCACGCGGCGCGGCGGGTCACGAAGAGCGTATCGCCTGGCTGCGTAAGCTGATCAGCTGGCAGGAAGAGATGGCGGATTCCGGTGAACTGCTGGAAGAGGTGCGCAGCCAGGTATTTGACGATCGGGTTTACGTCTTTACGCCGAAAGGGGATGTGGTGGATCTGCCCGCCGGCTCAACGCCGCTCGACTTCGCTTACCACATCCACAGTGATATCGGTCACCGCTGCATCGGTGCCAAAATCGGCGGCCGCATCGTGCCGTTTACCTATCAGCTTCAGATGGGCGATCAGGTTGAAGTGATCACCCAGAAACAGCCGAACCCGAGCCGTGACTGGCTCAATCCCAACCTCGGTTACATCACCACCAGCCGTGGCCGCTCGAAGATTCACAACTGGTTCCGTAAGCAGGATCGCGATAAGAACATCATCGCCGGACGACAGATTCTGGATAACGAGCTGAACCAGCTCGATATCAGCCTGCGTGAAGCCGAGAAGTTGCTGCTGCCGCGCTATAACGTCACCTCTCTGGAGGAGTTACTGGCGGCGATTGGCGGTGGCGATATTCGCCTTAATCAGATGGTGAACTTCCTGCAGGCGAAGCTCAACAAGCCGAGCGCCGAAGAGGAAGATCGCGAAGCGCTGCGCCAGTTAACCCAGAAATCTTACACTCCACCGTCACGCAAAGAGAGCGGGCGCGTGGTGGTGGAAGGCGTGGGCAACCTGATGCACCACATTGCGCGTTGCTGCCAGCCGATTCCGGGTGATGATATCGTCGGCTTCATCACCCAGGGGCGCGGTATTTCGATTCACCGTGCCGACTGTGACCAGCTGGCGGAGCTGATCTCCCATGCGCCGGAACGTATTGTTGACGCAGTATGGGGCGAAAGTTACTCCAGCGGTTACTCGCTGGTGGTACGGGTGACGGCCAACGATCGCAGCGGATTGCTGCGGGATATCACCACCATCCTCGCCAATGAAAAGGTCAATGTGCTGGGCGTGTCGAGCCGCAGCGATACCAAAAAGCAGCTGGCAACCATCGACATGGATATCGAGATTTATAACCATCAGGTGCTGGGACGGGTGCTGGCGCGGCTGAACCAGGTCTCTGATATCATCGACGCCCGCCGTTTACACTGATGCTTCTGGCCGTCTGCCCGCTATTCGCCGCTGATGTGAATCGCCGGGCAGACGCGCCGCACCACCGGCGCTATTGATGCGCCACCTCACGACCAACCGCAAAGGATTTCCAGAATGAACGCCATTGATCGCCTGCTTGGCATTATGAAAACCCTGCGCGATCCGCAACACGGCTGCCCGTGGGATCGTGAGCAGACCTTCGCCACCATCGCCCCGTATACGCTGGAAGAGACCTATGAAGTGCTGGACGCCATCCAGCGGGAAGATTTTGACGATCTGCGCGGCGAGCTGGGCGATCTGCTGTTTCAGGTGGTGTTTTATGCCCAGATGGCCAGCGAGCAGGATCGCTTTACCTTTGAGGATATCTGCCACGCCATCAGCGACAAGCTGGAGCGCCGTCATCCGCACATTTTTGCTGACGCCAGCGCGGAAACCAGCCGCGAAGTGCTGAAAAACTGGGAAGCGATCAAGACCGCTGAACGGGCGGAGAAGGCCCAGCATTCGGCGCTGGACGACATCCCCAGAGCGCTGCCGGCGCTGATGCGCGCCCACAAAATCCAGAAGCGCTGCCACAACGTCGGTTTTGACTGGACCACGCTGGGGCCGGTGGTGGCAAAAGTGCATGAAGAGATCGATGAAGTGATGCACGAGGCACAGCAAAGCGTGGTGGATAGCCAGAAGCTGGAAGAGGAGATCGGTGACCTGCTGTTTGCGACGGTGAACCTGTCACGCCATCTGGGCAGTAAAGCTGAAACCGCGCTGCAAAAGGCCAACGACAAGTTTGAGCGCCGCTTCCGCCAGGTGGAGGCGATCATCGCCGCACAGGGATTAAGTATGCCTGGTGCCACGCTGGAACAGATGGAAGCGGCCTGGCAGCAGGTGAAAACCGGTGAGAAGTGCTGATTATTCCAGCGCTGTGCATAAATTCGCCATCTGAGCTTACACGATTCAGCGTGGCGACAACTTTGTGACGTACATCAACATTTCATTAACGGCTATCCGCTATGTTAGCCGCAGCAATGCGTTGGAGGATGGCAGTGATTCATCAATTGTGGCTGATAGCGGTTTCCAGTATACTGTTTTCCCGTCCTGGTTATTCCACCGTCTTTAAACCTAAACTCTCAGGTTCAGCATGACAACGAATTATATTTTTGTGACCGGCGGGGTCGTATCCTCTCTGGGTAAAGGCATTGCCGCAGCCTCCCTCGCAGCCATTCTCGAAGCCCGTGGTCTTAACGTGACCATCATGAAGCTGGACCCGTATATCAACGTGGATCCAGGTACCATGAGCCCGACTCAGCACGGTGAAGTTTTCGTCACTGATGACGGGGCTGAAACCGATCTCGATTTGGGTCACTACGAGCGCTTCATCCGCACTAAAATGTCGCGTCGTAACAACTTCACCACTGGCCGTATCTACTCAGAAGTGCTGCGCAAAGAGCGCCGTGGCGACTATCTGGGCGCCACCATTCAGGTGATTCCGCACATCACCAACGCCATCAAAGAGCGCATTATTGAAGGCGGCGAAGGCCACGATGTGGTGCTGGTCGAAATCGGCGGCACGGTCGGCGATATCGAATCCCTGCCGTTCCTGGAAGCGATTCGCCAGATGGCGGTGGATGTGGGCCGCGAACACACCATGTATATGCACCTGACGCTGGTGCCCTATATGGCCGCTGCCGGTGAAGTGAAAACCAAACCGACCCAGCACTCGGTTAAAGAGCTGCTCTCCATCGGTATTCAGCCAGACGTGCTGATCTGCCGTTCCGATCGCGCTGTGCCAGCCAACGAACGCGCTAAAATCGCGCTGTTCTGTAACGTGCCAGAGAAAGCGGTTATTTCACTGAAAGACGTGGATTCCATTTACAAGATTCCTGGCATGCTGAAGTCGCAGGGCCTGGATGACTATATCTGCAAACGCTTCAACCTGAATGCGCCGGAAGCCAATCTGGCCGAGTGGGAACAGGTGATTTACGAAGAAGCCAATCCGGGTGGGGAAGTCACCATCGGGATGGTCGGCAAATACGTTGAATTGCCGGATGCCTATAAATCAGTGATTGAAGCGCTGAAGCACGGCGGCCTGAAAAATCGCGTCACCGTGAACATCAAACTGATCGACTCGCAGGATGTCGAATCACGCGGTGTCGAATTACTGAAAGATTTGGATGCGATTCTGATTCCGGGTGGCTTCGGTTACCGTGGCGTCGAAGGCAAGCTGATGACCGCGCAGTACGCACGTGAAAACAACGTGCCGTATCTCGGCATCTGTCTTGGTATGCAGGTGGCACTGATGGAGTTCGCCCGTAACGTTGCCGGGATGGAAGGCGCCAACTCCACCGAATTTGTGCCAGACTGTAAATATCCGGTAGTGGCATTGATTACCGAATGGCGTGACGAAGACGGCAACGTCGAAGTTCGCAGCGAGCAGAGCGATCTGGGCGGCACCATGCGTCTGGGCAGCCAGCAGTGTCAGTTAACGCCGGGCAGCCAGGTTCGCCAGCTGTACGGTTCTGACACCATCGTTGAGCGCCATCGCCACCGTTATGAAGTCAACAACATGCTGCTGAAGCCGATTGAAGCAGCCGGTCTGCGCGTAGCGGGTCGTTCTGGTGATGATCAACTGGTTGAGATTATTGAAATCCCGAACCATCCGTGGTTTGTGGCCTGCCAGTTCCACCCGGAGTTTACCTCGACCCCTCGTGATGGCCATCCGTTGTTTGCCGGCTTTGTGAAAGCGGCACATGAGCATCAGAAGCGTTTAGCGAAGTAAGATTCACGAGCAGCGCGCGAACTTTTCGCGCGTTGTTTGTCTTAGGATTGACTAACTTGTACTGAGGAAAAACGTAATGTCCAAAATCGTAAAAGTCATCGGTCGCGAAATTATCGACTCACGTGGTAACCCGACTGTTGAAGCAGAAGTGCATCTGGAAGGCGGTTTCGTTGGTCTGGCAGCAGCGCCATCAGGGGCTTCTACCGGTTCTCGCGAAGCACTGGAACTGCGTGACGGTGACAAATCTCGTTTCCTGGGCAAAGGCGTGACCAAAGCCGTTGCTGCGGTAAACGGCCCGATTGCTGAAGCGGTAAAAGGCAAAGACGCGAAAGATCAGGCGAACATCGATAAAATCATGATCGACCTGGACGGTACTGAGAACAAATCCAACTTCGGTGCGAACGCCATTCTGGCCGTCTCACTGGCGGCGGCGAAAGCCGCTGCGGCCTCTAAAGGTCAGCCGCTGTATGAGCACATCGCTGAACTGAACGGCACCCCAGGCAAATACTCTATGCCACTGCCAATGATGAACATCATCAACGGTGGCGAGCATGCCGATAACAACGTTGATATCCAGGAATTCATGATTCAGCCGGTTGGCGCTTCAAGCGTGAAAGAAGCGATCCGTATGGGTTCAGAAGTGTTCCACAACCTGGCAAAAGTGCTGAAAAGCAAAGGCATGAGCACTGCAGTCGGTGACGAAGGTGGCTATGCGCCAAACC
Source organism: Pantoea sp. S-LA4 (assembly GCF_054482835.1). NCBI lineage: Bacteria > Pseudomonadati > Pseudomonadota > Gammaproteobacteria > Enterobacterales > Erwiniaceae > Pantoea > Pantoea sp. S-LA4. Next base: position 2,935,374 of record NZ_JBTLRC010000002.1, on the reverse strand, counting down.
TGGGTTCTAACGCCGAAGCGCTGGCCGTTATCGCTGAAGCAGTAAAAGCAGCGGGCTACGAGCTGGGCAAAGATATTACGCTGGCGATGGACTGTGCGGCCTCTGAGTTCTACAAAGATGGCAAATACGTGCTGGCCGGTGAAGGCGGTAAAGCGTTCACTTCAGAAGAGTTCACCCACTTCCTGGAAGATCTGACCAAACAGTATCCGATCGTTTCTATCGAAGATGGCCTGGACGAATCTGACTGGGATGGCTTCGCTTACCAGACCAAAGTCCTGGGCGACAAAATCCAGCTGGTGGGTGACGACCTGTTCGTGACCAACACCAAAATCCTGAAAGAAGGTATCGACAAAGGTATCGCTAACTCCATTCTGATCAAATTCAACCAGATCGGTTCTCTGACCGAAACCCTGGCAGCGATCAAAATGGCGAAAGACGCGGGCTACACTGCCGTGATCTCTCACCGTTCAGGCGAAACCGAAGATGCAACCATCGCTGACCTGGCGGTAGGGACTGCAGCGGGCCAGATCAAAACCGGTTCAATGAGCCGTTCTGACCGTGTGGCGAAGTACAACCAGCTGATTCGTATCGAAGAAGCGCTGGGTTCAAAAGCGCCATTCAACGGCCTGAAAGAAGTTAAAGGTCAGTAATGACCTGTGCAGATGTCGCGTAAAGCGGCATCGCATCATCTGAAAGCCCCGCCTTGTGCGGGGCTTTTTGTTGGCGGCGGTGTGCAGACGCGGATGGCAAATCCCGATCGCAAAGAGGCAAAAGCGGCATCTCTTTCTGCTCGCCCGTGCGATTACGCACCTCATCCCTGAGGTGCGCCCGTTACCGGGCCAACGTTTTGCGTTGTTCAAAAACGCTCCCGGTATTTTTGTCCTAAGCGCGGGTTCTGTCCTGGCCATCTATATTTTGAACCTGTCAGCCGTCTGAAGCCTCTCTTTTGTGACGTTTTGGCTTTTGCCCGGCGCGGAGAAAAGGCACAACGCGTGGTTGAGCTGTGCGGCAAATCTGCCATAATCAGCGCCCTGTTTTTTTCAAGCGAGTCCGTAATGCAATACCCGATTAACGAAATGTTCCAGACACTGCAGGGCGAAGGTTTTTATACCGGCGTACCCGCCATTTTCATCCGCTTACAGGGATGTCCGGTGGGCTGTAGCTGGTGTGATACCAAACATACCTGGGAGAAGCGGGCGGATCGGGAAACGTCGCTGGGCGATATTTTAATTAAAACGGTAGAGAGTGACGCCTGGGGCGATGCCGATGCGGCAACCTTACTTAACGCCATCCAGCAGCAGGGCTGGACCGCGCGCCATGTGGTGATCACCGGCGGCGAACCGGCGATCTACGATCTGCGTCCGTTAACCACGACGCTGGAGCAGCACGGTTTTCAGTGCCAGATTGAGACCAGCGGCACCCATGAGATTCGCTGTTCCGATCGGACCTGGGTGACGGTTTCGCCTAAAGTGAATATGCGTGGCGGCTATGATGTGCTGCCGCAGGCGCTGGTCCGCGCGGATGAGATCAAGCACCCGGTGGCGCGTATGCGTGATGTCGAGGCGCTGGATGAACTGCTGGCCGCTCTTGATGACGATAAAGCCCGTATCATCGCCTTACAGCCGATCAGCCGCAAAGATGAGGCAACCCGACTCTGTATCGAGACCTGCATTGCGCGTAACTGGCGTCTGTCGATGCAGACTCACAAATATCTCAATATCGCCTGAGGCGATGCGATGTGGGCCGGGTGAGAGTCCGAAACCGGGCTAGCCGGATCGGCGGGTAAAAAAACGCTGTGCCGGATCGAAGGGTTCGATCCGACAGCATTAACCGCGGTAGACGCAGCCCGCAGTGCAGGTTTCTTTGATCATCACCGCACTGAGCAGCGGCAGGCGAGGCTTCATCTGATCCCAGATCCATTTTGCCAGCACTTCGCTGGTCGGGTTTTCCAGCCCAGGGATCTCATTGAGATAATAGTGGTCAAGGCGATCGTAGATCGGCTTAAACGCCGCTTTCAGTTCAGCGAAATCCATCACCCAGCCAGTGTGCGCATCCACTTCGCCGGTAATTTCCAGACGCACCAGAAATGAATGACCGTGCAGACGACCGCATTTGTGTCCGGCCGGCACGTTGGGTAAATGGTGCGCGGCTTCGAACTGGAACTCTTTAAATAAAGTGGTAGACATAGTGGTTCTCAGACAGGAAAAAACCGCTAAATTCTACCTGAAAACCGCTATTTTCGCACCTGGATCACATTACGCCGCCACGAAACCTCCCGCCTGCCGATGTTGTACCAGCTAAATAACTGATATATCGCCGCTTTACTTACCACTTTTGCCGATTAATCCTACCAGGAAAACCATTTAGTCATTTTGGTTATTTGATATGTCGAAGGTGTATTTAATCGTTAATATACGGGCCGGTAACCTACGCACTCTTCCGCCATTTTACGGTCCGGACTTCTGATACTGGAATTTTTAACGCGATGACGACTCAGGCACCAGGTTCACTGCTTCCGCTCTCCCCGGAACAACTCGCCCGCTTACAGGCGGCGACGACCGATTATTCCCCCACCCAGCTGGCATGGCTGTCAGGTTATTTCTGGGGCAGGGTTGAACAGACACCGGGTAGCGCAGTGGCCAGCGCGCCGGCCCCCGTCACCGCCACCGCGCCAGAAGCACCGGCAATCACGCTGCTGTCGGCTTCGCAGACCGGCAATGCCCGTCGCCTGGCCGAGCAGTTGCGCGATGACCTGCAGGCAGCCAGACTGAATGTAAACCTGGTGAATGCTGGCGATTACAAGTTCAAGCAAATTGGGCAGGAAAAGCTGCTGATGGTGGTGACATCCACCCAGGGCGAAGGCGATCCACCGGAAGAAGCGGTGGCGCTGCATAAATTCCTGCTGTCAAAAAAGGCGCCGAAAATGACCGGTACCGCGTTTGCGGTGTTTGGCCTCGGCGACAGCTCTTATGAATTTTTCAGCAAAGCGGGCAAGGATTTTGATAGCCGGCTGGCGGAGCTGGGCGCGGAGCGACTGCTGGATCGGGTTGATGCCGATGTCGAGTATGCCGATCAGGCGGCGGCCTGGCGCAGTGCGCTGACAGAGATTTTAAAGCAGCGTGTGCCGACCGAATCCCCGGCTCAGGCTGCCGCAGCCGCCGCAGGCAGCGTCAATGAAGTCACCACCAGCCCCTATACCAAAGAGGCGCCACTCAGCGCCACGCTGGCGGTGAATCAGAAAATTACCGGCCGCGACTCTGACAAAGATGTTCGCCACATTGAAATTGATCTCGGCGAGTCAGGCCTGCGCTACCAGCCCGGCGACGCGCTGGGTATCTGGTATGAAAATGATAGCGCGCTGGTCAGCGAGCTGCTGGAGCTGGTCTGGCTGAAAGGTGATGAGCCGGTGCAGGTTCAGGGCGCAACGCTGCCGCTGGCTGAAGCGCTGCAAAAACATTTTGAGCTGACGGTTAATACGGCGCAAATCGTCGCGCAGTATGCCCAGCTGTCGCGTGATGCCGAGCTGCTGGCGCTGGTGGATGATAAAGCCCGGCTGCAACAGTATGCGCAGCGTTATCCGATTGTCGACATGATTCGTCTGGCCCCGGCGGAGCTCAGCGCAGAGCAACTGACGACGTTGCTGCGTCCGCTGACGCCACGGCTCTACTCAATCGCATCGTCGCAGGCGGAGACCGATACCGAAGTGCATATCACCGTGAGTGCAGTACGCTTTGATATTGAAGGTCGTCAGCGTGGCGGCGGTGCATCGACCTGGCTGGCCGATCGGGTTGAAGAAGAGGGCGAAGTTCGGGTGTTTATCGAGCACAACGATAACTTCCGCCTGCCGGCTAATCCGGACGCACCGGTGATCATGATTGGACCGGGTACCGGCATCGCGCCGTTCCGCGCTTTTATGCAGCAGCGCGAAAACGACGGTGCCAGCGGCAAAAACTGGCTGTTCTTCGGCAATCCGCACTTTACCGATGATTTCCTCTATCAGGTGGAGTGGCAGAAATATGTGAAAGAGGGGCTGCTGACCCGAATCGATCTGGCCTGGTCACGCGATCAGGCAGAGAAGGTATACGTACAGGATAAGATCCGCGCCAACGGTGCGGAAGTGTGGCGCTGGCTGCAGGAAGGCGCGCACCTTTACGTCTGTGGCGATGCGAATCGCATGGCGAAGGACGTTGAGCAGGCATTACTGGATGTGGTGGTCGAACACGGCGGAATGGATCGTGAAGCGGCCGACGAATTTTTAAGTGAGCTGCGCATTGAGCGCCGTTATCAGCGAGACGTTTACTAATGAGCGAAAAACACCCTGGACCGCTGGTTGTAGAAGGCAAATTAGCCGACGCTGAGCGTCTGAAGAAGCAGAGCAACTATCTGCGCGGCACCATTAAAGAAGATCTGGAAGAGGGTCTGACCGGCGGCTTTACCGGTGACAACTTCCTGCTGATCCGTTTCCACGGTATGTACCAGCAGGATGACCGCGATATTCGTGCCGAGCGTGCTGAGCAGAAGCTGGAGCCGCGCCACGCCATGATGCTGCGTTGCCGCTTGCCGGGCGGCATCATTACGCCGACCCAGTGGCTGGCCATCGACAAATTTGCCACCGATAAAACCATCTATGGCAGCATCCGTCTGACTAACCGTCAGACCTTCCAGTTTCACGGCATTCTGAAGAAGAATGTCAAGCCGACGCACCAGATGCTGCATGAAGTCGGACTGGATGCGCTGGCCACCGCCAATGATGTTAACCGCAACGTGCTCTGTACCTCGAATCCGGTGGAGTCGGAGCTGCATCAGGAAGCGTATGAGTGGGCGAAGAAACTCTCTGAGCACCTGCTGCCGCGCACCCGTGCCTACGCCGAAATCTGGTGGGATCAGGAGAAAGTTGCGACCACCGACGAAGAGCCGATCCTCGGTGAGACCTATCTGCCGCGTAAGTTTAAAACTACCGTGGTGATCCCGCCGCACAACGATGTGGATCTGCACGCCAACGATCTTAACTTCATCGCCGTGGCCGAGCAGGGCAAGCTGGTGGGCTTTAACCTGCTGGTCGGTGGTGGACTGTCGATTGAGCACGGTAACAAGGCCACCTACGCCCGTACCGCCAGCGAGTTCGGCTACTTCCCGCTGGAGAAGATCCTCGACGTGGCTGAAGCGGTGGTGACTACCCAGCGCGACTGGGGTAACCGCACCGATCGTAAGAATGCCAAAACCAAATACACCCTGGAACGCGTCGGCGTTGAGACGTTTAAAGCGGAAGTCGAGAAGCGGGCGGGCGTCACTTTTGAACCGATCCGTCCGTACGAATTTACCACCCGCGGCGATCGAATTGGCTGGATCAAAGGCATCGACAATAAATGGCACCTGACGCTGTTTATCGAGAATGGTCGCCTGCTGGACTATCCTGGCCGTCCGCTGAAGAGCGGCGTGGCTGAGATTGCTAAAATCCACCAGGGCGATTTCCGTCTGACCGCCAACCAGAACCTGATTGTGGCGGGCGTGCCGGAAAGCGAAAAGGCGAAGATTGAGGCGATCGCCCGTGAGCATGGGCTGATGGAAAACGTCTCGGCGCAGCGTGAGAACTCGATGGCCTGCGTGGCGTTCCCGACCTGTCCACTGGCGATGGCGGAGGCGGAACGCTTCCTGCCGGCGTTCGTGACCAAAGTTGAAGCGATCATGCACAGCCACGGCGTCGGTGATGAGCACATAGTGTTACGCGTTACCGGTTGTCCCAACGGCTGTGGCCGTGCCATGCTGGCTGAACTGGGTCTGGTCGGCAAAGCGCCAGGCCGTTACAACCTGCATCTCGGCGGCAACCGCATCGGCACACGCATCCCGCGGATGTACCGTGAAAACATTAATGAAAACGAAATCCTCGCCACCATTGATGAACTGGTGGGACGCTGGGCCAAAGAGCGCCATGCCGCTGAAGGCTTTGGTGACTTCGTGATCCGCGCGGGCATCGTTGCGCCTGTGCTGGACCCGGCGCGTGATTTCTGGGAGGAGGCAAAATGAGTCAGATTGACCTCGCAGCACTGAATGAGATGTCCAAAGTCCAGCGCGCAATGGCGCTGGCGGCCACCAATGCGCAGCTGGAGAAATCGTCAGCGGAAGCGCGGGTGAGCTGGGCGCTGGAAAATCTGCCGGGCGCCTACGTGCTCTCTTCCAGCTTCGGCATTCAGGCGGCGGTGTCGCTGCATCTGGTGACGCGTCAGCAGCCCGATATTCCGGTGATCCTCACCGATACCGGCTATCTGTTCCCGGAAACCTATCGCTTCATTGATGAGCTGGCGGATCAGCTCAATCTCAACCTCAAGGTGTTCCGCGCGGAGACCTCACCGGCCTGGCAGGAAGCGCGCTATGGCAAGCTGTGGGAGCAGGGCGTTGAGGGGATTGAGAAATACAACGACATCAATAAAGTGGAACCGATGAATCGGGCGCTGGAAACGCTGGGTGCGCAGACCTGGTTTGCCGGCCTGCGCCGCGATCAGTCCGGTAGCCGGGCTAATCTGCCGGTGCTCGGGGTGCAGCGCGGCGTGTTTAAAGTGCTGCCGATCATCGACTGGGATAACCGCCAGATTCATCAGTATCTGCAGCAGCATAATCTGAAATACCATCCGCTGTGGGATGAAGGCTATCTCTCAGTGGGCGATACCCATACCACCCGTAAGTGGGAGCCAGGCATGGCAGAAGAAGAGACCCGCTTTTTCGGCCTGAAGCGCGAGTGCGGTCTGCACGAAGGGTAAGGGTGCGGTTTCCGGCTTCTCTGCGATTTCACAGAGAAGCCGGTGATTTACTGACCTTTTAAGCCAGCAAATTCTTCAGCCGCGCGCGTGACGTTCACTCTGGTCACTGCGTAGTGCGCCACCGCAACAAAGGGATCTTCTGCCAGTATCGCCTCCAGCCGTTCAGGTTCCATCTCTTTCACCAGCAGCATTCCACCGGTACGCGGATCTTTACGTCCTGCCGCAATCATTACGCCTGCCTCAAAATAGCGATCCAGCCACGTAATGTGTGCGGCCAGCAGCGCTTCTACCTCTTCCATCGGACGAAAATAATCGAGAGAAACAACGTACATAACAGATCCTCAGACTTTGGGATTGGTGAGTTCGCTTAGCAGCGGCAGCAGCACGCTGACGCTGTCGCGGGTACGGGCGGTAATCCGGCCAGGCATCCAGCGATCCAGATAGTTCAGGTTATCGCGATCGGTCTGATGGCGAATGGTGCCGTCGGGAAAATGACGGCTGCGATGACGCTGCTGAGCGCCATCTTTGTTACCCAGCGTCCAGTTGCTGGCCGTGACATCCAGCAGTGGAAAGCCCGCTTTATCAAAGGCGTTCAGGCCGGGAAAATCCTGGCGGGTTAACTGATGGCTGGCGGCAGAAATGCCATGCTGGCGCGCCAGCAGCAAGGCGCGCTCGCTGGTCTGTTTACGCACCGCGCGCGGGGTATTCATCCCGCTGTTGAAATAGAGATGATCGCCGGCGATCAGGCTGTTGAGATCGATCACCAGCAGGGTATTTTTCTTCTCTCTGGCGCTCATGCGCTCGACATAATCGTCCATGCCGTGCATCTCCGCCTCACCGGCGCTGAGCGCCACGAAGCGCACGCCGTAGTGCAGCGGTTGCTGACTCAGCTGTTGTGCCAGCTCCAGCATCACGCCAAGGCCCGAGGCGTTATCATCGACGCCCTGCAGGCGTAAACCACCGAGGTTCTGGTTAGTCTGACTGTTGCTGTGCGGCGTCCAGGTATCCAGATGCGCGACGATCAGAATCTCCTGCGGTTCACTGCCGGCGCGGGCAGCAATCACGGAGGTCGCCGTCAGCTTATGCCAGCGTAATTTTCCGTCATTTTCCTGCCAGTTATAGCCGGTATTGAACTGCCGGGTATTGGTCTTAAAACCCAGCGCGGAAAATTGCTGCTGCAGATAGTCGGCCGCCATCAGTTCGGCCGGACTGCCGCTCATCCGGCCAGGAAAATAGGTGGCGATGTGACGAACCTGCTGCTCGGCAAAATGGCCAGGCTGGCTGGCAAGTGCCAGCGGGGAAAGTAGCGCGCCAATTAACGTCGCGGCTGCCCTCAATTGGAGGGAAAAAAACATAGTGCGTCCTTTTTCATTTTTCAGATACCGGTCCGGCATGACGCACCGGCCGGTCATGCCGGGCGACATTATAGCCTTTTTGCTCCGGCGTACGATGAACAGAATCAGGCACGGTACGCGCAGCGCTCGCTGGCTGCTCTGGCGGTAATCTGTATTTGCTGCCGGATGTGCCGATTTTTCCCCGCGGGTCCGGAGAATAATCTGTGAGCACGGTCACGGATAACCCCTTAATTCTCCGTCGTTAAGATCAAATTGTTCTGTGCTTTGCGGGGTCGTTATTCCATTCAGTAACTACTCATTCCAATTCGTAATTTCATCTGGATAAACTCAGGGACGTATAGTCGCGTTAATACAAAGTTAAAACATCAGGGTTAACGTGGACTATTTGCCCCTTTTTGCCGATCTCTCTGGCCGCCCGGTTCTGGTTGTCGGTGGTGGAGATATCGCAGCGCGAAAAATTGAACTGCTGCGCCGTGCGCGTGCGCGCGTGCAGATTGCCGCGCGTGAACTCTGCCCTGAACTGCAGGCGCTGCTGGAGACGCAGCAGCTGGAGTGGCTGGCGACTGCGTTTGATCCTGCCCAGCTGGACGGCGTTTTTCTGGTGATTGCCGCAACCGATGACAACGCCCTCAATGCTGCCGTATTCGAGGCGGCCAATGCGCGCCAGAAGCTGGTGAACGTGGTGGACGATCAGCCGAAATGCAGCTTTATCTTCCCGTCGATTGTTGACCGTTCACCGCTGGTGGTGGCGATCTCCTCCAGCGGCACCGCGCCGGTGCTGGCGCGGATGCTGCGTGAAAAGCTGGAGGCGCTGCTGCCTGCTAACCTGGGCCAGATGGCTGAGGTGGCCGGACAGTGGCGTGACAAGGTTAAACAGCGTTTTCAGCGGATGTCTGACCGTCGCCGTTTCTGGGAGCGGGCGTTCAACGGCCTGTTCGCCAGTCAGATGTCGGCTGGCAATGTGGATGAGGCGAAACGCACGCTGGATCGTGAACTGCTTGATGAACCGACCCGTCAGGGTGAAATCATTCTGGTGGGCGCGGGGCCGGGCGACAGCGGTCTGCTGACGCTGCGCGGTCTGCAGGTGATGCAGCTGGCCGATGTGGTGCTGTATGACCATCTGGTCAGTGACGAGGTGCTGGAGCTGGTGCGTCGCGACGCCGATCGCATCTGCGTCGGCAAACGGGCCGGCGCGCATTCGGTGCCGCAGGAAGAGACCAATCAGATGCTGGTGAAGCTGGCATTGCAGGGCAAGCGGGTCGTGCGCCTCAAGGGCGGCGATCCCTTTATCTTTGGCCGCGGCGGCGAAGAGCTGCAGGCGGCACAGCAGGCGGGTATTCCGTTTCAGGTGGTGCCGGGCGTTACTGCCGCTGCCGGTGCGACGGCCTACGCCGGTATTCCGCTGACCCACCGCGATTATGCTCAGAGCGTGATGTTTATTACCGGTCACTGTCGTCCGGATGGTGACGACATTGACTGGCCATCGCTGGCGCGGGCACGTCAGACGCTGGCGATCTATATGGGGACGGTTAAGGCTGCGCTGATTAGCGAGGCGCTGATTCAGCATGGCCGCGCAGCGTCAACGCCGGTGGCGGTGATCAGTCGCGGTACGCGTCAGGATCAACAGGTGCTGACCGGCACCTTAGAACAACTCGAGGCGCTGGCCGCCTCGGCACCCACTCCGGCACTGCTGGTGATCGGAGAAGTGGTCAATTTGCACGGGCAACTCGCCTGGTTTCAACATTCGGCACAGCAGGGGGCTCGCGAGTCCGCCGTTGTCAATCTGGCTTGAGGGAAAATCATGGACCAAAAACGACTCACTCATCTGCGTCAGCTGGAGGCGGAGAGTATCCACATCATTCGCGAAGTGGCGGCAGAGTTCAGCAACCCGGTGATGATGTACTCCATCGGTAAAGACTCCTCCGTGATGCTGCATCTGGCGCGTAAGGCCTTCTTTCCAGGCACGCTGCCGTTCCCGCTGCTGCATGTGGATACCGGCTGGAAATTCCGTGAAATGTACGAGTTTCGCGATCGCACCGTAAAAGCGATGGGCGCCGAGCTGCTGGTTCACCGCAACCCGGAAGGCGTGGCGATGGGCATTAACCCGTTCGTCCACGGCAGTGCCAAACACACCGACATCATGAAAACCGAAGGGCTGAAGCAGGCGCTGAATAAATATGGTTTCGATGCGGCTTTTGGTGGCGCACGCCGTGACGAAGAGAAGTCGCGCGCCAAAGAGCGTATCTACTCGTTCCGCGATCGTTTCCATCGCTGGGACCCGAAAAACCAGCGCCCGGAGCTGTGGCACAACTACAACGGTCAGATCAACAAGGGCGAAAGCATCCGCGTTTTCCCGCTGTCGAACTGGACCGAACTGGATATCTGGCAGTACATCTTCCTGGAAAACATCGAGATCGTGCCGCTCTACCTCGCAGCGCCGCGTCCGGTGCTGGAGCGTGATGGCATGCTGATGATGATCGATGACGATCGGATCAATCTGCAGCCCGGTGAAGTGATTAAACAGCGCATGGTGCGTTTCCGTACCCTCGGCTGCTGGCCGCTGACCGGCGCGGTGGAATCGGAGGCGCAAACGCTGCCGGAGATCATCGAAGAGATGCTGGTCTCTACCACCAGTGAGCGTCAGGGCCGCGTGATCGATCGCGATCAGTCCGGGTCGATGGAACTGAAAAAACGTCAGGGTTATTTCTAAGGAGACGCCAGATGAATACCGTAATTGCACAACAGATTGCCGACCAGGGCGGCGTTGAAGCCTGGCTGACCGCACAACAACACAAGAGCCTGCTGCGTTTTCTGACCTGCGGCAGCGTCGATGATGGCAAAAGCACCCTGATTGGTCGCCTGCTGCACGATACCCGGCAGATCTATGAAGATCAGCTCTCTTCGCTGCACAACGACAGCAAGCGTCACGGTACCCAGGGCGAGAAGCTCGATCTGGCGCTGCTGGTGGATGGTCTGCAGGCCGAGCGCGAGCAGGGCATCACCATTGATGTGGCCTATCGCTACTTCTCGACTGAAAAGCGTAAATTTATTATCGCTGATACGCCGGGACATGAGCAGTACACCCGTAATATGGCGACCGGTGCCTCAACCTGCGATCTGGCGATCCTGCTGATCGATGCCCGTAAAGGCGTGCTGGATCAGACCCGTCGGCACAGCTTTATCTCGACGCTGCTGGGGATCAAACACCTGGTGGTAGCGATCAATAAGATGGATCTGGTGGAGTACGATCAGGATCGCTACGAGCAGATCAAACAGGATTATCTCGATTTCGCTGCGCAGTTGCCGGACGACCTCGATATCCGTTTCGTACCGATGTCGGCGCTGGAAGGGGATAACGTAGCATCAGCCAGCCAGACCATGTCGTGGTACAGCGGTCCGACGCTGCTCGACGTGCTGGAAACGGTTGAACTGAAACGCGTGGTCGATCATCAGCCGATGCGTTTCCCGGTACAGTATGTCAACCGTCCAAACCTCGATTTCCGCGGCTACGCCGGAACGCTGGCTTCAGGCAGCGTACAGGTAGGCCAGCGCGTTAAAGTGCTGCCTTCTGGCGTGGAGTCGTCCATTGCCCGCATTGTGACCTTCGATGGCGATCTGCAGGAAGCGGGTGCAGGCGAAGCGATTACCCTTGTGCTGCAGGATGAGATTGATATCAGCCGTGGCGATCTGCTGGTGGATGCCAGTGAAGATCTGGCAGCGGTTCAGTCTGCCAGCGTTGACGTGGTCTGGATGGCAGAACAGCCGCTGCAGGCCGGTCAGAGTTACGACCTGAAAATCGCCGGTAAGAAAACCCGTGGCCGGGTAGAGAAGGTGCTGCATCAGGTCGAGATCAACTCGCTGGAGACGCGTCAGGTCGATACGCTGCCGCTGAACGGTATTGGTCGCATTGAGATCACCTTTGACGAACCGATGGTGCTCGACAGCTATCAGCAGAACCCGGTGACCGGCGGCATGATCTTTATCGATCGCCTGAGCAACGTTACCGTGGGTGCCGGCATGATCCATCAGCCAAACCATGATGCCCCGGTTAATACCGGCGAGTTCAGCGCCTTTGAACTGGAACTGAATGCGCTGGTGCGCCGTCACTTCCCACACTGGAACGCGCGCGATCTGCTGGGCGGTCAATAATGGCCCGGCACGATGACAACGTGGTGTGGCATGATCATCCGGTGACCCGCACCGCCCGCGAACAGCAGCACGGCCATCAGGGCGTGGTGCTGTGGTTCACCGGGCTGTCAGGCTCGGGGAAATCGACCGTGGCGGGCGCGCTGGAGCAGGCGCTGCACCGCATTGGTGTCAGCACCTATCTGCTGGATGGCGACAATGTGCGTCATGGCCTGTGCCGCGATCTCGGTTTCAGCGATGACGACCGCAAAGAGAACATTCGTCGGGTCGGCGAAGTGGCGAAGCTGATGGTGGACGCCGGGCTGGTGGTGCTGACCGCCTTTATTTCGCCGCATCGCGCCGAACGTCAGATGGTCCGCGATCTGCTGGAATCGGGCCAGTTTATTGAGGTGTTTGTGGATACGCCGCTGGCGGTGTGCGAAGCGCGCGATCCTAAAGGACTCTATCGCAAAGCACGCGCCGGTGAGCTGCGTAATTTCACCGGGATCGATAGCGTATACGAAGCGCCGGAAAGCCCGGAAATCCAGCTGGATGGCGAACAATTGGTTACAAAACTTGCCGCCCAATTGTTAGACCTGCTGCGTGACCGCGATATCATCAGATCCTGAACAGACAGCGGCAAATCCACGTTGATTTGCCGCCTTCGCGTCAACAGGACCTCTATGCAGAACATTACTCCCATGCTGGCTCGTAAAGATGAAAGCACCCCGGATGAGCCGCGTTCGTCGCTGCCGGGCGGCATCATCGGCTTTTTTGCCTACTGGTGCGCGCTGGCCATTCCCTTCCTGTTGTACGGCTCTAACACCTTGTTTTTCTTTCTCTACACCTGGCCTTTCTTCCTGGCACTGCTGCCGGTCTCGGTGCTGATGGGCATTGCGCTCAACACGCTGCTGCGCGGCCAGTTGTTGTGGACCACGCTCGCCACAGTCATTCTGGTCATTTGCCTGTTCTGGTTAATGTTCTCTTTTCTCTCCGGCTGGTAACCCTCTCGTGCCAGCGCGCTGATGTGCAAACGCATCGGCAGGTTACAAAACTTTTCCCGTCTGGTGATCCCTCTGATTCATATTTTGCGCAGACGCGCAGCAAAGCGCGCCATTTTCGCCACTGGTGTGGAGTCCTGTGCAAAGTTATGGGATGATTGGGCCGTTTTTAGGGGGCGGGATGGGAAAACTGACGTTACTGCTATTGGTGCTGCTTGGCTGGCTGCAATATTCATTGTGGCTGGGAAAAAATGGCATCCATGACTATACGCGCGTCAACGATGACGTCGCGGTGCAACAGGCGAATAACGCCAAACTGAAATCGCGTAACGATCAGCTGTTTGCCGAAATTGACGATCTCAATGGCGGCTCTGAAGCGATCGAGGAACGCGCACGCAATGAATTGGGCATGATCAAACCCGGTGAAACCTTCTATCGCCTTGTGCCTGACCAGAACAAACGCAACGCGCAACAAGCAGCGCAAAACCAACAACGATAAAACATGAACAATCTGTCCACCCTTGCGGATGTGATTGCCGTGGTGCCCGCTGCCGGAATCGGCAGCCGCATGCAGGCAAGCTGTCCTAAGCAGTATCTGACGATTGGTCAGCACACCCTTCTGGAACACAGCATTGCACGCCTGTTTTCCCATCCCGCTATCAAACAGGTGATTGTCGCCCTGAGCCCCAATGACCCGCATTTTGCCGCGCTGCCGCTGGCACGCGATCCGCGCGTGCTGCAGGTGACCGGCGGTGAAACGCGTGCCGAGTCGGTGCTGGCCGGCTTGCAGGCTGCCAAAGGCGCCTCATGGGTATTAGTGCATGATGCGGCGCGTCCCTGTCTGCATCCGGACGACCTTCAGCATCTGCTGAGCGTGCGTCAACAGAGCCACGTTGGTGGCATACTCGCGGCGCCGGTGCGTGACACCATGAAGCGGGGCGAGCCGGGTAAAGCGGCTATCGCCCATACCGTTGAGCGTGAAGATCTGTGGCACGCTTTAACGCCGCAATTTTTCCCGCACGCGTTACTCACTGCCTGCCTGACGCGCGCGCTGTCTGAAGGTGCCACCATCACGGATGAGGCGTCGGCGCTGGAGTATTGCGGCTATCATCCGGTGCTGGTGAGCGGACGCAGCGATAACATCAAAGTTACCCGGCCAGAAGATCTGGCGCTGGCGGCTTTTTATCTCAGTCAGATTCAATTAAAGGAGAGCGCATAATGCGTATCGGTCACGGTTTTGACGTTCACGCCTTCGGTGGAGAGGGTCCGCTGGTGATTGGCGGCGTGCGAATCCCGTTTGAACAGGGATTTATCGCCCACTCTGATGGCGATGTCGCGCTGCATGCGCTGACTGACGCGCTGTTAGGTGCGGTGGCAATGGGCGACATTGGTAAGCTGTTCCCGGATACCGATCCCGCTTTTAAAGGGGCCGACAGCCGCGGTTTGCTGCGTGAAGCCTGGCGTCGTATTGAAGCTAAAGGCTACCGCATCGGCAACGTCGATGTGACCCTGATTGCCCAGGCACCCAAAATGCTGCCGCACGTACCGCAAATGCGCATCAATATTGCTGAAGATCTCGGCTGCCATATGGATGCGGTCAACGTGAAAGCGACCACCACCGAGAAGCTCGGCTTCACCGGTCGTGGCGAAGGGATCGCCTGTGAGGCGGTGGCCCTGCTGCTCAAAGCCGATAGCCAGTGATGCTGCACTATCTGCACGGCGTGCCTGCCGTCACCGGCGTGATCAAAGCTAACCCGGAGGATTTCGTGGTGGTGGAAGATCTCGGCTATGGCGCGGACGGGGAAGGCGAGCATCTGCTGGTGCGCATCCGCAAAGTGGGTGCCAATACCCGCTTTGTCGCAGAGGCGCTGGCGAAGTATCTCGGCATCCATCAGCGTGATATGAGCTACGCCGGCATGAAAGATCGTCATGCGGTGACCGAGCAGACGCTCTGTTTTCGTCTGCCGGGCAATGCGATGCCGGATCTGCGCGGCTTTGCGCTGGAAGGGGTAGAGATCCTTGAAGTGGCGCGCCACAAGCGTAAGTTGCGTATCGGCGCGCTGGCGGGCAATGCGTTCCGTCTGGTGATCCGTCAGATCAGCGATCGCGATGCAGTGGAAACCCGTCTGACGCAGATACGCGATGCTGGCGTGCCTAACTATTTTGGCGAGCAGCGTTTTGGCCGTAACGGCAACAACCTGATTATGGCGGAGAAGTGGGCGCGCAATGAGATTGTGATGCGCGATCGTAACAAGCGCAGCCTGCTGCTGTCAGCGGCGCGCAGCGCATTGTTTAATCAGGTCACCAGCGCGCGTCTGCAACAGCAGGGCGGACTCAGCCAGGTGATGAGCGGCGATGCACTGCAGCTCACCGGACGGGGCAGCTGGTTTGTCGCTCAGCCTGAGGAGCTCGACGCACTGCAGGCCCGCGTTGATCAACACCAATTGCGCATCACGGCGCCGTTGCCGGGCTGTGGAGAGGCCGGTCCGCAGGCGGATGCGCTGGCGTTTGAACAGCAGGCGCTAGCTGAAGCGACGCTCTTGCTTAGCCTGATCACGCGTGAACGCGTCGATGCAGCCCGCCGCGCGATGCTGGTGGTGCCTCGCGATCTGTGCTGGAACTGGTGGGATGAGGTGACGCTGGAGATGAGCTTCTGGCTCCCCGCTGGCAGCTTTGCCACCAGCGTGGTCAGAGAGCTGCTGACCCAGACTGACGCGCTTGATAATATTGACGAGTAATCCCTGCTGCAACATTACCCTGAATGTGGGTATTGTTGCGGCAAACCCCCGCAGTAGTATGATTTACGCCTACCACTTCCTTGCATGCCTCGCTAGAATGCAAAAATCGCTGTCCGGTCTTCACCTGTTGCCATGCTGTTCAAACGGGTCCTGTCACGGCGACCAGTCGAATAGAAAAAGGTCAGAATAAATGCGGATATTGCTCAGCAACGATGACGGCATTCACGCGCCAGGTATTCAAACGCTGGCGAAAGCCCTGCGGCACTTTGCTGAAGTGCAGGTGGTTGCGCCCGATCGTAACCGAAGCGGCGCGTCGAACTCATTAACGCTGGAAACGCCGCTGCGCACCTTTACTCATGAGAATGGGGATATCGCGGTGCAGATGGGCACGCCGACAGACTGTGTTTATCTTGGCGTCAATGCGCTGATGCAGCCCCGTCCCGACATTGTGGTGTCGGGAATCAACGCTGGGCCCAATCTGGGGGATGATGTGATCTATTCCGGCACGGTGGCGGCGGCGATGGAAGGGCGTCACCTGGGGCTGCCTGCGGTAGCGGTATCGCTCAATGGTCATCAGCATTATGCGACAGCGGCGGCGGTGACCTGCGCTATTCTCAAGGCGCTGACGCAGCAACCGCTACGCACCGGCCGCATTCTTAACATCAACGTACCGGACCTGCCGCTGGCCGAGCTGAAAGGCATCCGCGTGACGCGCTGTGGCAGCCGGCATCCTGCCGATCAGGTTATCGCCCAGCAGGACCCGCGCGGCAACACCCTTTACTGGATTGGGCCGCCGGGGGAAAAACTGGATGCCGGTCCGGATACCGACTTTGCCGCGGTGGATCAGGGCTATGTCTCGGTGACTGCGCTGCATGTCGATCTGACCGCGCACAGCGCCCAGGATGTGCTGCATGAGTGGCTGGCTAAAGCTGAGGTGAACCTGGCATGGTGAATCGGCGTATTGAGACATTGCTGTCACAACTGCGTCAGCAGGGAATTGATGACGAGAACCTGCTGAAAGCCATCAGCGATGTGCCGCGTGAACGCTTTATCGATGAGGCTTTTGAACACAAAGCCTGGGATAATGTGGCCCTGCCGATCGGCTCCGGCCAGACCATCTCCCAGCCTTATATGGTGGCGCGAATGACGGCGCTGCTGGCGCTGAATCCGCATTCACGGGTGCTGGAAATCGGCACCGGTTCCGGCTATCAGACCGCCATCCTCGCCCATCTGGTGGATCACGTCTATTCAGTTGAACGTATTAAAGGGCTGCAGTGGCAGGCCAAGCGCCGCCTGAAACAGCTCGATCTGCATAATGTCTCGACCCGACATGGCGATGGCTGGCAGGGCTGGCCGTCGCGCGGGCCGTTCGACGCCATCATTGTTACCGCGGCCCCGCCAGAAATTCCGATTGCGCTGATAGCGCAACTGGCAGAAGGCGGCATTATGGTGCTGCCGGTCGGCGAAGATCAGCAGGTGCTGAAACGTCTGCGCCGTCAGGGCGAAGAAATTATTGAAGAAACGATTGAGCCGGTACGGTTTGTGCCGCTGGTTCAGGGCGATCTTGCGTGACCGGCTTCGTATTTCTTCACAACTGTTTCATAGCACCACGTACTTGATATTGTTACTATCCAATTTAATCAACAAAAACGCAGATTTTATCGCGCCGCGCAGAGCATTCTGCTGGCAAGTACAGTGAAACAGGTACATCAGGGTTGCCATCACGGGGGATCAATGAGCACGGGAAGCACAATTTTTCAGTTACGCCGTCTGGCGGCGCTTTCACTGGTAGGTTTTTGGCTGGCAGGCTGTAGCTCCAGCGACAACACACAAGCACCCATTAGCCGCGTTGGTGATGGCGGCGGCATGAGCAGCAGCCAGAGTGGCGCAGCAAGCGCCTCTGGTGGTGTTCCCGCGATGCCTTCACAGGGAGGAATGTTAAGCGGAAGTGCAGCATCTGCCTCTGGCAATGGCGGAATGGTTAGTGCCAATAATAATGTGGAGACGCAAAATGGCCGAATCGTGTACAACCGCAGTTATCAGAATATTCCTAAAGGTAGCTACTCCGGCGAAACATATACCGTAAAACGTGGCGACACATTGTTTTACATCGCCTGGATCACCGGCAACGATTTCCGCGATTTAGCCCAGCGTAACAACGTTCCGGCGCCGTATAGCCTGAATGTCGGGCAAACTTTGCAGATTGGCAACGGTTCCGGTCAGCCGATTACTGGCGGTAATGCCATTACCGTTGCTGATGCAACGCAGGGCGGTGTTCCGACCACGCCACAAATTAAATCTGCCGCTGTTGCACAGCAACCTGTTATTACGTATTCTGATGATTCGGGTAGTTCGAGCGGCAGTAAACTGTTGCCTTCGAAAGGAGCAAATGTTGCAACGACAACAGCTCCAGTGGTTACCGCACCCCCAACGGTTAGCAGCACAACCAATAGCTCGACGCCGGTAGGAAGCTGGCGTTGGCCGACCGATGGGAAGATCATCGATAACTTCTCTGCTGCCGAAGGCGGCAATAAAGGTATCGATATCGCCGGCACGCGTGGACAGTCTGTCGTCGCTACCGCTTCAGGAAGGGTGGTGTACGCAGGTAACGCGCTCCGGGGTTACGGTAATCTGATCATCATCAAACACAATGATGATTACCTGAGTGCCTACGCCCATAACGATACAATGCTGGTCCGGGAACAACAGGAAGTTAAGGCGGGGCAGAAGATCGCAACCATGGGTAGCACCGGAACCAGTTCAGTAAGATTACACTTTGAAATTCGTTACAAGGGGAAATCCGTAAACCCGTTGCGTTATTTACCGCAGCGATAATCCGGCAGAACGCACTTTTTTGATGTTCTGCCCTGGAATCACGGGTAGGAGCCGCTTATGAGCCAGAATACGCTGAAAGTAAACGAGTTACATGAGAACGCGGAATTCGAGGAGAATGGAGCAGAGGTTTTTGATGAGAAGGCTCTCGTCGAAAACGAACCTGGTGATAACGACGTAGCGGAAGAAGAGTTGTTATCACAGGGTGCGACGCAACGTGTGTTAGATGCGACGCAGCTCTATCTCGGGGAGATTGGCTATTCTCCGTTGTTAACGGCAGAGGAAGAAGTGCTCTTCGCTCGCCGTGCATTGCGAGGTGACATCCCTTCCCGTCGCCGCATGATCGAAAGTAACTTACGCCTGGTGGTCAAGATCGCCCGTCGTTACAGCAATCGTGGTTTAGCACTGCTGGACCTGATTGAAGAAGGTAACCTCGGCCTGATCCGTGCCGTTGAGAAGTTTGACCCGGAGCGCGGGTTCCGTTTCTCAACTTACGCCACCTGGTGGATTCGTCAGACTATTGAACGGGCGATCATGAATCAAACCCGTACCATTCGTCTGCCGATTCATATTGTTAAAGAACTAAACGTTTATCTGCGTACTGCGCGTGAACTCTCCCACAAGCTTGACCATGAGCCAAGCGCGGAAGAGATCGCCGAGCAGCTGGATAAACCGGTTGATGACGTAAGCCGTATGTTGCGTCTCAACGAACGCATCACTTCAGTTGATACGCCATTAGGCGGAGATTCTGAAAAAGCGTTGCTGGACATTCTGGCCGATGAAAAAGACAACGGACCGGAAGACACCACGCAAGACGATGATATGAAACAGAGCATCGTTAAGTGGTTGTTTGAACTGAACGCTAAGCAGCGTGAAGTGCTGGCACGTCGTTTCGGCCTGTTAGGCTATGAAGCGGCAACGCTTGAAGATGTAGGCCGTGAAATTGGTTTAACCCGTGAGCGTGTCCGTCAGATTCAGGTTGAAGGTTTGCGCCGTCTGCGCGAAATCCTGCAGGCGCAGGGCCTCAACATTGAAGCTCTGTTTCGGGAATAACAGCTTCGTGGATAACTGATTTAAGTGCGAAAAGCGGTGGTGAAAACCACCGCTTTTTTTATGTCTGCAGTTCAGGGAAAAGCGCAGCAGAGAGAATCCGCACAGCGCGGCGGCTGATAACGGCACCAGTAAAGCATCGCGTGCATCAGGCCTGACCGGATGCACGCGCTGTTTACACCAGCGATTTAAGACGATAGATCCATTCCAGCGCCTGACGTGGCGTCAGAGTATCCGGGTCCAGTGCCTCAAGCGCTTCAACTGCCGGTGAGGTCTCTTCAACCAGCAGCGGCAGTTGCGATCCATCTACTGTTGAAGAGGCGGTGTGGCTGGAAACCGTCTCCAGCTCCTTCAGCTTATTACGCGCCCGCTTGATCACTTCCTTTGGCACGCCCGCCAGCGCGGCGACGGCAAGACCATAACTCTTGCTGGCTGCGCCATCCTGTACGCTGTGCATAAAGGCGATGGTGTCGCCATGCTCCACTGCATCCAGATGCACATTGACCACGCCTTCCATTTTTTCCGGCAGGGTGGTCAGCTCAAAGTAGTGGGTGGCGAACAGCGTCATCGCCTTGATGCGGTTTGCCAGATTTTCGGCACAGGCCCAGGCCAGCGATAACCCATCGTAGGTTGAGGTGCCACGGCCAATCTCATCCATCAGCACCAGGCTGTTTTCGGTGGCGTTGTGCAGGATGTTAGCGGTTTCGGTCATCTCCACCATAAAGGTCGAACGGCCGGAGGCCAGATCGTCAGCCGCACCAACGCGGGTGAAGATACGATCCAGCGGACCGATCAGCGTTTCATCCGCCGGTACGAAGCTGCCAATCCACGCCATCAGCGCAATCAGCGCAGTCTGTCGCATATAGGTACTTTTACCGCCCATATTGGGTCCGGTAATGATCAGCATCCGACGCTGCGGTGCCAGCGAAAGCGGGTTAGCAATGAACGGCTCTTTCAGTACCTGTTCCACTACCGGATGGCGTCCACCACTGATTTTAATGCCTGGCTTGTCCAGCAGTACCGGACGGCAGTAGTTAAGTGACCAGGCGCGTTCTGCCAGGTTGCTAAGCACATCCAGCTCAGCCAGCGCCGCGGCACTCAGCTGTAATGCTTCCAGATGCGGTAACAGCTGATCAAACAGCGCCTCATACAGGCTTTTTTCCAGCGCCAGCGCTTTGCCTTTCGAGGTGAGCACCTTATCTTCGTACTCTTTCAGTTCCGGAATAATGTAGCGTTCGGCATTTTTCAGCGTCTGGCGGCGGACATAGTGCATCGGCACCTGATGACTCTGACCCCGGCTGACCTGAATGTAGTAGCCATGTACCGCATTAAAGCCGACCTTCAGCGTATCCAGTCCCAGCTTTTCACGCTCGCGGATCTCCAGCTTGTCGAGATAGTCGGTGGCACCGTCAGCAAGGGCGCGCCACTCATCCAGTTCCGTGTTGTAGCCGGGCGCGATCACACCACCATCACGGATCAGCACCGGTGGCGATTCAATTACCGCCCGCTCCAGCAGCTCGCGCAAATCGGTAAATTCGCCCATCCGGGTCCGTAGCTGTTTCAGCTGTTCCGACTCCACCTCAGCCAGCAGCTGGTTCAGCTCGGGCAACTGCTGAAACGCATGGCGCATCCGGGCCAGATCGCGTGGACGTGCAGTACGCAGAGCTAAACGCGCCAGAATACGCTCCAGGTCACCGACCTGGCGCAGCACCGGTTGCAGGGTTTCGCTGAGATTTTGCAGCTCGGCAATCGACTCCTGACGCTGATTGATAATGCGGGCATCGCGCAGCGGCATATGCAGCCAGCGCTTCAGCATCCGGCTGCCCATCGGCGTAACGGTTTTATCCAGCACCGCCGCCAGGGTATTTTCAGTTCCACCTGCCAGGTTCTGGGTAATTTCCAGGTTACGGCGGGTTGCCGCATCCATAATGATGCTGTCCTGCTGCCGCTCCATGCTCAGAGAGCGAATGTGGGGCAGGGTAGTGCGCTGGGTATCTTTGACATACTGCAGCAGGCAACCGGCGGCACTGAGACCAAGGTGGGCATTTTCGACGCCGAAACCGTTGAGATCGCGGGTGCCAAACTGCAGGTTCAGCTGCTGACGTGCGGTATCAACCTCAAATTCCCACAGCGGACGACGGCGCAGGCCGCGGCGCTGATCGATCAGCGACATCGCCTGAAAATCTTCCGGATAGAGCAGCTCGGCGGGATTGGTGCGTTGTAATTCTGCCGCCATGGTTTCCGCATCGCCGGGTTCAGTCAGACGAAAACGGCCAGAACTGATATCCAGCGTGGCATAGCCAAAGCCGCGCGGACCCTGAACAATCGCCGCCAGCAGGTTGTCTTGTCGCTCCTGCAGCAGCGCCTCATCACTGATGGTGCCGGGCGTGACGATGCGCACCACTTTGCGCTCAACCGGCCCTTTGCTCAGCGCGGGATCGCCGATCTGCTCACAAATCGCCACGGATTCACCCAGCTGCACCAGCTTCGCCAGATAACTTTCGACCGCATGATAAGGTACGCCAGCCATCGGAATCGGTTCGCCAGCCGAAGCGCCGCGTTTGGTGAGTGAAATTTCCAGCAACTGCGAGGCGCGCTTTGCGTCGTCATAAAACAGCTCGTAGAAATCGCCCATACGGTAAAACAGCAGAATGTCAGGATGCTCCGCCTTGAGTCGCAGGTATTGCTGCATCATTGGCGTATGGGAAGGAAAATCCTTTTCGGTTGGCTCTTGCATAGGGTTTTAACTCATATTCAATGCGGTAAGATTCTGGCTGCTGACGCCTGATGAGCCGAAGCGGCTCAGCGTCAGCGCGCAGGATAAGCTGATGATAACGAATAGGGTGGTGGATATACCAGCCTGATGCATCGCCGTATCGTCAGCCGTTGTCGCCTGAGCGGCACCCTATCAAACCGGGGAGGCAACTGGCGACAGAAAAAAGCCGGTTTTTCCGCTGTTGTGTTGCGGCTGCGAGACTGATCGCGAATCCTGTTGCACCAGCCTGACGGCGCGCGTCTCGCGCTGGCGCTAAACGTGTCCGTTTTGCAGCGCCCAGACCGCCGCTTCCAGCCGTGATTTCAGGTTCATCTTTTTCAGTAGATATTTGACGTGCACTTTGACCGTACTTTCACTGATCGCCAGTTTGCGGGCAATCGCTTTATTGGTCATGCCGGCGCTGATCAGTTGCAGAATATCGCGCTCGCGGCGCGTGAGCTGATTGATATCCCGTGCCGGTGCAGGACGGTCTTCACGTAACCGGGCGACCAGAATCGGGGTTAAGGCTTCGCTAAGAACGGTCTGGCCAGCCGCCGCCTGATGCAGTGCTTTCAGCAGCGCTTCCGGCTCCATGTCTTTCAGCAGATAACCGTCGGCGCCGCGTTTCAGGGCGCTGACCACATCCTCTTCATGGTCGGAAACAGTGAAAACCACCACCCGGCCAGAGAGCGAAATCTCGCGCAGCCGGCTCAGGGTATCCAGACCGTTCAGGCCCGGCATATTGAGATCGAGCAGGATCAGGTCAGGATCGTGCTGCTGTGCCAGCGCCACGCCATCAAATCCGTTACCCGCTTCAGCGACCACCTGCAACCTTTCATCCAGCGCAATCAGCTGTTTCAGGCCGTTACGCAACATGGGATGGTCGTCGATTAGTAACAGCGTAAATTTTTCTGGCGTCACGTCACTACTCCGTGGGTTCGCGCGCAGGGCGAAGTGAGATAAAGCGCTATCTTACCGGGGAAGCCGGGTCGCTATATACCCCTTATGGACTACTCCTTTATTTCCTCAGATCGACCCGCCATTCACCGGTTTTCATCGCCTGCTTTAAAAGCCCCTGATAATTAAGGGTTATTTGCTGTTTCTTCATCTACTTAACCGGGATAAAAGCGGGCCTGCGGTGCTTAACAACCTGCTTTGCGGTTGATTTGTATCAAGCTGCCCGCCAGGTCAGATGCGCAGGATATGCACAATTATTATCCTGTTAATGAGAGAGTTATGACCCAATCCGCCCCACTGCAAACCGAAACGCGACGCGCGTTAATTCAGGACTGGCAGCCGGAAAATGAGGCTTTCTGGCAGGCGCAAGGTAAACGTATCGCCAGCCGTAACCTGTGGATCTCCGTCTTCTGTCTGCTGCTCGCCTTCTGCGTCTGGATGTTGTTCAGCACCGTCGCGGTTAACCTGAATAAAGTTGGCTTTAACTTTAGCACCGAGCAGCTCTTTTTACTGACCGCGCTGCCGTCGGTTTCTGGCGCGTTGCTGCGCGTCCCTTACTCTTTTGTTATTCCCATCTTTGGAGGACGTCGCTGGACCGCCTTCAGCACCGGCATCCTGATCATTCCCTGCCTGTGGCTCGGCTTTGCCGTACAGGACAGCCAGACCTCATTCACGACTTTTATGGTGATTTCCCTGCTATGCGGTTTCGGTGGCGCTAACTTTGCTTCCAGCATGGGCAATATCAGCTTCTTCTTCCCCAAAGCCCATCAGGGCGGCGCGCTGGGCATCAACGGCGGCCTGGGTAACCTTGGCGTCAGCGTGATGCAGTTTGTCGCCCCGCTGGCGATTTCCTGTGCCATTTTTGGTTTTGCCGACGTAGGTCATACCACCGTCACCGGCGACAGCATCTGGCTGGAAAATGCATCCTGGATCTGGGTGCCGTTACTGGCGATCGGCATGCTGGCGGCCTGGTTCGGCATGAACGACCTCGCAGCGGCCAAATCCTCGCTGCGTGAGCAGTTGCCGGTGCTGAAACGTCCGCACCTGTGGATCATGGCGCTGCTCTATCTGGCGACCTTTGGCTCATTTATCGGTTTCTCTGCCGGTTTTGCCATGCTGACGAAGACGCAGTTTCCTGATGTTGTGATCATGCATTACGCCTTTTTCGGACCGTTTATTGGCGCACTGGCCCGTTCAGCAGGCGGCATCATTTCTGACCGTTTCGGCGGTATCCGCGTCACGCTGATCAACTACGTGCTGATGGCGCTGTTTGCGGCGCTGCTGTTCCTCACCCTGCCGGGTGCCGGACATGATGGCTCGTTCGTTGCCTTCTTCGCCGTGTTTATGGGCCTGTTCCTGACCGCCGGCCTGGGTAGCGGCTCCACTTATCAGATGATTGCGGTGATTTTCCGCAAGCTCACGCTGGATCGCATTAAAGCAGAAGGCGGCGACGATGCGCTGGCCCTGCGTGAAGCGGGTACCGAAACGTCCGCTGCGCTGGGCTTTATCTCTGCGATAGGCGCGCTGGGCGGCTTCTTCATTCCGCAGACCTTTGGCCTGTCGCTCTCAATGACCGGTTCGCCAGCCGGTGCGATGAAGATTTTCCTGGTGTTTTACCTCTGCTGTATCGCCATTACCTGGCTGGTTTACGCACGCAAGTCCCGCGCCTGATAACAACAATGCCGGCGTGGCGCGCCGGCAATTATTCACTTTCTGCGTCCTCACTGACGCAGGGTTAGCAATGTCACACTAAGCCTTCAGGAGTATTCCGGATGAGCAAGTTTCTTGATCGGTTTCGCTATTTCAAACAGCTGGCAGAACCGTTTTCCGGCCAGCATGGCCAGACCCTGAACAGTAATCGCGACTGGGAAGATGGTTACCGCAGTCGCTGGCAGCACGATAAAATTGTTCGCTCGACTCACGGCGTGAACTGCACCGGCTCATGCAGCTGGAAGATCTACGTGAAAAATGGCCTGGTGACCTGGGAGACGCAGCAGACCGACTATCCGCGTACCCGTCCCGATCTGCCAAATCATGAACCCCGCGGCTGCCCGCGCGGCGCCAGCTACTCCTGGTATCTCTACAGCGCGAACCGGCTGAAATATCCGCTGATGCGTAAGAAGCTGATTCAGCTCTGGCGCGAGGCGAAAACGCAGCACAGCGATCCGGTCGATGCCTGGGCTTCGATTATCAGCAATCCGGAAAAAGCCAAAAGCTACAAGCAGGCACGCGGCCGCGGTGGATTTGTGCGTTCCAGCTGGCAGGAGGTCAACGAGATGATCGCCGCCGCCAACATCTGCACCGCAAAAACCTACGGCCCGGACCGGGTGATGGGGTTCTCGCCCATCCCGGCGATGTCGATGGTTTCTTATGCGGCGGGCGCGCGTTATCTGTCGCTGATTGGCGGCACCTGCCTGAGTTTTTACGACTGGTATTGCGATCTGCCACCGGCATCGCCGATGACCTGGGGTGAGCAGACCGACGTACCGGAATCAGCCGACTGGTATAACTCCTCTTACATCATCGCCTGGGGCTCAAACGTGCCGCAGACGCGTACCCCGGATGCGCACTTCTTTACCGAGGTGCGTTACAAAGGCACCAAAACCGTGGCGGTCACGCCGGACTATGCGGAAGTCGCCAAGCTGTGCGACCAGTGGCTGAATCCGAAACAGGGCACCGACAGCGCGATGGCGCTGGCGATGGGCCATGTGATGCTGAAAGAGTTTCACCTCGATCGCGAAGTCAGCTATTTCAGCGACTACGTGCGTCGTTATACCGACATGCCGATGCTGGTGCTGCTGGAGCCGCGTGAAGGCGGTTATTACGCCGCCGGACGCCAGCTGCGCGCCAGCGATCTGGTCGACGGGCTGGGCCAGCAGAATAATCCTGAATGGAAAACGGTGGCGATCAACGAAGCGACCGGCCAGCTGGTGGCACCGCAGGGTTCAATCGGCTTCCGCTGGGGTGAAAAGGGCAAATGGAACCTTGAGCAGCGTGACGGCGCGTCACAGCAGGAAGTTGAACTGCAGCTTAGCCTGCTGGGCAGCCATGACGAGGTGGTTGAGGTGGGTTTCCCTTACTTTGGCGGCATCACCAGCGAACATTTCAACAGCGTGGCGCTGGATGAGATCCTGCTGCATAAGCTACCGGTAAAACGTCTGCAACTGGCCGATGGCAGCGAAGCGCTGGTCACCAGCGTCTACGATCTGACGCTGGCTAACTATGGGCTGGAGCGCGGGCTGGACGATGCCAACTGCGCGCAAACTTACGACGAGATCAAAGCGTACAGCCCGGCCTGGGCGGAACAGATTACCGGCGTATCACGTCAGAACATCATCCGCATTGCCCGTGAGTTTGCCGAAAACGCCGAGAAGACCCGTGGCCGTTCAATGATTATCGTCGGTGCCGGTATGAACCACTGGTATCACATGGATATGAACTACCGTGGCCTGATGAACATGCTGATCTTCTGCGGCTGCGTCGGGCAGAGCGGGGGTGGCTGGGCGCACTACGTTGGCCAGGAGAAGCTGCGTCCGCAGACCGGCTGGGCACCGCTGGCGTTTGGTCTCGACTGGCAACGTCCGCCACGTCAGATGAACAGCACCTCCTTTTTCTATAACCACTCCAGCCAGTGGCGTTATGAAACGCTGGCCACCAGCGAGCTGCTGTCGCCGCTGGCCGATAAAAGTCGCTACAGCGGCAGCCTGATCGATCTCAACGTGCGTTCCGAACGCATGGGCTGGCTGCCATCTGCGCCTCAGCTTAACGTCAACCCGTTACGCATCGCCGCCCAGGCGAAAGCCGCCGGTCAGTCGCCGCTGGATTACACCGTGGAGAGCCTGAAAAACGGAACGATGCGTTTCGCCGCTGAACAGCCAGACGATCCGCAGAACTTCCCGCGCAACCTGTTTGTCTGGCGCTCCAACCTGCTCGGCTCATCCGGTAAAGGGCATGAGTACATGCTGAAGTACCTGCTGGGTACGGAAAACGGTATTCAGGGCAAAGATTTAGGCCAGCAGGGCCGCGTCAAGCCGGAAGAGGTGGAGTGGCAGGATCAGGGAGCAGAAGGCAAGCTCGATCTGGTCGTTACGCTCGATTTCCGCATGTCCAGCACCTGTCTTTATTCCGATGTGGTGCTGCCAACTGCCACCTGGTATGAAAAAGACGATATGAATACCTCGGATATGCATCCGTTTATTCATCCGCTCTCGGCTGCCGTTGATCCCGCCTGGGATTCAAAAAGTGACTGGGAGATTTATAAGGGCATCGCGAAAGCCTTTTCCGATCTCTGCCCTGGCCATTTAGGGGTAGAAACCGATGTAGTCACGCTGCCGGTACTGCACGATTCGCCAGCCGAACTGGCGCAGCCGTTTGACGCCAGAGACTGGAAAAAAGGCGAATGTGAGCTGATTCCGGGTAAAACCGCGCCGCATATCATGGTGGTGGAACGCGATTATCCGGCCACCTGGGCGCGCTTTACTTCGCTGGGTCCGCTGCTCGATACCCTGGGTAACGGCGGCAAGGGCATCGGCTGGAATACCCAGAAAGAGGTCGATTTCCTCAAGCAGCTTAACTATGTCAAAGCGGATGGCCCGGCGGCGGGACGGCCGAATATTGATACGGCCATCGACGCAGCCGAGGTGATTCTGGCGCTGGCGCCGGAAACCAACGGTCAGGTGGCGGTGAAAGCCTGGCAGGCGCTGGGTGCGATTACCGGCCGCGACCACACCCATCTGGCGCTGAACAAGGAAGATGAAAAAATTCGCTTCCGCGATATCCAGGCACAGCCGCGCAAAATCATCTCCAGCCCGACCTGGTCCGGTCTGGAAGATGAACATGTTTCGTATAACGCCTGCTACACCAACGTGCATGAGCTGATCCCGTGGCGCACCCTGAGTGGTCGTCAGCAGCTCTATCAGGATCATGAGTGGATGCGCGCCTTTGGCGAAAGCCTGCTGGTATATCGTCCGCCAATCGATACCCGTGCGGCGAAACCGTTGCTGAACAGCAAACCCAACGGTAACCCGGAGAAGGCGCTGAACTTCCTGACGCCACACCAGAAGTGGGGCATTCACTCCACCTACAGCGACAACCTGCTGATGCTGACACTGTCGCGCGGCGGACCGATTGTCTGGATGAGTGAAGATGACGCCCGTGAGCTAGGTATTGTGGATAACGACTGGATCGAGGCGTTCAACGCTAACGGTGCGCTGACCGCACGTGCAGTAGTGAGCCAGCGTATCCCGGCGGGTATGACCATGATGTACCACGCGCAGGAACGTATCGTGAATATCCCTGGCTCGGAGATCACCAGCCAGCGCGGTGGTATCCACAACTCGGTCACCCGTACCTGTCCGAAACCGACCCACATGATCGGCGGCTACGCGCAGCTCTCCTGGGGCTTTAACTACTACGGCACCGTCGGCTCAAACCGTGATGAGTTCGTGGTGGTGAGAAAAATGAACAACGTTAACTGGTTAGACGGTGAAGGTAACGACGCCAGTCAGGGCAGCCAGCAGGAGGTAAAACCATGAAAATTCGTTCACAGGTCGGCATGGTGCTGAACCTCGACAAATGTATCGGTTGCCACACCTGCTCGGTGACCTGCAAAAACGTCTGGACCAGCCGCGAAGGCATGGAGTACGCCTGGTTCAATAACGTCGAAAGTAAACCAGGCGTTGGCTATCCCCACGCCTGGGAAGATCAGCAGAAGTGGAAGGGCGGCTGGATTCGGAAAATCAACGGTAAGCTGGAACCGCGCATGGGTAACCGTGTCGGTGTGCTGTCAAAAATCTTCGCCAACCCGGATGTGCCAGCGCTGGATGATTACTACGAGCCGTTCGATTTCGATTATCAGCATCTGCACAACGCACCGGCCGGTAAGCATCAGCCGATCGCGCGTCCGCGTTCGCTGATCACCGGTCAGCGAATGAAGAAAATTGAAAATGGTCCGAACTGGGAAGAGATCCTCGGCGGTGAGTTTGCCAAACGCTCGCAGGATAAGAACTTCGATAATATCCAGAAGGATATTTACGGCCAGTTCGAACACACCTTTATGATGTACCTGCCGCGCCTTTGTGAGCATTGCCTCAACCCGGCCTGCGTAGCGACCTGTCCGAGTGGTGCCATCTACAAACGTGGTGAAGATGGCATCGTACTGATTGATCAGGATAAATGCCGTGGCTGGCGGATGTGCCTCACCGGCTGTCCGTACAAAAAGATCTACTTCAACTGGAAGAGCGGCAAATCAGAGAAATGTATTTTCTGTTATCCGCGTATTGAAGCCGGTCAGCCCACCGTCTGCTCGGAAACCTGCGTCGGCCGTATCCGCTATCTCGGCGTGCTGCTGTATGACGCTGACCGCATTGAGCAGGCTGCTTCGGCGGAGAATGAAAAAGATCTCTATCAGAGCCAGCTGGATATCTTCCTTGATCCCAACGATCCGGCGGTGATCGCCCAGGCGCTGAAAGATGGCGTCGCGCAGAGCGTGATCGACGCGGCGCAACGTTCACCGGTGTACAAAATGGCGATGGAGTGGAAGCTGGCGCTGCCGCTGCACCCTGAATATCGCACTTTGCCGATGGTGTGGTATGTGCCGCCATTGTCGCCAATCCAGTCAGCCGCTGACGGTGGCGCGCTGGCACACACCGGCGTGCTGCCGGATGTTGAAAGCCTGCGCATTCCGGTTGAGTACCTGGCGAACCTGCTGACCGCCGGTGATACCGCGCCGGTGCTGCTGGCGCTGAAACGGATGCTGGCGATGCGTCACTACAAGCGAGCGGAAAGTGTCGAAGGTGAACGGGATGTGCGGGCGCTGGAGCAGGTTGGCCTGAGCGAGGCGCAGGCGCAGGAGATGTACCGTTATCTGGCGATTGCCAATTACGAAGATCGCTTTGTGGTGCCGTCCAGCCATCGTGAACTGGCGCGTGAAGCCTTCCCGGAAAGTAAAGGCTGCGGCTTTAGCTTCGGCGATGGCTGCCACGGCAGCGACAGCAAATTCAACCTGTTTAACAGCCGCCGTATTGATGCCATCGACATCAGTAAAAAAACCGTACGTCCGGAGGATGCATCATGATTGCGCTACGTGTGCTGTCGCGCCTGCTCGATTATCCGGATGAGGCGCTGTTTACCCATCATCAGGCGCTGATCGAGGCGCTGGAAAGCGCCTGTGAACTGAACCTGCAGCAGAGCGCAAAGCTGGTGCGCTTTATTAATCAGCTCTGCGCCCGGCCACTGCTCGACGTGCAGGCTGATTACTGCGAGCTGTTTGATCGCGGCCGCGCCACCTCGCTGCTGCTGTTTGAACATGTGCATGGCGAGTCACGCGATCGCGGCCAGGCGATGGTCGATTTGCTGGCGCAGTATCGGGCCGATGGGCTGGAGCTGGACAGCAAAGAGCTGCCGGATTATCTGCCGCTCTACCTCGAATACCTCGCCTGTAAAACGGCTGACGAGGCGCGTCAGGGGCTGGAGGATATCGCACCGATTCTGGCGCTGCTGGCGGCGCGGCTGGTGGAACGTCAGAGTCCTTATGCCGATCTGTTCAGCGCACTGTTAGCGCTTTCAGGCACCGCGATCCAGCCTGACGCGTTACGCCCGCAGGTGGCGCAGGAAGCGCGCGACGATACCCCAGCGGCGCTGGATGCCGTCTGGGAAGAGGAGCAGATTAAATTTCTCGGCGAACAGGGCTGTGCTTCGGCACAGCAGGCGGCGCATCAGCGCCGTTTTGCCGACGCGGTTGCGCCGCAGTATCTGGATGTTGCTCAGGCGACAACGCGCGCCACAGGAGAATCAGCATGAATTTTATCAACACTTTCTTCTTTGATATTTACCCCTATCTTGCCGGAACAGTGTTTCTGGTCGGCAGCTGGCTGCGCTATGACTACGGACAGTACAGCTGGCGGGCCGGCTCCAGTCAGATGCTGGACAAAAAAGGAATGCGTCTCGCGTCCAACCTGTTCCACATTGGCATCATCGGCATTTTTTTCGGTCACATCGTCGGGATGCTGACGCCGCACTGGATGTATGAATCCTTTCTGCCGATCGACGTTAAACAGAAGCTGGCGATGATTGCCGGTGGGCTGTTTGGCGCGATGACCCTGGCGGGCGGGGCATTGCTGCTGAAACGCCGTCTGATGAATCCGCGGGTGCGGGCCACCAGCAGCGTCGGCGATATTCTTATCCTGAGCTTACTGGTGGCGCAGGCGACGCTGGGCTTGCTGACCATTCCTTTCTCGGCACAGCATATGGATGGCAGTGAGATGATGAAGCTGGTGGGCTGGGCGCAGGCAGTGGTGACCTTCCACGGTGGCGCATCACAGCATCTTGACGGCGTAGCGCTGATTTACCGCATCCACATGGTGCTGGGAATGACGCTGTTCCTGCTGTTTCCGTTCTGCCGGCTGGTCCATATCTGGAGTGCGCCGGTGGAGTATCTGACCCGCCGCTATCAGCTGGTCAGAAACCGCCGCTAAGCCACTAACGGCCACCGGAACTGCGCATCCGGTGGCCGTTTTTCAGGCGACAGCCTTGACGTTTTTTTAAGAATTTGACCTGTATGTCGTTGCGCTGAACGACTACTATTAGCGCATCTGAATTTACCCCTCGTTTATGGATAACCGATGCGTCTCAAGCTAGCTCTCCTTGCGTTCATCCCGTTACTGGCCTCCTGCAGCAGCAAACCTGAGGTTCCCCAACAGCAAAAGATGCTGGCTGCGCCGCAAGGTGGATTTTTACTCCAGCCGTCGCACAGTGGATCGGCAATGTCGGGTGACTTCGCCGGTAATCCGGCCGCGGAACAATTTATCGATCAGATGGTGGAGAAGCACGGCTTCGATCGTCAGCAGTTGCATAACATTCTGGGTCAGGCCAAACGGCTGGATTACGTGCTGCGCCTGATGGATCGCCAGGCACCAAGCTATACGCCAGCGCCGGGGCCGAACGGTGCCTGGATTCGCTACCGCAATAAGTTTATTACGCCAGATAACGTCCAGAATGGTGTGGCATTCTGGGATCAATATCAGGATGCACTGCAGCGTGCACAGCAGGTTTACGGCGTTCCGCCTGAAATCATCGTCGGGATTATTGGCGTCGAAACGCGCTGGGGCCGCGTGATGGGCAAAACGCGTATTCTCGATGCGCTCGCCACCTTATCCTTTAACTATCCGCGCCGCGCTGCTTACTTCAGCAGCGAGCTGGAAACTTTTCTGTTGATGGCGCGTAACGAACAGGACGATCCGCTGGCGCTTAAAGGCTCCTTTGCCGGGGCGATGGGCTATGGTCAGTTCATGCCGTCGTCCTACAAAGAGTATGCGGTTGACTTCAACGGTGACGGCCATGCCAACCTGTGGGATCCGGTGGATGCCATCGGCAGCGTGGCTCACTACTTCCAGCAGCACGGCTGGCGCAGCGGCGAGAACATCGCGGTTCCGGCCAGTGGTCAGGCGCCGCTGCTCGACGATGGCTTCAAAACCCGCTACAGCGTCAGCATGCTGGCCGCTTCCGGCCTGTCACCGCAGGGATCGCTCAACGGTAATGATGAAGTGAGCCTGTTACGGCTTGATCTCGGTACCAGCTATCAGTACTGGTACGGCTTACCCAATTTTTATGTCATTACCCGTTATAACCACAGCACCCATTACGCGATGGCGGTGTGGCAGTTAGGTGAGGCGGTGAGTAAGGCGCGTCAGGGCGGGCTGCTATAAAGACTGTCCTTATTAACAGTAAGGTTATATGATAACGCCCTTTTTCAGGCCTATCCGCCACTGTTATCTCTGGAGTCGTTATGTCTTTACCTGCCTGCCCAGCCTGTCACGCCGATTATACCTGGCAAGACGGCGATAACCTTAACTGTCCTTCCTGTGGTCATATCTGGACCGAGGCGGAAAGCGAAAGCAGCAATCAAACGCTGGAAGTGCGCGATGCTAACGGTAATCTGCTGGCAGATGGCGACAGCGTCACGGTGATTAAAGATCTTAAAGTGAAGGGCAGCTCTTCTTCCCTGAAGATTGGCACCAAAGTCAAAAGCATTCGTCTGGTGGAAGGGGATCACAACATCGATTGTAAGATCGACGGTTTTGGTCCAATGAAATTAAAATCTGAGTTCGTGAAAAAGAACTGAGCTGACGGGCGCAGGGACGCGCCCGTGACAGAAGCTAACTGAACAACCGATCCAGCGCCGCGCACTGCTGCGCATCTAAGCTGCCGCCATAATTACGTGACGCGCTCCCCATTGAGTCATAGCGACGCGACACCGCGGTTTTAATGGTGGTCACAAAATCATCGCCGATGCTGTAAATTGCCATCAACCGACCGATCTGCTGCTGGAGACGGCTCAGCTCAGCCAGATTGCCGTCACGCCACGCCTGCATCATCTGCGCAAAAACCTCCGGCACAATATTATTCAGCCCTGAAATGACGCCGGCACCGCCCGCCAGCAAGTTAGGCAGCAGATATTCGTCATAGCCCGACAGCACCGCAAAATCACTGCGCACCTTCCTGGTCTCTTCAATCATTGCCCGGTTGTGTGACAGGCAGTCCACCGTATCCTTGATGCCGACGAAATTGGGTAATTTTGCGGCTAACGCAGCGACCAGCGTCGGGGTCAGATCGCAGCCGGTACGTGCCGGAAAGTTATAGGCAAACCACTTTCCGCCTAGCTGTTGATCGAGTGCTTCAAAGTAGTGCATCAGCTGCGCCTGCGTCTGGCCGTAATAGTAGGGCGGCAGCACCATCACCGCGTCGTAACCACTTTTCCATGCCGCATCCGCCAGCGTCAGCATATCGGGAATACAGGTGGCAGAGACGTTAGCCACCATTTTTAACGGCGACAATGGCCGGGCTTCTTTGATCAGCTGTAAGCGTTCCAGCTGCGTCAGTGAGGCGAACTCGCCAATGCTGCCCATGATCAGTAAGGTATCAATGCCTGAAGCGTTAAGGCGGGAAAAATGGCGTCCGAGCGCATCGATATCGAGGGCACCCTGCGCATTAAATGGGGTAACTGAGGGGCACCAGACACCGGCAAAGGCAGATTCTGCAGTCATGACTCACTCCTGAAGACGTTTCGGGAAAATGAAACAATGTTTTAACTTAATTATTCACTCTGACCACTACCAGTCTTCGATTCAGAATTGAGCAATGGGTCGCACTTTTCCGCTTTTAAAGCGTCTTAACAAGCGGTCACGTCAGATAACGCAACCGGAGGTGAGCATGAAAGAGTGGGATCCTGTGCTGTATCGCAAATTTGAGGCGGAACGTACCCGTCCGGCGCGTGAGCTGCTGGCGCGCATCAGCTCTGAAGAGGTTGAACAGGTCACCGATTTGGGCTGCGGTCCGGGCAACAGCACTGAACTGCTGACGGAGGCCTGGCCGCTGGCAAAAGTCTGCGGTCTCGACAGTTCTGCCGCGATGCTAGCCCAGGCGCGCGAACGGTTACCGCACTGCCATTTTGTACAGGCGGATATCCGCAGCTGGCAGGCGGAAGCGCCTCAGCAGGTGATTTATGCCAACGCCTCTTTGCAATGGCTGGATAACCATGCCGTGCTGT
The DNA here is from genome assembly GCF_054482835.1 of Pantoea sp. S-LA4. Classification (NCBI taxonomy): domain Bacteria; kingdom Pseudomonadati; phylum Pseudomonadota; class Gammaproteobacteria; order Enterobacterales; family Erwiniaceae; genus Pantoea; species Pantoea sp. S-LA4. The sequence goes on along the minus strand of NZ_JBTLRC010000002.1, from coordinate 2,900,261 downwards.
TTCCCCATCTGGTAAAACAGCTGGCGCCCGGCGGCGTGCTGGCGGTACAGATGCCCGATAATCTCAATGAACCCTCGCATCAATTAATGCGCGAAGTGGCGGCGGCTGAGCCCTGGCGTACGCGTATCGGTGCGGAGACGGCAGACCGTAAACAGCTGCTCTCCGGCGGGGAATATTACGATCTGCTGACTCAGGCGGGTTGCGAAGTGGATATCTGGCGCACCACCTATTATCACGTGATGGCCGATGCTCAGGCGATTATCAGCTGGCTCCAGGCGACCGGTCTGCGTCCATTTCTCGCCCCGCTGGATGACGCCAGCCAGGCCGATTTTCTGGCGGCCTATCATCAGCGTCTGCTCAGCGCCTATCCGGCGCAGCGCGATGGTCAGGTTCTGCTCGCTTTCCCGCGTCTTTTTATTGTGGCGGTGAAAAAAACCTGATGTTCAGGGAAAGCAGGTCGCAAAAAGCGCGCAATACTGGATAGAGGGCTTGAAAACGTGATGATATTGCTCCACGTTCAACCCACGACCTGAGGGAGAAACGCGATGGATGATCAGCAGTTGCAGGCGCTTAGCGCGCAGATAGGTGAGAAGCTTAAACAGCAGAACGCCACCGTGACCTGTGCCGAATCCTGCACCGGCGGGTGGATTGCTAAGGTATTTACTGACATCAGCGGCAGCTCCGCCTGGTTTGAACGTGGCTTCGTGACCTACAGCAATGATGCCAAGCAGCAGCTGGTGGGTGTGCAGGCCACCTCGCTGGAACAGTACGGGGCGGTGAGTGAAGCCGTGGTGCGTGAAATGGCGCTGGGCGCCCGACACGCGGCCCAGGCGGACTATGCTATCTCGGTGAGCGGTATTGCCGGGCCGGATGGCGGCAGTGAGGAGAAGCCAGTCGGCACCGTCTGGTTTGGTTTTGCCGGCCCGCAAGATAAAACCCTGACTTTTCAGCAGCATTTCGCCGGTGACCGTGAGGCGGTACGTCGTCAGTCCGTTGGCTGGGCATTGCAGAAGCTGTATGGCGAATTTCTGACAAATTAAACTTGATACTGTATGACTATACAGTATAATTGTCGGCAACAGAAAGAGTGCAGGCACCCATGAGTGCGTGTTTACCCGGCTTGATTAGGAGTTGAAATGGCGATTGATGAAAACAAACAAAAGGCTTTAGCTGCCGCGCTGGGCCAGATTGAGAAGCAATTTGGTAAAGGCTCCATCATGCGCTTGGGTGAAGACCGCTCAATGGATGTGGAAACCATCTCTACCGGTTCGCTGTCACTGGATATTGCATTAGGTGCAGGCGGTCTGCCAATGGGCCGTATCGTTGAGATTTACGGACCAGAGTCTTCAGGTAAAACCACGCTGACCCTGCAGGTGATTGCGTCGGCACAGCGTAAAGGCAAAACCTGTGCCTTTATCGATGCGGAACATGCGCTGGACCCGGTTTACGCCAAGAAACTGGGCGTAGACATCGACAACCTGCTCTGTTCACAGCCCGATACCGGTGAGCAGGCACTGGAGATTTGTGATGCGCTGGCACGTTCAGGCGCGGTTGACGTCATCATCGTTGACTCCGTGGCGGCCCTGACGCCGAAAGCGGAAATCGAAGGTGAAATCGGTGACTCTCACATGGGCCTTGCGGCACGTATGATGAGCCAGGCGATGCGTAAGCTGGCCGGTAACCTGAAACAGTCCAACACGCTGCTGATCTTCATCAACCAGATCCGTATGAAAATTGGTGTGATGTTTGGTAACCCGGAAACCACCACCGGGGGTAACGCGCTGAAGTTCTACGCCTCTGTCCGTCTTGATATCCGCCGTATCGGTGCCATCAAAGAGGGCGATAACGTAGTCGGCAGTGAGACCCGCGTTAAAGTGGTGAAAAACAAAATCGCCGCGCCATTCAAACAGGCTGAGTTCCAGATCATGTACGGCGAAGGTATCAACACCTTCGGCGAACTGGTCGACCTGGGCGTGAAGCACAAGCTGATTGAAAAAGCGGGTGCATGGTACAGCTACAATGGCGATAAGATTGGTCAGGGTAAATCGAATGCCGGCAACTTCCTGAAAGAGAATGCGGCTGTGGCAAACGAAATCGATATGAAGTTACGTGAGATGCTACTGAACGGCGCTGACGATAAACTGGCAGCAGAGCAGTCTGCTGACAAAGTGGAAAACGCAGCGAGCGAAGCGAACGAAGACTTCTAATCACTGACGCGGGGGTGGAGCTATCCACTCCCGCTGTTTTACTTTACCTGACATCCTGCCTTTCTTACCTTCCTTCTCTGCCGTTCTGTCGCCATAATCCTCCTCCCGTTTGTACAAGGTGCGCAGTATGACTGAACAATCTCAGCCCCAATCCAACGTTGTCTCCTTTTCTCGTCTGCTCGATCGCGCGATGCGCATCCTGGGCCAGCGCGATCACAGCCGTGCAGAACTAGCACGCAAGCTGCAACAGTCGGCGCAGCGTGCCGCCTGGGCGCAGCAAAAAGAGCCGGAAATCGTCACCGAAGAGCTGCTGGAAAAAGTGCTGAACTGGTGCCAGGAAAATGGCTGGTTAAACGACGAGCGTTTCACCGAACGTTTTATTCAGAGCCGCAGCCGCAAAGGTTTTGGTTCACAACGGGTGCGTATGGAGCTGGCGCAAAAAGGAATCGATCGCGAAGCAATTGATATTGCGATGGAAGAGACCGAGGTTGACTGGTCTGCCTGCGCTGCCCAGCTGGCTGAGCGTAAATTTGGTCATCCGTTACCGAAAGAATGGAAAGAGAAAGCCAAAGTCCTGCGCTATCTTCAGTCAAAAGGCTTCATGACCGAAGATATTCAGTCCGTTTTCAGAAATTTTGACGACTAAAAGCCGATGTAATTTTACTTCCCACTGAAGAAAATTTATCTTATTCCCACTTTTTGTTCCTCTCATCGGGCGCCGCCAGGATGTGGCATCGCGGAGAAGATGGAACGTTCGTTAGCGTGATTCCAGGATATATATGAGCAAGAGCACTGCTGAGATCCGTCAAGCGTTTCTCGACTTTTTTCATAGCAAGGGACATCAGGTTGTAACCAGCAGCTCCCTCGTACCGAATAACGATCCGACGTTGCTGTTTACCAACGCCGGAATGAACCAGTTCAAAGATGTGTTCCTCGGCCAGGACAAGCGTGATTATTCGCGCGCGACCACCTCACAACGCTGCGTGCGTGCCGGCGGTAAACACAACGATCTTGAAAATGTCGGCTACACCGCACGTCACCACACTTTCTTTGAAATGCTGGGCAATTTCAGCTTCGGTGACTACTTCAAGAAAGAGGCCATTGCTTTTGCCTGGGAACTGTTGACGAGCGAGCAGTGGTTCGGCCTGCCAAAAGAGCGTCTGTGGGTCACGATATATGAGACCGATGACGAGGCTTACGCCATCTGGGCCAACGAGATTGGCGTGCCGCACGAGCGCATTATTCGTATCGGCGACAACAAAGGCGGTGCTTACGCGTCAGATAACTTCTGGCAGATGGGCGATACCGGTCCTTGTGGTCCCTGCAGCGAGATTTTCTACGATCACGGCGATCACATCTGGGGTGGACCGCCGGGCAGCCCGGAAGAGGATGGCGACCGCTACATAGAGATCTGGAACATCGTCTTTATGCAGTTCAATCGTCAGGCGGATGGCACCATGCTGCCGCTGCCGAAACCGTCGGTTGATACCGGTATGGGCCTTGAGCGCATTTCTGCCGTGCTGCAGCACGTCAACTCTAACTATGAAATTGACCTGTTCCAGAAACTGATTCAGGCAGTTGCGCAGGTGACCGGTGCGACCGATCTCAGCAACAAATCACTGCGCGTGATTGCTGACCACATTCGTTCCTGCGCCTTCCTGATTGCCGATGGGGTGATCCCGTCGAATGAGAACCGCGGCTACGTGCTGCGTCGCATCATTCGTCGCGCCGTACGTCATGGCAACATGCTGGGTGCGAAAGATGCGTTCTTCTATAAGCTGGTCGCGCCACTGGTTGAGGTGATGGGAGCGGCCGGTGAAGAGTTACAGCGTCAGCAGGCTCAGGTTGAGCAGGTACTGAAAAGCGAAGAAGAGCAGTTCGCTAAGACGCTGGAGCGTGGCTTAGCGCTGCTGGATGAAGAGCTGGCGAAACTGCAGGGCGATACGCTGGATGGCGAAACGGTGTTCCGTCTGTATGACACCTTTGGCTTCCCGGCTGACCTGACGGCAGATGTTTGCCGCGAGCGCAACCTGAAGATTGACGAAGCGGGCTTTGAGCAGGCGATGGAACAACAGCGCCAGCGTGCACGTGAAGCGAGTGGTTTCGGGGCGGATTACAGCAACGTTATTCGTATCGATGCGGCGTCTTCTTTCAAAGGTTATGACCAGCTGGATTTAGCGGCTACGGTGAAAGCTCTCTACGTGGCGGGCGAGGCGGTAAATGAAGTCACCGCCGGTCAGGACGCGGTTGTGGTGCTGGATGAAACGCCATTCTACGGTGAATCAGGCGGCCAGGTGGGTGATACCGGCGTGCTGACAGGGAAGAATGCTGAATTTAGCGTGCAGGATACACAAAAATATGGTCAGGCGATCGGTCATATCGGTAAGCTGACGTCAGGGCAATTACGTATCGGCGATCGCCTTGAGGCTGTAGTTGATGCGGCACGCCGGGCGCGTATCCGTCTGAACCACTCCGCTACTCACTTATTACATGCCGCACTGCGTCAGGTCCTGGGTGATCATGTAGCGCAGAAAGGGTCACTGGTTAACGACAAGTACCTGCGTTTCGACTTCTCGCATTTCGAAGCGATGAAACCTCAGGAGATTCGTCAGGTCGAAGATATCGTCAACGCGCAGATTCGCCGCAACTTGCCGGTGGAAACTGAAGTGATGGATCTTGAAGCGGCGAAGTCCAAAGGTGCCATGGCGCTGTTTGGTGAGAAATACGATCAGCGCGTGCGCGTGCTGACCATGGGTGATTTCTCAGTTGAGCTGTGCGGCGGGACTCACGCGGCACGTACCGGCGACATCGGCCTGTTCCGCATTCAGGCGGAGTCAGGGACTGCAGCCGGTATTCGTCGTATTGAAGCGATTACTGGTGAAGGTGCGCTGGCGCAGGTTAACGCCCAGAGCAGCCAGCTACAGGATCTGGCGCAGCTGGTGAAAGCCAACAGCAGCAACCTGAATGAGAAAGTACGCGGTCTGGTTGATCACGTACGGGCGCTGGAGAAAGAGTTACAGCAGCTGCGCGATCAGCAAGCTGCGCAGGAAAGTGCGTCACTGAGCAGCAATACCATCGATGTAAAAGGGGTGAAGCTGCTGGTCAGTGAGCTGAGTAATGTCGAGCCGAAAATGTTGCGCACCATGGTCGATGACCTGAAAAACCAGCTTGGCTCTGCCATCATCGTGTTAGCAACGGTGGCGGAAGGTAAAGTGTCGTTGATCGCAGGTGTGACCAAAGATCTGACCGATCGGGTTAAAGCCGGTGAACTGATTGCGGGTCTGGCGCAGCAGGTCGGTGGAAAAGGCGGTGGTCGCCCGGATATGGCGCAGGCTGGCGGAACCGATGCGGGTGCTCTCAAAGGCGCTTTAGCAGGGGTTGAGGACTGGGTCAGCAGCCGTCTGTAAGTGAATTAAAACAAGGCATCGTATAAAGCGTCAGAACGGTTGTTCCGGCGCTTTTTAATAGGATGTTAAAGCAGCAAATGACAAAGTCAGGTTGATGTAGTGTATTTCGGCTAAACTAACTATCAGCAGAATGTATTAGCGCATCGATGTGCATTGGTGTATTTCTCATACTCATTGTGCAGCGTTAAATGATGGATAATGCCGGGAGCCTGTACAAGCCCGACTCTTTTAATCTTTCAAGGAGCAAAGAATGCTTATTCTAACTCGTCGAGTTGGTGAAACCCTCATGATCGGTGATGAGGTGACTGTAACGGTGCTGGGTGTTAAAGGTAACCAGGTTCGCATCGGGGTTAACGCTCCGAAAGAAGTGTCTGTGCATCGCGAAGAGATCTATCAACGCATCCAGGCTGAAAAAACGCAACAAACCAGCGTTTAACGGATTCAGCGTCTCGCACTTGTGCGAGGCGCTACCGCTTTTTGCGTAAAACCTGCCTTTTTCTTTTCTCCCGCTTATCCCCTTTTTTGTTAACTCCATCATCTTTCATTGTTGATAATTCACTCTTTTTGTCGCCATTTTGTCCCAATTGTGTGTGATTTGCTCAATCAAACAAAGTTTCGGAAAAATTGTTTGACTTAAAAGTCCGGGAAAGTAATATGTGCGCCACGCAGTGCCGATGAGCGGAAACAAAGTTCAGCGGCGCAGTTCGGAAGAACGCGTAAGGTGAGGTGGCCGAGAGGCTGAAGGCGCTCCCCTGCTAAGGGAGTATACGGTCAAAAGCTGTATCGAGGGTTCGAATCCCTCCCTCACCGCCATTTCCGATGCATCCATAGCTCAGCTGGATAGAGTACTCGGCTACGAACCGAGCGGTCGGAGGTTCGAATCCTCCTGGATGCACCATTCGGAATAAAAGAAGTAAAGTGAACTAGCAATTCCTTTCATGGTGAGTAGTTAGCACCCTGCGTTGTACAAGAATTAAACCAATGCATCCATAGCTCAGCTGGATAGAGTACTCGGCTACGAACCGAGCGGTCGGAGGTTCGAATCCTCCTGGATGCACCATTCTTAGTATCATTCCCAGGTTGATTTCTGTAAGTCCATAAAAAAGTTATTCCCCAATGCATCCATAGCTCAGCTGGATAGAGTACTCGGCTACGAACCGAGCGGTCGGAGGTTCGAATCCTCCTGGATGCACCATTCTTAGTATCATTCCCAGGTTGATTTCTGTAAGTCCATAAAAAAGTTATTCCCCAATGCATCCATAGCTCAGCTGGATAGAGTACTCGGCTACGAACCGAGCGGTCGGAGGTTCGAATCCTCCTGGATGCACCATATCTTCGGATAGGGAAAGCGCCTCAGTGTGTCATAGCGTGAAAATCGTCAGACTGCACTAAGGAGGATAACGTTGCTCAGCAACGGCCCGCAGGGCGAAGCGCAAGCTGAGTCATCCTCCCGGACACACCATTCTTAGTATCATTCCCAGGTTGATTTCTGTAAGCCCATAAAAAAAGTTATTACCCAATGCATCTATAGCTCAGCTGGATAGAGTACTCGGCTACGAACCGAGCGGTCGGAGGTTCTAATTCTCCTGGATGCACCATATCTTCGGATAGGGAAAGCACCTCAGTGTGTCATAGCGTGTAAATCGTCAGACTGCACTAAGGAGGATAACGTTGCTTCAGCAACGATTCTCGAAGCGAAAGCTGAGTCATCCTCCCCGAAGCACCCTCTGCATTTCTTTTTTACTTCTCCCCATGTTCTCTCCGTTACGTCATCGCTTTATTGCACCTGCTGAAATCCTGTCTGATCTCTCTCTGCTCTGATTGCTAATGTTCAAATCCGGTTTTCTGTTGTTCGCATTTCATTAATGCCTGGCGATCGACGTTGGTCACCAGAATGTAAAAAACGCAGCAATTTCGTACTGTTATTGCCGGTCGCAGGCGATCACCTTTATCTGAAAAGAAAAATTGCTAATGCTTTCAAAGCATTTGCTGTTCATCCACCCTGGCGACAACCTGTGCACATTAGGCTAAAGTAATGTCTCATTTACAGGAGGTCCGGAGTGACAATGTACGATCAATACGACGCCCTGATTTTCGATATGGACGGCACGATTCTCGATACTGAGCCGACACATCGAAAAGCGTGGCGTCAGGTACTGGCGCGTTACGGAATGACGCTGGATGAAGCGCGTATTGTTGGCTTTAATGGTGCTCCGACCTGGCGACTGGCGCAGTTCATCATCGAAACCAACCAGTCGTCTCACGATCCTCATCTTCTTGCCGCTGAAAAGACCGCCGCTGTGAAAGCGATGCTGCTGGAAAATGTTAAGCCGCTCCCGCTGATGGAAGTGGTGAAGGCGTACCACGGCCGTCGTCCTATGGCGGTGGGTACCGGCAGCGAACACAGCATGGCGGATGCGTTACTGACCCAGCTGGGCGTACGTGAGCTGTTCTCCGCGGTTGTCGGTGCTGATGACGTACAGCGGCACAAACCTGAACCGGATACCTTCTTACGCTGCGCCGAGCTGATGGGCGTGGCGCCAGAGCGCTGTATCGTTTTTGAAGATGCAGATTTTGGGGTTCAGGCGGCGAAAGCGGCAGGAATGGATGTCGTGGACGTCCGCTTACTGTGAGTGACTCGCTCGCTTATGCCTCACTGTTTGGCAGCAGTTTTTTAAGTGCGACGCTCCTGCCGGGAAGCTCTGAAGTACTGCTGGTAGCACTATTAATTGCAAAAAAGACGTCAGTTTACGGGTTGCTTTTGGCCGCATCACTGGGGAACACCTTGGGCGGCTTAACCAACATTTTTCTTGGTCGCTTGCTGCCGTTAAAACGTCAGGGGCGATGGCATGACACAGCAATGACGTGGTTGCACCGATTGGGTCCTGCAGCACTGTTATTCAGCTGGTTGCCGGTGGTAGGTGATCTGCTCTGCGTGCTTGCGGGCTGGTTACGCTTCGCCTGGTTACCTGCGATGTTGTTTCTCGCTGTCGGTAAAACACTGCGTTATATCGTTATCGCGACCGCCACTTTACAGGGAATGCAATGGTGGCATTGATTCGCACAGATTCGAGGCTACGGTTAACATTATGCTGAACAAAAATAAATTATTCTCACAGCGGGAGGTTAATGTGATCCCGGACGTATCTAAAGCGCTCTCCTGGCTGGAAGCGCATCCTGATGCCCTCAAGGGTATCGGCCGTGGCATCGAACGTGAAACGTTGCGCGTGCAGGCAGACGGTAAACTGGCGGAAAGCGGCCATCCCGAATCACTGGGTTCGGCGCTGAAGCATGACTGGATTACCACCGATTTTGCCGAAACGCTGCTGGAGTTCATTACGCCAGTGGATCACAGCATTGATCACATGCTGGCATTCCTGCGTGATATTCATCGTCATGTCGCCCGTGAACTCGGCGAAGAGCGTATGTGGCCCTTCAGCATGCCGTGCGAGATTGACGATGCGAACAAGATTGAACTGGCGCAGTACGGTAAGTCGAATATCGGCCAGATGAAAACCCTGTACCGTGAAGGGTTGAAAAACCGTTACGGCGCGCTGATGCAGACCATCTCCGGCATTCACTATAACTTCTCGCTGCCGCTCTCTTTCTGGCAGGAGTGGGCCGATGTGAAAGATCAGGAAAGCGGTAAAGAGACCATCTCTGCCGGCTATCTGCGACTGATCCGCAACTATTACCGTTTTGGCTGGGTGATCCCTTATCTGTTTGGGGCGTCGCCTGCCATCAGCTCCAGTTTCCTGCAGGGCCGCGAGAGCGCGCTGCCGTTTGAAACCAATGATAAAGATACGATGTGGCTGCCGTATGCCACCTCGCTGCGTCTGAGTGATTTAGGCTACACCAACAAATCCCAGAGCTCGCTGGGCATTACCTTTAACTCACTGGAAGGTTATGTCACGGCGCTGAAGAAAGCGATCAAGACCCCGTCAGAAGAGTTTGCTGAGATGGGCACCAAAGATGCCGACGGCAACTGGCTCCAGCTCAATACCAACGTACTGCAGATTGAAAATGAGCTCTATGCACCGATTCGGCCAAAGCGCGTCACGCGCTCAGGTGAAGCGCCTTCTGACGCGCTGCTGCGTGGCGGTATTGAGTATATCGAAGTGCGCTCGCTGGATATTAACCCGTTCTCAGCGATTGGTGTGGACGAGAATCAGGTTCGCTTCCTCGACCTGTTCCTGATCTGGTGTACCCTGGCTGACGCGCCGGAAATGAGCGCAGACGAGCTGCAGTGTACCCGTAAGAACTGGAATCGCGTGGTGCTGGAAGGGCGCAAGCCCGATCAGAAAATCGCGGTGGGCTGTGGTGAAGCTGAACATTCGCTGGTTGAAGTGGGTAAAACTCTGTTTGCCGATCTGCGTCGGGTCGCGGAAGTTTTAGACAGCAACAACCAGGGCAGCACGCAATATCAACAAGTTTGCGATCAACTGGTGGCATCGTTCGACGATCCTGAGCTAACCTATTCGGCGCGCATCCTTCAGGCAATGAAGGACAATGGTGTGACCGGTACCGGCGTGGCATTAGCAGAGCAGTATCGTCATCTGCTGTGCGAAGAGCCGCTGGAAGTGTTGACCGAAGAGGATTTCAGCCGTCAGGCGAAAGAATCGGTGGCGGCGCAGCAGGCGCTTGAAGCTGAGGATAAGCTGGATTTTGAAGCCTATCTGGCGAGCCGGGAAGGGTAGAAAAGAAAAAGGCCACATCAATGTGGCCAAATTAACATCTCTGTTGTCAGGGATGATGATAACAAATGCGCGTCTTTCATATATTCAGACGTTGGGCGAACAGAAAAGTTTCATCGTTTCAAAAAAAATTCTTAAAACAGGAGGTGACGTATGCCACTACTGGACAGTTTTACCGTTGATCACACTATCATGGCCGCTCCCGCCGTACGCGTTGCGAAAACCATGAAGACTCCGCATGGCGATACGATTACCGTTTTTGACCTGCGTTTTTGCCGCCCGAACATTGATATCCTCACTGAGCGTGGCATTCATACGCTGGAGCACCTGTTTGCCGGTTTCATGCGTAACCATCTGAACGGTGACGGCGTGGAAATCGTGGATATCTCGCCAATGGGTTGCCGTACTGGCTTCTACATGAGCCTGATTGGTACGCCTGACGAGCAGCGCGTCGCAAAAGCGTGGAAAGGGGCGATGGAAGATGTTCTGAAAGTAAAAGATCAGAACCAGATCCCTGAGCTGAACGAATACCAGTGCGGCAGCTACAAGCTGCACTCGCTGGAAGAAGCGCAGCAGATCGCCCGCAATGTGCTGGCACATGAGATCGGTGTTAACCACAACGATGATCTGAAACTGCCTGCTGAAAAGCTGAAAGAACTGCACATCTAGTCAGAACTTATCAGCGAAGAGAAACGCCGCGATTATCGCGGCGTTTTTTTGGGATTTAAGAACCGACGGACTTTTTCAGCGGCGTGGCGGGCGTGATGCGGACCTGCTTGATCATGTTGTCCTGCACATCAAGAATATCGATATTGTACTGACTGATTTGCACCCGGGTCTTTGTCTCAGGGATCTCTTCCAGTACCTCCAGCAGCATGCCATTGATGGTGCGGGCCTCCTGCTCTGGCAGATGCCAGTTAAACGCCTTGTTGATTTCACGCACGTTGGCGCTGCCTTCAACCAGCACCGAGCCATCATTCTGCGGCATCACTTCTTCAGCCAGCGACGGTGACATCGAGGTGGTAAAATCACCCACGATCTCTTCCAGAATATCCTCTATCGTCACCAGTCCTTTGATGTCGCCATACTCATCCACCACCAGACCGGCTTTCTTCTTGTTACGCTGGAACTTCACCAGTTGGGTGTTAAGCGGTGTGCCTTCCGGGATGTAGTAGATCTCATCCGCAGCACGCAGCAGCGTCTCTTTGGTGAACTCTTTTTTCTCGGTCATCATGCGCCAGGCTTCACGCACCCGCAGCATCCCGACGCAGTCGTCCAGAGAATCACGGAACAGCACGATGCGACCGTGCGGCGAATGACTTAACTGACGCACCACCGACTTCCAGTCATCGTTGATGTTAATACCGACGATCTCATTGCGCGGCACCATGATGTCATCCACGCTGACCTTCTCCAGATCGAGCACCGATAGCAGCATGTCCTGATTACGGCGTGATATCAGATTACGTGACTCGTAAACGATGGTGCGCAGCTCTTCTTTGCTCAGCGCGGAGTTGACCGAGCCATCGGTGCGAATGCCGACCAGCCGCATCAGCAGCCGGGTAATGGTATTCAGCAGCCAGACCAGCGGCAACATAACGTACTGCAGCGGGCCCAGCAGGAAACTACTGGGATAGGCGACCTTCTCCGGATAGAGCGCTGCGATGGTTTTTGGTAACACTTCGGCAAACACCAGCACCACGAAGGTCAGCACGCCGGTGGCGATAGCGACGCCGGCATCGCCGTAGAGGCGCATCCCGACGATGGTGCTGAGGGCAGAGGCCAGGATATTGACCAGGTTATTGCCGATCAGCACCAGGCTGATCAAGCGGTCAGGGCGACGCAGCAATTTTTCGACGCGACGGGCAGCGCGGTGGCCATTTTTAGCCTGATGGCGCAGCTTGTAGCGATTGAGGGTCATCATGCCGGTTTCGGAGCCAGAAAAATAAGCCGAAACCAGCACCATGATGATCAGCGTAACAATCAGCGTGGTGGTTGAAACATGTTCCAACGCAGAACTTCCTTTTTAACGAGAGGTAGGAATAAGCAGGTGCTGTAAGATGCGACTGCCAAAGTAGGCCATGGTTAACAACAACGCGCCGCTGCAGTTAAACCACACCACACGACGCCCACGCCAACCTTCATGATAGTGTCCCCACAGCAAAACGATATACACAAACCAGGCGATGATCGAGAGCACCGCTTTATCGACGTTTTCCGCGCTGAAAAGATCCTGCATATAAAACAGGCCGGTACAGAGTACCAGCGTCAGCAGCACCACGCCGACCTGCGTGATGTGAAACATCTTGCGCTCAATCGTCAGCAGCGGCGGCATATCCTGGGTAAAGGCCAGCCGTTTGTTTTTCAGCTGGTAATCGATCCACGCCAGCTGCAGCGCATAGAGTGCCGCAATGATCAGCGTAGCGTAGGCGAACAGCGACAGACCGATGTGAATCATCATGCCTGGCGTGGTTTCCAGATGGCTGATAAACGCATTGGGCACAAAAGTGGCAAAGGCGAGGTTGATCAGCGCGAAACTATAAACAATCGGCAGCAGTAACCAGCCACGGTTGCGGGACGCCACAATGGTCATGATGGCGCAGATCAACAGACTGACCAGTGAGCCGATATTCAGCAGGCTGAGGTTCTGTCCGCTATCGACGGCAAAAATACGTTGCTGCAAAGCCACCGCGTGCGTAATCAACGCCACGCAGGCAGAGAGCATCGCCATTCGACGCCAGCCACCGTTACGTTTCAACAGGCTGGGAACGATCAGTGCAAGACTTAGGGAGTAGGCTAACAGCGCCACTATCGCGAAAACGAACATAGATCCTTTCGGGTATCAGTCAGATAAGGAAAACGGCAGTATAGCGCCAGCGGCAGCTGGCACCAAACGATCTCAGGGGCAATTGCAGAGATCGCTGCGCCTTCGTGTTATAATCCGCCGCATTCTGCCGATCAGGCGCCTCGCGATCTTTTTAAGTGAGAGACCATGTTTGATAATTTAACCGATCGTTTATCGCAAACCCTGAAAAATATCAGCGGCCGCGGAAGGCTGACTGAAGAGAACATCAAAGAGACCCTGCGTGAAGTTCGCATGGCACTGCTTGAGGCTGACGTTGCGCTGCCGGTAGTGCGTGACTTCATTAATCGCGTGAAAGAGAGCGCGGTCGGGCACGATGTGAATAAGAGTCTGACGCCAGGTCAGGAGTTCATCAAGATTGTCCGTAATGAACTGGTTACGGCGATGGGTGCAGAAAACAACGCACTGGATCTGGCGGCGCAGCCACCGGCCGTGGTGTTGATGGCGGGTCTGCAGGGTGCGGGTAAAACCACCAGCGTCGGTAAGCTGGGTAAATTCCTGCGTGAAAAGCACAAAAAGAAAGTATTAGTGGTTTCTGCCGACGTCTATCGTCCGGCAGCGATCAAACAGCTGGAAACGCTGGCGCAACAGGTTGGCGTTGACTTCTGCCCGTCCGATCTGAGCCAGAAGCCGGTCGACATCGTAAACAATGCGCTGCGCGAAGCGCGCCTGAAGTTCTACGATGTGCTGCTGGTGGATACCGCGGGTCGTCTGCACGTAGACGAAGCGATGATGGACGAAATCAAACAGGTTCACGCTGCGATTAATCCGGTAGAAACCCTGTTTGTGGTCGATGCCATGACCGGTCAGGATGCGGCGAACACGGCCAAAGCCTTTAACGAAGCACTGCCGCTCACCGGGGTTATCCTGACCAAAGTGGATGGGGATGCACGCGGTGGTGCGGCGCTGTCGATTCGTCATATCACCGGCAAGCCGATTAAGTTCATGGGTGTGGGTGAGAAGACTGAAGCCCTGGAGCCGTTCTACCCGGAGCGTATCGCCTCACGTATCCTTGGCATGGGCGATGTGCTGTCGCTGATCGAAGATATTGAAAGCAAGGTTGACCGCGAGCAGGCGGAAAAGCTGGCGAAGAAACTGAAAACCGGTGACGGTTTCGATCTTAATGACTTCCTTGAGCAGCTGAAGCAGATGCGCAACATGGGCGGGATGGCCAGCCTGATGGGCAAACTGCCTGGCATGGGGCAGTTGCCGGATAACGTGAAGTCACAGATGGATGATAAAGTGCTGGTGCGCATGGAAGCGATCATCAACTCGATGACCCGCAAAGAGCGCCAGAAGCCAGAAATCATCAAAGGCTCGCGCAAGCGCCGCATTGCAACCGGCTCGGGTATGCAGGTGCAGGACGTTAACCGCTTACTCAAGCAGTTCGACGACATGCAGCGTATGATGAAGAAAATGAAGAAGGGCGGAATGGCGAAAATGATGCGCGGCATGAAAGGTATGATGCCGCCAGGTTTCCCTGGACGCTAAGTGTTCCACAAAAAAGCCCGAAAAGACGCGGTTTAGGTTGCTTTTTGCGCCAAAATGAGTAAAATTTTCGGGCTTTTTATACAGCACCCGGACCCCGTTCCTCGATGGGGGCCGGGTGTTTTATTAACTGAAGAGGATGTTATGGTAACAATTCGTTTGGCACGTCACGGCGCTAAAAAGCGTCCGTTCTATCAGGTCGTCGTTACTGACAGCCGCAATGCACGCAACGGTCGTTTCATCGAGCGCGTTGGTTTCTTCAACCCGATCGCATCTGGTCAGGCTGAAGGTCTGCGTCTGGATCTGGATCGTATCGAGCACTGGGTTGGCCAGGGCGCAACGCTTTCTGACCGCGTTAACGCGCTGGTCAAAGAAGCTAAGAAAGCAGCTTAATCTGTCACGGTGGTAAGCATGAGCAGACAACTTGCCGCACAGCCTCCTGTTAACCCGCTGGTGTTGGGTAAAATGGGAGCCGCCTACGGTATTCGCGGCTGGCTCAAAGTGTTTTCCTCCACTGAAGACGCTGAAAGCATCTTCGACTACCAACCCTGGTTTATCCAGCGCGCCGGTCAATGGCAGCAGATCGAACTGGAGGGTTGGAAGCACCACAATCAGGACCTGATCATCAAAGTCAAAGGCGTTGACGATCGGGATGCGGCGGCTCAGTTAACCAATTGCGAAATTCAGGTTGACTCGACGCAGTTGCCATCGCTGGAAGAGGGCGACTACTACTGGAAAGACCTTATGGGTTGCCAGGTGGTTAACCTCGACGGCTACGAGATGGGCAAAGTCATCGATATGATGGAAACCGGCTCGAACGACGTTCTCGTCGTTAAGGCAAACCTGAAGGATGCGTTCGGTGTGCAGGAGCGGTTAATTCCGTTTCTTGATGAACAGGTTATCAGGAAAGTCGATCTCTCTACTGGCGTCATTGAAGTAGATTGGGATCCTGGTTTTTGATCTCCGAATCGAACGGTAACGTAACGGCGAAGACAATGTGGATTGGTGTAATTAGCCTGTTTCCAGAAATGTTTCGCGCTATTACCGATTACGGGGTAACTGGCCGGGCAGTAAAAAACGGTCTGCTCAGCATTCAAAGCTGGAGTCCTCGTGACTTCACGCACGACCGGCACCGTACCGTGGATGATCGTCCTTACGGCGGCGGACCGGGAATGCTGATGATGGTACAACCCTTACGGGATGCTATCTCCGCAGCGAAAGCAGCGGCAGGTGATGGGGCCAGGGTGATATATCTTTCACCTCAGGGGCGCAAACTGGACCAACAGGGCGTTTGCGAACTGGCGGCACGGGACAAGTTAATTCTGGTCTGTGGCCGTTACGAAGGGATAGATGAGCGCGTAATACATGCCGAAATTGATGAAGAATGGTCAATTGGTGATTACGTTCTCAGCGGCGGGGAACTGCCAGCCATGACGATGATTGACGCGGTCGCCCGGTTTATTCCCGGCGTGCTCGGCAAGCAGGCGTCAGCCGACGAGGATTCGTTCTCTGATGGACTGCTGGACTGTCCGCACTATACCCGACCTGAAGTGTTAGACGGCGTGGAGGTTCCGGCAGTATTACTGTCAGGCAACCATGCTGATATTCGCCGTTGGCGCCTGAAGCAGTCGCTAGGCCGTACCTGGCTAAGAAGACCTGAACTTCTGGAAAACCTGGCTCTGACTGAAGAGCAAGCAAGGTTGCTAAGTGAGTTCCAGCGGGAATTTCACCAGCAACAAAACGATGATGTGGAAGAGTGATCTTCCCCGACTATCAGTTTACCCAGGATATGAGATTTAATTATGAGCAACATTATCAAGCAAATTGAACAAGAGCAGATGAAACAGGACGTACCTTCCTTCCGCCCGGGTGATTCCGTGGAAGTGAAAGTATGGGTCGTTGAAGGTTCTAAAAAACGTCTGCAGGCATTCGAGGGCGTGGTTATCGCTATTCGTAACCGCGGTCTGCACTCTGCATTCACTGTTCGCAAAATTTCTAACGGCGAAGGCGTTGAGCGTGTATTCCAGACTCACTCACCTGTAATTGACAGCATCACTGTCAAACGTCGTGGCGCTGTGCGTAAAGCCAAACTGTACTACCTGCGTGAGCGTACTGGTAAGTCTGCTCGTATTAAAGAGCGTCTTAACTAAGGTATCGCTAACGCGACATCTAAAAGTTAATATATATCAGGGGGTTAGCTATAAGCTAACCCCCTTTTTTTTTGAAGTGGCAGCAAATTGGCAGCAGCGGCATAAGCATTTGGCAGCAGGCATAAAAAAACCCGCTTTCGCGGGCTTCATCAGTGGAGCAGTGAGGGCTGGCTTTCGTGTTGCGTGTGAAGGGGAACCCTGTTTATCTGACCTGGCTCAACAATGATACCCGCCACGCTTTCATGAGTCTTGAATGTGCAGCTGCAATTGATATTTTGACACTGGTGATAGCGCTCTTTGGTTTCACGCGAAATATAACGGCTACTTTTAGCGTGAGCAGCAGTCTGGCACTTAGGGCAATGCATCATCTTAAACTTTCCTTGAGCGAGCGAGGCGGGTGGGATGTATGCATTTTGAATAATCAAACTGGATTTTGCAAATTTAAGTTTCACCTTGTTTATTATTCGTCATCTTCTTCTACGGGGTCGGCCTCTGCTGTGTATTCGACGTCAGACAATAGAACTTCAAAATCCAGCTGCGTGGTATACCCGCTGCCGCTCAGGCTATGCGTCACCTTACTGATAATCCACGGCTGCGCATCGATCACCGACTTAAAGCCGCTCACCCTGACCGGCGTCTCCGGGTACAGGTCGGCGCGGCCCATTGCGAGCGTGAGCGAGAACTCAGCGACGCCGCGCTGCAGCTTATCCCATTTCGCTTTAGCCGCCCGCATCGCGGTCGCTTTCGATGCATACACAGTCGTCATGGTAAATATGTTGTCTTCCGTTCCTGCCAGATAATCCCCCTCTCTGGCCTCGTGCGTTTTAGTCGCAGTCGTCTTTTTCTTTTTAGCCGCGGGGTGCTCCAGCGCGCGCAGGTGCTTTACCTTCGGCTTGCGCTTCACCTTAACTTTCTTTGGCTTCGGGTCTTTGGTATGCAGCCAGCTCGCAGAGACGCCGGTGTATGCGCCACGGTCGGCAATGCTGAAGCTGTGCCGGTCGCCATCCTGCCGCGTGATCGTCATCTGCGGGATTGGCTTGCCGCTGGCGGTGACGCCGTTACCGGGCTTTATAAACAGAAGCCGCCCGGCCTTCACTGCCGCAACCGCGCCGTACAGCGTGGCGAGTCGCGTCAGGAATTTAGCGTCAGTCTCCTGCGTCTGGTCAATGTGAGCCACGGCAAGTCCGGCGAATCCATCAGCCAGCATTGGCTTTAAGTTATTGCGCCCGGCTATCTGCGTTACGACTTCCCCCAGGGTGGTGTCGTGATAGGACACTTCCCGGCGGGAATTGAGCGAGCCACGGAAATCAGCACTGCGGGCGCGGATTGTCATGGTGTCCGGCGCGCCATGGTGCTCTACCTCATCAACGGTGAAATTACCTTTGCCGAAAAGCGTCTGGCCTTTCCAGCCGAGAAACAGCGTTATCACCGCACCGCGTACCGGCATAGCCAGCTGCCCGTCGGCGTCGTCCAGCTCAATGTCCAGCTGGTCAGCCTCAAAGCCGCGATTATCGGTCAGCGTCATCGAGATAAGGCGATCCCGGATATTGGTTGTGACGTCCTTAGAGTTAACCTTCAGCATGAAATCAGGCGTCAGTTGCGCCCCGGCCTGCACCGGCAGGCTGCTTACCCCAATCATCCGAGCAGCCCCCCTGCAGAAGAAATCAGGCTACCGGCTGCTGACTTCACACCGTCGATTGCTGACGTGAGCTGCCTTGGCAGATTCGCGGATCCGCTGATAAGCCCGTCAGCCTGTTTCTTCAGATCGCCAAACATAGAGGTAAGCGACTCATCAACGCGCTTCAGGCTCAGGGTAAACATGATTTTACTGGCCGTCCCGTTGGGGTAAAACTCGCTGAAGGTGTTAGAAATACTCTCGATCACGTACATGCCGTAAATCATGCCGCTGCCACCAATCAGCGGCCACGCCATCCCCTCGTCGGCCATCAGGCGGATTGTCATCAGCGACACCGAGCCGCCCGTGATTTCCGGGCGAAGCTCACCGGAAAGCGTAATTTTTTCATCGCCCGGACCGATAAACTGCGCCGACGGACGCTGCCCGAACCGGCTGTTAGTGGGCCAGCGATAGTCGATATTCTGCTGCATGTCCCCGTAAGGCAGGGTCTGTCGCATAAACGGCATCATGCCGTAAATCATCATCATCGGTTAATCCTCCCAGCCCATTTTGCTGCGGTTCTGTGCCTGCCGGTTGCGCTGCTCTTTAGCCTGGTGCTGCGCCATCAGCGCCATTGCGTCGTCTTTGGTCATGCCTTCGTGCATGTTGATTTCATACTGATAGGTATTCTGGCTGCGGTCGGTGAATCCGCCCCCGGCTGACGAGGCTGAAACCGGGCGGTAAGGCGCGCCACCGTAGGCGATGTTGTATTGCAGCCCGCCGGTATCTGCGCCCGCGCCACCGGTTGTTACCGGATCCGGGGACGGGACTTTGTCTTTCAGGCCATCGGATTTCGTGTCGATAATGCCGAGCTTATCCAGCACCCAGTTGATGCCGCCCATAAGCTGATCGAGCGCGTGACTCGGGATTTTCAGCGCCTCGGCCAGCATGTTGCCGAACTTCTTACCCATGTCTCCGGCGGCGGCAAGTTGGGTCTGCGTGGACTTCACCGGCTCCAGCAGTTTGCCGAACCAGTCCCACAGCTCTTTGACCTTGCCACCTACCCACTCAAACACCGGCTTCAGCGATCCGAAGGAATCACTGATCGGTCCCATCGCTGCGGTAAACCCTTCGGCCATGCCTGCTATAAAGGCGCTGATAGGCTCCCAGTATTTGCGCACCAGTAGCGCCCCGGCCACGATTGCCGCCGCGACGGCCACCACCGGGAGCGTGATAGCGCCGAGCGCGGCCGTAATAGCTCCGCCAGCGATGCTGAATGCCGTGCCGAGGAACCCCGCACCGGCAATCAGGGTATTCACGCCCGCAATCACCGGCCAGGCTACCAGCCCGATTGCGCCCAGCGCCCCGGCTAACATCAGCCCGCCCAATACCACTTTTGCTATACCGCCTGCCAGCGCAGGGTTAGCTTTAATCCAGTTATCAACCGTCAGCAGCAGTGCCGCCGTGTCCTGGGTAAGTGCGCGCAGGCTGCCGTCGTTCTGATCAAACAGGTCGGTGCCAATAGCCTCATAAGCAGACTGCAGCTCTTTCAGGTCGCCGCCGAGATTATCCTGCATGACCTGGACCAGCTCGGCCGTTTTGCCATCAGAGGCTTTAAACGTGGCGGTCAGCTGGTCGAGCTTGCCGGTTGAGGCGGCGGTCATCAGCACAGCGGCCGATGAGCTGGCCTCTTCGCCGAAGATAGTTTTCATGTACTCGGCGCGCTGGCCCGTTCCCAGCTTGTGGCGATCAAAACTCGCCTGCATTTCTTTCAGAATGGTGAATATCGGGCGGGTATTTCCTTTGCCGTCAGCCGTTTTAATACCCAGCTCTTTGATAGCCTTGAATGATTCACCGGTAGGAGCCTGCAGCCTGCTCAGCACGGCGCGGCTTCCTGTACCTGCCATTGAACCTGTGATTTTGGCATCGTGCAGAGCGCCGACCATTGCTGCCGCCTGTTCGATGCTGACGCCCGCGTTTTTTGCTACCGGGGCGACGTAGGTCAGCGCGTCGCTAAGCCCGTCAAAGTCAGCGGCCGTTTTATTCATGGTCATCGACAGCACGTCGCCGATGTGTGCGACCTTATCGTTTGAGAGCTGGAAGGCTGATTTCATCCCCATCAGCAGCCCGGCGTTTTCCTCCATCGTGCGCTTGTTTGCCAGCGCCATGTTGAGCGTAACCGGCGTCACCGCCTGAACGGCAGCGGCATCGCCGCCGCCTTTAGCGATAACGATTTGCGAGCCTGCCGCGTCATCGGCAGAGGCGGCGGTTGTATCACCCAGCTGACGCGCCTGCGCACGCAGGGCTTTCATTTCCGGCGATTCTTTTCCCACGCCGAGCACGGCCTGCAGCTCGGAATTTTTCTGTGCAAAATCAAACCCCGGCATCAGCAGCGACGTAGCCGCCATGCCGCCGACCGTGGCAGCACCGATACCGGCCGCGCCCATATTGCGCACCTTACCCGACAGCTCCTGCCCTTTGCGGTAGCGCTCGCTTGTCTGGTTCAGTCGCTCCTGCTGTGCATTCAGCCGCTGCAGCTCCATTTTCTGGCGGCTCAGGCTGACCGTAGCCTGCGCCGAGGCGGATTTCAGGCGCTGCTGCTCGCTGCTCAGGGCTTTAGTGGAAATCCCCGCTGCGTTAAGCGCCTCGCGCTGCTGCTGCACCGAAAGGCGCAGGCTGTTGGACTTCGTCTGCAGCTCAGACGCTGCCTGACGGGCCTTTTCCAGTGCGCGGGCCTGCTGTGTCGTCGGACGCTCCGTGTTTTTAAACTGCACGGCCAGCGCTGCCACCTCCTGCTTTGCGTCTTTGAGGCTCTGCTGCGTGACGGCCAGCTGCGCACTGGCCTTGCGGAAGCCATCAATTTTCCCCGCCTGCGCGTCCAGTTCCTTAATCGTCGTCTGCGTCTGGCGTATGTCAGATGACAGATTTTTGGCAGCGGTCTGCACGGCTTTGAAGGGCCGCGAAGCTTTGTCTACCGCATTCAGCAGCACCTGCACTTTAAGGTTATTGCTCATCCGGGGTCGCTCCGCTGCGGATAAAGGCTTTATGCTGCCAGCCCATCAGCTCGGCCAGCGGCATGTCGTACATCTCGGAAGGTTGCCAGTGAAATATCGTGGCAATGTCGGCCATCAGGTCGTTGACCGTCAGGCCGTGCGGCCAGTCTATTCGTCCGACTTCGACTGCAAAAAACCAATCACCTTGCCGCCCAGCGCAATCAGGTCAACCGGATCAAGGGCGTTACATTCGGCCTTTGTCAGTGCTGGCAGAGTAATGCGGGGCAGCACGGTCAGCAGTGAGTCAACATCCGACTGGCACAGATCGGCCAGCCGCACGCCGCGCAGACTTCCGGCCGTCGGCTTAATCAGCTCCACGCTTTTGATTTCGGTTTCGCCGCGCATCAGCGGGGTTTCAAACTCAACAACGTTATCTTTCTTTTCCATGATTATTCTCTGTTCACTGTAGTCAGTTAAAGCCAGCGACGTGCGCTGGCGTCAGGGTTTATACCAGGCCGAGGTTTTTACGGCGCTGCTCAAGACGGTCAACACCGTTGACCTTCTCCACCATGTTGATGGTGTCGATTTCGATCAGCTCTTTGCCGTTAAAGGTCAGCTTGTAATAGGTGTTTTTCGAGGTGATTTTGGTTTCGGTATCTTCACCCTGTTTGGCTTCGCCGAAATCAAACGACTGATGCTTACCGCGTACCTCAATCTCTACCGCGATTTCCTCGCCGGTATCGTCGCGCTGGTAAGAGCCGGTAAAGCGCAGGGGAATGTCAGACGCACCCCACTGCGTGAGAACCAGCTCATCGATGCCGCCGATGCTCCATTCAACATCGAGCGCGTCATCTTCCAGACCGTTATCGATAAAGGCCGCGCCGCTCATGCCGCCTGCGCGGAACGGGTCGAGCTTGCGCGCCAGCTTAGGCAGGGTCACGGCGGTGACGACGCCCTGATAGCTGTTGGCGTTGTTAAAAAGGTTCATGCCTTTCAGTTTGCGTGGCAGTGCCATTTACCCGGCTCCTCAGCTGTTTACGGATGCGGCGAAGTTCGCCAGATAGGTGTCGGTGATGCGCTGGCGCAGGGTTAAATCTTCCAGCGGCGGAACCGGCGTATAGTCGTAATCGATAAAGAGCTTGCCCGCCTTCAGGGTGTCTTTATCGTTGGCGCTTTCGTCATACCAGGCAGATGCACCCAGCAGATAACCGGCGTTAACCAGCTCGCGGAACTTGGCATTAATGCCCGCAATAATTTCCTTAACGAGAACTGGCGTTAGCGGTTTATCAACCGCCCACATATGCGCCTCGGCCATCGTGTCAGCCAGCACTTGTGCGGTGCGGGTGTAGTTCTCAAACTGGAACAGCGGATCGTCACTACAGGTGCGGTTGCCCCAGAAGCGGAAACCGTCTTTACGGATCAGCGTGGTGACGTCGGCCTCATTGAGCAGGTCGGCGTCGGTGCCGGTCTGCTGCAAATCCCAGAACACTGATGCGGAAATCCCGGTCACGCCGTTGACGCCGACGTTAGACAGGGTTTTATGCCAGCCTGTGTCGTTGTCGATTTTGGCGCGCAGGCCCAGCGCGCGGGCGGTCGCAAAGGCCGTGTCTGATTTGCTGGTCGCAGTGTTCCACGCAAGAAAATCAGGCCAGATAACCATCAGCTCACGCTGGCTGAAGTTCTGGCGATACAGGCGGGCTTCGGAAATGGTTTTACATTCCCACGCGGAGACGTAGGCAAAGGCGCGCAGCTGCTGCGCGATGCTGGCAAGCGCGGTCGCCACTGCCAGTGAGTCCAGCCCCGGCACGCCGAGAATGCGCGGCTTGACGTCGAGCTGGGTCTGCGCGGCGAGCAGCGCTTTCATGCCGGTATACTGGCCGTTTTCATCCGTGCCGCCGATGATATTGGACGTGGTTTCGGCTTCGTCGGCACCTTCAGCCACGCGCACGACGACGGTCACGGGTTTGGACTGGTCGGCAATAGCCTGCAGCGCAGCCGCGAGCGTGCCTTTTTTGCCAGCCTTACCGACAGCGCCCTGCACGTTGGTGATAAGTACCGGCGTATTGAGCGGAAAGGTTGCCGCATCCGCATCCTGCGCGGTGCAGACCATGCCCACAATTGCGGTTGATACGGTTGTAATGGTGCGCGTGCCGTCGTTGACTTCTACGACGCGGACACCATGATGATAATCAGACATCTGATGCACTCCGTTTTGAGGGTGTACTCAGGGTGTCAGGTCAGGTTTAGCAGTGCATCTGATGAGGGTTTGCTGGTCTGTCAGCAGACAGAATTAATAATCTGG
Organism: Pantoea sp. S-LA4; assembly: GCF_054482835.1. Lineage (NCBI taxonomy): Bacteria > Pseudomonadati > Pseudomonadota > Gammaproteobacteria > Enterobacterales > Erwiniaceae > Pantoea > Pantoea sp. S-LA4. Next base: position 2,876,542 of record NZ_JBTLRC010000002.1, on the reverse strand, counting down.
CGCTGCCTGTCGGCCGGTATGTACCGGTAAAGGGTTTTGACCGACACCTCCAGCACAAGCGCAATCTGCTGCAATGTTGCGCCGTTCGCCAGCATTCGTTCAGCGCGGCTGATAACGTCCGGCGTCATCACGCGCCGCCTGCCGCCGATGCGTCCTTTATCCCGCGCAGCAGCCAGCCCCGCGCGGGTGCGCTCTATTATCAGCTCGCGCTCCATTTCAGCCAGCGCGCCCATAACGTGAAAGAAAAACCGGCCCATTGGCGTGCTGGTATCGATGCTGTCGGTCAGGCTGCGGAAGTTAACGCCACGCTCGCGCAGCTCCTCCGTCAGCATGACCAGGTGGCGCATACTCCTGCCGAGCCGGTCGAGCTTCCACACAATCAGCGTGTCGCCAGGCTGCAGGCAGCGCAGCGCCTTTTTCAGCCCCGGCCTTTCGCTGGTTTTGCCGCTTATCCTGTCTTCAAAAATCAGCTCACATTCTGCGCTCTGCAGCGCAACCCGCTGTAAATCCGTGTTCTGGTCATTTGTTGATACCCTGATATAGCCAATCAGCACGCTGAGCTCTCCGCAAATGTGCCAGCGCGGCCCGGCGCAGGGCCAGGCGTTTGTTTCTCAAAAACCTCGGTTTAGGCGACGCAGCAAAAAAGACTGTCGGTAATGGCGCTGATCAACTGCCTGATATGAGTTTCTTCGCCGCTGTGAAATCGGGCAACGGCTACTTTCGGCTACCCAACGGCATGATTCTGCAATGGGGGTTCGGTGCGTTCGCTCAAAAAACAACTACAACCGTCGTTTTGCCGATTGAGTTCCCGACTACAGGCGTAGTCGTGCTCGCCTGTAAGGGCGCATCTTTACCGCTGGCCGGTGAATATAGCGTTGGGACGCAGTACCGCGACAAGGCTTCTTTTAATCTTACAAATACAGGCCCTGACACGACTAAGCAGGGAATTTACTGGCTGGCGCTGGGGTACTAAATGAAAAAATATTCACCATCTGCAAATGCTTTTTACGATACCAGCATCAATCTGGTTATCCCTGCTGATGCCGTAAAAATCACCGATAAAAAATGGGCTGACTTACTCGCCGGACAGGCAGAAGGAAAGCTGATTGCCTGCGGTGCTGACATGCTCCCGTGCCTGACTGCTCAACCGCTGCCAACAGCAGAAGAAATTATCAGCCAGGCCGAAGACAAGCGCAGCAGGTTGAGGGCAGATGCCGATACGATTATTCAGCCCCTGCAGGATGCGAACGATTTAGGGATAGCGACAGATGATGAGGCAAGCCAGCTTATCGCCTGGAAGAAATACTGCGTCATGCTGATGCGGATGAACACGGAAGACGCTGAAAATATTATATGGCCTGAACAGCCCGCATAAACAAAAAGCCCGCATAGCGGGCTTTCTTCATTCCGGCCTGACCGGCCATGTAATATCAGGAGCCTTACTGTTATCAATCCGGCTGAGTTCTACCCGGTATCGCTTCCATTCTGCCAGGCGGGCGATCTCCGCATCAGTTGCAATGCCGATATCAACCGCATCCTGCAGTGGCACGATAGCCCGGTTTGCCTCATCCATTTCGGCTGCCAGTCTGCTGCTGGCAATCAGTTCCGCATTCTCTGCATCCGTAAGCGGGGCAGTAAAAACGCCGTCATTGTAGCGATAATTTATATCGGGCTGTTCGGGCAGCGCGGTGATATCCACCCATACCAGCGAAGGGTGATAGAGTTTTTCAGGCTTCACATTCAGCGCGACAATTTCCGCGACGCGCTGATTTTCAATGCGGGCATACGTTTTCATCAGCTGAATTCCTCAATAAAAATAACGCCATCCGAACCGTAGTTACCAATAAAAGGATCTGAGCGGGTATTACCACCACCTCCAGCCCCAAAGGTTTTCCCTTTAACGGATAAATTACCGTCTCCGCTTCGCTTGCCGCCGCCCCAGTAACTTACACCGCCATCACCAGAACCGCCCCGATAGGGGTTTGTGGTCGTCGAGATAATGCCGGGCGCATCGCTGCCGTCACCACCCGGAATATTCAAATCGCCGCCAACTGCCGTTCCTCCCGCGCCGCCCGCATCACCTGATGAAGTATTAACGCCGTTGCCCGCCGTCAGCATGCCGTTGAATGTGCTGCTTGTTGCTGACAGGTTTTCATCGCTGCCACGGCCTACCACGCCGGGGTAAGTTTTGGTGTCGTCCACGTTCAGCCATGCGATGACTGTTCCGCCTGCGCCACCGCCTGCGCCACGGCTTGTGAAGCCGCTGCCCCATCCAAGATAGCCATAACCTCTGCCGCCGCCGCCGGTCAGGATAATCCTGATGCGTTTCGTTCCGGGTGTAGGCTTGTAGTTGATTGCTCCAGGCGTGGTAAAAATCTGGCGGCCAATAATACGCCCTGAGAATTTTTCTGTTAAACCGAGGTTTTTGAGAACGTCAGCAATCAGCCCGGCGTCTTTGATTTCTGCCAGGGCATTTGCGATCTGCAGGTACTGGCTGTGGGGGTTGTCAGCATCAGTATGCTTTTTCATTACGCTGTCAGCGTATGCCTTCACTTCGATCACGGCGTCATCAACATACTTGCGCGTTGCCAGCACGACTGATGGATCAATTTTCAGCGTGACGGCCGTTGTGCTGTTCACGATTAAAATCATGCGCACGGTCTGCGTCCGCCCGCTGCCTTCAGCCAACTGCGGCTTATAGGTTTCCGGGCAGTTAGCAACGGCAATCAGCACGCCGTCGGCATCATACAGGCCGATTTCGCGGATCCAGAAACCGCCCTCGCTTTCCGGGATAATCTGCTCGGCGATAATCTGGCTGCTGTTTGCCGCGTCAATGGTCAGGGAATTAAGCTGCGCGCGACGCTTCTCGCCGATGAGCTTTGTCTGTGCCGCGTCAGGTGTAGGCAGCGAGCCGCCTCCATCACCGACACCCATAGAGGCGATGTTCACTTTCGAGCCGAGTGCAGCGGCGTTCGCCAGCTTAGCTGCGCCCTGATTGGTCAGCAGGGCAAAATATTTTGTCGTCATGCGCTCACTTCCGTCAGGTCAATAAGATGCACCGCCGCGCCGGAATAGACCGGCCCGCCGACGCTGATAAGTTCAGGGGTATAAGGGTAAACAGTCAGCTCGTCGCCGCTGTAGCTGGCAACGGCGACCGGCAGAGTGCCGTTAGCATCGAGATTAATAGACAGGCCGATAAGGTGACGGCTGCAGGGCTTGGCGTCAGCTATCAGGCGCTCCAGCTCGTTATACATTTCCTCGGTAATGCCGGTATCAAGTACGCCCACGTCCAGCCGGAACGTGCCTGGCGCTTCACCGGTTTTCCACCACTCGATTATTTTGATGAGATAGCCCAGCGGCTCAACGACGCGCCGGATAGCCCCGATAGTGCCCTTGTGCCGGTGCACGTACTGCGAGGCGGCAACCACGGCTCGCTTTGTCGATTCAGGCCAGGCTGAATCCCAGCGGTCAACTGACCACGCCCACGCCAGATAGGGCAGAAGCTCCACCGGGCAAGTGTACGGATTCCATAACTGGCGCAGCGGCACGCTCATCGCGCCGGGGCTCGCCAGCGCCTCGGCAGCAGCAATCTCAAGGGGTGTCGAGCCGGTCGGCAGCAGGCGCTCACTCATCCGAGCCTCCCACGGTCAGCGTGTAGCCTGTGCAGTAAGCGGCCTGTGTTTTATCAAGTACCACATCTGCAGCAGGCTTAATCAGATTGACGCGCTGCACGCCCTCAACGTGCATAGCGGCATACAGCGCAGACAGGCGAATGTCGCGGCCGAGGCGCTTCTGCGCGCTGACAAAGGCGGCGAGCTTTGCCTCTGAGGCGGCGCGGATTGGCTCCGCTTCCGGCCCCGGATAGAGGTACAGCTCGGCCACAATTTCGTATTCCACAATCTTTGCTGACTGCACGCTCACCCGGTCGGCAACCGGGCGCACGTCCTCATCATTGAGCGCTGTATCCACCACGGCCAGCAGATCATCACCGGCCAAGCCGTTGCCCTCACGCGCGAGCACTGTCACCGTGACCACTGCAGGCGACGGGCTGATGGCTGACGCATCGGCTACGCGGCCGTCGGCGCTTCTGGCGTGATACTCATAAGCACCGGTCGGCCCGGCCACGCTCAGCCCCTCAAAGGCCGAGGCGATGCGCAGCCGGAAATCGTCATTACTTTCCATCACTGCGGCGGTAGGCGGAATGGTTGTATCGTCGGCAGGGGTAATGGTCAGGCGGGTTACGCCATTGTTCGCGCCGAGCTGGTCAAGGTCGCCGTCAAGTGCATACGCAACCATGACGGCCTTTGCCGCCTCGTTGATGCGCTGGCGCAGGATCAGCTCACGATAGGCATTTTCCTGCAGCAGCTTAACGATGGGTTCTGACTCCAGCGTCAGCGTGCGGGCGACGGCGTCCTGCTGGTCAGCAGGGTAAAGAGAAATCAGCGTGGCTTTACGCTCGGCCAGCAGGGTTTCATAGTCCAGCGACTCCACCACGTCAGGCGCGGGCAGCTGGCTCAGGTCGATAGTTGCCATAGTCTCAGCTCACAGGAACGGTTAAGGAAAAAGGCTGCGCGTTATCGGTGCGGTTGCCGGACAGCTCAACCACCATTGCGCCGTTGATATCCGACTCAAAGCTGATGGCGGTCAGCTTTACGCGCGGCTCCCATTGCAGGAGCGCCATATAGCAGGCCGACATAATCTGCAGGCGCAGCGCCTCGTTTTGCGGCTGGCCAATCAGCGCGGATAAAAGCGAACCATACTGGCGGCGCATCACCCTGGAGCCAACAGGGGTCAGAAAAATGTCGCTAATCGACTGCCGGATATGATCGAGGTCGGTCAGCGTGCCGCCGGTTTCCCGGTTCATGCCAATATATTTTGCGGTTGTCATACCGGCGCTCCCGTTTTTCCGCCGCTGTCGCCTGGATGGATATGCGAATGCAGCACCTTGCCGTTTGAGGACAGACTGCCGCCGGTATGCGTCACATCACCTTTCATCGTGCCGCCCTTAGTGACCTCCAGCTGCGCAGTTTTGAGCAGCGTTGTGCATTCCACTTCGGGCGAGTCGAACAGGATTTTTACCGCGGCCTTGATGGTTGCGGTCTGTATGCCGGTTGCGTTCAGCGCGCCGGTTTCCGGCTCGTACTCGATCACCGCGCCGTCAGGAAATGACCAGTGCAGTGCATCGGCCGAGGCAGACGGAGCCGGGTTGTCATCCGAGAAAATGCCCGGCAGCACAAAGCCGGTATCAAGTTCGCCGCCGAGGCACAGAATAAGAACCTGCTCACCCACTGACGGCGCATTCCAGGAGCGGGTTTTACCCGCGCGGGCGCTCAGCCAGTGCAGCCAGCCGGTTGTGTTTTTTCCTGTATCGACACGGCACAGCCCGCCGTCAAGATTGACGGCCGACACGGTTCCGATTCGGATCAGGTTGCGCAGCAGGCGCTGAATTTCTGCGAGTTGTTCGTTCATGCCGCAAGGTTGCTATGTTGCGGCATGTTGATCAAAGAAAGCGTGTTTAGCTATGAATGAGCAAACACTGTCATTTTTATAAAGAAGAGTTAAGTATTAATTTCTGGCGGAACGGCGTTAGCAATAATATCACTATGCAATTTTTCAATTGTATTTTGTTCTGATTTATTTCTAACTGCATCAATTAACCTACGGGCCTCTTTCTTATTATCAAAATAGGGCGACTTGTAATATGCAAAGTCACGTAAGTTATTATAGAAATTCTCAATGCATTTAAATGCCGCTATTGCTTCTTCACTAGTCCTTCCAACTGACTCTAAATTATATCTCACACCTTTAATGACGCATGGGTAAGTAGGTGATGACATACACAAATCAATTACTTCTTGCAGTCCCAGCATATGGGCAAGTCGCATTACATCCCTGCAAAATATTTCAATATATAATCCAAAGCTCACCTGTGGATTAACATTATCTAAAATAGAAATCAGCATTCCCCTTGTGGTTTCAAGTAGTTTATCAACTTCCTCAAACCTATCTTTCTTAACAGTTGGGGTTCCATACTTAGGATCACCCGCGAAAAATAACTTATGAATCCGAGGGTGTGGTTTGTTTAACGCCTTTAAATTTTCATGCAATTCTACTTCGCCAATCTGTTCAAAATAAGAGAATAATTCTTTCCTGTGGGCGTGGAATAAATCGATGTTGTTCTTCTGGCTTACAATCTGAATTTGCTTGGCGGTCTGCTTAGTTGCGTGGAATCTGCTAACACTTGCTGAAAGAGGTATTGCGAGAGACAGCACACCCAGCGGCAAGGCACTTATCGAAACGAAAGTTTTAAATCCTTCAGCGTCAAATCTGAATGTATAGCCTGACCATGCTAAAGAACCAAGAAGAAAGAAATACACCATAGGCAGGATAATAGAAAACCAGAATATACCTTGATGGCCTATGCTTTTTTCAGTGTGAAGGGTCATGATATAAGTGTGGAACTCTCGAGTTCCATGCAAACTTTCAAGGTAAGGGTCTTTTGAAGTTATAGATTTCATCCAAAAATAGATGATAGCGTATGAAACAAGTGCTGGTAAAAGCCCAAAAAGTATAAAAGCCCCAGCCCCAAAAAAATAGTGGTAAAAGAATTGAGTAAATCCTTCCATATCATCATTCCCAAGATTGTATTGTTGCTAATGTAAAGCATCAACTATCACCTGTTCAATCATATTGATGTCATCATCATTCAATCCAAATAAAGGACGTGCTTCATACTGCACTTCTTTGCCTTTACGCGATGGCCGGTCGCGCAGGCCGTAATGATGCACGCGGGCCATGCGCTGCACGTTGCCCGCAAACTCGATCACGGCCTCATTCGGGCTGGCCTGCGTCTTCATGTACTTAGCCGTGCGCAGCTTGGCGAATATCTCGCGCTTTATCCGGCCCTTTTTGCTGCGCACCGGCTGCGCTTTGCGGGGCTTAAACGGCGTGCCGTCAGGTGCCTGCTGGCGCTTGATGTTCTGCTGCTGACTCGCGCGCAGCTTGCGGGCAATACTGCGCGCCATTTCTTTACGCGCCGGGGCTGACAGGCTGCTGATAAGCGCCTCCAGCCGGTCATTTACCAGCTGAAGCTCGCTCATGTCTGTAACTCGCTGACCAGCTCACCTTTAACGTAAAGCTGCACCGGCCGCGCGTCATTCTCCGGCAGCGGGTTCTCGCCGACGTGGGTCACGTGCAGCCCGTCGTCGGCCTGCTTCACGATCACGCGCTCGCTCAGTTGCAGCTCAATGCTGATATCGCTGGCCGTGTCGCTGATAACATCCGCCTCAAAGGTGAAGCCTGTCCGGCGCTTTTCCTCGCTTGCCATAATGTCGGGTTCATTCGTTCGCAGCCAGGCAAGCAGCGGCACGATCAGCAGGTCGATGTTACCGGCGTAGTCGGTAATAACCATGTTAAGCCGGTACTGGTATTCAAACGACAGCGAGCTGGCAAGCGTCGAGACGATGCGCCCGCTGTCGATAAACACGTTCAGCGCGTCAGGGTTTCGCTGCAGCTCCGGCACGCTGTCGGTCAGTGTCTGGCGCAGTTGTAGGGGTTTCAGCATCGTGTTGTTCCTGGCAGTCTTTGATGATTTCGACCTGCAGCCCGCAGGCAGCAAGTGCGGCCTCAAGCTGACGATTATCCGCCGCCAGATCGCCCGCCGTTTTAAGGTTGTTTCCCGGCACCGGGCAGCTTGTCACGCGCGGACACCCAATCCAGATAATCTCTGGCGCTGCTGAAGGCCGGGCGGGCGTGCAGCCGGATAACATCGTCAGGCAGAGCAGCAGCAGACCAGTCACGCAGTATCGGAATTGCATCGGTTTCTCTCTGTATGGTCATTTCACGGTTAAGCGCGGCCGTGCTGGCGTGCCCCTGCATCAGCCGCAGCTCGGCCTCACGCTTCTGGCTGGCTCTCGCATCGGCATCCAGCCGGGCTATTGCCCTGTCGCGGCTCTCGATACCTGCTGACAGCGTGCCGATAATGCGCTGTGCGCTGGTCAGGTCGTCTTTGGCTTCTTTCCACTGCCAGCCGGTTACGCCCAGCGCCAGCAGAGCCACGGCCAGAAGCAGCGCTATCAGGCGCGTCATGTCGCACCCCGCAGGCAGTAGGCTGTCTCATTCGCGCGGCGATTTTCCAGCCCGCGATTTCTCACGCCCTTAACGAACACCCAGCGCCGCAGCTCATTACAGGCATCAGGCCAGTGCTGCAGCCGGATATACCGGGCAAAGGTCGAGCTGCAGGCCGCGCGCACGCCGACGTTAAAGGCGAATGACACGGCCGTGTCATAGACCGGCTGTGGCATATCGCTGCGCATGCAGGCATCGATCCCGCGCTCGACGCGCATCACGTCATACACCAGATTGACCGCCGCCTGTCGCTCGCTGATCTGGCTTTGCGGCGTCACGCCCTCTGTGTGACCGATGCCGTTCGTCCAGACACCGGCGCTGCACTGATAGGGCGAGGTGCGGCACCCCTCAGCGTTGGCGATGAGCGCCAGTCCGGCCTCGGACGTTTTCAGGGTTTTGAACTGTGGCAGCAGCGCGGCAATCGCCAGCACGGCCAACACGGCGCAGCGTTTAACGGTCTGGCTCAAGGCTCACCCCCCGCAGGCGCTGCAGCTCGTAGGTTTTACGGCGGTAATGCCAGTTGATAAAGAACGTCGCCACGTTAGTAATGAGCGTGATAACGGCCACGCCGGAACCGACCATAAAGGCGATATCCTGTGGCGTATGACGCCCGAACCACATCAGGATGAGGCCAATCAGGTAGTTGATCACAGAGCTGATTTTTTCCATTTTTAGTCCCACAGGTTGACGGTTTCACCTGCTGAAGATTCAGGCAGATCAGGCAGCGTCACCTCGCAGCCGTGCGGCAGCACCGGCCCGCTTTCGGCGAGGCCCGGATTAGCCGTATAAACCAGCTCGACGGCCTGACCGGTTCGCCCGTAATAGCGCTGACAGATTTCGTCAACGGTATCGCCCTGCTGCGCGTAAACGTTCATCAGAGCAGATCCACAATGCAGCCAGGCTTACCGGCAATGCGGCTGATACTGAATCGCGCGTCGCGCCAGTACTCGTCGGCGCTGGCCTCGATTTCGCCCGCCTTTTTTGTGCCGCTGGCGTCATAGCCGCGATAGCGCTCAACGATGGTGGCGGCGGTCAGCGCGCCGACGGCGGCAAGGTAGGCCGTAATCTTTTCGCTCTCGCCGTCGAGCGATTCCGCAGGCACGTCGGCCAGCACCTTAAAGCCCGCCGCCATCTGCGCGGCGCGCCAGTCGTACAGCTCGGCGTTCACTTCAGAAATTGCCGTTTTCACGGCAAGGCGCAGGCGCAGCGCCGTGACCGTTCCCTCATAGCGCAGCGAATCGCGCAGCTGCTGCAGGTCAATGTCAGGCCAGAAAAACGTATTCTTTACCGGCGGCTCGGCAGCGTCTGCCGGTCGCGGGGCGGGGATAACAACCGTGTTATTCATAATCGGCCTTTGAAATAGGTGGGCGGTGGAGGAGGGCGCAGACACTGAAAGTGCGTTGCCGTCCTGCCGCCCGTGCGCGGGGTCGCGTTCGGTCAGCGGCTGGCGATGGCCTGCTTTTTCATCGCCGTTCCCAGCCGCTCAATGTCTTTTTTGACGCCGCAGCCGTCGTGCAGCTGATGCGCCCTTACAAGGTGGGTCATCGCCTCCAATGCCCTGCCCGCATCGCGAAGCACATACCCGGTTATCTTGTGCAGCTTGGCGCGCACCTGATCGGGCATGTCTTCGGATTCCGTCATCGCAATGGTTGCCAGCAGCGGGTCAACATCGACCGGCGCTTTTGCCGTCCAGGCGCGCGTTGCCGCGCTGGCGACTTCCTCGGCCAGCAGGTAAGGCAGGCTTGCGCGCTTAAAGCCGTCAGGCGACACAAGGCCATGCGTCAGCGCATACCGGGCAATCTCCAGCGCGCCGGGTACGTCGCCTGCATCGAGCCGCCAGATCATGACGGTCATCAGCACGGCATCCTGTGCGCCTTTGCCTTTCTCCAGCACGCCGGACACCCACGGTAGGTACTCAGGCAGCAGCTGACGCTTCATTTCCGCCTTGCGCTCGTTAGAGTGCACTTTCTTCAGGCGGCGCTTGTCGTCGTTGAGCTTGATGAGCATCTGCTCATAGCCGCTGGCGTGGCGCAGCGGGTTGTCGGCGTTCTGCGAGGCTTCGATAGCCTGCTGGCGCATGCGGTGACGTCGGGCAGGGCTTAACATGCGTTACGCCTCCGGAGTTTCTGCTGCCGGGGTTTCTGCAGCCGCGCTGAACTCACCGACTTCGATGTTTTCAACCAGGCAACCGGCCGCGTAATCCTCGATCACGTAGTCCTCGTTGATGGACTCATAGTTCTCGATGCGGTCGCGCTTCGGCACTTCGTCAATCAGACGGCGGTGCGTGCCTTCCTGCCAGTAAATCGACAGGTTATCGGTGCGGGTGATAAACATCGCGTCGGCCGGGAAGTACGGCACGCGCACCGCTGGCAGACCGCCGATGCGTTTCTGACTGATAATGACGTCAGCGGCCAGCTGCTCGGTGTTGGCCTGCGACTGGTTGACGATCGGGAAGTATTTATCAGCCAGCAGCTGACGGCCCACGATGACAACCAGCTCCGGGTCTTCCTGATACCACGGCTCGATCAGGGTGTTGGTGGCATCCATCACCAGCGCGTCGAGATTGGCATAGTCGCCGTTTTTGCCGACGCGGATTTTTTCAGAGACGACGGCGCCGTTTTCGTCGGTGATTTTGCTCATCACGCGCGCCGGTGCATCGTTGCGGTACTTCTGCAGCCAGCCTACGGCCACGTCCTGCAGCATCGGATTCTTGGCGCGGTTCGAAGTTTTGGCGCGTGTAACACCGTTGAAGCCGATCATGATGCGGTCAAGCGCCTGGCGCTTCACGATGGCGTCACGCAGACGGGCCTGAAAATCTTCATAACGCGCCCACAGGTCGAGGGTGTTATAACGGATATGAAAGTCGTAGTTGACCTGCACACACTCATAGCCTTGTTTATCCAGCGCGGCAAAGTCAGCGGTTTCGCGCTCATCGCCGCCTGCCGTATCGGTCACGCTGGCAATCGAACCGGATACGCCGATACCGATTTTCTCGCCCTTCATTTCGGACACCGGCACGATGTTGACGCGGGTCAGGAAGTCTGAAGACTCCTGCACGCGGCTCATCAGGGTCTGCGTGACCGACGGCTCAACGGTAAACTTTTTGTTCATGTCGTCGGTTTCGACGCCGTTCAGCTCGGCGAGGCGGGTCATGAACTGGTTAAACTTAAAGCGGGTATTCTTACGCATTGGCGTTCCTGTTTATCTCTGTGTGGGTTTTTAACGTTCAGGCAACGCCTGATTAGCAGTCGGTCTGCGCGCCGGACTTCGGATCGCTGCCGGTTGCCGCCGGGCGGCGGTTAAAGCTGCCGTCGGTCTGCGAAAGCTGCCCCTTCAGCGCAGCGAAAGCGGCGCGGTCTTCCCCGGCCTGCTGCTCGATAGCCTCCAGACGTGCGGTGACGGATTGCTCCAGCGCAGACAGCTCCTGCGTCTGGCTCTCCGCGTTCAGCTGTACCTGCTCAGCGACGGCCGTTACCGCCGCGCTGACGTCGGCGAACTGCTCGCCACTGGCCTTTTTCTGTCCGGTAAACATGGCGGTGATACGCGTCAGAAGGGACGGCGACGGCTCGGCCACTTCTTCAAACTCGATCACGGTTTCTTCAGCGGCGGTAAAGAGGTTGCCTTTTTCCAGCTTGCGGGACGCCAGCGGGTTAACTTTGGCCGTGGCGCTGAAGCTCAGAATCTCCGTGCCGAGGCTTGCCGGGTCGTCGGTGACGGCCAGGCCAACCAGATACGCCTCGCCCGTGTCGGCGAACTCCGGGTTAACTTCAATGGAGGTGTAGATTTTCTGGCGCGCTTTAGTCAGCTCGACCAGCTCCGGCGTCGGATCGATATGCCCGTAAAGGGCCAGCTTGCCCTTGAGCGGGCCGTCACCGATTTCTTCAGCCTCAATGGCCGTCACGTCACCAAAGCGGCGGAAAGTGCTGTCGGCGGCATAGCCCCGGATGTGTTCCATGTTGATACGTGCGCCGTACATTTCCGGGCTGTAGTTTTTCGCCATCTGCGAAATCCAGTCGCGGGAAATGACACGGCCGTCAGTGGTTGCGCCTTCAACTGCGATACGAAAACGCTTTGCTTTGATTGCTGCCATTAATCAGGCTCCGGTCAGGTGTTGGGTCGGTTCGGGGCCAGTTTCCCCGTCGCCACACAATCCCTCAACGAATGCCAGCCCGCTGATGCATCAGCAAACAGGGACAGCAGGCGCGCCATTTTCGGCACCGGTAGCCTTGCCGGTATGAAAACGACACCGACAACCATCATCAGCGATCCGCGCCGTCAGGCCGCGCTGCTTTACTGGCAGGGTTATTCCGTGCGCCAGATTGCGGAGACGCTCGGACAGAAAACGCCAACCGTGCAGAGCTGGAAGCTGCGCGACGCGTGGGACAACGTCGCGCCCATCAGTCGCGTGGAATCCAGCATGGAAGCCCGGCTGATCCAGCTCATCATGAAAGAGGTAAAGGGGAATGGTGATTACAAAGAGATAGACGCGCTCGGCCGTCAGATTGAGCGCCTTGCCCGCGTTGAGCGCTACCGCAGCAGCGGCAACGAGGCCGACTTAAACCCTAATGTGCGCAACCGCAACAAAGGTGAGCGCCAGCCGGTTGTTAAAAATGAGTTCAGCGAGGAACAGGTAGACAAGCTGACCCGCTATTTTATGGATAACTGCTTTGAGTATCAGCTCAACTGGCATAAAGCCGGGCTGACTCACCGCATCCGCAATATCCTGAAGTCGCGCCAGATTGGCGCCACGTTCTACTTTGCCCGCGAGGCGCTGATCGACGCGCTGACCACCGGGCGAAACCAGATATTTCTTTCGGCCAGCAAGGCGCAGGCCCACGTTTTTAAAAACTATATCCTCGACTTTGCCCGCCAGGCTGACGTTGACCTGAAAGGCGATCCGATTGTGCTGCCGAACGGCGCGCGCCTGATATTCCTCGGCACGAACGTGCGCACAGCGCAGAGCTATACCGGCAACCTGTACCTGGATGAATATTTCTGGATCCCGAAATTCCAGGAGCTGCGCAAAGTTGCCAGCGGCATGTCGCTGCACAAAAAATGGCGCACGACCTATTTTTCCACGCCGTCGGCCCTGTCACACAGCGCCTATCCGTTCTGGTCAGGCGAGCTGTTTAACAAGGGGCGGCGGAACAGAGATGATCGCATCGAGATAGACCTGTCGCATTCACACCTGGCGAAAGGCGCGCTGTGCGGTGACGGGCAGTGGCGGCAGATTGTGACGGTTGAGGATGCGCTCACCGGCGGCTGCAACCTGTTCGACATTGAGCAGCTGCAGCTTGAATACAGTCCGGCGGAATATCAGAACCTGCTGATGTGTGATTTTGTCGATGATGAGGCGAGCGTGTTCCCGTTTGCCGAGCTGCAGAGCTGCATGATCGACAGCCTGGAAGAGTGGGAAGATTTTAACCCGTACCTGCCGCGCCCGTTTGCATACCGGCCGGTCTGGATCGGGTATGACCCGTCGCACACCGGCGACAGCGCAGGCTGTGCGGTTATCGCACCGCCGCTCGTTGCGGGCGGAAAATTTCGCGTGCTGGAGCGTCACCAGTGGCGGGGCATGGACTTTGCCGCGCAGGCTAAATCGATCGAGGACTTAACGAAAAAATACACCGTGGAATATATCGGCGTTGATGCGACCGGCATCGGCCAGGGTGTTTTCCAGCTGGTACGCCAGTTTTACCCGGCCGCGCGTGAAATTAAATACTCGCCGGAAGTGAAAACAACAATGGTACTGAAGGCAAAAGACACCATCAGCAGCGGGCGGCTTGAGTATGACGCCGGGGCTACGGACATCACGCAGTCGTTTATGGCTATCCGCAAAACCATGACGGCCAGCGGCAACCGCTCAACCTATGAGGCGAGCCGCAGCGAAGAGGCCAGCCATGCTGACGTCGCCTGGGCAATCATGCACGCACTGTTAAACGAACCGCTTACCGCAGCCAGCGGCGGCGCTAATCCCTCAATTCTGGAATTTTACTGATGAGCAAACGCAGAGGCCGCAAGGCTTACACCGCCACCCCACAGCCGGTACAGGCAACCGCACCGCAGCAGCACGCCGAGGCGTTTACCTTTGGCGATCCGACGCCGGTCATGGATAAGCGCGACATTCTGGATTATGCCGAGTGCATCGGTAACGGGCGCTGGTTTGAGCCGCCGGTCAGTTTTGGCGGGCTGGCTAAAAGCCTGCGCTCAGCCGTGCATCACAGCTCGCCGATTTACGTAAAGCGCAACATTCTGGCCTCAACGTTTATTCCGCACCCGATGATGAGTCAGCAGGAGTTCAGCAAGTTTGCGCTTGATTATCTGGTGTTCGGCAACGCCTTCGCCGAGCTGCGTCGCAACAGCCTGGGTAAACCGCTACGCCTTGAAACCACCCCGGCCAAATTTACCCGCAGAGGCGTGAAGGATGGCGTTTACTGGTTTGTGAATGACTGGAAAGAGCCGCATGAGTTTTCGGCCGGCAGCGTCTTTCACCTTCTGGAGCCGGATATTAATCAGGAGCTGTACGGCCTGCCGGAATATCTCAGCGCGCTTAACTCGGCCTGGCTGAATGAGGCGGCGACGCTGTTCCGCCGCAAGTATTACCAGAACGGCGCCCACGCCGGTTACATCCTCTACATGACCGACGCGGCGCAGAGCAGCAGTGACGTTGACCGGATGCGTCAGGCGATGCGCGACACGAAAGGCTTGGGTAACTTCCGCAACCTGTTTATGTACGCACCGAACGGAAAGCCGGACGGGATTAAGATTCTGCCGCTAAGCGAAGTCGCGACGAAAGACGATTTCTTTAACATCAAGAAAGCCAGCCGCGACGACCTGTTAAGCGCGCACCGCGTACCGCCGCAGATGATGGGGATTATCCCGGACAACTCCGGCGGATTCGGGGATGCAGTGAAAGCGTCACAGGTATTTGTGCGGAATGAACTGACACCTCTACAAGAAAGGATGAAAGAAATAAATAATTGGATAGGATGCACAGTGATTGAATTTCGCCCCTATTCATTAGAATGAATCAAGGGTTATCGTGCTGCAGAATCTAAGTATTTATCTGTTTTATATGAATATTTTATTCTTTTGTGTAAAGTTAAAATATTGAGGTATGTGTGAAAATAATTGAAACTGAAGTGCGGTAAAACTTTTTCAAGGGTTGATTGACTGTGCAATGCGATGATGTTAATAAGTAAACCTAAACAGTTTACAGGATGTAACATTATGACATTCTCCGCAGAAGCAGACTGTATTGATGATCTTCTTAAGGAAGTTCATGCGGCAATCATCAAAGATGGTTCAAGAATTAAAGCGTCTAAAGGCGATACCATAGAGATACTTGGAGCTAGCTTAGTACTTACTGACCCAGTTAAGCGCGTTAGTAGAACTGAGTCCAGGAGTAAAATAATCAGTTGCATGGGTGAGTTTCTATGGTATTTGACTGGTGACAATAAACTTAGTTTTATTGAACGGTATATCTCTATTTACAAAGAATTTGCTGAAGATGATGGTACAATCCGAGGAGGGTATGGCCCTCGCATCTTTAGTATGCATAATATACATAATCAGTTAGAGAACATTATTACTCAACTGAGCCATAAAAAAACTAGCCGAAGAGCTTTATTGCAACTTTTTGACGCCTCAGATCTGGCATTAGAATCAAATGATTATAAAGAGTATAAAGACATACCGTGCACAATCTCACTTCAGTTCCTAATAAGAGATGAAAAACTAAATCTATTTGTCAACATGCGCTCCAACGATGCGTTTAAAGGCTTAACTCACGATATATTTGCCTTTACAATGATTCAGGAATTTATTGCTAAAATTTTAAATTGCGGCTTGGGTCAGTATTATCATTATGTTTCAAGTATGCATTTGTATGTAGATGATCTTCCTAGAGTTTCTGCTTTACAAAGAGAAGGTTTTATGAGTACCGAATCCATTATGGGTGAAATGCCTGCAATTGATTCTTTAGATTTGAGATTCAAAATACTTAAAGTAGAAGAAAGCTTGAGAAATGACAAATTCTTTAATATTGACCACTCTGAATTAAATGATTACTGGAAAGATTTAATGAGATTGATAAAAATAAACTATTTATTCAGAGGTGATGATAGCTTACAGGAAGCGCATGATGAAATTGCAAAATTAAAAAATGATTCGTTTAAGATTTTTTTTGAAGGAAAATGAAAATGAGAAGGCATCATGAAGTTCAAAAATTTGTATCGGATCTCAAGAACTTTTCAAATAATGAACATTCTTTGCTGGGGCTAACTTCTGATGCTCACTACGAAACGTTTGCTATGCAACTGATAGACAGCATTCGTAGAATAAAATATGTGGAAGCCATTAACAATAAACATAACTATAGCCAGCTTAGGATGGAGCCTAACTCAATTCAATTTGATCCACTTATTGCAGCTAAATTGCATAATGAAGCAGGCCGCTATGATGAGGCATGCTGGTTAATATTTTTGTCTACTCATTTTGGAAAAAACAACAAAACAAAATGGCAATTATGCCGAGATATATACAGTGGGTTAGGTACAATAACTTGGACTTGGGAGAATATTACTGATAATTTTGAGGATTTTGAAAAATGGTATAAAGAATCATCACCGCATTTGGTTTCCACTAGTAAAAAGAGACAATATGGAAATCATAGGAAATATGAAACCCTAAAAGTTGACTCAAGGCGTTCAATACCCAAGGTCTTTAAGTCTTATATTGAATTTATTGGCAATACAAAAAGCCATGAAGCGAGATTTGCTGAGGCTGAAACAATTTCAACGGGTCCTGATCTACTCTTTGAGATATTATACTCAAATATGAGGAGTGTCATTTCCTTCGGCAGAACAGCGAAATTTGATTATCTAACAATGCTTAGAAAAACAAAATTATTAAACTTGGAGCCAAGTCATCTTTTTTTGAACGGTTCAACTGGCCCTATTAAAGGATGTAGACTTCTTTTTAGCAATAATAAAAATGGCGTAGATTCAGTGTCAGAATTAAACGAAAAACTATCCCTTCTTGCAGAAATTTTACCTATAGGATATCTAAAGATGCAGGTTTTGGAGGACGCCCTTTGTAACTGGCAAAAATCCCCCGACAGCTATAAATATTTCGGGGGATAGAGTATTTAGATTATATCATCCTTTTTATATCTCACCTTAAGTCGGTTAAGGTGAGAATACGGGACATTACCAATGTGTTGTAAATGCCCCACAACTATCCCTTTTGAAACACCTATCTTTTTAGCAGTACGTACTATTACTTTCCAGTCTTTAGCTCCGAAGTCTTTAATTATCGTCTGAAAAGGCTTAGGTATTAATGTATCAATAGCAAATTGATCTGCTTCAACTTCTTCCTTTGAACTAAGTTCTATTTCTCCTTCTATACGAATGTTAATTGCATCATGAAGAATTAGATGTCCAATTTCATGGAACAAAGTGAACCAGAAATGATCATCAGTGAGATGTCTAAAACTCACTATGAGAGTGGCGTGATTAGGCTTGAAAAAACATGTCGCACCGCTTGCACGACATCCTGAAGGAGTTGGCAAGACAATAAACGAAACGCCTGCTTTAGCAAAGATTTCTTTAAGTTTCGGAACAAAGATTTTTATATCTGGTTCATTTGAGAGTCGACGAATATCTGGAAGCAAACTTATTAAAGTCTCTTTACTCCATAATTTACAGGCATGACTATTGCTTATTTTTTTAGCTTTTACTATCCATGCCAAATCTGCCATTGGAACAGTCTTAAGACTCAGGGATTTTCTAAATGCAACTAATGGAGCATCATTTTCCACTTTATATGTAAAATCATTAACAGATTTAATGCCAAAAAAGTCTAAGCAATATTTGAATTTTAATTCGCGTGTTGATGCTTTTGGTATCCATCCATAGTTAACCATGTCTTTTACTGGAAGTGATTCAAGCCATTCTTTATTGACAGCATTTAAATGTTCAATATGTTCTCGGTAAGCACCTTCTCGCTTGAGCCAAAACTCTACTGAAACATTAAATATATCCTGTAACTTTAATGCCATGCATTCATTCAAAGATAAATTTCCGAGCAAAAGTTGTTGACCCTTCAAAACAGAGAGACCAATCTTCTTGCTGAGTTCTGCATCGGTAAGCCCATGCTCATCCATGAGGTCTATGATTGTGTCGCCAGGAGGAGATACCCGGTCTGGGCTAAAATCTAGTGTACCAATCATTTTTCGTCACCTATGAACATTAACTTAATACGTCTTACTGCTTTCCAATCTATTGAATTATCATCATTTTTTGGAGGCTTTGCGTGAACACATATGAACCCCATACTTACCTTAGAGTCTAACTTGATTATAATGTATTCTTCGTCATCCTGAAAGCTTGAGACAGGACCTCCTACGGGAAGTTCCAATACGTTATTTATTGCCTTAATGTCAAAAAGGCGTGATATCAGTTTTTTAGATAAACGGAGACCAAGAACTTCATCCGCATGACTTTGTATGAGACAGATATCCCTTAAGTGTCTGCTGTGAAAGGAAATTTCCAAGGGCTTGTCGCTTATAAAATTGGTATAACTGAATTTATAGCAAAAAAAATGTAGCTCTTAAAGTATTAATGTTACTTATAGATGTAGACGAACGATAGTTTTGATGATAAATGAGTAGGTCAATTCCTTTGTCTAAAGAGTTTAAATGAGAAATAAACATTTCAGTTCAAATGCTCTTACAGATGTAATCGCAGAAATGGAACGCCAAGATGCTAAATGGGGGGCTGATCGAGATCTCAATCCGTTCCTATGGGCTTCAATCTTAGGTGAAGAGGTTGGTGAATTTAACCAGGCTATTTTGCATGATTATTACGGGGGGAAATGCGCTGGCACGAGCCGTGATGAAATGGTCCAAGTTGCAGCAGTTGCCTTACAAATTATCGAGTACTATGACCGTCAAAAGTCATAACACTGTAATGTTTAATCAAGCTGCTGGCTTATGCATCCATAGTGCACAACTCCGTTATAATGTCTTCTCGCCAAAAAAACTAACTAACTCAAGAATCAAATTTCTAATCAGATCTTTATTATGCAATCGTAATATTCTCCCTTGAGCGTACAACGGATACATGTTTGACCCTTCGCGCGCAATGCTATCCCCGCCACGCCTGCCCGCTTTGTGCATCGCTTTTAATGCAGTTGCATTCACATAGCTAAACAGCGCCATGACAGGCGCTGCAGGGTGTTTCAGTGCTTAAAAAATTAATGCGAATCCATGCGCGTTATGCATGCATAGCTCATTTACGAGTCACATTGCCTGAAAATCGGAGGATGCGGCACTACCATAGCGCAGCTGCTGCAGGTAAAGAATGCCCTCACGAAGAGAAACGGGGCAAGGCAGCTCGATCATAAAAACAAAATCATAAGTCCTGCCGAGCCAGAATCCTCCGCCAGCCTCTTTAGGACGCTGAAAGAAAACCCAGCCGCCAGAATGGAAGCACTCCAAACAATCGCCCCGGTAAACTATCTGATAATTAGTGTCGCTTCCGGCCATTTGCTAAAGCCTCACAATGCTCGCTGTTCAACCATGCCGCCGCAAAAATCATCAATCTCTAATCGGCAGCATAAAAGATTTCCTCGCCAGCGTTCTGGTTGCTCTCCGAGTTCGCCAATTCGGCAATAATGCTGAGTGCCAGTTTTAGGTCTGACGGCTTGCAGTTTGAGACTAACGAAACCTCCGCAATGAACTGCACGCACGCCATTTTTTTATGTATTTGGTTTGATTCCTGAACCGTCATTTTCCCTCCCCTAACTTAACTGTGTATTTATACAGTAGCATAGCACTTATAAATTGAGAAATGAAAAATATTTGGTTTATTTGTTTTTTATCTTATTGATATGAAACAATTAAATCTAAGGAGTTTTTTAGAATCACTTGCTCATAAATCGTGGTCATCAGAACGATGGTCACCTAATTTCGTTACTCTAATGCAGAAATTACGCCCTTTTTTTGCGGTTTTTTTCTGCTAATCGGTTAAATCGTTCTAATACGAAAGTCTGCTTTGGCTCCAGTATTGGGCGGGCCAGTTCTCCATTAGGTAAGCTGCGGAATACTTGACCAGCGATTTTCGTCTGCGTGCCTTTAATGAGACGCACGGCCAGCCCGCGACTGATCGTTTCACCGCTTAAATCTCTTACTTGGGCTATTACGTTGTCGCACGCAGCTTCAATTTTGTCAGACCGCCTCAGCTTCAGATGCCGCTTTTCTGGTTTCTGCGCCCTTATCCGGCTTAAAAGCTGACGCCGTTCCTTCCTGCTCATGCCGTCCAGGTCGATTTTTGCGAAACTTTCCGTCGGGTTCGAATCCTCAGATCTCAAACCTCCCGTACAGTTATTGACAGAACTCCGAGAGGACGCGGACGCGTCCTTAAATTCAAAAGCCAAATCAACGGCACGTTTCGGGACAATCTTCCATTGCATCAGACGGGTTAAAATTGGCGTATCGTCGCCAACTTCGGTTGCGTAAACACCCTTGATGCGCACGGTTTCCTCACCGTACTCATTCACATCTTCGCTTGCCTGATACCAGGTGCGCACGGCCAGATCGTCGCGGCGCACGAACGGGCCGCCCTGCGCGTTAATGTATCCGGCCCAGTCTCCTGCATCGGCTGCGTCATGCGCGGCCGCAAACTCAACGCTCAGGCCGTGCGCGGTTTCGCTGTCTGCCATGCGGCGCAGCTCGCGGTAAACCGTGACCGGCGCACCGCCCACAAACTGAAACTGCCGGATGTGCCAGCGTGCCGCCCAGGCAGAAACGGCCGAGGCTGTTTCTTTCAGATCTTTTCCGCTCTCGTCGTCTGTCTCACCATCCAGCGCATAACCATCAATATTTTTGGAAATGTATTTAGCAACGTAACCCGTTGCGCTGCCTTTCTCTGGATCGATAGCTTCGGCGTGAAAACGTGCCTTACGGGCCTTGTCTGTCGTCAGCTCTCTGCTATCTTCCTGCCAGGCGTAATCGCGCATAATTTCGCGCACGCGCTCAGCCTGCTCAGGGCGCATGAACATGAGCATGTGCCAGTGTGGGGTCGCATCATGATGAGGCTCAGCAACGCGGATCCCGAAAATGCGGATTTCTTCGCGGTGCAGCTTGGCGCGGATTTTCTGCCAGACGCTGCAGAGATAACGCTGCGTATCGGCCGGGCTGGCACCGTTCCATTTGCGGTTACGATGCCCGGTTTTGATTGTGCCGTGATAGCGCGCGGGGGCGGTCAGCGTATAGAACTCGCCAATAAAACCCATTTCGTTGCAGATGTTTTCAAATCCGCGAATGCGGGTCATCAGCTCACAGCGACGGATCGCCGGATTGGCTACACTGCCGTCGTACTTCTCGATCAGACTGATGCGGTTGCCTTCCTCGTCTTCCAGCTCCATTCCCTTCAAAAATTCACGGGTGCGGCGCTTCTGCTCGCGCCACTCAGAAACTGTCATGCTGCTGGCGTAGGGGGTGTGCTTTTTGCTGACGTTAGCCAGGGCAATCTGAAGATGTTCACGCCATGATGAGGCCACGCGGCGCAGTCGGCCTTTCCACCATTTTTCCGTCTGCATACGCATGATTGCCGGGGTAACTTCCTCCGGGTCAAACAGCCGTGACGTGACTTTATCCCATAATGGCGGGGTCTGGCTCAGCTCGCGGGTAATGGTGGCGGCGGTCATGTAAACGCGGTGCGTATATTTGTAATCTGACTCGTCGCTGGCCTGCTCATGTGCCTGTACCAGCTCGGCGAGAATGAAATTAGCCACATCCCCGGCAAGCAAATCGACGTCGGAGCGAGCCATATCAGGCAGGCGGTTAAAGCGGCGCATCAGCTCCCAAAGCGTGCCGCCCGCGCTGGCCGCGCCAGCCTGTTTGGTTGCATTACCTGTCAGCAGGTTAAACGTGCCGCTGCTCATTTCACCAAGGCGATATTGAGCGTTAACGGTTTCAACGCGTGGCAATGTGCGCTCAACGAAGGTTTTCGCTAAGTACACATTGGCACGATCAATACCCTGTGTTTTTTCCAACTCACTAACCCGACGCTTTACATCAATCTGGATCAGCGTCGGCTGCTTTTCGAGTAGTTCCTGCGCACGCACTAAAGCCGCAATCATCTGACTGCGGCTGTGCATTTCGTCATAGGTTGGGTATGGGCTGGCAATGGCTTCCCGTGGTACATTCCACGGGTAAGCGTATTCCTGAATCATTGAGACGCCTGCACTTCTGCAGACCAGTCAGCGCCTGCGGCCGGGTCAAAGCCAGACCACTCAGGCCCGACGGCGGGACGGCGCATTGCGATAATTTCCGATGCGCGCTTTCCTCCACCTGCGGCAACGCCGACCGACCGGGCTACGCTGATGCTGGCGATATCGAAATCGCGAAGAATGCTGCGGGTGTAGAGGGTATCGCTGTTTGAAACTACTACTGGGCAACGCTCCGAGACGTCGAGCAACATGCTGACCAGATCGTGATGCTCATCTTTGCCAAAACCTGCAGAGTGATATTCCGCGAAAGTACCGTCATAAGGCGGATCGCAGTACACAACATCGCCAGCTTTAGTCAGACGCAGCGTTTCGCGGAAGTCGGCACAGATGAACGTCGCACGCTGGGCTTTTTCTGCGAAGGCTTCTATCTCGGTCAGCGGAAAATATGACTCTGTGTAATTACCAAAGGGGATATTAAATTCGCCGCGCTTGTTGTAGCGGCAAAGACCGCGATATCCATTGCGGTTCAGGTACAGGAAATAAGCGGCGCGCTCCAGTAAAGGTAGCGACGGATCATGATTAAATGCTGCACGCACGGCGTAATAACTTTCGCCAGTCGTGTTCTGATTGAAGAGGCTGGCCGCCACAATGATAAACGGGCGGGTGTGCTCTTTTATCTGGCGATAGAGATTGATGAGGTCAGGGTTTATATCCGCAATCAGATAGGCCGGATAATCCGTGTTCATCATTACTGCGCAGGAACCGGCGAAGGGTTCGACCAGGCGATCACCTTCTGGCAGATGTGCCAGCAGTTCCGGCATTACCCGGGACTTGTTGCCCGCCCACTTCAGGATCGTATTCATACAACACCGCCTTTTGAAACTTTCGTGCGAAGTTCGGCCATGTCCTGACAGCTGACACAGCGAGTCACACCACGCACGGCGCGGCGGCGTTGCTCCGGGATTGGCGCGTCGCAGTCTTCACAGAACGAAGCTGCCACGCTGACCGGGCGGTTAACGACGCTGGCGATATTGCGTGCCAGCAGTTCATCGGCGCGCTGCTGCGCCATGTCGATTGAGTCGGCCATCAGTGCAACTCCTGCGCCTGGTTCTCAAAGCGCTCGGCCTCTTTGTCCAGCAGTTCGATAATTTCTACTGCAGACATTTCTTTTTGGCGGGCATGAATTGCCAGTGCGGCCAGGCGGATAGAAATCGACAGCGCATCATCAGAACGTTGCTCGATTTTGACCTTACTCAGCAGGGCGCTAAGCGCATCGTCATCAGCTTTAAAATTACGGGTCTGTATATTTCGCATGTTTCTTTCTCCTGAATTTGGGCAAAAGAATGCCCGGCGGATTTACGCCATTAATTTGCTTAGGGTTGATTAATTAGAAAGGGTCATTCGCTTTGGAAATAAACTCACGACTGCTTTTAAATGATTCATTGCACAAATAAGCGCCTTTCTTTCATCAGTAGTCAGTTCACTAAATGCAGCGTCGTGCCTGTCTTTACCGATGTTAGCCAGGAAAAGAATTGCGCTCAGTGCGCGCTTGTTATCCCGGTAATTACTGTCTGTCACATCGCGCATTTCATAGAAAAAACGAGCCATATCTATTTCACAGTTGCCGCCCATCAGCTGCGCCCGAAGTAAGGCAACGTGATTCAGCGCCGAAACCCTCTGCCCGGCAGAAAGCTCAACCAGCATTGAATCGCCCTCGATAGCCATGATTTACCTCTTTGCTCTTTTACCTGTACCTGCTGGCTTAATACCGGATGCCAGCGCCTGCCGTTCTCGCCCATAATCCAGCCATTGCCATAGGACATTGACGGACTCTGGCGCTTGAGGTGTGCCGCAAATGAAATCATCGTGCGCCCTCAGCTGATACCAATCGAAGCACCCAGCCCACTGATAGCGTCAACGGTTGAGGCTAAGGTCGGGTTAGAGTGAACGCGGGCCTGCACGGTCAGCGCGGCCAGCATCATGCAGCGAATACCAGTGTTTGCGGCCTCCAGAATACTGCGGCGGCATGTTGCAGTTATCCGCTCCGGGTTTGCGGCACTGGCGGCCATGCTTCCGACTTCAGCAGTCGCTTTCAGCACATAAGACTGAAACTTGTCTTTTGCCAGTTCATTAACCGGTACGCATGGCAGGCAGTGCAGCTGTGCGAGCGCGCCATCTATCAGCGTGGCGTCTTCAGTCAGATCG
Organism: Pantoea sp. S-LA4; assembly: GCF_054482835.1. Taxonomy (NCBI): domain Bacteria; kingdom Pseudomonadati; phylum Pseudomonadota; class Gammaproteobacteria; order Enterobacterales; family Erwiniaceae; genus Pantoea; species Pantoea sp. S-LA4. The sequence continues at coordinate 2,851,975 of NZ_JBTLRC010000002.1, read as the reverse complement.
GTAAGCAATAGCAATTCTGGAACAGTCAGCTGATGAACTTGATCCGGATTTAGCTTGTTGCGCAGAGTCTGCGCTTTCATGCCTGCACGTTGCGCCAGCTCAGCCATGCTGTGTGTCAGCGCAAACTTGCGGCAGGCGTCGTCATAGTGGTTATGTGTGGATGTCTTAAAATCAAACATGGCTATTCCCTTGCTCAACTTGAATAATCGAAATCAGTTAAGAGATTGCGAGGTTCGAGAATCGATATAACGACAGTCCACAGCCTGCTGGGTGAGTTTGTCGCGCCATGCTTTGACGTTGATGAGGACTTTGCTGCGTTTTTCAGCACTTTTTTTATTGTTGAAATCTTTGGTTGGAGCCTTGAGCAGTATGCCCTCGTCAAGCCACTGCCAGACTAAGCGCTCACTGACGCCGCGCATTGCTGCAAAGTCACGAACGCTCATGGCGTCTGCCATTGCAGAGCCGATCATTTTTTGCAGGCTTGGCAGTAAGGCCGAGACAAGCGCATTGATTTGTGAGTCGGTAAAAGGACTGGACTGCTTTTGCGAGCTTTCAGGCTCATGCGTTGAAGTTGCTTTTGCATCTTTCATATCGCATTATCTCCGGTTAAGTAAAATATGGTGCAGTGACGTGCATCTTGGTCGATGAGCGTCACTTTAGATCGAAAATGCGATCATGTAAATCGATTTTGAGTGCGAGCTAATAATGAATGATGAAAATTTGAATACGCAGGAGTTGATAGAGCGGATCAGCTCGTCATATGGCGTTACCACTCAAAGAGCGCTTGCAGAAGTCTTGGGTGTGCCATCTAACAGCATCAGCACCTGGATTCAGCGCAACAGCCTGCCTGGAAAGGCCATTATCAAATGCTCTCTTGAAACCGGCGCAGACTTGAACTGGTTAATGACTGGTGAGCTTGTTAATTCGCATTTGCGAGATGAGCCTTTACTGAAAGGTAAGCAGCTTTACGATGAAATCATGGCTAACGGCGGGAAGTTAGTTTTACGCCGCCTCTTAGATGCTTACGGCTTCACCATGCAAAAGGAGCTGGGCGACTTACTTGATATCTCTTCTGGCACAATCAGCACATGGATCCGCAGGGAATATTTCCCCGGAGATGTAGTAGTTGCATGCGCGCTGGACACAGGCGTGTCTCTCAGATGGTTAGCAACTGGTAAAGGTGAGATGTTCGATAGTCAGCCTGAAGTTGTCACATCATCAATAAGTATTCCGAAGAAAAAGTTAGTGTCGGGGGTTCTCAATGAGGCAGGTAATTGGCTTATGGATCCGGCGCTTTCAGCAGTCGATAAAAGTTGTTTAGTGTTTATTGATGGTGTTGGTCACTCATGGCTAGTGAATACAGAGGCTAAGAACATCGCCAATGGTCGCTGGTTCGTTAATATTGATGACTCTTATGATGTGTATGATATCTCTCGCCTACCCGGTGGGAAAATTAAACTAACCAATCCAAATGTCTCGTTTGAATGTGGGGCATCTGATGTTACCCCTTTTGGGGCTGTATTATTTACTCTGGAAAAACACGTTTAGGGAATGGAATGAAAAGGTTATTTCTTGCCATAGTATGCCTTATTGGGGCATCTGCATCTTATGCTGCCGAAAAATCTGTTGATTTGGATTCTTCAAAATTAGGTGAAGACTGGCCCCTTACTTTTAAGAAAACTAAGGTGTCCTGCATTAATAAACGTTTCATCTTCGTTTATAACACTGATACTGATGACCGATATCCTGTAAATGGCAATGCAAAAGATGCTGTCAAGACCGGGAAAATGGAGGGTTACGACATAGATGCTGTATGGGCTGACGATCCAAACTATAAAGGGGTTAAGAAAAGCATCAGCCCAATTCTTGATGCTGGCAATAACCTTTGTGAACAATAAGTAATTTACCTCGGTTCTCACTATGACTGTCACTAAACAGAAAAATGGCAAATGGCTGGCGCAGGTGTTCCCAAACGGAAGGGAAGGTAAACGCATTCGCAAGCAGTTTAATACGAAGGGTGAGGCCGAGGCTTTCGAAAATTATATAAAGAAGGAATCGGAAGAAAAGCCCTGGCTTGGTGAAAAAGAAGACCGCCGCAAGCTAAGTGAGCTGATTGATTTATGGCATCGCCTACACGGCCAGTCTCTTTCAGCCAGTAAATCCCGACTCGCAAAACTGCACATTGTTTGCAAAGGCATGGGTGATCCCATTGCGGCAAAGATCACCCAAAAGGATTGGGCGCACTACCGCGACCAACGTTTAAGCGGCCAAATTGATAACGGGTATCATTCAAATCCAGCTAAGTGGGTAGCTAAGCCGATTACAGTCAACCGCGAGCAGCAATATCTCGATGCTGTTTTTAATGAACTCCGTAGGCTGGGTGAATGGAAGTTACCTAACCCTATCGAAGGGGTTCGCATCTTCAAAGAGAAAGAAAAGGAAATGTCCTGGCTAACCGGCGGCCAGATAGAGATATTACTGAGCGCCTGCGAATCTTACGGCAAGCTCAATTTGACGCGCATCGTTAAGGTGTGCCTTGCAACAGGTGCAAGATGGAGTGAAGCGGAGAGGCTTAACCGTTCTCAGTTATCACCATATAAATTGACCTTTACCAAAACGAAAGGCGGTAAAAACCGCACAGTGCCGATTCCGCGCTGGCTCTACGACGAACTATCGCCCCTACAGGGTAAAATGTTTCATCCGTGCTATCAGGAATTTAAAAAGATGCTCGCCCTGACCGACATTCAACTGGCAGAAGGGCAAAAAACGCACGTACTACGTCATACCTTCGCAAGCCACTTTATGATGAATGGCGGTAACATTCTGGTACTGCAGCGCATACTCGGTCACGCAAATATTCGTGAAACTATGCGTTATGCTCACTTTGCCCCCGACCATCTAGAGGAAGCGGCAAGTCTAAATCCTATTGCAAACCTAGAGGGACTTTATGAGTGACCCGAAAATGTTAGAGCTGTACAAATATGCAGCTTATCTGATTGCTCTGATATTGGCAGCAATACGAGTTGGCGGGCTGCATTTTATATTCCTTTTCTTCATCAAAGTGTTACGACTAGACTTTACTGAAAAAAAATTAAAAAAGGTTAGTGACAATTTTTATGACATAAAACTTTTTAAGTTTTTTACCGGAATAAAAGCTCGGAACGTTAATGATGTGGTTTTTATACAGGAGTGTATCAATTCTGGTAAAATACATCCTATTAATTTTATTTTTTCAGGCTTTTTCGGGTATGCAGGTAGTAAACGCTCTAATAAAGTAGACCTTTTCTTTGTGTTGTTTTTGTCAATATTTTCTTTGGTTCTAAGTTTTATGACTGCTAACCAAGCTAAACAGTATAAAAAAGATTATGCTGCCTATGTGTTTGATGACGGCGCTAAGTATTATTTAAACGCACAAAGGATCTTAGATTCAAAAAAAGGTAAAGAAATAGACTGCCAGAGCGTGTCTAATATTACAGGTAAAGAAAGAGAGCGAGCTGAAAAGGTTTGCCCTTATTTAATAAAGAATGAACCAAGAATGAAAGAAGCTGTTTTAGACGGCATTAACAACAATAATAGGGACCGAGTTACCTTCACTTCTCTTTCGCTGGTCTTTTTTGCAGCATTTTTAATTCTTTTAGTTGGATTTGCTAACTTCAATTCTTCATCTGCACAGCTTCGTAAGCTCAAGTTGGAAAAACTCCGGCAGTTGCGACTAGAACGGTAAAGAGGTGGCAGCAGATTGGCAGCAGAGCTTTCATAATACCGCAATTTAGTGCATTGAATATTAGTTTAACTAGTTGTTTTTATTGGTAAGTGCATGATGTTTATGACGACTTGATAAAAGCGTCTTAACTAAGGTATCGCTAACGCGACATCTAAAAGTTAATAGCAAACAAGGGGTTGGCGTGAAGCCAGCCCCTTTTTTTATCTTATCATCCGGTCGATGGCGACGAACCTGTGGCATCAGGTCGCTGAAAATGATAAATCGCGCTATTTACCGGCCCGCTTTCCAGCACAATCAGCCCGTAGCGGCAGCCAATAAACTCACCACCACATTTCTCTGCCACTGCCCGACTGGCCAGGTTGTCTTCCGCCGCCAGAATCTCTATGCCGCGCGTTTCAGGACGGGAGAAGCCCAGCGACAGCAACGCGATCACAGCGCGGCTGGCGATACCCTGACGCTGTGCATCGCTGCGTACCCAATAACCCAATGCGCTGAAATCGCCAGGATGACGGGCGAACCGAATCCCTGCGCCGCCCAGTATCCGGTCGCGCTGATCCACAATCGCAAACTCTTCTGCTTCACCTTTCAGGCGTTGCCAGTGGGTAAAGCGTATCCAGCTCTCCGCTTCATGCGGCTGATAATTCGCGTGCGCCCAGACCATCCACGGCAACAAACTATCCAGCGAGGCGTTAACTGCTTCAGTAAACGCAGCGATATCGTTAAGTGTGAAAGGGCGGAGGCGAAGGTGGGGACCGGTCTGCGTCATGGCTCGCTCATAATGATCATGGTTGATTTTTATTCTGACAGCGACGAGAAGGAAAACAATGCTCAATGATGTAAATATATATGTACACTTTGTTTTATGTGGTCTTGCTTTAATGATCTAGTAATTACTTGTTTAATAAGTGTTTTAATAATTTACCTCACGCCGATAAATTTTACTGGTAATAAAAGTGTACGCCTGATGTTGTATTATGTATTCCCTGTGATACAGTGTGCTGCATCCTCCATGAGGATCCCATGACCGCATATACGAGCAAAAAGGATCGCCACCATGCAAAAAGACGCGCTGAACAATGTGCATATCGCCGACGAACAGGTACTGATTACCCCGGAAGAGCTGAAAGCAAAATTTCCGCTGACCGCTGAGCAACAGGCTCAGGTTGCTGCCTCTCGTCAGACTATCTCCGACATCATTGCCGGCCGCGATCCGCGCCTGCTGGTGGTATGCGGACCTTGTTCAATCCACGATACCGAAGCGGCTCTGGATTATGCTCGTCGTTTGCAAACCCTCTCTGAACAGTTGAAGGATCAGCTGTATCTCGTCATGCGCGTCTACTTTGAAAAACCCCGTACCACCGTCGGCTGGAAAGGGTTGATCAACGATCCCTACATGGATAACTCCTTCGATATGGAAGCGGGCCTGCACATTGCCCGTAAGCTGCTGGTGAATCTGGTTGAGATGGGGTTACCGCTGGCGACAGAAGCGCTGGACCCTAACAGCCCGCAGTACCTCGGCGATCTGTTCAGCTGGTCTGCCATCGGCGCACGCACCACCGAATCGCAGACGCACCGTGAAATGGCCTCGGGTCTGTCAATGCCAGTGGGCTTCAAAAATGGCACCGACGGCAGTCTGGGTACCGCGATTAACGCGATGCGCGCGGCGTCAATGCCACACCGCTTTGTTGGCATCAATCAGGCCGGGCAGGTTTGTCTGTTACAGACACAGGGAAACCCTGATGGGCACGTGATTCTGCGCGGAGGTAAAGCGCCTAACTACGGTCCGGAAGATGTTACGCAATGTGAAAAAGAGATGCTCAAGGCGGGACTGCGTCCAGCCTTAATGATAGATTGCAGCCATGGTAACTCTAATAAAGACTACCGTCGTCAGCCTGGCGTAGCGGAATCTGCTATTGCCCAGATCAAAGATGGAAACCGTTCAATTATTGGTTTGATGCTGGAAAGCCACATCAATGAAGGTAACCAGTCTTCTGAGCAGCCACGCAGTGAAATGAAGTATGGCGTTTCCGTCACCGATGCCTGCATCAACTGGGACGTCACCGAAACGTTGCTGCGTGAGATGCATCAGGATCTGCAGGGAGTGCTGTCGGCGCGTCTGTCACACGAGGTGTAAGAGCAATGGTGGCTGAATTAAGCGCGTTACGCGATCAAATTGATAGTGTCGATAAGGCGCTGCTCGACCTGCTGGCCAGACGGCTTGAACTGGTCGCCGAAGTAGGCGAAGTCAAGAGCCGTTATGGACTGCCGATTTATGTCCCTGAGCGTGAGGCCTCAATGCTGGCCTCGCGCCGTAAAGAAGCTGAAGCGCTCGGCGTACCGCCGGACCTGATTGAGGATGTGCTGCGTCGGGTGATGCGCGAGTCCTATACCAGCGAGAACGATAAAGGCTTCAAAACGTTGTGTCCTGAACTGCGTCCGGTAGTGATTGTCGGCGGTAATGGGCAGATGGGGCGGCTGTTTGAGAAAATGCTGCGGCTGTCGGGCTATACGGTGAAAACGCTGGATAAAGAAGACTGGCCACAGGCGGAGAGTTTACTCAGCGATGCCGGTATGGTGATCATCAGCGTACCGATTCACTTAACCGAGCAGGTGATTGCCCAACTGCCGCCGCTGCCAGAGGATTGTATCCTGGTCGATCTGGCGTCAGTGAAGAACCGACCTTTGCAGGCGATGCTGGCGGCGCATAATGGTCCGGTGCTGGGCCTGCATCCGATGTTTGGTCCGGACAGCGGTAGCCTGGCAAAACAGGTGGTGGTCTGGTGTGATGGTCGTCAGCCTGAAGCGTATCAGTGGTTTCTGGAGCAGATTCAGGTCTGGGGCGCGCGCTTACACCGTATCAGTGCGGTTGAGCACGATCAGAATATGGCGTTCATCCAGGCATTACGTCACTTCGCGACCTTTGCTTACGGCCTGCATTTAGCGGAAGAGAACGTGAACCTCGATCAGCTGCTGGCGCTGTCGTCACCGATCTACCGGCTGGAGCTGGCGATGGTCGGACGATTATTTGCCCAGGACCCGCAGCTCTATGCTGACATTATCATGTCGTCAGAGAGCAACCTGGCGCTGATTAAGCGTTATTATCAGCGCTTCGGTGAGGCGATTGCCTTGCTGGAACAGGGGGATAAGCAGGCGTTTATCGCCAGCTTCAACCGGGTCGAGCACTGGTTTGGCGATCACGCGAAACGCTTCCTGGTTGAAAGCCGTAGCTTATTGCGCTCGGCGAACGACAGTCGTCCTTAAAACAGCCGCCGTCCAGAAACAACAAGGCATCCCGCGGGATGCCTTTTTTATCTACTCGCCCGGTTCCACCGGCACCACATTCTCACTGGGATAACAGCCCAGTACCTTCAGTGAACGGGTCATAGTCTGCAACTCCTGCAGCGCCTGCTGCATTCTTTCCGACTGCAGGTTGCCCTGAACATCAATATAAAACATCTCTTCCCAGGGATTGCCGTTTATCGGACGCGACTCCAGCTTGCTCATGATCAGATTATGCTGGCGCAGCACCAGTAAGGCATCGACCAGCGCACCCGCCTGCTGACCGGTTGCCATGATCAGTGTCGTTTTGGCGGGTACCTGATCAGAAACCTCGATGGCTTTGCGGGCCAGCACAATAAAGCGGGTATGGTTTTGCTGCTGATTCGCCAGGTTGCGCTCCAGCACCTGTAGCTGATAGAGCTCGCCACCGGCTTCACTGCCTAGCGCCGCCACCTTCGGTGAGTTAAGCGCCGCCACTTTCTCCATGGCCGCTGCGGTGCTTTCGGTATATTCAATTTTCCAGTGCGGGAATCGGTTAATGAACTGGCTGCACTGCTGGAACGGCTGAGGATGGCTGTACACCGTCTCAATCTGCTGCAGATCCGTCGGGCCATTGACCAGCACGCAGTGGTCAATGGGCAGCGTCATCTCCCCAACGATCGATAAGCTGGTCTGCTGCAGCAAATCGTAGACGTCATTGATTGAGCCAGAACTGGTGTTCTCTATAGGCATCACCGCGTAATCTGCCGCACCGTTCTCTACCTGCTTAATGATATCGTGGAACTTCAGGCAACCGCATTCAACCATGTTATCGAAATGACGGGCGGCATATTTACGCGCCGCCAGATGCGAATAAGAGCCCTTGGGACCGAGGAAGGCGATACGGGCCGCATGGGCATGAGGATGATTAAGATTTTTTTGCAACAGGGCTTGCTGGGTCAATACCGAGTCTTCAATCACCAGCTGAAATAACCGGGTGATGTAGTGCGCATCCAGATTATGCGCTTTGCCCAGCACAATCAGGTTTTCCAGCAGCGCGCGCTCACGTTCAACATCGCGAATCGGGCGGTGGGTGGCCAGTTTGGCCTGCGCAACTTCCACTGCCAGCAGGCGGCGTTCCGCTAAAAGTGTCAGGAGTTTTTTATCAACTGCGCTGATTTTATCGCGTAGCGCCAGCAGTGGATTGTCGGGATTCATAAGGCTCACCTGTAAGCTGTCCAATAAAAAAGCCTCCCGGTTGGGAGGCTTTGTTGTTCGTCTTCGCTTTCGTTTTCACACGACGAATGGCCTCCCGTTCAGGGGAAGGTAAAAAAGAAAGCGAAGAAAAACAGGTCATGTTTCATAGGTATGTCCGTAAAGGGAGTGCTTTGAGAGTAACCGTACTGGTTAAAAGCTGTCAATAAAAAACGCGCCCGCAGGCGCGTTAACCGATCAGGATTGTTCGTCGGCGGGGATGATGTCTTTGACGCTGGCACTGGCACGGCGCGCTTCCGATTTATGCTGTACTTTATTTAGCTGGCGCTCGAGCTTGGCGATCAGGTCATTGATAGCGGTGTACATATCTTCGTGTTTGGCACTGGCCACCAGCGTCCCGTTCGGCGTATTAATCGTGGCATCAGCCACAAATTCTTTGGGTTCTTTGGACAGGACAATATGGGGATTAATCAGGTCGGTTTGCCATTTTTCAAGCTTGGCGAGACGGTCTTCAACATGGCTGCGGATAGCTGCAGTGATTTCCATTTGTTTGCTGGTAATGTTCAGGATCATCAATCTTACCTCTCTGTCATTTCCGTCTTGGTAAGTCCAGCATAGCGCGATAAAGGGTTAATTGCGTGATTTTGATCACGAAAAAATGTCACTTTTTGTCAAGCCAGACAATTTGTGAGAAAGGCAGAGAATGTGGCCGAAAAGCCTTGAAGCGAAGCGATTCTCGCGGCATTCTTGATGAGTTTACTTGCCGGGAAATTTCTATAACTGGCCAGCTAATAAGCAAAAAAAAGCAGCCCATTCAGGCTGCTTTTTTATCGCCGACAATCAACAGACGATCAGTGACTGTTCGCTGCAATGATTTTCGCCACTTTATCTGCTTCAGCGTTCAGCTGCAGATTCCGGTAAGCATTTTCCATCAACGGCAGCGCATCGTGTGTCGCCTGGGTATCTGGATAATCGCGCATCATGCCTTCTACCCGGTTAACAACCGCGACATAAGCCTCACGCTTAGTATAGAATTGCGCCACTGAGAGCTCATATTTGGCCAGACGATCTTTCAGGTAGACCAGACGTTTCTGAGCATCAGCCGCATACTGGCTGTTCGGGTAACCGCGCAGCAGCTGAGAGAAGTCGCGGAAAGCATCACGAGCGTGCGTCGGATCGCGGTCAGACCGATCGATACCAAAGAAGCCCTGCAGCGCCGAGTCATCCAGCGCCATATCCGTCAGACCTTTCATGTAGATGACATAGTCAATGTTCGGATGCGTCGGATTCAGGCGCATAAAGCGGGCAATGGCAGCCTGCGCCAGGGGCAGATCGGCATTTTTATAGTACGCGTAGATTAAATCCAGCTGAACCTGCTGCGAATAAGGACCGAACGGATAACGATTATCCAGCGCTTCCAGTTGCTTAATCGCGGCTTTAAAGTTACCGTCCTGCAGCTTTTGCTGCGCTGTAGCATAAATTTCAGAAGGCGGGCTGTCCGGTACCGCGTCATTAGAGCCGGAACAACCCACAAGGGCCAGGCTCAGTGTGGCAGCAGCCACCAGATGTTTCATACGCGTCATGACGAAGTGATTATCCTCAAAATGTTATGGCGGAAGCTGTCCGTATAGCTCCCGGTAATGACCAGGTACGATAGCACATTATATTAAACGGCATCGCCGTGAAAACCCAACGTTAACGAAGAAGCTGTATATGGCACAACAAGTTCAACTCACCGCAACGGTATCCGAATCACAACTCGGACAACGCTTAGATCAATCTTTGGCGGAATTGTTCCCTGATTATTCACGTTCTCGCATAAAAGAATGGATCCTCGATCGTCGCGTCACCGTAAACGGCGTCATGGTTGATACACCGAAAGAAAAAGTGTTGGGCGGCGAGCTGGTCGCCATTAACGCTGAGATCGAAGAAGAGCAGCGCTGGGAACCGCAGGCTCTGCCACTCGACATCGTTTATGAAGATGAAGACATTATTGTCATCAACAAGCCGCGTGACTTTGTCGTTCATCCCGGCGCTGGTAATCCGGACGGTACCGTATTAAATGCCTTACTTCACCACTATCCGGCAATTATGGATGTGCCGCGCGCTGGCATCGTTCACCGCCTGGATAAAGATACCACCGGTTTAATGGTGGTGGCGAAGACCGTACCGGCTCAGACGCACCTGGTGGAATCGCTGCAGAGGCGTGAAATCACCCGTGAATATGAAGCGGTAGCGATTGGCAACATGACGGCGGGCGGCACGGTTGATGAACCTATCAGCCGCCACTCGACCAAGCGTACCCACATGGCGGTGCACCCAATGGGTAAACCGGCGGTGACGCATTACCGCATCATGGAGCATTTCCGCGCGCACACCCGTCTGCGTCTGCGTCTGGAAACCGGTCGTACTCACCAGATCCGTGTGCATATGTCGCACATCAACCATCCGCTGGTGGGTGATCCGCTATACGGCGGTCGCCCACGTCCGCCGAAAGGCGCATCGGATGCGTTCATTGCGACCCTGCGCGGTTTCGATCGTCAGGCGCTGCACGCCACCATGTTGCGTCTGTATCATCCCATCAGCGGGATCGAGATGGAATTTCATGCAGCCATTCCGCAGGATATGGTCGATCTGATTGCAGCGCTGAAGGCGGATACTGAGGCCTTCAAGGACCAGATGGACTGGTGATGCAGATGATTATTCCTCAATGGCCGGCCCCGGCGCGCGTCCGGGCTTGCTCGACGCAGCGGCAGGGTGGCGTCAGCCTGGCGCCCTGGGATGCACTTAATCTCGGCGGGCATGTGGGGGATAAGCCAGAGCACGTTGCACAGAACCGGCAACGCCTGGTTGAACAGGCGGGTCTGCCGGCGATGCCGCAATGGCTGGAGCAGGTGCATGCCACCGATGTAGCGCGTCTGACATCGAATGGCACGCTGCCGCTGCGAGCTGATGCCTGTATTACCTCGGAGAGTGGCGTGGTCTGTGCAGTCATGACGGCTGACTGTCTGCCGGTGCTGTTCTGTTCAGCAGACGGTAACGAGGTTGCTGCAGCACATGCTGGCTGGCGCGGGCTCTGTGCCGGAGTGCTGGAAAATACCCTGGCGCAGTTCCGATCGCCGCCGCACCAGATTTACGCCTGGCTGGGACCGGCGATTGGGCCGGATGCGTTTGAGGTCGGTGCGGAGGTGCGTCATGCGTTTATGGCACAGGACCCGCGCGCGGCAGAGGCATTTCGTCCTTCAGGTGAGAAGTTTTATGCCGATATCGGGCAACTGGCGCGTCTTCGTCTGCGGGCCGCAGGCGTACAATCCATCACTGCTGACAGCCGTTGCACCTTCACGGAAGGCGACGATTTCTTCTCTTTCCGCCGCGATGGGATCACCGGGCGTATGGCAACTTTGATCTGGCTGTTATAACCTTACGCCATAAGACGGTCCAGTTAGCGTGTTTTTTACTCAAATCTCAGGTCATTAACCTTGAAATTTTGAGGGATGACCTCATTTAATCTCCAGTAGCATTTTGACCTGTAATGGGAGGAATTATGCGTCTGGATCGTCTTACTAATAAATTCCAACTGGCTCTCGCCGACGCGCAGTCCCTGGCTCTGGGACACGACAACCAATTCATTGAACCTCTGCACCTGATGAGCGCACTGCTGAAACAGGAAGGCGGATCGGTTTCACCTTTACTGACGTCTGCGGGTATCGACGTGGCCTCTTTGCGCACTCAGGTTGAGCAGGCTATCGATCGTCTGCCGCAGGTGGAAGGCAGCGAAGGGGATGTGCAGCCTTCATCAGACCTGGTTCGGGTATTGAACCTGTGCGACAAACTGGCGCAGAAGCGCAACGACAACTTTATATCATCCGAATTATTTGTTCTGGCGGCCCTCGATTCACGGGGTTCTCTGGCCGATCTGCTGAAAGCGGCAGGGGCAACCAGTGAAAAACTCACCAAGGCTATTGAACAAATGCGTGGAGGGGACAGCGTGAACGATCAGGGGGCTGAAGATCAGCGCCAGGCATTAAAAAAATACACCATCGATCTGACTGAGCGTGCTGAAAAGGGCAAGCTCGACCCGGTGATTGGCCGTGACGAAGAGATTCGTCGCACCATTCAGGTTCTGCAGCGCCGGACCAAAAACAACCCGGTACTGATTGGTGAGCCTGGCGTGGGTAAAACCGCCATCGTTGAAGGACTGGCGCAGCGCATTATTAATGGCGAAGTGCCTGAAGGTCTGAAAGGGCGTCGGGTACTGGCGCTGGATATGGGGGCGCTGGTGGCCGGTGCCAAATATCGCGGTGAGTTTGAAGAGCGTCTGAAAGGCGTACTGAATGATCTGTCGAAACAGGAAGGCAACGTCATTCTGTTTATCGACGAACTGCACACGATGGTCGGTGCCGGTAAAGCAGACGGCGCGATGGATGCAGGTAACATGCTCAAGCCAGCACTGGCACGCGGTGAACTGCACTGTGTGGGTGCCACCACGCTCGACGAATACCGTCAGTACATTGAAAAAGATGCGGCACTGGAGCGGCGTTTCCAGAAGGTCTACGTGGCTGAACCCACAGTGGAAGATACCATCGCCATCCTGCGTGGTCTGAAAGAGCGTTATGAACTGCATCACCATGTGCAGATTACTGACCCGGCCATTGTGGCGGCAGCGACCTTGTCGCATCGCTATATTGCCGATCGTCAGTTGCCAGACAAAGCGATTGACCTGATCGATGAGGCGGCTTCCAGCATTCGTATGCAGATTGACTCGAAGCCGGAAGCGCTTGATCGGCTGGAGCGCCGGATTATCCAGCTTAAACTGGAGCAGCAGGCGCTGAAGAAAGAGGCGGACGACGCCAGCATTAAGCGTCTTGAGATGCTGGAAAGCGAACTCGACCAGAAAGAGCGTGAATACGCCGAACTGGAAGATGAGTGGAAAACGGAGAAAGCCTCGCTGTCCGGAACACAGAATATTAAAGCCGAGCTGGAACAGGCGCGTCTGAATTTAGAGCAGGCACGTCGCCTGGGCGATCTCGCCCGGATGTCTGAGTTGCAATACGGTAAAATTCCGGCGCTGGAAAAACAGCTGGCTGCAGCCACGCAGGCGGAAGGCAAAACCATGAAGTTACTACGTAACCGTGTAACCGACGTGGAGATTGCCGACGTGCTGGCGCGCTGGACCGGTATTCCGGTAGCACGCATGATGGAAGGTGAGCGCGATAAACTGCTGCGTATGGAGCAGGATCTGCATGGCCGGGTGATCGGACAGGATGAAGCGGTTGAGGCGGTATCGAATGCGATTCGTCGTAGCCGAGCAGGTTTGTCAGATCCCAACCGTCCCATCGGTTCGTTCCTGTTCCTGGGACCAACCGGTGTGGGTAAGACCGAGCTCTGTAAGTCGCTGGCTAACTTCCTGTTCGACAGCGACGACGCGATGGTGCGTATCGATATGTCGGAGTTTATGGAGAAACACTCGGTCTCACGGCTGGTGGGTGCACCTCCGGGTTATGTCGGATATGAAGAGGGCGGTTATCTGACCGAAGCCGTTCGTCGCCGTCCTTATTCAGTGATCCTGCTGGATGAGGTAGAGAAAGCGCATCCGGATGTTTTCAACATCCTGCTGCAGGTGCTGGATGATGGACGTCTGACGGATGGTCAGGGCCGTACGGTCGACTTCCGTAATACTGTGGTCATCATGACCTCTAACCTGGGATCGGATTTGATTCAGGAACGGTTTGGCGATCTGAACTATGCCGAGATGAAAGAGATTGTCATGGGCGTGGTCGGGCATCATTTCCGTCCTGAGTTTGTTAACCGTATCGATGAGGTGGTGGTGTTCCATCCGCTGGCAGAGAAACACATCGCGTCGATTGCCCAGATTCAGCTGCAGCGGTTGTACAAACGTCTGGAGGATCGCGGCTATCAGTTGCATATCTCCGACGCTGCGATCAAGTTGCTGGGTGAGAACGGTTATGATCCGGTGTATGGCGCGCGGCCGCTGAAACGTGCGATACAGCAGCAGATCGAGAACCCGCTGGCACAGCAGATTCTCTCTGGCACGCTGGTGCCGGGCAAAACCATCGAAATGGATGTGGAAAACGACGTCATTACCGCGCATCAGTAATGCAGCGAGAACAAAAACGGGCCTCTGGCCCGTTTTTTTTGCCTTTCAGCGGCTGTTTTGCTGGTTTCCTGGGCATATTGCACATAAAGTGAACGGTCAGTTAAAAAGTTGAAATTAGCACTTGTCAGTCTCCGGGAACTGCCTATAATGCGCCTCCACTGACACGGAACACCGGCTTACGGAGTAACGGGTCAGCAGGCACAGGAGACTGCGCCGCCGGAGAAAAACTTCTGAAATAGAGGTTGACTCTGAAGGAGGAAAGCGTAATATACGCCACCTCGCGACAGGAAGCTAACGCACTGTTCGCACTGCTCTTTAACAATTTATCAGACAATCTGTGTGGGCACTCGCAGGATTGATATCAGCGTCTCCGGACGTAAAAAATATCAAGCCTCACGAGTGAACACATAATGAAATTCATTATGACGTTTTACAGATGAGCACCGCTTAACTTGTTTAAGCAAATCAAACTTAAATTGAAGAGTTTGATCATGGCTCAGATTGAACGCTGGCGGCAGGCCTAACACATGCAAGTCGGACGGTAGCACAGAGAGCTTGCTCTTGGGTGACGAGTGGCGGACGGGTGAGTAATGTCTGGGGATCTGCCCGATAGAGGGGGATAACCACTGGAAACGGTGGCTAATACCGCATAACGTCGCAAGACCAAAGAGGGGGACCTTCGGGCCTCTCACTATCGGATGAACCCAGATGGGATTAGCTAGTAGGCGGGGTAATGGCCCACCTAGGCGACGATCCCTAGCTGGTCTGAGAGGATGACCAGCCACACTGGAACTGAGACACGGTCCAGACTCCTACGGGAGGCAGCAGTGGGGAATATTGCACAATGGGCGCAAGCCTGATGCAGCCATGCCGCGTGTATGAAGAAGGCCTTCGGGTTGTAAAGTACTTTCAGCGGGGAGGAAGGCGATGTGGTTAATAACCGCGTCGATTGACGTTACCCGCAGAAGAAGCACCGGCTAACTCCGTGCCAGCAGCCGCGGTAATACGGAGGGTGCAAGCGTTAATCGGAATTACTGGGCGTAAAGCGCACGCAGGCGGTCTGTTAAGTCAGATGTGAAATCCCCGGGCTTAACCTGGGAACTGCATTTGAAACTGGCAGGCTTGAGTCTTGTAGAGGGGGGTAGAATTCCAGGTGTAGCGGTGAAATGCGTAGAGATCTGGAGGAATACCGGTGGCGAAGGCGGCCCCCTGGACAAAGACTGACGCTCAGGTGCGAAAGCGTGGGGAGCAAACAGGATTAGATACCCTGGTAGTCCACGCCGTAAACGATGTCGACTTGGAGGTTGTTCCCTTGAGGAGTGGCTTCCGGAGCTAACGCGTTAAGTCGACCGCCTGGGGAGTACGGCCGCAAGGTTAAAACTCAAATGAATTGACGGGGGCCCGCACAAGCGGTGGAGCATGTGGTTTAATTCGATGCAACGCGAAGAACCTTACCTACTCTTGACATCCAGCGAACTTTCCAGAGATGGATTGGTGCCTTCGGGAACGCTGAGACAGGTGCTGCATGGCTGTCGTCAGCTCGTGTTGTGAAATGTTGGGTTAAGTCCCGCAACGAGCGCAACCCTTATCCTTTGTTGCCAGCGATTCGGTCGGGAACTCAAAGGAGACTGCCGGTGATAAACCGGAGGAAGGTGGGGATGACGTCAAGTCATCATGGCCCTTACGAGTAGGGCTACACACGTGCTACAATGGCGCATACAAAGAGAAGCGACCTCGCGAGAGCAAGCGGACCTCACAAAGTGCGTCGTAGTCCGGATCGGAGTCTGCAACTCGACTCCGTGAAGTCGGAATCGCTAGTAATCGTGGATCAGAATGCCACGGTGAATACGTTCCCGGGCCTTGTACACACCGCCCGTCACACCATGGGAGTGGGTTGCAAAAGAAGTAGGTAGCTTAACCTTCGGGAGGGCGCTTACCACTTTGTGATTCATGACTGGGGTGAAGTCGTAACAAGGTAACCGTAGGGGAACCTGCGGTTGGATCACCTCCTTACCTGAAGATACCTTCCCGCGTAGTGCTCACACAGATTGTCTGATAGAAAAGTAACGAGCAGAAAAAACCTCTACAGGCTTGTAGCTCAGGTGGTTAGAGCGCACCCCTGATAAGGGTGAGGTCGGTGGTTCAAGTCCACTCAGGCCTACCAAATTCGCACTCACGCTGCGTTATGTCTCCGGCTCGCATAGTCCACTATGCTTCGCGGAAACATGCCTTGCCTGAGCACGAATTGCATTTCTTACGAAGTGTACTCGGTTGAGTGGTAGTAGTGGTCTCTGCAGTAACTGTATGGGGCTATAGCTCAGCTGGGAGAGCGCCTGCCTTGCACGCAGGAGGTCAGCGGTTCGATCCCGCTTAGCTCCACCATACCGTCTTACTGTTTTTTCTGAAAAAAATACTTCAGAGCGTACCGGCAACGGTGTGCTGCGAAGTATTATGCTCTTTAACAATCCGGAACAAGCTGAAAATTGAAACGACATGTCGTTTTCATTCTCCGTAATAAGAATGAAAAATACGATGTGTTCGAGTCTCTCAAATGCTTGCAACACGCAGCGTTGTAAAACGCCTGTGGGTTGTGAGGTTAAGCGACTAAGCGTACACGGTGGATGCCCTGGCAGTCAGAGGCGATGAAGGACGTGCTAATCTGCGTAAAGCGACGGTAAGGTGATATGAACCGCTACAGCCGTCGATGTCCGAATGGGGAAACCCGGTGCACTCAGTGCATCATTGCAGCATGAATACATAGTGCTGCAAGGCGAACCGGGGGAACTGAAACATCTAAGTACCCCGAGGAAAAGAAATCAACCGAGATTCCCCCAGTAGCGGCGAGCGAACGGGGAGCAGCCCAGAGCCTGAATCAGCTTGTGTGTTAGTGGAAGCGTCTGGAAAGTCGCAGGGTACAGGGTGATACTCCCGTACACAAAAGCACACATGCTGTGAGCTCGATGAGTAAGGCGGGACACGTGGTATCCTGTCTGAATATGGGGGGACCATCCTCCAAGGCTAAATACTCCTGACTGACCGATAGTGAACCAGTACCGTGAGGGAAAGGCGAAAAGAACCCCGGCGAGGGGAGTGAAACAGAACCTGAAACCGTGTACGTACAAGCAGTGGGAGCCTTCTTTATGGGGGTGACTGCGTACCTTTTGTATAATGGGTCAGCGACTTATATTCTGTAGCAAGGTTAACCGTATAGGGGAGCCGCAGGGAAACCGAGTCTTAACTGGGCGTTAAGTTGCAGGGTATAGACCCGAAACCCGGTGATCTAGCCATGGGCAGGTTGAAGGTTGGGTAACACTAACTGGAGGACCGAACCGACTAATGTTGAAAAATTAGCGGATGACCTGTGGCTGGGGGTGAAAGGCCAATCAAACCGGGAGATAGCTGGTTCTCCCCGAAAGCTATTTAGGTAGCGCCTCGTGAACTCATCTTCGGGGGTAGAGCACTGTTTCGGCTAGGGGGCCATCCCGGCTTACCAACCCGATGCAAACTGCGAATACCGAAGAATGTTATCACGGGAGACACACGGCGGGTGCTAACGTCCGTCGTGAAGAGGGAAACAACCCAGACCGCCAGCTAAGGTCCCAAAGTCATGGTTAAGTGGGAAACGATGTGGGAAGGCACAGACAGCCAGGATGTTGGCTTAGAAGCAGCCATCATTTAAAGAAAGCGTAATAGCTCACTGGTCGAGTCGGCCTGCGCGGAAGATGTAACGGGGCTAAACCATGCACCGAAGCTGCGGCAGCGACGCTTAGGCGTTGTTGGGTAGGGGAGCGTTCTGTAAGCCGTCGAAGGTGTGCTGTGAGGCATGCTGGAGGTATCAGAAGTGCGAATGCTGACATAAGTAACGATAAAGCGGGTGAAAAGCCCGCTCGCCGGAAGACCAAGGGTTCCTGTTCAACGTTAATCGGAGCAGGGTGAGTCGACCCCTAAGGCGAGGCCGAAAGGCGTAGTCGATGGGAAACAGGTTAATATTCCTGTACTTGGTGTTACTGCGAAGGGGGGACGGAGAAGGCTATATCAGCCGGGCGACGGTTGTCCCGGTTTAAGCGTGTAGGTGTGTGTTCCAGGCAAATCCGGTTCACTTTACACTGAGGCGTGACGACGAGGCACTACGGTGCTGAAGTGATAAATGCCCTGCTTCCAGGAAAAGCCTCTAAGCATCAGGTAACACAAAATCGTACCCCAAACCGACACAGGTGGTCAGGTAGAGAATACCAAGGCGCTTGAGAGAACTCGGGTGAAGGAACTAGGCAAAATGGTGCCGTAACTTCGGGAGAAGGCACGCTGGCGCGTAGGTGGAGGGACTTGCTCCCCGAGCCGAAGCCAGTCGAAGATACCAGCTGGCTGCAACTGTTTATTAAAAACACAGCACTGTGCAAACACGAAAGTGGACGTATACGGTGTGACGCCTGCCCGGTGCCGGAAGGTTAATTGATGGGGTTATCCGCAAGGAGAAGCTCTTGATCGAAGCCCCGGTAAACGGCGGCCGTAACTATAACGGTCCTAAGGTAGCGAAATTCCTTGTCGGGTAAGTTCCGACCTGCACGAATGGCGTAATGATGGCCAGGCTGTCTCCACCCGAGACTCAGTGAAATTGAACTCGCTGTGAAGATGCAGTGTACCCGCGGCAAGACGGAAAGACCCCGTGAACCTTTACTACAGCTTGACACTGAACATTGAGCCTTGATGTGTAGGATAGGTGGGAGGCTTTGAAGCGCAGACGCCAGTCTGCGTGGAGCCAACCTTGAAATACCACCCTTTAATGTTTGATGTTCTAACGTGGCCCCGTGATCCGGGGTGCGGACAGTGTCTGGTGGGTAGTTTGACTGGGGCGGTCTCCTCCTAAAGCGTAACGGAGGAGCACGAAGGTCAGCTAATCACGGTCGGACATCGTGAGGTTAGTGCAATGGCATAAGCTGGCTTGACTGCGAGAGTGACGGCTCGAGCAGGTGCGAAAGCAGGTCATAGTGATCCGGTGGTTCTGAATGGAAGGGCCATCGCTCAACGGATAAAAGGTACTCCGGGGATAACAGGCTGATACCGCCCAAGAGTTCATATCGACGGCGGTGTTTGGCACCTCGATGTCGGCTCATCACATCCTGGGGCTGAAGTAGGTCCCAAGGGTACGGCTGTTCGCCGTTTAAAGTGGTACGCGAGCTGGGTTTAGAACGTCGTGAGACAGTTCGGTCCCTATCTGCCGTGGGCGCTGGAGAATTGAGGGGGGTTGCTCCTAGTACGAGAGGACCGGAGTGAACGCACCACTGGTGTTCGGGTTGTCATGCCAATGGCATTGCCCGGTAGCTAAGTGCGGAAAAGATAAGTGCTGAAAGCATCTAAGCACGAAACTTGCCCCGAGATGAGTTCTCCCTGACTCCTTGAGAGTCCTGAAGGGACGTTGAAGACGACGACGTTGATAGGCCGGGTGTGTAAGCGCAGCGATGCGTTGAGCTAACCGGTACTAATGACCCGTGAGGCTTAACCTTACAACGCCAGAGGCGTTTTTGAGAGACAGATTTTCAGCTTGTTACCGGATACGTTTGTGTCCTGCGGACCCGGGTCCGGAGGATTTTGCGCTGAGGCAGGGCGGCAACCGAGCGATACGAAGGAGCATACTGAAGTATGTGACGGAGTAGCGGGAGGGCGGCCAACGCAGCATCAGCACAAAAGACACAGGACAGAGCACAAAGAATTTGCCTGGCGGCTGTAGCGCGGTGGTCCCACCTGACCCCATGCCGAACTCAGAAGTGAAACGCCGTAGCGCCGATGGTAGTGTGGGGTCTCCCCATGCGAGAGTAGGGAACTGCCAGGCATTATAACAGTGAAGAAGCCCCGCACAGCAGTGCGGGGCTTTTTTACGTCTGAAGATCGCCAATTCTCCCCGCTGGCTGCTGTTCTCACCTCACCGTTGCTGGGCAAAATTATTGCTGTCTGTCCTGAACAACTCGCTGATTTTCCAGCAATTAGCGATGTAGCTCACATTTATAATCTCGGAATACACCGCCTTTACCCGTAGTGAACTTAAATGCTTTACTCACTTCTTTAAATGCTGTTAATCAGCAAGGAACAGAGGCAAGGCATGACACCCATAAATAATAAAGGTCAGACAGAGGATACCAAAAAGCGCATCTGGGCGATCGTTGGCGCCTCATCGGGTAACCTGGTGGAGTGGTTCGACTTCTACGTCTACTCATTCTTCTCCCTCTATTTTGCCCATATCTTCTTCCCGCAAGGCGATACCACCACGCAACTCTTACAGACGGCCGGCGTATTTGCTGCCGGATTCCTGATGCGGCCTATCGGCGGCTGGCTGTTCGGCTACATCGGTGACAAGCACGGGCGCAAAAGCTCCATGCTGATCTCAGTGTGCATGATGTGTTTTGGATCGCTGGTGATCGCCTGTTTACCCGGCTATGACGCTATTGGCATCGCGGCACCGATCATTCTGCTGCTGGCTCGCATGTTCCAGGGATTATCAGTCGGCGGTGAATATGGCACCAGTGCCACCTATATGAGTGAGGTGGCGCTGGAAGGACGCAAAGGTTTTTACGCCTCATTCCAGTATGTCACGCTGATCGGTGGCCAGCTGGCCGCGGTACTGACAGTGGTGGTGCTGCAGTTTGTGTTGAGCGATGCAGAGCTGCGTAGCTGGGGCTGGCGCATCCCGTTCTTCCTCGGCGCCTTGCTGGCCGTGGTTGCGTTGTGGTTACGTCGCTCACTGGAAGAAACCTCTGACAAGAGCAGCCGTCAGCACCGCGATGCGGGCAGCGTGATGGGATTGTTACGCAATCATACCCGTCCGTTCCTGATGGTGCTGGGCTTCACCGCCGGTGGATCCCTGAGCTTCTATACCTTCACCACCTATATGCAAAAGTATCTGGTTAACACCTCGGGTATGGACCCTAAAACCGCCAGCGGCCTGATGACCGGCGCACTGCTGGTCTTCATGCTACTGCAACCGGCTATCGGTGCGCTGTCGGACAAAATTGGCCGTCGTACTTCAATGATGATTTTTGGTGCCGGTGCGGCAATTTGTACCGTGCCGATCCTGACTCTGCTGCAGAATGTTCAGAGCCCGGGCATCGCCTTCCTGTTAATCATGCTGGCGCTGCTGATCACCAGTTTCTACACCGCCATCAGCGGCATTCTGAAAGCAGAGATGTTCCCACCTCAGGTCCGTGCATTAGGCGTCGGGCTTTCTTACGCGGTGGCGAATGCTATCTTCGGCGGATCGGCGGAGTACGTGGCCTTGCTGATGAAGCAACAGGGAATAGAGACGACCTTCTTCTGGTATGTCTCAGCGATGGGCGCGGTGGCTTTTGCGGTGTCGCTGTTACTGC
The DNA here is from genome assembly GCF_054482835.1 of Pantoea sp. S-LA4. Classification (NCBI taxonomy): domain Bacteria; kingdom Pseudomonadati; phylum Pseudomonadota; class Gammaproteobacteria; order Enterobacterales; family Erwiniaceae; genus Pantoea; species Pantoea sp. S-LA4. Next base: position 2,830,305 of record NZ_JBTLRC010000002.1, on the reverse strand, counting down.
ACAAGCGGGGGAAAGGGATTCAGCTATAAGCCCGTTACTGACTGAGATTCCATAAGGCGATGCCGCTGGCGGTACCGGCGGCATCCCAGGCAAAATCTTTCCAGCTCCAGCCGCTACCCGACGGGCGGCTGTCATACCACTCTTTTCCCGCCCCGAGACTGAGCGAAAGCATGATCCCCAGCGTATGACTTTGCCGGGTAGAGAGATGCTGACGCTGACCATATTCGCTGCCCGCCGCGGCCAGCGCCGCAGAGGCGACAAAGTGTTCTGCTTTATCGCGCCCGGTCCAGCGATCGTCGGCCATATGGGCACATCCACTACACAACAGCACAGCAAACAGCAAAATTCGCATAGTGGATGGATGCCTTATGCGGGCGAAGGTTAAAGGATGCGGCTGATTAACCGATCGATACGGATCCGGCGCAGACGACGGATGAGTTTACGCACCTTAGCCGGATAGTCGGCAATGCTCTCCAGCTCGCGGAAATGCTTCACCACCGTGGTGTGCTGACGAATCAGCGTCAGCTCTTTTTCGCGTTGATCCGCCAGCTGTTGCAGTGGATCGTGAATCAACACCGCATTTTCCAGATCGAGCCGCCAGGCGCGAGGGTTAAGATTGTTGCCGGTAATCAGCTGCCATTCATCATCCACCCACATGCCCTTGAGGTGATAACTGTTATCGCCATCTTTCCATAACCGCACTATCAGCTGATCGTTGGTGACGTAATATTGCAGCCGGCTCAGGAAGCGACGCAGGTTAATCTCATACAGATAGGGCAGGGCGCCAATAATTTTAAATGGCTGATCCGGGGCGATATAGAAGTCATTGGCGGTCTTATCGCCGACGATGATCTCAACCTGTTTCCCCTGACGCAGCAGGTGAATAATATTGCGCACCAGTAAAGCCGGCAGATTGAAGTAAGGCGTGCAGATAGTCAGTTTCTGTTCAGCGCAGGGCATCAGGTGGAAGATCGTCTTGTTGAGCAGGCTATGCTTGCCCAGCCCGACCAGCGGCGTCACTGCCAGCTCTTCATTGCTGGCATTCCCTTCAAACTGATAGTTGAATCCCCGGAGATCCTGACGAAACTGACGCGTTTCATTTTTAATTTCCGGGCTGGAAGGACGCTCGGCAAAATCGAGCCGGTTAACGGCCTCTGCCTGCTTCAGATTAAGGTTGATCCACGCGTACATGGTATCCGCCAGCTGCGGATTACGGATAATCTGGTAACGATCATAACGATATTTATCATGCTGATGCAGGTAAACATCATTAATACTGGCGCCGCTGTAAATCAGCTCGTCATCAATAATGAAGCCTTTCAGGTGCAGTACACCTAGCGCTTCACGGGTATTGACCGGAATGCCATACACCGGGATGGCAATGTCAGCATGCTGAGTGGCCATATCACAATACCAGTCAGCATTGGTCAGGCCGCGAGCGGCGCCAATGCGTCCACGCTGCGCCCGATGCCAGTCAACCAGGATAGAAATATCCAGCTGAGGACGTGCCTGTTTCGCTGCATAGAGCGCGTTCATTACCGCACGACCCGCGTCGTCGTTTTCCAGATAAAGCGCCGCGATGCAGATACGGGTCTGCGCTGCCGCGATTTTCTCCAGCAGCGTCTTACGAAAGTCGGCAGGCGAGTAAAGTGTCGACACATCCGCAACGGATTGTGACAGTTTCGGCAGCTGTGCGAGGTGTTGTTGGTGTTTATTACGTTTAAATTTAGACAACATCACAGTGCACTTCTTCTCTGTTCATTGCATGGCCTTTTGCCATCAAATCAGGGTCATAACGACAAATAATAACATCAACTGTCGCGATCCGGGCGTTTTTTACCTTTCTCTACAAGGTTAGCTTAACGCATCCTGCAGCGACAGTTTCAGGCTGACAATACCGTCATCCAGTTGAATATCAACATGAAAGTTGAGCTTGCGCGCCAGGGTAATCATGCCGCGATTATGCGGCATAGTGATACCGTTCAATTGTTGCAAGCCGTGATGCCGGGTATAGCGGATCATCTTTTCCAGCAACCGGCGGCCCATGCCGAGCCCTTTAAGATCGGAGCGCACCAGCACGGAAAACTCGGCGTCAATGTTATCAGCATCGGAGATGGCGCGGGTCACGCCGATAATCTCTGGCTTGCCCTGCTGCTGACGCACCGCCACGATCGCCATCTCCCGGTCATAGTCGATTTGCGTCATGTTGGCGAGATCCTCATGCGTAAACTCGCTGATTTCGCTGAAGTAGCGGTAATAGAGATCTTCTTTGGTCACCTGGCCAATAAAGTCGCGTAGCAGCGGTTCATCTTCAGGCAGGATCGGGCGGAACAGGCAGCTCTGCCCATCCTTTAACTGCACCTGTTCTTCCAGATGCTGCGGATAGGGGCGGATTGCCAGTCGTGCTTCGTTATCGCCACTGAACGGTGCCAGCGTGAGCGTGACATCCAGCAGCGTAAAGTCGTTACCGGCCGCCAGCAGCGGATGAATATCCAGCCGCTGAATCTCCGGGCAGTCCACCACCAGGTTGGAGACCTGCACCAGCAACTGACTGAGACCGGCGATATCCAGCGGGTTGAGGGCGCTTCGGCTGCGAATCTTGCCGCTTTTAATCGCCTGGATCACCAGATAGCGCGCCAGAGTCATATTCAGCGGCGGCAGCGCCACGGCGGCTTGTTTATCCGCCTGCCATTCAACACCGCCTTCGCCCAGCATAATGACCGGACCGAATAGTGCATCCTGTTCCACCACCACCCGCAGTTCCTGTGCTCCGGCCCGGTTCGCCATGCTTTGCACCAGCAGGCCTTCAATCCGCGCCTGCGGGAGCGTCTGACGCACCCGATCAAAGATTGCCTCCGCGGCGCGTTCGACTTCGCTGGCGTTGCGAAGATAGAGCATCACACCCTGGACATCTGATTTATGGGCGATATCGGGCGAGCGCAGCTTCAGCGCCACCGGATAGCCAATCTGATCGGCAATGGCCACCGCTGCGGCGCTGTCGCTGGCGATCCAGGTCGGCAGCGTCGCCAGCCCGTAGGCCTGAAGCACCGGCTGCACCTCATGGGTATCCAGCGCCGTAATGCCGCGATCGAGCGCCTGCGACAGCAGCTGGTGGGCGTGTGCGCTGTCCTGGGTCAGGCTGGCTGGCAGAGCGGGCGTCTCACGCAGCTGCTTCTGATTGCGCCGATATTCAACCTGATGCATAAACGCGGTCACGGTGCCTTCCGGCGTCCGCCAGGTCGGAATTCCCGCCTGGGTAAAAGCACGGCGCGCGGCCTGAGAGGAGAATTCGCCGCTCCAGTTGGTCAGCAGCGTGACCTGCTTGCCGCGCGGGTGCGCCGCAATGGCGGCGATGAGACGCTCGGCCGTTTCGGTCGCGGGCGCGACCGCGCTCGGGGCATGAATAATCATCAGCGCATCCAGCTCATGACTGTCGAGCAAACACTCGACGCAGGCCACGTAGCGATCCGGTGTCGCGTCATCCTTTAAATCCAGCGGGTTGCCGTGACCGGCACCGGCGGGCAGCAGCGTCTCCAGTTGCTGACGCATCTCATCACTAAGTTGGGCCAGCTTGCCGTTACGCGCATACAGCTCGTCCAGCGCCAGCGCAGCGGGCGCCGCACCGTTACTGATAATCATCAACCGTTCACCGCGCAGCGGCCGCATGTGGCTCAGCGACTCGACGGCAGTGAAGAGTTCATGAGTATCCTGCACCCGCAACAGGCCTGCGCGCTGAATGGCCGCGTCCCAGGCCGCATCCAGCCCGCTGTGGCTGCCGAGCAGCGCCTGCGCCTGACGGCTGCGGCCGCTCTTGATCACCAGAATGGGCTTATTACGTGATGCGCTACGCGAGGCGGAAACAAAGCGCCGGGCATCGCTGAGATGTTCGAGATAGAGCAGGATGGCGCTGGTTTTACCGTCGCGCGCCAGAAAATCGAGCAGATCATCCACATCAGTGTCCAGGCTATCACCCAGTGCGATAAACCAGGAGAAGCCGAGATTGCGCTGTTGCGCCCAGTCGAGGATGGTATTGGAGACCGCGGCGGATTGTGAAATGAATGCGATGCGCCCTTTGGCAATCGGCACCGGCGAGAAGCTGGCGTTCAGCCCCTGCCACGGTGCCAGCAGGCCCAGACTGTTCGGTCCCAGCAGCCGTATCTGCCACTGGCTGGCGCAGGCTTTGAGTTCTTCCCGCTGGCTGGCGGGAGCAGAGAGAATAATGCAGGCCTTGCAGCCTTTTTCACCCAGCTGCTGCAGCAGTGTCAGATTACGTTTTGAGTGGGTGCAGATGATAGCCAGATCCGGCGCAAACGGCAGACTGTCGATGTCAGGCCAGGCCAGCACGCCACTGACGGCTTTGTATTTGGGCGTGACCGGTAATACCGGACCGCTAAAACCGCCGGCCAGCAGATTACGCATCATAAAGTAACCGGCACGTCCCGGCGTTACCGAGGCGCCGATTACCGCAATGGATTTGGGTCTTAACAGCGCTTCCAGTCCGCGTTGGCTCATCTCGCCCTCCAGAGATCGGGATTTGCGTGATTGTAAACGCTTTTCGCCGTCAGTGCTTCCGGGCAGATCGCAGGCTGAGCAATCGAACCCGCTCAGCAGGCGACGACGCTCAACACCGGCATCGCTTAACCTGAGGTGGGATGATGCGGCTTGCCGGCCAGATAGGCGGCGCGGAACTGTTCAAAATGGTGGGATAACGCCTGGGCCGCCGGGCGATCGCCCGCCTGTTCCAGCAGCGCCGCCGCCACTTCAGCGGTGCAGTGCTGGCCCTCGCCGTGCGCCTCTCGCAGCGTATAGCGCGACGGGGCCGTTACCGTCAGCGACATGACCGGCAGGGCGTCGAGCCACGGGCTTTTGCGAAACATCTTCCGCGCCTCGGTCCAGGTGCCATCCAGCATAATAAACAGTGGTGGTTTACCGCTGCGTGGCGGGGCGGTCAGCACTTCGCGGCCGGGGTCGGCATAGGCGGCCGGAAAGACCACCAGCGGCTGATAATCAGGGTTGCGTACCGCGTCGAGCAGCAGCGGGTCGGGCTCAGTGCGCGACCAGCCGAAGGCCTGGGTATCCGGCAGGATATCGGCAATCAGGCGGCCAGTGTTGCTCGGCTTCATCGGCTCGGTATCGAACATCACCAGGCAAAAGCGGCTGCGCGCCGTTTGCGGCACGATTTCACTGCAGAGACAGTTTTTCTCAGGCAGCAGACAGCCCTGACAGCGCAACACGCGATTACCGCGCGCAAGAAAGGGGCGGGTGGCACGGGCAAGACGTTGGGTGCGCAGGCGCAAAACAGCATTATCAGACATGAGTATTCAGGGCAGGAAAAACCACAGTGTAATCGAAGCGTCGCCGAAAAGGAAAAGGCCAGCGAGGCTGGCCTTAGCGGATTAAAGTGACTCGTCGAGCCACTCGTTGAAAGGCGCTTTGGGCATCGCGCCATTCAGCATATCGACCATCTCGCCGTTCTTAAACAACATAATGGTCGGAATACTGCGAATGCGGAAACGGCTACTGAGCGCCGGTTCTGCTTCGGTATTCACCTTAATAAAGCGAACCTTACCGTTGCGTTCGCCGGCGACCTCTTTAAACACCGGCGCGAAGTTAACGCAGGGACCGCACCACGGTGCCCAGAAGTCGACCACGACCGGCAGATCGTCCTGCAGATATTTGTCTAAGGTGGCGGCGGTCGCGCTCACCACGTCGCCATCAAACAGTCCGTGTCCACAGCGACCACATTTTGCGCCTTCGGCAAGCCGTTCTTCCGGAACGCGATTAGTTGCCTGACAAGAAGCGCATACCGTATTCATAGAAACCTCTGATGTTGGAATGTGTCGTTCTGGTAATATTGTCCATTATGAAAGGGGGCGAATGCCCTCTCAATCTGGATCGCTCTATAGGTTCAATAGTTGATAGCTAAGCGCCAGCACATCAGGTAATCTGCGCGCTCTCAATGCAGGAGGAACATATGAACGACGAATTTAAAGGCAAAAGCGGCAAGGTCAAAGTGATGTACGTACGTGGCGAGGATGATAAGAGCGCGCGTGCGCCTAATCCGCGTACCGGCAAAGGTGGCCGTCCTGCTGCCCGTCAGGATGATAATCGTCGTTCTTCTGGCCCCCGCACTGAACGTAATGAAGAGGGCGGACGCCCGGCTGGCCGTCGTAGCGATGACGGCGCCCGCAGCGGCTCAGCCCGTCGCGACGAAGGCGGTCGTGGCGCACCACGCCGTAGCGGTGAAGGCGCAGGTCGCCGTAACGAGCGCGCGGATGATAATCGTGGTGCTTACAGCAACAGCGATTCGCCGTGGCGTACCGTGTCACGCGCACCGTCAGAGCGTCCGGCTGCGACAGAAAGCGATAAGCCCGATCACGGTGGCATCAGCGGTAAGAGCTTTGTCGATCCCGAGCAGATCCGTCGTCAGCGTAACGAAGAGACGCGCGTCTATGGTGAGAACGCCTGTCAGGCGCTGTTCCAGAGCCGTCCTGAAGCGATTGTGCGTGCCTGGTTTATTCAGGAAGTGACACCGCGTTTCCGCGAAGCGCTGCGCTGGCTGGCGGCCAACCGCAAAGCCTACCATGTAGTCGAAGATGCAGAGATCACCAAAGCCTCCGGTACTGAGCATCATGGCGGCGTCTGCTTCCTGATCAAAAAGCGCATGGGCATGGCCGTGTCAGAGTGGCTGGGTCAGGCGGGCGCCAAAGATTGCGTGCTGGCGCTGGAAGATGTCAGCAACCCGCACAACCTCGGCGCGATTATGCGTAGCTGCGCGCATTTCGGCGTGAAAGGTCTGCTGGTCAATGACGCCTCTCTGCTGGAGTCGGGTGCCGCAGTCCGTACCGCTGAAGGCGGCGCGGAACATGTGCAGGCAATCAGCGGCGCGACCTTCAGTGAAGGTCTGGAAGCGTTCCGGAAAGCCGGTTACACCATCGTGACCACCTCCAGCCATCAGGGTACGCCGCTGGCGAAAGCGGAGCTGCCGGCCAAAATGGTGCTGGTGCTGGGTCAGGAGCGTGAAGGTCTGTCTGACAGCGCCTTCCAGCAGGGTGATATGAGCGTATCGATTGGCGGTACCGGTAACGTTGAAAGCCTCAACGTATCGGTGGCGACCGGCGTGCTGCTCGCCGAATGGTGGCGTCAGAACGCATAAAAAAAACGGGCCGAAAGGCCCGTTTTGCTTTGTCACATCAGTGCGCACCACCGCCACCGCCGCCTGCGGTAAACGGCGGGCGGGCAAACCAGATCAGCACCAGCAGAATCAAAAAGACCCCCGCCGACGCCCAGAAAATTTCATTCGCTGAAATAATCAGTCCCTGATTAGTAATCTGCTGGGCGATCCAGGCCGACGCCTGCTGCTGCGTCATTCCCATGCTTTCCAGCTGGCTATACATCTGCTGCGAATTGACGTTGTACGGGGTGATCGACTCCGTCAGGTAGCTATGATGCATCGACTCGCGGTTACTCCACATGGTCGTGGTAATCGACGTTCCCACCGAGCCTGCAAAGGTACGCATAAAGTTCGACAGGCTGGAGGCAGCGGCCATGCGCTCCGGCGGCAATCCCGATAGCGTAATGGTGGTCAGCGGCATAAAGAAGCAGGCCACGGCAAAGCCCTGAATAAACTGCGGCCAGGCGGAGGCGCCAAAGTCCATTCCCGGTTCAAACGTATACGCGCGCCAGTAGAAGCAGACGGCATACATAATGAAGCTGAACGTGACCAGCCGTCGCATGTCGAGCTTATGGGCAAAGCGTCCGATGATCGGCGACAGGATCACCGGCAGAATCCCCACCGGCGCAGACGCCAGACCGGCCCATGTTGCGGTGTAGCCGTAGACCTCCTGCAACAGCTGCGGCAACAGAACAATCGAGCCGAAGTAGAGCATATAAGCCAGACTGATCGACAGGCAGCCAATGGTGAAGTTGCGCGACTTAAACAGCGACAGGTCAATGATCGGGTGATCGTCAGTCAGCTCCCACACCAGCAGGACTGACAGCGCAATCACGGCCACTACCCCGAGCACGATGATCTCGGACGAGTTAAACCAGTCGAGCTCCTTTCCGCGATCCAGCATCACCTGCAAACAGCCGATCCCCACCACCAGCAGCACCAGCCCGACCATATCGATCCGCCGGATTTCGGTTTTGGTTTCCCGGCCTCGCAGGGTTTGCAGCGTCAGTATCACCACCGCCACACCAATCGGCACGTTGATAAAGAAGATCCAGCCCCAGTGATAGTTATCGCTGATCCAGCCGCCCAGTATCGGGCCACAGATCGGTGCGACGATCACCGTCATCGCCCACAGCGACAGCGCAACACTGCGCTTGGCGGGCGGATAGTTGTTGAGCAGCAGACTTTGCGACAGCGGGATCAATGGACCCGCGACGATCCCCTGAATGACGCGGAAGAAGATCAGCATCTCCAGGCTGTCTGACATGCCGCACGCCCAGGAGGCGATAGCAAACAGAATGGTGGACCAGGTAAAGAGCTTCACTTCACCGATGCGTTTTGCCAGCCAGCCTGTCAGCGGGATCGAGATCGCATTGGCCACACCAAACGAGGTGATGACCCAGGTGCCCTGCGAGTTCGAGGCACCGAGATTACCGGCGATAGTGGGGATAGCCACGTTGGCGATGGTCGAGTCCAGTACCTGCATGAACGTCGCCAGCGACAGCGCAATGGTCATTAAGACCAGCGGCATCCCTTCAAGCGGTTTTTGTGCCATTACAGCCTCCGCGTCATCATCCGGCGTTGGCGCGGACGATATCGGTGATCAGCTGATTGACCGGCGCAAGGTCAATCGCCAGCGCATTGCTGCTGTAAGCCGCCTGCTGACGCACGCTGGTCGCCAGGGTGCTGCCCTCTGTGCTGGTGGTATCAATTTTCACCAGCGTCGACAGACCAATACGCAACGGATGCTGGGCGATATCCTGCGGGTTAAGCTCGATACGCACCGGCAGACGCTGAACCACTTTGATCCAGTTACCGGTGGCGTTCTGTGCCGGCAGCAGGGAGAACGCACTGCCGGTACCCATATCTAACCCGACCACTTTACCGTGGTAGACCACGTCATCGCCGTAGATATCAGCAACCACCGTGGCGGGCTGACCGATGCGCACGCCTGCCAACTGAGTCTCTTTAAAGTTGGCGTCGATCCACAGATTCGTTGCAGGCACGACAGCCAGCAGCGGTGTGCTGGGGGAGATTTGCGAGCCGACCTGCACGCTACGACGCGAGACAAAACCATCCATCGGGCTACGGATGTCGGTACGCTGCAGCGCCAGCCAGGCATCACGCAGTTCCGCGGCGCTCTGTTTTACCGCCGGCTGGTTTTCCAGCGAGGTATTGAGGATCATCGCCTGATTGGCGTTGTACTGCTGTACCGCTACGTCCAGTTCAGCTTTGGCAGAGGCCACCGCGTCGCGGGCGTGCTGCAACTCTTCACGACCAATCAGATTCGACGCACCCAGCGGCTCACGACGCTTCAGGTCAGCTTCTGCCTGAGCCAGCGCCGTCTGCCGTAAGGTGATGGTGGCCTGATACTGCCTGGCGTTGATCATCAGTTGATGGGTCTGGCGGACGCTGGTGGCCAGCGCGGTTTGCGCTTTTTCAAACGCCTGTTCCGCATCGGTTTTATCCAGCGAAACCAGCACATCGCCTTTTTTAACGAAGTCGGTATCTTCAAACCAGACTTTATTGACGCTACCGGAAACCTGCGCCATCACCTGCACCTGATTCCCCGCCACGTAGGCGTCGTCAGTTTCCTGAAAATGGCGCAGCACCAGGAACCAGTAAACTCCCCAGGCAATACCAATCAGCACAAAGATCAGCGCCAGCACGATGAGCACACTTTTGCGCTTCTTCTTTTTGTTCGCTGACGGTTGCGGGCTTTGTGCTTCTGCCGTTGCACTCATGTCTTTCTCCACGTTTTCCATTTAGTCGGGATGCAGGAATCCATTCCCGCCAGCGCCCGAGTCGAAAAAGCCAGCGACTGAGCGCTGGCCGGATAAAAAAGGAAATTAAAATAACGGTTTCGACAGGTGATTGTGTCGCACTTCTTGCTATTAGCGGGACAGTGAGGCGATCAACTGATCTTCATCCATTTTATCGAGGCGGTTAAGTAACTTACGGGTGATGCCTTCCAGCTGGGACTTCTCATCGACCGACAGTGATGACCAGAGATATTGCAGGCTCTGATGCTGGGGTGGCAGCAGCTGACGCAGGAACTCATTGCCTTTTTCGGTCAGGTGCAGGTGCAGACAGCGACGGTCGTGATCGCTTTCGCGGCGCTCGATCCAGCCGCGCTTTTCCAGCTCATCAGCAATACGCGTGGCGTTGGTACGTGATGAACCCAGTGCCGAGCTCAGCTCTGACGGCTGAATACTCTGGTTCTCCTGCGCATCCAGCGTAATCAATGCCATGAACAGGGTTTCGTTGATTCCCTGGGCCTTCAGCATCTTGTTGCGGTTGTCCAGCAGTTTACCCTGCATGTGCATACAGAGACGCGTCAGGATAATTTCCTGCAACGGAAAATCCTTATGGCGATTGGCACGGATGTTAAGCATCTGCTCAATGGGAGTAAACGAACTTTCCATTAAAAAAAACCTCACTAATTGCAACTTGTATAATAACTATGGTGACAGATTAAGCGTAGTCACATTTTCGGCAGGTGAGAGCGGATACGGTCACACTGCCACCAACAGGCGACTCCAGGCCATTCCCTGGCCCTGGGTTAAAAACCCGTACGCCCGGCGACAGAGAACGTGCCGGGACGTGATCAAAAAGGTGTCGAATTTAATAATTTCGCGAGGAAAAATAACTGAAGTGAATAGGTTTATCACTAACCATAACAAACCTAACCATTTGTGACCAGACTCAATCAGCTATCCGGCCTGCGCTTCAGCTCATTTTTGCCTGCTCAAATCGCTGGCCTTTAAACCAAATCAACAAGTTAACCAGCGTCAGCACGACGCCTGCGCTACATACGCCGTACCAGCCTGACAGATGGTAGGCGGTGGCGGAAAGCAGTGAACCCACTGCGCCGCCGATAAAATAACTGGTCATGTAACCGGCATTAAGGCGGTTACGCGCGTCCGGCAACTGGGCATAAATCACGCTTTGATTGGTGATATGCACCGCCTGTACCGCCAGATCCAGCAACAGGATGCCGACAATCAGTGCCGCCAGAGAGTGCGCGCCCAGTGCGATCGGCAGCCACGACAGCAGCATAATCAGCAGGCCGACGCGGGTAGTCAGCTTCGCTTTGCCTTTATCCGCCAGTGAACCCGCCTGACGTGCCGCCAGCGCACCCGCGGCACCCACCAGCCCCAGCAGGCCAATTTCGCCTTCTGAAAAGTGGTAAGGCGAAGCAGAAAGCAAAAAGGCCATCGAGGTCCACAACAGGCTGAAGTTGGCAAAAGAGAGACAGCCGGTCCAGGCGCGGGTCCGGATCACCCGATTGCTGGCGTAAAGCCTGAAAATAGATGTCAGCAGCTGGCGGTAACTCATCGTCACCGACACGCTGACGCGCGGCAGGAAGTGCCACAGCGCCAGCGCCATGACGCCCATCAACAGGCTGGCGGTCCAGTAAACCGTGCGCCAGCCGCCGAGTTGCGCCAGTCCACCGGCCACGGTTCGCGCCAGCAGGATACCCAGCAGCAGGCCACTCATCACCGTGCCGACAATTTTGCCACGCCGTTCCGGTTCGGCCAGAGTGGCGGCCAGCGGCACCAGAATCTGCGCCGCCACCGAGAACAGACCGGTCATTAGCGTGCCGAGCAGCAAAAACAGGAAAGAGTGCGACAGGGCGATCATCACCATGCCTGCCGCCGCCAGCAGGATCATGGTGACGATCAGGCTGCGGCGTTCCAATCTGTCACCCAGCGGCACCAGCAGCAACAGTCCGCAGGCGTAACCCAGCTGCGCCGTGGTCACGATAAAACCGGCGAGGCTGACAGAGAGATCGAACTGATGAGCAATGGTACTGAGCAGAGGCTGGACGTAATAGTTGCTGGCAACGGAAAGCCCGGTGGCCACCGACATCAGCATAACCAGAGCAGGCGTCAGACCCTGACGGGAAGCATTCATAAACAACAACGGCAGCTAATAATCATAAGACGGTAATAATAACTCAAAAAACTATTTCACACGCATCTTTATTAACAGGCCATACCAGTTTGCTTAACAGACACAAAAAAGGGCGGACAAGGTCCGCCCTGAGGGAGAAGAGAGGCGTTACTTCGCGGCGGCCTGGGCGTCACTGACCCACTTATCAAATTCTGCCTGATGGGCTTTGATCCAGCCATCGACGTGACCGTTGATCGCCTCTTCTGACGACTGGCCGGCATGCATCGCGGCGTTTTCCGCATTGATATCGGCCAGTGGCAGTTTCATCTCTGCGAACAGTTTTGCCGCCGCCGGGTTTTTCTCAGCCCAGGCTTTATTCGCCACAATGTGCATGGTGTTGACCGGGAAGCCGTAGTTAGCGCCGTTAGCCAGTTTAGTATCGACGTTTTTCTGCTCGCCCGGCATGGAAGAGAACGGTACCTGCAGCCAGGTGACATCGCGGCCCGGCTTCATCACGTCGCTGACCCAGTAAGGCGTCCAGGTGTAATAGAGGATCGGCTTAGCCTGCTTAAAGCGGGTAATGGTGTCGGCAATCATCGCGGAATAGTTCCCCTGATTGTGCTCAACGGTTTTACTCAGGCCAAAGGCTTCGATCTGATGATTAATCACCGCTTCACAGCCCCAGCCTGGAGTACAACCGGTCAGGTCCGCCTTGCCGTCGCCGTTGGTATCAAACAGCGCGGCGATCTTAGGATCTTTCAGCTGTTCAATATTGGTGATGTGGTACTTTTCTGCGGTTTTTTTATCGATCAGATAGCCCTGGGCGGCACCGGTGACGTAAGTCCCCTGGCGATAAAACTTCGCATCACCGCCTGCGGCTTTGTACATATCATCGTGCAGCGGCTTCCAGTTGGTGGCAATAAAGGTCGCATCGCCAGCGGCAATCGAGGTATAGCCGACGTTGTAATCCACTTCACTCGGTTTCTCTACCTGATAACCGAGTTTTTCCAGCGCGCGGCTGACAATCAGCGTCTGGAAGGTTTCTTCAGAAATGGTGCTCTGAATGGGCTTCACCGTGATGCCTTTGCCGGGCAGATCGGCTGCAGAGGCCTGTGAAACAGTCAATGTGGCTAACACGGCGGCGAGCAGAGGAGCTGTCTTGCGCATAGTGATTCCTTATTTTTTGCGAGCGGGCGACACGCGGGTGCCGCCCGAAAACTCATTTCTTACGAAACGGAGAGAGGATCAGGCCAATCGGGCCGCTGTGGTACCAGTGACGGTTGCCACGGCTGCGGTTATCACGGCCAAAGGATTGAGTCAGACGATCGAGGATGATGGCGAGGATCACAATGCCGACGCCGCCGACGGTCGCCAGACCCATATCGAGACGGCCAATACCGCGCAGGACCATCTGGCCCAGACCGCCGACGGCAATCATCGAGGCAATCACCACCATCGACAGCGCCAGCATCAGGGTCTGGTTAACGCCCGCCATAATGGTCGGCATCGCCAGCGGCAGCTGCACTTTAAACAGCAGCTGACGCGGACTGGCACCGAAGGATTCACTCGCTTCGATCAGGTCGGCAGGCACCTGCTTAATCCCGAGAATCGTCAGACGCACAATCGGCGGCAGGGCAAAGATAATGGTGACCACCACGCCAGGCACGTTGCCGATACCAAACAGCATGACAATCGGCACCAGATAAACGAAGGCGGGTGTGGTCTGCATCGCATCCAGCAGCGGCCTGACAATGCGTGCGGCGCGCTGACTGCGGGCCAGCCAGATCCCCAGCGGCAGGCCGATCAGGATACAGAACAGCAGCGCGGTGAGAACCAGCGCCAGCGTCACCATCGCCTGCGACCAGGCACCAATCGCACCAATCAGCACCAGCGAAATCAGCGTTGCGATCCCCATTGCCGGGCTGGCAATCTGCCAGGCGATCAGCGCGAAGACCAGGATGGCTACCGGCGCGGGCATCCCCAGCAGCAGTTGCTGGAACGCGCTAAGAATATAATCGACCGGTACCCGAATCCCCTGGAACAGCGGACGAAAGTGATTCACTACCCAGTCGATACCGTTAGTCACCCAGTGATCGAGCGGTATCCAGGTTTTGTGAAACGGGTCCAGAAGATTGAAATGTTCTGGCTGGGCCGCCGGTGCGCTGTGCAGCCAGTCACTGCTGGCGGCATCCGGTGTCGCGCTGCCATCCGGCGCGCCCCAGGCGTCAGCGCCGCCGCTGGTGGCCGGTGCGGCCTGGCTGCTGGCGGGAGCAGCACTGGCGGTATCCCACGGATTGCTGGTTTCCTGACTCATGGCTGGGCTCCTTCACGATCTAATGCGCGCAACAGCGTGCTTTTGGAAATGATACCGACGTACTGATTTTCTTCTCCGACCACCGGCACCGCGCAGGGTGCCTGAGCAACGTGAGAGAGCAAATCGTTGAGTGAGGTATCGGCAGGAACCGCCGCGGGTGCGTCGAGCAGCGCGCTGTCCAGCCCTTCGCCAGCTGCCAGCGCCGCTTTCAGTGAATCCGTGGAGACCACACCGATGAATTTCTGCTTCTCCAGCACGTAGCCGTAATCGCGATCTTCATCCTGTAGCAGTTTGATGGCGGAGCGTGGACCAAAACCGGCCGCTTTGCGGATTAACGCGCCGGCGCTGCGACGGGCGATATCTTTGGCGCTGAAGACGTGGCTGATATCGACGCCGCGGAAGAAAGTGCGCACGTAGTCATTGGCGGGATTATTCAGGATCTCATCGGGTGTGCCGACCTGCACCACTTCGCCGCCCTGCATAATGGCAATACGATCGCCAATACGCATCGCTTCATCCAGATCGTGGGAAATAAAGACGATGGTGCGCTGATGGCGGGCCTGTAAATTGACCAGCTCATCCTGCATTTCGGTTCGAATCAACGGGTCCAGCGCAGAGAAGGCTTCATCCATTAATAATATGTCGGGATTAATCGCCAGCGCGCGGGCTAATCCAACACGCTGACGCATGCCGCCGGAAAGTTCATCCGGGTAAGCATGAGCATAATTCTCCAGGCCAACCTGGCGTAACGCCTCTAATGCTTTTTCCTGCCGTTCAGCCAGCGCTATTCCGGCTAATTCCATGCCGAAGGCGGTATTATTTATGACATTCATATGCGGCATCAAAGCAAATGACTGGAATACCATGCTGATTTTATTTCGGCGAACTTCGCGCAGTTCGCTATCCGATATTTTCGCAATATCGACACCATCAATAATCACCTGGCCGCGTGTCGGCTCTATCAGACGATTGAGAAGGCGAACCATGGTCGATTTTCCTGAACCGGATAACCCCATGATGACGAATATCTCGCCTTCTTCAATGGCCAGACTGGCGTTCTTTACTCCGAGAGAAAGACCGGTCTTCTCCAGAATCACATCTTTGGTTGCACCCTGTTCAATATATTTAAATGCGCGATCCGGATTGTCGCCAAATATCTTATAGAGGTTCTTTACTTCGAGTTTTATTGCCATGCAGTCATTAAATCCTGGTTAAATTATTTAATATTATTCTGCCTGTCCCGCTGAAATTTGAGCAGGCCATACCGTAGCATACTGAGATTATCTGACAACCCTGATGGCGGATATTGGCGTAGCCGCTGGCGGGCTGATGCCGATTATCGCCAGTGCTCACAAGGGATCAGCGCAGATTAATTTTTTATGAAAGGAAGTGGAAATTATTGGCCTTCTGGCCGGTTTTCGGCCGCAAAGGCGGGAAATTAGCGCCTGCAAACGGGAAATATTACCGAAATAATGGCGTCTGACAGCGTAAAATAATTATCTGAATAATCGCAAATTTCAGGTGAATAATCGCCACTGTTCAAAAACTCTTTTGACCGGCTGAAGTGCAGCGAAAAAAAGGGTTTCGCGAGGCGGCACGAGCTGCCATCTGCTCAACTAAACCGCAACTGGCGGGCAGGGAAGGGGATAACCGGTAAGGTCCGGGCGCGGTGGCAGCACGCCCGGCAGGGATCAGAAGTTCCAGTCTTCGTCTTCGGTTTCGACCGCTTTACCCATCACATAGGAAGAGCCGGAACCGGAGAAGAAATCGTGGTTTTCATCCGCGTTCGGTGAAAGCGCAGACAGGATAGCCGGATTCACCGCCGTGAGTTCCGCCGGGAACAGTGCCTCATAACCCAGGTTCATCAGCGCCTTGTTGGCGTTATAGTGCAAAAAGGTTTTCACCTCTTCGACCCAGCCGACATCAGCATAGAGCGCTTCGGTATAGGCGACTTCATTCTCATACAGCGCCAGCAGCAGGTCGTAAGCGAACTGTTGCAGCTCCTCGCGACGCAGATCGTCAGCGGTTTCCAGCGCTTTCTGGAACTTATAACCGATGTAGTAACCGTGGACCGCCTCATCACGAATAATCAGACGGATCAGATCGGCGGTATTGGTCAGCTTGCCGCGGCTTGACCAGTACATCGGCAGCCAGAAGCCGGAGTAGAACAGAAACGACTCCAGAAACACGCTGGCGATTTTTTTCTTCAGCGGATCATCTGCCCGGTAGTGCTCAAGAATGATGCGCGCTTTGTTTTGCAGCGGCACATTCTCTTCGCTCCACTGGTAGGCCGCATCGACATCCTGCGTATTACACAGGGTCGAGAAGATCGAACTGTAGGAGCGGGCATGAACCGCCTCCATAAAGCTGATGTTCGACAGCACCGCCTCTTCGTGTGGCGTCAGCGCATCCTCCATTAGCCCCGGCGCGCCAATCACATTCTGAATGGTGTCGAGCAACGTCAGGCCAGTGAAGACGCGGATGGTCAGCTGTTGCTGCTGGTTATCCAGCGTCTGCCAGGCGGGCAGATCGTTGGAGAGCGGCACCTTTTCCGGTAGCCAGAAGTTGCTGGTGAGACGGTTCCAGACCTCAAGATCTTTCTCATCCTGAATCCGGTTCCAGTTAATTGCCTGAATCTGTTTTAGTTGCATAGTTTTTATCACAGTGCGCAGGAGACGCAGCCCTGAACCTCTGTGCCTTGTAGCGCCATCTGGCGCAGGCGAATGTAATAGAGCGTTTTGATGCCTTTTTTCCACGCGTAAATCTGCGCTTTGTTGATGTCACGCGTGGTGACGTCATCGCGGAAGAACAGCGTCAGCGACAGGCCCTGATCGACGTGCTGCGTGGCTTCGGCGTAGGTATCAATAATCGCTTCCGGCCCAATCTGATACGCATCCTGATAGAGATCGAGATTGTCGTTGGTCATAAACGGCGCGGGATAATAAACGCGACCGGTTTTGCCCTCTTTGCGGATCTCAATGCGCGAGACGATCGGATGAATGCTCGATGTCGCATGGTTGATATAGGAGATCGAACCGGTCGGCGGAATCGCCTGCAGGTTCTGATTAAACAGACCGTGCTGCATCACCGCGTCACGCAGCGCCTGCCAGTCCGCCTGGGTCGGCAGCGTAATACCGGCATCCGCAAACAGTTGCGCGACGCGTTCGGTGCGCGGACGCCATTCACGCTGAATGTATTTATCGAAATAGCGACCGCTGGCGTACTGCGAGTCAGCAAAACCGTCGAAGCTCTGCTGACGTTCGCGAGCCAGCTGGTTCGAGGTGCGCAGCGCGTAATAGGTGATGCAATAGAAGTAGAGATTGGTGAAGTCGAGCGCTTCCGGCGAGCCGTAGGCCATGCCTTCACGCGCCAGATAGCCGTGCAGATTCATCTGACCGAGACCAATCGCATGTGAGCGACGGTTACCTTCGGCTACCGACGGTACCGAGCCGATCTCGCTCATCATGGAAACCGAGGTCAGAGCGCGCACGGCCACATCAACGGTGCGCGCCAGGTCTCGCGAATCCATCGCGTGGGCAATATTCAGCGAGCCGAGGTTACAGGAGATATCTTTGCCAATCCGGCGGTAGCTGAGATCGTCAAAGTACTCGCTGGCGCTGTTCACCTGCAGAATCTCGGAGCAGAGGTTACTCATATTGATGCGACCGGCGATCGGGTTACTGCGGTTCACGCTGTCCTCAAACATAATGTAGGGATAGCCGGACTCGAACTGAATCTCAGCCAGCGTCTGGAAGAAATCACGCGGCTGAATATAGGTTTTACGGATACGCGCATCCGCCAGCATCTCGTCATATTTTTCGCTGATGCTGATATCGCCAAACGCCTGGCCGTAGATACGCTCCACGTCATAGGGTGAGAACAGTGCCATCGGCTTGTTCTCTTTCGCCAGCTGGAAGGTGATATCGGGGATCACCACGCCGAGCGACAGGGTTTTGATGCGGATCTTCTCATCGGCATTTTCGCGTTTGGTGTCAAGGAAACGGAAAATGTCGGGATGGTGAGCGTTAAGCCATACCGCGCCTGCGCCCTGACGCGCGCCGAGCTGATTGGCGTAGGAGAAAGCATCTTCCAGCATTTTCATTACCGGGATCACGCCCGATGACTGATTTTCGATGCGTTTGATCGGTGCGCCCGCCTCGCGCAGGTTCGACAGCAGGAAGGCGACGCCGCCGCCGCGTTTCGACAGCTGTAACGCCGAGTTCACCGCCCGGCCAATCGACTCCATATTGTCTTCAATACGCAGCAGGAAGCAGGAGACCAGTTCGCCGCGCTGTTGCTTACCGCAGTTAAGGAAGGTTGGCGTCGCAGGCTGGAACCGACCGCTGAGCATCTCTTCCAGCAGCAAACGCGCCAGGTTTTCGTCACCCTGCGCCAGCGTCAGCGCCACCATGCAGGCGCGCTGCTCAAAGGTTTCGAGATAGCGTTTGCCGTCAAAGGTCTTCAGCGTGTAGCTGGTGTAATATTTCCAGGCACCGAGAAAGGTTTTAAATTCAAAGCCGCGGTTATCCGCCACCTCATGCAGCGCCAGCAGGAAGTCGAAATCGTACTGGTTCAGCACCTCCGCTTCGTAATAACCTTCCGCCACCAGGTAGCGCAACCGCTCAGCGGTAGTGGCGAAAGGCACCGTATTGGGCTGCACATGCTGCAGGAAAAACTGACGCGTCGCTTCCTGATCCTTATCGAACTGAATCCGGCCGTCGGCATCGTACAGGTTGAGCATGGCGTTAAGCGCGTGGTAATCCAGCGTCACGGCGTTGAGGGTATCTGTTGTTGCCAAAATTGGGTTACTCCCGCTTTAACTTTCGCGATATCGTCGGGGGTTCCCATCAGCTCAAAACGATAGAGGCAGGGAACCTGACATTTTTTTGCAATGATGCTGCCGGCCAGGCAGTAACCGGCACCGAAATTACGGTTACCGGCGGCTATCACCCCACGAATCCCGCGGCGGTTGCCTTCATCATTCAGAAACTGGATCACCTGGCGCGGCACTGCGCCACGGCTACTGCCCCCGCCATAGCTCGGCACCACCAGAATGTAAGGCTGGCTGGTGTGTAACTGCTGTTTAGCATCGAGCGGAATGCGCCGGGCCGGCAAGCCCAGGCGCAGGATGAAGCGGTGGGTGTTTTCCGACTGGCTGGAAAAGTAGACCAGTGGGAACATCGCCTTAGCCTCCGACAGCAGAGAGCTGGCGCAGCGAGGCGATTTTATCCGGGCGGAAGCCGCTCCAGTGATCATCATCGGCCATCACCACCGGCACCTGGCGATAGCCCAGCGTTTTCAGGTTGTCGATCGCTTCTGGCTGGTTATCCAGATTGATCAGTTGATAGGCGATGCCCTGACGGTCCATGGCATTTTTAGTGGCGTTGCACTGGACACAATTATCTTTAGTGTAAATAATAATGCGCATGATTCGTATTTCCCTCTGTATGCGGTTCTGATGCCGGGAAACGAAGCAGAAGTGGTAAATATCGGGCTTCGTCTGGGCGGACATCGACTGTCGTGCTGATGAGGTAAATACTAGATGTAGCGTTTTATTGGGTCAAGCCCACCAGATATAGGGTTTTGAGATTTGCATTTGCCGGAGCGGGACAAAGCCAGTGACGCTGCGCCTTCAGGGCCGAAAAAATGATTTGTAAATATTGGCGCTCAAAAAATGGGCATAAAAAAGCCCCGCACAGGGCGAGGCTCAGAGAAGGTGGAGGCGTTTTAGCGGCGTGAAGCCAGCAGTACACCAAACACCAGACCGATGGCGGCACCGACGCCGACACCGTGCCACGGCTTATCATGCACATAGGTATCAACCTGTGTACCGGCATCACGGGCGACCTGCGCCACACGGTTGCTGCCGCCGTTCAGTTTTGCGCGAGTCTGTTTCAGCAGAGCTTCTGCCTGGCTGCGTGCGGAGTCCACTTCATCTTTGGCATCACTGCCGTAAGATTTCAGCAGTGCTTCAAGTGAATCAGCGAGTTCGTTAACATCCTGATTGATATCAATGTCATCGTTTTTTACGGTTCGATTAAACATTTTTTGGCTCCCTTTGTTTTAAAACGTAATACTAGTGTAGACGACCTTGAGATAAACGAGACGCGAGAGTGGCCTTTAGGGAAAATTCCGAATGCCCACTCTGTCATGCTGTTGTAAGGTTGCGAAGCTTTTGAAAGAGGAGAGGATCGAGCATGTATTTACGACCAGATGAGGTAGCGCGCGTACTGGAAAAAGCGGGTTTTGAAGTAGACGAAATAACGCCACGGGCGTATGGCTATCGCCGGGGTGACAACTACGTTTATGTGAATCGCGAAGCGCGCATGGGGCGCACGGCGCTGGTGATTCACCCGACACTGAAAGAGAAGAGCCAGCCGTTCGCTGAACCGGCTTCTGAAATGAAGACCTGCGATCACTACACCCAATTCCCTCTCTACCTGGCGGGTGATTCACAGGAACACTACGGCATCCCGCACGGATTCAGTTCCCGCATGGCGCTGGAACGCTATTTACAGAGCGTTTTCGGCTAACGCATCAGGCCCCGCCGCGACGGGGCACTGAACGCATCGGTTATCCTCCCATCCCGCCAGTCCATTGCAATTTCCGCCTGTGACGCGTATAAAACTCTTCACTATAGATGTTTAGACGTCCATACGGATAAAAGTGATGAGCGAACAGCAAAACCCCGCGCAGGATCAATTCAAACGCACCATGAAAGTGCGCCATCTGGTGATGTTATCGCTGGGCGGCGTCATTGGCACCGGGCTGTTTTTTAACACCGGCTACATTATCTCCACCACCGGCGCGGCCGGAACCCTGCTGGCTTACCTGATTGGCGCGTTAGTGGTGTGGCTGGTGATGGTCTGCCTCGGCGAGCTCTCTGTGGCGATGCCGGAAACCGGCGCCTTCCACGTTTACGCGGCGCGCTATCTCAGCCCGGCAACCGGTTACACCGTAGCCTGGCTCTACTGGCTGACATGGACCGTGGCGCTGGGCTCCAGCCTGACGGCGGCGGGCTTCTGTATGCAGTACTGGTTTCCGCAGATCCCGGTCTGGATCTGGTGCCTGGTGTTCTGCTGTGCAATCTATCTGCTGAATGTCATCTCGACCCGCTTCTTCGCGGAAGGGGAGTTCTGGTTCTCGCTGATCAAAGTGATCACTATCGTTGCCTTCATCGTGCTGGGCGGTGCCGCGATGTTCGGCTTCATCCCGATGAAAGATGGCACGCCCGCGCCGGGTCTGAGCAATATCACCGCGCACGGCTGGCTGCCGAACGGCGTGTTGCCGATCCTGATGACCATGGTGGCGGTGAACTTTGCCTTCTCCGGCACCGAACTGATTGGCATCGCGGCCGGTGAAACCCAGCAGCCAGAGAAAGTGCTGCCGCTGGCGATCCGCACCACCGTAGCCAGGCTGATCATCTTCTTTATCGGCACGGTGTTTGTACTGGCAGCGCTGATCCCGATGGATCAGGCCGGGATCGTTAAAAGTCCGTTTGTGCTGGTGTTTGAAAAGATCGGCGTGCCCTGGGCGGCGGATATCATCAACTTTGTTATCCTGACCGCCATTCTGTCAGCCGCCAACTCCGGACTCTATGCCTCCGGCCGGATGCTCTGGTCGCTGGCGAATGAAAATACCCTGCCGCGCGCTTTTGCCCGGGTGAATCAGCGCGGCGTACCGCTGCTGGCGATTACCGTCAGCATGATTGGCGGATTGCTGGCGCTGATCTCCAGCGTGGTCGCGCCGGATACGGTGTTTGTGGCGCTGTCGGCGATTTCCGGCTTTGCGGTGGTCGCCGTCTGGCTCAGCATCTGCGCTTCCCATTTTATCTTCCGTCGCCGTCATCTGCAGCAGGGAAAATCGCTGGCGCAACTGGCCTACCGTGCGCCGCTCTATCCGCTGACGCCGGTGCTCGGGTTTCTGCTCTGTCTGCTGGCCTGCGTCGGCCTGGCGTTCGATCCGACCCAGCGCATCGCCCTGTGGTGCGGCATTCCGTTTGTGCTTCTCTGCTATGCCGCTTACCATCTGACCCACAAATCATCGCCAAAGCCTGAGGAGGCTAATGATGTCGCATAATCCTGTCGCGCAGGCTCTGTCTGAATCGCCGCTGCTGATCCTCGATGGCGCGCTGGCCACCGAACTGGAAGCGCGTGGCTGCCAGCTGGCCGATGCGCTGTGGTCAGCCAAAGTGCTGATGGAGAATCCAGAACTGATCTATCAGGTGCACTACGACTATTTTGTCGCCGGCGCACGCTGTGCGATTACCGCCAGCTATCAGGCAACGCCGCAGGGCTTTGCCACACGCGGGCTGGATCAGGCGCAGTCGCTGGCGTTGATTGCGCAGAGCGTTGCACTTGCGCGGCGCGCGCGCGAAGATTATCTGGCGACGCAATCTCAGGAGAAAACCCTGCTGGTGGCGGGATCGGTCGGGCCTTACGGGGCATTTCTGGCGGATGGATCGGAGTATCGCGGCGACTACGCGCTGCCGGAAGCGGAGATGATGGCGTTTCATCGCCCGCGCATCGCGGCGCTGCTGGAGGCCGGAGCCGATCTGCTGGCCTGCGAAACGCTGCCATCCTTTGCTGAAGCGCAGGCGCTGGCAAAACTGCTGACCGAATTTCCGCACAGCGCCGCCTGGTTCTCGTTTACGCTGCGCGACGCGGGCCATATCAGCGATGGAACGCCGCTGTCAGAGGTGGTCGCCTGGCTGAACACTCAGCCGCAGGTGGTGGCGCTGGGCGTCAACTGCGTAGCGCTGGAGAGCGTGACGCCAGCGCTGCAGCAGCTCCAGTCGCTGACCAGCAAGCCGCTGGTGGTCTATCCCAACTCCGGCGAACAGTATGACGCCAGCAGCAAAACCTGGCATTCAGCGCCGTCGGGCTGCACCCTGCACGACAAGCTGGATGAGTGGCAACAGGCGGGCGCGAAGCTGATCGGCGGCTGCTGTCGCACCTCCCCCCAGGACATCGCGGCTATCGCGCACGCTTGTCAACCGCAATAAGATGGCTGAATCGGGCGATGATAGCCCGATTGAGGCGCGTGAAAAGGCGGGAAGGGCGGTTTACACTGTGCTTCCTGACCTTTTTGCGGAACCCTTCATGAAACAGCGAATTCTGGCTCTGGCCGCCGCACTGCTGCTTAGCGGCTGTGCCACCATTGTCGGCAATGAAACCCAACTGGTCCGCATCGACTCGCTGCCGCAGGGTGCGCGCTTTACCGTGCAGGATGAACGCGGTTTCGCGGTCGCACAGGGTTTCACGCCGCAGACCGTTGAGCTGGCGAAATCCACCGGTCGCTACTTCGGCAAGAAACACTATCTGCTGATGCTGGAGAGTCCTGGCTATGTGCCGGTGACGATGCCGATCGAAGCACGCGCGAACCTGTGGTATTTGCTGGGCAACATTCCGCTGGGCGGTTTCCCCGGCTGGCTGCTGGTCGATCCCTTCTACGGCGGCATGTACGACCTCAAGCCAGAGCATCCACGTCCGTTTATGAACCCGGTCGGCGCGCGCGGCTGATTACTGCGCGGTTGGCTTCACCATTCCGCCTGGCGTTTTATGGCGCTCCAGATACTGATGCTGGAAAATGCACATGCGGATGGTGTTACGGTATTCCCCGTTAATAAAAAATTCATGCTTCAGCACGCCTTCGATCTCGAAGCCGAGCTTGGTATAGATGTGGATCGCCTTCTCATTCTCCTGATCGACAATCAGGTAGAGCTTATAGAGATTCAGCACCGAGAAGCCGTAATCCATCGCCAGTTTAGCCGCCTGGGTCGCCAGGCCTTTGCCCTGATGCGCCGGATCGATGATGATCTGAAACTCGGCGCGGCGATGAACATGATTGATCTCGACCAGCTCAACCAGTCCCGCTTTCTGCCCGCTGTGCTCCACCACAAAGCGCCGTTCAGTCTGATCGTGAATGTGCTTGTTGTAGAGATCCGACAGTTCAACAAAAGCCTCATACGGCTCCTCGAACCAGTAGCGCATCACGCTGGCGTTGTTGTCTAACTGATGCACAAAGTGCAGATCTTCCCGCTCAAGCGGACGCAGTTTAACCGTCATTTTCTTTTCCTTCCGTTACAAGATGGCGGCGAGTATACCGCACCCGTCAGATGACAATATTGCGCAGGATGCACTAACTGAACGCATCACCACGGCTGACTCTTTGCGCAACAGTGAGCTTTACCTGCGGGATAAGGAAGCTGGCGCAGGGTTGTCTGGATAAGACGATACCACCGTGAAATGTTCGCCGGGTGACAGGCGCAGAAGAGGGCAAAGCGCAGCGGTGTTGATGACGGCAACCCGCAGCATGCTGCTGCAGGCGGAGATTAGCGACTCGATCCGCAGCGGAACTTTACAGTCGCTGCAGCCGTCAACGCCGGACGGACGGCAGGGACCGTCCGGCAGTTGTCAGGCACCGATCTGTTCGATGATGCGGCCCTGCGCCATCCGTACCGCGCGATCGCACATGTGATCGATCACGTCCGGATCGTGGCTCACCAGCACCATGGTTAAGCCATCCTGACGCTTGAGATCGTTCAGCAGGTTGAGGATCTCCGCCTGCACCGACATATCCAGCGCCGAGGTTGGCTCATCCAGCAGCAGGATCTTCGGCTGCAACAGCAGGGCGCGGACTATCGCCACGCGCTGACGCTGACCGCCGGAAAGCTGATGCGGATAGCGATCGGCCAGCGTCGGATCGAGCCCGACGTGACGAAAGCCCTGATCGATGCGATCGTTGATATTGTCGCGTTTAAGCAGCTTCAGCGGCTCCGCCAGGGTACGGCGCAGCCGGTGACGCGGGTGCAGCGAAGCATAAGGGTCCTGGAATACCATCTGCACTTCCTGACGCAGCGCGCCGGTAAAGGCTTTGCCCGGCTCAACCTGATGACCGGCTAACTGCATCCGGCCCTGCCAGTGAGGATTCAGACCCGCCAGCACCCACAGCAGCGATGACTTCCCGCAGCCGGAAGGACCCACCAGACCAAAACATTCTCCGGCATTCACCTCCAGGCTGACCTCGTGCACCACGGTGCGCAACTCGTAGCCCTGCTTATGGGCGACGCTGAGATCCTGCAACTTAATCATGACTGGCCTCCAGCGCCGCGCGATCCAGCACCGGCAGCACCTGACCGTGGGTTGCTTTGCCCGGACGGCAGGCCCACAGCGTGCGGGTATAAGGATGGGTTGCTCGCGGCAGTTCAGCGGCGGGCAGGGTATCCAGCAGACGGCCTTTGTACATCACCATCACCCGCTCACAGTGTTCCGACACCTGCTGCAAATCGTGACTGATCAGCAGCAGCCCCATGTTGCGCGCTTCCACCAGACCGCGAATCAGCGCCAGCACCTGATCGCGCATCGCATGATCGAGCGCCGAGGTTGGTTCATCGGCAATCAGGAAATCGGGATCGGTAATCAGGGCGATCGCCAGCATCACGCGCTGGCCCATGCCGCCAGAGAGCTGGTGCGGATACTGATTCATCAGCTGACGCGGATCGGGCAGGCCGACCGCATCCAGCATCTCGCACACTTTCTCTTTGCGTTCGGCACGGCTCAGACGACGGTGCAGGATCAGCGGCTCTTCAACCTGCCAGCCAATAGTACGCGTCGGGTTCAGCGCATACTTCGGGTCCTGCATCACCATCGCCACGCGGTTGCCGCGCAGCTGGCTCCAGTGACGCTCGCTCAGCGTCAGCGCATTTTCGCCGGCCACCTGGAGCTGGCTGGCCTGCAGATGCAGCGCGGGCGACAGTAAGCCCATCAGGCTGCGGGCGGTCAGTGACTTGCCGGAACCGGACTCACCGACCAGCGCTACGCGCTCGCGGCCAATGGTAAAACCAATATTATCGACCAGCAGCGCATCGTCGCTACGAATGGTCAGCCCTTCGGCGTGTAGCAGTTTATCTGGCATGACGGGTATCCAGTCGGTCGCGCAGGCCGTCGCCTGTCAGGTTAAAGGCCAGGCTGGCAAACAGAATGGCGGCGCCCGGTGCGGCGGCGACCCACCACTGGTCGAAGATCACTTTACTGCCTTCGGCCACCATCGAACCCCATTCGGCGGTTGGCGGCTGAACGCCCATACCCAGGAAGCCGAGACCGGCCGCGGCAAGAATGATGCCGCCCAGGCTCAGCGCGGCACGCACCACGGCGGTCGGCAGACAGAGCGGCAGAATGTGGCCGAACATCAGGCGAAAGCCGGTGATGCCCTGCATCCGTGCCGCGGCGAGGTAGTCGCTCCGTCGCAGCGCCAGCGTTTCGGCGCGCGCCTGACGGGCAAACGGCGGCCAGCTGGTCAGCGCCAGCGCCAGCGCGCCGTTCATCAGGCCAGGACCGAGAATCGCCACCAGCGCCAGCGCAATCACCAGATTGGGCAGCGACAGGAAGATATCGGTAATCCGCATCAGCAGGCGTTCCGTCCAGCCGCCAACGTAACCGGCGGTAATGCCGATCAGCAGCCCGGCCGGTATGGTCAGCACCAGAATCAGCGACACCAGCAGCAGGGTCGGACGGGCACCGTAAATCACCCGCGACAGCAGATCGCGGCCAAAGCCGTCGGTGCCGAACCAGTGCTGTGCTGACGGCGCCAGCAGACGGCTCGACATGGTTTGCAGATTGGGATCGAACGGCGCAATCAGCGGTGCCAGCAGCGCCATCAGGATCAGGATTGCCACCAGCGTCAGCCCAACGGTTAACGAGGTCACGCGTTGACGACGACGGCGTGGCCGCAGCGTTTCGAGTTCAGAGAGTTGTTGCGTCATCGGGTTCTCGGGTCGGTTAACCAGGTTAAAACATCCGCCAGGGTGTTAATCAGAATAAAGCAGCTACCGATCAACAGGGTAGAGCCGAGAATCGCCGGCACATCGCCGGAGAACAGGGCGTTGGTCATGTAGCGGCCGACACCCGGCCAGGCGAAGACGGTTTCTGTCAGTACCGAGCCTTCCAGCAGCGTGGCGTAGGAGAGGGCGATCACCGTCACCAGCGTGCCCAGCACGTTCGGGAAAATATGGCGCAGCAGGATGCGGACCCGACCGGCCCCTTTGGCCCGCGCCAGTACCACATACTCTTTGCTGCTCTCTTCCAGCAGCGCAGCGCGCAGCAGACGGGTAATGCCCGCCATCGCCAGCAGCCCGAGGATTACCACCGGCAGCCAGAGGTGGGCAATAGCGTTGCGGAACATCTCCGGCTCACCTGACAGCCAGCTGTCGATCAGCACAAAGCCGGTTTTCGGCTCCAGGGTATAGACCCAGATATCGTCCAGCCGTCCCGGACCGGCAGACCAGTGCAGCACCGCATAAAACAGCAGCAGACCGAGCAGGCCGAGCCAGAACACCGGCACCGAATAGCCCAGCAGCGAGATAAAGCGCGCCAGATTATCGATCCAGCTACCCGGTTTCCACGCCGCCAGCAGCGCCAGCGTCACGCCGAACACCACGGCGAAGATCATCGCGCAGGTGGCCAGCTCAATGGTGGCGGGAAAGGTGGTCATCAGGTCGCTGCTGACGGACTGATTGGTCAGCCGCGACACGCCGAGGTCGCCCTGGGCCAGATGGGACACATAGCGCCAGAACTGCACCAGCACCGGCTGATCCAGCCCGAGATCGTGGCGCACCTGGGCGTAGGTCGCTTCACTGGCGTGATCGCCAGCGATCTGCTGCACCGGATCGATCGGCGACAGGTGCGACAGCATAAAGGTGAAGGCGAGCAGGCCAAGCAGGGTGACCAGCAGCGACAGCAGGCTGCCGATCAGCCGTCCGCCACGTTGCCAAAAAAGCCGGGCGAACCCGGCTGTCGTCACAGACTGTGCCATTACTTCGTGACCTGCGAGTAATAGACCATGTCAGGGTTAATGCCCTGCACATAACCTTTCAGGTTGTCGCGCAGGGCGATCAGGTTTTTCGCCTGCATCCCAATCACATAAGGTGAGCTTTTCATCACGTCACGCTGCATCGCTTCATACAGCGCCACGCGTTTTTTCGGATCGCTTTCTGCGGTCGCCGCAATCACCTGCTTGTTCAGCTCAGGAATGTGCCAGTCAGAACGGAAGGCGATGGTTTTGCTGCCATCTTCCGGGTTATAGGCAAAAGAGGCGGCATTGGTGTTGGGATCGAAATAGTCTGAACCCCAGGCATTCAGCGTCGCTTCATACTTATGCGCTTTCACGTTGGTGGAGACTTCGGAGCTCAGGCCCGGTACCACTTCAACTTTCACGCCACCTTTGGCAAAGCTGCCCTGCAGCGCCTGTGCGATGTCGAGGTAAGGCGGCTGGTTGCTGGTGGAGAGTTTAAAGCTGACGTTGGTCAGGCCCGCTTTCTTCAGAATCGCTTTGGCCTTTTCCGGATCGTAGCTGTATGGCGTGTCGTTGATCGCGCCGAGGAAACCTTTTGGCAGGAAGGTCTGATGCACGTCGAACTGGCCTTTCAGCAGCTCGTTGGCGATGCCTTTGTAATCCCACAGGTAGCGCGCCGCTTCCCAGAATGCCGGATTTATCAGCGTCTCGTTGGCACCGATGTTGAACTGAATGTAGTAGAGCGAGGCCATTGGAATCGCTTCGGTCTTCACGCCCGGTTTGCCGTTGAGCGCTGCGATCTGGTCAGCACCGAGATTACGGGCGATATCGGCATCACCCTGTTCCAGCAGCAGGCGACGCGCCGCCGGTTCCGGCACGTTCTTGATCAGGATGTTCTTCATTTTTGGTGCGCCAGCCGGCGAAGTTGGGTTCGCGCTCAGCAGCACCACCTGATGCATCACCACTTTACGGATCTGGTACGGGCCGCTGCCGGCAGAATGGGTCGCCAGCCAGCCGTTACCGAAATCGCCGTTCTTCTGATTGGCCATCGCGGTTTTCTCGTCGACGATTGACGAAACCGGCGCTGACAGCAGGCTCAGCACGTAGGTCGGGCTGACGTTGGCGGTCCAGCTGATCTGCACATGGTTGTCATCGACTTTCTTCAGGAAGCCATCGACGTTATCTTTGGTCCAGCCCAGCTGAGTCAGGATGAAAGAGGGATCGAGATTCAGTTTCACTACCCGGCCCAGCGAGAAGATCACATCTTCCGGACGCAGCGGATTGCCGGTGGAGAATTTCGCGTCTTTACGCAGTTCAAAGGTCAGGCTGCGGTTGTCGCTGCCGGGCTGCCAGGAGGTCGCCAGCGTCGGTTTCAGATCGACCGGATTTTGTGGGTCGGACTGGACCAGACGCTGATAAATATTGGTGAAGGCCTGCACGCTGGTGAGTTCAAAACCTTTGGCCGGATCGAAGCTATCGGCATCGTCAGTAGACTGCGCAATGACCAGCGTATCTTTTGGTGTCGCAGCCTGAGCAGAGAAGGCGGCAGCCAGCGTCAGCGCCAGCAGTGATGGAATTATAGTTTTCATGAAATTTCCTTGCCTTAAAAAGTTACGCGAGTTTACGAAAGGGCCGATGCGAAGAATAGTCGAATATGGGCTAATCATATGCCAAAAAGGTATAAGAGTAAGGTTGTGGTTATAAGAAGGTGACATATTTGTTGCGCCGCTGCGTCTATTCCGGAAACGGCACCTCAACGAAATGATGATTTTTCTTATTGCCGCTTTACCCTGACCTTCCTCTCTTTATAATAGCGTCAAATTATTTCTGGAGAATTCAGTTGGACAGTCACCCTAAATTTATTTTTATTATGGCAAGCTGAATTTTCTTCGCTGCTTGCCAACCGGCGGGCAGCAATCCTCTCTTTTCGTCACGATTGCGCTCCTTTTTCATCACCCTGTTAGCTGAGTGAGTGCGCATTATGTTCATGTTTATTCTGGCTCTTTTTCCTCCACCTCGTCTGGCGTAGCCCAGGCTACGCCCGATCTCCGCTTTCTGCCTGATATTACGTTGCGCTAATTTCGCGCCGCGTGACTTTCTGCGCCCCATTATTTCTGAACAAAGGAGGGATATATGGACGATCCCGCAAGGTTACCCTTTTAAATAACCCGGCAACGCCAGGTTTTCTCCGCATGCCTTATTGGGCGTGCAGGACAACTATTGCTTTAAATCAGGGAGATGTCGAAATGAGCGACATGAAACTGGAACAGGTTGCGATCAAATCTGACGCCAACCGTACAACCAAAAAAAATCAAAAACTATTCGCGATTGCCCGTGAAGCGGGCCAGCCTGTCGACGTCACGCTGGCGAACCTGCGTAGCGATCGGGACGGCCTGACCCACACCGAAGCGGCGGCCCGCCTGGCGCTGTATGGCCCGAATGAGGTCGCCCATGAAAAAGCGCCACCGGCACTGATTCAGTTACTGATGGCCTTCAACAATCCGTTTATTTACGTCTTACTGGTGCTGGCGCTGGTGAGTCTGTTTACTGACTATCTGCTGCCGCTGCGGGCCGGTCAGGAAACCGATCTCTCCGGGGTGATCATCATTACCACCATGGTGCTGCTGAGTGGTCTGCTGCGCTTCTGGCAGGAGTTTCGCACCAACCGTGCGGCGCAGGCGCTGAAGTCTCTGGTGCGCACCCAGGTCACGGTGCTGCGGCGCGAAGCCGTCAGTGACACCGCGCAGCGTCATGATGTGGATATGCGTGAACTGGTGCCGGGCGATGTGATTCTGTTAAGTACCGGCGATCAGGTGCCTGCCGATGTCCGGCTGCTGAGTGCGCGTAATCTGTTTATCAGCGAAGCGGTGCTGACCGGTGAATCGCTGCCGGTAGAGAAACAGAGCGGCAATCTCGCCGTCGATCCGCAGGGCAAATCCGCCCAGGAGTTACTGACGCTCAATAACATTTGTCTGATGGGCACCAGCGTCGCCAGCGGCACGGCCAGCGCGGTGGTGGTGGCGACGGGCGCTGAAACCTGGTTTGGATCGCTGGCCGCCTCGCTGACCGGAAGCCGTCCCCAGACCGCTTTTGATCGCGGGGTTAACAGCGTCAGCCGGTTACTGATTCGCTTTATGCTGGTGATGGTGCCGGTGGTACTGCTGATCAACGGCTTCACCAAAGGCGACTGGATGGATGCCACGCTGTTTGCGCTGGCGGTGGCGGTCGGCCTGACTCCGGAAATGTTGCCGATGATTGTCAGCGCCAACCTGGCCAAAGGCGCGATTGCGATGTCGCGGCGCAAAGTGATCGTGAAGCGGCTGAACGCTATTCAGAACCTGGGTGCCATGGATGTGCTGTGCACCGATAAAACCGGCACGCTGACCCAGGACACCATTCTGCTGGCCCACCACCTCAACCCGCAGGGAGAGGAAGATGGAGAGGTGCTGTTGCTGGGATGGCTAAACAGCGGTAGCCAGAGCGGCGCGAAAAATCTGATGGATCGGGCGGTGCTGATGGCGGGCGACAAAGTGATCTGCCAGACCCGGCGCAGCCAGTTTCACCTGGTTGATGAGCTGCCGTTCGACTTCGAGCGCCGCCGGGTTTCGGTGCTGGTGGAAGATCTCGCGCGCCATCGCTCGCTGCTGATTTGCAAAGGCGCAGTGGAAGAGATGCTGGCGGTGAGCAGCACTATCCGCCAGGGCGAGGCGATCGTTCCGCTGGATGACCGCCTGCGGGCGGAACTGCTGGCGCTGACCCAACGCTATAACCAGCAGGGCTATCGGGTATTGCTGGTGGCGACGCGCGAAGGCGATTTGCAGGCGCAGCTCAGCCACAGTGACGAACGGGAGCTGACGCTGGAAGGGCTGCTGACCTTCCGCGATCCGCCAAAAGCGAGCGCCGGTAAAGCGATTCAGGCACTGCGCGACCACGGCGTCGCGGTGAAAGTGCTGACCGGCGATAACCCGCTGGTTACGCTGCGGGTCTGCCAGGATGTCGGGCTACGCGATCCGGCAATGCTGACCGGTGATCAGATCGAGGCGATGGACGATGCGCAACTGGCGCAGGAGGCGGAACGCTGCACGCTGTTTGCGCAGCTGACGCCGCAGCAGAAATCCCGCGTGGTGCGCCTGCTGCAACAGAATGGTCATACCGTGGGTTTTCTCGGTGATGGCATCAACGACGCGCCGGCACTGCGGGCGGCGGATACCGGTATTTCCGTAGACAGCGCGGCGGATGTGGCGAAAGCCTCATCGGATATTATTCTGCTGGAGAAAGATCTGCAGGTGCTGGGCGAGGGCGTGCTGAAAGGACGCGAAACCTTTGGCAATATCATCAAGTACCTCAACATGACCGCCAGCTCGAACTTTGGCAACGTCTTCTCGCTGCTGATCGCCAGCGCCTTTATTCCGTTTCTGCCGATGCTGTCGATTCATCTGCTGATTCAGAACCTGATGTATGACGTCTCCCAGCTGGCGCTGCCGTGGGACAAAGTGGACCGGGATTTTCTGCGTCAGCCACGCAAATGGGATGCCGGTAACATCAAACGCTTTATGCTGTGGATGGGACCAACCTCGTCAATTTTTGACGTCACTACCTTTGCGCTGATGTGGTTCATCTTCGGGGCTAACCACGCTGGTGTGCAGTCGCTGTTCCAGTCCGGCTGGTTTATTGAGGGGCTGCTCTCTCAGACGCTGGTGGTACATATGCTGCGCACCCGCAAGATTCCGTTTATCCAGAGTCGCGCCACCTTGCCGGTGATGCTGACCACGCTGGCGATAATGGCACTGGGGATTGCGATTCCGTTCTCACCGCTGGGCGCGATGGTCGGGCTGGTGCCGTTGCCATGGCAATACTTCCCGTGGCTGGTGCTGACGCTGTTCAGCTACTGCCTGGTGGCGCAGGGCATGAAACGTTTATATATCCGCCGCTTTGGTCAGTGGTTCTAGGGAGGCGACGATGAAAAATGACCGGATTGATAAAGTGTTTGTCGGCGTGATGATCATCGGTTTAACGCTGATTGCGCTGACGGTGATCGTGCGGTGAGGGCGTTGTGATAGTGAGGTAATAGTGCGGTAATTGAGAGGCAGCGAGGCGACTCGCTGCCTTTTTTGATGCAGTTACTCTTCGTCGCGCTCACGGCTGGCGCGCTGGCGCTCGTAATATTCATCTTCTGCAGTGATGATCTCATCCATCAGAGAATCCATATCGACCACGCGCTCCTCTTCCACAAACTTCCCGGTAAGCGGTGTTTCCGACGTCAGCTTGCCATCTTCATACAGCAGCCAGATCTCTTTGGCATAGCGCGTCTGCAACAGCTGCGGTGCGAACTGACCGTAGTAGGCGGTGATATTGTTAACATCACGCTCGAACATCGATTCGGCGTGGTTGTTGGCTGCGGCATCAACTGCCTGCGGCAGGTCGATAATCACCGGGCCCTGATCGTCAAGCAGCACGTTGAACTCTGATAGATCGCCATGCACGATACCGGCACATAACATGCGCACGATATTACGGATCATGGTGTTGAAATCAGTAAGCGCCTGTTCTTCGGAGAGCGTGACATCGCTGAGGCGCGGCGCGACTGAGCCATTGGCGTCGGTTACCAGCTCCATCAATAACACACCGTCAATGCAGAGATAAGGCTGCGGCACGCGCACACCGGCATTCGCCAGACGGAACAGCGCATCCACTTCAGCCGTCTGCCACGACTCCTCCTGCTGCTTACGGCCAAACTTCGAGCCTTTCTGCATGGCGCGGGCGCTGCGGCTGTTACGGGTTTTACGTCCTTCCTGATACTGCACTGCCTGCTTGAAGCTACGCTGCGTGGCTTCTTTATAGACTTTGGCGCACTGGATCTTGTCACCGCATAACACGGTGTAGACGTCAGCTTCTTTGCCACTTTTCAGTCGCTGAAGCACGTCATCAATCAGGCCATCATCGACCAGAGGCTGGATTCTGTTTGGGATTTTCATGCGGCTTTATACCTTATTTCAGCCCCTTTTCGTATCAATAACACCAACGGCGATAATAGAAAAAAATTGGCAACGTCTAAAGGAAGTGACTAATTCTACCCTGGAAAAAGGTTTTAGGAAGATGATCCTTTCTCGCTTCGGCTGATAGCGATGGTTTTCTCTGAAGCAGCTTATTCAGTGGCGTCAGCGGGCAGGCTGACCGGGGAATCACTGAGGCTAAGGCAGCTCACAACATAGCGGACGGGAGGTTATGCTTCACCAGGTCGGAAGCGGGATGGCGAAATCCTGCGCGGGCCAGGGGCTGGATTCCGGCCAGCCAGAGATTACTTGAGACCCTTGAGCAGCTTCACCGTGCTCTCGATGTCGATCTCATCTTCGGTGAAGATTAAGGTCGAACCCTGAAAGGTAGTGATTGCCAGCTTCTTCAGTGAACGCATTTCACCGGGCTTTACGTCTGATTTCGGTCGGATGTTGCTTAGCAGCACGCCCACCGACAGCACCGGATTCTCTTTATCGATGCGGGTGTCGACCGGCACTTCTTCGCTGTAGACCAGGTAAGATTTGATCGCAGTGATCTTGATGCGCTCACCCGCGATAAAGATGTATTTGCTTTCCGGCACCACTTTCACCGCATAGGCCGACAGGCCTTTGTTATTGGTGGTGGGTTCAAAGGTCACTGCAGCATCTTTCTTGATCAGATCAGGGTTGGCGACCTTAATCACATGAAAATAGCGGTTCTCACCGTTTTCATCTTTGATAAAACCAAAACCCTTATCTTTGAACCAGGTTGTGATTGTTCCGTTCATCGCCATTACCGCCTGTTTAATCGTTTATCTACTCAGTTTTTACAGCGCGCAGTGTAAAGCACAATGCCTGCGCAGACTATATCCGTGTGAATGATAATTTCTGACCGGTAAGAGAGCAATCCGGAGACGTGTTGAAGGATGTCGGGCCATCAGGGATCTGTGGCTGTGAAAGTGCTCACGATGAGTTGGCTGGCAGAGAAATGGGGAAGGGCGCGGGAGATGACGTTGGCGGTGCGGTTATGGCGCAGGGAGTATATCCGGGCGGATAAGGTCACTATCGTCACCTGCTGACCGCCCGGCGCATTCGGGTAAGGTTACTCGTTACCCCATTGGTTGAGGAAGGTCGCGATCTCATCGATACGCTCAGCATCGATGCCCGCTTCCGTGGCCATCTCCTGCTGCGACTCTTCACTGATCTCCTCGTTATTCATCAGACGCGTGATCAGTAACTGGAAGTAGTGCGCCAGCGGTGTGCGTTCTGCATCGCTCACCGGCTTAGCGGATTCGGTCGCATACTCATCTGCGACGTCGTAGTACTTGAGGGGAATGTCGTTAGTCATAAAGAGTCCGCTAAGTTGAAGTGCTGGTCAGATGCTGCCTGCGCTCGATGGCGTAAGTAGCGGGGTTATTATTTCGTGTTTAGGCGGGGGCTGTAAAGGGGAGTGGATGTCAGTAGATAGAAGGAAAATGTGGAGTGAACAGCGTTTATTTCGGGTTAAGTGACCGCCCCGTCGGCCACAACGAAGAAAAAGTATTGATACAGAGTGGTGTAAAAACCCATCAGCCTGGATGTTCGGGGGTTCGCTTTTGCCTGAATCCGGCTTTATTGCCTTATCTGACTAGAGAAGGAGCGGCGGTAGTTGTTTGAAGGTGCTGACTAAGCCTTCTCCCCAGCCTTTACGGATAGTACTGAAGTAGGGATGGTCTTCGGTAATGCGGTATTGCCGGGCATCGCTGAAGCTATCACAAGGGTAGATCATGACGTCGAGCGGCAGGCCAACAGAGAGATTGCTGCGCAGGGTCGAATCCAGTGAAATCAGCGCGCATTGCATCG
The DNA here is from genome assembly GCF_054482835.1 of Pantoea sp. S-LA4. Lineage (NCBI taxonomy): Bacteria > Pseudomonadati > Pseudomonadota > Gammaproteobacteria > Enterobacterales > Erwiniaceae > Pantoea > Pantoea sp. S-LA4. Next base: position 2,794,295 of record NZ_JBTLRC010000002.1, on the reverse strand, counting down.
CTTGCTCCAGAGACATGTCGTAGTGCAGCACCCGGTCAATAATCGGTTTGCCGTACTTGCTTTCACCAATCTGGAAATAGGGCGTATCGCGAGTTGCTTCGATGAAATTACCCTGTGGGTAAATATGGAACAGACCAATATCATCCCCGTTGATTTGACCGCCGAGCAGCAGGTTGCAACTGAAATCTGTCGTACTGCCATTCTGTTGTGCCTCACTGTCACGCTGGATCACCTCACGAACCGTCTCTCCGACCAGAGAAGCGGCCTCGTAAAGGCTGGCGGCATTCAGCAGATTGGGACAATCGGCATTCCTGCTGCGGTGTCGCAGCAGACTGATAATACTTTGAGTGGTCGCCAGATTACCGGCAGTCTGAAGCACCAGCGTACGATCGCCGTCCTGATGAAACACATGTAGTTTACGGAAGGTGGAAATGTGATCCACCCCAGCATTGGTACGTGAATCGGATGCAAAGACCAGCCCGGATGACAGGCGCATGGCCACACAATAGGTCATACCACACTCCCCTCAAAAAAATTTGCACGCCATCAGCGTGCATGAAGTTTTCACCACCAGCAAGTCGCTACAGGTCAATTTACATCATTTGTACCGCGGCAATCGCGCACATATCTTCGTATCCACCGCCAATGCGTAAACCGCGTACCGGACAGGCATCCAGGTAATCAATACCCACAGCAAGTTTAAGATGTTGATCAGGTATACGGATATTGTTGGTAATGTCAAAGCAGTGCCAGCGGTCTTCCACCCAAACTTCGGCCCAGGCATGGGTCGCGACATGTGCAGAATCTTTGCTGTGCAGGTAACCGCTGACGTAGCGTGCCGGTATATTCAGGCTACGGCAGCAGCTCAGAAAGACATGAGTATGATCCTGGCACACTCCACTACCGGCGGCGAAAGCCTCAGCGGCACTGTCGGTCACAAGGGTAGAGCCAGGGGTGTAAGGCATCCTGAGCAGCAGGTCTCCCATCAGATTTTCCAGGGTGGTCAGAATCGCCTGGGGTTGATAATAGCGCAGGGCAAAAGCCTGAATCGCCGCATCGGGCTGGGTCAGCGGACTGTGGCGCAGGAAAACTAGCGGCGACAGATGCCCCTGAGCCTGATCTTCAATGCCGTGTTCAATCTCCACCACGCCATGTGCCTGAATGGTGATGGACTCATGCGGTTCATCGAGTGTCAGCACATGCATGATGTTGCCGAAGGCATCAGTGGTGCAAACCGCCTTATCCGGTAAGGTCAGTTCCCAGGATAGTATGCGTTGATGAGACGATTCCTGAGGCGTCAGCCGCAGGTACTGGATACTGCGTTGCACCGCCTGGTCGTAGCGATAATGCGTGTTGTGCTCAATGCTAAGTTTCATTGCGCCTCCAGATAAGTGTGATGAATACTTTCGGCGATCTCGTTTAACTGGGCGAGAAAGGCTTCCAGCCAGTTGTTCAGCCCGATTCTGCTGAGGTCTTTCATGGAACTGAAGCGCAGCTCGGCGTGCAGGATGTGCGCCAGGCGGCGTGGCTGGTTTGCACGGCCACCTATCAGCTCCAGTTGCTGAACCATATCGTTGATACACGCCAGCAACGAACGCGGCAGCTCGTTGCGCAGGATCATCAGTTCGGCGATGGTCTCCCGGCTCAGCGGCTGCTTATAAATACTATGGTAGGCTTCGCGCGCGCTTACCGCCTGCAGCAGTGTGTCCATGCGGTAATATTCGCGCACCGGATCGTCATCAATATCCATCAGTCTGTTTTTCACCTCCAGCAGACGGGCAGTGCCATCAGCCCGTTCCAGCAACGTCCCGAGACGAATAAAGTGCATCGCGTCACTGCGGAGCAGGGTACCGAACATGGCACCACGGAACAGATGAGATCGCTCTTTCACCCAGTCAAAGAAGGCATCGGCACCGTCTGAGCCTATGCCCTGACGGCGTATCGATTTCATCGCGATCCAGGTGGCATTGATACATTCCCAGACTTCGGATGACAGGCTGCCACGTACCGCATGCGCGTTGTTCCAGCCCATCTGCAGACAACTAAAAATGCTGCTGTAATTCCGGCTATCCAGGGCGAAAAAACTGACCAGATTGGGCATCGTCAGTGTCAGGTTGGTCTCAGCATACAGCTCGCTGGTGCTGGTCAGGTTGAGCGGTACCAGCAGATCATGATTACCCCCATTGCGGATTGGCATCATCGACAGCTTGTTGGTGACGTCCAGTACCCTGGCGATATTTTCTGCCCGCTCCAGATAGCGGGCCATCCAATAGAGTTCACTGGCTGTCCGGCTCAGCATATATCATCCTCCAGTACCCAGGTGTCCTTGGTTCCGCCGCCCTGTGACGAATTGACGACCAGCGAACCTTCCGTCAACGCTACGCGGGTAAGGCCGCCGGGCACCAGTCGAATCTCCGCACCACTCAGCGCAAAGGGTCGGAGATCGATATGACGTGGGGCCAGGCCGTCGTTGACAAAAGTGGGACAGGTGGACAACGCCAGCGTGTTTTGCGCGATATAATTCTGCGGACGAGCCAGCAACAGGTCACGGAAGTGGGCGAGCTCAGCTTTGTTCGCGGCGGGTCCAATCAACATGCCGTAACCGCCAGCACCGTGAACCTCTTTCACGACCATTTTTTCGAGGTTGGCCAGCACATACGACAGCTCATTTTTATGTCTGCACTGCCAGGTTGGCACGTTATTGAGGATCGGTTCTTCCTGCAGATAAAAGCGCACCATATCCGGTACGTAAGGATAGATTGATTTGTCATCAGCTACGCCAGTGCCGATGGCGTTGGCCAGGACGACATTGCCAGCCCGGTAAACCGACAGCAGTCCCGGTACGCCGAGCATGGAGTCCGGGCGGAATGCCAGCGGATCGAGGAAGGCATCATCAACCCGACGATAGATGACATGTATTCGGCATGGCCCGGCAGTTGTGCGCATGAACAGCATGCCATCCTTAACGAACAGGTCGGCGCTTTCAACCAGCTCAACGCCCATCTGCTGGGCCAGGAAGCTGTGTTCGAAGTATGCGCTGTTAAAGCGGCCTGGGGTCAATACCACCACGGTGGGATCGTTAATGGGTGAGCTTTCGCGAAGCGTTTGTAGCAGATGCGACGGATAGCGTTCTACGGGAGCAATACGTTGCTGCGCAAAGAGTTCCGGATAGAGCCGCATCATCATTTTACGGTTCTCCAGCATATAGGAGACGCCGGAGGGGGTACGCAGGTTATCTTCCAGGACGTAATATTCGCCATCACTGTTGCGCACCATATCTACGCCAACAATATGCGCATAGATATTACGGTGAAGATCAACCCCTTGCATACAAGGTTGATACTGTTCGTTAGCCAGAACCTGTTCTGCCGGAATGATTCCCGCCTTCAGAATATGTTGTTCATGGTAGATATCGTAGAGAAAGGCATTGAGTGCCTGCACACGCTGGCGAATGCCGGCATCGAGCATGGCCCATTCGGCGGCCGGTATAATACGTGGCACGCTGTCGAACGGGATCAACCGTTCAGCACCATTATCGTCATCGTAGACATTGAAGGTAATACCTACCCGGTGAAACAGGAGGGCGGCTTCTTCCCGCTTGCGCTGTACAGCCTGATGATCAGCCTGTTGCAGCCATTGCCAGTAGGCGGCGTAGTGGTCACGGTGCTCACCTTCAGCCAGAAGCATCTCATCAAAAAAGGGTGAAGCGGAGAGATTGATATTCAGCATCGTCACCTCGCAGACGTTAAAGGCTGTCAATCTACTCAAGCATAAAGTGTGCCAGCATCTGAAGAAGCGAAACGGTGCAAAGCGGTAATGTTGCAACGTCCAATGCCCTTTTTTGGTGCAGGCTCAGCGCGGGAGTGTCTTAATATGGCGCTTAGTGTGCCGTGGTGGAGAAAAACCACCTCCGCCATAAGGATTCCGATCTTAGCTGGATCCCCGCGGAATCGATCAAACCTATCGAAGTGGTGCGCGGGCTAATGTCGTCCTTATAAGGCTCCGATGCGCTGGGCGGATACTCCATCTGGAATACAGGCGAGTCGTATAAGGTGAATAAAACGGTAAAGATCCGGGCAGGGGTGCTGAATCTGACCGATAAAAAACTCAACCGTGACGACTATAGCGATAACGAAGATGGCAGCAGGTATTTCGCTGCGGTTGATGATAGGTTCTGGCCGGGACGGTTGAGGTCCCGGCTGTTTTCTGTGTCCGCCGTCTGACTGACGGGATATTTTCAACGGCACTGCACGTAGTGGGGAAGCTGTTTTACGAGCTTTGTTCACTACCCGATAATCAGTGTGAAAGATTATTTTGCGCGTGCAGGAATCGCGTACGCCAGGGCTTGAGCACCCATAACGCCAGACCCGCGGTGATAAAGTCGAAGGTAATAGCGCAGCCAAAGACCAGGTGCCAGTTATGGGTGTGCTGATACATCAGTGCCGCCAGCGGACCGCCAAAGATTGCGCCGATACCCTGTGAGATATACAACCAACCATAGTTCGCTGAAGCATTTTCACTGCCAAAGGTGTCGGTCAGTGTGGATGGGAACAGCGAGAAGATTTCACCCCAGCCAAAGAACACTACGCCTGAAAGCAGTACGAATAGCAACGGATCTTCGCGGCAGGCAAGCCACAGCGTCATCGCAACACCTTCCAGCGCGAAGGCAACAAACATGGTATTTTCGCGGCCGTAGCGGTCAGAAATAAAACCAAACAGTGGGCGTGTTAAACCGTTCGTGAAACGGTCGATAGTCAGCGCCAGGGGTAGCGCGGCCATACCGAAAATTACCGCCTTGCTGATGCCGAAGTCTTCGGCAAAAATTGCCATCTGCGAGGTCACCATCAGTCCCGATGTCGACATCATGGTCATCATGATGAACATCAGCCAGAACAGTGGCTGGCGCAGCATTTCTCCGGAGCTGAACTGGCGCTGGTCCGGCACAGGCGACGGTATTTTGTTGACCGACTTCGTCATGCTGGTTTCAGGCAGTCTCAGGCTTTGACTGGCGAGAAAACCCACGGCGGCAAAGAGCAGGCCAAATAGGGTCATTGTCTGTTCCAGCCCGTAGCTGTTTAGAGAAATGGAAATCGGGAAGGTGGTAAAAATTGCCCCCATGCCGTAGCCCGCCGCCACGGTTCCGGCGGCAAAACCGCGCTGCTGTGGAAACCACTTCATTACCAGTCCCACCACGCCGATATAAACAATACCCGTACCCAGTCCGCCAAGGCAGCCATAGACCAGATACAGTGAAGTCAGGCTGTTGACCCGGGCGGCGATTACCCAGCTAAATCCCGCCATTAGTGTACCGATAGAGATCAGCAGGCGTGGACCAAAACGCTCTACCAGCCGACCCTGGAAGGGTGAGAAGAAGGTCTGCAAAATAATCAGCAGCGAGAACGTTACCTGTAGTTCCGCCAGTCCCACGCCGAGTTTGGCAATCATAGGTTTGGTTAACAGCGTCCAGACATACTGCGGGCTGGAAATTGACGCCATGCAAAGTAATCCAAGCAGAAGCTGTACCCACTTGCTGTTTTTCGCTATTACCACCGGTTCGCTCATCAAGGCCATTGTCTTTCTCCAAAATTACGCTTTGCTCTGCTTAACCACTTTTTTGTCGAATTGCCTGCTAATGCTCAATCCCCGGAACCTTCATCCCGATACGCAGATGTAGACGTAAAGCCATTAGCAGGATGTGTGCCAGTTTGAAAAAGTCATTAAATTCAATTGGTAATGGAATGATTAGGGAAGTGAATGTTATGGAGTGCAAAAAATCAGTGCGCTGAGATGGTGCGTAGGAGAGGGTTGATTGCCAGAAAAGCCATCCGGTACCTTTTGATTTCCAGGGTGATGCACTAATTGATTTCCGAGATGACGCACTAAAGACGTTTATCGAAAAAGTTGACCAAGTGCCTGAAATTCCCGGATTGGGGGTACAAAAAAGCCCGCAAAGCTTGTGCCGTGCGGGCTTTCAGGACTTCGATGAGGTTTTTGGTAACCATCAACCAGGCTGGCGGAATCTGAACAAAAATCGCAAGCTCATGTATTTACATGTTTTTATCTAATTCAAGTTTGTTCCGTGTACCTAAACGTGTACCAATTATTAGATCTCACATCCCGGAGCGGCACGGCAAGGATAACGAATTCCCCGCGCTAGACCCAAAATAAAATAATTTTAGAGAAAAGTGTTCACACTGTTCACTTCAGGATTTTATTTATTAAATTCATAATGTTAGGTGGTGAATGGTTTGGGGCGGGATCTACACTAGTATGCAATAAAAGTGATCTCTCAAGTGAGGATACTAAATATGGCCTTAACCGGCTCAAAGCATGAATTTATAAACTAAAAATGTTGGCAGCCATTTTTCAGGCCATTATCATATAGCGTGGTCTTTATGGTGTTATTCATTCGGTTTTTAAGCAGCATGCTCATGCTCATGCTCATGCTCATGCTCATGCTCATGCTCATGCTTGTTTAGTTTGGCAATTTATCATGAATTAATATCGTACATTTATATCTTCTCCTAAATATTCCTGTATATTAACCTCAAACGATTACTAATGATGCAAGACTGACCAATGCTAAACATACATATGGCCCCCAAATTAGCCATCTTTTAAGAGTGAGGATTTTTTTTAAATCTACTATGTTGGTCTCAGTGATATTGATTTTAATTCCTTCATCTGGTAAGTGTAAATCAGAACCTACTAATAATGTATTTAAACTGTTTTCTATTTCATGAGAAAAAGAGATCATTTTGTATTCAATTACTCTTATGCCGCATTCAAAAATAAAAATTGGAAATAAAATAAGAAAGCTAATTACAATGACGCTGTGGCTGTTGTTTGTGTATGCATAGCTCAATAATGCACCCCAGATAGTAATTCCCCACATTCTAACTTTCCATGCAGTTTCAGCATTGTTCTTAGCAATTGATTGGGTTAACTCCCAAGCCTTTAAAAGAATATCCTTCTCTATGTTCATTATATAGCCCATCTTTTTGTAATAGTTGAAAGTAAATTTAGTAGTGCTGTTTTTTTATCTATGTTCTTATGATCTAATGCCATTAATTCAATAACGAATGGAATCATATGATTGACGACAAAGTTGATGATGTCATCATTGTCATCCGTGTATGTTTTGTTACTTAAAGGGTATGGGGCAGAGAGGCTTAACTGAAGTGTTTCAATAAGAGATGTGTAATCTGTTGGGACAGGTTTTTTAGATGTGTTTATAATTCTTAGAGTTGTCTTTAAATTTCTGAATTGCGTTTTAAAAATATGGCTATGTGTTTGCTCAACTAAAGTTTCAAAAATGAATTTAATTTTTTTTCTTAGTTTGCTTATATCGCTTGATGGTGAGTTATCGAATTCGTAAAAAGTTTCTGATAAGTTTGTGTACATCGAATCGTTAATTATCATATTAGTTCCTTATAAATTTAAAAGACTCTTTAATTAAGTTTTTTGCTGCCGCTGAGTTGGGTGATAACTTTAATTTAATATTGATTTCTCTAACACTGTAATCATAAAAATCTTGAAGGAGGATAAGGTTGTTGGATACGCCTATGTTATTTGCTTTTAATTTTATACATTCTCTCTTGTTGAACTCATAAATTCCTTCTTCGGCCAAGCTGAATATGCAGAAATTTTTCAACAGAGGATATAGGTTTACTAAAGCAGACAAGTAATATCCATTCAAGAATTCGAGATCTCTATAAATAAGTGCTTCATTTTTAATTTTATTAATCTCATCTGCGAATGATTTTTTTACTTTGAAGGAAGAAGTAAGTTCGCCCCATTTTGATTCGCAACCATCAATAAGTTTTCCTTGCTCAAAAATATGATAAAGGAATAGGCTGCCTTGGTTGTAAAAATTATTAAATGTTGCTGTGTCATACGATATAAAATTAATTGGCAGTTCAGGAATATCAAGGTCTTTTATTTTGTAAATGGCCTTGCCTTCCGGGTAGTTGTAAAGCAGAACGTCAATATCACTATTTTTATTGTAATCACCCCTCGAAACTGAACCGAATAAAATAGCGAATGACTCTTTTTCAGTACTAAACATAGCAACTCTCAATAGTCAAAACTTGCTATAAGATTATTGTCGTTAACGATTTTTTGACGCATCGAAAACAACGGTGTCAGAACCAAAAAATACAATGTGTTGCGACTTCCAGCTCATTGCATTTTCATACTCTATTTTTTTCAACTAGAAATCAATAGTTGCTTAATGGTTAAAGAACCGGCTCATGCCGGTTCATATATTGCGGGAGTTAATGGCTACATGTGGGGAGCCAGTCGGCCTCGCTGTCCTCATGCAGAGTGAGATTGGTCTGGACACCATTATTTGTCCTGCGCTTCAGCAGTATGCGCTCATACTCCTTTAGCGTCTGCGGCACCGCCTGGCCGAAAGCGGTCAGGCTCAGCGGATGTTGATGGCCACGTGACTCCATAAACGACAGGTAGGCGTGGTAGAGATAGCGCTTCGGATTCAGCGGGCGGATATTGGCGTTACCCATAAACATACCTGTCGCAGTGCTCATCGGCATCAAATAGCCGCAGAAATCAACCAGCGGATCGGCCTGTCGTTTGATATCCAGCGCCTCACCGGAAGTCTGCTGCGCCTGCAACAGCTCGCGGGCTTCATCTGGCGACGCGAAGCGCTGCATCAGATGACGAACAATCACGGCCAGCTCGGTGCTGATTTTGTCCAGTAACTGCGGGTCACGCTCCTTTGCCGGTATCACTTCCGGGAACGTCAGAATAACCCGGCGGCGCGACACGCCGCCGCTGCGATCGCTGAAGCGCATCGGGTTGTTGTTCACCGCCAGAATGACCGCCGGGATGTGCGTTGAATAGGCGTCACGGTATTTGGGGTCAATTGCAACGGCATCGCCGCCGGTGATCGCCTTGATACCCGCGCCGTCGCCGCTCCATTTCTCCTGGTCAGGGAGAATAATCAGTGAGAAGCCCACCACGCTGGCGCGTTCCCGCGACGATTCCAGCGTGTCGATAGTGGCGGACGTGGTGTTGTCTTTTCCGGCCAGCAGAGTGGCTATCGAGGCCATGACACTTTTACCGCTGCCGCCGGGGCCGGTGACTTCGAGAAACATCTGCCAGTCATAGCGGTTTGCCAGCACCATAAATAACGCCGCGAGAATGCGCTCCTGCTTGTCGTGATTATGCCCGGCGGCCCGCGTTAACCAGCGCCAGAAAGCCGGGGCGTGGTCTGCGAGATTTTCACCAGGACGTGGCGCGGTGTAGTCCACACTGTTGACGGTGCGCAGCCAGTGCTCGCGGCGGTGCGGACTGAAGGTGCCTGTTGTGGTGTCATACACGCCGTTACGGAAACCAATCAGGCGGCGGGACGGTTCACCCATCTGCGGCACCATCAACTTGAGCGTGTCCAGCACGCTGCCGATACCGGCGGCCGAGAACGGTGCGCGCACCTTCTGAAACAGCGCGGCGATTTCCCGGCGCAGCGTCTTCGCCTCCATCACCTGCCATGCGCCGTTCTCATAGCGGCATATTTCCTCTCCGACCGGCGGCACGGCCAGCGCCTCCCCGTAATGGGCGACCAGCAGCTCTGCCTTCTGGCTGGCGCTCATGGCCTTCAGGTCGGCCTCGCTGACGGATTCAAACGGGCTGAGCGGCTTCGGCTGCGTGAAATCGGTGAGCTGCGCCAGTGTGGCGATGTCGCCCTGCGCCTGCCACACGTCGTTCCAGTCACCCGTAACCGGCGGCAGTGCGGTTTTTCCGCCACAGGCTTTTGCCGCTTCCTCTGCCTTTAACTGGCCGGTGCCGTTGTCGTCGCGGTCGGCGGCAATCAGCATCATCGCATCAGGGTGTGACTCACGCAGCTGCTTTGCCAGTGAGGGCAGGTTGTTGGCGCTCAGCGCCACGTATACCGCCTCGCCGGTCAGCCGGTGCACGGTCAGGCCGGTTGCGTATCCTTCAGTGAGCCACAGCGTTTTGCCATCCGGCTCGCCAGCCAGCCAGTATGTGCCTTTTACCTGCCCGCCGGGCAGTGTGCGCTTGTCGCCTGCGGCGCTGATGAGTTGCACGTTAACAGCCGTGCCGTCTTCGCCGGTCAGCGGGATGAGCACATCCCCGGTGGCAAAGCTGATGCCACCACAGCGCAGCGCATCAGAAAGCGTCAGCGCTTGCGTACCGTGCAGCCCTTTAGCTAAAAGGTAGGCGTTGTCCGTGCGGCTGACGGCGGCGGCTATAAGTGCCTGTGCCCGTGCGGCTGCGGCTGCGTCTGCCTGCGCGCGGCTTTTGTCTGCGGCTTCATCATGCATAACCGGGGCTGACTCCGGCAGCGTGCCGAGCATTCCGGCCACCTTCATGGCGGCCTCTTTAGCGCTGATACTGAGCGCCTTTTCCACCAGGTTAAGGCCGTCACCGGCCCCGCACTGGTTACACAGCCACGTTCCGCGCCCGTCCTGATTGTCAAAACGGAAGCGGTCTTTACCGCCGCATGCCGGGCAGGCACCGTGTCGCCCCCCGGCGAGCACGCTGATGCCGAGGGCAGGCAGAAGCTGCGGCCAGAATCCGGTGGCCGCCTTTACGGTGTCAGAGACGATATGTTTCATCTGCATGTTCTCCCTCAGTGCAGCGTGATGCGGCTTGCGGCCGCAAGCTGGCTGCGGAAAAGTTCATCCATCATGGTGACGCCGAGCTGCGTCAGGCGCGGCGGCGCGGTCAGCAGGTCCGGCTCAACCATATCGCCCAGCATGGTGCAGGCCATCTCCATGCCTGCATCCGGGCCGTGACGGCGCACATAGAAGCCTTCCAGCTCAAGGGCGATAGTCATCTGAAGCTCATCGAGTGTGGCTGACACGGTAATGCCGAAGCTTTTGCAGGCATTCAGATAGCCCTGCGCCAGCGCGCGGCGGAAAACGGCGGTGCGTACCTCAACGGGCAGGCAGGAGTGATTAACGGTCATCATGGCGGGCCTCCGTGGCTAACATGCGGGATTCACAGGTTTCAACAACTTTACCGAGCTGGTCGGTGAGCAGGGCGACGACCGAGGCAAGCGCCGCGCCGTCCGGCACGCAGCCGCGCGCGTTCAGGCAGTTCACCGAGTCGAACATATTGAGTACGGTCACGCCGACCGTGTGCGCGTGCAGCAGGCGCAGATAGTCAGCGTGGGGAATAGGGTAGGTGTCATGGTTATTCAGGTGTTGAGAAAGGGTATTCATGCCGCCACCGCCTTAACCGGCAGACGACCGGCAAAGGACAGGACGTAATCACGGGCGAGGCTGGCGCGGGCGCTGCGCTCATCGCCGGCTACAGTGCGCAGCATGCAGGGACGGGCGGCGGCATCAGTGCGTCGCACGGCGGCAAAAATAAAGGTGAATTCGGGGTGAGCAGCAGTAAGGGCCGTTGTCATGAGGACAATCTCCATTGAGTAGCGGTTAACGCCACCACCGGAGCTGCAAATCTCATGGGTGGTGGCCCGAACGGGGTTTGCAGTACCGGCCTCAATGGATACCGGCCAGCCCGAAGGCTGCCCCGCCCGGGCCACCATTATTTGACAGCGGCTGCGGTCTAAGAACCACAGCCTGAAAAATGGGTAAGCCAGAGCAATGACACAAAAAAACACGCCTGGCGCGTGCTGTGTCGCCATTGAGTTACACGGGCTGCAAATCCCGGCTGCCGATTTTGCGGCAGCACGAAAACTGTATAACGGTCGCTCGCCAGAGAAAAGCCTTTTTTTAAACATCGGGGCTATTTCCTCAGCAACCGGTCAGGACGTGATCGGATTGCGGCGGATTTGATCGGAATTCCCGGTTCTCTTTTTTCGCCCGCTGCCTGGCAGGCTTCGCTTTTTACTCATAACGGAGATGTGACCGTGCATTCCGCTGGTAAAGGCCGGTGCGGTTGCTGGTCTGCAGCTGAGGGCTGCCGTCAGGCTTTCTGCGACAAAGGCGGCTTCTTCGCGGGTGAGCGGAAAGCCTTTTGTGCCGAAATTCAGCGTAATCATGCTGCACCCCCGGCGCGCTGTGCGATGCGGGCCTGCATCCAGCCGTCAATCTCTGACGCCAGCCAGGCGACGTTTTTACCGCCGAGGGAAATCTGCGACGGGAACTGCTCCCGGCTGATTAAGTCGTAAATGGTTGAGCGTGAGAGGCCGCAGGTGCTGATGACTTCCGGCAGGCGCATGAAGCGGTCGCGCGGGAAAACTGCGTCGCGGATTGCGGGAATGGCGGGAGCCGGTACGGATGAAACTGCGTGCATGGTGTTACCTCATTATGAGTCCGGCCGGTGCTGTCCGGTTCCGGTGGTGTCTTCAGGTAACTCCATATTTTGTTGATATTTTTAAGCGTGGCAACAGTCCTTCTTAGTGCAAAAAATAATCATTCATGAGATTCAGTGCAGTGTAATGCATTGAGTTGCATCCTGTTCTCTTTATATTAAGCTAAGTCATCTTTCGTTGATTATTAATAGATAAAAACAATGAAAAGAGGCTTACCAGAGAAAGGCTGGATTTCCGATAAGTGAACACTAGTTAATACCCAGTGAATACTTCATTTTAAAGTGTTCATTTCTTTACTTACTGTATTTATTATCTTTTTTATCTCAGTGAATACCAGTGAACAGTTATATAAGAAATATCATCAGTTAAGAGGTCATCCCTTATCGGTTATGCCCTTGTTTGTTCATCGACAGGCGGAAAGCAATGAAATGCGCTGTCCTGTGGTACACGACAGAATGGCCTCATCCTTTACAGACGATGAGAGACAATCATGACCACCACGGAACAGAAACCTGCATCACTGGAACGCTTCGAGAAAGCCCGCGCGGAACATACCGAAAGGATGAAAGCCTATAACGGCATCTGCGCCGATATCGCCCGCTGTGAAAAAGAGCAACAGGCGGCCATCGAGGCAGGAAAAGAAGCCGAGAGCAACTGGCGTATAAGTTTCCGTAACCTGCGAGGCAATCTCACTGACGAGCTGCGTGCCGAACATTCTCAGCGCATCGCCAGTCGGGAACTGGCCGATGAGTTTGGCGGGCTGCTAAAAGAGCTGGCGCTGGATAAGCAGGAGGCAATGCTGAAATGCTGCGGCAGTGGCAAAGAGTACGTCGAATCACACAGCGCGGCGTTTACCGGATTTGCGGATGCACACTGGCAGTCAGCGCTGCGTAACGTGAGCCCGTCGCTGTTGTGGGCTATTAAGCTGCGTGTCCGCCGTGAAGAACTTTCCCCGACGTTTGCCGGTGATGACCGGGACCGGATTAAGGACGTGGCTTATCTGGTTGGTGAAGCGCTGACACGGGCGGCTGTGGCCCTGCCGGACAGTGTAATGGAAGAGGCACCGCTACTGGAAAATATTGGTCTGTATCGCCCGCCGTTAACAGGTATTGATATGGAGCTTTACCGCCATCCTATGCGCCGCCAGAAGCTGGCTGAATCAATCCGGGCGCAGCGTGCAAAACTTCAGGAGGGCAGCCAGAAATGATGCACTGTCCTTACTGCAAAAGTGCGGCGCACACCAAATCGAGCCGCTATATGTCCGAACAGGTGAAAGAGCGTTATCACCAGTGCACTAACCTAGACTGCTCCTGTACTTTCAAGACGAATGAGAGCATCACAAAGGTGATCACCGCACCGCCACAGCCGGAGAAAGTACCAGAGGCACCACCGGAACCAATCAGGGAACGCCAGACGCTGGGCCGTTATGGTTCTGCATTCCGCCAGGTTCATTAATCCCCCCACACAGCCGCTGCACAACCAGCGGCTTTTTTGTATTTACTGTCTGTCTTTCTGAAGCCTTTTTCCTGGCGAGCCGCTTTGTAAAGAGCCGTGCATGCATAGCGTGCATGGATCTGCATGCAAAACCATGTACTGCTTTCCCTTGCTTAGGCCATGCCCGGCGCGGCACGGCGCGCATTATGCAGTTGCATGAAAAGCGATGCATAAAGCGGGCAGGCGTGGCGGGGATAGCATTGCGCGCTGACGTCGTGATTCTAGTGGATGAACATAATTGTTTTAAGCGGGTAATGTTTCGATAAACACTCTGAAAGGGCATCGATAGGCTACGGCTGATGTGTTGATAACGTGACGAATGTCTTAATGGGACTTGAGAGGGCTATCCCAACCGTTCATTATAGCCCTGCAACTTTACAGAATGAGACCATGGCAGTGATAGTGAACAATAATCATTCATTTGCTTTCGTGAACTTGGTATGCTCAGATTACAAGTTCTTTGAACCCTCGAAAAAGCTCAAGATTGAAATGGAGTTCCATATGATTGCATCAATACTTTCTAACCAATACGTGAGTGCCTTTGGGTATCTAGTTGGGGTTGTTTCTGGAGTTATTGCTATATATCAAACCCTGCAGGTTAATAAGAAAGACAATGAAATTAATCAACTTAATCTAACAATTAACGAGCTTAACTCTCAGATTAATAATATTACAACAAATCAAAATAATATTAGCCAGGGGGAGCGCTCGCAGTATTTTCAGGAAAATAGTGGTTCAGTGAGCATTGATAATCGGGGGTAACTGTGTCTTCAGGTGTCAATTTTAACGACAATCGCGGTCCAGTGCTTATAAATAACCAGCCCAGAGTCTTAAGGGCAAGTGTTATAGGAAAGTTGGTTGAGATTATATCTAGTTCTGTAGGCGGAGGGGAAAGCTTAAATAGAACTGCTTCAGAAATAAGTGTTAAGATATCATTCAACGATCTTAAAAGAAATCGATGGGTAGCTGAGTTATATAAAGAAGATGCTTTATTGATTGATAATTCTGTTAAGACGCTTGATAGTATCATATATCAAGGCAGTGTTAAGCTCAAAAGGCAATTTAGAAATTATTACAATGCAGCATTAGGCAGATATGGGCTTTATGAAAAACCTTTCGATATGAATATTATAAAAAAAAATTCAGATAATATAGTGGATGAGGTTATATTTTTAGCTCAAGAAACTGTAGGTTCCTGCTCTGATTTAGGAACGGAGTTTCTACAAGAAGATATTGATCAAGGTATTCGTATGATTGTAAGTTATTCAATTATTGAATGCATCGTGTTGGAGAATCCAAATGATTACAATTGATACGGATCCTAAAGCTAATCCAGTGTACATCGGCGCCATGATTCTTAAGTTTTTTAGAAATAATGACTCGAGAATTATTAAAATTTCTCGTTTATACGATTTAGTAAATGATTCATTTGAATTATCTTTCGATCTTTTTCTTTTTTCGCTAGATTGGCTCTTCGTTATAGGTACAGTAGAATTAGACGGAAATGGAGGTATTATCTATGCGGCTCAATAAACTAACGATATTAAAAGATGACAGAGTTGTTAGAGTGGTTGAATTTAAGGATGGCCTCAATTTAATTGTTAATAAACGTACCTCTGGTAAAGAAAGTGGTAATAGCGTTGGGAAATCAACATTATCGCGAGTGTTAGATTATTTATTTATGTCCTCCGGCCATGATATCTATCATGATGCTGAGTTTGGAAAGGATATTCCTGAGATAGTTTCACTGATAAATGACAGTGTTTTATTATTTAAACTGGATTTTATTTCTGTGGAGAATAAAGACGTAGTTGTCTCAAGAATAATTTCCACAATTGAAAAAAACTCAAAATATTTTATCGACAATATTGAGGTCGACAAAAAAGAGTATTCAGATTTTATTTCTCGTTCAATTTTTGGCCTAATCACCGAAAAGCCTACGTTAAGAAATGTTTCGCATAAATTTATTAGAAATACAAATGAAAAAATGCAAATGACTCTTAATTTTTTACACGGCAACACTACTTCTGATGCTTACGATTTGTTGTATTTATTCCTTTTTGGTTTCAACGGATTACCGTTGATTAAAGAAAAGGGAGAACTCAATAAAGAAATAAAGAAACAAAAGAATTATTTAATAGCATATAGAAACCCTCACAGAGAAACTGTATTATCAAAAATGATCAGGCCTCTCAAAAAAGAGATCTTAGAAGCTGAAAAAAACATAAAGAACTTTGATTTCAAAGATAGTCACGATGAGAGTTTAAAAAAATTATCAAAAATACAATCAGTTATCAGTGATTACTCTTTGACATATGCTTCATTGAATATGCGTGCGCAGAATATTGAAGACTCAATTTTATCACTTAGGAGTAATGTAACCCAACTCATAGAAGACGACTTGCTAGATATTTATCGCTCAGCAGGTGTTTATTTTAATGGCGAGTTAAAGAAATCATATGAAGAGATGGTTTTATTTCACAATGATGTAATAAGTAATAAAATAAGTTTTCTAGAGCATGAATTGTTAAAGAAAAAAAATGAAATTCTTTCGGTAAATGAAAAAATAAACGAGTTGCATGAATCAGAGTCCTCATTATTTAAAACCATTAAAGAGCCGGAGACACTAAGGTCTATCAATCAACTTTACAATAGATTGACGGAATTGCGCGAAAATTTTGCGACCATTGAGTCCAATCTCACGCGTATTAATGAAACCAATTCTTTAATAAAATCGTTAGAACATCGTCGTGAAGAATTGCTCTTAAAGATTGATCTAGCTGTTAAAGGATTAGAAAAAAATATTGAGGTTTTCAATGAGTTTTTCGGGGATCTAACTAAAGAAATATATGATGAAAGATATATCTTCGATCTTTCGTTTGATAAGGAAAAAGGGAAGTGTAATTTTGATATATCTTGTGTCACACCAAACAGTAATGGTGGAAAAAAGAAAGGTGAAATAACAGCCTTTGATTTGGCATATATTAAATTTGTTGATAAGATCAAACTCAAGAGACCAACTTTTATTATTCATGATAGCATAGAAGATGTTGACGTAAATCAAATTAGAGACATTTTCTCAGAAGCAAATAATGTCAATGGACAATATATTGTTTCAATATTAAGTGACAAATTTTCGGATGAAAATGATTTGAAACTCATCCAGGATAACTCGATCCTTGAGCTATCATCAATGAATAAATTCTTTAAGATATAATTAAGAAGTGTTTTTTCGATAAACAAGTAAGCCCCACCATACCATTAGTTCTTTTCTTTTATTTAGGTACGTTGAGCGATTATAAGCTCTTCGTACTTCATCTTTATCACTATGAGCTAGAGCTGCCTCGATTACATCAGCATTGAATCCAGCTTCATTCATAGCTGTGCTTGCGATAGAACGCAATCCATGTGCAACGAGTTTCCCTCCATAACCAATACGTTTGAGAGCTGCATTAGCAGTTTGGCTATTCATTGGTTGCTTAGGATCAATTCTACTTGGAAACACATATTCTCGATGAGCACTAACCGGCTTCATCACATCTAGAATATTTAATGCTTGAGGAGATAAAGGAACAACATGTTCACGCTTAGCCTTCATTCGCTCGGCGGGAATGGTCCATAGCTTTGTCTCAAAATCTATCTCTGCCCATCGAGATCCAGAAGCCTCAGAAGGGCGCACAAGGGTCAATAGTTGCCATTCAATCAAGCAGCGAGTCGGAACTGACAGATTGGACATAACCAATGACTGCATCAATTTCGGTAATTCCTCTGGCCGTAACGTAGGCATATTTTGCTTTTTGGGTTTCTCGAAAGCCATACCTACGCCCGAAGCAGGATTCGCATCAATCAACCCTGTGTTGACTGCATAAATCATGATCTCATTAATGCGCTGCACCAACCTGCGAACTGTCTCAAGCGCCCCGCGAGCTTTAATCGGTTCCAATGCTTCCACGATCGTCCTAGCTTTAAGTGCCTGAACAGGAATCTCACCAATCATAGGGAATATGTCTTTCTCCAGCGAACGCCAAATATCCTTCGCATAATCCTCGGTGACGCTTTTGTTCTTAAGCTGAAACCACCTTCCGGCAACAACTGAAAAAATACTATCCAGTTCAATTTGCCGTTGCTCTGATACTTCCTCTTGCTGCTTCTGCGGGTCGATCCCTTGTGCGAGCAGCGAAAGATAGTGGTCACGCATTTGCCTTGCGGCCGCAAGCGTTAATGCAGGGTATGAGCCAAGGCTAAGATTTGTACGGCTGCTACTTGCTGGCCGCTGGTAGCGAAAACGCCATAGCTTCTTACCCGACATTTTAATCAGTAGGAAAAGGCCGTCACCATCATGCAGTGTGAAGTCTTTCTCTTGAGGCTTAGCTTTGAGGATTTCGTTATTGGTGAGGGGGCGTGTCATCCGCGCCATGACTGGTTTCCGTCCTTAATTGGTACACGTTTTTGGCCCACATTATAGCGTGTACCAATTCGTGTACCAATTATCTATGGATTCAGGCGGATCGTATCGGAAGGTTACAGACACAAAAAAGCCCGCAAGGCTTGTGCCGTGCGGGCTCTTAGGACTTCTGCGGATGGCACTGGAACCATCTTTGAAGAATTTTGGTGGAGCTGGCGGGAGTTGAACCCGCGTCCGAAATTACTACACCGTCGGCACTACATGCTTAGTCAGTTTTTACATTCGCCGGTTAGCTGCGAACAGACACGCCACTAACAGACTAGCCTGATTGGATTTAACGCTTCAACCCCAGGCAAGGCATCCACGCGATCTCTTTTGGGTTTGACTTCTCTTGATCCCCGTCTTAAGAGCGGAAGCTAGGGAGAGAAGGCTCTAAGCAGGTTATTAAGCTGCTAGTGCGTAGTTTTCGTCGTTTGCGACTATTTTTTTGCGGCTTTTTACGAGGCAAACCGCCCCTCGGCATGCTCCTAAGGCTTCACAATCCCGTCGAATCCAGAATCAGCCCCAGAACTTCAAATACTAGCAAAAAATCGGGTCAGAATCCAGCGCTTAACGCTTTGAATTCTTCATGATACGGGCTTTATCCAGTTGCCATTCACGGTCTTTGATATCGTCACGTTTATCATGCTCTTTCTTACCACGTGCAACACCAATCTTCAGTTTACACCAGGCGTTCTTCCAGTAGAGCGAGAGCGCCACGATGGTATAACCTTCGCGATTGACGCGGCCATACAGTGAATCCAGCTCACGTTGCTTCAGCAGCAGCTTACGACTGCGCGTGGGATCGCACACCACATGGCTGGAAGCAACGGCTAAGGGTTGAAAGGTTGAACCAAACAGGAACGCTTCGCCATCGCGCAGCAGAATATAGCTATCGCTGATGTTGGCTTTGCCGGCACGAAGTGATTTAACTTCCCATCCTTGCAACGATAATCCCGCTTCATACTCCTCTTCGATGAAGTATTCGTGGCGGGCGCGTTTGTTCATGGCAACAGTGGCAGAACCGGGTTTGTGTGATTTTTTCTTTGTCATAGTGCGGCGTATTTTACATCACTTAGTCGGTTATCGCATCCCCAGTCCAGCGGGGCAGCAGGAAACGGGATATTCTAGCACACCCTTACTCGGGGGCATTTTTGTTTAATCGCTGAAAATGCTATTATTCAGCGGTTTCGTGATGAACAGGAACCATTATGGCTCAGATTAGTCGTTCGGCGCTGGTCCCGTTTAGTGCCGGGCAGATGTACAAACTTGTAAATGATGTGGATGCTTATCCGCAATTCCTGCCGGGTTGCACCGGAAGCCGCGTGCTGGATGCGTCAGAGAATCAGATGACCGCGTCCGTGGATGTGTCGAAAGCTGGCATCAGCAAAACATTTACTACCCGCAATACCCTGACGGATAACCAGAGCATCCACATGCAGCTGGTTGACGGGCCGTTCCGTAAGCTGACCGGCGGCTGGAAATTTATCTCGCTGGGCGATGATGCCTGCAAGGTGGAGTTAAGCCTGGAGTTTGAATTTACCAACATGCTGGTCGAAATGGCCTTTGGTCGAATCTTCAAAGAGCTGGCCAACAGCATGGTGCAGGCGTTCACGCAGCGCGCCAAAGAGGTCTACAGTGCCTGATATTTCGGTTGAGGTGGTCTATGCGCTGCCTGAAAAGCAATATCAGCTCTATGTTAAAGTTGAGCAGGGCAGCACGGTGGAGCAGGCGATAGAGCAATCCGGAATACTGGAGCTGCGCCGCGAAATCGACCTCAGCAGCAACAAAGTGGGTATCTACAGCCGGGCAGTGAAGCTCAGTGATGTGGTTGATGAAGGCGATAGGATTGAAATCTATCGACCGCTGATCGCCGATCCTAAAGAGCTGCGTCGTCAACGCGCAGAACGCTCAGCATCCGGTAAAAAGTAAGCAGCAGATCACCAGGTCCTGATGATCAGCAGCATAAAAAAAGGCGCTCAGTGCGCCTTTTTTACTGTCTGCCGTTGGGTTAGTCGCTTTTTTGCGCCAGATTCGGCTTGTTGTCGATGTTGGTCAGAACGCCGTTGCCATCAAAGTTGAGCGTCAGCGTCTGCTGCTGTACGCGCTCATGGCCTGGTTCCTGACGGAAAACGTAATACCAGACGTTGCTGCCAAACGGATCTTTCATCATTGGCGTACCGAGCGTGTAAGCCACCTGCTGCTGTGTCATACCGGTGTGAATCTTGGCCACATCATTGGCAACCAGATAGTTTCCCTGGTTGATATCAGGACGATATACCACGCGCTCTAAGGTGGAACATCCGGCGGTCATCATCAACATTACCACTGCCGCGGCAGTCAGCGTTTTACAGCGCATCTATACATTCCTTTTCCGGGGCCAAACGCCTTTTACAGGCTGTTTTTTTGCCAACAAAATCTGAACTCTGCCTGCGGCAGGCTTTATTACTTTGGCGACATAAGTGCCGATGATAATAAACCTTTTCGCTATTGAAAACCTCTACAGAGCATGCATATGACCACGGCAGGTTAAAAAAGTGCGCTATCAGGCGGCTAAAAGTTCTTTGGCATTCGCCAGGGTATTGCGTGTGACCTCGCTACCGCCCAGCAGGCGTGCCAGTTCCTGCAGCCGTGCACGCTTGTCCAGCGGCTGAATATGGGTTTCGGTCATTGCGCCATCGGTCTCTTTGCTGACAAAGAAATGCTGATGACCGCAGCCCGCCACCTGTGGCAGGTGGGTGACACACATCACCTGCGTTGACTCACCCAGCTGACGCAGCAGTTTACCCACCACGGCGGCAGTCGGACCGCTGATCCCGACATCAACTTCATCGAAAATCATCGCTGGCGTCTCCATTTTCTTCGCGGTGATCACCTGAATCGCCAGCGCGATACGGGAGAGCTCACCACCGGACGCGACTTTACCCAGCGGCTGCAGCGGCTGGCCGGGATTCGTGGTCACCTGGAAGTCGATGCGGCTGGCGCCCTCTGCCGTCAGCTGATCCGGGTTAAAGGTCAGCGCAATCTTAAACTGGCCGTGCGGCATAGAGAGCAGGTGCATACTCTGGGTAATCAGCTGCTGCAGCTCTTCAGCATACTGTGTACGCTGCTGATGAAGCTGCTCAGCGCTTAACAGGGCAGCCTGATAGTGTTCGCCAACCAGCGACTGCAGGCTCTCCTGATCGCTTTCATGCTGTGACAGCAGCTCCGCTTCAGCCAGCAACTGCTGATGCAGTTCAGGCAGGTTTTCCGGCGTGACGTGATGCTTACGCGCCAGGGCGATCTGGCGTGAAATGCGCAGCTCCAGCTCATACAGGCGATTAGGATCGAGATCGAGGCTGTCGCAGTAGTGACGCAATTCGTCGCTGGCTTCACTCAGCTGAATGGCCGCTTCTTCCAGCAGGTTGTAGACACCGTTCAGTTTCTCATCCAGCGAGGTCAGCTCAGAGAGCATCTCACGGGCGCTGTAGAGCAGGCTGCAGAGATTGTTGTCGTCACTGTCCGCAAGTAGCTGCAGCGCCTGTTGGCTGGTCGAGAGCAGCTGTCCGCTGTTGGCCAGCCGCTTGTACTCTTCGTCAATCTGCTCATATTCGCCAGCCTGCGGCGCAAACTCGTTCAGCTCTTTCAACTGATACTGCAACAGTTCACGACGCGCTTCACGCTCCTGCGCCTGCTGCTGATGCAGCGCCAGGGTGCGGCAGCTCTGGTGCCAGGTCTGATAGTGGGTGCGCATGCGCTGCAGCAGATCGTCATGACCGGCGTAGGCATCCAGCAGATGTTTCTGATGCTCAGGCTTGAGCAGCAGCTGGTGCGCATGCTGACCGTGAATCTGAATCAGTAACTGACCAAGGTCGCGCAATTGTGACAGCGGCACCGCCGTGCCGTTGATGAACCCGCGTGAACGTCCGTCAGCGCTAATCACCCGGCGCAGCAGACACTCATTGCCATCGTCCAGATGATTATCCACCAGCCAGCGCTGAGCAGAAGGGGAGGATTTAAGCTGAAAGCGGGCGCAAAGATCGGCCCGGCTGGCACCCTGACGCACCATGTCGGCATCGGCCCGACCGCCAAGGCATAATCCCAGCGCATCAATCGCGATAGATTTACCGGCACCGGTCTCACCCGTGATTGCTGTCATACCGCGTTGGAAATCAATGTCGAGCTCACGAACGATAGCGAAATTACTGATGGTCAGTTGGGCCAGCATAGGTTCACCTGTATGAATAAACACATATGGTTTTTCATACAGTATAAACTGGAATTTTATCCAGTAAAGAGGCGGCGCGCCTTTTCAGAATAATTTTTTTGACCAGCCCAGTTTTGAACTCAGCGTATTGAAATAGCTGTAGTTTTTGGGGTGGATCAGATTAAGGTGACTGGCGCTGCGTCGAATCAGCACATCTTCGCCTTCCTGGATCGGCAGCGCGATCTGGCTGTCACAGCTGATCTCCAGGTCGCTGCGGCGTGAAGAAAAGCGCAACCGGATGGTACTGCTGCTGTTAATCACCAGCGGACGGGCCGACAGCGTATGCGGGAACATCGGCACCAGCACAATCGCCTCCAGCGAGGGCGTGAGTATCGGGCCGCCAGCAGAAAGCGAATAGGCGGTTGAGCCAGTAGGCGTAGAGATAATCAGCCCATCGGAGCGCTGGGAAAAGGCAAACACTTCATCGATATACACTTCAAACTCGATCATGTGCGCCACTTTACCGGGATGCAGCACCACTTCATTAATGGCCGAGCCAATGCGTGGTGAGCAGTCAGATTTACACACCTGCGCTTCCAGTAGAAAGCGGCTTTCAACGAAGTAGTTGCCCTGTAACACTTCATCCAGCTGCTGTTGCGCATTGTCCGGATCGAGATCGGTCAGAAAGCCGAGATTACCGCGGTTAATGCCAATCACTTTGATGTCATAGCGCGCCAGCACGCGGGCCGCGCCCAGCATATTGCCGTCGCCGCCGACCACCACCGCCAGATCGGCCTGTTGACCAATCTCCGCCAGCGTACCGGTCTGAACGTCGTGTAGCGCCAGCTCCTGCGCGATTTGCTTCTCTACGATCACTTGATAACCTTTGGCGGTCAGCCAGCGCCAGAGCATCTCATGCGTGGTTAACGCGGTGGGATGGCGTGGATGACCCACAATACCAATGCAGTTAAAGTGTTTGTTCATCGAGTGGGTGTTCCTTATAAGCCAAAACGGCAAGGCAATGTGATAGGTTCCCTTGAAACCGTCAAACCGATCCCCATAATAAGCCAACCAGCGAAATGAATGTGCAAAACGCGGAGAAATTCATGAGTAGTAAAGAACAGAACACCCCAAACGAGCAAGTCTCAGACGAAATTCAGCAGGATCAGCAGCAACCTCAGGAAGCGGAGACAGCAGCAGAGGTGGATCCGCGTGATGAGCGTATCGCTCAGCTCGAAGCTGAATTAGCGCAGTCGCAAACCGGCGTGCGTGACGCACAGCTGCGTGCGCAGGCTGAGATTGAGAACATTCGTCGCCGTGCCGAAATGGACGTCGAGAAGGCGCATAAATTCGCTCTGGAGAAATTTGCCAACGAATTGCTGCCGGTGATCGACAGTCTTGAGCGTGCGCTGGAAGTGGCGAATAAAGAAGACGCGCAGCTGGCGCCAATGATCGAAGGGATTGAACTGACC
Source organism: Pantoea sp. S-LA4 (assembly GCF_054482835.1). Classification (NCBI taxonomy): domain Bacteria; kingdom Pseudomonadati; phylum Pseudomonadota; class Gammaproteobacteria; order Enterobacterales; family Erwiniaceae; genus Pantoea; species Pantoea sp. S-LA4. The sequence continues at coordinate 2,770,434 of NZ_JBTLRC010000002.1, read as the reverse complement.
CTGAAGGGTCTGCTCGGCGCAGTGCGTAAATTCGGCGTTGAAGTGGTCGGCGAAACCGGCGTGCCGTTCAATCCGGAAGTGCATCAGGCGATGTCGATGATGGAGTCTGAAGAGTTCGAACCTAACCAGGTGATGCTGGTGATGCAACGTGGCTACACGCTGAATGGTCGCTTACTGCGTCCGGCGATGGTGGCGGTTGCCAAAGCCAAAGGCTGATTTCACGCCTGAATCCGTTCCACGGCCGCGCACTGTCGCGGCCGTGTGCTTTGCGGCTTACGCAGGCAATACCGGCGTCCAGTCAATCGGTTCCTGACCGGCGTCGCGCAGTATCGCGTTGGTTTTCGAGAAGTGCTGACAGCCAAAAAAGCCCCGATGCGCCGAGAGCGGCGAAGGATGCGGCGCCTGCAATACGTGATGGCGCTGACGGTCAATAATGCTGCCTTTCTTCTGCGCGTGCGATCCCCACAGCAGGAACACCACTCCTTCCCGATGCTGGTTAATCGCAGCAATCACATTATCGGTAAAGGTTTCCCAGCCAAATCGCGCATGGGAATGGGCCTTACCGGCTTCCACCGTTAATACCGTGTTCAGCAGCATCACACCCTGTTTTGCCCAGCTTTCCAGAAATCCGTGGTCCGGTTTTTCAAAGCCTGGAATGTCCTGCAACAGCTCTTTATAGATGTTCTGCAGCGACGGCGGCACCTGAACGCCAGGCAAGACCGAAAAGGCCAGACCATGTGCCTGATGAGGACCGTGATACGGGTCCTGACCGAGAATCACCACTTTAACGTCGCCTAATTCTGTCAGGCGAAAGGCGTTGAACACATCCTTTTGCGGCGGATAAACCGTCACGCCGGCGGCACGCTCATCGGCCACTAATTTCAGCGTCTCGGTGAAATAGGGTTTCTGTTTCTCTTCAGCCAGCACGTCGTGCCAGGTCAGCTTTTCAGCCATAATTAACTCCCTTGAGGTGTGTGCGGTAAGCTTAGCCGTTCCTGCTGCTGAGCTGAAGGGCAAAAATATTTTTAATAATGCAAAAAAAGTTAATGTCGGCAGGGTTGTGAGATCAAACAGTTAGCGGAAAAGGGCGATTTCTGGCTGGCTAAAATTGACCCAGGTCAAAACTGCTTCTGCGGAGGAGTGGTATACCGGGGCCTCAAATTTGATTCATTCACGCATTGCCCTGGAGGCGCTGACATGATTACTGGAATCCAGATCACACAAACCAATAAACCCCAACTCCTTAACTCCTTCTGGCTGCTGGACGAAGAGAAAGGCGAGGCGCGCTGCCTGTGCGCTAAAGGCGGCTATGAAGAAGATCAGGTTGTTGCTATCAGCGAACTGGGTGAGTTCACCTATCGTGAAGTACCGGTAGAGATGAAACCTCAGGTGCGCGTCGAAGGTGGGCAGCATCTGAACGTCAACGTTCTGCGTCGTGAAACGCTGGAAGATGCGGTTAAACATCCTGAAAATTATCCGCAGCTGACCATTCGTGTTTCCGGCTACGCGGTACGTTTTAATTCGCTGACGCCAGAGCAGCAACGCGACGTGATCGCCCGTACCTTTACTGAAAGTCTTTGAGTCACAACAATCAGCAGGCGCTGAAAAAGAACGCAAAGCACACACAGTATTTTCTATCAATTTATTAATAAGATAGAAGCCAGGCTCAGAGGCCTGAGCGGCGCTGACTTACGGAAGATGGCCCTCAGGCACTGAAAATGGCACCAACCGCCTGTTACTGATGGTTAAGTCAAAAAAATCGCCTCATCAGAGGCGATTTTTTTATTGATGCGATGATTTATTCCGCATTCTCATTAGCCGGTGCGCTGCCGCTCGGCTTGCGGCGTTTGCCAATATTTTTGGCATCGCGATGGCGTTTTTTCACTCGCGGTTTCTCCGCTTCGCTCGATTTCTTCTCTGCACGCTTCGCCAGCACTTTTTTCGACGGTTTACCGGTGGTTTTGGCATGTGGCGCACGCGTCTCTGGACGCAGCTCATCAATCACGCGCGCTTTCAGCGGCTCGTTGACGTAGCGACTGATTTTACCCAGCAGCACATAATCGTGCGCCTCGACCAGCGAAATCGCGATCCCTTTACGGCCCGCTCGTCCGGTACGGCCAATACGGTGCAGATAGGTGTCGGCGGTGCGCGGCATATCGAAGTTGAAGACGTGACTGACGTCATCAACGTCAATGCCGCGTGCTGCGATGTCAGTGGCGACCAGCACGTTCACCCGGCCTTCAATCAGACGTTTGATCGCTTCGTTACGCTTCGCCTGCACCATTTCGCCTTCCAGATAGCTGCTACGAATCCCCGCTTCGTGCAGCCAGCTGACCAGCTCATGCAGACGCTCACGTTTACGTACAAACACGATGCAGCGCGTCACTTCCGGCTGTTTCAGCAGGTGAACCAGCAATTTGGTTTTGTGTTCCAGATCGTCAGCACGGTAGTACCACTGCTGGATCTTTTTACGTTCGCGGCGGCTCGGATCGGCTTCCAGTTCAACCGGATCGTTCAGCAGACGCTCGGCGAAGTCTTTGATGTTTTCGCCTTCCAGCGTGGCGGAAAACAGCATCGTTTGCTTGCGCCAGCGGGTTTCAGCCGCAATGGTTTCAATATCCTGGGCGAAACCCATGTCCAGCATACGGTCCGCTTCATCAAGCACCAGCGTCTCAACGGCGCGGCAGTCGAAGTTCTCTTCTTTGATGTATTGCAGCAGACGACCGGTGGTGGCGACCACGATATCCTGGTTTTCGCTGAAGACTTCAGCGTGGTTCATGTAGGCCACGCCGCCGGTAATGGTGGCGATATCCAGATGGGTGTGCTTCGCCAGTTCGCGTGCCTGGTCGGCGACCTGCATCGCCAGTTCACGGGTTGGCGTTAAGATCAGAATGCGGGGCGGGCCAGATTTCTTACGAGGGAAATCAAGCAGGTGCTGCAGCGCCGGTAACAGATAGGCGGCAGTTTTCCCGGTCCCGGTAGGTGCCGAACCCAGAACGTCGCGGCCCTCAAGCGCGGGCGGAATGGCTGCAGCCTGAATGACTGTTGGGCGCGTAAAGCCTTTTTCCTGCAGCGCTTCAAGCAGGCTTTCGTCGAGTTCGAGTTCGGAGAATGTGGTTACTGTCATGGTCTACCTCAGTTTGGGGCGCTGATTATAGACAGATCAGACGTAATCTTCATCTGTTAATCCGCCAGGTATAGTCTGCTGCGTGAATTCCGTTACCTGTCACGTTACACTTATGCGCTGCCGCACGGCAGAAAAAAAGTAAATGGTAGCGACCCATGATGCACGACAAGCCGCGTGAGCGGCCCCAGTTAAACAAGAACGGATTTACCTTTAAACAATTTTTTGTGGCGCACGATCGCTGTGCAATGAAAGTCGGAACCGATGCCATTCTGCTTGGTGCCTGGGCGCCGGTGGCTGGCGTCAGACGGATTCTGGACATCGGCAGTGGCAGCGGACTGATTGCGCTGATGCTGGCGCAACGCACGCCGTCTCCGGTTGAGATTGATGCGGTTGAGCTGGAGAGTGAGGCAGCGCAGCAGGCGCAGGAGAATGTTCAGCAGTCGCCGTGGCCGGCACGTATCCGGGTTCATCAGCAGGATATTGCCCGCTGGGCAGAGCGTTGCGAGCAGCGCTATTCACTGATCGTCAGTAATCCTCCTTACTTCGCGCCCGGCGTGGCCTGCTCCAGCACGGCGCGCGACAACGCCCGGGCAACCAGCACGCTTGATCATCAGACCCTGTTGCGCAGCGCGGCGCTGCTGATTGAAGAAGAGGGGATGTTCTGCGTGGTGCTGCCGACCGCCACCGGTGAGACCTTTATCAGCCAGGCGCTGGACGATGGCTGGCATTTACGTTTCCGGCTCGACGTAGCGGAATATGCGCATCGTCCACCGCATCGGGTGCTGCTGGCCTTTTCCCCTCAGGCGGGCGAAACGCTGCAGGAGCGTCTCGCCATTCGCGCGCCCGACACGCACTATTCTGATGACTGGTGTTGCCTGACGCGGGAGTTCTATCTGTTCCTGTAACTGGGTGGCGTCAGGATGGTCGGCAGCGCTTCCGGTAACAGATCGGGATAGTCGCGGATGTAGTGCAGTCCACGGCTCTCTTTTCGCGCCAGCGCGCAGCGCACCATGAGTTCGGCAACCTGCACCAGATTCCTCAGCTCCAGCAAATTGTTGGAGAGGCGGAAGTGATGATAATACTCATCGATCTCCTGCTGGAGCAGGGTGATGCGGCGCAATGCCCGCTCCAGACGCTTGGTGGTCCGCACGATGCCGACGTAATCCCACATAAACAGCCGCAACTCATGCCAGTTATGCTGGATGATCACCCGTTCATCGGCATCATCAACCTGGCTTTCATCCCAGCCGGGCAGCGCGGTAACAGCTTCGACCTCGGGCAGGGTGCGAATCAAATCTTCTGCGGCAGACCAGCCATAGACCAGGCACTCCAGCAGCGAGTTGGAGGCCATCCGGTTGGCACCGTGCAGGCCGGTATAACTCACTTCACCAATCGCATACAGGCCATTAACGTCGGTGCGGCCCTGCTGATCGACCATCACACCGCCACAGGTGTAGTGCGCGGCTGGCACAATCGGAATCGGCTCTCGGGTCAGGTCAAAGCCAAAGGTCAGCAACTTGTCGTAAATCATCGGGAAGTGGGCGCGGACAAAGTCCGCCGGCTGATGACTGATGTCGAGATACATGCAGTCAACGCCCAGCCGCTTCATCTCATGATCAATGGCTCTGGCGACAATGTCGCGCGGTGCCAGTTCAGCTCGCTCATCAAAATCGGGCATAAAGCGGCTGCCGTCAGGACGCAGCAGCCAGGCCCCTTCGCCGCGTAACGCTTCGGTTAACAGAAAATTACGCGCCTGGGGATGAAACAGGCAGGTCGGATGAAACTGGTTAAATTCGAGGTTGGCGACCCGACAACCGGCCCGCCACGCCATCGCGATGCCATCGCCGGAGGCAATATCGGGATTGGTCGTGTATTGATACACTTTTGCTGCGCCGCCGGTCGCCACCACCACCGCGCGGGCAGAACAGATTTCAACCTGCTCGCGATTGCGGTTCCAGATCCACGCACCCACGACCCGGCGTGGTCCGGGCAGCCCGAGTTTGTCTGAAAGAATCAGATCGACGGCGTTAGTCCGTTCCAGAATCCGGATGTTGGGATGGCTGAGCGCCTGGCTGACCAGCGTGGTTTCTACCGCGCGGCCGGTGGCATCGGCGCTGTGCAGAATACGGCGATGACTATGACCGCCTTCGCGGGTCAGGTGATAGCGCATCTCGCCCGCCGCCTGCGGATCGATATCAAAGGCGACGCCGTTATCAATCAGCCACTGCACGCAGTGACGGGCATTGCTGGCGATAAACGAGACGGTATCTCGGTCGCACAGCCCGGCGCCGGCCACCAGCGTATCCTCAACGTGCGACTCAATGCTGTCAGTTTCATCAAACACCGCCGCGATGCCGCCCTGCGCATACAGGGTGGAACCCTCATTGACTTGTGCTTTGCTGAGCACCGTCACCTGATAGTGTCGGGCCAGACGCAGCGCCAGCGACAGACCGGCTGCGCCGCTGCCCACAATCAAAACATCACACTGATAATCCGGATTTGCATTTGTCATGGTGTTTAATTTACTAAACAAGAATAGGGCTGAGCATAAGCTTTAAGCCGGTTGCTGTGAAGTATTTTGAACAACTTTTCAGCTCGCTGGTAGCGGGCGGGTTAAATGCCACCAATAATCAGCAAGTTAAAGCCAGGCGGGTTTAAAAACTGTTTTTTATACCAAACTAAATTAAGCACAGGGATTTAAAGATGAAAAAGCCGTTGTCATAGGTTACTCTGCCTGCGATTTACGCTCCTTGCACTGAACGAAAATGAACAAGCCGGAGACTCTCCAGCGGAGCGGTAAATATTAGGGCGATAAGTGAACTTCGCACCACATCACAACTCTAAGCGCATGCTTGCTCAGAAACATTGAGATGTGCTGGCAGTTACTTTACGCGTAAGAAAAATTTGGGGAGACATTACCTCGGATGAGCGAGCAGTTAACGGATCAGATCCTCGTTGAACGGGTACAGAAGGGAGATCAAAAAGCTTTCAACTTACTGGTAATTCGTTACCAGCATAAAGTGGCGAGCCTGGTTTCACGCTATGTTCCGTCGGGCGATGTGCCTGATGTAGTACAGGAATCGTTTATTAAAGCGTATCGCGCACTGGACTCTTTCCGGGGCGATAGCGCGTTTTATACCTGGCTGTACCGCATCGCGGTCAATACAGCGAAAAATTACCTGGTTGCTCAGGGGCGTCGTCCGCCATCCAGCGATGTGGATGCGATTGACGCAGAAAATTTCGAAAGTGCGGGTGCATTAAAAGAAATTTCGAACCCTGAGAACTTAATGTTGTCAGAAGAACTGAAACAAATTGTCTTTCGTACCATCGAGGCGCTACCCGAGGATTTGCGTATGGCAATCACCCTCAGGGAACTGGACGGCCTGAGCTATGAAGAGATCGCCGTCATTATGGATTGCCCGGTAGGCACTGTTCGGTCACGTATCTTCCGTGCGCGAGAGGCCATTGATAATAAAGTTCAACCGCTTATCCAACGTCAGTGATAACGGCTACTGGAAGGGTACCTAGGCATGCAGAAAGAAAAACTTTCCGCTTTAATGGATGGTGAGACCTTAGATAACGAGCTGTTCTCCACGTTATCAAAGGATGCGGATTTACAGAAAAGCTGGGAAAGCTACCATCTCATTCGCGATACGATGCGCGGCGATGTTGGTGAGTTCCTGCATTTTGATATCTCTGCGCGCGTTGCCGCTGCCATCGAAAAAGAACCGCTGCGTACTGTTACACCGCTGATCCCTGAAGCGCAGCCAGAACCTTCCCGCTGGGAAAAAATGCCGTTCTGGCAAAAAGTGCGCCCGTGGGCTGCGCAACTGACTCAGGTCGGCGTGGCTGCCTGCGTTTCACTGGCCGTTATCGTTGGCGTACAGCACTATAACCAGCCTGCCGGCGGTGCGACTGAAGCGTCTGACTCGCCGGTGTTCAACACGCTGCCGATGATGGGCAAAGCCTCACCGGTCAGCCTGGGCGTACCATCAGATGCGTTTGATACCAATAGCGCTAATCAGCAGGTTCAGGATCAGCGTCGTCGCGTTAACGCGATGCTGCAGGATTATGAGCTGCAACGCCGCTTACATGCCGATCAGCTGCAGTTTGAAACTAACGCACCGAAACAGGCACAGGCTGATGTTCCCGGAAACCAATCGTTAGGACTCCAGCAGCAGTAATGAAGCCGCTTTGGTATGCTGTTAGCCTGCTGACAGGCAGCCTGTTGTGGTCATCTGCCGCCCCGGCGCAAACTTCTGCGTCCGGGGCGCTATTGCAGCAGATGGAGCAGGCCAGTCAGAACCTCAACTACGAATTTGCTTATATCAACGTCTCCCGCCTTGGCATTGAATCGCTGCGTTACCGTCATGCGGTGATCGATCAGCGCATTTTTGCTCAGCTGTTGCAGATGGACGGTCCGCGCCGTGAAGTGATCCAGCGCGACAACGATATCAGCTACTTCGAACCGGGCCTTGAACCGTTCTCGCTTCCTGGAAACCACATTATCGATGCGTTGCCATCGGTCATCTTTGCTGATTTCTCCAAACTGAGCAGTGCTTACGACTTTATTACCGTCGGACGCTCACGTATTGCCGATCAGATGTGTGACGTGTTGCGCATTGTGTCGCGCGACGGCACACGCTACAGCTATGTCGTCTGGCTCGACGTTGATACCAAACTGCCGCTGCGCATTGACCTGCTGGATCGGGATGGTGAAACGCTGGAGCAGTTCCGCGTCATCAGCTTTGCGGTGGACGAAGGAGTGCGTAATCTGATGCAGGGGCTGGAAAAGGCCAATCTGCCGCCATCGCTCTCTGTGCCGAAAGGGGATGCGGTGACGCTCAACTGGCAGCCAGGCTGGATTCCCGCTGGCATGACGCTGGTGTCGCAGAACCGTCGTACGCTGCCCGCGCTGAACAAAAATATGGAGTCGCGTCTCTACAGCGATGGCCTGTTCAGCTTCGCGATCAATATTACGCCGGCCGATAAAAGCAGCACCACCCAGACATTGCGCACTGGGCGTCGTACGGTCCAGACAGTTGTGCGCAATAATAACGAGATTGCAGTGGTCGGCGAATTACCGCCAGCGACAGCAAAACGCATTGCGGACAGCATCGACCTGGGGTCACAAAAATGATGAGAGAATGGGCCACCGTGGTGGCATGGCAGGATGGCATCGCCACTCTGCATACTGAAGCGAAAACCTCCTGCAACAGTTGCCAGGCGCGTAAAGGCTGCGGCAGCCACATGCTGAACAAACTCGGCCCGAAAAATGCCCATGTGATGCAGATTGCCAGCAGCAAACCGCTGCAGCCGGGACAGCGGATCGAGCTCGGTATCCGTGAGAGCAGCCTGCTGGGCTCGGCATTGCTGGTCTACATGACGCCGCTGTTGGGTCTCTTCCTGGTGGCAGGCCTGTTTCAGGCACTGTTCAGTAGCGATCTGGCCGCTGCCAGCGGCGCGCTGCTGGGCGGTATCGGCGGCTTTATTATCGCAAAAGGGGTCTCAATGAAGCTGGGGGATCGTGAAGCCTTTCAACCGGTGATCCTGAACATCGCCTTACCTCCTGACGCGCTGCGTGTTGAAAGCGAAGCGTAACCCACGCCCAGGCCGCGCACTCCGCGGCCTTTGTCCGTTCTTCCCGCTGCAAAACTCTGTTTCGCTTCCACAACGTTCCATTCTTTTATGCGCGGCGTTAACAGTGTAATATGCGTCGTCATTAATGAGGCTGACAGGATTGTGGGTAAAGAGCGATCTTCCTGAATGTGTCTGTGCTCAGGTTTTCAACTGATTCTCTATGCGAAGATATTCATATAAATGAAGCACATAAGAAATTTCTCCATCATCGCCCACATCGACCATGGTAAATCTACGCTCTCTGACCGCCTGATTCAGATTTGCGGTGGCCTCACCGCCCGTGAGATGGCTGCCCAGGTTCTTGACTCGATGGATCTGGAGCGTGAACGCGGCATCACCATCAAAGCACAGAGCGTAACGCTCGATTACCACGCGAAAGACGGCGAAACTTACCAGCTCAATTTCATCGATACGCCGGGTCACGTTGACTTCTCCTATGAAGTTTCCCGCTCACTGGCGGCCTGCGAAGGCGCACTGCTGGTGGTGGATGCCGGGCAGGGCGTAGAAGCGCAGACCCTGGCGAACTGCTACACCGCGATTGAGATGGATCTGGAAGTAGTGCCGGTTCTGAACAAAATTGACCTGCCAGCGGCCGATCCCGATCGTGCGGCGCAGGAAATTGAAGATATCGTCGGCATTGATGCTACCGACGCGGTGCGCTGCTCAGCCAAGACCGGCGTGGGCGTACCGGAAGTGCTGGAGCGTTTAGTACGCGATATCCCGCCGCCACAAGGCGATCCGGAGGCTCCGCTGCAGGCGCTGATTATCGACTCCTGGTTTGATAACTACCTCGGTGTGGTTTCGCTGGTGCGCGTCAAAAACGGCACCATGCGCAAGGGCGATAAAATTAAAGTGCTGAGCACCGGCCAGGTCTATAACGCTGACCGTCTCGGCATCTTCACCCCGAAGCGGGTCGATCGTAACGAACTTAACTGCGGTGAAGTCGGCTGGCTGGTCTGCGCGATTAAAGACATTCTCGGCGCGCCGGTCGGGGATACCCTGACCACCGCACGCAACCCGGCAGACAAAGCGCTGCCAGGCTTCAAAAAAGTGAAGCCGCAGGTCTATGCCGGTCTGTTCCCAATCAGCTCTGACGACTATGAAGCGTTCCGTGATGCGCTCGGCAAACTGAGCCTGAACGATGCTTCGCTGTTCTACGAGCCAGAGAGCTCGACGGCGCTGGGCTTTGGTTTCCGTTGTGGCTTCCTGGGTCTGCTGCACATGGAGATCATCCAGGAACGTCTGGAGCGCGAATACGATCTCGATCTGATCACCACTGCGCCAACCGTAGTGTATGAAGTGGTCACCACCAGCGGCGATGTGGTCTATGTCGATAGCCCGTCTAAGCTGCCGGCGCTGAATAACATCGAAGAGCTGCGCGAGCCAATCGCTGAGTGTCACATGCTGTTGCCGCAGGAGTATCTCGGCAACGTGATTACGCTGTGCATCGAGAAACGTGGCGTTCAGACCAACATGGTTTACCACGGCAATCAGGTCGCGCTGACCTATGAGATTCCGATGGCGGAAGTGGTACTCGACTTCTTTGACCGTCTGAAATCGACGTCACGCGGTTATGCTTCGCTGGATTATAACTTTAAACGTTTCCAGACCTCTGACATGGTGCGCGTCGATGTTCTGATCAACTCAGAACGTGTCGATGCGCTGGCGCTGATTACCCACCGTGAAAACGCACCGTATCGGGGACGCGATCTGGTTGAGAAGATGAAAGAGCTCATTCCGCGTCAGCAGTTTGATATTGCGATTCAGGCGGCAATCGGCAATCACATTATCGCGCGTTCAACGGTTAAACAGCTGCGTAAAAACGTGCTCGCCAAGTGTTATGGCGGTGACGTCAGTCGTAAGAAGAAACTGTTGCAGAAGCAGAAAGACGGTAAGAAGCGAATGAAGCAGGTCGGTAACGTTGAGCTGCCGCAGGAAGCCTTCCTCGCGATTCTGCATGTCGGTAAGGACAGCAAATAAGGATTTCCAATGGCTAATATGTTCGCCCTGATACTGGCGATAGCGACGCTGATTACTGGCATCGTCTGGGTTATTGATCGTTTTAAATGGGCACCGCAACGTCGGGCGAAACAGGCAGCGGCTCAGGCGCAAACCGGCAATACGCTCGACAGCAAAACGCTGGCGAAAGTGTCGTCGCAGCCAGGCTGGGTGGAAACCACGGCGTCGGTGTTCCCGGTGCTGGCGGTGGTGTTTATCGTGCGGTCGTTTATTTACGAACCGTTCCAGATCCCCTCAGGATCGATGATGCCGACGCTGCTGATTGGCGATTTTATTCTGGTAGAGAAGTTCGCCTACGGAATTAAAGATCCGATCACCCAGACCACGCTGATCCCAACCGGTCAGCCGAAGCGCGGTGATATCGCGGTGTTTAAATACCCGAAAGATCCGAGCCTCGACTACATTAAACGCGTTATCGGTTTACCTGGCGATAAAGTGATCTATGATCCTTACAGCAAAACCCTGACGGTGAAGCCAGCCTGTACCGACGATAAAGCCTGTGATACCGCGTTAGCGGTAACCTACACCGACGTTCAGCCGAGCAATTTTATCCAGACCTTCAGCGGCTTCGATGGCAATGAAACCGGCAATGGATTCTACCAGGTTCCGCAGGGCGATACGATGCGTGGCGGCTTACGCCTCGGCACCCGTAAAGAGACGATTGGCAACGTGACCCACGATATTCTGCTGGTAAACGAAGCGCAGAGTCAGGCGGGCATGTATTATCAGCAGCCGGGTCAGCCACAGGCGAGCTGGGTGGTGCCGAAAGGGCAATATTTCATGATGGGCGATAACCGTGACAACAGCGCCGACAGCCGCTACTGGGGCTTTGTCCCGGAGCGCAACCTGGTCGGTAAAGCGGTCGCTATCTGGATGAGCTTTGAGAAACAAGAAGGGCAGTGGCCTACCGGCGTACGATTCAGTCGTATCGGCGGCATCCACTAAAAGTATTGTCTGACTAACAGGCAAATCGGGTGGCCTCCTGCGGGAGGCCACTGCACACCAAACGGAAAGTGTTGGAACCTCAGCCCTGTTTGGTATGCAGAGTCACAGACGCAACAAAGAACTGGAATCGCATGAACCCCATCCTGATTAACAAGCTTCAGCGCAAACTGGGCTACACTTTTACTCATTCGGAACTGTTACAGCAGGCCCTGACTCACCGCAGCGCCAGCAGTAAGCACAACGAGCGTCTTGAATTTCTCGGCGATTCTATTCTCAGCTATGTGATTGCGAATGCGCTTTATCACCGCTTCCCGCGGGTCGATGAAGGTGACATGAGCCGCATGCGCGCCACGCTGGTGCGGGGTAATACGCTGGCTGAGATGGCCCGCGAATTTGACCTCGGCGAGTGCCTGCGTTTAGGCCCCGGTGAGCTGAAAAGCGGCGGATTCCGTCGCGAATCGATCCTGGCGGATACGGTGGAAGCGCTGATTGGCGGTATCTTCCTCGATAGCAGTATCCAGACGGTAGAAAAACTGATCCTCGACTGGTATCAGAGCCGCCTCGACGAAATCAGTCCTGGCGACAAGCAAAAAGATCCGAAAACGCGTCTGCAGGAGTATCTGCAGGGACGTCATCTGCCGCTGCCGAGCTATCTGGTGGTGCAGGTGCGTGGCGAAGCCCACGATCAGGAATTTACCATTCACTGTCAGGTGAGTGGCATGGCCGAGCCGGTGGTGGGCGTAGGTTCCAGCCGCCGTAAAGCAGAGCAGGCAGCCGCGGAACAGGCGCTGATTAAACTGGGTCTTGAATAATCCCTGACCCCGGCACCGGCAGCGGTGCCTGATGAATCATGACCTGACTGCCTTCCGGCCCTGGCGTCTGACACGGCGCTGAATCAATCATGACCCGAATATGCACTATCCCGGCGCCTGAACAGGCGCTGAATAACTCAGGACTCGAATGAGCGAAAACGTAACTTATTGCGGCTTTGTCGCGATTGTCGGCCGACCTAACGTCGGCAAATCCACCTTACTGAACCAGTTGCTGGGGCAGAAGGTGTCGATCACCTCGCGTAAGCCGCAAACCACGCGCCACCGCATCATGGGCATCCATACCGAAGGCCAGTATCAGGCGATCTACGTCGATACGCCCGGTCTGCACATGGAAGAGAAGCGTGCGATTAACCGTCTGATGAACCGTGCCGCCAGCAGCTCGATTGGCGACGTGGAACTGGTGATCTTCGTGGTAGAAGGCACCCGCTGGACGCCAGATGATGAGATGGTATTAGGCAAACTGCGCGACGGCAAAGTGCCGGTGGTGCTGGCGATCAACAAAGTCGACAACATCCAGGACAAGAGTATTCTGCTGCCGCACCTGCAGTTCCTGAGCCAGCAGATGAACTTCCTCGATATCGTGCCGATCTCGGCGGAAAGCGGGAAAAACGTCGATACTATCGCGGCGATCACCCGTAAACATCTGCGTCAGGCCGATCACCATTTCCCGGAAGATTACATCACTGACCGTTCACAGCGCTTTATGGCGTCAGAGATCATCCGTGAGAAGCTGATGCGTTTCCTCGGCGCTGAGCTGCCTTACTCGGTCACGGTAGAAATTGAGCGCTTCGTCACCAACGAACGTGGCGGCTACGATATCAATGGCCTGATCCTGGTGGAGCGCGAAGGCCAGAAGAAGATGGTGATTGGCAACAAAGGCGCCAAAATCAAAGTCATCGGAACAGAAGCGCGCAGGGACATGGAAGAGATGTTCGAAGCGAAAGTGCATCTCGAACTCTGGGTTAAGGTGAAATCGGGCTGGGCGGACGACGAACGTGCGCTGCGTAGCCTGGGTTACACAGACGATCTCTGATTCGATGGAAGGCTGGCAACGCGCCTTTGTGCTGCATAGTCGTCCCTTCAGTGAGACCAGCCTGCTGCTCGACCTGTTCAGCGAAAGCGAAGGGCGGGTACGGGTGCTGGCAAAAGGGGCGCGTTCACGGCGCTCTCAGCTGAAAGGGGCACTTCAGCCTTTCACGCCGCTGCTGGTGCGCTGGAGCGGGCGCGGCGAGGTCAAAACCCTGCGCAATGCCGAAGCGGTGTCGCTGGCGTTACCGCTCAGCGGCATCACGCTTTACTGCGGCCTCTACGTCAACGAACTGTTGTCCCGTGTACTGCAGCAGGAATTTCCCTTCTCCGATCTGTTCTTCGACTATCTCAACTGCTTACAGAGCTTAGCCTCATCTCACGGCACGCCGGAACCGGCACTGCGCCGCTTTGAGCTGGCGCTGCTCGGCCATCTTGGCTACGGCGTCGATTTTCTGCACTGCGCCGGCAGCGGCGAGCCGGTCAGCGATGACATGACTTACAGTTACCGTGAAGAGCGCGGCTTTATTGCCAGCCTGGTGCTGAATCAGCGCAGTTTTACCGGCCGTCAGCTACGGGCGCTGTGTGAGCGCGAGTTTCCCGATGCGGAGAGCCTGCGCGCCGCGAAGCGGTTTACCCGCATGGCCCTGAAACCCTACCTCGGTGGAAAGCCGCTCAAGAGCCAGGAGCTGTTTCGCCAGTTTACCCCGATGAAAAAGCCGGATGTCGCGGGTGAAGTCCCTGATGACGCGGCGGAATAGTGCAGGTGGTACCGCTTGCCAGGCGCAACGCGGTACACTCAACATTACGATGAACAAGAAGTGAGGATGGTCATGGCTGAGTTGCTGTTAGGCGTCAATATCGATCACATTGCCACGGTACGTAACGCGCGTGGTACTAACTATCCCGACCCGGTGCAGGCGGCGTTTATCGCTGAGCAGGCGGGGGCTGATGGCATTACCGTGCATCTGCGCGAGGATCGCCGTCATATCACCGATCGCGACGTGCGTATCCTGCGCGATACCATCCAGACGCGAATGAATCTGGAGATGGCGGTGACCGATGAGATGATTGGCATCGCCTGTGATATCAAGCCGCACTTCTGCTGTCTGGTACCGGAAAAGCGACAGGAAGTGACCACAGAGGGCGGGCTGGATGTGGCCGGGCAGCAGGACAAGCTGAATGCAGCGGTTAAGCTGCTGAGCGAAGCCGGTATCCTGGTGTCGCTGTTCATTGATGCCGATCACCGCCAGATCGAGGCGGCAGTGGCCAGCGGTGCGCCCTATATCGAAATTCATACCGGTGCTTATGCCGAGGCAGCGGAAGGTCTGGCGCGCGACGCAGAACTGGCGCGCATCCGTCAGGCAGCCACCTTCGCGGCCAGCCTGGGCCTGAAGGTCAACGCCGGTCACGGTCTGACCTATCACAACGTGCTGCCGATTGCGGCACTGCCGGAAATGCATGAGCTGAACATCGGTCATGCGATCATTGGCCGTGCGGTGATGAGCGGATTGCCAGATGCAGTCCGGGAGATGAAGCAGCTGCTGCGTGAAGCGCGTCGCTGATGGCCATTCTCGGACTGGGTACCGACATCGTTGAGATCGAGCGTATCGCCGGGGTGATTGAGCGATCCGGCGATCGGCTGGCGCGTCGGGTACTGAGCGAAGCGGAGTGGCAGCAATATCAGGCGCACCAGCAGCCGGTGCGCTTTCTTGCCAAGCGTTTTGCGGTCAAAGAGGCGGCAGCCAAGGCGTTTGGCACCGGCATTCGCGGCGGTCTGGCGTTCAATCAGTTTGAGGTCTACAACGATGCGCTGGGGAAACCGGGATTACGTTTTTTCCAGCACGCCGCAGAAGTAGCACAGCGGCTGGGCGTGGCAAATGTTCACGTCACGCTGGCTGACGAACGTCATTACGCCTGCGCCACGGTGATCATCGAAAGCTAGCCGTGCAGCAGCACAAACTTATCCCACAGCGCATCGCGTGATTCGGTGTGCTGTGGGTCAACGATGATCGTGTTATCGATAGGACAGACCCGCTGGCAGGTTGGCTCATCATAATGACCGATGCACTCGGTGCAGCGGCTGACATCAATTTCATAAATCGCATCGCCCAGCGAAATGGCCTGGTTTGGGCATTCCGGTTCGCACATATCGCAGTTAATGCATTTGGCCGTAATCAACAGCGCCATCTTCCCCACCTGATACCAACAGAAAAAGCGCGGCTATTATACGCCCTGACGCTGATCAGACCAGCTTTTTCACCAGCGCTTCGCTGTGCCGGATATGACTGGAGGCGCGTTCCGGATCGTTCTGCACCAGCGCCATAAACAGCAGATCGGTCAGCGCCAGCTGCGCGGTGGTCGAGGAGATCGCCGCGCTGCGGGTACTTTGCTCTTCCGCCACGGTATAGAGGCAGTGACTGGCGCTCTGTTGCAGAGTATTCGGCGTAAAGCCGGTAAAGGCCAGCACGTCTGCGCCGACCTGGGCCGCTTCCTGCGCCGCCAGATTGATCTCGCGTCGCTCACCGGTATAAGAGATAGCCAGCAGCACATCGCCGGGTCCCATCGCCTGTACGCTGGCCAGCAGGGCATGCATATCCTGCTCGGCCACCGCGTTAATACCGATTTTCATCAGCTTCCACGAAAAATCTTTCGCCACCAGTCCGGAGGCGCCAATTCCCACCAGCAAAATTCGCCGGGCATTTTTCAGCAACTGCAATACGTCGTTGAGCTTCTCTTCGCTGTTGATATCCAGCGTGGCGCGTATGGCTGACAGCTTTTCGGTCAGCAATTTTTCTCCCACCATTTTGAGCGGGTCATCGCTGAGAATATGGTTGTGCACGGTAATCGCATCCTTGTCGGCCAATGACTCGCTCAGGGCCAGTTTTAGCGCCGGAAAACCTTTGTAGCCCAGCTTCTGGGCGAATTTCACCACGCTTGACTGACTGACGCCTGACTCTTCCGCCAGTTTTTGCGAACTCAGATGGCGCGCCCGATCGGGTTGTGACAGCAAAAAATCAGCCAGCCGGCGTTCGTTCAACGCCAGACGGGGATAAAGCTGGCGAATGCGCAGCAATGAACTCATGCCCAATCCTCATGATTCAGGAGTAATTTGCGAAGAATAAACTATTCATCTGGCATTGTAGTCATCGGAATTAAAAATGACAGCCATCGCCGTGCCGCCTGATGATGGCTACAATAGTCTCTATTAACGCAAAATCAGCGAAAAGGAGTGTTGTTTGACCAAGGGTACACAACGTCGCATCGTATTTTTTGACCTGGACGGCACGCTGCACCAGCAGGATATGTTTGGCACTTTCATGCGTTATCTGCTGCGACGCCGGCCGCTGAATCTGCTGCTGGTGGGGCCGCTGCTGCCCGTCGTCGGCATAGGATTGCTGTTCAAAGGCCGGGCGGCGCGCTGGCCGATGAGCCTGCTGCTCTGGTCAATCACTTTTGGTCATTCAGAGCGCACCCTGCTGCGTCTTGAAGCGGAGTTTGCCCAATGGTTTCGTCTGCGGGTCAGGGCTTTCCCGGTGGTGCAACAGCGTCTGACCGACTATCTCGGCAGCGATGATGCCGATGTCTGGCTGATTACCGGTTCGCCGCAGTCACTGGTGGAGCAGGTCTATTACGACTCTGCGTTTCTGCCTCGGGTAAAACTGATCGCCAGCCAGATGCAGCGCGGCTGGGGTGGACGGGTGCTGGCGATGCGCTGCCTCGGTCATGAGAAAGTGGCGCAGCTGGAGGAGCAAATCGGCACGCCGCTGCAGCTCTACAGTGGCTACAGCGACAGCAAGCAGGACAACCCGCTGCTGTTTTTCTGCCAGCATCGCTGGCGGGTGACGCCGGCCGGCGAGCTGCAACAGCTGGAATAAGTTTCAACACAGCGCGGGAGACCGCTATAATGCGCCGCTTTTCTGTCGCCGGGAGTGGCCTGCATGAATCAACAACACGATGAATACTGGATGCGCCACGCGCTTGGTCTGGCACGCCTGGCCTGGGAGCAGGGCGAGGTGCCGGTCGGGGCGGTGCTGGTACAGGAGGATCGGGTGATTGGCGAAGGCTGGAATCGCCCGATTGGTCAGCACGATCCCACCGCCCATGCGGAGATGATGGCGCTGCGTCAGGGCGGCAAGGTGCTGGAAAATTATCGTCTGCTGAATACCACGCTCTACGTGACGCTGGAGCCGTGCGTGATGTGTGCCGGTGCGATGGTTCACAGCCGGATTACCCGGCTGGTGTATGGCGCGCATGATGTCAAAACCGGGGCGGCAGGATCGCTGCTCGATGTGCTGGGTCATCCCGGCATGAATCATCAGGTTGAATTGCACAGCGGCGTATTAGCAGACGAGTGTGCCGCGATGCTGAGTGATTTCTTCCGGATGCGGCGCGAGCAGAACAAAGCGCTGCGTCAGGCGCAGCGCCAGGGTTAGTTCATGGCGATGTTTGGTTCGACGGCCGGATAGCCTTTTGCCAGTTCCGCTTGTGCCGCCATCTGCTGCGCCAGGCGTTTCTCCTGCTCCTGCAGATACCCCACCAGACTGATCTGATACTTACGGATGTTCTCCACGTAGTTATACGCTTCGTGCCCGCGCGCGTAGCCGTAGGTGGTCTGCGTGTAGTAACGCTTCTGGCTCAGCATCGGCAGCCGCAGCTTAACGTCAGCCCAACTATCCGGATTGCCGCCCTGGCGGGCCGTCAGTTTCCGTACGTCCAGCATGTGGGCATAGCCCATGTTATAGGCGGCCAGCGCAAACCAGATACGCTCATCTTCCGGGATGGTTTGCGGCACTTTCTCCATCATGTTTTGCAGATACTGGCTGCCGCCGCGAATGCTCTGTTCCGGATCGGTGCGGTCACCCACGTCCAGGCTTTCAGCAGTATTACGGGTCAGCATCATCATGCCGCGCACGCCGGTCGGCGAGGTGGCCTGCGGATTCCAGTGCGACTCCTGGTAAGAGATAGCGGCCAGCAGACGCCAGTCGATGCTGGTGGCGTACTTCTCGAACAGCGGTTTGATGTCGGGCAGGGTGTTGTCGATGGCGCGCAGGAAGGTGCGGGTATCCACATAATCAAAGGTGCCGACGTGGCCGAGATACTTCTCCTCCAGCCGCGCCATCGCGCCTTCTTCGCCCATGCCGTTAAAGAAGTCGAGCATCGCCGCGTTGAGGCTGTCATCGTCACTGTGCTTAACGTACCAGGTGACCGGCTCCTCATCGGTGACGTCAAACGCCACCGCCAATTGAGGATAGATACGCTGCAGCAGCGCAATGGTCACCGAGTCGCCAATGGTGTAATCGATTTTGCCATCCGCCACCGCTTCCAGCAGCGCTTTCGGACTCTGGTCAGTGGCGATCGCCCAGTCCAGATCGGGGAACTGATTAGAGCGAGCGCTTTTCAGGGTCGAGAGATAGGCCGATCCCGAGGCGACCGTCAGCCGCCCCTTGAGATCGCCGAGGTTTTTCGGGCGTGGCTTATCCACGCGATACACCAGCTGTTGCGAAACGTTGTAGTAGCCGGGCCCGGTGCGATACCGTGCCAGACGTTCGCTGTTGTAATTCAGGCCAGCCGCCAGCACATCCGCTTTCCCCTCATCCAGGTCGTCAAACAGGTCACTCAGGTTCGGGCGAACCGTAACCTTGAGTTTCACGCCCAGATAATCGGCAAAGCGTTTTGCCAGCTCGTAGTCCATACCGGCCGGAGATTGATTTACGGTGTAGTAAGTCAGCGGGGAATTGATGGTGCTGACACGCAACACTCCCCGTGATTTAATCTGTGAAATCGTATCCTGCCCACCGCCATACCACGGGATGGATGGCCACAATGCCATTGCTAACAGCACGGCGACCAGACCGATAAACAGATAATTAAATTTTAGGCGTTTCAAATAGTTATCTCTCGCTGGCTCTAAGGCCTCTGTCTTTTAAAGGCAGTATTTGTCTTCTTTGAACTCCCAGAGCGAGGGGCATTTTGCGCAACAAAGCGCAGCTGAGCAACTCATATAGCAGGTTTTGCGCAAATTTCAGGCAAATCCGGGTTGCCAAAAATTGTGCGCAAACGGTTTCGTCGCGAGGTCGCTTTCTCTATAATACGCCCCGTTTTCCCCTGTTGCGCCCAATGAAGCGTCGCCCGGCGTTTCGAAGACGAGAGATCTTATGATGGAAATTCTGCGTGGTTCGCCCGCTCTGTCGGCATTTCGTGTAAACAAACTGCTGACCCGCTTTCAGGACGCTCACCTGCCGGTGAGTGATATTTACGCTGAGTACGTCCATTTTGCCGATGTCAGCGCGCCACTGAGCGCTGACCAACAGACCCGTTTACAGCGTCTGCTGAAATATGGTCCTTCTCTCGCTGAACATGCGCCACAAGGGCGTCTGCTGCTGGTGACACCGCGTCCCGGCACTATTTCACCCTGGTCATCGAAGGCTACCGACATTGCCCACAACTGCGATCTTCCGCAGGTGCGTCGCCTGGAGCGCGGTCTGGCGTTTTATGTGCAGGCACCACAGTTAACAGAAGCGCAGTGGCAGTCGCTTGGTGCACTGCTGCATGACCGCATGATGGAGACGGTCTACAGCGACTTGGCGCAGGCTGAGCAGCTGTTTGCTCATCATTCCCCGCAGCCGGTGAAAAGTGTCGATGTGCTGGGCGAGGGTCGTCAGGCGCTGGTTCAGGCCAATCTCACGCTGGGTCTGGCGCTGGCCGACGATGAAATTGACTATCTGCTGGCGGCGTTCACCCGCCTGGGCCGCAATCCCAACGACATTGAACTCTATATGTTCGCGCAGGCCAACTCCGAGCACTGCCGTCATAAAATCTTCAACGCCGACTGGGTCATTGATGGCGAGAAACAGCCGAAGTCGCTGTTTAAGATGATCAAAAACACCATGGAGCAGACGCCCGATTACGTGCTGTCTGCTTACAAAGATAACGCCGCGGTGATGGAAGGGTCCGACGTCGGCCGGTTCTTCGCCGACGCCGCAGAAAGTGAATACCGCTGGCATCAGGAAGCGGCGCATATCCTGATGAAAGTTGAGACGCACAACCACCCGACGGCGATCTCGCCGTGGCCAGGCGCCGCTACCGGCTCCGGCGGCGAAATCCGTGATGAAGGTGCAACCGGTCGCGGTGCCAAGCCAAAAGCGGGCCTGGTTGGCTTCTCGGTATCGAACCTGCGTATTCCTGGCTTTGAACAGCCGTGGGAAGAGGATTTCGGCAAGCCGGACCGCATCGTCAGCGCGCTGGAAATCATGACCGACGGCCCACTGGGTGGCGCAGCGTTTAACAACGAATTTGGACGTCCGGCGCTGAACGGCTACTTCCGTACCTACGAAGAGCAGGTCACCAGCCACAATGGCACCGAGCTGCGTGGCTACCACAAGCCGATCATGCTGGCGGGTGGCATTGGTAATATTCGTGCTGACCACGTGCAGAAAGGTGAAATCACCGTAGGCGCGAAGCTGGTGGTGCTGGGCGGTCCGGCCATGAATATCGGCCTCGGCGGCGGTGCGGCATCCTCAATGGCTTCCGGCCAGTCAGACGCCGATCTCGACTTCGCGTCGGTTCAGCGTGACAACCCGGAGATGGAGCGTCGCTGTCAGGAAGTGATCGATCGCTGCTGGCAGCTGGGCGATGACAACCCGATTCTGTTTATCCATGACGTGGGCGCCGGCGGTCTGTCGAATGCGATGCCTGAGCTGGTCAGCGATGGCGGCCGTGGCGGTCAGTTTAACCTGCGCGATATCCTGAACGATGAGCCAGGCATGAGTCCGCTGGAAGTGTGGTGCAACGAATCACAGGAACGTTATGTGATGGCGGTAGCACCGGAGAAGCTGGCGGAGTTCGAAGCGATTTGCCAGCGTGAACGCGCGCCGTTTGCGGTGATCGGTGAAGCCACCGAAGAGCTGCATCTGAGCCTGAGCGACAGCCATTTCGACAATAAACCGATCGACATGCCGCTCGACGTGCTGCTGGGCAAAACGCCGAAGATGACGCGTGACGTGGTGACGCAGCAGGCGCAGGGCAGTGAACTGCAGCGTGATGGCATTACCCTGGTGGATGCGGTGAATCGCGTGCTGCATCTGCCCGCCGTGGCGGAGAAAACCTTCCTGATCACTATCGGTGACCGCAGCGTGACCGGCATGGTCGCGCGCGACCAGATGGTCGGTCCGTGGCAGATCCCGGTAGCTAACTGCGCCGTGACCACCGCCAGCCTCGACAGCTATCACGGTGAAGCCTTTGCCCTGGGCGAGCGCGCACCGGTTGCGCTGCTCGATTTCGCTGCCTCCGGCCGTCTGGCGGTGGGTGAAGCGCTGACCAACCTGGCGGCGACCGCGATCGGCTCGCTGAAACGCGTCAAGCTGTCAGCTAACTGGATGTCGGCTGCCGGTCATCCGGGTGAAGATGCCGGTCTCTACGCGGCGGTCAAAGCCGTTGGCGAAGAGCTTTGTCCGGCGCTGGGCATCACCATTCCGGTCGGTAAAGATTCGATGTCGATGAAGACCCGCTGGCAGGAAGGTAATGAACAGCGTGAAATGACTTCGCCGCTGTCGCTGGTGATCACCGCGTTTGCGCGGGTTGAAGATGTGCGCCGTACCGTTACGCCACAGCTGCAGCCCGATCGGGAAAACCTGCTGCTGCTGATCGACCTCGGCAACGGGGCCAATACCCTGGGCGCCACGGCGCTGTCGCAGGTTTATCGTCAGCTGGGCGACAAGCCTGCCGATGTACGTGATGCGACTCAGCTGGCGGGCTTCTTCAACGCCATGCAGGCGCTGGTGGCGCAGCAGAAGCTGCTGGCCTATCACGACCGTTCTGATGGTGGCCTGTTAGTGACGCTGGCAGAGATGGCTTTTGCCGGACACTGTGGCGTTGAGGTGGATATCGCGGCGCTGGGCAACGACCCGCTGGCCGCCCTGTTTACCGAAGAGCTGGGTGCGGTGATTCAGATCAACGCCGCCGATCGCGCGGTGGTTGAGCAGGTGCTGGCCAATCACGGTCTGGCTGAATGCAGTCATCTGCTGGGCCACGCGCAGCCGGGCGACCGTTTTGTGATTCGTTCGGGTGATAGCGCGGTCTACAGCGAAAGCCGGAGCACGCTGCGCACCTGGTGGGCGGAAACCACCTGGCAGATGCAGCGCCTGCGTGACAACCCGGCCTGTGCCGATCAGGAACACGAAGCGAAGAAGAACGACAACGATCCGGGTCTGAACGTCACGCTGACCTTCAACCCGCAGGAGGATGTGGCGGCGCCAATGATCGCCACCGGCGCGCGTCCGCGGGTCGCGGTGCTGCGCGAGCAGGGCGTCAACTCCCATGTTGAAATGGCGGCGGCCTTTGATCGTGCCGGTTTTACCGCGGTTGATGTGCATATGAGCGACCTGCTGGCGGGCCGTCGCGGTCTGGAAGAGTTTCAGGCGCTGGTCGCCTGTGGCGGCTTCTCGTACGGCGATGTGCTGGGTGCCGGTGAGGGCTGGGCGAAATCGATTCTGTTCAACCCGCGCGTTCGTGATGAGTTTGAGACCTTCTTCCACCGTCCGCAGACTCTGGCGCTGGGCGTCTGCAACGGTTGTCAGATGATGTCCAATCTGCGTGAACTGATCCCTGGCAGTGACCTGTGGCCACGCTTTGTGCGTAACCAGTCGGAGCGGTTTGAAGCCCGTTTCAGCCTGGTCGAAGTGGCCGCCAGCCCGTCGCTGTTGCTCGACGGCATGGCGGGATCGCATATGCCAATCGCCGTTTCCCACGGTGAAGGCTTCGTTGAAGTCCGCGACCAGGCACATCTGGCTGCACTGGAGTCGAAAGGCCTGGTGGCGCTGCGCTTTATCGATAACTTCGGCAAAGTGACAGAAACCTATCCGGCTAACCCGAATGGTTCTCCTAACGGCATTACCGCCGTGACCAATGAAAGCGGTCGCGTCACCATTATGATGCCGCATCCGGAGCGGGTGTTCCGCACCGTCAGCAACTCCTGGCATCCGGCAGAGTGGGGCGAAGACAGCCCGTGGATGCGTATCTTCCGCAACGCGCGTAAACAGCTGGGTTAAAATATGCGCTGATAACTTTATTGATAACAACAGGAGGCCACCGTGCCTCCTGTTTTCTTTTCAGGCGGTTGTTGGCAAATGACGACAGAAGTCGCTTTCGGGTGTCGCTATCAGGCGACATTTATCCTGCTGATTTTTATCAACTAATTATTCGCAGTGCCTGGCTGTTGCTGTCAGGCGACAGTTTTGCCTGTTGCAGCGGCTAATAAACGCTGCAACAGGCGCAGGGTTCTGGCAATCTTCTGAAAAATATCACTATTTATTAACTGGCATGAAAATTGCTATACTCTGTCAGCTGCTCATTCACCTGTTTATGATTGCCCCGCCTGGCGGAAAAGAGCTCATAAAAACCGAATGACGCACCAAACGGAGCCTGCCGTCCACCTCATCGATAATCGTTTGCTTTGCAACGTTATCAAACGCCGGACGTCACGTTGAGTAAGGCTCCACCCATTCCTGTGCGATGCCGCTGGCGTCGCCTCTACGGCAGGCCAGTGCGCCTGCCGTTTTCTTGTCTGCCTCTTTCTTCCTGCATCAGAGTCCGCTAGCATCCAGTCAGCAATTTTCTAAGGAAGCGGCCGCGTGAAAAGATGGCGTTTATTTCCCCGTTCTCTGCGCCAGCTGGTGCTGATGGCCTTTGTGCTGGTGCTGCTACCGCTGCTGGTGCTGGCCTGGCAGGCGTGGGAGAGCCTCTCCGCCCTGAGCGAGCAGGCGGCCGATACCAACCGCAATACCTTTACCGACGTGCGTCGCAGCGAGGCGATGGCTCGCACCGCGGTTGAGCTGGAGCGCAGCTATCGCCAGTATTGCGTGCTGGATGACGCCTCACTGGCGCGGCTCTATCAGACGCAACGTACCCGCTACAGTCAGATGCTGAGCGCCCACAGCGACAGCCTGCCGGAACTGCCCGCTTTCCAGACATTACAGGCCACGCTGCCGCTGCTGACGCAACTGCAATGTGATAATGGCAATCCGGTACCGCGTGCCGCCGAAGCGCTGGATCGCTTTTCCGCCACCAATGCCCGGATGGTGCAGGATACGCGTGAAGTGGTGTTTTCCCGCGGTCTACAGCTCCAGCGAGAGATTGCCGATCGCGGCCAGTTTTTTGGCTGGCAGGCGCTGATTCTGTTTATCATCAGCCTGGCGTTAATGCTGCTGTTTACCGGCATGATCATCGGACCGGTTAAGCGGATTGAGCGGATGATCAACCGGCTGGGGGAAGGGCGGGAACTGGGCAGTAGCGTGGTGCTTCGCGGTCCGCGTGAGCTGCGTTCGCTTGGTCAGCGTATCTTATGGCTAAGCGAGCGGCTGGCCTGGCTGGAAACCCAGCGGCATGAGTTTCTGCGCCATCTCTCTCATGAACTGAAAACGCCGTTAGCCAGCCTGCGCGAAGGCACTGAGCTGCTGGCGGATGAAGTGGCGGGATCGCTCAACAGCGAACAGAAAGAGGTAGTATCGATTCTCGACAGTAGCAGCCGCCATCTGCAGCGATTGATTGAGCAGCTGCTGGATTACAACCGCAAACTGGCCGATGGCCCGACCCGGCTGGAAACGGTCAGACTGGATGAGATTGTCGAGCGGGTAGTCAGCGCTCATGCGCTATCGGCCCGAACCAAACTGATGCAGACGGTGCTGGATCTCAGGGCGACGCACTGTCTGGCCGAGCCAACGTTGCTGATGCGGGTGATCGACAACCTCTATTCGAACGCCGTGAACTACGGCAGCGAATCCGGTACCATCTGGCTGCGCAGTCAGCAACAGGGCGATCGCATCTGGATTGAGGTTGCCAATAGCGGCACGCCGATTCCGCCGGACGAGCAGAAGATGATTTTCGAGCCGTTCTTCCAGGGCAGCCAGCAGCGTAAAGGTCCCGTCAAGGGCAGCGGGCTGGGACTGAGTATTGCCAAAGATTGTCTGCGCCGGATGCAGGGTGACCTGTCGCTGGTCACCAGCGATCGCACCGGCGTCTGTTTTCGCATTGAACTGAACACCACAGCCGGGAATGTCTGACCGATGAAATATTTACCCGCTTTGCTGCTGAGCACGCTGACGACCGTGCTGCTCAGCGGCTGTACCGCTTCTCCGGCCACTTCATCGCTGCCATCCGGTCATCCGGTGGCGGAACCGGAGGTCAAAATAGCCGATTATCTGGCGACCCGTTGCAGTGACGTATGGCAGATTGAGAATCCGGCGGCGCTTGGTAATCCGCTCTACTGGATGCGCGCCATCGACTGTGCGGAACGCCTGTCGCCGGCCGAAGCCCGGGCGGAAGCGCATCGCTGGCCGGCGGAGAGCTGGTCACGCGCCTTTAAGCAGGGCGTGTTAATGGCTAACGGCAACGTAACGCCAATGGAGCGACGCAAGTATGTCACCACGCTTGACAGCTACAGCAGTGACTTTCCTGCTCCGGTGCGTCCGCTTATTCAGCTGTGGCGCAGCAACCAGGCCGCGCAGCTGGACCTCAGCGAAGCGCGCAGCCGTTACGCGCATCTGCAACAAAGCAGTGATGCCCAGCTGGAGGCCATCCGGCAGCAGATGGTCAGGCAGCAACAGCAGCTGAGTGATACGCAGCGTAAGCTGGAGCGCCTGACCGACATTGAGCGCCAGCTATCATCCCGCAAAGCGCCGGATGTCTCTGACAGCAGTCACGGCACCGCACTGCCGCAGGAAGAGGAGCAATAATGGTTAAACAAGCCGCCCGGCTGCTGCTGGTCGATGACGATCCCAGCCTGCTGAAGCTGCTGGGCATGCGTCTCAGCAGCGAAGGTTACCAGGTCACCACCGCCGCCAGCGGTCCGGAAGCGCTGCGCCTGTTGCAGAAAGAAAAAATTGATCTGGTGATCAGCGATCTGCGGATGGATGAAATGGATGGGCTGGCGCTGTTTGGCGAGATTCAGAAACGCCATATGGGGCTGCCGGTGATTATTCTGACCGCACACGGCTCGATTCCGGATGCGGTCTCCGCCACCCAGCAGGGCGTCTTCAGCTTTCTGACCAAGCCGGTGGATCGTGATGCGCTCTACAAAGCGATTGATGAAGCGCTGGCGCAGCAGGCACCCATCAGCGATGACCGCTGGCGCGAAGCGATTGTCACCCGCAGCCCGCTGATGCTGCGGCTGCTGGAGCAGGCGCATATGGTGGCGCAGTCGGATGTCAGCGTGCTGATTAACGGGCAGAGCGGCACCGGCAAAGAGATGCTGGCGCAGGCGATCCATGCCGCCAGTCCCCGTAACGGCAAGCCGTTCATCGCCATCAACTGCGGTGCGCTGCCCGAGCAGCTGCTGGAGTCTGAACTGTTTGGTCACGCCAAAGGGGCGTTTACCGGCGCAGTCAGCGCCCGCGATGGGCTGTTCAAAGCGGCTGGCGGCGGCACGCTGTTTCTCGATGAGATCGGCGATATGCCGCAGGCGCTGCAGGTCAAGCTGCTGCGGGTGCTGCAGGAGCGTAAAATCCGGCCGGTCGGCAGCGATCATGACATCGATATCGACGTGCGCATCATTTCCGCCACCCATCGCGATCTGCCCAAGGCGATGGAGAAAAAAGAGTTCCGTGAAGACCTGTTCTATCGCCTCAATGTGGTGAATCTGAAAATTCCGGCGCTGCATCAGCGAACGGAAGATATCCCGCTGCTGGCGAATCATCTGCTGCGTCAGGCAGCGGAACGGCATAAACCGCAGATCCGCAGTTTCTCGGTTGATGCGATGAAACGGCTGATGGCGGCCAGCTGGCCGGGTAACGTGCGCCAGCTGGTCAATGTGGTTGAGCAGTGTGTGGCGCTCAGCGCCTCGCCAGTGATCAGTGATGCGCTGGTGGCGCAGGCGCTGAGCGGTGAAAACAGCGCGCTGCCGACGTTTGCCGAGGCGCGCAACCAGTTTGAGCTGAACTATCTGCGCAAGCTGCTGCAGATGACCAAAGGCAATGTTACTCATGCTGCGCGTCTGGCTGGACGCAACCGTACTGAGTTCTATAAGCTGCTGTCTCGTCACGAACTGGACGCCAGCGATTTTAAAGAGTAGCGTGCGCCGCACGACTGAGGCGGCTGCAGATCGCAAACAGTGATGTGGATTGCGGATATTCGCGCCCGGCAGCGCCAGCAACATTTATACTTGATAAACCCTTCCGACCACGGAGGGAGTGAGAAAAGGGTCAGACATGAAAAAGATTGATGCGATTATCAAACCATTCAAACTCGATGATGTACGTGAAGCCCTGGCTGAAGTCGGCATCACCGGCATGACCGTGAGTGAAGTGAAAGGGTTTGGCCGTCAGAAAGGCCACACCGAGCTCTATCGTGGCGCGGAGTATATGGTCGACTTTTTGCCGAAAGTAAAAATTGAAATGGTGGTCGGCGATGACATCGTCGATACCTGTGTGGAAACCATCATGCGCACCGCGCAGACCGGCAAAATCGGTGACGGTAAAATCTTTGTCTTTGACGTGGCGCGCGTGGTGCGCATCCGTACCGGCGAAGAGGATGAAGAGGCGATCTGAGTTCGCCGGATTAAAAAAGCCCGCTGCGATGCGGGCTTTTTTTATGGCGGAATCACATGCCTTTATGCGGACCGAACAGTTCATAGTGGATGCGTGTATCCTCTACGCCGGCATCACGTAGCTGCGCGATCACATGCTGCATAAAGCCCAGCGGTCCGCACAGGTAGAACTGCGTCTGCGGCGACTGCAGGCGTGCCGCCATAGCCGTGACGTCCATCAGACCCTGCGCATCATACGCACCGGCATCCTGCGGGGCGGGCTGACGATACCAGACCTGCGAAACGAAATCGCTGAGCTGTGCGCCGGTCGCTTTCACTTCGTCAGCAAAGGCGTGCTGCTCGCCATTTTCCGCTGCGTGCAGCCAGCTTACCGGGGCGCGCGAATGGCGGGCCGCCAGCGCATGCAGCATCGCCAGCATCGGCGTCTGTCCGACACCGGCTGAGATCAGCGCCACCGGCGTCTCAGCGTCAGTCTGCAGGAAGAAATCACCGTGCGGTGCCGCCAGCTGCAACTCATCGCCCACTTTACCCGACTGATGAAGCCAGCCGGACACCGTGCCCTGTGCCTCACGCTTCACCGCAATACGGTAATCTTTGCCATTACTCAGGTGGGTCAGGGAGTATTGACGAATCTGATGATGTTCAAAGCTGGCTGGCTGCAGGTGAACCGTCAGGTACTGACCGGGTTCAAACGCCGCTACCGGGCCGCCATCAACCGGAGTAAAGGTGAAACTTTTGATCACCGCGCTCTGTTGTTCAATCGCGCTGATGCGGAAGGTCCGGGTACCGCGCCAGCCGCCCGGCTGCTGCTCTGATGCCTGATAAATTTGTTCTTCACGCTGGATAAACACCTCTGCCAGAACACCGTAAGCGCGTCCCCATGCAGCCAGCACCTCTTCGCCGGGATCGAGCAGCTCTTTGATGGTTGCCAGTAAATTTTCGCCGACGATGGCGTACTGATCAGGCTGAATATTCAGGCTGGTATGCTTCTGCGCAATCTTTTCCACCGCCGGCAGCAGCACCGCCAGATTTTCCAGGTTAGCCCCGTAAGCGCAGATCGCATTAAACAGCGCTTCCCGCTGAGCGCCGTTGCGCTGGTTGTTCATGTTGAAGACGTTTTTCAGTTCGGGATGGTGCGACAACATGCGGTCATAAAAGTGGGCGGTAAGTTTTGGGCCGCAGGCCGCAATCGCAGGCAGCGTCGATTTAACGGTGGCGATGGTTTGTGCATCAAGCATAGGAAGAACCTCACAGGTAAAGTTGCATTTTAAATGCATCTTATAGCCCGATACGCTGCGCTGTAAATAACCAGACCCCATTTACGGTGATTCCGCTGGCAACTTTTCAGTGCAGGATGAGGAAATCTCCATCACATCCTGAAGAAATTTCCGGCTGCGGTTTCGTCGGAAAAAAGCGTAAAAATCCCGTGCCGCTGCCCAGCCAATCGTTTGAGTAAAAAGAGGGGATTCACCCTACCTTCACCCGATAAAACGGTTTACACTGTGGGCCTTCGCCCCGGTGGGGCTTAAACTGCCGTTAAAAAAGTTAGCTGAGTCAGGAGATGCGGATGTTAAAGCGTGATATGAACATTGCCGATTATGATGCCGAGTTGTGGCAGGCGATGGAGCAAGAGAAAGTGCGTCAGGAAGAGCACATCGAACTGATTGCTTCTGAAAACTACACCAGCCCGCGCGTTATGCAGGCGCAAGGTTCGCAGCTCACCAACAAATACGCCGAAGGCTATCCGGGCAAACGCTACTACGGCGGTTGTGAATATGTTGATATCGTTGAGCAGTTAGCGATTGACCGCGCCAAAGAACTGTTTGGTGCCGATTACGCTAACGTGCAGCCGCACTCCGGTTCGCAGGCAAATTTCGCGGTCTATACCGCGCTGCTGCAGCCTGGCGACACCATCCTCGGCATGAACCTGGCTCACGGCGGACACCTGACGCACGGCTCACCGGTTAACCTCTCTGGCAAACTCTACAACGTGGTCGCTTACGGTATCGATGAAACCGGTAAGATTGACTACGACGAGCTGGCTGAACTGGCAAAAACCCATAAGCCGAAAATGATTGTAGGCGGCTTCTCTGCCTATTCCGGCGTCTGTGACTGGGCAAAAATGCGTGAAATCGCCGATAGCGTCGGTGCCTGGCTGTTCGTTGACATGGCGCACGTCGCCGGTCTGATCGCCGCTGACGTCTACCCAAGCCCGGTGCCACATGCGCACGTCGTCACCTCGACCACCCACAAAACCCTGGCGGGTCCGCGTGGCGGCATCATCCTGGCGAAAAACGGTGACGAAGATTTCTATAAGAAACTGAACTCTGCGGTCTTCCCTGGCGGCCAGGGCGGTCCTCTGATGCACGTCATTGCCGGTAAAGCGGTCGCCTTCAAAGAGGCGATGGAGCCGGAATTTAAAACCTACCAGCAGCAGGTAGCGAAAAATGCCAAAGCGATGGTCGAGGTGCTGATCGCGCGCGGCTACAACATCGTTTCTGGCGGTACCCATAACCATCTGTTCCTGATCGATCTGGTGAGCAAAAACCTGACCGGTAAAGAAGCGGATGCTGCGCTGGGCCGTGCCAATATCACGGTAAACAAAAACAGCGTACCTAACGATCCGAAGAGCCCGTTTGTTACCTCAGGTATTCGTATCGGTACCCCAGCCGTGACGCGCCGTGGCTTCAACGAAGCAGACGTACGTGAACTGGCAGGCTGGATTGCTGACGTGCTGGATAACATCAACGACGAAGCGACCATTGAGCGCACCAAACAGAAAGTGCTGGAAATCTGCAGCCGTCTGCCGGTCTATGCTTAACCGCTAACCCGTTGTGAACGCGCATAAAAAGGATGGCTGATGCCATCCTTTTTTATTGCCTGAAACAGGGCGCTCTGCCAGAGTAGCGTCCACTCTTGCTGCCATGCAGCACTCTTGCTGGAGGGAATATGGCAATCGGCTCCGCCAGATGGCTCGGATTGGGCTACTTCACTTACTTCTTCTGTTACGGCATCTATCTGCCCTTCTGGGGCGTCTGGCTGAAAGGCACCGGCCTTGATGCCGAAAAAATTGGTCTGCTGCTGGGCTGTGGCATGGTGGCGCGCTTTGTCGGCAGCCTGCTTATCGCCTCGCAGGTAAAAAATCCGGCGCAGTTAATTACCGCACTTCGCCTGCTGGCACTGATGACCTGCCTGTTCGCCATCGGCTACTGGGTCGGGCAGCAGTGGATGTGGCTGCTGGCGGTGATGATTGGCTTCAACCTGTTTTTCTCGCCGCTGGTGCCGCTGAGTGATGCGCTCGCCGCCACCTGGACGCAGCAGATTGGCCTGGCCTACGGGCCGGTGCGGCTATGGGGATCGCTGGCGTTTGTCATCAGTTCAGCGCTGACCGGGGTGCTGGTCAGCGCTTACTCCTCGCAGGCGATATTGCTGTTGCTGTCAGTCGGCGCGCTCAGCATGCTGGCGGGCATGATGCTCAGGCCTGCGACCCATCCGCAGGGCAATGAACGTCAGGGCACTGCAGGCGGCGGCTGGGCGGTCTGGCGGGATCTGCTGCGCGAGAATGCGGTCTGGCGCTTTATGCTGTGCGTGACGCTACTACAGGGCGCGCACGCGGCCTATTACGGCTTCAGTGCGATCTGGTGGCAGGAGAGCGGCTATTCCGCCTCGACGGTGGGCTATCTCTGGTCGCTGGGCGTGGTGGCGGAGATTATTATTTTTGCGCTCAGTAACCGGCTGTTCCGCCGCTGGAGCGCGCGCGATCTGCTGCTGCTGTCGGGCATTTGCGCCCTGATTCGCTGGAGCCTGCTGGGCGCCAGTACCGCGCTGCCGCTGCTGATTGTGGCGCAGATTCTGCACTGCGGCAGCTTCACCGTCTGCCATCTGGCGGCGATGCGTTTTATTGCCGCACGCCAGGGCGCAGAGGTCATCCGGCTGCAATCCCTCTACTCCGCGCTGGCGATGGGCGGTGGCATTGCGGTGATGACCATGATTTGCGGCGTACTCTTTACCCATCTACAGGGGCATCTGTTCTGGGTGATGGCGCTGGTGGCACTGCCTGCGCTGTTTCTGCGTCCGCGTTACGACTCAAGCAAATAACGGATACGCTGCTGATGATGTGCCGTCAGCGGCAGTTCCGCATGGATCAGCGGCGGTGAGAACAGCGGCAGAGACGTCGCGTAAGGGGAAATAATCAGGTCAACCTCGCGCGGCGCGCCATCGCGCTGAAAGCTGCTCACCTGCTGGTAGGTGATATTGATCGGCAGCAGGGTGATTTCACGGATCTGCTGCTCGACATCCTGCTCCAGCTGCGGATCTTCACCGGTCAGGATCAGCACCTGCTTCTCCTGCAGCGCGTTTTCCTGCATCAGCCAGGCACCAAAAATCACCGTAATCAGGCTCACCTCTTCCGGCGTAAAAGCGATCTGGTATTCATATTCAAAAGCGCGCAGCGCCAGCTGGGTGGTGCGCAGCAGGCGAGGGTAGAGGCGACTGACATCCAGCGCCACGCTGTTGTCGATGCCGATAGTGAAGTGGGTGCGATCCAGCGCCTGAGCCAGATGGGTATAGAGCTGACGCAGCAGATCGTCGCGGTCGGCGAAGGTCACGGCGGCACACTCCTCAAAGTCGGCAATCAGCTGCACCGTTGCCGCCATTAAGCGCTGCTCGCAGGGATGACGGACCCGATCGGCCGCCGGGGTGTGAATCAGGCTGAACAGCAGCGTCCAGAAATCGGTTTCGCTGATATGTGGTGCCAGATGGCAGCGTTTCCGCCAGTGATGGATCACCGCTTCAGCAGCCCGACGCTCCACCTTGTGCTGCAGCCAGACGCGCTGCGCATCGCTGAACAGTGCCGGCTGGCGCTGGCAAAGACCGTATTTCATAAAGATCTGCAAAAAAAGCCGATCGCGCTCGCTGAAGTCGCGGCCCAGCCGCAGCCCACAATGCTGAATTAATGCCTGCAGATTGGTTTCATCATACAGCGCCTTCTCAATCTTCATCACTTTCAGGCGCTGACGTAACGGAGCGGCAAAATGCTCACAGACGAAATCCTGCGATAACCGCAGACTGCGTCGCAGGTTGTGCAGCAAACAGAGGCGCCGATCCAACTCTGTACCATGAAGACGAAAGCTGCCATCCACCATCTGGTGCAGTTCCAGCTGGTGGTAGCGCTGTATCTCATTACCCACTTCCGCGATATCCTGTCGGGCAACCGCAGGATCCACGCCATTTAACTGACAGACTTTTTCAAGCGTAAGCACGGGAGTCGGCAGAAACAGCAGTAGTAAAAGATGGCACTGACGCTGTGAACGGGTGAAGAGTGGTGCCAAAGGGGTAGCAGAACTCATCAATCAGATTTCCAGCAGGCTATTTTGAGCTAAGAATAGCTAACCCCGTCAGTCCCGGTGTAGGTCAGGCAGATTTTTTAGTCAGAGGTTTAAGGCGGGTCACAAAATTTTGTTACTTATAGATTCTTTTCAACGGGAACGTTACTTTATAACATTATGAAACGCACAGGCTTTGTCTTACTGATGGTATTAAGTCCGGCTGCGCTGGCGCATCCGCACAGTTTCATCGACATGAAAACGGAACTGGTGGCCAAAGACGACACCTTTACCGGGCTGAAAATGACCTGGACGATGGATGAGATCACCTCGGCCGATCTGCTGTATGACGCTGGCGAGGCGAAGCCGGGAAGCGTGGTGTGGAAAAAGCTGGCAGCAGGCGTGATGGCTAACGTGCTGGGCCAGCACTACTTTTCAGAAATCTGGCACAATCAACAGCGGGTGAAGTTTTTGAATCTGCCAACCGAATACAATTTGTCGCGTAACGGTCATAAAGCCGTGCTTGAGTTTATTCTGCCGCTGGCGGAACCGCCGGTACTGACCGGCCAGCGCTTTGAGATCCTCACCTTCGATCCGACTTATTTTGTCGACATGTTTTACGACAATGCCCGCGCCCTGACGCTGCCGCCCGCGCTGCAGCCACGCTGTAAGTTTGCGCTGAATACGCCAAAGCCCAATGACTCCCTGAAACAGTATGCATTGTCGCTGGATAAAGCCGATGCGCCGGCCGAAGAGCTCGATTTAGGCCGGCAGTTTGCCCAGACGGTGATACTCACATGTCAGTGATCGCTACCCCGCAACGCCGCTCGCGCCTCTGGCCGCTCTGGCTGCTGGCGGCGCTGCTGCTGGCTGGCGGTACGCTCATCTGGCTTAACTGGCCGCAAATCCTGCTGCAAAGCGTGTTGTGGCAGAAAGATCTGCATCGACAGATGACCCAGCTGTTACAGCAGGTCGCTGAACAGCCCCAGCAGGCGGGAGTGACGCTGGTGCTGTTCAGTCTGTTGTATGGCGTGCTGCATGCGCTGGGACCGGGTCACGGCAAAGTGGTGATTACCACTTTTCTGGCCACCCATCCGGCCAGAGTGAAGACCAGTATCAGGCTGACGCTGCTGGCGTCGCTGCTACAGGGGTCGGTGGCTATCGTGCTGGTCACGGTGATGCTGGTGCTGCTGCAGACCTCATCGCGCCAGCTGCATCTCAGCAGTTTCTGGCTGGAGAAGGGCAGTTATCTGCTGGTGGTCGGACTGGGGATCTGGATCGGTTATCGCGCGCTGCGATCGCTGTGGCAGGCGTTACGTCCGCGTCCGGCTATCGTCTTTCGGGCGCTCCATCCTGATCATCAGCATGATGCGCACTGCGGATGCGGTCATGCGCATCTGCCATCGCCACAGCAGATCAACGATGCGGTTAGCGTGAAAACCCAGTGGCTGGTAGTGGTATCGATGGGGCTGCGTCCCTGTTCCGGCGCGATCATGATGCTGCTGTTTGCCAAAGTGATCGGTGTGTATGCCTGGGGCGTGCTGTCAGCCGCCGTGATGGCGCTGGGGACTGCGCTGACGATCTCGGCCATAGGTTTGCTGGTCCAGCGCGCCCGAGTGGTCGCACAGCGGCTGACTCAATCCCGCCAGCGCGGACAGGCGTCTCTGCTGTTACCCCTGCTGGCGCTGGCGGGCAGCCTGATTTTAATCATGGCCGGCATCGCATTGTGGCAATCATCCCAGCCTGCCTTTAGCGGCGGTATTCGGCCTTTATGAGTTTAAACCGCAGCGGGAATTAAATTGCCCCTGCTAGCACACCTTCACTAATTTCTTTAAATTCACATCTTTATTTTTTTCTCGCGCTGTAACGGTGGTGAAATGCCTCTTCACTGTCTACGCTGTTATTACCAAAACGGCATTCTCTGCCGGGATGATAAAAACCAGAGCACCTTTCTGTTTGTTGCGAGGAGAATATTTCATGGCTGATACCCGTATTAATAATGGCTATACCGAAACGCTGGCAACCGGGCCAGCGGGATTACCGCTCAAACGTATTTCCTGGAGTGCTGTCTTTGCCGGGGTAATTTGTGCGCTGATCGTTCACATCATATTGACGCTGCTGGGAACGGCTATTGGCGCCACCACTATTGACCCGATGAAGGAACAGAATCCTTTAGACGGTCTGGGTACCGGCGCGCTGGTCTGGACGGCCATTGAAATGCTGGTGGCGATGGCGGCCGGTAGCTATGTGGCGGGTCGCCTGGCGCAGCGCGAAGGGGCACTGCACGGCTTACTGATGTTTGGCCTTAGCACAATTTTCACTATTTACCTGGCGATTGCGCTGGCAAGTAGCGTATTGGGCGGCGCGATGAATATTGTCGGCTCCGGTTTCCAGGCATTGGGTAGTGGTATTTCCGCAGCAGCGCCTTCGGTAACCCAAATGGCGAAAGATAAGTTGCAGGAAAGCAATATTAATTTAAATGATCTGCAGAATGAACTGGAAACTACGCTGCGTCAGACCGGTAAGCCGGAATTACAGCCTGAGAATTTAAAGCAGGATGCAAATAACGAAGCGCAGAATGCAGAGAACCAGGCTAACAACACGGCTAACCATCCTCAGACGGCGGATACTGATCTGACTAACTGGCTAAAAGGCGTGATGGATCGTCATTCAGATACATTACAGGCTGCCGATCGTGATGCGCTGAAAAATATTATTAAAGCGCGTACCGGTAAAAGCGATCAGGAAGTGGATCAGATCGTCGCGCAGACCGAAAAGAGCTATCAGCAGGCAGTACAGAAATATCAGGAACTGAAGCAGCAGGCTGAGCAGAAAGCGCGTGAAGCGGCAGAGAAGGCAGCAGCAGCGACGGCGAAAGCCAGCTGGTATGCACTGATTCTGTTGATTATCGAAGCGGTGCTGGCCGGTGTGATGGGCATGGTGGGTCGTCGTACTCAGCCTCGTCAGGTGTTGTCACACGAACGTCGTTAATTCACGCTAACATCAGGCAATAAAAAAGGCGGCTGATAAGCCGCCTTTTTCTCTGCTGTCGCTTAGCGTTTTAACGCTTCGCTCAGCTCTTCACGCATGTTTGACAGCATCGCTTTCACCACACGTGGGTTACCCGCCACGATGTTACCGGAATGCAGATAACCGTGGTTACCGGTGAAGTCAGTGACCAGACCACCCGCTTCACGCACCAGCAGTTCACCGGCAGCAAAATCCCACGGCTTCAGGCCAATCTCAAAGTAGCCATCAACGCGACCGGCAGCCACATACGCCAGATCCAGCGCAGCTGAACCGGTACGACGGAAATCGGCGCACTGGGTAAACAGTTTAGTGAGGATGTTCATATAGGCTGGCGCGTGCTGCTTCAGTTTGAACGGGAAGCCGGTGGCCAGAATGGTGCCATCCAGATCGCGAGCGATGCTACCGCGCAGACGGTATCCGTTGAGCTGAGCGCCCTGGCCGCGTACGGCACTGAACAGTTCATTACGCATTGGATCGTAAACCACCGCGACTTCAGTGCGGCCTTTAATGCGCACGGCGATGGAAACAGCAAAGTGGGGCAGGCGTTTGATGAAGTTGGTAGTGCCATCCAGCGGATCGATAACCCATTGAATGTCCTGATCCTCACCCGCCAGTTCACCGCTTTCTTCGGTGATGATGGTATGTTTCGGGTAAGATTTACGAATCACTTCGATAATCAGGCGTTCTGCTTCACGGTCAACATTCGTTACGAAGTCGTTGCTGCCTTTCTGGCTGGCTTCGACGGCGTCCGGGGTTTCATAATTCTTGGCAATTAAATTTCCGGCCTTGCGCGCTGCGCGCACGGCAATGTTGAGCATTGGATGCATCGGTATCTCTCGCTGGATGTTAAAGAACGGGGAAAACGGCGCGGAGTATAGCAGCGTGTTCGGTAAATGTCCTGCTTTATGTTAGCATTCACGCCACTGATTTTACTGACCCGTTGCTGAGACTCCTCATTAATGCTGCAAAATATTCGTATCGTGCTGGTTGAAACCTCTCACACCGGCAACATGGGCTCCGTTGCCCGCGCCATGAAAACCATGGGACTGACCAACCTCTACCTGGTTAACCCACTGGTGAAACCCGATTCACAGGCGATTTCTCTCGCCGCCGGTGCCAGTGATGTGATTGGCGACGCTAAAATCGTCGACTCGCTGGATGAAGCTATCGCGGGCTGTAGCCTGGTGGTCGGCACCAGCGCCCGTTCCCGTTCGCTGCCGTGGCCGATGCTGGATGCGCGCGAATGCGGCGTGAAAAGTGTGGAAGAGGGCCAGCAGGCTCCGGTGGCGCTGGTGTTTGGTCGTGAGCGCGTCGGCCTGACCAATGAAGAGCTGCAGAAGTGTCATTACCATGTCGCCATTCAGGCCAACCCGGAATACAGCTCGCTGAACCTGGCAATGGCAGTACAGATCATCGCCTATGAAGTGCGCATGGCCTGGCTGCAGGCGCAGGAACAGGCCAGCCCGCAACCGCAGTATACGGAGTCGCCTTATCCACTGGTGGATGACCTTGAACGCTTCTATCAGCACATGGAACAGATGATGCTGAACAGCGGCTTTATCCGCGAAGCCAATCCGGGTCAGGTGATGAGCAAACTGCGTCGTCTTTATACCCGTGCGCGGCCAGAACGTGATGAACTTAACATCCTGCGCGGGATGCTTTCGTCGTTTGAAAAGCGGAAAAACGAGAAGAAAGAAGAAGATAATAGTTGAGTAAAATACCAGGTTAAATACTTGAGTGTTTTACCTGGTTAAATAGTTGACCAAATTACTCGGGAATGTCAGACTTGCCAGCATCTTTTGCAAATCCTCCGATAACCGGACGCTATTGAGGTCGTACGCTATGAGACTGACATCTAAAGGACGTTATGCCGTAACTGCTATGCTGGACGTTGCCCTTCACTCCCATGAAGGCCCGGTTCCGCTGGCTGATATTTCTGAACGTCAGGGCATTTCGCTGTCGTATCTCGAGCAGTTATTCTCCCGATTGCGTAAAAATGGCTTAGTTTCCAGCGTGCGCGGTCCGGGCGGCGGTTATCTGTTAGGCAAAGAATCAAATGCTATCGCCGTCGGTGAAGTGATCACCGCGGTCGATGAGTCGGTTGACGCCACCAAATGCCAGGGCAAAGAAGGCTGCCAGGGCGGCGAGCGTTGCCTGACTCACGTCCTGTGGCGCGATCTGAGCGTGCGTATCAGTGACTTCCTGAACAATATTACCCTGGCTGAGCTGGTGAATAATCAGGAGATCCTTGACGTGGCCGATCGTCAGAACGCCAATGACAATCGTCGCTTCCAGAGCCCGCGCGCTCAGGAAATCAACGTCAATCTGCGCGCCTCGTAATCCCCGCTGTTGCGGCCCTAACTGCTAACGCGGGCGGGGCCGAATCTGCTATAAAGACGTATGATTTTTTATACGGAGCTGTAGCGCAATGAAATTACCGATTTACCTGGATTATGCCGCCACCACGCCGGCCGATCCGCGTGTGGCCAGCAAAATGATGCAGTTTCTGACGCTGGATGGCACGTTCGGTAATCCGGCCTCCCGTTCTCACCGTTTTGGCTGGCAATCTGAAGAAGCGGTCGATGTGGCGCGCAATCAGGTGGCCGAACTGGTCAATGCCGATCCGCGTGAAATCGTTTTCACCTCGGGCGCCACCGAATCGGACAATCTTGCGATTAAAGGCGCAGCCCACGCTCATCAGGCGCGCGGCAAACATATCATCACCAGCCAGACTGAACACAAAGCCGTGCTCGACAGCTGCCAGCAGCTGGAGCGGGAAGGCTTTGATGTGACCTACCTGAAACCGGCCGCCAACGGCATGATCAGCCCTGACATGCTGCGTGACGCCCTGCGCGACGACACCATTCTGGTCTCGATCATGCACGTCAATAATGAAATCGGGGTGATTCAGGATATCGCTGCGTTTGGTGAGCTGTGCCGTGAACGCGACATTCTGTTTCATGTGGATGCCACCCAGAGCGTCGGCAAGCTGCCGATCGATCTCAGCCTGTTGCCGGTTGATTTGATGTCCTTTTCCGCCCACAAACTGTATGGTCCGAAAGGGATCGGTGCGCTCTATGTGCGTCGTAAACCGCGCGTGCAGATTGCCGCCCAGATCCACGGCGGCGGGCATGAGCGGGGTATGCGTTCGGGGACGCTGCCGGTACACCAGATTGTCGGAATGGGCGAAGCCTATCAGATCGCGGCGCAAGAGCGTGAAACTGAAATGGCACGTCTGCAGAGCCTGCGCGACCGGCTGTGGCAGGGTATCAGCACGCTGCCAGGCGTCACGCTTAACGGTGACCTGCAGCACAGCGCGGCCACTATACTTAACCTCAGTTTCGCCGACGTTGAGGGTGAATCGCTGATCATGGCGCTGAAAGATCTGGCGCTCTCCTCCGGTTCGGCCTGTACGTCGGCCAGCCTGGAGCCCTCTTATGTCCTGCGGGCGCTGGGTGTCAGTGAAGAGCTGGCCCACAGTTCGCTGCGGTTTTCGCTTGGCCGTTTTACCACCGAAGAAGAGATCGATTACGCCATTGCGCTGGTGCAGAAATCGGTGACGCGTCTGCGCGCCTTAATGTAACCGGCAGCTTAC
The DNA here is from genome assembly GCF_054482835.1 of Pantoea sp. S-LA4. Taxonomy (NCBI): domain Bacteria; kingdom Pseudomonadati; phylum Pseudomonadota; class Gammaproteobacteria; order Enterobacterales; family Erwiniaceae; genus Pantoea; species Pantoea sp. S-LA4. The sequence continues at coordinate 2,730,356 of NZ_JBTLRC010000002.1, read as the reverse complement.
CGGCCTGATTCTGGAAACCGCGCCATTATTTGCGCTACGCTGGCATCCTCTGACGGAATCTGTTATCAGGTCTGTCTGCATTTTGCATGTAACATCTTATTAAATCCGCTTTAACAATCGGGCTGGATGAAACGAATAACGTCTATGGAGCTTCGCGATGACCACACAACCGATGAACATCACTCTTAGCAGCCAGCCCGCCGATGCGCGCTGGGGCGAAAAAGCCATTCTGAGCAGCAACGACAGCGGGATGACGCTGCACCTGACCGGCGCTGACGCGCTGATGACCCTTCAGCGAGCCGGCCGCAAACTGGATAGCCAGGGTATCCGCCACGTGGCGCTGACCGGCGAAGGCTGGCACCTTGAGCAGTGCTGGGCATTCTGGCAAGGCTACCGCGGTCCGAAAGGGCAGCGTCAGGTTGAGTGGCCGACGCTGGGTGAGCATGAGCAGGCGGAATTTGATCGTCGTCTGAAAATTATCGACTGGGTACGCAACACCATCAATCTGCCGGCCGAAGAGCTGGGTCCGGAACAGCTGGCGCACACGGCTATCGATCTGATCAGCGAAGTGGGCGGCAGCGCCGTCAGCTATCGCATCACCAAAGGTGAGGATCTGCGGGTCCAGGGTTATATGGGCCTGCATACGGTGGGACGCGGTTCCAGCCGTCCGCCGGTGCTGCTGGCGCTCGACTTTAATCCAACCGGTGACGACAGCGCGCCGGTTTACGCCTGTCTGGTCGGCAAAGGTATTACCTTCGACACCGGCGGCTACAGCATGAAGCAGAGCAGCTTCATGGATTCGATGAAGTCCGATATGGGCGGCGCGGCCACCGTGACCGGTGCGCTGGCGATGGCCATTTCGCGCGGTCTGAATAAACGCGTCAAACTTTACCTCTGCTGTGCCGACAACATGGTCAGCAGCAACGCCTTCAAACTGGGCGATATCATTCGCTATCGCAACGGCAAAACGGTGGAAGTAATGAACACCGATGCGGAAGGACGCCTGGTACTGGCAGACGGTTTAATCGACGCCAGCGAGCAGAATCCGACGATGATCATCGACGCCGCCACCCTGACCGGTGCAGCTAAGACGGCGCTGGGTAACGATTATCACGCGCTGTTCACCTTTGATGAGGTGCTGGCGCAGTCGCTGATGGGTAGCGCGGTCAGTGAGAACGAGCCGTTCTGGCGTCTGCCGCTGGCCGAGTTCCATCGCAGCCATCTGCCGTCTAACTTTGCCGATCTCAATAATATCGCCAGCCCGGCACATGCGGCCGGTGCCAGCAGCGCGGCAGCGTTCCTCTCTTATTTCGTCAGCAACTACCAGCAGGGCTGGCTGCACATCGACTGTTCGGCGACCTACCGCAAAAGCGCGGTCGATCAGTGGGCCGCAGGCGCCACCGGCCTTGGTGTGCGCACGCTGGCTAACCTGTTACTGAAATAAGTGCTATTCCGCGGTGGCTTCAGCCGCCGCATTTTTAGAGAGTGACTATGAACCGTCTTGAAGAGGTGCTAAAGCTGGCGGCGACCGAGCCAGCTCACCGGCCCGAATTTTTTCAACTGCTGCTGGAATCGGACGTCTGGGTACCGGGCGAAAGCACCGCGCAGCAACTTGATGCCAGCACGCCGGTCGATCTGCAGCACTGGGAAAAAGAGGATGGCAGCAGCATCATTCCGTTTTTCAGTTCAGAACAGGCGATGAGCGACGCGGTCAGCACTGAGCAGGCTTATCTGCGTCTGCCGGTGCGCACGCTGTTTGAAATGACCCGCGGCGAAACGCTGTTTCTCAATCCTAAGTTACCGACCGGCAAAGAGTTCTCGCCTGCCGAAATCACTCATCTGCTGGCGGAAGAGGGCAGCGCCCTGAGTCAGCAAACGGTGCTGGAAGGCGGGCAGTCGCTGCTGTTGTCTGAAGTAGCCGAACCGCCCGCGCAGATGGTTGACTCGCTGACCCAGCTGTTCAGCAAATATAAACAGGTGCGTCGTGCGTTTATCGCCAGCATCCGTGAGCGGGCCGATGAAGCGCCGAACCTGCTGATTGGTATTGAAGCGGACAGCGACATTGAGGCGATCATTCAGGCGGCGGGTAGCGTAGCGATGGATACGCTGCCGGACGATGCGCCGGTGGATCTGTGCGAAGTGACGGTGGAAGATCGCGGCATCAGCCACTTCTTTACCGCCCACATTACGCCGTTCTATGAGCGCCGCTGGGGCAGTTTCCTGCGCGACTTTAAAGGCAGCGAACGGATACTCTGATGAAAAAAGAGCGGCGCAATGGCCGCTCTTTTTTTACTTCGCAATCGGCAGGTCGTCGCGGCTGCCCCATTCACTCCAGGAACCGTCGTAAATCGCCGTCTGACGTGCGCCCAGCGCGGTCAGCGCCAGAATCACCACCGCCGCCGTCACGCCCGAACCACAGCTCGCCACCACCGGTTTTTCCGGATCAACCCCGGCGCGGGTGAACAGATCGCGCAGCTCAGCCAGCGGTTTCAGTTCGCCATTGACCACCAGGCTGTTCCACGGCACATTCAGGCTGTTCGGAATGTGACCGCGCAGCAGACCGGGGCGTGGCTCATCCACTTCGGCGTTGAAACGATTGGCCGCACGAGCATCGATAATCTGTGCGCCGCCTTCATGACTGATCAGCAGGACATCGTTCAGCCGGCGGATCTGGCTTTCATCCGCGCTGGCTTCAAATTCGCCTTCCGGCAGCGAGACCGGACCCGTTGCAACCGGATAACCGGCCGCTTTCCAGCCCTGCAGGCCGCCGGCCAGAATCGAGACCTGCGCCACGCCAAAGAGGCGCAGCATCCACCAGGCGCGTGGCGCTGAGAACAGATTACCTTCGTCGTACACCACCAGATGTTTGTCGCTACTGATACCCAGCTCGCGCATCGCCACGGCAAAACGCTCGGCGCGCGGCAGCATGTGCGGATAGGGGCTGGTGTGATCCGACAGTTCTTCAATATTGAAGAAAGGCGCATCGGGCAGATGTTCCGCCAGATATTCGCCATTCACATCCCGGATCGTCTCCTGACCGGGCGGCAGCATACGGGTGTCCAGCACCTGCAGCGTCTCATCGTTGTAGTGTTCCTGTAACCAGTCGGCGGACACAAACAGTGGCGTCGTCATAACAACCTCATCTCAGTGATCTGTGCTGTCAGTGTCGGGCAATGCGGGCGCCATCTCAAGAGAAGCGTTGATTAAATGCGAGCATTGATATGAAATTGCGCAGCGTTACAAAACAACTCCTCTGGGACACGGTGAAGGATTTACCATGAAAAAACGCATTAACCCATGGCTGTTCAGCTTGCTGATCGGCGGCTCTCTGCTGGCAACCGCGGCCACTCCGGTTTTATCGGTCAGCGCGGCGGAAACCGCTGCCACCCAACAGGTCAGCAAGCCACTTGCGCTACTCGACCTCTCTGAGCTTCAGCTCGATGGCGCAGCCGCGCTGGTGTTAACCTTCAATCAGCCGCTGGATGATAAGCAGGATCTGACGCAAAAAGTCAGGCTGATCGATGATAAACAGGGTCAGGTTGACGGCGCCTGGGAGCTGTCAGAGAACCGCAAAGCGCTGCGCTTTCGCCATCCGGAGCCGTCACGTCAGTTTACCGTGACGCTGGAGCCGGGATTACGCGCCGCCAGCGGTGAGACGCTGCCTGCCGGCATCAGTAAAAAAGTGACAACCCGTGATATCGAACCGATGGTGGGCTTTGCCAGCCGTGGCTCGCTGCTGCCGCTGCGTCTCTCTCAGGGTTTACCGGTACTGGCACTGAATGTCGATCAGGTTGATGTGGATTTTTTCCGGATAAAAAACGCGGGCCTGGCGGAATTTCTCTCGCAGTGGAACTACGGCAACAACCTCTCCAGCTGGCAGTCTCAGGAGTTGCTGAAAAGCAGCCAGCTGGTCTATTCCGGACGTTTTGAGCTCAACCCGGCGCGTAACACGCGTGAAAAGCTGCAACTGCCGATGCGTGATATTTCCGCACTTCAGCAACCGGGTGTCTATCTGGCGGTGATGAAGCAGGCCGGTACTTATCGCTACAGTCAGCCTGCCACGCTTTTCACTCTGAGTGATATCGGCCTGTCACTGCATCGCTTCCCGACCCAATTCGAACTGTTCGCTCAGAGTCTGGCAAACGGCCAGCCGCTTTCCGGAGTCAGCGTCAGGTTACTGGATGAGAAAGGACAGGTGCTGCAAAGCGGCACCATCGACAGTAGCGGTCATCTGCGCCTGAAGGCGGATGAAAAAGGGAAGCTGCTGCTGGCAGTGCAGGGTGAGCAGACCTCGATGATCGATCTGTCACGTCCGGCGCTGGATTTGGCCGAATTTCCGGTTGCCGGGCCGCAGGGCTATGACAAACAACTGTTTGTCTTTGGCCCGCGCGATATCTACCGACCTGGCGAAACGGTCATCGTTAATGCGCTGCTTCGTGATGCTGACGGACGCCCGTTGCCCGCGCAGCCGATTAAAGCGGAGCTGGTGCAGCCCGATGGCCAGGTGATGCAGACTTTTGTCTGGCAGCCTGACGCCGGATTCTACCAGCAGCGACTGTCGCTGCCCGCATCCGCCATGACCGGCGACTGGATGCTGCGGCTCAATACCGGCGATAACCTCAAGCGCCAGTGGCATTTCCACGTCGAAGATTTTCTGCCGGAACGCATGGCGTTAACCCTGAAAAACGATCCCCAGCCACAGCCTGCTGATGCCCGTGTTGAGTTCGGTATTGAGGGCCGCTATCTCTATGGCGCACCTGCCGCGGGTAACACGTTACAGGGACAACTCTATCTGCGACCGGCACGCGAGGCGGTGGCTGCGTTGCCGGGCTACCAGTTTGGTGACATTACCGAAGAAGGTCTGAAGCGCACGCTGGATGAGGTGGATCTCAGGCTTGATGCCCAGGGTAAAGCGCAGCTTGAGGTAGAGAATCAGTGGGATCAGCTGCACTCCCCGCTCAATCTCATCCTGCAGGCCAGCCTGCTTGAAACCGGCGGACGTCCGGTTACCCGTCGTGCCACTCAGGCCATCTGGCCGGCAGAAGCCCTGCCGGGTATCCGGCCGCTGTTCGGTAATAAAGCGGTTTATGACTACCGCAGTGACAGCTATCACGATGAGCCTACCGTGCCGGAACAGGGTCTGGCCGAATTCGACATTGTCTATGCCAACAGTCAGGGCAAAAAACTGGCGGCAGATAAGCTGGAAGTGCGCCTGATTCGCGAACGCCGTGATTACTACTGGAGTTTCTCTGACAGCGAAGGCTGGCAGGCGCGGTACGGCGACAAGGATCTGCAGGAAGATGAACGCGCCATCTCTGTCCCGGCTGACGGCAGTACTAAAGTCAGCTTCCCGGTCGAGTGGGGCCACTACCGGCTGGAAGTGCAGGCGGGCGAAAAGATCGTCAGCAGCGTGCGGTTCCAGGCGGGTTATGACTGGCAGGATAACACCAATGGCACGGGCGCGTTGCGCCCGGATCAGGTGAGACTGAAGTTGGATAAAGCCGCTTACCAGCCGGGCGACACCGTGCATCTGCAGGTGGATTCACCGGCGGCCGGTAAAGGCTACCTGATGGTGGAGTCGAGCAGCGGCACCCTCTGGTGGCAACCGCTGACTGTTCCGCAGGGCGGCACAACGGTGGATGTGCCCGTGGCTGAGAGCTGGCAGCGTCACGATCTCTACTTCAGCGCCATCGTGGTGCGTGACGGGGATAAGGTCAGTGGCGCAACGCCAAAACGCGCGGTGGGGCTGTTGCATCTGCCGATGGCGACAGAGGCGCGCCGCTTAAATCTGACGCTGGATGCGCCCGATAAAATCCGTCCGGAACAAAACCTGACGGTAAAAGTTCACGCCAGTCGTGACGGTGGCCCGCTGCCAGAAAAAGTGAATGTGCTGCTGTCAGCGGTGGATAGCGGCGTACTGAGCGTGACAGATTTTAAAACGCCCGATCCGTGGCAGGCGTTCTTTGGCCGTAAACGCTACAACGTCGATCAGTATGACGTCTTTGGTCAGCTGATCGAAGGCGGTGGCCGGCTGGCGGCGCTGCGTTTTGGTGGCGATGGCGAGGATGAATCGATGACGCGCGGCGGCAAAAAGCCGGTGACGCACGTCAATATTGTGGCGCAGCAGTTACAGGCGGTGACGCTGGATAAAGAGGGCAACGGGTCAATTACGCTGCCGATCCCGGCCTTTAACGGCGAACTGCGGCTGATGACTCAGGCCTGGAGCGACGACAGCTTCGGCGCGGCAGAGCGCAAACTGGTGGTCGCGGCGCCGCTGATCAGCGAACTGGCCACTCCACGTTTCCTTGCCAGCGGCGACACGGCATCACTGGCGCTGGATATCACTAACCTGACGGAGCTGCCGCAAACCCTGAAAGTGGATCTGAGCAGCAGTGGTTTAGTGGATCTGACCAGTGCTGCCAGCCAGAGCGTGACGCTGGCTAAAGGCGCACGCACCACAGTGCAGATTCCGGTCACCGCGAAAACCGGCTTTGGTGACGGTGAGGTCACCGTGCAGATTTCTGGCCTGAATCTGCCGGGTGAGCAGGTGAAGCCCAGCAAACAGCAGTGGAAAATCGGTGTCCGGCCACCTTATCCGGCCCGGACGCTGAATTTCGATGCCGTGATCAATCCCGATCAGCCGTGGCAGGTCGCGGCAGCCGCTTTCACCGGGCTGGATGCTCAGACCCTGAATGGACAGCTGACGCTGAGCAATCGCCCGCCGCTGAACATCGCCAGCTATATCAGTGCGCTTTACACCTATCCCTACGGCTGTCTGGAACAGACCAGCAGCGGCCTCTGGCCTTCTCTCTACACCAGCCATGCCGGGCTGACGGCCATGGGGATAAAAACCAGCAGTGATGAGGCGCGCCGGGCCGCAGTCAACACCGGCATTGCCCGTCTGGCGGGCATGCAGCGGGCCAACGGTAGCTTCGGGCTGTGGGATAAACAGAGTGAAGAGGAGTTCTGGCTGACGCCTTACGTGACGGACTTCCTGCTGCGCGCCAGCGAGGCGGGCTATGCGCTGCCGGATAACGTGGTTGATCGCGCTAACGCCCGGCTGCTGCGCTATCTGCAGGATCCCGCGCAGATCAGCGGTGGCAGCAGCGATAATAACGCCGCGCTGCAGTTCAGCGTTCAGGCTTACGCCGGACTGGTGCTGGCGCGTCAGCAGCGCGCGCCTCTGGGTGCGCTGCGCGTCTTGTATGAAAAACGGGACAAATCCCGCTCCGGCCTGGCGCTGATGCAGCTTGGCGTGGCGCTGAAGCTGATGGGTGACGGGCAACGTTCACAGCTGGCGATCATGCAGGGTGCCAGCCTGACGCGCTCAGATAAAGAGTGGTTTGGCGACTATGGCAGCAGGGTGCGCGATCAGGGAATGATGATAGCCCTGTTAGCAGAAAATCAACTGCAGCCTGATTTGCAGAATAGTCTGCTGCTGTCGCTGTCAAAAGAGGTTAACGGCAAACGCTGGTTCTCGACCCAGGAAAATAATGCGCTCTATCTTGCGGCCCATACTCTGCAGCGTGCGCAGGGCAGAAACTGGCAGGCGATACTGGCGGGCGATCCACAGCCGCTACAGGGCGATGCACCGCTGAATAAAGGGCTGGCGGCTGAGCGACTGTTGCAGGGCTTAGCCATCACTAATCCGGGCAGTGCGCCGCTGTATGGTCGTCTCGATGTCACCGGTTATCCGCTGACCGCACCACAGCCGGAAAGCAATGTGCTCGGAATAAAACGTGAATACTTTACTCTGGATGGCAAAGCCGCCGATCTCAGCAGGCTGCGCAGTGGTGAGTTACTGGTGGTGCGTCTGACCGTTTCGTCGACGCGCAGCATCAAAGATGCGCTGGTGGTGGATCTGCTGCCTGCCGGGCTGGAGCTGGAAAACCAGAATCTGGCCGACAGCAGCGCCAGCCTCGGCGACAGTGCGGACGCGCTGAAGGAGAGCATGGGTGATATGCAGCAGGCTGACATTAAGCACATTGAGTTCCGTGACGATCGCTTTGTGGCGGCACTGGCGGTGGATACTTATCGTCCCGCCACGCTGATCTATCTGGCGCGGGCAGTCACACCGGGTCGCTACCTGATGCCGCCGCCGCAGGTCGAGTCGATGTATGTGCCGGAGTGGCGCGCCACTGGCAGCACGCCATCGCAGCTGCACATCCAGTAAGTGACGTCAGGCGTGATTAACATCGGCACTATTAAAAAGCGGTGGCTCGCGCTGCCGCTTTTTTTTCTGGCGCTGTGGCTGGCGACGTGGGGACTGGATCGGCTGTTCCCGTTGCCGCTTAAACAGGTCCAGCCTGCGCGGGTGATTGTTGCCAGCGACGGTACGCCATTGTGGCGCTTTGCTGACAGCCGGGGGATCTGGCGCTATCCGGTGACGCCAGAGGAGGTGGCTCCGGCCTATCTGCAGGCGCTGCTGACCTATGAAGATCGCTGGTTCTGGTATCACCCCGGCATCAATCCACTGGCTCTGCTGCGCGCCGCCTGGCAGGATCTGCGTCATCAGAGCGTGATCTCTGGCGGCAGCACCCTGACCATGCAGGTGGCACGCCTTATTGACCCGCAACCCCGTACGCTGCGCGGCAAGCTGATTCAGGCGTGGCGTGCGCTGCAGCTGGAGTGGCATCTTTCCAAACGTGACATTCTGACGCTCTACCTTAACCGCGCGCCCTTTGGCGGCACGCTGGAAGGGGTAGGTGCGGCCAGCTGGAGCTGGCTGGGAAAAGCACCGTCGCAATTGACGCGCGGTGAGTCGGCGCTGCTGGCGGTTTTACCGCAGGCACCCAGCCGTCTGCGGCCCGATCGCTGGCCGGAGCGGGCGGAAGCCGCCCGTAATAAAGTGCTGGATAGGCTGGCGCAATACCGCATCTGGTCCCCTGAACAGGTGGCGGAGATTCGTCAGGAACCGGTCTGGTTGCCGCCGCGCCAGATGCCGCAGATGGCGCCATTGCTGGCCCGGCGTATGCTGTCGATCAGCCGCAGCGATAAGATTGTCTCCACGCTCGACCCTTCTTTGCAGCGTGATCTGGAAAGTCTGGCGCTGAATGTAAAAAATCAGCTTCCGCCGCGCACCTCGCTGGCGATGCTGGTAGTGGATCACACCACCATGGCGGTGCGTGGTTACGTCGGCTCGGCTGACTTTACCGATGACAGCCGTTTTGGACATGTAGATATGATCGCCAGCGTGCGTTCGCCTGGCTCGGTGTTAAAACCCTTTATTTACGGCATGGCGCTGGACGAGGGGCTGATCCATGCCGAATCGCTGCTGCAGGATGTGCCGCGTCGCTTTGGTGATTACCGGCCAGGTAACTTTGACACCGGTTTTCACGGCCCGGTCAGCGCCAGCGAGGCGCTGGTGCGATCCCTGAATCTGCCCGCCGTCCAGTTACTGGAGGCGCTGGGGCCGAAAAATGCGGCGGCACGTCTGCGCAATGTGGGCCTGAACTTACGTTTTCCGCCCGGCGCTGAACCTAATCTTTCGTTAATTCTTGGCGGCACCGGGGCGCGCATGGATGAGATCGTGGCCGCCTACAGCGCCTTTGCCCGCCACGGCAATGCCGCTCAGTTGCGCTGGACGCCCGATCAACCCTTGCAACAGCGGCGGCTGCTGTCGCCGGAAGCAGCGTGGATTGTCCGGCGTATCCTGGCCGGTGAAGCGCAGCCGGCAGGCAATGGCCGCGTACCCGACGTGGTGCCTCTGGCCTGGAAAACCGGCACCAGTTACGGCTATCGCGATGCCTGGTCGGTGGGAATCAATCCCCGTTATCTGATTGGCGTCTGGGTCGGGCGACCGGATGCGACTCCGGTGGCCGGGCAGTTTGGTTTTGCCTCTGCTGTTCCCGTCATGAACCAGATCAACAGTGTGCTGATGAGCCGCCTCGGCAGGCGTGAGGTGCCGGCTGATCCGCGTCCGGCCTCGGTAACGGTAGCCACTATTTGCTGGCCTGGCGGTCAGCCGCTGCCCGCCGGAGACGAGAATTGCCGCCAGCGACGGCAAAGCTGGATCGCCGCGAATACGCTGCCGCCAACCCTGCTGGCGCCTGGTCAGGAGAGCCTCAGCGGGTTGCGCATCGGCTACTGGCAGAATGCGCAGGGACTGCGTGTGGCAGCAGATTGCCCCAACGCCACCCGTCACGAGCGGCTGGTCTGGCCGCTGCCGCTGGAAGCCTGGCTGCCGCCTCATGAACGGCGGGCGCAACGCTTACCGCCTGTTGATACCCATTGTCCGCCGTTACAGCAGGGCAGCAGCGCACCGCTGATCGTCACCGGCGTGACTGAGCGGCAGATCGTCAAGCCGCTGCCAGGCAACGGCTCGCTGGTGATCCCGGTGGCGGTTCAGGGAGGGCAGGGCGAACAGCGCTGGTGGTTCCTGAATGGCGAGCCTCTGATGACGCAAGACGCCGCGGATCATCTGTCGCTGCATCTTGATCATCCAGGGGATTATCAGTTGGTGGTGATGGATGAAGAGGGGCAGCTCGCCTCCGTCAGCTTCAGCCGGCTGTGATGGTTTTTTGCGCTAAATCAGAGTTGCGGCCGCTTTGCTCCGATTCAGATCAAGATTTTTCAATAAATTGCGGATCTCTGATAGGCAACGCCAGGCTCTGCCCCTATAATCGGCGCCGTTTCTTAGCCGGGGCGTGCGCCTCCGGTTTCTTCAGGACGTCAAGACAGAGGTCAACATGGCAATCGAACGTACTTTTTCTATCATCAAGCCAAACGCCGTCGCTAAAAACGTGATCGGTGCCATCTACAACCGTTTTGAAAGCGCAGGCTTCAAAATCGTTGGCGCAAAAATGCTGCAGCTGAGCAAAGAGCAGGCTGAAGGTTTCTACGCTGAGCATCAGGGCAAGCCATTCTTCGACGGTCTGGTTGAATTTATGACCTCTGGCCCGGTTGTGGTTTCTGTGCTGGAAGGTGAAAACGCCGTTCAGCGTCACCGTGACCTGATGGGTGCCACTAACCCGGCAAACGCGCTGGCTGGCACGCTGCGTGCTGACTACGCTGACAGCTTCACCGAGAACGCGACCCACGGTTCAGATTCTGCAGAATCTGCTGCCCGTGAAATCGCTTACTTCTTCGGCGAAAACGAAATCTGCCCGCGTACCCGTTAATCGCCTGGCGATAAACCACCGGCTGACTTTACAAAAATCTGCCTGAGGGAGGCGACTCCTGCCTGTTATCAGGCCGCAGATGTTGTACAATATTGCGCCTTCATTGACTCCGCTTAATGAAGGCGCAATTTTTTACCTATTCCTGAACAGCGCCATAACGTGTAACAACGAGGCCAGAGAACATTATGTCTGAACAGATTGTGACGCCCGCGTCCGCATCCCCAATTGCCGTTTCCCCCAAGAGCCAAAAAATTAACCTGCTGGATCTCAACCGTCAGCAGATGCGCGAATTTTTCCTGTCGCTCGGTGAAAAGCCGTTCCGCGCTGACCAGGTCATGAAGTGGATCTATCACTACTGCTGCGATGATTTCGAGCAGATGACCGACATCAACAAAAAGCTGCGCACCCGGCTGATGGAGCTGACCGAAATCCGCGCGCCGGAAGTGGCGGAAGAGATGCGATCCACCGATGGCACCATTAAATGGGCGATTCGCGTGGGCGATCAGCTGGTTGAAACCGTCTATATTCCGGAAGGCGACCGCGCCACGCTGTGTGTCTCGTCGCAGGTGGGCTGCGCGCTGGAGTGTAAATTCTGTTCGACTGCGCAGCAGGGCTTTAACCGTAACCTGCGGGTATCGGAAATCATTGGTCAGGTATGGCGCGCGGCGAAGATTGTTGGTGCAGCCAAAATTACCGGCCAGCGTCCGATCACCAACGTGGTGATGATGGGCATGGGCGAACCTCTGCTCAACCTGAACAACGTCGTGCCGGCGATGGAGATCATGCTGGATGACTTCGGTTTTGGTTTATCGAAGCGTCGCGTGACCCTTTCGACCTCCGGCGTAGTACCGGCGCTCGACAAACTGGGCGATATGATTGACGTTGCGCTGGCGATCTCGCTGCACGCCCCCAATGACAAACTGCGTGACGATATCGTCCCGATCAACAAAAAATATAATATCGAAACCTTCCTGGCCGCGGTTAAACGCTACATCGGGAAGTCGAATGCCAATCAGGGGCGCGTCACTATCGAGTACGTCTTGCTGGATCATGTGAACGACAGCACTGACGATGCGCATGAGCTTGCCGCCTTACTGAAAGAGACGCCGTGCAAAATCAACCTGATTCCGTGGAACCCCTTCCCGGGCGCACCTTATGGCCGCAGCTCTAACAGCCGCATCGATCGCTTCTCCAAGGTGCTGATGGACTACGGTTTCACCACCATCGTGCGTAAAACCCGTGGTGATGATATTGATGCCGCCTGTGGTCAGCTGGCGGGCGAAGTGATCGACCGCACCAAGCGGACGATGCGGAAAAAAATGGCTGGTGAAGCGATATCTGTGAAGGCGCTCTGAAACCGTGACCGTTAACGTTTCCTGAGGGTGTGACGCGTGGCAGGCTTAACGCTGCTAACGTCAACCCAATGGAAACGATGATGCGTAAGGGATTACCTGTGGCTTTACTGGCCCTGTTTGTTGTAAGCGGGTGTGTCAGCCACACTCAGCAACCCGGTGCGGCAGAAGTGCGTCTACAGTTAGGTATGCATTACCTGGCGAGCGGTGATGAAGAAGCCGCTGAGCGTAATTTCCTGCGAGCGCAGGCGGCGGCACCGGATGATTATCGGATATCACTGGCGCTGGCCCGGCTGGCGCAAATGCAGGGTAATCGAGCTGCCGCACAGGCCCATTACAAGCTGGCACAACAGCAGGCCCCGCAGAATGGTTTTGTCGCTAACAATTACGGTGCGTTTCTTTGCACTTTAAGGCAGTATGGCGAAGCGCATCAACAGTTTAGTCGGGCAGGCGATGCGCAGCAGGTTGATGCCCGCATCGATGCGCTTGAACTGGCGGGATTTTGTTATCTGCAGGCAGGCGAGTTTGCCACGGCACGGCGTGCATTACAGCAGGCGCTGGAGTCCGACGATCGCAAAGCCGGATCGGTGCTGAGTGAAGCTGAAAAGCTGCTGGCTGAAAACCAGCTGACCAGTGCGCAGATTTTGCTCGAGATTTACCAGCAACAGCGGCCCGAAACGGCACGCAGTCTGGCGTTACACTTACGTTTCGCCGCGCTACAGGGGAATGCCGCTGACGTTTCACGTTATGGCGACCGGTTAGCGCGACGTTTTCCGCAATCGATACAGTACCAGCGTTATTTAGCTAATGAATACTGAAGCCACTCAAGAGAACTCTGCAGTACATTCAACAGGTGAACGCCTGCGTCTGGCCCGTGAGCAGATGGGGCTGACGCAGCAGAACGTCGCTGAACGCCTGTGTCTGAAACTTTCTACCGTGCGTGACATTGAGGAAGATAAGTCGCCAGCCGATTTAGCCTCTACCTTTCTGCGCGGCTACATTCGCTCCTACGCCCGACTGGTGCATATTCCTGAAGAGGAACTGCTGCCAATGATGGCGAAACAGACGCCGGTTCGTGCAGCAAAAATCGAACCGATGCAAAGTTTCTCTTTGGGTAAGCGCCGCAAAAAGCGTGACGGCTGGTTGATGATTTTCACCTGGCTGGTGCTGTTTGTGGTGGTTGGCCTGACGGGCGCCTGGTGGTGGCAGAATCATAAAGCCTCACAGGATGATCTGGTGTCGATGGCCGACCAGAATGGCAGCAGTGGTGATGGTCAGTCTATTCCGCTGGGTGAATCCAGCGGTGACAGCACTACCCCAGCCGCACCCGATGAAAGTAACAATGTGCCGCTGGCGGCTGACAACAGCGCCGCCAGCGTACCAGCCAGTGCGGCTCCGGCCGCCAGTGCCAGCAATAGCAATACCGCGCCTGCAGCGCAGCCGGACAACAGCAACAATGCGGTGGTTTCACCCAGCCAGGCACCGGTAGACAATACCGCTGCCGCGCCAGCGGCAACCCCCAACAGTGCCAGCATCGCACCGCAGATGCCGGTGGGCGCAGCGGCAGTCAGTGAACCGGCTACCGATCCGAATGCAGTGGTGATGACCTTTAACGCCGACTGCTGGCTGGAAGTGAGTGATGCGACCGGTAAAAAACTGTTCAGCGGCCTGCAGCGTAGCGGTGGTAAACTCAGTCTCGCAGGAACCGCTCCGTATCGTCTGAAAATTGGCGCTCCTTCCGCGGTTCAGGTGCAATATCAGAATCAGCCCGTTGATTTAAGTCGTTTTATCCGTAATAACCAGGTTGCTCGCCTGACGTTGGGTGCGCAATAACAGCGTATCGCGTACCGGGCAATTGTGGAGAAGAAATATGCATAACGAAGCACCCATTATCCGCCGTAAATCCAAACGTATTTACGTCGGCAAGGTGCCAGTCGGTGACGGCGCGCCAATCGCTGTTCAATCGATGACGAACACCCGCACCACTGACGTGGCGGCGACGGTCAATCAGATCAAAGCCCTTGAGCGCGTCGGTGTCGACATCGTCCGCATTTCGGTGCCGACGATGGATGCTGCAGAAGCATTCAGACTGATTAAACAGCAGGTGAACGTCCCGCTGGTGGCCGATATCCATTTTGACTATCGCATTGCATTGAAAGTCGCCGAATATGGCGTCGATTGCCTGCGCATCAATCCCGGCAACATCGGGAACAATGAGCGCATCCGCATGGTGGTTGACTGTGCACGCGATAACAATATCCCGATCCGAATTGGCGTTAACGCCGGTTCGCTGGAAAAAGATCTGCAGGAAAAGTATGGCGAGCCGACGCCGCAGGCGCTGCTGGAATCCGCCATGCGCCATGTCGATCATCTCGATCGCCTTAACTTCGATCAGTTCAAAGTTAGCGTAAAAGCCTCTGACGTCTTCCTGGCGGTTGAATCGTACCGTCTGCTGGCGAAACAGATTGAACAGCCACTGCATCTCGGCATCACCGAAGCGGGCGGCGCGCGTGCCGGCGCAGTGAAATCGGCCATCGGGCTGGGTTTACTGCTGTCAGAAGGCATCGGCGACACGCTGCGTATTTCGCTGGCGGCCGATCCGGTTGAAGAGGTGAAAGTCGGTTTCGACATCCTCAAGTCACTGCGCATTCGCTCTCGTGGGATCAATTTCATCGCTTGCCCAACCTGCTCACGTCAGGAGTTTGACGTTATCGGTACGGTCAACGCGCTGGAGCAGCGTCTGGAAGATCTGATCACGCCGATGGACGTTTCCATTATCGGTTGTGTGGTCAACGGGCCAGGTGAAGCAACCCTCTCCACGCTGGGCGTGACCGGCGGCAACAAGAAAAGCGGCTTCTACGAAGATGGCGTGCGTCAGCGCGATCGTCTCGATAACAACGATATGATCGATCAGCTGGAAGCGCGCATTCGTGCCAAAGCGTCGATGCTGGATGCCAGCCGCCGTATTGATGTGCAGCATCTGGAAAAATAATGGCGTGCGCGGTTTGCGTACGTGACTTTTTTGACTGAACCTGTGCGGTTTCATCCTCATAAGGTATGATGCCGGACAGGTTTTTTTGCATTAAGAGATTCTAACGTGGCGAAGAATATTCAGGCGATTCGCGGGATGAACGATTACCTGCCTGCGGATACCGCCATCTGGCAACGGATTGAAAGCGTTCTTAAACAGACGCTGGCGAGCTACGGTTACAGCGAAATTCGCTTACCGCTGGTAGAGCAGACCCCGCTGTTTAAACGTGCCATCGGTGAAGTCACCGATGTGGTTGAAAAAGAGATGTACACCTTCGAGGATCGCAACGGCGAAAGCCTGACGCTGCGTCCGGAAGGGACCGCAGGCTGCGTGCGCGCCGGTATTGAACACGGTTTACTCTACAACCAGGAACAGCGCCTGTGGTACATGGGCCCGATGTTCCGCTATGAGCGTCCGCAGAAGGGACGCTACCGTCAGTTTTACCAGATGGGCGTCGAGGTGTTTGGCCTGCAGGGCCCGGACATCGACGCTGAATTGATCATGCTTAACGCCCGCTGGTGGAAAGCATTGGGTATCGCCGATCACGTTCGCCTTGAACTCAACTCCATTGGCTCCCTTGAAGCCCGCGCCCGCTATCGCGATGCGCTGGTCGCCTTCCTTGAGCAGCACAAAGAGGTGCTGGATGAGGATTGCAAACGCCGCATGTACAGTAATCCAATGCGGGTACTGGACAGCAAAAACCCCGAAATTCAGCAACTGCTGAACGATGCGCCGCAACTCGGCGACTACCTGGACGATGAATCACGCGAACATTTCAACGGCCTCTGTGCGCTGCTGGATGACGCCGGTATCGCCTACACCATTAACCAGCGCCTGGTGCGCGGGCTTGATTACTACAATCGTACGGTGATTGAGTGGGTGACCGACAGCCTCGGTTCACAGGGTACGGTGTGTGGCGGCGGTCGCTATGATGGCCTGGTGGAACAGCTCGGCGGACGTGCAACGCCAGCCGTCGGCTTTGCCATGGGCATGGAGCGTCTGGTGCTGCTGGTTCAGGCGGTGAATCCCGATTTTGAACCGACGAGCAATGTGGATGTCTATGTAATCGCTTCGGGTCAGGGCGTGCAGTCTGCTGCGATGCAACTGGCGGAGAAACTGCGTGATGAAGCGCCAGAACTGCGGTTGATGACCAACTTCGGTGGCGGCAACTTTAAAAAACAGTTTGCTCGTGCTGACAAGTGGGGTGCTCGCGTCGCGCTGGTGTTAGGCGAGGATGAAGTGAAGGCCGGTCAGGTCGTGATTAAAGATCTACGCCGTGGCGAGCAGCAAACGCTGGCTCAGGCAGAGGCTGCTGCTGTTTTGCGCACGCTGTTACAGTAAGCGTGTTACAGCACCAACCATTGAAAGGAGAGGGATTGCGTGGAAGTGTATAGCAATGAGAACGAGCAGACCGATGCGCTGCGCCGCTTTTTTGCCAATAATGGTAAAGCGTTAGCGGTTGGCGTAGTGATCGGCATTGCTGCGCTGGGCGGCTGGCGTTACTGGTCCAGCCATCAGGAAGAGGCGACGAAGTCGGTGTCGGCGCAGTACCAGCAGCTCACCAGCGCCATGCAGGCGGGTAAGCCAGAAACGCTGGAAGCGGTAAACACCTTTGCCAATGAAAACAGCAACACTTACGGTGCGCTGGCCGCGATGGATCTGGCAAAACAGTATGTTGATACCAACCAGCTGGACAAAGCCGCGACGCTGCTGCAAAACGGCCTGAAAGATACCAAAGATGCCAACCTGCAGGCGGTGATTAACCTGCGCCTGGCACGCATTCAACTGCAACAGAATCAAGCTGATGCGGCGCTTAAAACCCTTGACGCTGTGAAGGGTGATGGCTGGACAGCCATTGTGGCCGATATCCGCGGCGAAGCGCTGCTGAGCAAAGGCGACAAGCAGGGCGCGCGCGATGCATGGAGCAAAGGGGTTGAATCTGACGCCTCTCCGGCATTGAAGCAAATGATGCAGATGAAGATGAATAACTTAAGCTAAGCCAGTCAAGAGAGAGCGCATGGAATTACGTAAATACCTGCTGCCGGGGCTGATTTCAGTCACTTTGCTCAGCGGTTGTTCGCTGTTTAGCGGCGAAGAAGATGTGGTAAAAATGGCTCCGCTGCCCAAGGTGGAAAACCAGTTCACGCCACAGGAAGTGTGGAGCACCTCGGTAGGAGATGGCGTCGGTGATTTCTACTCCAACCTGCATCCCGCCTGGCTGGACAACACCGTGTTTGCGGCCGATCGTTTCGGCATCGTGAAAGCGCTGGATGCCACTAACGGTAAAGAAAAATGGAAAGTCGATCTCTCTGAGAAAACCGGCTTCTTCTCGAAAAACCGCTCAGCCCTGTTGTCCGGTGGCCTGACGGCTGAAGGCGATCGCGTCTATGTGGGCAGCGAGCGCGGTCAGGTTTATGCGCTGAACAGCAGCGATGGCAGCCTGGCATGGCAGACCAAAGTGGCGGGGGAAGCCCTTTCCCGTCCGGTGGTCAGCGACGGCCTGGTACTGGTACACACCAGCAACGGTATGTTGCAGGGACTGGATCAGAGCAGCGGCGCCATCAAGTGGAGCGTTAACCTCGATATGCCAGCGCTGTCCCTGCGCGGCGAATCTGCGCCAGCGGTGGCTTTTGGCGGTGCGATTGTCGGCGGCGACAGTGGTCGCGTCAGCGCGGTTATCCTGAATCAGGGTCAGCTGATCTGGCAGCAGCGTATTTCGCAGATCAGCGGTGCGACTGAGATCGATCGTCTGAATGATGTCGATACTACGCCGGTTATCGTTAACGGTGTGGTTTACGCCCTGGCATATAACGGTGATCTCACCGCGCTGGATCTGCGCTCTGGTCAGATTTTGTGGAAACGCGAAATCGGCGGCGTGAAAGATCTGATTGTCGATGCGGGCCGCATCTATCTGGTCGATCAGGATGATCGGGTGATTGCGCTGAACGCCGACGGTGGCGTCGCCATCTGGCGCCAGAGCGATCTGCTGCATCGCAACCTGACTTCACCGGTGCTCTACAACGGCTACCTGGTGGTCGGCGACAGCGAAGGCTATCTGCACTGGATGAACACCACGGATGGTCGCTTTGTCGCGCAGCAGAAACTGGATAGCTCCGGCTTCCAGACCGAACCGGTGGTCGCCAGCGATAAGCTGCTGATCCAGTCGAAAGATGGCGAGGTCTATGCGATTACCCGCTAACGGGTAACGTCTGGCAGGTGAAATCCTCCGCACTAACGGCTCCTGATTTAATCAGGGGCCGTTTCGTTTTTAGTCAGGCATGGTATTCTTTGCGCCTTCAGCCTGAACTTAACGGCCAGAGCCGTTATAATCACGCCATTCGGGCGATTAATTATTTATTGAGGCATTGTTATGGTA
Organism: Pantoea sp. S-LA4; assembly: GCF_054482835.1. Taxonomy (NCBI): domain Bacteria; kingdom Pseudomonadati; phylum Pseudomonadota; class Gammaproteobacteria; order Enterobacterales; family Erwiniaceae; genus Pantoea; species Pantoea sp. S-LA4. The sequence continues at coordinate 2,711,477 of NZ_JBTLRC010000002.1, read as the reverse complement.
CCTGTGGTCGCGCTGGTTGGGCGTCCCAATGTGGGAAAATCTACGCTGTTTAACCGTTTAACCCGCACTCGTGATGCGCTGGTAGCGGATTTTCCTGGACTGACTCGCGATCGCAAATATGGTCGCGCCGAAGTGGAAGGGCGCGAATTTATTGTTATCGATACCGGCGGTATCGACGGCACCGAAGAGGGTGTTGAAACGCGGATGGCTGAGCAGTCACTGCTGGCGATCGAAGAAGCGGATGTGGTGCTGTTTATGGTCGATGCGCGCGCGGGCATGATGGCCGCCGATCAGCAAATCGCCAAACACCTGCGTTCGCGTCAGAAAGCCACGTTCCTGGTGGCGAATAAAACCGACGGACTCGATCCCGATCAGGCGGTAGTGGATTTCTATTCGCTGGGTCTGGGCGAAATCCACGCCATTGCGGCGTCGCATGGTCGTGGTGTTTCCAGCCTGATCGAAACGGCTCTGTTGCCGTGGCTGGACAGGGTTGAGCCGGTCGAACTCACCGAAGAAGAAGAGAACCAGGCTTACTGGGCGGCACTTGACGCCGAGGAGACGGCTGAACTGGAGGCCGCAGAGGAAGAAGAAAACTTCGACCCGACAGGCTTGCCGATCAAACTGGCGATTGTCGGCCGTCCTAACGTAGGTAAGTCAACGCTTACTAACCGCATCCTGGGTGAAGACCGCGTGGTGGTCTACGATATGCCGGGCACCACCCGCGACAGTATCTATATCCCGATGGAGCGTGATGGACGTGAATACGTTCTGATCGACACTGCGGGTGTGCGTAAGCGTGCCAAAATCTCTGACACCGTAGAGAAATTCTCGGTGATTAAGACGCTGCAGGCGATTGAAGATGCCAACGTGGTGATGCTGGTGATTGATGCTCACGCCGGTATTTCCGATCAGGATCTCTCGCTGCTGGGCTTTATCCTCAACAGTGGTCGTTCGCTGGTGATTGTGGTCAACAAATGGGATGGCCTGTCGCAGGAAGTGCGTGACGAAGTGAAAGAGACGCTGGACTACCGTCTGGGCTTTATCGATTTCGCCCGCATTCACTTTATCTCTGCGCTGCACGGCAGCGGCGTCGGTAATCTGTTTGAGTCGATCACCGAAGCCTATGACTGTTCGACGAAGCGCGTAAACACCTCGCTGCTGACCCGCATCATGAACATGGCAGCCGAAGATCATCAGCCGCCCTTGGTTCGTGGTCGTCGCGTTAAGCTGAAGTATGCGCATGCCGGCGGTTATAACCCGCCAATTGTGGTGATCCACGGTAATCAGGTTAAAGATCTGCCGGACTCATACAAGCGCTACCTGATGAACTACTTCCGTAAATCACTGAACGTGATGGGAACGCCGATTCGCATCCAGTTCAAAGAGGGTGATAACCCGTACGAAGGAAAGCGCAACCTGCTGACCCCAACGCAGCAGCGTAAGCGTAAGCGCCTGATGGCGCATATGAAGAAAAATAAGCGTTAAGCAAATGAGGGCCGGAAGGCCCTCTTTTTTTGGCCTAAGCTAAAACAACGGGCGGGGAGTGATGATGACCATCCACTGTGAAAAATGTCAGCAGCCGTTACAGCTCAGCGACGGTGAGTTTATCTGTAGCGGTTGCGGCGCGCGCTACCTGGCGGAGGCGTGCTGTCCTGACTGTCATCAGCCACTGGAACGGCTGAGCGCCTGCGGTGCGGTGAACTATTTCTGTCATCACGGACACGGCCTGATTTCGAAAAAACGTGTCGATTTTCAGCCGCAGAAAGCGCCAGGCGGTTCAGGGACAGCATAAGCGGTGCGGATAAAGAGATTGTTGTAGCAAAAATGCTATTGCAGCGTAACAACTGCGTTATAGATGTTCACTCTGTAATGTACCAGGTGGTACAATCCTGCCGCGTCGTGGGGAGGGACCAGCCGATCCATTTTTTTCCGGTCCAGGTCACTTCACAGACGCGGGTCTGTTTATATTCGATTTGAAGCAGTGCGGCACGCCGCATGTCTCTTTGACAAGGTTGCGCAGTTCAGGCGGCAACCGGCGTGAGCGCTCTGCTTATTCAGGAGAGTTAGTGTTATGGCTGAAACATCGTCCCGCTCCGCTAAGGGGCTGGGAATCATATCCGTGCTGTTCGGACTGGTGCTGCTGGCAACCGGTCTGTTCTTCGCGATTGGCGGCGGTAAACTGGTCGCCCTTGGCGGCAGTTTGTACTTCCTGATTGCCGGTATCGTGACCGTTCTGGCAGCAATACAGTTTTTCCGCCGCAAATCCTCGGCGGTGGTCCTGTTTCTGCTGGTATTTGTCGGCACGCTGATCTGGTCACTGTTCGATGCCGGGCTGGAGTTCTGGCCGCTGGTGTCGCGCCTGATGGTGCCGGCTGGCCTGATGGTTGTGGCCTTCCTGCTCTGGCCTGCGCTGCGCAAGCGTGAAGGCAAAAGCTCGCTGGCCAAAGCTGCCTACACGCTCTCTGCGCTGCTGGCCGTTGGCATGGTGGTCACCTTTGTACAGATGTTTCAGCCACATCCTACCGTGGCCTCTTCAGGTGAAGAGCTGCCGCTGATTCCGGTAGACAAAGCGAAACAGCAGAAAGACTGGGATAACTACGGCAACACGCCGCAGGGCAGCCGCTTTGTGGCGCTGGATCAGATCACCCGCGATAACGTCAAAGATCTGCAGGTTGCCTGGACCTTCCATACCGGCGATATCCCGGACAGCCCGACCGGTAACGGCGCGGAAGATCAGCAGACCCCATTACAGGTAGGCAATACCCTGTATCTCTGTACCCCGCACAACAACGTGATTGCGGTTGAAGCAGACAGCGGTAAGCAGATCTGGAAGCGCGAAATCAACGCGCAGGCGGAAGTCTGGCCGCGCTGCCGTGGTCTGGCCTATTTCGATGCCACTAAACCGCTGCAGCAGCCAACTCAGCCAGGCTCGACGCCGGTTCCGGCCGTCACGCTGCCAGCCGGTGATAGCTGTCAGCGCCGCATCCTGATGAACACCATTGATGCACGTCTGATTGCTATCAACGCCGACAACGGTGAATTCTGTGAGAACTTTGGTCATAACGGTATTGTCGATCTGAAAGCCGGCCTCGGGCAGGCACCCGATCCCCAGTATCAGCTGACTTCGGCACCGACGCTGGCAGGCACCACCGTTGTGGTTGGTGGTCGCGTGGCGGATAACGTCCAGACCGATATGCCTGGTGGCGTGTTGCGTGGTTTTGACGTCATCACCGGCCAGATGCGCTGGGCGTTTGACCCGGGTAATGTCGATCCGAATGCGATATTAATGCCGGGCAAAGAGTACGCCCGCAGTACGCCGAACTCCTGGGCACCGATGTCCTACGATCCGGCGATGAACACCGTGTTTATCCCGATGGGCAGCTCATCTGTCGATCTGTGGGGTGCGAACCGTACCGAACTGGATCACAAATATGGTGCATCCGTGCTGGCGCTCGACGCCACTACCGGTAAAGAGAAGTGGGTTTATCAGACCGTACATAACGATCTGTGGGACTTCGACCTGCCGATGCAGCCAAGCCTGATCGATTTCCCACAGAAGGATGGCACCACCAAACCGGCAGTAGTGATTGGCGGTAAAACCGGCATGATCTTCGTGCTCGATCGCATGACCGGCAAGCCACTGACTAAAGTCGAAGAGCTGCCGATGCCGCAGGGCCATATCCCGAACGAGCAGTACACCAAAACCCAGCCTCATTCGACCGGTATGCCGCAGATTGGCAACCAGACGCTGAAAGAGTCTGACATGTGGGGTGCAACGCCGTTTGATCAGCTGGCCTGCCGTATTGGCTTCAAATCGATGCGTTATGATGGTCTGTTCACCGTGCCGGACACCGATAAGTCGCTGAGCTTCCCGGGTTCGCTGGGCGGGATGAACTGGGGCAGCATGTCAACCGATCCGAACAACCACCTGCTGTTCGTCAATGATATGCGTCTCGGCCTGTGGGTACAGATGATCCCGGCTGACACCAATAAGATTTCACGTGGCAGCAACGGCGGTGAAGCGATCAACACCGGTATGGGCGCGGTGCCGCTGAAAGGTACACCGTATGCGGTGAACAAAAACCGCTTTATGTCGCCGCTGGGCATTCCTTGCCAGAAGCCACCGTTTGGTACGCTGTCGGCGATTGACATGAAAACCCAGAAAATCGTCTGGCAGGTGCCGGTTGGTACCGTGCAGGATACCGGACCTTTCGGCATCAAGATGCGGATGAAAATGCCGGTCGGTATGCCAACGCTGGGTGGTACGCTGGCAACCCAGGGTGGCCTGGTGTTCATCGCCGGTACCCAGGATTACTATCTGCGCGCCTTTGATGCCTCAACCGGTAAAGAAGTGTGGAAAGCGCGTCTGCCGGTGGGTAGCCAGGGTGGCCCGATGAGCTACGTTTCGCCGAAAACCGGCAAACAGTACATCCTCATCTCGGCTGGTGGCGCACGCCAGTCGCCGGATCGCGGTGACTACGTGATTGCTTACGCGCTGCCAGACAGCAAGTAACCTCACCAGTGAAAAGGGCCGACGTTGTCGGCCCTTTTTTTGCTTATTTTCCATCACGCCACAGCGCCTGTAATTCTGGTGGCGCCACCTGTTCCGGAATCAGCAACACAATGGTGCCGACCTCGCGGTGGGTCGCATACTGAATCTGAATGCGAAAATAGCGTTGATCGCCGCTTCCCACCTGAGGCGCTTTCTCTTCCGGTTCGCCCAGTGGCATCGCCTGCTCAAGGGCGCGACAGACGCGCTGCTTTTCCGGCGGCGGCAGTTCACCCAGCGAAAAACGGCGCTCAGCACGCAGGCCGGGCATAAAAGCAAGGCCGCCTTCACGCGCCACGATGATGGTGGCATCATCGGTGAGTTCGGGCAGATCACTCATAGCACACCCACTTCTTTCCACGCCTGCTCAATCGCGCTGGCAACGGAACGGTTAAAGCGTTTTTCGCCATGCTGAACGGTAAAGCGGGCAAAGGTTTTGAAATCGGCGTCCTGCGGCAGTTCATCGTCGCACAGCGTGTCGTACCAGGCGTGTCCCGCCTGCTCCCACGCATAGCCGCCCAGTGCTTTCGCCGCCAGATAGAAAGCGCGGTTAGGAATACCGGAATTGAGATGCACACCGCCGTTATCTTCACGAGTCTGCACATAATCATCCATGTGCGCCGGCTGCGGATCTTTCCCCAGCATTGGATCGTCATACGCGGTGCCGGGCGCTGACATTGACCGCAGGCCCTTGCCATTAATGCCGCTAGCCAGTAATCCTTCGCCGATAATCCAGTCCGCCTGATCGGCGCTCTGCTTCTTGCTGAACTGTTTGACCAGCGAACCGAATACATCGGAAAGTGACTCGTTTAGCGCCCCCGCCTGTTCGAAGTAGATCAGACCGGCTTCATTCTCGGTCACGCCATGCGTCAGTTCATGCGCCACCACGTCTATCGCAATGGTAAAGCGGTTAAAAATTTCACCGTCGCCATCACCAAATACCATCTGCTGACCGTTCCAGAACGCATTCTGATATTTGTCGCCGTAATGGACCGTTCCGAGCAGTTTCAGCCCCTGATTATCCAGCGAATTACGCTGATACGCCTGCCAGAAAAAGTCATAGGTGGTGCCGAGATAATCCCAGGCTTCCCCGGCGGCGACATCACCGTTTTCAGGCTGGCCTTCCTGACGGATCAGCTTCCCGGGAAGGGTTTGCTGATTTTGCGCATCATAAATTTCACGGTCCACATGGCCGCCCGCTGCTGTTTTCGCCACGGTCGGCTTTTGCCAGTGTTCCGCCATCAGATGCTGGACATGGGTCAGAGTACGGCGCGCCTGTTCCTGCTGATGGCCGGAGCCGTGCGCGATAATTTTGCGGAGGATATAGGGAGGAATAACGCTAAAAGCCATGTGAAACTCCTTGGCAACAGGGATGTGCCAAAAAGTATAGACCCGACAGGCTGGATAGGCCTGGTGAGTGAGGCCAGCTGTAAGATGAAAAGTATGAACGCAGAGGCAGGATCAGGAGGCGGTTTTGCGGCGGCGCTTTTTCTCTGGCAGCAGCTGCGTCACCTGGCTCTCGACCCAGCCATCATCCAGACGGGTACGCAGAAGATCGCCGCTCTGTAGCTGTTGGGTCTTTTTCACCACCTGGCCCGTGGTGTCGGTGGTCACGCTGAAGCCGCGCGCCAGCGTTGCTAACGGACTGACGCCTTCCAGCTGCGCCACCCGCTGGCCGAACCGCTGTTGGTCGGCGCTCAGTTTCTTTTGCATACTCTGTTGCAGGCGATAGTGCCAGCTTTGTAGCTGTTTCTGCGCGTCGAACAGACGCTGCTGCGGCTGCTGCGCCGTCAGCCGATGCGTCAGACGATCCTGCTGACGGCTGGCGTGGCGCAGAGCGGTTTCCATCGCGTCTGTCAGTCGCTGCTGCAGGCGGAACAGGGCGGTTTGCTGACGGGCAAGGCGTAACTGAGGATGCTGCTGTTGCAGGCGGTGCTCCAGCCGGCTATAGCGCCGCTGCTGGCGCGCCAGATAATAATCCATCGCCATCTCCAGCCGCTGTTGCTGCGACTGCAGCTGACGCAGCAGCTCAAGCTGGTTACGGCTGACGAGCTCTGCGGCGGCAGAGGGCGTTGGCGCACGTAAATCCGCCACAAAATCGGCAATGGTCACGTCAGTTTCATGGCCGACGGCGCTGACGATTGGAATGCGGCTGGCAAAAATGGCGCGCGCGACCCGCTCGTCGTTGAAGCTCCATAAATCTTCCAGGGAACCGCCGCCACGGCCGACAATCAGCACGTCGCACTCATTGCGCTGGTTGGCGATCTCAATCGCCCGGACGATCGCGGCAGGCGCATCGACGCCCTGTACCGGCGTCGGGTAGATCACCACCGGCAATGAGGGATCGCGGCGATGCAGTACCCGCAGCACATCGTGCAGCGCGGCACCGGTTGAAGAGGTAATCACACCGACCTGGCGCGCCGGGTCAGGCAGCGGTTGCTTATGCTGCGGTTCGAACAGCCCTTCGGTCGCCAGCCGGGCTTTCAGCAGTTCAAACTGCTGCTGCAGCAGACCTTCACCGGCCGGATGCATACTTTCAATAATCAGCTGATAGTCGCCGCGCGGCTCATACAGGGTAATATTGGCGCGAACCAGCACCTGCTGACCATGCTGCGGCCGGAAAGTGACGCGACGGTTACTGTTGCGGAACATCGCGCAACGCACCTGGGCACCGTCATCCTTCAGGGTGAAGTACCAGTGCCCGGAAGCGGGTTGAGTGAAGTTAGAGATCTCGGCGCTCAGCCAGACCAGGCCCATCTCTTTTTCCAGCAGCTGACGCACTGTGGTGTTAAGACGGCTGACGGTAAAAATATTGGCGACGGGTGGCAGCGACATGTGACGAAGATCAAATTCCAAATCAGCAGGTTAATTCACCGATACTACAGGGCTGCTAGCACGGATCAAGAGTTTTTCTGAAATAATGCTGGAGGCAATCGATTACGGCCTGTATAATGCCGCGGCAATATTTTATCTATTCTCATTCACCCGAGGTGGAGTATTGCCATGTTAAGAATCGCTAAAGAAGCACTCACTTTTGACGACGTTTTGCTCGTTCCTGCACACTCCACCGTCCTGCCGAATACGGCCGATCTCAGCACTCAGCTGACCAAAAATATCCGTTTAAATATTCCTATGCTCTCCGCTGCGATGGACACCGTGACCGAAGCGGGCCTGGCGATTGCGCTGGCGCAGGAAGGCGGTCTCGGCTTCATTCACAAAAACATGTCTATTGAACGCCAGGCGGATGAAGTCCGCAAGGTGAAGAAGCATGAGAGCGGCGTGGTCACTGAACCACAGACCGTACTGCCAACCACCCCACTGGCCGAAGTGAAAGCGCTGACCGAGCGTAACGGCTTCGCCGGTTATCCGGTAGTGAACCGTGACAACGAACTGGTCGGTATCATTACCGGTCGTGATGTTCGCTTTGTCACTGACCTCTCCCAGCCGGTTTCCGCGGTAATGACCCCGAAAGATCGTCTGGTGACGGTGAAAGAGGGTGAAGCGCGCGATGTGGTGCTGCACAAAATGCATGAAAAGCGCGTTGAGAAAGCGCTGGTAGTAGACGACAGCTTCCATCTGCTGGGCATGATCACCGTAAAAGATTTCCAGAAAGCCGAACGTAAACCTAACGCCTGTAAAGATGCGCAGGGTCGTCTGCGTGTGGGTGCGGCGGTTGGCGCGGGCGCAGGCAACGAAGAGCGTATCGATGCTCTGGTGGCGGCCGGTGTCGACGTGCTGCTGATTGACTCCTCGCACGGTCATTCCGAAGGCGTGCTGTCACGTATTCGTGAAACCCGCGCGAAATACCCCGATCTTGAAATCGTTGGCGGCAACGTGGCGACCGGTGCCGGCGCTCTGGCGCTGGTTGAAGCGGGCGTCAGCGCAGTGAAAGTCGGTATTGGCCCTGGCTCCATCTGTACCACCCGTATCGTGACCGGTGTGGGCGTGCCGCAGATTACCGCGGTGTCTGATGCCGTTGCTGCGCTGGAAGGGACCGGTATTCCGGTGATTGCTGATGGCGGCATCCGCTTCTCAGGCGACATCGCCAAAGCGATTGCAGCGGGTGCATCCTGCGTGATGGTCGGTTCGATGCTGGCGGGTACCGAAGAATCACCGGGCGAAATCGAACTCTATCAGGGTCGTTCATTCAAATCCTATCGCGGCATGGGTTCACTGGGCGCGATGTCAAAAGGCTCATCTGACCGTTACTTCCAGACCGATAACGCGGCTGACAAACTGGTGCCGGAAGGTATCGAAGGCCGCGTTGCCTATAAAGGCCGCCTGAAAGAGATCGTACACCAGCAGATGGGCGGACTGCGCTCCTGTATGGGCCTGACCGGCTGCCCGACCATTGATGACCTGCGCACCAAAGCGGAATTTGTCCGCATCAGCGGCGCCGGCATCAACGAAAGCCACGTACACGATGTGACCATCACCAAAGAGTCACCGAACTACCGCATGGGATCGTAATCCCGTAAGATTTCCCGCCCGGCTTCAGCCGGGCGCTTTACTTTATCAAGTCACCGTTCTGGAAACCCCTCAATGACGACGGAAAATATCCATAAGCATCGCATTCTGATTCTCGATTTCGGCTCTCAATATACTCAGCTGGTGGCACGTCGCGTGCGCGAACTGGGTGTCTACTGTGAACTCTGGGCATGGGACGTCACCGAAGAGCAGATTCGCCAGTTCAATCCGAGCGGCATCATCCTCTCCGGTGGACCGGAAAGCACCACCGAGCTGAACAGTCCGCGTGCGCCTGAATATGTCTTCAGCGCCGGTGTGCCGGTGCTGGGTGTCTGCTACGGTATGCAGACCATGGCGATGCAGTTGGGCGGCAAAGTCTCTGGTTCCAGCGAGCGTGAGTTTGGTTATGCTCAGGTTGAAGTGACCACGCCAAGTGCGCTGGTGCGCGGTATTGAAGACGCGATCAGCGCTGCTGGTAAACCGCTGCTGGATGTCTGGATGAGCCACGGCGACAAAGTGACCGCCATTCCGGACGACTTCGTCACCGTTGCCAGCACCGAAACCTGTCCGTTTGCCATCATGGCCAACGAAGAGAAGCGTTTCTACGGCGTGCAGTTCCACCCGGAAGTGACGCATACCCGTCAGGGCCTGCGGATGCTTGAACGTTTCATCATCGACATCTGCGAATGTGAAGCGCTGTGGACGCCAGCTAAAATCATCGAAGATGCGGTTGAACGCCTGCGTGAGCAGGTCGGCAACGATAAAGTGATCCTTGGCCTGTCCGGCGGCGTTGACTCCTCCGTGACGGCGATGCTGCTGCATCGCGCCATTGGCGATCGCCTGACCTGTGTGTTCGTGGATAACGGTCTGCTGCGCCTGAACGAAGCACAACAGGTGATGGATATGTTTGGCGACCACTTCGGTCTCAACATCATCCATGTGCCGGCTGAGATGCGTTTCCTGGATGCGCTGGCGGGGATTGATGAACCTGAAGCCAAGCGTAAAACCATCGGTCGCGTCTTTGTGGAAGTCTTTGACGAAGAAGCGCTGAAACTGCAGGACGTTAAGTGGCTGGCGCAAGGCACCATCTATCCGGATGTGATTGAGTCGGCGGCTTCTGCCACCGGTAAAGCGCACGTCATCAAATCGCACCATAACGTCGGTGGCCTGCCGAAAGAGATGAAGATGGGCCTGGTTGAGCCGCTGAAAGAGCTGTTCAAAGACGAAGTGCGTAAGATCGGTCTGGAGCTGGGCCTGCCGTACGATATGCTCTACCGCCATCCATTCCCGGGCCCGGGTCTGGGCGTGCGTGTACTGGGCGAAGTGAAGAAAGAGTATTGCGACCTGCTGCGCCGTGCCGATGCGATCTTTATCGAAGAGCTGCATAAAGCCGATCTCTACAACAAAGTCAGCCAGGCCTTCACCGTCTTCCTGCCGGTACGTTCAGTGGGTGTAATGGGCGATGGCCGTAAATATGACTGGGTTGTCTCGCTGCGTGCGGTGGAAACCATCGACTTTATGACCGCACACTGGGCGCACCTGCCGTATGATTTCCTCGGCCGCGTCTCTAACCGCATCATCAATGAAGTCAATGGTATTTCCCGCGTGGTCTATGACATCAGCGGTAAGCCACCGGCGACCATTGAGTGGGAATAAGCCGGTAACCGCCGCCTGAATCCTGAGTAACTGAAGCCCGCCTTACCGCGGGCTTTTTACTGGCTGTTAACAGGCAGGCCATTCTGTTCTCCGTTTTAACCTTTCAGCGCATCCATACCCGCCGCTGGCGGTTTTCTGTTCACTTTGCCGCAAATTGCGCTATCCTGCTCTGCAGTAGAGAGACGCGCGTCCGCTTTGCCGTCCGCCTTTACCCGCCGCTTTCACCGATCGTTCGTATCCCAAAGCCGCCCCTTATTGAATCTGTCTGCTAATCAGGCGTTGCCACTATTGTCACCAGGAATGTTGTCATGCTCTCACTTAAAGTGTTCAGCCTGTTTTTTGTTGCCGTCTTACTGTTATCGCTGGGTGCCAGCATCGCGCAGGCGACCCGCCACAGCGATAACAATGAAAAGGGTGGCTGGTGGTCGGCTCGTCGTGATTCGGCCGGGATAGCCCCCGATCCGCGCGCCATAGCCAACCTGGCGATAGTGCAGGTCTATGCCGCGCCGACCTATGGCTGGAAAGGCGCGGTGGCGGTTCATCCGTGGATCATCTTTAAACGCGCTGGCGAAAGCCGTTATAACCGTTATGAAGTGATTAGCTGGGGCAGCGGCGATAAAGTCCGCCGCAACACCAATATTCCGGATGGTTACTGGTATGGCGCGAAACCGCGGTTGCTGGTGGAGCATCGCGGTCCGGCGGCGGAAGCGATGATCCCGCAGATTGAGGCGGCAATTAAATCTTACCCGTGGCCGACCACCTATCACGCCTGGCCGGGCCCCAACAGTAATACCTTTCTGGCGCATATCGGCCGGGAAGTGCCTGCACTGAAACTCGATCTGCCCGCTAATGCGCTGGGCAAAGATTACCGGCCGTTGTGGCGTCCGATTGGGTTACCGCCATCGGGACGCGGATTACAGGTGTCGATTCTGGGCGTAGCGGGTATGACGCTCGGCGCTGAAGAGGGCTTTGAAGTGAATCTGCTGGGCTTAAATATGGGGCTGGATTTCACGCCTTTCCGGTTGCGTCTGCCGTTTATCGGCGGCCTCGGTCACGACAACCTTCAGCAGGATAAGCCGTAATAGTCTGGCCCCTTAACCGGGGCCAGTTTTATCAGCAGACGCCGAAGTCGCCTTCTTCGTGATACAGATTCACGCTATCCGCCTTGACTTCAATCTCATTTTTGGTCGCATCGTCAACGCGTGCGCACCACAGGGTATCGCCTTCAACCCGCAGCACCTGCATCTTTGGACCGCCGGTCTTTGACTGGACAAAATCATCAGCTTTAAACATGTTGCCTCCATAGAGTGTTTTTATTCTGGTCGCGTAAATCCACAGTTGATGATTTTTTGCGTGCCTTTTTCCAGTTTATACCCTGACTGTTTTACCGCGAGAAAAAGTCTGCCCATGCTGAGCCGCATAACATCTATTTTATCAGTTGTCAGTTGACAACTGGCGGGTTTCACGTCAGGCTGAGAGGCTCAGATGGTCAGAAAGCGACATCCCAGTAAAGAGATTGAATCGGCTTTATGTTACGCAGAATCCCATGGATGGCGGGTAGTGCCGGGCGGCCATCATGCGTGGGGCAAAATGTACTGCCCGAAAAACCTGATGACCTGTCGGTGTGGCGAGTTTTGTTTGACCTGCATCTGGAGTACGCCGAAGAGTGCGCAAAACCATGCCAATGCCCTGCGCCGCGTGGTTGATCATTGTCACTTTCTTACGGCCTGACACAGCAAAAGGAGCGGCTCATGGAATACCGTTTTACTTTACGATTTAGCCTGCCAGCGGAGCACGTCACGCAGGATGAGATGCTGGAGAGTCTGGCAATGGCGGGCTGTGATGATGCGCTGGTCGGGCTTGGCGTTCCCGGCAGAATTGCGCTGGAGTTTAGCCGTGAGGCCTCTTCTGCCAGTGAGGCACTGAAACGCGCAGAAGAAGAGGTCGTGAGCGCAATTCCCGGCGCGATACTGGCGGAAGCGGCACCCGATTTTGTCGGGCTGACGGATGTGGCGGAACTCACCGGTATGTCACGCCAGAATATGCGTAAACTGATGCTCAGCCAGCGTCCGCCGTTTCCGCTGCCGGTGCATGACGGCAAAACTGCGATCTGGCATCTGGACGATGTGCTGGCGTGGTTAAGCCAGCGCGGCACTTATGCGCTACCAGCCGCCATCGGTGAGCTGGCGCAGGTGACGCGCCAGCGCAATCTCAGGCGGGCATTACAACGCCGCGAAGACCGCGCCTGAGGCTCAGTGCGGCAGCAGGAACAGCGTCGCCAGCCCCAGAAAGATGAAGAAGCCGCCGGTGTCGGTGATAGCGGTAATCAATACGCTGGAGCCGACGGCAGGATCGCGCTTCATTTTGGTCATCACCTGCGGCACCAGAACCCCCATCAGCGCCGCCAGCAGCAGATTCAGCGCCATTGCCAGCATCATCACGCCGCCCAGCGCCAGGTTGTCATACATCAGCCAGGTGATGCCGCCCATAATGCCGCCCCAGAACAGGCCGTTGATCAGTGCCACGCCCAGTTCACGGACAATCAGGAACGAGAAGTTTCCCGGTTCAACCTGATGCAGCGCCAGCGCACGCACAATCATGGTGATGGTCTGGTTACCGGTGTTGCCGCCAATGCCCGCGACAATCGGCATCAGGGTGGCGAGCGCCACAATTTGCGAAATGGTGCCTTCAAACAGCCCGATGACCCGCGAAGCGATAAAGGCGGTGCAGAGATTAATCGCCAGCCATGCCCAGCGCTTGCGCACCGACTTACGCACCGGGGCGAACACATCCTCTTCCTGACTGATACCGCCCATCTTACGAATGTTGCTTTCGTTTTCGGCGTTGACCAAATCGATGATGTCTTCAATGGTGATACGGCCAATCAGCCGGCCTTTTGCATCGGTGACCGCGGCGGAGATCAGGTTATAACGTTCAAAGGCGCTGGCGGCGTCTTCGGCTTTATCGTTGAGCTGGAAGGTCGTAGGGCGGGCATTCATCACCTCGCTGACCAGCGTTTTCGGCTTGTTCAGCAGGATGTCAGTCAGCATCAGTTCGCCCAGCAGCAGATTATCATCATTGGTGATGAAGATTTTATCGGTGCCGCCCGGCATGCTTTTATGTTTACGCAGGTAACGCTGTACCGTGGCCAGCGTCACGTCGTCGCGCACCGTCAGGATATTGAAATCCATCACCCGGCCAACGCGGTCGCGGTCAAACTCCACCACGCTCAGCATCCGGGCGCGCAGGCCCGGCTCCACCGACGCCAGCAGGCGACCGGTCAGGTCACGCGGCAGATAGCGTGCCAGCCATACCTGATCGTCGATATCCAGCGGTTCGATGGCGCGCAGAATATCGCGGTCGCTCATCTCTTCGGTCAGGCTGGCCCAGACGGTTTCCGAGGCTTCTACCAGCACCAGGCCGCGTCGTTCGTTCGGCACCAGCCGCCACAGCGCCTGACGTTCTTCTTCCGGTAAGGCTTCGAGGATATCGGCAAGGTCAGCCGCGTGCAGCTGAAGGATATCCTGTTCCAGCGCGTCACGCTGGGTCGCATTTTCACGTTGCTGTTCAGGGCTGAGGTCACTGGCTTTATCCAGCAACGCATCAACCAGATCGTGCTCATTGAGCAGCAGCGTCAGAATGCGATGACGTATTTCACTTAAACGTTGAGAGTGTGAGGCAGACACGTTGAATCCCTTTAGTCTGAAAGCACCAGCACGAAGTGTAGCGTTTCGCCTGAAAAAGGGATGCAAAAAATGGTGCAGTCAACCGGACGGCGTGGCAGTTTTTTCAGGCGAATAAGTCGTGTTCGCTAACGCGTATCGCCAGAACTGACGGCAACCGGTTCAGGCAGCGATTTTTGTTGCTGGTGATGTTCGAAAGCAGCAGGCAGGATAAAAATCAGGCGGCTAAACAAAATGATAAAGCTGATCAGCAACACGATGCGGGTCATGGTGCCGGTTTTTTGACGTCTTCGGGGAGAAATAGCGCTGTTCACGCGGGGTGGTTCCTGTAATGACCCATGCTGGGCGACTGCAATATTTAGTCACAGTCGCCAGATGAAATCAATCGCTGTTGAAAAAAACAGCAGACAAAGATCAGTAACTGGCTTTCTGCGCCAGCAGAGTAGCGAAGCGGCAGGTGATGCGGTTGCCGTTTTCATCTTTACGGTGCAGCTGGCCGGGATGTTCGTTGTACTTCACGATGTGCCAGTTACGGTAGTAATGGCTGAGCTCACCCGATTTAAACGCAAAGGTAAAGTCGCCAGGGCAGGGCATATCGTCGGTGTTCATCGCCGCCACGATCAGGTTGTAGCCATCTCTCACCGTACAGGCCTGCATATCGGCAATCAGCTGCGGAATGGCCTGCGGCTGCAGAAACATCATCACCACGGTCGACAGCACAAAATCATAGCCGCCATTAAAGCGCGTGTTGTTCAGATCGCGTTGCTCGGTGTGGATACCGCTCAGGCCTTCGCGCCCGATGATATCGTGCAGGCGTGCCAGACTCTGCGGATTGTGATCCCAGGCAGTTACCTCGAAACCCTGCTGATTAAGAAACAGCGTATTACGACCGCCGCCACAGCCGAGATCGAGCGCCTTACCGACGTTGAGCATCGGCAGCGCGGCAACCACTTCAGAGTGCGGCTGCGTCAGGCCGTAGGTTTCGGCGAAATAGTTTTCGTCACGCAGACGTTCGGTTTGTTGTGTCATGGTTATCAGTTCAGTTGGATGGGCGCCAGGCGCCCACGTTATCAGGCTTCTTCGAGAATCAGTTTCCATCCGGTAACATCATTCCAGTACCCCTGTTCGCGCTCAAGATCGAGCTGGACCAGCGTGTTCTGGCTGAAGTAACCCGTCGGGAATATCAGCGTCCAGTGGCCGTCATCGCATTTCAGGACCAGCGTATCTGGCCTGGTGGTAGCCTGGCGCTGATTGTTCAGCAGGGTACCCAGACGCAACAGGAAGATCAGCGGCACGAACTGCTTTTTCTTAAACAGCGTCACCCGTGGCAGCTCATCGATCTTCACCGCTTTACGATGGAATCTTACCAGTGCCGCCAGCAGCATTTGCTGATCCTGGTTAAAGCCCGGCATATTGGTGTTTTGCAGGATATAGGCGGAGTGGCGCTGCAGGCCGCTATGGTTAATGGTCAGCCCGACTTCATGCAGCATCGCCGCCCACTTCAGCAGCGCCGCCAGCTGCGGGTTCGCCAGTTTCGGATTCTGATCGCGCCATTGCAGATAGAGCTGTTCGGTGGTGTCGAGCACGCGACGCGCCTGATCGCTGTCGATGGCGTAATGATTCGCCAGACTCTGCGCGGTGCGGCTGCGGATATCCTGATGCCGGAAACGGCCTTCCATTTCATACAGCACGCCTTCACGCAGCGCGCCATCAGAGAGGCGCAGCTCGCGAATCGCCAGGGCGTCGAACACCCCACACAGAATCGCCAGACCCGGTACAAATACCCCTTTGCGCTCTTCTGACAGGCCGGGCAGACTCAGCGCGGCAAACGACTTATGTTTGATCACTTCGTCATACAGTTTGTCGAGACGCTCAGGGGTAATCAGCTTCTCTTTCTCATCCATCGCCTGCAGCACTTCGCAGGCGGCCTTGATGGTACCGGAGGCTCCCAGCGCATATTGCCAGCCGTGCAGGCGGTACTGCCACGCCAGCGTCTCCAGTTTTTGCGCTGCCGCTAAACGGGCACGACGGAAATTTTCGCGGCTGATTTCGCCGTTAGGGAAATAGAGCTGGGCGAAACTGACGCAACCCATGCGGCGGCTTTCCACCAGCTGCGGCTCAAAATCCTCGCCAATCACCAGTTCGGTTGAACCGCCGCCGATGTCGATCACCAGCTTGCGGCCTTTCTCCGGCTGAGTATGTTCCACGCCCATAAAGATCAGACGCGCCTCTTCATGGCCCGAAATCACCTCAATCGGGTAGGGGATCACCTCGGCGGCACGCTGCAAAAAGGTCTCGGCGTTAACCGCCTGACGCAGCGTATGGGTGCCGACAATGGTGACGTTGCTGGGGCTGAATCCCTGCAGGCGCTCCGCGAACAGCGCCAGGCAGGTTAATCCCCGCTCCATCGCCTCTTCGCTCAGGCGATTGTTGGCATCCAGCCCGTCAGCCAGATGGACGCGCTGTTTAAGGCGACCTAATACCTGCATCGCGCCATCCACCACCCGGGCGATGACCATGTGGAAGCTGTTCGATCCGAGGTCGATCGCCGCAAACTCCTGGGGTTTTGGCGTACTTTTATGGGAAATTGGCATAGGATTTATTCAGGTTGTTCCAGGTTCTTGATGTAATCATAAATGGCCAGCTGCGATCGCACTTTGCGACGATTGCCGCGCTGGACGTAATGGTTACTCAACTCTTTATCGACGATGCGGGCTTTTACCGTATCACTTAACTGAATAGCAATAATGTCGAGTATGCGCTGCTTAATGCGTGGATCGAGAATCGCCACCGCCACTTCGATGCGGTAATCAATGTTACGCGTCATCCAGTCAGCCGAGGAGAGGAACACCTTTTTATCGCCGCCATTGTCAAAAATATAGACGCGATCGTGTTCCAGATAACGGTCAACGATACTGATGACACGAATATTTTCACTGATCCCAGGCAAGTCGGGGATCAATGAGCACATGCCGCGTACCAGAAGATTGACCTTAACCCCCACGCTGGAGGCTGTATAAAGCCGGTCAACCAGTCCTTTGTCCACCAGATTGTTAATTTTCAGAGTAATGCCGGACGGCTTTTTCTGCTGCGCATTGGCAATTTCGGTATCGATCAACTCATACAGCATCCGGCGCGAGTTTTGCGGCGACACCATCAGATGATCGAAGGTGACCGGGCGGTAAGGGTTCTCAATAAAGTTAAACACCCGACGCACTTCGTTGGTGATACGCGCATCGGCAGTCAGTAACGAGTAATCGGTATAGAGACGGGCGGTTTTCTCATTGAAGTTACCGGTACCGATATGCGCGTAACGCACAATCTCTTCTCCCTCACGACGGGAGATCAGGAACAGTTTGGCGTGGATCTTCAGCCCGGGCGCAGAAAAAATGACGTGGACGCCCGCTTCGGTCAGGCGTTTAGCCCAGTAGATGTTCGCCTCTTCATCAAAGCGCGCCTGCAGCTCGACCACCACCGTGACTTTTTTGCCGTTATAGGCGGCATGAATCATCGCATCCATGATGCGTGAGTGTTTGGCGACGCGATAGATATTAATTTTGATCGCCAGCACGCTGGGGTCAAACGACGCCTGACGCAGCAGCTCCAGCACATGTTCAAAGGTATGGTAAGGATAGTAGAGCAGCACGTCGCGATCGCGAATCGCATCAAAGCCGTTGCGGAAGCCGTCGAAGCCGATATGGCGAATCTGCGGCAGCGGCCGGTTCACCAGGTTGTTTTTGCCGACGTTCGGGAAGCCGATGAAGTCTTTAAAGTTGTGATAGCGACCGCCGGGCAATATCGAGTCGAAGTTGGAAATGGAGAGCTTATGACACAGCAACTCAACCATCGAATCCGGCATATCACGCTGATAGACGAAGCGCACCGGCTCAGCGGTCAGGCGCTGCTTCAGGCTGGAGGACATCAGCTCCAGCAGGCTTGATTCCATCTCCGTCACCAGATCGTACTCGGCGTCACGCGTCATTTTCATTGAGTAGGCGTTGAGCGCGTCGTAATCGTAGAAGCCTTTAAAAATGTCGTCCAGGCAGTAACGTAAAATGTTATCCAGCAGGATCATCGGCTTACGGCGGCGCGGTGGCTCAGCCGGCAGATTAATGAAGCGCGGCACTTTATCAGACGGGATCTCCAGCAGCGCATAACGAATGTTATCGCCGCGAATAATTTCCACCGCCAGATAGGTGTAATCGTCTTTCAGAAATTCGGTCAGGTCCGTTTCATGGGTGATCAGAATCGGCGAGATGTGCTGACGCAGCTCATGCTTGAAATAGTGGCGCAGCCAGGCCTGCTGATTCGGCGACAGCTGACGTTCGTTAATCAGGAAGATCTGATTACGCGCCATCTCCAGCAGCAGATCGTTATACAGCGCGTCAAACTCCTGGTCAGACTTGAGAACCCGCTGCTGGATCTTCTTAAACAGATGGCGTGGCGTACTGGCGGAACCCTGCTCTTCACCGATCAGAATGCGGCGTTTCAGGTCGGCGAAACGCACCTTATAGAACTCATCAAGGTTATTGGAGTAAATGCCGAGAAAACGCATCCGCTCAATCAGCGGATTACTTTTGTCCGCCGCTTCCTGCAAAACCCGTTCATTAAAGGATAACCAGCTTAATTCTTTTTCAATATAAAGCTTTACCTGACCCATTCTCACTCCATATAGCGGTTGCAGGACTGAAGATCCAGTGTCCACGATCATTATGGCGAGAGTATGGCAGCGTTGTCCAACGTCAATAGTTGTCTTATCAACCGGCTACGGGCAACATAGCGGCTTGTTTTAGCCTGCTACCGGAACCGCATGAGCGTAAACCACATCCCCGTCCAGTTTAGCGACCGAAAGCGTCGTGCCGTTGACCGTCTGACGCGGCGACTGGTCACGTCCTGTGGCGTTGCGATTCTGCTGCTGATGCTATTGCTGTTTTGCTGGCTGATTGGCGTGGTGTTACCGCTGTTTAGCGCACCACAGCTTCACATCGCCAGTCAGCAGCAGTTATGGGATCGCGCACCGGCGTTAGCGCTCGGCAATGATGGCCGCACCGGCTGGCGCATCAGTGAACGCGGGGCAGCACGGTTTATTCCGCTGAATGGCCAGCCGGCAGAACCGGCGCTGGCCTTATCGCGGGCACCGCAACAGGTGGTGCGCAGCGCTGACGGTCAGACGCTGCTGCTGAATCTGCAGGGCGCGCTGATGCTGATGCAGCCGACGGCGCAACAGCAGTGGCGTTTTCCGCTGGGCGATAAACCGTTTCATCTGCCACAGGGCGCGGTGACAAAAATGGCGCTGGCGACCCGCCATGCGGGTCAGTGGCGTATCGCCGCGCTGACCGATGCCGGACTGACGGTGCTGACGCTCGGCACCGATCAGCAGGCCGCCACCATTGACCTGCCGCAACAGCACCTGGATCTGCTGGCCCTTTCCCCGGCGGGCGATCTGCTCTATACCACCGAAGGCAACGTGCTGCGCGTCTGGCAACTCAATGATGATCAGGCGTTGCTGCGTGAAACCCAGACGCTGCCGCAGCGTCCGCAAAGCCTGCATCTGCTGGTGGGCGGAAAAAGCCTGCTGATTCAGGATCAGAATGGCATTACCCAGTGGTTTGCCATCGCCAGCCCGCAGGGTCCGCGGCTGCAACGCATCCGTACCTTTAGCCACAGTGACGGACCGGCGATTGTCATCACCGAATCGCAGCGTCGGGTATTTGCCACTCTGAGTGAAAGCGGCCTGCTGCGGCTGTTCGCCAGCAAGCAGGATGGACCTGTTCTGCAACGCCAGCTGGCGCCAGGCATTCTCGACGCGCAGTTTTCGCCGCGTGGCGACACGCTGTTGATTGAACGGTCGGGCAGCTGGCAAACCCTGCGGCTGGATAACCCGTGGCCGGATGTCACCTGGCGTAACTTCTGGCAGAAAATCTGGTACGAAAACTACCCGAAACCGGACTATATCTGGCAATCGACTGCGGCAGGCGACAGCTATCAGGGCAAGTTCAGCCTGGTACCGATGGTGGTGGGTACGCTGAAAGCCGCCAGTTTAGCGCTGCTGTTTGCGACGCCGCTGGCGCTGGCGGCAGCCATGTATACCGCATTCTTTATGGCGCCGGGCCTGCGCCGCTGGGTTAAACCGGCTATCGAAATGATGGGCGCGCTGCCGAGTGTGGTGGTGGGCCTGATTGCCGGTGTCTGGCTGGCCCCGCACATCAGTCAGGCGCTGGTGGGTGTGCTGTTACTGCCGCTGACGCTGGCGGGCAGTTTGTTGCTGTGCGGTGTGCTCAGCGCACGTTTGCCGCCGCGCTGGCGACAGCCGGGCCGCGAAGTGCTGATCCTGCTGCCGCTGTTGCTGCTGGTCACCTTACTGACGCTGTGGCTGCCGACGCTGTTTATTCCCGACGCGGGCGACTGGCTGCCGCATTACGAACAGCGCAACCTGCTGGTGGCGGCGCTGGCGATGGGCTTTGCGCTGGTGCCGCTGATTTTTACGCTCTCTGAAGATGCGCTGTTCAGCGTACCCGCGGCGCTGGGGCAGGGATCGCTGGCGCTGGGGGCAACACCCTGGCAAACCCTGACCCGCGTGGTGCTGCCTGGCGCCTCCGCCGGGATCTTCGCTGCCCTGATGATCGGCCTGGGGCGTGCAGTGGGAGAAACCATGATTCTGCTGATGGCCACCGGCAACACGCCGCAAACTGAAGGCGGATTGTTCAGCGGGCTGCGCGCCCTGTCGGCCAATATCGCCATTGAAATGCCGGAAGCGGCCGCCGGCAGCGCGCATTATCGCATTCTGTTTCTCAGCGCCCTGATGCTGCTGCTGTTCACGCTGGTGATCAATACCGTAGCAGAGCTGATCCGTCAGCGGCTGCGCCAGCGCTACAGTCAGCAAGAGGAGCAGGTATGAAGGTGATGCGACAGAACGATCGCTGGCGCTGGCTAACCGCCGGTGCGGTGGCGGTCTGCCTGCTGGCCTTTACGCTGCTGATTGGGCTGCTGGCCTGGCAGGGCGTCCGGGCCTTCTGGCCGCAGCGGGTTGATCTCTACAGTTTCAGCCAGCCCGATGGGCGCGAAGTGCGGCTGCTGGGTGAAACGCTTGAGCATCAGCCACGCTTTCCGGCTCCGGCGGATGAGCAGGGCAACAGCGGCGGACAGGTGCATCGTTATCTGATTAAAACCGGCAATCGCGACTGGGATGCGCCCGATTTCCGCGTGGTCTATAGCCGGCAAGCAGCCAGCGTCAGCCAGCCAAAAGCAATCATGGTGCTACAGCGCCGCAGTCACGGCCAGGCTTACGGCTGGTTTGTTGGCCTGCGTGAGGATAATGACGTCTTAACCGCTCAGGACCCCGATGCGCTGCTGCATCAGCGGCTGGCGCAGGTGCAACTGCTGCTGCGGCAGGCCAACCAGATTCGGCGGGTTGAGATGGCACGCGTTAACAGCCAGCGCGAGCAACTCGACGAGCAGGCCGCAAAACAACGCGCTGCCGGGCATTTTGACCTTCAGACCGAGTCGGAATACCAGGCGAATCAGGCGGCATTACAGCGCCGCTTCGATCAACTCAGTGAGACGCTGGCCAGCCTGCAACAGCAGAGCCTGCGCGACGTGCTGATCCTGCGGGATGTGCACGGCATCGATCACGCCATTCCGTTAACGGAAATTGTTGATAGCTGGAAACCCAACGCAATGACGGCAGGCGAAAAAACGGTGCATTTCCTGCATCAGCTGTGGCGTTTCGTCAGCGACTCACCGGCAGACGGTGAAAGCGAATCGGGGGCTTTTCCGGCGATTTTTGGCACCGTGCTGATGGTGTTGCTGATGTCGATTGTGGTGATGCCGCTGGGGGTGATCGCTGCAATCTGGCTGCATGAATATGCCGGACGCAATGCTCTGACGCGGCTGGTGCGGATTGCGGTGGTCAATCTGGCCGGTGTGCCGTCGATTGTCTATGGCGTCTTTGGCCTGGGCTTTTTTGTCTGGCTGGTCGGCGGCACGATCGATCAGCTGTTCTTCGCCAGCGCGCTGCCTAATCCGACCTTTGGTACGCCGGGCCTGCTGTGGGCGGCGTTAACTCTGGCGCTACTGACGCTGCCGGTGGTGATCGTGGCGACGGAAGAGGGACTCTCGCGCATTCCCAACACGCTGCGTCAGGGATCGCTGGCGCTGGGTGCCACTCAGGCGGAAACCTTGTGGCATGTGGTGCTGCCGCTGGCGGTCCCGGCCATGCTGACCGGATTGATCCTTGCGGTGGCACGAGCGGCGGGCGAAACCGCGCCGCTGATGCTGGTCGGGGTGGTGAAGATGGTGCCGGAATTACCGATCGACGCGGTGTTCCCCTATCTGCATCTGGACCGCAAATTTATGCATCTTGGTTTCCAGATTTACGATCTGGCGTTTCAGAGCCCGAATATTGAAGCTGACCGGCCGCTGGTGTTCGCCACTGCGCTGCTACTGGTGCTGATTATTCTGTCGCTCAATTTGCTGGCGATGAGCCTGCGTCACCGTCTGCGTGAACGCTATCGCCTTATGACTCAATAACAGGCTATGACTATGACGCCCGACACTGACATTGCGCTCACCGTGAATCATCTCTCGCTGTGGTACGGCGAGCGCCAGGCGCTGCAGGATATTTCCCTGCAGGTGCCGAAGAACCGCATTACCGCGCTGATCGGGCCATCGGGCTGCGGCAAATCGACCCTGCTGCGCTGCTTCAATCGGATGAACGATGTGATCGATCACTGCCGGGTTGAGGGTGAAGTACTGCTGGGCGGGTTGCCGATCATGCGGCCGGATCAGGATCTTTCTGCACTGCGTCGGCGGGTTGGCATGGTGTTTCAGCGGCCCAATCCGTTTCCCAAGTCGATCTATGAAAACGTGGTATATGGCCTGCGGTTGCAGGGCGTGCGCGATCGGCGGGTGCTGAATGAAGCCTGTGAACGTGCGCTGCGGGCGGCCGCGTTATGGAGTGAGGTGAAGGACCAGCTGGGGCAGAATGCGCTGACCCTGTCGACCGGACAGCAGCAGCGGCTGGTGATTGCCCGGGCGATTGCCATCGAACCCGAAGTTTTGCTGCTGGACGAGCCGACCTCGGCGCTGGACCCGATCTCCACGCTGGTGATTGAAGAGCTGATGACCACGCTGAAGCAGCACTTTACCCTGGTGCTGGTGACCCACAATATGCAGCAGGCATCACGCGTCTCGGATTACACCGCGTTTATGCATCAGGGCGCGTTAGTGGAGTTTGATGATACCGATCGGATCTTTACCGCCCCGAAACAGCGGCGCACCGAAGATTACATCACCGGTCGCTACGGCTAAGAAGAGGGAGAAGGGCGAGGCTTTTGGCAGACGGCTCATAAACGCAAAGCGATGGGAGCCTATGCCCGTAGTAACGCCGCGCGGTGAGGAATGGCGTTTTTTGCGTCTTTACGGAGGGCGTAGGTTCCCTGAGCCTTTACTCCACGACTCTTTCAGGAGAAGCCCGGGCTTCTCCTTCCAGGTCAGTCGTGGGCGTAGCCTTGCGGCGGCAGGGGTTCCCCATCCAGCCAGGCTTTGCCATCACGCATTTTGAGTCGTCCGTCGATAAACCAGCTAATCACCAGCGGATAGATCGCATGTTCCTGATGCTGCACCCGCTCAGTTATCTCCGCTTCGCTGTCGTCAGGGAACACCGGTACTTTGGCCTGCAAAATCACCGGGCCGCCATCCAGCTCATCGGTGACGAAGTGCACCGAGGTTCCATGTTCGCTGTCGCCATTCTCCAGCGCCTGACGATGGGTATGCAGGCCCGGATATTTCGGCAGCAGGGAAGGATGAATATTCAGCAGGCGGTCGTGGAAATGGGCGACAAAGGCGCGACTGAGAATACGCATGTAGCCCGCCAGCACCACCAGATCCGGCGAAAACGCCTCGATTTCAGCGATCAGCTGCCGGTCAAAAGCGTCGCGGTCAGCAAAGTCGCTGGCCGCCAGCGCTTTTGCGGGAATACCTGCCTCCTGCGCCCGGGTCAGACCATAGGCGGCGGCGCGATTGCTGATAACGGCAGCAACGCTGCCGTCAATCCGCCCGCTGGCGCAGGCGTCAAGGATGGACTGAAGGTTGCTTCCGTTGCCGGAAATCAGGACAACCAGCTTTTTCATCCGTTGATAACCACACGCTCTTCAGCATCCGAGGCTTTGATCACGCCCAGCTTCCAGGCTTTCTCGCCGGCCGCCTGCATCAGCGCGACCGCTTTATCTGCGTCAGCCGGGCTCAGGGCAATGATCATTCCGACGCCGCAGTTAAAGGTGCGGTACATCTCAAAGCGGCTGACGTTGCCCGCCTGCTGCATCCAGCTGAACACCGCTGGCCACTGCCAGCTCGTCTCGTCAATCACCGCCTGGGTGTTGTCGGGCAGCACGCGTGGAATGTTTTCCCAGAAGCCGCCGCCGGTCAGGTGCGCAATGGCATGCACATCGACCTGCTCAATCAGGCTGAGAATATTTTTCACATAGATTCGGGTCGGTTCCAGCAGATGATCGGCCAGCGGTTTGCCTTCCAGCTGTTCAGTCAGCGGATCGGTATTGCTGACCTCCAGAATCTTGCGCACCAGCGAGTAGCCGTTGGAGTGCGGACCGCTTGAGCCCAGCGCGATCAGCACGTCACCATCCTGCACTTTACTGCCGTCGATGATTTCAGACTTTTCAACCACGCCGACACAGAAACCGGCCACGTCGTAATCTTCACCGTGGTACATGCCCGGCATTTCAGCGGTTTCGCCGCCAACCAGCGCACAACCTGACTGCAGGCAGCCTTCGGCGATGCCGGTGATGACCGCGGAGGCGGTATCAACATCCAGTTTGCCGGTGGCGTAGTAGTCGAGGAAGAACAGCGGCTCGGCACCCTGAACCACCAGATCGTTGACGCACATGGCGACCAGATCGATGCCAATCGCATCGTGGCGCTTGAGGTCCATCGCCAGACGCAGCTTGGTGCCGACGCCATCGGTGCCGGAGACCAGCACCGGTTCACGGTATTTTTGCGGCAGCGCGCAAAGCGCACCGAAGCCGCCCAGTCCACCCATCACTTCCGGGCGACGCGTCTTTTTCACTACGCCTTTAATACGGTCAACCAGGGCGTTACCAGCATCAATATCAACACCGGCGTCTTTGTAGCTGAGAGAGGTCTTGTCGGTCACTGCGAGGTCCCCACGCGAGTTGCGGTTGGTGGTTTAAATAAAGCGCGGCAATTCTACCAGCGCAGGCAAACGTTTGCGAGTCCGGGATTGCGCACCGGGTGATTTTCATCAATCCTTATTTTGTCCCGGTAAAAGCTGCCGCTTTGCGCAAGGATAAGTGGCGCAGAGGCGAAAAGGCGGTATAATCCCGCGATTTTTTTTTAGCTCAACTCACTCCGGGAGAACACCAATGAAGATCGTGGAAGTCAGACACCCGCTGGTCAAACATAAACTGGGCTTGATGCGTGAGCATGATATCAGTACCAAGCGTTTCCGCGAGCTGGCATCAGAAGTGGGCAGCCTGCTGACCTACGAAGCCACCGCCGACCTGGAAACCGAAAAAGTGACCATTGAGGGCTGGAATGGCCCGGTGCAGATCGATCAAATCAAAGGTAAAAAAATTACGGTGGTCCCGATTCTGCGTGCCGGTCTCGGCATGATGGAAGGCGTGCTGGAACATGTTCCCAGCGCCCGCATCAGCGTGGTGGGCGTTTACCGCGATGAAGAAACCCTGGAGCCGGTCCCTTATTTCCAGAAGCTGGTCTCTAATATTGAAGAGCGTCTGGCGCTGGTGGTCGATCCGATGCTGGCGACCGGTGGCTCGATGATCGCCACTATCGATCTGCTGAAAAAAGCCGGTTGCAGCAGCATTAAAGTGCTGGTGCTGGTGGCGGCGCCAGAAGGGATTGCGGCGCTGGAAAAAGCGCATCCTGACGTCGAGCTCTATACCGCGTCAGTCGATCAGGGACTGAACGAAAAAGGTTACATCATTCCCGGGCTGGGTGACGCCGGGGATAAGATTTTCGGTACCAAATAAATCGCATAGCCGGCCGGAGAGTCGGCTTTTTTTTGGCAAAAAAGCATCATCCCCAATCCGATAGCCTCTGCCGCTGGCGACAGGTTCACGCCTTGTGCGTGGATGTGCCTCGTCGCGGCTGCAGCGAGGAAGGGGATGCATAACATAAGGGGATAAATGATGACTCGTCGCGCCATTGGCGTCAGTGAACGACCGCCGTTACTGCAAACCATTCCACTCAGCCTGCAACACCTGTTCGCCATGTTTGGCGCCACGGTGCTGGTGCCGATTCTGTTTCATATCAACCCGGCTACCGTGCTGTTATTCAACGGCGTCGGCACGCTGATCTATCTGTTTATCTGTAAGGGCAAAATCCCCGCCTATCTCGGTTCAAGCTTTGCTTTTATCTCGCCGGTGTTGCTGCTGTTGCCGCTGGGCTATGAGGTGGCGCTGGGCGGATTTATTCTGTGCGGCGTGCTGTTCTGTATCGTGGCGCTGATTGTGAAGCGGGCCGGTACCGGCTGGCTGGATGTGATGTTCCCGCCGGCGGCGATGGGCGCGATTGTTGCGGTGATCGGTCTGGAACTGGCGGGCGTCGCGGCCAACATGGCAGGCCTGCTGCCGGCTGAGGGCAGCGCGCCCGACAGCACCACGGTGATCATCTCGCTGGTCACGCTGGCGGTGACGGTGTTCGGATCGGTGCTGTTTCGTGGCTTCCTGGCGATTATCCCGATTCTGATCGGGGTGCTGGTCGGCTATGTGCTCTCCTGGTTTATGGGCATCGTTGACTGGCGTGGAGTCGAGAACGCGCCGTGGTTCGCGCTGCCGACCTTCTATACGCCGCGCTTTGAGTGGGTAGCGATGCTCACCATTCTGCCGGCGGCGCTGGTGGTGATTGCCGAACACATCGGGCATCTGGTGGTGACGGCCAATATTGTGAAGAAAGATCTGATCCGCGATCCCGGCCTGCATCGTTCGATGTTCGCCAACGGCTTATCGACGGTGATCTCCGGCTTCTTTGGCTCAACCCCTAATACCACCTACGGTGAGAATATCGGCGTGATGGCGATTACCCGCGTCTACAGTACCTGGGTGATTGGCGGCGCGGCGATCCTCGCCATTCTGCTGTCGTGCGTCGGTAAACTGGCAGCGGCGATTCAGGCGATCCCGGTGCCGGTGATGGGCGGTGTCTCGCTGCTGCTCTATGGGGTGATTGGCGCGTCCGGTATCCGGGTACTGATCGAATCCAAAGTGGATTACAACAAAGCGCAGAACCTGATCCTGACTTCGGTGATCCTGATCATCGGCGTCAGCGGCGCGAAGGTACATATCGGTGCGGCGGAGCTGAAAGGCATGGCGCTGGCCACGCTGGTTGGCGTAGGACTGGCGCTGATCTTCCGCGTGATTTCACTGCTGCGCCCGGAAGAAGTAGTGCTGGAAGCGGAAGATCGTCAGGATTCCTGATCGTCGGCACGCGCATCAGATCGGGGCAGGGACGCTCCATTCATCTCTTTCTGAAAACTGTGGTAGACTTCCCCGGTTTTTTGCTTGTTCTCTTGCTGAGGTGCTTCTGAACACGCCGGCACAATTGTCATTGCCACTCTATTTGCCTGACGACGAAACCTTCGCCAGCTTCTGGCCGGGGGAAAACCCGTCGCTGATTGCCGCGCTGAAAGGTGCTCTCAACCAACAACATGGCAGCTATCTCTACTTCTGGTCGCGTGAAGGCGGTGGCCGGAGCCATTTGCTGCATGCGGCGTGCGCTGAAATGTCTGCACGCGGTGCGGCGGTCGGCTATGTGCCGCTGGATAAGCGTACCTGGTTCGTGCCGGAAGTGCTGGAAGGGATGGAGCAACTGTCACTGGTCTGCATCGATAATATCGAGTGCATCGCCGGCGAGCCGGAGTGGGAGATGGCGATCTTCGATCTCTACAACCGCATTCTGGAAACCGGCAATACCCGCCTGTTTATTACCGGCGATCGTCCGCCGCGTCAGCTTAATCTGCAGTTGCCCGATCTGGCTTCGCGTCTCGACTGGGGGCAGATTTATCGCCTGCAGCCGCTTTCCGACGAAGATAAACTGCAGGCGCTGCAGTTGCGCGCCGGATTACGCGGTTTTGAGCTGCCGGAAGATGTCGGCCGCTTCCTGCTGAAACGGCTCGATCGCGAAATGCGCACGCTGTTTGATACGCTGGATCGGCTCGATCGTGCTTCGATCAGCGCCCAGCGCAAACTCACCATTCCTTTTGTCAAAGAGACGCTCGGCCTTTAGAGAATGTCGAGCACCGCTTCCGGCGGGCGGCCAATGCGCGCCCGATCGCCATTAATCACGATGGGTCGTTCAATTAAAATGGGATGGCTGACCAGCGCGGCGATCAGCGCCGTCTCGCTTTGGCTCTGATCCGCCAGCCCTAACGTCTGATAAAGCGGCTCTTTGGTTCGCATCAGCTGGCGTGCGCTCTGCATCCCCAGCTTCTGCAGCAGAATGTGCAGCGTGTCGCTCGCCGGTGGCGTCTGCAGATAGAGCACCACCTCCGGCTCAATGCCGCGCTCCTGTAACAGCGCCAGCGTTTCGCGGCTCTTGCTGCAGCGCGGATTGTGATAAATCGTCACCATCTCCGGCGATCTCCTGTGATCTCTGGTCATTTAACCTTTCTGATACTGCTTAAAGCGCTGTTGCAACTGACGCAGCTGATCAATACGGGCATCGTATCGCGCCTGCTTCAGGCTGCCGAGCGGCACCTGGGCACTGGCGCTGCTGAGCGTGGTGATCGCCTGATCCAGCCGGCCATTCAGCGCCAGGCTTTCAGCGCGTGCCGACAGCTCTTCATCGTTCAGACCCTGCTGCGCTGAAGCCTGTGCCAGTAAATCCCAGCCGTTAGGATCATCTTTATTGCTCCAGGTATAGCGGTTCAGAATGCGGCTGGCATTGGCGGGCTGTTTCGCCTCGACGTAGGCGTTGGCCAGGTTGAGCTGCACCACCGGACTGTTCTTCGCGCCGGTGGCCGCGGTCAGCATAGCGATAGCCTGCTGCGGCTGATTCAGCCCGATATCAATATCGGACATGATATCAAGGAACCAGACGTTATCCGGCTGCTTCGCCAGCAGCGGGGTGATGATGCGCTTCGCATCGGCATAGCTTTTTGCCTGTAAAAACTGCACGGCCTTGCCATATTGCGACGCCAGCTGTTCGCGAGCGTTGCCGCTGGCGTACTGGCTCAGCAGTTCATCGGTCAGCTGATTGCGGCCGGTTGAATACATCCCCAGCGCACGCACCTTCGCCAGATAGAAATCCTGCGTGGACTGGACCACCACCGGCCGCATCTGATTGGCGCGGTTACGGGCATCAGCCAGGCGGCTGTCGGGCAGCGGGTGCGTCAGCAAGATCTCGGGCGGCTTAGAGGAGAAGCGGCTCTGGTCGGCCAGCTTCTGTAAGAAATTGGGCATCGCCTGAGGATCAAAACCGGCGCGCTGCAGTACCTGAATCCCGATGCGATCCGCTTCCTGCTCGTTGCCCTGGGTGAAGCTGATAATGCCCTGCTGGGTACCCGCCAGCGTCCCGGTCAGCGCCGCCATACCGGCCTGGGGATTGGCCATCGCCAGCAGAATGGAGCCAAGCGCGCCAACCCAGGTGAGCGGCGCATTACGTTTTTGATCTTCCATCGCGCGCGCCAGATGGCGCTGGGTGACGTGCGAAATTTCATGCGCCATCACCGAGGCCAGCTGGCTCTCATTGTCGGTGAACCGGAACAGTGCCGAGTGCAGCACCACATTACCGCCAAAGAAGGCAAAGGCGTTGAGTTCGTCATTCTGGATCAGGAAGAAGTGGAACGGCGTCTTAACCGAATCGGCGTGTGACACCAGCCGCTGTCCGAGCTGATTAATGTACTGATTCAGTAACGGGTCGTTGATCAGGGGCGCACTGGCGCGCAGCTGGCGAACGTAGAAGTCGCCCATCTGTAATTCCTGATTAATCGACAGGGTCGAGCCCGCCGTGGTCCCCATGTCGGGCAGTGAATCGCTGACGTCGGCATAAGCCGGTGCCAGACTGGTTACTATCAGCGCCGGGAGCAGTGCGGCGATCAGCGTTTTCTTTAACCGGTTCAACATGCCTTAATCCTGTAAAGAGGCCCTGAGACGGGACAGGTGCGCAGCGATAACATTCCGTTTTTTCGCAGCTAACAGCGATTCGCAACCATCTTAACCAGAGCATGATAAGAAAGAAATGGGGTTATCTGCGCAGAATGGTGAGTGATTTGTGCAAGATCGCCTTTTCTGACGAAAAAAATTGAATGTCTCTGAAACCTAAACCAGAGCTAAACGAAAAAAGGCGTCCCGCCTGTGCTGGCGATAACTGGCGGCTCTGTTTCCGCTTATTACCGATTTCCCGATGCAGCAGCGAAAAATAAAGCAGATTATGCTGAAGGCAATATCTGCCTGTTCACTTCATTAGTTTAAAGTTATGTAAACACACTCAAAAAAATTGAATGTGGCATGAATTTTTCCAGGTATACTCCGAAAAAAAAGGGTGTTTCGTCACTTTTTGCTCAGATCTTCGATTGAGAAATTAAATCGTTCAAGGTGAAAGCCAACCTTTCTTTCCACTGCGGTGTGGACTTAAATTATGCGTTGTCTGCCGATGCTGCATACGTATTCGCGTTTATTAAGGGCCGATCAATACTGTCTTTTCGTTTAATCGCGATGAAACCTTTCTATTGATTGCGTCCGCGCATTATTTCCCCGATCGCGTAAAGCGTGCTGACCTGAATTTACGCAGGCGCTGAATACTCATGCGCTGTGATATAGATAAGGCCGCGATTCAGAATCAGGATCGATAACGCATTAATTAGTGGAGAGGAGTGTTATGCGCTCAGCGGTTTCGTACGTGTTAATCGCCATTATCGGCGGTGCGGTTGGCGCGGCTGTGACACAAAGCAGCAAAATCTATGACAAAGTGGCGAGTCATATTTCAACTGAGCCGCAGGAGCCTGCGGGTTTCTGGAGTACGCCAGCCATTGCGGGCTACGGCAAAATTCATTATGAGTCTGATGCGGCCTTTAAACCGGTGGCGGGGCTGAGCAATAAAATTGTTTTCCAGATTACCCGCAGCGATGGTGCCATGACCGCACCCAATCTGGGCCTGGAGCGGGTCGCACGGGTGGTGAATCTCTATATCGCCTCCGGCATTCCGGCTGACCAGCTTCAGTTTGTGGTGTCAGTGACCGGCGATGCGACGCCAGCCATGCTGGATAACGCCCATTTCAGACAATTTTATGGTATCGATAACCCGAACCTGAAACTGATTGATGAGCTGAATAAAACCGGCGTGAAAGTGTCGGTCTGCGATCAGTCGGTGGCATTCCACCATTATCCCAATAACTGGATTGATAAATCGGTGGTGCATGCACTTTCCAGCCCAACCACGGTATCGACCCTGCAAAATCAGGGTTACGCGTGGCTGGCAATGTAATTAACGTCTTGTCTGAAACTTCAGGAGAAATAAGTCATGCGTCCAGCAGCCTTTATTGTGGTCGCCGCGGTGGCGGGTTTTATTGGGGGTAATGTTTTACAGTTGCCGGAATTGTTCGATAAGGTCAGCGGGAAAATGGCGGATAATAAAACGCAGCCGGCTGATTTCTGGAGTACGCCCGCCATTGATGGCTACGGAAAAATACATTATGTCGATACGCCCGCATTTAAACCAGGCACCACGCCAGGCCTGAGTAATAAAATTGTTTTCCAGATCAACCGCAGTGAAGGCGATATTCGTCAGCCCAATCTCGGTCTGGAACGGGTGGCTCGCGTGACCAACCTCTATTACGCTGCGGGCGTGCCGCTCAACCAGCTCAAATTTGTCGTTTCGATTAACAGCGATGCGGTGCCGGCTGCCTTAAATAATACCCAGTTTCATAAAGCCTACGGTGTCGACAACCCGAACCTTAAACTGATCGACGAACTGAAAAAAGCCGGTGTTGAGGTGTCGATTTGCGATCAGTCGGTGGCATTCCATCAGCTTGAGCGTGAATGGATCGATCCGAGAGTGACGCACACCATCTCCAGCGGCACTACCGTCGCCACGTTGCAAAATGAAGGGTACGCTTTCCTGATGCTCTGATTCTTCCGGCGGCGGCAACGCCGCTGTCATCTTTCCGTCACCTCACCGCGATGCGCCTGTCATATCTCGCCGTTAGCTTACGCCTCAATGAGATCGATCTCATCGACGATAAACGAGGGCGTAATGACCGATTTAATCAGCGTGGCCAATCTGGCGGGTGTCTCCCGCGCCACTGCCGCTCGCGCCTTCTCTGCTCCTCATCTGCTGAAACCCGACACGCTGCAAAAAGTGCTGGCGGCGTCGGCCGAGCTCGGGTTTCGCCCGAATCATATTGCCCGTCAGCTCCGCACCCAGCACTCCACCACGCTGGGCGTGTTGCTGCCTTCGCTGCTTAACCCGATTTTTGCCCAGCAGCTTCAGGCGATGGAGCAACAGGCCCGGCGTGCCGGCTACGGTTTGCTGGTGGCGACCAGTGACTATCAGGCCGATCGGGAAGCGGCGATAGTCGAACATATGCTGCGCCAGCGCGTGGCGGGTCTGGTACTGACGGTGGCGGATGCCGACAGCAGTACGCTGTTACCGACGCTGGCGGCAGCAGAGATGCCGTTTGTCCTGACGCATAACGTGCCGCAGCAGCATGACTGGCCCTGCCTGTGTGTGGATAACCGACGAGCCATTGCCGAGGCGACCGGGCATCTGCTGGCGCTGGGCCACCGTCATATCGTGATGATCGCCGGGCCGATGCGTCAATCTGATCGGGCGCGCCAGCGCTATCTTGGCTACGGCGATGCCATGCGGCAGGCCGGTCTGATGGCGCATCCGGTCATCGAAATGCCGAGCCATACCCAATCTGATTTTCAGCCGCTGCTGCCGCTGATACACGCCGCATCGCCGCTGACGGCCGTGATTTGCAGCAACGATCTGCTGGCCATCAGCCTGATGGGGGCGGCTGCGCGTGCCGGCATCAGCGTGCCGCACCAGCTCTCCGTGATGGGTTTCGACGGCATTGCACTGGGTGAACAGCTCTCGCCTTCACTGGCCAGTGTGGTGCAGCCGGGCGCGCTGCTGGGGACGCGCGCCATCGATCGGCTTTTACATCCTTCCTCCGGCGGCGGCACAGAGCGGCTGGAACATCATTTGCGGCTTGGGGAGAGTGTCGCCCCGGCATTTTATGGCTCAACTTCAGGGAAACATCATGCTACTCACGGTTAATATCAAACAGCTTTTCAGCGTCGCGCTGCTGGCGGGCTGCACGCTCACCAGTCACTGGGTCCAGGCGGCGGATAATGCCATCTGCTACAACTGCCCGCCCGAGTGGGCTGACTGGGGCACTCAGCTGAAAGCGATCGAAAAAGCGACCGGCATTCAGGTGCCGCAGGATAATAAAAATTCCGGTCAGGCGCTGGCGCAGCTGGTGGCTGAGAAAAACAATCCGGTTGCCGACGTGGTTTATTACGGTGTCAGCTTCGGCATCCAGGCAGCCGGTGCCGATGTGATCGCCGCCTATAAACCGTCCGGCTGGGATCAGATCCCGGCGGGGATGAAAGATCCGGCCGGTAAATGGGTGGCGCTGCACTCCGGGACGCTCGGCTTTATGGTCAATGTGGATGCGCTGGCTGGCGCGCCGGTGCCCCGTTCCTGGGACGATCTGCTGAAGCCGGAATATAAAGGCATGATTGGCTACCTCGATCCCGCCAGTGCTTTTGTCGGTTACGTGACGGCGGTGGCGGTGAATCAGGCCAAAGGCGGCAATCTGCAGGATTTCACTCCGGCGCTTAACTGGTTTAAAGCATTGCAGCGCAACCAGCCGATTGTGCCGAAACAGACCGCCTATGCCCGCCTGATTTCCGGCGAAATCCCGATTCTGCTCGACTACGACTTCAACGCCTATCGCGCCCGCTATAAAGATCACGCTAACGTCGAATTTGTTATTCCGCAGGAAGGCACGGTGACGGTGCCTTACGTTATCAGCCTGGTGAAAAACGCGCCGCATCCGGCGAACGGTAAAAAAGTGATCGACTATGTGCTCTCCGATCCCGGTCAGGCGATCTGGGCGAATGCATATCTGCGCCCGGTACGCCCGGCGGCGATGTCAGCAGAAGCCAAAAAACATTTTCTGCCGGACAGCGATTACGCCCGCGCCCATACCGTCGATTATCAGCAGATGGCCGATGCCCAGAAAGCCTTCTCAGCGCGTTACCTGAGTGAGATCCGCTGATGGCACTCGCTGAAACCGGCCACGCCTTAGCCCGCGTCGGCCGTGCTCGGGCGCGTGTCGGGCAGCCGGACGTGAACTGGCCGTGGATGTTGCTGCCTGCGCTGCTGTTCTTTGCTGCCTTCTGGCTGCTGCCGTTTGCCCGCCTGTTGCAAATCGGCATGACAGCCGATCGCAGCAGCCACCACAGTGGCTACTGGACGGTCATCAGCCAGCCGCAGTATCTGCAAAGCCTGTTTAATACCGTGCTGCTGTCGCTGGCGGTTACCCTGGTGACGCTGCTGATTGCCGCCGTGGTTGGCTGCTTTCTGGCGCGGCAGCGTTTTAACGGACGCGGCACGCTGCTGGCGCTGCTGACCTTTCCGCTGGCCTTTCCCGGCGTGGTGGTGGGGTTTCTGGTAGTGATGCTGGCGGGACGGCAGGGTGTGCTGGCGCAACTCAGTCTTAGCCTGGTGGGGGAGCGCTGGGTGCTTGCTTACTCGCTGAGCGGGCTGTTTATTGGCTACCTTTACTTCTCGCTGCCACGGGCCATCGTCACGCTGGTGGCGGCCAGTGAAAAGCTGGATCGCTCACTGGAAGAGGCGGCCCGTTCACTGGGTGCCAGTCAGTGGCGCATCATCCTTGATGTGATTATTCCGGGTCTGAAACCGGCGCTGCTCTCCTGCGGTGCGCTCTGTTTCGCCACCAGCATGGGCGCCTTTGGCACCGCGTTTACTCTCGGGACGCAGCTGGCGGTGCTGCCGCTGACCATCTACGGCGAGTTCACTAATTACGCCAATTTCGCCACCGCCGCCGCGCTCTCGGTGGTGATGGGAGCGGTCGCCTGGCTGGGCCTGATGCTGGCACGCTGGCTGACCGCCAGCCGCGAGGAACGCACATCATGAAGCGCCGGGGGCTGTTTTATCTGCAGATCTCCATCACCAGCCTGACCGCGCTGTTTATGATCGTGCCGGTGCTGTTATCGATGCTGGCGGGCGTAACGCAAAACTATTTTGTCGGCCTGCGCAGTGGCCTGACGCTGAAGTGGGTGGCGCAGGTGTGGCAGATGTATGCCGACACCTTCTGGCTGTCACTGCTGATCGCGCTGAGCTGTTTAGCGCTGACGGTGGTGATCGGGGTACCGGCAGCCTGGGGCCTGCTGAAGTCGCCCTCACGCTGGGCGGCGCGGATTGAAGAGTGTCTGATGCTGCCGGTGGCGCTGCCCGGTCTGGCGACCGCGCTGGGTATTATTCTGCTGTATGGCCAGTTCAGTAGTCTGCGTGACAGCTGGTTGTTCATCCTGATTGGTCATGTGCTGTTCACGCTGCCGTTTATGATCCGACCGGTGCTGGCGGTGATGCAGGCGATTCAGCTACCGCGCCTGGAAGAGGCCGCTGCCAGCCTCGGGGCCGGTTTCTGGCACCGTTTCTTTACCGTGGTGGTTCCCAACTGCCGCAACGGCATCCTGGCTGGCGCTTTTATGGTGATTACCCTGTCGGTCGGGGAGTTCAACATTACCTGGATGCTGCACACCCCGCTGACCAAAACGCTGCCGGTCGGACTGGCGGACAGCTACGCCTCGATGCGGCTGGAAGTCGGGTCCGCTTATACCCTGATTTTTATTCTGATGATTTTACCGCTGCTGCTGTTGCTCAATGCCTGTAATCACTGGCTGGAACGACAAACCCGGCGGCAGCAACGTGAGGAGCAAGCATGAACGAGGCGGTAAACGTAACGCTGCGCGGCTGTTCGCGCCGCTTTAATCAACATGTGGCGCTGCATCCGCTCGATCTGCAGGTGCAGGCGGGTGAAACGCTGGTGCTACTCGGCCCGTCGGGCTGCGGCAAAACCACGACATTGCGCATCATCAGCGGGCTGGAGAGCAGCGATCGGCCGGGCGAAGTCTGGTTTGATCAGCGCAACGTGACCAATTTGCCGATTGAGAAACGCAATGTCGGCATGGTGTTCCAGAACTACGCGCTGTTTCCCACGCTCAACGTGGCGCAGAACGTCGCCTATGGCCTGAAGGTGCAGGGCGTGCCGCGCACCGAGCGTGAGGCGCGGGTGGCGGAGATGCTGGCGCTGGTGGATTTGACGCATCTGGCGCAGCGCGGGATTGATAAATTGTCCGGCGGACAGAAGCAGCGGGTGGCGCTGGCGCGTGCGCTGGCCGCCCGACCCAAAGTGTTGCTGTTCGATGAGCCGCTGGCGGCGCTCGACGCCCGCCTGCGCGAACGGCTGCGACTGGAGATCGGCGCGCTGCTGAAGCGGCTGGCGATCACCGCCGTCTACGTGACCCACGACCAGCAGGAAGCGATGGCGCTGGGCGACCGCATTGCAGTGATGGAGCAGGGTCGCCTGGTGCAGATCGATACGCCACAGGGAATTTATCAGCGTCCGGCGTCACGCTTTGTCGCTGATTTTGTCGGGGCGATTAACTGTATTGCCGAGGATCGGCACGGCAAACCGCTGCGTTTCTGTCGGCCGGAAGATGTGCTGCTGGCTGACGAGAGCCGGTATGCCCAGCAGGGTATGGTGATGGGCAGTACCTTTCTTGGCGCCTCGCAGCGCTTACTGATCGATATCGGGCTGGAAACGCCGATTCAG
This sequence comes from Pantoea sp. S-LA4, assembly GCF_054482835.1. Lineage (NCBI taxonomy): Bacteria > Pseudomonadati > Pseudomonadota > Gammaproteobacteria > Enterobacterales > Erwiniaceae > Pantoea > Pantoea sp. S-LA4. The sequence goes on along the minus strand of NZ_JBTLRC010000002.1, from coordinate 2,674,264 downwards.
GTCGAACGCCACGCCCGCGAAGTCTGGCAGGCCGGACAGCGCATCAGCTGGTCGCTGGCCAGCCATGCCGCACTGGAATTTAGTTGCTAAGGAGTCAGGATTGTCTGTTCAACCTACGGTGATTGCGCAGCTCAGCGATCTGCATATCAAGGCCAATGGCCGTCTCTCTTATAAAAAGGTCGATACCCATGCGGCCTTACTGCTGGCTATCGATACGCTAAACGCGCTGCGACCGCAGCCCGATGTGGTGGTGATTACCGGCGATCTGGTCGATTTCGGCAGGCCTGACGAGTATCAGACGCTGCGCGACGCCCTGCAGCGGCTACAGCGACCCTATTACCTGATGGCGGGCAATCATGACGACCGCCAGGCGCTGCGCGCTGCCTTTCCGGATCATGCTTACCTGCAAAACGGGCCAACCCTGAACTGGCAACTGACCGTTGGCGATGTCAGGCTGCTGGCGCTTGACTCCAGCGTGCCGCAGCAGCCGTGGGGCTATGTCGATGAGCAGCAACTGCTGTGGCTGGATCGGGCGTTGAGTGCCGCGCCCGATCGGCCCACGCTGGTAATGCTGCACCATCCGCCTTTTGCCTGCGGTATCGATCATATGGATCGGCAACGGTTACGTCAGCCCGACGCGCTTGAGGCGATCATTGCCCGTCATCCGCAGGTGGAACGGGTGCTGTGCGGTCATTTGCATCGCAGCTTACAGACCCGTTTTGCCGGCACGCTGGCCTGCGTAGCGCCGGGCGCCTCGCATCAGGTGGCGCTGGATCTGCAGCCTGACGGTCCGGCGCACTTTGTGCTGGAGCCGCCCGGATTTCTGTTGCATCGCTGGCAGCCCGGAGAGGGAATGGTGACGCACCAGTGCGCCATTGGCCGCTTTTCCGGGCCCTGGCCGTTTTACGATAGCCAGGGATTGATCGATTAGGACCAGATAAATTTGAATTTAGTGTGGTGCCGGCGGCCTTAACCCTGCTCAAATCCTCTGTCAGGGTGTAAACTGACGCCAGTATCGCCAGGCCATCCGGCACACGCTAATAACAATAATCAGGCACGTAATCGATGATTTTTTCACCTGCGGCGGCAACGTCATGATAAGGCGTTTTCGACCCAAAACCGATCTGCGCAATTTAATCGCGCTGCTGGTCATAGTCAGCATCGTCATCACCCTCGCCAATACCCTGTACGCCACCTGGCGGGTTCAGCGGCAGGTATTGATTGAAAGCACGCTGGAAGCTAACCGGGCCTACGCCGCCAAGCTGGCCTCCACCAGTGAAATTTTCTTTCAGCTGGCGCAGTCACAACTGCACTACAGCGCTAACCAGATCAGCGGCGATTTCGGTAATGACAAACTGCTGCAGAGCGAAGTCAACCGACTGCGCGAGCAGACCATCAGTTTTAACTCGGTCGCGGTGGTCGATCAGCAGGGGATAGTCAGAGCTATCTCGCCGGAATCGCTGACGCTTAAAGGGATGCACCTCACCAGCGACGCGTCACGAGAGGCGCTGTCGATGCGTCAGCCGATGATCAGTAAACCGACGCTTTCTGCCGCTAACAATCTGCTGGTGTTCGTCTCCTGGCCCATCTGGAGCCGGGAAGGGGACTATCTGGGTTATGTGGGCGGCACCATCTATCTGAAGAAGAAAAGTGTTCTGAATGCGCTGCTGGGCGAACAGTTTTATCGCGATGGCACCAGCGTCTACGTGCTCGACAGCAATAATCAGGTGCTCTATCACCAGAATCGCCAGCTGATTGGCAAAACGCTGCCCGCCATCATCGGCCCACGCGAGGAGCAGAGCAACGGCTCGCTGAAGATTTCGCCAGCAGGAGAGGTTACCCAGCTGGCAGGCTATGCGGTGGTACCGACCACTGGCTGGATGGTGGTGGCACTCAAGCCGGTTAACGTGACGCTGGAGCCGCTGTCGGGCCTGTTGTTGAAGGTGCTGAAAAACTCTGTACCCTTTGCGCTGTTAACGCTGCTGGTGGCGGTGATTCTGGCCCGGCTGATTGCGCTACCGCTGTGGCAACTGGCGCGTAAGGCCAGCCGGATGGATGCGCAGGGCGTGTCAAAAGAGATAGGCGGGATCAGCGCCTGGTATTTTGAAGCTGCGCAGGTCAAGCGTGCGCTGCTGACCGGCATCGGACTGGTGCAGGATAAAATTGGCCGACTCAACTCGGAAGCACAGACCGATCCGCTGACCCAGTTACTCAATCGTCGCGGGCTCAACGCAGTGCTGGACTATTACCAGACGCTGCGTCAGCCATTTTCGGTGCTGGCACTGGATATCGATCATTTTAAAAACGTCAACGATAGCTGGGGCCATGACGTCGGCGACCGGGTCATTCAGCAGGTCGCGAGCACGCTGCGCGCCAGCGCCCGCCAGTCTGATGTGGTCTGTCGTAACGGCGGCGAAGAGTTTCTGATGCTGCTGCCAGGTACCGCACTGGAAGAGGCGCTGATCATTGCCGAACGGGTGCGGCTCGGCATTGCCGAAGCCTGGCTTACTGACGTCGGACGCATTACCTTATCGATTGGCGTCTCGGCATGGAGCGGTCAGCAGGATGTGACGCTTGAAGATAGCCTGAAGCAGGCGGATGCTGCGCTCTATCAGGCGAAAAACAGCGGCCGTAACTGTGTGATCGCCGCGGCAGTCAATTAGCCGCTACGTCGGAAGCCGCAACCCTGGCAGGGCGCGGGTTAACGGAGAGATTCTGGTGGCGGAGAGGCGGTAAGCCCTCTGGCGGCTGAAGCGGATCACCGCAGTCAGTCAGGGCAGTGACGCTAATAAGCAGGACGCGGCGAGCAGGCTGCCGCGTCCTGCAGACATCAGGCGGACTTAACGTAGTCCAGCACGATATCGTGGTGATTGGAGGTTTTAAAGTTATCGAAGACCTTTTCCACCTTGCCGTCAGCATCCAGCAGGAAACTGATGCGATGGATGCCGTCATAGGTTTTACCCATAAAGGTTTTTTCACCCCAGACGCCAAACGCCTTACAGACCTCATGATCTTCATCTGACAGCAGGGTGAAGTTCAGCAGCTCTTTTTCGACAAAGCGTGACAGCTTTTCCGGTTTGTCAGTGCTGATACCCAGCACCTCCACGCCCGCTTTTTTTAACTCATCCATGTTGTCACGCAGACCGCATGCCTGGACGGTGCAGCCGGGTGTCATCGCCTTCGGATAGAAATACACCAGAACGCGCTGTCCCTGGAAGTCGGTCAAATTCACTTGTTCGCCATCCTGATCGGGCAAGCTAAATTTCGGTGCGGTATCACCGGCTTTCAGTGGATTCATCACATCTCTCCATTTTTTTATTCAGGCTGTCGGTAATACACCATCCGGCGCGAAACTGCCAAATGGAAAATTACCATCAGGGGGTATTTCACCACATAGCCGGGCACGTTTCGGTGACGGTCATGTGGAGAAATAGCTCCGGTATCAACATGCGCCGTTAGCGTGTCGGGCTGATGGCTTCACTGCTGTCGGCATCCGACAGGCTGTAAAGGCGCAGCGATCCCTGGGCATTCAGCTCATGACACAGCGTATTAAAGGCCTGCTCAAACGACGTGCCTTCAGTCCGCGTCGGACTGTGGGCGGTCATTTGAATATAGAGCGTGGGAGGCAAATCGTGTTGTCCCGGTGTAATCCGGGAGACCAGTTCGGCAACATTCATCTGATGCTTATCGATCAGATCGGTGAAGCGTTCAATGATGTGCGGCGAATCCGCTACCTCAACCTGGATAAAGGCGGTATCCGGCATCGGCGGACGGCGACTGGCATTGGTCCGCTTCATGACAATCAGCAGTTCCAGTTCGGCGCCTTTCAGCGGCAGAGTGGATTCAATCAGCGTAATGGCGTTCCAGCTGCCTGACAGCAGCATGATAAAGGTGAACTCATCCCCGAGCATGGCGAGACGGCTATCTTCAATGTTGCAACCGCAGCTGCTGACGTGTCGGGTAATGGTGTTGACGATACCCGGACGGTCAACACCGAGCGCGGTGATCACCAGATGATGGGGCTGAGATTGCGGCAAAATGGCTTTTCCTGTGCATTCGCTAATAACTATAAGGTAAACATAAAAAAAACTGCTGACAAGCGCCGGAATAGCGTGGCTTGCTTGCTTTTCCCTAAGCGTAAAACGTACCATGAAGCACTTGTTTGTCGAGGGGATCGCCAATGTTTACGGGAAGTATTGTTGCACTCGTTACGCCAATGGATGACAAAGGTAATGTCTGCCGTGCGAGTCTGAAAAAACTGATTGATTATCATGTCGCCAGCGGCACCGCGGCGATTGTTTCCGTCGGCACCACAGGCGAATCGGCCACGCTGAGCCATGAAGAACACGGCGATGTGGTGATGCTGACCCTGGAGCTGGCGGATGGCCGTATTCCGGTGATCGCCGGGACCGGTGCGAATGCCACCGCTGAAGGCATCTCTCTGACTAAACGTTTCGAACACTCCGGCGTGGTCGGCTGCCTGACCGTCACGCCTTATTACAACCGTCCTACGCAGGAAGGGTTGTTCCAGCACTTTAAAGCGATCGCCGACAGCACCAGCCTGCCGCAAATGCTGTATAACGTTCCCTCACGTACCGGTTGTGACATGCTGCCGGAAACCGTTGCCCGCCTGGCTGAAATAAAAAATATTATCGGAATCAAAGAGGCAACCGGGAACTTATCGCGGGTAAGTCAGATCCAAGAGCTGGTTAATGAAGAGTTCATTCTGGTGAGTGGCGACGATGCTACCGCACTGGACTTTATGCAACTGGGCGGCAAAGGCGTCATTTCGGTGACGGCGAACATAGCCGCGCGCGAAATGGCTGAGCTGTGCACACTGGCACAGCAGGGTAATTTCGTCGAGGCACGCCGCCTGAATCAGCGTCTGATGCACCTGCACCAGACGCTTTTCTGTGAACCCAATCCTATCCCGGTAAAATGGGCTGCGAAACAGCTAGGATTAATCGCTAACGACACGCTGCGTCTGCCAATGACGCCACTGACTGCAGCCGGCCAGCCGAAAGTGGAGCAGGCGCTGGTGAAAGCGGGTTTGCGATAATTTAGGGAGTTTGAATGAATTACTCAGTAAAGCGGTCAACGGTAGCCACAGTGGTGGGGCTTTCCACCCTGATGCTGTTGTCGGCCTGTTCAAGCGACCAGCGCTATAAGCGCCAGGTCAGCGGTGACGAATCTTATCTGCAAGCCAGCGAACTACATGAACTGAAAGCCCCAGCCGGGATGATCCTGCCGGTTCAGCGTGGCGATTTTGATGTCCCGCGCACCAGCAGCAAGGCCCCGACCGGCAAGCAGCTTGATATCCGTCCACCGGCCCAGCCGCTGGCGCTGCTGAACGGTACCCGCGCGCAATACAGCAATAATACCGGCGCGTTGATGCTTGATAACAGCCGTGGCTCCGTCTGGTCGCAGGTCGTCAATGTGGTGCAGTCTTACAAATTCCCGATTGCTTCACGTAATGACGCCGGACAGCAGCTGACCACCGACTGGGTTCAGTGGAACCGCGCTGATGAAGATCAGCAGTATCGTGGCCGTTACCAGATCAGCGTGCAGTCGCAGAGCTATCAGCAGCTGCTGACGGTTCGCCTGCTGGAACTGCAGCAGGATGGCAAAACCATCACTTCGCCTGCGCAGATCCAACGCTATACCGCGCAGATGCTTAACGACATCAGCACCGGCATGGATAAGATCCAGACCGCCAGCGAAAATGCGGCTTCGGGTCGGGTGAATGGCGCGATTGATGTGCAGAGCGGTGCGGATGATACCGGCCTGCCGTTGCTGATCCTGCGTACGCCGTACAACGTGGCCTGGCAGCGTCTGCCAGAGGCAATGAAACGCATCGGAATGGAAGTGACCGATACGACCCGCTCAACCGGCAGCATGAAGGTGACCTATAAATCACCGGGCAGCAGCGGCTGGGATGAAGTAGGCGCTAAAGATCCCGAATTGCCAAACGGGGATTATAAAGTGCAGGTCGGCGATCTTGATAACCGTACCAGCCTGCAGTTCATCGACCCGAAAGGGCATGTGCTGACCCAGTCGCAAAATGATGCGCTGGTGGCGGTGTTCCAGGGCGCGCTGAACAAATAAAAATGATGAAGGGCCGGAGATTCTCCGGCCTTTTTATTTTGTTTTTGGCATAATAGCGCGCGGCGAAGTAAACGATTGCGTCAAGGCAATCGCCGCAGCGGCACAGGCCGCTGGACACCCGTTATTTCAAGTCTGGAGTGAACAAGATGCAAAAGCGAGCTGAGCTGTATCGCGGTAAAGCGAAAACCGTATACAGCACCGATAACCCGGATCTGCTGATACTCGAATTCCGCAACGATACGTCAGCAGGTGACGGGGCTCGAATTGAGCAGTTTGATCGTAAAGGGATGGTGAACAACAAGTTCAACCATTTCATTATGACTAAATTGCAGGAAGCGGGTATCCCGACCCAGATGGAAGCGCTGCTGTCTGATACCGAAGCGCTGGTGAAGAAGCTGGAGATGGTGCCGGTTGAGTGCGTGGTGCGCAACCGTGCCGCGGGTTCGCTGGTAAAACGCCTGGGCGTGGAAGAGGGGCTGGTGCTCAATCCACCGCTGTTCGATCTTTTCCTGAAAGACGATGCGAAACATGACCCGATGGTCAACGAATCCTATTGCGAAACCTTTGGCTGGGTCAGCAAGGCAAACCTGGCGCGGATGCAGGAACTGACCTTTAAAGCCAACGAGGTTCTGAGCAAGCTGTTTGACGACGCCGGACTGATTCTGGTCGACTTCAAGCTGGAGTTTGGTCTGTTTAACGGCGAAGTGACGCTGGGCGATGAGTTCTCGCCAGACGGCGCGCGCCTGTGGGACAAAGAGACGCTGGATAAAATGGACAAAGACCGTTTCCGCCAGAGCCTGGGCGGCGTGGTTGAAGCCTATGAAGCCGTTGCTCAGCGGTTGGGCGTGAAGCTCGACTAAGCCACACCGCACAGCAGAGAAAGGAGAGCCCCGGCTCTAATGCTCGTCAGTTAAGGTTAAATGTGCAAAGGCTGTCACGGTCAGACGTGGCAGCTTTTTTGTATGGGCGAGCGTGCCGGAGTGCGGGCCTGAGCACCGCTGCTGCTGCCGGGCCGTCCTCGCGCCGCTGCGCGGTTCCTTCGGCTTTGAAGTCGTGCCGACGAACCGTTCGGGGATCGGCCTTTCCTGGCCGGCCCCGAACTCTCCACGCTTCCCGGCGTGGCGTTCTGGCCCAACGTCACGCCTCAGCGCTGCGGATAGCCCTTTCAGCAGCAGAGGCGCCCAGGCCTCCACTATCGTGCCCTTTTTAACAGCACGCACTGAAGTTTCAGAGCAGGCTGGGGTCGCTCAGGGGCAGGCAATCCGCAGCGCTGAACATTAGCCAGGAGAGCCCGCAGGACGCGGGCGAAAGGCGGGGCGGCACAGGATGTGCCATCCCCGGCGGTCCGTCAGGCAGAGGAATGACGTGAAGGCACCGCGCAGCGGCGCGAGGACCGCCAGCCCCTGAGCGGCACCAGCCCGCGTTATCACCTGCTGCTTAACTGACAGGCATTAGAGCCCCGGCTCTCCTTTTTTCATTTTGGCGTAAAGCTGGTTATTGCCCCGGCACACAACTAAAATCATGCCATCTGAGTAAACCGCTAAGGGAGTAAAGCATGCGCTGGCAAGGGCGTCGCGAAAGCGACAATGTAGAGGACCGTCGCGATCAATCGTCCGGTTATGGAGGCCGCCAGATCCGTCTGCCGCGCGGCAAGGGTGGTATCGTTCTGCTGATCGTGGTCGCGGTGGCCGGCTATTATGGCTATGACCTGACCGGCTTACTGACCGGCGGAGAGGTGGCGCCGACCAGTCAGCAGCAGCAGCGCAGCGTCAGCGCTAATGATGACGAGGCCGCGAAATTCACTAAGGTTATCCTGGCTACCACCGAAGATACTTGGGGCAAACTGTTCCAGCAGATGAACAAACAGTATGTCGCGCCGAAGCTGGTGATGTATCGCGGCGCAACCCGCACCGGCTGCGGTACCGGCCAGTCGGTAATGGGACCCTTCTACTGTCCTGCCGATCAGACGGTTTATATCGATCTCTCATTTTATGACGAGATGAAAACCAAACTCGGTGCTGGCGGTGACTTTGCCCAGGGCTATGTGATTGCGCATGAAGTCGGCCATCACGTGCAGAAGTTACTTGGCATCGAACCGAAAGTCCGCGAAATGCAGCAGGGTGCCAGCCAGACTCAGGTCAACCATCTGTCGGTCAAAATGGAGTTACAGGCTGACTGCTTCGCAGGCGTCTGGGGACACTATATGCAGCAGGAGAATATCCTGGAAGTCGGCGATCTGCAGGAGGCGCTGAATGCCGCCGAGGCGATTGGTGACGATCGTCTGCAACAGAAAAGTCAGGGACGGGTGGTGCCGGATAGCTTCACTCACGGCACCTCGCAGCAGCGCTACAGCTGGTTCAAGCGCGGTTTTGATAGTGGCAATCCGGGACAGTGCAACACCTTTGCCAGCAACGAATGACCCTGCAGCACACCACCGTCCTGATGCAGCAGGCCGGGATTCGACGGCTGGCAGTGATCAGCGGCGATCCCGCCTGGTGCCTGGCGCGGGCGGCGGTATGGCGTGACGCGCTGGCGGGTGACTGGCTGACGCTGGCCGAAAGCGCGCTGTTTCCCGGTCCGCACTGCGCGCCAGGTGCGGTGCGCACTCTGCTGGGACGCGAATTTCATCACGCCATTTTCGATGCCCGCGCGGGCTTTCACGCTGACGCCTTCGCCGCACTGGCTGGCACCTTAACCGCCGGTAGCTGGCTGCTGCTGCTGGTCCCGCCGTGGGACCGCTGGCCGCACCAGCCGGATGCCGATAGCCTGCGCTGGGCGGATGTCGCCGAACCCATCGCCACGCCACGCTTCGTTCACCATCTGCAACAGCAGATTCTCACCGATGCCGAAGTGCTGCTGGAGCGGCAGCATCAGCCGTGCCGTTGGCCGCCGCTGTCAGACAGGCCACGCTGGCAGTGTCAGGCACCGCAGCAGCAACAGGCGGTGCTGGAAAAGTGGCTGGCAATATCGTCTGGCGTGGCGGTCCTGACCGCCGCCCGTGGCCGCGGAAAATCGGCACTGGCGGGGATGCTGGCGCGTCACAATGGTCACGCGCTGGTGACCGCACCGGCCAGAGCTTCAACGGAGGTCCTGGCAGCGTTTGCCGGCGAGCATTTTCATTTCATGGCACCAGACGCGCTACTGGCGCTGGACCCGCCGCCTGCCGCTGAGTGGCTGATTATTGATGAAGCGGCAGCTATTCCCGCGCCGCTGTTGCAGGCGCTGGTCAGCCGTTTTCCCCGTGTGTTACTCACCACCACCGTACAAGGTTACGAAGGTAGCGGGCGCGGCTTTATCCTAAAGTTTTGCGCCGCACTGCCGCAGGTGCGCTATTTTACCCTTGATGAGCCACTGCGCTGGTCGCGTAGCGATCCGCTGGAGCGCTGGCTCAACCAGACGCTGCTGTTTGATGATGCCACCGCTGTCACGCCTTCCTCATCAGCCCTTCCGCATCCTGCCTCCCGCGACGATTTTCCAGCGTTGCAGGCGGCCTATCGCCTGCTGACCAGCGCCCATTACCGGACCTCACCGCTGGATTTACGTCGGCTGCTGGATGCGCCAGGTATGCAGCTGTGGCTGGCTGGCGAGACAGCGGCGTTGCAGGGCGCATTATGGCTGGTGGAAGAGGGTGGACTTGATCCGGCGCTGGCGCAGGCGGTGTGGGCCGGTACCCGTCGGCCACGCGGTAGCCTGGTGGCTCAGTCGCTGGCGGCGCATGCAGGACTGACGGAGGCGGCAACGTTACGCTCACTGCGCATCAGCCGTATTGCCGTGGCTGCGGAAAGCCGTCGCCGTGGAATCGGCCAGCAGCTGGTGACCGCGGCCCGTCACGCTGCCGCTGATTACGACTATCTTTCCGTCAGCTTCGGCTACACTGAGTCTCTTTGGGCCTTCTGGCGCGCCTGTGGTTTTACCCTGGTGCGAATCGGCAGTCAGCGCGAGGCGAGCAGCGGCTGTTACGCCGCAATGGCGATGCTGGCCTGTTCTGCTGCCGGAGAAGCGTTGCAGCAGCGCGCGGCACAGCAACTGGCCCGCGACTGGCCGCTTTTACCTCAGCCTGTCGCGTTACCGGCAGGCGTTGTGATGCGGTATGACGCGGATTTTACCGATCAGGATGCCTGGCTGGCCGCCGGTTTTGCCTGGGCACAGCGGCCACTGGAGGCCAGTTTGCCGGTGTTGCAGCGGCTGGCAGGCCTCCGGCTGCAGCCGTTACCGCTGCTGGAAGCCGCGATTGCCGCGCCGGATGCGCTCAGCACGCTGGCCCGACAGGCGGGACTGAGTGGACGTAAAGCGCTGATTACTGCGCTGCGTCAGCAGACCGCCACCGCGCTTGAAAACCTGCCAGGCCTGGACGCTGAGGCTCTGCGTCAGTCGTTGAAATAATTCGACCTGCGGGTTCAAATTTTCCTCATATCATTTCGCGCCCGGCGGCGTAGAGTGAAAACAGGAGGTCAACATGACACTGAAATATGTAATCGTTCAACAGCCCGCCACGGCGGCCCAGCTGTTTCTGCTTTATCACGGCGTGGGCGACAATCCGGATTCAATGGGCGAGATTGGCAGCTGGTTTGCCCGCACCTTCCCGGAGGCGCTGGTGGTGTCGGTGGGGGCGCCCGCCGCAGGCCGCCAGTGGTTTCCCGAAGCCGATTTACACGACCAGACGGTTCAGCAACGGGTCGACGCTGCGATGCCGCAGTTCGTCGAGTCGGTTCGTCACTGGCAGCAGCAGAGCGGTGTCCGGGCGGAAGCGACGGCGCTGATCGGCTTTTCGCAGGGCGGCAGCATGGTGCTGGAAGGGGTAAAAGCGCATGCCGATCTGGCGGGGCGGGCGGTGGTGTTTAACGGTCGCTTCGTCACGCTACCCGAGAAAGCCAGTACCCGCACTACGGTGCATCTGATTCACGGTGATTACGATGAGCAGATCCCGATGCATCATGCGCAGCTGGCGGAGCAGCGTCTGACGGCATTAGGCGGCGATGTTACGCTGGATATTGTCGACGATCTGGCCCATGCCATCGACCATCGCAGCATGGCGCTGGCGCTGGATCATCTGCGTTATACGGTGCCGAAACGTTATTTTGACGAGGCGTTGAGCGGGGCGAAGCCCGGTGATGATGATGTCATCGTGATGATGTAAAAATGCCCTCGCTCAGCGAGGGCATCCGGCATTACTTCTTCTTCGGCCAGTCGTCGTCATCGTCCCATTTATCGTTAAAATCACGATGCGGCGGCAGGTTCGGTTTGTTATCCATAAATTTTTTGTGATCGATGCGTTTCAGATCTTTATACACATTCATCAGCACGCCGACCATCAGCAGGATCACCAGGATCCACCAGTAATCTTTAATAAACTCCATTTCCCGCTCCTTAACATCGCACTCAGGCGATCAGTTGTTCCATGATGCGTTGATACATCCGGCTCAGCATCTGCAGGTCGGAGGCTTTCACACACTCATTGATTTTATGAATGGTGGCGTTTACCGGACCCAGTTCCACTACCTGCGCACCCATGCGGGCGATAAAGCGGCCATCAGAGGTGCCGCCGGTTGTCAGCAGCTGCGGCTTAATTTCATTATAGTGCGCTACCGCTTTTACGACGGCATCCACCAGCTTACCGCGATCGGTCAGGAACGGCTGACCCGAGAGTTTCCACTCGATGGTGTAGCGCAACTGATGACGATCCAGCAGCTCTGCGACCCGCTGACGGATCATCGCGTCGGTCAGTTCGGTACTGAAGCGGAAGTTAAACTGCACGAACAGCTCGCCGGGAATGACATTATTACTGCCGGTTCCCGCCTGTACGTTGGCAATCTGCATACTGGTCGCCGGGAAAAACGCATTGCCCTGATCCCATTCGACCGCCACCAGTTCGTTCAGCGCGGGCATCGCCCGATGCACCGGGTTATCCGCCAGATGCGGATAGGCGACGTGGCCCTGCACGCCGTGGATGGTCAGATTGGCGGTGATCGAGCCGCGTCGGCCATTTTTCACTACGTCACCGACCACTTCGGTACTTGAGGGTTCGCCGACCAGGCAGTAATCAAGCCGCTCCTGGCGTGCCATCAGGCGTTCAACCACCTTCACGGTCCCGTTGGCACCGCTGGCTTCTTCGTCTGAGGTGATCAGAAACGCCAGCCGCCCTTTATGGTGCGGATGGACGGCGACAAAACGCTCCGCCGCCACCACCATCGCCGCCAGCGAACCCTTCATGTCGGCCGCGCCACGGCCAAACAGCATGCCGTCGCGGATGGTGGGCTCAAACGGCGGATTGATCCAGCGGCCGGCATCGCCCGACGGGACCACATCGGTATGACCGGCAAAGGCCAGCGTTTCGCCTTCACCGCGGGTCGCCCAGAAATTCAGGGTGTCATCGATGTTCATGGTCTCAATGTGGAAACCAATCGCCTGCAGGCGGGCAATCAGCAGCGCCTGACAGCCGGCATCATCGGGACTGAGAGAAGGGCGACGAATCAGCTGTTGCGTCAGCTCAATGACCGGGCAAAACATATTACTTCTCCTGGATAGCATTCTGATAACTCGTCTCACTAAAGCCGGCAAGCAAAGTGCCATCCGGAGTGCGTAACAGCGGGCGTTTAATCATGGCGGGCTGGGCCAGCATCAGGGCTTTGGCGCTGTCGGCATCGGTGACGGCTTCGCGCTCTGCCTCGGGCAACTTGCGCCAGGTGGTGCCGCGGGTGTTGAGCAGGGTGGTGTAACCCAGCGCATCAATAAACTCCTGCAGCATCGCATCACTCAGGCCATCAGCGCGGTAGTCATGAAACCGATAGTCGATACCAGCCGCCGTTAAAAAGCCCCGGGCTTTTTTTATCGTGTCGCAATTTTTAATCCCGAACATCACCCACTGCGCGCTCATCGCCTGATCCTTATTATCCTGTGAAAAGTGGAAGCTGAAAAAAGCAGCCAAAGCGGGAGTTTAGCATAGTGCGATCCGTTGCGGCATCTCACCAGGCCAGCCTGACCTGCCGAAAAACGCTTTCGGCTGCGCCTGGTTTATCACCGGGTAACCGTTATCAATTTCAGCCGTAATCATTACCTGGCTTATCATTGGGTGATTAAGAATTTCGCCATGTTTGAAAAATAGTCTACCGCTGGGTTTATCAAAAATTATTTTCAGTCGGGTTAAGCAGTTGCTGAAATGTGCGTCAGCTACCAAATCCGATAAATCTCAGGTTTTATTCACCGCTGCCGATAGTGATAACAGGTGTAAACGTATTCACCTGATGAAAAAAAGCGCGTAACATTGCCATCACAATAAGAGAGGGCATTATGATTGACACTGAAATGGGGAACTGGAAAGAATTTATCGAAGCGATGTTACGCAACAAGTAACACGCTAAGAGACAAGCAGGGCGATTCCCCTCTTGCTGCAATTCTTACCACACACAGAAATAAGGCGGTCACTGACATCAGTGGCCGCTTTTTATTTCTGACCTTGCTGGCCCGATTGCGGGCCAATCGGCTTAATCGTGTGGCTTCTCTTTTAGCGGGAAGCGCCGGCGGACCAGCACAAAGAACAGCGGTACAAAGAAGATCGCCAGCAGCGTGGCGGAGATCATGCCGCCCATTACGCCGGTCCCCACCGCATGCTGGCTGCCGGAACCGGCTCCGCTACTGATTGCCATCGGCAGCACCCCAAAGATAAACGCCAGCGAAGTCATCAGAATCGGCCGCAGGCGCTGGCGTGACGCCTCCAGCGTCGCGGCCACCAGTTCGCCGCCTTTGCTGTTGATCTCATTGGCAAACTCGACGATCAGGATGGCGTTCTTGGCGGAGAGCCCCACCACCGTCAGCAACCCGACCTGGAAGTAGACATCGTTCTCCAGCCCGCGCAGCCAGGTGGCGATCAGCGCCCCTACCACGCCGAGCGGCACCACCAGCATCACCGAGAACGGAATCGACCAGCTCTCATAGAGCGCGGCAAGACAGAGGAAGACCACCAGCAGCGAAATCGCATACAGCGCCGGGGCCTGTGAGCCGGAGAGCCGCTCCTGATAAGAGGCACCGCTCCACTGGAAGCCGACGCCCAGCGGCAGGGCGTTGACCAGTTTTTCCATCTCGTCCATCGCGGTGCCGCTGCTGACGCCATTCGCGGCTTCACCCACAATCTCCAGCGATGAATAACCGTTGTAGCGTTCAAGCCGCGGTGAACCAGTTTCCCAATGACTGGTGGCGAAAGCGGAGAAGGGCACCATGCCGCCGCTGCTGTTGCGCACGTACCACTTATTAATGTCTTCCGGCAGCATACGATATTCGGCCGCCGCCTGAACGTAGACCTTTTTCACCCGACCGCGATCGAGGAAATCATTCACGTAGCTTGAGCCCCAGGCGGTGGTCAGCGTGTCGTTGATGGTATCGAGTGAGACGCCCAGCGCCTGCGCTTTGCGATCATCAACATCAATCTGCAACTGCGGGCTGTCATCAAGTCCGTTGTGCCGCACCCGCGACAGCGACTTATCATTGGCGGCCATCTCCAGCAGCTTATCGCGCATCGCCATCAGCTGCGTATGCCCGACTCCGGCGTGATCCTGCAGTTGCAGGTCAAAGCCGGATGAGCTGCCCATACCGGTGATCGCCGGCGGGCTACTGGCGATCACCCGGCCCTCTTTGATCTTCTGAAAGGCTTTTGTGGCACGATCGATAATCGCGAATGAGGTGCGATCGGTGCCGGGGCGATCTTCCCAGTTTTTCAGCCGCACAAACAGGCGCGCTACGTTCTGACCGTTACCGCCAGGACCGGCACCGATGGTCGAGAACACCGACAGCACATTGGCTTTCTCTTCGGTCAGATAGTACTGCTCCACTTTTGCCACCACGGCGGCGGTTTGCTCCAGCGTCGCGCCTGCCGGCAACTGGACCTGGGTCAGAAACACGCCGCGATCTTCCAGCGGCAGGAACGAGGTTGGCAGACGCAGAAACAGGAAGGCCATCAGGCCGATAAGCGCCAGATAGAGCAGCAGCCAGCGGCCGCCCTTACGCAGAATGCCCGCCACGCCGTGCTGGTAGCGGTCAGCATTTTTATTGAAGTGACGATTAAACCAGCCGAAAAAGCCGCGACGATCGTGCGACTCGCCGGGCTTCACCGGCCTGAGCAGCGTGGCACACAGCGCGGGCGTCAGGATCATCGCCACCAGCACCGACAGCACCATCGCCGACACAATGGTGATCGAGAACTGGCGATAAATGGCCCCGACTGTGCCGCCAAAAAAGGCCATCGGCACAAAGACGGCGGAAAGCACCAGCGCAATACCCACCAGTGCGCCCTGAATCTGGCCCATCGATTTACGTGTTGCGGCGCGCGGCGACAGTCCCTCTTCGCTCATCAGGCGTTCAACGTTTTCCACCACCACGATGGCATCATCCACCAGTAACCCGATCGCCAGCACCATGGCGAACATCGTCAGGGTATTGATACTGAAACCGCAGGCGTAGAGCACGCTGAAGGTGCCCATCAGCACCACCGGCACCGCGATGGTCGGGATCAGGGTAGCGCGGAAGTTCTGCATAAACAGATACATCACGCCAAACACCAGCACGATCGCCTCCAGCAGCGTCTTCACCACATCGGTGATAGAGGCTTTGACGAACGGCGAGGTTTCATAGGCGATTTTCGCTTCCAGTCCGTGAGGAAAATAGTGCGACAGCTCTTCAATACGCGCCCGCACCAGTTTGTCGGTATTCATCTCATTGGCGCCAGAGGCCAGTTTCACCCCTAGTCCGGAAGCGGGCTGGCCGTTGTAGCGGCTGAGGTAGTCATATTTTTCTGCACCCAGCGCGACGCTGGCGACGTCGCCCAGCGTCACTACCGAGCCATCCGGATTGTTTTTCAGGGTAATCGCCCGGAACTGTTCCGGCGTCTGCAGCATCGACTGAGCATTCACCGTGGCGTTAAGCGCCTGTTTCGCGACTGATGGCAGGCCACCCACCTGACCGACGGCGACCTGGGCGTTCTGCGACTCGATTGCGCTGACCACATCATCGGTGGTCAGGGCGTAGGCGATCAGTTTGTTGGGATCGAGCCAGATACGCATCGCATACTGCGAGCCGTAAGCGTCAACCTGGCCGACGCCATCGATGCGGCTCAGCGGGTCCTGAATGTTACTGGCGACATAATCTGCAATATCCTGCTTATCCATGCTGCCGTCGGTGGAAACAAACGCCACCATCAGGATGTTGCTGTCACCGGTTTTATTGACCGTCACGCCCTGCGACTGCACTGCCTGCGGTAATTTGCGCAGCGCGGACTGCAACTGGTTCTGCACCTGCTGGCGCGCTTCATCCGGATCGGTTCCGGCGGTAAAGGTGAGCGTGATCTGCGCCTGGCCGGTATTACTGCTGTTGGATGACATGTACATCAGGTTATCGATGCCGGTCATGTTCTGCTCGATCACCTGGGTCACGGTGTTCTCCAGCGTCTCCGCCGAGGCGCCAGGGTAGTTAGCCGTAATGCGAACGTTTGGCGGTGCCAGATCGGGATACTGTTCAATAGGCAGCGAAATGATGGAAAGGGTGCCGCAAAGACACAGCAAAATCGCCAGAACCCAGGCAAAGATGGGTCGGTCGATAAAGAAATTCGACATTAAATCGACACTCCTCAGTGCTTTTTTTATCAGGAACGAGACCCCAGGAAAGGGTGCACCAGCAGAGCAACCGGATGATCTTCGCCACGATTTCCCGCCGTCACTTACTCTACGTGCGGTCAATTAGGAAATCGTGGAGAAATTGTGGAGAAAGTGTAAATTCCCCGATTATTTAACGATGGCGGCTTTCAAGCCAGAGTACCGTAGCGGCAACGCGTGAGCGCACATCCAGTTTACGCAACAGATTGCGGATATGCACTTTTACCGTCTCTTCCGAAATATGCAGAATGGCGGCGATCTCTTTGTTCGACAGACCGCGCGCAACCTCCTGTAGCACGTCACGCTCACGTTCAGTCAGCTGACGTAACGGATCGGCGCTGTGCTGGCGGTTAGCCAGATAACGGGCGACGCCTTCGCTGAAAACTTTTTCGCCCTGCGAGGCCTGCAGAATCTGCGCCAGCAGGATCTCCGGCTCGCTATCTTTCAGCAGATAGCCATCGGCACCGGCATCGACCATGGTGAAAATATCGCTGTGGGCGTCGGAGACGGTCAGCACCAGAATGCGCGATCCGATGCCTTCATGACGCAGCGCTTTAAGCGTATCCAGTCCCGACATGCCTTTCATATTCAGGTCGAGCAAAATCACGTCGGGTTCCTGCCGGCGCGCTTCTGCCAGCGCTTCAGTACCGTTGTTGGCTTCGGCGATCACCACCAGTCGGGGGTCCAGCGCCAGCAGCTGCCGGATACCCCGGCGCATCAGTGGATGGTCATCAACAATCATCAACGTTAATACGGGCTGTTGCATGTTCTTTTCCTTTTCCCCGATCGGTATCAGGCGGTTATGCGTGCTGCGGCTGACGCGGAAGGCTGCGCCGCAGTGGCTTTGCCGTTCGTCAGTGGCCAGAAGGTGTCTGGCGATGGCACATCTACAGAGTTAATCCGCTTCAGAACGTTATTCGAACTGACGCGTCGGACGTGGTGGAAAACGCAGCGCCACCTGGGTGCCGCGAGGCAGAACGCTGATGCTCAGATTGCCGCTTAATCGCTGCGCGCGTTCCGCCATAATGGTCAGTCCATAGTGGCCAGGCGGCTCGTCGGTGCTGCTGATGCCGACGCCATCATCGGTAATAGTCAGTAAGTGCTCACCTTGTTCGGTGCGCTGATAATCAATAGTAATGCGCTGTGCGCTGGCGTGACGAATCGCGTTCAGCAACGCTTCCCGCGCGATCTGTAACACATGCACCTGCTGCTGGGCTTCCAGGCTCTCCAGCCCCGGCTGATAGTTAAAGTCAATTTTCGCCCCGACCTGTTCCTGTAGCGAGGCGATCATCGCCTGCATCGCCGCCACCAGATCCGCCTGTTCAATGGTCAGGCGGAAGGTGGTCAGCAGTTCGCGTAACTGGCGATAGGCATCCGCCAGCGCCTGATCAAAGTCAGCAATGATACCGTGTGCGGCCTGGTCAGATTTATCGACGGTGCGCCGCAGCAGCGTGAGCTGTATGCGTAAAAATGAGAGCGACTGCGCCAGCGAATCGTGCAGTTCGCGAGCGATGGTGGTGCGCTCCTCAATTAGCAGCATCTGCTGATACTGCTTCTGCGCCTGCCAGATCCAGATGGCGCGTCCCAGCATCGCTGCCAGGCTGCGCATCAACTCCTCCGGCGGCGAAGAGGCGTGCGCCTGCCAGCGCAATTCACCTGGCTGCTGGTCGTCCTGATGCAGCGGTAACCGTCGCCAGTCTGCTGCCGCATCCTCTTCACCGGCGCGAAACTGAAAACGGTCGCTGTCGAGCCGAATCGCCGTGAGTTTCTCGCGGGTCAGAACGTTATCCAGCACCGCTTCAAACAGCGCCGGATGCAGCGGGCTGGCGGTCAGCATTTGCGAGCTGTCATACAGCAGCGACAGCGTGCGGTTCGCCTGGGTGAGATCTTCGGTTTTGGCACGCACCGTACTTTCCAGTAACTGATAGTGCGAATGCAGACGTGTCGCCATGCCGCTGAAGGTGTGCGACAGCACCTTGAGCTCGTTCTGCTGCGCTACGTGCAGCGGCGGAAAATTAAAATTGCCGCTCTCAACATAGCGACTGGCGGTGACCAGCGCGTTAAGCGGGCGCACCACCTGCTGTCGGGTGAAACGAATCGTCATCAGCGCCAGCGCGACAATCGCAATCACGCCCGCCAGGCTACTCGCCGCCACCAGATGCATTTTCAGTTCGGTATAGCGCTGCAGCCCCAGCACGAAGCGATCGATCTCGCCGACATAGAGCGGCACCTGTTGCTGATAAGCCAGGGTATCACCCTGTTCCAGCCGCTGCTGCAGCGACGGCCAGACCGCACGCAACCGCTGGTAGAGAATTTTCACCTCGCGCGGTACCCAGGGACGATCCAGCTTTTGCAGTACCGGTGCATCAAGCGTTTGCTGGAACAGCACCAGGTGCTCAGCCAGCTGCTGCGGCTGTCGGCTGGCATCCCAGGCCATACGGTAGCTCTGCATTCGCAGTGAGCCAGCCAGATTGATCGCCTCGGCATCGCGCTGACTGCTGAAAAGCGTGACCAGCGCCAGACCGGTGGTGAGCAGTGACAGCAGGACGATGGCGCTGAGCGCCTGTGCAATGCTGCGGGTAACGGAACGTTTAACAATCACATGAATAGCCCTGTAAGGAGTGCGGGATTATAAGAGAGCGGTGACGCCACGCAAAGTCCCAATACACTGTTTGTTGCACAACCCGTTACATAAAGTACATAAAATCACCGCAGCTGACCCTTCCCAGGATAACGTGCACAACCCGGGTTAAAAAATAATCACCTTTACATTGATCCTATGTTGCCTTTCATTGCAGCGTTAATAATTCATCCAGTCATTAACGACGTTGCAGATCACATTTATGGAGCATCCGATGAAAAAACTGAATGCAGTTCTGGCTGGTGCCCTGTTAGCCACCGCCTCATTTTCGACCTTCGCCGCGCAGCCGGTTGATCGTGAACAGGCGCAAAGTATGCAGAGCATCGGTAGCGTTTCGGTATCGAATGTACGTGGCTCGCTGGATGATGCCAGTCGCCAGCTGTCGCAAAAGGCTGAAGAGATGGGCGCCAGCCACTATCGCGTAATCGGTGTTGATAACCCAGGCGACTCCAGTCTCTGGACCGGCACCGCTGAGATCTACCGCTAAACCGACCCTCCTGTTTCCATCCCTGTAGCTTTTACCGGCCCGTTTGAGGCCGGTTTTTTTGTTTTTGTGCATCAGTACCGATTCTTACAAATCAACCTGTGCAGTTACCCACTATATTTTGCTTCGTTCTTGCAGAACGGGTAGGATTCATCGCCGTTAATTCCCGCGCTGCTTTCGCTAACTCACAGGCAGACGCACAGAGGAAAATACCCCATTTCGCATGGCATAACGCAATCGTTTGGATGTACTGCGAATGATGGTCAGGACAAACAGGAAAGCTATGAAATCGAATAAAAAATCTGCGGCCGAGATGCGCGCTGCAAAAAGACGCTGGCTGAATTCGCACGACAGCGGCTACCAGAAGGCGATGGGCAACCGTCACGTTCAGATGATCGCTATCGGCGGCGCCATTGGTACCGGCCTGTTCCTTGGTGCCGGTGGCCGCCTGCAGGCCGCTGGCCCGGCACTGGCCATTATCTACCTGGTGTGTGGCATCTTCTCATTCTTTATCCTGCGCGCATTAGGCGAACTGGTGTTACATCGCCCCAGCAGCGGCAGCTTCGTCTCTTATGCCCGTGAGTTCCTCGGTGAAAAAGCCTCCTACGTCGCCGGCTGGATGTATTTCGTCAACTGGGCGATGACCGGTATCGTCGACATCACCGCCGTTGCGCTCTACATGCACTACTGGGGCGCGTTTGGTGATGTCCCGCAGTGGGTCTTTGCGCTGGGCGCGCTGGCGATTGTGGGTACCATGAACATGATCGGCGTGAAGTGGTTCGCCGAAATGGAGTTCTGGTTCGCGCTGGTCAAAGTGCTGGCGATTGTGCTGTTTCTGGTGGTGGGCGTGGTGTTTCTTGGCACCGGCAAACCGCTGGATGGCAACAGCACCGGTTTCCATCTGATCAGCGACAATGGCGGCCTGTTCCCGCATGGCTTACTGCCCGCGCTGGTGCTGATTCAGGGTGTGGTCTTTGCCTTCGCCTCGATTGAATTAGTCGGTACGGCGGCAGGCGAGTGTAAAGACCCGAAAACCATGCTGCCAAAAGCGATCAACAGTGTGATCTGGCGTATTGGCCTGTTCTATGTCGGCTCAGTCGTGCTGCTGGTATTGCTGCTGCCGTGGAACGCCTATCAGGCGGGTCAGAGTCCGTTTGTGACCTTCTTCTCGAAACTGGGCGTGCCCTATATTGGCAGCATCATGAATATCGTGGTGCTGAGCGCGGCGCTCTCCAGCCTCAACTCCGGCCTCTACTCGACGGGACGTATTCTGCGCTCCATGTCGATGGGCGGATCGGCGCCGAAATTCATGTCTAAGATGAACGGTCAGCAGGTGCCTTATGCCGGCATTCTGGTCACCATCGGCGTTTATGTGATTGGCGTGGTGCTGAACTACTATGTGCCGTCTCAGGTGTTTGAGATTGTGCTGAACGTTGCGTCGCTGGGGATTATCTCCTCCTGGGCCTTTATCGTGGTCTGCCAACTGCGCCTGCGTAAAGCAATCAAAGAAGGCAAAGCGGATGACGTCAGCTTTAAGCTGCCAGGCGCGCCGTTTACCTCATGGCTGACGCTGCTGTTCCTGTTCAGCGTGCTGGTGCTGATGGCGTTTGATTACCCGAACGGCACCTACACCATCGCTTCTATTCCGCTGATCGCGGTGATTCTGGTGCTGGGCTGGTTTGGCGTCCGTAAGCGCGTCAGCGCTATCGCCGAAACCGAACACGATCACCATGAAGAAGAGGCGAAGCCAGTCCGGCTGGCTGACGAAAGCCCGCGTTAATCTCTGCCTGTTATAAAGAAGCCAGCCTGCGTGCTGGCTTTTTTATTGCCGTTCGCCAGCCACCCCGACGGGCGAATTCAGATAGTTTTCCCGCCAGCTTCATCCTATGATGGCAGACTCCCTTTATGCCGTAGCGGAGCAAGCATGTCGTTTAAGATCAATATCATCAAAGATAAGTTGCTGTCTGAAAACTGGTTTGTGCTACGCAACGTCACCTATGACATCACCGACCAGCGTGAGCGGGTGATTCGCCATAAACGCGAAGTCTACGATCGCGGAAACGGGGCGACTATCCTGCTCTATAACCGCGAAAAGAACAGTGTGGTGCTGACGCGTCAGTTCCGCATCGCCACCTGGGTCAACGGTAATCAGGACGGCATGTTAATCGAAGCCTGTGCCGGGTTACTCGACGACGATTCCCCGGAAGATTGTATTCGCAAAGAGGCGATTGAAGAGACCGGCTACGCGGTCGGTGAGGTAGAAAAACTCTATACCTGCTATATGTCGCCGGGCGGCGTTACCGAGCTGATCCATTTCTTCGCCGCCGAATATAATGAATCGTTGCGTGACAATGCGGGCGGTGGCATTGAAGATGAGTCGATCGAGGTGCTGGAGATCGGATTCCCGGAGGCGCTGGCGATGATTAAAGATGGCCGCATCTGCGATGGCAAAACCGTGATGCTGTTACAGCATGCACAGTTAGCGGGCTGGTTAACACCCTGACGCACGCCGGTCATCGATCCAGTTTTATCCTGAGTGCCAACAGCCGATGCGTGGCTTTCGATCCAATCATGCACGCTTTTTAAGCAGTTAACCGCGCTTTCTGGACGGGTTCACAGAATGCGGCCATCAACGGGCCCGTTGATGCGCTATCATCTCCACTCTGAGTATTCGGGGATCGATTTTCTTAATGTCGTATTGGATGAAATCGCTGTGGCTGTCGTCTTCGCTATGGGTTGCCTCTGTGCAGGCCGATCCGTTGCAGAAGTCATTTAACGACTGGCAAATGACCTGCAACAACGCGGCATTCTGCGTGGCACGCAATATTCCGGGTGACAAAGGACTGGTAATGACGATTTCGCGCCATGCGGGCGTCAATGACCGTCCGCTGTTGCGTATTGACTATGGCAGCGCCTACAGCGGCGATCTGCCGGGCGGGCCGCTGCAGGATAATCTGTTACTCGATCAGCGCCGCCTGAAACCCGATCTGAAACACTGGACGGTGGAACCCCATCATCTCGCCACCAGCAACGCCATCGCCATCGATGAGTTTCTTGATCTGGTGCTGGACGCCAAAACCGTGCAGCTCACTTACGATCCCAATGCGCTGATCTCACTCCGCGGCATGAAAGCGGCCCTGCTGCTGATGGATGACGTGCAGGGCAGGGTAAACGGCATGAGCGCCTGGGTTAAGCGCGGCGATCGTGCCAGCTGGGATGTCCCGCCGTCGCCATCCCTGCCGCAGTTACCGCCAGCGCCGCCACCGCCCGCAGCCCTGACCCGCGAAGAGACCAGCGGCCTGATCGACTACGGCACCTGGCGAATTAATACCGACTCCTGCTCGCTGGACCCGATGCGGCGCGAAGTGAGCGTCGCGCCACTGACCGATCAGAAAGCGCTGCTGCTGGTGAGTTGTGAAATGGGTGCGTATAACGTCATCGATCTGGCGTTTGAGGTGACACGCAGCCAGCCCTATGTGGCGCGCGGCGTGACGCTGACCCTGCCGTTTACTCCACCTGGCGGCAGCGAACGGCAGCTTGATCTGATTAATGCCGAGTATGATGCGGCCACCGGACAGCTCTATACTTTCGGCAAAGGGCGCGGACTGGGAGATTGCGGCAGAGCGACACGCTGGCAGTTCGACGGGACGCGGTTTGTACTGGCGGAGTATGCTGAAGAATCGACCTGTGATGCCTGGCACAGCAGCGATGACTGGCCCACCCTGTGGGTAAGCCAGTCCGCGGCAGCAGTACAACAGCGTTAACGAATCGCCTGCACCATCATCGGTGATCCGAGCTGATTCCCCACCAGTTCGGCCAGCATATTGTTAACGCCATCGCTCATCGGCGTGAAGCGGGTGAGCGGTGAACGGGTAACCACCACAAAAACCCCGACGTTATGCTGCGGCACCATCGCCATATAGGTAATGAAGCCGCCGCCGCCGCCGGTTTTCTGAATAATGCCGGGACGTCCCTCTTTGGGTCCCATATAGACCCAGCCCATTCCCAGCGCGTCGGCTTTGCCCGGCACATCCATGCCTTCGACTTTGTGTAACTGGTCACGACGATAAATCAGCGTCTGCAGACGATCGATCTGAGGCGTGCGATGGTTCACGGATGAGTTAAGGAACTGCTGCATCCAGCGGCCCATGTCATCTGGCGTGGAGTAGACGCCACCGCTGCCAATCGCCGCCAGGGTATTGTTGCAAGGGCTGGCCCCTTTCTCGGCGACCATCAGGCGGCCGCACTGCTCGGGCGACGGGGTAAAAGTGGTATCTTTCATGCCGAGCGGCCGGGTAATCAGCTGCTGGAACAGCGCCGGATAAGGCGTGCCGGCTGCCCGCGCTAAGGCATCGCTCAGCAGATCGTAACCCAGGTTGGAATAGGCGGCATTGCTGCCCGGCGCGGCTTTAAGCTGGGCGCGCGACAGCCAATCCCAGCGCTCGCCGCGTGTTGGCCAGACAAACACCGGACGATGCGGTTTACCGCCCGGCTGCTCACGCGGCAGACCGCTGGTGTGGGTCGAGAGGTTAATCAGCCGAATCGGCTGGCCGTTGAAGCTCGGCACCCGGGCGCCCGGTGGCGCATATTTACTCAGCGGATCGTCAAGGCGAATCTGCCCGCGCTCCGCCAGCTTCACCATCACCTCGCTGGTCATCAGCTTACTGAGTGAAGCAATACGAATCAGCGAATCCTTCTGCGGTCGCACATTGTTGCCTGGCCGGGTTTCACCAAAGCTGGCGAAAACGCGCTGATTACCATCAATCGCCACCAGTGCCATACCGGTCGCGCCGCTGCCGTAGAAGATATGTTCTGCATAGCGATCGACAATCTGTGACGCCAGCAGCGGATCGGGCGCGACCTGCGCCATGCTTTTTAATGGAAGCAGAGAAACCATCAAGGCCAGTAAATAAGATGTGCGCATGTTCAACGGAGAGGGCTTCGCTATAGAAACGGAGAAAAATGCTGCCTTAATCTTCAACCTTTGGCAGGCAGCGAACCGTATCATTCCGTCAGACCACAGACAGGAAGAGGCGGGCGGCCAGCGTACAGGCAGCGTAAAGTATGACGGGTCTATAGTAATCAGTTTGCGCGAGGCGTGAAGAGGGGAAAAGAGATTTTTTTCTGTTTCAGGCTATGAGCAGAAATGGCCCTTCCCGCAAGCGCGGGAAGGGCAAAAGCATTAAACTGGCTTGAGTAATGCTTCAGCGTGGCTGACGATGTTTTCAATCGTGAAGCCAAACTCAGGGAACAACTTACCGGCCGGTGCTGATTCACCGAAGGTGGTCATTCCGACAATCGCACCATCCAGGCCGACATACTTGAACCAGTAATCGGCGATACCGGCTTCAACCGCCACGCGCGCTTTCACGCCGCTCGGCAGCACCGATTCACGGTAGGCAGCATCCTGCGCATCGAACAGATCGGTCGACGGCAGTGAGACAACCCGCACTTTATGGCCGCCGGTGGTCAGCTTCTCCGCGGCGCCCAGGGTGATCTCAATCTCCGAACCGGTAGCAATCAGAATCACCTCTGGCGTACCGTCACAATCTTTCAGCACATAACCGCCGCGCTTGATGTTCTCAATCTGCTCTGGCGTGCGCTCTGGTTGCAGCAGGTTCTGACGTGACAGGATCAGCGCCGTCGGGCCGTGATGGC
The DNA here is from genome assembly GCF_054482835.1 of Pantoea sp. S-LA4. Taxonomy (NCBI): domain Bacteria; kingdom Pseudomonadati; phylum Pseudomonadota; class Gammaproteobacteria; order Enterobacterales; family Erwiniaceae; genus Pantoea; species Pantoea sp. S-LA4. Next base: position 2,648,739 of record NZ_JBTLRC010000002.1, on the reverse strand, counting down.
GCTCTACCGCCGCTTTCCATGCCACCGCTGTCTCGACCTGATCGCACGGACGCCAGACGCTCATGTTCGGCGTCAGGCGCAGGCTGGCGATCTGCTCAACCGGCTGGTGCGTCGGGCCATCTTCGCCCAGACCAATCGAGTCATGGGTGTAGACCAGAATCTGCCGCGCCTTCATCAGGGCCGCCATACGCGCCGCGTTACGTGCGTACTCAACAAACATCAGGAAGGTTGCGGTGTAAGGGACAAAACCGCCGTGGTGCGCGATCCCGTTACCAATCGCCGTCATACCGAACTCACGCACGCCGTAGTGAATGTAGTTACCGGCCGGATCGTCTTTAATCGACTTCGAGCCGGACCAGATGGTCAGGTTACTCGGCGCCAAATCAGCGGAACCGCCGAGGAACTCAGGCAGTAACTTGCCGTAGGCTTCCAGCGAATTTTGCGATGCTTTACGGCTGGCAATTTTCTGTGGATTAGCCTGCAGGTCATTGATGAATTTGGTGGCTTCTGCTTCCCAGGCCGACGGCATTTCGCCATTCATCCGGCGCTCATACTCCAGCGCCAGCTCAGGATAGGCCTGCTTATAGGCGGCAAATTTCGCATCCCAGGCTTTTTCGCGCTCCGCACCGGCTGCTTTCGCATCCCACTGCTGATAAATATCGGCCGGGATTTCAAACGGCGGATAGTTCCAGCCGAGCTGCTTACGCGTCAGCGCCACTTCTTCCTCACCCAGCGCCGCGCCGTGCGACTCCTCTTTACCGGCTTTGTTCGGCGAACCGAAACCGATAATGGTGCGGCAGATAATCAGTGACGGCTTATCTGTGACGCTCTGTGCCTCTTTAATCGCCTGGCTGACGGCTTCCGGATCGTGTCCGTCGATGTCGCCAATCACATGCCAGTTGTAAGATTCAAAGCGTTTATGGGTGTCGTCGGTAAACCAGCCTTCGGTTTCGCCATCAATGGAAATGCCATTGTGATCGTAGAAGCCGATCAGTTTGCCGAGGCCAAGGGTACCGGCCAGCGAACAGACTTCGTGCGAAATCCCTTCCATCAGACAGCCATCGCCCATGAAGACATAGGTGAAGTGGTCAACGATGTCGTGATCCGGACGGTTAAACTGCGCCGCCAGCGTGCGTTCAGCAATCGCTAAGCCAACCGCGTTTGCCAGTCCCTGACCCAGCGGGCCAGTGGTGGTTTCAACGCCAGGGGTGTAGCCGATCTCCGGGTGGCCCGGCGTTTTCGAATGCAGCTGACGGAAGTTTTTCAGCTCTTCAATCGGCAGGTCATAACCGGTCAGGTGCAGCAGGCTGTAAAGCAGCATCGAACCGTGGCCGTTGGAGAGGATAAAGCGGTCGCGGTCAAGCCAGGCGGGGTTGGTCGGATTGTGCTTGAGGAAGTCGCGCCAGAGCACTTCTGCGATATCTGCCATGCCCATAGGCGCACCGGGGTGACCTGAGTTTGCTTTCTGTACCGCATCCATACTCAGTGCACGAATCGCGTTTGCCAACTCTCTGCGTGAGGACATAAAGTTCTCCCTTGTTAAGAATCAGGGCGGGAAATTCCCGCCCGACTAAAATTGAACACTACAGGCGTGCGGCCAGCACATCTTCCAGCTTCTGCTGGTCAACCGCGAACTGACGGATACCGTCAGAAAGTTTTTCCACCGCCATCGGGTCCTGATTATGTTCCCAGCGGAACTCAGCCTCAGAGAGCGGCGACGGCTGATGGAAGCCTTCGGTTGACGGCTCCAGTTTACGCTCCAGCGGCGCATCGCTGTTCTGCAACTCTTCCAGCAGGTTAGGCGAAATGGTCAGGCGGTCGCAGCCGGCCAGCGCCACAATCTGCTCCACTTTACGGAAGCTGGCGCCCATGATGATGGTGCTGTAGCGATGCTTTTTGTAGTAGTCGTAGATGCGACGAACGGATTTCACGCCCGGATCTTCATCGACCACATAGGGGTCCATTGGTTTGCGGCTGTTGTACCAGTCATAAATACGGCCAACAAACGGCGAGATCAGGAATACGCCCGCCTCGGCACAGGCCCGCGCCTGGGCAAAGGAGAACAGCAGCGTCAGGTTACAGTTGATGCCATTCTTCTCCAGCTCTTCCGCCGCGCGGATGCCTTCCCAGGTGGAGGCCAGTTTGATCAGAATACGTGAGCGATCGATACCGTGCTCTTCATACAGGCGAACCAGTTTCTCTGCTTTGGTCACACACATGCCACGATCGAAAGAGAGGCGCGCATCCACTTCGGTCGAAACACGGCCCGGTACGCTTTTCAGAATCTCCATACCGAGGTTAATCGCCACTTTGTCACTGGCGTTGATGATCTGCGTCTCTTTGCTGCCGCCCTGTTTTTTGGCGTAGTCAATCGCATCATCGATCAGGTGTTTATAGGCATCAAGACTGGAGGCTTTGAGGATCAGCGACGGGTTGGTGGTGGCGTCTTCCGGGTGGTAATTACGAATCGATTCAATATCACCACTGTCCGCCACCACGGTGGTGAACTGTTTCAGGGCTTCTAGCTGGTTCATTTCTACACTCCTTGAAAAGAAAACATGAAAGCGAAAAGGGAGCACCTCAGGCCTCGGAGCCAATCTATGGCGTGCTTTGCTACCGGGAACGCGAACCCATAACATTGCAACAGACACTTTCGGATGAAAATGCGGTTTCTCTGATTGTTGCTCTGCGAGGCGGTGCGAAGGAGCCGTCATGCGGTGTTAACCGTGGGGTGCGCCATATTCCACCCTTAAGCATAGCAGCCAGGATAAATGACGCAGGCAACACTGTAGCAATCCGTGCCGTATCAGAAGGGGTAGAGGCGGAGAAGGGCGGTGAAACCGCCGCGCGGGCGCAGAGCCACGCGGCGGAAGCGGGGATTATGAGGGCAGGTTCAGCCAGTTCTTCACCGGCAGGAAATCACGGTAGAGCGCCGCTTCAGGGGAGTCTTCTGCCGGCTGATAAGCATATTCCCAGCGCACCAGCGGCGGCATCGACATCAGGATCGATTCGGTCCGGCCACCGGTCTGCAGGCCAAACAGCGTGCCGCGATCCCACACCAGATTGAACTCCACGTAGCGGCCGCGACGATAGAGCTGGAACTGCCGTTCCCGATCGCCCCACGGATGATCTTTACGCCGTGCCACAATCGGCTGATAGGCGTCGATAAAGCCGCGGCCCACCGCCTGCATAAAGCGGAAGCACTGTTCAAAGTCGGGCGTATTCAGGTCGTCAAAAAACAGGCCGCCAATGCCGCGCTGCTCATCACGATGCTTCAGGTAAAAGTAGTCGTCGCACCACTTTTTATAGCGTGGATAGATATCGTCGCCGAACGGCTGACAGAGATCGAACGCGGTCTGATGCCAGTGCAGCGCATCCTCTTCGAAGCCGTAGAACGGCGTCAGGTCAAAGCCGCCGCCAAACCACCATACCGGATCGGCACCCGGTTTCTCTGCAATAAAGAAACGCACGTTGGCATGGCTGGTGGGCACGTAGGGATTATGCGGATGGATCACCAGCGACACGCCCATCGCTTCAAAACTGCGGCCGGCCAGCTCTGGCCGGTGCGCGGTGGCTGAGGCCGGCATCTGGTCGCCATGCACGTGCGAAAAGTTGACGCCCGCCTGTTCAAACACCGCGCCGTTGCGCAGCACGCGGCTTTGTCCGCCGCCGCCGCCCGGGCGCTGCCAGCTATCTTCAGCAAAGGCTGCGCCGCCATCTTCAGCCGCCAGTCGGGTACAAATCTCATCCTGCAACGCCAGCAGGAACGCTTTTACGCGGGAAATATCAGCCATCTCTTCGCTTATCGTAAGTGTTAGTCTGCCGCGATTATACGCAAAATCTGGCGGCTTGCATGGCTGCGGCAGGCACAGCGCCATGAACGGTTAGCCGGGATCAGGCATTGCGGCGATCAAATTCGTCAAAGTAATTAACGATGCCACCGGCGATGGCGGCGGCAATTTTCTGACGAAACGCATGAGTCCCGAGCAACTGTTCTTCACGCGGATTAGTAATAAAGGAGGTTTCGACCAGCACCGAAGGAATCGACGGGGACTTCAGTACCGCAAACGCCGCCTGTTCCGTGTGCTGACTGTGCAGATGATGCACCGGCCGAATCTGATCCAGCACATGCTTGCCCAGCGTCAGGCTGTTTTTGATGGTATCGGTCTGAACCAGATCGAACAGGATTTGCTGCAGATAGTGATCCTGCTGCTGGACCTTTTCGCCGCCCAGCTTGTCGGCATCATTCTCGCGCTGCGACAGATAACGCGCCATCGAACTGCTGGCGCCGCGATTAGAGAGAGCAAAGACCGAGGCGCCATTGGCGTCCGGACTGGTGAAACCATCGGCATGGATCGACATAAACAGATGCGCGCCGTGCTGATGGGCAATCTCAACCCGCTGGTAGAGCGGAATGAAATGGTCGCTGTCGCGCGTCAGCCGGACTTCAATGTGCGGATGATTCTGTAACTCACGCTGCACATTGCCGGCAATTTCCAGCACGATATGTTTCTCTTCCGATCCCTCTTCGCCCACCGCGCCGGAGTCGATGCCGCCGTGGCCAGGGTCGAGCATCACGATGCGTTTACCTCCTTTTGCTGGCGGAGCCGGGCGCGGGTGACGCGTACTGTTCTGCAGCGCGGCAGACGCCTCTTTGGCCTGAACGGCACGCGGCGATAAAATGGCCAGCGCCAGCCCGGAAAGCAGTAACTGACGACGGTGAATCAAACGTTTAAGCAATTGCATGGACAGGCCCGCTAAGAAAAATCCTGCCGATGTTATAGCGTAACGCTATGCTGGCTGCGATCTCTGAAACATTTCAGGGCATTACTTTGTATTTCAGTCCGCGAACAGAAAAATTGCGTTTTTTATTTGCTGCCAGCGAGGCGAGGGTTGCGTGCGCCGAAGAATGCGTGATAATCAGCAAATTGTGCTTAGTTGCAGGTAAAGAAGATGGAAATCCGCGCCTTCCGGCAGGAAGATTTTGAAGAAGTGATCACCTTATGGGAACGTTGCGATTTGTTACGGCCATGGAACGATCCGGAGCTGGACATCGAACGTAAAATGCATCACGACCCCGATCTTTTCCTGGTCGCTGAAGTGGGCGGCGTGGTTGTCGGTACGCTGATGGGCGGTTACGATGGTCATCGCGGCGCGGCATACTATCTGGCGGTCCATCCCGATTATCAGGGCCGTGGTTTTGCCAACGCGCTGATGAACCGGCTGGAGAAGAAACTGATTGCCCGCGGCTGTCCGAAACTGCATCTGATGATCCGTGAAGAGAACGATCAGGTGGTGGCGTTTTACGAGAAGCTCGATTATGAGCCGGTCGATGTGCTGCTCTACGGCAAGCGTCTGATTGAAGATCGTGAATATTAATCCTTCACCCGACTATCTGCCGGATGAATATGACGGCAAAGGGCAGCTGCGGCTGCCGTTTCTTTTTTGGCTGATCCTGTTGCTGCAGGCGCGTACCTGGCTGCTGCTGGTGATGGCGGGGGCCTCACGTCAGCAGGGCAACGATCTGCTGGCACTGTTTTATCCTGACTCGCAGGCGTTCTGGACTGGCCTCGCACTGGGCTTACCGGCGCTGGCGGGTCTGCTGCTGACCGGTTACCGGTCGCGCTGGCCGCGGCTATGGCAACACTGGCGTAGCGTGCTGGCGCTGTCGCTGCTGGTGAATTTACTGTGGCAGGGCGCGCAGTTTGCCCAGGGCGATCTGCTCAGTTCACCACTGCCGCTGCTGCTGACGCTGTTTGATCTGCTGGCGTTAATCTGGCTGCAAAGCAACCGTCGCCTGCGCGACTGCTTTTTGCCTGAACACCATCTTAAATAAACTTTTTGCCGCTTTGCGACTCCAATCAGTTCCGCCTTTCCGGCATCGCATTAACAGGAGTTTTCATGAAAGCTGTTCGTACCACGCTACTGATGGCCGCCGTTGTGTTGAGCGGCTGTGCCAGTTCGGGTTCCGGCGCTGACCGTAGCCAGCAGGTAAGCTGGTGGAATCCGCTGAGTTATCACTGGTCTTCGGCGCTGCCGTGGAACTGGTTTGGTTCCTCACTGACCGTGACCGAGCAGGGGGTGGGTGGCGTGACCGCCTCGACCGCCATGAATGAAAGCACCATCAATGACGGACTGAACGGGGATTACACCCTGCGTCAGGGGATGCGCAGCCACAATGGCGAAGTGGTTTCCTTCTGGCAGGCGCTGAAAGAGGGCGAGGTTAAACTGGTGGTCTACGGTCAGACACAGCCAGAACGGATTGAGGTGATGGACGGCAATATTGCCAGCGCTGATGGCAGCAAAATCGGCGATCTGTTCAGCAATAAATTCAGTAAAGCCTTCGACAACTGCACCTTAGCCAGCGGCACCGATGCGCGTGACGTGGCATGCCGTGCGCCCGGCAGCCAGCATCTGACCTATGTCTATCATGGCGACTGGCATGGACCGGAAGGTTTGATGCCGTCAGACGATACGCTGAAAAACTGGAAGCTCAGCAAGATCGTCTGGCAACGTTAAGCGCGCCAGCGCTGTTAGCGGCGGCGGGCCGGTCATCCCCTCTCACTCCTGAATCCTCTGGCGGACGTCACGCGACGTCCGCCTCCGCTTTTGCTGAAAACGGCATAAACTTCGCCGCCGTCTTATGCTTTTTTCGACTTTGAAATCATCAAACGATATATAAAACCGTTACTGGTTTTCACAGAGTTATAAATAAACTGGTGCCTCAGCGGGTGAGATCCGCATCAAACTTTTTCAGGGTGCCAAATGACATTACAAGCGATGAAAAAAATCGTGAGCGGTCTCGCGTTGTCGCTGAGCCTTGCCGGCGCAGCCCATGCCACTGAATTACTTAACAGCTCCTACGACGTATCGCGTGAGCTGTTTGTTGCCCTGAATGCGCCCTTCATCAAGCAGTGGGATGCCAGCCATCCTGCCGATCCGCTGACCATCAAGATGTCACATGCCGGTTCCTCGAAACAGGCACTGGCGATCCTGCAGGGGCTGCGCGCCGATGTCGTGACTTACAATCAGGTCACTGACGTGCAGGTGCTGCATGATAAAGGCAACCTGATTGCGGCGGACTGGAAAAGCCGCCTGCCTAACAACAGCTCGCCGTTCTACTCCACCATGGCGTTCCTGGTGCGCAAGGGCAATCCAAAGCAGATCCATGACTGGTCTGATTTGGCCCGCAGCGACGTGAAGCTGATCTTCCCCAATCCAAAAACGTCCGGCAACGGTCGCTATACCTATCTGGCGGCCTGGGGCGCAGCGGACAAGGCTGATGGCGGCGATCAGGCCAAAACCCGCGCCTTTATGACCCAGTTCCTGAAAAATGTGGAAGTGTTCGATACCGGCGGTCGCGGCGCAACCACGACCTTTGCCGAACGTGGGCTGGGCGATGTGCTGATCAGCTTTGAGTCGGAAGTGAACAATATCCGTAATCAGTACGGTAAAGATCAGTATGAAGTGGTGGTGCCGAAAACCGACATCCTGGCGGAGTTTCCGGTGGCGTGGGTGGATAAAAATGTCGCCCATAACAACACGGCCGACGCGGCCAGCGCTTACCTGAACTATCTCTATACACCCGCCGCGCAGGCGATCATTACCCGCTATTACTATCGGGTGAACAACCCGCAACTGATGGCGGAGCAGAAGGATCGCTTCCCGCAAACCGAGCTGTTCCGGGTTGAAGAGGCGTTTGGCGGCTGGGATAAGGTCATGCAGACCCACTTCGTCAGCGGCGGTGAGCTCGACAAATTGTTAGCGGCGGGGCGCGGATAATGTTTGCAGCCAGCCAGAAACGTGTATTGCCCGGCTTTGGTATCAGCCTCGGCACCAGCCTGCTGTTTACCTGTCTGATTCTGCTGTTGCCGGTCAGTGCCGTGATTATGCAGCTGTCGCAAATGACGCTGCAACAGTACTGGGATGTGGTCACCAATCCACAGCTGATTGCCGCCTATAAAGTGACGCTGCTCTCTGCGGGTGTCGCATCACTGTTCAACGCCGTGTTCGGCATGCTGATGGCGTGGATCCTGACCCGTTATCGCTTTCCTGGCCGGACGCTGCTGGATGGCCTGATGGATCTGCCGTTCGCGCTGCCGACCGCCGTGGCGGGTCTGACGCTGGCCGGACTGTTTTCAGTTAACGGCTGGTACGGACAGTGGTTCGCACATTTTGATATCAAAATTTCCTACACCTGGATCGGCATTGCGATTGCGATGGCGTTCACCAGCATCCCGTTTGTGGTGCGTACCGTGCAGCCGGTGCTGGAGGAGTTAGGCCCGGAATATGAAGAGGCCGCGGAAACGCTCGGCGCAACGCCGTGGCAGAGCTTTCGCCGCGTGGTGCTGCCGGAAGTCGCGCCCGCACTGCTGGCCGGCACGGCGCTCTCCTTTACCCGCAGCCTGGGTGAGTTTGGCGCGGTGATTTTCATTGCCGGCAACATCGCCTGGAAAACCGAAGTGACCTCGCTGATGATTTTTGTCCGGCTGCAGGAGTTCGATTATCCGGCAGCCAGCGCTATCGCCTCGGTGATTCTGGCCGCCTCGCTGATTCTGTTGTTCGCGATTAACACATTACAGAGCCGCTTTGGCCGTCGTCTGGGAGGCCACTAATGGCAGAGGTTTCGCAACTTAATCATGCTGCCCGCCAGCCGGTCAACTGGGGCAAATGGCTGCTGATCGGTATTGGCGCGCTGGTGTCGATACTGCTGCTGGTGGTGCCGATGGCTTCGATCTTCTGGGAAGCACTGAATCAGGGGCTGATTGTCGCCCTTAGCAACCTGGCGGACCCTGACATGCTGCACGCTATCTGGCTGACCGTGATGGTGGCGCTGATTACCGTGCCGGTTAACCTGGTGTTTGGCACGCTGCTCGCCTGGCTGGTGACGCGCTTTACCTTTCCCGGACGGCAACTGCTGCTGACGCTGTTTGATATTCCGTTTGCCGTCTCACCGGTGGTCGCCGGTCTGATGTATCTGCTGTTCTGGGGCGTGAACGGTCCGGCGGGCGGCTGGCTGGATGCCCATAACATTCAGATTATGTTTGCCTGGCCTGGCATGGTGCTGGCAACGGTATTTGTCACCTGTCCGTTTGTGGTGCGTGAACTGGTGCCGGTGATGCTGAGCCAGGGCAGTCATGAAGATGAGGCGGCAGTGCTGTTAGGCGCTTCCGGCTGGCAGATGTTCCGTCGCGTCACGCTGCCGAATATCCGCTGGGCGCTGCTGTATGGCATCGTGCTGACTAACGCCCGCGCGATTGGTGAATTTGGTGCGGTCTCGGTGGTATCGGGATCGATTCGCGGTGAGACCTATACCTTACCGCTTCAGATTGAATTACTGCATCAGGATTACAACACCGTTGGCGCGTTCACCGCCGCCGCGCTGTTGACGCTGATGGCAATTGTTACGCTGTTTCTGAAAAGCATTGTGCAATGGCGCTTAGCGCAACAGCACACTCGCTTGCAACAGGAGGGAAATCATGAGCATTGAGATTAACAAGATCAACAAATCCTTTGGTCGCACGTCGGTGCTGAACGATATCTCTCTTGATATTGCCTCGGGCGAGATGGTGGCGTTACTGGGCCCGTCAGGTTCGGGGAAAACTACGCTGTTGCGCATTATTGCCGGGCTGGAACATCAGAACAGCGGTCAGATCCGTTTTCACGGTAACGATGTCAGCCGCCTCCATGCGCGCGATCGTCAGGTCGGGTTTGTCTTTCAGCACTATGCGCTGTTCCGTCACATGACGGTATTCGACAACATCGCCTTTGGTCTGACCGTGCTGCCGCGCCGGGAACGTCCGTCCTCTGCCGAGATTAAGCAGCGCGTCACCCGCCTGCTGGAGATGGTACAACTGGCGCACCTGGCGAATCGCTTCCCGGCGCAGCTGTCAGGCGGTCAGAAGCAGCGTGTGGCGCTGGCGCGTGCCTTAGCCGTCGAACCGCAAATCCTGCTGCTGGATGAGCCATTTGGTGCGCTGGATGCACAGGTGCGTAAAGAGCTGCGCCGCTGGCTGCGTCAGCTGCATGAAGAGATTAAATTTACCAGCGTGTTCGTCACCCATGACCAGGAAGAGGCGATGGAAGTGGCGGATCGCGTGGTGGTGATGAGCCAGGGCAATATCGAACAGGTGGGTACCCCAGACGATGTGTGGCGCGATCCGGCGACCCGCTTTGTGCTGGAGTTCCTCGGTGAAGTAAATCGCTTTGACGGCGAGATCCAGGGCTCACAATTCCACGTTGGCGCCCATCACTGGCCGCTGGGTTATACCTCAGCGCATCAGGGAGCGGTCGAACTGTTCCTGCGTCCGTGGGAAATTGATGTCTCACGCCGTAGCAGCCTGGAAACGCCGCTGCCGGTGCAGGTACTGGAGATCAGCCCGCGCGGCCATTTCTGGCAACTGGTGGTGCAACCCACTGGCTGGCAGAGCGAGCCGTTCTCGCTGGTCTTTGAAGGCGAGCAGACCGCGCCGATCCGTGGCGAACGCCTGTTCGTTGGCCTGCAGCAGGCGCGTCTTTATCAGGGCGACACCCCGCTGCGCGCAGTTGCCTTTGCTCAGAGCGCCTGATATTTTCTCATCAACACCGGCGGGAGTGTGACTCCCGCCTTTTTTTTGCCATTTTTTTGTAATACGCCAGGAACAACACCGTGACGACTCTCGAAGATACCATCGGCAATACGCCGCTGATTAAGTTGCAGCGCCTGACGCCCGCTAACGGCAGTGAGGTGTGGCTCAAGCTGGAAGGCAATAATCCGGCGGGATCGGTCAAGGATCGCGCGGCCTGGTCGATGATCCATCAGGCAGAGCTGCGCGGCGAAATCACGCCAGGCGATCAGTTAATTGAAGCCACCAGCGGCAACACCGGCATTGCGCTGGCGATGATCGCCGCGATGAAAGGCTATCGGATGCGCCTGCTGATGCCGGACAACATGAGCCAGGAACGGCAGGATGCGATGCGTGCCTACGGTGCCGAACTGGTGCTGGTGTCGCGCGAGCAGGGAATGGAGGGCGCACGCGACCTGGCGCAGGCGATGGCGGCACGCGGTGAAGGTCGGGTACTTGACCAGTTCAACAACCCCGACAATCCGCTGGGCCATTATCAGACCACCGGCCCCGAGCTGTGGCAACAGTCAAACCAGCGGATGACCCACTTTGTCTCCAGCATGGGCACCACCGGCACCATTACCGGCGTCGGGCGTTACCTGAAAGAGCACAATACCGGCGTGCAGGTAATCGGTTTGCAGCCCAGCGAAGGCAGCAGTATTCCGGGTATTCGCCGCTGGCCGCTGGCCTATCTGCCGGGCATTTACCGGCCTAATCTGGTGGATGATGTGATTGACATGTCGCAGCAGGAAGCGGAAGAGACGATGCGCGCACTGGCAAGACGGGAAGGGATCTTCTGCGGCGTCAGCTCTGGCGGCGCGGTTGCGGGCGCACTGCGTATCGCCGCTGCGCATCCCGGCAGCGTGGTGGTGGCGATCGCCTGCGATCGTGGCGATCGCTATCTCTCCACCGGTCTCTATCAGTAACGCTCTCTCCGCCTGAACCGGCCTGCGCGCGCGTTATCGCTGCCCGCAGGCTTTTTTTTACGTGGCCTGAAGCTGGCTGTGGTGCTAAATCTGTAAGGATCACGTAAATCAGGCTGCGCCTTTTCCCGGCACAGGACAAAATAGCGGCAATTTTGTACGAGAGATAAAAATGAAAATCCTGCTTGTAGATGATGACGTTGAATTAGGCACCATGTTAAGCCAGTACCTGATTGCCGAAGGGTTCGATGCGCAGCTGGTGTTAACCGGCAGCGCCGGCGTTCAGGGCGCGCTGTCCGGACACTATACCGCCATGATTCTGGATATCATGCTGCCCGATATGAGCGGTATCGATGTGCTGCGCCAGGTGCGACAGAACAGCCGCTTGCCGGTCATCATGCTGACCGCCAAAGGCGACAACATCGATCGGGTGATTGGGCTGGAGATGGGCGCGGATGATTACATGCCAAAACCCTGCTATCCGCGTGAACTGGTGGCCCGTCTGCGTGCGGTGCTGCGTCGTTTCGAAGAGCAGGCGCCGCAGCCTGACACCAAAGAGCCGCTGCGCTGGCGCGAGCTGACGCTGAATCCCGCTACCCGCATCACCGAATGGCAGGGTAAAGCGTTTGATTTAACGGCGTCAGAATTTAACCTGCTGGATTTACTGCTGCGTGCGCCGGATCGGGTGGTATCGAAAGATGAGCTGTCAGAGAAGGGGCTGGGTCGTCCGCGTGAAGCCTATGACCGCAGCGTCGATGTTCATATCAGCAACATCCGTCAGAAGTTAAGCGCCTTAACCGCGGACAGCATCAATATTGAGACCGTACGCAGTATTGGTTACCGTATTCGATGAAGCAAAGCTACCGTGGACGGATGTTCTGGAAGATCCTGATCGGCTTCTGGGTGGTGTTCGTTATCATGAGCCAGTTAATCTGGCTGGGCTTTTCCCTCTCCGGTAAACGCCATGAGCCGCCTGAAATCGTCGCCATCCGTCGTACCGTCGATCTGCAAATGGCCTCGGCGGTGTCGGTGCTGGAGCGGGGCGGGCCTGACGCACTGGAAGATATGATGGCGGGCTGGGAGCCTAACGATCGCCAGTTTTTTACCGTTACCCAGCATTCCCGACCCGCACTTCAGCCCAACCTGCCCGAGCGGCTGAATTTACCGTTTCAGGGACCGATACCTGACCAGGTGGTACGCTGGGTGCACGGCGCGGATGGCAAAGAGTATGAGCTGCGTTACAACATCAAGGGTATGCGCGAAGACAGCAGCATGAATATGATGCCGCGCAAGTTCCTCAATATTCCTGAGCCGATGTTTGTCTTTGCCGGTTCGGTCGGGCTGCTGTTCAGCCTGCTGCTGGCCTGGAACCTGACCCGACCAATGCGTCAACTGCGCGAAGGTTTTTCCCGGGTCGCAGAAGGCGATCTAAGCGTGCGGCTGTTTCCCATGATGCGTAAACGGCACGACGAGATTTCCAACGTGGCGGAAGCCTTCGATGCGATGGTGGAACGGCTGGAGACGCTGGTGCGGGCGCGTGAAGAGTTGCTGCACGATATCTCCCATGAGCTGCGCTCACCGCTGGCGCGGCTGCAGCTGGCCACCGGTCTGGCACGGCAGACGCCGGAAAGCGTCGGCAGTTCGCTCGATCGGATTGATGAGGAGGCGCGTCGGCTGGATAAGATGATCGGCGAGTTGTTAACCCTGTCGCGCGCTGAACATGAAAGCATTCCCGACGAGCAATACTTTGACCTGACCGGTTTACTCGATGCGGTAGTGACCGATGTCCGTTACGAAGCGCAGATCCCGGGTGTCAGGGTCGAGTTTCAGGTGGATAAAGCGGCGGATTATACCGTGCGCGGCAATGCCGAGTTGATACGACGCGGCGTTGAGAATGTGCTGCGTAATGCGCTGCGCTTTTCCCTTCCCGGTCAGCTGATTGACGTTCGTTTAAGTGCGGAGCAACAGTGGCTGGCGATTCGGGTGCGGGATCAGGGACCGGGCGTGGATGAAGAGAAGTTATCCAGCATCTTCGACCCGTTTGTACGGGTTAACTCTCCGCTGATGGGCAAAGGCTATGGTCTGGGGCTGGCAATCGTGCGTAAAGTGGTGCTGGCGCATCATGGCGACGTTAAAGCGATGAACCGACCTGATGGTGGCCTGGAACTGACGCTGCGTTTACCGCGCTGGCAGCAGCCCTGAGTTTTCCCGTCTGTCAGAAACAATAACGGCACCCGAAGGTGCCGTTATGTTTAATCAATGATGCTTACTTCCTGATGCGAATCACCGGCGTTTCGCCGACGGTGACCTGGCCAGACAGCTTAATCAATTCCTTGATTTCATCCATGTTGGAGATGACAACCGGCGTCAGGGTTGATTTTGCTTTCTCTTCCAGCAGCGGTAAATCGAACTCGATGACCACATCGCCTTTTTTGACCTTCTGGCCTTCTTCAGCGATGCGTTTGAAGCCTTCACCTTTCAGTTCAACCGTATCGATACCGAAGTGGACGAACAGCTCAATGCCGTTATCCGATTCGATTGAAAAAGCGTGGTTGGTTTCAAAAATCTTGCCAATAGTGCCATCAACAGGCGCAACCATCTTGTTGCCGCTCGGTTTGATCGCAATACCGTCGCCCACGATTTTTTCTGCAAACACCACATCTGGTACGTCTTCAATATTCACGATTTCGCCTGACAGAGGCGCTACGATATCAATTGTCCCAGCGCTATCTGTTTTTTCGCCAAAAAGTTTAGAAAACAAACCCATGATCTTCTCCTAAGCAGTAATTTGGGGCCAGCATCTCGCAGATTAGCAGAGCGTTTTTTCTTTGATGAACTTGTTAACCAGGTTCATCAAATCATCCGCTGTCGGTTGAGCCAGTGCCTGCTCCGCCAATGCCTTCGCATCTTCGAAATTAGTATTACGAATGATTTTCTTGATGCCAGGGATAGAAATGGCACTCATGCTGAACTCGTCCAGCCCCATTCCCAGTAACAGTAGTGTAGCACGTTCATCACCTGCCAGCTCACCACACATGCCAGTCCATTTGCCTTCAGCGTGAGATGCATCAATGACTTGCTTGATTAAGTTAAGCACTGACGGCGTCATTGGGTTGTACAGGTGCGAGATCAAATCATTACCACGATCGACCGCCAGAGTATACTGCGTCAGGTCGTTGGTCCCAATACTGAAGAAGTCGACTTCCTTCGCCAGATGGTGAGCAATCACGGCCGAAGCGGGGGTTTCCACCATGATGCCGACTTCGATGCTCTCATCAAACGCTTTGCCTTCTTCACGCAGCTGGGCTTTCAGCAACTCCAGTTCCGCTTTCAGGCTGCGCACTTCTTCAACCGAAATGATCATCGGGAACATAATGCGCAGTTTGCCGAAGGATGAGGCACGCAGGATAGCACGCAGCTGAGCATGCAGAATCTCTTTGCGATCCATGGCGATACGAATCGCGCGCCAGCCGAGGAACGGGTTCTCTTCTTTCGGCAGGTTCATGTACGGCAGATCTTTGTCGCCGCCGATGTCCATGGTACGCACGATAACCGCCTGCGAACCCATCGCTTCAGCCACGGCCTTGTAAGCCTGGAACTGCTCTTCTTCGCTTGGCAGCGAGTCACGGTCCATGAACAGGAACTCGGTGCGGTAGAGGCCGACGCCTTCTGCGCCGTTACGCTCAGCACCAGCGATATCGCGTACGGTACCGATGTTCGCGCATACTTCTACCTGATGACCGTCCAGCGTGACCGCGGGCAGATCTTTCAGTTTGGCTAATTCATGTTTTTCAGACAGATACTGGGTCTGTACTGCTTTCAGCTCTTCCTGAAGGGCTTCAGAAGGATTGACGTGAATAGCATTATTAACGCCATCCAGAATCAGGAAGTCGCCGTTTTTGATGTTGGCGGTGACGTTACCGGTACCGACAATCGCCGGGATCTCTAGTGAACGCGCCATGATTGAGGTGTGCGAGGTACGGCCACCCAAATCAGTAATAAAGCCCAGCACCTTTTTCAGGTTCAGCTGAGCGGTTTCTGACGGCGTTAAATCTTTGGCCACCAGAATGGATTCGTCCTGAATAGCGCTCAGGTCAACGATATGCAGACCAAGGATGTTCTGCAGCAGACGTTTACCGATGTCACGCACGTCAGCCGCACGCTCTTTCAGGTATTCGTCATCTAACTCTTCCAGCGCTTTCGCCTGGCCATCAATCACAGAGTAGGCAGCGGCGTCAGCAGAGGCGTGATCTTTTTTGATCAGGTCGATGATTTCCTGCTCCAGCTCTTCATCTTCCAGCAACATGATGTGGCCTTCGAAGATGGCGGCTTTCTCTTCACCGAGGGTTTCACCCGCTTTGACGCGAATCGCTTCCAGTTGTACTGCCGCCTTGCTGCGGCCATCGAGGAAGCGCTGAACTTCCTGCTCAACCTGGTCATCAGAAATTTTCTTGCGGTTGATGACGATCTCGTCTTCTTTCAGCAGCAGTGCTTTGCCGAAAGCGATACCTGGTGATGCTAAAATGCCTGAAATCATAACCTTACCTTTTAATCACGATGGCTGATTGGACTCTATGCGGTGCCATTGTCGCGGGACACGTACTCTACGAAAGCAATAACGCGGACAGATTGTCCGCGATCAAGATGTTTGCACTCAATGGCGCAGAGGAGTCGATTTGCTGGAAAGCTGAGCGGAAGTTACTCCAGTTCAGCCATCAGTTTAACCAGATGCTCAACTGCTTTTTGCTCGTCTTCACCTTCCGCGGAAAGGGTCACGACAGTACCCTGAGTTAAACCCAGCGTCTGCAGTTTGAACAGGCTTTTTGCGCTCGCTGATTTACCGTTAGAGGTCACGGTAATTTCTGACTGGAAAGCTTTGGCTTCTTTTACGAATTGCGCAGCTGGGCGAGTGTGCAGACCGTTTGGTGCGGTAATGGTAACTTCTTGCTGGAACATTCTATTTCCCCAACGTTATCAGGATGAGTGTTTTGGATCTAAAGTCTAGCCTGGAGCCGTCACTTTAGCCTGTGTAGGTGCGCGGGTATAGCGTCATGCTGACCAACGACGCGCATGAATGAATTTTTCAATTCCGTTGCGTGTCAAAAACGATTCTACACGTCACCGGGTAATTATGCCGTTAATCGCCGTTTCGCCAAATCCGTAAATCGATTCAGCTTGATCCACTTCAAAGAGGGATTAATTTCAGGCATCGAAATAATTGGCAGTCTAAATACCAGAGCCACGTCACTGAAATCAATCTGTCTGGTGGTGAAAGTGAGATCTGCACCACAAAAAAGCACCCATTCGGGTGCTTTTTTCTCCATTTTCAGACTTCCGTCCGTTACTGCTGCAGCTCTTTTTCGGTAAAGAGATCGGCAAATAGGGCGGTACTCAGGTAGCGTTCGCCGGAAGAGGGGAGAATCACCACGATGTTCTTATTGGCGAAGGCTTCATCTTCCTGCAGTTTCAGTGCCGCAGCTACCGCAGCGCCGGATGAGATACCGGCCAGGATACCTTCTTCTTCCATCAGCTGACGCGCGGTACTGATAGCCTCTTCGTTGCTAATGGCAATCACCCGATCGATCAGGTTCAGGTCAAGGTTACCCGGAATGAAACCGGCACCGATGCCCTGAATTTTATGCGGGCCGGGCTTGATTTCATCACCGGCCAGCGCCTGGGCAATTACAGGGGAATCAGTGGGTTCAACCGCCACTGAAATCAAATCCTTCTTGCCTTTGGTGTTCTTGATGTAGCGGCTCACGCCGGTCAGCGTACCGCCGGTGCCAACGCCGGCAATGAACACATCGACTTCGCCATCGGTGTCTTCCCAGATTTCGGGTCCGGTGGTTTTTTCATGGATTTCCGGGTTCGCCGGGTTGCTGAACTGCTGCAGCAACACATATTTATCCGGATTACTGGCAACAATCTCTTCGGCTTTGCCGATAGCGCCTTTCATGCCCTTGGCGCCTTCGGTCAGCACCAGCTGTGCGCCCAGCGCTTTCAGCAATTTACGACGCTCGACTGACATGGTTTCCGGCATGGTCAGCGTCAGTTTGTAACCGCGCGCGGCCGCCACATAGGCCAGCGCGATACCGGTGTTACCGCTGGTCGGTTCAACCAGCTCAACGCCCGGTTTCAGAATGCCACGTTTCTCTGCGTCCCAAATCATATTGGCACCGATACGGCATTTTACGCTGAAGCTCGGGTTACGGGATTCAACTTTCGCAAGGATGCGGCCGTTACCGATGCGGTTCAGGCGAACCAGCGGCGTATGACCAATTGTCAAAGAGTTGTCTTCATAGATCTTACTCATAGCCTGCCCTTAACTGTATGAATTATTGGGAACCCTCTGAGCATACCTGTTCTGCCTGGGTGCGGAAGGAAAGAAATCGCATATCTATATTTCAGCCGGCAATAAGCCCTGCAAAAAAGAGCATAAGGCCGGCTGACGCTGTCAGCGCTGGCCAGTGCGGGCCAGCTGCAGCCGATAGCGATCAACCCACATTGCCGTAGCGCCGCACACAGCCACCGGCATGATGGCGAGGTTAAGAATCGGAATCATCGTGAACAGACTAATCAGGGCGCCAAACTGCATGTTAGCGGTTTTGTGCTGCCGCAAAGCGTTGCGCATCTGCTGGAAAGGCACTTTATGGTTATCGAACGGATAGTCGCAATATTGCACTGACAGCATCCAGGCGCTGAACAGGAACCACAGTACCGGCGCAACGGTCTGGCCGAAGCCGGGAATAAAATAGAGCAGCAGCAGACCGACGGCGCGCGGCAGGTAGTAGCCCAGTTTTTGCAGCTCACGCTTCATAATGCGCGGCACATCCTTAATCAGACCGATCCAGCCGCTGTCGGGAAGGGGCTTACCGGTGAGACGCCCTTCGAGCTGCTCAGCCAGCAGGCCGCAGAATGGGGCCGCGATCAGGTTCGCCAGCGTCGAGAAGAAGTAGCTGAATACCAGCACAATCGCAATCACTGACAGCGGCCACAACAGATAGCTCAGCCACTGTAACCACTCCGGGATCGACGCCATCAGTCGTGGGATCCAGTCGCCGAGGCGATAAAACAGCCAGATAAACGCGCCGCCCAACATAACGATGTTAATCAGCAATGGCATCACCACAAAACGCCGGATGCCAGGTAAACGCACCAGTTTCCAGCCCTGACTAAAGTAGTGCACACCGTTAAAATTTGAGACGGGATTCTCAAGGGCCATAAAGCCAACTCTCCTGAAGATGTTAAGGCGCGCCTACTATAACCTGGCTTTTTCTGCTGACAATCTGCCGTTTGGGTAAAAAAGCAGCGAGAAAGCATCGATAGGCTATCTTATTTGTCAGAAAAATCCTGTACAGACTTGCACTTGTCTGGCAGGGCAAATACAGTTAGAGGATAAAGTTTGCCGCGGTGGCAAGGTATTGGAACAACAGAGAATACAATGATGCAGGATTTGCGTCTGATATTAATCGTTGTTGGTGCGATCGCCATTATAGCGCTCCTTCTTCACGGGCTGTGGACCAGCCGAAAAGAGCGCTCGTCAGTGTTCCGCGATCGCCCGCACAAACGTCTTAAACAACGTGATGAACATGATGAGCAGGATCTGATTGACGACGAGGACGACGGCGTCGGTGAGGTCCGTGTACGCCCTGAGCGTTCGGCTCATCAGGAACCGCGTTTTGATGAAGTTCGCGATTCACAGCCACAAGCGCCGCGTAAAGCCGCGCCTGCTGAGCCTGTGCGTCAACCCGCACCGCGACCTGCACCGCAGTCTGAACCTGAGAGCGATCCGCTGTTCGATACGGCGCCACAGCCTAAATCACAGCCGCGCCCGGAGCCGGTTCGTCAGCCGCAGCCCGCGCCGACCTTTGTCGCACCGCCGGTACAGGCTGACCCGCTGCTGGATTCAGACCCGCTGGAATCGGTGCAGCCGGAACCGCTGTATCAGGCTGAGCCAGAGCCACAGTCTGAAATCATTGCCGCGCCAGGGCCAGAAACCAAAGCGCCAGCCGAGAAGCCGAAAGAGGCAGTGCTGGTACTGCATGTGGCCGCACACTCCGGTGGCGAACTGAACGGCGAAGCGCTGCTGCAGGGCATTCTGCAGGCGGGCTTCCAGTTTGGCGAAATGAACATTTTCCATCGTCATCTCAGCCCGGCAGGCAGCGGCCCGGTGCTGTTTAGCCTGGCCAACATGGTTAAGCCAGGTTCGTTCAATCCTGACCTGATGACCGACTTCAGCACGCCTGGCATCTCTATCTTTATGATGGTGCCGTCGTACGGTGATGCGAATCAGAACTTCAAGCTGATGTTACAGTCGGCGCAGCGTATCGCAGATGATGTTGGCGGTGTGGTGCTGGATGATGAGCGCCGGATGATGACACCACAGAAGCTGGAAACCTACAAAGCGCGTATTCGCGATGTGGTCGGCGTCTGAGACCTGCGCTAACGGTTATCTGAATTGTTAAAACAAACCCCCGCCTGTCGGGGGTTTTTTATCTGATGGGGCTTTATGAAATCCGTCCAGGATCAAATCACCGAACTGCGCACTACGTTGCGCCATCATGAATACCTCTATCACGTTATGGATGCCCCGGAAATCCCGGACGCCGAGTACGATCGTCTGATGCGCGAACTGCGCCAGATGGAAGAGGCGCATCCCGAACTGATTACCCCTGACTCACCCACTCAGCGGGTCGGGGCCGCGCCGCTGACGGTGTTCGAGCAGGTGCGACACGAAGTTCCGATGCTGTCACTGGATAACGCCTTTGATGAAGCGACCTTTCTGGCCTTCAACAAACGGGTGCAGGATCGACTGAAAAACAGTGACGACATCACCTACTGCTGCGAACTCAAGCTGGATGGACTGGCGGTCAGCCTGCTGTATGAAAACGGTTTGCTGGTTCGGGCCGCAACGCGCGGTGATGGTACGACTGGCGAGAATATTACCGCCAACGTGCGCACCATTCGCGCCATCCCGCTGCGGCTGAAAGGTGACAACATCCCGGCGCGACTGGAAGTGCGCGGTGAAGTGTTTATGACCCAGCGCGGCTTTGAAAAGCTGAATGAGGAAGCGCGTCGCACCGATGGCAAAGTCTTTGCCAACCCGCGTAATGCGGCAGCCGGATCGCTGCGCCAGCTTGATCCCCGCATCACCGCTAAGCGTCCGCTCACCTTCTTCTGCTACGGCTTTGGCCTGCTGGAAGGCGGCGAGATCCCGCATAGCCACATGGCGCGGCTGCAACAGTTTAAAGCCTGGGGATTGCCGGTCAGCGACCGGATTCGTCTGGCGCACAACGCGGAAGAGGCACTGGCTTTTTATCGTGAGATTGAGCAACAGCGTCCCGCGCTCGGTTTTGATATCGATGGCGTGGTCATCAAAGTCGATTCACAGGCGTTGCAGGAGCAACTGGGCTTTGTTGCGCGCGCGCCACGCTGGGCCATCGCCTTTAAGTTTCCGGCTCAGGAGCAGATGACCTGGGTCCGTGACGTTGAGTTTCAGGTCGGGCGCACCGGCGCGATTACTCCGGTGGCGCGACTGGAGCCGGTTCAGGTGGCGGGTGTCATCGTCAGTAATGCCACGCTGCATAACGCCGATGAAATTGAGCGACTGGGCTTACGCATTGGCGACCGGGTGGTGATTCGCCGGGCGGGCGATGTGATCCCGCAGGTGGTCAATGTGGTGGTGACGGAACGTCCCGATGATGCGCGCGAAGTGGTGTTTCCGGCGCATTGCCCGGTCTGTGGTTCGGATGTTGAGCGGGTAGAAGGTGAATCCGTTACGCGCTGTACCGGTGGACTGATCTGCGGCGCCCAGCGTAAAGAGGCGCTGAAGCACTTCGTTTCGCGCCGGGCGATGGACGTCGACGGGATGGGCGATAAAATTATCGACCAGCTGGTAGAAAAAGAGTATGTCAAAACGCCGGCCGACCTGTTCCGTCTGACCGCCGGTCTGCTGACGGGTCTTGACCGGATGGGCCCGAAGTCGGCGCAGAACGTGGTGGATGCGCTGGAGAAAGCGAAGTCGACCACGCTGGCGCGGTTCCTGTATGCGCTCGGTATCCGCGAAGTGGGTGAAGCCACCGCCGCTAATCTGGCGAACCATTTTGGTGAACTGGAAAAAGTGATGGATGCCGATCTGGACGCGCTGATCGCGGTACAGGATGTCGGCAAGGTGGTAGCGTCCCACGTGCGAAACTTTATGGAAGAGGAGAGTAACCGCGAGGTGATCCGCCAGCTGGTCGACGAGATTGGCATTCACTGGCCGCCGGTGGTGGTGGTGAGAGCGGAAGAGATCAACAGCCCGTTTGCCGGTAAAACCGTGGTGCTGACTGGCTCGCTGTCGCAGATGAACCGTGATGACGCTAAAGCGCAGTTGACGGCGCTGGGTGCGAAGGTGAGCGGAAGCGTGTCAAAGAAAACCGATCTGCTGATTGCCGGTGAAGCGGCCGGTTCTAAGCTGGCAAAAGCGCAGGAACTGGGGATTGAAGTGATCGATGAAGCGGAAATGATCCGCCTGCTGGGCGCCTGAAATGGATAAGCACCAGCTGGTGGCTATTGCCAATACCGCGATGCCTTTTGGCAAGTACAAAGGGCGGATGCTGATCGATCTGCCTGAGCCTTATCTGCTGTGGTTTGCCCGCAGCGGAGATTTTCCGTCAGGCCCGCTCGGTGAACTGATGCAACTGACGCTGGCGATCAAAATCGAAGGCCTTGAAGGGTTAGTGAAACCGCTCAAGGCCGCTGACTGAAACCAGCCCGCGCCGGCGGGCTGTTTTTTACTTCTGTGACTCCATCACCGAGGCTTTAACCTGCTGAGCCTGTTGCTTCTCACCACTCTTCTTATAGCGTCCGGCGATAAACGAACAGACCATCAACTGAACCTGATGGAAAATCATCAGCGGCAGGACAATGATCCCTACCGTGCTGGCCGGAAACAGAATATTCGCCATCGGGACGCCGTTCGCCAGGCTCTTCTTCGAGCCACAAAACAGCACCACAATTTCGTCGGCGCGCTTAAAGCGGAACAGACGAGATGCCAGCAGGTTGATCAGCAGCACCGCGACCAGCAACAGCACCGATCCCGCCAGAATCCACAGCAGCGTAACCACCCCAACTCGATGCCAGATGCCATTCACGACCGCTTCACTGAAGGCTGAGTAGACCACCAGCAGAATCGATGTCTGATCGGTTTTACCAATCAGGCTGCGGTGTTTCTCAATCCAGCCGCCAATCCAGCGGCGGGAAAGGTGTCCGAGGATAAAGGGCACCATTAACTGCAGCATGATCTTCCCGATCTGTTCAAGACCATCGGTCGGAGCGCTGCTATGCACATCCATCACCAGATTAACCAGCAGCGGAGAGATGAAGACGCCCAGCAGACTGGAGGCGGAAGCGCTGCACACTGCCGCTGCCACGTTGCCGCCCGCGATAGAGGTAAAGGCGATGGCTGACTGCACGGTAGCAGGCAAAATGCAGAGATAAATAAAGCCGGTGTAGATTTCCGGGCCAACGTTAACCGGATGCCACCAGACCAGCAGCAAGCCCAGCGCCGGGAACAGCACAAAGGTGCTGAACATAATCCACAGATGCAGCTGCCAGTGGCTGCTGCCCGCAATGATTTTTTCACGCGAAAGTTTGGCACCGTGCATGAAGAACAGCAGCGCAATAGCGGCAGTGGCGAGATAGTCGAAGATATCGACATAGATGCCTTTCGCGGGCAGGAACGTGGCCAGCAATACGGTGATGATGAGTTTCACCATCATCGGATCGAGCTTTAAAAATCCCATTGTTAAAGTCCGGTTAAATATTGAATGGTAATGATTGTGCGCGAAGCGGGTTTAGAAATAAAATTGATTTATTGAATTAATCTATGAGCTAAATCGATGAATTACACCCTGCGCCAGCTGCGAACCTTTATTGCGGTCGCCCATCACGGCGGTTTCAGTCAGGCCGGACAGGCGATCGGCCTGAGCCAGTCGGCGGTCAGTCACAGTATCAAAGAGCTGGAAGCGGAGATTGGCGTACGCCTGCTGGACCGCACCACCCGGGAAGTGATGCTGACCGAAGCCGGACAGCAGCTGGCGACACGGATGGAGCGATTGCTGGAGGAGATCAATACCACGCTGCTGGATATCCGCAGTTACGGCGAGCAGCGCAGCGGCACGGTACGGCTGGCGGCCAGCCAGACCATTTCAGCCCATCTGGTGCCGCAATGCCTGGCGGCCAGTCAGCAACATTTTCCCGATATCAAAGTGATACTCCACGATCGCGCCCAGCAGTGGGTATTGCAAAGCGTGCGCAACGCCGAGGTCGATTTTGGCATCATCATTGGTCCTCTCAGCGATGCCGATTTCGATTACCTCGCCATTCTCGACGAGCCCTTTCTGCTGCTCTGCCGCGATGACGATCCGCTGGCGCAGGTTGAACAGCCGCAATGGTCCATGCTGGATGGGCGTACGATGGTGCTACAGGATTACGCGTCAGGGAGTCGGGTATTGATTGATGCAGCGATGCAGCAGCAGCAGATTCATGTCGAAGTGGTGCAGGATATTGGGCATCCCGCCACGCTATTCCCAATGGTTGAGGCAGGGATCGGCATCAGCATTTTACCGGCGCTGGCTTTGCCGCTGCCGGCCGGGCGAGCGTTGACGGTGAGGCGTTTGTATCCGGAGATCAATCGCAGCCTGATGCTGATTAAACGCAAAAATCGCTCGCTGACGCCTGCCGCTGAAGCGATCTGGCAAGAGGTGCGCCAGCAGGCAGCGCTGCTGGCGCAACAACGCGCGGTCAGACCGGCGTTTTAGATATAGACGTCCAGCTGGTTAGCGTCAGTGGGACGATTAACCCCGTCCGCTTTGATTTCACCGGTCTGGCTGCTGCTGTCACTTTTCTGCTCAGCCTGTTCAGCTTGCTTCTGTTGCAACTGCGCAATCTGCGCCTCCAGCATGGTGATCTGCGATTCATACATCTGCTGCATTTCAGCTTTCTGTTTGTCCGTCAGATCGGCGTTGCCGGAGAGATCTTTGAGTTGTTTAGTGATGTTCTGAATCTGTTTACTCAGCGCGGCCACCTGCGACGCTACACTGCCGCCGCCGCTGTCACCGCCACTGACTGCACTGCTTAAAATCCCGGATATTGATGACATCATTTTCTCCCTGCAATTAGTCAATAACGTTATCGGCGTGCAGGAAAATGACTTGAGAAGAAAAGTGTCAGGGTGGAGGGAAAAGAGCGGCACGGGCAGAGTAGGGTGAGATGAGTGCGGGTGATGCTGTCGCATCAGCCTGAATCGCTCCCGGCGATTCAGTCGAACCTGCGGCAGGTTCTCATCCCGCACGTTCAGCGCTGTGCCACAGAAACGAAAAAAGCGCCATAAAGGCGCTTTATTCTGAATTGGTGGGTCGTGCAGGATTCGAACCTGCGACCAATTGATTAAAAGTCAACTGCTCTACCAACTGAGCTAACGACCCGAAGTGGTGGGTGATGACGGGCTCGAACCGCCGACCCCCTCCTTGTAAGGGAGATGCTCTACCAACTGAGCTAATCACCCACTTCGTACTGCTTAACAGGCGTGTATCACACTAAGATATGGTGGGTGATGACGGGTTCGAACCGCCGACCCCCTCCTTGTAAGGGAGATGCTCTACCAACTGAGCTAATCACCCATATCTTATATCCTGTTCACTGCGGGCCACTGGTTTAGAGTGGTGGGTGATGACGGGCTCGAACCGCCGACCCCCTCCTTGTAAGGGAGATGCTCTACCAACTGAGCTAATCACCCCCGCTGTGTGGAGTCGCATTATAGGGATAGTAGATTTTGAGTCAACGCTTTTTAAAACATAAATGTGCGTTCGGTTTATTTTTAAACATCCTGTCGCGCTTTTAGTCAATGTGCTGGTTTTACTGGCAGAAAAGGCCCTTTTCCTGGGGCGCAGGCGGCGGGCACGCATTGAGGATTCACCGCTAGATGCTAGAATGTGCCCACTATTTCGCGTCTAACCTGTTTTTTGTCATCCAGACAGAGAACCCGCGCATTTAAGGCAATACTCAATGAAAATCAAAACTCGCTTCGCGCCCAGCCCTACCGGCTATTTACATGTGGGCGGCGCTCGTACCGCACTTTACTCCTGGCTCTTCGCCCGCCACAACCAGGGCGAGTTTGTGCTGCGTATTGAAGATACCGATCTGGAGCGCTCCACACCGGAAGCCATTGAAGCCATCATGGATGGCATGAACTGGCTGAGCCTCGACTGGAACGAAGGCCCGTATTACCAGACCAAACGCTTCGATCGCTACAACGCGGTGATTGATGAGATGCTGGCAGCGGGCACCGCGTATAAATGCTACTGCTCGAAAGAGCGCCTCGAAGCCCTGCGTGAACAGCAGATGGCAGATGGCGAAAAACCGCGTTATGACGGCCGCTGCCGTGACAGTCACGAGCATCATGCCGCCGATGAGCCGTGCGTGGTGCGTTTCCGTAACCCGCAAGAGGGTTCGGTGATTTTTGACGACCAGATCCGCGGTCCGATTGAATTCAGCAACCAGGAGCTGGATGATCTGATCATCCGCCGCACCGACGGTTCACCGACCTATAACTTCTGCGTGGTGGTGGATGACTGGGATATGGGAATTACCCACGTTATCCGTGGCGAAGACCATATCAATAACACCCCGCGTCAAATCAACATCCTGAAAGCGATTGGCGCGCAGGTGCCGGTTTATGCACACGTATCGATGATCCTCGGTGATGACGGCAAGAAGCTCTCCAAACGTCATGGCGCCGTTGGCGTGATGCAGTACCGCGATGATGGTTACCTGCCGGAAGCGCTGCTGAACTACCTGGTCCGCCTCGGCTGGTCCCACGGCGATCAGGAGATCTTCAGCGTTGCCGAGATGACCGAGCTGTTTACGCTGGATGCGGTCAGCAAATCGGCCAGTGCCTTTAATACAGAAAAACTGCAGTGGCTGAATCACCATTACATTAATGCGCTGCCGCCAGAATATGTCGCGACCCATCTGCAGTGGCATATTGAAGAACAAAAAATTGATACCCGCACCGGTCCGGAACTGGCGAAGCTGGTTGGCCTGCTGGGTGAACGTTGCAAAACGCTGAAAGAGATGGCCGCTTCCTGCCGCTATTTCTACGAAGATTTTGCAGAGTTTGACGCCGATGCCGCGAAAAAACATCTGCGTCCGGTGGCGCGTCAGCCGCTGGAAGTGGTGCGTGACAAGCTGGCAGCCATCAGCGACTGGACAGCCGAAAACGTTCATCAGGCGATTCAGAGCACCGCAGATGAGCTGGAAGTCGGGATGGGGAAAGTAGGTATGCCGCTGCGTGTGGCGGTAACGGGAGCGGGTCAGTCACCCGGTCTGGATGTCACCGTTGAAGCGATTGGTCGGAGCCGCAGCGTCGCGCGTATTGAGCAGGCGCTGGCTTTCATCAGTGAGCGTGAAGCGCAGGCCTAAACAAACCAGCCGGAAGCAGTCTGCTTCCGGTTTCTTTTACTCTTCACTGATATCCAGCCGCTGCAGTATCCCTTTTATTCCAATCCGTAGGATGAGTGCTGAAAGCTTTTGCTGTTCAGCCGGACTCATTTGCTGGAGGGTACGCAGTAATAGTGTTGTTGAATCGGCCGGGACATGATATCTGGCGACTGGCTCATGCAGATTCCGCGTCGACTGAATGAACTTTTCCACGCGTTCATCAATATGAATGAGTCGCGCTTTGCCGCCCTGAACCCCAGGCCTGAGCTGGGTGGTCCAGTTTTCGCGCTTAATCCACTTGTTCACTGTCTGTCGGCTGACGCCTGTCTCCATGGCGAGCTCGGCAGGTGTGAGCCATTCCTTTTTCACATCACTTTCCCTGATAATGATCTTTTACTCTTCGCTAATCCCCAGCCGCAGCAAAACACCCTTGATCCCTTCACGTAATATTAATGCGGTGAACTGATCCTGCTCTGCCTGACTCATTTGCTGGACGGAACTTATTAATAACGCAGGCAATGATTGAGGCGCTGTACCATAGGTCGCTGAGGGTTCGTTCAGATTGCGCGTTGACTGGATGAAATTTTTTACACGCTCATCAATATGGATCAGGCGAGCCTTACCGCCTTGTACACCGGGCTTCGGCGTGGTGGTCCAGTTTTCCCGCTTGATCCATTTGTTCACCGTTTGCCGACTGTAACCCGTTTCCGCCGCCAGCTCTTCGGGAGTGAGCCATTCCTTTTTCACGATGCTGTCCCTGTTAAATACATTAGCAGTACATATTACAGCAAAACGTAACGGGTGAAAGTAACTGAAGGTGAAATTGCCTTTTGCCACTCGACAAAAGGCAAGCGTTGATTTATTGCACGCTGCTGGCCGGTTCAACCGCCGGACGGAACGCGAGGAAGTAGGCCAGACCGACGAAAACTGCACCGCCGACGCCATTACCTAAAAACACCGCCACGAAGTTGGGGAAATATTCTGCCCAGCTCATCTGGCCGGCGAAGATGGCGGCCGGAATGATAAACATATTCGCGACAACGTGCTGGAAGCCGATGGCAACAAAGGCCATCACCGGGAACCACATGCCAAAGATTTTCCCGACCACATCTTTACTGGCGAATGCCAGCCAGACCGCCAGACAGACCAGCCAGTTACAGCCGATGCCTGATATAAAGGCGTGCAGGAAGTCGGCGTGGACTTTTGCTGACGCGATCGCCACCGTCTTCTTCAGGTAATCTCCTTCGGTCATGCCCAGCATGTGACCAAAGAACCAGGCCACCGCCACGCTGCCGAGGAAGTTGGCCAGCGTCACCCAAAACCAGTTACGCGCCACGCTGAAAAACGAAATACGACGGGCAAACCAGGCAACCGGTAAGGTCATCATATTGCCGGTCAGCAGCTCGCCGCCGGCCAGTACTGTCAGAATCAAACCGACCGGGAAGACCGCTGCGCCCAGCAGGCCGCCGAATGAACCCCAGTCAGCAGGCAGAGAGTTAATTACATGCAGATCCAGCAGGAAGCCGGTAGCAATAAAGGCACCCGCCATAAAGCCGAGGATCAGAAGGATGCTGACAGGCGCACGGCTTTTAGCCACGCCGGCCTGGATCGCCAGTTGTGCGATTTCTTTTGGTGTATGCAGCGACATATTATCTCTATAGTTTTTTTTGATTAATGGGACGGTAAACGCCTGGTGGACGCGCGGCTGGCGGGAGAGGGTCCCGGTGGCCGCTTAATTAGCGCGCTAAGTTTTGCATGGGGAAAAGCTGAAGACAAGAAAATTCCTATAACATATTTAACCCTGATTTAACCTGGCGGCCGTCTGAATAACATAAAAAAAGCGATCAGAGCCGACAGGTCACGTTTGGGCCGTTGCCATGCTGCTGAAACCGCTAAGGTTGCCGCCTTTTTCAGCGATCAGACACAGAATGTGATTTTGCCGTTGACACCCTGGAGGGGGTTTCATATTATGCCGTCCGTCGCTTAACGCGACAGTTTTTCGGTTCGGGGCTATAGCTCAGCTGGGAGAGCGCCTGCATGGCATGCAGGAGGTCAGCGGTTCGATCCCGCTTAGCTCCACCAAACTTCTTCCCAAAAGTTTGGCACTGAAAAACGATTCCAGATGTGGGGGTATAGCTCAGCTGGGAGAGCGCTTGCATGGCATGCAAGAGGTCAGCGGTTCGATCCCGCTTATCTCCACCATTTTTTTGACACGTCGCTGTCAACATTTCCGAATCTGACTTTTCGCTTAACGGCGTAATCTTTCCCTGTCTGACATTCTTCCGCTGGATTTTTTGCTGCAGGCTAAACCTCGCGGATCAGGCGCATGGCCTGTGCGTAGCCTCGCGCTACCTTCCGGTATGCTCATCCGTTGCTTCAGAGGACGTTCAGCACAGAGCTTCCCGCACGGCGTCAGCCCAGATTTACGAGTCGCAGAAAAGGTTGCAGGATGAGAAAAGAAGAAGCAGAAAAGCAGAGGGAAGAGAAGGGCGAGACGGGCTCGCCCTTTTAGATCAGAACGCCAGCACCAGACCGGCAATCGCGGCAGAAAGCACACTGACCAGCGTCGAGCCGTAAAGCAGTTTCAGACCAAAGCGGGAAACCACATTGCCTTGCTCTTCGTTCAGGCCTTTGATCGCGCCCGCGACGATGCCGATAGAGGAGAAGTTAGCGAACGACACCAGGAACACCGACAGGATGCCTTCGGCGTGTGGTGAGAGCTGACCGGCGATTTTCTGCAGATCCATCATCGCCACGAACTCATTCGACACCAGCTTGGTCGCCATAATACTGCCAACCTGCAACGCTTCACCTGCCGGCACGCCCATCACCCAGGCAAACGGATAGAAGACATAGCCCAGCACGCCCTGGAAGGTGATACCGAAAATCACGTCAAACAGCGCATTCAGACCCGAAATCAGCGCGATAAAACCGATCAGCATCGCGGCCACAATGATGGCAACGCGGAAACCGGCCAGAATGTATTCGCCCAGCATTTCAAAGAAGCTCTGACCTTTATGCAGATCCTGCAGTTGCAGGTCTTCTTCACTGTCGACGCGGTAAGGGTTGATCAGTGACAGCACAATAAAGGTACTGAACATGTTCAGCACCAGCGCCGCGACCACATATTTAGGCTGCAGCATGGTCATGTAAGCGCCGACAATCGACATAGAGACGGTCGACATCGCGGTGGCTGCCATGGTGTACATCCGGCGCTGTGACATCTGGCCGAGGATATCTTTATAGGCGATGAAGTTTTCTGACTGTCCCAGTATCAGAGAACTCACGGCGTTAAAGGACTCCAGTTTGCCCATGCCGTTGACTTTCGACAGCACGGTACCGATGCCACGGATCACCCACGGCAGGATGCGGAAGTGCTGCAGAATACCGATCAGCGCAGAGATAAAGACGATCGGGCACAGCACGTTAAGGAAGAAGAAGGCCAGGCCTTTATCATTCATGTTGCCGAAGACAAAGTTGGTTCCTTCCGCCGCATATTTCAGCAGATGGTCGAACACACCGGCAAAGCCTTTGACGAATCCCAGTCCCGCTTCTGAGTTCAGGAAGAACCAGGCGAGCACAATTTCAATCACCAGAAGCTGTATAATGTAGCGAATGCGAATACTTTTACGATCGTGGCTGACCAGTAACGCCAGCACACCGACCACCACCAGTGCTAAAAGAAACTGCAAAATATGGGACATGGTTGCTCCAAATTTGAGGAGGGTTGTATTTTGCTGCGTATTCTATGTAACGCGTTACTTAAAAACGAGATCTGAACCACAATATAAGTATTCGCTATCACCTTATCTTGCAGAAAACTCTTAGCGATCACGTCTCGTTTACAAAACCTTCACAGTAGATAACCACAAATTTATTGTCTATATTTTGCACCGGGCGTAGAGTGACATCGTTGCTCACATTTTTAGCACTCACTTCCTTTACTGTAAGATATAGCAATGGCTATACTTTATAGCAGCATCTATTTCACCAATAACTAAAACCGAATTTCACTTGCTCTTGCTTCCTCCTAAGCTTGCCGGGGTAGGCAAATGTTCAGACAGGGTACCAGATATGTTTGAAAGTCGTACCGCCGAGCGCGCCGCTCGCGGAGTAAGAAAAGTCAAACTCGCACTGTTGGGACCCGCGTTTATTGCCGCTATCGGCTATATCGATCCGGGCAACTTTGCGACCAATATTCAGGCAGGCGCGGCGTACGGCTATAAACTGCTGTGGGTGGTGGTATGGGCCAACATCATGGCGATGCTGATCCAGCTGATGTCCGCCAAACTGGGCATCGCCACCGGTAAAAACCTCGCTGAACATATTCGTGACCGCTTTCCCCGGCCGGCGGTCTGGTTCTACTGGGTGCAGGCGGAAATTATCGCCATGGCGACCGATCTGGCGGAATTTATCGGCGCGGCACTGGGGTTCAAGCTGCTGCTGGGCATCTCATTAATGCAGGGCGCGGTGCTGACCGGTATCGCCACCTTCCTGATCCTGATGTTGCAGAGTCGCGGGCAGAAGCCGCTGGAACTGGTGATTGGCGGGCTGCTGCTGTTTGTCGCCGCCGCCTATATCGTTGAGCTGTTCTTCTCACAGCCTAAAGTGAGCGAACTGGTGATCGGTATGGCGCTGCCGTCGTTACCGACTTCCGATGCGGTGTTCCTTGCGGCTGGCGTGCTGGGCGCAACCATCATGCCGCACGTCATCTATCTGCACTCTGCGCTGACGCAGGGGAAAAGCAGTGACAGCAAAGGACAGCGTTACTCATCGACCAAACTGGACGTGGCGATTGCCATGACCATTGCCGGATTCGTTAACCTGGCGATGATGGCTACCGCGGCGGCCGCTTTCCACTTTAGCGGCCACAGTAAAATCGCCGAACTCGACCAGGCTTACCTGACGCTGCAGCCGTTACTGGGTGAGGCTGCGGCGATCGTGTTTGGCCTCAGCCTGGTGGCCGCCGGTTTATCCTCTACGGTGGTGGGAACGCTGGCGGGACAGGTAGTGATGCAGGGCTTTATTCGTTTCCATATTCCGCTCTGGGTGCGCCGCACGGTGACCATGCTGCCCTCCTTTATTGTTATCTGGGCGGGCTGGGACCCCACGCGCATTCTGGTGATGAGTCAGGTGCTGCTCAGCTTTGGTATTGCGCTGGCATTAATTCCGCTGCTGGCGTTCACCGGCAACCGCGAACTGATGGGCGATGAGATGGTTAACTCGCGTCTGATGCAGCTGACCGGCTGGGTGATTGTCGCGCTGGTGATTACGCTGAACATCTATCTGCTGGTGGGCCAGGCGCTGGGGTTGTAGGCGGCGTCAGGCAAACAAAAACGCCCGGTTATGCCGGGCGTTTTGCATTAATTCGGACTGCTTAATGATGGTCACGGCCACGGTGATCGTGATGATCATGGCGGTCATGATGATCGCGGCGATACTGATGGTCCCAGCGGCGATCCCGGTCACGCTGATGCCAGCGACGTTCACGCTCCCACTCCTGATGACGACGCCACTCTTCATGACGCCACCAGCGGCGGTCATTCCATGAGTAACGGTCGTTCCACCAGCGCGGTTCACGCCAGCGGCCGCCATCCCAGTAATAACCACGGCGATCGCGATCGCCGAGATGTAAGGTCACACCGGGGGCCAGAGTAATAGAGGCGCTGGAAGCCTGTGCCGTGTGCATTGCCAGCGGTGACAGCATGGTCAGCAAGGCGGCAAACAAAAGAGCTCTTTTCATTTTTATCTCCTCATCAACAGTCTGATGCTGTTGCGGCGCAGCGATGATGCCTGCGTATTGCTGTTGTTACCGCTTCATTGTGTCGGAAGATTGTGAGGAAATTGGGGAGAAAAGGGGGATTGAGACAATTCTGGCGCAGAAAAGCCCGGCCTGCGCCGGGCGAACAACATTAAAGCAGGGCGGACTCAATCGCGGCTAATTCCGCCTCATCAAACTGACGATTGGCGAGCATGGTTACCGCATCATCAATCTGGGCGGTTTTACTGGCCCCAATCAACACCGAGGTCACCCGCTCATCGCGCAATACCCAGGCCAGCGCCATCTGCGCCAGCTTCTGACCACGCTGCAGGGCAATCTCGTTCAGCTTGCGGACTTTTTCCATCTTCTCATCGGTCAGCTGATTCTCGCTGAGGAATTTACTGCCGCTTGCCACCCGCGAATCTTCGGGAATGCCCTGCAGGTAGCGATCGGTCAGCACACCGCCCGCCAGTGGTGAAAACGCGATGCAGCCGACGCCCGCTTCACCCAGCGTCTGAATCAGACCCTGCTCCGGCGTGCGTTCGAACATCGAATAGCGCGGCTGGTGGATCAGGCATGGCGTACCGAGATCGCGCAGAATGGCAATCGCCTCTGCGGCGCGATCGGCCGGATAGTTCGAGATGGCGGCGTATAACGCTTTGCCCTGTCGCACCACCTGATCCAGCGCGCGCATGGTCTCTTCCAGCGGCGTTTCCGGGTCCGGGCGATGATGATAAAAAATATCGACGTACTCCAGCCCCATGCGCTTCAGGCTCTGGTCGAGGCTGGAAATCAGGTATTTACGCGATCCCCAGTCACCATAGGGACCGTCCCACATCGTATAGCCCGCTTTGGTCGAGATAATCAGCTCGTCGCGATGGGCGCGAAAATCTTCCCGCAGAATGCGGCCAAAATTCTCTTCCGCAGAACCCGGCGGTGGACCGTAGTTATTGGCTAAGTCAAAGTGAGTGATGCCGTGATCAAAGGCATGACGCAGCAACGTGCGGCTGTTGTCTACCCGGGTACTGTCGCCGAAGTTATGCCACAGCCCAAGTGAGATAGCGGGAAGTTTAATGCCACTGCGGCCGCTACGGCGGTATTCCATCTGCTGATATCGGTCGGGACGAGGGAAAGACGACATTCAACGCTCCTGGGTCAAAAACGGGGATTTGTGCCAAAAGGTTAGCAGTGTATACGGTTACACTCAGTGACAACGCGCCGCAGATCGCATAATTACAGAGTAATCCGCCACCGTAACGGCGGCTTGCCAGGCGTTGTGGCTGGCCTTGTCGCAACTTTTCTCGCCAATTTTGCAGCTTGTCAGATACTTAACCGGACTCTCCCTGAAAAGGAATGCGCTATGTCCGTTTTTACTGTTGGTGATTACCTGCTGGCTCGTCTGCAGGAGATTGGCGTGCAGCATCTGTTTGGCGTGCCGGGTGACTACAATCTGCAATTTCTGGATCGGGTCATCGATCATCCGGTTATCCACTGGGTAGGTTGTGCTAATGAGCTCAACGCCGCCTACGCCGCAGACGGTTATGCCCGTTGCCGCGGGGCAGCGGCACTGCTGACGACCTTTGGCGTGGGTGAACTGAGTGCCATCAACGGCATTGCCGGCAGTTACGCCGAACATCTGCCGGTGATCCACATTGTTGGCGCGCCCGCGACCCGGGCGCAGCAGCAGGGCGATTGTGTGCATCATTCGCTGGGTGACGGTGACTTCCGTCATTTTATCCGAATGGCGGAAGAGGTGAGTGCCGCAACGGCCCTGTTGACGGCGGAAAATGCCACGACAGAGATCGATCGGGTGATTGTCAGCGCGCTTCAGATGCGCCAGCCCGGCTATCTGTCGCTGGCGGTGGACGTGGCTGCCTGCGAGGCTGAGCCGCCAACGCAGCCATTAAACCTGACTAACGCCTCATCAGATTCGGCGCGGAAGGCCTTCCGGCAGGCCGCAGAGCAGTTGCTGGCACCGGCACAGCGGGTTTCGTTACTGGCGGACTTTCTGGCGTTGCGCTGGCAGCAGCAGTCAGCGCTGGCCGCACTGCGACAGCAGCGCGCCATCCCCTGCGCCAGCTTACTGATGGGAAAAGGCGTGCTGGATGAGCAGCAGCCAGGCTTTGTCGGCACCTATGCGGGCGAGGGCAGCGCGGGTCAGGTTCGGCAACAGATTGAGCAGGTTGATGTGACGATCTGTGTTGGCGTGCGCTTTACCGACACCATCACCGCTGGCTTTACCCAGCAGTTTGCCGCTGAGCAACTGATCGATCTGCAGCCGCACAGTGCCAGCGTCGGCGAGATAACGTTTTCACCGCTATCAATGGCCGACGCGCTCAGCGAACTGAATGGCCTGTTCGCGCGTTATGGTCAGCAGTGGCAGACCGGACCGGAAATGCCCGCCGCCGCGCCGGTTGAGGAGGCGGCAATCATCAGCCAGCAGGCTTTCTGGCAGAAGATGCAGGATTTTCTGCAGCCGGGCGATGTGATTCTGGCTGAACAGGGCACGGCGGCGTTTGGTGCTGCCGCGTTGCGTTTGCCAGCGCAGGCACAGTTACTGGTTCAGCCATTATGGGGATCAATCGGCTATACTCTACCGGCAGCGTTTGGCGCGCAGACCGCCGATCCCGATCGTCGGGTGATCCTGATTATCGGCGACGGTTCGGCCCAGCTGACCATTCAGGAATTAGGCTCAATGCTGCGCGACCAGCAGCATCCCATCATTTTTCTGCTGAATAATGAAGGGTATACCGTTGAGCGAGCCATTCATGGCGCAACACAACGTTACAATGATATCGCCCAGTGGAACTGGACGGCGCTGCCGCAAGCCCTTAGCCTGCACGGCCAGGCACAGAGCTGGCGGATCAGTGAAACGGTCCAGTTACAGGAGGTGATGGCGCGGCTGGCACGACCACAATATCTCACGCTGGTTGAGGTGGTGATGCAGAAAGAGGATTTACCGCCGCTGCTGAGAAAAGTGACCGCCTGCCTGAATCAACGTAACGGCGGATAGATTCAGATAGTTGCCGCTGTGCAGGTCAGGCTATCGCGGTTAGGCTGTAGCGCACCTGAGTAAGACGCTCACCAATCGCACCGGTGAGCGTTGTTGTTTTATGGGCAGGATTTTATAGTGTCCTCCAACTCTTTAAGACCCCAAGCGGAGCAACAGAAGAATGACAACCTATGCCTTGGTCGGCGATGTCGGCGGCACCAACGCCCGTCTCGCCCTGTGTGAGGTGGAAAGCGGCAGCATCTCCCAGGCCAAAACATTCTCAACATCAGAGTACGACAGCCTCGAAGCCGTCATCCGCCATTATCTTGATGAACAACAGCAGGATGTTAAAGATGGTTGTATTGCCATCGCCTGCCCGATTACCGATGACTGGGTTGAAATGACCAACCACGACTGGGCATTTTCGACGCGCCAGCTGAAAGAGAACATCGGTTTTGAACACCTGGAAATCATTAACGACTTCACTGCGGTATCCATGGCGATCCCGATGCTGACTGCCGAAAACGTGATTCAGTTCGGTGGCGGTGAGGCGGTGAAAGATAAGCCTATCGCTATCTATGGCGCCGGTACCGGCCTTGGCGTCAGTCATCTGGTTCATGTCGACAAGCGCTGGGTGAGCCTGCCGGGCGAAGGCGGTCATGTCGATTTCGCCGCCAACAGCGAAGAAGAAGACCAGATCCTGGAAGTGCTGCGTGAAGAACTGGGCCATGTTTCAGCGGAACGCGTGCTCTCGGGTGCCGGCCTGGTTAACCTCTATCGCGCTATCGTTAAAGTCGACAATCGCGTACCGGAAAACCTGAAGCCGAAAGATGTCAGTGAACGTGCGCTGGATGATAGCTGCACCGACTGTCGTCGCGCGCTCTCGCTGTTCTGCGTCATCATGGGACGCTTCGGCGGCAACCTGGCGCTGAATCTCGGCACCTTTGGCGGCGTCTATATCGCCGGCGGTATCGTGCCGCGCTTCCTTGAGTTCTTTAAAGCGTCAGGTTTCCGGGCGGCGTTTGAAGACAAAGGCCGTTTCCGTGACTACGTTGCCAGCATTCCGGTTTACATGATCACCCACGATCAGCCGGGTCTGCTGGGTGCCGGTGCGCACCTGCGTCAGACGCTGGGCCGCGAACTCTGATCTGCCGTTAGTCCGCGATACCGCTTTCCGACCTGGCCTGCCGGGTCGGGAAGTGCGCTTACGCCATTCCCCTGTTACAACCGCATTAACTGACGAAACAGCTTCACTTTGCTGCGGCTGACCGGTACCTGAAACTCCAGGTCACGCAGCTTCAGCAGATAGGTGTTGTTAAACCACGGCTCGATCTCGCGAATTTTATTCAGGTTTACGCAGTAAGAGCGGTGGCAGCGGAAAAACTGCTGCTCCGGCAGACGTGAACAGAACTCGGTAATATTCATCGACATCACATAGGATTCGCGCCGGGTATAAACAAACGTCAGCTTCTCATGTGCTTCCACATAGTAAATATCATTCACGTCGGTGACGATAATGCGCTCATCTTTCAGCAGGTTCACCGTCTGCGGCACGGCGGCAACGGCGGCATTGCTTACCGCCTGCTGAGTCTGCCCGGCAGCTTCAAGTTTATTAAGCATGGTGACAATGCGTGACTCATGATAGGGCTTGAGGATGTAGTCGAACGCTTCCAGCTCAAACGCCTCGACCGCATGTTCTTTCCAGGCGGTGATAAACACAATCAACGGCTTGTGGGCAAACTGACTGATATTCTGCGCCAGCAGCATCCCGTCAAGCGACGGAATATTGATATCGAGAAAAATCACGTCGACCCGATGCTGCTGCAGATACTTCAGCACGTCGAGACCGTCATCAAAGCAGGCTTCGATCCGGATTTTGCTATGCTGCTGGATCATCCAGCTCAACTCCTGCTGGGCTAAAAACTCGTCTTCGACAATGATCGCTTTCATAACAGATTCTCCGCCAGCCGCTGGCCGTTTTTACTCAGCATAAAGGCGATTTCGGTACCGGGCTGATGCCGTACGATAGACAATCCCTGACCCGATAACAGCTTGACCCGATGATGAACATTCAACAGGCCGATTTTATTGCCGGGCATCTCATTACGGGCCACCCGTGCCATCACCTCATCGCTGATTCCCTGGCCGGTATCGCGTACCGCGATCCGCACCCGATCGCCCAGGTCCCGAACGCTCAGCGTCACCACGCCTTTACCTTTACAGGGCTGGATGCCGTGCACGATAGCATTCTCCACCAGCGGCTGAATCAGCAGGCTGGGCAGCAGGAAATGCAGATCTTCATCAACGTCATAAATCATCGTCAGCTTGTCGCCAAAGCGTGCCTGTTCAATGGCGATATAATCCTTCACCTGCCACAGCTCTTTACGGATGTCGATCAGCTCATCGTCATTCAGTTCGAGGTTATAGCGCAGATAGCGCGACAGATTGATCACCAGCTGGCGGGCGGTATCGGGATTAAGGCGGATGGAAGAGGAGATAGCGTTCAGGGCATTAAACAGAAAATGAGGATTTATTTTACTTTGCAGAGCGCGCAGTTCCGCTTTATTGGCCATCTCACGCAGCTGCTCAGCGCGTGAAACTTCAAGCTGGGTTGAGATAATCTGTGAAAGCCCAATCGCCATCTCCTTCAGCGAACCGGTTATACGGTGGGCCCGGCGGTAATAAATTTTCAGCGTGCCGGTCACTTTGCCTTTTTCCCACAGCGGGATAACGATCATGGAGTGAATATCTTTGGTGCGGTACGCTTCGTCATTGTTTCTGATGATGATTTTACCGCTGGCGATCGCCTGAGCGGTGGTCGGGCTGATGTCTTCATCCCCCTGCTGATAGTTCTGCTCACCGTAGCCCACATAGGCCAGAATCTGTTTTTTGTTGGTCATCGCCACCGCGTCAGCGTTGATATCGCGGCGGATAATGTCACAGATATTGCGCAGCGACTCGCTGTTAACCTGACGAAACAACGGCAGGGTTTTATTGGCGATCTCCAGCGCCAGCTTGGCCTGGCGGGCAGCGATGGCCTCTTTTTCGCCCTCAACGCTCTGCACCAGCAGCACAATCAGACCAATGCTGGAAGCGCCGAGAATCATCGGCAGCGCAATCTCCGACACGATAGCCAGCCCGAGTGAGGTCGGGCGCGCCCAGAGGATAATCAGCAGCATGGTCAGGCTCTCGCACAGCATCCCGCCGAGGATACCGACTCGCCAGCGCTGCTCTTTCACCACTCGCCGGTTAATCCCGCCCGCCACAAAACCGGCAATGATGCTGGTGATCAGACAGGGCACTGAGGTTACGCCGTGGATATCAATTAAAAAGCGGTGCAGGCCGGCAATCACGCCGGTCGCGATACCGACCCACGGCCCAAACAGAATGCCGCCCGCCATCACGGCGATCACCCGCACATTCAGCAGCGAGCCATCGACATCCACCCCGGACCAGGTACTGAATAAGGCAAACAGCGAAAAGATGACGGTGACGACCGCCTTTTCATAGCCGGTGTGTTCATCTTTTTGCAGCAGCTGGCGAAACAGCCGGGTGCGCGTCAGGAAGAACAGGCAGATCAGCATCAGTGCAGCGCGGTCAAATACGGCCAGTAACATCGTAAAGTGGGAGGACACAGGCGACTCATCGGCAAAGGAAAGTGAACCTATGATAAAAAATGTGATCGTGATGCGCTAGCATCACGGTTCGCCGCCATGCCGGAAGATGTTTCAGATCAACTCTGGCAGGCGAATCGCAAAAAGCGGAAAGCCTGAGTGCTATAAAGGGGAACAGTTTTTCCGCCTGACCGCACTGGTCGCGGCCAGGGCGTTTTGCTATGTTGCGCGATGAAGCGAGGCAGAGACTGTCGATACATCGCGCCCATCGGGAGCAGAAAATGCAATTAGTCACCGCCAGATTAACCCTGAGTAAACTCCAGCCAGAGGACTGGCAACTGTTCCGCGCCGTCCATCAGGACCGCGACACCATGACCTGGGTCAGCGAAATTCCTGACGAAGCGGATATCCGTCAGCGCTTTAATGAGCGGCTGGCCCCCTGGCAGGCCAGTAGTTTTCACATGCTCTGTCTGGTGGCCCGCCGCAATGACAGCGGCGAGCCGATTGGCCTGTTTGGCTGCAGCCCGGAGTGGGAGCCCTATCGTCAGGCGGAGGTAGGCTACATGCTGCTGCATCGCCACTGCGGTCAG
Organism: Pantoea sp. S-LA4; assembly: GCF_054482835.1. Lineage (NCBI taxonomy): Bacteria > Pseudomonadati > Pseudomonadota > Gammaproteobacteria > Enterobacterales > Erwiniaceae > Pantoea > Pantoea sp. S-LA4. The sequence goes on along the minus strand of NZ_JBTLRC010000002.1, from coordinate 2,608,772 downwards.
GGTTTTGGCAGCGAGGCGCTGGCGGCGCTGTGTCAGTTCTTATTTGAAGCCGATTTCCATAAGCTCAAAGCGATGGTGATTGAAGGCAACCAGGCGTCACGGCGCATTCTGGAAAAAAATGGCTTTCAGCTTGAAGGGACGCTACGGGATAATTATCTGCTGAACGGCTGCTGGGTAAACGATTGGCTGCTGGGACGGCTGAATCCGCAAAAATAAAAATATTTTCCGCCACCCTCGACAACGTTGTGATTGTCACGTTATGTTCTTGAGAGGTCACCGCAGTGACCAGCGTCGCTCGGACGGTCCGGGCGCTAACGTACTCCAGAGGACATCATGGCTGATAACAGCACACCCCGTCGTTTCTCACGTATCGAACGTCTCCCCCCTTACGTTTTCAACATCACCGCTGAACTGAAGATGGCTGCGCGTCGGCGCGGCGAAGATATCATCGACTTTTCAATGGGTAATCCGGATGGGGCCACGCCGCCGCACATCGTTGAGAAGTTGTGCCAGGTCGCACAGCGTGACGATACCCACGGCTATTCGACTTCGCGCGGCATTCCTCGCCTGCGCCGGGCGATTTCACGCTGGTACGCCGAGCGTTATCAGGTAGAGATCGATCCGGAATCAGAAGCGATTGTCACCATCGGCTCAAAAGAGGGGCTGGCGCACCTGATGCTGGCGACGCTGGATCACGGTGATACCGTGCTGGTGCCGAATCCCAGCTATCCGATCCACATTTACGGTGCCGTGATTGCTGGCGCGCAGGTCCGTTCGGTACCGCTGGTGGCGGGTGTCGACTTCTTTAATGAGCTGGAACGCGCCATCCGCGAAAGCTATCCCAAGCCGAAAATGATGATCCTCGGCTTTCCCTCTAACCCGACCGCGCAGTGCGTAGAGCTGGACTTCTTTGAACGCGTCATTGCGCTGGCGAAGCAGTACAACGTGCTGGTTATCCACGATCTGGCCTATGCCGACATCGTTTACGATGGCTGGAAAGCGCCGTCGATTATGCAGGTGCCCGGGGCGCGTGACGTCGCGGTTGAATTCTTTACCCTGTCAAAAAGCTACAACATGGCGGGTTGGCGCATTGGTTTTATGGTCGGTAATAAAGAGCTGGTCGCTGCGCTGGCCCGGATCAAGAGTTACCACGATTACGGTACCTTCACCCCGTTGCAGGTAGCGGCGATCGCCGCACTGGAAGGCGATCAGCAGTGCGTACGCGATATCGCTGAGCAGTATAAACGCCGCCGTGATGTGCTGGTCAAAGGGCTGCATGAAGCGGGCTGGATGGTCGACAATCCCAAAGCCTCAATGTACGTCTGGGCGAAAATCCCTGACCATTACGCTCATCTGGGATCGCTGGAGTTTGCCAAACATATGCTGCAGGAAGCCAAAGTGTGCGTATCGCCCGGTATCGGATTCGGTGACTACGGCGATACGCATGTACGCTTTGCGCTGATTGAAAACGGTGACCGGATTCGTCAGGCGGTGCGGGGGATTAAAGCGATGTTCCGTGCCGATGGCGTGTTGCCGGGCAGCGTAAAAAATCTGGAAGAAGAGATCTGACAGCCAACTGGGGCGACAAAGCTGTCGCCCCCTGGCGGCACTGTCACGCCATTACTTCAGCAGCAGAACAAAGGTTCCGAACCAAAGCAACGCGAAAAAAGATATTCCCATCAAGGCATATTTCACAAAGCAACTCCTCTGAGCGGTTACGATGATGGCGATCCCAGGCCAGTGCAACGCGAACAGATGTGGAAAAAAGATCGCCGCCTGGACTAGCGGTCTGCTTTTTTCCGGGTCGATCTGAATAATTCAGAACAGGATCGAGCGCTAATTTACGCGTAATCCCGCCTAAATGAAATAGGTCCGTTCTGAGATATTCCTCACAAATTTACTGCACTTCGATTTCCGGGATCGCTGACATGCCTACACGCAATTGCGCCAGATGTGGTTGGTCACTTTCCAGCACAATTTTCACCGGCAGACGCTGAACGACTTTAGTGTAGTTGCCTGTCGCGTTATCGGGGGCGATCGCCGAAAAAGTTGCGCCGGTGGCGGGAGCGATGCTGTCCACGTGACCGGTAAAGGTCTCGCCGGGTAAGGCGTCGATATGGATACGCACCCGCTGTCCTGGCCGCACGTCGCTGAGCTGTGTCTCAAGAAAGTTAGCGGTGATATAGGTCTGCTGCAGCGGCACCACGGCCAGCAGACGCGTCCCGGCTGAGACGTAGGCGCCGGTACGCACCGAACGCTGACCCACCATGCCGTCAACGGGCGCAGTGATGCGCGTGTAGGAGAGATTCAGCACGGCCTGATCGACACTGGCTTTCGCCGCCGCCACATCAGCTTCCGCTGAGCGCACCGCCGCCTGCAATACGCCAACCTGTTTCATTGCCGATGCCAGCGCTGCCTGACTCTGGCGAACGGCCGCCAGTGCCGAGCGCTGGGTAGAGCTCGCTTTCTGCTGATCGTCAGCGGCCACGGTGCCGCTTTTATACAGGCGATTGTAACGATCGGCGCTCTGGCCAGCGTACTGCGCCGACGCCTGGCTGGCGGCCACGCTGGCTTTTTGCTGCTCAATCACCGACTGCTGCTGCTCCAGTTGCGCCTGGCTGCTCAGCAGTTTCGCCTCGCTAACCTGCAGGTCGGCTCTGGCGCTCTCCAGCGCCACGCGATAGTCACGATCGTCGAGCGTGGCCAGCAGTTCACCCGCTTTAACCTGCTGATTATCCGCGACCCGCACGCTGTTGATATAGCCTGACACCTTCGGTGCAACCAGCGTGTAATCGGCATTGACGTACGCATCGTCGGTACGGTGATCGTTACGGGTCATCAGCGACCAGACGAACCAGGCGATAGCCAGTAACACCAGCAGTAGCAGACTCAGCAGCACCGTTTTTCTCATTATTAAAGCACGCATATTCAGTTATTCCGGGATGGGGGTTGGATCAGCGTCTGGGGCGGCCAGACACGTTTAGGCAGGATGGCCGTCAGTAAAAGCAGGCACGCAGCAAAGCCGGTCAGCATCAGCCAGCTATCACTCAGGCTTAGTACAGTCGCCTGATGCTTAACCAGCGTGGCGAAACCGCTGATGTTTTCGCTGGCGCTGATGCTGCCATCCGGCAACAGCGGCTGACTGCTGCTGGCCTCACTGCTGACGGTCGCGGTCATCAGCCACGGACGACTGGCCGCCTGATTAATTAAAATGCTGGAGTGGAACTGCTCGCGGTGGCTGAGAAACACTTCCACCAGCGTCGAGGCGGCAATGCTGGAGAAGCCGCGCACGGTGTTAAACATCGCCGAGGCGAACGGGCCTTCGGGTGGCGCAACCACGCTGGTGGCGCTCATCAGTATCGGTAAGATCACCATCGGCTGTCCAAACGCCTGCAGAATCTGCAGCAGCCAGAAGTTTTGTCGCGCCCAGTCGCTGGTGACCTGCATCCCCAGCAGACAGGAAGTCACCAGCAGGCCAGCACCGGCCGCCAGCATCCAGCGGCAGTCGATCCAGCGGATGTTCAGCAACGCCGCAATCAGCGGCGCAATCAACAGCTGCGGCAGGCCAACCGTCAGCGCCAGCGGCGCAAATTGCAGGGTACGGAATCCTTCAACCTGCGCAAAATAGGCGGAAGGCAGCGCCGAGCCTGACAGTGAAAGCGTCAGGACGCAGGCCAGCGCCAGTAATCCGTGCGTCAGATTGTGGCGTTTCAGCATCTGCAACTTAAACAGCGGCAGCGGATGGAACCACTCATTGATCAGGAACACCAGCAGCAGCGGCAGCGCGGCCAGCAGCATTCCGGCGATCAGCGGCGAGTTAAGCCAGTCGAGGCGTTCGCCCTGGGTCAGCACCAGAATCAGTAAAGCGATGGCGCTGCAGCCGGTCACCATGCCGAACAGATCGATCTGCTGGAAGCGTTCGGTGCGCAGCGGGTCCTGCGGCAGCCCCCAGCCCGTCAGCAGCATGGCGATTAGCATCCCGGGCACGATCTGCCAGAACACCATCATCCAGCTGACGTGATCGGTCCACAGCGACGCCAGTGAGGCGGCCATGTTCGGCCCAAAAGTGGCGGTCAGCGCATAGCCGGCAAGGCCAAACAGCTTGAACGGCGGCGGCAAAAAGCGCAGGGCGACGGTCATCAGCATCGGCGGCAGGGCACCACCAAACAGTCCCTGCAGCACCCGCAGCGCGATAAACAGGGTTGGATCTGGCACCAGCGGCAGCGCTATACCGGTCAGCATAAAGCCCGCTGAAACGCCAAGCGTAAAGCGCCGTAGCGATAGCGTGACGGCAAACCACGGCGCGATCATCATCGCCGCCACTTCCGCCGCCTGATAACCGGAGATAATCCAGCTACCCTGATCGTAGCTGATGCCGGTCGCGGCGCGGATGTCAGCCAGCGCAAGATCGCTGACGCGATCGTTCAGTCCGGAAGTCAGTGCGGCAATCAATACGCCGACTAATCCCAGCGCCAGACGCAGCGTAAAGGGGTGAGGTGCCGGCACGGTGGCTGGCTTAGCATTCATAGCAGGTTGTCTCGTTATTTTTTTGATGCAGTGTATTGCAATGTGATACAGGCTGCAATATTACATCCCGGTATGGTGTATTGCAATGTGGTACAGGCTGTAAAAAGTGCGGCGATCGCGCTACAGTAAGGCAGCTTAAAAAGGACGACGCTATGGCACATCAACCCTCCAGCCGTGAGGATGAAAAAACGGGCGGTATTCAGGTCATCGCCCGTGCGGCAAAAATTCTGAATGCGCTGGGCGAACAGCCGGGCGGCATGAGCCTGGGTGAGATTGCTCAGGCGGTCGATCTGCCACGCTCTACCGTGCAGCGGATTGTTGCCGCGCTCGACAGTGCAGAACTGGTCCGCAGCAGCGGTGCGGGCGGACTGCGGCTGGGACCGGCATTGCTGAAGCTGATCTCCAGCGTGCATACCGATGTGGTCGATCTGGTCCGGCCGCTGCTGGAAAAACTCTCTGCCGATACCAATGAAACCGTCTCGCTGGCGCGCGCCAGCGGTACCCAGCTGGCTATTGTTCACTGCGTGGTGGCTTCGCGTGAACTGCGCGTGGTACCGCACATGGGCCTTAATCTGCCGCTTTACAGCACCTCCGGCGGACGGGCGCTGCTGGCATTAGAGTGCGATAAAGATGTGCGGGTGATTGTCGGCGAAGCCTGGCGGGAATTAACCGAGATGACGGTGAAAACCCTGCCGCAACTGCTGCAATTGATCAATGAAGTCCGTGAAACCGGCATCGCCGTGGATCGCGGGGAAACGCTGGAAGGCATCTCAACCATGGCGTTTGCTCTTGATACGCTGTTTGGCCGCTTCTCTGTCTCTTTGCTGGTGCCCTCTGCACGCTTTCACCGACACGAAGCGCGTTATCGTGATGAAATGCTGAAGTGTAAAGAGGCGCTGGTACGTGAAATTGGCAAAATCGCCGCTGTAGAAGGATAAGCATTCAATGAAAACCTTATTAATGGCCATTGATCATTCGCCGGTTGCGGAAAAAGTGGTTGCCCTGACGATTGAAGAAGCTCTGGCACACCGCGCCGAAGTGGTGGTGCTGTGTTGCGTCGATCCGGCTTACTCCTCCTGTAATCAACCGATGGAAATTGATGCCGGTGAAGATCCGGCCGATTTTGTTGCGGCGCAGGATGAGCAGAATACCGCCGAACTGGTGGTGCGCCACGCGCTGGCACCGTTACTGCGGGCCGGCATTAATGCGCGCGGTATGATCCTGGCCGGCGAAGCGGCGGATACCATCGTTGCGCAGTCGCTTCAGCTCAAGGCCAGCATGATCATTATGGGCCGCCGTCATCTCTCTTCTTTTAACCGACTGTTAAAAGGATCGGTCAGTGCCTCGGTGATTGAGCGTGCTCACTGCCCGGTGCTGATTGATGTGCGTAAGGATTAATGCCGTAGCATGACCTCTCTGTCTGTTATAACGCTGGCCGCCTTTGCGCTGCTGGCGCTGATTATTATTGTGCTGATTAAAACCACCCGACTGCGCCTGTGGCAGGGACTGATTATTTTTCTGCTGCCGCTGATCGTGGCGAATCTGCTGTGGTTTAGCTGGGTTGCGCCACAGCAGGAGCAGACCCGGCAGCGCGAGCAGGCGATCGGTTACCTGGCGCAGATGCCCGGTTACCGGGTATTGCAGAGTCAGGAACCGGCGCTGTGGCAGCTACTGACCCAGGAACTGACGCGTCGGATTCGCGCCGGCGAACCGGTTGAACAGGCCACCGGAGAACTGCGCGGCTGGCTTATTGATGTGGTGAATCAGCGGCTGATGCGGGGAACGGATGCGGCGGTGGTGAACTACATACGCGTGTCGGTGGAGGAGATGCAGGCGCTCAATGCGCAGGACGCCGGTCTGTGCTTCCGGTTTCTCTATCCGCAGGTCAACGGCGGCGTTAATTTAGTGAAAACGCTCACGCCGTCGCTTAACCAGAAAGAGGCCGAGGCGATGGAGCAGTTGTTGCTCAATAGCACGCATCCACCGCAGCCGGTGGACAGCGCGCTGGCGCAACGCGATCTGAAACAGGTGGTCGCACAGCTTTATCAGCGCTGGGGCGATAAGCTGCAACAGCTGAACGTGCCAGCCGACACCGCGGTGGATCGTTCATCGATGTGTGCCATGTCAATCGATCTCTACAGCGCTATTCTCGCATTACCTGACAAGCGCGCGGCCAACCTGTTACGTAAAATGATTGCTGTTTCCGGTTAGCGACGGGCATAAAAAAGCCCGCTTAGCGCGGGCCGAAAGGTCAGGATGATTTTATTGTTCTGGCTTTTACCTGGTGTGGTACAGACTTCGTTTTGTCTGAAGGCATCTTGTCATACCCTTTCTGATAGTGATAGCCGTTTAATCGTATCGCATTAATCGGCTAAAACTTATCAAGTTTCCGTTTTTCGCGCATTAATCCTATGGATGCGCGACATGCTGCGTCATACACTGCGCAGCAATGTGAGGATAAATAAATGAAAAAACAGATTATTGGCGCGCTGGCGCTGATTTTGCTAAGCGGATGTACCGCCAGCAAACCCGGGGCATTTGAACGTATCGACGAAGATCCCAGCTCAAATACTGTCCAGTACCGCTTTGACCCAATGAAAGTCGATCGCGATGCGCTGGATATTGATCTGGCAAATTACTGCAATAAGAAAGGATTCGATAAGGTAGAAGCATTGCCGGCCCAGGACAGCCATATTCCGGGGCTGAAAAAAGCCTGGTTCCAGTGTAATTATGCAGTTAAAAGCTAAATAAAATGGGCGGGATAATTATCCCGCCCTGAATGTTTCTCTTTCTTTTATTATGCTGTGTGACGTCTTTGCCCGTTAGCGGTGATGATGTCCGCCATGATACCCACCGTGATAGCCTCCATGATAGCCGCCGCCACCTCCGCGGTGCCAGCCATTGTCGTGCCGTGGTTCGATAATGCAGCCGCTTAATAACGTCATCAGCGCTACTACCGAAACGACTTTAATTAATCTTTTCATAGGAAAGCTCTCCTCTTTTCCAATGACTACGACGTTACGCTGGAAAAGTGGAGTGAAGATGCAGGATTTGTAGAGTTATTTAGGAAGATATTACCGGATATTTCATTTTGCTGAAATTTATAGCGAGGAAGCAGAAGAAAATAAGAAAGGGATGAATAGCGATTATTCTTAGCGAGAATTGTCTTAAAAGCAAGCGAAAATAATTCTCATTTAAAATGAATTATAGCTACATTATTAGCAGGACTTTTCATCGGGAGAGAAACATGGCGTATGAGGTAAAAAATGTACTGAAATTGCAGGCTGAGCTGGGCGAATGCCCGCTCTGGTCAACCGGGGAGCAGGTGCTGTGGTGCGTCGATATTCTGGCACCGGCGATTCACCGTTTTGATCCCGCCAGCGGCGAACTGCAAACCTTTCCTCAGCCAGAAGAGGTGGGTTGCATTGGTCTGCGCGAGCAGGGCGGGCTGATTGCGGCCTTGCGCAGCGGCGTCTGGCTGCTGGACGCGCAGGGCAAACCAGAAAAAAAGGTAGCGGATAATCCAGGTGAAGCCGCACGCAGCCGTTTTAATGATGGCCGTGTCGATCCCTGGGGTAACTTCTGGTGTGGCAGCCTGTGGGAACCACAGGATAAAAATGGCGGGCTGTTATGCCGGGTTACGCCTGAGCTGAAGCTGGACGTCAAAGCGCGGGATATCAAAATCTCCAACGGCGTGGCGTTCTCTCCCGATCGACGCTGGATGTACCACAGCGACACGCCCAACGAAGTGCTCTATCGCTATCCACTGGACAGCCAGGGTGAACCGGGTGAACGCAGTGTTTTCCGTCGCTTTGACGCGGCTGGTGGCTTACCGGATGGCGCGGCGGTGGACAGTGAGGGATATTACTGGTCAGCACAGTTTGATGGCGGGCGCGTCGTGCGTATCGATCCGCAGAGCGGCGAAATAGTCGACGAGATCCTGCTGCCGGTGAAGTGGCCTACCATGGTGGCCTTTGGCGGGGCCGATCTGAAAACGCTGTTTATCACCAGTTCGCGTGAAGATCGCACCGAAGAAGAGCTGGCGCGCTACCCTGAGTCAGGGGATATTTTTGCGGTTGAGGTCGACGTGGCGGGTATTGCAGAGCCGCGTTTCCGCGGTTGAGCAAAGGGCCGCGTTATCGCGGCCCCGGAAGATTAATGGCGTTGCAACACCGGCTTACCGGCCACCGGCTGATTCGGCAAACGGATGGTCAGTGACAGCAACAGGGAGATCACCAGCAGAGTCATAATCAGACTGAAGGTGACGGTAAAGCCGCCAAACAAGGAAGCCACCAGTGAACCCATCACGCTACCGATACCAAAGCCGAGATAGAGCAGCCCGTAATTTTTAGTCAGGTTGTTAAGGCCGAAGAAGTCACTGACCAGTGAAGGGAACACGGTGATGGTACCGCCGAAGCTGAAGGCGATGCAGGCTAACGACAGGAAGAAAGTGGTTTCATTCATATGGGTAAACAGCAGCACGCTCATTCCCGCCAGTGAAACAACCTGCGCCAGCGAAATCACCCGAATACGCATCATCTTATCCGAGAGCACGCCCAGCACCAGACGGCCGCTAAGGTTAGCAATGGCAATAACCGTCACCGCGTTGGCGGCAGTCTGGGTGGAGAGATGCACCAGACCTTCGCCGATATCCTTGGCGACACCAATCACATATAAACCGCTCATGCAGGCCGTCAGAAACATCAGCGCCAGCATCCAGTATTGTGGCAGACGTACTGATTGGGCCAGCGTGTAATCGCGCGCCTGCTGCTGGCTGGTGCTGGCTGCGCTTTGCAGTGGCGCATCACGCATCAGCAGCGCGCCCAGCACGATCATCGACATGGCCAGCAGACCCCAGATGATAAACGTCTGTTCCAGACCAAACCGGCTAAGCAGCGCGCCGCAGATAAATTTAAAGCCCAGGCTACCAAGGCCGTAAGCCCCAATCGCACAGGCCGAGATCATCCCTTTACGCTCCGGGAACCACTTCACGCAGTTTGAGAGTGTCATCAGGTATCCGGCACCATCTGCCAGACCCACCAACAAACCCGCGCTGAAATAGAGCATCATCAGGTTATCGGCATGGGCGGTCAGCCAGAAGCCTGAAGCCATCAGCAGGCCTGCGCCGATAGTCACACGGCGAACGCCAAACCGTTCCTGCAGTTTTCCCGCCAGCGACGAGGCAATTGCCAGCCCTAAACTTAACAGGCCAAACGAGAAGGCGACCTGACTGATCGACGCATCCAGTTTTTGCGACAGCTGGCCGTTGAATAAACTCCATGTGTAGACCGAACCCAGCGCAAACTGAGTAATGACCGTTCCGATCAGTGTGAGCCAGCGGGTACGCTGGTAAGTAGCCTGTTGAGTCTGGTTCATTTTGTCTCTCCCGTCCGGGAATCCGGAAATTACGCTCAGAATAGGGCAGCCTTACGCGTGCGTGATGGGTAACGGCATGAACGGAAGCGGGGACGGCATGAAATGCCACTAACCGGGTATGAACGGCAGCGGGAGGAAGTAACCAAAGCGGCAGCTTAATGATTAAGCGTAATTAGCCGTAAGATAATGTTTCAGGCAGGCGATTTCACCAGCAACTTTGCAGATTTTTTGCCAGGCTAAGGGTTCACTTATCAGGAGGAAATATGAAAGACCGGACATATGAATCCATTACCAGTGAGGATGAGGTTTGCTGCATTATCGGTCAGGCAGTGATTGAACTGAGTGCAGAACAACAGCCTGTGACCAAATCGACGCTTGCGCTTAAATTATTATCGATGGCCGATCGTGATAGTGACGATGAGCGTGTTCTGCTCTACTGGATTGCCCGTAAGGCAATTAATCAACCACAAAAACTTATTCAACAGCAGCAGCAATGGGCATGATGCTCATCCGGAAGCGGGCCGCAACCCGCCTCCACGTCAGACGATAGCGCGGCGACGGCTTGCCGGCCAGCGGGCAAACATCACCAGGTTGCCCAGCAAAATCATGACAAGGCCAGGGATGGCGCTGACATGCCATTCGTAACCTTCATAGCGGGTAGACAACGCCAGCGCAACCAGCGGAAACAGCACTGTTGTGTAGGCAGCCCGGCTCGATCCGATGCGACCCACCAGCGTAAAATAAGCGCCAAAGCCCAGCACCGACCCGACGATTGCCAGATAGCTCAATGCGCCCAGCCATTGTCCATTCCAGGCAGGCTCAAGCGACACGCCCTGCAGCAGTGACACCAGCGCCATCAGCAGCGCGCCATACAACATGCCGTAACTGTTGGTGGTCAGGACATCACGTTGCTGTCGCTGATGACGCAGGCTAATCATATTACCGAACGAAAAGCCCAGCGTGCCGAGCGCGCTCAGCCCGATTCCCCACATCAATTCGCTGGAGGCCTGAGTGTGACGCAGGTCGTGCCAGAACAGCGCCACAATACCCGCCATACCCAGCACTATCGCCGGAATCAGACGTGGAGAAGGGCGCTGGCCGAAGAAAATCCAGCTATTGACGGCGTTATACATCACCGCCATCGAGAAAATTACTGACTCCAGACCGCTGCTGATATAACCGGAGGCGTAGTAGAAGCAGACAAAGTTGAAGCCGAACACGCAGCCACCCTGCAGCAGGCAAAACAGATGATCGCGCAGGTTTAAGCGATGCAGCCGTTTCACCGCTTTCAGCAGCAACAGCATCACCAGCGAGGCCAGTAAAAAGCGCCAGAATACCGCCACGGTCACGGCGGTGATGCCTGCCGATTGTTGCGCATAGATGGCGATCCAGGTAGTGCCCCAGATCAGAACAACAGAGAGATATAAAAACAGGTTCATGGTCGCGTCCTTTTTCCCTAAAGCACACCAGTCTGCGGCCAGCTGGCGATGGTGTCTTGCATCAGGCTGCGTGAGATTTGCAAAATCTTGCGCATTTTTGAGTCGCCAGGGCGCGGCGGCCTGTTCTCGCCGCCGCCGGAGCCGTAAACTGGCCCTCTGTTCACTGACCCTGACATCACGATGCGCACTTACCAGACGTTTGAAACTCTGCAACGCCATAAAGCGCAACTGCGCGATCGGGTGCAGTTGCACAGCGGCCTGCAACTGGCGGCCTGGTTCAACAGTGGCGATCGCGTGACGACGCTCAGCGATCACCACACGCTGAGTCTCTATGTCGAAGGGGGCTACGATACCTGGCATAAAACTGCCCACGGCTGGCGTAATGGCGGGGCGCCGGATCGTTTCTGTCTGATGCCCGCGGGCATTGAATCGACGTGGGATCTGCGTGCCGATTTGGCTTTTGTGCATCTTTACTGCAGCGAAGCGCAACTGCGGCATCTGGCTGAACAGGTCTGGGATCGCAGCCCGGCGCAGTTAAATCTGCATGAAAAAATCTTCTCAGCCGATCCGCGGATTACTCAACTCTATCGCCACTTTCTGCTGAGCTGCGACTGGCAACAACCTGCCAGCCAGCTGACGCTCAGCAGCGCATCAACCTTATTGCTGACCCATCTGCTGCAGCAATATAGCGAAGTACAGTGGCAGCTCCCTCAGGTGCGCGGCGGTCTGGCACCGGTGGTATTACGTCGGGTGCTCGACTTTATTGATGCGCATCTCGATCAGCCGTTAACGCTGGCCGATCTGGCTTGCGAAGCGGCACTGAGTGAGTTTCATTTTGCCCGTATGTTTCGTCACACCGTGGGCGAAGCGCCACACCAGTTCGTGATGCGTCGCCGTATGCTGCGAGCGCAGTTATTACTGGCGCAGCCGGATCTGACGCTGACAGAAATTGCTCTGCACTGCGGTTTTCACTCTTCCAGCCACTTCAGCCACCGTTTTCGTCAGGTACATGGCGTGACGCCCTCGGCTTTTCGTCAGGCGAAGCGCCCAGCGCGGATTGAATAGCGGCGTTCACCGCAGAAGAAACGCTTAACCGCAAACTGCGATAATCTGGCATCGCTCTCAGCGGCTGGCTGCTGTGAGGTTAAAGGCGGTCAGATAATAAACGACCTCGCCGGAGCGAGGTCGTTTTACCCGTCATGCCGTTACTGAATGGTAAACTGCCAGGAGCCCATCGGCTTGCGAACCAGCATCATGGTTTTTTCCACGCCATCAATAACGACATAATATTGTTCATTGAGTTTGAGGCCTCTGGGAAACGATTCATTCCCTTCATAGCGCACCGTAATTTTATTACCGAATACCTCTGCATCAGCCTCCTGACCAAACTGGGGCAGAGTAATTTTCTTTTTCACGCCTTGGGTCCTCGTTTTGATAAAGCGGGTGAGTGGCGAACCATCCTCGTTGTACAGCGTTGCTGTAATAGTGTAGCCGCGCGCAGAGACGATCACGATACCCCAGCCGCTATTACGTTGATGGAGAAGTCAGTTTACAGCTGATTAGGGCAGGCATATTTGACGAGAAAGTTACTGCTTTTGCGGAGATGCGCTTCCGGTGAGTCAGTTTATCTGTGATGGGCAAACGTCTTATCACATTCAGCTAAGAAGATATCGCCACTGCCGGAACCGGTGGAGCAGAGCTGAAGGTTTGTTTTCACGGCGGCAAGGTTTAAACGTTGTCGTACTCGTTACGGCGCGCGAATTAACGAGGGGTTTGGGGCAGGTAGCAAGGATGCGGCGTACTGGTGTCCCCTGCAGGAATCGAACCTGCAACTAGCCCTTAGGAGGGGCTCGTTATATCCATTTAACTAAGAGGACGACGGCGCGCAGTATAACGTAGAAAGCGGCAAAGATTCACTACAACGCCGTGCGTTTGTTCATTCCGCCAGCAGTTTAGCGGTTCTCTCCCCAACATTACCGCTTTCCCCCGCATCACCGGTGCCAGCTTTGTGTGAAATCCGTGCCGCCACCACCCTCATTTTGTGTAGCGCTGAGCTGTGCCAGCATCCGGTTTCTGCCCGTCTCTTATTCATACTCCATATAAATAATGATGGTTCCTACCACCGTTCCGGGCGTCGCGTTGGCGGCATCGTAGATTTTGTATCTGGCGCCAATATCAAAAGAGGTCAGCGATCCCACCAGATCTTTATTTTTCGTTAACGATGCCAGAGAAGTGGAAGCGGAATCGTAGCCGCTACTGAATTTCAGAGGATCCGCGATATCGTTAAACAGCTGGAATCCGATGCCTGTCGATGTGGAAGAAGCATTTCTGACAATAAACTTCGCGTTATCTACAAGATCGTTGCTGTAAGCCCTGAGATTAAAGGTTTTGGTCGCCTTACTGTTGATGCTGCCGCTACAGGAGAGCGGAATGGTAAAGCGCGTATCCGAAGCGTCGCCTGACTTGATAGTGAACAGCGTCGTCGAGGGCAGTGAGAACTGCTGATTCTGAATATTGCAGGTGGTACTGACCGGGACGAAGGTAACGTCAAAGGAGGCAAATCCTTTTAAATCGGAGTAGGAACTTGTCGCCGCGGCAGCTTTAGAAGAAACCAGTCCCCGCAATGCACTCGCTGTCGGGTAGGCATTGCTGCCGTTTGATGAAATAAAATAGAGCACCGGAATTTCAATTTTTCCGGTTGTGGTAGCAATGTCATACGCCGTGCCATCGACGACTTCAGCGTTGATGGTGATATCAGTATCAAACTCACTCGAGGCATAATCCTGAGTAATAAAAGCGCCAAACTCTTTGCTTGAGGCAGGAATAGAGGCGGTGAATCTAATATAGGTTTCCTGATCGCCAGTCACAAATTTTACCGTATAGCCACCCTCAAGGCCGTTGCGATAATAGAGCGTCTCCCCACCGGTGACGCAGGTCAGTTTAAATCCGGAGAAATTTGAGCTGTTAGTGGTTGAGTGGCTACTGGTCAGTGACAGCATCGTTGCAAGTTCAATATCGTTAACGGTTGAAGTGGCTACCGCGCTCTTGCCAGTAGATAAATTCGACGCATCACAATAGGCTAATGCCTGGTTAACTGAAAACAGGCTCAGTCCGGTCAGCAGCATTATCGCCGTGGAAAGAATTTTTATAAATTTACGCATAGATTTTCTCCGGTAAGCACGGCGTTTTTAATAATGCAGGACGGCTGGTTGTCCATCCGGACCATAATGTAATCGGGTAAGCTATCCGCTTTGACATAGACCAGGCCGCCCTGTGCCACATAGCCGAGTTCCTCATCTTTTTTGTTAAACAGAGAGGCACCAAACGTCAGTGGTTTTCCATCGGCATAACGGGCATGCAGGGAAAATGTTTTCCGGGTATCGGTCGCATACTTCACATAGGAAATACTGCCTTTCCACGGCGCGATTTTTTTAATATTGCCCTGAATGTCACTGGATGAATCTGAATTGAGGTAAAAGGTATTTTTACGCCACGGCGTAGCGTAGGGCACCAGCGCCTTCCCCTGTTTATTGGTATAAAGGGTCGCATTACCATTCACTTTCGCGCCAGCCACACCCGGTGCATCAATAATCACAAAATGATTTCCGGTTTGCGGTGAGGTCAGTAAGCCATGCTGCGACAACAGCAACGTGCCAGAAGCACCGGCACCATACTGGGTATAATGCTCTCCCTGGGTGACGTTACCGGTGAAGGTGGACCAGGGTGACGCATAAGAGACATACCCGCTGGAAGAGGCTCCCTCATTGTTCCGATGATTAACCAACAGGTTATATCTTAAAGCGTCAGAGACTTTTTCATTCCAGCCGAGTGACGCACTGGTCTGGCTTCCCTGCACGCTGGTAGATGCACTGACGGTGCCGTTGTGGTTAAACAGGCTCCACGGAATGCTCAGCGATAAAGTGGCATATTGCTCATCGCGGTAGACCGCCTTACGCCGGTTTTCCGCGTAAATTTCAGCATTGGTATAAATTCTTTTACCGGCATTAACGGACCAGGATATCTGATTGTAACTGTTACTCCATCCCAGACTAAACTGACGGGAAACCTTCGACGTATTCCAGTAACCCACCGCATAGAGCCCGGCATTGAGATTGCCATAACCCGCCGGAAGGCGCTGATCAAGCGTCAGGTTCAGGCTGTTTTTTTCCTGGGCACGGTAGCCAATCTGATCGCTGATAAACTCCGCGGCAGAATCGGACTGACTCAGGGTAGTGAAGTTTTTATCGCTGTGCGTCGCGCCAACCGTAACGGAGGTTTTGGTTGGAAAATGTTTATTTAACGCGACCCTGACTTTATCGCCCTGGCGTTTTTCCGGGTTGAGAGTGGCCTGAGTATATTGATAACTGGTAGTCAGCGTGCCCAGCCACGGCACAAGCAGGCCGCTACCTATCAGGCCGGACTGATAATTCTCGCTGGCAATGGCACCGGTCACCAGTGTCAGGTTGTTCCGGACACCTCTGGAATATTCCGCCTGGATAAAATCGCGTTGTTTAAACAGCGCATCGCTGCTGAATTTACCCGCATACATCACCCAGTCCGATGAGCCGCTTCGCAGCAAATTACCCGAGGAGGAGTAAGGAATAATGGTCGTGGTTTTACTGCCGTCTGCATTTTCAATGACCAGGTAAAGATCCGAACGGGAGCCGGTAGGCATCAGCTCAGAAAACTCAAAGGGTCCGGCGGGAACGCTTTGCTGGAAAATGATTTTGTCGTCCTGCAGGACTTTAACTGTCGCATTGCTGTCTGCAATGCCGCTGACGACGGGCATATAGGTCCGGTAGCTGTCGGGCAGCATGGCCAGCTCTTTCGTCAGGCTGACGCCGCGAAATTTAACGCTGTCGAACCAGGATGAACTGGTGTAGTCATCGCCTGCTTTTACCGTTGAACTGATTGCCGGCAATGACTTTTCAAGGTAGCGGGAGCGGTTAACCCAGCGTGAGTAGGTTTCATTACGATAATAATAGGTGTTATCACGGAAATGCCAGTCGGCAACGTTCAGCCCGCTGTTCAGTGTCAGGTAGAGGTTCGACTGATTATTGCCGTTACTGTAGTTTCCGGCAGAGTAGATAGCATTATAGTTGGTAAATATGCCGGGGATGCCTTTATCCCACAGCTCTGGCGGCATCCAGTTACGGTCATGAGAAATAATACGCGCCTGCGGCACGGTAATATCCAGCTGAAAAATATTCTGACGAAAACTGACTTCATCCTTTCCGACGATCTCATTCAGGGCGATCCATTCCTGACTGAGCGCCTCTTTTTGCACTGCCGGTTTAGTTTTATCCGTTTTTATATCTAACGCGGCCAGTGCATTGGCGGAAATCAGGAAACTATTTTTCCCTTCAACCTTTAACTGATGTTTGCCTTTCCACTCTTTATTGACGTAAATGTCGACGCTATAAATACCCGGGGCAATGGTATTTTTCTCTTCAGACCACGCCTCATTGGAGGCGCTGCCCAACATAAAGCCCTGGTTGAACTCTTCATCGGCATAGCTGCGCAGGCACACGGCGACACCGATAAAAATGAGCATTGTCTTCAAAAACGTCAATTGGCTTTTCATTAGCGTTTAATATCAACCGTTCTGAGTGTGCCGAAGTCATCGATAAAGGTCAGGTAAACCTGCGCCTGTTTTGATAAAGCCGCTGAATGGGGAAGGGGTGTGCAGCTTAGCGGTTTTGCTAAAACAGTGGACTGCAGGAAATTATCCTTTTTGCTGCCATTTTTAACATGGCTTAATCCGGCGACGGTCACGTAATAGGGCGAATCATTTTTAATGCAGGCGCCATTATTCTGCTTAACCAGCGACAGGTAACTCTGCAGTTTATTAATGTCAGCTTTCAGATTGGCCGGCCGGTAAAAAACTTTCACCCGATTACGGACGGCGAACTGGATATAGCTGCCGCTTTTGTCTTTGGGATTAGGGGGAATATCAATGAAATTGAGCCAGAAAAGGCTTTCACGATCGGCTGGCAGTGAACCGGCAAGATTGTTTTTAACGACGGTCAGGATCTGACCATCATTCGCGCTGATGCGAACCACTGAAGGCACGACGGCCAGCGGTAATCTGAGATCTTCGGGTTTCGCATCAGGATTGCCATTATCTATCCATGCCTGAACCAGGTGAGCTTCGGCTGATTTATTGACCAGCTGGACGTTGACGCTTTTTTTATCGCTGTTATAGATGACGCGCGTGTTGTTCATAACCACACTGGCGCTTGCGACGCAGGAAAGAGTAAACAGTAATGTGCCTAAATAAACGCGTTTCATTTTCTGATCTCATTTTTGACATCCTTGTCGGGTTAAATTATCCGGATTTAACAATTAACCGCAGATCGATTAATCGTAATTGAAGGTATAGGTTGCGGTGGTCACAACAGAACCGGGTTTCACTGCCGCACCACCGTAGTTGTAGTAGTTGGCAAAGTAGTTCAGTGCTCCACTTGGGGAGACGTCATAGGTCGTTCCGTCAGTGGAAGAGGTGCTCAGACCGGTGTCGAGTGCGCTATTAAGTGCGACCAGCTGGCTACCATCTTTGGTAATACCGATTCCTACGCCGCTGGCGGTACCGGTACTGTTTTTCAGGTAGGTATTGTCTTCCGACACGTTACCGCCTGAGAAGGTGATTTTCAGTGTTTGCGCCGCTGCACTGGTGCTATCAAAACCGGCGCAGCCATCGACATTCAGCGTAAACGGTTTAGCATTAGTCGACACCACGCCCACAGCGGTACCCATATCGCTGCTGGTCACCGGGTTTAAATCAACGGCGAAATCGCTGCCGCTGTTGGTGGTGACATTACAGGTTGCATCAGTGACTGAACCGTAAAAGGTGATGGTTCCGCCGCCAACGCTTTCGGTGGTTGCGGCCAAAGCAACCTGACAGGTCATTAACAGGGCGAGTCCTGCGGTGACTTTATTAAACATTATTTTTTTCATGTTATAATCCTTATTATGCGTAACGTAACCGGCGTATATTTTTCCGTGTTGACGTTACTTATGGTGTGGCGACGCTGGATTAATACCCTTGTCTGATTTTGTGTGTTAATAACAGGCGGCATAGTAATGCTAAAGGTGATGCTGAAATAAATATTATTATGTGAACTGATTGTTTAATTTAAATAGGTTGTTTTAAATTTACTGCGTTGCGCAGCTCTGGTGTTTATAAACTCTCTTTTATAATGGGGTGACAAAATAACACTACTCTTTACCGTTTTCCTGTTAGTAGTAAATCTAACAAAAAATGCGTTAGGAAAATATCCATTTATTTCGATATCCATCTTCAAATGGAATCTTGCGTTAATTTAAGGGTGTTTTTGTATGATTGGAGGCTGGCTTTATTAACATGCATTCCAAAATGAGAATGCGGTCCCGACGGAGAATGACGTTTATTGACAGAGGGATAATTTAATTTACGATTGCAGCCTGGTGATTGCAAATAATTCTTTATTCACGCTGTGCAGATTATTTTTGGCGGGGAGTAAATAATCGCTGAAGCGAATGCGTCATTCACTTTAAGGCAGTTATTGCAGTTATTGCAGTTATTGCAGTTATGGCGAATATGACGTGATGCGAATTAATGGCTGAAGCGGGGGAAGAGGGCGAGCGGTGTTGGACCAGCCCACGCCGCATCGCCATCTTCCTCCTTTAATTACTCTTCCTGTTGTTCGCGCTCGCGACGTTTCTCCTGCTTTTTCTGGTCGGCTTTGGCTTTGGCGACCGCCGCCTCGCTCATATCGTTGCGGATCTGCGCATGGCTGATCAGGGCAAAAATCAGGGTACCGCCGGTGATATTACCTAACAGCGTGGGCAGGGCGAAGGGCCAGAGGAACTGATGCCAGGGAATGCTGCCATTAAAGACCAGGTAAAGCACCTCGACCGACCCTACAACGATGTGCGCCAGATCGCCCAGCGCCACCAGCCAGGTCATCATCACAATCACCACCAGTTTGGCTCCGCCGGCAGACGGGAACATCCAGACCATAGTGGCAATAATCCAGCCGGAAATCACCGCGTTGGCAAACATCTCGCCTGGCGTGTTTTCCATCACTTTCATGCTGATGTCAGTAAACGCCTGGCGGGTTGCATCATCAAAGATCGGCATCTCATTAAAGGCCAGCGCTGCCAGCGCGGTGCCAATCAGATTGCCCAGCAGCACGAAGCCCCATAAGCGCAGCAGCAGGCCGACATTGCCCCAGGTCGGCTTGTGCATCACCGGCAATACCGCGGTAACGGTGTTCTCGGTAAACAGCTGCTGGCGCGCCATAATGACAATCACAAACCCAAAGGTATAACCGAGATTTTCCAGTAAAAAGGCCCCTGGCACGCCCTCAAGATGAACCTGAAATATCCCTTTCGCCATCAGCGAAGCGCCCATCGATAAGCCGGCTGCAATGGCTGACCAGAGCAGAGCCATACCGTCGCGTTCCAGCTCTTTCTCCCCATCCTGACGAATCTCTTCATGTATGGCTGCCGCACGCGAAGGTAGCGCCTCCTCGTCGACCTCTATTTCTTTACCCTCGTCCTTTTCATCACTTTCAACGTCATTGTGATCCTGTTGGTTACCTGATGAAGGCTTCATATTTTCTCCTGGTGATAGTGCTGTGGCGTAATAAGCGTAGCTGCTTTTTATTTGCCGATAATGTAACGAGGGATATGAATAAGCGTAACAAGCTTTTTCGTGGCTGCATTTTTAAGCGACCACCACGGCACACCGCACTTATCGCCTCCTGAAGGTCACTCTGAACGGCGCGGCAAACTTCGGCCCACAGCAACATTATGGTATTATCCTGGCCTTCTTTTAGCTGGTGCGATCCCCCCTTCATGTTGGAAATCATTACGCTCTCTTGTGTACGCGATGAACGAACGCTGTTTCATCAGCTCTCTTTCAGCGTTCATGCTGGCGACATTGTGCAGATTGAAGGGCCAAATGGTGCCGGTAAGACATCGCTGTTGCGTTTAGTGGCGGGATTAAGCCGGCCAGAGCAGGGCGAGATACGCTGGCACGATCGTCCGATCGCGCAGCAGCGTGAACAGTGGCACGCATCACTGCTTTACCTGGGGCATCATCCCGGCGTGAAGGCGGTGCTCTCCCCATTAGAAAATCTGCGTTTTTATCACCGCGACTGCGAAGACGCGCAGATTTTTGCCGCGCTGGAAAGTGTGGATCTGCTCGGTTATGAAGAGGTGCCGGTGGCGCAACTCTCTGCCGGCCAGCAGCGTCGGGTCGCGCTGGCACGTTTATGGCTCAGTCGCGCCACCCTATGGATTCTGGATGAGCCGCTGACCGCCATCGACAAAACCGGCATCGAAAAATTAATGATGAAATTTGCTCAGCATGCCGATAACGGCGGGGCGGTGATCGTGACGACCCATCAGGATCTGCCCGATCCTGCAGGGCGCGTGCGTAAAATTCGCCTCAGCGCGGCGGAGTCAATCTGATGCTGTTTCGTCTTATTCAGCGTGAATTGCGCATTGCCTTTCGCGGCGGGGCCGATGTGGTTAACCCGCTGTGGTTTTTCCTGATCGTCATCACCCTGTTTCCGCTGGGTATCGGGCCCGATCCGCAACAGCTGGCGCGTATTGCGCCGGGTGTCGCCTGGGTCGCCGCACTGCTGGCCTCGCTGCTGGCGCTTGAGCGGTTGTTTCGCGATGATTTTATCGACGGCTCACTGGAGCAACTGTTGCTGCAGCCGACGCCGCTGCCGGTCACGGTAGTGGGCAAAGTGATTGCGCACTGGCTGGTCACCGGATTACCGCTGATTGTCCTGTCGCCGCTGGCGGCACTGCTGTTATCGCTCGATTTTAATGGCTGGTGGGCGATGGCGTTAACGCTGCTGATCGGCACGCCGACCCTGAGCTTTCTCGGCGCCATCGGCGTTGGATTAACGGTGGGATTACGGCGCGGCGGCGTGCTGCTGAGCCTGCTGGTGCTGCCGCTGGCGATTCCGGTGCTGATTTTCGCCAGTGCGGCCATTGAGGCTGCCGGCCAGGGGTTACCGATTGGTGGCTATCTGGCGATCCTCGGGGCGATGCTGCTGGTCAGCGCAACGCTCTCCCCGTTTGCGACCGCAGCGGCGCTTCGGATCACGCTGCAATGAGTCCGTCACGGCGGCGCAGCGCCCAATAACTATTAACCGTAAATGTGAGCACTTGCTATGTGGAAAGCGTTACATCAGCTGGCTAAACCCGACCGGCTCTACCAACTCTCTGGTCGTCTGGTGCCCTGGTTCGCCGTGACCGGCCTGGCAGCGCTGCTGTTGGGTTGGATCTGGGGATTTGGTTACGCACCGGCTGATTATCAGCAGGGCGACAGTTTCCGCATTATCTATATCCACGTTCCGGCCGCCATGTGGTCGATGGGCATCTACGCGTCAATGGCCATCGCGGCATTTTGCGGGCTGGTGTGGCAGCTGAAGATGGCCGACCTGGTCTCTGCGGCAATGGCGCCGGTGGGCGCGGTGTTTACCTTTATCGCGCTGGTTACGGGCTCGGCGTGGGGGAAACCGATGTGGGGCACCTGGTGGATCTGGGATGCGCGCCTCACCTCTGAGCTGGTGCTGCTGTTCCTCTATATGGGTGTTATTGCGCTCTACCACGCCTTTGACGATCGTCGCACCGCCGGACGTGCCGCCGGTATCCTGATTCTGGTGGGTGTGGTGAATCTGCCGATCATTCACTACTCGGTTCAGTGGTGGAACACTCTGCATCAGGGCTCCTCCGGCATACTGCAACAGGCGATCGCGCCGGTGATGCGTACGCCGCTGCGCTGGGCGATTCTCGGTTATCTGCTGCTGTTTATCACCCTGACCCTGATGCGGTTACGTAATCTGATTTTATTAACCGAACGCCATCGCCCCTGGGCCATCAGCGTAGCGAATAAGGGAGAGAAAGCATGACGCCGGCCTTTTCCTCGTGGCACGCCTTCTTCGTCATGGGCGGTTACGCCTTCTATGTCTGGCTGGCGGTCGCCTGCACCCTGATCCCGCTGATCGGTCTGGTCATACACACCCTGCTGACACGCCGTCGTCTGCTGGCGCAGATTCGCCAGCGTGAGGCGCGCGAACGCCGCATCCGCACTGCGAAGAGTAAACAAGCCGCTGCTGATGCGGCAGGAGAAAGCCTGTGAATATCCGTCGACGTAATCGTCTGTATGCCGTGCTGGCGATTCTGATCGGCCTCAGCCTGGCTACCGCGCTGGTGATGTATGCGCTGCGCTCGAACATCGACCTGTTTTATACCCCGAGTGAAATTCTCTACGGCAAAGGCGAGGCGCATGAGATACCGGAGCCGGGTCAACGGTTGCGGGTTGGTGGCATGGTGATGCCGGGCAGCGTCAAACGCGATCCCAACACGCTGGCCGTCTCATTCAAACTTTACGATGCCAATGGCGTCGTCAGCGTCAGTTTTGAAGGGATTTTGCCGGATCTGTTCCGCGAAGGGCAGGGCGTGGTGGCTCAAGGGGTGCTGGAGTCGGGCAACCGGATTACTGCCAAAGAGGTGCTGGCGAAGCACGATGAAAAATATACGCCGCCGGAGATTGAAGACGCGATGAAGAAAAATCACAACGGCCCGCAGTCGCTGTATCAGCCAGGAAAACAGTCATCATGATGCCGGAAATCGGAACCTTTCTGCTCTGTCTGGCACTGGGTATTTCGCTGCTGCTCAGCACCTATCCGCTGTGGGGCGCAGTGCGCCAGGATGCGCGCCTGATGGCAATGGCGCGTCCGCTGGCCGCTGGCCTGTTTGTGCTGATTGCCGCGGCATTTTTGCTGCTGGTCTGGGCGTTCATCGCCAACGATTTTACCGTCAGCTACGTCGCCACCAACTCCAACAGCCTGCTGCCGGTCTATTACCGCATCGCTGCCACCTGGGGCGCTCATGAAGGTTCACTGCTGCTGTGGGTGCTGCTGCTCAGTAGCTGGACGGTGGCGGTGGCGATCTTCAGTCGCGGCATGCCTCAGGATGCGCTGGCCCGCGTGCTGGCGGTGATGGGAATGATCAACCTCGGTTTCCTGCTGTTTATCCTGCTGACCTCCAATCCGTTCAGCCGGACCTTGCCCGACTTCCCGATTGATGGTCACGACCTGAATCCGATGCTGCAGGATATCGGCCTGATCTTCCATCCGCCGCTGCTCTATATGGGTTATGTCGGTTTCTCGGTGGCGTTCGCGTTTGCTATTGCCTCCTTAATGGCCGGACGGCTTGATACCGCCTGGGCGCGCTGGTCGCGTCCCTGGACTACCGCGGCCTGGGTATTTCTCACCATTGGTATCGTGCTCGGTTCAGCCTGGGCCTATTACGAACTCGGCTGGGGCGGCTGGTGGTTCTGGGACCCGGTGGAAAATGCCTCGTTTATGCCGTGGCTGGCGGGCACGGCGTTAATGCACTCGCTGGCGGTCACCGAAAAGCGCGGCACCTTTAAGGCCTGGACGGTGTTGCTGGCCATTACCGCGTTCTCGCTCAGCCTGCTCGGCACCTTCCTGGTTCGTTCCGGTGTGCTGGTTTCGGTTCACTCTTTTGCGTCCGATCCGGCGCGCGGCATGTTTATCCTCGCCTTCCTGGTGATTGTGATTGGCAGCTCGCTGCTGCTGTATGCGATTAAGGGCGGACAGGTACGGAGCCGGGTACAAAATGAAACCTGGTCACGCGAATCTTTCCTGCTCAGCAACAACGTACTGCTGATTGCCGCCATGCTGGTGGTGCTGCTCGGCACGCTGCTGCCGCTGGTGCATAAGCAGCTGGGACTGGGCAGCATCTCGGTGGGCGAGCCATTCTTCAACACCATGTTCAGCTGGCTGATGGCGCCGTTTGCCTTGCTGCTGGGGATCGGGCCGCTGGTGCGCTGGCGTCGTGACCAGCCACAAAAGCTGGCGAAACGGCTGGCGCTGGCGCTGATCGTGACGCTGGCGGGCTCAATCCTGATCCCCTGGTGGTTGCAGGATCGTATTGCTGCCATGACCGTGGTCGGTCTGCTGATGTCGCTGTGGATCATTGTGCTGACGCTGCTGGAACTGCATGAGCGCGCCACTCATCGGCACCGCTTCTTTAGCGGACTGCGCCATCTTTCGCGCAGCCACTGGGGCATGGTGCTGGGCCATCTTGGCGTCGGCGTCACAGTGATTGGCATCGCCTTCAGCACCCAGTACAGCGTCGAACGCGATGTGCGCATGAAGGCGGGTGACAGTGTGGACATTCACCACTATCACTTTGTTTTTCGCGGCGTCCAGAACCTGCAGGGTCCGAACTACAGCGGTGGCGCGGGCCTGATTGAAGTCACGCGCAACGGTAAACCGGAAGCGATGCTGCAGGCTGAAAAGCGTTTCTACACCGCCGCGCGCACCATGATGACCGAGGCGGCGATTGACGGCGGCTTCAGTCGAGATCTCTACGCGGCGTTAGGCGAAGAGCTGGATGATGGTGGCTGGGCCGTGCGGATCTATTACAAACCCTTTGTGCGCTGGATCTGGTTCGGCGGCCTGTTAATGGCGCTGGGTGGCCTGTTCTGCCTGTGCGATCCCCGTTATCGCGCCCGCAAAAAAGCGACACCTGAGGAGCTGGCATGAATAAGAAAATCCTGTTTATTCCGCTGGTGCTGTTTCTGCTGCTGGCGGCGGCGCTGCTGTGGCAGCTGTCACGCAATGCCGAGGGCGACGATCCGACCCGGCTGGAGTCGGCACTGATCGGCAAACCGGTGCCGCTGTTCCGGCTGGAAGCGCTGGACCAGCCGGGTAAAGTTTACGATCAGCAGGTGCTGACCGACGGCAAGCCGATTCTGCTGAACGTCTGGGCCACCTGGTGCCCGACCTGCCGCGCTGAACATCACTACCTGAATAGCCTGGCGGAGCAGGGCATTCGGGTGGTGGGACTGAACTACAAAGACGATCGTAACAAAGCGGTCAGCTGGCTGAATACGCTGGGTAACCCCTATGCGCTCAGCCTGTATGACGGCAACGGCATGCTCGGGCTGGATCTGGGGGTTTACGGCGCGCCGGAAACCTTCCTGATCGATGGCAAAGGCATCATACGCTATCGCCATGCCGGCGATCTGAATGAGCGCGTCTGGCAGCAGGAAGTGAAGCCGTTGTGGATCAAATACAGTAAGGAGGCCGGAGCATGAGGCGTCTGTTACTGCTGGCCTGCGGTCTGCTGTTCAGCTTCAGCCTGTGGGCCACTATCGATACCCTGCAGTTCGATTCGGTAGCGCAGGAAGAACAGTACCGCGATCTGACCGCTTCGCTGCGCTGTCCGAAATGCCAGAACAACAGCATCGCCGACTCAAACGCGATGATTGCGGCGGATATGCGTCTCAAGGTCTATCAGCTGATGAAGCAGGGCCAGGATCGCCAGCAAATCATCGATTACATGGTGGCGCGCTACGGCAACTTCGTCACTTACCAGCCGCCCGTGACGCCATCAACGCTGATTTTGTGGGCCGGACCGGCGCTGTTCGTGCTGCTGGGTGGCGCAGTTATCGTGCTGCGCAGTCGCCAGCGCAAAACCCGCAGTGAGCTGGACGAAGATGAACAACAGCGTCTTGATGCGCTATTCAAGTCAGACAGGAAGCCGTAATGAGTGCATTTTGGATCACCCTTTTACTGTTATTACTGGCGGCCTGTGCTCTGTTCCTGGCCGCGGGCTGGCGGCAACGTCAGACCAGCGCGGGCGATCGCGATCGTCTCAATCAGCGCTTCTATCATCAGCGGCTGAGCGAGCTGGCGCAGGACGAAGAGCAGGGCGTGGTGGCGGAGCGGCCGGTGATGGAGCGGGAACTGCAACAGACGCTGCTGGCCGATATCCCGCCCGCCACTGCGCTGCAGCCGCACAGCAGCAGCCGCTGGATATTAGTGCCGGGACTGATTCTGCTACTGGTGGTGTCGCTGGGGACTTATCTGAAAGTCGGCGGTCTGACGCAGCTGATCGGCTGGAAGCAGGTAGAGCAAGCGTATCCTGACCTGCGGGCGCGGTTAATGGACCCGGCAGCCAAACCGCTGAGTATGGAAGAGCTGGCACGGTTGCAGCTTGGGCTGCGCAGCGCACTGCAGTCGGAACCGGATAATCTTAACGACTGGACCATGCTGGGCCGGCTCGGCATGGTGCTGAATAACGCCAGCGTTGCCAGCCAGGCGTTTGAACGGGCCCTGCAGTTAGCGCCCAATGATACCGGGCTGAAGCAGGATTACGCCGAAGTGCTGACCCGCTCCAGCGATCCGCAGGATAACCGCCAGGCGGCGCTGCTGCTGCACGAATTGCTTAAAGCTGATGGTCACAACCTGCGTACTCTGGGTCTGCTGGCGTTCAATGCCTTTGAGCAACAGCAGTACGATCAGGCTATTGATGCCTGGCAAACGCTGCTGACGCTGTTACCGGCCAGTGATGAGCGGCGCGCCATGATTGCCCGCAGCATTGAACAGGCTAAAACCGCCGCCGGGCAGCAGAGCAGCCAGCTGGCGCTGACTATCAGCCTGACGCCGCAGGCAGAAAAAATGTTACCGCAAGGCGGAGTGTTGTATATTTCTGTGTCTGATGGTGTCTCGCCGGTGCCGGTAGCCGTGAAGCGCATGCCGCTCAGCCACTTCCCGTTATCGCTGACGCTGGATGACAGCAATGCCATGATGCCGGATCGCCTGCTGTCGGCGCAGCATCAGATCCAGGTCCGGGCGCGAATTTCGCGCGACGGCAGCGCCAACCCCCGGACGGGGGACTGGTCGGGTCTGAGTGCGATCACGCCCTGGGATGGTCATCAGCAGATAGCAGTAGAAATTAATCAACAGCAGCCCTGAGCGCGTGACCGATCACGTTCAGGCGGACCCCGTGGCAACCCCGGCTGACGTGAAGTTAGCTATGCTGATGGGATATGCAGGTTCGTTACCGGGCTGCCGCCTGAAAATGGGCAGACCTTTTTTCATCCGCACAGGGAGAATGGAATGAATTATCGCCTGACCAGCCTGGCTGTCGCCAGCCTCCTTCTGGTAGGTTGTGCCAGTTCGAAGCCAGCGAATGACGAACCCGCTCAGCGCAGCGATCCGTTCGAAGGCTTCAACCGCACGATGTTTAACTTTAACTACAACGTGCTGGACCCCTATGTGCTGCGCCCGGTGGCAGTGGCCTGGCGCGATTATGTGCCGGTACCGGCCCGTACCGGACTGAGTAATTTCCTCGGCAACCTTGAAGAGCCCGCCAGCATGGTTAACGCCATTCTGATCGGCAACGGACGGGATGCGGGCATTCACTTCACCCGCTTCTTCCTGAACAGCGTGCTGGGCCTGGGCGGCTTCATTGACGTGGCCGGTAAAGCCAATCCGGAGCTGGCGCGTGAAGAGCCGCACCGTTTCGGTACCACGCTGGGGCACTATGGCGTCGGATATGGTCCCTACGTAGAACTGCCGGCTTACGGCAGCTTTACCCTCCGTCAGGATGGCGGCGGTTACGTCGATACCCTCTATCCGGTTCTGGGCTGGCTGACCTGGCCGATGTCGATTGGTAAATGGACGCTGGAAGGTATTGAGACGCGGGCGCAACTGCTTGACTCGGATGCGATCCTGAAACAGCAAAGCGATCCCTACGCCTTTATCCGCAACGCCTATTTCCAGCGTCACGATTTCCTGGCGCGCGGCGGCAAGCTCAAGCCGGAAGAGAACCCGAACGCGGCAGCGATTCAGGACGATCTGCAGGATATCGACGCGCAGTAACTTTTCGCCAGCATCGGTTTCTGCCAGTAAAAAGGGCGACTCATTTGAGTCGCCCTTGTTGTTTGCCTTTGCGCATCAGAACTTATAGTTAAAGTTCGCGCCATACAGCCAGGCCTTACCTTCGGAATTAAAGGTATAAGGACCTTCTTTGACCGTTACGTTCTGACCATGCATATAAGAGATACCGACATCGACTGAGGCGTGATCGTCGAAGGCATAGGAGGTACCGGCGCTGAGCCACAGGCGATCCTGATCCGGGATCGAGATTGAGCGCTTATCGGCCGGAACCGGGCTGTCATCAAAGGCGATACCGGTACGGAAGGTCCAGTTCTGGTCATAGAAGTAGGTCGTCCCCAATGCAATACGCCAGGCATCGCGGTAACTCTCATCTTTATAGAACAGGGTCTGGCCGTTAGAACCGGTCGCCTTCAGCTCCTGGAACTGGCTCCAGCTGGTATAGGCCATGCTGTAGTGTACCGCCCACTGCGGTGCCACTTTGTGCCAGCCTGACACTTCCCACATTTCCGGCAGGTTAAGCGTCAGTGCGCCAGGAATGGTTGAACCGTTGGTGCCGAAAGGGATGCCTGACTGCTGCGGATTGTTAACCGCGTTCAGGGCGGAAGGGAGATTACTTTTGTAATCACCATCAAAATCGACTTTTACTTCCGAGCGATAGGTAAAGCCGAAACGG
Organism: Pantoea sp. S-LA4; assembly: GCF_054482835.1. Lineage (NCBI taxonomy): Bacteria > Pseudomonadati > Pseudomonadota > Gammaproteobacteria > Enterobacterales > Erwiniaceae > Pantoea > Pantoea sp. S-LA4. Next base: position 2,580,030 of record NZ_JBTLRC010000002.1, on the reverse strand, counting down.
TTATTTTCATCCACTTCATACAGGATGCCGGCGTTCCAGCCGTAGCCCCACTCATCGCCTTTCAGATGGGCGACCTGGGTATCGGCCGGAATACGTAATGCCGCGCCTGATTCACCGGCATAACGCTCGATTTTGGCTTTGGCATAGACGGCATCAAATCCCACCCCAACACTGAAATGTTCATTCAGCCGGTAAGCGGTGCTGAGATTAAAGTTCCCGGTCATCAGGTCCGTTTTACCGCCATAGCCACCGGCGGTGTAACCATTATTAAACTCTGTTGCTAAGCCATAATTGGAGGTGGCAGAAGCACCGATCCACCATTGATCGTTAATCGGCTGAACGTAATGAATATTCGGCACCCACTGATTCGGGGCGATATTATCGGCATCGAGGCTACGACCGCTCTGACTGCGACCGCTGATATTGACATCCGGATCGATATAGACCGCGCCAATAGAGAATGCCGGACGATCCATTAATGCCATCGTTGCCGGGTTACGGCTGGCGGATGCGGCGGTATCGCCCATTGCGCCTTCGCCTGAATATGCGCGACCTAAACCAATCGAAGAAAATTCATTTAACTGAAACCCAGCTGCGTAAACGTGTGAAGAGACAAGTGCCACTGCAGCCGCCACGGCTGACTTTGCAAACAGGTTTTTATGGTTCATGACCACAACCTCATGTGAATTATTATTTAACGTTATTACGTCGCGTAACAAGGGACGGCGGATTGTAGGGACTGATGTAAATCGTACATATCAGACCAGTGCGGAGAGTATAGGTCCGACCTGTGTGCATGTTGCAATATTGTTTTTAAAATATTTCAGGATTGATCGCTTAAAATTCGATCTGCGTAACAAAACTGAGCTGGCGCAGCACAGCATAACCAGTCCAGTTTGTTCTGGATCAAATTTTATTGTGATATTCGTCACTTAGCTACCGCTTCGTGGCGCATCTTTAGCCGAAGAGGTAAAATCTGGTGCATAAAATTGCTTATCCCACCAGACCTATCGTCAGGAGAAAATAATGACTGATGCCATTAAAAAATGCAGTGCGACGGAAACCGCTGCCTGCTGTTGTGTTGATGTTGGCACGGTAATGGATAATACCGATTGCACCGCCAGCTGGTCGGAGTGGTTTGCCCAGCGCACTGAGGCGGAAGCCAAACTGGCCAGTCTGACCGAACGTGCCCGCCAGGTAGAGTCCGATCCCTGTCTGATTGAGGCGCGCTTCAGCGAGGTGGATCAGGGCGTCCAGCTTGATATCGATTTCACCTTCTGCTGCCAGGCAGAAACCCTGATTTTCCAGCTCGGTTTACGCTAACCCGCCCGACGCCGCGTTCAGCGCGGCGTTTTTCATTTTCGTGTTTCCCTTCGCACTTTTTCCCTTTCGATATTGGCGACTCACCCGCTTGTGGTTAACACTGGGATCAGGTCAGACCTCTTCAGGCAATGACGCCACGGTCCCGAGTCACAGGTGAGAACAATGAGCAAAGCGCAGCCGCTGCTGACGCGCGATGGCGAACGCATCGCGATTACCCACGGGTTACGTACCCCTTTTCTGCGCCAGGCGACCGGCTTCCACGGCATTCCGGCGGTGGAACTGGGCCGGATGGTGGTCAGCGAATTGATGGCGCGCAGTGAACTGCCGGTGGAAGTGATTGATCAACTGGTGTTTGGTCAGGTGGTGCAGATGCCGGAAGCGCCAAACATTGCGCGCGAAATCGTCCTGAGTAGCGGCCTGAGCGTTCATACCGACGCCTACAGCGTCAGCCGCGCCTGCGCCACCAGTTTTCAGGCGGTGGCTAACGTTTGCGAAAGCCTGATGGCGGGAACTATCTCTGCCGGCATCGCCGGCGGCGCGGATTCGTCATCAGTGCTGCCGATTGGCGTCAGCAAAAGCCTGGCGCGGGCGCTGGTCGATCTCAATAAAGCCCGCAGCCTGCAGCAAAAACTGCAGATTCTGCGCCGCCTGCGTCCGCGCGATCTGCTGCCGGTACCGCCTGCGGTGGCCGAGTATTCAACCGGACTGCGAATGGGCGATACCGCCGAGCAGATGGCTAAAAGCCACGGCATCAGCCGCGAGGCGCAGGATGCGCTGGCGCTGCGATCTCATCAGCATGCCGCTAAAGCCTGGCAATCGGGCGTGCTGCAACAGGAAGTGATGGCGGCGATGGTGCCACCGTGGAAAAAACCGATCGACCAGGATAATAACGTGCGTATGGATGCAAAGGCGGAGGACTATGCCCGGCTGCGTCCGGCATTCGATCGCCAGCATGGCAGCGTCACCGCGGCCAACAGCACGCCTCTGACCGATGGCGCCGCCGCGGTCATTCTGATGCGCGAAGGGCGCGCGCGTGAGCTGGGCCTGCAACCGCTGGGCTATCTGCGCAGCTATGCTTTTACCGCCATCGGCGTACAGCAGGATATGTTGCTGGGTCCGGCGTACGCCTCACCGCTGGCGCTGGATCGTGCCGGCGTCACCCTGGCCGATCTGACCCTGATTGATATGCATGAAGCCTTCGCCGCCCAGACCCTGAGTAACCTGCAGCTGTTCCGTGACGAGCGCTTTGCCCGCGAGGTGCTTAATCGGCCACACGCGCTGGGCGAAGTGAATGAAGAGCGTTTTAACGTACTGGGCGGATCGATCGCCTACGGTCATCCTTTTGCCGCTACCGGTGCGCGGATGATCACCCAGACGCTGAACGAACTGCGGCGGCGCGGCGGCGGGTTAGGGCTGGTCACCGCGTGTGCGGCGGGTGGTCTGGGTGCGGCAATGGTTCTGGAGGCCGAATAATGGAACAGAGTGCTTTTCATTTACAGATGCGGCTGGATCACGTTGGCGTCATCACCATCGACGTGCCGGGCGAGAAGATGAACACCCTCAAAGCGGAATTTGCCGGACAGATCACCGCCATCATTGCCGAGGCGCGGCGCGACCCGCAACTGGCGGGGCTGGTGCTGATTTCGGGCAAAGCTGACAACTTTATAGCGGGTGCAGACATCAGCATGATCGATCGCTGCCAGAGTGCCGCAGAGGCTGAAGCGCTGGCGAAGCAGGGCCAGGAAGTGATGGCGGCGCTGGCCGCCTTGCCTTTCCCGGTGGTGGCGGCGATTCACGGTGCCTGCCTCGGCGGTGGGCTTGAGCTGGCGCTGGCCTGCGATGCACGCATCTGTTCTCTGGATGATAAAACCCGCCTCGGCCTGCCGGAAGTCCAGCTTGGCTTATTGCCCGGTTCAGGAGGCACGCAGCGATTGCCCCGTTTGATTGGCGTGCAGCAGGCGTTGCCGCTGATCCTGACCGGCAAAAGCCTGCGGGCGAAGCAGGCACGTAAACTGGGCATCGTTGATGATGCGGTGCCGCAGGCGATCTTGCTGGAAACGGCGATTGCCAGAGTGAAAAAGGGCAAGGTCAGCGGCCGCACGCTGCCGCTGCGCGATCGGCTGCTGCATGGACCGGTGGCGCGTCAGGCGCTGTTTGCGCTGGCAACCCGCCAGACCGCCGCTAAAACCCAGGGTAACTACCCGGCGGCGAAACGCATCATTGAGGTGGTGCGAGTCGGGCTGGAGCAGGGCAGCCGCGCGGGGCATGAGGCTGAAGCACGCGCCTTTGGTGAACTGGCAATGACGCCAGAATCGGTTGCGTTACGCGGTCTGTTCTTCGCAACCACCGCGATGAAAAAAGAGCCGGGCGGTGACGCCACGCCGCGTCCGGTGCGCAGCATCGGCATTCTCGGTGGCGGTCTGATGGGCGGCGGTATCGCCAGCGTCAGCGCGATCAACGCCGGGTTGCCGGTGCGGATAAAAGATATCAGCCTGGCGGGCGTCAACCATGCGCTGAAAACCAGCTGGGATTTGCTGAGCAAAAAGGTGAAACGCCGTCAGATCACGCCGGCTCAGCGTCAGCAGCAGATGGCCCGCATTACCGGCGGCATCGATTATCAGGGCTTCGCCCGCCGTGATGTGGTGATTGAAGCGGTATTTGAAGACCTGGCGCTCAAGCAGCAGATGGTGCGCGAGATTGAATCGCACTGTCAGCCGCAGACCATTTTTGCCTCTAATACCTCTTCCTTGCCGATTGAGGAGATCGCTGCCGGGGCGCAGCGGCCGGAAAATGTCATCGGGCTGCACTATTTCAGTCCGGTGGAGAAGATGCCGCTGGTGGAGGTGATTCCCCATCTGAATACCTCTGGCGAAACGCTGGTCACCACTGTGGCGCTGGCGCGCAGCCAGGGCAAAACGCCGATTGTGGTGGCGGATCAGCCCGGTTTTTACGTTAACCGGATTCTGGCGCCCTATATCAATGAGGCAATGCGTTGCCTGCTGGAAGGCGAACCGATTGAACATATCGATCGTGCGCTGGTGAAATTTGGTTTCCCGGTTGGCCCGCTGCAGTTGCTGGATGAGGTCGGGATTGATGTCGGCAGCAAAATTTCTCCGATTCTGCAGCAGGCCTACGGCGAGCGTTTTGCCGCGCCCACTGCGTTTGAGGCGGTACTGAAGGATGGGCGCAAGGGGCGTAAAAACCGCAAGGGCTTCTACCGCTACGATCAGCCACGCTGGCAGCGTAAAAAACCGGATGCGTCGCTTTACGCCTTGCTGAACATTACCCCACAGGCGCGGCAGAGCGAGGCACAGATAGCCGAACGCTGCGTGATGATGATGCTGAACGAAGCGGCGCGCTGTCTGGATGAGCAGGTGATTCGCTGCGCGCGCGATGGTGATATCGGCGCAGTTTTTGGCATCGGCTTTCCGCCCTTTCTCGGCGGTCCCTTTCATTATATGGAACAGCTGGGCGCGGCGGAGCGGGTCAACAGATTAACCCGGCTAATGCAGCAGCATGGCGATCGTTTCGCCCCCTGTGAGGCGCTGATCAAGGCCGCCGCAGAATAGACGAAATTTTACATTTCTGACTGAATCGGAATATCCACTCCGATTCAGCGGGTTAGAAAAGCGTCGCCAGAGTGTGCGCCGCAGCAGGAATCTGAGAAGTGCTTATTTAATAAACAACCGGTTGACTATACTGAAGCCATTAGGGTACAACACAGCGTTCACTCGCAGAGTGAAGAGTCAGGCGCGATGCGTCGGGCGATGTCGACAAACAACAGCGGTGCTTTATGCAAGTTTTTATCATGCGTCACGGCGATGCAGCTCTGGAAGCAGCAAGTGATTCGGTCAGGCCTTTAACCTTATGTGGCTGTGATGAATCACGCCAGATGGCTAACTGGCTTAACAGTCAGACGCCAGACATAGAATGTGTGCTGGTCAGTCCCTATCTGCGTGCGCAACAAACGCTCGCGACGGTACGTGAGGCATTCCCTCTGCCGGAAGGCCAGGAAGTCTTACCTGAATTAACGCCGGGCGGCGATCCGGGGCTGGTGGGCTGCTATCTGCAAACCCTGGCAAACGAAGGCGTGAAATCGGCGCTGGTGATTTCACATTTACCCCTGGTCGGGTATTTAGTGTCAGAACTCTGCCCGCAGGAAGCGCCGCCGATGTTCGCTACTTCGGCTATCGCCTGTGTGGAGTTTGATCCCGCCCGGAGCGAAGGCAAACTGCTGTGGCAGGTCAGTCCGCGCAAACTGGCAAAAGCGATTTAACGTCTGTGGGCCGAAACTTCGGCCCTTCCTCTCAGGGCAATTCAGGCGGTTGCCACTCCTCAATCTCTATCAGCACCAGTAGCGCGGCGTCTCCGCCAAACATTTTGGGTGCCTGATGAAAAGCCATCACCCACGGATGTTGCGCCAGCCACAGTGGCGTTTGCTGCTTCAGAATATGTTTCCCGTGGCCGGTCATCACGCTGGCGCAAAACAGATGCTCACGGCGACAGGCGGCGATCAGCGCACCCAGTTCCTGCTTGGCCTGCTGCTGAGTTAAGCCGTGCAGGTCGAGGAATATCTCTGGCGTATAGTCGCCGCGCCGCAGTTTCTTCAGTTCAAAATGGCTGACATCCGCGCGCACATAGCGCGTTGCGCCTTCGGTTGAGAGCAACGGCTGAAACTCATCCGAAAAATAGTGACTGTTGTCCGCCTGCTCCGAGAGCAGACGCTTTACCGGCACTTCACGGGTTTTCACCCGCGGTTTGTGCACAAAGGTATCCTGTTTTAGCTGACGCGTTCCGGTCATTAGCTGACGAAACAGCGCTTTATCATCCTGGCTCAAGGGCGTTTTTTTACTCATGGCGGGCCGGTCATATCAGAAAAGGCTGTCAGACAGCAGATGGCGATACCTTACCGTTAAGTGTCATTAAATGTCAGCTTTTTCACCTTGCTGCGCTGAATTCTCCCCGGCTTCATGGCACACTATCGGCCGATTTAGCAAATGGCCTGCGGAGGGCTACGTGGACAAAATTTTCGTCGATGAGGCAGTGAATGAGCTGCACACCATTCAGGACATGCTGCGCTGGGCGGTCAGCCGCTTTTCCGCTGCCGGAATCTGGTACGGGCACGGCACAGATAATCCCTGGGACGAAGCCGTTCAACTGGTCCTGCCATCCCTCTGGCTGCCGCTGGATATTCCGGAAGAGATGCGCAATGCGCGCCTGACCGCCAGCGAGCGTCATCTGATCGTCGAGCGGGTGATTCGCCGCGTCAATGAGCGCATTCCGGTCGCCTATCTGACCCACAAAGCCTGGTTCTGCGGCCACGAATTTTATGTTGATGAGCGGGTACTGGTGCCGCGTTCACCGATTGGTGAACTGATCGAGAATCGCTTTGCCGGTCTGATCGGCGAGAAACCGCGTCACATTCTGGATATGTGTACCGGCAGCGGCTGTATCGCCATCGCCTGCGCCTATGCCTTCCCGGAGGCGGAAGTTGACGCGGTCGATATCTCCACCGATGCGCTGGCCGTGGCTGAGCAAAATATTGAAGAGCATGGGCTGATGCAGCAGGTGACGCCGATTCGCGCCGATCTGTTCCGTGAGCTGCCGCCGCTGAAATATGATCTGATCGTCACCAATCCGCCTTATGTCGATGCGGAAGATATGGACGATCTGCCGGGCGAATATCACCACGAGCCGGAACTGGGGCTGGCAGCCGGCAGCGATGGCCTGAAGCTGGTGCGCCGCATTCTGGCCTGCGCGCCGCAGTATCTCAGCGAGCAGGGCGTGCTGATCTGTGAAGTCGGTAACAGCATGGTACACATGATGGAACAGTATCCCGATGTGCCGTTTACCTGGCTGGAGTTCGACAACGGCGGCGACGGCGTCTTTATGCTGACGCGCCAGCAGATTGTCGACGCACAACATCATTTCTCTTTTTACAAAGACTAAACGTGGGGCGAAGCCTCGCCCGCCAAACCGTAACAAGGAACCACAATGGCCGGAAACAGCATCGGACAATTTTTTCGAGTAACCACCTTTGGCGAGTCTCACGGTGTTGCGCTGGGCTGCATCGTTGATGGTGTGCCGCCAGGTATACCGCTGACGGAAGCCGATATTCAGCACGATCTCGATCGTCGTCGTCCGGGCACCTCGCGCTATACCACGCAGCGCCGCGAGCCGGATCAGGTGAAAATTTTGTCCGGTGTGTTTGACGGGGTCACCACCGGGACCTCCATTGGACTGCTGATTGAGAATACCGATCAGCGTTCGCAGGATTACGGCGCGATTAAAGATCTGTTCCGTCCGGGCCATGCCGACTACACCTACGAACAAAAATATGGTCAGCGTGACTACCGTGGCGGCGGCCGTTCATCGGCGCGCGAAACCGCGATGCGCGTGGCGGCCGGGGCGATTGCTAAAAAGTACCTGCAGATGAAGCATGGCGTGGTGGTGCGCGGCTATCTGGCGCAGATCGGGGATATCGCCTGCGAGCTGAAACAGTGGGAGATCGTTGAACAGAACCCATTCTTCTGCCCGGATGCTGACAAGCTGGATGCGCTGGACGAACTGATGCGCGGCCTGAAAAAAGAGGGCGACTCGATTGGCGCCAAAGTCACGGTGATGGCGGAAAACGTGCCGCCAGGCCTCGGCGAGCCGGTGTTTGACCGGCTGGATGCCGATCTGGCCCATGCGCTGATGAGCATCAACGCGGTGAAGGGCGTCGAGATTGGCGATGGCTTTGCGGTGGTCAATCAGCGCGGCAGCCAGCATCGTGATGAAATTCGCCGCACCGGTTTCCAGAGTAACCACGCGGGCGGCATTCTCGGCGGTATCAGCAGCGGTCAGACCATCAGCGCCAATATCGCAATGAAACCGACCTCCAGCATCACCGTGCCGGGCAAAACCATCACCCGCGACGGCGAAGAGGTGGAGATGATCACCAAAGGGCGTCACGATCCCTGTGTCGGGATCCGCGCCGTGCCGATCGCTGAAGCGATGATGGCGATCGTCCTGATGGATCATCTGCTGCGTCAGCGCGCGCAGAACGGTGACGTTAACAGCACCGTGCCGCGCTGGTGATTCGATGAAAACAGTTCTGCTCACGCTTAGCGCGCTGCTGTTCAGCGCCTCCAGCCTGGCGGCGACGCCGTGGCAACAAATTCAGCAGCCGATCAGCGGCGCGCCGCAGTCGATCGGCGGCTTTACCAACGGCTGTATTGTGGGGGCTCAGGCGCTGCCGCTCAATTCGCCGTATTATCAGGTGATGCGTCAGGATCAGCGGCGCTACTTTGGCCATCCTGACCTGATCCAGTTCATTCAGCGGCTCAGCACCCAGGTGCATAACCTGCAGCTGGGTAATGTACTGATTGGCGACATGGGCATGGCCGCGGGCGGGCGCTTCAGCAGCGGCCACGCCAGCCACCAGACCGGTCTTGATGTGGATATCTGGCTACAGTTGCCGAAAACCCGCTGGAGCGCGCAACAGTTACTGAAGCCGCAGCCGCTCGATCTGGTCGGGCCCGGCGATAAAAACGTCATTGCCCGTCACTGGCAACCGCAGATCGACAGCCTGATTAAGCTGGCGGCGAAAGACGATGAGGTCACGCGTATCTTCGTCAATCCGGCGATTAAAAAACAGCTCTGTGCCGATGCCGGTGCGGATCGCGACTGGCTGCGTAAAGTGCGTCCTTGGTTTGCCCACCGCGCCCATATGCATGTGCGTTTGCGCTGTCCGGCTGGCAGTATTGGCTGTGAAGATCAGCCTGCGCCACCGCCAGGTGATGGCTGTGGCGCAGAGCTGCAGAGCTGGTTCCTGCCGAAAAAACCGGGCACCGGTGCGCCAGTGAAACGCGAGCCGCCACCGTTACCGCCTGCCTGTCAGGCCCTGCTGGATAAGCATTTACTGTAAGGGATCACATGGATTGGTTCGTGATCAGCCCGTTGCTGGTTGGGCTGCTGTTCTTTGTTGCGATGCTGGCCGGTTTTATTGACTCCATCGCGGGCGGCGGCGGCCTGCTGACCGTGCCGTCGCTGCTGGCAGCCGGGCTGTCACCGGCGCAGGCGCTGGCGACCAACAAGCTGCAGTCGGTAGGCGGTTCGTTTTCCGCCAGCCTCTACTTTATCCGGCGCGGTGCGGTGAAGCTGAATGAGCAGTGGCTGAATATCGGCATGACGTTTCTCGGTTCGGTGCTGGGCGCGGTGCTGATTCAGCGCCTGCAGGCTGATTTTTTGCGCCAGATGTTACCGCTGTTTCTGATTGCGATCGGTTTGTGGTTTCTGCTGATGCCGCGCATTGGCGAAGAGGATCGCGCCCGTCGCCTGCACGGCATCGCTTATGCGCTGGTGGGCGGCGGCTGTATCGGCTTCTACGATGGCTTTTTCGGACCGGGCGCCGGCTCTTTTTATGCGCTGGCGTTTGTTACCCTGTGTGGCTACAACCTCGCCAAAGCGACCGCACACGCCAAGATTCTTAACTTCACCTCCAACTTCGGTAGCCTGCTGTTCTTTATGTTCGGCGGCAAAGTGGTGTGGGGAACCGGCCTGATCATGATGCTGGGCGCGTTTTGCGGGGCGCGGCTGGGCGCACGGCTGGTGCTGACCCGCGGGCAGCGGTTGATCCGGCCGATGGTGGTGATCGTCTCCGCCGTCATGAGCATTAAATTGCTATGGGACAGCCACGGCAGCGCCGTTCTGGCGTGGTTAGCCACGCTGCACCTTTAACACAGACAAGATAATAATGAGCACAACACACGATTACACACAGCTGATAACGCTGTTTGATCGCTGCTTTAGCGATGAATTTCAGACCCGTCTAATTAAAGGCGACGACGAACCGATCTATCTTCCGGCAGATGCAGAGTCGCCGTGGAACCGCGTGGTATTTGCCCACGGTTTTTATGCCAGTGCGCTGCATGAAATTTCTCACTGGTGCATTGCGGGTGAAGCCCGCCGCAAACTGGTCGATTTTGGCTACTGGTACTGCCCGGACGGCCGCGATGCGCTGACCCAGAGCCAGTTTGAAGCGGTTGAAGTGAAGCCACAGGCGCTTGAATGGATGTTTTGTGTTGCCGCAGGCTTTCCCTTCAACGTCAGTTGTGACAATCTCAACGGAGATTGTGAGCCGGATCGCATTGCGTTCCAGCGTAAAGTGCATGCTCAGGTCATGAGCTATCTGACGTCCGGTATTCCCGCTCGTCCCGCGCGTTTTATTGCCGCCCTGGCGGAATTTTATGGCAGGCCTTCATTAAGCGCATCGCAGTTTCCCTGGCCGGACGATCTGTGATGCAGCAAGGCATTATCAAAAGAGGAATTGAGATGATCGCAGAATTTGAAGCGCGTATTCTGGCCCTGATTGACGACATGGTTGAGCATGCCAGTGACGATGAGCTGTTTGCCAGCGGTTATCTGCGTGGACACCTCACGCTGGCGGTGGCTGAAGTCGAACAACTGGGCGAGCATACGCCGGAAGCGTTACAGATCCAGGTTTCCCGCAGTTTGCAAAATGCGATTGCTGCCGGTGAACTGTCGCCGCGCGATCAGGCATTAGTGGTCGGTATGTGGGACAACCTTTTTGTCCAGGCACGTCAGCTCTCCGCGTAACGGTGCCGGGCGGTTCGCCGCCCGCAACGCCCTGTCAGACCGGTTTTCCCTTCAGTAGTTTTCTTACCCAGTAACGATTCGGATTCAGCGCGGCCAGCGTGGCGGCATCGGCGGGTTGCGGCTCGCCCGTCAACTGTGCTGCCAGCACCTCAGCCGCCAGCGGTGCGCTGCATAAGCCGCGTGAACCGAGCGCGCCAAACAGATAGAGCCCGTTAAAGCCAGGCGCATCCGCAATCGTGTCGCCTGCTGCCTGCCGGGCCGGTAAATCGGCGTAGTCTGCCAGCGTGGCGGCATAATCGGGCACGCTGCCGACCATCGGGAGGTGGTCGCGGGTGGCGCAGCGCACGCCGTTACGCGCTTCGCCCGCGCTGATGTCTACCCTGTCGGTCCAGGGGTTATCGGGCAGGCACTGCTGCAGACGACTGTGGTTCTGCTGCTGATCGTCCTCCCGATAAGCTGTATCGGTATCGCCACGATGATAGCTGGCACCGATGCAGTGGGTGCCGAACTGCGGGCTGACCGGCGTCAGATACCCTTCGTAGCAGAGCACGGTCTGCAGTGCAGCCAGTTCCGGCGTCGAGGGAACGTGACTTACCTGGCCCGCCACCGGATAGATCGGCAGCGGCGCACTCTGGGTAAACTCGCTGATGGCGTGACCGTTCGCCAGCACCACCGTCTTATGGCGCACCGCCGGGCGATCGCTGAACGACAGCGTCCACTGTTCACCGTCATGCGCCAGCCCGGTCACCCGATGCAGCCAGTGAATCCGCAATCCCTGGGTTTCGCCGTGCGCCAGCATCGCCGTGGTCAGTTCGGCCGGTGACAGCCAGCCGCCCTGCGGATAGAAAATCCCGCCGCAGCCGAGCGTCACGCCCGCCAGCGCTTCCGCCTGTGCGGTATCAACCCCATAAGCCACATCGTCAGGTAATCCCATCGCCAGCATCTGTTCAATTTTTTTGCGGCTTTTCTCGTCCCAGCCGAGTTGTAACACGCCGCTCCAGCGATGTTCATACGGCAGCGACAGCCGATCGTAGAGACGACGGGCAAAGCTGAATGCCGCCGGAAAGAAGGTAGCGATAGCCGGATCGTGCTGATTAAGCAGCGGATAGAGTGCGCCCTGACGATTGCCGGAGGCGCCCAGCGCCGGCGCTTCATCAGCACAATAGAGCGTCACCCGCCAGCCGCGCCGCAGCAGCGCCAGCGCGAGACTGGCGCTGGCCACACCGCCGCCAATCAGCGCCGCTTCGCGCGACGAGCTGGCGGGACGGGCATACCACGGCTGGGCTGCGGGCCGCGGCGGGGCATCCTGCAGGCTGCCACACAGCATCTCGCGTTTGGGCCCGAAACCTTTGCGCCGGGTAACGCTGAAGCCAGCCTGCTGCAGTCCACGCCGTACGAAGCCAGCGGCGGTAAAGGTCGCAAAGGTGGCCTGCGGCCGCGCCAGCGCTGCCATCATGCTAAACAGCTCAGGCGTCCACATATCGGGATTTTTCGACGGCGCGAAGCCATCAAGAAACCAGGCGTCCACCTGACGATGCAGGCTGTCATCCAGCGTACTTATCAGCTGATTAATATCACCCAGCCACAGATCGAGCGTGATGCGCCCGCCATCGAACAGTAAACGCTGACAGCCGGGCAGGGCGACTGGCCACTGCGCCTGCAATTCGCTGGCCCACGGCGCCAGTTCGGGCCAGTGCTGATGCGCGGCGGTTAAATCGGCGCGCGTTAACGGAAACTTCTCAAAGCTGATGAAATGCAGACGTTTTAAAATCGCATCCGGCTGCTGACGCTGAAAGGCATCAAATGCCTGCCACAGCGTCAGAAAATTGAGGCCGGTGCCGAAACCGCTTTCCGCCACAATCAGTAACTCACGCGGATGCTGAGCGAAGCGCTGCGGTAACTGATTCCCCCCAAGGAAGACGTAGCGGGTCTCTTCCAGACCGTTATCATTGGAGAAATAGACGTCGCCAAACGCTCGGGAAACAGGTGTACCCTGTTCATTCCAGTTCAGCTGTGCATGTTCGACCGGGGTTAATTTCACGCTAAAGGCTCATTTTTCAGGCAGTGGCGCGATTTTAACGACCGACGTGACATGACGCAAATTTACAAAAGGAAATGGCTGATCGGACTTGTTCGGCGTACAAGTGTACGCTAGAGTGCTCGTCAATTAAGAAGAAGTGGATGAGGATTATTGAATGAAACGTGCTGTGATTACTGGCTTAGGGATCGTTTCCAGTATTGGTAATAACCAGCAAGAGGTGCTGGCATCTCTGCGTGAAGGCCGCTCTGGCATCACCTTTTCTGAAGAGATGAAAGATTCCGGCATGCGTAGTCACGTCTGGGGTAACGTAAAATTAGATACCACCGGCCTCATCGATCGCAAAGTCGTGCGTTTCATGAGTGATGCGTCCATCTATGCCTATCTTTCCATGGAAGAAGCAATTAAAGATTCTGGCCTGAGCGTGGAAGCGTATCAGAACAACCCACGTGTGGGTCTGATTGCCGGTTCAGGCGGCGGTTCACCGCGGTTCCAGGTGTTTGGTGCTGATGCAATGCGCAGCCCACGCGGCCTGAAAGCGGTTGGCCCGTATGTGGTCACCAAAGCGATGGCTTCTGGCGTTTCAGCCTGCCTCGCCACGCCGTTTAAAATTCACGGCGTAAACTACTCCATCAGTTCAGCCTGTGCCACTTCAGCACACTGTATCGGTAATGCGGTTGAGCAGATCCAGCTGGGCAAACAGGACATCGTGTTTGCTGGCGGCGGCGAAGAGCTGTGCTGGGAAATGGCCTGTGAGTTCGACGCTATGGGCGCGCTCTCTACCCGTTACAACGACACGCCAGAAAAAGCGTCACGCACCTATGACAATGAGCGCGACGGCTTTGTTATCGCCGGTGGCGGTGGCATGGTAGTGGTTGAAGAGCTGGAACATGCGCTGGCCCGCGGTGCGCATATCTATGCTGAAATCGTTGGTTACGGCGCGACTTCAGACGGCGCAGACATGGTAGCTCCGTCAGGTGAAGGCGCGGTTCGCTGCATGAAGATGGCGATGAACGGCGTTGATACCCCTATCGACTACCTCAACAGCCACGGCACCTCAACGCCAGTGGGTGATGTGAAAGAGCTGGGTGCGATTCGTGAAGTCTTTGGCGACAACACCCCGTACATCTCTGCCACCAAAGCCATGACCGGTCACTCACTGGGTGCGGCAGGCGTTCAGGAAGCGATCTACTCGCTGCTGATGCTGGAACACGGCTTTATTGCCCCAAGCATCAACATCAGCTCACTGGATGCGGCGGCTGAAGGCATGAATATCGTGACTCAGCCAATGGAAAAAGCGCTGACTACCGTGATGTCCAACAGCTTCGGCTTCGGTGGCACCAACGCCACCCTGACCATGCGTAAATATCAGGCATAATTGCTGAGCAATTTGACATAAGGCCGCATTGCGGCCTTTTTTTTTGCGTATTATTTCTTAACTACGCTCCGTTGTTGAAAAGTGATGGGTTTTTATTTATAAAACGCCGTCTGATAATTTCAAAGGCCGTTCTGGCCAGAAAATAAAAGCGATAATCTTAATCAAAGGAGCTGATATGCTTAAAAAATGGATGCTTGCCGCGGGGTTAGTTATAAATTTAACCGGGTGTTCTGTTGCGACCTATAGTCATAAACTTCAGGATGTGGAAACCGGCGACCGCGTTGGAATCACCTTCGATAACCGAAATCTGGATTACATTCGCGTTTATCCTGAAACCAAAACCTGTATCAATCTGGATGCCAAAGACAACGGGTATACCAACAATGCCATTGGTTTTTAGACGCAATTAAATAATAAGCTGATGGGCTTTCCTGAAATTCCGGAGACGCCAGAACTCCGTCGTGAGTTTTGGGTAAGCGCAAAAGATAATATAGCCATTCGCATGATCCAACCCAATGGCGCGTATGATACCGTCTCATTTCGGCCTAAAGTCGGTTCGTTTTATTACGTGACCGGGCTTTTCACGAGTCAGTATACGCCGCGCAGCCTCTCGGTGGTTGAGGTCTATAAAACGGATAAAGGATATTACGATCGCAAGCCGGTAGAGGATCTCAAACTGAAGAACTGTGAAGACGGCTCTTTCCGGTTACAGCATTTTTGATGGGGCAGGCGGGCCTCGCTGTCAGCAGCGAGGCCCGCAGGCAACCGGCTTCAGGTAATCTGCTTGCCGATGAAACGCTTGTCATACCATGCATCCAGGGTTTCCAGCATTTTTGCCGCTTCCTGGGCGGTAAAGCCGTAATAGCGCGTGCTTTTCGAAACATTGATCACCAGCATCGGTACTTCAGCTCGCGTATGCAAAAAATCAAAGTGGTAATCCACCTCGTTGTTTTCAAATAAATAGCCAACAATATTTCCTGCCGGGCGTTTCATCACGATATGTTTATTATCAGAGGCGTTGTTGTTTGCCCACGCTAAAAAGTCACGTATAGGTTTGGTTTGTGCCGCATAGTTATCGCGGGTGAAACCGAGGTAACTTACGTCGTCGTTGTGATTGATATGTTTTGACAGTGCAATTTTATTGTTGTCATCCGATATCTTAATGTCGAAATCCATCTTTTCCGCGCAGTCGGTGAATTTGGGTTTGTAGTTGCAGGCGGAAAGATTGCCAACGGTATACATTTCATAAAAACGGCCATTGGCATACTTATCAAACGTATCAAAAGCGGTGCAGGCGGATAATGTTGCTGCGCAAAGTAAAATTGCCGGAATAAAACAGGGCTTCAAGATATTCATCTCCGTTGAATTAAAACGGGATAATACAGCATCTCATTTCGCAGGAGAAGAATGGGAGGCGGAACGAATAGCGTAAAAAAATAAACGAGGCACAGACCTGAATAGAGCCGCAGGTTGGTTCTTCGCTATATTCCATTCAGACTGACCAAAACGGCGTGCGTCACTCCGGCGAAATGCGCGCTTAATTATCCCTGAATAACCTCGCCAGCTTTGTGCATCCCGCCACGATCTCATCCGGCGTCAGCGCCGCATAGCCCAGTATCCAGCCTTGCTGACGCGCCGGTCCGGCATAAAGCGGGCTAAGACGCGGCAGCAACAGGCCGATCTGCGCGGCCCGGGCGGTTAACTGCGCCTCATTCTGCGCTAACTTCACCGTTAGCTGTAATCCGCCGCCGCTGTCGATCGGGGTGAGCCACGGCGTCAGCCGCTGATTAATCTGCTCGATCAACTGCTCACGCCGGCTGCGATAGAGTTGACGCATCAGCCGCAAATGGCTGGCGAAATGGCCCTGTTGCAGAAAAGCCGCAGTAACGGCCTGTGGCAGCAGGGCGCTGTGACCATCCAGCACGCTGCGTGCCTGGCCCAGCGGTGCCACCAGCGCCGGCGGTACCACCATCCACGCCAGCCGCAGCGAGGGAAACAGTGATTTGGAGAAGGTGCCCAGCGTGATCAGCCGCTGATGGCGATCCAGTCCCTGCAGCGCAGGAATCGGACGTTCGTCGTAGTGAAATTCGCTGTCGTAATCGTCTTCGATCAGCCAGCTCTGGTTGCGCTGTGCCCAGTCCAGCCATGCCAGACGTCGCGGAAGGCTCAGCGTGATGCCGGTAGGATAATGATGCGATGGCGTCAGATACATGAGCTTTGCACTGCCGCTGGTGGGTAGGGCTCCTTCGGCATCGACCGCAATCCCGCGCAGCTGGGCGCCTGCAGCCAGAAAGGCATTGCGCGCACCGGGATAGCCCGGCTCCTCCATCCACACCTCATCACCAGGATCGACCAACATCATGGCAAGTAACTGCAGCGCCTGTTGTGAACTGGTCAGAATGATCACCTGTTCCGGCTGGCATGTCAGGCCTCGGGAGAGCGCCAGGTAATCTGCGATAGCGCTGCGTAACGGCAGATAGCCACAGGGATCGCCATATCCCATCGCGGCGCTGCCCAGTGAACGCTGCACGTTACTGCTCAGGCGTCGCCAGGTCTCATGAGGAAAAGCGCGTAACTCCGGTGAGCCGGCAGCAAACGCGTGCGGAAACGGCGGGTCCTGGCAGCCACCGGTTGCCAGCACCTGCTGACCGCGAGCCGAAAAATGAGCCGGCTGATGAATCGCAGACGGCGCTGACGGCGCGGGCATAGTAATCGCCACGAAGCTGCCGCGCCCGGTTTCACGCCGCAGATAGCCTTCACTCTCCAGCTGACCGTAAGCCGCCTCTACCGTAACGCGCGACAGGTTGAGATCGCGGGCCAGCTGGCGGGTTGAGGGCAACTGCTGGCCAGCGTGCAGATGATGACGGCTAATCGCCAGCCGCAGGGTGGTACACAGCCGTTCGCGCAGGCCGCCGGTGGCCTGATGCTGAAAAAGTTGCAACAGCGGTGAGCGCATAAGGGTCTTATCCGGTAAGCAAAATCGGTCTCAGAGAGCAGTCCACTTTGCCGTAAACTGCGGGCACACCACAACAGGAGAATCATAATGTCATCGGTATTACGTATTCCCGCCGCCACGCCGCAGCAGAGCCTCGATTATTTACAGGCAAAACTCGCTTATTACACCGATGCCTGGGATCTGGCGGAAGATCTGGCGCAGCGCCAGCCTGAGATAGTGGTGATTGATGCGCGCGCCACCGCGGTCTACCGCGCGGGTCATATCTGCGGGGCGATCAGTTTTCCCCATCGTGAAATGGATGCGGTCAGCACCGCGCAGCTTGATCGCAGCAAAGTCTATGTTACCTACTGTGACGGGATTGGCTGTAATGGTTCGACTAAAGCGGCGTGGAAACTGGCTGCGCTGGGCTTTCAGGTAAAAGAACTGATTGGCGGGCTGGATTTCTGGAAGCGCGACGGCCATCCGCTGAGCTGGGGAGATGCGCCGGGCGAGTGGCCAGTGGCCGCGCCCGACGCCGCCTGTGGCTGTTAACTCACAGTACCAGCCAGAAGATAAACAGTACCAGCAGTACCACGGCTATCCCCAGCATCGGGCGTTTTGCCAGCGGTTGCAGCGGTTGCGGCAGTGAGGTAACAAACGGCGACCAGATTGGCTGCGGCTTGATCTCGCTGGCAGCCAGCGGCTGTTCGTGGATCTTTTCGGCGCGACGGCTGAACAGGAAGTTCAGCAGATCCTGAGTCTGAGTCACGGTCAGCACCGTTTGCGGTGTCGCCTGGAAACGCTGCTGGCTGTAATCCTCCAGCAGGCGCTGCTCATGCTGATCGAGCGGCTGCTTCAGCGACGCTTCCAGCAGTTGCAGCGTCGGCGCGCTGTGCTGACTCAGGGTCTGGCGCACCTGCAGATACTGCGTCAGCAGCGGGAAATGACGCGACGGGATCGGATCGCCGCTGGTCAGGTTCACCAGCTTCAGCGCTGCGGTCCAGAGTTTACCGGTCGATTCCCCGGTGGCGGCGGCGAGGCGCACCACCTGCTGATTCAGGGTCTGATGCTCGGCGGGTAACAGGCTGCGATCGCTGACGCGGGTCTGCTGCGGCTGTGGAATCGCCATCTGACCGTTCTGCAGCATGGTCAGGACCTGACGCAGCTGATCCTGGCTGAGCGCGCTCAGTACCGTCTGACCAAATTGCTGACGAATGAAATCGCTGACTGCCTGGCGATTATTGCCTTTCGGCAACAGATCGGTGAGCTGCGTCATCAGCTGACGGGTTGCATGACCGGTCTGCGCCTGGGTCAGGCGGGCATTCAGGTACTGCTCTGCCGCCGGAAAATGGCGCGACTGCAGCTCCGCTTCACTCTTAACGCCCACTTCATGACGCACGCCAGCCCACAGCTCAGGCGCTTTCAGATTACTGAGCGAAAGAATACGCACGATCAGACGTTCTAACGTGGTGCGCTGGGCAGGGGAGAGTGGCTGCTCACCCGCCACCGAACCGGGACGCGTCGCGCCGGTTTGCGGATTGACAGATGAACGATCGCCGACCGGCACACCGGGGCCGCTGAGAGGTTGCATGGCGGATTCCTTGGGGAAAACAGAACAGCGTGGGGTGCGCCGGAAAATGAATGCGCCATGATAGCAAAAGCCCCCGGGAAATCCCACGGGGGCGCACGCGTTTCGGCGGGAGATTTACTCTTCTGCCAGCTTCAGACGATGACGACGCCAGCGTTTCCAGATTGGCGGCACAACCAGCACGGCAATCGCCAGCACCAGCAGCACTTTGCAAATCAGGCTTTCCCACAGGATGACCATATTTCCGTTGCTGATCGACAGCGCACGACGCAGGTTCTGCTCCAGCATTTCACCCAGCACAAAGCCCAGAATTAACGGCGACATCGGAAAATCCA
This sequence comes from Pantoea sp. S-LA4, assembly GCF_054482835.1. Classification (NCBI taxonomy): domain Bacteria; kingdom Pseudomonadati; phylum Pseudomonadota; class Gammaproteobacteria; order Enterobacterales; family Erwiniaceae; genus Pantoea; species Pantoea sp. S-LA4. Next base: position 2,560,833 of record NZ_JBTLRC010000002.1, on the reverse strand, counting down.
TCTTACGCAGGATATAACCGAAGATCCCCAGCCCGACCATCAGCAGCAGATCGAAGGTGGTGCTGTGTACCGCGTAAACGCCAACCGCTGAGATGGCGGCGATGGCCGGCACCAGGAACCACAGCGGAATGGTCAGCATACGGGCGAAAACGTTGATCATCGGGATGTTCATGACCAGCAGCATCACGTTGCCGATTAACAGCGCGGCAATCAGTCCCCAGACAATATCCGGCTGCTCAACAAACATCGCCGGTCCCGGCGTGATGTTATACAGCGTTAACGCGCCGACCATCACCGCGGTCGTGCCCGAGCCAGGGATCCCCAGCGTCAGCATCGGGATAAAGGAGCCACAGGCGGAGGCGTTGTTTGCTGCTTCCGGCGCGGCCACACCGCGAATATCACCTTTACCAAACTGATCGCTGCCGCTGATCTTCTTCTCGGTCATATAGGCGATGGCGCTGGCAATGGTTGCACCGGCACCCGGCAGTACCCCGACGAAGAAACCGATGAAAGAGGAACGCAGCGTGGCGCCGGTGACCATTGCCGCTTCTTTCATATTGAACATCATGCGACCGCTGGCCCGTACCGCTTTCTGTCCGCCGCTGGTCGACTCCAGCATCAGCAGAATTTCGCTGACCGAGAACAGGCCAATCACCACCACCACAAACTGAATACCGTCGGAGAGATGAACGCTGTCAAAGGTAAAGCGGTAGACGCCGGTATTGGCATCGACGCCCACCGTGGCCATTCCCAGCCCAATCAGCGCGGCGAGGAACGATTTCAGCGGGTTATGGCTCATCATGCTGCCAAGACAGGCGATGGCGAATACCATCAGGGCAAAATATTCCGCCGGACCAAACGCCAGCGACCAGCTTGCCAGCAGCGGAGCGAACAGAATAATGCCGATAATGGCGATGGTGGAACCGATAAAGGAGCTGACCGCCGAAATCGACAGGGCAACGCCCGCCTTGCCCTGTTGCGCCATCGGATAGCCATCCAGCGCGGTCATGATCGCACCGGCATCCCCCGGTACGTTAAGCAGAATAGACGAGATACGTCCGCCATATTCACAACCGATATAGACCGTGGCCAGCAGAATCAGCGCCGATTCCGCCGGTAAGTGCAGCGCAAAAGCCAGCGGCATCAGAATCGCCACGCCGTTAATCGGGCCAAGACCCGGCAGCAGGCCGACAATGGTGCCGATAAAGCAGCCAATCAGGGCGATCAGCAGGTTCTCTGGCGTCATGGCGACGGCAAAGCCCTGCATTAAAAAGGACCAGGTATCCATGATGCTCTCCTTAACTCAGCCAGCTGCCGACCGGAAGGGTCACTTCCAGCAGGCGATCAAAGGCATAAAACAGCGCACTGCCCATCACTATCCCGGCCAGCGCCGCTGCCCACCAGCGCGCGCCAAACAGCAGACCGATGCCGAAAGTCAGCAGGGTGGTACAGATAGCAAATCCCAGCGTTTCAAACAGCCAGCCATAGAGCATCATCATCAGCGCCAGCGCCACCAGCCGTTTCAGCGTACTGGCGGGCGGCCAGTGAATGGTGTCGGGTTTGCGAAACAGCATCAGCAGGGCACAGATCGCCATCAGGCCGAGGATCGCCATCGGGAAGGGCCGTGGCCCCACCGGTTCATAGCTGTATTCGCTCTGGATTTGCCAGGCTACCACCATGCCGCCGAGGCACAGCGCCAGCCACAGGCCTGCAAAAATACGATCGCTCATCGCATGCTCCTGTTATTTGGCCAGGCCAAATGATTTCGCCTGCTCACGGTAATCCGACACCTGCTTTTTCACGTAGCTGTCGAGCTCCTGGCCAAACATATTGAATTCGAACAGGCCGCGCATATCACGCTGCTTTTTAAATTCCGGGGTATCCACCATTTTTTTGAACGCCTGCTCCCACCACTGGTAATCGGCGTCGCTGACTTTCGGGCCGAGGTAGTAACCGCGGATGACCGGCCAGACGATGTTGAAACCTTGCTCTTTGGCGGTAGGCACCTGCGCCAGCTGGCCCGGCAGACGCTGCTCGGACATCACCGCCAGCACCCGCATTTTGCCGCTCTGCAGATGTGGCACCATTTCACTCATGTCGCCGGAGACCACCTGAATATGATTGCCGAGCAGTGCAGTCACCGGCTCACCGCCGCCTTCAAAGGCGACATAGCGCATCTTGCGTGGATCGATACCCGCTTCGCGCGCCAGCAGGGCGGTTTTCATCCAGTCCTGGCTGCCGATAGACGCGCCGGCACCAACGACTACTTTGGTCGGGTCCTCTTTCATTGCCGCCATCAGTTCACCCAGGGTTTTCCACGGCGCATCGTCACGCACCGCCACCATGCCGTAGTCGGTTCCTACTGCTGCCAGCCACTTCACATCGTCCACCGAGTAGCGGCCAAATTTGCCCTGCGACAGGTTCAGCAGCGAGCCGCCCGAGAAGGCGACTACCGTGCCAGCTTCAGCCGGGCGTTGGGCAATAATCGCGTTGTAGGCAACCGCGCCGACGCCGCCGGGCATGTAGGTGACGCGCATCGGCGTCTCAATCTGTTTGGTTTCCTGTAGCGAAACCTGCAACAGCTTACAGGTGAGGTCAAAACCTCCACCCGGTTTGGCCGGTGCAATACATTCAGTGCGGCCTGGACCCTCGGCGGCGATTGCAGCAGGCACCATCAGCGCCAGCAAGGCGGTGGTCAGGGCGGTATGGATTATTTTTTTCATCGGAGGCTCCATTCATTCTTCCAGAGTGTGATTGCTGCCGAACTATTGGCGTTACCGAATTGTTAAAACAATTACCTTTCATTTACCTTTCACTGCCCGGATTTAATGACAGGATGTGATATGCGTCTCTTACTGGTGGAAGATACGGCTGACCTGGCGCGCTGGCTGCAGAAAGCGCTGACGCAAAAAGGCTTTGCCGTTGACTGGGTAGCTGATGGCGTTGCCGCCGATCACGCCCTGCAATGTGAAGCCTATGCGCTGGTGGTGCTGGATGTCTCGCTGCCGCGCATCGATGGGCTGGAAGTGCTGACGCGGTTGCGGCGGCGCGGACAGAGCGTGCCCGTTTTGCTGCTGACGGCGCGCAGTGCGCTGGACGATAGGGTGCGCGGCCTGAACCTCGGGGCGGATGACTACCTGACCAAGCCTTTCGAACTGGATGAACTGGAAGCGCGACTGCGTGCGCTGCTGCGGCGCAGCCAGAGCCAGGCCGCGCAAACGCAGTCGCTGGGCCAGCTGGTGCTGGATGGCGAAGGCTATTTCCTGCTGGGTGACCGGCCGCTGGCGCTGACGCCGCGTGAATCGAGCATTCTGACGACGCTGATGCAGCGCCACGGCCGGCCGGTTTCCCGTCAGCATCTGTATGAACAGACTTTTAGCCTGGCGGATGAGGCCAGCCCGGAGAGCATTGAGCTCTATGTCCATCGGGTGCGGAAAAAACTGGCGGGCAGCGATGTCGCCATCGTGACGCTACGCGGACTCGGCTACAGCCTGGAAACGCTGGCGTGCGGCTGATTCATTCGCTACGCGGCGAACTGCTCGCCTGGCTGGGTCTGCCGCTGCTGCTGCTGTGGGCGCTGTCAGTTTATACCCATTATCAGAGCGGGCTGGCGGCCGCCAATCAGGCTTACGATCGCTCGCTACTGGCCTCGGCGCGCACCGTGGCAGAACGGCTGGTGGTGCGCCAGCATCATCTGGAGGTGGATGTCCCCTGGGTGGTGCTCGACAGTTTCGAACGTAACATGAATGATCAGCTGTTTTATCAGGTGATCTCCCCGCAGGGAAAGACGCTGTCCGGTTATGACGATCTGCCGCCGATCCCGCCCGCCAGTAAAATGTCGACCGCTTATCCGGCGCTGGTGCACTTTTATGATGGACGCTATCACCAGCACCGTATTCGGGTCGCGGCGCTGTGGCAGCCGGTGAGCGAGGCGGGCGTTGACGGCATGGCGCTGGTGCTGGTGGCGGAAACCGTCAACTCCCGGCAGGAGTTTGCCCGCGGGCTGATGCGTACCGCGCTGATCAGCCAGAGCGGGCTGGTGCTGATGACGCTGCTGCTGGCCAGCCTGATGCTGCGCCGGGTGTTACGCCCGCTGCGGCGGCTGTCACGGATTGTCTTGCAGCGCGACGGCGGAGAATTAACCCCGTTGCCCTCGCTGCCGTGGTCAGAACTGCAACCGCTGATCATCGCCTTTAACCGCTATCTGGAGCGTCTGCGCGGCCTGCTGGCGCGTCAGGATCGCTTCAGCGCAGATGCCGCCCATCAGTTGCGCACGCCGCTCACCATCCTCAAAACCCAGGTGAGCGTAGCGCTCAGCAGTGAACGGCCCGAGCAGTGGCAGGAGAGTCTGCTGGGTATGCGTCATACGCTGGATGAGACCATCTTACTCACCGATCGGCTGCTGCAGCTGGCGCGTATCAAGGCGCGTCACGGTGAAGATAAGCCGATGATGCGGGTCGATCTGGCGGTCATCGTGCGTGAAGCCTGCCTCAGTCGCTACACGGCGGCGCGCACCCGGCAAATCGATCTCGGCTATGAGGGCGAGGAGAGCAGTCAGGTGATCGGGGATGGTGTGCTGCTCGGCGAGCTGTGCGCCAACCTGCTGGACAACGCGATTAAATATACTCCGCATCAGGGTATCGTTACCGCGCGGGTGGTAGCGGGAAAACTGGAGATTGAGGACAGCGGACCGGGCATTGACGGAGCAGAGCAGTTGAAAGCGCTTCAGCCCTTTCAGCGGCTGGATAATGTCGGAATGCAGCCCGGTGCCGGAATCGGGCTGGCGCTGGTACAGGATATCTGTGCCTGGCATGGTGCCAGTATGCAGCTGGATCGCAGCCCGCAACTGGGCGGGCTGCGCGTGACGGTGCGGTTTACAACCGACGCAGGCTGACGGGCTTAGGCCGGGTCAGCGGGGTGCGCAGCCACTGGGCCAGCATCACTCCGAACAGCGTCAGGCCGCCGCCAATCCAGTGATAGCTGTGCAACTGCTCATGCAGAAACATCACCGCGATCAGCGCGGTAAACACCGGGATCAGATTCATAAAGATGCTGGTGGTGCTGGCTCCCAGATGCTGTACGCCGTGGATCCACAAAAACGGCGCGATGATTGAGGCAAACAGACCGGCAAAGGCGACCAGCGGCAGATTGTGCCGGTTCAGCGCCACCTCAGGTGCCAGCAGAAAGCCAGGCAACAGCAGTACGACACCGAATAAAATCTGCACATAGAGGCTGTGCCAGATCGGCAGCGGCAGCGCCCAGCGCCGGGTCAGCACGCCATACAGCGCATAGGCGGCAGAGGCGGCCAGCATCAGCAATTCGCCTTTGCCCAGGCCCTGATGCAGCAACTGCATCACATTACCTTCACTCACCAGCCACACCAGGCCAATGAACGAGATAATGCTGCCGAGCAGGATGCCAAGCGTCGGAGCGATCCGCAGGATCACCACGCTCAGCAGCACCGTGAGCAGCGGGATCAATGCGCCGATAATCCCCATAAACAGCGCGCTGACGCTCTGGGCCGCATAGTAGGCGAGGCTCTGATATAGCACCATGCCCAGCAGGCCAAGGATCAGCAGCCGCCAGAGATGCGGCCGGATCGCCTGACGCGTCCGCCAGATACCGGGCAACACAAACGGCGTCAGCACCAGCAGCGCCAGCAGCCAGCGATAAAAGGAGATCGCTGCCGGATCGATTGCCGTTGCCGACAGCTTGCTGACAATCGAGTTGATCGACCAGATCAACACCGCGAACAGCGGATACAGGAAAAACATGCTCACTCTCCACAGGCTAAGATGAGGCGCAGTGTACGCTTGTCCGGATTTATCCAGATAGTTAATATCAGACAAAATTAATCGCTCTCCGGACATAATGACCTTACAGATTACCTACCAGCCGCCGCTGGACGCACCGCAGCTGCACTACTTCATGCGTTTCGAACAGGCCAACGCCCATACCGAATATCTGCCGCATACTCATGACTGGGGCCAGCTGATCTTCGTAAAAAGTCATGTGCTGGAGATGCGGGTGGAGGGCGAGCGGTTGCTGACGCCGGCCGATATCCCGGTGTGGATCCCGCCGGGTCACCGGCACAGCAGCTATAACCATCGTCAGGCGCAGTTCCGCACCTTTAATCTCGCCGCCGCGTTATGCAGCGGCCTGCCGCAGCGCGCCTGTCTGTTAATGGTCGATCCAATTGTTCACGCCATCATGGATGAGTTTGCCAGCCAGCAGATTGAGCAGCCGGTCACCGAAGCGCAGTGGCGGTTATGTGAGGTGCTGCGCGATCGCCTGCCGCTGGCGCAGGTGCAGGAGAGCTATCTGCCGACCTCAACCGATAAATTCCTGGCACCGGTGCTGCACGCGCTGGAGGCTAATCCGGGCGATAACACCACGCTGGCAGGCTGGGCCGCGCGGGTTTTTACCACCGAGCGGACGCTGGCGCGGCGCTGTCAGCAGCAGCTGCATATGACCTTTGGCGAATGGCGACAGCGGCTGCGTTTTCTGCGCGCCATTGTGCTGCTGGAGCAGGGCGCCAGCGTGCAGAGCATCGCCCATGATCTCGGCTACAGCTCCGCATCGGCGCTGATTGTGATGTTCCAGCAGCAGGCCGGCACCACGCCGGATCGTTACCGCGCGCGGTTAGGCTAACGCGTCGCTTTGTGCCAGAATAATGGCCTTTATTGCAACAGACAGGAAAGCCGTGGTGAAGATTCTCGTCGATGAAAATATGCCGTATGCCCGTGAGTTGTTCAGCCGTACCGGAACAGTAGTGGCGGTACCGGGTCGTCCATTGCCGGCGGCGGAGCTGGCCGATGCCGAGGGTCTGATGGTGCGGTCGGTGACCCAGGTGAATGAAGCGCTGCTGGCCGGTAAGCCGGTGAAGTTTGTCGGCACCGCCACCGCCGGCACCGACCACGTCGACGAAAACTGGCTGCAGCAGGCGGGCATTGCCTTTTCAGCCGCGCCGGGCTGCAACGCCATCGCGGTGGTGGAGTATGTCTTCTCCTCGTTGCTGCTGCTGGCGGAACGTGACGGTTTCCAGCTGCGTGACCGCACCGTCGGCATCGTCGGTGTCGGCAACGTCGGCGGACGGCTGCAAAAACGGCTGGCGGCGTGGGGCGTTAAAACCCTGCTGTGCGATCCGCCGCGTGCCGACCGCGGCGACGAAGGCGAATTTCACTCGCTGGAGACGCTGGTTGAGCAGGCGGATATTCTGACCTTCCATACGCCGCTGTTCAAATCGGGGCCGTATAAAAGCTGGCATCTGGCGGATGCGGCGTTACTGATGGCGCTGAAGCCCAACACCATTCTGATCAACGCCTGTCGCGGCCCGGTGGTCGATAACGGCGCGCTGCTGGAAGTGCTGAAGATGCGTACCGACCTCAGCGTGGTGCTGGACGTCTGGGAGCCGGAGCCGGATCTGTCGCTGGCGCTGCTCGATAAGGTGGATATCGCTACGGCGCACATTGCAGGCTATACCCTCGAAGGCAAAGCGCGCGGCACCACCCAGGTATTTGAAGCCTGGTGTGACTTCATTGGTCAGCCCCAGCAGGTGCCGCTCAGCAGCCTGCTGCCGGTGCCGGAATTCAGCGACATCACCCTGAATGGCCCGCTGGATCAGGCAACGCTGAAACGGCTGGTGCATCTGGTGTATGATGTGCGCCGCGATGATGCGCCCCTGCGAAAAGTGGCGGCTCAGCCTGGCGAATTTGATCGCCTGCGTAAGCAGTATCAGGAGCGCCGCGAATGGTCCTCGCTGCAGGTCTGCTGCGATGACGCCGCAACCGCTGAGATGCTGACCCATCTGGGTTTTAACGCAACGCTCTCTTCCCGATAGTTCGTGCCCTGGCACGACGGCCTGCGGGCAGGGAAAAATCCGAATCCCTGGGCGGTGAGATCACCGCCTTCTGTTTTTATGTCATTGTCTGGAGTAAACCAACATGTCTGACGGCTGGAATATTGCGCTACTGGGCGCGACAGGCGCAGTAGGGAACGCTGTACTGGAATTGCTGGCGGAACGCCAGTTCCCGGTTGGTGAATTGTATCTGCTGGCCAGCGAAAACAGCGCCGGTGAGATTAAACGTTTTGAAGGCCGCTCGGTGCGAGTCGAAAACGCGGCGGAATTTGACTGGTCGCAGGCGCAGCTGGCCTTTTTCGTTGCCGGTCGCGATGCCTCGGCCCGTTTTGCTGATGACGCCGCGAACGCCGGTTGCTTAGTGATCGACAGCAGCGAGCTGTTTGCACTGGAACCTGACGTGCCGCTGGTGGTGCCCGATGTGAATCCGCAGGTGCTGGCCGACTACCGCAACCGTAACATCATCAGCGTGGCGGATAACCTGGTCAGCCAGTTGCTGACCGCCATCAAACCGCTGATGGATGCGGCTGGCTTAGGCCGGTTACAGGTCACCAATCTGATCTCCGTCTCCAGCTACGGCAAAGTGGCGGTGGATGCGCTGGCCGGTGAGAGTGCCCGGCTGCTGAACGGCATCCCGGCGGATGAACACCACTTTGGTCGCCAGCTGGCGTTTAACCTGATGCCACAGCAGGCTGATGCGGAAGGCAGCGTAGAAAGCGAGCGTCGCCTGGTCGATCAGGTGCGTAAAGTCCTGCAGGATGAAGGTTTACCGATCGCGGTCAGCAGCGTGCAGGCCCCGGTTTTTTACGGCAATGCGCAGATTGTGCACATTGAAAACCTGCGTCCGCTCGCGGCTGAAGAAGCGCGTGCGGAACTGGCGCTGGTGTCAGACATCTCGCTGAGCGAAGAGGATTCAGTCCCGACACCGGTCACCGATGCCTCCGGCAACGGCGCGCTGAGCATCGGCGGCGTGCGAAACGATTACGGCATCCCGGAGCTGCTGCAGTTCTGGTCAGTGGCCGACAATATCCGCTTTGGCGGCGCGTTGATGGCGGTGAAAACGGCTGAGAAACTGGTTCAGGAGTACCTGTAACCATGTCCGACGGTCAGACGCAAAAACTGGCGCTCGGCATCGAGTATGACGGCAGCCGCTATTACGGCTGGCAGCGTCAGCAGGAAGTGCGCAGCGTGCAGGAGAAGCTGGAGCGCGCGCTGTCAAAAGTAGCCGATCATCCGGTCAGCGTGTTTTGTGCCGGACGCACCGATGCGGGCGTCCACGGCACCGGACAGGTGGTGCATTTTGAAACCACTTCGCAGCGGGCGGATGGGGCCTGGACACTCGGCGTGAACGCCAATCTGCCGGCAGATATCGCGGTACGCTGGGTGAAAGCGGTGCCGGATGAATTTCATGCCCGTTTCAGCGCCACCGCCCGACGCTATCGCTATCTGATCTACAATCAGCGGCTGCGTCCGGCAGTACTGGCGCAGGGCGTGACCCATTTTTATCATCCGCTGGATGCTGAAAAGATGCATCGCGCCGGGCAGTGCCTGTTGGGGGAGAATGATTTCACCTCGTTTCGCGCCGTGCAGTGTCAGTCGCGTACCCCGTGGCGCAACGTGATTCACCTGAATGTGACGCGTCAGGGGCCGTACGTGATTGTTGATATTAAAGCCAACGCCTTTGTGCATCACATGGTGCGCAATATCGTTGGTAGCCTGATGGAGATAGGCTGCGGCAATCAGCCGGAGTCATGGATGGCAACGCTGCTGGCGGCGAAGGATCGGACATTAGCCGCAGCCACAGCCCGGGCAGAAGGGTTGTACCTGGTGGCGGTGGATTACCCATCCCACTTTGCGTTACCACAGCCGTCGATGGGACCGTTGTTCCTCGCGGATTAATTCACTTTAGGGCTTAAAAGGGCGCGTTATGGAGTTTATCCATTTTCTGGTTGATTTTATTTTGCACATTGATGTGCATCTTGCCGAACTGGTTGCGCAGTACGGTATCTGGATTTACGCTATTTTGTTCCTGATTTTGTTCTGCGAAACCGGTTTAGTGGTGACGCCCTTCCTGCCCGGTGATTCGCTGTTGTTTGTCGCGGGCGCACTGGCGGCGCTGCCTGGCAACGATCTCAATGTGCATCTGATGGTGGCGCTGTTAGTGGTGGCGGCGATCCTGGGTGATGCGGTCAACTATACTATCGGCCGTCTGTTCGGCGAGCGGTTGTTCAGCAACCCGAACTCAAAAATTTTCCGTCGCAGCTATCTGGATAAAACCCATGCGTTTTATGCCCGTCACGGCGGTAAAACCATTATTCTGGCGCGCTTTGTGCCGATTGTTCGTACCTTTGCGCCGTTTGTTGCCGGTATGGGCCACATGTCCTATCGTCACTTTGCGCTGTTCAACGTCACCGGCGCGCTGGCCTGGGTCCTGCTGTTCTCCTATGCCGGTTACCTGTTTGGCGATCTGCCGGTGGTACAGGAAAACCTGAAGCTGCTGATCGTCGGCATTATTCTGGTCTCGGTATTGCCGGGCGTGATTGAAGTCTGGCGTCATCGCCGCCAGGCAAAGCAGCAGAAGCAGCCCTGAACGGCAGCTTCGCTCAGGGGTAAGACCAGATTTTTATCCACAGTCTGAACGGGTTGTGGTTTAATGAGCGACATTTACCGTCTGCTGAAGCGGTTTTCAGCAGTATCAAGACGACTGGACCAGGTCAGTTTTAAACAGAAAGGTCATCAATGAGCTGGATTGAACGCATTCTTAATAAAAGCAACGTTACGCCTGCGCGCCGCGCCAGTATCCCGGAAGGGGTCTGGACCAAGTGCGACAGCTGTGGCCAGGTTCTCTACCGTGCCGAGCTGGAGCGTAATCTTGAAGTCTGTCCGAAGTGTGACCATCACATGCGTATGCACGCCCGTGAGCGCCTCGGCAGCTTCCTCGATCAGGGCACCCTGGTTGAGCTCGGCAGTGAACTGGAACCCAAAGATCTGCTGAAGTTCCGCGACTCGAAAAAGTACAAAGATCGTCTGATTGCTGCGCAAAAAGCGACTGACGAGAAAGATGCGCTGATCGTGATGAAAGGCCAGCTGCATGGTATGCCGGTTGTGGCGGCCGCCTTTGAATTTGCCTTTATGGGCGGTTCAATGGGTTCAGTAGTGGGCGCTCGCTTTGTGCGTGCGGTTGAGCAGGCACTGGAAGATAATTGCCCGCTGATCTGTTTCTCCGCCAGTGGCGGGGCGCGTATGCAGGAAGCGCTGATGTCGCTGATGCAGATGGCGAAAACCAGCGCCGCGCTGGCTAAAATGCAGGAGCGCGGTCTGCCTTATATTTCGGTACTGACCGACCCGACCATGGGCGGCGTGTCAGCCAGTTTCGCCATGCTGGGCGACCTCAACGTGGCGGAACCGAAAGCGCTGATTGGCTTTGCCGGTCCTCGCGTAATCGAGCAGACCGTGCGTGAAAAACTGCCGCCGGGCTTCCAGCGCAGTGAGTTCCTGATTGAAAAGGGCGCGATTGATATGATCATTCGCCGTCCGGAAATGCGGTACAAACTGGCAAGCCTGCTGGCGAAAATGATGAACCTGCCAGCACCGCTGCACGATGGTGAAGAGTCTGCCCCGGCGACGACTCAACCGGAGAGCAACGAGGCCTGACAGGAGATAGAGAGGCGCGCCCGTCGCGCCTTTTACCAATGCACCGTATACCTCAGCCTCCGTCTGCCGGGTATAAATAAGCAAAACGGGACATATGGACAATCTTCACCTCCCTCAAGCCACGTCGCCTTTGGCCACGTGGCTTTATTATCTTGAGCACCTGCATACTCAGGCCATCGAACTGGGCCTGGATCGTATTCGCCAGGTGGCGCAACGTCTCGACCTGCTGAAACCGGCTCCCTTCGTCTTCACCGTCGCCGGTACCAACGGCAAAGGCACCACCTGTCGCACGCTGGAAACGCTGCTGATGGCGGCTGGCTATCGCGTTGGCGTCTACAGTTCGCCGCATCTGGTGCGCTATACCGAACGGGTACGGGTTCAGGGCCAGGAGCTGAGCGAAGCACAGCACTGCGCCAGTTTCGCCGACATCGAAGCCGGACGCGGTGACATCTCTCTGACCTATTTCGAATTTGGCACCCTGTCAGCGCTGAAGCTGTTTCAACAGGCGCAGCTGGACGTAGTGATCCTGGAAGTGGGTCTCGGCGGACGGCTCGATGCCACCAATATTGTGGATGCGGATGTCGCGGTGGTCACCAGCATCGCACTCGATCATATCGACTGGCTTGGCCCGGATCGGGAAAGTATTGGTCGTGAGAAAGCGGGCGTTTTCCGGGCCGGTAAACCGGCGGTAGTGGGTGAACCTGATATGCCGCGCAGTATTGCGGCGGTGGCCAGTGAAAAGGGCGCGGCGCTGCTGCAACGCAATCGTGACTGGTCTTACCGTGAACAGCCGGAAAGCTGGTCGCTGCGTGACGCGCATGGCGAGCTGAACGATCTGCCGCTGCCGCAGGTACCGCTGCCGAATGCAGCGACGGCGCTGGTGGCGCTGCGCGCGTCCGGGCTGCAGGTCAGTGAAGCGCAGATCCGCGCCAGCCTGCCGTTAGCCATGCTGCCGGGTCGCTTTCAGACCCTGAGTGAATCGCCACGGGTGATTCTGGACGTGGCGCATAATCCGCACGCGGCGACCTATCTGGCGTCACGCCTGGCGACGCTGCCAAAAACCGGCAAGGTTCATGCGGTGGTGGGTATGCTGCATGACAAAGATATTGCCGGCACGCTGGCGGCGCTATCACCGGCGGTGGATCGCTGGTACTGCGCGCCGCTCGACGGGCCTCGCGGGGCCACCGCGGCGCAGCTGCTGGAATGGCTGCCGCAGGGCGAGGCATTCAGCACGGTAGAACAGGCCTGGCAGCAGGCGCGCCAGCAGGCGCAGCCGCAGGACATTGTGCTGGTGTGTGGTTCGTTCCACACCGTGGCACAGGTCATGGAATCGATTGAAACGGAGAAAGGGCGTGGCAAGTAAGTTTCAGAACCGTTTAGTCGGCACCGTTATTCTGGTCGCCGTCGGCGTGATTGTATTGCCGGGGCTGCTGGACGGGCAGAAGAAGCACTATAAAGAGGAGTTCGCTGCCATTCCGCTGGTACCGAAACCGGACGATCAGCAGGACAGCGAGATGGTGCCGCCGGTGACCCAGACGCTGCCCGCGCAGCCGCCGGAAGGTGCCGGTAATGCGGTCAGCAGCAGCAATGGCAAAACCAGCGCACCGGCTGATCAGGGACGGACCAGACCGGCAGAAGAGAGCGAGCCCGCCGTGGTCACGCCACCGCCGGTCCATCAGTCAACGCCAGTGCAGGTGAAACCCAAACCGGTCGAACAGCCAAAACCGAAGCCGGTTGAGCAGCCGAAGTCAAAACCGGTCGAACAGCCAAAACCGAAACCGGTTGAGCAACCCAAACCGGTAGAGCAGCCGAAGCAGACTGAGCAGCCGAAAGCCGCGGAACCCGTCGCGCCTGCGGGTCAGGCCTATGTGGTTCAGCTGGGCGCACTGAAAAATGCCAGCAAAGTGAATGAGATTGTCGCGCAGCTGCGGCTGTCGGGTTATCGCGCCTTTACCGTGCCGTCAACGCCGGTACAGGGACAGATCACCCGCATTTACGTCGGACCGGACGCCTCAAAAGCTAAAATGCAGAGTGCAGTCGGCGAGCTGAAAGGCATCTCCGGACTGGGCGGTGTGGTGAAGCCATACAGCGCGCGCTAACCCTGGCGATTGGCGCTGCCGATAACAGTAACAGGCAGCGCCTTTAGCGCCTTAGCACAGGCGGCTAACGTGGCGAAACGGGTAAAAAAATGATGATTTTCAACGGGCTGACCGTTAGGGAATCAACCAGGCGACGAAGGTTTTTTTCATCGCCTTTTTTATGGATGCAGAACAGGAAAACCGCTACGCAAACGTTTTCTTTTTCTGTTAGAATGCGCCCCGAACTGGATGCAGGGGTGCAATGGCACTGGCGCTGGAAGAGTTCATGATCTGGATTGATTACGTCATTATTGCGGTAGTTGGTTTTTCGGCTCTGGTCAGCCTGATCCGTGGGTTTGTCCGGGAAGCCTTATCTCTTGTTACCTGGGGATGCGCGTTTTTTGTCGCCAGTCATTACTACGCCTACCTTGCAGTCTGGTTTACAGGGTTTGACGACGAACTGGTTCGTAACGGTATCGCCATTGGGGTGTTGTTTGTCGCCACCCTGATTGTCGGTGCGATTGTGAATTACGTGATCGGCTCGCTGGTGGAAAAAACCGGCCTGTCGGGAACCGACCGGGTGTTGGGCGTCTGTTTCGGGGCGTTGCGTGGTGTGCTGATAGTAGCCGCTTTGCTGTTCTTCCTCGATACTTTCACCGGCTTTTCAAAAAGTCCGGACTGGCAACAGTCTCAACTCATTCCCGAGTTCAGTTATATAATCAGGTGGTTTTTCGATTACCTGAAAAGCACGTCGAGTTTTTTACCCCGGTGATGCGACCGGGAGTGCGGCTTAATGAGGAAATGACAACATGTGCGGTATTGTCGGTATCACCGGTTTCATGCCGGTCAACCAGTCGATCTATGACGCGTTAACGGTGCTCCAGCACCGCGGGCAGGATGCCGCAGGCATTTGTACTATCGATGCGCTGAAGTGCTTCCGTCTGCGTAAGGCCAATGGCCTGGTCAGCGACGTTTTCGAAGCACGCCACATGCAGCGTCTGCAGGGCAACATGGGGATTGGTCACGCGCGTTATCCTACCGCGGGCAGCTCAAGTGCCTCTGAAGCGCAGCCATTCTACGTAAACTCGCCGTACGGTATCACGCTGGCACATAACGGTAATCTGACCAACGCCCACGAACTGCGTAAGCATCTGTTCGAAAAAGGCCGTCGTCATGTGAATACCACCTCAGATTCTGAAATTCTGCTGAATATTTTTGCGCAGGAGCTGGATCGCTTCCAGAACGATCCGCTGGAAGCCGACAATATTTTTGCTGCCGTCGCGGCGGTGCACCAGCAGGTGCGCGGCGCCTATGCGGTGGTGGCGATGATCATCGGTCATGGCATGGTGGCGTTCCGCGACCCGAACGGCATCCGGCCGCTGGTGCTGGGCAAACGCGTAATTGCGGATGGCCGTACCGAATATATGGTCGCCTCGGAGAGCGTGGCGCTGGATACGCTGGGGTTTGAATTTATCCGTGACGTTGCGCCGGGTGAAGCGGTCTACGTCACTGAGCAGGGTCAGCTCTCGACCCGCCAGTGCGCCGAAAACCCGAAAAGCAATCCCTGCCTGTTCGAGTACGTCTACTTTGCCCGTCCCGACTCTTTCCTCGACAAGATTTCGGTCTACAGCGCCCGTGTCCGTATGGGTACTAAGCTGGGTGAGAAAATTGCCCGTGAGTGGGAAGATCTTGATATCGATGTGGTGATCCCGATTCCGGAAACCTCGACCGATATCGCGCTGGAAATTGCGCGCATTCTCGATAAACCCTATCGTCAGGGCTTCGTGAAAAACCGTTACGTTGGTCGTACCTTTATCATGCCGGGTCAGCAGTTGCGCCGCAGCGCTGTGCGCCGCAAGCTGAACGCTAACCGCGCCGAGTTCCGGGATAAAAACGTGTTGCTGGTGGATGACTCCATCGTGCGCGGCACCACCTCTGAGCAGATTATTGAGATGGCGCGTGAAGCTGGTGCGAAGCGGGTTTACCTGGCGTCAGCGGCACCGGAAATTCGTTTCCCGAACGTCTATGGCATTGATATGCCTAGCGCCACCGAGCTGATTGCTCACGGGCGTGAAGTGGAAGAGATTCGCCAGCTGATTAAAGCCGATGCGCTGATTTTCCAGGACCTCGACGATCTGATCGAAGCAGTGCGTGAAGAGAACCCGGATATTACCCAGTTTGAATGTTCGGTGTTTAACGGGGTTTACGTGACAAAAGATGTCGATCAGCAGTATCTGGAGTATCTTGAATCGCTGCGTAATGATGATGCTAAAGCGCTTCAGCGGCAGAATGAAGTTGAGAACCTCGAACTGCACAACGAAGGCTAAGCGCCAGCGTTAAAGCAGAGAAAGCAGGGCGGGAGCAATCCCGCCCTGTTTGTTTTCAGAAATCGCCTGGCCGCGTTATGATGGTGCATCCGGATACAGCAAGGTTGGAATATGAAACGACTCATCATTGGCATCTCTGGCGCCAGCGGGGTGATTTATGGCGTGCGTATGCTGCAGGTTTTGCAGCAGGTCGATGAGGTGGAAACCCATCTGGTGATGAGCCAGGCGGCGCGTCAGACGCTGGGGCTGGAGAGTGATTACTCACTGCGTGACGTGCAGGCGCTGGCCGATGTGGTGCATGACGTGCGCGATATTGCAGCAAGCATCTCATCAGGATCGTTTAAAACCCTGGGAATGGCGATTTTGCCGTGCTCAATGAAGACCCTGTCCGGCATTGTCCACAGCTACAGCGATTCGCTGCTGACCCGTGCGGCTGACGTGGTATTAAAAGAGCGGCGCAGGCTGGTTCTGTGCGTGCGGGAAACACCGCTGCACGTTGGCCACCTGCGCATGATGACCACCGCGGCCGAGCTGGGCGCGATTATCATGCCACCGGTACCGGCGTTTTATCATCGTCCTGAAACCATTGAGCAACTGGTTGATCAAACGGTTAATCGGGTCATCGATCAGTTTGATATCGAATTGCCAGAGGATTTGTTCACGCGCTGGCAGGGTGCATAAAGTTCCGCTGGCGCACTTATTTAGTGCATAAGCGCGCCTCGGATCACTCTTCGTGCATTTGATGCACCAAAAGTTAACATCATCGCTTTTTCTCTTTTACTTCACTGTTATATTCCCCTGACAAACTCAGCGTTTTCGGCTGTCCCACGTCACGCTAAGTGCGCGGATAACTTGCAGAACTGGCATGAAACATGCAAATTACTTTGCGCAAACACATCACGAACCACATAACAAAAAGCACTTCACTTGAGGGTAATCTATGAAAAAGCGTGTTCTGGCTCTTTCCCTGATGCTGGGTTTATCCAGTGCTGCCAGCGTATTTGCGGCGGTGCCAGGTTCAATCCGCATCGGTACAGATCCAACCTACCCACCGTTTGAGTCAAAAAACGCGCAAGGGCAGTTAGTGGGCTTTGATATCGACCTCGCTAACGAAATCTGTAAACGCATTCATACCCAATGTACCTACGTTGAGAGCGACTTCGACGCGCTGATCCCTTCGCTGAAAGCGAAGAAGATTGACGCCATCATCTCTTCTCTTTCGATCACAGCAAAACGTCAGGAAGAAATTGCCTTCTCGGAAAAACTCTACGCCGCCAACGCGCGCTTAGTGGCACCGAAAGGTTCAAAAATCGAGCCGACGATTGAGTCGCTGAAAGGCAAAAATATCGGCCTGTTACAGGGGACTACGCAGGAAACCTACGCCAACCAGAACTGGCGGCCAAAAGGCGTCAACGTGACGCCGTATGCCAACCAGGATCTGGTCTATCAGGATCTCAATGCCGGGCGAATTGATGCCGCGTTCCAGGACGAAGTCCAGGCGAGCGAAGGGTTCCTGAAGCAGCCGGTTGGTAAAAACTACGCGTTCGCCGGTCCGGCAGTGAAAGATGACAAAATCTTCGGCGTCGGTACCGGTATGGGGCTGCGTAAAGATGACAGCGAACTGAAAGCCGCCATCGACAAAGCCTTTGCTGAGATGCGTAAAGATGGCACCTACGACAAGATTGCGAAGAAGTATTTCGACTTTAATGTGTACGGCGACTAACCATCCTGTCGCTCTGCCGACTGATTGCTGAGGTGAGCGGACCGGATGCAGGTGCAGCAATTGCCGACAGCGGTCGGCGTTGTTGTCACTGGCATTGACCGGCCTGCTGACATCCGCAACGACCTGGCTGAGCAAAGCTGCCCGCGCACTACTGGCGGGCAGCGTTCCGTTTCCACCGCACGACAGGACCCTTTCGATGCTGTATGGCTATTCTGATGTAATTCTTCGGGGCACGCTGGTGACGCTGGAACTGGCGCTGACCTCAGTGGTACTGGCAGTGCTGCTCGGCCTGATCGGGGCCGGTGCCAAACTGTCCCGTAACCGACTGCTGGCGATGATTTTTGAAGGCTACACCACCCTGATTCGCGGTGTGCCGGACCTCGTTCTTATGCTGCTGATCTTCTACGGTCTGCAGATTGTGCTCAATCAGGTGACCGACGCGCTGGGTCTGGCCCAGTTTGATATCGACCCGATGGTCGCGGGTATCATCACGCTCGGCTTTATCTATGGTGCTTACTTCACTGAAACCTTTCGCGGCGCCTTCATGGCGGTGCCAAAAGGGCAGATCGAAGCGGCAACCGCCTTTGGTTTCACCGGTTCACAGGTGTTCCGCCGCATACTGTTTCCGGCAATGATGCGCTATGCGCTGCCGGGCATTGGCAACAACTGGCAGGTTATCCTCAAGGCGACGGCGCTGGTCTCCCTGCTGGGGCTGGAAGATGTGGTGAAAGCCACTCAGCTGGCCGGTAAAAGTACCTGGCAACCGTTCTACTTCGCGATTGTGGCGGGCGTCATTTATCTGGTCTTCACCACGCTGTCGAACGGCGTGCTGTGGTGGCTCAACCGGCGCTACACGGTCGGCGTGAAGAGGGCGAGTTATGATTGATATCATTCAGGAATACTGGAAATCGCTGCTCTGGACCGACGGTTATCGCTTTACCGGCGTCGCCATTACGCTGTGGCTGCTAATCCTCTCGGTGGTGATCGGCGGAACGCTGGCGATCCTGCTGGCGATTGCGCGGGTTTCGCCGAACCGGTTTATCAGTTTCCCGGTCTGGTTGTTCACCTATGTGTTTCGCGGTACGCCGCTCTACGTGCAGTTGCTGGTGTTCTATTCGGGGATGTATACGCTGGAAATTGTTAAGGGCACCGAACTGCTGAACGCTTTTTTCCGCAGCGGACTGAACTGTACCTTGCTGGCGTTTACCCTGAATACCTGCGCTTACACCACCGAAATTTTTGCCGGTGCGATCCGCTCGGTGCCACACGGTGAAATTGAGGCAGCGCGGGCCTATGGCTTCTCTACCTTTAAACTCTATCGCTGCATTATTCTGCCGTCGGCGCTGCGCACCGCGTTACCCGCTTACAGCAACGAAGTGATTTTAATGCTGCACTCCACTGCGCTGGCGTTTACCGCTACGGTACCGGACTTGCTGAAAATCGCGCGAGATATTAACTCGGCGACCTATCAGCCGTTTACCGCGTTCGGCCTGGCCGCAGTGCTGTACCTGATCATTTCTTACGTGTTAATCAGCCTGTTCCGTGTTGCGGAACGCCGCTGGCTGGCTCATGTAAAACCCTCTTCATCGCATTGAGTAGAACTATGGCTGACAATAAATTAAGCGTCACCGAATTGCATAAACGTTACGGTGAACATGAAGTGCTGAAAGGGGTCTCGTTAACCGCCAACGCGGGCGATGTGATCACTATCATTGGATCGTCCGGTTCGGGGAAAAGTACCTTTTTACGCTGCATCAACTTCCTCGAAAAACCGAGCGAAGGCACCATCGTGGTCAACAATCAGCAGATCAACTTAGTCCGCGACAAAGATGGTCAGCTCAAGGTAGCGAACAAAGAGCAGCTGCGCGCACTGCGTACCAGCCTGACCATGGTGTTCCAGCACTTTAATCTGTGGAGCCACATGACGGTGCTGGAAAACGTTATGGAAGCGCCGATTCAGGTGCTGGGACTGAGTAAAGCGGAAGCGCGTGAACGGGCGATCAAATATCTCGATAAGGTCGGGATTGATGCGCGGGCACAGGCGAAATATCCGGTTCATCTCTCCGGCGGTCAGCAGCAGCGCGTGTCAATTGCACGCGCGCTGGCAATGGAGCCGGAAGTGCTGCTGTTTGATGAGCCAACTTCAGCGCTCGATCCGGAACTGGTGGGCGAAGTGCTGCGCATTATGCAGAAACTGGCGGAAGAGGGGAAAACCATGGTAGTGGTCACGCACGAAATGGAATTTGCCCGCCACGTCTCCAGCCACGTCATTTTCCTGCATCAGGGCAAGATCGAAGAACAGGGCACGCCAGTGGAGCTGTTTGGCAGCCCGAAGAGTGCTCGTCTGCAGCAGTTCCTGAAAGGCTCGCTGAAGTAACGCTGCGCCCGCGTGTGGCTGATGCGGGCCAGGTCATGAGGTGCGGCTGACGGTAGCGCACAGGCTGCGCGTTATCGTCAGCGTTGACACCGCTTCGCCAGACGGCACCGGCTGACGGTGCTGCGCCTGCACGCCGGTGATGATTCGCCGATCGCGTTCGTTAATGCTTCACCACATCCTGCAACGCCTGCTGTAAATCATACCAGCGGAAAGTAAATCCCGACGCCTCCAGCCGTTTCGGTATCACATGCTGTCCACCCAGTACCAGCACGGCGGATTCCCCCATCATCAGTTTGATGGCGCTGGCGGGCGTGCGCATAAAGGCCGGACGGTGCATCACCCGCCCCAGAATGGCGGCAAACTGCTCATTGCGTACCGCGTAAGGCGCGACCATGTTGAATGGGCCGCGCAGATCGTCATGATCCAGCAGCCAGATAATCGCGCTGAGCATATCGTCAAGATGGATCCACGGCATATATTGCTTGCCGCTGCCGATCGGCCCGCCGATTCCCAGCTTAAACGGCAGCTTCATTTTGCTGAGCGCACCGCCCTCGGCAGCCAGCACCACGCCGGTACGCAACAGGCAGACGCGGGTGCGATCGCTTTCGGCCGCGAGCGCCAGCTGCTCCCAGCGCGCGCAAAGTTGATGGGTAAATTCGTCGTGTCCGGGGTCCTCTTCGGTCAGCACCACATCGCCGCTGTCGCCGTAAAAACCGGTTGCCGAGCCGGAGATCAGCACCGCCGGCGGCGTGGTGCTGGCGTTGATCAGTGAGGCGATCTGTTCCGTGATCTGCCAGCGGCTTTCGCATAACTGCTGCTTATGCGGTTCAGTCCAGCGTTTGTCGGCAATGGGCTCGCCCGCCAGGTTGATCACCGCATCAACATTATTGAGATCGGACTGTTGCGACAGCCCTGACCAGAGCGCCACGCCTTCGCCCAGTTTTTCACGCGCGCTCACCACGTCACGCGTCACTACACTGATCTGGTGACCGAGCTGTTGCAGGCGAGGAATCAGATGACGACCTATCAATCCCGTTCCACCGGTAATAAGAATGTGCATGTTGCGGCTCCCTTGACGTTGTTGTTATTTATTCTCTTCAGCATAGAAGAGTAAGGCCAGTGTGAGGTGAGTCGCGTCGCGCTTTCTTGCAATCAGGCGAAACATCGGACCAGCTCAGCGTTGCCTTCAGAAATAAAAGTCGGTAAACATGATGCAATCCTGACAGCCAATTGAGGTAACCGATGAATTATCCGCCCATCACCCTGTGGTCAGATTCATCATTTTTCAGTCCTTACGCCATGTCGGCTTACGTTGCGCTCACCGAAAAGGGTATTCCGTTTACCCTGAAGCGGGTTGATTTGTCGCAGAATCAGCAATTCGCGGCGGCCTATCGTGAGCTCTCGTTAACCTGCCGGGTTCCCACGCTGCAGATCGATGACTTTCTGCTGAGCGAATCGTCGGCGATCGGCGAATATCTCGAAGAGCGGTTTCCGGCTCCCGAATTTGAACGTCTCTATCCACGCGACCGTGAAAAACGGGCGCGGGCAAGAGAGATTCAGGCCTGGCTACGCAGCGATTTTCTGTGGATCCGACAGGAGCGGCCGACTGAAGTGCTGTTTGCCGGCGAGCGATTTTCACCGCTGACCGCCTCAGCGCAGCAGGCGGTGGATAAGCTGGTTACGGCAGTTGAACGTCTGTTACCCGAAGGGCAGCAAAATCTGTTTGGTGAATGGTCAATTGCCGATACCGATCTGGCGGTGATGCTCAACCGACTGGTACTGCATGGCGATCCGTTACCCGCACGCTTACAGCACTATGCTGAGTTTCAGTGGCAGCGTGCCTCAGTACAACTGTGGTTAGCTGAAAGCGGTAAAAATCGATAGCTTTCGAGGCTTGCTCAAGCTAACGGAAGTGATTACCTTACGCCACACTATGAGAATAACGTGGTAAACAGCGCGTGCATCCAGGCACGCTAAACAGGAAAGGGTTACGGATGGTGGATCACATTGCGGGTGATGATGTCGAGTGGGTCGATATCGTTAGCGAAGAGAATGAAGTCGTTGCTCAGGCGACACGCGCACAGATGCGTGCTCAATGCCTGCGTCACCGCGCCACCTATATCGTGGTACATGACGGTATGGGCAAGATTCTGGTACAGCGTCGTACCGAGATCAAAGATTTTATGCCGGGCAAACTGGACGCGACCGCCGGCGGTGTTGTGCAGAGCGGCGAAGATATGCTGGAGTCGGCGCGACGTGAAGCGGAAGAGGAGCTGGGCATCGCCGATGTACCCTTTGCCGAACATGGCAAATTCTACTTCGAAGATGAACACTGCCGCGTCTGGGGCGGGCTGTTCAGCTGTGTGTCACACGGACCCTTTGCGATGCAGGAAACCGAAGTCGATGAGATCATCTGGATGACGCCTGATGAGATCACCGCACGTTGTGATGAGTTTACCGACGATTCGCTGAAGGCGTTGTCGTTGTGGATGAGCCGCAACGGCGAGAACCGCGCCTGATAAACGAGTGAACCGCGCTGCCTGTGCCGTTCACCTGAATCGGTGGTGGCAGGCGGTTACGCGATCGCAGATAAAAAAAAGGGCATGCGCCGTGGCATGCCCTCTCTGTCAGATTAATGCTTAGCCTTCAGCCTGCTGTGACTGAATAGCGGTCAGAGCGATGGTGTAGACGATATCATCCACCAGCGCGCCGCGTGACAGGTCGTTGACCGGTTTACGCATCCCCTGCAGCATCGGACCAATAGAGATCAGATCGGCAGAACGCTGTACCGCTTTGTAAGTGGTATTACCGGTGTTGAGATCCGGGAAGATGAACACCGTCGCGCGACCGGCAACCTGTGAATTTGGCGCTTTCGACTTCGCCACATCTTCCATGATCGCGGCGTCATACTGCAGCGGACCATCGATCACCAGATCAGGACGTTTCTCCTGCGCGATACGCGTGGCTTCACGCACTTTTTCCACATCGCTACCTGCACCCGAGGTGCCGGTGGAGTAGGAGATCATCGCCACACGCGGGTCGATACCAAAGGCTTTGGCGGAATCGGCTGACTGAATCGCGATCTCGGCCAGCTGTTCAGCGGTCGGGTCCGGGTTAATGGCGCAGTCACCGTAGACCAGCACCTGCTCAGGCAGCAGCATAAAGAACACCGACGACACCAGCGAACTGTTTGGCGCGGTTTTGATCAGCTGCAACGGTGGACGAATGGTATTCGCGGTAGTGTGGACGGCACCGGAAACCAGACCGTCGACTTCGCCACTTTCCAGCATCATGGTGCCAAGCACCACGTTATCTTCCAGCTGTTCCTGCGCCACCACTTCGGTCATGCCTTTGCTCTTACGCAGCTCAACCAGACGCGGCACGTAGTTTTCACGTACCTGAGCCGGATCGACAATCTCGACGCCTTTACCGAGCTCAACGCCCTGTGCAGCAGCGACACGCTGGATCTCATCCGGATTACCTAACAGCACGCAGGTCGCGATGCCGCGTTCGGCACAGATCGCGGCGGCTTTCACGGTACGCGGCTCATCACCTTCTGGCAGCACCACACGTTTGCCTGCTTTACGCGCCAGCTCGGTCAGCTGATAGCGGAAGGCTGGCGGTGACAGACGACGGCTGCGTTCAGAGGTGGCGGTCAGTGACTCAATCCAGTCAGCATTGATGTAGCTGGCGACATACTCCTGCACTTTTTCAATGCGCTGGGTATCATCAGCCGGCACTTCCAGGTTGAAGCTCTGCAGGCTGAGTGAGGTTTGCCAGGTGTTGGTTTTCACCATAAACACCGGCAGGCCGGTCTGGAACGCGCGCTCACACAGTTTCGCGATGCGCTCGTCAATCTCATAGTTACCGGTCAGCAGTATCGCACCAATCTCGATGCCGTTCATCGCGGCCAGGCAGGCGGCAACCAGCACATCCGGACGGTCAGCAGAGGTAACCAGCAGCGAGCCAGGGCGGAAATGCTCCAGCATGTGCGGAATGCTGCGGGCGCAGAAGGTAACGGATTTCACCCGGCGGGTCTGAATCTCACCTTCGTTGATGATGCGCGCATTGAGGTGACGGCACATATCGATGGCGCGGGTCGCGATCAGATCGAAGCTCCACGGCACGCAGCCTAATACCGGCAGCGGGCTGTCGGAAAACAGCTGCTTAGGATCGATATTGGCGATGCTGGCTTTTGACGAGTCATCAAAGATCTCTGACAGGTCAGGGCGGGTACGCCCTTGTTCATCGACGGGCGCATTCAGTTTGTTGATGATCACGCCGGTGATGTTCTTATTCTTCTGTCCGCCAAAGCTGCTTTGGGTCAGCTCAATGCGTTCTTTCAGCTGGGCCGGAGAGTCATTGCCCAGCGCCATCACGAAGACGATTTCCGCATTCAGGGTTTTCGCGATTTCGTAGTTCAGCGCGTTAGCGAACTGATGCTTACGGGTCGGGACCAGGCCTTCCACCAGCACCACTTCGGCATCCTGGGTGTTGGCATGGTAACGGGAG
Organism: Pantoea sp. S-LA4; assembly: GCF_054482835.1. Taxonomy (NCBI): domain Bacteria; kingdom Pseudomonadati; phylum Pseudomonadota; class Gammaproteobacteria; order Enterobacterales; family Erwiniaceae; genus Pantoea; species Pantoea sp. S-LA4. Next base: position 2,536,304 of record NZ_JBTLRC010000002.1, on the reverse strand, counting down.
ATAATTTCTTCCATCAGCACATCCTGCTGGTTCGATCCCAGCAGAGATTCTACCCGTGACATCTGCAGCGGTTCAGCGGCAGGAATCGATGAGTTCTTACGGATGATGGTGGTGGTTTGATCCGGGGTATCGCCGCCAGAACGCGGCTGAGCAATCGGCTTGAAGACGCTGAGACGCACGCCTTTACGTTCCATGGCGCGAATGACGCCGAGGCTGACGCTGGTCAGGCCGACGCTGGTGCCGGTCGGAATGAGCATAATTGTACGTGACACGATTGAACCTCTCAGGAATTGCAGGGTGTCAAAAACAACTCCGTCAGCCTGAGCTGACGGAGAGAAGTGATTACGCAGTCAGACGCGCAGCGTCCTGGGCGATGACCAACTCTTCGTTGGTTGGAATCACCAACGCCGGGCGGGTCCCTTCTTTATTGATGTAGCCGGACTGGCCAAAGCGGGCCGCCAGGTTACGATCGTGATCGACTTCGAAACCGAGTAGCGCCAGCTTTTTCAGCGACAGTTCACGCACCATCGCGGCGTTTTCACCGATGCCGCCGGTGAAGACCACGGCGTCAAGACGGCCATCCATCAGCGCGGTATAGCTGCCGATATATTTCGCCAGGCGATGACAGAACACATCCATCGCGCGCTTCGCATCTTCTTTGGTGGTGTAGTTCTCTTCAACATAACGGCAGTCGCTGGTCACTTCGGTCAGCCCTAACAGGCCAGACTCTTTGGTCAGCAGCTTGTTGATCGCATCCACACTCATGCCGAGGGTGTCGTGCAGGAAGAAGATGATAGCCGGATCGATATCACCACTGCGGGTACCCATCACCAGACCTTCCAGCGGCGTCAGACCCATTGAGGTATCGACGCACTCACCATTGCGGATTGCCGAGACAGAACCGCCGTTGCCGAGGTGACAGGTAATGATGTTCAGTGACGCCAGCGGCTTGTTGAGCATTTTGGCCGCTTCATGGGTGACGTAGAAGTGGCTGGTCCCGTGCGCGCCATAGCGACGGACGCCATGTTCTTTATATAATTTGTACGGCAGCGCGTAGAGATAGGACTCTTCCGGCATTGTCTGATGGAAAGCGGTGTCAAATACCGCGACATTCTTATCTGACAGGTGCGGGAAGTTTTTCATCGCCTCATCGATACCGATCAGGTGGGCCGGATTGTGCAGCGGGGCGAATGAAGAGGCATCTTTAATGCCCTGAATCACCTCTTCGGTGATCACCACGGACTGCGTCAGTTTTTCGCCGCCGTGAACGATGCGATGGCCGATTGCAGCAATTTGTGCCGAAAGCGCGGGTTTTTGTGCCAGAATGGTTTTAACAATGAAATTCAGTGCTTCGCTATGCGCCGCGCCGGCACCGAGAGGGGCTTCCTGTTTTTGACCGTCCAGCTTCCACTTAATACGCGCTTCAGGAAGATGAAAGCATTCCGCCAGACCAGACAAAAACTCGTCACCGCTGGCAGGATTGAGGATGGCAAACTTAAGGGAAGAGCTGCCACAGTTCAGGACCAGAACTAACTTACTCGACATGGAAGTACCTATTTTTAGAGAGTGGCGAAAAAAAACGCAATCAGACTATCAGCGTAGCCCATGAAAGCTGGTAGATTAATGATAAACATCATGCGGTAGTCAGAATTCTGCTTTTCCGCAAAAAATTTTAGTAATTTTACGCAAAAATTTGAAATTTCTTTGTCGAAACATGACCCGTCCTCTTCCCAAAGGCGGTCGTCGCTGCCAGAAAGGTGGAGAAACGGCGTCAGGATAGCCGGAGTCACCTTTAAAGACAAAAAAAATTGAAGGATGTCACGTAAAGTTGTGTAGTTATAACTATTTTTTAATCTTTGCAGTATTAGTTGAGGTGAGCCATGGCGAATGAATCTGGCAGTACCAGCTGGTTCCGGATGTTTCAGCGCGGACAGCATTACATGAAGACCTGGCCGGCTGATAAGCGCCTGGCACCGGTATTCCCGGAAAATCGTGTCTCATCAGCGACGCGTTTTGCCATTCGTTTTATGCCACCTTTGGCCATTTTTACGCTGACCTGGCAGATCGCGATGGGCGGTCAGCTCGGGCCAGCCGTCGCGACCGCACTGTTCGCCTGTAGCCTGCCGATGCAGGGGCTATGGTGGCTGGGTAAACGCTCCGTCACGCCGCTTCCGCCCACGTTGCTCAACTGGTTTCATGAAGTGCGGGCAAAACTGGAAGAGGCAGGGCAGGCCATCGCCCCGGTTGAAGGCAAACCGACCTACCAGGCGCTGGCTGACGTGCTGAAACGCGCTTTCAAACAGCTGGACCGCACCTTCCTCGACGACCTCTGAGTCACGCCGTTTTTACACTAAAAACCCGGCGAACCTGCAGTCAGATCAAAGAAAGGCGATACGGAGATTTCCGTATCGTCAGCCCTGTGTGATCATTTCCACCTTGTCTGTTATCTGAGCGGTCTCTGGCCGGGAGTAAATGATGGAAATGACCCATGCACAGCGTTTGATCCTTACCAACCAGTACAAAATCATGGCAATGCTTGAGCCAGAAAATGGTGAGCGCTTTCGCCGTTATCAAACCATTATCGAACGCGGCTATGCGCTGCAGATGCGCGAGCTGGACAAAGAGTTCGGTGAGCTCAGCGAAGAGACCTGCCGGACGGTGATCGACATTATGGAGATGCACCATGCGCTGCACGTCTCCTGGTCGAACCTGAAAGATAAAGGCACGCTGGAAGAGCGGCGTCTGGCTTTCCTCGGTTTCGATGCGGCAACCGAAGCGCGCTATCTGGGGTATGTGCGTTTTATGGTCAACAGCGAAGGGCGCTACACCCATTTTGATTCCGGCTCCCACGGGTTTAATGCCCAGACGCCGATGTGGGAAAAGTATCAACGTATGCTGGCTTTGTGGCAGACTTGTCCGCGACAGTACCATTTAAGCGCCAATGAAATTGCGCAAGTGATTAATGCCTGAGGAGGAGTGACGCGTGAACTACAGTGGTTTTCTATTTGATTTAGATGGCACCTTAGTTGATTCACTGCCGGCGGTTGAACGTGCCTGGAGTCAATGGGGCGCCCGCCACGGCATTGCAGCGGAAGAGATTCTGGCATTTATCCACGGCAAACAGGCGATCACTTCACTGCGTCATTTTATGGCCGGTCAGCCGGAAGCGGCGATTCAGGCGGAGTTTGTGGCGCTGGAACAGGCCGAAGCGGCAGATACTGATGGCGTTCAGGCACTGCCCGGCGCACACGCATTGCTGAATACGCTTAATGAATTGCAGATCCCCTGGGCGATTGTGACTTCAGGTTCCGTCCCGGTGGCGCATGCGCGACATAAAGCGGCAGGATTACCGCAACCGGCGGTGTTCATTACTGCCGAGCAGGTAGCCAAAGGTAAACCCGAGCCGGACCCTTATCTGCTGGGTGCCGAAAAGCTCGGCTTAGCGGCCACTTCCTGCGTCGTGGTTGAAGATGCGCCAGCCGGGATTCTCTCAGGCCTGAATGCCGGTTGTGCGGTTATTGCGGTTAATGCGCCAGCTGACACGCCACGATTTAACGAGGTGGCGTTGTCGCTCACCTCGCTTGAGTCATTAATCGTGACCCGGCATCGCGATGGGCACTTCAGCTTTGGCCGTCAGGATCAATAACGCTTCCGCGCCGCGGATTCAGAGCGGCGTATCCTGTGAAATTTCATCCAGTGACAGGCTGAAACTGGGAATAAACACCTCAACGAAGTAATCCATTTCCGGCGAGCGGCGGTCGGCCAGGGTTTTTTCCAGCCTGGCCTTGGCCAGCAGAAATTCGTTGTTACCGGCGGAAAGCTCTTCCAGACACTTCACGTAAGCACAGAGCGCATCCGCCTGCTTCACGACCGCCTGTTCCTCTTCACTGTGCAGATGCTCATCAATCAGCGGACGGTAGATCGCCTGAAACTCTTCAGGCAGCATCTCAATCAGCTTCTGCTGCGCAATTTTTTCAATCTTTTTATATTCGTGGGCAATTTGCGCGTTGTAATACTTCACCGGGGTCGGCAGATCGCCGGTCAGCACTTCGCTGGCATCGTGGTAGAGCGCCAGCATGGCGATGCGATCGGCGTTGAGCGTGCCGTTGAACTTGAGGTTTTTAATCGACGCCAGGGCGTGCGCCACCATCGCGACCTGCAGACTGTGCTCAGAGACGTTTTCGGTGCGCACATTACGCATCAGGGGCCAGCGATTAATCAGTTTCAGGCGGGAGAGATGGGCAAAGAAGTGGCTTTGAGTCATGAGCGTTCCTGTGAGCCGACAGGGGAGAGACGGGCTCTCCCCAAATAGCGTCAGTATACGCGGCTGAGATTACTGACGATAGCCTTGCAGGAAGCGGCCAAACTTATTGATCGCCATCTCAAGATCATCGACGCGCGGCAGAGTGACGATGCGCAGGTGATCCGGCCACGGCCAGTTAAAGGCGCTGCCCTGTACCAGCAGCACTTTCTCCTGCAGCAGGAAATCCAGCACCATCTTCTGATCGTCAAAGATATTGAATTTTTTCGCATCAATGCGCGGGAACATATAGAGCGCGCCCTGCGGTTTCACGCAGCTGACGCCGGGAATATCATTAATCAGCTCCCAGGCGCGCTGGCGCTGTTCATACAGCCGGCCGCCAGGCATGATAAATTCACTGATGCTCTGGTAGCCACCCAGCGCGGTCTGAATCGCATGCTGAGCCGGAACGTTGGCACAGAGACGCATTGAAGCAAGCATCTCCAGCCCTTCAATGTACCCTTTAGCGTGCTTTTTCGGGCCGTTCAGCACCATCCAGCCCTGACGGAAGCCCGCCACACGGTAGGTTTTTGACAGGCCATTAAAGGTCACGGTCAGCAGATCGGGGGCCAGCGCGGCGATGCAGTGATGCTGTGCTTCGTCGTACAGAATTTTGTCGTAGATCTCATCGGCGAAAATGATCAGGTTATGCTGACGGGCAATTTCGACGATCTCTAACAGCAGCTCTTTGCTGTAAACCGCACCGGTGGGGTTATTCGGGTTGATGATAACGATGCCGCGGGTGCGTGGCGTGATCTTACTGCGGATATCATCCAGGTCGGGGAACCAGCCAGCCGATTCGTCACACAGATAATGCACCGCTTTACCGCTCGACAGCGAGACGGCTGCGGTCCATAACGGATAGTCGGGTGCCGGTACCAGCATCTCATCGCCACTGTTCAGCAGGGCCTGCATCGCCTGCACGATCAGCTCAGAGACACCGTTACCAATGTAGATATCCTCGACGGTGACATCGCGCATATCGCGTGCCTGATAATGCTGCATGATCGCTTTACGGGCAGAATACAAACCTTTCGAGTCGCAATAACCCTGTGCGCTCGGCAGATTACGAATCACATCCACCAGAATTTCGTCAGGCGCTTCAAAACCAAACGGCGCGGGATTACCGATGTTCAGTTTGAGTACTTTGTTGCCTTCTTCTTCGAGGCGTTTGGCCTCTTTCAATACCGGACCGCGGATGTCGTAGCAAACGTTATCCAGCTTACCGGATTTATCAATCTGAAAAGTCATTGTTACCGCCTTAATGGGCAGAATCCTTTTGGCTGCCACAGAAATCAAACCAGCACAATGTACTCTCCTCACGAACACAAAAGAAGGGTGCCGCTCGGTTTTGGCGCGTTCAGCAACTTTTCCCGCCGCTGATAGCGCAAAAGATATTTGTTACCCTGATGATTAGTTAAACTAACCATATCAGCATTGCTAAACGATATTTTTAGCTGAGAGAGGCGGGCACTGGCGGGGCTGCATTTGCACATTATGAAACATTTTTGGAACTTATGACGGTTGAACCTTTCCCGACATTTGAAATATACACTCTGTGAAATAGTTAAAAGATATTTTATTGATGGTTAAATAATCATCGTTTAAGGGGTGTTGACGTGGCTCAGGTCTTAATGCTGCTAAAGAATGATGCCGTTGGCACCTTGTCATAACCGGAGAAGTGCCAAAAGATCAGGTCCGGATGGCACCAGCTTTGCGAATCAGAAGGCATTCACTGTCACTTCCGGCCAGAGATCAGACTCACCGAACAGGTGAAAAGAAAGCGATCCGCTGGCAGAAGGGGCCGGAAACGCCTTTAGCGCAAAATTTACAGCGCTTTTCACAAAATCATTTCCATTTTGAAGTCAAAAATGATTAAGTATAATTTATTATTTAGTGCGTCTTGCCGCTCCGCTTTACCGGATGCAACATCGCGCATTCTGTCCCGCTTCGCTGTTTTGGGTGGGAATAAGACAACTACGCAGCTTCCTGCATTCGCGCACCCCGCGCCTTCGGTTCAGAAGTTGTATCTGTCTTCCTGATCCTGTTGATCTTCTGATGGGTCTTCAGCGGTCTGTAAACGTCAGTGAAATTTTTTGTGCCAGTCTCAACACAGGACTGTCATTGAGCACCATTACTGTTTATCACTTTGATAAGCTTAGTAATAACACCAGGGTAGTAGTTCGTAAAAATCTAATAAGTGAAGAAAAAAACATGACTAATGCAAATCGTCCGATACTGAATCTCGACCTCGATCTGCTGAGAACCTTCGTTGCCGTTGCTGATCTCAATACGTTTGCCGCCGCCGCTGCAGCGGTCTGCAGAACGCAATCAGCCGTCAGCCAGCAGATGCAACGTCTGGAGCAATTGGTAGGTAAAGAGCTGTTTGCCAGACATGGACGTAATAAGCTATTAACCGAGCACGGAATCCAGCTTTTAGGTTACGCCAGAAAAATCCTTCGTTTTAATGACGAAGCCTGCACCTCCCTGATGTACAGCAATATTCAGGGTGTGCTGACGATTGGCGCCTCCGATGATACCTCTGACACCATTCTGCCGTTCCTGCTGAACCGGGTTACCTCGGTTTATCCGAAGCTGGCTATTGATGTGCGGGTAAAACGTAACCCTTTCATGATGGAAATGCTCAACCAGGGCGAAGTTGACCTTGTGGTCACCACTTCCAGCCCGGGCAATTTCACCTATCAGGTCCTGCGCACGTCACCGACTTTGTGGTACTGCGCGGCAGATTACATTTTCCAGCGTGGCGAAGCCATTCCGCTGGTGCTGCTGGATGAGCCAAGTCCTTATCGCGACATGGCCATCGATCATCTTAATGAAGCGGGCATCCCGTGGCGTATCTCGTACGTCGCGTCAACGCTGGCTGCGGTTCGTGCCGCGGTTAAAGCGGGATTGGGCGTCACAGCACGTCCGGTCGAGATGATGAGTCCGGAACTGCGGGTGATGGGCGCAGCAGAAGGTTTACCGGTGCTGCCGGATACCCAGTATCTGCTGTGTCGTAATCCTGACAGCGATAACGAACTGGCACTGGCAATCTTTAACGCCATGCAGTCAACCAATGACCCGTACAATCTGAGTGCCAATCCGGATGGTACGCTGTTACTGGACGACGAAGAGTAAGTTGGTTGCCATCATGCTGCACAGATCCTGTGCGGAATGAGCGGCACAAAACGCCGATAAAAAAGCCTTTCATTCTGTAAGCAGAACGAGAGGCTTTTTTTTACCCGCCTGATGATAGCTGACAGCTTTTTCCGCTTCGCCAGCCTGCTGTTTCAATAGTCACCTGCTGCAATTAATTTCATCTCTGCTTTAACTGAAACTTACCCACCAAAAAAACGGATGCTTCGTTTCGCCTTGCGCCAAAAAATGGAGGAATTTAGCGCAAAAAGGGCAGAAGTGTGTTCTGGATCAAAAAAATACCCCTGGTAAGGGGAAGGAAAACCCGCGGATACCTGTCAAAATATGTTTGTTAAATGCACGATCCATGCGTGTAAATACCCGCTACACTAAAATTAACCCTACAGACTGAAGCGATTTAGCTGGAAAGCGGGGCATCATTTGTTAATAATATGATGCAGGTGTGAAATAATGTTTGGATACTTTTGTCAAAGTTGACAAAAGGTTATAGAAAGGAGTAAAAAACCCCATAAAATTGCTGCTTATTTAAGAATAACAGCGACATTTAAAAGGTTTTTATCCTTCCCTTGAATCGATGTGGTCAGTTTGCTGCGGGAAACGCGTGCAGGATGCCAGCGCCACTTTTGATGAGTAAGCAATGAGTATGTCAACTACCACCGAAATCATCGCTCAGCATTGGGCGTTTATCGTCTTTATCGTCATCGCATTTGGCCTGTGTGCTTTCATGTTGACCGGAGGATGGCTGCTTGGCGGCAGAGCGCGCGCGCGTTATAAAGACACGCCGTTCGAGTCAGGCATCGAGTCCGTAGGCGACACCCATATCCGCCTGTCGGCCAAATTCTATCTGGTTGCGATGTTTTTCGTCATCTTCGACGTCGAAGCCCTCTTTTTATACGCATGGGCGACCTCAATCCGCGAAAGCGGCTGGGTCGGCTTTGTGGAAGCCGCAATTTTCATTTTGGTGCTCCTGGCGGGCTTGGTCTATCTGGTACGCATTGGCGCACTCGATTGGGCTCCTGCACGTCGTCGCGTCGTGGTTAAAACCACCACGATCAGTCACACCAATCCTCACAAGCAGTAAAAGAGAGGCAATAAGATGGACTATACGCTCACCCGCATAGACCCGAACGGTGGTGAGAACGACCGTTATCCTCTGCAAAAGCAGGAAATCGTCAGCGATCCGCTGGAGCAGCACGTTCATCGCAGCGTTTACATGGGCAAACTCGAAAATGCCCTGCACGACATGGTGAACTGGGGGCGTAAAAACTCCCTGTGGCCTTATAACTTCGGCCTCTCCTGTTGTTATGTAGAGATGACGACCTCGTTTACCGCCGTGCATGACGTGGCACGTTTTGGTGCTGAAGTCATGCGCGCCTCGCCACGTCAGGCCGACTTTATGGTGATCGCCGGTACGCCATTTACCAAAATGGCCCCGGTGATTCAGCGTCTGTATGACCAGATGCTGGAGCCAAAATGGGTGATCTCAATGGGTGCCTGCGCCAACTCTGGCGGCATGTATGACATCTATTCCGTGGTGCAGGGCGTGGATAAATTCCTGCCGGTTGATGTGTATATCCCTGGCTGCCCGCCGCGTCCGGAAGCCTACATGCAGGCGCTGCTGCTGTTGCAGGAGTCGATCGGCAAAGAGCGTCGTCCGCTCTCCTGGGTGGTTGGCGATCAGGGTGTTTACCGTGCCAACATGCAGTCCGAGCGTGAGAGAAAACGCGGTGAGCGCATTGCGGTCACTAACCTGCGCAGCCCGGACGAAGTGTAAGTTAACCGTATGGATGGCAAAACGCGCCTGCAGCAGAACATCACAATTTAATGCATGGCCCCATCCTGACGCCTTCATTTGAGTGCCTGAGACCAGGCCGGAATGGTGAGTAACGTATGACAGATTTGACCACGCAAGATCTCGCTCAGCCTTCATGGCAAACCCGTGATCACCTGGATGACCCGGTGATCGGCGAGTTGCGTAACCGTTTTGGGCCGGATGCCTTTACCGTTCAGGCGACCCGCACCGGGATTCCGGTAGTCTGGGTAAAGCGTGAACAGCTACTGGAAATCACCGAGTTCCTGCGTAAATTACCTAAACCTTACGTCATGCTGTATGACCTGCATGGCATGGATGAGCGTTTACGCACCCACCGCGCCGGCTTGCCTGCCGCGGATTTTTCCGTTTTTTATCATCTGCTGTCGATTGAACGCAATCGCGACATCATGCTCAAGGTGGCGTTATCTGAAAATGATATGCACCTGCCGACCATCACCCGCCTTTTCCCGAATGCCAACTGGTATGAGCGTGAAACCTGGGAGATGTTTGGTGTGACCTTCGATGGTCACCCGCACCTGACCCGCATCATGATGCCGCCGACCTGGGAAGGTCACCCGCTGCGCAAGGATTACCCGGCGCGCGCCACCGAATTTGATCCGTTTACGCTGACTAAACAGAAAGAAGATCTGGAGATGGAAGCGCTGACCTTCAAGCCCGAAGACTGGGGTATGAAGCGCAGCACCGCCAATGAGGACTTCATGTTCCTCAACCTCGGTCCTAACCACCCGTCAGCGCACGGGGCTTTCCGCATCATTCTGCAGCTGGATGGCGAAGAGATCGTCGACTGCGTGCCTGACATCGGTTATCACCATCGCGGTGCCGAAAAGATGGGTGAACGTCAGTCGTGGCACAGCTACATTCCTTACACCGACCGCGTCGAGTATCTCGGCGGTTGCGTGAATGAGATGCCTTACGTGCTGGCGGTGGAGAAACTGGCCGGTATCGTGGTGCCGGATCGCGTCAATGTGATCCGCGTGATGCTGTCAGAACTGTTCCGCATCAATAGCCATCTGCTCTACATTTCGACCTTTATTCAGGACGTCGGCGCCATGACGCCGGTGTTCTTTGCCTTTACCGATCGCCAGAAAATTTATGACGTGGTGGAAGCCATCACCGGCTTCCGTATGCACCCGGCCTGGTTCCGCATTGGCGGCGTGGCGCACGACCTGCCGAAAGGCTGGGAACGTCTGCTGCGTGACTTCCTTGACTGGATGCCGAAGCGCCTGAAGGAGTATGACAAAGCCGCACTGCGCAACAGCGTGCTGGTTGGTCGTTCTAAAGGCGTTGCCGCGTACAACATGGAAGAAGCGCTGGCGTGGGGCACCACCGGTGCGGGCCTGCGCGCCACCGGCCTCGACTTTGACGTGCGTAAATGGCGTCCGTACTCCGGCTACGAAAACTTCGACTTCGAGATCCCGACCGGTTCAGGCATCAGTGATGCGTACAGCCGCGTTCAGCTGAAGATGGAAGAGATGTGGCAGTCACTGCGTATCCTGGAGCAGTGTCTCAACAACATGCCAGAGGGTCCGTTCAAAGCCGATCACCCGCTGACCACACCGCCGCCGAAAGAGCGCACGTTGCAGCACATTGAAACGCTGATCACCCACTTCCTGCAGGTTTCGTGGGGGCCGGTAATGCCGGCTAACGAATCCTTCCAGATGATCGAAGCGACGAAAGGGATCAACAGTTACTACCTGACCAGCGACGGCAGCACCATGAGCTACCGCACCCGCGTGCGTACGCCCAGCTTCCCGCATCTGCAGCAGATTCCTTCTGTGATCCGTGGCAGCCTGGTATCCGACCTGATCGTATACCTCGGTAGTATCGATTTTGTTATGTCAGACGTGGACCGCTAATTATGCACGATCAACACATTGCCATTAAAACGATCGACCCCAACGAGGTCTTCGTGCTGAGCGCGGAAGAACATCACGCCATTGAGCACGAAAAACACCACTACGAAGATGCGCGTGCCGCTTCAATCGAAGCGCTGAAGATCGTGCAGAAAGCGCGCGGCTGGGTGCCGGATGGCGCGATTCACGCCATCGCTGAGGTGCTGGGCATTCCGGCCAGTGACGTTGAAGGTGTAGCGACATTTTATAGCCAGATCTTCCGTCAGCCGGTCGGCCGTCATGTGATCCGCTATTGCGACAGCGTCGTCTGTCACATCACCGGTTATCAGGGCATTCAGGCGGCGCTGGAACAGAATCTGAATATCAAACCGGGCCAGACCACGGCAGACGGACGCTTCACGCTGCTGCCAACCTGCTGTCTGGGCAACTGCGATAAAGGGCCAACGATGATGGTGGATGAAGATACCCACGTGCATCTGACGCCAGAAGGCATCGCCACTTTGCTGGAGCAGTATCAATGACATTGAAAACTATCATTCGTACTGCTGAAACCCATCCACTCACCTGGCGGATGCGCGACGACAAGCAGCCGGTGTGGATTGATGAATATCGCAGTAAAAACGGCTATGCCGGTGCTGAAAAAGCGCTGAACAGCATGTCGCCTGACGAAATCGTGGCGGCGGTGAAAGACTCTGGCCTGAAAGGGCGCGGCGGTGCGGGCTTCTCCACCGGCCTGAAGTGGAGCCTGATGCCGAAAGATGAGTCGATGAACATCCGTTACCTGCTGTGTAACGCCGATGAAATGGAGCCGGGCACCTATAAAGACCGCCTGCTGATGGAGCAGATGCCGCACCAGCTGGTGGAAGGGATGCTGATCAGCGCCTTTGCGCTAAAGGCTTACCGTGGCTACATCTTCCTGCGCGGCGAATACATTGAAGCCGCGGTGCATCTGCGCCGGGCGATTGCTGAAGCCACCGAAGCGGGCTACCTCGGTAAAAATATTCTCGGCACCGGTTTTGACTTCGAACTGATTGTTCACACCGGCGCGGGCCGCTATATCTGCGGCGAAGAGACAGCGCTGATTAACTCGCTGGAAGGCCGTCGTGCTAACCCGCGCTCCAAACCGCCGTTCCCGGCGAGTGCGGGTGCATGGGGTAAACCGACCTGCGTTAACAACGTGGAAACGCTGTCAAACGTGCCGGCGATTCTGGCTAACGGCGTCGACTGGTACAAAGGCATCTCGAAAAGCGACGACGCCGGTACCAAGATGATGGGCTTCTCCGGTCGGGTGAAAAATCCTGGCGTCTGGGAACTGCCGTTCGGCATTACCGCCCGTGAAATCCTCGAAGATTATGCTGGCGGGATGCGTGACGGACTGCGCTTCAAGGCCTGGCAGCCTGGCGGGGCAGGGACCGACTTCCTGACCGATGAGCACCTGGATCTGCCGATGGAGTTTGCCAGCATTGGTAAAGCCGGCAGCCGTCTGGGAACCGCGCTGGCGATGGCAGTCGATCATGAAATCAACATGGTTTCGCTGGTGCGAAATCTTGAAGAGTTCTTCGCCCGTGAATCGTGCGGCTGGTGTACGCCATGCCGTGACGGTCTGCCGTGGAGCGTAAAAATTCTGCGTGCGCTGGAGCAGAAACAGGGTCAGCCAGGCGACATCGAAACCTTACTGCAACTCTGCCGTCAGCTCGGTCCGGGTAAAACCTTCTGCGCACATGCGCCGGGTGCGGTCGAGCCGTTGCAGAGTGCCATTAAGTATTTCCGTGAAGAGTTTGAAGCTGGCATTGCGCCGCAGGTGTTCGGTAATACCCGCGCGATTGGCGGGATTCAGCCAAACCTGCTGAAAGCGCGCTGGTAATTCACCGCAGCACACGGAATCAGGCCTGGTGCCGCCGCCCCGACAATCGGCTGTGTGTCGGGGCAAGAATATGATTAACGCTCGTTTCTGACGAGCCTTACGGAAGCATGTCACTATGGCTACAATCCATGTAGACGGTAAAGAGTATGATGTGAACGGAGCGGACAACCTGCTACAGGCGTGTCTCTCTCTGGGCCTTGATATTCCTTATTTTTGCTGGCATCCGGCGCTGGGAAGCGTTGGGGCCTGCCGCCAGTGCGCGGTAAAGCAATTCCAGAATGCCGAAGATACCCGCGGCCGTCTTGTCATGTCCTGCATGACGCCGGCTTCTGACGGCACATTTATCTCCATCGATGATGGCGAAGCGAAAGAGTTCCGCGAAAGCGTGGTGGAATGGCTGATGACCAACCACCCGCACGACTGCCCGGTGTGTGAAGAGGGCGGTAACTGTCACCTGCAGGATATGACAGTGATGACCGGCCACAGCTTCCGCCGTTATCGCTTCACCAAGCGTACCCACCGCAATCAGGATCTCGGCCCGTTCATTTCGCATGAGATGAACCGCTGTATCGCCTGTTATCGCTGCGTGCGTTACTACAAAGATTATGCCGACGGCAAAGATCTGGGTGTCTACGGTGCGCACGACAACGTCTATTTCGGTCGTCCGGAAGATGGCACGCTGGAGAGCGAATTTTCCGGCAACCTGGTTGAGATCTGCCCGACCGGCGTCTTCACCGATAAAACCCACTCCGAACGCTATAACCGTAAATGGGATATGCAGTTTGCGCCGAGCATCTGCCAGCAGTGCAGCGTCGGCTGTAACACCAGCCCGGGTGAACGCTACGGTGAACTGCGCCGTATTGAGAACCGCTATAACGGTACGGTAAACCACTATTTCCTCTGTGACCGTGGCCGTTTTGGTTACGGCTACGTCAACCGCAAAGATCGTCCGCGTCAGCCGATGCTGCTGCGTGGCAATGACTGGGTGACGCTTAACGCAGAGCAGGCGGTTAATGCCGGCGCGGATCTGCTGCGTCAGGCGAAAAAAGTGATCGGTATCGGCTCACCGCGCGCCAGCATTGAAAGTAACTTCGCGCTGCGTGAACTGGTGGGCGCAGAAAACTTCTCTACCGGTATGCCGGCTGGCGAACAGGCCCGGCTGGAACTGATGCTTAAAGTGCTGCGTGAAGGCGGGATCTACACGCCATCGCTGCGCGAAATCGAAAGTTACGATGCGGTGCTGGTGCTGGGTGAAGATCTGACCCAGGTTGGCGCACGCGTGGCGCTGTCTGTGCGTCAGGCGGTTAAAGGCAAAGCGCGCGACATGGCGGCGGCCCAGAAAGTGGCAGACTGGCAGATTGCTGCGATCCTGAACATCGGTCAGAACGCTAAACATCCGCTGTTTATTACCAACGTCGATGAAACCCGTCTGGATGATATCGCGGCATGGAGCTATCGCGCCCCGGTTGAAGATCAGGCGCGCCTCGGTTTCGCCATCGCCAATGCGCTGGATGAAACGGCTCCGGCAGTGACCGATTTCGACAGCAAGCTGAACGGCAAGATGGATGTCATCGTGCAGGCACTGGCCGGTGCGAAAAAACCGTTAATCATCTCCGGGACCCACTCCGGCAGCAGCGCGATGATCGAAGCGGCAGCCAACGTGGCGAAAGCTCTGAAAGCGCGCGGTGCCGATGTCGGGATTACCCTGCTGGCAGGACACGCTAACAGCGTGGGTCTGGGCCTGATGGGTGGCAATCCGCTGGAAAGCGCGCTGGAGCAGCTGAGCAACGGTGAAGCCGATGCGCTGGTGGTGCTGGAAAACGATCTCTATCGTCACGCACCGAAAGCGCTGGTGGATGCGGCACTGGCACAGACCACCAACGTGATTGTGGTGGATCATCAGCGTACCGCTACGCTGGAAAAAGCCGGTCTGGTGTTATCGACCGCCAGCTTCGCCGAAAGCGACGGCACCTCGATTAACCATGAAGGTCGCGCACAGCGTTTCTTCCAGGTTTACGATCCCTCTTACTACGACAACAGCATTGTGATGCTGGAAAGCTGGCGCTGGTTGCATTCGCTGCACAGCACGCTGGAAAGCCGTCACGTTGACTGGACGCAGCTGGATCATGTGATCGATGCCGTGGTGAGTCATCTGCCACAACTGGCCGGCATTAAAGATGCCGCACCGGATGCCAGCTTCCGTATTCGCGGACAGAAACTGTCGCGTTCACCGCACCGTTCCAGTGGCCGTACCGCCGCGCGCGCCAATATCAGCGTGCACGAACCGCGTCAGCCGCAGGATCAGGACACCATGTTCGCCTTCTCAATGGAAGGGAACAACCAGCCAGGCGCACCGCGCTCGCAGATTCCGTTTGCCTGGGCTCCGGGCTGGAACTCACCGCAGGCGTGGAACAAATTCCAGGTCGAAGTGGGCGGCAAACTGCGTAATGGCGATCCAGGCGTCCGCCTGTTTGAAGCCAGCGCCGCGCAGCTACCCTGGTTCAGCAACGTCCCTGCGGCGTTCGTCAGTGAAGCGCAATGGCGCGTGGCTCCGTACTACCAGCTGTTTGGTAGTGAAGAGATGTCACAGCGTTCACCGGTGTTCCAGCAGCGTATGGCGCAGCCAATGCTGGTGATTAACCCGGATGATGCGGCGAAACTGGGCGTCAATAATGGTGCTGCCGTGGAGTTCACCTGTGCCGGTGAAACCGTGCGTCTGCCGGTCCGTTTCTCTGCCTCGCTGCAGGCGGGACAGATTGGTCTGCCGCTGGGTATGCCGGGCGTACCGCCGTTCCTGGCGAACGGTAAAATCGACAAACTGCAGGAGGCGGCGCAATGAGCTGGTTAACACCGGATGTTATCGACATTCTGCTGGCCATCGGTAAAGCCATCGTCATTCTGCTGGTGGTCGTGGCCTGTGGCGCGTTCATGAGCTTTGCCGAGCGTCGTCTGCTCGGCCTGTTCCAGAACCGTTACGGACCGAACCGGGTAGGCTGGGGCGGCTCGCTGCAGCTGGTAGCGGATATGATCAAAATGTTCTTTAAAGAGGACTGGGTCCCGCCGTTTACCGACCGCTTTATTTTCACCCTGGCACCGGTTATCGCCTTCGTCTCGTTGCTGCTGGCGTTTGCCATTGTGCCGGTATCGCCAACCTGGATGGTCACGGACCTGAACATCGGTCTGCTGTTCTTCCTGATGATGGCAGGCCTGGCGGTCTACGCCGTGCTGTTCGCCGGCTGGTCGAGTAACAACAAATACTCGCTGCTGGGTGCGATGCGTGCTTCGGCGCAAACGCTGAGCTACGAAGTGTTTCTCGGACTGTCGCTGATGGGCGTGGTGGCGCAGGCGGGCTCGTTCAACATGAACGATATAGTCAACAGCCAGACCCATTTGTGGAACATCATTCCGCAGTTCTTCGGCTTCATTACCTTCTGTATTGCGGGCGTAGCGGTGTGTCACCGTCACCCGTTTGACCAGCCGGAAGCGGAGCAGGAACTGGCCGATGGTTACCACATTGAATATGCCGGTATGAAATTCGGCCTGTTCTTTGTCGGCGAGTACGTGGCGATTACCACCGTATCAGCGCTGATCGTGACGCTGTTCTTTGGTGGCTGGCATGGCCCATTCCTGCCGCCGTTCATCTGGTTCGCCCTGAAAACGGCGTTCTTTATGATGATGTTCATCCTGATTCGTGCTGCGCTTCCGCGTCCACGCTATGACCAGGTGCTGTCGTTCGGCTGGAAAGTGTGTCTGCCGTTGACGCTGTTGAACCTGCTGGCGACCGCCGCAGTGATTCTCTACACAGCGCAGTAAGGGGTTAACAAATGACTTTAAAAGATATTGTCGTTGGCTTCGGCACGACAGTGCGCAGTATCTGGCTGATTGGCCTGCACGCCTTCGCCAAACGTGAAACGCAGATGTACCCGGAAGAGCCGGTTTATCTGCCACCACGCTATCGTGGCCGCATCGTGTTAACCCGCGATCCGGATGGCGAAGAGCGTTGCGTAGCCTGTAACCTGTGCGCCGTGGCCTGTCCGGTCGGCTGTATTTCGTTGCAGAAAGCAGAAACCAAAGATGGTCGCTGGTACCCGGAGTTCTTCCGCATTAACTTCTCACGCTGCATCTTCTGCGGCATGTGTGAGGAAGCCTGTCCGACCACGGCGATTCAGCTGACGCCCGATTTCGAACTGGGTGAGTTCAAGCGTCAGGATCTGGTGTATGAGAAGGACGATCTGCTGATCTCGGGTCCGGGTAAATATCCGGAATACAACTTCTACCGCATGGCGGGTATGGCGATTGACGGTAAAGATAAGGGCGAAGCGGAAAACGAAGCTAAGCCTATCGACGTCAAAGGCTTATTACCTTAAGGAGCAAGGCATGGAATTTGCGTTTTATCTTTGCGGGCTGGTGGCGGTGCTGACGACGTTGCGCGTCATTACCCACACTAATCCGGTACATGCGTTGCTGTACCTGATCATTTCGCTGCTGTCGATTGCCGGCGTCTTCTTCTCGATGGGCGCCTATTTTGCCGGCGCGCTGGAGATCATCGTCTATGCCGGTGCGATTATGGTGCTGTTCGTCTTCGTGGTGATGATGCTGAACCTGGGCAAACAGACGGAGAAGCAGGAACGCGAGTGGCTGAGTCCGTCGCTGTGGATTGGGCCTGGTCTGGTGTCGCTACTGCTGCTGGTGGTGATGGTTTACGCCATTCTGACCGCCAACGATCAGGGCATTGACGGCACCATTATCGACGCCAAAGCGGTCGGCATCAGCCTGTTTGGTCCTTACGTGCTGGCGGTGGAACTGGCTTCCATGCTGCTGCTGGCGGGTCTGGTGGTGGCGTTTCACGTCGGTCGTGAAGATCGGCAGGGTGAAGTGCTCAGCAACCGCGTTTCTGACGCCGCGCAAGCGAAAAAGGAGAATGCATGATCCCGTTACAACATGGATTGATACTTGCTGCCGTGCTGTTCGTCCTCGGACTGACTTCGCTGGTGATCCGCCGTAACCTGCTGTTTATGCTGATCGGCCTTGAGATCATGATCAACGCCGCCGCGTTAGCGCTGGTGGTGGCCGGGAGTTACTGGGGTCAGGCCGATGGACAGGTAATGTATATCCTGGCGATCAGCCTGGCCGCAGCCGAAGCCAGTATTGGCCTGGCGCTGCTGCTCCAGCTCTATCGTCGTCGTCAGACGCTGAACATTGACACTGTGAGCGAGATGCGCGGATGAATCTTCTCTATTTAACAGTACTGTTTCCGCTAATCGGCTTCCTGCTGTTAGCGTTTTCCCGTGGTCGCTGGTCAGAGAACCTGTCGGCCGCGATTGGTATGGGATCGGTAGGACTGGCAGCGCTGACCACGGTGATGGTCGGCGTCGACTTCTTTGCCAACGGTCAGCAGGCTTATACGCAGGCGCTCTGGACCTGGATGCATGTCGGCAACTTTGACATGAAGGTGAACCTGACCCTGGATGGTCTGTCACTGACCATGCTGTCTGTGGTCACCGGTGTCGGTTTCTTTATCCACATGTTCGCCTCCTGGTACATGCGCGGTGAAGAGGGTTACTCGCGTTTCTTCGCCTACACCAACCTGTTTATCGCCAGCATGGTGGTTCTGGTGCTGGCCGATAACCTGATGCTGATGTATCTCGGCTGGGAAGGGGTAGGGCTCTGCTCTTACCTGCTGATCGGCTTCTACTACAGCAATCCGGATAACGGCAAAGCGGCGATGAAAGCCTTCATCATCACCCGTGTCGGCGATGTGTTTCTGGCATTCGCGCTGTTCATTCTCTACAACGAGCTGGGCACGCTGAACTTCCGCGAGATGATGGAACTGGCGCCGGCGCACTTTGCCGCAGACAACCACATGCTGCAGTGGGCAACGCTGATGCTGCTGGGTGGCGCGGTCGGTAAATCGGCACAGCTGCCGTTGCAGACCTGGCTGGCCGATGCGATGGCCGGCCCGACACCGGTTTCGGCACTGATCCACGCCGCGACCATGGTGACCGCCGGTGTCTATCTGATTGCCCGTAGTCATGGCCTGTTCCTGCTGACGCCGGAAGTGCTGCATCTGGTCGGAATTATCGGGGCAATTACCCTGGTGCTGGCTGGCTTTGCCGCGCTGGTGCAAACCGATATCAAACGTGTACTCGCTTACTCCACCATGAGCCAGATTGGCTACATGTTCCTGGCGCTGGGCGTCCAGGCGTGGGATGCGGCGATTTTCCACCTGATGACGCACGCCTTCTTTAAAGCGTTACTGTTCCTCTCTTCCGGTTCAGTGATTCTGGCCTGCCACCATGAGCAGAACATCTTTAAGATGGGCGGCCTGCGTAAGAGCATTCCGCTGGTTTACACCTGCTTCCTGGTGGGCGGCGCGGCACTGGCGGCTCTGCCGCTGATTACCGCTGGCTTCTACAGTAAAGATGAGATCCTGTTTGGCGCACTGGCCAACGGTCACATCAACCTGATGGTTGCCGGTCTGGTGGGCGCTTTCCTGACCTCAATCTACACCTTCCGCATGATCTTCATCGTGTTCCACGGCGAAGAGAAAATTCACGCACATGCCGGTAAAGGCATTACCCATCATCTGCCACTGATTGTCCTGCTGCTGCTCTCCACCTTCATCGGCGCACTGATTACGCCGCCACTGGCTGGCGTGCTGCCAGCCAATGAGTTTGGTGAAGCCGGTAAAGTAGGACTGGAAATCACCTCTGGCGTGGTCGCTATCGTCGGCATTCTGATTGCTGCCGCGCTGTGGCTGGGCAAACGTGAGCTGGTAACGAAGATCGCTAACAGTGCACCAGGTCGTTTCTTCACTACCTGGTGGTTCGCTGCCTGGGGCTTCGACTGGCTCTACGACAAAGTGTTCGTCAAACCTTACCTCGGTATTGCTTGGCTGTTAAAACGCGATCCGCTGAATGCCCTGATGAACCTGCCTGCACTGTTCTCACGTATCGCCAATAAAGGTCTGGTGGTGAGTGAAAACGGGTATCTGCGCTGGTATGTCGCGTCAATGAGTGTCGGTGCCGTGGTCGTGCTGGCCCTGATGCTGGTGATTTAAAGATTGATGAGCGGGGCAGGTTAGCTAATCTGCCCATTGAGAATGTCAAAAATTGTCCTGAGTAAGGGCGTTATCGTCGCGGCCAGTTTGGTTACCGCCAGCGCACAGCAACCGGAGCATACTGAAGTATGTGAGGATTGCGAGCACTGCCGGGAGCCAAAATGGCAAGTAAGATAGCCCGAACTAAGACAAAGAAAAGGGAAGTGTGCCGTGTTATTACCTTGGCTAATTATCATACCCTTCGTCGGTGGTCTGATTTGCTGGCTGACCGAGCGCCTTGGCGCGAAGGTGCCACGCTGGATCGCACTGATCACCATGGGGCTGACGTTGGCGCTTTCGCTGCAACTCTGGTTGCAGGGAGGCTATTCACTGACGCAGGCAGCGGGCATTCCGCAGTGGCAGTCAAGTTTCTCCGTACCCTGGATTCCACGCTTCGGCATCAGTTTCCATGTCGCTATCGATGGTCTGTCGCTGCTGATGGTGGTGCTGACCGGCCTGCTCGGCCTGATGGCGGTGCTCTGCTCCTGGAATGAGATTTCAAAGTATCAGGGCTTTTTCCACCTGAATCTGATGTGGATTCTGGGTGGCGTGATCGGGGTGTTCCTTGCCATCGACATGTTCCTGTTCTTCTTCTTCTGGGAAATGATGCTGGTGCCGATGTACTTCCTCATCGCGCTCTGGGGTCATAAAGCCTCTGACGGTAAAACCCGTATTACCGCCGCCACCAAATTTTTCATCTATACCCAGGCGTCAGGTCTGGTGATGCTGATTGCGATTCTGGGTCTGGTTTTCGTCCACTACAACGCCACCGGCGTCTGGACCTTTAACTACGAACAGCTGCTGAAAACGCCGATGTCGAGCGGTGTCGAGTATCTGCTGATGCTGGGCTTCTTTATCGCTTTCGCGGTAAAAATGCCGGTGGTACCGCTGCACGGCTGGTTGCCAGATGCGCACAGCCAGGCACCCACTGCAGGTTCGGTGGATCTGGCCGGTATTCTGCTCAAGACTGCGGCTTACGGTTTACTGCGCTTCAGCCTGCCGCTGTTCCCGAACGCCTCCGCCGAGTTCGCGCCGATTGCCATGTGGTTAGGCATCATCGGTATTTTCTATGGTGCCTGGATGGCGTTCTCGCAGACCGATATCAAACGTCTGATCGCTTACACCTCAATCTCGCACATGGGCTTTGTGCTGATTGCGATCTACACCGGCAGCCAGCTGGCGTTCCAGGGTGCGGTGATTCAGATGATTGCGCACGGCCTGTCAGCCGCGGCACTCTTCATCCTGTGTGGTCAGCTCTATGAGCGTCTGCATACCCGTGATATGCGTCAGATGGGCGGCTTGTGGTCGCGGATTAAGTGGATTCCTGGCCTGTCGCTGTTCTTTGCCGTGGCTAACCTCGGGATGCCGGGCACCGGTAACTTCGTCGGCGAATTTATGATTCTGACCGGCAGCTTCCAGGTGGTGCCAGTGATCATCGTCATCGCCACCTTTGGTCTGGTGTTCGCCTCGGTCTACTCGCTGGTGATGATGCAGCGCGCTTACTACGGCGAAGCGAAATCGAAAGATCCGCTGCCGGGCATGTCGCCGCGTGAGTTTCTGACTATCGGGGTACTGGTGGTGCTGCTGGTGCTGCTGGGCGTCTATCCACAGCCGATTCTGGATACTTCGCACGCTGCCATGAGCAATATTCAGCAGTGGTTTACCGCTTCAATTTCAACTACAAGGCCGTAATTCGCCATGACAATAACTCCTCAACAATTGATCGCGTTGCTGCCGCTGTTAATCGTCGGATTGACGGTGGTGGTTGTGATGCTGTCCATTGCCTGGCGACGCAACCACTTCGTTAACGCCACGCTAACGGTGGTGGGCCTGAACCTGGCACTGCTGTCACTCTACTTTGTTGGCCAGGTCGGGGCGATGGATGTCACGCCGCTGCTGCGGGTTGATGGCTATTCCATCTTTTATACCGCGCTGGTTTTACTGGCGAGTCTGGCAACCTGTACCTTTGCTTATCCCTGGCTGACGGATTTCCCCGACAACAAAGATGAGTTCTATCTGCTGGTGCTGATTGCGGCGCTCGGTGGCATCGTGCTCGCCAGCGCTAACCATCTGGCAGCGCTGTTCATCGGTATTGAGCTGCTGTCACTGCCGCTGTTTGGTCTGATCGGCTACGCCTTCCGCCAGAAACGCTCACTGGAAGCGGCACTGAAATATACCATTCTGTCAGCGGCGGCTTCGTCGTTCCTGCTGTTTGGTATTGCGCTGATTTACGCTGACTCCGGTAACCTCAGCTTTGTGACGCTCGGCAAGAGCCTGACCGACAGCATGATTCAGGAGCCGCTGCTGCTGGTGGGTCTGGGTATGATGATCATCGGTCTTGGCTTTAAACTGTCGCTGGTGCCGTTCCATCTCTGGACGCCAGATGTTTATCAGGGTGCGCCTGCGCCGGTTTCTACCTTCCTGGCAACCGCCAGCAAGATTGCGATTTTCGGCGTCATCATGCGTCTGTTCATGTATGCACCGGTGACCGACAGTGAAGCAGTGCGGACCGTGCTGGGCGTGATCGCCTTCGTCTCGATCCTGTTCGGTAACCTGATGGCGATCTCTCAGAGCAACATCAAGCGTCTGCTGGGTTACTCTTCAATCGCTCACCTCGGTTATCTGCTGGTGGCGCTGATTGCGGTGAAAGATCATCAGCTGTCGCTGGAAACAGCCGGGGTTTATCTGGCCGGTTACCTGTTCAGCAGCCTCGGCGCGTTTGGCGTGGTGAGTCTGATGTCCAGCCCGTATCGTGGCCCGGATGCTGACTCGCTCTACTCCTATCGCGGTCTGTTCTGGCATCGTCCGATCCTGTCAGCGGTAATGACGGTGATGATGCTGTCACTGGCCGGTATCCCGATGACGCTCGGCTTTATCGGTAAATTCTACGTTATCGCCTCGGGCGTCAGTGCGCACCTGTGGTGGCTGACCGGTGCCGTGGTGGCGGGCAGTGCGATTGGTCTTTACTACTATCTGCGCGTCACGGTGAGCCTCTACCTTAGCCCGCCGGAACTGCATACCCGCGATACGCCAGCTAACTGGGCCTTCACCGCGGGTGGTGTGGTGGTGCTGATTTCAGCGATTCTGGTGCTGCTGTTAGGGGTTTACCCGCAGCCGCTGATTACGCTGGTGCAGATGGCCCAGCCGCTGATGTAACTTCGACCCTTACCGAACAATCAGGCCTGCGGGCCTGATTTTTTTTGCCTCTAATTTGCCTGCCGCGCGGCGATAATCTGTTTCGCCACAGGCCAATCCGCTAAAGTGAGCAAACTGATAAGGAGAGACTATGGACATAACCTGGCGGGATAAACATCATCGTGACCTGACCACCACCGAGCTCTATGCGCTGCTGGCACTGCGTTGTGGGGTGTTTGTAGTGGAACAGCAGTGCGCCTATCTGGATGTGGATGGGCTGGATTTGCAGGGCGATAACCGTCATCTGCTCGGGATGCACGACAATCAGCTGGTGGCATACGCGCGGTTACTGGCCCCGGCCGATGCGGCCAGCCCGGTAAAGATTGGGCGGGTGGTTGTGTCTGATAGCGTGCGCGGCGCCCGTCTGGGCAACCGCCTGATGACCGAGGCGCTGGCGAGCTGTCAGCAGCACTGGCCGCAACGGGATCTGTTTCTCTCTGCGCAGGCGCATCTGCAAGCGTTCTATGGGCAGCACGGTTTTGAGCCGATCGGTGAGACTTATCTCGAAGATGGCATCCCGCATATTGATATGCAGAAGGCCGCCACGGCAGAATAGAAAAAGGCGAGGCCAGTGCCTCGCCTTACGGACTTAGCCCACCGTCATCTGCCGGTCATCAACGTATTTGCGCTGGTCCGGTGCAGGCGGGAAGTACTGATAAAGCCAGGTTTCACTCAGTGTCTCTTCCTTGCTGCGCAGGAACAGACGCATATCCACCGGCTGGGTGGAATCGCTGTTCGGATACCAGTCAAACAGAATACGGTAGCCCTTGAGCGGTTCAACGTAGAGGATCTCCACCTGCTTCACGCTGCCGGATGAAACGGTAATCACCGGTTCAATCCCTTTTGGCGCGGCGGCCTGCAGATCGCCGCCAATAAAGTCGATGGCGAAGCGGCGACACCAGGTTTCCGGGAAGTGCTCGCCCGGTGCCCAGCCTTCCGGGAAGCCGCCAATACCGGTACGGGTGGCATCAACGCGCGCCAGTCCGCTGCGCACCGGCGGCAGACCACTCCAGTAGAGCTTATAGGAGAAGTTCAGTTCGCTGCCCGCTTTTACCGGTTCCGCCGGCTGCCAGAAGCAGACGATATTATCCAGCGTCTCACCGGTGGTCGGGATCTCCATCAGGTTGATCGCGCCTTTACCCCATTTCCCCACCGGTTCCACCCACAGGCTCGGACGTTTGTCATACCAGCCAATCACATCCTGATAATCTTTGAAGTCGTGATTAAGCTGCAACAGACCAAAACCGCGCGGGTTCTCATCTTCATAAGCATTGAACTGCAGACGCTGCGGGTTGTTGAGCGGACGGGCAATCCATTCGCCTTTCCCGGTCCACATCGCCAGCCGATCGGAGTCATGAATCTGTGGATGGTAGGTGTTGCACATGCGGCGTTCGTTGGTGCCGCAGCTGAACATACTGGTCATCGGCGAGATGCCGATCTGGCGGATCTCTTTACGGGCAAACAGGTGGTTTTCCACTTCCATCACCACGCGTTTCTCTTCGCAGTGGATGATGAACTTGTAAGCGCCGGTCAGGCTGGCACCATCCAGTAAGGCGTAACAGGTGAAGGTGGTGTCTTCCGCTTTCGGCGTTTCAAACCAGAAGGCGGTGAAGTCCGGGAACTCTTCCTGACCGTTACTGAAGGTGTTAACGGCCACGCCACGCGCCGATAAACCGTACTGGAAAGTCTCATCCACGGCACGGAAGTAACTGGCACCGAGGAAGGAGACGATGTCACGGCGGGCCAGTTCCGGCTTTTTAAATGCCCGGAAACCAGCGAAGCCGAGATCGGTTTTGCCTTCCAGCTGTTGCGTATCGACGTGCGCATTGTTGTAGTTGAACAGCTCAGGACGGAAGTGGATTTCGCGCGCCTGGCGGCTTTCACCGTCAACCGAGAACATGCGGATACGCCGTTTGAAGCCCATGCCGACGTGGAAGAACTGGACGTCAAGTTCACGGTCGGGAATGTTGTTCCACAGTGAATGGCTGGCGTCATACTGAATTTCGTTGTAGGCCTGCGGCGTTAGCGTGGCCAGCGTCTGCGGCAGCGCGCCGGGCGCGCCACTCCAGGGTTGTTTCGCCAGCGCGGCTGCATTCTTCTTCAATACGTCGAAATCGAAGCGTACTGCGGTTCCGTCAGCAATGCCATCTTCTGCCCAGGCGGATTGCGCAAACAGCGTTGACAGGCCGGTCATGCCGCTGACGGCGGAGAAGGCCATTGACGCTTTCATAAACATTCTTCGATTCATGCCAGAGATCATTCCTTAGCTGTTCGAGTTTGTCGTGACTGTCGTGCGGGATGCACTTTCATGGCCCGATAATCACAGGCAACAGGAGGATACGACAGTCCGGTTACGGTAAAATTCACTCCGAAGAAAATTTATCAGATTAATCAAAGAAGCGAAGCGAAATTCGGCGTTTACCCCTGCGTCTTACACTTCTTTGCGAAAGCGTAGCGGATATCCCGGCAGTTTGTCTGGCGTTAGCAAATGAAATATCAGGTGATTCCTGGGGCGGTAAAACGGCAGAGCGCCAGATTGTAGCTATAGTTAAGAGACTGCTTTGCAATTCACACGGAGGAAATGATGGTAAATCAGACTGATCAATTCGAAACCAATCTGGATGACGATATTACGCTGCTGACTGAAACGCTGGAAGAAGTGCTGAAGTCTTCAGGCGATCCAGCCGATCAAAAATATATCGAGCTTAAAACTAAAGCGGAACAGGCACTGCACGATGTGAAATCCCGCGTTAGCCAGGCGTCTGATAGCTACTACTATCGCGCCAAACAAGCGGCCTACCGTGCGGATGATTACGTGCATGAAAAACCGTGGCAGGGAATCGGTATCGGTGCCACTGCCGGTCTGGTGCTCGGCCTGCTGCTGGCGCGTCGCTAATCTTTCAGACGACACCGTAACAGCAGTGTGATGATAAAAACGGCGGGCGTTCCCCGCCGTTTTTGTTGTTTTTTTTTGCCGCGCCGCGCTGAATGCCAGCATCAGTGTAAACCCCGTCGGGCCGCCGGGGCGCGACTTTTCCGCAGTCACATCCTCAGCCAGACTCCTTCCGTTCAGTTCCGCCTGCGGTCCTCGGTGATCGATGCTGATTGTGTTTCATCCGCGGACTTCCTACAGTAAAGCGACCGGCATAAGGAGAACCAACGTGATCAGAGTCGAGATGCTTTCAACCGGGGATGAGGTGCTGCATGGCCAAATCGTCGATACCAATGCGGCCTGGCTGGCCGATATTTTATTCCAGCAGGGTTTACCGATGACCAGCCGCACCACGGTGGGCGATGCCCTTGAGTCGCTGGTGAGCACGCTTCAGGCGCGCAGTCATGAGGCGGATGTGCTGATCGTCAATGGTGGGCTGGGACCCACCAGCGACGATCTCAGCGCGCTGGCCGCCGCGCAGGCCTGCGGTGTGGAGCTGGAGCTGCAAACGGACTGGCTGGAACAGATGGAAGCCTGGTTTGCCAGCCGCGGACGGGTGATGGCGGCCAGCAACCGGAAACAGGCGGAGATCCCGGCAAATGCTGAACTGATTGATAATCCGGTCGGCACCGCCTGCGGCTTTGCTCTGCAGTTGAATCGCTGCTGGATGTTCTTTACTCCCGGCGTGCCGTCTGAATTTAAAGTGATGGTCGAGCAGCAGATTATTCCGCGTCTGAAAGCGAAGTTTTCCCCGCCTGAGCCGCCGATCTGTCTGCGTCTGACCACCTTTGGTCGTGGCGAAAGCGATCTGGCCGCAGAGCTTGAGCCGCTGGCGTTACCGGAAGGGGTGGTCATGGGTTACCGCTCTTCGATGCCGATCATTGAGATCAAACTGACCGGCCCGGCCAGCCAGCGCGTGGCGATGGAACAGGTATGGCAGCAGGTGCGGCTGCAACTGGCAGAATGCACGATCTTTGAGGGCACGGAGGGGCTGCCAGCGCTGCTGGCGCGTGAGTTACAGCAGCGGGATTACCGGCTGACGGTGAGTGAGCACTATACCGCTGGCTTGCTGAACTGGCAGCTGGCCGCAGCGGATGTGCCGTTGAGTGGTGCGCACATATTTCCGCCGCAGCAGGAGACGCTGACGCAACAGGTGGCGCGCACCCGTGAACTGGCGACGCAGCAGCAGGCAGCGCTGGCACTCTCGGTCGGCAGTTTGCAGCAGGAGGAGATTGCGGTAGCGCTGCACACGCCTGCAGGCAGCTGGGGCCAGCGCGTGAAGTTCAGCACCGGTCGCTATAACCTGGAGACGCGGCAGAAGGTGGTGGCGATGATGGCGATGAATATGTTGCGCCGCTGGCTTCACGGCAGCGAAGTCAGTACCGGTCACGGCTGGATCGAGGTGGTTGAGACGGTCAGAGAGTAAAGGTGGAACAGCAAAACGGGCGCTTGATGCGCCCGTTGTGTTTATAGCTCGATTTCGATCTCGCCTTTGGCTTTGCAGCAGCAGGGCAGGATCTCATCCTGCTGCACAAAGGCCAGCGGCCGCTGTGGGTAATGCACTTCGCCTTTCAGCAGCCGCATCCGGCAGGAGCCGCAGTAGCCTTCGCGGCACTGGAACTCCACGCAGAGATTATTGGCTTCCAGCAGCGTCAGCAGATTGGTATGTTCGTCTGTGCATTCCAGCCGGGTGCCGGAACTGCGCAGAATCACAACGTCGCGGCTCATGATTACAGCTGGAAATCGTCGAAGTCGTTAGCGCCCACTTCAGAATCGATCTGACCCACCAGATAGGAACTCACTTCCACTTCCTGTGGCGCAACCTGGACGTTGTCAGAAACCAGCCAGGAGTTAATCCACGGAATCGGGTTAGAGCGGGTCTGGAACGGCAAATCCAGGCCAACCGCCTGCATACGGATATTGGTGATGTACTCAATGTACTGGCAGAGAATATCTTTGTTCAGGCCGATCATCGAACCGCCGCTGAACAGATATTCCGCCCACTCTTTCTCCTGCAGCGCCGCCTTCTTAAACAGCTCGAAGCACTCTTCACGGCACTCCGCCGCAATCTCTTTCATCTCCGGATCGTCTTCACCGCTACGCAGCAGGTTCAGCATGTGCTGGGTGCCGGTCAGGTGCAGCGCTTCATCGCGGGCGATCAGCTTGATGATTTTGGCGTTGCCTTCCATCAGCTCACGCTCGGCGAACGCGAATGAACAGGCGAAGCTGACGTAGAAGCGGATCGCTTCCAGCGCATTGACGCTCATCAGGCAGATATAGAGCTGCTTCTTCAGGGCGCGCAGGCTGACAGTCACCGATTTGCCGTTGACCTGATGGGTGCCTTCGCCCAGCAGATGCCAGTAGTTGGTCATCTCAATCAGATCGTCGTAATAGCGGGAGATATCCTGGGCACGGGCCAGAATCTGCTCATTGGTGACGATATCGTCAAACACCACCGCCGGATCGTTCACGATGTTGCGGATGATGTGGGTATAAGAGCGCGAGTGGATGGTCTCAGAGAACGCCCAGGTTTCGATCCAGGTTTCCAGCTCCGGAATAGAGATCAGCGGCAGCAGCGCCACGTTCGGGCTACGACCCTGAATCGAGTCCAGCAGGGTCTGATACTTCAGGTTGCTGATGAAGATGTGTTTTTCATGCTCTGGTAGCGCCTGATAGTCGATGCGATCGCGTGATACATCGACTTCTTCCGGACGCCAGAAGAAGGAGAGCTGCTTTTCGATCAGCTTTTCAAAGATGTCATATTTCTGCTGGTCGAAGCGCGCCACGTTTACCGACTGACCGAAAAACATCGGTTCTTTCAGCTGGTCATTTTTGTTCTGTGAGAAAGTGGAGTAAGCCATAAAAAATGTCCAAAAGTAGACGAAGCGAAGCCGCCCCGTGAAAGGAGTGGGGCGGGAGTTTCTCCCGCCCGCCCGTTAGATCTTACATGCGCCGCTTTCGCAGCCATCATCCTGGATAGAAGGGGCCAGGTCATCCTGTGCATCTTCCGCACCGTCACGGGTGTTCTGGTAGTAGAGCGTTTTCACGCCAAACTTGTAGGCCGTCAGCAGATCTTTCAGCAGCTGCTTCATCGGCACTTTGCCATTGGCGAAGCGCGACGGATCGTAGTTGGTGTTCGACGAAATCGCCTGGTCGATAAATTTCTGCATCAGACCCACCAGTTGCAGGTAGCCGTCGTTGTTCGGCATTTCCCACAGCAGCTCGTACTGATCTTTCAGGCGCTCATACTCCGGCACCACCTGACGCAGAATGCCATCTTTCGAGGCTTTGATGCTGATGTGGCCGCGTGGTGGTTCAATGCCGTTAGTGGCATTGGAGATCTGCGACGAAGTTTCAGACGGCATCAGCGCAGAGAGCGTTGAGTTGCGCAGGCCGTGCGTTTTAATCTCTTCACGCAGGCTTTCCCAGTCCAGATGCAGCGGCTCGTTGCTGATGGTGTCGAGATCTTTCTTGTAAGTGTCGATCGGCAGAATGCCCTGCGCATAGGTGGTTTCATTGAACCACGGGCAGGCACCTTGCTCTTTCGCCAGCTCGTTTGAGGCTTTCAGCAGGTAATACTGAATCGCTTCAAAGGTTTTGTGCGTCAGGCCATTTGCGCTGCCATCGGAGTAGCGCACACCGTGTTTCGCCAGGTAGTAAGCGTAGTTGATCACGCCGATACCCAGGGTACGACGACCCATCGCGCCACGTTTGGCCGCCGGGATCGGGTAGTCCTGATAATCGAGCAGCGCATCAAGTGCACGTACCGCCAGGGTCGCCAGCTCTTCCAGATCGTCCAGGCTTTCAATCGCGCCCAGGTTGAATGCTGACAGCGTACACAGGGCGATCTCACCATTTTCGTCGTTCACATCTTCCAGTGGCTTGGTCGGCAGCGCGATCTCAAGGCAGAGGTTAGACTGGCGAACCGGCGCGATGCTGGCGTCAAACGGGCTGTGGGTGTTGCAGTGATCGACGTTCTGAATGTAGATACGGCCGGTAGAGGCACGTTCCTGCATCATCAGTGAGAACAGGTCGACCGCTTTCACCCGCTGCTTACGGATGCTCTGGTCGTGCTCATATTTAGTGTAGAGACGCTCAAACTCATCCTGATCGGCGAAGAACGCATCATACAGGCCCGGCACATCAGACGGGCTGAACAGGGTGATATCTTCCCCTTTCAGCAGGCGCTGATACATCAGCTTGTTGAGCTGTACGCCGTAGTCCATGTGACGCACGCGGTTGCCTTCTACGCCACGGTTGTTTTTCAGCACCAGCAGGCTTTCGATTTCCAGATGCCACATCGGGTAGAACAGCGTGGCTGCGCCGCCGCGTACGCCGCCCTGAGAACAGGACTTCACCGCCGTCTGGAAGTGCTTATAGAACGGGATACAGCCGGTATGGAACGCTTCACCGCCGCGGATCGGGCTGCCCAGCGCACGGATACGACCGGCGTTGATGCCGATACCGGCGCGCTGAGAGACATATTTAACAATCGCGCTGGAGGTGGCGTTGATCGAGTCCAGGCTGTCGCCGCACTCAATCAGTACGCAGGAGCTGAACTGACGCGTTGGCGTGCGCACGCCGGACATGATCGGCGTCGGCAGTGAGATTTTGAAGGTCGAGATCGCATCGTAGAAGCGCTTGATGTAATCCATACGCGTTTCGCGCGGATAGCCCGAGAACAGGCAGGCCGCGACCAGGATATAGAGGAACTGCGCGCTCTCGTAGATTTCGCCCGAGACGCGGTTCTGCACCAGATATTTCCCTTCCAGCTG
Source organism: Pantoea sp. S-LA4 (assembly GCF_054482835.1). Lineage (NCBI taxonomy): Bacteria > Pseudomonadati > Pseudomonadota > Gammaproteobacteria > Enterobacterales > Erwiniaceae > Pantoea > Pantoea sp. S-LA4. The sequence goes on along the minus strand of NZ_JBTLRC010000002.1, from coordinate 2,505,296 downwards.
CTTCACGGCGGCGTAGGAGAAGTTCATGTCACGCCAGTGGTCGAGGAACTCGTCCATCCGGGCAAACTCTTCTTCGCTGTAATCTTCCAGCAGGTGACGGTCATATTTGCCCATGCCGACCATTTTAACGACCTGGTCATACAGCTTCGGCGGTTCAAACTGGCCATACGCTTTTTTGCGCAGATGGAAGATCGCCAGGCGTGCGGCGAGGTACTGATAATCCGGGGCATCGCGAGAGATGAGGTCTGCTGCGGCCTTGATGATGGTCTCATGAATGTCAGACGTTCTGATGCCATCATAGAACTGAATGTGGGAGCGCAGCTCCACCTGCGATACTGAGACGTTGTTCAGCCCTTCGGCTGCCCAGTCCAGTACACGGTGAATTTTGTCGAGATCAATGCGCTCCTGGCGGCCATCGCGTTTAGTAACGAGCAGACTTTGGTTCATGTCGCGTTTTTACCTTTGCGTGAGTATCCAAAAATTAAAAGAAATCCCGGTTTATACACAGCATATTCATTGTGAATAATATGTGGATAAACACAACATCTAGGGGGTTTGGGCTAAAGCCATAACTATATGGGGGCATATTTTAGTATTTTACTGCCGCTTAACAAGAGGAAAAAATGATGTCTGGAGGGGTTGTAATTTCTGCGAAATTTCTTAGCCCGCGTCTTATAAGGCCCGCCATCATGTCAACCAGATCCCACTTTTTTTTCTTAATTTGATCGGGCGCGTATTTCTTATTCAATCCGCTGTGCCAGGTCTGAGAAAGGGTGAAAAATCGCCAAAACCCGCTACCCGTGGTTCTGCTGGCGGGCGAACATGGAACGAGCAGAGAGGTCAGCTCGTCGCGGTTCAGCCTAACCCGTTGGCCGATAACAGAATGCTCGCCGACGGTGGAGCAACCCGCTATCGGATAGCCGCCAGGCTGCCGATGAACGGGTAACACGGGTAATAAAGGAGGGCAGAAGAGGGTGAAGGCGTCAGCGGATAGAACCTGCTGACGCTTAATCCTGCGGCGAGGCCCGCGCTAACCGGCGAGCCGCGTGACTCAGACCGCGCGGTGGGTATGCACCATATAGTTGACGTCGGTACCCGGTGCCAGCTTAAAGCGGTTGGTGACGGGGTTGTAGTGCAGGCCGATGATGTGGCGTTCACGCAGCGCGGTTTCATCAACCCAGCCCAGCAGTTCGGAAGGACGGATGAATTTCTTCACGTCGTGGGTGCCGCGCGGCACCATACGCAGCACATATTCGGCGCCAAACACCGCCAGCAGCCAGGCTTTCGGGTTGCGGTTCAGCGTAGAGAAGAAGACTTCGCCGCCGGGCTTGACCAGCTGCGCGCAGGCGTGAACCACCGAGCGGGGATCGGGCACGTGCTCCAGCATCTCCATGCAGGTCACCACATCATATTTTCCGGCGTGCTGCTCCGCGTGCGCTTCCACCGTCTGCTGGACATAGTCGAGCGTTACGCCGCTCTCCTGAGCATGCAGGCGCGCCACGGCCAGCGGTTCAGCGCCCATATCCAGTCCGGTGACGATAGCGCCTTCACGCGCCATGCTTTCCGCTAAGATGCCGCCGCCACAGCCGACGTCGAGCACGGTTTTACCAAACAGACCGTTGCTGTGCTGCGCGATATAGCCCAGTCGCAGCGGGTTGATCCGGTGCAACGGTTTAAATTCACCCTCCAGATCCCACCAGCGCGAGGCCACGGCCTCAAATTTGGCAATTTCCTGCGCATCGACGTTCTGCTGATGATTCTGCGGTTGTGCATTCATTGAATCGTAACTCCTGACAAAATGTGCCATCAGTATAAACGCTTAACCGGTTATGGCACACCTTTCAGGCGCAAGGAAAAGCGGCTGAAATCGGTGGTTAACGTTCACCAGAGCATTGCAGTGTGATATACTTTCGCACCTTTAAAATCCGGGATTAAGTAGAGGGATAGCGGCTCCATGAGCGACCTTGCGAGAGAAATTACACCGGTCAATATCGAAGAAGAGTTAAAGAATTCTTACCTCGATTACGCCATGTCGGTCATCGTTGGCCGAGCTTTACCCGATGTGCGTGACGGCCTGAAGCCGGTGCATCGTCGCGTACTCTTTGCGATGAGCGAACTGGGTAACGACTGGAACAAACCCTATAAAAAATCTGCCCGCGTCGTCGGTGACGTTATCGGTAAATATCACCCGCATGGTGATTCCGCCGTTTACGACACCATTGTACGTATGGCCCAGCCTTTCTCCCTGCGTTACATGCTGGTGGACGGTCAAGGCAACTTCGGCTCCATCGACGGCGACTCCGCTGCGGCGATGCGTTATACCGAAGTCCGCATGTCCAGAATCGCCCACGATCTGTTAGCTGACCTGGAAAAAGAGACCGTCGATTTTGTCCCTAACTACGACGGCACTGAGCAGATCCCTGAAGTTCTGCCGACCAAAATTCCAAACCTGCTGGTCAATGGTTCCTCCGGTATCGCCGTGGGGATGGCAACCAATATTCCGCCGCATAACCTGCGCGAAGTGATCAACGGCTGCCTGGCCTACATTGAAGATGAGAACATCAGCATTGAAGGGCTGATGGAGCACATTCCGGGACCCGATTTCCCGACCGCTGCCATCATCAATGGTCGTCGTGGCATTGAAGAAGCCTACCGTACCGGGCGCGGCAAAATTTATATCCGTGCGCGTGGCGAAGTGGAAGCGGACGCCAAAACCGGCCGTGAGACCATCATCATTCATGAGCTGCCTTACCAGGTTAACAAGGCGCGTCTGATTGAGAAAATTGCCGAGCTGGTGAAAGAGAAGCGCGTCGAAGGCATCAGCGCACTGCGTGACGAGTCTGATAAAGACGGTATGCGCATCGTGATTGAGATCAAGCGTGATGCGGTCGGCGAAGTGGTGCTGAATAATCTCTATTCACTGACTCAGCTGCAGACCTCGTTCGGCATCAACATGGTGGCGCTGCATCAGGGCCAGCCTAAGATTATGGCGCTGAAGGAGATTTTGGAAGCCTTTGTCCGCCATCGTCGTGAAGTGGTGACGCGTCGTACCATTTTTGAACTGCGTAAAGCCCGTGACCGTGCGCATATCCTTGAAGGTCTGGCGATTGCGCTGGCCAACATCGATCCGATCATTGAGCTGATTCGTCGTGCGCCAAGCCCGGCGGAAGCCAAAGCCGGTCTGATTGCGCAGGCGTGGGATCTGGGCAACGTTTCCGCGATGCTGGAACGTGCCGGTGATGACGCCGCGCGTCCGGAGTGGCTGGATGCGCAGTTCGGTATCCGTGACGGCCAGTATTATCTGACCGAGCAGCAAGCCCAGGCGATTCTGGATCTGCGTCTGCAGAAACTGACCGGCCTTGAGCATGAAAAACTGCTGGATGAGTATAAAGCGCTGCTGGATCAGATCGCTGAGCTGCTGCATATCCTGTCCAGCGCCGAGCGTCTGATGGAAGTGATTCGCGAAGAACTTGAGCTGATGCGCGATCAGTTTGGCGATGAGCGTCGTACTGAGATCACCGCCAATACCGCTGACATCAATATCGAAGACCTGATCAATCAGGAAGATGTGGTCGTGACGCTGTCGCATCAGGGCTATGTGAAGTATCAGCCTCTGACCGATTACGAAGCGCAGCGTCGTGGTGGTAAAGGTAAATCGGCCGCGCGTATCAAAGAAGAGGACTTCATTGATCGCCTGCTGGTTGCCAATACCCATGACACTATCCTTTGCTTCTCAAGCCGTGGCCGTCTCTACTGGATGAAGGTTTATCAGCTGCCAGAAGCGAGCCGTGGTGCGCGTGGACGTCCTATCGTTAACCTGCTGCCGCTGGAAGCCAACGAGCGTATTACTGCGATTCTGCCGGTACGCGAGTATACCGAAGGCTTTAACATCTTCATGGCGACCGCGCTCGGTACCGTGAAGAAGACCGCGCTGAAAGAGTTCAGCCGTCCGCGCAGCGCCGGCATTATTGCCGTGAATCTGCGTGACGACGATGAGCTGATCGGCGTGGCGCTGACCAACGGTAATGATGAAGCGATGCTGTTCTCCGCAGCCGGTAAAGTGGTGCGTTTCGCGGAAACCGCGGTCCGTGCGATGGGCCGTACCGCATCCGGTGTGCGCGGCATCAAGCTGGCCGAAGGCGATCGCGTGGTGTCGTTGATTGTGCCGCGTGAAGAGGGTGCAATCCTGACCGTGACGCAGAATGGCTACGGTAAACGTACCGCCAACAGCGAATACCCGACCAAGTCGCGTGCGACGCAGGGTGTTATCTCGATCAAAGTGACCGATCGTAACGGTCCGGTGATTGGAGCGGTTCAGGTAGTCGATGGCGATCAGATCATGATGATCACCGATGCCGGTACGCTGGTGCGTACTCGCGTGTCTGAAGTCAGCATCGTGGGGCGTAATACCCAGGGTGTGATTCTGATTCGTACGGCAGAAGATGAGAACGTAGTCGGTCTGCAACGCGTTGCCGAACCGGTTGAAGAAGAAGAGCTGGATTCAATCGACGGTAGCGTGGCGGAAGGCGAGGATGATATCGCGCCGGAAGCGGAGCTCGACGATGAAGAGATTGCACCGGAAGCGGATGCAGAAGACGAAGATGACGCGGCTGAAGACGAAGAGTAATTTGTCTGACGTAAGCTGAGATTCGTTGCCGAAACGGCAGGTCAGGGGAAACCCGGCCTGCCGTTTTTTTTGGCGCTGATGGCGGAGCATTGAGGTGGCGCTGCGGTGAGTGAGGTGTGGTTGGTGGAGTGAAGCGGTTAAGGGCGCTGCGGTGAGCTGGGTGCGGCCGAAAGGCCCGCACTGCCCGATCGCAAAGGATTCCCGCTTCCCTGCGGATCGGCCGCGCCATCCCTGGCGCGGACGCTTTGCTCTTCGGGCAGAGCGGGTCTTTCTGGTCTGGCTGTGGTGCGCTGGTGGCTGTGCGCTGGTAGCTGCGGGTTATGGGTGGTGGTGGGGTGAAGTGGCGCTGCGGTGAGCTGGGTGCGGTCGAAAGGCCCGCACTGCCCGATCGCAAAGGATTCCCGCTTCCCTGCGGATCGGCCGCGCCATCCCTGGCGCAGACGCTTTGCTCTTCGGGCAGAGCGGGCTTTTCTGGTCTGGCTGGGGTGCGCTGGTGGTTGTGAGTTGTGAGTTGTGAGTTGTGAGTTGTGGATTGTGGTGGTGGGGTGAAGCGGCGCTGCGGTGAGCTGGGTGCGGTCGAAAGGCCCGCACTGCCCGATCGCAAAGGATTCCCGCTTCCCTGCGGATCGGCCGCGCCATCCCTGGCGCGGACGCTTTGCTCTTCGGGCAGAGCGGGTCTTTCTGGTCTGGCTGTGGTGCGCTGGCGGTTGTGAGTTGTTGTTGTGGTGGTGGGGTGAAGCGGCGCTGCGGTGAGCTGGGTGCGGCCGAAAGGCCCGCACTGCCCGATCGTAAAGGATTCCCGCTTCCCTGCGGATCGGCCGCGCCATCCCTGGCGCGGACGCTTTGCTCTTCGGGCAGAGCGGGTCTTTCTGGTCTGGCTGGGGTGCGCTGGTGGCTGTGCGCTGGTAGCTGCGGGTTATGGGTGGTGGTGGAGTGAAGCGGTGAAGCGGTGAAGCGGTGAAGCGGTGAAGCGGTGAACTGGGTGCGGGTCTTTCTGGTTCAGTCAGCGGCGTTGCTTTTTATTGTTATGAGCGTGTCTTGGGTTGAATGGGCAGATACGGCCACCTGATGCTGGAGTAAAGATACCGCTTTCGCTATCCTAAAAGATTCCCAATCCTGGCGCTAAACCCGCTACCGACTGGCTTTTTTTTCCCGTTAAAGCTAGTGTATGGGCATTAAAAATCGATGATGCGACTAACCTTGCCAACTGCGAGTTCCACTTGAAATATCCTGTCTCTTTCCGCACCACGCTTCGCATCTCGCGCTATCTTTTTCGCGCGCTGGCGCTGCTAATCTGGACGCTGGGCGCCGTACTGACCGCCTTCTATATCATCAGCGTGTTGCATGAAAAAGAGACGCAGGTTCGTCAGGAGTTCGCCAGTAATTACGGCTCTATTCAGTGGTATGTCCGGCATTCAGCCGACATGATGCGTGAGCTGAAATATATTACTGAGAACCGCTTAACCAACGCCAGCAGCGGGCTGGATGTGCTGACCGGCATGATGCCAGGCAAAGCGGCTCAGCCGCAGTTTACACCGCTGTTTTCCGATGGCGACTGTACCTCAATGAGCAACACCTGGCGCAACTCGCTGGATTCCCTTAGCTACTACATCAATTACTGGAAAAGTAACTTCGCCTCGTCGTATGAGCTGAATCGGGTATTTTTCATTGGTGGCGAAAATCAGTGTCTGGCTGACTTTACCATCGGCAGCAGCAACGCCGATCGCGAGCGTAGCCTGAAATCGCTGCGTGAGAACGTGTTGCGCTACCGCAACAGCAATGAAGAAGAGCGCCGCAATCCGATGTACTGGATTAACAGCACTGCCCAGCCGGGTGTCGGTACCTTCTATATGGTGGTGCCGGTCTATGTCGCCAATAAACTGCAGGCGCTGCTCGGCGTCGAGCAGAATATCCGGCTGGACGAATTTATTCAGCCCGGCAGCCTGCCGGTTATCGCCTCGGTAACCGATGAAAATTATCGTCCGTTACTCAATTCGCGCCGTGGCGGTCTTGGCTTCTCGCTGGACGATCTGCCCGATGATAAAACCTGGTTTGGCTACCTCAACGGTTATCGCCAGCTGGTACTGAAGAAACCGCTGCCGCCGTCCGATCTTAACGTGGTGTGGTCAATCCCGACTCATGTGATGGTCGATCAGCTGAAGCTGATGATGATCAATGCGCTGCTGCTCAATATTTTCAGCGCGATCATGCTGTTTACCCTGGCCTGGCTGTTTGAGCGCCGGATGTTCCTGCCCGCCGAAGAGAATGCGCACCGGCTGGAGGAGCATGAGCAGTTTAACCGTAAAATTGTCGCCTCCGCGCCGGTGGGTATCTGTATCTTACGCACCAGCGACGGCACCAACATTCTGAGTAATGAGCTGGCGCATAACTATCTGACGCTGCTGACCCAGGAAGATCGCCAGCGGCTGAACGAAATCATTGGCGGCCAGCAGGTGAACTTTGTTGATGTGCTGACCGGCAGTAACACCAACCTGCAAATCAGCTTTGTTCACTCGCGCTATCGCAATGAAAACGTAGCGATTTGCGTGCTGGTGGATGTTTCGGCGCGTGTCCGGATGGAGCAGTCGCTGCAGGAGATGGCGCACGCGGCGGAACAGGCCAGTCAGTCGAAATCGATGTTCCTCGCCACCGTCAGTCACGAACTGCGCACGCCGCTTTACGGCATCATCGGTAACCTCGATCTGTTGCAGACCAAGCAGCTGCCGAGCGGCATTGATTCGCTGGTCACCGCGATGAATAACTCGTCCAGCCTGTTGCTGAAAATCATCAGCGACATTCTCGACTTCTCTAAAATTGAGTCGGAACAACTGAAGATTGAGCCGCGTCCGTTTGCGCCGCGTGAAATTGTTACCCATATCGTGGGTAACTACCTGTCGCTGGTGGTGAAAAAACGGCTGACGCTCTACTGCTTCATAGAGCATGACGTCCCGCAGGTGCTGGATGGCGATCCGCTGCGTCTGCAACAGGTGATCTCAAACCTGTTGAATAACGCGATTAAGTTTACCCACACCGGCTGTATCATCCTGCATGCGTATGTGGCCGAGGGCTATCTGGCGTTCCGCGTGCGCGATACCGGGGTTGGCATTCCGGCCAAAGAGCTGCCGCGGCTGTTTGATCCTTTCTTCCAGGTGGGTAATGGCGTGCAGCGTAATTTCCAGGGTACCGGACTGGGGCTGGCGATTTGTGAAAAACTGATCAACATGATGGATGGCGATATTGAGGTCGACTCAGAGCCGGGCATGGGCAGTCAGTTCATCGTACGCATTCCGATTTATAAAGGCCAACCGCCTGCGCTACCGCGGCTGGAAGAGATGCAGGACAAAAAAATCTGGCTGGCGATGTGCAACGAATACCTGGCGGAATTTATTGCGCGGCAGTTGCGGCAGCAGGGCATTCAGGTTGCTGAGTACAACGGCAAGCCCGGCCCGGACGATGTGGTGATGACCGATTACGAACTGGAAATCGATCTGCCGCTGCGGGCGCTGGTTACTTTTGACGGGTCGCATGTGGATATGCCGCGTGAACCTCATCCGGGACGCTGGATTCACTCTACCGCCACGCTGCATGAAGTGCCGACGCTGCTGGCGCGTATCTATCGCATCGTGCTGGACAGCGACGCAGCGGATGCGCTGTTGCTGGCCGGGCCGGTAGAGCAAAAAGTGCATAACGACGACATTATGGTGCTGATCGTTGACGATCATCCGATCAACCGTATGCTGCTCTCTGAACAGCTCGGCACCCTGGGTTACCAGGTCAAAACCGCGCAGGATGGGGTCGACGCGCTCAACGTGCTGAGCCGCAATGAGATCGATATTGTGCTGACCGACGTTAACATGCCGAATATGGATGGCTATCGCCTGACGCAGCGGCTCCGTCAGCTGGGACATCTGTTCCCGGTGGTGGGCGTAACGGCCAACGCGCTGGCTGAAGAGAAGCAGCGTTGTATGGATGCGGGAATGGATAACTGTCTGTCGAAACCGGTGACCTTAGACGTGCTGAAGGTAACGCTGGCGATCTATGCAGAGCGGGTACGTAAAACGCGGGCAGGATAGGGCGGGAGTAAAGGCGGTGCCGGTAGCACCGCCTCGTGATACTAGTCTTTTTCGACCTGAGTCTGGCTGACAGACGACAGGTAGTTCAGCAGCGCGATATCGTTATCCACGCCCAGTTTCATCATGGCTGATTTCTTCTGGCTACTGATGGTCTTAATACTGCGGTTCAGTTTCTTGGCAATTTCGGTCACCAGGAAACCTTCAGCGAACAGACGCAGCACTTCGCTCTCTTTTGGTGACAGGCGTTTGTCGCCGTAACCGCCAGCGCTGATCTTCTCCAGCAGTTTTGCCACGCTTTCCGGCGTATACTTTTTGCCTTTCTGCAGTGCAGCCAGAGCTTTTGGCAGATCGGTTGGTGCGCCTTGCTTCAGAACGATCCCTTCAATATCGAGATCCAGCACGGAGCTCAGAATCGCCGGGTTATTGTTCATGGTCAGAACGATAATCGACAGATCCGGATAGTGACGTTTAATATATTTAATCAGCGTGATGCCATCGCCATACTTTTCACCCGGCATAGAGAGGTCGGTGATCAGGACGTTGGCATCGAGCTTAGAGAGATTGTTGATCAGTGCTGTTGAGTCTTCGAACTCACCTACAACGTTAACCCATTCAATTTGTTCCAGAGACTTTCGGATACCGAAAAGAACAATCGGATGGTCATCGGCAATAATTACGTTTAAGTTATTCATCTTATTGGTTACCTTGCTGCAGCAGTTGATTGACGTAAGCGTCAATATCACTGGTGGTATTTTTAATGTTTGAATCGTCACACGCTTTAATGTGGTGTTCTAACTCTTCACAAAGCTGTTTGCCGGGAGTCAGATTGAGCATGGCAAACACGCCCTTGAGGCGATGCGCTGTCTGAGCAAGCGAGGCGTAGTCCTTTTCCGCCGACTCAGTATACAGTCTCTTTACATCAACCGGTACTGTCTCCGTAAACAGCTGGAAATAGCCGCCGCTCATCAATGGCGTGGCCGCTTCTTCTTCAGCATCATCTTCCATCACATCGTGTGACAGTTGCTTCTCAATCAGCGCCAGCAATGCATCGAGCAGCGCATTACTGAGATTGAAATTAACCCGATACTGCTGGTCATTCAGCGCATGATGACCGGGTTCATCACCGGCCAGCAGCAGTGACCAGCCGCTCAGTTTGGTCGGATCATCGGTGATCAACACATCATGATCTTGCCCGGAAATACGCTCGTCTGGCGTCAGACAACGCGCACCCCAGTTTTCCAGATGGCGGCAGACGATCTTGTGTACGTCTTCCACGGCAATCTCCACCAGCGCGGTGACGCCATCGAGAATTTTTTCCTCTTCCTCTTCGGTTTTCTGTTCCAGCACCAGCGGCAGCTGCATGTTGTAGCGGGTGCCGATATCGGCTTTCGCCACGATATCCAGACTGCCGCCCATCTGCTTGCACAGCTGTTTGCACAGGAAGAAGGCCATACCTGACGCCTGACCATAACGATCCTGGCGGGTATCGCCAAGGAACGGGAAGTCGACATTCGCCAGCTCATCCACCGTCAGGCCGGCACCGGTATCGACCAGCTCAATCATCAAGCGGTCGGCCTGTTTATCCGCTGCTTTGACTTCCAGCGTGATTTTGCCCCAGCGCGTGGTAGTCAGCGAGTAGTGCATCAGTGTAATCAGAACCTTACGCAGCGCCCGGCGATCGCCAAAGCGCATTTCATCATTCGGCAGATGATTGTTCACCACCAGCGCCAGCCCTTTACGCCGCATCAGCGGCAGGCTTTCCAGCGCGATTTCATCCAGCAGCTCCTGCAGACTGAATACCGTCGCGTCCGGTGACCAGTCGTGCGCCTCCAGCCGGTTAAGCAGCACGATATCGTCGACCAGGCGCGCCAGACCCTGACTCTCATCCAGCACGTCCAGCACGGTTTCATCGCTGTCACGCTGACTCAGCTGGACCAGCTGCGAGACAATTTTTTCCAGCGGCTGATTCAGAGCATGACCGAGGTTATGCAGCAGCTGCTGTCGCATCTGATGGTTACGATCCAGTACCTGCTGCGCCTTTTGCAGCTTCTTATTCACCAGCAGTTCACGATCCTGATCGCGCATCATAAACAGCTGAGTATGAGGCGACAGCACGCTGCGGGCGTGACGAATCTCATACACTTCATTATTGATGGTGGCCTGCAGCACGCCCTGATGCTGGTCGGACATATTAATGATCTTCTGCAGATTAAGATGTGGCAGAAGATGTTCCGCGATCTTATTACTTAGCAGAGTGCGGTTACTGGCGAAGTCATACACCAGCAGGCCGACCGGCAGGCTGGCAACAATCTCTTCATTTAATACCCGCAGCGAGTCCAGTTCCGCGCTCTGGTTCTCACTGGGCCGCAGTGACTGCTGGCGCAACAGCACCATGCCACCCAGCGACAGCAGGAACAGCAGCAGATTGATCAACAGTGGCCACAGCAGATTATGCAGCGTATCAATAATCAGCCGGCTAATCGGCACCCGATAGACCAGCTGCAGCGAGGTACTCGGCAGCGTGGCGGCAATTTCGACATTGGGATTCACCAGCGAAATCTGGGTATTTTCTGACTCCTGCTGATCGCTGGCAGTGGCAGCAGGCAACGTCGTGTCCTGGCGCAGCTGGAAGTTCTCCAGCGGCATGTTTTGCGGGATCAGATCGTTGACCGGCAGATCAAAGGCCACCACGGTTGCCAGATGGCCTGGCTGGTTAAAGGTGGTGCGCAGGGTAAAGTAGTGATCGTTCTGAAAGGCGAGATGACGCAGCGCCGAGAAACTTTCGCGCTCATCCAGCGCATTGGCCTGCTGCAACATTTCCGCACGGCGGCCATCCACCATCGAGCTGATGGCGCTCTCTTTGTAGCGGGTTGCCATATCTTTCAGCGGCAGGGTAGAGATCATAATCAGGCTGTTATCCTGACCGTTGAGAAAGTACATCGACCAGGTCGGATTTTCCGCGCCCCATAGCGTGTCGAGATAATTGGACATCCGCATGGTCATGTCGAGCGTGCTGCTGTCATGCGAACCAAAAATCAACGCTTCGGTTTTGCGTCGGGTTTTTTCCAGATAATAGACGTCAGGACGCAGCCGCGTCTCCTGCAGATTGGCGCTGGGCGCGGCGCCCGCTGCGCTGGTAGAGAGGTTTTCATAAATCTGCCAGGTGGCAAAACGGTAGGCATCGATGCGTTTTTGTACGTCGCGCGCCAGATCGGTCATGGCGTAACGTTTGCTGGTCAGCCAGGCGTTGACCGAGTTATGCACCATAAAGCCCAGCGCCAGCAGCAGCACCAGATTAAAAACGACAAAGAAGCGGGTGACATTGCCGGATGTCAGGGGAAACTTGTAAGGCAACATAGCGTGTCTGATACCTGAATTATCGCGCAACTTTTCGCGCACTGGCGGCCACAGCTAACAGCAATAGCGCAATCAATAAAAACGCGCCGCTGAGGCTGATCCATTGTGAAATGAATCCGATTAAAGCCGGACCTGAGAGAATACCCGCATATCCCAGCGTTGTCATGGCAGAAATCGCCAGGTTCGCCGGCATATCCCGTTGATTCCCGGCGGCATTGAATAACATCGGCACGGTGTTCGACAAACCGAACCCGACCAGCAGAAAAGCCAGCAGGGCCACTTCCGGCCACGGCAGCCAGACGGCCAGGCTCATGCCGGCAGCAGCCGTCAGCGCGCCGGTCAGCATCACCGGATAACGGCCAAAACGGTGAATCACCTTATCGCCGCTGAAGCGGCCCAGCGTCATTGCCAGCGAAAACAGCGCGTAGCCCAGACCGGCATAAGTCGGCGACATGGCCGGATTCTGCAACAGCAGCAGCGCGCCCCAGTCCAGAACCGCGCCCTCTGCCAGAAACAGGATAAAGCAGAGCAGGCCGAGAAAGGCGACCCAGCCACGGGGGATCACCAGCCAGGGCTGATCGGGCTGATGTAAGCGCTCATTCAGCAAGCCGGGCAGGCGCCACACTAACAGCAGCAGCATCACGGCCATGATCACCAGAATGGCGGTCAGCGGGCTGAAGCTCAGGCTCAACAGCAGGCTGACGGCACCGGCACCCAGAATGCCGCCGAGGCTGAAGAAACCGTGGAAGCCAGACATCATCGGTTTGCCTGCGGCTTTCTCGACCTGTACCGCCTGGTAATTCATCGCCACATCCAGCATCCCCAGACCGGCACCAAAAAAGGTCAACGCTGCAGCCATCACCAGATGGGAATCCGCCGTGGCCAGCAGCGGCATCATCGCCAGTACCAGCAATGCTGAAAGGGCCATCACCCGACGACAGCCAAACCGCGCCACCAGTGTGCCGGTTACCGGCATCGCGGCCAGCGAACCCAAGCCCAGACAGAGCAGCAGCGCGCCCAGTGATGCGCCGCTGAGCTGCAGACGATCGCGGGCAAACGGCACCAGCGGTGCCCAGGCCGACATGCCTAAGCCATTGATCAAAAAGATGGTGCGCGTGCCCCAGTTCAGGCGGCTCTGATGTTTGTTTTGCGGTGCAGCGTCCAGTGCAGTCATAGCTCAGATTCGTCAGTGGCAAAGCGAAAAAGTGTAGCATCGCGGCCATGAAAACCGGCATCCGCCGCACCAATTATTATCAGTGGAGTGGATGCAGCAGATGCGTAACAAAACCGCGAGTTTACCGACTTTTAGCCTGACGCGGATTTTTTCCAGAACTTTCCTGGCTAAGTTCGCAACACAGAATGTGACTTAAGCCAAATTTGATCGCTGTTTTTCAACCAGTTGACCTAAAAATCCGCCTTCAGGGCCAGCGATAATTGTTGGCTGAATCGCTTAATTGAGAAATTCTTTTCGGCTGCTCTAAAGCGCTGGCAAAGGTTGATTTTTAACCTTTTCGCATCCTTTTTGGAAACTTCCTGCAACAAATTGACATGTAAAACAACGATGAAGCAAATTTTCTGAATGCCTTATTTCAAGTATTACTTATGAAATGAATGTTAAAACATAACGAAATCTACACATTGAAATTGATTTATGCCTCAGTTACGTTAAAGATTAAGCAGGCGAGACCGCTACGTTTTGCGTATAACGATGATCAAATAATCCAATAAAAATATCGCCATGTATCGGTTTCATCCCGATGCGCGGCAACATCTGGCTTAACTGCCTTTACATACACCGGGCTAAGACGCTTTCTGTCTGACAGAAGGCGAAAGAATGTGTGGATACTACAAGCATAAAAATATTTTATGTTTTTAGATTCAGTATATTAGCTAATCTGGTGAAGTAGAGGTTACACATGGCAGAACTCACGCAAGGCCGGGTCGATATCATTTCGCGCGAAAACGGCACGCTCATCTCGCAGATAACCGGTGGTTCATCACAAACTATTAACCTCGCCGAACCCAGCGTGGTCCGCATTAGCGGCACGCGTGCAATGGTGACCCAGTACGAACGCCAGGGCGACGATCTGGTTCTGCATATGCGCGACGGCAGCACGGTGCGCTACCAGAAATTTTTCTTAGATGACGCCGAGGGCGAACACAGCGAACTGGTTTTTGATGATGGCGTTAACCCGCCGGAGCATGCGCTGTTCCCGCAGACCGCAGAAGGTGCGGACCTGGCTTCAACCTCAGTGACGCCGACCTATGAATCGCTCGACAGCGTGGAACCGCTGTTGCTGGCCGACAATACCAACTCATCAATGGGTGTGATCACCGCTGGCGGTCTCGGCGTGCTGGGCTTAGCGGGCCTCGCCATCGGTGCCGGCGGCGGTGGCGGCGGTGGTGGTGGTGGTGGCGATAACAACAATGGCACCGATCCTGGCACGCCCGTCGATCCGGGAACGCCCGGTGCGCCCGCCATTACGCTGAATACCTTTGCCGGCGACGACCTGCTGGATAATGCGGAAAAATCGACCGATCAGTTGCTGAGCGGCAGCACCAGCAACGTTGAAGCGGGTCAGATTGTGACCATCAGCCTCGGCGGGCAGACCTACAATGCCAGCGTCGCTGCGGATGGCAGCTGGAGCGTCACTATTCCGGCCAGTGCGCTGGCCGCGCTAGCGGCCGGTACTACCACCATTTCCGTCAGCGTAACCAATGCAGCGGGCACCAGCGCCAGCGGTACGTTGCCGATAAACGTTGCCGCACCGGAAACCGATCCCGGTACGCCTGCCACTCCAGCCATCACTCTTAATCCGTTTGCCGGTGATAACGTCCTCAGCAACGCAGAGAAAACGGTCGATCAAATCCTGAGCGGGACCACCACTAATATTGAAGCGGGTCAGGTGGTTACCGTCACGCTGGGCGGCCAGAGCTACAGCGGCAGCGTAGCTGCCGACGGTCGCTGGCAGATTACCGTTCCGGCAGATGCGCTGGTCGCGCTGGTGGCGGGCAGCACCACCATCACGGTCAATGTGGCGAATGCGGCAGGCACCGCCGTAACGGGCAGTCTGGCGATCGGCGTTGACGCGCCAGTTACTCAGCCTGGCGTTCCGGTTATCGCCATCAATCCGTTTGCGGGCGACGATATCCTCAGCAATGACGAAAAAAACAGCGATCAGACGGTGAGCGGCAGCACCGGCAACGTTGAAGCGGGACAGATCGTAACTATCACCCTTGGCGATCAGACCTACACCGCCGCCGTGGGTGCAGATGGTAGCTGGAGCGTGGCGCTACCGGCAGCGGCGCTGAATGCGCTGGCGTCAGGGACGCTGGCTATTTCGGTTGTCGTCACCAGCCTGGCCGGCGTCGAAGCCAGCGAAAATCGTGACATCAGCGTTGAAACCCCGGTTACGCCGGGCGTGCCCAGCGTGACGCTGGCAGATTTCGCCGGCGATAACCAGTTAAGCAATATCGAAAAAACCAGCGATCAGACGCTGAGCGGCAGTACCAGCAATATTGAGGCCGGTCAGATCGTTACAGTGACGCTGGGCGGTCAGACTTACAGCACCAGCGTCGGCGCGGATGGCAACTGGAGCCTTACCGTGCCTGCCGCGGCACTGACGGCGCTGGCGGCGGGCGATACTACTATCACGGTGTCGGTCAGCAATGCGGCCGGTAGCACCGCCACTACCGCGCTGCCCATTACCGTTGAAGCGGCGGTCACCCCGACAGGCGAACCCACCGTGGCGATTGGTCAGTTTGCCGGCGATGACATCCTTAGCAACGATGAAAAAGGCACGGCCCAGACGCTAAGCGGCACCACCACCAATATTGAAGCGGGCGCGCAGGTCACCGTGACGCTGGGCGGACAGAACTACCTCGGTATCGTCGATAATACCGGCAACTGGCAGGTGACGATTCCGGCAGCGGCGCTGGGCAATTTACCCGCCGGTTCGAATGCCATCAGCGTGACGGTGAGTAATACCGCCGGCACCAGCGTCAGTGAAACGCGTGATATCGCGGTGGAGGCGTCAGGCACCGGGCCAGCCATCCCGACCCTGACGATTAACGATTTCGCCGGTGATAACCTGCTCAGCAACGATGAAAAAAGCGTTGATCAGATCCTGAGCGGCACCACCACCAATATTGAAGCCGGGCAGCTGGTTAACGTGACTCTCGGCGGCCAGGTTTACAGCGCCAGCGTCGATGCCGATGGCGGCTGGAGCCTGACGGTGCCTTCCACGGCGCTGGCCGCGCTGGCGGCGGGCGACACCACTATCACGGTGTCGGTCAGCAATGCTGCCGGCACCACGATCAGCGACACTCTGCCGATCGGCGTCGCGGCACCGCTCACCCTGCCGGGCGAGCCGACCGTTACCCTCAATCAGTTTGCCGGTGATGATATTCTCAGCAACAGCGAGAAAACCGGCGCTCAGCTGCTAAGCGGCACCACCACCAATATTGAAGCCGGTCAGCCAGTCACGGTGACGCTGGGCGGTGCCACCTTCAACACCACGGTGGCCGCAGACGGCAGCTGGAGCGTCACCATACCGGCCCCGACGCTGGCGGCTTTAGCCGCAGGCAGCGTCACGCTGAGCGTGTCGGTTAGCGATCTGGCTGGCACGACGGTAAGCGAAACGCGTGACATTGTGGTTGAGCCACCGGTGACGGCGCCCGGCACGCCGACCCTGACGCTGAATGCGTTTACTGACGATAACCTGTTGAGCAACGACGAGAAGCTGGACGCTCAGGCGGTTTCCGGCACCACCACCAATGTCGAAGCGGGCCAGATTGTGACCGTGACGCTGGGCGGCCAGTCATACAGTGGCACCGTCAGCGGCGACGGTAGCTGGAATATCAGCATTCCGGCGGATGCGCTTGGCGCACTGGCTACGGGGTCCACGACGCTGATCGTCACGGTCAGCAACGCGGCAGGCACCGCCGTGAGCGAAAGCCTGCCGATCACCGTCGAAGCCTCGCCGACCGCGCCTGACGTTCCCACGCTGACCATCGATCCGTTTGCGGTTGATGATGTGCTGAATAATGACGAGAAAGCGACCGATCAGATAGTGAGCGGCAGCAGCACCAACGTCGAGGCAGGACAGACGGTGACGGTCTCGTTCGGCGATCAGAGTTTCAGCGCCACGGTAGCGGCGGACGGCAGCTGGAGTCTGACCATTCCGGCCAGCGCGCTGGCGGCACTGGCTGCCGGCAGCGCCACCGTAAGCGCTACCGTGAATAACCTGGCGGGCGTCGGGGCCAGCGAAAGCCGCGGCATCGTGGTCGAAGCCTCACCCGAGCCTGGCGCACCAGCGATTACGATCGATCCCTTTGCCGGTGACGATCTGCTGGACAACGGCGAGAAAGCTGTCGATCAGACGCTCTCCGGCACCACCCTTAACGTCGAAGCGGGGCAAACCGTCACCATCACGCTGGCAGGCGACAGTTACAGTGCGCAGGTTGGCGCGGATGGTCGCTGGAGCACTCAGATTCCGTCTGCGGCGCTGAGCGCACTGGCGGCAGGTACCACCACGCTTGCGGTGAGCGTCAGCAGCGCGGCAGGCATCGCCGCCAGCGACAGCCGTGAGATCAACATCGCGCCAGCCGCGGGCGAGCCGGGCGTACTGACCATCAGCGAGCCGTTAAGCGGCGATGGCTTCCTCAACCAGCAGGAGATCGGCAGCGATCTGCTGATCTCCGGTTCAGCCGTTGGTGTCGCCGCCGGGCAGGCCGTGCTGGTCGCCTTTAACGGCAGCACCTACAGCGGCGTGGTCACCAGCAACGGATTCTGGAGCGTCACCGTCCCGGCCAGCGCTCTGGCCGGTATCGCCGATGGGGTCCAGTCGGTGTCGGTGACCGCCTTTGATGCGACTAACACGCTGCTGACCGATTCAGCACCGCTTAATGTGGTGGTGAGTAACCAGCCACAAATTAACCTGAACACCAGCGCGCTCAGTGATGGCATTCTCAACCGCGCCGAGGCCAGCAGCGATCAGCTGATCGGCGGCACGACCGGCAAAGCGGTAGCGGGTCAGCAGGTCGAGCTGGAACTCAATGGCAAAACCTACAGCGCCACGGTGAACGCCGACGGCAGCTGGAGCCTGGCACTGCCGGCCAGCGATCTCGCTTTGCTGCCGCAGGGCGCCAACAGCCTGAACATCGCCGTTATCGATGAGGCGGGTAACCGCGTTGAGGAGACCCTGAATTTCAGCGTTGATACGCTGTTGCCAAATCTGATTGTGGCGGCGGTGGCTGGCGGTGACGGCATTCTCAACAGCAGCGAAGTCGCGGCCGGGCTGCCGGTCAGCGGCACCGGCGCTGCGCCGGGCGAAGTGGTGTCGGTGGTGCTGAATAACCAGAGTTACAGCGCCACGGTGGATGATGCTGGCAACTGGACCGTCACCGTACCGTCCGGCGCGCTGCAGGCGCTGGCGGATGGCAGTAGTTACACCTTAGGCGTCACCCTGACCGATGCCAGCGGCAACAGCATCACCCAGACCCAGCCGCTGGCGGTCAGTACCCAGTTGCCGGTCGCAACGGTCGCAGTCCCGGGTGGCGACGGCGTGCTCAGCAACGGTGACCTGACACAACCGTTGCTGATTGGCGGTACCGGCACGGCAGGTGATACCGTCTCGGTGCTGCTGAACGACAAAACCTACACCGCCACGGTGGATGAGAATGGTAACTGGTCCGCTTCGGTGCCGGTTTCCGATCTCGCTGCGCTCACTAATCAGACCTATCCGGTAACGGTTACCGTCACCGATGCCGCCGGTAACAGCAGCGAGCAATCTACTGATCTGCGGGTCGCGACCGCGCTGCCCGCATTGACCCTGAACGATCTGACGGATGATGGTGTGATCAACATTGCCGATGCGCAGCAGCCGCTGATCGTCAGCGGTACCGGCGATCAGGGCGATCAGATTCGCGTCTCCCTTAACGGACAGACTTACAGCGCGGTAGTCACCCAGGAGGGCAACTGGAGCGTTAACATTCCGGCTGCCGATCTGGCGCAGGTGCCGGATGGTGCGCAGACGGTTACGGTAGTCGCCACCGACAGCGATGGCAACGTCAGCCAGACGGCGGATGCCGTGACCTTCGCCACCACGCCACCGCTGCTGGATCTCTCCACACCCGGCAGCGATGGTTATATCAATATTGCTGAGCACAGCCAGGATCTGACCCTCGACGGACGTGGCGGCAGTGCTGGCGATACGGTATCGGTCGACTTTAACGGCGCGGTCTACACCACGACGGTCGATACCAGCGGCAACTGGAGCGTCACGGTGCCGGCGGCGGTAATCGGCCAGCTGGCTGACGCTATCTATCCGGTTAATGTGACCCTTACGGATGCGTACGGCAACAGCAGCAGCGTACTGTCTGACGTTACCGTGCTGGCGTCAACGCAGCCGGCGCTGACCATCAATCCGGTCACCGCTGACAATCAGGTCGATAGTGCGGAACAGCTCAGTGACATTCTGGTCACCGGCAGCGTGACCGGCGTTCCGGCCGGTACGCCGGTGCTGCTGACCCTCAACGGTCAGTCTTATGATGGCGAAGTACTGGCAAATGGCGACTGGAGCGTCTCGCTGCCGGCGGGATCGCTGGGCGCGGCCGGTGAAAAGACCTTTACGGTGGCAATTTCGGACATTGCCGGTAACCCGGCGCAGCCTGCCCAAGGGCAGTTCACCGTTATTACCACTGACGCGCCGCTGTTGTCGATTGCGCCAGTGAGTGAAGATAATGCACTTAACGCGATTGAAGCGCTGAGCGATCTGACGGTCAGCGGCAGCTCCAGCAACCTGCCTGTCGGCAGCGTGGTCAGCGTGACGCTGGCGGCGGGCGGCACCGTCTACAGCGCCACCACCGATGAAACGGGCGCCTGGACGGTCACCGTCCCGGCGGGGGATCTGGCTAACCTGCCGCAAGGCAGCACCACGGTGACCGTAACGTCAGGTGAGGTCACCAGCAGCCAGACGCTGCTGGTGGCGACCACGCCGCTGGCTGCTCCGGCAATCGATACGCCGTTTACCGACAGCGTGCTTAACAGTGCTGAAGCCAGCACAACACAGACGCTGACCGGGACCACGACGCCAGGCCAGGCGGTTAACGTTAGCGTCGGCGGCAATACCTATCCGGCAACGGTAGCAGCGAATGGTGACTGGAGCCTGATCCTGCCGCCATCGACCCTGCAAAATCTTGCCCAGGGCAGTAATCCGATCACCGTTACTACCGTCGATCTGGCTGGCAACAGCACCAGCACCACGGTGCCGCTGACGGTCGATACCGGCACTCCGACGCTGGTGGTCAACCCGATTGCCAGTGATGGCATCATTAATGGCGCGGAGGCTGACGCCGATCTGACGATCAGCGGCATCGTTGCGCCCGGCAGCAGTGTCAGCCTGGCGCTGAATGATGTTCCCTATCAGGCGATTGTCGCTGACGACGGACGCTGGACGGTCACCGTGCCACGCGCCGATTTGCAGGCGCTGACCGATGGCCGCTACGACCTTAACGTCACGGTCACCAGCGTCGGTGGCAACAGCAACAGCAGCGTCCTGCCGGTGACCGTTGATACAACCGCACCGGATTTCAGCCTTAATCCGCCAGCGGGTGACGGCGTGCTCAACGGCGCGGAACAGGCGGCCGGCTTCAGCTTTAGCGGAACCGGCAGTGAAGGTGATCGGGTCAGCCTGACGCTGAACGGCGTCACGTATACCGGCACAGTCAATATCGACGGTAACTGGTCGCTGGCCCTGCCGCCAGCCGCACTGGCGGGTCTGAATAACGGCAGCAGCTATCCGGTGGTGGTCACCGTCAGTGACGCCGCAGGCAACAGCAGCAGCCAGAGCACGACCCTGAGCGTGGCGACTGCCGCGCCGCCGCTGAGCGTCGAGCCGGTCAGCGGCGATAACGCCCTGAGCGTTGGTGATCTGACGCAGCCACTGGTGATCAGCGGCACCGGTCAGAATGGCGATCAGATTACGGTCGGACTGAACGATACGGTCTACAGCACCACCGTTGGCGTCAATGGCGAGTGGACGTTACAGATTTCCCCTGACGATCTGGCCGCGCTACCGTCGGGCAGTAATGTACTCACCGTCACCGCAACCGACGCCAATGGCAACCAGACCAGCCAGGTCATCGATCTGAACGTGGTGAATGCGCCGGAACTCCAGCCGACGCTGACCATTGACAGTGACACCTTTGCCGGTGATGGCGTGGTGAGCGCTGCCGAACAGCTGCAACCGCTGACCCTGCGCGGCACTTCCACCAACGTGGAAGCAGGACGGCAGGTTAGCGTCTCCCTCAATGGCACCGACTACCGTGGTGTAGTGGACGCCAGCGGCAGCTGGAGCATTGTGCTGCCGGCCGGTGCGCTGGCCGGTCTGAGCGAAGGCAGTCAGACCCTGACCGTCAGCGTGATCAATGCGGTGGGTAATACCGCCAGCAGCCCGCTTAACTTCAGCGTCGATACTACCCAGCCCTCTGTCGCTCTGGCACCGATCAGCGGCGATAACTACCTCAACGCCAGTGAACTGACTGGCGATGTGGCGGTAAGCGGTAGCACCAGCGGTCTGCCGCAAGGCAGCATCGTCGGGGTAACAGCAAATGGCACCACCGTCACCACCACCGTGGCGGCAGACGGAAGCTGGAGCCTGACCTTACCGGCAGGCACCTTTACCACGGCACCGGACGGTCCGCTGACCGTCACTACCACCGTGACCGATGCTGGCGGTACGCCACTGGCGACCACCGGCTCGGTCATTACCGTCATCGCCACCACGCTGCCCGTCGCCACCGCAGGCGACGCCTTTGGTGACAATATTCTCAACGGTGCGGAAGCGGCGACCAGCGGCATCATCACCGGCAACACCGGCGTCAGCGGCGACGGCCAGACGGTCAGCGTGACGCTGGGTGACGTCAGCTACAGCGGGTCGGTCGATGAGGCCGGTAACTGGCAGGTCACTATCCCTTCTGCAGCGCTGTCAGCTCTGCCACAGGGTGAAACCGCCTACACCGTTGTGGTCAGCGATGTGGCCGGCAACAGCAGTCAGACAGTGGGTAGCGTGGTGGTTGATACGCTGCCACCGTCGCTCAGCCTGAATACGCCGTCGGACGGCATCATCAATGCCGCAGAGAGCCAGCAGCCGCTGGCACTGAGCGGCAGCAGTGAAGCTAACGCCCTGATTGTCGCCAGCTTTAACGGCATCAGCCTCAGCACCACGGCGAACGCCGATGGCAACTGGACGCTGGCGCTGCCCGCCACCATTTACAGCGGCCTGGTCAACGGCAGCTATCCGCTGACCGTGACCGCCAGCGATGCGGCAGGCAACAGCACCACAACCAGCACCAGTCTGGCGCTGAAAGTCGAACCGGCCAGCCTGCCAACCCTGACGCTGGATGCGTTTGCCGGCAATAATGTGGTAGATGGCGCGGAGCGGCAGACCGATCAACGCCTGTCGGGTACCACCACCAATGTTGAACCGGGGCAACTGGTCACCGTCACCCTTGACGGCAACGTCTACAGCGCGGCGGTGCAGGCGAGTGGTGCCTGGAGCCTGACCGTGCCAGCCGGTGCACTGAGTGCGCTGGCGGACGGTAGCGCCAGCCTCACGGTGGCAGTCAGCGACGTGGCGGGTAACACCGCCAGCAATACGCTGACTTTCGACGTCAACAGCAACGCTTCCGGCCTCGCGATTAATGCGCTGAGTGATGATAACTATCTGAATGCCCAGGAGCTGGGTGAGTCGCTGATCGTGACCGGCACCTCGGTCAATGTGCCGTTGAATGGCACGATCACGCTATTGCTTAACGATGTCAGCTACACCGCGCAGGTCTCGGCGAACGGCAACTGGAGCCTGATCGTACCGGCCAATGCGCTGGCCGGTCTGGCGGATGGCGCATACACCCTGACGGTCACCGCGACCGACAGCGGTGGCGCGACGCTCAGCAGCAGTTCGACGCTCACCGTACTGGCGACCAGTCTGCCCGATCCGACGATCACCAGCGCGTTTGGCGATGGCACGCTCAACAGCAGCGACATCACCCTCGCTCAGACCCTGAACGGCACCACCGGGGCGACCGGTGACGGCCAGACCGTCAGCCTGGTGCTGAATGGCAGCACCTATACCGCCACCGCTGACAGCAACGGCAACTGGTCAATTTCGGTACCCGCCGCCGCGCTGGCCGATCTGCCGGAAGAGAATATCAGCTACAGCGTGACGGTACGTGATGCGGCAGGCAATACCGCCTCCACCGACGGCACTGTGCGGGTGGATCTGACGCCGCCAGCCTTAATCCTGAATGCGGTGGCGGATGACGACATCGTCAATATCGCCGAAAGCAACGCACCGGTTATCCTGAGCGGCAGCAGTGATGCCGGCGAAGGCCAGCTGGTCACCCTGACGCTCAATAATCAGATCTGGACCACCACGGTAACGGCAAATGGCGAGTGGAGCCTGACGCTACCGGCTGGCGCGCTGGCAGGGATTCCGGCCGGCCTCTATATTCTCACTGCCACCGTCAGTGATGCGGCGGGCAACCCGGTAACCGAAACGCGCGAGATCAATGTGGCAACCGGTTCGCTGTCGGTCAGCATTGAAACGCCGTTTGGTGATGGCTATCTGAGCCGCAACGAGGCTGACTCCAGCCAGACCCTCAGTGGCACCACCGGTTTGATCGGCGAAGGTCAGACGGTGATTGTCACGCTGGGCGACACCGATTATCCCGCCACGGTCGATGCGCAGGGCAACTGGACGGCGACGCTGACAGCGGCAGAGTTGCAGGGGCTGAGCGAAGGTATCGCCACGCTGGTGGTGAACGTCAGCGATGCGGCCGGTAACAGCGGCTCGCTGACCAGCAGCGTCACGGTGGATTTCACGCTACCGGCGCTGAGCGTTAACGCCATCGGCGGCGACAACATCATTAACTCGCTGGAGGTGCTGCAGGATGTTGCGATTAGCGGCACCGCCTCTGTTGCCGATGCGGGTCAGGTCGTCACCGTCAGTTTCCAGGATGTGGATTATCAGACGCAGGTGCTGTCAGACGGCAGCTGGCAGCTGACACTGCCAGCCAGCGTGCTGCAGGGGCTGACGGATGGCAGCTATCTGGTTGGGGTATCGCTTACCGATGCGGCAGGCAATTCGATCAGCACCAGCCAGACGCTGACCCGTGATGCCGACGGTGCAACGCTGCCGACCCTGACTATCGGGCCGATCAGCGTCGATAATTACCTCAATCAGGCGGAAGCGGCAAACGATCTCATTATCAGCGGCACCAGCACCAATCTGGCTGAAGGTCAGGTGGTCACGGTTACGCTGAACAACACCGACTACAGCGGTACGGTCGTCGCCGGTGGCGGCTGGACGGTGACCGTTCCGGCGGCGGATGTGGGGAATCTGCCGGATGGTGAGCAGCTACTGGTGGTGGTTTCTGCTGATGTTGCCGGTAACCCTGCCAGCAGCAGCAGTAATCTGGTGGTGGTCGCCAGCGATCAGGCCCAGCCGACGCTCAGCGTCAATGTGGTCGCGGGTGATGATGTGATCAACGCCACCGAAGCTGCGGGCGAGGTGGCGGTCAGCGGCACCAGCACCCAGCTGGTCAGCGGCACGCTGGTCACGGTGACCTTCAATCAGGTCGATTACACCACCACGCTTGATGCGAATGGCAACTGGACAGTCAACATTCCTTCGACCGCCTTCGATAACCTGGCCTCGGGCAGCAGTCAGACCGTGACGGTGACAGCCAGTGACGTGGCGGGCAATCCGGCCAGCGCAACCCAGCAGATCAGCCTGGATACCACGCAGCCGATTCTGACTGACATCCTGGTCAGCGCCGGTGATAGCCTCAATCAGGTCGAGTCTCTGCAGGATCTGACCATTACCGGCAACACCGATATCGGCCTGCCGGTGGCCGTAACGCTGAACAACGTGACCTATACCGCTACCGCAAACGGCGACGGCGTCTGGACAATCACGGTGCCGGCCGGGGATTTACAGCAGCTCACTGACGGCCCTAATCCAATCAGCATCTCGGTCACGGATGCTGCCGGTAACACCACCACCGACACCACCACATCACTGAATGTGGCATTCAATACGCTGCCGACCATCACCCTGAACACGCCTTTCGGTGATGGTCTGGTCAGCGCCGATGATGCCGCCGGTGCGCTAACGCTCACCGGTAACAGCACCAGCGTGCCGGTGGATAGTCAGGTGACGATTACCATCGGCACTCAGTCCTTTACCACCACCGTCGATGCCAGCGGCAACTGGACGCTGAACCTGGAGGCGGGTGCGCTGACCGCCTTACCAGACGGCCAGACTCAGGTTGTGGTCTCCACCAGCGATGCGGCCGGTAACCCGGCGCAGGCGACGGCAGGCGTCGAAATTCTGCTGACGCCGCCAGTGGCGCCGACGTTTGCCACCACGCTGTTCGGCGATAACGTGATCAACAGCAGTGAAGCGGCAACGGTTCAGCTGATTACCGGCACGACCGCAGTGGGCGACGGCCAGACGGTCAGCGTCACGGTCGGTGATGACAGGATTCCGTTATCGGTGACGGTTGATGAGAACGGCAACTGGACCGCCAGTCTGACGCCAGAGTACATCGCGATTCTTGGCGACGGGCAGCACATCCTTACCGTGACCACCACTGACCGCGCGGGTAACAGCATTGACGCGACGAAGACTTTTGTCTCGGCGATTACGCCGATTGCCGCGCCAAAGCTGGATACGCCGTTTACGGATGGCCGTATCAATGCGGACGAAGCGGCTGCCGGTGGAACGCTGACCGGCGCGCTCAACATCACCAATCCGGCCTCCGTGGCGGTCACGGTCAATGGTACGGTCTATTCCGCCGCCCTTGATGCAGATAACGGCCGCTGGACGCTGGATCTGCCACCGGCCCTGTTGCAGTCGCTGCCGGATGGTAACTGGCCGGTCACCGTAACGGTCACCGATGTCAACGGTAACAGCGCCAGCACCGGCGGTAATGTGCTGGTGGCGGTTAACACGCTGCCTGACGTTACCCTTAATCTGCCGTTTGGCGACGGTGCGCTTAGTGCGGCAGAGGCTGGCAGCGAGCAGTTGCTGAGCGGAACAACCGGCATCACCGGTGCCGGGCAGACGGTGAACGTAGTGATCGCCGGCTTTAATGGCGATCAGCCGCTGGCGGCGACGGTACAGACCGATGGCAGCTGGTCGCTGACGCTGACGCCAGCGCAGTTAGCGACCTTCACCAGCGGCAGCCACACCATTACGGTCACCGCCAGCGACATTGCCGGTAACTCCGACAGCACGGCGCTGAACGTGGTGACCGAGGTCACGGTGCCTGCACCGACCTTTAACGACGGCGCACTGGGTACGGATAGCGTGCTGAACATCAGTGAAGCGGCGGCAGGCATAACGCTGACCGGCACCACCGGCAGCGTCGGGGACAATCAGGCGGTGAGCATCACGGTCGATCTCAACGGGGCACGCTACACCGGAACGGTAGACGGTGCGGGAAACTGGGCGGTCACTATTCCGGGCAACGCCCTGAACTCACTGAGCGATGGTGCGCATACCCTGACGGTCAGCGTGGTCGATGCGGCGGGCAACACCGGTACGGCAGAGCTGCCGTTCAGCGCCGATCTCACGGCACCGCTGCCGACGCTGGTGCCGGAGAGCAGCATTAACGCCGCCGATGTCGCCAGTGGCGTGACGTTGACCGGCACCACCGGTGAGGCGGGTGAGAACCAGAGCGTGCAGGTGACAATCGGCAACAACGTCTACTCCGCCGTGGTGACCGCCGATGGCGGCTGGACGCTGCCGCTGGAGAGTGCACAGCTGTCGCTGTTAACCGATGGCAGCTATCCGGTCACCGTGACGGCAACCGATGCAGCCGGTAACAGCAGCAGCATCAACAGTTCGCTGGTGATCGATACTACGCCACCGACGCTGGCTGTGGGTGCCTTTGCCGGCAATGACATCCTCAACTATAGCGAGAGCATCCAGCCGCAACTGCTGAGTGGTGTCGCGAACGGGGCTGAACCGGGCAGCGTGCTCAGCGTCGCGCTGGGTGCCACCACACTCGGTACGGCGGTGGTCGGGGCAAACGGCAACTGGAGCCTGACTCTGACGCCGGAACAGATGGCCTCCTTCACGCAGCTGACCACCATGCTGGCAGTCAGCGTCAGCGATCTGGCGGGCAACAGCATCAGTCAGAATGTGACCTTCGCGGTTGATCTCACACCACCGGCAGGACCGCTGGTGGCGCTGGGAACGATCTCTGGCGATAACATTATCAGTACCGCTGACCAGGCGGGCGGGGTGGTGATCAGCGGCACCTCGGCTAACCTGGGCGCGGGCGGCGTGGTCTCGGTGGTGATCAATGGCGAAACTTATGGCACTACCCTGAATGGTGATGGCAGCTGGGCGACCG
Organism: Pantoea sp. S-LA4; assembly: GCF_054482835.1. NCBI lineage: Bacteria > Pseudomonadati > Pseudomonadota > Gammaproteobacteria > Enterobacterales > Erwiniaceae > Pantoea > Pantoea sp. S-LA4. Next base: position 2,477,813 of record NZ_JBTLRC010000002.1, on the reverse strand, counting down.
TCGCCTTGCCGGTCACGGCGTTTGGCACGGGCGGTAGCGCAACCATTATCGTCAATGCCACCGACGGCACGACGCCGGTGACGACCCAGGGCAGCGTACAGATCGATCTGACGCCGCCAACGCTGACGCTTAACGACTTTACCGGCGACAACCGGATCAATGCCGCTGAAAGTGCTACCAGTCAGGTGATCAGCGGCACCGCCGATACCGCTGAAGTCGGGCGGACGGTGGTGGTCACCTTTAATAACAAAACCTATAACGCGATTGTGCAGAGCAATGGCAACTGGTCCACCACGGTACCGGCCAGCGATATGCAGGCCCTGCCGGATGGCGCATCCACCCCGATTACCGCCCAGCTGGCGGATGCCGCCGGTAACGTCACCACCGTCAGTGAGACGGTAACGGTTGACACCACGGCACCGCTGATCCTGATTGATGCCTTCCTCGGCGATAACCTGATCAATGCCGCAGATCTGGTGGTTAATCAGGTGCTGACCGGTAGCGCGCAGGGCGCAGAAGGCCAGACCATTGGCCTCTACCTGGGTGACGGCGCGCCAATTGCCACGGCGGTGGTGGGCGCCGATGGCTTCTGGACCCTCAATGTCGATCCGCAGGTGCTGTCGAGCCTGAATGATGGCGCGCTGGTGTTTGGCGTGCGGGTCAATGACGTCAGCGGTAACCAGACCGATGCTACCCTGACGGTGAATAAAGTGGTCAACAGTTTGCTGACGCTGGTGGTCGACTCGGTATTTGGCGATGGAACGCTGAGCGCCATTGATACCACGGTGGCGCAGACCATTACCGGGGTCGCGACCTCGGCGGGAGTCGGCGCGACGGTCTCGGTCGTACTGGGCGGAACGACGCTGTCAGCCGCAGTGGGTCAGGATGGCAAGTGGGCGATTGTAGTACCGCCTTCCGTGCTGGGGCTGCTCAGCGACGGCGAGCTGGCGCTGAACATCACGCTGACCGATGCCGCCGGGAACGTCCGTACCGTACCGGAAACCGTCACGGCGATTGTCGATGCCGTGCCGGTGGTCGGCGACCTTACCGGCCTGTTTGGCGGCGATAACCTGCTCAACATCGTTGAAGCCGGTGCCGGTCAGCTGATCGGTGGTGTGATTGAAAATGCCGCCGTCGGTTCGCAGGTCACCGTCACCTTCGGCAGCCGCAGCTACACCACCACGGTGCAGGCGGGCGGTAACTGGAGCGTTAACCTGCCGGGCAGCGATCTCAGTTCACTGCTGAATGGCAACCTGACACTGGGCGTCAGCGTCACCGATCCGGCGGGTAACGTGGCTTCCAACAGCGTATCTATCGGCATCTTTACCCAGATGCCATCCATCAGCCTGACCTCGCTGTTTGGTGATGGCGTGCTGAACCTGGCAGATATTGCCACCGGCCAGGTGATCAGTGGAGTGGTGAACAATGTTGCGCAGGGATCGGTGGTGACGCTGACTGTCGGCAACAGTCAGCTCACTGCCACCGTGGGCGCTGGCGGCGCCTTCAGCGCCACGGTGACGCCGGATATTTTAGGCACGCTGGCGCAGGGTAACCTGACGGTCGGCGCTTCGGTCACCGATGCGGCGGGCAATACCGCCAGCACCAGTGCCGGTATCCGGGTCGATACTCTGCTGCCCACCATCACCGTTAATCCGCTGTTTGGTGACGGTCTGCTCAACGTGGCGGATGCGCTGGTGACGCAGGTGATCGGCGGTGCGGTTGGCGGGGCGGAAGCGGGATCGCGTGTCGTGGTCTCTGTGGGATCGCAGCAGTTCGTGACCGCCACCGATGCGAATGGCAACTTCAACGTTTCGCTGACGCCAGCCCTGTTGCAGGGCATTGCCGATGGCAATCTCACCGTCGGGGTCAGCGTGACGGACAGCGCGGGCAACACCAGCACTGCCACCGCGGGCGCGCTGGTGGGCATTCATAACCTGCCTAAGGTAACGCTCAATCCGCTGTTTGGGGATGGGGTGCTGAACCTGGCGGAGTCGCTGGTGACCCAGACCATCAGCGGCACCGTATCGGGTGTGGCGGCAGGCAGCAGCGTCCGGCTGGCGATTGGCAACACCACCGCCACCGCGCTGGTGAACGCCGACGGCAGCTTCTCGACCACGGTGACGCCAGCGGTGCTCTCTACGCTGCTGAGCGGCAACTTCACGGTGAGCGCCTCGGTCACCGATCCGGTAGGCAACACCAGCAGCAGCAGCGCTGGCGTATCGCTGGGATTGATTCAGCCGACGCTGTCGGTGAATACGGTGTTCGGTGACGGCGTACTGAGCGCAGCGGATCTGGTCTCGAACCAGACCATCAGCGGCAGCTCCAGCCTGTCGGCTGGATCAACCGTCAGCGCCACGCTGAACGGTCTGACCTATACCACCAAAGTGGTGAGCGGCGGCAGCTGGAGTATCAGCGTGCCGAAAGCCGATCTGGCTGCTATCACCGACGGCAGCAAAACCGTCACCGTCAGCGGTACCGATATCTATGGCAATGTGGTGAACAGCAGCGGCACGCTGAGCGTGATTGCGCATACCGCGCCTACCGTCGCCATCACCTCCCTGTTTGGTGACAATGCACTGAGCGCCATCGATGTGAAAACCGCGCAAACCATCAGCGGCAGCGCCACCAATGCGGAAGGATCGGTGGTGCGCGTGGTGCTGGGCGGCCAGACTTACAGCACCACGGTGAGCAGCAACGGCAACTGGAGCCTCTCTGTCCCGGCAGCAAATCTCGCTGCCATTAGCGATGGCCTTCAGACCGTCACCGCCAGCGTCACCAACGGCGCGGGCCTTAGCGGCAGCGGTTCGGCCTCGCTGGGTGTGGTCAGCCACACCACGCCAACGGTCAGCCTGAGCAGCTACTTTGGCGGCGATGGTTATCTGAATATCGCGGAAGCCGATGCGCCGAAAACCATCAGTGGCACCAGCACCAATGCCGTCGGCGGCACGGTGACGGTGAACGTGGCGGGTAACATCCTCACCACCACCATTGGTGCCAACGGGGCATGGAGTATCAGCGTGCCGTCAGCGACGCTGAAAGCTATCCCGGACGGCAGTCATCCACTCACCGTCACGGTCGCCGACATTGGCGGCAACACCGTCACCAGCAACAGCAGCTTCACCGCGCTGTCGCACAATACGCCGCTGGTGGGAGCCGATCCGGTACTCAGTGTCGTGACCTCGTTACTGACCGGACTGACGGTACAGGGCGGATCGCTGAACGCGGCGCAGGGGTCGAAAGTCAGCGTCACGCTGTTGCTCAGCAACGGCGGCAACGGACCGACGATCAATACCACGACCGATGCGCTGGGACGTTACTCGGCTAACTTCGCGCCATCATTGTTGTCGGTTGGCGGGCTGCTGCTGTCGCTGGGTACGCTGGCGAAAGTCACCATCACTGACGTGGCAGGCAACAGCTATTCGACCACCAATACCCTGCTGTTAGGGTCATTGTTGCCGATTACCACTGCCGCCAGCGAGTCGGTGGCGCTGTTCTCGGTGGCCGATGACAGTGCCACGGTAGCCAGTGTCAGTGGAGAAACGCAGCACGCCAGCAGCAGTGAGGAGAGTTCCCCTCACGCTGCCGTGGTGTCCACACTGACCACGGAGGCGGATATCGTCACGCCGGTCAGCAGCAGTGACAGCGCCAACGCTACGGAGACCGCCGCCGCCGCCGCCGCGCCGACAGAGGAGGCCAGCTACACCATTGGTGGCGTGGTAATCACCCTGGCCGATGGCAGCACGCTGGAGGGCGCGTCAGTGACCGGCAGCAGCGGGGCCGATACCGTGACGGTCAGTGACCTCAACTTTACTCACATTGATGGTGGCGCAGGCACCGATACGCTGGTGCTGAACGGCGAGCATCTGAACCTGGATCTTACCACGCTCGGCCTGAAAGTGGAGCACATTGAAGTGCTTGACCTGGGGAAAACCGGCACTAACGCGGTGAAACTCGATCTCAATGAGGCACTCAGCATTACCGATAAACAGAGTGATGATTTGATGATCAAGGGAGCTGATGGCAGCCAGGTGACGCTGGCGAACAGTAACGGCGGCGTCTGGGCCGTGACCGGTGAGCGCACGGTTGAGGGGCAAACCTTTGAGGTTTACCACAACTCGGCGCTGACCAGCGATAATACCCTCGGCGACGTGCTGGTGCAGCATAACCTGCAGGTGCATATCGTCTAGCTCCGCTAAAAGGTCAGTAATGCTGATGAAATCAGCGGGTGTGTGAGCACCCGCTGATTTTTTTTATTTACCGCCCGTGATAATTTCATTTTCCAGATTTTCGCCACTATTCATTATTAATATGAAAGATTAGGGTAGGGGCAGAAAACGGCGCCACGCCGCCGGTTGCACTGAATCTGACGTCATAATTTCTTTCGCTGCTTTTTTAGCAGCCTATTCATTAATCCTTGTTACCTGCGGGTAACCGATTCCGGCCAGCGGAAACGGGCGGCCTGCGCTTGCCCGACATAACTGCGTCAACCAGAAAGATCAGTTTATCTGATGGTTTTCGCCTGCGTTCCTGTTCTGAATTGAGGTTACCTATGTCACAACGTGATACGCTTCGTGCCGTCCGGCTCGAATCCACTTTTCAGACCGCGGTAAGTGAATTTGCCGTGCCCGCCACGCCCGATGTCGCCCCGACCGCCAGTGGCCCTCTTTCGCTGGCTGTTGCCGGCACGTCAGCGGAGACGGCGCTAAGCTCACCGCTCAATCTCTCTGCGCTGGCGGTCAGCACCGCCGCGGATACCCAGCCACCCGCTGCGCTGCGGCCCTATGAACCGATCGCTGCAGATGGCGTGATCGCTAACTGGGAAGCCCGGAACCCGGTTCATCTGCGCGGCCAGGCGGTGGGAGAGGCGGGCTCAACCGTCACCCTGACTTTTAACGATCAGAGCTGGCACAGCACCGTCAATCAATGGGGCTACTGGAACGCCTCGATGCCCGCCGAGGTTTTGAAAGGCGTACCGGACGGTAATCACACCCTGACGCTGACCATCACCGATAAAGCCGGGAACAGCACCGATACCACGGTCGATTTCGGTCTCTATGCCGATCGCAGCATTAAGCCGACCCTGACGGTCGACACCATCAGTAAAGATGATGCGGTCAACATTGAGGAGAGCGTCTATGGCGTGGAGATCAGCGGCAGCGGCACGCATCTGGCGGCGGGCGGACGGGTCACGCTGACCCTGGGCAGCCTCACCACCACCGCCCTTGTCGACAGTGAAGGCAAATGGACCGGCAACTTCAATGAAAGCGATCTGAAAGCCTTGCAGGATGGGGTCTACAGTTTGCAGGTCAGCGCGAAGGACCCTAATGGCAATAGCGCCACCGAAACGCATCAGCTCACCCTGATTACCCATCTGAGCAGCCTGCCGCAGATTAGCTTCGACAAGGTGACGGCCGACGACGTGATCAATCTGGCGGAAACCCAGCAGGATCTGCTGCTGAGCGGCACGCTCTCGACCGTGATGCCGGGCCAGCGGCTGGTGATTACCGGCGCCAATGAGAAAGATTACGCCGCCACGGTTAGCGAGGAGGGACACTGGCAGGTGGTGATACCGGCGGCGGATGTCCACGCCTTTATTAACGTTGGCGAGATCCGCGCCTGGTCGATTGACGGTGCCAACAACTACACCGATGCCAGCCATGAGCTGAATATCAAAACCGGTTTTATTCCGATCTATATCGAGATGAATATTGGTGGCGATATGATCCTCAACGCTCAGGAGGCGCAGCACGATCTCAGTCTGTATGTCGAAGGGGCCAATGAAATGGTACTCAATGGCAAAACCTATCAGCCGGACAGCAAAGGCATGGTCACCCTGAGCGCCAGCGATCTGCAGGCGTTACCGGATGGCCCGGTATCCGCCACCTTTAATCGCTGGGATGACTATGGCAACAGCGACAGCCAGACCTACAGTGAGCTGTTTACCGTGGCAATCCATCAACGCCCGACCCTGACGCTGGAGACCCCGTTCGACGATAACCGGATCGACGCCGCCGATGTCAATAACTGGCATCTGATCCAGGGCAACTCGACCCATCTGGAACCGGGCAGCCTGGTGCAGTTAAGCCTCGGCGATCAGCACTACAGTGCCAGTGTGAAAGCCGATGGGGGCTGGGCGCTGACCATTCTGGCCGGGCAACTGGCCCCGCTGGATGATGGTGAATATCAGATGACGGTGAGCGCCAAAGACAGCGCCGGTAATCTGGCCAGCGCCAGCCAGACGGTAACGGTGGCATCACATAGTGACACCGCCGCGACGCTCAATGCACTGGCGGTAGATCAGCTGCTGGAGAGGCTCAGCCCGAACGGTGAGGCAGAAACCCTGACGGCCGCCGCGTCGTCTCCTGCCGCTGCGGCCCACGACAGCAATCTGGTCGCCGAATCACCTTACACGCTTGCCGATCATCTGTGGCAACACGCTGCCGCGCATCCGCTGGTCTGACCCACAACACATTAGTTCAGGTACTGCCTTCCGGACGGGTTAGTTAAGCCCGTCTGGATTGGCGGGTGAATCTCTGCTGCTTAAATTTTACGCTATTGACAAAATAATTAATTATTTCATCGATATTTAGCAGGAAGAAGCCAGGGTTATGATCTAATAATGTTAAAGGTCGTTTAGCGTCTGGCTTACGATCCATAAATTAAATGACGCAGTTCAATGAGGCGAGAGCCCGTGACGGCGCACCGTTTTGCACTCTTTGTTCACCGGGAAAACACCATGATGATAAGAACCCCTGTTGGTAAACATAATGAACAAAGCGCGATTGACCTTTTTGTTATGCGCCCTGAATGGCGTAGTGTTGCCTGCGGCTATTGCCGCACCCTTGCCCAAAGCTGAATTTAACTGGCGTGCCGCCCCCAGCGAAGAACAGATAGCCACCTTAACGCTGCGTGACGCCATCCTCCGCGCTTTCGCCCGCAACCCGAAAATCTCGGAAGCGGCCGCTCAAATCCATGTCGGTGAAGGCGATCTCGACGCCGCTAAAAGTGCCTGGTATCCGCAGATCTCTTTGCAGGGTGCGGCAGGCCGATCTCATCAGACCGACTCCGCCGGCAGCCTGAATAACAATGGGTCCGGCGGCATCATGCTCAGTCAGTTGTTGTACGATTTTGGCCGCACCGGCGGGGCCATCGATGAACAGCACGCCTTGTCCGATGCCTATCTCTTTGGCCTGTTCGACTCCATGACCACCGTGGCGGAAGATACGTTACAGGCCTATCTGGAAGTTAAACGTTACCAGGCGCTGGCGGAGACGGCCCATACCAATATCGCCTCTCTGGAGCGGGTAAGGGATATCGCCCGACTGCGCGCCGATGCCGGCCTCAACTCACAATCGGACGTGTTACAGGCGGAGACCCGCATCGCCGCCATGCATGCCACGCTGGAACAGTATCGGGCGCAGCTGCGTTCGGCCAAAGCGCAGCTGACGGTGCTGACCGGCGTGGTACCGGCTGCGCTGCCGGAGTTGCCGCAGGCGCTGCTGAACCAGCAGATTACCCTCGATAAAATTGCCTACGCCAACAGCGCAGCGGTGCGCAGCGCCCAGGCGAAACAGGAAGCAGCCCGCGAGCGGGTGCGTCAGGCGCAGTCTGGCCACTGGCCGACCATCAAAGTTCAGGCGGGCCGGACCCGTTATGAAAACGATCGCCAGTCCTACTGGGATGATGAAGTCCAGCTTCAGGTTGAAGCGCCGCTCTATCAGGGCGGGATAGTGAATGCCAGAACGCAATCCGCTGAAGGCGATCGTGAAGCGGCGCAGGCGGCAGTGCAGCAGGCCAAACTGACCATCAATCAGAATGCTTCTACCGCCTATGCCGACATGATTGGTGCGCAGCAGCGCCAGGCGGCCGGTGAAGTGCAGCTGGCCAGCGCCGACCATACCCGAAACGTCTACGCCGATGAGTATCGGCTCAGTAAGCGCAGCCTGAACGATCTGCTGAGCGTGGAACAGGATGTGTTTCAGGCGGACAGTTCGCGCATCACCGCGCTTTACGATGGCTGGGATGCCACCGTGCGCTACGCCGCGGCGGTCGACAATCTGCTGGATATCCTGGGTATCGATCGTCAGCGCAGCAGCGGCGATCTCCTTCCTTCGCTGCAATAGCGAGCTTCCGTATTAAAAGGCATTAACGATGAGTGCACAAAATCTGAATACCGAAAACTGGATTGCCGCCATGCTGCGCGTGGCGGCACGCTTCGGTAAGCCTGCCGACGGCAAAACCCTACGCCAGCAGATGCGCTGGTTTGAACATCTGCCGGTGGCGCAGCAGCTTGAACGTCTCTCCGGGCTGCTCGGGCTGCATCTGACCATGGTGCCGCAAAACAAGCTGCGCTGGCGTCAGGAGATCACCCCGGTGGTGCTGGTGCTGGAAAACAGCAGCGTGGCGGTGCTGGAAGGCATCGATCCCGACGGCAGCGCGCGCTACTGGCTGAGTGAAGGCGGGGACGTGGTGCGTGAAGGGGCGCTGTCCGAACTGCTGACCCGCAGCCAGGGCGATGTCGGGGTGATCGGCGTGGCGGCGCGCGGTCGCGATGCGCGCATCGATGAGTTTGTTCAGCCCTATGAGCCGCACTGGTTCTGGAAGAATTTTCGCGGTATGGGGCGACGCATTACCGAGATCTCACTGGCGTCGGTGATCAGCAACGTGCTGGCGCTTGCCGGGATCCTGTTCTCGATGCAGGTCTACGATCGGGTGATCCCGGCGCAGTCGCAGGCGACGCTCTGGGTGCTGTTTGTCGGGGTACTGATTGCGGCGGCGATTGAGTATCTGATCCGCCTGATGCGAACGCAGGTCTCTGACTTAATGGGTAAACGCATCGACCTGAAAGTCTCCGCCATGCTGTTTGCCCGGGCGATGAGCATCCGTAATGAAGCGCGGCCAAAATCGACCGGCTCATTTATATCGCAACTGCGCGAAATCGATCAGGTGCGTGAATTGCTGACTTCGACCACGGTAGGGGCCGCCGCCGATCTGCCGTTTGTTATCCTGTTCCTGTTCATCATGTCATTTATCGGTGGCTGGCTGGTGCTGATCCCGCTGGCAGCGATTCCGCTGATCGTTATCCCTGGCATGCTGGTGCAGATCCCGATGGCGCGGCTGGCGAAAGAGGGGCTGCGGGAAGGGGCGCTGCGTAATGCGGTGCTGGTGGAAACCATTGAAGGCATAGAAGATATTAAAGCGCTGCAGGCGGAACCCTATTTTCAGCGCCAGTGGGAACAGACGCACGAAGTCAGCGCTGCAATCAGTAACCAGCAACGCTTATGGGGCGCGCGGCTGACCGGCTGGGCCTCGACGGTGCAGCAGCTCACCTACGCCGGGATGCTGGTGTTTGGGGTCTACCTGATACTCGATTCGCAAATCACCACCGGTACCCTGGTCGCCTGTAGCCTGCTCTCCTCACGTACCATCGCGCCGCTGATGCAGCTCACCATGGTCTTTTCCCGCTGGCAGCACGCCAAAATGGCGATGAAAGGGCTGGATGAGCTGCTGAAGAAACCGCTCGATCAGCCGGAGGCCGCCACGCTGGCCCACTGTCCGACGCTTACCGGCCAGTACGATCTGCGTAACGTGCACTACAGCTACGACGAAGAGAATGAAAAGAACGTCCTCAACGTTCAGCAAATGCAGATCAAACCGGGCGAGAAGATCGCCATTCTCGGCAAAGTGGGTGCCGGCAAATCCACCCTGCTAAAAATTCTCGCCGGTCAGGCGCTGGCGACCCAGGGCAAGGTGATTGTCGATGGCGTCGATATTGAACGCATCGATCCAATCGATCTGCGTCGCCAGCTCGGCTGGCTATCCCACGATTCGCGGCTGTTCTTTGGCACGCTGCGGCAAAACCTGATGCTGGGAAATCCGCACGCCAGCGAACAGGAGATGCTGCAGGCGCTGCGCATCAGCGGCGCGCTGTCGCTGGTGCAGCAGGATGCGGCCAGTCTGGATCGCATTATTAATGAAGGGGGGCGCGGCCTGTCGGGTGGACAGCGTCAGATGGTGATGCTGAGCCGGATGATCCTGCGCCAGCCGCAGGTGGTATTGCTGGATGAGCCGACGGCCGCGATGGATGAGCAGTTAGAGGAGCATGTTATCCGTCAGCTACAGGGCTGGATCAGCGGCCGCACGCTGATCCTGGTCACCCATCGTCCGGCGCTGCTAAAGATGGTCGATCGCATTGTGGTAATGGATAACGGCCGGATAGTGGCCGATGGGCCGCGTGACGAGATCCTGCGCCGCGCCACCTCAACCGCCGCCCAGCCGGCGCCGGGCCCGAATAAAGGAGATGCCGCATGAGTTTGGTGATGATTGATAAAGATCTGGCGCGCCATGAACGCCGCACGTCCGCCATTATCTGGCTCTGTACCGCGGCGCTGGCCATTTTTCTTATCTGGGCGCACTTCGCCATTCTGGATGAAGTGACCGTCGGCACCGGCAAAGTGACGCCGTCCAGCCGGGCGCAGGTGATTGACAGCCTGGACGGCGGCATCGTCAAACAGCTCAACGTGCATGAGGGCGATATCGTCGAGAAAGGGCAGATTCTGGCGACGCTCGACCCGACGCGCTTCCAGTCTAATTTCGGTGAAGCCCAGGCTAAAGTACGTACGCTGCGTGCCTCGTCAGAACGGCTGGAAGCGGAACTCTCCGGTACGCCGCTGAAATTCAGCGCCGAAACGTTGAAAGAGCCGCAGCTGGTGCTGCGGGAAAGGCAGTTGTATGAATCCCGGCGGCGCAATCTGACGGAAACCATCAGCAATTTGCAGCAGTCGCTCAAACTGGTGCAGGATGAACTGCGTCTGACCGAGCCGCTGGTGGCTAAAGGCGCGGCCGGCCAGGTCGAGGTGATCCGCCTGCGGCGTCAGGTCAGCGATCTGCGCGGCAAAATCGATGAGGCGCGCAATGACTATCTGGTACGCGCCCACGAAGAGCAGGTTAAAAACAATGCTGAACTGGATGCGCAGCTACAGGTAGCGGCGGGTAAAGAGGACCAACTGACGCGCGCCACGCTCTATTCGCCGGTGCGCGGCATCGTTAAAGATATTCAGGTGACCACGGTCGGTGGCGTACTGGAGCCGGGCGGCAAGCTGATGGAGATTGTGCCGCTGGAAGATCAGTTGCTGATTGAAACCCGCATCAACCCCCGTGATATCGCCTATATCCGGCCTGGCCTGGCGGCAATCGTGAAGATCACCGCCTACGACTCCTCTATCTATGGCGATCTGCCAGGCGAGGTGGAAATTGTCTCGCCGGATACGCTGCAGGATGAGGTTAAGCGCGATCAATACTACTATCGCGTCTACGTTCGCACCCAAAAGGCGGAGCTGACCAACCGCGCCGGGCGCAAATTCCCGATTGTGCCGGGTATGGTCGCCAATGTAGAAATTAAAACTGGCCAGAAATCGGTGATGGATTATCTGCTTAAACCGCTGAATAAAGTTAAAGAATCGCTGCGAGAGCGATAATACCGCGATCCAGATATTATCTCAGCCTGCTTAATTACCGTGATAAATTAAGTGGGCGGAGTTATTGTCAGGCAAGCGGCAAATAAGGGGGAAATTAACTTTCTGTGCGGCTTAACAACAATGTTAATTCAGACATGCAAATCAAGTTTACGCAGAAATAGTGGTAGCGGCGGATGACAGGCAAAAAAATGCCGGACAAACATGTCCGGCGGGAAATATAGGGTAAACATCTCATTCGGGGTGAATGAAGGTAATAATGAAATAAATGATGATAGCGGGATCTATTGTATTACCTGATGACGCATAAGTTTTATCATTCAGTGCTTCAGAGTAATCCGATGTAACGCGTTGATAACAAAGGTAGCAGAATCAGATTGGCTTTTTGTGCCATATTTTTTATCGATACGTGCTGGTTATTAGTTCCCCAAATCTTACATTATGAAATAACTGTTTCGTACTCTGAAACACTTTTGGAAATTTAGTAGCATTTTCGTGATGGATTATTGCCCGATATAAAACAACAATGGCCTGCCGGCTGAATTTTTAATCATTCAGTTAGCAGTGGCAAATAATAAAGGCACATTACAGAGGGTAATAAAATGAAACGTCGCGTTCTCTCCCTGTTGGTCCCTGCGTTGCTGGTCGCAGCAGGATCGGCAAACGCAGCTGAAATCTACAACAAAGACGGCAACAAATTAGACCTGTTCGGTAAAGTCGATGGCCTGCACTACTTCTCCGATAATGATAGTTCTGATGGCGATCAGTCCTACGTCCGCTTTGGTTTTAAAGGCGAAACCGAAATCAGCGACCAGTTGACCGGTTACGGCCAGTGGGAGTATCAGGCGGCGCTGAACAATGCAGAGTCGCAGGGTACCGAAAACAGCTATACGCGCGTCGGTTTTGCCGGTGTGAAATTTGGTGATGCAGGCTCGTTCGACTACGGTCGTAACTACGGCGTTGCTTACGACATCGGCGCATGGACCGACGTTCTGCCGGAGTTCGGCGGTGATACCTATGGCGCGGACAACTTTATGTTCCAGCGCGGCAACGGTATGGCAACCTACCGCAACAGCAACTTCTTTGGCCTGGTCGATGGCTGGAACTTTGCGGTGCAGTATCAGGGCAAAAACGGCAATGGTGATGAATCACCGAACGGCCGCGATGTGCTGGGTCAGAACGGTGACGGCTGGGGCCTGAGCACCACTTACGATCTCGGTTCCGGTTTTGGTATTGGTGCGTCGGCATTCCAGTCTGACCGTACCAACGATCAGAACGGCAACCAGGCGGGTATCCTGGGCCGTGGCGACAAAGCTGAAGCCTATACCGGCGGTCTGAAATATGATGCCAACAACGTTTACCTGGCAGCGATGTACACCAAGTCGTATAACGCAACCCGCTTCGGCAGCAGTGATTCCCCAGTGTTTGGTTACGCTGATAAAGCGGAAAACTGGGAACTGGTGGCGCAGTATCAGTTTGACTTCGGTCTGCGTCCATCGCTGGCGTATGTTACCTCACGCGGCACCGACGTGCAGAACTGGGGCAAACAGAACCTGAAGAAATACATTGATGTAGGTGCGACTTACTACTTCAACAAAAACATGTCCACCTATGTGGATTACCAAATCAACCTGCTGGATGACAACCAGTTCACCGACGCGGCCGGTATCAACACCGACGACGTGGTGGCGCTGGGTCTGGTTTACCAGTTCTGATTTGTACAGATGCGCAGCCACGGCTGCGCATCTGCGTTATCAATCCTTTTCTTTTATCTCTTCTGCTGCTCGCCACGTTTTCGCTTTTGCAACGGTCGCGACCGGTGAAACCACCACGCCAAATCGGGCCCCTTCAAATGCGACGCCCCCCAGCGTAAAGGCTGAAAAGCTCAGCCACTGATGCCAGGCTGCCTGCAGGTTTTGTGACCTTTTCATTCTGCACCTCTCAGAGATAAACACTGATTCAACAGTGCAGAATTCATGCCAGCTTTACCGCTCTGATAGCCACGGGCCTGCCGCGCATTCTGGTAAACTTGCCGCGCAGATTAAGGCGGCCAATGCCCCGTTAAGGTGCAACGCTGCTGATTAATGGCGCGACCGCGACAGCGTCATGTGACGATGACGGCGCTGATGCCAGACTTTGTAGCTGCTGAAGATGAACAGACCCAGGGCGATGGCAAGAATCACATAGATCATCTGCTACTCCTTTCATTAAACCTAACCGTTAAACGTAAATCGCCCGGTTACGGGCGGATGCATAGTAGATGACTGACTGATACTGTCGCCATTGGGTAAAGTATTCAACCTTATTTTAACCTCTTTACCAGCGATTTATGCTTTGTAGCAGGAATAGATAAATTTTTACAAGTGAGGAGTGATGCGATATCAGATTAATCTGCTGTCTTTACCTTTTGCCATCCTGTTGTTAGCGGGCTGTGATAAGCCCGCGACACCTTCTGCAATGGTGCTGGAAGGCAAAACCATGGGGACGGTATGGCGCGTCAGCCTGGCGGACGTCGCCAGCGAGCGCAAAGCGGAGTTGCAGCAACGGGTTCAGCAGCAGCTGGATAGCGATGACGCTGAACTTTCCACCTGGAAAGCCGATTCTGCGCTGTCACGGTTCAATCAGAGCCGCGCGCTGACGCCGCAGCCGGTCAGCGAGAACATGGCGGATATCGTTACGCTTTCCTTACGCATTGGCGCTAAAACCGGGGGCGCGATGGATATCACCGTCGGACCGCTGGTCAATCTGTGGGGATTCGGCCCGACAAAGCAGCCGATCCATATCCCGGATGAGGCGCAAATTGCCGCGGCTAAAGCGCAGACCGGCCTGCAGCATCTGCGGGTCATTCAGGGCGCAGGCGGCCAGTGGCTGCAGAAAGATCTGCCGGGCCTGTATGTTGACCTTTCAACGGTGGGCGAGGGCTTTGCCACCGATCATCTGGCTCGCCTGATGGAGCAGCTAGGGATCAACAACTACCTGGTTTCGGTGGGTGGCGCGGTACTGAGCCGTGGGCTGAATGCGCAGCATCAGCCGTGGCGGGTAGCTATTCAGAAGCCGACCGACCGCGAGAATGCGGTACAGGCGCGAGTCGATCTGCAGGGGCACGGTATCAGTACCTCTGGCAGCTATCGCAACTATTATGAACTGGACGGCAAACGCGTTTCTCACGTCATCGATCCCGTTATCGGCCGGCCGATTGAGCATAAACTGGTGTCGGCCACGGTGATTGCCACCACTGCGCTGGAGGCTGACGGCTGGGATACCGGCCTGATGGTGCTTGGCAGTGAAAAAGCCAAAGCGCTGGCGATCCAGCAGCATCTCGCGGTCTATCTGATCAGTAAAGAAGGCGAGAGTTTCGTGAGCTGGATGTCACCGCAGTTTGCCGCCTTTTTGATTAAACCTGAGTCGACAGGAGCACCCTGATGTTAGATCTGTTTAGCGAAGAGCAACCCTGGCAGGAACCGCTGGCTGACGGCGCGGTGATCCTGCGCCGCCGCGCGCGCGATGAGGCAGAAGCACTTTATCAGCAGATTCTGGCCATTGCCGACCAGAACCCGTTTGCCCACCGCATCACGCCGGGCGGCCATCGTATGTCGGTGGCGATGACCAACTGCGGCGATTTTGGCTGGTCGGTTGATTCGCGCGGATATCAGTATCAGCAGCAGGATAACCTCAACGGGCAAAAATGGCCGGCGATGCCGCCACTGTTTCGCAACCTGGCGCAGGCGGCGGCGCGTGAAGCAGGGTTTCCCGACTTTCATCCCGACGCCTGCCTGCTCAATCGTTATGAACCGGGCGCGAAGCTGACTCTGCATCAGGATAAAGATGAGAAAGATCTGCGTCAGCCGATCGTTTCGGTCTCGCTGGGATTACCGGCGGTGTTTCAGTTTGGCGGTTTTGAACGCGGCGACAGCACGCAACGGGTGCTGCTGGAACATGGCGACATCGTGGTGTGGGGTGGGCCGTCACGCCTGCGTTATCATGGCATCCTGCCGCTCAAGCCAGGCGTGCATCCGCTGGTCGGTGCCTGGCGTTATAACCTGACGTTCCGCCGCGCCTTTTAATCCGCTGCGCGACCCGCGAAGCGTTGCGAATAACTATTGCTATCATTTTGCATCACATTACACTGCAGGCTGTTTTTCGACTGCTGGATTGCCTGCATGACGTTGTTAAGCGTTGTTTTTCGCCAGTTTCGCTGGCCTTTTATCGGGGTTATTGCGCTGACGCTGCTGAGCGCGGTGTTGGGTATTGGCATGATTGCCTTTATCAACCGCGAAATGATCGTTGCGATCAATAGCTCCTATGCGGTTCTGCCGCAATTCCTGCTACAGCTGGTGGTGCTGATGGCGGTGACGCTGGCTTCCCAGCTGGCGCTGACCATGCTCGGCCATCAGTTTGTCTGGCGGATGCGCGGTGAATTTATCAAACGTATTCTGGATACCCGGGTGGAGCGCATCGAGCAGCTCGGCAGCGCGCAGCTGCTGGCGGGACTGACCAGCGACGTGCGTGCTATTACCCTGGCCTTTGTGCGTCTGCCGGAGCTGATCCAGGGCATTATCATTACGCTCGGCTCGGCGTTTTATCTGGCGTGGCTGTCACCCAAAATGCTGCTGGTGACCAGCGGCTGGCTGGCCGTCACGCTGATCGGTGGCTGGCTGCTGGTTTCCCGCGTCTATCAGCACATGGCGAAGCTGCGTGAAATTGAAGATCATCTCTACCGTGACTACCAGACGGTGATTGATGGGCGTAAAGAGTTGCAGCTCAACCGCGAGCGCGCCCGTCAGATCTATGAAACGGTCTATCAGGAAGATGCCACCGCCTGGCGACATCATATTGTGCGTGCCGATACCTATCATCTCAGCGCCGTGAACTGGTCCAACATTATGACGCTGGGCGCGATCGGCATGGTCTTTTTTATGGCCAACAGCCTGGGCTGGGCCAATACCGCGGTGGCGGCGACCTTTTCTCTGACGCTGCTGTTTCTTCGCACGCCGCTGCTGTCGGCCGTGGGCGCGCTGCCGACCCTGCTCAGTGCGCAGGTCGCATTCCGCAAACTCAATGCCTTTGATCTTGCGCCTTATCAGCCTGATTTCCATGCCTCACCGTCAAAAGCAAGCTGGCAGACGCTGGAACTGCGCGATGTCTGTTTTCATTACGGTGAAAACGGCTTTAAGGTTGGCCCGATTAACCTGACGCTGCACCGCGGTGAACTGCTGTTTCTGATTGGCGGCAACGGCAGCGGTAAATCGACGCTGGCGATGCTGCTGACCGGTCTTTATCAGCCTCAGTCTGGCACGCTGCTGCTGGATGGCCAGCCGATAGACGCGGACGGGCTGGATCGCTGGCGTCAGCACTTCTCCGCCGTCTTCACCGATGTGCACCTGTTTGATCGGCTGATTGGTCATGAAGGAATACCGGCGAATCCGGCGCTGGTGCAGCAGTGGCTGGAGCGGCTGAAAATGCAGGACAAGCTGAAGATTGAGGGCAATAAGGTGCTGAATCTGCAGCTCTCTAAAGGGCAGAGCAAACGGCTGGCGCTGCTGCTGGCGGTAGCCGAAGAGCGGGATGTGCTGCTGCTGGATGAATGGGCGGCGGATCAGGACCCGCATTTTCGCCGTATCTTCTATCGTGAACTGCTGCCCTGGCTGCAGGCGGCCGGCAAAACGGTGTTCGCTATCAGCCATGATGATCACTACTTTATCCACGCCGATCGGTTGCTGGAGATGCGGGAAGGGCAGCTGACTGAACTGACCGGCAGTGAGCGCGAACAGGCGACGCTGGACTCGGTACAACGCACCGATACCGGGCTTTGATGCAGGCTGGCAAAGCTTAGCAAAAAGGCATATTGGCTGCCTCTGCGGCTAACGGGTTATCCTGAAAATCAGCAGAGAGCCCTGCTCTCTGCCATCCTGGAACTTCTTCTGTCGTCATGTGTTTACCCCGGCTAAGCCGTTTTGCTTAGCCGGTTTTTTTATCCCTGATGTGTCAGCAGGGTTATCACGCTATGCTCCCGCCATAAAAACTCTGCCTGCAAGGTTGTGCCCTGGGTAAAGCGATCGCTGAAGTGATCGGTGAGCCGCAACGTCGCGCACTGACGGCTGAGATCAACTGTTTCCAGCACTGCCTGCTGAAAATCCATTGGCTGATGCAGCTGTGGCCACAGCGCTTTATAAAGTGACTCTTTCAGCGAAAACAGCAGGGTAGCCGCCGCATTAAAACCGATGGGCAGTGCGCGCAGCCGTTGCTGCTCGTGGGACGTCATCAGCAGTTCGGCGGTTTCATTGGCCGTCGCCTCTGACATCAGCTGCTCAACATCCACGCCGATACAGCAGCCGGGCTGACGGGTCACTGCCAGCGCCACCACACCGGCGCTGTGCGACAGCGAAGCCTGCACGTCGTCGGGCCAGCAAGGCGAGCGGTCGGGCGCATTCGTCAGAATGAAGTCATCAATGCCCAGTTGCGTCATTACTGTGCGAGCCAGTTGCCGGCTGGCGAGATATTCGGCCCGCCGCGTGTTCACCGCCTGTGTCAGTCGGTCGGGCAGCGGTATGCCCCATGCGGTGGCGAGTGCATCACGGTAATGTTGCGGGTTGAAGCGGCTCACCGCCAGCCAGGGATCGATGTCGCTCAGATGCTGAGAAAGGATAAAGCCGCCTGCGGGAGGCGGCAGCGGAACGTCGGGATAGCGCATGCGGTGCCTGACTGAAGCTAAAAAGGCATTAAATCAGGCCGGGAAGGGTGGGGCAAGCCGTCCGCAGCGATCAATCGTTCGGCGGGATAGCAAAACTTTTCAGTGAAACGACAAAATGGTGGTGACCTTTGCTGATGCGAGCGCCACGGTCGCACCAGTGGCTCGCCAGACGAAAGAAGTCGTCGCTGCCAATGTCATACGCCAGTTCCACTTTGCTAATGCCTGAATGCAACAACGCTTCTGCATCCTTCAGGCTTTTCGCTTTGATCGCCATAAAAATTATCCGTCAATTTCAGGGGAGTTCAGAGTAGACATTTTCTGTGACATTTTTGTTTCAGTTTGATGAATTGGCGTCGCGTTGTGCTTATTTTGTGAGGCAGACTGGATTTCGATGCAACCTGTAACCGGCTGAATGCATGACAGATGTTAGCTGACACGGCGAAGTTTTCTGAAAGCGCAGCCATAGAAAAGGCCGCGTCTGGCGCGGCCTTAGTGGGTTACTTCTTGTCTGGCGGTGTTTGTTGCTTATCGCCGGACTCTGGTGCTTCGGTTGGATCGTCTTTTTCGATTGCTGTCATGAACTCTCCTATCGTTACCCACACGATCTTCAGTATAGATCGGAATAGGCAGAGTGCGAGCAAAGTGACCGTTTGATGACAAAAATGAGGCTATGCCTGTTTTCAACCACTGCATCAGGATAACCGGCGTTGCGTGTGATGATGCGGTGTAAAGCGGGAAGGGGACGCGGATAAAGCCTGGAGCTGAAGATCAGTGCGCTGATCTCAGCGGAGAGATAAAGACCGCATATTCGCATTGAGAAACGAAAAAAGCAGCCTTTTGGGCTGCTTCTTCAGGGAATTTGGTCGGCACGAGAGGATTTGAACCTCCGACCCCGGACACCCCATGACCGTGCGCTACCAGGCTGCGCTACGTGCCGAACACTGGAGGATTAGTCTACTGGTTCCCGCCATGAATGCAAGACACCAGCCGACTATTTGCCTCATTATTAATCAGTTAGCGATAAAACGTTTCTCTTCCGTCAGCACCTGTAACAGCAACGCCAGCTCCGGTTTATGATCTTTTAACGCCTTGCCCTGCGCATCATAGGCGCGATAGCTGCCGTTATTGTTCAACACCAGCGTCACCTGTGGCGTGGTAATCACCAGCTTGTTCTCTTCACTGCTGGCAACCCAGTCGTGGCGACGGCGCGCGGCAAACAGATCTTCACCCTGTGAGTAGTTAACCGGATTGGTGCGTACATGCAGCAGACGTTGCATCAGCGTCGCCATCACATCCTGATGATCGGAAAGACGATCAACGGTTTGCGCTGGGGTATCCGGCCAGTGAATCACCAGCGGCACCTGCAGGGTTTCACGGTTACCGGCGCTATCAGGATCACCGTTCAGTGCCAGTCCGCGCTGGGCAGTAATCACCACCACGGTATTTTTCAGCAGATCGCGTGCCTGCAGGGTAGTCAGCACCGCGTGAATCTGTTCATCGACCGACGGTGCCTGACGCAGATAGCTGCGCTGGCGCGCTTTGGCGTTGTCGCCGGTGACGGTCGGGCCATTCAGCGCCACCCATGAGAACCACGGATTGCTGGCACCGTTCTGTTTGTCCAGCCAGTTCTGCCACTGCGTAACGGTACTGGCGTTAGGCTGACTGGTGCTGGCGGGCAGCGAGTAATCGGTCAGCAGCGCCTGGCGATAAAGCGGCGGATTAAATCCTTCCGACGAGAACAGGCCAAACTGATAGCCCTGGGTGCTGAGCGCGCCGAGCAGCGCGGACGGCGTACGTGACGCCAGTATCCCGTTCATGTAGCTGGACGAGATGCCGTAAAACAGGCCAAACAGCCCTTTCTCCGGCGTATCGCCGGCGCTGTAGTGCTGGGTAAAGCGCACGTTTTCACTGGCAAACTGATTCAGCTGCGGCAGCGCTTTCGCCAGCGTGGCGTTATTCAGACCATCCACGGTCAGTACCAGCAGGTTATTGCGGGTACCGGCGTCACGGAAGGTAATCTCACTCAGCGGATACTCAACCGATAACGCTTCCGGATCGCCTTGCTGCACCAGACGACGCTGATATTCCTGCGCATCCAGCAAGCCGTGACGTTCCAGAAAGCGTCGGGCAGTCATCGGATAGGAGAGCGGCAGGTTGGCGCGCTGCATGGTGATCGGGCGATAGAAGTTGGCATCGGCCCAGATATACATCAGATGGCTGGCAAAGAAGGCGCTGATAAACAGTGCCGCGACCGGTTTACCAAATGAACGACGATTAAGGCTGCGCAGCTTCTGCCAGCTCCAGGTAGCAAACAGCATCTGTACCAGGAAAATCAGCGGGACGCTGATAAACATCAGCTGCCAGTCACGCGCCATCTCACTCTGATCGGGGTTGATCACCAACTCCCACACCACCGGGTTCAGGTGCAGGTGGAAGCGGCTGAACACCGCGCTGTCGACCATGATCAGCGTCAGGCCCGCGGTGGCGACCACCGCCGAGATCACCCGCAACAGCCGTTGCGACATCACCACAAAGGTCAGCGGGAAGATAATCAGCAGATAGGCGGCAAAGACGATAAAACTGAAGTTACCTACCCAGCTGCTATAGGCGTAGACACGCCCCGCCAGCGAAGAAGGCCAGTCAGCAACCAACAGGTAGCGACTGCCTAAAATCAGCGCGAAAAGGATGTTAAACAGAGCAAACCAGTGACCCCAACTGATCATCTGGGAGACTTTTTCGCGGTAGCGCTGCCGGTTGGTTACCATATTATGAGATCAAATCAGCAAATTAATGGGCGTTATCGTCACGTACCGACGCCTGCAGGGCATCAGCGAAAGATCGTGCCAGTGAACGACGTTGCGCAGGGGCGACATCGCTGTTAATTAAGTTGGTCACCATATTTCCCAGTACCATCAGGGAGAGATCGGTCGGCGCCTTGTCCTTCTGCAGGATTTGGGCCATTTCCGCGAGGAGTTGTTCCACGCGTTCGTCACTGTAACGGGAAGATTGTGGCATATCGTTATCTAAGCTCATTTCAAAAGGCGATATATTACCGGAACAGCGACCTTTTTTCCGCAATTTTATCGAAAGCGCACTGTTCGCTTTACGCATGGAGTTGAAAGCCGATGCCGGCGGTGTTTGAATACGCGCCTGTGCTAAAAGGAGAGTCTACCATGAGTCTGGATATCGACCAGATTGCCCTGCATCAGTTAATTAAACGCGATGAAAACCAGCTTGAACTGGTGCTACGTGATTCGCTGTTACCAGCCACTAACACAGTTAACGCCATGGTGGAGGAGCTGCACCGGGTTTACAGCGCGAAGAGCAAAGCCTATGGCCTGTTCAATCCTGAGAGTGAACTGGCGGAGGCGCTGCGTAATTGTCGCCAGGGCAACGATGATTTTCTCGCTTTTAGCCGCGCGGCCACCGGTCGCCTGCGCGATGAGCTGGCAAAATATCCGTTTGCCGAAGGCGGCGTGGTGCTGTTTGTTCACTATCGCTACCTGGCCGTGGAGTATCTGCTGATTGCGGTGCTTAACAGCCAGTCGAGCATGCGCGTCAATGAGCAGATGGACATCAGCAGTACCCACTATCTCGACATTAATCATGCCGACATTGTGGCGCGTATCGACCTGACCGAATGGGAAACTAATCCGGAATCGACCCGTTACCTGACTTTCCTGCGCGGCCGCGTCGGACGTAAAGTGGCTGACTTCTTTATGGATTTCCTCGGTGCGGAAGTGGGATTAGACACCAAAGCGCAGAACCGCGGTCTGTTGCAGGCGGTGGATGATTACTGCAGCGAGTCAAATCTCGATAAGCAGGAGCGTCAGAACTACCGTCAGCAGGTCTACAGCTACTGCAACGAGCAGCTGCAGGCGGGCGAGGAGATCGCGCTGGAAGAGCTGTCGGGTGAATTGCCGCCGCTGGGCGAAAAAACCTTTCAGGCGTTCACCCAGGAACAGGGCTATGAACTGGAAGAGAGCTTCCCGGCCGACCGCAGCACCCTGCGACAGTTAACCAAATTTGCCGGCAGCGGCGGGGGACTGACGCTGAACTTTGATGCGATGTTGCTCGGCGAGCGCATTTTCTGGGACCCGGCTACCGATACCCTGACCATCAAAGGGACGCCGCCGAACCTGCGCGATCAGCTGCAGCGCCGGACCAGCAGCAAATAAAAAAGCCGGGCTGAGCCTTAATACTCGTTAGTTAAGCGACAGGTGATAACGCAGTCTGGTGCCGCTCAGGGGCTGGCGGTCCTCGCGCCGCTGCGCGGTTCCTTCACTTCATTCGTCTGCCTGACGGACCGCCGGGGATGGCACATCCTGTGCCGCCCCGCCTTTCGCCCGCGTCCTGCGGGCTCTCCTGGCTAATGTTCAGCGCTGCGGATTGCCTGCCCCTGATCGGCCCCAGCCTGCTCTGAAGCTTCAGTGCGTGCTGTTAAAAAGGGCACGATGGTAGAGGCCTGAGCGCCTCTGCTGCTGAAAGGGCTATCCGCAGCGCTGAGGCGTGACGTTGGGCCAGAACGTCACGCCGGGAAGCGTGGAGAGTTCGGGGCCGGCCAGGGAGGGCCGATCCCCGAACGGTTCGTCGGCACGACGTTAAAGCCGAAGGTACCGCGCAGCGGCGCGAGGACGGCCCGGCAGCAGCAGAAGTGCTCTGGCCCGCACTCCGGCACACTCACCCAAAAAAAAGCTGCCACGTCTGACCGTGACAGCCTTTGCAAATGTAACCTTAACTGACAAGCATCAGGGCTGAGCCCGGCTTTAACCGTATCTGGCGGCAAAATAAAAGGGCCGGTTTCGCAACCGGCCCTTCTACGTTCAACTTATCCGGCGATTAAGCGCGAACGAAGTCGATGTGAAACAGTTTTGGCTTGAACGGGTGACGCTGAACAGCCTGAACTTTCACTTTGGTTTCTTTACCGTCAACAGACAGGGTCAGCACTTCGTCGTAGAAACCTGGCTTAGCTTGCAGGTTCATTACGGAGTCGTGATCCAGGTCGATGGCAACAGCCGCTTCAGAACCACCGTAGATGATGGCCGGGAAACGGTTTGCTGTACGCAGGCGGCGGCTCGCACCCTTACCCTGCTCTTTACGTTCTACTGCATTGATAGTGAGCATCAATATCTCTCTTTTTTAATTCCTGCTACAGGCGACCCAGTAACAGGCAGGTTATTCAATACCGCTAATGCACATGCAAAAGCGGGCGGCAGTATAGCCGTTATGCCAGGTGGTAGCAAACGATATACCCGCCGGCACCGTACTTAACGCAGCTCGTTGGCGCGACGGAAGCGGCCCTGATAATCAAACATCTTTTCGCGGATCTGCCAGAACTGGCCTTTGGCCCGCGCGACCACAAAGTCGGGATGACGCAGCAGCGGCTGCAGCGCCAGCACATCAGCGGCGGTCTGCCAGCCCAGCGGCACGCCAGGCGCGCGCTGATGCGGACGCATAAACAGTTGTTCAAATGCCTTACGCTGGGCTGGAGTCTGCAGGCGAAAACGTTCGCTGACGCTGGTGCCTTCCTCATCGAAGTAGGTGGCTTTCAGCCATTCACCTTTGGCATCGCGCCCCTGTTCCAGCGTCATACCGCCGCAGCGCAGCACCAGCGCATCTTTTAATTTCAGCGCGGCCTTCAGCATGTCGTCGGGATCGACCAGAATTTTATCGCACTGGTGACAGCGCCGGGCGGCAATATCATTTTCTGCGCCGCAGTCGGGGCAGCTCTTGAAGCGGAAGCGGAAGTCGCACTGCTCGCGCTCACCGTCGTCATCTTCCAGTACGCCCTGACAGCGACGGCCAAAATGCTCAATCACCATGCCGTCGGCGGTGGCTTTGCCCCAGAAGGTATTGGCGAAACCGCAGGCGGGACAAAACACCTGCACCGGCTGATTATCACTGGCACCTTTGGGCGCGCCCACTTCCGGCGTAAACAGGTCGTGCGGGTTGCCGGCGTAATCCAGGATCAGACAGTCTGTTTTGCCCGGCGACAGCCGCAGGCCGCGGCCGACAATCTGCTGATAGAGGCTGACCGATTCCGTCGGGCGCAGAATGGCGATCAGATCAACGTGCGGCGCATCAAAACCGGTGGTCAGTACCGCCACATTAACCAGGAACTTCAGCTGTTGCGCCTTAAACGCCACAATCAGCGCATCGCGCTCTTTGGCCGGCGTCTCCGCCGACACCAGGGCGCTGTTAGCGGGCAGCAGTTGCAGAATTTCACGCGCGTGCTCGACCGTAGAGGCAAAAATCATCACGCCCAGCCGATCTTCGGCGAACTCAACAATCTGACGAATGATATGCGGCGTCACGCGCTGCTGTTGTTTCAGTTCGCGGTTAAGATCGGCTTCGCTGAATAAGCCGTTGGCCTGGGCGGTCAGGCGACTGAAGTCATACTGCACCACCGGCATATCGAGCCGCTCCGGCGGCACCAGAAACTGATGTTTAATCATGTAGCGCAGCGGCAGTTCATAGATACAGTCACGGAACAGCGCTTTTTCATCGCCGCGCACCATACCGTGGTAGTGAAACTGGTAAATCCAGCCTTTACCGAGACGGAACGGGGTGGCGGTCAGGCCGAGCAGCCGCAGCTGCGGGTTATGTTGTCGCAGATGATTGAAAATCTGCTGATACTGGCTCTCTTTGTCATCGCCGATACGGTGGCACTCATCGACAATCACCAGAGAAAAAGCGCTGTCGAACTGGTCCAGGTTGCGCGCCACCGACTGCACGCTGCCAAACACCACTTTGCGCTGACTCTCTTTGCGCTGCAGGCCAGCGGCAAAGATATCCGCTTCCAGCCCGTAGGCCTGATATTTGCTGTGGTTCTGCGCCACCAGCTCTTTGACATGCGCCAGCACCAGCACCCGGCCGCGCGCCAGCCGGGCCAGCTCGGCGATCACCAGGCTTTTCCCGGCACCGGTCGGCAGCACAATAACCGCAGGATGATGATGACGACGGAAATGCGCAACGGTGGCATTGACCGCGTCCTGTTGATAGGGGCGTAAGGTAAAAGACATGGCTATCACTTTTGACAAACTGGGGATAATTATGCCACGAAAGCGCGGTAAACGCGCTGTCAGGCGGGCGCGGATCACGTTATACTTCCCGCACATTTTCAACGGTTAACCAGGCCGTTTCAGGTTCCCTCCGCAGTAACAGGCAAAACGAATTCATGCGACTCGACAAATTCATCTCTCAGCAACTGGAAATCAGCCGTGCCATCGCCCATCGCGAGATCCGCGGCCAGCGTGTCACCGTAAACGGTGAAGTGGTGCGCGACACTGCCTTCAAACTGCTGCCCGACCACGAAGTCGAATATGACGGCAACGTGCTGCAAATGCAGACCGGACCACGCTACTTTATGCTGAACAAGCCGCAGGGTTACGTCTGCTCAACCGACGATCCCGATCATCCGACCATCATCTATTTTATCGAAGAGCCGATGGCATTCAAACTGCACGCCGCCGGTCGTCTCGACATTGATACTACCGGGCTGGTGCTGCTGACGGATGATGGTCAGTGGTCACACCGTATTACCTCGCCGCGCCATCACTGCGAGAAAACCTATCGGGTGATGCTGGAGTCACCGGTCAGCGACGACACCGCCGCGCAGTTTACTGCCGGTGTGCAGCTGCACAACGAAAAAAGCCTGACCAAACCGGCGCAGCTGGAGGTGATTACGCCGACGGAAGTGCTGCTGACCCTGAGCGAAGGGCGTTATCACCAGGTGAAACGGATGTTTGCTGCGGTAGGAAATCGGGTGGTGGGTCTGCATCGCGAGCGTATCGGGGACATTTCGCTGGATGTGGATCTGGAACCGGGTGAATACCGGCCATTAACCGCCGAAGAGATCGCCAGCATCGGCGTGCCGAAAGAGCTGCAGGCGAAATAACAGTGCAGGCCGGCTGCAAGGCGCAGCGGCCGATCGGTTTTAACCAGCAAGGGCAGGAGAGGCTATGCGCAAGGAAAAGAATTCGCCGATAGGGTTGGTGGTCATCCTCGGTCTGTTAGCGATGCTGATGCCGCTGTCGATTGACATGTATCTGCCGGCAATGCCGCAAATTGCCCGTGAATTTGGCGTCTCTGCCGGTAGCGTGCAGATGACGCTCAATCTTTATATCCTTGGTTTTGCCATTGGTCAGCTGATTTACGGACCGCTGGCCGACAGCTATGGCCGTAAGCCGGTGATTGCGCTGGGTACCCTGATTTTCGCCGTCGCCGCGGCGGCCTGTGCGCTGTCGCAGAGTATCGATCAGCTGATCGCCATGCGTTTTCTGCATGGTTTATCTGCCGCCGCCGCCAGCGTGGTGATCAATGCCCTGATGCGCGACAGTTACTCGAAAGAGGACTTCTCGCGCATGATGTCCTTCGTGATGCTGATCACCACCATTGCGCCGCTGCTGGCACCGATCATCGGCGGCTGGCTGCTGCTGATCTGGAACTGGCACGCCATCTTCTGGGCGCTCTCGGCTGCCGCGGTGGTCACCACCGTGCTGGTGACCACGCAGATTCGTGAAACCCTGAAGCCCGAGCAGCGACAGCGTTTTCATCTGCGTACCACGCTGGGTAATTTTGTCATTCTGTTCCGGCACAAGCGCGCGTTCAGCTACATGCTGTCGAGCGGCTTCTCGTTTGCCGGGCTGTTTACCTTTCTCAACGCCGGCCCCTTTGTCTACATTGAACTGAACCACGTCTCACCGCAAAATTTTGGCTATTACTTTGGCCTTAACGTGGTGTTCCTGTTCATCTTAACCCTGATCAACAGCCGCGCGGTGCGCCGGTTTGGTCCGGTGGCGATGTTCCGGCTGGGACTGCTAATTCAGTTCTGTATGGGAATCTGGCTGCTGATCGTCAGTGCGCTCGATCTCGGTTTTCTGCCGCTGGTGATGGGCGTGGCGATGTTTATTGGCTGCGTGTCGATGGTCTCATCGAATGCAATGGCGGTGATCCTCGACGAATTTCCGCATATGGCGGGCACCGCCTCTTCGCTGGCCGGCACGCTGCGCTTTGGCGTTGGCGCGCTGGTGGGCGCACTGCTGTCGCTGGTCAGCTTTAACAGCGCCTGGCCGATGGTCGGCACCATCGCGTTGTGCGCGACGCTCTCTCTGCTGCTTTTTTTCTACGCTTCCCGTCCTCGATCCGCCTCGCGTTAAGCGGGCTTAGTCGATCAGGCCGCTACGGTTACGCCGGGCGGTCCGATCGGTTACGTCACTTTGTTTCTATAATGTGAAAATATTTAGCTAATAAAGTAACCACATTGCGTCTAAAATGATTGTTAAGTGCTGCCGAACGCGGTACATATAGCCTGAATTGCGATACCACTCGCAAAAAAATAAATTCAGCGATCCGCTTTGGTGTGAATTGAGAAGGCGGGCCTTGACGTCCCGTTTCTGACGGTACCCGGCATCGGGTCAGGCGTCACTGGCGTGGATGGCGAAGTAAATTTCTCTTGGGGACATTGATAACTATGCTGCAACTTTCGATTGTGCATCGCTTGCCACAGCGTTTTCGCTGGGCCAGCGATCATCATAGTGCCATCGAAGCAGATGACGGCACGCTGGACGATCAGGATTTTATCGCGCTGCGTCTGATCAGCCATGACGGTATTCCGGCGTGGGAGATCCTGCAGCAGCTCAAAGAGGTGCTGGCTGACATTCAGGTCGATTGTAAAGTGGCCGAATGCGAAGGGCAGCCCTGTCTGTTTATCCAGCGCAGCGACGAGAGCGCGACTAACTGCTGCCTGAAAAATCAGGGCGTGGCGATTGCCGAAACCTTTATCGCGGGTTGAGTTGCGCTGAGCGCAGCAGCTCGCGCGTATATTCCGCAGTCGGCGACGCAAACAGCGTCTCACATTCCCCCTGTTCCACCACCTCTCCCTGACGCAGTACAATAAGCTGATGGCACAGCGCGCGCACCACCTCAAGATCGTGACTGATAAACAGATAGCTCAGCTGACGCTGCTGCTGCAACCGGCGTAACAGCGTCAGAATCTGTTTTTGTACCGTGCGATCCAGTGACGAGGTGGGTTCATCCAGCACCAGCATCTCCGGTTCGAGGATCAGCGCACGCGCAATCGCGATACGTTGCCGCTGACCGCCGGAAAATTCAGCCGGATAGCGATGGCGGCTTTCAGCCTCCAGCCCGACCTCTGCCATCACGGCCTTAACCCGCTGCTCCTGCTGTTGGGCGCTGAGCTCAGGCTGATGCACCGCCAGCCCTTCGGCAATAATCTGCTGAACCGTCATCCGCGGATTAAGCGAAGAGTTCGGGTCCTGAAACACCACCTGAATCCGCTGGCGCAGTGGCAGCAGTTGCCGCCGAGACAGCTGATGCAGCGGCTGGCCGTCGAACCAGACCTCGCCACCGGCCTCAATCAGCCGCAGCAGCGCCAGCCCGGTAGTGCTTTTTCCTGAGCCGGATTCGCCTACCAGCCCGAGGCTTTCGCCGCGCCGCAGCGTAAAACTCAGTGCCGAAAGCGCCCGTTTTTCGCCCACCCGGCGGCGGAACAGACCGCGGCGCAGCGGGAAGCTGACCTGAAGTTGATCGACCCGCAGAATCTCCGGCGCGTCGGCGGGCAGCGGTAGCGGTTTCCCTTCCGGCTCGGCCGCCAGCAGTTGCTGAGTATAAGAATGCTGCGGCTGGCTCAGCAGCGTCTGACAGCGATTCTGCTCAACCACCTTTCCCTGACGCATCACGCTGACGGTATCGGCCAGCTGACGCACAATATTCAGGTTATGGGTGATAAACAGCATCCCCATATTAAATTCACGTTGCAGCTCGCGCAGCAGCCGCAGAATCTGTGCCTGTACCGTCACATCCAGCGCGGTGGTCGGCTCATCAGCAATCAGTAATGCAGGCCGGGTGAGCAACGCCATGGCGATCATCACCCGCTGTCGTTCACCACCGGAAAGCTGATGCGGGAAATCGTTTAACCGGCTGGCCGGCTGGCGAATCCCGACCCGCTCCAGCACGCCAAGAATTTCACCGCGCGCCGCCGCAGGTCGTAATCCGCGATGCAGCGACAGCACTTCATACAGCTGCTTCTCCACGTTATGCAACGGATTCAGCGACACCATCGGCTCCTGAAAGATCATCGCGATCTGGTCGCCGCGAATGCCGCGCAGCCGCTGCTCGCTGGCACGCAACAGATCCTCACCGTTAAACAGAATCTCACCGCCCGGATAGGCCACCGTCGAGGGATGCAGCAGCCGCATCACCGACAGGGCAGTCACGCTTTTGCCGGAACCGGACTCGCCGACCAGCGCCAGGGTTTCGCCGGCTTCGACGCGTAGTGAAACCTCATCAACCACCTGATGCAGCTGCTCGCCCTGACGAAAGGCGACAGAAAGATGGTTGATAGCAAGCAGTGGCGCAGCCATTCAGACTCCTTTACCCGGATCGAAGGCGTCACGTACCGCTTCGCCGATAAAAATCAGTAGCGACAGCAGGATCGCCAGTGAGAAAAAGCCCGCCAGGCCCAGCCAGGGCGCCTGCAGATTATTTTTACCCTGCAGCAGCAGTTCTCCCAGCGACGGCGAACCCAGCGGCAAACCGAATCCGAGGAAATCGAGCGAAGTCAGCGTGGTAATCGATCCACACAGGATAAATGGCAGGAAAGTCAGGGTAGCCACCATCGCATTTGGCAGCATGTGGCGCAGCATAATCCGGCTGTCACTGACCCCCAGCGCCTGGGCCGCGCGAATGTAGTCGAAGTTTCGGGTGCGCAGAAACTCGGCCCGTACCACGCTGACCAGGCTCATCCAGCCAAAGGTTACCGTGACCAGCAGCAGCCACCAGAAACCGGGCTGAATCACGCTGGAGAGCAAAATCAGCAGAAACAGCGAGGGCATACCGGACCAGACTTCAATCAGTCGTTGTCCGATCAGATCCACTCTGCCGCCGAAATAGCCCTGTACCGCGCCGACCACCATGCCGATCACGCTGGAAAACAGCGTCAGCAGCAGGCCAAACAGCAGTGAAATGCGCGTGCCGTACAGCAGGCGAGCCATTACGTCACCGCCGGTCGCGTCGGTGCCGAGCCAGTTCTGCGCCGACGGTGGTGAAGGGAAGGGCACCTGAGTAGCAAAATTGATGGTGCTGTCGCTGAAGCGGATCGGCGCCCAAATCGCCCAGCCCTGCTGATCGATGCGCTGCCGCAGCCAGGGGTCCTGATAGTCGGCGGTGGTTGGCAGCACCCCGCCATAATCGGTCTCGCTGTAATCCACCAGCAACGGGAAATACCAGCGCTGCTGGTAATGCACCAGCAGCGGCTTGTCATTGGCGATCAGTTCGGCGCCCAGCGACAGCAGGAAAATCACCAGGAAAATCCACAGCGACCAGTAGCCGCGTCGGTTATGACGAAAGCGCTGCCAGCGCTGCTGATTCAGGGGAGACAAGCGCATCAGCGGCCCTCGAAATCAATGCGGGGATCGACCAGCGTATAAGTTAAGTCACTGAGAATATTCATCAGCAGGCCGATCAGGGTAAAAATATAGAGCGTACCGAACATCACCGGATAGTCGCGTTGCAGCGTGGCATCGTAGCCCAGCAATCCCAGTCCGTTAAGTGAAAATATCACCTCAATCAGTACCGAACTGGTGAAGAACATGCTGATAAAGGTGGCGGGGAAGCTGGCGATCACCAGCAGCATCGCATTGCGAAACACATGATGGTAGAGAATGCGGCGCTCCGGCACGCCTTTGGCGCGGGCGGTGACCACGTAGAGTTTACGGATCTCATCCAGAAAGGCATTCTTCGTCAGCATGGTCAGAGTGGCAAAGCCGCCAATCACCGTGGCCAGTACCGGCAGCGCGATGTGCCAGAAGTAATCGAGTACCTGGCCGTACCAGGGCAGGCTGTCATGCTGCGGTGAGGTGAGACCGCGCAGTGGAAACCAGTCGAGATAGCTGCCGCCGGCAAACAGCACGATCAGCATGATGCCAAACAGAAAAGCCGGAATGGAGTAGCCAATAATGATGAAGGTGCTGCTCCAGATATCAAAGGCGCTGCCATTGCGCACCGCTTTGCGAATGCCCAGTGGAATCGACACCAGATAGATAATCAGCGTGCTCCACAGGCCGAGGCTGATCGAGACCGGCAAACTCTCTTTAACCAGCTGAAGCACCGAGGCGCTGCGAAACAGGCTGTCGCCGAAGTCAAAACGGGCATAGTTCCACAACATCTCGCCATAGCGCTGCCAGATCGGCTTATCAAAGCCGTAGCGCTGCTTAATCTCGGCAATCACCTCCGGGTCCAGACCGCGCGCGCCGCGATACTGGTTATCAGCGGGATTCAGTGCATTCAGGCTGGCGCGGGACGCCGCGCTGTCGGCACCGCCGCTCGCCAGCCCTGTAGTCTGACCAAACTGAATATTGGCCAGCGCCTGATCCACCGGACCGCCAGGCGCAATCTGCACAATAAAAAAGTTAAGGGTGATGATCGCCCACAGCGTGGGAATAATCAGCAACAGCCTGCGCAGAAAGTAAGTTGCCAACGTTCCACTCCTTAGCGTTTGCTGGCCGGCAGCCGGGCAGCTTTGTTCACGTCATACCACCAGTTTTCCAGCCCGAGGCTGTAAGCCGGTTTGCCGGCCGGATGGGAAAATTTATCCCAGTACGCCAGCCGTTGCTCTGCGTTGTACCACATCGGGATCATATAGGCATTCCACAACAGAATACGATCCAGCACCTGTGCCAGCGGCCGAATCGCCGGAAGATCGCCGTGATGCGCCACAATCTGTTTCACGAAGTGATCGACCAGCGGATCTTTAACCCGCGCAGTATTCCACGACGAGGCGATGTAATCTGACTGCCAGTAAACCTGCAGGCTGGAGGAGGGGATCGGCATCGCGCCATAAACGGTGGCGATCATCTCGTAGTCGCCTTCGCGTAACCGCCGCAGATACTGTGAACTGTCAACCTGACGCAGGTTGAGAGTGATGCCGAGTCGCGACAGATTGTGCTGCAACGGCAGCGCCCATTCGGTATTGGTTCCGCTGCGCAACAGCAGTTCAACCTTAAACGGCTGACCGGTTTTCGCATTCACCAGCCGGCGATCGTTAATCTGCCAGCCCGCCTGTTTCAGCAAGGCAAATGCCCGTAACAGACTGGCGCGATCGTAACCGCTGCCGTCGGTAACGGGCGGATGGTAAGGCTGAGTGAAGAGTTCAGGCGGCAACTGCGCGCGCCACGGGGCCAGCAACGCCTGCTGCTGCGCGTCGGGCAGGCCGCTGGCCGCAAAGTCGGTATTCTGGAAATAGCTGCTGGCACGCTGATAAGCGCCATAGAACAGGGCTTTGTTCATCCACTCGAAATCAAACGCCAGCGTCAGCGCCTGCCGGACCCGACGATCGTGGAACAGCGGTTTTTCATTGTTAAACGCCAGCCAGCGGGTATCAATGGCGGCTTCGTTTGGCAACGTCTCTTTCACAATACTGTGATCGTCAAAATGGCGGCCGCGATATTGCGTGGCCCATTTTTTGGCCGAGGTCTCTTCCCGCAAATCGAATGCGCCCGCTTTGAAGGCTTCAAACGCCACATTGTCATCCAGATAGTAGTCGTAGCGGATGCGGTCGAAATTAAAACGCCCGCGGTTAACCGGCAGATCGGCGGCCCAGTAATCTTTTACCCGGCTGTATTCAATAAACTGGCCCAGCTTCCACTTAGTGATGCGATAAGGACCGCTCGACAGCGGCGGTGAACTCAGGGGTTCGTTGAACTTTTTATCGTGCCAGAATTTTTCCGCCAGCACCGGCAGCGTCAGTAAGCCCAGCATCCGGTCTTTGTCCGGCTGCTGCGCATCAATCCGCACCGTCAGCCGATCCAGCGCCTTAACGGTCACGCCGCGATAGGCGACGCGAAACTGCGGTACCCCTTCGGTCATAAATTTGGTAAAGGAAAATGCCACATCCCCGGCGGTGATGGGCGTGCCATCCTGAAAGCGGGCACGGGGATTCAGGCGGATCTCAATCCACGTAAAGTCACTGGCGTAGCGGGCGGACAGGGCAATCAGCGGGTAATAGCTGCCGGGTTCATCATCTGAACCGGTATAAAGCCCGTCATACAGGGTTTCCGTATTGATGCCGGGATTGCCGCGCGAGGCGTAGCGGTTGAAGTTGTCGTAGGTCCCCACCACCGCCATGGTGATGCTGCCACCTTTAGGAGCATTGGGATCGGCGTAGTCATAATGGCTGAAGTCGGGCGGGTATTTCGCTTCGCCGGCCTGCGTGAAGGCGAAACTTTCTTTGATGCTGGCAGCCAGCAACGGGCTGCTGAGCAGACCACACAGCAATAATAATCCAGCACGAAGCAGCACCACGGTTACGCTCTCCTGTGATTTTCCGATTCAGGCATTATGACGCTGGAAATAGTCTATCAGCGTTTCAGGCCGCAGCGGTCGACTAAAAATGTAACCCTGAAGATGGGTAACACCGCGATTGATCAGCCAGGCGGCCTGTTCACCGGTCTCGACGCCTTCCGCCACGCTTTTAAGATTGAGCTTTTTCGCCAGCTGCAACACCGTATCCAGCACCGGCGAGGTCAGGGTATCGGTGCCGATGCTCTGAACGAAACCGCGATCGATTTTCAGGTAATCGAAGGCATATTTTTCCAGATAGATCAGCGCGCTGTGTCCGGTGCCGAAGTCATCAATCGCAATATTGATCTTTTGCTGATGCAGCCACTCAAACAGTTCGCCGACATTTTCATCGCGCACCATGGCTCGTTCAGTGATTTCAAATACGTAGTTAAAGTGCGCGGCGGGCATGGTGTCGAGCCAGCGCAGCACATCCTGGCGGAAACCGCTATCGGCCAGGTGCAGCGGCGAGATATTCAGACTGAGGCTGGCATGACGGGGAATGGTATGGCAAAGCAGTTGGGCATCGCGGGCGACCAGCTGAAACAGGTGCCGGGTCAGCGGAATAATCAGGTTCTGCGCTTCGGCGTAACCGATAAACACATCCGGCGGGATCGGTCCCTCAACAGGATGCGTCCAGCGCAGTAGCGCTTCCATACCGTAGGGCTGACCGTCGTGAGAGGTGACCAGCGGCTGATATTCAATATGAAACTCGCCGCGCTTCATGCCCTGAATCAGATCTTTTCCTGGCCGCTGACAGACCGACAGCAGCAGCCAGCAGCCGCCGGTGACCAGCACAGAGAGCAGCAGGCTGCTTAGCAGAATATTTTGATAATCGCTGAGCGCCAGCGTGGTGCCATATAACACAAATTGCAGCGGGTAACCCGGCAGGGACTGTTGCAACAGCGGCGGGGGCAGCAGAGTGTTGTCGATCACGCCTGACTGCCAGCTGGTTAACGCGCTGCGCTGCGCCACCAGCGCCATGCCAGAGATCTCCGGCCGCCATGACGGCAACAGCTGATAGGGCGCAAGGGTAATATTGAGAGTGGCAAAGACGCCAGACTGCGCGCTGCCAGGGTTCCTGATCCACAATGCCAGCGCCGGTTTATCGGGTTGCAGCGGGGTTCCGCCCATCAGCTGCAGATCAATATCGCGCGTTGTATCACTCCCTGGCGATATGACGTTGAGCGGCAGGTTAAAGCTGCCGGTGGCCGATGAGCAAAAGGCGTTACCGTCATTCACCAGCAGAATCGCGCGCAGATTACCGGCAAAGGCGGCGCGTGAGGTCAGTTCGCGATTGATGGTCTGGCAGGTAGCCTGGGTAAAGGGAAGCAGGGGACTGAGTGTGTTGTTAATCAGTGAGGAGAGCGTTTGCTGCAGTGCTGTTCGGCTGTTTTCTAATAACTGCTGATGTTGCTGCTCGCGCTTGTGCCAGAGATGGTTAAGCGACAGTGCGGTAAATAATAAAAAGAACAGGCAGCCGATCATCGCGCTGCTCCATGCGATTCGACGAGGATAGGTTGCATGGCGCATCAGCGCCCCCGACAGTGGCATGAGGTGCTTCCTCTGATAAAATTATTATTATGTTATTGCGCACGACTGCTTCGGTATAAGCGCCTGAGAATATAACGAGAGGACGGGGAATGTCTCGATATTCTTTTGAAAGACAATGGTTTTCATGCCATCAGTCTCAGGCGGGTAAAGGCAACAGACGAAAAAAAACGCTGCGTTAGCAGCGTTTCATATTCTCTGGCTGAGAAGGAGATCAAAGGCGGTAATCAGGTCGGGTTACGACTTAATACACGTCGCCCTTCACGATAACGCTTTTTCCAGTAATCATCGTTCAGATTTGAAATCATCACACCACTGCTGGTGGAAGCATGAACGAAGTTATCATTACCGAGATAGATGCCAACATGACGGCCAGTAGAACCAGCACGGAACAGCACCAGATCGCCAGGACGCAGTTTAGTGCGCGAAATCTCTTTACCGGTGCCCTGCTGCTCTGAGGTAGAGCGCGGCAGTTCTAAGCCAAATTGATCGCGGAAGGTGCGCTGTACAAAGGCGGAACAATCGATACCGCGTTTGGTATCGCCACCCAGACGATAGCGCACGCCTTTCCAGACAGCGTATTGATCCATGATGCGCGACTTAACGTCGACGTTACGCACCATTTCTTCAAACTCATCCTGAGACGCCTGAAGTAAAAAACCATTGTGGTTGTTAACTTCATGATTCTCGTTATTCGCGTTTTGACCGTTATGGGTACTGCTACAAGCTGAGAGGAGAGTTGCCAGTGCCACTGCAGGCACGATTCGCCAGATATATCTCAGTATTGGTTGAGACTTGACCATTATTCGGGTTTTCCTTCGATGTCCTTACGACAAGATTGTCGCCAGCCAGATGACAAAACAGGGAGATTAATAAGCGAAACAGACTAAGACAATTCCTTAATTACTAAAATGTGTTAATGGACACATTTTTACTGTAAAAAAAATCGAATTCTCTGATGCTGTTACCCCACAGCGACTGAGGTTAACTGATTCCAGACGCCGTGGCGAGTGCTTTCAATCAAATTCTTATAGGTTTTTCTGATGTGAAATCAAACCTTAACACACTGACTAATTTAGCAACAATTGTGGTCAAATGATGGTGAGAGCAGGGGACCAAAATGGCGCTAATTCGGCCTATAGCCTGCTAATTGAGAATTTTCTTTATGGACAAGCGAACGTGAGGATTATTTGACCGATGAAGCCGGTCATAACCTTTTCTTTTAATGGATTTGATTAGCCTGCTAATAGTGCATCGGGTTTTTTTATAAGCGCGGGCGGCTAAGAATAAGGCCATTATTGCACCCGCGCTTATCATTCAGGCCAGGGGCTTATATTTACCCGGCAATTTGCGATAAAACCAATTAACCAGCAGATCGCTGGCCGGAGTTAATAACCACCAGCTTAATCCCACTAATACCACTGAAAGGGAACCGACAGCGATATCGGTGAACCAGTGCGCGCCCGCCATCACCCGTGGCAGTGAAAAAATAACCACAATCGCCGCCGCAATTAAAAAACGACCGAAACCAAAATAACGCCAGATAAAGCAGGCGAAGATCATCAGCATCATGCCGTGGTCGCCAGGGAAACTGTCTTTCGAGGCATCTTTGGCCGGAATACCGGTCAGTTCACTGACCCGATGGACGTTTTCGAAGAACAGCGTCGGGCTGGAATGCTTCACCGGCAGCAGATGGCCCAGCTGGTTGAGCACCACCGCGGTGAGCAGCATGGTAATGCCGATAGCCAGCATCCGTCGCCGTGCCTGCGGGGTTTCTCCTCGCCAGATCGACAGATAAAGCAGACCCATCGCCAGCAGCGAGACCGCATCAAAGCCACGATAGTTAGTGATCGCCACGAGCAGCGCAAAGCCGGAATGGATAATCATCTGGCTATTAAAGCCAAAGAAAATGGATTTATCGACGCCATACCAGAAACCATGTTCAGGTGGCAGATACCATGACAGGAATAGCACCACACCTAATGCGTTCAGCAGCAGGATGGTTATAAGGCGAGTTACGCGCATAGTTAAACTCATATTTAAAAAAATAACCGCCGACGATACCCTTGTCAGCGTAAACGGCACTTCAACAACGCCGATTGTAGTCTATTCCAGTCAGCCTGCTGCGAATGAATGATCTCAATACGGCTGTCGGCGGGTGGCAGCGATCGCGTTTCAAGCTGCAGATCCGCGCCCTGACGATTAATATTCAGCGATCCCTCTTCAACGCGCATGACGCCTTTTATCCGATCGCCTGGGGCCAGCCGGACCCATTCCAGCAGCGCCGCCCGATCAAACCGCGTCTCAGGGTCAAACAGCCAGCCACAGGCGCTATAGTCCTGCCCCTGATTCAGCGCCCGACGCCAGCGTGCCTGACCTTCCAGCCGCAGTGCCGCGACGCCGCTGACCGCGGCAGTCACCGGATGATGATGCTGCGGCACCGGCAGCTCGCGTGGCTTGCCGCGCGGCGTATCCAGCAGCGCCAGCGGAATCTGACCAAATTCGGTGGCAATAAAGGGCCGCTGATCCTGCGCATCCTGTTGCCAGCGGGCTAAGCGCTGATAATCCTCCGGCTGCCAGCGATCCTGCTTGTTACCGATGATTACGTCTGCTGCGGCCAGCTGATCGCGGAAATTTTCATTGGCGACCACGCGTGGATCGGCCAGCTGGCGGGCATCCAGCAGGGTGAGGGTGGCGTTAAGTTGCAGCCAGGAATGGTAGGTCGGGGAACTCAGCATCTGCAGTAACTGACGCGGATGGCCTAAACCGGTCGGCTCGATCAGCAGCCGGTCCGGTTTATTTTTCAGCAGCATATTGAGCCCGACCTGCATCGGCAGGCCGTTGACGCAGCACATGCAGCCGCCAGGGATCTCTTTTAACGTTGCGCCGCGGTTCGCCAGCAGCGCGCCATCGACACCAATCTCACCAAATTCATTGACCAGCACCGCCCATTGTTCATTGGCAGGCTTTGCCGCCAGCAGATGACATAACAGCGTGGTTTTGCCACTGCCTAAAAATCCGGTGATCAGATTGACCCGTGTCATCGGTCCGCCTCCTGTCAGCATAGCCGGGTTAAAGTGTTATAATATAACAATCGGCAACCCGGCAACGTTCAGGCTGTGCGATCAGTCGGCGCGGCCCATATAACGGCGTTCGGCAATATGAATGCGGATGCGGTCGCCGTTGCTGAGGTATTCCGGTACCTGAACCACCAGCCCGGTGCTCATGCCAGCCGGTTTAGTGCGGGCACTGGCCGAGGCGCCTTTAATGCCGGGCGACGTATCGACAATTTCCATGTCGACGGTTTGCGGCAGTTCCAGCGCCAGCACCTGGCCTTCCATCGTCAGCACCTGAATGCCCGGAATCCCGCCTTCAGGAATAAACAGCAGCTCTTCTTCGATCTGCTCTTTTTTGAAGTTATAGGGAGTGTAATCTTCGTCGTCCATAAAGACGTACTCATCACCGTCTATATAAGAGAAGGTGACGCTGCGGCGGCTGAGCGAAATCGCATCAATGATCTCGTCGCCTTTAAAGCGTTCTTCTACTTTCATTCCGGTGCGTACATCGGTGAAACGCATCTTATACAGGGTGGCTGCGCCACGCGCGCTTGGGCTCTGGACATCAATATCTTTAACCAGCAGCAGTTTTCCGTTATGGGTAACGGCCATTCCTTTTTTGATCTCATTCGCTTTTGGCATTGCTGTTCTCTTTGCTATCTCTGAGAGTGAATTGCGCGCCACGTTACTCGCGCCGGTGAAAACTGGCAATATGGCGACGGTGAAATTTTACCTGGGGCAGCGGCAGACGTGGCAATTACGCCGTCAGACTGCTATTGTCGCCGCGACTTTCTCTGCCGGAGCACAGTATGCAATGCCGTAGCCACTGCGGTGCCTGTTGTACGGCGCCCTCCATCTCTTCACCGATCCCCGGCATGCCCAACGGCAAACCCGCTAACACCCCCTGCGTGCAGCTTGATGAGGCTTTGCGCTGCAAGCTGTTTGGATCTGACTTACGTCCCGCGGTGTGTGCCGGCCTGCAGCCTGCGCACAGCATGTGTGGCGATTCACGTCAGCAGGCGATGATCTATCTGTTGCAGCTGGAAGCGGACACCGCGCCCTGATCCGCTGACGTTGCTGAACCTTTGGCTGAGTTTATGCCAGGCTTACAGCAACCGCGTCAGCGGGCAGAGAGCAAAATCTTAAAACGTCGATGAAATGTGCGTAACATCAAAAATCTGCTACGCCGTTTGCGCATTTTCTTGCCTGCTGCCAGGTGCTGTACCACAATCCTTGAAACGTTTCAGCGGTGACCACGCCACCTGTTTTCAGCAGGATGGCGTAATAATTTCCCCACTGGCTGAAACGATTCAATCTCAGCAAGCGAGGAGAATTATGTTCCAGCTCGAATTGCAGGCCATCCATACCGGAGCCAGCGCCCAGAATAAAGAAGAGGCCATTCGTCAGGTTGCAGCAGCGTTGACCGCTGCCGGTAATGTGACGGAGGGCTACGTCAACGGTATGCTGGCGCGTGAGCGGCAAACCTCAACCTTTCTGGGCAACGGCATCGCGATTCCGCACGGCACCACCGATACCCGCGATCTGGTGCTGAAAACCGGCGTCCAGGTGTTCCAGTTTCCGCAGGGCATCAGCTGGGGCGACGATCAGACCGCCTATGTGGCTATTGGCATTGCCGCCAAATCGGATGAGCATCTGGCGCTGCTGCGTCAGCTGACCCATGTTCTGAGCGATGACAGCATCGCTGAACAGCTTAAAACCGCCTCTGCTGAAGATCTGCGTGCGTTGCTGATGGGCGAAAAACAAGCCGCCGAATTTAGCTTCGACACCTCATTAATTACCCTGAACGTCGCCGCCAGCGATCTGATCACCTTACAGGCGATGAATGCCGGTCGGCTGCAGTCGGCTGGCGTGGTCGATGCCAGCTACGTCGCCGATGTGGTTTCCAACCCGCCGCTGAGTCTCGGTCAGGGGATCTGGCTGAGCGACAGCAGCCTCGGCAACCTACGCAGCGGCGTCGCCGTCAGCCGTGCCGCCCATCCGTTTGAGCATCAGGGCGAATCTGCGGCGCTGTTAATCAGCGTGGCGGCGGTGGATGAACGTCCGCTGGAAGTGCTGGGTTACCTCAGCGCGCTGTTACAGCAGGGCAAAGCGGACCGTCTGCTGAAAGCCGATGCCGCCGGTGTCTATGCGCTGCTCACCAGTGAAGTGGACGAGCAGGCTGAGGTCCTGACGGCAGAATTTACCATCCGCAACGAGCACGGTTTACATGCCCGTCCGGGTACTGCGCTGGTCAGCGTCATCAAGCAGTTCAACAGCGACATTACCGTTACCAATCTTGACGGCAGTGGCAAACCCGCCAACGGCCGCAGCCTGATGAAAGTGGTCGCGCTCGGCGTGAAGAAAGGCCATCGCCTGCGCTTTACCGCCAGCGGCGAAGACGCTCAACAGGCGCTGAACGCGATTGAAGAAGCGATCACCAGCGGACTGGGCGAGGGGGCAGCATGAGCAGACGCGTCGCAACCATCACGCTGAACCCGGCCTATGATCTGGTGGGCTATACCCCTGAAATTGAACGTGGCGAAGTTAACCTGGTAAAAACCACCGGACTGCACGCGGCAGGTAAAGGCATCAACGTTGCCAAAGTGCTGAAAGATCTCGGCATCGACGTCACCGTAGGCGGTTTCCTGGGGAAAGAGAATCAGGATGGCTTTCAGCAGCTGTTCAGCGAACTGGGCATTGCTAACCGTTTTCAGGTCGTGCCAGGCCGCACCCGTATTAACGTCAAACTGACTGAGCAGACTGGCGATGTCACCGATCTGAACTTCTCAGGATTTCAGGTCACCGGACAGGACTGGGACCGCTTTACCAGCGACTCTCTGACCTGGCTGGGCCAGTTCGATATGGTCTGCGTCAGCGGCAGCCTGCCGGAAGGGGTCGATCCTGACGCCTTTACCCGCTGGATGACCGAGCTGCGCACTCATTGCCCGTGCATTATCTTCGACAGCAGCCGTGATGCGCTGGTCGCCGGGCTGAAAGCCGCGCCGTGGCTGGTTAAACCTAACCGCCGTGAGCTGGAAATCTGGGCCGGTCGTAAACTGCCGGACCTGCAGGATGTGATTGGTGCTGCCCATGAGCTGCGCGAGCAGGGCATCGCCCATGTGGTGATCTCGCTGGGCGCAGAAGGCGCGCTTTGGGTTAATGCCTCAGGCGAATGGATTGCCAAACCACCGGTGTGCGAAGTCGTCAGCACCGTCGGCGCGGGCGATTCAATGGTGGGCGGCCTGATTTACGGGCTGTTAATGCGTGAATCCAGTGAACACACGCTGCGTCTTGCAACGGCAGTGGCGGCGATGGCCGTCAGTCAGAGCAACGTTGGCGTTTCCGATCGTACCCAGTTGGCCGCAATGATGGCGCGCGTCGACTTACAACCCGTTAACTGACAGCAGGAGAGCGATAATGAAAACGCTGCTGATAAAAGATCCTTCATTGGGACTGGCTTCCGCTTACATGGCGCAACAACGTCTGACCGCTGCGGGCCTGACGCTGACTGATAATCCTGCCGAGGCCGAACAGGTTATCGTGCTGGGCAAAAACGTGCCGGACGACGCGGCACTGAACGGTAAACCGCTGTGGCAGGGTGAGGTTCAGCTGGCGATCCGCGAGCCAGAAACCTTCCTCACTCGCGCCAGAGCCGAAGCGAAACCCTGGCAGGCTGCGGCAGCCGTTGCCGGGCCAGCTGGTGCGCCTGCGGCGGCCCAGGCCGGTGCGCAGAAACGCGTGGTTGCGATCACTGCCTGCCCGACCGGCGTAGCCCACACCTTTATGGCCGCAGAGGCGATTCAGGCTGAAGCGACCCGTCGCGGCTGGTGGGTCAAAGTAGAAACCCGCGGCTCAGTTGGTGCTGGTAATACCATTACGCCGGAAGAAGTGGCGGCGGCCGATCTGGTGATCGTGGCGGCTGATATCGAAGTCGATCT
Organism: Pantoea sp. S-LA4; assembly: GCF_054482835.1. Lineage (NCBI taxonomy): Bacteria > Pseudomonadati > Pseudomonadota > Gammaproteobacteria > Enterobacterales > Erwiniaceae > Pantoea > Pantoea sp. S-LA4. Next base: position 2,435,746 of record NZ_JBTLRC010000002.1, on the reverse strand, counting down.
GGCGAAATTTGCCGGTAAGCCGATGTACCGCACCTCAACCGGACTGGCGCTGAAGAAAACCGCGCAGGAGCTGGATAAAGCAGTAGCCGAGGCGAAGCCGTACAAAGCCACTGGCGCGCAGAGCAGCGACAACCAGAACGAGAAGAAAGAGGGCGCAGGCGCCTATCGTCACCTGCTGACCGGCGTTTCTTACATGCTGCCGATGGTGGTAGCGGGCGGTCTGAGTATCGCGCTCTCCTTTGCCTTTGGTATCACCGCTTTTAAAGAGCAGGGCACGCTGGCTGCCGCGTTAATGCAGATCGGTGGCGGTAGCGCCTTCGCTCTGATGGTGCCGGTACTGGCAGGCTTTATCGCCTTCTCCATTGCTGACCGTCCGGGTCTGACCCCAGGCCTGATTGGCGGGATGATCGCCACCAGCATCAACGCAGGCTTCCTCGGCGGGATCATCGCCGGTTTCATCGCCGGTTACGCAGCGAAGCTGATCAGCGGCAAAGTGAAACTGCCACAGAGTATGGAAGCGCTGAAGCCGATACTGATTATTCCGCTGTTTGCCAGCCTGATTACCGGCCTGCTGATGATTTATGTGGTCGGTAAACCGGTTGCCGGCATCATGAACGGTCTGACGCACTGGCTGGCGAACATGGGTACCGCCAACGCGGTGCTACTGGGCGCGATTCTGGGCGGCATGATGTGTACCGATATGGGCGGTCCGGTCAATAAAGTGGCTTACGCTTTTGGTGTCGGTCTGCTGAGTTCTCAGACGTATGCCCCGATGGCGGCGATCATGGCGGCCGGTATGGTGCCACCGCTGGCGATGGGCCTGGCGACGCTGGTTGCCCGTCGTAAATTCAATAAAGGTCAGCAGGAAGGGGGCAAAGCGGCGCTGGTACTGGGTCTCTGCTTTATCTCTGAAGGTGCGATTCCGTTCGCGGCCCGTGACCCGATGCGTGTTCTGCCTTGCTGCATCGTCGGCGGCGCGACCACCGGTGCCATCTCGATGGCGGTGGGTGCCAAACTGATGGCACCACACGGTGGGCTGTTTGTGCTGCTGATCCCAGGCGCGATCACCCCGGTGGTCGGCTATCTGGTAGCGATTGTGGTCGGCACGGCGATTGCTGGCCTGAGCTATGCGGTGCTGAAACGTCCGGAAGAGCAGCTGGCAAAAGCCTGATTTGCTCAGGGGCATAATCTGCTGAAGTAAAAAAACAGGGAGCCAGATGGCTCCCTGTTTGCTTTTTCAGACGGTGAATAATGTTAAAGCGATGGGTGAATACGCCTGGAGTAAAGCATTGCGCCGCCGGGATAAAACGCCAGCCCCTGCCCGGCACCAGACTGCGTTATCACCGATCCCTTAACTGATCGGCATTAAGCCGACTGGCTCCCTGTTTTATCCCTGCTGTTCGGACTTCAGCCAGGCAATCTCATCTTTCCAGATATCCGGGTTGATGGTTTCAAGGATTAACGGAATCCCGTCAAAACGCGCATCCTTCATCATCCAGCTGAACACGGTTTTACCGATATTGCCTTCACCCAGGCTGTGATGACGGTCAACGCGGCTGCCGAAGGTGCTTTTTGCATCGTTGAGATGCATCCCGCGCAGATACTTAAAGCCAACGATGCGCTCAAACTCAGCGAAGGTGGCGACACAGTCCGCTTCGGTACGCAGATCGTAGCCACCGGCAAAAGCGTGGCAGGTATCCAGGCAGACCCCGACGCGTGTCTTATCCTCAACCTGGTCAATAATTTCCGCCAGATGCTCAAAACGGAAACCCAGATTGCTGCCCTGACCGGCGGTGTTTTCAATCACGGCTGTGACGTTACGGCTCTGGTCGAGGGCGATGTTGATCGATTCGGCGATGCGTTTCAGGCAGGCCTGCTCGTCAATCTGATGCAGGTGGCTGCCCGGATGGAAGTTCAGCAGCGTCAGGCCAAGCTGATCGGCACGCTGCAGCTCATCAATAAAGGCAGCGCGGGATTTTTCCAGCGCCTCAGCCACCGGATGACCAAGGTTAATCAGGAAGCTGTCGTGCGGCAGGATTTGCTGCGAACTGAAGTGATATTTCTCGCAGGCGGCGCGAAAGGCATCAATCACCTCAGTGGAAAGCGGGGCGGCTTTCCACTGCCGTTGATTTTTGGTAAACAAGGCGAAGGCGGTTGCGTCGATCTCATGGGCGCGTATCACTGCCTGATCCACACCACCTGCCGCACTGACGTGTGCGCCGATATATTTCATGCCGTTCTCCTGAAGGGGCTATGCACTGAAGAGACGGCATGATACCTGATGCGGTTAGCCCATGAAATGTTGCACCAGCAGATTGATGGCACCGCCGCCGACGATCAGCCAGATAAACACCAGCGCACCCAGCAGCAGCGGTTTCACGCCTGCTTCACGTAATGCACTGAAACGGGTGGTTAATCCCAGCGCTGCCATCGCCATCGCCAGCAGTAATCCGGCCAGCTGATTCAGCATTGCGACAACTTCAGCCGGTAACAGGTGCAGCGAGTTAAACAGCGCAACCGCAATAAACAGCAGCGCAAACCACGGAAAGGTCACCGGACCCGAAGCCTGTGCGCGTGGCGTCTGGCGGCGCAGCACCGCACTGAGGCAAAGCAGGAACGGCGCCAGCATCATCACCCGCAGCATTTTGGCAATCACTGCGCTGTTCTCGGCATCCGGCCCGATGCTGTGTCCGGCAGCCACTACCTGCGCCACTTCATGAATGGTTGAGCCGGTAAACACGCCAAACTGCGCCTGATCAAGGGCAGGGAAGAGCGTATGCGCCAGTGGCCACAGCAGCGGATAGATAAAAATGGCCAGGGTACCAAACAGCACCACTGTGGCGATAGCGACTGCGACTTTTGACGCTGCCGCTTTAACCACCGGTTCGGTCGCCAGCACCGCCGCCGCACCACAGATACTGCTACCGGCACCAATCAGCCAGACGGTATCGCGATCCAGCTTCAGCAGGCGTATCCCCAGCAGACAGGTAATAAAGAAGGTGCTGCTCAGGGTGAGTGCATCAATCAGGATACCGCTGAGGCCGACGTCAGCGATCTGCTGCAGCGTGATGCGGAAGCCGAACAGAATCACCCCCAGCCGCAGCAGCTTCTGTTTCGCCAGCGCCACGCCGGCATCGCAGTGTGGGGAAAGCGGCGTATAGATGCTGTTGCCGATAATAATGCCCAGCACAATCGCCAGCGTCAGCGATCCCAGCCCCCACGAGGCGATCGCCGGTTGCCCGGCCAGCCAGCTGGCGGCAGCGGCAATCAGCGCGGTCAGCAGCAAACCAGGGAGCCAGAGCTGAAGCTGAGGGTGCGTTTTGTGAATGCTCAGATCTGCCATGTCGATTCCTCCTTCTGATTGAGACCCGATCATGGCGCTGGCTGGCTTAAAAGTGAAATTGATAATATATTTATAATTGACCAGAATAATCGATAAGGCGGCTATTATGCTATTTTCGCGTCTGCGCCGGTGGGCGAGGCTGATCAAAAGGGACATCGTGGTGCTGTGGTTTGCCTTTCGCGATCCGCGCACCCCGTGGTGGAATAAGCTGGCGATGATGGGGCTGGTCGCTTATGGCATCAGCCCGATCGATATCATTCCGGATGTGATCCCGTTTGTGGGTCTGCTGGATGATGCGGTGATCATTCCCTCTGGCGCAATGATACTGCTGCGTCTGCTGCCACGCGAGGTGCGTATCAGCAGCAGCGAAAGGGCGCAGTCCCAGCGTGCGCGCGGCAAAAAAATCGCCGGCTGGCTGGTGCTGATCGCGTTGATCTGGCTGGCGGTGGTGATCTATCTCATCAGGCAATAAGTGATTTAAGGAGCGCCGATGCACATTACGCTGCGGCAGATAGAAGTATTCACGGAAGTGCTGAAAAGTGGTTCAACCACTCAGGCGTCACAGCTGCTGGCATTGTCACAGTCGGCCGTCAGCGCGGCGCTGGCCGATCTGGAAAACCAGCTCGGCGTACAGCTGTTTGATCGGGTCGGTAAGCGGCTGGTGCTGAATGAGCATGGGCGACTGCTCTATCCGCGTGCGGTTGGCCTGCTGGAACAGGCCAGCGAAATTGAGCAACTGTTTAAAGAGGACAACGGGGCGATTCGCATTTTTGCCAGCAGCACCATCGGCAACTATCTGCTGCCGGGCATGATGGCGGCTTACCGGCGTGATTTTCCCGGCCTGCCGCTGGAGCTGAGCGTCGGCAACAGTCAGGATGTGATCACGGCGGTGTCCGATTTCCGCGTTGACGTTGGCCTGATTGAAGGACCCTGCCACATGACCGAACTGGTCAGCGAACCCTGGCTGGAGGATGAGCTGGTGGTGTTTGCCGCCCCGGATGCGGCGATCCTGCAACAGCCGGTGACGCTGGAGACGCTGGCCGCTGCGCCGTGGATCCTGCGTGAACGCGGCTCCGGCACCCGTGAAATCGTCGATTATCTGCTGCTGTCGCATCTGCCGACTTTTCAGCTGGGTATGGAGCTGGGCAATTCCGAGGCGATCAAACATGCGGTGCGCCACGGCATGGGCATCAGCTGTCTGTCACGTCGGGTGATTAGCGATCTGCTGGAGACCGGTACGCTGGTTGAACTGGCGCTGCCGCTGCCGCGTCTGACCCGTACGCTCTATCGCATTCATCACCGACAAAAGCACATCTCGAAGGCACTGACCCGTTTTTTATCCTATTGTCGCGAGTGATTACTAATAATCCGGGCGCGATCATGAACGTAACTTATAACAGCGCGGCATTCGCTATACAGCGCAGGCTTAGCTGCTACAATCGCGCCTCATTTTTACCCAGCGTAGCGTTTACACATGCATAATGACTCAAATACAACACAACAACCTGCGTTACGACGTGCGTTAAAAGCACGTCATCTGACGATGATCGCCATTGGCGGTTCTATTGGTACCGGCCTGTTTGTCGCCTCCGGGGCGACCATTGCCCAGGCGGGGCCTGGCGGCGCGCTGCTCTCCTATATCCTGATCGGGCTGATGGTCTATTTCCTGATGACCAGCCTCGGTGAGCTGGCGGCCTTCATGCCGGTATCGGGCTCCTTTTCCACCTATGGCGCGAAATATGTCGAAGAGGGCTTTGGTTTCGCGCTCGGCTGGAACTACTGGTACAACTGGGCGGTGACCATCGCGGTTGACCTGGTGGCCTCGCAGCTGGTGATGAACTACTGGTTCCCCGATACCCCTGGCTGGATCTGGAGTGCGCTGTTCCTCTGCCTGATGTTCCTGATGAACTACATCTCGGTGAAGGGCTTTGGCGAGGCAGAATACTGGTTCTCGCTGATTAAAGTAGCGACCGTGGTTATCTTTATCGTGGTGGGTGTGCTGATGATTACCGGCATCATGCGCGGCGCGGAGCATGCAGGCTGGCAGAACTGGCAGGTGGGTGACGCACCGTTTGCCGGCGGTTTTGCAGCGATGATTGGCGTGGCGATGATTGTCGGATTCTCCTTCCAGGGCACCGAACTGATCGGTATCGCGGCGGGCGAATCTGAAGATCCGGCCAAAAACATTCCGCGCGCGGTGCGGCAGATTTTCTGGCGTATCCTGCTGTTCTACGTGTTCGCGATCCTGATTATCAGCCTGATCCTGCCGTATACCGATCCGCAGCTGCTGCACAATGATATCAACGATATCAGCGTCAGCCCGTTCACTCTGGTGTTCCGCAATGCCGGGCTGCTGTCGGCGGCGGCGGTGATGAATGCGGTGATCCTGACGGCGGTGCTGTCAGCCGGTAACTCTGGCATGTACGCCTCAACCCGTATGCTCTACAACCTGGCCAGCGAAGGCAAAGCGCCGCGCATTTTTGCCCGGCTGTCAAAAGGCGGCGTGCCGCGCAATGCGCTGTGGGCCACCACCGTGGTGGCAGGACTCTGCTTCCTGACCTCGAAATTTGGCAACCAGGAAGTGTACCTCTGGCTGCTCAACACCTCGGGTATGACCGGCTTTATCGCCTGGCTGGGTATCGCCATCAGCCACTACCGTTTCCGTCGCGGCTATGTGGCGCAGGGACACGATCTGAATGCGCTGCCGTACCGTTCCGGCTTCTTCCCGCTGGGCCCAATCTTCGCCTTTGTGCTCTGCCTGATTATCACCCTCGGTCAGAACTACCAGGCGTTCCTCAATGACCGCATCGACTGGTACGGCGTGGCGGCGACCTACATCGGTATTCCGCTGTTCCTGATTATCTGGTTTGGCTACAAGCTGACGCGCGGCAGTCGCTTTGTGAAGTACAGCGAAATGGAATTTCCGGTTCACAAAGATTAACTTAGCGGATGGCACGGGCTCAGGGCGCTAATGCTATTGAGTCCGGTGCCTGACAGCGCGCTTTGAGGCGTGCCTAAGGCGCTGGCTTAGCGCGCTACGTCCTGCGCAAATACGCCCTCTAAGGCAAGGTTCAGCGCGGGCGATTATGCACCTCATCCCTGAAGCGCGTCTTAGCCGGGCCAACGCTTTGCGTTGTTCAAATTGCGTTGTTCAAATTGCGTTGTTCAAAAAACGCAAAGCGTTTTTATCTGGGCGGCGCGATGCTTTGCGAAAGGCGTATGCTCCCTGAGCCAGTCTCCCACCTGTCACACCGTTTTTTACTGTTTTTTCCCCTCTCGTTTATGCTCACGAATTGATAATTATTATCACCTGCACTATTGTGGCTGCGTTTTCTGACGGCATAGCCACACAGGGTTAAAACATGACTACCGAAACTTCGCTGCTGGCGGGGGATGAGACGCTTCAGCACACCATGCAAAACTACCATCAGGTGCTGCGCCGCCGCCTGTTCTGGATTGGCATACTGCTGCTGGCGATACTCGCCTCGCTGATCCTCGACTTCACCCTGGGCCCGGCCGGTCTCTCACTGCAAACGCTGTGGAACACGCTGCTTAGCCCGGAGAGCGTCGATGCCGGTACTCGCGTTATTGTCTGGGACATTCGTCTGCCCTATGCGCTGATGGCGATTGTGGTCGGGCTGTCGCTGGGGCTGGCAGGCGCAGAGATGCAGACCATCCTGAATAACCCGCTCGCCAGTCCGTTTACCCTTGGCGTCTCGTCTGCGGCGGCGTTTGGGGCAGCGCTGGCGATCATTCTCGGCATCGGCATTCCCGGCGTCCCCGATCAGTGGCTGATCTCTGCGAATGCCTTCGTGTTTGCGCTGTTTGCTGCCCTGATGCTGGATGCAGTGACCCGCTGGACTCAGGTTTCGTCGGCAGGCGTGGTGCTGTTCGGCATCGCGCTGGTGTTCACCTTCAATGCGCTGGTCTCGATGATGCAGTTTATCGCCAGCGAAGATACGTTGCAGGGACTGGTGTTCTGGACCATGGGCAGCCTGGCGCGCGCCTCGTGGGAGAAGCTGGGCGTACTGACCGTGGCGCTGGCCATTCTGCTGCCGTTTTCACTGCTGAGCAGCTGGAAGCTGACGGCGCTGCGCTTAGGCGAAGACCGCGCGGTGAGCTTTGGCATCGATGTGCGCCGTCTGCGTCTGGCGACGTTGCTGCGCATCAGTATTCTCTCTGCGCTGGCGGTGGCCTTTGTCGGCCCAATCGGCTTTATTGGCCTGGTGGCACCGCACATCGCCCGCATGATGTTCGGTGAGGATCATCGCTTTTATCTGCCAGCCAGCGCGCTGGTCGGGGCGCTGGTGCTGTCGCTGGCGTCCGTCGCCTCGAAGAACCTGATCCCGGGCGTGATCATTCCGGTCGGTATTGTCACCTCGCTGATTGGCGTGCCGTTCTTCCTGAGCATTATTTTGCGTCATCGGGGGACAGTCTGATGCAACAGGGTCTGACGTTACGCGGGTTCAGTGCCGGTTATCCAAAGCACAAGGTGATTGAAAACCTCAATGTTGCGCCGCTGCCGCGCGGAGAAATCACCGTGCTGCTTGGGCCAAACGGCTGTGGCAAGTCAACGCTGCTGCGGGCACTGGCCGGGCTGAATAAAGGCCGTGGCGAACTGTGGCTCAATGGCGAAAACCTGATGACCCAGCCGTTTGCACAGCGGGCAAAGCATGTGGTTTATCTGCCTCAGTCATTGCCGGCCGGCGTGCATCTGCACGTGCTGGAGTCGATTATCGTGGCGCAGCGCGCCTCCGGTGGCCTGCACAGCGCTAACAGCCAGGCGGAAGTGATGCACCTGCTGGAACAGCTGGGCATTGCTCATCTGGCGATGCGCTATCTCGATCAGCTGTCGGGTGGGCAGAAGCAGCTGGTCGGGCTGGCGCAGTCACTGATTCGTCGTCCGGCGCTGCTGCTGCTGGATGAACCGCTCAGCGCGCTCGACCTGAATTATCAGTTTCACGTGATGGATCTGGTGCGACGTGAAACGGCTCAGCGCAACATGGTGACGGTGGTGGTGGTGCATGACATCAATATCGCGCTGCGTCACGCTCAGCATGCGTTAATGCTGAAGCAGGGCAGTCTGGTCGCCGAAGGTCAGCCGGATCGGGTCATTACACCCGCCACGCTGGCACAGGTGTATGGCGTGGAAGGCCGGATTGAGCACTGTAGCCGCGGTATGCCGCAGGTGATGATCGACGGGCTGGTACACGACGCACTGGTGTAATGCTGAAGCAGGGCGGTTAACCGCGAAGAAGAGAAATACCTCATCGCCTCCGGCAGGAGACGATGAGGTGAGGCTTAACGCGCCAGCAGATGCTGCGCGTGGAAGCGCAGATGATCCTCAACAAAACTGGCGATGAAGAAGTAGCTGTGATCGTAACCCGGCTGAATACGCAGGGTCAGCGGGAAGCCCGTCTCACGGGCCACCGACTCTAACCGCTCCGGCTGTAGCTGATCGGCTAAGAACTGATCGCTATCGCCCTGATCGATCAGCATCGGCAGGCGGTGTGAAACCTGCGTCATCAGCTGACAGCTATCATAGTCACGCCAGGCTGCGCGATCGTCGCCCAGATAGGCCTGAAACGCTTTCTGTCCCCACGGCACATCCATCGGATTCACTATCGGCGCAAACGCCGAGGCTGAGGCAAAGCGACCGCCCAGACGCAGCGCCAGCATCAGCGCGCCATGTCCACCCATTGAATGCCCCATGATCGACTGACGTTCGCTGACCTTGAAGTTATCCGCAATCAGCGCTGGCAGCTCACTGCTCAGATAATCGAACATGCGGAAATGGCGGGCCCACGGCTGCTGCGTGGCATTGAGGTAGAAACCGGCGCCCTGGCCGAGATCGTAACCCTCATCATTCGCCACCTCTTCACCACGCGGGCTGGTATCCGGCATGATCAGCATCAGACCCAGCTCCGCCGCGACGCGCTGCGCCCCGGCTTTGGTGGTGAAGTTTTCATCATTGCAGGTCAGGCCGGCCAGAAACCAGACCACCGGCGGCGGCGCATCATCGTGCGGAGTCGGCAGATAGATGCTGAAGGTCATCGGGCAGTTCAGCACCGCCGACTGATGACGCCAGCGCTGTTGCCAGCCGCCGAAAATGCGATGTTCTTCCAGAAGCTCCAGAGTGGATGCCATAACGCCTCCTGATTACTTGTTAAAATGCACCACCGAGCGGATCGATTTCCCTTCGTGCATCAAATCAAAGGCGTCATTAATCTCTTCCAGCGGCATGGTGTGGGTGATGAAATCATTCAGCGCAAACTTGCCGTCGAGATAATCCTGCACGATGCCTGGCAGCTGGGAACGGCCTTTCACGCCGCCAAATGCCGAACCGCGCCAGACGCGACCGGTTACCAGCTGGAAAGGACGGGTTGAGATCTCTTCGCCCGCACCGGCTACGCCGATAATCACTGACTCGCCCCAACCCTTATGGCAACACTCCAGCGCCGAGCGCATCACGTTGACGTTACCGATACATTCAAAGGAGTAATCGACGCCGCCATCGGTCAGTTCAACGATCACTTCCTGAATCGGCTTATCGTAATCTTTCGGGTTAATCAGATCGGTGGCACCCAGCTTACGTGCCAGATCGAACTTACTGGTGTTGATGTCGATGGCGATGATGCGACCGGCTTTCGCCATTTTGGCACCGATCACCGCGGACAAACCAATACCGCCGAGACCGAAGATCGCCACGGTGTCGCCTTCCTTCACTTTGGCGGTGTTCATCACCGCGCCCATGCCGGTGGTGACGCCGCAGCCCAGCAGGCAGACTTCTTCCAGCGGGGCTTCTTTGCTGATTTTCGCCAGCGAGATCTCCGGGATAACCGTATATTCAGAGAAGGTCGAGGTGCCCATATAGTGGAAAATCGGCTTACCGTCTTTGAAGAAACGGGTGGTACCGTCTGGCATCAGGCCTTTGCCCTGGGTGGTACGAATCGCCTGGCAGAGGTTGGTTTTGCCGGACAGGCAATATTTACATTGACCACACTCCGGGGTGTAGAGCGGGATCACATGGTCGCCGACTTCGACGCTGGTGACGCCTTCGCCGACCGCTTCAACGATGCCACCGCCTTCATGGCCGAGGATCGCCGGGAAAACGCCCTCAGGATCGGTGCCGGACAGGGTATAGGCATCGGTATGGCAAACGCCGGTCGCCACGATGCGAACCAGCACTTCACCTTTCTGCGGCGGCATTAAATCGACTTCTTCAATTTTCAGCGGTTCGCCAGCAGCCCAGGCAACAGCGGCACGGGTTTTGATCATATTCATGCAATCCCTCTTCCAGTCAGATTGTGACGCGCAGTGGCGTCTGGTTGGTCGTGATGATTCAGAGCCTGGCCCGCCAGGCTCTTAAACATAGCGCGGAACGCTTATTCCGCCGTCTGTAATGGGTGGATCAGCTCATCGTTGAGCGGGCGATCGTCAAATTGTTCGATAATCAGGTATTTCAGCGCTTCGACATTCGGGGTAAACGCATCGCGTCGCCACATCAGCCAGGTAGCCGTATCACGATAGCCTGGCGGCAGGCTGTGCGCCTGAACCCGTGAACGATCGGCCATCTGCTTCAGCACCGAGGCCGGGATCATCGCCACGCCCGCGCCGCCTGCCACACAGGCCAGCATGGCGTGATAGGACTGAATCTCCATCACGTTGTCAGGCGCGGTCTGGCTGTCGCGATACCAGCTTTCCAGCTTCACCCGGTAGGAGCAGCTATTGCGAAAGGCAAACAGCGTATCCCCCTGGACGTCACGCGCGCTGCTGATCGGCGCGTGATCCAGCCCGGTGATCAGCACCATCTCCTCGCGAAAGGCGATACAGCCGTTGAGATCGTCATGAGAAACCGGGCCATCGACCAGCGCGGCGGCTAAGGTGCCTTCACGCACCCGATCGATGATTTCGCCCGAGGTGCCGGTGATCAGCGACAGCGCCACTTTGGGAAAACGCTGGTGATAGGCGGCCAACAGGCCTGGCAGTCGGGTCGCCGCGGTACTCTCCATCGATCCTAAGGCAAAATTACCGGCCGGTTCGCCGGTGCGGGTCATGCTCATCGCTTCTTCGCTCAGCGCCAGGATACGCTGCGCATAATTCAGGAAATTATGGCCCATTGGCGACAGGCGAATGCGCTGCTTCTCACGAATAAACAGATCAACGCCTAACTCTTCTTCCAGCTGGCGCAGCCGTGTGGTCAGATTAGAGGGCACGCGATGCAGCTGTTCTGCCGCGCGCGCCAGCGAACCGCTTTCGGCGACGGAACAGAACATACGTAGCTGAACTAAATCCATATCTTCTCTTCCCGTAAACAACTTGGTTAATATTATTCACTTTCCGTGAGTTTAAACATCCTGCATGCTGTAAGCAAGTCGGAAAAGATCTCAGGTCAGCACCAAACCAGCACAACAGGAGTTCAGCCATGGCGGTACGCGTCGCGCTTAGCGCATTTTTAACCTTATTTGTGGCAATGGGGATTGGGCGCTTTGCCTTTACGCCGCAGGTACCGCTGATGATTCAGGAGCACCAGCTGACGCTGACCAGTGCCAGCCTGGTGGCGGCATTAAACTATCTCGGTTATCTGTGTGGCTCTTTTGATGCGATGCGCGCGCACCGTCGGGTAGAGCTGCGGTTGCTGGCTGGTGTCTGGGGCGCGGTGATCCTGACGCTGCTTTCGGCCTGCGTTAGCGGTCCCTGGCTGCACGGGGCGATTCGTTTCCTGATTGGCTGGGCCAGCGGCTGGGCGATGGTGCTGGTGGCCGCGTGGAGCAATGAACAGCTGCATCGGCATGGCAGGGCAGGGTTATCGGCGGCGGTGTTTGCCGGTCCGGGCTGCGGTATCTTTGTCAGCGGTCTGCTGGCGGTCGTGCTGCACAGCTTTCAGGTATCTGCATCGCTGGCATGGGCCGCTTACGGCGCGCTGGCGCTGCTGCTGATTGCGCTGATTAGCCGTAACCTGCCGCGTCGGGGCGAACTGCATCGTCCGGATCAGGCACCTGAACCGCTGGTGCTGAACCGCGATCTGAAGCGGCTGGTACTGAGCTACAGCCTGGCGGGCTTTGGTTACATTTTGCCTGCCACTTTTTTGTCGCAGATGGCGGCGGCACGCTTTCCTGACGGGGCGTTCGCGCAGTTCGTCTGGCCAATCTTTGGCGGAGCGGCGATGGTCGGCATTGTGATCGGCATTATGACCCGGCGCTGGGGCAGCAGCCATGCCCGGCTGGCGCTGGTGCTGTGGGCGCAGGCGCTGGGCGTGCTGGCGGCAGCGCTGTTGCCGGGCTTCAGCGGCTTGCTGATTGGGGCGCTGCTGGTGGGTGGCGGCTTCCTCAGCGTCGTGCAGCTGTCACTGCTCTATGCGCGTGAACTGGCACCGCAGCATCTGCGATACATGGCCGGATTACTCACCACCGGTTATGCGGTCGGGCAACTGGTCGGCCCGCTGCTGTCGTTTCTGTCAACCGCGCTGCTGCACCGGCTGGAACCGGCGTTGTGGGTGGCGGGCGCGAGTCTGGTATGGGCGGGTCTGCTGGTCTGGCGACGCGCTGCCTGACCCGCGTTGATCACCAATCTGATTGATTGCTGGATTCCCCGCAAAGAAAGTTTCACAATACGCGCTCAGTTACAGGGCCCGCAGGCATTGACCGGCGGGCGCAACACCAGCCGGAGAAGAGTACGATGAGCACCTTAAGTCAGGAAGCTGCCCTGGTTCATGAAGCGCTGTTAGCGCGTGGCCTGGAAACGCCGTTACGTGCACCGACGCGCGATCTCGATGACGAAACGCGTAAGAGCCTGATTGCAGGCCACATGACCGAAATTATGCAGCTGCTGAATCTCGATCTGGAAGATGACAGCCTGATTGAAACCCCGCACCGCATTGCCAAAATGTATGTTGATGAGGTGTTCTCCGGTCTCGACTACGCCAACTTCCCTAAAATCACCGTCATTGAGAACAAAATGAAGGTTGATGAGATGGTCACCGTGCGTGATATCACCCTGACCAGCACCTGTGAACACCACTTTGTGATTATCGATGGCAAAGCGACCGTCGCCTATATCCCGAAAGATACGGTGATTGGTCTGTCGAAGATTAACCGCATCGTGCAGTTCTTCGCGCAGCGCCCGCAGGTGCAGGAGCGCCTGACGCAGCAGGTACTGGTGGCGCTGCAAACGCTGCTGGGTACCAATAATGTCGCGGTGTCGATTGATGCGGTGCACTACTGTGTGAAAGCGCGTGGCGTGAAAGATGCCACCAGCGCTACAACCACCACCTCACTCGGCGGACTTTTTAAGTCCAGTCAGAACACCCGCCAGGAATTTCTGCGCGCGGTACGCCATAGTTGAGTCAACGGCGGGCGCACTCTGGCGCCCGCGTCGTCAATGCAGGGTGCCGCATGCAACGCTATCACGCGCTGGATTTCATACGTGGATGTGCCATTCTCGGCATCCTGCTGCTTAATATTGTCGGCTTCGGACTGCCGTCCGCCGCCTATCTCAATCCTGCCTGGCAGGGCAGCGTCACGCTCTCTGACGCCTGGACATGGGCGGTCTCTGACGCACTGGCTCAGCTCAAGTTCCTCACCCTGTTTGCGCTGCTATTTGGCGCGGGTCTGCAAATGCAGCTGCCGCGCGGCAGCCGCTGGCTGACCGCTCGCCTGACGCTGCTGGTCTTATTCGGTTTTCTGCACGGCGTGTTTCTGTGGGAAGGCGATATTCTGCTGGATTACGGCATTATCGGTCTGGTGATATGGCGGGTTTTGCGCGATGTTCCCTCGACCCGCAGCCTGATGAACACCGGCATTCTGCTCTATCTGCTGGGCTGTGGCGTATTGCTGGTGTTCGGGTCGATTTCCGACCATCAGGCGACCCGTTCATGGCTGCCGGGCGCGGCCGATCTGCAATATGAGCAATACTGGAAACTGACCGGCGGCTGGGATGCGGTGCAAAACCGGCTCGATCACCTCGCCTCGGGTTTAATGGCGCTGGCGGCACAGTATGGCTGGCAGCTGGCGGGCCTGATGATGATTGGCGGGGCGCTGCTGCGCAGTGGCTGGCTGACCGGCGAATTTTCACCACAGCATTATCGTCAGGCGGCTGCGCTGCTGCTGACGATGGGGCTGTCGATTGCGGTGGCCGGCGTGGCAGCGCAGTGGCTGTTACATTGGGAATTTCGCTGGACCGGCTTTTATCTGCAAACCCCGCGTGATTTAGCGAGTCCGCTGATCAGCCTCGGCTATGCTGCACTCTGCCTCGGCTACTGGTCACGAATTAGTCGCTGGCGTATTAGCTATGCGATTCAGTGCGTTGGCCGGATGGCGCTAACCAATTACCTGCTGCAAACCCTGATCTGCACCACACTGTTCTATCGTTTCGGGCTGTTCATGCATTTCACCCGTCTGCAACTGGTGATGATGGTGCCCGCGGTGTGGCTGATCAATCTTCTGTTTTCACTCATCTGGTTACATTACTTTGCGCAGGGGCCGCTGGAGTGGCTATGGCGGCGTCTGACGCTGCTGGCCGCCGGTAAACCTGCCGTCACTGACAACGCCAGATAATGACCGCCATCACAAAGGTTGCAGAATTGTATGTAACCGTTTTCATTGATGTGACGCAATTCACGCTGCCTGCCTCCCGCCCCTGACAAAATAGCGCCGGTGTTCAACCCGGCGTGATGCCTTATTCTTCCTCTGTGGAACTGCTGCATGATAACGATTCGTGATGTTGCCCGTCAGGCTGGCGTGTCGGTAGCGACCGTCTCGCGCGTACTCAACAATAGTAGCGCTGTCACGTCTGATACCCGTGACGCCGTGTTACAGGCGGTTGACGCGCTGGGATATCGCCCTAACGCCAACGCGCAGGCGCTGGCTACTCAGGTCAGCGACACCATCGGCGTGGTGGTGATGGATGTTTCCGATCCCTTCTTTGGCGCACTGGTCAAAGCGGTCGATACCGTGGCACAGCGCGTACACAAGCATGTATTAATCAGCAACTCCTGGCATCAGGAAGAGAAAGAGCGCCACGCGATTGAGGTGCTGATTCGGCAACGCTGCAGTGCGCTGGTGGTCCATGCGAAAACGCTTTCAGACCAGGAGCTGGCTGAATTTATGCAACATGTACCCGGCATGGTGGTGATTAACCGCATCGTGCCCGGTTTTGAGCACCGCAGCGTCAGCCTGGATAACGTCACCGGCGCGCTGATGGCGTCACGAACGCTGTTACAACAAGGGCATAGCCGCATTGGCTACCTCTGTTCCAGTCATCCGATTGAGGATGTCGCCCAGCGCCGCGAAGGCTGGCTGCAGGCGATGGCGGAGCAGGGCATCCGGCCGCAGGAGAGCTGGATCGCCAGCGCTGAGCCCGATATGCAGGGCGGAGAAGCGGCAATGGTGGAACTGCTGGGGCGCAACCTCAATCTGAGTGCGGTGTTTGCCTATAACGACGGCATGGCAGCGGGCGCGCTCACGGCATTAAAAGACAACGGTATTCAGGTACCACAGCATTTTTCTGTCATTGGCTTTGATGACATCCCGATTTCGCGTTACACCGATCCGCAACTGACAACCGTACGCTATCCCATTGTTTCTATGGCTAAACTGGCCACAGAGCTGGCGTTACAGGGCGCGGCAGGGCTGCTGGATGACACCGCAACTCACATCTTTATGCCAACGCTGGTACGCCGTCATTCGGTGGCGCAGCGGCAAAATGTGGAGTCCGTCACTAATTCAAGCGATTCAGCCATGTAACCGTTTTCAATCTGTGATTACATTCACAGTTAATTAACATTGCCCTCACTATGATGGCAGCGTCTCACCGGACTGAAACATTATGTAACGCCCGCGTAACCGCATCAGGCACCGCTTCAGTCACTGGATGAAATGGTTCACAACATATTCATATTCACGGAAGCGTTTGCGTACAGGGAAGTCAGATTTTGGACGGCGGTCCAGCGGCTTAGCGTAACGTTGTGTCTACTCCGCATCGCCGATCAGTTTTACCGATTGTTCTCCCGCCTCTGTGGCGCGGCAGAGCTAAAAAGACCCTGCATAAAAAACCGGAGATACCATGAATAAGAAGGTTTTCACGCTCACAGCACTGGTTGCCAGCATGATGTTTGGTGCAACCGCTCACGCAGCTGACACCCGTATCGGCGTGACCATTTACAAATATGATGACAACTTCATGTCGATGGTGCGCAAAGACATCGAGAAAGAAGCGAAAACCATCGGTGGCGTTCAGCTGCTGATGAATGACTCGCAGAACGACCAGTCTAAACAGAACGATCAGATCGACGTGCTGATGGCGAAAGGCGTGAAAGCGCTGGCGATTAACCTGGTTGACCCGGCGGCTGCCGCGGTAGTGGTCGATAAAGCGCGCGCGAATGAAGTGCCGGTGGTGTTCTTCAACAAAGAACCTAATGCCAAAGTGCTGGCCGGTTATGACAAAGCCTATTATGTCGGTACCGACTCTAAAGAGTCCGGCATCATCCAGGGCCAGCTGATTGAGAAGCACTGGAAAGCGACCCCAGCATGGGATCTGAACAAAGATGGTCAGATTCAGTTCGTGCTGCTGAAAGGCGAGCCAGGTCATCCTGATGCTGAAGCACGTACCAAATATGTGATCGAT
This sequence comes from Pantoea sp. S-LA4, assembly GCF_054482835.1. Classification (NCBI taxonomy): domain Bacteria; kingdom Pseudomonadati; phylum Pseudomonadota; class Gammaproteobacteria; order Enterobacterales; family Erwiniaceae; genus Pantoea; species Pantoea sp. S-LA4. The sequence continues at coordinate 2,418,780 of NZ_JBTLRC010000002.1, read as the reverse complement.
ACCCTGAACAAAGATGGCCTGAAAACCCAGCAGCTAGCGATGGATACGGCGATGTGGGACACCGCTCAGGCGAAAGACAAGATGGATGCCTGGCTGTCAGGCCCGAACGCCAAAAAAATCGAAGTCGTTATCGCTAACAACGATGCCATGGCGATGGGTGCGGTTGAAGCGCTGAAAGCGCACAACATGACCTCGATTCCGGTGTTCGGCGTCGATGCACTGCCAGAAGCACTGGCGCTGGTGAAATCGGGCGCGCTGGCCGGTACCGTGCTGAACGATGCGGAAAACCAGGCGAAAGCGACGCTGGATATTGCCAACAACCTGGCAAATGGCAAAACCGCCACCGACGGAACTAACTTCAAGATGGTTGATAAGATCGTCCGCGTTCCTTACGTTCCGGTTGATAAAGAAAATCTGTCACAGTTCGTGAAATAAGATCGATTGCGGGCGCGACCGCTGTCGCGCCTTTTTTATGTCACCACCGTTTTTTAGCCAGGTAAATTATGGCCAGTGATAATACGACCGCGCAGCGAGAATATCTGCTGGAAATGACCGATGTCAGTAAATCATTTCCCGGCGTTAAAGCATTAGATAATGTCAATTTAAAAGTGCGGCCTCACTCTGTTCATGCATTAATGGGCGAGAACGGCGCCGGAAAATCTACCTTATTAAAATGCCTGTTTGGTATTTATAAGAAAGATACCGGTAGCATTTTGTTTCAGGGTAAAGAGATCGATTATAAGAGCTCCAAAGAGGCGCTGGAAAATGGCGTGTCGATGGTGCATCAGGAATTAAACCTGGTATTACAGCGTACCGTGATGGACAACATGTGGCTGGGGCGTTATCCCCGTAAAGGCTTCTTTGTCGATCAGGACAAAATGTATAACGACACCAAGGCGATCTTTGACGAGCTGGATATCGATATCGATCCACGCGACAAAGTGGCGCATCTTTCCGTGTCGCAAATGCAGATGATTGAAATTGCCAAAGCGTTCTCTTATGACGCGAAAATTGTGATTATGGATGAGCCTACCTCCTCGTTAACCGAGAAAGAGGTCAATCATCTGTTCACCATTATTCGTAAACTGAAAGATCGCGGCTGCGGCATTGTTTATATTTCGCACAAGATGGAAGAGATTTTCCAGCTGTGTGATGAAATCACCATTCTGCGTGATGGACAGTGGATCACCACCCAGCCGCTTGACGGGCTGGACATGGATAAGATCATCTCAATGATGGTTGGCCGTTCACTGAACCAGCGCTTTCCGGACCGGACCAACGTGCCGGGTGAAACCATTCTTGAGGTGCGTAACCTGACGTCATTGCGTCAGCCATCGATTCGCGACATCTCGTTTGATCTGCGTAAAGGGGAGATTCTCGGCATTGCCGGACTGGTGGGCGCTAAACGTACCGATATCGTCGAAACGCTGTTTGGCATTCGCGAAAAATCGGGCGGCACCATTAAACTGCACGGTAAAACGATTAATAATCACAGCGCCAACGAAGCTATTAACCACGGTTTCGCGCTGGTAACGGAAGAACGACGTTCGACCGGGATTTATGCTTTTCTGGATATTGGTTTTAACTCGCTTATTTCCAATATTAAAAAATATAAAAACAGTATGGGGCTGCTGGATAATAAACGCATGAAGAGTGATACCCAATGGGTGATCGATTCAATGCGGGTGAAAACGCCAGGTCACCATACGCAGATTGGTTCGCTTTCGGGTGGTAACCAGCAAAAAGTCATTATTGGTCGCTGGTTATTGACCCAGCCTGAAATCCTGATGCTTGATGAACCGACGCGCGGTATTGATGTCGGGGCAAAGTTCGAAATTTACCAGCTGATTGCTGAGCTGGCGAAAAGAGAAAAGGGCATCATTATTATCTCTTCCGAAATGCCAGAGCTGTTAGGCATTACCGACCGTATTCTGGTGATGAGTAATGGTCTGGTAGCAGGCATTGTTGATACCAAAACCACCACGCAGAACGAAATATTGCGTTTAGCGTCATTACACCTTTAATGAAGCAAGGGCTGTTAACATGAAAGCGACTACAAAAAAGAATGCGCTAACCTGGTTAAAAGAGGGCGGCATTTATGTCGTGCTGCTGGTACTGCTGGCTATTATTATTTTCCAGGACCCGACATTTTTAAGTTTAATGAACCTGAGTAACATTCTGACCCAATCTTCGGTGCGCATTATTATTGCACTGGGTGTGGCGGGGCTGATCGTTACCCAGGGTACTGACCTTTCCGCGGGTCGTCAGGTCGGTCTGGCTGCGGTCGTCGCAGCAACCTTGTTGCAGGCGATGGACAACGCTAACAAGGTGTTCCCGTCGCTGGATACCGTGCCGATTCCGCTGGTAATCCTGACCGTCTGCATCATTGGCGGCGTGATTGGTCTGGTCAACGGTGTGATCATTGCCTACCTCAAGGTGACCCCGTTTATTACCACGCTCGGCACCATGATCATCGTTTATGGCATTAACTCGCTCTATTACGATTTTGTCGGTGCGTCACCGATTGCCGGTTTTGATGCTGGGTTCTCGAAATTTACCCAGGGCTTCTTACGCTTTGGTGATTTCAAGCTCTCGTTCATTACCTTCTACGCGGTGATTGCGATTGTGTTTGTCTGGGTGCTGTGGAACAAAACCCGCTTCGGTAAAAACATTTTTGCTATCGGTGGTAACCCGGAAGCGGCGAAAGTCTCAGGCGTTAACGTCAACCTGAACCTGATCATGATCTATGCGCTGTCCGGTGTGTTCTACGCCTTCGGCGGGATGCTGGAAGCGGGCCGTATCGGCTCGGCAACCAACAACCTCGGCTTTATGTATGAGCTGGATGCGATTGCGGCCTGTGTGGTCGGCGGCGTCTCCTTCGCCGGCGGTGTCGGTAGCGTGGCGGGCGTGGTGACCGGTGTACTGATCTTCACCGTTATCAACTACGGCCTGACCTATATCGGTGTTAACCCTTACTGGCAGTACATTATCAAAGGCGGCATCATCATTTTCGCCGTGGCGCTGGATTCGCTGAAATACTCGCGCAAAAAATAATGCGCTGGCGATGACGTCAGAAAAGCAGAGCGACCTTCGGGTCGCTTTTTTTTATGGGAAAAGTGCTGGCGTTGTTGCTGTGAGATTGGGGCTGGTTAGGGAACACTGCCAGACTGGAAAAACGCTAAGGCCAGTCCATGACACGCCCGGCCCGTGTCATTTCTCCGCAGAACGCTTTTTATAGGGAAGAGTGCTGGTGTCGTTGCTGTGAGACGGAGTATGCGAAGGGAACACGGTCAGATCGGAAAGTCGCAAAAGCCGTCATCCATGACATGCTCGGCCCGCGCCATCCCTGGCGCGGGACGCTTTCCTCTTCTGACCGTGTTCCCTGCGCGTTGAGCTTAGTCATTGCTATCAGATTCACCCTGCTCCAACTTCTCAGCAATCTGTAGAGACCCTAAGGGGGAGTCGTGCTGAATTCGCTGTAATAGCATGAGAGGTGTGAGCTTAAATATCACAGCAGACTGGTCTTCACTTTTAGACGGCGACAAAAGTTAAAGCGAAGGGTCATATGCCGGTAGCAAAGCATCGCGGGCCAGGGACAAAAAAGCCGGGAGCGTTTTTAACAACGCAAACGTTGGCCCGGCTACGGGCGCACCTCAGGGATGAGCTGCGGCATCGCCCATGCTGAGCCCGCCACGGAGGGCGGTTTTGCGTCTTTGCGCAAGGGCAGGCTCCCGGAGCCCTGCACGTACTATAAGACCCCAGCATGGGCGTCACAGTCAGCACAGCATAAAGAAGCCGCTGTGCGTGAGCTATTTACGCAGCTTCTGTTCCAGTTCCAGCAACTGTTCCGGCGTCACCGCCGGGTAACTTTGCGCATCTTCGGGGACCTCGCGCACCGCCGGAATGGGCACCAGCGGCCCGAGGAAGCGGGGTTCCCGCTTCAGCAGGAACAGATCAGCCAGCGCACCCAATCGCGCACCGACCTCACGGAAACGCACGCTCAGCATGTTTTTCGGCGAGGGCACGGCATAACACTGCGCCTGAATACCAAGCTGCAGCGCGATAAACAGCGCACGTTCACAGTGGAAGCGTTGAGTGATGATAATGAAGTCGTTGGTATCGAATACTTTACGGGTGCGGACAATCGAATCCAGGGTACGGAAACCGGCATAGTCCAGCACGATATCAGCCGGATCGACACCGGCTTTGATGAGATCGCGGCGCATGGTCATCGGCTCGTTATAGCTTTGCAGCGCGTTATCACCGCTTAACAGCAGATAATTGACCTTGCCGCTGTTGTAGGCATTCAGCGCGCCCTGCATACGATAGAGGTAATACTGATTGATGACGCCGGTGCGATAATATTTAGCCGTACCCAGTACCACACCGACCTGACGATGTGGCAAAGAGGCAACATTCTCGTAGATAAAGGGCGCAGTTTTCCAGCTGATCCAGCGATCAAGGCCAAGCGCCGTCGCCACCATCAGCAGGATGATGAAAAGCAGTCCAATGAAAACGCGTTTCAGCATGCGCCTGGAGACTCGATATCAGAATGGTGAGATGGCACAAGGCTACTTGAGCCGCCGCAGCGAAGCAAGTTAGTGCCGGTTGGCTGGTCTCTTTTTGAGCATTGCCGGACCAGAATAGGTCCGGCAGCGCACGATTAGATCGAGGTACGACGATAATGACGGTATTGCGGCAGCCAGAAGTTGTTGGCAATTGCCTGCGACAGCACATCTTCAGAGGTGACGACAGCCACACCTGCCAGCTGTGCCGCTTTACCGACTTCCATAGCGATGATTTTCGACACGCCCTGGATATCTTTGATTTCAGGCAGAACCGGACCTTCGCCATCGTTAACCAGCGGGGAGCAGTCAGCCAGGGCACGGCTGGCAGTCATCAGCATGGTATCCGTCACGCGACTGGCACCTGAGGCGATAACGCCCAGACCAATACCGGGGAAGATATAGGAGTTGTTGCACTGGGCAATCGGGTAGATTTTTCCGTTCCAGCTGACCGGCGAGAATGGGCTGCCGGTGGCGACCAGTGCCGCGCCGTCGGTCCAGGCGATGATGTCGGCTGGCGTCGCTTCAACGCGTGAGGTCGGGTTAGAGAGCGGCATGACGATCGGGCGTTTGCAGTGCTTGTGCATCTCGCGGATGATCTCTTCGGTGAACAGCCCTGGCTGACCCGATACCCCAATCAGAATATCCGGCCGGGCGTTACGCACCACGTCGAGCAGCGAAATCGCGTCGCTGGTGACATCCCAGTGCTGAATGTTTTCACTTTTCTGCACCAGCTTGCTCTGGAAATCGAGCAGGTTAGGCAGCTTGTCGGTCAGCAGACCAAAGCGATCCACCATCATGACCCGGCTGCGCGCTTCTTCATCGCTCAGACCTTCCGATTTCATCTGCGCAATAATCTGTTCCGCGATGCCACAACCGGCAGAACCGGCGCCCAGGAACACCACTTTCTGTTCGCACAGGCGGCTACCGGCGGCGCGGCTGGCGGCGATCAGTGTCCCGACGGTGACCGCGGCGGTGCCCTGAATGTCGTCGTTAAAGCAGCAGACTTCATCACGATAGCGGTTAAGTAACGGCATGGCATTCTTCTGGGCGAAATCTTCGAACTGCAACAGCACTTTCGGCCAGCGGCGTTTTACCGCCTGAATAAATTCGTTAACGAAAGCATCGTACTCTTCGCCGGTAATACGCGGGTGACGCCAGCCCATGTAGAGCGGATCGTTCAGCAACTGCTGGTTATTGGTACCGACATCCAGTACCACCGGCAGGGTATAGGCCGGGCTGATACCGCCACAGGCGGTGTAAAGCGACAGTTTACCGATCGGGATGCCCATACCGCCGATGCCCTGGTCACCCAGACCCAGAATGCGCTCACCGTCAGTAACCACAATCACTTTCACGTTCTGTTTAGTGGCGTTCTGCAACATATCTTCGATACGGTCGCGGTTCGGGTAAGAGATGAAGACCCCGCGTGCGCGGCGATAAATTTCAGAGAAGTGTTCACAGGCAGCGCCGACGGTAGGGGTATAGATAATCGGCATCATCTCTTCGAGATGGTTATCCAGCAGGCGATAGAACAGCGTTTCGTTGGTGTCCTGGATATTACGCAGATAGACGTGCTTATCGTTATTGTTTTTGAAGTCCTGGAACTGACGCCAGGCACGCTGCGCCTGCTCTTCAATTGACTCTACCGCTTCCGGCAGCAGGCCATTGAGATTAAATTCGTTGCGTTCTTCGATGCTAAAGGCACTGCCTTTGTTGAGCAGGGGAAATTCCAGCAATATCGGGCCAGCGTAAGGGATGTAGAGCGGACGTTTACTTTCGTAGTCGAGTTCCATGCAGTGATGCTCCGGTTGCAGTGTTGTCTGGCGTCACGCCGGAAAGGTAGCGCCAGTTTACTTACCCGTTATAGCTCAGGCTGCAGGAGCAGTGCAGCGGCCGAGTTTCCGCTGCGAATCATTCACGTACCTGCTGCTATCCTGCAACCCGAATTATTCAGAGTAATTTGTCATGACGTGAATTCTGGCGCCAGATCCTATGAAATTTCCCACAGAAGTACAGCATTTGTTCATAAAAGGTCACAAAACTGTGGCCTTTCTGACAGCCGGTTATGCTTTGTGCAATCTGACAGCCAGCAGCTCACTGCAACCAAAGGTCTGTAATGTGGCCTGCGTGGCGGCAAACTGGCTCAGCGTGGCATTTTCGACTTCTGCCAGCACCGCTCTTTTTATCTGGCTGCTGTGTCCACCCTGCATATTCAGCAGCACCAGCGCGGCCTGTAACGGCGGAAAGCTGGGGTTAAACGCCGCGTTCTCAGCATAGCGACCGGTCACAATGGTGCCGGATTCGGTTTCCAGCGCCACGCCGCTGTGTGACTGGCTGTAGGGCGCGTGACTGGCGTTGGCCGCCGCAACGGCAGCCTGTACCAGCGGATCGCCGTCAGCACGATAGCCGTGATCGACCGCGTCCATCAGCAGCGTGGTGATGTCGAGGTCGCGCGGGCCAAAGGCATCAGGCAGGTAATCCGCCAGGGTGCTGATGGCGCGCTGCGGCAGCGAAATACGAATCTCTGTGCCGCTGTTGAGTTCATTCATAAACTGACGGCAGTGGCCGCACGGCGTGTAGTTGACCGTGATGGTCTCCAGCCGGCGTTCACCGCGCAGCCAGGCGTGGGTGATGGCACTCTGCTCAGCGTGTACCGTCTGTTGCAGCGGCGTGCCGGTAAACTCCATGTTGGCACCGAAGTACCAGGTACCGCTGACGCCACGAGCGATAGCACCGACGTTAAAGTGTGACACCGTCGCTACGGCACAGGCCGCTGCCAGTGGCAGCAGCGCCAGCGCCAGCGCATCGGCGTCCATCTGAGTCTGTTGCTGCAGCGACGCGACCTGGTCGGCGCTCAGCACGGCCTGAAAGTCAGGCGCGTCCAGCAGCGGAGCCAGCGCCGTTTGCAGAGTTGACGGCAACGCCTCGAAGGCGGAGAGGAAACGTGAATGCATGAGAGCCTCATTAAATTCAGCAGGGCGATATGCCAGTCATCGGTTTATATGTGATCCACATCGCTCTGACAATGCAACCTGTGTTGCATGTTTCAACTTTGCGAGATCTCTCGCAAAGTTTTAGCCAAACCAGTGCAGCAGAACCGGAAAAATAATCGGGGCTAGCAGTGAGGTGATAATGCCGCAGATCACCAGCGCCAGTGAGCTGAATGCCCCTTCCTGATAATCAAGTTCTGCGGCGCGGGCGGTGCCAAGGGCATGAGAAGCGTTGCCGATCGCCAGGCCGCGCGCCGCTTTAGATTTGACGCCAAGCAGATTCAGCAGCATATGACCGAATACCGCGCCCAGCACGCCGGCGATCAGCACGCAGATCGCGCTGATCGCCGGAATGCCGTGCAGCGAACCGGCCACCGCCATCGCAATCGGCGTGGTCACCGACTTGGGAATGATCGTGGCGGCAATTTCCGGCGTAGCACCCAGCCACAAGGCGATGGCGGTGCCCGACACCATCGCCGTCAGGCTGCCGATAAAACAGACGCCAATGATCGACTTCCAGCGGGCGCGAATCTGATGCATCTGCTCATACAGCGGCAGCGCCAGCGCCACCACCGCCGGTTGCAGCAGCTGATTGAGAATCTGACTGCCGGCAAAATAGCGCGAGTAGGGCAGCTGCAACAGCAGCAGGATCGGGATGATAATCGCCATCGCCACCAGCAGCGGATTGAGCAGCGAGATTTTCAGGGTTAGCGCCAGCTTGCGCGCCAGAAAGAAAGCCGCCAGCGTCAGCGGCAGCGACCACCAGATATCACTCATCCTCTGACTCCCTCACCGGGCGGCGGCTATGGAGCTGGTGAGCGCTTACGCCGACCACAGCCAGCACCACAAAGGTACTGACGATGCAGGAGATGACGATCGGACCAAACTGGGCGCTGAGAATATCGGTGTGGCTCATCACGCCGACGCTGATCGGCACAAACAGCAGCGCCATGTAACGAATGATCAGATGACAGCCCGGTTTTACCCAGCTGACCGGCAGGATTTGAGATGCCAGCAGGGCGAACAGGATCAGCATTCCAAGAATACTGCCAGGAATGGTGATGGGCAGCAGCGAGGCGATGCCGTTGCCACTGTATAAGCAGAGATAAATGATAATAAAGGCACGTAGGTAGCGCCCGCAGACAGACAGCACGGTGAGCATGACAGGCTCCTGTTTTCACTGAGCTTCATCATACGCATTAACCGCTTAGCGTGCTAGCGATCACATAACAGGCACCAGGCAGACGATCGGTGGCGCAGAGCAGAAGATAAACCCACACAGAAGAGGAACGAGGAGTGAGGAAAAAGAGGGCGAAGAAACGATCTTCCCCTACTGCTGTTGCCAGCAGTAAGGAAAGATCATGGCGGGCGGTTACTTAACCGGCATACCCGGTACCGCACCGCTGTCTACCGACAGCACAAACAGATCTTTGCCGCCAGGACCGGCTGACAGCACCATCCCTTCGGAGATGCCAAAGCGCATTTTTCGCGGAGCCAGGTTAGCCACGATGATGGTCATCTTGCCGACCAGCACCGATGGATCGGGATAGGCCGCGCGGATGCCAGAGAAGATCTGACGCTTCTCGCCACCCAGGTCGAGCTGCAGACGCAGCAGCTTGTCCGAGCCCTCAACCAGCTCGGCCTGCTCAATCAGCGCCACCCGCATATCGACTTTGGCAAAATCGTCGATGGTGATGGTGTCACCTACTGGCGCATCCGCCAGCGGACCGCTGGCTGCCGGCGCGCTGGCCGCGGCGGCATCTTCTTTCGACGCCTCAATCAGCCCCTCAACCTTCGCCATTTCAATGCGGCTGTAGAGCGCTTTAAACGGCGCGACCTGGTGATCCAGCAGCGGCTGCGGGATCGCATCCCAGCTCAGTTCGCAGTTAAGGAAGCCTTCTGCCCGCGCACTCAGCGACGGCAGCACCGGCTTCAGCCAGGTCATCAGCACGCGGAACAGGTTAATCCCCATTGAGCAGATCGCCTGCAGATCGGCGTCACGGCCTTCCTGCTTCGCCACCACCCACGGTGCCTGCTCATCCACGTAGCGGTTTGCCAGATCGGCCAGCGCCATGATTTCACGGATGGCGCGGCTGTACTCGCGGCTCGCCCAGGCTTCGCCAATCTTCTCTGACGCATCCACAAAGGTTTGATAGAGCGCCGGATCGGCCAGTTCAGCCGCCAGCTTGCCGTCAAAGCGTTTGGTAATGAAGCCAGCGTTACGTGAGGCCAGGTTAACCACTTTATTCACGATGTCAGCATTCACGCGCTGAACGAAATCTTCCAGATTCAGGTCGATGTCGTCGATGCGGGACGAGAGCTTAGCTGCGTAGTAATAACGCAGGCTGTCGGCATCCAGATGCTGCAGCCAGGTGCTGGCTTTAATAAAGGTGCCGCGCGATTTCGACATCTTGGCCCCGTTCACTGTCACATAACCGTGCACAAACAGGTTATTCGGCTTGCGGAAGTCGCTGCCTTCCAGCATTGCCGGCCAGAACAGGCTGTGGAAGTAGACGATATCTTTGCCGATAAAGTGATAGAGCTCGGTGGTGGAGTCTTTACGCCAGAATTCATCAAAGTCGATGTCGCCACGCTTGTCACACAGGTTCTTAAACGAGCCCATGTAGCCGATTGGCGCATCCAGCCAGACGTAGAAATATTTGCCTGGCGCATCCGGGATCTCGAAACCGAAATAGGGCGCATCACGCGAAATATCCCACTGTTGCAGACCCGATTCGAACCACTCCTGCATCTTATTGGCGACCTGATCCTGCAACGCACCGGAACGGGTCCAGGCCTGCAGCATGGCGCTGAACGATGGCAGATCAAAGAAGAAGTGTTCAGAGTCGCGCAGCACCGGCGTCGCACCGGAGACCACTGACTTCGGATCAATCAGTTCGGTCGGGCTGTAGGTTGCACCGCAGACTTCACAGTTATCACCATACTGATCGGCAGATTTACATTTCGGGCAGGTGCCTTTAACAAAACGGTCCGGCAGGAACATCCCTTTTTCCGGATCGTAGAGCTGAGAAATGGTGCGGTTCTTAATGAAACCGTTCTCTTTCAGGCGGCCGTAAATCAGCGCCGAGAGCTGGCGGTTCTCGTCACCGTGCGTTGAGTGATAGTTGTCATAGCTGACGTTGAAACCGGCAAAATCCGCCTCGTGCTCCTGTTTCATTTCAGCAATCATCTGCTCCGGCGCGATGCCAAGCTGCTGCGCTTTCAGCATGATCGGCGTGCCGTGCGCGTCATCGGCGCAGATGAAGTAAACCTGATTGCCACGCATTCGCTGGTAACGCACCCAAATGTCTGCCTGAATATGCTCGAGCATGTGGCCGAGATGGATTGATCCGTTCGCGTAAGGCAGCGCGCAGGTTACCAGAATTTTTTTAGCGACTTGAGTCATAGTTTGCGTAGCTTTCTGTTGATTGAAAAAACGGGCTTAGATGGTAACCGAAGGCTCCGCTGGCGTAAACACAAGGGATTCGCCACCGCCAGTCGCCGCGAAACCCTGGCCATCTGATATCATTGACAATACATCGCTGAAGCACAGCGTAAGAACAGCAGAAAAAAGGAGTGGGGGATGACAGCACAATCCCGGGAACCGCATACGCCTGAAGCCCTGCGCGCCATCGTGGTTGGCGTGCTGAGAGGCTTTGAGCATCCGACGCTTCAACAGAATCTCACCGCGCTGAAAGCGTTACATCATGTGGCGCAGCTCGACGGCAAACTGCATATCGAACTGATTATGCCGTTTGCCTGGGCCAGCGCCTTTGAAGAACTGAAAGCTGAAACCAGCGCGGAGCTGCTGCGCCTGACCGGCACGCGCGCCATTGACTGGCGTTTAAGCCACGATATCGCCACCCTGAAGCGGGTGAAAAATCAGCCGGGCGTTAACGGCGTGAAAAATATTATTGCCGTCAGCTCCGGCAAAGGCGGCGTGGGCAAATCCAGCACCGCTGTCAATATGGCGCTGGCGCTGGCCGCCGAAGGCGCGCGCGTCGGCATCCTCGACGCCGATATTTATGGCCCGTCGGTGCCGAATATGCTCGGCACCGAACACGAGCGGCCCACCTCGCCCGATGGGACCCATATGGCACCGATTATGGCGCACGGGCTGGCCACTAACTCAATCGGCTATCTGGTAACGGACGATAACGCGATGGTGTGGCGCGGCCCGATGGCCAGCAAAGCGCTGATGCAGCTGCTCAACGAAACCCTGTGGCCGGAGCTCGATTATCTGGTGCTGGATATGCCGCCCGGCACCGGCGATATCCAGCTGACGCTGGCGCAGAATGTCCCGGTCACCGGCGCGCTGGTGGTCACCACGCCGCAGGACATCGCGCTGATCGACGCCCGCAAAGGCATCGTGATGTTTGAGAAAGTCAGCGTGCCGGTGCTGGGCGTGGTAGAGAACATGAGCCTGCACATCTGCAGCCAGTGCGGCTTCCACGAACCGATCTTCGGTACCGGTGGGGCACAAAAACTGGTGGCTGATTACCAGACTCAGCTACTGGCCCAGTTGCCGCTGCACATTAACCTGCGAGAAGATCTGGATGAAGGCCAGCCGACGGTGATTCGCCGGCCGGAGAGTGAATTTACCGCGCTCTACCGCCAGCTTGCCGGACGGGTTGCCGCCCAGCTTTACTGGCAGGGCGAGGTGATCCCTGGCGATATCGCGTTCCGCGCGCTCTAAGCCCGGCCCGACCCGCTGGTGTATTCAGACGCCAGCGGGTAGTGCATCAGCACATAGCCTCCCTGTTCCCCTTCGCCCTGTGAAATCATTTTCCAGCCATGTTTCAGGTAAAACGCCTGAGCTGCTTTATTCATCGACAGACACTTCAGCGCGCCGGTCGAGGTGAAGCGCGCCTGAACCGCTTCCAGCAACGCGCTGCCGGCACCGCGGCCCTGCCAGTCAGGCGCGACATAGAGGCTATGCAGGAAATTGTCATTCTCCAGCAGGCCGGCAAAGCCGACCCGCTGACCGTCGCTCTCGGCCACCAGTACGGTTTCACCGAGGATCACGCTATCAAAGTCTTCCAGCTGCCAGTCGCTGCCATCCAGCCAGTGCCAGTTATGCCGACGCGATGCCAGAAACAGCGTACGCAAAAAAGGTCGATCGGCTTCAGTAAACGGACGAATCTCCACAAGTCAGCTCCCTTTATCTCCGGTCTTACAAAGCTAGCAGCGATTGGCGGAAAAGATTTGGAAAAGATAAAGCGGGTTAATTGTCGCGCCATTCGCTGTACACTGCCTCGCGGGCCAGAGAGCATCACGCTTTCCGCGTTTGATAGCTTTCGTTTATTTGATTGATAACGACTGCATATTAGATGTTGGCCCGGAAATTCTGTAACGTACATCACATAATTCAACGGAGGCCATCAGATGTCTATTATCAATACCAAAATCAAGCCGTTTAAAAACGCAGCATTCAAAAACGGCGAGTTCATCGACGTAACCGAGAAAGACGTTGAAGGTAAATGGAGTGTGTTCTTCTTCTACCCGGCTGACTTTACCTTCGTTTGCCCGACCGAACTGGGTGACGTAGCCGATCATTACGAAGAGTTCCAGAAACTGGGCGTAGATATCTACTCCGTTTCAACCGACACCCACTTTACCCACAAAGCCTGGCACGGTTCTTCAGACACCATTGCGAAGATTCAGTACGCGATGATCGGCGACCCGACTGGCGCGCTGACCCGTAACTTCGAAATCATGCGCGAAGCAGAAGGCCTGGCTGACCGTGGTACCTTCATCGTTGACCCGGAAGGTATCATCCAGGCGATCGAAATCACTGCGGAAGGCATTGGCCGTGACGCCTCTGACCTGCTGCGTAAAGTGAAAGCGGCACAGTACGTCGCCTCTCACCCAGGCGAAGTGTGCCCGGCGAAATGGAAAGAAGGTGATGCAACACTGGCTCCATCTCTGGACCTGGTTGGCAAAATCTAATCCCGCTTCGGCCTTTCGATCTTTCTCTCATCGGGTGCCACGGCACCCGATTTTTTGACCAGGATATCACTATGCTCGACACAAATTTGAAAACTCAGCTCAAGGCTTACCTTGAGAAATTAACCAAACCTGTTGAGTTGATTGCCACTCTGGATGAGGGTGCCAAATCAACCGAGATCCGTGAACTGTTGGTCGACATCGCAGGCTTGTCTGATAAGGTCAGCTTCCGCGAAGAGAACGATCGTCAGGTCCGTAAACCGTCGTTTTTAATCACTAACCCAGGTTCGAACAACGGCCCGCGTTTTGCCGGTTCGCCACTGGGTCACGAATTTACCTCACTGGTGCTGGCGCTGTTGCAGACCGGTGGGCACCCATCGAAAGAAGCGCAGAGCCTGCTGGATCAGGTTGCCGCGCTGGATGGCGATTTCCATTTCGAAACCTATTATTCGCTCTCATGCCACAACTGCCCTGATGTGGTACAGGCGCTGAACCTGATGGCGGTGCTGAACCCACGCATCAGCCACACCGCGATTGACGGTGGCCTGTTCCAGAATGAAATTCAGGAACGCAACGTGATGGGCGTGCCGGCGGTTTACCTTAACGGTAAAGAGTTTGGTCAGGGCCGCATGAGCCTGGCAGAAATCGTCAGCAAAGTGGACACCAACGCCGACAAACGTGCCGCTGAAGAGCTGAACAAGCGTGACGCCTATGACGTTCTGATCATTGGTAGCGGACCGGCGGGCGCAGCAGCAGCAATCTATTCTGCCCGTAAAGGCATTCGTACCGGTCTGATGGGCGAACGTTTCGGCGGCCAGGTGCTGGACACTGTGGATATCGAAAACTACATTTCTGTGCCGAAAACCGAAGGGGCCAAACTGGCTGGTTCACTGCGCGCACACGTCGATGATTACAATGTCGATGTGATTGAGAGCCAGAGCGCCATCAAACTGATTCCGGCGGCGGCTGCGGGCGGCCTGCACGCGGTTGAAACTGCCTCCGGCGCAGTACTGAAATCACGCAGCATTATCCTGGCGACCGGCGCACGCTGGCGTAACATGGGTGTGCCGGGCGAAGAAGAGTATCGCACCAAAGGCGTTACCTACTGTCCGCACTGTGACGGCCCGCTGTTTAAAGGCAAACGTACCGCAGTGATCGGCGGCGGTAACTCCGGCGTTGAAGCGGCGATTGACCTGGCTGGCATCGTTGAACACGTCACGCTGCTGGAATTTGCCGGTGAGATGCGTGCTGACAAGGTGTTGCAGGATAAACTGCGCAGCCTGAAAAACGTTGATGTGATCCTGAATGCCCAGACCACCGAAGTGAAAGGCGACGGTAGCAAGGTGACCGGTCTGCAGTATATCGACCGTACCAGCCAGACCACTCACGAACTGCCGCTGTCCGGTATTTTCGTGCAGATCGGTCTGCTGCCTAACACCCCGTGGCTGGAAGGCGCCGTTGAGCGTAACAAAATGGGTGAAATCATCATTGATGCCAAGTGCGAAACCAGCCTGAAAGGCGTTTTCGCGGCCGGTGACTGCACCACGGTGCCGTACAAACAGATCATTATCGCCAGCGGCGAAGGTGCAAAAGCCTCGCTGAGCGCCTTTGATTACCTGATTCGCACCAAAGTGGCTGAATAAGTTTTGCGATAGCCACGCAACAGCCCCTCGACAGATGTTGAGGGGCTTTTTTTTAGTATCCCGCCAGCGTCATCAGCATCATCCACAACGGCGTCGTCACCGCAGCAAACAGGGTTGAAAACAACATGCTGGCGGCAGCCGGGCCGGTTATCACGTTGAATTTCTGTGACATCAGGTAGACATTCACCCCGACCGCCATCGATCCCAACAGCACCACTACTTTACTCTCCAGCGGCGGCAGGCCGGTCAGCCAGGCGATCGCCCATACCGTCATCGGTTGCAGCACCAGCTTGAGCAGGCAGAGGGTATAGCTCTCTTTCAGGCCTTCACGCACCCGGTAATGGGCCAGACTCATGCCCAGCGTGACCAGTGACAGCGGCGCAGCGATCGATCCCAGCATTCGTAGCGGCTCAGCGGCCAGCAGCGGCAACGGGCGCTGCAGAAAACTCCAGGCGGTGCCGCTGAGAATGCCGATAATCAGCGGATTCTTCAGCACGCCGATCGCCGTGCGTCCCAGCCCCTGCATTGAAAAGCTGCCCTGTTTCGCCCATTCCACCGATACCGTCAGCAGCGTCCAGAGGATCAGGCTGTTAAATACCAGCACCAGCGCCACTGAGGGCAGGGAAGCCGGCCCCAGCAGCACGGTAGCCACCGGAATGCCCAGCATCACGTTATTCGAAAAGATGCCGCCCAGCGCAAAGACCGAGCCTGCCACGCCATCCAGCTTAAACAGTCGTTTCGCCACGATCCGGCCGACAATAAATACCAGCAGGCAACTGCCAAAGAAGGCCAGCAGCAGCCGCGCGTCAACCGGCGGACTCTGGTGGAAATGGCTCATCACGCCAAACAGCATGCAGGGCAGCGCGACGTTGAACACGAAGCGGTTCATCCCTTCGCTGATGCTGGCGGGCCATTTACCCAGCCGGGTCAGTCCGTAACCGAGCAGGATCAGGATAAACAGCGGTGCAGACAGATAAATTTGATGACTGAGGCTATTGAGCAGAAGAGGCATACGGCGGTTCATTTCAGGCAGCTAATAATTATCAGCCTAACAAATTGTTAACCAACAGGTAACCTGCCGTGGCGATAAATCTCGATCTGTCTGCTTTTTAGCCCAGCCAGCGGCGCGCCTGCCGATCGCTGATATCGCGATAATAGACACGATGAATCATTTCGCCGCAGCCCGAACAGCGGGCGGAAATATACGTGGAAAGATAGTGTCTGCCATTTGGCGCAGTGGCACCATGACGTTCGATATTAATGTCCTGCCATCGATGGCGGTGAGGAATAAGCGCTGACAATCGCATCATACATCCTGAATAGTATGAAGTTCCGCTTCCGGAGTCGTTCAACTCCATGAAAATAAGTGTTTTTTTTGCGATGCTGTGCGCAGGCTAATTATTATGGCGTGATGCAGCTTATCAATGGAAATAACATCCCCGCAGGGCGCTAATATTACCTACCTCAAAAGAGGTATATTTATAGCCCGCAGCATTAAGCCTGTTTTTGCCGTCACAGGAATTGATCGGGATCATACGAAGTGTTACCGGCGCGAGGATTGATCGCGCAGGGGTGACTGGTTTTCGCTGCGACGGCTCTTTATGTTGCAGGCTGTAACGTGACTCGGGTGTCCTTGCTGGTGAAGACTGAGAAATACCCGTTGAACCTGAACTGGATAATGCCAGCGTTTTTATTGTTACTATTATAATTTAAATCAATGTGTTATGTGTTTTTCCTGTTTTGTTAAGCCGTACCATATCAATGCGCAATAAATGAAACATACAACCATACGTCGTACCATCAAACGTAACGGTTTTTAGAACGTCCGTTTTCGTCTGTCCGATAATTAGTTTTCTGTAAGACGTTAGGGGCCGATAGCCACACTGCCAGGCTAAATAAGTCACAGATCAAATATAACGAGGATAGCAGCGGCACTATCTACCGAGCGGAGAAAGCGGGCAGGGAAAACAGAGAATACTAAACAACAAGTGGTGATCTATTCTAAACTTATCGAGATGGGATTTCGCGGTTTTTTTCATCGACAGTGGAAACAATATTCTCGCTTGTGTCCGGAAAAACATGTCCAAGATAGGCGTAGTCTTAGCTGATTTACGCTATCAGCTTGGTATCCAGCAGCTTGACGGTTATGTACATAGGCAATTAGTTCACAATTTACGGAACACCATCATTTCAATCAGACTGGCTGGTTACCTTGGCGCACTTGTAGTATGTGCTTGAATATGAAAAAAAACGTCACAAGGATCATATGGAGATGCTTTCATATTTTCCTATGAAAAATGTTTGTTACGTCATTGATAGATTGTGTTGTAAAAGCTAATTGTTTGGTAAATGTCATAGTTTTAGTGAAATTTGGGTGATATAAATTAGGTGAAAATATGGTGTGCTAAGTAAAGCTATTGTTTTATACACAGCTAACATAAAGGATTGATGATGTTTATAAAAAAACTGAAGGTTGAGAACTTTAAAGGATTTCATGGGGAAAATAATAAATTGGAATTTAATATTCCCGATGGTGAAACTGAAGGTAGTGGGCTTAATGTTTTTGTTGGTGAAAATAATGCTGGGAAATCCACCGTTTTTGAAGTTATAGATTTTATTAAAGATGGCACTAAAAAAAACATCGAAGATATTATAAGCAAGTCAATTCCGGACGATATTCCTGAAAAACTTTCAGCTGAGTTAACTTTTACTGGTAATTTATCAGAAGTAATTGCTGCTCATGTACAAACAAATAAAGTTGCAGCATTCTCTTCGCATATTTATGAAAGTGAGGGTGTGAGTTATTTTAGAGTCAAGAGATGTAGCGAGGTTGGTGAGAAGAAAATATTATTTTGGAACGGAGATGAGTTTGTTAATCCAAGCGGCATAGATGCGCCTTTTAAGAAATTTTATGATAATAATTTCATTTGGGCTGATACAAATCCAAGCAATGAAGCAAAATTTGGGTCTACAACTATATGTGGTTCTCTTTTAAAAGAGATAGCATTGGGCCATATTGCAACAGACGAGTATAGAGCGTTTTCGGAACAGTATCATCTCGTATTCAATCATCCTGAATCAGAATTGAGGCAGAAAATATCTTTAGTTGAAAATCAGGTTAAGGATGTTTTTTCCTCTCAATTTGGTATGGCAAATATTTCTTTCATTTTTGAAGAGTTGCAAGTAGAGAATTTCTTCAAAACTATTTCTATCATGATTGATGATGGGGTAAATGTCCCTATGGGAGAAAAGGGGCATGGTATGCAAAGGGCGCTGGCCTTATCATTACTTCAGGTTTACGCTGAGATAACATGTAATGCTCATGGTGCAGGTATAAGCAAGCCATTTTATCTTTTCATTGACGAACCCGAAATTTGTCTTCATCCATCAGGCCAACAAAAACTTTTAGAGGCTTTGATGCTTATATCTAAAAGTAGACAGGTCTTTGTTACAACGCATTCTCCTTTTATTTTGTCTTCTCCTTATCTTAAAAATGTTGGCCTGTTTGTTTTCAAAAAAGAGAATAACAAAAATATTGTGGAAAGAGCTGATACGTCCCCATGGTTTCCTTGGTCTCCATCTTGGGGTGAGATTAACTTTAAAGCATACAATCTAGCAACTGTTGAATTGCATAATGAATTATATGGTTATTTGCAAGAGAAAAAATCCTGCCCCAGTGAAAGAGCAATGGAACAATGGTTAAGTTCGAACGGGATTGCGCTTGATAAAATATGGGTTAAGGAGGTTAAAAGTGTTGCGCAATCTCCTGTGGATACTTCGTTGCAAACATTCATCCGTAATCATATACACCATCCAGAAAATATTACAATGCAATCTCATCGTTACACACAACAAGAATTATTAAATTCGATTCAGCAAATGATTGGGTTTTTGTAAATTCAAATGCGAGCAATTTGGTTTTATGTCAATCAGTTTTAAATGACTGGCATCATCCGGGAGGGTTTTTTTTGTCTCTAGAATTTATATTTTGGGACGCATCCAGGGATACAAGTTGGGACACAGCGCATTTTTTAGGGTTGAGACTTTGGCTTCCCACTGGCATTATCCAGAACATGAATAAATGAAATGCTAATCAAAAGTTTTTGATTTTATTCTATATGACTCGGGGTGCCCTTCCACGTGAAGGCTGAGAAATACCCGTTGAACCTGAACTGGATAATGCCAGCGTAGGGAAGTCTGATGCCTGACCGCATTCGCCTTCTTGTTCGCCGGTTGGGAGCTATGATGAATCATCAATCTCAACACCTTTCTGCTGCGCAATTCGCGCCCATTCTGCACCGCTTCCGTCGCCAGTCACCACTGGTGCACTGCATGACCAATGACGTGGTTCAAAACTTTACCGCCAATGTGCTGCTGGCGCTTAACGCTTCGCCAGCGATGGTGATTGATGCAGAGGAGGCCGCGCAGTTCAGCGGTTTTGCCGATGCCTTGTCAATTAATGTCGGGACGCTGACCGCTGAGCGCCAGCAGGCGATGCAGGCGGCGATCACGGCTGCCCGTCAGGCCGGCACGCCCTGGACGCTGGATCCGGTGGCCGTTGGAGCACTGACGCTGCGCACGACTTTCTGTCAGCAGCTGCTGAGCCAGCAACCGGCGGTGATCCGGGGGAATGCCTCAGAGATTCTGACGCTGGCGCAGCAGGCCGGCGGCGGACGCGGAGTAGACAGCCTGCATCAGGCGGATGTGGCGCTGGAGGCGGCCCGGCAACTGGCCCGTGACTATCAGACGCTGGTGATCGTGACCGGCGAAGTGGACTACGCTACCGACGGTCTGCGGACTTTTGCCATTCACGGCGGCAGCCCGCTGATGACGCGGGTGGTCGGCACCGGCTGCGCGTTGTCGGCGGTGGTGGCGGCCTTTAGCAGTCTGACCGGTGACCGGCTGCTCAACGTGGCGACGGCCTGTCAGGTGATGGCACGCGCCGGTGAGCAGGCAGCGGCAGGCTCGACCGGTCCCGGCAGTTTTGCCACGGCGTTTCTTGATGCGCTCTGGACGCTGGAGGTGAACCATGAAGCGCATTAATGCCCTGACCATCGCCGGTACCGATCCCAGCGGCGGAGCGGGGATTCAGGCCGATCTGAAAACCTTTTCGGCGCTAGGCGCTTATGGCACCAGCGTGATCACCGCGCTGGTGGCGCAGAATACCCGAGGCGTCCAGTCGGTCTACCGCATCGATCCTGACTTTGTCGCCGCTCAGCTCGATTCAGTGCTGGATGATGTGCGTATCGACAGCGCGAAAATCGGCATGTTATCGGAAACCGCGATAGTAGAACGGGTCGCGGCACGGCTGAAGCGCGCTGAAATTCCCTTTGTGGTACTGGATACGGTGATGGTGGCGAAAAGCGGCGATGCGCTGCTCTCGCCGGATGCAATTGCCAGCGTGCGCGAACTGTTACTGCCTCAGGTGTCGCTGATCACGCCGAATCTGCCGGAGGCGGCGGCGTTGCTGGGATGTGCCGTAGCGCAGAATGAAGCGCAGATGCGGACGCAGGGCGAGGCGTTACTGGCAGCGGGATGTCAGGCGGTATTGATGAAAGGCGGACATCTTACGGCTGACGACAGTCCGGACTGGCTGCTGACGCCTTCGGATCAGCTGCGGTTCAGCACGCCGCGCGTCAATACCCGGCATACCCACGGCACCGGTTGTACGCTGTCAGCAGCGCTGGCGGCATTGCGTCCCCGCTATGCGAACTGGGCAGATACGGTGGCTGAGGCCAAAGCCTGGTTGCAGCAGGCGCTGTTGCAGGCAGATTCACTGGAGGTCGGGCAGGGGATTGGGCCGGTACACCACTTTCATCAATGGTGGTAACAGCGTTGCGTCGTCCCTGAACAGGGCGACGCAGCGGTATCAGGGGGCTTCAAACCATGCGCTGTTGCGCTCGGCGATAGGGGTAATCGAGAAGATCATCTCCTGCAGATGGCGGCGCATCGCCGCTTCGGCAGCGTCAGGGTCGTGCTGTTTTAACGCCGCGAAAATCTCCTCATGCTGCTCAATCAGGCTTTCCGGCGGGGAAACTTCACTCAGCGTCAGAAAACGCACCCGGTCCATCGCCGCTTTGATGTTCTCGACCGTTTCCCACGCCAGCTTACAATCAATACTTTCGGCAATCAGCCGGTGAAACTCATCATCCAGGCTGAGAAACGCCTGGCTGTCATGCCGCTCAGCGGCCATACGCTGCAGTTGCAGGTTGTGCGCCAGCACCATCAGCGCCGGTTCGCCAATCTCCAGCGCGGCACGACGCACCACCGACACTTCCACCGCTTCACGGATAAAGCGACCATCCGCCACCCGTTTGGCAGAGATTTTACGCACAAAGGTGCCGCGCTGCGGCAATACCTGTACCAGCCCGGCCTCGGCCAGTTTGATGAACGCTTCCCGCACCGGCTGGCGAGAGACGTTAAAACGCGCAGAGACCTCTTTTTCCGACAGCAGCGAACCAGGCTGAATCGCACAGGTCACGATATCTTTGCGCAGAAACCGGTAAATCTGCTGATTCACCGGTTCGCTGGTGGTAATGGTATAAGCGATCGACATGCAGCAATATCCATATTACGGCTGGCTGATGCCAGCCCGATGGGAAAGAGTCAGTCTAATCAGCACGCTGCGTCTGCGCCAGTGCTTTGTCACCAGGCGGTTATGCCTGGCTCATGCACTGTTGTACCGTCGCCCGCGCGCCCTGAGTCGTCAGCTGCTGATAATAGGCGGTCAGTCGGGCAACCAGATCGGCGTTTTGCGCCAGATCGTCGCCAAAGATTTCGCGCAGACCCAATAGCGCACGCACACGCGGCGCGCCTTCTTCGCTGCTGGCGACCGTCTCTGCCAGCGTGGCTTTCAGCGGATCGCGAATTTCAATCGGCTGGCCCTGCTCGTCAATGGCCCCGACATAGCGCATCCAGGCTGCCACGCCCAGCAGCAGCAGTTCGCAGCGGCTGTTGTTACGCAGATGCCAGCGCAGACTGTCCAGCAGACGCTGCGGTAATTTTTGCGATCCGTCAGTGGCGATTTGGTATGTGCGATGTTTGATGGCGCGGTTTTCATAGCGGGCAATCAGCGAATCAGCATAGGCTTCAAGGTCCACGCCCTGGGTGCGCAGGGTCGGTGCCTGCTCATCGACCATCAGTGAACGGGCTGCGGCACGGAAGTGCGGGTCCGCCATGCAGTCACTGATGTGCTGATAACCGGCAAGGTAACCCAGATAGGCGAGGAAAGAGTGGCTGCCATTCAGCATCCGCAGTTTCATCTCTTCATACGGCAGCACGTCGGAGACCAGTTCGGCACCCGCTTTTTCCCACGCCGGGCGACCGCTGACAAAGTTATCTTCGATGACCCACTGAAAGAAGGGTTCCGCTTCCACCGCCACCGGATCACGGGAGCCGAGCCGTTCGGCTAGCGCATCAAAGGCAGCCTCGGTCATCGCCGGCACGATGCGGTCAACCATGGTTGACGGAAAGGTGATCTGCTGCTGGATATAATCAGCCAGCGCCTTATCCTGCCGTTGTGCCAGCTGCACAATCACGTTGCGGGTCACATGGCCATTCTCCGGCATGTTGTCGCACGACATCACGCTGAAAGGTGGCAGACCCAGCTCGCGACGCCGGGCAATCGCGGCCAGAATCAGACCCGGCAACGAACGTGGCGACTGCGGGTTTTGCAGATCATGGACGATGTCGGGATGAGCCGGATTGAGATTGCCGCTGGCCGGCTGGTGGCAATAGCCTTTCTCCGTCACGGTCATCGAGACAATCGCCACATCGGGCTGACACAGCGCGTCGATTACCGCATCAATGCCGTCGCCTTTGCCATGCAGTGCCGCCGTGATCACGCCGATGACCCGGGTCTGCAGCGAATCATCCGCCATTTCGGTCAGGGTATAGAGCAGTTGCTGTTTGCGCAGCGCCTGAATCAGTTCGCCGCTGTTAAGGTTAACTTCGCAGTAACCCCAATCGCTGTCGTGTTCGGCGGCCAGCTTATCGCTGCACAGCGCCTGATGGGCACGGTGAAAGGCACCAAAGCCGATGTGCACCATCCGGGTTTTAAGCTGGCTACGGTCGTAGGCAGGGCGCTGGATCTCAGCGGGCAGGCGATCAATCTGTAACATAGTCCGTCCTTATGGCAAACGGGGCGCGAGGCGCCCCGAAATCAGTGATCATGTCGCGTGATGAAGGTTATACCGAAACCGGTTTATCCTGCGTTTTCGGGCTGCGAATCACAAACAACACCAGGAAAGCACCCAGCGCGGCGACACAGCCAGCCAGCACAAAGGCGCTATCGAATTTACCGGTATGCTGGACAATAAAGCCGGTGACAATCGGGCCGATGATACCGGACAGGCTGCCGACCAGATGGATAAAGCCGCTGATGCTGCCGACCCGGCTCTTGTGCACCACATCCTGAATAATCGCCCAGTAGATTGCGCCGGTAATGTAGAGGAAGAAGATCGACACCGACATCATCATCACCGCGGGAACCACATCTTTTATCGTACCTGCCAGCGCCACACAAATTGCCGCCGCCAGCAGTGAGACCACCAGCACAATTTTACGGGACAACAACAGTTTGCCGGTAATGTTAAAGATTTTATCGGAGATCCAGCCGCCCAGCGCCAGGCCGACGAAACCGACAATCCACGGGATCATGGTGGTGATGCTCATCGACTTGATATCCAGGCCGTGCGCCTGCACCAGATAAGCCGGAAACCAGCTCAGGAAGAAGAACAGAATGTAGTTGTAGCAGAAGAAGGCAAACGCGGTCACCAGGATGATCGGCTGACGCAGGTAGTAGCCAAACGGATGAGCGGTTTCTGACAGATCGGCCTCATCATTGGGGTTCGCCGCTTTCAGACGTTCAATTAACAGGCGCTCCTCTTCACTCACGCGTTTACTTTTCGCCGGGTTGTCCGCAGCGAAGAACAGCCAGAAGGTCATCCATACCAGACCGATGCAGCAGACGATAATGAATGCCGGACGCCAGCCATAAGCCAGCGCCAGATAACCGATAATCGGACCGGCTACCGCGCCACCCAGCGGCGAACCGGCGCTGAGTAATCCCATCGCGGTGGCGGCCTGTTTTTTGGGAAACCAGCCGTTGATCGCTTTGTTGGCCGAGGCACAGATAGGTCCTTCAGCCATACCGAACAGCACGCGCAGGATCAGCAGCGACCAGAAACCGGTCGCCAGCGCGGTCATGCCGCAGAAGATCGACCAGGCGCCTACCGCGACCGCCAGCACAATTTTCGGGCCAAACCGGTCAGTGGCGAGGCCACCGACGAAGTTAAACAGCGCGTAACCGAAGAAGAAGCTGCCGAAGATCATGCCGAACTGCTCAGCATTGATTGCCAGATCTTTTTCCACCAGCGGCACGGTCAGCGACAGGGCAACACGATCGAGGTAATTGATCATGTAAACCAGGAACAGCAGTAAAACGAGGGTCCAGCGCAGATTCTTGAACATACAAACTCCGTGATCTGTTTTCTCTTTATAATCATGCCGGCGGGTACGCACCGGCTGAGGACACCTGGTGTTCAGTGGGCATTAACCCATTTGCAGGATCACTTTGCAGCAGGTGCGCGGATCTTTCTCGAACAGCGTCATGGCGCGTTCAATCTCCTGAAGTGGGAAATAGTGCGTGACCAGCTTCTCTGGCTGGATTAACCCTTTTTCCATCCATTCAATCACCTGCGGGAAGCGGTTGCTGTTAAGCCGTGAGGTAAACAGCGACAGCTCTTTGCTGGTGAGACTTTGCTGCGTAATGCTGCAGGGTTCGCCGGAAAAGCCCAGCAGACCGATACGCGCCGCCGGAGAGGCGAGGGCAGCCGCTTCGGCCAGAATGGTGGGATGGCAGGCCGCGTCGATAATCAGCGTCGGCTGAACGCCTTCCAGCTGCGCCGCCAGCGGAACCTCGCTGTTGTTAAACAGCCGATCGGCCCCGTTCTGCTCTGCCAGTGCCAGCCGTTCCGGCAGGCGATCCACCACCATTACCTCTTTGACGTTGTAAACGCCTTTCAGCACCTGAATCGCGGTTAAGCCCATCGGACCGGCACCGTAAATCAGCGCCACATCCTGCGGTTGCGGCTGCAAAAACGCAGTGATGTTAGCGGCGATGGTAAACGGCTCGACCAGACTCGCCAGCCGATCGGGGATGCTGTCCGGCAGGCAGAAGGCATTGCTGGCGGGGGCCAGCGCATAGTCACTGAAGCCGCCGTCGCGATGGACGCCAATCACCTGCAGTGAAGTACAGACGTTGGGGCGACCTACCGAACAGGGATAGCAGTGACCACAGCTGACCACCGGATCGACCGCCACGCGTTCACCCAGCCGGGCCGCATCGACGCCGTCGCCGACCGCATCGATCACGCCAAAAAATTCATGACCAATCACCCGCGGATATCTGGCGAACGGGTTGTGGCCGTGCCAGATATGGACGTCAGAGCCGCAGATGCTGGCATAGGCCACTTTCACCCGGACTTCACCGGCCGCCGGTTGCGGCAGCGGACGTTCAGCCAGCACCAGCTCGCCTGGTTGTTCAATTACCACACTTTTCATCGGGCGCTCCTTACCAGTTCCACAGCGTGCCGTCTTCGAGACGGGCGACCGGCAGATAGGCGGGTTCGTAGGGATATTTCGCGGCCAGCTTCTCGTTAAATTCAATGCCCAGACCCGGTTTGTCGCCAGGATGCATATAGCCCTGGTCAAAGGTCCAGTTAGCCTCGAACAGCTCCATCATCTGTTCAGAGAAGCCCATATACTCCTGCACGCCGAAGTTAGGCACCCAGAGATCAAAGTGCAGCGCGGCTGCCATGCAGATTGGCGAGAGATCGGACGGACCGTGTGAGCCGGTGCGTACCTGATAGAGTGAGGCGAAATCCGCAATGCGGCGCATCCCGGTAATTCCGCCCGCATGGGTAATGGTGGTGCGGATATAGTCAATCAGCTGCTCTTCAATCAGCTGCTTACAATCCCAGATGCTGTTGAACACTTCTCCTACCGCAATTGGCGTCACGGTGTGCTGACGGATCAGGCGGAAACATTCCTGATTCTCGGCAGGCGTCGGATCTTCCATCCAGAACAGGCGGTAATCTTCCACGCTCTTACCGAAACGCGCCGCTTCAATCGGCGTCAGACGGTGGTGCATGTCATGCAGCAGATGCTCATCAAAGCCAAATTTGTCACGGATCGCCGCGAACAGTTTTGGTGTGAAATCGAGGTATTTCTCGGTTGACCAGAACTGCTCTTCCGGCCAGTTACCCTTAGTGGCGGGTTCATAGGCCAGCCCTTTACCTTTCGCCATGCCGTAGGTGGTTTTCATCCCCGGTACGCCGCACTGGGCACGGATCGCCTTGAATCCCAGCTCTTTATGCTTCGCGTAGTCGTCCATCACTTCATCGATGGAATGGCCGGTAGTGTGGCAATAG
This sequence comes from Pantoea sp. S-LA4, assembly GCF_054482835.1. Taxonomy (NCBI): domain Bacteria; kingdom Pseudomonadati; phylum Pseudomonadota; class Gammaproteobacteria; order Enterobacterales; family Erwiniaceae; genus Pantoea; species Pantoea sp. S-LA4. The sequence goes on along the minus strand of NZ_JBTLRC010000002.1, from coordinate 2,392,201 downwards.
ACCATCACGCCGGTGCGTGACGCGCCGCCCAGCAGCTGATAAACCGGCATATTGGCGGCTTTGCCTTTGATATCCCACAGCGCCATATCCACCGCAGAGATGGCGGACATGGTCACCGGGCCGCGACGCCAGTAAGCGCCTTTATAGAAGAACTGCCAGATATCTTCGATTTGATGCGCATCGCGGCCAATCAGCTGCGGGCAGACGTGATCTTTCAGATAGGACGCTACCGGTAATTCGCGGCCATTCAGCGTGGCATCGCCAATGCCGGTCAGGCCCTGATCGGTAGTGATTTTGACAGTGACAAAGTTTCTGCCTGCACAGGTTACAAATACTTCAGCGTTAACAATTTTCATCCCGATAGCCTTTAGTCAGCATTCAATGATGAAAAAATACGCGCTTTAATACTACCATACAAGTTGATGCGGCAGAGTTGTGAAGGCAATCACAAAGCGTTAACGCCGGCAAAAAGAAAGGGGCTTTCGCCCCTTGTTTGATCAATCAGGACAGCAGCGGACACTGCGGCGGCAGACGGCAACTTAGCGCACCGGCCAGCACCTCAATCACGAACTCACGTCCGGAAAGCGGCTCACCGTCAAGGTTAAAGGTCATTTCATGCGGTGAACGGATCGTCAGCGACTGCAGCTGCGTGGTGACGATGCCGGGATTGTCATCATCGCCGGTCAGCGAGTGCAGCAGCGTAGGCAGCAGTTCCTGAGCGGTGACGATGCTGACATCCAGCCGGCCATCGTTGATCAGCGCCGACGGACAGAGACGCTGTCCGCCGCCCGCCTGACGGCCATTACCAATCCCAATCACCAGCGCATCGCCCTGCCAGTGAAAGTCGGGTCCGCTGATTTCACAGGTATCGGGCTTGAGGGTATCCATCCGCATCAGGCCGTGAATAAAGTAGGAGACGCCGCCCAGAGCCGATTTCAGTTTTTCCGGCGTTTCGGTGGTGATCCGGGTGCCAAATCCGCCGGTCGCCATATTAATGAAATAGTGGGTCTGATTGACCCGCGCCAGATCGATGCTGCTGGCTTTACCCTGAATGGCCAGCCGCAACGCGGGTTCCATCTCTTCGGGGATGCCGACGCTGGTGGCAAAATCGTTGGCGGTACCCAGCGGCAGAATGCCGAGCACCGGACGATGGGCCGCTTCAGAGGCTGCCAGCGCGGTGGCGATCTCATTGATGGTGCCGTCACCGCCGCCAGCGACCACGGTCTCTGCCTGTAGTGCAATCGCCTCTTTGACATAGCGGTCACCGTCACCTTTTTCAAAGGTCACACGTACCGCGATTTCAAAACCTTCTTCACGCAGCGAGCTGATTGCGTCTCGCAGATCATCATTGCCTGCGCCTTTTCCATTCAGAATCAGCAGCGTAAGCGATTTTTTATCCATTATCTGTTCCTTGAAGATCTACAGAGTGAGAGGAGGGTTATAACATAGCTGACCGCCGAAAATTATTGGCGATAGTGAGAAAAAAGAAAACCCGCACGGGGGAGCCGGGCGGGTGAATGAGGTGGTTCCAGTAATAACCTGCTGATTGTTGTTACTCGTTGGCAGCAGGCGGGACTATAAGGCAGCGCCGCTCAGGGGTCTGTGATCCTGTTCTAACTTCATCAAAATGTTTCAGTTGGTAAACGATTTGCATGAGGATCGCGCGTGTCCTGGCCGTCAGCAAAGTTGCGCAGCAGCAGGCCGAAGCGCAGATCAACCTCTTCGGGTACCCGCAGCCAGACGCGGTGTCCGTCGCCGGGCGCAACATCGATCGCCTCGCCGCGTGCATTCTGCAACGCATCCAGCTGACACAGCAGATTCCCGGCGGGCGTCATGATCTCCAGCTGATCGTGCAGCATGAATTTGTTTTTCACCGCCACTTCCGCCCAGTCATCCCGTCGCTCACCGGTAAATTCGCCCACGAACTGCTGACGATCGGAGACTGAAAAGCCCTGCTGATAGTTCTGGTAGCTGTCGTGGGTGTGACGACGCAGGAAACCTTCGGTATAGCCGCGATGGGCCAGTCCTTCCAGCGTTTCCAGCAGCGACGGATCAAAAGGTTTTCCGGCGGCAGCATCGTCAATCGCCCGGCGATAGACCTGCGCGGTGCGGGCGCAGTAATAGTAAGATTTGGTGCGGCCTTCAATCTTCAGCGAGTGGACGCCCATCTGACTGAGACGCTCAACGTGCGCCACCGCGCGCAGATCTTTGGAGTTCATGATGTAGGTGCCGTGTTCATCTTCAAAGGCGCTCATTACCTCGCCCGGCTTCATCTTCTCTTCCAGCAGAAACACTTTGTCGGTCGGCTGCCCGACGCCGAGCGTCGGCGTGACATCCTGCACCGGGATCGGCTGATGGATACCGACGATATTGCCGACCTCATCCTGCTGGCCTTCGGCCACCTTATACTCCCAGCGGCAGGCGTTGGTGCAGGTGCCCTGATTGGGATCGCGTTTATTCATGTAACCGGAGAGCAGGCAGCGGCCGGAGTAGGCCATGCAGAGTGCGCCGTGAACAAACACCTCCAGTTCCATCTCCGGCACCTGCTGACGGATTTCGGCAATCTCTTCCAGCGACAGTTCGCGAGACAGAATCACCCGGCTCAGCCCCATCTGCTGCCAGAACTTAACCGTCGCCCAGTTAACCGCATTGGCCTGTACCGACAGATGAATCGGCATCTGCGGAAAGGCCTCCCGCACCAGCATGATCAGGCCCGGATCGGACATAATCAGCGCATCAGGCTGCATCGCCACCACCGGGGTTAAATCACGGATAAAGGTTTTCAGCTTGGCGTTATGCGGCGCAATGTTAACCACCACATAGAACTTTTTGCCCAGCGCGTGCGCTTCATCGATCCCTTTGGCGAGGTTTTCGTGGGTAAATTCATTGTTGCGCACCCGCAGGCTGTAGCGCGGCTGGCCGGCATAGACCGCATCGGCACCATAGGCGAAGGCGTAGCGCATGTTTTTCAGCGTGCCGGCAGGGGAAAGCAGTTCGGGTTTCATCGGGTTCTCACTGATGTCAGGTCAGTATGCCGCCTCAGGCGACAGCGGCAGGGCCGGTCAGAGGCCCTGCTAAAGGTGCGGAATTGTAGGCAGTGGGAAAACGGAAGTAAATTGATCGGGATCAAACTAGATCAAATGACAAACGTCAGCTTCCCAGCGATAGCCCATACCGTAGACGGCGCGGATAAAAGGTTGTTCGCTATCAAGGCTTTCCAGCTTGCGGCGCAGATTTTTAATGTGGCTGTCGATGGTCCGATCGGTGACGACACGGTAGTCGTCATACAGATGGTTGAGCAGTTGCTCACGCGAGAACACTTTGCCTGGCTCCAGCGACAGCGTTTTTAGCAGGCGAAACTCTGCCGGAGTCAGATCCAGCGGCCGATCGCGCCAGCTGGCCACAAAGCGGCCTTCATCTATCGTCAGCAGCGAGCTGTTCGGCACCTCTTCGGCACTGCGTTTCACCCGGCGCAGAATGGTTTTCACCCGCGCCACCACTTCACGCGGGCTGAACGGCTTGCAGATATAGTCATCTGCGCCGATCTCCAGCCCCAGCAGCCGATCGATCTCTTCGGTGCGGGCGGTGACCATAATGATCGGGAGTTCCGAGTGGCGACGGATCTCGCGACACAGCGTCAGCCCGTCGGTGCCGGGCAGCATCAAATCCAGCAGCATCAGGTCGGGCGGCGACTGGCGTACGTAGTCCAGCACCGCATTGCCATCGGCAATATGGTGGGTGCGGTAATTGGAGGCGTGCAGATAGTCGATCATCAGCTGCGCCAGTTTTGGTTCATCTTCGACCACCAGAATTAACGGGTCGTGGTTTGGCTGGCTCATAAGCAGTTACACAGAGGGAACGTAGCGCAAGTGTAGCGCGATTTTCAGTCCACCTAAATCAGAGTGCTCTGCAGAGATGTCACCACCGTGCGCATCAACGATGTTTTTACAGATCGCGAGGCCGAGTCCCGACCCGCCGCTGGCCCGGTTACGCGAGCCTTCGGTACGGAAGAAGCGTTCGAAAATCTGCGTCTGATGTTCGCCGTCGACGCCGGGCGCACTGTCTTCCAGATCGATGCGCCAGTAAGGCGCTTCATACCACAATTTCACCTCGACCCGGCCTCCGCTGTCGGTATAGCGCAGGCTGTTTTCCAGCAGGTTGGTGAACAGCTGCATCAGGCGATCGGGATCGCCAAAGAATGGCGCTTCATCCGGCAGGTTGAGTTTCAGGGTTAAATCATAGGCGCGGTAGCGTTCAGCAAAGCTGCCGGCGGTCACCTCCAGCAACTGCACCAGATCGGTCGCCTGCTTGCGGTAGGCGAGGGCGCCCTCATCCGACAGGGAAAGCTGATGCAGATCGTCCACCAGCTTGGTCAGCACCACCACTTCACTCTGCAGCGAGGCGATTGCCTCCGGCGTGATTTTACGCACGCCATCCTGCATCGCCTCCAGCTCGCCGCGCAGAATGGCCAGCGGGGTACGCAACTCGTGGGAGATGTCCGCCATAAAGGCGCGGCGCATGCTTTCGTTTTTTTCCAGCGAGCTGGCCAGCAGGTTGAAGTCACCGGCCAGCTGACCCAGTTCATCCTGACTGCCAACCTCTACCCGGGTTGCAAAATTACCGGCCGCCAGATGATGGGTGCCGTCAACCAGCCGTTTGACCGGTGCCAACAGGCCGCGCGCCATCAGCCAGGTCACCAGCGCCGCCAGCAGCGTGGAGAGCGCGACGATATACCAGCTGGTGCGCCGCTGCTGTTGATCAAAATTAATGTCGGTGCTGCGCGTCAGCCGCTCCGGCGGCGAGCCGATCACCCAGCCAACCACTTTACCGTTGCTGGTGGTGATATTACGTCGCGATCCTTCGGGCGGCACCGGCGAGCGCGGGCCGACCATCACTTTATATTGCTGGTCGAGGATCCAGAACTGGGTGCGCCAGCCGTGGGGCGGCAGCTGATTATTGCTGTCGGGATTCTGCTCCAGCGACCGCAGAATATTAAACACCAGCCGATCGTTATGGCGCAGAAAATCCCAGTTACCGTGCTGCTCATACTGATCGGCCAGCGCGTCACTCAGCAGGCTTAACCGTTGTTCATTGCCGCGCTTGATGTAATCGACAAAGCCATGTTCAAAGCTGAGGCGGACGCCCCAGTGCATGGTGATCAAGACCAGCATGCAGGTCGAGAAAATCGCCATAAACAGCTTGGCGCCAATGCCGATGCGCAGGTTAACCTTCATGACTTTCTCCGGCGTCGTAAGTCGACGTTTTTACTCACCTGCTGCGGCACGCGCCAGAACACCAGCGCCGGCAGGATAATAATCAGGGACATGCACAAATAGGCATAAATAAACATCTGATGTTCCGCACTGCTGTCGCTGGCAGCATCCTGAGCAAAGGCACCCAGCAGCAGGCCAGCCAGCGTCACGCCGATACTCATCGACAGCTGCATAATCATCGACAGCAGGCTATTGCCGCTGGAGGCGAGTTCATCGGGCAGCTCTTTCAGCGTCAAAGTATTCATTGATGAGAAGCGGATGGCGTTGACCATGCCCTGCAGAAATAGCACCAGCGGCAGCAGCCAGACCCAGCCCAGAATCGCCACCAGCGGGAACAGCAGCACCACCAGCGCCAGCGCAATCGTCGATACCACCAGCACGTTGCGATAGCCAAACAGGTTCACGATGCGCACCACGATGCGCTTCATTCCCATATTGCCCAGCACCATCGGGATCATCATCAGCCCGGCGTGAAACGGGCTGTAGCCCATGCCGACCTGCAGAAAAATCGGCGTCATAAAGGGCAGCATGCCGCTGCCGATGCGGCCGGTAAAACTGCCGAGCAGGCCAATCGAGTAGATGCGGTTATCAAACAGCTTCAGGCTGAACAGCGCATTGTCATTGCTGCGCGCGTGCATCAGATAGAACAGCAGTGAGAACATCCCGACCAGGATCATCGCGCCGAGCAGTAACGGCGAGCCGCCGCTGCTGCGCTGACCATCCAGCGCCAGAGTTAAGGTCGCCATACCCACCGCCAGCAGGATAAAGCCGCTGAAGTCAAACCGTCGGGTTTGCATCGCATAGTTCGGCATCAGCATCAGGGTCGCGACGGCACCGGCAATGCCGACCGGAATGTTGATCAGGAAGATCCAGTGCCAGCTGGCGTACTCCACCAGCACGCCGCCCAGCGCCGGCCCCAGCAGCGGACCGATCTGACCCGGCAACGTCACAAAGGTCATTGCCGACATATACTGTTCGCGCGGCACGATTTTCATCACCGTCAGGCGCCCGACCGGCACCATCATCGCGCCGCCAATGCCCTGAACCACCCGCGACATCACCAGCTGATCAAGCGTGGTGGAGAGGGCGCACAGCAGTGAGCCGAGGCTGAACAACACAATGGCGCTGAAGAAAATATTGCGCACCCCGAAGCGGTCGGCCAGCCAGCCGCTGACCGGCAGCATCACCGCCACCGTCAGCACGTAACAGACAATCACCGAGTGCATATGCAGCGGACTGACGCCCAGATCGTGCGCCATCGCCGGAATGGCGGTGTTCACTATGGTGGTATCCAGCGTCTGCATAAAGAAGCCGATCGCCACTATCCATAATTGCCAGCGGACATTTGCGCTCTGTGTGTTCATCGTTCAGCCCCGAAAATCACGTCACTTCGCTCTCTTCACCCCGCGCGACGCTGCTGCATCGCACACCCTGTTATTGCTGCTGCGCTGTGACCCGCGGACGTTTTTTATGCCGCAATTTATCCATCATCAAATAGACCACCGGCGTGGTGTAGAGCGTCAGCAACTGGCTCATCACCAGGCCACCGGCAATGGTAATGCCGAGCGGCTGGCGCAATTCCGCGCCGTCACCGCTGGTCAGCACCAGCGGCAGCGCGCCAAACAGCGCTGCCAGCGTGGTCATCAGAATCGGCCGGAAGCGCAGCAGACAGGCCTGAAAAATCGCTTCGTGCGCGCTGAGCTGGCCGTTGCGCTGTGCCTCAAGGGCGAAATCTACCATCATGATAGCGTTCTTTTTCACGATGCCGATCAGCAGCAAAATCCCGATTAGCGCAATCAGGCTGAACGGGGTATCGAACAGTTCCAGCGCCAGCAGCGCGCCGACACCAGCCGATGGCAGCGTCGACAGGATGGTCAGCGGATGAACATAGCTCTCATAGAGAATCCCCAGCACGATATAGACCGCGCCAATCGCCGCCAGCATCAGCCAGAGCTGGCTGCTCTGCGACTGCTGAAACACCTGAGCGGTACCGGCAAAGCTGCCGCGCACGCTGGAGGGGACGCCGAGTGCGGTCATGGTGCGATCGATCGCTTCAGACGCCTGCGACAGCGACACCCCTTCCGGCAGGTTAAACGAGATGGTCGACGCCGCCGAAAGCCCTTCATGGTTAACCGACAGCGGGGCGTTGGCTGGCTGCCACTTTGCAAACCACGACAGCGGAATCGCCTTGCCTTCGCTATTGATAACAAACATCTGCGACAGAGCGCTGATGTCCTGGGTGTAGCGCGGATCGACCTCCATTACCACTTTGTACTGATTCAGCGGCTGATAGATGGTGGAGATCTGACGCTGACCAAAAGCGTTGTTTAGCAGGGCGTTAGCGTCAGAGACGCTGATGCCAAGCCGTGCCATGCTTTCACGATCGTAGCTCAGGTCCATCTCACTGCCTTTATCCTGCTGATCGGAGTTGACGTCAGCCAGCTGCGGCAGGGCGGCGAACGCCTGACGGATTTTGGGCTCCCAGGTTCGCAGATCATTGAGATCGTCCGACAGCAGCGAATACTGATAGCTGGCATTCGACTCGCGTCCGCCGACGCGCAGATCCTGCACGGCATTCAGGTAGAGGTTAGCGCCTGGCTCCTTCGCCAGTTTGATCCGCAGGCGGGCGATCACCTCCTGTGCGCTCTCTTTACGCTCGGAGAGCGGTTTCAGCGAGATAAACATCGAGCCGCTGTTGGTACGCATCCCGCCGGTAAAGCCGACCACGCTTTCGACCGCCGGATCGGCACCGACGATCTCCATGAAATCCTGCAGCTTGCTGCGCATCGCCTGGAACGAAATACTCTGATCTGCCGAGATAAAGCCGGAGAGCCGGCCGGTATCCTGTTCGGGCATAAAGGTTTTCGGGATGCTGATAAACAGCCAGACGGTCAGGCCGATGGTGGCTAAAAACAGCAGCAATACCCAGCGGGCATGGTTCAGCACCACGCGCAGCGATCGGCCATAGCCCTGCTGGATCGCCAGCAGCAGCCGGCCTGAGCCATGCCGCCGTGGCTGGCTGCCCGGCACCGTGGGTTTCAGCAGATACGCACACATCATCGGCGTCAGGGTGACCGAGATAAACAGCGAAATCACGATCGCGACCGACAGGGTGATAGCAAACTCGGCGAAGAAGCGGCCAATCAGCCCGCCAATCATCAGCAGCGGCAGGAAGACCGCAATCAGCGACAGACTCATCGACAGCACGGTGAAGCCGACTTCCCGCACCCCTTTCAGCGCCGCGGCCAGCGGTTTCATTCCCGCCTCGACGTGGCGGGCAATGTTCTCCAGCACCACAATCGCGTCATCCACCACAAAGCCGGTGGCGATGGTCAGCGCCATCAGCGACAGGTTATTCAGGCTGAAGCCGCACAGGTACATCGCGGCGAAGGTGCCAATCAGCGAAACCGGCACTGCAACCGCCGGGATCAGCGTGGCGCGACCGGAACGCAAAAAGGCGAACACCACCAGGATCACCAGCGCGACGGCAATCACCAGCGACTGCTCCACTTCATGCAGTGAAGCGCGAATGGTTGGCGAGCGATCCTGCGCAATCTGCAGATCAATAGCGGCCGGGATCACCTCATGCAGCAGCGGCAGTTCGGCGCGAATGCGATCGACGGTATCGATGACGTTGGCTTCAGGGGTTTTGCGAATCAGCAGCAGCACCGCCGGTTTACCGCGCGACATCCCGGCGTTGCGCACGTCCTGAACCGAGTCCTCAACCGTGGCAACGTCCGACAGCCTGACCGCCGCGCCGTTGTTGTAGTGCACGATCAGCGGCTGATACTCACTGGCGGTCTGCAGCGCGTCATTGGTACGCAGCTGCCAGCGCTGCTGCGAATCATCCAGTGCGCCCTGCGGCCGCCGCTGGTTGGCATTGCTGATGGCGGTGCGCACCGCATCCAGCGACACGCCCTGATTAAACAGCGCCTGCGGATTCAGCGCCACACGCACCGCAGGCAGCGAACTGCCGCCCACCGTGACGTCGCCCACGCCCTCAATCTGTGACAGTTTCTGCGCCAGCTGGGTCGAGGCGTAGTCATACAGCTGACCCGGATTGTAACTATCCGAGGTCAGCGTCATGATCATGATTGGCGCATCCGAAGGGTTAACTTTGCGATAGGTCGGGCGCGACGGCATCCCGGTCGGCAGCAGGCTCTGCGCGGCATTAATCGCCGCCTGCACATCACGCGCTGCGCCATTGATGTCGCGATCAAAATCGAACACCAGGATAATGCGGGTACTGCCCAGCGAGCTGGTAGAGGTCATTTCACTGACCCCGGCGATGCGGCCCAGCGAACGCTCCAGCGGCGTGGCGACCGACGAGGCCATGATCTCCGGCGCGGCACCGGGCAGGGAAGCCGATATGACGATGACCGGGAAATCGACCTGCGGCAGCGGGGCGACCGGCAGCAGGCGAAAGCCCAGGATCCCGGCCAGCGCAATCGCCAGCGTCAGCAGAGTAGTGGCGACCGGCCGATGGATAAACAGCGCAAAGAACTTCACTCTGCGGCCTCCGTGCGGCCGAAGCGACGACGGGTTGCCAGCGCCAGTCGATCAAACAGCAGATAGATCACCGGCGTGGTAAACAGGGTCAGCACCTGACTGACAATCAGCCCGCCGACCATCGCAATCCCCAGCGGGTGACGCAGTTCCGCGCCGACGCCGGTACTGAGCATCAGCGGTAATGCGCCCAGCAGTGCGGCCAGAGTCGTCATCAGAATCGGCCGGAAACGCAGCAGACAGGCCTGATAGATGGCGTCGTAAGGCTGCATACCCTGTTCACGTTCGGCCGCCAGCGCGAAGTCGATCATCATGATGGCATTCTTTTTCACGATACCGATCAGCAGAATGATGCCGATGATCGCCACAATATCCAGCTCGTTGCCGCTGAGCATCAGCGCCAGCAGCGCGCCGACGCCAGCGGTCGGCAGCGTCGACAGGATAGTGATCGGATGGATAAAGCTCTCATACAGCACCCCGAGCACGATGTACATCGCCACGATGGCCGCCACAATCAGCCAGACGGTGCTGCTCAGCGCGGCTTCAAACGCCAGCGTGCTGCCCTGGAACTGGGTCATCATATCGGCCGGCATACCGAGCTGCGCTTCCGCCTGCGACACCGCTTTAACCGCATCCTCCAGCGAATAGCCGTCAGCCACGTTGAACGAGAAGGTGGCCGACGGGAACTGGTCGAGATGGTTAATGCTGAGCGGGGTATGGCGCTGCTCAATCCGGGCGATGGTGCTCAGCGGCACGCTGCCGCCGTCGCTGCTGGCCAGACGAATGCCGTCCAGACTTTGCAGGCCGGGCGTGGCGCGGTTGTCCTGCTCCAGCACCACGCGATACTGATTGGCCTGGGTATAAATGGTGGAGATCAGTCGCTGACCAAAGGCGTTATACAGCGCGTTATCCACGTCAGCCATACTGATGCCCAGCCGGCTGGCGCTGGCGCGATCAACATTGATATAGGCTTCCAGCCCCTGATCCTGCCAGTCGCTGCTGACGTCCCGCAGCTGCGGCAGGGTGTTGAGCTCGGCCAGCAGCGCCGGCACCCAGGTAGAGAGCGACGCCAGCGAGCCCGACTGCAGCGTAAACTGATAGGGCGTGCGGCTCGCCTGGGTATCGATGGTGAGATCCTGCACCGCCTGCAGCCATAACTGCACGCCCGGAATCTGGCTTACCTGCTGCTGCAGCCGTTGCTGAATCACCGGAATCCGATCTTCACGCTGGTCGAGCGGCTTGAGGTTGATTTGCAGGCGGGCGCTGTTCAGCGCGGCGTTGGTGCCGTCGACGCCGACAAACGAGGTCATGCTCTGGACCGCCGGATCTTTCATGATAATCGAGGCGACGTCGCGGGTACGCTCGGCCATGCTGGCGTAGGAGACCGACTGCGGCGCCTGCAGCGTGCCCTGAATAATGCTGTTGTCCTGCTGCGGGAAGAAGCCTTTCGGGATCATCATCCACAGCATCAGCGTCAGCACCAGCGTGCCGAGCGCTACCGATAGCGTCAGCCACGGATGGCTGAGCACCCGGCGTAAACCACGGCCATAGACGGCGATAATGCGATCAAACATCGCTTCACTGGCGCGCGAGAAACGGTTCTGTTTACGCAGCGACTCGGCGCTCAGCATCCGGGCACACATCATTGGCGTCAGGGTCAGTGAAACCACCGCTGAAATCAGAATCGCCACCGCCAGCGTCACGGCAAATTCGCGGAACAGACGTCCGATAACATCGCCCATAAACAGCAGCGGGATTAATACCGCAATCAGCGAGAAGGTCAGGGAGATGATGGTAAAACCGATTTCGCCTGCGCCTTTCAGCGCCGCGGTCAGCGGTTTTTCCCCTTTTTCGATATAGCGGGAGATGTTCTCGATCACCACAATCGCGTCATCGACCACAAAGCCGGTGGCGATGGTCAGTGCCATCAGCGTCAGGTTGTTGATCGAGAAGCCGAGAAAATACATCGCCGCAAAGGTGCCGATCAGCGACAGCGGTACCGCCACCGCCGGGATCAGCGTGGCAGGCACATTGCGCAGAAACAGATAGATGATCATCACCACCAGCGCCATCGCCAGCATCAGCTCATACTGGGTATCGTTCACCGACGCGCGAATATTAGTGGTGCGATCGGTCAGCAGTTTAACGGAGACCGATTTTGGCAGCGCCGCCGTCAGCGCTGGCAGCATGGCGCGGATGTTATCGGCGGTGGCAATAATATTGGCACCCGGCTGACGCTGCACGTTGAGCACAATGGCGGCGTCGCGGTTGGCCCACGCACCCAGCCAGCTATTCTCCGCACCCTGCTCAATAGTGGCAACGTCACCCAGCCGCACCGGTGCGCCATTGTTGTAGCTGATGATCAGCTGACGGTAATCTTCTGCCGATTTCATCTGATCGTTGGCCGACAGGGTAATCGAGCGCGTTGGCCCATCCAGACTGCCTTTGGCCGAATTGACGTTAGCGTTACTGATGGCGGTGCGCACCGTCTCGCTGGTCAGGCCCAGCGCCGCCAGCGCCTGGGCATTCATTTTGACCCGCACTGCGGGCCGCTGACCGCCGGACAAGGTCACCAGACCCACACCGCTGACCTGAGAAATTTTCTGTGCCACCCGGGTTTCCACCATGTCCTGTACCTGGGTCAGCGGCATACTGCTGGTGGTAACGGCCAGCGTCATGATCGGCGGATCGGCCGGGTTCACTTTGCTATAGACCGGCGGGTTAGGCAGATCGTTAGGCAGCAGGTTGGTGGCGGAGTTAATCGCCGCCTGCACTTCCTGTTCCGCCACGTCGAGCGGCAGGCTGAGCTGGAACTGCAGCGTTACCACCGATGCACCACCTGAACTCTGCGATGCCATCTGCTTCAGGCCCGACATCTGGCCGAACTGACGCTCCAGCGGTGCGGTAATCGACGAGGTGACGACATCCGGGCTGGCGCCGGGATAGAGCGTGACCACCTGAATCGTCGGGTAATCGACTTCCGGCAGCGCTGAGACCGGCAGAAAGCGGTACCCCAGCACGCCCGCCAGCAGAATGGCAATCATCAACAGCGTGGTGGCGACCGGACGCAGAATAAACTGGCGTGACGGTCCACCGCTGTGATCGGGAGGCATCACCTGCATTACTCACGCTCTCCTTTCGACGGCAGGGTCGCACGGCTGCTGCGCGGGGCGGTACTTTGCGGCGCGACAATCTCCACGGTTGCCCCTTCGGTCAGGCGATCGAGGCCGTCAGTCACCACCCGCTCACCGGCTTCCAGACCGGCGCTGATCACCACTTTCTGGCTATCCTGCAGGCCAGCCATCACGCTTTTCTTACTGACTTTATTGTCACTGTTAACCACCCAGACGAAGTGGCCTTCATTGCCCATCTGTAGCGCAGCGGCCGGGATCACTATCGCATCCTGCAGCGTATTGACCTTCAGCCGGACGTTTACGAACTGATTCGGGAACAGCGCGTCGTCCTGGTTATCGAACCGCGCTTTGATTTTGATGGTGCCGGTGGTGACATCAATCTGGTTGTCGAGACTCAGCAGCTTACCGCTGGCAATCAGCGTCTGATTACTGCGATCCCAGGCTTCGACCTGCAGCGTTTCGCCGTTTTTCTGCGCCTTGAGAATCTGGCTGATGTTATTTTCGGCCAGCGTGAAGACCACGTCGATGGGATGCGTCTGGGTGATCACCACAATGCCGGTGGTATCGCCGCTGGTGACGTAGTTGCCGACATCAACCTGCTTCAGGCCGACCCGACCAGCAATGGGCGCGGTGATGCGGCTGTAGGTCAGATTAAGCTGGGCGCTGGCGACGCTGCCTTCATCGGCCTTCAGGGTGCCGAGGGTTTCGCTCACCAGCGAGCGCTGAGTGTCCAGCTCCTGTTGTGACACCAGCGAACTTTTCGCCAGTTTCTCGAAACGCGCCAGGTCGCGCCGGGCATTCGCCAGCGTGGCCTGATCTTTTGCCAGCTGCCCCTGCGCCTGGGTTAATGCGACCTGATACGGGCGCGGATCGACTTCCGCCAGCAATTCCCCGGCTTTGACCTGCTGACCTTCGGTAAAGTGAATCGCCACCAGATCGCCATTCACCCGGCTACGTACCGTGGCGGTATTGGCCGCGGTCACGGTGCCTAATCCGCTCAGATATTGCGGCACGCTCTGGCGAGTGGCGCTGGCCGCCTGGACCGGGGCCAGCGGACGGCGCGCGCCCTCAGCGCCACTTTTGCCGCGGGGTGCCTGACCTTTTGTCTGGCTATCGCTTTGCGGTTTAGCAGCGTGTTGCTGCCAGCCGTAATAACCGCCCACGGCGGCGATAATCACCACCAGCACAATCAGGCTCTTTTTCATAACAGGATGTCGGGTGCTCATTATTTTTCATGCTCTCCAGCAGTGACGTAGTCCCAGGCGCAGGCAGCAAACGGTGAGCCTGCAAACGACAGATTGTAGTCGCCTCTGACGGGCAAAAGTTGAAGGAAATAAGGATATCTGTCCGGGCGGGGTCATTATGCCTGTTCTGACATTAATCTCACCTCAATCGTCATAAAGGCGTTAATACGCTTTGCTATGCTCAGTAACAGACCGTTTCGATACACCACTAAGGAGCAGATAATGAGTCAGAATGAGACCCGACAGTTGGGCGACAGTGGCATTTCGGTACCGCGACTGACGTTTGGCGGCAACGTGTTTGGCTGGACCGTGGATCGGCCCACCTCGTTTTCGCTGCTGGACGCGCTGGTGGAAAAAGGGCTGTGGTTTATCGATACCGCCGATGTTTACTCACGCTGGGCGCCGGGAAATAAAGGCGGCGAATCAGAAACCCTTATCGGTGAATGGCTGAAGAAAAGCGGCAAGCGCGACAGTATCGTCCTGGCGACCAAGGTCGGGATGGAGCTTTCGCCGGAGAAAACCGGGCTGAAACCGCAATATATTCGTCAGGCGGTCGAAGACTCACTGCGGCGGTTGCAGACCGATTATATCGATCTCTACCAGGCGCACCGCGACGATCAGGACACGCCGCTGGCCGAAACCCTGAGCGCCTTTGACAGCCTGATCAAAGAGGGCAAAGTGCGGGCCATCGGGGCGTCTAACTACAGCGCGGCGCGATTGCAGCAGGCACTGGAGATCAGCGAGGCGGAAGGGCTGGCGCGTTATGAAACCCTGCAGCCGGAATACAACCTCTACGATCGTCAGCCCTACGAGTCGGAACTGGAGCCGGTGGTCACGCATCATGGTCTGGGAGTGATTAACTACTACTCGCTCGCCAGCGGCTTCCTGAGCGGCAAATACCGCCAGCCAGCGGATGCCAGCAAAAGTCAGCGCGGCCAGGGCGTAGTGGAAAAATATCTCAACCCGCGTGGCCTGAAGATCCTGGCGGCGCTGGATGCGATCAGCGAAGCGCATCAGGTTTCTCCGACCCAGGTGGCACTGGCCTGGCAGATTGCCCGTCCCAGCATCACCGCACCGATTGTCAGCGCCACCTCGCTGGCCCAGCTCGACGATCTGGTCGGGGCGACCCGGCTGACCCTGACGCCAGAACAGATTGAACAACTGTCACAGGCCAGTCGCTGACAGAACGGGGCCGCTGCGCCCCGTTTCGCCTTACTCTTCTTACGCTTCGCCTCTTCTGTCGAAAGAGTAACCACACTGCGATCCAGCTCACACTTGCACGAATAAACTGCCCGGTTGACGAATCGTGCGCACGTATTTACAAAAATTGAACTTTCCTCAGCACTATTCTCTGCGGGTCATTCCCCCGTAACTCACATAAGAATAAGCATGATGAAAAACAAACAAGCAGAACAGCGTTTTCCGCTGCGCCGTGTGGCAACCGGCACCCTGATTCTGGCGATGTTAACCGGCCAGGCGATGGCCGCTGACGCGCTGAGTCCTGATTCAGAGTGGATGTTTGGTGACTGGGGCGGTTACCGAACGCAGCTGCAGAACGATGGCATTAAATTTGACGTCAATTACACCATGGAAAGCGCCGCCAACCTGGGCGGCGGTGCCGATACCAATACCACCATGCGTTACAGCGATCAGTGGTCCTTCGGCACCAATTTCGATCTGGAAAAACTGCTGGACTGGCAGGATGCGGAATTTCAGATGACCATCACCAACCGTGACGGGCAGAACCTGTCGGAGCAGGTGGCGGACAAGCGCACCGGAATGCTCTCGTCGGTGCAGGAGGTCTATGGTCGCGGTCAGACCTGGCGTCTGACTCAGTTCTGGTTGCGGAAAGGGCTGTTTAACGATGTGGTCGATCTGAAAGCGGGTCGGGTCACGGTCGGTGAAGACTTTGATAACTTCGACGGCAACCTGTTCCAGAACCTGGCGCTGGGTAGCGGCCAGGCCGGTAACTGGCGTGGCGATCGCTGGTTTAACTGGCCGGTTTCTCAGTGGGGTGGCCGAATCAAATTCAATATCACCCCTGAAATTTTCTTCCAGGTGGGATTCTATAACCAGAACCGGGCAAACTACGATCGCGGCGATGGCTTCCGTCTCGATACCAGCAATTCTGAAGGTAATCTGGTGCCGGTCGAACTGGGCTGGAAACCGACGCTCGGCGCGCAAAAACTGCCGGGTAACTACCGCATCGGGTATTACTACTCGTCAGCCAATGGCGATGTCTATGGCAGCTGGCGCAACGGTGCCTATCAGGACCAGGATCACGCCTACGGCGGCTACCTGCTGTTACAGCAACAGCTGACGGCGCAGGATGGCGATGTGAATCGCGGTCTTGGCGTGCGGGTTCAGGCGGTGATGAACGATCACAAAACCTCAAAAACCGACAACTATCAGTCGATCGCCTTTACCTGGAAAGGGCCGTTTGATGCGCGTCCTGACGATGAGATTGGCGTCGGTGCGGCACGCATTCACGTCAACAGCGACTACACCCGTTCGCTGCGTCAGCAGAATGAGGCCAACGGCGAAAGCCGTTTTGACAGCCCGACCTATCTGCCGATTCAGGATGGCTCAGAATATAACTACGAGGTCTATTACAACGCGAAAGTGACCAACTGGATGTCACTGCGCCCGAACCTGCAATATGTGGTGGCGCCTGGCGCGGTCAGCGAAGTAAAAGATGCGTTTATCGGCGGCATCAGCGCCAATATCGCGTTCTGATCCTGAGTTAAAACGGCACAGGGAAGTGCCGTTGAAATTGCTCCCTGAGCGTGCTCGTCGTTATCCGCAAATAAAACGGCATTCACGGGTGTAGCTCGTCAGTTAAGCAGCAGGTGATAACGCAGTCTGGTGCCGCTCAGGGGCTGGCGGTCCTCGCGCCGCTGCGCGGTTCCTTCACGTCATTCCTCTGCCTGACGGACCGCCGGGGATGGCACATCCTGTGCCGCCCCGACTTTCGCCCGCGTCCTGCGGGCTCTCCTGGCCGACTCATTCTGCTCAGCGCTGCGGATTGCCTGCCCCTGATCGGCCCCGGCCTGCTCTGAAACTTCAGTACGTGTTGTAAAAAAGGGCACGAGCGTGAAGGCCTGAGCGCCTCTGCTGCTGAAAGGGCTATCCGCAGCGCTGAGGCGTGACGGTGGGCCAGAACGCCACGCCGGGAAGCGTGGAGAGTTCGGGGCCGGCCAGGGAAGGCCGATCCCCGAATGGTTCGTCGGCACGACGTCAAAGCCGAAGGTACCGCGCAGCGGCGCGAGGACTGCCCGGCAGCAGCAGCGGTGCTCTGGCCCGCACTCCTGCACGCCTGCTCACAAAAAAAGCTGCCACGTCTGACCGTGACAGCCTTTGCACATTTAACCTTAACTGATCGGCATGACACTCAAAGGTGCCGTTTTTTTATTGCAGATCAAGGTTAACGGAACATCACTTCCGCCCAGCGGGCCAGTCCTGCGGTCACCGAGGCGAAATCATCGCCGCCGGCAATCGGGGTATCAGGCAGCGCCTGCTGCAGTGCTGCACGCAGCAGCGGCGAGCGCGCACTGCCGCCGGTCAGGTAAACCACATCTGGCTTGATCTGGCTGGTGGCTCGCGCCAGCTGAACCTGCTCAAGAATTTTCTCCAGCGGCTGATTAATGGCCTCCTGCAACAGGTTGACGCTGATATCCGCCTGCAGCGTCGCCGCGACAAAGTCGAGGGATGCCGCGTGCTGCGCGCTGTCCGACAGGGCGATTTTGCTCTCTTCAGCCGCCCGAACCAGTCGATAACTCAGTTTCTGCTGCCACACTTTCAGCAGGCGCGCCACCACGTCACTCTGCTCGGCGTCGCGCACCAGATCGCGCAGCAACTTACCGCAGGCGGCGCTGTAAAACTCGCTCTGCGCCGGAACATCGTTAATCGCCACCGCATTCCACCACGGCAGGGCGGGCAGGGCGATGCCTTTCTGTGTATTGCCGCCGAGGCCGAGCAGCGGCATCAGGGTTTTAAACGCCAGCATAATATCGAGATCGTTACCGCCAACGCGGCAACCGCTGTGGCCCAGCAGGCTTTCGCGGCGATCGGCTTTATCACGCCACTGCGGGCCCATCAGTAACATTGAACAGTCGGTGGTTCCGCCGCCGATATCGACCACCAGCACCCGGGTTTCCTGCTGCAGGGTGGCTTCAAAATCGAGACCGGCCGCTACCGGCTCAAACTGAAACTCCACGTCGCGGAAGCCGGCCCGCTGCGCGGCACGCAGTAAAATGCCCTGCGCCTGCTGGTTGGCCTCTTCACTGCCTAAGCCCTGGAAGTTAATCGGACGGCCAATCACCGCCTGATCGATCGGCTGATCGAGCTGGCTTTCGCCCTGCTGACGGATGTGCAGCATCATGGCGCAGACCAGATCTTCAAACAGGGCGATCTGCTGCGGCTTCAGGCCGCTGGCACCGAGAAAGGATTTAGGGGATTTTACGAACCAGACATCTTCCGGATCGACCATGTAGTGCTGCAGGGCGGTCAGGCCGAACTGCACGCTGTTGGGCAGCACGTCGATATCTTCTTCGCGGTTGAAACGCAGCGCGCGCTGCAGCAGGGCGGTGGTTTCACTGTCGGGCGTGGGCACCTGATGATGGCGATAGAGCCATTCGCTGACGGACTCACGGGTCGGCGCACAGATCATCGACGGCAGCAGGCGCTGGCCGTTTTCCAGCGTTAACAGACGCGGCGCGCCATTTTCACTGACGGCTATCGAACAGTTAGCCGTGCCGTAATCGAATCCTATGAACATTTTCGCCCCATGCCGGAAAAAAGGGGGCGACTTTAACGCAGCTTTAACAGGGTAGCAAGCGCTCAGCGGCGGATTTAACGGATGGCAAAAAAGCGCGCTTCAGCCAGTACGCTCAGCGGCTGACGTTCGGCCACCGCACTGCCCCAGACGCCGTCGACGTCCAGGCTGGCCAGCGCGGTCAGCACCGCCGGCACCGACACCGGACCGGCCAGCAGGGCGATATTGCGCTGCGATGCCTGACCCTGAATGATGGTCAGCAGCATCTCATCCATCAGATTATTGTGTACATTGGTCACCAGTTCCGGCGCCAGCACCAGACAATCGACCAGTTCATCGCTGAGCTGATTAAAGGCTTCAAGATTACGCCCGAACTGCTGTAATACGATGCGGCAGCCGCACTGACGCAGTTGCAGCAGGGCGCTGTGCAGCTGTTCGCCCTGACTTAACACGCTGGCGGTCTGGAAGGCGAAGCCACAGCGGCTGTCGGTCAGGCCCGCTGCGTCAAAGCGGCGACAAAGCTGCCGGACAAAATCCGCATCGCTGAGTGCCTGAGCATTCAGCGGCAGGATCACCGGGATGCCTTTTTCATTCAGCCCCTGCACGTCATGCTGGAAAAAAGCATTGAGAATTTTATTGTCCAGCTGCCGCCGCAGCGCCTCATCGGGCAGGTTATTGCGCAGCAGGGTTTCATCCACCAGCAGGCCATCGGGCGTCAACAGCTGTACGTCGAGAAGCCAGAGAAAGGCGGACTGTGGCGTTTTCGGCGGGGCAACCGCCCAGGCGGGCAGTTCAATCTGCAAGGAGTCGATCATCGCGGCATCCAGCCCCTGATGATTACCCGCCAGCGGCATCCGGTGCTGCTCATAGATCATGTAACGGCCACGCCCGCTGCGCTTGGCGTTATAACAGGCGATATCCGCCTGCGACAGCACATCACTGCTCTGGCAGTTGTCGGGCGAAATCTGGGTGACACCGGCGCTGGCGCCAACATGATAGAGCCGCCCCAGCCACTGAAAACGGTAATCGTTGACCGTGGCCACGATGCGCTGAATCACCTCGTGCGCCTGCTCAACCTGACAGTCAGGCATCAGCAAGGCAAACTCATCGCCACCCAGCCGCGCCAGGAAGTCACTGCTGCGCAGATGATGCTGCATCAGGTCTGACAGTTCGCGTAACAGCGCATCGCCCGCGGCGTGACCGGCGCTGTCGTTGACCGCTTTAAACTTATCAAGATCGATAAACACCAGCACGTGCTGATGCTGATGTTCCGCCGCATCGTACAGCAGACGTTTTAACTGGTGCTCAAAGCTGGCGCGGTTAGGCAAACCGGTCAGGGTGTCGTGCAATGCACTGTAGCTCAGCCGCTTCATCAGTTTGCGCGACTCGCTGACATCCTGAATCACCATTACCGCGCCCTGTTCCAGCCCGGCTTCTGAACGCAGCGGAGTGATGCTGTAATGAATGTCGATATGGCCGCCATCCGGGGTATGCAGCACCAGATCCTCGGCCAGATCGGGCGTAATCTTTTCGCGTGGCAACTGACACAGCAGCAGGTTTTCCACTTCCGGTCCGTTGCGGCCCTGAGTAATGTGCAGCAGTTCGCTGAGCGGTTTACCCGCCGCCTGTTCCTGCGTCCAGCCGCTCATCTTTTCCGCCACCGGATTCATAAAGGAGACCTGCATCGCCTGATTGGTGCTGATGACGGCCTCACCGATGGAGCCAAGCGTGATCGCCATGCGCTCTTTCTCCTGAAACAGCGCCTCGTTCAGATTGCGTAACGGAGTGATGTCCTGGCAAATACCGAGCATCCGCTCAATTCGTCCCTCTTTACTGAGGATGCGGTTAGCCTGAGTGCGTATCCAGCGCTGACCGTCAGCGTTAACCACGCGGTACTCCATATGGAAAGCGCTGCGCAGTTCGATCGCCTGCTGTACCGTCAGGGCGGCATGTTCCCGATCGCCGGGATGCAGCAGGTGCACCCACAAATCGTAACTGGGCGACTCATGAGACGCCAGGCCAAACAGCGCATACATCCGTTTGTCCCATAACATCTCGCCGGTCAGCAGGTTCCATTCCCACACGCCGATTCCGCCCGCCTCATTGGCCAGCGTGATCCGCTCCATCAGCCGCCGGTTAACCTGTTCACTCTGTTTCAGCTCGGAGATATCGATGATCTGGGCAATCAGGTAGAGCGGCACATTGTCAGTATCACGGACCAGCGACACCGTCAGCCGGGTCCAGACAATCTCACCATCTTTGCGGAAGTAACGTTTTTCCATCGTGTAGGTGTAGATCTCGCCGCTGAGCAGTTTACTCAGCTGCTGCAGATCGTTGCTGAGATCATCAGGATGGGTGATCTGCTGAAAGGTGAGTCGTCTCAGTTCCTCTTCCGGATAGCCCAGCGTCTGGCAGAGCGAATGGTTGACCTGCAGCCAGCTGCCTTGCGGCGACACCAGCGCCATGCCGATCGCCGAGTACTCCATTGCGTGACGAAAACGGGTTTCGCTCTCGCTGATGTGATTTTTCTCACGGCGAAACGCATCCATCACCAGCGACATGATATGGCTGGGGATCAGCACCAGCAGGAACGGCAGCCAGCTGGAGACCGGTCCCAGCGCACTGTTATTGTTCACCACGCTGACCAGGCTAAGCGCCAGCAGCATTGACATAAAACTGGCATTGATGAAGAACAGCACAAAAGCCTGCAGCTTAGGCAAGCGGACGGCGCACCAGAACAGGATCACCACAATAAAGGTGAAGGGCCACGGCAGAAAGCGCAGAGCCAGATAACTGGCAATCAGCGTGACCGCCAGCGTCAGGAAAAATTCGGTCAGGCGCTTATCGCCTATCTGGCTGCGGCGTAGCGGCCACGGCAGCAACAGCAACATCGGGCCCAGCACCAGCATCCCGATGATTTCGGAGATCACCCAGGTATAAAAGAAGGGGAACGAGGCGTGACCACTGACCTGCAGTACCCACAGCGCCATCAGCCCACCGAGCACCGGGGTTAACACGCCCACCGACAGCACCAGCCGCGCCCAGTCATGCAGCGAACTGAGCGGTGCGCGCCGATCGAGTAATGCCCGCAGCAGGATACCGCCGAGGCCCGCCTGCAACAGATTGAGCAGGGCGAATTTAATATTCGACAGCGCCGGTCCGATGATTAAAGCGTTGGCACAGGCAGTACCGATGACACAGGTGGTCAGATAGAGCGGAAGCTGACGCGACGGACAGCGGAAAACCACCACCGTCATCACGGCGGTTGGAAACCATAGCGGCGAAATTTTACCGCTGACGACGATCAGTTCGAGGCAGAATAGCGTCAGAAAAAACACCAGGCAGCCGAGCAGAAGTGCGGGCAAAGCGTGCTTTTGCGGTCGGTTGTGCAGGGTGGGGATCTCAATGGTCATGCAGACGTCCGGCAGGGCGCACGCATTCGCAACGGCGAAATATGCACCAGTCATTCTCTTTCAGCATGCTAGCACATTCAGCAAAGAAAAAAGGGGCGAAATCAAAGTTGCCCGTTATTCGACGAATTGACGGGCATAGAAAGTTAGCCTTTGATTACTGGCGGAAAAGATCGGCGCGGGTATAGGGCTTTTCCATGCCGGCCAGGCTGGCGGAGAAACGTTCGAGGAACTGCTGGGTTGTCGCGACCCGACCATGACCTAACAGCACAAATGGCACTAACAGTGCGGCACCCACCTGAGGCCAGCTGAACCCTTTGAGGGCGGTACGCCGCTGGGAAATCAGGAACGCCGTACTCAGGGTAAAGCCGAGCAGCAGGCCGGTCGCCACTTCACTTTTCGAGTGCGCATGGATCACCAGACGAGAGAAGCCCACCATCAGCGGGATCATATAGCCGACGCCAATGGCGAAGCCGCGCCATAAGGCGGACCAGCGGCCTGAAATCAGCCACAGCATCACCGGCCAGAGCGTCGCAGACATCGCGCTGTGACCGCTGAAGCCGGTAAAATTAAAGCGCGCACTGCCAATACCAAAGCCGAGAAACAGAATTTTTGACAGGCTCACCAGCAGTCCGGCCAGGCCAAAGGCGACAACCCAGTAGAGCACCGTACGGCGGTTATCGCTTTTCCACGGCAAAATCAGCGCAATAATTACCGCTGTTGGAATCAACAGCATGCTGTCGCCAAAATAGGTCAAGGTCTTCCAGAGCATACAACTCCTGATAGGATCGTTCGTTCGCGCCGGGCAGCCACGCGTTCAGCGCACCGCACCGGCGAATTTATCTGTATTACAGTCTGACCTTAGTTTATCGGTGAAATGAGTGGCGTCCAAAGGAGAAAGTCTGAAAAGTCACGGACGCCATTTCTCTGGCATCAAAACGCCGAAATCCCTATACTTAGCGCGAACACACCCTCTCCATTTCGGCCCGTCATCTGGATGCGTAATGCGTGACCAGTGGCAGGCTCCAGTTATCAGGTCTTAAAAAAGTATGACTGACAAGTCTCATCAGTGCGTGATTGTAGGCATTGCCGGCGCTTCCGCATCCGGTAAAAGTTTAATTGCCAGCACGCTCTATCGTGAAATCCGTGATCAGGTAGGTGACGAGCATATCGGGGTTATCCCGGAAGATGCTTATTACAAAGATCAAAGTCACCTCACCATGGAAGAGAGGGTTAAAACCAATTATGACCATCCGAGTGCGATGGATCATGATTTGCTGTTGCAGCATTTACAGGCGGTCAAAGCCGGCCAGGACATTGAGCTGCCGGTCTACAGTTATGTAGAGCACACCCGCACCGCAGAAACGCTGCACCTGAAGCCAAAAAAGGTGATTATCCTTGAAGGCATTCTGCTGCTGACCGACGCGCGCCTGCGCCAGGAACTGAATTTTTCGATTTTCGTCGATACGCCGCTCGATATCTGCCTGATGCGCCGCATGAAGCGTGACGTCAATGAGCGTGGCCGTTCGATGGACTCGGTGATGAGCCAGTATCAGAAAACGGTTCGCCCGATGTTCCTGCAGTTCATTGAGCCGTCAAAACAGTACGCCGATATCATTGTGCCGCGCGGCGGGAAAAACCGTATTGCCATCGATATCCTGAAAGCCAAAATTAATCAGTTCTTTGAATAATTCACATCTGTCCGGATAGGACGCGAACCGGCGGCACGCAGTCTGGCGCCTGTTCGCTACACTTACGTCATGGAGTTAGCGCAATGAGATTATGCGACCGCGATATTGAAGCCTGGCTGGATAATGGCAAGCTGGCCATTGAGCCGCGTCCGCCGGTTGAGCGGATTAATGGCGCCACGGTCGATGTGCGGCTGGGCAACCAGTTCCGCACCTTTAGCGGCCATACCGCAGCTTATATCGATCTGAGTGGACCGAAACATGAAGTCAGCGCGGCGCTGGATCGGGTGATGAGCGATGAAATCGTGCTGCCGGATGGTGAAGCCTTTTTCCTCCATCCCGGTGAACTGGCGCTGGCGGTGACGCTGGAGTCAGTGACGCTGCCGGACGATCTGGTCGGCTGGCTGGATGGCCGCTCCTCCCTGGCGCGACTCGGGCTGATGGTGCACGTAACGGCGCACCGCATCGATCCTGGCTGGCAGGGGCGCATCGTGCTGGAGTTCTATAACTCCGGTAAACTGCCGCTGGCTCTGCGTCCTGGCATGTTAATCGGCGCGCTGAGCTTCGAGCCGCTTTCCGGCCCGGCTGCCCGTCCTTATAATCGGCGTGAAGATGCAAAATATCGTGGTCAGCAGGGTGCTGACGCCAGCCGTATTGATAAAGACTGATTTACTGAGGATGTAATGAAGAGAGTGATAACCACGCTGGCCATCCTGTTAGTGGTGGTCGTAGCGGGAATGACCGCACTGGTGCTGCTGGTAAATCCCAACGACTTTCGTGCCTATATGGTGCAACAGGTTGAACAACGCAGTGGTTATCAGCTTCAGGTCAGCGGCGATCTGCGCTGGCACGTCTGGCCGCAGCTGAGCATTCTCGCGGGCCGCATGAGCCTGACCGCGCCCGGAGCCAGCCAGCCGATGGTGACGGCTGACAATATGCGGCTGGATGTCGATCTCTGGCCGTTGCTGTCGCATCAGCTTAGCGTCAGCCAGGTGATGCTGAAAAATGCTGTGGTGCGGGTCACGCCCGACAGCGCGGCGCAACCGGCAAAAAACGCCCCTCAGGGACCGCGTGATGCGGAGCCTTCTTCGCCTGCAACCGGCTGGTCATTTGATATCGGCCAGCTGCGGGTGGCCGACAGTCTGCTGATCTGGCAACAGCCGGGTGGCGACGAATATAACTTCCGCAACTTCAATCTTAATCTGGAGCAGGATGCGCGTAAGCAGGCGCAGCTGACGCTCAGCACCAGCCTGACGCGCAATCAGCGCACCGCCGTGGTCAGCCTCAATGCTCAGCTGGATGCCGCGCAATATCCGCATCGCCTCTCGGGCCAGATCGCGCAGCTCGATTACAACGTATCCGGCGCTGATCTGCCGGCGCAGGGAATAAAAGGCACGCTGAGCCTGCAGGCGGACTGGAACGCCGACAGCCAGCAGTTCGCCCTGAACCATCTGCAGTTAACCGCCAATGACAGCGCGATGACCGGTCAGGCCGAGGGCCGGCTGGCACTGCCGCAGCGGCTGGCGCTTACGCTCAATGCCAGCACCCTGAATCTGGATAATTTACTGGCCGACTCTCCGGTTGCGGCTGCGCCAGGCGCGCAGCGGGCAACGGTGGCTCGCTCGCCGGTGATTGCCCAGCCGCGTGAGAAAAGTAACGCCGATTCCCCGCTCAATACTCTTGATCTGGCATTAAAGGTGCAGGCTGAGAATGCGGTATGGCGCGGACTGCCGCTGACCGGCCTGACGATCGACGCCACTAACCAGCGCGGATTAATGACGATTAACACCCTGAAAGGCAATCTGGGTCAGGGGAGTTTTTCGATTCCGGGCAGCATCGATATCCGCCAGCCGCTGACCCACGTCAGCCTGCAACCTCAGCTCAATGCGATTGCTATTCAGCCATTGCTGAAAGCCTTTGAACTGCCGGAAAGTCTGCAGGGCGCGGTGAGTCTGAGCGGTAATCTGGCCGGTGACACGCTGAGCGTGGATGAGGCGAAGCGCAGCTGGCAGGGCAGGGCGGTAATCAGCGCCACGCAACTGCAGCTGGCGCAGATCAATCTGCAACAGATGGTGCGTCGGGCAGTGGCGCGGGTGAGCAATCGTGTCACCAGCGACGACCAGCCGGATCAGGGCATCGATCAGATCAGCGGTCAGGTGGCACTGAACCGCGGCGTGCTCAGCTTCAGCCAGCTCAGCGGTAACGGTCAGCAGCTGGCGCTGCAGGGTGACGGTAAAGTGAATATGGTCGAGCAGCAGCTCGACGTGACGCTGGGACTGAAAATCAGCGGCTGGCAAGGCGACGAGGAGCTGGTGGCGGCGCTTGCCGATCAGGCGATCCCGCTACGGATGTATGGCAGCTGGAACGATCTGCAATATTCATTACCGGTGGATGCGGTGTTGCGGGAACGGCTGCAGAATGAGGCGAAATCACGGTTAGATAAGTGGATCGATCGTCAGCAGGATAGCGACAATAAACAGAATATGCAGAAACTGCTGCGCCCGTAACGGGCGCAGCGGGTTACACCTCGTAATCGATCGCCGGTTGTTGCAGGATCTCAACTTTCTGCACCCGGTGATTTTCTACCTGCAACGTCCGCAACAGATAATCACCCATCTGCACCTCTTCACCCTCCTGCGGAATATGCTGCAACCGATCCATCAGTAATCCCGCCAGCGTATGATAATCACGCTGCTCTTCCAGCGGCAATTTCACATACAGCGCCAGGTCATCCAGCGGCATATGGCCGTTAGCGATCCAGTGCCGCTCGCCCTTGATCTGAATATCGTAACGGGCATCAATCTCGCCCGCTTCATTCGGCAGGTTACCGGCGATGGTTTCCATCACATCGCTGAGAGTCACTACGCCCTCAACCGACCCAAACTCATCGACTACAAAGGCAAAATGGGTATGGGCCTGGCGAAACTGTTCCAGCGCCTGCAACAGCGTTAAACGTTCAGGGAATACCAGCGGCTGGCGAATCAGCGCCCGCAAATCCAGCGAATGATGATGCAGCGACTGGTGCAGCAGGTCGATAACGTGCACCACGCCGAGCGGCTCGCTGGAATGCTCGGTAATCAGAATACGGGTATGCTGGTTGCGGTCGAGCCGCGCCATGATCTCCGCCGGGTCCTCACTGAGATCGATATGCTCGACGTCATGCCGCGAGGTCATAATGCTGTTAACGTGGCGCTGGCCCAGTCCCAGCACGCGGGCAATCATCACCCGTTCCTGGCGGTTAAACAGCATATTGGCGTTACTGTCGGCAATCAGCGAGGAGGTTTTCGCATCCAGTTCTGCCGGTTCCGCTTCTCCGCGCAGCAGGCGCAGCACCGCCTCGGCGGTACGCTGACGTAACGGCCGGCCAGCCGACAACACCCGCCGGCGATTATACTGCGCCAGCTGGTTCAGCGCCTCAATCAGCACCGAGAAGCCGATCGCCGCATAGAGGTAGCCTTTAGGAATCGCGAAGCCAAAGCCTTCCGCCACCAGGCTGAAGCCAATCATCAATAAAAAACTCAGGCAGAGGATCACGATGGTCGGATGGCTGTTCACAAAGCGGGTCAGGGGCTTGCTGGCCAGCAGCATCAGCAGAATGGCAATGGTGACTGCAATCATCATTACCGGCAGATCATTGACCATTCCGACCGCAGTAATCACCGCATCCAGCGAGAAAATCGCGTCCAGCACCACGATTTGTGCGACCACTGGCCAGAATTTAGCGCCGCCTTTTTGTTGACCGGCCTCATCATCGTGCCCTTCAAGGCGGCTATTCAGCTCGGTTGTGGCCTTAAAAAGCAGGAAAATCCCGCCTGACAGCAGCAACAGATCGCGCGCACTAAAGGCGTGACCCGCCAGTGTGACCCACGGTTGGGTCAGGGTAACCAGCCAGGAAAGCGAGGCCAGCAGTAATAAGCGGCACAGCAACGCCAGCAGCAGGCCAATCACCCTGGCCCGGTCGCGCAGTGCCGCAGGCAGCTTCTCAACCAGAATGGCGATGAACACCAGATTATCGATACCCAGCACCAGTTCCAGAACGATTAGCGTCACTAATCCTGCCCAAAGCGACGGGTCTGCAATTACCTCCAGCATGAGGGGTTCACCTGAATGTCCTTAATTGAGTTTTGTCTGATGATAGTGGAGTGTCTCGCTGGCTACAAATGCCGGTGCAGGTGGAAAATCGTCTTACCAGAGAAATTAACAGTAATTAATCTCTCTCTACATTCATGACCATTTGATTAAATCGGCAGAGAGTTTTGCATAAGAAGTGGCACAGAAGCATTGCTGAATGCGCGATATCTTGCTGCGCTGCTTATGCGATTTATCCTAATGGTGACATGGCATTAATCTGAATTATGAAAAAAGGATTGCACTTCGATTGCATGACGAGGAGGGCGCCATTACTAATGGCTGGTAGTCTTTTTCCTAAAATAGTACAGGGATGGCGGGGCCTACTTGTAAACAAGCCAGTAATAACTAGTATAGCAACGAGTTTGCAAAAGTCTGCGCCAAAGTCGTAATTCGCGTGACCAATCGACGTCAAATGTTATGAATTGTGATCTCGTCCGATAACTGCTGCATTAAGCGTCAATACGACGCCCCGTGCAGAGCAATATGAATGATGACAGCGGTATTGGCAGCGACAGCCAAGGGCGGTAGCGTGCCTGAATCGCGTTTATCGTTTATTAAATGACCGCTGTTACGGTCGATTAAAGTCAGAGTAATCTGTTGGAATTAATCACAATAATGCTGGATTTATGGTTAAGATCGTTGGCGTAAAGGCCGCAGGAGCTCCCCTCATAAACGGCTCAGTCCTGAGAATTTATACCGCTCAATAAATATACAGGCGAGAGACGTGGCGGGTTTAAGGAAATAAAATAAAGAGTTAAATATGCGCGATACTGAATTTACGTTTAAAAGTCTTATCACCAAATTAATGCTGGCTTGCTCAGACTTAATTTGTTTCAACGCAGCGTTTTTTGTGGCGATGATGCTAATTAATATGCAGTCAGAATCGCCGCTGGCAGATATTTCTGAAAAAGAAATGAATTTAAAAATTGCCACTCACATTTGCCTGTCGGTAATTTGTATTGGCTGGTTCTGGGTAAGGCTGCGTCACTATACCTACCGCAAACCTTTCTGGTTCGAATTAAAAGAAATTTTTCGTACCATTCTTATTTTCTCAGTGATTGATCTGTCGATTACCGCATTGTCACAATGGCAGATGTCGCGGTTCGTCTGGTTGCTGACCTGGGTGCTGGCGCTTATTTTCATTCCGACCTGTCGCGCGCTCTCTAAACGTGTGCTGAACCATTACGGTTTGTGGAAAAAGCAGACCATCATTATCGGCAGCAGCAAAAATGCCCACGAAGCCTGGCAGGCACTGCAGAGCGAAGAGGTGATGGGTTTTGACGTGATCGCCTTCTACGACGTCGATGGCACCTGTCCGCAGAGCATCCTCGATGGCGTGCCGGTACTGCGCGATGAGCAGGAGCTGTGGAGCCTGACCAGCAGCGAAACGCAGTTTATCGTGGCGGTGGAGTTCGAACAGAGTCAGTACCGTGATAAGTGGCTGAAATCACTGGCGATGCATAATTGCCGCTCCGTTTCAGTGATTCCTACATTGCGTGGCGTGCCGCTTTATGGCACTGATATGGCCTATATCTTCAGCCATGAAGTGATGATCCTGCGGGTACAGAACAATCTGGCAAAACGCACTTCGCGTTTCCTGAAGCGGGCATTTGATATCGTCGGTGCGCTGTCGATTATCCTGATGCTGATGCCGGCGCTGCTGGTGCTGGGCTTCCTGGTTGGCCGTGATGGCGGACCACCGATTTATGGCCATGAGCGTGTCGGCATGAATGGCCGTAAGTTCAAATGCCTCAAGTTCCGCTCAATGGTGATCAATTCCAAAGAGGTGCTGGAAGAAGTGCTGCGCACTGACCCGATTGCACGCGCCGAGTGGGATAAAGATTTCAAACTGAAAAATGATCCGCGTATCACCAAAGTGGGCCATTTTATCCGTAAAACCAGCCTTGATGAGCTGCCGCAACTGTGGAACGTGGTGCGCGGCGACATGAGCCTGGTCGGTCCCCGTCCCGTAATTGAAGATGAACTCTGTCGTTATGCTGGTGATGTTGATTATTACCTGATGGCAAAGCCAGGCATGACGGGATTGTGGCAGGTCAGCGGTCGTAATGATGTTGACTACGAAACCCGCGTCTATTTCGACTCGTGGTACGTGAAAAACTGGTCACTGTGGAATGACATCGCCATCCTGTTTAAGACAGTGGGTGTGGTGTTGAAGCGAGACGGTGCGTATTGATTGTGAGGCGATAAGAGCGTGTTAAACGCATGCTCTCGTGGTTCGGTGCCGTTGTCAGGCGTGTCGTTGTTAGCGGCCATCGTCAGGGAGAACGCAGATTGTCATTACCGAAGCGTAATGCTCTGCTACTGTTATTCCGCCCTGATAGATGGTTACTACTTATAACAATTGGAGCAAAGGATAATGAACGACAGGTTCAGTGCTTAATTAAGTTAGTTTTACTTTTTGTTGGACGCTTACACAGCGGCGTATTCGCCTCTATCAATCAATAACTGATAGCGAAGATCTAAATGATTACAATCAAAATGAAATTGATACCCTTGCTGGTATCCGCCACTTTTCTTAGCGGGTGTACGATCGAACCAGGTCAGCGCCTTTCCACATCGGGAAAAGATGTCATCGAGCAGCAGGACAGCAACTTTGACATCGACAAGTACGTCAACGTCTTTCCGTTAACCCCAACGCTGGTTGAGAAAATGCGTCCTAAGCCGCTGGTGGCTCAGGCGAATCCTTCTCTGCAGAACGAAATTCAGAACTATGAATACCGTATCGGCATTGGCGACGTCCTGACTGTCACCGTCTGGGATCACCCGGAGTTGACCACGCCAGCCGGTCAGTACCGTAGCGCCAGCGACACCGGTAACTGGGTACATTCCGATGGCACGATTTTCTACCCTTACATTGGTAAAGTCCGCGTAGCGGGCCGGACCGTGGGTGAAGTGCGTAACGAAATCGCCCGTCGCCTGGCACAGTACATCGAAAGCCCACAGGTCGATGTCAGCATCGCCTCGTTTAAATCGCAGAAGACCTACGTGACCGGTTCAGTGACCACCTCAGGTCAGCAGCCGATTACCAACGTGCCGCTGACGATTCTGGATGCCATCAACGCCGCAGGCGGCCTGGCAGCGGATGCGGACTGGCGCAACGTGGTGCTGACGCACAACGGTCGCGAACAGCGCGTGTCACTGCAGGCGCTGATGCAAAATGGCGACCTGAGTCAGAACCATCTGCTCTATCCGGGCGACATTCTGTACGTTCCGCGTAATGACGATCTGAAAGTGTTCGTGATGGGTGAAGTGAAGCAGCAGGCGACCCTGAAAATGGATCGCAGCGGCATGACGCTGGCGGAAGCACTGGGCAATGCGGCCGGGATGGATCAAACCACCTCTGACGCCACCGGTGTGTTCGTTATCCGTCCACTGCGCGGCACCGATCGCAACAAGATTGCCAACATCTATCAGTTGAACACCAAAGATGCGGCATCAATGGTCATGGGTACTGAATTCCAACTGGAACCGTACGACATCGTCTATGTCACCTCCACGCCGCTGACGCGCTGGAACCGTGTGATCTCGCAATTACTGCCAACCATTGCGGGTATCAACGATGTGAGCGAGAGCGCACTGCGTATCCGCAACTGGTCAAACTAAGGTTTCACCATGATTACGTCCGTGTTAGTCGTTTGCGTCGGCAATATCTGCCGCTCTCCGACCGGAGAGCGCCTGTTTAAACGCGCATTACCCAACACCCGTGTCAGTTCTGCTGGTCTGGGCGCCCTGGTGGGGCGTCCTGCCGATCAGACTGCCAGCGACGTAGCGGCCGCACATGGTCTGTCGCTGGAAGGGCATCAGGCTCAACAGCTGACGGCCGAAATGTGCCGCAACGTCGACCTGATCCTGGTGATGGAGAAGCGTCAGATTGAACAGGTGAACCGCATTGACCCGGCCGCGCGTGGCAAAACCATGCTGCTTGGGCACTGGCTCAATCAGAGAGAAATTGCGGATCCGTACAGAAAAAGCCGTGAGGCCTTTGAAGAGGTTTACGGGTTACTGGAAAACGCTACCCAGAAATGGGTCAACGTATTAAGCCGATAGTTGGGATTATCCATGAATATAAAAAACAAGGTCAGAACCGCGCCGGGAGAGGATTCAAATGGATGGGATCTGGCGCATCTTGTGGGACAGCTTATTGATCATCGCTGGATCATTGTTGCCGTTACCGCTTTCTTTATGCTGGCGGGCACGCTCTACACACTGTTTGCGACACCGATTTACAGCGCCGATGCGTTAGTACAGGTTGAGCAGAAAAATGCCAGCACCGTACTGAACGAACTGGACAGCATTCTGCCACCGACGCCAGCCTCAGATACTGAGATTGAGATTCTGGAATCGCGCATGGTGATCGGCAAAACCGTTGACGATTTGGGTCTGGATACCGTTGTCGAGCAGAACTATTTCCCGGTTATCGGTAAAGGTCTGTCACGTCTGATGGGCAACAAACCGGCTAACATCGCGATTTCGCGCCTGGAAATTCCACGCACTATCGACAAACGTAACGTTGAGCTGGAAGTGACCGGTCCGGACAGCTACACCGTGTCGAAAGATGGCGATGAGCTGTTCAAAGGTAAAGTGGGTCAGCTGGAGTCGCACGGCGACATCACCATGCTGGTGAGCGAGATTCATGCCGACGAAGGCACCAGCTTCACCGTGACCAAGCTCAACAATCTGCAGGCTATCCGCTCGGTGCTCTCTAACCTGACCGTTGCAGACAAAGGTAAAGATACCGGCGTACTGGGTCTGGAATATCTGGGTGAAGATCCTGAGCAGATCAGCAAAGTCCTGAACCAGATCGTGAATAACTATCTGTTGCAGAACGTTGAGCGTAAGTCAGAGCAGGCAGAGAAGAGCCTGGAGTTCTTACGTACCCAGCTGCCGCAGGTTCGCGCCAAACTGGATGAAGCGGAAGACAAGCTGAACACCTTCCGTCGTGAGAACGAATCAGTTGACCTGTCGCTGGAAGCGAAATCTGCCCTCGACTCCTCGGTCAGCGTGCAGAGCCAGTTGAACGAACTGACTTTCCGTGAAGCCGAAGTCTCTCAGCTGTTTACCAAAGATCACCCGACTTACCGCGCACTGCTGGAAAAACGCAAAACGCTGGAAGGTGAGCAGGCTCAGCTGAACAAGAAAATTTCTGGTATGCCACAGACTCAGCAGGAAATTCTGCGTCTGACCCGTGACGTGCAGTCCGGTCAGGAGATCTACATGCAGCTGCTGAACCGTCAGCAGGAGCTGGGCATCAGTAAAGCCAGCACCGTGGGTGATGTTCGCATCATCGATGGCGCGGAAACGGCTAACTCGCCAGTGGCACCTAAGAAGCTGCTGATCATCGCCGCCAGCCTGATTTTTGGTCTGTTCGTGTCGGTGGGTCTGGTGCTGCTGAAAGCGCTGCTGCATCACGGCATCGAAAACCCGGATCAGCTGGAAGAGCTGGGCATGAACGTCTACGCCAGCGTTCCCCTGTCGGAATGGCAGCGTAAGAAGGATACCGAAGCGCTGGCACGTCGCGGCAGCAAGGTGAAAACCGATCCGCACGAAACGCTGCTGGCATTGGGTAATCCGACTGACCTCTCTATCGAAGCGATCCGTAGCCTGCGTACCAGCCTGCACTTCGCAATGATGGAAGCCAAAAACAACATCCTGATGATCACCGGTGCCAGCCCGGGTATTGGTAAAACCTTTATCTGTGCCAACCTGGCGACGCTGGTGGCGAAAGCGGGTCAGCGCGTACTGTTTATCGATGGCGACATGCGTCGTGGTTACACCCACGAACTGCTGGGCGCGGATAACAAATCGGGTCTGTCCAACGTGCTGTCCGGTAAAACGGAGTTCAGTCCGGCGCTGATTCAGCAGGGCGTTTACGGTTTCGACTTCCTGCCACGTGGTCAGGTGCCGCCGAACCCGTCTGAACTGCTGATGCATCGTCGCATGGGTGAGCTGCTGGAGTGGGCGAGCAAGAACTACGACCTGGTGTTAATCGATACACCACCGATTCTGGCGGTTACCGATGCGTCAATTATCGGTAAGCTGGCCGGCACCTCGCTGATGGTGGCGCGTTTCGAAGCCAACACCACCAAAGAAGTGGACGTCAGCTTCAAACGCTTTGCCCAGAACGGTATCGAGATTAAAGGTGTGATCCTCAACGCCGTGGTGCGTAAAGCTGCCAATGCGTATGGCTATGGCTACGACTATTACGATTACGAATACGGTAAGCCAACCAAAAGCTAATCACTGAGTGGATAGGGGCGGTCTGACCGCCCCTTTTTATCGCCCCTTTGAATGACGACACGCATCAATTTACACAGGTAATTCTGTCAAAACCCACATAAGCGATGAAGGTATAAATCGCATGGCGAGCGTCACTCAACAGAATTCATCACCAGCATGGCATCAGCCTGTCGCACGCCCGCAACGGCAGTCGCGTCAGGCACGCTGAGAGGTCAGCCGGGAAGGCAATCAGCGTCGCCGACTGTTGGCATGAGAACTTGTGGAATTAAGGAATCACACCATGGCTCCATATTGGTATGTATCAGGGTTTTTACTGGTGATTTCGCTGGTTGAACTCCTGCTGAAAAAAGACGAACGAACCAACCATCTTCTGACCTGGTTGCTCTGTATCGCGACCGTGACGCTGATTGTGTTCGGCGGTATTCGCGGCCTCGGCACCGGAATGGATGACTACCAATACCGCAACTTCTTCGAAGATTTTATCCGGCGTATTCAGGTTAACGGCTTCTTTAATACCGTGGCATTCTTCCGCTACGAGCCGCTGATCTTTGCGATTGCTACCCTGACCAGCCTGATCTCTCATAACGCCAGTACCTTCCTGTTTGTCTTTTCGATTCTGGCGGTGGGCACCAATGCGATCTTTTTCAAAAAGATGTCACCCTATCCGGTGATGGCGCTGGCGCTCTATTCGGCGCACATCTTTATCAACAAAGATATGAACCAGATTCGTTTCGGCCTGAGTTCAGCGCTGTTCCTGGGCGTGATCTGGGCGCTCTATCTGCGGCGTTACTGGATGGCGACCGGCTTCTTTGTCCTCTCCTTTCTCAGTCACAACACCGCCGTCATGGTGGTGACGCTGATCCCGTTCCTGTTTATAAGTGAACGCCGCTTGTGGCCGATTCTTATTATTGTGCTGAGTATCCCGGCATCAAAAGTCGGGGGAATGGGCTTTGTATCGGTCATTGCCGGCCACCTCGGAGCGTTAGGCGAAAGGGCAGCCAACTACAACAACGACAATTCAGCCGCGGCAACCACCGGTAGCGTCTTCTCGGTTTCCAACCTGAAGAACGTCGCGCTGGTGTTTATCTTTGTCTACTTCATGCTGAGCAACCAGCTTAAACGCGACAATTACAACGCCTGGCGACTCAACTACCTGTTGATCATTACCTTTGCGATTGGCGGTGGCATCAGGATCTTCTTCTACAACTACTCATCCGGCGCACGTCTGTCGAACTACCTGCTGCAGGTGGAGCCGATCATTCTGACGCTGTTGATCTACCAGTCGAAGCGGGTCTGGAAACCGGCGATGTTTGCGATGTTCGTCTTCTTCCAGATGTACTACCTCTACTACAACACCATCTCACTCAAGCAGGCGGTGGTGGGGTATGAAGTAGCGCGTGAATTTAAACTGATCCACTGATGAACAGGGTGAAGGCGATGAACCGATATCTTCCGTTGTTGCTGGTCGCCGCGCCGCTGATGGCGCAGGCGACGCCCACTCCGGCCGCGATCGTTATCGCGGCCTATGGTGACTCGACGACCGCAGGCGTGACCTCGTCGGGCGGGCGTAACATCATTATTAAAGATAATGAAATCAGCTATCTGCAGCAGATGTTGCAGCAGAAGTATGGGCCTGCGGTACGCATCGAGAATCACGGTTCGCCCGGAGCCCTGCTGACCGAACTGACTAAATCGTCGCTCAGCTGGGAGCAGCGGATGGCACAGTCTGATGCCAGCATCATTCTGATCAATTACGCCATTAACGATGCGCGCATCTACTCAGCAAAAAACCGGCCGGCTGGCGCAGAGAGCCCGGAGGATTTTAACCGCATCCTCACCGGACTGATTAAAACCGCCAAAGCGCACCATAAACAGGTAGTGCTGCAACAGCCTAATCCACTCTGTGGCCGGGCTGAGCGCTGGAACCTCTGGCCATATGTTTATCAGCTGAATCAGGTGGCGCAGCAGCAGCAGGTGCCCATTGTCCGACAGTATCAGCTGATCAAGCAGCAGGGCGACTGGCGCAGTGAGATGTCACCGGACTGCATTCACCCGACCAGCACACTCTATAAAAAGAAAGCTGAGCAAACTTTTGAGCTGCTAAGTCAGCATTTTGACAGCGTGTTTAAAACCAACAGCTAACCATTTGATTTAATAAATTTCAGGAGCAGGACAGTATGTATGTACTGATAATGGCGTTGTCGCTGGGACTGGCGCTGATGGTGTTGCGGTTGTTCTCATTCCATCGCGGCATTTATAACGATAGCGGGATTAAAAGTATCTCCGGATTGCGTGCGCTGCTGGCCAGCATCGTGGCGTTTTCCCACTTAGCCCATTATCTCTATGCACGCGATAACGAATGGATTTTTGATAAAGACTATTTTTCGCTGATTTCGCAGGGCAACTTTTTTGTGAACAGCGGCAAGTTTGGCGTGGCGCTGTTTTTTATGATCTCCGCCTTCCTGTTTTATCGCTGGCTGGACAATGACCGTCTCTCTCCCCGCGAGCTGACCCAAAAATTACTCAAGTCGCGGGTGCGCCGGATAGTGCCGATGTTCTGGTTTTCGGGGCTGGTGATTGTGTCGATTGGCTGGTTACAGGGTGATCTGGTACCGGACCTGACGTCGCTGAAACAGGGGCTGCTCTGGTTGCTGTTTGTCGGCAATTATCACATCGGTTCAATCAAGACCGCCGATATTAACGCCGGCGTTGAGTGGACGCTGCGACTGGAATGGCTGCTCTATCTGTCGATTCCGCTGATTTATCTGCTTAATCGTGTCACCGGTGGCCGTTACAAAACGCTGCTGATCCTCGGCTCGATTGGGGTGATTTTCATGATTGCGGTGGCGCTCCGTGTGTGGGGAACCGCCTATACCGATCCGCGTCCGGTGCTGGGATTCGCAATGGGGTATCTGGCCTGGCTCTACCGTGACCACTGGGTGCAGGGCCGCAACTCTGGCAAGGCGGCCGTGCTGGCGATTGCGCTCGCCGTCGTGGCGCTGTTCTTTACCAGTAACGCGTTCTTCTACCTGATTTTCCTCGCCTGCCTGGCGATAGTGTTTTTCATTGTCAGCAGCGGCAACGCCATTTTTGGCCTGCTGGAGAACAAGACCCTGATGTCGGTGGGTGAAGTGAGCTATAGCCTCTATCTGATTCATGGCGTGGTGCTCTATTTCATTAAGCAACTGCCGCTGCCCGCATTGCAGCACAACTTTGTGCTCTATACCGCGCTCTCGACCCTGTTTTTTGTGGTGTCGTTTTACGTGGCAAAACTGACCTACCTCTACGTGGAAAAACCGTTTATCGGCAGCAGCAATAAGAAAAAAGTGGCGATTGAACCCTCGCCGACAAATTAGGACATCACCGGTTACCCTACCAGGCCCAAACGTTATATCTTTGAAATTGGAAATGTTTTTAATGAGGTGCTGGCAATGAAGGACATTCGCTTCTCCATCGTAATTCCTGCTTACAATGCGTCAGAATCGATCGTGACGACGCTGGATTGCGTTAAAGCGCAGACGTATCGCAATTTTGAAGTAATCATCGTTGATGATAAATCCGCCGATGCGGCCGCGCTGGCGGAAGTGGTGCGCAGCGAGCGCTATCAGGACCTGAACATTAATCTGGTGCTCTCTGAGGTTAAGCTCAATGGCGCCGGTGCGCGTAATAAAGGCATTGAGCTGGCAACCGGCGATTACGTCAGTTTCCTCGACGCCGATGACGAGTGGCATGCCGATAAGCTGCGTCAGGTGAGCGAAAAAATTGCTCAGCTGGACGCGCAGGGTAAACAGAAGGTCGTGATTTTCAGCCAGGTGAACATCTATCAGGATGGCGCTTTTCTGAAAGTGATGCCGATGCAGCCACCGGGCAAAAATGAAACCGTCGCCGAATATCTGTTCGGCTGCTACGGCTTTATTCAGACCAGTACCATCGTGCTGAAGCGCGAAGATGCAGCGAAAATTCAGTTCGATACCCGCTATATCCGCCATCAGGATTACGATTTCTGCATTCGTGCCGACCGCATGGGCTATGCGTTCGAGATGATCGCCGCGCCGCTGGCTAATTACCATCTGGTGACGAAGTTCGGCTCGAAGCACAAAGGGGAGTCGGTGAACTACTCGATGTTCTGGCTCGACGCCATGAAGCCGCACCTGACCCCGCGTGACATTCACACCTACAAAGCCTTTAAGCTGCCGCTGCGCTACAAGATGGACGGCAAGGGCGTGATGGCGAGCCTGACTTTTGCCCGCTACTTCTTCCTGACGAACCAGGATAATCGCGCTTACTTTATGAACCGGGTCAAAGACAAGGTCAGATCGCGGTTTGGCGGTGAAAAAGCGCTCTCCTGATTCACGCTAATGCTTTGTTTGCTCCTGTTAGCAGGAGCAGCTTTCTCCTTATTTTGCTTATTATTCTGGGTTAAAGATGAATAATCACGTTGGAACCGTCGGCATTGTTATGCCTATGTATAACGCACGTCAGACGGTATTACGCGCCGTGCAATCGGTTATCAATCAAAGTTATGCCGACTGGCACCTTTACCTGATTAACGACAAATCGACCGATGACTCCCTCGCCTGGGTGCAGGAACAGTGTCAGGACCCGCGCATCACCATTCTGGATAACGCCGTTAACATGGGCGCTGCCGAAACCCGTAACGTCGGGCTGCGCGCCGCCAGCGAAGAGATCATCGCGTTTCTCGACAGTGACGACGAATGGCATGCTGACAAACTGGCGCAGCAGGTGGCGGCGATGGCGGCCGGTGATAACTTTGTCATCACCGAATATCACTACAAAACCCGCAACGCCGATCACGACATTACCTACAGCAAACCTTATCTGCAGCAGGAAAACTTTGTGAAGAAGCAGTATCGCGTCTGCTTCTCCTCGGTCTGTTTCCGCCGTCCGCCAGAAGGCATCTTCTTCCAGCGTAAGGGTCACGAAGACTTTCTTTTTCTGTATGAACTCTTCACCCGCTATAAGCAGGCACGCGTGATTCAGACCATTCTGGTCAATTATTACGAATTAGGTGATTCCCTTTCCCGTAATAAGAACAAAGCGGCGAAATGGCACCTTGAATTATTAAGAATTATCTATAAAAACAATCCTTTAAAAATCTATTACTATTACGGCTGGTATATGGTGAATGGCGTGCTGTTTACCCTGAAGCATCGTTAAGCCAATCGGCAGGATTGTCTTTATTATTTGAGGTGGATAGCGTTTCATGAAAAAAATCGTCCTGGTGATCAAAGATGCCTATTCGTATGCGGGCACCGAGAACATCTGTAACTTTATGTCAGAATGTCTTGGCGAAACACACGACGTCACCATCTACTCGCTGGAAGGCAGCGGAAAAACCTTCTATCCGTTTGAGCACGTCAAACAGATCGTCAGCTTTGAAGGGCAGAGCAACCCGATTAAAAGCGCGGTGGCCCGTATTCACGAAGAGGGTTTCGATACCGTTTTCCTGATCAGTATGGGACGCCTCAGCGTGATGTTCGCTTTCTGGAACCTGCTGGCGATGAAGAAAAAGCGCGGCAAAGCCTATGCCTGCGAACATATCGCCATTAACTCCTTCAGCAAACCGATCAAGTTCCTCAAGTTTCTGCTGCTGCGCTACTACGACCGCGTGATTGTTCTGACCGACAAAGATCATCAGGTGTTCAGCCGCTGGCGCATTCCCAGCAAGCAAATCCCAAATCCGGTGGTGTACAAAGGCTTTCAGCGTCAGACGCGCCATCGTCAGGCGCTGGCCGTGGGTCGTCTGGATAACCAGAAGGGCTTCGATTTGATGCTGGATATCTGGCGCGATTTTGCCCGTTCCCATCCTGACTGGACGCTGGTGATTGCCGGTGACGGCGAACTGCGTCAGCAGTTACACGATCAGGCCGCGGTGCTGGGGATTACTGACAGCGTGAAGTTTGTCGGTAAGGTCAGCAACATTAACGATTACTACCGCGACAGCGACATGGCGCTGATGACCTCACGCTATGAAGGATTGCCGCTGGTGCTGCTGGAAGCCAAATCCTGGTCACTGCCGGTAGTGGCCTATGACTGTCCGACCGGACCGCAGGAGATCATCAATCACGGTGAAGATGGCTTCCTGGTGCCGATGAATGACAAAACCACCTTCCTGGCGAGGATGGATCAACTCGCCAGCGATGACGCCCTGTTCTATGCCATGAGCGAAAAAACAAAACAAACCGCGCTGAAATTCGACGGTAATCAAATCAAGCAAAGCTGGCTGGCGTTGGTGTAATTGGTGCTGGAAAAGCGCCCTTGCGACGTGCATCAGGGACACCGCCATGGCCACTGGCCTTATTGACTACGGGAAATGATGCATGAAAAGAAGAGAAGTTTTACAGACCGCCGCCTCCGCTCTGGTTGGCGCTCTCTCCGTGAGCACCTTTTCCAGCTACGCTGCTAAAAGTAACGGTATCGCCCTGAAGCCGGTTGATGCCACTGATGTGCCGAAGGGCGACGTGCCGATCCTGACGCCAGAAAACGTTTATGCCATGCCGCCGCAGTTCTGGCAGAGTTTTGAAGGCAAGCTGTGGATCGGTAAAGCCGGCACTGACGCCAGCAAGCCAGGCAACCAGATTCCGGTGTTCCTGCGTGATGCCAATGGCAAAGTGTCGCAGATTGCTCAGCCGGTCGCCCTGAACAAAGGCAATTTTTCCCAGTTCATTCAGGATAACGCGGCGCTGATCGCCGATCCGTCGCACTCGATGGCGGTGGAAGACAACAGCGGTCAGATGTTGTTTAACATCACTGACGTCAGCCGTCCTGGCGCGGCTGATTTCAGTCAGCGTCTGGCGCAGCCTGCCGGTTACCAGCTGATTGGTGAAATCCCGTCCGTGGAAGAGTTACGTAAAACCCGTCCGCTGTTCGAAGGGGCCAAAGTGAAGCTGAAAAGCTGGCATGAAGGCTTCGAAGTGGGCGGCGGCGAGTTTGTCGGCAGCTTCCAGCCCGCCCAGGATGATGGCGGTGTTAACTTCGCCGGTCAGGGTTTCCACTGGCGTCGCGTGGTAGAAGATTTTAACCGCTTAACCCTGTTTGATTTCGGCGCGATTGCGGATGGCAAAACCGATACCGCTCCGGCGATCATGGCGATGTTCACCTGGTCGCAGCAGGCTAACCAGCAGATCTGCATCCAGTTCCCGGCCGGCACCTTTTTTGTCTCGGTCTGTGACTTCGGCGATAAATATCTCAACTTCTTCCGCGTCTCCGGAGCGATGGTCAACTTCGGTTACTTCCCGGCCACCACCGTGGTCTCGGATGGCAAATCAGAGTTCATCTTCTCGATGAATGCGCGCCGGGTTGAGCTCTCTAACCTGATTTTCAACGGTAACAATGAAAAGAACCCCAACAAACAGGGCTTCTTCCATAATATCTGTCCCGGCGGTCAGTTTTTCCGGGGTGCCTGCCTGCGTTTCAATTTTGTCGGCGGTACCGCCATCAGCCTGCAGGACACGCTGGATTGCAAAATCGACCAGTGGTACGCCTCACGCTGCAGCGGCGACGTGATCAAATCGGGCTGGTCAGGCCAGAAGCAGGGCAAATGGGATCACAGTACCGCGATTGAGTTATCTAACTTTAATGCGCAGCACTGCCGTGGCGGCAATGTACTCAACCTGCCGCGCTGCGGTCAGTCGATTATTCACAACGGCTGGATTGAGCATTGCGACAATCCTGGCGACATCTCGAACGGTCAGTGGATCGTCGATGCGCTGAGCCTGGAGGATTGTAAGAATCCGCTGATCGCGCACAACTCCCGACTCAATATGCGTCAGACCAGCCTGCAGTCAGGCAGCTGGATCGACAACTCCAGCCAGGGCGATCGTCTGCTCAGCATCTGGGAGATGGGCTCAACCCGCGTTGAGTCGTACGGTGTCGCGCTGGATGGCAGCCTCAAGTACAACTACATCACCTCGCGCTGGCGGTTAGAGAACAACACCAATCAGGAGACCTGGTTCGATCTCGGCAGTCTCTACTCACCGACGGTGGGGGATTCGTGGGAGATTGAAATCTTTGGTCAGGCGCAGTTCAGCAACGGCAGTGGCGATCAGCCGCTGATGAACCTGATCAGCGACAAAACCACCGGTGGCCGTGCGGTGATCCACGTTCAGCGCAAGAAAGGGCGCTCGGAAGCCAGCTGGTCTGCCGAAGGCAGTTCGCCGGTGGTCGACGTGCGCTATGTGGCGGAACATGACACCGATGTGCGGATCTTTATCAAGCTGGCGGGCTGGACCCCGGCGGCGGCGGTGCTGGTGAAAACCACCGGTAAAGACCGTTTTGTCACCGGACGCTGCGCGCGGGTGAATGCCCGGATGCAGCCCGGTAATCCGCCGGCCGGTGATGCCACCAAACGGGCACCGCAGCGTTTCAGCCTGCACAACGGCAAAGCGGGCGTCGGTGCCAACGAACAGGGCGATTTGCTGATGGCCTCGCGGCCGCTGTCGGCTGACCAGGTGGATACCAGCAAGCCGGAAGGTTTTGTCTCGGTGGTGATCAACGGCAAACAGGTGGCGCTGCCTTACTTCGCGATTAAGTCGTAACCGATTCAGGCGTCACTGATTCAACCGTAAGGGATGCATGACGGCCGCCATAATGGAGGCGGCCGGTCTTAACAGGAGCAGGACCCTTTGGGTGCGTTATCCCGTATTGCAGTTATTTAAACAGAGTTCATTTTGCCCGTTGCGGATCTGGGCGGCTTGCAGAATTAAAAAAATTCATTCGGAGTTGTTATGAAAATTTTATTGGTGGGTAACCATACGTGTGGGAATCGTGGGGATGGCGCGATTCTTCGTGGACTGATTGATTCAATGAAGTCTGCTCGCAGTGATTTAGACATTGATGTGATTAGCCGTTATCCAACCAGCTCCGGTTATTTGCTCCAGCAGGATATTCAGCAGGATTCGCTGTTTCTGCACAATAGCAAGTCAGCAAAAGGTCTGGTCGGTTCGTTTAAGCGTAAAGTCGCGAACCGTTTGATGCCCGATATTATGATGGCGCATCTGGGCAAGGGCGGCCTGTACAAGTCGTTCGCCGTGCCGCCGCACCTGAAAGCGTTTACCGAAAGCCTGGCAAAGTATGATGCGATTATTCAGGTCGGCGGATCGTTCTTCGTCGATCTCTACGGCGTGACCCAGTTTGATCACGCGTTGTGTGCGCTGATGGCGAAAAAACCGATCTACCTGATTGGTCACTCTGTGGGTCCGTTCCAGAACCCGCGCGTTAATGCGCTGGCTAACTTCGTGTTCGATCGCGTCGACAGCCTGGTGCTGCGTGAGTCGGTCAGCCTGGATCTGATGAAGCGCGATGGTGTCACCAGTTCGAAAGTGGCCGCCGGCGTGGATACCGCCTTCCTGGTGCGGGCGCGTGAAGTGGAAAACCCAAGCCACAACCTGCTGCACTGGCAGGGCATTATCAGCGGTCGTAAAACTATCGCCATCACCGTGCGTGAACTGGCGCCGTTTGATAAACGTCTGGGCGTGACCCAGAAAGAGTACGAAGCCGCCTTTGGCCGGGTGATTAACGCCATGATCGCCGAAGGCTACCAGGTGGTGGCATTCTCGACCTGTACCGGTATCGACAGCTACGCCAAGGATGACCGTATGGTGGCGCTGACGCTGCGTGACCACGTGGCACAGCCAGAGCATTACCATGTCATCATGGATGAGTTTAAC
Organism: Pantoea sp. S-LA4; assembly: GCF_054482835.1. NCBI lineage: Bacteria > Pseudomonadati > Pseudomonadota > Gammaproteobacteria > Enterobacterales > Erwiniaceae > Pantoea > Pantoea sp. S-LA4. The sequence goes on along the minus strand of NZ_JBTLRC010000002.1, from coordinate 2,348,094 downwards.
GACCTGGAGCTGGGTATCCTGCTGAGTCATTGTCACCTGACCATTGGTACCCGTCTGCACTCAGCGATTATTTCGATGAACTTTGGCACCCCGGCCGTGGCGATCAACTACGAGCACAAGTCGATGGGTGTGATGAACCAGTTGGGTCTGCCGCAGATGGCAACCGATGTGAAAAGCCTGATGGATGGCTCGCTGATCGACAAGGTCCAGACGGTCCTCGCCGACTACGACAACATCAAGCAGAAGGTCGACACGGCCGTTGCGAATGAAAGGGAAATTGGCAATCGGATCACTGAAGAGATTCTCAAAGTATTAGGGTAATGTGATGAAACTGACTTTTTTCACCATGCGTTTCCCGGTTGCCTCTGAGACATTCGTACTAAATCAGGTGACCCATTTTATCGATGCCGGTTACGAGGTGGAGATTATTTCGGTCTTTCCCGGTGATTTAGTCAACCGGCACGCCGCCTTTGATGAGTATGGTCTGGCGGCAAAGACACACTATCTGCTGCCGGAAGAGAAGGTCTCGATTGTCGATAAGCTGAACCAGCGTCTGCGGCTGGTGCTGCCGAAGGTGACGAAGCCGTCGCTGCTGCGTTCGCTCAATGTGCGCCGCTATGGCGCCCAGTCGAGCAAACTGCTGCTGCCGTCGATCGTCGCCAATGCCACGCAAACCTTTACCGCCGACGTGTTTCTGGTGCATTTCGGCTACGCCGGCGCGCTGGCGAATAAGCTGCGTGAGCTGGGCGTGCTGAAAGGCAAGCAGGCGACCGTGTTTCATGGGGCGGACATTTCCCGTCGTCACATTCTGGAAGAGCACAAACTCGATTACGTTAACCTGTTCCGACAGAGTGAGCTGATGTTACCGATCAGCCATCTGTGGCAGAACAAGCTGATCGAGATGGGCTGTCCGCCGGAAAAGATTCACGTTACGCGCATGGGAATTGAGCCGGAGAAGTTTAACTTCCAGCCGCGTCAGGCGTTTCAGACACCGCTGCGCATCGTTTCGGTGGCGCGTCTGACCGAGAAGAAAGGGCTGGATGTGGCGGTGAAAGCCAGCGCGATTCTGAAACAGCGTGGCGGTCAGTTCCAGTACACCATCATTGGCAATGGCGATCAGGATGAGATGATGCGTGATTTCATCGCCCGCGAGGGGATGGAAGATTGCGTCAGTATGCCGGGCTTCAAACCGCAGGATGAAATCCGCCGCGCGTTAAGTGAAGCGGATATCTTCCTGCTGCCATCGAAAACCGCGGCCGATGGTGATATGGAAGGCATCCCGGTGGCGCTGATGGAAGCGATGGCGGTCGGGCTGCCGGTGGTTTCTACGTTCCACAGCGGCATCCCGGAGCTGATTGAGAACAACGTTTCCGGCTGGCTGGTGGAAGAGGACGATCCTGAGGCGCTGGCCGAGACGCTGCTGAAGCTGTCGCAGGGCGAAGTCGACGTGGCACCGGTGGTGGCTGCGGCGCGCCATAAGGTTGAAACGGAATTTAATCAGCACATCGCCTACGGCGAACTGGCACAGATCCTGGAGCGTCTGGCGTGAGTGGATTTAAGTCACAGGCAATCTGGCTGTTCGGCAGCACCTGTTTTTCTGCGGTGCTGCAGGTGGCGCAGCTCAGCTTTCTTGCCCGCAAACTGGAAACCCATGAGCTGGGGCTGTTAGCCATTATCAACGCCATTCTGGCGGTGGCTGGCGTGCTGCAGGATATGGGGATGAGCAGCTATCTGGTGCATCGCCAGAACATCAGCCGCCGCGAGCAGAGCACCATTTACTGGGTCAACGTTTCTCTCAGTCTGTGTACCGGTGTGATCATGCTGCTGATCGCCTTCCCGGTGGCGTGGTTCTATCATCTGCCTGAGCTTGTGGGGCTGATCATGCTGACCAGCCTCAACTTCCTGGTGCTGGGGCATCTGTCGCAGTATCAGGCGCACTACATCAAAACCAAGCGGATGGTATCGCTGGCGAAGATTGAGATGGGCACCAAGCTGTTTGCCTTTCTCTGCGTAGTGGCGATGCTGGAGTTCACCTCACTGACGGTGGCCGCGGCGATTCTCGGTCTGTTTATCAACGCCTTTACCCGCATCCTCTGCATGATCGCGCTGGGTGAGAAGTCGTGGCGTCCGACCTGGGAGTTCGATAAAGCGACCTTCTTTGGTGCCATTCGTTACGGCAGCTATCAGCTCGGTTCGCAGACCATCAATCAGTTGCGTACCCAGGCCGATGCGTTAGTGGTGGGTAAGGTGATGGGCGCTGAGATGCTCGGTGTCTACTCGCTGGCGAAAGAGCTGGTGCTGCAACCGCTGAAACTGGTCACGCCGGTGATTAACCGCCTGGCGCTGCCGCGTTTCGCCGAGAAGCAGCACGATGCCGAACAGCTGAAAAAACTGTTCCTCAAGGGTACGCTGGGCATCATGCTGTTCAGCAGCGCGATGTACCTGGTGATTGGCATCTTCTCGCCGGTGATCGTCCGCGTACTGTATGGCGCATCTCATGAGCAGGTCTATCACCTGATTCCGCTGATGCTGCTGTTTGGTATGCTGCGCCCGATGGGGGGCCTGACCGGAGCGATCTCGCAGGCTAACGGACGCACCAACGTCGAGTTCTACTGGAACATCGTGGCAAGTATTGTGGTACTGGCGGTGCTGGCCACCACCTTTATCTGGCCGAACGTGCTCTACGTCGCGCTGACGCTCTCTATCTCGCAGATTCTGATCTCCGCCCTGGCGCATCCGTTCTTTATTAAGCCGGTGATTGGCATTCGGTTTATGCCCTATGCCCGCCAGTGGGTTGCGGTTTCAGTGGTGTTTGTCGGCGTCATGATGCTGGTTAATCACTTCAATCTGTTTGTGATGCCGGAATGGTTTGAAGGCTGGTTATAACAGCACAGCACTCTTATTAACGGGCGGCCTCAGGGTCGCCCGTTTTCATTTATCGCTGGTCTTAGCCGCTGGCCGAATCGTGTCGGCAATGGCAGGGGCGAAATAAGTTTACTGCTTGTCTTTATTCAGTTTCTGCTGTCGCTGGCAATGGGCAAAATGCCGAATTTCCATGTTGTGACAGAGAGTTAGTGTCCGATTTTCAGATAAAGATTATACTTGCTGTTCTGGCCGATCCTGCATAATCGACCCACATCTTCATTTTATTAAACGGAATAAATATGACCAAGCTTAAAGCAGTAATCCCGGTTGCGGGTCTCGGTATGCATATGCTCCCTGCGACTAAAGCCATTCCGAAAGAGATGCTGCCTGTCGTCGACAAACCGATGATTCAGTACATCATTGACGAATGTGTGGCTGCGGGCATTAAAGAGATTGTGCTGGTCACCCATGCCTCTAAAAATGCGGTGGAAAACCACTTCGATACCACCTATGAGCTGGAAGCGCTGCTGGAAGCGCGCGTGAAGCGTCAGCTGCTGAGCGAAGTGCAGTCTATCTGCCCGCCAGGCGTGACCATCATGAACGTGCGTCAGGCGCAGCCGCTGGGTCTGGGTCACTCTATTCTGTGTGCCCGTCCGATGATTGGCGACAATCCTTTCGTGGTGGTGCTGCCAGACGTTCTGCTGGATGATTCCACCGCTGACCACATGCGTTATAACCTTGCGGCAATGGTTGCCCGTTTTGAAGAGACCGGCCACAGCCAGGTACTGGCGCAGCATATGCCTGCTTCCGATCTCTCTGAGTACTCGGTGATCACCACCGAAGAGCCGATTGATCACCCAGGCGACGTCAGCAGCATCACTAACTTTGTTGAGAAACCAGAGCATCCTGCTGAGCTGAACTCTGACCTGGCGGCCGTGGGTCGCTATGTCCTGTCTGCTGATATCTGGGCAAAACTGGAGCGCACCGAGCCAGGCGCTTGGGGCCGTATCCAGCTGACCGATGCGATCGCCAGCCTGAGCCAGCATAAAACAGTGGATGTCTCGCTGCTGACCGGTCACAGCTTCGACTGCGGTCGTAAACTGGGTTACATGCAGGCGTTTGTCTCTTATGGTCTGCGCAGCAACGCTCAGGGCCGCGATTTCCGCGAAGCGATCCAGAAGATTCTTGCCAAACAACACTAATACCTTCGCCGCGCATCCCGCGGCAGAAAGAAAGGAGTACACATGGCTATTTTAGTAACGGGTGGCGCAGGCTACATCGGCTCCCACACGGTGCTGGCGCTGCTGCAGCGCGGTGATGACGTTGTGGTACTGGATAACCTGTGCAATGCCTCACGCGAAGCGATTAACCGCGTTGAGAAGCTGGCGGGTAAGAAAGCGACCTTCGTTGAAGGCGATATCCGCGACCGTGCCTCGCTGCGCGACCTGTTCGCCTCGAACAGCATTTCTGCCGTGATCCACTTCGCCGCGCTGAAAGCGGTGGGTGAATCAACCCGTATGCCGCTGGAGTATTACGAGAACAACGTCGCGGGTACCGTGGTACTGCTGGAAGAGATGCGCGAAGCGGGCGTGTTTAACTTTATTTTCAGCTCTTCCGCCACCGTTTACGGTGCGGATGCGCCGGTGCCGTACGTTGAGACCACGCCGATTGGCGGGACCACCAGTCCTTATGGCACCTCCAAGCTGATGATTGAGCTGGTAATGCGCGACTTCGCCAAAGCGGAACCGAAATTTAAGGCGATCGCTCTGCGTTACTTCAACCCGGTCGGCGCGCATGAGTCCGGTGAAATCGGTGAAGATCCAACCGGCATCCCGAACAACCTGCTGCCGTACATTGCTCAGGTAGCTATCGGCCGTCTGGAGAAGCTGGGTGTGTTTGGCGGCGACTACGACACGCCAGATGGCACCTGCCTGCGTGACTACATCCACGTGGTTGACCTGGCGGAAGGGCACCTGAAGGCACTGGATCATCTCAACAAAGTGGAAGGCTACACCGCTTACAACCTCGGCGGCGGCAAAGGCTTCTCGGTGCTGGAGATGATTAAAGCGTTTGAGAAAGCCTCAGGTAAAGCCATTCCGTTTGAGATCAAACCACGCCGTGACGGCGACCTGCCAGCCTTCTGGGCTGACGCCTCACTGGCGAATCGTGACCTTGACTGGCGCGTAACGCGCGGCATCGATGAGATGATGCGCGATACGTGGAACTGGCAGAGCAAGAACCCGGATGGGTTTAAGTAAACTGCAATGAAATGCAAAAAACCCGGCTAAGGCCGGGTTTTTTTATGTCTGCGTTAAGCAGAATTGCATATATAGACTAAACATTAGCCCGTAGCCAATACATTCCTGACAATCAACGCGATTAATGCGGATTTATCCTGGCGTGCCATCTGCTCAATTGAAACACTATAGAGCGTTGAGCTACGGCTTGAGCAGAGGCCTGGCGCGATAAGCACGTCGCTACTATGCTGTTTTGCCAAAGATTACTTTAGCTGAAGTGCATCTTTATCAATGGTTAACCAAACTTAAGTTTTGCCTGGCACAATGAAAGAATAGGCATATTATTTTTGCCGCACAAATTGTACTATTTGCGGTGGTCTCAGAACCCGTATGCGATTGAATAAAATATCATCAACGCATCGACAAGCTAACCTGTGATGGCATGAATCCTATCACACAGCATATTGGTTGCTGCAAGCCAAGGGCGGTAGCGTGGCTGTTTATTCATAATGAATAAAAATTGACCCGCTTTATATGCAATAGCATGCTTAAATTTGTTAGAGGATGTGGAATGTTACTTCCCGTAATCATGGCCGGAGGAACCGGCAGCCGCTTATGGCCCCTTTCCCGCGAACTTTATCCTAAACAGTTCATCTGTCTACACGGCGAACACTCGATGCTACAGGAGACAGTTAACCGCCTGACGGGCATTGAGGCCCGTGCACCGATGGTGATTTGCAACGAAGAGCATCGTTTTCTGGTCGCCGAGCAATTGCGACAAATTAACAAGCTATCCCATAACATTATTCTTGAGCCAGTTGGGCGCAACACGGCCCCGGCTATCGCACTTGCCGCCCTTAATGCTGTGGAGCAGGGTGATGACCCGGTACTGCTGGTACTGGCAGCGGATCACGTGATTGAAGATCGTACCGCTTTCCATCAGGCCATTAAGGTAGCGACCGCACACGCTAAACAGGGCAAGCTGGTTACTTTTGGCATCGTGCCAACCGGCCCGGAAACCGGATACGGCTATATCCAGCGTGGCGAAGCGCTCGCTGGCGCAGAGAGCGGGCTTTATCAGGTGCAGCGCTTTGTTGAGAAACCTAATCAGAGTACCGCTGAGCAGTACCTGGAATCCGGTGAATACTACTGGAACAGCGGGATGTTTATGTTCCGCGCAAAACGCTATCTGCAGGAACTGGAAAAATTCCGCCCGGATATCCTCGAAGCCTGTCGCCGCGCGATGGCTAACGTGAAAGAAGGCAATGATTTTATCAGTATCGATAAAGACGATTTCATCGCCTGCCCGGATGAGTCAGTAGATTATGCGGTTATGGAACAAACTGATGCCGCAGTCGTCGTTCCGCTGGCAGCAGGGTGGAGTGACGTCGGTTCCTGGTCAGCGCTGTGGGAAGTGAACGATAAAGATGCCCACGGCAACTCCCTTAAAGGCGATACTTTCCTGCACAACACAAAAAACTGTTACATCAACAGTGAAGATCAGTTGGTTGCCGCCATCGGGGTAGAAAACCTGGTGATTGTGAACACCAAAGATGCGGTGCTGGTTGCGCGTAAAGATCAGGTTCAGGATGTGAAGCGTGTGGTTGAGTTCCTGAAAAGTGAATGCCGCAGCGAATATCGCCGTCACCGTGAAACCTACTGGCCATGGGGACGCTGCGATCTGGTGGTTAATACCGGACGATTCAACGTCAACCGCATTACGGTGAAGCCGGGTGAGGCCTTTGAATTGCAGATGCATTACCACCGGACTGAGCACTGGGTCATCCTGTCGGGTACCGCGAAAGTGACTATTCAGGATAAAACCTTGTTGCTGACAGAGAACCAGTCAACCTTTATCCCTATTGGTCATCCACATACCTTAGAAAACCCAGGCAAAATTCCATTAGAGCTGTTGGAAATCCAGTCGGGTTCCTATCTTGGCGATGACGATCTCATTTTGATTAAACAACAGTTTGCAAGTAAGTAAGGACAGACAAGATCATGGCAGCACTGACCTGTTTTAAAGCTTATGACATCCGTGGTGAGCTGGGCACCGAACTCAATGACGATATTGCTTACCGCATAGGTCGCGCCTACGGCGAATTTATCCGGCCTAAGACCATTGTGGTCGGCGGGGATGTTCGTCAGACCAGCGAATCGCTGAAACTGGCGCTGGCAAATGGATTGCGGGATGCGGGCACCGATGTACTGGACATCGGTATGAGCGGAACCGAAGAGATCTACTTCGCCACTTTTCACTTAGGAATTGATGGCGGGATTGAAGTGACTGCCAGTCATAATCCAATGAACTACAACGGCATGAAGTTAGTGCGGGAAGGTGCGCGTCCAATCAGTGGAGATACCGGATTGCGTGACGTCCAGCGTCTGGCTGAAGCCAACGATTTTGCTCCGGTTGACGAGAGCAAACGCGGTAGCTACAAGCAGATCTCAGTCCTGGATGCCTATGTCGATCATCTGATGGGCTATATCGACCTGAAGAACTTCACTAAGCCAATGAAGCTGGTGATTAACTCAGGTAACGGTGCGGCCGGCCATGTCATCGATGAGATTGAAAAGCGCTTCCAGCAGGCGAATACGCCTGTCACCTTTATCAAAGTACATCATCAGGCAGATGCGACTTTCCCTAATGGCATCCCTAATCCACTCCTGCCGGAATGTCGTAAAGATACTTCTGACGCGGTACGTGAGCATCAGGCTGATATGGGCATTGCTTTTGACGGTGACTTCGACCGCTGCTTCCTGTTTGATGAGAATGCTGAGTTCATTGAAGGCTATTACATCGTTGGCCTGTTAGCAGAAGCATTCCTGAAAAAAGAGCCTGGTGCAAAAATCATCCATGACCCGCGTCTGACCTGGAACACCATTGATGTGGTTACCAAAGCGGGCGGCATTCCGGTGATGTCTAAGACCGGACACGCTTTCATCAAAGAACGCATGCGTGAAGAAGATGCGGTCTATGGCGGTGAGATGAGCGCGCACCACTACTTCCGTGACTTTGCCTATTGTGATAGCGGCATGATTCCGTGGCTGCTGGTGGCTGAATTGCTGGCGGTGAAAGGCGAAACGTTATCCGGGCTGGTTGCAGAGAGAATGAAAGCGTTTCCTTGCAGTGGGGAGATTAACTATAAAGTTTCCAACCCGAAGGCCATTATCGCTGCTCTTGACGAAAAATACGCTTCTTCCTCAATAGCTCAGGATAATACAGATGGTGTCAGTCTGGATTGTGAAAGCTGGAGATTCAACGTCAGAACTTCTAATACTGAACCTTTGCTTCGACTTAACGTCGAAACCAGAGGTGATACCGAGGCGTTGAGCAAATTACTGAAAGAAATTGATTCGCTTATTAAAGCATCATCGATTTAGTTTAACACTTAGCTACTAATTTTAATTTTCTTAATCATGGGTTTACGAATGACGAATAAAACTGCAGTAATTACCGGAATCACAGGTCAGGATGGTGCTTATCTCGCAGAGCTGCTACTGAACAAAGGATATACCGTTTATGGTACCTATCGTCGTACCAGTTCAGTGAATTTCTGGCGCATTGATGAGCTTGGCATCCGGTCTAATCCAGCTCTGCACCTGGTTGAGTATGATCTGACTGATTTGTCATCAAGCATCCGTTTGCTTCAGGAAAGCAAAGCTACGGAAGTCTATAACCTTGCTGCTCAGAGCTTTGTCGGTGTCTCGTTTGATCAGCCACTAACTACTGCTGAAATTACCGGTATTGGCCCAGTGAATTTGCTGGAAGCGATTCGTATCGTTAATCCAAAAATCCGGTTTTATCAGGCATCTACCTCAGAGATGTTTGGCAAAGTGCAGGCCATCCCTCAAAAAGAAGATACCCCTTTCTACCCGCGTAGCCCCTACGGTGTAGCTAAGCTTTATGCACACTGGATGACCATAAACTATCGTGAAAGCTATGACATTTTTGCGTCCAGCGGCATCCTCTTCAACCATGAATCACCTCTGCGTGGGCAGGAGTTTGTAACACGTAAGATTACCGACTCAGTTGCTAAAATTAAGCTCGGTAAGCTGGAAGTGCTTGAGTTAGGCAACATGGATGCTAAGCGTGACTGGGGCTTCGCGAAAGAATACGTCGAGGGTATGTGGCTGATGCTACAAGCTGACGAGCCAGATACTTTCGTACTTGCTACCAATCGTACTGAAACCGTTCGTGACTTCGTCTCCATGGCGTTTAAAGCCGCGGGCATCGAATTGCGCTTTGAAGGCAAAGATGAGCAGGAAGTGGCTATCGATGTCGCGACAAACAAAGTTGTGGTCAAGGTCAATCCTAAGTTTTATCGCCCGGCTGAAGTAGAATTACTGATCGGCAATCCTCAACGTGCTAAAGATATTCTGGGCTGGGAACCTAAAACAACTCTGGAAGAGCTGTGTGCAATGATGGTTGAAGAAGATCTGCGTCGTAATAAACAAGGATTCTCCTTCTGATATGATTAATGGCAAAAAAGCACTGATCACAGGGATCAAGGGCTTTACCGGCCAATATATGGCAGCGGAATTATCCGCTGCCGGGTATGAAGTATTTGGTTTCGGTTCATCCCCAGCCCAAAATTCGGCAAACTATGTTCAGGTCGATCTCACAGACTCAGTAGCAGTAAAGCAGGCCGTTGATGCTGTTTCACCTGACGTGGTCGTTCATCTTGCGGCAATTGCTTTTGTTGGACATGCCGATTCAAATGCATTCTACGACGTAAATATTTGCGGGTCTCGTAATTTGCTGCAAGCTTTATCTGAATCCGTAAAGTGTCCTGAAGCGGTTCTGCTTGCCAGCAGCGCAAATGTTTACGGTAATAACACCCCAGGTAAATTAGCGGAATCAACAGCGGCCAGGCCGGCAAATGACTATGCTGTGAGTAAGCTTGCAATGGAGTACATGGCTAGCCTGTTTTACAGCAAACTACCTATTATCGTCGCTCGCCCATTTAATTATACTGGTGTTGGACAAGCAGGAAATTTTCTTATTCCTAAAATTGTTAAGCACTTCAGGGAACGCCAGCCGGTTATAGAACTGGGAAACATAGACGTATGGCGCGATTTTTCTGATGTTCGCGATGTAGTAGGCAGCTATCGGGGATTATTAAAATCTTCGGCTTTTGGTGAAATCGTCAATGTCGCTTCAGGTAAAATGCATTCGTTACGTGAGGTTATTAACCTCTGTGAGGAGTTGACGAGTCATCAAATACGAATCGAGATTAATCCTCAATTCGTCCGTCCAAATGAAATAAAAGAGCTTTGTGGCGATATTAGTTTATTGGGTAGGTTAACCGGTAACAATACCGCCAAAATAACGCTCAGAGAAACGCTCAAATGGATGCTACAGGCAAAAGGTTAAACGTTGTTTTTTCAACGGATTGTATCAAATACCCCCTGACTGGAATTGGCCGTTACGCGTTTGAACTTGCTAAGCAACTTCAGGAGAGAGAACAGCTTTTACTTACATTTTTTCATGGTACTAAAGTTCGTGATTCGCTGGCGGTAGCCAGTGAATCAGCGCAGTCCATTCAATCTGTTAAGCGAAGGTTGCAAAAAAGCAAAGCTGCCAGTGAGATATATCGACTCACTTATCCGGTCATGAAAACTATCGCGCTCAGGAATTTCAAAGATCATATTTTTCACAGCCCAAACTATTATCTTCCTCCTCGCGTAAAGCATTGTGTCGCAACTTTTCATGATTTGTCTGTTTTTCACTGGCCGCAGTTCCATCCTGCAGGCCGTGTTCATCTTATGCAAAAAGAGTTAAGAAATACGGTCTCAAGAGCGGCAATGCTTATTACTGACTCACATTATACTAAAAAAGAATTAATTGATTTTTTTGGAGTCGAAAACGATAAAGTCAGTGTTGCACCATTGGGTTATAACGAGCAATTTCGTCCCCGACAAGAAACAGAAACACGAGATGTTCTGAATAAATATCAGCTCAAATGGCGCAGCTTTTTTCTTTACACAGGTACCATTGAACCCAGAAAAAACATTCTGACGTTGCTGAAGGCTTTTGACTCACTACCTACTAATGATAAACGGGCGCTTCCTTTAGTGATAAGTGGATACAAAGGCTGGGAAAACGAAGAACTGTTCAGACTTTTCAGGAAGGGTGAGAGTGAAGGCTGGTTAAAATATCTGGGCTTCGTGCCTGGTAAAGAGCTGCCACATCTTTATAGTGCAGCTAACTGTTTTGTCTTTCCTTCTATATATGAAGGTTTCGGTTTACCGGTATTAGAAGCCATGGCTTCAGGTACACCAGTGATTTGTTCTGATGCAACCTCACTTCCTGAAGTAGGAGGGGGCGCTCCACTGATGCACTCCCCAGAAGATGTTGATACTTTGACTGCCCACCTCAAGCTAATGATAGAAGATGCTGACGAAAAAAGCCGCATGACTGCTTTAGGGCTTGCTCGTGCACAGCAATTTTCATGGTCCAGATGCGCGGATAAAACCATTGAAGCTTACGAGCAGGTTGCTAAATTTATATGATTAAGGTTCTGCACTGTTATAAAACATATTATCCAGACACATTTGGCGGCATTGAGCAGGTTATTTATCAACTGGCCGAAGGCGGAGTAAAAGAGAACATCCAGTCTAAGGTGTTTACTCACAGTCCCTCTTTCGATATTAAGGAGAGTAAATTAGCTCATCACTCCGTCTACCGGGTCAAAACATTTCTTGAGCTGGCTTCCACACCTTTTTCATATTCAGCGATCCGTGAATTTAAAGAACTGGCGAAAAATGCTGATGTCATTCATTATCATTTCCCCTATCCATTCATGGATTTTATGCATTTTGCTGCAGGCATCAAAAAACCATCCGTCGTAAGCTATCATTCTGATATTGTTAAACAGAAGATGCTACTGAGGTTATACACGCCTCTGATGAACCGGTTTCTAAATAGCGTGGATCGTATTGTCGCTGCCTCACCGAATTATGTAGAAAGTAGCCCCGTTCTACAGCAGTTCGAAAACAAAGTGGAAGTCATTCCTTACGGACTTGATAAAAAATTCTATCAAAATAATGATCCTGCTGTTCTACTTAAGTGGCAGGCAAGATTTCCGGATGGCTTCTTTCTGTTCATAGGCACATTTCGCTATTATAAAGGCCTGCATATTTTAATCGAAGCGGCTAAAAACAGCCGTTATCCGATTGTCGTAGTTGGAGCAGGCCCAATTGAAGCCGAGCTAAAATCTCAGGCGCAGCGACTAGGGGTAGATAATATTCATTTCCTGGGTGCGTTAGACGACAGCGATAAATCTGCGTTACTGCAACTGTGTACCTGTCTGGTATTTCCTTCGCACCTGCGTTCAGAAGCCTTTGGTATTTCATTGCTTGAAGGGGCGCTTTATTCAAAACCCCTGATTTCCAGTGAGATTGGTACGGGCACGACCTTCATTAACATCGACCGGGTAACCGGTTTGGTGGTGCCACCTTCAGATCCGGTCTCTTTGCGTAAGGCGATGGATGAGATATGGCACAACCCGAACCTGGCCAGCACTTATGGCGCAGCAGCGCTTGCGCGCTTTGAGGCGCTTTTTACTGCCGAAAAGATGATCCAGAGTTATACACGACTCTATAAATCCTTGTTAAATGTGTGATTTTTTTTCAGATTATTTCATCTGACTATCGCACCATTCATTACCTTTTATCAGCTATCCTGAGTTAACATACTGATCACTTATAAAGTGGTGTTACTGGTAACACCATGCGAGACCACAGACAGGAGTATGTAATGTCCAAGCAACAGATCGGCGTTGTAGGTATGGCAGTGATGGGCCGCAACTTGGCTCTTAACATTGAGAGCCGCGGTTACACTGTTTCTATCTTTAACCGTTCGCGCGAAAAGACGGATGAAGTCATCGCAGAGAACCAGGGCAAGAAGCTTGCTCCTTTTTACACAGTTGAAGAGTTTGTTGAATCGCTGGAGAAACCACGCCGTATCCTGCTGATGGTACAGGCGGGTGAAGCGACTGATAAGACTATCGCCTCGCTGACGCCACATCTGGATAAAGGCGACATTCTGATTGATGGCGGTAACACCTTCTATAAAGACACCATCCGTCGTAACAAAGAGCTGTCAGACCAGGGATTCAACTTCATCGGTACCGGTGTCTCCGGCGGCGAAGAGGGCGCACTGAAAGGTCCATCCATTATGCCTGGCGGCCAGAAAGAAGCGTATGAGTTGGTTGCACCGATTCTGGATAAGATTGCGGCACGTGCTGAAGATGGCGAAGCCTGTGTGGCTTACATCGGTCCGGACGGCGCGGGTCATTACGTGAAGATGGTGCACAACGGTATCGAATACGGCGATATGCAGCTGATCGCTGAAGCTTACGCGCTACTGAAAGGTGCGCTGGGCCTGAACAACGAAGAGCTGGCTGAAACCTTCACCGAGTGGAACAACGGCGAACTGAGCAGCTACCTGATCGACATCACCAAAGATATCTTCACCAAGAAAGATGAAGAAGGTAACTATCTGGTTGATGTGATTCTGGATGAAGCAGCCAATAAAGGTACCGGTAAATGGACCAGCCAGAGTTCACTGGACCTCGGCGAGCCGCTGTCGCTGATTACTGAGTCGGTATTTGCTCGTTACCTCTCCTCGCTGAAAACGCAGCGCGTAGCGGCTTCCAAAGTGCTGAGTGGCCCACAGGCGCAGGCTTTCACTGGCGATAAAGCGGAGTTTATCGAGAAAGTGCGTCGTGCACTTTATCTGGGCAAAATCGTCTCTTATGCGCAGGGCTTCTCTCAGCTGCGTGCGGCCTCAGAAGAGAACAACTGGGATCTGCATTACGGTGAAATCGCGAAGATTTTCCGCGCTGGCTGCATTATCCGTGCACAGTTCCTGCAGAAAATCACCGACGCCTATGCTCAGGATGCGAGCATCGCTAACCTCCTACTGGCACCATACTTCAAAGATATCGCTGACCAGTATCAGCAGGCGCTGCGTGATGTGGTTTCTTATGCGATTCAGAACGGTATCCCAACACCAACCTTCTCTGCGGCGATTGCTTACTACGACAGCTACCGTTCAGAAGTACTGCCTGCCAACCTGATTCAGGCGCAGCGTGACTACTTTGGTGCGCATACCTATAAGCGCATTGATAAAGACGGTGTGTTCCACACCGAGTGGTTAGATTAAATCAGGTAGTATGTAATTGTAAAACCCGGCTTTGCCGGGTTTATTTTAACAATCCCTTCGAAAAAACGAATTCTCGAATCTTCAGGATTTATAATGATATTCAACATTAGCAAAACGCTATGGACGTACCGTAGCTTTATATTGGGAAATATGAAGCGAGAGTTCCAGTCAAAGTATCAAAATTCATTATTAGGCGCACTATGGAATGTTATCAATCCATTAGCAATGATAGTTGTTTATACAGTTATCTTTGCTGAGATAATGAGAGCCAAACTTCCCGGTGTTGATAGCACCTATGCTTACAGCATCTATTTATGTGCGGGCGTACTTACGTGGGGATTCTTTTCAGAAATAACATCACGCTCACAAAACGTTTTTATCGAAAATGCAAACATACTTAAAAAAATTAATTTCCCCAGGGTTTGCTTACCAATAACAATTGTGTGTAATGCCTTCGTTAATTTTGTGATTGTGTTTGGATTGTTTACTCTGTTCTTAATAGTAAGTGGTAATTTTCCTGGTGTCGTTTATCTGGCATTAATCCCGGTTTACATTATCACTATTTTGTTGGCTGTAGGTATTGGAGTAACATTAGGTGTATTAAATGTGTTTTTCAGGGATGTAGGGCATTTCTTTGGGATATTCATGCAATTCTGGTTTTGGCTCACGCCTATCGTTTATCCTGTAACAATTATACCAGAGCGCTACAAAGCGTTGATTAATATCAATCCGATGAGTGGCATAATGTTCAGTTGTCAAAATATTCTGGTTAAACATATTGCTCCGGTCTGGAGTGATTTACTCCCTGCTGTTTTTGTCGCAATTTTTTTCAATCTTATAGGGCTGTATTTGTACAGACGTCATGTTGGCGAAATGGTGGATGAACTTTAATGAGTCAGGTAATAAAAGTAAATAAAATCGGCAAAGCTTATAAAGTCTATCCAAACCGCTGGAGCCGCTTCCTGGAATGGATTTCACCCATAAAGAAAGATCACCATGAGCTAAGATGGGTACTTAACGATATCAGCTTTGAAATAGAGAGTGGACAAGCTGTCGGTATCATTGGTATGAATGGCGCGGGCAAAAGTACTCTGCTAAAAATACTTACTGGTACGACTAAACCAACCAAAGGTGTTATCACGACTAAGGGTAAGATTGCTGCGCTGCTCGAATTAGGCATGGGTTTCCATCCCGATTTCACAGGACGGCAAAACGTTTATATGGCTGGCCAGTTAATGGGGCTGACAGTTGAAACCATAAATAAGCTGATGCCGGAAATTGAAGAATTTGCAGAAATCGGTGAATACATCGATCAGCAAGTCAGGGTCTATTCAAGTGGGATGCAAATGCGCCTTGCTTTCAGTGTTGCTACCTGCGTCAGACCGGATGTTCTGATTGTCGATGAAGCATTATCTGTGGGGGATACATATTTTCAACACAAAAGCTTCGAAAAAATCAGAGAATTTAAAAAACATGGCACAACGCTACTAATTGTTTCTCATGATAAACAAGCTATTCAAAGTATCTGTGATCATGCGATTTTACTTAATAAAGGGAGAATCGAGAAGCAAGGCGATCCAGAAATGGTCATGGACTATTACAACGCACTATTAGCTGATAAGCAAAAACAGAAAATAGAGCAAGTAATGAACCAGCAAGGGAAAGTGCAAACTATTTCGGGTACCGGTGAAGCCGTTGTAGATAATATCACAATTTATAATGAGGCTGGCGAGCAGGTTGAATACATCGAAGTAGGGGAGACCGTTAAACTTTCTATTGATGTGCTCGTTAAATCAGATATTGAAAAACTTGTAGTTGGTTATGGCATAAAAGATCGTCTGGGTCAGGTTATGTACGGCACCAACACACAGCTTAAGAAAAAACCTATCTTTAATACAAAGGCGGGAGAGAAATACAAATTTGAGTTTCAGTTCGATATGAATATGGGGCCAGGAAGTTACTCCATACAGACTGCGATAGTTAGTTCGGACACACATCTGGTGAACAATTATGAATGGCGTGACCTTGCCTTTGTGTTTAATGTCGTCAATGCGAGTCACCCACACTTTGAGGGTGTGAACTGGTTAGACCCAGAAATCGAGATAAACAAACATGACTAAGGTTTCATACGCTCAGAATTACGAAGATATCATGCTTTGGAGAGCGTTAAAGCATATAGAAAATGGTTTCTACGTAGACGTTGGAGCTAACGATCCGATAATAGATTCCGTTACGAAATTATTTTACGATGCAGGCTGGAGTGGTATCAACATTGATCCTGTTGAGAAGTTCATCGAGAAATACCACCTTTTGCGTGAAAGGGATATTAGCATCGCAAAAGCGGTATCGGATGAAAAAGGTGTAATGCAACTGTGGCAATGTGATGTACCTGGCTGGTCTACACTAGACAAGGACGTTGCCGCTAAACATGAATCGGAGGGATATGAAGGCTATTGGTCTGAAGTAAGCATCAATACCCTGGCCGCGATCCTTGAAGAACAAAACATAGCTGATATTCATTTCCTCAAGATTGATGTTGAAGGTGCTGAATATGCAGTGCTTAAAGGCAATGACTGGAATAAATATCGGCCATGGATAGTATTAATTGAAGCTACTGTGCCCAATACCCAGATTTCAGATTACGACGAATGTGAAAAACTACTGTTAAACAATAATTATCACCACGTTTTCTCTGATGGGCTTAATCGCTACTATGTAGCGAATGAACATCCTGAACTCGATGATGCGTTCAAATATCCACCTAATGTTTTTGATGAGTTCATTTCTTATAGAGAATCTCAACTACAATCAGAACTTGATGAAAACTATATCAGAATGGTTAAGGCAGTGAACGAAGCTAACACGCTTTATGAAAAAGAGCAGGCTCTCATGCATGAACTGGAGAGACTCACGCTTCAAAAAGAAGAAACAGATGCAAACTATCAGATCCTTCTGGAGGAAAATTTAAAGCTATCAGCACTTGCTACCGGAGCTGACGCCTTAAAAGAGCAAGAAAATGAAATCAAAAATGATAACAGCAAAAAAGAAAAAAGTTTTCTGAAACAGAAGAACAAGCTTTTACAGAAAATTGTCAGCACTGAAGAAGAGCTTGAACAGTCAAAAGCTGCAATTACTGATCTAAATAGTAAAATTGCAGAATTGAATCGGCATGCTCATCACTGGTGGGAGACGGCTCAACGATTTGAAACTGAGCTGAACCTGGTTTATGCAAGCAGAACGTGGAGATATGGTACTTTACCAAAACGTATTCTCTCCCGGATTAAAATCAAAGTTCATTCACTCAAACAGCAAACCAGGCACTTACTATCTAGAATTACAAATCTCACATACAGACTGGCAAGAAATGTAGCATTGAGCGCATTGCAGAAGCCGGCGATTAGAGGTCCTCTTCTAAAAGTAGTAAACAGGTTTCCTGGACTTAAAAGCTATCTCAAAAGAAAATACATCAGAAGTGTAATTCAAAGTTCTGTACAGGAAAGTACAATGCCAAAAGATAGCGTTAAAATAAATCAAATAAAAAACGTTATCAAAGCCAAATTAAAAAAATAGGTAATTCAAATGCGTCTAGTTATCGACTTGCAGTCATTACAAGGAACAAACAGTAATCGTGGCATTGGGCGTTATGCTCTGTCACTAACTTCAACGCTACTGGAGTTATGTCGAAATGATGAAGTATACCTACTACTGAATGGAAGCCTTCCTGAATCAGTAAACACTATTCGGGAAGCTTTTAATGAAAAGGTTAATCCGGAAAATATTTTAACATTTTCTTCCCTGGAACATACCGCTGGATTACATAGTGAAAATAAATGGCGTCAGGGCGTTGCTGAGTTATCCAGGGAGGCTTATCTTGAAAAGATTGCTCCCGATGTAGTACTCATTACAAGCCTTTTTGAAGGGGTTGTGGATGACACAGTGACAAGTATCATAAATAAAAATAAAAATTATCTGACAGCTGTTGTATTATATGATTTGATTCCTTTTATAGCTGCAAAGGATTATCTTGAAAATCCCGGGATGTCTAAGTGGTATTATAAGAAAATAGACCATTTAAGACGTGCTGATATGTTATTAGCTATATCTGAATCTTCGCGCCAGGAAGGTATAAAGTATCTTCCTTTCCCAGAAGATAAAATTATAAACATATCCACTGATGCTGACAGTAATTTCAAGAAATTAGAAATTGTTAATCCCCAGGTACTGACTAAGTTTAACATTACTAAGCCCTATGTAATGTACACAGGTGGGATCGATAAACGAAAAAATATTGAAGGCCTGATAACTGCATATTCAGAACTTGATGAAAACGTAAGAAGTGACCATCAGTTAGTGATTGTTTGTTCGGTCAATAATGAGAGTCGTCAAATACTAAAGAAACTTATCCATGAAGCACAGTTGAGTGAAACCGAAGTTGTAATTACGGGTTACATCACTGATGAGGAATTGGTTGAGTTGTATAACCAATGTGCATTGTTCGTCTTCCCAAGCTTCCATGAAGGTTTTGGCCTTCCCGTACTGGAAGCAATGCGTTGCGGTGCCCCTGTCATCTGTTCAGGGCTAACAAGTCTTCCTGAGGTTGTTGGACTTGAAGATGCTATGTTCGATCCAAAAGATGAACAGCAATTTATTGACTTGCTCGAAAAGGGATTAACAGATTTGAACTTTAGAGATCTGTTAATTTCACATGCTGAGACGCAGCAATCAAAATTCTCATGGGAAACGACGGCTCGTAAAACGTATGATGCACTTAATAAACTTAATGCACATAAAAGTCACATGCCTGTCATCTCTCATTTACTTCAGCGTAAAAAAATAGCCTATGTTACACCCGTTCAGCCCGCGAAATCAGGCATAGCGAATTATTCAGCTATTTTACTGCCTGAACTTGCAAGATATTACGATATTGACATTATTATTAAAGATAATGTCCCAGTCGATAAGGTTGCCGAGTCTTACAGTAAAATAAGAAACACGCAATATCTATTGGAAAACTCTGATAAATATGATCGGGTTGTTTACCAATTTGGCAATTCCGAACACCACGACTATATGTTTCCACTGCTGGAAAAAATACCCGGCGTAGTAGTATTACATGATTTCTATATTTCTGGCGTCGTGCAGCATATGGATGTATTCAATACCCATCCTGGTGTCTGGACACGTGAATTACTTATTGGTCATGGGTACAAAGCTTTAAGAGAACGATATTTAGAAAATAATAGCGCAGAAGTAGTATGGCGTTACCCTTGTAGCTATTCAGCCTTGTCTCTGTCTCAGGGCGTCATTGTACATTCCGAAAACTCAGTTCGCTTGGCTAAGCAGTGGTATGGTACAGTTAACCCAAATTTATGGAGCGTGATACCCCACCTTCGTGAGCTGCCATTAATCAATGATAAAAGTGCTGCCAGGAAAAAGTTATCAATTAGCGATGATGCATTTGTCATCTGTAGCTTTGGATTCCTGGGTGAATCTAAATTGAATGATAGGCTGATTGAAGCATTTGCTGAAAGCAGTTTATACGATTCTAAAGAATGTTATATCTTCTTTGTTGGTGAGATGCATGAAGGTGATTTCTCTAAAAAGATAACCCGTCGCATTACAAGTTTAAAAATAACAAACAGAATACAAGTTACAGGCTGGACCGATCTCGATACGTTTAAAGATTATTTACAGGCAGCTGATATCGCCGTGCAACTTAGATCACTTTCCAGAGGAGAAACCTCAGGGGCTGTGCTCGATTGCATGAGTTATGGTTTACCAACTATCATCAATGCTAATGGCACTATGGCTGACATTAATCCTGAAAGTGTCATTATGCTTGAAGATAAATTTGATGATGAGTCGCTGGTTGAAGCCCTTGAGTCGCTTTTTAAATCAGAGAGTTTGCGAAAAAAACTTTCGAGTAAAGCGATAGAAGAAATTTCAACTAAGCATTCTCTGTGGCGATGTGCAGAGCAGTATTCAAAAGCTATTGAAAATTTTTACCACCCAAAAAATAATTTTGTTAGTGAGACGCTTGATTCACTTTTTCAGGTTGAAGGATCTTATTCTGAGCAAGATTTAGATGCATTGGCTACGGCAACTGCTTACAATAAAGGCGCGGCTATTACCTATCCTAAATTGCTCGTTGATATTTCTGAACTGGTTCAGCGTGACGCAAAGTCTGGTATTCAGCGTGTTGTCAGAAGCATTCTGATGCAATGGCTGGAAAACCCACCAGAAGGTTTTCGTGTTGAACCTGTTTATGCCACTAATGATAGGGACGGTTACCATTTTGCTCGTTCATTTACGGCCAGGTTCCTCGGTATTGAAAATGTACATCTTCAGGATGAACCTGTTGATTATGTAAATGGTGATGTTTTTGTTGGCCTTGACCTGCAACCACACATTACGGTAAGACAAGAAAAAACACTAAGCAAAATGCGCGCTTTAGGTGTCAAGATTAATTTCGTTGTTTATGATTTAATTCCTCTTCTTCATTCTCACTTTTTTGTCAGTCCCGAAGATGCAGCAAAAGACCATGCGCGCTGGCTCTCCGTGGCAGCAAACAGTGAATCACTTATTTGCATTTCAAAAGCCGTCGCTGATGAAGTAGAAGAGTGGTTAAGAACGGATTTCCAGGGTAAAGCTAAACCAGAAGTTAAATGGTTTCATCTGGGTGCTGACATTACTAATTCGAAACCCAGTGCTGGTATCACAGGCGAAGATGAACGGATCCTTAGCATTGTCAATGATGCGCCAGCATTTCTGATGGTCGGTACATTGGAACCCCGTAAAAATCACTCCTTAGCATTAGAAGCTTTTGATAAGCTATGGCGAGAAGGTAGTGATGCTGTTTTAGTTATTGTCGGAAAAGAAGGTTGGGGTGTTGATGAATTGATGCAACGCATTAAAGCTCACCCTGAAAATAATAAAAAACTTTTCTGGCTAAATAATGTCTCAGATGAATTTTTGCAACGGCTGTACCAGGAAACCCAGTGCCTTATCGCTGCCAGTACTGCAGAGGGCTTCGGTTTACCCCTTATTGAAGCTTCACAAAATAATCTTGATATTATAGCGAGTGATATCAAGGTGTTCAAAGAAGTCGCACAGGAACATGCACTATATTTTAAAAGTGACGATGCTGCGTCGCTTAGTGAGACCGTTTTACAATGGCTTTCACTAAAGCAAAGTAATACTCAACCTGTGTCTGCTAATCTTAAATGGAAAACATGGGGTGAGTCTGCACAGGATCTATTAAATTCAGTGATTAAATAATGTTGATTTTTAGTAGATTAACTTTTTGATAAACGATGTGATGTTTTAGCCCTGTAGCTGGTTTCCGATAATTATCTGCCATGTGAACAGGGCTTATACATTTATTGTTTGTCATAAATGTCATAAGGCGTTTTAAGTGTGAAGCTAATTATTCAAATACCCTGTTATAACGAGGCTGAAACTTTATCGATTGCACTGACAGCTTTGCCAAGGCATCTTGAAGGTTTCAGTAAAGTAGAGTGGTTGATCATTGATGATGGGAGTACTGACGCGACATGTGAAGTAGCGCAGGCCTGTGGTGTTGACCATATAATAAAACATACGGGTAATAAAGGACTTGCAAAAGCTTTTATTACTGGCATTGAGGCATGCATTTTGCTCGGGGCTGATGTAATAGTAAATACTGATGCAGATAACCAGTATAACGCAGATGACATTCCTGCGCTTGTAGCGCCTGTCTTGAGCAATCAGGCTGAGATAGTTATTGGTGCCAGACCCATACAGGCTATTGAACATTTCTCATTAGCCAAAAAAATACTTCAGAAAATCGGAAGTTACGTAGTAAGAAGCGCCAGCAAAACAACAATACCCGATGCACCAAGTGGTTTTCGTGCAATCAGCCGCAATGCAGCTCAAAAGTTAATGGTTTTCAGTGAATATACCTATACTCTTGAGACTATTATCCAGGCTGGACAAAAAAATATTTCAATTACATCTGTCCCTGTCAGGGTTAATGATGATCTCCGTCCTTCTCGTTTAGTGAAAAGTATCCCATCCTATATTCAGAGAAGCATTTTTACTATAATACGAATTTATGTGATATATCGCCCGTTCAGAT
The DNA here is from genome assembly GCF_054482835.1 of Pantoea sp. S-LA4. NCBI lineage: Bacteria > Pseudomonadati > Pseudomonadota > Gammaproteobacteria > Enterobacterales > Erwiniaceae > Pantoea > Pantoea sp. S-LA4. The sequence continues at coordinate 2,325,704 of NZ_JBTLRC010000002.1, read as the reverse complement.
TTTTCATGAGTATCGGGTCTCTGATTATGTTGATAGGATTAATTATTGCCGGCAGATTTTTGTTTCTATTTTTGAACGGCGACGGTGATGGGCACATACAGTCTCTGATTCTCTCAGCCGTATTAATGATGATGGGATTTCAAACTATCCTGGTGGCTTTTTTGGCAGATCTTCTTTCTGCTAACAGAAAGCTAATTGAAGATGTCCGGGAAAAAGTCGCAAAATTAACAATAGAGAAAGGTAGTAAATAAGATGGCTTTTTCATCAGGCAAAAAAGAAAACGGTATCGTATTTGGCAATGCTTATGATAAATATGGTTCAAATAATCCTATTGTCAAACATATGATGCGTGGTTTTGACCAATCTCTTGAGCGCTACATAAGCCAAACTGGCGTCAATGAGTTTCATGAAATAGGCTGTGGTGAAGGTTACTGGGTTTTAAAATATTTAGAAAAAGGATTTAATACTCGTGGAAGTGATTTCTCCTCGGAAGTTATCTCGATAGCGAAGAGTAATGCTACAGAACGAGGTGTGTCAGAGGATCTATTTACCGTTAAAAGCATTTATGATTTAAACGCTGCCGCAGACTCCTCTCAACTGATCGTATGTTGTGAGGTTTTGGAGCATCTTGAAAATCCTCAAGCGGGTCTCGAAAAAATAAAAGAAGTTGCTCGTAATTATGTGATTTTGAGCGTTCCATCAGAACCATTATGGAGAGTTTTAAACCTTGTAAGGTTAAAATATATTTCTCAATTGGGTAATACGCCTGGTCATTTGAATCATTGGTCTCGAAATAAGTTTGTAGCCCTGATTTCTGAATATTTCGATGTTCTATCAGTAAGTTCACCAACTCCCTGGACAATGTTACTGTGTCAAGTCAAAAAAGATTGATGCTTTTAAAAAAAGCAGTGAATTACGTTTCTTATTTATTGGTTTTCCTCAGCGTAATTTTTATTGGCTATAAATTTTATACCTTACAAGGTCTGGTTAATCTTACAGGTTTTTTTAAAGATCATGCTCTGGTTTTTACTGTTGCGTGTCTGGTGTATGCTCTTAATAATTATCTCCTTGCGGCTGGTTGGCGTTTAATATTAGCCGGACTTGACGAAAAGATAACTATAAAGTTATCAGTGGCGATTTTTGGGGTTTCTCAAATTGCTAAGTATATTCCCGGTAATATATTTCAGTTCGCAGGGAAGCAAGTGCTTGCAGTCAGACATAACCTCAATTCTGCTAAAGTGGCTAAGTCGCAATTTTTAGAAATCATACTCTTGTTGTTATCCTCTTTACCCTTCAGTGTTTACGTAGGGGTGTATTACTTTCTCGAAATGGGAGTTGCGCTCTCTATTTTTACTTCTTTTTTGTTTTTTTTGGGCGCATCATTTATTATCAACAGAATTAGCACTAATTTTTTCAGAACCTTTTCAAGCTATATGATATTTATGTTTGTCTCGGGACTGATGTTCTTCTTGATAGTTACTTCGACAATAAAAGTAAATTCTACTTTATCTTTAGATGCATTTGTTTTATGTAGCTTTGTTGCGGCATGGCTGATCGGGTTTATTATGCCTGGCTCTCCAGCTGGATTAGGAGTAAGGGAAAGTATACTAATTCTTCTTCTTTTTCCGGTTTTTAGAGATCAGTCATTGGTTTTTAATGCCGCCATTCTAACACGTTTAGTGACAGTTATTGGTGACTTGATTTTTTTCATTTTCTCTTCAACGGTTCAAAGGTTTATTGATAGTGAGCGACAAACAAAAAGAATTTAAAAGAATCCCGTTCCTGTTTTTTGCATTTATTGCTGGTTTATTTTCACTTATCACTAATAATCTTATACCATATTTTTCGCTTCCTACGCTTGGGCAGGCTTTTTGGGCTGTGGGCTTCGCACAGTCTATAGCAAATAGCTCTGTGTTTACTGCTCACGCTTCAAATTTTGGATTCCCTTACGGCGGCAATATTTCATTCGGCTTGTCTGCTGTATATCCTATGAGTATTCTTTTACGATTAGGGTTTTCTCCTGCTAATAGTTATATTATTATTTTCACTTTATTCATATTAATTTCTTTTGTGTCTGCTTACAAAATAAGTAGGCATTTTAAGGTTAACCAGTATACATCAGTTTTATTGTCACTGTTATGGGTCATTACGCCTGTAGTCGTTCAGCATGCTAATTATTCCATGTTAACCCTGGGTATAGCATTGCTTCCTTTTTATTTTTTTAGTTTTATGAAGGCAATGACTTTTTGTGATGGCAATCAGCGCCTTAAATTTTATACTTTTTCGTTGTTTATTTGTACTGTTTCATCCGTCATTTCCATTTTTATGGATGGATACACATTCATTATGCAGGCGGTTTTGAATTCATTTTATTTAATGTACTTTCTCTCCAAAGATAATAATCGAACGCTGAAGGTAATTGTTAAAGTAGTTTCGGTGCACGCTTTCGCTTGTATATTTTCTTATATTCTTTATGCTGCGTTTATAGGTAGGTCAGGCTATGAACCCCAGCAACTCTCTTTTTTCCGTTCCTGGGGCGTTGATATTTCTTTTCTTGCTGCCCCATCATCAGGTATTTCATGGCTTCTGGATAATCTGCATTGGTCCGTGTTTCGCACCGAGGGGCAGTATTATGGAGATAGTTCCGTATGGCGAACGACATTTTTATTGCCCATGTTGATCTTATCTCTTTGCCATTTCTCTAAGTCAAAAATTAGAAATAATAAAAGTATTGTAATTTTATTCTTATCTGTCTTTATATTTTCATTGTATTTCTCGTTGGGACCTTCCTTCAAGTTTATGCTATTGAAACCTACAGGCCAGCCTGATCTCTCACCCATAATACCTGATAATTATCCTTTATTACCCACTGGCACCGGTTGGATTTCAGAACACATACCCGGTTTTGACGTTATGAGAGCATCGTATCGTTGGATAGCATTATCCTTTTTCGCTATATGGTGCTTAGTTGTTCTGCTGTTATCGTCCCGTAAAAATAATTTTTTCTCAGCGCTTTTAGTGAGCTTTGCTATTTTATTTTATATTCCGCCTCTTGAGAATCATTTATCAGCAGGCAGGTATTATAATGAAGCATTTGAACGTGTTGATAATGAAGTGGTGAGAAATCTTAAGCCGTTAATCAATTCTGGTGATTTGGTTGCTTATGTCCCTTGGGGTAATGATTTTTTGGCTAATTACCTGTCTTCCGCCCTGAATGTTAAGAGCTTCAACTTAGGTGGGGATAAAAATGTCCAGCAATCTATGGTGTATTGGCCTCAGGATTTCCTTAAGCTGCGGGGTGAGTTAACAGGCTCCAGCCTGAAATATATTATAAGGCTGTTAAGCTTCGAAAATGTAAATGCAGTTATTATACCTAACTTTGACATGCTCTGGTCAGCCCATGTCTGGCCTTGTAAGATGCCAGACACACCAGTTGAAGCGCAAATGATTTATCCTGACTTTACCTGTCCTGACGCCAAAAGGATGCAATTTTTGCCGCTAGTGAACGTATTAAAGCAAGAGGGATATTTAGATGTTATTCAAAATGAATTATTCACAGTCATCCGTTTGAAGAAAAATGCTATTAATTATCCACTGTTATTCTCTGCTGATTCATTAGCTAAATATAGAGTGCTCGGTAAGGGATGGTATGATCCAGAAGAAAACGGTATATGGTCATCGGCTCGTGCAGATCTTTTTTTGCCGTCTGTAAAAGGAAAAGTTAAGAGTGCGACTTTAAGATTGAATTTTAATGTCTTTGATGCTTCGGAATCTCACCCCAGGAAAGTTATTTTCAGAGTGAAGTTATCTAATAAATCTTATGAGAAAAGCATTGTTTCGGTGGGTGGAAACGATCATGTTGATTTAACTGTCGATAATATAGAAGATGCATTTGTTACATTAGAAGTTATTGATGCTGTTTCGCCATCTATTTTTGGCAGTCGTGATGAACGGGTTCTCGGGCTATTTTTAACCAGCATTAATAATTTATCTTAATAGTACCTGCATCTTTCCTATTTTATACAGTGCATTGTATAAAAATTGAGTCATCGCTTAATAAAAAAGGCTGCCAGCTCACTTAGCTGGCAGCCTTTTTTTTATCCCACCAGCAAATCCCCGCTCCGAATCTCACTCTCGCCCGCCAGCCTCACGACCAGCATACCCGCCGTTGCAAACCGTACCCAGTGTCTCGCATAGAGAATGCCGCCGTGTTCAGCCATTAATGGCGTGATCTGGTCGGTGACCGGATCAACAATCTCCGCTACCACTTCGCCAGCACGAATCCTGGCACCCAGTGATTTGCGATGCAGAATCAGACCGGAGACCGGAGAGTGAATATATTCGCAGGCGGCCAATGGCGTCGGTGGATGCTTCAGGGCAGGGGAGGTCGCGGCAGAACCTTCGCTGTAGCGCTCTTTAATCATACTCTGTTCATCCGCCGCTTCGACCACGTCGGGCGCGCTCAGTCCGGTACCGCTTTCGCCAATCGCCACCACGTCTTCGCCTCCGGTGGTCACCGACACCAGCTCATCGCCACCAATCACCGGTGCCGCCACTTCAACCGAAACCGCCGGCTCGCTGTAACCGATGTAGCCGCTTTCCTGTAACGCGGAAATAATCGCATCCGCATCCTTTTCAGCCTGCTCAGGAGAGACGTCGCGTACGCCACGCAGTTCAAGGGTAACCGGCAGCAAGCCGCGCGGCATCGGGAAGTCTTTGCCAAAACGTTCTGCCAGCGTCAGCCAGGGTTCACAGCAGGCTTCATCAAACGGTTCGCCGCCTGAAATCTGCGCCAGCAGCTGTACCTCACTGCCTAACCAGCGCGCCAGCGGCTCGATATCCGGCCAGGCGTGCGGCGTAGTATAGAGATGCGGCACGGCTTCCCAGTCACAATGCAGATCAATCATCAGATCGGCCTGACTGGCCATGCGCATCAGGGTATAACGCTGCGCATCCAGTTCGGTTCTGGGCACCGTATCGCGGTAGTGACGATCGATCGCCTCACGGATCAGGGTTTTATTCTGCGCTTCGCTCTGGGTAAGACTGTCAGCCAGTCCGGCTGCCAGCGTCTCGCCCAGCGAGGGGAAGCGGCGATTAAAATCCTGTCCCGATAAGGTATGAAAACGACCCAGATGCGTTCCGTGCCAGTGCTGACCCAGCGCCAGCGGATTGGCGACCGGCACCAGGGTGAAAGCGGCTCTTAACTGGCCAGCTGACTCCAGCGTCTGTAGCCGTTGCTTTAAAAACCATGCCACCGCCATGCCCGGCAACTCGTCGCCATGTAGCGCAGCCTGGATATAAACCTGACGCGAGTGGTTTTCAGCAAAATGGAAACTGATAATTTCACGTTGGGTGCCTAAAGAGGCGCTTAACAGAGGATGATGTTGTTGATGCATACCGTGTTAATGTCCTGTGGTCGGCGAAGGACGGCAGCGCGCCGTCCTGAAAAGGTTAGAGTATAGTGCCGGATCGCATTAAATGACGGAAAAGCCTGCCTGCGATGCTACTGCTGAACAGAGATATCGGTGGCGAAATAACGCTTCTGAATCTGATCAAAGGTGCCATTCTTTTTGATCTCAGCAAAGGCATTATCCAGTGCCGTCTTCAGTTCCGTGTCACCTTTACGCAGCCCGATGGCGGTGCCGGGACCGATAATCGGGTCCTGAACGATCGGGCCTGCCAGCTCAAAATCTTTTCCCTGCGGCTGCTTCATGAAGCCAATCGCCGCCTGTGCGGCATCGGTGAACACCACATCGAGACGACCGGCAACTAAATCACTTTCGACCTGCGCCTGGTCACTATACGGCACCACGTTCACGCCATGCGGTTGCCATTTTGCCAGTGCATAACGCTCCTGAACCGTGCCCTGCTGAACGCCTACCGTTTTGCCTTTCAGTGATTCCGCGGTCGGCAGTACGCCAGCGCCTTTGCGGGCAATCAGCTGGGTGTGAGTGTCGTAGAGCGGCACGGTGAAATCGATCTGCTTCAGCCGCTCTTCCGTAATGCCCATATCAGAGAGGATGGCATCGAACTTGCGTGCTTTCAGTGCCGGGATCATGCCGTCAAACTGGCTTTCAACCCAGACGCATTTCGCCTGCATCTGGGTACACAGCGCATTGCCCAGATCGATATCGAAACCAACCAGTTTGCCCTGCGGTGTTTTCGATTCAAACGGTGGGTAGGTGGGATCAACAGCGAAGCGGACCTGGTCGATTTTTGCCTGCGCACCAAAGGCACTGCCGGCGACGACAGCCATGATCAACGTCTGACGCAGACGGGTAGTAAAGCGGTTCATTGCCATGTAATGGTCTTCTTTAGTCGTGATGAGGGTTCACGCAGAGTAACGTTGACCGCTAGTGATGGCAATTACTGGATGATATTCACCACGTTAGCCCGGCACAGCGCCCGATAATCTTCCGTGTTGAGGATAACTGAGCGATCCAGCAGACCGGCGTTAAAAGCGATCTCCGGGTAGCGGTCAAACAACAGCGGATCAACAACCAGGTTTAAATCGGGATGAAAGCTAAATGGTGGAATCGCACCAAACACGCAACCGGTCAGGGCGTCGGTTTCTGCCGGACTGGCGAGTGAGGCACGGCGTCCGCCGACTGCGGCGGCCACTTTGCACAGGTCAGCCTGCTGATCGGCGGGCAACACCGCCAGTACATGCTGCTTAATGCCATTCCCTTTAACATGGCAGACCAGCGCTTTGGCGCCCTGACCGACGGCAGTGCCGCGGATCGCCGCCACCGCTTCGCACTTACCGGTCGCCTGATGTTCCATCAGTCGATAACGTGCCTGGTGCTGGTCGAGCAGGGCGATCAATTTTTCATGGGTGGTCATGGTTCTCTCCAGACGCAGTGAGTTGCTGGATCAGGGTTTGCAGCATAAGCGGCTGACGCGGTAATAGACCTGCCCTGAGACCGAACGGTTTAAAGGCACGATTCAGCGTAGTTAAGGTGGTGTGGTCTCAATGTCTGGACTGCTGGATTTTGATTAAAGCAGCATCCCGCCGGACACCGTTAATACACCACTGGAGAGTTAACATCATCGTGCCTGTTGAGCAATATTTTGCTCAAAAATAGCGCTAAGGGTTATTTTTGAGAAGGACACTGCTCAAAATCATCGCCTCAGCCTGATTTTGAGCAGCTTATTGCACATTTTACTTATGGCGGGCGCGCAGGTTGTTGATCACCGCGCTGAAGTCGAGATCCTGATCCTGTAACAGCACCATCAGGTGATAGACCAGATCTGACGCTTCATTAGTCAGTTCATCCCGATCGTTGACCGTAGCGGCCAGCGCAGTTTCAACGCCTTCTTCACCCACTTTCTGCGCGATGCGCTTGGTGCCGCTGGCGTAGAGTCGTGCGGTGTAAGAGCTTTCAGGGTCGGCTGTTTTGCGGGACGCCAGCAGCTCTTCCAACTGATAGAGGAAGGTCCACTCTGGCACGGCCGGCGAGAAGCAGCTGGTGGTGCCCAGATGGCAGGTCGGACCGATCGGGTTCGCCAGTATCAGCAGCGTATCGTTATCGCAGTCTGGCGTGATGCTCACCGCTTGCAGAAAGTGGCCGGAGGTCTCGCCTTTGGTCCACAACCGGTTTTTGGTGCGGGAGAAAAAGGTCACGTTGCCTTCGGCCAGGGTTTTTTCCAGCGCCGGCTGAGTCATGTAACCGTGCATCAGCACTTCGCCAGAGACGTTATGCTGCACGATGACCGGCATCATGCCCTGGGTTTTGTCCCAGTCAAGCTGGGTCAGTTGTTGTTCGGTTAACACGCGCGAATCTCCACTCCGTTGTCGATCAGGAAGCTTTTCAGCTCGCCAATATTGATAATCTGCTTATGGAACACCGAGGCGGCTAACGCACCATCGACGTTGGCCTCGGTAAAGGCGTCGAGGAAGTGCTGCATAGTGCCTGCGCCGCCAGAAGCGATCAGGGGCACTTTGCAGACTTCACGCACTTTCTTCAGCTGCACCAGGTCATAACCGTTACGCACGCCATCCTGATTCATCATGTTCAGCACGATTTCGCCAGCGCCCAGTTTCTGGACCTCCTGCACCCACTCCAGCGTTTCCCACTGCGTCACCCGGGTCCGCGCTTCGTCACCGGTATACTGATTCACCTGATACTTACCGCTGGCTTCATCGAACCAGGTATCAATGCCGACCACAATGCACTGTACGCCAAAGCGGTCCGCGAGGCGGGTAATCAGCGTGGGGTCAGCCAGCGCAGGAGAGTTAATCGAAATCTTGTCCGCACCAAATTCCAGAATGCGCGCCGCGTCTTCCGGCGTTTTGATCCCGCCTGCCACACAGAACGGAATATCGATTACTTCCGCGACCCGCGAAACCCAGCTCTTATCGACGACCCGGCCATCAGATGACGCGGTGATGTCATAAAACACCAGCTCATCAGCGCCTTCAGCCGCATAGCGCTGCGCCAGCGGGACGATATCGCCAATGATCTCGTGATTACGGAACTGCACGCCTTTCACCACCTGGCCATCACGTACATCAAGACAGGGAATTATCCGTTTTGCCAGCATGAGATAGCCTCCGAAACTGTGAATTTACCTTCCAGCAGCGCACGTCCGACAATCACGCCCTGAACGCCGCTGCCGCGCAGGGCGGCGATATCATTAAGTTCACCAATGCCACCCGAAGACTGGAAGGCGATGTCCGGGAAGCGAGCGGTCACTTCCTGGTAAAGCGCGACGTTGGAGCCGCTCAGGGTGCCGTCGCGTGAAATATCGGTGCAGAGTACATGCTTCAGGCCAGCCGGCTGGAAATCGGCAATCACCTGTTCCAGCGTAACGCCCGCCGCTTCCTGCCAGCCGCTGATCGCCACTTCTTTGCGGTTATCAGCATCAATGCGCACATCCAGCGCCAGCACAATCGCCTCTGCGCCAAACTCGGCAAACCAGCGTTTTACCTCGTCAGGCTGCTTCACCGCGGTTGAACCCACCACCACGCGGCTGGCTCCGGCGTCCAGCAGTGCTTTCACATCGTCACGATGACGAATGCCGCCACCGACCTGCACAATCACGTCGACGCCGTCGAGCAGGGTTTTCAGCAGCGCAATCTGCCGCTTTGCCGGATCTTTCGCGCCGGTCAGGTCCACCAGATGCAGCACCGTGGCGCCTTCCTGCGCATACTGCTGCAGACGAGGCAGCGGATCGCTGCCGTAGTCGCGCTGCTGGCCATAATCGCCCTGATGCAGACGGACGACTTTGCCGTCGATTAAATCTAACGCGGGGATAATCATCACATCTCCAGGAAGTTTTTCAGCAACTGCGCGCCCGCTTTGCCCGAGCGTTCCGGATGGAACTGGACGCCGAAGAAGTTATCTTTCTGCACCGCCGCGGTGAAGGCTTCACCGTAGTGACACTGGGCGATAGTGCTGGCATTAACCGGCATGGCGTAGCTGTGAACAAAGTAGAAGTAGCAGCCTTCCTCAATGCCACGGAACAGGTGGTTGCCCGCCTGGGCGGTAATCTGGTTCCAGCCCATGTGCGGCAACGGCAGACCATGGGTGTTCATCAGCGAGACCGGCTGATCGATAATCCCCAGCGTCGGCACGCCGCCGTTTTCATCACTGCCGCGTCCCAGCAGCTGCATCCCGAGACAGATGCCCAGCACCGGCTGGGTACAGGCTTTGACCAGATCGATCAGGTCACGCTCTTCCAGCTGATTCATCGCCGCCTGCGCGGTGCCCACGCCCGGCAGAAACAGTTTGTCGGCGCGCAGCACCACATCGGGATCGCGGCTGACTTCCGGGGTGTAACCCAGACGTTCAATCGCCCATTTCACCGACGAGAGGTTGGCGCAGCCGGTATCCATGATTACCACGTTCATCACAGCACTCCTTTCGAGCTCGGCAGCGTATTACCTTCAACGCGGATCGCCTGGCGCAAAGTACGGCCAAAAGCTTTAAACAGGCTTTCGACGCGGTGATGATCGTTCTTACCTTTGGTTTTCAGATGCAGGGTGCTCATCATGGCGTAGGAGAGCGAACTGAAGAAGTGCTCAACCATCTCGGTGCTCAGGTCACCGACGCGCTGATAGTTAAATTCCGCTTTAAATTCGATGTGCGGACGGCCGGAGATATCCAGCGCACAGCGTGCCAGACACTCATCCATCGGCAGCACAAAGCCAAAACGGCCAATGCCACGCTTATCGCCCAGCGCTTTAAGTAACGCTTCACCCAGCGCCAGGCCGGTATCTTCCACCGTGTGGTGATCGTCGATGTAGAGATCGCCTTTCACTTCGATGTTCATGCGGAAACCGCCGTGCACCGCAATCTGGTCCAGCATGTGGTCAAAAAACCCGACGCCGGTGTTAATTTTGCTGCCGCCTTCGCGATCCAGCCACAGCTCGACCCGCACCTGAGTCTCTTTGGTATTACGCTGCACCAGCGCATAGCGGTCGCGCTGGGTCAGACGCTGCTGAATGGTCTGCCAGTTCTCGCCGTCCGCGCCATAACGGATTGGCTGAATGCCCATGTTCTCCGCCAGCTGCACGTCAGTCAGGCGATCGCCAATCACGTAGCTGTTAGCGGTATCCAGCGCGCCTTCAGCCAGCCAGGCTTCCACCATTTTGGTTTTTGGCTTACGGCAGTCACAGTGATCTTCGGGCAGGTGCGGGCAAATCAGCACGTCGTCAAAGGTGATGCCCTGTGAGTTCAGCACCTGCATCATCAGGTTATGCGGGCCATCAAAGTCCGCCTGCGGGAAGCTCTGGGTGCCGAGTCCATCCTGATTGGTGATCATCACCAGGCGGTAACCGGCAGCCTGCAGCGCCAGCAGTGCCGGGATGACGTCAGGCTCAAACGCCAGTTTGTCCATACGATCCACCTGAAAATCTTCAGGCGGCTCAGAGATAAGGGTACCGTCGCGGTCAATAAAAAGGGTCTTCTGGCTCATGCTTGCTCCACAGAGAGGGCTTGCAGCGCGGCGATCACACGTCCGCACTCTTCACGCGTGCCGATGGAGATGCGCAGACATCCCGACAGGCCCGGATTTTTGTTCTGGTCACGCAGGATAATGCCCTGATCCCACAAGGTTTTGAAGACTTTTGGTGAGTCGGAAAACCGCGCCAGCACATAGTTGGTTTCACTGGCGAAAACCTGTTCTACGCAGCCCAGCTTTGCCAGCTCTGCCAGTAACCAGCTGCGGTTGTCGTTGAGCTGCGCCACATGCTCACGCATCAGCGTGATGCCTTGCTCGCTCAACGCCTGACCGGCGACATCCGCCACCGGTGTCGCCAGCGGATAGGGCGCAATTACCTTCATCAGCAGGTCGATGACCGGCTGATTGGCCAGCGCGAAACCACAGCGCAGGCCAGCCAGCGCAAAGGCTTTCGACAGGGTGCGCAGGATCACCAGGTTGGGATAATCTTTCAGCCAGCCGGTCAGCGTCGCCTGCGGACAGAATTCAATATAGGCTTCATCCGCCACCACCAGCGCTTTGCCGGCGGTCATCGCCAGCAGCTGACGGATATCATCCTGATTGATCAGGTTGCCGGTGGGATTGTTCGGGCTGCAAAGGTACACCACCTTGACGCCTTCCAGCTGCTCAGCAATGGCGGGCAGATTAAGCTGCCAGTCGGCCAGCGCCGGGACGGTGCGGTATTCAATGCCGATGGTTTCGGCGCTGACGCTGTACATGCCATAGGTCGGCGGGCAGAACAGAATCGCATCCTGACCCGGCTCACAGAAGGCGCGCATGATCAGTTCGATGGCTTCATCTGCGCCACGGCTCACCAGCACCTGCTCCGGCGTTAAGCCCGCGTAAGCAGCGTAGCGCTCAATCACCAGTTTAGGCTGACACTCCGGATAACGGTTCAGCGTCTGCTGTGACAGCTCAAACGACACCGGCAGCGGGAACTCGTTGGCATTGAGCCAGACATCACCGTTGCCACCCAGCCGGCGCGCCGACTGGTAAGGCGTCAGGGCGCGAACGTTGGCGCGCGCCAGTTGTTCAATATTCTGGCTCATGCTTGCTCCTTCAGTGCGGCAACGCGCAGGGTGACGGCATTTTTGTGGGCATCCAGCTGCTCGGCGGCTGCCAGCGTTTCAATCGTCGCGGCCAGGTTGAGGAAGCCCTGCGGCGTCAGCTCCTGTACCGTCATACGTTTCTGGAAATCCGCCAGGCCGAGGCTGGAGCAGGTCGAGGTGTAACCGTAGGTCGGCAATACGTGATTGGTGCCAGACGCATAGTCGCCCGCGGACTCCGGTGACCAGTCACCGAGGAATACTGAACCGGCGCTGGTGATCGACTCCACCAGTTCGCGTGGCTGACGGGTCTGCAGGATCAGGTGCTCCGGACCGTACAGATTCGAAATTTCCACACACTGTTGCAGATCGCGCGCCACAATCAGACGGCTGCTCTCCAGCGCCTGACGGGCCGTGGCGGCTCGCGGCAACTGCGCCAGCTGCTGCTCAACCGCTTCAGCGACTGCATCAGCCAGCGTGCGCGAAGGCGTCAGCAGAATCACCTGGGAATCGGGACCGTGTTCGGCCTGCGACAGCAGATCCGACGCCACGAAAGCGGGCGTCGCGCCCTCATCGGCAATCACCAGCACTTCTGACGGACCCGCCGGCATATCAATCGCCGCCCCATCCAGGCGCTGACTGACCTGACGTTTCGCTTCGGTCACCCAGGCGTTGCCCGGACCAAAAATTTTATCGACGCGCGGCACGGTTTCGGTGCCGAAGGCGAGGGCGGCAATCGCCTGCGCACCGCCAACCTGAAACACCTCTTCGACGCCACACAGCTGAGCGGCATAAAGAATCTCATCAGCAATCGGCGGCGGTGAGCAGAGCACCACGCGACCACAACCGGCGATGCGCGCCGGGGTTGCCAGCATCAGCACGGTAGAGAACAGCGGCGCAGAACCGCCAGGAATATAGAGTCCGACCGATTTCACCGGGCGGGTGATCTGCTGGCAGCGTACGCCGGGCTGGGTTTCAACATCCACTGGCGGCAGGATCTGCGCATTGTGGAAGGTTTCGATATTGGCCACCGCTACCGCCATCGCCTGTTTCAGCGTATCGCTGAGCCGGTCACTGGCATCGCTGATCTGTTGCGGCGTTACGCGCAGATTCTCAACCTGCGCCTTATCGAAGCGGGCGCTGAAGTCGCGTAGCGCCGCGTCACCACGGGCCTTCACCTGCTCCAGCACTTCACGTACCGTCTGGGTCACATTCTCTGAGGCGGCAATAGCCGGACGTAACAACAGCGCTTGCTGCTGTTCTGCGCTGCATTGCTGCCAGTCAATCGGGGTAGAAAAGGCCATGGCTTACTCCATCATCTTCTCAATCGGCAGCACCAGAATCGAACTGGCACCCAGCGCTTTCAGTTTTTCCATGGTTTCCCAGAACAGGGTTTCACTGCTCACCATGTGCATCGCCACGCGGCTGACATCGCCTGCCAGCGGCAGCACCGTTGGGCGCTCTGCGCCAGGAAGCAGGCTGATCACTTCTTCCAGGCGTTCACTCGGTGCGTGCAGCATGATGTACTTCGATTCACGCGCTTTAATCACGCCCTGAATACGGGTCATCATTTTGTCGATCAGCTCCTGCTTCGCGGCAGGCATCTCGCCGTCACGCTGGATCAGCACCGCTTTTGAACGATAAATCACTTCAACTTCGCGCAGGCCATTGGCTTCCAGCGTGGCACCGGTCGACACCAGATCGCAGATGGCATCTGCCAGGCCGGCACGGGTGGCGACTTCAACGGACCCGTTCAGTAAACAGGTTTTGAAGCTGACGCCTTTTTTGTCGAGGTATTGTTTGAGCAGGTGCGGATAGGAGGTGGCAATACGGGATTTATCGAGGCATTCCGGGCCGGTGTACTCGGCATCTGTCGCCATCGCCAGCGACAGGCGGCAACCGCCGAAATCCAGGCGGCGCAGCGTGAAATAACGCGGGTCTTCACCCTGGGCACGGCGTGAGAGCAGCTCTTCTTCCAGCACGTTCTCACCGATGATGCCTAAATCGACCACACCATCCATTACCAGACCAGGAATATCGTCATCACGCACCCGCAGGATGTCGATCGGCATGTTCTCCGCAAACGCAATCAGGCGCTGTTGCTGAAGATTGATTTTAACGCCACAGCGCGCCAGCAGTTCGCGTGAATCATCGCTTAAACGGCCGGATTTCTGCATAGCTATGCGTAAACGGGTGTTATCTAACATGGTTCCTGTCCTCTTTAAGCCTATTCCAGTAGGCGTATATTGTTGCAGTCAGTCTGGTCACGGACAGTGCGCAACAACCGGAACGTACCCGCAGTACGTAAGATTGTGAGCACTGCCCAGGGCCAGAGTGGCAAATAAAATAGCCTGATGGGATAGGCTACTGTTCCTGTCCTGATTGCTGGATTTGCGTCAGCCCATAAAAAAACCCCCGGAAGACGATCTTCCGGGGGTTCTCTTGCGTTCGCACCACTGGAAGATCTTGAAAGTCTTCCAGCACACATCGCCTGAAAGACTAGTCAGGATGATGGTGGTGGTGATGGTTGAACTGAACGCGTGTCATAATAATCTCGTCGATGAATGAGTATTCATTTGTGAGGTTTAACCTAGCGAAGATGGCTGCGATTGGCAACCCTTTTTTAACCAGTCGGTTCGGAAAGCGCTGAAACCGGTTGTTCTGGTTTGCATTCCGGGAGCAAACTAGGTTGAAGTCAGGGTTGATGTTTCACGCCAGGAGTCAAAATGAAGAAGGTCGCAATTGTGGGACTGGGTTGGTTAGGTATGCCGCTGGCTACAGCGTTAACCGCACGAGGCTGGCAGGTCACCGGCAGCAAAACCACGCCGGACGGGGTGGACGCGGCGCGCCGCTGCGGCATCGAAGCCTTTCAACTGGCGCTGACGCCGGATCTGGTGTGTGATGCCGCCGACGTCGAGCCGCTGTTCAACGTCGATGCGCTGGTGGTCACGTTACCCGCCAGCCGTACCGCAGAAGGGGGCGAAGCCTATCTGCAGGCGGTGCAAAACGTGGTGGATAGTGCGCTGGTCTATAACGTGCCGCGCATCATCTTTACCAGCTCGACTTCGGTCTATGGCAGCGAATCCGGCATCAAACGCGAAACCAGCCCGCTGATACCCGAAACCGTCGCCGGCAAAACACTGGTAAAACTGGAGAACTGGCTGCACGATCTGCCGGGCACCAGCGTCGATATTGTTCGTCTCGCCGGGCTGGTGGGGCCGAAGCGCCATCCGGGTCGGTTTCTGGCCGGTAAGCAGGATGTAGCGAACGGCTCGCAGGGTGTTAACCTGGTACACCTGGATGATGTAGTAGAAGCGATAACGCTGCTGCTGCAGACGCCAAAAGGAGGACGAGTCTATAACCTGTGCGCCGCAAAACATCCGTCGCGCGACACCTTTTATCCGGCGGTCTCGCGACAGCTGGGTCTGCAGCCGCCACACTTCGCGCCGCAAACCGGCAACGAAAGTGGCAAGCTGATTGACGGCTCACGCATCTGCACCGAGCTGGGCTTTGAGTATCGCTACGACGATCCGGTGAAGATGCCGCTGGAGTAAAGCGGGTGCTGCTGTTCCGGTGGCGCGCCACCGGAACAGGAATCAAAGCAGACAGAAATCGGGCGCAAATAGTTACAACATACTAAAAGCCTGAAGAAACGGCCAGAGCCTGCCCCGGCAACACGTTTCAGCGAAGTACGACAGGCAGGGGATGCTGCTACCTCATCACACTCCTAACCGATCGCGAATCGCGTACCACACCGCGCCCATCGCCGTCAGCGGCACCTTAAAGCGACGTCCGCCTGGGAACGGCAGGTGAGGCAGGCGGGCGAAGGCGTCAAAACGCTCAGCATCGCCGCGCAACACTTCGCTGATCAGCTTGCCGGACAGATGAGTGCTGGTCACGCCGTGGCCGCTGTCGCCCTGCATGAAATAGACATTGTTCTCCAGCCGGCCAAACTGTGGCATACGCGACAGGGTCAGCAGAAAATTACCGCTCCAGCTGAAATCCAGCTTCACATTCTGCAACTGAGGAAAGGTGCGGCGCAGTTTTGGCCGAATCAGCGCCTCGATATCGGCAGGCTCGCGCGCGCCATAGACCACGCCGCCGCCATACAGCAGCCGGTTGTCAGCGGTCAGACGGAAATAGTCGAGCAGATAATTACAATCTTCCACGCAATAATTATTCGGCAACAGCGACAGCGCCTGATCGGGGGACAGCGGTTCGGTGGCCACAATCTGCGAGCCGCACGGCATACTTTTACCGCTCAGACGGGGTTCAACCTCACTGGCCAGATAGGCGTTACCGGCGAAAATCACAAATTTTGCGCTCACCTCGCCGTGCGCGGTTTTTACCCGATTCGGTGAACCATAGGCCACCTTCAGCGCAGCAGACTGTTCATAGATGCGCCCGCCGTGTCGCCGGATCGCTTCCGCTTCACCCAGCGCCAGATTGAGCGGATGCAGATGACCACCCCGGCGATCCAGCAGTCCGCCGACGTAGCGTTCGGTGGCCACCTCACGGCGAATGCCGCGCTCATCCAGCAACTCCAGATCATGATTGCCATACTGTTGCCATAACGCTTTCTGTTTACGCAGGTGCGCCATCTGGCGGGCATTCAGTGCCGCAAAGATACCGCCAGGCCGGTAGTCGCAGGCAATAGCGTAACGATCAATACGATCGCGGATGATCGCTGCGCCCTCGAACATCATGCTGCCCAGCATACGTGCGCTCTCTTTACCGTAACGCTGTTCAATAACGTCGACATCGCGGCTGTAGGAGTTGACCACCTGGCCGCCGTTGCGCCCGCTGGCACCAAAGCCGATACGCGCCGCTTCCAGTACTACCACCTCGTAACCCGCTTCAGTCAGATGCAGCGCCGCTGACAGGCCGGTAAAACCGCCGCCAATGATACAGACGTCACACTGAATGCTCTCCTGCAGCATCGGCCAGGGTTCATGCGGATTGGCGGTCGCTGCGTAATAACTCTCCACGTAATTCATCACTACCTCCTTGAAGCGCTCAGAAATTGGCAGGCGTATGGGCACTGACAATGCGGCAGGGTACGTCAGACGTATTGGTAAAACTGTGCGGCAGACCGGTATCAATCACGTAACTTTCACCGGCGTACAGATGAAAACTCTGACCATTGATCACCAGGGTAATTTCACCCTCCAGCAGCGTGCCGGTCTCTTCACCGGGATGTCGCAGTTTTTCGCCAGTGCTGGCTCCGGGTTGATAGGTCTCCAGCAGCATCCCCAGCGAGCGCTGCGGATTACCGTTTTCAACCAGCTTCAGCGAGACGCCCTGGCTGCCCATCTCCAGCAAATCCTCGGGACGGACAATGGTTTTAGGCGTGGCGTCGGCTTTCGGTTCCGAAAAAAACTCCGACAGAGAGAGCCCGTACACTTTTAATAGCTTCTGCAGGGTACTGACCGCCGGGCTGACCTTATCCTGCTCAATAGTGCTGATAGCGCTGTGAGTCAGGCCCGCCAGCTCGGCGACGCGGCGCTGTGACAAACCCAGCGCCTGACGGATCTCAGACAGCCGGCGTCCGGGTGCCAGCGTGACGTCATTCATGATCTTTTTCCTTGTGAAAACGCAGCGCAGCCTGAATAAAACCCTCAAACAGCTGGCGCGATCCGGTAGCGCGATCCGCCTGCCATTCCGGGTGCCACTGTACCGCCAGCGCGAAAGGATGGTGGCGCAGGCTGACCGCTTCAATCAGTCCATCCGGCGCACGGGCCTCAACGCGTAACTGCGGGCCGGGTTCACGGATGCCCTGATGATGCAGGGAGTTAACCTGCAGCGGCTGGGTGCTGTCGAGCAGCGTCGCGAGCAGCCCATCCGCTTCAATCGTCACCGGATGCGCCGGGGCATACTGTTGATCCAGCGGCTGGGTCTCATCTTCATGATGACGCTGAAACGGCGACAGCTGACTGAGGTCGCGCCACAGCGCGCCGCCATTTGCCACCACCAGTTCCTGCATCCCGCGGCAGATACCGAACATCGGCATTTTTCGGCTGGTGGCGTACGTAATCAGCTGAAAGGCAAGACGATCGCGGCCCGGATCGGCGTGCGGTTCGTCACCGGCTTCACCATAATGCCAGGGTTCGATATTGCTCGGGCTGCCGGTCAGCAGCAGGCCATCCAGCACCGTCATAGCGTTTTCTGATAGATGAGGCGCATTGACCAGGCTGTGGGGCAGGGCAAGCGGCACTCCGCCCGCGAGGATCACCGCATCAAGATATTTGTTGTGCACGGTCTGCGTCGGATGACCACCGATATGGCTTTGACACATCACTACGCCAATCAAAGGTTTGTCAAAAATAATGCCCATCTCACATCCTCGCATCGCTGTTCGAAATATCTACCGAAAGGGCACGTCTGGCGGTTAAGTGTGCAATATTTTGTCAATCTAGCAATCTGCTGTTTGTTCTTCAAACAGATTTGTTACATTTGCACACTTTTTATGTTGGCGCTATGTTAGAGGAGTGGCTGTTATTTTGAGCATTGCGCAAACCGAATAGGGGCGGGTGAGATCATGACTAACCTGGTAGAAGTGGAAGACTTCACGCTTCACAGTGAAGAGAAACGAACCAGCGCGTTCCAGCTTGAGGTGAAAGCCTGGCTGGAGCGCCATCCTGAAACGCAGTATGTCGACATCCTGTTAAATGATTTAAACGGTGTTTTTCGCGGTAAGCGCATTCCCATCTCGGCGCTGCCAAAGCTGGAAAAGGGCTGTTATTTCCCCGCCTCGGTATTTGCCATGGATATCCTCGGCAACACGGTGGAAGAAGCCGGGCTCGGACAGTCCCTCGGCGAACCTGACAACCTCTGTCTGCCCGTGTTGGGCACCTTAGTTCCCTCCGCTTCCGATCCTCAGCACATTGCGCAACTGCTGCTCACCATGTGCAACCAAGATGGCACTCCCTTTGACGTTGAACCCCGAAATGTCCTTAACCGGCTATGGCAACAGCTGCGTAACCGAGGTCTGTTTCCGGTGGTAGCGGTAGAGCTGGAGTTCTATCTGGTCGACAAGAAGCGCGATGCCGAAGGCTTCATCCAGCCGCCGTGCGCGCCGGGCAGTGATGAACGCAATATGCAGAGCCAGGTCTATTCGGTCGATAATCTCGATCACTTCGCCGATGTCTTGCGCGACATTGACGATCTGGCGCGTCAGCAGGGCATTCCGGCCGATGGCGCGCTGGCAGAGGCGTCGCCTGGCCAGTTTGAAATCAATCTGCATCACACCGGTGACGTGCTGCGCGCCTGCGATCATGCGGTGCAGCTGAAACGGCTGATCCGTCAGGTCGCGGAAAATCACGGCATGACCGCCACCTTTATGGCGAAACCGTATGAAGAGTACGCGGGCAGCGGTATGCATGTGCATATCAGTATGCTGGATGCGGCCGATCATAACGCATTTGCCTGTGATGACGGCAGCGACTCGCCACTGATGAAACGGGCGCTGGCCGGCATGATCGATCTGATGCCCGCCTCAATGGCGCTGCTGGCCCCTAACGTTAACGCCTATCGCCGCTTTGTGCCGGAGGCTTACGTGCCGCTGCAGGCGTCGTGGGGCCATAACAATCGCACCGTGGCGCTGCGGGTGCCGTGCGGCGATATCGATAATCATCGCATTGAGTACCGGGTCGCGGGCGCGGATGCTAATCCTTATCTGGTGGTGTCGGCGATGCTGGCCGGGATGCTGCACGGGCTGGATACTCCGCTACCGTTACCCCAACCGGTGACCGGCAACGGCCATCATGCTGAAGGACTGGCGCTGCCGATCCGGCAGAGCGACGCCCTGTATGAGTTCGACAACAGCTATCCGCTGCAAAAGTTGCTCGGCGAACGCTTTGCCCGGGTCTGGTATAGCTGCAAGAATTATGAACTGATGCAGTTTGAACGGCTGATCACCGCCACGGAGATAGACTGGATGCTGAAGAACGCCTGATCATCTTTTTTTTTGCATCCGGTGCCCCGGTGGCTTGTATTCCTGCCCTGCTATGGGGCAGAATACGCGGCCTGCAAAATCAGACCATAACCGACGCTCACCGCGCCGGTTATTTTTTTTGCATCCTGTTTTAACAAATAGTTTTTCGCTGACTTAACCGAGGCCGGGCACGCACCCGGATAGATAAACACTGAAAACACGCGTAAGCGTGAGATTGAGGATACAAAGATGGGGATGTTTTCCACACTGCCAGCTCAGGCTGGCGCGCGCTTTCGTGATGACTACGGCGCCGCGTTGATCACCAACCTTACTCCCTGTCGCTTAATGCGCAGTTGCCCTGTGACCCAACCCAGTCAGGTTGTTGCGCATGGGGGACTGAAGCATGTCGCTTAATACCTCCGCTGCACCACAGCGTACACAGCTGAAAAAAACGCTTACGTTACTTCCGGTCGTCATGATGGGCTTAGCCTACATGCAGCCTATGACCCTGTTCGATACCTTTGGCATCGTTTCCGGGCTGACCGACGGTCACGTCGCCACCGCTTACGCTTTCGCGCTGATTGCGATTCTGTTTACCGCCGTGAGTTACGGTAAGCTGGTACGCCGCTTCCCCTCTGCGGGCTCCGCTTATACCTACGCTCAGAAGGCGATCAGTCCGCACGTCGGCTTTATGGTCGGCTGGTCATCCCTGCTGGACTACCTGTTCATGCCGATGATCAACATCCTGCTGGCGAAAAACTATTTCGAATCGCTGGTGCCCGGTATCCCGTCGTGGATTTTCGTGGTGCTGCTGGTTGGTTTTATGACGCTCTCTAACCTCAAGGGCATCAAAACCGTCGCCAATTTTAACAGCGTGATTGTGGTGCTGCAGGTGATTGTCATGGTCGGCATTACGGCAATGGTGATCTACGGCGTGGCGAACGGCGTCGGTGCCGGTACGCTGGCGAGCAGCAAGCCGTTCTGGTCTGAGAATGCGCACGTCGTGCCGATGATCACCGGGGCGACGATACTCTGCTTCTCGTTCCTCGGCTTTGATGGCATCAGCTCACTGTCGGAAGAGACCAAAGATGCAGAACGTACCATTCCGCGTGCGATTTTCCTGACGGCGCTGATTGGCGGCGTGATCTTTATCATCGCCTCTTACTTCCTGCAGCTCTACTTCCCGGACATCACGCGCTTCCAGGACCCGGACTCCTCACAGCCTGAAATCATGCTGTTTGTTGCCGGTAAAGCGCTGCAGGTCGGCATCCTGATCTTCTCGGTGGTCACGGTGCTGGCATCCGGTATGGCGGCGCACGCTGGCGTATCGCGTCTGATGTATGTGATGGGCCGTGATGGCGTATTCCCGGAGCGTTTCTTCGGTTACGTCCATCCTAAGTGGCGGACCCCGTCGCTCAACGTGCTGCTGGTCGGTGCGATTGCGCTGATGGCGATTAACTTTGATCTGGTGACCGCGACGGCGCTGATCAACTTCGGTGCGCTGGTAGCCTTCACCTTCGTTAACCTGTCGGTGATTGCCCAGTTCTGGATCCGTGAGAAGCGTAACCGCACGCTGAAAGATCACGTCCAGTATCTGCTGCTGCCGCTGCTGGGTGCGCTGACGGTCGGTGCGCTGTGGGTGAACCTGGAAGAGAGTTCGATGGTGCTGGGCCTGATCTGGGCTGCCATCGGCATTATCTACCTGGCGTTCGTGACCCGCAGCTTCCGTAATCCGGTGCCGCAGTTCAGCGAAGAGGTTTAATCCCGCGACACTTCGCCGCCTTCCGCTGTTATTCGGGAAGGCGGCGAAAGCCTCAGTCAGCCAGCACCAGTTCGCAACTGCCCGCGCTTAACGCAACTCGTCCCGCCTCACTCAACTGACTGTCGGTCACCACCAGATCAAACTTCTCCAGCGGCAAGGCCAGAAAGGTCGCAATCTTGTTATATTTTGAGCTGTCGCTCACTAGCACCCGTTTACTGCTCACCTCGCTGACCGCCTGCTTTACCGTCACCTTGTCTTCATCCGGGGTAAATAAGCCGCGCGGCCCCCAGCAGGAGGCGGAAATAAAGGCGATATCGATCGCCAGATGACGCAGGCTGCGCGCCGCCGACTCGCCGACGCAGGAGCGGTTCTCACGGCATACCGTGCCGCCAGTGTGGATCACCCGACAGTGGCTGGCTTCCATCAGCAGATTTGCCACCATGAAATCGTTGGTCACCACCAGCAAATCATCCCGATCCACCACTTCCCGCGCCAGCGCCAGCGTGGTGGTACCGGCATCGAGATAGATGCAGCTATTGCGCGGAATGTGCTGAGCGGCATAGCGGCCAATGGCGCGCTTCTCATCGTTATACAGGCCACTTTTGGTCAGGTGTGACGGTTCCGCCGCCAGCCGATCCGCCGACCGCACGCCGCCCGATACTGACAGCACCGCACCTTGCTCCTCCAGCTTTTGCACATCACGACGGATAGTCATGTGTGATACGCCCAGCCGCTCGGTCAGTTCAGCAATGCTCACCACTCCCCGATCCGCGACCAGCGCCAGAATCTGTTGATGACGTTCAACCGGAATCATATTCCCTCCCTGAGATTTATCATTTTTTCACATTGTAAAGCATCCGCCTGTTAACCAGAACAGGAATTAACAGCCCATAAGGGTTCGCTCTGCCGTCATCATCGCCGTCAGGCCCCATGATCCGGTGTCGGCACGCAATGTTAATAATTGTTCCATCTCACATCACAGATGTTTTTTTGTGAGACATGGCACATTTTTACCGGCTTAAAGCTGGCAGGATTAACAGTAACAAACAAATAATCACTTAATTTAACAGTGGAGGCCGACAGTGCCAGTCGAAAATATCTGTGTTATCGGGTTAGGTTCTATGGGCATGGGTGCCGCGCAATCCTGTATCCGCGCCGGTCTTAACACCTGGGGTGTCGATCTCAATCCCGCCGCGCTGGAGACCCTGCGCCAGGCGGGCGCGCGTGACGCGCAACCCTCCGCCGCCCACTTTGCTGACCAGCTCGACGCGGTGCTGCTGCTGGTGGTGAATGCGCAACAGGTCAACGCCATTCTGTTCGGAGATGACGGCCTGGCGGCGAAGCTGCGGCCCGGCACGGCGGTGATGGTTTCATCGACGCTCTCGGCGCAGGATGCGCAGCAAATTGAACAGCGGCTGGCGCAGCATCAGCTGCTGATGCTGGATGCGCCGGTCTCCGGTGGTGCCGCTAAAGCCGCCAGCGGTGAGATGACGGTGATGGCATCGGGCAGTGAAGCGGTCTTCACCCAGCTGCAACCGGTTCTGGATGCTGTCGCAGCGAAAGTTTATCGGGTAGGCAGTGAGATTGGCCTCGGCTCCACGGTCAAAATTATTCATCAGCTGCTGGCTGGCGTGCATATCGCCGTTGGTGCAGAAGCGATGGCGCTGGCCGCGCGCGCCGGTATCCCGCTGGAAACCATGTATGAAGTTGTCACTAACGCCGCCGGTAACTCGTGGATGTTCGAAAACCGTATGCGCCACGTGGTCGACGGTGACTACAGCCCGAAATCGGCGGTCGATATCTTCGTCAAAGATCTCAATCTGGTGACGGATACCGCCAAATCGCTGCACTTCCCGCTGCCGCTGGCCTCGACCGCGCTCAATATGTTTACCGAAGCCAGCAATGCCGGTTATGGCCGGGAAGATGACAGCGCGGTGATTAAAATCTTCAGCGGCATTACCCTGCCACAGGGCAAGGAGAAGAGCTGATGCGTCTTGGAGTGATAGCCGACGATTTTACTGGCGCTACCGACATTGCCAGTTTTCTGACACAGAACGGCCTGAGCACGATTCAGTTCAACGGCATCCCCGATAGCGAGCAGGCCGCAGAGGCGCAGGCGATTGTGATTAGCCTGAAGAGCCGATCCTGTCCGGCCGATCAGGCGGTTGCACAGTCGCTGGCGGCGCTGGCGTGGTTACAGCAACAGGGCTGTGAGCGCTTCTACTTCAAATACTGCTCCACCTTCGACAGCACCGCGCAGGGCAATATCGGCCCGGTGACCGATGCGTTGCTAGCCGCGCTGGGTGAAACTCAGACGGTGATCTGTCCGGCGCTGCCGGTGAATGGCCGCACGGTCTATCAGGGCCATCTGTTTGTCGGCGATCAGCTGCTGTCGGACTCCGGTATGCGCCATCATCCGGTGACGCCGATGCACGACAGCAACCTGCTGCGTCTGATGACGGCGCAGGCCACAGGCAAAGCCGGGCTGATTAGCGCCGCGCAGGTCGATCAGGGTGCGGAGTCCGTGCGTCAGGCGCTGGACCAGCTGGCGGAGCAGGGCGTGAACTATGTGGTCATCGATACCATGAATGAACAACATCTGCTGACCCAGGGCGAGGCGCTGTGCGATCGGCGGCTGGTCACCGGCGGTTCCGGGCTGGCGATCGGGCTGGCGCGTCAGTGGGCAACGGCCGGGGCGGATGCGGCAGCGGCGGAGCAGGCGGGACGGCCGCAGGGCGATCGTGCGGTGGTGATCTCCGGCTCCTGCTCGCAGATGACCAACCTTCAGGTTGCCGCGTATCGCCAGCTGGCACCGGCACAGGAAGTGCAGATCGAACGCTGTCTGCAGGATGCAGACGGTTATGCCCAACAGCTGTGTGACTGGGTGGAAGCCAACAGCCATCAGGCGCTGGCACCGCTGCTGTTTGCCACCGCTGACGCGCAACAGCTGCAGGCGATTCAGCAGCAACACGGCGCCCGGCGCAGCAGCGAGGCGGTGGAGCAGCTGTTTGCCGCGGTGACCCGTGAGCTGAAGCGGCGCGGCTGGCAACGCTTTATCGTGGCGGGCGGCGAAACTTCCGGCGTGGTGGCCCAGAGCCTGGGCGTCACCGCGTTTCATATCGGCCCGACCATCTCGCCTGGCGTGCCGTGGGTGCGCGACATCCACCAGCCGCTGTCGCTGGCGCTGAAGTCCGGTAACTTTGGCGATGAACACTTTTTCCGCCGCGCGCAAACGGAGTTTTCCCATGTCTGAATCTTTCTCTTTAGCTGAGCAGCAGGCGCGTGACGAAATGGTCCGGCTCGGTGCCTCCTTTTTCCAGCGCGGCTACGCCACCGGCTCGGCCGGTAACCTCTCCGTACGGCTGGAAGATGGCAATCTGCTGGCGACGCCAACCGGTTCCTGCCTCGGTGAATTACAGGGTGATCGGCTGGCGAAAGTCACCCCTGATGGTGAGTGGCTCTCTGGCGATAAACCCTCCAAGGAGATCGCGTTTCACCGCGCGCTCTACCTGAACAATCCCGACTGCAAAGCGGTGGTACATCTGCACAGCCACTAC
Source organism: Pantoea sp. S-LA4 (assembly GCF_054482835.1). Classification (NCBI taxonomy): domain Bacteria; kingdom Pseudomonadati; phylum Pseudomonadota; class Gammaproteobacteria; order Enterobacterales; family Erwiniaceae; genus Pantoea; species Pantoea sp. S-LA4. The sequence goes on along the minus strand of NZ_JBTLRC010000002.1, from coordinate 2,300,462 downwards.
CTGACGGCGCTCTCCTGTTTACAGGGACTGGACCCGGAAAACTGCATCCGCCCGTTTACGCCCTATGTGGTGATGCGGGTTGGCGATGTGCCGGTGGTGCCGTACTACAAGCCCGGCGATCAGCGGCTGGCGGAAGACCTGGCGCAGCTGGCACCGCGCTATCGCGCCTTTTTGCTGGCCAATCACGGGCCGGTGGTGGTGGGGAAATCATTACGTGAGGCGGCAGATAACACCGAGGAGCTGGAGGAGACGGCCCGGCTGATCTTCACTCTCGGCGACCGCGCCATCCGTTATCTCAACGATGCCGAAGTGGCCGAGTTAAGGAGCCGATAATGCCAAAGTTTGCTGCCAACCTGTCGACCCAGTTTACCGAACTGCCGTTTGCGGAACGCTTCGCCGCCGCCGCGGCCGCCGGTTTTGAGGCGGTGGAGTTTCTGTTTCCTTATGACTATCCGGCGGAACAGCTGAAGCAGTGGCTGGATGAGAATCAGCTGCAGCTGGTGCTGTTCAATACCGCGCCCGGCAACGTCGCGGCGGGTGAGTGGGGCGTTTCCGCCATTCCCGGACGTGAAGCGGAAGCGAAAGCGGATATCGATCGTGCGCTGGACTATGCGCGGGCGCTCAACTGCCCGCAGGTGCACATCATGGCGGCAACCGTGCCGCCGGGTGGTGATCGCCAGCGCTATGTTGAGACCTTCATCGGCAACATGCGCTATGCCGCTGAGCGCTTTGCCCCGCACGGTATCACCCTGCTGATTGAGGCGCTGAATCCGACCACCAAGCCAGGCTATCTCTACTCCAGCCAGTATCAGACGCTGGAGATGGTGGATCAGATCGATCGGCCCAATGTGTTTACCCAGCTCGATCTGTTCCATGCGCAGTTAGTGGATGGCAACCTCAGCCATCTGATTCGCCACTATGCCGGGCGCTATCGCCACGTACAGATTGCCTCGGCACCGGATCGCCATGAACCGGATGGAGGGGAGATCAACTACCCGTGGCTGTTTGACCTGCTGGATGAGGTCGGTTATCGCGGCTGGGTCGGCTGCGAATATTTCCCGCGAGGCAGCACCACGGCCGGCCTCGGCTGGTTTGCGCCCTGGCGTACGCGCCGCTAATCACCTGCATGCTGAATCACACCGCTTGCCAGACAAACGGTGTGAGTCCTGCTGCAGCTTAATCACACCAGTGTTGAATCAATAAAAATATAACTTACTGAAAATTATAATTAATCAGAGGTCTGCCGATGTCCACTACGCTGCTGTTATCCATCGCGCTGGTCAGCGTGATTCTGCTGTTGCTGCTGGTAATCAAAGCCAAAGTCCATCCGTTTATTGCACTGCTGGTTGCCAGCCTGTTTGTCGCCATCACCACCGGTATCCCGGCCGAAAACATCATGAAAGTGATCCTCGGCGGCATGGGGAGCCTGCTCGGCAGCATTGCCGCCATCATTGTGCTGGGTGCGATTCTCGGCGCGATTATTGAAACGTCCGGCGGGGCCGATCGGCTGGCAAACCGCTTCGCGCAGCTATGCGGACCGCAGCGCATGGTAGCGGCACTCACCACCGTGGCCTTTATTCTGGGGTTGCCGGTATTTTTTGACGTCGGGTTTATTATCGTGGTCCCGCTGATCTATGGCTTTACCAAAGTGATGCGCGTATCGCCGCTGAAGTTTGGTCTGCCCATGGCGGGCATGATGCTGATGGTGCATGTTACGGTGCCCACCCATCCGGGACCCGCCGCTGCCGCCGGATTGCTGAATGTCGATCCTGGCTGGTTAATGATGACCGGAATTGCCCTGTCGATACCGACCGGTATCGCTGGCTATTTCGTCGCCAAAGCGCTTAATCTTCGAAAATATCATCTCTCAGTTCAGGTACTGGAGCAGCTACAGCTGACGGAGCCGAACGCCGGGGGGCAATCCGCCCGTCACCACGATGCACCGGGCGCATTGCTGATTTCAGGCTTAATCGTGCTGCCGATCCTGCTGATTATGCTGGGCACGTTGCTGCCGCCGCATCTTACGCCTGGCAGCCTGCCGCTGAAGATCCTGACGCTGGTCGCATCACCGGCGGTGGCGTTACTGATTACGCTGGCGCTTGCCGGATGGTTACTGGGGCTGCGTCGTGGCTGGACCGCAGAGAAGCTGGAAACGCTGTCAAACAACGCGATATCCACCGCTGCTGGCGTGATTCTGGTTTCAGGTGCCGGAGGCGCGTTTGGTAAAGTGCTGGTGGAGTCTGGCGTAGGCAAAGCGCTGGCCACTTCGCTGCAGACGATCCATCTGCCGTTAATCCCGGCTGCGTTTATTCTTTCACTGGCGCTGCGCGCCTCACAGGGCTCAGCAACGGTGGCGATCGTCACAACCTGTGGATTGCTGAGTACCGCCGTTGCGGGTCTTGGCGAGATGCAGCTGGTGCTGGTGGCGCTGTCCGCCTGTTTCGGCGCGCTGGGCTTGTCACACGTTAATGATTCGGGCTTCTGGGTGGTCACCCGTTATCTCGGCCTGTCGGTCGCCGATGGGTTACGCAGCTGGACGGTACTGACGACTCTGATGGGATTATGCGGTTTTGCGCTGACCTGGCTGGTCTGGGTGATGATCTAAAATCGCAGATGCCGGGACCGCTGACGGCAGCGGGACCCGGCATTAAGGAAGCAGTGAAGGCCGGGCAGAGCGCGCGTTAAGAGACCAGTTCCTGCGCGTAGAGATAGAGCGCTTTTAACTGTCCCAGCTTCTCTGGATCGGCTTCATGAAGATTCGCCAGACCTTCCAGTTCCTGCATAAACGCCTGCACCCGATCAGCATTCAGCACTTCACGCCGATGCTGTAACCAGCGCTGCTGCTCAGCATCATCCAGCGTACCGGGGAAATTACGCGCCCGATAACGGAACAGCAGTTTCGCCACGCGCGCGCTGTCGAAGGTTAAATCCAGCGCCGGCAGATTGGCGGGGGCGGTCTGACGTATAATATTCATGCCCGCGCGATCGGCATCGCTGAAAAAGCCATCGTACAGCTGAGTATCGACATCGTCCGACGGGGTAAACGGCTCCGCTTCAGCAAACAGCGTGACCAGCTTCTCCCGCACCTCAGGCTGCTGACGCAGCAACGCCAGATTCGCCAGACAGTGCTGACGATCGATACCCAGCCGGGCGGCATCTTCCGGACGCAAAGTATTGGCCGGGGCCAGCACCGGACACTTGTTGATATGAACCAGCTTTACCGGTACCGCTGGCCGATCGCCGAGATCGTTTTTCGGCGTATAAAGTCGCTCGCGCAGGGTATCGGCATCGAGTTGCAGCAGCGGTGAGATATCACCGGCCAGATCGACCACAATCAGCGCATTGCGGTTATCGGGATGCCAGGCCAGTGGAACCACCCAGCTGGTATTGCCGCGCGCCGCGCCGAACATGCCGGAGACATGCACCAGCGGTTTCATCTGCGGGATATCAATCAGGTTCATCAGCTTGTTTTTGTTACGGTGGGTAAACAAAAACTCAAACAGTTTTGGCTGCTTCTCTTTTACCAGCTTTGCCATCGCCAGCGTGGCATAGACATCTGACATCGCATCATGCGCATTTTCATGCGCCACGCCGTTGGCTTTGGTCAGATGTTCCAGCCGGAAGCTGGGAAAACCCTCTTCGTTCTCCGGCCAGTGAATGCCTTCCGGGCGTAACGCATAGCAGGCCCGCATCACGTCGAGCAGATCCCAGCGCGAGTTACCGTTCTGCCAGCTCCAGCCATAGGGATCGTAGAAGTTGCGGTAGAAAATATTGCGCGTCACTTCATCATCAAACCGGACGTTGTTGTAGCCCACCACACAGGTCTGTTCGACGGTAAACAGGGCGTGAATGCGTTCAGCAAATTCCGCTTCAGTGACGCCGCGCGCCATCGCCACCTGCGGCGTAATCCCGGTAATCATTACCGCTTCCGGCTGCGGCAGATAGTCATCCGGCGGACGGCAGTAAAAGACCTGCGGCTCGCCGATCGGATTAAAATCGCTGTCGGTGCGCAGCCCGGCAAACTGCGCCGGCCGATCGCGTGAAGGACTGGTCCCGAAGGTCTCGTAATCGTGGAAGAGGAAGGTGGGCTGTACGCGATCGTTATTCAAATTTCATATCCGCTCAATGTCGTTCACTAAACTGATGAACAGAAAGTCATCAGGCTTCCCGCTCGCTTAATGCCTTACTTCATCGGCACCTGGCTGCTGGTGCGAGAGCTGTGCCTGTGCAGAGCACGGTCACGCAGGCAGCATCAGGCTTCACAACCTACATGGTAAACCATAATCCGACCGGCCTGAAGTTTCGGATGGTAGCGGGGACAGGGGTTGCATCTGGCTGAGAGGTAAGGCGGCAGGATTAAACCGGACTTTTTATCTCTCAGGCTGTAGCTCGCTCATTCCAGGTGTCTCGATAGATAATATTCCCTTCGGTATATTTCCAGGTTATCGCTTCATAGCGTAATTCCAGCGTTTCCAGATGCGTGCTGCTGATGCCGTTGGGTGCAAGATAGGGCGATACCGTGGTGACCTTCACGTTTTCCAGGATGATATTAAAATATTCAGTCTCAATTCCTGCATCAATTATCCGGTACATCCTGATTGTCGCCTTCTTCATGATTCGGCCTTCGCAGACAGCTCTGTACAGAAGTGGAGTTGTTTGATCAAACTCCTTCACTATCGTTATAGGCTGGTGAATGCGTGTGCCTGTAAGTTTTCCCCAGTTAGGATCGACCGGAATAGTAACGCCGTGGGAGAATGATTTGAGTTCAATAGAGCCTGAACGCAGTGGCATCTGACAACTACCGACGATTGGAGATCCATTTTCATCGTTAAGCCATAAATGTGCGGGAGCAGACATGTTATATCCTTATATGTTGGAGTTTTTGTTAAATAACGGGTTACCATTTAACCAAGCGGTGGAAAAATATAATGATAACTACAGCAAAAACAGGTACGGGCCACAAAGGGCCTTCAGGGAAGATCTGAAAAAGGGCTACAGAAAAAGCCAGAGTAAGGAGAGCTGGTCCATAGAGAGAAATCCAGGATTTAAAAAGTCGCTTGAGAAATCTTTTTATTAAATTTTCCATTATTCATTTACCGAATCATGTTAGTAATAACTCTGGAGATTTCATCATCAGATGCCCACGCACTTCGCAGGGCTCCAGATCTTTCGAATAAAGGATCAATCAGAAAAAACATCATCTCTAGTTCATTGGCATATAATGCAGAATAATAGCCAGGCAGGGCATATCGAAGTCGGTTTGCGCTATCAGCAGCTTTCTGAACGACGCCATACATTCCCGCAAGAGCAGCAACTGCACCAGCTTTGAGGCCCACCAGTGCGTTCATATCAAGGCTCATTTTCATGCCAACAGATACCGCAGCTGCTACAGCTAAAGAAAACCCGTGCTGCGTTAAATAACTGGCAGCAATATGGATATTTACTGCCATTAACGACTTCTTAATACGCTGTAGTTGGCTAAGGGTTTTGTATTTGAAGACATCTTCAAAATATATTTTGAGCATGTCATTTACTATGTTTCCATGACTGATGAGCTGATACACGCCTTTGGTAAATCTTAAGTCCTCAACTTTTTGCTGCTGACAAATCTCCTGATATTCATCCGTAAAACATGATGTGTAATACATTGCGCGCTGCACACCTGCGCCTATCATATCAATTTGATCAGATACCGCTTTCCCAACGCCGGTAAATGCGTGATCAAGTTTTAAAGCGAGGATGTTATTCGACTGCAGATAACTAATTATTTCTTTGCTGTAGTACATTACCCTTTCCTTTTGATTAATGTCCGCGCGAAATCCGAATAAATTTAAGGGTAAAGATTATTTTGCAATGTGGTGTAAAAGAGGCATTTTGCACCTTTTCCAATAAGTACCCTCTGAGCAGAGACCACGTTATTCAAACCTGTTAAGGCGCGATCAAGTTTCAGCACCACTATCCTGTTGGTTTGCAGAAAATCGATAATCTCCTCACCGTAATAGATAACCTTATCCCTCAGGCCGATGTTCCTTTTATAACCTCACAAAAGGTACGGGCAAATGTTCATTAAGTAAACAGCTTTCACCGCACGCCGTGATCCATCGAACAGTCAGCCAGCGTCTCAGCCGCCGCAGTTCATACTTTTTTTCAATTTATTCAAACCTTCACAACGCTTTTGCCGTAAAAGGTGCGGCTGTTTCCGTTTCGTTTCATAAATAAATTTTTTCTCCCGTGCAGGTAAGGATGAAGTGTTGAAAAGGCGTCTGTTGATTACCGTTACCGCTACTGTTTTTTGGGCTTCGCTGGCACAGGCTGACGACATGCCGTTTCCCGTGACGCCACCGGCGATTGATGCGGCCTCCTGGGTATTGATGGATGCCACTACCGGCCAGGTGCTGACCGCTGGTAATCCGGATGCGCGCCGCAATCCTGCCAGCCTGACCAAGCTGATGACCGGTTATGTGGTCGATCGCGCTATCGATCAAAAGAAAATCAGCCGCGACGATATGGTCACCGTCGGCAAAGATGCCTGGGCTGCCGGTAATCCGGTGTTCAAAGGGTCATCGCTGATGTTCCTCAAGCCCGGCGATAAGCTGAGCGTGCGTGATTTAAGCCGGGGAGTAATCATCGATTCCGGTAATGACGCCTGCGTGGCGCTGGCAGATTATGTGGCGGGCAGCGAAGATAACTTCGTCAAAATGATGAATCACTATGTTGATAAACTCGGCCTGCAAAATACCCACTTCGAAACGGTGCATGGTCTGGACGCACCAGGCCAGTTCTCCAGTGCGCTGGATATGGCGAAACTGTCGCGGGCGATTATCGACGGTGAGCCTGACTTCTATGCCATGTACAGTGAGAAAACCCTGACCTGGAACGGCATCACTCAGAACAACCGTAACGGCTTACTGTGGGATAACAACCTGCATGTCGATGGGCTGAAAACCGGCCACACCGAAACCGCGGGCTTTAACATCATCGCCTCTAACGTGGTGGGCAAACATCGTCTGATCGCGGTGGTGATGGGTGGTAAGAGTCCCAAAGGGCGGGAAGAGCAGGCGCGCAAACTGCTGGTATGGGGTCAGAATACCTTTGATACCGTGCAGCTGTTCCATGCCGGTAAGAAAATAGGCAGCGAGAATGTCTGGTATGGCAATCCGCATCAGGTTGAAGTGGGTACCGCGAATGATGTCTATCTGTCGCTGCCGCGCAGTGAAGTGCAGAACGTCAAAGCGAAATACATCATTAACCGCAGCGATCTGGAAGCGCCGCTGAAAGCCAATGAAGTCATTGGTGAAATTCAGGTGATGGATAAAGATCAGCAGATTGCCCACTATCCGCTGGTGGCGCTGAGCGCCGTAGAGCCTGCTGGCGTGATTACCCGCATCACCGATTATCTCAGGCAGAAATTCTGATCGGCATCGCTGGCACCGTAAACGGGGGCAGCCTTCTGGCTGCCCCACGGAGGTTTAGCGTAACTCTTCCTTCATCTTCTTCACCTCACTGGCCTCAACCGGCGCGGCGGCATTGCCCCAGCTGTTGCGAATGTAGGTGAGCACTGCCGCAATATGGTCATCACTCAGCGTACCGGCAAAGGCTGGCATCGCCGGTGCCGTTGGCCGTGCGTCGGTATCCACGCCGCGACTGCCCGCCAGCACCACATGCATCAGTGATGTCGCATTCGGCTGATTGATCAGCGGATTATCCGCCAGCTGCGGGAAGATGTTCTTTTCACCGCGGCCACCCGGACTGTGGCAGGCCGAGCATTTGGCTTCATAGATCGTCGCCCCGAGCTTCATTCTGTCATCACCGGCATCCAGCGGTTTGGGCTTCTCATCGGCTTTTTTATCGCCCTCCTTGAGATAAACCGCCACCGCATTAAGATCGTCCTCGCGCCAGTGCTGGGTTGAATGGCGCACCGCATCGGCCATCGGGCCGGACGCGATGGCATAGCGGTTCACGCCGGTCCGCAGGTAAGTGACGATATCCTGCTGCGTCCATTTACCCAGCCCGGTATGGTCGCTGGCGTCCAGGTTCGGCGCATACCAATCCTCAACCTCGCTGCCGCCGAGGAAGCGGCCATTTTTGTCGCCGCCCAGCAGATTTTTCGGGGAGTGGCAGGTGCCGCAGTGGCCGAGTCCTTCAACCAGATAGGCGCCACGGTTCCATTCCGCCGACTTGTCCGGATTCGGTTTAAATTCGCCTTTATCAAAGTTGATCCAGTTCCACACTATCAGGCTGGTACGGATGTTGAACGGGAAGGGGAGCTGGTTGGTCTCAACCGGATGATGGATCGGTTGCAGCGTCTGCATCCAGGCCCACAGGTCCTGCAGATCTTTTTCCGACATTTTGGTGTAGGCGGTAAACGGCATCGCGCCATATAACCGTTTGCCGTTATGACCGACGCCGGTATTCATGGCGCGGCGGAAATCATCGTAACTCCAGTCACCAATCCCGGTTTCACGATCAGGGGTGATATTCGCCCCAACCAGGGTACCAAACGGCGTTTGCAGCTTAACGCCACCGGCGAACGGCTGTTTCTCATCGGTGGTGTGACAGGCGGTACAGTCGCCCAGCGTGGCGATATAGCTGCCGCGGGCGATCTGATCATATTCCGGCTGCGCCTGACTGCTGAATGATGCGGCCAGCAGCAACGCGGCGGCAGAGAGAAGCGGTAAAGTTTTCATGCGCTGATCATCTCCCCCGGACGTTTCAGGTAGTAGCGACGGATATCATGCGCCGCTTTAAAGGCCAGCGCGCCCACCGTACCGGTCGGGTTATAGCCGGGATTCTGCGGGAAGGCGGAAGCGCCGACCACAAACAGATTCGGCACATCCCACACCTGCAGATGCTTATTCACCGAGCTGGTGCGCGGATCGGCTCCCATGATAAAGCCGCCGACGACGTGAGAAGACTGATAGGGCACGCTGCTCCAGTGGCCGGTCATCGGCTTAACGATCATCTCACGCGGGTTCATCACCTTAGCAATCTCAGCCACCTTGTTGGTGCAGTACTGCGCCATCTTCAGGTCGTTCTGCGCGAAGTCGAAGGTGATACGTAACAGCGGGCGGCCGTGCGGATCTTTGTAGTTGGGGTCAAGCGACAGGTAGTTGGTGCGGGTGGTATAGCTGCTGGCTTCACAGCCAATCGACATGGTGCTGAGATAGTTATCTTTCAGCGTCTGTTTCCATTTCGACCCCCACTTCGGCGTGTTGGGCGGCAACGGTCGATAACCAATCGGCGCTGCGCCAATTGGCGTTACGCGGATGCTGCCGCCGCCGAAAAAGCCGAGGCCGCTGTGGTCAAAGTTATCGTTATTAAATTCGTCGATCCCCATCCCGACCGCGCCTGCGCCGATAAACGGATTGAAGTTTTTGTTATCGAAAAACAGCGTGACGTTGTTGGCGGTCTGGTAGGCGTAGTTGCGCCCGGTGGTACCGCTGTTGGTCACCGGATCGTAGGCCTCGCCAATCCCGGAGAGCAGCATCAGGCGCACATTTTCAAAGGTGAAGGCGGCGACGATCACCAGATCGGCGGGCTGTTCCCACTCGTCGCCTGACGAGTCGATGTAGGTGACGCCGGTGGCTTTTTTGCCGGTTGAGTCCGTCAGCACCTGCAATACTTCACTGTTGGTATAGGCGGTGAAGTTAGGCTTACGCATCAGCGCCGGCAGCACGGTGGTGATGGCGCTGGCTTTGGAGTAGTTGGCACAGCCGTAGTTAGTGCAAAAGCCGCAGAAGGTGCAGGGCCCCATCGTCACGCCGTACGGATTGGTATAGGCCTCCGAGACCAGCGAGGAGGGCACCGGGAACGGCTGATAGCCGAGATTTTTTGCCGCATCGGCAAACAGCGTTGGCGCATAAGGCTGACGCAGCGGCGGCGTCGGATAGTCGCCGGAGCGCGCGCCCTCAAACGGATTGCCGCCCGGCCGTTTTTCACCGTTAAGGTTACCGGCGCGGCCCGAGGTGCCCGCCACCCGCTCAAACTGCATATAGTGCGGCTCCATCTCCTCCCAGGTTGTGCCCCAGTCCTGCAGCACCAACTCATCAGGTATGGCGCTGGCACCGTAACGCTCGGTCAGATGGCTCTTCAGGCGGAACTCTTCGGGCTGGAAGCGAAAGGTGATGCCAGCCCAGTGGTTGCCTGCGCCGCCGGTGCCGTTGCCGGGGTGAAACGATCCCCAGGTGCGCATCGGTAACGCGGTCTGCGACGGGTTGTTGCGCATGGTGCAGGTGTTCTGGCGAGTGCGCAGCATCAGTTCTTCACGCATCACATAACGCAGCTCATCGGTGACGGTACCGATATTGAAGTCGCGAGCGGTATCGCGCCACGGACCCCGTTCAATACCGACCACTTCCAGGCCTTCATCGGCCAGTTCATTGGCGATAATCGATCCGGCCCAGCCGAGGCCAATCACCACGACATCGGTTTTGGGAAGTTTTTTCATGATTCGTCCTTTGCTTTCCATTGCGCAATACTGATCGGTTCGAAGTGCAGATCTTCGTTATGCCGCTCGATGTAATCGCGGTAGTCATAGCGCGCGCCCGGAAAACCGAGCATTTTCCATGACACCATCTCCCGGTTGCCGCCATACACCGGATCGGCAAAGAAGCCTTCCATGGTGTTATTGAGCACTTCGAGAAAGAAGGATTGCGCATCGAAATCGCTGAAGTGAACCTTACCGGCCTCCATCGCGTGCAGCAGTTCGTCCTGCTGTGGCGGCGTCAGATCAGTGAAGTTTTTGTTCGAGGTCTGCTGAACGTAGCGGTTAAGCGCGGCGATGCCCTTGCGGTAGCGCTGGCGCGGCACCAGCGGGGATTGATCGCCCTGTTCAGTGGTGCCTTGCTGAAACGGGCCCTGCATATAGAGGCGCTCAAAAGTGCCGTAGGAGCCGTGCAGCTGACGATCGATAAAGACCGCGCAGCCCGCCTCTTTGCCGCCCACGCTGAGGTCATCGGCCGGGATCAGCCGGTCAACCATCGCTTCGATGGTCTTTGCTTCAGCATCAGTAAAAAACAGCCAGCCTTGCTGGGGATAGGTTTCTGGAGGATTATCGGAGAATGGCGTCCAGCCTGGACTGCCTTTCAGAGAAACGGCATCGGCGACCTGGCTGACCGTCGCCGCAACGCCCAGCGTCGACCATGTCAGAACCTGCCGCCGCGTGACGCCCGGCAGGGTTTTTGCTCTCTTTCTCATCGTGCTTCCTTCTCAAGTGTTACTAACAAAAGCGAAAGGTTAAAAACTGTTGGCAATTTGTTTTTTGAGTTCGGGGCCGTATGTAAAGGCGATGTTGATAATTGTAAGGGAACGTCAAAACTGTTTTGAAATGTAGATGGCGCACTAAGCCTTAGCAACATCAGGGGTTAAGATAGCGCACGAATTGATCCACCAACCGGAAAACCACTTTGCGATCTGATAAGCCCATATCAAAACTTGAGTTTTGGTTCTATCGTCACTACCGCAGTGTTCATGGCGTGCGCATCGCTATCGCTTTTTTACTCTGCTTTATTTTTGTCCGGGCTACCGGTATTCCGGAAGGCACCTGGCCGCTGATTACCCTGGTGGTGGTGATGGGGCCGATCTCAACCTGGGGAAATGTCTTTCCGCGCGCCTTGCAGCGCATCAGCGGCACGGTGGCGGGATCGATCTCGGGGTTGATTGCCCTGAAGCTGGAGCTGATCTCCATGCCGATGATGCTGGCATGGTGTGGCGTGGCGATGTTTATCAGCGGCTACCTGACGCTGGGCAAGCATCCCTATATGGCGCTGCTGATTGGCATTACCCTCAGCGTGGTGGTTGGCGCACCGACCGGCGATTTCACCATGGCGCTGTGGCGCGGCGGCGATGTGATCCTCGGTTCGCTGATGGCGCTGCTGTTTACCGCCATCTGGGCGCAGCGCGCCTACATTCACTGGCGTATTCAGCTCTCGGACACGCTGGCGGAGATGGCGAAAATTTATCACGCCGGCTTCTCACCCAACCTGGTGGATAAGCCGCGCCTGAACAAGCCGCTGGGTAAGTTGCTGACCAGCGTAATCAGGATGCGGGCGCTGCTGGAGCCGTCGAGCAAAGAGACGCGCATTCCGAAATCGGTGCTTGAAGCGATTCAGACCATAAACCGTAATATGGTGTACACCATTGAGATGCAGATTAATGCCTGGTGGGCTTCGCGCGAGAGCCATCTGATTCTGCTAAATGCTCCGGCATTACGTCGTACCCAGCAGATGACCGAAAGCACCCTGCGTGCGCTGTCGGTGATGGCGATTGAAGGCGAGACCGACGAAGTGCTGGCCAACAGCCACGAACTGACCGAAATCAGTGACGAACTGCGGCGGCTGATAGCGGAAGCTGGCAGTGAAAGGCTGGAGGAAACGCCGATCTACGGTTACGTCTGGTTAAGCCTTGAGCTGGCAAAACAGCTGGAGCGGATGACCGATCTGATGCGGATGGCGCTGCGCAAATAATCACCTCAGACAATGACTTAATGTGAAACCGGGTTTCTTTGCGCTAAGATAAGGGCCAGTCCGAAATTAGCTGTGAAAATTGCGTATAAGGCTGGCTAGCCGCTAAGCTGATCGTTTTGTCTCTCTCCCTGCGTCAGCAGGCTCAAAGAAAGGTGCCATCATGGAAAATGCCAAGCAATCATTTCAGGACGTCCTGGAGTTCGTGCGTATGTTCCGCCGCAAAAACAAACTGCAGCGTGAAATTGTCGATAACGAGAAGAAAATTCGCGACAACCAGAAGCGCGTCCTGCTGTTAGACAACCTGAGCGAGTACATTAAACCCGGCATGAGCGTGGAGGCGATTCAGGAAATTATCGCCAGCATGCGTGTGGATTATGAAGATCGCGTCGATGAGTACATCATCAAAAACGCCGATCTGTCGAAAGAGCGTCGTGAGCTGTCGAAAAAGATCAAAGCCATGGGCGTCGGCGAACACCCGAAAGCCTGAGGCAGATAACGGAGCCGGTCCGCTGCGCTCTGTTAACTGAGGCCCGCTCCCGTTTCCGGGGGCGGGTTTTTTTATGGGCGATGGATTGCGACGTGGCGGTCAGCCTCTGCCTGGCGGAGTGGCTGCGCTACTTTGCTGTCAGCTGGCGGGCAATGGCCTGTAGCTGCTGCGCCAGCGCGGTTAAATCGACGCCGGAGTCGGCGGGTGGGGCGGTGGTTTCCCGGATCACCAGCGTGGTTTCCAGCGCTGCATCACTGAGGGTTTCGCCCTGTAGCTGCGCCAGCAATCGCTCGACGCTGAGCACGCCAAGCTGTTGTAAATCCTGACGCACCGTGGTGAGCGGCGGCTGATACCACGCACTCTCGGCGGTATCGTCATAGCCAATGACCGAAATCTGTCCCGGAATCGCCACGCCGTGCTGATGGAGGGCGCGCATCGCACCCAGCGCCATCTGGTCATTGGCCACCAGCAGGGCCTGAGGTAAGGCATCGGGCAACTGCGCCAGTAACACCTGATAGCCTGACTGCGCACTCCAGTCGCCGCGCAGCGAGCAATGCGGTGTCAGCTGATGATCTGCCAGCGCCTGACGCCAGGCAGCTTCCCGCTGACGTGCCGACACCGATCGCTCCGGGCCGTTCAGCAAGCCGATCTGCCGGTGTCCCAGCGCCACCAGATGTTCGACCGCCGCTCGCGCCCCGGGATGATTAGGATACTGACACTGCGCCACGGCCGCCTGCGGCTCGACATCCAGAAACAGCGCCGGTTTTGCGCCGCACAACGCCTGGATCTGCTGCGCCTCCTCCGCCTGCAGCGGCAGGTTAATCAGTAAGCCATCCACCCGCTGAGCCAGCAGCTCGTTGACCGTCGCCGCGGCGTCATTGCCGCTCTCCATCGCGATCACCAGATGGTAGCCCGCCGCCGCCGCGCGTCGCTGAATTGCCGAGGCAATCTGAGCCGGTGCCATCAGCGCCAGATCGCTGGTGGCAAGTCCCAGGGTACGGGTCGCTTTACCGGCCAGCTGTTGCGCCACCCGATTCGGCACATAATTGAGCTGCTGCATCGCCGCTTCTACCCGCTCCCGGGTGCGGACAGAAACCTGTTCAGAACGATTAAGCACGCGTGAAACGGTTTGATAAGAGACGCCAGCCAGTTGAGCGACATCATCAAGGGTCACAGAGCGGGAAGTCATTGATCTCTCCAGTAGATGAAGTGGCGATTGTAGCAAATTTTCCCACTGCAGCGCTGCTGTGGCGCGTTACACTGCGCAGCGACAAGGAGAAAAAGATGCAGCTTACTGAACGTGACAGGAATGACGTCAACCTGATTGCCGACTGGCTGGCGCTGGATCAGCTCTCCGGACAGGATGAGATCCACGCCGATTTGCTGATACTGGCGGGCCATGCGGTGCTGCCTAACATTGAAGGCGCGGTGGCGCTGGCAAAAAGTTCTGGCTTACCGCTGTTGATCAGCGGTGGCATCGGCCATGCCACGCCGCTGCTCGCCGGGGCGATGGCCGCGCATCCGTTGTATCGCCAGATTGATACGCAGGGAAAAAGCGAGGCGCAGATGCTGGCTGCTATCGCGCGGACCTTTGCCGATCTGCCGGACGATCGGCTGCTGCTGGAGGGCGAATCGCGCAACTGCGGCGAAAATGCGGCCTTGAGTCAGCGGCTGCTGGAGAGCCGTGGCATCCGGCCGCAGCAGGTGATTCTGATTCAGGACCCGTTGCTGCAGCGGCGCACCGACGCCACCTTCCGCTGGCAGTGGCGCGATCGGGCGGCGGCTCCCCGCTTTATCAGCTGGCCGGTTTTTGTGCCGCAGTTAACCGCTGAGGCGGGCCAGTTGCGGATTACCGGCGCTGCGCCGCAGGGTCTGTGGTCGCTGGAGCGCTTTATGTCGCTGCTGATGGGCGAGGTCCAGCGGCTGCGTAACGACGAACAGGGCTATGGGCCGCGCGGCAAAGGGTTCTTTGCCGAAGTAACGTTGCCTGATGAGGTTGAGGCAGCGTGGCAACGGCTGATGCGTCTCGCTGGCGTACAGCAGCGGATTCAGGGGAGCTGAAAAGCGGCGGGCCGGCGCGATGCGGCCCGCTGGCGTTTAGCGATTTTGCAGATAGACCTGCAGATTGACAAATACCGCATTCAGCAGGGGCGTGTTCAGACCGTACTGACCGGCACGCAGCAACAGATCGCCGATGATCTGGTCGGCTTCAATATCGAATCCCTGGCATAAATCGCGGTACATCGAGGAGGTCATCGGTGTGGCAGGATCGTTCAGCAGCTCGAAGATTCTGGCGGTTACCGCCGGGCGTGGCTGATAACCCGCAGCACCGATTACCGTCAGGATCTCGGTGAAAATTCCCTGAAGCAGCGCTTCGCCGCCTGATGATCGCAGCACCTGCTGGGTATCACCGCGCGCCAGACAGCAGACCGCGCCGAGCGTGCTGAGCAGCAGCCACTTCTCCCACAGTTCATCCATCATGTTGTCGCTGAAGCGGGTATCGACCTGAGCGTCGCGCAGCGCTGCGTCAACCCGCTGCAGGCGCGCATCGTTATTACCGTCGAGCGCGCCGTAATAGAGTTGATGCAGCGCGGTCATCTGGATCACTTCACCGTTGTCGCCCAGCGTGGCGTTGATTTTACACATTCCGCCGATCACCGCCTCGCGGCCAAAGCGCTGCTGCAGCGTTTCAATGTGCCGCATACCGTTCAGAATCGGCATGATCAGCGTCTGCGGACCGACGGCAGGCGCAATGTCTTCCATCACCTGTTCAAGGGCAAAACTTTTTACCGTCAGAATAATCAGGTCGTAGTGGCCGTGCAGTGACGCCGCCTGCACCAGTTGCGGCCGCAGCGTTTCGCTGCCGCCGGGCGTCTGCAACACCAGCCCCTTTTCCTGCAACTGCCGGTAGCGCCGTTCGCGCACCAGAAACGTCACGTCCTGGCCCGCCTGAGCCAGTCGCGCGCCAAAATAGCCGCCGGTCGCGCCGGCACCTGCTATCAGAATCCGCATAGAGTTTCCCTTTAATTAAATACCGTTACCTTAAAACGTCGTCGCCGGGCTTGCCAGCCCGTGCGTGCGGTGCGGCATCCTGGTGGATGGCGGTCAGCACGCTGGTCAGTAAGCCGGGGAAGCGTTGTTCGAGATCCTCACGCCGCAGCGAAATCAGATTTTCCCGCCCCAGCGGTCGTTGCCAGATCACGCCACTGTCACGCAGCACCCGCCAGTGATGCGTCATGGTCGATTTCGCCACTTCACCGCGCAACAGGCCGCAGGGCTGTTCACCTTCACGCGCCAGGGTATCCACGATCGCCAGCCGCAGCGGATTGCCCAGCGCGAACAACACATTTTCCAGCCGTAACTCTCCGGTTTCCGGATGATGACTCAGCATAACCTTCCTGTTGTTTAGAGTGAGCTGATTAATAATAGCTCAAACTGTTCGTATAGAGTCGTACCATTGGGCTACGCTTGCTGACACAGCTGCGCAAAAATTGCGCATCACGTTCCCGTCAATCTGACTAAGGATACATCATGCCCCGACCCCTACCGATCGAACGTTACCGTAATATCGGCATCTCCGCGCATATCGATGCCGGTAAAACCACCACCACCGAGCGCATTCTGTTTTACACCGGAATGAGTCACAAGCTGGGGGAAGTGCACGATGGCGCGGCAACAACCGACTGGATGGCGCAGGAGCAGGAGCGCGGCATTACCATCACCTCTGCCGCCGTCAGTTGCTTCTGGCCGGGCATGGATAAGCGCTTTGAGCCGCACCGCATCAATATTATCGACACCCCAGGCCACGTCGATTTCACCATCGAGGTCGAGCGCTCAATGCGGGTGCTGGATGGGGCGGTGATGGTGTATGACGCCGTGGGCGGTGTACAGCCGCAGTCGGAGACGGTATGGCGTCAGGCGAATAAATATCATGTACCGCGGCTGGCGTTCGTCAACAAAATGGACCGCCAGGGCGCCGATTTTTTCCGCGTCGTCACCATGATGCAGTCACGGCTGAAAGCCAATCCGGTACCGATTGTGATCCCGATCGGGCGTGAAGAGCAGTTCGTCGGGGTGATCGATCTGATCCGTATGCAGGCGATCTACTGGGATGAAGAGAGCCAGGGAATGACCTTCAGCTATGGTGAGATCCCGGCTGACCAACTGGCCGAAGCGCAACGCTGGCGTGAAAAAATGGTCGCGGCGGCGGCGGAAGCCAATGAAACCCTGACCGAAGCCTGGCTGGAGCAGGGCGATCTCAGCGAGCAGCAGGTGATTGCCGGTTTACGCCAGCGCACGCTGCAAAACCAGATTCAGCCGATGCTGTGCGGCAGCGCGTTTAAGAACAAAGGAGTGCAGCGGATGCTGGATGCGGTGGTCGAACTGATGCCGTCACCGGCTGATGTGCCGGCGATCAGCGGCATTGATGAGGCTGGCAACCCCGCTGAACGCCATCCGGATGATGACGAACCGTTCTCGGCGCTGGCGTTTAAGCTGATGAGCGATCCCTTTGTCGGCCAGTTGACCTTTGTGCGGGTTTACTCGGGCGTGTTACGCAAGGGTGACAGCGTCTATAACGCGGTTAAAGGCAAAAAAGAGCGCATTGGCCGTATCGTGCAGATGCACGCCAACGCCCGTCATGAGATCGACGAAATACGCGCCGGAGATATCGCCGCCTGCGTCGGGCTGAAAGAGGTCACCACCGGCGAAACCCTGTGCGATCCGCACGCCATCATTACCCTGGAGCGGATGGAGTTTCCTGAACCGGTGATTTCGCTGTCGATTGAGCCGAAAACCAAAGCGGACCAGGAGAAGATGGGGCTGGCGTTACAGCGGCTGGCGGCAGAAGATCCCTCGTTCCGGCTGCACACCGATGAGGAGTCGGGCCAGTCGATCATCTCCGGCATGGGCGAACTGCATCTGGAGATTATCGTCGACCGCCTGAAGCGTGAATTTGGCGTCGAGGCGAATATCGGGCGACCGCAGGTGACTTACCGCGAAACGCTGCGCAAAGCGGTACAGGATGTGGAAGGTAAGTTTGTGCGCCAGTCGGGCGGCAAAGGGCAGTACGGCCATGTGGTACTGAGCCTGCAACCGGGTGAGGCGGGCAGCGGCTTTGTCTTTGAAGATGCCACCAAAGGCGGCGTGGTGCCGCGTGAATATATCCCGTCAGTGGAGAAAGGCGTGCGCGAGGCGCTGAACAGTGGCGTGCTGGCGGGCTATCCGATTGTTGATATCAAAGCGACCCTGACGTTTGGCTCTTATCATGAGGTCGACTCCTCGGAGATGGCCTTCCGCATGGCGGCCATTCTCGGCTTTCGCGCCGCGGCCAAACAGGCCGATCCGGCGATTCTGGAGCCGGTGATGAAGGTGGAAGTGGAGACGCCGGAAGAGTACGCCGGCGGCATCATGGGCGATCTGTCGTCACGTCGCGGGGCGGTGCAGGGCATGGATGAGCATTTTGGCGGCCGGATTATTCGCGCTGAAGTGCCGCTGTCGGAGATGTTCGGCTACTCCACCAGCCTGCGCTCGCTGACCCAGGGGCGCGCCACCTACAGCATGGAGTTCAGCCACTACGCGCAGGCGCCGCGCAACGTGGCTGATGCGATCATCGCCGCCCGTAAATAGAACAGTGCGGCAGGGAAGCCTGGTGCCCGTCAGTAAAGCGACAGGTGTTAACGCGGTCTGGTGCCGCTCAGGGGCTGGCGGTCCTCGCGCCGCTGCGCGGTTCCTTCACGTCATTCGCCTGCCTGACGGACCGCCGGGGATGGCACATCCTGTGCCGCCCCGCCTTTCGCCCGCGTCCTGCGGGCTCTCCTGGCTAATGTTCAGCGCTGCGGATTGCCTGCCCCTGATCGGCCACAGCCTGCTCTGTGGCTTCAGTGCGTGCTGTTAAAGGGCACAAAAGTGGAGGCCTGAGCGCCTCTGCTGCTCAAAGTCGGGTCACCCCAAGCGCGGCTGCCTGCTGTTCAATGCGGATAATCGTCTGATAATCCTCGCGCTGCAGCGGGCTGAAGCCGCTAATCAGGCTGGCTGCACAGACTTCCCGCCACGCCGGATCGGTCACCAGTTCGCCCAGCACCGCCTGAAGCGTCTCGCGCTGTTGCGCGCAGGTCGCGGCAGAGGTGATCAGCGGCAGCCCGGGCGCAGGCGGGGTTTCGCCAATAATATGCAGTCCCTGTAACTCCTCCGGCGCATATCGGGCGATCAGTGCCCAGCTGACACAATCAATCGCCGCGATATCGGCCTGATGCTGACGCACCGCCGCCAGTGACTGACGATGCCCGCCGCTCAGCACCAGCCTTGAAAACATCACGCCCTGCTGTGCCGCCACCAGACGCAGCGCGTTATAGCCAGAGTGCGAATCCACGCTGTTAGCCACCGCCCGACGCGCATGAAAGTCGCTCAGCGTCGCGCCCTGATCCCGCGCCACCAGCCAGCTACGATAATCGGGACCGCTGCAGCCTGGCGCGCTGTAGTGAAACGTGCCGACCAGCTGCACCGCGGGTAGCCGCGTCACCAGCGGATAGCCGCAGGTCTGGCTCAGCAGCAGCCGATCGTCCTGCCAGTGGGCCAGCAGATCGTCGGGCCAGATCGGCTGTGCCGCTGTGCCGTGCTGCGCCAGCAGGGTCACGATGGCCTGGCTGAGCGCCACGGTGGTTAGGCGATCAATGTCATACATCGGTAATGCCAGCAGGTCAGTCATGGCGTGCCTCTTCTGAACGCCCCGGATGGGCATTGACTCCGACCGGTCGCGCCCAGAACTGACGCAGCCAGACCCGGTAGCCCGCCACGCGAAAACCGTGATTACGCTGATAGTAGCGCTCGCGGTCATGCAGATAGAGGCGGCGCAGGCCATACCAGGGCACGCCGGGCAGATCGTGATGCACTGAATGGTAGTTCAGATTCAGAAACAGGATGCGCCAGGGCAGCGCCGCTTCATTGTTGACCGAACGCGCCAGCGGATCGTCAGCCGCGCGATGCTCGTAGAAGGAGCGCACTTTGGTCAGCGCCAGCGCCGGGTAGCTGACCGCCAGCAGATACCACAGCGGGGAAAAACCGCGCTGGGCCATCCACCACAACAGCAGCGCCAGCAGGGTGCCGTGCAGCAGCCACATCCCAATCGCGGCCCGATCGCCGCCGCGTATCGCCCGCCACATCGCCCGGAAGGTACCGACGATATCCAGCAGCGGACCCAGCAGCAACCGGCCAAAAAAAGTGTTCCGCAGATGGATCAGCTGCTGCTGCCACGGCGACAGCTGCGCCCAGCGTGCGGCGGAGAGGTAGTAACTTTCCGGATCGTCATCCGGTTCGGTCAGGGTGTGATTACGGTGATGGGCCAGATGGGAATCGCGGTAGAGGCCAAACGGAAACCACACCGCCAGCGGCAGAGTACCAAACAGCTGATTGACCCGCGGCCAGCGCGTCGGATGCCCGTGGATCAGCTCATGCTGCAGCGACATGTACCAGGCGGTAAAGCCAGTCAGCAGCAGCGTAGCGGGCAGCCGTCCGAGCATCTGCCAGTTGAGCAGCGTACCGAACCAGCCGCCATAGATAGCGATGATCAGCAGCCAGGTCGGCAGTTCGGTGCGCCACAACGCACTGCGCGACAGCTGTTGCAGCAGGGCGCGCTGCTGCGGATGAAGGTAACCGGCACGGCTTTTTTGCATGATCAACCTGGCAGAAGAGGAACAGGCAGCCACAGTGAAATAAACGCGGCGCAAAGACAAAGACGTTATTTTTCTTAGCTATGTCGAAAATCCTGAATATGGCGCTGAAAGATATTGACTATCAGTGGCGACGACGACGGCGTAACCTTTGCTTATCGAAAATCGCCTCAGCATGTGCGGGTTAGCGTTGCCCGCCAGGAGAAGTAACAGATGAAAAAGATTGGCTTTTTATCCTTCGGTCACTGGACACCCTCTTCACAGTCAGCCACCCGATCGGCGCAGGATGTGTTACTGCAATCGATCGACCTGGCGGTGGCGGCCGAAGAGCTGGGCGCAGATGGTGCCTACTTCCGCGTGCATCATTTTGCCCGCCAGCTGAGTTCCCCGTTCCCGCTGCTGGCGGCGGTGGGTGCCCGAACCAAAAAAATTGAGATCGGCACCGGCGTGATCGACATGCGCTATGAGAATCCGCTCTATATGGTGGAAGATGCCGGTTCAGCCGACCTGATTTCCAACGGTCGTTTGCAGCTCGGCCTGAGCCGTGGTTCGCCGGAACAGGTGGTGGATGGCTGGCGCTATTTTGGCTTTGAGCCAAAAGCGGGGGAGACCGACGCGGATATGGGACGTCGTCATACCGAAGAGTTTCTGGAGGTGCTACGCGGTGAAGGTTTTGCTAAACCTAATCCGCAGCCGATGTTCCCGAACCCGCCGGGTCTGCTGCGCCTCGAACCGTTGTCAGAAGGGCTGCGTGATCGCATCTGGTGGGGCTCTGGCTCCAATGCCACCGCAGAGTGGGCGGCAAAAATGGGTATGAACCTGCAAAGTTCGACCCTGAAAGATGATGAAACTGGCGAGCCCTTCCATATTCAGCAGGCGAAGCAGATCCGCGCCTACCGTGAAGCGTGGAAAGCCGCTGGTCATCAGCGCGAGCCACGGGTTTCAGTCAGCCGCAGCATCTTTGCGCTGGTGAATGACATGGACCGCGCCTACTTTGGCCGCAGCGGCAGTGACCAGGATTCGGTGGGTTTCCTCGACGAAAAAACCCGCGCCATCTTTGGCCGCAGCTATGCCGCTGAGCCGGAGCAGTTAATTAAGCAACTGGCGCAGGATGAAGCGATTGCTGAAGCCGATACGCTGCTGCTGACCGTGCCGAATCAGCTGGGCGTGGCGTATAACGCGCATGTGATTGAGGCGATACTGAAATATGTCGCGCCGGAACTCGGCTGGCGTTAATCCCTTCCCCAACACAGCGCCTTAGTAATAAGGCGCTGATTTCCTCTTCAGCAACCCTTCCCGCGTCAGTCGCTTAATGTCTTAATGCACTCCTCAGCGTCGCCACCTGACGGACGGCCCGCGCCGGCTTGTTTCGCTATTCGCATCCCGTGACGTAAATTATCAGTAGTCACTATTTTATTCGTTGCCTCTTCTTTTGCTTATCCGCCCGCCTGTGACCGCGCACTGCGCCGATAACTTTGCGGGCATGACAATCCGCAGGTGCAGAGCCAAAAGTGATCCTTAATCGCTATTTTGTGACCATTGACAATATTGGTCACTTGATAAGAGAATGGCGCGAACTCCCCATTCACTGATAAAGGTCACATATGTTCAGGTTTAATCCTGCCACCGTTGCTCTATGCCTGCTGCCGCTGGCACTGGCTGCCTGCCATGACACTGCCCGTGATGACGATCCGCGCAACCAGCCGCCTCAGGTCCGGGTCGCAAAGGTGGTCAGCGCCACTGACGCCGCACGCGCCTTCAGTGGAGTGGTGGTTGCCCGGGTCCAGAGCGATCTTGGCTTTCGGGTATCGGGCAAAATTCTTGAACGTCTGGTGGATAACGGCCAGAGCGTCAGACGCGGTCAGCCGCTGATGCGTCTCGACCCGGTCGATCTGCAGTTGCAGGTCCAGGCCCGGCAGCAGGCCGTTGCCGCGGCACAGGCCCGCCTCAGACAGACCGCGGCCGATCAGGCGCGTTACCGCAGCCTGTTGAGCAGCGGGGCGGTCTCCGCATCGGCTTACGATCAAATCCGCGCCGCAGCAGAGACGGCGAAAGCTGAACTGCGGGCGGCAGAAGCGCAGGCGGATGTGGCGCGAAACGCCAGTGGTTATGCGCTGCTGCTGGCGGACGCCGATGGCGTAGTGATGGCCACGCTCGCCGAACCGGGCCAGGTCGTGAGCGCGGGCGAACCGGTGATCCGGCTGGCCCGCGCCGGTCAGCGTGAGGCGCGGGTCGAGCTGCCGGAAACGTTGCGTCCGGCGCTGGGTAGCGTAGCGATGGCAACCCTCTATGGCCGCAATAGTGCGGCGGTGCCGGCCCGGTTGCGGCAGCTGGCGGATGCGGCGGACCCGCTGACCCGTACCTTTGAAGCCCGATATGTGCTGGAAGGGGCGCTGGCCGCTGCGCCCCTTGGCGCGACCGTCAACCTCGCGATCCCCAACAAGGCCACACAGCCTTTGCTGCAGGTGCCGCTGGCCGCGCTCTACGATGCGGGCAAAGGCCCTGGCGTCTGGCAGATTGCCGGGCCGCCCGCCACCGTCGCCTGGCGGCCGGTAAAAGTCATCAGTCTCGGCGATGAGTCGGCTACCGTCAGCGGTGAACTCCAGCCGGGAGAGCCGATTGTAGCGCTGGGCGCGCACCTGCTGCATGAAGGCGAACGTGTCCGTCTCAGCCAGGCTGACGCCGCCGGGAGCCAGCCATGAGTCACGGACGGTTTAACCTCTCGGCGCTGGCGGTACGTGAGCGCGCCATCACGCTGTTTCTGATCATCCTGATTACCGTTGCCGGGGTGCTGTCGTTTTTTGAACTCGGTCGGGCGGAAGATCCGCCGTTTACCGTGAAACAGATGACGATTATCACCGCCTGGCCGGGCGCCACTGCGCAGGAGATGCAGGATCAGGTGGCGGAACCGCTGGAGAAGCGGCTGCAGGAGCTGAAATGGTATGACCGCAGTGAAACCTATACCCGTCCTGGTATGGCCTACACCATGCTGTCGTTGCAGGACAAAACGCCGCCGTCACAGGTGCAGGAGCAGTTCTATCAGGCGCGTAAAAAGCTCGGGGATGAGGCCAGCAATCTGCCTGCCGGAGTGATAGGCCCGATGATCAATGACGAGTTCTCCGTTGTGACGTTTGCGCTGCTGGCGCTGAAGGCCAGAGGGGAACCGCAGCGTCTGCTGGTGCGAGATGCCGAAGCGCTGCGTCAGCGGCTGCTGCATCTGCCGGGCGTGAAAAAGGTCAACATCATTGGTGAACAGGCCGAGCGCATTTACGTCTCCTTCTCACACGATCGACTGGCGACGCTCGGCATCTCGCCGCAGGACATTTTCGCCGCCCTGAATGACCAGAACGTTCTGACGCCAGCCGGCTCCATCGACACTGCCGGACCGCAGGTATTTATCCGGCTGGAAGGGGCCTTCGATAAGCTGGAAAAAATCCGTGAAACGCCGATTGTGGTGCAGGGCAGAAGCCTGAAGCTGGCGGATGTGGCAACGGTCGAGCGCGGTTATGACGATCCTGCCACCTTTCTGGTGCGCAATCAGGGTGAACCGGCGCTGCTGCTCGGCATCGTGATGCGTGACGGCTGGAACGGGCTGGATCTCGGCAAGGCGCTGGCGGCGGAGACCGTCAAAATTAACCAGGCGATGCCGCTCGGCATGTCGCTGACTCAGGTCACCGACCAGTCGGTGAATATCCGCTCGGCGGTTGATGAGTTCATGGTGAAGTTTTTCGTAGCGCTGCTGGTGGTGATGGTGGTCTACTTCGTCAGCATGGGCTGGCGCGTCGGTGTGGTGGTGGCGGCCGCGGTGCCGTTAACCCTGGCGGTGGTATTTGTGGTGATGGAGGCCTCCGGGAAAAACTTTGACCGGATCACGCTGGGCTCGCTGATACTGGCGCTCGGGCTGCTGGTGGATGACGCGATCATCGCTATCGAAATGATGGTGGTCAAAATGGAGGAGGGCTACGATCGGGTTAAAGCCTCCGCCTATGCCTGGAGCCACACCGCCGCACCGATGCTGGCCGGGACGCTGGTCACCGCGGTGGGCTTTATGCCCAACGGATTCGCTCAGTCGACCGCCGGTGAGTACACCAGCAACATGTTCTGGATTGTCGGCATTGCGCTGATCGCCTCATGGGTGGTGGCGGTGGTCTTTACCCCGTATCTCGGCGTGAAGATGCTGCCAGCCATCAAAACCGTCGAGGGCGGCCATGCGGCGATCTACAACACCCGTCACTACAATCGCTTTCGCCATCTGCTGACGCGCGTAATTGCCCGCAAATGGGCGGTGGCGGGCGCGGTGATTGTGCTGTTTGTGGCGGCGGTGTTCGGCATGGGACTGGTGAAAAAACAGTTCTTCCCGACCTCCGATCGTCCGGAAGTGCTGGTGGAACTTCAGTTGCCCTACGGCAGTTCCATTGAGCAGACCGCGGCGGCCACGGCAAAAATCGAAACCTGGCTGAAAAAGCAGCAGGAGGCGAAAATTGTCACCGCCTATATCGGCCAGGGACCACCGCGTTTTTATCTGGCGATGGCACCGGAACTGCCCGATCCTTCGTTTGCCAAGCTGGTGGTGCTGACCGACAGCCAGCAGGCGCGTGACGCGCTGAAGTTACGGCTACGCGCGGCCGCGGCCAGCGGTCTGGCTCCTGAGGCGCGGGTGCGCGTCACTCAGCTGGTGTTTGGCCCCTATTCACCTTATCCGGTGGCCTGGCGGGTGATGGGACCCGATCCTGCACGGCTGCGGGTTATCGCCAGCCAGGTGGAAGCGGTACTGCAGGCCAGCCCGATGATGAGAACGGTCAATAGCGACTGGGGTTCACAGGTGCCGACCCTGCATTTCTCGCTCAATCAGGACCGTTTGCAGGCGGTGGGGCTGACCTCCAGCGCCGTGGCCCGCCAGCTGCAGTTTCTGCTGTCGGGCGTACCGATCACTGCGGTGCGGGAAGATATTCGTTCGGTGCAGGTAGTCGGACGGGCGGCCGGCAATATCCGGCTCGATCCGGCGCGGATCGGCGACTTTACCTTGATGGGCGCGGCGGGCCAGCGTATTCCGCTGTCACAGATTGGCGAAGTTAAGGTACAGATGGAAGATCCGCTGCTGCGGCGGCGCGACCGCACGCCGGTGATCACCGTGCGCGGCGATATCGCTGATGATTTGCAACCGCCGGATGTCTCAGCCGCCCTCGGCAAACGCCTGCAGCCGATCATCGCATCGCTGCCGGAAGGCTACCGGATCGAGCTGGCGGGCTCGATAGAGGAGTCGGGAAAAGCGACCCAGGCGATGGCGCCGCTGTTCCCAATCATGATCGCCATCACGCTGCTGATTATTATTTTGCAGGTGCGATCCATGTCGGCAATGGTGATGGTATTTTTAACCGCTCCGCTTGGACTGGTCGGTGTGGTGCCGACGCTGCTGCTGTTTAATCAGCCGTTCGGCATCAATGCGCTGGTCGGGCTGATTGCGCTGTCGGGGATTCTGATGCGTAACACCCTGATCCTGATTGGTCAGATTCACCACAATCAGCAGCAGGGGCTGGCCCCGTTTGATGCGGTGGTTGAGGCGACCGTGCAGCGCGCCCGACCGGTGCTGCTTACGGCGATGGCGGCCATTCTGGCGTTTATCCCGCTGACGCACTCGGTATTCTGGGGCACGCTGGCCTATACCCTGATTGGCGGTACGCTGGGCGGCACCATTATCACGCTGGTCTTCCTGCCGGCGATGTATGCCATCTGGTTCCGGATCCGTCCGGTAGCGGAGTAACCGGCGGGCGGTGAAAGCCGCCCCTCTGAACATCCTGCGCTACGCCGTGCCTGTTGACAGGCGCGGCGCTTTTCATCGTTAAAACCTTTTCAGCTAAGCATATTCAAAGGAGCAGGCTATCAAAGGTATAGGGTGAGACAGGTGTGCCTTTTTCAAAAGCCACTATAGAGTAGCGCTGAGAATACATAAAAGAGGTGTGACCATGAGCAATTCTGTTGATGAAGATGCAAAAGATGCAAAGCCTATTGTCGAAGCCGATCGCGAAGCGGCGGCGGGTAAATGTCCTTTTCACGCAGGAAAGGCAAACCAGACATCAGGCGGCGGCACGACCAGCCGTGACTGGTGGCCTAACCAGCTGCGTGTCGACCTGCTGAACCAGCACTCATCCCGCTCTAACCCATTGGGCGAGTCGTTCGACTACCGTAAAGAATTTGCCAAATTAGACTACGCTGCGCTGAAAGCCGATCTCAAAGCCTTGCTCACCGAGTCACAAGCCTGGTGGCCTGCCGACTGGGGCAGCTACATCGGTCTCTTTATCCGTATGGCCTGGCACAGCGCCGGCACCTATCGCGCCGTTGATGGTCGCGGTGGTTCAGGACGCGGTCAGCAACGCTTCGCCCCGTTAAACTCCTGGCCGGATAACGTCAGCCTGGATAAAGCGCGCCGTCTGCTGTGGCCGGTGAAGCAGAAGTATGGTCAGAAGATCTCCTGGGCTGACCTCTATATCCTGGCGGGCAACGTGGCGCTGGAAAATTCCGGCTTCCGCACCTTTGGTTTTGGTGCCGGACGTGAAGATGTCTGGGAACCGGATATGGATGTCAACTGGGGCGATGAAAGCACCTGGCTGGAACACCGTCACCCGGAAGCGCTGGCGCAGTCACCGCTGGGCGCGACCGAAATGGGGCTGATCTACGTCAACCCGGAAGGCCCGGAACACAGCGGCGATCCGGCTTCGGCTGCCCCGGCCATACGTGCCACCTTCGGCAACATGGGCATGAACGATGAAGAGATCGTCGCCCTGATCGCCGGTGGTCATACGCTGGGCAAAACCCACGGTGCCGGTTCGGCCGACCACGTTGGCGTTGACCCGGAAACCGCACCGCTTGAAGCACAGGGCCTGGGCTGGGCGAGCAGCCACGGCACCGGCGTTGGTGCTGATGCGATTACCTCAGGTCTGGAAGTGATCTGGTCGCAGACGCCGACCCAGTGGAGCAACTACTTCTTCGAGAACCTGTTCAAATATGAGTGGGTCCAGACGCGCAGCCCGGCGGGCGCGATCCAGTTTGAAGCGGTCGATGCGTCAGAGATTATTCCTGATCCGTTCGACCAGACGAAGAAACGTAAACCGACCATGCTGGTTACCGATCTGACCCTGCGCTTCGACCCGGAGTTCGAGAAAATTTCGCGTCGTTTTTACAACGATCCGCAGGCATTCAATGAAGCCTTTGCCCGCGCCTGGTACAAGCTGACGCACCGCGATATGGGGCCGAAAGCGCGTTATATCGGTCCGGAAGTACCAAAAGAAGATCTGATCTGGCAGGACCCGCTGCCGGTACCGGTTTACCATCCGACCGGCGCCGACATCGCCCAGCTGAAAGAGAAGATTGCCGCCGCGGGCCTGAGCGTCAGCGAACTGACCTCGGTGGCGTGGGCGTCAGCCTCTACCTTCCGTGGCGGTGACAAACGCGGTGGTGCCAACGGCGCGCGCCTGGCGCTGCTGCCGCAACGCGAGTGGGACGTAAACGCTATTGCGGTCCGGGTGTTGCCGACGCTGGAAGCGCTGCAGCGTGAATTTAACAAGGTTTCGCTGGCCGATCTGATTGTGCTGGCCGGTGTGGTCGGGGTTGAGCAGGCGGCGAAAGCGGCTGGCGTTGAGATTGAGGTGCCGTTTATTCCGGGCCGGGTCGATGCGCGTCAGGATCAGACCGATATCGAGTCGTTTGAGTTGCTGAAACCTCGCGCCGATGGCTTCCGTAACTACGGTCGCGGCTACGGTAAAACCACCACCGAGAACCTGTTAATTGATAAGGCCCAGCAGCTCACGCTGACGGTGCCGGAATTAACGGTGCTGATTGGCGGAATGCGCGCGCTGGGCACCAACTACGACGGCAGCCAGCACGGCATCTTCAGCCGCCGCGTCGGGGAACTGAACGCCGATTTCTTCGTCAATCTGCTGGATATGCGCATTGAATGGAAAGCGGTTGATGGCTCCAGCGAACAGTTCGAAGGTCGCGATCGCCTGACCGGTGAAGTCCGCTTTACCGCTACCCGCGCCGATCTGGTGTTCGGCTCCAATGCGGTATTACGCGCCTCGGCGGAAGTCTATGCCAGCAGCGATGCTAAAGAGAAGTTCGTTAAAGACTTCGTTGCAGCCTGGACCAAAGTGATGAACCTCGATCGGTTCGAACTCTGATCGCCCGCTGTTAACGGTTGAAAGCAAAAACCCGCTGAGTGATAAGCGGGTTTTTTATTTTTCAAAGCCTGATGGCTCAGCGAGCGGGCTCGCCAGGCTGACGCTGGAGTAACAGCGGATCGTCATCTAACACCAGCGTGTCACGCAGCGCCCAGCCTTTGAGTTTACCGGGATTGAGTAACCCGTCTGGATCGAGGCACTGTTTAACCGACACCACCTCGGGTTTGATCTCACCCTGTTTGCCCTCTTCAATTTGATAGACATGCGGATTGTTGATCCTGACATCATGAGCGCGGAAGGTGTCCATAATCTCATTCAGCCTTGCTTCGCTGGTATAGCGCACCAGTTGCAGGCCGCTGGCAGTGATATTGCCTTCACCGTCACGCAGGAACTCAATATGCGACATCACTTCATCACCCAACCGGGCGGCCATATCAATAATCTGCTGACGATAACAGGCCGGGTTAAACGCAGTCTGTAAATAGGTCAGCGTGCTGTCTGCCTTCAGCGCGTGAAGCGTGGTGTGGTTCCAGCAATATTCCATCAGTGACGCATTCGCCTCGCGTGCTGCGTCGGCAGGCTGCCGCACCGCGTTGCTGCCGCGATATTTCTCCAGCAGCCCCGTTGCCAGCCGTTCACTTTCCCCGGCAATCAGGCTGATCACCGCGTGCTGACCCGCCTGATAATGGCCATTAAGATGGGTGAAGTAGCCGGGGATCGGCGCGGCAAAGAGTGCCAGCTGACGTTTCACCACTCCTGGTGAACGGGCAAAGGCATTGGCGTAATCCAGCGCATCGGTAAAATCGTCGAACACGTCGAGCCGCTCTATCCAGTGGTGAACCGGGGCCAGCGCCAGCTCAACCTCCAGCACGATCCCGTTGCTGCCGTAAGCGTGATGCAGCAGCAGCGCCTGCGGTGCCGGTATCTGCAAAATGCGCGGTTCCGCCTCCACCGTCATGACTTTGACGCTGAGTACGTTACCGGCTGCGGCCAGCGGGCCATAGTTGATTGAGCCGATGCCGCCGAAACCGCCGCCGTACAGCCCGCCCAGCGTGGCAAGGCGGTAAGTCGAAGGCATACAGCGCAGTTCCCAGCCGGTCGGGCGGGTCAGGGCTTCAATCTCCGCCAGCCGCATTCCGGCCTGCGCCCGCACCACGCCATCACTGAGTTCACACAGCTGATTAAAGCCGGTCATATCAACCAGAATGCCGCCCTCCAGCGGCACCAGCTGGCCATAGTTGCCGGTTGCGCCACCCCGCAATATCAGCGGTAACTGATGCTGTACGCAGGCGCTGACCAGCAGACTCAGCTCCTCTTCACTGCGCGGTTTAACCACCGCATCGGCCTGCTTATCTTCCAGTTGCCGTTTGAGTACCGGGCTGAACCAGTGAAAGTCGCGCGACAGACGTTTAACCTTTGGCGGCTGCAATGTCCAGTCGAGATCGGGAAGTGCCTGTTGTATCAGAGTAAGTGCCTGCTGACGGTGTTCAATGTGCATCGTGTTCCTGCCTGAAAATAGAGGTTAATGAGACTGAACCGCTTCGCTCTCGTGCCAGGCGCTGAGCGCGCGGCGGGAAATCCACGACATCACACCAAACAGTGCAATCCCGGCGAGGGAGATCAGCAGCAGCGCCGCGAACATCAGCGGAATATCGAGCTGATAGCCCGCCTGCAGGATCTGGTAGGCCAGCCCGGTATTATTTCCGCCGGTCCCGGCGACAAACTCGGCCACCACTGCACCAATCAGCGACAGCCCGCTGGAAATTCGCAGCGCACCGAAAAAGTAGGGCAGCGCGGAAGGAATGCGCAGGCGAATCAGCACCTGCAGACGACTGGCGCGGCTCAGCCTGAAGTAGCTCAGCAGCCCCGGCGAGACGCTGCGCAGCCCCTGGGTGGTGTTAGAGATAATCGGGAACACCGCCATCAGGGTTGAACAGACCACCAGCGACAGAGTGGTGTCTTTGACCCAGATAATAATCAGCGGCGCAATGGCGACGATGGGCGTCACCTGCAGGAAGACGATGTAGGGAAACAGGGCGGTTTCGACAAAGCGGTTCTGCACCAGCACAAAGGCCACGGCGGCACCGATGACGATCGAGAGTAAAAACGAAATCAGCGTGATTTTCAGGGTGAAGAGCAGCGCCATCATCAGCGACCCGAAATGGGTCCACAGGCTTTGCAGCATCACCAGCGGTGACGGCACCAGAAACTGCGGGATGTTGAAGTAGCTCACCCAGCCCTGCCACAGCAGCACCACTACTACCGCGACCACGGTGGGATAAAACACTTTGCGAAAGCCGGGATTGGCAATCCACGGCGAAGATTTTTGCGTCTGCATGGTATTACTCCCCGCCCGATTGGCTGGCTTGTAGCAGGCTGTCCTGCAGTTGCTTTGCGTAACGTGAAAAAGCCGGACTGACGCGGAAATCTTCGCTGCGCGGGAACGGCTCATTGATGGCGATATCCTCCACCACCCGGCCCGGCCGGGCTGCCATCATGATCACCCGCTGCGACAGAAAAACCGCTTCATGTATTGAGTGGGTAACGAACACCACCGTCAGGCCCTGTTCACGCCACAGCCGCAGCAGGTCACTGTCGAGTTTATTGCGGGTGATTTCATCCAGCGCGCCAAAGGGTTCATCCATCAGCAGCAGTTTCGGACGCGTGACCAGCCCGCGGGCAATCGAGACGCGCATCTGCATACCACCGGAGAGCTCGCGCGGCAGCACCCGGGCAAACTGACCCAGCCCGACCAGTTCCAGCGCCTCGGTGACGCGGGTATTGGCTTCGGCCCGCGGCACGCCCGCCAGATCCAGCGGCAGACGAACGTTGTTTTGCACTGTGCTCCACGGCATCAGCGTGGCTTCCTGGAACACAAAGGAGAGCGGAACCTGCGCGCTTTCCCGGCTATCGCGACGCCACAGCACCAGTTTGCCATCGCTGGGCTCGGTCAGCCCGGCGACCATTTTTAGCAGCGTACTTTTGCCACAGCCCGACGGACCGAGCAGGGTGACAAATTCGCCCTGATGAATGGTGAGATTGACCGGCAGCAGCGCGCGGGTGCCGTTGCTGTAAATTTTCTCTGCCGACAACACTTCGATAGCCGGCTCTGCGTGCGGCGTGGCGGCACGACGATCGCGCATCACGGTCAGGTTGGGGGCGGAATTCATGGCATCACCTTCGCGTCTTTGATCATATCGAGGCTATAGGTCTGGTCGAACGGCACTTTCTCCGCGTCGATCAGCTTGTTTTTCACCAGCATCTCCCAGCTCTTTTTCAGCCGAGCTTCGGTGATGATGCCGATACCGCCGGTTTGTGCGTCACCGCCGGTAACCAGCTGGTATTTCTTCATCTGCGCGATGCCGAAGGCGATCTGGTCGGCGCGCATCTGTGGGTTATCTTTGGCGATCAGCGCATTGCCGGCGGTCGGGTCCTGCAGATAGGCTTTCCAGCCCTGCATCGAGGCTTTGACGAAGGCGGCCACGGCGGCCGGTCGTTTTTTCACCGTGTCAGCCATGCAGATAATCGAGTTACCGTAGGGCGGATAGCCCCAGTCGCTGAGCATGTAGACGTAAAACGGTTTGCCGCCTTTGGCAATCGAGAACGGCTCGGAGGTGACGTAACCCTGCTGCACCAGGTTGTTATCGGCGAGAAAAGGCTGAACGCTGAAGGTATAGGGCCGGACTTTCACTTTATCCAGTCCCAGCTCGCTTTTGGCCCACGGCCAGAACGAGTTATAGGCCTCGGTTGCCAGCAGGAAGGTTTTGTCCCTGAGCTGCTGCGGATGGTCCACCTTGTCATGGCTGATAAAGACCGTCGGCGAATGCTGGAATACCGTCGCCACCGTAACGGCATGAACCCCAGCCTCCCAGGTCTCCAGCGCCTGGCCGTTATCGCCCAGCGTACAGTCGGCGCGTCCGGCCGCCATCAGCTGCATCACGTTGACCTGCGGGCCGCCCATATTGATGCTGACATCCAGTCCGGCTTTTTTGTACAGCCCGTCGGCCTGCGCCTGATAAAAGCCACCGTGCTCCGCCTGGGCATACCAGTTGGTCAGGAAGGTAAATTTCTCTTCCGCCATCGCGGAGGCAGAAACCCCGGTCAGCAGCAGGGCCAGCAGAGAGAGAGTCGATCGACATCCAGGTTTCATCGTAAGCACTCCACTATTCAGAGACAAAAGAAGACGAAGGGGGCGTAAAGGTGGTTTGTACAAAACCGTGCCAGTGCTGTTTTCCCCAGGTGGGTTCGCTGCGGACTTTCCAGCTCATCTGGTGGATTTCGGTGATCGCCTGCGCCCAGCTTGCCGCCAGCGAATCGAGGATCGCGTGGCCCTGTTCGGCGGTAGCGCCGGTGGGATCGCCAATCACGCCACTCGGTCCGAAATCGTAGGCGGCCCAGGCAGCCGCCGGTCGGCCTGACGAGAGCGTCGGGCAGGGAAATGCTGGCGGATAGTTAGCAACCGCCTGGTCGAGGTGGACGCACTCCGGCGCCAGCGCCAGCATCACAGCGGTTTCGCTGTGACCGGCGTGCATCGCCATCTTCTGCTCCTCGGCGCTGAGGAACTGGTTTTCGACATTCGGCACCCGAAACACGTCGTGCGGGATCACGATCATATCGCCATGACGCAGGCGCATTTCCCGCGCCGCCATCTGCAACACCTGCGGCTGTCCGCCGTGACCGTTGATCATCAGCAGCTTGCGAAAACCGGCGCGGTAAAGCGATTCGGCAATTTCCAGCACGGTGTGTAGCAGGGTGTCGCCGGTTAAGGTCAGCGTGCCGGGAAAGTTCAGGTGTTCGTCTGACTTGCCGTAGGTGATTGGCGGAATGGCGTAGGCCGGGACCGACGCGGGCAGCCGCGCCAGCGCATGGCCCGCCACGCCGGAGGCGATCACGCTGTCGACCGAACAGGGCAGGTGCGGACCGTGCTGCTCAATCGCGCCGGTCGGCAGCACAATCACCGTATTGGCTTTGTCGGGCAGGGCAGCAATCGCCGTCCAGCTGAGAAAAGGCAGAAATCGCGCTGCGGGAATATAACCGTTAATCATGCTGTGCCTCGTGATCGGAAATTATCGGGGGAGCGGTAGCCAGGCGGTGGCTTCCACTTCAATCAGTACCTCGGCGCTGGGCAGCATTTCGCTGACCTGTACCACGGTTGAAACCGGAGGCTGGCCGTCATAAAACAGCTTTCTGACCCGGCTGTAACAGGGAAAGTGATCGAGATTGCGAAAGTACTGCACCAGCTTGAAGACATCACTCATCTGCCCGCCCGCCTGTTCGATGGTGTGGCGAATGCTTTCCAGCACGTACCAGCTCTGCGCGAGGATCGGTCCCTGTCTGGCATCGGTGGAGAACTCGCCGGTTTCGCCAACTAACTGGCGAACTTCGGCCGGGATATCCTTAAAGCCGCGTACCAGAGTGCCGCTCTGCGGGTTAACCGGAATGATGCCGGAGAGAAAGACAAAATCGCCGGCCCGACGCCAGGCGGCATAGTGGGCGAGCGGTTTGCCCGCGCCCTCTTCAAGACTCATAGGGGTTCTCCTGCTGCCAGGTGCGTTGATGGGTCAGCCTGCCGCGCTGGATCACCAGACGGGCAGCACTGTTTAATGGCCAGCTGCCACTGTCGCTGCCGGGAAACAGCACCAGCGTGGCGTCGCTGCCGGGTGACAGCGGCGGTACGGCTGAAGGTTCTCCGGTCAGGGCGGCGACATCACAAATCAGCCGTGAAGCGTGGTCAAAAACGTGGCTCAGCTGCAGGGCGAACAGGGCGCAGCTCAGGGTATCCAGCGGGTCATAACTGCCTGCAGGACAAAAGGCATCCTGAACGTTGTCGCAGCCGATCAGCAGCGGAACGCCAGCCGCCTGCGCCTCTTTCAGCAGAGTGATGCCGCGCTGACGCGGCGTACGCCCGGTTACGGCATCCTGCAACAGCAGGTTGGTCATCGGCAGAGCAATCAGCGTGACGCGCTGTGCCGCCAGCTGTTGCAATACCTGGCTCGCCTGCTGCTCACTGCCGGACGCCAGCGCGCAGCCGTGACTGCAACAGATGTGGCCGCTGAAGCTGTTTTCAGCCAGCCAGTGCGCCAGCCAGCTCAGACCCTGGGCCACGGGCGACAGCTCTTCATCAATGTGCAGATCGAGATCCAGATGCCAGCGTGCGGCGCTGCGCATCAGGTGAGTCATCGCCGCCGGGTCCCAGTTTGAGGAGTGGATAAAGCCGCCGAGCAGGCAATGCTGGCCGCTCTGCGCCACGGTGCGGGCGATGCGGTCAGCGACCTCAGGGTCGGCGAACAGGCCCAGCGGCACCAGCGCGACCCGTTCCAGCCGCATCGTTGGCGAGGCTATCGCGGCCAGTTCCGTCCAGGCGAGCGGGGCGGTAGCGTCAAACCAGTCGAGATGGGTGCGTAAGCGGGTGACACCGTTAGCCGTCGCTAATGCGATCGCCTTGCGGGCGCGCTGCTGCAAATCTGACGGCGTCCAGTGCTGACGATCCTGGTGCAGGGTCTCAATCGCGGCCAGCAGACCCGGTTTCGACGGGCGACTGCGGGCAAGAGTAAAGGTTTTATCGAGATGCGCGTGCGGTTCAATCAGCCCCGGTAACGCCAACGCGCCGTGCTGATCCCACAGACCAATCTGATCGCGTCCGGCGGGCGTCAGGGCGGCAATCTTGCCATCCTCAAAGCGCAGATCCGCCAGTAGTGGCTCGCCCGCTTCCGTCGGCCAGTTCGCTGGCAGTAGCCAGGCGGGCAGACGAACATTGGCAATGCCTTTCAGTGGGGCGTCAGTGAAAGCAGCAGGCATCTTCAGGCTCCGGGGTGGCATTAAAGATCGAGGACCAGAACCGGCGTTCTGGATCGCGAGCAGCACAAGGTTATCTGCGTATTTTCCGCTTTCTCTTCGGCAGTCAGCACACAGTCGCGATGATCGGGAATACCGTCGATAACATCCGTAATGCAGGAGCCACAAATACCCTGTTCGCACGACAGCATAATATCGACGCGGGCGCTTAACAGGACTTCAGCAATTGTCTGCTTCGGGCCAACTAAATAACGGCTGCCGGTTGAGCTGAGCTGAATATAAAATGGGTTATCGCTGGCGCTGTTATTCAGTGCCGCATTGCTGAACCGCTCAAAAGATAATTGTTGCGGCTGCCAGTGATGCTGCTGCATAAGATGTTGCAGGCGCTGAATAAAGCCATCCGGACCGCAGGCGATTATTCGCGTCTGTGGGTCAGGCTGTGATAAACAGGGCGGCGTGAGGTGACGCAGGGAGTCACTGGCGCTGCTGTAATGAAAATAAACCTGGTCGGCCAGTAAGGGCGCTGATAAGCGTGAAGCAAAGGCGGCCTGTTGTGGCGCAGAAAGATAATAATGCAGCTCAAATTCAATACCTTGCCGGGCAATCTGTTCCGCCATGGTCAGCAGCGGCGTAATACCAATCCCGCCAGCAAACAGCAGATAGCGTCCCGCTTCGGGCAACGGAAAGTGATTACGCGGCGCTGAAATCGTCAGCTGATCGCCGGGCCGGAAATGATGATGAATATAATGTGAACCGCCGCTGGAACGTTCGGCCCGCCTGACGCAGATTTCATAATATTCGCCGCTGTGGGAGTGGCTGCAAAGGGAATACTGGCGCGGACCGATATCCGGAATAATCACGTCAATGTGCGCGCCGGGTAAATAAGCCGGTAACGCTTCGCCGTGCTGCGAAATAAGCTGCAGGGAAAGATTATCGACACCGTTAATATCGACAGATTTAATCGTGACAGGAATCAGTCCGGCATCTTTCATCGTCATTTACCGTTTTTCATTAAGCTGGCCTGTATAAAAAGGACGAAAACGCACTCGCCGACTGACCCGAAGCGAAACAGCGGCTCGCTGCCCGGCATCTGCCTGTCCGGCGATGAAACAATCGTTCCCGTTGCAATGAAATCTACGTTATTGTGATAAAACTGTTGCGTCCAGCGCTTTGATTCGCACATCCCGTTGCATAAAAGAGAGCACTCGCTATGTTCGCCTTCTCCCGATTTTTGCTCTATTTCACTGAAGTCGCCCGTCAGGGATCGTTTCGTAAGGCCTCCGAAACCCTGCATGTGGCGGCATCCTCCATCGACCGGCAGATCCTGCGGGTTGAGAAAGAGCTGGCGATGCCGCTGTTTGAGCGTCACCCCAGCGGCCTGCGGCTGACCGCCGCCGGTGAGCTGTTGTTGCACGCGGCAAATAACTGGAAAAAGGATTTTTCCCGGGTCTGCGAACAGCTTGACGATCTGCGCGGTCTGCGCCGCGGTCATGTGCGTATCGCCACCATCGACGCCATTAATCGGCAGTTTTTCTCGTCGATGCTCAGGCAGGTGCATCTCGACTATCCGAATATCTCTTTCACCCTGACCACCATGAATAACGTCGATATTCAGCAGGCGCTGATCTCAGGCGATGCTGATTTTGGCGTGATGCTCAATCCGCACACCTCACGTGAGCTGCAGGTGCGGGCGTTTGCCGAAATTAACCTTGGGATTGTGGTGCCGGGCGGACATCCGCTCGCCAGCAAAAGCGGGGTGCGATTTAATCAGTGCATGGATTATCCGTTTATCCTGCCTTCCGCGCCGCTGATGCTGGCTGAACCGGTGCAGGCGCTGATCAACATCCACGGTGGCAGCATCAGAGAAGTGGCGGTATCGAATAATATCCACATGATTCGCTCGCTGATTAAAGAGAAGATCGGCATCGGTATTCTCTGCTGGCTCGATATCATGGATGAGGTGGAAAGCGACGAACTGCGGTTTATTCCGCTGACCGATCCGCAGCTCAAAACCTTTACCCTGTCGCTGTGCGTCGCACCGGCCAGGCAGCTCTCGCTGGCGGCCTCAATGATGCTTAAACAGCTGGAAATGCTGTTCAGCCAGATCCAGACTCCAGGCCATCACCGATCCTGACTCTGCACCAGCATGGTGCTCTCTGCTCCTTAATGAATCAAAGGTTGCAGCGCGCCCAGCTCCGATCGCCGCGCCAGCCGCCATCCACGCCGATCCGCTGACCTGGCATCCTTTTTGTATAACTCAGTGTGAGTAGAAGCGGTCAGTGCAGGTAACTGCGCGGGACATTGCTCAGCCACCATTTCGCGGTTCATGTTGAACCGGTTGGGGGCTGAGCCGCATTGGCTCAGCCTCTCTCCGGTGACGATTAGGAGAGGAGCAATGAAGTTACTATTCCGCATTCCCCTGTCTGGCTGCGTGCTGAGCACGCTGATTTCTGGCGCATTTGTCTTCCCGGTGGGTGCCGCAGAGAAAATCGCCTTGCTCACTTCCTGGTACGCCCAGGCTGAGCAGGGCGGCTACTATCAGGCGCAGGCGACCGGCATTTATCAGCGCTACGGGCTGGATGTCAGCATTCAGTCCGGCGGACCGCAGATCAACGGTATGCAGTTGCTGTTATCAAAGCGGGCCGACGTGATCATCGGTTATGACCTGCAGTTACTGGAAGCGGTACAGCGCGGCTTTCAGGCGAAAGCGATTGCCGCCCCGTTCCAGTTCGATCCGCAGGGGCTACTGACCCACGCCTCCGTTACCTCCCTTGACGGCCTGAAAGACAAAACCATTCTGGTTTCCAGTTCCGGCCAATCCACCTGGTGGCCGTGGCTCAAGGCGCAGTATCAGCTCAGTGATGGGCAGGTACGTCCCTACACCTTCAATATTCAGCCGTTTATTGCCGATCAGAATGTGGCCCAGCAGGCTTACGTCAGCTCTGAGGTTTTCCAGGCACAGAAGGCCGGGGTGAAATCGAACTTCTTTCTTTTCTCCGAACACGGCTATCCCCCTTACGGCGGCATTCTGATCACCCGACCAGACCAGATCAGCAGCCGCAATGAGGCGATGGCGAAGTTTGTCCGTGCCTCAATGGAGGGCTGGGTGAGCTATCTGAACAACCCGGCACCGGGCAATGCGCTGATTAAAAAAGATAACCCGAAGATGACCGATGATTTGCTGGCCTGGGGCGTGACGCAAATCAAACAGCACCATCTGATTGACGGCGGCGATGCCGCGACAGCCGGCTGGGGCACCATGACACAGGAGCGCTGGCAGAAAACCCGGGATTTCATGGTGAAAGCCAGCCTGCTGAAGGCGGATACCGACTGGAAACAGGCGTACACCACCGAGTTTGTTCAGCAGATGCAGGTTAAACCGTGAGGAGCGATGCGATGTCATCTCAGTCATTACTGATTAAAAATGCGCACGCCATTCTGACTGGCCTGCCGGGCGATCGGGCGCGCCAGGCCGGGCCTGATATCCGCGTCCGTGAGGGCGTGATCGAAGCCATTGGCTCGCTGAGCGCCTTGCCGGACGAGCGGCTGATCGATGCCCGCGACTGCGTGGTCTATCCCGCCTGGGTCAATACCCATCACCACCTGTTTCAGTCATTGCTCAAAGGTGAGCCGCAGGGGCTGAACAAAAGCCTGACCGCCTGGCTGAGCGCGACGCCCTATCGCTTTCGCGCCACTTTTGACGAGCAGACGTTCCGGCTGGCGGTGCGTATTGGCCTGATTGAGTTGCTGCGGTCCGGCTGCGCCACGGTCGCCGATCATAACTATCTCTACTGGCCGGATATGCCGTTTGATCCCTCAGAGATTCTGTTCAGTGAAGGCGAGGCGCTGGGGATGCGCATTGTGCTGTGCCGCGGCGGCGCAACGCAGGGGCGGACCATTGAGCAGGATCTGCCACAGGCGCTGCGCCCGGAGAATTTCGGCCACTACATGGCTGATATCGAACGGCTGGTGGCGCGCTACCACGATCCGCGACCAGCCTCGCTGCGGCGGGTGGTGATGGCTCCGACCACGCTATTGCATTCGGCTCCCGGCGCGCAGCTGCGCGAAATGGCCGGGCTGGCGCGCCAGCTCGGTATCCGGCTGCACAGTCATCTGTCGGAAACGGTGGATTATCTGGATACGGCGCGCGATCGCTTCAATATGACGCCGGTGCAGTTTTGCGCCGAACACGACTGGCTGGGTGATGACGTCTGGTTTGCGCATCTGGTGAAGCTGTTGCCGCAGGAGATCACGCTGCTGGGTGACAGCCGGACCGGGATTGCGCACTGCCCGCAAAGTAATGGCCGTCTCGGCAGCGGCATTGCCGATCTGCTGGCGCTGGAGCAGGCGGGCGTCCCGGTTTCGCTGGGCGTGGACGGTGCAGCATCGAACGAAGCGGCAGATATGCAGAGTGAAGCCCATGCGGCCTGGCTGTTGCAGCGCGCCCGAAAAGGCATGTTTGCCACGCCACGCTATGACGGCGGAACGTTTGAAGGCGGCGGCGATGCGGCGACCATCGAAGATGTGGTGCGCTGGGGCAGCGCTGGCGGCGCGCAGATCCTCGGCCTGCAACAGAGCGGCACCGTGCAGGTCGGGATGCTGGCTGATATCGCCATTTACCGGCTGGACGACCCGCGCTACTTCGGCCTGCACGACATGGCGATTGGCCCGGTGGCCTGCGGCGGTC
This sequence comes from Pantoea sp. S-LA4, assembly GCF_054482835.1. Classification (NCBI taxonomy): domain Bacteria; kingdom Pseudomonadati; phylum Pseudomonadota; class Gammaproteobacteria; order Enterobacterales; family Erwiniaceae; genus Pantoea; species Pantoea sp. S-LA4. Next base: position 2,260,188 of record NZ_JBTLRC010000002.1, on the reverse strand, counting down.
GGGCTTCACTCAGGGCACTGATGATCAATGGCCGGGTGATTGTCGAAAACGATCACATCCCTGGCCTCGATCTCGACGCCATGCGCCATCAGGCAATGTCAGCCGTCCGCACCCTGCAACAGCGTGCCGCCGGTTAACCCTCTTCTGTAAAGGAAAAAAATAATGACACAATCAACCCAGACACAAGGCTACGCACTGCAGGAACTGGAAAAAGAAGCGGCGATGGGCGCAATGGGTGAAGAGACCTTTGCCCGCGAAGTCCGCTGCATCGACCTGTCAGATTTTGAACAGCGTAAACCTGAGATTGCCGATGAACTGTGGCAGGCCGCGGTGGAGATCGGTTTCTTCCAGGTCAGCAATCACGGTATCGCTCTCGACGATATCCGTCAGGCGTTCAGCATGACGGAAGATTTCTTCTCACTGCCGGATGCGGTCAAAGCCCGCTATCCGCTGGCGCGTAACGCCGGCTGGGAAAATAAGTCGCAGGTCCGTCCTTCGACCAAAACCCCGGATCAGAAGGAGTCCTATCAGATTACCCGTCCCTTAATGGATTCGCTGTGGCCGACCGAGCAGGAGTTGCCCGCCTTTAAGCAGACCATGCTGAGCTTCGAATCACAGTGCTGGCAACTGGGGATGAAATTGCTCTCCTGCTTTGCACTCAAGCTCGGTTTTCCTGAGCACTTCTTCGAGCAGGCGCACAATCCCGATCGGAACACCTACCAGAGCACGCTGCGGATGCTGCACTACTATGCGACCGAACAGTCGGAGCAGGGAATGTGGCGTGCCGGTGCGCATACCGATTTCGACTGCCTGACGCTGCTGTTCCAGCGCCCCGGTCAGGGCGGCCTGCAGGTGTGCCCTGGCAAGGATCGCGAAAGCCAGCAGTGGACCAGTATTGAACCGCGTGAAGAGGTGATCACCTGCAATATTGGCGACATGCTGATGCGCTGGAGTGACGACCAGCTGCCGTCAAACTTCCATCGGGTGAGAAGCCCGCTGCCAGGAGAATATCAGGGCGCGCGCTATAGCCTGGCGTTCTTCTGTCAGGCGAATAAAGATGTCGAGATCCTCGGCCCGCAGGCGAAGTATCCGGCGATCAGCGCTGAAGATTATCTGCAACAGCGTATCCAGGCGAACTTTGCCAAAGGGTAAAGCGGAATAGCAGCAAAAAGCCCGCTCAGGTTTCCCTGAGCGGGCTTTTTTAAAAACTTCGCTTCATCGCTGATCGTGCCACGAGGCTCTCTGCAAAAGACGGGTATTCAGAACAAGCATCTAAAAGTCGGCTCGAAGCGAGAGGGTGTCCAAAGAGCTCTGACGGTCTGCTCTGTGCCAAAAGCGGACGCTGCTAACTTCATGTTAAGTAGATGTGCGGGAAGCAGGTCACCTCGAACAGTCCACAGCGCAAGATGTCTCTTTGCTTCCGGATCGGTTCTCTTGTGTGACTTGCTTAAGGTTGACCACGATTCTCTTTGGCAAACGATTGAAAGCCTGAGGCTCAGATAACATAAAAAGCAATAGGCAGAAACAATTAAAATATTGGCTGTTTTTGCCGATAGTTCCAGGTAAATTAATTCCGGGTTTCTATTATAATGAAAAAATATTTATCATTTACTATCCTGAGTATGTCTTTATTAAGTGGCTGCTCAGCCTTTAATTATTCCGCGCCGCTTTATAAAGACCCTGTCGGTGAAAAAAGCAATCTGGCTCGAATCCGTTTTGTTGGGAATGTAACCGGCACATCGATATCGACTAAAGAGAACAGAGAATATCAACAGTTAGTGCCGCATACTTCATTTGGTTATTATAATGACACCCGAGATATTGGTATGCCTAAGATAAGTTATCGCCAGAATGATTATAAGAATTATTATTTTGAAGTATATGCAAAACCAGGTCAGGCTATTTTCCATATTCTTACAGACAATACCGATCAGGGAAGCTGCTCAATGTCAGCGTTAGTTAATCTTGAGGCTGGAAAAGATTACGACGTGAATTTTGATGCACATGAACAGTTTACTAAATGTGTTTTCCACTTTAGTGAAATTGTAATCGATCCAGCTACAGGAGTGAAAATCCTTAAAGCTAAACCGTTTAAGAAAGAGGATTACTTTGCGACCAAATTCAATTAAATTAATCATTTATACTTTAATGTTGGCTTTACCTTTCGTGCAGGGCTGTATGTCTGGAGGCGTGCGCTCACATAATCTTCCGGAGACATTTTCTGAAAAAAAACCTCTTAGCAGTTGGTTAATTGCTGGAAAAACAACTAAACGGGAAGTCCTGAACCGTTTTGGGCCACCCAATTTTCCTGAAAACTTCAGTGAAGCCCTGAGCTGGCGCTATATCTGGAGTCAACAAAGCAGACTCGTAATAGTTCCGCTTTCGCCGAAAATACTCGGTCATGAACAAATTCTTACTTTATCTTTTACCGAGGATGGTCATCTGATTAATTATAAACTTGATGAGCAGAGCCCTCACCTTCAAAAAGGTGATGATCCTAAAGGGGTATTTTTTTAAACACCACAACCAGAGGCGTCTCCATCATAGCAATTGACCTGCTACCCTCTACTTGATACAACGCGGACTTACTGATGTCCGCTTTTCGCTCACAGCGGACCTTCCGATTCGTTAGCTCAACCGCTGTGTGCCAAAAACGGAGATTTAAGCGTTCAGGGAATACTAATTCCCTGGGAATTTCCCATCGTTTTATAGAGTCTCAAGCAATAATTTACATTTCATATTTTGTAATTTTTTGAATATTGTCATGAGGAGCTCGTGGCTTTTTTCGAATTCACCTGTGAAAAATTGTCGAGCTGTCTAATCGCAGGGACCAGGCAGGTGCCTAAAGTTACTATGACTACTGCTATCGCTGAAACCAGAAGCACATTACTCCTGCCATAATGAATTGCCAGCGGCCCAGCGACCAGTTCACCTAAGGGAATGGCCACAAACGAACCTACAGCGTCATAGGCGTACACGCGAGCCAATTTTTCCTGAGGAACATGAGTTTGTAGTGAATGAGCCCATGAGACTCCGAACAGACCGAACGTTGCACCAGCAATAAAAAAAGCTGCAATAAGCCACGTTGCAGAAGCAGGTTGACTAAGCATAAAAATTGGCAGTGAGCATAGTGATACTAGCATTGCACCAATAAAAAGATCGCGTCGTGGACGCCATCTTAGGGCGAAGAATGAACCTGTCATAAGGCCAACGCTTTGCGCAGCAACCATAATTCCCCAATTAGCTCGCCCAAAAGAAGCATCAGCAATCACAGGGCCAAGTACCATCATTACGCCACTAAATGCTGCATTGATAATGGTGAATTGGACCACAATTGCCCATACCCAGGCTCGGCTTGTGAATTCTTCCCATCCTTCTTTTAAGTCCTGCAGGATATTACCTGATGGTGGGCATGCTTTGATTGATGTAATACGAATTAAGAAATAAAGCGGTGCAGAGGCTGCAAAACCTATCGCATCAATTGCCAGTCCCCAACCGGGTCCGACAGAACTGATTAGCATCCCACCAAGCGAAGTGCCGATAATCGTACCGCCATAAATACCAAGCTGAATTAATGCATTCGCTGCTCGCAAATTCTGCACTGGAACAGTTTGAGGGACCAGCGCTGAGGATGCAGGTAACGCGATGCCAGCTGCTGCTCCATTCAAAGTTCCAAGTAATGCCAGACTCATCACAGTTGCTGAACCGTCCAACACAGACCATGCGACAATAGCTTGTGAAACTGCCGCAATAACAGAAGAGGATACCAATACCTGGTTACGAGAGTAGCGGTCCGCTAATACGCCCCCGATCAACAAGAATAAAACGTTAAAAATTGAGCGGGACGCAACAACGAGACCTAAATCAGATACCGATCCGCCAATATCAAGCACTGCGAACGCTAATGCAATCGGTGCAATACCATTGCCCAAAACGGTAAGAAGGCGAGCAGCAAACAGATAACGAAAAGGACTGAAGTGAAAAACGCTAACTTTTTTAGTAAATGTTTTCATTGTAAAAATGGCTTCTGGATAAGAGGATTTATTTTAGAACGCCTGTCTTTTGCTAATACTTTAGCATGATCTGATGGTTACACTGCATTATGTCGTTTAGGTAAGCAGAGAAATAACTTCCGCTCCTCACTCCTCATGGATATTGGCCTGTATGTCAGTCCGCCTTGTGCCAGGAGCTGACTTCGCGAACATCACGACACGTTAAGGAAAGATATCTAAAATCACGTGGCCGGGTTTTACGGGATGTTTACAGGGTTGCCGGAGCGTTACCTTTTTACTGATGCGGCCAATTTTCACGCCACCGTTCTGCATGAGCGGGTTCACTGGACTGGGGCAAAAGCCGCCTGAATCGTGAAATGAAAGGGAAGTTGGGCAGTGCGAGTCAGGCTTTTGAGGAGTTGATCGCCGAGCCGGGAAGCGCGTACCTGATGGCGGATCGGGGGATCGCTGGAGAGGTGCAGCATGAAAGCGATATTGCTTCCTGGCTGAAAGCACTGAAGAATGACAAGCGCTATATCTTCAGGGCCGCGAGTGCAGCGTCCAAAGCGCATTATTATTCGATGGGTAAATGTATCGCTTTCACAATAAATTGCTGACCTGCTCCCCATTGCCTAACACGCATCGAAGTAAGTATGCATTCCGAATGACCCGCTCCCCATCGCCGGAAAATTCGGTTTCCCGAAAACCATCGCAATGATCTTCGGACCACGCGATGAAGGCGAATTTGCGATCGTCGCGGGCCTACTGCAAATGTCATACGACTTCGCTAGCGGAAAAATCTCGGTGGCATAGGCGGCCGACGGCGGCGTGGCCAACCGGAATGCGGAGAATGGGGTGATTCTGCAGGTTATATCTGCTATTTCATCATTTACGGCAAGGGGGGCACGCCTGTGGGCCGAGTCTAAACTCCCTGGCCCCTCGACTGAATATTCTCCTGGCCTCTTAATACATCTCACAGGCTTATCCGGTTGTTGACCAAATGAGCCTGCTTATGGGTCTTATTGAAGGCAGGCATTGCCGGGTGGTTTTAAGCGGGAAGCCGCCGTTCCGCTGACTGCAAAAATGGCGTGCCCGTGTCAGCATAAAACCTGTTAGTTCGGTTCTCACCCCATGATGACGCTTTGGCCTTACGCCAATGCAAACCTCTAAGTCGTATTTTGAATAGAATACATTGACAACAAGTTGCCAATGTGAAAACTTGTTGTCATATAAGAGAGGTTCTATGGCACATACTAAAGCTGACCAGCTGACTCAGGTCATTCTCAATGTTTTCCGGCTTAATGGCGTCCTGACGGAGTGGGGTGACAGGTTTGTTCTGCCTGAGGGGCTGACCAGTACCCGCTGGCGGATGCTCGGCGCGGTGGCTCTGGCACAACGGCCGGTCACCGCGCCTCAAATTGCATTAACGATGGGGGTTACCCGGCAGGGGGCACAGAAGCAGCTGAACCTGCTTGTTGAGTCCGGCCTGATGAAAACGCAGGCTAATCCCATGCATAAACGGTCGCCTCTTTATACCCTGACGGCGCAAGGCCAGTCGGTTTATGACACCGTTAACGTACGCTGGCAGCATCAGGCAACAGAAATGGCGGCGGGATTCGGCACTACCGATCTGGAAACGGCATTCCATGTGCTGAAAAACCTGTCAGATATTCACGAAAAATCCCTGGCGGAGCACAAATGATGAAGCGTCAGATCCATGCCACCGCGTCGGTGCTTGCAGCCCTTTTTCTGGCCACGTTCTGGACTTCGACGCTGGTCACCGAACTGTTCCTGTCGGCCGCTGCGGTGACAGAGGTGAAACAGCTCATAGCCTATGCTCTGATGGTGTTCGTGCCCCTGATGGGGATTACTGCGGGAACCGGGTTTTCCATGGGAGGGAAGGGGCGTCATCCGCTTTTGGTTTCAAAACGCCGCCGGATGCCATTCATCGGTATTAACGGACTGTTAATTCTTGTGCCTTCAGCCTTATTTTTGGCAGTTCGTGCAAAAGCGGGTCTGTTTGACGGCGTCTTTTACAGCGTCCAGGCGCTTGAGCTCATCGCCGGCGCAGTAAATCTGACCTTAATCGGATTAAACATACGCGATGGCTTTAAGCTCAGCCGCCTTCGCCACACGGGTCAAACGCTTCCTCAGCGTAAATCGATCATCTAAGGAGTCCCTATGCGTGCTGCCGTTGTTTCACGTTTTGATGTTCCCCCCTCGTATGGCGACTTTCCTGAACCGGTAGCCGGTGAAGGCGAACGGGTGCTGCGCGTGCTGGCCACCCCGCTGAGCCCTATTGTGAAAAGCCTCGCCGCCGGGAGACACTATTCGGGCACCCGTGACGTAAATTTCGTGCCGGGTATTGACGGTGTGGGGATTGCCCCGGACGGCAAACGGGTCTACTTCCTGTTTCCCAAACCCCCGTTTGGCTCAATGGCCGCACAGGTACTGGTGTCAGCTGATTCAACCGTGCCGGTACCTGAGAGTGTCGGTGATGCACGGGCAGCTGCGGTCGTGACGGCGGGGCTTTCCTCCTGGGTCGCGCTGACGCAGAGGGCGAAATTTACACGCGGTGAATCGGTACTCATCAACGGCGCTACCGGATCTGCAGGCGGACTGGCCGTGCAGATAGCAGCCTGGCTTGGTGCGGGCAGGATCATCGCCACCGGACGCAACCGGGAGAAGCTGGCACAGTTGCCGCCGGAAGTTGAAAAAATCGTGCTGGATGACTCTGCAGACGAGGCGCTGAAGCAGGCTTTTTCAGGGCCGGTTGACGTTGTTCTGGATTATCTCTGGGGAGAGCCGGCAAGCCGGATTATCAGACAGGCCACGGCGGATCGCGGTTCACGGCTTGGAGAGCCACGCCTGCGGTTCGTGCAGCTGGGTTCTGTGGCCGGGGAAACCATCAACGTCTCTGCCGCCTCGCTTCGCAGCTCAGGTCTTGAAATTTTGGGCAGCGGCATCGGCAGCCTTTCCGTTCATGAGCTGATAGCCGGGGCAGGTCAGCTGCTGGCGGCGATCCCGGAAGGGGGTTTCGATACGCCGGTAAGAACCTGCGCACTCTCAGATGTCAGCCAGATTTGGAATGAGGATACGGGGGAGGAGAGGGTAGTGCTGATCCCATGACGTTTCAGGGCAGGAAAGAGACATGTTTTTCCTGTTAACGTGCAGGTGAACAATCGTTAAAACCCGATGGCAGCCTGTCAGGCTGCCATCGCCTTATTACCAGTTCTGTCGGGTGGGTGAAATAATCAGGTCATTGACCGTTACGTTTTGCGGCTGATTAAGCGCATACACCACGGCACTGGCCACATCCTGCGGGCTGATAGCAATTTTAGTCAGTTCCTGAGCGATCTTGCGGCCTTCAGGATCGCTTACCTTATCCGCCCAGCCTGTATTAATGACACCCGGGCTGATGGTGTTCACGCGAATACCTTTATTCACGCCTAAATCTTTGCGCATCGACTCGGTCATCGCATGCACAAAAAACTTGGTCGCGCTGTAAACGCCCGCGCCTGCATCAACCTGATGGCCCGCCACGGACGCCATATTCAGGATTTGTCCGTCTTTTTTCTCCAGCATTCCCGGAAGCACGGCCGCAATGGCGTTCAGGTAACCCTTCACGTTGACGTCCACCATTTTGTTCCAGTCTTCCCACACCACATCGCTCCAGCTGGAGAAGAGCATCAGGCCGGCATTGTTGATCAGGATATCGACCGAACCGAAGGTCTCAGTGGCGTATTTTGCCAGCGCTTGTGTGTCTTCCAGACGAGTCACGTCTGTAACCAGACCAACTGCCTCACCGCCTTCTGCTTTGATGCTCTTCACTAACCTGTCAAGGCCATCCTGATCCAGCGCGGCCGCCACGATATTCACGCCGTGCCGTGCAAGTTCCAGCGCGGTTGCTGCGCCAATGCCCGATGACGCGCCGGTAATGACAGCTGTTTTTTTCTGCAGGTGATTCATTTTATTGTCCTTCTTTATCAGGTACAGGAGGCGGGGGGATCCCCGCCGGTTTGGTTTATCAGTAATGGCCTTCCGGCCAGTCGGTGTAGCCTTTAGCCCCGCCGCCGTAATACGCTTCTTTCGGCGCAATCGTCAGTCCGGCACCGTAACGCAGACGTTTTACCAGGTCCGGGTTGGAAATAAACAGGCGACCAAAGGCAACGGCATCAATAATTCCTGCGTTCCGGCGGCTGATGGCCATCTCAAGGTCATAGTTGTTGTTGCCGATAAACGGCCCGTCGAACTGCGCGCTCAGCGCATCCATATCCACGTCGGCAGGCACGTCGCGGGAAGTGGCCGTCGCCCCCTCAACAAAGTGCAGGTACGCCAGGTTAAACCGGTTCAGTTGCTGAATGAGGTAACCGTACATCGCCATGACGTTGCTGTCCGGCGGGGTATTACCGGCATCAGGTGTCACCGGCGAGAGGCGAATGCCCACTCTGTCATTGCCCCAGATGCCGACGATGGCTTCTGTCACTTCAAGCGTGAGGCGGGCCCGGTTTTCAATTGAGCCACCATAGGCGTCAGCGCGGTGATTGGTGGAGTCACGCAGGAACTGATCGAGCAGGTAGCTGTTTGCTGAGTGCACTTCTACGCCATCAAAGCCGGCACGCAGGGCGTTTTCTGCCGCACGTTTGTACTGTTCAATGATGCCGGGGATTTCCTCTGTTTCGAGCGCACGCGGGGTGGAAACCGGCACGAAACCGTTGACGGTATAGGTCTGCCCCTCTGCTTTGATTGCGGAAGGTGCCACAGGGCGTTCTCCGTTGGGCTGCAGCTCAACGCTTGAAAAACGGCCCACGTGCCAGAGCTGGCAGACGATTTTTCCGCCCTCAGCGTGGACGGCGTCAGTCACCTTTTTCCAGCCAGTCACCTGCTCTTCGCTCCAGATCCCCGGGGTAGCCGCATAGCCGCGGCCCTGCGCTGAGATGTTGGTGGCTTCTGAAATAATCAGGCCCGCGCCGGCGCGCTGTGCATAATAAGTCGCATGCAGTTCATCAGGCACGCCGTCCTCGCCGTAACGGCTGCGGGTCACCGGGGCCATCACGATGCGGTTAGCCAGCTGAAGCGTCCCCATCGTAACGGGTGAAAATAAATCGGTACGGGTACTGTTGTCAGTCATATAAACTCCATAATAGTTGACCGGTCGTCTAGTTTTAAGGTAAAAAAAATACGGCTACCCGAGCAGCCGCAGGGTGGCGTTCAAGGCTTTCTCAAACGCTTTATCAGGATCATGAATTTTTGCCATCAGGGAGGCACCAAGCCAGAGCTGATAGAGTTCTTCGGCGAGTTCCCCGGCATTCGCAACCGCCGGGAGAGAACGGTCTTCCTGGCCCTCACGGATACACTGAGCAATTTTCTGCACGATATCGTGCGTCCCTTTTGCCAGAACGTGTCGCATGCTGTCGTACTGATCGCAGACTTCTGCGCCCAGCTTGACCACGAGACATTTACTTTCGGGCAGGTCTGCGCCCTGGGTCGTTTTCCAGAAAGTGAAGTAGCGCAGCAAACGCTCACGGGCTGGCCCGCGGCCATTAAGCTGAATGTCTACCTCATCCAGATAGTGGCTGAAATAGTGCGCCAGCAGCGCTTCGGCAAAATCTTCTTTAGACTTAAAGTAATAATAAAACGAGCCTTTAGGGATACCGGCGGCCTGGACAATCTCAGCAATTCCGACGGCGCTGTAACCTTTGTGCGTAATAATTGCCCTCGCCACATCAATGATGTGCTGGCGTATGTCTGTCGCGTGCTTTTTCATAGTCCGGGTACTCTAGTAAAAAAACTGACCGGTCGTCTAGTTGTATTGTGTGGCATTTCGTGCGTTCAGGCATTCAGCGGCGGCAGCAGCCTGATGGCGTGCTGTCCGGTCAGCTTCAGGCTTTCAGGCGTGGCGCCGTCTTTCGCTTCAATTGACATCCCTTCAAGCAACGTATTCAGAACGGTAGCCAGGGCAGCGGTATTTGTTCCCGCAGGCAGCTGATTTTCCCGCACCGCTCTGCCCAGCCGTTTTTCAAACAGGTCTTTCCCCTCCTGCCGGAGAACGCTGACCGCCCTGATGACATCGGTCGAGTCCGCTGAGACATTAATCGCCGCAAGTACCACCATGCAGCCACAGGGTGCTGAGGGTGAGAGCAGTATCTCTGCCGCTTCGCTGAAGAATCGATCAATGGCCTGAGTGATGTCCGGCGTCTGTTCGAGCCGCTCCCAGGTCGTTTTCCAGTATACCCGCTCGTAGTAATTTACCGCCTCAAGGAACAGTTTTGCCTTATTGCCGAAGGCTGCATACAGGCTGGGCGGATTGATTTCCATTGCGGCACAGAGTTCGGCAACCGACGCCGGCTCAAAGCCTTTACGCCAGAACAGATCCAGAGCCTTGAGCAGCGCCTTGTCACGGTCAAAGCTGCGCGGCCTGCCTTTAGGTTTTTCCACGGCTTCGGGTAAATCACGATTTTTCATGCAGGGAGGTCTCAATGATTCGCTTGACAGTTTACGTAGTGATCACTATACAATAATAACATTACATAGCGATCACTACAAAATGCAGGAAGTTGATGGCGAACCTTATCTCATCTCTGAGTCTCTATCTTCAGGCTGCCGGCGGGGTGGGGACGGTGCTGTTTTTCGCCGTTTTTGTCGCGGCCACGCTACTGTTTTTCCCGGCCTCATTACTGACTGCACTGTCGGGATGGCTGTTTGGTGCCACGGGCGGAACGCTGATAGCCCTGCTGGCCGGTATCACCTCTTCATTGCTGGCTTTCGGGCTGGCCAGGAGCCGCCTCTTTCCGCATGTTGCGAAGGTGGCCGTCAGGAGCACCAACCTGAGCAGGGTGCTTTCTCTGGCGCAGCACAATGGCATTGTGCTTGTTCTGCTGCTCCGTCTGAGCTCAGTGGTGCCGTTTGCGCCCCTGAACTACGGGCTGGGGGCGAGCGGCATGCATTTTAAAAAATATCTGGCTGCCACGATGCCCGGCCTTATTCCGGGAACCTTTATCTACGCCAGTGCGGGTGCCACCGTATCAGACGTGGGGGGGCTTGCGTGGGGGGATTTTTCACCCCTGGAAATGATGCAGAACACCGGTGTGTTAACCGGTGCGGCGGTCGCCGCGCTGGGCCTGGTATTGCTTTATCTGCTGCAACGGTGCATCAGACGAAAAATGGGTATCTGAACGGATACCCGGTTTATTAAAACGGAGACATAAACATGAGCGACACAACCTACGTGCAGGACTATAACGCCATCGTGGACGTGCTTAATCAGTACAATGAAGGCGGTAAGCAGGCGAAGAGCGAACTGATGAAGCCCGCCTTTAGCGATAAGGCGACTATTTTCGGCGTTGACGGGAACGGCCATCTCAGCGGAGGTCCGATTCAGGGGCTGTTTGACACCATCGATACCGCCTTCCGTCCTTCACCCGAAGCCAAAGCGGCCATTGTGCGTGTAGATATCGTGGGTACGGCGGCCAGTGCCCGCATCGACACTGACGACATTTCGGGCTTTCGCTTCACCGACTTTTTCAATCTTCTGAAGGTGAACGGTCGCTGGACCGTGGTCAGCAAGATTTACCACACCCACGTCGCACCCTGATAACGGCCCGGCCCGTTGACTGATGCAGCGTGCAGTTCCTGCATGCTGCCAAAAAGAGGAAAGTAAGATGAGTAAAAATATCAAAGCGGTACCCACTGCCGATTACCGGGCTGTCACGGAAACGGCTGAGAGATACGTTGATGGACTGCGCACCGGTGAAGCTGAAACGGTGGCGCAAGCCTTTCATAACGATGCGGTGATGTACGGCTTTACCAACGGCAGGCTGCTGGGCGGGCCGGTGGAGAACCTGTACGCCTTTGTTCGCGAGAACGGCAGCGCGCCGGATATCGTAACCCGCCTCGATGTGCTGGCTATCACGCCGACGACCGCAGTAGTGCGGGTTGATATGGAAAATGACGCTATAGGTGCGGACTATAACGATTATCTGACACTGATTAAGATTGACGGACGCTGGCAGGTGATCGCCAAAGTGTACCATCAGTTTGAAGGTTGATAACGCGGCGATTACCGCCGCCTCATGACAGGGCAAGGAGAACCTAATGACCCGTGTTTTCATTATTGGTGGCGCAGGCCAGATAGGCAGGCGCCTGAGCAGGATCCTTTCGGATAACGGACATGATGTCCGGGCGCTGTGTCGCAAACCAGAGCAGGAAACGTTATTACGTCAGCAGGGGGCTGAGCCGGTCAGAGGAAGCCTGACCGAGCTGGATGAGGATGCGCTGGCTGCATACCTGACAGGCAGTGAGGTGGTGGTATTTACGGCCGGCGCCGGCGGCAAGGGCGGCCAGGAAATGACCAATGCGGTAGATGGCGAGGGGCTGAAAACCGCCGTTGCCGCTGCCCTGAAGGCCCGGGTGTCGCGCTTTCTGCTGGTTTCCGCATTCCCGGAGGCCGCACGGGGTCAGTCGGTGTCTGACACGTTCGAGAACTATATGCGCGTCAAAAAAATGGCCGACGTGGCGCTGGCGCAAAGCGCTCTCGACTGGGTGATATTACGACCTGGCACGCTGCGGGACGAGCCCGGCACGGGCCTTGTCCATGCGGGCCTCGCTATTCCTTATGGGGATGTTCCCCGTGATGATGTGGCGGCCACTCTGGCTGAAATCATTGAACAGCCTGGCGTCAGTCGCATCATTATCGAGCTGACTGCCGGCGAGGTTCCGGTTCGGGAAGCCCTGCAGAAAATGGCGGGCCGGTAAAGTGAGCCGCCTGTTGCTGCTGGGTGCAACCGGGCTGGTGGGCGGCCATGTCCTTCACCAGGCGCTGGCCAATCCCGCCGTCAGTGTCATTATCGCCCCCACGCGAAAGCCACTTCCTCCGTACGCTGCCGGCGGAAAGACGCTTATCAATCCCCAAATCAGTTTTGAGGATCTGCGCACCTGCGTGCAGGAAGGAACGGTGGACGCGGCGATCTGCGCACTTGGCACCACGATGCACAAAGCCGGAAGCCGGGACGCCTTCCGGCAGGTTGATTACGACTATCCGCTGGCATTTGCCCGCCTGGCGCAGAGCCTAGGCGCCTCAACCTTTGCCCTGACCTCGGCTGCCGGGGCAGATCCGGATTCACGCTTTTTTTATAACCGCGTAAAAGGAGAGCTTGAGCAGGCGCTCTTGCAGGCGAATTTCCGTTCGCTGACCTTCGTCCGGCCCGGCGTTATCGGGGGGGCCAGGAAAGAGGTGCGCCCGGGGGAAATGGCCCTGAAACTCGCCCTTAGGGTTTTCGCACCGTTTCTACCGCCCCGCTGGCGTCTCAACCCGGCAGCAGAAATCGCCGCCCGCCTTATACAGTCCGCGCTGAATCCGCAGCCGGGCATTTCCATCATTCGCGCGGCCGACATGGCCGGAAAACGCGCAACACAATAAAAGGCACCGCTATGTCAGTCGTAAAATTTAACGCCACCGTCGCCGCTGATGCGAACCGGGTATGGCAAACGCTCCGCCAGTTTGGCCGCATCAGTGAATGGCACCCGGCGATCCGCAGCAGTGAAATTGAGGACCATCAGCCGGACGGGCTGCCGGGCTGCAAGCGCAGGCTGGTGCTGAAGAACGGGGACGTTCTTCGTGAGCAACTGCTGATGGTTGATGAAACGCGTCAGGCTTTTTCTTACCGCTTTATCGAATCGCCGCTGCCTGTTGATGACTATGTGGCGACCGTCAGCCTTATTCCCCTGACCGGACGGGACGAAACGGTCATTGTCTGGCAGGCCAGCTTTGAGGCGCGCGCACGCGAGAAAGCGCCGGAGATGACGGCCATCGTCCAGGAACTGATTATGTCAGGGCACCGGAGCCTGGCTGACTTTATTGAAGGCCGTTAAAACTTCAGCGGAGCAGCAAGATGAATGAGTTTATAAAAGCGGTAGAGCTGGCAAAGGCATACCGCCTGATAAATCACGGCCCGGTCACCCTTGTATCTGCCCGTCATGACGGTATCGAAGACGTCATGGCGGCATCCTGGGTGTGTGCGCTGGATTACCAACCCGCCCGTCTTACCGTCGTACTGGATAAGACGGCCTTTACCCGCAGCCTTATCGAGCAGAGCCGGTCATTTGTGATCCAGGTACCGCTCGCGTCTCAGGCGGAGTTGGTTTATCACCTTGGCTCACAATCCCTGCACAGCGAAGCGGATAAGATCCCGCGGTCAGGCGCTTCTCTGTTTAACCTGCCCGGCACTGACGTGCCGTTGGTATCAGGATGCGCCGCGTGGCTATACTGCGAGCTTATCCCCGAGGCGCATAATCAGCAAACCTACGATCTGTTTATTGGCGAGATAAAGGCGGCATGGGCTGACAGCCGCGTCTTCCGCGACGGCCACTGGCAGTTTGAGCAACTGCCGGCAGACTGGCGCAGCCTGCACTATATTGCTGGCGGTCACTTCTACACGACCGGAGATGCGGTCAACATCGCCGGCGCGCCGGCGGCGACCCCCGGGGCTCCGCAGGGCTGATGTTAAAAGCATGAACGTCCGTGACATGATTTAACGGGGCTTGCGCAGGCTGTCCCGCCTTGCCTGCATGATAATCAGCTCAGAAATGCGCCTGACGTCATCATCAAGGCGCTCAAGCGGCCGGTGAATCAGCCCCACATCCCGATAAAAAATCTTCTGCCCCAGACTGAGCGCCCTGACCGATGATGGCCAGCGGTGCCAGGCGGCAATCTGGGGCAAAAGGGCGACACCCACACCGTTACTGACCAGCTTAAGGATGGCCTCCAGTTCGTCGACTTCACAGATTTCAGTGACCGTTATGTCCATCTCTCTCAGAAAACGATCCACCAGGCGTCCGCCGAAGGAAGAACGATCGTAGCGAATAAATGGCTGTTCTCTGATTAGCCCCGCGATATCATCGCCCGCGACACCTTTCGGCACGATGAGATGAAAAGGCTCATGAGCCAGCGCGCTCCACTGCAGGCCTTGCGGCAGGGAGAAAGGCGGTTTCAGGACAGCGGCCATATCTATTTCGCCGGCGTCAACGAGATTGATGAGATCCATCGACAGCCCCGGTATCACGCGGGTGCGACACCCGGAGCTCTGCTTACTGAACAACGTCAGCGCGTCCGGAAGCAGGGTGCGCTGTACGGAAGCAATGGCGCCAATCGTCACGATTTTGCCGGGAATAGCCCGGGTCAGCCTCTCGCCCAGACCGTCATACAGCATCAGCAGTTCCTGCGCCTGGGTGACGAGCTGCAGCCCTTTCTGGTTGAGGCGTGCATTTCTCCCTGAGCGGTCAAACAGCGCAAAGTTTAAGTCCGCTTCAAGACGCTGCATCTGGGCACTGACAGCAGCCTGGGTGAGACCGATTTTATTCCCCGCCGCCGCGAAGGTTCCCTCTTTTGCCACCATCAAAAACGTCTTCAGTTCACGGATCATAAGTCACCTAATACACAAATATAATTTGTATTATACAATGATAAATATTGATTTTAATCAAAGAAAATTATTTATAATCTCCTTTGTGACGGTAATGTTAATGTCACACCAGACGCCGTTCTGGCTCAGCGCGTTGCATTACTCAATATCAATCAGATTTTCCGCAGCCAGAAGGCAGCGACTTTCTTATGAGGATGTATTAATGAGCCTTTCTCCCTTTCATCTGGCAATTCCTGTGTATGACCTGAAGGCAACCCGCCATTTTTACGGTGAGGTATTCGGACTGAACGAAGGGCGTTCGAGCGAGCAGTGGGTAGATTTTGATTTTTATGGTCATCAGTTGGTGATCCATGAGCATCCTAAAACGGCGTCTCAGGAAAGCGTGCATTCAAATCCCGTTGACGGCCATGACGTACCGGTGCCGCATTTTGGCATTGTGCTGAAATGGGACGAATGGGAGGCGCTGGCTGAACGGCTAAAATCGTTCGGCACCCAATTTGTTATTGAGCCCTACATCCGCTTTAAGGGGCAGGTCGGGGAACAGGCCACGATGTTCCTGTTTGATCCCTGCGGTAATGCGCTGGAATTTAAAGCGTTCAAAGATATCAGTCAGCTTTTCGCAAAATAATACTCTGAGCACGGCTTCAGGTCGTGCCACCTCTCTTTTCACCCGAATGTATCTCGCGTGACTTCTGCCGCTTTCTGGCAGAGGTTGCCCTGTTTAATCTGAGGGCTGGACATGAAAAAAATAACACTGGTTTGGCAGATCGTTATCGGCCTTTTACTGGGGATCGTGGTGGGATGGTATTTCAACACGCATCCCGAATATCAGCAGTGGGTCAGTCACGAAATTCTCAAGCCGCTCGGCGATATTTTTATCAAGATGATGAAAATGGTCGTGGTGCCGATTGTCTTCTGTTGCATGATCCTGGGTATTACCGGAAGTGGCGATAATAAATCCTTTGGCAGGATGGGCGTGAAATCCCTGGGATATTTCTTTACCGTCACCGGGATAGCAATCGTTTTCGGACTGGTGCTGGCCAACCTGATTGCGCCGGGAGAAGGCACAAGCATACAGGGAATGGCACACGGTGAAGGGCACATGAAGATGGAGCCGGCACGCGGTGCGCTGGTGATCGTGCAGAACATTGTTCCGGATAATCTGTTCGTGGCGCTCTCAGAGGGCAAACTGCTGTCGGTGCTGTTTTTTGCTGTTCTGTTTGGTCTTACGCTCAATGGCCTTCCACGCGAGAAAACGGCCCCGATCCTCAGCGTCCTGCAGAGTGTGTCAGACGGCATGTTTCGGGTGGTTACTATCGTCATGGCCTACGCGCCGGTTGGCGTATTCGGCATGATTGGCGCTACCGTTTCGACTTTCGGCTTTGCCTCGCTTCTGCCGCTCCTCAAGCTTGTCGGCACGGTGTATCTGGGCCTGATATTATTTGCCCTGATCGTGCTGGGTGGTATCTGTGCTCTCATCGGTGAGAACGTCTTTAAACTGGCGAAATATTTCCGCCAGGAGCTGGTACTGGCCTTCTCAAGCGCCGCTTCAGCAGCCGTTATGCCTCAGCTGATGTATAAGCTGGAGCGCTACGGCTTGCCGGGCCGCATCGTCAGTTTTGTCGTGCCGGTTGGTTATGCCTTTAATCTGGATGGGGCATCGATATTCCTCGGTGTAGCAACCATATTTGTCGCGCAGCTTTACGGTATCGATCTGACGCTGATGCAGCAGATTATCCTGGTTGTCACCATGGTGCTGACCTCAAAGGGAGCCGCAGGCGTACCGGGTTTTGCCATCCTCATTCTTTCTGCCACACTAGCCTCGGCAGGCCTACCACTTGATGCCGTTGCGCTGATAGCCGGTATATTCCGCATTATCGACAGCGGAACTACAACTTTAAATGTGCTTGGAAATATTGTGGCTCCACTGGTCATTAACCGGTGGGAAAAAGCAACCGAACCGGTTACCGGCACACACGCCGAATTAAACAAGCACTGATATGTCAGTAAAGGGAACGTTGTTTGTTCCCTTCTGCATTTAGAAGGCTTATGTAGGTATTTGCGGGAACGTTTTCTTTTTGCCAATGCTGTTAATATCTGCGCCGCCGGTTTGCATGAGCTTGATTCACTGGATCGCGGCAAAAGGCGGCTGAATCGAGAAATGAAAGGGACGCTTGGCAGCGAGTGGCATGGCGCAGAGAATCGTTCCCGATGGCGGAGCAAATGGAGTTGTACTGGTCGAGTTTCACCTGATAGATAAGCCGGTACTGGAATGATCGTTTCGGGTTCCACTATTCGTTTCTGAAAAGCGGGGACAAACCACATCAATCTTTTCCATCCGCAGACTCAAAGACAAAGAATCCACCAACACTAAGTCAACGTTACGCTCTAATTTGTTTTGAGCAATGTGAGAAGGTCTGTTTAAAACGTGATGTTAATATAAAAAGCAGAGCACTGAATGACCAGCTCTGCTTTTATTGTTTTGGTCAATTACTGATATTCCTGATTAGGATATTTATCTTTTCTGCAATCCGCTCCATACATAAGGAGGCAGAAAAGCATGCCGGCATGCATCCAGGTAATCCGACCACCACTGCATCATCGCTTTACGGGCATCAAGATATTCCGCTTTATGGATGTAAGCTGCTCGAACGCTATTGTGTTCCTGATGGCTCATCTGACGTTCCACGGCATCCTGCGCCCACAGTCCTGATTCCATCAGAGCACTACAGGCAATCGCTCGAAATCCGTGGCCGCAGATTTCATTTTTCGTGTCATAACCCATCAGACGCAACGCCTTGTTGACGGTGTTTTCACACATTGGTTTATACGGATTATGGTCACTTGGAAAAATCAGCTCCTGATGCCCGGATATTTCCCGTATTTGTTTAAGAATAGTGATGGACTGACGGGAGAGTGGAACGATATGTGGAGTGCGCATTTTTGCACCACGCCCAGAATAGCGGACACCAGGGATAGCTTCGCGTGTAGCTGGAATGGTCCAGATTTTGTTTCTGATATCGATCTCAGACCAACGTGCGAAACGCAGTTCGCTAGAGCGGATAAAAAGGTGCAGGGTGAGTGATACTGCCAGCCGGGTTAATTCGCGTCCCTGACGATAGCCATCAATTCGACTCAATAGTTCGGGTAGTCGTTCAAGGGCAAGGGCCGGGTAGTGTCGTTTAACTGGTGCTACGATGATACCTTCGAGATTCGACGCCGGATTGCTCTCAATCATTCCCTGATGTACGGCATGACGCATGATGTTGCACATATGCTGCCGGGTACGTGCTGCGACTTCCAGCAGACCTTTTTGCTCAATGCCTTTCAGCAGGGCGATAAAGTGACGAGGTTTCAGTTCAGCTACCGGCAAGTGTCCAATCACAGGAAATATATGATTGTTCATGCTGGCAAGCAGACGGGAGGCGTGGTTCTCTGACCATGTTCTGTTGCTTTTATGCCAGCTCAATGCAACGTGCTTAAATGTTTTTTCCGGTGAGCGGGCAGCTTTCTCTGCGATACGTTGCTGTGATGGATTGATATTCTGCGTCAGCAGCTTGCGTATGCCATCACGTTGCTGTCGGGCGTAAGCCAGAGAAACATCGGGATAGGCACCTAAGCCGAGGCGGGATTCTTTACCATTGAAACGATATTTGAGATACCAGAGACGTGAACCGCCTGGATTGACTAAAAGGTACAGGCCATGAGAATCGGAAACTTTGAAAGGTTTAGCGGATGGTTTTAAGCTGCGGATTTTAGTGTCGTTCAGAGACATATGGTGGTCACTCCATAATCGAACTGAAATGACCCCAAATCAGACCACCAATCTTGCCCGATGCGGAGGGGGAAATGAAAATGCATCGGGAAGACTTTTCACACTAACTTGTTGAATCTAAATCGTATAAAGATTCGTGAAGATGCATGAAAACATAAATTTGGCTCCTCTGACTGGACTCGAACCAGTGACATACGGATTAACAGTCCGCCGTTCTACCGACTGAACTACAGAGGAATTGTTGGAACGGGGCGCATAGTAACGGCCTGCCCGGGCCATGTCAAAGCTCTTTTTCACAAAATCGCCCGACTGCTGAAATAGTCGCCACTCCCGCCTGATGCCCCACAAAAAATACTCGCTTTTCGCCCGTTCCGCCCAGCGGAGTTAAAAATCGCTGGCGGCAAAAAATGAGGTATTTATGAGGTGTTTTGCCGTAGCGATCCCCTTGTCAGGCGGCGTAATCAGTGGTTTTACCGGATAGTTTTCCACCATCGTCACATTTATTTCATTCTGGCTTTGTAAACGGCATAAATGAAATTTAGATTTCATTTCAACCTTGAGATGCGCCTATGGAGTTGAAATGAACAAAGTCAGAATCGGCATGATTGGCAGTGGGTATATTGGTCGCTGTCACGCCATTGCTTATGCCCAGGCTCCCACCGTTTTTGCGCTGAAAGGCGAGATCGTGCGGGAGATGCTGGCGGAAGTGAACCCGGAGCTGGCGGCCCGCCAGGCCGCGACCTTTGGCTTCGCCCGATCTACCGGCGACTGGCGCGAGCTGGTGCGCGATCCGGCTATTGATGTCGTCGACATCTGCGCCCCTAACTTCCTGCATAAAGAGATGGCGCTGGAGGCGATCCGCCACGGAAAGCACGTCTACTCCGAAAAGCCGCTGTCGCTGAGCGTGGCCGATGCCGAAGAGATGGTGGCCGCCGCCACGGCCGCTGGCGTCAAAACCCTGGTCGGTTTCAACTACATGAAAAACCCCACCAGCCAGCTGGCGAGAGAGATCATCGCCAATGGCGAGATCGGTGAGGTGGTGCATTTCTACGGCACCCACAACGAAGATTATCTGGCAAAACCGGAGACGCCGCTCGACTGGCACTGCCAGAAAGCGCTGGCCGGTCTGGGCGCGCTTGGCGATCTGGCGGCGCATATCGTCAATATGGCGCACTATCTGGTGGGGGATATCGCCGAGGTCAGTGGCGACATGATGACGGTGATCACTTCACGTCCGGACCCAAAAGATCTCAGCCGCCAGCTGCCAGTGGAAAACGAAGATCAGGCCAGTGCGCTGCTGCGTTTCAACAGTGGGGCGCATGGCGTGATTGAAACCTCCCGCATCGCCTGTGGTGCTAAGATGGGGCTGACCTATGTGGTGACCGGCACCAAAGGCACGCTGCGCTATACCCAGGAGCGCATGGCGGAGCTGGAACTCTACATTCACGATGAGCCGGCTGGCCGTCAGGGCTTTAAAACGCTGCTGACCGGCCCGGCGCACCCCGATTATGCCAACTTTTGCGTCTCGGCCGGACATGGCATCGGCTTTAACGATCAGAAGACGGTTGAGATCCGCGATTTGATTAACGGCATCGCAGCGGGCGATCGTATGTGGCCCGATTTTGCGGAAGGATTACAGGTGCAGAAGGTGCTGGAGGCGATTGCGCTTTCTGCGCGGGAGCGCCGCTGGATGACGGTGTAGGGCGAGCGACGGAAAACGCAGCAGACGGGAAGCCAGCGCTTCCCGTCCGGTATTAGCAGGCGAGGCCGCTTTTTTCCCACCACAGCTTATCCAGTGCGTAGTAGCGGTCGCGCTGGCTTTCCGGCTGAGCCAGATCGCGCTTCCACGGCTTCGCCAGGATGAAGTGAAGATTCTTCACCTCGTCGTCATGCCAGATCGGGCGATGCTGGAACGGCAACGTTTTCAGCGCATTGTAGACGTAAGAGAGCGGCATCCAGCGACCGGCGAAGGCCTCATTCAGCAGGTCCTGTTCTGAGAAGGGATAATCGCTCAGGTCATCAATCGCCGCGATACGCTGTTCCAGTGCGTCGTAGACCGCGTTATCAGGAGTCAGCACCAGAAAACCGCCGTTCAGGTAGTAGTCCAGGCTGGGCGGAGCGGCTTCACCCCGCGCCTGCCAGGTGTAGTGGCACTGCTCGGGCTGCCAGTCCGCCGGATAAGAGGCGATCTGATTCGGATTACAACGACAGGCGTGGCACGCCGCCATCAGGTTATCCCCGAGATCGAGCGTGAACAGCTCATCCATATTCTGCAGCACCAGCATATCGGCATCGAGAAACACCACGCGCTGATAATCAGTCAGCTGCCATGCACGCAGCTTGGTCCACACTTCGCCAAACTGCGCCGAGGCGTAATGCTGATCCAGATCGGCGCGCGGATAGATGGGCTCAACCGGGGCGATGACGCAGCCCTCGGCCTGCAATGCCTGGCAATCGTCAGCGGAAATCGCTGAGGTGGTCATCACCACCAGCGGCCACTGGCTGTTGCTCTGTTTCAGCGAGCGGTGCAGCGCTTTGACGCCCACCAGATAGTCGGGTTGAGTTAACAGCGTTACCCAGGCAAACATATTTTTCCTTATTCAGTCAGTCAAAAAGTGGGGCGATGTAGTCATTACCTAACCGGCCATGCGGATCGAGCTGGCTGCGCAGGGCGCGGAACGCATCCCACTGCGGATAGATCTCACGCCAGTTATAGCGATCGGCGTCGTAATACTTGCCCCAGTGCGGGCGTCCACCCTCGTCGGCCAGCAGTTTTTCCACTTCGGTCAGGAAATGCAGACCTTCCTGTGACAGCGTGCCGTCATCGGCGTAATAGACCACGAAACCGAAAAAGCAGGTTGGCTGGTCAGACGCCGGGCTGAGCCAGGCCGAAGAGGCACCGGTACAGCGCAGGATGATTGGGTAATGCATATGCGGGCGGTTCTCCGCATACCACTGCTTAATCCGGCGGATAATGGCAGGCGTTTTCGCCAGCGGCACGCCGATTTCGACATTAATCTGCGGCACCGCGATGCCCCGACAGAACAGCTGATAGATGTCACCGGTAACATCGGTGAAGTCGCGAAAACGGGTCACGGTGCGAAACTGCTTACCGCCTTTGCCCTGAATCTGGGTATCGCGATGCATGTGCGCCAGCGTCTGATCGATGGTGTCATTCAGGCTGTCATCCGCCTGACCTTCGTGTTCAACCACCTGACGATCCTGCTGTTCATAGCGCAGACGCTCGTCATCACTCGCCTCGTGGGCGTTCCAGACGTGTACCCGGTTGTCATCAACAAACCACCAGGCCTTGCTGAGCGGATACTCTTCATTCCAGCGCAGCAGGTCCTGCTCCAGCGTATCCGCAGAAACCGCATTTTTGTGACAGGTAAAGATGCGGAACGGCTCGGTTCGCAGCGTCACGGCGGTCACGATGCCCAGCGCGCCGAGTGAAACCTGCGCCGCCGGGAAGTCTGGCTCGCCACGGTTAAATTCCCGCACGCTGCCATCGGTCAGCACCATACGGATCGCCAGCGCTTCATCGGCAATCGAACTCTGTTGCAGACCCTGGCCGTGCGTGCCGGTCGCCATCGCGCCGGCCAGGGTCTGAATCGCAATCACCCCAGGCGACGAAGCCAGCATCCGGTTCATCCCGGTCAGGCTGCGGTAAACCTGATCGAGCGGTGTCGCACCGCCAAAGGTCACGCTCTGTTCATCACTGGCGATCTGGCCCCTGAACGCGCTGAGATCGAGCAGCAGATCCTGTTCGCTGACGTGCAGCATCCGACCGGGGGAGAGCTTGCTGCCGATCACCCGGATCTTACCGCCTGACTGGCGCATTAATTCCTGAAGTTCCGCCTCGCTGGAGGGACGCTGAACCTGATGGCGGCTACCGATCTGGGCGTTTTGCGCCCAGTTCCAGAGCCGGTCATCGTTGGGATCAACATCGGTGTGGCGAAGCGGGTAAAGGTGGGCGTCTCTGCTCACAACAGCATTCCTTTTATGGCGTTTTTGTGACGATATTCACTAAGCGTAGACCATGACTAAGCCAGGCCGTAAAGATGCCCGTTTATTTGCGGATGTAGCGTAACGTTGCGGTTACAGCCAGTTGACGGTTGCGGCGAATACTCTCTTCTTCGCTGTTATCCGGGCTGAACAGCGCGTTAAAGGTGTAGCGGTTGGAAACGTGATGCACGCAGATACTGCTGATCAGGCGATGCACGTCGATGGTTTGTACTTCTTCGATAAACAGACCCTGTTGCTGACCGCGGGTCAGAATGTCATCCAGCACGTCCAGCGCGCTGCGATTGAGGGTTTTAATCTGCGTTGACTGGCTGATATAGCGACCGCGTAGCAGGTTCTCGCTGCACACCAGCCGCATAAAATCGGGATGGGCGACATGATAATCGAAGCTGGCTTCGACCAGACGCGTCATCGCCAGTTCCGGTTCCATCGCCGCCAGATTAAGGCCGGTTTCGTGCTGGCGTATCTGCTGGTAGACCTGCTCCAGCACGTCGATGTAGAGCTGCTCTTTACTGCCGAAGTGATAGACCACCATTCGTTTGGTGGTCTGCGCGTGCTCGGCAATCTGCTCCAGTCGCGCGCCCTGCATACCAAACTCGGCAAAAGTTTTCAGTGCGCCCGCGATAATGCGTTTTTTCAGCCCTTCAGGGTCATTTTTACGTTTGGTTAATTCCGACATAGTGCTCAACAGGGTGGTTTTGACCGGAGAATGTTAGCACAGCGGCAGAAGGATGCCTTTAACCGACAGCGCGGCGCAGCCGACGATCGCGTAGCGCGATCCACCACGGCTTGCTGACACAGGCCGGGAATTTACAGGTATAATCGGGGAAATTTCGTAACAGGCTCAGAAACCAACATGACCAAACTCACCTTACAAGAGCAGATGCTGAAAGCGGGATTAGTCAGCAGCAAAAAGATGGACAAAGTCCAGCGCACCGCCAAGAAATCACGCGTTCAGGCGCGTGAGGCCAGAGCGGCGGTTGAAGAAAATAAGAAAGCGCAGCTTGAGCGCGACAGGCAGTTGAACGAGCAGCAGAAACAGGCGGTTTTATCCAAAGAGTATAAAGCGCAGGTGAAGCAGCTGATTGAAATGAACAGGATCGACATTTCAAAGGGCAACATCGGCTTTAACTTCACCGATAATAACCTGATTAAAAAGATCAACGTCGATAAGCTGACCCAGGCGCAGCTGATCAGCGGCCGTCTTGCTATTGCCCGTCTGGCGGCGGAGAACGGCGGCGAGCATCAGTATGCGATTATCCCGGCCAGCGTGGCGGATAAAATTGCGCAGCGCGATGCCAGCAGCATCGTACTGAATAGCGCGCTGAGTCAGGAAGCGCAGGATGAAGACGATCCCTATGCTGACTTTAAAGTGCCGGACGACCTGATGTGGTAAGTCCGCGTTGCGGCGGCGGTGACGGCAGGACAATAACGGTCACTGCTGCGCGTCGCCGGCATCAGAACGGGCTGGCGTGCCGCGCGTGAATCGCCTCGCCGCTGACCGGATGCATAAAATGCAGCTCGCTGGCGTGCAGCATCAATCGCGGTGTTGTTTCACAACCAGGCCTCTGTAGCCCGCCATACAGGTCACAGCCCAGAATCGGGTAACCCAATAGCTGGCAATGAATCCGCAGCTGATGAGTGCGCCCGGTTTCCGGGGTTAATACCACTCGCGTTACCGGCACCACGTTGCCATCCTGCTGCGCATACTCTGTACGCTCAACCACCTGATAGCGCGAACGCGCAGGTTTGCCGTGGGTAGTGCAAATCGTCATTCGTGGAAAGCACGCCGCATCTTTCGCAATCGCCGCCTCAATCATCCCGTCGTCATCGGCCAGATGGCCGCACAACAGCGCGCTGTAGATTTTGCGCACGCTGCGCTGGCTAAACTGCTGGCAGAGCGCCGCATTGATCGCCTTGTTGCGGGCAATCACCATCAGCCCGGAGGTGCCGAAATCGAGCCGATGTACCAGCGTGCAGCCCGGAAAGTTTTTCACCAGCCGGTGATGTACCGAATCAAGGTTTAGCGGATTTTTGCCCGACAGGCTCAGCAGCCCGCTGGGCTTATTGATCAGCAGCAGATGATCATCCTGATAGAGGATCTCAATCTGGTCATGACACGGCGGTGCAATAAAAGTATCGACTATCTCAGACATCGGGTTACCGGCGGGAAAGGGGAGGCGGATGATAACTAATTTTGCCTGGTGTGACGAATGGTGGATGGCGGGCGATCAGAACGCCAGCCGGTTATGCTCGCCGTCTAATCAGCCCGCTGCGGGGTGGCGTGTTGTCTGGCCGCCAGCGAATGCGGAACGGGCTAACCATGACATACTCTGTTGTCTCTCTTTTAAGGTAAAGGTAACTCAGACTGAATTGAGTGGATAAGCAGGGATTTATGTAACGCAGCAACATGTGAACTGGCTTACATTTTTGACCTTCATCACACTTTATAGTGACCGCCTGATTAAACGACGCATCTCATTATCATGGCATCGATTAAAGACGTAGCAAAAAAAGCGGGAGTGTCTACGGCTACCGTATCGCGTGTGCTGAACCATCATCCCAGCGTGACGCCGGAAACACGCCAGGCAGTACGTGATGCAATGGATTACCTTTGCTATGTCCCCAGCAAAAGTGCGTTTCAGCTGAGTGGTAAATGTTCCGGGCTGATTGGCGTGGTGCTACCAAACCTGGTGAATCCACACTTTTCTGAGTTACTGGCGACCTTTGAAGAGGAAGCAAGATACATCGGGAAATCGGTGATTATTAAGACCCATCAGAATCAGCCTCAACAGGATAAGCAGATTATTCACAGCCTAATCGGAATGGGGATCGACAGCCTGCTATGGGTGCCCACAGAGGCCGAAAGCGAACTTGCGGAATGGTTGACCGCGACCAGCATTCCGGTGGCGGTGGTCACGCAGGTTTCTCGTTTTTTTAATTCTGTCTCTATCAATCAAAGGAAAGGTGCAGAAGCTATTGCGGAGCATTTTATCCAGACCGGGCATACCACCTTTGGTTTTATTGCTCAGGAGGGCGTCGATAATCGAAAGGTCTCTTCCTGGAGTAAAAAAATCACCAGTCAGGGGTTAACACTCGCTAAAGAGAATCAATTCTGGATAGCGAAAGGCGAAGGTGAAAAAATATCCGGCCATATTCGGATACTGGACGATATTATCGGGATGTTAGCTGACCGGAAAAAAGCGTGCTCTTCTCTTTGGGTCTATAACGATGTTGCTGCCAGTTATGTTATCGATGGCTTAAAGGAAAGAGGGGTGGCTGTCCCGCAGGATATTGCTATCGCCAGTTTTGACAATACCCTGCTGGCGCAGACCAAAAAAATAACCAGCGTGGCTCAACCGATTGGCGAGATCGCCCACCTGGCATTCCAGATGGTGAATAATACCCCTAAGCAGGAGAGTATCGAAATGTATGAAATTGTCTCACGGTTAATTATACGTGAGAGCAGTATCGCGCTTAATATCACGGCTGTCTGATTTCTGCTTTTCCCGCTTAATTCTTATTAAACGAGCCGAAAATTTTTATTCAGTCATCCGCACAGGGGCTGGCGATAATGCTCTGTGTTTAATTTTTATAGCTGTGCATTATTGAGGTGATTTTATGTCCGCAACGGTAATGGAAAAGCAAAGCGCTTATGGAAAACTGCGTCTGAAAGAGAAGATCGGTTACGGGATGGGGGATGCGGGATCCTGTATGATCTGGAGTGTACTGGCGCTCTATCTGACGTGGTTTTATACCGATGTATATGGATTAGCGCCTGGCGTCGTTGGAACACTATTTCTGGTGATCCGTATTTTTGACGCCTTCAGCGATCCGATTATGGGTGCAATCTGCGATCGTACGCAAAGTCGATGGGGTAAGTTCCGCCCGTGGTTGTTATGGATGGCGGTGCCCTTTGGCCTGGGTGCCATCGTGATGTTTACCACACCTGACCTGAGCATGAACGGAAAAATTATTTATGCCTGGGTGACTTATCTGGTGATGTCACTGATCTATACCGCAATCAACATTCCCTATTGCTCAGTCGCGGGGGTGATCACCCTGAATCAAAAAGAGCGACTGGGCTGTTTATCATGGCGTTTCTTCCTGAATGGCCTGGCGACGCTGATTGTCTCTTCCTCAATTTTACCGTTAACCGACTGGTTGGGTAACGGTAACCGCGCTTCAGGTTTTCAGCTGACCATGGTGATCATGGGGTGCGCCGCGACGCTGATGTTCCTGTTCTGTTTTGCCAGTATCAAAGAGCGCGTTGTTTCAATTAAATCTGACGATTCGTTAATGAAAGATTTGAAAGACATTGCTAAAAATGACCAATGGCTGCTGATGATTACGATTACCTTTCTTAACGTCTTCCCGGCCTTTATTCGCGGGGCTGTTACTATTTATTATGCCACCTATGTGATGCAGGCCTCCGTTGGGTTTATTACCTTTTTTATGGCGCTTGGTGTCGCCTGTAATATGTTGGGAAGCGTAATAGCTAAGCCACTGACTGACCGATTTGATAAAATTAAGCTATTCCGCATTATTAATATTATCCTTGGTGTTCTCTCTTTCGCGCTGTGGTTTGTTGACCCAAAATCGCTGACGCCACTGCTTACGCTATTTGTGATCATTAATATTCTGCATTTAATTCAGTCCGGACCTATTCTATGGGCAATGATGTCAGACGTCGATGACTACGGTGACTGGAAATTTGGCAAACGACTCACCGGTATTTCCTTTGCCGGCAATCTGTTTATGCTGAAAATGGGACTGGCGGTCGCTGGAGCCATCGTCGCCTGGATTCTTTCCTATACCGGCTATGTCGCTAACAAACCGCAACAAAATGCGCAGACCCTTGAGGGCATTATTATCATGTTCTCATTACTGCCGATGGTGAGTTATTTCATCAGCGCATTTATGGTGCGCTACTTCAAACTGGATAACCTCTTCCTGGAAAAAATTAAAGTCGATCTCGCAAAACGCGAGCTTGAAAAAGGTTCGGTTCAATCGCAGGAGTTTAAAAATGTCCCTGTCCATTAATGTTAAGCAAGGTCAGCGCCTTGATTTATGGATAAAGCAAACAAAGCCGGCCGGTCAGCACCTGTTTGCTATCCACATGGAAAATGCGGTGCTTTTCAAAATAGAAACAGCACCGCCGTATTATCACTATTTTACCTGGACCGCATGGCAGCAGGGTATGGTCTCTCTGGAGTGGTTACCGGAGCACAGTGAGATTTCGTTGTGTTACAGCTGGCACCCTGACACGCTCCCGCAGCAGGGCGTCAGCTTTATTGATATCGAAAATAACGACCTTTGCCTGCGAGATGACCGCGCAGTTGCAGAGCACTATCTGCAGGAAGAGTTACGCCCGGCATTACATTTTTCTCCACGTACCGGCTGGATGAATGACCCTAATGGTCTGCATCGGAAAGGTGAGGAGTGGCATCTGTTTTACCAATATCATCCGCATAGTACTCAATGGGGGCCGATGCACTGGAACCACGCGGTGAGTCAGGACCTTTACCACTGGCGTCACTATCCGGTTTTCCTTCAGCCAGAGCAAAATTTATCTGCGCTTGGGGCAACGGGCGGCGCATTTTCCGGCAGCGCTTTCATCGATGCCGAGGGGCAAACGCGTTTCTGGTATACCGAAAGGCTTCCGGCTTACGATCTTTATCGCGGTTATCGAGAAATCCAGAAAATGGCGGTTCCGCAGCCTGCTTACGACAAACCCGCTTTGATAAAAACAGTATTAACAGAGCTGCCTGCAGGCGTCGATTGTGATTTCCGTGATCCGAAAGTCTGGTATGAGGAAGCGGACGCGACCTTTTATATGATCCTGGGCGCGTCGGTGAACGGCGATCCTGCCATGCTGCTGTTTCACTCCGAAGAGAGTGACCGCTGGCAATTCCATCATGTGCTCTACACCGCGCCCCCTTATTTTCGGGAAAATGGGGGCCGCTGCGTCGAATGCCCGGACTTTTTCTGCCTTGACGGCGTCTGGGTAATGATTATCGGTATTGTGGGTTACACCGAGCCGACAACCGGACGACATAATCTGTTATTTGCACAAACAGGTGATTTTCGGCGCGGTTATTTCACTCCCTCAGCGCAACCGCTGCAGATGCTGGATTTCGGCACCGATTTCTACGCCCTGCAGACCTGGGGTGAAAGCGACAGTCGCACAGGGTTTGCCTGGTTATACAACTGGGCGACACAAAAGAATGTTCATTCTGCCTATTCCGGCGAAATGTCTCTGCCGCGTCGTTTTCATCTTAATGCCCGGCAACAACTCTGTATGACACCGGTATTGCCGCCAGCCTCGCTGATCATCAGTGAAGAGCGGCTGGATGCGTGTAGTCACTGGTCAGGCAGCACTGCCTGTAAGTCCTGCATCATTACCTTTACCCCGACCTCGCATTTTTGCCTGACTCTGACCGGTCAAACCGGGCAGCAGATTATTCTGGCGCACGATGGACACACGTTAAGTCTGCTGGAAAAAGATCGGGATGACGGCCGTTATCAGGCACCGCTGGCCAACGTGGGCGATGTGACATTATGTTTTGATGCCGGAATAGTGGAAGTTTTCGCTCAGCAGGGGAGCGTGTGTGGAACGCGACGTTATTATTCATGCAGTTCACTGACTGAAATAACGCTCTCTGGCGCACAGGCAAAAATAACCCGCTATCACTCCCCTTACGCACAGCCATAACTCAATTTACTGCTGATTTTTTCTTATTACTGTCACCGAAGGAATTAGTCATGACAAGCCAAAACTATTACGATGTTACAGAATGGAAGGAAGGTAACCCTTATCAGGATATTGGTGAGGTTATAAACAGTATTATTTCTGATATTAAAATCAGACAAACCGAAACGGATCTCAATCAAGGCGGTAAGCCGGGCGCGGTTATCTATATTCCACCCGGCGACTATCCGCTTCTTACCCAGGTGTTAATTGATATTAGCTATCTGAAGATTATTGGTTCCGGGCATGGCTTCACCTCTTCAAGTATTCGATTTAATACGCCCGAAAGTGAGTGGGCAAAATGGCATGAAGTGTGGCCGGGGGGAAGTCGACTATGCGTTAATCTTTCTCCCGCTGCCGGAAGTGACCCCTCTGCCGGTGCTGCCTTTTATGTGAAACGTAGCGGTGAGCCACGCATAAGTTCGGTCGAGTTTGCTGATTTTTGTATTGATGGCTTACATTTTGTCGATGATGGTTCAGGCAATGATGATCCCGAAAATAGTTATCTGAACGGTAAAACCGGTATCTATATCGCGAGCGCGCAAGACTCTTTCCGTATCAGCGGCATGGGGCTGGTCTATTTAGAGCATGGGGTGACAATTTTTAACGCTGATGCGCTGGCGATACACAATAATTTCATCGCTGAATGTGGAAACTGCATTGAGTTGCGCGGTTCGGGGCAGGCATCAAAAATCACCGATAATCTGATTGGTGCAGGTTACAGAGGTTATTCTATTTATGTAGAAAATTTTGGCGGCCTGCTGATTACGGCTAATAATATTTTCCCACGCGGCAAAAGCAGCGTACATTTTTCTGGGGTAGTTCGCTCTTCGATATCCAGCAACAGATTCCATTCATTTTATCCGGGGATGCTGGTTCTGGAAGGCAATAGTTCAGAAAACCTGGTCACGGCTAACCATTTTTTCCGTGAGCGTGAACCCTGGGGACCGATGCAGGCTTATAATAATGGATTAGATGATTTATATGGTCTGCTTTATATCAGCGGTAACAACAACTCCATTATTGCTAATCATATTTCGGAAACGATTGATTTGCAGTCTATCATCCCGCAGGGCGCAACACCGGTGATAATCCGGCTGGTGTCGGGTGAGGGGAATTATATTTCGGATAACCATATTGTCGCGACCACCGAAGTTTCACCGGCGGAGAGTGCGGCCACCGAATCCTGTTTCTCAACTCAGGTGAGTGCACTGCTGGCAACAAAAGGGCTGGTAGCTCTGGAGGTTATCGCAGTACAGATCGAAGAAGCCTCTTTGCAAAATACCGTACTGGATTCAGGCAGTGAGAGTCAGGTTTTGCTGGATAAGAAAGTGAATGCGTTCAGGGCTACGCCCGTACCTGGCTTGCTGAGCTGAGAGCGCTTAACGGGCTCACGCAGACAGTTTATGAGTGATTTTATTCTGAGCTGACTGACGGCAACCAATGCGGCGCACCCTTTCTCTACACAGGTGGTGCATGTGAAAGGTGACCACCGCTACCGTGGATAGCGGTGGTCAGGCAAAACACAGGCACCGGCGGCAGGGCAGTCATCATCTGTTGATCGGCAGCAGACGCGCATTGGTATGGCATGAGCCATGCCGCAAATCGACAGTGAGTGGTGATGTGACTTCATGACGCTGGCATCCCGATACCACAAAGACTAACCGGGATCGGGATATCTGAATCACTATCGGGACTGTTAAATTTTGAGCAACCTAATCCGCTGATCACGTTGTTTATTGCAGGCTATTTTAAAGGAGTAAAAATGCCGCTACCTGAACGTATGAAACCCGCCAGCGTAAGCCGAAAAAAAGTCGTACAGCTGGCCAGCCAGGCTCAGCAGATACTCGCGAAAATTGATGCCGGAGCAGGTCCGCAGGAGAGTGAACTTTTCTAAATCTGGCTCCTCTGACTGGGATCGCCTTTGCCAGTAACTGGCTAGTAAGTAAGCTAAAACTGAATTGTCTTCCTGTCAGGACCACCAGAGTGACCACCGATAAGATTGTGTTGAGCAAAAGGTGTCTGGAGCCTTTGTTGTATGTGGTGAACATGACTATGACGTCCCCCCAGCAATAAGCGTAGCCAGGGAGCGGGTAACAATGGCCGCCGCCCATGGTACTTTACTGCGTCGAGGCTAATGATTTCATTGCGCATCCGACTGTTATCGATTGAAAGCTACACTGACAGGAACATACTGAAGGCCAGGAGACAAGCATTACGCCGAAGTATGGTTTTCCAACAAAATAGAATAGGACGGAAACGTTACACTGCCATCAGTCTACTCAGTGAGACAAACTCATCGGCATCAGGCATCTTCAACATCTGATTTTTGATTGCCTGAGAAAGATCCTTAAGCATCGTTCTGGAGCGCACATCCAGGCAGTTATTATAGGTAACGATGTGCGCCGATGGTATTTTCGGAAGACTGACAACGTGACTGGCGTCCGTTAGCTCTTTCAGATCCGAAACTGTGAGCGCGGTTTCTGGTAAGGGGACAATCCCCAGCCCTGATTTTGCTGCCGCAATGATGGTTTCCATTCCGCCGCCCTGGAAACTATCAAACCACGGGATTCGAGCTTCAAGTAATAAGTCCAGAATGAGCTTCCTCATACGGCAAGATTCTCTTAAGGTAATTAGCGGGATTTTATCCTGCTTAAAAGCCAAAGTTGGAGAGCAATACCATCTATAGTTTTCACTCCGTAGATATTCTCCGCCTTTTTTATCGCCATCCTGAGTGATAATTGCTATATCTAATTTTTTATTTTCGAGTGCGTACAGAACTTTGGAAGAGCTGTCTACTTTAACTTCAATCATAAGGTCGGAGTAAGTTTGTCTGATACTTTGAATCGTCTGCATGAGAGGGATATCCAGTACATGGTCGCTAATACCAATTTTGATATTTTGGATATTTTCACAGACGTTGAGCGTTGTTAACGCGCTGGCGTGGGCCACCATCAGACTTTGAGCCCGGGATAGGAACACTTCGCCCTGCGGCGAAAGGTAGATATGACGCGGCGTTCGGTGGAAAAGCGGATATCCAAGAATATTCTCAAGCTTTTGAATTTTAACGGTAACTCCTGACTGAGTGATGCAAAGTGACTCGGCTGCCAGGGTAAAGCTATTTAGCTCGGCAACTTTAAGAAAAGCCTCAACTGAATGCATATCAAGATATAAGCCCATCACCATTCCCGTTCGTCATTACTGAAATCAATTTAATGAAATTGTATCATGTTTTTCATTTTGGTAAATATTGCTTATCGGAAAAATCCTGACTGAAATATGCATACGAAAAAACGTCTGACCGTGAGGATTTTCCGAAAAATTAACTTTCATCGGCCGGTCGTCTCGAGCGAAAACGTCATTGAGCAGATAAAAAAATTATTAATAAATGAGATATTTTTTCATTCTTAACCTTCCAGGCAACGTAAGCCGTCGCCTGGAGGAGTCAAGGCTATGAATGTCTGATTTCAGCAATGGCGAAGAGTTTTTATTAAATATATCCTGGTTATGGCGCTTGAATACATCATTTGGTTCCCTTATTAAGGACGGTAATTTGAACATCAGTAAAGAAAAGATTTTAATCATCGATTCAACGACTGAAAAGCATTTCAACACAGCTATTGTCGAACAACAGATATTAGCCGGGCATGATGTTCAGTTACTGCATATTAGCCATGTAAGTGAAATTCCTTTAAATTTTATTTCAGAAGTCAATTATCTTATTATCTGGGCATGTGTCCCCGCCGTTAATTTCGATAAAGCATTTTTATCCAGTTTAAAAAATTGCCGAACCATTGTTAAAGCGGCGGTGGGTTTTGACAATATTGATATCTCTGCTGCTCGTGAGTTGGGCATTTCTGTGCTTAATATTCCGGATTATGGCACGGAGGAAGTTGCCGACCATGCTTTGGCACTGCTGCTGGGCATTGCGAGAAAACTTGAAGAGATCCATATCCACGTCAAACAAGGTGGCTGGGATTGGGCAAGTGTCAAAAAGCTCTATCGCCTGCGCGGCCGTAAATTAGGCATTATCGGTTTTGGCCGTATCGGTGGTGCGGTTGCCAGAAGGGCGGCGGCGTTTGGTCTGAATGTACAGTTCTACGATCCCTATGCGGTCAGCGGGCTGGATAAAACGCATGGTGTCTTTCGCTGCGAATCTCTGCAAGAGCTTCTGACTAGCTCAGACATCATCTCCGTGAATGCGTCGTTAAACCGCACTTCTCACCATCTGTTGTCACACGCCGAATTCGACATGATGAAAATGGGTGTTTTGCTGGTCAACACGGCGCGCGGCGGAATTATTGATTCTGACGCCCTTTTTTCAGCCATCAAATCAGGAAAAGTGGCAGCTGCTGGTCTGGACGTGCTGGAAAATGAACCCGACATTCCCGACGGCTTCAGAACGCTGGATAACGTGCTGCTGACCGCACACTCCGCTTTTTATACGGAAGAATCTTTTCTCGAAATGCGAACCAAATCCGCTGAACTGGTTCGACAAAAAATGAACGGGCTACCTGTCAGAAACTGCGTTAATGAAAATTCCGGCGAGCACTCTGTACCCTACTAAATACAAAGGTTATGAGCATGTCTAAAGATAATATGATTGACATTAAACAATTTGAAGAAGAAACCCGATTCTCTGAAAAAACCACGCCTTATTTAAGAGAGCTGATTAAGAAAAGCGTTGCAATCAGAGATATGTACGAGTTTAACCCAGAATATGAAACCTTGCCGGCTAATCTGGATGTGGATTTATTAAATGAAAAGACCTCGACACCGGTATTCGGCACGGTAAGAAAATATGATGGTCAGCTGCTGGTATTGCTCTCTTATACCTGTGCGGCCAACTGTCGTTATTGCGAACGTCAGGATCGTGTCGGAGTAGGTCTGGACGTTGAAGGCAGACTTAAAATGTCTCAGATCGATGATATTGTAGAGTATATCGCCAATGATCCGACCATTTATGAAGTCATTGCCAGCGGGGGTGACCCTCTGACCAACCCGAAAGGATTGCAATACCTGTTTAACAAGTTGAAAGAAATCGAACATGTTAAGGTGGTGAGGATCCATACGCGTTATCCGTTACAAAACCCTGGCAAAGTACGTATGGAATTAATGGAAGAGTTGGCAAAAGCAAAACCAACGGTCTATTTAAGCCTGCATATTGATCATCCCGATGAGCTTCAGCCTGAAGTCATCGAGCTGATTCATGCATTCAGAAAAATGGGTTATGTGATGTTAACGCAGACCGTTTTCTTAAAAACCATCAACGATAATAAAGAAATACTTAAAACGCTGTTCCTGCGTTTATTCGAACTGGGTGTACGACCTTATTATATTTATCATGGTCAGGAAGTGACCTCTACGCGTCGCTTTGTTATGAGCCTGGAAGATGAAATGGCGATCATGACGCAATTACGCAATGAACTTTCCGGTCTGGCCTTCCCGCAGCATGTTATCGATATTCCCAGCGCATCCGGAAAAGTCGTTGTCCCCAGCGAACACTGGAATACCGACACCGCGACAGTGACTGATTTTTATGGCAAGACAGTAAACACTCACGACTGGTCAACGGTTATTAAGCAGGGCTCGCCGGAGAACTGTTAATATGAAAACATTTATCATTCTTCAAAATATTGTCACCTTTCGTGCTGACTGGAATAAATTAATCGACCGCGATCGGTTTTCGGTCTGTTTGCTTACCGGACATCAGGGATGGGGAAATCTGCCTGAAGATCAAAAAGTTTGCTTTGACGATATCAAAATTTGCGACCCTTTTACCGTCGACAATCTCGAGCAGGCTTGCCGCGATTTGTTCGCTGAGCGCCATATCAGCGATATGTCTGAAGTCAGCATCATCACTAATGACGAGTATTTCCTCGGCCATGCTGCCCGGTTGCGTGAAATATTGGCTATTAAGGGCGCGACATTTGCGCAAATAGAGCCATTCATCAACAAGCTGCGTATGAAAGCGGTAATGGAAGCCGGGAACATAGCTATTCCCAGAGTGCTGCCATTCTCGCCAGCAGAGTATCAGCGTGAGCCGGAAAAATATTGTCAGCAGATTGAGAAGGCCGTGGGGTATCCCGTTTTTGCCAAGCAGATTGACTCGGCGGGGAGTGAGCTGATCGCTAAAATTGAAGATCCTGCCGCGTTACGCCGCTGGTGCAGTGATAACCGTGTCGTCGCGAACTATGAGCTCGATGAGTTTATCGAAGGGCGTCTTTACCATATCGACTCGCTGATTTTTAACGGCAAAATCGAAGAGATTTATATCTGTCAATACAGCTATCCGAATGCGGAATTCATTGAGGGCAAACCTATTGGTAGTCTGCCGCTGGAAAAAAATGACCCGTTGTATCAGCAGTTTTATGAATACAATCAACGCGTATTTGATGCTCTGGGCTATGTGCCGGACGGGGCCACGCACCTCGAAGCATTCCTCACACAGGATAACCGTATCGTATTTTTAGAGATTGCAGCGCGGGCGCCGGGCGGTTGGATCCCACAAATGCATGCACTCTGCTCCGGAAGTAATATTGAAGAGCAGCATTTTCGTTCACAAATGGGGCAGTGGCAGAAACCGGTGCCACAGTCAGAAACTTATGCCGCCTGGGTGTGGTACCCCCATCGGGAAGGGGAATGTGCCGACCTGACGAAAGACATCAACATCGTAAATGAATATAAAACGGTGTGGGAAGTGAAGCAGGGTTCGCTGCTTGTTCGCCCGCAAAGTGTTCGCGACCGTATTGGCGGTGTCCTGCTTTGGGGATCCTCTTATTCGTCTCTGAAAGAAGATTATCACTGGCTGGTTGAACAATATATTCCTTATCAGCGTATGCAACAGGTCGGTAATGAGGTCACGGAATGAATACATGGGGTATGTTGAGGCTGTGGTGGCCAAGCGCAATCAGTATTAGCTTACTTAATCTGGAGTTGCCGCTTATTTCGGTCATTCTGTCCGCCTATAGTCTGCAGGCGTCCGGAGATTATGCCATAGCCTTGAGTACCTTTATGTTTGCCAATGCCTTTGTTTTTCCTTTGTGTGCAGTGGTTATCAAAATAAGGAAGAGCAGGGAGACGCTGATATTCGCCATGCTGCTGGCTGTCAGTGTCTTTGTTATATTCAATATTGCCGTCTCAATATTCAGTTCGAAGATGACGCCACATATTGTATTCATCACGCATTTCTTTTCACTCTCATTATTGGCCGTAGCCGTCAGGAGGTATTTGCAGGGATGCTGTATTTTGGAAGGAAAAACTGCACTAATGAGCCGGGCTTCTTTAGTACGGGTGCTGGTCTCGGTCATCGGGTGTTTTACCTTGACCCGATTTCAGGTTCCTGTCGATATGGCGGCCATTGTGGCGCTGGTTTGCGGAGCATACACCGAGGCGGCCCTGTTGTTCATTATGGTACGCTGGCAGGGCATTCGTTTATATGACAGCACAGGTCATCACTATGCTGCGCTGTTAGCGCCGTACGCTTCGGCTTTCCTTATGTCAGCTTCATCACTGATGAGTAATATCATCGTTGTGATCTGTTTGGGGCAAGTCGCCGAAGGAGACACTGTTTTAAGATACTGGCCGCTGACCTTCGGGATGATATGTATTTCGATAGGCTCGGTGCTTGATATCGAAAGTATTCTGCTCAAGATACTGGGCCACCAGTCGCCGGGAAAATCACTATTCACATTTCTCAGCGTTCAGTGTCTGGTTGCGCCGGTGTTGTTTATATTATTGTGTGTCATTCTGGGTAGCTTTAATTTGTTTCCGGCAGGCAGCAAAGTGTTATATATGAATGCGTATTTCTTTATCGCTATTGTTGGTGTTTCGACAATGTGGATTGTCCGCGGATATTGTCGTTCTGTCCTGATGACGAATAACCGTCTTGGTGTGATTAATTTCAGTATCTTCACTGCGCTGGTGACGCCTGTTGCAGTCTTTTACCTCTTTCACATCGCTGATTATGGCCTGATGCTTTCAGTGGGTATTTTTTCCTCTCTGATCGTAGTTGAACTGCTGTGTTATGGGGTTTATGGCCTTATACGAGGAGTAAGCCGGCCACAGTGGGTGAAAAGTTAGATAATTAAAGGATTCGCTGTTGTTGTTGTCTGTACCCGGTGAATATAAAAAATAAATATCAGTAATAAAAATGCGCCCCATTCGAGGGCCATTAATCATGTTTTAAAATTGAAGGCAAGGTGTGTAATAAAAATGACAGCCGTAACGAAGTTTATCCCCTATACCCAACGTACTATCAGTAAAGCCCCTCAATGGGAAAAGTTCACTCCCGAAATGAAACATACCGTTGAGGTGCTGAGTCAGGTATTACCTTTTCGTGTCAATCAATATATCCTCGATGAACTTATCGACTGGGATAATATCCCCGATGACCCTATTTTTCGTCTGACATTCCCGCATCGTGAAATGCTGAGGGAAAATGAATTTTCCCAGCTCAGTGATGCTCTTCGTCAGAATAAAGACGAAGCGACTTTGCAGACGATCATTAATAAGATCCGCCATCGTATGAATCCGCACCCGGCGGGTCAGCTTACACATAATGTTCCTATGCTCAACGGTGAGGCAGTGCAGGGGCTTCAGCACAAATACAAAGAGACCGTGCTATTTTTCCCTTCTGCAGGTCAAACGTGCCATGCTTATTGCACCTTTTGTTTCCGCTGGCCGCAGTTTGTGGGCATGGATGAACTTAAATTTGAGGCGCGCACTTCCGCCCTGCTGGTTGAATATCTTAAGCGTCATCCTGAAGTTTCCGATGTATTAATCACCGGCGGCGATCCAATGATTATGAATGCGCGCGCTCTGGGTGATTATATTCGTCCTCTGCTTATTCCTGAGCTTAGCCATATCAAGAATATTCGTATCGGTACAAAGTCGGTGGCTTACTGGCCGCAGCGCTATGTTACCGATAAAGACGCTGACGATGTATTACGCTTGTTCGAAGAGGTTGTGGCTGCGGGAAAAAATCTTGCCCTGATGGCACACTATAATCACCCTCAGGAGATCCAGCCTGAAATAGCCCAGACTGCGCTGAAGCGTATTATTGCCACCGGTGCTACGGTGAGAATGCAATCTCCACTTATCCGCCATATTAATGAAGATCCAAAAGGGTGGGCGACCCTGTGGACGACCGGTGTACGTCTCGGCGCTATCCCTTATTACATGTTTGTCGAGCGGGATACCGGCCCCAATGAATATTTCGGGCTTCCTCTCTTTAAGGCCTGGGAAATATTCCAGCAAGCTTATCAGTCGGTATCCGGTTTGGCGAGGACGGTGCGCGGCCCTTCAATGAGTGCCTTCCCCGGTAAAGTCATGATTGATGGGATAACAGAAATCCGCGGCGAGAAAGTCTTTGCGCTGCAATTTCTTCAGGCGCGTAACCCGGACTGGGTACGTCGGCCCTTCTTTGCCAGATATGATCCGCAGGCCTCGTGGCTGGACCATCTGCGACCTGCCTTTGGTGAGTCACATTTCTTTTTCGAAAATAAAGACAAAACCACGCCTTTCGAAGAAATGGCCAGAATCGTCACTGTATAAACTGCCCGGAATTAAAAATGATACCTGAATATGAAGTCTATGCGCTGCGCTATGCAGAGCATAAAAACCGATCGCGTAATGAAAACTTTATTTCGCACGATGAACACGATAACAGTGATATGCCGCTGGATTTTTATTGCTGGTTAATTCGCCATGAAAATACCTTGCTGATGGTGGATACCGGATTTAATCGCGAGCTGGCCGTGAAACGTGATCGACATTATTACGGTTCGCCAGAGTCGCTGTTGCAAAAGCTGGATGTTGACGCAAACCGCATTGGAAAAGTTATTGTCACGCATATGCATTATGACCATATCGGCAATCTGAAGGCCTTTCCCAATGCCACGCTGTATATGCAGGAAAAAGAGATGCATTACTGCACCGGCAGACACATGCTGCACCGCTATGTGAGAGCGCCTTATGATCCCGAAAATATTGCCAATGCGGTTTATCGTCTGCATCAAGGTAAAGTGCGCTATGTCGGCAGGCATGAGGAAATTTTACCGGGTATTCATACGCAGCTTGTGGGGGGGCACACCGCAGGGTTGCAAATTGTCACGGTAAATACAGCGCGTGGTAAAATTGTCCTGGCCAGCGATTCTGCGCATTACTGGCACCATGTCGATGCCTCAACGCCGTTTCCAATCGTGATGGACATTCCCGACATGCTGGCGGCGCATAATACCCTGAAGCAGCTTGTATCCGACCTTACCTGCATTATTCCCGGCCATGATCCCCAGGTGCGAACGTTATTCCCGCGCTTTAAGGGCGAAGAAAATATTGTACAACTCCACCTTCCGCCAGAAGGAGAGATCCGTGCGCGTTAATCATCTCGCTATTATTGGTTTTGGTCCTCGTGGCCTGAATGTCCTTGACCGTATTATCGAAAATGTCATTAACGATGCTATTCAGGATCCTATTCACCTGCATATTATTAATCCGGGAAATCCGGGGCAGGGGAGCCATCCGGCAGAACAACCTGAGCATTTATTGGTGAATACGGTCTCCTCTCAAATCACCTTGTTTGCAGGTAACAGCCAGGCATTGAAGGCCGGAGGCGAATCGTTTATTCAGTGGGCAAAAACGGCGGGTTACCGGCGTGAGAACGATACCTTTACGCAAAATGGCGTCGGGGCAGAGCTGACGGATATGGAGTATTTGCCCCGATCGCTGCTGGGTGAATACCTCACAGATTACTATCAGCGTTTGCTTAAACTTTTACCGGAAAATATCACGATTACCGAATATCGTCAGTTTGCCGTAAACCTGACTAAAGACGAACGTTTTACCGTCACTCTGCAAGACGGAAAACGTATTGCCTGTGATTTCGTTTTCCTGACCACCGGGCACGGATACCGTAAACCCACGCACAGCGATAGCCATTTTTCAGCATTTTGCGAGCGTCATCGTGATCGCAATCCGCTGCTGGCTTATCACGCTTCTCCCTATCCGGTTAAGCGGCTTGATACGCTTTCGGCAAAATGCCGGGTGCTTATTCAGGGATTCGGCCTGACGGCGCATGACACGATTTCGGCGCTGACCCTCGGGCGCGGGGGACGCTATATCAAATCCGGTGACGGGCTTGAATATATCGCCTCGGGAAGGGAGCCGGAAATAGTGCTCTCCTCACGCCAGTGTCTGCCGTTTGCGGGCAGGGGTATTAATCAGAAGGGGCTAACCGGTCGTCATACCGGGCAATTTCTGACGCCTGCGGTGGTAGAGGCGATCGCTGCCAGCAATATTGCCGAACGGAATTCAAAACAGATCGATTTCCAATCGCAGATATTGCCCCTCTTAATTAAAGAGATGGCTTATGCCTGGCAGTGCGCGCTGATGCAGACACGGCTGGATCCGGACACATTCAGCGCCGACGAACATGTTGTTGCGCAGATTGAACAGGTGCTCTGGCCGCTGCGCAACCAGACCTTTGATGACTACCCGTCCTGGTGTGCATTCTTCCTTGAGATGGTTAATCATGACCTGCAACAGGCTAAATCAGGCAATATGAACAGCCCGTTAAAGGCGGCGACCGATGTATTGCGCGATGTGCGGGAAGCCTTGCGCCGGGCGGTTGAATGGAACGGGCTGACACCAGAATCACACCGTTACTTTATCGAATCCTTTAATCCGATTATTAATCGCATCTCTTTCGGCCCTCCGCTGCGCAGAAACCAGGAGCTACTCGCCTTGTTTGCGGCCGGTGTCGTCACACTGGGTGGCGGTCCGGCGACCGGGATTGTTTGCGATGAAAGCCAGTCCCGCTTCGTACTGCGCGGCCAGTTTACCCGGCAAAATTACCAGAGCCCGGTAGACGCCATTATTATCGCCAGACTCGACGCATATTCCCCTCTGACGGATGGCAGCGAGCTTACTCGTAATCTGCTCAGGAACGGACTCATTACGCCTTATATGAATGGTGATTATCATCCGGGGGGGATGGCGGTAGACAGAGAGCTGCATCCGATTAATGCCAGCGGAGTGGCCGACGAAAATCTTTGGGCGATCGGTTTCCCCGTCGAAGGTCCACATTACTATACCCACGCCTTGCCTCGCCCACATTTGCCCTCGCGACAGTTTGAGGATGCGAATATCAGCGTGAAGAGTTGCCTGCGCCGTCTCGTCCGTCAGGAATATCCGCTCACGACACCGGTGGAGGCATCAGCATGACTGAACAGAACGTCTTACAGCCGGGAAACTTGCGTTCATTCAGTCGCTATCTGGAGGATAACCAGCGGCCTCGCGAAGAGAGCGTCATCTGGAAGCAGTCATCTATTTTGCAGGCCCTGCAAACTGAAGAATTCACGGCCCGTGGTGCACTGTTTCTTGAAAATCCCCATCGCGAGAAGCAGGGAGAAACCTTGCATGATCTGTCTGTCACCGTTCAGGTTATTCCTGCCGGCGACCGCACTACGCCACACTCTCACTCTTTCTGGCATCTGTACGTGGTGATATCCGGAAAGGGGGAGCTGGTGCTGGATAATAACTCCCCGACGCCGTTTGCCAGCGGTGACGTTATATATGTGCCGGCATGGAGTGAGCATCAGTTTATTAATCAGGAGGATGAAAATCTGGTTTTGTATGTGATCCAGAATTTGCCGGGTATGGCAAAGCAGGGAACATTATTACGAAACGATGGAGATAAAACCTACTCGCCTCATTCGAAATAAATTACTTAATTATTAAAGGTATCATCATGGCTGAAATATCTTCGTCTCCGTCGCTGAGCGCATCAAAAGTAATGACGCACATCTTCTTACCGTTTGCTTTCGGACATTGTACGTCATTTCTGTTCAGGAATATTAATGCGGTATTAGCACCCTTTTTGATTTCGGCAATGTCGCTGTCGGCCGGGCAGCTCGGCATTTTATCCAGTGCGTATTTCTTCTCATTTTCTCTGGCGCAGTTGCCTGTCGGGCTGGCGCTTGATCGTTATGGTCCGAAACGTGTGCAGCTTACTCTGCTTGGCGTGGCGGTGGCTGGGGCAGTGCTGTTTGGTATCGGGCACAGCTTCACCACCTTATTGCTGGCGAGAATACTCATCGGGCTGGGGTTGGCGGCATGTTTTATGGGCTCAATTAAAGTGCTGTCATTTTGGGTGCCGGTAGGCAAATTACCCTCGATTCATGGGTATCTTCTGGCGGCAGGCGGACTGGGCGCGATGTTGTCAACCTTG
Organism: Pantoea sp. S-LA4; assembly: GCF_054482835.1. Taxonomy (NCBI): domain Bacteria; kingdom Pseudomonadati; phylum Pseudomonadota; class Gammaproteobacteria; order Enterobacterales; family Erwiniaceae; genus Pantoea; species Pantoea sp. S-LA4. The sequence goes on along the minus strand of NZ_JBTLRC010000002.1, from coordinate 2,216,999 downwards.
CCGGTTGCCTGGCTGGTAGGATTTATCTCCTGGCGGATGCTGTTTTTTGTGATGGCAGGCATCACGCTGATGGTGATGTTGGCCATCGCCTTGTGGGTACCGAAAGATCCTGTTGAACACAAAATGGTGAAGTGGCCGAGCCTCGCCTCATTGCTTGAGGTATATAAAAACCGGGCGTTTCGCAAAGTGATTAGTCTGTTGCTGCTCCCGCACACTGTCGCTTTTGGTTTGCAGGGACTGTGGATGGGCAAATGGTTGCAGGATGTCGGGCAGTACAGCATCGCGGAAACCTCCGTTTATCTTTTCATTGGCATGGGCGCGGTCGTGGTGGGGTCATTGTCCGTGGGAGCGGTAACACAATGGGCCGGAAAATTTAACATTAAACCGCTGGACGTGGGGGGAATCGGTATTGCGCTGTTTTTGGCCGTGCAGGTGCTTTGTGCATTAAATATCGTGCCTTTGCTTCCCGCATTGTCGATAGGCTTCACACTCATCGGCACCATCGCTGGCCTTGAATACACCATCGTCGCGCAAAATGTGTCACCGGCAATGACCGGCCGCGCGGCAACCTGTCTCAATCTGCTTATCTTGTTCGGTGCCTTTCTCACGCAAACGTTGTTCGGGGTGATCATTGGATTCTGGCCAATGGATGTCGCAGGTCATTATCCGCAAATAGCCTATCAGGCCGCGTTTGGTTTTATGATCCTCCTGCAGGCACCAGGCTTCTTCAAATGGCTCGTGGGTGTGATTAAGCGTGGCTCACTCAAGACGGCGGATGACAGCTTATGATCAGGCTCTACGGTTGCCGCACGTCGTCTGCGACGAACAGGGTACGCATTGCATTGCGTTTAAAAGACATTAGCTATCAATATGTTGAGGTCGATTTACAACAGGGGGAGCATCTTACCTCCTCTTACCGCGAACTCAATGCACAAAGAAAGCTGCCGTTGTTAATGCACAACGGTCAGATATTGACGCAGTCACTGGCCATTATCGAATACCTGAACGATATCCGTGCCGGGCACGACTTACTGCCTCGCGATCCGCTGGAGCGGGCCGCCTGCCGGAGTTTTGCCTCTCTGTTCGCGGCCGATTATCACCCGCTGATCACCCGTCGTGTGGCAGACAGACTGCGTGCGTCTGACATGACCGAAACCGATATCAGTCAGTGGAAGCTTCATTGGCTGGACGAATCCCTGCAAGTGGCAGAAGAAACCTTGTCGCAGAGAGCCGTACACCAGCCGTTTTGCTGTGGAGCTTCTCCTGTGATGGCGGATATATGTCTTTTTGCTCAGTGTGAGTCGGCGCGTAAACAGGGGATAGATCTGAGCCATCACAAGTTGCTCTTCGGCATTTATACGTTGTGTTATGAGCTTGATGCTTTCCACGAGGTTCCATAAAGAACATTGGGCGCTGCCGGGTGGCGGGTTCAGAAAAATGGGCTTCAGCGTTGAGGCCAATATCTACAATAAACAGAGAAGTCAGAAATGAATACGTTTAAAAAAACAGCAGTGGCGATGGCATTTTTACTGGCAAACGGTGCGGCGTATGCTGCACAGGCAGAGAAAATCAGCGACCCGCTGAAATGGCCCGCACAGTGTGATGAAGTCAGGTTTTCTGACAGCGACCTGAGCCTGGACAGATTGCCAGATATGGATCCGCAGAAGGCCAGCCCGGAGCAACTTGCCGCGATTAAAAAAATCAGTGCCGGACCGCGTGGTTGTATTTTCGGGCCGTTTTCAGTGTTACTGAGAAGCCCGGAATTACTCACGCGTGTTCAGATGCTGGGTGAGCACGTGCGTTTCACTTCCGAATTGCCTAACCGCATCCGTGAGTTCACCATTCTGATTGCCGGACGCGAAATGCAATCGCCCTACGAGTGGTATATCCATGAGCCGATTGCCTTACGCTCAGGGGTGACCCGTGAAACTGCCGATGCCCTGGCGGCACAGCGCAGACCTCCGCATATGACCCACGATGAAGCCATTACCTATCAGTTTGTCACCGAACTTCATAAAACTCATATGGTGCAGGATGCCACCTATGACGCATTCAAAGCGCGTTTTGGAGAGTCGGGTGTGGTTGAGCTGACCGCGCTGGACAGTTATTTCGGGCTACTTGCCCAGGAACTTAACGTCGCGCGCACGGCAGCACCGGAAAATGTACAGCTTCCTTTCAACCCACCCTGGAAATCATAAGGCTGCACGATGTCACTTACTATTACTGAAGAGTGTATCTACTGTGATATTTGCCGTCCGGCGTGCCCTAACAGCGCGATTTCCGCAGGAGATGAACTGTATGTGATTAACCCAAACCTTTGCACTGAATGTGTGGGTCATTATGATGAACCACAATGTCAGCAAGTGTGTCCGGTGGAATGTATTCCGCTGTTACCCGAACTAGCCGAAAGCAAAGAAAAACTTTGGGAGAAATATACGCTAATCACCGGGTCGGTTGTTTCCTGATATAGAAGTCCTGACAAAAAATACGCCGAGGCGCAATGCCGGCCAGTTAAGCCTGACTGACTTTTTTATCCAGTATCTGTGCTTTCCCGGTAAGAGAAATTGCCGTAAAGGAGGGAGAAATTATCACAAAGCCCGCTCAGGTTTCCCTGAGCGGGCTTTTCTAAATCTGGCTCCTCTGACTGGACTCGAACCAGTGACATACGGATTAACAGTCCGCCGTTCTACCGACTGAACTACAGAGGAATCGGTTGATGGCGCGCAGTTTACTGATTTCTGCCGCAGGCGCAATGGCCTTTTTCACCGGATGCGATCGATTGCAGAAAGCGTAATCAGTTCCCGCTCCTGCCTGGCAGCCAAAAAGCGCTGCGCTCACACAGGACTTCTCTTCATCGCCCTTGCGCCTCAGGGACGGCTGCTAAACTTACTGGCTTATCAGTAACGATTCAGCACCGATTCTCACTGGCGAGACGCTGATCAATCAGCCCCTCGCGCGCTTAAAAAGGAGAAACCGATGACAGAGCGTCCACACTATCCTCAGCAGCGACCAGCGCAAACCGGGTTTGCTGGCTCAGTAACAAGGCAGCCAAAACCTCATCACAGTGAAGAGCGTTACCAGCGCTCTGACCATTCGAAAGAGAAAACCGCCATCACGAGCGGCCGCATCAAAAGTCTCTGACAGGTGAAGGAGGAAAAATGAAAGCCTATCCATTAAAGCTGACAACACCACTCGCCACCCACATCTTCGGCGGCCAGCGTATCCGGCAGCAGCTGGGTAAAGCAGGGCTGCCGGACTCACGCGTAGCCGAAACCTGGGAGATCAGCGATGTCGACGGCATGATCGCCTCGGTCACCAACGGCGAACTGGCGGGCACCAGCCTGCGCGAGTTGATCACCCGTTACCCTGATGACATCGTCGCACCCGGCTGGCGCGGTCCGCACTTTCCGCTGCTGAGTAAATTTATCGATGGCAGCGGAATGCTGCCGGTGCATCTGCACGCCGATGATGAAGCGGCGCAGCGTCTTGAGCTGCAGCCAAACGGCAAAACCGAAGCCTGGCATATTCTGTGGGCGGCGCCGGATGCCACCTGTCTGCTGGGCGTACGCGCCGGTGTGGATCATGCCCGGCTCAAAGCGGCGCTGCTGGCGGAAGATTACGATGCGGTGATGCATCGGGTGCCGGTCAAAACTGGTGATACTTTTTACGTTCCCGGCGGGATGCTGCACAGCTTTGGTCCCGACACGCTGATCTATGAAATCGAACAGACCTCCGACATCCAGCAGCACGCCATGCCGTGGAAAATGGAAGATGGCTCGCGTCTGAGCCAGGCGGAGTGGGAACAGAACATTGATGCGCTGTTACAGGAACTGCGGCCGGAGCTGCGCTGCGAACCTCAGCCGGGACTGACGCTGAACAGTGCGGATCTGACGCGGCGGTTTTGCTGTGCCAGTCCTTATTTTGTACTGGAGCGCTGGCAGTTCAGCCAGTCACAGCGCTTCAGCTTCAACAGCGCGCGTATTCTTTCCAACCCTGGTGAGCCGCTGACGGTAGAAGCCAATGGCGTCAGTGTAGAGATGGGTCGGGCGGAATCACTGCTGTTGCCTGCCGCGCTGGATGAGGTGATTCTGCACGATGCGGGTGACCTGTTAATCGGTTATGTGCCGGATCTGGCTGATGAAGTGGTAACACCGTTGCGCCAGGCCGGTTACAGCGATCGGGCCATTGCCGCGCTGGGGGAGATTCCGGCCCTGGCAGAATAAAGCTGGCTCAGCGCAGGGCGTGTCAGGCGCGGGGCGCCGCCGCCTGGCACACCTGCTTTCCTGCATCTCCCCGTCACCGGTCAGAGGTGTCAGGAGCCGCGCCGGAATCTACAGCAACGGTTCTGAACTGAGGTCGCGATGCCGCACCATTGCGTTAAGCCTCACGTCATCAAAAACGGCCTATGGCGCGGGACACCAGCTCATTCAGGCGGAGAGAGAACAGAAATCAGCGATGAGATTGGATTACCGGTTGATAATGCGTATGATTCTCATTCTTTTGCCCGGTCACACTGGACCGGTGCGATTCATCCCTTGATGGAGTTACGCATGAAATCGTTGTTTAGTCCGCGCAAAGCCACTGTTGCTCTGGCCATCGCCGCCACCTTTGGCCTCACCGCCTGTCAGGCCCCAGCCAAAAAAGTCGATGCGCCTGCTGCTGAAGCAGCAAAACCGGTTGATACGGCGATAACGCAACGCGCTCTGGGGGACGGTCTGTATGAAATGGTCTATTCACCGGTTTCTGAAGCGCTGTTTGTTGCCAGCGCTCAGGCGTTTAAGGATGTGAATGGCGGCATGATCTATCGCCTCGATCCGGCCACGCTGGCGACCAAAGGTGAAACCCACACCGACATGAAAAACTTCGGGACCGCCATCGATCAGCAGGGCAGCGTGTTCTACACCACCAACTCACTGGATGGTGCGATCTCTAAAGTCGACGCGCAGAGTGGCAAAGTGCTGCAGCGTCTGGTCTTCCCTGGCAAAATCAGCAAAGAAGGTTATCCGGCCGGGGCGCGCGAAGTGCTGTGGCACGGTAACGAGCTCTATGTTGGTCGCGTTGCCGATCCTGGCTATATCTCGGTGGTGGATACCAAAACCTTTAAGCTGAAAACCGAGATTAAAAATGCCGGTAAATGGGTCACCGGTCTCCTCTATTCCCCGCTGACCGAACGTATTTATGCCGCCAACGGTTCCGGTGAAATCCTGGTGATCAATCCGCGCAGTCACAAAATCGAAAAACGCCTGACCGCCGGTGATGGCAAAGAGTATCTGTTCCTTAATATGGCGGAAGATCCGGCCACCGGTCGTCTGTTTGTCACGGACGATTCCAAAGCCAAAACCACGCTGGTGTTCGACGAACGCAGCGGGAAGGTGATCAAACGTATTGAAGGTGACGCGCTGGGCATTAAATTCAATGCACAGCGTAATGAGCTCTACATCAGCCAGCGCGAATCGAAAAAAGTGCTGCAGCTGGACGCCACCACCTACGCGGTGAAAAAGAGCTGGGCGTTTGATAAAAGTCCTAACAGCCTGCTGATTGGCCCGGACAACAACACGCTCTATGTCACCCTGAAGGCGGAGTTTAACAAGGACTCATCGACTAAGGGCACGGACGAAATCGTGCGGATTGCACTGAAGTAATCACGCGCTAAAAGCGTCACTCTGTATTGGCAGGGAAGCGACGCGAACAAAATGAAAGCCCGCTCCGGGAAGCCTGAGCGGGTTTTCTTATTGATAACAACGCCTCACATCATCTCACCCGATAACAAATCTGGTACAGCTCGCAAATCGATGAAGGTTGTATGGATTCATCACTGACCCGACTGAACGCCTCTCTCACTTTGCACTAAAGGCACAGGCATCTGAAATCCCCCTGCATCACACTCGATTATCGCTTCACACCTATATAGTATTTGACCTATATTAATAGGGAGATCCCGTGTGGATGATTAAAACGACGGAGAGATTTGATCGCTGGTTTACCTTGCTTAATGAGAGCGATCGCGCCTGTGTACTGGCAGGATTAATGGTGTTGCGCGAAAAGGGGCCGGGGTTATCCAGGCCATATGCCGATACGCTAAAGGGCTCTGTTTATATCAACATGAAAGAGCTGCGTATTCAGAGTCGCGGCGAGCCGATAAGGGCTTTCTTTGCTTTTGACCCGAACCGCACGGCGATTGTGCTTTGTGCCGGAAATAAGGTGGGCAATGAAAAGCGTTTTTATCGGGAGATGATTCCGGTTGCCGATCGGGAATTTACACACTGGCTGAATGGCTTTAAAGATGAGGAGTAACCAGATGGGTAGAACGCTTGAACAGCTTATTGCGGATGAAAAACCGGAAGTCGTTGCCGACGCACAGGCGATGGCGACGGATATCCTGCTCAACATTCACCTTGCCGAACTGCGCGAGAAAGTCCAGAAAACACAGGTCGAAATGGCAAAGGCGCTGGGTATTACACAGCCTACCGTGGCGGGCATGGAGAAGCCGGGCCGCGACCTGAAGCTTTCCACGCTCAAGCGCTATATCGATGCGGCAGGGGGTAAGCTGCGGCTGGTGGTGGAACTGCCGGACGGCTCTCACTTCGGGTTTGAGGTGTAAACCATTCAGGCGGGGATGCCATGCCGCCGTGACCAAAAACGTAAAAAGCCCGCTCAGGTTTCCCTGAGCGGGCTTTTCTAATTCTGGCTCCTCTGACTGGACTCGAACCAGTGACATACGGATTAACAGTCCGCCGTTCTACCGACTGAACTACAGAGGAATTGCTGGAACGGGGCGAATATTAGCGGCGTGGGTTCAGCTTGTCAAAGCCCTCTTTGATGAATTGCGTTCAGATGCTCGTAAAAGCAGCGGATCGGCGTTTTTTTAGGGTTTTCGGTGACTTTTCAAACTGCCAACAGGATCTCAATTTAAGGGCATTTCCTGACAGATGTTAGATGCATGTCAAAGTTTTGTTATTTGGCGATGTTAAAACAATCATTTCAGTGCTTTTATGATAAAAATTTCAAAACGTGATTATATGGAATAAATAAACTGCTTATCATCACGGACGCAACTGTTGTGAAAAAGTAAAACAACATTTTGAAATTAACTGTTTGTGAATCAAGTGATTGTGAAAAGGAGTGGTCGGTCACAAAAATAGCCAGAACCGGAAGTCTTACCTCAAATTTAACGAAACAGACGCCAGCCCGGTTGGATGAATGTAAAAGATATTTTTCATTCGCAGTGTCAGCCACTGAGCAAGTTAACAAATAAGAAGGGTCCCTATGAACATTAAAAGAACGATTGTCGCCTCACTGTTAGCCTGCATGTTGCCTGCCGCCGTCATGGCAAAAGATCTCTCTGTCGGTGTCTCTATGGCACTGTTTGATGACAACTTTCTGACCATTCTCCGCACCTCAATGCAGAAAGAGATGCAGAAAGATGGCGTCAAAGGCCAGATCGAAGATGCAAAAGGTGACGTTTCACAGCAGCTGCAACAGGTTCAGACCTTTATCGGTCAGGGCGTCGACGCCATCATCGTCAACCCGGTCGATACCAACGCGGTGAAACCGATTATGGATCAGGCAACCAAAGCCGGCATCCCACTGATCTTCGTTAACCGTCGTCCACAGGCTGAGCTGACAGACAAAATGGCTTATGTCGGTTCCGATTCCGAGCTGGCTGGCCGCTTACAGATGGAAGCCCTCGCTAAAGCGATGAACGGCAAAGGCAACGTCGCCATTCTGATGGGCGATCTGGCCAATGAAGCGACCCGTGACCGTACCAAAGGGGTTGAAGAGGTTGCCGAGAAATTCCCGGGTATCAAAATTGTGCAGAAGCAGACCGCAAAATTCATGCGTAACGACGCGGTGGATGTGGTCAGCAACTGGATGACCGCCGGTAATGAAATTAATGCTATCGCCTCTAACAACGACGAAATGGCGATCGGTGCCTTACAGGCGCTGGGCAAAAATCCGGACAAGATTCTGATTGCTGGCGTTGATGGCACGCCCGATGCGTTGCAGATGCTGAAGCAGGGCAAAATGATCGCGACCGTCTTCCAGGATGCGCAGGGCCAGGGTGAAGGTGCGGTACAGACCGCGGTGAAGCTGGCGAAAGGCGAGAAGGTTCAGAAGATTATCAATATCCCTTACCAGTTGATCACCAAAGAAAACATGGAACAGTTTACCCAGCGTAACCTGAAATAATCGTTCCCGACCCAGCTGTACGGAGGTGATGTATGACCGCTTTTGCGCTTGAAGCCGAAGGCATCAGCAAGTTCTTCCCCGGCGTGAAAGCACTCGACAACGTCTCGTTGCGGGTGCGTCCGGGAACGGTACATGCCTTGATGGGCGAAAATGGCGCGGGCAAATCCACTTTAATGAAGTGCCTTATCGGGATGTATCGTCCCGATAAGGGCACCATTCGCATTAAAGGGGAGCCGGTGCAGTTTCAGGACACTATGGACGCGTTGCGTTCCGGTATTTCGATGATCCACCAGGAGCTGAACCTGGTGCCGTACATGACGGTAGCGGAGAATATCTGGCTGGGCCGCGAACCGATGAAGTTTGGCTTTGTCGATCATGCCCGACTGAATCAGCTGACCCAGACGCTACTCAACCGGCTCAACATCCGGTTAAAAGCGGAAAGCATGGTTGGCGATCTCAGTATCGCCTCGCAGCAGATGGTGGAAATTGCCAAAGCGGTCTCCTGGGATTCAGACATCGTGATTATGGATGAGCCCACCTCCGCGTTAACCGAAACCGAAGTCGCGCATCTGTTTACCATCATTCGTGACCTGCGGGAGCAGGGCAAAGCCATCATCTATATCAGTCACAAGATGGATGAAATTTTCACCATCACCGACGAAGTGAGTATTTTCCGCGACGGCAGCTGGATTGGCAGCGACCAGACGGCGAAATATACCCGCCAGTCATTAATCACCCAGATGGTGGGGCGCGAACTGACCCAGCTGTTCCCGAAATTCAACAATGCCATTGGTGAAGAGGTGCTGACGGTTCGCAACCTGAGCTGCAAAGACCGCTTCACCGACATCAACTTCAGCGTTCGCCGTGGCGAGATCCTTGGCGTGGCCGGGCTGGTGGGCGCGGGCCGCAGCGAGGTGATGGAAAGCCTGTTCGGTATGGAAAGTTTCGACAGCGGTGAGATTCTGATTGATGGCGTACCGGTCAATATCGACTCGCCCTCCACCGCGATTGAAAAAGGGATGGCGTTTCTCACCGAGGATCGCAAAAAGTCCGGGCTGTTTCTGGTGCTGTCGGTGATGGAGAACATGAGCATCGTCAACATGCCGGAGTACAGCGGAAAAAGTGGTTTTGTCAGCCATGTGAAGATGGCGCAGGACTGTATGGATCAAATCCGGCGACTCAATATCAAAACGCCGACCATGGATCAGATCATCAACAACCTCAGCGGCGGCAACCAGCAAAAAGTCCTGATTGCCCGCTGGCTGCTGGCGCAACCCAAGATCCTGATTCTGGATGAACCGACGCGCGGTATCGACGTCGGGGCTAAAGCGGAGATCTACCGCTTAATCAGTGAACTCGCCAACCGTGGCGTGGCCATCATTATGGTGTCGTCTGAATTGCCGGAAATTCTCGGCATGAGCGACCGGGTGATGGTGATGCACGGCGGGCGTATAACCGGCATCCTCGATAAAGAAGAGGCCGATCAGGAAACCATTTTGTCGTTGGCATCCGAGTGAGGCGCGAGACAACTATGAGCAATATGAAAGCCACTGCCACCCCGGCAGCACCGCAGCAACCCTCTTTTTTCGCCAGTCTGCGTCACAAATTGCCGAAAGATACCGGCATTTTTGTGGTGATGGTGGGGATTGCGTTAATTTTTGAAATGTTCGGCTGGTACGTGCGTGACCAGTCTTTTCTGCTCAACACCAACCGCCTGATCCTGATTGTTCTGCAGGTGGCGATCATCGGGATTATTGCGGTCGGCGTCACCCAGGTGATCATTACCACCGGTATCGACCTTTCCTCCGGGTCGGTCATCGCCCTGACGGCCGTAGTTGCCGCCAGTCTGGCGCAAACCTCGGATAGCCTGTCGCCGATGTATCCGTCGCTGGTGAATATGCCGGCAGCGATCCCGATTGCCGCCGGTATCGGCGTCGGCTTACTGTGCGGCGTGGTGAATGGCGTGTTGATCACCCGCACCGGTATCCCGCCATTTATTGCCACGCTCGGCATGATGGTGTCGGCGCGTGGTCTGGCACAGTATTACACCCAGGGTAACCCGATCAGCTTCCTTTCCGATGGCTTTACCTCTATCGGTCAGGGTGCGATGCCGGTGGTGATTTTCCTGGTGGTGGCGCTGCTGTTCCATATCGCGCTGAAGCATACCCGCTACGGTAAATATGTTTACGCCATCGGCGGCAACATGACTTCCGCCAAAGTCTCCGGCATTAACGTTAATAAATACCTGATCATCGTCTATTCCATCGCCGGCGCACTTTCGGGCCTGGCGGGCGTGGTGCTGGCCGCCCGTGTCAGTAGCGGACAGTCGAGCATGGGGATGTCCTACGAACTGGATGCGATTGCCGCAGCCGTAATCGGTGGCAGCAGCCTGATGGGCGGTGTTGGTCGCATTACCGGTACGCTGATCGGTGCCGTGATCCTCGGCCTGATTAAGAGCGGATTCACCTTCGTGGGTGTCGATGCTTATATTCAGGACATCATTAAAGGGATCATTATTGTTGCTGCGGTTTCGATTGATATGCATCGCAACCGTAAAAAACGCTGATTCACTCCCGGCGTTGCGCCGCCGGAACGCGGGCGCATGCCTTGCCCTCTCTGCTGCCTGGCAGAGAGGGCAAGGTTCATCCTAATCCTGCCGAATTGCCGCCAGATTCCCGCTAAAGATAAGAAATCCCACTGATAGCGTTTACACTTCTTTCTGCATCCGCGACGCCTGAAGCCAGACTCTCTGCGCGTTTTCAGGCTGCCGCTGCACTAAAACAGTCTGCCGGTCATCACTTTTATGCACATCTGACTCGCAGCGCCTGCACTATCCCGGTGCGCCTGGTCCGCTTTACGCTTCCGTGCGGCTATCGCCGCTGCTTATTAACTCTTATGAGGTAATCAGAAACGCTTATTTTCCGGCGCGTTAGGAAAATTCTGGTTAGAGCAACGGCTGTGCTGACTAAACCTGGCCTGCATCTTGCAATTTCCTTAGCAACAAGGCGATTGGCTCAGACCAATTTCGCTATTCGGGGTTAGTGACGGAGGCAAGATGAATTTAAGACGACTGAAGTACTTTGTTAAAATCGTCGATATCGGCAGTCTGACTCAGGCGGCAGAAGTGCTGCACATCGCCCAGCCGGCGCTCAGCCAGCAGGTGGCGACGCTGGAGAACGAGCTGGATCAGCAACTGTTGATCCGCACCAAGCGCGGCGTAACGCCGACCGAAGCCGGTAAGATTCTCTACGCCCACGCGCGTACTATTCTGCGTCAGTGTGAGCAGGCACAAACCGCGGTAATCAATGCCGGTCAGGTGCTGAGTGGCCAGGTATCGATCGGCCTCGCACCGGGTACCGCCGCATCCTCGCTGACCATGCCGCTGTTGCAGACGGTACGCGATCAGTTCCCGGAAGTGCTGGTTTACCTGCATGAAAACAGCGGCAGTTCGCTGAATGAAAAAGTGATGAACGGTCAGCTGGATATGGCGGTGCTGTACGACCGTGCGCCCACCGCCGGAATTACCAGTATGCCGCTGATGAAAGAGGAGCTCTATCTGGTCGGGGCTACCGACTGCCCGGGTGCCAGCGTCGATCTGGCTGATGTGGCGCAGATGAGTCTGTTCCTGCCGCGCGACTACAGTGCAGTGCGCAAACGTGTCGATGAGGCATTTTCATTGCGTCGCCTGAGTGCGCGGATCATCGGTGAAATCGAGTCGATCTCCACGCTGACAGCAGCGATCTCCAGTGGTATGGGCGTCACCGTGCTGCCGGAATCCGCCGCACGTTCGCTGGTCGGCTCGACCCATGCCTGGATGGCGCGCATCAACAGCCCGTCACTGAGTCTGCCGCTATCACTGAACATCTCCGCCCGCTTACCGTTGTCGCCTTCGGCGCAGGCAGTGAAATTATTCTGCTGTCGCTGCTGAATAAGCCGATGAGCGAAGAGAGGGAGTTGATGTTAGTGAGTTAAGGGGCAGGGCTCTGTTGGGGTTTGCCTGGCGGCGGGCTGGGGTCAGGTTACGCTAGCGGCGGGCTGACACTGAGTAAGGTTTCGATGGCAGCGGGCTGACACTGAGTAAGGTTTCGATGGCAGCGGGCTGACACTGAGTAAGGTTCCGCCTGGCAGCGGGCTGGCACAGAGTAAGGTTTCGCATGGCAGCGGGCTGGCATAGAGTAAGGTTTCGCCCGCCAGGCGATGCGGAGTTTCAGTTTGCCCGAGCGGGCGGACGCGTCAAGGGGCGGACGCCCGCCCCTTAACAATCCCGGCGTCCGGCTGCCTACGCTGCGCGCGGTGCCTTCGTCATTCCCTGCGGCCGACGGACCGTCCGGACTCGCCGTCCCTGGCGAGGCCGTCCTTTCGCCGACGTCCTGTCGGCTCTTCCTGGCCTTCGCTCACTCCTCAGCGCTTCGGACGCCTCTCACAACCCCCCGCCTGCAAACCCGCTATTTTGTTTTATGGCCTGATATTGTCTGCCTGCTGATGGTTTGAGCCTGATAGTCAGGCGCGCTTCGCACTGCTGCATCCTGCGCAGCATCTGCATGACAGCGGATTCTCAGGTTGCTGTCTGTCCTGATGTCGTCTGATTATTGACGGCCCTGAAAAAAACCAGCAGCACCGACAGTCATTGTGCTCATACATACAGCGGCGAAGAACTCACCAGGAAATACAGAAATAACAGCGAGGGGTGGGAGGCCGTCTGAAGCGCTGAGCGGATGAGGGATTTCAGGACGAGCGACAGGGATGTCGCGAAGAGGCGGGGCCGCGCCAGGGATGGCGCGTCCCGGCCGGTCCGTAAGAAATCCGGAAGAAGCGAAGGGACCGCGAAGCGGCGGTGAAGCAGGCCGGAGCCCGGGGTCAAGGGGGCGCGGCGACTGGCGCCCCCTTGTCGGTCGCCGGCAGCGGCGAAGCTGAAACTGCCGCAGCCATCCGGCGAACGAAACCTTCTCAGAGCCCGTTCGCGCAGCGAACCCCACCAGCCATCCGGCGAACGAAACCTTCTCAGTGCCCGTTCGCGCAGCGAACCCCACCAGCCACCCGGCGAACGAAACCTTCTCAGAGCCCGTTCGCGCAGCGAACCCCACCAGCCAGCCGGCGAACGAAACCTGCTCATAGCCCGTTCGCGCAGCGAACCCCACCAGCCATCCGGCGAACGAAACCTTCTCAGAGCCCGTTCGCGCAGCGAACCCCACCAGCCGGTCGGCGGAACGAACCCCGCTCCCAGCCCGTTCGCGCAGCGAACCCTCACCCAGCCGGTCGGCGGAACGAAACCCCCTTAGCCCCGTTCGCGCAGCGACCCCCCCAACCCTCATTCCCACCCCGTTATTCCCTAAAGTCATATAAGTAAATTTTTTAGTATTTCCTGTTATCAATAATAGTTCTTACCATCAATTCATCAGATTACGTAAAGGGAGGTAAATACCGTGAATTTCCAGCAACTTAAAATCATCCGCGAGGCGGCCCGCTGTGAATTTAATTTAACGGAAGTCGCCAATACGCTATTTACGTCCCAGTCGGGTGTGAGCAGACATATTCGTGACCTCGAAGATGAACTGGGTGTGGAGATCTTTATCCGCCGCGGCAAACGCCTGTTAGGCATGACCGAACCGGGAAAAGCCTTGCTGACTATCGCTGAGCGCATCCTCGATGAAGCCGGAAAAGTGCGGCGGCTGGCCGATGTCTTTACCAATGAAACCAGCGGTATCCTGACGATTGCCACCACCCATACCCAGGCGCGCTACAGCCTGCCGAAGATCATTAAAGCCTTCCGTCAGCTCTATCCCAATGTCCGGCTGGAACTGAATCAGGGATCGCCGCAGGAAATCGTCAGTATGCTGCTGGCGGGCGAGGCGGATATCGGTATTGCCAGTGAAATGCTGGTCAATAACAGCAGCCTGGCGGCCTTCCCCTGGTTCAGCTGGCATCACGCTCTGCTGGTGCCGAAAGAGCATGAGCTGGTGCAGAATCAGCCGGTATCGCTCAGCACCCTCAGCCGCTATCCGCTGATCACCTATCGGCAGGGCATAACCGGCCGGTCACGCGTCGACCGGGCGTTTCAGGCCGCCGGGCTGAAACCGGATATTGTTCTCAGTGCGCAGGACTCCGACGTGGTGAAAACCTACGTCAAACTCGGTCTGGGGGTTGGAGTACTGGCCGATCAGGCGTGCGAAACTGAAGAGAACGATGACCTGGTCCGCGTTGAGGCGACGCATCTGTTTGATGCCAGCACCGTCTGGCTGGGTCTCAAACGTGGTCAGCTGCAGCGTAACTATGTCTGGCAATTCCTCGAATTGTGCAACGCGAACCTGTCGCTGGAGGAGATTAAACGCCAGGCGCTCTCCTACGGTAATGAAGATGAGCCGGTAATCGACTTCCAGATTTAACGCTGAGGCGCATCCATTTGGGTGCGCTTCTCACTGCACGGCATAAAATTTCTTTTCACGGCCAAAAATTCCTTTCCGGTACTTTCTGCTCTCCGACAACAACATCCTGCGCTGACCCGCCGCGATAAAGTGGAATCAACTGACCACAAGGGGATGTTATGTCGCGACTACAACTGAAAGATAGCGATCTGCTGCGCCAGCAGGCGCTGTTCGCCGGACGCTGGCAGGGCGCGCAGCAGGGCGCCACGCTGCCGGTCACCGATCCTGCCACCGGCGAAACCCTCGCCACCATTCCGGCGCTGGGAAAAACAGAGACTGAGCAGGCGATAGCGCATGCCGAATCCGTACGCGTTGCCTGGGGAAAAACGCCCAATGCCACGCGCGCGGCGCTGCTGGAAAAATGGCACCAGTTGATCATTGATCATGCCGACGATCTGGCGACGATCATGACCGCCGAGCAGGGCAAACCGCTGGCAGAAGCCAAAGGTGAAGTGCTGTACGGTGCCAGCTTTGTTAAATGGTTTGCTGAAGAAGCGCGTCGTATCTACGGCGATACTATTCCGGCCCCCAGCGATGACCGCCGTATTCTGGTGCTGAAACAGCCGGTTGGCGTGGCGGCAGCCATCACACCCTGGAACTTCCCGATTGCGATGATCACCCGCAAAGTGGCCCCCGCGCTGGCCGCGGGCTGCCCGATTATCGTCAAACCCTCTGAACTGACGCCGCTCTCGGCGCTGGCGCTGGCGGTACTGGCGGAACGCGCCGGCTTCCCGTCCGGCGTGCTGCAGGTGCTCACCGGCCTGCCGACCGAAATTGGTGAGACGCTGACCGCCAGCCGCACGGTGCGAAAGATCTCCTTTACCGGCTCCACAAAGGTCGGGCAGTTGCTGATGCAACAGAGCGCTGACAGCATCAAACGCCTCAGCCTGGAACTGGGTGGCAACGCGCCGTTAATCGTCTTTAACGATGCTGATATTGAGATAGCGGTGGCGGGCGTGATGATCAGCAAGTTCCGCAATGCCGGCCAGACCTGCGTCTGCGCCAACCGGATTCTGGTGCAGCGCGATATCTATCCGCAGTTCAGCGCCCGGCTGCTGGAGGCGGTCGCGACCCTGAAAGTCGGCGATGGCTTCACGCCGGGCACCACCATTGGACCGCTGATCAACAACCGGGCGCTAGAGAAAGTGAACGGTCACATTGACGATGCGCTGAGCCAGGGAGCCACGCTACTGACCGGCGGCATCAGTCGGGGCAACGGCACCTTTGTTGAGCCAACGGTGCTGGGTAACGTCACCAGCACTATGCGCATCGCGCATGAAGAAACCTTTGGCCCGGTCGCGCCGCTGTTTATTTTCGATGATGAAGAGCAGGCGATTGCGATGGCGAATGACACGCCTTATGGCCTGGGGGCCTATTTCTTCACGGAAAATATCCGACGGGCGTGGCGGGTGGCGGAAGCGCTGGAGTTTGGCATGGTCGGCTTCAATACCGGAGCGATCTCATTAGAAGTCGCCCCGTTTGGCGGCGTGAAATTATCCGGTATTGGCCGCGAAGGTTCACGTTATGGAATTGATGAGTATCTTGAACAAAAAACATTTCATATCGGCAGTCTCTGAATAATCTCACTCTATTAACCGCGTCAGCCTGTTTTCCGGGCTGGCGCTTTTTTTTGCACCCATCATTGTTACCGCCCGGCGTTAATTATCTGCACCCTGAATAACAGAGAAATTTATCAACAATGTGAAGCAGGTCGATTATTTACCAGTGAAAATCTGTCGTCGGGTGCAACGCTGGCTCACTGATATCCGTCATGGTGCAATTTCCGTGCGCGTTGCACCCGCAGAGTGCAACAATTTTGTGAAGTAAATCATCTGTTTAATTGTTCGGCAATTCCGCAAAAATTCCTTCATCAATACGGCAGAAAATTTTTTTGCGCTGTTTTAAACGCATTTTTATTTTTTGCCCGGCTGGCATACTTTCTGCATTAGCTTATTAACGCGATAACTAAGCGCGGTTTAAAAGGCTAATAAGCCAGCAAGTGACGGGTGTAACAAATAAGGATTCTTCCATGTTAAGTTTCGACCCTGAAAAAGTTTCTCTTCCGGTTGGTCATTATATTGGCGGCCAGCATCTTCAGAGCCAGGGCGCGCCCTTTGCGGTTAAGCGTCCCTCCGACGGCAAGGTCTACGCCACGCTGCATGACGCCACGCCGCAGGATGTCGATCACGCGGTTACCGTGGCGCATCAGGCGCTGAAAACCAGTGGCTGGTCAGGCTGCGCGCCACGTGAACGCGGTCGCGTATTGCGGCGCTGGGCTGAGCTGATTGAGCAGGACCCGCTGCTGGCCCAGCTGGAAGCGCTCGGATCGACCCGACCCATCAGCGATGTGGTACTGCACGAAATCCCGTTCACCGCCGAAGCGATTCGTTTTTATGCCGAATGCGCCGACAAATACAGCGGTGACCTGTTCCCGACCCGCGACAGCAGCCTCGGAATGCTGATTGCCGAACCTTACGGCGTAATCGGTGCCATCACCCCGTGGAACTTCCCGCTGTCGATGGCCTCATGGAAATGCGGACCGGCACTGGCCGCCGGCAATGCCGTGGTGCTTAAACCTTCTGAGCTGACCCCGTTTTCCACCGTACGGCTGGCCGAGCTGGCAATTCAGGCGGGCTTACCGGCTGGCGTGCTTAACATTGTGCAGGGCAGCGGGGCGGTAACCGGCAGTGCGCTGGTGAAACATCCGCTGGTGCGCAAAGTCTCCTTTACCGGTTCGACCCTCACCGGCGCGCGCATTATGAGTGATGCGGCGCAGTTCGGCATGAAACCGGTGACGCTGGAGCTGGGCGGCAAAAGCCCGCAGCTGGTGTTTGATGACGCCGGTGACCTGGACATCCTGGCGCAGCGCATCCTGCGCGGTTTCACCGCCAATGGCGGCCAGGCGTGCGTGGCGGGGACCCGTTTAATCGTGCAGCGCGGCATCGCCGATGCACTGACTGAGCGACTGGCACTGCTATGTCGCGAGGTGAAGCCGGGCGTCACCTGGCATGAAGGCAGCCGCTACGCGCCGCTGATCGATGACCGTCAGGGCAACAAAGTCTGTTCAGTGATTGAGGCCGCCAAAGCGCAGGGCGCGGAAGTGCTGGTGGGCGGCGAACGCTTCGCCGACACCGACGGCGGCTGGTTCTGGCAGCCCACCTTACTGAGCCACGTCGCGCAGGATAATCCGGCGGTGCAGCAGGAAATTTTTGGTCCGGTGCTCACCATTCAGCCGTTCGACGATGAAGAGCAGGGCCTGGCGCTGGCGGCGCACGACACCTACGGCCTGTGTGCCGGTGTGCATACGCTCAGCCTGCCGCGGGCGCTGCGGGCGATTCGCGCCCTGGAGGCCGGTACCGTCTGGGTCAACCGCTATGGCCGCTCTGGCGATTTCATCATTCCAACCGGCGGCTTTCTCGGGTCAGGCATCGGGAAAGATTTAGGCCGTCAGGCGTTTCAGGCCTGCCAGCGCCAGAAAAGCGTACTGATCGATTTCTAAGCGCAACTGACTATGACGAGGTTATTAGATGGCTCTGTTTAAACCGAAATACATCACGTTCGACTGTTACGGCACGCTGATTCTGTTCGACATGGCCGGTGCCGCGCAGCGTCGCTTCAGCGACCGCATCGACCCGGCGCAGATGCACGCTTTCACCACCGACTTCTCCAGCTATCGGCTCGATGAGGTGCTGGGCGCCTGGAAACCCTATTACGACGTGGTCAGTAATGCGCTGCAGCGCACCTGTAAAAAGTGGGGCGTGAGCTGGGACAAAGCCGACAGCGACTTTATCTACACCGACTGCGCCAGCTGGGGGCCGCATCCTGATGTGCCATCCGGGCTGGCAAAAGTGGCAGAGGAGTTTCCGCTGGTGCTGCTGACTAACTCGATGAAGGACCTGATCCCGCATCATATCCCGCGCCTCGGTGCACCCATCCATATGACGATTACCGCGGAAGAGGCGGGCGCGTACAAGCCGCAGATGAAAGGCTTTGAGTACATGCTGGAGAAGCTCGACTGTCGCCCGGATGAGATCCTCCACGTCTCCTCCAGTTTCCGCTACGACCTGATGACCGCACACGATCTCGGCATCAAACACAAAGTGTGGGTCAACCGCGGTCATGAACCGGCCAATCCGTACTATCAGTACACCGAAATTAAAGACATTGGCGGCCTGCCTGGCGTCGTTGGACTCTGAGGAAAGCGCCATGAAACTGGAATCGTTCTGGCAAGCCACCGCACCGGCCTTTAGCGGCGCCGCGACCGACCCACTGCCGTCACAGGCTGATGTGGTGGTGATTGGCGGCGGCTTCACCGGCGTCTCGGCGGCGCTCAGCCTGGCGCGCAGCGGCCTTAGCGTGGTGCTGCTGGAGAGCGGCGAAGTGATGAGTCAGGCTTCGTCGCGCAACGGCGGGCACTGCAACACCGGCGTGGCGCAGAACTTCGCTTCGCTGGTGGCGAGTCAGGGGCTGGAACAGGCCAGTCGTTTCTATCGGGCGTTCGACGACGCGGTCAGCTATGTCGAACAGCTGGTACAGCACGAACAGATCGACTGCGATTTCCGCCTGTGCGGCAAGCTCAAGCTCGCCAGCAAAGCGACCCATCTCGCCGGGCTGCGCGAAGCCGCGGAGCTGATGCGCCGCACGGTCGATCCAGAGATTGAACTGCTCGACAAAGCGGCCGTCCGCCAGGAGATCGGCAGTGATAATTTTCACGGCGGCCTGCTGCAAAAGCGCGGCGGTCAGATGCACATGGGCAAGTTCGGCGTCGGACTCGCCGAGGCGGCGGCCCGCAGCGGGGCGAAAATTTATCCTCATCATGCGGTAACCCGGCTGGAGCGCCTTAATGGCTATCAGCATCGGGTGCATACCGGGCAGGGCGAGATTATGGCCGACAAAGTGCTGATGGCAACCGGCTGTTCCAACGTCGGCCCCTTTCCCTGGTTTCAGCGCCGCATCGTGCCGGTCGGTAGCTTTATCGTGGTCACCGAGGCGCTGGATGACGAGTTGCTGCGCCAGGTGTTACCGCACAACCGCACCTACGTCACTTCACTAAACATCGGCAACTACTTCCGAAGCACCGCCGATCGCCGGCTGGTCTTTGGTGGCCGGGCGCGCTTTGCGGTCAGTAACCCGACCTCCGATTCGCGCAGTGGCGAGATCCTGCGCCAGGCGATGGTGCAGATGTTTCCTCAGCTCAGCAATACTCCGCTGGCCTACTGCTGGGGCGGTATGGTCGATATGACGGCGGACCGGTTACCCCATGCCGGTGAGCAGGATGGGGTGTTCTATTCGCTGGGTTACAGCGGCCACGGAACCCAGATGTCGGTGTGGATGGGTCGGGTGATGGCCGATCTGCTGGCCGAAAAACAGACAGAAAACCCCTGGCAGCGCGCGTCATGGCCTGCGCTGCCCGGTTATCACGGCAAGCCATGGTTTTTGCCCCTCGCCGGGCTCTATTACAAAGCAAAGGATCGCCTGTCATAAGTTCCCGCCGGATCAGGCCACCTCCGGCCGCCGGAAGAGTTACTTCACGTTCGCTTGATGGTTTATTGAGGGTGTACAGATGAGCAAATTTGATAATAAAGAGCCTGACGCGGTTAATCCGGCACTGACGCGAATGATCACCGAAGGATCGCTGTCACGCCGTAGCCTGATGAAAATGCTCTCGGCTGGTGCGGTAATGAGCAGCGGCCTGATCGGCTTTTCCGGTGCAGCGCTGGCCGATGACAAGCCCGTCAAAGGCGGCAAACTGCGGGCGGCGATGTCGAACGCTTCCGCCACTGACACACTCGATCCGGCGAAAAGCAACAACAGCGCCGATTACACCCGTCAGTACATGTTTTACAGCGGCCTGACCGAGCTGGATAAAAGCCTGATGGCACAACCGGCGCTGGCCGAATCGCTGGAGTCCAGCGATGGCATCAGCTGGCATATCAAACTGCGCCAGGGGGTTACCTTCCACGACGGCAAACCCTTTACCGCCAAAGATGTGATCTACTCGCTCAGCCGCCATAAAGATCCGGCGGTCGCGTCTAACGCCTTTAAGCTGGCCGATCAGTTCAAAACCCTCAGTGCGGTCGGCGATCATGAGGTGCTGCTGGAGCTGAGTAGCGCCAACTTCGATGTACCTTATATGCTGGCGACGCCGCCGTTCCTGATAGTGCAGGATGGCACTAAAGATTTCAGCAAGGGCATCGGTACCGGTCCGTTCATCTGCAAGGCCTTTATGCCGGGCGTGCGCTCGATCGGCACCCGCAATCCCAACTACTACAAGCCCGGTTTACCGCACCTCGATGAGATAGAGCTGATTGGCGTGACCGATGCGGCGGCGCGGGTCAATGCGCTGATGTCGGGCGATCTGCACATCGTCTCCACCCTGTCGGCGGCCGATTGCAAACGGATCAAGGCCACCAGCGACTTCGGCGTGCTGGAGAGCAAATCGGGCATGTACACCAACCTGATTGTGCGCACTGACGTCAAACCAGGCAACAACGAAGATTTTGTGCTGGCGATGAAATATCTGCAGCCGCGTGAAATGCTGGTCAAAACCGTGCTGCAGGGCTACGGCGACGTCAGCAACGACACGCCGGTTCCGCCGTGGCATCCGCTCTACAACGCCGACCTCAAACCGCGTCCGCTCGACGTTGAAAAGGCGAAGTTCCACATCAAAAAAGCTGGCATGACCGGGTCGACGGTAGAGATCATCACCACCCCGAATATCGAAGGCGCGAATGAAGGTGGCCAGCTGATTCAGCAGATGGCACGGGGTGCTGGCATCAACTTCAAAGTGCGACGCGTGCCGTATGACGGTTACTGGTCTTCGCACTGGACCAAAGATCCGGTGGGATACGGCTCGATAAATCCGCGACCGACGCTCGACATGCTGTTCTCACAGTTTTATCTCTCTAGCGCACCGAATAATGAATCGGGCTGGAAAAACGCACAGTTTGACCAACTGGTGATGGCCGCCCGTGGCGAGCGCGATCAGGCGAAACGCAAGCAGATGTATGGCGATATGCAGACGCTGATTTATGACCATTGCGGCACCATCATCCCGACCTTTATCAGCTCGACTGACGGTTACAGCAAAAAGGTGAAGGGCGTGGAGGCCTGGCCGTCGGGCATGATGATGGGCTATCGCTTCCATGAGTTCGCCTGGCTGACCGCCTGATCCCAGCCAATCCAGTCAGACGATTTTATGGGTCTGTCTGACGCTGGGCAGTGATCTCCATCCACACGTACTACGTGTACGTTCCGGTTGTTCCGCGCAGTCCGTGTCCGGACTGCCAGCAACAATTACGCCTGGTGGGCCAGGCTCGTAATAAGGAGTACGCCGATGAACCGATACATGATGTTCCTGATTGCCCGGCGGGTCGGTGCCGGCATCCTGACTTTACTTATCGTCTCGGCGGTGGTGTTTTTTATCACCAGCCTGCTGCCAGGCGATGCGGCGCAGATGATCCTTGGACAGAACGCCACGCCGGAGACGGTGGCAGCGTTACGTCAGCAGCTGGGCCTGGATCAGCCGCTGCTGATGCGCTACTTCAGCTGGCTGGCGGGCATGGTACAGGGTGACTTTGGTACCTCGTTTGCCAGCCATCTGCCGGTCTCGCAGCTGGTGGCGCAGCGCATTCCGGCCACCTTTGAGCTGGCGGCGATCACCACCCTGATCTGCGTGCCGCTGGCCCTGATCATCGGCATCATTGCGGCGATGAATCGCGGTACCCGGCTCGATCGGGCGCTGGTGATCGGCACCATGGCGACGGTGGCGGTACCGGAGTTTCTGGTGGCAACGGTGGCGGTACTGATCTTTGCCGTCAAGCTGCACTGGGTATCGGCGATGTCGTTCGGCAGCCCGGACAGCGATCTGCTGAGCTACCTGAAAGCCTATGCACTGCCGGTGCTGACCTTGTGCTGCGTGCTGGTGGCGCAGATGGCGCGCATGACGCGCGCGGCGATCATCAACCAGCTCGACAGCCCTTATCTGGAGATGGCGCTGCTGAAAGGGGTTTCACCCCTGCGGGCGGTGCTGCGTCACGCGCTGCCGAATGCGGTCGGGCCGATTGCTAACGCTATTTCACTCAGCCTCTCCTATCTGTTCGGCGGGGTGATCATTATCGAAACTATCTTCAGCTATCCCGGCCTCGCCAGCCAGCTGGTTGACGCAGTCAGTAACCGCGATCTGCCGGTAGTGCAGCTCTGCGTGATGCTGTTTGCTGCCTGTTACCTGGTGCTGCTGCTGGCGGCTGATGTCCTGACTATTGCCTTTAACCCCAAATGGAGAAGCGCATGAACAGACTCCTGCTTCCCGTCCGTTTTTTCCAGTCGCTCTCGTGGTCAGGTCGGCTGGGACTGCTGATGTCGCTGTTCTGGCTGCTGATGGCCGCCTTCGGCACCCAGCTGGCACCGCACAGCATTGATGATATCGGCGGCGGTCCGCTGATGGGCGGTCTGACGCCCGATAACCTGCTGGGCACCGACTATCTCGGGCGCGACATGCTGAGCCGTATTCTCTACGGCGCGAAGTTCTCGATCGGGCTGGCGCTCAGCGCCGCGCTGCTGGCCAGCCTGATTGGCACGCTGCTGGCGCTGCTGGC
Organism: Pantoea sp. S-LA4; assembly: GCF_054482835.1. Classification (NCBI taxonomy): domain Bacteria; kingdom Pseudomonadati; phylum Pseudomonadota; class Gammaproteobacteria; order Enterobacterales; family Erwiniaceae; genus Pantoea; species Pantoea sp. S-LA4. Next base: position 2,193,790 of record NZ_JBTLRC010000002.1, on the reverse strand, counting down.
GGCGGTCGCCGGTCGCTGGCTGGAAGAGCTGCTGGGCCGCGTCAACGATGCGCTGCTGGTGCTGCCAGGCAAAGTGCTGTCGCTGATGATAGTCGCGGTATTTGGCTCGTCACTGCCGATGCTGATCCTGACGGCGGTCTTTACCTACTGGCCCGGCGCGTTCCGTATCGCTTTCGCCATGGCCAGCACGCTACGCAGCATGGATTATGTTCGTGCTTCCCGGTTACGCGGTGAAAGCCGCTGGTACATCGCGATTCACGACATTCTGCCTAATATGGTGCACCCGATGCTGACCGATTTTGGCCTGCGCTTTGTCTACATCGTGCTGCTGTTAAGCGGCCTGAGTTTCCTCGGACTGGGCGTACAGCCGCCGTATGCCGACTGGGGCACGCTGGTGCGTGAAAATATTCAGGGACTGTTTGATGGCTCGCCCGCGGTGTTGATGCCAGCGCTGGCGATTGCCAGCCTGACTATCGGGGCCAACCTGTTTATCGACAGCCTGCAGGCGATGCGTCCGATGACGCTGGCGAAGGAGGGAGCATGAACGTGACGCCACATACTGCAATGCCGGTGATATCGGTCGACAAGCTGCGAGTTACCGCGCAGACCGATCGCGGCGAAGAGATCGATCTGGTCTCCGACATTCACTTTACCGTTCAGAAAGGCGAAGTGCTGGCGCTGATTGGCGAATCCGGCTCGGGGAAAACCACCATCGCCATGGCGCTGATGGGCTATGCCCGCAGCGGCTGTCGCATCGCCGAAGGCAATATTCACGTAGCGGGTACCGACGTCAATAGCCTGTCACCGGGCCAGCTGCGCGCGTTTCGCGGTAACAAAGTCTCGTATATTGCCCAGAGCGCCGCCGCCTCCTTCAATCCCGGCATGAAGATTCTTGATCAGGTGATCGAGCCGGTGGTGATCCACGGCACCATGACCCGCAAAGCGGCCAGAGCTAAAGCGATTGGCCTGTTTCGTGAACTGGCATTGCCCGATCCGGATACCATTGGCGACCGCTTTCCGCATCAGGTTTCGGGCGGGCAGTTGCAACGACTGATGACGGCGATGGCGCTGATTGGCGATCCGGACGTGGTGATCCTCGACGAACCGACCACCGCGCTGGACGTCACCACTCAGGTGGAGGTGCTGAAAGCGTTTCGCCGGGTGGTGGCACAGCGTGGCGTCACCGCCATTTACGTCAGCCACGATCTGGCCGTGGTGGCGCAGATGGCGGATCGGATTCTGGTACTGCTGCGCGGACAGATGGCGGAGTATGGCACCACCGCGCATCTGATTGGCGCACCGCAGGCGGAATATACCCGCCTGCTGATGGAGGCGGCGCGGCAGAAAGAGCGCCCCAGCAACTGGTGTCCGGCCGCGGCCGATGTCCAGCCACTGCTGGAGGTACGCGACCTGAATGCAGGCTACGGTCCGCGCGACAGCGACGGCCACCCGAAAGTGCGCATCCTCGAAGAGATCAACCTCAAGCTGTGGAAGGGGCAGGCCATCGGCATCATTGGTGAGTCGGGTTCCGGTAAAACCACGCTGGCGCACGCCATTGCCGGGCTGAATGCGCCGAGTCATGGCCATATTCTGTTCAACGGTCACTACATTGCTGGCGATATGCAAAAACGCCCTGACAATGAGCTGCGGCGCATTCAGTATGTGTTCCAGATGGCGGATACCGCCCTGAATCCGGCGCACAGCGTGGAGCAGATACTGTCGCGTCCGCTGACGCTGTTTCACGGACTGAGCGGAGCGGCCCGGCAACAGCGGCTCTGGCAGCTGCTGGAGCTGGTCAAATTGCCGCGCAGCGTGTTGTGGCGGCGTCCGTGGGCGCTCTCCGGCGGGCAGAAGCAGCGTGTCAATCTGGCACGGGCGCTGGCGGCTGAACCGGATCTGATCCTGTGCGATGAAGTGACCTCGGCACTGGATACCGTGGTGGCCGCCGCGGTGCTGGACTTAATCAGTGAGCTGCGCCGTGAACTCGGCCTGTCAGTGATCTTTATCAGCCATGATATGCATGCGGTACGCGCAGTATGCGATGAAATAGTGGTGATGAAGAGCGGACGAATCATCACCCAGCTGGCGCGCAACGACTACGATAAGCCGACCACGGAACTCTATTTTGAGCGGCTGAAACGGGCGGTGCCGGAACTGCGGCAGGGCTGGCTGGATGAGCATGAAGAGGTGCTGAAAGCGGAGTAAGGCTGAGGCGCGACGCGCCCCGCAGCAGCAAAGAGGCAACTGAGAATATGACAACGCCTCTGCCCGTCGTGGCAGAGGCGCGAAGCAGGAAGTGGCCGCGTTATCGGGTCGCATCCTGCCTGATAACCAATAACAGAGGTAGCAATGCTATGCCTGCACCGATTCGTTATGTACAGGACAGTGCAAACTTTCCGGAGACCGCCGATGTGGTGGTGATTGGCGCCGGTATCGCCGGGGCTGCCGCCACCTGGGAGCTGGCAAAACAGGGGCTCAGCGTGGTGTTAATCGAAAAAGGGCTGGTGGGGGCAGAGCAATCGAGCCGCAACTGGGGCTGGTGCCGCCAGCAGAACCGTGATGAGCGCGAATTGCCGCTGATCATTTATGCCCTGCAACGCTGGGGCGAACTCAACGCCGAAACCGGTGAAGAGCTTGGTTTTCGCCGCAGTGGGCTGGTCTACGCCACCCAAATTGAAGCGGATATCGCCGCGTGGGAGAAGTGGGGTCAGATGGCGAAAAGCTACGGCGTCCGCAGCGACATTCTCACCGCCGAACAGGCGAAAGCGATGACGCCTGGCAGCACCACCGCCTGGCGTGGTGGTGTCTCATCCCCGACCGATGGCCATGCCGAACCGCGCCTTGCCGCACCGGGCCTGGTGATCGGCGCGCAGAAGCACGGTGCGCTGGTATTTCAGCAGTGTGCAGTGCGCGGGCTGGATATCGCCGCAGGCCAGGTCAGCGGCGTCTGGACCGAGCGCGGCCTGATCAAAACCAGCCGGGTGATCTGTGCCGCGGGTGCCTGGACCTCGATGTTCTGCCGCCGTCACGGTATCGATCTGCCGCTGGGCAATGTGATCGGCACCGCCTTTCGCACCCAGCCGATTGAACAGGCGATTGCCATGCCGCTCTATACGCCGGGCTTCGCCTGCCGGCCACAGCTGGATGGCAGCTACACCGTGTCGGTCTCGGGACGCGGACGGCTGGAGCCAGGCGCGCAGGGGCTGCGCTATGCCCGCCAGTTCTATCCGACCTTTAAAAGCCGGCGGAAAAATCTCACCCTGAATCTCGGTATCACGCCGTTCTTCAACGGCCCGGAAGCGATGGGACGCTGGGAATTTGATCGCATGTCGCCGTTCGAACGGATGCGGATTCTCGATCCGGCGGCGGATGCGCACATTGTTGAAGAGGGGCTGGCTGCAATGCGCCGTGAATACCCGGCGCTGGCAAATCTGAAGCTGGCCCAGTCGTGGGGCGGCATGATCGACAGCACCCCGGACGCGATTCCGGTGATCTCGACGGTGGCGAAACTGCCTGGCCTGGTGTTATCCGCCGGCTACAGCGCACACGGCTTCGGCATCGGACCGGGCGCCGGACGGCTGGCTGCCGACCTCGCCACCGACGCCACCCCAATCGTTGATCCCAGACCTTACCGCTACAGCCGTCTGGTCGACGGCAGCGGACTCGAAACCCCCGGCATGATGTAAGGAGACTCCATGAGCATAACGCTACGTGCAATGACGCCAGACGACCTTGATACCTGCTACGCGATGACCCAGGCGCTGAAATGGCCGCATCGCCGCGAAGACTGGCAGCTGGCGTTGCAGTTAGGTGAGGGCACGGTGATAGAGGATCAGGGCAAACTGATCGCCAGTGCGGTGCTGTGGCGCTGGGGCGAACAGGCGGCCACCATCGGCCTGGTGATCGTCGACAATCAGCAGCAGGGACGAGGTCTCGGCAAACAGCTGATGCTGGCGCAACTGGAAAAGCTGCCCGGCTACAATGTGCGCCTGCATGCAACGGAAATGGGCAAGGGGCTGTATGAAAAGCTCGGGTTTGTCAGCTGCGGTGAGATCCGCCAGCATCAGACCCGCGCACTGGCGACGGTACCGCCAATCCAACTGCCTGCCGGACTGGAACTGCGTCGCGCCACCGGGGCCGACCATTCATCGCTGGTGGCGCTGGATTACCAGGCGCACGGGATGCACCGTCCGGCGCTGTTTGATCACCTGCTCAGCGACACGCAGACCCTGCTGGTGCAGGATGCTGACCAGCAAATCCACGGTTTCGCCAGCCTGCGCCGCTTTGGTCACGGCTGGGCGATTGGCCCGATCATCGCCGATGATTTCCCGGTGGCGCAGGCGCTGGTCGCCGCGCTGATGCAGGGAGTAGAGGGAGAATTTCTGCGCATAGATACCGAGGCGACTCTGCCGCTGGCTGGCTGGCTCAGCACGCTGGGGCTGGAACAGGTTGACGCGCCGACCACCATGGTACGCGGAACGCCGTGGACGCCGCAGAACATGCAGGCGTTTGGCCTGATGACGCAGGCGATGGCCTGATGCAGATAGTCTATAAATCTGAGCCGGAACGTGGCCGGCTGTGGCAGCGCTGGCTGGCGCAGCAGGCACCCGATATTCAGCTGCATATCTGGCCGGAAACCGGCGAGCCGGATCGGGTTGATGCGCTGATCGCCTGGCAGCCGCCCGCCGATATCACCGCCTGTTTTCCCAATCTGAAGCTGCTGTTCTCGGTGGGTGCCGGTGCCGATCAGTTTGACCTCAATGCTCTGCCGGCCGATTTGCCGGTGGTCAGGATGATTGAACCGGGGCTGACCCAGGGCATGGTCGAATATGTCACCTTTTCGGTGCTCGGCCTGCATCGTGATATGCCGCGCTATTTGCAGCAGCAACGCCAGCAACAGTGGCTGGCGCACAGTGCGCTGCCCGCCGCGCAGCGTCGGGTTGGGGTAATGGGAATGGGCGAACTGGGCCAGGCGGCTTTGCGGCAGTTGGTGGCGCTGGGCTTTGACTGCGCGGGCTGGAGCCGGACGCCACGACAGTGCGCTGGCGTCCGCTGCTGGCACGGCGATGACCAGCTGGCCGATTTTCTGGCGCACAGCGACATCCTGGTCTGCCTGTTGCCGCTCACCACCACCACTCACGGCTTGCTCAATAGCACGCTGTTCAATCAGCTGCCTTATGGTGCCGCGCTGGTTCAGGCGGGCCGCGGTCCGCAGCTGAATCACGACCATCTGCTGCTGGCGCTGAAGAGTGGTCAGCTGCGCGCGGCGGTGATTGACGTCACCGATCCCGAACCCTTACCGGCGGATCATCCCTTCTGGCACCATCCGGCGATCTGGCTGACGCCACACATCGCCAGCCAGACCCAAAACGAGAGCGCGATTGCTGCCCTGCTGGATAACCTGCGTCGCTATCAACGCGGGGAGCCGCTGCATGGGCTGATTGACCGTTCGCGAGGATATTAAGATGGATCATTTAGTCGCGCTGCGTCGCGATCTGCACGCCCATCCGGAAACCGGTTTTAACGAGCAGCGCACCAGCGATATCGTGGCCGCCTTTATGCATCAACTCGGCATTGAGGTGCATCGCGGCATCGGTAAAACCGGCGTTGTCGGGGTGCTGAAAAAGGGTAGCAGCGCACGGATGATCGGTCTGCGTGCTGATATGGATGCGCTGCCGATGCAGGATCAGGGTGATGCGGCGTGGAAAAGTCAGGTGGAACAGGTGAGTCACGCCTGCGGTCACGATGGTCACACCGTGATGCTGCTGGGCGCGGCGGAAGTGCTGACGCGCGATATCTCATTCGATGGCTGCGTCTGCTTTATTTTCCAGCCCGCGGAAGAGGGGCTGGCCGGGGCGAAGGCGATGATCGACGACGGATTGTTCAGCCGTTTTCCCTGTGACGCGGTCTATGCGATCCACAACTGGCCGGAACTGCCGCTGGGCAGGGTACAAACCCGGCCTGGTCCGATTATGGCGGCAGCCGACCGCTTCGACATCCGGGTGATCGGCGAGGGCGGCCATGCGGCGCAGCCCCACCTGACGCGCGATACCCTGCTGGCAACCAGTGAACTGGTGGTGCAGCTCAATACGCTGGTGGCGCGGGCGCTCGACCCCTGCGAAACCGGGCTGTTAACCGTGACCCGCATGCAGGGCGGCTTCTCACACAATATGATCCCGGCTGAAGCCAGCCTGACCGGCACGGTTCGCACCTTCAATCCGGCGGCACAGGCAACGCTGGAAGCACGGCTGCGCCAGATGGCAGAACACATTACCGCCGCGCACGGCCTGCGCGCCGAGGTCAGCTATCACCGTTACTACCCGGCGACCATCAACAGCGCCGCTGAAGCGCAGTTTTGTTTGCAGGCGCTCAGCCAGGCGGGTATTCCGGCCGACCTCGCGCCGCAGCCCGCGCTCACCTCAGAAGATTTCGCCTTTATGTTGCAGGCGCGTCCCGGCGCTTACCTGTGGCTGGGATCGGCACCCAGCAAGCCGCTGCATCATGCGGCCTATGACTTCAACGACGCGCTGATCCCGCATGGCATCCAGGTGTTTGTCGCGCTGATTCAACAGGCGCTGGCAGAGAAATTTCCCTGCTGAAAGCCGCAGGATTTTGACAGGAAATGCCGCTGCCTGCGGAATTACGGCAGCGTAAGAAACCAACGGGTTGCGATACTTGAGCCAACCGAACGTTACGTGGATGAGGGTTTAAAATGCAGAATGTCATGGCAGAGCAGCAAGCATACTCCGATAACAGCCTGTTACTGGATGCACGCGAGCAGAACGTGCCGCGTGGCGTGGTCACCGCACATCTGTTGGTGATCGAACGCGCGAAAGGCAGCGAAGTGTGGGATGTGGAAGGCAATCGCTATCTCGACTTCGTTGGCGGTATCGGCGTGCTGAATGTCGGTCATAATCATCCGGCGGTGGTCAATGCCGTCACCCGTCAGCTGGGCATGGTTTCCCACGCCTGTTTTCAGGTGGTCGCCTATCCGGGCTACATCACGCTGGCCCAGCGGCTGAACAAGCTGGTGGGCGGAGATGAGGCCTATAAAAGCGTCTTCTTCACCAGCGGCGCCGAAGCGGTAGAAAATGCGGTGAAAATCGCCCGTTCCCATACCCAGCGCCCCGGCATTATCGCCTTTGATGGCGCTTTTCATGGCCGTACGCTGCTGGGCGTAACCCTGACCGGCATGTCTGCGCCCTATAAACAGAATTTTGGTCCGTTCCCGGGTGACATTTACCGTGTGCCTTTCCCGAACCCGCTGCACGGTATCACCGAAGCGGACTGCCTGAAGGCACTGGATCAGCTGTTCGCGGTACAGATTCTGCCGGAGCGGGTCGCGGCGATCATCATCGAGCCGGTACAGGGTGACGGCGGCTTCCTGCCCGCGGGTCCGGCATTTATGCAGGCGCTGCGTCGTATCACCAGCCAGCATGGCATTCTGCTGATCTGTGATGAGATCCAGTCCGGCTTCGGGCGTACCGGCACGATGTTCGCTTTCCAGCAGTTGGGGATCAAACCGGATTTAGTCACGCTGGCGAAAAGCCTGGGCGGCGGTCTGCCGATTTCCGGCGTTGTCGGGCGGGCAGAGATCATGGATGCCCCCACGCCTGGCGGACTCGGCGGCACCTATGGCGGCAATGCGCTGGCCTGTGCTGCGGCGCTGGCGGTACTGGACCTGTTCGAACAGGAGAATCTGTTGCAGCGTTCCTGCCAGCTCGGCGAACAGCTCAATGCGCGTCTGCGTCAGCTGGCGGATAAATATGCCTGCATTGGCGATGTGCGCGGCGTTGGCTTTATGCAGGCGGTTGAGATTCTGGACTTTGAAACCGGGCGGCCCGATGCAGCCCTGACCCAGAAGATTCTCGACAGCGCCTGCCAGGAGGGTCTGCTGCTGATTAAGTGCGGGCTGCATCGTAATACCATCCGTTTCCTGGCACCGCTGGTGACCACTGACTCGCAACTGGAAGAAGCGCTGCATATCTTCGATATTGCGCTGGCCCGCGCCACCGGCCGGTTAGGGTAAAGTCCGCTTCCTCATTGATATTGTTGGAGTAATTTGAAAACCTCCCGCTGGTATAACCACTGCTTAGCGCTGGCGCGTTTACCGTAAAGCGTGTTATATCTTCGGGAGGTTCTGCACATTTGATTAACAATGAGGGGTGCTATGAACGGCTTAATGAAACTCGACCGCATCGACATCAACATTCTGGTGCAACTCCAGAAAGATGGCCGTATCAGCAACGTTAACCTCGCCGATGCTGTAGGCCTTTCCCCAAGCCCCTGTCTGCAACGGGTCAAGCGCCTGGAACAGGCGGGCTTTATCACCGGCTATGAAGCGCACATCAACCTCACGCGCATCACCGATTCGGTGACGGTATTTACCGAAGTGACCCTCTCCGGTCATCGCCGCGAAGACTTTATGAAATTTGAAAGTGCGATGCGCGACGTCGATGAGCTGATGGAGTGCCATCTGATCACCGGCGGCTATGACTATTTGCTGCGTTTTATAACCCGCAGTATTGAGCATTACCAGGAAGTGATTGAGAAGATGCTCGACGCCCAGATCGGCATCGATAAGTACTTCAGCTATATCGTCATTAAATCACCGATCATGAAAAGCAGCGTGCCGTTGCGCTCGCTGATCAGCAAACAGAACTCGGTCGAGTTTGGTGTCTGACGGGCGGCCTCTGGTCGCTTATTCCCGCCTTCCCTCAACACGGGGAAGGGGGTGAGCGCAGGAGCCGTTTTCCCCGTGCTGTTTACCGTCACTCATCTGCTTTAGCCCGCACTGCCTGCCTCCAAACCTGATTCACCCCCGTCTGTATGCCCGCCACCTCAGCCCGTTTTGACGACGCTGGCGCGCAGCGGCGACACCGCTGACCCGGCTCGCCACCAAACACAACCGCCCGCAGCATAAAATTTCATTCCCCGCTGAAATTCAGCCGCTAAAACCGCTTCTGATACGCGCTACAGTCTTAACCGTTCCGCAAAGCCTTTTACACTGATTTCAACCGATACAAGGAGTTGTCATGAGCTCATTCGTGATTGCTGACCAGCAATGGCAGCGTGATGCATTTACCGTCTCCACCGCACGTCAGCGGCTCGACCTCGACTGGGTCCACCACCAGCTGGCGGAAAAGTCCTACTGGGCGCAGGGCCAGCCGCGGGCCAAAACTGAGCGGGCGATTGCCGGTTCATTGCCGTTTGGCCTCTATCACCAGCAGGCGCAGATCGGTTTTGCCCGGCTGATCACGGACTACACCCGTTTTGGCTGGCTGTGCGATGTGATGATCGATGAGAACTGGCGCGGGCACGGGCTGGGTAGCTGGCTGGCGACCTGCGTCCGTGAACATCCCGAACTGCAAACGGTGCACCGCTGGATGCTGTCAACCCGTGATGCCCATCAGGTCTACCAGCGACTCGGCTGGCGTGTGGTGCAGGATCCACAGACGCTGATGGAATTTCCTCCCTCCTGACCCTGGAGTTAACCTGAGATGCGATACCGCGTTGGCGTGGATATTGGCGGATCTTTTACCGATTTCGCCGTGCTCGATCAGCAAACCAATCAGATTCATACCCTTAAAGTCCTGTCGCGCCCGGATCAACCGGGCAGCGAAATCGTCACCGGGCTGACGCAGTTTCAGCAGCGCGATGGCATTGAACCGGCAGAGATTGGCTATTTTACCCACGGCACCACGGTCGGGATTAATGCGGTGATCCAGCGGCGCGGCGTGCGGCTGGCGCTGTTTGCGACTGAAGGCTTCTGCGATGTGCTGGAGCTGGCGCGCCTGAAAATCCCGCATATCCACGATCTCTTTTCGCGGCGTCCCGCGCCGCTGATTAGCCGCGATCGGGTGTTTGCCATCCGCGAACGCAGCGACTGTCACGGCAACGTGCTGCAAGCGGTCGATCGCCAGAGCGTGCTGGATGCGATAGAGCAGGCGCGGGCGGCGGGCTGTCAGGGCATTGTGGTCTCGCTGCTGCACAGCTACCGCAACCGGAACAATGAAGCCGCAGTGAAAGCGATTATCGACGAAGTGGCCCCGGAGCTGCTGACCTCCTGTTCGGCCGACATCTGGCCAATCATCCGCGAATATGAGCGCACCATCACCGCCACCATTAACGCCTACGTTCAGCCGATGGTGATCAACTATCTCGAATCCTTTGAGCAGGCGCTGCATCGCCTTGGGGTGAAACCACCGCCGCGCATTACCAAATCAAATGGCGGCGTCATGGGCCTTGAGCAGGCGAAACGCGAATGCGTACAGATGGTGCTCTCCGGTACCGCATCAGGAGTCATCGGTGCCAGTTATCTCGCCAGCGCCTGCGGCTTTGACAAAATTCTCAGCCTCGACATCGGCGGCACCAGTGCCGACGTGGCGGTGATCGTCGATGGCAAGGTGGCGCAGGGCAACGGCGAAATCATCGGTGATTTTCCTATCTTTATTCCGTCGGTGGCGGTGACCTCGGTCGGGCAGGGCGGCGGCTCGCTGGCGTGGATTGATGGCCAGGGCGTGCTGCAGATGGGACCGGACAGCGCCGGATCACTGCCGGGACCGGTCTGCTTCCAGCGCGGCGGCACCCAGCCTACCGCTACCGACGCCTTTGCCGCCTGCGGCATGATGGGGCACGGCGCGCTCGGCTACAACGCGGTAAGCGTGGATGTGGCCGCCGCTCGTGCGGCCTGGCAACCGCTGGCGGACAGGCTCAATGTGACGGTGCAGGAAACGGCAGAGACCGCCATCCAACTGGCGATCTCCAGCATGTACAGCGATACCAGCGGCTTGCTCTCCCGTTTTGGCCTCGATCCGCGTGAATTCTGGTTCCTCGCCTTTGGCGGCGCAGGGCCGATGATGGGCTGTTTCCTGGCCCGCGAGCTGAACATGAAAGGCGTTATCGTGCCGCTTACGCCAGGCGTTCTCTCGGCGCTCGGCGGGCTGGTGGCGGATATCCGCAATGACTTTATCCGCACCCTCTACAGTGACCTGACGCCAGCGCTGGCTGACACCTTAGCCAGCGAAGCGCAGGCGTTACAGCAACGTGCCTGCGGCTGGCTGGCGCAGGAGCACGGCAGCGAGATGCCGTACCAGCTGCAATTCAGCGCCGACATGCGCTATCGCGGCCAGTCGTTTGAAATTGAAGTGCCGCTGGAGGCGAACTGGCTGGCGACGGCTGACGTTACGGCGCTGCATCAGGCGTTTGACGCCCAGCATCAGCAGATGTTTGGTCACTGCGATCCGGAAGCGCCGGTACAGCTGATCAATCTGCGGCTGGTGATCGCTTCGCCCACCCCGAAACCGGCGATCAATCGTCTGCCGGTGGCCACCGAACCGGCTGCGGTGCTGAAGCAGGCAGACGCCTGGATCGATGGCGCATGGCATCAGGTGGATGTGGTGCTGCGGTCGGAACTGCGTGCCGGGCATCGGCTCACCGGCCCGGTGATCGTCGCTCAGGATGATTGCACCACCTGCGTGCCGCCCGGCATGTGGGTCAATGTCGACCCTTTTGGCAACCTGCTGATCACTGCGAGTGAGGCGTAATATGGCAATTGACGGACGTAACCTGCAGATCCTCGCCAACTACTGCGCGGCGGCCGCCGATGCAATGGCGTTTACCCTGATGCGCACCGCGCACTCAACCTTTGTAAAAGAGACTGAAGATTTCTCCTGCCAGATCGTCAGCCGTGACGGCCTGGCCTTCGCCTCACCACGCAGCTTCGGCGCGCCCTGGTACAGCGGCATCGACTATGCGCCGGTGCTGGCGCTGATTGCGGATTACGCCGAGGGTGATATCTGCATCACCAACGATGCCTACGCCGGTAACGTCGCGACTCACTCGCCCGATATCCATATCTGGAAACCGGTGTTTCATCAGGGCGAGATTGTCTGCTTCGTGGTGGGGCACATCCATAACACCGATGTCGGCGGCGCGGTGCCGGCCTCGCTGTCGCGTTCGCTAACCGACATCGTGCAGGAAGGGATTCGCATCCCGCCGCTGAAGATCGTCAGCAATGGCGTACTGAACGGCGATGTGGCGCGCATCATGCGGCTTAACGTGCGGGCTCCGGATCAGAACTGGGGCGATTTCAAAGCACAACTGGCGTCGGTGAACGTCGGTGAGCGCAAAATTCACGACATTATCGCCCGCTTTGGCGTGGAGGATTTCCTGCAGGGCATTGAAGGCATTCTCGATTACGCCGAAGCACAGGCGCGTAGCATTATCACCACCATTCCGGACGGCGACTATTTTTATGCCGATTACGCCGACGAAGATGGCGAAGGCGGTTATCCCTGTCGCATCGCGATTACGCTGCGGGTCAGGGGCGACCAGCTGGAGCTCGACTACACCGGCAGCGATCCTCAACTGGCTTCCTCACTGAATATGCCGACCGGCGGCCGTGAGCGCCATCCGCTGGCGCTGGTCGGCGTGACCTATGTGCTCTCCACGCTGGACCGCTCGCTGCTGCTCAACGCCGGTACGCTGCGGCCGACCCGGGCGATATTGCCGCCCGGCACGGTGATGAACTGTGAGGCCCCGGCGGCGGTGGGTATGCGCTCATTGACCTGCGCACTGTCGCAGATCGCCACGCTGGGCGTCTTCTCGCTGGCGATGCCGGACCGTCTGCCGGCTAACTCGCCCGGCGGTAACTCGATCATGAATATCCGTACCCAGACCGCCAGCCGCAGCGTGGTCGCCTCGCTCGGTCCGGTTGGCGGTGGCGCGGGCGGCACGCCGCGACATGATGGACCCGATGGCTCGGGCGGCCTCTCCGCGTTCCTGAAAAACACCCCGATTGAGATCAATGAAGCGGAGGTCCCGATTCGCTTCCACCGCTATGGACTGGCGCAGGACAGCGCCGGTGCTGGCCAGTATCGCGGCGGGTTAGCCACCGAAATGGCGTTTGAAATTTTTTCGCCCAACACCACCATTACCGCGCGTAACCGCAACCGCTCGGTATTTGCCTCGGCAGGCGTGATGGGCGGGCAGAGCGGGGCGCTCTCCTGTTTTCGCACGCTGCGCGACGGGAAGGTGATCAACCACGGCAACACCGATGTGATCGGCGCAGAGCCGGGCGATGTGGTGGAAGTGCGCGGGCCGGGCGCCGGCGGCTACGGCTTGCCGTCGCAGCGCGATCCGGAAGCGGTATTGCAGGATGTGCGCTGCGGCTTTCTCAGCCTGGACGCCGCCCGGCAGCAGTATGGCGTGGTGATCACCGATAACCAGCTGGATCAGCCCGCGACGGCCCGACTGCGCGCCGCGATGCCACAGCAGGCGAGCCAGCATTTTGAGCACGGCGCAGCGCGGCAGCGCTTTGAATCGCTCTGGACAACGCAGCGGTATCACTTACTTACGGTTTTTCTTGCTGCGGCGCCGGTCAGCTGGCGGCACTTCCTGAAAACCCAGGTATTCCGCGCGGTGGAAGAAATAGGCGAAACGGCGGATATGGCGCAGATATTCAGTGATTTGCGTCAGCGATATCCGGCAATGGCGAACAACTAACGGCAACGCGCCATCGTCTACTACGCTTTAAGTCTGCAAGGACAACCAAGGGAAACGCGACGATGAGCATGAAAACCAGTGATTTTTTTGTCCAGCGCCTGAAAGAGTGGGGCGTCACCCGGATTTATGGCTACCCTGGCGACGGCATTAACGGCGTGCTGGGGGCGATCCAGCGCGCCAACAAAAAGGGTGATGGCATCGAGTTTATTCAGGTGCGCCACGAAGAGATGGCCGCCTTTATGGCGGCCGGTCACGCCAAATTCACCGGCGAAATGGGCGTCTGCCTGTCAACCGGCGGGCCTGGTGCCACCCATCTGCTGACCGGTCTGTATGACGCCAAAATGGACCATGCACCGGTGCTGGCGATTGCCGGTCAGGCAGAAGCCACGGCACGCGGAGCCAGTTATCAGCAGGAGATGAATCTGGATCGCGTCTTCTCAGACGTGGCGAATTTCGTTCAGGAAGCGGCGGCCCCGGCCCAGGTACGACACCTGATCGATCGCGGGGTACGCATTGCCAAAGCCCAGAACGGCGTCGCGGTGGTGATTATCCCTAAAGATATTCAGGATGAAGAGTGGCAGGCACCGCAGCATCTGCACGGCTTCACCCATTCGGGCAGCGGCTATCAGCGGCCGAAAGTGGTGCCGTATGAAGCGGATCTGCAACGGGCCGCCGACGTGCTGAACGCCGGTAAAAAAGTGGCGATTCTGATTGGTGCAGGCGCACGCAACGCGGCGGTTGAAGTGGTGCAGGCCGCCAATGTGCTGGGTGCCGGAGTCGCGAAAGCGCTGCTGGGCAAAGATGTGCTGCCGGACGACGCGCCGTTTGTCACCGGTTCGATCGGCCTGCTCGGCACCAAACCCTCGTCAGATTTGATGAAAAACTGCGATACCCTGCTGATGATTGGCAGCGGCTTTCCGTGGACCGAATTTTTGCCGGAAGAGGGCAAGGCGCGGGCGGTACAAATCGATATCGATCCGGCGATGCTCGGCCTGCGCTATCCCTGTGAAGTGAATCTGCATGGCGATGCCGCCGAAACCCTGCGCGCGCTGCTGCCGTTGCTGGAGCATAAGCAGGATCGCAGCTGGCAGGAAGATATTGCGGTTCAGGTGCGTGACTGGTGGACGCTGATGGAAGAGCGCGCGATGGCACCGGCGAATCCGGTCAATCCGCAGCGCGTGGTGTGGGAGATGTCACCGCAGTTGCCGGACAATGCGATTGTTACCTCCGATTCCGGTTCCTGCGCCAACTGGTTCGCCCGCGATTATCGGGTCAAACAGGGACAACGCGCTTCGCTCTCGGGCGGTCTGGCCTGCATGGGGGCCGCCGTGCCTTACGCCATCGCAGCGAAGTTTGCTCATCCGGAAAAACCGGTGGTGGCGCTGGTTGGGGATGGCGCGATGCAGATGAATAACATGGCGGAGCTGATCACCATTCAGAAATACTGGCAGCAGTGGGCCGACCCGCGATTGATCGTCTGCGTGTTCAACAATCAGGATCTCAATCAGGTGACCTGGGAGCAGCGGGTGATGGAAGGCAATCCGCGCTTTGACGCCTCGCAGCAGTTGCCGGATGTGAAATACGCCAAGTTTGCCGAATCGCTGGGCATGATCGGTATTTTCGTCGATAACCCTGACGATCTGGCGGCCGCCTGGCAGCGTGCACTGAGCGCTGACCGTCCGGTGCTGCTGGAGGTGAAAACCGATCCGGAAGTGGCACCGCTGCCACCGCACATCACCTTTAAGCAGGCAAAAGCCTTTATGGCGTCGATGGCGAAAGGCGACCGTGGCGCGGCGCAAATCATCAGTGATACCGCCAGTCAGCTGCTGCATAAAAAGCATTAAGGGTTAAATCGGGCAGTGTCGCACCGCTAACCTTAGCCTTCTCTCCCCGGACGCACTCGCGTCCGGGTTTATACCCCTCTTCATCATCACTAACGGGAGTCTTAACATGGCGGCTCATACAAGCCCTGTCTGGTTTATCTCAGGATGTTCTACCGGTTTTGGACGTGAACTGGCGCAGCAGACTATCGCGCGCGGTTTCAGGGTGGTGGTGACGGCCCGCGATACCGCAAAAGTTGCCGATCTGGTCGACGGCCATGACAATGCGCTGGCGGTGACGCTGGATGTCACGCAGCAATCCAGTATTGATCAGGCGGTGCAGGCTGCGCTGAACGCGTTCGGCACCATTGACGTACTGGTGAATAATGCCGGTTACGGTTATCAGAGCTCAGTGGAAGAGGCTGAAGAACAGGCGATCCGCGCGCAGTTTGATGCCAACGTATTCGGCCTGTTTGCCCTGACCCGCGCCGTGCTCCCTGTGATGCGCAAGGCACGCCGCGGTCATGTGATCAACATTACTTCTGTGGCGGGTTTTATCGGTTTTGCCAGCTCCGGCTACTACTCAGCCAGCAAACATGCGGTGGAAGGCTGGTCCGACTCACTGGCGCAGGAAGCGGGTCCGCTGGGCATTCACGTCACCTGCGTGGAGCCGGGACCGTTCCGCACCGACTGGGCGGGCCGCTCGCTGCATCAGACCCCAAGCACCTTACCGGAATATGCCGATACCGCGGCCGCCCGGATGAAAGCTACCGCCGAATACAGCGGCACCCAGAAAGGCGATCCTGCCCGTGCGGCGCAGGCCATGATTGCGATTACCGAGCATGATAATCCGCCACGCCATCTGGTGATGGGCGCATGGGGATATGAGGCGGTAACCAGCAAACTCAAAGAGCGGCTGGCGCAGATTGAAGCGTGGAAACAGACGTCGGTGGAGACTGATTTTCCGGAGTAGAACTTATTACTGTGCGGGTGGCAGAAAGCCGCCCGCGCGCGCGTGAGCCTGAAGTCGTTAAAAACAGGAAAGGCCCGTTTATCGGGCCTTCAGGAACTAAGCGCGTACCTTAGCTTTCTACATTTCGCGCGCATTCAGTTCTTGCAGCTTGCGGCGCAGCAGGGCAGAGGAGGAGCGTTTTCTCGCCTGAGCTAACTGGGCTTTAATGGCAGGCAGATCGGGATTGGCCAGCCACTCAGCTATCAATAGTGCTCTTAACTCCTTATACCGGGTTTCGACCGGAGCCAAAGGGGTTATTTCATCGTGTTTATTGTAAAACGACATAGCAAGCTCTCCCTGTAGTCACGACTTTATAAGCCCGGAAATAGTCCGGGATTAAAGGTTGCGGCGCTTTTTTCGACAACCCTGTTCGGGGATAGTAGCGCAGTTCATTTTTTAACCCAAGTACGGCGTCGTAGATCTCCTCCAGGGGAGTCGGACGGTTGCGGTCAACGATCTCTCCTGACGCAGCCTGGAAAACAAACCCGCCAATAAAGAAACGTTCATTGTGTGCCATTAACGCCAGTACTACGCTTTTTAAAACGACAGCACTACCTAATCCGGCAAAGCTGACATGGCGAAAATCGCTCAGGCACCCCAGACTATCGAACACGTCAAAGCAGACCTCCGCCAGGCCGTTAACCGGAAATGAGACGCCTTGTGGCATCCGGTATTCGATACGGGTAAAAGTCTGTTCATCCAGCAGATTGCCAACGATGACGGTGTAGGTCTCATTACCGGCAACAAACACGTAGCTGTGATGAACACGGCGATCGTAAATAAACCTTTTTCGCCTGATGTTGTAATCTTCGAGAAAAATCTCTTCTTCTATGCGCACTTGTCATCCCTGTATGCAGCCTGTGAATCTTTAAGCAACGATTCTTCTGCTCCTGCCCGGCTCCGTCAAATATCCATATAAAAAATGTGGTTACCCATTCCAGGGTAACCGCCGCTGTTGCTGCGTATCGACCCCATTTTGCGACTCTTGCCGCACTTCACTTCAGTGATGCGCCCCGTAATCGCGCACGCCTGCGTCATCATCGTGCTGAAAAAATAAACAGAGACCCGCGTCCGGCATCATAAGAATTCGATCTTGTATCCCAGGCCGTATTCCATCTGGCATCCCCGTTTCAGACCGCGCTGTTCACCGCTAACTGGCACGCTTCCTGCACCTTTCTGCACTTAGTAATCGGGAAGACTTTTGGCGAGGTTCACATGTTTGACTCCTTATTAGATGAAGATGCGACCACCCTGGCGGCACTGGTCCGCCGCGGTGAGGTCTCGGCCAGCGAACTGACCCAGGCGGCGCTGACGCGGATGGAACGGCGTGAACCGCATATCCAGGCGTTTTGTACTCCGACGCCGGACCTTGCGCTGGCACAGGCGAAGGCGCTGGATGCGCGGCGGGCGCGGGGTGAAACGCTGGGTGCGCTGGCGGGCGTGCCGCTGGCGGTGAAAGATTTGATCTCTACCGCCAGCGTCCGCACCACCTCCGGTTCGGCGGCATACCAGGATTTCATACCTGAAGACGATGATATTACGGTCGAGCGACTGCTGGCCGCCGACGCCATTCTGCTGGGAAAAACCACCGCGCCCGAGTTTGGGTACAGCGGTGTCGGACACAATCCTCTGTTCCCGTCGCCGCGCAATCCGTGGGACCTGACCAAAACCCCTGGCGGCTCCAGTGCCGGATCGGGCGCGGCAGTGGCGGCGCGGCTCTGTCCAATCGCGCTGGGCAGTGATGGCGGCGGCTCGGTGCGCATTCCGGCGGCGCACTGCGGCATATATGGTTTCAAAGCCTCAATGGGACGCGTGCCGCTGTGGCCCGGCTGCCGCGATGAACGCTATCCGGGCGTCTCCAGTTGGGAGTCGCTGGAGCACATTGGCCCGATGACGCGCACGGTGCGCGACGCCGCCCTGATGATGTCGCTGATGGCGGGCCCGGATATGCGCGATCGCCACTCCATTCCCTGCAGCGACGTTGACTGGCTGGGCGCGCCCGGCCAGCCGGTCGAAAAACTGCGCATCGCCTTTAGCGCCGATTTTGGTTACGTGGCGGTCGATCCCGAGGTGCGCGCTGTGGTCAGTGCCGCCGCGCAGCGTTTTGCTGAGGAAATCGGTGCGGAGCTGGAGCAGGCCGATCCCGGATTCCGCGATCCTTCGGCGGCCTTTGGTGCGCTGGTGGCGATGGAAAGCGATCTCAGCGGGATGCGCAGGATGATGGAACAGCAGGGCGATCGGATGTCGCCGCACCTGGTCGCCATGCTGCAACGCGACTGGCGGGCCGAAACCTTTACCGACGCCATTACCACCCGCAAAGCGGTCAGCAACAGCCTGTGGCGCTTTATGCAGCGCTACGATCTGCTGATCACGCCGACGCTGGCGGTGCCGCCGTTTGCGCTCGGTATGCAGGGACCGGAAATCATTGATGGTCGTATGGTCCGCAGCGATCACTGGCTGTCGTTCTGCTTCCCGTTCAACTTCACCGGCCAGCCTGCGGCCTCGGTGCCCGCCGGGTTCACCGCCAGCGGCCTGCCGGTGGGGCTGCAAATCGTCGGACGGCATCTTGATGATGCCTTAGTGCTGGCTGCCAGCGCGGCTTTCGAGCGCATTCAGCCGTGGAACCACCTTCAACCTGGAATCGCCCAATGAAAAATGCTTCTGCACCTGCGTTAGAACAGGAATTTGAACATCAGCCGGTGCCGCTGTCGCACCGCCACTCCACCCGCTCCGTCTCGGCGGTCTGGTTCGGTTTCCCGATGATCCTGACCAACGCGCTGTTTGGCGGCATCATCACCTGGCACCTGGGCTTCTGGCCGGCGCTGATCGCCATTCTGCTCGGCAATCTGGTGCTGTTCGCCTACGTCGGCGCGCTGAGCTGGTACGCCGGTAACACCGGGATGAACTTTGCCTTACAGGCGCGCCGCACCTTTGGCAGCAAAGGTTACATTCTGGTCTCCGGCTTTCTCTCAACGGTGGTGATTGGCTGGTACGCCTTCCAGACCGGCCTGACCGGCACGGTGATCAATCAGACTTTTGGCTGGAATGCGCTGGCGGTCACCGCCTTTGCCATGGTGCTTTATACCGCCATTACCTTTCTCGGGGTGCGTGCGCTGTCGGTGCTGGGGATGATCGCCGCGCCGCTGTTTGTGGTGCTGGGCGGAGTGGCGCTGTGGCTGATAGGCCAGCAGCATGACTTCAGCACGGTGACTCACTGGCAGGGCAGCGCCAGTGCGGCGGGCGCGATGAGTATGGGCACCGCCGTCACCATGGTGGTGGCGGGCTTTGCCGACTCCGGCACCATGACCGCCGACTTTACCCGCTGGTCGAAAAACGGCCGTTCGGCGGTGATCGCAGCGTTTTCCGCCTTTCCGGTGGCGAACGTCATCTCTTATCTGTTTGGTGTAGTCATCGTTGCGGTCGGCGCGGCGGTCGATCCGCTGACCAACGGCGGCAACTTTCTGCCGATGCTGATGGGGCACAGCGCCTTTTTATCGGTGGTGGCCTGTCTGTTCGTGTTTATTAACCTCGGCTCGGTCTGCACCCACTGCCTGTATAACGGCGCGGTGGGCTTCAGCCATCTGTTCAGCAGTAAAATGCGCCTCTGGACGCTGATCCTGGGCGCGATCGGCGGGGCGCTGGCGCTGGCGGGCGTCTGGTCTTACTTCCTGGACTGGCTCAGCCTGCTGGGCATTGTGGTGCCGCCGTTTGGTGCAGTGATGATTGTTGACCTGATTTTCATGGCGAAAATCAGCGAGCAGCGACCGTCGCAGCGTTTTCGCGCTACCGCTTTTGCGGCCTGGGCGATCGGAAGCCTGTGTGCCGTTATCGCCCATCTGGCCTTTCCGCAGTTGGGTGAGGCGGTGATCGGCCTGGTGACCGCCGCGCTCAGTTACAGCCTGATTAGCCGGGTGCGTGCGCCGCGACCGGTGATGGAGAAGAAAAATGCCTGATTACAGCGTCAACTCAACCCCCTACGCCTGGCCGTTTGACGGTGGCTTCAGCCCGGCCGATACCGCGCTGGTGGTGATTGATATGCAGACTGACTTCTGCGGCGTCGGCGGCTATGTCGATACCATGGGCTACGATGTGGCGCTGACCCGCGCCCCGATTGCGCCGTTGCAGCAGGTGCTGGCGGCGATGCGCGCCCGGCAGTTTCCGATCATTCATACCCGCGAAGGGCACCGGCCCGACCTCAGCGACTTACCGGCCAATAAGCACTGGCGCTCGCGACGGATGAAGGCGGGCATTGGTGATGACGGGCCGTGCGGCCGTATTCTGGTGCGCGGCGAACCCGGCTGGGAGATTATCCCGGAGCTGGCGCCGTTGCCGGGCGAGGTGGTGATCGATAAACCGGGCAAAGGCTCGTTTTACGCCACCGATCTGGAGCTGATCCTGCGCAGCCGGCACATCCGCAATTTGATCCTCACCGGCATCACCACCGATGTCTGCGTGCACACCACGCTGCGGGAGGCCAACGACCGCGGATTTGAATGTCTGGTGCTGTCCGACTGCTGCGCCGCCACCGAGCGGCGACATCATGAGGCGGCGCTGAGCATGATCCATATGCAGGGCGGAATTTTTGGCGCGGTTGCCAGTTCGGCAGCCTTGCTGGATAGCCTTGGCGGATAACGCCTGTGGTCTGCCGCCGGTCAGCTCTGCCGTGCCTCACGCGGTGGGCTGGCCTCAATCAGGCTGGCAAGCTGATCGACCGGAACCGCATGACTGAACAGATAACCCTGCAGCTGGTTACACCCGGCATCCGCCAGCGCCGTCATCTGGCCTGGCGTCTCGACGCCTTCGGCGGTCACCATCAGACCCATCGCGTGGCCCAGCTTCACCACCGATTCAATAATCGCCACCGAGTTATCCGCTACGCCCAGCGACTGGGTAAATGAGCGGTCAATTTTGATCTTATCGACCGGGAAGTGGCTGAGATAGTTGAGGCTGGAGTAGCCGGTACCAAAATCGTCCAGCGCTATCCGGAAACCAGCGTCGCGCAGCGCAACAATGATGGCGCGGGCTTCATGCTCATCGTCGATCAATACGCCTTCGGTAATCTCCAGCTCAATTCGCGTCGGATCGCCGCCGTGCTGCCGCACAATGTCAGTCATCCGCTCTACAAAGCCGGTGGCGCGAAACTGCACCGGTGAGACGTTGACCGCCACCATCAGGTCGGGAAAACGCTGCTGGGTGGCACAGGCTTCCGTCAGCACCCATTCACCCAGCGGAATAATCAGCCCGGTCTCTTCCGCAATCGCAATAAATTCACCCGGCACTACCAGGCCACGGATCGGATGATGCCAGCGCAGCAGCGCCTCGACACCAACCATCTGCTGACCGCCAATATCCATCAGCGGCTGATACCAGACTTCCAGGCCCTCACGGTTTTGCAGCGCAGTGCGCAGATCGGCGGCGATGGTTTGCCGGGTGCGCACTGACTCATCCATCGCCCGTTCGAACTGGCGATATTTGCCGCGTCCGCCACTTTTGGCTTCATACAGCGCAATGTCCGCTTTGCGCATTAACTCCAGCCGATCAACGCCATCTTTGGGTGCCAGCGCCAGGCCGATACTGGCACCGCTCCAGACTTCACTGCCAAACAGCGTAAAGGGCTGGCTGAGCTGGTCGATGATGCGCTGCGCCAGACCCTGAGCCTGAGAGAGCGTCTCCACTTCTGGCATCACCACGATAAACTCGTCGCCGCCGATCCGGCCAACGGTATCGCTGGCCCGCACCATCCGGCTCAGACGCTGTGCCACCGCAACGATCAGTTCGTCGCCGGCGTGATGACCGTAGGTATCATTGATTGCTTTGAAGCGGTCGAGATCGATCAGCAGCAGCGCCACCCGCTGATCGTGGCGCGTCGCCAGCGCCAGTGCCTGAGTCAGACGATCTTCGACCAGCGCACGATTGGGCAGCCCGGTCAGCACATCGTGAAACGCCAGATGCTGCGCCTGCGCCTCAGAGGCACCGAGCTTCAGCATCGACTGCGACAGATTGATCGACGAGGTCCAGAGACGGCGCACCATATACAGGCAGAGCAGGGAGATCGCCAGCACCGCCAGGCCGGTTGACGGGCCGATAGTGCGCAGCATCTGCGCGCCGGGGCGTGACGGCACCCAGTTGAGATAGCCGACCGCCTCACCAGACTGCGCAATCAGCAGATAACGCGCCCCGGTGCCGGGCTGCGGGCTACCGTTGGAGAAATGGAGTCCCTGTAACTGATTGCGTTCGGCCAGGCTGGTCAGATAGCCATCGTCGAGAAACTTCAGGCTGACCAGCCGGAAGCGTGGCAGGGCGTCACTGTCACGCTGAATATTGCCGACCGCCAGCGCGGCGGTGCGACCGGCTAAGCGGGCGTAATCAGCTTTGTCCTCGCGCGAACTCTCTTGCACCAGCGGATTTTTCAGGATGTCGTTGACCAGCGTGGCTGCCTGCTGTGGCGCGACCGGCTGGCCGTCACGCCATAGCCTGACGATCTGGTTTTGCTGATCCAGCACCAGGATCAGCTGATGGCCAAACATCTCAAACAGCCAGTTGCCAATGTTCTCATCCAGCCAGCCTGAGGCGGCACCTTCATCCAGCAGCCGCTGCTCAAGCGGCCGCCAGCGTGACAGACTGCGCAATTGGCGCAGATGTTCGTTCAGACTCTGGGTGAACGAGGCTTCAATCATCCGCTGTTGCTGTTGCCGCGCCTCCGCGTTGGTCAGCGAGGTGCCAATGAACAGCGCTGTGCCCGCGCCGCCAAAGGTCAGCAGCAGAATCGCCACCAGCGGCACCAGCACTTCACGCAGGAAACTGCGGCGGAAATCGCCAGAAAGTTTAAGGCTGTTAATCATTTTTTAGTTTTTCTCAAAAGCAGGAGTACAGCTTAAAAGCTAGCAGACGGTAACGGGACTTTCACACAAACCTTCAGAGTCAGTGAAGCGGATGGGGATTTTTGTGGTGAAGGTGAGGAGGCAAGAGCTGGTGCGGCAAGAATGAAGGGGTGACAACAGGAGATTAATCCAGTCAGGCTAATGGTTGATAGGTTTTGAGGTGACGTGGTTGCAGCAGAAGCGCATGTTGATGGTGCCAGAATGATATCCAGACATAAAGTTGTGTATGTTAAGGTCAGGACATCTTAACGCTGTTGAGTGAAAACAGAATGCCTCAAATGACTCTTCACCTTTTGAATGCGCAGAACAAACTAACCGCTCACGCTCAATGGTTGCAAAGCTGTCTGAACGCGACATACCAGCTGGCTAATAGCTTTATGCCGCTCCCTTCTGTGGATGTTGTTGTAAAAGCCGGATCATATGTCATTCCTGAGAAAGGGCATCTGGGATATTGTCCTGAGCCCGGCATCATTTATATAACCGTCGATCCTGAGAATGCCCTGTTTTGTAAAAATGATGCTCATTCGCTTGAACGCATGTTTGCTCATGAACTGCATCATGCCGCGAGGTGGGCCGGACCGGGATACGGCTCTACTTTAGGTGAAGCGATTGTCTCTGAAGGGCTTGCTGGTCATTTTTCTCTGGAGCTTTTTAAAGGTAAGCCTGAGCCCTGGGAAAGCCTCAGCCCAGACACCGTTCAGCCCTTCACGCTGCAACTCAGTGAAAGCTGGCATCACACTGATTATGACCATAACGCATGGTTTTTTGGGGCGAGGGATCTACCGAAATGGGTGGGATATACCGCAGGGTTCAACCTTGTCAGAAAGTACCTGACAAACTTTCCCAGTCTGAAGGCTTCAATGCTGGCAAACATAGAGGCAGAGAAATTCCGGCCATTTATCTGAACTGCAACGGCTGCCTTGTGCAGCGTCATGATTCTGCATGAGCAGAAAAGAGAATCGTCCACGCTTCCCTGCTGACCATTCGACCCGGCAGCCGTCTCCTTCTGTCTGTTCTCTGGACAGGGTATTCTGATCACTGCTAACAGCCAAATTCACCTCTCCTTCACTCCCCCGTCACGGTTCTGTCATCTGATCCGGTCAAGGTAATGCCATCCCGCAGTGACTTTCGCTGCGTCCCCACTCTGTAACCCGTGAGGATTTCATCGTGATGGAGTTATCCAGACATCCTACCACTGTCTATCAGGCCGTCGCTGCACAACTCGAACAGGCGCTTCAGCAACGCTACCGCTGTGGCGACTATCTTCCTTCCGAACAACAGCTGGCCGATCATTATGAAGTTAACCGCCACACCTTACGCCGGGCGGTAGATGAACTGGTGAACAAAGGGCTGCTGCAACGCCGTCATGGCGTCGGCATCCTGGTGCTGATGCGGCCTTACGACTATCCGCTGCACGCTCAGGCGCGCTTTAGCCAGAACCTGATGGAGCAGGGCAGTCACCCGACCAGCGAGCGGCTGCTGGCGGTGTTGCGTCCTGCCAGCAACGACGTTGCCAGCGCGCTGGGCGTCAACGAGGGCGATAACGTGATCCACCTGCGCACGCTGCGGCGTGCTAACGGTGTACCGCTGTGTGTCATCAACCACTTCCTCGCCGATCTCAGCTGGTGGCCGCAGTTGCAGCATTTTAACAGCGGTTCGCTGCACGATTACCTCGACAAGCACACCGGCAAACAGCTGGTGCGTACCCAGACCCGCATCAGCACCCGACGGGCGCAGGCGAAAGACTGCAAGCAGCTGGAAATCGCGCTGCATTCGCCGCTGCTCTGCGTGCGTACCCTGAACAAAACCCGCGACGGTGCAATGGCTGAATACTCGGTCAGCCTGACGCGCGGCGACATGATTGAATTGACTCTGGAGCACTAATGGAACAGCAAACGGCCCGCCAACGCTGGCTTTCGGTGCTGGCACACAGCAGCGCGGCACAGCTTAACGCGCACTGGCAGGCGCTAAACCTCCAGCCGGTTTTCACCCTGATCCGTCCGGCAGAGATCGGCCTGACCCGGCTGCAGGCGCGCATGGGCGCGACCGGTAAACGCTTTGTGATGGGCGATGCGACGGTGACGCGCGCAGTGGTTCAGCTCAGCGACGGCACCCTGGGTTACAGCTACCTGCTGGGACGTGATAAAGCCCACGCCGAGCGCTGCGCCTTAATCGATGCCCTGTTACAGCAGCCGGAAACCCGGGCGTTGTTAGAAGAGAAGATTATTACCCCGCTGGCGGCATGGCGTGACGAGCAGCGTCAGCTGCGCGCGCGTGAAATCGCCAGCAGCAAAGTGGATTTCTTTACGCTGGTACGCGGAGACAACTGATGACTTTACTGGCAAGTTTTAACCATCCGGTGGCGGATGCACAGCGCGCATTCCGCCGCATCCTCAAAGCGATGAGCGAGCCGGGCGTGATGGTGTCGCTGCCGCTGCAACAGGGCTGGGGTGCACTGTCGCCCGCCGCCACCGCGCTGTTACTGACGCTGGTCGATCAGGAAAGTCCGGTATGGCTGGATGCGCAGATCGACAACGAACAGCTGCGCAATAACCTGCGTTTCCACACCGGCGCGCCGATTACCGCGCAGCAGGATGCGCCTTTCGCGCTCAGTCATGCCAGCTCGCATCCCGATCCGGCCCACTTTGCCGCCGGTGACAATCTGGCCCCGGAAAAGAGCACCACCCTGATTATTGAAGTCCCGTCGCTGAATGGCGGTCTCACGCTGCGTCTCTCCGGACCGGGCCTGCGTGAAACCCGCGCCATTGCGCCACAATTGCCGGAAAGCGTGCTGGCCTATCTGCGCAGCCGGCCACATCCGTTCCCGCAGGGCGTCGATCTGATTTTTACCTGTGGCGAAGCGATGATGGCGGTGCCGCGCACCACGCTTGTGGAGGTGTGCTGATGTACGTTGCGGTGAAAGGGGGCGAAAAGGCGATTGCTAACGCCCATCAGCTACAGGCCGATCTGCGGCGCGGCGATCGGCATGTCGCCGAGCTGGGCTGCGATCAGGTGGCCCAGCAACTCGGTCTGGCGGTCGATCGGGTGATGACCGAAGGCGGGATCTACGATCCTGAACTGGCAGCGCTGGCGATTAAACAGGCCAGCGGCGACCTGGTAGAGGCCATCTTCCTGCTGCGCGCCTATCGCACCACGCTGCCACGCCTGGCCGAGAGCCAGCCGCTGGCGACGGCATCAATGCGTATCGAGCGGCGTATCTCGGCGGTCTACAAAGATCTGCCGGGCGGCCAGGTGCTGGGACCGACCTATGATTACAGCCACCGTCTGCTCGACTTTACTCTGCTGGCCAACGGTGAAACGCCGGCATCGCCACGAGACGATCGCGCGCTGGATACGGCCTGTCCGCACATGTTCAGCATGATGAGCGACGAAGGGCTGGCGGTGCGTGAAGAGGATGACGGCAGCGAACCCGTCGATATCACTCGCGAGCCGATGAGTTTTCCCGCCTCGCGCGCTGCACGTCTGCAGCAGCTGGTACGCGGCGATGAAGGTTTTCTGCTGGCGCTCGGCTACTCGACCCAGCGCGGCTATGGCCGCACCCATCCGTTCGCCGGTGAAATTCGTACCGGCTATCTCAGCGTCACTATCTGCCCGGAAGAGCTGGGCTTTGAGCTGGAGATTGGCGAACTGCTGCTGACCGAGTGCGAAATGGTCAACGGCTTCGCCCACAGCGATGAAAGCGCGCCTCATTTTACCCGTGGCTACGGCCTGGTGTTTGGCCGCGCCGAACGCAAGGCGATGTCGATGGCGCTGGTTGACCGGGCGCTGCAGAGCCGTGAGCAGCAGGAACGCATCACCAGCCCGGCGCAGGATGAAGAGTTTGTGCTGTCGCACGCCGATAACGTCGAAGCCGCGGGCTTCGTCTCCCATCTTAAACTGCCGCACTACGTTGATTTCCAGGCGGAACTGGAACTGCTGAAACGCCTGCGACAGGATCATCAGGAGCGCAACCATGGCTGAACTCAGCGGTTATAACAACGGCTATCTGGATGAGCAGACCAAACGCACCATCCGTCGCGCCATCCTGAAAGCGGTGGCGATCCCTGGCTATCAGGTACCGTTTGCCGGACGGGAAATGCCGATGCCTTACGGCTGGGGCACCGGCGGCATTCAGATCACCGCCAGCGTGATTGGCGATCAGGATGTGCTGAAGGTGATCGATCAGGGTGCGGATGACACCACCAATGCGGTCTCAATTCGTCGCTTCTTTCAGCGCGTCAGCGGCGCAGCGACCACCGAACGCACCGCCGATGCCACGCTAATCCAGACCCGGCATCGCATTCCGGAAACGCCGCTGGAAGAGGAGCAGATTCTGATCTTCCAGGTGCCGATCCCGGAACCGCTGCGCTTTATTGAGCCGCGCGAGACCGAGACCCGCACCATGCACGCGCTGGAGGAGTACGGCGTCATGCAGGTCAAACTGTATGAAGATATTGCCCGTTACGGCCACATCGCCACCACCTACGCCTATCCGGTGAAGGTTAACGATCGCTATGTGATGGACCCGTCGCCGATCCCCAAATTCGACAATCCCAAGATGAACATGATGCCGGCGCTGCAACTGTTTGGTGCCGGACGCGAAAAGCGCATCTACGCCTTACCGCCCTATACCAAAGTGGAAAGCCTCGACTTCGATGACCATCCGTTCACCGTTCAGCAATGGGATGAACCCTGTGCGCTGTGCGGTTCGCGCCACAGCTACCTCGACGAGGTGGTGATGGACGATCAGGGAACGCGGATGTTTGTCTGCTCCGACACCGACTTTTGCCATCAGCAGCAGGAACAGCAACATGCACAGTGATCAGCCGCTGCTTGCGGTCAGCCAGCTCACCCATCTTTATGCGCCGGGAAAAGGCTTTGAACAGGTCAGTTTTGACCTCTATCCGGGGGAAGTGCTGGGCATCGTCGGCGAGTCCGGCTCCGGCAAAACCACACTGCTGCACAGCCTGTCGGCACGTCTGACGCCGCAGCAGGGCAGCATTCATTATCAGGGACGCGATCTCTATCAGATGAGCGAAAGCGATCGCCGCCGCCTGCTGCGCACCGAATGGGGCGTGGTGCATCAGCATCCGCTGGACGGATTGCGGCCGCAGGTCAGCGCCGGCGGCAATATCGGCGAACGGCTGATGGCGGTCGGCGAGCGCCACTATGGTGACATCCGCGCTGAAGCCAGCCGCTGGCTGCAGGCGGTGGAGATCGCCGCCAACCGTATCGACGATCTGCCCACCACCTTTTCCGGCGGGATGCAGCAGCGCCTGCAGATTGCCCGCAATCTGGTGACCCAGCCGCGCCTGATGTTTATGGATGAGCCAACCGGCGGGCTGGATGTGTCGGTACAGGCGCGGCTGCTGGATCTGCTGCGCACTCTGGTGCGGGAACTCAATCTGGCGGTGGTGATTGTCACCCACGATCTCGGGGTCGCGCGACTGCTGGCGCACCGGCTGCTGGTGATGAAACAGGGGCGGGTGGTGGAGAGCGGATTAACCGACCGGGTGCTCGACGATCCCCATCATCCTTACACGCAATTGCTGGTCTCTTCGGTGCTCAATTAAATGATGACTTACACACCTATGTTGCAGGTTGAGAATCTGTGCAAAACCTTTGTGCTGCATAACCAGAACGGCGCTGCGCTGCCGGTATTAGAGAACGCCAGCCTGACGGTGAATCAGGGGGAATGTGTGGTGCTGCACGGCCATTCCGGCAGCGGTAAATCGACTCTGCTGCGCGCCCTGTACGGCAACTACCAGCCCAACAGCGGGCATATCCGGCTGCAGCATCAGGGCGAATCGATCGATATGGCGCAGGCGACGGCGCGGCAGATCATCGCCATCCGCCGCGACACGCTCGGCTGGGTCAGCCAGTTTCTGCGGGTGATCCCGCGGGTGCCGACGCTGGAGATTGTGATGCAGCCGCTGCTGGAGCGCGGCGTCGAACGCGCCTTCTGTGAAAAGCGCGCCCGTGAGCTGCTGAGCCGGCTTAACGTGCCGGAGCGTCTCTGGTCGCTGGCGCCGTCGACCTTTTCCGGCGGTGAGCAGCAGCGGGTCAACATCGCGCGCGGCTTTATCGCCGACTATCCGGTGCTGCTGCTGGATGAACCCACCGCCTCACTCGACAGCGTAAACCGGGATGCGGTGGTCGGACTGATTGAACAGGCGCGCGCCCGCGGTGCCGCTATTGTCGGCATTTTCCACGATGAAGCGGTGCGCGACCGGGTAGCCGATCGGCTGCACCTGATGCAGCCGATCGCCACAGGAGCACAAGCATGATCATTAATAACGTCCGACTGGTGCTGGAAAACGAGGTGGTCGCCGGATCGCTGGAGTTCCGTGACGATCGCATCAGCAGCTTCAGCGAAACCGCCAGCCAGCAGCCGGGCGCGCTGGACGGTGAGGGCGCCTGGCTGCTGCCGGGGCTGGTGGAGCTGCACACCGATAACCTCGACAAGTTTTTTACGCCACGGCCTAAAGTGGACTGGCCCGCCCACTCGGCGATGAGCAGCCACGATGCGCTGATGGTCTCCAGCGGTATTACCACCGTGCTGGACGCGATTGGCGTCGGTGACGTGCGCGACGGCGGGCACCGGCTGGAGAACCTCAGCAAGATGATCAACGCAATCCGCGACAGTAACCGTAAAGGGCTGAACCGGGCCGAACATCTGCTGCACCTGCGCTGTGAGTTGCCGCATCCGACCACCGTGCCGCTGTTTGAAGCGCTGATGGGGACGCCGGAGCTGGCGCTGGTCTCGCTGATGGATCACTCACCCGGCCAGCGTCAGTACGCGTCACTGGAAAAATATCGCGAATACTATCAGGGCAAATATCAGCTGAATGACGCTGAGATGGATCGGTTTGAGCATGACCAGCTCACCCTGGCGGCAGAGTGGTCGCAGCCTAACCGTCAGGCGATTGCCGCGCTGTGCCGCGAGCATGGTATCGCCATCGCCAGCCACGACGACGCCACCGCGGCGCACGTTGAGGAGTCTCATGCGGCGGGCAGCCGTATCGCTGAATTTCCGACCACGCTGGAGGCGGCTCGCGCTTCACGCTATCGCAATATGCAGGTGCTGATGGGCGCGCCAAACATCGTGCGCGGCGGCTCGCACTCCGGTAACGTCGCCGCCTGGGAGCTGGCCTCACACGGCTTGCTGAATATCCTGTCGTCTGATTACTATCCAGCCAGCCTGCTGGATGCGGCATTCCAGCTGGCGGCAGATGAGCGCAACAGCCTCGGTACGGCGCAGGCGATTGCGCTGGTCACCTGTAATCCGGCGCGGGCGCTGGGGCTGGAGGATCGCGGGGTGATTGCGGAAGGCTGCCGTGCCGATCTGGTGCTGGCGCACACCGCGCACGGTCATCCGCATGTCCGGCACGTCTGGAGCAAAGGCCGGCAGGTCTATTAATGACGCGCCTTATCTGGTTAATCGGGCCGTCCGGATCGGGCAAGGATAGCCTGCTGAATGCGCTGCGTGAGGCACCGCCAGCCCGCCTGCTGATCGCCCATCGCTACATCACCCGCGCCGCCGATGCCGGTGGCGAAAACCATGTGGCGCTGAGCGAGGCGGAGTTCGCTCGCCGCGCCGCGCTGGGGCTGTTCGCGGTCAGCTGGCAGGCGCACGGCTTTCACTACGGCATCGGCACGGAAGTTGAGGCCTGGCTGCAGCGCGGTCAGAACGTGGTGGTCAACGGTTCGCGGCTGCATCTGGCGCAGGCACAGGCGCGGTTCGGACCACAGCTGCTGCCGCTCTGTTTGCAGGTGACGCCGTCGGTACTGGCGGCGCGGCTGCGCCAGCGCGGACGGGAGGATGAGGCTGAGATCGCCCGGCGACTGGCGCGTGCCGCCCAGCCGCAGCCGGACGGCTGTCTGCTGCTCAACAATGACGGGGCGCTGGACCGCACGGTCCGGCAACTGCGTCAGCTGCTGGAGGCGCATCAATGAAACTGACCTTTCTCGGCACCGGTGGCGTCACCGCCGCGCCGCTGTTTGGCTGCGACTGCCGCGCCTGTCAGCGGGCGCAGCAGGACTCGCGTTATCATCGCGCGCCCTGCAGTGCGCTGATTGAGGCGGGCAGCGAGCGGATTCTGCTCGACGCCGGTCTGCCGCTGCTGGTTTCACGGTTCAGGCCTGGCGAGCTGACCCGCATTCTGCTGACGCATTACCACATGGACCACGTACAGGGCCTGTTTGCGCTGCGCTGGGGCAAGGGTGCGTCTGTTCCGGTGTGGGGGCCGCCCGACACGCGCGGCTGTGACGATCTGTTTAAACATCCTGGCCTGCTCGATTTCCGGCCCCCCTTAACCCCGTTTGTCGCCCACTCTTTTGGTGAACTGCAGGTCACGCCGCTGCCGCTACAGCATTCACGGCTGACTCACGGCTACCTGTTCGACTGGCAGGGGAGCCGGCTGGCCTGGCTGTGTGACACCTGCGGCCTGCCGCCCGACACCGAAGATTTCCTGCGCGGTCAGCCGCTCGATCAGCTGGTGATCGACTGCAACGATCCGCCGCAGGCTGCCCCGCGTAATCACAACGATCTTAATCTGGCGCTGGCGATCATCGACCGGCTTCAGCCGCGTCAGGCCTGGTTAACGCACCTCAGTCATGAGATGGACAACTGGTTAGCCGATCACCCGCTGCCCGAGGCGATTCAGCCCGCGCGCGATGGTCTGATCCTGTCATGCGGTGCCGGCTGGCCTGTCACAGTTTGATCATCTGGCTGTCATCCCGCCTTCATGGCGCCACGCCTTAATAACCGGCAGAACGTAATCAGCGACGACGGAGAACAACATGGCACAGGCACTTCTGAAAACGGTGGTCGATAACGACCTGCCACCGGCCACGCTCGGCGGACAAAAAGTGTTGTCGGTGCAGAGTCTGAGCAAAGCGTACGGCGACAGCACCGTGCTGGATAAGGTCAGTTTTGACCTGCACGCCGGGGAACTGGTGGCGGTGATTGGCCGCTCCGGGGCCGGGAAATCGACCCTGCTGCATATGCTCAACGGCACCATTGCCGCCAGCTCCGGCGCAATTATCAGCCTGCATCAGGGCGAAGCGGACCGCAACGTGGTAGCGCTCAGCAGCCGCCAGCTGCGTGAATGGCGTAGCCAGTGCGGCATGATCTTTCAGGACTTCTGTCTGGTCCCGCGCCTGGATGTGCTGACCAACGTATTGCTGGGTCGCCTGAGCCAGACCAGCACGCTGAAATCCTTCTTTAAAGTCTTTTCCGACCATGACCGCGCTCACGCCATTGAACTGCTGCAGTGGATGAACATGCTGCCGCAGGCGCTGCAGCGGGCAGAAAACCTGTCGGGCGGTCAGATGCAGCGCGTGGCGATCTGCCGGGCGCTGATGCAGAACCCGAAAATCCTGCTAGCCGATGAGCCGGTGGCGTCACTCGATCCGAAAAATACCAAACGCATCATGGACGTGCTGCGTCAGGTGAGCGAGCAGGGCATCAGCGTCATGGTGAACCTGCACTCTATCGAACTGGTAAAGCAATACTGCACCCGGGTGATCGGCATTCAGCGGGGAGTGGTGCTGTTCGATGGCCATCCGTCGCAGCTTACCGACGGCCTGCTGCACCAGCTGTACGGCGATGAACTTAATCAGATCCACTAACTTCCACGGCAAGAGAACAACCTCGAATGAAACTGACTTCTTTAGCGCTACTGACGGGTGTAATGGCTTTTGGTGTTAACGCAGCGGATGCGCCGAAACAACTTAATCTCGGCATTCTGGGCGGACAGAACGCCACCCAGCAGATTGGTGATAACCAGTGTGTGAAAACCTTCTTTGATAAAGAGCTGGGTGTGGATACGCAGATGCGTAACGCCTCTGACTACTCCGGAGTGATTCAGGGACTGCTGGGCGGCAAAATCGATATGGTGCTGAGCATGTCACCCGCCTCGTTTGCTTCGGTCTACCTGCAGGACCCGAAAGCGGTCGATGTGGTCGGCATTGTGGTGGATGACAAGGATCAGTCACGCGGCTATCACTCGGTGGTGATTGTTAAAGCGGACAGCCCGTATAAAAAACTGGAAGACCTGAAGGGTAAATCCTTTGGTATGGCCGATCCCGATTCGACCTCCGGCTTCCTGATGCCGAACCAGACGTTTAAGAAAGAATTTGGCGGCTCGGTGGACGACAAGTACAACAACACGTTCTCCAGCGTGACCTTCTCCGGCGGCCATGAGCAGGACATTCTCGGCGTGCTGAACAACCAGTTCGACGGCGCGGTGACCTGGACCTCGCTGGTCGGCGATTACAACAGCGGCTATACCTCCGGCGCGTTTGGCCGTCTGATCCGCATGGACCACCCGGATCTGATGAAGCAGATCCGCATTATCTGGCAGTCGCCACTGATCCCCAACGGTCCGGTACTGGTCAGCAACAAACTGCCCGCGGATTTTAAAGCCAAAGTGGTGGCGGCGATTAAAAAGCTGGATAAAGACGATCACGCCTGTTTCGTCAAAGCGGTTGGCGGTGAGCAGCATATCGGCCCTGCCACCGTCGCTGACTATCAGAACATCATTGATATGAAGCGCGACCTGATGAAAGGCAGCCGCGGCTAACGCCCGGTGACGGCTACCTTGCCTTCCCCGGCTGTCCGGGGAAGGCGGGACGCGGCAGGTCCGTCTGCGTCCTGATGCTTCAGCCCCGGAGATCCCCCCTTGACCGAATTCGAACGTTATTACCAACGCATCCGCCGCCAGCAGAAACGCGACACGCTGCTCTGGTCACTGCTGCTGGTCGCACTCTATCTGGCGGCGGGCAACGTGGCGGAATTTAATCTGCTCACCGTCTGGCAGTCGCTGCCGCACTTCTTTGACTACCTGCGGGAAATCATGCCGGTGCTGCATCTGCCGCTGCTGTTCGCGGATGGCAAAACCAGTGGCTCGCTGGCTTACTGGGGCTACCGTCTGCCGATCCAGCTGCCGCTGATCTGGGAAACCCTGCAGCTGGCGCTGGCCGCGACGCTGCTGGCGGTAGCGCTGGCGGCAGTGCTGGCCTTTTTTGCCGCCGACAATACCCGTACGCCCGCCAGCCTGCGACTGGCGATTCGCGCCTTTGTCGCCTTTCTGCGTACCATGCCGGAGCTGGCGTGGGCGGTGATGTTTGTGATGGCGTTTGGCATCGGCGCGATCCCTGGCTTTCTGGCACTGGCGCTGCATACCGTCGGTAGCCTGACCAAACTGTTTTACGAGGCGATTGAATCGGCGTCTGACAAGCCGGTGCGCGGCCTGGCGGCCTGTGGCGCCACCACCCTGCAGCGGATGCGCTTCGCCTTCTGGCCGCAGGTGAAACCGATCTTTCTCTCTTACAGCTTTATGCGGCTGGAGATTAATTTCCGCTCCTCAACCATCCTTGGACTGGTGGGCGCGGGCGGCATCGGCCAGGAGCTGATGACCAATATCAAACTGGATCGCTACGACCAGGTGAGCATCACCCTGCTGCTGATCCTGATTGTGGTGTCACTGCTCGATACGCTATCCGGCCAGTTGCGCCGTCGCGTTGTGGGAGAAACCGCATGATCAGCGTGGTACCGGACATCACTCATCTTAAAGCGCAGCACCGCGAACTGTTTGCTGCGCAACCGCGTTACCTGCGTCGCCTCGGCCTGCTGGCGCTGGCGGTGCTGCTCTACTATCTGTTCTTCTTCTCGGTCTATGGCATTGAGGTGTCCCGCCTGCTGAACGGCTGTCAGCAACTGGGGCGTTACTTTCTGCGAATGTTTGTCTGGCAGGATTTTGCCAACTGGCCGTTTGGCTATTACTTCTCGCAGGTCGGGATCACCTTAGGCATTGTGTTTGCCGGCACCCTGACCGCCACGCTGCTGGCGCTGCCGCTGTCGTTTCTGGCGGCGCGCAACGTGATGCACAGCCGGGCGACCCGACCGGTGGCCTTTCTGATGCGTCGGCTGTTTGACCTGCTGCGCGGTATCGACATGGCAATCTGGGGGCTGATCTTCGTCCGGGCGGTCGGTATGGGGCCACTGGCCGGGGTACTGGCGATTATCCTGCAGGATGTCGGATTACTGGGCAAACTCTATGCCGAAGGCCACGAAGCGGTCGAGCGCTCGCCGAGTCGCGGCCTGGGGGCGGTTGGCGCGAACAGCCTGCAGAAACACCGTTTTGGCATCTTCACCCAGTCGTTCCCGCAGTTCCTGGCGCTCAGCCTCTATCAGATTGAATCCAATACCCGATCGGCGGCAGTGCTGGGCTTTGTCGGTGCCGGTGGCGTCGGGCTGGTCTACGCCGAGAACATGCGGCTGTGGAACTGGGACGTGGTGATGTTCCTGACGCTGATCCTGGTGGTGGTGGTCATGGTGATGGATGTGCTCTCCAGCCGCCTGCGCAAGCGCTACATCAGCGGGAAACCGGTGCCGCTGTGGCAGCCTGCCGGGCGTGATTAAGCCGTTCGCTGCGCTGCCAGGCACGTTGCAGTGCCTGCACCAGTTGCGCCTGCTGCCAGGGCTTCGCCAGCCGTTCGCACAGCGGTAACGTGACCGGCTGGTTACGCAGATCCTGACCACTGATGAGCAGCGTCGCCAGCTGCGGCCAGTTCTGCTGCGCCTGGCGGATCACTTCCGCACCGTTAATCTCGCCGGGCAGCATCAGATCGCTAATCAGCAGATCGATATCGGGCGTCTGACGCAGCAGTGCCAGCGCCTGTTCACCGTCGCCGCACTCCAGCGTCAGATAACCCAACTGATGCAGATGCTCACACAGCGTCTGGCGCACCGCCGGTTCATCATCCAGCACCAGCACCAGCCGATCGTTGGCCGCGTCGGGCGGCGTCGGCTGGGCCGGCGGGAGCGGGGCGGTGGCCGCCATCTCAGGGGCGCGCGGCAACAGCAGCCGCACCGTGGTCCCCTGGCCCGGCGCGGTTTCCAGTTCAATCTGACCACCGGACTGACGCACGAAGCCATAGACCATCGACAGCCCCAGCCCGCTGCCGCTGCCGGTGGCTTTGGTGGTGAAGAAAGGCTCAAAAACCTGCTCGCGCACCGCTGCTGACATGCCGCAACCGTGGTCAATCACCTCAATTGTGACCCGGTCACGTTTTTCATCCTGCTCCAGCCGCCGCTGATTCCAGATACGGATGCGGATTTCCCCGCTCTGCTGCTGCATGGCATCCCGGGCGTTGACCACCAGATTCATTAAGGCGTTTTCCAGCTGGCTGGCATCGATCCAGGCGGGCCAGCCGGGACGCTGCGCATCAATCACCAGTTGCTGACCGGGCAGCAGCGAGTGCTGCAACAGCCCCTGCAGATTATCCACCAGCGTCACCACCGACACCGCGTGCGGAAACAGCGCCTGTTTACGTGAGAAGGCGAGTAAGCGCTGGGTCAGCTGGGCGGCGCGATCGGCCGCCTGGCGCGCCCGCTCAATCCGGCTGGCGAGCGGGCCGGGCGTCAGCTGGCCTTCGGTCAGCGCCAGGCTGCCGATAATCACCGCCAGCAGATTGTTGAAGTCGTGCGCCAGCCCGCCGGTCAGCTGACCGACCGCTTTCATCTTCTGGCTATGCTGCAGCGCCTCCTCCAGCGTTTTACGCGAGGTCCGGTCCAGCACGGTATTGACCATGCCGCGCCGGGGAATCGGGCTGAAGCGCAGCTCCAGCGTGCGGCCATCGGCCAGCCGGATCTCCTGCGGTTCACCGGGATCGTGCAGATCCACCGCCAGCGGCGCCAGTAGCTGCTGCCAGTGAACGCCGCGATGCAGTTCACGCGACGGGATACCGAGCAGCTCGGCATACTGCGCATTCCACACCACCAGCTGACCGTCGTTATCAAACAGCGCAAAGCCGTCGCGCATCGCCAGAAAGGTCGATTCGAGCTGGTTGCTCTTCTCTTTCAGCAGCCGCGAGGTATGGGCCAGTGAGGCGGTGTTACGGGCGAAGACGTTAAACGCCCGCGCCAGCTCGCCCAGCTCATCCCGCCGCTGCAGCCCCGGCACGCTGACGTCCTGTTCACCCTGCGCCAGCCGGGTCATCGCCCCGGCTATCGCCGTCAGGCTTGAACCGAGATTGCGGTAGATATAGATACCGGCGTAACCGGTGATCGCCAGCGCCAGCAGCGCAAACAGCGCAATAAACCCGATGATTGAGTCCAGCTCGCGGTGGGTCGCCAGGGTCCGCGCCTCGCTCTGTAGCGCCACCTGCTGCACCGAGGCACTGATATCCTCATTCAGCATCGCTACCAGCGCTTTGATGCGATAGGTGGCATAGGCAATCGCCAGATCGCTCTGTTCCAGCGCATCGGCCAGCGGCAGCAATCGCTGCTGGGTCGCCAGCAGGCGCTGCACTTTTACGCCGGTCACGCCCTGCAACGGCACCGCACGCCACTGCGTCATCACCTGCTGTAACTGGTCGATCACCGCCACGGGCGACGGGGTACGGATGGCGATCCCGATCAGCCGCTCGGTCTGCTGACGCAGCGCGGCGTCCGGCTGGCTCTGCCGTTGACGTTGCACCAGCTGGTCAATATGGCTGAGCAACAGCTGCGCCTGCCACAGGTCGCTGAGCATGTTGTTGCGTTGCAGGTGACGCTGATGGCCGGTCAGCAATAACTGGTTGATGGTCTGCTCCAGCATCAGGCTACGGGCGCGGATGCGGGCAATACGTTCCGGCTGGCGCGCCGCCAGTGGCGCACTGGCCAGCAGCGTTAGCGAGTGCTGCAGCGCCTGCTGATTCTGTTTCAGACGTTGTGATTCACTCTGGTACTCCAGCGCCCCAACCACCTGCGACAACCGCACCGCCGCCGTCGCCACATTGGCGGTATCACGCGCCAGCGCCAGGCTGCCGTTCATGTCCGCCAGCGTCTGCGCCTGCGCCTGTTCCTGAATCGCGCCAGCATGACGAAAGCCGAAGATCGCCACCACGCTCACCATCAGCGTGACCAGCACCACCAGCAGATTGAATAGCAACAGGCGGCCTCGCGCCCCGGCCTGCCACGGATAACTGCGCTGCATCCCACGACCTCATCCTCACTGCAACGATGAGCCGAGTATAGGAGCGCGCAGGCGGGCGTTTATGACAAATATGAACGGGCGCTGACATTTTCCGTTTATCTGGCGTTGGTTAACTGGCGGCTCTTGATAATCAGCAGGAGCCGGCCGATGACAGCCACACCGATACTGGAAATGCGGGAAATCACCCGGCGCTTCGGCAGTTTTTATGCCCTGAAAGGGGTCGATCTCACCGTTTATCCCGGCGAAGTTCACGCCCTGATGGGGGAGAACGGTGCCGGTAAAAGTACGCTGATGAAGATTCTGGCCGGTGCCTATACCGCCAGCAGTGGGGAAATTTTAATTGAGGGTAAACCCTGGGCGCTGAAGGGGCCCAAAGAGGCGCTGGCCGCCGGGATTACCCTGATCTACCAGGAGATCAATCTGGCACCCAATCTGACGGTGGCGGAGAACATCTTTCTCGGCAGCGAAATCGCGCCCGGCGGACTGGTAAAGCGGCGGCAGATGGCGGAGCAGGCGCAGCGGGTGATCGACCGGCTGGGCGCGCAGTTCAGCGCCTGGGATTTGGTCAGCCGGCTGAGCATTGCCGAGCAGCAGCAAGTTGAAATCGCCCGTGCGCTGCAGCGTAACAGCCGCATTCTGGTGATGGACGAGCCAACCGCGGCGCTCTCCAACCGCGAGACCGAACAGCTGTTTGCGCTGATTAAACGGCTGCGCAGCGAAGGGATGGCGATTATCTATATCAGTCACCGGATGGCCGAAGTTTATGAGCTTTCCGATCGGGTCAGCGT
This sequence comes from Pantoea sp. S-LA4, assembly GCF_054482835.1. NCBI lineage: Bacteria > Pseudomonadati > Pseudomonadota > Gammaproteobacteria > Enterobacterales > Erwiniaceae > Pantoea > Pantoea sp. S-LA4. Next base: position 2,154,799 of record NZ_JBTLRC010000002.1, on the reverse strand, counting down.
GCTGCGCGACGGCCAGTATGTCGGCAGCCTGACCCGCGACCAGCTCAACGCCAGCGAACTGGTGCGGATGATGGTGGGTCGCCCGCTCAGCGACCTGTTCAACAAAGACCGCACCATACCGCTGGGCGATATCCGGCTGGCGGTTAATCACCTTACCGACGGCGGCAAAGTGCATCCCAGCAGTCTGGCGGTGCGGGCCGGTGAAATTGTGGCGCTGGCCGGACTGGTCGGCGCAGGGCGCAGCGAACTGGCGCAGCTGATTTTTGGCGTACATCCACCGAAAGATGGCGAGATCTGGATCGATGGCGAAAAGGTACGGATTCGTTCACCGCGCGAGGCGATTGCGCAGGGGATCGGTTTTCTGACCGAGAACCGCAAGGAGCAGGGACTGTTTCTGGAGATGGCGGCACAGGAGAACATCGTGATGGCCACGCTGGAACGCGACGCCAGCTACGGGATGCTCGACCGTCGCAAAGGGCAGTCGATTGCCACCGAGGCGATCGCCTCACTCAATATCCGGGTGCCCCATGCCCAGGTACGGGCTGGCGGTCTCTCCGGCGGCAATCAGCAGAAGTTGCTGATCTCGCGCTGGGTGGCCATTGGTCCGCGCATTCTGATCCTCGACGAGCCAACGCGCGGGGTGGATGTCGGCGCGAAGAGCGAAATCTATCGCATGATGCAGCAGATGGCGCGGCAGGGCGTGGCGATTTTAATGATCTCCAGCGAACTGCCGGAGGTGGTCGGGATGAGCGACCGCGTTTACGTGATGCACGAAGGCACCATTGTGGGTGAGCTGGAAGGCAGCAACATCAGTCAGGAAAACATTATGACGCTGGCAACCGGTGCGCACAGCGCGTCACCGCTCGAGGTATAAGGATACCAACATGACACAACTGGCCCGGACCAAAGCCCCGACGCTGAAACGCGCGCTGATGGGCGATCTGCTGCAAACCGTCGGTATCCTGCCGATTCTGATCCTGATCGTGGCGGTGTTTGGCTTTGTCACGCCGAACTTCTTCACCGAAGCGAACCTGCTGAACATTACCCGCCAGGCCTCCATCAATATCGTGCTGGCGGCGGGCATGACCTTTGTCATCCTGACCGGCGGTATCGATCTGTCGGTCGGCTCGATGCTGGGCACCACCGCCGTGGTGGCGCTGGTGGCCTCGCTCGATCCGATGCTGGCCTCAATGACCATTCCGATGGCGCTGGGGGCCGGACTGGTGATGGGGCTGTTCAACGGCGTGCTGGTGGCATGGGCCGGTTTGCCGCCGTTTATCGTCACGCTCGGCACCTATACCGCGCTGCGCGGGGCGGCCTATCTGCTGGCGGACGGCACCACGGTGATCAACTCCGATATCAACTTTGAATGGATCGGCAATGGCTATCTCGGGCCGGTGCCGTGGCTGATTGTGATCGCTTTCGCCGTCATCGCTATCTGCTGGTTTATCCTGCGCCGCACCACGCTGGGGGTACATATTTATGCCGTCGGCGGCAACATGCAGGCGGCCCGCCTGACCGGCATCAAGGTCGGTATGGTGCTGATTTTTGTCTACGGCATGAGCGGCCTGCTGTCGGGGCTGGGCGGGCTGATGAGCGCCTCGCGACTCTACAGCGCCAACGGTAACCTCGGCGTCGGCTATGAGCTGGATGCGATCGCCGCAGTAATCCTCGGCGGCACCAGTTTCGTTGGCGGCATCGGCACCATTACCGGCACGCTGATTGGCGCGCTGATTATCGCCACCCTGAATAACGGCATGACGCTGATGGGCGTCTCCTATTTCTGGCAACTGGTGATCAAAGGCGCGGTGATCATTATTGCGGTGCTGATCGACAAATATCGCACCCGCCATCACGTGAGTTAAGGCTGGAAGGGCGGAGACGCAGCCGCCACCATAAAAAACGCCATTTAGTCGTTGGCACTTTGATAACCGCAGGAGAAGGTCTATGCGTTTTAATCCGATTGTAACCGGACTGCTGGCGGCGACGCTGTTCAGTACCGGCATGGCTCAGGCAAAAGAACTCAAATCTATCGGCGTGACGGTCGGCGATCTGGCTAACCCATTTTTCGTGCAGATCACCAAGGGTGCGGAGATGAAAGCGCGGGAACTGGCGGGGGATAAGGTCAACGTGACGCTGGTCTCCAGCGGCTACGATCTCGGTCAGCAGGTCGGCCAGATTGATAACTTTATCGCGGCGAAAGTTGACATGATTATCCTTAATGCCGCCGACTCCAAAGGCATCGCCCCGGCGGTGAAGCGGGCGCGGGACGCTGGCATCGTGGTGGTGGCGGTTGACGTGGCGGCCGATGGTGCCAACGCCACCATTACCTCCGATAACACCGAAGCCGGGGTGATGGCCTGTAAATATATTTCTGACCGTCTGAAAGCCAAAGGCAACGTGGTGATCATCAACGGGCCGCCGGTCTCTGCGGTTCAGAACCGCGTTGAAGGCTGTATGACCGAACTGAAGCGCCATCCGGAGATCAAGCTGCTCTCTTACAACCAGAACGCCAAAGGCAGTCGCGAAGGCGGGCTGGAAGTGATGACCGGCCTGCTGTCGGCTAATCCGAAGATCGATGCGGTATTCGCCATCAACGATCCGACGGCGATCGGTGCCGATCTGGCGGCGAAACAGGCGCAGCGTAACGAATTCTTTATTGTCGGCGTCGATGGATCGCCGGACGGTGAAGAGGCGCTGAAGCGGAAGAACTCACTGTTCGTCGCCACCCCGGCGCAGGACCCGCAGGTGATGGCCGCCAAAGCGGTGGAGATCGGCTATGACATTCTGCAGGGCAAACCGGCACCCGATAAGCCGGTGCTGATTCCGGTGAAGCTGATCGATCGTAACAACATCGGCAGCTATCAGGGCTGGACGGTGAAATAAGCCACAGGCGGCACCGCAGGGTGCCGCCTGCAGGAGGACGCTCATGCAACGTTCAGAAGTGAACCGCGCGCTGCAACAGACCCGCGAGTTTTTCATCCGCCAGGATGTGCATCTGCCGCCGTGGGCGGATTACGATCTGCGCCAGTGGCAGCTTCAGGATCGTCAGCAGGCGCAGGAGATTCTGGCGCTGCGGCTGGGCTGGGATGTCACCAGCTTTGGCGCGGCTGACTTTCTGCAGACCGGCCTGACGCTGTTTACCCTGCGTAACGGATCGCCAGGCGGACAGCCGTGGCACAAACCCTATGCCGAAAAGGTGATGCACGTGCGCGAAGGCCAGCGCACGCCGATGCATTATCACCCGCAGAAAATGGAAGACATTATCAACCGCGGCGGCGGCAATCTGATTATCGAATTACATAATCGCGATGGCGACGGGCTGGCGCATTCGCCCGTGCAGGTGTCGCTCGACGGCATACGCCAGTCGCACGCCGCCGGTTCGCAGATACGGCTCTCGCCGGGCGAAAGCGTGACGCTGGAAACGGGCATCTGGCACAGTTTCTGGGGCGAAAGCGGCTTCGGTGATGTGCTGGTGGGCGAGGTATCGATGCCGAATGATGACGAAAACGACAATGTATTTCTGACGCCGCTGGCGCGCTTCAATCCACTGCAGGAGGATGAGGCGCCGCGCTGGCTGCTGTGCAACGATTATGCGCACTGGCTGCCCTGAGCAGGGCAGGCGTGGCGCGGTCACTCAGGCGATCTGGCTGGTGCGCGTTACGGCATCAGGTTTGACCACATCGGCCGAAAAAACATAGCCAAGGCCACGAATGGTGCGGATCAGGCTGGGCTGGTGCGGGTTAGTTTCAATTTTACGCCGCAGCCGCATGATCAGTACGTCGATGGTGCGATCAAAGACGTCGAGCGTTTCGCTGTGGGTCAGCTCCAGCAGCTGATCGCGGGTCAGCACCTTGCGGGCATGACGCACCAGCGCCCGCAGCAGGCTATATTCACCCTGGGTGAGCGGTATCAGTTCGCGTTGCGGGTTAAACAGCTGAGCGCGGGCATCGTCAAGTTGCCAGCCGTTAAAGCGCCAGCCCGCCTGGTCCTCGGCTGCAGGCAGCAGGCGACCACCGCGACGCAGCGCAGCCCGGGCGCGCGCCACCACCACTCTCGGGTTAAAGGGTTTGGCGATATAATCATCCGCGCCCATCTCCAGCCCGACCACCATCTCCGCTTCCGATCCCATTCCGGTCAGCATGATCACCAGCACGTCGGGCCGCTGGCGCTGTAACTGCTGTAACACCAGCAGGCCATTGGTATCCGGCAGCATCATATCCAGCATCACCAGCCCGATCTCCGGGTGATCCTGAAGCATCGCCAGGGCCTCTTTGCCCTGATGACAGCTGTAAACACTGAACACATGTTCACTTAGCGCGTCCTGCAACACGTCGCAGACGGCAAGATCATCATCCACCACCAAAATTGCTGGCTTCATTGCGCGGCCTCAATGTTACGAAAGAGTTAATTCTGGAGTGTACACAGGCTAATGACGGTTGCTGTTTCAGCCTGCTGAAACGTGACCAGCTTCGCCTGGCAGAGTGCGGAATCGTGCGCTGGCGCAGAGTTTTTCTGACCCCCGATGTCGCCGCAGGAAAACGATTGCGCAGAATCAGTGCATTGCACCATAATCGCGCCTTGTTTTGGTTCGGAATTGTCTTAGCCGTGTATTGACTCGCCAGGTAATCGATTGCGTCGGCTTATGGCATGGCAATTGCTTAGGGCAGTGGGCCCAGACACGTTTTTTTACCCCATTCAGGCTCGCGAGTATGCAGCAGCCCGTTTCGCTGTTCCGGGAACAGAATAATCAGCATGCAAACCCCTTTGGCAAGCGAGAACGCACATTCGTGACGTCTCCTGTATCGAGAGATGATGATGTTAGAAAAATTATTCAAACTCAAAGCACACAACACCACGGTTCGCACCGAGATTATCGCCGGGATCACCACCTTCCTGGCGATGGCCTACATCCTGTTTGTTAACCCGAGCATTCTGGGCGCCACCGGCATGGACAAAGGGGCGGTATTTGTTGCCACCTGTCTGGCGGCGGCCATTGGCTGCGTGCTGATGGGGCTGATTGCGAACTACCCGATTGCGCTGGCACCGGGCATGGGGCTGAACGCCTTCTTTACCTACACCGTGGTGCTGCACATGGGCTACACCTGGCAGGTGGCGCTGGGCGCGGTCTTCCTGTCGGCGGTGATCTTCTTTGCGCTGTCGATCTTCAAAATCCGCGAATGGATTATTGCCAGCATTCCGCTGCCGCTGCGCGCCGGGATTGGTGCCGGTATCGGGCTGTTTCTGGCGCTGATTGCGCTGGAAGGGGCGGGGATTGTGGTCGATAACCCGGCGACGCTGGTGGGGATTGGCGATCTGACCAAGCCGGGACCGCTGCTGGCGATGCTGGGCTTTATCGTGATTGTGGTGCTGGAAGCGCGTCGCGTCACCGGCGCAGTGCTGATCGGCATTTTGCTGGTGACCTTTATTTCAATGGGCATTGGCCTGTCACCGTTTGCCGGCGTGTTCTCCGCACCGCCGTCGATCGCCCCGACCTTTATGCAGCTGGACATTGCCGGTGCCTTTAACGTTGGCCTGGTGAGCGTGATTTTTGCCTTCCTGTTTGTTGATGTGTTCGACAACACCGGGACACTGCTGGGCGTGACCAAACGTGCCGGTCTGGCGGATGAGCAGGGCAACGTGCCGAAAATGGGCCGGGCGCTGATCGCTGACAGTGCGGCCGCGTTGTTTGGTTCGCTGCTGGGTACCTCGACCACCACCAGTTACGTGGAATCTGCGGCGGGCGTCAGCGCCGGCGGCCGTACCGGTCTGACGGCGATTGTGGTGGCGGTACTGTTCCTGCTGGCACTGTTCTTCTCGCCGCTGGCCTCCAGCGTGCCGGTCTATGCGACTGCGCCAGCGCTGCTGTTTGTCGCCGTGCTGATGGCATCAGGTCTGGCGGAGATTGACTGGAAAGATATCACCACCGCCGCACCGGTCACCGTGACCGCGCTGGCGATGCCACTGACCTATTCGATCGCCAACGGTATCGCGTTTGGTTTTATTACCTGGACGCTGGTGAAATTGCTGAGTGGCCGTACTAAAGAGGTCAACGCGGCGCTGGTGATTTTGTCGATTCTGTTTGTGATTAAGTTGGGGTGGCTGAGCGCCTGATCGGGGAGGTTTCGCCTGGCGGCGGGCTGGGGCTGGTTACGCATGGCTGCGGGCTGGGGTCAGGTTACGCCTGGCAGCGGGCTGGCACAGAGCGGGTTTCGCATGGCTGCGGGCTGGCACAGAGTAAGGTTTCGCCCGCCAGGCGCTGGGGAGTTTCAGTTTGCCGGAGCGGGCGGACGCGTCAAGGGGCGGACGCCCGCCCCTTAACAATCCCGGCGTCCGGCTGCCTTCGCGCCACGCTGCGCGTGGTGCCTTCGTCACTCACTGCGGCCGACGGACCGTCCGGACTCGCCGTCCCTGGCGAGGCCGTCCTTTCGCCGACGTCCTGTCGGCTCTTCCTGGCCTTCGCTCACTCCTCAGCGCTGCGGACGCCTCTGGCAAACCCCCGTCTGTAAATTCTTAAATGTTATGTGGCCCGGCATTGTCTGGCGGTTCACGAATACGGATGCTTCTGGCAAAACCCGCTCTGTAATTCCTGAATGGTTATCCGGCCCTGCCGGGTGTGGTAGCTGGCAAACTTAAAACTGACAGCACTGACAGCACTGACAGCACTTACAGCAGCGACAGTTAGTCCCCACAGCAACGAAGAATGCGAAAAGAAAAACAGAAATAACAGCGAGGGGTAGGGAGGCCGTCTGAAGCGCTGAGCGGATGAGGGATTTCAGGACGAGCGACAGGGATGTCGCGAAGAGGCGCGTCCCGGCCGGTCCGTAAGAAATCCGGAAGAAGCGAAGGGACTGCGAAGCGGCGGTGAAGCAGGCCGGAGCCCGGGGTCAAGGGGGCGCGGCGACTGGCGCCCCCTTGTCGGTCGCCGGCAGCGGCGTAGCTGAAACTGCCGCAGCCAGCCGGCGAACGAAACCTTCTCAGTGCCCGTTCGCGCAGCGAACAAATCAGGTAAGCCACCTTTCAGTTAATCAGGACATGTCCTTTACTGAGGAAAAATGGCGGAATGTAGTTGTCCCAGCCTCTCAGGAAGCAGTACTGCTGCAGTGCGGCATTATTGATTACGCCGCTTTTGTTGTAGCAGCGTGTCAATCGGTTGCGAAGGGCCGACGGGCTGATGCCAAGAATCTCCGGCATGCTGTGCTGTTTTACACCACAGAACAGCAACAGAATCACTTCCCATTCTTTGTCAGTAAAAATACTGGCTGGTCGGGTAAAAACAAAAGGCTTCCTGCCGCTCGGTTTCAAAAAGGTAGAAAAGTAAATATTGCTGATCTCCATGTAAGTACAAATGATGCCATTAACCCCCTCTCTGAACGGCCAGGGGCGTTTCTCCACCAAAAATGATCTGAGCCTGTTACGCCTACCATACTCGAACGTTTTGAGTACAAGGCTCATCTGGCCAGTGGTCACTATCTTTCTGTCATCATGGCGTATATGGCGATAATAATCGCCGATATCCGGCGTCAGGTCAGTGTCGAGGGAACCTACTAGTGTGTCATCTGATACGTTGAAATAGAGGCAGGCAAGTTTATTGCCATAAACATAGCGTGAAGCACTGTCCTTTATTGCCCAGCCAAACAGGGAGTGGTCAAAATAGCATCCGAGATGATTGAGTTCTTGATTCATCAGCTTAGCCTCTGATTATGATATGTCCCTTCTTCAGAAAGAACGCCGGTATATAGTTATCAAATTGGCTTAGGCGACAATAGTCAGTCAGGGCAAAAACGGAGTTGAGACCCGTTTTTCGGTAACAGCTTCGGAGCCTGCCGTTAACGGCATCAATTGAAATTGCCAGTACACTGCTTATTTCTTTGATTTTCATTCCACAGACCAGCAGATATACCACCTCCCATTCTTTTTCGGTAAATACGGATGAGGGGGATTTGAAGGTCGCATGCTGAATTATTTTTCCATCCAGTAACGAGGTTGGTGTAACGATTCTGACGTGCCTGACGCTGATAACGGTGCCGATGCAGTTATGCTCGTCGTCATAGAGCGGTTCCTGAACATTATAAGCGGGCTGCATGATTTTCTCTTTGCCCTGAATGTGCGTAGTGATAGCCCTTACTGGATGACCCGTGCGCTCTATTTCCCTTTCCTGCTGGTTAAACAGCTCTGAAAATTCGGCAACGGGAACGGGAATCTCACTGATATTCCTGCCTTCATAGTTATATCGATTTGAAAGGGTTTGCCAGGTTTTGAACGTGTTATTGACATAAACAAAGCGGGAGTTATTGTCTTTAACTGCCCAGCCAACGATCGGATCGTGTTCAAACATTTCGATCAAGCTGGCAGGTAATGGAATTGTTTTCATAAACGTATCCTTACATTTAAATTACCCTACATTAAATTGACCTTACATCGTAATAACCCTACTGAAAAAGCACGCTGCAGATAAAATACCGTACTGCAATCATACCTTCATAACAGAAAGAAAATATCATAAAAGTATTAATGCGGCTAATCACCAGGGAAATTGCCTGCAATTATAAAAAATAAAAACTATGCCCATAGCCGAAAGGTTATGGGCTTTTTTCACCTGTCATTATTTAACAATGTTACTTTCCAGAGTAATTGCGCTGAGGTGTGGTCCGGGAGAGAGCAGGTTACGCTAGCGGTGGTCTGATACAGAGTGAGGTTTCGCCCGCCAGGCACTGGGGAGTTCAGTTTGCCGGAGCGGGCGGACGCGTCAAGGGGCGGACGCCCGCCCCTTAACAATCCCGGCGTCCGGCTGCCTTCGCGCCACGCTGCGCGCGGTACCTTCGTCATTCCCTGCGGCCGACGGACCGTCCGGACTCGCCGTCCCTGGCGAGGCCGTCCTTTCGCCGACGTCCTGTCGGCTCTTCCTGGCCTTCGCTCACTCCTCAGCGCTGCGGACGCCTCTCACAACCCCCCGCCTGCAAACCCGCTATTTTGTTTTATGGCCTGATATTGTCTGCCTGCTGATGGTTTGAGCCTGATAGTCAGGCGCGCTTCGCACTGCTGCATCCTGCGCAGCATCTGCATGACAGCGGATTCTCAGGTTGCTGTCTGTCCTGATGTCGTCTGATTATTGACGGCCCTGAAAAAAACCAGCAGCACCGACAGTCATTGTGCTCATACATACAGCGGCGAAGAACTCACCAGGAAATACAGAAATAACAGCGAGGGGTGGGAGGCCGTCTGAAGCGCTGAGCGGATGAGGGATTTCAGGACGAGCGACAGGGATGTCGCGAAGAGGCGGGGCCGCGCCAGGGATGGCGCGTCCCGGCCGGTCCGTAAGAAATCCGGAAGAAGCGAAGGGACCGCGAAGCGGCGGTGAAGCAGGCCGGAGCCCGGGGTCAAGGGGGCGCGGCGACTGGCGCCCCCTTGTCGGTCGCCGGCAGCGGCGAAGCTGAAACTGCCACAGCCATCCGGCGAACGAAACCTTCTCAGCGCCTGTTCGCGCAGCGAACCCCACCAGGCGAACGAAACCTTCTCAGAGCCCGTTCGCGCAGCGAACCCTCACCCAGCCGGTCGGCGGAGCGAAACCTTCTCCCAGCCCGTTCGCACAGCGAACCCCCACCAGCCAGCTGGCGAACCAACCCCTACCGGAAAGGCGGCTCATTAAACGTCCGCAACTTACGCGAATGCAGCTTATCGCCTTCGGCACGCAGCAACTCCACCGCATGAATCCCAATCTGCAAATGCTCCGAAATCGCGCCTTCATAAAAACGATTCGCCTGGCCTGGCAGCTTGATCTCGCCGTGCAGCGGCTTATCTGACACGCAGAGCAGGGTGCCGTAAGGAACGCGGAAGCGATAACCCTGAGCTGCAATGGTGGCGCTCTCCATATCGACCGCTACCGCGCGGCTCAGGTTGAAACGCAGCGCCGACGCTGAATAGCGCAGCTCCCAGTTACGGTCGTCGGTGGTGACCACGGTGCCGGTACGCAGCCGCTGCTTCACCTCTTCCCCTGGCATACCGCTCACCGTCTTGGTGGCGTCATACAAGGCGCGCTGCACCTCCGCAATGCTCGGTACCGGGATGTCCGGCGGCAGCACGCTGTCGAGCACATGATCGTCACGCAGATAGGCGTGCGCCAGCACATAATCGCCAATCCGCTGGCTCTCACGCAAGCCGCCACAGTGCCCAATCATCAGCCAGGCGTGTGGACGCATCACCGCCAGATGATCGCAGATGGTTTTGGCATTTGACGGGCCGACGCCGATATTGATCAGCGTAATGCCGCGCCGGTTCGGCGAGGTGAGATGCCAGGCGGGCATCTGGTGCTTTTTCCAGGCGAGATCAGAGAGCATCGTCTCGCTGTTAGCCGTTTCAGCGGTCAGCACCACGTCGCCGGCGCAGGCCAGGCTGTCATACGGCGTATTGGGATCGCGCACCTGCTCAATCGCCCAGCGAACAAACTCATCGACGTAACGGGTGTAGTTAGTGAACAGCACAAACGGCTGGAAATGATCGACCGAGGTGCCGGTGTAGTGACGCAGACGGGCCAGCGAGAAGTCAGTACGCAGCGCGTCGAAGTGCGACAGCGGAAACTTTGCGTCGGCATGGAACAGGCCATCGGCGGTCTCATCGCCAATCTGTGACAGTTCGGTGGTCGGGAAGTGACGGGCAATGCCGGCGCTCATGGTGCGATCCAGCGACAGATCGGAACCGTCAATCACGTAAGGATAAGGGATCTCCTGGCTGGAAGGACCGACATCGATCTCCAGCTGATACTCCTTCTCCAGCATCGCCAACTGTTCAGCAATATAGTGACGCAGCAGCGCAGGACGGGTGATGGTGGTGCTGTAGCTGCCGGTGTGGGTAAAGCGTCCCCAGGCGCGGGTACGGTTCTGCTGAGGACCTTCGCCGTGCCAGCTGATGCGCAACTCGGGGTAAACAAATAGCCCTTCTGCGCGTTGGGTTGCATCCGGCAGCGTGCCGTTTTCGGTGAAGGCTTTGATTGCCGCGCGCAGCGCATCAACCGCGCCCTCATACAGGCGCTCAAGTTCATCCAGCGCTTGCTGGCTGGTCAGGTTTTTCCGTTGTGTCGGCATGGTTTCTCCTTCCATTTGTTACCGTAATTTGCCCAAGCTTAGCGGGTTTGTTGCAGAGATTGGTGAAGAATCTGTGATCGACCGCATTTTGCACCAACCTGGTGCTGGTGTGTTGGCTGCGTCGCTCTATTGTTAGTGAGCGGTGACTCGCTGATCTGGTGGCCGGTCACCTTCGCCCGCCGTGCAGATGATTTTCTTATCCGCAGAAATTATGGCGAGATTATTGCTTAGATCCTCTGTGGTACCGCAGGCCGTACCCGGAAAACCGCTCTCCACGCTCTGTTCAGAAACTGATTTCTCCTGATTGGCATTGGCTCTTAACCCTGTTGAGGATGACCGCATGTCTGTGAAAGTGATCAAGTTCCCTATCAAACTGATGATGACTGGCTGTTTAATGACCGCCTTATCGGCGCACGCCGATATTAAAATTGGCGTCGCCGGACCTTTCTCGGGTCCGAACGCCACCTATGGTGCGCAGTACTGGAAAGGTGCTTCGCAGGCCGCGGCGGATATCAACGCGGCGGGCGGCATTAACGGCGAGAAGATCGTGCTGGTTCAGGGCGATGATGCCTGTGAGCCCAAGCAGGCGGTGTCGGTCGCGAACCGGCTGGTGGATCAGGACAAGGTGAATGCCGTGGTTGGCCACTTCTGTTCTTCCTCCACCATGCCCGCTTCAGAGGTGTATGACGAAGCGGGCGTGCTGGCAATTACGCCAGGCTCCACCAATCCGCAGATCACCGAGCGCGGCATGAAGACGATGTTCCGGATGTGTGGCCGTGACGATCAGCAGGGTGCTATTGCCGCGAATTACATCATCGACAAACTCAAGGCGAAGAAAGTCGTGGTGATCCACGATAAAGATACCTACGGTCAGGGGCTGGCGGATGCCACCAAAGCGGCACTGGAAAAACGCGGCGTGAAGGAAGCGATGTATGAAGGCTTGTCGCGCGGCGAGAAAGATTTTAACGCGCTGGTGACCAAGATCGGCCAGCTCAAACCGGATGTGGTCTACTTCGGCGGCTGTCATCCCGAAGCGGGACCGCTGGTGCGTCAGATGCGTGAGCAGGGCGTGAAAGCGGACTTCTTCTCTGGCGACTGTATCGTGACGGAAGAGATGGTGACCGCCGCCGGCGGACCGCAATACACCAAAGGGGTCTATATGACCTTTGGCAACGATCCACGCCAGATAGCTGATGGCAAAGCGGTGATTGAAAAGTTCCGCGCCGGGGGCTTCGAACCTGAAGGCTATACACTTTATGCCTATGCCTCGATTCAGGCCATTGCCGCGGCCTACAAAGGGGCCGGTAAGGACAATGAAAAAGCCAGCGAATGGCTGAAGGCCAACAGCGTGGATACCGTGATGGGCAAAAAATCCTGGGATAGCAAAGGGGATTTAAAAGTCTCTGATTACGTGGTTTATCAATGGGATGATAAAGGGAAATATCATCAGCTCTGAGTAAACCGCCAGGCTGTAATCCCCCGCGATTGCAGCCTGAAACCGTCGGACGACAGCCGGGGGATGCAAGCGCATCACTCAGGCACGACTTTTCCGGAGCCGGTATCACTGGCTCCCGCAGTGAGACTTCTGCTATGGATGCCTTCTTTTTACAGCAAATGGTGAATGGACTGACGCTGGGTGCCGTTTACGGCCTGATCGCGATTGGCTACACCATGGTTTACGGCATAATCGGCATGATCAACTTCGCCCACGGCGAAGTCTATATGCTGTCTGCCTATCTGTGCGCCATCGGTCTGGCGCTGCTCTCCGCGTTTGGTATTCACTCTTTTCCGCTGCTGATTTTCGGTACGCTGCTGTTCACCATCGTCATTACCGCCGTCTATGGCTGGACCATCGAACGCATCGCCTATCGTCCGCTGCGCAACTCCACACGGCTGGCACCCTTGATCTCCGCCATCGGCATGTCACTGATCCTGCAAAACTATGTGCAGCTTAGCCAGGGACCTAACCAGCAAGGCGTCCCCACCTTGTTAACCGGCGTGTTGCGGCTGGAGCTGGAAAGCGGCGTGGTGCAGATCACCTGGACCAAAGTCTTTATCTTAATCGCGGCCGCCTGCGGCATGGCGCTGCTGACCTGGATCATCCAGTACACACGGCTGGGGCGCATTTGCCGGGCGGTACAGCAGGATCGACGGATGGCGGCGATCCTCGGGATTAATACCGATCGGGTGATTTCACTGGTGTTTATGATTGGCGCGTCGATGGCCGGTCTGGCTGGCGTGCTGGTGACGATGAATTACGGCACCTTCGATTTTTACGCCGGGTTCATTATCGGCATCAAAGCCTTCACCGCCGCGGTGCTGGGCGGGATAGGTTCGCTGCCAGGCGCGATGCTCGGCGGCCTGCTGCTGGGCGTGGCAGAGGCGCAGTTCGCCGGGCTGGTGAACTCCGATTATAAAGATGTCTTCTCCTTTGCGCTGCTGGTGGTGATCTTAATCTTCCGCCCGCAGGGGTTGCTGGGCCGCCCGCTGGTGGCAAAAGTATGAGGGCGCTGCAATGAATCAAACCCGTCAGGGAGTGAATGTGGCTGAGGCGCTGCGGGAAACGGTGCTGGCCGGGTTAATTGCACTGATCGTCTTTGGCCCGATCGTTGGCATTGTGCTGGAAGGCTATCAGTTCCGGTTACAACCGCTGCGGGTGGCGGTGCTGGTGGGCATCGTGATGGCGGGTCGTCTGCTGTTCAGCCTGTTTCTGCAAACCCGCCGTGGCCAGGCGCTGCTGCGCACCTTTGACGGCGAGGGCGGCGGCGTTTACGTGCGTGAACCGGGTTACCGTTCCCGGCTGCGCTGGATACTCCCGCTGCTGTTGATCGCCGCCTGCCTGTTCCCGCTGTTTTCAACCAAATACCTGCTGACAGTGGCGATTCTGGGGCTGATCTATGTGCTGCTTGGCCTCGGTCTGAACATTGTGGTGGGGCTGGCCGGATTACTGGACCTCGGTTACGTGGCATTTTATGCCATCGGCGCGTATGGCCTGGCGTTGGGCTACCAGTATCTTGGGCTGGGATTCTGGAGCATGTTGCCGATTGCCGCGCTGATGGCGGCCTGCGCCGGGGCGCTGCTGGGGTTTCCGGTGCTGCGAATGCACGGTGACTATCTGGCGATTGTGACGCTTGGCTTCGGGGAAATTATCCGGCTGGTGCTGAATAACTGGCTGTCGTTTACCGGCGGGCCGAATGGCGTCTCGGTGCCATCTCCGACCTTTCTTGGGCTGGAGTTTGGCCGCCGTGCGCGCGAAGGTGGCGTGCCGTTCCACGAGTTTTTCCACCTCAGCTACAACCCCAACATGAAATTTATCTTTATCTACACCGTGCTGGTGCTGGTCGTGCTGCTGGTGCTGTTTATCAAGCATCGCCTGACGCGTATGCCGGTTGGCCGGGCCTGGGAAGCGTTACGGGAAGATGAGATCGCCTGCCGGGCGATGGGGCTGAATCATGTGCTGGTTAAGCTGTCGGCTTTTATGCTCGGGGCCTCAACCGCCGGGATTGCTGGCGTCTTCTTTGCCAGCTATCAGGGATTCGTCAATCCCACCTCGTTCACCTTCTTTGAGTCCGCGCTGATCCTGGCGATTGTGGTGCTGGGCGGCATGGGATCAACGCTGGGCGTGGTGCTGGCGGCGTTTGTGCTGACCGTGGCACCGGAACTGCTGCGCAGTTTTGCCGAATATCGCGTGCTGCTGTTTGGCATGTTGATGGTGCTGATGATGATCTGGCGACCGCGCGGGCTGGTGCGCACCAGCCGTGTCGGCGTCCCGCTGCGCCAGGGAGCCCGCCATGAGTGATGCGATTTTGCAGGTTGAAAAACTGATGATGCGCTTTGGCGGTATCCGGGCGCTCAACGAGGTCAGCCTCCGGGTTGAACGCGGGTCAGTCACGGCGTTAATCGGGCCGAACGGGGCGGGTAAAACCACCGTCTTCAACTGTCTGACCGGCTTTTATCGCGCCAGCGGCGGGCGGATACAGCTCAACGCCAACCAGCGCTCTACCGATGTGATTCAGGTGCTGGGCGAAAAAATCCATGCCAGCGACTGGTTGCATCCGGCGCAACTCGGCTCCCGTCTCTGGTACAAGATGTTTGGCGGCGCGCATCTGGTTAATCGCGCCGGGCTGGCGCGTACCTTTCAGAATATCCGGCTGTTTCGTGAGATGTCAGTGATTGAGAACCTGCTGGTGGCGCAGCACATGCTGGTGAACCGCAACCTGCTGGCGGGCGTATTCAATACCCGAAGCTACCGGGCGGCGGAAAACCGCGCGCTCGACCGGGCGTTCTACTGGCTGGAAACGGTGGACCTCGCCACCACCGCCAACCGGCTGGCGGGTACGCTGTCGTATGGTCAGCAGCGACGGCTGGAAATTGCGCGCGCCATGTGTACCCAGCCGGAGCTGATCTGTCTGGATGAGCCCGCCGCCGGACTGAACCCGGTGGAAACGGAGGCGCTCAGCGCTATTCTGCATCGCCTGCGGGCCGATCACCGCATCAGCGTGCTGCTGATTGAGCATGATATGCCGATGGTGATGAGTATCTCCGATCGCATCGTGGTGCTGGATCACGGCGAGGTTATCGCCGAAGGCACGCCGCAGCAGATTCGCCAGGATGCGCGGGTCATCGCCGCCTATCTTGGCAGTGACGAAGAGGAGTAAATGATGGCGGAACCACTGTTGCAGTTTGAGGCCGTCGATCTCTTTTATGGTCCGCTACAGGCGCTGAAAAATGTTTCGCTGACGGTTAACGCCGGTGAAACGGTCGCGCTGATTGGTGCCAACGGTGCCGGGAAATCGAGCCTGCTGATGTCCATCTTTGGTCAGCCGCGTATCGCCAGCGGCGAGATTCTGTTTCGCGGCCAGCCCATCAGTCAGAAGTCGACCCATTTTATTGCCGCCAACGGCATCGCTCAGGCACCGGAGGGCCGCCGGATCTTTGCGGACATGACCGTGGAAGAGAATTTGCAGATGGGCACCATCGCCATCGGCAATCGTTATCAGAAAGAGGATCTGGCGCGGATGTACAGCCTGTTTCCTCGCCTGCTGGAACGTCGGCGTCAGCGTGCCATGACCTTGTCCGGCGGGGAACAGCAGATGCTGGCGATTGCGCGTGCGCTGATGAGCCGGCCCGCGCTGCTGCTGCTTGATGAACCGAGCCTCGGTCTGGCACCTCTGGTTGTTAAGCAAATCTTCACTATTCTGCGCGAACTGACGGCGCAGGGAATGACGCTGTTTCTGGTGGAGCAGAACGCGCGCCACGCGCTGAAGCTGGCCAATCGGGGTTATGTGATGGTCAATGGTGAAATTCGTTTAAGCGGCAGTGGCGCAGAACTGCTGAACAATGAAGAAGTTCGCAGCGCTTATCTGGGCGGCGCAGCAGTGCCTGCCGTCGTTGGGCTAAAAAGTTTGTAACGATGATTAATTTGGGCAGGAAAGACTTTGCATATTTCTCTGCCCACTATCATCATTAGATCTCCTGTCCAGTCTCTTCTGATTTGGTAATCCTTTGCAAAATCCTGGCGTAGCAGTGATGCAGGCGATCAAGCGCACGGCGTGGTATCCAAAACGTCGCGCTTACCGCACGCTCTACTGGCGTGAAATATCGCCATTAGCCGTGCCTATCTTTTTTGAGAACGCCTGTGTGTTATTGATGGGCGTGTTGAGCACCTTCCTGGTCAGCTGGCTGGGTAAAGAGGCGATGGCGGGCGTGGGCCTGGCAGACAGCTTCAATATGGTGATCATCTCATTCTTTGCCGCCATCGACCTCGGTACCACGGTGGTGGTGGCGTTCAGCCTGGCGAAACGCAACGGCAAGCGCGCCCGCGCCGCCACGCGACAGTCGCTGGGGATGATGACGATACTGGCCTTTGTGCTGGTGATCGCGATCGAGTTCTGGGGCCATCTGATCATTGATGCGATAGCCGGTGCCGCCGATCCCAAAGTGAAAGCGCTGGCGCTGAGCTATCTGCAAACCTCGGCCTGGAGCTATCCGGCGGCGGCCATCACCCTGATTGGCAGCGGCGCACTGCGCGGCGCAGGCAATACCAAAATTCCGATGCTGATTAACGGCGGGATGAACATCCTCAATATCATCATCAGTAGCGTACTGATTTATGGCTGCTTCTCGTGGGACGGTTTAGGGTTTATCGGTGCCGGGCTCGGGCTGACCATCACCCGCTATATCGGCGCAATTGCGGTGATCTACGTACTGATGATTGGGTTCAACGCCTCGCTGAAGATTACTCTGTCGAGCTATTTCCGGCGCTGGAACAGCAGCATTCTGATGGAGGTGCTGGGTATCGGCGTGCCGGCCAGCATCGAGTCGGTGCTGTTCAACGGCGGCAAATTACTCACCCAGGTGTTCGTCGCCGGGATGGGTACCAGCGAGATCGCCGGTAACTTCATCGCCTTCTCCATCGCCTCGCTGATTAACCTGCCGGGCAATGCGCTGGGATCGGCGTCAACCATCATTACCGGGACCCGCTTAGGACGAAATCAGGTGTTTCAGGCGGAGCGTCAGGTGCGGCATGTCTTCTGGCTGGCGACGCTTTGTCTGACCGCGATGGCGCTGCTGACGGTGCCGCTGGCCGGTTTGCTGGCGCGGTTTTACACCAGCGACCCGGAAGTGATTAACGTCACGAAGCAGCTGATCTGGCTTAACGCGCTGTTTATGCCGCTGTGGGCCGCCTCCTGGGTGCTGCCCGCCGGTCTGAAAGGCGCGCGCGATGCGCGTTATACCATGTACGTCTCGATGTTCAGCATGTGGGGCGCGCGCGTGGTCGCCGGTTATCTGCTCGGTATTGAGCTGGGCATGGGCGTCATCGGCGTCTGGCTGGGGATGTTCCTCGACTGGACGGTGCGCGGCGTCTTTTTCTGGTGGCGACTTAACAGCGGCAAATGGCTGAATAACTACCGCCGGATGATCGCTAAATCAGGCTAGCGCCGCGCAAAACGCCTTCCTTTTAGCCGGGGAAGGCGTTACGGCGTGCTGCACTACCGTCAAAAACCCCATCCCCGTCACATCTCCAGGCTTCCGGCTCAATCTTCAGTCAGTTGCACAAAGCCAGCCGGCATTTCTGCCGTTAGCGTTAAACGCCTGCCAACTGAAGCAGCTAATAATAAGAGTGAAGGTGACCCTATGATCCGTCTCAAACCGGCGCTGGCCTTGCTGCCGCTGCTGTGCAGTAGCCCGCTGTGGGCGACAAGCTATGTCTATGTCTCGAACGCCGACTCCGGAACCGTTTCCCGCTATCAACTCAACGACACCACCGGCAGTTTGCAGTGGCGCGGCGACACGCCAGCCGGTAAAAAGATAATGCCGCTGGCGGCCAGTCCGGATGGCAAGCGGCTGTATGGCGCGCTGCGCAGTCCGCCTTATTCCATCATCAGCTGGCGGGTGACGGGACAGCATGGCGACCTGCAGCGGCTGGCGGTAACGCCGGTTGAAGCCAGTTTTCCGTGGATCGCCACCGACAGAAGCGGGCGCTATCTGCTCGCCGCCTCGTATGACAGTGATATCGTCACCAGCAACCGCATCGACGCACAGGGCGTGGTGACGCCGCAGGTGACCGGTCGGGTCAAAACCGGGCCGCACGCCCACTCGGTGATCACCGACGTCAGCAATCATTCGCTTTATGTCGGTAACCTCGGTGCCGATCGGGTGCTGGAATACTCCTTCGCCGACAACGGTGTGATCACTCCGCTGGGCAAGGGTTTTGTCCAGGGCGAGAAGAACAGCGGTGCGCGCCATTCGGTGATCTCGCCGGATAATCGCTTTCTCTATAACCTGGCGGAGATGAGCGGCACCGTAACCCAGTTCAGGCGCGCGGCCGATGGCTCGCTGACGGAGCTGAAACGCTGGCCGAATGCGGTGGCCGGAAAATATGGTCTGCAGCACGGTGAGCAGCGTCCGGCAGGTTACAGCGATCCAACGCCACGCATCTGGGCGGCAGACATCAAAATTACCCCGAATGGCCGCTTTCTCTACGTCACCGAACGGACCTCCAGCACGGTGAGCGGCTACCGGGTCGATCCCGCCTCGGGCGAGCTGACGCTGATTGGCAGTTGGCGGGTCGAGAAGCAGCCGCGCAGCATTGCGATTGATGCCAGCGGGAAATGGCTGATTGCCAGCGGCGAGAAGAGTGCGGTGATTGGCAGTTACGCGATTGATCCGGTCAGTGGCGAACTGAAACGGGTCGCTGAAGCGCCGGTCGGCAAGGGCGCTAACTGGGTAACGCTGATCGCCGGATAAGACCATGCGGTTCGCTTTGCTGCCCGCAGAGGTCGTGCAGGGCGGATCGCATAGTTAATTTCTGGCATAGCAGAGCAGAAATTTTTGGTTCAGTTTACGCGCCTGAACGGGTTTACTCGTCTTATCAACCGATACGGAGCGCGTACGATGAAACAGAAACTGAAAGCCTGGTTTGAACAACTGCTGAGTGGATCTGCGGCGACTGAGGCAGAACGCGATATCAACATTGAATTGCTGTTTCCCCTCAGCCAGCTTTACGGCATGGAGTATTATCCGGCACTGCATCGCTACCATGAAAAATAATCCCTGTTGTGCGTTAACGGATTAAAGGCCCGCCATTTTGCGCGGGCCTTTTTACGTTTGGGCCAGGATGGGGTGTGGACATCATTTCTCCGATGAATACAGGATAGAGAGCTCTGATCGGCATGTCAGGAAATTTCGTTTAATATCTGCGAGTTGTGTTCCAGTTCTGCCTGTTGTCGTCCAGCGTTAATTGACCTATTCTTTTTCAGCGCCTGCAAAATCAGGCGACGGAATTGGAACTCCGGTTAAGCATGCTGGCGACAATGTATTATTGTCGTACGTCTCGCTACACCTCTATGGTGGGCTGGGCGAGGGCATCTCAGGGTGCGGTTTAAAAGCATACTGGAGACATCCCCATGACCACGAACCTCGATCAATGCCACTTCTCATCTGAAGGCGCGCCATCTAAAACACAACGTCGCTATACCATCGGCTATCTGCCTAAACGCGGTGATTGCACTACACCTGCAATACATCTGAGCGGAAAATGGCTGCGTGAGGCAGGATTTGATACCGGAAGCATTATTACGGTGAAAATTGAGCAGGGTTGTCTTGTGCTGGTTCCGCAAAATGATTAAATATAATTTCCTGATACAGGGGAGTGACTCAGATAATTTTAATCACTTTCATTGAATCGCGTGATGACGATTGTTTTTAGAGTTTATCTGGCAGGGGATATAAGTGAGGTTGTAAAGTCTGTTTTTGTATTTTCTACAGGACCATCTCAATACTTTCCATCAACGATTAAAAGAGCTTGCCAGCATTGGTCTTAATTCATCCTGACTAATCTAAAAGATAAAAGCCCAATACTTAAATAGCAGGCTTTTATCTTTTTATTGATGACGGCTTAGTGCATTAACTGACTGACCAGGGCGCTGAGATCGGCATTCTTTTCCAGTGAACCCGCAGAGGAGGCTTTATCAACCAGTTGAGGTAAATATTTTACCAGCAGGTTAAGCGCATCCTGAGTATTAATACCCATCCGTTCGGCTAATTGCTGAATGGCCTCTGAATGAATCATTTTTTCCACAATATCGCTGCTGACAGCAATATTCTGTTCATCACCCAGCCAGGAGTTTACCACCGCATTAAAATCGCCGCTCTGGATATGGCTGACGATGGCGTGCAGGCCACCTTGCTGCTCAACCCACTCCAGCACACCTTTGACTTCCTGACTGGTTTGACTATTCAGACCACACATTCCCAGCACTTTTTCCAGTAAACTCATTTTATTACCTTTAAATTTAAACGATTCAGGACTGCTTACAGGCCCTGATTTTATGCATCACAAAGAGCACGACAATCGAGCCCGCTGTCGCGATGGCAATACTGTAGAGATTGAAACCACTGATCTTACCAAAGCCCAGCGCTGTACTGATTACCCCGCCAATCAGAGCACCGACGACGCCAAGAATAATGGTCATGAAAATGCCCATATGTTCTTTGCCGGGCATAATACATCTGGCAATAATACCCGCAATCAGACCAAATATAACCCATGACAATATGCCCATCTATTCTCTTCCTTTCTCAGTTTTATAATCGCAGCGTTTAGCGTTGGTTTAATTGTTAGCGTAAAAGCAAGCGTATCGTACGCTGCGTTAAAGGTCCCTGGCAATCAGGCTAAGTAAACATTCCACAAACGTAAGAGGGTCAACCATGAGCATTTTGGATAGCATAAAAAATATTGGTGGCGAGTTGTTACATGCTGTAGATAATAATGTTGAAAATAAAAAAACGCCGGAATCGTCGGAATCGTCGAATCAGCGTACTTATACTGTAAAGTCAGGCGATACGTTAAGCGCGATCGCTAAGCAGTATTACAATGACGCATCAAAATATATGAAGATCTTCGAGGCCAACAAAGAATTGTTAAGCAGCCCGGACAAGATCGTGGTGGGTCAGGTGTTACACATTCCTGAGTAATCTGGTGAAGCTATTCGCAGCGGGTTGGAAAATCGGTTTCCGGCCCGCTTTGCTGTGGGCGCGTAACCTCTGTTTCCAGTGGGCATAAATCGCCGGGCGGGCTCCATCAAATCGAAAATCTGCCACAGTGAGCGCAGGGAACGGGCATCTGAGGGTAAAGAGAGTGACGTGCTGGCGGGAATTAAAGCAATGCTGAAGGTATAGATGACTGAGAATGGAGATGAGCATGCGTCTGAAAGCGCTCCTCTGAAAAGCAAAAAGCCTGCTCGAAAGCAGGCTTCTTTAAATATGGCTCCTCTGACTGGACTCGAACCAGTGACATACGGATTAACAGTCCGCCGTTCTACCGACTGAACTACAGAGGAATCGTTGGAACGAGGCGAATATTAACGGCGTCGCCCTAAGGTGTCAACAGCAAAAAATACATTATCATTCAATTGGCTAGCTTTAGCGCAAAGCGATCGCGATTTAAGCAGTTTGCGCCGACAGCGTCGCGATCCGCGTGAGCGGGTCCTGCTGGTAAAACTGGCGAAGATGCTGATACATCGCCGGAAAGCGCTCGGCCAGCAGGTCCGGCGCGGTGAAGAAGTACTCCGACAGCACGGCAAAACATTCGGCCGGATCGCTGGCGGCATAAGGATCAATGCTTGCCGCCTGTTCGCCCACCAGCTCGACTTCGCTTTCGATCGCCGCCATCGCTGCCCGCAGATCTTTCTCCCAGCTGGCGACGTCACGCAACGGCATCACCGGAATCCCGCTGGTGTAGCCGCCGCCGCGGGCATCGAGCTTATGCGCTACTTCGTGAATCACCAGGTTGTAGCCGGAGAGATCAAACGAGTCCTGAATATCGAGCCAGTTCAGCACCACCGGCCCCTGAGTCCAGCTCTGACCCGCATGCACTGCGGCGGCGCTGTGTACCAGTCCATCTTCGTCCTGCCAGTGATCGTCAACCTCAAACGGCTCCGGATAGATCAGCACATCGTGAAAACCATCCAGCCACTCCAGACCCAGTTTCAGCACCGGCAGAGAGAACAGCAGGGCGATGCGCACGCTGCGCAACTCATCAAGCTGAACGTTATCGAGCGGCACCAGCTTTTTCTGTTGCAGGAAGCGCTGTGCCAGCTGCACCAGCGCCTGCTGCTCCTCCTCACTGAGCAGGGTGAAAATCGGCTGTGCCAGACCTGCCTGCCACGGCAGCGCGGCCAGCGTCGAGTCGTTATGCGATTTCCAGGGCCATTTAAACATCATCACTCCCGCACAGAACCGGACTATCTCGCTATCCTGGCGCGCCAGATACAAAAATGCCAGCATCCAAAACAGCATGCTGGCACCATTAATCTGGCTGCAGGGCTTAAGGCGGTCTATTCAACCCGTTAGCGCAGCCGTTGTCTGTGATTCAGCCCGCAAAGCGCAGGGCTGACAGCTTATTTACGCTCGATGCGCTGAAACTCTATCACCCAGACCCACGGGTTCACTTCCCAGCTGGTCGCGCCATACTGTTTTTCCCAGGCTTTGCGGTAGGCTTCTTTCGGCGATTCTGAGTTAACGTTCATAGTGAAGAAGTTATTGAGGAAGTGCGAATCGGTCTGAACGCCTTCCGCCATAATGTCATCTTCACTGATGTCCTGAATCTTCTCTGCCCGCACTCCGGTAATTTCCAGGTTGATACGGCTGGCCCAGCGGGGCATGTGGATGGCGGTCTGCCAGCCAAACTGTTCCGCTTCCGGGCTGCTCATCACATGCTGACCCAGTTCGTTACTGTCCGCCCGATACTGGCAATAGGCTGGCTGACGAAAGGGCGTTGGATCGCGCTCATATTCTGCCAGATCGTTCTCGGGCACCATTGGACCACGCCAGGTTTCACGCACCCACAGCACATCGCCGGGTTTGCCATACGGACAGTGATAACTGATATCAGTCATCGACATCATTTTGTAGCCATGCAGATGGTTAGCACTCACATCGAAAGCATGCACACCTTCGTGATGATCCTGTCCCGGTCCGAAAGCCTGAGTTTTCATAATGCGCCGGGTTTGCGTTTGCTGGCCAACCAACAGGGCACGAACACGCTGTTCGGAAAAAAGAATCGGCCGTTCTTTCATGGATTACCTCTTTTTATTAGTAGAACCCGGTTACTGCTGTAAACATCCCCTTGCTCACCTCAGGGGATTATCATAAAGGGTATAAATCATTTTGCTTAATAATTTGTCGGTGGGTCTGAAGGCGAAAATGGCCGCTTTTCGTGTTAAAAACCAGCAAAATGCAAAAACCGCACCAAAGCTTATCACGCTGGTCAGATAAAGCGCTGAACAGCCCGGTTACAGTACGTTATAACGGTAAAAATAGGAACCTTTTCAGAATTGTTCACCTGTCATTATTGACAGTTTTACAGTTATTTCGGGAATCTGGTCGCCTGAAATCGGCCCGTTGGAAAATTTTTCTGCTGGAGCAAACATTACACACATTAAACTAATGCGCTTAGCCGCCATCCGCTGAGGAAAGACCGAAAAGTGCTTAAATTGCGGTTATTTTGTATCAGAGGTGCTATAAAAATGATCCAGATCTCATTTTCCTGCCGGAAATCCCTGGCAGCGCCGCTCTTTTCCTCAGCACGGTAAGAAAAGTGTCATTAGCCATTCGCTATGATGGCTTGCTGTTGCGCAGCGTTCGCGACCAAAGTTTGCGCATCGATCACTACAGGGAGATAAATAATGTCACTCACACTCTGGCAATCTCGCTATGAAAGCTGGTTTCAGGCCAACTGGGTCCATGATGATGGCGCACACGATATTGCGCATTTACGCCGCGTCTGGATGAGCGCACAGCGCATCATGACCGGCACTGCCGCCAATCCGCTGGTGGTATTAACCGCCTGCTATTTTCACGATGTGGTTAACCTGCCGAAAAACCATCCTGAACGCCATCTGGCTTCGACTTATGCCGCCACCGAAACGCAGCGCATATTGCAGCAGGACTTCCTCGATTTTCCTGAGGATTTGACCGAAGCAGTAATGCACGCGGTAAAAACCCACAGCTTCAGCGCCGGCATTCCGCCGCAGACGCTGGAAGCAAAAATCGTCCAGGATGCTGACCGGCTGGAGTCACTGGGTGCCATTGGGCTGGCGCGGGTGTTCTATACTGCCGGGGCGCTGAATCGTCCGCTGTTCGACAGCGTCGATCCGCTGGGCAAAGATCGTGAACTGAATGATGTGAAATGGACGCTGGATCACTTCCAGAAGAAGTTGCTGCGTCTGCCGGAAACCATGCACACCGATACCGGACGGATGCTGGCTGAACACAATGCGGACTTCCTGGTGCGCTATATGGCCAAGCTCTATGCGGAGTTACAGGGCAATCTGACCGGGATGGACGAGGGCGTGCTGCGGGACTTTACGCCGCTTCGGGCCGAATATTAAATTTTTGTGACAGTATGTTAATCGAAACGGTCATCCGGTAGCGTGGAAGCAATAACAAAAAGGAGCAGCACGATGACCGAAACCGTTAATTTGACGATTAAAATTGATCCCGCACTGAAAGAAAATATTAAACAGCTGGCGCTGGAGAACCAGATTTCGATGAGCCAGGAAATTGTGCAGCGTTTGCAGGCCAGTCTGGAAACGCATCCGCATCCGGCCATTGATAATCAGGATCTGACCGAGGCGTCACCCGAAGCGTCATCAGAGGGGCTGACCAGTGCGGAAGTGAAGCAAATTCGCCTGCTGCTGAAGAAGCAGGGCAAGAAGAAGAAGTAAAACTAAACCCGTCGCCTGACGGGTTTTTTGTTTTATTGCGTCAGATCACCGTGACGGAACTGCTGCACCGTCTGTGCCAGCCGGCTGGCCTGCTGGTGCAGCGCATCTGCCGCGCTGCGCTGCTGCGCACTCAATCCTTCATTGGTCTGTAATTGTTCATTCAGCGCCAGCACCTCGGCGGCAATATGCGATACCCGCGCACTTTGCGCGCTGGCGTTGTGTTGCAGCTCATTTAGCCGGGTGACGACCGCGCTGACCGCCTCGCCAATCTGCCCGAACAGCGCTTCCAGCGACTTCACTTTGCTGAATCCGCTATCCACATGCTGTCGGGTATGCTGGATCAACTGGTCAATCTGGCGGGTCGAATCACCGCTTTTATTCGACAGCAGTCCAATTTCCTTCGCCACCACGGAGAAGCTGCGGCCATAGACACCCGCATGGGCCGATTCTATAGCGGCGTTCAGCGCCAGCAGCCGCGTTTGCAGCGACAGGCTATCCAGCAAATCGACAATTCCGGCAATATCGCCCGACGCCTGCACGATCTGCCGCATCTGACTTTCCATCTGATCGACCTGACCGGCGCACTGCTGCATCAGACGATCGGCGGATTGCGCCTGATCGGTAGCCTGCAGTGAAAAACGGGTGCTGTTTTCCACCTCTTCTGAAACCCGATGCAGACGCTGTGACAGATGACTGAAGCTGGCATTTTGTGCCTGGTGCTGCTCACGGGCCTGCTGATTATAGTGCTGCATCTCGCCAGCCGCCGAGGTCACGCTGGCCGCCACCCGATCAATTTCATGAATGATGTGGTGCAGACCCAGGCGCATCTCATCCATAGCGTGAAACAGCTGCTGCGTCTCACGCGACTGCCGCCGGGCTGGCGCGTCAGAGACCCTTAAATCGCCGGTGGCGATAGCCTGGAGCTGACGGCTGGCCTGCTGCAGCGGCGTAATGACGCCCCGCACCAGCAAGGCTCCGCCCGCGATCAGCAGCCCGAACAGTAGCCCGGTCACCAGCAGTGAGGCATTACGGGTTTCAGTTAAGGTTAAGAGTGAACGGTGATTGACGGCCGCCAGCTGGCGGTTCGCCTCGCTGATCGCCTGAAACCAGGCATCGTTAAACTGCTGTTGATAGGCCTGCATCGGCACCATAAAAAAGGCGTCGATCTGGCTGGCGGCCAGGCCTTTTAGCTGCTCGTCCAGCCCCTGCGTTAACAGGGTGAAGCTCTGTTGCAGCGCACTCTGCGGGGCCGCCTGATAGCGGCTGAACAGCTGTTCGGCCTCGCGCAGCGAAGCGTTCGCGCTCTCCGCCAGGCTTTTCCAGCTGTCGACCGAGCCGCTCTGCTGATCCTGCATCAGATAGATGCCGGCGCGGTGGCTGTTATCGCTGGCGGTGAGCAGTTCGATACGGGCGCGATCCAGCAGCGCCAGTCGCTCACGCAGGGCCTGCGAGTGCGTCAGGTTAACCTGCGCCTGGCCGACCTGGGCCGTCAGCAGCAGGATGCCGGCCGATTGCAACAGACAGAACAGCGCCACAAACAGGATGAATTGGCCGCGCAGGCTGGTAAGCCAGCCAGGCAGACGAGGGGAAAACCGGCGTTTAGCGCCGCTGAGCGGCAGCAGAGTAAGCAGTGACATCACGCAACCCGAAAAAAGAAAAACGGCAGTATCAAGGGCTTGCGTGACATCTTTGTGACAATCCCGCCGGATCGCGGGAGAACAGCAGAATCGGTTTTCTTAACCTAAACCGCGCAGCTTAATCCGCGCGTAACTGACGAATATGGGGCAGCAGCAGCTGAGCGACCGCGGCAAAAACCGGTACCACCACCGAGTTACCGAACTGCTTATAGGCTTGCGTATCCGATACCGGAATGCGGAACGGCTCACTACCCGGCACGTCGAAGCCCATCAGGCGGGCGCACTCGCGCGGGGAGAGACGGCGCGGACGGCGTGCCATATTGGCCGCATTGTGAAACTCCGCTTCGCCCAGCGCGCTGTCCCAGCCGCGATCGATCAGGATCTCCGATCCATCCTTGTAGTAACGCGCCGAAAGGGTTCGCACGCAGCACGCCGGATTACGCGGATCGTTCAGCCCGAATCCAAAGCCGTTGCCTTTGGCCTTGTGTTTTTTGGCGTACTGGTAGAGATAGCGCCACAGCACCGGTGACAGAATATATTTTTCATCCGGCTGCTGCTCCAGCAGGCTTTGCAGGCTCGGCACCACCGGCGGGAAAAACTTTTTGATATCGCGCAGAGTAAAATCCTGACAGCCTTTAATGTCACGGCGAATGCCGACCAGCACAATGCGTTCGCGATGCTGCGGCAGAAAATGACGGGCATCGATCACTTTCGCATCCGGGCTGCTGGCGGCGGCATCGGCCACTTCATAGCCCAGCTCATCCAGCGTCTCCATAATGATGGCGAAGGTCTGGCCCTTATCGTGGCTCTTGAGGTTCTTCACATTTTCCAGCACGAAGAACGGCGGCTTTTTCGCCGCCAGAATGCGGGCCACATCGAAAAATAAGGTGCCCTGAACCTGACATTCAAAGCCGTGGGCGCGGCCTAAGGCATTTTTCTTACTGACGCCCGCCAGCGAAAACGGCTGACAGGGAAAGCCCGCCAGCAGAACCTGATGGTCGGGGATCGCCGCATCAATGGCGCGATAGATATCCGCGTCATCGCTCAAGCCTTCCGGCTGCGTCACCTGGCGAATATCGGTGTTAAAGTGATGCTCCAGCGGATCGCTGTAGTGATTGGCCTTGTAGGTGCGGACCGCTTCCTTGTTCCACTCGCTGGTAAAGACGCATTTGCCGCCGATGGCGTCAAAGCCTTTACGAATGCCGCCAATGCCCGCGAACAGATCGATAAAGCGAAACTCAGGCGCATCATAATGGGCTGGCCGGCTGGGCAGCAGCGCCTGCAACAGTGCCAGCTCTGCATCACACAGCGGCGGCAGCGCGCTTTTGCCCTGGCGTACCCGGTTGAGCAGGGCAGGTGTCCAGCTGAGAAAACCGGCCTGTTGCAAACGGGTGGTGATATCCCGGACCGAATAGATGGAGAGCACTTGCTGTAACAGTTGAGACGCCTCAGAAGAGGAAAGGGCAGCGGAGTGTGGTTCAGCGATGGCGGCGGGGTGCATGCGTTTTTCCTTAACAGTGAGGCGCCTATGCTATCACTCCTGGCGCTGCGAGGAAATTGGCGGCGTGTGCCGCTATGCAGATTGCGCGGCAGCCAGATTTTTACCGCAGCAATCTGATAGCGCCGCTTCGCGGCTTTCGCTTTTCGTGGCGCAGGCTAAAGTTGAAGGACCAGCAAAAAAGGAGAGTTTATGGCTGACGTTCACTCCAGCGAAATACGCAGCAAAAATATGCGTGCCATTCGCGCACAGGATACTGCTATTGAGCAGCGTGTGGCGCTGTTGCTGAAGGATCGCGGATTCAGCTATCGGGTACAGGATAAGAATCTGCCGGGACGGCCCGACTTCGTGCTGCTGGAGCAGCAGGCGATCATTTTTGTTCATGGCTGCTTCTGGCATCGGCATCACTGCTATCTTTTTAAGCTGCCTGCCACCCGTACCGAATTCTGGACCGGCAAGATCAACAGTAATGTCGAACGCGATCGGCGGTATGTCCGTCAGCTACAGGAGAGCGGCTGGAAGGTGCTGATCATCTGGGAATGCGCGCTGCGTGGGAAATTCCGGCTGGCGGATGACGATCTGCTGGAGCGGCTGGAAGAGTGGCTGCTGGCAATGGCGCAGAGCGCCGAGATTGACCACCAGGGCATTCATCATTATCACGCAGAGTGAACCTTGCTAATCAGCAACATAATTGGTTAGATCTGCGCTTTCTCCGTGGCCAGGAGCCTGACATGAGCAGCATTAAACTGACGGTAAAACGCCTTTACCAGCTTCGCGACGAGCGGATGGTGAATACCAAAGCGACCGCGCGCGTCTATCAGGGCGACAGGCTGATCGCCACGGAAGAGATTACCGGCATGACCGAAAGCCCGGTCAGTAAGTATTTGCACGCTGAAGGGACGGCAGGCGAAGCGGTACGGGTGGAGTGGGATTGTGAGGGCATCGCCGAGATGACAGTCACGGAGATCGAGCGCTGCCCATGTTGTCAACATAACGAACCAGACTAAGGATACGATTTTGGCGGGAACCAGCTTACTGACTTTACTTGATGATATTGCAACACTTCTGGACGATATTTCCGTCATGGGAAAAGTGGCGGCGAAAAAGACCGCTGGTGTACTGGGTGACGATCTGTCGCTGAATGCCCAGCAGGTGACCGGCGTGAAAGCCAACCGGGAGCTGCCGGTGGTGTGGGGCGTCGCCAAAGGGTCATTTCTGAATAAACTGATCCTGGTGCCGCTGGCGCTGATTATCTCCGCCTTCGCCCCGTGGCTGATTACGCCGCTGCTGATGATCGGGGGGGCCTATCTCTGCTACGAAGGGGTAGAGAAGGTGATGCACAGCCTGCAAAACGACAAGCAGCATAAATCGCCGGAAGCGCGCCAGCAGCGTCTCGATGCGCTGGCAAACCAGGATGCCGCCGAGTTTGAAAAGAAGAAAATCAAAGGCGCGGTGCGCACCGATTTTATTCTGTCGGCGGAGATTGTGGCGATCACGCTGGGCATCGTGTCGGAGTCGCCGCTGCTGAACCAGGTGATTATTCTGGCGGGTATTGCGATTCTGGTCACCGTGGGTGTTTATGGCATCGTGGCGGCGATTGTCAAAATTGACGATCTGGGCTTCTGGCTGCGGGAGAAATCGTCGCGCATCGCCCAGGGCATCGGCAGCGTCCTGCTGGCGGCAGCGCCGTGGCTGATGAAGATTCTGTCGGTGGTGGGCACCATTGCCATGTTCCTGGTGGGCGGCGGCATTGTGGTACACGGCATCGCGCCACTGCATCATCTGATTGAGGAAGCCAGCAGCGGATTCAGCGGCTGGATCGCCACGCTGCTGAGCAACGGCGCCAATCTGGTGCTCGGATTTATCATTGGGTCGATCGTGCTGTTAGTGGTGAACCTTATTGCCAAACTGCGCGGGAAATCGGTATAAAGCGCACTGTTATTACGGTCAGGAGAATGATGATGAACGACGACATGTTTGAATTTGATATCGACGCGCAACTTGAGCAGGCGGAAGCGAAAGCAGAGAAAAAGGCCAGCGAAGTGCCGGATGATCTGAGCGACGAAGCGGATTGCGAAGGCTGCAAAATCTGACTTCAGCCTGAACGTCTCTTCAAAGCGGATAATATTTATTATCCGCTTTTTTTATTTTCAACATATCCAACTGCTTAATTCTGAATTTGCCGCTTATTTGTGTGCCTTAACAGGCAGGAACCCTTTTGGGCTGCTATAAAGAAAATAATCACACAAGGTCAATGAGGAGGGCGCAACATGGTTTTTGCAATCAGTGAAGAAGTTCAGCACAAAGAAGATGGTCAGACGATGGTGGT
The DNA here is from genome assembly GCF_054482835.1 of Pantoea sp. S-LA4. NCBI lineage: Bacteria > Pseudomonadati > Pseudomonadota > Gammaproteobacteria > Enterobacterales > Erwiniaceae > Pantoea > Pantoea sp. S-LA4. Next base: position 2,124,023 of record NZ_JBTLRC010000002.1, on the reverse strand, counting down.
CACCGGCTATGCCAGTGGCATGGTGGAGTGTCGCTGGTACGATGGTTATGCGGTGCGTCGCGAAGCGTTTCGCAGCGATGAGCTGAGCGCGCGCTCTTCCCCGCAGCAGCTGGCCAGCTAAATGGCCTGGCAGCAGGCCTGCAGGTACCGATACCTGACAGGCCCGGCTTTGCCATCCTCTTTCGCCTGACTCAACGCTATCCGGCACGCTCCCTGTGCCGCTGCTCGCCTCAGACGTTGCCGTCGTTGTCCTCTTCCACCGCCTGATAAATACGCTGAAGAATGTCCGGAAACGCTGACTGCACGCGGCTCCAGCTCGGGATAAACGGCTTATCATTAGGACGTTCAATAAACGCCTGTCCCGCTTCGAGAATCGACTGGGTAAACATTTCCACCGCCGCCTCTTCAACGTGCTGGTCGAACTTCAGGCCATTCATCGCGGCTTCATGGTTGTAGATCTCCATCATATCCAGCGCATTGCGATAGTAGGTGGCTTTGAGCACCCGGAACGAATCGCTGGTCAGCGGCACGCCCATCGTCGCCAGCTTGCGCATCAGTGACTGCACAATGTCGCTGCTCATGCGCTTCAGCCCGCCGGTACCATCATCTTCCGCCAGCGGCTGATGTTTATGGTCATAGTTATCCGCGATCTCCACCTGACAGGATTGACGGGTGGTGTAGTTGCGATAGATCTCCGATAGCACACCAATCTCCAGACCCCAGTCGCCGGGAATTTTTATCCCGTTCAGTACATGGGTACGCATCGCGAACTCACCCGAGAGCGGATAGCGGAAGCTGGAGAGATAATCGAGATATTCTGAATGACCATAGACCTTCTGCAGCGAACGCAGCAGCGGACCGACCAGCAGACGACCGACGCGGCCATTCAGCTTGCCATCCGCAACGCGGGCGTAAAAGCCTTTACAAAATTCGTACTGGAACGCCGGGTTCGCCAGCGGATAGAGCAGCCGCGCCAGCATACCGCGCTCATAGGTGACGATATCGCAGTCATGCAGTGCGACGCAGCTGGTGCGGTCAGAGGCGAGCGTATAGCCGGTACAGAACCAGACGTTGCGCCCTTTGCCCGGATGAGTGGGCGATAAACCCTCTTTATCCAGTTCGGCGTCGATCGCCTTCAGGCGTGGGCCATCATTCCACAAAATGCGATGCCGCTGTGGCAGGCGCGAGAAGAACTCGCGGGCAAATAAAAACTGATCGCGGTCAGCGCGATCCAGCCCAATCACAATCTCATCGAGATAAGGTACTTTAGCCAGTTCATCGACAATTTTTGTCAGCGCCGGCCCTTCTAATTCTGAAAACAGCGACGGCAGGATCAGTCCCATTTTCCGTTTGCGGGCAAATCGCACCATCTCTTTTTCCAGCGATTCCACGCTGCGGTGGGTGAGATTATGAAAATTGGTGATTACGCCATTCTGATAGAAGTCACTCATCGCACCATCCTTTTAATGCCCGTGGGCAGCTCACTGAGGTTGAGTCAAAAAATAGTCCAGCCCTTCACGCCAGCCTTCAGGGCCATAGTGCGCCGTATGATAGACCTGCTGCTGATCGGTCCGGCTGAGGGTGACCGGTGTTTTACTGTAGCCTTTAATCACAACGGCATAATCGACGGCGTCGAGCATCGGCGCGTCGTTAGGGCCATCTCCTAATCCGATGGTGGTGCGTCCTTCCTCGGGCTGCTGCGCCAGTAGCCAGCGTACGGCTTCCCCTTTGCCGCTGCCTGCCGGCATCACATGCCAGAAGCGTCCGCCCTGCGCCAGCATCAGCCCATCCGCGCTCAGCGCCTGACGAAAACGATCAAACGCCTCGTCACTGTCACGCCAAACCACGACTTCCGAGGCGTCACGCTGCCGCGCCAGGGCGGCCTCCGACTCCGTCAGCCCGGTCATCGATGAGACCTCCGGATCGGAAAAATCGTGGAAGCCGGTAAACCGGAAGGTGGTCTGCAGTTCAGCCAGCCGGGCGCACAGGGCGTCGTAGGTCAGGGTAGTGTCGGGCAGACGGGTCCGCTGCCCATTCATGTCAACCACCGCGCCGTTTTCCGCAATAAAGGGCGCGCCGGCAATCCCGAGCCGTTTCTGCAACGGGATAATTTCGGCTGCTGTTTTGCTGGAGCAGATCACCAGCGGGATCGCCCGCTGTTTCAGGGTAGTCAGCCACTCGGTGGCGGCGTCCCAGCGATAGCTGTGGTGGTCGAGCAGCGATCCATCGAGATCGGTAATTATCATTAACGGCTGTTGAAGATCGGGCATCTGTCAGCTCCTGTCAGCACGGCTAAAGCGGCGATTTTTCAATATTATAGTTGAATATGGCTCACACTTTTTTTTGCAGCGCACGCCGTGAAAATCCAGGATAAATCTTAAATCGAAACGTTACGGATGCTGGCGATGCGTGAAGTGTGCAGGCGCTAAGTCGCTGTCTGCTGCGGTGTTTTCGGTAACATGCACGCTGATTCTGGCCGCCAGGTTGCAGAAATGTGCATATCAGATACTTGTCTTAACGAAGGGAAGGCGTAGTCTGCAGAGGTGTTAAGAATTCCCTGGTGTAACGAATTGAAATTTTTACCCGGCCATCCCGCCGGGTATTTTTTTTGAAATCGATTTCAGCGATGGACTTCACAGGAGCGGCAGTCGCCGATCTCCATTTCAAAGGTATCCGCCAGTTCGGTACCCCGATGCAACAGCCGTGGTTCCACCTTCAGTTCGGGCTGAGGCCCGTGCGCCATCGATTCCTGCATTTCGCCCGCGTTCCCGGCCTGAATCGCCTCCAGTAAACGGTCCACATCCAGTGTCATGGCGGAATGCTGCGTCCCGATAATCTGTTTTTCATCGCTCATTTTCTGACTCCCGGCAGCGGGCAGAGTAATAAGTATAGTGTGTAGCGGAGAAAGGGGCGTGAGGCGATCGCAGCAAAAAAAAGCCCGCGCTGCGCGGGCAAAATCCTTGTTACTTTTAGGTTGACTGCGCCTATGGGGTTGGTGCAGTGAGGAGAAGTGTAAAGGGGAGGCGCGTCAGAAGTCTTGCGGTGAAATGTTAAGGAATTGAAAAAACGCACGCTTACTCAGATTTACCTGACTTTTCGCTCATTAACAGCAGAATCAGCTATAGTTGCTGGCAAAGCTGATTTTTATCAATACCTAAAGGAATGGTTATGGACATCTTGAGAATTATTATCGCTATCCTGCTGCCGCCGCTGGGCGTCTTTATGCAGGTCGGTTTCGGTGGTGCCTTCTGGCTGAACATCCTGCTGACATTGTGCGGCTACATTCCCGGGATTGTGCACGCCGTCTGGGTGATTGCCCGTCGCTAACGCTCGGCATCTCTGCGGTTCTTCGTTTAGACTGTGCAACAGGAAATCATCAGGAGAACCGAAATGAAGGTGAATGACCGCGTCAGCGTTAAAACCGATGGTGGCCCGCGCCGCATCGGTACCATTCTGGCCATGGAGCCATTTAATGAGGGCACCATGTTTCTGGTGGCGCTGGAAGACTACCCGTTAGGCATCTGGTTTTTTAACGAAAGCGATCACCAGGATGGGATTTTTGTCGAGCCGTACAGTGCAGAGTAACAGTGCAGAGTAGTGCGGTAAGGCAGCACAAACGGTGACGCGATCCTCCTCCCCGTCACGGGGAGGAGGGGACACTGATTTTAGTCACGCCGCATTAACCAGCCTGCGTGACTGCACTCAGAAGGTTTCCCAGTTTTCATTACCGCTTGCCAGCGCCGGACGGGCTGCAACGGCAGGGGTTTTCACCGGTGCTGACGCGCGGGGCGCCATCCCGGCAGTGGCTGGCGTATCCTGCAGGCGGAACGCCGATACCGCCTGAGTCAGCTTACCAGCCTGATCTTCCAGCGAGGCCGCAGCGGCCGAGGCTTCTTCTACCAGCGAGGCGTTCTGCTGGGTGACGTTATCCATCTCGGTGACCGCCTGGCTGACCTGCTGAATACCGCGACTCTGTTCATCGGAGGCGGCGGCAATCTCTGCCATGATATCGGTCACCCGACGTACCGCTTCGACAATCTCGCCCATGGTGCTACCGGCATCACCGACCTGCTGCGAACCATCCTTAATCAGCGTTACCGACTCGCCAATCAGCGACTCAATCTCTTTTGCCGCCTGCGCACTGCGCTGAGCCAGATTGCGCACCTCACTGGCGACTACAGCAAAGCCGCGACCCTGCTCACCGGCGCGCGCCGCTTCTACCGCCGCGTTCAGGGCCAGGATGTTGGTCTGGAAAGCGATGCTGTTAATGACGTTAGTGATCTCGGCAATTTTCTTCGAGCTGCCGGAAATATTGTTCATGGTTTTCACCACGTTGCTCACCAGATCGCCCCCGCTGCGCGCTTTGCCTGAGGCATCGGCGGCCAGCTGGCTGGCGTGATGAGCGTTTTCGGCGTTCTGTTTCACCGTTGCGGTAAGCTGTTCCATGCTGGCAGCGGTCTGCTCCAGGGCTGCAGCCTGCTGCTCGGTCCGCGAAGAGAGATCGGTATTCCCGGCAGAGATTTCACTGGAGCCCTGATAAATGGCGACCGCGCCTTCACGTACCGTGCCAACGGTTTTCACCAGCGACTGCTGCATCAATTGCAGATTATGAATCAGCGTGCCGATTTCACTGCGACCGTGCGGCAGCGGAGGTGCGGTGAGATCGCCCTGCGCAATCCGCTCTATGCGCGACACCGACTGACGCAGCGGATTAATCACCACCCGACGCAGGAACACAAAGGTCAGCACCACCAGCACCAGCGCAGCGCCAAAGGCCACCGCCATAGCAATAAAGCCAATACGCGACTGCTGATTCGCTTCTGCGGTGATGGCATTGGCGCGATCGGTACGGATTTTGATCGCCTTCAGCAGCACGGCATTGTAATCCGCATCCAGCTTACGGGTGACGTCAGTTTCCTGAGCGATGATGCCTTCGAAACTGCCCTGTTTACCGGCGTTAATCATCGGTATCAGGCCTTTTTCAATGTAGTCGTTAAAGCGCGCCTTGAGCTGGTCATCCAGCGCGACATCCTCAGGCAATTTCACCTTACGGTCGGCATAGACTTTAAACCCGTCTTTGGCCTGCTGAATGCGTTTCTCCGCCGCCGCTACGTTGGCGCGGAACTCATCCATCTCACCAATACGCGCGGCGGCCCCGGCCTGAATAATGGTCAGACGGGCGGTGCGTAAATGGTTTGAGCTATTCGATATCCCCATGCGCACCTGAATTTCGTCGGTGGCATCGCTGAGCGAGTGATTCCCTGAAATAAGAAAGTAGCTGGCGACACCAATACAGAGTGCAAACAGCAGCAGAATGCCGCCGAAGATCAGGCTAAACAGCGGAACCAGGCGCAGGTTCTGCCATATGCCTGAGGTATTCTGTCCATCATTAACCAGTGCAGTGTTCATATCCTTGCTCTCTTGAGGCTGTTGTTATAAGGGTTAACATCGGCAAGAGGGCGGAAAGGCTTAGCGGCAGGAGTGAGATCTGGATCTCAGTTCAGAGAAAAAAAACCGGCCAGAGCGGCCGGTTTTCATTGCGGGAGATTATCGTACGTTGACGTAAATACCCGACGTGACATTATCTGTTAAACGCACCACATGATAAATAACCTGCTTATTATGGGTTTTGATTTTGCGTTTAATATTACCTTTGTGTGACGAAACGGTTTTCGCCTTAATTTGCATCTTATCTGAGATCTGAATGGTGTCGTGACCTGACATCCACATCTTCAGCATATTTGACTCGGTCTGGCTCAACGTCAATGGATGAACATCCATGCCGGAAGAGATACGCGCAGACTGATTGAGTTTTTTCTGCAAATAGGTGCTCAGCAAGGAATCCAGTGTCGAGGTCTTTATCGATTTTGATGTAATAATCAGGTTCTTACGAACGTAGAGGTATTCCTCAAAATGGATATTGCTAATCGCCATGAATATAAAAAACAGCGTATCAGGGTGCTGCATAATAATGCTGCGGATACGTTCGCTGGAGTCAGGTTCATGAATGAAGCAGTCTTCATTAATAAAGACGACACCAGGTTTTAATTGTTCACATTTTTGCTGTAGTTGCTCAATATCGGAGGCAGAAGTGATATTTTTCTTCTTAACTCCTTTAAAAGACATGTAGTCCGATAATCCCAGGCGTGTGTAGTTGCAGGAATCCATAATAATCGTTGGCATAATAGCGACCCTCACCAATTTGTTATCCGTTTAAATCAACGATGAATTACGCGTTGCGGTACGAGAGAGATTTCTAAGGCACTTTTTTATTCTGCTCGTGCAGTGTGGTAACAGGCAACCGCCCGTAAAAGTCTTCATCCCTGACCCGTTCTGCAAAAAAGTTTGTGCTGCTTTGACGTCACGCATTCTCCGGCAATGGCGGGGAATGCCAGTGAAATACCGGAGGTTAAGTAAGACTCTGTTTTTGGGAGCGCTGTCACTATCGCTGAAAACCCGGAGTTTTCTGATAGGACAAATCTTAAAAACATTTGTTTTACGAAAGTGTGATGTCTCAGCGTGTGTTGACAATGCCGGAAAAAACATTTTTTAACAAGAAAAATCACTAAAGAATTTTTTTTGTTCAAATTCAATGTATTGCCGATTTTGTCAACAAAATCACAGTCTAACCGCTACTGTGAACCGCCCTACTAAAATACGCGAAGCCCGGTTTAATAAGAATTATTTTCAGACTCTCAGCACATTTATCAGATTTTCCTTAGTTGCTTTCTGGAAAATATGGTTTGCAAAATGCACGGATGGTTTTGCGTTACTTAAGTATCACTTCATGAAGATAGTTAGAAACTTAATGTTCAGGGACGGGATAGTTCTGTGAGGAACAGGGCGAGTAAATCAAACACTTCACCGAACAAATGCTCACAGAATGGGGCGAGCAGTGGCATCAGCATACTGATAGTCAAAATGCCCACTGATAAGGTGACAGGGAAGCCAATTGCGAAGATTGATAACTGTGGTGAAACACGGTTTAACAAACCTAGTACCAGATTTAGCATGAGGAGCAAAACGATTAACGGTAGCGCTAACATCATGCCATTAAGGAAAATTAATCCGCCCGATTTCACCAGCGCCATAAACGCATTGGCATTTAGCGGATGTCCGCCGATGGGCAACGTATGAAAACTGTCCGCCAGCAACGAGATCAGCCACAGGTGTCCGTTGAAGGTCAGGAACAGTAACATCGCCAGCATGTCTAAAAAACGCGCCAGTACCGGCATGTTAAGGCGGCTGCCGGGATCGAAAAAGGTGGCGAACGACAGGCCCATCTGTAGCCCAATCACTTCCCCGGCGGTACGCACCGCGGCAAACGCAAACTGCATGGTGAAACCGAGCGCAATGCCAATCAGCATCTGCTGGATCAGCAGCCAGAAGCCGGCGGGCGAAAACAGCGTCACGTCAACCGGAGGCAGCAGCGGCATTAACAGCCAGGTGATCATCACCGCCAGACCAATTTTGACCCGGTGACTGATAGATCGTTCATTAAGCAGTGGCGCAGAGGCCAGCAACGCCAGAATACGCACCAGCGGCCAGAAAAACTGACTTACCCAGTGCACCAGCTGGCTGCTGTCGAGAGTAATCATCAGCCGATGATGTAAGGCAGGTTGGAAAAGACGGTGCGGATATAGTCGAGCAGCAGATTCAGCATCCACGGGCCAGCGATAATGCCGGTGGTGGCCACCGCCAGGATTTTCGGGATAAACGACAGGGTCTGCTCATTGACCTGCGTCGCCGCCTGCAACAGGCTGATCAGCAGGCCGCTGACCAGCGCAGCCAGCAGCATCGGGGCGGCCAGCATCAGGGCGACGCGCATCGCCTCCTGGCCCATTACCATTACTGATTCGGGTGTCATGTTGTGCTCCGGGAAAAGGGTGGGATCAGGAGTAGAAACTTTGCGCCAGTGAGCCGACCAGCAGTTGCCAGCCATCGACCAGAACAAACAGCATCAGCTTAAATGGCAGTGAGATCGTCGCCGGTGGCACCATCATCATTCCCAGCGCCATCAGCACGCTGGCGACCACCAGGTCAATAATCAGAAACGGGATAAACACGGTAAAGCCAATCTGGAAAGCGGTCTTCAGTTCGCTGGTCACGTAGGCGGGCAGCAGAATGCGCATCGGTACCGCTTCCGGACCGGCAATAGGCGCACTGTTCGCCAGCCGGGCGAACAGCGCCAGATCGGCTTCACGGGTCTGACGCAGCATAAACTCACGCAGCGGCTGAGCCCCTTTCTCAATCGCCACATCCATGCTGATTTTGTCCTGGCTGAACGGCAAATAGGCGTCCTGGTAAATCTTGTCGAAGGTCGGCGCCATAATAAAGAAGGTCAGAAACAGCGACAGCCCCAGCAGCACCTGGTTCGGCGGCGCGGAGGGCGTACCCAGTGCGTTACGCAGCAAACCAAATACGATGATGATGCGGGTAAAACTGGTCATCATCAGCAGCACGGCCGGAAGAAAGGTCAGCGCGGTGATAAACACCAGCGTCTGCACCGGCAGTGACCAGCTCTGGCCGCCGTTCGGCAGCGAATGACTCACCAGGCCCGGAAGCTGGGCATGGGCAACCGGTGCCAGCAACAGCAGCGGCAATAAAGGAAGCAGTCGACGCATCATTGAGGTTTTCCGGGACGTTTAACCAGATTCTGTAACAGCTGACGAAAATCCTGAGGTGCAGCACTGACTGGCGTAGTTGCCAGCGGCGCACCCGGCGGCAGGGTATGCAGATGGGTAATCTGCTGTGCGGTGACGCCGAGCACCAGCCGGGCATCGGCGGTATCGACAATCACCACCCGCTCACGCTGACCCACCTGCACGCTGGCGGTCAGTTTCAGCTCCTGGCTGCTTACCTTCTTCGGCGCGAAGCCGAAACGGCGCGCCAGCCAGGCGCAGGCCAGAATCAACAAAATAATCACGGCTAACATGCTGCTGACCTGCACCACCATGGAGCCGGTTGAAATCGGCTGCGCGTGCGGCGCAGCAGGTTGCAGACTTTGATTCTGGCTATTCATTCTCAGCGACTCAGACGACGCATACGTTCGGACGGGGTAATAATGTCAGTGATGCGCACGCCATATTTATCGTTCACCACCACCACTTCACCCTGGGCAATCAGGTAACCGTTGATCAGAATATCCAGCGGTTCGCCGGCCAGACCGTCCAGTGACACCACCGAACCCTGCGTCAGACGCAGCAGCTCTTTGATGGTCATCTTAGTGCGGCCCAGTTCCACGGTCAGTTTGACCGGGATATCCATGATCAGATCGATATCCTGCAGGGAGCCGGAGACGTTGCCGCTGTCGAATGACTTAAACACGTCATCGGTTTGCGGCGCGCTGCTGCTGCCGACCTGCTCATTCATTGCTTCAGCCCACAGATCGTCCGCAGAGATATCATCAGACGGCTTATTACTGTCACTCATGGGGCTGTTCCTCGTTCAGCGAATTCAAAATCGGGTTAATCAGGTGTTCGACACGAAGCGCGTACTGGCCATTCATCGTGCCATATTGGCTGGTTAAGACCGGCACGCCATCCACATGGGCGATAATGCGTTCCGGTTTCTCAATCGGCAGCACGTCGCCGGGTTTCAGCTGCAAAATTCGCGACAGGCGCAGCGAGGTTTCGGCAAAGTGCGCAATCAGTTCCAGCTCGGAGTGCTGCACCTGTTTTACCAGGTTGTCACGCCAGTGGTTATCTTCCTGGCGGGAGTTCTCGAGCGGTGGATTCACCAGCAGCTCGCGCAGCGGCTCAATCATTGAAAACGGGATGCAGATGTTAAATTCACCCACCAGGTTACCAATCTCCACCTGGAACGGCGTGTTAACCACGATATCGTTCGGTGAGGTGGTGATGTTGGTGAACTTCACCTGCATCTCTGAACGTACATACTCGACGTCCAGCGGATAAATGGCTTTCCATGCATCGCTGTAACCATCCAGCGCCAGCTTCAGCATGCGACGGATCACGCGCTGTTCGGTATGGGTAAACTCGCGACCTTCTACTTTGGTCGGGAAGCGGCCATCACCCCCGAACAGGTTGTCCACTGCGATAAAGACCAGGCTCGGTGAAAACACCACCAGTGCCGTACCGCGCAGCGGCTTCAGGTGGATCAGGTTCAGGTTGGTTGGCACCGGCAGATTGCGGGCAAACTCGTGATACGGCTGAATCTTGATCGCACCCACGCTGATATCCGGGCTGCGGCGCAGCAGGTTAAACAGCGCCATACGGAAACTACGGGCAAAACGCTCGTTGATAATCTCCAGCGCCTGCAGACGCTCGCGCACCACGCGACGCTGGGTGTTCGGGTCGTAAGGACGAATATCGCCTTCCGGCCCGTTTTGTTTCTTTTCTTCTTCCGCGCTGCCACTGTCGCCGTTTAATAGGGCGTCAATTTCAGCCTGGGAGAGAATGCTATCGCCCATTGATTCACCTCAAAATGAAGGCAGTAAACAGCACATCGTTCACGGCCTGCGGAGGTTGACCTTTTACCAGTGGTGGTGCCAGCACCTGTTTGATTTGTTCAACAAGCGCTTGCTTTCCTTGCTCTGTCGCCAGCGCCGCAGCGCTCTGACGCGAGAGCAGCAGCAGCAGACGACTGCGCACCTCAGGCAGATAGTCATTTAACCGACGTCGGGTATCCTCATCGGCCAGACGCAGGGTAAAGCCTACGTACAGCACGCGGTCAGGATCGTTGTCGGGATTGACCAGGTTAACCGTAAATGTATCAAGTGCAAAAAAGACCGGGGCGGGAGGCGGTTCGACTTTCGCCACCTCCGGCTTATCGCCCTCATGTTTATTCATCATTCGCCAGACTGCATAGCCTGCCACGCTGCAAGCGGCCAGCGTCACAATGAGCAACACCGGAATTAAGAGTTTACGTTTGCGGCCTTTAGCTTTCGCGTTATCAGACATGTTTGCAGTTACTTCCTGTGAATTATGGGCAAGCCTCTCGGCTCACCTGGACAGATTATCCCGCGTCTTAAGTCAAACAATGGGAAGAAAAGACGCGGGTTTTACGCTTACCTTCAGCGTTTGTCGCTATCAGGCAAAAGTGTCGACCGCGCCATTACCGTTTACGCGCGCCTGAAGGGCAGCGGGAACGGCAATCGGCGTGATGTCGGTATCACTCTCCTGAGCGAGAGAGAAGCGGCCATGCTGTCCGTCGCGGCGCGTCTCCTGCTGTTGCTGGAAGCTCTGGCCTTGCGCGGAACTGTCACTGCTGACCTGACTCTCACCCAGGTTGATTCCGCTCTCTGCCAGCGCGCTGCGCAGCTGCGGAATCGCGGCTTCCAGCGCCGCTCTGACGTGGCTATGGCCGGAAACCAGATTAATTTGTGCCTGGTCGTTATCCAGTTTCAGGCTGATCTGGATAGCGCCCAGGTCTGCCGGATGTAACCGCAGCTCGGCATTCTGCTGACCGTTGCGGCTGAACATCACAATCTGCTGGCTTAACGCCTGCTGCCACTCATCACTGCCCAGCTGGGCATTCAGCATCGGCGTGGAAGGCGTGCTGGTGGTCGACGACGCCATCATCGGCGGTGCCAGGCTGCTGGCACTGGAGATCGGCGTGCTGGCGATCAGCGAACTATCGCTGGCGCTGGCTTTCATCGCGGCCTGATCGTCCTGCCGGGTGAGTTGGCTCAGCGCCTGCTGAAAACTGCTGTCCAGCGTCAGAGTGCTGCTGGCGCTGTTGCTGTTTACCGCAGCCGTACTGACCGGGCTGGCGGCGCTGCTCACCGCGGGCGCATTCAGCGCTGCGTTTTTCACGCCAGGCGTCTGATCCGCGCCGGATTCTTTACTCTCCTGACCGGTGCCGGTCAGCATCTGGGCCAGTGAGGTCAGGCTTTTGCGCGTGCTGTCGCTCTGAATCCCCAGCTCACCCGGCAGTTCGCTGACCGGGCTGGTGCTGGCGCTCGCCGCCGCTGGTGCGGTCGGTAACATGGCGAACAGCGCCTGAACATTTTGCATATCGCTGGCACTTAACGGTGCGGCTTCCGGCTTGTCTTTATCATCGGCTGATTTGGTGCCGGCTTTAATATTTTCCGGTTTAAACAGTGCGCTCAGCGCTGCCGGATTATCCAGTGCCGCGATCAGCGCATTCAGCGGCGCGGCAGGCTGGGCGTCAGTCTCACTTTCTGTTTTGGCATCAGCCGATTGCGCCGCTTTTCCCTGCTGCTTTACCAGGTTAAGCAACTGGTTTCCCAGCGTGGTCAGAAAGTCGTGCGGCAGGGCATCGGTGCCTGCCGCAAGGTCAGTGGAAACTGATGGTTCCGCGTCGGTTTTTACCGCCGCTTTGGTGGAAATGTGTGGCAGCGTAATCATTCGCCTCTCCTCAATGCGGCCCGTTGGGCAAATTCATCCATCCGTTTCTGGTCGAGACGGTTTTCCTGTCGTAATGCATTTTCTGCTGCCCGGGTGATCAGGGTCTGATACGCGTTCAGTCGCTGCTGTTTCTCACGCCAGTTGATCAGCGCCTGCTCTAAACGCTGGTTCCAGCTGTTGAGCTGATTGCGATGCTGATCGATCGCTTTTTCCAGCGTCTGAATAAACTGGTGATAGTTGGTCCAGCGGGTGCTGGCGATGCCGCTCGACATATCGTCGTTGAGCTTGTTGCGATATTCGTCCTGATAGTCGAGCAGCATGGTCAGCTGTTCATTAGCCGCCTGCTGACCGCGACGCATATCGCCCAGATAGATCGCGGCGCGCTCCAGATCCTGCTCCGCTAAATCGCGAAGCGTGTCGATGGCATTTGCAGTTTTCATGGCCGTTACCTTGCGTTAATCGCGTCGATTAGCCGAACAGTGCATGCAGATGCAGGCAGGCGTCGTCATAATCGCTGCGTTCGAAAATGCCCTGTTGCAGGAACGCTTCCATTTGCGGATAGAGCTTGATGGCTTTATCCAGCATCGGATCGCTGCCGGCGGCGTAGGCGCCCACGCTGACCAGATCGCGGTTGCGCTGGTAGCTGGAGAGCAACTGCTTAAACTGACGCACGCGTGCGTAATGGTTCTCATCAATCAGCGAGGTCATCGCACGGCTGATTGAGGCTTCAATATCGATCGCCGGATAGTGACCCGCTTCCGCCAGCCGACGCGACAGCACAATGTGACCATCGAGGATGGCGCGCGCGGAGTCAGCGATCGGGTCCTGCTGGTCATCACCTTCGGTCAGCACGGTATAGAAGGCGGTAATCGATCCGCCGCCATCAATGCCGTTACCGGCACGTTCGACCAGCGCCGGCAGTTTGGCGAACACCGACGGTGGATAGCCTTTGGTGGCAGGCGGCTCACCGATCGCCAGCGCGATCTCACGCTGCGCCATCGCGTAGCGGGTGAGGGAGTCCATAATCAGCAGCACATGTTTGCCGCGATCGCGGAAATCTTCGGCGATACGGGTGGCGTAAGCGGCACCCTGCATACGCAGCAGCGGCGAGACGTCAGCGGGCGCGGCGATCACCACCGAACGGGCACGACCTTCGGCACCCAGAATGTTCTCGATAAAGTCTTTAACTTCGCGGCCACGTTCGCCAATCAGCCCGACCACAATCACGTCAGCTTCGGTATAGCGCGCCATCATGCCGAGCAGCACGCTCTTACCGACGCCGGAACCGGCAAACAGGCCCATACGCTGGCCGCGTCCTACCGTCAGCAGCGAGTTAATCGCACGCACGCCGGTATCCAGCACATCGGTGATCGGCGTTCGCTGTAACGGGTTGAACGGCGGGGTGATCAGCGGCGCACGATAGCCGGTATCCGGTGATGGCAGGCCATCCAGCGGACGACCGCTGCCGTCCAGCACCCGGCCCAGCAGTTGCGGGCCTAACAGCAGTTGCTTACCCGCCTGTGGATTTTCACCGTTCTGCAGCGCGTAGACGCGTGCGCCAGGCAAAATGCCATCCACCTCTTCCAGCGGCATCATCAACAGTTTTTGTCCGTTGAATCCCACCACTTCGCTTTCGATTTCGCTGATGGAGTTGCCATTGTTACGTTCAATAATGCAGGTCGCACCGAGCGGCAACTGCAGGCCGGTCGCTTCCAGCACCAGACCGGTGGCGCGGGTCAGGCGACCATAGCGGCGCACCGGCTGAACCTGGGCGATACGTTTTTCGAACGCGTCGAGCGCGCCCAGCCAGCGATTGAGGCGGGTGGTCATTACACTTCTCCCGGCGCGGCAAGACGGCACAGTTCCTGCCAGCGCGTCGCCACGCTGGCATCGAGGTCGCCATCTTCGGCGCTGAGTTTACAGCCGCCAGGATGCAGCGTGTTGTCCGCCAGCAGACGCCAGCCGTGCAGATCCAGCGTCGGGCCCAGCGTCTGCTCGATACGTTGCAGATCGTCCGGATGCACCCGCAGCTGCGGTTTACCACTGAACATCGGTTCCTGCTGCAGTAATCCCTGAATCTGACGCAGCAGGGCGCTGCCATCGACCGTGGTCGCCTGGCCAATCACCGAGCGGGCGGCTTCCAGCGCCAGCTGCATCAACCGGGCAGCAATAACGCTATCCAGCGATTCCAGCGTGTTCTGAAATTCCGTCACCAGTTGCTGCATCCGCGCCTGTAACGGCGCCTGCTGCTGCTGCGCATCGGCCAGGCCCTGCTGAAAACCGGCGTCGTAGCCCGCTTTCTGACCTTCGGCAAACCCCTGCTGATGACCTTCGTTGTAGCCCTGGCCCTGCGCTTCTTTACGCATCTGCTGTTGCAGACGTTCCAGTTGCTGCTGCTGCTCATCCACTTCGGCGGTAAATTCGGTGATCTCCGGCTGTGGCTCCGGTTCAGGCTGATCGAAACGGCCTAAATCGGTTGGCTGCCACAGCTGCCACGGGCGGGCAGAAAATGCATCAGACATAGGTTTCCTCGCCACCGCCAATCACCATCTCGCCCGATTCGGCTAAGCGGCGTACCACCAGCAGGATCGCTTTCTGCTCGTTTTCCACTGCCGACATACGAACCGGTCCACGGTTGGCCAGATCGTCGCGCAGGATATCGGCCGCACGGGCTGACATGTTTTTGAGGAATTTCTCGCGCAGCGGCTGCTCGGCACCTTTCAGTGCCACCAGCAACTGCTCGGATTCCACTTCCTGCAACAGACGCTGGATGCTGCGGTCGTCGACTTCCACCAGGTTTTCGAACAGGAACATCTCGTCGATAATTTTCTGCGCCAGCTCGCCGTCGAAGTCGCGTACCGCTTCGATAACCGCTTCTTCCTGCTGCGTTTTCATCAGGTTGATGATCTCGGCTGCGGTTCTCACGCCGCCCATCTTCGCGCGCTTGAGATTGGTTCCATCCAGCAGGCCGTTGAGCACTTCGGTCAGTTCGGCCAGCGCCGCTGGCTGGACACCGCCGAAGGTGGCGATACGCAGCATCACGTCGTGGCGCAGACGCTCGTCGAACAGCGCCAGGATATCCGCCGCCTGACCCCGTTTGAGGTGGACCAGGATGGTGGCGATGATCTGTGGATGCTCGTCGCGGATCAGATCGGCAGCCGCCTGTGGCTCCATAAAGTTGAGCGTTTCCATGCCGCTGGTGGTTTCGCGGGTTTCGAGGATATCCTCCAGCAGGCTGGAGGCACGCTCTTCACCCAGCGCTTTAATCAGCACTGAACGCAGGTATTCATTGGAGTTGAGGCTCAGCGCCGCAAACTGCTCGGCATCGGTCTCAAACTCACGCAGCACTTCGGTCAGCTGCTTGTGCGACACCTGGCGCATACTGGCCATCGCGGCGCTCAGGTGTTGCACTTCACGCTGGTTCAGGTGTTTGAAAACTTCCGCGGCGCGCTCTTCGCCGATGGTCATCATCAGGATGGCGCTTTTTTCGGTTCCGGTCAGACTCATAGCTCTTTACTCATCCATTCGCGAATCACCAGCGCAACAACGCGCGGATCGTTTTCAGACATGTCGCGGATGCGTTGACTCATCACTTCTGCGCTCATGCGGTTACTGGACTTACGTTCTTGATCCAGCTCATCTTTGCTGAGCTGTACGTTATAGGCTTCTTCTTCTGCCGGTTCGGCGGCGCGCGCGGCGGCGGCTTCAGCAGCGGCTTTCTCTTCCGCCTTCTTACGAACCAGATGCGGACGAACCAGTTTGCGGTAGAGAATAAAGGCCACCAGCGCCACCAACAGCCACTTACCGGCGCTCATCAGCTGATCAAAGAACGCTTGCTGCTGCCAGAAGGGCAGGTCGCCCGTGGTCGGCTCGGTCGTATTGAACTGCGAGTTCACCACGTTGATGCTGTCACCACGGGTCTGGGAATAGCCCATCGCTTCGCGGGTCAGATCTTCAATCTGCTTCAGCTGCTGCTCATTCAGCGCAACCGCTTTACCTTTATCGTCTTCGCGATAGTTGACGACGACCGCCACCGACAGACGCTGCACGTCGCCGACGTTGAGTTTGGTATGGCGAATGGTGCGGTCCAGCTCATAGTTGACTGTGTCGTCGCGACGTGAGTTGGTCGGCGTGCTGCTGGCCGCTGCGGTACTGGTGGTCTGTGCCGCGTTGTTCTGTCCGTTGGCATTCTGACCATTCGCGTTCTGACCGTTGGCGTTCTGGCCATTGGCGGCTGGCGTATTCACCGGCGCGGTATTGGCTGGCGCGGGCTGATTAGAGAGCGCGCCCGGCACGCCGCCCGGATACGGGCTGCCTGACTGATCGCTGGTG
Organism: Pantoea sp. S-LA4; assembly: GCF_054482835.1. Lineage (NCBI taxonomy): Bacteria > Pseudomonadati > Pseudomonadota > Gammaproteobacteria > Enterobacterales > Erwiniaceae > Pantoea > Pantoea sp. S-LA4. The sequence continues at coordinate 2,107,359 of NZ_JBTLRC010000002.1, read as the reverse complement.
CTGGTCTGACGCGAGCGAATCGCCGCGTTAGACGGGTTCGCGTTAGGCTGATATTTCTCGTCGGTCTGCTCGCTGGTATCGAAGTTGATCTGTGCCGTCACCTGCGCATGCACGTTGCCCTGGCCGAGAATCGGATTCAGGATCGCTTCGATACGTTGCTGATAGCGGGTTTCAACATCTGAGGCGTACTTCAGTTGTGCATCATTCAGATCGCGGCCAACGCTATCAGAGCGGGTCAGCAGGCGACCGGTCTGATCGACCACCGTGACGTTGCCTGGCGGCAAACCCGCCACGCTGCTGGAAACCATGTGGGCGATGGCCTGAATCTGACCTTCATCCAGCGCACGACCCGGCTGCAGGGTTAATGTGACCGAGGCTGAAGGCGCTTTCTGCTCACGCACAAATAAGGTGGGTTTTGGCATCGCCAGATGGACGCGGGCAGTTTTGACCGGACCCAGCGATTCGATAGTGCGAGCCAGTTCGCCTTCCAGCGCACGCTGGTAGTTGACCTGCTCGCTGAACTGGCTGATACCGAACTTCTCTTTATCCAGCAGTTCGAAGCCGACCGAGCCACCTTTCGGCAGGCCCTGTTGTGCCAGACGCAGGCGCAGCTCATGGACATTCTCTTCCGGCACCATCAGTGCGCCGCCATTTTCGGCGAAGCGATAGGGAATGTTCATCTGCGTCAGCTGCGTGACGATAGCACCGCCATCTTCATCTGACAGGTTGTTGTAGAGCACGCTGTAGCTGGGGGCTTTAGCCCACAGCACCATTGCAATCACAATGGCGATAACAGCGGCGGCGGCGACGACTAAAGGAATACGCGGATTTGCGCGCAGGCGAGCGAGAAGGTCACCGAAGCCTTTCTTTTCTTGATCTTGTGTGGCGGCTGCACTCGCATTCATGACCGATTCCTGCCTGACGTAATTGACCGGGTTAGTTGAGATGGCAAAACAGACTCCCTGACCTGCGTAAATAAAAATTCCACTTCAATGCCAGGCATTATTTGTTGAAACCGAAAATTTGATGGCTGGATAAGCCGGGGTTTTTGCTGTCATTTAGCGCCTTTGTCTCATTGACAACGTGCTAGATTTTTGAACACAGAAAAACTTCACCACTTTTACAAGGTAACGTTAATGTCCATTCAGGCAATCGACGGGGTACTTCAGCAGCTTCAGGTCACCTCGCTGCAGGCGAGCAACCGCAGCAGCGAAGCGCCCAACCAGATCGATTTCGGCGCAACCATGAAAGCCGCGCTGGATAAGATCAGCGAGACGCAAACCACTGCCCGCACGCAGGCGCAGGATTTTGAGATGGGGAAACCGGGCATCGCGTTAAATGATGTGATGGTCGATCTGCAGAAATCATCTATCTCGATGCAGATGGGGATTCAGGTCAGGAACAAGCTGGTATCGGCGTACAGCGATATTATGAATATGCAGGTTTAGGAAGGCTAACTTATTGAATAAGAAGGGTATATCGTTCAGATCGCCTTGGTGTGGGACACCTGTGGGACAAATTCGTTGAGTTTTTCGTTCAGAAGACTCCTTTGTGCCTCGTCGTTTTCCTTCATCCAGGATCCGTATACCTGATAAACCATCTGAGCATTTGCATGGCCCATCTGACTGGCTATGAAGTTTGGATTTGCGCCGGCAGAAAGTGACCAGCATGCATACGTGTGCCGGGACTGGTAGGGCTTACGATAAGTCAGCCCGGCCTTCCTTATTGCAGCTCTCCATGTCTGTGGCAGAGATGACACCGCATAATAGTTTTCACTTTTATTGTTGACCGCATTCACTGTCGGGTTGAAGACGAAGGTGAGTTCCTCTTCGCTCTTTTTGCCATATTCCCGGGAATGCACTGTAATGACGGACGATCCCTTCAGTCTGGTCAGCTCCTGCTGATCTTTGAGAGTCGTGACAGCTGCATCTACCAGATAAATAGTGCGCAGACCTGACGCAGTTTTAGTTGGGGTAAAGTCACCGAGGATTGTCAGGTTACGCTTCACTGTGATAGTGCCTTTTATCAGGTCGATATCTTCCCATGCCAGTGCGCAGATTTCGCCATGCCTCTACCGGTGTAGACGGCCAGCGACCACAGGTTACGTAACTGCCAGCACCTGGAACACGCCGACGCAAACCAAAACCTACTTCCGAGTTGAGCTGGAAAGCCCATCTTCACTGCCATCAGACATCGTAACGTAAGCTTAGGGATCAATAATCAGCGCCTTCAATGGCAATAGTGAGCTGGTGCCTAAAGCTCGTATCGCTTCGAAAGTCTTTGCCGGCGGCTATTACTCGGTGCTAAACAACATAGACATGGCATCTGTTAACGTGCTTTCGGTAACAGTCAGTCTGGACGGGATTAACTTCGCTTCCTCCGTTGGATATGGCGTTAACCAGATACCCTCCCTCGACGCCAGTGATATTTGAGTGAGCTTTGTATGAAGAACGTGAAAGACACGATCCTTACGCAATACACCGCCAGCCCCAACATCCGAAGCCTGATTGAAACCTTCAACACATCAACGGACATGACGGAATTTACAGACGAATTCCTGACTTCCATTTGGGTTGTTTCAACGGCAACCGGGTACGGGCTGGATGTGTGGAGGAAGATAGTTGGCGTCTCAAGGCTGCTCAACGTCAGGCTCGCCAAGCCTGATCATTGTAGAGTGGTAATATGAATAATGATAATGTTTTTAGGTTCGCTTTTTTTAAAAAAGGCGAACTTAAGGTTGTTAATGTAATCTTGGCTGAAGAGGATACAAGATTACCGGGTACACAACTCTGAAGTTGAGTGACGATGCTTATTGCTCTCCGGGAATGGTATATAACCCAGATGACGGCATATTCTATCAGGATGAAAATTATTCTGAAATCCACCCCACAGACCCAGAGTTGATTTAAATCCTTTTGCAGTAAATATCCTGTTTGCCATAAACCTCGATGCAAATTTCGCTGTGCGTTTGGTTTTTACATACCTACGGTTTATGATGTGTAAAAACTAGATGATGGTGAATACATGGAACAACTCTGCGTGGTAAAAAAGGATCATTCTGCGGATGGTTTAAGAGGTATAGCTGCACTTTCAGTTGTACTTTGCCACTTTTTGATTGCTTTTTACCCGCAGGGCTTTATTTATCTCTATCCTGGCAGTGCCGTTACAGGAGCAAGGGAAAGCTCCGTGTCTAGCTTCCTTCAGCTTCCGATGATATCTGCCTTCTGGAATGGAACATTGGCCGTCAGTCTGTTTTTTGTACTCAGTGGCTATGTCCTGACAAGCGCCTTTGTAAGCGAGCAGGGTATCAGCATTCTAAGGAAACGCCTGGCTAAACGGTACTTTCGTTTCTGCATTCCTGTATTTGCCAGTGTAATGCTATCGTGGTTCATTGTTACCAGCGGATTAGGGCACTGGAAAGAGGCCGCCAGTTTGTCAGGATCATGGTGGCTGGGTCACTTCTGGTCATTTGAGCCTTCCTTCTACGATGCAATCAAAGAGGCGTTATATGGCGCTATATTTGGAGGGAGGTCTTTCTACATGCCACCCCTCTGGACAATGAAAATTGAGTTTATAGGTTCAATTATCGTTTTGTCATATACCGCCCTTAAAAGAGATAAGCCCTCGGACGCATTGGTTATAGGTGTTATATCAATATACCTTTATATATACGCCAGATATGAGGCAACTTACTACCTGTCATTTATTGCAGGGAGCTATTTGAATAAAATCAATTTCAAGCCAAGAAAGCCATATGTCTTCATCATAATGCTTGCGGCGCTTTACATCGGTGGGGCTAATGGGGATGCGCTTTATACTTGGCTCAATGATGATTATCTGGACTACCCTTTAGCAAAACAGCTGATGAGTGCTGCTGCTGGCTTTCTTATTGTTATGCTGGTTAAGGCTGGTTTTGGGAGAAAAGTTTTCTGCAGTAAGCTAGTGCAACTGTCTGGTAGGATTTCATTTTCAGTATACCTCGTTCACTTCCCTATATTGCTCAGCTTCTCTTCGTACCTATATATCAAGATGCATGATTTCGAAAGCTATGATTTAGCTATTTTTATTAACTTCATTTTGACGATGGCAGTCGTCGTATCAACCGCATACATCTTTATGAAGCTTTTTGATGAGTCGAGTACCAAACTATCTCAAAAACTCATAAAGTGATGTAAAAAATTGATAAAAAAGCCCCGGCGACAGGGCAGCTACAGACCGCGCCCATCTCAGCAGGCTGCGGGGTGTGATTTGAGATTAGGCATTTCTGGTCGCTGCTGCCCTGACCTGCCCCCAGGATTAGATACAACCTTTAGTTAATAATGTCGGTTGGTTTTTCTTCATATTTCCTGTTTCGCCAGTCCATTGCGAATTCAGCTGGTGTCTGGTAATCCAGCGATGAATGGGGACGGCACTCGTTATAATCCTGCCGCCAGTCATTAATCGTTTTCCGGGCATGAAGAATATCGCTGAACCAGTATTCGTTCAGACTCTCATCGCGAAAGCGTCCGTTAAAACTCTCAATAAATCCGTTGTGCGTTGGCTTACCTGGCTGGATAAACCGTAGTTCCACACCATGCTCAAAGGCCCATTGATCGAGCGCGCGGCAGGTAAATTCCGGGCCCTGATCGGTTCTTATCGTAGCCGGATAGCCGCGAAACAGCGCAATGCTGTCCAGAATACGCGTGACCTGCACGCCTGAAATCCCGAAGGCAACAGTGACCGTCAGGCATTCCTTTGTGAAGTCATCGACGCTGGTAAGGCACTTGATCCTGCGACCAGTAGCCAGCGCATTCATGACGAAATCCATCGACCAGGTCATGTTGGGCGCCGCCGGGCGGAGCAGCGGCAGACGTTCTGTTGCAAGCCCTTTACGACGAAGTCTGCTTTTAACGCCCAGACCGTTCAGATGATAAAGGCGGTACACGCGCTTGTGATTAACCAGAAGCCCTTCACGGCGCAGCAACTGCCAGATGCGCCGATAACCAAAACGTCTGCGTTCAAGCGCCAGCTCAGTAATACGCCCTGATAAATGTGCATCAGCAGCCAGACGCTGAGCATTATACGGCAGGTCGACAGGGACAAACCTGTTAGCCTACAGGCACGACGTTGCGACAGACCGGTCGCATCACACATCAACACCACGGCTTCGCGCTTCTGGCCTGTCGTCAGTACTTTCGCCCATGAACCACCTGAAGCGCCTCCTTATCCAGCATGGCTTCGGCAAGCAGCTTCTTGAGCCTGGTGTTTTCTTCCTCAAGCGACTTCAGGCGCTTAACCTCGGGCACCTCCATACCGCCATACTTCTTACGCCAGGTGTAAAAGGTGGCGTCGGAAATGGCGTGCTTACGGCAGAGCTCACGGGCAGAAATCCCGGCTTCAGCCTCGCGGAGGATACTGATGATCTGTTCGTCGGAAAAACGCTTCTTCATGGGGATGTCCTCACGTGGCTTATGAAGACATTACTAACATCGCGGTGTATTAATCAACGGGGAGCAGTTCCGGTACCGGCTGCACGCAATCGAAGAGATACATGACACAATTTTGGATGCTGAGTTTGAGCAGCAGTTGGGCTAAATACCGGAAGGCTGTATGAGTAATTAACAAAAAAGTTTAATATATCCTCATGACTGCGCTTTACTAATTCGGTTTGCAAAGAGCAGGCGGCTTTTTCGTACAATTTCAGCAAGGGGTCTTAACTTGAATTTTTAGTAATCAATAAAATAATGGATGATAAAGTGAAGTTATCTTTTATTAAACCTTGTTTGATCATGTCAAAGATCTCTTCGCGTGAGTAGAATTTACAGCACATGATGCCTTCATTTTTTTGAGGGGAGAGTTGATCTATATCATCAACTTCGCAAAGAATCACCTGGATATTATCTGAGATTAATCCTGAGTCAGTTAATAGTTGTCCAAGTAAATGACTATTAGATGATTCTAAATTCAGTTCTTCTTTCAGTTCTCTTTCGCCGCCAATTAAATGGCTTTCTCCAGCCTCAAGGAATCCGCGAGGAAATTCGTATAAAACCTCACTATTCCTGATGTGTTGAATGATTGCATATTTATTTTCGTGGGCGGCTATTATTACAACACCACCATTTTTTTGATGCAACTTAAGATGTCTCATTTTATCAACTGAGACAGATAGCATGTTGTTTTCGAAAATAACCTTATTCAAAATTGACGATCCATGTTGGTTGGTTAGCAGAACGGCGTATAATCTTTCTTGTATTATAGAGGTAATATAAGACATACGTGAAATAGACCAACACTTTAACGGTTGCGGTCAATAAATCATTGTTGACCTTCAATAGCAAGAATATTTCTTTGACCAATATAGCAGTCGGAAATCCAGATATTAGGATCATGCAAAATATAACTCTGTTCTCAATACCTTTTAACATCCCTCTAAAATCCATATTGCTATATTTTTGGTTCTGCTTTTGGAAGAAATGCTTAATGCTTTCGTTGACATCACTGAAATCAAATTCATTCCTTGAAAGTATTTTATTAAGTGCCAGGGCCGAGTCAGTATATTGCATTTGCCAAGAGCGCAAGCCAGAGAGGGTTCTTATTACCATTCCTCCGATCATACATATAACTAAATTTAAAAATATAGCTGAATATTGGCTGGATATCATTTTGCTGAAGGCTGTATATGAACCAATGTAAAACGACAAGATAACCAGATAGAAAGCAATGGTTTGATCTCTTTTAGAAGACTGCTCTTTTATATGATCATTACATCTTTCATAAACTGACATCAGAAAATCTTTTGATGCTGACATTGGAACTCCTGAAATGTATTTTATAAATAGTTCTTATAAAGTTATTAGTTCTAAAACGCAACGACTGGAAACCATTAAGAACCTTAAATTCCACATTTACCAATGATAACAGTATTGCTATGGAGATACCAAAAGACGACATCCGGCTTCATAGATCAAACTTCAAGGCTATCCATCGGGCATGGTGCGACCAAGCTGGACGCAACTTAGGCCGCGCTGCTGGCAGCCGATAAAAACTTGTGCGGATTCGGCATTATCGGCTTCACCTCCGACAAAGCCCCGCATTCACTAATCAGACTGAAGAAAGCGATCAACTCTGGCGTCACGAAGTTATCGAAACGCTCGTATCCTTCTATGGCCCTCAAAGTCAGTCCATCGCAAACCTGTTTCGCGACGGCCTTAAGATCGAGCAGAACAATGAGGCACTCAAACAAAAAGAGCTTTCACTCGCTGATTACAGCTAATTGAAGGCTTCCCCGAGCTCATCAACAACCAATGGGTGCGCCGGTACGACATCACTGTGCGCCTGCGCCGCAAGGTAATCCGCGACAACGGCATTAAATCACTGGTCGAAGCGTGACAGGTTGAAAGAGCCAAACCTGCCAGCCGAAGGCATAGCCTTGTGACAGCCCCGTTGCTGCCACAATTTACCGTTTTTGGTCTTTCGTCAGAACTTTCGCCGCGGGCCAACTTAAGCCCCTTTTGATCCGGCATGGCATCGGCAAGCAGCTTCATGAAGCGGAAGTTATCACTCTTTAAGTGATTTAAGCGGCTTCATTTCCGGTATTCCATCTCGCCAAACGTCTTATGCGTTGGAAATGATTCTTCATGCGGTTATCTTGAGTATTGTTGATGAAAACATCACTGACATCGAGGTGTACTAATAATCGGGAAGCAAGTCACCCTTGTGGGGACGGCTATGTACGGATCATGTAGTCTTCAACTAAAAGATATTTACGTGCTGCCTGATTTTTTTAGAGTTTTCGATCCGTGATCACTCCGATGATGCAGGATCACAGATCACGCCAGTAACGAGAGTATGAGATCTGTTATTTTTTTCGGCAGATCAACCAAAAAATAAATAAGCAAATATTAATTGCAAGGATTAATTTTCATCTGCCGTGTATACTAATTTATTTTCTTGCTTAGTTTAATGCTTTTTTTCTCAATGGTTATGTACATAATATAAGAAATTACTAATACCGAAGTAAAAGCAACAGTTAGCGAATAGAGGTAATGGAAACCCATGCTTTCCATCCACCGTATTATGCAATAGCCGATGACTGAGTGAAGCGCATAAAACGAATAACTTATTTCTGATAAGAAAGAAATAACCCTGTTTTCTTTAATGTGTTTATTTAGCAGGAAGGCTACAAAGAAAAATATGTACCCATATATATAATTGACGCCGGTGCCTATAAATTGATTAGCCTGGGGGCCAATCTTCCATGAGGCGGCGACGCAGAGAGAAACGATAATAGTAGAAGCAATGAACTCGCCAGAAGTGATCTTTCTCTCATAAAAAAAGTTTATCAGCACACCCAGTATCATATAAGATACATACATAAGTTCAATTTTTAGCGCGTCAAAGGAAAAATGCCCTTGTTCAGATGATCCTATCTGAAAATGGCTGGTTATAACTGTCACAGCCATGAATAAAAAAGGCATTGCAATAACTTTTATCAGAGCGGCGTTTTTTAACGCGCTATATATTATGGCGCAGCATAAATAAAATTTTATCTCAATAGAAAGCGTCCAGTTAACGTAATCGATGCTTTCATAATTGAATAAAGAGCCTAACAGAGAGATATTAAGAATGAAACGGCTTAATCCTATCTGAGCTTCACTTCCCCAGTACGCATGGCTGGAAGCATATACAGCCATCATGATGACAGAGCAAGCTATATATGTAGGATAAATTCTTAAGGCTCGTGATTTTAAGTATCCGCTTCTGCTTTTTTTTCTTAAAGAATAGGAAATAACAAATCCGCTAATCAGAAAGAACACCGAAACGCCGAATGGGCCGTAATTAAAATAGGGGAGTGGTGGAACCAATGATAGATAGTAACTGGGGTTACCAATATTGTTGCCTGAAGCTCCAGTCACTTTACTAATGAACTCATGATCTAAAGAGTAAATTCCTAACCAGTGAACAATGACTACGCATAAAAAGGCAATAGCTCTAAGTTGTCCTGCAAAAATAACGCGAGACGAAGATATCGATGTAGGATACGTCTGGGCAATGCCTGCGCCATTGAGTTCAGGTGATGCTTGCGACATGCAAGACCTCTTCAGATAAAAACCAGTAATTAAATTTCTGTTAAAAAAGGGTAAAGATCAAGTAAATTGTGAGACTTGTCTTAATTTTGGCGTAAAAAGGTTCAGTCAAAGGTTAAAGAGACTTGTGCTAAGCAACCAAGGGCAGTTGTCTGACAAAGTGAAGTGTAGGGCTAAGCTTGCACATTCAATGGTGAGATGATTGAACTAAAAGCTGCTCTTTAGGCTATTTAAACTCTGCGATTTTGTCTTTACGTTTTTTTATAAAAAGATGCCATTATCTTATTTTCATAAATAATGCTTAAATATCATTAGCATAAGTGGAAGGCATGCTGACAGTGGGGTGAATGCTCCTGACCCATTTTGCTCATTAAGTAATGGTCTTTATGCGCCGCATCAGGGATCAAGACGTTTGGTCATTTCACCGATAGTGAGCGAAAATTATGCCACCTATAGTGGGTAGCAATTGCCTGCCACACAGACCTTCTCAGCCATCAGCAGGACACCGCAACAATGATAAAAACGATCGCCGGATTACTGTTACTGACATCTCTGTCTGCTACTGCTGGCACGCCGCTGCAATGCGGACCTTTCAAAATCGAGTCTGATGAAAAGGGCGCAGTCACGGTTAATGGTGCCAGCGCGAAGATAAAGAGCACCACCTTTCTCAAAGCAAAAAACGATGACGATAACGTCAGGCTTCACTGGCGGGTCAAAAACACCAAAGCGCCAGGCATGATCGATATGGATCTGGTGACCCGTGAGGGTAAATCGGAGTTAGAGGCTGAAATCGTCCGTACCAGCCCGAGTCAGATAAAAATTCGCGGCAGCTACGACTGTGAAAAAATAAAGTAACCGCGAGTTCCTGCACCTTGAGCAGACGGAAAGCAAACAGTCGTATCAACTACCGCGTTGAAAACAGCCTTAGCTCAAATATCGATGCGCGCCTTTTCAGGCAATAACGAGTGAAACCCGGTTAAGGCCCTCTGGCCCCAGATGTGATGCGCTCAGGTTTCAGGCAGCCCGATGAATGCGTTCACTGCGCTTTTTTACACTCATCGATCAGGGCCGCTACCGATGCGCTGATGTCGGCGGCGTGCGGGTCATAAAAAAATTCAGTGCTGGTTTCGCTGTGGCTAAATTTGGCTATTTCGACCCAGGCGATAACGGTTCCGTCACCTTGTTCAAGGTTATAGCGTTGCGTACCGCCAGGTAGCGGATCGTCCTGATCCAGATAAAGGTGCCGGCTGATGGCAGCTGAGTAGAGACAGGACTGCACCTGATCAGGATGCGCATTAAAATAGGCGGTTTTAACTTGCGGATGTAATCCAACCCGACCGGTATCCACACAGCCGGCCACCATCATTAAAGCGAGTACTAAAACTGTTTTCTTCATCAACTCAAACCTCATCACGCTGCAGCATTTTTTTTGTCCATTCCGTCAGCCCTGAATCAGCGCCGGACACGGCACAGAATAGCCTGAACTATACTTATCTTTTTTCAACGAGGAGGATGAGATGATCAATCTTCGAGAGATGAATGAGAAAATTCATCAGGTGCTGCAGGCCGATGAAGCGTCAGGGTTTACGCCGCAGACTGCAGAGCAGGTATTAGCGGTGGTGAAATCTTACTGGCAGGAGGGCGATGAAACGATAAGAAACGACATCACCCAGAAATTGTCCCGTCTGGAAAAATCGGGCGTACCTTTTCCGGATCATTACCTCGATACGCTGTAGCCTTCCGCTAAACCACAATGCGCCCCTGCGTGGGGCGCGATCTCTTCACTACTGCGCTTTGTAGGGATCTTTTTTATCATCCTGACTATCATCGTTCTTACGCGGCACTTCGCCATGATCTTTTGGCGCATCAGTAGCGGGATGATCGTCCTCTTCATAGGCATTGCCGACATGTGGCGCCGCTTCCGGCAGGCTTTTACTGACTTCACCTTCGTGTTTACGTTCTTCATTGGTTTTATGTTTAAACATACTTCACTCCTTTTTTTTCTGTCCGTTAAGTCTAGACCAGCCAACAGATGCTGGCAGGCGGGTCCACGTTCAGATAAAAAAAAGCCCGCACGAAGCGGGCTGAATCGGAGTTTTCTCTCGTGTGCTGCACGGCTTTATTCGTTGCGTGTCAGTGTGTAGCGGGATCATGCTAACGGGGTAGAACCGGCGCGGGAATGGACAAATCTGTTATCTGGCGTGCGGCAGGTCACAAATTAATCGATTAATAAATTCGATTGAACAGATTAATAAAAGGCATATAGTGACCTGCGTTACCAGGAGATAGAAATTATGTTACGAGACTATTTAAAGATTGAAGCTGACGATCAGCTGATTAAAAACCGTACCCTGAGCCTGAACAATCGCGGTCAGGAAGAGGTCACTGAGTGGACCATCGTCAGCCCGCACGGCGTCAAAAAAGGCGGCGTGACCCTGTTCGATAAACTGAGCACCCGCCGTTCATGGTGTGTCGGCTATCGCATCACGCAAACCGATCTGCATGGCAATGTGGTGGTGGATAAGCTGACTGACGCGTTATAAGTTGTCCGACTTTTGCCGTAGTAAAATGTGAACTTTGTTGGAATTAACCCGCAGCGTAGCGGGTTTTTTTATGTCCGCTAACGATAGCGGCGCAGTTCTACCAGCGTGCCGGCCAGCTTTATGCCATCGCGACGGGAATGCAGCAGTGGAAAGTCGATGTTCTCCGGTGCCAGCTCAAACTGCACAACACCGCTCTCACTGCTGCGTTGCCGGTATGTACGCAGCAGTGCGCTGTTCTGCTGCAGCGCCAGCACGCTGTCGCCGGGCAGCGGTGAGACGGCCGGATCGATGATCACCACATCATTGTGCCTGATAGCAGGCGTCATGGCCTGTTCCTCAACCCGCAGGGCAAAGCTCTGCTGAGAGAGCGCCATGTCGTTATGCATCAGCAAATCATACTTCACCGAAGTGGCGTCATTCAGCCACCGGGCGACGTCGCGCTGATTGAGCAACGGAATCTGATGCAGGCCGGCAAATCTGCTTTCGCTAAAAACAGGACCATCGCCATCTATCAGATAGGCAGGCGCGCATCCCAGCGATTCCGACAGCCGCAGCAGATTTTCACCACGCGGTAACGTCTCCTCTTTTTCCCATTGTGAGATCGCCACATGGGACACTTTTACCTGTTCCGCCAATTGCTTCTGCGTTAATCCCAGGTTTTTTCGTCGGTGGCGAATACGGTCGCCCAGCGTTTCGTTTTTCATCTGCTTGACATTCAGGTTAAGAATGACTTAAGTATACTTAACCCTGGCATTTAAGCAATCTTAAATTTCAGGCAGGGGACGTGCCTGTTGTTGCACGCCGTGGTGTTCCAGTGACCTTACCGGGTAGAGGGGTGCGGCATGGAAAGTAGTTTAATTACCAGTATGGGTGCGTTGGTTTTGGGTGGGGGCGCGGCGGCACTGTTCTGGAAACCATTATTGGCGGGTATCGCGTCAATCGTGACCAGTAATCGGGCCGGCGGCGAAATTATAACCAGTTATAAAGAACAGGTGGTGTTGCTGAAGGAGAGCAATCTGCTGATACGAGAAGAGAACGACGAGCTACGAGAACGGCACGATAAAAATTTGCGGCGTATCTCCATGCTCGAAACCGATCTTCGGCTTATCAAGAATGCGTTAGGGATACTGCTGGCAATGACAGAGGCCGATCACAGCGATAAGTTTCGCAACGAGGTCGATCGCCTTATCTCAACTCTGGAGGATCGCAGCGATGGTGACGATAAATAGTCCTGCTACAACCCTGTTAAACAAGCGAAAAATTATCCTCGGCGGCGTGATGCTGGGCTGCTCGATGATCTGCGTGCTGATGACGATTCTGTTTCTTTATGTCAGCAATACGGCCAACCGGCGAGTGGCAGAGATTCGGCAGGAGTATCGCAATATAGCGGCAAAACGTGATGCCCGGGTCGATTTGCTGACTAATCAGGTGACGACGTTACAACACAAACTTGATGCGTTACCGGACCGCACGGCGATCAAAACGGTGGATAAAGTCAAAGAGGTAGTGATTGAAAAAGAAGTGTCACCGATGCATTCGCAACCCAGGCCATAACTTCCGATTATTCTTAGTGCGGCTTCGCTATTATCGACTAGTTTTAAATCTCCGGGCGACATTTTCTTTCGCTGTATTGTGCGAAGAAAAGGCCCGCAGATTGGCCGGTTGATGAACCGCTACGCCAAATCACTTTGGATAACTAACCAGAAGGACATTTAGCATGAGCGATTCAACAGAAACCAAGAGCAAAAATGATTACCTGCGTGATGTCACCTCTCAGCTGAAAGAGATGCGCCACTATGCGCAAACCAACACCGAGACGCTGTCAGCACATTGGTTAGCCTTCGACGCGGGCGAATACAAAGACAAAGTTAACGCCGATCGCATCGATGCGCTACTCAACAAGCAGGGTAAGATGCTGGAAGATCTGGATGCGGCCATCCAGGACATTGAGATCGAAATTAATCACAGCGAGCAGGAGAGTTAAGTGATCTCCCGCTAACTGATGCGGTGGCCATTAAGGGATTAATCGGCCACCAGCCACATTTCCGCTTCGTCGAACATCTCTTCAACTATCCGCGCAATCGTCGCTTTGTCGTTCTTACTCAAATCCGTATCAATAGCGTTACGTTCCATCGGTTTGACCTTAACTTCAATGTCAGGAAACACCCGATGCACCCGCTTTTCCAGCTCTTCGAGAATCATCTCGCGCGCACCCGGTAAACCGGCTACGTTACGCTTGTCATAAATCAACTCAACAAACATGATGGCAATCCATTCAGGGCAAAATCGCTGGGATATAATACTGTAAATAAAAACAGTGGCAAGGCGGCGCGCCCGATTACGGGAAATATTTTTATGTCATGCCGGACTGCATCTTGATCTGGCTTATTACTGCATCATCACGACATAATGGCAGCTCAAACATCTGGAGAAGTGCGATGCGACAACTGGTCATTGATATTCTGCTTAAACTGGCAAAGATGGACGTCGACGCGAAAGAGCTGACCGCCCAGCTTGAAGCGCAATCGCTGCTCGTTGCTGCGTTACTGGTGCAGGCCAAACAGGACAACACGCTGACGATTAGCGAGACGGTTCAGGATGCTATTGTCACGGCGTCACGTTCGTCGACCGACTTTTTGCAGTCTGACGTAGACCTGCTGCTGACGCACATTAATCGTCTGCTGGCAGTGGCACAATATGTGGAAGTAAAAGGAAAGATGGCAGAAGAGGAGTAGCCGGAGAAAAAAATTCGCCTCTGGAGGTGAAATCCAGCAACACCTCCAGAGGCAGTGCAAAAGCACTATTCGTTCAAGGACAATCACGACCGAAGTCGTAGGATGAAGTTATACACTTTCCTCGTCCTTGTACAACTTTATCGGCGGTTATCTCACTGGTTGGAGGTGTATAAAAAATACACCTTACAAGACTGGCCGATCAGAGCTCGTTTTTGATGCAAAACTCTTCCCAGCTCATGCCCAGCGATTCAGCATGTGATTTGAGATAGGTCTCAATCGCCTCAGCCGCCACCGCTTTATCTGGCTCAGCCAGCTGTATCGAAAAGATCATCCCATCCAGATTTTTCTGACGTAAAAAAGCCGCATAGATGCGTTCAGCGTGCCATTCACGCAACTGACGCAGGGAAAGATTGGCCGCGCGGGCGTCGCTTTCGGTCAGCTCATCCAGCGCTGCCTGGAAATCGGGATGAGCGGTAAAGAACATGTCGCGCGCCTGCGCGTAATACGCTTCTGGGGTTTTCATAGCCGGGTTCCTGAATATCTGTTGCAGCCCGCCAGTGTAGCGGGTTGCGCCAGCCTTGTCAGGAAGCGATGCTACGGCGTGGCAGAACAACGGTACTGACGCCGACTTTATACAAGACAATGAAAAAAAACGCGCCGGGCGCGGCTGGATCAGCCGGATACCTTGCGCACTGGCGTGGAAAAATTATAACGTAGCCGCCATTGACGCGATCTTAGGGATTAAACATGAAAAAGTGGATGCTGATTGCCACGCTGGCACTGGGCGGTTGTGCGCAAATCAACGATTATGACAGTGCGGTGCAAACGCCGGCGCCGGCGAATCTTCAGGGTAACTGGCAAACCGTCGGGCCTCAGGGAAAGCTGATTAGCGATCAGGCAATGGGCTCGCTTATTGTCAATGCGGATGGCAGTACGCTGGATTGCCGTCAGTGGCAGCGAGTGATTGCCAAACCCGGCAAACTGACGTTGCTGAGCGGTGATTACGTTAACGTAACGCGTCAGGTTCGGGTGATGCCGCTGGTGGTGGATAACGGTGAACTGAGTTATGACGGGCTGACGCTGCGCAAAGTGGATCGTCCGACCCTTGAGTGCCAGCAGGCGCTGGAGGAGGTGGCGAAGCAGCCAAAAGCCGCCATCATTCAGAATATTGAACCGCAGCTGCTGCGGACCCACATTACCGATAACAATGCGGCGGCCTTATCGCAATAATGTGATCTGGCAGGGCCGCGGCCCTGCCAGAAGAGGCACTACTCTGCGACGACCCAGACGCTGACGCTGCCGCCGTTACAGACAAACACTGCATTACCCTGATCATCGGCGGTAATCGTTTCTTCACGGTTTGCCAGATGATCGCGCCATACCTTGCCGGCATAGCCTTCACCCATCGCCACGGCTTTTTCGCCCGCCTCGCCATTCGACATGATTACCACACAGCCCGGCTGCGTTTCGGTTCCGCTGCGGCTAAAGGCAACGCAGTTAGGATGATCGAAATAGTCGGTCTGTACGCCCCAGCCATACTGCTGGCGCGCCCGGATTAACCCTTCCAGCTCCGGGATCACCGGCATCTCAATCTTATGCTTCTCACCGTCGCCACCGGTATCTTCGTAACTGGCGCCGAACAGATCGGGATAGAAAATGGTCGGTACCCCTTGTTCTCGCAGCAGGATCAGCGCGTAAGCCAGCGGTTTAAACCAGGCTTCCACCGGCGCTTCCAGCGACTGTAGCGGCTGGGTATCGTGGTTGGCGACGATCGTCACCGCATGCCAGGGATCGGCCACCACCAGCGAATTAGCAAAGATCTGACTCAGATCGTAAGCGCTGCCTGCGGTTGACGCCTGGTGGAAGTTCATGTGCAGTGGCGCATCAAACAGCATGGTTTTGCCTTCCACCTGATGCACATATTCCTGCAGCTTGTCGGTTTCAAACGACCAGTATTCCGCGACGATGAACATCGGCTCTTCGGCCACTTCCTGAATGTGGTCGATCCAGGCTTTATAGAACCAGGCCGGGATATGTTTCACCGCATCCAGACGAAAGCCGGTACACGGCACCTGTTCCATCACCCAGCGCGCCCAGTATTTCAGCTCTTCGCTCACCGCTTTATTGCGGAAATCGATGTTCGCGCCCATCAGATAGTCGAAGTTACCCAGCTCATTATCCACCTGATCGTTCCAGCCTTCGGCGGTGTAATCATTAATGATTTTAAAGACGCCGTTTTCATCCGGATTTTCGATATGGTCGACGCCGCTAAAGCATTTATGATCCCAGACGAATTTAGAATATTCACCGGCGCGCACCGGGTAGGTGAACTTCGTCCAGGCTTCGCACTCCACCACCTCGTCGTAAATTTCATCACGGTTGTCCGGATTGACGCGGTTGATGCGGATCTGCTCTTTTTCATCGGCACCCATTTTATGGTTGAGTACCACATCCAGCAGCACGCCGACGTTGTGGCTGCGCAAGGCATCTGCTGCCGCCAGTAACTGCTGTTTATCGCCATATTTGGTGGCAACGCTGCCTTTCTGATCAAATTCACCGAGGTCAAACAGGTCATAGCTGTCGTAACCGACCGAATAGCCACCCGATTCCCCTTTATAGCTCGGCGGCAGCCAGGCCATGGTGATGCCGATTTCGCTGAGCCAGGCCGCGCGATCGGCGATTTCCGGCCACAGTTTGCCGCCATCCGGATAATACCAATGGAAAAACTGTAATAACGTCGGGTTTTGCATCTACTGCACTCCAGGGGATGATGAGAATCAAGTATGGAGTAAGCGGCAGAAAAGAGGCGCCGCGCAGAGAAATAAATCTGGCGGCGGGAGAGAGCAGCAATCAGGAGAGGGTTTCGCGCGGTACCATCACAACACCGCCTTGCTTACCGTAGGCAGAAAGCACCGATTTCTGGCGCGCATTCTGGCCGACCAGCGAGGCCAGCTCATCCATCCGCGCCTGCAGCAGGCGTTTCACTTCACTCTCATTATCCAGAATATGACGCAATACCGGACGCAGCTGCTCCTGAACCTGAACGGAAGGAGCGGCAGCTTCTGTCGATTGTGCTAACGATTGCACCGCGCTGACATAGTCCATCTCCCTGCTGATCAATTCATCCCATTCGCCCTGTGCGGCGTGACGCAGCATTCCCTGGCTGAGATCGAGTAACTGTTGGTAAACGGCAATCAGATGCGGTGCAATAGTCATTAAACGGCGTCCTGAATCAGGTTAGGTTGAACCACTTCTTTCCACGCGTCGGCGATGTTGCGCAGTAAGCCTTCGACTTCTTCGATAGCTTCTGCATCATTGTGCAGGTTGGCCTGCAACAGACGACGCGTCATGTAGTTGTAAAGACCCAGCAGGTTGTCTGCCAGCTCATCACCACTGTTTTCACTGAGGCCCTGTTTGAGGCCTCCTTCAATAATATTGATAGCTTTGGAAAGGGAATTACCTTTGCCTTCAATATTGCCATCCTGCATAAACAGGCGAGCGCGAATCAGCGCGCTGAGCGCGCCATCAAACAGCATAACCACCAACTGGTGCTGGCTGGCGCTCATCACGGCGCTTTCCACGCCAATTTTTGCATAGGCTTTGGTGCCTGTAGCGCTGTACATGGTCACTCCTTACGATTTGGAACTGCTTGACGTCATGTTGTCAAACTGCTGAGTCAGGTAGCTACTGGTGCTGTTGAGTGAACTCATCGTCACATCGAGCTGGGTAAATTGCGCCTTATAGCGGGCAATCAGGTTGTCGATGCGAGTGCTCATTTTGTTGTACTGATCGGTCAGGTTGTTGAGCGTCTTGCTCACGCCATCCTTCGCCGCCTGAATGATGCCGGTTGATGAGAGCCAGCCGGTCAGGTTAGTGGCGATTTTGGTGGTGATGCCGGTGGTTTTGCCGTCGCCGATCATCATCTCTTTAATGCCGTCAGGATCTTTATCTAAGGCGGTTTTCAGTACCGCCGAGTCCAGCTTCAGTGCACCGGTGGTCGGGTCTGAAGAGATACCAATCTGCGATAGGGTTTTATAGCTGGATGAGCTCGCGGCATTAGTCAGCAGACCTTTTAACTGCGTCTGTATAGTGCGCAGCGTACTGTCGCCCACCAGCGCGCCGTTGCTGGTATCCTGCGCCGTTGCACCCACATCAACAGCGGTATATTTGGTCAGGCTGTTGAACTGATCGAGCAGGGTATTGTACGCATCAACAAAGGTAGAGAGCGCCGTCGTCACCTTGCTGGTGTCTTTAGCGACGTTCAGGGTCTGGCTGGTGGTGGTGGTGTCTTTCAGATTAAGGGTGATGCCCTCTAAGGCGTCGCTGATGGTGTTGCTGCTGCTGGTGATGGCAACATTATTCACCGTCAGTTGGGCATCCTGTGCCGCCACGCTCAGATCCATAGGATTATCTGCATCGGTTTTAGTGGCATCAAAACCCACAACGTTTTGCAGCGTATCGTCGCCGGTCACGGTCACGGAGGAGACCGCATATTTCTCACCGGTTTTCGCCGCCGTTAATGAGAGCCGATATTCACCGTCACCCGATTTAATGATGCTGGCGCTCACGCCGGCACCCGCTTTATTGATCGCGTCACGCATACCGCTCAGCGAGGTCTGATCGCTGGTGAGCGTAATATCTTTACTGGTGCCGTCAGCCAGCTTGATAGAGAGCGTACGGCTGGCCGCTGAGCTGTCGCCCAGTACGGCGGTGTTGCTGCTCTGCACGCCGGAAGTCAGGGTTTGCGCCTGCGCCAGCTTCGACACGCTAATGGTATAGCTGCCGGCTACGGCGCCGCTCGCGGTGGTGGCGCTAAAGGCGCTGCCGGTGCTGGTGGCGGTGGTGGAGCTAAACAGATCGGCGCTGTTCAGCGCGGTATTCGCGGTCTGAAAGGTCGTCAGCGCGCTGGAGAGCGTACCGTAAGCGCTGAGCTTAGCGGTATAGGCGCTCTGCTGGGTTGAGATCGGTGTCAGCGACGCTTTTTCAGATGCCTGCAAATTATCCAGAATCGTACTTAAATCGAGTCCTGAACCGATACCCAGGGTGGAGATAGTAGCCATGTTGCTTCCTTATATGGTCGACACGGAGTTTGAATACCTGAGTTATCGGCCTTGATTAACGAAAGTTTAAGGTTATTTGCCTTAGGGTAATGAGGTAAATAGGGCATATAGAGAAGGGTATTTCAACGACTAGAAAATTAATCAATTAAGTCTAAAGAAGTGCGGCAGGGTGGCGATAACCAAAAGCGTGACAGGTTGAAGCAAAAAAATTCGCCTGGTACTAAAAAAATTCTAAAGGTTGTTTAACGGCAGACGATAACAACTTTGACGGCGCTGAAGCCGGCGGGTTGAAGCCCACACCTTAACCGAAAGACTTGATTAACAGGAAAATTTATCATGGCCCAAGTCATTAATACCAACAGCCTCTCGCTGATCACTCAGAACAACATCAACAAGAACCAGTCAGCTCTGTCTACTTCTATCGAGCGTCTGTCTTCTGGTTTACGTATCAACAGCGCAAAAGATGACGCTGCTGGTCAGGCAATTGCCAACCGTTTCACCTCTAACATCAAGGGCCTGACTCAGGCTGCGCGTAACGCCAACGACGGTATCTCTGCTGCGCAGACCACTGAAGGCGCGCTGTCAGAAATCAACAACAACTTACAGCGTATCCGTGAGCTGACTGTTCAGGCTCAGAACGGCACCAACTCTGATTCTGACAAATCTTCAATCCAGGACGAAATCAAATCACGTCTGGACGAGATTGACCGCGTATCTGGCCAGACCCAGTTCAACGGCGTGAACGTGCTGGCGAAAGATGGCGCTATGAAAATCCAGGTTGGCGCGAACGATGGCGAAACTATCACTATCGACCTGAAGAAAATTGACTCTTCTACTTTAGGTTTGAGCACTTTCAATGTTACTGGTCCTGTAAGTAAGACTGGAACTTTGTCTGGACCTTCAACTGCAAACCTACAGAGCTACTACGGTGCAACCACCAAAATGACAACTACTTCAGTTGCTGAAGCTGCTTCTGGTGACGATCTGGCTACTCGCCTTGGAGTAGATAGCGGTAGCGTAGCCATTGCGAATGCTGCCGTTGCCGATGATAATGGAAACTTGTTTGCTAAAGTTACTATCACTCCTGGCAGTGCTGCTGAAGTGAATAGCCTCAAAGCAAATGGATTCGAAAGTGAATATGACGCAGGTACCAGTACTGGCGTTGCTAAAGAATACTATATCGCCTTAGATCCGAAAGATGCTGATACTTCAGCAGGTACAACAGCAGCGTTTAGTCTGGATACCACTAAGCTGAATCTGAATAATATGGTTTCTGGTTCTACCACTGACCCACTGGCCAAGCTGGATGACGCGATTGCCAGCGTTGATAAATTCCGTTCTTCACTGGGTGCGATTCAGAACCGTCTGGATTCAGCGGTAACTAACTTGAACAACACCACTACTAACCTGTCTGAAGCACAGTCTCGTATTCAGGATGCTGACTACGCGACCGAAGTTTCAAACATGTCTAAAGCGCAGATCATTCAGCAGGCGGGTAACTCAGTGTTGGCGAAAGCTAACCAGGTTCCACAGCAGGTTCTGTCTCTGCTGCAGGGCTAATCGCCTCTACTCTGAACGTCAAACCCCGCTTCGGCGGGGTTTTTTTATGCCTGTGATTAGCCGCTTTTTTAGCGGTTTCTCCACCCATCAATCGCTGCCCGCTGACTTATTATCCTGACACTGTGCCGCATTCTGTTAAGCGCCTCTGTTGAGCAGGTAAATAATGAAAAATATCACTGTCGTTGAACCGCTGTTTGTCAGTGCCTTTAAATGTATTGGCAGCGCGTGCCGCGATCACTGTTGTAAAGGCTGGGATATCACTCTCGATAAGTCGACGGTCAATCGTTATCTGAAATCTTCCCGGATTGAAATTAAGACGCTGGCGGCTGAAAACATCATCACGACCCGTAAAAGCCATGCCAGCTGGGGAGTGATGAAGCTGAATGCTGCAGGTAATTGTGCCTTTATGGATGAAAACCGGTTGTGTAAAGTCCACGCAACGTTAGGTGAATCAGCATTAAGTCCTACCTGCGCCACCTACCCAAGAGCGGCGAATACCTTTAAATCTGAGCAGCAACGAACCCTCGCGTTATCCTGCCCGGAAGCCACGCGACAGCTCTTCGCCTCGCCCGATGCGATGCTGTTCGGGGAAACGCTCAGACGTCTGCCAGAAGGCTTTAAGGCGAAGGATCTCGATCAGGAGAAAAAGCTGCTTAATTTGATGTGCCTTTACATTGTTAAGTTTAGCGGCGTTCAGCTTGATGAGGCGCTGTACGCGCTGGCCAGTTTCCTGCTGGGCGTGGAGAAACTGAACGCAAGCGAGGATCGGGTTGCGCAGATGGAGCACTATTTTTCTCAAACGCTGGCGGGTTTAGAGCAGGGCGAGATCAGGCAACAAATTGCACAGTTGAAGCCAGATTACAATTTGCAGTGGTCGCTGTTGTTAAGGCTTCAGAGCTATCTCGGGGTCATGGCGGATAAGCGGGGCTGGCCAACGCTGAACCACTACGTAAATAAGCTGATTTATATTCAGGCGGAAGGCGCGCAGTCGGATGACATTCACCAGTCGATGATACGACTGGACCATGCCTGGCAGCATAAAGTGATGCCGTGGCTCGCCGAACGTCCGTGGATAATGAACAACTATGTTCAGTACCGCATTTACGATGATTTTTTCCCCAATGACGAAGGCCGTAGCCACTTACTTAGCCTCTATCTGCTGACGGCAGAATGGTTTTTACTTAAATCACTGATTGCCGCCAATGTTGAGCTGGTCGGAGAGATGAACGAAGATGATATGATTAATATCATTTACAGCTATCATTCTATTACCAAACACAATCCGCAATCTGCCGCTGCCTTCATCGCCGAAATCAATAAAACCAAAGTCAACGATGACCTGTCACTGCTGTTATTATTGAAGTAAATACGACCCCGCGTTAGCGGGGTTAATTTTAAAATTCGCAAATGAGGCTAATTTCTCTGCATTCAGTGCGACTTAGCATTTTTAAATCTTCAGTATTAAGCCTGATAACGGTATGCTTGTCGTTTCTGACACATTTAGTTACCAGGGCGTAAATAACTCCGCAATGAAGACCTTCATTATCAACCTCGCTTCATCCACTGAACGCCGTGCCATGATTTCCGCACAGTGCCATAAGGCAGGAATAGCCTATGAGTTTATTGATGCCGTTAATGGTAAAGCACTGAGTGAGAAAGAAATTTCCCAGCATACGCGGCCGGTTAACTATGCGTTTAAACCTGGTGAAATAGGCTGTGCATTGAGCCATATCAATATTTACCGGAAAATGGTTGATGAAAACATTGCGCAGGCATTGATTCTGGAAGATGACGCGCTGCTAACTGAACAGTTACCGGAAATATTAAACAGCCCCTCATTACAGTTGCCAGAAAATAGCCCTGTGCTGGTACTGTTATCGCAAGTTAATAAATATGTTAATAAGGTTGTTGCACCGGTTACGCCAGCCGCCAGTTTATTTCCGGTACACAGCGCGACCACGTCTCATGCTTATGTGATTAATCTCGAAGCCGCCAGACGGCTGCTGAAGCTGCTTTATCCGGTCTGGATGGCCGCTGATAAATGGTGTCTGTTCGAGGAGCATGGCGCATTCCGGTTATTGGCTGTCTATCCTGCGCCGGTGTTACTGCATGACGTGGCGCAACATACCACCATTCAGCAGTTTGATGATGTTGACAATCACAACAGACAAAAACGGGCGATCTGGACCAGCATTATGGCGAAACGGCCACTCAGCGCAAAAATCCGTCAGCGTTATCGTCGGGCGGTGGTACCGCTTCTGAACCCAATTGTTGATGTCAAAGCCCGGCTAAAAGAGTCGGGCCAGTAACACACCCGGTCTTCAGAGGTGCAGGCATAGCTTTCCAGCAGAATTAACCCCCGTGCCACGGGGTAGCCATGCCGGCACAGTTGCTGAGATCCCTGACAGCAGAGCCGGCGCAATGTCAGCAAAAAATACACCGCGCTGCGCTTATTCACCACCCGGTTACAGTTCCCCTCCAGCCTGCCGATAACTCCTTGCAGAACAACATCACTTTTGATCCATTTTCCTTATTTTGTGGAGTGTCTATGCGCTTCAATTATGACTTGTTACCGGGTGAGCGGCTGACCTTTGAGGAGATCGCGCTGCGCTATGCCCAGCAATACCCTGAGGAGAAGGAGCTGACGGCGCGCGCGCTGCTCAGCCCGTCAACCAGCTTTCGCACCCTGAAAATCCGTGCGGTGTTTGCGCAGGAAGAGAGCAACAGTCCGCTGGAGGATCTGCTGTTCATCGCCAACGATAATGAACGTAAAAATTACCTGCGCCGCTTTGAGCACTACCTGAAGCAGAATCTCTCCTTTCTCTATTTCCGGCGCAGCGAGAAAGAGAAACGCGACAATCTGTGGAAGGTGATGGGCAGCACTCAGGTGTTCGCGATGATCGATCCCCATTCGGCTACCGCCCAGAACCTGATCAACAGTCGTGGCTACAAACTGGTGCTGATGTATCAGGATGAAGACGAGGCCTACTGGCAGCTGTTTAACCCGCAGGCGAATCCCTGCTTTCCGCAGTCGCGGCGCATCCAGTTCATCGTGGTGTTGAGCACGCCCCAGCATAAAGTCCCGGCGGCGGTGATGCCGGGGACCGAAGTGGGGCGGCGGGTGAAAGCGCGGGTGCTACAGCGCGCCAGCCAGGCGGAGTTCAGCGCGGGGGTAAAAGCGCGTTACGGTGGCTGTGTGATGACCGGAACCCGACTCACCGAACGGCACAACTGGCCGTGGGTGGAAGCGTGCCACATCGACACGCAGGAGAATGACGAAGGGGTGCTGGCGGATAACAGTATCGATAACGGTTTATTTTTGCGCAGCGATCTACAACGACTGTTTATCAATCGGCTAATCAGCATCGATGGTGAATCGGGGCAGATTCAGGTGCATCCGGGTGACGAGGCGCAGGAAAACATCAGCCCTTATTATCAGGAACTTGATGGTCGCGTCTGCACCCTGTGGTCGGCAGTTCCTCCCGCCACCCGCCAGCGGCTGCGGGCGCGACGCTAGTCCACATCAGGGGCAGACGGATTTGCCCCTGCAGATAACAAAAATGAAATAACCTCGTTTTACCCCGCCTATTCCCCCAATCAATAACCCTACAGAATTGGATAATCATGCCGATAACTTCATTAACGCAGGGTAGTCAACGTGAACGATCTCTATACCGCCGAAGGCGTGATGGACAAGCATTCGCTCTGGCAGCGCTACGTCCCGCTGGTGCGCCATGAAGCGCTGCGCCTGCAGGTGCGTCTGCCAGCCAGCGTTGAGCTGGACGATTTGCTGCAAGCGGGAGGTATCGGCCTGTTAAATGCCGTGGAGCGCTACGACGCGCTACAGGGTACGGCCTTTACCACCTATGCCGTGCAGCGTATCCGTGGCGCAATGCTGGATGAGCTTCGCAGCCGGGACTGGGCTCCACGCAGCGTGCGTCGAAACGCGCGCGAGGTGGCCGGAGCAATGCATAAGGTGGAACAGGCGCTGGGTCGTGCTGCCTCCGAGCAGGAAGTCGCTGAGCAGTTGAATGTTTCAATGGAGGAGTACCGGCAGATCCTGCTGGACACCAACAACAGTCAGCTCTTCTCCTACGATGAGTATCGGGAAGAACATGGCGACAGTGCGGAGCTGGTGACGGAAGGGCATGAAGAGGCCAACCCGCTTCATCAGTTGATGGAAGGGAGTCTGCGTGAGCGCGTCATTGAAGCGATCGAAGCGTTACCCGATCGTGAAAAGATGGTGCTGACACTGTACTACCAGGAAGAACTGAACCTGAAAGAGATTGGCGCGGTACTTGATGTGGGGGAATCCCGTGTCAGCCAGCTGCACAGTCAGGCGATTAAACGCCTGCGGGCCCGACTTACGGGAGCGCGCTAGCAGTATCAGTTCCTGGCGATTCAAAAATATAAGAAACCGGGGACTCAGCAATGGGAGCCAAGACCAAGGCCAGACCGTTAAGTCGTTATCTTAAAGACTATAAACACAGCCAGAGCAACTGTTCACACTGTGGCAAGGTATTAGATCGTATGGCGCTCGTTTTTCGCGGCCAGATCATCAATAAAGAGGCCATCGCTCGGATGGACCAGATGATTGATGAGCCACTGTGGCTGAAACTTCAGCCAGAACTGACTGCGCTCTGTCGCTTTTGCAGCGATATTTTTTGCAATACCCATCCTAATTACTTCGACATTATGGCGTTCAAACAGTACCTGTTCGAACAGACAGAGATGAGCCCCAGCACCATTCGTGAATACGTGGTGCGGCTGCGTCGGCTTGACGACATGCTGAAGGCAAAAAATTTCCCGGCCGATCGGCTACAGGGCAATAGCTGGCATCAATGTCTGGAAAGCGACCTGCCGGATGCGGGCAATAACAATTACCGTATTGCTCTGCGCAAATACGATCAGTTTTTAGGGTGGCAACAG
Organism: Pantoea sp. S-LA4; assembly: GCF_054482835.1. Lineage (NCBI taxonomy): Bacteria > Pseudomonadati > Pseudomonadota > Gammaproteobacteria > Enterobacterales > Erwiniaceae > Pantoea > Pantoea sp. S-LA4. The sequence goes on along the minus strand of NZ_JBTLRC010000002.1, from coordinate 2,081,467 downwards.
GGCTAGATCCCTGCTGCACACCCATTGCTCCCCCTGCGCACCGCCGGTGCGTTCCTGCCATTTTTAATCTGAAAAAAATGGCGGGGCGGGGGAGCACGCCTGTCACCGCATCTCACGCCACCTGAATCAGAGTGATCCTTTTCGCATCTTCTGCAACACTGTAAGGATAATTTCCAATGCCCGAATGGAGGCAGCATTGTCTTTACATCTGTTACACCAGTTTCCCCGGCTTGAGCTGCTGGGCGCACCGACGCCGTTAGAGCACCTGCCGCGACTCTCCGACTATCTGGGCCGCGATATTTTCATTAAGCGCGACGATGTCACGCCCGTGGCGATGGGCGGCAACAAACTGCGTAAGCTGGAATTTCTGGCGGCCGATGCGCTGCGCGAAGGCGCGGATGTGCTGCTAACCGCTGGCGCGATTCAGTCCAACCATGTGCGGCAGACCGCTGCCGTTGCAGCCCGTCTTGGCCTGAAATGCGTTGCACTGCTGGAAAATCCGATTGGTACCCATGCTGAAAACTACCTGAGCAACGGTAACCGGCTGCTGCTGGAGCTGATGGACGCGGAAGTGATCATGGTCGATGCGCTGCACAACCCTGCGGAACAGCTGGCTGAGCAGGCTGCGCGGCTTGAAGCCCAGGGATTCCGCCCTTACATCGTGCCGGTCGGCGGCTCCAATGCGCTGGGTGCGCTAGGCTATGTGGAGTGCGCGCAGGAGATTGCCCATCAGAGCGAAGGCGTGGTTGATTTCGCCGCCGTGGTGGTCGCTTCGGGCAGTGCCGGCACCCATGCCGGTCTGGCGGTGGGTCTGGAGCATCTGTTGCCGGAGACCGAGCTGGTGGGCGTCACCGTTTCACGCCAGACTGAGGCGCAGTTACCGCTGGTTGAGCGGCTGCGTCAGTCGCTGGCGGAGACGCTGGAAGTGCAGGCTAAGGCACCGATTACCCTGTGGGATGACTACTTTGCGCCGCGCTACGGCGAGCCAAACGACGAAGGCATGGCGGCGGTGAAACTGCTGGCACGGCTGGAAGGTATTCTGCTGGACCCGGTCTACACCGGTAAAGCGATGGCGGGCCTGCTGGACGGCATCAGTCAGAACCGTTTCCGTCGTGAAGGGCCACTGCTGTTTATTCATACTGGCGGTGCGCCGGCGTTATTTGCTTATCATCCTTCGGTCTGAGACAAGCAAAAAAAACAGTTTATAATCTTGCCGTTATCACGACAGACCGGCAGCGGGATCGCAGCGTTGCCGTTATAAACTACACACAACACAATCAATAATGGGGTGAATATGACCTTTTCTCTTGTACGTCGCCAGTTGGTGATGGGCGTCATGGCCGTGGCGCTGGTCGCGGGCGTCAACGTTAAAACTTTCGCAGCGGAAAACCTGCTGAATAAAATTAAAGAGCGCGGCACGCTGCTGGTGGGTCTGGAAGGCACTTATCCGCCGTTCAGCTTCCAGGATGAAAAGGGCAAGCTGACCGGTTTTGAAGCGGAGTTCGCGCAACAACTGGCGCAGCATATGGGCGTTAAGGCCAGTCTGAAACCGACCAAATGGGACGGTATGCTGGCCTCGCTGGATGCGAAGCGCATTGATGTGGTGATCAACCAGGTCACCATCTCTGATGAGCGCAAGAAGAAGTATGACTTCTCTACGCCATACACCATCTCCGGCATTCAGGCGCTGACCATGAAAGCCAACGCGGGCACCATCACCAAACCTGCTGACCTGGCCGGTAAAAAGGTGGGCGTCGGTCTGGGCACCAACTACGAGCAGTGGCTGCGTGAAAACGTGAAAGGCGTGGATGTGCGTACCTATGATGATGACCCGACGAAATATCAGGATCTGCGCTCAGGCCGCCTGAACGCCATTCTGGTTGACCGCCTGGCCGCGCTGGATCTGGTGAAGAAAACCGGCGATACCATGGCCGTTGCGGGTGATGCGTTCTCTCGTCAGGAATCGGGCGTTGCGGTTCGTAAAGGCAACGACGACCTGCTGAAAGCGATCGACCAGGCTATCGCTGAAATGCAGAAAGATGGCTCGCTGAGCAAGCTGTCTCAGAAATGGTTTGGCGCGGACGTGACGAAATAATGCAGGAAAGTCTTCAACTGGTGCTGGATTCAGCACCTTTTTTATTAAAGGGCGCGCTGTTTACGCTGCAACTCAGCATCGGCGGGATGTTCTTCGGCCTGGTGCTGGGATTCATTCTGGCGCTGATGCGTCTGTCACGCTTCTGGCCGATCAGCTGGCTGTCGCGCATCTACGTCTCTATCTTCCGCGGTACGCCGCTGATCGCTCAGCTGTTTATGATCTACTACGGCTTACCGCAGTTTGGCATTGAACTGGACCCGATTCCGTCGGCGATGATTGGCCTGTCGCTGAATACGGCGGCCTATGCCTCAGAGTCACTGCGTGGCGCGATTTCCGCGATTGAGCGTGGTCAGTGGGAAGCGGCAGCGAGTATTGGTATGACGCGCTGGCAAACCCTGCGCCGGGTGATTCTGCCGCAGGCAGCCCGCACCGCGTTGCCGCCGCTGGGTAACAGCTTTATCAGCCTGGTTAAAGATACCTCACTGGCGGCGACCATTCAGGTGCCTGAGCTGTTCCGTCAGGCGCAGCTGATTACCTCGCGTACGCTGGAAGTCTTTACCATGTATCTGGCTGCCTCGCTGATTTACTGGGTGATGGCGACGGTGCTGTCCGCCCTGCAGAACCGGCTGGAGCAGCACGTTAATCGTCAGGATCAGGAGTCGAAATGAGTGCCATCGAAGTCAGAAAGCTGGTGAAATCCTTCAATGGCCAGACGGTGCTGCACGGCATCGATCTCGATGTCGCGGCAGGCGAAGTGGTGGCGATCATCGGTCCCAGCGGCTCGGGTAAAACCACGCTGCTGCGCAGCATTAACCTGCTGGAAGTGCCGGACAGCGGTACCATCAAAGTGGGCGATATCACCGTTGATGCGGCACTGGCGCAGAGTAAGCAAAAAGAGCAGGTGCGTCGTCTGCGTCAGCAGGTGGGCTTTGTCTTCCAGAACTTTAATCTGTTCCCGCACCGTTCGGTGATGGAGAACATTATTGAAGGCCCGGTCATCGTTAAACGCGAAGCCAGATCGGAAGCGGTGGCACGCGCCCGTGAACTGCTGGAAAAAGTCGGACTGCACGGCAAAGAGGAGAGTTATCCGCGCCGTCTTTCTGGTGGTCAGCAGCAGCGCGTGGCCATTGCCCGTGCGCTGGCGATGCGACCTGAGGTGATTCTGTTTGATGAGCCGACCTCGGCGCTGGATCCGGAGCTGGTCGGTGAGGTGCTCAACACCATCCGTGCGCTGGCCGAGGAGAAACGCACGCTGGTAATCGTGACGCATGAGATGAGCTTTGCCCGTGACGTGGCTGACCGCGCCATCTTTATGGATCAGGGGCGTATCGTCGAGCAGGGCGAAGCAAAAGCGCTGTTCAGCAATCCACAGCAGCCGCGAACCCGTCAGTTCCTCGATAAATTTCTCAGTCAGTAATGCCGCAGCCTTCCCCAGGGAGGGCTGCGTTAATCTGTTTAAAAATCACGATTTTGGCTGAATAGCGTAGCGGTTATTGCCGCGGATATTGAGCATTATCACAGTTCAATAAGCCATCGTTAAACCTTTTGGCACATCTGACAAATCTTTTCCTTTCATCGGATATAGAGTGGTTTTTATTATTGCCACTTCCTCTTATTTATTTTTTCGGGATTATCAGAAAATATTATCCTTTATCTCTGTTCTGGCGTAATTAATCGCGTCAGCGTGTGCTTTAACGATAAGTGTAAGGAAAGGTTCCACTGCGTAAATAACTGTAGCAACAGGACCATGCGGGATTTTTTAAGACTTTCGCTACATTCACCACCGATTCAATGACGAATAATCGCTGGATAACCATAAAAGCACGACTGATTTCCTCGCTTTTACTTTTCAGCGTTCTGACCTACACAGCCGGAGTCATTGAATGAACGACACCAGAACCGAACATATAGCCTGGATAAACACCCTGAAAGGGGCCTGTATATTACTGGTGGTCCTGTACCACACGGTGTTACCTGGATTTGAAGGAACAGTTAAATATCTCTCTGCCGGATGGATCCCCGCCGAAATATGGGTGCAGTTTAATACGGTCCTGTCGCCGCTACGGATGCCCGCTTTCTTTTTTGTTTCGGGCCTGCTGGCGACTAACGGTATAATTAACCGGCCCTGGAAACAGGTATTTACCAGCCGCATCACCAATCTTTTTTATCTCTATATTTTATGGGGCTTCATTCAGTGGTGGTCGATTTTAGGTATCTCCACTGAAATTACCGGCCAGCGCATTTCACAGAATCTGAATGCGGCCTACGCCGGATCGCTGATTGAGTTTCTGAAGCTGACATTTATGGCCATGAGTACGTCATGGTACTTATATGGGCTTGGACTCTATTTCCTCTGCGCCAAACTTTTTCGTCAATATAAACTGGTGCTGATGGCAGCGGCAATTCTGCTGAACTATCTGGCAGTTGAAAAGATTATTCCCTACTGGGGCCCACAGAGTCTGGCGCAATATTTCCTTTTCTTCCTGCTGGGCGCGTTCTGGAGCCAGACGATGCTGCGCCTGAGCGAGTGGCGTCGTGAAAACTACACACCCTGGGCCATCCTGGCCGCGCTGGCGGGTATTCACGCGATATTCGGTCTGGATAAGAGTCTGTTCATGTGCATCCTGGCGGTGCTGTTCAGTATTGCCGCCTGCCGCTGGCTGAATCTGCATTTCAGCATGCGTTATATAAACTGGATTGGCCGGAATACGCTGCAGATTTATGTCATACACCGTATTTTTATCGAGTTTTTCGGTATGTCAGCGATCCTGTTTGCACAGCGCCACCATCTGTTTGAGCAGGCGTGGTTTTCATTCCTCTGGGCCTGTTTCTATCCGCTGGCGATTGTGGGCCTCTGTTCGCTCTGTTCGGTGGCGATCTGGTCGCTGACCAACCGTGGACTGGGGCAGTCACTGTTTGTGTTTCCAACACTGATGAAAAGGGCGCCTGGCGGCGCGAGCAGTGGGTAAGTTACGCTTAGCAGCGGGCTGGGGCCGGTTTCGCCTGGCGGCGGGCTGGAGCTGGGGTCAGGTTACGCATAGCTGCGGGCTGGCACTGAGCGGGTTTCGCACGGCAGCGGGCTGGCATTGAGTAAGGTTTCGCCCGCCAGGCGCTGGGGAGTTTCAGGTTGCCTGAGCGGGCGGACGCGTCAAGGGGCGGCCGCCCGCCCCTTAACAATCCCGGCGTCCGGCTGCCTTAGCGCCACGCTGCGCGCGGTGCCTTCGTCATTCACTGCGGCCGACGGACCGTCCGGACTCGCCGTCCCTGGCGAGGCCGTCCTTTCGCCGACGTCCTGTCGGCTCTTCCTGGCCTTCGCTCATTCCTCAGCGCTGCGGACGCCTCTGACAACCCCCCGTCTGTGATTTCTTACATTTTTCATGCGGTCCGGAGCTGGCTGATGACGGGGTGATTACGCCTGGCGGCGGGCTGGGGTCAGGTTACGCTAGCGGCGGGCTGGCACTGAGCGGGTTTCGCATGGCAGCGGGCTGGCACTGAGTAAGGTTTCGCCCGCCAGGCGCTGGGGAGTTTCAGATTGCCGGAGCGGGCGGACGCGTTAAGGGGCGGACGCCCGCCCCTTAACAATCCCGGCGTCCGGCTGCCTTAGCGCCACGCTGCGCGCGGTACCTTCGTCACTCACTGCGGCCGACGGACCGTCCGGACTCGCCGTCCCTGGCGAGGCCGTCCTTTCGCCGACGTCCTGTCGGCTCTTCCTGGCCTCCGCTCACTCCTCAGCGCTTCGGACGCCTCTGACAAACCCCCGACTGTGATTTCTTACATTTTTCATGCGGTCCGGAGCTGGCTGATGACTGGGTGATTGCGCCTGGCGGCGGGCTGGGGTCAGGTTACGCTAGCGGCGGGCTGGCACTGAGCGGGTTTCGCATGGCAGCGGGCTGGCACTGAGTAAGGTTTCGCCCGCCAGGCGCTGGGGAGTTTCAGATTGCCCGAGCGGGCGGACGCGTCAAGGGGCGGACGCCCGCCCCTTAACAATCCCGGCGTCCGGCTGCCTTCGCGCCACGCTGCGCGCGGTGCCTTCGTCATTCCCTGCGGCCGACGGACCGTCCGGACTCGCCGTCCCTGGCGAGGCCGTCCTTTCGCCGACGTCCTGTCGGCTCTTCCTGGCCTCCGCTTACTCCTCAGCGCTGCGGACGCCTTTGGCAACCCCCGCCTGTAAATTCTTAAATGTTATGTAGCCCGGCATTGTCTGGCAGCTCACGAATACGGATGCGTCTGGCAAACTCCGGTACGTAATTCCTGAATGGTTATCCGGCTCTGCCCGGTGTGGTCGCTGGCAAACTAAAAAACTGACAGCAGCGGAAGCTAGTCCCTACAGCAACGAAGAATCTGAAAAGAAACACAGAAATAACAGCGAGGGGTGGGGAGGCCGTCTGAAGCGCTGAGCGGATGAGGGATTTCAGGACGAGCGACAGGGATGTCGCGAAGAGGCGGGGCCGCGCCAGGGATGGCGCGTCCCGGCCGGTCCGTAAGAAATCCGGAAGAAGCGAAGGGACCGCGAAGCGGCGGTGAAGCAGGCCGGAGCCCGGGGTCAAGGGGGCGCGGCGACTGGCGCCCCCTTGTCGGTCGCCGGCAGCGGCGAAGCTGAAACTGCCACAGCCAGCCGGCGAACGAAACCCGCTCCCAGCCCGTTCGCGCAGCGAACCCCCACCAGCCAGCCGGCGAACGAAACCTTCTCAGAGCCCGTTCGCGCAGCGAACCCCACCAGCCATCCGGCGAACGAAACCTCTCCCAGCCCGTTCGCGCAGCGAACCCTAACCCAGCCGATCGGCGGCTCGAAACCCGCTTTCAGCCCGTTCGCGCAGCGAACCCCATCAGCCCCAGCGGGCGCCCCTTACCCTATGGTCATCAGACTGGCATTGCCGCCAGCCGCGGCGGTATTCACACTGAGCGAACGCTCAATCAGCAACCGCTCCAGCAGCAGATTAGTCTCACCGCGGGCGAAGCCCTGCACCGACACAATCGCGCCTTCACGCGCCGCAATCTGCTCGCACAGGGTCCGCAGCTGATCGGCATCACCGTGATAGATCACCGCATCAAACTCAGCGCTTAACGGATCGCGCGCCAGGGTGATACGGGCTTTCACTGCGTCTGGCAGGCTTGCCAGCAGGCGACGATGCAACTCATCATCCTGCCACAGCGCCTTGCTGCCGACGCTGGTCACCGCCGCCAGCTGCACTAAAGCATCCTGCTCATTGTCGGCCAGACAGAGCACCTGATCACGAGGCAGCAGCGAGAAGGTATTGCGCTCGCCCGTCGGGCCTGGCAGCAACCGCACTACGCCTGCCTGCGCCAGATCGGCATAGTGCTGACACAACGCCGCCAGCTCAGGCTTCTCTTTCGCCCAGCCTGCCAGCGCCTGATGCGGTGCCAGCAGCGCCTGACGCAGCGTCGTGTCGGCAGGGCATATAGCATCCTGACGATCGAAAGTCAGCCGCAGCGCGCCATCCGGACGATGCGCCAGCAGACGATAGAGGTAGAGCGGACCGCCCGCTTTCGGGCCGGTGCCGGATAAGCCCTCGCCGCCAAACGGCTGCACGCCCACTACGGCACCGACCATGTTGCGGTTAACGTAGAGATTGCCGACCCGGGCGTTCGCCGTCACCTGGGCAATGGTCTCGTCGATGCGGGTATGCACGCCCAGCGTCAGGCCGTAACCCGAGGCGTTGATCTGATCCACAATCTGCGGCAGTGCATTACGGGTGAAGCGCACCACATGCAGCACCGGACCAAACACCTCTTTATCCAGATCGGTCACCTTATCCAGCTCAATCAGGGTCGGCCTGATAAAGGTGCCGCTGCTCCACTCTTTGCTATCCTGCGGGTTCTCCTGCACCGCCTGATAGACCGTGAAGCCTTTATTGCGCATCGCCTGAATGTGACGCTCGATATTGGTTTTGGCTTCGGCATCAATCACCGGACCAATATCGGTCGACAGACGCTCCGGATTGCCCATCCGGCATTCCGCCATCGCGCCGCGCAGCATCTTCAGGGTATGGTCAGCCACATCTTCCTGGATGCAGAGCAGACGCAGGGCCGAGCAGCGCTGACCGGCGCTATCGAAGGCCGAAGCGACGATATCAATCACCACCTGCTCAGTCAGCGCGGAGGAGTCGACGATCATCGCATTCATCCCGCCGGTTTCGGCAATCAGCGGCGTCGGACGACCTTGTGGGTCGAGACGACCCGCCAGATTACGTTGCAGCAGCGTGGCGACCGCGGTTGAACCGGTGAACATCACGCCGCGAACCCGATCGTCACCGGTCAGTTGCGCGCCGACCGTCTCACCCAGGCCAGGCAGCAGTTGCAGCACGCCCGCCGGCACGCCCGCATCCAGCAGAATCTGTACCGCCTGCGCCGCAATCAGCGGTGTCTGCTCCGCCGGTTTGGCCAGCACGCTGTTTCCCGCTGCCAGCGCTGCGGCAATCTGTCCGGTAAAGATCGCCAGCGGGAAGTTCCACGGGCTGATACAGACCACCGGACCCAGTGGACGGTGGGTTTCGTTATCGAAATCTTCCCGCACCATACCGGCGTAGTAATAGAGGAAGTCGACCGCTTCACGGACTTCGGCAATGGCGTTGTTGTAAGTTTTGCCCGCTTCACGCACCAGAATGCCAATCAGCTGCTGCAGCTGGCCTTCCATGATTTGCGCGGCGCGTTCCAGGATCGCGGCACGCTCCTGCGGCGGCGTGGCGAACCAGATCGGTCCGCTGTTGACCGCAGCGTCCAGCGCCTGCGAGACTTCCTGCTCTGTCGCTTCACGCACCTGGCCGACAACATCGTTTGGCGCCGCCGGGTTAATGATAGTGCGGGTTTCCCCGTCGCCCGGCTCACCTTCAATCATCGGCTGCGCCAGCCACGGCTGCGCGGCACTGCTCAGCAGTGCGCTGGAGAGTGAGGCCAGACGATGTTCATTGGCCATATCCAGACCGGCTGAATTGACGCGTTCAGCACCGTACAAATCGCGCGGCAGGGGGATCTTCGGATGCGGCAGGCCAATGGCGCCTTCGCTGGCCCCGAGCTTCTCCACCGCGCTGACCGGATCGGCAACCAGCTCATCAATCGGCAGCGAGGTATCCGCAATACGGTTAACGAAGGAGGTGTTGGCACCGTTTTCCAGCAGGCGACGCACCAGGTAAGCCAGCAGCGTTTCGTGCGTGCCGACCGGGGCATAAATGCGGCAGGGACGATTCAGTTTGCCGTCCGCCACTTTACCCACCACCTGCTCATACAGCGGTTCGCCCATGCCGTGCAGGCACTGGAACTCATACTGACCAGGATAGTAGTTGTTACCGGCCAGCTGATAAATCGCCGCCAGCGTATGGGCGTTGTGGGTGGCAAACTGTGGGTAGATCAGGTTAGGCACCGCCAGCAGTTTACGGGCGCAGGCCAGATAAGAGATATCGGTATAGACCTTACGGGTATACACCGGATAGCCCTCCAGCCCTTCCATCTGGGCGCGTTTGATTTCGCTGTCCCAGTAGGCCCCTTTGACCAGACGGATCATCAGGCGGCGACGGCTGCGCTGCGCCAGATCGATCAGCTCATCAATCACAAACGGACAGCGCTTCATATAGGCCTGGATGACAAAACCGATGCCGTTCCAGCCTTCCAGTTCCGGCTCGAAACAGAGTTTTTCCAGCAGGTCGAGTGACAGCTCCAGCCGGTCAGCCTCTTCCGCATCGATGTTGATGCCGATGTCATAGGAACGAGCCAGCAGCGTCAGCGATTTCAGAATAGGGTAGAGCTCCTCCATCACCCGCTCATACTGGGCGCGGCTATAGCGCGGATGCAGCGCCGACAGCTTAATCGAGATGCCCGGGCCTTCATAAATGCCACGACCATTCGACGCTTTACCGATGGCGTGAATCGCCTGCTGATAGGAGATCAGATAGGCTTTAGCATCGCTGGCGGTTAGCGCCGCTTCACCCAGCATGTCATAGGAGTAACGGAAACCTTTCTCTTCCAGCTTACGGGCGTTAGCCAGCGCTTCAGCAATGGTTTCGCCCGTGACGAACTGCTCACCCATCAGACGCATCGCCATATCGACGCCTTTGCGGATCAGCGGTTCGCCACTCTTGCCAATAATGCGGTTTAGCGAGCGCGACAGGTTGGCTTCATTATGCGTAGAGACCAGGCGACCGGTAAACAGCAGTCCCCAGGTGGCGGCATTTACGAACAGTGACGGGCTGCGTCCAAGATGCGACTGCCAGTTGCCGTTGCTGATCTTATCGCGGATCAGCGCATCTCGGGTGGGCTTGTCCGGAATGCGTAATAGCGCTTCGGCGAGGCACATCAGCGCGACGCCTTCCTGCGAGGATAAAGAGAACTCCTGCAGCAGGCTTTGCACCATGCCAGCGCGTCCGGTTGCCCCTTTCTGGTGCCGCAGCTTATCGGCTAACTGATAAGCCAGCTGATGCGTTTTTTCGGCCAGCGCCGCGGGCAGGCGCGCCTGCTCCAGCAGCATCGGCACCGCATCGGTCTCCGGGCGACGCCAGGCGGCGGTCACGCTGGAACGGGTCACCGACTGCGGCAGAATCTGCTCTGCGAAGTCCAGGAACGGCTGATGCGCTTCCTCGGTCAGCACCTCATCCGCCTCCACGGTTGCCTGTCCGGATAACGGGATTTCAGGCAGTGAATCGCCCGACTCAAGCTGGCCGAGGTAGTTGAAGATCGCCTGCTTAATCAGCCAGTGTGGCGTGCGATCAATACGCTGGGCAGCCAGTTTGATGCGCTCGCGAGTCGCGTCATCCAGTTTTACACCCATGGTGGTTGTACCCATGAATCCAGTGCTCCTTATAGTGGTTCGATACGGCGTGGCTGCACTATCACTTAAGTTGCAACTTTGTGCAACCGTGTTAAATGTGAGCCAGTTAACACCCTTTTAATGCCGCCGATTGTTAACTTTTGCAGACCGGCACGGATATTGCTGCAAGATCCTCGCCAATCTGGCAGGCCCGGTAAACCGCGGTTTCTGTGAGGTTGTGCCAGGGTGCAACTTGAGATCTGTGAGCGAGTGCAACCTCTGAGCACATTTTCGCAATCGGTTAGTGAAATCGCTGTAACGCCTGTGTTAAATCCATTGTGCGCGGAACGCCTTTCCGGCAGGATACCGCGCCGCAGGGAAACGGCGAACGCCCTGACGAGGATAATCGGTCCGTTTTGCCCCGTTCCGGCAAGCAGGCAGCTGGCGATTTCTCTGGGATATCAAATAATAAGTGGAGAGACAGATGAGTCTAAGTACACCGATGCTGGTGACCTTTGTGGTTTATATTCTTGGGATGGTGCTAATCGGTTTTGTGGCGTACCGCTCAACCAAAAATTTCGATGACTACATCCTTGGCGGTCGCAGTCTCGGCAGCGTGGTGACGGCACTCTCGGCTGGCGCATCAGACATGAGCGGCTGGCTACTGATGGGATTACCAGGAGCCATTTTCATCTCCGGCATTTCGGAAAGCTGGATTGCAATTGGCCTGACCATTGGCGCCTGGCTGAACTGGAAAATCGTTGCCGGTCGTCTGCGGGTGCAGACCGAGCATCACAACAACGCTCTGACGCTACCGGACTTCTTTACCAGCCGTTTTGAAGATCACAGCAAAATCCTGCGCGTCATCTCGGCAATCGTCATTCTGGTGTTCTTCACTATCTATTGCGCCTCGGGCGTGGTGGCGGGCGCGCGTCTGTTTGAAAGCACCTTCGGCATGAGTTATCAGACGGCGCTGTGGGCCGGTGCTGCCGCCACCATTCTCTATACGCTGGTCGGCGGTTTCCTCGCGGTGAGCTGGACGGACACGGTGCAGGCCAGCCTGATGATTTTCGCGCTGATCCTGACGCCGGTGTTTGTGATTATCGCGGTGGGCGGCTGGTCTGACTCGCTGGCGGTGATCGAAGCGAAAAGCCTCGAAAACCTCGACATGCTGAAAGGGCTTAACGTTGTGGCGGTGATTTCGCTGCTTGGCTGGGGGCTGGGTTACTTTGGTCAGCCGCACATTCTGGCGCGCTTTATGGCGGCAGATTCGCACCGTTCAATCCGTACCGCGCGCCGTATCGGCATGGCCTGGATGATCCTCTGTCTGATCGGTGCGGTTGGCGTAGGCTTCTTCGGTATCGCTTACTTCCAGAACAACCCGACGCTGGCTTCCGGCGTCAACGATAACGCCGAGCGGGTCTTTATTGAGCTGGCACGTATCCTGTTCAACCCGTGGGTGGCCGGTATTCTGCTGTCAGCCATTCTGGCCGCGGTGATGTCGACCCTGAGCTGTCAGCTGCTGGTCTGCTCCAGCGCCCTGACTGAAGATCTCTATAAAGGTTTTCTGCGTAAGAACGCCAGCCAGAAGGAACTGGTGTGGGTCGGACGTCTGATGGTGCTGCTGGTGGCGCTGATTGCGATCGCGCTGGCGTCGAATCCGGAAAACCGGGTGCTGGGTCTGGTCAGCTACGCCTGGGCAGGTTTCGGTGCAGCCTTTGGGCCAGTGGTGCTGTTTGGTGTCTGCTGGAAGCGGATGAACCGCAACGGTGCACTGGCTGGCATGATCGTCGGCGCATTAACTGTGCTGGTGTGGAAACAGTATGGCTGGCTGGGACTGTATGAAATCATCCCAGGCTTCCTGTTCGCCAGCATCGCCATTGTCGTGTTCAGCCTGCTGGGTCGTGAACCTTCAGCCGAAGCGCAACAGCGCTTTGACGCGGCAGAAGCGGAGTTCCAGACGAAATAAACTCCGCACGGTCTGAAAAAGCCCGCCCGGTGATCCCGGCGGGCTTTTTTTTGTTACAAAGATAAACCACTCAAATGCGAAATTATCTCATTCGGCAACTTGTTTTTTTCGTGGCGATAATGATAATCGGTATCGTTTACACTTTACCTGATTTTACTTTCATTGACGCTGCTTAACATTCAAGAGGTTGGCGATGTTTGTTCCGTTTCTCATCATGCTGCGCGAAGGGTTAGAAGCCGCACTGATTGTCAGCCTGATCGCCAGCTATCTGAAGCGCACCCAGCGCACTCAGTGGTTCCCCGCCATGTGGGCCGGGGTGTTTATCGCCGCAGCGCTCTGCCTGGGGCTGGGCCTGTTCATCAACGCGACAACCGGCGAATTTCCGCAGAAACAGCAGGAGCTGTTTGAAGGGCTGGTGGCGCTGGTGGCGGTGGTGATCCTGACCTCGATGGTGTTCTGGATGCGCAAAGTGGCGCGCAACATTAAGGTCGAACTGGAGCAGGCGGTGGACCAGGCGCTACAGCGCTCGGGACGCGGCGGCCTGGCGCTGGTGCTGATGGTCTTCCTGGCGGTCGCGCGTGAAGGGCTGGAGTCAGTGTTCTTTCTGCTGGCGGCTTTTACTCAGGATGTCGGCTACGCGCCGCCGATTGGCGCGGTGCTCGGGCTGGCGACCGCTGTGGTGCTGGGAATGCTGCTTTACTGGGGCGGGATTCGCCTCAACATGGCCCATTTCTTCCGCTGGACCAGCATCTTCATCCTGTTTGTTGCAGCGGGACTGGCCGCCGGGGCGATTCGCGCTTTTCACGAAGCCGGTTTGTGGAATCGCTTTCAGGATGTGGCGTTCGATCTCAGCAACACCTTATCGACCCACTCGCTGTTCGGCACGCTGCTGGAAGGCGTGCTGGGCTATCAGGAAGCTCCCAGCGTCAGCGAGGTGGCGGTGTGGTGCCTCTATCTGATCCCGGCCCTGATTCTGTTTTTTATGCCCGCGCGGCCTGCTGCGTCGGCGACGGTGCGCTAAGCCATTTATCGGGCGCGCCAGCCGCGCTCATTAACGTGATAGGGAAAGAGATATGACAATGCGTTTTCGCCGCAAGGCACTGCTGCTTCCTCTGCTGGCGATCTCTGCCTCCGCGGCAGCGGCGGTGCCACAGGTGACCGTAACGGTTAATGACAAGCAGTGTGAGCCAATGACCTTAACCGTCAAGGCCGGTAAAACCCAGTTCCTGATTAAAAACAACAGCCAGAAAGCGCTGGAGTGGGAGATCCTGAAAGGAGTAATGGTGGTTGAAGAGCGCGAAAATATCGCGCCAGGTTTCAGCCAGAAACTGACTGCCAACCTGCAGGCGGGCGAATATGAGATGACCTGCGGCCTGTTGAGCAACCCGAAAGGTAAGCTGGTAGTGGAAGGTGAGGGTGCGGCAAAAAGTGCGCCCTCTGAGCGGATGCAACTGGTCGGCCCAATCAGCGCCTACAAAGCCTACGTCACTGAGCAGGTGAGCCAGCTGGTGAGCCATACCCAGGCCTTTACCGATGCGGTCAAAGCTGGCGATGTCGAAAAAGCCAAAGCGCTGTTTGCTCCGACGCGTCAGTATTATGAGCGCATTGAGCCAATTGCTGAGCTGTTCTCCGATCTCGACGGCAGCATTGACGCCCGTGAAGATGATTATGAGAAGAAAGCGGAAGATCCTAAATTTACCGGCTTTCACCGGCTGGAAAAAGCGCTGTTCGCCGATCGCAGCACCGAAGGGATGGCCGGCTACGCGGATCAGCTGAATAAAGACGTTAAAGATTTGCAGACCCGCATCAGCGAACTGGCCTTCCCGCCAGCCAAAGTGGTTGGCGGCGCGGCTGGGCTGATTGAAGAGGTCGCCTCCAGCAAAATTTCCGGTGAAGAAGATCGCTACAGCCGCACTGACCTGTGGGACTTCCAGGCCAACGTTGACGGTGCGCAGAAAATTGTTGAGCTGCTGCGGCCGATGGTCAGCCAGGCTAACCCGCAGTTACTGGCGAAAATCGACGGCAACTTCAAAAAAGTGGATGCGATTCTGAGTAAATATCGCACCAAAACCGGTTTCGAATCCTATGAGAAACTGACCAGCGCCGATCGTAATGCGCTGAAAGGGCCGATTACCGCGCTGGCGGAAGATCTTTCATTACTGCGTGGCACCCTGGGTCTGGATTAATCATGAGTCGTCAGGAAGATGACGCGCAGCCCGCGCGTCGTCGTTTACTAAAAGGGCTGGGCCTGCTGGGCGGGGCGGCCGCACTGGGTGGCGGTTGCCCGTTTCACGCCGCCGCCGACAGCTTCTCACCGGGTACGGTAACGCCGCAGGCACGGCAGCAGACGCAGCCGTTTTACGGTCCGCATCAGGCAGGCATCGTGACGCCACAGCAGGCATCAATGATGCTGGTGGCGTTCGATCTGCTGAGCAGCGATAAAGCGGAGCTGGAACGGCTGTTTCGCCTGTTGACGCAGCGCATCGCTTTTCTCACGGCGGGCGGTCCAGCACCTGCGGTGACCAATCCCCGCCTGCCACCGATGGATTCCGGTATTCTGGGCGCGACCATCGCGCCGGATAACCTGACGATTACCGTGTCGGTCGGCAATTCGCTGTTTGATGAACGCTTTGGTCTGGCGCCGCACAAGCCGAAAAAATTGCAGCCGATGACTCGCTTTCCCAATGATTCGCTGGATGCCAGTCAGTGTCATGGCGATCTGCTGTTGCAGCTCTGTGCCAACACTCAGGATACGGTGATTCATGCCCTGCGGGATATCATCAAGCATACGCCTGACCTGCTTGGCGTACGCTGGCGGCGTGAAGGCTTTATCTCCGATCACGCGGCGCGCAGCCAGGGGCAGGAGACGCCCATCAACCTGCTGGGCTTCAAAGACGGGACGGCCAATCCGGATACTCACAATCGGGCGCTGATGAATCAGCTGTTGTGGGTGACGGACGATCAGGATGAACCCGCCTGGGCGCGTAACGGCAGCTATCAGGCGGTGCGCCTGATCCGTTTTCACGTTGAGATGTGGGACCGTACGCCGCTGGGCGAGCAACAGACCATTTTTGGCCGCGATAAGCTGAGCGGGGCGCCGCTGGGTATGCAGCATGAACGCGATATCCCCGATTATCAGCGCGATCCGGAAGGCGAGGTGATTGCGCTGGATGCGCACATCCGGCTGGCAAATCCGCGTACGCCGGAAACCGCCAGCAGCCTGATGCTGCGTCGCGGCTACAGCTATTCTGCCGGCATCTCCGCTTCCGGTCAGCTGGAGATGGGGCTGTTGTTCGTCTGTTATCAGCACGATCTGGAAAAGGGTTTTATTACGGTCCAGAAGCGTCTGAATGGCGAAGCGCTGGAAGAATATATCCGGCCGTTTGGCGGCGGCTATTTTTTTGTTCTGCCCGGCGTTACCGATGTGAATCATTATTTAGCCCAGCCGCTGCTGGAAGCCTGATTAAATTTCATCCACATCGCGCTGTCTGGCCCCGGACAGCGCTTTTTTTTGGCGTAACAGCGAGCCGGGGCGGTTCCTGGCTCAGCTTTTACTGAAATTTTAACGCGAGCTTTAGTGTGACAGAATAAAGCAACTATCTGATTTTTATGGATATTTTTATTTGTTGAGGCTAAAGTTATCCTGCGCAATTCGCAATTACTTTGCCATGAAGTAAAATTACTGTTGCAAAGCGCCAATAAAATGGTGCACTTTAATCAGTAAGCGTAATCAGACGTGTTGATGTATCACACTGGAGTTCGCGCATGGGTCGATTCTTTTATGGAAAGTCTGTATCAGTAAATAGATTACGCTTAACCGCGAGGGCTATTCTGCCTCGTCATATCCTCCTCTCTTCAACGTTCTCTCTTGTCATTTCGCATCCTTTTTTTACCGGTGTACAGCAACGCTGTGGTGCTGCTGCATGCCTGATTTCATGGCCTGTCACGGCTCTAAAGGAAGCCAACTGAAACCTCTAAAGCGTTCACGTAATCGCAACGGGCAATTCGCCTGACGCGGGAAATGAAACCAACTGTAAGGTGCCACTATGGGAAGACAGAAAGCAGTGATCAAAGCGCGTCGGGAAGCAAGACGAGTGCTTCGCAATGACTCCCGGAGTCATCGTCAGCGTGAAGAAGAATCGGTCACTTCGCTGGTGCAAATGGGTGGGCTGGACTCGATTGGTATGGCGCGCGATGTGCGTGACCGGGGACCGATTGAAGCCCGTAATGAAGCTCAGGCGCACTATCTCAACGCCATAGAAACGAAACAGCTGATCTTTGCCACCGGTGAAGCCGGTTGCGGCAAAACCTGGATCAGCGCTGCGAAAGCGGCAGAGGCCCTGATTCATAAGGATATTGACAGGATTATCGTTACGCGCCCGGTATTACAGGCCGATGAGGATCTGGGATTCCTTCCCGGCGATATCTCTGAGAAATTCGCGCCCTATTTCCGACCGGTGTACGACATTCTGGTTAAACGGCTCGGCGCATCCTTTATGCAATATTGTCTGCGCCCGGAAATTGCCAAGGTCGAGATCGCTCCGTTCGCCTATATGCGCGGCCGGACCTTTGAAAATGCGGTTGTTATCCTGGATGAGGCGCAGAACGTCACCGCCGCCCAGATGAAAATGTTCCTGACCCGACTGGGCGAAAACGTCACGGTCATTGTCAATGGTGATATTACCCAGTGCGACTTGCCCGCTGGGGTGCCTTCTGGTCTCGCAGACGCGCTGGCGCGTTTCGAAGAGGACGAGATGGTTGGCATCGTACGTTTTGGCAAAGAGGATTGTGTGCGTTCTGCGCTGTGTCAGCGCACCCTGCACGCGTATTGCTAGCGTTTGATTGAGTAGAAGTGTAGCGCCCAAACCCGGCTTCGGCCGGGTTTTCTTTTTGTCTTTATTGGTAATGATAACGCGCCGCAGTGAGCATCAGGTGTCGACGTAATATTACCGGTCAGGTCATATGACGTTACCTTGTTAAATACGGCACAGCCTGAACATTAATTTAAACAGGTAATATGGATTAAGAGCAGCTAACCACTTTACGGCAGCGACTTACAGGCTTGCTCTGGCAACGCTGATCTATTCAGCTTTAGTCGCTGCCGTCACTCTTTGCAGGATAACGATTAGGGCGGTTTACCTGTAATCATTAAACTCAACAGACATTTCGGCAAGGTTAAAGAAGCGTCAGAAAATCATTCAGGCCTGATAACCTGCATTTTTTCTGTGTAAACAACACTATTGTCGGGGATGTTCTGATTGATAAATGACATGGCTCCGATAGTCACGTTGTTTCCTATGATCAGTGAGTCGCCGATGATGCAACTTCCGGCCCCGACTTCAACGTTGTCGCCAATGATAATGCGGACTGCCATGCTGTTATCTGAGCGACCGGAGATGCCGATGGTTGAGTTTTGGCGGATCTTAAAATTGCAGCCGATAACGGTGCATCCATTGATCACTACCGATAAAAAGTGACTGACTTTTAAACCTGGTCCTATTTGGGTACCTGGCTGAATCTCAGTGTTGTATTTCTGAATTAATTTTCTATTAATTCTATGCGCCATCTTTTTTAATAACCTGCTGTCGGAATTGTATAAAAAGGAAACAATTCGCCACCAGAAGTTAAACCGCCTGTCCGGACACTTAAACGCCTTGTGGAACGTACGTACCCAGCTAAAGGGTTTATCACTTATCATAACTTCGCGGCGTAAGCATTCATGCAGGTGTTTTTTTAATTCATCTTTTTTCATGTTTTTATCTGGGACTTTTAAATAATTAGCCGCGTATATTAGCAGGCTTCAGTAAACACTTTTTGCGCCAGGTCATTTACCTTAAAACAGAGTTAAATAAAAGTCATTCGAATTAACGATAATGGAAGTTTAATTAACAGTCTCAAATAACAATAATGAACAAAGGATTGGCTTATATAAGGGGGCTGCGGAACTGGAGAGTGCTGATAACGGATCGCCAGGGCAGGATAGCTTCGCACCTTGTAGCGCTCGCCCTGCGGGCAGCGTCGCAGGCTCCGCTGTTCAACGGGCTGCGCCCGTTGTCGAACCCCGGCGGGGCTTCTCACCCGTTCAGTGAATGGCGCATAAAAAAAAGCCTGAACTTTCGTTCAGGCTCTTCTTTGAATGTGGCGGTGAGAGGGGGATTCGAACCCCCGATACGTTGCCGTATACACACTTTCCAGGCGTGCTCCTTCAGCCACTCGGACACCTCACCACATTTTTTCCATTGACCGCGCCGGGTCAACGGGGCGCTACTATAGGGAGTCGGCTGAAAAGGGTCAAGTACTATTTTTCTCTTTTGTTCTATTCGCTTAACCTCTGAACGAATCGATTTAGCCTTGTTCGCTACGCCGGTTTTGTCATCAAACTGAAACCCGGATGACACAAAAAGATCACCCGATCGTCGCAAAATTACCGACTGAAATCATTGGTATTTTTTGCTTACAAGGATCGATTAATGAAAAAGCTTCCTCTGTTTACCCTTTCTCTGCTCGCCTCCGTGATCGCCACGCCGACCCTGGCAGATACCGACCTTGCTTCCCGCGCGGCGCAGGGAGATATCAGCCAGCACGGCGGGGCGCGTCGGTTGACCGGTGATCAGACTGAGGCGTTAAAAGCCTCGTTACGCAATAGCACCGCAAAAAACGTCATCCTGCTGATTGGCGACGGGATGGGCGACTCTGAAATTACTGCGGCGCGTAACCTGGCAGAAGGGGCGGGCGGCTTCTTTAAAGGCATCGATGCGCTGCCGCTGACCGGCCAGTACACCCACTATTCGTTAGACAAGAAAACCCATAAGCCCAATTACGTCACTGACTCTGCCGCGTCAGCCACCGCCTGGGCGACCGGCACCAAAAGCTATAACGGTGCGATCAGCGTTGACGTAAATGGTCAGGATCAAATGACGTTGCTGGAACTGGCGAAAGCGGCGGGCAAAGCCACCGGTGACGTTTCGACAGCTGAATTACAGGATGCGACGCCCGCCGTGCTGTTCTCACACGTCACCTCACGTAAATGCTACGGACCAGAAAAGACCAGCGAACTCTGTCCAACCAACGCTTTAGAGCAGGGTGGTAAAGGGTCGATCAGCGAGCAATTACTGAAAACCCGCCCGGACGTGACCCTGGGCGGTGGCGCGAAGTCCTTTGCTGAGGTGGCGAAAGCGGGCGAGTATCAGGGTAAAACCCTGAACGAGCAGGCGCAGGCGCTGGGCTATCAGCTGGTCAGTGACTGGCAGGGACTCAATGCCGTAACCCAGGCCGACCAGAAGAAACCGCTGCTGGGCCTGTTCTCGCCTGGCAACATGCCGGTGCGCTGGCAGGGACCCAAAGCCAGCTATCACGGCAATATCGATAAGCCGGTGGTAACCTGTGAAGTGAATAAAGATCGCCCGCTGTCGACGCCTACGCTGGCACAGATGACCGCCAAAGCGATCGACCTGCTGCGTCACAATCCCGATGGTTTCTTCCTGCAGGTGGAAGGCGCCTCAATAGATAAGCAGGATCACGCCGCCAATCCGTGCGGACAAATTGGCGAGACGGTGGATCTGGATGAAGCGGTCCAGCAGGCGCTGGCATTTGCGCGTGAAGAGGGGAATACCCTGGTGGTGGTGACGGCCGATCATGCTCACAGCAGTCAGATCGTCGAGAACGGCACCAAAGCGCCGGGCCTGACGCAGGCGCTGAACACCAAAGACGGCGCGGTGATGACCATCAGCTATGGCAATTCAGAAGAGGATTCGCAGGAACATACCGGTTCACAATTGCGTATTGCGGCGTATGGGCCACATGCCGGTAACGTGGTGGGACTGACCGATCAAACCGATCTGTTCTTTACCCTGGGGAATGCGATGGGGCTGAAGCTGCCCGGTCAGTAAAACCGGGTCGGGGTGGTGGAAACCACCCCGCAGCTGAAAAAACTAGCTCTTCACCTTATTGGCAAAGCTCTTACGCAGTTTCTGCAATTTCGGTGGGATCACCGCCAGGCAGTAACCGTTACGCTGACCAGCACCGTCCCAGTAATCCTGGTGATAGGCTTCAGCCGGATACCACTCTTTCAGCGGCTCGATGGTGGTTACCACCGGCACATCGTGATCGGCCTGCGCGCGTTCAATCGCGGCACGGGCTTCCGCTTCCTGCTCTGCATTGGCCGGGAAAATCGCTGAGCGATACTGGGTACCGATATCATTGCCCTGACGATTAAGCTGGGTCGGATCGTGGGTCACAAAGCTGATATCCAGTAAATCACCGTAGCTGACTTTTTCCGGATCAAAGCCGATGCGGATCGCTTCAGCGTGACCGGTGGCACCGCTGCAGACCTGCTCATAGGTCGGATTTGGCCGGGCACCGCCGGTGTAACCGCTCTCTACCGACTCCACGCCGATCACATCCTTAAATACCGCTTCGGTGCACCAGAAACAGCCACCCGCGATCACTGCATATTCGATTGCCATAATGAATTACTCCTGTCAGGTCGAAAGAGGAGAATGGGGACGAGAGCGCCCGCTTTCAACTAAAGCAGCATTTCCGGTTTAAAATCTTTGCTCTTATCCAGCAGCTTATCGCTCATCACGCTGAAGCGGCCTTCACCGGTGTAGTGCAGGGTGGTGGGATAGTCGGGATGTTCGGCAACGTGCGCTTTAACAATCTCAAAAATAAACAGGTTGTAGTTATCGACCATCGAATCGTCATACAGCTGGCATTCGAAGCTGGCAAAGCATTCGGCAATCATCGGCGCGCGAACTACCTGCGCGGGCTCAGCCGTCAGGCCAAAGGCGTCGAACTTATCCAGCTGGTCACCGTGGCTGTTACCGATCGCCACCACCTGATCAATCAGCGAGGCCGAAGGCACGTTGAGCACGCACTGACCGCTGTTACGGATCAGTTCATGACTGTAGTTCATGCCGGCAATCATGCAGCCGACCAGTGACGGGGAAAATTCAAGCACGGTGTGCCAGCCGAGGGTCATGATGTCGTGCCGATCCTCAAACTGCGAGCTGAGCAGCAGGACCGGACCCGGCTCAAGATATTTACGCGCTTTGCTGACCGGAAAAGCATATTTGTGCATGCGTTGACTCATGGCGGAACTCCCTGAACGGAATGGTGCCACTAAGTGTAGAGCACCACGCCGACGCAGCGGTGGAGCCAACCCGCAGAATGGAAAAAAGCGCTGCCGCGGCGCGGTTCAGCGCGCGTCAGCGTTCGGGCTTAACGGCCAACCCGCGCCTGCAAGGCGGCAGGGTAGCGGTCACCTTGTATCTGGACCGCGTCCAGTGCCTGATTGATGCGCTGTAACTCTTCTGCCGTGAGCTGCAACGCTGCCGCCTGCAGGTTTTCGCTCAGACGGTGCAGTTTCGTGGTGCCAGGGATCGGGACAATCCACGGTCTTTGTGCCAGCAGCCAGGCGAGGGCAATCTGTGCCGGTGTGGCAGCGTTATCCTGTGCGAGAGTGCCGAGCAGATCGATCAGCGCCTGATTAGCGGCCAGCGCTTCAGGCGAAAAGCGCGGCACCTGGCTGCGGAAATCGTCGCTGCCAAAGGTCGTGTCCGGCTGAATGGCGCCGGTCAGATAGCCTTTACCCAGTGGACTGAACGGCACAAAACCGATGCCCAGCGCCTCCAGCGTCGGCAGCATCTCCGCCTCCGGTTCACGCCACCACATCGAATATTCACTCTGCAACGCCGTCACCGGCTGAACCGCGTGGGCACGGCGCACGGTCTGTACGCCAGCTTCGGATAAGCCAAAATGTTTCACCTTACCTTCGGCGATTAAATCTTTAATCGTTCCGGCGACATCCTCAATCGGCACCTCAGGATCGACCCGATGCTGATAATAGAGGTCAATCACTTCCGTTCTCAGCCGACGCAGCGAACCTTCAATTGCCCGGCGAATCTGTTCTGGCCGGCTGTTAAGAATCTGCTGTTTGTTATCCTCGCCAAAAGTGAAGCCAAACTTAGTGGCGATCACCACCCGATCGCGAACCGGTGCCAGCGCTTCGCCCACCACCTCTTCATTCAGCCACGGGCCGTAAACTTCAGCGGTATCGAAAAAAGTGACGCCCTGATCGACGGCGGCGCGGATCAGGGAGATGGCCTGCTGTTTGTCAGTTGCCGGACCATAACCGTGACTCAGCCCCATGCAGCCGAGCCCCAGGCTGGAGACCTCCAGACCGGACTGACCTAATCTGCGTGTTTGCATTGTTGCTCTCCTCGGAAGTGTTGCGGGAATCGCCTGAGAATAGAGCACATCGCGCGCGCTGATTAGATCCCTGAACAGAGATGAGTTTATGAGTTGTGCTCATTAGTGGTGGGGAAAGGGCGATTTTTAACCTAAGTCCGGCGAGCTTAAGGTTTCCTTAATCTGGCGCGAGGATACTCCAGGGACAACATGAGGAGAATGCCATGAAATCTGCGTCTACTGCGGTAATTGCTGCACCTGCCCGACCTGTCAGTGAATATGCGGCCGTGCTGATCGCCGCCGCAACCGTGATCCTGTTTCTGGCGGCATGGTTCAGCGCCTGAGTCGTCTGCCATCAGAATTTAATCACCGCCCGACAGCCGCTGCGGTCGCGGCGGTTTTCCAAAAAGAACTGAAAGCGATGCAGCTGCACAATGCGGCTGACGATGCTTAACCCCAGTCCAATCCCGCCGTAACGACTGTCCATCCGGATAAAGGCTTTACTCAGCTCACCGCTTTTACTTTCATCAATACCCGGACCTTCGTCTTCCACCGTCAGGGTCGGCTGTGCGCCCGACGCCAGCCGCAGAGTAATCGCACTCTCTTTGGGGCTGTAACGATGGGCATTCTCGACCAGATTACGCAGCAACATTTTCAGCAACGTCGCGTCCCCGCGTACAAACAGCTCCTCTGGCAGATCGAGCGTCAGCGTCTGCTGGTGCGCATCCAGCATGGTGCTTAGCTCCGCCTCCATCGGCAATATCACATCTTCAATCAGCGCCACATTCTGATAGGTGCCGGAGGTAAAAGACTGCCCGGCACGCGCCAGCTGCAACAGCTGCGACACGCTGTGCGTCATCTGATCGAGCCGCTGGAGTAACGGCTGAACATGGGCCTCGCCGTTGCGTTCAATCAGTTCCAGATGCAGTCGTAATCCCGCCAGCGGGGTGCGCAGCTCGTGCGCCACATCGGCGGTAAACAGCCGCTCGCGCTCCAGGCTGTTATTCAGCCGCGCCACCAGCTGGTTGATCGCCTGGGTCACGGCATCGATCTCATGCACCGAACTATGGCAGGCGATTGGGTCCAGATTCTCTTCGCTGCGGTTCTCCAGTTCACGCTGCAGTTGATACAGCGGCCGGGTGATCCATTTCACCGCCTGATAGCAGAGCAGCAGCGTCAGCGTAATCATCACCAGACTCGGCACCGCCAGGCTGGCAACCGCTTCATGCACCTCTCTTTCGACGTGGCGATCCATATTGCGCTTCTGCAACTGCGCTTCGACCAGAAACTGAATCTGTTCTTTACTCTCATGCCACAGCCAGACTACGCTGATCACCTGGAACACCAGCAGAATCAGGCCTATGGTCAGGATCAGGCGAAAACGCATACTGCGATGATCGATCCGGGATTTCATGGTGCCTCGCGCATCACGTCAGTCGTTACCAGCGCATAGCCGAAACCGCGCACCGTGCGGATCGCACTTTTGCCGATTTTGTCACGCAGATTATGAATGTGAACTTCCAGCGTATTGGTAGACGGCTCGGTTTCCCAGTTATAGATATCCTGATAGAGGATTTCGCGGTGCACCGGGTTACCTGCCTTCAGCATCAGGCGGGAGAGGATGGCATACTCTTTGGGCGTCAGATCCAGCAGCGTTCCGGCGAGTGAGATCTGGCGATGCGTCATATCCAGCGCCAGCGCGCCGACCATCAGATGACTGTCGCCCTGATTGACATGGCGGCGGATCAGGGCACGAATGCGTGCCAGCAACTCCTCCAGCGAGAACGGCTTAATCAGGTAATCATCGGCACCGGCATCCAGCCCGGCAATACGTTCACTGATGGTGTCACGCGCGGTGAGAATCAGTACCGGCGTCATCTTCTTCTGCCGACGCAGACGCAGCAGAAAATGCAGTCCGTCTTCATCGGGTAAACCGAGATCCAGCACCACCAGACTGTAAAGGCCGCTGGCAAAATGCGCTTCAGCATCCCGCACCGTGGTAACGCCATCACAGACGTAACCTTCGCCCTCCAGCGCCAGGATCAATCCCTGTAACAGCAGAGCATCATCTTCTACGATTAGAATTTTCATTGTGGTCGGCTCCGACACATCGTCAAAATGTCATCCGCGGGTACATATTCGTGGGTCGCGGTGCCGGTTAATCCCAGCATGGTTGAGAACAGATTATCCTGTGAAAAATCGTCTGTCGCCGCCAGTCTGGTCAGGCAGCCACGATTAATCGCATAGCGCTGCTGATAATCCTCTGACAGCCAGATCAACATCGGCACATGTTTTTGCGTCTCCGGGGCAATCGCGTAGGGCAGGCCATGCAGGTATTCGCCATTTTCGCCCAGCGATTCACCGTGATCGGAAAGATAGACCAGGCTGGTGGTAAAGCGATCCTGATGGGCACGCAGCAGGTTAATCGCCTTATCCACAATGTGATCCACATTCAGCAGCGTATTGTCATAAGTATTGACCAGCTGTTGCTGCGAACAATCCTGAATCTGATTGGTATCACAGGTCGGGACGAACTGACGCAATTCCGGCGGATAGCGGTGGCTGTAGGTCGGGCCGTGGCTACCAATGGTGTGCAGCACAATCACCGCATTGCCCTTAATCTGGTTAATGTAGTCATCCAGGCCATGAAACAGTACGTCGTCGTAACATTCACCGTTAATACACATGCCAGGCAGATTCAGGCTGGTCATATCCTGATGCGGCACCCGGTCGCAGGCGCCTTTACAGCCGCCATCATTCTCATTCCATAACACGCTGATGCCCGCCCGCTGGATGATATCCAGTAACCCTTCCTGATGCGCCGCCAGTACATCATCATAATGTGCGCGCGGCATATTAGAGAACATACAGGGCACCGAAACGGCAGTGGCCGTGCCGCATGAGGTAGTGTGCGGAAAATAGATCACATTATCTTTTGCCAGCAGCGGGTTGGTCTGACGGGCGTAGCCGCCCAGCGAGAAGTTCTGCGCCCGTGAGGTTTCCCCAACGATCAAAATGGTCAGATTCTGTTTACCGCCGCTGAGCCGATCGGGCTGTTGATGGGCATCTTCGCCAATACGTACCAGCGGCAGGTTCTCCAGTTGCTGATGCTTATACCAGGAGAGGCTGGCGGCGATGCTGTTTGACGGGCTAAGCGCCTTCACCAGTTCGCGGTTATTGCGAAACAGCGAGGCGTAATCTTTATAGAACAGCAGCGCAACCAGCAGGATCACCGCCACGGAGATCATGATGCTGAGCAGTCGCTGCACCACGCCACGCCAGTGCTGTTTCTTCAGCCGCGGCCAGAACACCAGCAGCGCCATCAACAGGCCCGATGTCAGCAGGGTAAACAGCAGTTGTGGGGTGATGAGCGCAAAAGATTCCGACGCGGTGGTATCCATCATATTGGTGATCATCGAGCGATCGACCACGATGTTATAGGTCTGGATAAAAAACTGTGCGCTGGCGGAGAGCAGGATAAACAGCGCAATCAGCAGTCGGTCCAGCCAGAGAAACGAGGCGAGGGTGATCACAATGTTGATCACGCTAAACGCCACCAGCGGCATAGAGAAAAAGACCAGCGAGGCGTGCAGGCTGGTCAGTGGCATCAGAGCCAGCACCTGACGGTAATAGGCCAGATTAAGGAAAACCGAGATATAACAAGCCGCAAGGATCAGCAAAGTGAGGCGGCTGATAACCGGCCGGTTCAGTGTAAATGCCATGTTGAGAAATATCCGAATATCAATTGTGTGCTGAGAGTGCACTTTCAATATTAGGAATACCTTAAGACGCTTAAGGTTGGCCCGGCTCCGGTGGCTCAGCCGCGGTACACAAGGGCTATTCCCCATCCATCGGCTGCAAAAAAAGGAATGAAGAGAAAATAACCCGCTATTCAGCGTCGGCAAGGCTGGCTGACTTAACCGCAGCGGCTGGCATGAAACCTGCATCTTTCTGGCAAAGCCACTATTACTGTCTACACTTAATCGGGTGATGTTCTCAGTCAGCCAGTATTGTCAGTAATGAGCTTGCAAGTTTGAGGAGAGTGACCTATCGAATCGCCCGGCTTTATCCCTCAATCGCCACGTTATCAGAATTTCCCTCTTGCTGACCCTACTGCGTCAGGACATCCTTGATTTGAACTCAAATTTCCAAATTCAGGAGAAGTGACGTGACCCAAGCGGTAGATACCTCTGACGCGTTCCCGACACTCGATGGCGGGCTTTATGCCTTCTTTTTTGATGTCGATGGCACGCTGGCAGCGATACAGTCCCGTCCCGAAGCGGTGTTTATTCCTGAACAGGTCGTTGACCAGTTACAACAACTCTCCGCACTCAGTCAGGGTGCGCTGGCGCTGGTCTCTGGCCGGCCGATTGAACAACTCGATGCTCTGGCCGCGCCGTGGCGCGGTCCTGCCGCTGGCGTACACGGTGCCGAGCGCCGTGACGCCGACGGCGAGATGCAGCGCATCAGCCTGCCGGTTGAGGTTGAACAGGAACTCCGGACGGAACTGCAAAACGCGATGGCGTTATGGCCTGGCACCCAGCTGGAAATCAAAGGCATGGCCTTTGCACTCCACTATCGCCAGGCGATGCAGCATGAACAGGATGTGATGCGACTGGCTGAGCAATCTGTAAAACGTTTTCCAGGACTGGCGCTTCAGCCAGGGAAATGTGTCGTTGAAATTAAACCTTTAGGGATTGATAAGGGCGCTGCCATTGGCGATTTTATGCAACAGGTGCCTTTTGCCGGACGCATTCCGGTATTTATTGGAGACGACCTGACAGATGAGAAAGGCTTTCTCGCGGTTAACGCCATGCAGGGCATCTCTATTAAGGTCGGCGAAGGTTCCACTCAGGCCCGCTATCGATTAAACAATGTCGAGGCAGTATATGGCTGGCTGGAACGAACATTATTACGATTAAAGCAAGACAACGTCGGTAAGGAGTTTAGGTTATGAGTCGTTTAGTGGTTGTATCTAACCGTATTGCCATTCCAAATGGGGCTAAAACCAGCGCAGGCGGCCTGGCCGTTGGGATTCTGGACGCGTTGAAAAGCACAGGCGGACTGTGGTTTGGCTGGAACGGTGAAATCAGCGAGTTCTCAGGCGAAGAAGAGGACGATGTTACCGTCCAGCAGCATGAAGGCATTGAGTATGCCTCCTTCCCGTTAAGCCAGAACGAATACGATCTCTACTATTGCCAGTTTTCCAATACCGTAATCTGGCCCGCCTTCCATTATCGTCTTGATCTGGTGCAGTTCCAGCGCGAAGCCTGGGACGGCTATTGCGAAGTGAATGATGCGGTGGCCCAGCGGTTAAAACCGTTGATTGAGCCGGATGATATTCTGTGGATCCACGATTATCACTTCCTGCCGTTTGCCGCAGCGCTGCGTCGTGCCGGTATTAATAACCGCATCGGTTTCTTCCTGCATATTCCTTTCCCGACGCCTGAGATATTCAATGCGCTGCCACCGCACAAGGAACTGCTGGAAATGCTGTGCGAGTATGATCTGCTGGGTTTCCAGACCGAATCAGATCGGGTTGCTTTCCTCGACAGCGTCAGCCAGCTGACACAGTTGCAGAATAAAGGGGATAAGAAGCATCGCGCCTTCGGCAATACCTTTATGACCGAGGTTTATCCGATTGGGATTGAACCCGACAGTATTAAAGAGATGGCTGAAGGGCCGTTGCCACCGAAAATGGCGGCGATGAAGAAAGAGCTGGGCGACGCGCGCAACATTATTGCCTGTGAGCGCCTCGACTATTCCAAAGGTCTGCCTGAGCGTTTCCTGGCGTATGAAGCGCTGCTGGAGAACTACCCCCAGCACCGCGGTAAAATTCGCTACTCACAGATTGCGCCGACCTCACGCAGTGATGTGCAGGCCTATCAGGATATTCGTCATCAGCTGGAAACTGAAGCAGGGCGCATCAACGGTAAATACGGCACGCTGGGCTGGACGCCGCTCTACTATCTCAACCAGCACTTTGATCGCCGGCTGTTGATGAAAATCTTCCGCCTGACCGATGTCGGTCTGGTAACGCCGCTGCGTGACGGGATGAACCTGGTTGCGAAAGAGTATGTGGCGGCGCAGGACCCGGACGATCCGGGTGTGCTGGTGCTGTCGCGCTTCGCCGGTGCCGCCAATGAGCTGACCTCTGCGCTGATCGTCAATCCTTATGACCGCGATGAAGTGGCGGCGGCGCTCGACAAAGCGATTACCATGCCGCGCACTGAAAGGATTTCACGTTATAACGACATGATGGCGGTGCTGCGTAAAAATGACATTACCGCCTGGCGTGAAAACTTCCTCAAAGACCTCTATCGCATCGCCCCTCGCAGTGCCGACCATGGTACGGCGAACAAGGTCGCAACCTTTCCTAAACTGGCCTGATTAAACGGCCTGAAGCCGTTCTGACGGGCAACGACATCTTTGGGTGTCGTTGCCCTTTTTTACAGCCAGCACCGGCTGTGCTCGCCGGTTACATTCCGTCATGCTCCCTGCCACAATCTTTACCCTGGCTGGCGTTCGCTTTACGCCGCTTCACCCGGCACAGGGCTCAAAAAAAAGCAAACGGTCAAAAAAACCACTGATAAGCGTATCAGGCGGCTTTCTTTAATTTTTAAACTCAAGTTTTTCTTCCCGCTGCCGATACTGACTAAGCCTGATTAAACCCTTCCCCAATTCATTCATCCTGCTTATGTAACTCATTGTTACATCTGGTGTCGTATACTAAACATCCAGCGGTAACTGTTAACGCTTGGTTGCCAGTTGAAGTCAGTACTGCCGTATAAACCTTAACGCTTTCATTACTCACCCTCTGCGATACTCACCCTAAGTGACTAATTACAAAGTGATTCTCTGCCGCTTCGTTCAGCATAATATGCTGACTTAGTCGTTTTAAATGGTTCTAAATAGGGTGTTAAATCGATTAACACTGACAATAGATCGACGCCGTCTCAAAGCCTCGAATAGAGCTGCTTTTACCCCCTATTAAACCTTTCTCAGGACCAATTCGACTTAAAATCGGCTTTTTTCGCTCAAAAATTGAACAACAGACAAAGGATCGTAAAGGGTTGCTGAAGAAATTTGCCTTAAAAGTGTGATCTGCGTCACACTTTATCTAAAATTTCACAGTACTGTCGTTGTATGTCGAAATCAGACGATATAGATTTGCCTTGTTTTCGGAATAGTCTTAAAAAATGTAAGAAGACGTCACGGAAGATGGTCAGAACTCGAAAATAAAATGGCCTGGATTTTTGACTTTCGGTGGGTCATGAACCCACACATAAGATGAAGGCGAAAAGCAGTGACATTGGCTTCACATGACATTTTTTTTGCCATCTTTAGATTTACCAAACAGCAGCTCAATACGCAGATAATAATCTGTGGTGAAGTTACGTCGCGTCTCTCAGGATGGAAAAATGGGTACATCTGAATTACTAAAACATATTTACGATCTCAACTTGTCATATTTACTGCTTGCGCAGCGATTAATTAACCAGGAAAAAGCTTCGGCAATGTTTCGCCTCGGTATCGATGAGAAAATGGCGGACGCATTATCTGAATTAACACTGCCTGAAATGGTAAAAATGGCGGAAACCAATCAATTGGTTTGCCAGTTCCGTTTTACCGATAGCAGCACAATTAATCGCCTGACGCAGGAATCACGCGTGGATGATTTACAGCAAATCCACACCGGCATTTTATTATCGAGCCGTTTACTGCGTAACGCGTCTAAAGATGACGTGCCTGCTAAAAAGAGGGCGATGTGATGACTGAGAAAAGTATTGTTCAGGAAGCGCGTGATATTCAGCTCGCGATGGAGCTGATTACCCTGGGCGCGCGTTTACAGATGTTAGAAAGCGAAACCCAACTGAGTCGTGGTCGTCTGATTAAGCTCTATAAAGAGCTGCGCGGTAGTCCGCCACCGAAAGGCATGCTGCCTTTCTCTACCGACTGGTTTATGACCTGGGAGCAGAATATTCACGCTTCCATGTTCTGTAACGCCTGGAAGTTTTTACTGAAAACCGGACTGTGCAACGGCGTCAACGCCGTGATTAAAGCCTACCGGTTATATCTCGAACAGTGTCCGCAATCGGACGAGGGCCCGCTGTTGGCGCTAACGCGTGCATGGACCCTGGTGCGATTCGTTGAAAGTGGCATGCTGGAACTGGCCGATTGCAAAAGCTGTAATGGCAGCTTTATTAATCACGCCCATCAGCCGGTTGGCAGCTTTGTCTGCAGCCTGTGCCAGCCGCCATCACGTGCCGTAAAAAGACGTAAACTTTCTGCAGATTCTGCCGATATGTTTCCACAACTGCTGGATGAACAGGTTAAACGCGCCGTTTAAGTTTGTTCGCACTGTGGAAGCCATCCAGCAGCGGTTAATACCGCTGCTTTTTTTTTGCTTCCGTTTTACGAATAACACCTGCGGCTCTCTGGCTTAACTTCCACCAACACGTTACGGACGTAAGGATTTCTTGTGCTGATAATTTTAGGTTATTTGATTGTTTTAGGCTCCGTGTTGGGCGGATATGCGCTGGTGGGTGGCCATCTTGGCGCACTTTATCAGCCGGCTGAATTATTAATGATCGGTGGCGCCGGGGCCGGTGCTTTTTTAGTGGGCAACAACGGCAAGTCGATTAAAAAAACCCTGAAAGCGTTACCTTTGTTATTTCGCGGGTCAAAATATAACAAAGCGGTTTACATGGATCTGATGGCGCTGCTCTATCGCCTGATGGCCAAGTCCCGTCAGCAGGGGATGTTGTCGCTGGAACGCGATATTGAAGATCCCAGCCAGAGCGAAATTTTCGCTAATTATCCGCGTATTCTTGCCGATAAACAGTTAGTGGATTTTATTACCGATTATTTGCGTCTGATGGTCAGCGGCAACATGAACGCCTTTGAGATTGAGGCGCTGATGGATGAAGAGATTGAGACCTACGAGCACGAGTGTGACGTACCGGCGCAAAGTATAGCGGCGGTCGGCGATGGTCTGCCGGCATTCGGTATCGTGGCGGCGGTAATGGGC
This sequence comes from Pantoea sp. S-LA4, assembly GCF_054482835.1. NCBI lineage: Bacteria > Pseudomonadati > Pseudomonadota > Gammaproteobacteria > Enterobacterales > Erwiniaceae > Pantoea > Pantoea sp. S-LA4. The sequence goes on along the minus strand of NZ_JBTLRC010000002.1, from coordinate 2,049,426 downwards.
GTGGTACATGCCCTGGCTTCCGCCGATCGTCCGGCGGCGGAACTGGGTGCGCTGGTGGCTCATGCGATGGTCGGAACATTCCTCGGCATTCTGCTGGCGTATGGCTTCATTTCGCCGCTGGCGTCGGTACTGCGCCAGAAATGTGCTGAAACCACCAAGATGATGCAGTGCATCAAAGTGACGCTGCTCTCCAGCCTGAATGGTTACGCGCCTCAGATTGCGGTGGAGTTTGGTCGTAAAACGCTCTATTCCGCTGAACGTCCCTCATTCAGCGAACTGGAAGAGCACGTACGTAACGCGAAGAACCCGGCTAAACAGACTTCGGATCAGACCTCATGAAGCATGGCAATCGCCCAATTGTGCTGATCAAAAAGCGCAAACATAAAGGACATGAAGGCAGCCACGGGTCGTGGAAAATTGCCTACGCCGACTTTATGACGGCGATGATGGCATTTTTTATGGTGATGTGGCTGCTTTCCATCGCCAACCCGCAGGAGCTGGTGCAGATCGCTGACTACTTTAAAACGCCGCTGAAAGTGGCGATAACCGGTGGCCAGCGCAGCAGCGACAGCGACAGTCCGATTCCTGGCGGCGGCGACGATCCGACGAAAAAGATCGGTGAAGTGAAGAAAGTGGTCGATATGGATGAGCAGAAACGCAAGCTGGACGATATTCGCCTTAACCGGCTGCGGGAAAAGCTCGATCAGCTGATTGAAGCCGATCCGCGTCTGAAAGCGTTACGTCCGCATCTGATCATCAACATGGTGGAAGAGGGGCTGCGCATTCAGATTATCGACAGCCAGAACCGCCCGATGTTTAAGACCGGCAGGGCTGAGGTGGAGCCCTATATGCGCGATATTCTGCGCGCCATTGCGCCGATCCTCAACGGCATTCCCAACCGTATCAGTCTGGCCGGCCATACCGATGATTTTCAGTATGCCAGCGGTGATAAAGGGTACAGCAACTGGGAACTCTCAGCCGATCGTGCCAACGCCTCGCGGCGTGAACTGGTGATTGGCGGGTTAGACAGCGGCAAAATTTTGCGCGTGTTAGGCATGGCCGACACCATGCGCCTGAAAAATCGTGGCGGGAATGATGCGGTTAACCGTCGCATCAGCCTGCTGGTGTTGAACCACGACACCGAAGCGGCAATAGAAAAAGAGAACGCAGAAAGTGATGCCGTCCAGATCAGCGATCCGGCGGCCATTGAACAAATTACCGCACCGTCAGCTCCCCAGGGCAGCGCGGTGAATACAGCAGCCCCCTCACAGCCGAGGTGATCCCCGTGAGTATGGACATCAGCGATTTTTACCAGACGTTTTTTGATGAAGCCGATGAGCTGTTAGCGGATATGGAACAACACCTGTTGGGTCTCGACCCGCAGGAACCAGATTCTGAACAGCTTAACGCCATCTTCCGCGCCGCCCACTCGATTAAGGGTGGCGCCGGAACCTTTGGTTTTACGGTATTACAGGAAACTACTCACATCCTGGAAAACATTCTGGATGGTGCTCGTCGCGGCGAGATGCAGCTCAGCACCGACATCATCAACCTGTTTTTGGAAACCAAAGATATTATGCAGGAACAGCTCGATGCTTATAAAACCGCGCAAGAGCCGAACGCGGAGAGCTTCAAATATATCTGTGAAGCGCTGCGCCAGCTGGCGCTGGAGGCCAAAGGTCTGCCGGTTGAAGCACCGGTCAGCGTGGCCGCCGTTGCCAGCGCAGCACCGGCCAGCAGTGCGCTGCGCGTGCAGCTGATCGATCTGAAAGAGAAAGAAGTCGATCTGATGCTGGAAGAGATGAGCAATCTCGGCACCCTGACTAACGTCCAGAAGGGCAGCAACACGCTGGATGTCTGCATTGATGGCGTCGGCAAAGATGACATCGTGGCGGTGCTCTGCTTTGTGATTGATGAAGCGCAGATTCGCTTCCCGCAGGCGGAAGAGCCGGCACCGGTGTCAGCGCCAGCGCCTGTTGCGCCGGTGGTGGCTGAAGTGCAGACCGCCAGCGTCACCGAACTGCCAGTGGCCGCGGTGAAACGCGAAAGCAAACGCGCTGCGGCACCGGCCAAATCAAGCGAATCCACCAGCATCCGCGTGGCGGTTGAGAAGGTCGATCAGCTGATTAACCTGGTCGGCGAACTGGTGATTACCCAGTCGATGCTGGCGCAGCGTTCCGGTGAACTCGATCCGGTGGCGCACGGTGACCTGCTGAACAGCATGGGTCAGCTGGAGCGTAATGCCCGCGATCTGCAGGAATCGGTGATGTCGATTCGTATGATGCCAATGGAATATGTCTTCAGCCGCTTCCCGCGTCTGGTGCGTGACCTGGCGAGCAAGCTCGGCAAAGAAGTGGAGCTGACGCTGCTCGGCAGCTCAACCGAACTCGATAAGAGCCTGATTGAACGCATCATCGATCCGTTAACGCACCTGGTGCGTAACAGCCTCGACCACGGTATCGAATCGCCGGATAAACGTCTGGCGGCCGGCAAAGTGGCAACCGGTAACCTGACGCTGTCGGCGGAACATCAGGGCGGCAACATCTGTATCGAAGTCTCTGATGACGGTGCCGGTCTGAACCGTGAACGTATTCTGGCGAAAGCGCTCTCATCCGGCTTGCCGGTCAGCGAAAGCATGAGCGACGAAGAGGTCGGGATGCTGATCTTCGCGCCTGGCTTCTCAACGGCCGAGCAGGTCACCGACGTGTCAGGCCGCGGCGTCGGCATGGATGTGGTGAAACGAAACATCCAGGAGATGGGCGGTCACGTCGAAATCGCCTCGAAGCAGGGCAAAGGCACCACCATCCGTATCCTGCTGCCGCTGACGCTGGCGATCCTCGACGGCATGTCGGTTCGTGTGGCGGATGAAGTCTTTATTCTGCCGCTCAATGCGGTGATGGAATCGCTGCAGCCGCGTGCTGAAGAGCTGAAACCGCTGGCCGGTGGCGAGTGCGTACTGGAAGTGCGCGGTGAGTATCTGCCGCTGGTCGAACTGTGGAACGTGTTTGAGGTGCAGGGGGCGAAAACCGAGGCCACCCAGGGCATCGTCGTCATTCTGCAAAGCGCGGGCAAGCGTTACGCGCTGCTGGTCGATCAGCTGATTGGTCAGCATCAGGTGGTGGTGAAGAACCTGGAAAGTAACTATCGCAAAGTGCCGGGCATCTCCGCCGCCACCATTCTTGGCGATGGTAGCGTGGCGCTGATTGTCGATGTTTCAGCACTGCAATCACTGAACCGTGAAAAACGTGTGGCTGGCGCTGCCGCCTGATTGATAACGAAAGGGTAAATAACATGAATGGAATGGCAACCGTGACAAAAATCGCTGGCGAAACTGTCGGCCAGGAGTTTCTGGTCTTCACGCTGGGCGATGAAGAGTACGGCATCGATATCCTGAAAGTTCAGGAAATTCGCGGTTACGATCAGGTAACGCGTATCGCAAATACCCCTGAATTTATTCGCGGCGTCACCAACCTGCGTGGCGTGATCGTGCCGATTATCGACCTGCGGGTGAAGTTCTCCCAGCCCGATGTCGAATACAACGATAACACCGTGGTGATCGTGCTGAATCTGGAGAATCGCGTGGTCGGGATCGTGGTGGATGGCGTTTCTGACGTGCTGTCACTGACCCAGGATCAGATCCGCCCTTCACCGGAGTTCGCCGTCACCATGTCAACCGAGTACCTGACCGGTCTCGGCGCGCTGGGCGATCGCATGTTGATTCTGGTTGACATTGAGAAGCTGCTGAGCAGCGACGAGATGGCGCTGGTGGATAACCTGCGTAGCGCCTAAGCGTCACGTCACAGGCCGGTTATGTCCGGCCTGTGACAGTTTTACTGCTGAATAATTTCTTATTTTTCAAATAATAAACTCACTTTCTTCTCTAATTTCCCGCACGCACCTGCCGATAATCACGTTGCTGCTTTATCACTTACATTTTCCAGGGTTAATCATGTTAACGAAAATTCGCGTTGTCACCAGCCTGTTGCTGGTATTGCTGATGTTTGGGCTGTTACAGGCCTTTTCCGGCTCCGTTTTTTATTCGGCACTCAGCCATGACAAGCGTAGTTTTGCCGTGTCGCAGCTGGCGATGCAGAACACTCAGGCTCTCAACGATGCCTATATGAGTCTTAACCAGAGCCGGGTCTTACTCACCCGCATTCAGCTGCGCTTTGCCACCAGTAAACTGGAAGGAAAAGACGCCGACGTTGCCGGACTGTTTGACGACAGCAAAGCCTTTCAGCAGGCGGCCGCGGGCTATTACAAAGTCTTTAAGGAGACGCCCGATACCCCAGGGCAAAATCTGCAACTCAATGACCAGCTGGATCAGCGCTACAGCGCCTATGCTACGGCATTAAACGATCTGCAGACCGCACTGCAGGCGAACGATCTGGTGGCGGCTGGCAAAGCGCCGGTGGCACCGGGCCAGAGTGCGTTTCTGAAGCTCTATACCGACTGGCGCGCCGATCAGAACCGACTGACCACGCTCGGCGTTGAAGAGAACAGTTCTGCTTACAGCCGGATGCTGTGGATACTGGGCACCATCATGGCGGTAGTAGCAGGTGTGATCGTCCTGTGCTGGTTCGGTCTGCGCAAGGTATTAATTACTCCACTGAACACGAACATCACCCATATTCAGCACATCGCGCAGGGCGATCTGACCCAGCCGATCGCGGTTGAAGGGCGTAACGAGATGAGCCAGCTGGCGGCCAGCCTGCATGATATGCAGCAGTCACTGGTGCGCACGGTGAGCAACGTGCGCGAAGGGTCTGATGCCATTTTTACCGGTGCCAGCGAAATTTCTGCCGGCAATAATGATCTCTCTGCCCGTACTGAACAGCAGGCTGCCTCTCTGGAGCAGACCGCCGCCAGCATGGAGCAGCTGACCGCCACGGTGAAGCAGAACGCAGACAATGCGCGTCAGGCGTCGCAGCTGGCGCAGACCGCCTCAGAAACCGCGCAGAAGGGCGGCAATGTGGTGGATGGTGTGGTGAAAACCATGCGCGACATCGCGGGCAGCTCGAAGAAAATTGCTGATATCACCAGCGTGATTGACGGCATCGCCTTCCAGACCAACATCCTGGCGCTCAACGCCGCGGTGGAAGCGGCGCGGGCCGGAGAACAGGGGCGCGGTTTTGCGGTGGTAGCGGGTGAAGTGCGCAATCTGGCCCAGCGCAGCGCCCAGGCCGCCAAAGAGATCAAAGGACTGATTGAAGACTCGGTTAACCGGGTCAATGCTGGCTCCCAGCTGGTGGGAACCGCCGGTGAAACCATGAGCGATATCGTCAGTGCGGTGACCCGCGTCACCGACATCATGGGCGAGATCGCCTCGGCGTCCGATGAGCAGAGTCGCGGTATCGATCAGGTGGGTCAGGCGGTTACCGAGATGGATCGGGTCACCCAGCAGAACGCCTCGCTGGTCGAAGAGTCAGCAGCGGCGGCGGCCTCGCTGGAAGAGCAGGCCAGCCGTCTCAGCCAGTCAGTGGCGGTGTTTAAGATCCAGCGCGCGTCTGGCGGGCAGACGCTGACCAGGCATCTGCCGATTGCCTCGCCGGTGACCGCTCTGGCACCGCGTAAAGCGCTGACCGCACCGGTTAGCGACACTCACTGGGAAACCTTCTGATCGACCGCACGCCCCGCCTGCCTCCAGCCGGGGCGTGCACCTGCGCCTCATCCCGCCAGCCTGACTAAAGCCAAACCCGCCGCCCGGTAGCAATATCATTAATTACAAAAGCCGATTGTCGCTGAAAAGCGGCGAAAACCGCTAACACATCGCGTCAGAGCGCCGATAAAGCCGCTGCACCTTAATCAACCTGCAGGGGAACAAGATGTTAAAAAGAATAAAAGTGGTCACCAGTTTAATCGCGGTACTGGTGATCTTTGGCGCGCTTCAGCTGCTCTCCGGCAGCCTGTTCTGGTCGGCGCTGAATAAAGACAAAGCGGCTTTTGCCCTGTCGCAAGTCTCCAATCGCAACGTCACGGCGATGACCGACGCCTATATTTCGCTGAACAACAGCCGCACCACCCTGAACCGCGCCATGCTGCGGTTACAGACCAGCATGGCCTCGCAGATGAACGGCGGTCAGCTCGACGATCTGATGAACAAAGCTAACGCGCAATTAGCCGAGGCCGATCGTCACTTCCAGATCTACTACAACCTGCCTGCGACCGCTGGCCTTGCGGTGGCGCTGCGCGACCGGCTGGAAGCGGATTACGCCAGTTACGACAACGGCCTGAAAGCGATGGTGAAAAGTCTGCAGGCGCGCGATCTGGAAGGGATGTTTAAACAAAATATCGAACAGAAACAGGTGGCGATGCAGGGCAGCTATGGTGAGTGGCGCGCCCGTCAGACCGCGCTGTCTGAACAGGGCATTGCCCAAAACCAGCAGGCTTTTACCCAGATGATGTGGCTGTTGGGCGTGATTGCCGTGTCGGTACTGGTGGTGATTGTCGCCTGCTGGTTTGGCCTGCGGCAGGTGTTAATTCAGCCGCTGCAACAGCTGCTGGCGCATATCCGATCTATCGCCTCCGGCGATCTGACCCAGCCGATCCAGGTCGAGGGGCGTAACGAGATGAGCCAGCTGGCGGCCGGCATTCAGGAAATGCAGCAGTCGCTGGTGATGACCGTCAGCAACGTGCGTGACGGCTCTGACGCCATCTTTACCGGTGCCAGTGAGATTGCTGCCGGTAATAACGATCTGTCAGCGCGTACCGAAGAACAGGCCGCCTCGCTGGAGCAGACCGCCGCCAGCATGGAGCAGCTGACCGCCACGGTGAAGCAGAACGCAGACAATGCGCGTCAGGCGTCGCAGCTGGCGCTGACCGCCTCAGAAACCGCGCAGCAGGGCGGCAAAGTGGTGGACGGTGTGGTCAGCACCATGAAAGAGATCGCCGGCAGTTCGAAGAAGATTGCCGATATTATCAGCGTGATTGACGGCATTGCCTTCCAGACCAACATCCTGGCGCTTAACGCCGCGGTGGAAGCGGCGCGGGCCGGTGAACAGGGCCGCGGTTTTGCGGTGGTGGCTGGTGAAGTGCGTAATCTGGCGCAGCGCAGCGCCCAGGCGGCGAAGGAGATCAAAGGGTTGATCGAAGATTCAGTGGCACGCGTCAACAGCGGTTCGCTGCAGGTCGAAAGCGCGGGCAGCACCATGAACGACATCGTCGGCGCGGTCACCCGCGTGACCGACATCATGGGCGAGATCGCCTCGGCATCCGATGAACAGAGCCGTGGCATCGAGCAGGTCGGTCAGGCGGTGACCGAGATGGATCGCGTCACCCAGCAGAACGCCTCGCTGGTGGAGCAATCCGCCGCCGCTGCTGCCGCCCTGGAGCAGCAGGCCAGCGTTCTGACCCAGGCCGTCTCCGTTTTCAAAGTTTCCCGCGTCTGATTTTCTCTCCTCTCCTCATGGCGGCAGCGGTAAAGCCGCCGCCATGCATAAAGTTCCCTTCAGATGCGCCGATAAACAGAAGCGAATCGCCAACCAATGAGGTGTGTATGTTTAGTCGTGTACGTGTTGTTACCGGTCTGCTGTGCGTGCTGGCGCTGTTTGCGCTGCTGCAGCTGTTTTCCGGCGGAATGTTTTTCAAAACCGTCAGTTCAGATAAAGAGAATTTTGCCTATAACCAGCGGCTGAATACGCTGCAACAGGCGATGGGCACCTCATGGGTTTCGCTGGTTCAGGCGCGCAACACCCTTAACCGCGCCGGTATTCGTTTTCTGCAGGATGCGCAGATGTCCGGATCGGGCGCCACGGTGAAAGATCTGGTGGCACTGGCGGGTGAAGAGCTGAAACAGGCTGAGCTGGGCTATCAAACCTTCAACGCTAACCTGTCAGAAAAAGGCAAAAACGCCGACAACGTCAAAGCGCTGCAGGCAAATTATCAGGCTTATCACGACGCGCTGGCCGAACTGATGGTGTTCTTCAACAGCGGCAACTTTAAGGGCTTTGTTGACCAGCCTACTCAGAGTTATCAGGACAAGTTTCAGAAAGATTACAACGCCTGGCTGGAATACAACCAGGTGCTGGCGAAGCAGGGCGTGGATGCCAATGAGCAGGCCTATAGCCGCTCCATCACCATCGTGGTTGCGACGCTGGCTGTCACGCTGCTGATGATTATTCTGGTGTGGAACGTGATGCGCCGCGTGCTGATCCGCCCGCTGCGTCAGAGCATCGAGCATATTCAGCATATTGCGCGCGGCGACCTGACCCAGCCCATCGATCTCTCGGTGCGTAACGAAATCGGCGAGTTGCTGGCTTCCTTGCAGAACATGCAGCAGGAGCTGGCGCGCACCGTTCGTAGCGTACGTGATGGATCGGACGCGATTTATACCGGTGCCAGCGAAATCGCCATCGGTAACAACGATCTCTCCTCACGCACCGAACAGCAGGCCGCCTCACTGGAGCAGACCGCTGCCAGCATGGAGCAGCTGACCGCCACCGTGAAGCAGAACGCCGAGAACGCCCGTCAGGCCTCGAAGCTGGCGCTTAACGCCTCTGAAACCGCGCAGCAGGGCGGCAAAGTGGTGGATGGCGTGGTCACCACCATGAAAGAGATTGCCGGCAGCTCGAAAAAGATTGCCGATATCACCAGCGTGATTGATGGCATCGCCTTCCAGACCAATATCCTGGCGCTGAACGCCGCGGTGGAAGCCGCCCGTGCCGGTGAACAGGGTCGTGGTTTTGCGGTGGTGGCGGGTGAAGTCCGCAGCCTGGCGCAGCGCAGCGCGCAGGCGGCCAAAGAGATCAAAGGTCTGATTGAAGACTCAGTCAGCCGCGTCAATACCGGCTCGGTGCTGGTGGAGAGCGCAGGCGACACCATGAGCAACATCGTCAGTGCGGTGACCCGCGTCACCGACATTATGGGCGAAATCGCCTCCGCGTCGGATGAGCAGAGCCGTGGCATTGATCAGGTGGGTCTGGCGGTCACCGAGATGGATCGCGTGACTCAACAGAACGCCTCGCTGGTGGAAGAGTCGGCTGCTGCCGCAGCGGCGCTGGAAGATCAGGCCAGCCACTTAAAACAAGCGGTCTCAGTGTTCAATATTGGTAAAGAATTTGTCGCCCAGGCCGTTAACAAGACAACGGCGACAAAAAGCCTTCAGTTGGATGCGCCGTTAACCGTTGCCCGTCAGTCTGCGTCACGCAGCGACGACAACTGGGAAACCTTTTAATCGCCTGGAAGGCCCGACCGCTGTCTGGCGGTCGGGCATCGCAGCAGAAAGTTAATGTGTTTTAGTTCAGGCCAGGTGCAGAAATGAAAAAATCGACATTCGAGCAAAATGAGACGACGACGCTGCTGTCGCAAATGGTGCAGCGCTTACCGCTGTCAGATACGCATTTCCGTCGTATCAGCCAGCTGATCTATCAGCGTGCCGGTATCGTGCTGGCCGATCACAAGCGCGAAATGGTTTACAACCGTCTGGTACGTCGTCTGCGCACGCTGAATATCGATGATTTTGGTCGTTACCTGGCGCTGCTGGAACACGATCCGAACAGTGCGGAATGGCAGGCGTTTATCAATGCGCTGACCACCAACCTGACCGCGTTTTTCCGCGAGGCGCATCACTTTCCGATCCTCGCGGACCATGCGCGTAAGCGTCAGGGTAATTTCAGCGTCTGGAGTACCGCCGCGTCGACCGGTGAAGAGCCTTACTCGATTGCCATGACGCTGGCCGAAACGCTGGGGACCGGACCGGGTAAGTTCCAGGTTCACGCCAGCGATATCGACACCCAGGTGCTGGAAAAAGCGGTGGCGGGCGTCTATCGCCAGGAGGAGCTGCGTACGCTGTCACCGGCGCAACTGCAACGCTTCTTCCTGCGCGGTACCGGTCCACATGCTGGCATGGTGCGGGTACGTTCTGAACTGGCCAGCATGGTCAGTTACGCACAGCTCAATTTGCTGGCGAATGACTGGGCGCTGCCAGGCCAGTTCGACGCCATTTTCTGCCGCAATGTGATGATCTATTTCGATAAAGAGACGCAGGAGAAAATTCTGCGTCGGTTTGTTCCCTTGCTGAAGCCCGGCGGCATTCTGTTTGCTGGTCACTCAGAGAACTTCAGTCAGATCAGTAAAGAGTTCTGGCTGCGTGGGCAAACCGTCTATGGACTGACGAAGGAAAGATGATGAGCAAAATCACCGTGATGTGCGTAGATGACTCTGCGCTGATGCGGCAACTGATGACGGAAATCATCAATAGCCATCCGGATATGGAGATGGTCGCGACTGCGCCCGATCCGTTAGTCGCCCGCGATCTGATTAAGCAGTTTAATCCGCAGGTGCTGACGCTGGATGTGGAAATGCCGCGCATGGATGGCCTCGACTTCCTCGAAAAACTGATGCGTTTACGGCCAATGCCGGTGGTGATGGTCTCATCGCTGACCGGAAAAGGCTCGGAAATTACCCTGCGGGCGCTGGAGCTGGGTGCGGTGGACTTCGTCACCAAACCGCAACTCGGGATTCGTGAAGGGATGCTGGCCTACAGCCAGATGATTGGCGACAAAATTCGTGCTGCCGCCCGCGCCCGTCTGCATAACCGGGCGGCGATGCCGGTGCCGGCGACGCTGAAAGCGGGTCCGTTGCTGAGCAGCGAGAAGCTGATTGCGATTGGTTCGTCAACCGGCGGTACCGAGGCGATTCGCCATGTGCTGCAGCCGCTGCCAGCCACCAGCCCGGCGCTGCTGATTACTCAGCATATGCCGCCAGGCTTTACCCGCTCTTTTGCCGAGCGGCTGAACAAGCTGTGTCAGATCACGGTGAAAGAGGCCGAAGACGGCGAGCGTATTCTGCCGGGACACGCCTACATCGCGCCAGGTGCGATGCACATGGAGCTGGGCCGCAGCGGTGCCAACTACGTGGTGAAACTGAACGAAGGGCCACCGGTCAACCGGCACAAGCCCTCTGTGGATGTGCTGTTTAAATCGGTGGCGATCAACGCCGGACGCAATGCGGTCGGGGTGATCCTCACTGGCATGGGCAACGACGGGGCCGCCGGGATGCTGGAAATGCATCGGGCTGGTGCCTGGACCATTGCCCAGAGCGAAGCCAGCTGTGTGGTATTTGGCATGCCGCGTGAGGCGATAGCCACGGGCGGCGTGAGTGAAGTCGTGGATTTAAGCAACATCAGCCAGCACATGCTGGCGAAAATTAGCGCCGGACAGGCATTGCGTATTTAACAGGCCCGTCCTGCCGGGCGAGATAACACAGGAGTAGATATGGCTGATAAAAACATGCGCTTTTTGGTGGTAGACGACTTCAATACGATGCGTCGTATTGTGCGTAACCTGCTGAAAGAGCTGGGCTTCAACAACGTTGAAGAAGCAGAAGATGGCGTGGATGCGCTCTCAAAGCTGAAAGCGGGTGGTTTTGACTTCGTCATTTCCGACTGGAACATGCCGAACATGGATGGCCTGCAGCTGCTGCAAACCATCCGTGCCGATGCCGCGATGAGCAGCATGCCGGTACTGATGGTCACCGCAGAAGCGAAGAAAGAGAACATTATCGCTGCCGCTCAGGCTGGCGCCAGCGGATACGTCGTGAAACCGTTCACGGCGGCGACGCTGGAAGAAAAGCTTGGCAAAATTTTCGAAAAACTGGGCATGTAAGGAGATGTGATGAGCGACCTTCCGAAACCAACTGAGGATGCCTCGGCACACGACATCATTACCCGCATCGGCTCTCTGACGCGTATGCTGCGCGACAGCCTGCGCGAGCTGGGGCTGGATCAGGCGATTGCCGATGCGGCTGAAGCCATTCCCGATGCCCGCGATCGTCTGGATTATGTGGTGCAGATGACGGCGCAGGCCGCCGACCGTGCGTTGAACTGCGTTGAGGCGGCACAACCGCATCAGGATAAGATGGAAGCCGGGGCAACCCAGCTGAAAGGGCGTTGGGACCAATGGTTTGAAAACCCAATTGAACTGGCCGATGCGCGTGAGTTGGTAACGGATACTCGCGAATTCCTTGCTGCCGTGCCGGATCATACGTCCTTTACCAACAAGCAGCTGCTTGAAATCATGATGGCGCAGGATTTCCAGGACCTGACCGGTCAGGTCATCAAGCGCATGATGGATGTGATCCAGGAGATTGAGCGCCAGCTGTTAATGGTGCTGCTGGAGAACATGCCGGAAGTCAGTGCCGAGAAGCGTCAGGAAGGCACCAGCCTGCTGAACGGTCCGCAGATTCACGCCGATGCACCTGGCGTGGTGGCGAACCAGGATCAGGTTGATGACCTGCTGGACAGCTTAGGATTTTAATCGGCTGAAGCCAGCCTGCGGGCTGGCGACACGGCTGCACCTCTCTGTTACGGGTCCACCAGACGGTGGGCCCGCTCTGCTTTGCCCGACTCATCCGTCAAAGAACGCCCCTTTTTCCCGTTTTATCTGCGCTTTAACCCCACTCAAATTTGGCATTCTATGCTCAGAATTCCTGCCAACCGAGGTTTGTCGTGGCTGAAGAGAGCGACGAGGACAAAACAGAATCGCCCACCGCGCACCGACTTGAAAAAGCGCGTGAGGATGGGCAGATCCCGCGATCGCGCGAGCTGACCTCATTACTGATGCTGCTGGCCGGCATCATGATTCTGTGGATGGGCGGCACCATGATGGCGCACCGGCTGGCCAGCATGGTCGCCACCGGTTTGCGTTTCGATCACGGCATGGTGACCGACGATAAAATTATCATCAGCCACATCGGCAGCCTGATTGGTCAGGCGCTGATGGCGCTGCTGCCGCTGATGGGCGGACTGGTGCTGGTCGCGATTGCTGCGCCGATGCTGCTGGGCGGCATTGTGATCAGCGGCAAGTCGATCAAGGTCGACTTCACCAAGCTCAGTCCGATGGCCGGTTTCAAGCGCATGTTTGCCGCACAGGCCTGGACCGAACTGTTTAAAGGCATTCTCAAGACCGTGCTGGTGGGCGCCGTTGGCTGCTGGTACATCTACGCTCACTGGCCGGAGATGCTGCGTCTGATCAGCGAATCCCCGATCACCGCCCTGATACACGGCATGGATATGATCGCCATCTGCTGCACCCTGGTGATGCTGGGGCTGGTGCCGATGGTGGGTTACGACGTTTTCTGGCAGCTCTACAGCTATTACAAAAAGCTGCGCATGTCGCGTCAGGAAATCCGCGATGAGCACAAGCAGCAGGAGGGCGATCCGCACGTTAAAGGGCGTATTCGCCAGCAGATGCGCGCCGCCGCCCGCCGCCGCATGATGGCCGATGTGCCGAAGGCTGACGTCATCGTCACTAACCCGACCCACTATTCGGTGGCGCTGCAGTACAACGAGAAGAAGATGAGTGCGCCGAAGGTGATTGCCAAAGGCGCGGGCGAGATTGCCCTGCGTATTCGTGAACTGGGTGCGGAACACCGCATACCGGTTCTGGAAGCACCGCCGCTGGCGCGTGCGTTATACCGACACACTGAAATTGGACAGCACATCCCCGGCGCGCTCTATGCGGCGGTGGCGGAAGTGCTGGCATGGGTCTGGCAGTCACGCCGCTGGAAGCGCGAAGGCGGCCTGATCCCGACCAAACCGAAAAACCTGCCGGTCCCGGCAGAGATGGACTTTGCAGGAGAGAGCAAAAACGATGGCTAATAACCTGGCCGCAAAACTACGTTTACCGGGCAACTTTAAAGATATGCAGTGGCAGGTACTGGCGGGTCCGGTACTGATCCTGATGATCCTGTCGATGATGGTGCTGCCGTTACCGCCGTTCATCCTCGATCTGCTGTTCACCTTTAACATTGCGCTGTCGATCATGGTCCTGCTGGTGGCGATGTTCACCCAGCGTACGCTGGAATTTGCGGCATTCCCGACCATTCTGCTGTTCTCCACCTTGCTGCGTCTGGCGCTGAACGTCGCCTCAACCCGTATCATTCTGATGGAAGGGCATACCGGTGCGGCAGCGGCGGGTCAGGTGGTTGAGGCCTTTGGTCACTTCCTGGTCGGCGGCAACTTCGCCATCGGTATCGTGGTGTTTATCATCCTGGTGATCATCAACTTTATGGTCATCACCAAGGGTGCGGGCCGTATCGCAGAAGTGGGCGCGCGCTTTGTGCTTGATGGGATGCCCGGTAAGCAGATGGCGATCGACGCCGACCTCAACGCCGGTCTGATTGGCGAAGATGAAGCTAAACGCCGCCGTTCTGAAGTGACCCAGGAAGCGGACTTCTACGGTTCGATGGACGGTGCCAGTAAGTTCGTTCGCGGCGATGCCATCGCCGGTATCATGATCATGGTGATCAACGTTATCGGCGGCCTGCTGGTCGGCGTGGTGCAACACGGCATGGACGTGGGGCACGCGGCGGAAACCTATACCCTGCTGACCATCGGTGACGGCCTGGTCGCGCAGATCCCGGCGCTGGTGATCTCTACCGCGGCGGGCGTTATCGTAACCCGCGTGGCGACCGATCAGGACGTTGGCGAGCAGATGGTGACCCAGCTGTTCAAAGATCCGCGGGTGCTGATGCTGAGCGCCGGCGTCATCGGCCTGCTGGGGCTGGTGCCGGGTATGCCAAACTTCGTGTTCCTGCTGTTTACCGCGGCCTTACTCGGTCTGGCCTGGTGGCTGCGCGGACGTGAAATGCAGCCGAACAAAAAGTCGGAAGCAACGCCGGGCAGCATCACCAAAGCGCCGGACACGCCCGCCACCGCCGAAGCGTCGTGGACCGATGTCCAGCTGGAAGACACGCTGGGAATGGAAGTGGGCTACCGGCTGATTCCGATGGTCGATCATCTGCAAAATGGCGAACTGCTGGGCCGCATCCGCAGTATCCGTAAAAAAGTGGCGCAGGACGTGGGCTTCCTGCCGCCGGTGGTCCACATTCGTGACAACATGGAACTGCCACCGGCGCGCTACCGTATTCTGATGAAAGGGGTCGAAATCGGCAGCGGCGATGCCTATCCTGGCCGCTGGATGGCGATCAACCCAGGCACCGCGGCAGGCAGTCTGCCGGGTGAAGCCACCGTCGATCCGGCGTTTGGGCTGGCAGCGGTCTGGATTGACAGTGCGCTGAAAGAGCAGGCGCAGATCCAGGGCTTTACCGTAGTGGAAGCGAGTACCGTGGTGGCCACCCACCTTAACCATCTGATTGGGCAATTCGCCAGCGAGCTGTTTGGCCGTCAGGAAGCGCAGCAACTGCTGGATCGCGTCACTCAGGAGATGCCGAAGCTGACGGAAGACCTGGTGCCGGGCGTGATTTCGCTGACCACGCTGCACAAGGTGCTGCAAAACCTGCTGGTGGAGCGGGTATCCATTCGTGATATGCGCACCATCATCGAAACGCTGGCTGAACATGCGCCAGTGCAGAGCGATCCTCAGGAGCTGACCAGCGTGGTGCGCGTGGCGCTGGGCCGCGCCATTACTCAGCAGTGGTTCCCGGGCAACGATGAAGTGCAGGTGATCGGACTGGATTCCACGCTGGAACGCTTGTTATTACAGGCGTTGCAGGGCGGCGGCGGACTGGAACCGGGCCTGGCTGATCGGCTGCTGAGCCAGGCGCAGGCGGCGCTGCAGCGTCAGGAGATGCTCGGCGCACCGCCGGTGCTGCTGGTGAACCATCCGCTGCGGGCGTTACTGGCGCGCTTCCTGCGACGCAACCTGCCGCAGCTGGTGGTGCTGTCGAATCTGGAGCTGAGCGATAACCGCCAGATTCGGATGACCGCCACCATCGGAGGCAAATAATGCGCTGGCTGGTGATGGCATTCGTGATGCTGCCACTGATGGCGCAGGCGGCCGGTGGTGCCTGGAGTGCTTCGGCCAATGGGCCGCTGCTGGCTAACCGCGGCAGCTGGCAACGGGCGCAGCCGCTGACGCCGCCCGCCGACATTAGCGGGGAGGTCAGCGTCGTTAACTGGCGTTATCAGCTGAGCAGACCGGCCCCGTCCGGCCTGCAGGTGCGGCTGTGCGGCGAACAGCGCTGCACTTCCCTGGAGGGGGCCAGCGGCACCACACGCGGGTTGGCACATCTGAGCGCCGGTGAGACTTTGCACATGGTGTTTGGTTTTGCCGGAAGCGGGGCGCTGCCACCCGGTTTACGGGTGGTGAGCAGTGAAGTGATGGTCAATTACGAGTAAGGATATCGTTGCTGAATTGACTAGCGCACCTGGGCACAGTGCGCGAGTGCATAGTTTGTGTTCAGGCGTTAACCCCCTTCATTCCCTCCTCAGAGTAGCGACCGCCTTTAACTTCAACCTGTTGATGAACAGCATCCAGCAACCCGATATCTTCCTCTTCCAGCTCGATATCCGCGGCTTCCGCGTTTTCAGTGAGATAAGCGATCTGTTTGGTGCCTGGAATCGGCACAATTTTTTCATACTGTGCCAGTAGCCAGGCCAGCGCAATCTGCCCGGTAGTGGCGTGATACTTCTCCGCCAGCGGCGTTACCGCGTTAAGAAGCTGGAGATTGTGATCGATATTTTCCTGCTGGAAACGGTCATTATTTTTGCGGAAATCCCCTTCAGCAAAATCGCTGTTTTTACGGTATTTACCGGTCAGGAAACCTCTGCCCAGCGGTGAATAGGGCACCAGGCCGATACCGAGCTTTTTCACCGCTGGCAGAATTTCCTCTTCGATGTCTCGCGTCCAGAGTGAATATTCCGTCTGCAGCGCGGCCAGCGGGTGGATCGCCTGCGCCCGGTTCAGCGTTGCGGCAGAGGCTTCACACAATCCAATCCGGGCGATTTTACCTTCCTGCACCAGGCGGCTGAGACACTGCATGCTCTCCTCAATCGGGGTCGCCGGACTGATGCGATGCAGATAAAAGAGATCGATACGCTCGACGCCCAGCCGTTTCAGGGAGGCATGGCAGCTGCGGGTAATGTAGTCTGGCTGATTATTAATGGTGCGGGCATAGGCCGCATCCGCCGGACGCTCAATGCCACATTTGGTGGCGACGGTGAATTTCAGCCGTTCAGCCTTGCTTAGTCCGGCAAGAAACTCTCCGATCAGCTGCTCGTTGTGGCCACGTCCGTAGAGATCGGCGGTATCAATAAAAGTGATATCCAGCTCGCGCAGCTGGCTGAGCAGTTGCAGGGAGTGACGATCATCGGTCTGACCGTAAAATTCGCTTAGCCCCATCGCGCCGTAGCCGATGGCGCTGACATCCAGACCCTGAGTTAATGTTCGCTTTTTCATTGTCTCTCCTCGTAAGTGAGACGCGATTGTTTCACTCCGTGCGACAGCAATGAATTGCTCTTTCCGTCATGCAAAAAAGGTATCAGGGACGAGAGGGGACAACATCAGGATGGGCGACAGGCCGCGCGGAAGAAGGGAAACCGCGACTCAGCCGCGCAGACGCGCGGGGCTCAGCGTTCAGCGGACTGCGAGAGTGTTCTCAGCGCATCGAGAACCGCCTCATTGTTTTCATCAGCGCGAATGGCCGCATAAACATCAATCGCCAGCTGTTGCGCCGCGCCTTCCGTCAGCGGGCGGTAACAGAGTCCTGCCTGATTAAAGGTACATTTTGACTGCGGCATCAGCGCGCAGCCTTTACCTCTGGCGATGTGCGACAGCATCAGCAGGGAATCTTCCGGCTCTCTCACTCGTTTCAGCGTGACGCTGAGCATGGCGAAGTAGCGCTCGCATTTATCGTAAAACTGCGGATTGGCACTGCGCGCGAACCAGAACAGCGGCAGGTCAGCCAGCGCCTCCGGTGAGACTTTTGCCGCCAGACTGGCCGGATGGGCCGACGGCATCGCGACCAGTAGCGGCTCGCGGTAAACCCAGGCGTACTGAACAGCTTTTTCCGCTTCCGGACCTTTTTCGCCGGTGAGGATCAAATCCAGGCTGTTTTTTGCGAGGCTTTGCAACAGCTGAGCGGAAGTCAGGCTGGGCATTTCCATCTCATCACGGGCATGAAAAGCGGCGAGTTGCTTATTGAGCGGCGCGATCAGTTCAAAGTTCAGCGTGCGGGTCAGCCCGATGCGCAGTCTTGCGGCAGGCTGCGCTTCCTGCTTTAAGGCACTCAGCGCACTGAGGATCGCTTCTGCTTTCGCCACTAGCGCACGGCCCGCTTCGGTGAGCGTTACCTCATGGGTTGTGCGACTGAACAGCAACTGACCGAGCAGATCTTCCAGGCTTTGAATCTGGCGGGTAAGCGGAGGCTGCGTCATGCTGAGTCGCTCTGCGGCCCGGCGAAAATTAAGCTCGTGCGCGACAGCCAGAAAGCACTGCAACTGTTTAATGGTGGGAAGGTGGCTGCTGATGAGGTGCGCGGCGACAGACATAACACGCTCCTGCTGCGGAGATTTGGGGGAAGTTCAGAGAGGATACTGAGATCAAAAACGGAGAGGGAAAACCTCTCCGTTTCTGAGATTACATGCGCTCGACGGTGTCGATACCCAGCGTATCCAGACCCTGCTTCAGCGTTTTCGCGGTCAGCGCGGCCAGCTGTAGCCGGCTCAGGCGGGTTTCTTCTGATTCCGCGCTGAGGATCGGGCAGTGCTCGTAGAAGCCGGAGAACAGACCGGCCAGATCGTAGAGATAGGCACACATCACGTGCGGCGTACCGTCGCGCGCCACCTGAGTGATCACCTCTTCGAACTGCAACAGACGGGTGGCCAGCTGCGCTTCACGTTCTTCGCTGATCACAATCTCTGCATCCAGTGCATCAGCGTCAATACCGGCTTTACGGAATACCGACAGCACGCGGGTATAAGCGTACTGCATGTAAGGCGCGGTGTTGCCTTCAAACGCCAGCATGTTATCCCAGTCAAAGATGTAGTCGGTGGTGCGGCTTTTCGACAAATCAGCGTATTTCACCGCGCTGATGCCCACCACTTCCGCCAGCGTTTTCACTTCCGCTTCGCTCATCTCCGGGTTCTTCTCACGCACCAGGGAATAGGCACGCTGATAGGCTTCATCGAGCAGATCGGCCAGCTTGATGGTGCCGCCGCTACGGGTCTTAAATGGACGACCATCTTTGCCCAGCATCATGCCGAACGCGTGGTGTTCCAGCGGTACCGACTCCGGCACATAGCCCGCTTTACGCACGATAGTCCAGGCCTGCACCAGATGCTGATGCTGACGCGAGTCGATGTAGTAGAGCACCCGATCGGCCTTCAGGGTTTCATAACGATATTTGGCGCAGGCGATATCGGTGGTGGTATAGAGGTAGCCGCCATCCTTTTTCTGGATGATGACGCCCATTGGTTCGCCTTCTTTGTTCTGGAACTCATCCAGGAACACCACGGTCGCGCCTTCACTTTCCACTGCTAACCCTTTCTGTTTCAGGTCAGCGACGATGCCGGGCAGCATATCGTTGTAGAGGCTCTCACCCATCACATCTTTGCGCGTCAGGGTGACATTCATGCGGTCATAAATTTTCTGGTTCTGACTCATGGTGATGTCGACCAGTTTTTTCCACATCTGGCGGCAATAGTCGTCGCCGCCCTGCAGTTTGACCACATAGCTACGTGCCCGCTCGGCAAATTCTGGATCTTCGTCGTAAGTCCGCTTGGCTTCACGGTAGAACGCTTCCAGATCGGCCAGCGCCATCTCGGCGTGATGCTCGTTTTGCTGTTTTTCGAGGAAGGCAATCAGCATACCGAACTGGGTACCCCAGTCACCGACGTGGTTGGCGCGAATCACCCGATGGCCGAGAAACTCCAGCGTGCGGACCGCCGCATCACCAATGATGGTGGAGCGCACATGGCCGACATGCATCTCTTTGGCCACGTTCGGCGCAGAGTAATCCACCACGATGGTCTGCGGCTCGGCCAGTTGCACGCCGAGGCGCGGCAGAGTCAGTGCTTCGCGGGCGTGGGTCGCCAGCCAGTGGTGGTCGAGGAAGATGTTGATGAAGCCCGGTCCGGCAATTTCAACTTTACTGGCGATGCCGGTCAGGTCGAGATGCTGGATCACTGCTTCCGCTAATTGTCGCGGTGCCTGTCCCAGCTTTTTCGCCACGGCCATAATACCGTTGGCCTGATAATCACCAAACTGGACCCTGGCGGACTGACGAACCTGCGGTTCGCAATCGGCGGGAGCGCCGGCTAAAACCATTGCCTGACTGACTTTTGCGGAAAGAAGAGCCTGAATATTCACCGAGTTACCTTCATGTGCTGAACAACGCCCGAACCTGTTGAGTCGAGCCGTCATCATCTTGCCTGGCAGCATCGCGCAACGGAGTGACAGAAACGGATGGAACAGACAAAATGGAAAAAAATGAGGGGAAAAGTATACGTGAAATGTCGGTGGGCGTCAGTATTTGGATGAAGCGGGGAAACAGAGCCGAAGATGTTTCCCAGGGGCTTTAACGACGTCGTGGATGACGGCGAGGGTTCTTGACGCTTTTATCTTCACGCACCTTCCAATGGCGGGAAATTGCAAATCCCATCAGTGCGATCAGGACTGCGACAACGATGAGCATAGACATATAGCCATTCCTTTTGGTTGTGTTGGGTCAAATTTATAAGAAAGAGGAGGTGGCTGCAATTGTTTGAGTGCCAAATAAGACTTATCTTATTGTATTAAAGAAGGTGATATAAATCAGGAGTTTAAGTCACTTTCATCAATTAACTCATGGACCTAAAGAGGGGATTAATCCGAATTGAAAGCTGTTCTTATACGCTTTTGCAGGAAATAATGGGTTAAATAGGATGAATCTTACCATTTTGTCATGCGCAAGGCCGCGCAGGCCAGGGGTTCGATTGATAATAAAGTTTAAACAAACCGAGAGGATTTCCCGTTTTGAACCGATCTTTTCCCGCTGAATTGGATGATTTAAAGACAGATTTGCAACGTTTTGAAGAATCGTTGCAAAGTTTTGCACAGAGGCTGGGTTTACAACTTAACGATCTTGAAATCGATCACATTGCGGTGCGTTGTCATCAGGAAGCGACGGCAATACGCTGGCAGCAAGGGCTGCAACAGATCGGCAGTCAGTTTTCCCAGGCCATGATTAATGGCCGGCCAATCTGCCTGTTTAAATTGCATCAGCCACTGCAGGTAGCAGGCTGGCCGGTGGATGTGGTTGAGTTGCCGTGGCCCGGCGAGAAACGTTACCGTCATGAAGGATGGGAGCATATCGAAGTGGTGCTGCGTGGCGATCATCAGACGCTGGGCGTGCGGGCTATGGCGCTGTTATCCGATGACGCCCTGACTCAGCCCGGTATTTCGTTCAAAACCAGCTCGCCGCAGGGCGAAAATGAGCGTCTGCCGAATCCGACCCTGGCGGTCACAGATGGGCAGACAACCATTAAATTTCATCCTTGGCGACTGGAGGAAATCGTCGCCAGCGAGCAAGGCTAAGGCCGGGCAGCAACGGCGCGCTGCAGACGAGCAACCGCCTCATCGAGCAGGGCGCGGGTACAGCCAAAGTTGAGACGGACAAACTGGTCGTCACCAAACTCGCGTCCGGCTGACAGCCCCAGCCCATGTTTTTCAAAGTAGAGCGCCGGGCTGGCCACACCCAGACCGCGCGCATCGATCCAGGCCAGATAACTCGCCTCAGGCGCTGAAAGCGACAACCCGCTGAGCTTATTCACCTGCGACACCAGCCAGTCACGGTTGCTGCGCAGGTAGTCATTCTGTGCGCTGAGCCAGTCACTGCCTTCGCGCCACGCCGCTTCTGCGGCCGTCAGCGCCAGAATATCAACATCCGGCACGATGCCACGCCGGACACGATCAAAGCGTGCGCGGAGTTCAGGATTGGGGATGATGGCGATGGACGCACCCAGTCCGGCAATATTGAAACTTTTGGACGGTGACAGCAGCGTAATCGAGCGCAGTGCCGCGTCTTCGCTCAGGGTGGCAAACGGAATATGCTGCACGCCGGGTTCCAGCACCAGATCACAGTGGATCTCGTCGGAACAGACGATCAGATCATGCTGCTGAGCAAACGCCAGTTGCGCCTGCAGTTCATCACGCCGATAGACCGTGCCTCCCGGATTCTGGGGATTGCACAACATCAGCAACCGCTCTTTGCCCGTCATCTGCCCGTCTGCCGCTGCCAGATCCAGCAGCCAGCGTCCCTGTTGCAGAATCAGCGGCAGGTTCAGCTGACCTCGCTCCGCCAGTTTTGCTGCACCGCGAAACGGCGGATAGATGGGCGTCGGTGCAATGCTGCGTTCATCCGGAGCAGTAAAGGCACGCACCGCAAGATTTAACCCGGTCACCACGCCAGGCAGCACCACAATCCATTCGGGATTAACGTGCCAGTGATAGCGCGAGGCCAGCCACGCAATCGCGCTGTCAATGAAACCGACAGGCTTATCGCCATAACCAAAAATGCCATGTTCGGCGCGGGCCTGTATCGCTTCGATCACAGCCTCAGGGGATCGAAAATCCGTATCCGCCACCCATAACGGCAGAATGTCCTGGTCCGCATATTTGTTCCATTTAAGGCTATCGCTGTGACGACGGTCTATCCGTTGGTCGAAATTGAATGCCATAGTTAACTTTCCCGGTAAACTCATTCCAGCAGCCAGACTAACTGATGAATCTGCCTTGAACCAGAGTCATGTAAAGGAGAAGAGAATGACCACACTGGAAATTTGCTGCTATGGCGTGGATTGCGCAGTGACCGCGCAGCAGGCCGGCGCCGATCGGGTTGAACTCTGTGCCGCACCTCGAGAAGGGGGATTAACCCCGTCGGCAGGCATGCTTCATGCGGCACGACGTGAGGTTTCAATTCCGGTTCATCCCATTGTCCGGCCACGCGGCGGTGATTTTTGCTACACCGCACGCGAATTTGAGGCGATGAAATCTGACGTTGCATTGATCCGTGAGCTCGGTTTTCCCGGGCTGGTCATCGGCATGCTGAATGAGGATGCGCATATCCATCGGGGTCAGATGCGGCAGATTATGGCGCTGTGCGACGGACTGGCGGTGACCTTTCACCGCGCTTTCGACCTGTGCCACAGTCCGAAGCGGACGCTGGAAGAGCTGACCGATCTCGGCGTGGCGCGCATTCTCACTTCCGGCCAGCAGCAGAGCGCGGAGAACGGAATTGCATTACTCAAGGAACTTAATGAGGCGAGTACAGGTCCTATCATTATGGCAGGTGCCGGTGTTCGTCTCAGTAACCTGCAAAAGTTCCTCGACATGGGCATACGTGAAGTTCACAGCTCGGCAAGCCGGTTAGTCGCTTCGCCGATGCGCTACCGTAAAGCGGGTGTGTCCATGTGTTCTGAAGCCGAAACCGACGAGTTCAGCCGCTATTGTGTGGATGGCGATGTGGTGGAAGCGATGAAAAGCGTGATGCAGATGAGCACCGTTCGGGTGGCCTGAATCATGACCGATTTTGCCGCGCAGCACGCCGATCATTGACGTGGTGTTTGCAAGTACCAAACCCCAGTATGCTTGCTGGGGTTCTTTTTGCCCGCAACAAAATCTTTAGCCGAACCACGCGGCCGCGGCGCTGCGGCATAGTGCAGCATAGTGCAGCATTCTGGTCTGATGCCGTGCGGACAGAAGGCGCTGCGCGTCGGCCGTAATCTGTGAGCTGAAATCATCCATGTCGTCTTCGGCAAGGCTTTATAGCTTAATCCGTCGCAGCTTCACGCTAAACATCGGACTACTGAATATAACCACTCGCGATTTTTCTGATTATTTTTCCATCCGGTAAGCTGACTTTTCGGTATAATATTTTTTATCGTTGTGCGCTGGTTTTATATTCAGCGATCCACAATTAACGCCGGTTACGTTATCATTTTTGGTAGTATTATTCCGTAACTTATTCCAATACTTCCTTTCCAGTCCGCGACGACTGCGAAACGTTGAACGCTGCGCCGAAGCCCCTTAAATCCCTTCTGGGAAGCGCTGGAATTTCATCTCACTGCTTTATTTTTTTGC
This sequence comes from Pantoea sp. S-LA4, assembly GCF_054482835.1. Classification (NCBI taxonomy): domain Bacteria; kingdom Pseudomonadati; phylum Pseudomonadota; class Gammaproteobacteria; order Enterobacterales; family Erwiniaceae; genus Pantoea; species Pantoea sp. S-LA4. Next base: position 2,025,628 of record NZ_JBTLRC010000002.1, on the reverse strand, counting down.
GCTAACTGTCAGTAAAGAAGTGACGCCTGAAATACAGAAAGCAATCAGCGTAAAGTCCGGCATTGTAAAGAGATCTGCATGGGTATCGCCATCTGTCATTGGGCATAAATAAAAAAGTAAAGATCACCGCGCGTCTTTATTATTGTCATTATGGAATGCATAGAGTGCAATAAAATATTTCCTCAGGCCTGGCTATTATTTTATTTGACTTGAATGAAAGGAAAGGTAGATTCTTATTGCGTCGATTTTCGCTGATATACCGCCGTGGATGTTTTCCAGGTAAGACCTGGTTTTTAACAAGGAGTGAAATTTAATGAAAAAGACTTTCTTAACGATACTATTACTTTCGTCGCCAGCGGTAACGCTTGCTGCTACACAGTCATGCAGCGAACAGCTTGCTGATATTAGCGCTAAAAGCGAAATGGCCAGAAATAGCGGAAATAGCGCGGAGGTCTCCAGGCTGGAAATTGCACGTAATAAGGTGCAAACCTACTGCTCAGACGACCGTCAGGCGCGCCAGGCGACCCATAACGTCAGTAAGAAAGAGTTAAAGGTTAAAAAAGCAGAGCTTGAACTGCAGCAGGCGCAGCAGGAACTGGCGGAAGCGAAAGAAGAGGGTCGGCTCGACAGAATCTCTCAGAAAACACATAAAGTTGAAGAGAAAAAACTCAAGCTTGAATCCGCTAAAATTGACCTGAAAGAAGCTCAGGACGATGCTGAGCGCCTGAACTAATCACCGCGTAACAGACGATGTTGAAAGGCTCTCATAGAGAGCCTTTTTTACTTTTTAATCTTAACCGATCGTGATTCAGCGCTCGCGAGGCGCAACCTTTTTTCGAGCGGTTCCAGGGTTGCTCAACGCATAGCGTTTCGATTGGTTCACGTTGCGCTATTCCTCTTCAACCGGGTGAGAAGTCATGCCTTATCCAGCTTAACTGAACCCTCACGTACTTAACTGCGCTCTGTTATTCGCCCGCCTCGCGCGGATGCTCTTTCTGATGCGGATCATAAATTTTTTCCGTTCCCAGTCGCTTCACCGCTGGCCGCCATGCCTGCTGTTCGCAATAATCACACCGTTGTTCCGGCTGCGCTTTACTCTGCACCACATAACCGCAATGACCGCAGGCGAAGCGGTCATCAACCGCAATATGCTGGTTAAACTGCTGGTTCTGTTCAGGTAGTAACCATAATCCGGCACGGGGTTGCCGGTAGCACAACAGGCTGACCCGGCCGGAAGGTTCCAGCCAGGCGCGCCGCACCTCTCCCAGATGCTGAATCCCCATTGAGCGCAGTTCGGAAAAGGTACGATCGCGGGAGAACTCCGCATGGTGCAGATGCTCCAGCGCCAGCCGCCCATCCATCACCAGCATCGTGGCGTCACCCTGGGTCAGCACTTCCAGCCGATGCGAAAAAAACGTGGACCAGGAGAGCAGGCGAAAACAGCCAAGCAGGGTGATCAGCAACACGATAGTGGTCAGTATCCCTTTTTCAGGCGTCTGTAACGGTGCACCAATTGCAGCACCCAGCATAATCATGATCGCCAGGTCGATAATGCTTAACTGACCGGCGAAGCGTCGGCCCATCAGCCGCAGCACCAGCAGTAAAACCAGATAGATACACAGAAAACGCAGCAGGACTTCCGCCGCAAAGGACCAGGGCGCTTCACCTATCAGCCAGCGGTGCAGAAGATTACCCATGATCACTCCTCCAGCGACGCAGACGCAGGCAGCCATTGGTGCGCGTGGCAACCGTGGCAGGCACTGTCAGCAGGCGTGGTGCGGTCAGCCAGGTTTCCGCAGGAGGCGCAGACCTGATGCTCGCCGGTCTCCATTGCGGCGATCAGGGCGTGATCGCCGCGAGGCACAATCGCCAGGCCGGGCCGCGGCGTATCACTCCAGATCAGCGTCAACGCACCGGAAGGCTCGATGTAGATGCGGCTGAGCTGGCCCAGATGCTGAACGCCACGACCGCGCAGCAGCGAAAACAGTTTCTCGCGTGACAGTACGGTGGCGCGCAGCGTTTCCAGCTTCAGGCGACCTTCATCCAGCAGCACCCGTTCGCCACCCGCCAGCAGCCGATCGAAGCGGCGTGAACCCAGGCTGAGATGGCCTGCCAGATGCTGTAACGCCAGCAGGCTGACAATAATCACCAGCGGCGGCAACAGCCCGCGTTTGTCATCCAGCAACGGAACGCCCATCGTACCCGCCAGTGTCACCACCGCAGAGAGTTCGAACAACGTATATTGTGAGGCCACGCGACGCCCCAGCAGACGTAATGTGATAATTATCAGGATAAAGCAGATCACTGCCCGTCCCATCACCTCCAGCAGAAACGTTGGCGGATTCTGGCCAAAAACCAGACGCGCAATATCTGACAAAGCGATTTCATCCTGCTTCATGACTCATCTTTTCTCCGGTTAACTCACGCCAGAGTGAAAAGTATATCGGCAGAATTTCATTTTTCCGCCCGGCCTGAAACGCGCTTAACCCTTGTGCCGTCTGGCTTAGAGGCTAAAAAACGTTATAAAATCGGAACAAAGTGCGCGCGATTTTAGGTTGCGGGCGATGAAATAATTGACGCTATCTGACAACGGATATTTTTGCGCTACACCGCCATTCGTCGCTGCAGCGTTTACACTTAACGCAACGTTGTCTGGAACTTACCCTATGAAATGCGAACCGATTGTTGCCGCAAGCCTGTTACTGGCTGCGTTGAGTCCTCCGCTGTTTGCGGCCAGCCAGTGCGGTCCGCACAGCGGGGCTATTGCCAGCAGTAATAACTGGATCCTGCTGGGCGGAAGCGCAAAAGGCGCGGTTAAGCAGGTGATCGCCGGTGAGTTTGGCAAAGATGTCAATTCGCAGAAGCGGGTGCTGGGGCAGTTTGATGCCTGTGGCGATTTGCTGGTGGCTGACGTCAGCTATGACAAGAACGAGCGCAACGTGATCCTCAGTATGGAGCAGCACATCGCCAGAGTGCAGGGCGGCTGGGTGGCGGAATATGCTTACCTGGTGAAAGTGCTGAAAGAGGGGAAAGAGGTGGTGGTGGATAACCGGCAGGGGACGATTAACTGGCACAAGGGCCAGCACGGTAACATCATCAGCGCGTCGGACAAATTTACCAGCATGGGCAGCAGCGGATTTACCGACACCACCTATCGTTACGATCCCCAGTTCCGGCTGCAAAAGAGCGTGGCGCGCGGCAGCGATCAACTGACCAACGGGGAATATCTCTATCGCTGGAATCAGCAGGGTCTGGTAACCCGTACCAGTTCAGCCCGCAGCACCGACAGCTACAGCTACGATAACCAGTGGCGCGAGCTGCGTCTGAATGGCACCGCCACCACGCCGCTGAGCACCATCCGCACCGTCGATGAATGCCAGTCGTGGGACCAGGCGGGTAACTGCACTCTGAGCTATCTGCATGAAACCGAGATGTTTACCCGCGGCACCATCGAACGCCATCTCAGCTCCGCCTACAAATATGAGTACTGGGATCAGCCCGCCGCTGAAGAGTAGCGGGCGACTCGGCAATCGCGCGCAGCGGTTTACGCCACCGTTTTACTGAACGCATCCAGCGCCAGCAGGGCGTTGGCAATATCTTCCGGCGACAGGTTAGGATTCAGATTCTTCAGCGTGTCGCCCTCGCTGTTCGCCAGCGCACCGATTTTGACCAGATTTTCCCAGCTCTCATTCTCCAGATGCAGCTCTTTCAGGGTGGTCGGCATCTTAATTGCGCGATAGAAACGAATATAGCGCGCAATCTCCTCATCCGGCCGCTGCTCCAGCACCATCTGCGTCAGCGTGCCGTAAGCAACTTTCTCACCGTGCGTCAGGTGATGGATATCGCCATCAATTGCGGTAAAGCCGTTGTGGATGGCGTGAGCCGCGGCCAGACCGCCATTTTCGAAGCCCAGCCCGGAGAGCAGCGTATTCGCTTCGACCACCGCCTCGACCGCTGGCGTTACCCGTTTTTCACTCACCGCCACGTAAGCGCTGTAGCCCCAGGTCAGCAGCGTCTCTTCACAGGCACGGGCGATGGCCAGCCCGGCGAGCGTGGGATCGCCATTAACCATTGATTTGGCGTGCGAGCGCGCCACCGCCTGCGCTTCGACCCAGGTCGCCAGGCCATCGGCGATGCCAGAGGCGAACAGCCGCGCCGGCGCGCTGGCACAGACTGCGGTATCCACCAGCACCAGATCGGGGTTCTTGCTGTAGAAACGGTAACTTTCAAACACGCCGCTGTCAGAGTAGATCACGGAGAGGGCGCTGCAGGGCGCATCGGTTGAGGCGATGGTCGGCACGATCGCTACCGGCTGCTTCAGCTCATCCGCCACCGCTTTAACGGTATCCAGCGTTTTGCCGCCGCCCAACCCAACCACCACATTGCAGCCCTGACTTTTTGCCAGCTGGCTCAGGCGGGTGATCTCATTGCTCGACGCCTCGCCGTTGAACTGCTGCCAGTTGAAGGTCACGCCCGCCTGTTGCAGCGCCTGCTGCGCGCGTTCGCCGATCAATTTCCAGACGACGTCATCTGCGACCAGGAAAGCGTTATCACCCAGTTCGGCCACATAAGGTCCCAGCTCATCCAGCACGCCCGCGCCCTGCACATATTTACGGGGTGAAGAGAAGATAAATTTACTCATAATCACAGCTCCTTAATATGAAGTTAAACCGCCCTTAGCCTGGCACACGCTGACGAACAGGGAGAGTAAGCAGGGTGAGATAATTCGACGGGCCTGTTACGCTAGCAGGACACCCAGACGCTGCTGACCGGCTGTTACCTCCAGGGAGAATGCCATGACCACCACGCTGTTTTCATTTCTGTTTGCCATCACCATACTGACGCTGACGCCAGGATTTGATACCGCGCTGGTACTGCGCTCAGCAGTCGCTCAGGGCGCAAAGCGCGCCAGCGTGACGGCACTGGGTATCACGCTCGGCTGTCTGGTCTGGGGTGTCGCGGTGGGATTCGGATTAGGCGCGCTGCTGCTGGCCTCCGAAATGGCCTATAACCTGCTGAAGTGGCTGGGTGCCGGCTGGTTACTCTGGCTGGGGCTGAAGTTGTTGCTGAAGCCCCGCCAGGGAGCCATCGACACGCAACAACCGGCGCTGCAACAGGGCTATCTAGCCTGCTTCAGCCGCGGTCTGCTGGGCAATCTGCTGAACCCCAAAGTGGGCATCTTCTATGTGAGTTTTTTGCCGCAGTTTATTCCGGCCGGGGCATCGGTCGCGCTGTGGTGTAGCCTGATGGCGCTGGCACATATGGTTCTGGGGCTGGTGTGGAATGCGGTATTGATTGGCGGCAGCCACTATTTCGCCGGTCATCTGCGTCAGCCACGGGTGCTGAAGGTGATGGATCGTCTGACCGGCTGTGTCTTTATCGGTTTTGCGGCGAAACTGGCGTTGTCTCGCCGCTAAAACTCAGGGTTTGGTGGCGACCAGCACCGCACGCAGCGGCGCGGGATAACCCTCAACGGTTTTGCTGGCGTCGTCAGGATCGAGGAACTCGGCCAGCGATTCGCTGGTCATCCAGTCGGTGCGACGCTGCTCTTCAGTGGTGGTGCGAGCGAAGTCGACGATGCGGACATCGACAAAACCGCTCTTCTCCAGCCAGCTTTTCAGCGCCTCGGCAGAGGGAATAAAGAACACATTGCGCATCTGCGCGTAGCGTTCGCCCGGCACCAGCACCTGATTAACGTCACCCTCAATCACTAAGGTTTCCAGCACCAGTTCGCCGCCGCTCACCAGCTGATTCTTTAACTGCAGCAGGTGATCCAGCGGGGAACGGCGGTGATAGAGCACGCCCATCGAAAAAACGGTATCGAACGCCTGCAGCGCCGGCAGTTGCTCAATCCCCAGCGGCAACAGGTGGGCGCGACGATCGTCATTCAGCAGCTTACGTACCGCTTCGAACTGCACCAGGAACAGCTGCATCGGATCGATACCGACCACCAGATGCGCGCCCGCACCGATCATCCGCCACATGTGATAGCCGCTGCCGCAGCCGACATCCAGCACCGTCCGGCCCGCCAGCGACGAGATATGCGGCAGAACGCGATCCCATTTCCAGTCGGAGCGCCACTCGGTGTTGATGTCGGTGCCGTAGAGCGAGTAAGGCCCTTTGCGCCACGGCATCAGGTTACGCAGCAGTTTCTCAATGCCCTGACGATGACGATCGCTGATGTCGTCGCGGTCAGCGCTGACGCTGTGCAGCAGGTCAAGTTTCTGCGGCTCCAGCAGCGGCAGATACTCCAGCGACTTATACCAGTCGCGGAAGTGTCCATGCAGGTTTTCCCGCTGCCATTCGCTGATTTGCGCCGGCAACACTTCCAGCCACTTCGCCAGCGGACCCACGGCGATTTGCTGATAAAAACGGCCAAAATCGATCATTTCAATGCCACCAGTGATCCAAAGTTAAAGCACTGGAACCAGAGTTCGGCGTGCGAGAAACCGGCCTGTTTCAGGCGGGCTTTGTGCGCTTCCACGCTGTCGGTCAGCATCACATTTTCCAGCATGCTGCGCTTCTGGCTGATCTCCAGTTCGCTGTAGCCGTTGGCACGCTTGAAGTCGTGATGCATGTTAAACAGCAGTTCACCCACTTCGGCGTCTTCAAAGCTGAATTTTTCCGACAGCACCAGCGCACCGCCAGGCTTCAGCCCGTGCCAGATTTTCTCCAGCAGCGCCAGCCGCGCCGGTGGTTCAAGAAACTGCAGCGTGAAGTTGAGCACCACCAGCGAGGCGTTCTCAATCGCAATATCGCGGATATCCGCTTCCAGCACCGTCACCGGCGTATCAGCGCGAAAGGCATCGATGTGGCGACGGCAGCGCTCGACCATCGCCGGGGAGTTATCCACCGCAATGATCTGGCAGCCGGGCACCTGAATGTTGCGGCGTACCGACAGGGTCGCCGCGCCGAGCGAGCAGCCGAGGTCATAGACCTGGCTGTCGGGGGTCACAAAACGTTCTGCCAGCATGCCAATCATCGAGATGATGTTGGAATAGCCTGGCACCGAGCGCTGAATCATGTCGGGAAAGACTTCAGCAACGCGCTCGTCAAAAGTCCAGTCACCCAGTTTTGCAATGGGCGCTGAGAAGAGTTGATCGCGGTCAGACATATCGAAAATCCGAAGAGACGACGGAAAGGGCGCTATTCTGGCAGAAAGTGGGGCGGGCTGCACCCCTTAACCCGGCAACACTCAGTGTAGCGTCAGCACCAGCTCCCAGGGCAGATAGATCAGGTTGAAAATCACCATGCCGCACAACGAAAACAGCGTCAGCAGCATGCCATATTTCCGGCCCGGCATGGCGCTGTGACGCAGACCCCAGGCGTGCAGCAGGCGGCTGATAAAGAACAGCAGGGCGGTCAGGTGCACCATCCAGATGTCGGCACCGTTCATCTCCATCATCACCAGCAACAGCAGCGCCAGCGGGATGGTTTCGATAGCGTTGCCGTGAATGCGAATCGCCATCTTTAAGTCATGGTAGCCGCCGTCGCCATACGCCACCCGATAGAAGCGGCGGTAACGCACCACGTCCAGCGTAAACTTCATGACCAGCAACGCACCCCACACCACGTATAACGCGCTAACCATTGTGACTCCATCAGCATCAGTAAGGCGGCTATTCTAACCAGCGCGGAGGGCGCTGTCCTGTCCAGTGATTAAAACAGTGATTCCTGTTGTGGCCAGTCGGGACCGCTGCCAATCTGCGGGTCAATCTGTTGCAGTTCGGGCCACAGCGCCTGCACCAGTGGAAATACCTGGCCCATATCCGGGGTATGCAGAAACAGCATCGCGTCGCCCTGTTGCTGCCATTCCGCTAACTTTGCCCGCCAGATCTGAAACAGCGGCACGCTCTCCTCCACGCTGTCGCTGCCGATAAAGCGCACCATCGGCTGCGCGCCGGTGCGCAGGGCATGCGGCGGCACGCGCGGCTTCTGGTTGCGTGCCGCCAGCGCCGCCGGGCTTTGCGACGCTGAGGCGTGGACCGGACGGCTGTCCAGCATCACCCGGTTAACGCCGCGCGCCAGCAAGCCGCGATTCAGCGCCCGCTCGGCTTCACCTTTGGCGAAAAACGCCGCATGACGCACTTCGACACCGTATTCGAAACGCGCAGGCAGGCTGTCGAGAAAGCGCCAGAGATCGTTCAGCTGCGCCGGAGAAAAAGTGGCGGGTAGCTGCAGCCAGTATTGACCGATGCGATCGGCCAGCGGCTCCATCAGCCGCAGAAAATCGGTCAGCAGGTCATCGCTGTGCTGCAGCGCCGCCTGATGGCTGATGGTACTGGGAAATTTAAAGCAGAAGCGAAAGGCATCATGCGTCATCTCACGCCAGCGCAGTACGGTGTCGGGCGCGGGCAGCGCATACAGCGTGGTGTTACCTTCAACACAGTGAAAATAGCGGGCGTAGTCAGCCAGATTCTCAATGCCCCAGCGTTTCCAGTGTGAATGCTGCCACTGTGGCAGGCCAATACGAAGCGTCACGCCCTCTCTCCTGGCTCAGAATGAAGATTTACGATTATCCTCTAAGGTCACGCCCCGGTGCAAACAGGTCAACTGCCGATGAAATCGCCGCTTTGGCGCGGCTCTACTTATCCTGGTTGCCTTTTTCCATTATAATGACCGCCATTTTTGCGACAGCATCGCATCAGGTTACGCGGCCGGATGCTGTCAGCTGCAGCGGCGAAGTTAAAAGGATAGCGTTATGCGTACAGAATATTGCGGACAGCTCAATCTGTCTCATGTGGGTCAGCAAGTCACTCTTTGCGGCTGGGTAAACCGCCGTCGCGATCTGGGAAGCCTGATTTTTATCGATATGCGCGACCGTGAAGGCATCGTGCAGGTGTTCTTTGATCCCGATCGTCAGGACGCGTTTAAGCTGGCTTCTGAACTGCGTAACGAATTTTGTATCCAGATCACCGGTACCGTGCGTGCCCGTGACGATAAGAATAAAAACAGCGAGATGGCGACCGGGGAAGTCGAAGTATTTGCCCATGCGCTGAACATCATCAACCGTTCTGAGCCGCTGCCGCTGGATGCAAACCAGACCAACAGTGAAGAAGCGCGCCTCAAATACCGCTATCTGGACCTGCGTCGCCCGGAGATGGTGACCCGTCTGAAAACCCGCGCGAAAATTACCAGCTTCGTGCGTCGTTTTATGGATGATGAAGGTTTCCTCGATATTGAAACCCCGATGCTGACCAAAGCGACGCCGGAAGGCGCACGCGACTATCTGGTGCCGAGCCGGGTGCATAAAGGCAAGTTCTATGCGCTGCCGCAATCGCCACAGCTGTTCAAACAGCTGCTGATGATGTCGGGCTTCGATCGCTACTACCAGATCGTTAAATGTTTCCGTGACGAAGATTTGCGTGCTGACCGTCAGCCAGAATTTACTCAGATCGACGTCGAAACCTCCTTCATGACCGCGCCACAGGTGCGTGAAGTGATGGAGCGTTTAATCCGCAATCTGTGGCTGGACGTGCAGGGTGTGGATCTCGGTGAATTCCCGCAGATGACCTTCGCTGAAGCGATGCATCGCTACGGTTCCGATAAGCCAGATCTGCGCAACCCGATGGAGCTGGTGGACGTCGGCGATCTGCTGAAAAACGTCGAATTCCAGGTCTTCTCTGGCCCGGCCAACGATGCAAAAGGCCGTGTGGCCGCCTTGCGCGTGCCGACCGGTGCGCAGCTGAGCCGTAAGCAGATTGATGAATATGGCAAGTTCGTCGAAATTTACGGTGCCAAAGGTCTGGCATGGATGAAAGTTAACGTGCGCGCCGACGGTCTGGAAGGCGTGCAGAGCCCGGTAGCTAAGTTCCTGAATGCGGAGATCGTGGAAGGCATTCTGAGCCGCACTGGCGCTCAGGATGGCGACATCATCTTCTTTGGTGCCGATCGCGCCAAAGTGGTGGCTGACGCGCTGGGCGCGCTGCGTCTGAAAGTGGGCCGCGATCTCAGCATCACCGATGAGAAAGCCTGGGCACCGCTGTGGGTCATCGATTTCCCGATGTTCGAAGAGGACGAAGAGGGCGGCCTGGCGGCGATGCACCATCCGTTCACTGCGCCGAAAGAGATGAGCGCAGAGGAACTGGCTGCCGATCCGACCCGTGCCGTGGCGAATGCCTATGACATGGTGATCAACGGTTATGAAGTGGGTGGCGGTTCCGTACGTATCCACAACGGCAAAATGCAGCAGACGGTGTTCAGCATTCTGGGTATTGAAGAGCATGAGCAGCGTGAGAAGTTTGGCTTCCTGCTGGATGCGCTGAAGTTCGGTACGCCGCCACACGCTGGCCTGGCGTTTGGTCTGGATCGCCTGACCATGCTGCTGACCGGTACCGATAATATTCGTGACGTGATTGCGTTCCCGAAAACCACCGCCGCAGCCTGCCTGATGACCGAAGCCCCAAGCGAAGCGAATCCCGCCTCGCTGCTGGAGCTGGGCATTCAGGTAGTCAAAAAAGAAAAGCCTGAGAATAAATAATGGGCTATAAACACCCGGTTTCGGTGCTGGTGGTCATAATGGCGCGCGACACAGGCCGGGTGTTAATGCTGCAGCGGCAGGACGATCCGGCCTTCTGGCAGTCGGTCACCGGCAGCCTTGAAGCCGGTGAGTCGCCGCTGACGGCCGCGGTGCGTGAAGTGGGCGAAGAGTTGGGCATCGACGTGCTGGCCGAGCGGCTGGAGATGGAAGATTGTCAGCGTCAGATCGACTTTGAAATCTTTCCGCACTATCGCCATCGTTATGCACCCGGTGTCACCCATAATCACGAGCACTGGTTCCGGCTGCGATTGCCAGCAGAGCGTGATATCACGCTGACCGAGCATCTGGCGTTTCGCTGGCTGCGACCGGCGGAGGCTGCGGCACTCACCAAGTCCTGGAGTAATCGCCAGGCGATTGAAGAATTTACCTGAATTGCTGCTGCCGCGCATTTTTCCGGCGGCGAATCGATTAAATTTTATGAATCTGGTGAGTTTTAACAGGACTACACCAACCTATTGAACAGTCAGGCGTAATCGGCGCCGCAAGGTTGTTCACCGCCAGCGCAACCTGACCCGCATACTCTGGTATCGGCGTTGCGAGAAGGGCAGCGAACAAGCTCGCAGCCAGGATAGCCTGCACCCTGTAAAAGATCGGAGAAAATTTAAAATGGCAGGACACAGTAAGTGGGCAAACACCAAACACCGTAAGGCGGCGCAGGATGCTAAGCGCGGTAAAATCTTCACCAAGATCATTCGTGAACTGGTGACAGCGGCCAAGCTGGGCGGCGGCGATCCGGGTTCAAACCCGCGTCTGCGTGCAGCAATGGATAAAGCGCTGGCGAACAACATGACTCGCGACACCATGGATCGCGCCATCGCGCGCGGTGTGGGTGGCGATGACAACGCCAACATGGAAACCATCATTTATGAAGGTTACGGTCCAGGCGGCTCCGCCATCATGATCGAATGCCTGAGCGACAACCGTAATCGTACCGTTGGCGAAGTGCGTCATGCCTTCACCAAAACCGGCGGCAATCTTGGCACCGACGGCTCCGTGGCTTACCTGTTTAACAAGAAAGGCGTGATCTCCTATGCGCCAGGTCAGGATGAAGATGCGGTAATGGAAGCGGCACTGGAAGCGGGTGCAGAAGACGTGGTCACCTATGACGACGGCGCAATTGATGTCTTCACCGCCTGGGAAGAGATGGGCACGGTGCGTGATGCACTGGAAGCACATGGTCTGAAAGCGGATACCGCAGAAGTGGCGATGATCCCGACCACCAAAGCCGAAATGGATGCGGAAACCGCTCCCAAACTGCTGCGTCTGATCGACATGCTGGAAGATTGCGACGATGTGCAGGAGGTCTATCACAACGGTGAGATCTCCGACGAGGTGGCGGAAACGCTGTAATGGCGCTGAGCCGCAATCCCTTAACCGGAGAGGCGTAATGTCGATTATTCTGGGTATCGATCCCGGTTCGCGCATCACCGGTTATGGTGTCATTCGTCAGACTGGCCGCCAGCTCACCTACCTGGGCAGCGGCTGTATCCGCACCAACACCACAGAGCTGCCCGCCCGCCTGAAGCTGATTTATGCGGGCGTCTGTGAAATCATCACCCAGTTTTCGCCCGATTACTTCGCCATCGAACAGGTGTTTATGGCGAAGAATGCGGATTCCGCGCTGAAACTGGGACAGGCGCGCGGCGCGGCTATTGTCGCGGCGGTCAACCACGATCTGCCGGTATTCGAGTACGCCGCGCGTCAGGTGAAACAGACGGTGGTCGGCATCGGCAGCGCCGAGAAAAGCCAGGTGCAGCACATGGTGCGAACCCTGCTGAAACTGCCGGCCAACCCGCAGGCGGATGCCGCCGATGCGCTGGCCATCGCGATTACCCATTGCCATGTGTCGCAGAATGCCGCGCGGATGAGCGACAGCAAGCTGGTGCTGACCCGCGGGCGTTTACGATCGGGTTAAGCGCACTGTCGCAGCGCTCCCCCGCAGGCTGGATATTCATCCAGCCTTTTTTATGTTATAAAATCCGCCACATTCGTTAGTTAAGGAAGTATTCAGGTGATAGGTCGTTTACGGGGCAATATTCTGGAGAAGCAGCCGCCGCTGGTGCTGCTTGAGGCGCACGGCGTAGGCTATGAAGTCCATATGCCCATGACCTGTTTCTATGAGTTACCTGAACTGAATCATGAAGCGGTGATTTTTACCCACTTCGTGGTGCGCGAAGATGCGCAGCTGCTGTTTGGCTTCAACAGCAAACAGGAGCGAGCGCTGTTTCGTGAGTTGATTAAGGTGAATGGCGTCGGCCCGAAACTGGCGTTAGCGATCCTCTCCGGCATGTCGGCGCAGCAGTTTGTCACCGCGGTCGAGAAAGAGGAGATCGCCTCGCTGGTGAAACTGCCGGGCGTGGGCAAGAAGACCGCTGAGCGTCTGGTGGTTGAGATGAAGGACCGCTTTAAAGGGATGCATGGCGATCTGTTTGGCGGTGATTCTGCCTTTACGCTGACCACGCCGAACGCGGAACCGGAAACCAATGATGCGGAAGCCGAAGCGGTTGCAGCGCTGGTGTCGCTGGGTTATAAACCGCAGGAAGCCAGTCGTATGATCAGTAAAGTCGGTCGACCGGATGCGGATTGCGAAACCCTGATCCGCGAAGCGCTACGCGCCGCCATTTGAGGTAAGTCATGATAGAAGCCGACCGCCTGGTCTCTGCTGTAAGCGTTAACGAAGAAGAGAGTCTCGATCGCGCCATTCGCCCGAAGATGCTGACCGAGTATGTGGGTCAGCCGCAGGTGCGTGAGCAGATGGAGATTTTCATCAAGGCAGCCCAGCTGCGCGGCGATGCGCTGGATCATCTGCTGATCTTTGGTCCGCCGGGGCTCGGGAAAACCACCCTGGCGAACATCGTCGCCAATGAGATGGGCGTGAACCTGCGCACCACCTCCGGTCCGGTGCTGGAGAAAGCGGGCGACCTGGCGGCGATGCTGACTAACCTTGAACCGCACGACGTGCTGTTTATTGATGAGATCCATCGTCTGTCACCGGTGGTAGAGGAAGTGCTCTATCCGGCGATGGAAGATTACCAGCTGGACATCATGATTGGTGAAGGCCCGGCGGCCCGCTCGATTAAGCTCGATCTGCCACCCTTTACCCTGATTGGTGCCACCACCCGCGCCGGTTCACTCACCTCGCCGTTACGCGATCGCTTTGGCATTGTGCAGCGGCTGGAGTTCTATCAGGTGAAAGATCTGCAGCACATCGTCGGCCGCAGTGCCGCCTGTCTGGGGCTGGCGCTGAGTGAAGAAGGGGCGTTAGAGATCGCCCGTCGCGCCCGCGGAACGCCGCGTATCGCCAACCGTCTGCTGCGCCGGGTACGTGACTTCGCCGAAGTGCGCGCTAACGGTGAGCTGAGCGGTGAGGTTTCTTCCAGCGCCCTTGATATGCTGAACGTCGACAGTGAAGGGTTCGATTACATGGACCGCAAGCTGCTGCTGGCGATTATTGATAAGTTCATGGGCGGACCGGTCGGGCTGGATAACCTGGCGGCGGCCATTGGCGAAGAGCGTGAAACCATTGAAGATGTGATCGAGCCGTTTTTGATCCAGCAGGGGTTCATTCAGCGCACACCGCGCGGCCGGATGGCCACGCAGCATGCGTATCGTCATTTCGGTATCACCCGCGAAGTCTGATCAGACCGCCGGTTTACGCACCATGCTGAAGATAAACAGGATGGCGGCGCACAACACCACCGATGGACCGGCGGGCGTGTCATAAAAGGCCGAGAAGGTCAGGCCGCCGGTAACGGCGAGCACGCCGATAACCACCGCCACGCCAGCCATCCCTTCGGGGGAACGGACAAAACGACGTGCGGTGGCGGCCGGGATGATCAGCAGTGACGTAATGATCAGCGCACCCACGAACTTCATCGCCACCCCAATCGTCAGCGCGGTGACCAGCATCAGAATCAACCGGGTTCGCTGAATATTGACGCCATCCACCTGTGCCAGCTCCGGGCTGATGGTCATCGACAACAGCGAACGCCACTGCCACGCCATCACCAGTAACACCACCACCACGCCGCCACCCATCATCCAGAGATCGTCCGGCGTGACCGCCAGCAAATCGCCAAACAGATAGGCCATCAGGTCAACCCGCACGTTCTTCATCAGGCTGACCACCACCAGACCCAGCGACAGCGCGCTGTGCGCCATGATGCCGAGCAGCGTATCGATCGCCAGATGCGGACGTCGCTCCAGCCAGACCAGGCCCAGCGCCAGACAGACCGTCACCAGGATCACGGCGTAATAGGGGTTAACGTTGAACAGCAGGCCAAAGGCGACGCCGAGCAGTGAGGCATGGGCCAGCGTATCGCCGAAGTAGGACATTTTGCGCCAGACTACAAACGACCCCAGCGGGCCTGCAGCCAGCGCTAACATCACGCCGCCTATCCAGCCCGGTAGTAACAACTCAATCATGATGAACCCTGTCCTTTGCGTAAAACAATGCGTCCCTGAAGGTCGTGACGGTGATTATGGTGGTGACGGTAAATCGCCAGCTGTTGCGCGCCGCGAGGACCAAACATGGCGATAAATTCGGGATGTTGCGACACCGCTTCCGGCGTACCGGAACAGCAGATGTGGTGATTAAGGCACAGCACCTCATCGGTTTTGGCCATCACCAGATGCAGATCGTGAGAAACCATCAGCACGCCGCAGTTCAGTTCATGGCGTAGCTGATCGATCAGATCGTACAGCGCCACCTGACCGTTAACATCCACGCCCTGGGTCGGCTCATCCAGCACCAGCAGCTGCGGCTGGTTGAGCAGGGCGCGCGCCAGCAATACCCGCTGGGTTTCACCGCCGGAGAGTTTTTGCAAAGGCGCATTGAGCAGGTGACCCGCCTGGACGCGTTTAAGCGCTGGCAGAATTTCCGCGCTTTTACTGCCGCGCGATAAACGCATAAAGCGTTCTACCGTCACCGGCAGCGTTGGATCGATGTGCAGTTTTTGCGGCACATAACCGATGCGCAGCCCAGCATCACGCCGGAGCGTACCGCTGGTCGGGGCTAATAATCCCAGCACCACGCGCACCAGTGTCGACTTTCCCGCGCCGTTGGGACCCAGCAACGTCAGAATACGGCCCGGCTGCAGCGCCAGGCTGACGCCAGACAACACCGTGCGCTGGTCAAATTTGATCGAAACGTTTTCGAGGCTAACAAGTGAGGTCATAGTATTTACAGGTTGCACAGAATTTCGAATGTTATAATATCACATCCCATCACCCGGTCACGATGGAATGACGCATAATGTTACATATTAAAAAAGGTGCACTTTTCGCCTTAACTGCTTTCTCCGCAACAGCTTCTTTTACCTTTCCTGCTCACGCCAATGTTGTGGCTTCACTGAAACCGGTCGGATTTATCGCGGCGGCCATTGCTGATGGCGTGACCCCGGTCGATGTTCTGCTGCCGGACGGGGCCTCGGAGCACGATTATGCCCTGCGCCCATCTGATGCAAAACGCTTAAAAAACGCGGACTTAGTTGTTTGGGTCGGGCCGGAAATGGAAGCCTTTATGGCGAAGTCTGTGGCTGAACTGCCGGCTAAAAAAAATCTGTCGATGGCCGATATCAATGGGGTGAAACCGCTATTGATTAGCGGTGGTGAAGATGAAGATGAACACACAGCGGAAAAATCCGAAGCCGCAGAGGCCGATGCCCATCACCATCATCACGGCGAGTTTAATATGCACCTCTGGTTGTCGCCGGAGATAGCGCGGAAAACCGCGGTTGCAATCCATGAAAAATTATTGGAACTTATGCCGCAAGATAAAGCCAAACTTGACGCCAACCTCCAGCAGTTTGAGGTAACTTTGGCGGACACGGACAAACGCGTTAACGCACAACTCGCGCCGGTCAGAAATAAAGGATATTTCGTTTTTCACGACGCTTACACGTACTTTGAAAAACACTACGGTCTCTCGCCCACCGGGCATTTTACCGTCAATCCTGAGATTCAACCGGGCGCTCAGCGTTTACACCAGATACGAACACAGTTGGTTGAGCAAAAGGCGGTCTGCGTCTTTGCTGAGCCACAATTCAGGCCAGCAGTCATCGATGCTGTCGCCCGCGGAACGCAGGTGCGTAAAGGTACGCTCGATCCGCTGGGAACAGACATCAGCTTAGCTAAAGATAGCTACGTGAAATTCCTCTCACAGCTGTCGAGCCAGTATGCAAGCTGCCTGAATGGAGCATGAGGAATAGGTAAAAGTGCAGCAGATAGCCCGCTCTGTCGCCCTCGCATTTAATAATTTGCCGCGCCCCCACCGCGTTATGCTGGGTTCTTTAACTGTTGTGACACTGGCCGTCGCCGTCTGGCGGCCTTACGTCTATCACCCCACCGATGATGTGACGCCTATCGTCAAAACCATCGAGCTGGATAAAAACGAACTCCGCACGCTGCTGCCGGAAGCCAGTGAGCCGATTGATCAAAGCACACCGGAGCCGGACGAAGAGCTGCCTGCAGACGACGTCGATACCGGCGTGCCTGACACCCCAGGCGTTCATGAATATACGGTCTCCTCTGGCGATACGCTGAGCAGTGCGCTGAATCAGTATGGCATCGACATCGGCGACATCAATTCGCTGGTGGTCAGCGACCGTGATTTACGCAACCTGCAGGTCGGACAGCAGCTGAGCTGGACCCTGGCCGACGATGGCAGCCTGAAAACCCTGAGCTGGGAGATCTCCCGCCGCGAAACCCGTACCTATGAGCGCACCCCAAAAGGTGGCTTTAAAATGGACGCGGAGTTGCAGAAGGGCGAGTGGCGCAACAGCGTGCTGCAGGGCGAAGTGCGCGGCAGTTTTGCCGCCAGTGCCCAGCGCGCCGGGTTAAGCCGTGCCGAAGCCAGCGGCGTGATTAAAGCGATGCAATGGCAGATGGATTTCCGCAAGCTGCGGGCCGGCGATCAGTTCAGCGTGTTAATGTCACGTGAAATGCTCGACGGCAAAAGCGCCCAGAGCCAGCTGCTGGGCGTACGCCTGCGCAGCGGAGGTAAAGATTACTACGCCTTCCGTGCTGAAGATGGCAAATTCTACGATCGCAACGGCTCCGGCCTGGCGCGCGGCTTCATGCGCTTCCCGACCGTGAAGCAGTATCGCGTCTCCTCTAACTTCAACCCGCGCCGTCTCAACCCGGTGACCGGACGCATCGCGCCGCATAAAGGCGTCGACTTTGCGCTGCCGATCGGCACGCCAGTGCTGGCAGTGGGCGACGGGGAGATCGTAGTGGCGAAGAACGGCGGGGCCGCCGGTAACTACGTGGCGATCCGTCACGGTCGTCAGTATATGACGCGTTACATGCACATGAAGAAAGTGCTGGTGAAGCCGGGACAAAAAGTGAAACGCGGCGATCGCATCGGGCTGTCAGGCAACACCGGCCGCTCAACCGGGCCGCATCTGCACTTTGAAATCTGGATTAACAACCAGGCAGTCAACCCGTTAACGGCGAAGCTGCCGCGGATGGAAGGCCTGACCGGCAAAGATCGCAGCCAGTATATGGCGCAGGTGAAATCCTGGCTGCCGCAGCTGGGGCTGAAATAAGCGTATTTCGCCAAATCGCGCAGAAACCGACGGCAATCCCGTCGGTTTTTTTCTATCTGGCGCACGATGATTGCAAATTTGCCCGTCGTCACTATCATTAGCCGGTCATTGCTTGAGGCGAGTGCATGGAAACCCGAAAAAAAAATAACGCTGAATTTATTCCTGTTTTTGAACGTTCATTTCTCAAACCTAAATACTGGGGAAGCTGGCTGGCGATTGCTGGACTGGCCGGTATGGCGATGTTACCGCCCAAAGTGCGCGATCCGCTGCTGGGTCGTTTAGGCCGCTTTGCCGGCAAGCTGGCGAAAGGCGCACGTCGTCGTGCCCTGATCAATCTCTACTATTGCCTGCCGGAACTGAGTGAGACCCAGCGTGCCGCGCTGGTTGACGAGATGTTCGCCACGGCACCGCAGGCGATGGCAATGATGACCGAGTTAGTGCTGCGCGATCCGGCCCGTATTCGCGAGCGCGTAGAGTGGCATGGCCGTGAGATTATCGATCAGATGCAGGCTGAGCAGCAGAACGTCATTTTTCTGGTGCCACACGGCTGGGCAGTGGATATCCCCGCGATGCTGCTGGCATCGGAAGGGCAGAAAATGGCCGCGATGTTCCATAACCAAAGCGATCCGCTGCTCGATTATGCCTGGAACACCGCGCGTCGCCGTTATGGCGGCCGGTTACATGCCCGCAATGACGGTATCAAACCCTTTATCAGTTCCATCCGTCAGGGCTACTTTGGCTACTATCTGCCCGATCAGGATCATGGCCCGGAGCACAGCGAGTTCGTGGACTTTTTCGCCACCTATAAAGCGACGCTGCCGGCACTGGGCCGTTTGATGAAGCTGTGCCGCGCCCGCGTGGTACCGCTGTTTCCGGTCTATAACAGCGACACGCATAAGCTGGAAATCTATGTGCGGCCACCGATGGACGATCTGCTGGAAGCGGATGACCATCAGCTGGCGCGCCGGATGAATGAAGAAGTCGAAATTTTCGTGCGCCCGCATCCGGAACAGTACACCTGGATACTGAAGCTGCTGAAAACGCGCAAAGGCGACGATATCGAACCCTATTCGCGCAAAGAACTCTACCCGCGCAAATAGCAAAAAGGCCGCGCAAGCGGCCTTTTTCTTACAGTGCTTCCAGCTTACTGCGCCGTTTGCGCTCCCGCATAAACACAATTACCAGACCAAACCACAGCACACCGCTGATAAAGTTAATCAGACAGAACCACAGCGTGCCGCCACTGAAGTAGCCACTTTTCGCCAGTTCAATGCCGATAGCCAGCGTCAGAATGCTGATCATTCCCAGCATCGCCGCCACGCTGCCTTTGCCTTCATCGCTGGCGTAAAGCGTCAGGCGATAGAGTCCGGCATTGACCATGCCCGCGCCAAAGGCGTACAGGCTGAGCCCGGCGGTAATCAGCAGATAGCCGTGACTGTTCATCAGGCTCGCCACCAGCGCCAGGCTCAGCCCGATAAGGATCGGCCAGGCGGCAAACTTCACCGGCTGCTCAATCGGCACCCGTCCAGCCAGCTTACTCAGCGTCAGATTACCGGCGATCATCGCCAGGAAGACCGGCAGCTGCAGCAACGCATACTGCATACGCGACAGCCCTTCGTCATGCATCAGGATCACCGGCGACAGCGCCACCCAGGTGAGGATCGGGATAAATACCAGGCCGATAGCGAACGATCCCGTCATCACCAGCCGATCTTTCATCAGACGACCGTAGTTACGCGCCAGATTCGGCAGCGCAATCGAATGAGTGCGATCGCCGGCGGTTTCCGGCATCACTCGCCACAGCACAACGAAGGCCAGCAGGCTACAGGCAGCGAACAGCCAGAACATGCTGCGCCAGCTGCCGACGGTGAGCCAGGCGGCGCCCGCCAGCGGACCGGCCAGCGGGGCCAGCAGCGCGACGTTGGCCATCAGCGCCATCATTCGTACCGCCAGCGCTTCATCAAACGCCTCCTGAATTGCGGCATAGCCGACCGCACCGATAAAGCACAGGCTGATCCCCTGCACAAAGCGCAGGCTGACAAACTCTTCGATAGAGCTGACCCAGTTAGTCAGCAGACAGGCGGCAGCAAAAAACAGGATACCGAACAGCATGACCGGACGGCGGCCAAACTTATCGGAGAGCGGGCCCAGCAGCCATTGCAGCACCACGCCGCCAATCAGGTAGGCGGTCAGCGAGGTAGAGACCCATTCCGGGCCGACGTTAAATTCTGCCGTGACGATCAGCATACCCGGCTGGATCATGTCATGGGCAATGTAGGTAGCAAATTCGAATAACACTAATGCCAGAGGAAATAACAATACCCGGCCGGTGAGCTGGCTGATGGGGTGAAAACGGGCCATCTGGCCTCCTTGTCAGAAAAGAAAACGCGACTGGCAGGCAGTCGCGTCTTTTATTCTACACTGGCAATCTCAACCCGGTGTCAATTAATCCACGCGCAGCACGCGAGTGGTATTGGTGGTGCCGGTGGCGCCCATGACGTCGCCCTGAGTAACAATCACCAGGTCGCCTGAGACCAGGAAGCCTTTATCACGCAGCAGGTTAACCGCATCGTGCGCGGCCGCCACACCGTCGTTGTTGCTGTCAAAGAACACCGGCGTCACACCGCGATAGAGCGCGGTCAGGTTCAGGGTGCGCTCATGACGTGACATGGCGAAAATCGGCAGGCCGGAGGTGATACGGGAGGTCATCAGCGGCGTACGGCCCGATTCCGTCATAGTGATGATGGCGGTCACACCCTGCAGGTGGTTAGCGGCATACATCGACGACATCGCAATCGCTTCTTCTACGTTGTCGAACTGCACATCCAGACGGTGCTTCGAGACGTTAACGCTGGGGATCTTCTCTGCGCCAAGGCAGACTTTAGCCATCGCCGAAACGGTTTCTGCCGGATACTGACCGGCGGCGGTTTCAGCCGACAGCATCACGGCATCGGTTCCGTCCAGCACGGCGTTGGCCACGTCCATGACTTCTGCACGGGTCGGCATCGGGTTGGTAATCATCGACTCCATCATCTGGGTGGCGGTGATGATGGTGCGGTTGAGCTGGCGGGCGCGACGGATTAAGGCTTTCTGAATCCCGACCAGTTCCGGATCGCCAATTTCCACGCCGAGATCGCCACGCGCGACCATCACCACATCAGAGGCGAGAATAATGTCATCCATCGCTTCCTGACTGGCCACCGCTTCGGCACGTTCTACTTTCGCCACCAGTTTGGCATCGCAACCCGCTTCACGGGCCAGACGACGCGCATAGTTCATGTCTTCGCCACAGCGTGGGAACGAGACCGCCAGATAGTCGACCTTGATTTTCGCCGCGGTGATGATGTCTGCTTTGTCTTTTTCAGTCAGCGCTTCAGCCGACAAGCCGCCGCCGAGCTTGTTAATCCCTTTATTGTTCGACAGCGGTCCACCGACGGTCACTTCGGTGAACACTTTCATCTCCTGCACTTCCAGCACTTTGAGCTGCACGCGACCATCATCCAGCAGCAGGATGTCGCCAGGCACGACGTCGGCTGGCAGACCTTTATAGTCGATACCAACGCGCTCTTTGTCGCCTTCGCCTTTACCCAGGCTGGCATCCAGCAGGAAACGATCGCCGATGTTGAGGAAAACTTTGCCTTCTTTAAAGGTAGAAACGCGAATTTTTGGACCCTGCAGGTCACCGAGGATCGCGACATGGCGACCCAGTTTTGCCGCAATCTCGCGCACTTTATCTGCACGTAGCTGGTGATCTTCTGGCGTGCCGTGGGAGAAGTTGAGTCGAACAACGTTAGCGCCAGCCGCGATGATTTTTTCGAGGTTATTATCACGATCGGTAGCCGGGCCGAGGGTTGTTACGATCTTGGTTCTTCTGAGACGTCTTGACATGAAGGACTCCGTTAACAAATAAGCCGGTCCTGATCTCCGGACGCGGCATGGTTAGCTATTCTATATGATCGATGGGTTGTGATACGACTCACATTGTAAATGTGATGTTAATTATTTTGTTATGTATCTTGTTCCCGAATGGCGTGCTTTTCGTAACGCGACGCTTTCAGCGCCTGTTTAACGCGCTTGAGGTTTTCCCGGAAAGGCGTTCCGCGTTCCAGAGTGAAACCGGTCGCCAACACATCGATCACGGTCAACTGCGCCAGGCGCGACACCATCGGTAGATAGACATCAGTATCTTCCGGTACATCAAGCACTAAAGCCAGCGCGGCTTCGTCGGCAAGGGGCGAGTCGGGAGAGGTGATGGCAATAACGGTGGAACCGTTTACACGGGCCAGGCGAGCCAGTTCTACCATATTTTTTGTGCGGCCAGTATGTGAAATGAGAACAAAAACGTCACCGGCTCGACTATTTATACAACTCATGCGCTGGATCACAATATCGTCCGACCAGAAGACCGGCAAATCAAAGCGCAGAAATTTTGTGAAGGCGTCATGCGCCACCACCGCTGAAGCGCCCAGACCAAAAAAAGCGAGTTTATCCGCCCCGGTCAGCAGCGTGACTGCCTGCTGCAGACTCGCGGCGTCCAGCTGGTTGCGGACCTGTTGCAGGCCAGCCAGCGCCGAATCAAAAATTTTATGGCTGTAGTTTTCCACATCGTCATGCTGCTCTACGCCACGACTGACCCAGCTGCTGCCTTTCACCAGGCTTTGCGCCAGCTGCAGTTTGAAGTCCGGAAAACCGCGCGCGCCTAACCGATGGCAAAAACGGTTGACCGTGGGTTCGCTGACGCCCGCTGCGCGCGCCAGCGTGGCAATGCTGGAGTGCATCGCAGCCTGCGGCGCTGCCAGAATCTGCCCGGCCACTTTCTGTTCCGCTTTACTCAACGCAGCCTGCTGCGCCTCAATCTTTTCCAGCATATTCATAAGTGGATGACCATTATCACTTTTATCGATTTCAATTATTGCTGTCGCTGGCAGCCATTAACAGAGACTATATCGCGTTAGCGCGGGTCGGGCGCAAGGGCGGATAAGCCGGACGCGCTTTTTTTTGGCATACTTTGAGCGGTGCCGGATTTTGCCTGACAACATCAGACACAGAAAAAAGCAGAAATGCGCACGCGTCATCACACGCGCTGACACTATCCGGTACAGAGTTAATGCGGTTGACCCGGCGTGTCGGTTTACCTGGCGCGGGGAAAAAAGTACATTGTGCTGAAAGAAAATAACAACCTGGACCCGGTGGCAGAGGATGCATCACCATCGGATTATCCTGCAACGAGGAGAGGAAAATGGCGGTTACACAAACAGCCCAGGCATGCGATCTGGTGATTTTCGGTGCCAAAGGCGATCTTGCACGCCGTAAACTGTTGCCTTCACTGTATCAGTTAGAAAAAGCGGGTCAGATTCACGAAGAGACCCGCATCATTGGCGTAGGCCGCGCCGAGTGGGACAAAGCGGAATACACCAAAGTGGTACGTGAAGCGCTGGAAACCTTCATGAAGGAGAAGATTGACGAAGCGCTGTGGGATAAGCTCAGCGGCCGTCTCGACTTCTGCAACCTCGATGTGAATGACACCACGCACTTCCCGAAACTGGGCAAGATGCTGGATCAGAAAAAACGCACCACCATCAACTATTTTGCCATGCCACCGAGCACTTTCGGCGCCATCTGTCAGGGGCTGGGCACCGCGAAGCTGAATGCCAAACCGGCGCGTGTCGTCATGGAGAAGCCGCTCGGCACCTCACTGGAAACCTCACAGGAAATCAACGATAGCGTCGGTGAATATTTCGATGAGAGCCAGGTGTTCCGTATTGACCACTATCTGGGCAAAGAGACGGTACTGAATCTGCTGGCACTGCGCTTTGCCAACTCGATTTTCGTCAATAACTGGGACAACCGCACCATCGACCACGTACAGATCACCGTGGCGGAAGAGGTCGGGATTGAAGGCCGCTGGGGTTACTTCGACAAAGCGGGCCAGATGCGTGACATGATCCAGAACCACCTGTTGCAGATTCTGACCATGATCGCCATGTCGCCGCCTTCCGATCTCAGCGCTGACAGCATCCGTGATGAAAAAGTGAAGGTGCTGCGTTCGCTGCGTCGCATCGATCAGACCAACGTGCGTGAGAAAACGGTACGTGGTCAGTACACCGCGGGCTTCGTGCAGGGTAAAAAAGTGCCGGGCTACCTTGAAGAAGAGGGTGCCAATAAATCCAGCGCCACCGAAACCTTCGTCGCCATCCGGGTGGATATCGACAACTGGCGCTGGGCGGGCGTGCCGTTTTATCTGCGTACCGGCAAACGGTTACCGACCAAATGTTCAGAAGTGGTGGTCTACTTTAAAAACCCTGAGATGAACCTGTTTAAAGATTCTTATTCAGAGCTGCCGCAGAACAAGCTGACCATTCGTCTGCAGCCGGATGAAGGGGTGGATATCGAGATCCTGAACAAAGTGCCAGGCCTCGACCACAAGCACAAGCTGCAGACCACTAAGCTGGATCTGAGCTACTCCGAAACCTTCAACCAGTCGCATCTGGCGGATGCCTATGAACGCCTGCTGCTGGAAAGTATGCGCGGCATTCAGGCGCTGTTTGTCCGCCGTGACGAAGTGGAAGCGGCCTGGACCTATGTCGATTCCATCATTGAAGCCTGGGCGGCGGATGGTGATTCTTCCAAACCGTATCAGGCCGGCACCTGGGGCCCGGTTGCCTCGGTGGCGATGATCACCCGCGATGGCCGTTCGTGGAACGAATTTGAATAACGGAACCTCTGAGGCCCGCACTGTGCGGGCCTTTTTTTTGTCCGACGCAAAGGCAGAAAAGTGAACTGGCGTTTCAAAAATCGCGTCGGGCGATGGACGCTCAGGAACCGGATCATGTATGGTAGTGGCGCAATTGACAGGGCAGGAGCCGAGGCTCCATGACCGGGCCGCTAATCCCGGTGTTATCAAGCAAGGGGAAGTGATGAAGAACTGGAAAACAAGTGCTGAACAGATTCTGACCACCGGACCGGTCGTGCCGGTGATCGTGGTAAACAAGCTGGAACACGCGGTCCCGATGGCGAAAGCGCTGGTCGCGGGCGGTGTCCGGGTGCTGGAAGTAACGCTGCGTACGCCGGTGGCGATGGATGCGCTGCGTGCGATGATCAAAGAAGTGCCGGAAGCGATTGTCGGTGCGGGTACAGTGATTAATCCTCAGCAACTGCAGGAAGTGACCGAGGCGGGCGCGCAATTTATCATCAGCCCTGGCGTCACGGAGTCGTTACTGAAAGCTGCCGTTGAAGGCCCGGTTCCGTTGATTCCTGGCATCAGCACCGTTTCAGAACTGATGACCGGCATGGACTACGGCCTGCGTGAGTTCAAATTCTTCCCGGCGGAAGCCAACGGCGGTGTGAAAGCGCTGCAGGCGATTGGCGGGCCTTTCCCGCAGGTGCGTTTCTGCCCGACCGGCGGTATCTCTCCGGCCAACTACCGTGACTATCTGGCGCTGAAAAGCGTGCTGTGCATTGGCGGTTCGTGGCTGGTGCCTAACGATGCGCTGGAAGCGGGCGACTGGGATCGGATTACCCGACTGGCGCGTGAAGCGGTAGAAGGGGCGAAGTAAGTTCTGGCGGTGAGCCGAGGCTCACCGCCTTGATATTATCCCTCGACCTTCACCGCTGCCGCGCTGGCGACCGCACGCGCAATCGCCTGAGTGGTGGTGTCACCGCTGGCCAGCGCCACGCCCAGCCGGCGCTGTCCGCTGATCTCTGGCTTGCCGAACAGACGCAGTTGCAGACCGGCACCCAGCGCCGCCCCGACATTCACGAACTGCACATTCTGGCTGGTCAGCTGCGGCAGGATCACCGCCGACGCAGCCGGACCATACTGGCGAATGCCGCCAATTGGCAGACCGAGGAAGGCCCGGACGTGCAGCGCAAATTCTGACAGATCCTGTGAAATCAGCGTCACCATGCCGGTGTCATGTGGACGTGGCGACACTTCGCTGAAGATCACCTCATCACCGCAGACAAACAGCTCAACGCCAAACAGTCCATATCCGCCCAGCGCCTCAACCACCTGCGCTGCAATCGCCTGCGCCCGCTGCAGCGCCAGATCGCTCATCTGCTGCGGCTGCCAGGATTCACGGTAATCGCCATCTTCCTGACGATGACCAATGGGTGCGCAGAAATGAATGCCGTCCACCGCACTGATGGTCAGCAGGGTAATTTCAAAATCAAAGGTCACGACGCCTTCGACGATCACCCGACCGGCACCGGCACGGCCGCCTTGCTGCGCGTATTCCCATGCGCTGTCCAGCTGGCTGGCATCACGGATAAAGCTCTGGCCCTTGCCGGAGGAGCTCATCACCGGTTTCACGATGCAGGGA
Source organism: Pantoea sp. S-LA4 (assembly GCF_054482835.1). Taxonomy (NCBI): domain Bacteria; kingdom Pseudomonadati; phylum Pseudomonadota; class Gammaproteobacteria; order Enterobacterales; family Erwiniaceae; genus Pantoea; species Pantoea sp. S-LA4. Next base: position 1,999,220 of record NZ_JBTLRC010000002.1, on the reverse strand, counting down.
AAGCCAATCTCCGCGGCAGCCTGGTCGAAACGCGCTTTGCTGTCGGCGAAGCAGTAACGGGAGGTCGGCAGTGACAGCTCTTCGGCAGCCAGACGACGAATACCTTCACGATTCATGGTCAGCTGTGCCGCCCGGGCAGTCGGCACCACGCGCTGTCCCTGCTGCTCCAGCGCCACCAGGGTGTCGGTGGCGATGGCTTCAATTTCCGGCACCACGAAGTCAGGTTTTTCCTGCGCGATCAGCGCGGCCAGCGCCTCGCCATCCAGCATGTTGATCACATAGCTGCGATGCGCCACCTGCATCGCCGGGGCATCGGCGTAGCGATCAACGGCAATCACTTCCACACCCAGACGCTGACACTCCAGCGCCACCTCTTTACCCAGTTCACCTGAACCTAATAGCATCACACGCGTGGCCGCAGGGCGCAGCGCAGTTCCGAGAGTCGTCATAAATTCACCTAAGCAGTCACAAAATGCGCGCGCAGTATAAACGAAAACGATTGCGTACTCATCTTTCTTACCGAACGCTCCGCCGTTTGCCTTACTTTTCCCGCTCTGACGTTTCCTGACATCTTTTTCGTCAGGATGACGGACTACCATCTTAAACAGGAGTGGATGATGAACAACTGGTTGCAACAAATTCAGTCGGTACTGGCGAAGAAGGGCGGCGACAGCAAGTCTGGCGGTGGTTTAAGCGATATGCTGGCACCGGGCGCGTTGGGCGGCCTGGCGGGTATGCTGATTTCCAGTAAATCGTCGCGCAAACTGTTAACCAAATATGGCGGCAAAGCGCTGATCATTGGCGGCGGTGCTGCCGCAGGCGCGGTGCTGTGGAACAAATATAAGCAGCGGGTCAGCGAAGCGCACCAGAATGAACCTGACTTTGGCGCAGCGCAGACGCCCATTGACCTGCGCGCCGAACGTCTGGTCACAGCGCTGGTATTCGCCGCCAAAAGTGATGGTCATATCGACGATCAGGAACGGGCAGCGATTGAGCAGAATATTCATCAGTCTGGTTACGGTCAGGAGGCGGAACAGCTGATTCAGAAAGCGATGAACCGCCCACTCGATCCGCAGTGGCTGGCCGCCGACGTAAAGAACGAAGAGGAGGCGCTGGAGCTTTACTTCCTGAGCTGCGCGGCAATCGACGTCGATCATTTTATGGAACGCAGTTACCTGTCGGCGCTGGGCGATGCGCTAAAAATCCCGCAGGATGTCCGTGACGGTATTCAGCAGGATATCGTGGCAGAGAAGGCCCGCTTACCCGCCAGTTAATCCCCCACTGGCCACCTCCGGTGGCCAGCTTGCTGTTTCCGTACCAGTTGAAGCTTGGCTTCCTGCGCCTTTGGTGCCACGCTTACAGATCATTACTTTCACGGAGACGGATGTCATGAAAGCACCCATCGCAAAGAAAATACCGCATGAGATGACGCTGCATGGTGAAACGCGCGTCGATAACTACTACTGGCTACGCGACGACAAACGTGAAGATAACGAAGTTCTCGATTACCTGCGGGCTGAAAATAATTATGGCCGTAAAATCATGGCCTCTCAGCAACCGCTTCAGGAGCGGGTACTCAAAGAGATCATCGATCGTCTGCCGCCGGAAGACCATTCGGTGCCCTATGTGAAGAACGGGTATCGTTATCAGAGTCGCTATCAGAGCGGCAATGAATATCCGGCTTACTATCGGCAACCCGCCGACAGCGCGGAGTCTGATGAATGGACCTTGCTGCTCGATGCCAATCAGCGCGCCTCGCACAGTGAGTTTTACACCATGGGCGCGCTGCACATCAGCCCGGATAACCAGGTGATGGCGATGGCAGAAGATTTTCTGTCGCGGCGGCAATATGGCATTCGCTTCCGCAATCTGCACAGCGGCAGCTGGTATCCGGAAGTGCTGAGCAACGCCTCCTCCAGCTTTGCCTGGGGCAACGATTCCCGCACCGTCTACTATGTGCAGAAGCATCCACAGACGCTGCTTTCTTATCAGGTCTGGCGGCATGAGCTGGGAACGCCGCAGTGCGACGATCAGCTGGTGTATGAGGAGAAGGATGATACGTTTCACCTCAGCGTGCATAAAACCACCTCAAAACAGTTCATCCTGATCGCGCTGTACAGCACGACCACCAGTGAAATTCAGCTGATCGACGCTAACTTCCCGGATGCGCTACCGCATGTGTTCCTGCCGCGCCGCCGCGATCATGAGTACAGCCTCGACCATTACGATCACCAGTTCTTTATCCGCTCGAATCGCGACGGCAAGAACTTCGGGCTTTATCGCACCCGATATCTGCCTGAGTCCCGCTGGGAGACGTTGATCCCGGCGCGGGATCATGTGGTGATGGAAGATTTCCAGCTATTCCGTGACTGGCTGGTGGTTGAGGAGCGCCAGCGCGGCCTGACCAGCCTGCGCCAGATTAACTGGGCCAGCGGCGAAAACAGCGGCATCGCGTTTGACGATCCGACCTATGTTACCTGGCTGGCCTATAACCCGACGCCCCGCACCAGTAAACTGCGCTACGGTTACTCGTCAATGACCACCCCGACCACGCTGTTTGAGCTGGATATGGATACCGGTGAACGCCGCATTCTGAAACAGACGGCGGTAAAAGGCTTCGACGCGGACGACTACAAAAGCGAGCATCACTGGATCAAAGTCAGCGATGGCACCGAAGTGCCGGTTTCGCTGGTCTATAACCGTAAATACTATCAGCCGGGCCAGAACCCGATGCTGGTCTACGGCTACGGTGCGTATGGCAGCAGTATGGATGCCGATTTCAGCGTCAGCCGTCTGAGCCTGCTGGATCGTGGCTTTGTCTATGCGCTGGTTCAGGTTCGCGGCGGCGGCGAGTTAGGCCAGCAATGGTACGATGCGGGCCGCCTGCTGAATAAGATGAACAGCTTTACCGATTTTATCGACGTAACCCATGCGCTGGTGGCGCGTGGCATCGGGCATCCCGAACGGCTCTACGCGATGGGTGGCAGCGCCGGTGGCCTGCTGATGGGCGCGGTGATCAATATGGCACCGCAGCGTTTCCACGGCGTGGTGGCGCAGGTGCCGTTTGTGGATGTGGTGACCACCATGCTCGATGAGTCGATCCCACTGACAACCGGCGAATATGATGAGTGGGGCAATCCCAATCAGGCGGAATACTATCACTACATCCGCCAGTACAGCCCTTACGACAATATCGAAGCCAAAGCCTATCCCCATTTGCTGGTGACGACCGGCCTGCACGATTCGCAGGTCCAGTACTGGGAACCGGCAAAATGGGTGGCGAAGCTCAGATCAATGAAAACCGACAATAACCTGTTGCTGCTCTGTACCGACATGGATGCCGGTCACGGCGGCAAGTCCGGTCGCTATAAAGCCTACGAAGGGGTGGCGATGGAGTACGCCTTTATCCTCGGACTGGCGCAGGGGACGCTACCCCCGACCGGAGACTACTGAGCCTCGCTGAGGCATTTCCGCAGCGCCTGCCGTAATGGCGGGCGCAGATCGGCCACGTTATCCAGCATCCATTTCAGGTAGCCCGGATCTTTACGGGCGATCACTGCAATCGCCTGACCACGATATTTGCCGAACGGCAGAACATCGTCGCGCTGCGCCGCCGGTTGCGAGCGCACAATCATCTCGGATGCGCTCCAGCCTGAGGTTTCCATAATGCGTATTAACAGCGCGGCGGTGACATAACAGTCATAGAGCGCGCGGTGCGCATGCAGGTCGGCGGGCGGCGTGACGTCCAGCTTCAGCGAGTGCCGCAGCGCCTGATTGCCATATTTGATGCCCGGCCACAGCTGACGCGCCAGCTGCATGGTGCAGATCCACTCACCGTACATCTCTGGCAACATGCGACGATCGAAGCTGGCGTTATGCGCCACGTAGAAGGCGCTGCCGTGGTAGCGGGAAATCGCCTGTTCAATGGTCGGCTTGTCGGCCACCATCGCTTCGGTAATGCGATGCACCGCCATTGCCTGCCGGCTGATAGGGCGGTCAGGCCGGATCAGATCGCTCATCGGGTTAACAATCTGGCCGTTGATCACATCCACCGACGCCACTTCCACCACGCCGCCCTGCAGGCCGCAGGTTTCGGTATCAATTACGCGTAACATCATTATTTCATCTTCGGTTCATAAGGCAGGCGCGACAGGCTGAGTGACGCCTGGCGATAGTGCATCAGTCGCTGACGAAACCAGTCGCGTAGCGCCTCGGGCTGTTCCTGAGCGACCATCTCTGCGACCACCGGCATATTATAGCGCTCTTTGAACGCCACACCCGCTGCCGCCAAATCGACATTGATTTTGTCTTTCTCTTCCCGGGACAGCCGGGCAAGGTTATGACTCATAGTGTTCTCCTGATGATGTGGGGCAAAAGTAATGTTTTCCCCGGCCTGAATCAAGGGTTAAGGATCGCATCGCTGGCCTCGACACCATAAAACGAGCAGCGTATCCTTTCGCCACGTTTGTCGCGTCAACGGTTGTTAAAAGGATGATCTTATGCAGAAAAAAGCGGTTTCCCGCATGATCGCTGCGCTGGCGGTTGTCGCTGGCCTGAGTTTCAGTCAGTTTGCGCTGGCCCATGCTCATCTTCAGTCATCAAATCCGGCGGCTAACGCGCAGGTGACCTCTTCAGCGGATGTGCTGACGCTGAATTTTAGCGAAGATATTGAGGCGGCATTCAGCGGCGTGACCTTGCTGGATGCGGCACAACAGCCGGTAGCGACCGGCAAAGCGCGAGTCGCGGCGAAACAGGCCAGTCATCTGATTATTGATCTGCCGCAGCCGCTTAAAGCCGGTGACTATCAGGTTAACTGGCATGTGCTGTCGGTTGACGGGCATAAAACCTCAGGAAGCTACCGCTTCAGCGTGAAATAATCGTGGTGGAGACCCTGTGGGTAAGCCTGCGCGGGCTGCATTTTGCCGCCCTGATGCTGCTGACCGCGAGTGCAGGTTACTCTGCGCTACTGGCACCGGCACGCTACCGTCCACGGCTGGCGATTGGCTTAAACCCCTTGTTGCAGTGGAGCGCGTGGCTGGCGCTGCTGAGCGCACTGGCGATGCTGGCCTGCCAGAACGTCTTGATGAGCGGCGACAGCGCCAACCTGGCCGAGGGTGCCATCTGGCTGGCGGTGCTGGGTACCCGCTTTGGCGTTGTGTGGCAATGGGAGATGCTGTTCAGCGTTTTAGCCGTCGCAGGGCTGTGGCTGAACGGGCGACTGCGAGCGCAGACGTTACTGCTGACTGGCGTGCTGCAACTGGCTTCTCTGGCCTTCACTGGACATGCAGCGATGCATGAAGGCTGGCCCGGCCTGTTACACCTGATCAATCAGGCTTTGCATCTGATTGCGGCGGCGTTCTGGGCCGGTGGTTTGTTACCGCTGCTGTTATTGATGCGCGAGGCGCGGCAGATTGAGCGCCGCACGGATGCTATCCGTACCATGATGCGTTTTTCCCGTTATGGTCATCTGGCCGTTGCGTTAACGCTGCTCACTGGCGCGATCAACAGTCTGATGATCCTCGGCTGGCCGCTGACGTGGCCCGATTCACCTTATGTGATATTACTGCTGTGCAAGGTGTTGCTGGTGGCGTTAATGGTGCTGGTGGCGCTGATCAATCGTTACTGGCTGGTGCCACGCTTTCGTCTGGCGGGCAGTGGGACGCAGCAAAAATTTATCCGCATGACCCAGCTGGAACTGCTGCTGGCGTGTGGAGTGGTTGGGCTGGTCAGCGTTTTTGCCACGCTGTCGCCAGCCTGAATATTATTTAAGAGATGCGTAAAGGTAAGTTATGTTGCTGAAGAAAGTGATTCCCGCAGTCCTGTTGTTATCCCTATGCGGCCAGGCGCTGGCGGCGCAGATCATTACCGTCAGCCGTTTTGAAATCGGTAAAGACAAATGGCCGTTTAACCGTGAAGAGGTGATGCTGACCTGTGAAAAAGACGGTTCGCTGTTTGCCATTAACCCCAGCACCCTGATGCAGTATCCGCTGAATGACAAAGCAGAGCAGCTGTTTAAAAACAAACAGGTGAAAGCACAACCGATCAGCGTGATTCAGAGTGAAGATAAAGCGAATCCGGGCCATATGATGAGCCTGCAGCCGATTGTTGAGCGCACCCAGGCGTTGTGCGGTAAATAAACCCGCCGGGTACAGTGCCACGCTGTACCCGAATTCCACTGTTTTCTGCCGTTGCGATCACAAACTGTTCCAGATTCCGGCCTCCAGCCTCGCGCTGACTGGCAAATCCTGTGCGCTGATCTAATCTTAACGTGTAAGGCGAAACCGCCTTCATGAATGCCAACTTTTAGCGCACGGCTCCTTGAGAGCCATTTCCCTGGACCGAATATAGGAATCGTATTCGGTCTTTTTTTGTTTAATTATCAAGATAAAAATCAGATCCACAAGATTCCCTATCCGATATTGTCCTTTCAGACCATCGCAGATTTTCCTCTCCGGAATGGAGATACTTTTCAGTCATCATTTCTGGCTGATGTCCTGCTGTGTTTAGCGAATAATTTGTCACATTCACTTTCAACGGTCGCACCGGCAGTTAACTGATTCCAGAAAAGATGAGGGGATTAATGATTAGCCCGATATCGGCATTGTTCCGCGTTTTAACGAACCCTTCAGCCAGACTATCGGAGTAAAAAAATCATCAGGGCTGATCATACAGATGCTTACGAGACGGCAGGATCAATGCCGGGTATTATGATTTTATCAGAATGAGCTTTATCGGGTCTGACATACAATCGGGTTAAAATCCTTTACAGATTATTGAATTGATCAATTCAAAGGTGTCATGGTAATCCATTATTAATACAATTAATTGCTTATCTCAGGAGGTCAGGTTTATTTGCGTGGGGTTGTGATGCAGACAGGAATTTATAGTCATAAAGGGTTCGTCACACCCATCCTCCCTGACAACTTAACTCAGTTTAAGGCGAATAAAAAAAGAGCAACGCGCACGCAAAAGCCACCTTAACTTTGTTCAGAACGGTCTCCCCGAAAGTTAACTTGAACCTCGGAATTCCAACCGTTAGCGAGTTTTTTTGCTCAATAGATAGCCGTACTTCAGGATACCGTAGCCAGCAGGTTGTGGTTTCTATCACGGTTAAATAAATGCAGATACAAGAAATTTTATCATCCTGTTGCTACGGCGAATCCCCTGTTCAGCAGAGATCAATCTGATAAGTAATTTGAAAAGCCAGGTTACGTCGATAGGCCTTAATTGGTGTTATCCCATTATGATGATTGAGTTCACTATCTATCCTAAGTAACAATTAAGAAGTTGTTGCCAAATATCGCGGTGAAAAATTTGTTACATAAAGCGGTTAATTAAATGCCTGATCATCAGGTGTGCGTCAGGTCTCATTATTTTAGAAGTAATAGGATAAAAATGGTTTTTTTTGTCGCCATTTGAAATTTATTTTTTCCTGTAAATTATTTAATTTCCTTTACTATCAGAGGCTTTACTGGCTTTTATTAAAGCAGGGTTTGATTTTGAGGTCGGTTTGCTTAAATGGTATAAACAACCTGCAGCGCTGCTTCCTTTAAGCTTGATACTTCTTTGGGAGATTTAAAATATGGAAATTTTAAACATTAAGCAGTCAACCTTTGTTGCTGGTACAAGGGGTGCCTGTGGTCCTGCCTATGCTGGTGCCGGCGCCCGACAAAGCCAACAGAGCAGTGGCAATCGCACCGCTGGCAGTAATGGAAATGATGACATTTATGCAGGTACCGATGACTGTGTGATATCAATTGGCTCAGGCGCGTTGGGCGGTATAAAAGGCGAGCCAGCGGGAGCACTCATAGGTGACCTGTCAAACGGGTATGGCGCATGTATTGGTAGCTCAAACAATGGTACTGGGGGAGGGGCATCTCAATCAGGGGCCGGAAACTGCTCTGGTGGAATAGGTGGCGTATGCAATTAGAAAAGCATGCAAAAAAAATCACCTGCCTTATAGATTTTGCGGTAATGGCCCTGTGCATCGTTTTTAATGTGTCTTTTCTGCATGGTGTTTGCCTGTGGGATTCGACGTATTTTGACATACCGAGAGATATTTCCAGATATGCATTATACCTCACTAGCCTTATCGGGGCTGTGACGATAAGTAAAAAGGTCGCTGACTTTTTAATACGATGTATTATAAAATCCTGATGGGCTGAATTTAAAGTCCACCCCGGTGGACTTTTTACTACTTTTTCTCTCACTATTCATAATGCTGAGCCATTAAGCTGGTCGCGGTTATCTGCTCACTAGATATACCATTGGTCGATTTTGCCATTTGGCAAAAATTGAGAGGAGAGTATTTATTGGCGGCGCTGAACGGTCAGGCCTGTTAGTACCAGGCGTTATCGTGATCGGAGAGCCTATTAAAATGTCACCTGACTGCATTTTCTTCTGGAACGAGAGCAATACCAACCCGGCATCAAATTAGGCGGACAGACCAGAGTCCGGCATGCAGCCAAACGCTACTCAGAGCAGTTTGTCACCTGTTGAACAGGTGACAATCGGCATTGGATCGCCAACACTCATAACTTAATCATCTGTGATGCCAACGGTTTCTTCACCGTACTTTATAACCTCTTCGATCAGCTGATACTCACTAAGCAAGCCGCGCTCAACAAGGCACATACATGGCCCGACCTGCGTATCATTCTGATTGATCGGGTTGGCGTCATCTGCAACGTCATGACTGGCCACAAACAGACTCAGCCGGATAGTCAGTACAAAACCATCACATCGCCATCCTCAGCCCGCCAATAAACTTGTTATCACTCGCGTTTGGCTTATCCTTACAGCTCAATCAAAGGGAGGTATGTTTATGAAAGCTGCAATTGCTAACAGTGAGCACCAGGTTGATGTTGTAGAAAAAACTCTGCGCCCGCTGAAGAATGGCGAAGCACGGCTGCGGATGGAGTGCTGCGGAGTTTGCCATACCGATCTGCATGTGAAGAACGGTGACTTTGGCGACAAAACGGGCGTAACGCTCGGGCATGAAGGTATCGGTATCGTGGAGGAAGTGGCGCCCGATGTTACCTCGCTCAAGCCTGGCGATCGCGCCAGCGTGGCGTGGTTCTTTAAGGGCTGCGGACACTGCGAATATTGTAACTCGGGTAACGAAACGCTCTGCCGCGACGTAGTCAATGCCGGTTATACCGTTGATGGTGGCATGGCTGAAGAGTGTATCGTGGTAGCGGATTATTCGGTCAAAGTACCGGAAGGGCTCGACCCTTATGCGGCCAGCAGCGTGACCTGCGCTGGCGTCACCACCTATAAAGCGGTGAAGGTGTCAGAAGTGAAACCCGGTCAATGGATTGCTATTTACGGGCTCGGCGGGCTGGGCAACCTCGCACTGCAATACGCGAAGAATGTCTTCAACGCCAAGGTTATCGCCGTGGATATCAGCGAAGGTCAGCTTGAACTGGCGAAACAGATGGGTGCCGATCTGGTAGTCAACTCCGCTACGCAGGATGCGGCTGCAGTTATTCAGGAAAAAACCGGTGGCGCACATGCGGCAGTGGTGACCGCCGTCGCTAAAGCGGCGTTTAACTCGGCTGTTGACGCGGTCCGTGCCGGTGGTCGGGTTGTCGCGGTCGGGCTGCCGCCTGAAGAGATGAGCCTGAATATTCCGCGACTGGTGCTGGACGGCATTCAGGTAGTGGGCTCGCTGGTCGGAACCCGTAACGATCTGGCTGAGGCTTTCCAGTTTGCTGCAGAAGGGAAGGTGGTGCCTAAAGTCACCAAACGGAAAATCGGCGAAATCAATACCATCTTCGATGAGATGCTTCAGGGAACCATTCGCGGCAGGATGGTGATCGATTTTACCGGTCAGTCAGCCTGATAGCGGAACGTTCGAATCTGTAGCCCGCGCTATGCGGGCTTTTTTACGCCCCAGCACCGCCACAACTGGATGCCAGCAAAGGAAGAGAGTACCAGGTAGGCTTCAACTGCGGGCTGATTCTGCCAGTAAAGCAGAAGTGCAGGTCGGTGCATCTGCTGAACGATAAGAAAAAACCTCGCCGTAGCGAGGTTAATGCGTCAGGCTGCCTTACACCAGGCTGACCGAGAGCAGGGTAATCTCTGCGGTTTGCAGCGACATGTCCTTCTTAATCTCAAACATATAGGCTTCCAGCGCCTCTTCGACATCATGGCCTTCGATGAAAGCATGGGCGGTAACGTGATCTTCGCCTTTCGGCTTTATTACATAAGAAACGAACCACTTCTTATTCTGCATAATCAGCTTCCTTCTCTGTCTTAAATCATTTACCACGTGACCAGCGATGCTGGCTACTCAATCGGGGCGGGATGGAGCAGGTCAATCACGTCATCGATCTCATTGCTGGCCGCGTGGCGATCAAGTGCGACAGCGTAGTAGCGGCCTTTACAGTAGTGCCGCGTCACGGTTACCCGATGACCGGTATCACCATCAGCCTCATCGCCGGTTGCGGTTCGCAGATGCGGCGGGATCACCAGCTCCGTTTCGAGTTCATCAGCTTCGATAATCAGATGACCACCGTCGCTGGAAAGTAGCAGATGCTGAACGCTCATTGTCTCTCCTCTGTTGATCTCATGGGTACCGGAAAAGTGTAGCGCAAGGCTGTGAGGGCGCAGTGGGTGCGGCAAAGGCTTTTGCTGACCAATAAAAAAGCCCCGCTGACGGGGCTTAATGCAGAGAGGGGCACAACGCTGAGATCAGCCAGGCTGGTTGGCCAGTTTAGGTTTCAGCACCCGTTTGCCGATCTGGATACCTGGCTTCTCGACATATTTATACAGCAGCGACGCCAGCGCATAGGTGACCGGAATAGCGGTCACGCAGACGATCAGAAAGCGCACCAGATCGCTTTTAAATTCGATGTCGGTATGGTTAAGCAGCAGAGCGATCAGTGGAATCACAATCAGCAGATGCAGCAGGTAAACCGAAAACGACACGTCGCCCAGCCAGGTGCTCAGGCGGTTATTGAGCAGCTTACGCGGCAGCATAATCAGTCGTGCCATCACGCTGTTTTCGCGGTACTGCCACAGAATCGCGGTCATCCCGACAATCATCAGCGCTTCCATAATCACCTGCAGCTTAATCGCTTCCAGACCAATCGCCACGCTGGCGACCGGGCCCAGTAGCGCATAGGCCACGTAAAGCAGGGATTTACGGCGAATCGCTTCGGCCAGCAGCATTCCCGACAGGAACATGTTGAGCTTAATCAGGATCATCGACGGCATCTCAAAGGCTTCGTAGTAATCCGCCAGCAGATAACGTCCGGCGCAGCACAGCGCCATAATACCAATCAGTGAAGTCGCATAGCCGAATCGCAGCGTCACCAGCATGATGAACGGGAACAGCAGATAGAACTGCATCTCCAGACCAATGCTCCAGTCCGGCAGCACGGTATTGAAGCCATATTCAGGCAACAGGCCAAACAGGAAGCTGAAATGAGTGAGAATATTGGTCAGTGACTGATCGGTGTAACGGGATGACTCGGTCGCGGTGCCTGAGTAGAAATGGGCAATGGTATCGCGCATCTCACCGAACCACGGACCGTAAATCAGGGCGATAATTAGCAACAGGTAATAGAGCGGGGCGATACGGAAAAAACGACGGATCCAGAATTTTTTAATGGTTTCAGCGTGCTGCCACGGCTCTTTTTGCTGGCGCTCAACGTAGTTTTTCGCCATCAGATAACCGGAAAGCAAAATAAACAGATCGACCCCAATCCCCGGTGACGAAATCAGCGTGATATGACAATGCACCAGCAGACTGATATGGCCGACCAGTACCCAAAGAGAGGCGATACCGCGTAACCCCTCCAGCTCCGTTGACCATCCTCGTGTTGCAGACATGAAAAATTCCTCGGTTTCCGTTTTATCCGTCTTTGGGCGCTCACTTAGCCTCAAGGCTGTGATTAAGTAAACGGGGCGACAACAAAGTGGGAAAATTCCGAGCGGAGTTTAACCGGAAAATCGAGGAGAAACAGGCAACAGTCAGCAGTCGCTTAACGACGAGCGACTCGCTGTCGTTAAGCGACGTTAATCATTCGTCAGGCCGCATCAGGCCAGCTTTAACAGGATCATACCGGCCAGCAGCAGGGTTAACCCGGCCCAGCCTTTTCTGTTGAGACGCTGGCCAAATAAGACCCAACCGGCCGCGACCGTGGCGATAATCCCAAAACCACCCCAGACCGCATAGGCCACCGATAATTCGATGCCTTTGACGGCTTGTGCCAGCGCACTAAAGGCCAGCAGTACCGATGCCAGTGAGAGCGCACCAATCAGCGGTTTCTTAAAGCCATTGGAGTATTTAAGAAAAATATTAGCGGCAATTTCCAGCACGATCGCCAGCGCCAGCCAGGCGGGATGAACCAGATCAGCGATGACCATGGCTCACCTCCGGCGTGGCCAGGGTGCCGGTTTTGATCAGCACAATGCCAGCCACCAGCGTCACCAGGCCACCGAGTTTCAGTAGGGTCAGGGTTTCGCCAAACAGCTGCACGCTGAACAGGGTAATCAGCATAATGCCAATCCCTTCCCACAGCGCATAAGCCACGCCTAACGCAATGCGTTTAATGGCGAAGCTCAGCAAGATATAGGAGCAGGTAATCATCCCCAGCATCATCAGGTAGCCCGACTGGCTGCCGCTCAGGCTGGACCATTTCATAAACAGGGTGCCGATAATTTCAGTAGCAATAGCGAGTGATAATATGATCCATGCACGCATGGTTTTTCTCCAGCAACGATAACTATTCCTGCCATCACAACGGTGTCAGCAGACGCAGAATTTAGTCGAAGTGGAAAGGGGACTACAGGGCGCTGCGCCAGTGCCGATCGGCGGCGTTCCAGCCAGAGAGGAAAGGGGTAAAAGTGACAGGGATTGAAATGAACATTCTGCTCATAATATTCACGACGCATCCACTTTGTTGCTTCTCATCAGTGGACGAAGCAGGCCTCCGGTTATAAACACGCCAGATTTATAGCATTTTGCCTGATGGGTAATCAATAGCAGGATATGCTTCGTTTTGGGTTGATTTAGGTTTATCACAATGAAAAGTGATCGCGATAAGGAGGAATATGTTAATCAGAGGTGAAGGTAAAAAACAGCCGGGCAACAAGGTACCCGGCCGGAATTACGTGACAACGTCACTGATTACTCAGCACGCTGCGGTACCTTACGCACCGGGGCATCGCCGGCAACGTAATAGCGGGCGGTGCTACGCGGCAGCGGATCGCGACCACGGATGATATCGGCAATCTTCTCGCCAATCATAATAGTGGTGGCGTTGAGATTGCCGGTGATGATCAACGGCATGATCGACGCATCGACCACGCGTAAGCCTTCGAGGCCATGCACTTTGCCTTCCCCATCGACCACGGACATCTCGTCGTAACCCATCTTACAGGTGCCGCACGGGTGATAAGCGGTTTCGCCGTGGTTACGCACGAACTCATCCAGCTGCTCGTCAGTCTGGCACTCCAGCCCCGGACTGATTTCACGGCCGCGGTATTTATCCAGCGCCGGCTGGTTAATGATCTCACGGGTGATACGAATCGCATCACGGAACTCGTGCCAGTCCTGCTCATGCGACATGTAGTTGAACAGAATGGCCGGATGCCGGCGCGGATCGCGTGACTTCAGGCGAACGTGACCACGGCTCGGTGAGCGCATTGAGCCGACGTGACACTGGAAACCGTGTGCATCGACCGCATTCGAACCGTTGTAGTTAATCGCCACCGGCAGGAAGTGATACTGAATATTCGGCCAGCTGAACTCTTCACGGCTGCGGATAAAGCCACCCGCTTCAAACTGGTTGCTGGCGCCAATTCCGCTGCCGTTGAACATCCATTCGGCACCGATTTTCGGCTGATTCCACCATTTCAGGGCCGGATAGAGCGACACCGGCTCTTTGCATTCATACTGCAGATACATCTCCAGATGGTCCTGCAGGTTTTCACCCACGCCTGGCAGATCGTGCACCAGTGGGATATCAAACTGCTTCAGCAGTTCAGGCGAACCGACGCCGGAACGCTGCAGGATCTGCGGCGAAGCGATGGCGCCAGCGCACAACAGCACCTCGCGACGCGCGGTCACTTTGTTGATGCTGTTGCTGTCACCCTGCAGATACTCCACGCCGACCGCACGTTTGCCGTCGAACACAATCCGATCGGTGGTGGCATGGGTAATGATTTTCAGGTTTGGCCGGCCTTTAGCCTGATCCAGGTAGCCGCGCGCGGTGCTGGAACGGCGTCCCTGTGGCGTCACGGTGCGGTCCATCGGACCAAAACCTTCCTGCTGGAAACCGTTGAGATCGTCGGTGCGCGGATAACCCGCCTGCACACCGGCTTCAATCATCGCTTCAAACAGCACGTTATTGCCCGCTTTTGGCGTCGCCACACAAACCGGACCGTCACCGCCGTGGAACTCATTCGGGCCGATATCGCGGGTTTCCGCTTTACGGTAGTAAGGCAGGCAGTCGGGATAGCTCCAGTGCTCCAGACCGGGCGCGGTGGCCCAGTTGTCGAGATCCATCGCATTACCGCGGATATAACACATGCCGTTAATCAGCGACGAACCGCCCAGACCTTTGCCGCGACCACACTCCATGCGGCGATTGTTCATGTAAGGCTCAGGTTCGGTTTCGTACGCCCAGTTATAACGTTTTCCCTGCAAGGGATAGGCCAGCGCCGCAGGCATCTGGGTCCTGAAATCAAATCGATAATCCGGGCCGCCCGCTTCCAGCAACAGCACATTCACGTTGCTGTCCTCGGTCAGACGGGTGGCCAAAACGTTCCCTGCGGATCCGGCTCCAATAATGATGTAATCAAATTCCATTCATCGTTCCTCAGGTTTTAATGATTAAAATACGGACTGAAAACGCGACAGCTCAACCTGCACTGACTTCACCTGGGTATAGCTTTGCAGCGTCATCAGGCCATTTTCGCGTCCAATGCCGGAGTGCTTGTAGCCGCCGACCGGCATTTCCGCCGCTGATTCGCCCCAGGTATTAATCCAGCAGATGCCAGCTTCGATCTGGTGGATCACGCGGTGCGCCCGGTTCAGATCCTGGGTCACCAGACCGGCAGCCAGACCAAAGTCGGTGTCGTTGGCGCGGCGGATCACCTCTTCTTCGCTGTCGTAGCTCAGGATGGACATCACCGGTCCGAAGATCTCTTCACGGACGATCTTCATCTCATCGCGGCAGTCGGTGAACACCGTTGGTGCCACCCAGGCACCCTGATCGAATTCGCCACCGGTCAGGCGTTTACCGCCGCACAGCAGCCGCGCGCCTTCAGCAATGCCGGATTCGATGTAGCGCATCACGTTATCGCGATGGCTGAAGCTGACCATCGGGCCAAAGTTGGTCTCCGGCTGGCGCAGATCGCCGGCCCGGATGCGGGCGACGCGCTCGCTGATTTTGGCTTCGAACGCCGCCTGCAGTTTTGTCGGAATAAACACCCGGGTACCGTTGGTGCAGACCTGGCCGGAACTGTAGAAGTTCGCCATCATGGCGATGTCAGCCGCCAGATCGAGGTCCGCGTCGTCGAAGATGATCAGCGGCGATTTACCGCCCAGCTCCATGGTGACCTCTTTCAGCGTCGATCCCGCCGCGTTAGCCATTACTTTTTTGCCGCTAACTACGCCGCCGGTAAACGACACTTTATCGATGCCCGGATGTTCGGTCAGCAACTGGCCGGTGACCGAGCCGATGCCCGGCAACACGTTGAATACGCCGTCCGGCAGGCCCGCTTCGGTGTAGATTTCCGCCAGTTTCAATGCGGTCAGTGGCGTGACTTCGCTGGGTTTGAAAATCATCGCGTTGCCGGCCGCCAGTGCGGGTGCGGATTTCCACAGCGCGATCTGAATCGGGTAGTTCCAGGCACCGATACCGGCGACCACGCCCAGCGGTTCACGGCGGGTATAGACGAAAGAGGTGTCACGCAGTGGGATCTGCTGACCTTCCAGCGCCGGTACCAGACCGGCGTAATATTCCAGCACGTCCGCGCCGGTGACGATGTCGACGCTGGCGGTTTCGCTCAGCGGTTTACCGGTATCCAGCATCTCCAGCTCAGCCAGTTCATCGTTACGTTGACGCAGAATATCGACGGCGCGGCGCAAAATGCGTGAACGCTCCATGGCGGTCATCGCGGCCCAGATTTTCTGGCCTTTTCTGGCTGCGGCAACGGCGCGATCAACATCCTGCTGACCGGCAGCGTGAACCTCGGCCAGCACCTCGCCGTTGGCCGGATTGATGGTCTGGAACGTTTCGCCAGACGTCGCGGCAACGTAAGCGCCATCGATGTAGAGTTTCTGCTCGGTAAATCGGGACATGTTATCTCCTTCCGTTATTCGTGCTCGCCAGCCAGTTGCTGACGGATGAATTGGGTAGTCAGTGTGCGGGCTACCACCGGCTTAAACGGCTTCCCGCTCAGCGCGGCGCGTAACCATAAGCCGTCGATCAGGGCGGCCAGCCCATGTGCGGCGAGACGCGCCTGTTCCAGCGGCAGTTCGCGGCGAAATTCGGCGACCAGCGTCGAGTAAAGTCGTCGACTGCTGACCCGCTCAAGTCGATTCAGCTGGGGCTGATGCATACTGCTTGCCCAGAAATCGAGCCAGGCTTTCATCGCGGCGCTGTGCACCTGGGTTTCATCAAAATTGCCGTCGACGATTGCCCGCAGACGCTGCTCTGCCGGGGCATCAGCCAGCGGCTGCAGCCGGGCTGAAACCGCATCGCGCAGCTGGCGCGTCACATCACGCATCGTCGCTTCCAGCAGGCCGTTCTTATCTTTGAAGTAGTGACTGATGATGCCGGTCGACACACCCGCACGGCGGGCAATCTGGGCGATGGTGGCATCGTTAATCCCCACTTCGTTAATCGTGCTCAGGGTCGCATCAATCAATTGCCGACGTCGTATCGGCTGCATCCCCACCTTTGGCATAGCTCCAGCTCCACCCTCAAATCGAGTGCCTATTAAAACTTTTTTTGATTGCACGTTCAATATAAAAAGAAAAGTTGTTAGGATGCTGTTCTTTAAATGTAGCGAAAGCGCAACGGCATTGAGTGCTAAAATAGACTCGTTTGCCGAAGCGGCAAATCAGGAAAAGAGAGTACAACAACAGGCCGCACGGCGCGTCAGCCGCAGGCGGCGACATTTACCCATTGCATATTTTCAGGAAAACTAACCAGAGGTAATCGATGAATAATCCACCTGCCGGTGAAAAAGACAGACTCAATCCCGTTGTGTTCTACACCTCTGCCGGATTGATTCTGACGTTTTCACTTGTGACGATTCTCTACAGCGATCTGGCCGGCGGCTGGATCCTCTCGGCGGTGAACTGGGTCTCAGCGACCTTCGGCTGGTACTACATGCTGGCTGCTACGCTCTACATCGTGTTTGTGCTCTACATGGCCTGTTCACGGTTTGGCTCGATCAAACTGGGGCCGGAGCAGTCCAAACCCGAATTTAGCGTGCTGAGCTGGTCGGCAATGCTGTTTGCCGCCGGTATCGGTATCGACCTGATGTTCTTCTCGGTCGCCGAACCGGTGACCCAGTACATGCAGCCGCCGGAAGGGGCGGGGCAGACGCTGGAGGCCGCACGCCAGGCGATGGTCTGGACGCTGTTCCACTACGGCCTGACCGGCTGGTCGATGTATGCGCTGATGGGCATTGCGCTCGGCTACTTCAGCTATCGCTATAACCTGCCGCTGACCATTCGTTCGGCGCTCTATCCGATATTTGGTAAACGTATCTACGGCCCGATTGGACATACCGTGGATATCGCTGCGGTGGTCGGCACCATTTTTGGTATCGCCACCACGCTCGGCATTGGGGTGGTACAGCTCAATTACGGGCTGAAAGTGCTGTTTGATATTCCGGAAGGGCTGACCGCGCAGACGGCGCTGATTGTGCTGTCGGTGGTGATCGCCACGATTTCAGTGACCTCCGGCGTCGACAAAGGGATTCGTATCCTGTCAGAGCTGAACGTGGTGCTGGCGCTGGGCCTGATCCTGTTTGTGCTGTTCTTCGGTAATACCGAATTTCTGCTGAATGCACTGGTGCTGAACGTCGGCGATTACATCAACCGCTTCATGGGCATGACGCTCAATACCTTTGCCTTTGATCGACCGACGCAATGGATGAATAGCTGGACGCTGTTCTTCTGGGCATGGTGGGTCGCCTGGTCACCGTTTGTCGGGCTGTTCCTGGCGCGTATCTCCCGGGGTCGTACTATCCGCGAGTTTGTGCTCGGTACGCTGATCATTCCGTTTACCTTTACGCTGCTGTGGCTGTCGGTATTTGGCAACGCCGCGCTCTACCAGATCATTCACGGTAATGCCGGTTTTGCTCAGGAAGTGATGGCCCATGCCGAACGCGGTTTCTATAGCCTGCTGGCGCAATACCCGGCGTTTAAACTCAGTGCCTCGGTCGCGACCATTACCGGGATGCTGTTTTACGTCACCTCGGCCGACTCCGGTTCGCTGGTGCTGGGTAACTTCACCTCAAAACTGAAGGATATCAACAGCGATGCGCCAAACTGGCTGCGTATTTTCTGGTCGATTGCGATCGGGGTACTGACGCTGAGTATGCTGATGACCAACGGGATCTCTGCGCTGCAGAACACCACGGTGATCATGGGGCTGCCGTTCAGTTTCGTCATCTTCTTTGTGATGGCCGGACTGTATAAATCGCTGAAGGTGGAGGACCACCGTCGCGCCAGTGCCACGCGTGATACGGCACCTTATCTGGCCCATGCCACCGATCGTCTGACCTGGAAAAAGCGGCTGTCGCGCCTGATGAATTATCCTGGCTCGCGTTATACCCAGCAGATGATGGAAAACACCATCTATCCGGCGATGCAGGAAGTGGCGAAAGAGCTGGAGCTGCGCGGTGGTGGCGTCACGCTGGAAAAAGTGGCACCGGATGATAACAATCCGATTGGCTATCTGGACCTGCGCGTCCACCTTGGCGAAGAGCAGGATTTTGTCTATCAGGTCTGGCCGCAGCAATACTCGGTTCCGGGCTTTACCTATCGCGCCCGCAGCGGTAAATCGACCTATTACCGGCTGGAAACCTTCCTGCTGGAGGGCAGCCAGGGTAACGATTTGATGGACTACAGCAAAGAGCAGGTGATCATCGATATTCTCGATCAGTATGAGCGCCACCTGAACTTTATCCATCTCAACCGTGAGGCGCCGGGCAGTAATATCACCTTCCCGAGCATGTAACTGTCAGCCCGTAAACTCTGTTGTTTACGGGCTTTTTTTATCGCCGGTGCGGCGATCCTGCGTCGCATCGGTGACAAATCGGCTATATTCAGGGCTTACTGGCCTGATGCCTGCCAGCTGTAGACAGGGAGTCGTATGCGTAAAATATTCAGTACGTTTCTGCCGTTGTACACCACCACGCTGCTGATGCTGCTGGGGTCGGGCCTGTTAACCACCTATGTTTCACTCCGGCTCGCCAGTGAGCAGGTCAATGGCGCGCTGATCGGTGCGATTATCGCCGCTAACTACATCGGGCTGGTGATTGGTGGCAAAGTCGGGCACAACCTGATCGCCCGCGTCGGTCATATTCGCGCTTACGTTGCCTGTGCCGGGATTATTACCGCCTCGGTCATTGGTCACGGGCTGACTGATTTTATTCCGCTGTGGGTCTTCCTGCGCCTGATTATCGGGCTGTGCATGATGTGTCAATACATGGTGCTGGAGAGCTGGCTCAACGATCAGGCGGAATCGTCGCAGCGCGGCGTGATTTTTGGTTTTTACATGGTCGCCACCTATCTCGGCCTGAGCGGCGGGCAGGTGATCCTCAGCCTGCAAAGCGGCTTTGACGTCAGCACGCTGCTGATTGTGGCGCTCTGTTTTGCTCTCTGTCTGGTGCCGATTGCGCTCACCACCCGTACCCATGTTCAGCCAATGTCGCCCGCGCCGATGGAGCTCGGCTACTTCATTCGCACCATTCCTAAACTGCTCGGGACCACGCTGGTGACCGGCATGGTCATCGGCGCTTTTTATGGTCTGGCGCCGGTTTACGGCAGCAGTAAAGGCTTTACCACCAGCCAGACCGGCTACTTTATGAGCCTGACTATCTTTGCCGGGCTGGTGTCGCAGTTTCCGCTCAGCTGGCTGTCGGATCGTTATGACCGTCAGCGGCTGCTGTTCTGCATGGCTATCCTGTTTGCCGTGGCCTGCGTGCCGCTGGTGCTGTTGCCGCATCTGACCTTTAACTGGATGATCGGCATCGCCTTTGTCGCCAGTATGATGCAGTTTTCGCTCTATCCGTTGCAGGTGGCGCTGGCGAACGATCAGGTCGCTGCTGAACGGCGGGTCTCGTTAACCGCCTGTCTGCTGATGGCGTTTGGCATTGGTGCCAGTATTGGCCCGCTGGTGATCGGGGCGCTGATACAGCCATTTGGCAGCAATATGCTCTACCTGTTCTTTAGCCTGTGCGCGCTGGTGATTGCCGGACTGAGTTATGTCAAAGCCCCAGGACCGCTGCCCACTACTGAAGTGCCATTGCCGCATGTGGTGATGCCGGATAGCCTCGCCACCTCACCGCTGGGTGCGGCGTTGATCCCCACGCTGGAAGAGGAGGTGATCCAGGCATCAATGGGCAACAGCGAGCCTGAGCCGGACGAAGAGCAGGAAGAGGGGGAAGATCAGCGCGAAGATGCGCCGTTAAAATAACCACAGTCGGGGCGTGGCGGCACCGGTCGCCGCCAGCGCTCCCGGTAAGTTCCAGTGATTGCTCAGATGAGAGGCTCGACAATCGCGCCTCGCCAGGCGAAGCTGGTGAACTCGTCTTCGTCTGGATAAACACCATGCTGGAACTTCGCCCCAACTGTGAACGCTGTGACACCGATTTGCCGCCAGCCTCGACCGAGGCGCGCATCTGCTCGTTTGAATGCACCTTCTGCGCGGCGTGCGCCGAACAGTCACTGAACCATCTCTGCCCCAACTGTGGCGGTGAACTGGTGCGGCGGCCGATTCGTCCGGCAGAAAAGCTGGTAAAATTTCCGGCTAAAACCCGCGCCTGAGCCGTTTCTGGCCCAAATGACACGGGTTATTTTCTGTACAGAATAGTCTTAAGGCGGCGATATCGCTATGATGCAGGTCGTCCCTGACAGAGCTACCACCTTTACTGAGTGCCGGAGATAAGCGCCGGAAGGGACAATCCTTTTCTGGCGCCTGACTGGCTCTCTGTTGCCGCGCAGCCCATCGCCCCGATCTATACTTCAGCTATCGTCCTTAATCCTCCGCTGAAGGTCACACTATGCACTATCACTATCTCAACGGTGAAAACTGGGACAGGATCTGGATTGTCGGCGATCTGCACGGCTGTCGTCGCGAACTTGATGCGCTGTTATTGCGTCATCAGTTCAATCCGCAACAGGATTTACTGCTGTGTACCGGTGACTTAATCGATCGGGGTGAAGAGAGCGCGGGTTGTCTGGCACTGCTTGACGAACCCTGGTTTCGCTGTGTGCGCGGTAACCATGAGGAGATGGCGCTGTCGGCGTTACAGGGTCACGACGTGGCGCTCTGGCAGATGAACGGCGGTGACTGGTTCTGGCAACTGCGCGGTGCGGCACTGATCAGTGCGCGTCACGCTCTGCTGCGCTGTCGTGAACTGCCGCTGATTCTGCATCTGCAGCTTGAGCAGCGTATTATCGTGGTGGCCCATGCCGATTATCCTTCAGCCCGCTACGGCTGGGAAAAACCGCTTAACTGGCAGGATGTGGTGTGGAGTCGCCGCCGGCTGCAGGCGATAGAATCGGGTCAGCGGGGCGCGATTGAAGGCGCCGACGCTTTTTACTTCGGACACACGCCCCTCCAGCAGCCGCTGGAGGTGGATAATCTGCATTACATCGATACCGGCGCGGTGTTTGGCAATCACCTGACGCTGATTCAGCTACAGTGACCTAGCGGAACAGACGCCCGTCACGCACCAGCTCGCGCGGATAACTGTTTTTAATCCGGCTCCCGACTTTTTTCGCCAGCCCCAGCGGTTGCCGCTGCCAGGTGACAATCATCTCATCACGCGTTACCGCCGTTTCCGGATAGATATCGCGGCCGCGATACCACTCTTCAGCTTCTGCGGCGCTGAGTTCAAACGTTTGTTCCGGTGCGGGTTGGGCCAACGCGATCACCGCTTCATGTTGCCAGCGATAGCCTTTAGCAAAGGTTTCGGCCAGTTTCAGGCCAATCCGCGAGAAGCGCACTCTACCCAGCAGCGGTGTCACGGCGGCGGGGAACAGCCAGATCTCTTTATCGCGTTGCCACAGTTCCAGTGAGTCATCCCATTTGATCGAGACAGCGGCAGCGGCCTGCCGGATTTCGCTTTCCAGCTTGCGGCTGAGGTGGGAGAACGGCAGCTTACCGACTTTGTAAGTCGGCGCAGGCAGCGGCTCAACCGGGGCGGTTTTGCGCAACCGCGCCACGAAAAAGCCCTCGCTGTCGAACAGTTGCGGAAAGACGTGCAGATAGCCCTCAGGCGTTGCAGCCTGCGCGGCACCCTCAAACAGCTGATCGAGCGGCATCACCTCGACGGCGTCAGGATAGCGCTGTAGCAGCCAGGCGATGACCTGCTGATTCTCGATCTGATTGAGCGTACAGGTCGAATAGACCAGCGTCCCGCCGGGCTTCAGCGCATGAAAGGCGCTGTCGATCAGGTCGCGCTGGGTCGCGGCTAGCTGTGCGGTACTCTCCAGCGTCCAGTTTTTCAGCGCATCAGCATCCTTTCGCACCACGCCTTCGCCAGAGCAGGGCGCGTCGAGCAGTATCGCGTCAAACTGTTCCGGCAGCGCCGGGCCGAAAACCCGGGCATCAAAGTGGGTCAGGGCGCTGTTGCTGACGCCGCAACGGCTGATATTGGCGTGCAGCACTTTAACCCGGCTGGCGGAAAACTCATTCGCCAGAATGACGCCCTGGTTATTCATCCGCGCGGCAATCTGGGTGGTTTTCGATCCGGGCGCGGCGGCCATGTCCATCACTGCCGTGACCTCAGGCTGTGCATCAAACAGCGCGGTAACCGGCAGCATCGAACTGGCTTCCTGAATATAGAACAGGCCGCTGAGGTGTTCAGCTACGCTGCCGAGCGGCAGGCTCTCATCTTCACGGCTGATCCAGAATCCTTCGCTGCACCACGGCACCGGCGTCAGTTGCCAGCCATAGGGCGCGGTCTGAGTAAGGAAGTCGGCCACGCTGATTTTCAGGGTATTGACGCGCAGGCTGCGGCGCAGCGGTTGCTGGCTGATGGCGATAAATTGTTCGAAGCTGGCATCATCAGGCAGGTTCTGACGCATTAACGCGAGAAAATCAGCGGGGAAAAGCGAAGAGGAGTCTGACACGGGCACATTCCAGTTAAGGCAAAGGCGGCAGTGTAGCATGGAGAATGGAAACGGGCAGCCAGGCTGCCCGTTTCAGGCTAGCTTAGCGTGGAGAGGGGATCGCCGTTCCCCAGTTCCGCCACTCTTTCGGCGCTTCATCCTGCAGCAGGAAATGTTTATCCGGATTCGCCTGTGGTGCCAGCGGCACGGTTGGCGGTGTGGCAAACTGGATGCCGCCCTGAATAAACTGCTGGAAGGTGCCGGTTTTCACCACGCCGCCAATCAGACCAAAGTCGAGGTTATAGCCTGACGCCAGCCAGAAGACCGAGTTGTTACGCACCAGATGCTGATATTTCTTACTGATACGCAGCGCAATCTGCACCCGGTCAGCCATGTTACCCAGCGAGGTGCCGGTCACGGTACCCACTTCCACCCCACGGAACAGCACCGGCGTTCCCAGCGACAGCGATCCGGCTTCGGTAGCATCGACGTAAATGTTCAGACCGTTCAGATAGCGCGAATCGGTAATGGTGCTCTCCTGCAGTTCAAAAGTGCGCGCCGCGCGTCCTTTGCCGGGATCGACGTTGACGTAAGGCTGCAGCAGCGTTTCCAGATGATTCACGCCGGTCGCGGAGATCTCCGGTGATACCACCGAGAAACGGCTGCCGAGGCGGGCGAAATCATCCACATATTCCGGATAGAGCACCGCTTTCGCCACCACCTGATTTTTATCGCTGCTCAGCGACAGCGACTCCACCTGGCCGACATTAATGCCGAGATAGCGAATCGGCATACCGGCCGACAGCTTGCTGGCATCGAAGGTATGCAGCGTGATCTGGCTACCCACTGCGCGCGCCGCAGTTTCCGACGGATAGAGGATGCGTTTGTCGCCTTTGGCTGACAGCGCACCGCTCATATTATCGAAGCTGATCGCGCCTTTCAGCGCGCGGTTAAGCGGCGAAGCCTGTACCGTCAGGCCGCTGCCGTTCAGCTGTACCCGCGCGCCGCCTTCCGCCCAGAAGACGCTTTCGCTGGTCAGCAGCTTGCGGTACTCCGGCTGAATATGCACCGCAATATCAAACGCATCGGCGCGTGGCGTCACCTTCACAATCTCACCGACCTGATACTTGCGGTAGAGCACGATGGAACCGGCCTGCACGTCGGGCAGGCTGGTGGCGGTCAGCGTAAGGGTGGTTGACGGTGCGTCACCAATAATCCCTTCTTTGGCTTTTTCCGCATCGGCAAACAGCGGATAGCGGGTTTTCGGCTGGCCTTTCTGACCGGGCTCAAGGCGAATACCGCCATCAACCCACTCACGGGCGCTGGCTCCCAGCACCTGCATCCCATCCAGTCCGAATTTCACATCCAGCCGGCTGTTAACGATAAATTTGCTGTCGCCATGCACCAGTTCGCGGTTTTCCGGATTGACCGCCACTACGAAGTTGACGCCATTTTCATCCAGCGAGCGCGACATCACCTGGCCAATCTGCATCCCGTGCAGCATCAGCGGCTGGCCCTGATCGATGCCGTAACTTTCCGGCGCGCTGAGTTTTACCGTCAGCACGTCGGGCCTCTGCAGCAGCGACTCATTCGACGCCAGCACGGTATAGTGCTGCTGCGGCGGGCCTTCGCCCGGCACCAGTTCAAAGGTGTTACCGGTCAGCAGCGCGCTGAGGCTGGTATCAGTCAGGCTGATTTTCGGGCTACGCATCTCAATGCGGGTGCCGCTGCGCATCAGGCCCACCACGGAAGGATCGATGGTCAGCTCGCCAGTGACTTTACCGCCGTCCTGCAAATTGAGTTTGGTCAGGGTGCCGACTTCCAGGCCCTGATACATCAGCGGCGTACTGCCCGCTTTGAGATTTTTTCCGTCAGGCAGGTCGAGGGTGATCAGCACCCCGCGCTGGCTGTGGGCCAGATCGGGATAGAGCTGGTAATTCTGATCCGCTTTAGCCGGTTGCGCATCGTCAGGTGAGTCAAAGGCCACCGCACCGTTAACCAGCGCCGCCAGACTCTCCAGCTGCACTTTGGCGCCGCTCAGGCTGACATCAGCATTGACGCCCGACACGTTCCAGAAGCGACTGGTTGTTTTCACCAGATTGGTAAAGCGACGATCGATTAACACATCAATCGCCACGCCATCGGTTTTGTTGTTGATGCTGTAGTCATAGACCCGACCCACCGGAATTTTCCGGTAATAGACCAGCGAGCCGGTGCTCAGCGATCCTAAATCGGGGGCATGCAGGTGGATCAGCAGTTCGCCGGTATTCACCCGATATTTGGGTTGGGTATCCAGGGCGGTAAAGGCTTCGCTCGGCTTGCCTTTGCCCGGCATCATGCCGATATAGTTACCGCCGACCAGCGCATCCAGCCCCGATACGCCCGCCAGAGATGCCTTCGGCGTGACCAGCCAGAACTGGGTATCTTCACGCAGCGCATCACGCATGTCGCTCTTGATGCTGGCTTTGATCTGAATGCTGCGATAGTCATCGCTCAGATTAATGCCCTGCACGGTACCCACTTCCACACCCTGATAGCGAATCGGTGTGCGGCCCGGCACGATACCATCCGCCGTCTGGAAATTGATGGTGATGGTGGTGCCGCGCTCCTGATAATTGGTCCACAGCAGCCAGCAGGCGATCAGCATCGCAATGATCGGCAGCAGCCAGAAGGGCGAAATTTTACGCTTGTTGCGCAGCGTGGCGTTAGTCGGTGTAGTCGGCGTTTCCTGTTGCATGTGCATCCCAGAGCAGGCGGCTGTCCAGCCACTCAACAGACATAATGGTCAGGATCACGGCGGCACCAAAAAACAGCGCTGCCGGTCCCATGGTAAAAGCCAGCAGCTGGTCACGGTTGACCAGCGACATGGTTAACGAAATCACGAACAGATCGAGCATTGACCAGCGGCCAACCCAGTTGACAAATCGCAGTAACCGGATTCGGGTTTTCAGCCCCTGTTCGCAGCGGAAGTGGATGCTTAGCAGCAGCGTCAGCATCACCAGCACTTTGGTGAACGGCACCAGAATACTGGCGATAAATACGATCGCCGCGATGGGAATATTGCCGGAGCCCAGCGAAACGATACCGGAGAAAATGGTGTCTTCGCGCCGTGAACCATTGAGGTAAACCACTGAAATCGGCATCAGGTTGGCAGGGATCAGCAGCACGATAGAGGCAATCAGCGCCGCCCAGGATTTTTGCAGGCTGTGACGGCGGCGGAAGTCGAGCGGCGTGTGGCAGCGCGGACAGCGACCCCGCGCATCCGGCACGCCGGTGTGGTGGCAGTTGAGGCAGACCTGTAGGTCAGCGCGTGCAACATTGCCGGGGCTTTGCGGATAGAAATGATCCCACAGCTGCTCAATGTTGAGATGGATCAGCGTCAGCACACTCAGCACCGTCAGGGCAATATAGGCGGCGAGGCCGTAGCCGAGCTCCAGCGAAGCGTAATCCTGCACTTTGATCGAAGCAACGGCGATACCGATCAGGTAGATATCCAGCATCACCCACTCTTTGAGCTTCTCCAGCATCAACAGCACCGGACGTAAGTTCATTCCCAGCCGATGACCGATACCGAGGTAACAGATGCCCGCCACCAGCGTGACCGGTGCGCCGATGGTGCAAAACGCCACCATTGAGGCGGTCAGCACATCACCCTGCTGGGTCATCTGGATCACGCCTTCCAGCACGCTGGCGTTAATCCGCATGCCAAGCAGCCGGATATCCACCAGTGGCAGAGAAAAAGCGAATGGCATCAATACCATCATCGTGGCGGCCATCGCCATTAATCGGGTCATTGACCAGTCGCGGCCGCTGAGAATTTCTGCATTGCAGCGCGGGCAATGGGCCGACTGATGCGATTTCACATCCGGTAAGGAAAAAAGGGTATCGCATTGCGGACAACGCTGATAACGTGCGTGAGGCAATGTCTGGCTGATAGCGTGAATTTTCATAGGGTGATGCAATCTTCGCTCATCGTAAGTAACACATATCGGTCGTTAAGACAGCGCCTGTGTGCCTGTCTCGGGCATCACGCTTCGATCCACAGAATGCTAAGGGTATAGTAACTAACGCTATGATTCACCTTGTGGCTCTGGATATTTAGTGCTTATTTTTAACGAGCGGGAAATAACCCTGCTCAGATGTCATTGGTAACGGTCAAATAATGAACAAAACTGCCTTTTACGCCGATTTGAATCGCGATATGCGCGCCTTGCTGGCGGGAGAAACGGCGTTCCTCGCCGCAATGGGTAACTTTAGCGCGCTGTTGTATGAACGTCTCGAAGGCGTGAACTGGGCAGGTTTCTACCTGCTGACGGAAGCGGATACGCTGGTGCTGGGGCCGTTCCAGGGCAAAATTGCCTGTGTGCGTATTCCGGTCGGTAAAGGCGTATGCGGTACCGCGCTGGCCGAAGAGAAAGTGCAACGCGTAGATGATGTGCATGCTTTTCCGGGACACATCGCCTGCGACGCAGCCAGTAATGCTGAGATTGTGATTCCTCTGAAAGTGAATGGCACTGTGGTTGGGGTGCTGGACATCGACAGTGTGGAATACAATCGCTTTGACAGCGACGACGAATCGGGGCTGGTCACACTTACTGATGGGCTTTGTGAAGTGCTTGCGAACAGCGACTTAGAAAAATATCTGCAGCTGACGCGCAGCTAATCGACTGGATCACATGGCATTTAGCGATGTTGTCATTATAATGTCGCCTGTTCATGCCTGCGCTGGTCGGCAAACCCGTTGTAATCAGGAAATTTCATGGAAAATCAACCTAAGTTGAATAGCAGTAAAGAAGTCATCAGCTTTCTGGCGGAGCGCTTTCCGCACTGCTTTAGCGCTGAAGGTGAAGCGCGTCCGCTCAAGATCGGTATCTTTCAGGATCTGGTCGAGCGTGTTCAGGGCGAAATGAATCTGAGCAAAACGCAGTTGCGTTCTGCCTTACGCCTTTATACCTCCAGCTGGCGCTATCTGTACGGCATCAAAGCCGGTGCGACCCGTGTCGATCTTGACGGTAACGCCTGTGGCGTGCTGGATGAGCAACACGTAGAGCATGCACGTAAGCAACTGGAAGACGCCAAAGCGCGTGTTCAGGCGCAGCGTGATCAGCAGCGTGCCGCACGTCGTGAAGCAGGCGAAAGCGAAGAGGGCGCCGCACCGCGTCGTCCACGCAAGCCGGCTGCGCGTAAACCTGCCGAAGGCGACGCCGCGCGTAAACCGCGTCCGCAGACCGCAGCAGAACGCCCGACCGTCTCACAGCACCGCAAACCGGCCCCACGCCCGGAGCAGCAAGCCCGACCCATCACTGATACCTCAACTTTGCAGCCCGGCCAGAGTATTAAAGTTAAAGCAGGCAAAAGTGCGATGGACGCGACCGTTCTTGAAGTATCGAAAGACGGCGTTCGGGTCCAGCTCGCTTCCGGCATGGCAATGATTGTGCGCGCAGAACACTTGCAGTTCTGAAACGGAGGCTGACCCCGGCATGAACACCCTTTTTAAAATTGGACTTATTGCGGGCCTGCTGTTGTCAGGCCCTTCCTTTGGCGCGGAGAATATTACCCGCGCCGACCAGATCCCCCAGTTACATGAGGATGCGCAGGACCCGACGGTCAGTGAGCGCGTCACGTCACGCTTTACCCGTTCCCACTACCGCCAGTTCGATCTGAATCAGGACTTTTCAGCGAAAATTTTTGATCGCTACCTGAACATGCTCGATTACAGCCATAACGTGCTGCTGGCCTCGGATGTGGCCCAGTTTGCCAGCAGAAAAACCACCGTCGGCGATGAGCTGCGCAGCGGTAAGCTGGACCTGTTTTACGATCTCTACAATCTGGCCCAGAAACGCCGCTTTGAGCGCTATCAGTATGCGCTGACGGTGCTGGCTCGCCCGATGAATTTTAGCGGCAACGACACCATCGACATTGACCGCGCCAAAGCACCCTGGCCGAAAGATCAGTCTGAGCTGAACGCGCTGTGGGATGCCAAGGTTAAATATGACCAGCTGAGCCTGAAGCTGGCCGGTAAAGACGAGAAAGAGATTCGCGATGTGCTGACCAAGCGCTATAACTTCGCGATCCGTCGTCTGGCGCAGAGCAACAGTGAAGATGTGTTCCAGCTGGCGATGAACGCCTTCGCCCACGAAATCGATCCTCACACCAGCTACCTCTCACCGCGCAACACCGAACAGTTCAATACCGAAATGAGCCTGTCGCTGGAAGGGATCGGCGCGGTGCTGCAGATGGATGACGACTACACCGTGATCAATTCCATGGTGGCGGGCGGTCCGGCTGCGAAAAGTAAAGCCATTACCGTGGGTGACCGCATCGTTGGTGTGGGTCAGCCTGGCAAGCCTATCGAAGATGTGATTGGCTGGCGTCTGGATGACGTAGTAGCAAAAATTAAAGGCCCGAAAGGCAGCAAAGTCCGTCTGGAAGTGCTGCCTGCCGGTAAAGGCACCAAAACCCGCACCGTCACGCTGACGCGTGAGAAGATCCGTCTTGAAGATCGGGCGGTGAAAATGAGCGTGCGGAATGTTGGTAAGCAGAAAGTCGGCGTACTCGATATTCCCGGCTTCTATGTCGGCCTGACTGATGACGTTAAAGTGCAGCTGCAGAAACTGCAAAAGCAGAACGTGGATAGCGTGGTGATCGATCTGCGTACCAACGGTGGTGGCGCGCTGACCGAAGCCGTCTCACTCTCCGGCCTGTTTATTCCGAGTGGCCCGGTGGTGCAGGTGCGTGATAACAACGGTCGGGTGCGCGAAGACAGCGACAACGATGGCGTGGTCTACTATAAAGGCCCGCTGGTGGTGCTGGTCGATCGCTTCAGTGCCTCAGCCTCAGAGATTTTCGCGGCGGCAATGCAGGATTATGGCCGCGCGGTGATTGTCGGTGAGCCGACCTTTGGTAAAGGCACCGTTCAGCAGTATCGCTCGCTGAACCGCATCTACGATCAGATGCTGCGCCCGGAATGGCCAGCGCTGGGCTCGGTCTCTTATACCATTCAGAAGTTCTATCGCATCAACGGCGGCAGTACGCAGCGTAAAGGCGTTACGCCCGATCTGCTGATGCCAACCGGCGTAGAAGCGGCTGAAACCGGTGAGAAGTTCGAGGACAATGCGCTGCCGTGGGACAGCATCAATGCGGCGACCTACGTCAAAACCGGCGATGTGAAACCGCTGGTACCGCAGCTGACCCGTCAGCATGCCGATCGCATCGCTCAGGATCGTGAGTTCCAGTACATCATGAAGGACATTGCCCGTTACAATGCCCTGAAAGATAAACGCAACATCGTGTCGCTCAATCTCGCCCAGCGTGAGAAAGAGAATCACGAAGATGATGCGTCGCGACTGGAGCGGATCAATGCCCGTTATCAGGCCGAAGGCAAAAAACCGCTGAAAAACCTCGATGAACTGCCGAAGGATTATAAAGAGCCGGACCCGTATCTTGATGAGACGGTGAAGATTGCCAACGACCTGGCGCAGCTCGATAAATCTCAGCCCGACGCGCCTGCGGCTAAATAAGCCGCCGTCGCGATGAAAAAGCACCGTTCAGCGGTGCTTTTTTTTTGGAAAAATGGCGTGCCGGTCATCTTTGATAAGCGTCAGTAAACCGATGCAGCAGCGATGCAGAGCGGCGAAGATGACAAAGTGTAAAGTTATGTCTTTTTAGACACTTAAACGTTAAGGTCGCTTGAAAAGCGGCACAATGGACATAGGATATGTATCCGCGCACATGCGCGTGAACCACTGAGGAAGATTAACAAATATGATGCGTATTGCTCTTTTCCTGATGACCAACCTGGCTGTGATGTTGGTTTTCGGGCTGATTCTCAGCCTGACAGGGATCCAGTCAAGCAGTGTTCAGGGCCTGATGATCATGGCGGGTCTGTTTGGCTTTGGCGGTGCGTTTGTTTCACTGCTGATGTCGAAGTGGATGGCACTGCGTTCGGTTGGCGGTGAAGTAATTGAACAGCCGCGTAACGAAACGGAGCGCTGGCTGATGACGACCATTGGACGCCAGGCGCAGCAGGCCGGTATTGCGATGCCGCAGGTTGCGATCTACCACGCGCCGGACATCAACGCTTTTGCAACCGGTGCACGGCGTGACGCCTCGCTGGTGGCCGTTTCCACTGGCTTACTGCAAAACATGAGCCGTGACGAAGCGGAAGCGGTGCTGGCACACGAAATCTCCCACATCGCCAACGGCGACATGATCACCATGACGCTGATTCAGGGTATCGTGAACACCTTTGTGATCTTTGTTTCACGTATTCTGGCGCAGATCGCGGCGGGCTTTATGTCCGGTAACCGTGATGGTGAAGAGAGCAGCAACGGTAATCCGCTGGTCTATTTTGCGGTATCGATGGTGCTGGAACTGGTGTTTGGTATTCTTGCCAGCATCATCACCATGTGGTTCTCACGTCACCGTGAATTTCATGCCGACGCCGGTTCTGCGAAGCTGGTGGGTCGTGAGAAGATGATTGCAGCGTTGCAGCGCCTGAAAACCAGCTATGAACCGCAGGAACCCAGCAGCATGATGGCGTTCTGTATTAACGGTAAAGGCAAATCGTTCAGCGAGCTGTTTATGTCGCATCCGCCGTTAGATAAGCGTATTGAAGCCCTGCGCAGCGGTCAGTATCTGAAGTAAGCGTGATGACAGTATGAAGGCGACCCTCTCGGGTCGCCTTTTTTTATGCCGCGGCGCGGGTCTGGGTCATGCGTGACAGGCTGACCACCGCCGCCACGGTTGAAAAACCACCGGCCAGCAGCAGTGAAGCATGGGTGCCGCTCTGGTCAAACAGGTTAAACATCAGCGCCACCAGTGCCGCACCGATGCTCTGACCCAGCAGGCGGGCGGTGCCGAGCATTCCGCTGGCACCACCGCTGCGGTGACGCGGTGCAGAGGTGATAATGGTGTGATTATTGGGGGACTGAAACAGGCCAAAACCTGCGCCGCATAGCATCATCCGCCAGATAATATCCGCATCGGTAGGCTGGACCGGCAGCATCGCCAGCAGAAACAGTCCGGCCGCAAACATCGCCAGACCGATACCGCCAAGCAGGCCGGCATGGACGCGCTCAATCAGTCGTCCGGCTATCGGGGCAAACACCATGGTCGCCAGCGGCCAGGGCGTCAGCAGCAAACCGGTTGTCACCTCATCGCGGCCCAGCACGTTCTGCAGGAAGAACGGCAATGACACCATGGCCAGCATCTGCGCGCAGAATGAACAGACCGAGGTGCCCATCGACAGGCTGAAAATCGGGATACGCAGCAGATCCACCGGCAGCAGCGGGACCGCCATGTTCAGCTGACGTCGAATAAAGAACAGCCCCACCAGCAGCAACGCCACCAATTCCGCCAGCACCAGCCAGCCATTCTGACCCTGAGCAAAGCCGCTTAAAGCGGATATCAGCAGGCCGAAAAACAGCGCATTCATAATCGCGCTGGGAATATCAAACTTCTGCGAGGTCGCTTTCTGCGGGTTATCCGGCAAGGTACGCAGCGCCAGCCATAGCGCAATTATGCCCAGCGGCACGTTAATCAGAAACAGCCATTTCCAGCTGGCAACGGAGAGAATCGCCGCGGCCACCGTCGGGCCGGCTGCGGTCGATACCGCCACAATCAGCGAGTTGATTGCCATTCCGCGGCCAAGGTAGCGCTGCGGATAAATAATGCGGATCAGCGCAGTATTCACGCTCATCAGGGCCGCGCCGCCAAAGCCCTGCAGCACACGGGCAAAGGTCAGCATATTCAGCGAGGTAGAGAGGGCGCAGAACAGCGAGGTTGCAATAAACAGCGCCAGCCCGGCCTGATAAACACGGCGATAGCCCAGCATATCGCCCAGAAACGACAGCGACAGCAGCGAAACGATAATCGCAATCTGGTAGGCATTGACGATCCATACCGATTCCGCCGGACTGGCATTCAGTTCACGGGAAATGGTCGGTAACGCCACGTTGGCAATCGCACCATCCAGCACGGCCATGGTGATGCCCAGCGCGATGGTCAGAATCGCCCAGTAGCGCTGGGCAACAGGGAGTCCGTCTTGCGGAGTAGAGGTCGGCATAAAGTAGTTACTAAAGAGGGTGAATATCACCATGCTAATGAAATTGCCATGAAAAAGCAGCGCGCAACGTGACAAAAAGTTGTCTTAAAATATGTCTTAGCGCCGGCATCGGCCTCTGCGGCGCTCATGCTTCATCCGCCGATCCCGGCTGCCACTCACCCAGACCGGCGGAATGCCTGGTTTTCCGCGGCTGGGCCAGTGCCGGAAACGCACCGCACGACGCGGTGTTGCTGGCGTCTTACCGGTCACGATTCTGATGGATAAAGGCGGCCTGAGGCGCGAAATCATTTCCGCCGTCGCCAGCCTCGCTCTATACTGACAGTCCGTTCCATTTTTTTTGAAACAGGTTTAACAAGGTGCGCGATGTCCTCTGCTGAAAATGACAAACAGCCCGATTCAGTCTCCTCGGTACTTAAAGTGTTCGGTATTTTGCAGGCACTGGGTGAAGAGCGCGATCACGGTATTACGGAACTCGCGCAGCGCGTGATGATGTCGAAAAGTACCGTTTACCGTTTTCTGCAAACCATGAAGTCGCTGGGTTACGTTACTCAGGAAGGGGAGAGTGAAAAATATTCGCTGACCCTGAAGCTGTTTGAGCTGGGCGCAAAAGCGTTGCAGAACGTCGATCTGATCCGCAGCGCCGACGTGCAGATGCGGGAGCTGTCGCGCCTGACCAAAGAGACGATTCACCTCGGGGCGCTGGAAGAGGACAGCATTGTCTACATCCACAAAATTGATTCACTCTACAACCTGCGCATGTATTCACGCATCGGCCGACGTAATCCGCTGCATACCACCGCCATTGGTAAAGTGCTGCTCGCCTGGCGCGATCGTCAGGAAGTGAGAGAGATCCTGCGCGACGTTGAGTTCAAACGCAGCACCGCCAATACGCTGTTAAGCGCAGAGGCGCTGCTTGAGACGCTGGATCAGGTTAAAATCCAGGGTTACGGCGAAGATAATGAAGAGCAGGAAGAGGGATTACGCTGCATCGCGGTACCGGTGTTTGATCGCTTTGGCGTGGTGATCGCCGGACTGAGTATTTCCTTCCCGACCATCCGTTTTTCAGAAGACGCCAGACAGGACTATGTGGCCATGCTGCACCGCGCAGCACGCACCCTGTCAGCAGAAATGGGGTTTCATCACTACGACTTCTGACAACAGCGGGCCACTGCGCCCGCCGTTTCAAAAATCAGTTATCAATCACTTCTCCGCTCTTCTTCAGTAACGGACAATCGGTAACGCCGATTACGCCACTGTCAGTGTGCAGATATTGCGCGCTGATAAGGCCACGAGCGGTAAGATAACTGCACTGCAATCCCAGACCCGCTGCGTTTTTGGTGCTGCCGGTCAATACGCCGTAACCGGTAAAAAGCATCGCCAGCCAGATGACCGCCAGTAAACCTATTGTCCGAATCAACAGTTTCATTTTGTCTCCTTGTGACAGATAACGCAGCGATCCACATATTGCTGCTGGTCGTGATTGTACCAGCATGCCTCGCTTTTCTGGCCGGATCGATCAGAGATAACTGAAACGGTAAATTCTGTATTCGCGCAAAGCCATTATCTTTTACCAGGCCTGAGGGTAGAATGGGCGGTTGTCGTGTTTTCAGACTTTCCACTAAGGTGTATGAGGCAGTTATGAATGAGTTAGCCGCAAATTCGGGACCACTGGTCAGTTATGGTCTGCTGGTGATAATTTTGATTGTGGCCTTTATCGTCTGGTTCTTTGTCAACCGGGCCAGCGTGCGCGCCGGTGAGCAGATTCATTTACTCGAATTGCTGCTGGAAGAGCAGAAGAAGCAGAACCTGCTGTTACGCCGTCTGGTTGAGGCGCAGCCGGGTTCAGAGAGCAAAAAAACTGAGGAAGATCAGGATAAACGCGATTTCATCCGTCTGATCCCGGAACGTTAATTCCCGCAGGGAGGCTGGATGGCCTGGAAAAATCCGTGGTATGACAGCAGTAAAGCGCATCACACGCCTGAGGGCTTTCGCAATCCGGAACCCGATGCGCGTCAGCCCGGCGATCTGCAACGCTGGCGTCGTGAGCGTAAAGCGCAGGGATTGCCACTGCCGCCGCAGCAGGGCTATGCCGGCTTTAGCGCGCGGTGGTGGCAACCGGCCGATCTGAGCGGCAGCGATGACCGCATCTGGTGGCTGGGACATGCTGCGTTGTTACTTCGGATTAACCAGCGCTATATCCTGATCGATCCCGCGTTATCGCCGCGGGCTTCACCGCTGCGTTTTGCCGGGCCGCCGCGCCGGACGCCTGCACCGTTGCACATCCGCGATTTACCGCAGCTCGATCTGGTGCTGGTCTCACATAATCATTACGATCATCTCGACACCCCGACGATTAAACAGATTATCCGGCGGTTTCCGCAGGTCAGATTTGTGGTGCCGCTCGGCCTGGCTGGCTGGTTCAGCCGTCAGGGTGCCAGAAAGGTGGAGCAGCTGGACTGGTGGCAGTCGCTGCAGATTGACGATCTCTGCATTGATGCGGTACCGGCGCGCCACTGGAGTATGCGAACGCCGCGCGATCGCAATCGTTCACTCTGGTGCGGCTGGGTCATTCGTTCGGCAGGGCTGCGTTTCTGGTTTTCGGGCGATAGCGGCTACAGTGACAATTTGCTGGAGATTGCGACCCGTCTCGGACCCTTCAACCTTGCGGCTTTACCCATCGGAGCCTGGGCACCAAAATGGTTCATGGCGAGCCAGCATATGGACCCGGATCAGGCTGTTGCGCTTTGGCAGGCGGCAGGCAGGCCGTTAACGGTTCCGATCCACTGGGGCGTGTTTGAACTGGCTGATGAATCTTTAGATGCCCCACCGGCCGAACTGAACCGTGCGCTGCAGCGGGCAGGGGAGAAGGAGACCTGTTTTTCTGCCTGGCGAATAGGGGAAAGCCGGGCACTGGATAATACCGACCAGGAATAATCCTAAAGCAGAGGAAATGATTTTAATCAGCCTCTGTTTTATCTGACATCAATTTTTCACTTCAAAAGCAAAATTTCTAATAAGTAAAATCTGAACTGATGCTTTTATTTGGCGCAGCACAAAATGATGAATCCTGTTTTTGGTGCAACGTGCTTTTTATATTTGTACTAAATAAAGTGCGCTGTACAGGATTGGCGCTGCGTTAATCACTTTTGTGGTCTACCGCTTCGCTTATTCTTTTAGCGTTTGCCATATTTGTGAAATAATAATTTCTTATGGTATCCATCATTTTAGCCGAAGCCGGGCGCAGAAGCGTAGGCTACTGCGACTGCAAAGGCATTTGGCGGAATAGCGGAAGCCTTTATTTCATCGGGCCGAAAAGCGCGTCTTCTGTACCAGACGGAACATTCATTGTGAGCACTCTGGCAATTGTGGACAAAGCTTCTCACCTCGTTTAAAAATGGCTTGCCATTATTTTAAGGATATGTGATAACAATTCGTGGGTTAAACGAGGTACAGTTCTGTTTATGCATGGCATCTTCAGTAAAGAAGTTACGAGTAAAGACGTTGACGTTGAATACCGCTTCCTTGCCGAACCTTAATTAGTGCCTCATTCAGTAACGTCTCTGGTTTCTCTGTAGGTCAGCCTTCGGGCTAAATAAACATTCAAAGGAATTTGCAAAATGGCAAAGATTAAAGGTCAGGTTAAGTGGTTCAACGAGTCTAAAGGTTTTGGTTTCATTACGCCTGCTGACGGTAGCAAAGATGTGTTCGTACACTTCTCCGCTATCCAGGGCAATGGTTTCAAAACCCTGGCCGAAGGCCAAAGCGTTGAGTTCGAAATTCAGGACGGCCAGAAAGGCCCGGCAGCAGTAAACGTTACTGCTATCTGATTCGACTCCGACTCGGTGCACTGCACCTCGACACGGAATCTTAAAGCCCTGGCGAATTCGCCGGGGCTTTCTTTATGCTTCCGATGCGCAAACGTAAAGGGTACACTGCGGCGCGTTATCTGCTGCCGGAGTGCCTCATGTCGTTGATCTGCCCCCTTTGCCATTCCCCTCTTATCCTGACTGAGCGCAGCTGGCGCTGTGAAAACCGTCATCAGTTTGACCAGGCGAAAGAGGGCTACGTCAATTTGCTGCCCGTTCAGCATAAACGTTCGCGTGAGCCGGGTGACAGCGCGGAAATGATGCAGGCACGGCGTGAATTTCTGGAGGCGGGCTATTATCAGCCGCTGCGCGACCAGGTGGTCAGCCTGCTGGCCCCGACGCTCTCCCAGCCGGGCAGCCAGATTCTTGATATTGGCTGTGGCGAAGGTTATTACACCGCGGCGCTGGCGGCAGCCAACAGCGAGACGGGTCAGGTTTACGGGCTGGACGTTGCCAGAATGGCGATCCGGCTGGCGGCAAAGCGCTACGCTGAGGTGCTGTTCTGCGTGGCCTCCAGCCAGCGCTTACCCTTTGCCAGCCAGTCGCTGGATGCGATAGTGCGGATTTACGCACCCTGTAATGAAGCGGAGCTGGCGCGGGTGCTGAAGCCCGGCGGCATCGTGCTTACCGTTACTCCCGGCCCGCACCATCTGCAGCAGTTTAAGGCCCTGATCTATCGCGAGGTGCAGTTGCATGCGGCGGAACAAAAAACCTATCCCGATTTTCACCTGCTGGCGCAGCATTCGCTGCGTTATCCGATGGCGCTGACCGGCGCGGCGGCCACCACGCTGTTGCAGATGACGCCTTTCGCCTGGCGAGCGCGTGATGAGGTCTGGCAAACGTTGCAGCAGAGCGACCAGTTCAACTGTGACGCCGATTTCACCCTGACGCTGTGGCAGCGCGACTAACGCGCCTCCACCAGGGTGTTATAGATGCGCTCCAGATCGTCAAGTTGCTGCACCGCCACCAGCAGCCGACGCTGTTCGAGCTGGATCACCAGAATGCCATCTTCAGAAAGATTCATCCCCTCAATCCGCCGGTAATCGATCCAGACGCCGGCATAAAACAAGCCGCCGTTTTTCATCAGCAGTTTTGGCCGGCGTAACCAGAACAGCCAGAACGCCAGAAAGCTCAGCACCATCAGTAAAGACGTGGTGAGCTGCGGGCCGTGATGGCTGACGTTATTCCACAGCAGAATCAGCAGCAGACCAATGAAGATCAGACTGTCGATTTTGTGTCGCCGCTGCAGCGCCACCCGTAAGCGGGTTGGCCCGCGACGACGCGGCAGAATCACCTCATCGTAAATCGCAAACAGCAGCAGGGCGGCAATACAGCCTGCAATCAACATGTCGGTCAATGACATGGAACCTCCTCAAACAGGGTGAGATCAGCCCGTCAGGGCTCAGCTCACCACGCTCAAAAAAGTCGGGAGCCTGGGCTCCCGACCGGCTGGCATTACAGGCCGAGCAGTCCGATCCAGTAACCGAAGATACCGATGGCGAAGAAGCCGACGATAATCCACAGCGCATTGACCTTACGGCGTAACAGCCACATACAGGCGAAGGTCAGCAGCAGCGGCACCACGCCCGGCATCAACTGATCGAGAATCGACTGCACCGTGGTGACAGTGGTTTTGCCGGTTGAGTCGGTAATGCGCGAGACGACCAGTGGAATGTTGACGTGCGTCCACTTGTTCACCAGCGCGCCCATGACAAACAGGCCCAGTATCGAGGCGCCCTCCGTCAGTTTTTGCAGGAAACCGCCGCCCATATCGCTGACGATATCGATCCCTTTGCGATAACCATAGGCCACGCCGTAATAGCGGGTCAGCAGGCGCGCCAGGTTAAACAGCACAAAGAACAGCAGCGGGCCGAGCAGGCTGCCGCTCATCGCAATGCCTGCGCCCAGCGCTGCAAACACCGGACGTACCGTTCCCCAGAAGATCGGATCGCCGACCCCGGCCAGCGGCCCCATCAGACCCACTTTGATACCGTTAATGGCACCATCATCAATCGCGGCGCCATTGGCACGCTGCTCTTCCATCGCCATGGTCACGCCCAGCACCGGGGCCGCCACGTAAGGGTGCGTGTTAAAAAATTCGAGGTGACGCTTGATCGCCTGTTTGCGTTCGTCATTGTTTTCCGGATAGAGACGGCGGATCACCGGCACCATCGAGAAGCAGAAGCCCAGCGCCTGCATACGTTCAAAATTCCACGATCCCTGAAACAGGTTAGAGCGCATAAAGACAGCACGGACGTCACCCGGCGTGAGTTTCTTTTCGACTTTGGTAATATCAACCATGTTCTCACCTGTTCCTTAATCGAGTTCGTTATCGAGATCGTTAGCACTGGCTGGGCCTGCAGGCGCGCCAGCGACCCGGTTGTATTTCGGGCTGAGCTGGATGTAGAGCACCGCCATCACCACACCGATAACGCCAAGCGCGACCAGGTTAAAGTTGGTGAAGGCCGCGGTCACGAAGCCCAGATAGAAGAACGGCATCAGGTAGCCTGCGCGCATCATATTGATGACCATCGCGTAACCAACCACCACGATCATCCCGCCGGCGATGTTCAGGCCATTGGTGACAACGTCAGGAATCGAACTGAGTAAGGCGTGAACCGCGCTGGTTCCGACAGAAATCGCCACAATCAGTGCCGGAATCGCGATACGCATCGCCTGCAGCAGCAGGGCAGAGACATGGATCCAGGAGATAGCGGTGAGATTCCCTTTCTCGGCCGCCTTATCAGCAGCGTGCTGGAACGCCACGGTAATGGTACGTACGATAATCGTCAGCACCTGTCCGGCCGCCGCCAGCGGGATCGCCAGTGCAATACCGGCACCGACGCTTTGACCGCCAGCGATAACCAGAATGGTCGAGATGATGGAGGCGAGTGCGGCATCCGGCGCAACAGCGGCACCGATGTTCATCCAGCCCAGTGCAATCATCTCCAGCGTACCGCCGATGATAATCCCGGTTTTCATATCTCCTAATACGGCACCAATCAGCGTACAGGCGACCAGTGGGCGGTGAAACTGGAACTCATCCAGAATCGAGCCCATACCGGCAATACAGGCGACAATAAAGATCAAAATGATTTGTAGCGAGGTTATTTCCATCATACTTCTTGTCCTCAGCAGGATAACGAAAATGAGCCTGGCGAAGCAGGCGCAGACGGCACTGCGTTACGAATTAACCTTCGCAATCAGATCCATCATTTTCAGTTTCTGGTCGCTGGAAACTTTACGGACTTCCAGTTCAATATTGCGCTCATTCAGTTTACGAAACGCGGCAATGTCCTTTTCATCAACCGAGACGGCATTGTTCACCTGGGTTTTGCCCTGACGGAATGCCATACCGCCAATATTGACGGTTTTAATATCAACACCCTGTTCCACCACCCGAAGTACATCGGTAGGGTTGGTAAACAGCAGCATTACCCGATCCTGACCATATTTCGGGTTATTCCACACCCGCACCATCTTATCGACATCCACGACGTGTGCGGTGACGCCCGGCGGCGCAACCTGCGTCAGCAGCGTTTTACGCACATGATCGTTAGCCACCTCATCGCTGACCACGATAATGCGCTGCACGTTGGTCTCTTTGGTCCAGCGTGTCGCCACCTGACCATGGATCAGGCGGTCATCAATACGTGCCAGCCCGATTTTCATATGGTCACCCGGTGCCATCGGTTTGGCCGGCTGTGCCGGTGCTGCCGCCGGTTTTGCTGCCGCCGGCGCAGGGGCCGCTTCTTTGGCTTTCAGCGCCTTCACGCCTTCACGGCCGGTTTCAACCGCCACGGCAATCAGTTCGTCGAAAGTGGGGTTGTCATCGCGCGCCATCAGGGTTTCGACCAGCATCGGGATATTAACGCCGGCCACCACATCATAATCGGGCTTATCCACCACAATGCGGCTGGCCGCATTAAAGGGACTGCCTCCCCAGGTATCGACTAAAAACAGCACGCCCTGCGCGGTATCCAGCTCCGCCAGCCGCGCCTGATACTTTTCAATCAGCGTTTCTGCATTTTCGCCCGGCACAAAGTCGATCCATCCGACATTTTCCTGCTCGCCTAACAGCATTTCTGCCGTTTTAAGCAGTTGTTCCGCTGCCCAGCCATGTGTACCAATTACAATCGCAATGGTCACTTGCTACCTCCGTTCGCTTGAGATGCTCATCTGAGTCAATGAACTGTATGAGTTACCGCTTCGGTTATGTGAAAATTCTGATCCCGAGGGTTCCGGATAGTGCCGGAAAATCATCGGGTAACCGCGATAAGGTCGTAAAGTCGCGATTTATTTTAGTGATCGAAAAAATAAATTATGTGATGGCTGTCTGCTATTCGCAGCCTGATTAACCGAACCTGCAATTAAATGCGCTCCGTCATTTGATCTGCAGATTGTAAAAATAAGAAAATTTTTTGACGCCATAGCGCGACCTGATACATTAACGATCTGTTTATTATTCAGGAGTAACGGGCCTCAGCCCACCTTTATGGATCGTCACCGACGTCGCTTAACCTGTTCTTTGCGCCTTCCGGCGCGTCATCTATCGCCTGCGGGCGTTTTCACCGCTTTTCCGATTGTCCCTCTGTCACGCTTTAACGCGCTGATACGCATCGGTTCACACTGTTCCTCGTTCGGGAGTCATTAATGGAATTTCTATTCGACCCCTCAATCTGGGCGGGTTTGCTGACGCTTGTGGTACTGGAAATCGTGCTGGGTATCGATAACCTGGTCTTTATTGCCATCCTTGCGGATAAGCTGCCGCCGAAGCAGCGTGATAAAGCACGGCTGATCGGCCTGTCGCTGGCGCTGGTGATGCGTCTGGGCCTGCTGTCGCTGATCTCCTGGATGGTGACGCTCACCACGCCCCTATTCAGCGTAGGCGATTTCAGCTTTGCCGGACGGGATTTAATCCTGCTGGCGGGTGGTCTGTTCCTGCTGTTTAAGGCGACGATGGAGTTGCATGAAAGGCTGGAGAACCGCCAGCTCGACGGTTCGGGTAATCGGGGTTATGCCAGTTTCTGGGCCGTGGTGACGCAGATTGTGGTGCTGGATGCGGTGTTCTCGCTGGATGCGGTGATAACCGCCGTGGGTATGGTGAACCATCTGCCGGTGATGATGACCGCCGTGGTGATCGCCATGGGTGTGATGCTGCTGGCTTCTAAGCCGTTAACCAACTTTGTGAATGCCCATCCGACCGTGGTGGTGCTCTGCCTGAGCTTCCTGCTGATGATTGGCCTGTCACTGGTGGCAGAAGGCTTTGGTTTCCATATTCCTAAAGGTTACCTCTATGCGGCGATTGGCTTCTCGATCCTGATTGAGCTGTTTAACCAGATTGCCCGCCGGAACTTTATTCGCCATCAGTCGCATCGGCCGATGCGTGAACGAACCGCAGAGGCGATTCTGCGGCTGATGGGCGGTCGCAATCGTGCCCAGACGGCGAGCAGCAGCAGTAACGATGAATCTGCGCTCACCGAAGCGATGCCGCAGGAAGCGTTTAAAGATGAAGAGCGCTATATGATTAACGGTGTGCTGACGCTGGCGTCCCGTTCGATTCGCAGCATCATGACGCCGCGCGGTGAGATCTCCTGGGTGGATGCGAATCGTCCGGTGGATGAGATCCGTATTCAGCTGCTGGATACGCCGCACAGCCTGTTCCCGGTCTGTCGCGGTGAGCTGGATGAAATTGTAGGTGTGGTGCGGGCCAAAGAGCTACTGGTGGCGCTGGAGCACGGCGTCGATGTGGCGACCTTTGCCGCCAATACGCCGACCATTGTGGTGCCGGAAACGCTGGACCCGATCAACCTGCTGGGCGTACTGCGCCGGGCCAAAGGCAGTTTTGTGATTGTGACCAACGAGTTTGGCGTGGTGCAGGGCTTGATTACGCCACTGGACGTGCTGGAAGCGATTGCCGGTGAATTTCCGGATGAGGATGAAACGCCGGATATCATCGCCGATGGCGACGGCTGGTTAGTCAAAGGCGGCACCGATTTGCATTCGCTGCAACAGTTGCTCGACTTCCACGAACTGGTCGATCCGGATGAAGATCACGCCTCGCTGGCGGGCCTGCTGATTGCTCAGAAAGGGCAGTTACCGCAGCCAGGCGACGTCATCGATATCACGCCGCTGCACTTCCGGATTATCGAAGCGACCGACTACCGTATCGATCTGGTGCGGGTCACCAAAGATCAGCCGCTGGATGAAGAGGAAGAGCGTTAAGGCGACAGGCGCTGAGGTATTACCGCAAGCGCCGTTAGGGTAACGTCAGCTCGCTTCAATCTGGTCAGCCGCTGCAGGGATGCAGCGGCTTTTTTATTTTATCTACAGTCTGACTCGGGGCAGGCGGGTTGCGCCGCTGCCGTCAGACGGATAACGGTTCAACGTCTGGCTGGTGCCTGGCCAGCCAGCCGGGAAAATCACCGATCGGCATCGGGCGGGCGTAGTAGTAGCCCTG
Source organism: Pantoea sp. S-LA4 (assembly GCF_054482835.1). Taxonomy (NCBI): domain Bacteria; kingdom Pseudomonadati; phylum Pseudomonadota; class Gammaproteobacteria; order Enterobacterales; family Erwiniaceae; genus Pantoea; species Pantoea sp. S-LA4. Next base: position 1,955,511 of record NZ_JBTLRC010000002.1, on the reverse strand, counting down.
CAGATGATCGACGCCGCGCGCGCGCAGATAGGCGGCCTGTTCTGCGGTCTCGACCCCTTCCGCGACCAGACTGATATTCAGGCGCTGCGCCAGAGAAATCACCATATCGGTCACGGTGGCGTTAATCGCGTCGGTGCCGATAGCGGCGGTAAAGATTTTGTCGATCTTCAGCACGTCGGGCTTCAGGTCCTTGAGGTAGGAGAGCGAGCTGTGGCCGGTGCCGAAGTCATCAATCGCCAGCCGCACGCCAATCTCATGCAGCTGCGCGATAACCGATTGATCGACCACCGGCAGGGCATCCCGTTCGGTTAATTCAACCACCAGTTTCGGTATCGGATTAGCTGGCCACCACAGGTTTTGCAGATCCTGCAGGATGGCGCGATCGCGAAAATGACTGGCCGCCACGTTAATCGCGATGTGGAAACCCGGGCAGTTGGGCAGATGGGGCAACTGCTTCACCACCTCATTCAGCACAAAACGGGTGAGCGGCTTAATCAGGTTCTGTCGTTCTGCGAGCGGAATAAAGACATCAGGCGCGATCCAGCCCTGACGGGCATTATGCCAGCGCAGCAGTAACTCAATGCCGTCACACTCACCGCTTCTGGCGTTAATCAGCGGCTGGCAATAGACCATGAACTCATTGGCGGTGATGCCATAGCTGATTTGCCAGCTCAGACTCATGCGATTGGCGGTGGCCAGCCAGACGATATACCCCATCAGCAGGCTAAGCAGCAGCGCCAGCGGCAGCTGCGACGGCAGCGTGTGCAGTGCCAGCCGGGTCGGTGAAGGACCATACAGCGTCAGGGAATAAGGGTAGCGTAGCGAGGCCTGGTTATAGGTCACCTCATCTTCGGACGGCTGCGTCGGTTCAATCAGCGGATTGCCATATTCCAGACTCTCTCCGTTAACGTTGAAGACGGCGCGCTCCACCCACGGCAACTGCGGCTCCAGCAGATAATTACTCATCATTTCGATGTTAACCACCTGCAAAATACCCGAGCGATTATCCAGGCTTCTCGGCGTCCACAGCAATAGTATTGGCGAACCCTTTAATAAATAATTATCCGTGGCGAGCGTCATCCGCTGGCCGTTAAAGGCCAGATCCGGATAGGTGTCGCTAAACGGAATGGCTCGCGGGCCAAAGATGCTGGAACAGTAAATCGCGTCATTATCGACCAGCAGCATGGCGCGCACCGTCTGCAACGCCGATATTTTCTCAATCAGCGGGAAGCGCACGTCCCGACAGGGTACACCCACCAGCCCGAGCGTGTTATTGGCAGAGACATCAAGCGGTGAGAACATCCGGTCAAAACGCAGAATGGCTTTATCGGCGAAATCCATCGCCTGCTGCTCAATTCGCGACTTCTCTTCTATATAACGAAATGCCAGCGTCAGAATCAGCACCACGGTGGCGATTGCCAGCGCAATCAGCAAACGCTTGCGTCTGAATTGTCCAACAAATTGCTGGGCCATGAGCATCAGTAACCACCTTCCCAAAAAACCAGAAAAAAGCCAAAAATAACGGGGTTGTTATCGGCACGGCCTAATCAACATTGAGGCCGGAAAGCAGAAAAGCGGGTCTGAAATGTTGCGCGACCAGGACGGTCGCGCGGAAATCACTCTACCGGTTTAGGCTGCGCTGAGATAGCGCAGGATGCGGATTTTATTACAGTTGCGCAATAATTAAACAGTGAAACGTTTCGCTTAATCGCATTGCACTTTAATTGCCAGACCGCCGCGTGACGTTTCACGGTATTTGGCGTTCATGTCTTTGCCGGTTTCATACATGGTTTCGATCACCTTATCCAGCGAGACGCGCGGTTCACTGGTGCGGCGCAGGGCCATGCGTGCGGCGTTAATCGCTTTAACCGAGGCGATCGCGTTACGCTCAATGCACGGGACCTGCACCTGGCCCGCGACCGGATCACAGGTCAGACCCAGATTATGTTCCATGCCGATCTCCGCAGCCACGCAGACCTGCTCCGGGCTGCCGCCCAGCAGTTCCGCCAGACCGGCAGCCGCCATCGAACAGGCGACACCCACTTCGCCCTGGCAACCCACTTCCGCACCGGAGATTGAGGCATTCATTTTATACAGCACGCCAATGGCGCCAGATGCGAGGAAGTAGCGCAGAAAAATATCGGGCGTGACCGGCTCAATAAAGTGATCGTAATAAGCGAGGACCGCCGGCACGATACCGCAGGCGCCGTTGGTCGGCGCGGTGACCACCCGGCCACCGGCCGCATTCTCTTCATTCACCGCCAGCGCGAACATATTGATCCAGTCGATAACGATCATCGGATCGTTAGAGTGCTTAGAGGAGGAGATCAGCAAGCGACGCAAAGAGGCAGCACGACGCGGCACGCGCAGCGGACCAGGCAGCACGCCTTCGGTATTCAGACCGCGATCGATACAGGCCTGCATGGTCTGCCAGATGGTGGCGAAGTAGGCGTGGATCTCGTCGCGGCTGTGCAGCGCCAGTTCATTTTTCATCACCAGCCCGGATAACGACAGCCCGGTTTCGCGGCAGTGCGCCAGCAGATCTTTGGCGGAGTGAAACGGCCAGGGAACCGAGACTTCATCCAGCGCCGACTGCCCGAAATGCTCCTCATCGACGATAAAACCGCCGCCCACCGAGTAGTAGGTTTTCGACAGAATCAGCAGGTCACCGGCGAAGGCCAGCAGGCGCAGACCGTTTTCATGCAGCGAGAGGTTTTCGCTGCGGAACACCATGCCGCCCTCGCGCGGGAAATCAACCTCATGCGCCCCTTTGGCCAGCAGCAGACGTTCGCGCTCTGCGACATCTTTAATAAAAGCGGGGATGGCATCAATATCGACGGTGTCAGGGGATTCACCCGCCAGACCCATAATAATGGCGATATCGGTATGGTGGCCTTTACCGGTCAGCGACAGCGAGCCGTAAACATCCACCGCAATGCGCGTCACCTCCTGCAGCTTTCCCTGTTCGGATAACAAATCCACAAACTGCTTTCCCGCTTTCATCGGGCCGACAGTGTGCGAACTTGATGGGCCAATACCCACTTTGAACATGTCGAAAACACTAATCACAGGTGACACTCCTCACAAATTATTCTCAGTCTGCCGGGGCAGTTTATGGCGCTAATAGTAATAGTCATGCCGGGGAAAAGAGCAGCTTTTCGCATGAAATAAACTTATTAAAAGCGATAGAAAAAATTATAGCGCGGCCAGCGGCTCAGCAGGCCGGAATCGGGCAGGTAAAGGGCGAAAGTGAGCGTCAGAACGCAATTTGCTCGCTCAGCGAACGGATAATGCCGGCGGTCATGCCCCAGACCAGATAATCCTGGTAGCGGGAGAGCCAGACCGGATGACGTACGCCCGCCCGGTGGACCTCCAGCGCGCTGTAGCGGCTGAGCCGTAAGGCTTCGGCCAGCGGCATTTCAAAGGCGCTTCGCACTTCATCCGGATTGATCTGCAGCCGGAGATCGGGCGGGATGATCCCCAGCACCGGCGTGACCTGAAAGCCGGTACTGCTGGTGACGGCAGGCAGCGTACCCAACACTTCGACCTGCTGCGGGTCGATACCCACCTCCTCCTGGGCTTCCCGCAGGGCGGTGGCGATCAGCGAGGCGTCGGACTCATCCTGCATACCACCAGGAAACGCGACCTGGCCAGCATGTTTGCGCAGCGCATGGGAGCGTTGCGTCAATAACAGGCCAGGTTCAGGCCGCGCCACAATCGGTACCAGCACGGCGGCGTGCCGTCCGGCAAGGCGTTGTGTATTGTGTTGCGGCGGCTGCAACAGGAAACGGCTGCGAAACGTGTCAAGCGTCAGCGCCATTCAGACCCCCTGAGCCAGCGCCGGCAGAATGCGGCTCACTTTATCCAGCGTCTCCTGATATTCCGCTTCCGGTTCGCTGTCGGCGACGATGCCACCGCCCGCCGCGCAGTAAAGTTGCTGGCCTTCAGCAATCAGCGTACGGATGGTGATGCTGGTGTCCATGCGGCCGCACAGGCTGAGATAGCCAATACTGCCGCACCAGGCATTCCGACGATGCGGTTCCAGCTCATCGATAATTTCCATCGCCCGGATTTTCGGTGCGCCGGTGATGGAGCCACCGGGGAAACAGGCGCGCAGCAGATCGGTCGCCTGCAATGTGTCCGGCAGTTGCGCCCGCACCGTACTGACCAGATGGTGTACGGCTGGAAAGGGTTCAACTACAAACAGTTCCGGCACGCTGACGGAGCCCGGCACGGCCACACGGCCAATGTCGTTGCGCAGCAGATCGACGATCATCAGATTTTCGGCCCGATCTTTCTCTGCATTTTGCAGCGCGTCGGCCTGTTGCCGATCGGCGACGGGATCGGCACAGCGTGGACGGGTGCCTTTGATCGGTCGGGTTTCGATCTGTTTTTCATTCAGCGACAGAAAGCGCTCCGGCGACAGGCTGAGGATCACGCTTTGCGGCAGACGCAGGAAGGCGCTGAACGGTGCGCGATTGGCGCGGTTCAGCGCACAAAATGCCTGCCATTCATCGCCCTGATAACCGGCCTGAAAACGCTGGGCCAGATTGACCTGATAACAGTCGCCCGCCTGGATATAGGCCTGAACAGCGGAAAAACGCGCGGCGTAGGCGGCGTAATCCAGGTTGGATTGCCAGCGGCTGGTCAGGCTGAACGGGACGGCGTCACGCTCAGGCCACTGCGCCAGCCAGGCGGCACGGGCCTCGATATCCTGCAAGGCCAGCAGCGTCAGCGTCTGGCGATGGTGATCGGCGATTAATGCCCAGTCATAAATGCCCACCGCCATATCCGGGGTAGTGAGATCGGCCTGCGCCTGCTGCGGCAACTGCTCAAACCGGCGGCCCAGATCGTAGCCGAACAGGCCCAGCGCGCCTCCCTGAAACGGCAGGGCCGCATTGGCAAGGGGCGTCACACCCAGCGCATCGCATTGCTGCTGAAGCAGCAACAGCGGATCTTCGCGGGACTCAATTGTGCCGCTGGCATCGGTAATCTGCGTGATGTCACCCCGGGTCACCAGCGTGGCGCGGGGATCGGCGGTAAGAATGTCAAACCGGTTGTCGCTGTGGTCGGCATTGGCAGAAGAGAGCAGCATGGCCCACGGCTGTTCGGCAATCGGGGCAAAACGCTGATTGAGCGCATCCGGGGTATAATCAAGGCTGAGGGTTTTAACAATCATCAGGCAGACAAATCAGCAAGCAAAGAGGTCGCCAGACTGCCATATTTTTTCCCGACTGGCACCTGTTTGTTCCGCGTGTGATAATCGCTGCCCCAAAGCAGGAGTGAAACATGTTTAAAGGATTACCGGCTCTCTCTCATGAGCAACAGCAACAGGCCGTCGAACGCATTCAGGAACTGATGGCGGGAGGCCTGTCGAGCGGCGAAGCGATCGCCCAGGTGGCTCAGGAAATTCGACAAAACCATAAAGGTGAACAGGTCCGGGCGATGTTCGACGACGAAGACGAAGACGAGGAAGAATAACGCCCGGCGAGCTTAGCGTGCGGCGATAATCTTTATTTCGATTTTATATTTCGGGTTCATTAAACCTGCCTGAACCGTGCAGCGTACTGGCGCGTTATCCGGGGAAACCCAGGCGTCCCAGGCGCGGTTCATTGCGGGCAGGTCCGCTTTGTCCACCAGAAACAGGGTGGCGTCCAGTATCTTACTCTTATCGCTGCCCAGTCGCGTCAGCAGGGCATCAATCACCGCCAGCGCATTGGCTGTCTGCGCTTCAGCATCAGCATCCAGATTTTCCGGCACGCTGGTGTAATAGATAGTGTCGTTGTGAATCACAGCTTCGGACATACGATGTTCCGGATCGATGCGGGTAATACTCATCTTTTTCTCCCTGGTTTGATGGGCATTAGCCTGGCACATTCCTTATGCTGCTGTCATCTCTTCGCCTCACAGGCAGCGCCTGACGATAGCCTGCCGGTCAGCCATTACCTGAGGCGCCATATTGAAGGTGGTGAAAAATTTCACCTCCGCACCCTGTGGCTGTGGCGTCACATCGGCAAAGATCGAATCTTCCCAGGTCAGGATGGTGATCTGTTCACCCTGCGGCTGAGTATGGGTGGTGTTATCTCTGGCGATGACCTCGGTGGTGGACCAGCCGCGATAAATACAGTCGCTGAGCAGTGGCACCGTGCGGGCGCTTTGTCCCTGGAATAGCGGTTGATTCAGCCGGGCTTGTTCCGGTGTCGGCGCCTGACAACCACAAATCAGCAGGACGCCGAAAAGAGAACCGATGCGGAAATGAGTCATAACGTTCCTCCCCCTGAGACAGGCAGTGCGGTAGAGGCGGTCTGCAGGAATCTGCCGACGGCGCATCACCTTACCGGCGCGCAGGCGAAAGGTAAGCTGATGTCATGATTATAATCTGTGCGCTTATTTCCTCGCTGCAATCCCTCGCATTTGGTAGCTGCATCACACTGTCTGGCGCAGTGAAGGGCGCAGACCCGTGCCGCGTTCAACAGAAGGGGCGCACCCGGCACGGAAAAATGATATAAATCAGCCGTAAATGGCGCCACAGGATGAGGATCAAAGCATGGCGAATACGCAGTATCTTTTTTGGGTCATGGCAGGCGCGCTGACGCTGCTGTTTATTGTGGTCTCAGCCTTTGTCGGGTTGTCGCGTGGCGCAAAGCAGGGCTTCATTACCTTTGCCGTGCTGTTTGTTCTGATGCTGGCCGGGGCATTGTATATTCATCATTAGCGGTAATGGCCGCCGGTTTATTTCCGCTTAGCTCACAGTTCCAGCCAAAAACGGGCGGGAGAAGGTGCCGGTTAACTATGCTGAGATCAAATAGCAGCACTGCTATTTATCACCGGAGGTAATTATGTCTGAACGTCCTGATTACGATGAACCGCTGCCAGATGACGCTGAAATCTATCCGGAAGATGAAGAAGAGGATGAGGAGCCCGGCCAGGACCCGTTAGAAAAAGATATTTAATCGGCCCTGTTCGCCCGACGTTGCATAACTAGCCTGATCCGCAGGCAGTAGATGTAACAACATCAATGCGTTATCCCGACAAAACCGCCGCCGAGGCGGTTTTGTTGTTTCTGCTGATCCGCCGGTAGCCAACTGGCTCAATGAACCGTAAAGGGCGCGTCACTCTCATCCCGGCAGGGTAGCCAGCCTGTTTATTAGCGCCGACATTGTTAACAAAAATTATCTTTAATGCGCATTCGGGACCGACTATATCGGCTGAAACCGGCTCTGCCTCTGCTATTCGCTTGCCGTCTCAAAGTTAACAGGAATATCATTTTTCGCTCCGGCATTAAGACGATAAAACAGGGATTAAGAAATGAAATTAAAGGGGATGTTCAGTCTGGTTCTGGCGCTGTCCACCTTCAGCGCAGTAAGTGCTGAGGCTCCGCACTGGACGTATGAAGGTCAGGCGGGTCCGGAGCACTGGAGTCAGTTAACCAACGATTTCCACATCTGCCATGAAGGCAAGTCTCAGTCACCCATCAACATTAAAGATCCGATTGAAGGACATTTACAGCCGCTGAATCTGCATTACCTTAGCTCAGCAGAGAAAGTGATCAACAACGGTCATACCATTCAGGTCACTGTCGCTGATGAAGACACCTTTGTGCTGGATAACGAAAAATTTATCCTCAGGCAGTATCACTTCCACACGCCGAGTGAAAACCAGATCAATGGTCACACCTTTCCGCTGGAAGCCCACTTTGTACACAGTAAAGAGGATGGCGATCTGGCTGTTGTCGCGGTGATGTTTGAAGTAGGAAAAGAAAATCCGGCGCTGGTACCGTTAATTGCTGCCATGCCGAAAGAGGAAAATCAGCAGAACAGTATTGATCGTGAAGTCGATTTACGCGCCCTGTTCCCGGAAGATCTGCACTATTATCGTTTCAGTGGTTCACTGACTACGCCACCCTGCAGTGAAGGGATACGCTGGCTGGTGCTGAAACAGCCGGTGACGCTCTCTCAGGCTCAGCTTGACGCCTTTAAACAGGCACTCAAAACCACCAATAATCGTCCATTGCAGCATCTGAATGGTCGTATGATTGTTGAATAATCTCTGATTGTCGATCGCGGGCTGACTGCCTCAATGCCCGATATCCCATCGGGCGTAGCAGACGCGTTCTTCAGGCGGCCACGAGCCGCCTTTTTCATGTCTTCCTGATACCAGCAGCGCTGGCGGAAGCCGCTGCTCAGCGCGCTGCAAAGGATTAACCTGCTGATTACCCTCCATTTTGCTTTGTGAATTTAATACTGACATAATTACAGTGTTTTTGCCGTTCTTTGAGAGGGTATGTGGCAGACGATTTTGCAGTTGATGGCGCGCTGGCGCAGGCGATAGCGGGCTTTAAGCCGCGCGAAGCGCAGCGTGAGATGGCGCAGGCGGTTTCCGACGCCGTAAAAGAGCAGGGCGAACTGGTGGTCGAAGCGGGTACCGGCACCGGTAAAACCTATGCTTATCTGGCACCCGCGCTGCGGGCCGGCAAGAAAGTGATCGTCTCGACCGGATCGAAAGCCCTGCAGGATCAGCTGTATGGACGCGATCTGCCCACCATGATCGATGCACTCAAATTTAAAGGGAAAACCGCCTTGCTGAAAGGGCGCTCCAACTATCTCTGTCTGGAGCGGCTGGAGCAGCAATCGATGGCGGGCGGGGATCTTACTGTCCAGGCGCTGACCGACCTGGTGACGTTACGTAGCTGGTCGTCGCAGACGGTGGATGGCGATATCAGCAGCTGCGCCGGCGTGACGGAAGACAGCCCGGTCTGGCCGCTGGTCACCAGCACCAACGATAACTGTCTGGGCACCGACTGCCCGCGCTATAAAGAGTGCTTTGTCGTGAAGGCACGTAAGCGGGCCATGGATGCGGATGTGGTGGTGGTAAACCATCATCTGTTTCTCGCCGATCTGGTGGTCAAGGAGGGCGGCTTCGGTGAGTTGATCCCGGAAGCGGATGTGATGATCTTTGATGAGGCCCATCAGCTGCCCGATATCGCCAGCCAGTATTTCGGCCAGCAGCTCTCCAGCCGGCAACTGCTCGACCTGGCAAAAGATATTATTACCGCCTACCGCACCGAAGTGCGTGACGTGCAGCAACTGCAGAAGTCCGCCGATCGCCTGGCGCAGTGCGCGCAGGACTTTCGCCTGTCATTAGGCGATCCAGGCTACCGCGGCAATCTGCGCGAACTGCTGAGCGATAACACTATTCTGCGCATGTTCACGCTGCTGGATGATGCGCTTGAGCTCTGTTACGACGTGATCAAACTGTCGCTGGGACGTTCAGCGCTGCTTGATGCGGCGTTTGAACGGGCGGCGCTCTATCGTGGCCGGCTGAAGCGGCTGCGCGCCATCAACGAGCCGGGCTACAGCTACTGGTATGAATGCACTTCGCGTCACTTTATCCTCGCCCTGACGCCGCTGTCAGTGGCTGAACGCTTCCGTGAAGTGATGGATAACCGTAAAGCCGCATGGATCTTCACTTCGGCCACCCTGGCGGTGGATGAGAAGATGGATCACTTCGCCGAGCGGCTGGGCGTCAACGCCGCAAAAAGTTTGATTCTCAACAGCCCGTTCGATTATGCGCAGCAGGCCCTGTTATGCGTGCCGCGCAACCTGCCTGAACCTAACCGGCCCGGCGGCGCTCGCCAACTGGCTGCCATGATGAAACCGCTGATTGATGCCAACAAAGGGCGCTGTTTCTTTCTCTGTACTTCGCATCTGATGATGCGTGAGCTGGCGGCGGAGTTTCGCGCCTCTATGACGCTGCCGGTACTGGTGCAGGGTGAAACCAGCAAAGGTCAGTTGCTGAAGCAGTTTATCGACAAAGGCAATGCCTTACTGGTGGCGACCAGCAGTTTCTGGGAAGGCGTCGACGTACGTGGCGACGCGCTCTCGCTGGTTATCATCGATAAACTGCCGTTTACCTCACCGGAAGATCCGTTGCTGAAGGCGCGGATGGAAGATTGCCGCATCCGCGGCGGCGATCCGTTTAACGACGTGCAGCTGCCGGATGCGGTGATCACGCTGAAGCAGGGCGTCGGGCGACTGATCCGGGATACCGACGATCGTGGCGTTCTGGTGATTTGCGATCAGCGGCTGGTATCGCGTCCTTACGGTGCGCTGTTTCTCAACAGTCTGCCGCCGACGCCGCGCACCCGCGATATAGCACGCGCCATCGCCTTTGTACGTCAGCAACCGGACGCCTGATTTTATGGTAAGATGCGCGCCGTTTTCATTCTCCTGAGGTGGTCATGTCAGCCCGAATTTTAGCGCTGGATACGGCGACAGAAGCCTGTTCAGCGGCCTTGCTGAATCAGCAACAGATTGATGCCCGATTTGAGATCGCCCCGCGCGATCATACGCAGCGCATATTGCCGCTGATTGAAGAGTTACTGCTGGCGCAGCAGCTCGACCTGACGCAACTCGACGCGCTGGCCTTTGGCCGCGGTCCCGGCAGTTTTACCGGCGTACGCATCGGTATTGGTATCGCCCAGGGGCTGGCGCTGGGTGCAGCGCTGTCGATGATCGGCATTTCTACCCTGGCTACGCTGGCTGAAGGTGCCTGGCGTCTGCAGGGCGCGACCCGCGTTTTAGCCGCCATTGATGCGCGAATGGGGGAGGTCTACTGGGCCGAGTATCAGCGTGACGAAAATGGTGTCTGGCAGGGCGAAACCAGCGAAAGCGTATTATCCCCTGAGGCCGCACTGGCCAGGATGCAGGCGCTATCCGGCGAATGGATGACTGCCGGTACCGGCTGGCAAGCCTATCCTGCACTGCAGCAGGGTCATGCGCTGACGCTGCATGCCAGTGAGGTCACGCTACCGGCGGCAGAAGATATGCTGCCGCTGGCCGTCATTGCCTTGCAGCAGGGCAAGACGCTGCAGCCGGAAAATGCCGAGCCAACTTATCTGCGTAATGAGGTGGCATGGAAAAAGTTGCCAGGCCGCTAGATCGCACGCAACTTATTGTTATGCGTCCAGTCTAAGCCATTACGTAACTGGAGAACGCCTATGTCAATGTGCGCTAAAGGGCTAACGGGTCTGCTACTGACCTGTACGCTGGTTTTAACAGGTTGTGTGTCGATTCCTGACACGCTGCAGGGCAGTTCACCACAGCCGCAACAGGATTTGTTGCGGGTAATGAACGATCCGGCCATCTATACCGGCCAGGAATCGCGTTTTGGCGGCAAAGTCGTGAATGTCACCAACCTCAATGGCAAAACCCGGCTGGAGATCGCCACGCAGCCGCTGGATGAGAGTGCCCGGCCCCGGCTGGGTGCCGCTTCGGTAGGGCGTATCTATGCCGACATCCACGGTTTCGTTGATCCCGTGGATGTGAAAGATCAGTTTGTCACGGTGCTGGGAACCATCAAAGGCACCGAGCCGGGTAAAATCGGTGAGGCGAATTACAAATTTGTGGTGATTGACGTGCGGGGTTATCAGCGCTGGCATCTCACCCGACAGGTGACGACACCGCCGCAGCCGATCGATCCGTGGATCTGGTATGGCCCGACGCGTCATCGCCCTGGCTACTGGGGACCGAATCCCTACTGGGGAATGTACAGCAGCGGCCCGGCCCAGGTAGAAACGATTCTGACTGAGTAACCCGTAGTGCCCTTTTTTTAGCCCGGTAGCGCTGCTCGCCGCCGGGCTTTTTATTTGGCTGTTTTAACAGCACGAAATTTAGTGATGGACTTCGCAACCTCAACATGCCGAAGCAGGCAAACTGGTACAATCAGTTAAAATATTGTTAACAAACCAGATTGGCTGAGGCAGCGATGGAAATACAACATGATTATCGGGGTGGATCCTTGAATAAGGTTTGGCTGAAACGCTACCCGGCAGATGTGCCTGCCGAAATAAGTGCAGATCGTTATACTTCGCTGGTGGATCTGTTTGAGCAGGCCGCAAAACGCTACGCCGATCAACCTGCCTTCTGGAACATGGGTCAGAAGATGACCTACCGCCAGCTGGAAGAGAAAAGTCGCGCTTTCGCCGCTTATCTGCAACAGCAACTGGGACTGAAAGCGGGCGACCGGGTCGCCCTGATGATGCCGAACCTGCTGCAGTATCCGGTGGCACTGTTTGGTGTGCTGCGTGCTGGCATGGTGGTGGTCAACGTCAACCCGCTCTATACGCCGCGCGAGCTCAAGCATCAGCTGAATGACAGCGGTGCCAGCGCCATCGTTATTGTGTCGAATTTTGCCCACACGCTGGAAAAAGTGGTGGCAGAAACCGCTGTTCGCCATGTGATCCTGACCCGGATGGGCGATCAGCTGGCGCCGGTAAAAGCTACGCTGGTTAATTTCGTGGTTAAATATGTCAAACGACTGGTGCCCAAATACCATCTGCCAGGCGCGATCTCATTTCGTGAGGTGATGGAGGCCGGCGCCACGTTGACTTATCAGCGGCCGACGGTGACCAATGACGACCTCGCTTTTCTGCAATACACCGGCGGCACCACCGGCATTGCCAAAGGCGCGATGCTGACTCACCGCAATATGCAGGCCAACCTTGAACAGACCAAAGCCACCTACGGTAAAGTGCTGCGTGACGGTAAAGAGTGCGTGGTCACGGCGTTGCCGCTTTATCATATCTTCGCTCTGACGGTAAATGGCCTGCTGTTCCTGGAACTGGGCGGGCAGAATCTGCTGATCACCAATCCACGCGATATTCCCGGCTTTGTGAAAGAGCTGGCGAAATTTCCCTTCACCGCTATCACCGGCGTCAATACCCTGTTTAACGCTCTGCTGAACGATGAGCAGTTCAATAAGCTCGATTTCAGTACGCTGCGGTTGTCAGCCGGTGGCGGGATGGCGGTGCAGAAAGCGGTGGCAGAACGCTGGGAAAAGCTGACCGGCCACTATCTGCTGGAGGGCTACGGCCTGACCGAGTGTTCACCGCTGGTATCGGTGAACCCTTACGACATCAGCTGTCACACCGGCAGTATTGGTTTGCCGGTTCCCTCAACCGACGTGTTGATCGTTGATGATAATGGTAATGAGGTGTCACCGGGTGAACCGGGCGAACTCTGTATCCGCGGTCCTCAGGTGATGCTCGGCTACTGGCAGCGTCCTGATGCCACCGAGGAGGTGCTGAAAAATGGCTGGCTCCACAGCGGCGATATTGTTACCGTTGATCAGGAAGGCTTTATTCGCATCGTCGATCGTAAAAAAGATATGATTCTGGTCTCCGGCTTTAACGTCTATCCGAATGAGATCGAAGATGTGCTGATGCAACATCCCAAAGTGCGTGAAGCGGCCGCTATCGGCGTGCCCAGCGATCTTTCCGGCGAGGCGGTCAAAGTCTGCGTGGTGAAGAAAGATCCCTCACTGACCAAAGAGGAGTTGCTTGATCACTGCCGCCGTCAGCTGACCGGATACAAGGTGCCAAAAATCATCGAGTTTCGTGAGGAGCTGCCAAAAACCAACGTTGGCAAAATTCTGCGCCGCGAATTGCGCGACGAAGTGAAACCCAGTGCAAGCTAAGCGCTGGAAAGATTCAGGTCAGACGCCGGCATGTCCGGCGTTTTTACTTTTTTAACATGGAGCGCCGCACGTTGTTAGCTGCGGTGGAAAAAACCAGACGTGAACTACTCTCTGATCGACCAGGATGAACAGCTGGCTGAAGTCTGCCAGAAAGCGCGCCAGCAATCGGCTGTCGCGCTGGATACTGAATTTGTCCGCACCCGGACCTACTACCCGCAACTCGGTTTGATCCAGCTGTTCGATGACCACCAGCTTGTGCTGATCGATCCCCTCGCGATCCGTGACTGGTCGCCGTTTATTGCCTTACTCACTGATACCGCGGTGACCAAATTCCTGCACGCCGGTGGCGAAGACCTGGAAGTGTTCCTGCACCGTTTTGGTGTGCTGCCACAGCCGATGATCGATACCCAGATTCTGGCAGCGTTCTCCGGCCAGCCGCTTTCCTGGGGCTTTGCCTCAATGGTAGCCCACTTTACCCAGGTCGAGCTGGACAAGAGCGAGTCGCGTACCGACTGGTTAGCGCGCCCGCTCACCGAGCGTCAATGTCAGTATGCGGCGGCCGATGTTCACTATCTGCTGCCCATTGCTCGTCAGCTGATGGTGCAGACTGAGGCGGCCGGCAACATGGCCGCCGCACTCAGTGAGTGTGACAACCTCTGTCAGCGTCGTCTTGATACTCTGGCACCTGAGGAAGCGTGGCGTGAGATCACCAATGCCTGGCAACTGCGTCCGCGTCAGCTGGCGGCGCTGCAGCGGCTGGCCGCGTGGCGTCTGAAGCTGGCGCGTGAAAAAGATATGGCGGTTAACTTTGTGGTGCGTGAAGAGCATCTGTGGAAAGTGGCGCGCTTTATGCCAGGTTCGCTGGGCGAACTGGACCATCTCGGCCTGTCAGGGCACGAGATCCGTTTCCACGGCAAAACCCTGGTGGCGCTGGTGGCAGAAGCCCAGGCGCTGGATGAGAGTGAATTGCCCGCCGCGCTTGGCAATCTGATCGACCATCCGCATTACAAGCAGGTGTTTAAAGCGATGAAAGCGCTGGTACAGCAGGTCAGCGAGCAGAGCGGATTCAGCCAGGAGTTACTGGCGTCACGGCGTCAGATCAATCAGGTGCTGAGCCAGCACTGGGGCCTGAAGCCACAGGGACGTCAGCCGGAGTTACTGACCGGATGGCGCGGGGAACTGCTGAAACCCGGCATTGATGAGATTCTGGCCGGAGTGTGACCGATAAAATTTCCCCTGCTACTGCGCAGGGGAAATTCAGGAAACGGTCAGCGTCATTTAGTCACTTCTTCCGTTTCCGGTAGCGTGACGTTCAGCTCCAGAATAGAGATGTCGTCACCTTTCTGATCGAGCTGAACCGTGACCATTTCCGGATCGATTTTGACATACTTACAAATCACTTCCAGAATGTCGCGCTTGAGCTGCGGAAGATAGTGGGGCTCACTGTCGCCCCTTCTGCGTTCTGCCACAATAATCTGCAGCCTTTCCTTGGCTATATTGGCAGTGTTCTTCTTCCGGGATAAAAAGAAATCGAGTAATGCCATGGTTTATCCCCCGAACAGGCGTTTCAGGAAACCCTTCTTCTCTTCTTCAATAAAGCGGAAGGGGCGTACTTCACCGAGCAACCGTTCAACGGTATCGGCATAGGCTTTGCCAGCATCTGATTCACCATCGAGGATCACCGGCTCGCCCTGGTTAGAGGCACGTAACACCGATTGATCTTCCGGAATCACGCCGACCAGAGGAATGCGTAAGATTTCCAGCACGTCTTCCATGCTCAGCATATCGCCACGGTTCACCCGGCCAGGGTTATAGCGGGTCAGCAGCAGGTGCTCCTTAACCGGCTCCTGGCTGTTTTCTGCGCGACGGGACTTGGAAGAGATAATACCGAGAATACGGTCAGAGTCACGCACCGACGAGACTTCCGGGTTGGTGGTGATAATCGCTTCATCAGCGAAATAGAGCGCCATCAGCGCGCCGGTTTCAATCCCTGCCGGAGAGTCGCAGACGATAAAATCAAACTCCATCGCCGCTAAATCGTTGAGGACTTTTTCGACACCTTCGCGGGTCAGGGCATCTTTATCGCGGGTCTGTGACGCAGGCAGAATGTAGAGTTGCTCGGTGCGCTTATCGCGAATCAACGCCTGATTCAGCGACGCATCGCCCTGAATCACGTTGACGAAATCGTAGACCACGCGTCGTTCACAACCCATGATCAAATCCAGGTTACGCAGACCGATATCGAAATCGATAACGACCGTTTTTTTGCCTTTCTGCGCTAAACCGGTGGCGATGGCCGCGCTTGACGTGGTCTTACCAACGCCCCCTTTACCGGATGTAACTACAATAATGCGTGCCATAAATGTTGATTTCCTTAACAAAAGAAAAGGGGCCTAATTAAGTGTCTGGATGGTGAGCGCGCCATCCTGCAGGCAAAGGCGCGCCGCTTTACCAAAAAAAGCTTCGGGGATCTGATCCATGATCCAGTATTCGCCAGCAATCGAGACCAGCTCTGCCGCCAGATTGGTACAAAAAATCTGGCAATCCCGGTCTCCGCCAGCGCCGGCGAGCGCCCGACCGCGCATCATGCCGTAAATATGAATGTTGCCGTCCGCAACCAGTTCGGCACCGGCACTGACGCTGCTGGTGATGATTAAATCCGCGTCACGAGCATAAATTTGCTGACCAGAACGCACCGGGGTATTCACGATGCGGGTTTTGGCCGCCAGCGGTTCAGCCACCACCGGCTGAGGTTCAGGTGCGGGAGCATCGCTGCGGCTTTTCGCCTCTTTGCCCTCCGCCAGAACCGGCAGGCCTGCGCGTGAAATCATGCGTTTCAACGCATCATCTTTACAGCCGCTCACGCCGACAATGCGCAAACCGGTGGCGATAATCGCCTGCTGTAGCTGCTTCCAGTTAATATCGGCACTTAAAGCCGCAACGTTCAGCACCACCGGGGCGTTTTTCAGGAAATCCGGAGCCTGGTCAATCTTGTCCTGAAGTGCCTTACGAATCACCGCGGGATCGTGGTGATGCAGATGGACGACAGATAGGGTGAAACTGCTACCTTTGAATTCGATTGGCGTTTGCGACATCTGTCCCGACTCAGTCCTGTTTTCACTACCGTTGGCTAAGCGACGATAAAATCATCATTAAAGCGCCAACGGTGAATATTCGAAGTTCTGCAAGCATGTTATAGTTACAGCTATATTCAGACAAGCCTCAACGCTGGTTAATTCGAGTAAAAAATATGTTTTGTGTGATCTACAGAAGCCCACTGCGCGACCAGACTTATCTTTATGTTGAAAAAAAAGACGATTTTTCTCGCGTACCGCCCGAATTGCTGAAAGGCTTTGGCAAGCCTCAGCTGGCAATGGTGCTGAAGCTGGCGGGCCGCGACAGGCTGGCTAATGCGGATATCAATAAAGTTAAGCAGGGATTGAGTGAGCAGGGCTATTATTTACAACTGCCGCCGCCGATAGAAAGTCTGCTTACCCTTCATCTGCAGACCGATAAAAAAGTTTAATTCGGATTCATCTGTAAATATTAATCCTGTCGCGCTGAAGCCGTCAGGTTTAATATTTTTTTGTCCCCGCTAAAATTAAACGTACTGCTTATCTATCCAGTTATTTTTAAATCGCCTGCCTGATATTTAGCGTCATTTGTGCATTTATTCATCACTTCCGCGCTCTGATTCACGCTTTTTGACAAATTCTGCTCACCTGACCGCAAAAAGCGTCTTATTATCAGGCGATGAGGTTGGCATTTCGATCAACTCATCAGCAAACATCAACCCGCCAGCCACGCTGGCATCACACCTAACCTACGCAGGGGATGAGCATGTATCAGCATCGTAACTGGCAAGGTGCTCTGTTGGATTTTCCGGTCAGCAAAGTGGTTTGCGTTGGCAGCAACTATGCGAAACACATCAAGGAAATGGGCAGTGCCACGCCAACTGAGCCGGTGATTTTTATCAAGCCGGAAACCGCTCTGTGTGATTTACGCCAGCCGCTCTCGATTCCGGATGCGTTTGGCGAAGTCCATCATGAAGTTGAACTGGCCGTGCTGATCGGCGCGACCCTGAAGCAGGCATCTGAAGCGCATGTGGCGCAGGCGATTGCGGGTTATGGTGTGGCGCTCGACCTGACGCTGCGTGACCTGCAGGCCGGACTGAAAAAAGCCGGACAGCCGTGGGAAAAATCCAAGGGATTCGATAACTCCTGTCCGATTTCCGGCTTTATCCCGGTGGCCGAATTTAGTGACGATCCGCAAAATACTGAACTGAAACTGCGGGTCAATGGCGAGGTGCGCCAGCACGGTTCTACCGCGGATATGATCCATAAAATCCTGCCGCTGATTGCGCACATGAGTCAGTATTTCACCCTGCGCGCTGGCGACGTGATCCTGACCGGAACGCCGGAAGGGGTCGGTCCGATGCGTTCCGGCGACACGCTGGAAGTGTCACTGGCTGGTCACGGCATCAGCACGCGCGTTCTGTAAAAACTTGCATCGCCGCACCAGAGGCTTTATAAGGTGCGGTTTACGCTAAACCCGGACAATCATCATGACTGACACCCCTTTCTGGCAACACAAACGCCTGGCACAAATGAGCGATGAGGAATGGGAATCCTTGTGTGATGGTTGCGGGCAGTGCTGTCTGAACAAATTGCAGGATGCGGATACCGATGAGATCTACTTCACCAACGTCGCCTGTAACCAGCTCAACATCAAAACCTGCCAGTGCCGCAACTATGAGCGTCGCTTTGAATATGAAGAGGATTGCATCAAGTTGACGCGGGAAAACCTCACCACGTTCAACTGGCTGCCGCGCACCTGCGCCTATCGCCTGTTGGGTGAGGGCAAGCCGTTGCCTGCGTGGCATCCGCTGCGTGCAGGCTCAAAAAATGCGATGCACGCCCAGCGCATTTCGGTGCGATATATTGCGGTGCGGGAGAGTGAAGTACGCGACTGGGAAGATCACATCATTGATCGACCAGATCGCAACGGCTAAGCGCCGGAAAGAATTAAAAAAGGCTGCCAATGGCAGCCTTTTTTATGGCGTCAGCGGCTAAAGAGATCGCGACGTTTGGCTTTAAACGGCTGAGCAATCAGCACCAGCAGCGCCACCAGCAGATAACCGGCGAAAACCACAATCATCCACTGCGGCATACTGAGCGTCAGGAAGCTCCAGCTGCGATCTGCGCAATCACCGCTGGCGAGGAACACGGACGGCAGCCACTTATCCAGCGGTAAGCCGCTCGGGAAGCGGGCAGCAAAATCACAGGTGGTAAAAGGATTAGGATGCAGCTGAATCATGGTGTGTTCATAGGAGAGACGCAGTCCCTGCCAGGCGCTGTAGATCCATAATGCCAGCGCGGCCAGTCTTAATGGCGTTTTTGGCGCAATGGCACCGACCAGACCGGCACCCATCACGCCGAACAGCGCGTTGCGCTCATAGATACACATCACACAGGGTTTGAGCCCCATAACATGCTGGAACCACAACGCAGTGAGTTCCAGCGCCAGCGCCGTCAGGGCCAGTAATAACCAGGCTCCACGACCGCGAGAACATTGATTCAGATATCGTAACATATTGCATTCCCTGTAAACGTCAATGTCACGCAGTGTAAACCAAAAGCGCCGTCAAACCAGCCTGGGCCAGGGAAAAATCATGTTCAAATATGACCTGAACCTGATCCAGACCAGGGAAAGCGTTGATCAGTGTGGCGGTAACAACCATCCCATGTTGAGCATACTGTCAGTCAGCGGCTGCAGCAGAAAATGGATAGACAGATAGCCGACCAGCGACAGGACCACCGTAAACGGCAGGGCCATCCAGACCATCCGCCCATATGAGAGGCGAATCAGCGGTGCCAGTGCCGAAGTCAGCAGGAACAGGAACGCCGCCTGACCGTTCGGGGTAGCGACCGAAGGGAGATTGGTACCGGTATTAATCGCTACCGCCAGCAACTCAAACTGCTGCGCGTCAATCGCGCCACGATCAAAGGCATGACGTGCTTCATTGATATACACCGACCCGACAAAAACGTTATCGGAAATGGAAGAGAGCAGGCCATTAAAGACGTAGAACCATTTGAGCTGGGCCTCAGGCTCCGCGCTGAGAACGAATGAGACCAGCGGCGCAAACAGCTGTTGCTCAATAATCACCGCCACAATCGCAAAGAACACCGTCAGCAGCGCCGTGAAAGGCAGGGCTTCAGTGAATGCCTGGCCGATGGTGTGCTCATCGGTGATGCCGCACAGCGCGGTCGCCATAATGATCACCGACAGGCCAATCAGTCCCACTTCGGCCAGATGAAAGGCCAGCGCGATAATCAGCCAGATCCCAATTGCCGCCTGAATCCACAGTTTGATGGTGTCCTGACGGGTACGCTGGGCAGCCTCCTGTTTTTCGCTCTCCTCCAGCAACTGACGTACGCTGGCGGGCAGGGTTACGCCGTAGCCAAACCATTTACACTTTTCTACCAGCACACTGGTCAGGATGCCGCATAGCAGCACCGGAACGGTCACCGGCGCCATACGCAGGAAAAATTGGGTAAAGTCCCAGCTGGCGGCATGGGCAATAATCAGGTTTTGCGGCTCGCCGACCATGGTCATCACGCCACCCAGCGCGGTACCGACGCCCGCCTGCATCATCAGGCTGCGCAGAAATGCCCGAAACTGCTCCAGCGTCTCACGTTGTGCCAGCGGGTGATGCTGATTTTGTGGATCGGAGGCGACGCGGTGATAGATCTGATAAAAACTGACGGCGACGCTGATCACAACTGCCAGCACCGTTAGGGCATCAAGGAAGGCGGAGAGAAAGGCGGCGGCCAGGCAGAAGGTGACGCCGAGCAGCACTTTTGACTGAATCGACAGCAGCAGCCGGGTAAAGACAAACAGCAGCAGCTGCTTCATAAAGAAAATGCCGGCCACCATAAAGATTAACAGCAGCAGCACTTCCAGGTTGTTTGCCAGCTCGGTTTTAACCTGCTCCGCGCTGGCCATGCCGATGAAAATAGCTTCCAGCGCCAGCAGACCACCAGGCAGCAGCGGATGGCATTTAAGCGCCATACCCAGGGTGAAAATAAACTCTGCTACTAATAACCAACCCGCAGCAAACGGGCTGACAAAAGCGTAAATTAATGGATTAACGATCAGAAAAGCCAGCATTAATCCCTTATACCAGTTGGGAGACTGGCCAAGAAAGTTCCGTTTTAACGCCTGCCCATAAGTCATATCCATCGGAATAAGTATCCTGTTGTTGTGTATCGATTTTGCTGCAAAGAATAATCTTTAGCAGGGTCTGGCGCAAATCGCGGCAAATTCGCCGTGAGGCAGGCCTGAAAATGGTACCTGCATCCGGTTTAAATAGTTGCGCAGGCTATATCCGCTATAGGGCGTCTGGTATGATGAGTGCCCATTACGATTAAGAAAGCAACGAGAACACACTGCTATGGTCATAAAGGCTCAGAGTCCAGCGGGATTTGCTGAAGAGTATATTATTGAAAGCATCTGGAACAGCCGCTTTCCGCCAGGGTCGATTCTTCCTGCTGAACGTGAGCTTTCTGAATTGATTGGGGTTACGCGCACCACATTACGTGAAGTGTTGCAGCGGCTGGCGCGTGATGGCTGGCTCACCATTCAGCACGGAAAACCGACCCGGGTTAACGACTTCTGGGAAACGTCCGGACTGAACATTCTGGAAACGCTCGCCCGTCTCGATCACGACAGCGTGCCGGTGTTAATCGATAACCTGCTGTCGGTTCGCACCAACATCTCCTCCATCTTTATCAGTCGCGCGCTGCGCCACCATCCGGAGAAAGCGCGTGCCGTGCTGGAGACCGTCGCCAGTGCCGACGATCAGGCGGATGCCTACACTGAACTCGACTATCGGGTGTTCCGCGGTCTGGCCTTTGCTTCAGGGAACCCGATTTACGGTCTGATCCTGAATGGACTGAAAGGGCTCTATACCCGCGTCGGTCGTCACTACTTCTCTAATCCGGAAGCTCGTCAGGTGGCGCGTGATTTCTATCTCTCGTTACTGGCGCTGTGTGACAAAGAGCCGGGCCAGGATGAAATTGTAGATGCGGTGCGCCACTACGGGCGTCGCAGCGGAGAAATCTGGCACAGTATGCAGAAAAGTATGCCAGACGATCTCAGCAGTAAACGTTAAAAAACCGGGCATCTCGCCTCAGGCTCGTCCGTTAAGGTTAAATTTGCAAAGGCTGTCACGGTTAAACGTGGCAGCTTTTTTTTGGGTGAGTATGCCGGAGTGCGGGCCTGCGCACCGCTGCTGCTGCCGGGCCGTCCTCGCGCCGCTGCGCGGTTCCTTCGGCTTTGACGTCGTGCCGACGGACCGTTCGGGGCCCTCCCTTGCCGGCCCAGAACTCTCCACGCTTCCCGGCGTGGCGTTCTGGCCCAACGTCACGCCTCAGCGCTGCGGATAGCCCTTTCAGCAGCAGAGGCGCTCAGGCCTTCACGCTCGTGCCCTTTTTAACAACACGCACTGAAGTTTCAGAGCAGGCTGGGGCCGCTCAGGGGCAGGCAATCCGCAGCGCTGAACATTGGCCAGCAGAGTCCGCAGGACGCGGGCGAAAGGCGGGGCGGCACAGGATGTGCCATCCCCGACGGACCGTCAGGCAGAGGAATGAAGTGAAGGCGCAGCGGCGCGAGGACCGCCAGTCCCTGAGCTGCGCCAGAGTGCGCTATCACCGATCGCTTAACTAACGAGCATCAGAGACCGCGTCCGGTTTTTTTTAAAGTCACAGCGGCGAGCCGCGTGACGGATTACGATCCAGCAATTCGACGCTGCCATCCTCGTTCTGTTGTTCCAGAATCACGTCAAAGCCCCACAAACGATGCACATGCTTCAGCACTTCGCGCCGGCTCTTATCCAGCGGCGTGCGGCTTTGCGGCACATAGCGCAGCGTCAGTGAGCGGTCACCGCGCAAATCCACATTGTAGACCTGAATGTTCGGTTCAAGATTGCTCAGGTTGTACTGTGCAGAGAGCTGCTGGCGAATGGCCCGATAACCGGCTTCATCGTGAATAGCGGCGATCTCAAGAAAGTTATTGCGGTCATCATCCAGCACGGTAAACAGGCGGAAATCGCGCATCACTTTCGGCGACAGGAACTGGCTGATAAAGCTCTCGTCCTTGAATTCACGCATCGCGAAGTGCAGAGTTTCCAGCCAGTCCGAACCGGCAATATCCGGGAACCAGTAGCGATCTTCTTCGGTGGGTGACTGACAGATACGCTTGATGTCCTGGAACATCGCGAAGCCTAAAGCATAGGGGTTAATGCCGTTGTACCACTGGCTGTTATAGGGCGGCTGAAACACCACGTTGGTGTGACTGTGCAGGAACTCCATCATAAAGCGTTCCGACACTTTGCCTTCGTCATACAGATGATTCAGGATGGTGTAGTGCCAGAACGTGGCCCAGCCTTCGTTCATCACCTGAGTCTGCTTTTGCGGATAGAAATACTGGCTCACTTTGCGCACGATGCGCAGGATCTCACGCTGCCACGGCTCCAGCAGCGGCGCGTTCTTCTCCATAAAGTAGAGCAGGTTCTCCTGTGGTTCAGAGGGATAACGCGCCGCTTCAACCTGTACCGTCTCTTTTTCACGCCGTGGCAGGGTGCGCCACAGGGTATTCACCTGGCTCTGCAGATACTCTTCCCGACTCTTCTGTCGCGCTTTCTCCTCCTGCAGCGAGATCTTCTGCGGCCGTTTATAACGGTCAACGCCGTAGTTCATCAGCGCATGGCATGAGTCGAGCAGCCGTTCGACTTCTTCAACGCCGTAACGCTCCTCGCAGTCACTGATGTAATTCTTCGCAAACAGCAGGTAATCAACGATCGAACCGGCATCCGTCCAGCTGCGGAACAGGTAATTATTTTTGAAGAAAGAGTTGTGACCGTAACAGGCGTGCGCCATCACCAGCGCCTGCATGGTCATGGTGTTCTCTTCCATCAGATAGGCGATGCAGGGATTGGAGTTAATCACAATCTCGTAGGCTAACCCCTGCTGACCATGCTTGTAGCGCTGTTCGGTTTCAATAAACTTTTTACCGAATGACCAGTGGGAATAATTGATCGGCATACCGACGCTGGAATAAGCGTCCATCATCTGCTCAGAGGTGATCACTTCGATTTGGTGCGGATAGGTATCGAGCCGGTAGAGTTTCGCCACGCGGTCGATCTCGGCTAAATAGACATCCAGTAGTTCGAATGTCCAGTCTGGTCCGTCATTGAGTCGTTTGCTGTCCTTGATGGGATCGTCAAAGATTGTCGTCATAGCGCACCTCTTTTTTTGCAAACTGGCTGACCCGAAAGGCAACCCGTTCCGGTTATTTAAGGCTTCATCCTGAGAAAGGGAACCCGAAAAAAACTGAGCGAACACAACAATGATAGCCCACTGTCGCTTATCCGAAATGCGAACTCAAATGAATTCTTTGGCAGAAAATCATTCATAGTGGAATGAAGTGGAATTTAATAGCCTTTAACTCGACCATGATTTTAAAATCCAGCATATAATCCTGTTTATAAGTTGTTTGTATGGGGTTGAATGATTCTCCTGCCAAAAGCAGATTTAACTGCTGTTGTTGTCATTTATTTCTGGTCAGGAGTGATATGGCGCATAAATCTCTGTATTTTGCCGCCTGATATGATTTTAGTTACCTGCTAAGTAAAAAAGATGTGAAATAGTTGCTGGAATTTAGAGGTGATTTCCGCTGAGTGAATCCGCTGAATGTCGCCTGATGAATAGTGAATTATGCTTTTACATGCCGGTGGGGGACATATGCACGTTGTGATTCTGGGAAGTGGTGTGGTGGGTGTGGCGAGCGCGTGGTATCTGGCGCGTGCCGGACATCAGGTGACGGTTATCGATCGTCAGCCTGCCGCGGCGCTGGAGACCAGCGCAGGCAATGCCGGTCAGATTTCGCCGGGCTATGCGGCACCCTGGGCTGCACCGGGCGTACCGTTGAAAGCGGTTAAGTGGATGTTCCAGCGTCATGCACCGCTGGCGGTGCGGCTGGATGGCAGCAGCTTCCAGCTGGAGTGGATGTGGCAGATGTTGCGTAACTGCGATATCAACCACTATCAGCAGAATAAAAGCCGGATGGTACGCATCGCTGAATATAGCCGTGATTGCCTGAAAGCCCTGCGTGCTGAAACCGGCATCGCGTATGAAGGACGGCAGGGCGGCACGCTGCAACTGTTCCGTACGCAACAGCAGTACGACAGTGCCAGCAAAGATATCGCGGTGCTGCGTGACGCGGGCGTGCCCTACGAATTGCTGCAGGCACATGAGCTGGCACGCGTCGAGCCGGCACTGGCCGCCACCCAGCATAAACTGACCGGCGGTCTGCGCCTGCCTAACGATGAAACTGGCGACTGCCAGTTGTTTACTCAGCGGCTGGCAAAAATGGCTGAGGAGGCGGGCGTGGTTTTCCGCTTCGGGACACCGATTGATCATCTGCTGCGTGACGGTAACCGCATCTACGGCGTGAAGAGTGGCGAGGAGATCGTTAAAGCGGATCAGTATGTTGTGGCGCTGGGTTCCTATTCCACCGCGCTGCTGCGTAACGTGGTGGATATTCCCGTCTATCCGCTGAAAGGCTATTCACTCACCATCCCGATTAAAAATCCGGATGCTGCGCCGGTCTCAACTATTCTCGATGAAACCTACAAAGTTGCGGTAACCCGTTTTGACGATCGTATTCGGGTCGGCGGAATGGCGGAAATTGTTGGTTTTAACACCAGACTGACTGAAGCACGGCGGGAAACGCTGGAGATGGTGGTCAGTGATCTCTATCCTGAAGGCGGTCATCTGGCCCAGGCCAGTTTCTGGACCGGCTTGCGTCCAATGACGCCCGATGGCACGCCGATTGTCGGTGCCACACCGGTGTCTAACCTCTGGCTCAATACCGGTCACGGGACGCTGGGCTGGACAATGGCGTGCGGTTCGGGTCAGCTTCTTGCCGATCTGATCTCCGGTATTCAACCGGCGATTGCCGCCGATGACCTGTCGGTGTTCCGTTACTTACCCGGTTTTGTGGCCAGCGCCGCGCCGCTGCGTAACGCCAACGCTACTCGTTAAGCTTTCAGGGAGAGGAAGGATGTCACGTCCGATTGTCGCTACCATTAATCAGCAGGCATTACGGCATAACCTGGCGGTGGTTCGCCAGGCCGCACCTGCATCCCGCGTCTGGTCGGTGGTTAAGGCTAACGCGTATGGTCATGGTCTGGCCCGCGTCTGGGAAAGTCTGGCTACCACCGACGGCTTTGCGCTGCTGAATCTGGAAGAGGCGATTCTGTTGCGCGAGCAGGGCTGGAAAAAGCCGATCCTGCTGCTGGAAGGCTTTTTTCAGCCGGACGATCTGCACCTGATCGATCGCTATCGTCTCACCACCAGCGTACACAGTAACTGGCAGATTAAAGCGCTGGCTAATGCAACGCTGTCGGCACCGATCGATATCTATCTCAAAGTCAACAGCGGCATGAACCGGCTGGGCTTTCGTCCTGAGCAGGTTAATGCGGCGTGGCAAAAATTGCGCGCGCTTAACAACGTGGCTGAGATAACGCTGATGGCCCATTTCGCGGATGCGGAAAATCCCGACGGCTTAATCGCCCCGCTGCAGCGTATTGAACAGGCGGCTGAGGGGCTGACCTGTCCGCGATCGCTCGCTAACTCCGCCTGCACGCTGTGGCATCCCGATGCCCATTATGACTGGGTTCGTCCCGGTATTATTCTCTATGGCGCGTCACCGAGCGGCGACTGGCAGGATGTTGCCGGCAGCGGACTGACGCCGGTAATGACGCTGAGCAGTGAGATCATCGGTATCCAGCAGTTACAGGCGGGCGATGGCGTCGGTTATGGCTACCGTTATCATGCGGCGCAGGCGCAGCGGATTGGCGTGGTAGCCTGTGGCTATGCGGATGGTTACCCACGTCACGCACCCAACGGCACACCGGTCAGCGTCGATGGCGTGATGACGCAGGTGGTAGGCGCGGTGTCGATGGATATGATCACCGTCGATTTAACGCCCTGTCCGCAAGCCGGCATCGGCTCGCGGGTGGAGTTATGGGGCGAACAGGTGAAGATCGATCAGGTGGCAAAAGCGGCCGGAACGGTCGGATACGAGCTGATGTGCGCGCTGGCACCTCGCGTTCCGGTTCAGCTCAGTTAAGAGTGATTAAGCGCGGTCACCCGGCCGCGCATCTTCCGGCTGCAGCGCCAGGCGATCAACGCCAGCATGGCACCCAGCAGCATCATCAGACTCAGTGAGAGCTTCTCAGCCAGCGGCAGCGCCACAATCACCAGGCTGCCTGCCGCACCGCCCGCCATCTGAATAAATCCCTGTAGCGCGGATGCCACGCCAGCCTGTTGCTGATAGGGCTCCAGCGCATAGCTGGTCGCGGGACCGACGGTGAACGCCAGACCCGCCACCGAAACCGCGACCGGAAACATATACAACGCCCAATGGCTCTGCATCGATGCCGGAAACAGCATCATTCCCGCCAGCAGCAACAGCGCACCCAGCAGCATCGTGACAAAGCCCATCGCCAGACAGAAAGGCCGTCCCGCTTTGCGGATGGTTTTATTGACGAAGACGCTGACGAACATGATCCAGAAGCCGTTGGCACCAAAGGCAAAAGAGAACTCAATCGGTGATAAGCCGCCTTCGGTCATCAATACCTGTGGAGCCAGAGAGACATAGGTCAGCACCATGCCCAGTGCGCCCGCGTTGGCAAAAGCAAACGCCAGGAAGCGAGGCTGACGTAAAATGGCGGCATACTGCGCAATCGGCAATCCTTTCACCCGCAGGGTATCGGCCGGGCGCGTTTCGGGCAGCCAGACAATGACCAGCAGCATAATCAGCGCGCCGTAGCCGCACAGGAACCAGAAGGGCGCGCGCCAGTCGAACGCGCTGGCCAGCAGGCCGCCCAGCAGGGGAGCCAGTGCCGGAACGATATTTAATGCGCCATTCAGAAAGCCATAGGCGCGTGCCGCCTCATCACCGCTCAGGCGATCGCGTACGCCGCTGAAGGCGACGACCGCGCTGCAACAGACGCCACAGCCCTGCACCAGACGGGCAAGCAGAAACAGCGGAAATGAGGTGGCGGTAGCAGCAATGGCGCTGCCAGCGATGTAGAGCGCCAGGCCCAGCAGGGCAATCGGCTTACGGCCATAGTTATCCACCAGCGGGCCAGTCACCAGTTGTCCCAGCCCCATCACCAGCAGAAACAGCGGGATGGTGGTCTGCACCAGGTTAACCGGCGTATTCAGCCCTTCCGCAATCTGCGGCAGCGTGGGCAAATAGAGATCAATGCCTAAAGGTGCCAGCAACACCAGGCTCAATAACAGTAGAGTAAATTTTTGCATAACGACCAGAGGGTGAACGTTCTGTTAAAAAACGAGCCGCAGAGGGTAATGATTCACAACAAAAAAAGATAGAGGAGAAGATGCGGAAGTTGCGATGCCTGTGCGAAACAGGCATCGCTTACTGTCAGTTAGTAGGCACCATCACGACGCAGTACCACGCCAGCGGTTTTGAACAGGATGGCGATATCGGTCCACAACGCCCAGTTTTTCACATACCAGGAGTCAAAGTAGACGCGGGTATCGTAATCAATGTCATTACGTCCGCTGACCTGCCACAAGCCGGTCATGCCAGGCTTCGCCATCAGATAGTAATCAACATCACCGGCATAGCGCTCCAGTTCCGCTTCAATCACCGGGCGCGGTCCCACCAGGCTCATCTCGCCACGGATGACGTTCCACAGCTGCGGCAACTCATCGAGGCTGGTTTTACGCAGGAAGCCACCGATTTTGGTGATGCGCGGATCATTTTTAAGTTTGAAGTCCTTATCCCACTCAATACGCGCGGCTTCGCTGGTGGCCAGCAGATTTTCCAGCACCTCTTTCGAGTTGGTCACCATGGAACGGAATTTCAGGCACTTAAACTTTTTACCATCCTGACCGACGCGCTCATGGCCATAGATAGCATTGCCGCCATCGCGCTTCACCATGTAGCAGAGCAGGGCAAAAATCGGGCCGAGGAACAGCAGCAGCATTGACGCGACAATAATATCAAAGGCGCGCTTCAGGAACCGCGAGGAGTGCTTAGCCAGATTATTACTGACCCGCAGGATCATCACTTCATGGCTGAAGATAAATGACATATCGGTACCATAGAGCGGCACACCGCGCAGGGTCGGGATCACCGAGACGGAACGACAGTTCATCTTCGACAGGAACTTCAGCCAGCGATCACGCATAGGCTGCTGCTCATACTCCATCGCCACAATGAACTGCACGTTGTCGCGGTCGATGGTTTGCCAGTTAATATCTTTCCAGGTGATAACCGGGACGCCATTAACGCTTTGCTCGGCGGGCACATCGTCTACCGAGATAAACGCCTGTACGTTATAGCCCAGGATCTCTTCGCTTTGCAGCGCCGCGTAGGCCTCGGTGGCATTCCGGCCGGAGCCGATAATGATCGTCTCTTTCTGCCACTGACCGGCTTTATTAATCGCGCGCTTCACTACGGCACGCATCAACGGCAGCAGCAGCAGGGCATAAGTCCAGCTGAACACCCACACCATGCGGGAGAAATCCCACTTCGAAAAAGCGATCAGGGCGAGATCGAGCAGGGAGAAAACGAAAAGTGTCTTAACGATCTCTTTCAGCTCGAACCAAAAAGGTTTGCGATAGGTGTAGTGGCGCAGGCGTACCCAGAACCAGCCGGTACACATGACGGACATAATAAATTGTGCAACAAAACGATATTCAATTTGTTGCGGGGGAATAAATGTATCCAGCTCTCCCCAAATACCCTGAACAGTGGCGGCCGATAAAAACAACGCCAGATTAAGTGCAATCAGATCGGAAAAACTCAGGGCGAACTTTACGATGATATTTTTTCGCGTTCCGCTCCAGGAGCGGCTCGGGTTATTCATTATCAATGTACTTGCCATAAAACCTGCTCTCTTTCTCAAGTAAAAGATGGCCTGACCAGAATCAAGTACGCGCTCAGGAGTGGGCTACTGAAAAAATTAAAAAATCATTTTCAGTCTGTTGCAGTCAGTACAGCCAAAAGAAGCTGCGAAAAGAGTGACGGATAAAGCGTGATGTCACTCACGAAATATTGCAGCGTTGAGTATGAGTATGCAGGAGTTATTTGACAGAGTTAATACGGAAAAAATCTGAAAACGTTAAAACTGATTAAAGTTTTAAAGTCATAATTCTATGTTTAATAAGGATAAAATAAGAGAAGGGGTGGTTATAACCAAACTGTTTAAGACTGTTTTTAGGAATTACCGCCAAATCTCTCGACCGGCGGTAGTGAAGTCAACTCAGGCGGGCTTCTTTAAAATCCAGCGGTCCTGCTGTTTATCATAATGACCAATTTGCAGATTGACCGGTTCCCCGTCGATCCAGGCCGGAATGCTGGTGTCACGATCCCAGCCATCAAGTTGCGTAATTAAGCCGGGATTGGTATCACAGGGGATGCTGACGGTGTCGGGGTTCTCACTGTCAAGATCGGCATCCACAATCTCATAACGACCAATTTTAACCACGTGTCCCATTCATTTCTCCTGTTTAAGCGGGCTTGAACTCTTAGCTTAGTGCATCAGCAGAAAATAACGGGGCAGAATGATTAGGATTATTCCTTCTCTTCAGCCGGGCGCACACCAATCTTCACAATACGGTTATCTTCTTTCTCGGCCACGGTCCAGGTCAGCTGGTTCCATTCCACCTGATCGCCAACCACCGGCGCGCCGCCCAGCATACTCAGCATCAGCTGCCCCAGCGACTGCTGGTCATTGGTCTCCTCGTCCAGTTCCAGACCGTATATCTGCGCCACATCACGCAGCCGGGCTTCCGCATCAAGGATAAAGTCACCAAAGAAGCGCTGATCGAGCGAAACCGGCGGCGACTGACTGAACATCTTGCCCAGCGCCGGCAAATCGCGCTCGCGGCCAATCACGCAGATAACGTCGTTCTCTTTCAGGCGAGTGCCGCCATTGGGATGCATCAGCACATTGTCGCGGAACAGCGCCGCAATCCGGGTTTCACGCGGCATCTGTAAATCGCGCAGCGCGGCACCGACGCACCATTTGTCGGCGCTGAGCTGATAAACGAACTGCTCCCACGGATTCTCCGGATGGATATCCAGGCCTACCCGACTGATCGGTGAGGCCGTTGGCGGGACCACCACTTTGGCTTTTTTCGCGGCAAAGCCCAGTGAGGTACCTTGCAGCATCAGCGAGACCAGCACCACAAAGAAGGCGATATTGAAATAAAGTGAGGCGTTCTCCAGTCCGGCCATCATCGGGAACACCGCCAGAATAATCGGCACGGCACCGCGCAGGCCGACCCAACTGATAAAGAAGCGCTCGCGGGTGGTAAAACTGCGGAACGGCAACAGGCCGATAAACACCGAGAGCGGGCGCGCCACCAGAATCAGCCACAGCGACAGAATCATCGCCGGCACGGCGATATGCCACAAATCAGAAGGCGTCACCAGCAGGCCGAGCACGATGAACATCCCGATCTGACTCAGCCAGGCCATGCCGTCGAAGGTCTGCAGGATGCCGTGACGGTTACGAATCGGGCTGTTACCCAACAGGAAGCCGCACAGATAGACCGCCAGAATGCCGCTGCCTTCCAGCACCGTGGTCAGGGCGAACACCAGAATACCGCCGCTCAACGCCAGCAGCGGGTAGAGCCCGCCCGCCAGGCTGATGCGGTTGATTAACTGCTGCAGCGCCCAGCCGCCGCCGAGGCCTAACACAATGCCCAGCCCGAACTGCTGCACCAGGTGAACCAGGAACATCCAGTCAAGCCCGGTCTGGCCTTGCTCAATCATCTCAATCAGGGTAATGGTCAGAAACACCGCCATCGGGTCGTTGCTGCCCGATTCAATCTCCAGGGTTGAGCTGACGCGCTCGTTCAGGCCCTTATCGCCCAGCAGCGAGAATACCGCCGCCGCATCGGTAGAACCGATAATCGCGCCAATCAGAAAGCCCTGCATCATATCGAGATTAAACAGCCAGGCGGCCACCACGCCGGTTAAGCCCGCGGTAATCATCACGCCGACGGTAGCCAGCGACAGGGCGGGCCCCAGCGCTACCTTAAACGAGCTGGCTTTGGTTCGCATCCCGCCATCCAGCAGGATGATAGCCAGCGCCAGGTTAGAGATCAGGTAAGCGGCGGGGTAGTTATCAAAGGCAATGCCGCCGATGCCATCCACGCCGGTCAGCATACCCAGCGCCAGGAAGATAACCAGGATAGGAATACCCAGGCGTGAGGAGAAAGAGCTGAGCAAAATGCTCGAGGCTACCAGCACGGAACCGATGATAAACAGACTGTAAACAATGGTGTGGTTCAAACCCGGGCTCCTGAGTTATGGCGTTGCGTGGCTGCAAAGGGTGACAAATGTCCATGCTATCCCTAAAAGATAATGTTTTATCAAAGAGTTGTCATGGTCAAATTGAAAATTATACCAATTGTTAACTGGCTTATGGAATCAGATTAATGTGAAGAATGAGGGAGTTGGCAGGCAAGCGGCAGAAAAGCCACTCTTTTAGCAGGTTATTCGGCAGATAAAAAACAAGCCGGTGATAAGCCGGCTTGGTTGATCAGGCTTCGGTCGCCTGTTTATGAAACAGAGAACGGAACACTGGATAGATATCTTCCGGTTCGCGAATATGCTCTATCGCGAAGTTATCGAACATCGCCTGCAGATGTTCATACTCGCGCCACAGGGTCTGATGCGCGCGGCGGGTAATTTCGATATAGCTGTAGTAACGCACCACCGGCAGGATGTTCTTCGCCAGGATTTCGTGACACAGCGGCGAATCATCGGCCCAGTTGTCGCCGTCCGAGGCCTGCGCCGCATAGATATTCCACTGCGCCGGATCGTAGCGATCTTTGACCACCTCATCCATCAGCTTCAGGGCGCTGGAAACGATGGTGCCGCCGGTCTCCTGCGAATAGAAGAACTCCTGTTCATCCACCTCTTTCGCCTGAGTGTGATGGCGGATATAAACCACATCCACGTTCTTGTAGGTCCGGCTCAGGAACAGATAGAGCAGAATATAGAAACGCTTCGCCATATCCTTGGTCGCCTGATCCATGGAACCGGAAACGTCCATTAAACAGAACATCACCGCCTGGCTGGAAGGCTCCGGGCGTTTCTCGAAGTTTTTATAACGCAGGTCGAAGGTATCGATAAACGGCACGCGTTCGATGCGCGCGCGTAATTCGGCGATATCCTTACGCAGCCGCTCCTCCTCAAGCAGCTGTGCCGGTTCCGATTTTTCCACCATGCTGAGCGTCTCTTCCAGCTCGTGCAGCATCCGGCGTTTACCTGCCGTCATCGCCGTGCGGCGCGCCAGCGAGTTCTGCAGCGAACGCACCACACTGATGTTGGCAGGAACGCCGTTGGAGGTGTAACCGGCGCGGTGGGTTTTGTATTCATTCAGCTGACGATGCTGATTCCGACGCAGATTGGGCAGAGCCAGATCCTCAAACAGCAGATCGAGATACTCATCTTTCGAGATCTGAAAAACAAATTCATCCTGACCTTCACCATCCTGGCTGGCGTTGCCCTGACCACTGCCGCCGCCACCGCCACCTTGAGGTCGCTCAATGCGGTCATTCTGCACAAAATGGTCGTTTCCGGGATGCACGCGGTGACGATTCCCGCCGCGTCCCTGATGGAAGATCGGCTCATTGATGTCATCAATGGGTATTGAAACAGATTCACCGCTGCTGACGTCGGTAACCGAGCGTTTGTTAATGGCCTCGGAGATCGACTGCTTGATTTGCGACTTATAACGGCGCAAGAAACGCTGGCGGTTGACCGCGCTCTTGTTTTTACCGTTAAGCCGGCGATCGATGAAATAGGCCATAGTGTTCCCCCAAACTACATTGCAAGCAGGTCGGGCATGCCCGACCTTTAGATGACCGGTACCGCAATACCGGCTTGCTTACAGACTTTTATCAGGACGATTTACGCACACGCAGATACCATTCACACAGCAGGCGTACCTGTTTGCGGGTATAGCCTTTTTCCATCATGCGATCGACGAAATCATCATGTTTCTTCTGCTCATCGGTCGAGGTCTTGGTATTGAATGAGATGACCGGCAGCAGCTCCTCCGTATTTGAGAACATTTTCTTCTCAATCACGGTGCGCAATTTCTCGTAACTGGTCCAGTTCGGATTGCGACCGTTATTGTGTGCCCGCGCGCGCAGCACGAAGTTGACGATCTCATTACGGAAATCTTTCGGGTTACTGATGCCCGCAGGCTTCTCAATCTTCTCCAGTTCCGCATTCAGCGATTCGCGGTCAAACAGCTGACCGGTATCGGGATCGCGATATTCCTGATCCTGAATCCAGAAGTCGGCATAGGTGACGTAGCGATCAAAGATGTTCTGACCATACTCGGAATAGGATTCCAGGTAAGCGGTCTGAATCTCTTTGCCGATGAACTCCGCATATTTTGGAATCAGGTAACCTTTCAGGTGCTCAAGGTATTTTTCCGCCTGATCCTGCGGGAACTGCTCACGCTCGATCTGCTGTTCAAGCACATAGAACAGGTGAACCGGGTTGGCCGCCACTTCGGCATGGTCGAAGTTGAAGACCCGTGACAGGATCTTAAAGGCGAAACGGGTCGACAGACCGTTCATGCCCTCATCAACGCCGGCGTAATCGTGATACTCCTGCCACGATTTCGCTTTCGGGTCGGTATCTTTCAGGCTTTCGCCGTCATAGACCCGCATTTTGGAGTAGATGCTGGAGTTTTCCGGATCTTTCAGGCGCGACAGAATCGAGAACTTAGCCAGTGTTTCCAGCGTACCAGGTGCGCATGGCGATGTTGCCAGCTCACTGTGGTTCAGCAGTTTCTCGTAAATTTTGATCTCTTCAGAGACCCGCAGGCAATAAGGCACTTTGACGATGTAAACACGGTCAAGGAACGCCTCATTGTTTTTGTTATTACGGAAAGTGACCCATTCAGATTCGTTGGAGTGCGCCAGAATGATGCCGTTAAACGGCAGCGCTGAGATCCCTTCGGTCCCGTTGTAGTTACCTTCCTGGGTGGCGGTCAGCAACGGATGCAGCACTTTAATCGGTGCCTTGAACATCTCGACAAATTCCATGATGCCCTGGTTCGCGCGGCACAGTGCGCCAGAGTAACCATACGCATCAGGATCGTTTTGCGCGTGATTTTCAAGTTTGCGGATGTCCACTTTACCGACCAGCGCCGAAATGTCCTGGTTGTTCTCGTCGCCTGGCTCGGTTTTCGCGATCGCCAGTTGCTCAAGAATCGACGGCCAGACTTTCACTACTTTGAAGCGGGAGATGTCACCACCAAAGTCGTGCAGGCGTTTAGCGGCCCACGGCGACATGATGGTGCCAAGGTAACGGCGCGGCACGCCATACTCTTTTTCAAGAATGTGCGCATCCTCCTGCGGATTAAACAGACAGAGCGGATGGTCATTGACCGGGCTGCGTTCGCCATCTGCGCTCAGCACATAGATAGGGACGCGCTGCATCAGCGATTTAAGCCGCTCAGCCAGCGAGGATTTACCGCCGCCGACCGGCCCCAGCAGATAGAGGATCTGCTTCTTCTCCTCCAGTCCCTGAGCGGCATGTTTCAGGTAGGAGACGATCTGTTCAATCGCTTCCTCCATGCCGTAAAACTCCTCGAACGCCGGATAGCGTCCCATCACACGGTTGGAGAATATTCTGGAAAGGCGTGGCTCCTGAGCAGTGTCGACCATTACTGGCTCACCGATTGCCATTAACAGTCGCTCTGCAGCGTTGGCGTATGCACTGCGATCTTGCTTACAGATGGCAAGAAATTCCTGCAGTGTGAACTCTTCGTCCTTGGCAGCTTCATAACGCTGACGATAGTGATCGAATATATTCATAGCGATGCCCGTCCTTTCGTTTTTAGCACAGGTAAGGAGCGTAATTAGAGGCTCATGCAGCTCCCGGAAGATATTCTCTATTGAGTACAGCAACCCTTATGCCAACCTGATCATTTTTATCGGGATACACAACTTTACTGGTTACTCTGCTCGTACATATTGTCTGGTCTTACTTCTAACTGTAGATGGCTTCTAAGAAATTTCCTCCATGGCTGTGGGTGAATGAGGGTGAGATCAACAGCATAATCAGTCTGAGGTGAGGCAGGTATGCGCCTCTGATGAGTTAACTTAACGTGATTTTAACCTTTAATGCCACTTTCTACGGCTGGGCGCTTAAAGGATTTCGATATAAGTTAATCCAGTCGCAAAAAAACGTTAGACTTCATGTTTGATTGTTATATTTATGGAATGAATAAATTGTGAACCAATTCAAACTTAAGGCGCTTGTTGCACTTTTACCTTGTTATTTACTCTCTGGCGGCGTAAATGCCGCACCGCTTTCGGTCGGGGCTTCAGTCATCTATGCCGAGTCGCCTTATCGCGGCGGCCAGGACCGTTATCTGCCGGTTCCGGTGATCAATTACGAGGGTGAGAACTTCTGGTTTCGTAGCCTGCAGGGCGGTTACTACCTGTGGAAAGATCCTCAGAACCAGCTGTCACTGACGCTGCTCGGTTCACCGCAGGAGTACAAGCCCAGCGACAACGACCTGGGTGATATGAAAGGGCTGGATAAACGCCGCATGACCCTGATGGCGGGCGCAACATACCGTCACACAGCCGACTGGGGTATCGTTCGTACCGCACTGCTGGGCGACGTGCTGAACAACAGCAACGGTATGATCTGGGATTTAACTTACCTCTATCGCTTTGAAATGGGCGACTTCAGTCTGACGCCAGGCATTGGTGCGATGTGGAACAGTGCCAATCAAAACCGCTATTACTACGGTGTTTCCGGCCATGAAAGCGCCCGCACCGGCATCAGCCGTTACAATCCGGATGACAGCTGGTCACCTTATGTCGAACTGAGCGCCAGCTATCAGATTTCGACGCAGTGGAACGTCGGCGTGGTCGGCCGCTATACCCGTTTCGACAGCGAAATCAAAGATAGCCCGATGATCGACAAAAGCGGCCAGGCGACACTCTGGACCGGCGTCAGTTACAGTTTCTGATAACGCACTAAAAGAGGGCATTTTATGCCCTCTGTTCTTTTATGGGGCCTCAGCATGGGGCGGGAGAGCGAAATGCGCAACATCATGAATTTTGCCGGCCACAGCGATCTGCCGGTGATTGGTCAGGGCAGCTGGTATATGGGCGAGAATCCCGCTCAGCGCGCGGCGGAAGTCGCTGCACTTCAGCACGGGCTGGCGTGTGGTCTGCGCCTGATCGATACCGCCGAGATGTACGCCGACGGCGCAGCCGAAGAGGTGGTCGGCGAAGCGTTACAGGGTCGTCGTGATCAGGCGCTGGTGGTGTCAAAAGTGTACCCGTGGAATGCCGGTGAACATGATGCCATCGAGGCTTGTGAGCGTAGCCTGCAGCGGCTGAAAACAGACTACCTCGACCTCTATCTTCTGCACTGGCGCGGTAATATCCCGCTGGAAGAGACGGTGCGGGCGATGGAACAGCTGCAGCAGCAGGGTAAAATCCGCTACTGGGGCGTCTCTAATTTCGATACCGATGACATGGCTGAGCTGTGGGATGAAGCGGGTGGGACGCAGTGCGCGACCAATCAGGTGCTTTACCATCTCGGCTCACGGGGCATTGAATATGATCTGTTGCCCGCCTGCCAGCAGCGTAACCTGCCGATTATGGCCTATTGTCCGCTGGCGCAGGCCGGACGGCTGCGCGATAACCTGTTCAGCGACCCGCAACTGGCGCAGCTTGCACAGCAAAAGGGCATTAGCGTGGCCCAGCTCCTGCTTAGCTGGGTGATCCGTCAGCCTGGCGTTATTGCTATCCCTAAAGCCAGTTCTGTCGCTCACGTAGAGGAAAATGCGGCGGCGCTGAACGTGGTGCTGACTGACGACGATCTCACCCTCATCAACCAGCGTTATCCGGCACCGCAGCATAAGTTACCGCTCGACGTGGTTTAAGCCTTAACCGCGTCGCCGCTGAGCTTTTTTTTCAGGCGGAAGGTGGTCGCCAGGCGGGCTGGTTTTTCGCCTGCACTGCGCAGCGGCTTATTGATGCGCGCTGTCTCAACGCAAACCATGGTCTTATAACCTTCATTCGGCATATCGGCCATGCTGCAGGAGAGCTCAACTCCTGGATTCCACGTCACAACGTCACTGTGATGGTGGTGATAGACCTCGATCTGGCGCTGTGCAGCCGGATCGTTAATCACTGAGCAATCTTCAGCCGCGGTAAAAATGCGATCAATCCGGCCTGGATAGCGTTGCTTGCCGTCGCTGCTGCCGATCTCGCCCTGATTCACCTTATCGATGTAGGTTTCACCCAGGCCCGACACTTCAATGCCGCTGATATCGCTGACGGTGAAATAGCTGTGCAGGGCGGCGGTGGCTTCAAAATCGCCATGCGCTTCCAGTTCAATTTCACAGTGCTGACCCAGCCGGAAACGGGCGATGAGAGTGAACTCATGTGGCCACAGCTTCAACGTCTGAGGATTGCTTTCCAGCACCAGCGTCAGCATCACGCCATCTTCATTTTCATCATGGGCGGACAGCGTCCACGGCTGATTGCGGGCAAAACCGTGTGCCGGTTCACCTGCCGGACCAAACCAGGGCCAGCAGATTGGTACGCCGCCGCGAATGGCTTTGCCGGGCGAAAACAGACTTTTATCGCTGAGCCACAGAACTGGTTGCTCACCGCTGGGCTGCCAGGCGATCAGATGAGCACCCTGCAGCGTAATGGCTGCACGCACTTTCGGATGACTGACGACAATCGCCGGCAGTTCGCCGACCTGACGCTGCGAGAGGTAAGGGGAGATCTGGGTAACGACCGGCAGAGAAAACAGTTTATCTTGCATGTTCGATTCCTTCCTGAGCGGATCAAAAAAAGGGCGACCGAAGTCGCCCTTATTCTCAATGATGTCTGGCTGCCTTATTTAGCAGAAACCAGCGCAATCAGGTCGAGAACTTTGTTTGAGTAGCCAGTTTCGTTGTCGTACCAGGAAACCAGTTTCACAAAGTTGTCGTTCAGCGCGATACCCGCTTTAGCGTCAAACACTGAAGTCAGGATTTCGCCGTTGAAGTCAGTAGAAACCACATCATCTTCAACATAGCCCAGCACGTCTTTCATCTCACCTTCTGCAGCCGCTTTGATAGCCGCACAGATTTCTTTGTAAGAAGCCGCTTTTTCCAGACGCACGGTCAGGTCAACAACGGAGACGTTAGGGGTTGGTACGCGGAATGCCATACCGGTCAGTTTGCCGTTCAGTTCTGGCAGGACTTTACCCACTGCTTTCGCTGCGCCGGTTGAAGAAGGGATGATGTTCTGAGACGCGCCGCGGCCGCCGCGCCAGTCTTTGTGAGACGGGCCATCAACGGTTTTCTGAGTCGCGGTGGTGGCGTGAACAGTGGTCATCAGACCTTCAACGATACCAAACTTGTCGTTGATCACTTTTGCCAGTGGCGCCAGGCAGTTAGTGGTGCACGATGCGTTAGACACGATGTCCTGGCCCTGGTATTTGTCGAAGTTTGCACCGCGAACAAACATTGGGGTGTCATCTTTAGAAGGACCGGTCAGAACAACTTTCTTCGCGCCTGCAGTGATGTGTTTACGTGCGGTTTCGTCGGTCAGGAAGATACCGGTTGCTTCAGCAACAACGTCAACGCCCACTTCGTCCCACTTCAGGTTAGCCGGATCTCTCTCAGAGGTAACACGGATTTTCTTGCCGTTAACAACCAGTGCGCCATCCTGAACTTCTACGGTGCCGTCGAAACGACCATGCGTAGAGTCATACTTCAGCATGTACGCCATGTAATCCGCGTCCAGCAGGTCGTTGATTGCAACGATTTCGATGTCAGAACGCTGTTGAGCAGCACGGAAAACGATGCGACCGATACGGCCAAAACCGTTGATACCTACTTTGATAGTCATATATTCCACCAGCTATTTGTTAGTGAATAAAAGGTTGCCTGTAAAATTACAAAAACCTTACCAGGCGTCAAGCGGAATCGTGTCAATTGTTGCGACAAATCAATTCGCCTGAGAGGAATTATTCGATGCGCAACCGCTTGCGTACCGCCAATTGTATCGCGCTTCGTTTAATCAATCGCCGAATATATAGGGATGCCCCGGATAAAAGGTGATCGAAGTCACAAATCCGGGCTGTGAGAGTCGGACTGAAAGGGTGAGCACGAAAAAAGACCCGTCTTATGTTGATCATTTGTTAGAATAGTAGTCGAAATTTTCAGATTGGCACCCTTCCGGAATCTTAAAAATGGCTAAAGACACCGCACCCGAAGCAAAAATTTCGCAGCTGACAGAAATGCAGCGTTATGTTACCCAGCATCGCGGAACGGAGCCGCCTTACAGTGGCGCACTGCTGCATAACAAACAGGAAGGTATTTATCACTGCCTGGTCTGCAACGCGCCGTTGTTTCTGTCAGAGACCAAATATGATTCAGGTTGTGGCTGGCCGAGCTTTTATCAGCCGGTGAGCGACGACGCGATTCGTTATATTGAAGATGACTCACACGGCATGCAGCGCATTG
This sequence comes from Pantoea sp. S-LA4, assembly GCF_054482835.1. Classification (NCBI taxonomy): domain Bacteria; kingdom Pseudomonadati; phylum Pseudomonadota; class Gammaproteobacteria; order Enterobacterales; family Erwiniaceae; genus Pantoea; species Pantoea sp. S-LA4. The sequence goes on along the minus strand of NZ_JBTLRC010000002.1, from coordinate 1,915,403 downwards.
AGATCCGCTGTGGTCAGTGTGATGCGCATCTGGGACATGTCTTCCCGGATGGCCCGCAGCCGACCGGGGAACGCTATTGTGTTAACTCTGCCTCATTGAATTTCACCGATGAGCAGGGTGAGCAGACGAAAGGATAAAAGCGATGAAGCAGCAACTGGAAGCGATGCTTGCCGCAATGACGCCAGAAGTCTATCAGCGACTGGCGACCGCGGTGGAGATTGGTAAATGGCCGGATGGCGTAGCGCTGACGCAGGAGCAGCGTGAAAACTGCCTGCAGCTGGTCATGATGTGGCAGGCGCGGCATAACGACAGCCCGCAACACATGACCATCGGCAAGGGCGGTGAGATGGTGACGAAGTCGAAAAGAGAACTCAAAGAAGAGTTTGGTATCGATTCAGACGTCACCCGCATCCAGCTGCACTGAGGGAGTCGGGTCACCGCTAATGGATGACCCGCATCCTGGCAGAAAACTGGCACGACGCCGTAAGGCTGGTCAGTTAAGCGACCGGTGATAACGCCGTCGGGTGCCGCTCAGGGGCTGGCGCTCCCCGCATCGCTGTGCGGTTCCTTCACTTCATTCGCCTGCCTGAAGGAGCGCCGGGGATGGCACATCCTGTGACGCCCCGCCTTTCGCCCGCCTTCTGCGGACTCTGCTGGCTAATGTTCAGCGCTGCGGATTGCCTGGCCCTGATCGGCATCAGCCTGCTCCGAGGCTTCAGTGTGTGTGGTTAAAAAGGGCGCTCACGCCCGCACGCCCGCCCAGAAAAAAAGCTGCCACGTTTGACCGTGACAGCTTTTGCAAATGTAACCCTAACTGACGAGCATTACGCAGTGATGCGGCCTTTTTTCATATCAGAATCGCGCCCTGCGCGGTCATTTGTGCAAAGGCGATCTCGCTGTCCTCAGGGTTGAGATTCACCCCGCGACAGCCTTCTTTCACTACCTCAACGTGATAGCCCAGCTCCAGCGCGTCCAGCACGCTGTATTTCACGCAGTAATCAGTCGCCAGCCCCAGCATCACCAGATGGGTAATGCCGCGTTCGCGCAGCCAGCTGTCGAGTTCGGTTTTACGGCGATGGCCGTTATCGAAAAAGGCGCTGTAGCTGTCCACGTCCTGATCCTGACCTTTATGGAAGATCGCATCGAACAAGCTGCGGTCTAGTCCGGGATGGAAATCAGCGCCAGCCGATCCCTGAATACCGTGATCGGGCCACCAGATCTGTGCCAGGCCATTTAACTCGCCGAGCGTGTAGACCGGTTCGCCAGAGACTGAGGCAAAACTGCCGTGATCGGCGGGATGCCAGTCCTGCAGCGCCACCACACATTCCCCGTTCTGATGAAAGGTGCGGGCATAACGGTTGGCGATGTCAACGGTCTGGTCGCCCTGGTGAACGGCCATCGGGCCGCCAGGGCAAAAATCATTCTGGATATCAATAATGATGAGTGCGCGTTTCATTACAAGTCGCTCCGTCTCAGTCTTCTGTCAGTTCGCCGCGCAAATTTTGCTGCATTTTGCCGCGTATTTCATCGGCAGAGAGGTTCTGGCTGAGTAAAAAGTGCAGCTTGGTCAGCGCTGCCTCAACCGTCAGATCCGAACCGCTGATAACGCCAGCATGCTCCAGCGCATTGCCGGTGGCGTAGCCACCCATATTGACCTTGCCTGAAATACACTGCGTCAGATTCACCACCACAATTCCGCGCTCGCTGGCCTGCTGGAGCTCTGCCAGAAACTCGGCATTTTGCGGCGCATTACCGACGCCGTAAGAGCGCAGAATCAGCGCTTTAACAGGCTGACGCAGGAAGTTGCGCACCACATCTGCCGAGATGCCGGGATAGATAGTGACGACACCAATCGGCTGCGGCGTAATCGTGTGAACAATCAGTTCGCCCTGACCCTGTGGGGCGGCCGGCGTATTCAGGCGGCGGATATGAATACCGGCTTCCAGCAGCGCAGAGAGGTTAGGCGAGGCAAAAGCGTTAAAGCCATCGGCATGGGCTTTGGTGGTTCGGTTGCCACGATAGAGCGTATTGTTGAAAAACAGCGAGACTTCGCTGATCGGATAATTTGCCGCGACATAGAGTGAGTTCAATAAGTTCTGCTGCCCATCTGAACGTAGCTCTGCCAGCGGAATCTGCGAACCGGTAACGATAACCGGTTTAGCCAGATTCTCCAGCATGAAGGAGAGGGCTGACGCGGTAAACGCCATAGTATCGGTGCCATGCAGAATCACAAAACCATCGTAGCGATCGTAATTCTGACGGATATCTTCGGCGATAGACTGCCAGTCCTGCGGCGTCATGTCAGAAGAGTCGATCAGCGGCTGATACTCATGAATGGTGAAATCAGGCATTTCGGGGCGGTGGAACTCCGGCATGTTAGCCAGCTGCTGCTGCAGATGACCGGAGACCGGAATATATCCCTGCGCCGAGCGCTGCATACCAATGGTACCGCCAGTGTAGGCTACGTAGATGTTTTTCTTTTGCATTAGAGAACTCAGACTTGCCGTAAAACGCGCAGTATAAGGGGAATGGCGAGGAAATGCAGCCCGACCCATGGCCGGGCTGCGAGGTTTATCGCAATGTTGACTTACCGCACGTCGCCGCAGTTCAGGCAGAAGGCGTAACGGTTCTGGGGATCGTTGAGGTGATCGAACAGTCCGGGTTGCGCTTTCATCGCGCCCATCACATCCAGCATCGGCGCCGGCAGCCAGGCTTTCAGCGGATCCGGCAGTACGGCGCGCACCGAGGCGTTCACCTGGTTCAGCATCATATCAAAGAAGCTCGGGTCATCCTGATACCAGCTCAGCTGCGGTTTGCTGACCTTCGCCAGTTCACCGGCTTTCTTCACCGCATCGTCAAAGTCACCCAGCGCATCGACCAGACCATTGGCCTTAGCGTCGCTACCGGTCCAGACATGACCCTGCGCAATGGCGTCGATCTGCTCCGGCGTCCTGTTGCGTGACTTCGCCACCAGACCAACAAAGTTGCGGTAGCCGTTTTCGATGGTCAGCTGCATAAGCTGCTGAACTTCGGTTGGCAACGCTTTGGTGGTGGAGATATCCGCCAGCGGCGAGGTGGCGACACCGTCGGTGTGCACGCCTATCGCATCCAGGCTGTTTTCCAGCGTGTTGATCACGCCAAAAATACCGATAGAGCCGGTCAGGGTGCTCGGGTTCGCCACGATGTAGTTAGCAGGGGTTGAAATCCAGTAGCCACCGGAAGCGGCCATACCGCCCATTGAGACCACGATCGGCTTACCGGCTGCATGTGCGGCCGCCAGCTCTTCACGAATCGCTTCGGAGGCCGTCACGCTGCCGCCAGGGCTGTTCACCCGCAGAATGATGGCTTTAATTTTTGGATCAAGACGCGCATCGCGGATTTGTGCGGCAGTGGTGTCACCTCCGACGTTTCCGGGCGTCTCTTCACCGTCCATGATCGCGCCACTGGCCAGCACCACCGCAATGTTGCCATCCTGCTGCGTCGAGGCCGGTTTGACACTGTAGTCATAGATGCTGACGCTGCGATAATCGTTGCTCTGCTTATCCAGGCCAAAGGTTTTCACCAGCTCCTGATCGGCGGCGGCACGGGAACCCAGCACATCCACCAGCTTATTATCCAGCGCATACTGCGCGGTATCACCTTTTACGGCGTTCAGTCCGGCAATCATCGCCGTGGCACCCGGGAACAGCTGCTCTGGCGTAATCTGGCGATTCGCTGAGACAGTATTCAGGTAGTTCTGCCACAGCTGACCCACCCAGCGGCTATCCGCATCGCGCGCGGCAGGAGACATATCGTCACGCAGGAAGGGTTCGACCGCGGATTTATAGGTGCCGACGCGGAAGACGTGTGAGGTGACTTTCAGTTTTTCCAGCAGGGTTTTGTAATACAAACCATTAGTGGCGAAACCGTGCAGATCGACCGCGCCCTGTGGCGACAGGTAGATTTTGCTGGCGTAGCTGGCGAGATAATATTGCGCCTGGCTATAGCTGTCGCCCAGCGCATAAATCGGTTTGCCGCTGTCGCGGAATTCACGCAGCGCTTTACCGACATACTGCAGCGAAGGCTGATCGCCACCGGCAAAGTCGCGCAAATCCAGCACCATACCTTTGATGTTGCTGTCCGTTTTGGCCTGACGGATCGCATCGACCACGTCAAACAGCGAATTTTCCTGCAGGCGGTCACTGCTGGCACCCAGCAACTGACGGCCAATTTTACTCAGGCGATTGCTGACCGAAGGCTTATCCACCAGCACGCCGCTGAGATCGACCCGCAGCGCGCCTTGCTGCATGGGTGCCGAGCTGTTACCCGAACCGCTGACCTGCAACCAGATGCCGACACCTGCCACAATCAACAAAATCAGAAAAATATTCAGGATAAATTCCCTGACAAAATTTAATACCCGCCAGGTCCAGCGAAACAGACCTGCAATTATTCGCCACAATGTGCGCATCAGACTCTCCATATTCATGTAGCCGGAAGTGGCCGCCGCGCGTACCAGGCTTCCCCGACGAGCTCATCCTAAAGAGCAGCGTGCTAAAAGTCAGCAGGAATTCACCGCTGACTGTTACAAAAAATCTGCCTGTGCCAGGATTACTGCAACATTAATACGATCGGGAGAAAAAACATGGATGCACTGGAGTTACTGGTTAACCGTCGTTCGGCGTCACGTCTGACCGAACCGGCACCTGCCGGCGAGGCGCTGGAAAATATTCTGCGCGCCGGTATGCGCGCACCGGATCACGGCACGCTGCAACCCTGGCGCTTTATTATTGTTGAGAATGAGGGGCGCGATCGGCTGAGTCAGCTACTGGAGCAGGCGGCACGCGATAAACAACTGGATGAGAAGGCGATCAACAAGGCCAGTCAGTCGCCGTTTCGCGCACCGATGATCATCACCGTGGTGGCACACTGTGAACCGCACCCGAAAGTACCGCGCTGGGAGCAGATCGCCTCAGCCAGCTGTGCCGTGATGGCAATGCAGATGGCCGCGGCAGCACAGGGATACAACGGTATCTGGCGCAGCGGCCCCTGGACTGACGACGTGGCGGTGCGTCAGGCATTTGGCTGCCGGGAGCAGGATGCCATTGTCGGCTTCCTCTATTTAGGCACGCCACAGCTCAAATCCAGCACCACGGTACTCCCGCCCGACACCGCGCCTTTCGTCAGTTACTTCTGATCCCGATCCTTTCCCACCATGCAGGGCTTTCTCTGGCCCTGCTGATTGAACGGTTCCTGTGCGAATGATCGCTAACCCAGCCTGTGACGCTTACGCCAGACGTCTTGCCAGGCTAACATAGCCGCCATGATTGCAGCCGACAGCTACCAATCGGTTATCCCTGTTATTCCCTGATGTTAAGGATTACCTGATTCAATGCGTTTGTTTATTGCGGAAAAACCCAGTCTTGGGCGTGCTATCGCCGATGTGCTGCCAAAACCCCATCGACGCGGTGATGGATATATCGCCTGTGGTAACGATCAGGTGGTCACCTGGTGTGTCGGACATCTGCTGGAGCAGGCGCAGCCCGACAGCTACGACAGCCGCTATGCGCGCTGGTCGCTGGCCGACCTGCCGATTATTCCGGAAAAATGGCGACTCCAGCCGCGCCCGTCGGTGGCGAAGCAGTTAAAAGTGGTGGAGGGCCTGCTGGCGCAGGCCAGTGAAGTCGTCCATGCCGGTGACCCGGATCGGGAAGGTCAGTTGCTGGTGGATGAGGTGCTCGACTATCTGAACCTGCCGGCCGAAAAACGCAGCCGGGTACAGCGCTGTCTGATCAACGATCTCAATCCACAGGCGGTGGATCGCGCGGTTAACCGCCTGCGTGAAAACCGGGAATTTATTCCGCTCTGCGTCTCGGCACTGGCGCGTGCGCGCGCTGACTGGCTCTACGGGATCAACATGACCCGCGCCTGGACGCTGCTGGGACGTAATGCCGGCTATGATGGCGTGCTGTCAGTGGGACGGGTACAGACACCGGTGCTCGGGCTGGTGGTACGACGCGACGAAGAGATTGAGAACTTCCTGCCGAAAGATTATTTCGAGGTGAAAGCCCATATCGTCACGCCTGACGAGGTACGATTTGTCGCCAGTTGGGTGCCGAGCGAGGCCTGTGAACCGTGGCAGGATGAAGAGGGGCGTCTGCTGAAGCGGGCGCTGGCCGATCACGTTGTGGCGCGCATTACCGGCCAGCCGGCAGCGGTGACCGCCTACAGCGATAAGCGCGAAAACGAAGGCGCACCCTTGCCGTTTTCCTTATCCAGCCTGCAGATTGAGGCGGCGAAGCGTTACGGCCTGAGTGCGCAGACGGTGCTCGATACCTGTCAGCGGCTGTATGAAACCCACAAGCTGATTACCTATCCGCGTTCTGATAGCCGTTATCTGCCGGAAGAGCATTTTGCGGGGCGTCACGCAGTCCTGAATGCCATTCAGGCCCATCAGCCGCAGCTGACGCCACCGGCGGATTTTGATGCCGATCGCCGTAATCGCTGCTGGGATGACAAAAAGGTCGATGCGCACCACGCCATCATCCCGACCGCGCGCGCCGGTTCGGTAAAGCTCAGCGAAAATGAGCAAAATATCTATGCGCTGGTGGCACGCCAGTATCTGATGCAGTTCTGCCCGGATGCGGTGTTCCGTAAATGCATCATTGAGCTGGAGATCGCGGGCGGCAAATTCGTCGCCAAAGCGCGCTTTCTGGCGGAGGCGGGCTGGCGGGCGCTGCTCGGTAACAAAGAGCGTGATGAAGAGAATGATGGTATGCCGCTGCCGGTGGTCGCCAAAGGGGATGAACTACTGTGTGAGCGTGGCGAGGTGCTGGCGAAGCAGACTCAGCCACCGCGCCCGTTTACCGATGCCACCATTCTTTCCGCTATGACCGGGATTGCCCGCTTCGTTCAGGATAAAGAATTAAAGAAAGTGCTGCGTGCGACCGATGGTTTAGGGACGGAAGCGACGCGAGCCGGCATTATCGAATTGCTGTTTCGCCGTGGCTTCCTGGTGAAAAAGGGGCGCTATATTCACTCAACTGAGGCTGGCCGCGCCCTGATTCACTCGTTACCCGATCTGGCTGCCCGTCCGGATATGACGGCACAGTGGGAATCGACCCTGACCCGCATCAGCGAAAAAGCCTGCCGCTATGATGAGTTTATGCAGCCGCTGGTGCAGACCCTGACCGGGCTGATCCATCAGGCGCGGCAGCAGCCTGCGGTGCATGCGTTTCGGGGATTACCGTCCACCGGGCAAAAGCGTCCGGTGCGCAAAACAAAGCGTAAAGTCAAGGAGACGGAATGAGGCGTTATTCACTATTAATGGTACTGGCTTTGTCGCTGACCGCCGGTGCAGTGCAGGCTAACAGTCGTCATCAGCCGCCACCGGTCAGCGATAATGGCGTCAATACCGACGTGGTGGTGGACCTGCCGCCGGAAGTCTGGACCCAGGGGCAACGGCGTCAGCCGGACTGTATCAGATGCTGTATCTTTGAGGATCGTAACTACAGCGAAGGCTCGGTAGTCAAGTCAGAAGGGGTACTGCTGCAGTGCGCCCGCGATGAGCATTCGTTAGGCACCAATAATCTGATCTGGAAAATCGTTAAATAAGCATCGCGTGGCATTGCGCCACGCGTTCTTCAGTTCAGCGCGCAGTCAGAAGCTAAAGGTGGACCAGATCGGCGCGTGGTCCGACGGTTTTTCCATACTGCGGATCTCATAATCGATGCCGGTCTCAACGCAGTGTGACGCCAGGTTTTTACTCGCCAGCACCAGATCGATACGCAGCCCACGGTTATCATCAAATCCTTTCGAACGGTAATCGAACCACGAAAAACGATCGGTGGTTTCTGGATTATGCGCCCGCCAGGTATCCACCAGCCCCCAGCCCATCAACCGATCCATCCATTCACGCTCTTCCGGCAGGAAGGAACATTTACCGGTACGCAACCAGCGCTTGCGACTCTCTTCGCCGATACCAATGTCGAGATCGGTGCTGCTGATATTCATGTCACCCATGATCAGGACCGGTTTATCGGCGGGCAAATCCTCGGTCAGAAAATGCTGCAGATCGCGATAAAATTTCTCTTTAGCCGGGAATTTGGTTGGATGGTCGCGACTTTCTCCCTGCGGGAAATAGCCGTTGATCACGGTGATATCGCCGATTGGGCTGGGGATTTCGGCCATAATCAGCCGGCGCTGGGCATCTTCATCATCACCGGGAAAGCCACGGCGTACCGCCACCGGCTGCACCTTTGTCAGCAGGGCAACGCCGTAATGGCCTTTCTGTCCGTGATAGAAGACGTTGTAACCGAGCTTCGCCACCTCTTCCAGCGGAAACATATCGTCGTGGACTTTTGTTTCCTGCAGGCCAATCACGTCCGGGTTATGTTGCTCGACCAGCGCCTGGAGTTGATGCGGACGGGCGCGCAAGCCATTGATGTTGAATGAAACAAATTTCATGGGATTGACCATTTTTCAGCGAGTAATAGGCTGGGATGGTAGCGATTTTTACGCATAAAGTCATGGCAGAAGAGGGGAAGATTGTGCAAAAGCGGGCAGAAGGTGAGGGCGTGTCAGGCAGAACAGGAAGCGTTGATATCAGTCCGGGAATTGGGTGCAACATACGAGATGGTGGTGGGAGAAGGATTATTCGGCGCGTTTCGCCTCACCCTTCGGGCCGCGCTGAAGCGCGTTGTCTCGCGATGCTCGACCCGAACCTTAGTCGAAGGTTCTCATCCCTCTCCCCGCAGAACAGGAAGTTTTGGTGTCAGTCCGGGAATTGGGTGCAACATGCAAGATGGTGGTGGGAGAAGGATTCGAACCTTCGAAGTCTGTGACGGCAGATTTACAGTCTGCTCCCTTTGGCCGCTCGGGAATCCCACCTGGGATAGCTAATGCTGGCAAAAAGACGATTCAGATTCAGATGGTGGTGGGAGAAGGATTCGAACCTTCGAAGTCTGTGACGGCAGATTTACAGTCTGCTCCCTTTGGCCGCTCGGGAATCCCACCATGGCCTGAATCATTCTGTCTTAAAGCGGGGCGCATCATACCAAATGCGATAGGGGTGTAAAGCGCCCATCGGCAAAACAGCAACTGTTTGCCCACTTTTTGCCCGTAGCGCTGAATCTGCAGGCAATTCAGCGTCCGGGGTGATTAAAGAATAATCGTTCGGTTGCCGTAGACAAAGACGCGCTGCCCCAGCACTTTGTAAAGCGCACGGCTTAACACGTTTTTCTCGACGTCACGGCCGGCACGCATCATCTCTTCGGCGGTGTAGCTGTGATCGACATTAATGACGTCCTGCATAATGATCGGACCTTCATCAAGGTTGTCGTTCACATAGTGCGCGGTGGCGCCGATAATTTTCACGCCGCGCTCGTAGGCCTGATGGTAAGGGCGAGCACCGATAAAGGCGGGCAGGAACGAATGATGAATGTTGATAATCTGGTTAGGGTAACGCTGGACGAACGACGGCGTCAGGACGCGCATATATTTTGCCAGCACCACATAGTCGGGCTGATAGCGGTCGATCTCTTCCACCATCCGGTTGTCATGCTCATCACGCGTCAGGCCTTCATGGCTGACCAGCACAAACGGGATATCGAAACGCTCTACCAGTGAACGCAGCGTGTCATGGTTGCCAATAACTGCGGCAATCTCCATATCCAGACCGCCAAAAGCGCTCTTCATCAGCAGATCGCCAAGGCAGTGCGCCTCTTTGGTCACCAGGATAACCACGCGGCGGCGGCCAGCGCTGTGCAGCTCACGCACCGAACCCTGCGGCAGGGCGCTATCAAGATCGGCCAGCAGTGTGTTGTCGTTAAAAATCCCTTCCAGCTCTGTGCGCATGAAAAAGCGCCCGGTGCGATGATCAACAAACTCGTTGTTCTGCACGATATTCAGCTCGTGCTTGTAACAAATATTGGTGATTTTGGCGATCAGACCTTTTGCATCGGGACAAATGGTACGTAAAACTTTTCTTTGCATGGTTTGCGCTTGCATCTCAATCAGAGTCCTGTCAAAGCATTTAAGGGTAGAACCGTTGCGGCCGTCAGCGGCTCAGCCACAACATTTTTTGTATTTTTTGTCGGTGCCGCATGGGCAGCGATCGTTGCGGCCAATCGGCGGCGTCGTTCCGTCGACATAGTACCAGCGTTGATCCTCACGAAGAAAGCGTGAACACTCATGAATGGCCTGAATGGTCATTTTCTCGCGGTATCGCGCAAAAAAGGTAACGAAAGCCTCATTCTCATGGCTTCCATGATTACAACGAGTTACATTCAGGCTAAGCCATTCGGTACCCGGAAAACTTTCGGATAAAAGCCCTGCCAGCGCCGGCTGACGTTTGGCAGGATGCCAGGTGGCAACCAGATAATCTGCATTCTGCTGAACATACGCACAATAACGTGAACGCATAAGTTGTTCAGCTGTAACAGGAATTTGGGTACCCTTGAGAAAGGGCTCGCAACATACGCTATACTGCTCTCCGCTACAACATGGGCAGATGTCTGACACGTGATCTCCTGAGAGTAATGAGTCGGAATAACCAGCGCGCTATGTTAGCTGACCCCACGTTGTGACGCTATGTATTGACGGCAGGACCAGATACAGATGAGAAAGGTAAAAATTGGATTGGCTCTGGGTTCTGGAGCGGCCAAAGGATGGGCGCATATCGGGGTCATCAAAGCCCTTGAGCACGCCGGAATTGAAGTGGATGTCGTCGCTGGCTGTTCCGTCGGTGCGCTGGTGGGCTCAGCCTATGTCAATAACCGCTTGCCGCTAATGGAAAAATGGGTCAGCGCGTTTCGCTACTGGGATGTCATTCGCCTGATGGATGTGTCGTGGCAGCGCGGTGGCTTGTTGCGCGGCGAGCGGGTGTTTAATCATGTCCGGCAGTTAATCCCCAACGACACCATTGAAACCTGCGGTAAACCCTTTGGCGTGGTCGCCACCAACCTCAGTACCGGTCGGGAACTGTGGCTGACCGAAGGTGATTTACATCAGGCGGTGCGCGCATCCTGTAGTATGCCAGGCTTATTACCGCCCGTGGGCTACAATGGGTATTGGCTGGTGGATGGCGCCGTCGTCAATCCGGTGCCCGTTTCGTTAACGCGCGCCCTGGGCGCAGACATTGTTATTGCCGTTGATCTACAGCATGACGCGCACCTGATGCAGCAGGATCTGTTTTCCGTGACACCTCAGAACAGTGAAGAAGAAGCCGCTGCGGTGGCATTGAGCTGGAGCGGAAAGCTGAGACAGCGTCTGGTGAATTTTAGCCAGCGTCGTGCGTCCCAGACACCGGGAGCGATGGAGATCATGACCACCTCTATCCAGGTGCTGGAAAATCGCCTGAAGCGAAATCGTATGGCAGGCGATCCGCCCGATGTCCTGATCCAGCCCGTCTGTCCGCAAATTTCGACGCTGGACTTTCACCGGGCTGAAGAGGCTATCGAGGCAGGCAAGGCCGCCGTTGAGAAGAAAATGGATGAACTGTTACCACTGGTCCGTGGCAGATAATCAGGTTGTTCATTCACAGATGTTACTTCGGGCAATTCTGAAAGGCGCAACTGCGTTTTATGAACCACTATTGAAATATCTGGTACGCAGGGGGAAAGAATGGAAAAACCACTAATCGGCAAAAAGATACTCATTGTCGAAGATGAGGCTGTTTTCCGTTCGTTGCTGGACCAATTTTTGTTATCGATGGGTGCTGTGACGTTACAAGCGGAAGATGGTCTGGAAGCAATTGCACAACTACAGCAGCATACTGTCGACCTGATAATTTGCGATCTGGAGATGCCGCGCATGAGTGGCATTCAGTTCGTGGAGCATATCCGTACCCGTGGCAATGCGGTGCCCATTTTGATCATCTCGGCCACTGAAAACATGTCCGATATCGCGCATGTGCTGCGGCTTGGGGTGCAGGATGTGCTGCTCAAGCCACTGAAAAATTTTGAACGCTTCCGTGAAGCGGTCTATGAATGCCTCTATCCCTCAATGTTCACCTCTAAAGTGGAGGAGGATGAGCAGCTGTTCCAGGACTGGGATGCGCTGGTACGCGATCCGAAAGCCGCCGCCAAGTTGCTCAAGCAGCTCCAGCCGCCGGTGCAACAAACCATTGCGAACTGTCGGGTCAACTATCGTCAGCTCACCATGGCCGAGCAGCCTGGTCTGGTGCTCGATATCGCAGCCCTCTCTGATAAAGACCTGGCGTTTTACTGTCTGGATGTAACCAGGGCTGGCGACAATGGCGTGCTGGCTGCGCTTCTGTTGCGGGCGCTGTTCAATGGCTTGCTGCAGGAGCAGTTGTCAGGGCAAAAACAGCGGTTACCGGAGCTCAATGGTCTGCTCAGACAGGTCAATCTGCTGCTGCGTCAGGCCAACCTCAGCGGCCAGTTCCCGTTACTGGTGGGTTACTACCATCGTGGTTTAAAAAATCTCATCCTGGTTTCAGCCGGTTTAAACGCCACGCTGCATGTTCATGCCCATCAGATTCAGCTCAGTAATGGTGTCCCGCTTGGCACGATGGGAAGCACCCATCTTAACCAGATCAGCCAGCGCGCAGATAACTGGCAATGCCACGTCTGGGGCGCGGGCGGACGCATTCGCCTGATGTTATCGGCTGAAGAATAAACCACAAAAATTAATTTAATCTGGCGCTGGAGACAGGGCCAGAAGTTAGCTTTACACTTGGGTAATAGTCTTAATTTCGACGGTTTCAGTTCTTCCAGGATAAATCCGTTCGATACTAACTGATATACTCATTTCCGAATTTAAACCGACATATCAAGTATTAACTTGAACGGCCTATAAGAGAGGTATCTTAATGTCTGCCTATAAGTCCAAAGTAAAAAAAGCGGTAATCCCGGTAGCGGGTCTGGGTACGCGCATGCTCCCAGCCACTAAAGCGATTCCGAAAGAGATGTTACCGCTGGTTGATAAGCCGTTAATCCAGTATGTCGTTAACGAGTGTATTGCTGCGGGCATCAACGAAATCGTTCTGGTGACCCACTCCTCTAAAAACGCCATCGAAAACCACTTCGATACCAGCTTCGAACTGGAATCTATGCTGGAAAAACGCGTTAAGCGTCAGCTGCTGGATGAAATCCAGTCAATCTGTCCGCCACACGTCACCATCATGCAGGTCCGTCAGGGCATCGCTAAAGGTCTGGGTCACGCTGTAATGTGTGCACACCCACTGATCGGTGATGAGCCCTTTGCGGTCATCCTGCCAGACGTCATCATCGACGAATACGAATCTAACCCAACCAAAGATAACCTGGCAGAGATGCTGAGCCGTTATGAAGAGTCTGGCCGCAGCCAGATCATGGTTGAGCCGGTTGCTGACGTAACCGCTTACGGTGTGGTCGATTGCCAGGGCGCAGAACTGAACCCAGGCGACAGCGCACCTATGGTCGGTGTGGTTGAGAAGCCTAAAGCGACAGAAGCGCCATCAAACCTGGCCGTTGTGGGTCGTTATGTTCTCTCCTCTGACATCTGGCCACTGCTGGCAAAAACGCCTCCAGGTGCAGGCGGCGAAGTTCAGTTGACTGACTCTATCGCTATGCTGATGGAAAAAGAGACCGTTGAAGCTTATCACCTGAAAGGTGTGAGCCATGACTGCGGTAACAAACTGGGCTACATGCAGGCTTTCGTTGAGTACGGTGTTCGTCATCCGGTATTGGGCAAAGATTTTTCTGAATGGCTCGATGGCGCAGTTGGCAACAAAAAGTAATTCATAAACACAGGATAACTCGATGAAAGTCACTGTATTTGGTATCGGCTATGTCGGTCTGGTTCAGGCTGCGGTGTTGGCCGAAGTCGGACATGACGTTCTCTGCATTGATGTCGACGAAAAGAAAGTCGAAAATCTGAAAAAAGGCATCATTCCTATTTTCGAACCAGGTTTAACGCCGCTGGTAATGTCAAATTACGAAGCGGGTCGTCTCAAGTTCAGCACTGATGCTGAAATGGGCGTAAACCATGGTGTTATGCAGTTTATTGCAGTCGGTACGCCCCCGGATGAAGACGGCTCTGCCGATCTGAAATATGTGACCGCTGTAGCGCGCACCATTGCGCAATACATGAACGATCACAAAGTGGTTATCGACAAATCAACCGTTCCGGTTGGCACAGCAGACAAAGTACGTGCTGTGATGACGGAAGCGCTTCAGGCGCGTGATGCTAACATCACTTTTGATGTGGTCTCGAACCCTGAATTCCTCAAGGAAGGCGCGGCAGTGAATGACTGCATGCGTCCTGAGCGCATCGTTGTCGGCACCGATAATGACGAAGTGGTTGAACTGTTACGCGAGCTCTACGAGCCGTTTAACCGTAACCACGATCGTATGATCATGATGGATATCCGTAGCGCAGAGCTGACCAAGTACGCCGCGAACTGCATGCTGGCGACCAAAATCAGCTTTATGAACGAGATCTCCAACCTGGCTGAGCGCTTAGGCGCGGATATTGAAAAAGTCCGTCAGGGTATCGGCTCCGATCCCCGCATTGGCTACCACTTCATCTATCCGGGCTGTGGCTACGGCGGTTCCTGCTTCCCGAAAGATGTGCAGGCGCTGATCCGTACCGCTGAGTCTATCGGCTACAAGCCTCGCCTGCTGCAGGCGGTGGAAGATGTCAATGACAGCCAGAAGACCAAGCTGCCAACCTTCATCAAGCGCCATTTCGGTGACGATCTGAGCGGCAAGACCTTTGCGCTCTGGGGTCTGTCATTCAAGCCGAATACTGACGATATGCGTGAAGCCTCCAGCCGTGTACTGATGGAAACGCTGTGGGAAGCGGGTGCCTCTGTTCAGGCATTCGATCCGGAAGCAATGGATGAAGCGCAGCGCATCTACGGTCACCGCAGCGATCTGAAGCTGATGGGAACCAAAGAAGCGGCACTGCAGGGCGCTGACGGCCTGGTCATCTGTACGGAGTGGCAAAACTTCCGTGCGCCTGACTTTGACGTCATCAAAAATGCACTGAAAGAACCCGTGATTTTTGATGGTCGTAACCTGTATGATCCAGAGCGTACCAGCAAACGCGGATTCGTTTATTATGCAATCGGCCGCGGAGCGTCTATTCAAATTGCGTAATTAACGAGGGATTTATGAACTTTCTGGTCACCGGCGCCGCAGGCTTTATTGGTTTTCATGTTAGCCAACGTCTGCTGGCCGCCGGTCACCAGGTTGTCGGAATCGACAACCTGAATGATTATTATGACGTAAATCTTAAGCATGCTCGCCTTAACCTGATCAAACCCGATCCTGCGTTTAGCTTTATTGAAATGGATCTGGCTGACCGTGACGCTATGGCGTCACTGTTTCAGCAGCATTCATTCCAGCGCGTTATTCATTTAGGCGCTCAGGCAGGCGTTCGCTATTCCATCGAGAACCCACATGCCTACGCCGATGCCAACCTGATTGGTCACCTCAACATTCTTGAGGGCTGTCGCCATCATAAAATCGAACATCTGCTTTATGCTTCTTCCAGCTCTGTTTATGGCCTGAATCGTAAAATGCCTTTCTCAACCGAAGATAGCGTTGACCATCCGGTCTCGTTATATGCGGCGACCAAGAAAGCCAACGAGTTAATGTCACATACTTACTCGCATCTCTACCAGTTGCCGACGACCGGACTGCGGTTCTTTACCGTTTATGGTCCGTGGGGCCGGCCGGATATGGCATTATTTAAATTCACCCGGGCGATGATTGCCGGTGAAGCGATTGATGTTTATAACCAGGGCCAGATGAAACGCGATTTCACCTATATTGATGACATTGCGGAAGCCATTGTTCGCCTGCAGGATGTTATTCCCGAGGCGGATGAAAAGTGGACGGTAGAAAACGGCTCGCCAGCCACCAGTTCGGCACCTTACCGCGTCTACAATATCGGTAACAGCCAGCCGGTAACGCTGATGAGCTATATTGAAGCCATCGAGAAAGCGCTGGGTATTACGGCCATCAAGAACCTGATGCCGATGCAGCCGGGTGATGTGCTGGAGACCAGCGCAGATACGGAAGCGCTGTTTAAGGCAATTGGCTTTAAGCCACAGACCAGCGTGGAAGAGGGCGTGAAGCGCTTTGTTGACTGGTATCGGGATTTTTATCAGGTCTGATGCAAAATAAAAAAGGAAGCCAGCGCTTCCTTTTTTTTCGTTTAACGCTTATTACCTTCAGCGTCAGCCCCGCTGATTTTCAGCGAGGTTAGGGATATTAAAGTAAAAAATCGTCCAGCTGTTTGCCTTGTTCTTCCAGCGCTTTTTTAATCACGGCGGGTGTGCGGCCCTGACCGGTCCAGGTTCTGGATTCGCCTTTTTCATCAACGTAATGATATTTTGCCGGACGTACTGAACGGTTACCTTTTCCTGCACCCTTCATATCTGACAGAGAGCTAAGCAATTCATTCGGGTCAATGCCATCCGCCAGCAGCATTTCACGATACTGATTCAGTTTACGTGCGCGCTCGGCACTTTCCGCCTGAGTCAGCGACTCTTCTTCGCGGCGTTCTTTTACCACCACTTCAAGCTTTTCCAGCATCTCTTCCAGCGAGTCTACCGGATACTCTCTGGCCTGGGCACGCAGCGTACGGATATTATTAAGAACTTTTAGTGCTTCGCTCATTGTCCTGGTCTCTGAATAATAAAAAAGTTGTTTTGCCCGACAATAGTAGAGGCGGTAATAAATAACTTCAACACAATTTAAAAAATATAGCGTCAGTAAATATATAAATAGAGTCGAAACAAAAGTCATGCTTCAGAGAAATTTACTTTTTCCTTGTTTAAGATTATTTCTTCACCGGTTTTAAAAGAAGTAAATTTAATACATTAATGAAGGGGGTGAAAATTGCCGCCTGCGGTGGCTGGCTAAACCCAGCCCGGCTGCGCGCCGTGAAGCCAGCAGGACGACGGGGTGCCAGCAATGCGGCTCCGTTTGATCACTATTCAGCGGCCAATCCCCTCGGTTTGGCGGCACTTTATGCTAATATGCGCGCCATTCCGTTTAGTCCTGATGAAGAACCCGCTGCTATGGCTCAACTCTATTTCTACTACTCTGCGATGAATGCAGGAAAATCGACCGCCTTACTTCAGTCCTCTTATAACTATCAGGAACGCGGTATGCGGACGCTGGTCTATACCGCGGAAATTGATGACCGCTTCGGCGCTGGCACGGTAAGCTCCCGCATTGGTCTCTCGTCGCCTGCCTTGCTCTATAACGCAGAGACGTCCCTCTACCGCGATATCGCCAGCGAACATGCTGCGCAGGCTATTCACTGCGTGCTGGTCGATGAGAGTCAGTTCCTGACCCGTGAGCAGGTCAAAGCCCTGTCCGACGTGGTGGATAATCTCGACATCCCGGTGCTCTGCTATGGCCTGAGAACAGATTTCCGCGGGGAGCTGTTTACCGGTAGCCAGTATCTGCTGGCATGGGCAGACAAGCTGGTGGAGCTGAAGACAATTTGCCACTGTGGCCGCAAAGCCAGCATGGTGCTGCGGCTCGACAGCGAGGGTAAACCCTTTAGCGAAGGAGAGCAGGTGGTGATTGGGGGCAACGAACGCTATATCTCGGTGTGTCGCAAACATTACAAACAGGCGATAGAGCAGGGGTCGTTGCAGGCGATCTATGGCGCTCAGACACCGCTCAACTGATGGTGTGGTGACAGGCATAAAAAAACCCGCCGCAGCGGGTTTTTATTTACTTATCGGTCAGAACGCATCGATCAGACTTTTTTCGCTTTCTTCTCGACTTTCACGCCTTTAACTGGCTGTTCGGCCACGGCTTCAGCGACGCTGGAGAAGGGCTCAACAAATTCGCGGCCATAATAGGTGTCCAGCATAATTTGTTTCAGCTCAGCAATCAGCGGATAACGTGGGTTAGCGCCGGTACACTGGTCATCAAAGGCATCATCTGCCAGCTTATCCACTTTCGCCAGGAAGTCCGCTTCTGCCACACCCGCTTCGCGAATAGAGGTTGGGATACCCAGTTGGGTTTTAAGCTCATCCAGCCACGCCAGCAGTTTTTCAATTTTCTGCGCGGTGCGGTCGCCCGGTGCCGACAGGCCTAAGTGGTCGGCCACTTCTGCGTAGCGACGACGTGCCTGCGGACGGTCATACTGGCTGAAAGCAGTCTGTTTAGTCGGGTTGTCGTTTGCGTTGTAGCGAATGACGTTGGCGATTAACAGCGAGTTAGCCAGGCCGTGCGGGATATGGAACTCTGAACCCAGTTTATGCGCCATGGAGTGACAAACCCCAAGGAAGGCGTTGGCAAAGGCGATACCGGCGATGGTGGCTGCATTGTGCACACGTTCACGCGCTACCGGATTTTTCGCACCTTCAGCATAGCTGGCGGGCAGATTCTCTTTCAGTAATTTGAGTGCCTGCAACGCCTGACCGTCAGAGTATTCATTCGCCAGCACTGAAACATAGGCTTCCAGAGCGTGAGTAACCGCATCCAGACCGCCGAAGGCGCAGAGCGAACGCGGCATATCCATCACCAGGTTGGCATCGACAATCGCCATATCCGGGGTTAATGCATAGTCAGCCAGTGGGTATTTCTGGCCGGTAGCATCATCGGTCACGACCGCAAACGGCGTCACTTCTGAACCGGTACCGGAGGTAGTGGTGATCGCTACCATGCGCGCTTTCACGCCCATTTTCGGGAATTTGTAGATACGTTTACGGATATCCATGAAACGTAACGCCAGCTCTTCGAAATGTGTTTCCGGATGCTCGTACATCACCCACATGATTTTCGCCGCATCCATCGGTGAACCGCCGCCCAGCGCGATAATCACGTCAGGTTTGAAGCTATTCATCTGCTCTGCGCCTTTACGCACGATGCTCAGCGTCGGGTCAGCTTCCACTTCAAAGAACACTTCTGTCTCAACGCCGTGCGCTTTCAGTACGCGGATCACCTGGTCTGCATAGCCGTTGTTGAACAGGAAGCGGTCAGTGACGATGAACGCACGTTTGGCGCCATCCGTAGCCACTTCTTCCAGCGCAATTGGCAGAGAGCCCCGACGGAAGTAGATGGATTTAGGAAGTTTATGCCACAACATATTCTCAGCTCGCTTGGCGACAGTTTTGGTATTGATCAGATGTTTCGGACCGACGTTTTCAGAGATGGAGTTACCGCCCCATGAACCACAACCCAGCGTCAGAGAAGGTGCCAGTTTAAAGTTGTAGAGGTCGCCGATACCGCCCTGAGAAGCCGGGGTATTGATCAGGATACGTGCGGTCTTCATTTTGTCGCCGAAATAGTGCACGCGCTCAGTCTGGTTGTCCTGGTCAGTATAGAGACAGGAGGTGTGACCGATGCCGCCCATCGCCACCAGTTTTTCCGCTTTATTAACCGCGTCGTGGAAATCTTTCGCCCGGTACATCGCAAGCGTAGGTGACAGTTTTTCGTGGGCAAAAGGCTCAGACTCGTCCACCAGCTGCACTTCACCAATCAGAATCTTGGTGCTCGGAGGAACGGTAATGCCCGCCATCTCAGCAATTTTAAACGCTGGCTGACCGACGATGGCGGCATTCAGGCCACCGTTTTTCAGAATGATGTTCTGCACTGCACTTAACTCAGCACCCTGCAGCATATAGCCGCCGTGACTGGCAAAGCGTTCACGCACCGCATCATAGGCCGAATCAACCACAATCACTGACTGCTCAGAGGCGCAGATCACACCGTTATCGAAGGTTTTCGACATCAGGATAGAGGCGACAGCGCGTTTCACATCGGCTGTTTCATCAATCACTACAGGTGTATTACCGGCACCGACACCGATGGCAGGTTTACCGGAGCTGTAAGCCGCCTTCACCATGCCTGGACCACCGGTTGCCAGAATCAGGTTGATGTCAGGGTGATGCATTAACTGATTAGAGAGCTCAACCGAAGGGGCATCAATCCAGCCGATAATATCTTTAGGTGCGCCGGCCGCGATGGCTGCCTGCAACACGATATCCGCCGCTTTATTGGTGGCGTCTTTGGCACGAGGATGGGGTGAAAAGATAATGCCGTTACGGGTTTTGAGGCTGATCAGGGCTTTAAAAATGGCGGTGGAAGTGGGGTTAGTGGTCGGAACGATACCGCAGATCAAACCAATAGGCTCAGCGATAGTGATGGTACCGAAGGTGTCGTCGGTGGCTAACACACCGCAGGTTTTTTCATCTTTGTAAGCGTTATAGATATATTCAGAAGCAAAATGATTTTTGATCACCTTATCTTCGACGATGCCCATGCCGGATTCGGCAACGGCCATTTTAGCAAGGGGAATTCGGGCATCTGCGGCGGCAAGCGCGGCAGCACGGAAAATGGCGTCAACCTGTTGTTGGGAAAAGTTGGCGTATTCACGCTGTGCTTTTTTTACACGTTCAACCAGTGCATTAAGTTCAGCGACATTAGTAACGGCCATGGTGTTCTCCTGAAGGAAGTTAAACTTTTTTAGTAAACAATCCTGCGTCCTGAGTATAGTCCCGCCTGGCTAGCGCGTCGGATTGGGCCAGAACGCCCGGATTTTCAACTGTTTACTAAACTAGTCTGCTCTCACAGCAGCGATGATGAACATCGATACCGTTAATACTTCCGTTGCGAAAAGATTACCTGGTTTGAGGTAGGGCAATTTTGATGCAGATCAATTTAAACCCAAGCTGACACCTTTCAGCCGCACTTTTCAGCGCCTGCTTGCTAAAACCGGTTACGCCTCTGGGCAGCTGGCTTGCAGCGGCTAAAACCAGCAGCTTTTTATTGTCTGGTAAAATGCGCTAAAACGCAGGGCGATTGGCAGAATAAATAGCTGTCTGCACATCTGGCATCAGGGCGCGTTTTCACTTACATTAGGCGCGTTTTCCTCCCCCGTGGTACGGAGTCTGTCGTGAACCCTGCGCTATTAGATTTATCAGGCTATATAAAATTTTTTGTCGGTCTCTTTGCGCTGGTTAACCCGGTAGGGATTATTCCGGTCTTTATCAGCATGACCCGCTATCAGGGCGTAACTGAGCGTAATAAAACCAATCTGACGGCTAACCTCGCGGTGGCGATCATTCTGTGGACATCGCTGTTTCTCGGCGATGGGATTTTGCATATTTTCGGCATCTCGATTGACTCGTTCCGCATCGCTGGCGGCATCCTGGTGGTCACTATTGCCATGTCGATGATCAGCGGCAAGCTGGGTGAAGATAAGCAGAATAAGCAGGAAAAATCAGAAACCGCGATTCGCGAAAGCGTTGGGGTGGTCCCGCTGGCGCTGCCACTGATGGCCGGACCGGGTGCCATCAGTTCGACCATCGTCTGGAGTACCCGCTACCACAGCTGGCTCAATCTGCTCGGGTTCAGCCTGGCGATTGCGTTGTTTGCCTTTTGCTGCTGGCTCCTGTTCCGTGCCGCGCCATTGATGGTTCGGGTACTGGGTCAGACCGGTATCAACGTCATCACCCGTATTATGGGGCTGTTGCTGATGGCGCTGGGTATTGAGTTTGTGGTCACCGGGATGAAAGCCATTTTCCCCGGTTTGCTGAATTAACAGGTTACTTATTTCAGCGGGCGAAATGAAAATGTGACGCATTATGGTGCAAACTCCGGTTTTATTGCACCATAATAAAGCAATTATTCATCCGGCTTAATAGATTCAGCCGATTATCACTTTCATTACTGGCCGACGCAATTCTCACCGCTGATGCGATTAAAATGTCATGATTTTCACATGATAATCTGCTTAATATTTACCGCTTAGCCTGACAAATCACGCCCGTTATGCTGACGGGCGTGCATTGATCGCGACTCTTTGCACTGCCTCCGAATAAGTACCAGAATGGCGCATTAACGCCGCCGTCTGCGCCTGCTAACAGAGTTTTTTATCTAAAATCTCTATTTTTCAAATCGATAAGATATTTTCTAGTTGAAAATTAACACTTCCGCTTCCAGAAAACTCATGATAAAAGAGAATTAGTTAACATTTTAGCTATTTTGCTTTGGCGCCCATTAACGGCTTCTGATAATTTTTGACGCAACGTAAAAATTTTCACCGAAAGCCCAAAGTGAGAACGCTTTTTGCTTAAGCCTATCGGGATACTTAATAAAAGGTTGGCGCTTTCGCATGACTGGGATGAAAAAATTGCAGCAGCAACGGTCAAAAATTGCATTAACGTTGTTAATCGCCTTTTCACCGGCTTACGCCGCTACGGTGCCGTCCGGAACCCCTCTGGCACCGCAGCAGCAGATCGTGATCAATAACGGCACTGAGGTGGCGTCACTTGATCCCCATAAAACCGAAGGCGTGCCCGAATCCAATATCATTCTTAACCTGCTCGATGGGTTAGTGAATACCGATAACAGCGGCAACGTGGTGCCCGGTGTCGCGAAGAGCTGGCAAAACCAGCAGGGAAGGCAGTGGACCTTTACCCTGCGTGATGACGCGAAATGGAGCAACGGCCAACCCGTCACCGCCGAAGATTTCGTCTATAGCTGGCGACGTCTGGCGGATCCCAACACCGCTTCTCCTTATTCCAGCTATTTACAGGCGGCGCACTTCGCCAACATTGACGCCATTCTGGCCGGTAAAATGTCACCCGATCAGCTCGGTGTTAAGGCGCTGGATGCTCATCATCTGCAAATTACCCTGAGCGAGCCGGTGCCTTATCTGGTGGCGATGCTGGCGCATACCGCGATGAAGCCGGTTTATGGCCCGGCGATCAAACAGTGGGGCGAGGCTTGGACGAGGCCGGGTCACTATGTCGGCAACGGCGCGTATACCCTGAGCGACTGGATAGTTAACGAAAAAATTGTGCTGAAGCGCAATCCACACTACTGGGATAACAGCCATACGGTGATTGAGCAGGGCACCTTCCTGCCGATCGCCTCTGAGAACAGCGATATCAATCGCTATCGCAGCGGTGGCACCGACATGACCAACAGCGTAATCCCGCCAGAAATGTTCGGCAAACTGCGGAAAGAGCTGGGCGAGCAGGTCAAAGTCAGTCCGCTGCTCTGCACTTTCTACTATGAAATTAATAATAAAAAGCCGCCGTTTAACGACCCGCGGGTCCGTGCCGCGATCAAGATGACCCTCGACCGTGAGGTGATAGCCAACAAGATCATGGGGCAGGGACAGATTCCGGCCTATAGCCTGACGCCACCTTTTACCGCCGGGATTAATTTAACCCCACCGGAATGGTTCAAAGAGAGCCAGGCGCAGCGCAATCAGGCAGCGAAAAAGTTACTGGCAGAGGCAGGGTTTGATGATAGCCATCCGTTAACTTTCACGCTGCTCTACAACACCTCCGATCAGAACAAACGCCAGGCGATCGCGGCTGCCTCCATGTGGCAGAAGAACCTTGGGGCGAAAGTGACGCTACAGAATCAGGAGTGGAAAACCCTGCTGGAGACCCGCCATCAGGCGCAGTATGACGTGGTTCGTGCTACCTGGTGTGCCGATTACAATGAGCCTTCGACCTTCCTCAACATGCTGATCAGCAACGCCTCGATCAATACCGCGTTTTACAGTAGCCCGGAGTTTGACCGTCTGATGGCTGAGACCCTGACTGCCGGGAGTGACGCGCAGCGCGCCAGCCTCTATCAGCAGGCTGAAACTCAACTCGACAAAGACTCACCAATTGTGCCAGTTTACTACCGCGTGAGTGTGCGCCTGGTGAAGCCCTGGGTTGGCGGCTTTACGGGCAAAGACCCGCAGGACATGACAGACCTGAAATACTATTTCATCAAACAACACTGAGCCGCACGCTTACCCGGCGAGACAGCCGGGGAGCGCGCGATCGTGCAGACCACGTAATGCGGTCACTATCCTCAGGTTAACCAGCCGGGGATCCCGAGACGGGGGACGCCGGGGCAGCTAATCGCCCCGGTGACGATAATAAAACTGGAGTGTAATAATGAACAACATCACGAAAAAAAGCCTGATTGCAGCGGGCGTCTTCGCTGCAATCAGTGCACTGGCTGGGAATGCAGCTTTAGCGGCAACGGTGCCTGCGGGCGTTGAGCTGGCCGCAAAACAGGAACTGGTTCGCGGCAATGGCGATGAGGTGCAGTCGCTTGATCCGCACAAAATTGAAGGCGTACCGGAAGATAACGTAGCGCGCGATCTTTACGAAGGTCTGCTGGTCAATGACAGCAACGGCAAACCGGTCCCCGCCGTGGCGGAAAGTTACGAAAACAAAGATTTTAAAGTGTGGACTTTCCACCTGCGCAAAAATGCGAAATGGTCCAATGGCGAGCCGGTCACTGCGCAGGACTTCGTCTACAGCTGGGAGCGCCTGGTCGATCCGAAAACCGCCTCACCTTACGCCAGCTATCCGCAATATGGTCATATCCTGAATGTCGATGAGATCATCGCCGGTAAAAAACCGATTACCGATCTGGGCGTCAAAGCCATTGATGATCACACGCTGGAAGTCACCCTGAGTGAGCCGGTTCCCTATTTTGATAAGCTGCTGATTAACTCTGTCATGTCACCGGTTTACAAACCGGCAATTGAGAAGTTTGGCGATCAGTGGACTCAGCCACAGAACTGGGTCGGCAACGGCGCTTTTAAACTGGACGCGCACGTAATTAACGAGCGTATCACCCTGGTGCGTAACCCGAACTACTGGGACAACGAACACACCGTGTTGAACAAAGTCACCTTCCTGCCAATCAGTTCTGAAGTCAGCGACGTTAACCGTTACTTCTCAGAGAACGGCAGCGACATGACCTATAACAACCTGCCGATTGAGCTGTTCAAAAAGTTACAGCGTGACAACGGTAAAGAGCTGCACGTCGATCCTTACCTCTGCACCTACTACTACGAAATTAACAACCAGAAAGCGCCATTTACCGATCCGCGCGTGCGCGCCGCCCTGAAGCTGGGTCTGGATCGTGACATCATGGTGAATAAAGTGCTGGCGCAGGGTCAGATACCCGCCTACAGCTACACGCCGCCATCCACCGACGGCATGGATATTCTGCCACCAGACTGGTTCAAATGGTCGCAGGACAAACGTAATGAAGAGGCGAAAAAGCTGTTAGCTGAAGCGGGTTACACTGCCGACAAGCCGCTGACCTTTAACCTGCTCTACAACACCTCCGATCTGCATAAGAAGCTGGCCATTGCCGCCTCGTCGATCTGGAAGAAAAACATCGGTGTGAACATCAAGCTGGAAAACCAGGAGTGGAAAACCTTCCTGGATACCCGTCATCAGGGTAACTTCGATGTTTCACGCGCGGCCTGGTGTGCGGACTACAACGAACCGACCTCCTTCCTGAATACTATGGTCTCCAACAGCAGCAGTAACACCTCGCACTATAAGAGCGACGAGTACGATAAAGTGGTGCGTGGGGCGATTAAGGCAGCCGATGAAAAAGCCCGTGCGGTGGAGTATCAGAAAGCCGAGCAGATCCTGGATAAAGACAGCACCATCGTACCGGTTTACTACTACGTGAATACACGTCTGGTGAAACCGTATGTCGGCGGTTATAACGGCAAAGATCCGCTGGATAAAACGCTCGATAAGAACTTCTACATCATTAAACACTAATAGCACACAGGCTATCGACAGTGGCGGCGCGTCTGCGCCGCCTTTACGTTTTTTTATTTGTTGTGAAGCAACAGCCTGGTAGGTACGGCAATGTTAAAATTCATCCTGCGTCGCTTGCTTGAAGCGGTCCCGACGCTGTTCGTTCTGATTACCATCTCCTTCTTTATGATGCGACTGGCACCCGGTAGTCCTTTTACCGGTGAGCGCACCCTTGCGCCGGAAGTCATGGCTAACATTGAGGCGAAATATCACCTCAACGATCCGATTGGTAAGCAGTATGTCGATTACCTGGTGCAGCTGGCGCACGGCGATTTCGGCCCCTCATTTAAATACAAAGATTATTCGGTTAACTATCTGGTTGCCCATGCGTTTCCGGTTTCAGCCAAACTCGGTCTGGCCGCCTTTCTGCTGGCGGTGGTGCTGGGGGTCACTGCCGGGGTTATTGCTGCGCTGAAACAGAACAGCCTGTGGGATTTCGCGGTGATGGGGGTGGCAATGACCGGCGTGGTGATACCGAGTTTCGTGGTGGCGCCGCTGCTGGTGCTGGTGTTCGCCATCACCCTGAAATGGCTGCCCGGCGGAGGCTGGAATGGCGGACAGTGGAACTACATGCTGTTGCCGATGGTCGCGCTGTCACTGGCCTATATCGCCAGCATCGCGCGTATTACCCGCGGATCGATGATTGAAGTGATGCACTCCAACTTTATCCGCACCGCCCGTGCAAAAGGGCTGCCGCTGCGCCGCATCGTGCTGCGGCACGCGCTGAAACCTGCGCTGCTGCCGGTCATCTCCTATATGGGACCGGCCTTTGTCGGCATTATCACCGGATCGATGGTGATTGAGTCGATCTACGGTCTACCGGGCATTGGTCAGCTGTTCGTGAACGGCGCGCTGAACCGCGACTACTCACTGGTGATGAGCCTGACCATTCTGGTGGGGTTACTGACCATTCTGTTTAACGCGATTGTTGACGTGCTGTATGCCGTCATCGATCCGAAAATTCGTTACTGATTGCGGAGTTCGCCATGATGTTAAGTAAGAAAAACAGCGAAGCTCTGGATGCGTTCAGTGAGAAGCTGGAAGTGGAAGGGCGCAGTCTGTGGCAGGACGCCCGTCGTCGGTTTATCCATAACCGTGCGGCCTCACTCAGCCTGCTGGTGCTGCTGCTGATTACGCTGTTTGTGATCATTGCGCCGATGCTGTCACAGTTCACCTACGACGACACGGACTGGGCCATGATGTCCGCTGCGCCGGATACCACGTCCGGGCACTGGTTTGGCACCGACTCCTCGGGGCGCGATCTGCTGGTCAGGGTCGCCATTGGCGGCCGGATTTCACTGATGGTCGGTGTGGCTTCCGCCTTGATCGCGGTGATCGTCGGTACCCTGTACGGTTCCGTTGCCGGCTACCTTGGCGGCAAAACCGACTCGGTGATGATGCGTATTCTGGAGATCCTCAACTCGTTCCCGTTTATGTTCTTCGTTATCCTGCTGGTGACCTTCTTTGGCCGAAATATCCTGCTGATCTTTGCCGCTATCGGCATGGTGTCGTGGCTTGATATGGCACGTATCGTGCGTGGACAGACCCTGAGCCTGAAGCGCAAAGAGTTCATTGAAGCGGCCCACGTTGGCGGCGTCTCCACCTGGAAAATCGTGCTGCGCCACATCGTGCCGAACGTGCTGGGCGTGGTGGTGGTTTACGCCTCGCTGCTGGTGCCGAGCATGATTCTGTTTGAATCCTTCCTGAGCTTCCTTGGCCTGGGGACGCAGGAGCCGCTGAGTAGCTGGGGCGCACTGCTCAGCGACGGCGCGAACTCGATGGAAGTGTCGCCGTGGTTACTGCTCTATCCGGCCGGTTTTCTGGTCGTGACGCTGTTCTGTTTCAACTTTATCGGCGATGGCCTGCGTGATGCCCTCGACCCGAAAGATCGCTAAGGAGTTTCCCGATGACCATTCATGAATTTCAGCCAGCAATGGCGGCCCGCGCGGGAAGCGATCAGTTACTGCAGGTGAAAGATTTACGTGTCACCTTCGGCACACACGACGGCGATGTCACCGCCGTCAACGATCTTAACTTTTCGCTGCGTGCCGGTGAGACGCTGGGCATTGTCGGTGAATCCGGTTCCGGCAAGTCGCAGACCGCGTTCGCCCTGATGGGGCTGCTGGCGAAAAATGGCCGCATTGGCGGCTCTGCGCTGTTCAATGGTAAAGAGATCCTGAATCTGCCCGAGAACCAGCTTAACCGGCTGCGAGCCGAGCAGATTGCGATGATCTTCCAGGACCCGATGACTTCGCTTAACCCTTACATGCGGGTCGGCGAGCAGTTAATGGAAGTGCTGAAGCTGCACAAGGGCATGAACAGCGCCCAGGCATTTGAAGAGTCGGTGAGAATGCTGGATGCGGTAAAAATGCCCGAAGCGCGTAAGCGCATGAAAATGTATCCGCATGAGTTTTCCGGCGGGATGCGCCAGCGCGTGATGATCGCCATGGCGCTGCTGTGCCGGCCAAAGCTGCTGATCGCCGATGAACCGACTACCGCGCTCGACGTGACGGTACAGGCGCAGATCATGACGCTGCTCAACGACCTCAAGCGCGAGTTCAACACCGCCATCATCATGATCACCCACGATCTGGGGGTGGTTGCCGGGATCTGCGACAAGGTGCTGGTGATGTATGCCGGACGCACCATGGAGTATGGTCGCGCCCGTGACGTCTTCTATCAGCCGGCGCATCCTTACTCTATCGGCCTGCTGAATGCGGTGCCGCGGCTGGATGCCGAAGGGGAGAGCCTGACCACCATTCCGGGTAATCCGCCGAACCTGCTGCGTCTGCCGGTGGGCTGCCCGTTCCAGCCGCGTTGTCCACACGCGATGGATATCTGTGCCAAAGCGCCGCCGCTGGAACCGTTCGGCGATGGGCGTTTACGTGCCTGCTTTAAGCCGGTGGAGGAATTAGTATGAGCGCCGTAGCGGAAAAAAGAGTGTTACTGGAAATCGCCGACCTCAAGGTGCATTTCGATATTAAAGATGGCAAGCAGTGGTTCTGGCAGCCGTCAAAGACCCTGAAAGCGGTGGATGGCGTCAGCCTGCGCCTGTATGAAGGGGAAACGCTGGGTGTGGTTGGCGAGTCAGGCTGCGGTAAATCGACGCTAGCCCGTGCCATCATCGGCCTGGTGAAAGCCACTGAGGGTCGGGTGGCGTGGCTGGGACGCGATCTGCTGGGGCAGAGCGAAGAGGAGTGGCGCAAGGCGCGCAGCGACATCCAGATGATTTTCCAGGACCCGCTGGCCTCGCTCAATCCACGCATGACTATCGGCGATATCATTGCGGAACCGCTGCGGACCTATCATCCGAAAATGGCGCGTCAGGAAGTCAAAGATCGCGTTAAAAATATGATGATGAAGGTCGGTTTGCTGCCCAACCTGATCAACCGCTATCCGCATGAGTTCTCCGGGGGCCAGTGCCAGCGTATTGGTATCGCACGTGCGCTGATTCTGGAGCCGAAGCTGATTATCTGTGATGAACCGGTGTCAGCGCTCGACGTGTCGATTCAGGCGCAGGTGGTTAATTTGCTGCAGCAGCTGCAGCGCGAGATGGGGCTGTCGTTGATCTTTATTGCCCACGACCTGGCGGTGGTAAAACATATCTCTGACCGCGTGCTGGTGATGTATCTCGGTCATGCGGTCGAGCTGGGCACCTACAGCGAGGTTTACAGCAATCCGCAGCATCCCTACACCAAAGCGCTGATGTCGGCGGTGCCGATTCCCGATCCGGATCTGGAAAAGAATAAGCAGATCCAGCTGCTGGAAGGGGAACTGCCGTCACCGATCAATCCACCGTCGGGCTGCGTATTCCGCACCCGCTGTCCGATTGCCGGTCCGGAGTGCGCCAAAACCCGGCCGCTGCTGGAAGGCAGTTTCCGCCATGCGGTCTCCTGCCTGAAAGTCGATCCGTTATAAAGCAAAACGCCGGGCAATTGCCCGGCGTTTTTTATCACGGTGACGACTATTCACGCCACAGGATATGGCACAGCTTGTGGTCTTTTTCACGGCACAGCAGCACGCGTGCAAAGACGTCGTTAATCGGCTCACCATCCGCTTCACCCAGCCCAATCACCACTTCCGCAAAAAAGTCAGGATTCAGATCGAAGTCGACGTGATCTTTCCAGTCTTCTGACGGATCGAACAGCTCGGCACCGCCGCGCTCTTCAAACTGCAGATTAAAAAGGATGATATCTGCCGGATCGAGATTATCGCCTGCCAGCTCAAGAAAAATATCGTAAGCCTGTTCCAGCGTTTCGTCTTCAGTAAGGCGGTTGTTTAAATCCATGGTCTGTCCTGTCTGCCTGAGGCCGTTTACACAATCTGGCTCGTTTTACAGTAAAGGGCTGAAGAAGTAAAACAGTCGTTCGACGATGCGCTGCCACCAGGCACGTTTTGACCAGCGCTGGCCATCCAGCAGGCGTGAACGGGCAATATAGTCATCCTGCACACAGGCCAGATCGCTGCCAAATCCGGCATCGTCTACCACCAGTGTAATCTCAAAATTGAGCCACAGGCTGCGCATATCAAGATTTACCGTGCCGACCAGGCTGAGTTGTCCATCAACCAGGACGCTTTTGGTATGCAGCAGTCCATCTTCAAATTGATAAATTTTCACGCCCGCCTCCAGCAGTTCGCTGAAGAAGGCGCGGCTGGCCCAGCCTACCAGCAGGGAGTCGTTATGGCGCGGGACAATAATACTGACATTCACCCCGCGCTGCGCTGCGGTACAGATGGCGTGCAGCAGGTCGTCGCTTGGCACGAAGTAGGGTGTGGTCATGATCAACTGCTCACGGGCGGAATAGACCGCCGTCAGCAGCGCCTGGTGGATCATATCTTCCGGGAAGCCGGGACCGGAGGCGATCACCTGCACCGTATGGCCGCTCTCCTGCTCAAACGGCATAATATTGCGATCGGGCGGCGGCGGAAGAATGCGTTTTCCGGTCTCAATCTCCCAGTCGCAGCTAAAGACAATTCCCATGGCGGTGGCGACCGGACCTTCCATTCGCGCCATCAGGTCGATCCACTGACCGACGCCCGCGCTCTGTTTGAAGAAGCGGGGGTCCACCAGGTTCATGCTGCCGGTATAGGCGATGTAGTTATCGATTAAGACAATTTTTCGATGCTGGCGCAGATCCATCCGGCGCAGGAAGACGCGCAGCAGGCTGACCTGTAACGCTTCAACCACGTCAATGCCTGCATTGCGCATCATGCCAACCCAAGGGCTGCGGAAAAAGGTCACGCTGCCGGCCGAATCGAGCAGCAGCCGGCAGTGGACACCGCGGCGTGAGGCGGCCATCAGCGACTCGGCGACTTCATCCGCCAGCCCGCCGGGATGCCAGATATAGAACACCATCTCGATATTATGCCGCGCCAGCTGGATATCCCGAATCAGCGCCTGCATTACATCATCGGCGCTGGTGAGCAGCTGCAGTTGATTACCTTTCACCCCGGCGATGCCCTGACGGTGATAGCAGAGTTCGAACAGCGAACGGGCGACATCGCTGTGTTCAGTGGCAAAGATTTCACGACACTGTTTCAGATCGGTCATCCAGCGGGCCGTCGATGGCCACATGGTACGAGCCCGTTCTGCGCGACGTTTACCCAGATGCAGTTCGCCAAACGACAGGTAGGCGATAATCCCCACCAGCGGCAGAATATAGATAATCAGCAGCCAGGCCATTGCCGAGGTCACGGCACGACGCTTCATCAGTATTCGCAGCGTGACACCGGCGATCAGCAGCCAGTAGCCAAACAGCAGTAACCAGCTGATCAGGGTGTAAAAAGTGGTCATTAAGTGGACATCCCGTTCGCGCTTTCGTCTGGCAAGTTTACGTGCAGATCACGGTCAGCGAAACCCTTTATCCTGTGCCATAACGATCAGATCCGATTTGGCATTGGCGATAAGATCTTTATAATGCGTGCGCGTGAATTCGATGTCAGAGAGGAAGTGATGAGACGAAGCAGAAATGAAGTGGCGCGCTGGAGAATGTTACGCCAGGTACAACGACGCCGTTCACGCTGGCTGGAAGGGCAGTCACGACGCTATAAACGCATTCACAGCATTCGCCATCAGCTGGCGCAGCAGCAGCGTCGCTCCATCCTGTTTATTACGCAGCATATTTAGTACTGCGCAACGGGCTGCTGCCGGCAGCGGCCCCTATTCGCCAGCGCGTTAAGACGCTGGCGGAATCAGGCTTCGAAAAATCCCAGATCGGCCAGAAAGTCGCGCGCCTGCAGATGTTCCTGTTGCGAGGCACCGCGATCGCTCACCTCACGCATCAGGCAATCCGCCGGGCTACCCAGCCCAACCGGACGGCGGCAACCGGCGCGGTCATACCACTCAAAAGACCACTTGCCCGTTTTGCGATGATAATAGATGGTTAACCAGGCAGAGCAGTTTGCCGGATAGCCACTCAACACTTCGGTTTTCGGATCGGCAATCGCCTGCACCCGTGATAACAGCTGATCGACTAAAGTTGAGGCGCCCTGAATATTATAAGTTTTATGCATAATGAGCCTGCGACTGTGCTGTAGCGTTCATTCTGAGCTTCAGAGGTGTAATAAAGAAGTCATAAATGTAGACAGCGATAAGAGATAATTCCTGTTTATCGAAAAAAAAATGTCTGATGGCGCAACATTTTTCGCTGCGTGCCGGGTCAACCTCACCGTAACGGGGCTTAATCTGGCCTTATACGCTCAGTATGGGCAAAGCTGTACAACTTTACAGTTACATAAGTGACTGTTTGGCTTTAAATTATTACCTTACCCACGGATTTAGCGTAAATTACTGGCCAAATACCTGTACAAGTAATGGTTAGTTGTATAACTTTATCGCATCGTTTATGACATCTAATGAACTCTGTGAGGGTTGACCATGCAAGCCAACGTAAGAATTCCGGTCTCAGTCTCTGATATCTCCGCTTATCTCAGCAGTGCGGCCCTGCCAGCGCAACAGGCCATTCTGGGCGCTGTGGTGACAGAGATCGTGCGTTCCGGTCGCAGTCTTAACCGTAAGGCCATCTGCACCCGACTGGTGAGCCGTTTACAGACGGTAACCAGTGCAGAAGAAGAGCATCATTATCATGCACTGATTGGGCTGCTGCTGGATCGCAACTAAACAGAGCCGCAGTCGTTGTGCGTCGCCTGAAATCAGCCGCACAGCGCGGTGATGAACGCCTCTGGCATGCTTGACAACCGCGCGGGCTTTTTATAGAAAATAGCCATCTTTCGTGATCGTTTTTCGTGGTCCAATCATTCATCCCTCACGGAAGATCGAAGCCCTGCCAGCCCGGCAGGGCTTTCGTTTTTCCCGCCCGAATCCGCACAGGATCAGTCCAGTAAATAGATGCCTGCAACAATCGCGCTGACAGACATGATATGCAGTAATTCGGTCATGACGGCCTCTCCTGTTGGGGTGATAAGTCTTTTCAGTCAAGAATACCTGAGCGATCAGGTCAAAAAAATTTACATTTTTAACCAGCGACTGAACCCTGCTGATCCCAGATTATGGCCTGTCGCCCTGTAATCAGACGAGGTATACCGGCTTGCGCTTCGGCTATTGTTTAGCGTAGCTGTATCGGTGAGGCGGAGGCAGCCTGTGGCGCTATCCGTTATTCCGTGGACTTCTGCCTGTGGGGCGAGCGTTGAGTGTCGGTGACCCTCAATTTTGCGTGTCAGGACGCTTTTAAGAACTCGCCAGATTGCCGCTTTTCAGGTCCAGGGTTAAATTTAAATCGTATACCTTTGGGAGCAGGACAATGAAAAATCTGGCAAGGTCTGGCGTCATCGCATTAACCCTCTGTTTGCTGTTCACCTCACCGGCGCTGCTGGCCAATCCAGGCAATGGTAACGGCAACGGAAACGGCAATGGAAAGGGCAATGGTCATGCACAAGGGCATGGCAATAAGGGCGAGGGGAAACACGATAAGTCACAGGGTAAAAAGAATAAGGGCGGCGATCCCTGGCGGGCAGAAGCCGACATCAGTTATTCATTCGCGCGTGATCTGGCCAGACAGCAGGGACTGACCGGCTACTCCTCTTTGCCGCCGGGAATTGCTAAAAATCTCGCGCGCGGTAAACCGTTGCCGCCTGGTATCGCTAAACGCTCGGTGCCGCGCGGTATGCTGGAGGGTCTGCCTTCTTATCCCGGTTACGAATGGAAAATGGTGGGGGATAACCTGGTACTGATTGCGCTAAGTACGGCGGTGGTCACCGCGATCATCAATAACGTCTTTGATTAACGCCATCGCTGTGCCTTACCAGTAAAAAAACCGCCGGTGGGCGGTTTTTTTAACGCGTAACGGCTGATCTCTTCAGCCCGCTGCACCAGATTCAACCCGCATCATCAGGATCATGTTCACCAGTTGCAGCACCGCTGCCAGCACAATTAACATCACAATCAGATGTTTTTTATTGCGCCAGCCCTGGCTGCGCCAAAAGTAAAGGGCGGTCGCGATAAGCCCCACGATCGGCACCAGCAGCGCCAGAATGATCATTTGCATCGTTGCTTTACCCGAAAAACAAAAAAGGCCCCGGTGCGCCGCACCGAAGCCATTTATCAGCGCGCATTCGCGATCAGAAAACGCGTTTGAACGGTTTAACGGCCACCTGTTTATAAACGCCAGCGGCAATATAGGGATCATCTTCTGCCCAGGATTGTGCCGCTTCAAGTGACGGGAACTCGGCAATCACGGTTGAACCGGTAAAGCCGGCCACGCCCGGATCGTTGCTGTCGACGGCAGGCATCGGACCCGCAATGATCAGGCGTCCTTCTTCATGCAGTAGTTTCAGGCGCGCCAGATGGGCAGGGCGCACGGCATTACGTTTTTCCAGTGAATCTGCGGTGTCTTCTGCATAAATGACGTAAAGCACTTGGGAGCTCCCATTAACTCTTCAGAATTTCGCAACACGTTAAGGGATTGCTTATCAGAGTGCAAACGAAACCTCTGACCCGTTGACGGCTCAGCATAAAGGGCTAAAAAGCGCTTTTCTTTCGGTGAGATGGCGGGAGTTATTGAAACTGATTGCTATTTGCATTTAAAATCGGCTCTTCATTTAATGACTGCGACTGTTATGACCACGCTGACTATGCCATTACCCAAACGCACGCCTGTCTCCATGTTATTGTCTGTCGCTTTGCATGGTGCCGTCATTGCCGGAATTCTTTACGCCTCATTCCATCAGGTGACTGAAGTGCCTAAGGCGTCGCAGCCTATCAGTGTCAGCCTTGTCGCTCCTGAAGTTCAGCCACAACCTGCCCCAGCCGTGGTTGAACCACCGGCGCCGCAACCTGAACCGCAGCCAGAACCGGAACCGGTCCCTGAACCTCAGCCCGCTCCGGAACCGCCTAAGGCGGAACCGGTACCGATTCCTAAGCCAGAACCTAAGCCAAAACCCAAACCGAAACCCAAGCCGGAACATAAACGTGAGCAACCTAAACGCGAGGTAAAACCGCGTCAGGAGAGCAAACCGCAGGCCGATCCGTTTAAACAGGACCTGCCGGCGACTCAGAACAAGCCGACAACTGCGCCGAAATCGACGCCGTCAGCGAGCCAGACGGCTTCAGGCGGGCCGAAAGCGCTGAGCGTCAGCAAGCCAGGCTATCCACAGCGTGCACGAGCGCTTCGCATTGAGGGTCGGGTGCGGGTGAAATTTGATGTGAACAGCGAGGGACGGGTGGAGAATATTCAGGTCCTCTCTGCGGAACCCCGCAATATGTTTGAACGGGCAGTCAAGGAGTCGATGAAGCAGTGGCGTTACCAGAGCGGTCGTCCGGGACAGGTGACCATGAACGTTGTCTTCAAGATGAGTGGCGGTGCCAGCATCGAATAAAAAAGCTGGCGGTCAGTGACACTGTGCCTGACCGCCAGATGTCCGGCTAGTCGCTGGGTTGCTGGTTAGCACGCCCGGCAGGTAGTGGACGCGAATTGCCGTCATTATCTACCGCGACATAGATAAAGACCGCTTCGGTGGCACAGTAGGTCTGACCAATCGGTTCAGACGACACCTTCTTGATCCAGACTTCGACATTGATGGTCATTGAGCTGTTACCAGTACGGATACAGCGCGCATGACAGCTAACCACGTCGCCCACCGCCACCGGTTTCAGAAAGGACATGCCATCAACCCGCACCGTCACGACCCGGCCTTCAGCAATCTCTTTAGCCAGAATGGCTCCGCCCATATCCATTTGTGACATCAGCCAGCCGCCAAAGATATCGCCGTTGGCGTTGGTGTCTGCTGGCATGGCTAACGTACGTAA
Source organism: Pantoea sp. S-LA4 (assembly GCF_054482835.1). Classification (NCBI taxonomy): domain Bacteria; kingdom Pseudomonadati; phylum Pseudomonadota; class Gammaproteobacteria; order Enterobacterales; family Erwiniaceae; genus Pantoea; species Pantoea sp. S-LA4. The sequence continues at coordinate 1,879,593 of NZ_JBTLRC010000002.1, read as the reverse complement.
CACCATTTCGCCTTGCGGCAATTTATGTTTTTCGCCCATTGCTTTCATTTCTTCTGCAGGTGATCGCTAAAAAAATGCCCGGCGTACCGGGCAGAGTGATTATTTTTGTTGTTGTTGCGGCATCTGTCGCCAGATGTAGAGCCCGCTAATCAGGGTAAACAGTAAGGTGAGGCCGGTCAGACCAAACACCTTAAAGTTAACCCAAAACGCCTGAGATAACCAAAAGGCAACGTAGATATTCACCAGGCCGCAGACCAGGAAAAATAGCGCCCAGGCAGTGTTAAGCCGACGCCAGACCGGATCGGGCAACTGTAACTCTTTGCCCAGCATGCTCTGGATCAGCGTCTGCTTCATAAACCACTGGCTGTAGAGCAGCGCAACGGCAAACAGACTGTAGATCACCGTCACTTTCCACTTAATAAATTCATCGTTGTGGAACACCAGGGTCAGCGTGCCGAATACGGCGACCAGCACAAAGGTGAAAATGGTCATCTTCTCCAGCTTACGATAGAGCAACCAGCTGACCACTAAAGCCAGACCGGTCGCGACAATCAGCGCGCCTGAGGCAACAAAGATGTCGTACAGCTTGTAGAAGATGAAAAAGACCACCAAAGGGAGAAAATCGAGTAACTGCTTCATAGTCATTCCAGTCAGGGCTGAATTGGGGACCAATGCGCCCGCAGGCGCACCGCTCATCAACGTAACAGCATATAAAGCCGGTAGAGATAGATGATTAACATGGCCGAAACCAGGTTACCTGCAGCGGTAAAGATCACCGAGGAAACGTTCATCGGCAGCACGGTCAGCGATGAGAAAAACAGCATCACCACCACTTTTGCCAGCAGCCAGAGAAGAATAGCGGGCGCGATCAGCTTCGCATTCTTCCACGCCATTCGCATACTGGCACGCATGGCGGCGAACACGCCGATCTTCTCGCTCGCCAGCATCACCGGCGCCAGCGACAACAGAATCGTCAGCAGAATCCCCGGCACCACCAGAACCATAAAGCCCAGCTGCGCCACCAGCGTGATCAGGAAGGTCAGCAGTAACAGCTTTGGCAGTAAAGGCGCAGAGGCGCCAATGGCACGCAGCGCACTGACCCGCTGACCGGAAGAGACCATCGGGATCAGAGACAACATCCCGCCGAGTAACAGCGTATTACCCACCAGCGCCGCGAACGTCCCCGCCGCGGAGGCGCGCAGCAGCACCTGCTGCTGTTCAGGTGACATATTCTGCACCATCTCAAACAACGAACTGGCACTGTCATCACCCTGCTGCAGAATCGCCATCTGATCGGCGCCAGGCGTCAGCACATGGACCAGCATAACGGTGATGAAAGCGGTCAACAGCGACATCAACAGTAAGGTGACCAGCTGATGGCGGGTAAAATTTCCTGTGTCACGGTATAACGAGCTTGCCGTGATAGACATGTACACTCCTTGGAGGAACCGGGTTAATTAACCCGGCGATTGTACATGTTCTGGCAGCTCGCGGGCACCCGGCGAGAGATAACTTTCTGTCATAACAGGTAAAGATGGGTGAAAAAGGGCGGGAAGACCGTAACGGGCGCGGGCGCGATCGCAGGCGTCATTGGCAACACCCTCTTCGCCCGACATCGCAAACTCCCGACAGGGCGTTGGCCGTTGCTCATAAATGCCGCAGGAGACGCAGCCGCCAATCTCGCCCTGCAGGGCGACGCAGCGCGGCGCACGATCGTTGGTGCCGCGCATATTACGCATCAGCAGGCTCAGCGGTTCGGTTAATTCGGTTGGCACCAGGCCGCCAGCATCGTCGGCTTCAGCCCAGTAGAAAGAGACACGGAAATGGGCGCAGCAGGCGCCACAGCTGACACAAGGATTAGAGGTTTCGCTCATTTGATCACCCGCCACTCCTGAGGCATCGAACCAAAATCAACAATCAGAAACAGCAAAATAAGCCGGACAAAATTTTTCAGCAAGGGGAATTTCCCGATGTCAGCCACGGCCAAAATTGATCTAAATCAATCCATTGTTTTTTAAGTAATTTATATCAACCGAACAGAGTGCAATTTTCTGTAAATCACGTTAAATCTTTGCCAACAAAAAAATGATGACGTTGGATACATTTACCTTTAGCAAAGGAGTGATGATGAAACTGGCAAAATGCGCGATGCTGCTGGCTCTGGCTTTACCACAACTGGCAATGGCCCATGAAGCGGGCGACTTCTTTATGCGTGCCGGCAGTGCAACGGTACGTCCGACCGAAGGCTCTGATAATGTCCTTGGCATGGGGGAGTTCAGCGCCAGCAACGATACCCAGCTGGGCCTGACCTTTACCTATATGGCAACCGACAATATCGGGGTTGAACTGCTGGCTGCCACGCCGTTCCGTCATAAAGTTGGACTGGGTCCGACCGGCACCCTGGCCACGGTACGCCAGTTACCGCCGACGCTGATGGCGCAATACTATTTCTTCGACAGCAAAAGCAAAGCGCGCCCCTATGTTGGCGTCGGTATCAACTACACCACCTTTTATGATGCGGACTTTAATCAGACCGGCCGTGATGCGGGACTCACCGATCTGAGCGTCAAAGATTCATGGGGTGTCGCGGGCCAGGTCGGTCTCGATTATCAGATTAACCGCGACTGGATGCTGAATGCGTCGGTGTGGTACATGGATATCGATACTGAGGTGAAATTTAAGGCGGCAGGCGAACAGCAGAATATCAATATGCGTATCGATCCCTGGGTCTTCTTCTTCGGGGCAGGCTACCGCTTCTGATGAGAAAAAGGCCGCTGAATCAGCGGCCTTTTTGATCATCACAGCCGGTATTACTTAATCTGCATGTTGTTAACCACGGACTTCACGCCCGGCACGCTGCGCGTAACCTGTACGGCACGATTAGCCATCTGTGGCGATGAGACAAAACCGCTCAGCTGAACTTTACCTTTAAAAGTTTCTACGTTGATTTCAGTCGATTTCAGCGAGTCATCTTTCAGCAGTTCACCTTTCACTTTGGTGGTGACCACGGTGTCATCAATATAGCCACCGGTACCCTCTTTGGTCGCGGTTGGCGCACAGGCGCTCAGTGCCAGCGCAACCACACCTGCCATCAACGCACCCGCCACAACTTTAAATAATTTCATTGCTTTCTCTCCCTGTCACAAATTGGATGCGACGTTACCGTAACGGCGCTCTGACATTGTGGTGCAGATTTTGCAAAAAGGGCAAATGGCGGGATGTAAAAAAAGGAAAGAAATCATGCCTTATCGTGTGATAAGGCATGATGGCGGGATTAACGGCTGGCGGCTTTCAGGCTGCTGACGAAGTTTTTCAGTTCGCGCAGCATCACCTCAGGTTCCGCATGATTTTTTTCAATGATCCGGACGATGGCCGAGCCGGAGATGGCACCTGCGGCACCGGCGGCGATGGCTTCTTTCACCTGCGACGGTTCAGAGATACCGAATCCCTGCAGCGGCGGGGCCGCGTTGTATTCACGCAGCTTTTCGATCAGGTGCTGCAGCGGCAGGCTGGCGCGGTTGTCCGCGCCGGTAACGCCAGCCCGAGAGAGCAGGTAGGTATAGCCGCGCCCGTGTGAAGCGATTTCCCGCAGCAGCGTATCGCTGGCGTTTGGCGGGCAGATGAAGATCGGTGCCACACCATGACGCAGCGCTGCCTGACGGAACGGAGCGGACTCTTCCACCGGGACGTCAGCCACCAGCACCGAATCCACACCGGCTTCTGCGCAGCGGGCATAAAACGCATCCACGCCGTTGGTGAATACCAGATTGGCGTACATCAGTAAACCGATCGGCAGGTCCGGATATTTACGGCGAATGGTCGCCAGCATTTCAAAACACTGCTGGGTATTGGTGCCCGCCGCGAAGGCGCGCAAGGTCGCATTCTGAATCGTCGGGCCGTCAGCCAGCGGATCGGAGAAAGGAATGCCTAACTCCAGCGCATCTGCACCGCCTTCCACCAGCGCGTCAATGACCTGCAGTGAAAGCGCCGGTGACGGATCGCCGAGCGTGACGAAAGGCACAAAGGCCCCTTCGTTACGGGCTGAAAGACGTTTAAACAGTTGATCGTAACGTTCCATCAGATTTCTCCCTGCGCGGTCAGAATGTCGTGAACGGTGAAAATATCTTTATCGCCGCGGCCGGAGAGGTTAACCACCACCAGCTGCTCTTTGTCCGGCTCGGCCTGAATCATCTTCAGGGCGTGGGCCAGCGCATGTGACGACTCCAGCGCCGGAATGATCCCTTCAGCACGACACAGCTGTTTAAAGGCAGCCAGCGCCTCATCATCGGTAACCGAGACATATTCAGCGCGACCAATGCTGTTCAGGTGCGCATGTTGCGGTCCCACTGACGGAAAATCCAGCCCGGCAGAGATCGAGTAAGATTCTTCGATCTGGCCATCTTCGGTCTGCATCATCGGGGCTTTCATACCGAAATAGATGCCGACGCGGCCATGCTTCAGCGGTGCGCCATGCTCGCCGGTTTCAATGCCGTGACCCGCCGGTTCAACGCCGATCAGTTTCACGCTGGTTTCATCGATAAAGTCAGCGAACATGCCGATGGCATTCGAACCGCCACCGACGCAGGCGATGATGGCGTCGGGCAGACGACCCTCTTTTTCCAGGATCTGCTTTTTCGTCTCTTCGCCGATCATCCGCTGAAACTCCCGTACAATGGTCGGGAACGGATGGGGACCGGCGGCGGTGCCAAGCATATAGTGGGCGGTTTCGTAGCTGCCAGACCAGTCGCGCAGCGCTTCGTTACAGGCATCCTTCAGGGTCGCTGAACCACTGTGTACCGGGATCACTTCCGCGCCCATCAGACGCATACGGAATACGTTAGGAGACTGACGCTCAACGTCTTTGGCACCCATGTAGATGCGGCATTTCATGCCGAGCAGGGCGCAGGCCAGCGCTGAGGCAACACCGTGCTGTCCGGCACCGGTTTCGGCGATAATCTCGTTCTTACCCATGCGTTTGGCTAACAGCGCCTGACCCAGTACCTGATTGGTTTTGTGCGCGCCGCCGTGCAGCAGATCTTCGCGCTTCAGGTAGAGCCGGGTTTTGGTGCCTTTCGTCAGGTTCCTGCACAGCGTCAGTGCGGTAGGACGACCGGCATAGTTCTTCAGCAGGTCGGTAAATTCCGCCTGAAACTCAGGATCTTTTTGGGCATCGACAAACGCTTCTTCCAGCTGGCGCAACGCTGGCATCAGGATCTGCGGGACATACATCCCGCCAAATTCGCCAAAGTAGGGATTCAGTAACGTCATTTTTCATCTTCCTTTTTCAGGCCCGCCGTTGAGCAGGCCAGGCAAATCAGTAGGCGCGCAGTGTCTGAAACACCGCCGCGATTTTACGGGCATCTTTAATGCCGGGCGCACTTTCCACCCCGGAGTTGAAGTCGAGACCGGCACAGCCCAGCTGCGCGGCTTCAACACAGTTATCCGCGCTCAGGCCACCGGCCAGCAGCACATCATTCAGCGTCTGGCCCTGCAACAGTGACCAGTCAAAGCGCTCACCGGTCCCGCCGTCGCCGTTATCAAACACGTAGCGATCGACGTGCGGCCAGTTGCGCTCGGGTAAGACGCCTTCAATGCGCAGCGCTTTCCAGATTTCGATCCCGGCGGGCAGCGCCGCGCGCAGTTCGGTGACGAAATCTGGCGTTTCCTGACCGTGCAGCTGGACAGCTGACAGCGACAGGGCGGTCGCTTCAGTGACAACGTCACTAACGGAGCTGTTACGGAACACGCCGACGTAGCGCAGTGGTGCGCCAGCCATCACCGTCCGGGCGGTCCCGGTATCAATCTGACGCGGTGAGCCGGCGGCGAAAATCAGTCCGCCATAGATGGCACCAGCTTCATACGCGGCGCGAGCATCTTCCGCCCGGGTCAGACCGCATACTTTGTTGGCGCCGAGCGTGACCCGGCGCACCGCAGCGGTCAGATCGGGCTCTTCCATCAGGGCCGAGCCAATCAGGAAGCCGTTAGCAAAGTGGCTGAGCTCGCGAATGTCGGCGTAGCGGTTAATGCCGGATTCGCTGATCACCGTCACGCCGTGCGACAGGCGCGGAGCCAGCTGGCGGGTACGGTTCAGATCGATCGACAGATCGCGCAGATCGCGGTTGTTGATCCCGACCACTCTGGCCTGTAACGCTATGGCGCGCTCCAGCTCCTCTTCATTACTGACCTCGGTCAGGATACCCATCTTCAGGCTGTGGGCGACGGCAGCCAGCTGACGATACTGTTCATCATCCAGCACCGATAACATCAGCAGAATCGCATCTGCCTGATAGTAACGGGCCAGATAGATCTGATACGGGTCGATGATAAAGTCTTTGCACAGCACCGGCTGGGTGATAGCGGCGCTGACGATCGGCAGAAACGCGAAGTCGCCCTGAAAGTATTTCTCATCGGTCAGCACCGACACCGCGGATGCATAGTGGCGATAGACTCCGGCAATGGCGGCCGGATCGAAATCCTCACGAATAATGCCTTTTGAGGGCGACGCTTTTTTACACTCCAGAATAAACGCGGTGCGCGCGCCCTGTAGTGCATCATAAAAATGACGGCTGGCAGGTTCAATGCTGTTCTGAAAGGTAGAAAGAGGCTGCTGCTGCTGACGCGCTGCGACCCAAATCGCTTTGTCCTGCACAATTTTTTCTAACACGGTACCTTGCATGGTTATCCTCTTGCTGCCAGAGCGACCACGCGCTCGTAAGCCTGTCCACTGCGGATAGCGTTGAGCGCACGCTGTGCATTTTCACGCAGATCTTCATGACCGAAAACTTTAAGCAGCATCGCCACATTCACGGCGACCGCTTCCTCATGGGCCTGCTGGCCATTACCCTGGAGTAAAGCCGTGAGAATGTCACGATTTTCTTCCGGCGTGCCGCCAGCCAGCGCCTCCCTGGGATGGAAGCCAAAACCGAAGTCTTCTGGCGACAGCTGATAGCGGGTGATCTCCCCGTCACGCAGCTCAGCGACGTGGGTGACATCATGCAGCGCCACTTCATCCATTCCACCGCCATGCACCACGGCGGCACGCTGATAACCCAGCACTTTCAGGGTCTGCGCAATCGGCATCACCAGCTCGGGGCTGTACACGCCAATTACTGCCAGCGGCGGGCGCGCCGGATTGATCAGCGGGCCCAACACGTTAAACAGCGTCCGGGTTTTCAGCTGCTGACGCACCGGCATCGCGTGGCGAAATCCGGTGTGGTACTGCGGCGCAAACAGGAAACAGACGTTGAGATCGTCCAGCGCCTGTCTTGCCTGTTCAGCCGGCATATCCAGATTGATGCCAAACGCAGCCAGCAGATCGGAAGAGCCGGACTTGCTGGAAACGCTGCGGTTACCGTGCTTCGCCACTTTCAGGCCGCAGGTCGCCGCCACGAATGCGCTGGCGGTAGAAATATTGATGCTGTTACTGCCGTCGCCGCCGGTTCCGACGATATCGGCAAAGGTGTAGTCGGGGCGCGGGAAGGGTTTCGCATCTTCCAGCAGCGCGGTCGCCGCACCGGCAATCTCTTCCGGCGTTTCGCCCCGGACTTTCATCGCAATCAGCGCCGCCGCCAGTTGGGTCGGCTCCAGCTGACCGGTAATAATTGCGCTGAACAGCTGATGACTCTCAGCCTGATCCAGCGTCTGCGCCTGGTAAAGTTTTTCCAGTGTCTGTTGCATAGTCATTCTCCCTGTTACTTCGCCAGCGCCCAGGCCAGCGTCTGCTCAAGCAGTCGCGCGCCCTGAGTGGTCAGGATGGATTCAGGATGGAACTGGAACCCGCATACCCGGTCGGTTTCGTGACGCACCGCCATCACCATGCCGTTGTAGCTGGCATTGACGGTGAGCTCATCCGGCGTGTTGCTGCCGACCAGTGAGTGATAGCGCGCCACCGGCAGCGGATTGCTCAGGCCGGCAAACATCGCCTCGCCATCGTGAACCACCGCGGACGCTTTCCCGTGCAGGATCTCGCCAGCCTGACCAACGTGACCGCCATATTCTTCAACAATCGCCTGATGGCCGAGGCAGATACCGATAATCGGCAGACGTCCGCGCAGCGCCCGCAGCAGTTCCGGCATACAGCCAGCCTCTTTTGGCGCGCCAGGGCCTGGTGACAGCATCAGCACCGGATTTTCCATCCGTTGCAGGTGTTCGATTAACAGCGCGGCCGGCAGGTTGTTGCGGTAGATCACCACGTTATGACCAAAGGTCCGCAGTTGATCGACCAGGTTATAGGTAAATGAGTCGATGTTATCGAGCAGCAGAATATCGGCCATCAGAAGATCTCCTTGCAGTGATGGGCAGTGGCAATGGCGCGCAGCACGGCGCGGGCTTTATTGCGGCTCTCATCGGCTTCCGCCTGCGGATTCGAGTCCAGTACCACACCGGCGCCCGCCTGCACGGTCGCGACGCCGTCTTCTACATAAGCCGAGCGAATGACGATACAGGTATCGAGATCGCCATTGGCGGTAAAATAACCGACCGCACCGCCGTAACTGCCGCGGCGGGTGCCTTCGGCCGCGGCGATCAGCTGCATGGCGCGGACTTTCGGCGCACCGCTCAGCGTGCCCATGTTCATACAGGCACGATAGGCGTGCAGCACATCCAGATCCTCGCGCAGGGTGCCAACCACGCGCGACACCAGGTGCATGACAAAGGAATAGCGGTCAACTTTAGTCAGGTCTGCCACATAGCGACTGCCCGGCACACAGATACGCGCCAGATCGTTGCGCGCCAGGTCGACCAGCATCAGGTGCTCCGCCAGCTCTTTATGATCGGTGCGCATCTCCAGCTCAATGCGGCTGTCGAGATCGCGATCCAGCGAACCGTCTGGTTTACGTCCGCGTGGACGGGTACCGGCAATCGGGTAGATCTCAATCTGTCGCGAGCTGGCGTCATACTTCAGCGAACTTTCCGGAGACGCGCCAAACAGGGCGAAGTCCTGATCCTGCATGAAAAACATATAGGGGCTGGGGTTGCTGTTTTTCAGCGTGTCGTAAGCCGCCAGCGGTGAAGGACAGGGCAGTGAGAAGCGGCGCGATGGCACCACCTGGAAGATTTCGCCGATGCGAATCGCCTCCTGCATGGTGCGCACTACCTCACAATACTCCTCGTCGCTCTGGCTGGTGGTCAGGCTCATCTGATCCACCGTCTGAACCGGCAGGGCAGGCGCGGGCTGCAGCATCTGGCCATGCAGCTGCTCAATGCGGCGTTGCAGGCGCTGAAATTCACTGGTGGACGGGCAGAACAGGCTGGCCTGCAGTCGCGCGCTGCGGGTCTGGTGATCGATCACCAGCAGCGTTTCCGCCAGATAAAAGCAGTAATCCGGGCAGCGCTGCTGATTATCCAGCGCGGGCAGGGTTTCAAATCCGGCAACCAGATCATAGGCAAACAGGCCACCTAACAGCACGGCTTCCCGCTCGTCGGCGGGGGAATTAACCAGCTGGGGGATCAGACGCAAGGCATCAAACACCGACAGCGCCTGCAGACGCGCATCTTCATCCTGCTGCCCGGCGGTCGGCGGGAAAGTGAGTTCGCGGCCATCGGGACGGACCTGATTCTCCACCGAGTCCGGCAGCGCGGCGTCAAGCAGCGGCAGCAGCGCGCGACCATTTTCCGACAGCGCCTGTAAGGTCACCTTGTTGTCCAGCGCGCTGATACGCAGTGCGCTGTCGACAATCAGCAGGCTTTTGAGATTCTTTTTGCTGTCGATATCAGCAGATTCAAGCAGCAGGGTTGCCGGACGTGCGCCGCATAACTGATGAAACACTGCGGCCGGATCTTCGCGATAAGGCGCGTTGCCGGTAATCAACTTCACTGTAGGTTTCGCAATTGGCATGATGATTTCTCTGAATTTCGCTCAAAAAAAAGCCCGCTCGGTGGCGGGCTCAGGTATCTGCACAGCGTTTACGCAAAGTGTGCACGACCACGTCGCCCGTGTTCGGGAACATCGCGCCACCAACCGTTAAAATGCGTGATTACAACAGCCATGATTGAATACCCGTTACGTGTGAACTTGTGTACTAGTTAACGGGTTCAGGGCGGAAATGTCAATACACTTTTTCACTGACGGCTAAAATCGTTATCATGCTGGCCGGTTTAGTTTCCAGCAGGAGTTCTCTTGAGCGATATCGCCCGTTTCCCGGTCTATGATTTACACAGCCACACGCGGGCTTCCGATGGCTTACTGACGCCTGCGGCGCTGGTACAGCGCGCGGTTGAGATGCGCGTAGGCGTACTGGCGATCACCGATCACGACAGCGTCGCCGGCGTGGAAGAAGCGCAGCAAACGGCTATCGATCAGGCCTTGCCGATAAAGGTGCTGGCGGGCGTTGAAGTCTCCACCCTGTGGGAGAATCATGAAATTCATATCGTGGGATTAAATATTGATATCCGTCATCCGGCGCTGGTCAGCTTTCTCGCCGGACAGCACGCCTGCCGACAGGCGCGCGCGGAACAGATTGCCGAGCGGCTGGAAAAAGCGCGCATTCCGGGCGCGCTGGCGGGTGCAATGCAGCTGGCCGATGGCGGCGTCATCACCCGTGGTCACTTCGCCCGCTTTCTGGTGGAGCAGGGCAAAGCGGATAACATGGCGCAGGTATTCAAAAATTATCTGGCGCGCGGCAAAACCGGCTACGTCCCGCCACAATGGTGTACAATTAAACAAGCTATTGATGCGATTCATCATTCTGGCGGTTGCGCGGTACTGGCGCATCCCGGACGCTATGGCTTATCGGCGAAATGGTTAAAGCGACTGGTGGCCCATTTCCGTGAAGCCGGTGGCGATGCGATGGAAGTCGCCCAGTGCCAGCAGGCACCGAATGAGCGTACCCAACTGGCGCAATACGCCAGAGACAATGCGCTGGCCGCATCACAAGGTTCTGATTTTCATCAACCCTGCCCGTGGATTGAACTGGGCCGCAAGTTATGGCTGCCCGCGGCGGTTGAGCCGGTCTGGGAACGCTTCCCGGCACTGGCACCCGCTCAGCTCTCCACGGAAAGGTGACACGAGGTTTCTATGAGTCAATTGTTTCACATCCATCCCGATAACCCACAGCCACGTCTGATTAATCAGGCGGTGGACTACCTTAATAAAGGCAGCGTCATCGTCTATCCGACCGATTCCGGTTATGCGCTGGGCTGTCGACTGGAAGAGAAGGGCGCGATGGAGCGCATCTGCCGTATCCGGCAGTTAGACGGGAATCACAACTTTACCCTGATGTGCCGGGATCTCTCCGAGCTTTCCGTTTACTCTCAGGTCGGTAACTCCGCCTTTCGGTTGCTGAAAAACAACACGCCCGGTAACTACACCTTTATTCTCAAGGCGACCAAAGAGGTGCCGCGTCGTCTGATGAATGACAAGCGGAAAACCATCGGGCTGCGCGTGCCGTCAAATCCGGTGGCGCTGGCGCTGCTGGAGGCGCTGAATCAGCCAATGATGTCCACCTCGCTGATTCTGCCGGGCAATGACTTTACCGAGTCTGACCCGGAAGAGATTCAGCACAGCATCGGCAAGCTGGTCGATCTGATTATCGACGGCGGCACGCTGGGGCAACAGCCGACCACGGTGGTCGATTTAACCACCGATGCGCCGGCAATTGTGCGTGAAGGCGTAGGCGATACCCGTCCATTCCTGTAAGGCAGCGGACTCAGGCACCGCGAGTCGGTGTCTGGGCCAGATTGCTCTGCAGCCAGGCTTTAAACTGGCCGTACGGAATATAAAGTGAAACGTCTTTGAGGATCACTTTCCCGTTACGGCCATTCTTAATGGCATCAGAATAACCGACAATCACGCCGCCCAGTGTCTCATCACTGTTATAAACACCGCCGCCTGACATTCCCTGCACAACGCCTGCATTAGAGGCCATTGCCATACAGGGACTTTTATTCCAGCCATTGCGAATAGTGGTGCGGGCTAAATTAACCCCTTTAGATTCAACCGGCAGTGCGGAAATAAAACTGTATCCGTACATTTTTATCGGATCGCCAATATCGCTACTGCGGAAGCGGGTTAAGGTGCCGGGATCATTCTTATGATAAATAATCGCCAGGTCGCAATAAGGATGGTAAGACTTAACGCGCTGCACGGCGGTTTTCGCGACGTGGGCGGCGGTCAGGCTATATTCTGGGGTAAGCGGAATGCTGGTGCCAAGGGTACCCAGACCGAGGATCGTCGGAATGCCGGTCACGCTCATATCTACGTGCTGCATCGCCGTACGACTGTACTCAGTATGGCCCACGGAACACCCGGTCAACGCCAGCGCGGCAAACGCTGGGCACAGAAAGAGGTTTCTCATGATGGTATTCTTTTTTCAGGCATGTCGTGAAAATCCCTGGTGAAGACTTCTGACATGCAATCAAGGTTCATCACTGAACCGTATTAACGCAACAACTCCGGATGCGCCGGTTTATTGGATTAATCTAAAAAGGCTATTTTTTTAATGAATCATTAAAATTTAATTTTTATCGCGAGCTTATTTTACTGCCAGCTCTGCGTTTTTTATCTGCTTCAGTCACAAAGTGTACACCTATAATTTTTCTGTACAATTAATTAAAACTTATCTAATTAAAATGCCCTGAAAAATAAGGTAATAAACAAATCTGCCTTGGGGTTAAGCTACTAATTTTCATTTATCACAGGGTATATGACAGTTAAACTCAACTCTGTGGTGTTTTGTGCTGAATTGCAGAATGAACATAGATGAAACGGTGTGCCTGTAAAGTGATGGAAGTGTAAGATACCGTGAATATTTTTCCTGCTGACAGATTGCTTGGTTTTGTGGCATAGTTCAGAAAATTTAAATTTCGCCAACTATAAAGTTTTTGAAAACCCGGTTTTATTCACCACCTTTACTTATTATATCGCCCGCGATGGAGTGTCCGCCGCGGCTGGCGCAGCGGGCGGAAAGTTAACCGGAACCGACTATCCTTTATTTGACTCCGTTAACCACAAAGCGCGTTACATCAGGGGTGAATGTCTGTATAATGGGCCAAACTTTTTAAGTTAACCTATTGATTTAAAAAGATTTCCCACCCTACCGTGACGCCTGGGAAGGCGACAAAGAGGAAGCTCAATGAGCGAGAAGTTACAGAAAGTGTTAGCGCGTGCCGGTCATGGTTCGCGTCGTGAAATCGAATCGATGATTGCTGCCGGTCGCGTCAGCGTCGATGGTAAAATTGCCACCCTCGGTGACCGTGTCGAAAGCAGCAAATCCCTGAAAATCCGTATTGATGGCCATCTGGTCTCCATCGCCGAGTCGGCGGCGGAAGTATGCCGGGTGCTGGCGTATTACAAGCCGGAAGGCGAGCTTTGTACGCGTAGCGATCCGGAAGGCCGTCCAACCGTATTTGACCGTCTGCCACGCCTGCGCGGTTCGCGCTGGATTGCTGTCGGCCGTCTGGATGTGAATACCTGCGGTTTAATGCTATTCACCACCGACGGTGAACTGGCGAACCGCCTGATGCACCCAAGCCGTGAAGTTGAACGTGAATACGCGGTGCGCGTGTTTGGTCAGGTCGACGACGACAAAATTCGTCAGCTGAGTAAAGGCGTTCAGCTGGAAGATGGCCCGGCGGCGTTTAAAACCCTGCGTTTTGGCGGCGGTGAAGGCATCAACCAGTGGTACAACGTCACCCTGACAGAAGGACGTAACCGTGAGGTGCGTCGTTTATGGGAAGCTGTGGGTGTGCAGGTGAGTCGTCTGATGCGCGTGCGCTACGGTGATATTACCCTGCCAAAAGGCCTGCCTCGCGGCGGCTGGACCGAGCTGGACCTGCCGGCCGTCAACTACCTGCGCAACCTGGTTGGCATGGATGACGAAACGGTGACCAAGCTGGTGGTAGAGAAAGATCGTCGCCGCACCAAAGCTAATCAGATCCGTCGTGCGGTGAAGCGCCACAGCAAAGTGAGCAGCACGCCACGTGCGCCACGTCGCAATCCGGGCAGCAAACGTAACTCCGGTTAATTCCGATTCCGTTGCCCGATTGCTAAAAACGCAGCCCTGGGCTGCGTTTTCTTTTTCTGCTACCAGTCAATGCCCTGTTGCGCCTGAATGCCGGCATCAAAGGCGTGCTTCACCGGCCGCATTTCAGTTATGGTGTCTGCTATCTCCAGGATGCTGCGATGACAGCCGCGTCCGGTGATGATAACGCTTTGGCTGGCGGGACGCTGTTGCAGGGCAGTAAGCAGCTCCTCCAGCGGCAGGTAATCCATGCTGATCATGTAGGTGATCTCATCCAGGATCACCAGATCCAGCGACGGGTCCGCCAGCATCCGTCTGGCGTGCTGCCAGACCGCCAGACAGGCGATAGTATCGGTTTCCCGATTCTGCGTTTCCCAGGTAAAACCGGTCGCCATCACCTGAAACTCGACGCCATGCTGTTCCAGCAGGTTGCGCTCGCCGTTCGGCCAGTCCCCCTTAATAAACTGAATCGCGCCGACGCGCTTATCATGACCACAGGCGCGCAGGGCAGTACCAAAGGCGGCCGTGGTTTTGCCTTTACCGTTGCCGGTAAAGACCATCAGGATGCCACGCACCTCACTGGCCGCCGCGATGCGGGCATCGACCTGCTCTTTGAGCCGCTGCTGACGTTGCTGATGGCGATCGTCGGCCATTATTCCGCCGCTCCCGGCTTCCGGCCCGGCTGAGCATCAAAACTGATACCGGTTTTGCGCCGGCTGTCGTCGCCCATGACATAAAGGTAGAGCGGCATCAGATCGGCAGGGGTTTTCAGCTTGTCAGCATCTTCCTGTGGAAACGCACTGGCGCGCATCTTAGTGCGTGTCCCGCCGGGATTGATGCAGTTAACCCGCAGCGCGTGGTTTTTATACTCATCGGCCAGCACCTGCATCATGCCTTCGGTCGCAAACTTGGAGACCGCATAGGCGCCCCAGCCCGCGCGACCGGTGCGGCCGACGCTGGAGGTGGTAAACACCAGCGAGCCCGATTCCGATTTCAGCAGCAGCGGCAACAACGCCTGGGTCAGAAAGAAGGTGGCATCCAGATTGATTTTCATCACCTGCTGCCAGATCTGCGGGTCCAGTTCAGCCAGCGGCACAATTTCGCCCAGAATGCCGGCATTGTGCAGCACGCCATCAAGATGGGAGAACTGCTGTGCCAGCTGGTGAGCCAGTTGCTGACAGCGTTCAGGCGTGGCATCCGCCAGGTCAAACACCAGCGAATGAGCAGGGCGTTTGTTGAGTTGATTAATCGTCTGTTCGACCTGTTGCAGCTTGTCGGCGTTGCGGCCCATCAGGATCACTTCAGCGCCATAGCGGGCGTAAGTCAGCGCCGCTTCGCGCCCAATACCGTCAGACGCGCCGGTGACCAGGATAATGCGATGGTTGAGCAGGTCGCTTTTGGGTTGATAATGCACAGCGGGATCCTCCAGCGAAAACAGCATGATTCCGCTTTATGCCTGAATTTGCGAATTGGCGCAATCGCCAACCGGCGCATTCTGTGCCAGCTGCTGGCATTTCAGGCGACTGATGGGGGCAAAACCGTTAAACTAGCCCATTGTCTCTAATTCTCTGTTTACTAAGGCGACACAATGGATCTTCTTTCGAGTTATGGACTGTTTTTAGCAAAAGTGGTGACGCTGGTCATCGCGATCGCGGCAATTGTGCTGATTGTGATGAATGCCGCGTTGCGCAAACGGGGTCAGAGCGGTCAACTGCGGCTGACGCATCTGGGTGAGGACTACACCCAGATGAAAGAGGACCTGCAGCTGGCGAAGATGAAACCGCAGGCGCAAAAAGTGTGGCTGAAAAACCATAAAAAGGCAGAAAAGCTAAAAGCGAAGGCGGAAAAGCGGGCGGCGAAGCAGGGTGAAAGTGAGGTGAGTAAACCCACGCTTTACGTGCTCGATTTCAAAGGCAGCATGGATGCCAGCGAAGTCACCTCGCTGCGTGAAGAAGTTTCAGCGGTGCTGGCTGTCACCCAGCCGGGCGATGAAGTGCTGCTGCGGCTGGAAAGCCCTGGTGGCGTGGTACATGGTTACGGCCTGGCCGCATCTCAGCTGCAGCGTCTGCGCGATCACGGTCTGCACATCACCGCGGCGGTGGATAAAGTGGCGGCCAGCGGCGGCTACATGATGGCCTGCGTGGCCGATCGTATCGTGGCGGCGCCATTTTCAATTATCGGTTCGATCGGCGTTGTGGCGCAGATCCCTAACTTCAATCGCCTGTTGAAGCGCAACGACATTGATGTGGAACTGCATACCGCTGGCCAGTATAAGCGGACCCTGACCCTGTTTGGCGAAAACACCGATGAGGGCCGGGAAAAGTTTCAGGAAGATCTGAATGAAACCCATCTGCTGTTTAAGCAGTTCGTTCATCAGATGCGCCCGACGCTGGATATCGATAAAGTGGCGACCGGCGAGCACTGGTATGGTCGGCAGGCGCTGGATCTTGGCCTGATTGATGAAGTTGGCACCAGCGACGATCTGATTATTCGTCAGATGGATCGCTTTAATGTGCTGGGCGTGCATTACGCCCGTCGTCGCAAGATGATTGACCGTGTCACACACAGTGCCGGATCGGTCGCCGAGCGGCTGCTGCTGAAACTCTGGCAGCGCGGCGAGAAGCCACTGCTCTGACACCCGGCCCGGCCTGTGTCTGAGGCTCGTCAGTTAAGCGGCAGGTGATAACGCAGTCTGGTGCCGCTCAGGGGCTGGCGGTCCTCGCGCCGCTGCGCGGTACCTTCACTTCATTCGCCTGCCTGACGGACCGCCGGGGATGGCACATCCTGTGCCGCCCCGCCTTTCGCCCGCGTCCTGCGGGCTCTCCTGGCAGACTCATTCTGTTCAGCGCTGCGGATTGCCTGCCCCTGATCGGCCCCAGCCTGCTCTGAAACTTTAGTGCGTGTTGTTAAAAAGGGCACGAGCGTGAAGGCCAGAGCGCCTCTGCTGCTGAAAGGGCTATCCGCAGCGCTGAGGCGTGACGTTGGGCCAGAACGCCACGCCGGGAAGCGTGGAGAGTTCGGGGCCGGCCAGGGAAGGCCGATCCCCGAACGGTTCGTCGGCACGACGTCAAAGCCGAAGGAACCGCGCAGCGGCGCGAGGACGGCCCGGCAGCAGCAGAGGTGCTCAGGCCCGCACTCCGCCACGTCTGCCCAGACAAAAAGCGGCCACGTCTGGCCGCGACAGCCTTTGCAAATTTAACCTAACTGACGAGCATCAGGCCTCTGTGCCTGGTGTTTTATTCCAGATGGTATTGCGAAGATAATACAACGGCTAAATGTTTAAACACGTTGAACACCGCCGTGGTTCTGGCGGTGGGCAGTTCATCGGCATCCAGAAAAAACGGGCCGCGAAACACCAGCACGTTACCCTGCTGACTCACATCATCCGCCTGCATACCGGCAAAATAATCGTCGTGCTCTTTAATCAGCGCATTGGCCTTTTCCAGCAATGCCTGGCGTGAAATAGGCTGGGTTATTGTCTTCATTGTTTGCTCCTTTTTTGACAGCACCTTAATCCTTTCTATATTACTTGCGTGTCCCATTGTGTGACAAATCGACGTAACGGCTGAAAAGTTGGCGGAAATTTATCCTGAGTGCTAATTAAGTTGCGTAACAGATTTTATCAGGTAGAGTGTGGGCGATTCCGATTTCAGGGGTTTTGCACCGGGATGTGTGATTATGTCAGATGGAAAAAGCGCTCTTTATCATGCAGTTGCATAACGCCACGTCGTCTGATCTGAGATTGACCCCTCCGCCTTGAAATGTTAAACAGGCGCAGCAATATTGAACCCAATGGGTTTTTGGGCATCCAATCCTCTCCCGTTAAGCAGGATGTTTTCATTAGGTAAAGGTAAATATGGGTAAAGCACTCGTTATTGTTGAGTCCCCGGCAAAGGCTAAAACAATCAATAAATACCTCGGCAGTGACTACGTGGTTAAATCCAGCGTGGGTCATATCCGGGATCTGCCGACCAGTGGTTCAACCGCCAAAAAAAGTGCTGACGCCTCGACAGATAAAAAAGTCAAAAAAGTTAAAAAAGATGAGAAAGCGGCACTGGTCAGCCGGATGGGCGTTGATCCTTACCACGGCTGGGAAGCGGACTATCAGATCCTGCCTGGCAAAGAGAAAGTGGTTGCCGAGCTTAAAGCGTTAGCGGCCAGCGCTGACCACATCTATCTCGCAACGGACCTTGACCGCGAAGGGGAAGCCATTGCCTGGCACCTGCGGGAAGTGATCGGTGGCGACGAAAAGCGTTTCAGCCGCGTGGTGTTTAACGAAATCACCAAGAATGCGATTCGTCAGGCGTTTGAAAAGCCGGGCGAACTGAATATCGATCGGGTTAATGCTCAGCAGGCGCGTCGTTTTATGGACCGCGTGGTGGGCTATATGGTGTCTCCGCTGCTGTGGAAGAAAATCGCCCGTGGCCTCTCCGCCGGACGGGTGCAATCCGTTGCCGTGCGACTGGTGGTGGAGCGTGAGCGCGAGATCAAAGCGTTTGTACCAGAAGAATACTGGGAAATTAACGCTGCGCTGACCACGCCAAAAGGCGACGAGCTGTCAATGGACGTCAGCCACAAAGGTGACAAGCCATTCCGCCCGGTCAATCGCGACGAGACCTATGCGGCCGTTTCGCTGCTGGAAAAAGCGCGTTACGAGATTGTCGATCGTGAAGATAAGCCGACCAGCAGCAAGCCGGGCGCGCCTTATATCACCTCAACCTTGCAGCAAGCCGCCAGTACCCGTCTCGGCTTTGGCGTGAAGAAAACCATGATGATGGCGCAGCGCTTGTATGAAGCGGGCCACATTACCTATATGCGTACCGATTCGACCAATCTGAGCCAGGATGCGGTCGCCATGGCGCGCGGCTATATCGAAAGCCACTTCGGCAAGAAATATCTGCCTGAAGCGGCCAACACTTACGCCAGCAAAGAGAACTCGCAGGAAGCGCACGAAGCGATTCGTCCTTCTGATGTGGAAGTGGTGGCGGAACAGTTAAAAGATATGGAAGCGGATGCGCAAAAACTCTATCAGCTGATCTGGCGCCAGTTTGTTGCCTGTCAGATGATGCCAGCGCAGTATGATTCCAGCACCATTACCGCAGTGGCAGGTGATTTTAAGCTCAAGGCCAAAGGCCGTACGCTGCGTTTCGACGGCTGGACCAAAGTGATGCCGGCGCTGCGTAAAAACGATGAAGATCGGACGTTACCGGCCGTTAAAGTGGGCGACGTGCTGGATCTGCAGCAGTTGCAGCCGGGCCAGCACTTTACCAAACCTCCGGCGCGCTTCAGCGAAGCCTCGCTGGTACGTGAACTGGAGAAACGCGGTATTGGTCGTCCATCGACTTACGCGGCGATTACCTCAACCATCCAGGATCGCGGATATGTGCGGGTCGAGAACCGCCGTTTCTATGCGGAGAAAATGGGTGAGATTGTCACCGATCGGCTGGAAGAGAACTTCCGCGAGCTGATGAACTACGACTTCACCGCTCACATGGAAAACAGCCTCGATCAGGTCGCCAATAATCAGGCGCAGTGGAAAGCGGTACTGGACAACTTCTTCAGCGATTTCACTCAGCAGCTTGAGCGGGCAGAGAAAGATCCTGAAGAGGGCGGCATGCAGCCGAACCAGATGGTGCTGACCTCGATTGACTGCCCGACCTGCGGCCGCAAAATGGGTATTCGTACCGCCAGCACCGGGGTGTTCCTCGGCTGTTCAGGCTATGCGTTACCGCCGAAAGAGCGCTGCAAGCAGACCATCAACCTGATTCCGGAAAATGAAGTTCTGAATATTCTGGAAGGGGATGACGCTGAAACCAACGCCCTGCGCGCCCGTCGTCGTTGCCAGAAGTGTGGCACGGCCATGGACAGCTACCTGATCGATAACGAGCGTAAACTGCACGTCTGTGGTAACAACCCGGAATGTGACGGCTACGAGATCGAACAGGGTGAGTTCCGCATAAAAGGCTATGACGGCCCGGTGGTAGAGTGTGAGAAATGTGGTTCCGAGATGCACCTGAAAATGGGACGCTTCGGCAAGTACATGGCCTGTACCAACGACGAGTGTAAAAACACCCGTAAGATTCTGCGTAATGGCGAAGTGGCTCCGCCGAAAGAAGATCCGGTCCCGCTGCCTGAACTGGCGTGCGAGAAGTCGGATGCCTATTTCGTGCTGCGCGACGGTGCTGCCGGGGTCTTCCTGGCCGCTAACACCTTCCCGAAATCGCGCGAAACCCGTGCGCCGCTGGTGGAAGAGTTGCAGCGCTTCAGCGATCGTCTGCCAGAGAAGCTGAAATACCTGGCCGAGGCGCCGGCGACCGATCCGGAAGGGAATAAAACCCTGGTCCGTTTCAGCCGCAAAACCAAACAGCAGTATGTCTCCTCTGAAAAAGAGGGCAAAGCGACCGGCTGGTCTGCCTTCTATATTGATGGCAAATGGCAGGAAGCGAAGAAGTAATCCTCACAGGCCAGCGCTCGCTGGCCTTTTTCTGAGCCTTATACCAATCCGTTCTACAATCACACTTAAAATGATATAGTTGTTATAGCATTTCCGACTTTTCCTGATGCATGGCTTTTCTTCACCCTGTTAAGGCGACAATACGTCAACCGGGGATGCGACTCTGTAACTTACCGGGACGGAACAGATATGAAATTACAGCAGTTGCGCTATATCGTCGAAGTGGTTAACCACAATCTGAATGTCTCTTCGACGGCGGAAGGACTCTATACCTCGCAGCCTGGCATCAGTAAACAGGTGCGGATGCTGGAAGATGAGCTGGGCGTTCAGATCTTCGCCCGCAGCGGTAAACACCTGACGCAGGTCACGCCAGCCGGTGAAGAGATTATCCGTATTGCGCGTGAAGTGCTCTCTAAAGTGGATGCGATCAAATCGGTCGCCGGTGAACATACCTGGCCGGACAAAGGATCGCTCTATGTGGCCACCACGCATACGCAGGCACGCTATGCGCTGCCGGGCGTGATTAAAGGCTTCATTGAACGTTATCCACGGGTATCGCTGCATATGCATCAGGGCTCACCGACGCAGATTGCAGAAGCGGTGTCGAAAGGGAATGCTGATTTTGCGATCGCGACCGAGGCGCTGCATCTCTACGACGATTTAATTATGCTGCCGTGCTACCACTGGAACCGGGCGATAGTGGTGACATCTGATCATCCGCTGGCTGGAAAAGGGCAGGTGACTATTGAGGAGCTGGCGGAATATCCGCTGGTTACCTATACCTTCGGCTTTACCGGCCGCTCCGAACTGGACACGGCATTTAATCGTGCCGGTTTAACCCCACGGATTGTTTTTACGGCCACCGATGCTGACGTGATTAAAACCTACGTAAGATTAGGCCTGGGCGTGGGTGTGATTGCCAGCATGGCGGTTGACCCGGTTTCCGATCCTGATCTGATTCGTATTGAAGCGGCGGATATCTTTACCAACAGCACCACCAAGATTGGCTTCCGCCGCAGTACCTTCCTGCGCAGCTATATGTATGACTTCATTCAGCGCTTTGCACCGCACCTGACGCGGGACGTGGTCGATACCGCCGTGGCGTTACGCTCAAACGAAGACATTGAGGCAATGTTTAAAGACATCAAGCTGCCGTTTAAGTAACGTTGAAAACCAACAGGATTTTTCCGGGCTGCCTCTGGCAGCCTTTTTTATTGCTAGCGGTTAGCGCCAGATAAGATTCAAAATTTTTTATTATTTTTTTGTAAATGAAACATCGGTCACATGTTTTCGGATTGATCTTCCTTAAATGCGAATTACTACACATTTTTTACTTTGCCGCTTTGCGACTCGCCAGGAATATTCCCATACTCCAGTTAAGACCTGATGGAAAGCCGGTAGATATCAGGTTCTGTAATCCGCTCTTTAGTTTTGAATGGTCCTGATTTGAAATTAAGTCAAATTTACAATGTGATCGTTTAATTAAAAGTTTGTTCCGCGGTTAATGATTTCACACGTTATTGGGCCTTATTGATTAATAGCGTTAATCGTTTTACTCAATAAAAATAACTGGATTTTTGGCCTTAACGCGTTTAGGATTCCTCCTAAATCTTAATCGTTGTTATCAATCATTTTGTTGAGAGTGATTATCAAAAACTATGAATACACGACTGACTGTACAACCGGGCTTCCCGGCTAAAAGCACCAAGGTTGAGCGCACTGGCAATACTCGTCGTAAAGCCTGGCTGACCGTATTCGCTGCCTCAGCGCTGTTCTGGGTGGTTGTTGCATTAATGATCTGGCGTATCTGGGGCTAAAGCCATGTGGGCAAATACACTCAGCCATAAACGTTCTTTGACTGCGCGTCAGCACAAGCCGGCTACCTGCAAAGGAAAAGAGCCGCTTGCAAAGGACGAAAAAGTGTCTATCCCCGATTCCTGGGATTTGAGTGATAACCAGCGACACTTTATCGAGTCGTTCCTGGACCCTAAAACCAAATAACGCTGCTCGCTGTACCGTTTATTTTCTTTCTGCTCTTCTTACCGGTCTTTCCGGCGGGCAAATTAAAAGCCCATCTCCACACTCAGTGACACAAACGGGTTTCATCTCTATATCGGATGAACGCAGGCCTTTGTACGCCCATTCTGGCGAAGGAGTGAACGCAATGAATATCATAAAAATGTCCTGGCTTAGCGCTTATGCCTTCTGCTTCGCGTTCTGGTCCGCGGCGGTGTGGATTACCCTCTGATTTAAATTAAATCACCTCTTTCTGATGCCCTGTCTCCGGACGGGGCATTTTCGTTACGGCCGATTGTAGCAATTTGTGTTGTAATCAAAACGTTAACGAAATTGTGGTCTATCTTTAACATAAACCTTTAACTCTCTGAGGTTTAAAGACCACGATTATAAAGGAGGAGCTATGTCGTCTACCCTACGCGAGCAGAGTCAGGAAATACTGCAGGTCGACAATAAAAACTACCACATCTTCAGTCTTCCCCATGCTGCTCAACATCTCGGCAATATTGACCGCCTACCCAAATCCCTGAAAGTTTTACTGGAAAACCTGTTGCGCTGGCAGGATGGCGAATCCGTCACTGCGGAAGATATTCAGGCGCTGGTTGACTGGCAAAAAGATGCGCATGCCGATCGGGAGATTGCTTACCGTCCTGCCCGGGTATTAATGCAGGACTTTACCGGCGTGCCCGCCGTGGTTGATCTGGCGGCGATGCGCGAAGCGGTAAACCGGCTGGGCGGCGATGTCGCGAAGGTGAATCCGTTATCGCCGGTTGATCTGGTGATTGACCACTCGGTCACCGTTGACCATTTTGGCGATGATGACGCATTCGAACAGAACGTCCAGCTGGAGATGGAACGTAACCATGAACGTTACGTTTTCTTACGCTGGGGTCAGAAAGCCTTTGATAAATTCCGCGTGGTTCCGCCGGGCACCGGCATCTGCCATCAGGTCAACCTGGAATATCTCGGTAAAGCGATCTGGCATGAAACCCTGAATGGCGAAGAGTATGCCTGGCCGGACACGCTGGTTGGTACCGACTCCCACACCACCATGATCAATGCGCTGGGCGTGCTGGGCTGGGGCGTAGGCGGCATTGAAGCGGAAGCGGCGATGCTCGGTCAGCCGGTTTCGATGCTGATTCCGGATGTGGTGGGGTTCAAACTCACCGGTAAGCTCCGGGCGGGGATCACCGCAACCGACCTGGTCCTGACCGTTACCCAGATGCTGCGTAAGCACGGCGTAGTGGGTAAATTCGTCGAGTTCTACGGTGACGGGCTGGCCGATCTGCCGCTGGCCGACCGCGCCACCATTGCCAATATGGCACCGGAATATGGTGCAACCTGTGGTTTCTTCCCGGTGGATGAAGTGACCCTGAGTTACATGACGCTGACCGGACGCGAAGCTGAGCAGGTCGCGCTGGTAGAAGCCTATGCCAAAGCGCAGGGCCTGTGGCGTAATCCGGGCGATGAACCGCGTTTCACCAGTACCCTGGCGCTGGATATGAGCGAGGTTGAATCGAGCCTGGCCGGCCCGAAACGCCCGCAGGATCGCGTCTCTCTGGGCGACGTGCCGGCAGCGTTTGACGCCAGCAATGAACTGGAGGTCAATCACGCGCAGAAGTCGCACAAAACCGTCGACTATACCGACAGTGACACCGGACTCAGCCATACGCTTACCGATGGCGCAGTGGTGATCAGTGCTATTACCTCCTGCACCAACACCTCAAACCCCAGCGTGCTGATGGCTGCCGGTTTGCTGGCGAAGAAAGCCGTTGAGCGCGGCCTGAAGCGGCAGCCCTGGGTGAAAGCCTCGCTTGCGCCAGGCTCTAAGGTGGTTTCCGATTATCTCGCGGTCGCACAGCTGACCCCTTATCTGGATAAGCTGGGCTTTAATCTGGTCGGCTACGGCTGTACCACCTGTATCGGTAACTCGGGTCCGCTGAAAGATGAAATTGAATCGGCGATCAAGGAAGGCGATCTCACGGTAGGCGCGGTGCTGTCAGGCAACCGTAATTTTGAAGGCCGTATCCATCCGCTGATCAAAACCAACTGGCTGGCCTCACCGCCGCTGGTCGTGGCTTACGCGCTGGCGGGTAACATGAAGATCAACCTGCAAACTGACCCGATCGGGCACGATCGCAGTGGCCAGCCGGTCTATCTGAAAGATATCTGGCCATCACCGGAAGAGATCTCCACTGCGGTGCAGCAGGTGACCAGCGACATGTTCCACAAAGAGTACGCCGAGGTGTTTGACGGGACGCCGGAATGGCAGGAGATCAAGGTAAGTGAAGCCGCGACCTATGACTGGGACGAAGGCTCAACCTACATTCGCCTGTCGCCGTTCTTTGATGATATGGAGAAAGAGCCGAAGCCGGTGCAGGATATTCGCGGGGCACGGGTACTGGCGATGCTGGGCGACTCCGTCACCACGGACCATATCTCGCCAGCCGGCAGTATCAAGGCAGAAAGTCCGGCGGGACGTTATCTGCTGTCGCACGGCGTTGAGCGCAACGATTTCAACTCATACGGTTCTCGTCGCGGTAACCACGAAGTGATGATGCGTGGCACCTTTGCGAACATTCGTATCCGTAATGAAATGGTGCCTGGCGTGGAAGGCGGCTACACCCGTCACTATCCGAGTGGCGAGCAGCTGGCTATCTATGATGCCGCGATGAAGTATCAGGCGGAAGGCATTCCGCTGGCGGTGATTGCCGGGAAAGAGTATGGATCGGGCTCAAGCCGCGACTGGGCGGCCAAAGGACCGCGCCTGCAGGGTGTCCGGGTGGTGATTGCCGAATCCTTTGAACGTATCCACCGTTCGAACCTGATCGGCATGGGAATACTGCCGCTGGAGTTCCCACAGGGCGTAAGCCGTAAAACGCTGGGTCTGACCGGTGAAGAACATATTGACGTCGAAAACCTGAGCGCGCTGGCGCCGGGCTGCACGGTGAAAGTCACCCTGACCCGTGCCGATGGCAGTAAAGAGGAGCTGGATACCCGCTGCCGCATCGACACCGGTAACGAGCTGACCTATTACCGCAACGACGGTATTCTGCACTACGTCATCCGGAACATGCTGGACTAATAAAAAAGCCGGGGAAACCCGGCTTTTCTCTTTACGACTTCGGCAGTAAATGCCCCATCTTTTCCGCTTTAGTATCGAGATAGTGGGCATTCTTAGGATTACGACCCACCACCAGCGGCACACGCTCAACGATGTTAATGCCTGCCTCACTGAGGATCTCCACTTTGCGTGGATTGTTGGTAAGCAGACGCACTTCATTAACGCCAAGCAATTTAAACATGTCGGCACACAGCGTGAAGTCGCGCTCATCGGCGGCAAAGCCCAGTTGGTGGTTCGCTTCAACCGTGTCGTAGCCTTTATCCTGCAACGCATAGGCGCGGATCTTATTCAGCAGCCCGATGTTGCGTCCTTCCTGGCGGTGATAGAGCAGCGCGCCGCGGCCCTCTTCAGCGATGGCGTTCAACGCCGCTTCCAGCTGGAAGCCACAGTCGCAACGCAGGCTGAACAGCGCATCGCCAGTCAGGCACTCGGAATGCACGCGCGCCAGCACGGGCTCGTTGTCATTAATATCGCCAAAGACCAGCGCAACGTGGTCATGTCCGGTTGCCAATTCTTCAAAACCGACCATCAGGAAATCTCCCCATGGCGTGGGCAGTTTGGCTTCTGCCACCCGTTTAAGCTGCATGTGACTCTCCAGAACCTTCAGAGGATGCACTATCATCATGATAGCGCACAGGCCAGTGTGGCCTGACAAACGTGCAATATTGTGCCACAACCCACAGGCGGGCTGGTAATCTGTCAGAGCAATTGATGTGATAAAGCACGATTATCTAATCGATAACGGTTATGTTATTCTTTTTTAAGCTAAAGTTATGCTGTTTTTGCGATTTGTCACCGAGATAAGGGAAAAGGATGTATAAAATTTCGCGTCGCACCACCTTCGGGATGTTACTGCTATTAATCATGCCGATCGGCGTCTGGTTATCCGGCTGGCAATGGCAACCGGGCGAAAGCAACGCGATATTAAAAGGGTTGTTCTGGATGACCGAAACGGTCACCAACCCGTGGGGAATTGTCACCAGCGTGGTGCTGAGCGCCTGGGTTCTCTGGTGTCTGCGCTTTCGCCTGAAGCCAGCGATTCTGCTGTTGCTGATCATGAACGCCACTATTCTGGCGGGACAGTACACCAAATCCTTTATTAAAGAGCAGGTTCAGGAGCCTCGTCCCTATGTGATCTGGCTGGAAGAACATCACGGGCTGGATGATAAAGCATTCTATGAACTGAAACGCAAACAGCGTGGCGAGATGGTGACGGCGTTGATTGCTGATGAAACGCAGATTCCGGGCTGGCTGAAACGTCACTGGGCCTTTGAGACCGGCTTTGCGTTTCCTTCGGGCCATACCATGTTTGCCGCCAGCTGGGCACTGCTGGCGATAGGGCTGCTGTGGCCGCGCCGCCACTACAAAACCGTGGTGATCGTTTTTCTCTGGGCGATGGGCGTCATGGCCAGTCGTCTGCTACTGGGGATGCACTGGCCGCGGGATCTGGCAATGGCAACGGTTCTCTCCTGGCTACTGGTCACCCTGGCGACCTGGCTGGCACAACGTGTCTGTGGTCCGTTAACCCTGCCACCTGCCGAGCAAAAAGAGGTGGCACAGCGGGAGCCCTGATTGTAATTCACCACAAAGTCCCCATATTATTGATCGGGCTGGCGTAAAAGCGGGCCGTCCGATGCTGCTGGGAGCAGCATTTTTGCTGGAGTTTTGGCATAATTCTACTGACAACCTCACAACAGGATGCACTGTGAAATATTTGCTGATTTTTTTAGTGGTATTGGTGATTTTCATCATTTCCGTCACCTTAGGCGCGCATAACGACCAGGTTATCACCTTCAACTACCTGCTGGCGCAGGGTGAGTTCAGCATCTCGACCTTACTGGCAACGCTGTTTGGTGCCGGTTTTGTGCTCGGCTGGCTGATCTGTGGTCTGTTCTGGTTACGTACCCGCGTCTCACTGGCCAATGCCAATCGAAAAATTAAGCGCATGCAGGCGCAAATTGAGCAGAGCAGTGTGGTTGCAACCGTGCCATCGTCACCGGCTGGCCGGGAATAAACATCGATGCTTGAGCTGCTGTTTCTGTTACTGCCGGTTGCGGCTGCGTATGGCTGGTATATGGGCCGCCGCAGCGCGCAGCAGGACAAGCAACAGGAAGCTAACCGCCTGTCACGCGAATATGTCGCTGGCGTCAACTTCCTGCTCTCTAACCAGCAGGACAAAGCGGTCGACCTGTTCCTTGATATGTTGAAAGAGGACAGCGGCACCGTTGAAGCCCACCTGACGCTGGGTAATCTGTTTCGCTCACGCGGTGAAGTCGATCGCGCTATCCGCATTCACCAGGCGCTGATGGAAAGTGCCTCCCTGAGCTATGAACAACGTCTGCTGGCCATTCAGCAGTTGGGTCGCGACTACATGGCGGCCGGTCTGTACGATCGCGCAGAAGATATGTTCAAGCAACTCACCGATGAAACCGATTTCCGTATCGGCGCGCTGCAGCAGTTACTGCTGATCCATCAGGCGACCAGCGACTGGCAGCAGGCGATCGAGGTGGCGGAGCGGCTGGTCAAGCTGGGGAAAGATAAGCAGAAAATCGAGATCGCTCATTTCTACTGCGAACTGGCGTTACAGGCGATGAGCAGTGACGATCTTGACCGCGCTATGACGCTGCTGAAGAAAGGGGAGGCGGCCGATCGGCAGAGCGCGCGCATCTCGATAATGATGGGCCGGATTCTGATGGAGAAGGGTGATTACGCGAAAGCGGTCGGCCATCTGCAACGGGTGCTGGATCAGGATAAAGAGCTGGTGAGCGAAACGCTGGCGATGCTTGAAACCTGCTTTCAGCGGCTCAATCAACCGGAAGCCTGGGCTGAATTTCTGCAACGCTGTGTGGAAGAGAACACCGGTGCTGCCGCTGAACTCTATCTGTCCGATATTCTTGAGCAACAGCAGGGACCGGAAGCGGCGCAGAACTACATTAACCGCCAGCTCCAGCGCCATCCTACTATGCGGGTGTTCCATCGCCTGATGGATTTTCACCTGCACGAAGCCGAGGATGGCCGCGCCAAAGAGAGCCTGATGGTGCTGCGCGATATGGTCGGTGAACAGATTCGTACCAAACCGCGCTATCGCTGTCAGAAGTGTGGTTTCACTGCCCATGCGCTCTACTGGCACTGCCCATCGTGTCGCACCTGGTCATCCGTTAAACCGATTCGCGGTCTCGACGGCCAGTAAAAGCTGGCTGATTGTGGCTTCTCTGGGACCCTAATTAGTTACAACATACTAATGATTGCTATCAATGCATAGCTGGCATCGGCGCACTCTTTGTCAGGCAGGCAAAGAATGGCGATTGTGATGGCCGGAGGCCGCAGGTAGAATGCTTGCCGTTTGTCTATCGCGCCCGCGGGTGCCAACTGCAGAGGAAATGCCATGCCTTCACCCCACACCGTGACCGCTTCGCCGATTCTGGTGGCGCTTGATTATCACGATATCAACAGCGCGCTGCGTTTTGTCGATCAGATTGATCCTCGCAGTTGCCGGCTGAAAGTGGGCAAAGAGATGTTCACGCTGTTTGGTCCTTCGCTGATTACCACCTTGCAGCAGCGCGGTTTTGAGCTGTTTCTCGACCTCAAGTTTCACGACATTCCCAACACCACTGCCCATGCGGTGGCCGCCGCTGCCGAATTAGGCGTGTGGATGGTCAATGTTCACGCCAGCGGCGGGGCGCGCATGATGAACGCTGCACGCGAAGCGCTGCTACCCTATGGTAAAGATGCTCCGTTGCTGATTGCCGTCACGGTGCTGACCAGCATGGATCAGGAAGACCTGCTGGGGCTGGGCATTACGCTTACGCCGGCCGAACAGGCTGAACGACTGGCGAAGCTGACGCGCGACTGCGGTCTCGACGGTGTGGTCTGTTCAGCGCACGAGGCGGTCCGTTTCAAACAGGTGATCGGTCAGGATTTTGCGCTGGTTACGCCAGGTATTCGTCCGGCGGGCAGTGACGCTGGCGATCAGCGTCGTATCATGACGCCACTGCAGGCTAAGCAGGCAGGTGTGGACTATATGGTGATTGGGCGTCCGATCACCCAATCCGCCGATCCCGCTGCGGCGTTGCAGGCTATTCTGCACAGTCTGGAGGAAAATTAATGGCAAATGACAATCCACTGGTTTATTCAACCGACAGCGGACGCATCGCACAGCCGGAGCCAAAGGCTGAACGACCCAAAGGGGATGGTATTGTGCGCATTCAGCGTCAGACCAGCGGGCGTAAAGGCAAAGGTGTCTGCCTGATCAGCGGCATTGATATGGATGATGCGGCATTAACGCAACTGGCAGCTGAGTTGAAAAAGAAGTGTGGCTGCGGCGGGTCGCTGAAAGAAGGCATCATCGAAATTCAGGGCGACAAACGCGACCTGCTGAAAAGTCTGCTGGAAGCTAAAGGAATGAAAGTCAAACTGGCGGGCGGCTGAATAAAAAATCGGGCTACCGAAGTAGCCCGACTGATAAGTAGATGCTTAGCGTAGCCGATTATTGTTTTAATGCGGTCATTAATGGACCTGATGACCGATAATACCACCTACAGCAGCGCCGCCGACTGTGCCGAGTGCGCTACCGTTAGTCAATACTGAACCCCCAATCGCCCCCGCACCTGCGCCAATCGCGGTGTTGCGGTCACGTTTAGACCAGTTAGAGCAGCCGCTTAATGCGACAACTAACGTGGTAGCCAGAACTGCTGCGGTGATTCGTTTCATTGTAATTGTCATAACTTCTCCTTTGATGTGCTCACAGAGGCAACACTCTAAGTATAGCTCTGATATTTCCTCAGCCCGCTTGTGTGCCCATTATTGCCGCTTCCCTGTCGGCATCGAAACTGGCTCCACCATCGACCCACTGTCTGTAGCGGATGAGTCACAACGCAGGACCATCAGGTCCACGCATTGCCTGAGAGAATTTTATGCATTCTTCGCCAATAACGAAGATAGACAATTCTGAAATCACGACACATTTTTGCATTCACAGTTAATTCCCTCTGCGTTTATAGCGATTTGCTCCATAACCTTTTTGCGGGTTACTCCGCAAAATTTAAGGACAATTGTCAGCAGGAGAGAAGAGATGCTGGAACACCTTAAACAACAGGTTCTGGACGCGAATCTGGATCTACCCAAATACCATCTGGTGACGTTCACCTGGGGTAACGTCAGCGCGGTCGATCGCGAGCAGGGCCTGATGGTCATTAAACCCTCCGGCGTCCGTTACGAGGTGATGACGCGCGACGATATGGTGGTGGTGGAACTGGCGACCGGCAAGGTGGTGGAAGGGGATAAGCGACCGTCGTCAGATACCGCAACCCACCGCGCGCTCTATCTTGCCTGGCCGGAGGTTGGCGGTATCGTCCATACCCATTCGCGCCATGCGACGATCTGGGCGCAGGCGGGACGACCGATCCCTGCCTGGGGCACCACCCATGCCGATGATTTTTACGGCGAGATCCCCTGTACCCGGGCGATGCGCGATGAGGAAATTCAGCAGCAATATGAGTGGAACACCGGCGAGGTGATTATTGAGACGTTTGCCGGGCGTGGGCTCTCTCCTGCCGCCATTCCGGCGGTGCTGGTCAATTCGCACGGTCCGTTTGCCTGGGGTAAAGATGCGCATGCAGCGGTCCATAGCGCGGTGGTGCTGGAGGAAGTGGCTTACATGGGGCTGTTCAGTCAGCAACTGACCGCTAACCTGCCGCCGATTCAGCAAACGTTGCTCGACCTGCACTATTTGCGTAAGCATGGCGACAACGCCTGGTACGGGCAGAAGTAACTATCTGGACATCCACTGCGTTAGTGCTCGTCAGTTAAGCGACCTGTGATAATGCAGTCTGGTGCCGCTCAGGGGCTGGCGGTCCTCGCGCCGCTGCGCGGTACCTTCACGTCATTCCTCTGCCTGACGGACCGCCGGGGATGGCACATCCTGTGCCGCCCCGCCTTTCGCCCGCGTCCTGCGGGCTCTCCTGGCAGACTCATTCCGTTTAGCGCTGCGGATTGCCTGCCCCGGAGCGGCACCCGCCTGCTCTGAAGCTTCAGTGCCTGCTGTTAAAAAGGGCACGATGGTGGAGGCCAGAGCGCCTCTGCTGCTGAAAGGGCTATCCGCAGCGCTGAGGCGTGACGTTGGGCCAGAACGCCACGCCGGGAAGCGTGGAGAGTTCGGGGCCGGCCAGGGAAGGCCGATCCCCGAACGGTTCGTCGGCACGACGTCAAAGCCGAAGGGACCGCGCAGCGGCGCGAGGACGGCCAGGCAGCAGCAGCGGTGCTCAGGCCCGCACTCCGGCACGCAAGCCCACACAAAAAAGCGGCCGTTTTTGACCGTGACAGCCTTTGATAATGTAACTTTAACTGACAGGCATTACGCCCACTGCATCCCTTTTTAATTGCCAGCTTAACTGGTATGGCGATCGCGATCATATTTACCAAAACAACCTGTCAATAAAAATAAAACAGCGTTTCATTTTATCGAGGCGATCACTGTTTTCGTTACGCTGAGTCACTATTTTGCTTGCATCGCCTTCGGGCATTTTTTTGCACCTCCCTCTGGCATAGCAAAGGTGACCTTAACATGCATATCAAACGTGCAATAGACAAAATCCCTGGCGGCATGATGTTGATTCCGCTCTTTATCGGCGCGCTCTGTCATACCTTTTCGCCGGGCGCCGGAAAGTATTTTGGTTCCTTCACCAATGGCCTGATGACCGGCACGGTACCGATACTGGCGGTGTGGTTTTTCTGCATGGGGGCATCAATCAAGCTGAGCGCAACCGGCACCGTGTTACGCAAGTCCGGTACGCTGGTGCTGACTAAAATTGCCGTCGCCTGGATCGTCGCGGCCATCGCATCACGGGTAATGCCGGAGAACGGCGTTGAGGTCGGGATGTTTGCCGGCTTATCGACCCTGGCGCTGGTGGCGGCAATGGATATGACCAATGGCGGGCTCTACGCTTCGATCATGCAGCAATATGGCTCGAAAGAGGAAGCGGGCGCCTTTGTGCTGATGTCGCTGGAATCCGGTCCGTTAATGACCATGGTGATTCTGGGCACCGCCGGAATTGCCTCATTCGAGCCGCATGTGTTTGTCGGGGCGGTGCTGCCGTTTGTGGTGGGCTTTGCATTAGGGAACCTTGATCCTGAACTGCGTGAATTCTTCGGTAAAGCAGTACATACCCTGATCCCGTTTTTTGCGTTTGCGCTGGGCAACACCATCAACCTGGCGGTGATCGTCGAAACCGGGCTGCTGGGCATTATGCTGGGCGTCGCGGTGATCATCATTACCGGCATTCCGTTGATTTTTGCCGACCGGCTGATTGGCGGCGGTGACGGCACGGCGGGCGTGGCCGCTTCCAGTACCGCTGGCGCTGCGGTGGCCACACCGGTGCTGATCGCTGAAATGCTGCCGCAGTTCAAACCGATTGCACCGGCTGCTACCGCGCTGGTAGCGACCTCGGTGATTGTCACTTCGGTACTGGTGCCGATTATTACCGCACTCTACTCAAAACGCGTTAAGCGCATGCATGTCGCCATCGACCAGCGCGCAGTCATTAAGTAACCCACCTAATCAATCCCCGGCGCGCCAGTCGGGGATCACTCTGGATTTTGTGTTGTAAATCAATCTCTCATTTGGTCTTGACTCACTCTGCATTACGCTGATGTGGCGTATTTAGCGCATCAAATATAAACAGAGGATGAGACAATGACAGTTATTAACCAAGCAACGTGCAGATTATTTACCGAAGTCGGCAACACCACTCAGTTAGTCGCCTATTACGAGGAAGGCCGACGCACGATGTGGATGATGTTGCGCGCTCAGCCACGTCCCAGCTTCAACCATGAGCTGATTGAGGAGATCATGAACCTGAGCTATGCCGCGCAGCGTTCCGGTCTGCCAATCGATTTCTGGGTCACCGGCTCGCTGGTACCGCAGATGTTCAACGCCGGAGGCGATTTACGTTTCTTCGTCGAGTGCATTCGTAATAACCGGCGCGAGGCGCTGCGGGCATATGCTCGTGCCTGTGTGGACTGCATCCACTCCGCGGCGCGGGGATTCGACACCGGTGCAGTCACGCTGGCGATGATTGAAGGCAGTGCGTTAGGCGGCGGCTTTGAAGCGGCGCTGGCGCACCACTTCATTCTGGCGCAGAACAACGCGCGGATGGGCTTCCCGGAAATCGCGTTTAACCTGTTTCCTGGCATGGGCGGCTATTCACTGGTGGCGCGTCGGGCAGGAATGAAGCTGGCGGAAGAGCTGATCTGTGAAGGAGAGTCACACAGTGCGGAATGGTACGAAACCCGTGGCCTGGTCGATAAAGTGTTCCAGCCGGGCGACAGCTATCGTGCGACCCGAACCTTCATCGACACCTTACGTCCGAAACTGAATGGCGTAAGGGCGATGCTGAAAGCGCGTCAGCGCGTGCTGCAACTGTCACGCGCTGAGCTGATGGACATCACTGAGGACTGGGTGGATTACGCCTTTACCATCGAACCAAAAGATATCGCTTATATGGAACGTCTGGTGCAGTTACAAAACCGCCACAGCGCATCACTGCGTAAAGCGGGCTAGTAACCGTCATTAGCGTTACACGCGGGCAGGATGCTTAGCCAGCCAATGCCCAAATTGCTCCGCGGGCATTGGTTTTGCGTAAAGATAGCCCTGACGCCCATCCACCCCACTTTTAAGGATAAATTTCTCTTCATCGCGGGTTTCAATACCCTCGGCAATCACCTGCAGATCGAGCGCCTTGGCGACGGCGACGATGGCACGGACCAGCGATTGTGAAACCGGCTGCTTGTTAATATTGCGAATAAAACTTTGGTCGAGCTTGATCGCGTTAATCGGCACCCGCGCCAGTTGTGACAGCGAGGAGTAGCCGGTCCCGAAGTCATCGAGATGCACTTGCGCGCCCAGCTCCTGAAACTGTTTCATCAGCTTCAGCGCTTCGGTCTCATTCTCGATCAGACAACTTTCGGTCAGCTCAATGTCGATGGGACAATCATCCAGACCGGCTTCGAGCAGCGCCTGTTTCAAATCGCTGTAGATACTTTGATCGATCAGCTGACGGGCTGAGACGTTAACCGCGACCCGCAGAAACACGCCGTGCTGCCGCCAGAGGATAATCTGCTTCAGCACATTGAGCATCACCCAGCGACCCAGCGGAACAATCAGGCCCGACTCTTCGGCGTAGGGAATGAAATCGCCGGGCGAGACCAGACCGCGTTCCGGTGAAAGCCAGCGCACCAGCGCTTCGGCGCTGCGAACTTTGCCGTCACTGTCGATTTTAGGCTGGTAGTGAACGATTAAGTGGTCCAGCTCCAGCGCTTTACGCAGGTTGGTATCCAGCCACAGATATTCAAACACCCGCTGATTCATCTCAGCGGCAAAGACGCAAAACTTGCCGCGGCCATTCTCTTTAGCATGATACATCGCGGTGTCGGCGTTGCGGATCAGGCTCTCGCGATCTTCGCCATGCATCGGGGCGAGGGCGATGCCGATGGAACAGCCGCTGTAGACTTCAATCAGGCCGATGCGGAACGGCTGACGCAGTCGCTCCAGGATGCGCGAAGACATCGCCTCCAGCGCCGCCTGGCTGGTGTGTTCGGCCAGTACCACAAATTCATCACCGCCTAACCGGCCCAGCGTCTGGTCTTTACCCAGACAGCTAAGGATCGCCAGTGAGACCGCCTGCAGCAGTTGATCGCCGAACATATGACCGTAGGCGTCATTCACTTTCTTGAAATTATCGAGATCGAGGTAGACCACACCGGTCTGATCGTCACCGGCTTGCTCCAGCGCCTGGCTCATTTGCTGATGAATGGCGTTGCGGTTCGGTAATCCGGTCACCGTATCGGTGTTAGCCAGCACCCGCAGCCGTTCCTGGGCGCGGCGCTCCTCAGTTATGTCCGTGCCTGAACAGATGAGGAAAATTTCATTTTTGCCACTGCCGCTGTGAACGAACTTATTACGAAACAAGAACAGTCGCTGGCCTTTTTTGGTTTTGACCCAGCGCTCAACCTCATAGGAGTTACCATCCCGAAAGAAGCCGGCAATGTTACGTCGCGAGGAGGCCGCTTCCTGTTTGGTCATAAACAGCTGAAAGACATTCCGGCCAATCACCTCATGTTCATTCAGACCGGTATATTCTTCACTCAGACGGTTAAAACGCTGAATATTGCCGCGCTGATCGAGGATGACGATCACTGAATTGGCTTCGGAAACCACCTGTTCGGCGAATGAAAGCCCCAATGTCAAATCGCGCGCCACTGCGGCGGTGTCGCCCCAGGCTGACGCGGTTCCGGCCCATGAAGATTGGTTAACTTTGCGGCCGACCAGATGCAATGGCACCGCAACACCCTGCAACGGCAGGGTCAGATTAATGCTTGAGGTGATGACCGGCATAGCCCGGATCATCGCAGCCTGGCCGGGCGTGAGCGGCAGGGCGATATTGGTTTGTGACGACTCATCTTCGGCAAAATTCAGCGCATCGCTGTCCGCGGTCAGACGCCAATGAGGGCTGGTTGTACCAAACAAGGTGTACAACAACGTTTGCCCTTGTTCATCGGTCATGGAAACTTCCTCCGGGGAGTGCACTGCAGGCGTTATCTCATTATTTTAGCAACAGTATTCATCATCCGACGTTAGCACAAGGTACAAACCAAATATATTTCACTATCAAGATACGAATGGCACAAAAAAGCCCCAACAATGTGGGGCTTTTGCGTCTCGTCAGCAGGGGCATTTCCCCAGTTTCCCGGCCTTACCTGGGAAGCGGGCATCCAGACAATAGCGATGGAAATCCCGCTCATTCATCGGCGGCTGTGCGGGATGATGCAGTCGCATATGCTGCAGGTACGTTTGATAATCCTGCACCCCGACCATTAAGCGAAAGCACTGTTGCAGACCGCGCCACAGCGTTCGCCAGCGAAAGGGTGCCGGAGCAGGTGCCGACATAAACTGGCAGTGATGAATCTGCCAGTCGCCCTGTGGCCGACGCACCGGATGGATGGCATCAGACATGACGTACCGCCTTATTGCGCAGCGCAATGGTTGACTCATGGGTGGTGGGCAGATCGCTGCGCAGCGCTTTGCGAATCACAAAGAAGGCGGCAATCAGCATCGTCACCGCCACCAGCATAAAGAAGCCGCACAGCACGGCATTGATCTGATTGCTGAAGACGATGGTCTGCATATCAGCCACGGTTTTCGCTGGCGCAATCATCACGCCTTCATCCAGTCCTTTACGGAATTTGCTGGCCTGCGCCAGAAAACCGATCGACGGTTTCTCGTGGAAGATTTTCTG
Source organism: Pantoea sp. S-LA4 (assembly GCF_054482835.1). Taxonomy (NCBI): domain Bacteria; kingdom Pseudomonadati; phylum Pseudomonadota; class Gammaproteobacteria; order Enterobacterales; family Erwiniaceae; genus Pantoea; species Pantoea sp. S-LA4. Next base: position 1,842,750 of record NZ_JBTLRC010000002.1, on the reverse strand, counting down.
CCAGCCGGCGGTCATTGAGGTGATAAACAGCCAGATGGTTGGCAGGATGGTGACCCAGGCGTAGCGCTGTTTTTTCATTTTAAACAGCACCACGGTGCCCAGGATCAGCGCCATTGAGGCCAGCATCTGATTACCGATACCAAACAGCGGCCAGAGAGTATTAATGCCGCCCAGCGGGTCGACTACGCCCTGATAGACAAAGAAGCCCCAGCCCGCGACCGCGACCGTAGTGCCGGCCATATTGCCGAGCCACGAGCGGTTATTTGCCAGCGAAGGCACCACGGTGCCCACCAGGTCCTGCACCATAAAACGGCAGGCGCGGGTCCCGGCATCCACAGCGGTCAGGATAAACAGCGCTTCAAACAGGATGGCGAAGTGATACCAGAAGGCCATCATCGCCCGGCTGTTGAAAATGTCGGTGATGATGTGTGCCATGCCGACGGCAAACGTCGGCGCGCCACCGGCACGCGACAGAATCGAGCCTTCACCGACGTCGCGGGCGATGCCGCTCAGCATCTCAGGCGTCACCACAAAGCCCCAGCCGTTGATTACCTGTGAGGCGCTCTCAACCGTGGTACCAATCAGCGCAGCCGGTGAGTTCATGGCGAAGTAGACGCCCGGGTCCAGTACCGAGGCGCAAATCAGCGCCATGATCGCCACGAATGACTCCATCAGCATCGCGCCGTAACCGATAAAGCGAATATGACTTTCACGCTCCACCAGCTTCGGCGTGGTGCCGCTCGACACCAGCGCATGAAAGCCGGAGATAGCCCCACAGGCGATGGTAATAAACAGGAACGGGAACATCGCACCGGAGAAGACCGGGCCGCTGCCGTCGATAAATTTGGTGACTGCTGGCATTTTCATCTCTGGCATGGCGAAAACGATCCCCACCGCCAGACCAACAATCACACCGATTTTAAGAAAGGTCGAAAGGTAGTCACGCGGAGCGAGCAGCAGCCAGACCGGCAGCACCGAGGCAATAAAGCCGTAAATCACCAGCACCCAGGTCAGTGAGGTGCCTTTCAGGGTAAAAAACGGTCCCCAGTAAGGATGCTGTGCCACGTCGCCACCGTAAATGATGGCAGCCATCATCAGCACAAAGCCAATCAGCGACACTTCAGCGATTTTTCCGGGACGGATAAAGCGCATGTAAACGCCCATAAACAGCGCGATAGGAATGGTGGCGGCGATGGTGAACAGGCCCCACGGGCTGTTGGCTAACGCCTTAACCACCACCAGCGCCAGCGCGGAGAGAATGATGATCATCACCCCGAGCGCGCCGAGCATGGTGACCACACCGGCAAAGGCCCCCAGCTCCTGACGCGCCATTTCACCCAGCGAGCGACCATCGCGGCGGGTAGAGATAAACAGGATCAGAAAGTCCTGCACCGCACCGGCCAGCATCACCCCGACCAGAATCCAGATGGTGCCAGGCAGGAAACCCATTTGAGCCGCCAGAATCGGCCCGACCAGCGGACCGGCCCCGGCAATGGCGGCAAAGTGATGACCAAACAGCACCCATTTGTTGGTGGGCACATAGTCGAGGCCGTCATTCAGCCGCTCGGCGGGCGTCAGGCGGCGGTCATCCAGTTCAAAAATATTGCGGGCGATAAACAGGCTGTAAAAACGATAAGCGATGCTGTAACAGGCGACAGACGCAATTACCAGCCAGACGGCGTTAACGTGTTCGCCGCGGCTGAGTGCCAGCATGGCGAAAGCGCCCGCGCCGATTAACGCCACCACTAACCAGATCGCGCCGGTTTTGACGTTTTTCATGACTAACTCCTTGTGAGGATCGAGAGAGATGCGATCGAAAACAACGAGTCAAACTTAATGTAATGGAATGTAAGTGAAAGTTAATCGATGGAGAAGTGTGAAGCGGGGAACAAATTTAACATTTTTGCAAAGAGAGCGGGGCGGGAAGCGGCGGGATAACCGGAGTTATCCCGCCGGATTTCAGACTCAGACGGCGGGACGCGCCACGACGCTGCGGGTTTCCATGCGCACTTCAGCGATGGTCACGTCGATAACGTCAGTAACACGGTAAACCACTTCGCCTTTGATCTGTACGCTGCCATTTTCCTGGCTGCAGACCAGTTCATCACGCACCGCGTGGATAAACGGTGCCGGGATAAACGCGACCGCGCCGAACTCCAGCAGACGGACACGCATACCGCCGCGTGACACATCAATGATCTCCGCGCTGAAGCGACGATCGGTAGCGGCGAACGGCGCCAGATAACGGGCGTAGAGCCAGTCACCGACATCGCGCTCTGCCATGCGGTTGAGGCGACGGCGTTCACTCATGGTGACGGTCAGTGCCTCATCCGGACGGGCAATCTGGTCACCGCGAATGATCGCTTTCAGCAGACGATGGTTGATCATGTCGCCAAATTTACGAATCGGTGAGGTCCAGGTGGCATAGGCTTCAAGACCCAGACCAAAGTGCGGACCCGGTTCGGTGCTGATCTCGGCAAAGGTCTGGAAACGACGGATGCGGCTGTCGAGGAACTGCGTCGGCTGGGCATCCAGTTCGCGACGCAGCACGCGGAACCCTTCCAGCGTGGTAATCGCCTGCGCATCGACGCTGATGCCGTGGGTCGCCAGTACGGCGGCCGCCTGTTCAGCATTGGTGGTATCGAAACCGGCATGCACGTTGTAGATACCAAAGCCCAGCGTGTCACGCAGCACTTTTGCCGCGCAGACGTTAGCCAGAATCATCGCCTCTTCAACGATGCGGTTGGCGATGCGGCGCGGTTCAGCCACGATCTCCAGTACTTCGCCTTTCTCACCCAGCAGGAAGCGGTAATCAGGACGATCTTTAAACACCAGCGCATGGGTCTGACGCCATTCGCTGCGGGCCAGACAGAGACGGTGCAGCAGACGGATTTGCTCAGCAATCGCTTCGCTTTCTGGCTGCCAGTCACCGCTGTTTTCCAGCCAGTCTGAAACGTCGTCGTAGGCCAGTTTGGCTTTGGATTCGATCCAGGCGGCAAAGAACTGCAGATCCTCACCCGGCGTACCATCCGGCGCGACGGTGACGCGACAGGCCAGTGCCGGACGACGCGCATGTGGGCGCAGCGAGCAGACATCATCAGAGAGCTGGCGCGGCAGCATCGGAATGTTGAAGCCCGGCAGATAGTTGGTGAACGCACGCTGCGCCGCCAGTTTATCCAGCTGGCTGCCTTCCGGCACGTAGGCAGTCGGATCGGCGATCGCCACGGTCAGCCGCAGCGAGCCATCTTCCAGCGCTTCAACGTAGAGCGCATCATCCATATCTTCGGTGCTGGCGCTGTCGATGGTGACGAAATCGAGCGCGGTCAGATCTTCACGCGTCAGATTCTCATCCAGCATCTCGCCAAAGCTGACATCGGGCGCTTCACGCTCCAGGTTATGACGCGACAGCGTCACCCACCATGGCGCGAGGTGATCGTCAGCTTTAACAATGAAATCGGTCAGTTCGGCATAAAAACCGCGATCGCCTTTCAGCGGATGGCGACGCATTTCAGCGACAGCCCAGTCGCCATTCTCAAACTCGTGCGTCAGTCCGCGCACCGGACGGCACTGAATAGCGTCCCTGAGCAGCGGATGATCGGGCACAATTGACAGGCGATCGTCTTTCTTCTGGACCCGGCCAACAAAGCGGCTCAGGAACGGCTCAACCAGGGTTTCCGGCTCAGCGCTTTCACGATCTTTATCACTGTGGATCACGGCGACGATACGGTCACCGTGCATCACCTTCTTCATCTGCGGTGGCGGAATGAAGTAGCTTTTTTGCGCATCGACTTCCAGGAAGCCGAAGCCTTTTTCGGTGCCTTTAACAACGCCTTCAGCACGAGGCGTTTGCGAGTGGAGCTTCTCTTTCAGCTGCGCGAGCAGCGGGTTATCCTGGAACATAATTTTTACGTTTCGTTGCCTGATTGCGGCTGACAGTTTTACGCGAATCGACGCCGCGCGGCAAGGCAAAAAGCCGGACAGGCCGGCTTTTCAGGTGCGCTAAGTTGACCGTAATCAGGCGATGCGTTGGTCCGCCAGCGCCGACGACAGTTCCAGTTTCACCGGCACCGATTTCGAGGTCGGTGTTCCGCTGCCATCGCCGAAGCTGTTCAGCGGTACCAGCGGGTTGGTTTCCGGATAATAGGCCGCCAGATTGCCGCGCGGAATATTGTAGGGCACCAGTTTGAAACCGCTGACGCGACGGGTAATGCCATCATTCCACAGGGTTTCAATATCGACATTCTGGCCTTCGGTGAAGCCCAGGTCGGCCATATCGTCCGGGTTGATGAACACCACTTCACGCTGACCAAACACGCCACGGTAACGGTCATCAAGGCCGTAAATGGTGGTGTTGTACTGATCGTGGGAACGCAGGGTCTGCAGCGTAAAGGGCACCTCCTGATCCAGATTCGGGAACAGTGAAGACGGCAGCGCTGCTGCGCTGAACTCCGCTTTGCCACTGGCGGTATTGAAGCGCAGTTCCGCCGCCGCGTTACCGAGATAGAAACCACCCGGAATATCACATTTAGCGTTAAAGTCTGCAAAGCCCGGAATGGTGGCGGCGATGTGCTCGCGGATCAGGTTGTAATCGCCTGCCAGATCCAGCCATTTCACTTTCTCATCACCCAGCACTGCATGGGCAATACCGGCCACAATCGCGGTTTCAGAACGCTGCGTCTCCGCCAGCGGAATGCCAATCCCTTCAGAGGCGTGCACCATACTGAATGAATCTTCCACCGTGATGAACTGGTTGCCGGTCGCCTGGCGGTCACGTTCGGTCCGGCCCAGCGTCGGCAGGATCAGCCCTTCATGACCCGGCACCAGATGGCTGCGGTTCAGTTTGGTGCTGATGTGAACGGTGAGTCCACAGCGTGACAGCGCTTCTTCAGTACGCGGTGAGTCAGGCGCGGCAGCAGCCAGGTTGCCACCCAGTGCAATCAGCACTTTTACTTCGTCGCGCAGCATCGCATTCAGCGCTTCAACGGTGTTGTGACCGTGGGCGCGTGGCGGTTCGAAGTTAAAGTGGTTACCCAGCGCATCGAGAAACGCCTGCGACGGCTTCTCATCGATACCCATGGTGCGGTTGCCCTGCACGTTACTGTGACCACGAACCGGGCAGAGACCCGCCCCTTTTTTGCCCAGCTGACCAAACAGAAGTTGCAGGTTGGTGATTTCACGTACCGTATCAACCGAGTGCTTATGCTGGGTAATGCCCATCGCCCAGGTACAGATCACCCGATCGGCACTCTGGTAGATTGCCGCGGCTTCACGGATTTGCGCCTGGGTCAGCCCCGACTGCGCCACAATCTGCATCCAGTCGGTGTTATCGACGGCCTCGATATAGGCTTCGATACCGTTGGTTTTGGCATTGATAAAGGTTTGATCAAACAGACCGCTTTCACCGGCTGCCAGGCGGGCGCGATGGGTTTCCAGCAGGCATTTCACCATGCCGCGCACCGCTGCCATATCACCGCCGAGATTCGGCTGATAGTAGGAGGAGCTGATGGTGCCGGACATCGAGGTCACCACTTCCAGCGGTTTTTGTGGATCGGCAAAGCGTTCCAGACCGCGCTCACGCAGGGTGTTGAAGGTCACGATCTTCGCGCCATGATCGGCGGCGTGACGCAGGCTATGCAACATGCGCGGATGGTTAGTGCCGGGATTCTGGCCGAAGACGAAAATCGCATCGGCATGATCAAAATCATCCAGACGGATAGTGCCTTTGCCCACGCCGATGCTGCGCTTCAGGCCGGTACCGCTGGCTTCATGGCACATGTTGGAGCAGTCGGGGAAGTTGTTGGTGCCCATCAGGCGGCCAAACAGCTGATAAAGCCAGGAGGCTTCATTACTGGCACGACCAGAGGTGTAAAGCTCCATCTGATCCGGGTTATCCATCGCCTTGATGTGACGGGCGATCAGGGCAAACGCGTCGTCCCAGCTGATCGGCTCATAGTGGTCAGTTTCGGCGTTGTAGCGCAGCGGATGGGTCAGACGCCCCTGATACTCCAGGAAGTAGTCACTCTGGGTGTAGAGCGTGGTCACGCTGTGTTTAGCGAAAAAGTCGGTGTCGACCATCCGGCGTGTCGCTTCCCAGGTCACTGCCTTGGCACCGTTTTCGCAGAAGCTGAAGGTACTTTTGTTGTCATCGCCCCAGGCGCAGCCCGGACAGTCAAAACCGCGCGCTTTATTCATGCGCATCAGGTTGCGCATATTTTTCAGGGCCGCTTTGCTGTCAAGAACGAAACGCGTGGTGGCTTCCAGTGAACCCCAGCCGCCCGCAGCCGCGCGATAGGGTTTGATTTGGCGTTTAAATTTCATAGTGAGTGCAGGCTTTTTTATAGTAGGAAGTATTGTAGATAGTTTGTTATCAGGTTATGGCCTGATGGTGAAGTGGAGTGTGCAATTATCATCAAACCTTGTCTAATTGATTGACTTAATGGTGCGATAGCTGCCGTTTATCATGCATCGGCCAGAATTGTGATGCTGCTCAAATTTTACCCGCCTGTAACCTGCCGATAACGGGAGTTCTCACCACAACGGGCTAATACTTGCTGTTCATACCAGAAGAGGGCGCGACTCGATGAAACAGCTGACCAGCCAGATCCATGCGTTCGGCAAAGCGTTAATGATGCCAATCTCGGTGATCGCCGCGGCGGGGATCTTTCTCGGGCTGGCGGCAGCCATGCAAAACCCGGCAGTGACTGGCGATGCTTTTGCCCAGATGCAGGTGCCGCAGTTGATTATTGGTTTTATTCGCAAGGTTGCTGGCGCGCTGTTTGCTAACCTGCCGGTGTTCTTTGCGGTTGCCAGCGCCATCGGGCTGGCAAAAGCGGAAAAACCCACCGCTGCCTTTGCCGCCGTGATCGGTTATATCGCCATGAACGTCGGCATCAACGCCACGCTGGCGGCGAAAGGGATTACCGCGGCAACCACAACACCGGAGGCGTTACAGCAGGCCGGGCTGGACCAGACCACCGCGATGATGCGGTCGGCGGAATATATCGAGATGCTGGGCGTCTTCACCTACAACATGAGCGTGCTGGGCGGGGTCATCGCCGGGCTGGTAACGGTGGCGCTGCATAATCGCTTCTATACCCAACAGCTCCCGACGGCGATCAGTTTTTTCGGTGGCCGCCGCTTTGTGCCGATCGTGACCGTGGTCTGCCTGCCGCTGATTGGCGTGCTGCTGGCGATGATCTGGCCGACCATCGGCAACGGCATCGCCTGGATTGGCCAGATGATCGGCAAAAGCGGGCAGTATGGCGCTTTTCTGCTTGGGGCGTTTGAACGCATCCTGATCCCAACCGGCCTGCACCATATTCTTAATGAAACCGTCCGCTTCACCCCGATTGGCGGGATGGCGATAGTGGACGGGCAGACGATTGTCGGCGCGCTGAACATCTTTAATACCTCGCTGACCCATCCGGGCATGATCCCGGACGACACGCTGCGCACCGCCACTCAGTTTCTGGCACAGGGTAAAATTCCGGTGATGATGTTTGGTCTGCCTGCCGCCGCGCTGGCGATCTATCATACCGCCCGGCCGGAGCACAAGCAGCGGGTGAAAGCGCTGGTACTGGCGGGCGCGCTGACCTCATTTACCACCGGCATCACCGAACCGCTGGAGTTCTGCTTTATCTTCGTTTCACCGGTACTCTATCTGCTGCACGCGTTTCTCACCGGTCTCTCGTTTATGCTGATGTCGATGCTGCATCTGATGATCGGTAACGTGCAGGGCGGGATTATCGATCTGGTGGTATTTGGCATCTTAGGCGGTGCAAAAACCCACTGGTGGTGGACGCTGGCGCTGGGCGTGGTTTACGCCCCAATCTACTACTACGCTTTCCGCCTGGTCATCACCCGCATGAACGTTGAAACGCCGGGCAGAGAGTCGGATGAAGAGAAACCCCAGCAGGTGAGCGGGGATGAGCGCACTCAGGTGATCATCAGCGGGCTGGGCGGTCAGGCCAATATTGAGGATGTCGATTGCTGCTTTACCCGACTGCGGGTGCGGGTCAAAGACATGAAAGAGGTGGTCGATCAGACTCTGATGAGCACCGGGGCCAACGGGGTGAACCGGGTCAGTGATAACGATGTGCAGGTCATTTACGGACCGCAGGTGGAAAAGATCGCCAATCAGGTGAAAATGGCGCTCGGCGTGGCGTAACCGCAGCCGTGTTCGGAACCCGCTGACAGCCCAAGGCCATCGGGCTGTCAGGCGCAGATTTTTTATCTCTTTATCCGGCTGCCGTCTGGCTTAAAGTAACTAAAAAAAGCCGTACCCTAATGGGGGACAATTTCTGGCCGATATAACAGCATTCGTTCATTTTCCGGAAGTTGTTATGTCACTCAAAAAATCCTCTCTGCTGATTTTCTCTTTCCTGCTGGCGCTGTTTCTGACCAGCGTAGCCATCAGCACCTGGCTGCTGGTGCAGAGTAATCAGTCGTTAAACGCCGTCAATAAAGAGATCCGCGTGGTGCTGTCGGTCATCGACCCGATTAACCACAGTCGAACGCTGCGCGTGCGCCTGATGGAGTACATGAAAGCCATCGAAGAGAGCAACGGTCAAAACGCGGCCTCTCTGGAGGGCGTCAGAACGGTAGCGGCGAAGGCCGATGCTGCGTTTGAAGCCTACATGGCAGCCCCGCGTCTGCCGGGTGAAGAGGCGGAAGCCGATGCCTATCGTCAGGCCTATCTGGCTTACCGTCAGCAGGGGCTTCAGCCGTTGATTGATGCAGCCGAAGCGCATGATCAGGTGCGGTTTAAAAATCAGATCGCCAGCGTGGTGCGCCTTGATCGGCAGTACGAAATCATCCTTGATCGGGTGCTGGCCCAGCATGAAGCCTACGCCAAAAAGCTCAACACCGACGCGCAGAGCCATTTCACCTCTGGTATCACGCTGCTGGCTGTTTTTGGCATCCTGTTCTTTGCCATCATTATTGCCATCTACCTGTTTATGCAACGCTATGTCCTTTCACCACTCAATCAGGCCCAGGCGCACTGTAAACTGATTGCCGCCGGCGTACTGGATAGCAGCGTGCCGGTCAAAGCCGGTTCACGCAGCGAGATCCAGCAGCTGATGGCGTCGCTGGAGCAGATGCGCAGCGCCCTGACGGACATTATCCTGCAGGTGCGTGATTCGACCCGTTCGGTCTCGACTGCGTCACAGGAGATTGCGGCGGGTAATATCGACCTTGCCTCGCGCACCGAACAGCAGGCCGCGGCGCTGACCCAGACTGCCGCCAGCATGGAGCAGCTGGGCGCTACCGTTAAACAGAATACCGGCAATGTGTTTGAGGCCTGTCGCCTGACCAGTGAAGCGGTGCAGAATGCCGAAAGCGGTGCCAAAGTGTCGCAGGAGGTGGTGGTTTCGATGGCGATGATTAATGCCAGCTCGAAAAAAATTGAAGAGATCACCACCGTGATCGACAGCATCGCTTTCCAGACCAATATTCTGGCGCTGAATGCCGCCGTGGAAGCGGCGAGAGCCGGTGAGCAGGGCCGTGGCTTTGCGGTGGTGGCGGGTGAGGTGCGTAATCTGGCGCAGCGCAGCGCCGTCGCGGCAAAAGAAATTGAGAGCCTGATTGCTGAATCGGTGGCGATTATTCACGCCGGTTCTGACCAGGTCAGCCGCACCGGTGATGCCATGAGCGCCATCATCTCTTCGGTCAGCCAGGTTAATCAGCTGATGGAGCAGATCTCCACCGCTTCGGACGAACAGAGTCGCGGAATTGGACAGATTGAGCAGGCGGTGACCGAGATGGACAGCGTGACGCAGCAGAACGCCGCGCTGGTGCAGGAGTCCGCCGCTGCCTCGGCTTCGCTGGAAGAGCAGGTGCACTATCTGACGAAATCGGTCTCCACCTTCCGGCTGTCAGCCCGCTAACCGGCACTCCCGCGCTCTCTCGCCGCGCGGGAACTGCATGGCGAGAGAGCTTTCTGAACCGGGTCTGACCGTGCGCAAGGAGAGGGAGTTTAGCCGGCGTCGCCCGCTTGTTTGCGACGAAAAATCAGCGGATTATATCGGCCATGTTTGCCAGGATGCGTAGGTTCCATGCTGATCACCACTGAAGATGCGCGCAGTATCGGCGCGGATAGTCGTCTGGCCTGTACGCTGGCCGCGGCTGCAGGCGCGCTGAACACTGCGGCGTTTGAGATTGTCGGCTTTTTCTCCGCCAATATGACCGGAAACGTCTCTTCGCTCTCCGATCATCTGGCAAAAGCCAATTTAGGGGCAGGCCTGTTTTTTCTGTCGATCGTCTGCCTGTTTATTGCCGGTTCGATGATCTCAACGCTGATCATTAATTCAGGACGTCGCCGTAATATCCGCACGATTTATGCCGTGGTGATCCTGGCCGAAGGCGCGGCGCTGCTGGCACTGGGCGTGGCTGAAACCCTTTTTTCACCGGATGCGCCTGGCGTGCTGCTGATCATGAGCCTGAGTTTCCTGATGGGCTTACAAAATGCAGTGGTTACCCGGATCTCAAATGCGCGGGTTCGCACTACGCACGTCTCCGGCACCGCGACTGATATCGGCATTGAGCTGGCGATGCTGTATGAGGTGTTACGGCGCAAAGTCTCTCCCAAAGAGGCGCCGCTCTATCTGGATCGCCTGCGGCTGCACGGCCTGACGCTGTTATCCTTTCTCACAGGCGGCGTGGCAGGAATCTGGCTCTACAGCGTGCTGGGATATGGTTTTTTGCTGCCGGTCGGCTTCGCACTCATTGCGCTGGCGCTGAAAACCATCATCAGGCGTGCAAGGACAGGCTGAATGATCCTTGCTGTTAAGACGTATGCGCGCGTAACCGCTAAAATTGAAATGAATCATCGGGTAAACGCCCGAAATAAAATAAGACATCGTGGATTCACCTAACCTGCTGACGGGTCATTAACATCGACATAAAACAATTAATTTACCTGTGTAATCTCGAACGCGAACGCCATTTTGGCCGGGCCGCCGAAGCCAGTTTTGTCACCCAGCCGACGCTTTCGATGCGCCTGAAAAATCTGGAGCGCGAGCTGGGCCTGTCGCTGATTAATCGCAGTAACAACTTTGCCGGTTTCACCCCGGAAGGCGATCGCGTGCTGGCGTGGGCGCGCGAGATCGTGTCGGTTTATCAGGGGCTGAAGCTGGAAGTGGAGTCGCTGAAGCATGGGGTCAACGGCACATTGCGGCTCGGCGTGGTGCCACAATGCAGCGTGGCATTGCCGCTGCTGTTAAAGGCGGTGCAGGCGCGTTATCCGCAGCTCGATTACCGGATTGCGGTGCTGAGTGCCGATCAACTGCTGGAGGCGCTCAACAGCCACACCGTGGATGTCGGCATTGGCTTCTTTGAAATGGCCACGCTGCGTGAACTCCATTTTCAGACGGCGATGCTGGCCGATCGGGGCGTTGAGGCGATCTTCCATCCCGACCATTTTCCTCAGCTGGTGGCGAGCGCTCCGCTCACGCTGAAAGAACTGGCGCAGCAACCGCTCTGCCTGGCGGAGCCGACCCGTTATTTCCGGCGTTATCTGGATATGGCATTTCGCGAGGCGGCGCTGGTGCCGCGGGTGGTGGTCGAAAGCGCCTCAGTGATGCAACTGATGCAGTGCGCCCAGGTCGGGCTGGGATTGCTGGTCTCCCCGGTGGGTCACCTGTTGCCCGGTTCGCTGCAGGGATTGCATCAGCGGCCCATCCAGCTGCAACCGATGGCGCGCGAAGCGGCGCTGGTGATAGCTGAACCCGGACGCGCCACGCCGCTGGCTCAGCACTTTTTTGATGAAGCGCGCGGGCAGCTACCGGTCTGACGGTTTTACCTGACTTCCCCCAGCGCATAAAACAGCCGGCTATTCCAGTTACCGATCGCCACTGACTGAATCACACCAAAGAGGGCGTCTGCGGTCCAGCCTGCCTCCGCCAGCGGTTGCAGATGTGCCGCGCTGAAGCGTTCCGGCGCACGGGTGAGCTGGGCGGCCAGCGCGACAATCTGCCGCTGCGGCTCACTGATGCCAGCCTCATCGACGCCCTCAATCAAATCCTCGATGCCGGACAGGTGCTGAAAGGCCCGGCGGCTGCCGAGTATCCGTGCCGCGGTCGCTTCAGCCAGCGGCTGACCGGCCGCTAATTGCTGACGCAACTGCACCCAGCCATACAGCGCTGACGCATCATGCGCCAGTAGCCACACCGCATCCTGCATTCCCGGCAGCGCCTGGCTGCGGGTGATCGCCGCCAGCTGTTCGGCACTGGCGTAGCGTAACTCCAGCGGTTTCAGCGCCGGGCGCCACTCAGCCGGCTGACCGAAGCCGCTGCGGTCAGCATCCGGCGGGGGAGTGGAGCCAGGCAGCCAGCGCACCGGCTGGGCCTGCAGCGCCTGTAGTCCGGCGACCACGCGCGCCTGATAGCTGACAAAACCGATCAGCTGGTTGAGCGTAACGATATCCGGCTCGGTCAGGCCTACGGCATCCAGCGCGGAAATGGCGCTGGCGGTGATCAGCTCGGGCTGCATCGCCAGCTGACGGGCGTACTGGGTGATTTGGGTCAGACGATTGTTGCTCTCACGGGATGAATCGGGTCCGGGCAGCGGGTTAAGACGTGCCGAGTAGTGATTGCACAAGCGCTGGACGCCAGCCACCTGGGCGACGGTCAGGGCGGTGCTGAGGCGATCGTACAGCGTCAGGGTATGGGTCAGCGAGGTCGTGACGCGGTCGGGGAACAGCAGCTGCGCCAGATCGCGCGCCGCCAGCAAAGCGGGCTGGTTCGCGCGCAGCACTGCCGCGATCTGCGCATCATCGGTCAGGCAGCCCAGCAGGAAACGGTCATCAATGTGAGCGGCTTCAGGCACCAGCGGAGCGGCCTGCGTGATGCGTGGACTGGTCTGGCTCTCGTAAAACCAGTGGTTATGGCCCGGATAGCGGCGTTGTTCCATGATCAATCCTTTTGCAAAATTCTGGTTCGGCAGGCAGGCGGCAGAATCTGAAAAATTGCCTGACCGAAGGGCAGAGGTATCCTCGCCGAAGGCCAGGCCAGGGCAAAAGAATGATCGGTGATAATTAATAGCGTTACGGTATAACGACAGGAAAATCAGGTCTGAAGGGGATGGGGCGAGAAGAAGAAAGAGAAGGGCGAGCCAGGCTCGCCCTCAGAAACTTATTTCAGTTCCAGTTCGTTCATTGCAGCGATGCTGAAGCCGCCGTCAACGTGAACGATTTCACCGGTGATGCCGCCTGCCAGATCAGAGCAGAGGAATGCCGCTGAGTTGCCGACATCTTCGATGGTCACGGTACGACGAATCGGGGTGACCGCTTCGCAGTGAGCCAGCATCTTACGGAAATCTTTAATGCCTGAAGCGGCCAGCGTACGGATTGGACCGGCAGAAACGGCGTTAACACGAACGCCTTCCGGACCCATTGCATTCGCCATATAGCGGACGTTGGCTTCCAGTGACGCTTTCGCCAGACCCATCACGTTGTAGTTCGGGATGGCGCGCTCAGCACCCAGGTAAGAAAGGGTCAGCAGCGCAGACTGTGGGTTCAGCATCGCGCGGCACTCTTTGGCCATCGCAACGAAGCTGTATGCACTGATGTCATGCGCGATTTTGAAGCCTTCGCGGGTTACGGCATTCACATAGTCACCATCCAGCTGGTCGCCTGGGGCGAAACCGATGGAGTGAACGAAACCGTCAAATTTCGGCCAGGTTTTTGCCAGTTCAGTGAACAGGGATTTGATGCTCTCATCTTCGGCAACGTCACACGGCAGAACGATGTCTGAGCCCAAATCTTTAGCAAACTCTTCCACACGACCTTTTAATTTGTCGTTCTGGTAGGTGAAAGCCAGTTCTGCGCCCTGTTTGTGCATCGCCTGTGCAATACCGTAGGCGATGGAAAGTTTACTGGCAACGCCAGTAATCAGAATGCGCTTACCGGAAAGAAAACCCATAGCTGTAATCCTTATGGTCATTGTAGTTGGCGGCCGCATTGTTTAAAAAGTAGGCGACCGACGTTAATCGACGTGCGGATTCTAGCACGTCTGTCTGAAATCAGGTAAATCAGCCCGCAAATTGCGGGAGAGGCAGCAATTATCAGTGTTCTCGCCGCCAGGCTTCGGCGGTCAGCGCTTCGCCAAAATGGCTGCTGATCAGCCGACGGGTCAAATCGTGCAACGGGGAGGCCAGCACATCGGCGGTTCCGCCACGCTCCACCACTTCGCCCTGATGCATCACCAGCACCTGATCGCTGATGTGCTTCATCATGCCGAGATGCTGGGTAACATAAATGTAGGCGATGCCGTGTTTCTCCTGCAGTTCCAGCATCAGATTGACCAGCTGCGAACGCATGGTCATATCCAGCGAGGCCAGCGCTTCATCCGCCACGATCACTTTCGGTTGCAGGATCAGCGCGCGCGCCAGGCCCAGACGCTGTTTCTGGCCGGGCGCCAGCATATGCGGATAGTAACCGGCGTGATCGCGCAGCAATCCCACCTGGCGCAGCGTAGCGATAATGCGTTTCTCCCGCTGTTCGGCGGTCAGCTCGGTATTGAGCCGCAGCGGAAAATCGAGGATCTGGCTGACCCGCTGACGCGGATTCAGTGAGGTTGACGGGTCCTGAAAAATCATCCTGATACGCTGGCTGCGGTAGCCGTAATCGCCAAAGCTGAGCGGATGATCGTCAATCAGGATTTCGCCCTCGGTCGGTGCGACCATCCCGCTGAGCATTTTTGCCAGCGTCGATTTGCCGGAGCCGTTTTCGCCGATAATCGCCAGCGTTTGCTTTTCGCGCAGGGTAAAGCTGACCGATTTCACCGCTTCGACATGCTGCCGACGAAACAACCCGGTGCGATAGCGAAAGGTTTTGCTCAGGTTGCGCACTTCCAGCAGGGTTTCCATGTTACTGGCTCTCCATGTTCAGCGGGAAATGACAGGCGTAAAGATGCGATTTACTGCCCGCCAGGCGCGGCGTTTCAACGCATTTTCGCTGCGCATAGGGGCAGCGCGGTCCCAGCCGGCAGCCTATCGGCAGGCTCTCCAGCGATGGAATAGCCCCCGACAGCGTATTCAGCCGGCTTTTATGCGGCAGAGCGCGACCAAAGTCAGGCATGGCGCGAATCAGCGCCTGGGTGTAAGGATGGTGCGGCGTGGTCATCAGATCGTCGCTCTGGGCGGTTTCCACCGTCTGACCACAATACATCACGTTTATCCGATCGGCCCATTGACTCATGGTGCGCAGATCATGACTGATCAGCAAAATCGTGGTGTTGTTATTCTGGTTGAGGCGACTCAGCAGGCGGAAAATCTGTGCCTGGGTAGTCGGCTCCATGGCGTTGGTCGGCTCATCGGCGATCAGCAGGCGCGGCTGGTTCGCCAGCGCGATGGCGATCATCACTTTCTGACACTCACCTTCAGTCAGCTCGTAAGGAAAGCTGCGCATGATATCTTTGTGATCCTTGATGCCGACGCGATGCAGCAGTTCGATGGCACGGGTTTTGCGCCAGAACCAGAAGCGCTTCAGCCACGGACCTTTATAGGTCCAGCGCGGAATCGCCTGCATCAGCTGGCGGCCAATGCTTTCGGAGGGATCGAGACAGGATTGCGGCTCCTGAAAAATCATGGAAACGTTATGGCCGACAATACGACGGCGATCGCGGGGTGACAGCCGCAGCAGATCCACATCATCAAACACCATGCGATCGGCGGTGACGCGCCAGTTATCTTTGGTCACGCCGCATATCGCTTTGGCAACCAGGCTCTTGCCCGATCCTGACTCACCCACCAGTCCGCGAATTTCACCTTCGCTCAGGGTCAGGTTGACGCGATCGACCGCCTTGACCGGCCCGTCGGCAGTCATAAATTCAATGGTGAGATTTCGAATATCGAGTAACGGCATTTATTCCACTCCCGCTTCGACGGCGCGACGAATGCCGTCACCGAGCAGGTTAACAATTAATACGCTGACCATTAGCGCCACGCCAGGCAGCATGACAGTCCAGGGCGCGACATAGATCAGTTCAAGCGAATCCCCCAGCATGGCACCCCATTCGGGTGAAGGCAGCTGTGCGCCCAGATCAAGAAAGCCCAGTGCCGCAATATCCAGAATCGCCATCGACAGGGCGCGGGTAA
Source organism: Pantoea sp. S-LA4 (assembly GCF_054482835.1). NCBI lineage: Bacteria > Pseudomonadati > Pseudomonadota > Gammaproteobacteria > Enterobacterales > Erwiniaceae > Pantoea > Pantoea sp. S-LA4. Next base: position 1,826,655 of record NZ_JBTLRC010000002.1, on the reverse strand, counting down.
TCTCACTGATCAATAATGGCAGAATGTTAGGCAGGATGGCGTAGCGCAGAATATTACGACTGCTGGCGCCATCGAGGCGGGCTGCTACCACATACTCTTTTTCCAGTTCATCATGAACCGCGCTATAAATCTCCCGCACCAGACGAGGCATCAGGGCCAGCCAGACCGCCAGCATGGCGTGCTCCAGGCGGGGACCGAGAAAGGCCACCACAATAATCGCCAGCAGCAGCGAAGGAATCGACAGCAGCGTATCCAGTACGTGATTCATCACGGCAGACCGCACGCCGTGCGTCATGCCCGCCAGTATGCCTAACACCAGCGCCCAGAAGGTTGCAAACAGAGTGACCAGCATGGCCGACCCGACCGTGGGGCCGGCGCCGCTCAGCAGGCGGCTCAACAGATCGCGGCCTAAATCGTCAGTGCCGAGGAAAAACGACACATCGCCATAGCGTGACCAGGAAGGCGGCAACAGCTGATAACCCAGGAACTGTTGATCAATACCGTAGGGCGCGATCAGTGCGCCAGTTAAACAGAGCAGCAGCAACGCGCCAAAGCCATACAGGCCCACCATCGCCGCGGTATCGCGATAAAAATGGTGCCAGCTCTGACGAAACGCGCTGGGCAGGCGTTTTTCGGCATAGATATTATCGGAGGGCATAGATTATCGCCTGATAATGATGAGACAAGGTTGGAACTGAATTGAAATTTTGATTCATAACAAGGGTTTGCTCTGTTTTGTGCTCAAACGTAGTGTAGCGTGCTTTAGCCCGAATAACTTCTTTTACCGCATGCTTAGGGTTCACAAACGGCCCGGTGAAGGATAACCCGCATGACAACAAGCCTCTCATCAGCAGAAACGGCCACTTCCTGTGGCAGTCAGGCATTATTAATGCGCGGGGCTACTCTCCGGTTGTTCAGGCTGGACAGCATCAGCGACCTACGCTCACTGTGACGATTATCCGTCTAACTCCCATTCGCTGGCAAGGGAACCGCGACACCCATCAGGCCAGAACAGCCGATCAATACTTCAGGCCGGGCATTGTGGGCTGGCAGATGGCGGGGTATCGGGTAGGGCAGAAGCAAATTTTGCTGCACAAAATCAGTCACAGCAGGCTGAGCGACTTATATTCAGGCGGTAGCGGCGTAAATGAAAAAATAGCCATGAAATAATCCGGGGAAATACCCATCAGCTTAAAGCTACTCAGTTTAACCGACGGATCGTCAGCTTAATTTTATCCGCTCACGGCTGTTCAGTGTCGGCACTCGTAATTGACCAGGTGGAGGGTTTATTTTTATCGGGATTTATCTTAGTTTTCGACAGGGCAGCATTCAGGCTATTTTATCTGATATTTCCCTGTGTTAACGGGATAAAAGTAAATATTAAAAATGCCGGGAAATAACAATCATTGTAATGAAATGTGGAGTGAAAGTTAATGTTTTTGTTAAGTTACCCAGCTATAGCATTTTAAGTTTAAGATGGTTCCGAGTATGGATATTTTGCTATTGTGCCCGTTCTGCTAATACAGATAATGAAGCTCCTTTTAGGAAAACAAGGAAAGTAAAAAGATGAGAGAATTATCTATTAATGAATGTCAGTCAATTTCCGGTGCAGGCCTGGCTGAAGGTTTAATGAGCGCAACACTGCTTGGCGTTGCGGGTACCTGGGGCGGCTTAATGCTGGGCACGCGTGTTGGCAGCAACGGCGGCGGCATCTTAGGCATTGGTTCTCTCGGTGCGCTGGTTGGCGGTATTGTCGGCGGTATCGCCGGTGGCGTTGGTGCAGCACTCACTGGTCTGATTACCGGCTGGGACAGCACCGCTGGTGCAGTACAACTGCTGGCTGATTTTGAAGCGAGCCTGTTAAACGGCACCTTCGGCATGATCCCAGACGCAGTATAATCAGCGTCATAAAATTTAAAATCACGCCCTCATGATATTAATTTATATTCCTGCCACGCACGGCAGGAATATTTTTTTTGGTAAATCAATCGCCGCATTGAAGACGTTATTTTTTCATCCCGTGCCGGCTTATTAATATCTGTTTCCCCATGCTGTTAACTTCTGAATTATTGTCCAGATAAAAACCGTCTAAACCTCTGCGCTTTCAATTTAGCAAGGTGGCTATTTTAGCGCCATTAATGTCGATCAGAGTAAAAAGATTACATTGCCCGATTCTGCTTTATTTCTGCGAAAAGCGGCTAACCATGCTGACTCATCATGATGCGTGAATTGAAAAATCCATCAGACACTCAGGAAAGGATCTATTCTGGCTGCAGGCAATCAGATAATCCCAATAACCGACGGCCAGAGAGAGAAAGCTGTTGTTTAAGAAATATCGCATCCGACCTGAACAGCCGAATGCGAATGGGGTTCTAAAATAGTATCCGACAGGCAGCGCAGAACCGCGCTATCGCAGGGCGTACCATTCTTTGTGTTTCAGCGGGTTCATGGCGGCGCCAATCACGTCGGAGATGACGTTAACCAGTATCACCAGCCCACCAATCACCATCACGCCAGCGGAGATCGCCGCGTAATCCTGCTGACGAATCGCATTAATTAACCAGCGGCCCAGGCCCGGCCAGTTGAAAACCATCTCAGTGATCATGGCCAGCGTCAGCATGGTCGAAAATTGCAGGCCAAGACGCGGAATGACCGGCGGTAAGGCGTTGTGCAGCACATGGCGGCGGATCACCGTCAGGCGCGACAGGCCTCGGGTCGCAGCGGCTTTGACATAGTTTTTGTCCATCACTTCGCTGGTGCTGTTACGCAGCAGGCGGATCACTTCGGTAGTCGGGGCCATTGCCAGTACCGTCACCGGCAAAATCAGATGGGTCAGGGCGCTGATAATCATTTCATGGCGCCAGGGTGAGCGGCTGAGCCAGGCATCAATCAGCGCAAAGCCGGACACATTCTGCACCGGATAGAGCAGATCGTGCCGGCCTGATACCGGCAGCCAGCCAAGCGTCAGAGAGAAGAAGAGGGTGAACAGCAGCGCCAGCCAGAAAATAGGCGCTGAAAAGCCGATCAGCGCCAGCGCACTGATGGTTTTATCCGGCCATTTGTTGCGCATCACGCCTGCGCAGATGCCGAGCGGAATGCCGATCAGCAGAGCAAACAGAAAGGCCAGAATGCAAAGCTCCATGGTAGCCGGAAAGACTTCCCGCAGCTGCAGACCAATCTCCTGGCCATTGGTGCTGGAAACGCCAAAGTCAAACTGCAGCATGCCTTTGAACCAGAACCACCAGGCGTCAAACAGCGCAGCGCCTTCCAGCGGTGCATTCGGGGTAAAATAGCTCAGGCTAAAGCTGACCAGCGACAGCAAAAACAGCGTAATCAGCAGCAGCAGCAGGCGGCGCAGAATATAGATGATCACTTACTTTTCCTCACCTTCTTCACGATAAACCCCGGCAAACGAGGCGTTGCCAAACGGACTCAGCACCAGGCCTTTAATGTCATGGCGAAACGCCTGCAGTCGCAGCGACGACGCCAGCGGCAGAACCGGCAGCTCCTGCGCCAGAATCTGCTGCGCTTTGTCATAACTGTCGATGCGTCCCGACAGCTGCTGTGTTAACAGTGCATTCTGCAGAGTTTCATCAAATGCGGGCGAGCACCAGTGCGCATAGTTGGTCTGGGAGCGAATCGCCGCGCAGCTGAGCAGCGGACGGAAGAAACTGTCCGGATCGTTGCTGTCGGTTGCCCAGCCTGAAAGGGTGAGATCGTGATTCATCGACATCAGTTGGGCTTCCTGGAAACGGCCCTCAACCGGCACGATGGTCAGCCGGACGCCGACCTGCGCCAGATCGGCCTGCAATAACTCCGCGGTTTTAAGCGGGCTGGGATTCCATGATTGCGAGGATGACGGCACCACCAGTCGAAGATGCAGGTCAGTCAGGCCCAGCGCTTCCAGCTCCTGACGGGACTTCTGCGGATCGTATTCCGTGATACGGGCGTCACTGTCATAGGCCCATGAGGCACGCGGTAAAATAGAGGCTGCCGTCTCGGCGGTACCGTAGTAAATCGACTCCATCAGCCGTTCATTATTGATCGCCAGTGCCAGCGCGTGGCGCACTTCAGGGCGGTCCAGCGGTGGCTTGCGGGTGTTAAAGGCCAGATAGGCAATATTCATACCGGGCCGCAGCGTCATACGCAGGCGCGGATCGTCGCGTAAAATGCTGAGCTGACTGGCCGCCGGATAGGCCAGCACGTCACATTCACCGGTCAGCAGCTTAGATAAACGACCGGTACCACCGGCGCCCAGATCGATCACCGCCTGCTGCAGACGCGGCACGCCTTTCCAGTAGTGCGGATTACGCGCCAGACGAATGTATTGTCCGGTGCGGTATTCGCTGAGTTGATAAGGACCGGTGCCTACCGGCTGGCGGTCCATCTCTTCCTGACGACCTTGCGCCGTCAGCTGGTCAGCATACTCTTTTGACAGCACCGGTGCGTAGTGGGTCGCCATATGCCAGAGGAAGGAGGCATCAGGACTGTTCAGCCGGAACTCTACCGTATTGTTATCCAGTTTCTTCACGCTCTGCACTGAATCAGCAAACTGCAGGCTATCGAAGTAGGGGTAGTTACCGCCGTTGACGTTGTGCCACGGATGATGACGATCGAACATGCGGGCAAAACTGAATACCACATCGTCGGCGTTCATCGGCCGGGTCGGTTTAAACTGGTTGGTCTGCTGGAACTGAACGCCGCTGCGCAGATGAAAACGATAGGTCGCACCATTGTCCCGGACTTCCCAACTGGCCGCCAGATCGGGCTTCAGACGATAAGTGTAGGGATCAACATCCAGCAGGCGATCGTAAAGCTGGGCCGCCAGGGTATCGACGGTTAATCCGCTGCTGACCATTTGAGGATTGAAGGTATTAAGCGTGCCGCTGACGCAATAGACAAAGCCGCTCTGGCGGATATCGCCGGCGGGGGCCGACCATGCAGGCGCACTCAACACGCCGAGGCTAAACAACAGCGAACATATTAGTTTTGACATAGAACTCAACGATTTTGAGGCATTGAACAGAGTGTATCGCAAAGCCGGCAATGTCCCAAAATCTCAAAGGGTGCGCAGGCGGGTTTTCATTAATACAGCGGCAGAAAAAACGCACAGAGAGTGTGGTAATGAGAAATATTCTCAATTAGCGCTTTACAGATGATAATAGGAATGATTATTATTCCCTTGCACTTCGACGGTGGCTCTACCGGAGAAGAGCACGACATTGCTCACATTGCTTCCAGTATTGTTGCCCGCCTTCTGGCGGGCTTTTTTTTGTCATCCGCTTTTTTTTGCGCAGAGTGCGGCATCACACCGCAGCGGCTCCCCTTTCATCCGGAAAGAAGGGGACAGGTCAATGCGATATCGATCGGAAAGGGCTGAGGTCAGTGGGCATCTGCACCGGGTAAAAGGCTTACCGATGTCAGGGGAAAATAGCGGGTAAATGGCACGACAAAGGAGCGTGGATCTGAAGTAAGCAGAGCAGGCCTCTGTGGGTACCTTGATAACGGGATCTTTTGCCAGCGCTGGCGCGCGCTTCACCAACCAAAGAAGGGTTGGGCCGGGCGTTGATGACAAGCCGGCATCATGTGATCCTGTCAGGCGCAGAACCCTGGGTTAATCGACGGGAAGAGGAGAAGGCGGAGAATCAGCAAGCGATTCATGCGAGCGTAATTATTCTGTGAGCGCAAATTTAGCGGCTAATTTATGCAGGGCAACGACAGACATGAAATCCTGACTGCTTTCGAAAAACGCACTCCAGTTTTTTGACAGAAAAAAGGCCAGTGCTTCTTTTTCTTCTTCGGTCAGTTCCATCCTGAATACCCTTTTTTCTCTGTCGCTCTTTAGTTGATTTTGCTAAATCAACGCTCTGTTAGCGTTAATCACGCATCACAGAACAGACGGCGCATAAATTATCGGAATTAACATTTTCTCATCTGATGGCAAAAAAAAAGCGCCCTGATTGCAGGGCGACACCGAATGCCGATGAAAGCCTTTAATTGGTGTTAGCTTACACATTTAATTGATGAGGTCGTACTCACGGAAAACATTATTAACGCCTCAGCGACAACCGCAGTTAAACAGCGAGGTTTTGAACCGGCTATTTTTTGATGCCGATCAATTCTGCCAGCCTTTGGAATCTCATTGTCGATATTAACGTCAGTTATCCGGTGCTGAAAAAGGGTCGTCGCCTCTGTCTCTGGATAAACGGATAATGCGAACTCTTCTGCTGACCAGCCTGAGCCATAGCCATCAGAAGTGGCAGGCATTACGGCAGCAGATGATCTTTAAGATAGAGACGCCAGTGTTCGATCTGCGTTCCGTCAGGTAAAAGACAGTATTCGGTTTTACCGAAAAGGCTTTTTTCAGCCTTCAGTTCTCCGCCTTTCTGATGACAATAGTGTTCTGCTGAATTTTCACGCTGTGATGCGCCAGAACTGCAGGCTGAAACAATAAATAAAGCAATAAAAAGGGATATCGGTTTCATCATTCTTCTCTTAAAACAGAGGACGTTCATCACTGATGTTATTCAGGCGTGGTACTCAGGGCTTTGCAAAAAAAGCCTGAGCAGGTGTGTAATGCGGAAGCCGATAAGCTGTGGCCGATTAACAATTCTGCCATCGCAAACGGCTGCAAGTTATTGCCTGAAACCGGCTTACTCTGGTGGTTAATTAATAACGGGCTGGCGGCGGGACCACAACGGGCTATGTTAATCCTTGCCGGGGAAACAAACCCTCAACGCTGTGTTGAGTTAGCAATGAAAATAACCTGAGCCAGCGAATGTGCCGCAGCGGCTGTAGCGCATTCCGATCGGGAAGCGCTACAGCCGCCTGACCGATCGGAATACGGGCTTCCAGCGATGCAGCAATTAACCTGGTATTCACCACATCGTTTTGCCGGTTGCAGAAAAGAGCGCCACGGTGCCACAAACTTTGATCTCGACTTCTCTGAAGTGAGTCTCCAGAATTTGGTGTAACGCGTCCGCCGAATCCTGCCTGTTTGAAAATATTCCTTTTTTGTTATAAAGGTTCATCAACGCGGTGCCGAACTGATTGTGGCTGACGCCGGAGCCCAGAATTGTCGCGCCATAGAGTGTACCGTCAGCTTTCAACGCCTTCGCGGCATTGGCTATCACCGCCGCTTTCGACGTCATATTTCCGGGTAAGCAGTGAAGCAGATAGAACATTGAGACCGAGTCATAAGCGTTATGCATCGGATCAGGAAGCGGCAACAATATATCGTGCTGTAAACACTGGGTTTCGAATTGAGACGCAATGCGCGCACGAGCAGCATTCAGGCTGTTAAGATTGAGATCGACAAGGGTGATACTGCGCGGTTTTACCCGACTCCTGGCGAGGTAATAGCCGGTGCCGACGCCGATATCCATATGCTTTTCGCCGGAAAAGCGTTGAAAGTGTTTAAGCAGCACCGACTCCGTATCGCACCGCCAGGCATAGCTGTTTGAGATATTAAGCACCCACCAGTCGTAGGCTTTTAATGAGAGCGGTGTATAAACCTGCGAACCTTTTTGGCTTTCACTCTTCATTTTATCAACGTCCTTTTATCACTTTATCTTCCGGGAATGGGCTCAGGGGGTTATGAGTGAAGAGCGCTCTGATCGCATCCTGAATACAGAGCACTCTTCAGCAGGGTGAGGATTATTTTCAGGCAGCGATCACCGGCTGCTGTCTGAACTCTCAGCTCTCTGTGTGACGCTGCTGCATCTCGCGCTGATATTTATGATAATCCACGCCACACTCTGCTGAGCAGAATGCGGTGCTGGCGACCACAGGCTGGTCCTCGCACCAGATACAGAGCCCGTCGGGGCTGGTCAATGACGGCTGGCGGTTAACCAGAGCCGCCGTAATAATTGCCTGTTCAAGTTGTTGCGCTAAATCCGCGTCATCCATAACTCTTCTCTCATGGTCTGTTAAAGGAAACGTGTCGTACCACTTCGCATCCGCAGGCTGAGATCATAACCCAGCCGTTAGGCCTGCTGTTAGTGTGGATTTATACAGAATAAACCGGTCATTCTGTCTGATAAGTAAACAAGCATTAAGTGAAAGAAAGAGCGCCTTTCGGTTTCACTGTGATTAAGGAATAAAGGTGCAGAGCGGCCTGGCGGTGATTAACGGCCAGGCCGATGATGACCGACAGGCTTTATGGCGAAGAGGAGTGACGCTGGACGATGGCTGACGGAAAACAGGGCGTGCTGCTTACCGTCTTAACCTCATAATTTATCGTTGGAAATGCCGTGTTTTTTCATCATGGCGCGCAATTGATGGTAGGTGACGCCTAACAGACCGGCGGCGCGGCGCTGGTTATATCGCGCCTGTTGCAGGCTGGTTTCTACCAGATCGCGCTCCTGCTGATTCTGCCACTGACGCAGATCCAGCGGCAGCGAAGGCAGTTCGCCATCGTGATCCGGGCGGCTTACCGGCAGGGCATCAACCGGTTCAGGACGTGAAGCGAACGGATTAATAATCACATTATCCAGCGGCTGCTCGCTGCTGTTATGGCGATACACCGAACGCTCAACCACATTCTTCAGTTCACGCACGTTGCCGGGCCAGTGATAACTCAGCAGCGTCTGCTGTGCCTGAGGCGTAAATCCGGGGAACAGCAACAGGCCGAGTTCGCGGCACATCTGAATAGCAAAATGTTCAGCCATCACCAGGATATCGCTGCGCCGCTCACGCAGCGGCGGCAGTTGCACGACGTCAAAGGCCAGACGATCCAGCAGGTCGGCGCGGAATTTTCCGGCCGCCGCCAGCGCGGGCAGGTCTTCATTAGTGGCGCAAACCAGGCGCACATTCACCTGCAAAGAGTGGTTACCCCCGACGCGCTCCAGCTGACCATATTCGATCACCCGCAGCAGTTTTTCCTGTACCAGCATCGGTGCCGTCGCCAGCTCATCCAGAAACAACGTCCCGCCGTCCGCCCGTTCAAAACGGCCCAGATGGCGCTTCTGAGCACCGGTAAACGCGCCAGCCTCATGACCGAACAGTTCAGAGTCGAGCAGGTTTTCATTCAGCGCCGCGCAGTTAAGCGAGATAAACGGTCCCTGCCAGCGATCGGAAAGATAGTGTAAACGACTGGCGATCAGCTCTTTGCCGGTACCGCGCTCACCAATCACCAGCACCGGTTTTTCCAGTGGTGCCAGCTTCGACACCTGTTCCAGGACCTCAAGAAAATTATTGGACTCACCGAGAAGGTTATCGTTAGTTCCTGCCATGATGAATTTCGCCACCCCTTAATCATTTTGACTATATTAGAACAAGCTTAAAGGGCTGTAAAATTTAAAAATTGCTATAAATCAAATAATTATAAAATTGGCACGCATCTTGTATTAGCTATGTAGCGCAACACGCCATGACACATTAAAAGAGGAACATCATTATGGGTATTTTTTCTCGTTTCGCCGACATCGTTAATGCCAACATCAATTCGCTGCTGGAGCGTGCGGAAGATCCGCAGAAACTGGTCCGCCTGATGATTCAGGAAATGGAAGACACCTTAGTCGAAGTCCGCTCAACCTCAGCGCGTGCGCTGGCTGAAAAGAAACAGCTGTCACGCCGGATTGAACAGGCGGAGATCCAGCAGGCGGAATGGCAGGAAAAAGCTGAGCTGGCACTGCGTAAAGATAAAGATGATTTAGCCCGTTCAGCGCTGATCGAAAAACAGAAACTCACTGACCTGATCGCCACACTGAAACAGGAAGTCAGCCAGGTTGAAGAGACGCTGGAGCGGATGAAAGGTGAAATCAGCGAGCTGGAGAAGAAACTGAGCGAAACGCGGGCGCGTCAGCAGGCGTTAACGCTGCGTCATCAGGCGGCATCCTCTTCTCGTGACGTTCGTCGTCAGCTGGACAGCGGTAAAATTGATGAAGCGATGGCGCGGTTTGAGTCGTTTGAACGTCGCATCGATCACATGGAAGCCGAAGCGGAAAGCCACGGTTTCGGTAAACCGAAAACCCTGGATCAGCAGTTTACTGACCTGAAAGCGGATGATGAAATCAGCCAGCAGCTGAACGCGCTGAAAGCCAAAATGAACCGCACTGAATAATTATCGACGTTGCGATGAGTGATTAAGGAGAGTCAATGAGCGCACTTTTTCTCGCCATACCGCTAACGATCTTCGTGTTGTTCGTGGCACCGATCTGGTTATGGCTGCATTACAGCAACAAACGCAACGGCGGTTCGGAACTGTCGCAAAGCGAAATCCAGCGCCTGCAGCGCGTTGCTCAGGACGCGCAGCGGATGCGCGAACGCATCGATGCGCTGGAGGCGATTCTGGACGCAGAGCATCCTAACTGGAGGCAACCATGATGAAAGGCCGCAAGTTATGGCGTAAGCCTGACGAAGGTAAACTGATGGGCGTCTGTGCGGGCCTGGCGGAGTATCTCGACATTCCGGTGCGCTTACTGCGCGTTATCATGGTGCTATCTCTGTTTTTCGGCCTGTTTATGTTTACCGTGGTCGCTTATTTCGTGCTGGGCTTTGTGCTGGATGTTAAACCGGCCAATGCCGCTGATAACCCACGTCAGCCCAGCGCCAGCGAACTGCTCGACCAGTTAGAAAGCGCACTGCAGCGCGACGAACGCAGCGTGCGCGATGTGGAACGCTACGTGACGTCTGAAACCTTCAGCGTGCGTAGCCGCTTCCGCCAGCTTTGATTCTTCTTACTCCGGGCCTGTCGCAGGCCCTTTCGCTGACCCTCTGGAGGTGTCGATGACTTTTTCGCGATCCACTGCTTTTCGCCACCGCGCGGCACCCGCGTTGAAGTCGGCGGCTAAATTCATCATTATCAATGCTGTCACCTACGGGCCTGCGGGTGTGACGGGCTGGGCAGTGAAATCGGTCGCCCGTCGACCGTTACGCCTGTTACTGGCGCTGGCGCTTGAGCCACTACTGAAACGCGTCATGAACCGCGCGGCGTCGCGCTTCATCAGGGAGAAAGATGAAAAGACTGCAAACTGAATTTATCGCATTAATGAACCGCGGCGTGGACCGTCATCTGCGCCTGGCGGTCACCGGCCTGAGCCGAAGTGGCAAAACGGCCTTTATCACCTCGCTGGTTAATCAGCTTCTGACGGTCCACAGCGGCGCACGTTTGCCGCTGTTTTCCGTGGTGCGGGATGAGCGCCTGCTCGGGGTAAAGCGGGTACCCCAGCGCGATATGGGCACGGCGCGCTTTACCTACGATGAAGGACTGGCGCAGCTCTATAGCACGCCGCCCGCCTGGCCAACCCCTACGCGCGGCGTCAGCGAAATGCGACTGGCACTGCGCTACCGGCCTAATGATTCGCTGCTGCGCCATCTGAAAGAAACCGCCACGCTCTATCTTGAAATCGTGGACTATCCTGGTGAATGGCTGCTCGACCTGCCGATGCTGGCCCAGGATTATCTCGCCTGGTCGCGGCAGATGAACGGTCTGCTGACTGGCGATCGTGCTGAATGGGCGAAGCCGTGGCGCACGCTCTGCCAGCAACTCGATCCGTTCGCCCCCGCGGATGAAAACCGGCTGGCGGAGATCGCCGCCGCCTGGACCGATTATCTGCACCGCTGTAAAACAGAAGGATTGCACTTCATCCAGCCGGGCCGCTTTGTCCTGCCCGGCGATATGGCTGGCGCACCGGCGCTGCAATTTTTCCCCTGGCCGGCCATCGACGAATCACAGCTCAGCAAACTGGCCCAGGCGGACAAGGGCAGTAACTTCAGCATGCTGCAGCAGCGCTTTAACTACTACTGTCAGCACGTAGTGAAAGGCTTCTATAAAAATCATTTCCTGCGTTTTGATCGCCAGATTGTGCTGGTCGATTGCCTGCAACCGCTCAACAGCGGGCCGCAGGCCTTCAATGATATGCGGCTGGCGCTGACGCAGCTGATGCAGAGTTTTCATTATGGTCAGCGCACCCTGTTCCGGCGGCTGTTTTCGCCGGTGATCGATAAATTGCTGTTTGCCGCCACCAAAGCGGACCATATCACCAGCGATCAGCACGGCAATATGGTGTCACTGTTGCAGCAGCTGGTGCAGGATGCGTGGCAGAACGCCGCGTTTGAAGGCATCAGTATGGACTGCATCGGGCTGGCCTCGGTGCAGGCGACGCAGAGCGGGCTGGTGGATCACCGGGGTGAGAAGATCCCGGCGCTGCGCGGTAATCGGCTGAGCGATGGTGAACCGCTGACTGTCTATCCGGGCGACGTCCCGCCGCGGCTGCCGGGCAATGCCTTCTGGCAGCAGCAGGGTTTCCGGTTTGAACAATTCCGCCCACAGCAGCTGGATGTTGACCGGCCGCTGCCGCATATCCGCATGGATGCTGCGCTGGAATTTTTGTTAGGAGATAAATTGCGATGAGCGATCCGCTGAAGCCCCGTATTGATTTTGCCCGCCCGCTGGATGAGGCGACAGAGGTGCCGTTGCGGCCTGCGCAGACCTTTGATCCGCAGGCGCAGGCGGCATTTCTGGCGGTGCAGGATGACGAGGCCGCCGTTGAAGAAGAGGGCGCCGGTGAACGTGCAGTAGAAGCGGCGCTGAAACCGAAGCGCAGTTTGTGGCGCAAACTGGTGATGACCGGCGTGGCCCTGTTCGGTGTCAGCGTCGTCGCGCAGGGCGTGCAGTGGACCCATGACGCCTGGCTGGCGCGCGACTGGTTTTCGCTGGGCAGCGGCGTGGCGGGCGGGCTGATCGTGCTGGCGGGCGTCGGCGCGCTGACCGGTGAATGGCGTCGTCTCTACCAGCTCCGTCAGCGGGCGGAAGAGCGCGATATCGGCCGCGAATTGCTGCACAGCCACGGTATCGGCAAAGGCCGGGCTTTTTGTGAGAAGCTGGCGCAGCAGGCGGAGCTGGATCAGGCGCATCCGGCATTACAGCGCTGGCAGGCCTCGCTGCATGAAACCCATAACGACAGCGAAGTAGTACGGTTATATGCCCAGCTGGTGCAGCCGGTGCTGGATCGACAGGCGCGACGTGAAATCAGCCGCCACGCGGCAGAAGCGACGCTGATGATCGCCGTTAGTCCGCTGGCGCTGGTTGATATGGCCTTTATCGCCTGGCGTAACCTGCGGCTGGTCAATCGTATCGCCGCGATTTACGGCATTGAGCTGGGTTACTTCAGTCGCATCCGCCTGTTCCGGCTGGTGCTGCTGAATATGGCGTTTGCCGGTGCGTCGGAACTGGTGCGTGAAGTGGGTATGGACTGGATGTCGCAGGATATCGCTGCCCGACTCTCGACGCGGGCCGCGCAGGGCATTGGTGCCGGTCTGCTGACTGCACGACTGGGCATTAAGGCGATGGAACTCTGTCGTCCGCTGCCGTGGCTGGAGCAGGATAAGCCGCGGCTGGGCGATTTCCGTCGCGAGCTGCTGAGTCAGATGAAAGAGGCGTTGCAGAAGGGCGGGAACAAGCCCGCGTAGCTGGTGTGGTGACGGAATAACACAAGGCGGCCTGCTAATGCTCGTCAGTTAAGCAGCAGGTGATAACGCAGTCTGGTGCCGCGCCGGGGCTGGCGGTCCTCGCGCCGCTGCGCGGTACCTTCACGTCATTCGCCTGCCTGACGGACCGCCGGGGATGGCACATCCTGTACCGCCCCGCCTTTCGCCCGCGTCCTGCGGGCTCTGCTGGCTAATGTTCAGCGCTGCGGATTGCCTGCCCCGGAGCGGCACGCGCGCCCAAAAAAAGCGGCCACGTCTGACCGTGACAGCCTTTGCAAATTTAACCTTAACTGACCAACATCAGGCCTGGCGCCTTGTTTTTTGCCTCAGTGTGGCTGTAGCAGCACTTCTTGTGCGTCGATCACCCGGCAGTTGCCCGGACAGGCTGATTCATCAGTGATGACCGGATTAGCCGGCAGGGTAAATGCCATCCCGTTTTGCAGCCTGACAAAATGCGCCATGCCCGCAAAGGTCCATGACATGCTGAGCCCCAGCCCGCCGAAATCATCATACTTCCGCAACGTGGCCACTTTCGGCAGATATTCCCCGGTCAGACGATAGTAGAGCGCGCCGTCAAAATCTTTTGGTACCTGAGTGGTGATAGCCTGATTAAGCAGAGCAAACTCTTTACCTGCCGGTCTGGAATAGCCATTAATCAGATGGCTCATTGCCAGTGACGCGGCAATCACCACTAATACGGCATAAAAGCGCTTTTTCCATTTTAACCGACGGCTGATTTCAAACAGACCGACAATAAACAGGCTGGCAGCGATCAGCGCCCCCGCAATCAGAGTGCGGTAAGCGGCCATGCTCTCACTGACGATCAGGTTTGGCAGCGCGGCGATGAGCAGCAAAATAAAGACCAGGTAAAACTTATCGTTGCCGGCCGCTTTGATTTTCTTCAATCCGAAACCAATGACGATTAACGAGACGATAACGGAAACGGTTTTCGCCCCCAGATCAAAATGACAGATAACGTTCTTCAGGTACTCGGTAATGAACCATTTTAGCTTGACCAGAATATCGTAGCTGAATGCAGAACGCGGTAGCGTATGTCCATACAACTGCACGGGCAGCACCTTCGAAGCAATCAACGCGGCAAACATGCCTGCACCCAACACCAGCAGGGAAATCAGGGCGCGTTTTTTATCGATTCTGCGATCCGAGAGAGATAAATCCAGTAAGGCAAAAAAGGTGAAGGTCATGGCGGCAGGTTGATAAATACAGAAGGCAACCGTCAGCAGGCAAATCGCCAGCAGCCGTCCTGCCACGCCCGGTTTCACCGACAAAGTGTAGCTCGCACCCGCCAGCAGAATAGCGGCGATATAGGGAAAGCAGGAGGCCCAGGCGACGTAAACCTGGAAAGAGGGCAGCAGGCAAAGCAACAGCGAAAAGGTGATGCGTTGCGCCTGACTCTCAAACAGGTGATATTGCTGGCACAGCCGGTAGAAATAATAGCCGGTAAAAATAAGCAGAATAATGGCAACGGCGCGCAGCAGCGCCAGTTTTTCAACGCTATCCACAATAAAAGAGGCGGCATACTGGATAATGCCGTACACCGGCCGCCCTGATAACGTATCCCAGTTTAAAATACTGCGCGGGTCAAAATTAGCCCAGTAGAGGTTAGTCCAGTCATCGGTATAGGCATAGTGGCTTAAATAAGCCGGGCTGTACGCAAAAAGGAAAACAAGCACAAATAACGCAACTATTTTGCCGCGGCTTAATCCCTGTTGGCTGTTTATCATTTTCTATCCTTTTTATCATCAGACTGCAGGTGGTTGCCGCCCTGTGGCACCCCAACTTTGTGGTTAATCGTGGCGCTTTCCTGGCTCACTATTTTTTCGCAAAATGTAGCGCGGGCGGTTCTTCGTTTCCATATAGATGCGGCCGATATATTCGCCGAGCACGCCAATGCCGATAAGCTGAACGCCGCCCAGAAACAGCACTGAAACCAGAATCGACGGATAGCCAGGCACCGGATTGCCAAACAGCAGCTTGTCAATAATCAGCCACAGGCCATAAAGGAAGGCCAGCGTAGCGACCAGAAAACCGAGGTAAGACCAGACCCGAAGTGGCAGGGTTGAAAACGAGGTCAGCCCTTCCAGGGCCAGATTCCACAGTTTCCAGCCGCTGAATTTACTGTTGCCCGCGACCCGTTCCGTTCGGACATATTCAACAATTTCTGTCTCTCCACCCACCCAGCTAAGAATGCCTTTCATAAATAAATTTTTTTCAGGCAATAGCTTAATGTTCTCCACCACTTCCCGGGACATCAGCCGGAAATCGCCGACGTTTTCTTCCAGTTTGGGATGACTGATGCAGTTATGCAGTTTATAAAACCAATGGGCAGTTTTACGCTTCAGGTGACCATCGGCGCTTCTGTCGATACGTTTGGCTAACACAATATCGGCTCCCGCCTGCCACTTGGCGATCATTTGCGGAATCAGCGTAATCGGGTCCTGTAGATCGACATCAATCGGAATGATGGCCTCACCCGTAGCGGCTTCCAGCCCGGCGAAAAGCGCCGGTTCTTTACCGAAGTTGCGAATAAAAGAGAGGGAGCGGACCAGCGGATCCTGCTGGCTAAGCTGGGTGATCAGGGTGCGTGTCGCATCCGTACTGCCATCATCAACAAAGACAATCTCAACCTGCCATGCTGCAAAGTCGGCATATTTCCTGACGGCGTCGTAAAAAAGAGGAATCATCTGCTCTTCATTGAATACCGGCACCACCAGAGAGATCTTCATTAATTTCCTTTAAACACGATGAAGCGGGAAAAGATAAAGCCACAGGCCAGGCTCAATGCGGAAGAGACGACCAGCGTAATCAGCGGGTAAAGGCCGATCCGGTCCGCAAGATAGCCAACACCAAACGCCATTGCGCCCATAAATAGCACATACAGAATATAGCGGAACGGGGTAGCCTGTTGCTTAAAGGTCCAGCGGGCATTGACGAAGAACGAGAAGGTGACCGCCAGACAAAAGGCAATGACATTGGCGGTGGATTGTAATAACCCCTGGCTGAGACAGATAAAAAATGTCATCCAGTGTATCAGGGTATTAAACACGCCAACGGTCAGGTATTTTGCAAAAAAAGTCAGCATTTTTTAATCATTATTAAGGGGTTGTGAGAAATATACAGCAAGTTGGCGGCAATCAACAGTTTATCACTGACGTAACCTGACAATGCCGCTCACTACCGAAACCGATAGCGGGCAGTACAAAAGCCAGCCAAACGGTTTCCGGCTGTCAACTTTTCCTGACAGAGCCCTTTCTGACGGCGCATCTCTTAGCGTATCATCGCCTCATCTGAACCTGATTAAGGCCATCGCAATGCGTCTGGAAGTGTTCTGTCAGGACCGAATCGGTCTGACGCGTGAGCTGCTCGACCTGTTGGTTGCGCGTAACATCGATCTGCGCGGTATCGAAATCGCGGCGTTAGGCCGTATCTATCTCAATTTCTCCGCGCTGGAATTTGATGCCTTCAGTAATCTGATGGCGGAGATCCGGCGTACACCGGGCGTAACAGATGTGCGCACCGTGGCGTACATGCCGTCTGAGCGTGAGCACCGTGCGCTGAGTGCGCTGCTGGTGGCGATGCCGGAACCGGTCTTTTCGATCGATCTGAAAAGCAAAGTTGAACTGGCGAATCCGGCGGCGCAGAACCTGTTCAATCTTGACGAACAGAAGATGCGTAACTTCAGTGCCGGTAACCTGATTAACGGCTTTAACTTTATGCGCTGGCTGGAGAGCGAGCGGGTTGAAGCACAGGCGCAACATGTGGTGATTGAGGGACGAGACTTCCTGATGGAAGCGCGGCCTATCTATCTGGCAGGTGAGGCGGACCAGAACGACCAGCCGGTCGGGGCAATGGTCATGCTTAAATCCACGGCCCGCATGGGGCAGCAGTTGCAGAACCTGGTGGTGACGGACGAATCGGAGTTCGACCACATCGTCGCGGTGACGCCAAAAATGCGTCAGGTGGTGGACCAGGCGCGCAAGCTGGCGATGCACGATGCGCCGCTGCTGATCATTGGTGACACCGGCACCGGCAAAGATATGCTGGCCCGGGCCTGCCATCTGCGTAGCGCTCGGGGTAAAAAGCCGTTCCTGGCGCTGAACTGCGCCTCGCTGCCCGATGACGTCGCCGAAAGTGAGCTGTTTGGTCATGCGGCGGGCGCCTATCCGAATGCGCTGGAGGGCAAAAAAGGGTTCTTTGAGCAGGCCAACGGCGGATCGGTGCTGCTGGATGAGATCGGGGAGATGTCGCCGAGAATGCAGACCAAACTGCTGCGTTTTCTCAATGACGGCACTTTCCGCCGGGTCGGTGAAGAGCATGAGGTCCATGTTAATGTTCGCGTCATCTGCGCCACCCAGAAGAACCTGATTGAACTGGTGCAGCGCGGCGAATTTCGTGAAGATCTCTTTTACCGGCTGAACGTGCTGACCCTGCATCTGCCGCCGCTGCGCGATCGTCCGCAGGATATTCTGCCGCTGACCGAAATGTTTGTTGCCCGGTTCGCCGACGAACAGGGAATGCCGCGTCCGCGTCTGTCACCACAGCTCAATGCGTTTCTGACCCGCTACGCCTGGCCGGGTAACGTGCGCCAGCTGAAAAATGCGCTCTACCGCGCGTTAACGCAGCTGGAGGGCTATGAACTGCGTCCTCAGGATATTGTGTTACCGGAGCAGGCACTGGATGTGTCGCTGGGGGATGAAGCGCTGGAAGGAACGCTGGATCAGATCACCAGCCGGTTTGAACGTTCGATTCTGACGCGGCTCTATCTCTCCTATCCCAGCACCCGCAAACTGGCAAAACGGCTCGGCGTATCCCATACCGCCATTGCCAATAAGTTACGGGAATATGGTCTGGGGCAGAAGCGTAGCGAAAGCGAATAGGCTGCCTGCTGAGGCGAACATGAAGCGGATAACCGGGTTATCCGCTTTTTTTATTGCTGTGTTACTTCAGTGCCGCCAGCGCTGCTTCATAATCAGGCTCGGTGGTAATCTCATCCACCAGCTGGCTGTAAATCACCTTATCTTCCTCATCCAGCACAATCACGGCGCGTGCCGTCAGGCCTTCCAGCGCACCATCGGCAATTTCCACACCGTAGTCGTACTTAAATTCTGAACCGCGCAGCGTAGAGAGCGTGACCACGTTGCTGAGGTTCTCCGCACCACAAAAGCGCGACTGGGCAAACGGCAGGTCAGCAGAGATGCACAGCACCACGGTGTTATTCAGTTCGCCCGCCGCCTGATTAAATTTACGCACCGAGGAGGCGCAGACGCCGGTATCAATGCTCGGGAAAATGTTCAGAATTTTGCGTTTTCCTGCATACTCAGAGAGCGCAACGTTGACCAGGTTTTTTGCTACCAGCGTGAATGCTTTGGCTTTATCGCCAGCCTGAGGAAACTGACCCGCAACCGGTACTGCGTTACCCTGAAAATGAACGGTCTGAGACATACTGATTCCTTTTGATGGTGAAGAGTTGGGACATTAAAACGGTTAACCCACAGCTATAACCGTTGTTTATGACATAAATGTTAAGGGTTTACGAGTTCAATTGTTGAGTTTAGCGTGGCAGCCTGCCACCGCGTCGTACATTGTGGAGAATCAATGAGAACGGTAAAAAGTTATCCTGAAGCCTGGCCATTGCATACGCCGTTTGTCATTGCCCGTGGAACCCGCACTGAAGTCAAAGTGGTGGTGGTTGAAATTGAAGAGGCGGGCGTAAAAGGTGTCGGGGAAGCGACGCCTTACGCACGTTATGGCGAAACCGAAGCCTCGGTGCTGGCGCAAATCGCCAGCCAGCTGACCGCATTACAGCAGGGTATGACGCGTGACGCGCTGCAACAGGCATTGCCAGCGGGCGCGGCGCGTAACGCCATTGACAGCGCATTGTGGGATCTGGCTGCCCGACAGCAGCAGCGTACGCTGTGGCAGCTCAGCGGCGTGGTGGCGCCCCGTGAAGTGGTCACCGCCCAGACGGTCAGCATCGATACCCCGGAAGCGATGGCCAGCAGCGCCCAGGCGCTGTGGCAACACGGTGCGACGCTGCTGAAGATCAAACTGGACGATAATTTTATCACCGAGCGGTTAATGGCGATCCGCGCCGCAGTGCCGCAGGCGACGCTGATCGTCGACGCCAACGAGTCGTGGCATGCGGAAGGGCTGGCGGCACGCTGCCAGCTTCTGGCCGATATCGGCGTGGCGATGCTGGAGCAGCCGTTACCGGCGGGCGACGATGCCGCGCTGGAGAACTTTATCCATCCGCTGCCGATCTGCGCAGATGAAAGCTGCCATACGCGTGACAGCCTGCCTGCGTTGCGCGGGCGTTATGAGATGGTCAACATCAAGCTGGATAAAGCCGGTGGTCTGACGGAGGCGCTGGCGCTGGCTGACGTCGCTCAGCAGCAGGGATTTGCCGTGATGCTGGGCTGTATGCTCTGCACCTCACGCGCCATTCGCGCCGCGTTGCCGCTGGTACCGCAAACCCGCTTCGCCGATTTGGACGGTCCGACCTGGCTGGCGGTGGATGCGGAACCGGCGATAAAAGTGCAGAACGGTCAGCTGATTATTGCTGCCAGCGCAGCAGATTAACCATCATCTTAAGATAAGTTTCGGTGGCTTCATCGACTGAAATCACCGGCATTTCTGCCGTCACGCACGGCAGACTGAGATCCTTGCACCAGCTGCCGAACGAGCCGGGCGTGTCATAACCGACGCTGCTGACGCGCGGCAGGCCGGTCCGGTCCGCCAGCCAGCCGCCAATCTCAGCCTGATGCGGATCGTCAATGCAGCCCAGCGGCTCATGCCACGAAACAATCCAGCGCGGCTTGAGCTGATGAATCAGGGCGCACAGTGCCTGGGTTTCCGGTTCTGACGCCGGATGACTGCCGGTGGATAATGCCACGTCGCGCGCCTCTGCCATGCTGTTCCAGCGATAGACCGTCTCACCCGACTGCCAGTTTGCCGCCGGAAAGTTGCGGTTCAGATCGACGCCATTGGCGTTGGCACGCAATCCCAGCTGGCAGCCATCCGGATTCACCGCAAGCACCACATGATGCCGACGCAGCGCGTCGGGCAGCGTGCGTAGTGCGCCGGAGAGCGTGGCGATCGCCGCATTCTCATCGCCGTGGGTGCCCGCGAGGATCAGGCCGCTGTCGGCATCGCCCAGCGGGGCCGGGAACCACAGCAGCGGTGCGCCCAGCACTGACCGGCCATATTGCTGATACGGAACGTCCAGTTTGCCGCGCAGCGGTCGGGGATGTAGTGACGACATGGTGATTTCCTTTGAAAGGGTTTTCCTAAAAGTAGCGGAAAAGCCGCGCGCGGAAAATAGCTATTTATCAATCAGCAATTTGCGATAAAGTGCCAAAAGACAAGCTGCGTCGGCATCGGACCGCGGCAGCGCCTCTTTGGGGTAAAGGAGTGATGATGGTAAAGACCTTTCGCATGACGCTGGTGGCGATCAGCCTGAGCAGCGTCATCACACCCGCGCTGGCGGCAAATGTGCCGGCCGGCGCCCAGCTCGCCGACCAGCAGCAGATCGTCCGCCATATCAAAGATGAGCCTGCCTCGCTTGACCCACTCAAAGCGGTCGGGCTGCCGGAAATTCAGGTCATTCGCGATCTGTTTGAAGGGCTGACCAATCAGGATGCGCAGGGCAAAATCGTGCCGGGCGTGGCGCAGAGCTGGAGCAGCAGCGATAACAAAACCTGGATTTTCACCCTGCGCAACAATGCCCGCTGGTCCAACGGCGAGCCGGTCACCGCGCAGGATTTTGTCTACAGCTGGCAGCGACTGGTGAATCCGAACAACAGTTCGGCCTTTGCCTGGTTTGCAGCGTTAAGCGGCATTGAGAATGCGGCCGCCATCACCAAAGGCGAGATGACGCCCGACAAGCTGGGAGTAGTGGCGCAGGATAAAAGCCGGCTGAAGGTCACGCTTGATCGGCCGGTGCCGTGGTTCCCGGCGCTGGTCGCCAACGTCGCCCTGTTCCCGGTGCCGCAGAAGGTGATTGAACAGCAGGGCGATAGCTGGACCGCGCCAGGTAAACTGGTGGGTAACGGCGCCTATCAGCTGAGCGAAAGGGTGGTGAACGAGAAAATCGTGCTGACCCGTAACCCGCACTACTGGGATGATGCGCATTCGGTGCTGACCAAAGTCACCTTCGTGCCGATTAATGAGGAGTCGAGCGCCACCAAACGTTATCGCTCTAACGACATTGATATCACCGAATCCTTCCCGAAAAATATGTATGCGCTGTTGAAGAAAACCTTGCCCGGTCAGGTTTATACTCCGGACCAGCTCGGCACTTACTACTACGCATTTAATACCCAAAAAGGGCCTACCGCCGATGTGCGGGTGCGCAGAGCGCTGACATGGTCGATCGATCGACAGATTATTGCGGATAAAGTGCTGGGAACCGGTGAAAAACCGGCGTGGCATTTTACACCGGACGTCACCGCGGGCTTCAGGCCGCTGCCGTCATTTATGCAACAGCACGATCAAAACAGTCTGAACGCGCAGGCCAAAGCGCTGCTGGCGGCAGCCGGATACGGACCGGATAAACCGCTGCACCTGAAATTGCTCTACAACACCTCTGAGAGCCATCAGAAAATCGCGATTGCGGTGGCCTCAATGTGGAAAAAGAATCTCGGGGTTGATGTCACGCTGGAGAATCAGGAGTGGAAAACCTATATCGACAGCCGCAACAGCGGTAATTTCGATGTGATCCGGGCGTCCTGGGTCGGAGATTACAATGAACCCTCTACCTTCCTCAATCTGCTGACCTCAGGCAATAGCAGCAATATTGCGCGCTTCAGCAACGCCGACTACGATGCGGCGCTGGCGAAAGCCAGTAAAGAGTCCAGCGATCAGGCCCGTAACAGCGATTACAATCGCGCCGAACAGATACTGGCTCAGCAGGCACCGATTGCGCCCATCTACCAGTACACCAATGGCCGCCTGATCAAACCCTGGGTCAAAGGCTATCCGATCACCAACCCGGAAGATGTGGCCTATAGCCGCGAACTGTGGATTGAAAAACATTAAGCCTTATGCGGCCTGGCATCAGGCCGCTGTCTGACATCTTTCTACACAGCCCAATGATTGCAACTCAACGCCGCCACGCTAGACTGTATCGTATTGATTTTGATAGCGAGGCACGGTTGTGGATGTCATAGACGGAAAAGCATTACAGGTATCGGACGCCATCATTTCCTGCCAGCTGGACGGAAAGGGCGGTCTGATCCCGATTGCAGAAGATGAAGTGATTCACTGCGAGCGTCCCTGCTGGCTGCACCTGAACTATACCCATCGGCAGAGTGCCGAATGGCTGCAATCGACAGCGCAGATCCCCGATGCCGTGCGAGACGCCTTAGCGGGTGACAGCATGCGTCCGCGCGTCAGCCGGCTGGGTGATGGTTTTATGATCGTGCTGCGCAGCGTCAACCACAACAGCGATGCGCGTCCCGACCAGCTGGTGGCGATGCGGGTGTTTATCAACGACAAACTGATTGTCTCAACCCGGCGGCGTAAAGTGTTCGCGGTGGATGAGGTGCTGACCGATCTGCAGAACGGCAATGGCCCCATCGATTGTGGCAGCTGGCTGGTGGATGTCTGCGATGCGCTGACCGATCACACCAGTGAGTTTATCGAAGAGCTGCATGACAAAATCATCGAAATGGAAGATGCGCTGCTCGATCAGCGGATGCCGGCGCGTGGCGAACTGGGCCTGCTGCGTAAACAGCTGATTGTGATGCGGCGTTATATGGCACCGCAGCGTGACGTCTATGCCCGGCTGGCCAGTGAGAAGCTGGGCTGGATGGACGACAGCGAGCGTCGAAGGATGCAGGAAATTGCCGATCGCCTCGGGCGCGGGCTGGATGACCTCGATGCTGGCGTGGCGCGCACCGCCATTCTGGCGGATGAAGTGGCTTCGCAGATGGCGGAGTCGATGAACCGCCGCACCTATACCATGTCGCTGATGGCGATGATCTTTCTGCCTGCCACTTTTCTGACCGGCCTGTTTGGCGTCAATCTCGGCGGCATTCCGGGTGGCGAATGGCATTATGGCTTCACCATTTTCTGTCTGCTGCTGGTGATACTGGCGCTCAGCGTGGCAGGCTACCTGCGTAAACGGCGCTGGCTGTAGCGGGCTGGCAGCAGCATCCGGTGCAAAAGTGGCACTAAGCCGACAAAAGCTGATCGACATCAATAACCCTTAACCGCGACTGACGCAAAATCTCTCTCGCAGGTGAATGCAACGTCAAGCGATGGGCGTTGCGCTCCATATTGTCTTACTTCCTGATTTAGAATTAATGCATAGCACATTTAATTCGAAACACGCCGGCCATTGTGCCGGCTTTTTTTTTGCCGCCTGGCTGTAAGGCGTTTCCTTTCCTATGCTTAAAGTCCATTCGCAAGAAAAGGAGCACGGCATGAACGCGATTCTTAACAGCGAGCCTATCCCCACGGATCCGACCCCGATTCCTGACCCGATTCCTCAGCCGCAACCGCAGCCCGATCCGCCACCGGACCCGGAATTTCCACCCGTCATGGACCCGCCACCGCATCGGAACATATAAAAAAAGGGCGTGCTGTTAACAGCACGCCCTTAATCGTGGCAAAAGGCTTACTTAATCTGCACCACATCCAGACGCGCACTGATCTCCGGCACGTCTTCGTCTTCCGCGCGCCAGCCAGCAGGCTGTAGCGGCAATGTTTCACGATCAAAGGCGAGATCGCCGCCGTCGACGACCGCATCGCCGTGCTTAATGCCTTTGAAATCGAACAGGTTGATATCGGCCATGTGTGAAGGCACCAGATTCTGCATCGCACTGAACATGGTCTCGATGCGGCCAGGATAACGCTTATCCCAGTCACGCAGCATATCGGCCACCACCTGACGCTGCAGGTTCGGCTGAGAGCCACACAGGTTGCACGGGATGATCGGGAACTGGCGCGCTTCAGAGAAGCGGATAATATCTTTTTCGCGGCAGTAGGCCAGCGGGCGAATCACAATGTGCTTGCCGTCATCGCTCATCAGCTTCGGTGGCATGCCTTTCATTTTGCCGCCGTAAAACATGTTCAGGAACAGGGTCTGCAAAATGTCATCGCGATGGTGGCCCAGGGCAATCTTAGTGCAGCCGAGCTCGCTGGCAGTGCGGTAAAGAATACCGCGACGCAAGCGCGAGCAGAGCGAGCAGGTGGTTTTGCCTTCCGGGATCTTATCTTTAACGATCGAGTAGGTATCTTCTTCGATAATCCGGTATTCAACCCCCTGCGATTCAAGATACTCGGGCAGAATGTGCTGCGGGAATCCCGGCTGCTTCTGATCGAGGTTAACCGCGATCAGGCTGAAATTGACCGGCGCGCTTTTTTGCAGGCTGCGCAAAATTTCCAGCATGGTATAGCTGTCTTTACCACCGGACAGGCAAACCATAATGCGGTCGCCTTCTTCAATCATATTAAAATCAGCGATCGCTTCGCCGACATGGCGACGCAGGCGTTTTTGCAGCTTATTAAGGTTGTACTGTTCTTTCTTGTCAACCGTTTGATTATCTAGCATTTTTACCTATCTCTAAAACCAGAGATCGCACCTGGTCAGCCTGCATGGGCTCGCGTTCAGGTGATCAACTCTCTGCGGTGTCACGAATATGCAGCGTATGGTACGGATTGTTGCCGCGCTTGTCAGCGCTGGCGTGAACTAATCAGCAGATAAACGTGCACCGCCCGCCAGGTAAGAGAGGTTAGCCGTCGCGGTGACACCAGCCGCTCAGCGCAGCTGAAGGATAAGCGCGGTTCTCGGGTCAGGTGCGCGGTTAACCATCGCGATCCGGCACATTATTCCACTGACAATCGATCTCGCTGCTGTGTGCTGAGCAGGAGGGCATCGATGCCTGCCAGGCTGCGCTCACGGCATCTGTTTTTTTTGCGGCACATCCCGCATTAATAAAAACAATTAACAGAACG
Source organism: Pantoea sp. S-LA4 (assembly GCF_054482835.1). Lineage (NCBI taxonomy): Bacteria > Pseudomonadati > Pseudomonadota > Gammaproteobacteria > Enterobacterales > Erwiniaceae > Pantoea > Pantoea sp. S-LA4. The sequence goes on along the minus strand of NZ_JBTLRC010000002.1, from coordinate 1,801,245 downwards.
AACAGGTATTTCATGGCGGTTACCGCGTTAATAAAAGCGAACAGGGTGCGCCAGATTCATTCAATAAGGTCTCAACAAAAAATAATCTGCAGCTGGCTGGATTGATTTAAATCAAAAACAGATATTTTTACTATAAAGAGCATGCTTTCGGTAAAGTCAGTATCTCTATAACTTCCGGCTGGCTGATATATCCGGGCAGCGGTAAGGTTGAATATAACAGCGCTGTTGAAACGCTGTTTATTAGCCTGAATTATAATTATGACCATGACGTTTAAATTGGGTTTCTGGCCGCGTGCTCGATAATGCTGCGATTAAACAGCGTTCAGGTGGCGTCACTGCTGGGCGCAAGGGAAGGGCTGCCCGCTCCCGCAGAGCGGATACATTATTGCAATAGCGTATGTAATATTGTCCGTTACGGGTCACTTAATCATCAGGCGCAGGAAAAATCTGTAAACACGCCACGGCGCACGTTTTGTGAATACAGAATTTTAACGAAAACGTTAAATAACCAGCAAAGTAATCTATACTCTGCTTTGCTGTATAAAGAATATGACTCATTCAGGGAAGGCAAAAAAAATCAAAAAATACAAATTCAGCGTTACGCTGATTGTTTTTCTATTATGCTATGTTGCAATTATGTATGTTGGCGTGTTGCTATTGATAAACCATCACGGCTTAATTCATTTTTTACTGCATTAATTTCTATTACCCACAGGCTTTAAAAATCCAGCGATAGGCCTGGTGCAGGAACAGCTTGAGTGAGGCAAAAAATTCGTGAATACCGTCCTCAACCAGACAGTTGCCGGTATCTAACGCATTGTTCACAGAATCCCGATGGTTAACGATCAGCATGATGCCGACCGCTACGGCGATGGCAACCGGGACGATCAGTTTAAGCATCATGCCGTAATTTCTATGCCTGCCATCGGACAGGGCATCGTCAACATTATCCGGATTAAAAGCCATTAGTCTCCAGCCAGAATTATCACGTAGATCAATTAAGGCGAATTATGGCATCAATTTACCCCCGGCTCCATGTTTCAGGTCATTGAAAAAGGGTGACGAGAAGGTGAATTTTGCGTAACCGCAGGCGCTTTACCGCCGGTTCGCGACCCTGATGCGCGGTGATTTTTGCCCATCACTTTTGACATCTCTACTCGCATCAACCCCGGTCAGGCGCAGCTACATCATCTCCAGCGACTGCACCCCTTTGATCTCCATCACCTTATCGTAAAGGTGCGCATCGTTGGATTTGCGTGACAGTGTCACCTGAATGCTGAGTTCGCACAGGCCGCTCTCTTCATCGCGATTGACCACCGTCACGTTACCGTATCGAATCCCTTCGCGTTGCATCACCAGTAACACCAGCGGCACGCTTTTGGGTTTGAGAAACACCAGCAGCGTATGATGCTTGCCGATCAAAAAATGGCTGAGACGGCGAAAGACTTCCAGCACTACCAACGCCAGCACCGTGCCGTAGATGCCGATCTCATACATCCCGCTACCGATCACCAGGCCAATCGCCGCCGTCACCCACAGGCCTGCGGCGGTGGTTAAACCTCTCACCACCTGTTTCTGAACCATGATGGTGCCTGCGCCCAGGAAACCCATACCGCTGACCACCTGAGCCGCCACGCGACTCGGGTCCAGCGCGACATGCTCATTGGTCAGCATGTCGGCAAACCCATATTTCGACACCAGCATAAACATCGCGCTGCCGATGCCGACCAGAATGTGAGTGCGCAGCCCCGCCTCTTTGGCGCGCATCTGGCGCTCCATTCCGATCAGGCCACCAAGGATGCCTGCCAGGGCGATGCGAATTAACATGTCCATTAACATGGCATTACTCCGATTTAAGAATGGCAGAGGAAGTCTGACGATTCGCTGATAGCAGGTAAACAAGATAATTCTGCTTGCAAATGACGCGGGAGAATTTTGTAAAAAGCTGTTTCACCTCTCGACCCCTTGTGCTGCCTGACATATGCTGACCAGGCCTTTAACCACAACTCCCGGAGTCCGATTGATGAAAGCAGCCACCTTATTGCTGGCCGGTGCCGCTCTGTTACTCTCTGCCTGCAGCAGCAACAGTGATGACAACGAGCCACCGCAACAGGCGACAGCCGCCCATATCCAGCCACGGGTGATGATGTCCTCGCTGGCAGAAAGTACCTGTTCCAATGCAGGCGGCACGCTGGCTTTCTCACATCAGCTGGACGGCTCCCGGGTCGGGATGTGCCAGTTGGTGAATGGTCGTCGCTGCGACGAGCAGGCGTTGATCGGCGGACGCTGCGCCCGTTAAGTGACAGGCCGGAGGTTTCCGGCCCGCCTGTTCAGGCTGAGAGTTGATTCGGGCAATTTTCGCCACGATCGAGCTGGCTGAGATTACTCAGGGTTGTTTCAGAGATGGCGGTCAGCGCTTCGGCGGTTAAAAACGCCTGATGGCCGGTAAACAGTACGTTGTGGCAGGCAGAGAGACGGCGGAAAACATCGTCCTGAATCACATCATTCGACTTATCTTCAAAGAACAGATCGCGTTCATTCTCATACACATCCATGCCAAGCGACCCAATCTTCTGTTGTTTCAGCGCATCAATTGCCGCCTGGGAATCGATCAGGCTACCGCGGCTGGTGTTGATGATCATCACGCCATCACGCATCTGGCTGAACGCCTCGGCATTAAGCAGGTGATAATTTTCTGACGTCAATGGACAGTGCAGCGTAATCACATGCGATTCGGCAAACAGCCTTTTCAGATCGACATATTCGGCACCCAAAGCCAGTGCTTCATCGCTGGGATAGGGATCAAAGGCCAGCAAGTGCATACCCAATCCCTTCAGGATCCGCATCGTCGCGATACCAATTTTACCGGTACCGATGACGCCAGCGGTTTTACCGTGCATATTAAATCCGGTCAGCCCGTCGAGTGAGAAGTTGGCGTCACGGGTGCGTTGATAGGCGCGATGGATTCGACGATTCAGCGTGAGCATCATACCCACGGTATGTTCCGCCACCGCTTCCGGGGAATAGGCCGGGACCCTGACGACTGGCAGGCCAAACTCCGCCGCGGCGGCCAGATCGACGTTATTAAAACCGGCACAGCGCAGGGCAATGTACTTCACGCCCAGCGACGCCAGCTCTTCCAGTACCGGGCGGCTGCCATCATCGTTGACAAAGATACAGACGGCATCACAGCCGACGGCATTTTTTGCCGTGCTCTCGGTAAGCAAAAAGTCAAAAAAGACCAGTTCGAAACCGAATTGCTGATTAACCTGTTCGAAGTACTTCTGATCGTAATGTTTGGTGCTGTAAACCGCGATCTTCATCGTTGTGCTCCTGCGTACGGGTGTGAAACAAGGATAACGTTTTCTGACTGACTTTGCTCTAACCGCTGATTTGCGCGCGGGCGGGACCTTCACCTTCGGGACGTTACATGCCATCATCATTGTCAGGATACTGTAAGGAAAAGGATTATGGCTGTGATGCCACGGATTTTCCGGCGACGGCTGGCGGCCATTCTGGCGCTGATTCTGCTGCTGCTGGGCTTACTGCTGACGATCACCCAATGGCTGCCACGGTTAGTCGGCATCTGGCTGCCGCCAGATACCCGGATTGCGCTTTCCGGCTCGCCGCGCTGGCGGGACGGCGGCCTGTGGTTTCCGGCTATTCGCTATCTGGCACAGGATTGTCCGCTGGCGGAAGTGAATGACGTGTCACTCGGCTGGCAAAATTCCCGCTGGAAGCTGAATGCCGCACAGCTGACGCTGAACAGCGACTGCCTGCAAAAATTACCTGCCGCTGACGGCCCCTCGGCGGCACCCAAAACCCTGGCCGAGTGGCAGGCGATGCTGCCGGGCGCCGACGTTCACCTGGCGAAACTGGTTGTTACGCCGTGGCAGGCTTACGCCGGCGCCCTGGATCTGACCTTAGAGAAAAATCAGCAGCAACTCCATTATCAGGGTGAAAATCTGCAACTGGCGGCGACGCTGACCGGACAGCAGCTCGCCATCAATCGCCTGACGCTGAATCATCCCGCATTGCCTGAGCCGGTCACACTCAGCGGCCATCTGGAGCTGCCGACCTTCGCCAGCGGCCTGCCGGTGAGCGGCGAAGTCGCCGGGCAACTGGCGCTGACCGCGCTGCCGCATCCGCTGCAGCTGACCCTTAACTGGCAGCAGCAACAGGGCGTGCTCAGTGTGGCGATGCCGGATAACGTCCGGCCGCTGCTGCAACTGCCGTGGCAGATCGGCGACGATCAGATCCGCATCGAGCAGGGCCAGTACTTCTGGCCGCTGGCTGGTCAGCCGCTCTCCGGATTTATCAATCTGACGCTGGCTAACTGGCAGTCGGGCCTTGAAACCAGCCAGATCAGCGGCCGGATTAACCTGTTAACCCAGGGACGCGGCGGTAAAGGCAACGTGGTGCTGGGTCTCGGTCCGGGGCATCTGAGTCTGACCGACAGCCATTTGCCCTTTCAGCTGACCGGCGAAAGCAAGCTGGCCGAGCTGCAGCTGTACGGATCGATCCCGGGTCTGCTCAGCGGCTCACTGCTCGATCCGCAACTGGTGTTACAACCCAAATCACTGCTGCGCCTGCGGGGTCGTCTGCTCTCTACGCTGGAGGTGGATGAGGCGCGCTGGCCGCTGGCTGGCGTCCGGATCTCCGCACAGGGTATTGATGGGCGGTTACAGGCGATCCTGAATGCGCACGACCCCAGCTTTGGTCATTTCCGGCTGCATCTGGATGGCCGCGCCACCGATTTCTGGCCGGATAAAGGCGAATGGAACTGGCGTTACTGGGGCGGAGGTGAAATGCTGCCGCTTCAGGCGCGCTGGGATGTTAAAGGCACCGGCGGCTGGCGGGACACGCTGATTCATCTGGATACGCTCTCCACCGGCTTCAACCACCTCGCTTATGGCAGCGTTCAGGTGGAAAAGCCGCGGCTGACGCTGACTGCGCCGGTCAACTGGCAGCGCGCGGCGCAGAATCCCTCTTTCAACGGCAGCTTCCGGCTACAGGCGGGCGCCACCCGATTCAGTTATGGCGGCAGGCTGGCGGATTCGACGCTCGACTTCGAAGCGAAAGGTCGCGATCCCGGTAACTTTACCTGGCGAGGATCACTCAACGCTGGCAGGGTGGGTCCGGTGCGGGTCAACGGTCGCTGGGATGGCGAACGGCTGCGTGGTGAAGCCTGGTGGCCGCAGCAATCGCTGACCGTGTTCCAGACCTTACTCAGTCCGGATCTGAAAATGCAGATTCGCGGCGGTGAGCTGCGGGCCCAGGTGGCGTTCTCGGCGGCGCGCGATCAGGGTTTCCAGGCGGGTGGTCACTGGATAGTCAAAGCGGGCAGTCTCTGGACTCCGGACAGTGAAATTAACGGCGTCGATTTCTCGCTGCCGTTCCGCCTGAAAGATCAGCAGTGGCAGTTTGGACAGCATGGCCCGGTATCGCTGCGTATCGCCGAGATAAAAAATCAGTTTGCGATGCAGAATATACGCGCCGATCTGCAGGGCGCCTGGCCGTGGAGCGAACAGGCGCCGCTGACCTTACAGGAGGTGAGTCTCGATCTGCTGGGCGGCCAGATTAGCTTACCGGCATTACGGATGCCGCAGCATCAGCCGGCGCGCGTGTCGCTGCGCAATATCAGCCTGAGTGAGCTGGTTACGGCGATTAAACCGAAACAGTTTGCCATGTCGGGCCGGATCAACGGCGAACTGCCGCTGTGGCTGAACCATCCGCGCTGGCTGATCGAGAAAGGGTGGATAGCCAACAGTGGCCCGCTGACCTTCCGGCTGGATAAAGATATGGCGGATGCGATCACCCGCAATAATGTCGCCACCGGCGCGGCGCTGGACTGGCTGCGCTACATGGAAATCTCCCGTTCCTGGGCCACGCTGAATCTGAATACGGTGGGCGATCTCACCATGGAGGCCCAGGTGCAGGGCGTCAGCCAGTTCAGTAATCGTCGGCAGACCGTGAATCTCAACTATCGTCATCAGGAAAATCTGTTTCAGCTGTGGCGCAGTCTGCGCTTTGGCGATAATTTGCAATCCTGGGTGGAGCAACATGCCGCCCTGCCATCGAACAAGGACACCACACCATGAGCCTCAGGGCATTACTGGTTCTGGCAGCCGGGCTGCCGCTGATCGGCTGCGTGCCGCGCATTGAAGTGACGGCACCGAAAGATCCAATCACCATCAACATGAACGTGAAAATCGAGCATGAGATTCACATCAAGGTGGATAAAGACGTGGAAGCGTTATTGAAAAACCAGAGCGATCTGTTCTGAGGAGAGCGAGTATGAAACGCATCAGCGTAGCCCTGTTACTTGCCCTGATGATCGCCCAGCCTGCCTGGGCGCTGACGCTGGATGAGGCGCGTCAGTCGGGACGGGTCGGCGAAACCCTTTCCGGCTATCTGGCCGCGCGTGCGCAGGACAGCGAAACCCTGGCGCTGACGGAGAAAATCAATGCGGGGCGACAGCAGCAGTATCAGCGGGTAGCAGAGCAGAACCATTTAACCACCGCCGAGGTGGCCGCGATTGCCGGTCAGAAGCTGGTGAGCCGGGCCGCCGCAGGAGAATATGTGCGCGGCGTTAATGGTCAGTGGCTGAAAAAAGAGCAATAGCAGGCATAAAAAAGCCGGGCACAGGGCCCGGCAAGTACAACGGCATCAAATGATTAGGCAGTAACGATCTGCTGGATGGCGTCTTTAGCTTCTGCGGTGGCTTTGTTGGCCACTTCCGGACCGTAAGCGATACCTTCAGCGAACACGAACTCAACGTCGGTGATGCCGATGAAGCCCAGGAACAGTTTCACGTAGGGGGTCAGCAGATCGGACGCGGTATCTTTGTGAATGCCGCCGCGGCTGGAGATCACCACCGCACGCTTGCCTTTCACCAGACCTTCCGGGCCTGCTTCGGTGTAGCGGAAGGTCACGCCAGCACGGGCAATCAGGTCGAAATAGTTCTTCAGCTGAGTCGGAATGTTGAAGTTGTACATAGGTGCCGCAATCACGATTTCATCATGGGCCTGCAGTTCTGCAATCAGCTCATCAGACAGCGCCAGCGCCTCCTGCTGACGTGGCGACAGGGGAGCGTCAGACGGACGCAGCGCGCCGACCAGCTCACCATCCAGTACCGGAATCGGGTTAGCCGCCAGATCGCGGACGGTCACTTCTTTGCCCTGAGATTTTGCCTGTTCGACATAGAAGTCAGCCAGTTGGCTGGATTGTGAGTAGCCTGCGAGGATGCTTGATTTCAGAACTAAAACTTTGCTCATGGTGATTTCCTGTCTGTAACGCGGAAGGCTTTCCGCTCAATGGTTTACACTCTACGGTTATCAATGGCGCGGTGAAAGCGCAATATTTCGAGGTCAATGTTCGAATTTATTGAATAAGCGTAACGTGCGCCGCGCGCCGGCGCAGGTCGAAATGTGCTATGATGCGCCTAATTATTTTATTGAATCAGCCGGTTATCCCGGCTTGCAGCGCGCTGCGACAGCAGCGACAGCGTCTGAGTAAGGTACGTCATTATTATGTCATCTCCCGATACCTCCCCACTGGCTTCACTCTGGTCACGGCTTGACGGGTTAATGCTGCGCGATCGCCAGCGCCTGCAGCGCCGCTTACAGGGCGCCAGGAAAGTGAAAAATCCCGCCGCTCAGCAGGGCATCGCCAGCGAGCTGGAACAGGATTTTGCCGCTGCCGAACAGCGGGTGGCCCAGCGCCGCGCGGCTACGCCGGCCATCACCTTCCCGGAAAATCTGCCGGTCAGCCAGAAGCAGCAGGATATTGCTGTAGCGATACGCGATCATCAGGTGGTGATTGTGGCGGGCGAAACCGGCTCCGGTAAAACCACCCAGTTACCAAAAATCTGTCTGGCGCTGGGACGCGGCGTGACCGGGCTGATTGGACATACTCAGCCACGCCGCCTGGCGGCCCGTACCGTGGCCAACCGTATCGCCGACGAACTGGATACCTCGCCTGGCGGCTGCGTCGGCTATAAAGTGCGTTTTAACGATCAGGTCAGCGATCTGACCCAGATTAAATTAATGACCGACGGAATTTTGCTGGCGGAAATACAGCAGGACCGTCTGCTGATGCAGTACGACACCATCATTATTGATGAAGCGCATGAGCGCAGCCTGAATATCGACTTCCTGCTGGGTTACCTGCGCGAACTGCTGCCGCGCCGGCCCGATCTCAAGGTGATCATTACCTCGGCCACCATCGATCCGCAGCGCTTTTCACGGCATTTCAATAATGCGCCGGTGATTGAAGTTTCCGGCCGTACCTATCCGGTGGAAGTGCGTTACCGGCCGGTGGTGGAAGAGGCGGATGATGGCGATCGCGATCAGCTGCAGGCGATCTTTGATGCAGTGGATGAACTGGACCATGAGAGTCGCGGCGATATCCTGATTTTCATGAGCGGTGAGCGCGAGATCCGTGATACCGCAGACGCACTGATTAAACGCGATCTGCCGCATACCGAGATTCTGCCGCTCTACGCCCGCCTGTCGAATGCCGAGCAAAACCGGGTATTTCAGTCGCACAGCGGCCGGCGAATCGTACTGGCTACCAACGTGGCGGAAACCTCGCTGACGGTGCCGGGCATCAAATATGTTATCGATCCGGGAACGGCGCGCATCAGCCGCTACAGCTTCCGCACCAAAGTGCAGCGGCTGCCGATTGAGCCGATTTCACAGGCGTCGGCCAATCAGCGTAAAGGACGCTGTGGACGCGTGTCAGAGGGGATCTGTATCCGCCTTTACTCTGAGGATGATTTTCTCAGTCGCCCGGCGTTTACCGATCCGGAAATTCTTCGCACTAACCTGGCATCGGTGATTCTGCAGATGACCGCGCTGGGGCTGGGTGATATCGCCGCGTTCCCATTTGTGGAAGCGCCCGATAAGCGCAACATTCAGGATGGCGTACGCCTGCTGGAAGAGCTGGGCGCACTGACCCTGAATGAAGACGATGGCCATTACCGGCTGACCGGTTCAGGCCGCCAGCTGGCGCAGTTGCCGGTCGATCCTCGTCTGGCGCGAATGGTGCTGGAAGCGCAGAAATTTGGCTGCGTCCGCGAAGTGATGATCATTACTGCGGGCTTATCGATTCAGGACCCGCGTGAGCGGCCCGCCGAGAAAAAGCAGGCGTCAGATGAAAAACACCGTCGATTCGCCGATAAAGATTCCGACTTCCTGGCCTTCGTCAATTTATGGAATTACCTGGCGGAGCAGCAGAAAGCGCTGTCGGGTAACCTGTTCCGCCGCCAGTGCAAAAGTGACTTCCTTAACTATTTGCGGGTGCGCGAATGGCAGGATATCTACACCCAACTGCGGCAGGTGGTGCGCGAACTGGGCATTCCGGTCAACAGCGAGCCGGCAGGCATGCGCGAGATCCACTGCGCGCTGTTAAGCGGGCTACTGTCGCATATCGGCCAGAAGGATGCGGATAAGCAGGAGTTCACCGGCGCGCGCAATACCCGCTTCGCCATCTTCCCCGGCTCCGGGTTGTTTAAAAAGCCGCCAAAATGGACCATGGTGGCGGAACTGGTCGAGACCAGCCGGCTGTGGGGCCGGACCGCCGGCCGCATCGAGCCGGAATGGATTGAGCCGCTGGCGCAGCATCTGATCAAGCGCAGCTACAGCGAACCGCACTGGGAGAAATCACAGGGCGCGGTGATGGCAACCGAAAAAGTGACGCTGTATGGCCTGCCGATTGTGGCGGCGCGCAAGGTTAACTATGGCGCTATCGATCCGACTCTGAGCCGCGAGCTGTTTATTCGCCATGCGCTGGTGGAAGGTGACTGGCAGACGCGTCACGCCTTCTTCCGCACCAACCAGAAGCTGCGCAGCGAAGTCGAAGATCTGGAGCATAAATCGCGCCGTCGCGACATCCTGGTCGATGACGAAACCCTGTTTGCCTTTTACGATCAGCGTATCGGTAAAGAGGTGGTCTCAGCGAAGCACTTTGATAGCTGGTGGAAGCAGGCCAGCCGTGACAATGCGGAATTGCTGAACTTTGATAAGCAGATGCTGATTAAAGAGGGCGCGGATAAGGTCAGCCAGCTCGACTATCCCAACTTCTGGCATCAGGGCAATCTCAGGCTGAAGCTGAGCTACCAGTTTGAACCGGGTGCCGATGCCGATGGCGTGACGGTGCATATTCCGCTGCCGCTGCTTAATCAGGTGGATGACAGCGGCTTTGAGTGGCAGATCCCGGGCGTGCGACGTGAACTGATTATCGCGCTGATTAAGTCGCTGCCTAAACCGCTGCGTCGCAATCTGGTGCCGGCGCCTAACTATGCCGAAGCGTTTCTCGGCCGGGTTACCGCAATGGAGATGCCGCTGCTGGATGCGCTGTCGCGTGAGTTTCGCCGCATGACCGGCGTCACGCTGGAGCGGGACAACTGGCAGTGGGAACAGGTGCCCGATCATCTGAAAATGACCTTCAGGGTGGTGGATGAACACAACCGCAAACTGCTGGAAGGCAAAGATCTGACCGCCCTCAAGGCGCAGCTGAAAGGCAAAGTGCAGGAAACGTTGTCGAAAGTGGCGGATGACGGGCTGGAACAGAGCGGGCTGCATATCTGGAGCTTTGGTGATTTGCCGCGCAGCTATGAGCAGAAGCGCGGCAGTTATCAGGTGAAAGCCTGGCCGGCGCTGGTCGATGAGAAAGAGAGCGTTGCCATTCGGCTGTTCGACAGCGAACAGGAGCAGCAAAAAATGATGTGGCGCGGTCAGCGCCGTCTGTTGCTGCTGAACGTGCCGTCGCCGGTGAAATATCTGCACGAAAAGCTACCGAACAAGGCCAAACTCGGTCTCTACTTTAATCCGTATGGCAAAGTGATGGAGCTGATCGACGACTGTATCGCCTGTGGCATCGATAAGCTGATCGCCGACGCGGGCGGACCTGCCTGGGATCAGGCCGGCTTTGAGGCGTTGCGGGATAAAGTGCGCGGTGAACTGAATGAAACCGTGGTGACCATAGCTAAGCAGGTCGAGCAGATCCTGACGGCGGTATTCAATATCAATAAGCGGCTGAAAGGGCGGGTCGACATGACGATGGCGCTGGCGCTATCCGACATCAAGGCGCAGCTCAGTGGTCTGGTCTATCGCGGTTTTGTCACCGGCAATGGCTGGCAGCGCCTCGGCGACAGCCTGCGCTACCTGCACGGCATCGAACGGCGTCTGGAAAAATTGCCCGCCGATCCGCACAGCGATCGGGCGCGGATGTTGAAAGTGCAGGCGGTGGAGCAGGCATACCAGGCGTGGCGCAATAAATTGCCACCGCAGCGCCAGGATGATGAAGAGGTGAAGGCGATCCGCTGGATGATTGAAGAGTTGCGGATCAGCTATTTTGCCCAGCAGCTCGGCACGCCTTATCCGATCTCTGACAAGCGCATTCTGCAGACCATGGAGCAGATTGCGGGCTGATAAAAAACGGGGGCGCGTCAGTGATGACGCGCCCCCGGCTTCTGTTGCCCGTGAAGAGACTGTTACTGCGCTAAGGCTTCCAGTTCATCTCTGAATGAGGTGACGGCAATCGCCCGGTTGTCGGCCAGATAGCGATCTTTGGCGGCCGGTGCCGAGCTCTGTACCGCAATTAACTGCCAGCCATTATCCCCTTTCAGCAGCAGCGGCGAGCCACTGTCGCCGGGCAGCGTATCACACTGATGCGACAGCACGGCGCGCTGCGCCCAGCCGGTAATCAGGCAGTCACTGTGCGAATAGAGCGTATCGAGATGATCGGCCGGATAACCCGCCTGAGTCACTTTGCGGCCGGTCTGCTTCAGCGCCGCGGTTAAATCACTGCGTGAGCCGTCAAACAGCGGAATCGGCGTAATAGCGGAGGGCGGATTGCGCAAAATCACGATGCCATAATCAAAGGGGGCAGCATTACTCGGCACGATCCAGCCTTCACCATCCGCTTTCAGCTTCGAAGCCAGCGACGGTTCGACGCGGGCATCGATATCGTGAATTTCATAACGCCAGCCTTTATCACTGGCCATAAAGCGCAACGCAACCGGCTTGTCGAAATTGCCCGGTGGCGCGAGTAAGCAGTGTCCGGCGGTCAGGGCCAGATGCGGTGAAATCAGCGTGGCGGTGCAGAGGTTACCGCTTTCGGTTTCCAGCTGACCAATGGCATCCCAGGGCGCCGCGGTAATATCGGTGATGGCTTGTCGATGATCTTTGCCGAAAAACAGCATTTTGATTTCAGCCGCGGTTGGCGTGTCGTCGTCGTCATCGGCATGAGCAAAGGAGGTAAAGCTGAAAAGTCCAACCATTAACAAGATAGCCAGGCGCATAGAACTCTCAATGGCGAGAAAAAAGTAACGTTATTGTTATCAGGCAACTGCGATAACTATAGTCGTTAGGCGCTAAAAAAGGGAGTTTTATTGGTTAATCAGTACGCTACAACCGTTAAATAAAAAAGCTCGCTGCCACAATGCCACAGAGGATCATAATCAGCAGAATAATTTCGAAGCGATAGCGACGCACCATTTCATCCACTCCAGTAAAGAAACACCCGGCATAACCGGGTGTTTTTAATCATTAACGCGTGGCCGGGCGCGCTACGGCGACCTTAGTTCTTAGCCGCTGGTTTAACGACTTTTTTGTGATGAACTTTTTTAGCTGCCTGCGCTTTCTGTGCAGGTTTTACCACTTTCTTGTGGTGCACTTTTTTAGCCGCCTGGGCTTTCTGTGCAGCAGGCTTAGTCACTTTTTTGTGGTGAACTTTCTTAGCGGCCTGCGCTTTCTGGGCAGCAGGCTTGGTGGCTTTTTTGTGGTGCACTTTCTTAGCAGCCTGCGCTTTCTGCGCAGCCGGTTTTACTGCTTTTTTGTGGTGAACTTTTTTAGCCGCCTGCGCTTTCTGTGCTGCGTCTTTTTTCACCGCTTTTTTGTGTTTCTTGTGTTCAGTTTTGTGTGCAGTTTTTGCTGGTGCAGCTGCGGTCGTTGTGGTCGCAGGTGCAGCGGCAGGCGCAGCCGTTGTTTCAGCAGCGAAGGCAACAGAAGACATACCCATAGCAGCGGCGACAACCAGTGCAAATAATTTTTTCATTGCAAATTCCTCGGACTTTTTTTTCATGTGTAGCCCACTGCGGGGCCGGTGAAGAGACTATAGGGAAATCGATGCAGGGTGTCCGTGGGTGTTTGGTATCGGCGTGTAACCGATTGTACAAGGCGGGAAAAGGGCGGTCAGATGACCGCCGCGAAGTTTAGTTATTCAGGTAGCGTTGTTCAAGGTGCTGACGGAAAAAGAGCGGATTGAGGGGCTCGCCGGTGGCGTTAATCAGTAACTGATCGGTTGAGAAGCGGCTGCCATGCTGCCAGATGTTCTGTTGCAGCCAGTGGAAGACCGGCTGCAGTTCGCCGTGCTGGATCAGCTCGCTGAGCTGTGGAATCGCTTTTTTCACCGCCTGGAACAGCTGGGCGGCGTACATCGCGCCCAGGGTGTAGGTCGGGAAGTAGCCGAAGGCACCGTCGGTCCAGTGAATATCCTGCATACAGCCATCACGGTAGTTGCCACGAGTATCCAGGCCCAGCGACTGCTGCATCTTCTCATCCCACAGCGCCGGAATATCTTCAACCTCAATCTCGCCTTCAATCAGCGCCTGCTCAATCTCATAACGCAGAATCACATGCGCCGGGTAGCTGAGCTCGTCGGCATCGACCCGAATCAGCCCCGGTTTCACCTGCTGCGCCAGCCGGATGAAGTTGTCCGCCTGCAGCGCGGGCTGATCGCCAAAGGTGGTGATGATTTGCGGCAGTATGCGCTGCAGAAACTCGCGGCTGCGGCCCAGCTGCATCTCCATAAACAGGCTCTGCGATTCGTGAATCGCAGTTGAACGGGCCAGCGCCACCGGCTGACCGCGCCACTGCTGCGGCAGATTTTGCTCATAGCGTGCGTGACCGGTTTCATGGATCACACCCATCATGGCGCTGAGAAACTCCTGCTCATTGTAACGGGTGGTGATGCGAACATCTTCCGGTACGCCGCCACAGAAGGGATGTGCGCTGACATCCAGCCGCCCGTGGTTAAAGTCGAAACCCAGCGTTTCCATGATGCTCAGGCCAAGCTGGCGCTGCGCGGGCAGGTCAAACGGTCCCTGCGGCAGCGCAACGGGCTGTTGCGCCTGTTTCTCTACCACCTGCTGTAACAGCTGCGGCAGCCAGCGTTTGAGTTCGCCAAAGGTCTCATCCAGTCTGGCGCGGGTCATGTCGGGCTCATACAGATCCAGCAATGCGTCATAGCGCGAACAGCCGTTAGCTTCTGCGCGCAACTGCGCTTCCTCACGGCTCAGGCGAACGACTTCTTTCAGGTTGGCAGCAAAACCCTGCCAGTCATTGGCCGGACGCTGGGTGCGCCAGGCATGTTCACAGACAGAACCAGCCAGCGACTTCGCCTCGACAAAGGCATCCGGTAACAGGCTGGCTTGCTGATAAGCGCGCTTCATTTCATTGAGGTTGGCACGCTCCACATCATTCAGGGATTGCTGCTCTGCCTGTTGCAGCAGGTCACCGATTTGCGGGGCGGTGAGAATCTGGTGCTGCAACACGCTCATCTCAGCCAGCGCTTCACCGCGCGCCCGGCTGCCACCCGGTGGCATGGTGGTTTGCATATCGCAGCCGGCGATGGCGGTGACGTGATTAAACCGCGACAGGCGCTGAAACGTCGCGCTAAGTTGTTGATACGCTGAGGCCATGTAAGACTCCTTGTAATAGTTTAACGCAGCGGAATTTCCCGCAAGGGTAGATCAACCGGCCAGCAAAAGCGAACGCTGGCCCCGCCGAGCGGGCTGGACTCAATCGTCACCTGGCCACTCAGCGCCTGCGCAATAGAGTGCACTATCGCCAGTCCGAGTCCGCATCCGCCGGTTGCCCGATCGCGGCTGGGATCGAGCCGGACAAAAGGTTCGAATACCCGCTGGCGTTCTTCAGCCGGAATGCCAGGCCCATCATCTTCCACCTGCAGGCAGCCCATTGGCCCGTCAAACCACAGGCTGATTCGCAGCCGCTGACTGGCATAGCGCAGCGCGTTGTTGACCAGATTATCCAGTACCCGCTCCATCAGCCGGGTATCGGAGACGCCGGTGTTTTCCCGCTGTGGCAGATCAAGATCCATCTGAACCTGCGGATTGATGGCGCGAAAGTCATCGAGCCGCTCGCGCAGCCAGTTCGCCAGATCCAGCGAACGCAGGTTGAGGTCGACGCGAGGCCGGTCGAGCCGGGCATAGGTCAGCAGCTCTTCAATCAGGCTCTCCAGTTGGCCAATATCGCGGTTGAGCGCCACCCGCTCGCCATCCGTCAGGTTATCGCTCATCTCCAGCCGGTAGCGCAGGCGAACCAGCGGCGTTCGTAGCTCATGCGCAATGCCATCAATCAGCTGCTTTTTACTGGCAACCAGCGTATTGATGTTCTCCGCCATCTGGTTAAAGGCGATGCCGAGCCGGAACAGGCTGGAGGTGCTGTCAAAATGGGTGCGCACATCCAGTTCACCGCGGCCAAAGCGCTGAGCAGCTTTTTCCAGCCGCTGCATCTCTTTCCAGTGCGGTCGCATCCAGATAAAGACGGGCAGCGCCAGCGACATGCCGATAAACACCAGCAGCGCAATATCCAGCAGCCGCATCTGGTGCAGGTAGAACAGATAGGGGATCGGTCCGACCGACAGCACGTAGTGGCTGCGCGGGATATGCTGCAAAAAGGTGTATTGATCGTCGAGCGCGACAATTTCACCGGCGCGCAACCGACGCATATTGCCGTCATCGAGCTGATATTTGCTCATAGGCTCAATGTGCAGATCGAACGAGAGCCCGAGATCGAGACTCTTGATGGTTTTATTCCAGTCGCGCGGCGGAATCTCCCGCAGTTCACTGCGAATCAGATAGAGTGAACTGGCCATCAGGTCGTTCATCGACTGGCGGCCCGCCCGCTCTGCGGTGAATTTATAGACCAGACCGACCAGCAGCGTCATCACCAGAAAGCAGACAAACAGCAGCAAGTAGAACTGTATAAAAAGCTTTCTCATAGCACGCGAGTGTCCCAGGCCTGTGGCGCAAACAGATAGCCTTTGTTGCGAATCGTTTTGATACGGAACGGCTCGGTGGCGCTGTCGTGCAGTTTTTTGCGCAGGCGCGAAATGGCAACGTCAATGCTGCGGTCAAGACCGTCATAGCTGACGCCACGCAGCGTTTTGAGCAGCGCATCGCGATTCAGGATCTGTCCGGCGTGGCTGGCGAGGACCCATAACAGGTCGAAATCAGCGGTGGAAAGGGCGATCTGCTCGTCAAACAGGGTCACCTGACGATTCAGGGCATCGATAGTCAGCGAGCCGAAACGCAGCATCCGATTGGCGGCCGGGGCAGGCGGCGTATCTTCCGGCTGTCCCTGCAGTGACTGGCGCAGATGCAGACGCAGGCGCGCCAGCAGCACAGCGGGCGGAGTGGTTTTCAGGATGTAATCCTGCGCGCCCATCTCCAGAGCCAGAATATGATTCATGTCGCTGTCGAGCGAGGTCAGCAACACAATCGGTCCCTGCCAGTTGGCTCGCAGGTCGCGGCAAATGGTCATGCCATCTTTGCCTGGCAGCATGATATCCAGCATCACCAGGTCCGGCTGTTGTTCCGCGATCACCGCTTCGGCACGATCGCCACGCGTCTCGACAATGACGTCAATATCATGACGTCCCAGGTAAGCGGCAATCAGCTCGCCCACTTCGGGTTCATCTTCTACATAAACGATTTTGTTCATAGTTCACTGCGCGGAATAAGGATGAACGAAAGCATATCTTTTCCTGGTCCTGAGCTCTACGCTATCGCACGAAATATCCTTATCTCACTGGTATATAACCGGCAAAATGTGCCATCATAACCGCGGCCTTTCTGCGCCAGGTTCGGAACCGTAATGATTAATATGAGGAGCGTGAGTGTGTCTGATAAAGAGCTGGCATCAGCCATATACAGTGACCGCATCTGCTTCAATTACAGTGATTTTCTTTCCGCTTCCTGCAAAAAACGCTGGAGCTTCGTCGATGCGATCTATGGTGTGATGCCGATTTTCGGCATGGTAACCCGTAAATCTGCGCACAGCTTACAGGCGAGTGATGACCAGCTTAAAGAATTAGCATTACAAATCATTTCCACTCAGGTCAGCGACGAAATTAACATTGCCCGTTTAATTACGCTGGCTGAACAGCAACAGATTAGCCGCTTTGATATTCAGCTGCCTTATCCGCTTTCTGCAGAGCAGCTGGATGCCATTCATCAGGAATACCGCAAGCCGCTGAATCTGACACAGCAGGATGACCTGCTGTGCGTCGCCATTCCGTTACAGTCACATTAAGTCGTCAGCTGCCACACCGCAGGCAGCGTTGCCGCCATCAACAGCCCCATCGCAATCCGTTCCAGTGAGGTCAGCGCAATATCCGCGCGGCCGCCGCGTCGTGCAAACAGAAACAGTAATAAGCCTGGCGCATAGAGAATGACTGAGGCCATCAGATGAAGCGGGCCGGATGCGTAAAGCAGCCAGATGCCGTAGAGGCTGGCACCAATGCCCACCGCCATTGCCAGCGGCTTATGCTGGCCACGAACCACTTTGATCAGGTAGAGACCGACCAGCAGATAGGGTACCAGGATCATTTCTGAGGCGATGGTCAGCAGGTTGTTGTAATTGGCACCGGTCACCGCGATCAGGATCAGACAGAGCTGAATGCTGCCGTTGGTCAGCCAGAGTGAGGCGGCTGGCGCATTGTGTCTGTTCTGCCGGGCAATGCTGCGCGGGAAGGCACCTTGCTGCGCAGCAATTAACGGCACTTCGGCCGCCATAATGGTCCAGCTCAGATAAGCGCCACAGACCGAAATGATCAAACCGATGGCAATCACCGCATCGCCCCAGTTCCCCATCAGGCGGGTCATTAATCCGGCCATCGACGGATTGCGCATCTCCGCCAGCTCAGCACGCGGCACCACGCCCAGTGACAATAACGTCACCAGCAGGTAGACCAGCAGCGCTGCCAGTACCGCCAGCAGCGTTGCCCGACCAACATCCTTTTTCTGCCGGGCTCGCGCTGACACCACCACCGCACCTTCGACCCCGATAAACACCCACAGGGTGATCAGCATAGTCTGCTTAATCTGCTCCCACAGCGGCTGTCCCAGCGTGACACCGGAGAAATCGAAGCGGAACCGATCGTAGTTAAACGCCAGCACCGCCAGCACAATAAACAGCAGCAGCGGCACCAGTTTGCCCAGCGTCGCCATCAGGTTAATGCTGGCGGCTGTTTGCACGCCGCGCAGCACCAGCCAGTGCACCAGCCACAGCAGGACGGATGCGCCGAGCATCGCCTGCCAGGTATTGCCGTCACCAAAAACGACATGGCCTGGGCTGTCCGTGAAGAAGCTGAGCGCGGAAAAGACGATCACCAGATAGGATACGTTAGCGATGACCGCGCACAGCCAGTAACCCCAGGCGGAACAGAAGCCCATCAGCTCGCCAAAGCCGGCGCGCGCGTAGGTAAAGATGCCACCATCCAGATCGGGTTTAAGACGGGTCAGCAGCAGCATCGCCAGCGACAGGAAAATAATGCCGACGCCGGTAATCAGCCAGCCAATCAGCAGTGCGGCCGGGCCAGCCACCGCGGCCATATTTTGCGGCAGACTGAACACGCCTGCGCCGAGCATTGAACTCAGCACCAGCGCAGTCAGGGCACCGAGACCTAATTTTTTCTCCAAAACAACCTTCCCGCTAGCATATATGGCTGGGTAAACCAGTATTCATCTCAGGTATATCGTCGCCGTCAGGCAAATAACAATGAGAATATCCGGTCAAACAGGCGGCAGATTTTACGGAGTGCGGCAGGGGATGGCAATGCGTGAATATGCAAAACAGCACAGGAATTATGCAAACAGCAGGGCGGCGGGCGCCGCCCTGGCAGGATTACTTAAAGATGTCCGCGGTCACGGTCAGGTTACCGCCACTCTGGTTCTGCCACTGACGGGTGACGTGGTAGTACTTGGCGCCTTTATCCGCGGCGCGCTTCGCCACTTCTTCCGAGATCTCGGTTGGTGTGCCAAAGTGTCCGGTAAAGGTAACGGTGTCAAACGGCTGCATCTGGGCGGCAGTGATGGCGTTAACTTCCTGCACTGATTTGCCGTTTGGCAGATTGACGGTATAGCGTTTGCCGGTTGAGGATTGAGTCTCAAAGAAACGACCCACGCCTTTGCTTGGGGTTTCTGACGAGGCAACGCCCGGAATTTCAACGTTAGCTGCCGCGGCACCGCCGGCGGCCAATGCGGCTTTACCCGCTTCTGAATCGGCCGGAATGGCGTTTGGCGTCTGCACCTTACGCTCTTTGGCATCTGCCTTGTAGACGTAGGCGGTGACGTACTGGTTGCCGCCGTTGTTGGCGTCAATCTGGCGGACAATAAAGAAGGAGGCCGCGCCTTTCTCTTTGGCTGCTTTGGAGACCGCATCATTGACGTCAGGCTGGCTGGCGAAGAAACCGCTCACCGACACCGTATCAAAAGGTTCGAGTTTGTAGGCTTCGGCTTTCGGCAACTCGTTGATGCCGTTGAAACGACGGTAGCTGGTTGACACCGTCGCGTCAGGTGCATCGGCTTTATACAGGTCGGCGGTGACGCGCCAGTTGCCGCTGTTGCCGTTTGTGTCGTTAATGCCCTGAATATAGTAAGAGGCCGCGCCCATTTCATCAGCACGCTTAGAGACCGCATCGGCAGCATCGCCAATCGCGTTGAACCGGCCGGTGATATTAATACGTTCGAATGGCTTCAACGCGGCCGCTTTTTCTGGCGTTAACTCCTGCGCGGCAAATGCGTTAGCTGCCAGCAGCGATAACAGGGTGGACGCCAGAATAGTGTTCTTCAGCTTCATAAAAATAATCCTTCGCCTTACGCAAAAATGAGTACGAAAACGTGCTGGACTCTTGATGTATAACAGATTAGCCGCTGATTATTGCATGTTATAAACAGACTGTCGCAGCGATTTTTTGTGTCAGATCGCGTTATTCAACCGGGCTTTATTCATCTGATTGTCACGAATGACGTTTACGGCCCGATTAA
This sequence comes from Pantoea sp. S-LA4, assembly GCF_054482835.1. Classification (NCBI taxonomy): domain Bacteria; kingdom Pseudomonadati; phylum Pseudomonadota; class Gammaproteobacteria; order Enterobacterales; family Erwiniaceae; genus Pantoea; species Pantoea sp. S-LA4. Next base: position 1,781,168 of record NZ_JBTLRC010000002.1, on the reverse strand, counting down.
GGGGCGGCTTATCGCTAAATCCGGTAAGTGATAGTGCTATAACAGTTAATGCATTGTTAAATAAAGGTTTTTATTAACCGGATCTGCGCCCTGACACGATTATGCATAGCAGATTATCTGCTGATGACGCACTTTAGTAGTGGGATAACACGGGTTTTTATCTTTAACACTGAATAATTGGGTGAATGTCTCTACTCTGCCAGGCCGAACTGGATCGGTTGTCACATTTTCAGTAGGTTATAAATACTTTGAAATAAGTGCATTTCATTCATAAGCAGCTGAAACAGCGTTTCAGTTGCGCTGATGACGTGCGGGCTTCAGGCCATCATCCTTTAACCGATGAAAGGAAACACTATGTTAATTGGAATACCCAAAGAACGATTGCTCAACGAGTCACGCGTAGCCGCTACGCCGCAGACCGTCGGGCAACTGATCAAGCTGGGTTTTAGCGTCACTGTAGAGCATGACGCTGGCCTGGGCGCCAGTTTCGATGACGACAGCTACGTCGCAGCGGGCGCAACCCTCAGCGACAGCCAGCAGGTCTGGCAATCCGATATCGTGTTCAAAGTGAACGCGCCGGACGATGAGGAAATTGCGCTCACGCGGGAAGGCAGTACGCTGGTGAGCTTTATCTGGCCGGCACAGAATCCGGCATTGCTGGAAAAACTGGCGGCACGCCGCGTCACGGTGATGGCGATGGACTCCGTGCCACGTATCTCACGCGCGCAGTCACTGGATGCCCTGAGCTCGATGGCCAACATTGCCGGTTATCGCGCGATCGTTGAGGCGGCACACCAGTTTGGCCGCTTCTTTACCGGTCAGATCACGGCGGCAGGGAAAGTGCCACCGGCGAAAGTGATGGTGATTGGTGCGGGTGTTGCCGGCCTGGCTGCAATCGGCGCGGCGGGCAGCCTCGGCGCAATTGTCCGGGCGTTTGATACCCGACCGGAAGTTAAGGAGCAGGTGCAAAGCATGGGCGCCGAATTCCTCGAACTCGATTTCGAAGAGGAAGCAGGCAGCGGCGATGGTTACGCCAAAGTCATGTCTGAGGCGTTTATCAAGGCCGAGATGGCGCTGTTCGCCAGCCAGGCCAGAGAAGTGGACATTATCGTGACCACCGCGCTGATCCCTGGCAAACCGGCACCGAAGCTGATTACCGAAGAGATGGTGGCCAGCATGAAGCCGGGCAGCGTCATTGTCGATCTGGCGGCGCAAAACGGCGGCAACTGCGCGCTGACCGTAGCCAACCAGGTGACCGTTACCCCGAACGGCGTGAAAATTATCGGCTATACCGATCTGCCCAGCCGCTTGCCGACCCAGTCATCCCAGCTCTACGGCACCAATCTGGTGAACCTGATGAAGCTGTTGTGCAAAGAGAAAGATGGCAATATTACGGTCGACTTTGACGACGTTGTGGTGCGCGGCGTCACGGTGATCCGCGAAGGCGAAGTCACCTGGCCAGCACCGCCCATTCAGGTGTCGGCGGCACCCCAGGCGGCACCTGCTGCGGCTAAGAATGTGCAAAAAGTGGAGGCGAAACCGGTCTCACCGTGGCGGAAATATCTGCTGATTGCGCTGGCGATTGTACTGTTCGGCTGCCTCGCCAACGTCGCGCCCGCTGATTTCCTGTCGCACTTCACCGTCTTCGCGCTCTCCTGCGTGGTCGGCTACTACGTGGTCTGGAACGTCAGCCATGCGCTGCATACGCCGCTGATGTCGGTAACCAATGCCATCTCCGGCATTATCGTTATCGGTGCCGTGCTGCAGATGGGGCACGGTGGCTGGGTCACGTTCATCTCCTTTATTGCCGTGCTGATTGCCAGCATCAATATCTTTGGTGGCTTTACCGTCACCCAGCGCATGCTGAAAATGTTTCGTAAGGGGTAATTCATGTCTGGCGGATTAGTAACTGCAGCCTATATTGTCGCTGCGATTCTGTTTATTTGTAGCCTCGCCGGTCTCTCCCGACATGAGACCTCAAAGCAGGGCAATCTTTTCGGTATCAGCGGCATGGCGATTGCGCTGGTGGCGACCATTTTTGGCCCCGACAGCGGCAACGTGGTGTGGATCCTGCTGGCGATGGTGATCGGCGGCGCGATTGGTGTGCGTCTGGCGAAGAAAGTCGAAATGACCGAAATGCCGGAGCTGGTGGCGATTCTGCACAGCTTTGTCGGTCTGGCGGCGGTACTAGTGGGCATCAACAGCTACATCGACCATGCTCCTGGGCTGCCAGCGGTGCTGGAAAATATCCATCTGAGCGAAGTCTTTATCGGCATCTTTATCGGTGCGGTGACCTTTACCGGCTCGCTGGTGGCGTTCGGCAAGCTGTGCGGTAAGATCTCCTCCCGGCCGCTGGCACTGCCGCATCGCCACAAGCTCAATCTGCTGGCGCTGGTGGTGTCGTTCCTGCTGCTGCTGTGGTTTGTTAACACCGAGAGTACCGTGGCACAGGTGTTCGCGCTGCTGCTGATGACGCTGATTGCGCTGGCGTTTGGCTGGCATCTGGTGGCTTCTATCGGCGGAGCGGATATGCCGGTGGTGGTGTCGATGCTCAACTCATACTCCGGCTGGGCCGCTGCCGCCGCGGGCTTTATGCTCAGCAACGATCTGCTGATCGTCACCGGTGCGCTGGTTGGCTCATCCGGTGCGATCCTCTCTTACATTATGTGTAAGGCGATGAACCGTTCCTTTATCAGCGTGATTGCCGGCGGTTTTGGCACCGAATCTGGCAGCAGTGATGAGAGCGAAGCGGCAGGTGAGCACCGTGAGATCAGTGCGGAAGAAACGGCTGAGATGCTGAAAGCCTCCTCTTCGGTGATCATCACGCCCGGCTACGGGATGGCGGTGGCGCAGGCGCAGTATCCGGTTGCCGAAATCACTGCCCGGCTGCGTGCGCTGGGGATCAAGGTCCGTTTTGGCATCCATCCGGTGGCGGGGCGTTTACCGGGACACATGAACGTGCTGCTGGCGGAAGCCAAAGTGCCCTATGACGTGGTGCTGGAGATGGATGAAATCAACGATGACTTCAGCGAAACCGATACCGTGCTGGTGATAGGCGCTAACGATACGGTGAATCCTGCCGCGCAGGACGATCCACGCAGCCCGATCGCTGGTATGCCGGTACTGGAAGTGTGGAAAGCCCACAACGTTATCGTCTTTAAACGTTCAATGAATACCGGTTATGCCGGAGTACAGAACCCGCTGTTCTTCAAAGAGAACACCCAGATGCTGTTTGGTGATGCCAAAGCCAGTGTCGAAGCGATTCTGAAAGCGCTGTAATAAAAAGGGCGGCTGATAAGCCGCCCGATTCTTTTCTGAAGAGGGTTAATCCTCCTCATCCTCTTCATCATCCAGATCGATTGGCGATTTGAAGTCGTCAGGTTTGATCGCCAGCAGATCGCAACGCAGATGATCAATCACCTGTTCCGCCGTATTGCCGAGGAAAGCGGCAGACAGGCCGGTCCGTCCGATAGTCCCTAACACCACCACGCCCGCACCCAGATGCACGGCCAGATCGGGAATGACTTCCTCAGGTAACCCTTTAGCCACATGGGTGAACTCTTCACCAATGGAGAATTTCTGCCGAAGCGCTTTCATTGCCACCAGGTGCTGGCCGCGGATGGCGTCGTTGTAGACGCTGGGATCAAAATCGGGCAGTTCGATAGCGATATTGATGGGCGTAATGGGGTAGGCACCCACCAGATGCACTTCGGTGTGATTCACGGTTTCCGCCAGCTTGACCGTTTCACGGATCAGCTTCTGATTCAGGCCATCGTGATGGGGTTCTTCACTGGCAAGGTTGACCGCCACAATCGCTTTACCGCCTTCCGGCCACGGCTGGTCTTTTACCATCCACACCGGGCACGGGCATTTCCGCAACAGGTGCCAGTCGGTCGGGGTAAAAATAACCGATTCCAGCCGGTCGTGCTGATGCGCCATTTTCAGCACTAAATCATGCTGATGGGCCAATACTTCCTGAATAATCGCTTCGTAGGGGCGGTTATGCCAGATCACTTTAATTTCGATCTCAACACCGGCATCCAGATAGGCGTGCGCCTGCTCGCGAATCCACTCGGTGCGCTGACTGATCACGCCCTGACGCATCGAGGCGCGTTCATCAGGCGAAAGCAGGGTGGTCATTTCGTAGGAGAAATCATAGATGGGCAAAAAGGCTTTGATTTTGCCGCCGATGAATTGATTCAGATAGACCGCACGCCGCAGCGCAGGCTGGTCGTCTTGCTGGGCATCGATCGCGACCAGAATATTTTGGTACTGGGACATGAGGAACTCTCCTTAAACCAGAGCGACTGGATTAAAGATAGCCTATGTTGCACAGCGGAAGAAGTGAAAAAGTTACTGCCGGATCAATAAAATAACAATTATTGATCCGGCCCGGTATCAGGCAGCCTGATGGCTCTGACCCGCTAACTCTTCCAGTAAGGCGTGGTTCTCAATGGTAATGTATTTACCCTTAACCGCCAGCATGCCTGATTTCTGGAAGCGGCCCAGCAGACGGCTGATAGTTTCTACCGTTAAGCCCAGATAGTTACCGATATCACCACGGGTCATGGTGAGACGAAATTCACGCTGGGAAAAACCACGCTGACCAAAGCGGCGTGACAGATTCCAGATAAACGCAGCCAGACGCTCTTCAGCATTTTTCTTCGACAGCAGTAAAATCATGTCCTGATCGCCTTTGATCTCACCGCTCATCAGTCGCATCATCTGCTGACGCAGGGCCGGCATTTTGCCTGACAGATCATCCAGCGTTTCAAACGGAATTTCGCACACCATCGCCGTTTCCAGTGCCTGAGCAAAGCTCGGATGGCTGGCACCCATAATGGCATCAAAGCCGACTAAATCCCCGGCCAGATGGAAACCGGTGATCTGCTCATCACCCTGTTCGGTGATGGTGTAGCTTTTAATGGTGCCGGAACGAATGGCGTAGAGCGATTTGAGATCGTCACCCGCTTTAAAAAGGGTTTGCCCTTTCTGAATCGGTTTTTTACGCTCAATGATATTGTCGAGCTGATCCAGCTCATGTTCATTTAGCGTGAAGGGGATGCAGAGCTGACTGATGCTGCAATCCTGGCAGTGAATGGCACAACCGCCCGACTGAATACGACGAATGCTGCGTTTTTCAGGGATCATAATGGTTTGCTCGACGATTATTGACTGGGGTCAATTTTAACATTTTTTGTGCTGAAGGGAACTCATCCGAGCAGTTTTAGGCTTACAAAAAGTATGGATGTGCAACAGGGCGCTAAACGCAGATGTGACGGGGCTCTCAGAATGACGCATCCTCTCACTGTCACGAAAAGTTGCCGCTTTTATGATCTGCTACCGGGATTTAATCTGCCCGGCGGCAGCGAAAAAGAGGATTAGCGCAGTGTCGTCAGCTTTTGCTACGCTTTCAGACTGAGCCTGTTTTGCCCTCCATCAATTTTAATCAGGTGTGAGAAAACCATGAACCTTGATGATAACGATCTTTTTCGAGACGCCATGGGAGATGTCACTCCGTTAAAAGACACCACCAGCACCTTGTGGCTGAAATCACCTTCCACCAAAGCGCCGCGCCATCCGCCGCGCGATCCCGAACAGGAGAATTTCCTGACCCGTGGCTATCTGGATATCGTGCCGCTGAACACGCCGCTGGAGTATAAGGCGGATGGTATCCAGCAGGGCGTGCTGGATAAACTGCGGAAAGGCGAGTATCGGCTGGATGCCAGCCTCAACCTGTTGCGTCAGCCGGTCGAAACCTGTCGTCAGGCGCTGTTTAACTTTATGGTGCAGGCGCATAAGCAGGGATTACGCAATCTGCTGATCATCCATGGCAAAGGCCGGGAGGATGAGTCGCACGCCAATATTGTGCGCAGCTATCTGGCGCGCTGGCTGACCCAGTTTGAGGATGTGCAGACTTTTTGCGTCGCCCAGGCGCAGCATGGCGGTGCCGGCGCGCTCTATGTCGGGCTGCGCAAGACCGATAAAGCGCGGCTGGATAACCGCGAGCGGCACGCCAAACGCAGCCGCTAGCTGTGGAATTTGCGCATGGTAGACATCAGCACTTCGGCGCTCAGGCTGAGCTGACTGCCGGTGCGGGTAATAATGCCGACCGGCTCGCCCGGCCCGGATGAGTTAATCGGCAGGGCGCAGACGGCGTTATGGTTAAGATCTTCCTTAATCGCGCCGGATGGCACAAACCAGATATAGTCGTAACGCAGCGCCAGCTGGCGCGCCAGTGAGGTAGAAGAGGTCTCGATACAGTGCGGTGGCAGTGAACAGCCCTGTTCGTCCAGCATTTGCTGAGCAATACGGCGGGGCGCGGTGCCTTCGGGTGAGATCACAACCGGCCACTGCATCGCTCGTGAAAGCGTGACATTGTCACTCAGAAGCGGGTGTTCGGGCCGCACCACCAGCTTCAGCGATTCGAGAAATAGCAGCTCATAGGTCAGTCCGGTCATCATTTCACTGTCTGCCATCCTGCCGATACCTATGTCGAACTCACCCGCCCGTAAGCCGGCTAACAGCACGTTATTATGTAAGGTTGCCACCTGAATAGTGGTGTTAGGTTGTATCTGATGAAAGCGATCGAGGATCTGCGGCAGCATCCCCATGGCGGCCGTGGTGAGCGCACCGAGCCGGATGATGGCTGGCTGGTCGGCAGGCTGCTCATTGAAACTCTGTCCGGCATGGTTGAGGGCGTCCAGTACCCGTACAGCATGAGTCAGGAACTGCTCTCCCATGGTGGTCAGCTGCGCGCCGAGTCGGCCGCGCTCAAACAGCCTCACGCCGGTCAGCTCTTCCAGCTCATTCAGGGTTTTCGACAGGGCAGGCTGGCTCAAGCTGAGCGTTTCTGCCGCCCGGCCCAGCGTGCCTTGCTGCGCGACCGCAACAAAGGTATGTAAATGGCGCAATCGAATGCGCTGATTGAAAAGGATATTTTTTTCCATCTCTCAAACTTAATGAGAATCACCGCTAACAGGCAACCTTTTAAAATGGATTTTGTTAACTTAGCTGCAAAATTATATTAACAAATAAGGCAAGGCGACAGGATTCGGGAGTAAGCCGCTGAAAATAAACGTGTCATATGAGAATGCGATGAAAGCAGTCCAAATCGGGAATGTGTCAGATCAACCGCTTAGCGATATAAAGTTGAATAATTCTCAATATCATATAAAAATCTGACGTCATAACCTTAACGATCGGCTATCATTGGCGCCGTTTTTTTTACTAAAACTGATGTCACATCCCGGTGCCAGAGAGGAGTTTTCATTGTCCAGCGTAGAGGCGGTAGATGTACGCCAGCTCATTAACCAGCAGGCGCTGAGTCGCTGGCAAAAGCGGTTAATTGCGCTCTGCTTTGTTGTGGTGGCGCTCGATGGTATGGACATCGCGATTATGGGCTTTATTGCGCCTACGCTCAAAACCGCCTGGGGCGTGACTACGCATCAGCTGGGGATGGTAATCAGCGCCGCGCTGATTGGTCTCGCACTCGGGGCGATGGTCGCGGGGCCGCTGGCCGATCGCTATGGTCGCCGGATGATGATTATTCTCAGCGTCTTCTTTTTTGGTCTCTGGACGCTGGCAACGGCGCTGTCACACAATATCGAACAGATGATGCTGTTCCGCTTTCTTACCGGGCTGGGGCTGGGTGCAGCAATGCCAAACGTCGGGACGCTGGTGGCCGAGTACGCACCAGAACGACGCCGGGCATTCATCATCACCGTGGTGTTTTGCGGATTCACCTTTGGTGCCGCCAGTGGGGGATTTGCGGCCTCCTGGCTGTTGCCTCGTTACAACTGGCATTCGGTCCTGCTGCTCGGCGGGATTCTGCCGTTACTGATCCTGCCTTTTCTGATCCGGGGTCTGCCGGAATCGGTGCGTTTTCTGATCAGCCGTGGCGCGCCTGCCGCGCGCATTCACGCCATTGTTGAGCGGATGATGCCGGGCACCACCCAGCCGGACAGCGCCTTTCATGCGCCGGAAGCCAGCGTCGCGGCACGGGGCGCCATCGGCACCGTCCTGTCGCGCAGCTATCTGTTTGGCAGCACCATGCTGTGGGGCGGCTATTTTATGGGGCTGTTTCTGGTCTATCTGATCGGCAGCTGGCTGCCGTCACTGGTCAACACCCTTGGGATGTCCGTCACCGAAGCGGCGATTATCACCGCCATGTATCAGGCCGGCGGAACCCTGGGATCGCTGTTTGCCGGCTGGCTGATGGACCGTTTCAATGCCAACCTCGCGCTGGCCGCTATCTACTTCTGCGGCGGGCTGTTCATTGTGGCGCTCGGCTTTTCACCGGCGGAAGTGGGCATCATGAGCGGCATCGCTTTCTGTAGCGGCTTCTGCTTCAACGGGGCCAATACCGGAATGAACGCCTTATCTGCCAGTTATTATCCGACCCATGCCCGTGCTACCGGTTCCAGCTGGATGCATGGCGTCGGCCGTGTCGGTGCCATTCTCAGCGCTTTTGTCGGCGCAGAAATGCTGTCGCTCGGCTGGTCGTTTAGTTTTATCTTCCTGCTGCTGGCCATTCCCGCTGTGATCACCACCCTGATGCTGGTGCTGAAAAACCGCTACGGCTTTAAGCCGATCACAAATTCGTGATTTTTTCCGCTGGCGCCAACGCGTTGCATTACATTAGCAACAACGCTCACGGTGTCAGGTAGAACAGATGGACAACTTTCTCAGTGCGGATGCAATCCGCACCCGCTTCTCTCAGGCCATGTCCGCCATGTATCAGCAGGAGGTGCCGCAATACGGCACGCTGATGCAACTGGTAATGGCGGTTAATGACCGCACGCTGGAGTCCGATCCCGCGCTAAAAGATCGCCTGGCAGCGGCCGATGATCTGAGCCGCCTTAACATTGAGCGTCACGGCGCTATCCGCGTCGGTAGCGCCAGCGAACTTGCCACGCTGCGGCAGATATTTGCGGTGATGGGAATGGTTCCGGTCGGTTATTACGATCTCTCACAGGCGGGCGTGCCGGTGCATTCCACCGCTTTCCGGCCGGTCGATGACGCTGCGCTGCGGCGTAATCCTTTCCGTGTCTTTACCTCTCTGCTGCGGCTTGAGCTGATTGATGATGTGGCATTACGTGAAAAAGCGGCAGCGATACTGGCGGCGCGCGACATTTTCACACCGCGCTGCCGGCAACTGCTGCAACTGCATCAGCAGCAGGGCGGATTCACCGCTGAGCAGGCGGCAGAGTTTGTCAATGAAGCGCTGGAAACCTTTCGCTGGCACGCGCACAGCAGCGTTGATAGCCAGACCTACCAGGCACTGAATCAACAACACCGGCTGATTGCTGACGTCGTCTGCTTCCCGGGCTGCCATATTAATCACCTGACGCCCCGCACGCTGGATATTGATCGGGTTCAGCAACTGATGCCATCCCGCGGAATCGAACCCAAAACCCTGATTGAGGGACCGCCGCGTCGTCAGGTACCGATTCTGTTACGTCAGACCAGCTTCAGAGCGCTGGAAGAGGCGATAATCTTTAAAGACGGTCATCAGGGCAGCCACACGGCACGCTTTGGGGAAATCGAGCAGCGCGGCGCAGCGCTGACCCCGAAGGGACGGGCGCTGTACGACCGGTTACTGCAACAGGCAGGTAGCGGCGAGGATAATCAGCAGCATCAGCAGCATCTTGCCGATGTGTTCCGGGATTTTCCCGACGATGAACAGACGCTGCGGCAGCAGGCGCTGGCGTGGTTCCACTATCGTCTGAGCGAAAAGGGCATTGCAACGCCGCCAGCCCGGGGCGAAACGCTCGACAGCCTGATCGCGCAAGGACGCATCATTGCCGAACCTATTATCTACGAAGATTTTCTGCCGGTCAGCGCAGCGGGCATTTTTCAGTCCAACCTCGGCGATCACGCGCAGGTGCGTTTGACCGGCCAGGCCAGCCGGGCGGCGTTTGAAGCAGCGCTCGGCAGTGCGGTGACAGACGAAATGACGCTTTATGCGCAACGTCAGCAACGTTCGCTGCTGCGATGTGGTGTGATGAACTGATCACGCTGAAGGGAATAAACGGGACCATCGTCGATGGTCCCGTTTAACCGCTGCGCATCGGCAATCGATCTGCACATTCTTTCTGACTCTGAATAGCGCAGTCTCAGCGTTATACCCTGTTAAAAATAGCTGGATAAGCAAAGCGATAGATAAGGTTTGCTGTAGGACGGGTGTTCCCTGATGCTGGCGTAAAATAATAAATTAAATTTAACTATAAAGGCGATAAGTGGCAGCGCAACCGCCGCGCTACGCCGATATGATTTGTTGTAATTAACTGTGTGCAGGCTTTTTTTATATTGCCATCCCTGTTTTACCGCACCGTAGCAATGCCGGTACTTTCTGGAAAGCGTTAATAAATATAAACAGAAAACGGGCGGATGCCTATTCAAACCTTTTGATAATGTTGTTCAGTGCTTTGCTTCAACCTTCGGCATAATCTGCAAATCTGTTCCGGACATGGACAATGTCTCAAGGCCTGCAAATAATGGAGAGACGTTTGAACAGGGAAACAGGAATGAAAAACGAAACAGGTCTGCGGATCATGACGGCAGAGGGTGAGTTGCGTGGATGCATGGATGACGACCTTTTCGTATTCAAAGGCATACCTTATGCCGCCGCGCCGGAAGGCGCACTGCGCTGGCGTCCACCGCAGCCGGTAACCCCGTGGCAAAACGTGCGTGATGCCACACAGTTTGCCGCTTCAGGCTGGCAAAACCGTGATTATTGCCGGGCGGTAGGGGGCGGCGATCCGGGCCAATTTAGTGAGGATTGCCTGTACCTGAATGTCTGGACCCCGGATGTTGAACCAGCTACCCCGCTGCCGGTGATGGTCTGGTTACACGGTGGCGGATATACCATCGGCGCGGGCGGCCTGGCACCTTACAGCGGCAAACCGCTGGCCTCGCGCGGCGCGGTGGTGGTGACCATCAATTACCGACTCGGCCATTTTGGCTTCTTTTCCCATCCGGCATTAGATGCGCAATATCCGGTTGCCGGTTCGGTCAATAATTTTGGTCTGCTTGATCAGATCGCCGCGCTGCAGTGGGTGCAGCGTAATATTCCCGCGTTTGGCGGCGACCGCCGTAATGTCACCCTGTTTGGCGAATCGTCAGGCGCTCGCAGCGTGCTGTCACTCTGCTGTTCGCCGCTGGCGGAAGGGCTGTTTCACAAAGGCATCGTCCAGAGCGCCTACAGTTTACCCGATACCCCGCTGAAAAAAGCGCGCCAGCAGGGCATGGCGGTGGCTCGCCATTTCGGCCTGCCGCCTGATGCCAGTGCCGATGCGTTGCGTGCTTTACCCGCTGATGCCTTCTGGTCGCTGGAGGGTGCGCTGGCGATCCAGCCGGTGCCGATCTCCGGCGATGCGGTGCTGCCTGAGCCGATGCTGAAAACCTTTCTGGCGGCAAAGCAGCATCGGCTGCCGTTAATGGCCGGCAGTAACAGCGACGAAGCCAGCGTGCTGGACTATTTTGGCGTCGATAGCACCGCCGTGCTGCATCAGCTGCGCGATAAAAATCGGGTGCTTTACCGGATGCTCAAGTGGATGTATGACCTCCATGACGATCGGCGTCTCGGTCGTGCGGTGGCGCGCGATATGGCCTTCAGCGTGGTGCCGTGGCTGGTGATGCGCGCCCAGCATAATAGCGGGATGCCTGGCTGGCGTTACTGGTTCGATTATGTTTCGGAGAATGCGCGCGATCTCTATCCGGACGGGACCTGGCACGGCAATGAAGTGCCCTATGTGCTTAATACCCTGAGTCAGATGCCCGATCCCAGTGAAAATCGCCCCTTCAGTGAGGAGGATCGGGCATTCGCCGCGCGCGTCAGCGACTACTGGTTCCGCTTCGCCTGCGATGCCAGCGAATATAAGCATCAGCTTGAAGGAGAGGTTGTCTGGCCAGCCTGGCACCCCGGCGAAGATGTGACAATGTCACTGGGTGAGGAGCGCCGCAGTGGTTTAGTCCTCAAAAAGAACTTTATGCGCGCCAGAATGCGGCTGTTGCGATTGCTGATGACCAAAATGGTGCGCCTTTAATTAGCGTGCTAACCATCAAATTGCGCGAATGGGATTATCAATGCCATTCGCGCATAATTTTCTGAAAAATAAAGAGATTAATAGAACTCCGCGCTAAAGACGCTGTAAAATTTTAGATAACAAAAGAGTTACATCTTCACTATCCACTGCCGATAGATCTCCTATGCCCGACACTTACGGGTCAACGTGTATAGGATTTTGGTATGGGAATGCTCAAAAATTTCACCATTCGCGCTGTGATGCTCTCCATTCTGGGCCTGTTCTGCTTACTGTGGAGCGGTGTCGGGTTATTCAGCATCCATTCTCTCGGCGCGCTGAGCGAAGGGAATGATGTTGACCGTCATCTGGTCGCGCAAATGACGGTGCTCAGTAAAGGCAACGATCAATATTTCCGCGTTATCACCCGTCTGTCGCGCGTGATGGACAGCAAGGCGGGCGGCAAAACGCTGTCCGATGATGCCTATGCGCCGGTACAGCAGGCGCTGGATAACATGACCCAGCAACTGGCGACCTTTAAACAGCTGGCACCAGGACCAATGAACCCGGATGTGGTCGACAGCGTGGTACAGAGCTGGCAGAAATTGCTGGATGAAGGCGTCACGCCGCAGTTGCAACTCGCCCGTCAGGATTCACCCGATGCCTATCGTCAGCAGGCCAATAATGTCACGCCGCAGCTCAGCCGGGCCTTTGGTGCCAGCGCTGAAAAATTCAATCAGGGCGCGGCACAGGTACTGGATCATACCCGGGTTGAAGTTGACCGCTTAACCGCACTGACCAAAATGATTATCACCGTAACGGTGATCCTCGGCCTGCTGATCCTGTTGTTCACCGATCGCTATCTGGTGGCGATGCTGGTCAGGCCGCTGGAAACTATCCGTAACCATTTTGCCACTATCGCCACCGGCGATCTGAGCCAGCCGGTGGCCGATTTTGGTCGCAACTGTGTCGGTAAACTGGTGCCACTGCTGAGTGCCATGCAGGATAGCCTGCGTGAAGCGGTCAGCGCGATTCGCAGCGGCACCGAGAACATCTCGCGCGGCGCGGCAGAAATCTCGGCGGGCAACAACGATCTCTCTTCGCGTACCGAAGAGCAGGCGGCGGCGCTGGAGCAGACTGCGGCCAGTATGGAGCAGCTGACTGCGACGGTGAAATTTAACGCCGACAATGCGCGTCAGGCGAGCCTGCTGGCGGAAACCGCCACCACGACCGCACAACAGGGCGGCCATCTGGTGAGCGAAGTGGTCAGCACCATGAACGGCATTTCTGGCAGTTCGAAGAAAATTGCTGAGATCACTAACGTGATTAATGGCATCGCCTTCCAGACCAACATTCTGGCGCTGAACGCCGCGGTAGAAGCCGCTCGTGCCGGTGAACAGGGGCGCGGTTTTGCCGTAGTGGCCTCTGAGGTGCGTAATCTGGCCCAGCGCAGCGCCAACGCCGCCAAAGAGATTGCTACCCTGATTGAAGATTCCGTTCAGCGGGTCGGAAAAGGGGCCGAGCTGGTCGGCACCACCGGCGGCACCATGAATAACATTCTGAAATCGGTGCAGGATGTGGATGCGATCATGAAACAGATCGCTGCCGCCTCGGAAGAGCAGAGTAAGGGGATCTCGCAGGTTGGGGCCGCCGTAACTGAAATGGACAGCGTGACGCAGCAAAACGCCTCGCTGGTTGAGGAAGTCTCGGCCGCCGCCAGCGCCCTGGCGCTGCAGACCGAAGCGTTACAGGCCTCAGTCGCGAAGTTCCGCCTTTCCAGCAACGTGAGCCAGGCTGCGCCCGCCGCACCGCTGAGGCCGAATGCGCCAAAAGCGCCGGCGCTGGCGACCGCTCAGGCTAAGCCTGCTGACAATGGCGACTGGGTGACCTTCTGATCCTGAACCAGCCACGCCACCAGTTCCGCCAGTAACGGCGGCGCTTCTCCGGACGGCCGCTGCAGTAAACTGTAGGCCGCTCCGGTTTTTACCTCGCCAGCGAAGGGTTTAACCAGCCTGCCGCTGGCGATATCACTCTCCACCAGATTGCTGTCAGCAATCGCCACGCCAAATCCCTGAATCGCCGCACTAATCGCCAGATCCATGGTGGAAAAGTGCTGATTGCGCTGCATCGTCACTGCGATCCCTTGTCCCTGTAGCCAGCATTGCCAGTCGCGCATATCGTCGGTGGGATGCAAAAAGGTCATGCCAGCCAGCTCTGCGGGTGAAGCGGGTAGCGACGTTCCCGCCGCCATCACCGGCGTCAGCGACTCCTCAAACAGCGTTATGGCATCACGGCGGGGTTTGCCATAAACGATAGCGGCGTCGAAGTTATCAAGCTGAGAAGCATGATCCAGCGTGGTGGTCAGCGCCACATGCAGCTCCGGCTGCCGTTGCTCCAGCGCCATCAGCCGTGGTACCAGCCAGCGCATCGCACAGGTTGGCGCTTTAAGGCGAATACTGGCCTGGGTGCGGCGCGCTTTTTCGCCGGCCTGAGCGATCAGTTCATAGCCCTGACGCCATTCAGGCAGCAGCGCCGCGCCCTGCGGCGTCAGGCGCAGGCCGCGGGCGTGGCGATCAAACAGACTCAGGCCGAGCCAGTGCTCCAGCGCCGCGATCTTGCGGCTGACCGCGCCCTGGGTTATGCACAGCTCCCGGGCGGCATGGGTCAGATTGAGGTGGCGGGCCGTCACCAGAAAAGCGTGAATGGCGTTAAGCGGCAGGGTTGAACGCGACACAGAGAACCTCAGCTATGCATTTTTATCATGGCTATTATGACGACATTTCGCTTGCCGACTCAAGTCACAGCCCGTTGAATAGCTATTTATCGTATTCGCTTATCTATGCTTCTGACGGAGAGATCATGTCCCTGAACACGCCTGTCGCCATTCACTCAAAGTTGCCAGATGTTGGCACCACCATCTTCAGCGTTATCGGTCAGCTCTCAGCGCAGCATCAGGCGATTAACCTGTCGCAGGGCGCACCCAATTTTCCCTGCGATCCGGCGCTGGTCGAGGCGGTCAGTCAGGCGATGCGTGACGGCCAAAATCAGTATGCGTCGATGACCGGCCTGCCGGCGTTGCGTGAAGCCTTAGCCAGCAAGGTGGCGACGCTCTACGGTCAGAAATATGATCCGGCCAGCGAAGTGCTGATCACCGGCAGCGCCAGTCAGGGCATCTATATGGCGATTACCGCGCTGGTGCATCCGGGCGATGAGGTGATTTTCTTTGAGCCAGCCTTTGACAGCTACGCACCGGTGGTGCGGTTGCAGGGCGGCAAGCCGATTGGCCTCAAACTTCAGGTGCCGTCATTTGCCATTGACTGGCAGCAGTTGCGCGCTGCGATTACGCCACGCACCCGGATGATCATCATCAATACGCCGCATAACCCCAGCGCTCAGGTGCTGACGCCAGAGGATCTTAATCAGCTGGCGGCACTGACGCGTAACACGGACATTGTGGTGCTCTCTGATGAAGTTTATGAACATATTTTGTTTGATGGGCGCAGGCACTGCGGCATGGCGACCCATCCGGAGCTGGCGGCGCGCAGCGTTATCGTCTCTTCGTTTGGCAAAACCTTTCACGTTACCGGCTGGCGGGTCGGCTACTGTCTGGCACCGGCAGAGCTGATGACGGAGCTGGTGAAAGTCCATCAGTTTATGATGTATGCCGCCGACACACCGATGCAGGTCGGCTTCGCGCAATATCTGCAGAACGCGGAAAACTATCTCTCGCTGTCGGCGTTTTATCAGCAAAAGCGCGATCGGCTGATTGCGCTGCTGCAGGATTCACCGTTTGAACTGCTGCCGTGCGCCGGTTCCTTTTTTATGCTGGCCAGCTATGGACATTTCAGTGACGAACCGGACAGCGAAATGGTAAAACGTCTTATCGTCGATCATCGGGTAGCCACTATCCCGCTGTCGGCGTTTTATATGGATGGCACCGACAACAAACTGATCCGTCTTTCCTTTGCCAAAGATGAGGCGACGTTACAGGCTGGCGCTGCGGCGCTGTGTGCCTTCCCGCAGTAACGGGAAACGTTGCCTGACGGCCGCACTGCGAAGCAGGACAGCGATCGGTTAAAACAATAATTTCGGGGTAAGTAATGAAAAAACGCAACGCACTCTTTCTGGCACTCGGCATGATGGCTTCAGTACAGGCACTGGCGCAGGATTTACGTTATGGCCTGGAGTCGCAGTATCCGCCTTTTGAAAGCCGCAACGCCAAAGGGGAACTGGAAGGTTTTGATATCGAGCTGGGCAATGCCATTTGTCAGGCCGGTAAATTTAACTGTCACTGGGTGGAAAGCAGCTTCGACGCGCTGATCCCGGCGCTGCAGGCGAAGAAGTTTGATGCCATCAACTCGGCGATGAACATCACCGAAGCGCGGGCCAAAAGCATCGGTTTCACCCAGCCCATCTACCGTATTCCCACCATGCTGGTGGCGAAAACTGGCGAGAAGCTGGCACCGACCGCTGAATCACTGAAGGGCAAGAATATCGGGGTGCTGCAGGGTTCGATTCAGGAAACCTATGCCAAAAAGCACTGGGAATCCCAGGGCGTGACCGTCACCTCCTATCAGGATCAGAACCAGGTCTATAACGATATGGTCGCCGGGCGTCTGGATGGCACGCTGGTGATGTCTGCTGCCGGTCAGTCGGGCTTCCTCGATAAACCACAGGGTAAAGGCTTCGGCTTTATCGGTAAGCCGGTCGAAGATGATGCCATTCTGGGATCGGGGATCGGCTTTGGTCTGCGTAAAGATGACACCCAGCTCAAGCAGTCGCTGGATGCGGCGATCGCCAAAGTGCAAACCGACGGCACGCTGAAAAAGCTGGCGGAGAAATACTTTCCGGGCATTGATGTCAGCGTGAAGCCATAAGCCAGAATCGGGCGCAGAGTGCGCCCGATTTGATTGTTACTCCGCTGCCAGATAACAGAGCTTCTCGGCCACCTGGTAGGATTTTACAAACGACGGCAGCGGCAGGAACTCAAAGCGCGAATGGAAGTTATGCGCGCCGGTGAAGAAGTTCGGCGTCAGCAAGCCTTTAGCTGACAGCGCCGCACCATCAGTGCCACCCCGCATCGGAATCACCTTCGGTTCAATATCCAGCGCGCTAAGCGCCTTAAAAATCAGGTCAATCGCCCGGCGATCTTCACCCAGCGCATTGCTGATATTGCTGTAGATATCGGTGAGGGTAATCTCGACCTTACCGGTTGGATAGCGAGCGGCAATTTCCTGCGCCTGCTGCTGAAGCTGCTGCTTGCGGTCGGCAAAGCTGGCGAGGTCAAAGTCGCGGATGGAGGCTTTCAGAATCGCCTGGCTGGCATTGGCCTGCATCTCATTGAACCAGATATAGCCTTCACGCCCTTCGGTCTGTTCCGGTGTCTGCTGACGATCAAACTGGCTGATGAAGTCATGGGCCATCAGCAGCGGATTAACCAGCACCCCTTTACCTGACATCGGATGCGCCGGCACGCCGGTGAAGCGAATCTCAGCAGCGGCGCCGTTGAAGTTTTCATAAACCACTTCGCCCAGTTCGCAGCAGTCGATGGTCCAGGCGAAGTCCACATTGAATCGCGTTTCCAGATCGAGCGCTTTGGCCCCGCGCAGGCCAATCTCTTCATCGGGGACAAACGCCACCACGATATCGCCATGATCGCCGTGCAGGTTTTCCATCAGCGTCATCACCACGGTTACCGCCGCTTTGTTGTCGGCGCCCAGCACGCTGGTGCCGTCGCTGAAAATGATCTCCTGACCGATATAGGGGGCGATCTCCGGATGCTGGTCGCGGCGCAGCCAGATATCCTCCCCGGCATTCAGGCAGAGATCTTCATCCTGCCAGCGCAGAATTTGCGGTTTGATATCGGGTGAGAGACCAACGTCAACGGTATCGATATGGGTAATGAACCCGATGCGTGGCGCGTTGGGACGGTTACCGCGTTTCACCGCCGTTACCGTAGCATGTTGATCAATTACCACCTGTTCCAGCCCCAGTTCACGCAGCTCAGCCGCCAGCAGCTCCGCCATGGCGTGCTGGCTCGGCGTGCTGGGCAGGCTGGTCGATTTCGCATCACTCTGACTGCTGACGGCAAGGTAACGGAAAAAACGCTCGGTGAGTTGGGTCTCAAGTTTGTCGGTCATCACTATTCCTTATTAGTCAGCTACGTGCGGGGTTCGCTATGGTGCCGAATCGTGCTATCAATGAAGCATCTGAATGATTCATTTAGGTATTCTGATCACCGGAAGTCAATACAAAGCGAGGATGATAATGAAAATGAAGATAGCCACCTTAGCGCTTGTTACGGCTGGGATGACGCTGGCGGCCAGCGTTAACGCTAAAACGCTGGTCTACTGCTCTGAAGGATCGCCAGAGAATTTTAACCCGCAACTCTATACCTCAGGCACCAGCGTCGATGCCAGCGCCGTACCGGTGTTTAACCGCCTGGTGGATTTTAAACCGGGCACCACTGAGCTGGTGCCCAGCCTGGCAGAAAGCTGGGAGATCACTCCGGACGGCACCGTCTATACCTTCCATCTGCGCAAAAACGTTAAATTCCAGAGCAACAAGCAGTTTAAACCGGGCCGCGACTTTAACGCCGACGATGTCATTTTCTCTTTCATGCGCCAGATGGACCCGAAGAATCCCTACCACAACGTCTCAGGCGGCACCTATTCCAACTTCGAAAGCCTGGAGCTGTCGACGCTGATCAAACAGATTGATCGGGTAGATGACCATACGGTGCGCTTCACGCTGTCGCATCCCGAGGCGCCGTTCCTGGCCGACCTCGCCTGGTATTTCGCTTCGATTCATTCCGCTGAATATGCCGATCAGATGCTGAAAGCCGGTACGCCGGAGAAAGTGGATATGAACCCGATCGGCACCGGTCCGTTTGAGCTGGTGCAGTATCAGAAAGATTCGCGCATTCTGTACCGCGCCTTCCCGGATTACTGGCAGGGCAAGGCGAAGCTGGATCGGCTGGTGTTCAGCATCACCCCGGATGCCTCGGTGCGCTATGCCAAGCTGGAGAAGAACGAATGCCAGGTGATGCCGTTCCCCAATCCGGCCGATCTGGAGAAAATGCGCGCCAATCCGGACATTACGCTGGAACAGAAAGCCGGACTGAATACCGGTTTCCTGGCGTTTAATACCACCAAAGCGCCCACTGACAATGTCCAGGTGCGTCAGGCGCTGGCGATGGCGATCAACAAACCGGCCATCATCGACGCGATTTTTAAAGGCACCGGCACGGTGGCAAAAAATATTCTGCCGCCGGGCGTCTGGAGCGCTGACAAGGATCTGAAGGATTACGACTACGATCCGGAAAAAGCCAAAGCGTTACTGCAACAGGCGGGGGTGAAACCGGGCACCGAGATCGCGCTGTGGGCGATGCCGGTCCAGCGGCCCTACAACCCCAATGCCCGTCGCATGGCCGAGATGATCCAGTCGGACTGGGCGAAGGTGGGTATCAAAGCCAATATCGTCAGCTATGAGTGGGGCGAATACCTGAAACGGGTCCGCAGCGGCGAGCATCAGGCGGCTTTGATGGGCTGGACCACCGCCACCGGCGATCCGGATAATTTCTTTGGCCCGCTCTACAGTTGTACCTCGGCCCAGGGCGGTTCGAACTCGTCAAAATGGTGCTATCAGCCGTTTGAGAAGTTAATTACCACCGCCCGTGCCGAACCGGATCAGGGCAAACGTACCGCGCTCTATCTGCAGGCGCAGCAGATGATGCACGATCAAATGCCGGCCGTGATGATCGCGCACTCGACCATTTTCGAGCCGGTACGCAAATCAGTCAGCGGCTATCAGGTCGATCCGTTCGGTAAACACCTCTTTTATCAGGTCGACATCAGGCAGTAACAGAGGCCCTGTTGCCCACCGCAAGCGGGACAACAGGGCGCTTTAACCGGTTATTCCTGCCGCAGTTGCCGATCGATTTCGCTTAACCGCTGCTGTAAAAAATCCAGAAACAGCGACAGGGCCGCCGAACGCTGGCGGCCTGATACCGTTTGCAGTTGCAGGGTACGCTGGCTGAGCTGATCGACCCCCATCGTCCGCAACACCAGATTTTGCGACTCGCGCTCAAACAGCAGGGTAAACGCGCTACAGATGGTGACCGCCTGCGGCGTGCGCAGCAAAAAGTGATACAGCGTGGCGAAATAATCACAGGTCAGCACCGGCTCTACCACGCTGCCGTTCATCTGACAGGTGAGATCAAACAGTTGCCGCACCGTGGTGTGCTGACCCGGCAATGCCAGCGGCCAGCGATGGAGATCGGCCAGCGTCACCTGGCGTGACGCCAGCGGATGGCTCTGATGCATCGCCAGCAGCACCGGCGCTGGCCATGAGCCGAGCACCTCTACGCTGCGTTCCGGATGCAGGCTGAGCTGCAGCGCAACGTCGCATTCACCGGCACGCACCGCTTCAGCCACGCCCTGCGAGTGAGTGACATTCAGCGCAAACAGCACGCCCGGATTGGCGAGGCGAAACTCAGACAGCAGGCCTGGCAGCAGGCTGAATGCCATGCCATCGGTACAGGCGATACGGATGCGGGTGCGGCGTACCGCTTTCAGTCCCTTGATCTCCGCCAGCGCATATTCCATATCCAGCTGACTCTTGCGCACATGGTGCGCGAAAATTTCCCCGGCCTCATTCAACACCATTCCGCGCGCATGACGTTCAAACAGCGGAACGCCCACCTGCGCCTCCAGCCGCTGAATCTGGCGGCTGATGGCCGAGACGGCAACATAGAGCTGCTCACTGGCCGCGCTGAGCGAACCACCGTTCACCACCGCCAGAAAATAGCGGATTTCACTGCTCAACATGGTCACTCCTTACCGACCGGACGCATTAAAAAGGGGCAGGCTGATGTTGCTTTAAAAGCAAAGCTCACTCGATAAATTGATAATTGTGGCAAAGCCCGAAGTTTGTCAAAGATAACTGACCATTAAAAAAACAAACAGGGCAAACATGACAGAGCAACAGGCGGTAAATCAGGCGATGCGCTATTTCGACAGCGGGGCGTTTCAGCAACTGCTGGCCCGACGCATTGCCTGTATCACGGAGAGTCAGCATCCCGGTCGTCAGGCGGAACTGCAGCACTATCTGCAGGCTGAGATTGGGCCTCAGCTTGAGGCACTCGGTTTTACGCTTCACCTTTTTGATAATCCTCAGCCGCAGAGCCCACCGTTTCTGATCGCTGTGCGGATAGAAGATCCGGCGCAGCCCACGCTGCTTTGCTACGGTCATGGGGATGTGGTGTCAGGCGATGCAGAGAACTGGCGCCAGGACTTATCACCGTGGCAACTGACCGCGGAAGGCGATCGCTGGTATGGCCGGGGCAGCGCGGATAACAAAGGCCAGCACTGCATCAATCTGGCGGCGCTGGAACAGGTGATGGCGGCACGCGGCGGCCGGCTGGGCTTTAACTGCAAAATCCTGTTTGAGATGGGGGAAGAGATCAGCTCGCCGGGACTGGCGCAGATATGCCAGCAGCAGCAGGCGCTGCTGGCCGCCGATCTGTTTATCGCCTCCGACGGCCCGCGGCTTAATGCTGAGCGGCCGACGCTGTTCCTTGGCTCACGCGGAGCCGCTAACTTTCGTCTGACTATTACGGCGCGCGACAACGCCTATCACTCAGGAAACTGGGGCGGATTATTAAGCAATCCGGGCACGCAACTGGCGAATGCGCTGGCCTGTCTGGTGAACGCGCAGGGCGTGTTACAGGTGACGGCGCTAAAGCCTGACTCACTGACGCCAGCGGTGCGCGACATCCTCAGTGACATCGAGCCAGGGGGCATGCCGGGCGATCCGGCGCTGGCTGAAAACTGGGGTGAACCGGGTTTAACCGCGGCCGAACGGTTATATGGCTGGAATACGCTGGAGGTGCTGGCGTTTGAAACCGGTCACCCGGCGCGGCCGATGAACGCCATTCCGGGCCGCGCCACGGCGGTCTGCCAGTTGCGGTTTGTGGTCGGCACCGACTGGCAGAATCTGACGCAGCACATCGACCAGCATCTGCGTCAGCACGGTTTCGATAATGTCAGCGTGGAGTTTATGCGCGGCTCGCCGGCGACGCGGCTGAATCCGCAGGACCCGCTGGTGGCATGGGCGCTCAGCAGCCTGGCCCGCAGCAGCGGTAAAAAACCGGCGCTGTTGCCCAACCTTGGCGGATCGCTGCCCAATGAGGTGTTTGCCGATATCCTCGGCCTGCCAACGCTGTGGGTGCCGCACTCTTATCCGGCCTGCGGGCAGCACGGGGTCAATGAGCATATGCTGACTTCAATCGCACGCGAAGGGCTGGAGATCATGACCCGGCTGTTCTGGCAACTGGGTGAAGAGGGCCAGCTGTTAATCGCCCGCCACCGTGACTGGCAGGAGAGTGGACAATGAGCAGCATCGCGCAGAGCACGCCACGGATCACGCCCAGCCTGCATAAAACCCTGTTTGCCACCTGTATTGGTAACGCGCTGGAGTGGTTTGATATCGCGGTTTATGGCTTTTTCGCCAGCTATATCGCCCACGCTTTCTTTCCGGTCAGCGATCCCTCGGTGTCGCTGCTGCTGACGTTTGGCAGCTTCGGTATTGCGTTTCTTATCCGCCCACTGGGTGCGCTGGTATTAGGTAACTACGCCGATCGCCACGGTCGTAAAAAGGCGTTGCTGCTGTCGATCAATCTGATGATGCTGGGCGGGGCGATCATCACCTTTATGCCGGGTTACGCCACCATTGGGCTGGCTGCGCCGCTGCTGATTATCCTGGCGCGGCTGATACAGGGATTTTCAGCCGGTGGCGAGTTTGGCAGTTCCACCGCTTTTCTGGTGGAGCACTTTCCGGAACGGAAAGCGTTTATCGCCAGCTGGCAGTTTGCCACCCAGGGCGCGAGCACGCTGATGGCGTCGGCGTTTGGGCTGGGGCTGACGCAGTGGCTGAGTGAAAGTGAAATCCAGGCATGGGGCTGGCGGATCCCGTTTGCCTTTGGCTTACTGATTGGTCCGCTGGGTGCCTGGATTCGCCGCCACGTTCACGAGCCTGCCAGTTTCGTGGCGCAGGAGAAGCACAGTGCGCCGCTTAAAACCCTGTTCGGTCGGCAGAAGGCGCTGATCACGCTGGCGATTGGGGTGATGGTTATTTCAACGGCGATCAACTACATGCTGAACTACATTCCGACCTATGCCACCAAAACGCTGCACTTGTCGGGATCGGTAGCCTTCACCGCTACGCTGGTGGCGGGGATCATCCTGACGGTCGTCACGCCAGTGATGGGGTTGTGGGCAGAGCGTATTGGCCGTCTGCCGCTGATGTGGGGATCGCTGTTACTGCTGATGGTGACCATCTATCCGGCCTTTAAAGGCATGGTCGATCACACCACGCCGACCACGCTGATTCTGCTGGTGGCCTGGATGGCGCTGCTGAAGTCCGTTTACTTCTCGACGGTGCCGTCGGTGATGGCCGATCTGTTTCCTGCCACCACCCGGGCCAGCGGTATGGCAATCAGTTATAACGTGGCGGTGACGGTGTTCGGCGGTTTTGCGCCGTTGATTTGCAGCATGTTGATCGCCGCTACCGGCAGCAGCCTGGCGCCAGGCTATTATCTGATGGCGGTCGCCGTCCTGAGTGGTGTGGCGCTGTCGCGCAGCCGTAAGCATCTGGGATAACAAAACGGGCCGCTATCATGGCCCGTTTTTGCTGTTTAGCTGAACTGAAGATAGGCGACGTGAGTCTGCAGATACTCTTCCAGCCCATGTTTGCCGTCGGCACCGCCAACACCCGATTTACGCCAGCCGGCATGAAAACCCTGCATCGCTTCAAAGTTTTCACGGTTGACGTAGGTTTCGCCAAACTTCAGCTGACGCAGCGCCTTCATCGTGGTGTTCAGATTCTGAGTATAGAGCGAGGAGGTCAGGCCATACTGGCAGTCATTAGCCAGCGCGATCGCCTCGTCCAGCGTGTTAAAGGCCATCACCGGCAGCACCGGACCAAAGATCTCCTCCTGCATAATCTCCATCTCCTGACGCACACCGGTGATCAGCGTTGGCTCAAAAAAGAAGCCTTTATCGCCAGCCCGTTTGCCGCCCAGCACCACCGTTGCGCCTGCCGCTACCGCATCCGCCACTTTCTGTTCGACACGCGCCAGAGCCGCCGCATTAATCAGCGGGCCCATATCGATATCGCTGTGCTGAGCCGGATCGCCCAGTTTCACCTGGCGGAACGCGGCGGTAAGGGCGGTGATAAATTTATCGTAGATGCCCTGCTGGACATAGACCCGTTCTGCACAGTTACAGACCTGGCCGCTGTTGATCATCCTGGAGCTGACGATTGCCCGCACCGCGAGATCGATATCGGCATCCTCCATCACGATAGCCGGTGCTTTACCGCCCAGTTCCAGTGACACCTTAGTGACATTTTTCGCCGCTGCCTGCATGGTCGCAATGCCGGCACCCACGCTGCCGGTCAGGCTGACCAGGCCCACTTTCGGGTTTGCCGCCAGCTCCTGTCCTACTTCCGGGCCATAGCCATAAACAAAGTTGATCACTCCGGCGGGCAGCTCAATCTGCTGTAAAATCTCAGCAAAAATAGCGGCGTTATTCGGGGTCAGTTCACTGGGTTTGATAACGATGGTATTGCCGGTGATCAGCGCTGGCGCGGCTTTACGCGCAATCAGGAAGAACGGGAAGTTCCACGGCAGAATACCGGTGGTGACGCCAATCGCTTTTTTAAACAGGAAAATATTCTCGTTGG
The DNA here is from genome assembly GCF_054482835.1 of Pantoea sp. S-LA4. Classification (NCBI taxonomy): domain Bacteria; kingdom Pseudomonadati; phylum Pseudomonadota; class Gammaproteobacteria; order Enterobacterales; family Erwiniaceae; genus Pantoea; species Pantoea sp. S-LA4. The sequence goes on along the minus strand of NZ_JBTLRC010000002.1, from coordinate 1,756,398 downwards.
CGCGGTCGCTGTTGATGATTTCTCCTTCGTAACGGCGGGCCCATTCAGCCATATAGTCGAGATAGTCTGCGGTAAACAGCACTTCGGTCTGCGCCAGCCCCTGCGTTTTTCCTCCTTCCGCCACAATGGTCCAGGTCAGCTGCGGTTCGCGTGCGCGAATCGCCGTGGCGATCTTATGCAACCAGCGACCCCGCTCCACTGCGGGCAGCGCTTCCCAGGCTGGCTGCGCCGCTTCGGCGGCGAGGATAGCGCGCTGTGCATCCTCTTTGCTGCCCTGCGGGATGCGCGACAGCAGCGCCTCAGTGGCGGGATTAATCACCTCAATCCACTTATCATTGTGATCGGCGATAAACTCGCCATTGATGTAATGTTGATGATGTGTTGTCATTCGCAGGACTCTCCGCTAACGGTACGTTGCAATAATGTGATAGCAGGGTGAAACAGATCCGGCGGGTCTACCTTTTCCTGATTGCCAGGCGTGAAGAACTGCTGGCAACCAATCACAGAAATCGGCGCGTTTTACGGCAAAAACCGCAAATTGTTATAGATTTAAAGGAGAGAAGCCGTAACAGGAGGATCACATCATGGCAAACGGATGGGCGTCGGAAGGCGCAGTACAGGAGCAGATCGACAGCACCGTCAACGACGGCATTGAACGTGTCCGGCAGTCAATCGGTCAGGGCGAAAGCGCCACCGAATGCGAACTCTGCGGCGAACCCATTCCCGAGGCGCGCCGTAAAGCGTTAAAAGGCGTACGCTACTGCGTATCCTGTCAGGAGAAGCTGGACAAGCAGCAGCAGAGTAGCAGCTTATATAACCGGCGGGGCAGTAAAGACAGCCAGCTGCGCTAGGCGTCAGGAGCCCGGCATCGCCAGGCCACTGCCAATAAACCAGGCCAGAAAGCCTACGCCCGCCACGATAATGGCGATAGGAAAGAGGATGCCAATTCTCATTATTTTCCTGCTGATAACAGAGAGGGTAAGGCGGGCGATCTTATCACGACAGCTGTAACACTGCGCGGTGGGTTTTCAACAGGGTAAACAGTTGAAACTGCGTCGCATCAGTAACCTCACGCAGCAGCTCCCCTTTTTTAAACACAATATGCTCAACGTGTCCCAGCTGACGCCAGATGACGATGGCTGCGGCGATCAAGGCACAATGCTGTTCAGCCTGCACGCATTCAATGGTGGCGTAGTGCGTTTCATCCAGCCCGTTGACAAAAACCTTCATGGCATCTGCGGGCAAAATCGCCCGCAGATCATCCAGCATCACCTGGCTGACTGCGCGTGAAAGAAACAGCGTTAACCACTTCGTCGTCATCCTAATCCCTGAATCCGATCAATTTCCCCCAGTTTATACGAACCTCGCCGCCGTAAGGAAAGGCTTCTTTGTTCTTTTGCCAAAATGATCGCGCGCATGGCAGCCAGGCTGATAATGTGCTGCGCCACACAGCAAAATCACAAAAAACACTGAATAATAAGCGACTTAGCCAGGAAAGCGTCCGGCAATCTGACAAAGAGCAATTTGTGATCCCTGGCGGGATTAATCGGGCAATTTTGCCATTACGTTGCGGCATCCGGCATTCATTCAAAGGCTGAGGAATTCCTGCAAAACGTAGACTGCCTGCTAAGCGGAAATCGTCTGGTTTCCGTCAGGCCTCAACCTAACCAGGAAAAAACAATGAACAGTGCCATTATTGCAGGAATCTTCTGGCATTTTGTCGGAGCTGCCAGCGCCGCGTGTTTCTACGCGCCTTTTAAACAGGTGAAAAGATGGTCATGGGAAACCATGTGGTCGGTGGGTGGTGTGATGTCGTGGCTGATTTTGCCCTGGGCGGTGAGCGCCATTTTGCTGCCCGACTTCCGCGCCTATTACAGTAGTTTCAGCCTGGCCCAGCTGATGCCGGTGTTTCTGTTCGGCGCGATGTGGGGGATCGGTAACATCAACTACGGTCTGACGATGCGTTATCTCGGCATGTCGATGGGCATCGGTATTGCCATTGGCATTACGCTGGTGGTTGGCACGCTGATGACGCCGCTGCTGCAAGGCCGGTTTGGTGAGCTGTTCGCCTCCGCCGGTGGCCGCTTAACCCTGCTTGGCGTGCTGGTGGCGCTGATTGGGGTGGGCATAGTGACCCGGGCTGGCCTGCTGAAAGAACGGGCGCTGGGCATTAATGCGGAAGAGTTCAATCTGAAAAAAGGACTGGTGCTGGCGGTGATGTGCGGCATTTTCTCTGCCGGAATGTCGTTTGCGATGGATGCCGCGAAGCCGATGCACCAGGCCGCCGCGCAGTTGGGCATCGATCCGCTCTATGTCGCGCTGCCCAGCTATGTGGTGATTATGGGCGGCGGGGCGCTGGTCAACCTGGCGTTCTGTTTCTTCCGGCTGGCAACCCGACCCGAACTGTCAGTGCGCCGTGATTTCTCGGTGGCAAAGCCCCTGCTGATGGCGAACGTGGCGTTTGCCGTCCTCGGCGGCACCATGTGGTATCTGCAATTCTTCTTTTACGCCTGGGGACATGCCCGAATCCCGGCGCAGTATGACTATGTGAGCTGGATGCTGCACATGAGCCTCTACGTGCTGTGTGGCGGTCTGGTCGGTTTGCTGATGAAAGAGTGGAAGTCAGCGGGTCGTCGGCCGGTTAGCGTTTTATCGATTGGTTGCGTGGTGATTATCATCGCCGCCAATATCGTTGGGCTGGGCATGGCAGCCTGACTGTAAACCGCAGTGAAGCGCGAGCCTGCCGATGCAGGCTCGCGCTATTGTGATTCAAAATCCGCGTTTTTTAATACGTGGCCGGGTGAAATGAAACGCTGACGCCAGGCGCTGGGCGTCAGGCCGGTATCGCGGGTAAACACCACCGAAAAGTAGTTACTGTCATCAAAGCCGCAGCGGGCCGCCACTTCACTAATCAGACAATCCTGGGTACGCAGCAGATACTTCGCCTGGCAGAGCTGCAACTGGCGCAGATAATGGCTGATGGTCATACCGGTCTGCTGGCGAAACAGCTGCCTGAGCGCCCGCTCGTTAAGCTGGTTATGCTGGCAAAACTCGGCGAGGTCAAAAGGACGGGCAATCGCCCCCTGTAATGCAGACATCAGCAAATCTAACTGCTCACCTTCCGGCAGCGCCCACGGGCGATCGGCAGCATAGCCATGACGGCGCAGGATCAGCGCCAGCTGCAAAAACAGCGCCTCAGACAGCTGCACCGACAGGGAATCGCTTTTGCGGCTTTCGCGTTCCAGCTGACTAATCACGCCGCGCGCCAGCGCCATACCGCGCGTGGTCAGACGCCAGTAGCCGGGCGCATCGGCGCCCTGGGGTGGCAGCAGCTGATTCCAGTCCAGCCCAAGGGTGAAGCGGTCACGACAATAGAGGATATTATCCAGCACCAGGTCGTTGACGCTGTCGTAGCTGTGGCAGTCACTGTCGCGGATATAAAAAACGTCGCCACAGGTGATTAGCCAGGGACGATCGTTGAGGAGATGCAGACCGTTGCCGCGCCAGACAATGACGATTTCGCTAAATTCATGTTGGTGCGGCGGAAAAGAGGGTTGGGGCATCCGTTCGGCCACCGCCACCGGTAAGCTGGTGGCAGGAAAATAATCATCCCGGCTGAGTATCAACGCCATACTGTGCTCCTTTACAACATCTGCTGGCGCTCCGCTCGCGGTGCGCAGCCAAATTCGCGCCTGAACAGGGTGGAGAAGTGGTTACTGTCACCAAATCCACACTGAAAGGCGATATCGGTAATTCGCATATCACTGTGACGCAGCAAATGGCGCGCCTGCAATAACCGCAGCCGGTTGAGGTAACGCTGCGGCGTGCTGCCGGTTTGCTGCTTCATTTGTCGATGCAGCGTGCGCAACGACAGGGAAAAACGATCGGCCAGTTCATCCCAGACAATCTCATCACTGTAGTGATCGTTGAGCCAGTCGAGCAGCCGATGCAGACGTGCCTCCTGATCCTGGCTCTGTTCGTCACGACACGCTTCACGCAGCAGCACCAGCAGTTGCAGAAACAGCTGCTCCTGGCGTGCCTGCTTCTCCAGTGACCAGACCTCATCCTGCCGCATCTGCGTCGCCACACTCAGCGCCTGGGCCATCACTTTGTGATTAATACGCCAGTGCGAAGCATAGTGTCCATCCTTATCACAGGGCAGCAGCGCCTGCAGTCCGGAGAGAAAGCGAAACGCACCCGGACTGCGATACAGCACGTTGGTCAGGCAGAGGTTCTCGGTCTGCTCATACAGGTGTCGATCGTGATCGCGCACAAAGCAGACGCAGCCAGCGCACAGCGTTTGCGGCTGCCCGTTGAACACATGAATGCCTGACCCATGCTCTACCAGCACAATTTCATGAAAATCATGATGATGTTCCGGAAAAGCCTGCTGTGGAACACGCGGCTCAATGGCGATTGCATAATCGCCTTCCGGGAAAAAATCCGCACTGTGCAAAATGGTCATTATCGCCTCTCGCCACTGTTAACAAAACCGTAACGGAGTCTAATCAGCACAGGGTCACCTTACCTTGAATTTTCCGCTCATCTCAGCAGTAATCTTGCTGATTATTCAAGAAATCCTCAGCAGTTAACAAATTTGCGGCAGGGGTCACATCGCCTTAGCTCTCGTCTCTGTGATCTCTCTCACGAACTTCTTTGCAAGTCTGCCAGTGGCCTTCGCCCGCTGGCACTGTCGGGAAGGTGGCGACCCGGCAGGATTTCTACTCTGTGACCATCAAATCACAGGAAAAAATGCTGCCATGACCAAGCGAAATATTGTTGCTATCGATCTCGGCGCATCCAGCGGACGGGTGATGCTCGCACACTGGGATGCCGCTCAGCGCCACCTCAGCCTGCGCCAGGTGCGGCGTTTCGCGAATACCCGCCAGCGTCGTGCCGGCTATGACTGCTGGGATGTGGCGATGCTGGAGCAGGAGATCCGGGCCGGACTGGCGCAGCTGGATGAAGAGGGCGTAGTGCCGGACAGCATCGGCATTGATACCTGGGGCGTGGACATGGTGCTGCTGGATAGTGACGGCGAGCAGGTGGGTGAAGCGGTCAGCTACCGCGATGCCCGCACCCACGGTCTGATGGAGCAGGCGCAGCGCGATCTGAGCCACAGTGCAATCTATGCCCGCACCGGCATTCAGTTTCTGCCGTTTAATACGCTTTATCAGATGCGTGCGCTGCACCAGCAGCAGCCCGACTGGCAGGCCCGCGTCGCGCATGCGCTGATGATCCCGGACTATCTGCACTATCGCCTGACCGGCAATCTCAACTGGGAATACACTAACGCCACCACCACCCAGATGCTGAATATCGACAGCGGCGAATGGGATCGCGATCTGCTCAGCTGGGCCGGTGTCGATGCCGCCTGGTTCGGCCAGCCACAGCCGCCGGGTAATACCGTCGGCCACTGGCTAAACGCCCGCGGTGAGCGCATTCCGGTGATTGCCGTCGCCACCCACGATACCGCCAGCGCGGTACTGGCGACGCCGCTAATGCAGGACGATGCTGCCTATCTCAGTTCCGGCACCTGGTCATTAATGGGCTTTGAAAGCCTGCAACCTTACGCGTCAGAGGCGGCACTGCGTGCCAATATCACCAATGAGGGCGGCGCGGAAGGCTACCGCGTACTGAAGAACATCATGGGATTATGGTTATTGCAGCGCGTCTGCGATGAACTTCATATCGACGATCTCAGCCCGCTGATTGCCGACACCGCCCGACAGCCCGCCTGCGTGTCATTGATCAGCCCGAACGATGCCCGCTTTATCAATCCGGACAGCATGGTCAATGAGATCCAGAATGCCTGTGCGGAGCAGGGTATGCCGGTGCCGCAGTCCGCCGCGACCCTGGCGCGCTGCATTTTTGACAGCCTGGCGCTGCTCTACCGCGAAGTCATCACGGAGCTGGCACAGCTGCGCGGCAAACCCTTCAGCCAGCTGCACGTTGTGGGCGGCGGCAGCCAGAATCATTTCCTTAATCAACTGTGCGCCGATGCCTGTCAGATTCCGGTGCTGGCCGGACCGATCGAAGCATCCACGCTGGGCAACGTAGGCTGTCAGCTGATCGCGCTCGGCGAGCTGACCGATGTAGCCGATTTCCGCTGCTGCGTGGTCAACAATTTCCCGCTCAAAAAATTTGAACCGCAAACAAACAGCGCTTTCGGTGCCAGTCAGGCACGCTTTGTGGCGCTGAGTCAACCCGCTAAGGAACTCGCTTATGACTAAGCAGATTGAACAGGCTTTTGAACTGGCTAAACAACGTTACGCCGACATCGGGGTTGATGTTGAACAGGCCATCCGCCAGCTGGATAGCATCCCGGTTTCCATGCACTGCTGGCAGGGCGATGATGTCCGGGGCTTCGAAAACCCGCAGGGCGAATTAACTGGCGGTATTCAGGCAACCGGTAACTATCCGGGACGCGCCCGTAACGCAGGCGAGCTGCGGGCCGATCTTGATAAAGCGATGTCACTGATTCCCGGCGCTAAACGCCTGAACCTGCACGCCATCTATCTGGAGAGCGACAAGCCGGTGGCGCGTGATGCGATTGAACCGGAACATTTCGCTAACTGGGTCAGCTGGGCCAAAGAGAACAAGCTGGGGCTGGACTTCAATCCGAGCTGCTTCTCGCATCCGCTGAGTGCCGACGGTTTTACGCTTTCCCATGCCGATAAAACCATTCGCCAGTTCTGGATCGACCACTGTAAAGCCAGCCGCCGGGTCTCCGCCTCATTTGGTGAGCAGCTGGGCACGCCTTCGGTCATGAACATCTGGGTACCGGATGGCATGAAAGATATCACCGTGGATCGTCTGGCCCCGCGTCAGCGTCTGATGAGCGCCCTGGATGAGATCATCTCAGAAAAACTCAACCCGCAGCACCATATCGATGCAGTAGAGAGCAAGCTGTTTGGCATTGGCGCTGAGAGCTACACCGTGGGCTCAAATGAGTTTTATCTCGGTTACGCCGCCAGCCGCCAGACGGCACTTTGTCTGGATGCCGGTCACTTCCATCCGACCGAAGTGATCTCCGACAAAATCTCCGCCGCCATGCTTTATGTCCCGCGTCTGTTACTGCATGTCAGCCGTCCGGTGCGCTGGGACAGCGATCACGTGGTGCTGCTGGATGATGAAACGCAGGCGATCGCCAGCGAGATTGTCCGTCATCAGCTGTTTGACAAGGTACACATCGGTCTCGACTTCTTTGATGCCTCCATCAACCGCATCGCGGCCTGGGTTATCGGTACCCGCAACGCCAAAAAAGCGCTGCTGCGCGCCTTGCTGGAACCCACCGATCGTCTGCGCCAAGTGGAAGCTGACGGCGATTACACCGCCCGACTGGCGCTGCTGGAAGAGCAGAAGTCACTGCCGTGGCAGGCGGTATGGGAAGCCTGGTGCCTGCGTCACGATGTGCCCGCCGATGCCAGCTGGCTGAGCGATGTCCGTCACTATGAACAACAAATCTTGAGTCAACGTTAAGGATTCACTATGCAAAGCATTCTTTCTTCCTGGTTTGTTCAGGGAATGGTTAAAGCAACCAGCGATATGTGGCTGAAGGGCTGGGATGAGCGTAACGGCGGTAACGTCAGCCTGCGTCTGCTGGAGGAGGAGGTGAAACCTTTTGCTGCCGATTTCTATGCACAACCGCGCTGCATTGAACTGACACAACCCGCGCCCGCGCTGGCAAACTGCTGGTTTCTGGTGACCGGATCGGGCAAGTTCTTCCGTAACGTGCAGCTCGATCCCGCCGATTGTCTGGCGCTGCTGCAGGTGGATGACAAAGGACTCTCGTTCAAAATTCATTGGGGACTGTCGAATGGCGGCCTGCCAACGTCTGAACTGGCCTCCCATTTCCAGTCACATGGCGTGCGTAAAGCGGTCAGCAACGGCGCGGATCGCGTCATCATGCACTGCCACGCCACTAACTTCATGTCCCTGAGCTATGTGGTTGAACTCGATTCAGCCCGCTTTACCCGTCTGTTGTGGGAAGGCAGTACCGAATGTCTGGTGGTGTTCCCGGATGGCGTCGGCATCTTACCCTGGATGGTACCCGGCACCGACGGTATTGGCGCGGCCACCGCGGAACAGATGCAGTCGCACAGCCTGGTCATGTGGCCGTTCCACGGCATCTTTGGCAGCGGACCCACACTGGATGAAACCTTTGGTCTGATTGATACCGCGGAAAAATCCTCTGAAGTGATCGTTAAGGTGCTGTCGATGGGCGGGATGCGGCAGAGTATCACCACCGAACAACTGGTGGCGCTGGGCGAACGCTTCGGGGTGAATCCGTGGCAGGCGGCGCTGGACGTGGGGCCAGCCAATGCTTCGTAAAGCCTTTGTGATGCAGGTGAATGCTGACTGTCACGCAGAATATGAACGTCGTCATTCTCCCATCTGGCCAGAACTGGCCGAAACGCTGAAGGCGCATGGCGCGCACAACTATGCCATCTGGCTGGATGCGGATCGCAACCTGTTGTTCGCCAGCGTTGAGATCGAGTCAGAAGCGCGCTGGAATGCTGTTGCAGAGACGGAAGTGTGCCAGCGCTGGTGGGCATCGATGAAGGATCTGATGCCTTCTAATCAGGACAACAGTCCGATCAGCCAGCCTTTAAAACCGGTTTTCTTTCTCGACTGATCGCCTTCGGGTCACAGACAGGCTATCGGCTCACCAACAATCAGGACGGTGTTATCACCGCCCTGATTTTTTTACGCTGATTTTACGCTTTGTGCTGACACAAGCCGGTCAGCGTCGGCCACATCGCCATCAGCGTATCAATGATGTTGTCCAGATCGGCCCGCGGCGCACCTTCGCGCGCCCGAACAGACATCCCCTGCAGCATACAACCCAGATAGCGCGCGACCGCCGCAATATTTACCGATTCGCTCAGTTCGCCACGTTGCTGACGTCTCAGCAGAAAATGGCTCAGCGTACTCTCCTGTGACTGATGCTGCTGCTGCAACATCGTGGCGATCTCAGCTGAGGCCGCTGACAGGGTGGTAGACGTACAGATAAAGAAGCAGCCGCCGGGCGAATCGCGATCGGTGAAGCAGGCCGCCGTGGCACGAAAATAGCCTTCGATCGCCTGATCGACCGGCAACTCATCGTTACCCAGTGACGTATCACGCCAGGCGCTGAACTTCTCCACGTAGCGCTCCATGGCTGCCCGGAATAATCCCTCTTTATTGACGAACTCAGCATAGAGCGTGGGTGCTTTTGCACCGGTTGCCGCCACCAGATCGGCCAGCGACGTCCCCTCGTAACCGTGGGTCCAGAACAGGTTCAGCGCCTTATCGAGCGCAGCTTCACGGTCGAAAACTTTGGGACGACCGCGGCACTTCTTCACGTCGCATTCCTGAATCTGGCTCATAGATCCTCTCGGGTAGTGAAATACCCTATTAAATTACCGATCATTAATAAAATGTGCAAGGGCCGGTTCACGCAGCCGCAATACCCATTGCCATTTTGTGCGACGGCGCTCGCTTATCGCCCCTAAGGTTAAGTGAAAAAGGGGGCCGAAGCCCATAATCACGCCACTTCGCGAATAAAATAACGCTCATTAAATAAATATTGACGACCTGCCACAAAGGGTTCTATCATTTAGTTAATGATCGTTAATTAAATAACGACACACATTTTCCACTACCGAATATGAAGAGAGAGAAACCCATGAAAAGTATCAAACTCAGCCTGGCCGCCATCGCACTGACTACTCTGACTTTTGGCGCATTCGCCGCTGAACAGGTCAGCAGTGACCCAATCAATCAGCAGCCTGTCGGCACTATTTCAGTCCAGGGCGGCAGCAACCTGCAGTCTGTTGAAGCACAGTTAAATGCCAAAGCGGATGAAGCCGGTGCCAAATCGTTCCGCATCACCTCAACCAGTGGTCAGAACAAATTACACGGCACGGCTGTGATTTATCAGTAATTGATTGTTGAGAAGGGGTTCGTTATGAAAAGGTTCACTATTATGGCGGTGGCTGCGCTACTCAGCAGCCTCTCCTTTGCCAGCGTGGCGGCCCAGCAGGTGACACATTCACCGCTGGATCAGCAAAAAATCGGCGTCATCAGCGCGACAGGCAGCACTAACCTGACCTCGCTGGAACAACAACTGTCAGAAAAGGCCAGCGATGTCGGCGCAAAGTCTTTCCGCATCACTTCGACCTCTGGCAACAACAACCTGCATGGCACCGCAGTACTTTATAAGTAAGCTGAAACAGGCTTCAGATAAACCCTTATCTGAAGCCTTTTTTCTAGCCGTTGCTGCGTAATTGCGGGTAGCGGCGGAAAATATAGACGCACCAGAGCAGCGCCACCAGACCAATCATCCCACCGACATTGCCCACATCGGCCATCTTAAAGTGCAGGCTGACCTGATTCCCCAGCAACGCACCTGCGCCAATCCCGATATTGTAGATACCCGACATCAGCGACATCGCGACGTCGGTCGCGTCCGGTGCCAGCGACAATACCCGCACCTGCATCCCCAGGCCGATCATCATCATCGCCATTCCCCAGACAATGCACAGGATGGAGATCGCCGTGGGGCGAACCGCAGCGAAAATCAGCAGCCCCATGCAGAGCGTAATCAGCGCTATCGCGGCAATCAGCAGGGCGGAAGGGAATTTATTGCCCAGCGAACTGAACAACAGGCTACCGATAATGCCCGCTGAACCAAACATCAGCAGCAGCAGAGTGGTGAAGTTCTCGCCCGAATGCGCAACCGCCTGCATAAAGGGTTCGATGTAGCTGTAGGCGGTGTAATGCGCCGTCACCACCAGCGTGACCAGCAGATACATGCTGACCAGCGCCGGACGACGGAACAGCATCGGTACGCTGCTCAGTGAGCCGGTGTGTTCACTCGGCAGACGCGGCAGAATCCGCACCAGCATGATCATCAGCACCAGCGCGGAAAGGCCGATAGCGCCAAATGTTGTACGCCAGCCCAGATACTGACCGACCACGCGGCCAATCGGTACGCCCAGCACCATGGCAAGCGCCGTACCGGTGGCGAGCATGCTCAGCGCCTGGGTTTTCTTACCGGCCGGGGCCACGCGGATTGCCAGCGAGGCGGTGATCGACCAGAACACCGCATGGGACAGCGCGATGCCGATGCGTGAAACGATCAGCGATCGGAAGTCCCAGGCTACCGTTGACAGCACATGGCTGGCGATAAAAATCAGGAACAGCACACCGAGCAGCATTCGTCGCTCAATATTGCGGGTCAGCAGCATCAGCGGCAGAGAGAGCAGCGCCACCACCCAGGCATAGATGGTCAGCATAATGCCAACATCAGCGGTCTGCATCGAAAAATCAGCGGCGATATCGGAGAGCAGGCCAACTGGCACAAATTCAGTGGTGTTGAACACAAAGGCGGCAATAGCCAGCAACACCACGCGAAGCCAGGCCGTTTTACGTGAAACAGTAGTTGATTGCATGAGGAGTCAAGTCAGTCAGAACAGCGAATCGGATGTGGCAGAAACATCCAGCGAAAGTGACCTGCGTCACAAATTACTGACTATTGTAGTGAATAAACCGGGAAGGGGAACCTTATAAACCGTTTTTAATCCTGATTATTTTTTATCGCCCGTTGGCCGGGCGATAGCCTGAGGTTATTGACCGCGTCGGCGTGCCGGCATCATTCGCAGCAACGTATTGTCCTTTAGCAGATAATGATGAAACAGTGCCGCCACCGCATGCAGTCCGATAAGCCAGTAACCCAGCGGTGCCAGCGTCTCATGCCAGTCAATCAGCCAGTCGGCGAGATCAAAATTGGGTACGGCTGCCACCGGCATACTGATGCCGAACAGCCACCACTCGCGGCCTTTCAGATAGCGTGACGTCAGCCCAAGAATCGGCAGCGTGATAAACAGAGCATAAATAAGCGTATGGGTCAGATGCGCCAGCCCGGTTTGCCAGCGACGTATAGCCGGCGTAATCGCTGGCGTACGATGACGGGTGCGCAGCACCAGACGGGCAATCATCAGCACCAGTACCGACGCGCCTGCGCTGAAGTGGGTAATGATCATGGCATAACCCTGCCACGAACCGCGCTGTGCAAAACCGCGCAGCTCAATCGTGGCATAGGCGATGACCACCAGCACAAAGGTCAGCCAGTGAAGGGCAATTTGAGATCCAGCATATTTTTCCCGCATGGTAAAACCCGCTAAACAGAATCAGGCCTTCTAACATAACGGAAAATAGCGGTAAATCTTAACAAATTAGCGCAGCGGGATAACTTTTCCGCCGCCACGACGCTAGCGTGACGTCAGGGTATGTTTCAGGGCCACGCTTTGCTGTTGATTAAGGCCGGATTTACCGTTCAGCGGACAGCAGGTATCGCAGCCCATCGCGCCTGGGTAATACTTTTTCGCCTGTAATAGAGCCGCGTTGACCTGATAAAAGCTGCCGAGAAACAGTCTGTCAGCGGGCAGCGGCAGAAACGCACAGCCAGCGGCATGGACCACATGGTTTTCGTTGTAGCCTGATTGTTTGTTCACGTAATAGTAGAGAGCCACAGGCGTTCCTTTTTGCTGTGTTAAGCGACAAATGTAAGCAAATATCACAATCAGACCGATTATAGCGGGAAAACCGCGTTTTGTTACGGCTGGATCTGAAGGTTGTGTCGCCTGCGGCAAAAGCGGCCCAAAAGCGTTCCGGGTCGCGCGGTCAGTCTGGCTGACCTCAGAGCTGTTTAGATTGCAGTCGCCACGCAACCAGCAGCGCCAGCAGCAGCAGGGCGCTGATAAACAGCGTGATGCCGATCCAGCCATAGTTGTGCCAGAACAGCCCGCCAAGCGTCCCGGCCACGCTGGAACCGACGTAATAGCTGAACAGATAGAGCGAAGAAGCCTGCCCCCGCGCCCGACGCGCTCGCGGTCCTATCCAGCTGCTGGCCACCGCATGAGCAGCAAAAAAGCCGGCGGTGAATAGCATCATGCCAGGCAGAATCAGCCACAGCGAATTAAATGCAGTGAACAGCAGGCCTGCCAGCATAATCGCGGTGGCACCGAACATCACCGGGCCACGGCCCATCCGGCCGGTTAACGCACCCGCTTTGGGGGAACTCCAGGAACCGGTGAGGTAGACCACTGACAGCAGGCCCACAACGGCCTGACTCAGGTGCCAGGGCGCAGCCAGCAGGCGATAGCCGATGTAGTTAAACAGGGTGACGAACGCGCCCATCAGCAGAAAACCTTCAGCAAACAGCCACGGCAACCCTTCATCGCGCCAGTGCAGGCGAAAATTAATCAGCAGGTTGCGCGGGCGCAGCGAGGTGGCGCGAAAATGGCGCGACGGTGGCAGGATTTTCCAGAACATCAGCGCCGAGGCCAGTGAAAAACAGCCGATAACCGCAATCGCAACGCGCCAGGAGTAGAAGTCAGTCAGAACGCCACTCAGCAGGCGACCACTCATGCCGCCGATTGAGTTGCCGCTGATATAGAGCCCCATCGAGAACGCGACAACCCGCGGTGACATCTCCTCGCTCAGATAGGTCATGCCGACCGCTGCGACGCCGCTCAGTGACAGCCCCATCAGCGCGCGCATAATCAGAATGCCGTGCCAGCTGGTCATGGTGGCGGAGATCAGCGTACAAATCGCCGCCAGCATCAGGGCGGTCACCATCACAGATTTACGCCCGACAGCATCAGAGAGCGGCCCGGTTACCAGCAGGCCGAGCGCCATCAGCCCGGTGGAGATAGAGAGCGACAGGCTGCTGGCCGCTGGCGACACGCCAAACTGCTGCGACAGCACCGGCAAAATCGGTTGCACACAATAGAGCAGGGCAAAGGTCGCCAGACCGGCTGAAAACAGGGCCAGCGTGACGCGCATAAATTGCGGCGTACCGCGGGTAATCCAGCCTGATGAGGCTGGTGAGGCTGTCGGTCTGCCGGCAACCTGATCCTCGACGGTAGCGGCCTGAGTAGTGCGACTCACGATCTTTCCTTTAGTGATAAAAAAACCTGTCGTCAGCTTAAAAAAGGGTGATTATGATGTCTAATATATTAATAATCTCAAATAAGACGTTTAACATATGAATATTGAGCTGCGTCACCTGCGCTACTTCATTGCCGTGGCCGAAGAATTGCATTTTGGCCGGGCGGCGTTGCGACTGAATATCTCTCAGCCACCCCTGAGCCAGCAGATTATTCAGCTGGAAAATGAGACCGGAGCCCGTCTGTTTAATCGCACTAACCGCAGCGTGCAGCTGACGGCTGCCGGACAGCAGCTGTTGCAGGATGCCCGCGCAATCCTGTTGCAGGTTGAACAGGCGTCAGATCGGGCGGCACGGCTGCATCGCGGTGAAGAGGGCGAACTGCGCATCGGTTTTACCTCTTCGGCACCCTTTACCGCAGTGGTGTCAGATGCGCTCTACCAGTTCCGTCAGCGCTGGCCGCAGGTGCATATTCAGATGCAGGAGATCAATACCCGTCAGCAGCTGGCACCGCTTCATGATGGGCGGCTGGACCTCGGGGTGATGCGCAACACGCCTTTACCGGCGGATTTACGCCACCAGCTGCTGCTGAGCGAGCCGCTCTATGCGGTGGTGCACTGGGCCCATCCGCTGGCGACAGCAGAGAAAATCTCCGTTGCCGCGCTGGCGGCTGAGCCTTTTGTCTTTTTTGATCCCCAGGTCGGCACCGCGCTCTACAGTGAGATTCTGGCGCTGCTGCACCGTTATCAGATCAAACCCTACATCACCCAGGAAGTGGGCGAGGCGATGACTATTCTGGGACTGGTGGCGACCGGGTTAGGCGTGTCGATTTTGCCAGCCTCTTTTCGCCGGGCGCAGCTGGCGGATGTGGTCTGGCTGCCGCTGGAAGAGCGCGATGCCCTTTCCGAGCTGTGGCTGGTCTGGTCCGCAGAGCGCGAAATAAATGAACAGATGCGCCATATGATGGCGTTGCTGCAGCAAAATAAGGCGTAACTTCGGCCAGTCTCCACGACAATATGTGCGATAAATCACATTTCTAATCAAATATTTGACGCTGCCGCCTGATCTGCCTCACCATGACGCATGTTTATTTAGAAGCGCGAAAATAACCGGGAGCAGGGTTGTGAATCTGGACAGTCAACCTGGCCATATTGACCAAATTAAGCAAACCAATGCAGGCGTCGTTTACCGATTAATTGATCAATACGGTCCTATTTCGCGCATCGAACTTTCCCGACGCGCCCAGCTTGCGCCGGCCAGTATCACCAAGATCGTCCGTGAAATGCTGGATGCCCATCTGGTCCAGGAAACGGAGTTTCAGGAGCCAGGTAGCCGGGGTCGTCCGGCGATTGGGCTGATTCTGGATACCGATGCCTGGCACTATCTGGCGATTCGCCTTCATCGCGGTGCCATGACCTTTACCCTGCGTGACCTTAGCAGCCGCGAACTGGCAGAAGATACGCTGCCGCTGCCGGACGAAGCGGCGCAGCCGCTACTGACCGCGCTGATTGAACAGGTTGACGCCTTCTTTATTCGTCATCAGCAGAAGCTGGAACGCCTGACCGCCATCGCGGTCACCCTGCCGGGCTTAATTAACGCCGCCTCTGGCGTGGTGCATCGCCTGCCGGGCTATCAGGTGCGTGACATGCCGCTGGGTGACGCGCTGGCAGCCCGTACCGGCTTACCGGTGTTTGTGCAGCATGATATTTCCGCCTGGACGCTGGCCGAATCGCTGTTCGGTGCTTCTCGCGGCGCCGAAGATGTGATTCAGATTGTGATTGATGAAACGGTAGGGGCTGGCGTTATCAGCGGCGGTCAGCTGCTGCATAAACGCGGCCGGGCGCTGGTGGAGATCGGCCATACTCAGATCGATCCTTACGGTCAGCAGTGTTACTGCGGGAATCATGGCTGTCTTGAGACGGTCGCCAGCATCGGCAGTTTGCTGGCGCTGGCTGCTCAGCGTCTGCCGACCCAGCCCGACAGCCTGCTTAATCAGCAGCCGCTGACGCTGGCATCGCTCTGTGAGGCGGCCCAGGCGGGCGATCGGCTGGCACGCGATACCATCGCCAGCGTCGGGCATCATGTCGGGCGAATCCTGGCGATGATGGTCAATATCTTTAATCCGCAACAGATTCTTATTGGTTCGCCGCTGAATGCCGCGGCAGAGGTGCTGTTTCCGGCGGTCAGCAACACCATTCTGCAACAGTCTCTGCCGGCCTACAGTGCCGTTATCCAGCTGGCACCCACCGCCTTTAGCGAGCCAGGCACGCTGGGTGGCGCGGCGCTGATTAAGGACGCGCTCTATAGCGGTTACCTGTTAGTGAAGCTATTGCAAGGTTAAGCCAGACTAATCTTGCGCTAACGCAATCTGTTCTCATCAACCATTCCTTAAAATGCCGCTTATCCGCACGGTTAATCGTCGATTAGCCATTAACGGTTTAAGAGGAGAGTGGAGTGAAGAGACTATTCGTTACCGGCACCGATACCGCAGTGGGTAAAACCGTGGTGTCACGCGCCCTGTTACAAAGTTTTATCAAGGCAAACTTCAGTGCGGTCGGGTACAAACCCGTGGCGCGCTGCGCAGTGAAAACCGCTGACGGCCTGCGCAATAAAGATGCGCAGGTGCTGCAAAGCGCGTCCTCTGTGGCATTGCCGTATCAGGCCATCAATCCGCTGCTGTTTGAAGAGCAGGAAATCTCAACCCACAACGGCCCGATTATTGATTATGACGCTCTGACTCAGGGCTTAACCAACCTGACGCAGCAGGCGGACCGGGTGGTGGTCGAAGGCACCGGCGGCTGGCGTAGCCTGATGAACGATGCGCGGCCGCTCTCCTGCTGGGTCATCGAGCAGCAACTCCCGGTGGTGCTGGTGGTTGGCATCCAGCCGGGCTGCATCAGCCATGCGCTCTTAACGGCAGAGGCTATCCTGCAGGATGGATTACCGCTGGTTGGCTGGGTTGCTAACCGCATCAATCCGGGGCTGGCGCAGTACAGCGACATTATAGAAGTGCTGCGTGAAAAAATTCGTGCGCCACTGCTGGGTGAACTGCCTTATCTGCCGCGTGCAGAGCAGCGCGATCTGACGCCCTATATCGATATTTCACTGCTGGATCGGCCTGACCTGCACGCTGTGAGTGCAAAGATCGCCTGATCATGAAACAAATTAACTCATATCTGCCGGTAGTGAACGTAACGTTGCAGGTTGATTACCGGCGTGTCACAAAAATATTATCTTAAATATTCAATCACCTGGCGGGAAAAGCGAGGTGAGGCTGACGTGATGGCGTAAAAAATGCATTAACTCCGCTAATAACTGTTGCCGGAGCACCATCATGTCGCAATCGCACGAGAAAGGTTTGTTGTACGGACTTGACGCCCGTATTGGTCCCGTCCCGGCGTTTTTCGCCGCCTTACAGCATCTGCTGGCCAGCGTCGTCGGGATCATCACGCCGCCGTTAATTATCGGTTCGGTGCTGGGTCTGCAGGCCTATATCCCTTATCTGATTAGCATGTCCCTGTTTGTTTCAGGCCTGGGGACATTCCTGCAGGCCAGGCGTTTTATGGGCGTCGGGGCGGGCATGATCTGCCTGCAAGGCACCAGCTTTGCCTTTCTTGGCGTGCTGATATCGGGCGGGCTGATGGTGAAAGCGCGCGGGGGATCGCCTGAAGAGATCCTGGCGATGCTGTTCGGCTGCAACCTGGTGGCGGCACTGATCCCGATTCTGATCAGCCGCTGCGTGGGTCAGTTACGAAAAGTGCTGACGCCGGTGGTGACCGGCACGGTGATTACTCTGATCGGTATCAGCCTGATTAAAGTCAGCATTACCGACTGGGCTGGCGGACACAACGCCCGCGATTTTGGCGCGCCGGGCAATCTGGCGCTGGGTGGGCTGACGCTGCTGGTGATTGTGGCGCTGAACCGTTCGCGCAACCGCTGGGCGCGCCTGATTGCGGTCGTGACCGGTATTGTGGTCGGCTGCATTGCAGCAGCATTAACCGGCCATCTGCAGCTGAAAGCGCCTGACAGCAGCGACTGGCTGGTGCTGCCCGCCTTGTTTAAGTTTGGCTTTGCCTTTGACTGGACCCTTTTCCTGCCGATTGCGCTGGTCTCGGTCATTGCCGTGATTGAGGCGGTAGGGGATCTCACAGCGAATTGCCTGATTTCACAACAGCCCATCAGCGGCGCGGCGTTTCAGCAGCGGCTGCAGGGCGGTATCGTCGCCGACGGCCTGAGCTGCGTGCTGGCTGCGATCTTCTCGGCCTTTCCCAACACCACCTTTGCGCAAAACAATGGCGTGATCCAGATGACCGGTGTCGCCAGCCGTTATGTCGGGATGGTTCTGGGCATGATGCTGGCGCTGCTCGGCCTGTTCCCGGCGATTGGCTCACTGTTGCAGCAAATCCCGCCGCCGGTACTGGGCGGGGCGACGATTGTCATGTTCGGCAGCGTGGTTGCGGCGGGCATCCGGGTGATGACGCAAACGCCATTAGGCCGTCGTGAGATGCTGATCGTGGCGGTGTCGTTTGGCGTCGGTCTGGGCGTTGAAGCGGTGCCGGAGGTGCTGAAGCAGCTTCCGCCACTGATCAATACCTTGTTTGGTCATGCGGTGACCACTGGCGGACTGCTGGCGATCCTGCTGAATATGGTGCTGCCAGACGAGGCGCGTGCCGAAACGGCGTCAGAGGCGTCAGCGCTGAGCGGCAGCGAAGAACAGGCATAACCTTTTAACAGCACGCACTGAAGCTCAGAGCAGGTTGATGCCGCTCCGGGGCAGGCAATCCGCAGCGCTGTACAGAATGAAGGAAAGCCCGCAGCACGCGGGCGAAAGGCGGGGCGGCACAGGATGTGCCATCCCGGCGGTCCGTCAGGCAGAATAAAGTGAAGGTACCGCGCGATGACCGCCAGCCCCGGAGCGGCACCAGAGTGCGTTATCACTGGTTGCCTCGCTGACGGGCATCAGGGCCGTGATGGCCCTTTTTTATGACGGATTTTTCATTACGGATTCAGGCGGCGGCGGGTCCGGCCTGAACTGAGGTAGTCCGCGATATAATCCTGCGAAATTTCACCGCTGTAGCGGCCCTCTTCATCGACGATCGGCATCCAGACGGTATTGTGCTCATACAGTTTTGACAGCACCACGCGCAGGTTCTCTTCCGCTTTACCGGTCACCTTAAAGGTGTGCAGGCGTTCTTCACAGCGGCCGCTGGCGTGACGCGCTTCACGTCGCTTCACAAAGCCGAGCGGTTTGCCATCCTCATCCACCACGGTGATCGAGCGCATGTCATTCTCATCCATGGTGCCGAAAGCCTCTTCGAGCGGAGTGGAACGCCGGACGGTGATGGTCGGCTGCTGATCGGTCACGTCACCCGCCTGCACCAGCAGCAGGCGCTTCAGCGTCCGGTCCTGGCCGACAAAGGAGCCAACAAAATCATTGGCCGGTGTCGCCAGCAGCTCATCCGGACTGGCGCACTGCACGATTTTCCCCTGACCAAAGACCGCAATCCGGTCACCCAGCTTCAGCGCTTCGTCGATGTCATGGCTCACCAGCATCACGGTTTTCTTCAGCTGACGCTGCATATCGAGAAACTCGTTCTGGATCACTTCGCGGTTGATCGGGTCAACGGCACCAAAAGGCTCATCCATCAGCAGCACCGGTGGATCTGCCGCCAGCGCACGAATCACGCCGATACGCTGCTGCTGGCCGCCTGACATTTCACGCGGATAGCGATGCAGGAATTTGCTCGGGTCGAGCGCCACCATGCTCATCAGTTCGGTGGCCCGTTCCCGGCAGCGCTTCTTGTCCCAGCCCAGCATACGCGGCACCACGGTTATGTTCTCTTCGATGGTCATGTTCGGGAACAGACCGATCTGCTGGATCACGTAACCGATGTTGCGGCGCAGGGTGGTGGTATCCTGGTTACTGGTGTCTTCGCCATTAATCAGAATCCGGCCGCTGGTCGCCGGGATCAGCCGGTTAATCATCTTCAGGGTGGTGGTTTTGCCGCAGCCCGACGGTCCAAGCAATACGCACATCTCACCGGCAGGGACTTCCAGGCTGACATTATCCACGGCTTTCATGGTGGTGCCGTTTTTCTGGGTAAAGGTTTTCGTCAGGTTTTCCAGTGTAATCATTATCGAATTCCCTTAGGAGTCAGCGCCTGCTGCAAACGGTGCAGCAGCCAGTCAAGAACAATTGCCAGCAGGCAAATCATTAACGCCCCGGCGATTAACATACGAATATCACTGCCGCTGATGCCATCCAGCAGCAGCTGGCCCAGCCCACCGGCGCCAATCACCGCAGCGATCGCCATCACGCCGACGTTCATCACCACCGCGGTGCGGATGCCGCCAAAGATCACCGGCAGGGCCATCGGGATTTCCACCCAGCGTAACCGCTGCCAGAAAGTCATGCCGATGCCGCGACCGGCTTCACGCAGACCGCCGGGCAGGTTCTCCAGCGCGGTATGGGTGTTACGCACAATCGGCAGCAGCGAGTAGAGAAACACCGCAGTAATCGCTGGCAGCGCACCAATGCCCTGACCGATCAGCGAAAACAGCGGGATCATCAGGCCAAACAGCGCGATGGTCGGGATGGTCAGCACCACGGTCGCAATACCGAGGATCGGCGTAGCCAGCCAGCGCACCCGGACAATCAGAATGCCGAGCGGCACGCCGATGACAATTGCCAGCCCGACAGCGACCAGCACCAGCCAGGTGTGTTGCCAGCTCAGCGTCAGCAGGCTGCTCCAGTTATCCATGATGTAGTGAAGGGTATCCACAGTGCCTCCTTACAGCATGTTTTTAGATTTAAGGAAATCACGCGCCACCTGTTCCGGTGACTGGTGATCGATATCGACCCGCTTGTTCATCTCGGTGATCGACTCATCGGTAATCAGCGGGGAGAGCTGGTTCAGCGCCGCTTCCAGGCCAGGATGGCTCTCCAGCACATCCTTACGCACCACCGGCGTGACGTTATAGCTCGGGAAGAAATGCTTATCATCCTCCAGCACTTTCAGGTCAAAGCCTTTCACCCGGCCGTCGGTGGTGTAGATCAGACCGGCATCGACGAAGCCATCGCGGATGGCGTTATAGACCAGGCCAGGGTCCATCTGGCGGATCTGCGGCCGATCCAGCGCCAGGTTGTAAGTCTTCTGCAGCGGCTTCATGCCGTCTGAGCGGCCGGAAAACTCCAGGTCCAGCCCCAGTCGCCAGTTATGGTCGGGATCGCGCTGGCGTACCTGTTCAATTTTTGCCACCAGTTGCGACATCGTGGTGATGCCCTCTTTCTCCGCCCGCTGCCGGGTCATGGCGAAAGCATAGGTATTGTTCATCGGGGCGGGCTGAAGCCACACCAGGCCCAGTTTCGCATCGAGTTTTTTAACCGTGTCATAGGCCTGCTCTGACGACATCGGCTGGTTGATATGGTTGAAAATGATCAGTGAAGTTCCGGTGTACTCCCACGTCATATCGATCTGCTTATTCAGCAGCGCATTCCGGCCAATAGTGGTGGCGATATTGCGCTTTGGGATCACCTCAAAGCCTTTCTTCTGTAACCACAGCACCGTCATCGCCGACAGAATGTGCTGCTCGGTAAAGCTCTTGGTGGCCATCACCAGCGGGGCCGCCGCCTGGGCGGTCTGACTTAATGCCAGCGTCGCCAGCAGGGTCAGGGCACTCTTTTTTATCCAGCGCGTAAGCATCGCAAATTCCTTATTGTTATGCCGCAGCGTGCGGACTGAGAAAGCGGCCGAGCGCGGCCAGCAGCATATCCAGCACCAGCGCCACCAGCGCAGTCGCCGCCGCACCCAGGATCAGCGTCGGGAAGTCGTTGAGGTAGATGCCGGGAAAAATCAGTTCGCCGAAGCTGCTGGCACCAATCAGAAACGCCAGCGGCGCGGTACCCACATTGATGGCTGTGGCAATACGCACGCCCGCGAGGATAACCGGCAGCGCATCAGGCAGTTCGACCTGGCGCAAACGCTGCATTTTGGTCATACCAATGCCGTTGGCGGCTTCGATCAGTGAAGAAGGGACCGCACTCAGGCCGGAGAAAGTGTTACGTACGATAGGTAGCAGAGAAGCGAGAAACAGCGCAATCAGCGCCGGACGGTCGCCGATGCCGATAATCACCATCGCTAATGCCAGCACCGCCAGCGGCGGCAGCGTATTACCGACGTTAAAAATCTGCATCACATATTCGGCCCAGCGACGGGCGAAAGGGCGACTGAGAATGATGCCGCTGGGAATACCGACCAGCAGAGCAAACAGCATTGACCAGAAGACTAAAAACAGGTGTTGCTGGCCGAGATAGAGCAGATCAACTTTTCTGGCGACTAACTGGTCCCAGCCAAGGCCCCAGATTAGCGCGCCAATCACCGCGGCCACAGCCAGCAGTGCCAGACCAGCGCGGCGGGCCAGTGAAGCATTTTGCATAAGGGACTCTCCCTGATTACGATCTCAATTGTTATACCCATCACTAGCAGCCCGACAGAAGCAGCAAAACCCGCCGCCGCTTCCAATACCGAAACTGCGATAAAATGCACATCAAATGACTGTTTATCGACGATTTTTAACTGAACGCTGAAAAACAGGCTTTAATGCTATAGCAGCCCTAAGCGAGCCGCGCTAGCTTTAACGCCCTAAAGCAGTCGGTGAAAAACAGGTTAAAATAGTGTTAAGGCCGCGTGGTGATTGGGCTAACACATCAATGAAAATTTTTCATCGACTTTTGGTGACAACGTCACACATTGCGCCCGTGATGCGCACTGACGGGAAACTGCATTCACTCAATCTGCGCTAGTGTTGCAGCTTAAAAAAGGATCTCTATGACTGAAAGCGCACAGATTCAGACCGGGCACCGCCACTGGATTTTAATCGCCTGTATGCTGGCCATGTTTATGGCGGCGATTGAGGTCACCATTGTTGCCACCGCGATGCCGACCATCATTGCTGAACTGGGCGGCTTTTCGCAGTTTGGCTGGGTATTCTCCATCTATCTGCTGACGCAGGCGGTCAGCGTCCCGCTCTACGGACGACTGGCGGATATCTATGGCCGTAAGCGGATGTTTTTTATCGGCACCACGCTGTTCCTGATCGGCTCGGTGTTGTGTGGCTTTGCCCATACCATGACCTGGCTGATTCTGTTCCGCGCTTTTCAGGGACTGGGAGCCGGTGCCATCATGCCGCTCAGCTCAACTATCGTGGCGGACATCTACTCACCGCGTGAGCGCGCCAGCGTGCAGGGCTGGCTCTCAAGCGTCTGGGGCGTGGCCGCCATCGTCGGTCCGCTGACCGGCGCCTGGCTGGTACAGCACTTCAGCTGGTCGGTGATTTTCTGGGTCAATCTGCCGATAGGGCTGATCAGTATGCTGATGCTGGCGCGCTGGTTACCGGCGCATCAACAGGAGGCGCAGGCGCAGCCGCTGAACCTGGCGGGCAGTGGCTGGCTGATGCTGTGCGTCAGCGCACTGCTGGTTGCGCTGCTGCAGGCTGAACAGCTGGGCTACTGGCTGATCCCGTTCCTGCTGTTTTCCCTGTTTGCTGGCTGGCGGCTCAAGCGCCACGAGCAGCAGGCTGACGCACCGTTGTTCCCACTGATTATCTGGCGCAGCCGGCTGATTATTGCCGGTAACGCCGGCAACCTGATCATCGGGGCCGCCATGATGGGGATCAGCGCTTTTCTGCCGACCTGGATTCAGGGTATCGGCGGCGGTTCGCCACTGCAGGCGGGCAGTGCGCTGGCGATGATGTCGATTGGCTGGCCGCTGGCCAGTACCCTGAGCGGCCGTCTGATGCTGCGCACCTCATACCGTTTCACCGCACAACTGGGCGCGCTGTTGCTGATTACCGGCAGTGGATTACTGCTGCTGTTGCAGCCTGACAGTTCGTTGTATCAGGCGGGCTTTACCGCGTTTGTCATCGGTACCGGTATGGGCATGACCAGCACCACCTTTCTGGTATCGGTACAGAATCAGGCGGATTACCAGATTCGCGGCATCTGTACCGCCTCGATTATGTTCAGCCGGATGATGGGTTCGGCGATTGGCACCGCCATCATGGGCGCGGTGCTGAACCTCAATCTGCAGTGGCGACTGCCGCAGGCGCAGGACCCGGTGCAGCAGATTATGGCGGATGAGAGTCGGCGTCAGCTGGCCCCGGAGACGCTACAGCAGATGGTGCAGGCGATTGCGAGCTCACTGCATTGGGTGTTTGTGGTGGCACTGGTGATAGCGCTGTTTGCGCTGGGCGTGGCGTGGATGATGCCGCGTCAGCGGCCGGAACATGCAGAATAGCGGAGCAGGGCGACAGGTCGTCGCCCTGGCAATTTACTGTGCGGGCGCGTCCTGTGAACTGCCGGCACTGTCTGGCACGCTGGCGTCATCGTCACGCCCCATGCGCTTATAAACAATCTTTTGTGTGTCGTTCTCACAATGTCCCACCACCTGACCGCCAGCCTGATCAACCTGATCGTTGGCGACGATGTCGAGACTAAAACCCGATTCGGGCACACCGTTCTGAATAATTTTCTGGCTGATCTCGGTTTTTACCGATTCACAGGATGCCTGTGCCAGTACCGGCAGCGCAAACAACGTCGCGGTTAACAAAACCCTCTGTAGCTTCATCACGTATTCCTTATGTTAGTTGTCCGTCATTACTATAGCTGAAAATCAGGGTGCAATCGGTCGGCCGGAGCGGCGATCCAGACAACGCAGGGTATTCGGCTCCCAGTAGGCGTTGAGATTCAGGCTCTGCTCACACTTATCGCGGGTATCAAAAGCACGATCGGTCTTATCAAACTCCTTCTCAACGCGGCTGTTCACTTTGTTACGCAGCATCCGCGTGTCATTCCACTGCTCTTTATCCTGACGCGCCGCTTCATTACTGGCGGCGCTGCTGCCATCTTCAATGATCAGGCGATTGGTGGTAGCGCTGGCATTGAATGCTGCCGCTGACAGCAGGCTCACCAACAGGACCGGGATAAATTTTTTCATTGCGCTTTCCTTCAGTTAACGCAGACATCACCAATGGGAACGGCTGTTGCCGCGGGTAGCCTTAGTATATCATCGCCGTTTCTTTGCTCACCAGCCGTGAGTGGTTTGTTTACGTTTATGAGAGGTCGGGATGCTGATCAAAACCGCCGTGCTGTTTTTTATCACCGCGCTGGCGGAAATCATCGGCTGCTTCCTGCCGTGGCTGTGGCTGAAAAAGGGCGGCTCCGTCTGGCTGCTGCTGCCCGCCGCCGCCAGCCTGGCGCTGTTTGTCTGGCTGTTAACGCTGCATCCCGCGGCCAGCGGACGGGTGTATGCCGCCTATGGCGGGGTTTACGTGCTGACTGCACTGCTGTGGTTACGGGTGGTCGATGGGGTGAAACTCAGCGCCTGGGACTGGAGCGGGGCGATCGTCGCCTTTATCGGTATGCTGATTATCGTGCTGGGCTGGGGACGCGGATAGGGCCAGCCGGTGCGGCTGGCCCTGAGGGTTACGGCTTGTGCACCTTGAGACCGGCCAGCGTCTGGCTGACGGGCATCATCTCAAGGGTATTGATGTTGACATGCTTAGGCAGCGTGGCGACCCAGTAGACCGCTTCGGTGACATCTTCCGGCGTTAAAGCGGTGGCGCCTTCATAGACCTGGCCCGCTTTATCATCGTCGCCCTTGAAGCGCACGTTAGAGAACTCGGTGCCGCCGACCAGTCCCGGCTCGATGTCGGTGACGCGCAGCGCCGTGCCGTGCAGATCGGTACGCAGATTCAGGCTGAACTGACGCACAAAGGCTTTGGTCGCGCCATAGACGTTGCCACCGGCATAAGGCCAGCTACCGGCGATTGAACCGATATTGATCACATGGCCGACGTTACGCTCCACCATCTGCGGTAGCAGGGCGCGCGTCATATAGACCAGCCCTTTGGTGTTGGTGTCGATCATGTTTTCCCAGTCTTCGACGTTGGCGCGGTGCGCGGGCTCAATCCCCAGCGCCAGACCGGCGTTATTCACCAGCACGTCGATGTCACGCCAGTCGGCAGGCAGCTGATTCACCGCCTCTTCAATTGCCGCGCGGTTCCGCACATCAAGCTGCACGGTATAAAGATGCTCGCCCAGCTCATCTTTCAGCGCTTTCAGCCGCTCGGCACGCCGTCCGCTGGCAATCACTTTGTGACCATTTGCGATAAAGCGACGGGTGATGCTTTCACCAAAACCGGCGGTCGCGCCGGTGACAAAAATAATCATCTCACTGTTCCTTATGCCATTTTCAGAGTCGATGGCTTCACCATAGCATTTCATTTCCGCTTGCGCCCGCCGAAAAACCGATCGGGTTGTAAAGGCATTTTACCGGCCCGTCAGCTGCGCTGTTTTGGGGCGCACTGCACACAAACGGGGCAGAGCAGGCGCGCATTCAGCCGCTTAAACCCACCCGATTCGTGACGAGCTTGCCAGGCAACCGATTGCGACTGCCAGGCAATCGGTTGCGGGGCCCTATTGCCCTGCATCAGTTGCGCAACAAGCAAGATTTTACTTAACTATTTGATAGTAAAAGTAAAAGTGGTGATTACAATCTGGCACGGCAGTTGCAACAGGGTATTAAGGCAATCATCTGCATAATGAAAAGAAGGCCGCAGTGCTTTCAGAAAGGAAAAGTCATGTCACCAGCGACAGATACGGCGATACGCGCCAGTTTTTTTGACTTCACCTCGGTGGCGGACCAGCCCGACGGGCTGCTCTCTGCCGCGCGCTATCTGGAGGATGGCGTGCTGCGGCTGCGCGACGGACGCGTGGTGGGGTTAGCGCCGTGGGAGGCGTGCAGCGCCGCACTGGCGGGTCAGCCGATCATTGACCTGCGCGGCAAGCTGATCGTACCGGGCTTCGTCGATACCCACATTCACTATCCGCAGACCGAAATGATCGGCGCGTTCGGCGAACAGCTGCTGGAGTGGCTCAACCACTATACGTTTCCGGTGGAGGCGCAGTATCACTGTCCGGACCACGCGGCCCGGATGTCGGCCTTTTTCCTGCATCAGCTGCTGTCGAATGGCACCACCAGCGCGCTGGTGTTTGGCACCGTGCATCCCCAGTCGGTTGAGGCGCTGTTCAGCGCGGCGGAAGCGCTGAACATGCGGCTGATTGCCGGCAAAGTGATGATGGATCGTAACGCGCCTGACAATCTGACCGAAACCCCGGAACAGAGTTATCAGCAGACCCGCGCGCTGATTGAGCGCTGGCACCAGCGCGGACGACTGAGCTACGCGCTGACGCCGCGTTTCGCCCCGACCTCCTCGCCACAGCTGCTGGAAAAAGTGCAGCAACTGCGGCAGGAGTTCCCGGATACCTGGCTGCATACTCATCTGAGCGAAAATCCGCAGGAGGTCGCCTGGGTGAAGCAGCTGTTCCCGGAGCGCGCCGGCTACCTTGATGTCTACCATCACTATCAGCTCACCGGGCGTCGCAGCGTGTTTGCTCACTGCGTCCATCTCGACGACGGCGAATGGCAATGCCTGCACGACACCGATTCCACCATCGCTTTCTGCCCGACCTCAAACCTGTTTCTTGGCAGCGGGCTGTTTAACCTTAAACGCAGCTGGCAGCAGGGCGTTAAAGTCGGTATTGGCACCGATGTGGGCGCCGGCACCACCTTCAGCATGCTGCAAACGCTGGGCGAAGCCTACAAAGTGGGCCAGCTGCAGCAGTATAAGCTGAGCGCCGCCGAAGCCTTTTAT
Organism: Pantoea sp. S-LA4; assembly: GCF_054482835.1. Classification (NCBI taxonomy): domain Bacteria; kingdom Pseudomonadati; phylum Pseudomonadota; class Gammaproteobacteria; order Enterobacterales; family Erwiniaceae; genus Pantoea; species Pantoea sp. S-LA4. The sequence continues at coordinate 1,728,749 of NZ_JBTLRC010000002.1, read as the reverse complement.
CACGCCACGCTGGGCGGCGCGCGGGCGCTGGATCTCGATCACGCCATTGGCAATTTCAATCCGGGTAAAGAGGCGGATTTTGTGGTGCTCGATCCGGCAGTTTCCGCCTTACAGACTTTGCGTATCGGCAACAGCAAAGATATCTGGGAAAAACTGTTTGTTCTGATGACGCTCGGCGATGACCGCAATATCGCCCAGACCTGGGTCAACGGGCGTCCGGTATGGCAGCGCGATGCGGGAGAGCAAGCGGCATGATCCAGTTCCTGTTAAATAATCAATTAGTTACCGAAGAAGCGTTAGATCCGAATCTGACGATACTTAACTATCTGCGCGGTCATCTGCGCCGCACCGGTACCAAAGAGGGCTGCGCCTCAGGTGACTGCGGTGCCTGTAGCGTCACGCTCGGTAAAGCGGTCAATGGCGCGATGCATTATGAAACGGTCAATAGCTGTCTGACGCTGGTCTCCACGCTACAGGGCAAGCAGCTGATCACCGTCGAGGATCTGCGTCACGGCGGTGCTCTGCATCCGGCGCAGCAGGCGATGGTGGATTGCCACGGCTCGCAATGCGGCTTCTGCACGCCCGGCTTTGTGATGTCGCTGTTCAGTCTGCAAAAATCGGTCAGCGGCTGGGATCGCCATCAGGCGGAGAGTGCGCTGGCGGGCAATCTCTGTCGCTGTACCGGTTACCGGCCAATCATGGTGGCCGCGCAGCAGCTCTGTTCACAGCCGGTCAGCGACCCGTTCGATCACCATGCGGCCAGCGTGGCGCAACGGCTGGCGGCGCTGGCGAATCAGGAGATGCAGCAGCTCAGCGGCGACGGGCGGCACTGTTATCTGCCTAAAACCCCGGCCCAGCTGGCGCAGATCTATCTGGAACATCCTGAGGCGCGGCTGATTGCCGGTGGCACCGATCTGAGCCTCACCATCACCCAGCAGCATCAGCGCATACCGGTGCTGATCGCGCTGGAGCAGGTTGCGGCGCTGAAAGTGTGCAGCGAATTTGACGATCACTATCTGCTCGGTGCCAGCGCCTCTCTGCAGCAGGTTGCCGAATTTCTGACCGACCGGATTCCGGGCATCAGCGAAATGCTGCAACGTTTCGCGTCGTTACAGATCCGGCTGCAGGGTACGCTGGGCGGCAATATCGCCAACGCCTCGCCGATTGGCGATGCCTCACCGATGCTGCTGGCGCTGAACGCCACTCTGCTGCTGCAGCAGGGCGAGCAGCAACGGCTGCTGCCGCTGGACCAGTTTTTCACCGGTTACCGGCAGACCAGACTGTTGCCGGGCGAGTTTATCCGGGCGATACGTATCGATAAAGTGACGGTGTCACCTGACTTTGTGGCCTGGAAAGTCTCTAAGCGGCTGGATGATGATATTTCAGCGGTGTTTGCGGCCTTTAACCTGGAGATTGAGCAGGGTCAGGTACGCGCGGCGCGCATCGCTTTTGGCGGCATGGCCGCGACGCCGAAACGGGCAACGCACTGCGAACAGGCCTTGCTGGATCAACCCTTTAACGCCGTGACGGTGTCACGCGCGGCCGCCGCGCTGGCGGAAGATTTCCAGCCGCTCTCCGATTTCCGCGCCAGCGCTGACTACCGCCTGCAGGTGGCGCGTAATCTGTTGCGGCGCTACTACCATCGCTACAACGGCGAATTAACCTGTATCGAGGTGGCCCGCTATGTCTCATAACCGTCCTGAACTGAGTGAAGAGGTGCGCAAAGCGCAGCATACCGCCGGCATCCAGAGCGGCGTTGGCCGCAGCAATAAACATGAAAGCGCAGAGATGCATGTCTCCGGTGAGGCGCGGTTTATCGACGACAAGCCTGAGCTGCCCGGTATGCTGCACCTCTGTCCGCGGCTGAGTGAACACGCCCATGCGCGCATAACCCGGATTGATGTTGAGCCGTGCTACGCCATTCCCGGCGTAGTCAGCGTGCTGACCTGGCAGGATGTGCCCGGCATCAATGATGTTGGTCCGCTGGAGCCGGGCGATCCGCTGCTGGCGCACGACAAAGTCGAATATATGGGTCAGATTGTGATTGCGGTGGCGGCCGATTCCCCGGACGCTGCCCGGCTGGGCGCCGCCGCTGCCGTGATTGAATATGAGGTGCTTGAACCGCTGCTGGATGTTGAACAGGCGCTGGCGCAGGGCAGCTTTGTGCAGGAGCCGCACGTTCATCGGCGCGGTGACGTTGATGCCGCGCTGGCACGCGCCCCGCATCGCATCAGCGGTTCCTTTCATATTGGCGGTCAGGAACACTTCTATCTGGAAACCCAGACGGCAATGGTCATTCCCGGCGAAGATCAGCAGCTGCAGGTCTTTTCCTCGACTCAGAATCCCACTGAAGTGCAGAAGCTGGTGGCGGAAGTGATGGGCATCAGCCTGAATCAGGTCACAATTGATATGCGGCGGATGGGCGGCGGATTTGGCGGCAAAGAGACCCAGGCGGCGGGCGTGGCCTGTCTCTGCGCCATAGTGGCGCGCCAGACTGGCCGGGCGGCGAAGATGCGGCTTTCCCGCCGCGACGACATGCGCATCACCGGCAAACGGCATCCGTTTTTTGTCCGTTACGAGGTGGGTGTTGAGGATGACGGGCTGTTATGTGGGGTGAAGATTGACCTGGCGGGTAACTGCGGTTATTCACTCGATCTCAGTGGATCGATCGTCGATCGGGCAATGTTCCACGCCGACAACGCCTACTACCTCGGCGATGCGCTGATAACCGGCTATCGCTGCCGCACAAATACAGCCTCAAATACTGCCTATCGGGGTTTTGGCGGTCCGCAGGGCATGGTGGCGATTGAGCAGATCATGGATCACATCGCGCGGCACCGCGGCCTCGATCCGCTGGCGCTGCGCAAGCGCAATTACTACGGTAAGCAGGATCGCAATATCACCCATTATCATCAGCAGGTTGAGGATAATCTGCTGGACGAAATCACCGAACAGCTGGAACGGAGCAGTGATTATCAGGCGCGGCGGGCGGAGATTCAGGCGTTCAATGCCCGCAGCCCGCTGCTGAAACGCGGTCTGGCGCTGACGCCGGTTAAATTCGGCATCTCGTTTACCTCCAGCTTCCTTAACCAGGCGGGCGCGCTGATCCTGATCTACACCGACGGCACGGTGCAGCTCAACCACGGCGGCACCGAGATGGGTCAGGGGCTCAACACCAAAGTCATTCAGATCGTGGCTGAAGTGCTGCAGATTGAGGTCGATAAGATTCAGATCACCGCCACCGATACCGGCAAAGTGCCGAACACCTCGCCGACGGCGGCCTCCAGCGGGGCCGATCTCAACGGTAAGGCGGCGCAGAATGCGGCGGAGATCCTGCGCGAACGCATGACGCAGATGCTGTGTCAGCTGCATCAGTGTGAAGCATCGGCGGTCAGTTTCCGTAACGGCATTGTGCGCGCCGGGGAAAAACATTACACCTTCGCAGAAGTGGCGCAGCTGGCGTGGTTCAATCAGGTGCCGCTATCCGCCACCGGTTACTATCGTGTGCCGGGCATTCATTACGATCGACTGGCCGGGCGTGGTAAGCCCTTTTACTACTTCGCTTACGGCGCGGCCTGCTGTGAAGTGGTGATCGATACCTTAACTGGCGAATATCGTCTGTTGCGCGCTGACATCCTGCATGACGTGGGGGCCTCACTGAATCCGGCCATCGATATCGGTCAGGTCGAAGGCGGTTTTGTGCAGGGCGTCGGCTGGCTGACCTGTGAAGAGCTGGTGTGGAACCACAAGGGGCAGTTGCTGACCGATGGGCCGGCCAGCTACAAAATTCCGGCCATCAGCGACGTGCCGGCCGATCTGCGGGTGACGCTGGTGGAGAACCGCAAAAATCCGCAGGATACGGTTTTCCACTCCAAAGCCGTCGGCGAGCCGCCCTTTATGCTGGGCATTGCGGCCTGGTGCGCGCTACAGGATGCGGTAGCCAGCGTGGCCGGTTATGCGCATCCTCCGCTGCTGGACGCGCCCGCCACGCCGGAACGGGTACTGAACGCGGTGCTGCAGCTGGCAGGAGCCTGTGATGATCTACCATGACTGGATAAGCGTGCTGCACCAGCTGCGTGAAAAGCGCCAGAGCTGCGTGCTGATCACCGTGCTCAGTGAGCGCGGTTCAGTACCGCGCGACAGCGGCAGCAAGATGGTAGTCACGCTGCAGGAGAACTTTCTGACGATTGGCGGCGGCCAGCTTGAATTTCAGTGCATTGCCCAGGCGCGCGCCATGTTGCAGAGCGGAGCCCGCGCACCGCATACCGAGGAGTACAGCCTCGGCGCACGGCTGGGTCAGTGCTGCGGCGGCAAAACCACGCTGCTGTTTGAGCCGCTGTTGCAGTGTCAGCCTGAGATCCTGCTGTTCGGCGCCGGTCATGTCGGCCAGGCGCTGGTTAATTTGCTGGCAACGTTACCCTGTCACATTCGCTGGATCGACAGCCGTCCCGGCCAGTTTGAGCGGGTGCCGCCAGGCGTGGTCACGCTGCAACCGGAAGACCCGCTCGACTGCGTGGCGCAGGCGGCTCCCGATAGCTATTTCATTATTATGACCCATCATCATCCGCTCGATTTCGAACTGTGTGAGGCGGTGCTGAAACGCGGCGATTTTCGCTATGCGGGCGTGATTGGCTCGCAGACCAAAAGCCAGCGCTTCCGCTACCGGCTGGCGGGCAAGGGCGCGCAGGCCGATCGGCTGGCGAAATTGCGCTGTCCGATTGGCCTGCCGGACGTCAAAGGCAAGCTGCCCGCCGAGATCGCCGTAGCGATTGCCGGTGAAGTGATCAGCGTTTATCAGCAGCACCTGGCCTGAGTTGTTCAACTGCCCGCAACCTGCCAGGATAAGGCTTTGCGATGCCCATTCAGGAGCGAATCATGAACGCCCGTCAGAATCCTTTCTTTAGCGTCAGCCCCTTGCCTTATCAGGCGCCGCCGTTTGACCAGATTCAGCAGCAGGATTTTCTGCCCGCCTTGCAGGCAGGCATTGAAGAAAAGCGTCGGGAAGTTGAGGCGATCGCCACATGCAGTGACGAGCCGACGTTCCTCAATACCTATGAGGCGCTGGAGAAGAGCGGGCAGTTGCTGAACCGGGTTAATCTGGTGTTCAGCGCCATGACCTCGGCGCATACCAGCCCCTATCTGCAACAGGTGGATGAAGAGATCGCACCGGAGCTGACCGCACTCAACGACGAGATCATGCTTAACCGACCGCTGTTCTCACGGCTCGATGCGGTCTATCTGCAGCGCGCCCAGCTTGATGCTGAATCCAGGCGGCTGGTTGAGGTGATCTGGCAGCGCTTTCAGCTGGCGGGTGCCAATCTGCCCGAAGCGCAGAAACAGCAGCTAAAAGCCCTGAATCAGGAAGCGGCGCGTCTCAGTACCCGCTTTACCAACAGGCTGCTGGCTGCTACCAAGGCGGGCGGTCTGGTGGTGGATCAGGCAGAGAAACTGGCGGGGCTTTCCGCTGCAGACCTGGCGGTCGCGCAGGCAGAAGCGCGCGCCCGCGGGCTGGAGAATGCCTGGCTGCTGGTGCTGCAGAACACCACTCAGCAACCGGCGCTGCAAAGCCTGAGCGATCGCGAAACCCGCGAGGCGCTGTTTAAAGCGGGCATGACCCTAACCGAAAAGGGCGACGAAAATGACACGCGTGAGCTGGTGCTGCGTCTGGCTCAGGTGCGGGCCGAACAGGCCAGGCTGCTGGGCTTTGCCAGTTATGCCGAGTGGAAATTGCAGGACCAGATGGCGAAAACCCCGGACGCTGCGTTTGCCTTTATGCGTAACATCGTGCCTGCCGCCCGTGCGCGGTCTGAACGTGAAGCGGCGGCTATCCAGCAGACTATCGATCGCCAGCAGCAGAGCTTTACGCTGCGCGCCTGGGACTGGAATTTTTACGCCGAACAGGTGCGTCACGCGCAGTACGATCTCGATGAGAGCCAGATCAAACCTTACTTCGAGCTGAACTCGGTGCTGCAGAATGGCGTGTTCTGGGCGGCCACGCAGCTCTATGGCATCCGGTTTTCGCCTCGCCAGGATCTGCCGGTTTACCATCCCGACGTGCAGGTATACGAAATTTTCGATGCCGATCAAACACCGCTGGCGCTGTTCTATACCGACTTCTTCAAGCGCGACAGCAAAGGCGGCGGGGCGTGGATGAGCAATTTTGTTAACCAGTCGACGCTGCTGGAGAGCAAGCCGGTGATCTACAACGTCTGCAACTACACCAAACCGCCAGCCGGTGAACCGGCGCTGCTGAGCTGGGATGAGGTGATCACGATGTTTCACGAGTTTGGACATACGCTGCACGGCCTGTTCGCCAGCCAGCGCTATCCGAGCCTGTCAGGCACCGAGACGCCGCGCGATTTTGTGGAGTTTCCGTCGCAGATTAATGAGCACTGGGCCAGTGAGCCGCAGGTGTTCCGCCATTTCGCCCGCCACTATCAGAGCGGAGAACCGATGCCCGCCGCGCTGCACGAAAAAATCATCCGCGCCGGAAAATTCAACAAAGGTTACGAGATGAGTGAGTTGCTGGCGGCCGCGCTGCTCGATCTGCACTGGCACAGTCTGCCAGGCGACCGGGCACCGCAAAGCGTGGACGGTTTTGAACAGCAGGCGCTTCAGAGCGACAATCTGGCGTTAGCGGCGGTGCCGCCACGCTACCGCTCCAGCTATTTTCAACATATCTGGGGCGGAGGCTATGCCGCCGGTTACTACGCCTATATCTGGACCCAGATGCTGGCTGATGACGGTTACCAGTGGTTTGTTGAACAGGGCGGACTGACACGGGAAAATGGCGAGATTTTCCGTCAGAAAATCCTCTCGCGTGGCAACAGCAGCGACCTGAAAACCCTGTATGAAAGCTGGCGTGGCGGCCAGCCGAAGCTGGAGCCGATGCTGAAGAATCGCGGCCTGGCAGAGTAGCTAATCAACGGGCGGTCATGCCGCCCGCTGATCTAAGAAACGGACGGGTTAACCCAGCGGTCCGCCTTCAATGGTTTCACACATGCCGGCCAGCACCCGCTCGCCGGTTTCACTTTTCAGCGAGCGATACCACTCTGCGGTCACCGCCGGATCTTTCGCATGGGTGACGTCACAGCGCTTACGCGCTTTCAGCACCAGATCTTTGACCCGCTCAACCCGGCGCGCCTGATAACGCAGCAGGGCATCTTCAATCCCCAATGAATGCGACGCCAGCGTAGAGGCGAGCACGATGGCATCTTCCATCGCTGCACAGCCGCCCTGACCGATATCAGGTGTGGTGCTGTGGGCTGCATCCCCCAGCAGGGCAACGCGACCTTTAACCAAGCGGCTGAACGGTTCGATATCGTGGATTTCGACCCGGTTGGTGGTGTCGGGATTGATCGCGGCAATCAGCTTCTGCACCGGTGCGGCCCAGCCGGCAAAATAGCCGCTCAGATCGGCTTTAACGGTACTACGGTCCTGCGGCAGCCCTTTGGGCAGCGGCACGTCGAAGAAGAAATAAAAACGGTTATCGCTCACCGGCATCAGCGACACGCGCTTGCCTTCGCCGACAAAGGTCGTCCACTGATCGGCAGGAGCGATGCTTTCGTCTATCGTCACCAGCCCGTTCCAGTTGACGTAACCGGCATAGCGCCGCTCCAGCGTCTGCTCCAGCACATAATCCCGGATCACCGAATGGGTGCCGTCCGCGGCAATCAGAAAATCACCCTGAACCTGGCTATTATCGGCAAAGGTGGCAATCACACCGTGATCGCCTTGTTCAACCTGAATGACCCGTTTGCCGAAATTGACCCGCTGACGGCCAAAGGTATCGATCAGCATCGCCTGCAGTTCAGCACGCGCCACCGGATAGGGGAACTCACCGACCTGCTGCACCAGCGGCGACATACTGAAGCGGGTCAGCGGTGCGCCGCTGACCGCATCGTGATAGGCCATGTAGGCCATATTGCCACCCAGTGCGCGCAGCGCCGCCTTCATGCCCAGCGCATTCAGGCATTTAACGCCGTTTGGCCAGATGGAAATCGCGGCCCCGACCGGCTTCATCTCTTTTACCGCTTCGAATACCTCAACCTCAAAACCCGCTTTCTCCAGCGCGATGGCGCTACTCATGCCGCCGATACCACCACCGATTACGATCGCTTTCATAGTTATCTCCTGTCTGCTTGCAACGGATACTGCAACTTTTGTACCAGTGCCTTACAACGCAGCCAGAAAATAAGGATTTACAGCCTTTTCAATAATATAGTACGTCACGACAACCTAAGGATGCTGCGCCAGAGGATGCTGGCGCACACTTATGTTGCAATGCGATGCGCTTAAACAGTGCATCGCAGGCAAAAAAAGTGGCTGCTGTATCATTTGTTTCATCAGGCAGGCGTCAGGAGATGAGGCAAACAATCACTGCTAATGACAGACGCTACCGTCAGATGCATAAAACAGGCCGATCTCTGAAAAGCCACTACAGGAAAACTGATTAGTTGAATTGTTATCAACTGATCGCCCCTGGGGCACGCCGGATTATTTTTAACAAATCTTTAAACTTACACATAATAAATGGCGCACCGGTTGACGGCGCTTTATTCCTCTTCATTAATCAACGAGTTAATTAATGAAATATGAGAACGGATGTAAAAATATTTCTGTAACCGTTACGCTGCTGCGACAGACCAGGAATAAACCCCGATCGGCAATCATAAATAAATTGCGCGATTGGCCGCTAAAAACATTTTTAGGATATTCTGCAGGCGCGCCTGCCGACATCGCATGATATAGATCTCCCGGGACTCAAGGACTCTGGAATACGATCATGAAAATCGGAATCACCAATAACCACTATCCGGAGCAGCGTAATATTTTAGTTAATCCGGAAAATGAATATATAAATCTCAAAAAGTACAATCTGTTTTACTTTATTAACCCGCTACGGACTCGCTTACTCAAAAAAAATAAATCCTTCGTTTTTCTGCCGCTGCCATTTTCACCCGCATCCCGGCCAGACGTCCTGCATCTGTTTAATGAAGTGGCGATAACCCGTCAGAAATGGGTTGCCTCGTTTGAAACGGAATTACCGCGCGTCTTACCGGTGCCGGGCGTTGCAAAACAGGATAACCCCGAACTGAAGCGGCTGATCCCGCATCTGCTGAAAGAGAACTGTCTTGGGCTGATAGCCATTTCGGACGCGACGCTGAACATACAGATGAAACTGTTCCCGCCCGGAGACGGCGTGGCGCAGCAGATCAGACGTAAAACGGTGGTGTTGCATCCGCCACAGACTCTGTTCACGCCGCATAAAGCGCCACGCCAGGCTGGCATATTCCGGCTGGTGTTTGCCGGCAACGAGTTCTACCGTAAAGGCGGGGCCGAAGTGGTACTGGCGATAAGTGAGCTGATTGAAGAGCGCAAGCTGGAAGAGTCGCAGCTGGATGTGCAGCTGATCGGCGATCTCACCAAACGTCATAACGTAGCGCACCGGCAACATCAGGACGATGAGGCATTCTGTCGCTCAATTGAGAGCCGCATCGGCCGTTATCGCTGTTTTACCCACCGCTCCCGGCTGGATAATGCCGCGCTGCTGCAACTGTTTCGTGACAGCGACATCGGCCTGCTGCCGACCTGGCAGGAGACCTACGGCTTTTCGGTGCTGGAGATGCAGGCGAACGGCTGCCCGGTGATCACCAGCAACGTGCGTGCCTTACCAGAGATTAATCCGGCCAGCGCGGGCTGGGTGATTGGTGGCGCGCTCAACGGCGATCGTGAATACAGTGTCACTACGCCTCAGGAGAAACAGCAGCTGCGTCAGGCGCTGGTGGCGGGGCTGAAACAGACACTGCTCGCCATCTTCGATCGGCCTGAGATGCTGCAGGAAAAAGGGGAGGCGGCGATTCTGCGCATCAAAGATCAGCACGATCCGCAGCGTTATATCGTCCGGCTGCACGATATTTATCACCGCGGCGTGATCAACGTCACTCAACATCCTCCGGTGATCCCCGTTTGATAAGATTTTCCAGACGACGCGTGCCAGATTAGTCATACTTAGTGCAGCGTTCATCTGGAGATTAATCATGAAAATAGTCATCAGCCTGCTGCTGTCCGGACTGCTGGGCAGCAGCGCCTTTGCTCAACCCTCATCCCCGTTTCCGGCGCGTGCGCCGCTGCCACAGTTGACGCCCGTCGCCGCACGCTGCGATGTCTCAGCCTGTCAGACCAATTGCTATGTCGAACGATCCCATTGCAACACCCGTGATACCGGAGCGTGCAGTTCACAGGCACAAATCTGTGTGCAGGCCTGTGCCGATCAGTGCAAATAATTTGAATCAGAGAAAAAACTGTTAATTGCCAATGAAAAAGTCTTTGTCTTACCTTGTTTTGTGGTCCCTTTCTGCCAGCTGTGTTGCCGCCGATCTCACCTCACAGCAGGTCACTTCTCTGGTTAAAGCCGCGATAGAACCGCTGATGGAGCAGCAGGAGATCCCCGGTATGTCGGTCGCGATCCTCTATAAAGGCCGCACCCAGTTCATCAATGCCGGCGTCGCGGATCGGGAGTCCGGCCGCCGGGTCACCGAAAATACTCTGTTCGAACTCGGCTCGGTGAGTAAAACCTTTACCGGCGTGCTGGCCGGCGTGATGATCCGCAATGGGGATATCGCGCTTAACGATCCGGTACAGAAATACTGGCCACAGCTGACCGGCACGCAGTGGCGGCACATCCGGATGCTGCATCTGGCGACCTATACCGCGGGCGGCCTGCCGCTGCAGCTACCGGATGCGGTAACCGATCAGGCCTCGCTGCTTAACTATTATCAGCAGTGGCAACCGCAGGCCGCGCCGGGCACGCTGCGTCAGTATTCCAATGCCAGTATCGGTCTGTTTGGTGCGCTGATGGTGAAGGGCGATTACGAGCAGGCGATGGAGAAAAATGTCTTTCAGCCGCTGCGGCTGACGCGCACCTATATTACCGTGCCGCCGTCAATGATGCTGAATTATGCCTGGGGCTACAAAAACGGTCAGCCGGTGCGGGTATCGCCGGGAATGCTGGACGCGGAGGCCTACGGAATCAAATCGACCGCCCGCGATATGCTGACCTTTATGCAGGCGAATGCCGATCCTAATCGTCTCTCTTCAGGAAATACCGTGCTGCGCAATGCGATTCGCACGTCGCAGTCCCGCTATTTTAGCGTGCGCAGTTTCTATCAGGGACTGGGCTGGGAGATCTACGACTGGCCGGTGAGCGCCGCCACGGTGATCGCTGACAGTGAAAACGGCGTCGCGCTTAAACCTCAGCCCGCCACGCCACTCAATCCCGTCGTGCCTTCTCAAAGCGCCAGCTGGGTGCATAAAACCGGTGCCACCAACGGTTTTGGTGCCTACATTGCGTTTATTCCCGGCAGGAATACCGGCATCGTGATGCTTGCCAACAAGAACTACCCCAATCCGCTGCGGATAAAAACCGCCTGGCAAATTCTTGAGGCGTTGCAGTAATCTCCGGCGTCACTCTCCGCTGGCGCGCCTTGTTCATTTGCGCTAAAATTTAAATCAAATGAACAGAGGGTGATGCTATGTCAATTGCCATTTATACGCCCGCCAGCAGTGGCCGCAACCGTTCACTGCTGCATGCGCTGAACCTGCCGGAAACCCTGCCGGATGCGCATCAGCGGATTGCCGTCGGCTTCAGCAGCGGGGTACTGAAACGTACCGCGTCGCTGTCCGCATTTGATGAAGCCTGGCTGTGCCGGCTGGCGGGCATCGATCGCAGCACCTACAACCGCAAAGTGAAAGATCCTGAGCAGACTTTTTCGCCCGATCAAAGCGGACGGATTTATATGCTAATCCGCGTGCTCTCTGCCGCCAGCACGCTGTTGCGTGACGATCCGGCGCGGCTGGTACAGTGGCTGGAAACCCCAGCCAAAGCGCTGGGCGGTAAAAAACCGGCAGAGATGACCACTACCGTTGCGGGCGCGGAAGCGGTACTGAATCTGATTGGTCAGCTTGAACATGGCGTCATTACCTGATGGCGTCAGTGCATTTTTACCGGCTGGTAAAAAGCGAATATGCGATGACCGCCTTTGATGGTTTTGGTGCCCGCACCTACGGCGGACGCTGGAATTCAGTGGGCACCGGCTGTGTTTATCTGGGGTCGAGCCGGGCGCTGTGCGTGCTGGAAGCGCTGGTGCATCTCACTATTCAGGATCTGGCGCAGGACTATTCGATGCTGTCGATCAGCGTGCCTGACTCGCTGATTGCCGAGCTGTCGCTGGCGGCACTTCCCGCCGACTGGCAGGCCGATCCCGCACCGCCATCGACGCGGGAGATTGGCGACGGCTGGCTGGCCAACCCGGATAACGGGCTGATACTGAAAGTCCCGAGCACCCTGACCGGAGAGTGGAATGCGTTGTTGAATCCTGCTCACCCGGCCGCGGCGGCGATTATCAGCAAGGTGGTGGTCGAGCCATTTTTCTTTGACCCGCGCTTCAGGCTGCAATAGCTCCTGACCGGTCAGGCCTGCGCCTCAGTGGGCAGCTCTGGATTCTGAAATGGCCTGCGCGGCACAGATCAGCGCCAGGTGACTCAGCCCCTGCGGCATATTGCCGCGCCAGCTCTGGCTGCGCACATCAAACATCTCGTTAAAAATGTCGACGTTGCCATGCCGGTCAAGCGTGGCGAGGATCTGCTCCATCGCCTGGTCGGCCTGCTCAATGTTCCCCATCTCGGCCCAGGCCTCTGCCAGCCAGAACGCACAGGCGAGAAACGTGCTCTCTTCCTGGTCGACGCCGCTATAGCGATAGAGCATGGCGCTGTCATTGCCCAGTTCATGATGGATGGCACGATAGGTCGAGAGCATCCGCTGCGGATTAACCGCGTTGCCGTAGCTGTGTACCAGCGCCAGCGAGGCGTCAAGGCGATCCTCACTGCCGACGTAAAACAGGTAAGCCTGCTTCTGTTCCGACCAGCAGTGCGTCTCAATCCAGTCCCGAATCCGGTCGCGTTCCCGCTGCCAGCGGCCCAGCCAGGTGGGTTCGATGTGCTGGTTTTCGGCCAGCGCGACCGCCTGATCCAGCGCCATCCAGCAGGCCATTTTGGAGTGGGTGTAGTGCTGTAAGTCCGGCAACTCCCAGATACCGCAATCCTTTTGCCGCCAGTGATCGGCACAGCAGTTCGCCAGCTCGCCCAGCATCCGTGAGGTGGTGATATCCAGCACGTGTCCCGCTTCGATAAACAGTTGCGCGGTGGCCAGCATGTCGCCATACATGCTGAGCTGCACCTGATCGCGGGCGTTATTGCCAACCCGAACCGGCTGAGAATCCTGATAGCCGCTTAACGGCGGAAAGCGTTCTTCCGGGACTTCATCGCCATTCAGCGCATAGCAGGCACGCAGCCTGACGCCGTGGCGCAGGATGGTCTGTGACAGCCATGAAAAGGCCGCTTTACAATCCTCCAGCGCGCCGAGATAAACAAAGGCTTTGATGATCAGACAGGCGTCACGCACCCAGGCGTAGCGATAATCATAATTCTTCTCGCCGCCAATGCCTTCCGGCAGCGAGGTGGTGGCCGCAGCCGCCAGCGCACCGGTCGGTGAGTACCAGAGAAACTTGAGTGACAGGGCAGAGCGCTTCACCAGCGCCGGATAGCTGCCGTCATAGCTCAGACTCTCCACCCAGCTGGTCCAGCCGGTGTGGCTGGTTTCGATCCGCTGATCGATGGCGGAGAGCTCAGGCACTGCCAGCGGCTCATTCTCGGTGATCAGCAGCGCGCAGAGTGAGCGCGAACCGGCCGAGGTCCGCAGCGTGGCACAGACCTGCTCATCATCCAGTAAGGTAATGCGGATATCGTCGCTGGTACGGAACATCGCCATCACGTCAGCAATGTGAAACACCTTGCCTTTCTCGGTGTCGGCAATCCACGGCGAACGGGTTTCAGCCGCAGTGCCGAATCGCAGGCTGATCTCCAGTTCAACGTTGCCGCTCACGCCTTCAATCCGACGGGCCAGTTCGCCCCACGGCAGTCGTCCCGCCAGCGTGCTGTTGATCGATTCGGTCAGCAGCACCGTGCCGCTGTCGGTCTCATACCGGGTTTCCAGCACATTGCTGTTATCGCGATAGCGGCGCGTGACCTGATAAGGCTCGCGCGGCACGATTTGAAAATAGCCGCCGACACCGGCATCCAGCAGACGGTCAAACAGCGGTTTAGCATCGAGGTTCGGGGCGCACCACCAGTCGATCGAGCCATCCGGCGCAATCAGCGCTACCGAACGCCCTTCACCAATGGCGGCATAATCACCCAGACCTGCAAAGCCATTATCCCGGGACGGCTGCCGGAAAATTTCGTTTTCCATGGTTTTCTTCCTTGTATCACTGTGACGACAAAGACAACAGGCGAAGGCAGGACAAAAAAGTGGCCGCATTATGCGGCCACCGGGGAACGGGTTTACAGGGTGCCGGTGCCGCCATCTGAGCACCAGACCTGGCCGGAAGAGTAACTGCTCTCCGTCGAGGCCAGCGTGACGTAGAGCGGGGCGATTTCAACCGGCTGACCGGGACGACCCATCGGTGAATCGGCACCAAACTGCTTCACTTTTTCCTGTGGCTGACCGCCGCTCGATTGCAGCACGGTCCAGTATGGGCCAGGCGCTACCGCATTTACCCGGATACCGTCGCCACCCAGCTGCTTCGCCAGTGATTTGGTAAAGGCGACAATCGCCGCTTTGGTCTGGGCGTAATCCAGCAGAATATCGCTGGGTTTAAAGGCCTGTACTGACGAGGTATTAATAATTGACGCGCCGCGTGGCAGATATTCCAGCGCCGCTTTGGTGATCCAGAACATCGCATAAACGTTGGTTTTAAACGTCGCGTCGAAATCTTCGGTACTCAGGGTACGAATGGACTCATTAAACTGCTGGCGTCCGGCGTTATTCACCAGAATATCCAGGCCGCCTAATTTATCGACCGCCTGTTTTACCAGCTGCTGACAAAATTCTTCAGAACGAATATCGCCCGGAATAGCGAAAACTTTACGGCCTTCCGCTTCGATTAATTTAATCACTTCATCGGCATCGGGCTGTTCTTCTGGCAGATAGTTAATCACCACGTCTGCACCTTCGCGAGCATAGGCAATCGCGACGGCACGGCCAATACCGGAGTCACCGCCGGTAATCAGCGCTTTGCGGCCGGTCAGGCGGCCGGTGCCGCGGTAGCTGGTTTCACCGTGGTCGGGAAACGGAATCATTTTGCTGACTAAGCCTGGTGCCTGTTGCGGTTGTTCCTCAAAAGGAGGCTTAGGAAATTGATCGAGATCGAGCGTCTTGTTCGTTGGTGTCGTCATTGTAAGCTCCTTGTACATCATTATCTGAGTGATTAAGCCTGGCACAAATGTGATATTTGTCACATCTGACTGCTTATTCATTAAGCAGTGGCGGTCAGGGTGAATTAATAATGCTGATCAAGAATAGTCATAAAATCGGAGGTTGTGCCGCCGGATGGCGATATTCTGGCGAGAAGAGGAGAGATATTTAAAGCGAAGCGTGAAAGAGAGTGAGGGTTATTTCACCGGCGCTCAGGCACCGGCAATAATATAAAAAAGGGATTACCCGCCGCGTACCGAACCCCGCCAGACCACATCAGCCTGATATATTCGCCGATCGCTTTGCTGTTCAGCGGCGGGCGTTAATTGGTCCTGCTGCGCTTCGCTCTCTGTCAGCCAGCGGATGGCGTCACGGGCAAACTGCTCCACCGGCTGGGCGAAGGTGGTGAGGTTATAGGATGACCAGCCAGACTGCGGGATATTGTCGTGGCCGACAATGCACAGATCTTCCGGGATGCGCAGGGCAAAACGGTGGCGCGCCTCATCCATAAAGCCGCACGCCAGCAGGTCGGTGGCGCAGAACACCGCGTCAGGACGGACTTTGCGGGTCAGCAGCCGCTGCGCCAGGATCTGACCGCTTTCATAGGAGGTCGAGCCAAAGTGTTCCACCTGGACCGGGACCCCGGCTCTCTCTGCCGCTGCCAGAAAATCCCGCTCGCGTTTCAGCAGGCTTGGGGTACCGGCCAGCGAATTAACAAATGCGATGCGCTGGCAGCCGGCCCGGACAAAGGCGTTGACCGCCATCTCCGCCGCCGGACGCGAGTCGAGGTTAATACTCAGCGAGCCGGGCAGGGATTCATCACGGTTAATCAGCACCAGATGCTGGCCGTGTTTATAGCAGAGCCGGGTGATGGCGCTGTCAGGCATGCCGGAAAGTATGATCGAAGCATCGGCGCGAAAGTTGATCGCTTGCTGTAACGCGGCAGAGACCCGATCGTCGGAGCGGTCGGTGTTGATCAGCATCGCTACCTTTCCCGCTTCCTGCAGGTACTGGGTCATCCAGCGGACCAGGCTGGCACGGTAGGGCGTATCCACTTCAGAGGCGATCAGGCAGACAATGCCGCTGCGGTTGCGCACCAGACCGCGCGCCAGATGGTTAACGTGGTAGCCCAGCTCTTCGGCGGCTTTCATCACCCGCGCCCGGGTCGCCTCCGACACGCTGGCGCCTGGCGTAAAGGTGCGCGATACCGCCGAGCGGGACACGCCCGCCCGGTCAGCGACATCCTGCGCACTGACCACCGCCTTGAGTTGATGCATGAGTTTCTCCCGCGTTATGCATGATCCGTTCTGAGTCTGCCTGAGTTTGCAAGGCTGTGCAAAAGTAATCTCGCTGCTGGTGTTGCAAATTTGTGACAGCGACTGTCAATTGCTTCACATGCCAATTGACAGGGCAATCGGGTCGCCTTACTACTTTGCACAGCAGTGCAAAATAAAAGCGCGTCCAGGCGCTATCCTCGCCCTCAAGGAGAACACCATGCGTTACTCATCTCTGTTCGCTGCGGTTATCGTCAGTTGTCCGGCTCTGCCGTTTGCGGCTGCCGCGGCTGGCAATCTCAACATGGTCTGTTCGGCGGATGTGGTGGTCTGTGAGCAGATGACCCGCCTGTTCAGCCAGTCTCATCCCGATATCCATCTCAGCATGGTGCGGCTGTCAGCCGGAGAAGCTTATGCGCGTATTCGCAGTGAGGCGCGTAATCCCCGTACCGATATCTGGTGGGCGGGCACCGGCGATCCGCACATGCAGGCGGCGGAAGAGGGATTAACCCAGCCCTACAAATCACCGCTGCTCGACCAGCAGCAGACGTGGTCGCAAAAAGTGGCGGAGATCTCCGGCTATCGCACCGTGGGCGTCTATGCCGGTGCGCTGGGCTGGGGTTACAACACTAAGCTGCTGGCGGAGAAAAAGCTGAAGGTGCCCGCCTGCTGGGCCGATCTGCTCGATCCGGGCTTTAAAGGGGAAATCCAGATTGCTAATCCTAACTCCTCCGGCACCGCCTATAACACCCTGGCGACGCTGGTGCAGATCATGGGCGAAGACAAGGCCTTTGATTACCTGAAAAAGCTCAACGCCAACGTTTCGCAATACACCAAATCGGGGTCGGCACCGGTAAAAGCCGCCGCCCGCGGTGAAACCACGCTCGGCATCGTCTTTATGCATGATGCGGTGGCGATGGAAGTGGATGGCTTCCCGATTAAACCGGTCGCGCCCTGTGAAGGCACCGGCTATGAGATTGGATCGATGTCGATCATCAAAGGGGCGCGTAATCTGGCGAACGCCAAAAGCTGGTACGACTGGGCGCTGAGCGCTGAGGCGCAGTCGCACATGAAAGAAGCGAAATCGTTCCAGCTGCCGTCGAACCGCAAGGCGGAGATCTCGGAATATGCGCCGCGCTTTGAGAACATCAAACTGATCGATTATGACTTCAAAACCTACGGGGATTCGGCGAAACGCAAAGCGCTGCTCGGACGCTGGGATAAAGAGATCGGTGCCAGCGCGCAGTAATGCTGTTTTTCGTCCGGCGATGCGAAGCCGGATACCTGCAGAACCGCGGTGGCGCAAGCCTGGTGTCCGCATCAGATCGAGGTGATTCATGAATGCGCACAATCGTCGCTTAACCGGCGCGTTAATGGCCGGTGCGGCTGCCCTGATGCTGTTGCCCTGGTACAGCCTGGAGCAGGGCTTTTTCTCGGGACACTGGCTGGTGTCGCTGTGGCGTGATGAGAACAGCGCGCCGGCGCTGTGGCAACTGATGCAGCATGGCTGGCTGGCTATTGCCGTGGCGCTGTGGCTGCTTGCTGCTGCCTGCGTATTTCTGCCACCCGGGCGCAGCCGCAGCGGCTTACTGTCACTGTTCAGCGTCTGCGGCATTCTGTTCCTGGTAGTGGAAGGCCATGCTATCGGGTTTAGCGGCTGGAACTGGCTGTGGCTGGAGAACCTCGCTGGCCCGCTGGAACAGGGGCAGCCGGCGATGGGTGCGGGCGCGCTACTGCTGCTGACGGTGTTTCTGCTGATTTTTTCCTTTGCGCTGGCCGAACGCGGCGTGCTGAAAGGTGATGCCTTTGTGGTGGCGGCGATTGTGCTGCTGGTGGCGCTGGTAACCACCTTTGTGCTCTATCCGGTCCTCAGCCTGTTTGTCGCCTCGGTGCAGGATATTGATGGCAGCTTTAAGCCTGACGGGCTGATCGCTAATCTGCAGGACCCGGCTATCTGGAGCGTCGCCTGTGTGACCGGCGGCACCTGCGGCACGGCGTGGCGCACGCTGGGCCTGGCGCTGATGACCGCCAGCGGCTCCACATTACTGGGACTGGCGTTTGCGCTGGCGGCGACCCGGACCTCGCTGCCGTGTAAAAAAGCGCTGCGGATGCTGACTATTCTGCCGATCATTACGCCGCCGTTCGTCATCGGCCTGGCGCTGATCCTGCTGTTTGGTCGTTCCGGCGTGGTCACCACCTCGCTGGCGACGCTGCTTGGCGTTGAGCCTGGCCGCTGGCTGTATGGCCTCACCGGGATCTGGCTTGCTCAGGTGTTGTCCTTTACCCCGATTGCGTTTCTGGTGCTGATTGGCGTGGTTGAAGGGGTCAGCCCGTCGCTGGAAGAGGCGTCTCAGACCCTGCGTGCCAGCCGCTGGCGCACCTTTTCCCGCATCTCTCTGCCGCTGATGGCGCCCGGACTGGCCAACGCCTTTCTGATCAGCTTTATCGAAAGCATGGCGGATTTCGGCAACCCGATGGTGCTGGGCGGCAGTCACGGTGTGCTGTCGACCGAAATCTTCTTCTCGGTGGTTGGGGCGCAGAACGATCCGAGCCGTGCCGCAGTGCTGGCGATGATCCTGCTGGGCTTCACCCTGACGGCGTTTCTGCTGCAGCGCGTCTGGCTGTCGGGGAAAAGTTTCGCCACCGTGACCGGCAAAGGCGACGGCGGCCGTCATGTGCTGCTGCCGCGCCCGGTGCGCTACAGCGTCTATGGCATGGTGATCCCGTGGGGCCTGTTCACGCTGGTGATTTACGGCATGATCATGATTGGCGGCTTTGTGCAGTCGTGGGGACTGAACAACGCGCTGACGCTGGATCACTATATCCGCGCCTTCAGCGTCAGCCTGAATCAGGGGCAACTGGTCTGGAGCGGCGTCGCCTGGAACTCTTTCTGGACCACGCTGGAGATCGCCCTGATTGCCGCGCCGCTTACCGCGGTGGTGGGGTTGCTGACTGCCTGGCTGATTGTGCGGCAGAAATTCGCCGGGCGGCAGACCTTTGAGTTCATGCTGATGCTGAGCTTTGCCATTCCGGGCACCGTCATCGGTGTGAGCTATGTGATGGCCTATAACCTGCCGCCGCTGGAGATCACCGGCACCGCGATGATCCTGATCGCCTGCTTTGTGTTCCGTAACATGCCGGTCGGAGTGCGGGGCGGCATTGCGGCGATGAGCCAGCTCGATAAAAGCCTGGATGAAGCCTCTCTGACGCTGGGTGCCAACAGTTTCCGGACCTTACGTAAAGTGGTGCTGCCGCTGCTCAAACCGGCGATCAGCGCGGCGCTGGTTTATGCCTTTGTGCGCGCCATTACCTCGATCAGTGCGGTGATTTTTCTGGTCAGCGCGCAATACAACATGGCGACCTCTTACATTGTCGGGCTGGTGGAGAATGGCGAGTATGGCGTCGCCATTGCCTACTCGTCGGTACTGATCGTGGTGATGTTAGCCATTATCGGGCTGTTCCAGCTGCTGGTGGGTGAACGCCGCCTGCGCCGTGCCAGTCAATCTGCGGCCGTTGCCGCACCTGTTCCCACTCTGACTCAGGAGAGAGCCGTATGACCCCCATCCATGCTGGATCGGTCGTTTTTGAACATGTCGCGAAACGCTTTGATGGCTTTACGGCACTGCCGGATCTTTCATTAACCGTGGAGCCAGGCACGCTGGTGACGCTGCTGGGGCCGTCCGGCTGTGGCAAAACCACCACGCTGCGGCTGCTGGCCGGGCTGGAGCATCCCACCTCGGGCCGTATTCTGATCGGCGGTAAAGATGTCACCCAGTTGCCGGCCAATGAACGCGACGTGGCGATGGTGTTTCAGTCCTACGCGCTGTTTCCTCATATGAACGCGCTCGACAATATCCTCTACGGGCTGCAGTCGTCGGGAATGAACAAGCGGGAGGCGCAGGATCGGGCGCGGGAAGGGTTGAAGCTGGTCGGGCTGGAAAGTCAGGGGCAGCGTCTGCCGTCTGAACTTTCCGGCGGACAACAGCAGCGTATTGCGGTGGCCCGCGCGCTGGTGCTGGAACCGCAGGTGCTGCTGCTGGATGAGCCGCTGTCGAATCTGGACGAGCGTTTACGGCGTCGGGTGCGGACGGATATTCGCGATCTGCAGCAGCGGCTGGGTTTTACCGCGGTCTATGTGACGCACGATCAGGAAGAGGCGCTGGCGGTCTCCGATAAAATTATTGTCATGAAAGAGGGCGATATTGCTCAGCAGGGCGCGCCGGAAACCCTTTACCATTCGCCCAACTCGGTGTTTATCGCTGACTTTATGGGCGAAGCCAATATTCTGCCGTGCGACATTGAACAGGCGGAAGCCGGTGAGGCGCTGGTTCGGGTCGGCAATCAGCGATTCCGGCTGCGCGATGCCGGAGCCACCATCGGCAGCGGTCAGCTGGCGGTTCGGCCGCAGTTTATCACGCTGTCCGGCGACGGGCAGGGCGCGCTACAGGGGGAAGTAATTCACAGCACCTGGCTGGGCGACCATATCGAATATGAAGTCACCACCGAGCTGGGGTCGCTGTTTATCATCGATCCTCACATGGAGCAGCGCCTGCCGCTTGCCGCCCGGGTTGGCGTTAATTTTAAGCCGCAAGGGCTGGCCCTGATTGCCCGCTAATCTGCTTAACCGCAAGGAGTCACAATGGAACTGCACGATGAAATGATGTCGCGTCTGGCGCTGGCTGAGACGGTCGCCCGCGCGGGCGGTGCCACGGCGTTATCCTACTTTTCCCGCCGCGACACGCTGGTGGTGGAAACCAAATATGATCTGCAGGATGTGGTGTCGATTGCCGATCGCGACGTAGAGCAGATGATCGCCGCCGCCATCCGAGAGGCATTCCCGGAGGATGGCTTTCTCGGTGAGGAAACGGGCCTGCAGGCGGGCCGGAGCGTCTATACCTGGGTAGTCGATCCGATCGATGGCACCAGCCCGTTTCTTAATGGGATGCCAAACTGGTGTGTATCGGTTGCCGTGCTGCGGGACGACGTGCCGATTATCGGGGTGATTTATGCTCCGACCTTTGATGAATGCTATGTGGCGGCGCTGGGCGAGGGCGCAACGCTTAATGGCCGTCGGTTGCAGGTTGATCCGGCACGCACCCTACAGAATCACGTCACGGGCTTTGGTGCCAACAGCTACGTCAGCCCACAGCAGGTTGGGGAGATTGTGGCGGCCTTGCTGACAGCGGGCGGTAACTTTATCCGCATCGGCTCAGGCGCCCTGATGCTGGCATGGGTGGCGGCTGGTCGGGTAGTGGGCTACTACGAACCTTATATGCACGCCTGGGATTGTCTGGCCGGTTACTGTCTGGTGAAAGAGGCGGGCGGTTGGGTGCATCCGTTCAACACCGACGGCGATCGCATCACCAAAGGGGCACAGGTGCTGGCGGTGGCTCCCGGTGCTGAAGCGGATTTGCGTCGCATCGCCGGCTTGTGACCCTGTCACGACGCTCAGGTCGGTACAGCCACCTCAGCGTCGTGATCTTTATCCCTTCAGCGTTTTGGTCAGGTAGTGGCGCTGCATACCGGTTTGCGGAAAGTCGGGCAGGGAGATCTGCTGCTGATAACCCTGTTTCAGATAAAACGGCAGCGCCTGAAAACTGAAGGTATCCACCAGCGCCTGCTGACATCCGTAAGTTATCGCCTGCTGTTCTGCTGCCCGCAGTAAAGCACTGCCCAGACCGGTGCCGCGCAGCGTATCGTCCACCCACAGATAATCGATACAGAGCCAGTTCCCCTTGCGCGAGGCCATTACGCCGCCGCGCAACTTACCGTCCGCGTCATGATCAAATACCGCCAGCGGTCCGTGGTTTTCACTGCCGATAAACTGCCGGTTGAAACTGCCGAGCCCGGCGAATAACGCCTCCCGGTCTTTGTCCTCTGGCTGCTGCGTCACGGTAAAAGTCGCGCTTAGTGTCATGATTTTCCTCCTGTCGTGCTACTTCACTGGGGTGCATATCCGCAACAGAGGATAATAAATCACTTATCCCCTGATGGGTATAAAATGATAATTATCCCTTATTGGGGATAATGAGCTAATTATCCTCTTTCGGGGATAATCGGAATGCGCTATGCTGATCGTCTGCCGACTTCGGAGGAACAGACACGATGATATACAGTCCGCTGCAGCTGGCTAACCGGCTGAAACTTATCCGTCAGCGTAATGGCTGGACCCAGAGCGAGCTGGCAAAAAAGGTGGGTCTGAAACAGGCGACCATTTCGCATTTTGAAAATGCGCCGGACAACACCTCGCTGGCGACGCTGTTTAAGCTGTTACAGTCGCTGGAGCTGAGCCTGGAGGTGCAGGAGAAAACGGTCGCCGCACCACCGCCGCTCAATGACGAGGATGACTGGTAATGCAGAAGCTGATTGCGTGGATGAACGGCGAGCGGGTTGGGGTGCTGACGCGTCAGCGCAATGGCGCGCACGAATTTCAGTACGATAAAGCGTGGCTGAGCAATCCGCTCGCCAGGCCGCTGTCGCTCTCAATGCCGCTGCAGGTTCCGGTCATCACCTCCCACGCGGTAATTAACTTTTTCGATAACCTGCTGCCGGATAGCCCGTTGATTCGTGACCGGATTGTGGCGCGCTACCAGATAAAATCCCGTCAGCCGTTTGATCTGTTGCAGGAAGTGGGACGTGATAGCGTCGGTGCGACCATGCTGTTGCCGCCGGAGATGCCGCTGCCGCCGTTACAGGTGCGTTACGAGCTGCTGGATGAGGCACGACTGGAGAGTGTGCTGTCAGCCTATCAGTCCGACATTCCGCTTGGGATGCTGCGCGAAGAGACTGACTTCCGGATTTCGGTAGCGGGCGCGCAGGAGAAAACCGCCCTGCTGCACACTGAGCAGGGCTGGAGTATTCCTGCCGGGGCCACGCCGACGTCGCACATCATCAAACTGCCAATTGGCGAAATTAAGCAGCCGGCGGCGACGCTGGATATGCGCGAAAGCGTAGAAAATGAGTATCTCTGCCTGGCGCTGGCCAGAGCGCTGGGGCTTAACGTTCCGCAGGCCTCCATTATCCGTGCTGGCGCGATGCGGGCGCTGGCGGTGGAGCGCTTCGATCGCCGCTGGTCACGCGACAGAACCCGGCTGATACGGCTGCCGCAGGAGGATTTCTGTCAGGCGCTGGGGCTGCCATCTTCCACCAAATATGAATCGGACGGCGGGCCGGGCATCGCGGAGATCATGCAGTTGCTGATGGGATCGAGTAATGCGATAGAGGATCGTTATCACTTCATGATGTTCCAGGTGTTTCAGTGGCTGATAGGGGCAACGGATGGTCACGCAAAGAACTTCTCGCTGTTTATTGAGCGCGGCGGCAGCTACCGGCTGACGCCCTTTTACGACGTGATTTCCGCCTATCCGGTGCTGGGCGGCACCGGCCTGAATAAGCGCGCGCTGAAGCTGGCGATGGGGCTGCGGGCCAGTAAGGGTAAAAAAACCGAGATCGATAAGATATTCCCGCGTCACTTTTTCGCTACGGCAAAAAGCGTCAATTTTGATAGCGGCAGCCTGCAACAGATTTTTGACTTCTTTATCCGGGCTTTTCCGCCAGCGGTGATCGCGGTGCGGGATGCGCTGCCCGCAGGATTTCCGCAACATATCGCCGATGCCATCTTCAGCCACTCGCTGATTATGCTGGAGCGGTTACGGCAGAAAGATTGATCGCGGCGGCAACAGGGCGGTCCGGAACCCCATAGACTGATTCTTTTTCCCGTTAGCCTGGAGCCTGTTATGCACACCGATACTGTCATGCACACTGATCGTTACGCTCTGGAAGTCATTGCGCCACCGCCGACCTTTCCTGACGCGGTAAGCCACGTCATGGCGGATGAAACCCTGCATCGCCGGCTGGCGGCGATAGTTCAGCGCATGAAACAGCATCAGATTGCGCACCTGATCATCTATGCCGATAAAGAGCACGGCAGCAACTTTGAGTATCTGGCGGGCTTTATTCCGCGCTTCGAAGAGGCGCTGCTGGTGGTTAATCAGCAGGGCGAACTGGCCTACATCATGGGCAACGAAAACCTCAAACTGGTGCCGTTTGCCCGTAATCCGGGCCGCTGTCTGCACGCGGCGCTGTTTTCGCTGCCCAATCAGCCGATGAGCGGTGAACCGTCGCTCTCCCGCTTGCTGAGCCAGGCGGGAATTGTGCCCGACAGGCGTACCGGGCTGGTGGGCTGGAAGTTGTTTAGCAGCCAGCAGCCAGCGATGTTCGATTTACCACACTTTATCTGTGCGGCAGCGGCTGAAGCGGCGGGCGGCATGGCACATCTGGTGAACGCGACCGGGTTATTTATCTCACCCGATGAGGGCGCGCGCTGCATTAACAGCGCCGATGAGGTGGCCTTTTACGAAGCGGGAGCGAATCGGGCTTCCACTGCCATGCTAACGGCACTGGATAGCGTAGCG
Source organism: Pantoea sp. S-LA4 (assembly GCF_054482835.1). Taxonomy (NCBI): domain Bacteria; kingdom Pseudomonadati; phylum Pseudomonadota; class Gammaproteobacteria; order Enterobacterales; family Erwiniaceae; genus Pantoea; species Pantoea sp. S-LA4. The sequence goes on along the minus strand of NZ_JBTLRC010000002.1, from coordinate 1,703,748 downwards.
CCAGGCATCAGCGAGAAACGCATTGGCGCGCTGCTGAACCGCGATGGCCAGCCTCACAGCGTGATGACCATTGCGGCTACCGGCGATCGCTTTGCAAACGCGCAGCTTTATCCATCGGATAAACAGATTGCGACGGGGGATAAGCTGTCGTTAACCGTCGGCTACAAAGGCGGGCTGACCAGCCGCGCCGCCTATGTGGTCAGCCAGGCTTCAGAGTTACCCTGTCACGTTGCAGACTGGCTGACCCGGCTGGCGATCCCCTATTATCATGCGGTGGTCAGCTGGCTGGAGCAGTTACGCATCGGCATCACCGGTGGCGAACTCTATGGGTTAATCGAGGCGGTACTCCCCAAAGCGCAGTATGGCTGGCACCTTAATCCGGGGCATCTGGTGGCTGACGAAGAGTGGCTCAGTTCACCGGTTTCGCCCGGTTCAGCCATTCCCCTGAAGAGCGGCATGTTGCTGCAGATCGATATCATTCCTTCGGTGGCCGGTTACGGCGGCTGCAGTATTGAGGATACCGTTGGTCTGGCGGACGCGGCACTGCGTGCTCAACTGGCGGCTGAATTTCCGGCGGTCTGGCAACGGATGATGCAACGCAAAACTTACCTGAGTGAGGTATTGCGGCTGAAGCTCTCCGATGAGGTGATTTTACTCTCTAACACGGTGGGTTATCTGCGGCCGTTTTTGCTGGATCAGCACCGCGCGCTGGTGCGGCAACCGATCAGCGACGGGGTTTAAAAAAACGTGGTCGGCTGTTAAGTTAATAGCCTGTTAACCCCGGATAAAGGTCAGGAGCCGTAATGTCCGATATTGTGCATTTCCCGCTATTTGTTGCCTCCATTTTACTGCTCTGTATTACGCCAGGCCCCGATCTGGCCTATGTAGTGGGACAAAGCGTCGCCAGGGGACGATGTTCCGGTATCCTGTCAGCCGCCGGGGTTGCACTGGGCAGTTGTACCCATGCCGTGGCCAGTGCGCTGGGGCTGACTGCGCTGATTGCCGCCTCGCCGCTGCTGTTCACGCTGATCAAGTATCTCGGTGCGGCCTACCTGATCTACCTGGGGGCCAGAATGATTGGGTCAACCTTTATTACATCCGCAGCAGCGGAGATCACGCCGCCGCGCGCGCAGCCGGGCACCCGCTTACTGCTGCTGCGCGGTTTCATCACCTCAATCACCAATCCCAAAGTGCTGTTGTTTTTTATCGCCTTCTTCCCGCAGTTTGTGGTGGCTGGAAGTGAGCATCACGCCAGTGCCTTCCTGTTGCTGGGGATGACCTATGCGCTGGTCGGCCTGATGACCGACGTGATGTTTGCGCTGCTGGCGGGCGGGGCCGCAGGCGCGGTGGCGAACAATAAGAGGTTACAGAAAGTGCTGGATCGGCTGGTCGGAGCCACTTTTATCGGCCTTGGGATCCGTCTGGCGCTGACCCGTCGCTGAGTCGAATCTGGTGCTGCCGGCCCGGTCAGCCGCAGCCTGAACCGGCCAGGGAAGGCCGGTAATAATTTGTATAATTTAACTGAGAGTAAAAGCCGCGCGCTTCTGTCAGGATACGCGCCACAGAAGTATTTCGGTCCTCTCATTCGATGAAATGGTTTACCAAAAACGCGGTTTTGTTTGCCTGCAAAACCTCCCTGGCCGCGTTTATCGCGTTATCTGTTGCTCTGATTCTTAACTTTGAAAAACCAGCCTGGGCGCTGACCACCGTATTTGTCACCTCTCAGCTTTATGCCGCCTCGACCGTCTCGAAATCGCTGTTTCGTCTGATGGGAACCGTGCTCGGCGGCGTCTTTATCCTGTTGATCTACCCGGAAACGGTGCAGTCGCCGCTGCTGTTCAGCCTGTGCGTCTCGCTGTGGGTGACCTTTTGCCTTTATCTGTCGCTACATGACCGCACGCCGAAAAGCTACGTCTTTATGCTGGCCGGTTACAGCGCGGCGATCATGGGCTTCCCGGAGGTAAACACGCCGTCGGCTATCGTGAATACGGTGATTTCCCGTATTGAGGAGATCACCCTTGGCATCCTGTGCAGCACCCTGGTTCACCGGCTGGTTTTTCCGGTATCGATGCACCATTTACTCGGGCAGAGCGTCGACCACTGGTTTCAGAATGCGCGTAAATTGTGTGATGAACTGGTCAGCGGCATGGCGAAGAATAAGTCTCTGGAGCGCGAGGATATTCTGATCCAGATGGCGGGCTATCCGCTGAATGTCGAAACGCTGCTGACACACTGCGTGTATGAAGGAGAGGCGGCGCGTAATGTTATCCGTCTGGTCAGCGTACAGTATCAGCATCTGACCTATCTGCTGCCGACGCTGACGGCGATCGAATCGCGGCTCGGGGTGCTGGCAGAACTGAATATCCGCTTTCCGCTCTGCGTCACTTCGGTGTTCCAGCAATTTCTGCTGTGGCTTAATCACGATCGGGTCAACGATATTGAAGGGCTGCGTAACGCCATCGCAGAAGGACAGGCGACGCTGGAACGTGACTGGCAGGCGGGAAACCTGGCGACCGAAGAGAGCCTGCTGCTGATTGGCTTGCTGGAGCGGCTGGCGAACTTTGTTCGTATTGCGGATGCTTATCAGAACGTCAGCGCCCGTGCCGGCGATCTCTACAGTCATGGCGATGGGGCGGCGATCAGGAATATCCGCGAGCATCGTCATATTGATAATGGGCTGCTGATCCTGTCGGTGCTGACGGCTTTTCTGGCGACCTTTCTCTCCAGCCTGTTCTGGATTGGCAGCGGCTGGGCGGATGGGGCGAATGCGCCGCTGATGGCCGCGATTATCAGCTCGTTTTTTGCCAGCGTGGATTCACCGGTGACGCCGATGAAACTGTTCGTTAAAGGGGTGGTGATTGCGCTGGTGGTCAGCCTGTTTTATATCGCCTTTCTGATCCCGCAGGCCAACACGCTGCAGGCATTGATGATTTGTCTGCTGCCGGGGCTGATGCTGCTGAGCCTGGTAATCGCTAATCCGGCCACTAACCTGATTGGACTGAGCGTGGCGATCCAGATACCGGGCTTTATCGGGCTGAGTCATCACTACGTGCCGGATCTGATCGTCACCCTGAATGCAGCTATCTCGTCGATGGTGGGCATTATGTTTGCGGTGGTGCTGACGGCGCTGATCCGTAACAAGCGGCCCTCGTGGATTGCCCGACGCGCGGTGCTGCGCGGACTACGTGACCTGCTGAGTTTTATTAAAAAAGTTGAACGTAATTCGGCCACGCTGCTGTCGCGGCAACAGTTTATTGCCCGGATGCTGGACCGGGTGAACGTTATTCTGCCGCGTAAACGGCTCGATCCGGTACCGGACATTGTGGTGGGTGGCTATCTGATTAGCGAAACCTGGCTGGGTGCCAACTGTTATGACTATTATGCCCGCTATCGTGAGGTATTAGAGGCACACCGTCTCGACAGCGGCCAGATGTTTCACGAGCTGGGACTCTATCTGAAGCGCAAAATGAAGTCGCTTCAGCTGCTGCCGCATCCGGATCTGCTGGAGGAGCTGGATCTGTTGCTGCTGCGGCTGGAGACCATCGCGCGGCAGGAGAGAGCGGCGGTGGCACCGCTGGTTCACCTGTTTAACATTCGTGTCTCGCTGTTCCCGCAACAGCGCTGGCCGGGCTGATCGTGTTATAAAAGTCGGCGAAAAGCACCGCTAACCCGAGGACGTATAACCCGATGTCACCGCAACCACAAACGCTGCCGAAACAGCCGAATCCCTGGCGCCTGGCGGGAAGTGAGAAGGGTGATCGCCAGTGTGTGCGGCGGGTCCGTCTGGAGACCGGCACGCAGCGTCATTCGAGGTCCGAAACCCTGGATCGCTGTCGGTAGCCGAACGGGTCAGCTTGCGTGGCGTAAAGCCTCAGAGTATACGGCTGGTGGAAGCTGAACTGGAAAGCCAGCCGCAGGTTTATCGCAGCAAAGATCCAGAGGATGGCCGCGCGCAGCGGATTGCGTTAACTCCACTGGCGGAAGTCGGCGCGGGCAGCCTGGCACAGGCGATTAGCCATCAACTGAACCTCACGCAGGAAGCGCGGCTCATTGTTCAGGCGGAAGGAGAGCGTCTCGCTGAAGTCATTAGAAATGTGCTATTTTAGTTACATCATACATAAGGCATATCTAATAATTATCTATCTGACATTGTACCTGTCTGTTTTTGTCGATCAGTTAGAGAGGCCGAACCAGGCGGTAATTCCGTGTGTAAGGTTAGCTCGCTGAACGCGGCACAAACCTTGTAAAGCAAACGTGAACAGCGACGATAACGAGCTAAAAGAGCAGGGTGCAGGCAACGAAAACAGTGCCGAATCCGTAAAGCTGTCAGGCGGATAAGGGCGGCTGCAGCTGGTAAATCCAGGCGGTTAGCTGCTGATTGTTCTCTGTTTTTACCGTGACCTCAACCCGATCGTAGCCGTCTTCAAATTCATCCAGCATCGGCCAATGCGCGTCGAGTTGCTCGGAGATAAACAGATAGCCCGGCACGGGTGCCGCCTGATCATCAAGGATAATGCCGGGGAAATCCGCTGCCGCACCCCAGCCACGCGGGTAGAAAATGCCGGTTACCGAACCGGCCAGCCATTCGCCGCCAATATTTTCCAGCAGATGCGCATTCTCGCGGCCAGGACAAAGCGTGCCATAAACAAATAAGCGTTTCATGTTTCCTCATCGGGAGTGAAAGCCGAAGCCGGAAACTGTAACCTGGCTGAAAGCCGTTGTCATGCAGGCCGGGTGCATTTCAGCGTTCACCATCAGGTGAGGTTTCAGTCAGTGATAAAATGGCGCGCTGTGATAAATTCTGCGGCCCATGAGCCACATAGCAGGCGCAGAATTTACGTAGCGTTGTCAAAAATGGGGTGTCTGACCGTGCGTTTTATGGCGATCGACTGCTAAGCGAGTAAGACCATTGGCTTTGAGCGCCGCCAGTGGCATAGATAATTTTCAGCGGCACGGGAGCGGCAAAACCCGATACAGTGCGCATGAGCTGGCCGAAAGAGAGCTGCGAAGCGCGTATTATCTGGCAGCACGGCTACAACCGGCAACGACGTCACGCCGTTTGAAATGAATGATGCTGGTCGCCGAACAAAGTTGCCGTTGCAGAAGAAGGTTTGTCGTAAGGCAAATCCGGCAGGATGTGTTGAAACAAAGGATGATGCTACAAGGCGTATTGATCGGGAAGTTCGTCGAAGAGAACGTTGTAGCGAATAAGACGGTAGCGAATAAATTTGGCAGCGCAGTACAGCGAAAAAAACAGCTGTCGTGGAGGCAGGCAGTTTATGCAGGGAACGCAGAATGAGAATCAGGTGTTAAAGGTGTATGGGCGTCGGATGAGTATGGGGCCAGGCGGCCATTCTGATAACGGAGGAAACCAATGCGGATTCATGCTGAAAGCACAGTAAACAGCAAAATCAAGCGATGTCCGGGCATCATAATCGGAGGGTTATCTAAGGGCGCATAATGTATATTATGTTAAATTTAAGGCGTACTTGTATTATGTCCACATTCAGTCCGTCTTACCTCTGGCAGGCTTTTGTGCTCTGGCTGATAAACATATCCCCTGACCTACCTGCGCCAATCCTTAGGCTAGTAGTTTAAGGTACAGATCATAATTTTCCGTATCAAAGCAGACTAAGTTAACCTTCCCGATTTTGCTGTTCTCAGCGATGCAATGTTTAATGACCTCTAAGGCAATCTCCGCAGCACGTTCTTTAGGGAAACCATAAATTCCTGTGCTGATGTTGGGAAACGAAACCGTTTTGATGCCATGCTGGTCGACGAGTTTAAAACAACTCAGGTAAGCACTTCTCAACAGCGCATCTTCGTCATGTTGTCCATCGCTCCAGCGCGGGCCAACGGTATGGATGACGTAATCAGTGGGCAAATTGCCTGCACCGGTAATTACCGCTTCACCGACTTTGCATCCACCCTGACGATTGCGGATTGCCTGACACTCAACCAGAATCGTCGGTCCGCCTGCGCGGTGGATTGCGCCATCAACGCCACCACCACCCAATAACGAAGTATTGGCCGCATTGACAATTGCTTCTGCCGCGACTTTAGTAATATCACCCTGAATTACGGTTATTTTATTCATCATATTCCACGATTTTTAACTTAAGTGATTGGCTCGTGCCACACTGACTGTGTGTGCTTCGCCGCCTTCAGCGGAAGATCTGTTGTCTCCTGATGTTAGGGAGAATTTTCATCAAAGCGTGATTATTGCTGACTATATATGATTCACTAAAGGATAGAACAGTCGTTCGCAATCCTGCAGAGAAATTGGTGAGGCTATTTAGCTATTCATCGAGAATGTCTGCTCGCTGCCCTGATTATTGCGCAGCATGGTTCCCCCTGAAACTGCTGTATAACCACGCACAAAGAAAATGCCAGTCAACTGGCTGCGATTTATAAAGGAAAGAAAAGAATCCGGGCGGCATCCTCACCGCCCGGCGCCCTTATTTCAGATGCGATCGCAGCGCTTCACCGGCCTGGTTGATGGCCGTTCTGACGGTGGGTTCCTGGCTCAGTGCGTTCAGCAAACCGTAATCATGGATCATGCCGTTATAGCGTGTCACGGTAACCGGCACGCCTGCCGCATCCAGTTTCCGGCCAAAGGCTTCACCCTCATCACGTAACACATCCAGCTCAGCGGTCTGAATCAGTGTTGGCGGCAATCCTTTCAGCTGCCCGGTGGTTGCACGCAGCGGCGATGCCAGGATGTTATTACGATCTTTCTCTGATGTGGTGTAGTTATCCCAGAACCACTTCATCATATTCTTCGTCAGGAAATGTCCGTCGGCAAACTGATCATAAGAAGCGGTATCAAAACGCGCGTCAGTAACCGGCCACAGCATCACATCATAACGAATGGCTGGGGTTTTAAACTGCTTCGCCTGCAAGGCAACGGCAGCCACCATATTTCCGCCGACGCTGTTACCGACCAGCGCCAGACGTTTACCGTCCACGCCAATTTCAGCGCCATGTTCGGCCACCCATTTAGTAGCTTCATAAGCCTGCGTAATCGCCACCGGGAAATGTGCTTCTGGCGACGGGTCATAATTAACAAATACGGCTGCCGCGCCGGATGCATTCACCATGTCACGGACCAGACGTTCATGGGTCGGGAAATCACCCAGTACCCAGCCACCGCCGTGGAAGAACATAAACACCGGCAACGTCGCGCTGGCATTCTCAGGTTTTACGATGGTCAGCGTCAGTGGCTTGCCCAGTACCGTAATGATTTTTTGTGAAACCTCTGCCGGCGGCAGTTCAGCGCCCTTTTGTGCCCCGGTCAGTACCGCACGGGCCTCTTTGACGGAGAGCTGCTCAATCGGCTTGCCGCCTCCGCTGTTGAGCGCCGTCAGAAAAGCGGCGACGCCAGCGGTCGGTTGCGGGCTATTTTCAGTGGGTGCTGCAAAAGCGGTACTCATCTGGCTGGCTAATAACAGTGCGCTGGCGGTCAGTTTCATGTTCATTATGGCTTTCCTTTAATTTGCTATTAAATAGTGTGCTATCTGGTTGACGCAACAATGCCACGCCGCAATTTGATTGTAAACTATTAGATAGCGCACTATTTAAAAGGCAAGTTTACCCTGCACATCATTTTCGTCGTTTATAGCGTAGTCTGCCGCCATCTGTGTCGATTACCCACCATTTTCACCCTTCCAGGGAGCAAGAAATAAATAAAAAAAAAGCCATCCGGCTCGCTTTTCTTACTGTATGGCGGATGAAGACCGCACTTTGTCAGATGATTGTTAGTTGAAAGAGTAAATGCATGATGTAACTAAAATCACTTATGACCACAATTTCTGACCGCTCCACCTCAGAAATTTCACATTTTCCGCCGCAAAATATCGCTTTGCGGTTATCCACCCTACTATTGCTGCAAATAAACCCCGTCAATAAAGGAAACATTGATGAAAACCTCACATGCTTTGATCGCAACTGTACTTCTGGCCACTGGCATTTCTGCTTCTGCTGTTGCTGCACAACCCGCGGCGGCTAAAAATCCGTTAAGCGTCCACGTCCTGAACCTGCAAACCGGCCAGCCGACCGCTGGCATTGAAGTGGAACTGGATCAGAAACAGCAGGATAACTGGGTGAAACTGGCCACTGGCGTCACCGACAATAATGGTCGCATCAGCGCCCTGTTCCCGCAGGATAAAATGGCCAGCGCTGGCAGCTATCGCGTCGTGTTCAAAACCGGTGACTTCTATAAGAAGAACAACCAGAAAACGTTCTTCCCGGAGATCCCGGTTGAGTTCAACATGGATGCCAACGGCGAGCACTACCACATTCCGTTGCTGCTGAGCCCGTTCGGTTACTCGACCTATCGCGGTAACTAAGATTCTGAATGAATCCGGCGCGCCTGCGTGCCGGATTGCCCTTCTCCCGCGACCCGCCGCAGAGCCAGTCAATAAACACCCGCAACCGATGCGTAACGTGTCGATTCTGAGGATAGACCAGATGAAACGGATAACCCGCTGGTCGCCAGTCAGGCAAAATTTCCACCATCTCACCCTGCTGTAAAAACGCCCCAAGGCGTTTGTCGATGGCGGCATGGCGCAGGTATGATCGTCAGCCCGCAAATAACCGCAAAGTTCGGCGCAGTTCGCCGGTTCTCTGCGGTTATTCGCCTTATCTCACCGCTTAGTCTGTCATCTGCGGCCCGACTCAACGCGGCAAAAATCCACCGCCAACCCGCGCGCTGACATAAAATGTCACCTTGCGCCGCACCCGATCCGCCCAATCGCCCGCTATAGTTATTCCCTGTCACGTTAGTCATAAAACCATGGAGATAACATGAGCCAACTTTTTTCACCTGTCTCACTGGGCGAACTTACCCTGGATAACCGCATTGTGATTGCACCGATGTGCCAGTATTCAGCCGATTCCGGCAACGCGTCTGCCTGGCACCGTATTCACCTTGGTCAGCTGGCCTTTTCCGGTGCCGGCTTGTTGATTATTGAAGCCACCGCCGTCGAAGATATCGGCCGTATCTCTCCCGGCGATTTAGGACTGTGGAACGATGACAATGAAGCGGCGCTGAAATCCGTGCTGGAGGATGTGCGCCGTTACTCCTCAATTCCGATTGGCATTCAGCTGGGACACGCCGGACGCAAAGCGTCATGCGCGGTGCCGTGGGAAGGCGGCAAACAGATAGCGCCTGATGCCCCCGAGGGCTGGCAAACCGTCGCGCCTTCAGCGCTGAGCTACAGCGAAAATGAAGCCAGACCGCTGGCGATGGATCGTGATGCGCTGGAGCGGGTTAAACAAGCCTTTGTCGACAGCGCCCGTCGGGCAGTGAAACTGGGCATAGAGCTGATTGAGGTACACGGCGCACACGGCTATCTGCTGCATCAGTTCCTCTCACCGCTGTCGAACCAGCGCAGCGATGAGTATGGCGGCTCACTGGAAAACCGGATGCGCTTCCCGCTGGAAGTGTTCCAGGCGGTGCGTGATGCGGTACCGGCGTCAATTCCGGTCGGCGTGCGCATCTCGGCAACAGATTGGGTAGAGGGCGGCTGGGAAGTGAATCAGTCGATCGCGTTCTCCCGCGAGCTGGAAGCGCGCAACTGCGCCTATATTCACGTCTCCAGCGGTGGCCTGTCGGAGAAGCAAAAAATCAGCGTCGGCCCGAATTACCAGGTGCCGTTTGCCCGCGATATCCGTGAGCAGGTCTCGATTCCGGTGATTGCGGTCGGCCTGATTACGGAGCCCCAGCAGGCGGAAGATCTGCTGCAACAGGGCGAAGCCGATCTGGTGGCGCTGGCGCGCGGTATTCTCTACGATCCACGCTGGCCGTGGCACGCAGCGGCTGCGCTGGACGGTAAAGTCCGGGTTCCGCCACAGTATCTGCGTTCAGAACCGCACGATGTTAAAGGCATTCTGACCCGCGACGAATAAGCTCATCGGCAGGCCGCGTCGCTGCGGCCTGCCAGCCTGACGGCGTACTAAAGAATACCCTTCAGCCGCAGATGCTGCAGCAGCATGATGGTTTTGGCATCCATGATTTCACCGTCCGTAATCGCCTGCAGCGCCTGGTCAAAATCCATCTCCAGTACCTCAATATCCTCGCCCTCTTCTGCGATACCGCCGCCTTCACCGCTGCGCTGCTGATCTGCATATTCAGCAATAAAGAAATAGAGCTTTTCCGTGACCGATCCGGGGCTCATAAAGGCTTCAAACACCTTCTCCACCCGCGTGACGCGAAAACCGGTCTCCTCTTCGGCTTCGGCGACAATGCGCGCCTCCGGCGAGGCGTTATCCAGTAACCCCGCCGCCGCTTCAATCAGAAAGCCGTGGTGACCGTTAAGGTAGATGGGGAAACGGAACTGTCGCGTCAGCACGACCCGTTTTTTTTCACGGTTATACAGCAGGACCACCGCACCGTTGCCCCGATCATAGGCTTCCCGGCTCTGCTCCTGCCACTGCCCATCACGTCGCAACAGCGAAAAGGTGTATTTCTTCAGGGTGTACCAGTTATCGGATAGCAACTGCTTGCTGATGATGCGCACTCGGTCAGAACTCTGCTGCATGATGATCTCCTCGATGGGTGGACAGCAGTCAAGCTATCATGCACAATCGTGCAATATCAAGAAAAAACAGGCAACCATAACTATGCTCTCGGGACAACGTAAACAGGCGATCCTCGCCCTGCTTGCCAGCGAAAAACAGGTGCAGTCGGGCGATCTCAGCCAGCGGTTTGGCGTCTCGGAAGATTCCGTTCGCCGGGATTTGCGGGAGCTGGCAGCCGAAGGATTGCTGCAGCGGGTTCATGGCGGCGCTCTGCCGGTTTCAGCGGCTCTGGCGGGTTTTGAAACACGCAAAAGCGTGCAAACTGATTCGAAACGCGCCATTGCGCAGAAAGCGGTAGCGCTGATTCAGCCGGGACAGATCGTCCTGATCGATGGGGGGACCACCAGCGCGGAACTGGTACGGCTGCTGCCCGCCACGCTGGATTTCACCGCCGTGACCCACAGCCCCAGCGTGGCGCTGACGCTGGCCGACCATCCGCGCGTCGAAGTGATTCTGATCGGCGGCCAACTCTATAAGCACTCGGTGGTGGCGGTCGGCGCAGCGATGCTGGAGTCGATCAACCGCATCAATGCCGACCTGTTTTTTATGGGTGTCACCGGTGTGCATCCGGCGGCAGGCTTTACCACCGGCAACTTTGAAGAGGCCACGGTAAAACGCGCGCTCGCTGGCCGGGCAGCGGAAACCGTGGTGATGGCCTCAGCGGAGAAGCTCAACTCCGCCTCCGCCTTTGCAATTGGCGATCTCTCGCTGGCCAGCACGCTGGTGGTCGATACGCCGCCGGGCGAGCCGCTGCAGCAGGCGCTGACTGCCCACGGCGTCACCCTTATCTGAGGGCGTAGCAGGCCTGCAAGGCCAGATGCGGCGCGGTGAGCGGTCGCTGGCCAACAGCAAACCGCTGCGCCACCGGCGTCATGGAACTTTGCGCAAGCGCCACCTGACCTGCTCCCTGTTGATAAGCCTGCTCTGCCGCGTCCGCAATCAGAGCAAAATAACGCGCATTATCCCCGGCTTTGAAGGCGGCCCAGGCACCGGCCACCAGCCGGACTTCAACCTCGCCGCCAGCCCGGTAAAACAGTGCCCGCGTCGCTTCAAGCGTCGATTCCGCTGCACAGAGCGCCACCGAGGGACCCTTATAACGCTGCAGCGCCTCGGCCAGCATTTTATCGCTGCGCAGCACCCAACCAGGCTGACCGGCAACGGCAAAGTCATCGGCGACCGGTGCCAGGGTTGAGCAGGTCATCACTATTGCCTCCATCTGCGGCAGCAAAGCCTCAATCAGCCGGGCAATCCGGGCGCGTAATTCCACGCTCATCCCGCCGCTACGCTCCGCCTCCGCCAGCCATTCCGGCATCACCAGATGGTTAAGCGGACGCGCAGTCACGCCCAGCGAGGCGGCAGCGTCATCGAAAATGGCGATATTACTGGCCGCAGTATGAAGACAGAGCAGATTCATGGTTCTCTCCGGGCAAGGCTAGCGGTGAGTTAAGTAAGCAGCTTACAGACTTACCGCGTTTGTTCGCCTTGTCCAGCGCCTGAGGCGATCCGCTGACGTAAAAAGTCGATAAAGCCCCGTACCTTCTCCGGAACGTGACGTGTATCCGGGTAGACGGCATAGATGCCCTGCATCGGAAAGGTGTAGTCCGGCTGAACATCACCACCAGCCAGGCCAGACGCCCATAGTCCGCTGGTCTAGCGTGCTGTTTACGCTGCAGGGTGAACAGCTGCTGTGGCGGCACCTGCACGAGACGCGCCAGCCAGAGTAGTCAGGGTTGCCAGGCGGCGTGCTGCAACACCACCCGATAGCCATCGGCATCAACAAAGGTTATTCCCTGCCGATCCCAGTACGGATTGAAGGCCGGCCGCCGCTGGAATCCCGCCTGATCCATCCGCTTACAGTGGGTCAGCCACTCTTCTCTGGCTGGAATATAGAGCACCAGCAGGTCGTCGTCGGAAACCTGCGGCGTCAGCGGATGCGCATCACAGCGGGTAAATTCCAGATGCCAGTTTAAATCGACCCGACCCAGCATCACGCCGCTGAATCCCTGATGCTGTTCAAACGCGCCAATCGGGCTGAGCGCCAGTCCGTGACAATACATCCTGCTGCTTAGGTTCAGATCGGCCACCGGCCGCGCGATACGCAGGTGTTGAATATTCATCGCTTTCTCTCCTCAGGGTTTACTGTTATTTATCACAGCATCCCGATCTCCCCGTTACGCCGGGTGCGCAACCCTATCCTACAGAGGCTGAAAATGTTGCAGAGTGAACGATTGCTGTTACGGCCGGTGCGGCCAGAAGATGAAGCCGATCTGTTTCGGATTTATGGCGATCCCGCCACCAACACCTTTAATCCGGCTGGCCCGATGCGCGATCGCCAGCAGGCCCATAGCGAGCTGCGTAACTGGCTACAGGGCTGGCAGGATGACGGCTTCGGCCGCTGGGCGATTGCCCGTCAGGCGCAGCCCGATCACCCGATCGGTTTTGGCGGGCTGAGCCTGCACCTGCTGGATGAGCACCGGATGAATAATCTGGGGTACCGCTTTGAAACCGCCGCCTGGGGCCAGGGATACGCCACGGAGTTTGCCCGCTTCACGGTCGATTATGGGTTTACCGTGCTGGGGCTAAGCACGATTGAAGCGCGGGTCAGAGAGCATCATCAGGCGTCGATTAAGGTGCTGGAGAAAGCCGGCCTGCACTATGTCAGTGAGATTCAGGATGTCACCGGTGCTCCGCCGAGCCGCCTTTATGCCCTGTCACAGGCTGAGTGGCTGGCCCGGCGCTAATCCAGGCGCAATTTTTTCCAATATTCCCCTGGCCGGTTAGTGATGAACTCGGGTTTTCTTCCAACAGATAACAGGAAACTCCGATGCTGACCCGAACGCTTTACGTGACTTCACTCTCAGGCGGTGAAGCATGATGCCCTTTTCGAATGGTTTTCTGCTGAGCCTGTCGCTCTGTCTGGATATCGGTATCGCTAACATCGCGATGATCACCCTGGCGATGCAGCGTGGCTATTTCCAGGGGTTCTGGCTGGGGATCGGCACCTGTATCGGCGATCTGTTTTATGCTCTGCTGGCGCTCTCCGGCCTGGCGGTGCTGCTGCAGTTTACTCCGGTACGCTGGGTGCTGTGGCTGGGCGGCAGTGCGATGCTGCTGTGGTTTGCGGTGAAAATGGCGATGGCTGCATGGCAACCCGCCGCGCAGATTGCCTTTGAAAAAGCCGCGCCGCCGCGCCCGCTGCGACAGGAATTTTCCCGTGGCGTGCTGCTGGCGATCTCCTCGCCCAGTGCGATTTTGTGGTTTGCCACCGTTGGCGGCGCGCTGATTTCCCGCATCGGTCAGCAGAGCACTGGCACTTCCGTCGCCTTTCTCAGCGGTTTTTTTATTGCCGGCGTGATCTGGACCGGCGTTCTGTGCCTGGTCGGGCATCTGGGCGGCCGGGCGCTGGGTCAGCGCTTACTGAAATATTGCGCCATCGCCTCGGCCATCATCTTCAGCTATTTCGCGATTATCGTGATCGTCTCTGGCTATCGGGAATTTATGCTGCGCTGACCGGTCTGTTGCGCGTAGTCGTGCGGCGTCACGCCCATCACTTTCCGAAACGCATTGATGAAATGGCTCTGATCGTAAAAGCCGAGTTCCAGCGCCGCCTCCAGCGGATGCACCCGATTGCGCAGCAGCTGACGGGCGCGATGCAGCCGCAGCTGCATGTGATATTGCAGCGGTGGCAGACCGGTATGGCGGGTAAAACAGCGCACCAGATGATACTTGCTGACGCCCGCCTGACTGGCCAGATCGTCCAGCGAAGGTTTGATCTCAGGCGTCGCCAGCAGCGCTTCTTTAACCCGGGCCACCAGCCGATGCTCCGTCCGGTCGGCGGGCTGTTCGGGTTGCAGCAGTTCGCCACACAGCGACAGCAGCCGCTGTTGCTGATCCGCCAGGTCATCGTCGCGGCTCGCCCCGGCGAAGGCACACAAGGCGCTAAACAGACGAGGTTCATCCAGCACGCCTTCACGCAACGCCGGAGCCTGATGGTGGCTGGTGAGGTTGTGCTGTGTGGCAAGGTTTTGCAGTAGCGCCTGCGGCAGATGCACGCTGATGAAGTTCACCTCCTGATGATCAAAGCGTGAGGCCTGCAGCGTGGCCGGATTATAAAGCGTGACCTGCCCGGCCTTCACCTCGGCGGTTTTGCCCGCCAGCCAGATCTGCTCAACGCCGGTCAGGTTAGCGCTGATCACATACTCGTCGTGCAGATGACGTGGAAACAGGGCGTCGCGGGCGCTGACCTGCGAGCATTCAATGCCGTTGAAACTGAACCAGGCCGAGGAGTGTAACGCCACGCTGTCGATCCTTTTGCAAGCGGATGTTTCTATCACGATGATTCATCACACCATTTTGCCGTGGCGAATGCAATTGCCGCCGCGCGCTGCATAACTCACGCCATCCCGAATCATTGCCGTTACCGCCCACAGCGCTAAACGCACACCGCCAGATGTCATCTACACTTTGTCGACGTTCACCCGGCAATGCACTGCGCATTGCCCCGCAATAAAAGGATGACAGCATGACTGAACACGCCAGCCAGAATCACGCATGGTTACTGGCTTCTCGCCCGCATGGCGAGCCGACCAAAGAGAATTTTCGCTATGTGGCGCAGCCCATCCCGGAACTGAAAGAAGGCGAAGTGCTGCTGCGCACCGTCTATCTTTCGCTCGACCCCTACATGCGTGGCCGGATGGATGAGGGAAAATCTTACGCCGCGCCCGCCGAGCTGGATCAGCCGATGGTCGGCGGTACCGTCTGTCAGGTCGCCGACTCAAAAAACAGTGACTTTAAGAGCGGTGACTGGGTGCTGGCGCAAAGCGGCTGGCAGGAATATGCCGTCTCGGATGGCAAAGAGATCGCGAAGCTGGGCAATGACCTGCCACATCCGTCATGGGCGCTGGGCATTCTCGGGATGCCGGGCTTTACCGCCTACATGGGGCTGATGGATATCGGTCAGCCGAAAACGGGCGAAACCCTGGTCGTCGCGGCGGCCACCGGACCGGTCGGCGCAACCGTTGGCCAGTTGGGTAAACAGCAGGGCTGCCGGGTTGTGGGTGTCGCAGGCGGAGAAGAGAAATGCCGTTACGCGGTGGAAACGCTGGGCTTTGATGCCTGTCTCGATCACCACAGCGCCGATTTTGAACAGCAGCTGAAAAATGCCTGCCCGGATGGCATTGATATCTACTTCGAAAACGTTGGCGGTAAGGTGTTTGATGCGGTGTTCCCGCTGCTGAATACCGCGGCGCGCGTGCCGGTCTGTGGTCTGGTTTCCGCCTACAGCCAGCGCGAGCTGCCGGCTGGCCCGGACAGAACCTCGCTGATCATGGCGGGTATCCTGAAACGCCGCATTCGTATGCAGGGCTTTATCATCTTCCAGGATTACGGTGACCGCTATCCGGAGTTCCTTGAAGCGATGCGTCCGCTGGTGGAGAGTAAAAAGATCCACTATCGCGAGCATATGATTGAAGGGCTGGAGAATGCGCCACAGGCGTTTATCGATATGCTGAACGGCAAAAACTTCGGTAAGACCGTGGTGAAAGTCGCGTCATGAGGTAAAGCGTGCAGCGTCACTGGCGCTGCACGCCCGCTAATCAGTGTGGCAGCCGCGAAACGTGCTCTGCCGCCGCCCGGTTCGCCTCACCCACCGCAGCCGCCAGCGTCGCCCCGTCGCTTAATTGCTGACACAACACTCCGACAAAGCAATCGCCCGCACCGTGCGTGCTGACCAGCGTCACTTTTTGCGCCGCCAGACTGACGGTTTCGCCCGCCTCGCTATACGCCACGCCATGTTCGCCTGCCGTGACTACCACCCGCGCAAAGCGTCTGCTCAGCGCCTCGGCCGCAGCCCGCGCTGAAGCCAGATCCTGCACGCTGATCTGACACATATCACGCGCCTCAATCGCATTCACCACCAGCAGATCAATACAGCTCTCGAACGCCGCCGACAGCGTTCTGGCCGGCGCGGCATTAACGCACACCGCTATGCCGCGTGCCCTGGCCGCCTGCGCCGCCCGCAGATTGACCGCTTCCGGCACCTCATTTTGCAGCACCAGCATCGTCACGTCCTGCCAGAAGGCGGGCTGCTCAAAAGCCGACAGCGCAATGTGCTGATTGGCGTTAGAGACCACTACCGCGCCATAATCGCCTTCGGCATCGGTAATCGCCACGCTCATGCCCGACGGCAGATGATCAATGATGGTAACGGCGGCGCAATCCACACCCGCCTGAAGCAGATGATCGCGCAGAAAGTGGCCCTGTGGATCGCTGCCCACTGCCCCGGCAAAGCGCACCGTTGCGCCCGCGCGGGCCGCGGCCACCGCCTGATTGCCGCCCTTGCCGCCAAACTTATAGTGACAGGCAGTGCCCATCACCGTTTCGCCTTTCTCCGGACGATGGGGCGCGTCCAGCATAATGTCATAATGAAGACTGCCGGTGACTGCAATTTTGCTCATAGCTAAAATTCCCGCAGATCCTGAACCGCATGCTGGGTTTTCATCAGGTTTTTTTCCGCCCGCTTTAAATCTTTTTTCGCGATAGCGACAAACAGCGCATCCAGAATATTGAGCTGGGCGATGCGTGACGCGGCGTTTTCCCCTAACAGATGCGATCCCTGAGACGTTGAATTGAGGACCACATGCGCGCTGCGGGCAATCGGCGATTCGGCATAGTTGGTAATGGCGATCACCTTCGCGCCATTCCGTCCCGCCAGTTTTACCGGATCGTTCACCGCGCGCGTGGCACCCGAATGACTGATAGCGATAACCACATCGTCATCAGATAACACCGCGGCTGACATCAGCATAATATGGGCGTCATCGTAGGCCGTCGACTTAATGCCAATCTTCAGCATCTTGTGCGAAAGATCGCGCGCAACGGCGGCCGAGCCGCCTACGGCATAAAGATCGATATGCCGTGCTTTATAGATAATGTCTGCCGCGCGATTAAATTCAGAGACATCCAGAATCGATAAGGTTTCTTCGATCGCCTGAATAGAGGTTCTGAATACTTTTGCCAGCAATTGTTCCGACGAGTCATCCGGCTCAATTTCCGCATGCAATCCCGCCACCTCAGACTGGTTGTAATAAATCAGGCTGCTTCTGAAATGCCGGAAACCGGTGAAGTTAAGTTTTTTAGTGATCTTAACAATCATCGCTTCAGAGACATTATTCTCTCCGGCAATCTCTTTTAATGACGACTGCTCGGTAATATCGGTTCTGGCGATAATCGCCTCAACAACACGGCGTTCTAACGGCGTCAGCTGGGGCAAACGCATACGAATCTGAGCACCAATGGCTCGCGGATCTTGCTTCATTACTTGCCTCGGGTCGCCCGGTCAATCAACATCGCTATGATAATAATAAGGCCGGTAGCGAGCAATTGGTAAAAGGCCTGAATGTTCAGTAAGGTCAAGCCATTACGTAACGCACCGAGGATAATCACCCCAATCAGCGTGCCGAATATGCTGCCCTTGCCGCCCATCAATGAGGCGCCGCCAATCGCCGCCGCCGCGATGGCATCCAGCTCCCACAGGTTACCAATGGTCGGCTCGGCTGCACCCAGTCGGCCAATCAGGATCAGCGATGCCAGTGACGCCAGCAGGCCGGAGAAGATATAGACCGTCACTTTGGTGCGCTTCACCGGGACACCGGCAACCCGCGCCGCCTCTTCATTACCGCCAATTGCCAGAATATATTCCCCCAGCGGGGTTTTATTCATCACAGTCCACAGCAGCAGCGCAATCACCGCCACAATCACAATCGGCGTCGGGATACCGAACAGCGTGCTGTTGATCAGGCTGCGAAATTCCAGCGGAATACCAAAGATCGGATTGCCGCCGGTGTAGATCAACGCAATGGCGCGGAACAGTGACAGGCCGCCCAGCGTGACGATAAAGGGTTGCAGGCCCGCATAGGCAATCAGGGTGCCGCTGAACAGACCACACAGCGCCCCGACGCCCAGCGTGGCGAGGATCGCCAGCGGCACCGGTACGCCCGACACCATCAGGGTTGCGCCGAGCACCGCCGATAGCGCCGCGCTCGGACCAACCGAGAGATCGATACCGCCGGAAATAATCACCAGCGTCATCCCCAGCGCAATTAAGGCGTTAATTGAGGACTGTTGCAGAATATTCAGCAGATTCGGCAGGGTAAAAAAGACCGGCGACAGAAATGAAAATGTCACCACGATGATTAATAATCCAATTAAGGTGCCGGCATCGCGCAGATTAAATTTCAGCAGCGCGGGCGTGCGTACACCCGCCGGCGTGGTGGTCTGAGTCATCATAGTTATAACCTTTAATAGAGTCCGATAAGAGGTCAGGCGGTCTGGTCAATCTCTTTAATGGCAAAGCGGGCAATATTCTCTTCGGTGATCGCGCTACCGGTTAACTCCTGGGTAATTCGCCCTTCGCGCATCACCAGCACCCGGTCGGAGATCCGCATGATTTCGGTCATTTCGGATGAGACCACCACAATGGCCTTGCCTGCCTGGGCCAGTTTTTCAATTAAGTGATAAATTTCAGACTTGGCGCCAATATCGATACCGCGCGTTGGCTCATCAAACAGAAACACCCTGGCGTCGGCGGCTACCCAGCGGCCAATAATGACCTTTTGCTGATTCCCGCCGCTCAGCGTGCCGATGCTTTTTTCGATATCCAGCGGGCGCAGTTTCAGATCGCCCATCACCGTCTGCGCTTTGCGGTTCAGCCGCACCTGACTGAGCAGGCCGCCGAAGGTGAAATGGTGCATCGAAGGCAGCGCCATATTCATCTTCACCGCCCGTTCCTTAATGATGCCCTCTTTTTTCCGGTCTTCCGGAACCAGACCGATGCCCGCTTTAATGGCGGCCCGCACGTTGTGATTTTTCACGGCGGTGCCGTTCACGCTCACCGTGCCGCTGGTGCGCTTGTCGATACCGGCAATCAGTTTCAGCAGCTCGGTACGACCTGCACCGACCAGACCGGCAATACCCAGCACTTCACCGGCCCGCACGCTGAAGTTCGCCGCCGCCACCTCATTGCCACGTCCGAGGTTCTCTACCCGCAGCACCTCGCGGTCACTGACGAAGGCCTGGTGATCGAGTTTGTCGATCTTACGCCCGACCATTTTGGCAACGATGCTCTCTTCATTCTCATCACAGATATTGACCACCCCAACCTGCCTGCCATCGCGCATGATGGTGGCGCGGTCACAGACCCGGAAAATCTCATTCATCTTATGTGATACGTAGATCAGTGAGACGCCGGTCGATTTCAGATCGGCAATCAGCTCCGCCAGCCGGTCAAATTCGGTTGGCGTCAGGCTGGAGGTCGGCTCATCCATCGCGATGATTTTGGCGTCATCGAGCAGCGCCCGGGCGATTTCAACGATCTGCTGCTGCGACACCTTGAGATTCTTAATCGGTGTGTTGGGATCGATACTCGGGTCCAGCGTTTTCAGGATCAGCGTGGCCCGCGCCAGCTGGGCCGATTTATCCACCCAGCAGCCACCGGCTCGGGTCAGCGGGCGACCGAGAAACATATTCTGCGCCACCGAGAGTTCCGGAACGTGCTGTAACTCCTGATGAATCATCGCAATACCGGCGTGACGGGCGCTGAGTGGATTCTTCATCTGCACCGGCTGACCGTTAACGCTGATTTCGCCACTGTCCGCCGCCCGCACGCCAGAAAGGATGTTCAGCAGCGTCGATTTCCCGGCGCCGTTCTCACCAATCAGGGCATGAACTTCGCCAGGCCGCACTGAAAAATCGACGCTCTGCAGCGCGGCGGCGTTGCCGTAGGTTTTACTGATGCCACGCATCATTAAACGATTCTGTTCCATACGCGCTCCGCCTGACTTATTGCTGGGTCAGTAACTGACGCAACCGGCTGTTGTCTTTGGTCGAAAAGGCCTCGACGTTCTCTTTGGTGATCAGCGCCTGCGGCGTCGAGATCACCCGCGAGAGTTTCTGGCCGTTAATCAGCCGAATCATCACGTCCATCGCCACTTCGCCAGTCAGCACCGGGAAACTGTCCACCGTGCCGGTCAGCTCACCGCGCTTGATCGAGGCGTACGCATCGGAGATACCGTCGGTGCCAAACACCGCCACCTGTGCCGCTTTGTTCTGCGCCCGCACCGCTTCCACCACGCCGAGCGCCATGGTGTCGTTGTTGGCGTAGAAACCAATCAGGTCCGGATGCTGTTGCAGAATGGTCGAGGCGGCGTTAAAGGCCTGCTCGCGGCTCCAGTTGGCCGGTACGCTGGCGGCAAGGGTGAATTTGCCGTTGGCCTGCAAGGTCTCTTTAAAGCCACGGGTACGCTGTCCGGCGGCATAGACGCCCGGCTGCCCTTCGATCACCGCCACTTTGCCGCCCTGTGGATGGTGTTCAATGAACCATTTCGCTACCCGCACGCCGTTGTCTTTCTGCACGTTACCGACGTAGTAGCGCGCGTTGGGCATCACCGCATCGTTGACGTTAACCACCGGGATATTCTTGCTGTTAGCCGTTTCCAGCGCCGGCTCCAGGTTGATGTCGGTCTGCGGGGAAACCAGCAGGCCGTTAAAGCCCTGGGAGATCAGGGTTTCGGCGATCGACAGCTGACCCAGCTGATCATCTTCATTGGCTGCCGCCTGATACGCAACGGTGAAGCCATATTTTTTCGCCACGTTCTGATAACCCTGGCCGAGGGAGCGCCAGTATTCATTGGTCAGGGTTTTCGATACCCCACCAATCTTCAGCGTCTTGTCCACTTTTGGCAGAGCGCCATATTTAGTATCAAGCTGGGTCCAGTCAGTGCGATCCGGTTCGGTGTCGGACTGCAGCGGTGCCAGTTCCGCCGCATAGACGGTGCTGCACAGCAGTGAGGAAGCAATGACGGCAAGCAGGAGTTTCTTCATACGATGACCTTTCTTCTCTGGGTGTTGGGTAGAGGTTTTTTTATTTTTTACCGGCGGTGTGACCGTTAGCGTGCCAGCATGATGTCATTAACGATCTGTTGTGAAGCCACCGCATCCTGACGATCGATTGCCGCCTGTAATGCTGCATTGTCATCCAGTTGCTCACACAATTTCAGTAAACGGGTGACGGTGGCGATATTGCTTTCCGCTTCCCGAATCGGGTCGAGTCCGCTGGCGTCCGGGAAGGTATCGAAATAGTACGCACCGCTGTAGCCGTCACGCTGCATCTGCCAGAGAAACTCCAGCGTGGCGCGCGGATTCACCGAGCCCACCATCAGCCCGTCATCGCGTTTACCCCAGCCGTCGTTCAGATCGAGCCCCAGCAAACGGGAACGGCGCGCTACCATCGCCGCGGCATAAGCCGGGATCTCATTGGCAAACAGTACGTGGGCGAAGTCGAGCGTAATGCCGAGGTTCGGAGAGCCCGCTTCCTCCACCGCCAGCAGACAGGTCGTGGCGTTAGGGAAAATGCTGTAAGCACGCGGCTCGTTGGGTTTGTATTCAATGCTGACGTCGACGTCGGGCGCATAGTCCGCCACTTCACGCACCGCACTGACCGCGTCTTCCCACATCTTTTTGTAATTCGCCTGGAAGCAGTAATCGAATCCATCCTGCCCCATCCACAGCGTCATCAGCCGTGAGCCAAACTCCCGGCCGGTATCAATGCCGCGCTTAGTCAGCTCGATTGCTTCACGACGGACTTTCGCATCGGGATGGGTAAAGGCACCGATTTTGAACTGCGGGGCATCCCAGCGCATCTGCATCCCATTGACCGCCAGACCGGCATCAGCAATCGCCTGACGCAGCGTGGCTATGTCGCAGGTAAGGTGCTGCGGGAAATTGAGATCGAGATGGGTCAAGCCTTTAACCTTACCGGCGCGGGCAATCATCTGCAGTACCGACGGTTTGCCCTGCAAATCGGGCCAGTAAAGATGAGCGCCCGAGGCGAAGGAGTTAAGACGGGTGGCAAATTTCAGTTCGGACATGAGGATCAATCCTTCAGATAGCGACTTGTGATGTACTTTCCGTATTCACGATTATTTGTGAAGTTATACATTAATCTACTCTCTGTGCTCAGGCGCGCAAGCATCTCCGGGCGGGATAATCGTCAAACTGAGAGAGCCATCACGAAATAGTTTCGCGAGGTTATTAAGTCAGATGCGGAGAGAAATCACAGGAAAGCATGAAGAAACAAGGCGTTAAGCGGGAAGGTCCGGCGAAGCGGCGAAGAGAAAAACGGGGGAAAGAAAATCAGGAAAGCTGAGCGCCAGCCACTGGCGCTCAGCCTGTCAGGTTACTTCAGTCGGAAAGCGACCACGCTGTCGCCCGCCGTGGTGCCGAGCGAACCGTGTCCGCCCGCGGCAATCACCACATACTGCTTACCATCTTTACCCATGAAGGTAGATGGCGTGGCCTGTGCGCCTGCGCTCAGTTCGGTCTGCCACAGCAGCTCACCGGTGGTGCTGTCATAGGCACGGAAGAAGTTATCCGCCGTCGCCCCGTGGAACACCAGATCGCCCGCAGTCAGTAACGGACCGCCGTGTGCCACCATCCCCATCGGGAAACCGATCGGGAAACGGCCCGGCAGGAAGCTGGTTTTCAGGTTTTTGGTGTTACCCACCCGACGCAGCCATTCGGTTTTACCGGTTTTCAGATCGACACCCACCATGCGTCCCCACGGTGGCGC
The DNA here is from genome assembly GCF_054482835.1 of Pantoea sp. S-LA4. Lineage (NCBI taxonomy): Bacteria > Pseudomonadati > Pseudomonadota > Gammaproteobacteria > Enterobacterales > Erwiniaceae > Pantoea > Pantoea sp. S-LA4. The sequence goes on along the minus strand of NZ_JBTLRC010000002.1, from coordinate 1,680,542 downwards.
GATGCACGGAATGCCCAGGCCGGAAGCCAGCTGCTGGATGTGAATCGCATAGTCGCCGTGGAAGTTTTCATTCCAGTACGGCGTGCCGTCCTTGCTGAAGGTACGCTGGGTTTCGGTTTCCGGCGTGCGCTTGATCAGGTTGTATTTGTAAGCCAGACGGACCGGCGCAGCAATCAGCATCTGACGCTGCGGATCGACGGCCACTGAGCCCCAGTTGAAGACCCCGATGTTGCCCGGGAAAATCAGCGAGCCTTTCTCAGTTGGCGGCGTCCACGGGTTACCGTCGTAACGCAGCTCACGGAAACTGGCCCGGCAGCTCATCTGGTCAAACGGCGTGATCCCCCACATCGACTTTTCAGTCAGCGGCTGCGGAATGAAGTTCAGGCTGGAGACCGGCTGAGTGGCGGCATACTGCTCGCCTTTGATGCCGTCAGTGGAAACCTTAACCTGCTCCACCGGATAGACCGGTTCGCCGGTCAGACGGTTCAGCACAAACAGGTTGCCGGTTTTGGTCGGCAGGATCACCGCCGGTTGTGACTTGCCCTGATAGTCGATATCAATCAGCGAAGGCTGTGAAGGGTTATCACGATCCCACAGGTCGTGGTTCGAACTCTGATAACGCCATTTGAAGGCACCGGTTTTCAGATCCAGCGCCACCAGCGCATCGCGGAACTTCTCGGTGTTGCTATTTGGATCGCGTTCGATGCCGACTTCATCCGGCGAAGCGTTGCCAAACGGCACATAGACCAGACCATTTTTCAGGTCAGCACTCAGGGTCGCCCAGGCTACCGGCGTATCCTGCGGATAGGTGGCGGCCGCATCAACCGGTGCGGTATTGGCCGGATTAGCCGGATCGAAGTTCCACACCAGGCGACCGGTGATCGCATCGTAGGCACGGATCACGCCAGATGGGTTGCCGGTGTTGAAACCGTTATCCATCACCGAGCCGCCAACAATCACCAGATTGCCTGCCACCAGCGGTGCCGCAGTCTGCATTAGCGCATGGGGACGCAGCTCGCCCATGTTGGCGCGCAGGTCCACCACGCCGTTGTCACCGAAGTCGGCGCAGGCTTTACCGGTATCGGCATCCAGCGCAATCAGGCGGGCATCGGTGGTGGCGTTGAAGATACGCTTGCGGCAGATCGCCGGCTGGGTGCTGCTCTGCTGCTGCGCCTGCTGACCGGCGTCGAAGTAGCTGACGCCACGACAGGTCTGGTGCTGCTGCAGATAGGAGCGGTTTTTATCCGGCGCAGTTTTCCACTTCACCGCACCGGTTTCCGGATCGAGCGCATGCACTTCGTTATGCGGCGTACAGAAGTAGAGCATCCCGTTGGCTTTCAGCGGCGTCGCTTCAAAGGTGTACTCGGTGGCATCATCACTCTGACGCAGATCGCCGGTATGATAGGTCCACGCCACTTCCAGATCTTTCACGTTATCTTTGGTGATCTGATTCAGCGCCGAGAAGCGCTGGCCGTCAGGGGTTCCGCCGTAAGCGCTCCACTCGTCTGCCGCGCCGTTGCTGGCTGCCGGCGTCCGGGCGTTATTGATGGTGCCCTGCTGAGGGATCGGATCGTAGAAACAGAGGCCGATCACCAGCACGACCATCAGCGCAACCGTACCGCCGAGGAAGGGATGGAAGCGGCGCTGTCCCTGATAGAGTGGACGAACCACCCACGGCAGGGCCAGCCAGACGCCCAGCACGCCAAACAGGTCACCGCGCGGGATCCACTGCCATTTATCAAAGCCCACTTCCCAGATAATCCAGAACAGGGTGATCCACATCAGCAGCGCATAGAGCGTCAGCGCGCTGCGCTTGTTCATAAACAGCAGGATAGCGCTGAGCAGAACGCCCACGCCAATCAGCGCATAGAATGCACTGCCTCCCACCAGCAGGAGTTGTCCTCCCATGTAAATCAGGGCGATAGCAAATATCGCCATGATTACACTGGTAATTTTGTTAATCATGATCCATCCTCGGGTCATTAGCGGCGGTAGAAAATCAAATTTGAAAACATAAAATCAACGGGATTTTAACTAACGTAAGAAATATGTAAAAACATGTCGAAAGGTAAGACATTAGGCTGACTTATTAATCTCACACTCTGTGATAGCGTAACGGCTGCTTTTTTTACTTTCCGAAGCGGTAAAACCGCGACATTCATCACAAAAAATTAATCATTGGGCAAAACAGACCGCACCTTTTGTTCAAAGGTGAAGATTAAACAGACAAATTTTGCTTCAGCAACTCCGGTCCGGGGCGATACGGCGCAGAAGAGGAATGTCAAAAAATAGTAATCAGTGGAGTGCCGTGTGGTGGCTATAAATCTTATGCCGCGGCGGGAATATCCAATGCGGGATTTACGCATTGCAAAATAAAGCTGAAAAATAATTCATTAGCACAACCGGTTAGCCCTGTGCGATTAGTCTTAATTAATCTCACCCCGACATTTTACAATACACAATCTTTTTACAAGCCATCCCGTAATCCCGAAAAAATATTAACCACCCTGTTAATTAAAGCGCGCAAAAACGCTTTAAGATATTCCTCAGCTTGGCAGCTAATTATGATGTGATATAAATAGAAACACATCCCCCCCTTCTTCTCTGCGGGCGCAGCAGGCTTTGCGTGGCAGGATAAACAGGCAGGCTAATCATGTCCGCACTACATGCTATTTATCGTAAATTTCGTTTCCCATTTAAATTCATCAATGCGGCGATGCGTTATCCGGCGGCGCAGGCGCAGGTTAAACGTTTTTCGGTCATGTCGATTGAAGAGACTATCGATCTGTTATTAGCGAACCCGCAATTATCGCTGGCACGCTACGGGGATGGTGAACTGGAGATGACCTACTATAAAAATATAGGTTTTCAGCCTTTTAACCCGCAGCTTTCGGCCAGGCTGAAAGCGCTGCTGCAACAGGGACCGCAGGCAAATCCTCACTGTCTGGTCTGCCTGCCGGATGCCTTTCGCACCACGCGAAATATGCGTTCAGGTTCGGCCCTGTTCTGGTTCTTTCACAAGTCATTTTATTTTAAATATTATGCTTCTCTGCTCAATTCTCAGTACCAGTATGGTAATACCTCTGTCACCCGTCCTTATCACGATTATAAAACTAAACAATTGTCCCAGACGATATTTGATAAATTTAAGCAACTCTATAAAGACCGCCGGCTGTTAATTGTTGAGGGAAGCGGAACGCGGCTGGGATTAGGCAATGATTTACTGGCAGATGCGCGCGAAGTTAAACGCATCACCACGCTCAACCGTAATGCCTTTTCGGTTTATGACCGTTTATTCGCCGCGATATTAGCGCACGCCTCTGATTATGATCTGGTCTTAATTTCATTGGGTCCTACCGCAACGGTACTGGCCTATGATCTGAGCCAGCATGGCATTCGCTGTATTGATAGTGGTCACGTTGATATTGAATATGAATGGATGCTGGCCAGTGCCACCACAAAAATGAAAGTGGCGGGGAAAAACGTTAATGAAGCGGGTGTGCTGCTCAGTGAACAGAGTGCAGTAGCCGATGCCGGTTATCAGTTGCAGGTGCTGCAACATGTCGGCGAAACGGCCGAACCCCCGGTAGTTCCGCTGCCCCAGGGCCCGCTGGCGCAGCACAGCGCGGCTTGATGGTTTTCCCTGCGCTCCCTGTTTTCAGGCAGCCACTGCACCGGATTGATGCGCAGGCGAATAATTAGCCGGGTAATTCTCCATCCCGGCTGTCCGATGCGGCAGCGGGAAACGTCCGTTGTCGCGGGCAAGCCGGTCCTTTTTCCCCTTTCCGCCATTTCCGGCACTCATTTTGCTTTATCGATCCTGTTATCCCCATTCAGGAGAAGTGAGATGAAGGCCAGCCGTTACCGTTACACCATATTTTCACTGTTGTTCCTGATCGCTCTGATCAACTACATCGACCGCGGCGCGCTCTCGTTTGCCGCCAATGCGATTGCCACTGAGTACCACTTCAGTAAAGTTCAGCTGGGCGCAGTGCTGGGCTACTTTGGCTTCGGCTATCTGTTTGGTTCGCTGTGCGGCGGCTTTCTTGCCGATCGCATCGGCACCAAAAAAGTGTGGTTAATGGCAGGCGTGCTCTGGTCACTGCTGGAGATTGCCACCGCCTGGGCCGGTGAGCTGGGTATCGCGCTGTTTGGCGGTTCCGCCCTGATGGGATTTGCCGCCCTGCGCATCCTGTTCGGCTTCTCGGAAGGCCCCGCCTATGCGCTGATGAACAAGGCGATTGCCCACTGGGCACCGGATAACGAGCGTGGTCTTGCGCTGGGCATTGGCCTGCTCTCTACCCAGGTCGGGGCACTGCTGACTGCGCCGATAGCGGTCGGGCTGCTGCTGCTGACCGGTGACTGGCGCATGATGTTTATCCTGCTCGGCGTTTTTTCGCTGCTGGCGATGGCGCTGTTTGCCCGCACCTTCAGTGATGGCCCGGAGAGCAGTCCTGCCACCAGCGCCGCAGAACGCAGCCTGATCCGCGACGGTCAGCGGCAGCGCGACTCCGATGGCGTGGCGCTGCCGTGGTGGCGCTTCTTCACCAGCCGCACGCTGGTGTGTAACGCGCTGGGCTATTTCTCTTTCCTCTACATCACCTTTACCCTGGTGACGTGGATGCCGAAATACCTGCAGGATAATTTCCATTACGACCTGCATTCACTGTGGTACGTGGCGATGATCCCGTGGAGCGGAGCCTGCCTGACCGTGCTGCTGGGCGGACGCATTGCTGACCTGCTGCTGGCGCGCTTTAACAACCTGCGGCTGGCGCGAAACCTGTTTGCCGCCGTGACGCTGTGCGGGACCGCCTGCTGTTTTATGGCGATCCCTTACGTATCATCAGCTGCCGGAATTATTGCTCTGATGACGCTGGGTAACGCCCTCAATGCGCTGGTGAATAATGTTTACTGGTCCGTGGTCATTAACGTGACACCCAAAGCCTCGGTCGGCACCTACAGCGGCATGACGCTGGCGATCGCCAACCTGGCGGCAATTATCTCGCCGATGCTGTGCGGCTGGCTGGCGGAATACTATGGCTATAACGCGATGTTCACCGTCACCGCGCTGATCGCCTTTGGCAGTATGCTGGCGATGACCCTGCTGCAACCGGAGAAACCGCTGGTAGCGGAGAGCCGGTCATCTGACGTAGCGGAAACCTCCGCCGCCTGACGGGTCGCCTCTTCGGTTAACGCCGGGGAGGCGTTTGATCTGACGTCAGGCTGATCGGGCGTCGTGACGCTGGCAAAACTGTTCAATATCGCCGTGCTGAAAGTCCGCCAGGTTGGCCAGCAGTTTCTCCAGCGGCCAGTTCCACCAGGCAATGCGTTGCAGGCTGGCGGCGATCGCCGGGGTAAACCGCACCCGCAGCGGTTTAGCCGGTACGCCGCCCACCACGCTGTAAGGCGCCACATCTTTGGTCACGACCGCGCCCGCGGCCAGTACTGCACCATCACCGATGGTCACGCCTGGCAGCACGATCACCGCGTGACCGATCCAGACATCATGACCGATGATCACCCGATCGGCCCGACGCGCAGCGAAGAAGCCGCGATCGCGCGTGGCGTCAGCCTGGTAATACTCCGGGCAGTAGGTGAAGCGATGCTGAGAGGCGCGATCCATCGGATGATTGGGTGCCCCGATGCGCACCTGATTGGCGATGGCGCAGAAGCGGCCAATCTGGCTATCGGCGATGCTGCAATGCTCCCCGACGTAGGAGAAGTCGCCCAGCTCGCAATATTCCAGCGTGGAATGCGCCAGAATTTCACACTGCTGACCGATGCGGGTTTCACGCATACGCACACTCTCATCAATCCGGGTCTGCTGGAGTCTGGCGGGCATAACGGCGGTCTCTGACATAAGGCTCCCGATAGCAAAAGGTGACACCGGGCTGGCGTCACGCTGCCGCCACACTCTACCCGGCCAGCATGACAGCCCGTTGACAACGAAAAAAGGCGGAGTGGTTAGCTCCGCCTTGTTTCAAGTTCCGGTTAACCTGCGTGACCGGTCAGTTGCATAAGGGCAACGATGATCTGCAAGATGACCCGGATGAGATCCAGAATCAGCTTAGTCAGTTCCATCACTTTCCTTCTCCTTTAACAGGAGCGCGCTGTTCGGCAACCGAGGCTTTGACTCTACCCGCCGGGCGCCTAAGCACATCTTTGTGGAGAGAGCTGAGCGGCACTCATGGTTAAAGCCACAGGCCAGCACCACCTGATGCCTGCCGGGATTTTGGAAACCGTGCCCCTGGGAGCGGCCAGTCGACAATGAGGCGTTGCCCAACACTCAACACATGTATAAACATACAGTATTTTGGCGAAACTTGAAATCCTTAGCCGCACATTTTACAATCTGCTGTGTGGAGAGGGCTGAGCACCTCGTTCGCAGCGCGGTTACCAGCCGGGTAGCGAACAAAAAAATAAAGGATTTGGCATCACGCCAAATCCTTTTTTTATGCCCGTCATACCGGTATTAGTTGGCGGCGCTGATCCGCCAGACTGTGTTGCCGGCGTCATCGGCGATTAATACGCCGCCCTGCTGATCGCTGGCCAGGCCAACCGGCAGACCGCGCACCTGCTTCTCATCCTCTGTCAGGAAGCCAGATACCACCGTTTGTGGCTGTCCGACCGGCTTGCCGTTTTCAAACTTCACCCACACCACTTTATAGCCGTTGAGCGGCGTGCGGTTCCAGCTACCGTGCTCGCTGATAAAGGCACCACCGCGATACTGCGGCATGTTATCTGCGCCGTAAAACAGCAGTCCCAGCGGGGCGACGTGCGAGCTCAGCGCGTAATCGGGTTTAATCGCCTTCTCAACCAGGTCAGGACGCTGCGGTTCGGCACGGCTATCGACATGCTGACCAAAGTAGCTGTAGGGCCAGCCGTAAAAGCCCTTATCCTGCACCGAGGTCAGATAGTCCGGCACCAGATCGGAACCAATTTCATCACGTTCGTTGACGATCGCCCACAGTTTGCCGCTCTGCGGCTCCCACTGTAAGCCGGTCGGATTGCGCAGTCCGCTGGCGTAGATACGGCTGGCCCCGCTGGCCGCGTCCACTTCCAGCACCGCCGCGCGCCGGTATTCCGCACCAATGCCGTTTTCGGTGACGTTACTGTTCGAGCCGACGCCGACATAGAGTTTGCTGCCATCCGGGCTGGCTAACAGCGCTTTGGTCCAGTGGTGGTTAATCGGGCCGCCCGGCAGCTCGGTCACCTCTTCTGGCGGCGTACGAATCTCCGTCTGCCCTTCCTGATACGGGAATTTCACCAGGCTATCGGCATTGGCGACATAAAGCGTATTGCCAATCAGCTGCATGCCAAACGGCGAATGCAGATTTTCAATAAAGCGGTGCTGTTCCCACTTCCCGTTGACGTTACGCAGCAACGTAATGCGATTTCCGCCGGCACCGCCTTTGCCTGACGCCTTCTGCACAATCCCCATAATCAGCTGCTTAGGACGGGTGGTTGGCTTCGGCGGTCCGTTGGATTCGGCGACCAGCACGTCATTATTCGGTAGCACGTAAACCTGCCGCGGATGTTGCAGATTCTCCGCGATTTTCTCGATTTTCAGCCCCTGCGCCACTTCAGGCATCTCGCCCGCTTTCCACGGTGTCCCTTCCGGCACCTGCATCGGCGGCATAAAGAAGTTCTGCGCCTGCGGCAGTTCCGGGTTGGGTCCGATCTGTTTTTGCGGATCGACCAGCGCACCATCATCACAGCCGGCCAGCAGAGCCGTCAGGGTGAGCGCCAGTAAGGATTTATGCTGCATTTTCATGGTGGCTCCTCCTTAAGCGCTACGCTGACGTAACGCAAGTTGCACATTCGCCAGCAGCAGCAGCGCCACCACCAGCGTGGAAAGCGTTACGCCAAGCGGTATCACGGCGGCGGCATCGCGGCTGTGAATAAACGCATTAACGATGGCGATGACAATCGCCACCAGCCACAGCCAGAAATGGCTCTTTTCTGCGCTGTCGCTGCCGCGAAACAGATAAACCAGCGCGATGAGTCGCGGCACAATCGCCAGCACCAGCCCCAGCGCGATCAGCCAGCCGGCCGCATCGGTCCAGAACAGCACAAAGGTCTGGCTATAGAGGATGTCAAACAGCCAGGCGGCGACAAAAAAGCCCAGCGGCACCGGCTCCAGCAGAGCGTACAGCGTCACGGCGAACGCCGATCTTCCCGAGGTATTGCGCATGTTTCTCTCCATTTTAGCGATGAAAGCGGATCGGGCCAGCCGTGAAGCTGCCGGCAACAACCGATCTCGCGCCTGTAAAAGATTAGTAAACATGAAGAAAAGCGAAGGGTTAATTCGGCAGGAAGTGAAAATCAGGGCGGTGACAGCGCCGTCACCGCCAGGGGATCAGGACTTATCGGCGGGCAGCGTCACCCAGTAACCCGGCTGATACGGCAGCGGCAGGAACTGCTGATGGAACGCGCGGAAGGTCTCGTCCGGATCAAGATCGGCAAACAGATCGGGATGCAGCCATTTAGCCAGCACCTGAATCGCGACAAACTGATACGGGCTGTCGTAGAACTGATGCCAGATGGCGTGTGCCTTGCCGTTATGTGCCACCGGCAGGGTTTTGAACGCGTCCCGCATCATCAGGGTTTTCAGTCGTGCAATGGCTTCTGCCTGATTAGCACCCGGTCCGACGCCGACCCATTTACCCACGGTGTTGTAGTTCTTCCAGTTTGCGCCGGTCACCACCACCACATCCGGCTGGCTGGCAATAATCTGCTCCGGGTTAACCGTGCCAAAGGTACCGGGGATCAGATCTTTAGCGATGTTACGACCGCCGGCCATCTCCACCATCTGACCGAAGTTTTCATTACCAAATGACATGCAGCACTCATCGCTGTAGCCGCCAGCCCGGTCAATCATTACTTTTGGCCGGTAGCCGGTGAAATTGGCCAGTTTTGAGGTGACCCGATCAATCTGCTGCTGGCGAAAATCGATAATCGCCTGCGCCCGCGCAGGTTTATTCAGCAGTTCGCCCATAATGCGGATACTTTTTTCCGCATTCACAAACGGAGATTCACGGAAATCGATAAACACCACCGGTACGCCCACCGCCTGCAGCTTTTCAATCAGCTTGCCTTCGTCGGTGGCCGCTTTCGACTCCAGGTTCATCAGCACCAGGTCGGGCTTCAGCGTTAACGCCTGCTCCACGTTAAAGGTGCCATCTTTCGCACCGCCAAAGGTGGGTAGCTGCCTGATCTGCGGATAGCGCTGCTCATAGGCCTGATAACCATCCCAGTCCGCTTTCGGAAAATCATCGCGCCAGCCAATCACCCGCTTAAACGGCGCGTCGGTATCAAACGCAGCCAGCAGGTAGATCTGACGTCCCTCGCCCAGAATGATGCGTTTTGCTTCCTGCGGCACCTCAACCTGACGACCTGCCACATCGGTAAGGGTTTTGGCTGACGCCATCCCTGCCAGCGTTATAAGCCCCAGCGCTAAAAACCATTTTTTCATTGTTAACATCCAGAGTAATGATAATGAGAATTATTAATGTCAATCGGCGTTACTATCACTTAAAAACAGCATCAGGGGAAGTGGTGGCAGGAAATGTTTTAGCGCCCGCATCAGCCGGGTAAATTGCGCCCGCCAGCGCATGGAGCGCTGCCTGACTTCCTTTATTCCCCGGATAACGCCAGAAAGCGGCTGTGTCACTGCTCACAAAATGGCCGGCTTTCGTGAATATGCTCACAGTGCCCAGGGCGATTGCCCACATATTCGCCATCAATGTAATCGCTTTGGCTAATGCGTTAACAAAATGTTGCAGTTAGATTGAAAAATGAAACGACGTTTTAATAATCGTCAGGACCGTCAGCCACAGGAGCTTAGCCGTGAAGATCAGCGCGATTGATGTCACTCTCTTTACCTACCCGACCCAACGCTGCAGCGACAGCGCCGGACATTCCCATCCCGGCCCGGAAAACGAGGCGCAGATGGCGCTGCTCACCCTGACCAGTGAGGACGGCACCTGCGGTTACGCCTTTGCCCCGCCTGAAGTGATTCGTTCGCATGTGGTCAACGCCTTCTTTCGTAAGGTGCTGATCGGTCAGAACGCCTTTGACCGCGAGCGGTTATGGCAGGATCTGGCGCACTGGCAGCGCGGCAGCGCCCATCAGCTCACCGAGCGGGCGCTGTCGGCGGTCGAACAGGCGCTGTGGGATTTGATTGGCCGCAAACTTAACCAGCCGGTTCACAAGCTGCTGGGCGGCTATCGGGAAAAAATCCCGGCCTATGGCAGCACCATGTGCGGCGATGAGCTGCACGGCGGCCTCTCAACCCCCGATGAGTATGCGCAGTTCGCTGAAAAACTGGTGGCGCGCGGCTATCAGGCGATCAAACTGCACACCTGGATGCCGCCGGTCTCGTTTGCCCCCAGCCCGGCGATGGATATCAAAGCCTGCGCCGCAGTGCGGGAAGCGGTCGGCCCGGATATCGCGCTGATGCTGGATGGCTACCACTGGTACAGCCGCAGCGATGCCCTGACCATCGGCAAGGCGCTGGAAAAACTCAACTTCGCCTGGTTTGAAGAGCCGATGGAAGAGGAAAGCATGGCCTCTTACGCCTGGCTGGCGGAGAACCTGTCGATTGACGTCCTCGGCCCGGAGAGTCTGGGTGGCAAGCATCACAGCCGTGCCGACTGGGTGCGCGCCGGGGCCTGCGACATTCTGCGTGCCGGGGCCAACGGCGTCGGCGGCATCTCTGCCACCCTCAAAGTAGCCAACCTCGCCGAGGCGTTTGGCATGGACTGTGAAGTTCACGGCAACGGTGCCGCCAGCCTGGCGGTGGTCGGCGCAATCCGCAACTGCCGCTGGTACGAACGCGGCCTGCTGCATCCGTTCCTCGACTATGAGACGCCACCCGCCTATCTCAACAGCCTGGTCGATCCGATGGATGAACAGGGTTTTGTCACTCTGCCGACCCGCGCCGGACTGGGTGAGGACATTAATTTTAGCTGGATCGAGACGCACACGCTGAACCGCTGGTAAATCGCACTACCGAAATACGTCAAACAATAATAACCCCGTCGCCCGCCTGCTGCCTGCCATCCCGTTGGCCAGCAGCAGGCAGAGTCGTAAACGGGAAAACCTCTGACCCGCTGGACTTTACCTATGACTCTGACACAACGATGTGGCGCGTGGCTGATCACGCTGCTGATGCTGACGGGCAGCGCGTCAATCCAGGCAAAGACCCCGGATGACCAGCTGATCGTCGGCATGAACATGAATAACCTGCTCACTCTTGATCCGGCCGCAATGACCGGTAATGAGGTGGTGGGCATCGTGGTTAATCTTTATGACGGGCTGGTGGAACTCAACCCGAAACAGCTGACCGACGTGCGTCCGGCGCTGGCCGAACGCTGGTCGGTCAGCGCCGACCAAACAACCCTGACCTTTCATCTTCGTGACAATGTCACCTTTCACTCCGGCAACCCGCTGACCAGTGACGACGCGGTCTGGTCGATGCGGCGGGTACTGCACCTTAATCTGGCGCAGGCGTCGGTCTGGAAATCCTACGGGTTCAGCCGTGACAACGTTGACCAGATGATCACCGCCCCTGACGCCCGCACCGTGGTTATTACCCTGCCGAAACCCAACGACCCACAGCTGGTGATCTACTCGCTGGCTGCGCTCGGCAGCATGGTGGTGCTGGATCGTAAAACGGTGCAGCAGCATGAGGTCAATGGTGACTGGGGCAACCGCTGGCTCACCACCCATGAAGCGGGTTCCGGTCCGTTCCGGCTGGATCTCTGGCAGGCAAAAGATGTGCTGCGCATGAGCCGGGCCGACGGTTACTGGCGCGGCGAGGCAAAAATGTCACGGGTGGTGTTCCGTCATCTGCAGGAGTCGCAGACGCTGCGACTGATGATGCAGAAAGGCGATCTCGACATCGCCAGTAATATGTCGATTCCCGATGTTCGCGCCCTGCGCCACGATCCCGATCTGGCGATTGATGCGGTCAGAAGAGGCACCCTCTACTACCTGGCGATGAGTATGAAAGATCCGCACTTTAGCGATCGCCGGGTACGCGAGGCGGTGCGTTATCTGGTGGATTATCAGGGGATCAACAAGAGCCTGATGACCGGCTATGGCGAACTGCATCAGCGGCCGATTCAGGCGGGTATGCCGGCCACGCTACCCGATCCCGGCTACCGGCTGGATGTGCCGCGCGCCAGAGCACTGCTGGCCGAGGCGGGTTATCCGGACGGTTTCGACACCACGCTGCGGGTGCTGGCCGATCAGCCGTTCCTCAATATCGCCATTGCCATTCAGTCAACGCTGCTGCAGGCGGGCATCCGCGCCAGAATCATCACCGGCACCGGTAATCAGATCTACGGGGCGATGCGCGATCGTCAGTTCAACCTGCTGGTCGGCCGCGGCGGCAGCGGCGTGGAGCCGCATCCGCACTCCAGCCTGCGTTCACTGGTTTATAACCCGAACAACGCCGACAGCGCCCGCCTGACCAATTTCCAGGGCTGGCGCACCGGTTTTTATGATGCGCAACTCAACAGCATGATCGATCGCGCGCTGTTGGAACGCGACAGCGCCCGGCAACAGCAGGCCTATTTCGCCATTCAGCAACGCTATGACCAGCTGGTGCCGGCGCTGATGCCCCTTTCCCAGATGCTCGATTCGGTGGTGGTCAACAACCGGGTGCAGGATTATCAGCCCCATCCGTCAGCCACCACCTTTCTGCGCGACGTCTGGAAAACCCCTGATAGCCTGGCCGGAGGTGCACAATGACCCTGACGCTCACCCGAAATCACTGCCGTCGCATCAGCAAACGCGGCCTGCAGGTGCTGATCACCCTCTCTGGCCTGCTGATGCTGACCTTCTTTATCGGGCGGGTGATGCCGCTTGATCCGGTGCTGGCGATTGTCGGACCGGATGCCGATCAGGCGACCTATCAGCAGGTTTATCATCAGCTCGGTTTTGATAAGCCGCTGTGGGTCCAGTTCGGCATCTACCTCAATGCGCTGCTGCACGGCGATCTCGGCCATGCGCTGCTCACCGGTCAGCCGGTGGTCAACGATATTCTGCGCGTCTTTCCGGCGACGGTTGAACTGGCAACGCTGGCGATTGTGCTGGGTGCCGGCCTCGGCGTGCCGCTGGGCGTGCTGGCCGCCGCCCGGCGTAACAGCGTGATCGATTATCTGGTGCGGATGATCAGCCTGGCGGGTTACTCAACGCCGATCTTCTGGGTCGGGATGATGGGCCTGCTGCTGTTTTATGCCCACCTCGGCTGGGTCGGTGGCGCGGGCCGGGTTGACTTCAGCCTGGATGGCGTGGTGCCACGCCGCACCGGCTTTATGCTGATCGACGCCCTGCTGGCCGCCAACAGCCAGGTATTCTGGAATGCGCTGAATCATCTGGTGTTACCCGCCTCACTGCTGGGCTTTCATTCGCTGGCCTACATCAGCCGCATGACGCGCAGCTTTATGCTGGCGCAGCTGTCGCAGGAGTTCATCCTCACCGCCCGGGTGAAAGGCTTAACCGAGTGGCAGGTGATCTGGCAACACGCCTTCCGCAATATTCTGGTGCAGCTGCTGACCGTGGTCGCGCTGGCGTACGGTTCGCTGCTGGAAGGCGCGGTGCTGATTGAAACCGTCTTCTCGTGGCCGGGCTTTGGTTCCTATCTGACCGGCAGCCTGATGCTGGGCGATATGAACGCGGTGATGGGCTGCGTACTGGTGGTCGGCCTGATTTTCGTGCTGCTTAACCTGCTCTCCGACCTGCTCTATCAGGTGTTTGATCCGAGGACCAAAGTATGACGATTTCCTTTGATACGCCAGCCACCAGCACCACGCGTGAGCGACTGGCGCGCTGCCGCCGTTTCGCTGCCCGTAGCGGATACTTTATCTGGCGCATGGCCTGTAATCCGCTGACCGCCATCGGCGGCGGCATTGTGCTGCTGCTCTGTATCGTGGCGCTGTTTGCACCGTGGATCGCCCCTTATCATCCGCTGATCCAGGACCTCAACAATGCGCTGATGCCGCCGGGTGCCGCACACTGGTTCGGCACCGACGAATTTGGCCGTGACATCTTCAGCCGGCTGGTCTGGGGGGCGCGTATCACCCTCTATATCGTGCTGCTGGTGTCGGTGACCGTCGGGCCGCTCGGCCTGCTGCTGGGCGTGACCGCCGGCTATTTTGGCGGCAAGGTTGATGCCGTACTGATGCGCGTCACCGATATTTTTATCTCCTTTCCCAGCCTGGTGCTGGCGCTGGCCTTTGTCGCCGCGCTGGGTCCGGGACTGGAGCACGTGGTGATCGCCATTACCCTTACCGCCTGGCCGCCGATTGCCCGCCTGGCGCGGGCAGAAACCCTGTCGCTGCGTCAGGCGGACTTTATCTCTGCGGTGCGTTTACAAGGGGCTTCGCCGCTGCGGGTGCTGTGGAAGCACATCATCCCGCTCTGCCTGCCGTCGGTGATTATTCGCATCACCATGAACATGGCGGGCATCATTCTCACCGCCGCGGGCCTCGGCTTTCTCGGCCTCGGCGCGCAGCCGCCCGATCCGGAATGGGGCGCGATGATCGCCAGTGGTCGCACCTACATGCTGGAGTGCTGGTGGGTCGTCACCGTACCCGGTCTGGCAATTCTGATTAACAGCCTGGCATTTAACTTCTTAGGAGATGGCCTACGTGACCTGCTCGATCCCCGCAGTGAGTAACGCTTCGCCGTTGCTCGACGTGCGCGATTTGCACGTAAATTTTGTTAACGGACGTCAGAGCACCCCGGCGGTACGCGGCGTCTCCTTTCAGCTCGGCCAGGAGAAGCTGGCCATTGTGGGTGAATCCGGCTCCGGTAAATCAACCGTTGGCCGGGCGCTGCTGCAACTGCTACCGGCGAAAGCGCGGATTGAGGCCAGCCGGATGCAGTTTGGCGATGTCGATCTGCTGCACGCTACGCCGGCCCGGATGCGCGACATCCGCGGTAAACGGATCTCGATGATCATGCAGGACCCGAAATATTCGCTCAATCCGGTGGTCCGGGTCGGCGAACAGATTGCCGAGGCGTGGCGCAGTCACCATCGCGGCCAGCAGGCGGCAGCCCGTCAGCGGGCGCTGGCGATGCTGGAGGTGGTACAAATCCGCGATCCTGAACGGGTCTATCAGCTTTATCCGCATGAAATTTCTGGCGGCCAGGGGCAGCGCGTGATGATAGCCATGATGCTGATTACCGAACCGGAGCTGGTGATTGCCGATGAACCGACCTCCGCGCTGGATGTGTCGGTGCGTCTGCAGGTGCTGGCGCTGCTCGACGATCTGGTCAAGGCGCGCGGGCTGGGGCTGATTTTTATCAGCCACGACATTAACCTGGTGCGCCGTTTTTGCGATCGGGTGCTGGTGATGTATGCCGGTCGCGTCGTGGAGTCGCTGGCCGCCAGCGAACTGGATCGGGCGCAGCATCCCTACACCCAGGGCCTGATGGCGGCGCTGCCGGACCTCGATCACCGTCGCAGCCGCCTGCCGGTGTTACAACGTCACGCAAGCTGGTTAACTGAATAAGGAAAAAGCATGATTACCGTCAACAATCTTAATCTCAGCTTTGGTGAGGAGAGCGCCCGCAGTCAGGTGCTGTTCGACGTCAATCTGCAGGTCAGCCAGGGCGAAATCTTTGGGCTGGTCGGCGAGTCAGGATCGGGCAAAACCACGGTGCTGAAATGCCTGGCGGGACTGTTTAACCACTGGCAGGGTGCGCTGGAGATTGACGGCCAGCCGCTGGCGCACTGCATCGATCGGGCTCGCTGCCGTCGGGTGCAGATGGTGTTTCAGGACCCCTACGGTTCGCTGCATCCGCGCCATACGATTGGCGATATCCTCGAAGAGCCGCTTCAGATTCAGGGCATCGGCCAGCGTCAGCAGCGGGTGATCGCTATGCTGGAGAAAGTCGGATTAAATCGCGCCTGGCAGACCCGTTATCCCCACCAGCTCTCCGGCGGTCAGCGTCAGCGGGTGGCGATCGCCAGAGCGCTGATTCTGGAACCGGCGGTGCTGTTACTGGATGAGCCGACCTCGGCGCTTGATGTGTCGGTGCAGGCGGAGATCCTTAACCTGCTGAGTGACCTGCAGCAGCAGGATAACCTGACCTATCTGATGGTGACGCACGATCTGGGCGTGGTGGCGCACCTCTGTCATCGGGTGGCGGTGATGCAACAGGGCAAGGTGCTGGAGACGCTGGATGTCCCGACGCTGGTGAGCAATCGGGCGAGTATGCCCTATACCCGAATGCTGGTGGAGGCGAGCCGCCACGCTACGCCGGTAACGGCGCACTGAATACGGCGACGGGCGGCAGGCATAAAAAAGGCCAGGTTACCCTGGCCTTCTGCTTCTGCACCCTGGCGCGTTTACTGAGTCAGCTGACGCACAAAGGAGACGATCTCTGCGTTCTGTCCGTGCTCAAACAGGCACTGTTGGAAGCGCGGGCCGCTGACCGCAGTCTTCACCAGTTCAGGATCGATGGCGCGCAGCGTATCCAGGTAGTTCTCTTTGATCACCGCCGCTTTCACCTGGTTCAGCAGACCGGCATTGCGCACCTGTGGCTCTCTGCGCTCTGGCGGATAGCCCATGCCTTTCTCGCCGGTAAAGGCTTTTTCGAAGATAAAGCGCAGGTTGAGCTCAGCGCCCCAGCCGAAACCTTTAGCGAACGGCAGCGCCAGCGCATTACCGTTATTAATCTGCGCAAACAGATAAGCATCAGCTGGATCGATACAGTATCCGCAGTTGACGCCCGGATGAATGTTGAGCGACATCAGCGCGCCCTGTCCGGTGCCGCAACCCGCTACGATGAAATCAACGGCCTTGCTGTTCAGCAGCAGGCTGGCCTGGATGCCGAGGTGAATATAGGTCAGATGGTGATCCTGCTCGTCGCTCATCCCGACGTTGAAGACCTGATGGCCCAGCGGCTGCGCGACGCCTTCCAGTTCTTTCAACACGATAGCGTTTTTAGCCGCCTGGCTGTTTTCCATCATTAACGCGATTTTCATGATCTGCCCTTAGCATTTAATTGAAACACCGTTTCATTTTAATGAAAAACCGCTAAAGTGCATGGACTAATTCACCTCCGCGCTGTGAGTAGCGTCACAAAACGGCTACCCTGGCGTCCACCTGCATAAGGAAGTTCTGATGTTTATCTATAAAAAAGAGCGGCCACTGGAAGATTTAGGCAACGGCGTAACCCGTCGGGTGCTGGCGTATGGCGGTACCCTGATGGCGGTCGAAGTCAGTTTCGAAAAAGATGCCGTCGGCCCGCTTCATCACCATCCGCATGAGCAGTTAACGTATGTGCTCAGCGGCCGTTTCGCCTTCACCATCAATGGGGAAACGCGGGAAGTGGGTCCGGGCGATACGCTCTACAAAGCGCCCGATGTGGTACACGGCTGCGTCTGCCTCGAACCCGGCGTGCTGCTGGATACCTTTACTCCACAACGCGACGATTTCCTGCCCGCCCGCGACGCCACCGCCTGACAAAGCGTGAATCAGTCGGCGTGCAACCTGTCGCGCGCTGGCTGATGCTGAATACTCTCCCGCATCGGTCTGGCGTGCCTCTGACGGCTCCGGCTGCCGCTGGCCGGACCGCGGATTATTTTTTCACCTTTTTTTTTCCGGCAGACTGGTTAGCTAACCAAATGATTAGCAGGCTTTTAATATTTACCCGCTACGCAATTCCCGGCGATTGCCGCTCCGCATCCCGCGCCAACCGGGGCTTGCTCAACTATTCTTATTTTCTTCACCCCGCCTCTGATACCCGTTGCGCTTAAAAAGATTCCCGTCAAAATCTGTACAAAAACACGTTTCATGTATAGGTTTAAAGGGTTCACCAGGTCATTTTTTAACCCAAAACAGGATAATTCTATGAACCATACAGAGAGCAATACCCTGGCCGTGAAGGAAAATGTCCACCTGATCAATCCGGCGTTTCACGCGACTGAACAGGATAAACTGAATTTTCTGGTCGAAGAGCTGATGGAAGCGGGCAAGGAAACCAGCTGTATGGCGCTGCTGCGTCATCTGGCTGCCGCAGACAGCGCGGAAGAAGAGGCGTGCTGCCGGGAGTTGCTGACCTTACTGATGGCGAAACAGGCGTGAAGGTGACCGTTTGCGGCAACGCGGTGACTGCGTCCCTTTGCGGGCTGCTGATAGCAGGCTGTCACCGCGCCCGCTGCTCCTCCGCCCCGGCAGCGCTCCGCCGCTGGCTGGCCCATTCCCCTTCAGCGCGGCGTGACCACAATTGCTGTCAGGCGGCAGCGGCGCGATATCTGGCTGCTTAATCCCGCAGACTTTGCTAGTCTCACAGGATGAACCGATACGCTTTACCCCAGTCAGAGATGATTAACACCGTCTGTATCGCGGTGGGATAGCCTGTCTCTTTCTCCCGCCGGTAAGGCGGGCCTTACCGGCGTTAACCCGATAAGGAACCCTATGAATCCTGATACCCTGACACCCGCAACGCTGCATCTGCTGTGCGGCAAAATCGCCTCCGGTAAATCAACCCTCGCTGCCCGTCTCGCCGCAGAGCCTGGTTGCGTCATTCTGAGTGAAGATCACTGGCTGGCTGCGCTCTATGCAGATCAAATGCAGTCGGTCGCCGACTATGTCCGCTGTGCGGCACAACTGAAAACGGCGATGACCCCGCACCTGGTAGCGCTGCTCCGGGCGGGCGTCCCGGTAGTGCTCGATTTTCCCGCCAACACCAAGGCGAATCGTGCCTGGATGATGTCGCTAATCAAGGCATCCTCTGCTGACCATCGCCTGCATTATCTGGACGTCCCGGATGCGCTGTGTAAATCGCGTCTGCACGCCCGTAATCAGAGCGGCGAACACGCCTTTGCCGCAACGGACGAACAGTTCGCGCTGATTACCCGCTATTTCGACCCGCCGCAGGAGGAAGAAGGCTTTAACCTGGTGCGACATGGTTAACGCCTTCTGAGGTGGGGATTAAGAGAGATCGAGCGCCGCGAGCACGGCAGCAATCTGCTGGCAATCCGCATCGGAGAGCGGCAGCAGCGGGCGCGGCAGGCAGTCGCGTTCGGTCAGGCCCAGCAGCCCCGCTGCGGCGCTGATTACCCGCAGGCTGCCGCCATGCTGGCGGAACAGTGCCCATAACGGTTGCAGCTGCGCATCCAGCGCGCTGACACGCTGATCATCGCCCGCCTTTGCTGCCGCGGTCATCGCCTGTGCGATCCGGGGAAACAGTCCGCCGCAGACCGAGTACCAGCCATCGCAGCCTGCCAGCAGACCGGTGGCGGCAAACGCATCGCCGCTGACCCCGATTGAGACCCTCTCCGGCAGCCGAGACCGCAGTTGTGCAATGCGCTCGCGGGCCGCCTGCAAATCGGCGGGTACGCCGGGAATTTTTATTGAGGCAATGCCCGGCAGCGCGGCGATGCGGCCAAGCAGCGCATCGGAAAAAGCAAAATGGGTGGTACCCGGATTGTCATAGACGCAGATCGGCACCGAGACGTGACACGCGACCGTCTGATAAAGCGTGAATACCTCTTCTTCGCGCAGCGCCTGATAGCCGAGTGGCGGCAGCAGTAATGCCGCCGCACCCGCCTGCTGGGCATCCTCAGCCAGCTGCAGCACTTCGGTCGTGCTGACCGCACCAATGCTCACCATCACCGGAATCGCCTCTGAATGGGCAACCGCCAGTTCGGTGATCCGCCTGCGCTGGGCGCGGGTCAGATAGGCGTAGCTGCCGGTAGAACCCAGCACGCCAAGCGAATCGACTTTCGCCTCCGTCAGCCGCTGCAACAGCCGTAAAAATGCCGCTTCATCCGGCTTATCCGCCGTAAAAGGGGTCAGGGGAAACGCACTCAGTCCGCTGAACATCGTCACTGCTCCATAATGGTGGAATACCTGGCTGGCTCATCGCGTCAGCCCAGGAAGATTTCGTTACTGGCCGAAGCATCCTGCCGCCCCGCCCGCTATGTTACTGCTGACTCCCACAGGAGGAGGCTGGTCTGAGAGTATGCCTCTGAACAGCACGTAAATGACACTGTTTGATCGCCCTGTGATGCGGCACAATCGCCCGGCATCCGCCTTTCTGCACCCGACCGGGCAGCCCGCAGCGGTGATGATCGCCTGGCGGCCACCATCGGGATATCGCCAGCCTCATCCCACGCCCGCTGTAACACAGTTATGAATCCTGTCACATTTCTGCAAACTGAGGTCGCGGCTAACATGGCCGGATTAATTTTGCGCCCGACAAATAATCACCTGATATTGCTGGCTTTATTGCTTCATCCTGTCTGAATCATGCAGTTCACGCATCAATCGATGCCCTTTTTGCACTTATTTACCGCCGGTCGCTGATCCACTCTTCGATGACAGGCGCGGTAAAAAGCGTCATTCACAGACTGGAGCTCACTGATGCAAATTCCCTCACCCTCTACGCTTTCCACCCGCGCCCGGATTGGCGCAATATTCCGTGTTACCTCAGGCAACTTTCTTGAGCAGTTTGATTTCTTCCTGTTTGGTTTCTATGCCACCTACATCGCCCATACCTTCTTTCCGGCCAGCAGTGAATTTGCTTCGCTGATGATGACTTTTGCCGTGTTTGGTGCCGGTTTCCTGATGCGTCCGCTCGGCGCGGTGGTGCTGGGGGCCTACATCGACAAAGTGGGTCGCCGTAAAGGGCTGATTGTGACGCTGTCGATCATGGCGGCCGGCACCTTCATGATTGTGCTGATCCCCTCTTACCAGAGCATTGGCCTGTGGGCGCCGTTGCTGGTGCTGCTGGGCCGTCTGCTGCAGGGCTTCTCCGCCGGTGCTGAGCTGGGCGGCGTCTCTGTCTATCTGGCTGAGATCGCCACGCCGGGCCGCAAAGGCTTCTACACCAGCTGGCAGTCGGGCAGCCAGCAGGTGGCGATCATGGTGGCCGCCGCGATGGGCTTTATTCTCAATGCGCTGCTGGCAGAATCGGTGATCCGCGACTGGGGCTGGCGGATTCCGTTCCTGTTCGGCTGCCTGATTGTGCCGTTTATTTTCGTGCTGCGTCGCAAGCTGGAAGAGACGCAGGCCTTCAACGCGCGGCGCAGCCATCCTGATGTGAAACAGGTGTTCCGCATCCTGCTCGCCAACTGGCAGGTGGTGATTGCCGGGATGTTGATGGTCGCGATGACCACGACCGCGTTTTACCTGATTACGGTTTACGCCCCGACCTTTGGCAAGAAAGTGCTGCTGCTCAGCGCCTCCGACAGCCTGCTGGTGACCCTGCTGGTGGCGGTATCGAACTTTATCTGGCTGCCGATTGGCGGCGCGCTCTCCGACCGCTTTGGTCGCAAACCGATCCTGATCGCCATGACCCTGCTGGCGCTGACGACCGCCTATCCGGCACTGAGCCTGCTGGCGGCGGCACCGGGCTTCTCAATGATGCTGGGCGTACTGCTGTGGCTGTCGATGATTTACGGTCTCTACAACGGCGCGATGATCCCGGCACTAACCGAGATTATGCCAGCCGAAGTGCGGGTGGCGGGCTTCTCGCTGGCCTACAGCCTGGCGACGGCGCTGTTTGGCGGCTTCACGCCGGTGATCTCTACCGGCCTGATTGAGCTGACCGGGGATAAAGCCTCGCCCGGCTACTGGATGAGTTTTGCCGCCATCTGTGCGCTGCTGGCCACTCTCTACCTCTACCGCCGGACCGGTGAACGCCTGCCGCAGACCCGCAACTCTTTCAGCTAAGGAAACCCGCATGAAAGGTTATTTTGTCTTATTCGCTCTGCTGATCAGCGTGGCGGGCAGTGTCTGCGCGCAGACCAAAGCAGTGACCGTGATGATCTCAGGCGGCTTTAAAGCGGCGTGGGATCAATTATCCCCGCGCTATGCGCAACGTGAAGGCATTCAGATCCGCACCGTCGCCGGTCCGTCAATGGGCAAGACGCCGCAGGCGATCCCGGCGCGGCTGGCGCGGGGTGAATCCGCCGATCTGGTGATTATGGTGGGCGACGCGCTGGCCGATCTGGAAAAACAGGGCCGCACGCTGCCCGGTTCACGGGTTGAACTGGCCGATTCCCGCATCGGTGCGGTGATCAGACAGGGTGCAACGCCGGTGATTATCGACAGCGAAAGCGCGCTGCGTAATACGCTGCTCAACGCCCGCTCGATCGCCTATTCAGACAGTGCCAGCGGCAAATATGTCAGCAGCCAGCTGTTCAGCCGGCTGGGAATTGCGAATCAGGTCAGGGCGAAGGCGTTTAAAGTCGAACGCATCCCGGTCGCCTCACAAGTCGCGGCAGGCAAATACAGCATCGGGTTTCAGCAGGTCAGTGAGCTGCTGCCGGTCGCTGGCGTGACTTTCGTGGGCGAGTTGCCGGACACACTGCAATACACCACCCGCTTTGCCGGTGCAGTGGTCCGGCAGTCCGCGCAGCCGGACCAGGCGCGTCAGCTGCTGCGCTGGCTCGCCTCGCCCGAGGTACAGCAGGTGGTACGTGAGACCGGGCTGCACCCGATCGTGACGTCGCAGCCGACCGGCGTCACCCGGCCGGTCAGACAGCCTGATACTGTTCAATAATCAGCGTTTCCAGCTCGACGGCCAGATGCGACAGCGTGCGGCCGCTTTTACGCAGCAGCCCGACGGTGCGCCTGACTGGCGGATCGGTCAGCGGCACCGAGGTCAGCGCAGAATGCCCGGAAACCGGCATCGACATCGCGGGCACGGCAGCGATGCCCAGCCCCGCTTCAACCATACCCAGCATCGTGGTGACATGCCGGGTTTCGCAGATGCAGGCTTTCTCCGGCACAATGTGCGCCAGCGCCTGATCGAGCAGGTTACGGTTACCGGAGGTTTTATCCAGCCCGATCCAGCTCTGCTGATAAAATTCGTGCCAGCTCAGGCTCGCTCTGGCCGCAATCGGGTCTTCATGCCGACAGGCCGCCACGTAAGGATCGTCGCGCAGCGGCAGAAAATGCACATCGGGCTGGCTGCGGCCGGAGAAGCTGATGCCAAAATCCGCCTGACCGCCTGTCACCGCGTCATAAACATTGGCGGCGCTGCTGTCGATCAGCTTGACCCGCACCCGCGGATAGCGAGCCTGAAACAGCCGGATAATATTGGGCATGAAGTAATAGGCAGCGGAAGGCACGCAGGCGACGGTGATCAGGCCGGTACGGGTCAGGCTGACCTCACTCAGATCGGCCATTACCTCTTCAAAATCCACCAGCAGCTTGTCCGATCGCTCGGCAAAGGCGTGTCCCTTTAGCGTCAGAGTGACCCGCCGCGTGGTGCGCTCAAACAGGCGAATACCCAGCGCCGTTTCGAGCTTGTCTATTCTGCGGCTCAGGGCCGACTGCGACAGGCAGATCGATTCCGCCGCGAGGCGAAAATTGCCATACTCCACCAGCGCGCGGAAGGCATAGAGATCGTTGAGATCGACATTAACCGGCATGGTGAGTTGCTCCTCTGTTGCGCATCAGACCTCCTCCCGCTCGTCGCCACGCAGCGCGCTGAAATCGGTGACGAAACGCTGCAGTAACTGTTCCAGCGCGCCACGATCTTCCTGCGGCCAGTGCGCAAACACCCGCTGGTAGATCTGCTCCCGTTGCGCATCAATTTTATCGGTCATCGCTTTACCGGCTGGGGTAATCGCCGCCTCGTTGATCCGTTTGTCGCTGGCATTTTTCTGGCGCTGCACCAGCCCGGTCTCTTCCAGCTTCGCCACCTGCCGACTGACGGTGGTGTAATCGCGCCCCACCCGATCGGCGAGCTCTCCAACCCCGATCGGACCGAACCGGCCGATCTGCACCAGCAGCGGAAACAGCGCGCGATCAAGTTCAATCCCGGCACCTTTGATCATGGCCAGGTCGCGCTGAGGGCGGTTAAACGCCCCGACCAGGGTCAGTAAGCTGTTGTGCAGCGGATCAAACTGACCATTATGTGTATTTTGCACCTTTTTCATTGACGCTATCCAGAGGCAGGAATAATGTGTGTAATCTACACTCATTAAGCCCACAACAGAAGGTCCATAGCCATGAAAGCAGCCATCATCGCGCAGCCAGGCGAAAAACCACACTACGGTGATTTTCCTGAACCCCAGGCAACAGCAGAGCAGCTGCGGGTCAGGGTGAAAGCCGCTGCCATCAGCCAGCTGGCAAAATCCCGCGCGGCGGGTACCCATTACAGTTCAGCCGCGCACTATCCGTTTGTCCCCGGCATTGACGGCACTGGCTATCTCGATAACGGCGATCCGGTCTACTTTCTGGCGTTTGACGGAAGCTGGGGCAGCATGGCAGAGACCACTCTGGTGCGTCGCAAAAGCCTGATTCCGCTGCCGCCGACGCTCGACCCGGTCATCGCTGCGGCGATAGCTAATCCCGGTATGTCTTCGTGGGCCGCCCTGACCCGCCGGGCGGCGCTGCGGCCAGGGGAAACGGTGCTGATTAACGGAGCTACCTCCACCTCGGGTCGGCTGGCGATCCACATTGCCCGTAGTCTGGGCGCGGGGAAAATCATCGCCACCGGCCGCAACAAAGAGACGCTGCAACAGTTACAGCATGAGGGGGCTGATATCACCCTGACGCTGGATGCGCTGCCAACAGCGCTGCCCGACCTGATGGCGCAAGGCGTGGATGTGGTGCTGGATTATCTGTGGGGTGACAGTGCGCTGGCGATTATGACGGCGGCGATGCGTGGCGGCGACAAGGTGGTGCGCTTTGTACAGATTGGTTCGCTGAGCGGACAGGAGATTCCGCTGCACAGTAAACTGCTGCGCTCATCCGGATTGACGCTGATGGGCAGCGGCCTCGGCAGCGTCTCTGATGGCGAGCTGATCGCCTCGATTGGCGAAATGCTGCGGGCCGCCGGAGCCCACCCATTCTCCGTGCCTTTCCGCACCCGTCCGTTAAGCGAGGTCGCGCAGGCGTGGGACGAAGACGACAGCCGCTGCCGGACGGTGTTTACGCTGTAATATCTCACGCCGCTTCAGCGCGACGGTTCCAGCGGATGCAAAAAGCGCTCAGGATAATCGGGCGTAATCGCCTGCTGGCTGTCGTAGCGACCAAACAGCTTATAGCGGTTTAAGGCGATGCGGTCGTAGGCGAAATTGCTGATGGCGTCAGGGAAATGGCGCAGCACGCCGAGGCCGCGCCAGGGTGCCGGCAGATGCCGCATGACGCGAAAGACCGCCTGCGCCCGCAGCCAGTGCTGGTCACCGGCGATATAGACAATGGTACTGACGTTCTCTTCCGGTAAGCCCGCCCAGCGCAGCAGCGCCTTGCCCTGCTCGCTCTGTACCGCCGCAAAACGAACCTGCCGCGCCAGTCGATGGCGCAGCAGGAACCGGACCCAGCCGTTGCACAGCTTGCAGACGCCGTCATACAGCACGGCACTCTCACCGGTTTGCAGATAAGGGGGTGATGACATCCTGCAACTCCTCAATGGGTGAACATTGAGGTGAAGTGTAGCTGTTTCTCTCCAGCTGTTGCTGTAACCAACGGGCGACCGCTGCCTCATGCAGATCGCAGGCATCAACCTGCAGCACCGGCCCCAGCGCCATCGGCTGCGCCTGTTGCGCCAGCTGGCGCAGTTCGGGCAGGTATTCCGCGCCGGGATGACCCGGAAGTCGCTGCGACAGCCGCGCCTGGTAACGCGCCACGGCCTCCTCCGGCGTGATCTGCATCCACAGCTCCAGCACCGCGCCAACGCCGGCCTGTTGCAGTCCCTGTTCCAGCAGCGCGCGCGGCTGGAAGCCGAACCAGGCATCTATCAGCCAGATCTGACTGGCTGGCGCCTGGCCGACAATGTTCCAGATCGCCTGATAGGCGGCGCAGCCGAGCTGCCGGTTGCGCTGCCGATCCACCGGCGCGAAGCAGGCCATAAAGGGTTCCTTGAGGCTGTCGAGCGTCAGCACCGGCCAGCCGAAGCGCTGGGAGAGCGCCCGCGTCAGCGTGCTTTTCCCCGAGGCGGGAATGCCGTTGACCAGCACCACGCGCTTTAACGAATTGTTGGTGGTCATAAGATGTCGATGACCTCCGCAACGCTGCTGGCCTGGCGCAATCTGACCAGCGTCTCCGCATCCTCCAGCAATGACACGATGGCGCGGATACCCTCTTCGATATGCGCATTACTGTCGCGAGCACCAAACATAATCACAATGTCCGCTTTATCGCTGCCGTCAAAGGCGATCGGCTCTGTCAGCACAATCAGGCTGAAACAATCACGAATCACTCCGGCTTCCGGCCGCGCATGGGGAATGGCGATCCCCTCTTCAAACACATAATAGGCACCATGCGCCAGGGTATTGGCGATCACCGCGTCCGGGTAACTGGCGTGAAGATAGCCACCGCTGACCAGCGGCTCGGCGGCCAGCGCGATCACCTGACGCCAGTCCGTGGCGTCAATCCCGACCTGAATCGCGTTGGCTTGCTGCAATAACTGCTTAATGCTCATCACGGCTCCTTAAATCGACTGGCGAATGACGTTGCGTAATTCATCGATTTTGACAAACAGCGCATCAATTTCATTGCGGTAGTGACGGCTTTTAGCAAATAACGTTAATGCCCGATTATATTCCAGCATTAATTGTTTTTGCGTTTCGCCATTACGCGGATCGATTGCCAGCTTATTTTCCAGCTCGGTTATTTTTTCACGGCTTAATTCCGCCAGATGATCCTGCTGATCGGCGTCTGGCTGATTGACCGGCGGCGACTTTTTTAAGAATCCAAACATAGCGTCTCCTGCCCCGAATGGCGCCGGGGCACCTCAGGTTATGGCTTAATTAACATTGGAACGGCCGGTGAAGAGATTGGCTGACGACTGACGCGCCCTTACCTTCGCCGGTTAACGGAATAACTGCATCTTCTCCACCAGCACGCTGGTTACCGCATCATTGGCAGGCACCAGGAAATTACGCACGCTGTCGTTGACCTTGCCTTTTTCAAAACTATTTTTGCACTGCGCCACCCATTGAACGTTCATTTCCGTGCCGACATTCACCTTTTCAATGCCGCTGCTGACCGCTAAACGCATATCTTCGTCACTGACGCCGGTCCCGCCGTGCAGCACCAGCGGCGTGTGGGTGGCGGCCGTGATATCCGCCAGCCGCTGATGCTGGATATGCGCTTTACCGGTATAGAGGCCATGCACGGTGCCGATTGAGATCGCCAGCATATCGACGCCGGTTTCTTCGACGAAGCGCCTGGCATCCTCCACCGGCGTAAAGGCTATCGCCTCCATCTCCACGCATTTACCATCTTCCGACCCGCCAATCGCCCCGAGCTCCGCTTCTACCGAGACATTGTGTGGCCGCGCCATATCGATTACCCGGCGGGTATTGGCAATATTCTCGTCAATCGGCAGGTGCGAACCGTCATACATCACCGAACTGAAGCCGGCATCAATGGCGGTCTGAATCGCCGCTAAATCGGAACAGTGATCGAGATGCAGGCAGGTCGGTACTTTCATACTCTCTGACAGCGATTTAATCGCATCAACCAGCAGCTTATGGCCGAGATATTTCGCCGTGCCGGTAGAGATCTGAATCATTAATGGACTATTGGTTTTTTCCGCCGCTTTAAAATAGGCGGGCAGCATCTCCAGACAGTGCAGATTAAATGAGCCGACCGCTTTAAAATCGCGTTGCTTAGCCAGCTGTAACAGATCGGCGAAATTATAAAGTTTCATGGATTTTTTCCTCTTGCGGCTTAGTGGATTTCCCGTTAACAAACCAGGCGAGTGCAGTAACAAAAGCGATAAACAGCGCGACAAACAGCCAGTTGTTCTGGAAGGCGTGGCCCAGTACCAGACCGGTGCTGATCACATCGGAGTCGCTGAAGGTGACACCGGTGAAGCCGTAGCTCTCCAGCATCGGTACCAGAATGGCGGGCAGCAGCGTGATGAACAGGCCGTGGACAAAGCCGCCAATCATCGCCCCGCGCCGTCCGCCGATGGCATTACCGAACACCCCGGCAGTGCCGCCAGCGAAGAAGTTGGTCAGCAGCCCCGGCAGGATCATCGCCAGGCCAAACATCGGAAAGATGAGCATGCCCACAATGGAGCCGAGCGTGGTGGCCAGGAAGCCGACGATCACCGCGTTCGGCGCGTAGGGAAACATCACCGGGCAGTCGAGCGCCGGTTTGGCGTCCGGCACCAGCCGCATCGCAATGCCACGGAAGGCCGGCACCAGTTCGTTCAGCAGCAGACGTACCCCGCTGTAGAGCACGAACACCCCGGCCACGAACTGAATCGACTGCATAAAGGCGTACATCAGGTAGTTCATGCCGTTACTGTACTGCGCGATAAACGCCGGACCGGCCGCCACCGCCGGGATCAGGTACATCGGCACCATCACCAGCGCCATTGACAGATAGGTGTCCTGCAGGAATTTAAAGTTATCCGGCAGCTTCAGGTCTTCGGTGGAGCGCGATCCCTTGCCGACCACTTTCGCCACCGCCGCCGTCACCAGATAGCCAATGGTGCAGAAGTGACCCAGCGCGACATCATCGGAATCGGTAATCCGCCGCACCACCGGCTGCGCCAGCGCAGGCATCACCACCGCCATAATCCCGCCAAAAATACCGCCGGTCAGGATCAGCGGCAGACCGGTCAGCCCGGCTTTGTAGCCAATCACTGCGCCAATCGTCGCCATCCACAGCAGCGCCTGGCCGGTAAGGAAGATGTACTTAAACGGCGTAATGCGGGCGATGATGATATTGACGATAAAAATCACCAGCAGCGTCAGCGCCACTTCCGATCCCAGTTCCCGGTTCGCCAGCCCGGCAATTGCCGCCACATCGGTGATATAGCCCTGCATGCCGAAGCCGTGGGTAAAGATGGTGTTAAGGAAGGTCAGCGTGCCGACGATGATATTGATCCCGGCCATCATAATTAAAAAGCCCAGCAGGGTTTTAAAGGTGCCTTCCACCACCTTGCCCGCCGATTTTTTTTGCAGCAACAGACCGATCAGGGCAATAAAGGCGATCAGAATCGAGGCCTGCCCTAATAAGTCTTTTACCAGGAAGTCGATCACACTATTCATGGGCAGCGACCTTCATATTGCGTTCTTTTAAAAAGGCCACAATCTTCTGCTCTATTTCCGCTTTATCGGTGAGCTTATTAAGAATAATGACCCGTTTGATCTGTTCCGGACTGGCGTCGGCATTTAACACATCGGCAAAGGCTTTTTGCGTCAGAATCATGTCTGATTTAAACGCATTGGCTTCTGAAATGGTGGTGTGGTCAATATCCGCGTCAATTTCCAGCTTTTTTAATACCGCTTTTGCGCTCATCTCAATCGCAAAACTGGACCCTAATCCGCAGCCACAAACACATAAAATTTTCAGCATGGTTATCTCCTCACAATATATTCAGTTGTTTAGCGAGTTTGTAATGATGCCCGTCAGTATCGACCAGGCGTTTTTGCATGCTTATTAAATCAATCGGAATCGGTTTATTGCTGCCATTAATAATGACGGCTTTATTACGCATTCCCGACTGAATACAACGAACCACTTCACTGGCCATAATGGTGCCCTGATAAATTTCCTCGCAGGTCGGTTCACCATTACGCAATCCGTAACCGAGAATGGTTTTGCGGATACGCACACCAATTAACGGTTCAAGCTGTTTGATTAAGGTATCGATCGCCCCCTGAAAACCGGGCGAGTATTCACGGGTGTAACCTTCTGAGCAGAGGATCACCACGCTGTTCTGCTGCGCCAGCCGCTGAGTGATACGCTGGGCCAGCTGCGGCAGCGGGATCTGACACTCCGGGATCAGGGCAAAATCGGCGTTGGATTTCAGGGCCGACTGCAGAGTTAGCTCGCCGCAATAGCCGCCGAGCAGCTCCAGCATAAAAACCCGTCCGGGCAGCGCACGTCCGGTATTACGCAGTTTTGCCACCTCCTTCAGGACCTGCTCGCAGGCGGTGGAAAAGCCGAGGGTATAGTCACTGCCAAAGACATCGTTATCTATCGTCATGCCGACGCCAAAACAATTCACGCCGAACTCCGACAGATGATGCAGAAATTGCAATGAACCATCCCCGCCCGCCATGATTAATAGATCAATGCGGGCACTTTTCAATTGACGGGCAATGAGTTCATATTCGCTGCGCAACAATTTTTTTTGCGTCCGGCCCGATTGCATCACCGGGATCGGGGCGATAGAAAAGTCGAGCAGATCGCGCGGACTAATATCACGATGCTGATGCGCTAATAAGCCTGGAATACCCCCATCGAATATCACGATTTCCGCCTGAGCCAGACGACCGAGCTGGAAAACAAAATTATTAATACCGCTGACATCGCCGCCGCTAATAACCATTCCGATCCGCATCATTTTCACCCCGCTGACGTAATTGGTGCTGGCGTTCATTGTTCCGGGATAAGGGGTTGTTATTTGCAATGAAGATCACAGTTACGCGCGGTATATTTCTGGTGAAGAGATTGACAGCGGATAATTAACCGGGTTATTTGTGAGTTGGATCACAAATTAAAGTCGAGACGGAGATTTACAGAACTTAAATAAATCAGGGGGTAAGGCTTTGACAGACGGGAATCAGGCTAAGGGTTCACCGGCCGCGTTAATCGCCGGGTGATGTCGTTACAGATTTGTGATTTCCGCCTCATTTTTTCCGGTTCGGCCAGGTTTTTCACCCGACAGGCCACGGAGAGGTGAATTAAAAACGCCCGGCGCGCGCGTTTTTAATTTCACCGATGAGAGGATAACGCGGGGAAGAAAGCAGCAAGATTCAGGTCAGCAGCTAAAACGTTCAGCCGTCTGCTATCGCTATGACGGGTTCACATCAATGCCCATTTTTTTCATTCTGGATAACAGCGTGGTTCGTTTCAGCCCCAGACGCACGGCGGCTCCGCGCGGTCCGGCAACGACGCCGTTCGTCTCCTTCAGCATGGCAATAATTCGCTGACGTTCATCCTCTTCGCTCAGGGAGGAAACGGGCGCGGAGTACGGCGCCCCGGATGGCAGGATTGGTGCAGCGAAGATCAGGGGCTGATTAAACTCTTCAAACGGCATCTCCAGCACCGTTCCACGCGTCAGCAGTACCGCACGCTCAATGACATTTTCCAGCTCCCGT
This sequence comes from Pantoea sp. S-LA4, assembly GCF_054482835.1. Classification (NCBI taxonomy): domain Bacteria; kingdom Pseudomonadati; phylum Pseudomonadota; class Gammaproteobacteria; order Enterobacterales; family Erwiniaceae; genus Pantoea; species Pantoea sp. S-LA4. Next base: position 1,649,491 of record NZ_JBTLRC010000002.1, on the reverse strand, counting down.
ACATTTCCAGGCCACGGCATCCGGCTCAGCAAACGCAGTGTTTCGGCCGGAATACTGTCGATCGTCCGCTTCATGCGTTTGGCGATTTTGTAGGTCAGAAACTTCACCAGCTGCGGGATATCTTCCGGACGTTCACGTAACGGCGGAATAACAATCGGGAAGACGTTCAGCCGGTAATAGAGGTCGCTGCGAAACTCTTTGTCTGCGACCATCTGTTTCAGGTCACGGTTTGTGGCCGCGATCATGCGGACATCCACCGAGATCAGTTTGTTACCGCCGACCCGCTCAAACTCCTGCTCCTGCAATATGCTCAGCAGTTTCGGTTGCAGCTCCAGTGGGATCTCGCCGACCTCATCGAGAAACAGCGTGCCCTGATCCGCCAGCTCAAAGCGCCCCATTCTTTGCGCCGTTGCGCCGGTAAAGGAGCCCTTCTCATGGCCAAACAGATCGCTTTCCATCAGCCCGGCAGGCATTGCCGCACAGTTCATTTTTACCATGCGACGATCGCGGCGATCGCCGAGATTATGGATGGCCCGGGCGATCAGCTCTTTACCGGTGCCGGTTTCACCGAGGATCAGCACCGAACAGTCGCTTTTCGCCACGATCTCCACCTGTTTCAACACCGCTGACATACGGGGGCTGCGCCCGACGATGTCACTGAAGTCAGGATTGTTGCTGTTGATCTGCTCGGTCAGATAGAGGTTTTCATGCTGCAGCTTCTCTTTCAGGCTTTTGATTTCCTGATAGGCCAGTGCATTATCCACCGCGATGGCGATGCGCTCGGCGATCTGCTGCAGCACCCGCAGGTTGGTGGAATTGAAATTATCGGGCTGACAGCGCGCCAGCTTTAACACCCCCAGCGTTTTATGCCCGAAGCGTAGCGGCAGAACGCACAGCGTTTTGGTTTGATCGCGCCACAGCAGATGGAACAGCGTTCGCTCTTCAGTTTCTCCCTCTGGCTTCAGATGCGTCAGCAGCATCTCGCCGCTTTTCATCACCTGCTGCTCCAGCGTGCCGGCCAGCGTCATCCGCGATTGCTCACGCTCCGCAACATCGGCCTGCAGGTAATGGGTGGCGTAAACATTTGCCTGCTCGCTCTCCTGACCGGCATCACATAACACGATGCTGATGGCGTTGATATGGAAGAAGTGATGAATGGTTTTGGCGATTTCGCCGGTCAGCTCATCGAGATCTAATTTGGACAGCACCGCATTGGTGATATCCACCAGAATACGAAAATCGTCACGCTCGTGACGCAGCAGGGATTGCTGCAGTAAGGCGTTTTCGCGCAGCTGAATCTGCCCGACCGCAATCGCCGCCAGCGTGGCGAGCTCATACAGGCTGTTCTCCTCCTCCTCACTGAACGGGGCGGCCTGCTGGCGGATAAACTCACACCCGCCCAGCAAGCCGGACGAGGCCAGCAGCGGCACCAGACAGTAGTCGCTAAACGGCGGATAGAGATTCAGTGCCGCCAGTTGCGGATAGCGAAGGTGCAGCGCTTCACTGCGCCAGACCTGGGTTTTTGGATTACTCCGCAATGCCTGCACCGGGCCGGTTGCCAGCAGGGTTTGATCCTGATAACTGATCGGCTGATGATGCGCGTCGAGGCCGTAAAAACTGACGCGCTCACTGTTGTTGTCGAACAACACCAGCGACACGCTATCTGCCATACCGGCGGTCTGAATCACCTGGTTCAGGGCTTGCAGCAGCGCTGGCATGGTCTGCTGAAGCAGTAACATACGTGTCAGTTCCAGTAATCCCTGGTGTGGGGAGGTGCTCATGGTTGCACTCTGCATAGCGTTGGCTCTGGATATCGAAATTAAGTGAAATAAGTTGTTCCTGGGGGGCGAACCGCGTTGAAAAGTCTACCGCTTTCCGCGCCGCCGTCGCCCTGATGAGATCAACAAATACGAGGTAATGGCTCCGAATGCGGCAACATCAGCTGGCGTGAAACACCCAGCGTCCCGCGCAGAGAGACCTGCGGCGTCCGGGTCACTTCACCTATGGTTGCGGCATCAGCACCCAGCGGATGCGTGCGCAGCAGGGAAAGCGCCTGCTCTTCTGCCTCTGCAGAGACCACCACCACCACTTTGCCTTCATTGGCGAAGTTCAGCGGTTCCAGTCCCAGCAGTTCTGCCAGGCCACGCACCGCTGGCTTAACCGGCAGCGCATCCTCATCAATGCAGAAGCCGCATCCGCTGGCCGCGCTGAACTCATGCAAAATGGCATTGATGCCACCGCGCGTCGCATCGCGCAGAGCATGAACCCCGCTCAGCCCGCGCAGCGGTGCAATCATCGGTGCCAGCACCGCGCAGTCGCTCTCCACCCCCAGCACCATTCCCAGCTTTTCACGCAGATTAAGGATTGCTGCGCCGTGATCGCCCAGCGTACCGCTGACGATCACTTTATCGCCCGCGCTAATCTGGCTGGCACACCAGTTAACCGCCGTCGGAATGACCCCGATCCCGGCGGTATTGATAAAAATTTTGTCGGCCGCGCCGCGCTGCACCACTTTGGTGTCGCCGGTGACAATCGCGATGCCTGCCTCACGCGCGGTCTGCGCCATCAGGCTGACGATCTGCTGCAAATCGGCGAGCGGTAAGCCCTCCTCCAGAATAAAACCGCAGGAGAGATAAGCCGGTGTTGCGCCGCTCACCGCCAGATCGTTGGCGGTTCCGCACACCGCCAGCTTGCCGATATTGCCGCCAGGGAAAAAAACCGGATCGATCACGTAGCTGTCCGTGGTAAACGCCAGCCGATCGCCCTGCGCGCTCAGGCTGGCCAGCGACAACCGCGCGCCATCTTCCTGCTGATTAAGCCAGGGATTGTCGAACGCCCGCAGGAAGATCTGTTCAATCATCTGCTGCATCGCCCGTCCCCCGCTGCCGTGCGCCAGGGTGACAACCTCGTTATCCTTACTCATTCAGGCCTGCCTTCTGTTGCTGAAGCTGTTGCTGCGGTGTTGCCGCCGTGGTCGTTTCCTGATGCCGGTACTGATACCACGCCGCGCACGCGCCTTCAGAAGAGACCATCAGCGCCCCAAAGGCGTTGTGGGGCGTACAATCGTTGCCAAACAGCGGACACTGATGCGGTCTGCAGCGCCCGGTCAGAACCTCACCGCACCGGCAGCGCGGATCGTCCGCGACCGGCTGCGCCTGCGGGCGAAAGCGCCGTTCCGCATCAAACGCGGCATAGGCTGGCGTCAGGGCTATTGCCGAGGTTTCGATCAGCCCCAGGCCGCGCCACTCACTGCTACCGGAGAGCGTAAAAACCTCGCGCATCGCCTGTTGTGCCAGCAGGTTACCCTGTTGCGTCACCACGCGGCGGTACTGATTTTCGGTTTTACAGGCCCCCTCGCAAACCTGGTTCACCAGCATCAGCACGCTTTGCAGCATGTCGAGTGGCTCAAAGCCGCTGATCACCAGCGGCTTGTGAAAGGTCTGATTGATGAAGCGGTATGGCGCGGTGCCGGTGATCATGCTGACGTGACCCGGTGCCAGAAAGGCATCAATCCGCACATCCTCCTGTGACAGCAGGCTGCGTAAGGTGGGCATCAGGCTGATGTGCTGGCAGAAGACCGTGAAATTGGTCAGCGCTTCTCGCCGCGCCTGTTGCAGGGTGACAGCCGTGACCGGCAGCGTGGTTTCAAACCCCAGCGCAAAAAACACCACCTGTCGTGACGGATTTTCCCGTGCCAGCTGCAGCGCATCGATCGGCGAGTAGACCACGCGGATTTCTGCGCCGCGCTCGCGCGCCTGCGCCAGCGATCCCTGTTTACCCGGCACCCGTAAGGCGTCACCAAAGGTGCAGAAAATCACTTCAGGATGGGCGGCAATTTCACAGCAGGCATCAATGCGCCCCATCGGCAATACGCACACCGGACAGCCCGGTCCGTGGATAAATTCCAGCTGCGGTGGCAGCAGTTTATCCAGCCCGAATTTAAAAATAGCGTGAGTGTGTCCGCCACAGACTTCCATAATCTGCATCGGCTTGTCGGGGCTAAAAGGCAGCCTCGCCGCCCGCTGATGCAGCCGTTCAACCAGCGCCTGCGCCAGTTGCGGATCGCGAAATTCATCGACAAAACGCATTAGCTTTTGGCTCCCGCAGTGAGAAACAGCGCGACATCAGCCTCGACTTCCCCCATCGCCTGCAGCGCCGCCAGCGTTTCCAGCGCTTCCTGTTGATCAAGCCGGCTCAGCGCGAACCCGACATGGATTAACACCCAGCAACCGATCAGCGCCTCGCGGTCACCTTCGCAGACCAGCGCGATATTCACTTCCCGACGCAGGCCGCAGACTTCGGCCCACGCGTGATCGATCCGCGTCTCATGCAGGGCAACAATCTGTCCCGGAATGCCTATGCACATCGCTGCTGCTCCAGCCAGGCCAGCCACTCCGCCATGCCAGCGCCGCGGGTGGCAGAGAGCGCGATCACCTCAATCTGCGGATTGATCTGCCGGGCGTAAGCGATGCAGGCGTCGACGTCAAAACTGACATAAGGCAGCAGGTCAATTTTATTCAGGATCATCAGCCGGGAAGCGGCAAACATATCGGGATATTTGAGCGGTTTGTCTTCGCCTTCGGTCACCGAAAGCAGCGCCACCTTGTGGCGTTCCCCAAGGTCAAAACTGGCCGGACAGACCAGGTTGCCGACATTCTCAATAAACAGCAGGCTGCCCGGGCTGGGCGACAGATGATGCAGCGCATCGTGAACCATCTGCGCGTCCAGATGGCATCCTTTACCGGTGTTGACCTGAATCGCCGCCACGCCCGTGGCACGGATGCGGTCGGCATCGCGGCTGGTTTGCTGGTCACCTTCAATCACCGTACAGACAACGCGGGCTGCCAGTTGCTCCAGCGTGCGGGTCAGCAAGGTGGTTTTACCGGAGCCGGGGCTGGAGACCAGATTCAGCGCCAGAATGCCCGCTGCGGCAAAGTGCGCGCGGTTGTGCGCAGCAATCTGATTATTCTTCGCCAGCACGTCCATTTCGATATCCACCAGCCGGCGCGGCGCAAACGGCAGGCCAGAAGGATGATGACCCGAAAGATCAGACGAAAAGGCGTGACCGGGACGATCGTCGCGGCTGACGCCTTCGATACGCCGTTCACCGCTGGCGCAACCACAGGTACTGCACATAGCGTTCTCCCCAGGCAACTGTGTTGCCGGTTATTCAATTTCGATGCGTTTGATTTTCATGCCGCTATCGGCCACCACCCGCACATCCTGGCCGCCGCAATGCGGACAGCGCAGCACGCCAGGGCTGAGTAAGCCGATGGCCTGCTGGCAGCGGTGGCACCAGCCTGCCGCCTCCGGCGTTTCCAGATGCAGCGTGCAGCCCTCGGCGAGCGTTTCACGGCACGCCAGCGCAAAGCAGAATTGCACCGCATCCGGCTCAACGCAGGAGAGCGCGCCGATTTCGATCCACACTGCGGTAATTCGGCTGGCGCAGTGTTGCTGCCCGAACTGTTGCATTATTTCTACCGCGTTCTGACACAGCGTAATTTCATGCATTGCGCCTCCTCTGCCTGGCGTTAAATAAAGCGGACACCAACGGGCGTTTGCAATATTGATGCCAGGAAAAGCAATGAAATAAAAAGCTGCCCAATCCTCTGTCAGAATAATGTCGTTCTTTCCGACATAAATGACGAAATAGCGACCATCGACACTTGCGGCTATTTGGTTGGCAGAATGAATAACGCTGATGAGGCCCGTAATCGCCTGATAATCATTCATTTAAGCAATGCGGTAAAAAGCTGGCCCGATTTATGCTTAGAGAGCGTTAATGCTGTCCTTTTTATTCATCGCCACCCTGGCAGCCAGAGGGATAAAAAGGCATTAACGCACCACTCAATGACGGGTAATGACAATGAGCACACTCAGCGAACTGACCAGCAAGGCGGATTACATCGCCTGCAAAAATGGTCATCTGAAATCACAATGGCGGACCTATCAGAACAGCCTGATACAGGCCATCACGCAGCTTAACAGCAAGATAAATCATGAGTTTAGCTGCGGGGAGCAGCAGGATGTCCGCTTCACGCTGTTTAACCACTTTAGCGTCAGCATTCATCTCAGCGACGACTTCTACAGCCAGAAGATCCTCTACAGCCTGAACATGGCACACGACGGCGAACAACCTGACTTCAGGCCGTTTACCGAGGCCTCGCTGAGTGAAGAAGGCTGGGTCGATCGCACCGTGGATATAAAAGATAAAAACGCGGTACTGGAACACTACCTCAATAAAATATCGGGGCTCTATCAGTGTATTTTTGACGCATTAAAAAATGACCAGCCGGTCTATTCCCAGCTGGAACAATTATTCATTCGTCGCTGAACCTGTTTCGGCTTTTAACTTTGTGGTTAAAACCGTAAGGGCTTTTATTGCCGGTCGTGTGCGCGAATCATTCTGACATAAATGTCGATTTAAGTGACGATTTCGTCAGCTTTGACGAAATTAACAGGAGACTTCATGAGCGTTAACGCTGCCATGAATCAATATATTATCGCTGACCCGAAACGGTGTATCGGCTGCAATACCTGTATGGCCAGCTGTTCACAGGAACACCAGCGCCACGGTTTACAATCCGCGCCCCGTTTGCAGGTGATGCGTAACCGGCTCGATTCCGCGCCGGTGATGTGCCACCAGTGTGAAGACGCGCCCTGTGCCCAGGTCTGCCCGGTCAATGCCATCCGCCGCGAAAACCACGCGATTCATCTCAATGAAAGCCTCTGTGTGAGCTGCAAGCTGTGCGGTATCGCCTGCCCGTTCGGGGCAATCAGCTTTTCCGGCAGTGCTCCGCTGGCAATTCCGCGCGACTGCAACAGCGCCAAAGCGCTGCCGGCTCCGCTGCCGCCGCGTGCCGTCAGCCCGTTTCTCGATTGCGTGCCGGGGCTGCGCGCGGTGGCGGTGAAGTGCGATTTGTGCAGCTTCAGTTCCGAGGGTCCGGCCTGCATCAGAACCTGTCCGACCCAGGCGATCACGCTGGTTACCGCGCAGCTGGCGGAAAAAGCCAGCCAGCAAAAACGACTGAATGCCATCAGCGTGCTGCCGGTCGGGCTGATCGCCCTGAGTGCCCCTGAGGGAGAGAGCCGATCATGATGTCACTGTTTGCTTTATCACCGGCGGCGCTGGTGACGCTGGCGCTGTTGCTGTTTGTTGGCAGTGGCCTCGCTGGCGGGTTACTGGCGGCGGCGGCACGAGTCAGCAGCCTGATTTCCGGCATCGGCGGCATGGTGGCCGCCGGCGCGCTAGCGTTAGCCGCCCTTGAGCTGCTGAACAGCGGCACATCGCAGACGCTGCCGCTGCCGCCGCTGCCTTACCGTGCGGCGTTCAGCCCGCTGAATGCGCTGCTGTTGCTGACGCTCGCCGTAACCGCCCTGTGCTGCAGCCTCTATGCCTGCGCCTGGCTGGCGCGGGTCGATCGGCGGCGTCGCGCCCGCACTGGTCTGCTGTGTAATCTGTTGCTGGCGGCCCTGACCGCCGCCACGGTTGCCGCCAATGCCGTCGCGCTGATCCTGATGATGGAAATCGCTGCGCTGTGTGCCTATTTCATCATCGTGCAGGTCGATGATGTTAAAAGCCGCCGTGCCGGTCTCAATCACTATTTATCCGGTCGTCTCGGCACGCTGTGCCTGCTGCTGGCGTTCGGGCTGCTGCATCACGCCGCGGGCAGTCTCGATTTCGACCTGCTGCGCCAGTCATCCCTGACGGCAGGCACGAAATCCGTGGCATTCCTGCTGGCGCTGGCCGGTTTCGGGCTCTACGCCGGCATTATTCCGCTGCACGCCTGGGTACCGCAGTCGCACGCCAGCGCGCCCGCTCACGTTGCCGCGCTGTTCTCTGCGGTGCTGATGAAAATCGGCATTATTGGCCTGGTGAAAGTCGGTCTGGACCTGCTGGGCGCGCCACCACTCTGGTGGGGAATAACGGTGCTGCTGCTGGCGATGCTTACCGCCTTTCTCGGCGGGCTCTACGCCCTGATGGAGCACGATATCCGCCGCCTGCTGGCCTGGCACACGCTGGAAAACGTCGGCATTATTCTGCTCGGTATCGGCGGCGCGATGGTCGGTGTGGCGCTAAATCTGCCGCAGCTGGCCTCGCTGGCGCTGCTGGCGGGCCTGTTCCATCTGTTTAATCACGGACTGTTTAAAACCGCGCTGTTCCTGACTGCCGGTGAAATCGAAATGCAGACCGGCATTCAGGATATGGAAAAGCTCGGCGGGATCGCCCGTCGGATGCCGTTTACCGCCATCGCCATGCTGATCGCCCTGATGTCGATGGCGGCGCTGCCACCGCTGAACGGCTTTGCCAGTGAATGGCTGCTTTATCAGTCACTGTTCCAGCTCAGCGCCAGTCACGCCATCATTGGACGCCTGATCGGACCACTGCTGGCGGTGGGTCTGGCGCTGACCGGTGCGCTGGCGCTGATGTGTATTGCCAAAGTGTTCGGCGTGACCTGTCTGGGTGTTGCGCGCAGTCAGGCGGCGGCAGAGGCCAGCCCTGCGCCGCGGGCCATGACGCTCAGCAGCAGCCTGCTGGCGCTGTTGTGCGTGATGAGCGGCATCGCCTCGCCGTGGATAGTTCCGCACTTCTCCGCCGTGGCCGCCTCGGTGCTGCATCTGCCGATGCTGGCGGCGGCCGGGCATGGCGTGACCTATTCCACCTCTTCTGCGGTCTCCGCGCCGATGATCGCTGTGCTGCTGCTGGCGATGCCGTTACTGCCGTGGATCATCGCCGCTCTGCTGCGCGGCCCGCGCCTGCCCAACCGGACACGCGGTGATGCCTGGGCCTGCGGCTACGCGCATTCCGCCGACATGGTGGTGACCGCAACCGGTTTTGCCCAGCCGCTGCGCGTGATGTTTGCCCCGCTTTATCGCCTGCGTCAGCAACTGACACCCGCCCCGCTGGTGGCTGCGCTGCATCGTGGCTGGCTCGCGGCGTTCTGCCGACGTCTGGCGTTTATCGAACTGGCCGTGCTGCTGGTGGTAGCCGTTGCCTGAGGAACTGACTATGAAAACTTCACTGCTGTTTGCCGGATCGTTATGGCCGCTGGCGCTGCTGCAGGCGATCGCGTTGCTGGCGCTGGCACCGCTGTTTGCCGGCTTCAGCCGGGTCCTGCGCGCCCGGCTGCAAAACCGGCAAGGGCCAGGCCTGTTACAGGAGTACCGCGACCTCGGCAAATTGCTTAAACGTCAGAGCGTGGCACCGGCCGCGGCGGGCATCGCGTTTCGCAGTATGCCCTGTCTGCTGATCGGCGGACTGCTGACCATCGCCAGCGCGCTACCGATGGTGACGCTGGCATCGCCGATGGGTGCGGCAGGCGATCTCATCACCGTGCTTTACCTGTTTGCCGTGGTGCGGCTGGTCTTTGCCCTTGCCGGGCTGGATACCGGCAGCCCGTTCACCGGCATCGGTGCCAGCCGTGAAGCCGTGCTTGGCGTGCTGGTGGAGCCGATTTTGCTGCTTGGGCTGTGGGTGGCGGCGCTGGTCGCCGGTTCCACTTCGCTCAGCGCGATAGCCGCCCGGGTGCTGCACTGGCCGCTCTCCTCGTCGTTAACCCTGATGCTGGCCGCGCTGGCCTGCGCCTTTGCCTGCTATATCGAGCTGGGCAAGCTGCCGTTTGACATGGCCGAAGCCGAACAGGAACTGCAGGAAGGTCCGCTGACTGAATATTCCGGTGCCGCGCTGGGCGTGCTGAAACTCGGCATCAGCCTGAAACAGCTGGTGGTGTTACAGCTGTTCCTCGGCCTGTTTTTCCCGTTCGGGATGGCACAACAGCTGACGCCGCTGGCGTTGCTGATTGCCGTCATCGCCTGTGTGGCGAAACTGCTGATCGCGCTGTTGGTGGTGGCACTGATCGAGAACAGCGTGGCGCGTCTGCGCTTTCTTAAAACCTCCCGAACCACCTGGGCAGGCTTCGGGCTGGCGTTTCTGGCGCTGGTTTCCTGGCTGGTCACAGGCTGATCCCCCCTTTTCTGCTCCCGCTGCGGCGGGAAGAGGCTTTGTCATGAATGAGTTCAGTAGCGCATTAAATCAAAACCCGGTCGGCAAAGAGTATCTGGCCGCGCTGGCGCAGCAGTTTCCGTCGGCACTTTCAGGCAGTGAATGGCAGACCGATACGCAGGTAACGGTCACCATCAGGCTCAACTGGCTACCGGAAGTGGTCGAATGGCTCTGCTACCAGCAGGGCGGCTGGCTGTCGGTGCTGTTTGGCAATGACGAACGCACGCTGTGCGGCAACTACGCGCTCTATTACGTGCTGTCGATGGAAAAAGGCGTGAAGTGCTGGATTACCGTGCGTGCCGAAGTGGACCCGGTGTCACTGGAGTTTCCTTCCGTCACCCCGCGCGTGCCGGCGGCGGTCTGGGGTGAACGTGAGGTCCGGGATATGTACGGTTTACGACCGGTCGGCTTGCCGGACGAACGGCGACTGGTGTTGCCGGATGACTGGCCGGACGATCTCTATCCGCTGCGGAAAGATGCGATGGATTACCGTCAGCGTCCCGCCCCGACCACCGACGAAGAAACCTACCCGTTTATCTCTGAAACCAGAGCAGGCAATAAAATTGTGCCGATCGGCCCGCTACACGTCACCTCAGATGAACCGGGACATTTTCGGCTGTTCGTCGATGGTGAAGATATTATCGACGCCGACTACCGCCTGTTCTACGTCCATCGCGGCATGGAAAAACTGGCTGAAACCCGCATGGGCTACAACGAAGTGACCTTTCTGTCAGATCGGGTCTGCGGCATCTGCGGCTTCACCCACAGCGTCGCGTACACCTCCTCGGTGGAAAACGCGATGGGCATTGTGGTGCCGGAGCGCGCCCAGATGATCCGTTCGATTCTGCTCGAAGTTGAACGCCTGCATAGCCATTTACTGAACCTCGGGCTGGCCTGTCACTTTGTCGGTTTTGATTCCGGATTCATGCAGTTTTTTCGCGTGCGTGAACAGTCGATGAAGATGGCGGAAATCCTGACCGGCGCGCGAAAAACCTACGGCATGAATCTGATCGGCGGCATCCGCCGTGACATTCTCAAAGACGACATGATCGCCACGCTGGCGCTGGCGGCCAGTATGCGCCAGGAGCTTAACCAGCTGGTCGATATCCTGCTCAGCACGCCAAATACCCGCCAGCGCAGCATCGGCGTCGGCATTCTCGACCCGCAGGTTGCGCGTGATTTCGCTAACGTCGGGCCGATGGTGCGCGGCAGCGGCCACCGCCGTGATATGCGCCAGGATCATCCCTACGCCAGCTACGCGAAACTGCCGTTCGAGCTCTGCAGCGAAACCGGTAACGACGTCTATTCCCGCCTGAAGGTGCGGATTCATGAGGTGTTTAACGCCCTGAATATGATCGAGTTCGGTCTGCAAAGCCTGCCCGGTGGTCCGCTGGCGGTTGACGGGTTTACCTATATTCCACACCGTTTTGCCCTCGGCTTCGCGGAAGCGCCGCGCGGTGATGACATCCACTGGAGCATGACCGGCGACAACCAGAAACTGTTTCGCTGGCGCTGCCGGGCGGCGACCTATGCCAACTGGCCGACGCTGCGCTACATGCTGCGCGGCAACACGGTCTCTGATGCCCCGCTGATTATCGGCAGCCTCGATCCCTGTTACTCCTGCACCGACCGCATGACGGTGGTCGATGTGCGCAAGAAAACCACGATCGTCGTGCCGTATAAAGAGATCGAGCGTTACGGCATCGAACGTAAAAATTCGCCGCTTTGAGGAGCCGCGCATCATGCTGAAACTGATTAAAAAAGTGCTCAAAACCGGGACCGTGACGGTAGCTTATCCGTTTAAGCCGCTGGATCTGGCCGCAAATTTTCGCGGCAAACCGCAATACAACGCCCAGCAGTGTGTCGGCTGTGGGGCCTGCGCCAACGCCTGTCCGTCAAATGCGCTGACCATGACCACGGCGGACGATGGCGCATCCCTCCGCTGGCAGCTGTTTCTCGGCCGCTGCATTTTCTGCGCCCGCTGCGAAGAGGTCTGCCCGACCGCCGCCATCCGGCTCTCGTCAGAGTTTGAACTGGCGGTGTGGCGCAAAGAGGATCTGTTCGAGAGCGCTGACTTCCCGATCTGCCGCTGCCGGGGCTGCGGTAAACCTTATGCGGTCCAGAAGGAGATCGATTTCGCGCTGAGTCTGTTACAGGAGAGCGCCGCGCTGAGTGACCAGCAGCTGGCTGACCGGCGTCAGCAGTATGAAACCTGCCCGGAATGCAAACAGCGGCTCAGGATTTGCGCCAGTGACCGGATTGATATCGGTCGCCATTTGATCGGGGAGGCCCACTGATGAGTCAACTGCCGATTGCGCCCCGCGACGAAAATGGTCTGCCACAGCCGATCACGCTGGACCAGAGTATCGCCCGACTGAAATCCACCTTACTGAACAGTATCCGCCGTTCAGCCTATGTCTACCGCGTGGACTGCGGCGGCTGTAACGGCTGCGAAATTGAGATTTTTGCTGCCATTTCGCCGCTGTTCGATGCTGAACGCTTTGGCATCAAAGTGGTGCCCTCGCCCCGCCACGCTGACATTCTGCTGTTTACCGGTGCCGTAACCCGCGCCATGCGGATACCGGCGCTGCGTGCCTGGGACAGCGCGCCGGACCCGAAAATCTGCATCTCCTACGGCGCCTGCGGAAACAGCGGCGGCATTTTCCATGACCTCTACTGCGTCTGGGGCGGCACTGACAAAATCGTACCGGTCGATGTCTATATTCCTGGCTGCCCGCCAACGCCAGCCGCGACAATTTACGGGTTTGCGCTGGCGCTGGGCCTGCTGGACCAGAAAATCAAAGCGGAGCCCCATCATGTGCTGGCGGCCGAACCGGCCGCGTTATTACATCCCGGACTGCCGCAGCCGCTGCGGGTACTGCTGGATCGCGAAGCGCGCCGGATGGCCGGTTACCGTTATGGCCGCCAGATTGCCGATCGGTTTATGGCGCTGATGACGGCGCAGGGCGCTCAGCCGGTGGACCAGCGCCTGTCGGCGTACCTTGAACAACAGGGCGATCCGCGTCTTAACGAAATCATCGGCCAGCTGCAGCAGATCTATCAGCAGGTTCAGCGTGGCGAGGTACGCCTGTAATGCGCACGGATAACGATCAGCGCTTCGCGCGCCATCAGCCGGTGGCCGGTCATCAGCCGCACAAAAACAAAGTGGTTTTCTATTCGCTGAGCAGCAAGTTTGTCGATGAGAAAAGTGCGCAGCAGCGCAGTGCGCAGCCGGTACAGGAGGTGGTCTATTACAGCCTGGCGATCGGCCATCATCTGGGCGTCATCGACTGCCTGCAATCCCGTCTTGAGTGCCCGCTTGATGACTATCAGCAGTGGGTAAATTGCCTGCCAGTAAACAGCGCAGCCCGGCACAAACTGGCTGGGGTGCAGCGCTTCGGGGAGATCACCATCGACAGCACGCATACCCATTTGCTGGCGCTGGCGCTGCGTGCGGCTCGTCCGCAGATGAGTGCCCTGCAGCAGGGCTGGAGCGATCGGCTCATCGCCCTGCTGACCCGGATTGAACACGACCCCGCCCTCTACCTGATGGTCCGGAGATACGATGCCTGATTTCACCTCGCGTTACGCGCTGCTGTGTGTCGGAAACAGCATGATGGGCGATGACGGTGCCGGTCCGCGCCTGGCGGAGCGGTGCGCTGAACATCCGCTGCCCGGCTGGACGGTGGTGGACGGCGGCGCGGCCCCGGAAAACGATATCGGGTATTTACGTGAACTGCGCCCGCAGCATCTGGTGATCGTTGATGCCACCGATATGGGACTGGCAGCGGGCGAGATGCGTCTTATCGACGAAGAGGATATTGCCTACCTGTTCATGATGACCACCCACAACCTGCCGCTGAGCTTTCTGATTCAGCAACTGCGCAGCGATATTCCGGCTATCACCTTTGTCGGCATTCAGCCCGACGTGGTGGCCTTTTACTACCCGATCAGCGCCGCTGTTGAGCGGGCCGTTATCGATCTGCATCAGCGGCTGCCTGCGCTGGAACAGGGGCTGGGAATCGCCCCTTTCCGGGCGGCAGGCGCCTGACAACGGCGTCGTCATAACTGTCGGAATGATGACGAAACCCGGCTGACGTCAGCAGCCGGTTTCGTCACTTCCGACGACAGCCGATATAACCCACTGAATAAAAAGTAAAAAAATTAAATCTGCAAGCTGGCACGCTTTATGTATTACCCCTACAGCCCTCTCGTCAGGCCGGTGTGATCCGGCGTCAGACGAAATCCCCAATCAGGAGATTCAGATGAACCGGTTTATTATCGCCGACCCGAAAAAATGCATCGGCTGCCGCACCTGTGAAATAGCCTGTGTGATGGCGCACAGTGAATCGCAGGATATTTCACAGCTTAACGCCGTTACCTTCGCACCGCGTCTGCACGTTATCAAAGGCGTCAATCTCAGTACGCCGGTGATGTGCCGCCAGTGTGAAGATGCGCCCTGTGCCAATGTCTGTCCGAACGGTGCCATTCTTCGCGCCGCCGATCATGTGCAGGTGATGCAGGAACGCTGTATCGGTTGTAAAACCTGCGTGGTCGCCTGTCCCTACGGCGCGATGGAGGTGATCACCCGACCCGTTTTCCGTCAGAACGGGGCAGCGATGGTCGCCACCTCAGATAAAGCCGAGGCGCACAAATGCGACCTGTGCCACACCCGCCCGGACGGCCCGGCCTGTATGCAAACCTGCCCGACCAAGGCGCTATTCGCCATTGATCGCAACCAGTTGCAGGAAATGAACGCAGAAAAACGCCGCCGTGCGGCGCTCGACAGCCCCTCTCCGCTGCTGTTTTAACCCCGGATTAAGGAAACCCTCTTATGAATAAAGTCACGACCGTCTGCCCCTATTGCGGGGCTGGATGTAAATTGAACCTGGTTGTCGATAATGGAAAAATCATCCGCGCGGAAGCGGCGAATGGCGTCACCAATCAGGGCGAATTGTGCCTGAAAGGTTACTACGGCTGGGATTTTCTCAATGACACCAAACTGCTCACGCCGCGGCTGACCCAGCCGCTGATTCGCCGTGAAAAAGGCGGTAAATTTGAAGCCGTCAGCTGGGATGAAGCCATCCGCTACACCGCGCAGCGCCTGGCGGCGATCAAACAAAAACATGGCCCGCGCGCCATCATGACCACCGGATCGTCACGCGGCACCGGCAATGAAACCAACTTTGTGATGCAGAAATTTGCCCGCGCGGTGATCGGCACCAACAACGTCGATTGTTGTGCCCGCGTCTGCCACGGACCCTCAGTATCAGGATTGCAGGCCACGCTGGGTAACGGCGCGATGAGTAACTCCATCGGTGATATCGAAAACTCAAAATGCCTGCTGGTGATCGGCTATAACTGCGCAGACTCGCATCCCATCGTCGCCCGTCGGGTGATCAAAGCCAAAGAAAAAGGGGCGCAGATCATCGTCTGCGATCCGCGCCGCATCGAAACCGCCCGGATTGCCGATCAGCACCTGCAAATCAAAAACGGCTGCAACATGGCGCTGGTCAATGCCTTTGCCCATGTGCTGATCGAGGAAGATCTGTATGACCACGACTATGTGGCGAAGTACACCGAAGGCTTTGAGGAATACCGTAAAAATGTCGCCAGCTACTCCCCGGAAGCCGTAGAGGAGCAGACCGGCGTCTCCGCCCGGCAAATCCGTCAGGCGATGCGCACCTACGCCGCCGCCCCGTCTGCCACCATCATGTGGGGCATGGGCGTTACCCAGTTTGGTCAGGCGGTTGATGTGGTGAAAGGCCTGGCGGGCCTGGCCTTACTCACCGGCAATCTTGGCCGGGCCAACGTCGGCGTCGGCCCGGTGCGCGGACAAAATAATGTGCAGGGTGCCTGTGATATGGGCGTACTGCCGAACGAATTTCCCGGCTATCAGTCGGTCACCGATCCGAAGATTCGGGCGAAATTCGCCGCAGCCTGGGGCATTGATGTGGATCAGATGGATGCCGAAATCGGTTACCGCATCACCGAAATTCCGCATCTGGCGCTGGAAGGCAAGGTCAAAGCCTATTACATCATGGGCGAGGACCCGTTACAGACCGAAGCTGACCTGGGGCTGGTACGTAAAGGCTTTGAGGCCCTGGAATTTGTGGTAGTGCAGGATATCTTCATGACCAAAACCGCGGAGCAGGCCGACGTCATTCTACCGGCGACCTCGTGGGGCGAACACGGCGGCGTCTTTTCCTGCGCCGACCGGGGATTCCAGCGCTTTGAGAAAGCCATCGAACCGAAATATAACGTCAAACGCGACTGGGAGATCATCAGCCTGCTGGCGACCCAGATGGGTTATCCGATGCAGTACCAGGATAACCAGCAAATCTGGGACGAAATGCGCAGCCTCTGCCCGCTGTTTTACGGCGTCACTTACGAAAAAATGGGTGAACTGGGACACGTTCAGTGGCCCTGCACCACGCTTGAAAGCCCAGGCACGCCCTGGCTCTACGCTGACAATCACTTCGACACCCCTACCGGTAAAGGTCAGCTGTTTGCCGCGCCGTGGCGCGCACCGGCTGAACTGCCCGACGGCGACTATCCGCTGGTGCTCTGCACCGTGCGCGAGGTCGGTCACTACTCCTGCCGATCAATGACCGGTAACTGTGCCGCCTTGCAGACGCTGGCCGACGAACCGGGCTTTGTGCAGATGAATCCGGCTGATGCGCAGGCGCTGAATATCGGCGATCAGCAGCTGGTATGGGTCGCTTCACGGCGCGGCAAGGTGATCTCACGCGTCAACTACAACGAGCGTATCAACGTCGGTGCGGTCTACATGACCTATCAGTGGTGGATCGGCGCCTGTAATGAACTGACGCAGGATAATCTTGATCCGATCTCCAAAACGCCAGAGACCAAATACTGTGCGGTCAACGTCGAGCAGATTGCCGATCAGCGCTGGGCCGAAAACTACGCTCATCAGACCTACAGTGATATGAAAGCGCGCCTGCGCAGCGCGGTGGAAGATGTGATCCCGATCGTCGCGGTCTGATGCTGACCAGCCTGCTGAGTCGCGGCCCGTTTCGTGCGGGTCGCGGTCAAGGCGCAACGCCCGGTATCCGGCTGGCAAAACCGCTCAGCCGGTCTGCCGCGCGAAACTGAAAAAAAGGAGTCGCCGTTCATGTCTGCTTCCGGCTTACGCATCCGCATTAGCGGTAAAGTTCAGGGCGTCGGCTTCCGGCCTTTTATCTGGCAGCTGGCCAGCCAGTTGCAGCTGCGCGGTGAGGTCAGCAACGACAGCGCCGGTGTGGAAGTCAGGCTGCTGCAACCGCTTAACATCGACGCCTTGTTAGCACAGATAGCACGCGACTGTCCGTCGCTGGCGCGTATCGATAGCCTGAGTGTGGAACCTTTCGACTGGCAGACGTCGCCGCAAAACTTCACGATCGCTGACAGCCGTCGCAGCCGGATGAATACCCAGGTGGTGCCCGATGCGGCAACCTGTCCGGCTTGTCTGCAGGAGATGGCGAGCACGGACGATCGCCGGTTTGGCTACGCCTTCACCAACTGTACCCACTGCGGCCCGCGTTTTACGCTGATCCGCGCCATGCCTTACGATCGCCCTTTTACCAGCATGGCCGCCTTCACTCTCTGTCCGGCCTGTCAGCAGGAGTATCAGAATCCCGCCGATCGGCGCTTTCACGCGCAGCCGGTCGCGTGTCCGCACTGCGGCCCTCGCGTCAGTGCGACGTTACAGAATGGCGATCTGCTGGCGCAGGATGCAGCAGCCATAGCGCGGGCCGCGCGGGCACTCCGGGCCGGCAACATCGTTGCCATTAAAGGGCTCGGTGGTTTTCATCTGGCCTGTGACGCCACGCAGCAGGCAGCGGTGATGCGTCTGCGGCAACGCAAACGGCGACCGTCGAAGCCGCTGGCGGTGATGCTGCCGGATATCAGCTGGCTGATGCGGTGCAGCGATGAAGGCGGTGATAGCGGCGCGCAGCCTGAGCGGCGTACGCTGCTGACTTCATCTGCCGCGCCGATTGTGCTGACTCCGCACAGCGCGACGTCACCGCTGTGCGCCGCGATTGCGCCCGGACTGGATGAGGTCGGGCTGATGCTGCCCTTTACGCCCCTGCATCATCTGTTAATGCAGGCCTGTCAGACGCCGCTGGTGATGACCTCCGGCAATATCAGCGACGCGGCACCACCGCTTACCAATGAGGCGGGCCGCTGTCAGCTCGCGGCGATCGCCGACCTGTGGCTGCTGCATAACCGGGATATCGTGCAGCGCGCCGATGATTCGCTGGTGCGTGCGACGCCAGCGGGAACGGAAGTGTTACGCCGGGCGCGCGGTTACGTACCGGACGCCCTGCCGCTGCCCGCCGGATTTGATCGCCCGCCGCCGCTGCTGGCGCTGGGCGGTGACCTGAAAAACACCTTCTGCCTGGTACCGGGTAAGCAGGCCATTCTCAGCCCGCATTTTGGTTCAGTCAGCTATAGCGATATTGCCGCCCAGCAGCAGCAGGCGATCGCCCATTTTCAGCAGCTTTATGACTGCACGCCGCACTACGTGGTCTGTGATGCGCATCCCGGCTCGGTCAGCCAGGCGCAGGCACAGCGCCTCGCCATCAGCAAAATTGAGGTGTTTCACCATCACGCCCACATCGCCGCCTGTCTGGCAGAACATCAGTGGCCGCTGGACGGCGGGACAGTGGTGGGACTGGCGCTGGACGGTCTCGGCTACGGTGAAGATGGGGCGCTGTGGGGCGGAGAATGTGTGCTGGCCGACTATCGGCATTGTGAACATGCAGGCGGATTACCAGCTGTCGCGCTGCCGGGAGGTGACCGTGCCGCCCGTCAGCCCTGGCGTAACTTACTGGCGCAGTGGCAGGCGTTTGTGCCGGACTGGCAGACGCATCCCGATGCACAGGCGCTGTCAGCACATCCGTGGCAGCCGCTCTCCAGAGCCATCCGCGCCGGCGTCAACGCGCCGCTCGCCTCCTCCTGTGGCCGTCTGTTTGATGCCGTTGCTGCCGCCCTCGGCTGCGCGCCCGCCACCCTGAGCTGGGAAGGTGAAGCGGCCTGCCGTCTGGAGACGCTGGCGCGACAGGCACAAGGCGCGAGGCATCCGGTCACGCTGCCGTTGCGGCAGACCCCGCAGGGCATCCGACTGGATCTGGCCCGCTTCTGGCAACAGTGGCTGGCGTGGCGGACATCCTCCGCCGAACGCGCGTTTGCCTTTCATGACGCCCTGGCGCAGGGCTTTGCCGCCCTCGCCCATTATCAGGCGCGGCGATCGGGCTGCAATACCGTGGCGCTGGGCGGAGGCGTGCTGCACAACCGGCTGCTGCGTCAGCTTTTGCCGCACTATCTGGCACCGCTTCGCGTGCTGATGCCGCAACAGTTCCCTGCCGGAGACGGCGGACTGGCGCTGGGCCAGGCGGTTATCGCCTGCGCCCGCCTTCAGCATTGTGACATTTCGTTTACTGACAAGGATCTCCATGATAAAGCGTGATTTTTTTCACACCCATCGTCGCGCCTGCTGGCTGTTAACCGGTCTGGTGGCGGTTAATTTACTCAGCTGGGGCTGGGCGCTGCTGCTGTTTCAGCACAACGCGGCGCTGATCGCGGCCGCGCTGCTGGCTTACGGTTATGGTCTGCGCCACGCCGTCGATGCCGATCACATCGCGGCGATTGATAACGTGACGCGCAAACTGATGCAGCAGGGTCAGCAGCCGGTGGCCGTCGGCGCTTTTTTCTCTCTCGGCCACTCAACCATCGTGGTGCTGGCCTGCGTGGCGATTGCCGCTACCGCGCTGATGTCCGGCCATAACATCGGCTGGCTGCATGATTATGGTGGCACCCTCGGCACGCTGATTTCGGCCCTGTTCCTGCTGCTGATGGCGCTGCTGAATGCGCTGATCCTGCGCGATGTCTGTCGCCGCTTTCAGCGGGTCAAACAGGGTAAAATCCCTGAGCGGCAGGTGGCGCTGGAGGAACTGCAAGGTGGGATCATGAGCCGGATATTCAGGTTTGCGTTTAATCTGGTGAACCGAAGCTGGCAGATGTATCTGGTCGGTTTTTTGTTCGGACTGGGTTTTGATACCGCGACTGAAATTGGTCTGCTGGGCATGTCGGCGGCGGGTGCCTCTTCCGGGATGTCGGTGTGGAGCATTCTGGTGTTCCCGGCGCTGTTTGCCAGCGGCATGGCGCTGGTGGATTCACTGGATAACTTCGTGATGGTCGGCGCATACGGCTGGGCTTTTAATAAGCCGGTGCGCAAGCTCTATTACAACATCACCATTACCGCCACCAGCGTGGTGATCGCGCTGTTTATCGGCGGGCTGGAAGCGCTCGGGCTGATGGCAGATAAGCTGGATTTACATGGCGGGCTGTGGGCGACCGTCGGCCAGCTGAACGACAATATGGGCAGTGTGGGCTACGTTGCGGAGGGGGCTTTTGTGGTGTTCTGGGCGCTCTCTGCGCTGAATTATCGCCGCAAAGGATATGATCGTCTGGTCAGTTAACCGCTGCCGGTCCGGCATCAGGGCGGATCGCAACAGCCAGGCCGATCGGCGTTATGGTGGCAGGTGACGGATAAACGCAATAAGGGCGGCTGCCCTTATTGCGAGGCCCGCACTTATTTAGCGTAGGCTTCGGTCGACAGGGTCAGCTCAACCTCATCACCCACTGCTGGCACATATTTATCCAGCTTAAAGTCGGAGCGCTTGATGGTGCCGGTGGCGTCAAAACCAATCGCCTGCTTCTTCACCATCGGATGCTCGCCCTGCTGGTTCAGCGTCGCGTGCAGCGTTACCGGTTTGGTGATCCCTTTCAGGGTCAGATTGCCTTCAACGTCAAATTTGTTGTCGCCCTTCGCCACCACTTTGGTGCTGTGGAAGGTCGCGGTCGGGTATTTGGCGGTGTCGAAATAGTCTGCACCGTTAAATTCTTTGGTCAGCGCCGCAACGTGGCTGTCGATTTTGCTGACGGGCAGCGTGACGTCAACGCGCGACTGCTCAGGATGGTCTTTATCAAACACCAGCGAACCGCTGGCATCCGGGATGTCCGCCGTCGGATGTGAGAAACCGAAATGATTCCAGCTGACCACTACCGAGGTGTGCTCCGGATTGAGCTGGTAGTGCATCGCTTCTGCCTGAGAGAAAGGGACATACAGGCTGGCAACGGCTAACAGGGGCAGCGCAACACGCTTGAGGTTCTTCACGGTAAATTCCTTGTACAACTCAAAATGTAGAGTGAGTGTGGTGCAATTCGGCGGGAATAAACAGTGAAGAGATTTGTCGGTAATTTTCAAATAAATTCAGCAACCTTGCCGATGGCGCTTACGCCGCGCCACCGGCAGTAAACAGTACCCGCCAGCGGCGACGGGCCTGAATCAGCTCCTGATGCAGCTGCTGCAACCGCGCGTGGTCCAGCGTCTCAATCGCCGCCGCATCCGGCTCAGCCAGACCATTCAGCTGGCGCAACCGGGCCAGCGCCTGGTCCGGGCGCTCACGGTGCAGAGCGGCCCTGATTGCCTCCAGGTCGCAGGTCGCCAGCGTCTCATTCAGCGAACGCAGAAAGTTACGGCAGTAGCGCAGCAGCGACAGCGCACTGTAATCGGGCGACTGCAACGCAAACAGCACGCCATCCTGATCGGCACAGCGCAGGTAGCGGCTGCTGACCACATAGCCTATCTGCTGTTCCACCCGGTAACGCTGAAAAAAACGCGGCTCATACAGCAGCGCCAGCGCCCGCAGCGCGACCCGTTGCTCCGCATCCTGTGGCCCCGAGCGGGACGCATTGTGCAGCGGAATAAACAGCAGCAAGGCGTTGTCGCGGCTGACATGCGGCAGCGCGGTCATGCCACTCTGTGCCGTCATCCGCATCGGCGGTAACGCCGGATTGACCGGCAGCGCCAGGGCGCTCAGCCGTCGGGCAATCAGCGTATGCAGCGCCGTGCTGCCGCCGGTCAGCAGGGCACGCCAGCAGCCCGGCGTAAAGTGGGTTGCCAGCTGGTAAGGCAACTGCCGGAGCAGCGCGCGGATGGCAATCGTATCAGGCGATGAGGGCGGTTCCACGCTGACCGGCGGCGTCAGCGCCAGCACCAGCTGATGCAGCGCCCAGTCCGCCACTTTCAGATCGGCGGTCAGTTGCAGCGTCAGTTGCCACACGCCCTCCACTTCCTGCCACTCGCCCCGGCCGCCCAGATGACGCAAGGCGGCAAACAGCGGACGCAGCCGACGACCATACGCCTCGCCTACGGCCTGGCTGAAGGTCGAAAAAAATTCCGGCCGCAGCAGCAGCGTGGCGGTGGGGTCGGCCGGACCGGCGTCGGGATCAGGGTCAGCGCCTGGAGTGGAGATCGGAACCGGGCTGGACGGGTCGGGAGCGGGATGACAATGCGGTAAGGGGACCGCCTGTGACGGCAGTGGCCCGGCGGTCAGTTCCGCCGCCAGCGGATAGAAGGTGAAGTCTGTCGCCTGGTGAGCAGCGGGCAGCGCGGGCTGCCAGGGATGCAGCGCCAGGCTGAAGCCCTGGGTCAGCACGTTTTCCGCCGCCGCCTGCGGGCTGCACACCAGCGTGGTGCCGGGCCCCTCTGCCAGCGTTGCCAGCAATGCCGGAAACGCCTCAATCGCCGCCTGCGGCTCAAAACCGAAAGCGCGCTCGCGTAACTGATCCAGCGGCGTCAGCGCCGTAAAACGCTGTTGCGCCAGCTGAAGGTAGTGCTGCTGCTGCGGCTCACCGCTGTGTCTGAGTGCGGTTAACCAGCGGTCGAATAGCGCATTGACCGCCTCAGGCTGATCCGTCTCAATGCCCATCGCCAGCCAGACCGCGTTATCCGCCTGATAGAGCCATTTCAGGCTCAGGTTCTCCGCCAGTTGCTGCTGGCGAAGCGTGGCCAGCAGCGAACCCGGTGCTTCATCCAGCAAAAACTCGCGCCACAACGTGACACCGTCACTGCTGTCCAGCAGCCAGCTGCGCCACAGCGCGGCCGGTTCGCTATTGCCAAGCCGGAATGCGGCGCTGGCGGGCAGCCTGGGGCGCGGCGTCTCCTGCTGCCACTGGCCCTGCGGCAGTGCTGCGGCAAAGGTGTGCGCCAGCTGTTCCAGCTGATCCAGTGACTGCGGTCCCTGCAGCCAGAGCCGCAGATTGCCGGCATAAAAATGACGCTGGTGGAACTGGCGTAACGCCTGTTGCAGCGCGGTCATCTCCTCGCCAAATGCCGCCCGGCTGCCCACCTGAAAGCGCTGAAACGCGGCCGGTGACGCAGCCAGATGCAATAACGCCGCCTCGGTACGGGAAGGCTGATGATGGGCTATCAGCTGATATTCGGCCTCTATCACCGCCACTTCCTGGCGGATCGCCTGATGATCGAGCAGCGGATGGGCGATCATATCCTGCAGCCGTGCCAGCCCGTCAGCCAGCTGGGGCGGCGCTACCTCAAAGAACCAGGCACTGCGCCGCGCCAGCGTGGTGGCGTTCACCCGGCCGCCCTGCGCCTGAATCCAGCTCATCAGTCGCCCATCCTCCGGCCAGCCCGCGCTGCCGGTGAACAGCAGATGCTCCAGCAGGTGCGCCAGTCCCGGCCAGCGGTCTGGCTCATCGTGGCTGCCCGCGCCGACCTGAACTAACGCGGCGGCCTGGCGCGCATCGGGCTGATGCACCAGTTCTATCCGAAGGCCGTTAATTTCCAGGCGGCGCACCGTTACAGATTCCGGGTCTTGTAGATCAGCTGGGAATTGCTGCGATTACGGAACTGCAGCTGACCAATTTTGATGTCGCTGCAATCCGCTTCGCGGCGGGCTTCAAGGATTTTGCCATGATGAGGCGATTTGCTGCAGACCGGATCGGCGTTGTCGGCATTGCCGGTCAGCATGTAAGCCTGACAGCGGCAGCCGCCGAAATCTTTCTCTTTTTCGTCGCACGAGCGGCACGGCTCAGGCATCCAGTCGTAACCACGATAGCGGTTAAAACCAAACGAGTGATACCAGATGTCGTCCAGCCGCTGATCGAGCACCGACGGGAACTCCACCGGCAGCTGGCGCGCGCTGTGGCACGGCAGCGCCGTCCCTTCCGGGGTAACGCTGAGGAAAATCGCGCCCCAGCCGCCCATACAGCCTTTCGGACGCTCTTCATAATAATCTGGCGTGACGAACAGCAGATTGGTCAGATTGCCGCTGGCGCTCATCTGCTCGCGGTAACGGCTGACCACGGCTTCAGCGCGGGCGATCTGTTCGCGGGTCGGCAGCAGGCCTTCCCGGTTGAGCTGCGCCCAGCCATAAAACTGACAGGTCGCCAGTTCAACATCATCCGCTTCCAGTTCGATGCAGAGATCGATGATTTTATCGATCTGATCGATGTTATGGCGATGCAACACGAAGTTCAGCACCATCGGATAGCCGTGCGCTTTCACCGCTTTCGCCATCTCCAGCTTCTGCTGGAAGGCTTTTTTCGATCCGGCCAGCGCGGCATTCAGGGTTTCATCACTGGCCTGGAAGCTGATCTGAATATGATCCAGCCCGGCCTCGCTGAACGCATCCAGCTTTTTCTCGGTGAGGCCAATGCCCGAAGTGATCAGGTTGGTGTAGAAGCCAAGGTCGCGCGCCGCTTTGATCAGCTCCGGCAGATCTTTACGCACCAGCGGTTCACCGCCGGAAAAACCGAGCTGCACGCTGCCCATAGCGCGGGCCTGACGGAACACCTCGATCCACTGTTCGGTGGTCAGCTCTTTCTCCTGCTGCGCAAAATCGAGCGGGTTCGAGCAGTACGGGCACTGCAGCGGGCAGCGATAGGTCAGCTCCGCCAGCAGCCAGAGCGGCGAATTGACGTCAGGTTTATGCGGGGTCACGGAACTGTATCCACTTCTGTTCATAGGCTGATTGCAGGAACTCTTTCACATCGTCACCGACGCCGCCCGCTTCCGGGAACTGGCTATCCAGCGTGGCAATGATTGCGGCGATATCCTGTTTACCGTCCAACAGCGCGAGGATCGCCGCCGCCGTTTCGTTGAGCTTCGCCATCCCTTCCGGGTAGAGCACCACATGGCTATCCTGCGCCGCTTCCCACTGCAGCCGGTAGCCACGGCGGAACACCGCTATCGATTTTTCGTTCATCATTTATACCAGTCGGGTGGTGTGCCACGCCGCCTTGTCGGTGACGGTGTGGTAAGGCGGCCGCTTCAGCTCATAGGCCATGGTCATCGCGTCGAGCATACTCCACAGAATATCGAGCTTAAACTGCAAAATTTCCAGCATCCGGTTCTGCTTTTCGGCGGTGGTACAAAATTCCAGCGCCAGCGCCAGACCATGTTCCACATCGCGGTTCGCCTGGCTCAGACGGCTGCGGAAGTAGAAATAGCCCTCTTCTTTGATCCACGGATAGTGCTGTGGCCAGCTGTCGAGGCGCGACTGATGGATCTGCGGCGCAAACAGTTCGGTCAGGGAGCTGCAGGCCGCTTCCTGCCAGTTGGCGCGACGGGCAAAGTTGACGTAGGCGTCAACCGCAAAACGCACGCCCGGCAGTACGTGCCGCTCAGAGATCAATGCTTCACGCGTCAGCCCGACCGCTTCGCCCAGCTGCAGCCAGGCTTCAATGCCGCCCTCTGCGCCGTTGCTGCCGTCGTGATCGAGAATACGCTGCACCCATTTACGGCGGGTGGCCGGATCGGGACAGTTGGCCATGATAGCGGCATCTTTCAGCGGAATGGTGGTCTGGTAGTAAAAACGGTTCGCCACCCATCCCTGAATCTGCTCGCGCGTCGCCTGACCGTTATGCATCGCGATGTGATACGGATGATGAATATGGTAGTAAGCGCCTTTGTCGCGCAGCGCCTGTTCAAAAGCCTGCGGCGAGAGCGTGTCAGTGATCTGCATGATTTAGTCCTGAAGGTGGATCGCCATCCCGTCCCAGCTTACCTCTATTCCTTGTTCTGTCAGGAACTGACGCTGAGGTGACTGCTCGTTGAGGATCGGATTGGTGTTGTTTATGTGGATCAGAATTTTGCGTTTAGCCGGCAGCGAGGCCAGCAGCGCCATCAGCCCCTGCTCTTCCGCCAGCGCCAGGTGGCCCATCGCTTTGCCGGTATTTTTCCCGACGCCGGTGGTCAGCAGCTCATCATCCTGCCAGACGGTGCCGTCAATCAGCAGGCAATCGGCTTTCTGCAGCCACGGCAGGATCACCGCATCCGGCTCTCCGAGGCCCGGCGCATACAGCAGCGTCTGACCGCTGGCGCGGTTTTCAATAAACAGCGCCACGTTGTGGCCCGGCAGTGGCCGATCGCGGTAAGGCGAATAAGGCGGTGCGTTGCTGAGAATCGGGATCGCGGTGAACTGCAGATCGCGGCAGACGTCAACGCTGAACGGCGTCAGCGGCGCAATGGGCCGGTGCTGCAGACCGCCGTTCCAGTGGGTCAGCATCGGGAAGATTGGAAAGCCGCTGCTGAGATCCTGATGCACTTCCGGCGTACACCACACCTGATGCGGACAGCCTTCGCGCAGGCTGAGCAACCCGGTGGTGTGGTCGATCTGGCTGTCGGTCAGGATAATGGCGCCGATCGCCGTGCCGCGCAGCACCCCGTGACGGACTAATTCAGGCGTATGCAGCATCTGCTGACTGATGTCGGGCGAGGCGTTACATAACACCCAGTCTTCGCCATTATCGCTGAGAATAATCGATGATTGCGTGCGGGGACGGGCCTGAATGGAGCCGGTGCGCACGCCGTGGCAGTTGGCGCAGTTGCAGTTCCACTGCGGAAATCCGCCACCCGCGGCCGAGCCGAGGACTTTAATAAACATGAAGGAAAACCAGAAGTTGAAACAAAATGCCCGCACAGAGGGCGGGCAGAATTATTAACGGTTGGAGATGTACAGCGTGACTTCCAGACCGAGACGCAGATCAACGAAAGTTGGTTTTTTCCACATGAGTTTTTTCCTCTTTAGTAACAGTAAATTAGCGGCCTTAAAAAACAACGGCCAGATGTGAAACGCGATCCGAGTCACAAAATTGCCGACAGATGTTGCGCCAATGGCGCGTCGAGATCAACCCGAAAGAAGTAAGGAAATTGTTATCACAGACCGGTTTGTCTTAAAACCCGCTGCCAGTTTCCCCACGCCAGCTTCTCTGTCAGTCTCTGATCATAGCCCGCTTCGCGCAAAGCGGCGAGCAGACGCGGTAAACCGCTGACATCGCCCAGCGCTGCCGGCGGCGTGATACCGTCGAAATCGGAGCCAAAGGCCACATGGTCGCTGCCCATTATCCTCATCAGATGATCACAATGCTTAACAATTTCTGTCAACGGAGTGTTATCGTCGCGCTGACCGTCAGCGCGTAAAAAGGCGTTGCCGAAGTTGATACCGACCAGTCCGCCGCTGTCGCGAATCGCCAGCAGCTGCGCATCGGTCAGATTGCGCGGCTGTGGACAGAGCGCATGCGCATTGGAATGGCTGGCGACCAGCGGCGCAGCGGAGAGCCGTGCGGTATCCCAGAACGCTTTTTCGTTCATATGCGAGACGTCGATCATCATCCGCAGCGCATTGGCCTGCTGGATCAGCGCTTCACCGGCCGCCGTCAGCCCCGGCCCGGTATCGGGCGAGCCGGGAAATGCGCCATTCACTCCGTGACCAAAGCGGTTCGGCAGGTTCCAGAAAGGCCCGATGCTGCGCACCCCGGCCTGCCAGAACGCCAGTAACGCCTCGCCGTCACCGTCCAGCGCATCGGCCCCTTCGATATGTGCCACCATCGCCAGCACGCCCGCGGCGCGGCAGGCTGCGATCTGCTCGCTGTCACGACAGAGTTGCGCCCGCCCGTCCGATTCATCGGCCAGCTGCTGCAATATCGCCAGCTGCTGCCACATGATCGCCTGCGGTTGCCACGGCTCTGCCGCCCGTTCCGGTGCCATCCGGGCGACATACTCCTGTGGCGGAACAAAAATCGCAAACAGTCCGCCGCCCATGCCGCCCTGCTGAATGCGTGGGTAATCGAGATGCCCGCGCGCAATGCCGTGATAAAACGCCTGCACGGGCGCATCGCGGTGATGCAGCCACAGGTTCAGCAGCAGATCGTTGTGACCATCAAAAATCAACATAAACACCCGACTGTAAGAAAGATCGCGCCATGCTACCGCTGCACGGCGGATTCATCAAACCACAGCGCACCCAGCGTTCAGTGACGGCAAAAGCGCACTTGTCACTTTTGCGCTTCAGGTTGTCAGCCTTGCGCGCGCGCCACTGCCGCGCTGCCGCCAGACTGATAAAAAACCACCAGGAGAGAACAATGCTGACCCATCCCGCTGAGAAGTACTGCCCATCCCCGCTGATTAACCTGCCCGATCGCCAGTGGCCTGCCCGTCAGATCACTCAGGCACCGCGCTGGCTGGCGACCGATCTGCGCGACGGTAATCAGGCGCTGGCGCAGCCGATGGATCGCGCCCGCAAAATGGCGTTCTGGGCGCTGCTGCTGCGCTGCGGCTTTAAAGAGATTGAGGTTGCCTTTCCCTCCGCCTCGCAGACCGATTTCGATTTTGTGCGCGACCTGATTGAACAGCGCCAAATCCCTGATGACGTGACCTTGCAGGTACTGACCCAGGCGCGCCACGATTTGATTGAGCGCACCTTCGAGGCATTGCAGGGCGCGCCACGGGCGATTGTGCATCTCTATAACGCCACCGCCCCGCTGTTTCGTGAACGGGTGTTTAAACAGAGCAAAGCGGAGATTGTGGCGCTGGCTACCCGCGCTGCGCAGCAGATCCGCGCCGCCTGCGAGGCGCAGCCGGAGACGGCGTGGACCTTTGAATATTCGCCGGAAACCTTCTGTTTTACTGAAATGGCGTTTGTGCTGGAGATTTGTGAAGCGGTGGCCGATGTCTGGCAACCTGAGGCCGACCGGCCGATGATCATCAACCTGCCCGCCACGGTAGAGGTTAATACGCCCAACGTTTATGCCGACCAGATTGAGCTGTTTTGCCGCCAGTTCAGCCGCCGTGATGCGGTCTGTATCAGCGTGCATCCGCATAACGATCGCGGGACCGGTGTCGCCTGCGCCGAGCTGGCGCTGCTGGCGGGGGCAGACCGGGTCGAAGGCTGCCTGTTTGGCAACGGCGAACGCACCGGTAATGTCGATCTGGTGACGCTGGCGCTCAATCTCTATACCCAGGGCGTGGCTCCGCAGCTTGATTTCAGTCAGATGAGTGAGGTGATCGAGGTGGTGACCCGCTGTAATCAACTGCCGGTCCATCCGCGCCACCCTTACGCCGGTGAACTGGTGTTTACCGCCTTCTCCGGTTCGCATCAGGATGCGATCCGCAAGGGCTTTGCCTGGCGCGCCAGCCAGCCGGAAACCCGCTGGCAGATGCCCTACCTGCCGCTCGATCCGGCTGATATCGGCTGCAGCTATGAAGCGGTGATCCGCGTGAACAGCCAGTCAGGCAAAGGAGGCGCCGCCTGGCTGCTGGAGCAGAATCACGGCCTGCAGCTGCCGCGCGGCTTGCAGCAGGATTTCAGCCGCTGCGTGCAACAGCACACCGATCGTCACGGCGGTGAAATGACCCACTACGCGCTGTGGCAGCTGTTTTGCCGCCACTATGGCGTAGACCAGCCGACGCTGCAGTTGCTGAATGCCAGCAGCCAGAGCGACAGCGGCGCAGAGACGACGCTGACCGCCAGCGTCAGCGATCGGTCGCGCACCCTGACGTTACAGGGCCGCGGCAATGGCTGGCTGTCGGCTGGCGTGAATGCCCTGCGGCAGTGCTTCGATCTGTCGCTGTCGATTGAGGATTATCATGAGCACACGCTGGGAAAACGCAGCGAGAGCCGTTCGGTCGCCTACATTAGCTGTCTGGATGCCAGTGGCCACCGCTACTGGGGCGTGAGCATCGATAACGACACGGCGCGCGCCGCACTGCAGGCGCTGTTTAATGCGGCGAGTCGTTTGAGGGAAAGTAGTCTGTCGGTGCCACGCCCAGCAGACGACGAAACATCGCGCTGAAGGCACTCGGGCTCTCATAGCCGAGATCCAGCGCCACCTGCAGCACCGAATCGCCCTGCGCCAGCCGCGTCAGGGCGATGGCGAGACGGGCGCGCCGGACCCAGTCGCTGAACTGCAGGCCGGTTTCGCGGCTGAAGTGACGCGCCAGCGTGCGTCCCGAGACGTTAAGGCTGTCACTGGCACGCTGCAGCGTCCAGCTCTCGCCTGGCGTCTGCTGAATCCGGTCACACAGCGCCTGCAGGCGGGCGCTGTGCGGCGCGGGCAGCGCAAACGGCAGCACGTCCATGCCGCGGATTTCATCCAGAATTAACTCCAGGATCCGTTCAGCCCGACTGTCCGCACTATAGGCGTCTGGCAAGCTCAGCGCACTGACAATCAGCTCGCGCAGTAATGGCGTGATCTGCACCACCTGACAACTGGCAGGCAGATCGGCGCGCGCCAGCGGATGGATAAACAGCGTACGGGCCGCCACCCTGCCGGTGATCTGCAACGCATGACGGGTAAAGGCCGGCAGCCAGACGCCACGGCTCGGTGGCACAATCCAGCTGCCATACTCGGTTTCGACCCGCACCACGCCGCTCAGCGTGTGGATCAGCTGGGCGCAATCGTGATGGTGCCACGGCTCGCTGGCACCGTGCGCATAATCATGCGCCAGCGGCACCAGCGGACGCTGGCTGAAGTCAAAGCCCGGCGGACAACTCATTGCGCCTTCAGATAACGATAAACCACCGCCAGATCCTGTTCGCCGAGGCCGTCATCCACCGCCTGCTGCCAGACATCCGCAATGTTTGCCAGCGCCGGCAGTGGCGTGTCGGAGGCTTCCAGCGCCAGCCGCGCATCTTTCAGCGCCCAGACCAGATTCATCTGCGGGGTATAGTCGTCGCTGGCGATCATGGCCAGCTTCATTTTTGCATAGGGTGCCGCCAGCGGACCGCCCTCCAGCACCTGCCACAGATCGTCGGTGGAGAAACCAAACTGCGCCGCCAGTTGGGTGCTCTCCGCCAGGCTCTGCATCATGCCGATCAGCCAGCTGTTGATCACCAGCTTCATGCGCGAACTTTTGCCCGCCTCGCCCAGCCACTGTGTGCCTTTGCCAATCGCAGCGAACACCGTTTCCGCCGCGGCTGCGCGGCTGCGATCGCCGCTGGCCAGCACCAGAATCTGCCCATTCTCTGCCGGCGCTTTGGTGCCGGAGACCGGCGCATCGATAAACAGCATATCGCTGCGCGCGTCAGCGAATAACGCGATCAGCGCGTCGGTTTTTTCCACGCCAATGGTGCCCATCTGGCACAGGATGGCACCCGATTTAAACGCATCCAGACTCTGCTGCAGCACCTGCTCCGTGGTTTCGCCATCGGAGAGCATCGCAATCACCACATCGGCCTGCGCCACGGCCACGGCCGGGGAATCGGCCAGCTGCAATCCGGCCTCCAGCAGATCCTCGCCGCGCGCGCGGGTGCGGTTCCAGCCATGAACCTTAAAACCTTTCTTCAGCAGGTTAGCGGCAAACGCGTGCCCCATTGCACCCAATCCCAGAACCGCCACTTCAGGTTGTTGACTCATGCTGACTCCCTTTGATCATTATCGAGGTGATGCGCCACCGCCCCGCAGGCACGTACGCATCATGGGTAAAAAAGGCCGTCTCCAGCCTGGCGGCAAACGGCCAAAAAATCCAGCGCAACAGAATGCGTCATCCCGGAGAATGCGGCGCGTCCATTGCCGGCAAAGAATATTCTTTCGCCAGCACGCTCTCTTTTTTATGTGTCCACACCCCAGGTTCAGATTTACCGCAACCGACCGGGCCGGGCAATATTGGGTATTCTGCCGCGGCCTCATTTTGCGTCCTGCCACCCCAGAACTATGCTTTATTCACTTTTATTTCTGAGAGCGCCCGCTATGCAGCAATTTGATCCGCAGATGCTTCTGTTACTTTATTTCGTATTACCCGTCTGGCTTATTGCTGGCTTTGCCGACTGGATCTGTCATCGGGCCACCGATATTGAAAACACCACCGGACTGAAAGAAACCTGGATCCATATTCTGATGTTTCTGGAGATGGGGCTGCCGTTATTATCGGCGCTGTTTCTGGAGGTGAATGCGCTGGTGATCGGTTTCATGATTGTGCTGTTCTTCTGCCACGAAGCCACAGCGCTGTGGGATGTCAGCTACGCGGTAACGGCGCGCGAGGTCAAACCGGTTGAGCAACATGTTCACAGTTTTCTTGAGATGGTGCCGCTGATGGCGCTGCTGCTGGTTATTTCACGGCACTGGCCGCAGTTCCAGGCACTATTTGGTCTGGGCGATGAGTCGCCCCGTTTTGAACTGAAGTGGCGCGCCGATCCGCTACCGACCGGTTATATTATTTTCGTGCTGTCGGCTATTTTCCTGCTGGAGATGCTGCCCTATCTGGAAGAGTACTGGCGCGGTAAAAAAGCCCGCAGGCGTGCCGCGAATAACCGCGCCGCCGGGGAATAACCGCCGATGACCTTATCGCCCGCTATTTTCATTTTGCTGACCGGCAGAAAACGAAATAGCGGTCGCCGGGCGCAGAACGGATAAAATAACGCCGACGGCCCCGCCGCAGGGTCTGCGCGGAATAAGCGTGACGCCACGTAAAAGGCTATACCCGACCCCGGCAAAGCATTACCATACGCGCCAATTGTTCCAGCTGGTTCATTGTTGATCTTTTCTCAGGCCGCTAAAAATGAAAATAACCTTACTGCGTCAGGCGACGCTGCCGCTGTTGATCCTGCCCGCCCTCTATCCTTTGTCGCCGCTGGCGGCGGAAAATGACAATACCCTGGTGGTCAGCGCGACCCCGGCGGAGAGCGGCCTGAACGTGCTTGATACGCCCGCCGCCGTCAGCGTGGTCAGTGGTGATGAGATGCGCCAGGCCGCGCCGCGCGTCAACCTGTCGGAAAATCTCAGCAGCGTGCCCGGCCTGCAGATCCAGAACAGACAGAATTACGCCCAGGATCTGCAACTGTCGATCCGCGGCTTTGGCTCCCGATCAACCTATGGCGTTCGCGGTTTACGCATCTATGTCGACGGTATTCCCGCCACCATGCCGGACGGTCAGGCGCAAACCTCAAATATTGATATCGGCTCCATCGATCACGTCGAGGTGCTGCGCGGGCCGTTTTCCGCGCTGTACGGCAATGCCTCCGGCGGCGTGCTGAATGTGACGACTCAGGCCGGGCAACAGCCGCCCTCGCTGGAGGCGAGTAGCTGGTACGGCAGCTACGGCAGCTGGCGCAACAGCGTCAAAGCCAGCGGCGCGACCGGCGACGGCAGCCACGCCGGTGATGTGAACTACACCGTTTCCGCCTCACGCTTTACCACGCACGGCTACCGGGACCACAGCGCCGCCCAGAAAAATCTCGGCAATGCCCGGCTCGGGGTGCGGATTGATGATGTCAGCACCTTAACGCTGCTGTTCAACAGCGTGCATATCGATGCGCAGGACCCCGGCGGTCTGACGCCCGCCCAGTGGCGCGACAATCCCCGTCAGGTGGTGAGTAATGTCTCGCTCTACGATACGCGTAAAACCGTTGACCAGACGCAAGGCGGCCTGCACTACCAGCGCCAGATGAGTGAAAACGACGATCTCAGCGTGATGGTGTATGCCGGTGTACGCGAAACCACCCAGTTTCAGTCGATTCCCGCCAGTGTTCAGAGCAGCCCCAGCCATCCCGGCGGCGTAATCGACCTGACCCGCCACTATCAGGGCATCGATACCCGCTGGACCCACCGCGACAGCCTGCTGTCGATTCCGGTGACGCTGACCGGCGGCCTCGATTACGAAACCATGACGGAACGGCGCAAAGGCTACGAGAACTTTACCGTCAGCAATGGCGTGACCCATTACGGCGATCAGGGCAACCTGCGCCGCAATGAGCGCAACCTGATGTGGAACCTCGATCCCTATCTGCAGACGGCCTGGCAACTGACCGATAAGCTGTCGCTGGATGCCGGCGTGCGCTTCAGCACCGTTAACTTCGACTCCAATGACTTTTATGTTCGTAACGGCAACGTTGATGACAGCGGCGATGCGCGCTATCACAAATGGTTACCGGCGGCGTCGCTGAAGTATGCGTTTGACCCGAGCTGGAACGCCTATCTCTCGGCCGGTCGCGGCTTTGAAACCCCAACGATTAATGAGCTGTCTTACCGTTCAGATGGTCAGTCGGGCCTCAATCTCGGCCTGAAACCGTCCACCAGCGATACGCTGGAGATCGGCAGCAAGAAACGGATTGGCAATGGCCTGGTCAGCGCGGCGCTGTTTCAGACCGATACCCAGGATGAAATTGTCGCTGACGCCAGCAGTGGCGGACGCACCACCTATAAAAACGCCGGCGAAACCCGACGTCACGGGCTGGAGTTAGCGCTGGATCAGCAGTTTGGCTGGGACTGGCAGCTGAAAATGGCTTATACCCTGCTGGATGCGCGCTATCGCAGCAACGCCTGCGGCAGTGACAGCTGCGACGGCAATCGCATTCCCGGCATCGCCCGTAATATGCTCTACGCCGGACTGGGCTATGCGCCGGAACAGGGCTTCTATGCCGGAGCGGAAATGCGCTACCTGAGCCAGATCGCCGCCGATGACCAGAATGAGGTCAATACCCCATCCTATACCGTCGTCGCGCTGAACAGCGGCTATAAATGGCAGGTCAGTGACTGGACGCTGGATCTGTTTGGCCGGGTCGATAATCTGTTTGACCGCGAGTATGTCGGGTCGGTGATCGTTAATGAGAGCAATGGCCGCTACTTCGAATCGGCACCTGGCCGCAATTACAGCGTCGGCTTAACGCTGGGTTACGCCTTCCGCTAATTAAAGAGGCTGGCTTGCAAAAGCCAGCTTATTTTCGCCCGCCATTCAGATTAATATAATCTCACCGCTTTATTATTCAACGCTGTTATTTAAGATAAATCGCGCTCCGCTTTATTTGGCTGCCTGATAGCAAAACATTTATAACCTGTTATTAAACTGTATTCTCTTTTGAGAATAAAAATGGAAATAGCGCCTCAATTAAAGTGACAGGAATCCGCCTGTTTCCTGATAGATTAGCGTCAAATTAAACTCATCAACTCAGCCGCTCATCTTGACGGCTTAAATCCTCAATTGTGCGTTGAGCTTTGATGCCATACAGGGATGCTTAGTCAATGAAAAAAATAAACACGCGTCATTTAACCCCATTAGCCCTATTAATAGGATTTATCCTGAGTGGTTCTGCTGCGGGTGAAAATATCGGAAGCCAGACAGGAACAAATATCACATTGAATAATGGCGACATCCTGACTGGTGATGCGCTCTATTCCGGCGGCCTTTACGGCATAATGAATCCCTATGGTCAGACTGGCATCATTAATTTAGGCAGCCAGTCAGTGATTAATGTTAATGATGCGGCTAATTACGCACGGGGTGTGGTCATCTGGGGCAGAAACAGTACGCTGACTGCCGATGGCCTTACCGTCAATGTCAGCGGCGATCGGGCTGTGGGTATTAATATCATCGGAGATAATGTCACCGCCAATCTGGGCAGCGGAACGGCCGTCAATGTGACCGGCACCGGCGATATGATTGCCAGCGGGGTGACCGTTAAAGGCGGGTCCTTTTTAACCGCCGATGCCCTTTCTGTTACAACCGTGGGCGGCACCGGCACCGGCCTCACAATTACCAATCCCGGCAGTGGCGCTGACCTGGGAAACCTGAGTACGATATCGACAAACGGTGATCGAAGCAGTGGGATTGTGGTTGATGCATTAAATGGAACGGCGTCATCCGCCCTTTCATCACTGAAGGCCAACCAGCTGAGCATTACCACCGCTGGCGATTATTCAAATGGCCTTGAGCTGCAGGAAAATACCCTCGCGGATTTAGGCGCTGGCAGTGTCATCACCACCACCGGCGCTGATTCAACCGGTCTGTGGAACTTTGGTGATCTCACCGCTGAAAGTCTGACAATTTCTACCTCTGGCGCTGACGCTATCGCTCTGGAAGTGAGAGGCAATGGTGTTGCCAATATCGGTGCCGACAGCCACGTCACTTCCGCGCTGGCGGGCGGTATTGTCGCCAGTGGTACCAACACAACGATTAATTTTAAGGGTACAGCAGAACAGCGGAATACCATCGATGCCGGTGGCTCTTATGGGGCTTCTGCACAAACCTCTGCCTCAACCGTTAATCTGGATGAGACCGATATTACCAGCGCCAATATGGGCTTATGGGCAATTAATTCGGGTCACATTACCGGTAATAACATCACCATTAAAAATGCAGTAACAGAACAAGCCGCTGTTTTTGCGATGGCAGGCGGTGATATCGATTTAACCGGCGATTTAGCGATTACCCTGCCCTCATCAGATGAGCTGGCTATCGCAACACAATATGACGCGGGTTACGCAGCGGGTAACATTAACGTTGATGGCAAACTGAATATGATGGGTTCAGTTTATTCCAACGGCGGAAAAATTGATTTATCACTGCAGCCGGGATCGGTCTGGGAAGGGAGCGCGTTCAGCGATAATATTAATAGCGGCTATTTAAACGCAACCCTCGATAATAGCGACTGGTATGTTAGCGGAACGTCAAATCTCGATCGGTTAACCCTCACCAACAGTAACGTTGACTTTAGCCGGGCAACCTCTGCCAGCGGGTATTCCACCTTAACCGTTGCGGATCTTCAGGGTACGGGTCATTTCAACATGCGTGTTGATCTGGTCGGTGAAGGAGATGGCGTAAATAACGGCGGTGATAAGCTGGTCGTCACCAACAGCAGTGCTGGCGATTATTCCCTCTCTTTTGTTAACCAGGGAAGTCTGGCTACCACGGGTAATGAGACATTAACCGTGGTGGAAACCCCAGATGGTCAGGCCAGTTTTACCTCAGACTCTGATGTCGAACTGGGTGGCTATCTTTATAGCGTAAGCAAAACGGGTAATAACTGGGCGTTAGCCTCTTCCGGTCGTGTGCCTGCGGTAGATCCGGTTACCCCGGATGAACCGGTAATTCCTGATGAACCCGTTACGCCTGCAGACCCGGTAACGCCGGATGAACCGGTAACGCCTGCAGAACCGGTTACGCCTGACGAACCTGCCACCCCTGCAGACCCGGTAACGCCGGATGAACCGGTAACGCCTGCAGAACCGGTTACGCCTGACGAACCTGCGACCCCTGCAGAACCGGTTACGCCTGACGAACCCGTAACGCCTGCAGAACCGGTTACGCCTGACGAACCTGCAACCCCTGCAGAACCGGTTACGCCTGACGAACCCGTAACGCCTGCAGAACCGGTAACGCCTGACGAACCTGCAACCCCTGCAGAGCCGGTAACGCCTGACGAACCTGCAACGCCTGCAGAACCGGTTACGCCTGCGGAACCCGCAACGCCTGCAGAACCGGTAACGCCTGGCGAACCTGCACCCCCTGCGGAACCCGCAACCCCTGCTGATGAACCCGTCACGCCTGAGCGTGGCGCGGAACCTGACGCTCCCGTTGTCCCGACTGCGCCGGCGGCACCTCAACAGACTAAACCGATCACCACCACCGCTGATGCCGGCGGCAATTTCCTGCACATCGGCTATCTGCTTAACTATGTTGAGAACCAGACGCTGCTGCAGCGCATGGGCGATATCCGTCAGAGCAGCGGCACAGGCAACGTCTGGTTAAGGGGCTATGGCGGTAAGCTGAGTTCTTTCTCAAGCGGAAAGCTGAGCGGTTTTGACATGGACTACAGCGGCTTCCAGTTTGGTGTGGATAAGAACCTGATTGAAGGTAAGAAGCTGTATGGCGGCTTATTCATGGGAACGACTCACGCCTCACCTAAATATCGCGGCGGTGACGGAACAGCAGAATCACAGCATTTTGGTGCCTACCTGACCTGGATGGCTGACAATGGCTTTTACATCGATCAGGTTTACAAAATTAACCGCCTCAGCAACCAGTTCGACGTTAAAGACAGCCAGCAGAATCAGGTTTCCGGTAAAGCAAAATCGACCGGCTACAGCGCCTCTGTTGAAGCGGGTAAACGTTTCAGCTTCTCAGCCGACAATCAGGGTTTCTACCTCGAACCCCAGGTTCAGCTGACCGCAGGCCGCCAGAAAGGCTCGCAGACCCGGGCAAGTAACGGTCTGGTGATTGCGTTCAAAGATTATGATGCGGTTAATGGCCGGATCAGCGCGCTGGCAGGCTACAGCGAGGATAAAGCGGGCAGCAAATATAACGTTTATGTCAAAACCGGACTGGTGCGTGAGTTCTCAGCCAATATGCAATATGCCTTAAACGGCTCCCGCGAGAAGACCGATTTTCGCGGTAACGGCTGGAACAATGGCCTGGGCGTGAGCGCAAGTCTGAATAACGTGCACAATTTCTATCTGGAAGCCGATCTCACCACCGGTCAACGCTTTGATCAGCGTCAGGTCAATGCGGGCTACCGCTTCAGTTTTTAACTCTTAGCAGTAATGTCCTGCCAGCCTGGCAGGACATTTTTCCACCTTCAAAGGCTGTTATCTCACTGCGGTAATAATTCCACAATATCCGCGCTGCTACCGGTTTCGCCCAGACGAGGGAAGATCAGGTTGATGCTGTTGTTATGGGTATTGAGGTCTAAATCCGTCATGGCATCGGTGGCCAGCGTGACGTTGTAACCGAGCTCATACGCCTGGCGTGCGGTCGATTCCACCCCAATACTGGTGGCGATGCCACAAATCACCACCTGCGTAATTCCGCGTTTCTGCAGCTCTTCATGCAGTGGCGTGGCGTGAAACGCGCCCCAGGTTTTTTTGGTAATGGTCAGATCGTTCTGCTGCGGTGTCATCTCCGGCACCAGTGTCGCCCAGTCAGCCGGCAGTTCGCCGCCGTGACGCGCCTGCTCAGTCCGGCCCGGCGCCCCGCCCGCGACGTTAACCAGTACCACCGGCAGATCGCTGGCGCGAAACGCCTGTGCCAGGCGCGCGCAGCGTTCAACCACCGGCTGCGGCTGATGGACCAGCGGCAGCGCAACGATGCCATGTTGCAGGTCAATAACAATCAGCGCCGTTTTCGCATCAAGTGTGGTTACAGCCATATCGTCTCCTCTCAGGATTCATGTTCAGTAAGTCGTTGAAGTAAAGGAATGGCATCGATCAACTGCTGCTGCTCGGCCACACTCAGCTGTGCCTCAAAAGCCCCGATCAACCAGTCATCACGCATCGCACGGCTGGACGCGATGACCGCCAGACAGGCTTCCGTGGGGCGATAGCGGGTTTTGCGTCCGTCATGGGGATCGGGCTCGCCGGTCACCATGCCCGCGTCCAGCAGGGTGGCGACGGTGGCGCCCATTGACTGACTGCGAACGCTTTCCGCCGCGGCCAGTTCAGTGACCGTCATCGCCCCGTCACGCACCAGATAGCCCAGTACGGCCACCTGCGACCAGCTGAGATTGCCGGGCGGCGCGGACTCACGCAGCCGACGAGCCAGTTTACCCACCAGCATACGCAAGGTGGCGGCAGGTTCGCTTAAATCGCACATCGTCCTTCTCCTCAGGTTTAGCGGCCAGTATAGAGATACGAAGGTAAACTGTGTAGTTTACCCTGGTTTCAATTTGTAAGTTCGGGGCGCTGCAGATAGTGGATCAGGCTGTGAAACCGCAGCGGACTGCTGAGCGGATTACGGTAGCTGTGGGTGACGTCAGCGCGAAACTGAAACGCTGCACCGCGGGGCAGACGCCGCCAGAGATCGCCGACCCCAAGCAGCAGTTCCCCCTCTATGACCACAACCTGCTCAACGCAGCCCGCTTCATGGGGCGAAGAGATGCTCTGTGCGCCTGCGGCCAGCTCAACCGCCAGCAGATCAAACCGCAGTTGCGGATCGTAAGGTAACAGCGGCTGGACCGACATCTCGGCGTTGGGCTGACTGAAGCCCGCGGGTGCGCCGGGCAACGGATTGCCGTCGATAAAAAACGAAAACGGCACGTTAAAGCCGGTGGCAATTTTCCACAGCGTCGCCACCGTCGGGCTCGATTCGCCGCGCTCAATCTGGCCCAGCATCGCTTTGCTGACGCCGGTTCGTTCGGCCGTCAGCGTCAGGCTCCAGCCATTGGCCTGACGTAACTGTCTGAGCGCGTTACTCAGATGGTGCTGAATGCTCTCCACTTCTGCTCCTGATTCTGTCGCCAGTCCACACGCTGACCTTATGGCGGCAGTGTAGCACTTGTGCGTTATAGCGCATCATGCGACCATGTGCGCTATAACGCACAAACCGGCTAACATCATGATTCAGACATCTGTTCAACCCCGACTGACCCTGCCGATGGTGGTCTCTGGCTTTGTCGCTGTGCTGGTCGGCTACAGCAGCAGCGGCGCGATTGTTTATCAGGCCTTCGAGGCGGCTGGCGCGTCACCCAGCCAAATCGGCGGCTGGCTGGCGGTGCTGGGCATCGCGCTGGGTATTGCCTCGCTGGGATTATCGCTGCGCTACCGGATGCCGGTGCTGGCGGCCTGGTCAACCCCTGGCGCGGCGCTGCTGGCAACCAGCTTTCACGGCATCAGCCTCAACGAAGCTGTCGGGGTGTTTGTCTTCGCCAATCTGCTGATCGTCCTTTCCGGCGTGACCGGCCTGTTTGCGCGCCTGATGAACACCATTCCCGCCTCGCTGGCGGCGGCGATGCTGGCCGGTATTCTGCTGCGCTTTGGCCTGCAGACCTTTGCCGATTTGCAGACCAACTTTGCCCTGTGCGGCAGTATGTGTCTGGCCTGGCTGCTGGCCCGCCGCTGGCTGTCGCGCTACGCCATTCTGATCACCCTGCTGATTGGAACCGGCGTCGCGCTGGCGCAGCAGGCGATCCATTTTCCGCCACAGCCGATTGTGCTGACGCTGCCGCAGCCGGTAATGCCACATTTTACCCTGACCACGCTGATCGGCATCGGCCTGCCCTATTTTCTGGTCACCATGGCGTCACAGAACGCGCCCGGCATCGCCACGCTGCAGGCACACGGTTACCGCCCGCCGGTCTCATCACTGATCAGCTGGACCGGCCTTATCGCGCTGTTACTGGCACCCTTTGGCGGCTTTTCGGTCTGTATTGCCGCCATCACCGCCGCCATCTGCATGAGTGATGAGGTGGATGCCGATCCGCAGCGGCGCTGGCGAGCAGCCGCGCTGGCAGGGCTGTTTTATCTGCTGGCTGGCGCGGCCGGTGCCCTGATCGCGGTGTTGTTCAGTGCATTGCCGCCGGTGCTGATTCAGACGCTGGCCGGACTGGCGCTGCTGGCGACGCTGGGCGGCAGCCTGCAACGGGCACTGGATCAGCCAGCTGAGCGCGACAGTGCGCTGATCACTTTTCTGATTACCGCCTCCGGTGTCTCGCTGCTTGGCATCGGTCCGGCGTTCTGGGGACTGGTCGGCGGCGTAGTCGCCCATCTGCTGCTGGTGCGAAAAGCACGCTAAGCTGCCGTGCTGGCAGGTTGTTTTTGCGCCAGCCGGTGAAAAAACCGCTGCATTTGGCCCCTTTTCCACCGTTTGATTTGTCATTGTCCCGCGTAAAATCAACCCAATCGTCGATAACACGCGATTTTCTGCCTCAGACAACGACCGATAAGGGCCCAACAGGTGGCAAAAACTTTTCTGCGCAGCGGTAATTTAGATGCGGTTCTGGCGTTAGGTGAAAATGGCCAGCCGGTCTACGCCTCGGCGCTACAAATTCGTGAGACCCTGCGCCTGCGCCGTCAGCGCGCACTGGCAGACTGCCTGGCAATTCCGCAGGCCAATGAACGGGGCGATCGCCTCGACTGGTATGCGCCTTTCAGCGGCAGGGTCAAATCCTGGCTGGGCGCCAGCGATCATGAACGTCGCGCCGCCCTGCAACACCTTACCGCCTGCCAGCAGGATATGCAGGATCTCAGTACGCGCGCGCGCGCGGCTGAGAACCCGGCGATGCGCCTGTTCGGCGCCTTGCTCAGCAAAAGCCTGCAGTTTCCCGATCAGCAATACGTTTATCTGGTGGATGGCAAACCGGTTATCACCTTCTGGGGCTTTGTCGATGCGCAGGCTCGCAGCCGTGATGACGCGCTGGCCTGCCTGCGCGACACGCTGGAAGAGAGCCTGCCGACCGTGCTGGTCGAGCCGCCTGAGCCCATCGCCGAACCGGTCAGCGCCGAGCCGGTTCTGGCCGAGCCGCTGCCGGTGGAACCGCAACCCGAAGCGGAACCGGTGGTTGCGCCTGAGCCGCCTGTGGCCGTCACGCCGCCGGTTGTGGCTGCCCGTGGTCGTTTCCGGGTCTGGATGATTCTGCCGCCGCTGGCGATTGCCGCTGCCGTGGTGATGACGGTGCTGTTGCACCGTCCACAACCGGCTCCTGCGCCGTCAGCGATGCCGGCAGTCCAGGCGTCGGTGACTCCGGTTAAACCACCGGCGGTGGTCAATGCCGCCGGAAAACTGGCCGCCACCCTGCCGCAGAAAGCCGCCACGGTGAATGCCGCCGCCGCGACGCCAGCGCCCGCTGCTGCTACCCTTGCCAGTGTGGTCACACCGGCCGTGCCAGCCCGGCCAGACGATCTGATCGTTACCCCGGATGCGGTGCGCGACGGTCAGGTTGCAGTGATTGATGGCCGCTGGCGCGTCACTATCGGTCCGATGCCAACCCCAACCGGCAAGCCACCGGTGATGCAGTTCCAGTTTAAAAACGGCAAAGGCAGCGTGCAGATTACCCAGGGCAACACCCGCTGTAAGGCGGATGTCAGCGCGGCAATGACCCGCGCCGGTAATCTGGTGATCGAAAGCCGCTATACCGCCCGATGCGAGAACAAATCCCGCTATCGTATGCCGCTGCTGATCTGCCATGCCAGCATCGGTGCCGCAGTCTGCGAAGCGCAATATGCTGATGACCGGGTTTTCCCGATGACGATTAAGCGTGAGAGTAAATAAACATGCTGGCTCCCCTGATCGATGACAAACAAAAAATTTCGCTGATTGAAAACAGCGGCGTGCAGTTTCTGGATTTTGGCCTGCAACTCTCTGCGACGCAGGCGCGTCGCCAGTTCGTGCGTCAGACCGCCAATGGCCCGCTGCTGCGGCTGAATGTCGATGGCAACAGCGGTAAGTTCCTGCTCTACCCGGAAGATGGCGGCGCGCCGGAAGTGGTGCGTCCGGAGTCCGATATCGCGCTGGCTGATTCGCTGAGCCTGCTCTCTGCCTGCTGGCTGCCGCTGCCGATGCTGCGCTGCGCCAGCGGACGCCGCTTTATCGGCGGACCGGAGAACTGGGCGCGGATGCGTCTGGTGGCGCTGAATAGCCCGGATGCGGCGGGCAATACCCATCGCGTCAGCCTCGCCTTCGATACCCGCTGCGTGGCGGAACAGGATGGCGGCGAAAAGCTGGGTCTGTCGGCAGCCGACGCACAGAATGGCGTCACTTTCGCGCTGGCGTGGCACAACTACGAGCTGGGCGAGTTTCTCGACCACACCTGGGTCGACGGCTGGCTGCGTGAAGCCTTTACCGATCGGGTCTCCGATCGTCGCGAACAGGCGATTAATCAGGCGCTGCGTGAGTTTGAATATCAGGCGCACTACCTCAACCTGCTGGAGCTGCTGGGCGAGCAACTCAATCTCAGCGAGATCCACATTCAGGCCGCCACGCTGCAAACGCCAGCGGTCAACGTCGATATCATTCTGGACGTCGGCAACTCGCATACCTGCGGCATTCTGGTGGAAGATCACCCGGAAGAGAGCAACGGACTCAGGCAGACCTATGAGCTGCAGCTACGCGATTTATCCCAGCCGCACCAGGTCTATAACGAACTGTTTGATAGCCGTCTGGAGTTTGCCGAAACCCGTTTTGGTAAAGAAAACTTCTCGCTGGAGAGCGGCCGCGAACACGCCTTTATGTGGCCGTCGCTGACCCGCGTTGGCCGCGAGGCGAGCCGTCTGGCCCTGCAACGGGTCGGTCTGGAAGGCAGAACCGGTCTTTCCAGCCCGCGTCGCTATTTGTGGGATGAAGCACGCTATCAGCCCGGCTGGCGCTTTAACAACGCCGGTGCGCAAACCGAACCGCTGGCCTGTGCCGCGCCGTTCATCACCCTGCTGAATGACGAAGGCCAGCCGCTTTACACGCTGCCGCCTGACGATCGTCTGCCGGTATTCTCGCCGCACTACAGCCGCAGTTCACTGATGACCTTTATGCTGTGCGAACTGCTGGCGCAGGCGATGATGCAGATGAACAGCGCCGCACAGCGCCAGCGGATGCCGCAAAGTCACGCGCCGCGTCAGCTGCGTCATGTGATCCTGACGCTGCCTTCAGCGATGCCGAAACCGGAGCGTGAAATTTTCCGCCGCCGGATGCAGGAAGCGATTGCGCTGGTCTGGAAAGCGGAAGGCTGGCTGAGCGATGAGGACGATGTCGCGCCATCCCGCCCGCATCAGACCCCGAAACCGTTGCCGGATGTGCAGATGGAGTGGGATGAGGCGACCTGCGGTCAGATGGTCTGGCTGTTTAATGAAACCCAGGTGAACTTTGCCGGACGTGCCGAAGATTTCTTCAGCAGCATGGCGCGGCCGGACCGTCCGCGTGAAGCGGATGAGCTGCCGGGTAAAAGCCTGCGCATCGCCTCGATTGATATCGGCGGCGGCACTACCGATCTCGCCATCACCCAGTATCGTCTGGATGATGGTCAGGGCAACAACGTCAAAATCACCCCACGGCTGCTGTTCCGTGAAGGTTTCAAAGTGGCGGGTGACGATATCCTGCTGGATGTGATCCAGCTGTGGGTTCTGCCCGCGCTGCAACAGCATCTGCAGAAAGCCGGACTGACGCTGGCTGAGCCACTGATGAACAAACTGTTTGGTCACGACAGTCGCATGGACGGTCAGGCTACCCTGCGCCAGCAGGTGACGCTACAGCTGTTTATTCCGCTGGCGCAGGCGGTGCTG
Source organism: Pantoea sp. S-LA4 (assembly GCF_054482835.1). Lineage (NCBI taxonomy): Bacteria > Pseudomonadati > Pseudomonadota > Gammaproteobacteria > Enterobacterales > Erwiniaceae > Pantoea > Pantoea sp. S-LA4. The sequence goes on along the minus strand of NZ_JBTLRC010000002.1, from coordinate 1,604,646 downwards.
GAGCGCTATGAAAACTGGGACCCGCTGGAGAGCCACGCTGAGATCAACGCGCTGTTTGGCGAACTGGTCGGGCAATCGCCGGGCGAATCAGTGCTGGCCTTCGTCAACGGTGAAATTCAGCGTGAACTGGGCGTCAACAGTCGCTTCGACCTGTTGCAGGTTCCGCTGGTGGTCAGCCTGGCGCAGCTGCACGGCGAATTTATGCAGCATCGGATGGCGATCATTCCGGCGCTGCGTTCCATGTGCGAAGTGGTGTCGCTTTATCAGTGCGATGTGCTGCTGCTCACCGGGCGTCCGTCGCGCTTCCCTGGCATTCAGGCGCTGGTTCGCCATCTGCAGCCGCTGCCGGGCAGCCGCATCCTGTCGCTGGAAGGCTACCACACCAGCGACTGGTATCCGTTTAACAAGCATGGCCGGATCGATAACCCGAAATCTACCGCTGCCGTCGGCGCGATGCTCTGCCTGCTGGCGCTGGATCTGCGCCTCAGCAGCTTCTGGTTCCGCGCCGGTGATTTTGAACCCTATTCCACCATCCGTTACCTCGGGATGCTGGATGAAAACCAGGCCCTGACCGACGAAAACCTCTGCTACAGCGAGATCGACCTCGACGATGCGGGCTTTGCGCTGGATAAGAAAAGCAGCTTCCGTATTCGCGGCAACGTCTGCCTCGGCTTCCGTCAGCTGGATAACGATCGCTGGCCCGCCTCACCGCTCTACAGCCTGACGCTGAACGATGCGACGCTGGCCCGTAAGGTGGCCGGTGAAAGCGTGCTGCGCATCAAGCTGGCGGTGAAAGCCGGACCTGATGCGCCCGGCCCGGAAACGCTGGTGCTGAGCGATGCGCGGCTGGACGACGGCACCCGCGTGCCGCTGGAGCAGCTGAGTCTGAAACTGAATACCCTGTCGGCCACCGGCAACGCTAATGCGCAGTACTGGATTGACAGCGGGAGCGTATGTAAACGATGAAAGCCCTGAAAACCCGCCAGCCACAGACGCTGGCCAAACGCCTGACCCTGCTGCAGGAGGCGCTGAACGGCAGCCTGAGCTGGATCGAGACGACCCGTGAACAGTCGCCGCGTCTGGCGCTGGAAGCCGATACCCTGACCCTGCAACTGCGTCAGGCGCGGGTGCAGACCCAGGCGCTGGCGCAGCAGGTGGCGCGCCCGGTCACGCTGGCCCTGTTTGGTCAGTCGCAGGCCGGTAAGGCCTGGTTGCTGAATGAGATGGTCGCCGATGCTCAGGGCCAGCTGATGACCCGGCTGGGCGATAAGTCGCTCAGCTATTTCCAGCACATCAATCCCGGTAATCTCGATTTTGCGACCGCCACCCGCTTCAGTCACCAGCGTGAGCCGCTGTCAAATGAATGGCCGGTTGAACTGACGCTGCTGACGGATGCCGAGATCGTCCGGCTGGTCATGGCCTGCGCCGCCAGCACCGTAGCGCCTGATGTGGCGCTGATCGACAGCGGCCTGCAGCGTTTACAGCGTCATCGTCTGACCAGCCCGCTGGCCGGTCTGGAGAGCGATGCGCTGGTGACCTTATGGTCATGGTGCCGCCGCCGTCAGCACTATGACGTCCGTCTCGATCGGCACTTCTGGCCGCAGGCGGTTGAGCTGGCACCCTGGCTGAGCGTCGATGACCGGGTAGAGCTGTTTTCGCTGCTGTGGCCAGCGCAGCCGGCGCTGAACGATACGCTGCGCAGCCTGCTTCACCTGCGCCATCAGCTGCGCAATAGCAGCCGGGTGCTGGCACCGCTCAGCCTGCTGACCGACAGTGCTTTGCTGCCGGCCGAGCAGCTGATTGTGCCCGCCAGCGAGCAGGATCTGCAGCAGCCGGTGGAAGTCTGCCCGATGAACGGCAACCGGCCAGGCAAACCGCAAAACGTGGCGCTGGGTTTGCTGGCGCTGCTGACGCTGGAAGTGGTGATTCCGCTGAGTTCGACGCCGCGTACCGCGCTGTATGACGAAGCCGATATGCTGGAGCTGCCTGCGCCAGGCCAGCCGAACGACAGCGCCGCCCAGGAAGATCGCCAGCGTCTGCAGCAGCGCGATCCGCTGCGGGCGCAGTTGCTGGAACAGAAGCGCGCCCTGCTGCCCGGCCTATATGCCGCGCGTCAGGGCATCGACCTGCTGCTGGTCTGCACCGCCGCCAGTCAGCGTCAGGATGCCGATCGGGTCAGCCAGACGCTGCGCGAGTGGCAGCGGCTGCAACCGACCCAGCAATCCAGCGAAAAACCGCGGCTGATCTGGGCCATCACTCCCTATGATGCCCGTCATCAGCAGATCAATGTGGATGAAGCGGTACAGCGCCAGTTAGGCCAGCCGGGACAACACTGGGGATCGATGCTGGTGCTGGATCGCGCTGGTGTGGATCGGATGGCAAGCTGGCTGCAGGATGAGATGCAGCCGGAAGCCCGTCGCGACCTGCTGCTGGCCCAGCTGGCGCAGATTCAGCACACCGTGGTTGAGCGGCGGTTACTGCCGTGGACCGAGGCGGGCGCCAGCCCGGAACAGGCGGCGCGCAAACAGACTATCGCCGATACCCTGCTGAAATGTTTACAGCACCGTACCGGCCTGCACGGCGAACTGCTGGAGCGTCTGCAACCGCCGCGGGAAGCCCTGCGCCAGCTGTGGCTCAATCAGTCGAACCTGAGCAGCCCCACCACGCCCCATCCGCAGGCACCGGAAAATCAGTTCGGCATTGGGTTTGAATTTGATCTGTTCAGCCAGTCAGAGCCGGAGGTGCCGGTTCAGCCGCGTCAGAGCGGACACGGCGCGCAGCAGTTTCCGCGTCAGGTGCTGCTGCTGTGGCTCGATCACCTGCGCCAGCTGCCGGAAAACCGCAGCCTGCTGGCGTTGCTGAATATTGATAAAGCGACCATGGAGTGGCTGGTAGAAGAGTTGATCACCGCCAGTTTCCGTACCGACATGACGCAAAAACTGCAGCAGGCGCTGCATGAGCCTGACAGCCACAGCATGACCCATGAGTCGCGTGCCGATCGTCAGGTGACGCGTGCGATGACGGTGCTGGGGGACTTCGTCGCCTGGCTCGGCTTTTTACAGCGCCCGGAAGCCGAGCGTCCGGCCAGCCGCGTCAATCGCGGTCAGGCGATCTTTACCCGCCCGCCGACACCGAGCGTCAGCTTCAGTGCCGGACAGCGGCTGACTAAACTGTCGGCGGCTCCGGCTAACCACACCGCTTATTATATCTACGACTGGCTGGTGGGGCTGAATCAGGTGATTATCGAGAATAATGGCTATACCGGCGGCGGTGACCTGCCGCTGGCGGCGCGCGAGGCGCTGATCGCCCTGCTTAAACCGCTGCGCGCTTAATCCTTCACCAGGCGCAGCTCGCCGTTCAGCGACTGCGCCGCCTCTTCCAGTAACGCCAGCACCGGGGCCAGATCGGCATGGTGTTCGGCGTAATGCTGCAGCCGCACCTCTGCCGGCAACGCAATGCCGCCGGTCAGCCAGTCCCACAACGCATCCAGGTTGTTGCCAAAATAGGCAGGCGTCCCGCCGCTCTGTGCGGCAAACTGCTGGTAGAACGCCGCGCGGCTGGTCAGCTGGCGCAGATCAAATTGCATAATCAGCATGATCAGGGTACCTGTTTAAAGCTGCGATAGTGGTCGGTGGACAGAAATACCAGCCCGTCGGAGGAGTAGACCAGCCGGTCAGCATCGCGCCGTCCGCAGCGATAGTTAACGTCCGCCTCATACCACTGGCGGCCAGCGCGTTGCGGCAGGCGTTTTTCCCGGTTGGCAAAGCGATCGCCGCCGATGGCTTTACCAGGCAGCACCTCGCACAGGTTGCCTTTGGCCGGGTTCCAGCCGCGCTTGCGGGCATCATTTTTGGTGAGGTAGTAGTCCGGCAGTTGCTGATGTTGCAGCACCCAGCGCGCCACGGTATGGGCGTCGGTCAGCGCAGCAATGTCTGCCTGAGCAGGCGCTACAGAAGAGTTCAGATAAGGTTTAAGGCCGTAGAAGCAGGCCGCGAGGACCAGGAAAAGTCCAATCCAGAGTTTTTTTGACATGATGGCATCCGTGACGACAGGATGCAGATGATACCAGTTTTGCGCGCCGAGAAAAGCGCGGGCCAGACAGGCTGGCCCTGGCGAGGTTATGCAGCGTGCGAATCACCGCTGTGTCGACGCCATGCACCCGGTGCCACACCGTACTGACGTTTGAAGCTGCGATTAAAGGACTGCTGCGAATCAAAACCCAACGAAATCGCTACGTTCAGGATCGGTTCATCGGTGCTGGTCAGGCGATCGGCTGATTTCTTCAGTTTCTTCACCCGGATATATTCACCCAGCGGATAGCCGGTATGCTCTTTGAACATCCGTTGCAGGTGCCATTTCGAGTAGCCCGCGCGCTCGGATACGGTGTCCAGATCCAGACGTGCTTCAATGTTGTTATCAATCCAGTCGATTAAATCGTGAATAAAGGCGTCACTCATCATTCCAGTCTCTCCCGTCGCCGTGGCGAACAGTATTAGTATCAGTTGCAGTTACACTTAAAGGGTGACTGACTATGTCATTTAATGCAAGTTTTATTAGTACATTAAATGCCGCACACTTTTCAGGGTCTTTCACCTGCCGCTTAGCTTTTAACCGGTGGGCAACAAACCGCACATAAAGTGTATCTGTTATTCTTGCAGTTGCCAGCGACGCCAGCCTACACTCCTCGCGATTAATTGCAATCTTAAAAGTTGCAAATATTGGCCTGCGGGTCGTTTTCACCTTATCGCGGAATAACAACAATGATTACCAACTGGGTTCGTCAGGGTTTTACCCTTTTAGGGATGGTACTGCTGATCGTTCAGCTAAGCGGCTGTGATGATGGCGTGGCGCAAAACGCCCCGCCACCGCCGCCCGAAGTGAGTGCTGCGCCGGTGCTGATCAAGCCGGTCAGCCAGTGGGACAGTTTCAATGGCCGGGTTGAGGCGGTGCAGAGCGTGCAGCTGCGTCCGCGCGTCTCTGGTTACATTGAGTCAGTTAACTATCGCGAAGGCGAAGAGGTGAAGAAAGGTCAGGTGCTGTTCACCATCGACGATCGCAGCTATCGCGCGGCGCTGGAACAGGCCAAAGCGGAATTAGCCCGCGCCCGCAGCCAGGCGAGTCTGGCGCGCAGTGAGTCAGGACGCAGCGAGAAGCTGATTGGCAGCCAGGCGATCTCGCGTGAAGTGTGGGAGCAGCGCCGCTCAGCCGCCAGCCAGGCGCAGGCGGATGTGCTGGCCGCCGAGGCCGCCGTGGATATGGCGCAACTGAATCTCGATTTTACCCGCGTTACCGCGCCGATTGATGGTCAGGCCAGCCGGGCGATGATCACCGCTGGCAACCTGGTGACCGCTGGTGACAGCGCCAGCGTGCTGACCACGCTGGTGTCGCAGCAAAGCATGTATGTCTATTTCGACGTCGATGAAAACACCTTCCTGCACTATCAGGCGATGGCGCGTCAGGGCCAGCAGCGCCATGCGTTGCCGGTGGAAATCGCGCTGGTCGGCGAGCAGGGTTATCCGCATCAGGGCAAAGTCGATTTCCTGGATAATCAGCTGACCGCCAGCACCGGCACCATTCGCATGCGCGCCCTGCTCGACAACCAGCAGCGTCAGTTCACGCCGGGTCTGTTCGCGCGGGTCCGTCTGCCTGGCAGTGCGCAGTTCGAGGCGGTGCTGATTGATGACAAAGCGGTGTTAACCGACCAGGACCGTAAGTATGTCTACGTGGTGGACAGCGAAGGTAAAGCTCAGCGCCGTGATATCGAGCCGGGCGCGATGGTGGATGGCCTGCGCATCGTCAAGTCGGGCCTGAAATCGGGCGATCGGGTGATTGTCTCCGGTCTGCAAAAAGTGTTTATGCCCGGCATGCCGGTCACTGCTCAGCAGGTCGCCATGCGTGCGGCAACCGCTCAATAATCCGAGGCCGCTATGGACTTTTCCCGCTTTTTTATCGACCGGCCGATCTTTGCGGCGGTGTTATCGATTCTGATTTTCGTTACCGGGTTGATCTCAATTCCGCTGCTGCCGATCAGTGAATATCCTGATGTGGTGCCGCCCAGCGTGCAGGTGCGTGCCGAATATCCCGGCGCTAACCCGAAAGTCATTGCCGATTCGGTGGCTACGCCACTGGAAGAGGCGATTAACGGCGTCGAAAACATGATGTACATGAAATCGGTGGCCGGTTCCGATGGCGTGCTGGTGACCACCGTCACCTTCCGTCCCGGCACCGATCCCGACCAGGCTCAGGTTCAGGTACAGAACCGCGTGGCGCAGGCTGAAGCCCGCCTGCCGGAAGATGTGCGTCGGCTGGGGATCACCACCCAGAAGATGTCACCGACCCTGACGCTGGTGGTACACATGTTCTCGCCGAACAACACCTACGATTCGCTCTATCTGCGTAACTACGCCACCCTTAAAGTGAAAGATGAACTGGCGCGCCTGCCGGGCGTGGGTCAGATTCAGATCTTCGGTGCTGGTGAGTATGCGATGCGAGTCTGGCTCGATCCGAATAAAGTGGCGGCGCGCGGTTTAACCGCTTCAGATGTCGTCACCGCGATGCAGGAACAGAACGTGCAGGTTTCTGCCGGTCAGCTGGGTGCCGAGCCGCTGAAAAAGCAGAGTGATTTTCTGCTGTCGATCAACACCCAGGGACGACTGGAGAGCGAACAGCAGTTTGGCGACATCATTCTGAAAACCTCAGAAGATGGCTCACTGGTGCGGCTGCGCGACGTGGCGCGTATCGAGATGGGCTCCGGCAGCTATGCCCTGCGCTCGCAGCTGAATAACAAAGATGCGGTCGGTATCGGCATCTTCCAGGCGCCTGGCGCCAACGCCATCGATCTCTCCAATGCGGTTCGCGCCAAAATGGATGAGCTGGCAACCCGTTTCCCCAACGATGTGAAATGGGCCGCGCCGTACGATCCGACGGTGTTTGTCCGCGACTCGATTAAAGCCGTGGTGCAGACCCTGCTGGAAGCGGTCATTCTGGTCGTGCTGGTGGTGATTCTGTTCCTGCAGACCTGGCGCGCCTCGATTATCCCGCTGCTGGCAGTGCCGGTGTCGGTAGTCGGTACCTTTAGCGTGCTCTATCTGCTCGGCTTCTCGCTGAACACCCTGAGCCTGTTTGGCCTGGTGCTGGCGATCGGGATCGTGGTGGATGACGCCATCGTGGTGGTGGAAAACGTCGAGCGTAACATTGAGATGGGACTGACGCCGCGGGCGGCGGCGCATCAGGCGATGCGTGAGGTTTCCGGCCCGATCATCGCCATCGCGCTGGTGCTCTGTGCGGTGTTTGTGCCGATGGCGTTTTTGTCTGGCGTGACCGGTCAGTTCTACAAACAGTTCGCCACCACCATCGCTATTTCCACCGTGATCTCAGCCATCAACTCGCTGACGCTGTCACCGGCGCTGGCGGCGATGCTGCTGAAAGATCATCACGCGCCGAAAGACAGGCTGACGCGGATCATTGATGCGCTGTTTGGCTGGCTGTTCCGGCCGTTTAACCGCTTCTTCCAGCGCAGCGCTCACGGTTATGAATCGCTGGTGGGCCGTACGCTGCGTCGCCGTGGCGCCGTGTTTGGCGTCTATATTCTGCTGCTGGCGGGTGCCGGATTTATGTTCCATACCGTGCCAGGCGGTTTCATCCCGACTCAGGACAAGCTCTACCTGATTGGTGGCGTGAAGATGCCGGAAGGTTCCTCTCTGGCGCGCACCGATGAAGTGATTCGTAAGATGAGCGAAATCGGTATGCAGACCGAAGGCGTCGCCTATGCGGTGGCGTTCCCTGGCCTGAATGCATTGCAGTTCACCAATACGCCGAACAGCGGCACGGTGTTCTTCGGTCTGAAGCCGTTTAATGAGCGCAAACATACGGCGGCGGAGATCAACGCTGAGATCAATGCGAAGATCGCGCAAATCCAGCAGGGCTTTGGCTTCTCGATCATGCCGCCGCCGATTCTGGGGCTGGGTCAGGGTTCGGGCTACTCGCTCTATGTGCAGGACCGCGCGGGGCTGGGTTACGGTGCGCTGCAGACCGCCATCAATACGATGTCGGGTGCGATTATGCAGACACCGGGTATGCACTTCCCGATCTCCTCCTATCAGGCCAACGTGCCGCAGCTGGATGTGCAGGTTGACCGGGATAAAGCTAAAGCCCAGGGCGTCTCGCTGACCGATCTCTTCAGCACCCTGCAGACCTATCTCGGTTCGTCATACGTTAATGACTTCAACCGATTTGGCCGCACCTGGCGCGTGATGGCACAGGCCGATGGTGATTTCCGCGACAGCGTTGAGGATATCGCGAATCTGCGTACCCGCAACGATCGCGGTGAGATGGTGCCGATTGGCAGCATGGTGAACATCACCACCACTTACGGCCCCGATCCGGTGATTCGTTATAACGGCTATCCGGCAGCAGATCTGATTGGCGATGCTGACCCGCGCGTGCTCTCTTCCGCTCAGGCGATGAGCCAGCTGGAAACGATGTCCGGTCAGCTATTACCCAACGGCATGAACATCGAGTGGACCGATCTGAGTTATCAGCAGTCGACCCAGGGCAATACGGCGCTGATTGTCTTCCCGATGGCGGTATTGCTGGCTTTCCTGGTGCTGGCTGCGCTGTATGAGAGCTGGACGCTGCCGCTGGCGGTGATCCTGATCGTGCCGATGACTATGCTCTCGGCGCTGGTGGGCGTCTGGCTGACCGGCGGCGATAACAACGTCTTTGTGCAGGTCGGACTGGTGGTGCTGATGGGGCTCGCCTGTAAGAACGCGATTCTGATCGTTGAGTTTGCGCGCGAACTGGAGATGCAGGGCAAAGGGATTGTCGAGGCGGCGCTGGAAGCCTGTCGCCTGCGTCTGCGGCCGATTGTGATGACCTCCATCGCCTTTATCGCTGGCACCATCCCGCTGATTCTGGGCGAAGGCGCCGGTGCAGAAGTGCGCGGCGTGACCGGCATTACGGTGTTCTCCGGGATGCTGGGTGTGACGCTGTTCGGGCTGTTCCTGACGCCGGTGTTCTACGTTACCCTGCGTAAGCTGGTGACGCGAAAAGCGGATAAAGCATCGTTGCAGACGGTGTAAACTGCAAAAGGGCGACCGCGGGGTCGCCCTTTTTTTGGCTGTCAGTCGGTGCCATATTCGTATCACGGCTTGATGGCCGGCTGTTCTTCCTGCCGGTTTACGCTTGCCAGTCAGACATGCTTTAACTTTTCATTAAGCGTTTCAATGATAAAGGCGTTTAACGACGTTTGGTTTTGTGCCGCCGCCTGAGATAAGCGTTCGCCGAGCGATTCAGGATAGCGCAGGGTAAAGGTCTTTATTTTCTCCTGCTCAGCGTAAGGATTAACTCCAGATGCCACGCAATCCTCCAGATACTCACGCAAAGAGATTTCCCCTTCTTTATGCAAGCCCTGCACACTATCAGAGACAAAATCGCAGTAGCCTGACAGGCCAAGAAAGCGACCCCTGAACATGTTTATTTCAGGTACATAGCTGATCACCGCCGGTTGTCCGGCAACCGTGATCGTTGATGTATTTACACGACTATTCATGCGGATTAACTCCCGTACTTTCCAGCCATTCACGCAGACTAATAATGGCCCCTTTATCGGTATCCGGTGACGGATGCGGACGATGAAAACGCGCTATTTTTCCACTAAGCAGAAAGCGAACACGCGAACCGCTGCCCTGCTTAATCTGACCGCCCAGCGCCCTGATCAATGACTCAATCGCCTGCCATTTCACTCCGGATGGCGGAGGCGTCTGAAAAATCTGCAGCAGGGTTTCACGCTGTTTTTTCCGTAAAGCGTTGATGGCGTAGTTCATCCTGATCTCCGCGACTTCATAATGTGAAGTCATTTTACCCGGCTATTGGAGAAGATCAATGCGAAATTACCCACCGAAGATGCTTACCTCGCTGATATGGAACGAGCGATCCTCAGCGCTGCCGATTTGCAGGCATAAAAAAAGCCGCATCAGCGGCTCTTTTTACACAGGTCTTCAATCTCATCGGGTTCCGGTTCCGGAACCGCGGTGCAGTTGCTGGTGTCGCGTTTTTTCAGCTCATTGAGCGCATCGGCAACGTTGCGTTTCGCCAGCACGTCCAGCGACGCCTGCTCGGCTTCATCGGCAATCGATTTGAAATACCAGCAGAGATTGGCACTGACCAGGCAACGCGGTGCGACATCAGGACGCGCCGCCCAGATTTTCTTGTCTTCGATCACCGAGACGTAGATATCACGCAGCGTAATTTCTGCGGCGGGGCGACCCAGATGGATCGACCCGGTGCGGCCCAGCGTCGAGACGATGATGCCGTCACGGGTCAGCGGAACCATTAATTTTCGAATGAAACTGGGATTCGCTTCCAGCCCGTAGGCCAGAATCGCGCTGGTAGAGCGTTTTCCCATTTGCTCCGCCATCGCTACGCTCAGAACCATTTGCAAAGCTGTCGGGAAGCGGTAATCAAGCATTTCTTTATCCTGAGTTGCGGTGCATCTTATTGTTTTATTGCCGCATAAGTGAACAATCAATGAGCAATAAATATAACAAACACAGTTGCTTTTTAGAAGCAAGCCAGCGGTGACAAGGCACGTATTCACCAAAGTCTGAGGCCTGATAGCACAAGGTGCTTAGCCTGCTAACGGCCCGCGCTGACTGCCGCATAACGACCCGCGGGTTATGCGGTCGCGGCGGGTGACGCGGGCAACCGTTGTTTCAGTATCATTACCAGCACCACGTTAAAGATTGCTAACGCGCAAAGCAACCACAGTGTTGCTGAAGCGCCCATCCTTTCAAACACATACCCGCCGATCAACGGCGTCAGCGCCTGTCCCATCAGTGCCGGACGCGCCATCCGGCCGACCACAATGGCATAGGACTCTGGTTTGACCATCGCCAGCGGTAAAGTTCCGCGCACAATGGCACGTAAACCATTACCGGCACCATAAAGCACCATGCTCAGCAGCGCCATCTGCGGCGCCAGCGCCAGTAACAACAAGCCCAGCGCCACCAGCCCGACCGAAAATAAGGTGGTACGGATCGGATGACTGCGTTTAAAGGCGATATCCACTATTCGCGCCCCCACCTGGCACGGACCCAGCACCGCGCTGATCGCCAGCGCTGAGGTGAGCGTATGGCCGCTGGCCTGCAACAGGGCGATCAGCTGCACCGAAATGGCGGTCATGATTACCGAGGCCAGGGTGAAAATGGCGCATAGCAGCCAGAAGATGGCAGGCGCAATCTCCGCATGGGTGGTGACCGGGTTACGCGCTTTAACCGGCCTGACCGTCTGGCTCGCCGGTAAGGCAAAGAGATAAGCGGGCAGCACGCAGAGCGTCAACAGCGCAGCAATCGCCAGACAGGCGCCCCGCCATCCCAGCGCGTGAATCAACAGCGCGGTACCCGGCCAGACCAGTGTGGTGCAGAAGCCGGAAATCAGGGTGATGCCGGTAATCGCCGCTCGCGCCTGTCCGCCGTAACAGGTACCCAGCGTGGCAAACAGCGCATCATACAGCCCCATTGCCATCCCGATGCCGATAATCACCCAGGCGAACAGCAACAGCGGCAGTTGATAGCTGAAGGCCATTATCACCAGACCCAGCGCCATGACGATGCCACTCATCGCCAGCAGCAGCCGGCCACCGGTGCGGGCAATAATCCGGCCACTGAGCGGTGCCAGCAGTCCCGACACCAGAATACCGGTCGAGAGCGCGCCATAAATCCACTGCTGTGACCAGCCGGTTTCCGCCGCGATCGGGGTTGCCATCACCGCCATCAGGTAGAACGATCCGCCCCACGACAGGATCTGTACCCAGCCGAGCGTGATAATGGCGGCGACGCCGGGTTTGTTAGTCTGGTTCACATCAGCTATCCGTTAGCGAGCAAACCATTTTTATAACATGTTCTGAGATAAGGAAAAATGCACGCCGCCTTTTCACCCTGCTTTCGCCCGGATGGCTGCACCGGTTTGAGTGGTTACCTTTAAAGTATGTTGTAACTAGTAGCGCTATTGCGTCCACCGCGCGCTTCTGCCACATTATGAACGTTGTAACTATGGAGGCCCGAATGGCGCGCTACGATTTAGTGTCAGATATGCATCAATGCGTAAACGATTTAGAACAGGCGCTGGGCCAGTTGCGCCAGCAGATTGAGGCACAGCCGTTGCTGATCGCCCGCGTGTTCAGCCTGCCGCCGATTGTCAAAGGCCGCGAGCATGAAGCGATTACCCAAATCACCGTTGAGCAGCAACTGGGACAACAGGCCTTAGAGCTGGCACTGAACCACTACTGTCGGCTATTTATGCAGCACCAGTCGGAGCAGCTCAGCACCAAGGCGGCGGTCCGGCTGCCGGGCGCGCTGTGCATTGAGTGTGATGAGCCGCGAGAAGCGGAGATCCGCGCCCAGGTCGATCGCATCAATCAGCTTAAAGCGCAACTGGAGCAGCTGATTACGGTCGACTCCGGCCTGCCCAGCGAGGCACGCTTCGAATTTGTCCATCAGCACCTGCGCGGGCTGATTACGCTTAATGCCTATCGCACCATCACCCTGCTCAGCGCACCGGACAGCCTGCGTTTCGGCTGGGCGAATAAGCACATCATCAAAAATATGAAGCGCGAAGAGGTGATTGCCCAGCTGGAAAAAAGCCTGAAAGCCGGACGGGCTCAGGCGCCGTGGTCACGCGAACAGTGGGCAGAAAAGGTGCAGGAGGAGTTAGCCAGCGTGCGCGCCCTGCCCGCCTCGGCCCGGCTGAAAATCAAGCGACCGGTCAAAGTGCAGCCGGTGGCGCGCGTCTGGCGTGCTGACCAGAAAAAGCAGACGCAGCTGGCCTGCCCGTCGCCGATTCTGGTGATCTGCCGCGACCGCAGCCAGGTGCCGGTATTGGGTGAACTGCTCAATTACGATGCCGATAACATTACCTATCGCCATAAGCCTGCCGCCGAGCCGCTCAACCTGCTGATCCCACGGCTGCATCTGTGGGTCGACTGCCCGATTTAAGCCATAAAAAAAGGCCAGCGTCGGCTGGCCTCCGTCACCGCAGATCTTTTACGACTTCATGCTGCCGACCATCTCTTCCGGACGTACCCAGGCATCAAACTGTTCTTCCGTCAGATAGCCCAGCTTCAGCGCCGCGCCTTTCAGCGTCAGCCCCTCTTTATGGGCTTTCTTGGCGATTTCGGCCGCTTTGTCATAACCGATATGGGTATTCAGCGCCGTCACCAGCATCAGCGACTCATTCAGTAACTGCTCAATACGCTCGCGCACCGGCTCAATGCCAATCGCGCAGTGGTGATTGAAGCTGTCCATGCCGTCCGCCAGCAGACGAATCGACTGCAGGAAGTTATGGATCACCATCGGGCGGAACACGTTGAGTTCGAAGTTACCGGATGCGCCGCCCATGTTGATCGCCACGTCATTGCCCATCACCTGACAGCACAGCATGGTCATCGCTTCACACTGGGTCGGATTCACTTTCCCCGGCATGATCGAGCTGCCTGGTTCGTTTTCCGGAATGGCGATCTCACCAATTCCGCAACGCGGACCGGAAGAGAGCCAGCGCACATCGTTGGCGATTTTCATCAGCGAGGCGGCCAGCCCTTTCAGCGCGCCGTGAGCGTGAACCAGCGCATCACAGGTTGCCAGCGCTTCGAACTTATTGGGTGCGGTGACGAACGGCTGCTGCGTCAGATCGGCCAGCGCCTTCGCCACCCGTACTGCATATTCCGGATGGGTGTTGAGGCCGGTGCCGACGGCGGTGCCGCCCAGCGCCAGCTCCGCCACGTGCGGGATGCTCTGCTCGATGTGCTTCAGATTATGTTCAAGCATCGCGACCCAGCCGGAGATCTCCTGGCCAAGGGTCAGCGGCGTGGCGTCCTGCAGATGGGTACGGCCAATTTTGACAATATCTTTGAAGGCTTCTGACTTCTCGCTCAGGGTTTTCTTTAACACCTGAATCTGCGGGATCAGCTGTTCACGCAGGGCGATCACCGCAGCAACGTGCATCGCGGTCGGGAAGACGTCGTTGGAGCTCTGGCTCTTGTTCACATCATCATTGGGATGGACCAGGCGCGACATACCGCGCTCGCCACCCAGAATTTCACTGGCGCGGTTGGCCAGCACTTCGTTCATGTTCATGTTGGTCTGGGTACCGGAACCGGTCTGCCAGATGGCTAACGGAAACTCGTCGCTGTGCTTATCCGCCAGCACTTCGTCCGCCGCATTGATGATCGCCTCTGCGCGCTCAGCGGGCAGCAGCCCAAGATCGCGGTTAACCGCCGCGGCGGCGCGTTTGGTCAGCGCCAGCGCGTGAACCAGTGCGGTGGGCATTTTTTCGGTTGAGATGCGAAAATGTTCCAGCGAGCGCTGTGTCTGCGCGCCCCACAGTTTATCAGCCGGTACATCAATCGGGCCCATTGAATCTTTCTCAATGCGGTTGCCTGCCATGAATAGGTCTCCTTCGCTCTGTTTTAGATGAATGACCGCCCGATGCATCGTCCTGTGGGCGACATTCGGGCGGGCAAGATAATGACATACAATAATTTAACATTATGAGAGCTTAGCGTCCTTTTGCGCTTGATATGTATTTTCCCTGGCACTTTCTGCTTTAATAGCGCCAATAACATCCCGTGATAAAGGGTTTAATGATGCAAAAAATGAACAATTCGCTGCAGAATTACGCGTGGGGCAGCAAAACGGCGTTAACTGAACTCTACGGCATTGCCAATCCGCAGGGATTGCCGATGGCGGAGCTGTGGATGGGGGCGCACCCCAAAAGTCCGTCAACCGTTGACGACCACGGCACGCCGCGTTCGCTGCGCGAGGTGATCGAGGCCAATCCGACCGCAACCCTCGGCGCTGCCGTGGCAGAGCGCTTCGGTGAACTGCCTTTCCTGTTTAAGGTGCTGTGCGCCGATCAGCCGCTGTCGATTCAGGTTCATCCCAGCAAAAGCGCCGCTGAAGCGGGTTTTGCCCGTGAAAATGCCGCCGCCATTCCCCTGACAGCCGCCGAGCGTAACTATAAAGATGCCAACCATAAGCCGGAACTGGTCTATGCCCTGACGCCGTTTCAGGCGATGAACGGCTTCCGCCCGCTGAGTGAGATGGTGTCGCTGCTTCAGCCGGTCGCCGGTGCGCATCCGCAGATTGCCCATTTTTTGCAGCATCCCGATCGGGCTAACCTGGCCACCCTGTTCTCCACCCTGCTGTCGCTGGAGGGTGAGGCAAAATCGCTGGCGCTGGACCTGCTGAAATCGGTGCTTAACGGCCAGCAGGGCGAACCCTGGCAGACCATCAGCACGATCGCGGCGGACTACCCGGACGACAGCGGCCTGTTTTCACCGCTGCTGCTGAACGTGATTACCCTGCAACCGGGCGAAGCGATGTTCCTGTATGCTGAAACGCCACACGCCTACCTGAAAGGCGTGGCGCTGGAAGTGATGGCGAACTCCGATAACGTGCTGCGCGCGGGGCTAACGCCAAAATATATTGATATTCCTGAGCTGATGGCCAACCTCAAATTTGAGGAGAAGCCCGCCAGCGCGCTGCTGACGCAGCCGGAACAGCAGGGTCATAGCCTGAACTTCCCGATTCCGGTCGATGATTTCGCCTTTGCTATTCACACCCTGAGCGCACAGCCGCAGACGCTGAATCAGTCGAGCGCGGCGCTGCTGTTCTGCATTGAGGGCCAGGCGGTGGTGGCGAAAGATCAGCAACAACTGACGCTGCAACCGGGCGAATCCTGCTTTATCGCCGCCAGTGAAGCACCGGTTACGGTCGCCGGAACCGGCCGGCTGGCGCGGGTGTTTAACCAGTTAGGGTGATACGGCTGACGGACCTGCGGTTAACTGCTATTATTTCAACCTATTAGCATTTAAAACGCCTGCGGGCGTTTTTTCTTCAGTCGTCGGGGTAACCTGCGGCGTAAGCGGACTCAAGGATAAGGACGAATCAGCAATGAAAAAGACCAACGTTGCCGTGGGCGTGATCATCGCGCTGGGCGTAATCTGGACCGGCGCAGCATGGTTCACCGGCAAGCAACTGGAAAGCCACATGGACCAGCTGGTGCAGAATGCCAATACCCAGCTGAATGCTTATGCACCTAACAGTCGACTGAAGATCAGCTATCAGGATTACCAGCGCGGTATCTTCAGCAGCAAAGCTAACCTGGTGATCCAGGCCAGCTCACAGACCGAAGATAACGCCCTGCTGAAACCGGGCCAGAGCGTCATTCTGAATGAAACCATCGATCATGGTCCTTTCCCGTTTGCGCAGCTGAAACACGTCAATCTGATCCCGAGCATGGCGTCGGTGCACACTGAACTGGCAAATACCGATGCGGTGAAGAAGCTGTTTGAGCTGACGCAAAACAAATCGCTGATCAATGCGGATACCCGCATTGGCTACAGTGGTGCCACCGATACCGCACTGCGTATTCTGCCGATCGACTACCAGAACGCGCAAACCGGCGAACGTCTGGCTACCAATGGCGGCACGCTTAACGTTAGCGCCGACCGCAAAGGCGATAAAGTCTCGCTGGACAGCAATGTCGATAGCCTGGCGCTGACCAGCAAAAATGAGATGGGTCAGCCGGTGCTGTTTACCCTTAACGGCCTGAAGCTGAACGGTAATACCCATCTGAGTCCGGAAGGCGTGCGGGTTGGCGATCAGTCAGTGGATATTGAAAAGGTTAATGCCAGCATTAACGGCCAGGATGCCCTGACGCTGCACAAAATGACCGGCAACTCTTCTTTCGATAACAGTGCCGGTAAGATCAGCGGCAATATTGATTACAAGGTCGATAGTGTTCAGCTGCAGAAGCAGGACTTTGGTCAGGCGGCGCTGAAGATGAAGCTGTCGCAGTTTGATGCCCAGGCGGTTAAAGCCTTCTCCGATCGCTATAACGCGCAGATGCAGGATCTGCAGAACCAGAAAGGTCTGGCTGACGATCCGATTCGCTATCAGGCGGGCGTCAATACCATCCTGATGAACAACCTGCCGACGCTGCTGAAAGGCACGCCGTCGATCAGCATCGCGCCGCTGAGCTGGAAGAATGATAAGGGCGAAAGCACCTTCAATCTGACCGCCAATTTTAACGATCCCGCCACCGTCACCGGCGAACCCCAAACCCTGAGCGGCATGGTGGATCGGGTACTGAAAACGCTGGATGCGAAGCTGACCATCAATATGCCGATGGCGACCGAGACCATGCATAAAGTCGGCCTGGCAGAAGGCTATCAGAGCGATGATGCACAGAAGCTGGCCGATCAGCAGGTGAAAGGTCTGGCCGCTATGGGCCAGATGTTCCGCCTGACCCAGCAGCAGGATAACAACATCATCACCAGCCTGCAGTACGCTAACGGCCAGGTGAACATGAACGGCGACAAGATGACGCTGGAGCAGTTCATGTCACGCTATATGCTGGGTATGCCGACCAGCGAAGGGATGCCGCAATAATTTTCAGGCAGCCGTAAAAAAGGCGACTCCGGTCGCCTTTTTTTATGCTGAACCGCGGATGATCAGCTGCGGCGGCATGATCACATTCTGTCGCGCAGCGTCCGGTTGCGCCATCCGTTGCAGGATGCGCTCGGCGGCAACGCGACCAATCTCCCGCGCTGAGCTGGTCACCACGGTCAGTGGCGGATCGGTCAGCTCCGCCTGCGGTTCATCGCCAAATCCCATCAGCGCCAGCTGTTGCCCATAGTAGCTGTCGACCGCACCGCGGGCGAACGTCCGCCCGGTGCGCAGCAGGCCGAAATAGCATCCCAGCGCCGTCGGGGTGTTGTAGGCCAGCACCGCGGTTAAGCGCGGATGGTGCTGAAACAGCTCAATCGCCGCCTCCGCCGCCTCTTTCTGGCTGTTACCGCACTCAATAATCCACTCCGGCCGGAACGGCAGACCGTACTGCAACAGGGTGGCGCAATAGCCGCCAAGGCGCTCCGCCCGGGTTAACGAGGCGCTGTGGCCGCCCAGCCAGGCGATGCGCTGATGTCCCTGACGAATCAGGTACTCGGTGGCGAGACGCGCAGCCTGTGCGTTATCGGGACGGATCGCATCCACCTCTTCCAGACTACTGGCCCGCGCCGCGCAGACCAGCGCGATCTGCAATTCCCGCGCGCGAGCCACCATCTGGCTGGCTTTATCCGCACCGCCACCCAGCACTACGCCATCAACGCCCTGTGCCACCAGCGACTCAAAGCAGCGCTCCAGATGCTGGCCCTGACGGCCGCTCTGGGTCAGGAACAGCAGTTTGCCCTGTTTTTCCAGCGCGTCGCTCAGCCCTGCGGTCATTTCGGCATAAAACGGCTGGCTGAGATCGCGCACGATCAGGCCTATCACCCCACTTTGCCCGCCGCGCAGCATGGTCGCCGAACGGTTACGGACAAAGCCAAGCTGCTCAATGGTCTGATTAACGCGCGCCATGGTGTCAGCAGAAATACGCCCTTTGCCGGAGAGCACCAGAGAGACGGTGGTGACCGAAACGCCTGCGGCGGCAGCCACGTCATGGATGGTAATTCTGCTCATGCCATTACTTGTCCGAATAAAACGCCTGGAAAGAAGATAAAACGTTACACCTTAAAGCCCGAAAATAATATCAGCCCTGGCCGGGATACTGTGATTCAGCGCGCATATCAGCGTGGTAAAACGTTTTATCATCGCTGCACTTTATCACTGTGAATCATCATTGCCGGAGAGATCATGCCCGCACCTCGCCAAAAAATGTCCGTCTGGGAGTTTTTCCAGAGCCTGGGGAAAACCTTTATGCTGCCGGTGGCCCTGCTCTCGTTCTGCGGCATCATGCTCGGCATTGGCAGTTCGCTGAGCAGCCATGATGTGCTAACGCTGCTGCCGGTGCTGGATCAGCCGTGGCTGCAATATCTGTTTCTGTGGATGGCGAAACTCGGTTCCTTCGCCTTCAGTTATTTACCGGTGATGTTTGCCATTGCGATCCCGCTGGGGATGGCGCGCGACAATAAAGGCGTGGCGGCGTTTGCCGGTTTCGTCGGCTATGCGGTGCTCAATCTTAGTATCAACTTCTGGCTCAATGTGAATGGCATTCTGCCGACCACCGATGCCGCGGTGCTGAAAGCCAACAACGTCCAGTCGATACTCGGTATCCCGTCGATCGATACCGGCATTCTGGGTGCGGTGATTGTCGGTATCGTGGTGTTCTGGCTGCACGAGCGCTTTCACAATATCCGGCTGCCGGATGCGCTGGCCTTCTTTGGCGGCACCCGCTTTGTGCCGATCATCACCACGCTGGTGATTGGTATGCTGGGACTGGTAGTGCCGTTGATCTGGCCTTTCTTCGCTCGCGGCATTACCGGACTGGGCTGGATGATCAACAGCGCCGGCGACTTCGGTCCGATGATCTTTGGTACCGGCGAACGCCTGCTGCTGCCGTTTGGCCTGCAGCATATTCTGGTGGCGATCATGCGCTTTACCGATGCGGGCGGCACGCTTGAGGTGTGCGGCAAAAGCGTCAGCGGCGCCCTGACAATTTTCCAGGCGCAGCTGGCCTGTCCGGAAACCCACGGTTTTGCTGAAAGCGCCACCCGCTTCCTGTCGCAGGGCAAAATGCCGGCCTTCCTCGGTGGCCTGCCGGGTGCTGCGCTGGCGATCTATCACTGCGCCCGTCCGGAAAATCGACACAAAATTAAAGGCCTGTTGATTTCCGGCGTGGTGGCCTGTGTGGTGGGCGGCACCACCGAACCGATCGAGTTCCTGTTTTTATTCGTCGCGCCGTTCCTCTATCTGATCCATGCGCTGTTGACCGGCGTTGGCTTTAGCCTGATGGCTATTCTCGGCGTCACCATCGGTAACACCGACGGCAATATCATCGACTTCGTGGTGTTTGGCGTGCTGCACGGCCTGTCAACTAAGTGGTACTGGGTGCCGGTAGTCGCAGCAATCTGGTTTGTGGGTTACTACCTGATTTTCCGTTTCGCGATTCTGCACTTCAATATCAAAACGCCGGGACGCGAAGTGGAGAGTGCCAGCGCGCTGGCGCAGCAGGTCAGCAATGCCGGTAAAGGCAAGTCGGGCTATAACTCACCGGCTATTCTGTCCGCACTGGGCGGCGTGGAGAATATCACTTCGCTGGATAACTGCCTGACGCGCCTGCGCCTGACCATTGCCGACATGAGTAAAGTGGACGATGCGGCCCTGAAAGCCAACGGTGCCATTGGCGTGGTACACCTTAATCAGACCAGCCTGCAGGTGGTGATCGGCCCGCAGGTGCAGTCGGTGAAAGATGAACTGTCGACGCTGATGAACGTCACCGCTTAACGCACCGGGAGCTGATATGTTTAATTTTGATGAGGTGGTCGATCGCCGTGGCAGCTGGTCTACCCAGTGGGATTTTGTTGCCGATCGCTTTGGCGTGCCCGATCTGCTGCCGTTCACCATTTCCGATATGGATTTCAGAACCGCCCCGGTGGTATTACAGGCGCTGGCCCAGCGCCTGGAGCATGGCGTTTTCGGATACAGCCGCTGGCAGCATGATGATTTCCTGGCCGCCTGCTGTCACTGGATGGCCAGCCGTTTTGATTATCAGCCGCAGCCGGAGACGCTGGTGTATGGACCCTCGGTGATCTACATGGTGGCGCAGATGATCCGTCACTGGAGTGAGGTGGATGATGAAGTGGTCATCCATACGCCCGCCTACGATGCCTTTTATAAAACGGTGCGCGGTAACCAGCGCCAGGTGCTGGAGATGCCGCTGCAGCGGACAGCCGAAGGCTGGCAATGTGATATGACGGCGCTGGAAGCGCGGCTGGCGCGTCCGCGCTGCAAAATCCTGTTGCTGTGCAGCCCGCACAATCCCACCGGCAAAGTCTGGACGGCAGATGAGTTGCAGCAGATGGCTGAACTCTGCGAGCGTTATCAGGTGCGGGTGATCAGCGATGAAATCCATATGGATATGGTGATGGCTGACCAGCCTCATACGCCGTGGGCCCGCGTGGCGCGTGGCGACTGGGCGCTGTTTACCTCGGCATCGAAAAGTTTCAACCTGCCGGGCCTGACCGGTGCCTGGGGCATTATCCCGGATGCTGCTGACCGGGCGGCCTGGTTCCAGGCGCTGAAAAATGCCGATGGGCTCTCCTCACCGGCGGTGCTTGCCGTCGCCGCACACATCGCCGCCTACCGGCACGGCGCGCCGTGGCTCGATGCGCTGCGCGACTACTTATCAGGCAACCTGACCTGGGTTGCCGATCGGCTTAACGCCGCGTTTCCGCAACTTAACTGGCAGCCGCCGCAGGCCACCTATCTCGCCTGGATCGATCTTAATCCGCTTGGTATTGGCGAAGAGGCGCTGCAGCAGGCGCTGATCCAGCAACGCGTGGCGATTATGCCCGGCTCAACCTACGGCAGCGCCGGCCAGGGGTTCTTGCGGCTCAACGTGGGCTGTCCACGCAGCAAGGTGGAAGATGGCGTCAGCCGCTTGATTGCCGCCCTTCACGCCTTATCTGCCTGAAATAAACCGGCCAGGCGGCGATCGCTGGCCGGTTATGGGTAATTAACCAGCATCCACGTCAGTTGTTGCGCAAATTGCTGGCGCTGTTGCGCAAGATATTTTTATAATGTTATGCACTTTAGTTACCACTGAGCGAGTGCACCATGATCGATACCACGATTCCTCTTACCGATATTCACCGCCACCTCGACGGCAACATCCGTGCACAAACCATTCTTGATTTAGGTCGCCAGTTTAATCTCGCCCTGCCCGCTACCACGCTGGAGACACTGCGTCCGCATGTGCAGGTGGGCGACAATGAGCCTGACCTGGTGAGCTTTCTGCAGAAACTCGACTGGGGCGTGAAGGTGCTGGGCGATCTCGATGCCTGCCGCCGTATTGCGCAGGAAAATGTTGAAGATGCCGCGCGTGCCGGCATTCACTATGCGGAACTGCGTTTCTCGCCGGGCTACATGGCAATGAGCCACCATCTGCCGATCGCTGGCGTGGTCGAAGCGGTGATTGAGGGCGTCAGAGCCGGTTGCCAGCAGCACAATATCGATGTACGGCTGATCGGCATCATGAGCCGCACCTTCGGCGAAGAGGCCTGCCTGGCCGAACTGGATGGCCTGCTGGCTCATCGCGATCACATCACCGCCGTCGATCTGGCGGGCGATGAACTGGGTTTCCCCGGCAGCGAGTTCCTCAGCCACTTTACCCAGGCGCGCGATGCCGGTTTCCGGGTGACGGTACACGCCGGTGAAGCGGCCGGTCCGGAGAGCATCTGGCAGGCGATTCGTGAACTGGGTGCCGAGCGTATCGGCCACGGCGTGAAGGCGATTGAAGATCGTGCGCTGATGGATTTCCTGGCGGAGCACCACATCGGGATTGAATCCTGCCTGACCTCCAACATTCAGACCAGCACCGTGAAGTCACTGGCGCAGCATCCGCTGAAGGCCTTCCTTGAGCACGGCATTCTGGCCACCCTGAACACCGACGATCCGGCCGTTCAGGGCATTGAGCTGGCGCATGAGTACCACCATGCCGCCCCTGCGGCGGGCCTGAGCGCGGCGCAGATCCGCCAGGCGCAGGAAAATGGCCTCACCATCGCGTTTCTCAGCGACGCCGAGAGAGCCGCGATTCGCGCCCGCGTGCAGTAATTCTGTCGCGTCAGCGAAAAAAAACGGGCCGGATAACCGGCCCGTCACTCTGCTGCTCCAACTCACTCAGGGCAATTCTGACAGCCACGCATATGCCTGACGCGCAGGGAACACGGTCAGAATAGGAAAGCGTCCCGCGCCAGGACGGCACGGGCCGAGCATGCCATGGATGGCGGCTTTTGCGTCTTTCCGATCTGACCGTGTTCCCTTCGCAGGTTCGAACTCCCCGCTAAAACAGCAAACATAACGGGCCGTATAACCGGCCCGTTTCGCTTTTTTACTTATTGCGTTTAGCTCTGACCCATTAAACGCGCTTCAGCGACAGCGTCTGGCGTTTCTCAGCGGATTGCAGACCCAGCTCGATGAGTTCCATCACCTGAATCGCCTCTTCTGCCGTCACCGGATTACTGCCGCGACCGGCAATCGCATCACGGATGCCGGCATAGTAAGCCGGATAGTTACCCGGTTGCGTCAGCTGGCTGCTTTCCTTCAGTGAATCACCGTCAACCAGCGTCAGAGTGCCATCGCGCATGTCGTAGCCCCAATCCTCTTTCGGCGGGAAATCCCCGGATTTCAGGCGATCTTCCTGCGGGTCGAGACCATATTTGACGTAGCTGCCGCGCGTGCCGTGAACGGTATAACGTGGCGACTCGGCTGCCACCAGCATGCTGGCGTGCAGCACCACGCGGCGCTGCGGATAGGTCAGCGTGGCGTGGAAGTAGTCGGTGGTTTGCGCGCCCGGACGCATCTCGGCCAGATCGACATTGATCGCCACCGGCGGGCCAAAAAGCTGCAGCGCCTGGTCCAGCAGATGCGGCCCCAGGTCATACCAGATGCCGCTGCCGGCGCCTTTCATTTCACGCCAGCGATTACGCACTTCCAGCCGAAAACGGTCAAAGTGCGACTCAAAGTAGCGGACTTCACCCAGCGTACCGGCCTCTATCAGCGATTTCAGCGTCAGGAAGTCACTGTCCCAGCGGCGGTTATGGAACACCGATAGCAGCAGCCCTTTGGCTTTGGCTAACGCATCCAGCTCGCGTGCCTGTGACAACGTCACGGTAAAGGGCTTATCGACCACTACATGCTTACCGGCATTCAGCGCCGCTTTTGCCAGCGGAAAGTGAGTGTCGTTGGGGGTCGGGATAACGATTAAGTGCAGAGAGGGGTCGTCCAGCAGCGCCTGCGGATCAGCCACTACCTGAACGGCAGGCCAGTCGGCGTGGACTTTACTGGCATCGCTACTGGAAATCGCGGCCAGCTCAACGTCCGGGGTGCCCGCAATCAGCGGGGCGTGAAATGTTTTGCTGGCAAAACCGTAACCGATTAGACCAACACGCAATTTATCGCTCATTTTAATTCCTCTTAGCGCCTTACCCATCAGGCGTAATTGTTGCAGTCAGTCTGGACCGGGACAGCGCGGAATAACCGGAGCGTACTGGAAGTACGTGAGAATGGTGAGCACTGCCCGGGTTCAGAATGACAAATAATATTGCCTGACTGGCCAGGCGCTTAGTTGCTAACCTGATTGATTTAAGACTATTAACCAGGCCAGGACAAGGAGGAATATCCCGAAAAAACTAAGAGATAGCACTCTGGGTCATCGGCCAGGCGGTCTGCGCGGCCAGGTTGTCATGGGCGTCCTGATTGCGGCGACGGAAGTCACTGGGGCTGACACCGACCCGCTTACGAAACACGCGGGAAAAGTAGAGCTGATCGTCATAGCCTACTTCCCGTCCCACCGTTGCAATCGGTTCCTGGGTGGTTTGCAGCAGCAGTTTGGCGCGGATCACTCGCTGATCTTCGCGCCAGCGCAGCAGATTCACCCCCATCTGCTCGCGGAACAGATGCGCCAGCCGTGACGGTGACAGGCAGACATGGCGCGCCACCTCTTCAATTTTCACTTCGCTGGCCAGATGATTGGTGACGTACTGACAGGCTTCGATCACCCGCGGATCACGGATTAACTGGTGACTGCGCGGATCTTCTTCCACCGCCCGCAGCAACAGCCGCTCCAGCAGGTTCATCGCCAGCTCTTCGGCAAAGCGGCGGCCGGAGTTATGGGTCTGTTCGATGCTGGCAAACAGCCGGTCAAACTCGCCACGCAGCGACTCCGGCAGCAGCAGACGGCCAACGCCCTCCTGCTCATCCTGCCAGCGCAGCCAGTCGTGCCAGTAAGCGCGCGGACGGAAATAGACCCAGCGATGAAACCACTGCGGGCTGTCGGGCGCGCGGCCATAGTAGTGTGCAGTTTTCGGCTGAAACAGCAGCATTTCGCCCGGCTCGCAGTCAAACGCCCGCTCGCCGTCAAATACCCGTCCTTTGCCTTTAATGGTGAGATTTAGGATGTAACCCTTCATGCCGTGCGGACGATCGATAAAAAAGTCCAGCGGACCGTCGGCGGTAATCGGCGTCAGCCCGGCTACCAGCCAGGCATTGAATGAATAACCCGGCAGCAAGGGGTTTTGCTGCCCGGCCGGGGATTCACGGTGATACATAGTGTCCTCACTCAG
Organism: Pantoea sp. S-LA4; assembly: GCF_054482835.1. Classification (NCBI taxonomy): domain Bacteria; kingdom Pseudomonadati; phylum Pseudomonadota; class Gammaproteobacteria; order Enterobacterales; family Erwiniaceae; genus Pantoea; species Pantoea sp. S-LA4. Next base: position 1,579,529 of record NZ_JBTLRC010000002.1, on the reverse strand, counting down.
TCTGTCATTGATCGAATCACCCGCAGACGCGTGCGGCGTCTGCGGGTTAACGGCTGGCCAAATCAGGCTTTATGTTTCTGTTTGTAGCGGTCAAATATCACCGCCGCTAACAGTATCAGACCGCGCACCACATACTGTGAGAATGGCGAGATATTCAATAAATTCATCGCATTCTCAACGGTACCGAGAATCAGCACCCCGGCCACCACATAGGAAATTTTACCGATGCCGCCCTTGAGCGAGACGCCACCCAGCACGCAGGCGGAAATCACCACCAGTTCATAACCCAGCGAGGTCATTGGCTGCCCGCTGGTCATGCGTGAGGCCAGAATGATGCCCGCCGCCGCAGAAACCAGACCGGAGAGGATGAAGATGATGATGCGGGTACGCACCACCGGCACACCGGCCAGTCGCGCCGCTTCTTCGTTGCCGCCAATGGCCAGCGTGTTGCGGCCAAAAGTGGTTTTGTTCAGCAAAAAGCCGAAGATCAGCATGGTGGCGATGGTCAGCCAGATGGGTGCAGGCACGCCCAGCCAGTTGGCAAAGCCCAGCGCGAAAAAGCGCTCATCTTCGATACCAACCGCTTTGCCGTCAGAGAAGATGTAGGCCAGACCGCGCACGATCTGCATGGTCGCCAGGGTGGTGATCAACGCATTGATCTTCAGCCGGGCAATCACAAAGCCGTTGATAAAGCCGGTCAGCATACCCAGCACCAGGCCGGCGGCGACGCCGATCCACAGGCTTTCGGTCATGTTGATCACCACCGCCGTGACGACGCCGGCACAGGCAATCACCGACGCCACCGACAGGTCAAAATCGCCGGACGCCAGGCAGAACAGCATGCCGCAGGCGACCATGCCGGACATCGACATCGCCAGACCGAGGCCTTTCATATTGATAAAGGAACCGAAGTTCGGCACAAACACCGCACAGGCAATAAACAGCAGCGCAAACACCACCAGCATGCCGAAATTGTCCCAGATGCGACCAAACTGCAGGCCGCTGCGTGAGGCTGGCGGCGGCGTATTTGAGGTCGTGGATGAAGCCATGTTGCTCTCCTGTCAGGCCACGGCGGCCGCTTGTGTGGTTTTTGGCATTGCCAGGCTCAGCGTCTGCTGCTCCGTGGCGTCGTCATGCAGCACTTCACCGGCAATCGCCCCTTCACGCATCACCACGATGCGATCGGCAAGCCCCATCACTTCCGGCAGATCGCTGGAGGCGAACAGCACGGCGATACCGTCGCTGGCCAGTTGGTAAATCAGGTTATAAATTTCGTGTTTTGCGCCAACATCAATGCCGCGCGTCGGCTCATCCAGCAGGATCACCTTCATCTCTTCGGATAACCAGCGACCGAGAATCGCCTTCTGCTGGTTGCCGCCGGAGAGGTTCATGATCAGCTGCTCTGCGCCTGGCGTTTTGATGTTGAGCGAACGGATGTGGCTGTCGGCGTTGCGGCTTTCCCAGTCGTTTTTGATCAGGCAGCCCGCGGTGAGGTTGTGACGCCGAGCGCTGATGTTGATGTTGTCGCGCACCGAGTGGACCGGAATAATGCCTTCGGCTTTCCGATCTTCCGGGCAGAGCATAATACCGGCGCGGATAGCGTCGATCGGCTCGCGCAGCGTCAGCGGTTTACCGTCCAGCAATACCCGGCCGCCGCGCAGGCGCGTGCCGCCGAACAGCCCTTTCAGCAGTTCGCTGCGACCGGCACCGACCAGACCAAACAGCCCGACAATCTCACCCGCGTGGACCTTGAGCGAAATCGGCGTACGGACGCCCTTCGCTTCCACCTGGTCCAGCTCAAGGCGCACAGCCCCTTTTTCACGCGGCGTATAACCGTAGATATCACCGAGGTTGCGGCCCACCATCGCCTGCACCAGGTCGTCATGATGGGTATTTGCCATGTCGGTAAAGGTCCGGACATAGCGGCCATCTTTAAATACCGTGATGGCGTCGCTTAGGGCAAAAATCTCCTCCATCCGGTGTGATACATACAGCACCACCCGGCCTTCCTGACGAAGCTGGCGGATGACGCGGAACAGGTTGTCGATTTCGCGCGCCGACAGCGAACTGGTCGGTTCATCAAAGGCGATAATACGCGCGTTACGCGCCAGCGCTTTGGCGATCTCCACCATCTGCCACTGACCCAGCGACAGGTATTTCAGCGGCATATCGGGATCGATATCCATGCCGAGGTTTTTCAGTTGTAGGCCAGCTTCATAACGCATCAGCTTACGGTTGACCAGCCCATGTTTGTGCGGGATCTGACCGAGGTAGATGTTCTCCGCCACGCTCATTTCCGGCACCAGATGCAGCTCCTGGTAAATAATGGCGACGCCCGCGTCCAGCGCATCGGTCGTACGCTGAAAGCTCATCGGCTGGCCTTTAATCCGGATCTCACCGCCGCTGGGCTGATAGCTGCCGCTGAGAATTTTCAGCAGCGTTGATTTGCCCGCCCCGTTTTCGCCCATTAAGGCGTGGACTTCACCGCTGCGGCAGTCGAACGAGATATCCTGCAGCGCTTTCACGCCAGGAAAGGTTTTACTGATGCCATGAAACGACAGAAAAGCTGAATCAGTGTTCATGTTTATCCTCACTCTTTCGCGCCGCAGGCAGGCCAGCGGCGCGAACAATCCAGGCTGACACTCAGATACGCCGGTGTGGTCAGACACCGGCACGCGCAAGGTTTACATCAGCCCTTTTTTCGCCAGTTCGGTCTTGAAGTTGTCGCGGGTGATTAACACCACGTCGGTAACTTCGGTGAATTTTGGTGGCTCTTCGCCTTTGCTGACCCAGTTGTAGAGCATCTGGCTACTTTTGTAGCCATGAACATCCGGGCTTGGCAGCAGCGAGCCGTAGAAGCCGGTCGCTTTGTCTTTCGACAGTTCGCTGATGGCATCAACGCCATTAATGCCGATACCGATGACGTCAGCCGCTTTGAAACCCTGGCCTTCGGTGGCGCGCACGCCGCCCAGCACGGTGTTGTCGTTCATGCCGACAATCAGCCAGTGTTTCACTTCCGGATGCTGCACCAGCAGCGAGTTACCGGCATCGAATGCGCCAGGAATATCGTTGGATTTGGTCGGCACCTGGTAGATCTGGGCGGCCGGGAAGCCCGCGGCTTTGATCGCGTCCATCGAGCCGCCGGTACGACGACGCGCGGTGTCGAGTTCGTTCGCGGTAATTGCCATCACGCCGGTGGTTTTCACATCCCAGCCGCGCTTCTGCATCTCTTTGTAGAGTTCCTGACCCTGACGCTCACCAATTTTGGTGGCGGCCATCATCACCAGCGGAACGGTATCCATCGGCTTGCCTTTGGCGGTGACGAACTGGTCATCGACCGCAATCACCTTCAGACCGTAGCCACGCGCTTTGGCCATGATGGCGGAACCGAGTTTGGGATCGGGCGTACAGATAACGAAGCCTTTTGCGCCGTTGGCGGCCAGGCTGTCGATGGCGTTAAGGGTTTTCTCACCATCGGGAACGGCAATCTTAATCACGTCAAAGCCTAAATCCTTACCGGCTTTATCGGCGAACTTCCACTCGGTCTGGAACCAGGGTTCCTCCGGTTGCTTGACTAAGAAACCGAGCTTCATGGTCTCGGCGATAGCGGATTGTGACATAACCGCTGCCAGGCCGATGGCCGCGAACGCTTTAGTGAATTTATGCATGATGCTCTCCGGTACCAGGTTGTTTTTCTCTGCTATTAACGAATCGGTGTAAACGTTACCAGTTTGTTTTGATTTGTGGGTACAGCCATAAATCAGTGCGTTAGGACGCTAACTGCTGAAAGCCTGTTCAGACGCTGCGCTAGTTTTAACGGGATTAGCGAAGAAAAATGTAGAGCGGTATCACATCTTAAAATCACGGCAGAATGGTCCATATATTCAGCAAATTTAACCGGACGTTAACTTTTGCAATGGATCACAAAATCACTGTCGATGACAGAAAAGTGCATATTGTCAGCCAGCCATGACTAACCGTTCTGGCGCGTCGGACACAGGATGTAAGGGTTCATTAACTACAGGAGATTCCGATGCGTGCTGGAGCCATCACCCTTGGGCTGGACTTTGGTAGTGATTCGGTGCGTGCGCTGGCCGTCGATTGTCATAGCGGCAAAGAGCTGCAGAGTGCGGTGGTCAGTTACCCGCGCTGGCAACAGGGCTTGTACAGCGATCCACACACCAACCGTTTTCGTCACCATCCGCAGGATTATATCGATGCGATGGAACAGGCGATGCTCGGCGTTCTGAATGCACTTAGCGAGACGCAGCGCGCCGCCGTGGTCGGGATTGGCGTCGATACCACTGGCTCGACCCCGGCGCCGATCGATCGCGACGGCAACGTGCTGGCGCTGCGCCCCGAGTTTGCTGACAACCCCAACGCCATGTTTGTGTTGTGGAAAGATCACACCGCCATTGAAGAGGCGGAAGAGATTAACCAGCTCTGTCACAGCGGCCGTTTTCAGGATTACAGCCGCTATATTGGCGGCATTTACTCCTCTGAATGGTTCTGGGCCAAGATTCTGCACGTTTCACGCGAAGATGCGGCGGTACGTGACGCGGCGGTCTCCTGGGTGGAGCTGTGTGACTGGGTCCCGGCGCTGCTGAGCGGCACCACCGCACCCGATCGTCTGCGTCGTGGACGCTGCGCCGCCGGACATAAAGCGCTGTGGCACGGTGACTGGAACGGCCTGCCCGAGGCCGATTTCCTTAACGCCCTCGACCCGATGCTGACGCAACAGCTCGACTCTCCGCTGTTCAGCGACACCTGGACCGCTGACCTGCCGGTCGGCACCCTGAGCCCGGAATGGGCGCAGCGGCTCGGTCTGCCGCAGACGGTGACCCTCTCAGGCGGCGCGTTTGACTGCCATATGGGCGCAGTCGGCGGCGGCGCGAAGCCTTATACCCTGGTGAAAGTGATTGGCACCTCTACCTGCGACATCCTGATTGCGGATACTGAAAAGGTCGGCGATCGCGACATCAAAGGCATCTGTGGTCAGGTCGATGGCAGCGTAATGCCAGGCGCTATCGGGCTGGAAGCGGGACAGTCAGCCTTTGGTGATATCTATGCCTGGTTCAGCCGCCTGCTGGGCTGGCCGCTGCAGCTGGCGGCGGAACGTCATCCGGCGCTGAAACCGCAGCTGGCAGAGATGCAGAAGACGCTGATCAAAGATCTGACCGAGGCCTGGGCGGCCAATCCGCAGCTCGATCATCTGCCGGTGGTGCTCGACTGGTTTAACGGTCGCCGCACGCCGAACGCCAACCAGCGCCTGAAAGGCGTGATTACCGACCTGAATCTCGGCACCGATGCGCCCGCGCTGTTTGGCGGCCTGGTTGCCGCCACCGCCTTTGGCGCGCGCGCCATTATGGAATGCTTCGAGCAGCAGCAGATCCCGGTGGAAAATATCCTGACTCTCGGCGGCATCGCGCGTAAATCGCCCGCCATTATGCAGGCCTGTTGTGACGTGATGAACCGTCCGCTGGATATCGTCGCCTCAGACGAATGCTGTGCGCTGGGCGCGGCGATTTTCGCCGCCGTCGCGGCGGGCGTCTACCCCAGCGTGCCGGAGGCCCAGCAGGTGATGGCCAGTCCGATCGCCGTCACGCTGCAGCCCGATCCGGCGCGCGTGGCGCGCTATCAACAACTCTATCAACGCTATCAACAATGGTGCGTGACGGCTGAACCGCAATACGCCGCCCGCCCCGCTTCCGCTAAGAGCCTATCCCAGTAGGCGTAATTGTTGCAGGCAGTCTGGACACGGACAGCGCGGAACAACCAGGCGTACACCGAGTACGTGAGGATTGTGAGCACTGCTCAGGTTCAGACTGACAAATAAAATAGCCTATTGGGGTAGGCTCAAAGTAAAGGAGCGATCTTATGGAACAGTTAAACAGCTACAGCGTATGGTTTGTGATTGGCACGCAGCACCTCTACGGGGCGGAGACATTACGCCAGGTCGAACAACATGCGCGTCAGGTGGTCGAGGGATTAAATCAGGCCGGTCTGCCACTGCGTCTGGAGCTGAAACCGCTGGTGAAATCACCGGACGAAGCGCTGACCCTGTGCCGCGACGCCAATCACGATAACCAGTGCGTCGGCATCATTACCTGGCTGCATACTTTTTCACCGGCCAAAATGTGGATTGGCGGCCTCAGCGTGCTGAATAAACCGCTGCTGCAATTCCATACCCAGTTCAATGCTGAAATCCCGTGGGACAGCATGGACATGGACTTTATGAACCTGAACCAGACCGCACACGGCGGCCGTGAGTTTGGCTTTATCGGCGCGCGCATGGGGCTGCAACACAGCGTGGTCACCGGACACTGGCAGGATGGCGCCAGCCAGCAGCGTCTGGGTCACTGGATGCACGCAGCGCTGGCGAAACAGGCCAGCCAGCAGCTGAAAGTGGCACGCTTCGGCGACAACATGCGCGAAGTGGCGGTCACCGAAGGCGATAAAGTCGCAGCGCAGATTCAGTTCGGCTACTCAGTCAATGGCTGGGGCGTTGGCGACCTGGTTGAGGTGATCAATCAGGTGAGTGACGGCGACGTCAATGCGCTGATCGACGAGTATGAAAGCCTCTATCGCTTTACCGACGTGGCGGCTTCTGGTGGCGAAAAACGGCAGAACGTGCTGGATGCCGCACGCATCGAGCTCGGCCTGAAGCGTTTCCTGGAAGCGGAAGGCTGCCACGCTTTCACTACCAACTTCCAGACGCTGCACGGCATGACGCAGTTGCCAGGTCTGGCGGTGCAGCGTCTGATGGGCCAGGGCTACGGCTTTGCCGGTGAAGGCGACTGGAAAACCGCTGCGCTGCTGCGCATCTTCAAAGTGCTGGCTGGCGACCGCAAAGGTGGCACCTCATTTATGGAGGATTACACCTATCACTTCTCTCCGGGTAACGATCTGGTGCTTGGCTCTCACATGCTGGAAGTCTGCCCCTCGATCGCCATTGAAGAGAAGCCGCTGATCGATGTGCAGTTCCTCGGCATTGGCGATAAAGCCGATCCGGCCCGCATGATCTTCTCTACACCGGCGGGTCGTGCAATTAACGCCAGCGTCATCGATATGGGCGATCGCTTCCGTCTGCTGGTTAACGTAGTGGATGCGATAGAACAGCCTAAGCCGCTGCCGAAGCTGCCGGTGGCGCGCGCACTGTGGAAAGCCCAGCCATCACTGGCGACCGCGTCCGAAGCGTGGATTCTGGGCGGCGGCGCGCACCATACGGTGTTCAGCCAGGCGCTGACGCTGGATGATATGTATCTGTACGGTGAAATGAACGACATCGAAGTGCTGGTGATTGATGAGCACACCCGGTTACCTGCGTTTAAAGATGCGCTGCGCTGGAACGAAGCGTATTACCGGCTGAAACGTTAATAACCAAAAGGCGCTGTTCATTTTTTAATTAGCAACGCGCCAGATTAAATGAAACCACCGATGCAGGCTTTTGCGGCATCGGTTTTTTTATATAAACGGTGCTATTCAGTCGGGAATAACAGGCGTTCCGTAAAGTCGCCATAAATAGATCCCGGTAGCCCCGGCCGCCGGGCTATTCTCCTCATCCGTCAGGCTCGCCCGCAAGCGGGCACACGCTTCGCGTTGTTCAAAAACGCTCCCAGCGTTTTTGTCCATGCGGCGGACGCTTTACTCCACTGCCCGTCACCTCCTCCTTATTGCTACTTCAGCGCATATTTAAAGGCTCAGGTACCCATAGCAAAAATTAAAAATCCTATGCGGCGAACACCTTACTTCACTGCTCGTTATCTACCCCTTATTAATACTTTCTCGCATGTTTTCAAAAGCAATGATCAAGCCCAACCGGGAAGGAAAGGCATGCCTGAAGAGCAAAGCGTCCGCGCCAGGGAAGGCGCGGCCGATCCGCATGGATGCGGGAATCCTTTGCGATCGGGCATCCCTTTCCTGACCTAGCACCAGCAACCAACAGCAATTGTTTTTCCTGTCATACAAAAGAGAGCCTAAGTCTTTGCTATAACTTAACCCTTTCATGAATTTGCACTTTCCCTCATCAGCCTGTATTGCTTGTAGCCTGAAAAAACAAAGGTAGCCAGAGCCATGCAAATTGCCGAACTGAACCAACATCCCGGCTACGCCGGACAAACCGCACAGTTACTGCACACGGAATGGTCAGCACTGCCTGCATGGTCGCATCAGCCCACCATCCTTGAGCGTATAAAACAGCGGAATCAGGCGCCTGCTGCAGAATTTACCCTCATCGCCACGCCGGATGGCGAAACGGTTGCCGCTACCTGTAGCCTCATTCGTTATGAACTGGATGACATCGCGGCAAGGGAATACTGGATCGGTGAAGTGGTAACGGATAAGAAATTCCGGGGCCAGGGCGTGGCAAAAGCGTTGATCCAGCAGGCAATCGCGCGAGCAAAACAGCAGCAGATTGGCGAGCTCTGGCTCTATACTCCCGATCAACAGGCGTACTATCAGCGTTCAGGATGGCAGGCGGTGGAACAGCGGCAAATAGCGGGTGAAGAGGTCACGGTGATGAGGCTGCATCTGGCGCAGTAATGGGCGGCTCCTGCGAGCCGCCTTTTAGCTGGAAACTCAGGAACTCAATCGTTTTACCGGTGCATTCTGCTGGCGATCCCAGATCACCGTCAGCAGGCGCTGCAACGCGATAAAGGCAAACAGCAGGATACCAATGGCGATTTTGGTCCACCACGAACTGAGCGTACCGTCGAAGTTAATCCAGGTCTGGATCAGCCCCTGAATCAATACGCCAAACAGCGTCCCCAGCACCGTGCCGACGCCGCCCGACAGCAGCGTGCCGCCAATCACCACCGAGGCAATCGCATCCAGCTCCACACCGAGTCCCGCCAGTGCATAGCCAGCCGAGGTATAGATCGAAAAGACGATACCGGCCAGCGTGGCTAAGGTGGTAGAGAGCATATAGATTTTGATGGTGGTGGCGCGGGTCGAAACCCCCATCAGCTGCGCCGAGGTCAGATTTCCGCCGATGGCGTAAACCTGATTCCCGAAGCGGGTGCGGTGCGCCAGAATGATGCCGCCCAGCACCACCACCAGCATAATCACCGCCAGCAGACTAAGGCGTCCGCCGCCCGGCACTTTCCACGCCAGGCTGGAGAGCATGGTGTAGAACGGATGATCGATCGGAATCGAATTTTCCGACACCAGATAGCTGCAGCCGCGCAGAAAAAACATGCCCGCCAGGGTGATAATAAACGCCGGGATCTTCAGCGCATCGATCAGCCAGCCCATCATCGCGCCAAACAGCGCCCCCAGCGACAGAATCACCGCGAAGGCCAGCAGCGGATCGAGGTGGAAATCGCCGATTGCCCGCGCCAGAAACACGCCGGTAAAGGCGATAACCGCGCCGACCGACAGGTCGATACCGCCGGATAAAATCACAAAAGTCATGCCGACCGCGATAATACCGAGAAAGGCATTGTCGGTCAGAATATTGCAGATCACCCGGGTTGAGGCAAAGCCCGGAAACTGGCTCAGGCAGAACAGATAACCCGCCACGAACACCAGCAAGGTGATCATCAACGGCAGATGGCGTTTGATCATGTCGGGCGTCTCCGTTTTAACATCGCAATAAAGCGCGGTGACTGCAGTAACAGTACGCACATCACCACCACCGCTTTCACTACCTGATTCAGCTCAGGCGGGAAGCCGGAGAGCAGAATGCCGGTGTTCATGGACTGAATAATCAGCGCGCCAATCAGTGACAGCACCAGATTGAAGCGTCCGCCCATCAGCGACGCGCCCCCAATCACCACCGCCAGAATTGCGTCCAGCTCCAGCCACAAGCCAGCGTTATTGGCATCCGCACCGCGAATATCCGCGGCCACAATCAGCCCCGCTACCGCCGCACAGACTCCGCTGATGGCGTAGGTGGACATCACCACCAGCCAGCCGGTAACGCCCGCATTGCGCGCAGCGCGCAGGTTAATGCCCACCGCTTCAATAAACAGACCGAGCGCGGTTTTTCGCGTCAGCAGCCAGACCGCCAGCGCCACCACCAGAGTGATCCAGACCGGCACCGGCAGCATCCACAACGAACCGTTACCAAACCAGCCGAGCGCATCGCTGTCGAACGTCACAATCTGTCCCTGAGTAATCAGCTGGGCGATACCGCGCCCCGCCACCATCAGAATCAGCGTGGCAACAAACGGCTGAATCCGCAGCAGCGCAACCAGCACCCCGTTCCAGATGCCGCACGCCAGACCGGTTCCTAGCGTGGCGAGAATAATAAACGGCAGGCTGTGTCCGGCCACGGTTAAGGTTGCCGCCGTCGCGCCGGCAATCGCCATCACCGCGCCCACCGAAAGGTCGATACCGCCGGTGGCGATCACCAGCGTCATGCCAATCGCCAGCAGCGCCACGGGCGCAGCGCGGTTGAGGATATCAATCGGGCTGCCGAACAGACGGCCATCCTGCAGATGAACAGCAAAAAAGTTGTTCGCCACCAGGCTATCGATCAGCAGCACCAGCAGCAGCGCGGCGATTTGCGGCATCCCCGGCGGCAGTTTCAGCTTACGGCGTTGCGGTTTTTCAGGTGTCATAGGGGTCTCAAGCATGTTGTGCCCCTCCGTCAGCGATAGCGTTAACGATCGACGCGACCGAAAGTTGTTCCAGCGGAATTTCTGCCACCTGCTTCAGGTCGCGCATAATCAGCACCCGATCGGCATAACCCACCAGCTCTTCCAGCTCAGAGGAGATCACCAGCAGCGCCAGTCCATCAGCGCACAGGGATTCGATTAAACGGATAATCTCGGCGTGTGCGCCCACGTCAATGCCGCGCGTCGGTTCGTCGAGGATCAGAAATTGCGGTTTAGTCACCAGCCAGCGCGACAGCAGAACCTTCTGCTGATTACCGCCCGACAGCAACTCCACCGGTTGATCGGCGTGCGGCGTACGGATACCCAGGCTCTTGATAAAGCGTTCGGCGATCGCCTGCTGCTCGCGCTTTTTAATCGGCCGCAACCAGCCGCGCTGCGCCTGCAGCGCCAGAATGATATTTTCGCGCACCGATGCCGCGCCAATGATCCCGTCGGTTTTACGATCTTCCGGACAGAACCCCATGCCCAGCTGCGATGCTCTGGCCGGATTGGTAATGCGCTGCACTTTGCCTTTGATTTTTGCCGTGCCGCGATCGGCGCGACGAATACCAAACAGCACTTCCGCCGTTTCGGTACGCCCGGAGCCGAGCAGCCCCGCCAGACCCACCACTTCACCGGGCCGGACTTCCAGGTTGAACGGCTCGATGGTGCCCTTTTTGCCATAATCTTCAAACGACACCACCGGCTGATTACTGCGCAGGGTACTGCCCTGTCGCTGCAGCGCGGTCTCCAGCAGTTCGCGGCCCAGCATCAGTTTAATCAGTTCAATTTGCGGCAGCGAAGCGGTATCGCGGGTCGCGATAAACTGCCCGTTGCGTAATACCGTAATGCGATCGGTAATGCGGTACACCTGGTCGAGAAAGTGGGTCACGAAAATCAGGCTCATCCCTTTGGCTTTTAACTGCGTCATCAGGGTAAACAGCATCTCTACTTCACTGGCGTCGAGGCTGGCGGTCGGCTCATCGAGGATCAACACCTGGGCGGAGAGATCGACCGCCCGGCAGATGGCGATAATCTGCTGCATCGCCACCGAGTAGTGTCCCAGCGGACGCGTCACGTCGAGGGAAAAACCGTAATTGCGCATCAGCGCATCGGCATCGCGCACCATACGCCGCCGATCGAGCATACCGAAGCGACGCGGCTCACGGCCAATATAGAGGTTATCCGCCACCGACATATTCGGCAGCATGTTCACTTCCTGATAAACCGTGCCGATGCCCATCTCCTGCGCTTCGGCCGTGTTGTGTGGGGAAATCGGTTTTCCGTTAAGGGTAATGGTGCCGGCATCGCGGCTGTAGACGCCGGTCAGCACTTTAATCAGGGTCGATTTGCCCGCGCCATTTTCACCCAGCAGCGCCATAATCTCGCCTTTGCGTATATCAAACGAAACGTTGCTCAGCGCCTTCACGCCGGGAAATCCTTTGCTGATGCCGCTAATGGTTAACAGCGATGTTTCATTGGGTGTGGTCATTCTGCTAACTCCGCCTCACGTCATGAAAAACCGCCCCGCAGGGCGGTCTGCGGCTTAGTAACCCATGCCTTTTTTGCGTTCCAGTTCGGTCTGCGCGTCAGCAGGCAGGAACAGTTTTGATTCGGTTTTGATCACTTTTGGCGGCAGCGTGCCCTCTTTCTTAAATTTCTCCAGCGCGTCAAATGCCGGGCCGGCCATGTTTGGCGTCAGCTCCACGTTGGCGTTGGCTTCGCCCGCCAGCATCGCTTTATAGATATCCGGCACACCGTCGATTGAGCCGGTCAGAATATCTTTGCCCGGTTTCAGGCCCGCTTCTTTAATTGCCTGGATGGCACCGATCGCCATGTCATCGTTGTGGGCGTAAACCATGCAGATGTTTTTGCCGTTGTTTTCCGCCTTGATGAAGCTCTCCATTACCTCTTTACCTTTACTGCGGGTAAAGTCGCCCGACTGAGAGCGGATCACTTTAATATTCGGATGGCCGCTGATCGCTTCGGCAAAGCCTTTCTTACGATCGATCGCCACGCTGGCCCCGACCGTGCCCTGCAGTTCCACCACGTTACACTGCTTGTCGCGGACGGTTTTCACCAGCCAGTCGCCAATCAGCTTACCTTCCAGCACGTTGTCCGCCGTGACCACCGCCTGATAGAGCGATTTGTCTTTAACGACGATGGCGCGGTCCAGCAGATAGACCGGGATTTTGGCGTCTTTGGCTTCTTCCAGCACCGGTTCCCAGCCGGTCTGCACCACCGGCGCAATAAAGATGGCATCCACGCCCTGAGCAATAAATGAGCGCACCGCTTTTATCTGGTTCTCCTGTTTTTGCTGACCATCGGCGATTTTCAGCGTGATACCGCGTTTTTTAGCCTCGCTTTTCGCCACGTTGGTTTCTGCTGAACGCCAGCCAGATTCCGAACCCACCTGCGAGAAGCCGACCGTCATGTCCGCAGCCAGCACCGGACCAGTCAACGCGGCGCTGACCAGCGTGGTCAGAAGTAAACGTTTCCACATAGTTTTTATTCCTCTGAAGGGCATTTGCTGTTTAGGGTAGAGAGCTCGCTTAGCCTGGACTAAAAAAGGGTGCATAATGGCGACATGCTTCACAAAATTGAGCAAATTAAAGGAGTTACGTGCAGGCATGCGGTTTTTTTCATGGGCGGTTATGGATAAAATAACTGAAAGCAAAATCCGGGCAGGTTAAATAATTGTAATAAACAGAATCGCTTATGCGCAGCCTCTCTGGAAGCGATTACAGCCAGGCGTACTAAATGGGTTATCTGCCCGTCCGATGAACAAAAAATGGGATTTGTGATTACCCGCACAATGCGATTTCTGGCCTGCTGGCGGGCGAAACGTTTCTCTGGTGGGTTCGGCTGACTTTCCCGCTCTATAGCACGCTGAAAGGTCATCACTGACGGGGAGAAGTTTGCAGACCGGTGATTCAGCCCAACAGGCAAGCCTGTTGCTCAATAATAAAACGTGCAAAAATGGACTTTTAGCGGCGTATCCCGGTCTTTTGTCTGATTTTCACCTTTTTTTCACGACAGGATCTGGACAGCTTTAGGTTGCCCCCTATACTGAGCACTCCTTCGTTCCTTCTACTGTTATGGCAATGATGACTGCGTACGACTACCTGCTTAAATTTCGCAAAGTGAATAACTCAGACAGTCTGGAAAAGCTCTTCGATCACCTCAATTACTCGCTCACCGATGACATGGAAATCATCAATATGTACCGCGCTGCCGATCATCGACGTGCCGAACTGGCGTCGGGCGGACGGTTATATGATCTGGGCTGTGTGCCTCAGACGGTGTGGCGCTACGTGGTTTAATTTCCGGCTGCCCGTTCGCCTTTTTTATCGGTCACGTTGTCCAGGCGGGCACACCCCATCTGGACATGCTATTCTGCTGCGCTTCAACCTCCCGAAACAGGAATACCCGCTATGAATGAACAGGTTGCTGCGCCGCGCATCGGTGGCTGGCTTTTGCTGCCGCTGGCCTGGCTGATTATGACCCTGTTAACCACCGCGCTGGTGATGGCGATGTACCTTACACCGCTGTTTAACCCGGAATGGCGTGCCACACTCTTTTCTCACGGCAGCACCCTTTTCTCGTACTGGGCCATCTCTCTGCTCACCACCGTCGCGGTCTGGGCCTATAGCCTGTGGATCTGCTGGCTGTTCTTTAAACGCTCACGCCGTTTGCCGCGTCATTATCTGCTGTGGTTGCTGATTACCGTGCTGTTAGCGCTGAAAACCTTTGCCTTTACCCCGGTTTCTGACAGCCGCGCCCTGCAGACGCTCCTGCTGTCACTGCTGGCGGCAGCGGTGTTTGTTCCCTACTTCAAACGCTCACAACGGGTTAAAAACACCTTTATCGAGCCGTAATCGCGTGAGTTATGTCAGGAATTTAATTCTGAGTGCGGTCTGCCAGACCGGTCGCGGCGTAGGTGTTGAGATACGCCACACTATCTATGATAATAAGCCGCTTTCTGGTTCCCAGGCGAAAAAATGACCGATTATCTGCTTCTCTTTGTTGGTACTGTGCTGGTTAATAACTTCGTGCTTGTGAAGTTCCTTGGCCTGTGCCCGTTTATGGGCGTTTCCAAAAAACTGGAAACGGCGATCGGCATGGGCCTGGCCACCACCTTCGTCATCACCCTGGCCTCGATCTGCGCCTGGCTGGTGAATCACCTGATCCTGCTGCCGCTGGATCTGGTCTATCTGCGCACCATGGCCTATATCCTGGTGATCGCCGTGGTGGTGCAGTTCACCGAGATGGTGGTCCGTAAAACCAGCCCGTCACTCTATCGCCTGCTGGGCATTTTCCTGCCGCTGATCACCACTAACTGTGCGGTGCTCGGCGTGCCGCTGCTGAGCGTGAACCTGAATCACACCTTTTTACAGGCGGCGCTCTACGGCTTTAGCGCCTCGCTCGGCTTTTCGCTGGTGATGGTGCTGTTCGCTGGCATGCGCGAACGTCTGGTGCTGGCCAATGTCCCGGCACCGTTCAAAGGTAACTCTATTGCCCTGATTACCGCGGGCCTGATGGCGCTGGCGTTTATGGGCTTTACCGGCCTGGTGAAATTCTGATGACCGGGATCTGGATTGCCATTGCTGTATTAAGTGCGCTGAGTCTGGTGTTCGGCGCGCTGCTGGGCTACGCCTCACGTCGCTTCGAAGTCGAAGAAGATCCCATCGTTGAACAAATTGATGCCATTCTGCCGCAGAGCCAGTGTGGACAGTGCGGCTATCCCGGTTGCCGTCCCTATGCCGATGCGGTAGGCAATAACGGAGAAGCGATCAACAAGTGCGCGCCAGGCGGAGAGCAGACCATGCTCAAGCTGGCGGAGCTGCTCAATGTTGAGCCGCAGCCGATTGATGGCGATGAAACCGCCAAAGCGCCAGTCCGCACCGTGGCCTTTATTGATGAAGCGAACTGCATCGGCTGCACCAAGTGTATTCAGGCCTGCCCGGTCGATGCGATTGTCGGGGCGACCCGCGCGATGCACACCGTGCTGAGCGATGTCTGCACCGGCTGCGATCTCTGCGTGGCACCCTGCCCGACTGACTGCATCGAGATGCGGCCGGTTGAGACGACGCCTGCCAACTGGAAATGGGATCTGAACAGCATCCCGGTGCGGGTGATCCCGGTAGAAAACCATGCTTAATTTGTTGAATTTTTTCAAAAAAGATAAGATCTGGGATTTCGATGGCGGCATTCATCCGCCGGAAATGAAAACCCAGTCCAACGGCACGCCACTGAGCGAACTGCCGTTGCCGCACCGTTTTATCATCCCGCTGAAACAGCATATCGGTCATGAAGGTGAAATCTGCGTCGCGCCTGGCGATAAGGTGCTGCGCGGTCAGCCGCTGACGTTTGGCACCGGCCGGATGTTACCGGTGCATGCGCCGACCTCCGGCACCATTGAGGGAATCGGTCAGCACATGACCGCCCATCCATCGGGCCTGTCAGAGCTGTGCATTTTCCTGACGCCCGATGGCGAAGACCGCTGGATGCCACTCGATCCGCTCCCCGATTACCGGCAGCATTCGCGCGCTGACATCGTGCAGCGCATTCACGATGCCGGTATTGCCGGCCTGGGCGGCGCCGGTTTTCCCACCGCCACCAAGCTGAAAGGCGGCCTGCGCGGTGTTAAAACGCTGATCATCAACGCCGCGGAATGCGAACCTTACATCACGGCGGATGACCGCCTGATGCAGGACTACGCCGCTGAAGTGCTGGAAGGCAGCCGGATTCTCGCCTGGGTATTACAGGCAGAGCGGGTACTGATTGGCATTGAAGATAATAAACCTGAAGCCATTGCCGCGCTGAAGCAGGCACTGGGCGGCGAGCGCGATCTGCAAATCCGGGTGATCCCGACCAAATACCCCTCTGGCGGTGCTAAACAGCTGACCCGCATCCTGACCGGGATGGAGGTGCCACACGGCGGACGCTCGACCGATATCGGCGTGCTGATGCAGAACGTCGGTACCGCCTGGGCGGTTAAGCGCGCCATTATCAACGGTGAACCGATTACCGAACGCGTGGTGACGCTGACCGGCGAGGCGATCGCCCAGCCGCGCAACGTCTGGAGCCGTCTCGGCACCCCTATCAGTCATCTGCTGCATCAGGTTGGATTCCGTCCTGGACCGCGCCAGATGGTGATCATGGGCGGTCCGCTGATGGGCTTCACCCTGCCGTCGCTGGATGTGCCGGTGGTGAAGATCACCAACTGTATTCTGGCGCCTTCCGGCAGCGAAATGGGCAATAACGACGAAGAGCAGTCCTGTATTCGCTGTTCCGCCTGCGCCGATGCCTGCCCGGCGAAGCTGCTGCCACAGCAGCTCTACTGGTACAGCCAGGGCGGCGATCACGACAAGGCGCGCGCCCATCATATTGATGACTGCATTGAATGCGGTGCCTGCGCCTATGTCTGCCCGAGCAATATCCCGCTGGTGCAATATTACCGGCAGGAAAAAGCGGAACTGCGCGCCATCGATCTGGAAGCGAAACGGACTCTCGAAGCCAAAGCGCGGTTTGAAGCGCGTCAGGCGCGACTGGAACGTGAGAAGCAGGCGCGTGAAGCGCGACACGAAGAAGCGAAACAGCGCGTTGCCCGCAGTGACAACAGCGAACTGGCCGCAGCGAAAGCACGAGCAACCGCCCGTCGCGCCGAGCCGGATGAAGCCACGGCCGAAGCGCAGCGTGAAGCCCGTCATGCACAGGCACGTTTGCGTCAGGCCGAGGCTCAGGCGGAAACCCAGCCGCTGACTCGTCAGACAACCGATCCGCGTAAAGCGGCGGTTGAGGCGGCCATCGCCCGCGCCAAAGCGAAGAAAATGACGCCAGCCGAGGCTGAAGTCAGTGAAGATGCGGAAGTTGATCCGCGTAAAGCCGCCGTCGAAGCCGCCGTTGCCCGAGCCAAAGCGAAGAAAGCCGCACAGGCTGAAAACGCGGCGGATGCTGAGCCGCAGACGGCTGCTGCTGAGCCTGCCGCTGAAGCCGAAGACCCGCGTAAAGCCGCGGTGCAGGCCGCTATCGCCCGCGCCAAAGCGAAGAAAGCCGCACAGGCTGAAAGCACGGCGGATGCTGAGCCGTATACGGTAGCTGACGCTGAGCCTGCTGCAGAAACCGACGACCCACGCAAAGCCGCAGTGCAGGCGGCTATCGCCCGCGCCAAAGCGAAGAAAGCCGCACAGGCTGAAAACGCGGCGGATGCTGAGCCGCAGACGGCTGCTGAGCCTGCTGCTGAAGCCGAAGACCCGCGTAAAGCCGCAGTGCAGGCCGCTATCGCCCGCGCCAAAGCGAAGAAAGCCGCGCAGGCGGCAAGCGCGGCGGATGCTGAGCCGCAGACGGTAGCTGGCGCTGAGCCTGCCGCTGAAACCGAAGACCCGCGCAAAGCCGCAGTGCAGGCGGCCATTGCCCGCGCCAAAGCGAAGAAAGCCGCACAGGCTGAAAACGCGGCGGATGCTGAGCCGCAGACGGCTGCTGAGCCTGCTGCTGAAGCCGAAGACCCGCGCAAAGCCGCGGTGCAGGCGGCTATCGCCCGCGCCAAAGCGAAGAAAGCGCAGGCGCAGGCGGCGGCCGCAGAAGAAGCGTCGCGGGATGCTGCGGTAGCAGCCACTGCCGCCCACCACGCCGTAGAAAAAGCCGAACAGGCGCAGGAGCAGGCCAACAACGCCAACGCGGAACCGGAACAGGCACCTGAACTGAATCAACCCGATGATGCGCGTAAAGCTGCCATAGCGACCGCCATCGCCCGTGCCAAAGCGCGTAAAGCGCAGTCGTCTACGACGCTTGAGGATTAAATGGCTTTTCGTATCGCAAGTTCCCCTTATACCCATAACCGCCGCAGTACCGGCAATATCATGTTGCTGGTGGTGCTGGCGGCGGTGCCGGGCTTTGCCGCACAGTGTTATTTCTTTGGCTACGGCACTTTTTTGCAGGTTTTACTGGCAACGCTGACCGCCTGGCTGACCGAAGCCGCGATTTTACGGCTGCGTAAAGCCCCGATTGGCAGCAACCTGGCGGATAACTCCGCGCTACTGACCGCGGTGCTGATCGGCATCAGCCTGCCGCCGCTGGCGCCCTGGTGGCTGGTGGTGATCGGTACGGTCTTTGCCATCGTGATTGCCAAACAGCTGTATGGTGGGCTGGGTCAGAACCCGTTTAACCCGGCGATGGTGGGATATGTGGTGCTGCTGATCTCCTTCCCGGTGCAGATGACCAGCTGGCTGCCGCCCGACACGCTTCAGGCGATCAAACCGACGCTGCTGGATAGCCTGAGCATGGTATTCCGCGGCCACACGCTGGCAGGCGAAACCATGCAGCAGTTGCAGATGGGTGTGGATGGCGTCAGTCAGGCAACGCCGCTGGATACCTTTAAAACCGGTCTGCGCGCCGGTCACAGCGCCGATCAGTTACTGGCGCAGCCGATCTACAGCGGCGTACTGGCGGGTCTCGGCTGGCAGTGGGTCAACCTGGCTTATCTGGCTGGTGGTCTGTTTCTGCTGTGGAAAAAGGCTATCCGCTGGCATATTCCTGCCGCTATGCTGCTGTCGCTGGCGTTGTGCGCAACGCTGGGCTGGCTGTTCTCACCTGATTCACTGAACAGCCCGCTGATTCACCTGTTCTCGGGCGCGACCATGCTGGGGGCGTTTTTCATCGCTACCGATCCGGTGACCGCCTCCACGACGAACCGCGGCCGTCTGCTTTACGGCGCGCTGATTGGTCTGCTGGTCTGGCTGATCAGAAGTTTTGGCGGCTATCCGGATGGCGTCGCCTTTGCGGTGTTGCTGGCTAACATCTGCGTGCCGCTGATCGATTACTATACTCAGCCGCGCGTTTACGGCCATCTCAAGGATTAAGCGATGCTGCAGACCATTCGTAAAAATGGCGTGACGCTGGCAATTTTTGCCGCGATTACCACTGCCGCCACCGCCGTGGTGAATACCGTGACCAAACCCACGGTGGAGCATCAGACCCAGCTGCAGCAAAAAAACCTGCTGGATCAGGTGGTACCGGCTACGCTCTACGACAACAATATTCAGCAGGATTGTTACGTTGTCACCGATCCCGCACTGGGCAATAGTGCTCCTCACCGCCTCTATCTGGCGCGGAAACAGGGTCAGCCGGTGGCGGCTGCGCTGGAAACGACCGCGCCGGACGGCTATTCAGGTGCGATTCAGATGCTGGTCGGTGCTGATTTTAGCGGTAAAGTGCTGGGGGTTCGGGTGGTTGAACACCATGAAACGCCCGGTCTGGGCGATAAAATTGAGTTGCGTATTTCAGACTGGATCAACAGTTTTAATGGCAAAGTGGTTCAGGGGCCGACCGATAAAGCCTTTGCGGTGAAAAAGGATGGCGGTGAGTTCGACCAGTTTACCGGTGCCACCATCACGCCGCGCGCGGTGGTCAATGCCACCAGACGCACCGCCCTGTTAATTGAAACCCTTCCGGAGAGATTCTCTTCGTTACCGGCATGTGGAGACGCAAATGAGTGAAGCTAAAAGCCTGCTGGTGGGCGGGCTGTGGAAAAATAACTCCGCGCTGGTTCAGCTACTGGGCCTCTGCCCGCTGCTGGCCGTGACCGCCACCGCCACCAACGCGCTGGGACTGGGTCTGGCGACCACGCTGGTGCTGACCCTGACCAACAGTTTTATCTCCGCCTCACGCCGCTGGGTGCCGTCGGAGATCCGTATCCCGATTTACGTGATGATCATCGCCTCGGTGGTGAGTTGCGTACAGATGCTGATCAACGCCTACGCCTACGGTTTGTATCAGTCACTGGGCATCTTTATCCCGCTGATTGTCACTAACTGCATCGTGGTTGGCCGGGCCGAAGCTGTGGCCTCAAAAAGCAGTATCCCGCTGGCGGCGCTGGATGGATTCGCTATCGGTATGGGCGCGACCTGCGCCATGGTCGTGCTGGGTTCGATGCGCGAAATCATCGGCAGCGGCACGCTGTTCAACGGTGCCGATCAGCTGCTGGGGCCGTGGGCGAAGTCGTTACGCATCGAGGTGGTCCATTTTGACTCGCCGATGCTGCTGGCTATGCTGCCGCCTGGCGCCTTTATCGGCCTTGGCATGATGCTGGCAGGCAAATATCTGATCGACCAGAAGATGAAGCAGCGGGCCGCACAGCGGGCAGAAGCCGCAGCCACTGCGACGCCACAGGGTGCAACCGGGAAAGCGGTGTGAACCAGACGAAACGTAATGAGATCCTGCGTCGGCTGCAGCAGAATAATCCGCATCCGACCACCGAGCTTAACTTCAGCTCCCCGTTTGAGCTGCTGATTGCGGTACTGCTCTCGGCCCAGGCGACTGACGTCAGCGTCAATAAAGCCACCGCCCGGCTCTATCCGGTGGCGAATACTCCGGCGGCGATGCTGGCGCTGGGCGTTGAGGGCGTGAAGGAATACATCAAAACTATCGGGCTGTTTAACAGCAAAGCGGAGAATGTGATTAAGACCTGCCGCATCCTGCTGGAACAGCACAATGGCGAGGTGCCGGAAGATCGTGCCGCGCTGGAAGCCCTGCCCGGCGTTGGCCGTAAAACCGCTAACGTGGTGCTGAATACCGCGTTTGGCTGGCCAACCATCGCGGTCGATACCCATATCTTTCGCGTCAGCAATCGCACCCGCTTTGCGCCGGGTAAAAATGTTGAAGAGGTGGAGCAGAAACTGCTGAAGGTAGTGCCGGCGGCGTACAAGGTCGACTGTCATCACTGGCTGATTCTGCATGGTCGTTACACCTGCGTGGCGCGCAAGCCGCGCTGTGGTGCCTGTCTGATTGAAGACCTGTGTGAGTATCCCGATAAAGTCGATTAACCGGCTGCTCTGACCCTCTACGGCGGGTTTTTTATTGCTGGTCGCGCCGCCACGCAATGATCTTCTTCCGCCCCCATGTCCCGCCGTTGATACCTGCACAGTTTGTCGGGTTGTTACATTGATGTTGATGATGGAAAATCGCCGCCCCTGACGATAAGAAAATGTTATGACACGGTGAGTAAAGTAATGAATAACAGCCCTTCCACCGGCAGGCACGCGGTACGCCTGTTTCTGGCCCGTCTCTGGCCACATCCGCTGGCGGTGAGTAAAAAGCATATTTTTTTTGCCAGCCTGGGTGCCGGTAGCGGATTGATTCTGACCAGCCTGCTCAGCCACTGGCTGCTGGGCGAGCTGAATTTATGGTTTATCGCCCCGGTCGGCGCTTCGGCGGTGCTGCTGTTTGGCGTGCCGGCCAGTCCACTGGCGCAGCCGTGGGCAGTGGTTGGCGGAAATACGCTGTCGGCACTGGCTGGCGTCACGGTGAGTCAGTTTATCCCCCATCCCGCTATTGCCATGGGCGTTGCCGCCGGTCTGGCCATTCTGTTGATGTTTAAGCTGCGCTGCCTGCATCCACCGGGTGGTGCGGTGGCCCTGACCGCCATTTTAGGCGGTCCGACGGTGCAGCAGATGGGCTACCACTTTGTGCTGACGCCGGTGCTGATCAACTCGGTGACGCTGGCCCTGCTGGCTATGCTGTTTAATAACCTGGCCGGACGCCGCTATCCACACCCGCTGGCCCCGGAAGAGGTGAAACCGGAGCCGGTAGCGATGCCGGTACCGCTGACGCGCGCGGATCTGCACCAGGCGCTGGAAGCCGGTGAACTGCTGGATATCGACGAAGATGATTTGCAGGCCCTGTTGCAGCGCGCGGAACTGATCGCCCAGCGCCGTCAGACCGCCAGCGCCTGATTCCCGCCGTATGGCGTCAGCGCCGAACTTGATCCGTGCCACAGATTTGGTCAGCCAAAGCGCAGCGGCTTTTCTATAACATACTGATAACACTCTCGCCCAGGCCGGACGCCCAGTCTGCCTTGGGCGATTGCCCATAGAGCCCGCCTTTTCATCTCCTTACACTTTACTCTTCTTTACGCAACCGCGAGGAAGACCGATGGAAAGCGCCCTGTCACTCGATCACGATGAGCTGATTGCCTCCGCCATCAAAAAGTTTTTCACCCGCATCATTCCGATGCTGGCCGTTATGCTGATCATTAATCAGATCGACCGCGCCAATATAGGCTTTATCAAAGCAGAGCTGCAGACCGATGCCGGCATCAGCGCCGCGGCTTTCGGGCTGGGCGCCGGGCTGTTTTTTATCGGTTACGCGCTGTTTGAGGTGCCGAGTAACCTGATGATGAAGCGTTTTGGTGCCCGGGTCTGGCTGACGCGCATCATGATTACCTGGGGGCTGGTCGTGGTGCTGACCGGCTTTATCACCTCGGCGACGCAGTTCTATCTGCTGCGCTTTTTACTCGGCGTCGCCGAGGCGGGCTTCTTTCCCGGCGTACTGTTCTATTTTCGCCAGTGGGTGCCGAATGCCTGGCGCGGTCGGGCTACCGCGATGGTGCTGAGCGCGACCGCCGGGGCCTTTCTCTTTTCCGGCCCGATTACCGGCGCGATCCTGATGATGCATAATTTTCTCGGCATCGCGGGCTGGAAATGGGTGATGTTTCTGGAAGGTGGCGCTTCGGTGCTGGTGGGGATTCTGGCCGCCTGGGTGCTGGTTTCGCGACCTGCCGATGCTCGCTGGCTCAGCGAACCGGAAAAGCAGGCGCTGGCACAGCAGCTGCACAACGAAGAAGCCCATCGCGACCAGCTTAATCAGCAGCCGGGCCGGATGTCGCTGCTGCGTAACCGCAGCCTGCTGTTCTTCTGCGTTATTTTCTTCACCATGACCATGACCGGCTACACGCTGGTGTTCTGGCTGCCACAGATTATTCAGCGTATTCAGGGCTTCAGCAGTTTTGGCATCGGGATTCTGACCGCCGTGCCCTGGCTGTGCGCGATTGTCGCCATCAACCTGCTGAGCCGCTTTTCTGATCGCCATCGTGACAAGCTGAATAAGGCGCTGGGTGCCGCCATGCTGGTCGCCGCCTGCGGCACCTTTATGGCGACGCTGGGATCGCCGTGGTTTGGTTTCGTGGCGATGATCGTCGCCTGCATTGGCTCGAAAGTCAGCGCCACCTTTTTCTGGCCGATGCCACAGGGCGAACTGCCCGCCTCGATTGTGGCACCCGGCATTGCGCTGGTGAACTCAATCGGTAATCTCGGCGGCTTCTTCGCGCCGACGGTATTTGGCTATCTGGAAATGAAGACCGGCTCAACCACCGGCGGTCTCTACGCCCTGACCAGCGTCTCGCTGCTGACCGGTCTGTGGCTGCTGCTGCGTCGCAAACCGGCCCCGTCTTCCCTTGTCCCTATGGAGAATCAACATGTCAGCCAGTCCAGTCATTAAATCTATGCGGGTGGTGCCGGTCGCCGGCTATGACAGTATGCTGCTGAATATTGGCGGCGCGCATAACTGCTATTTCACCCGCATTCTGGTGATTCTTACTGACTCCGCTGGCCGCACCGGGGTCGGCGAAAGCCCGTGCCACGCCTCGACGCTGGCGCTGCTTGAGCGTTTTCGGCCACAGATTGAGGGCAGCGATCTGCTGCGGCTTAACGCCACCATTTCGACGCTGTTCGCCAGCGATGCGCGCCACCAGCAAAGTGCGCATACCGATAATATTCATATTCCGCAGATGAATCCGGAGAAGTTCTACAACGCCGCCGCGGCGATTGAAGCGGCGTTACTCGACCTGCTGGGGCAGCACCTCGATCTGCCGGTCGCCGAGCTGCTGGCCAGCGGCAAACAGCGCGATCGGGTGCCGGTACTCGGCTACCTGTTCTATATCGCCGACCGGCATCTGACCACCATGAATTACCAGCCGGGCCAGGCCGGTGGCGATGACTGGCTCCGCCTGCGCCATGAAAAAGCGATGGATGCCGAAGCGGTGGTGCGGCTGGCAGAAGCCGCCACCGATCGCTACGGTTTCCGTGACTTCAAACTCAAAGGCGGCGTGCATCACCCCGAAGTGGAAGTGGAGACGGTGAATGCGCTGCTGGCGCGCTTCCCCACGGCGCGGGTCACTGTTGATCCCAACGCCAGCTGGTCACTGGATGAAGCGATTTACTACGGTCGTCAGCTGGCGGGCCGTATTCCCTATCTGGAAGATCCCTGTGGCGCGGAAAACGGCTATTCCGGCCGTGAGACGCTGGCGGAATTTAAGCGCGCTACCGGTATCCCGGTTGCCACTAATATGATCGCCAACGACTGGCGTCAGTTGCAGCACGCTTTACAGCTCAATGCCATCGACATCCCGCTGGCCGATCCGCACTTCTGGACGATGCGCAATGCGCACACCGTGGCGCAGCTGTGCCATGAATGGGGACTGACTACCGGCTGTCACTCAAATAACCATTTTGATGTATCGCTGGCGATGGTAGCGCATCTGGGTGCCGCAGCACCTGGCGATCGGCTGACCGCCTTCGATACGCACTGGATCTGGCAGGATGGACAGCAGCTGACGCAGCAGGCACCGCAGATCCGCGACGGCTTTCTGGAGCTGCCTGAAGGACCCGGCCTGGGGATTACGCTGGATATGAAGCGGGTCGACGCGGCACATGCACTCTACAACGCGCTGCCGGATAAAAATCGCAATGATGCGATCGGGATGCAATTTCTGATCGAAAACTGGGCGTTTGACGCCAGACGCCCGGCGCTGCTGCGTGATTAACCGGGCACGCTGTGACAGTGTCACAGCGTGCCGCGCATTAGCGTTGTGCCAGTGCGGCCTGCATCCAGGCAATCACCAGCGGTGAATCCTGTTGTTGCAGGGCCGCACGCTCTGACTGGAACAGCGTTGCCACAAAGAAAGGATGATCCTGCAGTTCTACGCCGCGCACGTCACCGTCGGCATCCCATGCGGTAATGTCCAGCGTCTTACCGGCCAGCGCTGCCGTGAACTCAGGATTAACGCCGAAGTTACAGTGGTAGCCTTCATCGCTGCTGAGCGTAGCGTAGGCCTGCGCAATGCGTGAACCGGCTTCAAATCTCACCGCGCCCCGCTGCTCCACCAGCGAACAGCTGAGAGGCGCTATCACCATCCGCCCGGTCCGATCGGTCTCAGCATGTGCCGCATCCTGCCAGTCCAGCACGTTGCGGGCATATTCAATCACCGCGTACTGAAATCCGCCGCAGGAGCCGAGAAAGGGTTTGCCCTGTTCCCGCGCCAGCCGGATGGTGGCGAAAACGCCCGCATCATTATGGTAAGGACTGCCAGGTACCACCCAGATCGCCTCACGTTGTTGCAGGCGGCTCAGATCGCCCAGCTGTTCAGTGGCAATCCATTCAGCGTCAACGCGGATATTCAGATGGGCGGCGGCACGTTCAATCGCCAGCGGAATGGCCTGATGGGCTACGGCGTCAGCACGGTAGTCGCCAACCAGAGATAAACGTAAAGGGGAAGACATGGGACGATCCTTATGAGGGAAATTAAGAGGTTACAGTAATGTTAATTTCTTGTCTAGCGCCCTTGCTACGCCTCAACTTTACCGGAAAACGCGGCTCTGGTTCATCTCAACGACCTGATAGCCGCTGTTAAGGTGGTACTGATTTCCGAAACCGCGAAGCACAGCGATCGACCGGGCGGTCTGCTGGCTGCCTTACCGCTTGTCACCCTGCTGATCCGGGTAAAACCGGAAGGGCAAACGCAGGCGATCATTGTCGCCCACGTCGGGTACCTTTTCTTTTTGACAACGACGACTGACGTTATCAGCTATCCATTTTAATAACGATTTTGCCAAATGCACCCCGGGAGAGATGCTCAAAAGCGTCGACTGCCTCGCTAAAGCGGTAAACCTGTTCAATAACGGGTTTGATATGGTGTTTATTCAGGAATGGGTTCATCCGATCAAACGAGGAACGGGGTGCCACTGCAATGCCTCTGATGGTTGTCTGGCGGAAAATTAACGGCATTAAATCAAGCTGCGCTGTCTGACCGGTAAGAAAACCTACCTGTGCAATCGTTCCGGCCACTTTGGTTGCCGTAATTGACTGGTTAATGCCGCTGCCACCGGCAACCTCCACCGTGACATCAGCGCCCTTACCCCCGGTCAGCTCCAGAACTTTATTTTGCCATTGAGGCCATTTTTTATAATTAATCCCCTCATCCGCCCCCAGCGATTTAATCCGTTCGAGGTTGGCATCGTTACTGGATGTCGCAATCACCCGCGCCCCATAGGCATGCGCTATCTGAGCAGCAAACACGGATACACCGCCGGTTCCCTGTACCAGCACGGTTTGTCCGGGCTGCAAATTACCGATATCCATTAGCGAGTACCATGCCGTCAACGCCGCAATAGGAAGAGTGGAGGCTTCCTCATCTGTCATGCTGTCCGGGGCTTTGACCGCGCTATCTTCATGAAGAATCATGTACTCAGCCAGTCCGCCAGGTAACGGCATGCCTATACACCAGGCTGGCTCGTCGGCAGCCGGTTCGCCATCCAGCCAGCGGGAATAGAGATGTGAATTAACGCGATCGCCAATGCTGAAACGGGTTACCCCCTCACCGGTGGCAACCACGGTTCCTGACGCATCAGAGACCGGGATAAGGGGCTTTGGCACCAGATGTGGCTCATAAAAACCCTCCACGATGGCTTTGTCCCTGAAGTTCAGCGAAACCGCGCCAACTTTTACCAGAAGTTCACCCGGACCGGGTGTGGGGGTCTCAACCTCTTCCAGTTTTAAGTTTTCAAGACCAAAATCTTTTAATAACCATGCTTTCATTTCTGTCATTTCCTGTGTGCCTGTATCAGAGAGGCATGATAAGCAAAGCGATCGCGGGTAAAAAGCCATCAAAAAGAGGTTCAGTGTTTCTGCAGGAGAAACAATCGAGCTGGGTTATACTCCCGGCTATCACAATTTTGGTCATACTATTTCAGCGGAGTTAAAAACGTGCGCCCGAACATGCTTGAGTTGATGGACATTTTTGTTCAGGTTGTAGAACTGCGCAGCTTCACCCGTGCCGCTGACGCTTTGCAGTTGCATCGCCCTGCGGTCAGCAAGTCGGTGAAGCAGCTGGAGGATACGCTGGGCGTTAAACTGCTGCATCGCACCACGCGCAGTCTGAGTGTGACGGCTGAAGGAGAGGAAATTTATCAGCGAGCCAAAGCGCTTCTGACCGATGTCAGTGAGATGATGGCCTCTTATTCGCCCGATCAGTTGCCGCACGGTGAGCTTCGCATTGATGCTCCGCTGGCCCTGACGCACAGTATTCTGCTCCCCTTCCTGGCTAATTTTCAGGCTCTGTATCCGCAGATTGACATTGTCTTAACGGCTTCAGATCGTCTGACTGACCTGATTTCCGAAGGCGTCGATTGTGTTATACGTCTCGGTGAGCTTGCGGATTCAAATTTTATTTCGCGTCGTGTCGGCGATCTGCAGATGGTGACCTGTGCAGCCCCCTCCTATCTGAAAAAATATGGCACGCCTCAGACGCCGGATGATCTTGCTGATCATAAAGCCGTCTGTTTTTTTAGCGAGCATAGTCGTGACCTCCATGAATGGAGATTTGTTGTTAACGGTGAGGTTATTTCACGGCGACCGGCACACAGTATGCGGGTTAATAATTCAGATGTGTTGTTATCCTGCGGCCTGCAAGGCCTTGGTATACTTCATGCCATACGCGCGGCATTAGAAACTGACATTGAGGCGGGCAGGCTGACGGAACTGTTATCTGACTACGCAACGGTAACCAAACCGGTTTCCATCCTCTATCCTGACCGACGCTATCTTCCTCCTAAGGTCAGGGTTTTTATCGAATGGTTCGATGAATTATTTAAGCAGTATCACCAGCGTTAATGTTGCTCTACAGACAGGCTGCGGCAATAACATCAGCGCGGTAATCACAGCGGGAGAACAACGTAAAGGAGAGCACCTGGGACGAGCCTTATGACGGGCGCGGGAAGGTGATTAAATGTTAATTTTTTGTCGAGTCTGCCCGGCGGCCTCTTCATCACGGTCGATTTTTGCCGGATAACCCGCGCACCTGATAACTGCCGCAGACAGAAGTTTTATGCTTCGATTGCCACTCGCGCACCGCTTTTGCTGCGTAGATTTCCGCCACGCAAACGGTTTCTTCTTTTTCTTCCTGAATTAAATCATCTGTTTGTGCGCAGGATCGTCATTTGCTCACTTTTAACGCAAAGCAGGCGGGTAAATGAGGTTTTTTTCATCGCTTCGCCTGATAAATAGCCGCTGACTGACTCATAGTGCTGGATAGTGATTATTCAACAAACTATTAATCTGGATAATCGTCCATTAGCAGTTAATATCAATATTATCCAGGCCGTGACTCGCATCCACCCTATTTATACTGCTATAATCCCCGCTTGCCATATTTAAATCCGATTAACAGTTTGTTATAAGTTTTTTAACCCGATAATATCAGGGTCATCCAGTGGTCAGAAAATTCTTGCCCTGTCGCGCTTAATCAGCCAAATTAGGCGCCGCTTTTCCCTTCTAATAACAATCTTGCGCATGGACAACTCACATGACGCGGACTTAATTCCTGTCCCGAAACAGGGTGTGATAAAACTGAGGTACATGTGTCAACTGCAAACAAACACACTGATGAGACAGTTAGTCTCAATGCGTTTAAACAGCCAAAGGCGTTCTACTTAATCTTCTCGATTGAGCTGTGGGAGCGGTTTGGTTTTTACGGTCTTCAGGCCATCATGGCGGTTTACCTGGTGAAACAGCTGGGGATGTCTGAATCCGATTCCATCACGCTGTTCTCCTCGTTCAGCGCCCTGGTCTACGGGCTGGTGGCGATTGGCGGCTGGCTTGGCGATAAAGTGCTGGGCACCAAACGCGTGATTGTGCTGGGTGTCCTGGTGCTGGCGCTGGGTTATGCGCTGGTGGCGTTCTCCGGTCACAACGTGAGCATTGTCTATATCGGCATGGCGACCATCGCTGTCGGTAGCGGCCTGTTCAAAGCCAACCCCTCTTCGCTGCTCTCCACCTGCTACGACAAAGATGACCCGCGTATCGACGGTGCTTTCACCATGTTCTATATGTCGATCAACATCGGTTCGCTGTTTTCGATGATGCTGACCCCGTGGTTAGCGGCGAAATATGGCTATAACGTGGCGTTCTCGCTGTCGGTGATTGGTCTGGTGATCACCCTGTTCAACTTCCTGTTCTGCAAGCGCATGGTGAAAGATTACGGTTCTAAACCGGACTTCGCACCGCTGCATATTGGAAAGCTGCTGATGACGCTGGTTGGCGTGGTGGTGCTGGTGGCGCTGGCTAACTGGATGCTGCATCACCAGTCTATCGCCCGCCTGGTGCTGGCAGTGATTGCGCTGGGTATCATACTGGTGTTTGCCAAAGAGGCCTTTGCCCTGCAGGGTGCCGCGCGTCGTAAGATGATTGTGGCCTTCCTGCTGATGGTGGAAGCGATCCTGTTCTTTGTGCTCTACATGCAGATGCCCACCTCGCTGAACTTCTTTGCAATCCGCAACGTTGAACACAGCATTCTCGGCATCACCTTTGCGCCGGAACAGTTCCAGGCACTGAACCCGTTCTGGATCATGCTGGCCAGCCCGCTGCTGGCGGCGCTTTACAACAAGCTGGGCGATAAGCTGCCGATGCCGCATAAGTTTGCTTTCGGCATGGTGCTCTGCTCAGGGGCGTTTCTGGTGCTGCCGGTGGGCGCGAAGTTCGCCAGCGATGCCGGTATTGTCTCGGTTAACTGGCTGATTCTGAGCTATGCGCTGCAGAGTATCGGTGAACTGATGATCTCCGGTCTCGGCCTGGCGATGGTGGCCCAGCTGGTGCCGCAGCGTCTGATGGGCTTTATCATGGGCTCATGGTTCCTGACCACCGCTGGCGCGGCAGTGATTGCCGGTAAAGTGGCGAATCTGATGGCGGTGCCGGAAAACGTGACCGATCCGCTGATGTCACTGGCGACCTACAGCCGCGTATTCCAGCAGATCGGTATCGTTACCGCGGTGATTGCTCTGCTGATGCTGGTTACTGCGCCGTTGCTTAACCGCATGACCCAGGATACTGACGCAGAAACGAAAAAAGCTGAGGCGTAATTTCCTGACGCTTCTCCAGCCGGGCTCTGCCCGGCTTTTTTTTTGCTGCGGCGGCTCCGGTCGCAGATCCTGATCCGCGTCACTGGCAATTCTTCGCTGAGCCTTTACTATGCTGTGATCCCATCGCATCAAGGAGGCCTGGTCATGAAACTGTTTTGCAAAGCGGGTGCCTGCTCTCTCTCACCCCACATTGTCATGCGCGAATGCGGGCTCGACTTCACTCAGGTGAACGTTGATCTGGCAAAAAAACTCACGGAACGGGGCGACGATTTTCGGCAAATCAATCCCAAAGGTCAGGTACCGGCGCTGCAGCTCAGTGATGGCACGGTACTGACTGAAGGCGTGGCGATTGTGCAGTACCTGGCAGATCTCAAGCCCGATCGCCATCTGCTGGCGCCTGCCGGCAGCCTGACGCGCTATCACACCATTGAATGGCTGAGCTACACCAGCAGCGAGCTGCACAAAGGCTTTACGCCGCTGTTTCGTCCGGACACCACGGACGAGGAGAAAGCGCGGGCACGTACGCAGCTGGAGGCGAAATTTCGCTATGTCGATGAGAGCCTGCATGACAGACAGTGGCTGATGGGGCTGCGCTTCAGCGTGGCCGATGCGTATCTCTATGTGGTGACGCGCTGGGCGAAAGCGCTGAAGCTCAATTTATCGGGATGTGAAGCACTGGAGAGCTGGTTCAGTCGGGTAGCGGCGCGTCCGGCGGTGCAGGCGGCGTTAAAAGCCGAAGGGTTACAGTAAGGGAACCACTTAATAAACAGGGCCGCTGAAGCGGCCCTGTTCCGTTTTACAGTTTTTCTGCCGCGAAGTGCTGCGTTGGCGCGGCAATCGCATCCTGAGCCGCCACCAGCTGCAGTTCATACTCGCCCATCTGATGGGTTTTCAGCATCACTTCATACACTGCCGCCGTTACGTGCTCCAGCGCATCCTGCAGGCTTTTGCCATGCAGCAGATTGACCAGCAGCAGGCCGCTGGTCAGATCGCCCACGCCGACCGGCTGACGTACGCCAAAATCGACCAGCGGACGGCTGATGTGCCAGGCATCTTCAGCGGTCACCAGCAGCATTTCAAAGCGATCGCTGCGACGGCCGGCACGTGCCAGATGTTTGACCAGCACCACTTTCGGTCCCTGGGCGATCAGCGCCCGTGCGGCATCCACCGCGGCAGCGACATCGGTAATGCTGCGCTCGCTCAGCATCTCCAGCTCCAGCAGATTCGGCGCGATGATATCGCTGGCGGGCATCGCCATTTTGCAGTGAAACTCCGCCACGCCCGGTGCCACGATGCAGCCTTTTTCCGGGTGACCCATCACCGGATCGCAGAAATACCAGGCGTCGGGATTGGCCGCTTTCACCTGACGGACAATCTCTAATATCTGTTCGCCCTGCTCCGCCGATCCCAGATAGCCGCTCAGCACCGCATCACAGGTTTTCAGGCGGTCAATGTCAGCAATGCCTTTCACGATATCGGTTAAGTGGGTGGCGGGCATCACCGTGCCGGTCCAGTGACCATATTGGGTATGGTTAGAAAACTGTACGGTATTCAGCGGCCAGACGTTCGCGCCCATGCGGCGCATCGGAAACTCAGCCGCCGCGTTACCGGCATGACCAAAAACAACGTGCGACTGAATCGCTAAAATATTTTTCACTTGTTTGCCCTGTCCTGCCATAAAAAAGGGCCGGAAACCGGCCCTGAAATCTTACTGCCAGTTAATCAGGCAGTAATGTTTCTTGCCGCGACGCAGTAGCGTGTAGCGATTAAACAGCTTATCACTGTCGCTGAAGCGGTACTCGGCGTCCGACTGCTTCTCACCGTTCAGTGAGACTGCGTTTGATCCGATCATGGTACGTGCCTGGCCACGTGACGGCACCAGCTCCGCTTTCACCAGCGCCTGCTGCAGATCATCGTCAGCACCCAGCACGATGGTTGGCATACCATCCTGCGCCAGCTGGTCGAAGTCTGCTTCGGTCATCTCGCTGATGGCGCCGGAGAACAGGCTGTCGGTAATGCGTTTTGCGGCGGCCAGTCCGGCTTCACCGTGTACCAGACGCGTTACCTGCTCAGCCAGCACATACTGCGCGCGTGGCGCGGTGCCGCTGTTTTTGTCCTCTTCTTCCAGCGCATTGATCTCTTCAATGCTCATAAAGGTGAAGAACTTCAGGAAGCGGTAGACATCAGCATCCGCGGTGTTGATCCAGAACTGATAGAACTTGTACGGGCTGGTTTTCTTCGCATCCAGCCAGACTGCGCCGCCTTCGGTTTTACCGAATTTGGTGCCGTCAGACTTGGTGATCAGCGGAACCGTCAGGCCAAACACCTGGTTCTGATGCAGACGACGGGTCAGATCGATACCGGAAGTGATGTTGCCCCACTGATCCGAGCCGCCAATCTGCAGCGAGACGCCGTGGCGCTCGTTCAGACAGGCGAAGTCGTAGCCCTGCAGCAGATTGTAGGAGAACTCGGTGAAAGAGATGCCCTGGTCGTCACGGTTCAGACGCTGCTTCACCGCTTCTTTATTGATCATCTGGTTCACGGAGAAGTGTTTGCCAATATCCCGCAGGAAGGTCAGCACGTTCATGCTGCCAAACCAGTCGTAGTTATTGGCGGCGATAGCGCTGTTGCTGCCGCAATCGAAATCAAGGAATGGCGCCACCTGCTGGCGGATCTTTTCAACCCATTCATTGACGGTTTCGCTGGTATTGAGTTTACGCTCTGCGGCTTTAAAGCTGGGGTCGCCAATCAGGCCGGTCGCCCCGCCAACCAGCGCCACCGGCTTGTGTCCGGCATCCTGAAAACGCTTCAGGCAGAGCAGCGGTACCAGATGGCCCAAATGCAAGCTGTCAGCAGTGGGGTCAAAGCCGCAATAGAGCGAAATTGGCCCCTGCGCCAGTTTCTCTGTTAACGCGTCTTCATCCGTCACCTGGGCGATCAGGCCCCTCTCTTGCAATTGTTGTATCAGGTTACTGCTGGTCATCACTGACTCCAAATTGATCAGACTGCACCTATGCTGGTACACAGCTTTCCGCTGAGTTGCGGAATCGAAAAAATAAGGGCTATAGCATAAAGCGCTGACGCCTTCTGTGCCAGCGCTGAAAGGCGGGAATGTTACCGATTCAGGGTGCCAGTCGGTCGATTTTCCAGCCGTCGTGATCGCGCTGATAGAGGAAACGATCGTGCAGGCGATGTTCGCCGCCCTGCCAGAACTCCACCGTGTGAAATTTCACCCGGTAGCCACCCCAGAAACTGGGCAGCGGGATCTCGCCCTGCTGGAACTTCTGTTTAAGCTCAAGGAACTTGCCTTCCAGAATGCCGCGCGCCGAAATGCGGCTCGACTGCTTCGAGACCCAGGCGCCAATCTGGCTGTCACGCGGACGGCTGTGGAAGTATTTCAGCACCTCCAGCGGCGACAGCTTTTCCACTTCGCCCAGCACCAGCACCTGACGCTCCAGAAAGTGCCACGGGAAATGCAGCGAGATGCGCGGGTTGTGCGCCAGCTGCAGTGCCTTGCGGCTGCCCAGATTGGTATAAAACACCATGCCCTGCGCATCAAAATGCTTCAGCAGAACGATGCGTTGCCACGGCTGCCCTTCCTCATCCACCGTCGCCACGGTCATCGCCGTGGGATCGGGCAGTTTCGCTTCGCAGGCCTGGCTCAGCCACTGTTCAAACAGCGCAATCGGATTGTCCGGCAGATCCTTGCGGCGCAACCCGCCGCGGGTATATTCACGCCGCAGGTGGGCGATGGTGTGCAGCGTTTCGCTGTCGCTCATAATGTTCGCCTATTCAGATAAACAGTCAGCTGGCGGGTTGCAGCTCACAATCATTGACGACAATTTTATCGTTACGTTCGATAAACGCGCCGTTTCCTTTGGACCAGAAGACGTAGTTGCCGTCACTGTAGCGGGCGCCAGAGGCGGACACCGTCTGTTTCAGCGTCAGCGGCTGACCATCCATAATAAAACTGACCTGCTGCTGCGCTTCATCAAGCGTGACGGTCAGCGGCAGCGTCCCACAGCGGTAGTGCAGCGTCTGGGGGGCCGGCGGTTGTTTATGCATCAGGCTACAGCCCGACAGCAGCAGCGCAGCGGCAACGGTTAATCCTTTCAACATAAGCGGGTCTCCTTCACGAGTGAAGCTGGCATTATAAGAAGGATTTGGCGTGAAGTAAGTGGGAATCCACGCCAATCTGGCCGACAGCTGACATTGAGGTGCTTTATTGCGGTTTATCAGCCGGTTGTCTGAATGCACGCGCGGCTTAATCAGGCTACGCTCTATAGATCTGAAGCGAGGGAGACAAAAATGAAATTTGATAACGAAGATGCGTTTAAACTGGCGGTGGCCTTTATGAACCACAAAGAGAACGCCACCATAGCCAGCAGCTACTTTAAAACCTTTATCGACACCTACCAGAAATTCGATCGCTGGCTGAGCGCCTCCGATCCGATCAATGCGATGAAAGCCGAGAAAGCGGCCGCCAAAGCCGGGGAAGACTCGCTGCTCTGACGGCTCTGCCTGCTGAACCGTCTGACCGATCGGTACGGTTCATCGCCACGCGTGATTTTCACGCTCCGACCCGGTAGCGCATCAGGCTACCGGGTCATCAATTTCCGCAATCAGACTGGCATCCTGATGATGAATATTGCCCACCGCCTGGCTTACCGGATGCCAGGCAAATTCCTGTTCCGGCAGCGCCGCCTGCTGCGCAATCTCAACCGCCCGCTCTGGCGTGGTCTGCGGGCTTAACCACTCCGCCACGGCACTGGCAGCCAGCACCAGCGGCCGCCGATCGTGAATATCCACCATTCCTTTGTCGCTGGCGGCGGTGACAATCACAAACCCCTCTTTGCCATGCTCACGGTCATAAGGCGCTTTACCGATGGCGGCAAAGAACAGCGGCTGCTTCTGGCGATGATAAATAAACCACGGCTGCTTTTGCCTGCCGTGCTTTTGCCACTCATACCAGCCATCTGCCGGCACCACGGCCCGACCGTGCGCCCACAAGGGTTTAAACATACGCCCCTGCGCGGCGGTTTCGCTGCGCGCATTGATCAGCGGCGCCTTATGCCACCAGTCGGGACCGTACCCCCACAGCACCGGGTCTAGTTGCAGCTGGTCGTCACGCTGATTCAGTACCAGCACCCGGGTGCCGGGCGCAACGTTGTAGCGTCCGATCGGCTGCGGATCGTAAATAATCTCATCTTCAGGAATCGCCAGCGCATCGAAAT
Organism: Pantoea sp. S-LA4; assembly: GCF_054482835.1. Lineage (NCBI taxonomy): Bacteria > Pseudomonadati > Pseudomonadota > Gammaproteobacteria > Enterobacterales > Erwiniaceae > Pantoea > Pantoea sp. S-LA4. Next base: position 1,543,730 of record NZ_JBTLRC010000002.1, on the reverse strand, counting down.
AGTCATTCCGGCTGCTGTACTGCGCAAATCGTCCACACATAATCACCTCCCTCATCAAGCATAGCTGACGCTGGCGGCACAACGTGGGCAACGGCAGCACTATTATTCCACTGGTCAAACCTCTGGCCTGCGGATTATTTGCGTAAGATTTAACCGAGTGAAGAAATATTCTGCGCGGCACGTTTCGTTGGCAATAAATGCTATATCCCGGCGGCAGCAGCGCGATTATTCCCTGTTACGCCGGTTTCTGATTAAAAATCGCGCAACGAAGCGCAGCAGGGCCAGCAAAAATGATAAAGGCGTCTATGCTGTATACGTCTGGATTCACTTCAAGGAGAAGAAAAAATGAAAATGAAATCTCTGTCAGCGGTCGCGTTGCTGGCACTTTGTTTAGGTACGCTGGCAGGTTGCGCGTCTAACCAATCGATTAAGACTACTGATGGCCGCACTATTGTCACCGATGGTAAGCCACAAATTGATGATGATACCGGTCTGGTGTCCTATCGCGATGCTCAGACAGGCAAAACTGAGCAAATCAATCGCAATGAAATTAGTAACATGAGTGAACTCGACAACTAATAAAGGTGAATACGATGAAAAAAGCGCTGATTTTACCTCTTGCTGCATTGATCGGTATGACCGTATTAACCGGTTGCACCCGTACCAGTTACGCTATTCACACCAATGACGGCCGTACCATTATTAGTGACGGCAAACCGTCTGAATCAGATGCCGGTCTGCTGGCGTATAAAGATGCCAATGGCGTGAAGCAACAGATTAATAAAGCTGACGTCAAAGCCGTATCTGAAGTGCCAAATAAATAATTATTGGCCATCCCGTTATAAAGCCGCCGCTGTGCGGCTTTATTTTTGCCTGTTGGCTGCCGAAATAACCCCGCCGCTGAGGATATGCCTCGTCTGCGCGGCTGTCTCACCCTTTCTCACCCGGGCATTCAGCTGAAATAACGTCCGCTGGTTGCCCCTTCGCTTATCTGAATTTCAGGCACATCCGCAATTTTTTACCACTCTCATTCATTCCCCCGGTGCGATAAAAAAAGCAGCGACGTTTCTTTCAGAACAATATCAGCCATTTAAAGCGATTAAAAAAAGTTCATTTTATTTCCTGATGGTTTTAATAGTCTCTGCCCTGGGTTAGTAACCTTTCGTTCAGGCTGTTTTTTACTAGAATAATTATTGTGTTATTTACGTTTTCACTCAGGAGGTTACCCATGGTATTTCACGATAAATCAACCGGACATATGATTCTTGGTGAAGCAGCCATTAACCTGGCCTTTCAACAACAGGATATTACGCTGGTATCGCTGATCCGACAGTTGGGTGAGATGGCTGAAAATGAGAGTAACGACGATCGCGTGGCGCAGATTGCTGATGCGCGCAACTGGCTGAAAAGTTTTATCAATGCCTCTACCCGCGATCGCGCCGAGCTGAACTGGCTGGTGGTGACCGGACAGGAACCGGTAGAACTTAAAAACACCCGTTAACCTTTTCTCTGGCTGCCGTTCAGCCGAGGGCACCTCATCCGGTGCCCGCCTCGCCCCACCTTATCGCCCTCTGACATCTTTATGCCGTCCTACAGCCAGAAAAGTGCCTCTCCGGCCGCTGATTCGCTGTGCTCAGGGCACCCTGTGCCGCAGCATCAGGTGCTGCACCGGGCACGGCGGTCAGGGTCATCGTGGCTGGCCTGCTACTCAGCGACTGGTTCGCCGTTTTCGGTGACGCTCTGGTGCAACGGATGTTTCGCCGCATCGGTTTCGAATCCGCCACGGGCAGCAAAAACGGAACAACCAATGGCTGCCACAAGCGTCAGTAAGATAGAGGTTTTCACAAAACAGGCCTTAATATTTTACGCAGGATAATGGAGCAGGAAGCCTGGCACACTACGGGGTAATCGGAAAGGCCGGAACGCGATTTCTCTGGCCGGAAACGGCCGGGCTAGTGAAGTTTACGCGCCAGAATACGAATCGCTTTCCTGCAGGATAAGCGTGTATTCCGGTCGGGAGAGCGAACACGCAGGCTGTGCAGCGCGTTGATAATTTCATGCACACTCAGCGGCTCATCTGGCCTGATAAGGCGTGAGACCACTTTTCCTATCAGAGCACGGATCTCATCATTGATGGTTAGGTCGTCGTCTGTCACTGCTTACTCCCTGACGTCTGGCTGGCGGCAATGGTCACGCCAGTGATTAAGCGGGTGAGTCCCCTCGCTTTCTCTTTTTCTTTTTTGCTCTTTTTGCTTTTTTTTGCCGTGCATTACTGACGCCCGTTTAACGGCCACTTTAGGAAGCGATCACCTCCTAATCGGGGAAATTTCAACCCAATACTTTCAGTGCCAGGGCGAGAGTCTGTTGTTCATTGGCCACATCCCTGACTTTGCCCGCGACCCGCAACCCGTAGGCGAGGCAGATAATCAGCCCGGCGGCGGCCTCAACATCCAGCGTGGCGGAGATGGAGCCATCCTGCTGCCCCTGCTCCAGCAGCGAGACCAGTAAGCCCTGATTGCGCGACACCACCTGACCGATGCGTTGCGCCAGTGCGTCATCCAGCGTCTGTAATTCAATCGCGCTGGCAACCACCAGACAGCCGCGACGTCCCTCTACTGCGCGCGCTGAGTCCAGATAGAACTGCAACAGTTCAGCGATCTTCGCCCGCCCGCTGTCAAGCGGCTGCAGCCGACGCCGTAGCTCGGCGTTACGCAACAGCAGATAACGTTCAAATACCTGCAGAAACAGGGAGCGCTTATCTTTAAACGCCTTATAAATACTGCCTGCCGAGAGGTTCATCGCCGCACCCAGATCGTTCAGCGATGCTGCGTGATACCCCTTTTGCCGAAAAACAATCATGGCCTGATCCAGAGCCTGTTCAATATTGAACTCTCTGGGACGGCCCCGCTCTTTGTTTTTGTGCTCTGTGGCTATCGTGATCATCATTACCGGCCAGGGGAAAATGCGCTCCCGTAAAATCAACGGGGGATTGTATCTCAGGCACTGATAATAAGTATACCGCGCTGATTATTTTCACCGGCCGCGCGGACGGATGATCCATCAATTAATCACCTCAATGGTTAATATCGCTACTCAATTTATCACTTTCAGTCCGGCACTATTTTCTCAGGCAGCGAAAAAATCTGCCGGTTATTTATCCGGAAAAAGTGTGGCCTCAGCCTGACGATCGGCCTTTTGCTGCCTGCGCCGCTCACTATTTATTTTGGTCAGCCACAGCATAAATTGTTTATTCAGCAGGCTGGCATGGTTCTCATTATCTGCAAAACAGATAAACAGCTGAGATTTTATATTATTGTTCTCATCGACCGCATAAATTTCATATTCATCATCGCGACGGGTTTTGACTATCGCCGTGAAATGTATTGCAGGCCAAAGATTAATTCTGGCTTCAAATTGTCTAAAGTTCATCACATTTACCTAAATATTTTATCAATACACCCGATCAGCTAACAACTGGTCGGGCCAGGTAAAGGATAGCGCTGCAATAATTTCGCTGCGTGATAAAAAAAGCTTTTCAGCGGTTAGGGGGCGACTAAACGTTCGGGTACGGCGATTCACTTCACCACGGCTATCGGTAAATCGCTCAGTCGGGTGGTGTAGGCCGGTGACAGCATCTCTCGCTTCATCGCCCACTCTTTATGGATGCCCTGACCGGCAAACCAGAGTTTGCCTCTGCCGCTCTGGTTAATGCTATCCACCAGCTGCATCAATACCTCGCTGTCAGGCCGCGGCGCAACCTCATCAAACAGGTTAAGCTGCGCCACGCCCTGACTGAAGAAGTCTCCCAGCAGGATACCGGCTTTCATGTAGCGGTGCCCCTCTATCCAGATATTATCCAGGCACGTCATCGCCACGCGAATAATGTCACGCGTATCATGGGTGGGCGTCAGCAGCTGGCCGGTGGACTGATTGCCGTAAAAGGTTTCACCGGCCGCGTGCGGGCTGGTACGAACAAACACGCCGACCTGTCGGCAATACTGTTTCTCCTGACGCAGTTTTTCTGCGGCCCGTTCCGCATAGGCGCAGATCGCCTGGCGCATCTGCTGGTAGTCTGAGATACGGCTGCCAAACGATCGCGAGCACATGATTTGCTGTTTAACCGGGACAAACTCTTCCATCTCCAGGCAGGGCTCACCGCGCAGTTCCCTGACCGTGCGCTCCAGCACCACATTAAAATGTTTACGGATGGTCCAGGTGCTCTGGGCAGCTAAATCCCGCGCCGTCTCGATCCCCATCGCCTTCAGCCGTTTAGCGATACGTCCCCCCACGCCCCAGACATCCGTCACATCCGTCAGCGCCAGCAGTTTTTCCTGCCGCTCGCGGTTTGACAGGTCGACAATGCCGCCGGTTTTGCTCCATTTCTTGGCGGCAAAATTGGCCAGCTTAGCCAGCGTTTTGGTCGGCGCAATGCCGACGCCGACGGTCAGATGAGTCTCTTTCAGCACCCGCTGCCGGACCTGATGAGCAAAGGTCTCCAGCGCCATGCAGTTGCGTACGCCGGTCAGATCCATAAACGCTTCGTCGATCGAGTAAATCTCAACCGAAGGCGCCATTTCTTCCAGTATGGTCATCACCCGATGGCTCATATCGGCGTAGAGCGCATAGTTTGAGCTGAAGACCTGCACCGCATGGCGCGTCAGTTCCTCACGCATTTTAAAATAGGGCGCGCCCATTTTGATGCCCACTCTTTTCGCCTCGGCGCTGCGCGCAATAACACAACCGTCGTTATTCGACAGTACGACTACCGGCTTGCCGCGCAGATCGGGCCTGAACACCGTCTCGCACGAGGCATAAAAACTGTTCACGTCGACCAGCGCGAACATAATTAATGGGTCGATTTAATAACAAACGTCACGACGCCAAACACCTCAAGCGCCTCTTCGGTTTTGATGGCGATCGGCTTAAATTGGGTATTCATGGGCATCAGTTGCAGGCAGGGATGAAGCTGGAGGCGTTTAACCGTGAATTCACCGTCGACGGCGGCAACCACTATATCGCCATGCGCGGCGGTAAGTGAACTGTCAACCACCAGCATGTCGCCGTCGTTAATCCCTGCGTCAATCATCGATTCGCCGCTGACCCGGACAAAATAGGTAGCGCTTGGCCGCTGAACCATCAGTGCGTTCAAATCAATTCTTTGTTCGACATAATCCTGCGCCGGTGAAGGGAAGCCGCAGGGAATGCGTTCGATATATAACGGTAATGGCATGACGGCGCGGAGGTCCGCAGGTTTGATGAATTCCACAATTTCACTCCTTTTCCAGATAACTGTATATAAACACAGTAATATCGAATCCCCCTTTTAATCAAGCGTAACGGAAAAGGTTTAAGCGAAGGGGTTGAAGACAATGCACTTTTTTTTGTGGCTTTTTTTCACCCTGACGTCATATTCAGCAGAAAGTGGTCACTATCGCCGCATGACCTGAGCGGCGTGAGTTTTACATTAATCGTCGTGGCTAATGAATGATGCTGATTTAAGGAAAATCTGACAACGTTTCTCTGCTGCCACCGTTGTTTGAATATCCGGCGTGGCATGGTTATTCTGCGGTTTTAATCATGGAGGTGTTATGTCAGACGACAATCGCATCACGCATCTTGAAAACGAAGTCCGTCAGTTGAAAGTTGAGACCACCGTATTAAAAGCGATCCTGGGTCAGCAGATCGCACTCAATAATCTCAATTACAAGGGTAAATTTGATGATGTGCTGGCGGCGCTGGCGAAAGAATATGCCGATCGTGGGCTGGATGAAGGGGATAATCGGGCGATCCATGACACCCTGCGTCAGTACATTAAATATGAGCCACCATCCATAGAATAAGCCAATACCCGGCAGCGATGACGTTGCCGGGTATCCCCTGCTCTCCAACGCGCCAGCCGCCGGGCATAAGGTGACTGCACGTTAACGGCAGGCTTATACCTCGCTATCGCTCTCCAGGGCATCCTGAATCGCATCGGCCAGATTAGCGATTTCATTGGCGACCGCCTGCAGATCCCACGCCGTTTTTGAACCGGTCGCCGAGGTTGATGCGCTGACCGACTCTTTTGCTACTGCCAGCGCAGCCGCCACTGCCACCGTGCGCTTATGTTGTTCTTGTGTGATGCCCGCAGGCGGAAGTGCAAAGTAGTCATTAACCATGATCATCTCCTTCTGATTAAGTAAGCGCTCAACCTTAGCCTTCTGAGTAACGGGTGTGAAGTGAATTATGCTGACTCAGGGATCGGGCGGCCAGGATTGCAACGATCGTGAACGCTGCCAGCGTCAGGAGAGCCGCTTTTCCCTGGCTAAACCTGTACAGGTTTTCATGAAAAAGACGGCAGAAGTACAGACTTTAGCAAAAAGGTCTGAACAAAAATTTTGATAAAAAAAACGCAGAAAGCGAGACGATATAATTTCAACAGGCTGTAAATAAACAACATTAACCAGGGATTTTGTTTAAATCCTGTAAACATGCATTTAAGATACAGCACCGACCAGATAAAATTTTGCGAATTTCGTTGTACAACTTTGTCATTCTTGTATAGCTTTAGGCCGTGATGTTAAGTCACTTGTAACGAAAGGTGCATTGCACCGCATCTGAAGGTGTCGTGGATTTCCACCTTCAGATGCTCTTTTTTTTTGCGTCGTCCGTTAACCGGACCTGATCTGGCGCACTGACCCCCTTTTTGATGAGGCCTGATATGCAAACGACAATCAATACAGAGTCTCAGATTTCTGAATACTTCATGAACTCTGGCACTCCGGTCACTAGCGAGAAAGAAGTGATTGCAGCTGTCCATGCTGAACTCGCGCAATATAAAACCCACGTTTCCGGTAAAGACGTTGTACTGGGCCTGATTCACCGCCTGGAAAGTGAGCGTGACGTGGTTAAACAGGATATTTATCGCCAGGCGCTGGAACATGTTCTGCAGAGCGCGTCGTCGACCAGTAACAGCTAACCATCCTGTGTCTGTTGTGAGGGATCACTGATTAGCACGGATGCTTTTCCTTCCCAGAATTTGCCCCGCTTGCGGGGCTTTTTTACGCCCGTTTTTCAGGCCATAAGCATCCTGCCGGCAGGTTAATTTCCCGTCACTAATGGACCAGTAGTTTATCGCCTTTTCCCGCTTTTTTGCCGCTTATCGCCCCTGACTCCCCGGTTAATTGCTCTCGTTACGCTTTCTTTTTTCGCTATCCCTGTCCAGGCTTTTTCCTGCATCGAGTGTAAACACTGACGAGGAAAATAATCATGTTTCATCATTCATCAAAACTCCAGTTCCCGGTTCGCGTCGAGAAACCAGATCCAGAATTTGCCATGCTGTTACAGCAAGCCATCGGTGGTGTAGAAGGTGAAATTCGTGTGGCGATGCAATACTTTTTCCAGGCGATGGGCGCGCGTGGCGATGCCCGGATTCGGGATCTGCTGATCTCTACCGCAACTGAAGAACTCAGCCATATCGAAATGCTGGGTTATGCGGTGGCACTTAACCTTGAGGGCGCACCGCTCTCTTACCAGGAAGCCTCGGCGAAAGATCCGGTGGTCAATGCGATTCTGGGCGGCATGAACCCGCGCCATATCCTCTCTTCCGGTCTGGCGGCCCTGCCGGTGAATGCCAATGGTGTTCCCTTCGATATGAGCCATATCTACGCCTCCGGCAACGTGGCGGCTGACATGCTGGCCAACGTGACTGCAGAAGCGACCGGCCGTGTGCTGGCGACCCGCCTGTACAATATGACGGAAGACAAAGGGATGAAGGATTTCCTGTCGTTCCTGATTGCTCGCGACACCATGCACCAGCAGCAATGGCTGGCGGTGATCGAAGAGATGGGCGGCCTGAATGCCTCGCTGCCGATTCCGAACAGCTTCCCGCAGGAGCATGAGGCGCAGGAGCACTCTTACTACTGTCTCAACACCTCACTGGATAAACCGCTGCCGGAAGGCCGCTGGAGCAATGGCCCGGCCTACGACGGTCACGGCCAGTTCAGCGCCAAACAGCAGCCGGAGATCCTTGGCGATGAGCCGCTGCTGGGTAACGCCCGTCCAGGCTCGGGCGCGCAGCAAGAGCAGATTGACGGCATTGCATCACCGAAGCCTTAACTGACGCAGGCGTGCCGGTCAGGGCCACACCGCGCGGTATAACCCTGACCGGTTGTTTTACGCGAACGGATTTTTATGGAGGAATATTCATGTCATCGACTCAACGCCCGCAACCCCCTTTTGCCGAACAGCAACAGACGCCGCCCGGTAAGACTGCGGCTATGCAGCCACAGCCCGATCATGGCGAGCAGAGTTATCAGGGCTCCGGTCGCCTGAAAGGGAAAAAAGCCATTATTACCGGCGGTGATTCCGGCATTGGCCGCGCTGTCGCCATCGCATTTGCCCGCGAAGGGGCCGATGTTCTGATCTCCTATCTTGATGAGCATGAAGATGCACAGGATACCGCCCGGCTGGTTGAAGAGGCTGGCCAGAAAGCGGTTCTGGTCGCTGGCGATATTACCGAAGCGGCTCACTGCTCCGCTCTGGTTGATAAAGCGGTAGAGGCGTTCGGCGAGATCAATATCCTGGTGAATAATGCGGCTTTTCAGATGACGCGCGAATCGCTGGACGAGATCAGCGATGACGAGTTTGATCGGACGATGAAAACCAATCTTTACGCCCTGTTCCGCATCACCAAAGCCGCCGTACCGCATATGCCGCCAGGCGGCTCGATCATTAATACCGCCTCGATCAACGCCGACCAGCCGAAACCGAAACTGCTGCCCTATTCGGCGACCAAAGCGGCTATCGTCAACCTGTCCGGTAGCCTGGCCGCAATGCTGGCTGATAAAGGCATCCGCGCCAACGCGGTGGCACCCGGACCGATCTGGACGCCGCTGATCCCGTCGACCATGCCGGTTGAGCAGGTGAAAAATTTCGGCAGTGAAGTGCCGTTGCAGCGGGCCGGTCAGCCTGCCGAACTGGCCCCGGCCTATGTGATGCTGGCCAGCGACGAAGCCAGCTATATTTCGGGCGCCACCATTGCTGTCACCGGCGGTGTCGCGATTATCTGATGTCGCTTCCCCTTACTGCCCGTGCGGTAAGGGGAAACTCAACGGCTGCGGTCAGGCTATCCGCTGCTGCTGTTGCGCCCATTGGTAGAGCTGTTCCCGCGCCAGATTCTTCATTTTCACTTCACACATGATGTCGAACGCCTGAAACGACAGCGCCCAGTCATTGAGCGTGGCATTGAAGTAGTAATCGGAGTGCGCCCGCAGCTTGCTTTTCGATACGCCCAGCTGTTGCTGATCCGGCCAGCCCTGTTGCGGAATAATCCCTTCCTGTGAAATCGAGTAGTGCAGCACCGGTCGTACGCCGCGCCATGAGGCGATCACCGGCGCGATCCGCGCATCGTCAGGCTGGATAAACGCGTTCTCCTTCACCCAGTGATGATGAATATCCAGCACCACCGGACAGAGTGCCGCGGCCTGCAGGACATCATCCAGCGAACAGGAGATCTCGTCGTTTTCCACCGTCAGCATCAGCCGCGCTTCCGGACTCAGCTGGCCGAACGATCGTTTAAAACCGTCGAACCCTGCCTTACCGTTCATATGAATGTTGATCTTAAAATCCTGAAAAGATTTGCCATAGCCCATCAGACAGGCACAGAGCGCGTGATACTCCACATCCTGCAGCGCGCGGGTGACCACATCGGGATTATCTGACGCCAGCACCGTGTACTGTCCCGGATGAAACGAGAGCCGGATCTGATGCGCACGCGCCAGCTCACCGCAGCGGGCGAACAGTGGATAGAGCTCGGGTAAAAATGCCTCAAACAGCGGCGTCGCTTCCGGTACGGTATAGAGCGGCAGCAGATCGCTGCCGATGCGCATCATCCTTAATGGCTCCGGCAAGGTTGCCAGCTGCTCCAGCGTCAAATAAAGCTGGTTGAGATTGGTTACGGAGATCTCATAAATCAGTTGATTACGTTGCTCGTGCGGTAAACTCAGAAACCGTTTACGCGTGGTGGCGCGGAACGGGAAAAACTGTTTGCCATCGCTGTTGAGATACTTACATGCAAAGCCTAATTTCATGTCTGCTCCTGATTTATGCTTATCAGAAGTGTAACAGGCCTCAGTGACTCAGCCAGTCAGGCCGGGCTTTCAGACAATGACCGGATAAAAGGAGATTCGCTATGCAGGGTGCTGATATCCAGCGCATCGCTATTGAGACCGCCGAGCGGCTGCCTGCCGCCGAGTGCAGTTACCCGTTTGGGCCGGAACATCAGGTTTATAAAGTGTGCGGAAAGGTATTTTTACTGCTGACTACGCTGCGGGGTGTGCCGATCATTACCCTGAAATGCCAGCCGCAGCAGGCGGAACTGCACCGGGCGATCTACGCCACAATTACCGCCGGTTACCATATGAATAAGCGCCACTGGATCACCGTCTACCCTGGCGACGGGCTATCAGCGGGCCTGATCCAGCAGCTGACAGAAGAGTCGTATCAGCAGGTGGTAAAGGGAATCCCTGTCTCACGTCGGCCGGTCTGGGTTGGCTGAGGCTTCGCTTATTCAGCTATAGAATCAACAGATTAGCAGCGCGCGATCGGCGGCCATCCTGCTCTTTAGCTGGCATAATCCAGCCGGCAAACTAAACTTAACCCTGTGACTAGCTAGTCCTTCTTATCTACGGAACCTGATACGAGGCCTATCTATGACACAACAGAAATACCGGGGTGGTGCAGGCAACTTTGCCAATGACCCGGACCGTGCCAGTGAAGCTGGAAGTGCCGGTGGCAAAGCCAGCGGAGGCAATTTCAAGAACGATCCTGAAAGAGCCAGGGAAGCTGGCCGGAAAGGCGGTAAAGTCAGTCGGCGCACCTCGAAGTAGATCTGAGTGAAGCGCTTTAGGATTTTGTACGCCAGGGAGTGGCGACCTGTCCCGCATAAAAAACCCGCCGTTACGGGCGGGTCTGTCAGAGACTGAAGCGAGCTATCAGTGATGCAGCATCTCATCCACAACCTGCGCGTTGGTCATCTGATACGGATAGTAGGTCGGCCAGTTATCCATCTCCTCCAGTAACGCCTGCTGCGAACGGTTACCCATAAAGATGTGGAAATGCGCTGACTTGCGCGGTGCAATTGTATGGTCGCTGAACTGCACATATTTCGGCGCTTTGCTGTCAGCCTCCGGGCATTCAAACAGGTAACGCACCCCTTTCTTTCTGGATGCATAGGTCAGGATCTGGTGGCCGGCATAACGGTAGTGGCAGGCACTGACCTGCTCACCGATGTGAAATTCCATCACGCCATTTTCAATGCCGATCGTGTCAACCTGCGTGGCGTAGCCTTTGCGATAATAGGCTTTGACCTGCGAGGCGGTTTTGCTGCTATCCTGCTGCGCCTTCTTCTGCCATACCGGGTCCAGTTCGCCGCTCTCCAGCAACGGATAGACCGACTGCCACAGGCCATCCCAGTCAGACAACGGCCGATCTTTGACATCAGCATCCGCGAACACCCCTTCCGCCGCTTTCTGCTCCAGGGCGGATAACGGTTTGCCGTGCGAATGCCCGCCGTGCGCCACCACCTGATGACTGATGAACAGCGCGCCCAGCGCCATCGCCCACTTAACTGTATGATTTACCAACGTCGCGATCCTCGATAGAAGTAACAAATTGCAATGTTATGATATAACATTACCAACTTCAATCGCGAATGCGTCCCGACAGCAATTAAACCGACGCGTAGGCTGGATCATCGTTACAGAACAGCGCCAGCTTGTTGCCTGCCGGATCGCGCAGATAAGCCACGTAAAAATTCGGGTTATAGCGCTCGCGAATGCCCGGCGCGCCTTCATCAGTGCCGCCTGCCCGCAGGCCCGCCGCATAAAGCTCGTCAATCATTTGTCGTGTCGGCGCCCGAAAGCCCGCCATATGGCCATTACCCGGCTGTGCGGCTTCGCCATTCCACGGCTTTGCAATATAGACGGCACCCGGCCCGTTTTGCCGATCGGGCACCTCCGGCAGCGAAAAGATCAGCTGTTCGCCATCAGGCTCAGCGAGATAACCCAGCGGCAGCAATACTGCCCGATAAAAGTGACCAGAGAGCGCCACGTCATTCGCACCAATGAACAGATAACTCAGCATAACCGCCTCCAGATAGTGAATGTTGGTCAGTAATAAGCGAAACGCCAGCGTGCTTTACAGATGAATGTTCTATTTTAGTCGGTCAAAAATAAGCACGTCGATTGCAGTTAAAGTGTCGCCTTAACCCCAGCATGGGTCAGGTTGTTCTATATTTAGTGTCGTCGAAAGTAAAATAACCGCTGGAGCATGGATTAATGTCGAAAGAAACAGAGAAGAAAGAACTGAGCCACCGCGCCCCCACCACCGGTCCGGAATCATCAGAACCGGGTCTGGGTTCGCTGGCACCTCAGGATGGTTCGCATCAGCCACCCGCCGAACCCACCCCGCCAGGCAAACAACCCACCGCGCCAGGCAGCCTGAAAGCCCCTCAGACTCACAATGCCAAACTCGACCAGCTCAACGCCAGCCGTAAAAACGGCACCAACAGCCCGCTGACCACCAACCAGGGCACCCGCATCGCCAACGACCAGAATTCGCTGCGGGCCGGTTCGCGTGGGCCGACGCTGCTGGAAGACTTTATTATGCGTGAGAAGATCACGCACTTTGACCATGAACGTATTCCGGAGCGCATCGTGCATGCGCGCGGCTCAGCGGCGCACGGCTATTTCCAGCCTTACCGCTCGTTAAAAGATCTGACTAAGGCGCAGTTCCTCAGCGATCCGAATCAGGTGACGCCGGTTTTTGTGCGTTTCTCCACGGTACAGGGCGGTGCCGGTTCCGCCGATACGGTGCGTGATATTCGCGGCTTCGCCACCAAGTTTTATACCGAAGAAGGCGTCTTTGACCTGGTCGGCAACAACACCCCGGTGTTCTTTATTCAGGATGCGCATAAATTCCCTGACTTCGTGCATGCGGTCAAACCCGAGCCGCACAACGAAATCCCACAGGGCCAGAGCGCCCATGACACCTTCTGGGATTACGTCTCGCTGCAGCCGGAAACCATGCACAACGTCATCTGGGCGATGTCTGACCGCGGCATTCCGCGCAGCTATCGCACCATGGAAGGCTTTGGTATTCACACCTTCCGCCTGATTAATGCCGCAGGCAAAGCGACCTTTGTCCGCTTCCACTGGAAGCCGGTGGCGGGCAAAGCCTCGCTGCTGTGGGATGAGTCGCAGAAACTGACCGGTCGCGATCCCGATTTCCATCGTCGCGATCTGTGGGAAGCGATTGAAGCGGGCGATTTCCCGGAATATGAGCTGGGCCTGCAGCTGATCCCGGAAGAGGATGAGTTCAAATTTGATTTTGATATTCTGGACGCCACCAAACTGATCCCGGAAGAGCTGGTGCCGGTAGAGATCGTCGGTAAGATGGTGCTTAACCGTAACCCGGATAACTTCTTCGCCGAGACCGAACAGGTGGCGTTCCATCCAGGCCATATCGTGCCGGGCCTCGATTTCTCCAACGATCCGCTGCTGCAGGGCCGCCTGTTCTCCTATACCGATACCCAGATCAGCCGTCTGGGTGGACCGAACTTCCACGAGATCCCGATCAACCGTCCAACCTGTCCGTACCATAACTTCCAGCGTCAGGGGATGCACCGTCAGGATATCGACACCAACCCGGCCAACTACGAGCCGAACTCCATTAACGATAACTGGCCGCGTGAAACCCCGCCAGCCGCTGAAGGTGGCGGTTTTGAAAGCTATCAGGAGCGCATCGAGGGCCACAAAGTGCGCGAGCGCAGTCCGTCATTCGGTGAGTACTATGCGCAGCCGCGCCTGTTCTGGCTGAGTCAGACCCCGTTCGAGCAGCAGCATATTATCGGCGCTTACTCGTTCGAGCTGAGCAAAGTGGCGCGGGCCTATATCCGTGAGCGGGTGGTTGATCATCTGGCACGCATCGATCTCGGCCTGGCAAAAGGCGTGGCGGATAATCTCGGACTCGCCCTGACCGCCGATCAGCTGAATATCCAGCCACCAAAAGCGGTTAACGGCCTGACCAAAGATGACAGCCTGAGCCTCTACGCCACGCCGGATGGTGAGATCAAGGGCCGTCAGGTTGCGTTACTGATCAGCGATGGCGTGAAGGCGGCAGATGTGCTGTCGATTATGCAGGAACTGAAAGCGGTGGGCGTGCATACCAAACTGCTGGCCTCGCACATGGGTCAGGTACGCGCCGATGATGGGTCGGTGCTGCCGATTGATGCCACCTTCGCCGGTCTGCCATCGCTGACTTTCGACGCGGTGATCGTGCCGGATGGCAACATCGACGCCCTGCTGTTAAGCGGTGATGCGCGTTACTTCCTGCTGGAAGCCTACAAGCATCTGAAAGTTATTGGCCTGTCAGGCGACGCCCGTCGCTTCAAGGCGCAGTTCGGTCTGGAGGAAGCGGAGCAAGAAGAAGGCATTGTTCAGGCTGATAAAGCAGAAGGTGCCCTGATGACGGACTTTATCCAGGCGATGAAGGCACACCGCGTCTGGTCACGCAGCCAGAAAGCGCTGTCGGTTCCGGCCTGACGATCACGACGCGCTAATGCGTGTCAGCTCCTCAGTAAAAACTGCCCTTCGGGGCGGTTTTTTTTTGCTCACAATCCGGTCGTCAAGCGACGCTGCCGCAGCCAGAGATGCGCCGATCATTTCATCTTTTTGACCCGGTTTTCACGGAACAGCAAGGTGACGACACCGAATATCCCGCCGGTCAGAAAACCGTATTCAAGATCGGCGGCATCCTTACGGATATCCCGCAGTCTGATCAGCGCCCTTTCCGCATCTGGCGCGATAATTTCCTCAAACTGTTTCTGGTAGCCGTCAGCTTTAAGCCGTTCGGCTGCCGCGGTGTCCTTCCGGTCGGCAGCCACCAGCTGACGGCCTTTCCTGAAAAAGAAAAATTCGGGCATGCTGAGTTCCTTTGCAGTCACGATTTGAAGCTTCAACATAACCGCAATCGGACGCTGCGCCCAGCGGAAACTCAGGCCTGGGCAGCCAGGCAAAGCGATATTGATCAGACGCCGGCTTATCCGCGCTGACCGTAGCCTGCGTGTATTGTATTATCGGTGGAGACGGGTCGAATGCGGGTCGGGTTTGTGGCGTGGCTCTTTACATCTTTCGTGTCATTCGTCAGAAACGGCAGATGAGGCAGGATGACAAACGTTAAAGGATGGACCAACCGTACCGATACTGTTTCAATAACTGATTAGAACGCGTAAAAACAGCCAGGAATGGTCGATGGCACGAAGAAGAGAGCTCAAAGGAATTAGCCATTCTCTGAATGGCAGTTTTGTCAGTCGAAACAACGATTACAAGGGTTTCTGGACTATAGGCCTGTTGAAACAATTTTCAATTGGCCAGGGACTTAAATCAGTGAAGTTTACATTTCCCATGTATATAAGCCGTGCAAATTCTGATCTGATAAATGATACAGGGCACCGTTATACGGTCATGCTGGCAGATCTTATGCTGAAACAGCAACTACCTAACTCATGGGTTAAAAAAGCAGGTATTGTCATCGATTTTTATCCAAATGATAACGCCGCTCAGTCAGCTGAATATCATACATCAGGTGATCCTTTTAAGTGCCTTTGTCAGATAACTGATGACAGGGGTTCTGATTATTCTTCCATCATTTATGGCCGGTGTCTCCCTCACTCCCCGGCGCGAGAATTACGATCAAACCGTTATCTCTGCTGATAATTTCTTAAAAGCTTAAACAACAACCTGAGCTGGCCCTCAAAGTGGAAATCCAGCCGAAACAGGAAGCTGCGCCAGACGCTAAAGTTAAGAGAACATGTCGTAAAAGTGGAAATATTACTCACTGATAAATAAGGGAATATAATGGTGAAAAGTATTACTTATTTCAAAGATAATTTCAGGAAATGGTTTACTGCTGCAGTGGTATACATTCTGTTAGGTGGCTGGTGCTGGTATACATTGTGGGCAACAAGCATTTCCCACGATACAGTTTTAAAAAAATCGGTCCCTGAATGGAAAACCTATATTTTATCCGGCCTGTTTATGGGCATCATTATTTTGGCACTGGCTTGCTGCAGGGACACTTTTAATAAAAAGTTAAAATCTCTGTTTAATGCATTCAGTGGCGGTTTTATTCTGGGTTTTGTGTTGTCATTAAATTGTTATGATGTCTATGTTTATCTCTTCCCGGACAATGTTATAGGCTATGAATCGGAATATGAAGTTGTCTTCCCAGGCCCGTCAAGAGGCAAGTACGGGCATTGTGAAGCAGGTCTCTGGCTAAAGGATCAGAACACCCGCAGATGGAAGCAGCTTTGTATCAATAAAGAGTATCTGCACAATCACCGTAAGCAAGGAATGACAGGAGTATGGGTAACCGCTCGTGTAAATAATATTGGCACTTACATCGTGAAATATGAATTTATCTACCGGTAGATTGAGCTGGCTATAGTGATTCGCTGAAGTTATTCGCCAGGGCCTCAATCGCTATCTTCTTATTCTGCGTCAGTAAAAATGAGTAATAGTCGTTAAGGTCCGCCCTTCACTCTTAAAACATTCACCCTTTACAATCGCTGCGCAGCAATCCAGTCCCTTCCCGATTGAGCTCAAACACAACGAGCTCAACCTGGCTATCAGGCACTGGCCGTCAGCATCTGGCTGACGGCCATCCACTCAGAAGGCTTGCCAGTTCTGGTTATCCGCCTGCGGGCTGACCGCAGCAGGACGCAGTGGACTCAGCACCGGCCGGACCGGCTCGGCGGCAAACGCCGTCTGCAGACTGCCGGTTTTGAACACCGACACGGTTTTACGCAGATAGCTGGCCTGCTCTTCCAGCGAGGCGGCGGCGCTGGCCGACTCTTCCACCAACGCGGCGTTCTGCTGCGTCACGCCATCCATCTCTGACACCGCGATGCAGACCTGCTCAATGCCACGCGTCTGCTCGACCGACGAGGATGCAATCTCTTCGATCAGCTGGGTGACCCGGCTGACCGAGGTCACGATACTTTCCATCGCCTTACCGGCTTCAGAGGCATGGCCAGCCCCGGCTCTGATCCGCTCGGCTGAGCGATCGATCAGGCCACGGATTTCCTGAGCGGCACTGGCGCTGCGGCCTGCCAGTGAACGCACCTCGCCCGCCACCACCGCAAATCCGCGGCCCTGCTCACCGGCACGCGCCGCTTCAACTGCGGCGTTGAGCGCCAGAATATTGGTCTGGAAGGCGATGCTGTCGATAATCGCAATGATGCCAGCGATCTGCCCGGAGCTTTCACTGATCTGCTCCATATTAGCGATGACCCGAGCCACCGTCTCGCCGCCCTGGGTAGCAGTGGTCGAGGCCTGTTTCGATACCGCCGTGGCCTGCTGTGCATTGTCAGCGTTGAGCTTCACCGTCGAGGTCAGCTGCTCCATGCTGGCTGCCGTTTGCTCCAGCGCCGCCGCCTGCTGTTCAGTTCGGGACGAGAGATCGGTGCTGCCGGCTGAAATTTCCGCCGCGCCGGTAAAGATAGAGCGCGTGGCGTCATCAACCGAGGTGATGGTGACCACCAGCGCATCGCGCATCTGCTGCAGTTCAGTAATTAACAGGCCCATCTCATTGCGGCCTTCCTGCTGAATATCTGAGGTCAGATCGCCAGCCGATATCGCGCGGATATAGCCGGTCAGTCGGCTAAGCGGGCCGATAAGTCGTTTTTGTAATCCAACCCAGACGGCGAAAATGATCACTCCGGTCACCAGACCCAGGATCAGCAGGGTCCAGAGCGCGTCGGTCAGGCTGCGCTGGTTCTGTTCAGAGGTATTTTTCATCAGCTGAATGTTGACCGCACGCCAGGCTTCATAGGCGCTGTCGAGCCGATCCTGCGCGGCCTGCGCTTCCAGATTGCCGTAAGCCTGATAGTTGCCCTGCTTCAGGAAGTTGACCGACGCCAGCATGGTCTCGTGCATTTGCTGATAGGCGGCCTGCACCTCAGCGGCCTGAGCCTCATCCTGTCCCGCTTTGCGTGGCAACGCCTGCCACGCACGATACTCAACATCGGCGGCGGCGGCGGACTGCCCTGCTTTATCCAGCAGTGACGCCATCGCGGCCAGTGACGCCGGGTCCTGCTGGTTTTTGAGAAAACGAATCGCCACCCGGTTAATGGTTACGCGGGTTTTAATCAGGGTTTTTACCGCATCGCTCAGGTGTTGCTGTTGCAGCGTCAGCTGTTCTGCCGCCACGAAGTTCTGGTCGGCTTTTGAGACGGCGTTATACAGCAGAAAGCCGGTCAGGCTCAGCAATGCGGTAAAGATTAAAAGTACCGCGAGAATACTGTGGGTTATTTTGAGATTTTTAAGCATTTCAGCAGGCTCATGTCAGAGGAGATAAAGCAGTTATCGGCTAGCAAGCGCTTTATCTGAGTGCCGCGATGCAACGAGGCGTAGCTAAGCGGGATAATCGGGCGGAAGCGCACACTTTTCGCGGCATCTGCCGCTGTTCAGCGTCAGGATCGGTAAAACTGGCCGCCGGCCGCGCTAAACGCATTCGGCGCTCAACAACCCGCGCCGCACTGTGGTTGAATTCGCCCCTTACATTTTTCGCACGTGGTTATCATGCATTACATTCAGAGTCTGATGAGTTTTATAGAGGGAAACAGGGTGCTGTCGGTCAGCTTCAGCCTGCTGCTGTTGATAATGGCCGGGATGGTCACTCACCTGATCTGCAAATTTTTCATCGTCAAAGTGATCAGAAAGGTCTTTTTCAGCAGCCATAAACAGGGCGTTCCGCTGGATAAAGATGTCCGGCTCTCTCAGAAGCTGTCGAATTTTGTGCCGGTGATTGTGGTCTACAATTTCCTGCAATTTATGCCAGGCCTGCCTGAGAATCTGAAAGTGGCGATTCAGACCATCTGCGGCATCCTGTTTTTTGTCTATCTGTCGATCTTCTTCAATGAAGTGCTGGAGATTGTTAACAACTCCTACTCGCGCAAATCGAAGCGTAAGAACCACTCGATCAAGGGCTATATCCAGATTGGCAAAATCCTGGTGCATATTATCGCCGCGATTATGATTCTGGCGATTATGTCCAACAAGTCACCGGCGATTATTATCTCCTCGCTGGGTGCGGTCGCCGCGGTGCTGATGCTGATCTTCCAGCATACGCTGCTGTCGCTGGTGGCGAATATTCAGCTCTCTTCCAACGATGTGCTGCAACTGGGCGACTGGATTGAGATGCCGGACAGAAATATCAGCGGCGAGGTGATCGATATTGCGCTGCATACCATCACCATCCGCAACTGGGATAACACCATCTCGCGCATCCCGACCAAGAATTTCCTCACCGAGACCTACACCAACTGGCAGGCGATGTTCTCTTCAGGCGCGCGCCGTATCATGCGCAGCTTTTATCTGGATCAGAAGTCGATCACCTTTGTAAATCAGGAGAAGCTGCAGGCGATGAGCCAGATCCGCATCGCCAGCGAATCGATCACTGAGCTGCTGGATGGACGTGATATCAACGCGGTCGGCGACCGCTGGTTTATGGAGAACGGCATCACTAACCTGATGGTGTTCCGTAAATTCCTGACCGCCTGGCTGGCCCAGCGCGATGATATTAAAAAAGAGATGTATATCGTGGTGCGTCCGCTGAAGCCGTCGCCGGATGGGTTGCCGGTGGAGATCTACTGCTTCACCTCATCTATTTTCTGGGCTGATTATGAGAATACCCAGGCGGCGATTTTTGAATATATTTACGCGATGGCCCGCTATTTTGATCTGCAGATTTATCAGCATCCGGCGGGTTCGGATTTCGCCCGGCTGGCCCAGCCGCGTGCAGAGAGTGCCGCCGGAAGTACTGCCGGAAGTGCCGATATCCGGCCTGGCGGCCCGCAGTAACCTGATCCACGGCGGCGTCCCGTGCGCCGCCTTCCCCCGCTCCGGCGATGAACCGCTGCGTCAGCTTTTGCTCAGGGCAAAGTTCAGCACCTTATCGTTCTTCATCTGTACCGTCAGCGTCTGCCCTTCGGTGGTGTTCAGGGTGCGCGCTTCGCTGTAGGTCCATTTCAGCAAACGCTGTCCATCCGGATAGGGCGTCTCGCTGTCAGGCTGACCAAACAGCGAAATCAGCTGCGCTTTGCTGGTCTGGCCGGGCTGGATATGCTGCAACCGCGCGGTATCCAGATTGTGCCCGACGCGATTAGAGCAGGCAGATAACAGCATCAGTAGCGCCACAAACAGGGCTTTTTTGCTCACGTAAGGTCCTTTTAAAATATAAATTCGCACTGCTGTCGTCCGGCACGCCTGACGATGGCAGGTTAGCCAGCTTATACGGAATCGACCGGCTCCGGCAGGATTTTCTGCGCGGCTTTGGCGCACGATGAACCGCCCGGAGGATGCGAATCCACGCCATTAACGCAAATTCCCGCCTCTGTAAGACCCGCTGCCCTGCGATCGCGACATCTTAGTCTATGATTATTCTTCGTATGCCGCGTGGAAACGGTCTCATTCCTGACTTCCCGCCGCATCACGCTGAATACCAGTCCAGGATCCTGGCTGAAGAGACGCGCCAACCCATTTGGCATCCTGGTCTCGCTGACATGTTTATGTTTTTGAAGCTCGCATCATCGGCATCATTTCCGCGCGATGGCGATCATTGCGCATTTCCAGGTTAAACGAGGCAACTGAATGGAATCCAAATCATTTTTTAAAAGCTGGGGCGCCGAGCGGGTGTCCGGCGATGAGGTCCGTTTCCGTCTCTGGGCAACGGGCCAGCAACGCGTGACCCTGCGGCTATCCGGCAAAGATATTGAGATGACACGCCAGCCTGATGGCTGGTTCGAAACCCAGCTGGGCGGCGTCGCGCCCGGTGCCGAATACGATTTTGTGCTGGCCGACGGTACCTCGGTGCCCGATCCCGCATCGCGCGGTCAGAAAGATGACGTCAACGGCCCGTCGCTGGTGATCGATCCTGAGGCTTACGCCTGGCAGAACACCGACTGGCAAGGCCGTCCGTGGCAGGAGTCGGTGGTGTATGAACTGCACATCGGCACCTTTACGCCGCAGGGCACCTTCCAGGCGGCGATTAAAAAACTGCCGTGGCTGGCGGAAAACGGCATCACCATGATTGAAGTATTACCGGTTTCGCAGTTCGGCGGCAATCGCGGCTGGGGCTACGACGGCGTGCTGCTGTATGCACCCCACGCCGCCTACGGCACGCCGGATGATTTCAAAGCCTTTGTCGATGCGGCGCACGGTCACGGCCTGTCGGTAGTGCTGGATATCGTGCTGAACCACTTTGGCCCGGAAGGCAACTATCTGCCGCTGCTGTCGCCAGACTTTTTCCATAAAGAGCGCCAGACGCCGTGGGGCGCCGGCATCGCCTATGACGTTGACGCGGTGCGCCGTTATATCACCGAAGCCCCGCTCTACTGGCTGAAAGAATTTAACCTCGATGGCCTGCGCTTCGACGCCATCGATCAGATCGAAGATCCGGCCGATAAACATGTGCTGATTGAGATTGCTGAACGCATCCGGGCTGAGATTACCGATCGGCCGATTCACCTGACCACCGAAGATTGCCGCAACGTCACCTTCCTGCATCCGCGCGATGAAAACGGTCAGGCACCGCTGTTTACCGGCGAATGGAATGATGACTTCCACAATGCGGTCCACGTACTGGCGACCGGCGAAAAGCATGCCTATTACCAGGACTTCGCCGATCGACCGGAGCAGCGGGTTGCCCGCGCGCTGGCGGAAGGTTTCGTTTATCAGGGCGAAGTGTCGCTGCAGTCAGGCGAGCCGCGCGGCGTTGACAGCCGCAGCCAGCCACCGGTCACATTTGTCGACTTCATTCAGAACCATGACCAGGTGGGTAACCGTGCCCAGGGCGAAAGGCTGGTGAGCCTGGCCGGCGTGGAACGTACCCAGTTGCTGCTGGCCACGTTACTGCTGTCGCCGCACATACCGCTGCTGTTTATGGGCGAAGAGTATGGCGAAACGCAGCCGTTCCTGTTCTTCACCGATTTCCATGGCGATCTGGCCAAAGCGGTGCGTGAAGGCCGTGCCCGAGAGTTTGAAGGTCATGCTGGTCACGAAGGTGAAAGCGTGCCGGACCCTAACGATCCGCAGACCTTTGCCGATTCAAAGCTGGACTGGGAGAAGCCCGATACGCCGGAAGGCCAGCAGTGGCTGGCGCTGACGCGCAGGCTGCTGCAACTGCGCCAGCAGCACATTGTGCCGCTGCTGCAGACCGCGGGCGGCAACAGCGGTCAGGTGGTCAACACCGCGCCCGGTTTCTTCGCGGTGCGCTGGGACTTCCCTGAGGGCACGCTGTCACTGGCGCTCAACCTCAGCGACCGGCCGCAGCCGATTGCCGATCTGCCGGGTGAGACCATCTTTGCCTGGCCGCAGGAGAGCCCCGAACTGGCACCAGAGTCGATTGTGGTTCGTCTGGATCAAGGAGCCGCACAATGAATATCCCAACCGCCACCTATCGTATCCAGTTCCGCAACGGCATGACGTTTGACCGTGCCGCGGCGCTGGTCCCCTATCTGAAGCAGCTTGGCATCAGTCATCTTTACGCCTCGCCGATCTTCAGCGCCACCGCCGAATCCACCCACGGCTATGACGTCACCGACGTTAACCAGATCGAACCCTCGATCGGTGGCCGTGCCGGCTTTGACCGGATGGCGGCGGCGCTGAAAGCGGCCGGTCTTGGGCTGATCCTCGATATCGTCCCCAACCATATGGCCGCCTCGCTGGAGAACCCGTGGTGGCGCGACGTGATCGAGCACGGCGAACAGAGTCAGTATGCCCACTACTTTGACATTGACTGGTCACGCCGCCTGACGCTGCCGTTCCTTGGCGACACCTTCGAGGCGGTGCTGGCCAACGGCGAAATCAGCGTGCAGCGCGACCCGCAGAGCGGCAAACCGGCGCTGGCCTACTACGACAACTATTATCCGCTGGCCCCGCACACCTGGCAGGGCCGCGAAGAAGCGGTGCTCGGCCTGCGCGACCCGGCACAGATTGCCGCGCTGCATGACCAGCAGCCGTGGCGTCTGATGTCGTGGCGTGACGCACCCAACGACCTCTCCTATCGCCGCTTCTTCGAAGTGACCGGCCTGGTCGGGGTTCGGGTAGAAGATAAAGCGGTGTTTGATGCGGCGCATCAGCTGATCCTGGAACTGGTCCACAGCGGCGCGGTGCAGGGGTTGCGCGTCGACCACGTCGATGGTCTGGCCGATCCGCGCGGCTATCTTGAGCAGTTACGCCAGGCCGCTGGCCCCGATTGCTACCTCACGGTAGAAAAAATCCTGGGCGAGAACGAGCAGTTGCCGGATGAGTGGCCGGTTTCCGGCACCACCGGCTACGAGTTTATGGCGGCGCTGGCGAATGTGCTGGTGGACGGTAATCGCCTCAGTGCGCTGCGCAAGGCTTATCAGACCGTGATCGGCAAAACGGTCGACATGAAAGCTGAGCTGCGTGCGGCCAAGTTACTGATGGCTAATCGCAACTTCGCAGGCGAATTTAACCGTCTGCTGCAGCTGGCTCTCGGCATCGCCCGCCACGACGGCACGCCGCAGCCGGAAGCTGAACTGAAGAACGCGCTGCGCGAACTGCTGGTGGCATTTCCGGTTTACCGCACTTACGGCACGCCACAGGGGCTGACGCCTGCCGATAACGCGCTGCTGCAACAGGTGGTCAGCCAGGTCAAATCCAGTGCCAGCGCGCCGGATGCGGATGCGCTTGACCTGCTGGTACGCATTCTGCGCGGCGAGGTCACGGCAGCCGCCACCGAAGACGCCGCCCAGTTCCGCACCCGCTTCCAGCAACTGACCGGTCCGCTGATGGCGAAGTCGGTGGAGGACACCCTCTTTTTCCGTCAGCACATGGCGCTGGCGTTAAACGAAGTGGGTGCCGAACCGCTGGCGCGTCACTTTTCGCTGGATCAGTTTCATGCCGAAATGCAGGCGCGGCGCGAACATCAGCCCGACGCGCTCTCCGGCACCTCAACCCATGACACCAAGCGCGGCGAAGATGCCCGCGCCCGGCTCTATACCCTGACCGAAGCGCCGGAGCGCTGGGCAGAGTGCGTCGCCCGCTGGCGGGAGATGAATCAGGCGAAGGTCGTCCGCCTGAAAGATGGCGCGGCACCGGAACCGGCGGTGGAGTGGATGCTGTATGAAGCGCTGGCCGGCGTCTGGCCACCGACGCTGCAGCCCGACGATGCTGCCGGACTGGCGGCGCTGGAAGCGCGCTTCGTGGTTTACGTCGAAAAAGCGCTGCGTGAAGCGAAATTACGCACCGACTGGGCAGACAACAACGATGCCTATGAACAGGCGGTCCTCGATTATGCCCGTCATCTGCTGGCACCGGACAATATCGCTTTCCTGCGCGATTTCTGCTCCGCCCTGCAGCCGTTTGTGCGGGCCGGACTGGTTAACAGCCTGACGCAGACGGTGGTGAAACTCACCGCGCCCGGCGTCCCGGATATTTATCAGGGCAGCGAGGCGCTGGATTTCAGCCTGGTCGATCCGGATAACCGGCGCGAACCCGATTTTGCCGCGCTGGCGGCGATGCTGGACCAGCCGCAGCAGGAACAGGATGACGGTCACTGGCTGCGCGGTCAGGTCAATCAGCAGGCCATTGCCCGCTTGCTGGCAGTGCGCCAGCAGCAGCCGTCGCTGTTCCGCCACGGTGACTATCTGCCGCTGACCGCCCACGGCGAGCATCAGGATCGGGTAGTGGCATTTGCCCGTCAGCATCAGCATCAGGCGGTGATCGTGATTGTCCCGCGGCTGGTATTGAATCACCTGCCGGAAACGCTGGATCAGCCGCCGGCAGACCGCTGGGCCGCGACTGAAATCGCCCTGCCGTCCTCACTTAGCCAGCATCGCTACCGCGATCTGCTGAGTGGCAACGAGATTGCGCCCGGTGACCGGCTGCAACTGGATAACCTTGCGTCGGGCTGGTGTGCCGTGCTGCTGGCGCTGTAAGGGTCCGTTTTCAGGAAGTTTTTTTTAACGCGTCAATCTGGTCATTGAATAACGAGGCATAAATGTCAAACAGTAAGCGTTTTGAAATCACGGCGGGCTACAGCCATCAGCTTGGGGCAAACTTTGATGGTCAGGGCGTCAACTTCGCCCTATTCAGCGCCCATGCCGAGCGGGTCGAGCTTTGTCTTTACGATCCAGGCGGCAAAACCGAAATTGCCCGGCTGGAACTGCCGGAATTTACCCATGAGGTATGGCACGGCTATGTGCCTGGGCTGCAACCGGGCGCGCTGTATGGTTATCGCGTTTACGGCCCCTACGATCCGGAAAACGGCCACCGTTTTAACCCGAATAAGTTACTGCTCGATCCCTACGCCCGTGAACTGGCTGGCGACATTGAGTGGAACGAGGCGCACTTTGCCTATGACCTCTATCACGAAGACAAAGATCTGACCTTTGACAGCCGCGACAGCGCGCCGTTTACCCCTAAATGCCGGGTGATCGATCCGAATGAGTTTGACTGGCAGGATAAGCATCGTCCCAACGTGCCCTGGCCGAAGACGGTGATTTATGAAACTCACGTTAAAGGCTTCACCCAGCTCAACACCGCGCTGCCTCCGGAAATGCGCGGCACCTTCGATGGCATGAGCCACAAATCCACCGTCGATTACATCAAAAGTCTGGGCATCACCTCTGTCGAACTGCTGCCGGTACACTGGTTCCCGGACGATCAGCATCTGCTGGATAAAGGGCTGAAAAACTTCTGGGGCTACAACACGCTCGGCTTCTTCGCACCCGCCACCCGTTACTTCGGTCCGCGCGGTATTCAGGGCTTCCGTGACATGGTGCGCGCATTCCACGATGCCGGTATCGAGGTGATTCTCGACGTGGTCTATAACCACACCGCCGAAGGGAATGAGCTGGGCCCGACGCTGTCGTTTAAAGGCATCGATAACTTCTCTTACTACCGCACCCTGCCCGACCAGCATCGTTACTACATCAACGATACCGGCACCGGTAACACCGTGAATACCTCGCATCCACGGGTGCTGCAGATGGTGATGGATTCGCTGCGTTACTGGTCTGAATCGATGCATATCGACGGTTTCCGCTTCGATCTCGGCACCATTCTCGGCCGCGAACCCGAAGGATTCGACCCACGCGGCGGCTTCTTTGATGCCGTGATGCAGGACCCGATTCTGTCACAGAAAAAACTGATTGGTGAACCCTGGGATATCGGTCCGGGCGGCTATCAGGTCGGTGGCTTCCCGCCGGGCTGGGCAGAGTGGAACGACCAGTACCGCGATACGGTGCGCGATTACTGGAAAGGCAACAACGTCTCGACCGACTTCGCGGCGCGTCTGCTGGGATCGGGCGATCTCTACGACCAGCGCGGTCGCCGTCCGTGGGCCAGCGTCAACTTCATCACCGCTCACGATGGCTTCACCCTCAACGATCTGGTGTCGTATAACGACAAGCACAACGATGAGAATGGCGAGGACAACAACGACGGGCACAACGATAACCGTTCTTACAACTACGGCGCGGAAGGTCCGACCGACGATGAGAACATTAACGCGGTGCGCGAACGTCAGAAGCGTAATTTCCTCGCTACTCTGATTTTCTCACACGGGACCCCGATGCTGCTGGCGGGCGATGAGTTTGGCCGCAGCCAGCTGGGTAACAACAACGGCTACTGCCAGGATAGCGAAATCTCCTGGGTTCACTGGGATAACCTGCCGGAGTCCGCCGAGGCGCTGCGTGAATTTACCCGTCAGATCCTGAAGTTGCGCGCCGATCAGCCACTGCTGCGCCGTGAAAACTGGCGCGATGGCATGGATATCAAATGGTTCAACGCCGGTGGCGGCTTCCAGCAGGCGGAACAGTGGGATGAAGGCTCAACGCTGGGCGTCTACATCGGGCGGCCGGACCTGCAAACTGAAGAAGGCATCTGGCACGACGTCCTGATGCTGTTCAATCCGTTTGAAGGCAATGTGCCGTTCCAGATTCCGCAGTTTGGCGAAGGCGGCTGGGTGCTGGAGCTGACCACCAGCGATACCGCGAAGCGCGGTCTGGTGATCACCAAAGAGAAGGATTTCGAGCTGGAAGGCCGCAGCTTCGCCCTGTTCAGACGTCCGTAGGGTTAAGGCAAGGCAATCAGGCGCAGCGCATTTCGCGCTGCGCTTGAGTTTCTGGCTGTGACTGCCAGGCTTAACCGGTTGTTTACGATGAATATTGATGCTGACAAGGAGGCATAATGTCCAGATTTACGCAGAAGGTTGTGGTTGTGACAGGTGCCGGCTCCGGTATTGGCGAAGCAGCAGCTAAACGCTTTGCTGAAGAAGGCGCATCGGTCGTGCTGGTGGGACGGACGCAGGAAAAGCTGGAAAAAACCCATGCCGGGCTGGCTGCGGGCGATCATCTGGTTGCTGCCTGTGACGTTTCCGACGCTGACCAGGTCAGACAACTGTCAGAAAAAGTACTGGATAAATATGGCCGGGTTGACGTGCTGGTCAATAATGCCGGGGTGATCGTGCAGGGCCGGATTCATGAGGTCGAACTTGACGCATGGAAAACGCTGATGAAAACCGACCTGGATGGCGTCTTCCACGGCGTACACTATTTCATGCCCGCCCTGCTGCGCAGTAAAGGCAACGTGGTGAATATCTCCTCGGTTTCCGGTTTAGGCGGCGACTGGGGCATGAGCATCTATAACGCCGCGAAGGGTGCTATCACCAACTTTACCCGCGCCCTGGCAATGGATTACGGCGCGGACGGCGTGCGGGTCAACGCTATCTGCCCGGGCTTTACCTTTACCGATTTAACCGAAGATATGAAAGATAATCAGCCGTTACTGGAGCGCTTTTACGATCGAATCCCGCTGCGGCGTGCCGGAGAAGCGGACGATATCGCCCGTGCGATTGTCTTTATTGCCAGCGATGAGGCCAGTTATATTACCGGCGTAAACCTGCCGGTGGATGGCGGTATTACCGCTTCTAACGGCCAGCCTAAACAGGCTTAATCGTCTCCGCTATATAATCAAAAAGGCAGCGTATTCACGCTGCCTTTTTTCTGTTTATTAATTGCCGCGACTCACGGCTTATTGATTATCTGCCGATCCAGGCCGTCACGCTGTAGCGACAGCGGAATTAATGTTTAGGCGTGTGACGGGTTGGCGTTGCGGCGCGCGCAGGCTTAATTACCGTACTACTGGTGGGGCAGATAAAATTATTCAGGCAAACACTGCACATAGTGGCATTAGCGTGATGAATTTTCGCAACGGTTAATGCCTGTTGACGGGTATAAAGCGAACCAATAAACACGCGCTTATCGCTTTTTAACAGATTAACGCAACCTTCTTTGTGTAAAATCCATCCACCCATGGGACGTGGGCACAGATAATAATAACTGGCTTTGAGCATGGTATTCATCCTAATCGTTGCTGTATGTATCTTAAAAAAACCGACAAAATTCGTAAGGGCTTATGTTTTTATCTGAAGCTTTATTAAACTAACTGAGAGTTATGCTTAAAACCACTTTATTGTACCGGTTAAACTGACTTTGAGATTTAGCCGTTTTCAGAGACCTGAGTCGCTTTAGTCGCTCAGTGCGACATAACCCCGCCTTTGCCTCTCCGCCGCCAGTCCCATTCAGCCTGCTAATCAATATCGCTGGTAAATCACTCTAAAATAAATAATTAAAATCAAAATCTTAACTCAATAACCCCTGCGACCGCATCCGAAGATGACACGGGTTTGATTAACCTGGCTGTGGCAAAAAGTGGACACCGTCAGGTCAACGATGAGCGCTCATAAACTGAAGCATAATCGTCCGGTCATTATCTGCTGGCCTCAAAAAAGCGCAGCCGGAACAGAGCCTGACTGTGAGGTTTATCAGTTAAGGCGCACGCAACAAAAGTGAACGCACCTTGAAAAAGTAAAACGATCGCTTTACTTTTAAACTATGAAAAAGAGAGACGATATTATTCAGGCGGCCGAGCGGGTGTTCTATGCCAGCGGTTTTCACGCCACCAGTACCGACCAGATTTGCCGCGAGGCGGGCGTCTCCACGCGCACGCTTTACCATCACTTTGCCTCCAGGGAGGCACTGACCGCTGCGGTGATGCACGCCCGGGAACAACGCTTTATGGCGGACCTCTGTGCGCCACAGCAGCCAGAAGCGATTGCCCGGCTGTTTCAGGTGCTGGGCGAGTGGACGCAGGCGAATGGCGCGAAAGGCTGCTTCTTTCTCAAAGCCTGGGGCGAATATGCCGAGCGGGATGCCACTCTCGCCGGTCAGGCGCTGGCCTTTCGCACCACGCTGCGTGACTACATTCGCGACTGCGTCACCGCAGTACAGGGAAAAGAGAATCGGCTGCTGAGCGACGCCATCTGGATGCTGTTTGAAGGAGCGATTACTTCGGCGCTGATTATCGGTCATGCTGCCGCCAATCAGGCCGGCACCCTGGCCATCCAGCTGCTGCAACCGCAGGGCGCGGCGGAATGAGGTCCGCGAGCGCACTGGCGCTGACCGGATTTAGCCTGATTGCGGTGACCTATGGCATGGCGAGATTTTCGTGGGGGCTGATGCTGCCTGCGATTTCGGCCGATATTCCGTTGAGCCCGCAGCGGGCAGGTTTGCTCTCTGCCTGCAGCTTTGTGGCTTACTGCCTGACCATTCTGGCGGCGGCCTCGCTGGCGCGACGGTGGGGTTCGCGCCGCGCCGCACTGCTGGCGTCGCTCTGCGCAGCGACAGGGCTGCTGCTGCTTGCCTGTGCCTCTTCCGCGCTGCTGCTGGCGATCGGGCTGTTTATCGCCGGACTCAGTTCTGGCCTGGCGTCTCCGGCGCTGGCTGCCGCCGTCAGTCAGCGGATCAGCCCTGCCCGGCAGCCGCGCATCAATACCCTGATCAATGCCGGAACCAGTGGCGGAATCATGCTGACGGTACCTGTGCTGGCGGCCTTACCGGGCGGCTGGCGGGCGTCCTGTCTGCTGTTCGCCCTGCTGGCGCTGGTGTCTATATGGCCGATCATGCGCGCACTGCCCGGTGAGGCGGCCGCTGCTGGCGCGACCCGCCAGCCCTGGCATCAGCAACTGTTTCGCCGTTCAATGATCCGCCTGATCGCCATTGCCTTCGTGTCCGGCCTGGCGAGCGCCGCCTGGTGGAGCTTCGGCTCAGCCCTGCTGCGCCAGCATGTCGGCCTGGAACCCGCCACCACCCGCCTGCTGTGGCTGGTGGCAGGCGGCGCGGGCATTATCGGCGTGGCTACCGGGCCGGTCGCAGCCTGGATCGGTCTGAACGCCGTTTACCGGCTGTCGCTGTCAGCGATGGCGCTGCCACTGCTGGTCATCGCCTTCAGCCACGGTAATTCCGTCGGCTTACTGATAGCGGTGGCCTGTTGCGGTGCCGGTTACGTCACGCTGTCAGGGGTGCTGCTGGTCTGGGGCGCGCAGGCCACCGAAGAGGAACCTGCAACCGGCGTCGGCTTGTTGTTTTTCATGCTGGCTGTCGGCCAGGTAACGGGATCGCTGCTGTTTGGTCAGGGGTATGCTGCGCTGGGTGCGGTCACTACTCTGGTTCTGTTTGCTGCCAGCGCGCTGCTGTTGCTCTTTTTTGCGCCGCCAGAAACCGCAGATTCTGAAGGCAAAAAAAACCCGCACGCTGCGGCTGAAATAACGTTACAGAGAAAACGCTGACCTGACTGGGCAGCACGGCCAGAACGACGTTCACGCTTTTGCGGCGAATCGGTGTTTAATCGGTTGTGCGTAAGCAATAAAACAAATAAACCCACAGCCGCCTGTTTTCATTGCTGCGCTGATAAATCAGATAACGCGGATATTATTAATTCTCGGATTAATCGTCTGGTTTAACAGATCCTGTTCCGGCCCCAGATAATAAGGCACGGCACACTGCTTACCATCTTTGGTAAAAATAACCTGATTATCATGCAGAAACAGCGCAGTGAAATGGCCCAGCACCACGCCATTTAATTCAAAACAGTATTTTCTGGCTTCACGAAGCCCCTGCTTGCTATTCAGAAAATCAACAAATCGCATCACGCTGCGTCTCCTGGCAAATTTCATCCGCTCTGCTTGTTTATTACACAGAGATCAGGCGGAGGATAATATCCATAAGCGCAGCGCGGATCATTATGCTGGCGCGGTTTTCAGAAAAGACTGAATAGCCAATAATCAGTCAGGCTGAACAGATCAAATAACCGCAGCATTCTTCCCCGACTGACGCGGTCAGAGGAAATCGTTATGGTGCGGTCTGTGCATATTGCGCGGCAAAAGCGCGCGCTTTATTGTGGTTTTTTAGTCAGCATCACCGTGCAGGGCCAGGAGAGAGATAATGGAAATTTTTGACGCGGATTCACGTCATATCAGGGCGATCCAGCAGATTTATGCCTGGCATGTCCTTAACGGCACCGGCTCATTTGAAACCGTTGCGCCGGATGAAGCGGAGATGGCGCAGCGGCTGAATAAGATTCAGCAGGCGGGCCTGCCGTGGTTCATCGCTGTGAGTGACGGCGAGGTGCGGGGCTTCTGTTATCTGGCGCCCTACCGTCCCCGTCACGCCTATCGTTATACGCTGGAAGACTCAATCTATATCGATCCACAGTTTCGGCAGCGCGGCGTCGGCTCGCGTTTGCTGCGTCACGCTATCGCCTGGGCTGAACAGGCGGGTTACCGTCAGTTGATTGCTAATGTCGGAGACAGCGAGAACCGCGCATCGGTTGCTCTGCATTGCGCGGCGGGCTTTGAATTGGTAGGAACGCTGAGGTCGGTCGGCTTTAAACATGGCCGCTGGCTCGATACCGTTTTCCTGCAGCGAGCGCTGGGTGCCGGGGATGCTCTGCTGCCCGCTGACAATTAAATGCGTTCCGGAGCAATAAAGGCGGCCAGGCCTCGTTCACCGCTGATAAACCTTCTGGTAATGTGTGCGGACAAAAACAAAAAATCCGGAAGCCTTTATGTTGTCGACAATCATTTACCGCAGCCATATCGCCGGGCACGTACCGGTGAAATCGCTAAACGATTTGGCGGTAAAAGCTAATAAAATCAATGAATCCTCTGGTATTTCCGGCATTTTGCTGTTCAACGGCACGCATTTTTTCCAGGTACTGGAAGGTCCGGAACAGGCGGTAAAGGCGATCTATAGCCGGATTTGTCAGGACCCGCGTCATCATAACCTGGTGGAACTGATGCGCGATTATGCGCCATCACGCCGCTTCGGCAACGTGGGCATGGAGCTGTTTGACCTGCGGCAACATGATAAAGAGTCAGTGCTGGACGCAGTGCTGGCCAGATGCACCACAAAATTCCAGCTCACCTATGCCGATCGCGCTCTGCAGTTTCTGCGGACCTTTGTCGAAGCACGGGAAAAAGAGAACTATTACGAGATCCCGGCTGCCAGCAGCTGGACCTTTATCCGTGATGAATCGCCCCGGCGCGACGGCGAAGCGGCGCTGATTGCGGCTGATGAAGTGAGTTTTGCCTTTCAGCCGATTGTCGATCCTCTTGCCTGTGAAATTGTCTCGCTGGAGGCGCTGCTGCGCGGTCCACAGGGTGAACTGCCGCTCGACTATTTTGCACAGCTGCCGCGCGATCAGATCTACCTGACCGATCTGCAGTCGAAGAAGAGAGCCTTTGCCCAGGCTAAACAGCTGGGCATTGAGGGGCTGACGCTCTCGATTAATCTGTTGCCGATGACGCTGGTGGAAGTGCCTGATGCAGTGCCGTTCCTGCTGGATGAAATTGCCGCTCAGGGTCTGGTGCCTGAGCAGATCATGGTGGAGTTCACTGAAAACGAAGTGATCTCCCGCCTTGATGAGTTTGAAGCCGCGATTAAGCAGCTGAAGGCGGCCGGTATCAGCCTGGCGCTGGATGATTTCGGAGCTGGTTTTGCCGGCCTGTCGCTGCTGACGCGCATCCAGCCGGATAAGATCAAGATCGACCGCAATATTATCAGCGGCGTTCACAAGAGTGGTCCTAAGCAGGCGATCATTCATGCGATCCTGAAATGCTGCTCCTCACTGGAAATTTCCGTTATCGCCGAAGGCATTGAACAGCCGGAAGAGTGGATGTGGCTGGAAGCCGCAGGCGTCTCGCAGTTTCAGGGATATCTTTTCGCCAGGCCGCAGCTTAACGGCATCGCGGCGGTCGCCTGGCCAGAACTGAACGCAACCCAGATCCTCTGACGTCATCGCACAGTCTGCGATTTAGACGAATCTGTCCCGCCCCGCCTTGCCGGATCGGCCCGGTGCTGCTAATAAATAAGCAGCACCGGGTGATGATCTTCATCTCTCTGTCATCTCCCGGCTGCAAAGTCAGACATTATCAACCCGTTATTACCCCCGATGTTTAGCAGTCAGATGTTCAGTGTTTAGGCCGACGCAGCGCGCACAGCGTGCAACGTGACTCCCAGGGACAGCATTTGAGGAACTGAATGAAGCACATCATCCGCGGTGATAAAGAGCCCGCCCATATCCTGGCCGCAACGCGTGCGCTCGAAGCGCACTATTCTCGCTATGGAGAAGGCAATAAATACCACCCCATCATCTATTCCATCGCCTATCGCAGCCGGTATTACCAGGTTGAAGTCATTACCCGCCGTGAAACCATGGTTGCCACGGTGATCACCGGCGTGCGCAATCTGACCCATCTCTCGGGCGCAGCCTGACAGACGGCGTATCCCTTCATCAAACGGGGGCGCTTCGCCCCCGAATCGTCAGAGTGAATCTCAGCGCCGGTAGAGCACATTGGCCGGGTAGATCGCGCCAATCACACTCTTTTCCCGCGCGCCGGTGACCGCAGGCAGATTGCCCGGTAAGCCTGAGAGCGTGCGGAAAGCGAGCCAGGCAAATGCCAGCGCTTCCATATCG
Organism: Pantoea sp. S-LA4; assembly: GCF_054482835.1. NCBI lineage: Bacteria > Pseudomonadati > Pseudomonadota > Gammaproteobacteria > Enterobacterales > Erwiniaceae > Pantoea > Pantoea sp. S-LA4. The sequence goes on along the minus strand of NZ_JBTLRC010000002.1, from coordinate 1,509,846 downwards.
TCACCGCTGATCCCTGCGGCATCGGTGGTGGTCACTTCGGTACCCGGCAAATGGGTGGCCAGACGGGCCATCAGCAGCGGATTGCGGCTGCCGCCACCACACACCAGCAGACGATCGCAGCCATCATTGAGCTGCACCTGCCGGGAGATAGTGATGGCGGTCAGCTCCACCAGCGTGGTCTGCACATCCTGCGGCGCCAGCCCAGGGAAGTGGCGCAGATGCTGCTCCAGCCAGCCGAGGTTAAAATGTTCCCGTCCGGTGCTCTTCGGCGGCGGCAGGGCAAACCACGGCTCGCGCAGCATCGCCTCTAACAGTGCCGGGATCAGAGTGCCACTGCGCGCCCATTGTGCATCCTGATCGTAGGCTTTGCCCTGATTGCGCCAGATCCAGGCATCCAGCAACATGTTGCCGGGTCCGGTATCAAAACCGCGCACCGGCTGGCCGGGAAACAGCAGCGAGAGATTGGCGATGCCGCCAATGTTCAGCACCATGCGGCGTTCCGTGGCGTCCATTAACAGCGCCTGATGGAAAGCGGGCACCAGCGGCGCGCCCTGCCCGCCGAGCGCCATATCGCGGCGGCGAAAATCCCCGACAACGGTCACGCCGGTTGCCGCAACAATCCGGTTGTTATCGCCAATCTGTAACGTATTCGGGGCGGCACTTTGCGGTTCATGCCAGACGGTCTGCCCGTGACAGCCTATCGCGACCACATCGCTCGCCTCCAGCGATTCGCGCTGCATTAAGGTCAGCACCGCATCGGCAAACAGCTGGCCCAGCCGGGTATCGAGCTGTCCGAGCTGTGACAACGTCAGGCTTTGTCCCTGGCAAACCGCCAGAACGGCCTGGCGCAGATCGGGCGGCATCGGATGGCAGTAGCTGGCCTGCTGCGCCACCAGATTCTCATCAATCGCCGCCAGTACCACATCCACCCCGTCCAGGCTGGTGCCCGACATCACACCAATATAACGTCCTGATTTTATAGCCATTGTTTTCTCCCCGCTGGAGGTGCGAATCATTGCGATTAGCCTGACAAAATACGCAGGCTAATTCTATGATTAAATTATTTATTTCTCAGAGCTGGCGAGCCGGTAACGCAACGGCACTATTTTTCTCCGTCGATTGAATTATTGTTAACCTTACAGAGTCTATGCTTCTGTCCAGCCGTGTTTTATTCGGACAAGGATTAATTTGCCAGGTTTGTGTCTTATACTGTGTGCAGGATATCGCGATAAACGTGGCGCCTTCTCGACTAAAGGAGTTTCAAATGATTAAGCGTGTAGTGGTGGTCGCTTTGACCGGTGTGATGCTGGCAGGTTGTAGCAACACAAGTACGCTGTCGGGTGATACCTACAGTGCCAGTGAAGCCAAACAGGTTCAGAGCGTCTCTTACGGTACTCTGGTCTCGGTTCGTCCGGTGAAAATTCAGGGCGGAGATGAGAGTAACGTGATTGGTGCCATCGGTGGTGCCGTGCTGGGTGGTTTCCTCGGTAACACCATTGGTGGTGGCAGCGGACGTAGCCTGGCAACAGCCGGCGGTGCGGTACTGGGCGGCGTAGCCGGTCAGGGCGTACAGGGCGCAGTGAACAAGACTGATGGTGTTGAGCTGGAGATCCGTAAGGATGATGGTAACACTATCATGGTGGTACAGAAGCAGGCCGCAACGCGCTACTCGGTTGGTCAGCGTGTGGTGATGGCATCGAACGGCAGCCAGGTGACCGTTTCACCTCGCTAAGGCGAATGATGTGAAAAAAAACCGACGCCTGAGCGTCGGTTTTTTTATTTCTCGCGGTTCTGCAGTTCGAGAATATTTTTTTCCAGCCGGGCAATCAGCGTCACCATCTGGTTGATCTCTTCGCGGCTGATGCCGGAGAGAATATCATCGCGCGTTTCATCAATCACGCTCTCAACCTGTTCGATGATCGGTTCCGCCTGCTGCGTCAGCTTAATGCGCTTGGCGCGGCGATCGTTGGCGCAGGTCGAACGGGTAATTAATCCCTTATCCTCCAGCTGGTCGAGCGTCCGCACCAGTGAAGGTTGTTCGATGCCGATGGCTTTGGCTAATTGAATCTGTGACTGCTCTGGCGGCAGTTGATGAATATTGTGCAGCGTTACCCAGTGAGTCTGAGTCAGCTCAAGCGGTTTTAATCGCTGATCAATCAACGCGCGCCAGATGCGCACCAGTCGAGATAAATCCGTTCCGAGGGGCGTATCCATTTCATCTCCTTATAATTAGCTTGCTAGCTATCAAGCCAGATTTTACACTATTCTGCGAGTTTACAGGATAAATTACAAATCCCGGACCGCCGCGCAGCGACAGGGCATCGCTTTCGGGCTGCCGCTCGGGTTAATTAAGGATATCAAACGTGCTCACCCACCTCTTCTCCAGTGCCAAACCGCTAACCGATCTGGTGGTCGGCGCTTCGCTGTTTTTCCCGCCCATCTTCAAAGCGGTGATACTGGGTTTTCTGGTCTGGTTGCTGATTCACCCGCTGGTGCGCGGCTGGATCTACTCTGGTGATATCTGGCATCCCACGCTGTTTGATCTCTCTCTGTTTGTGCTGTGCGTTACCGCCGCACTCTGGCTCATCGGTCACGGATAATCGTATGAAATTTAACGCGGTGAAATATTTCTCCACCCTGATTGTGTTTGCGCTGGCGCTGCTGGCCGGTGGATGGATGTGGAATTACTACATGCAGTCGCCCTGGACGCGCGACGGCAAAGTACGGGCTGAACTGGTCGATATCACGCCACAGGTCTCTGGCCGCATTACTCAGCTGCAGGTCAAAGACAATCAGTTTGTCCATCAGGGTCAACGATTGCTAACGCTGGACCCGGTGCCGTGGCAAATTGCACTCGACAATGCCGAAGCGCAACTCAGCAAGGCGCAGGCCGATCTGGCCCGAACGCAGCACGAATTTAACCGGCGTAGTCGCCTGCCGCGCAATGTGATTTCAGCGGAAGATCTCGACGCCGCACGGCTGGCCGCTAACGCCGCCGTCGCCAGTGCCAAAGCGGCCGAGGCGGAGCGGGATCGGGCGCGCTGGAATCTGCAACAGACGACGCTGACCGCGCCCACTGACGGCTGGATCACTAATCTCACTCTGCGGCCCGGCAACTACGCCACCGCGGGCAGTCCGCTGTTTGCGCTGGTCGATAGCCACTCTTATTACGTGGTGGGCTATTTTGAAGAAACCAAGCTGCGCCATATTCATCCGGGCGCAGCGGCTCAGGTGGTGCTCTATAGCAATGGCGCACGACTCCAGGGCCAGGTAGACAGTATTGGCCGCGCCATCTACGACCAGAGCATTGAGACGGACAGCGGTCTGGTGCCGGACGTCAAGCCTAATGTGCCCTGGGTGCGGCTGGCGCAGCGGGTGCCGGTACGCATTCGTCTCGATCCGCTGCCGGCTGAGGTGCCACTGGTGGCCGGAACCACCTGCACGATCACCATTCAGCCATGAATTTTCAGTGGCTGGCGTGGGATCAGTTACCCTGGATTAAGGCCAACGCTAATCAGTGGCGCTATGCATTGCGCAACGCCATTGCCATGTGTCTGGCACTCAGTATCGCCTATGGGCTGGATCTGGATGAGCCTTACTGGGCGATGACCTCGGCGGCAGTCATCAGTTTTCCGACCGTGGGCGGTGCCATCAGCAAAAGCCTTGGCCGGATTGTCGGCAGCCTGCTCGGGGCCAGCGCCGCGTTGCTGATCGCCGGACATACCCTGAATGAACCCTGGCTGTTTACCTTTGCGATTGCCGGCTGGCTGGCGCTCTGTACCGGCATCGCCAATCACTATCAGAACAATGTCGCCTACGCCTTTTCTCTCGCCGGCTATACCGCAGCCATTATCGCCTTCAGCAGCGTTAACATCACCGATATTACCGATTTATGGACCATCGCTCAGGCGCGGGTCTGCGAAGTGATCTCCGGCATCCTGTGTGCCGGTTTTATGATGATGGTGCTGCCGAGCACCTCCGATGGCGAGACGCTTATCACCTCGTTAAAGCAGATGCACGCCAGGCTGCTGGAGCATGCGGTGTTACTGCTGCAACCGTCGGTCAGTGACAACATTCGTACCGCGCATGAGAATGTCATCAGTCAGATTCTGACCATGAATCTGCTGCGGATTCAGGCCTTCTGGAGCCACTACCGCTTTCGCCGCCAGAACAACGTGCTCAACTACGTGCTGCACCAGCAGCTGCGGCTGACCAGCGTGCTCTCCAGCCTGCGCCGTATGTTGCTGAACTGGCCCGACGCGCCCGACGCGCTGTTTGCTGCGTTGCAACAGCTGCTGGCTGAGCTGGGGAAACCGGAGTGTGATAAGTACCGGCTGGCGCGCATTCTGCGTAGCGTCACGCCAGCGGCCGACGGTGACTACCGGCAGCGCGCTTTTTGTCAGCGGCTGCGTTATTTTTGCTGGATGTATCTCAACGTGCTGCGCTGGATCCGGTTGCTGGATCGCGCCGATGCCGATACCCGCTTTCAGCCCCCGCCGGTTCCGGCCTTAGCACGCGACAGCGACAGCGCCGAAGCGGGCTGGAGCGCGCTGCGTACCTTCAGCATCATCGTGCTGGGCTGCGCGTTCTGGATCAATACTCAATGGTCCTCCGGTGCGGCGGCACTGACCTTAACCGCCATCGCCTGCGTGCTCTATGCCTCTTCACCGTCGCCGGGCGGCAGCGTGACGCTGCTGCTGAAAACCCTGCTGTGGCTGTTTGCCTTTAGTTTTGTGATGAAGTTCGGTCTGATGGTGCAAATCAGCCAGCTGTGGCAGTTTTTACTGCTGCTGTTCCCGCTGCTGGTGACGCTGCAGCTGTTTAAGTTACAGCAAAAGCAGCGCGCCGGGATGTGGGGACAATTTATTGTGTTTATGGGCTCGTTCATCGCCGTCACCAACCCGCCGACCTGGGATTATCAGGATTTCTTCAACGACAACATCGCCAAAGTGTGCGGCGTCCTGCTGGCCTGGCTGGCGTTCCAGATTTTACGGCCCAGCTCAGATGCGCGCCGAAGTCGTCGTCATATCCGTGCATTGCGGCTGGCGTTTCTTGATCAGCTCAGACGGCGTCCGCGCCTGAGTGAAAGCCGTTTTGAATCGCAGATTTATCATCGCATCAGCCAGCTTAGTCACAGCCGGGATGAGCAGGCGCGCGTCTGGTTATTGCGCTGGGGCGTGGTATTGCTCAATTGCTCGCATATTGTCTGGCAGTTGCGGCAGTGGCAGGCGGATTCCGCCACGCTGATCAGCGTGCGCGACAGCAGTTTGCAGAATCTTCAGCGGATTATCAGCAGTCGCGGGGTGCAGCACAGTTCGCTGGATCTGATCCTGGCGGAGCTGGAGAGAATGATCGCCTCATTGCTGGCGCTGGGCAGTAATGAGGCGAGTGAACTGGCCGGTATTCTCTGGCGGCTGCGCTGTTCGCTGGCTCAGCTGAAACAGGCGGTGCCGGGCTGATTACTGGCAATATTGCTGCTGCTGCCGGGTGAAATCATCCTGCAATTGCTGCAGCGTTTTATGGCCTTCAAAGCGGGTTTTATCAACCTCGGTCATCGGCTCGATGACCAGCGCCTTTTCATCCGGCGAGAAGATAAACCGCCGGCTCAGTTCGGTGCCGGTAAAACTTTTGCCGACAATGCCGCCGCAGACCATGGTCATGGTGCGTCGATAAATGGTGGTGTCAGTAAAATTGGTTTCGGTAGCGCTGCGATAGACCTGATCGCAACCCTGCGCTTCCAGCTTGCGCACCGTATTACGGCTCAGCCATTCACGTCCTTTAGCAATCTTTTCGCAGGTGCTGCGCATCGGGTTGGTATCAATGGTGCGCTGCAGCTCCCGCCCGGTTTCCGTCACCAACTGCGTATCGTTGGGTTTATCGCATCCCACCAGCAGCAAGCACAGCAGTAATGCGCCCTTGAATTTCATATACCTGCTCCTTCACCCATCACGCTTTCTTACCTGAATCAATATCATAGGGGGGAAATGTGCAGGATGGTACAACAATTCATAAACAGGCTGGAAGAAAAACAGGCGGCACCGATGGCCGCCCTGAAAATCAGATTACGCCGCAGGCAAAGCGTGCCCCGCCACCGCCCAGCGGTTGCGGATGATCGGCATGGTTATCGCCGCCCACATGCACCATCAGCGCTTTACCCTTAATTTCACTCAGCGATTTGAGACGTGGCGCGAGCACCGGATAGCTGGCGTTGCCTTTCTCATCCACATAGACGGCTGGCAGATCGCCTGAGTGCCCTTCCGCGTAAGGCCCCAGATGTTTCCCGCTGTTAGCCGGATCAAGATGGCCGCCTGCCGCACCGGCCGCTACTACCTTGCCCTGCGACTCGCCCGGTTCACAGCTGCCCTTTGCATGTACATGAAAACCATGAATACCAGGCTGCAGCCCTTTGAGATCGGGCGTGAACTGCAGGCCATACCGGGTCTCTTCAATCGTCACGTTACCGAGCGATTTTCCAATCCCCTCCGCGGTGACCTGATGGATGGTGACCTGTTCACTGGCGGCCTGAGCCGCTCCGCAAGTCATAAGGGCAAATAGCGCAACTGCTTTGAGCTTCATGGTGACTCCTTGTTGGTACCAGGGTATGGCATAAGCCTGGTACCGGTTGCGCTATTCTGCCGAAGATTGACGCAGTTTTACGCTTCAGGGCACATCGAAGCCTAACGCAGCCTTGCGGATGCGGAACCATTGCTGACGGTTCAGGGTCAGGTTTACCGCTGCGGCTGCTTCAGTGACGCGCGCCGTTTTGCCTGATCCGATAATCGGCAGCGGCTTGCTCGGCAGCATCATAATCCACGCATACACTACCTGCTCCATGCTGCTGGCACCGGTCTCCTGGCGTATCACCTCCAGCTCGTCTCGCAGTGGCTGATAGTGGGGATCGTTAAACAGCCGTCCGCCGCCCAGACAGGACCAGGCCATCGGCCGGAAACGTAACTGCTGGCACTGATCGAGCGTGCCGTCCATCAGCAGATTTTGCTGCACCGGCGAGATCTCCAGCTGGTTAGTGACCAGGGAAAATGGCAGACGGGACTGCAGCAGCGCGAATTGCGCTGGCGTGAAGTTAGAGACGCCTGCGTGCAGCACTTTGCCACTCTGGTGCAGCGTCATAAAGGCCTCGGCGACCTCGTCGGCCTCCATCAGCGGATCGGGACGGTGAATCAGCAGCAAATCAAGGCGATCGGTGCCGAAATGGCGCAGCGAATTTTCCGCACTCTGAATGATATGCGCTTTATCCGTATTGTAATGGCCGATCCGATGCTCAGGCCGGGCGCGGGTTGCAATCCCGCATTTGGTGACGATCTGCAGCCGTTCGCGCAGTCCTGGCGCCAGCTTCAGCGCCTCGCCAAATGCCGCTTCGCACTGATAATCACCATAGATATCCGCGTGGTCGACGGTGGTGATGCCGAGGCTCAGGTGATGCTCAATAAATGCCACTCGTTGCTGGGGCGACATCCCCCACTCCATCAGCCGCCAGTAACCCATAATGAGCGGTGAAAAATCCGGACCCTGCGACGCGATGGCTTGCGGTTGTAACATAACGATCTCCCTGTGGCACGATGGCTGGAATAAAGGTGTCAGAGAGTATAACGGAAACCGCCACGTCGTCAGAACAAGCTCGGTTGATGCGGATCAATCGGCTCCTCTTTCTTCTGTTGCCGCAGCAGTCGCAGGCGGCGCTGGTGACAGAGACGCAGCACCTCACGCTTCTGCGTGTCGCTGAAGCGCATCCAGTTGAACCGCTCTTCGCGGCTGCGTAAACATCCCAGACAGTAGCCGCGGGCATCGCTCTCGCAGATGCCACGACAGGGACTGGGAACCGGGAAAAACTCAAGCTGCTCGGCCACCACGACTCCGGTGTTAAAGATGAAACGGACTATTGAAGAGATCTTAGCCTGTTTGTGCAACAAAGAAGCAATATCTGTTACCCGATTCTTGCTGATCACCGTCACGGAGTGAACACTCTGTGCCAAAAGCGACTCGCCCGATTGCATTAGACCGACTGGTCTACTAATCTCCCTGTCATGAACAAGACGCAACCACGCAATGAAACCCGCGAACATCTGCTCCGTATTGGTGAGCAGCTTTGTCTGCAACGGGGTTTCACCGGAATGGGGCTGAGCGAACTGCTGACCCTGGCGGAAGTGCCGAAAGGCTCTTTCTACTATTACTTCCGTTCCAAAGAGACCTTTGGCGTGGCGCTGCTGGAGCGCTACTTTGCACGCTTCCTGCAGGATGTTGAGCTTCAGCTGAATCAGCCCGATGGCACGCCGCGTGAGCGTCTGCTGAACCATTTTCGGGCTGCTGAGCAGCTGTTTACCCAGCAGGGACACATCGTGGGCTGTCTCGGCGTCAAGGTATCGGCAGAGGTCTGCGATCTCTCTGAACCGATGCGCGACGCGCTGCAACAGGGCGCAGCAAAAATTACCGCGCTCTATGCAGAGACGCTGAGTGCCGCTGCTCAGCAGGAGTCGCTGGCATTGCCGCATCCTCCGGCGCAAATGGCCGAACTGTTGTCGCTGTTGTGGCTCGGTGCAAGCTTACAAAGCAAGATTTCCCGCGAGCCGCAGCCGCTGCGGCTGGCATTACGTACCATCGAACAGTGGCTGAAAATCCACTGATTTTTAAAAAAAGTGTTTGTAGACGACTGGTCTACTAATCAGGAGCTAACATGGCGAGTACCCAGCTGTTTCGTCCGCTGAAAGTCGGCGCAATTACCGTGCCAAACCGCGTTTTTATGGCACCACTGACCCGTCTGCGCAGCATTGAGCCAGGCGATATTCCTACTCCGATGATGGGCGAATATTATCGCCAGCGCGCCAGCGCCGGTTTGATCATTACTGAAGCCACCCAGATCTCTTTTCAGGCGAAAGGCTATGCCGGCGCACCAGGCCTGCATACTCAACCGCAGATTGCGGCGTGGAAAGCGATTAACGAAGGCGTGCATCAGGCGGGCGGACACACGGCGGTACAGCTGTGGCACACCGGCCGTATCTCACATAACAGCGTGCAGCCAGAAGGTAAAGCCCCGGTTGCGCCATCGGCCCTTGCTGCCGGTACCCGCACTTCACTGCGTGCCGCTGACGGCAGCGTCTACCGCGAAGAGACTTCGGTACCTCGTGAGCTGACGGTGGCTGAGATTCAGCAGATCGTCGCCGATTTCGGTCAGGCCGCCGCCAATGCGCGTGAAGCCGATTTCGACCTGCTGGAACTGCACTCCGCACATGGTTACCTGATCCATCAGTTCCTGGCACCTGGCTCTAACCAGCGTACCGACGAATATGGCGGCAGCATCGAGAAGCGTGGCCGTTTTGCGCTGGAAGTGGTTGATGCGGTGATCGCTAACTGGTCAGCTGACCGCATTGGTATCCGCGTATCGCCTATCGGCAGCTTCCAGAATCTGGATAACGGTCCGGATGAGGAAGAAGCAGCGCTGTGGTACATCGGTGAGCTGGCAAAACGCAATATCGCTTACCTGCACCTCTCCGAGCCAGACTGGGCTGGCGGCAAGCCGTACAGCGATGCCTTCCGTGAGAAAGTGCGTAACCTGTTCCCTGGCGCGATCATTGGCGCAGGTGCTTATACCGTTGAGAAAGCGGACGATCTGATCGCCCGCGGCCTGATCGATGCGGTGGCGTTTGGTCGTGATTATATCGCGAACCCGGATCTGGTGGAGCGCCTGCAGCAGGATGCGCCGCTGAACCCGCAACGTCCGGAAAGTTTCTACGGCGGCGGTGCTGAAGGCTATATCGATTACCCGACGCTGTAATCTTCTTACAGGCTGCCATCCGGGAAGATGATGGCAGCCATTATTCACTGGCGATTTTGATCGCTATACTTAGCGCTGGTGTCATCCGGCGATGGCGTTTTGATTATTAAAGAGGATGTTATGCGTTTACTTCATACCATGCTGCGCGTTGGCGATCTGCAACGTTCGATCGATTTCTACACCCGTGTGCTGGGCATGCGCGTGCTGCGTCAGAGCGAAAACACCGAATACAAATATACGCTGGCCTTTGTGGGCTATACCGAAGAGAGCGAAGGTGCAGTCATCGAGCTGACCTACAACTGGGGCGTGGATAAATATGACCTCGGCAATGCTTACGGACACATTGCGCTGGGCGTTGATGATGTGGCTGCGGCCTGCGAACGCATCCGTAACGATGGCGGCAACGTCACGCGTGAAGCGGGTCCGGTGAAAGGCGGCTCGACCATCATTGCCTTTGTTGAAGATCCCGATGGTTACAAAATCGAACTGATCGAAAACAAACACGCCGGTCACGGCCTGGGCAACTAAGCCTGCTCTTCAGCCTGCCCTGCCGGGTGGGCTGATCTTCTCTGCTCTTCTTCATCTGCTGCACCCGGGCCCGTTTTTTGCCATAATGCGCGCTGCCCTTTTTCTGCAATGAGATCCTGATGTCTGAATCGAATTCCCCCCATGCACTCAATCAACGTTTCCGTGGCTTCTATCCGGTGGTCATCGACGTGGAAACCGCCGGTTTCAACGCGCAGACTGACGCGCTGCTGGAGATCGCGGCCACCACGCTGAAAATGGATGAAGAGGGTTGGATCCATCTCGACCAGACGCTGCATTTTCACGTTGAACCTTTTGTCGGCTCGCTGCTGCATCCTGAAGCGCTGGCATTTACCGGCATCGATCCCAGTAACCCGCTGCGCGGCGCAGTGAGTGAATATGAAGCGCTGCACGCCATCTTTAAGATGGTGCGTAAAGGCATTAAGGATACCGGCTGTAATCGCGCCATTATGGTGGCGCACAACGCCACTTTCGATCTCAACTTCATGAATGCCGCCGCCGAACGCGCCAGCCTGAAACGCAATCCGTTTCACCCGTTCGCCACCTTTGATACCGCGGCGCTGAGCGGACTGGTGCTGGGTCAGACGGTGCTGGCGAAAGCCTGTAAAGCGGCAGGAATGGATTTTGACAGTACCCAGGCGCACTCGGCGCTGTACGATACCCAGCAGACCGCTATTTTGTTCTGTGAACTGGTGAATCGCTGGAAGCGACTGGGTGGATGGCCGCTGCCGTTTGCTGAAGGCGAGCCATCAGCGACCGCTGACTGAAGAACCGGCAATGAAAGACAATGAAAAAGGCCGACATCGCGTCGGCCTTTCTGTTTTATTCCGCTTCTTTAAACTTCTCTGCGGTCTCTGTGATCAGCGACTGCAGTTCACCGCGCTGGAACATCTCGACGATGATGTCACATCCGCCGACCAGCTCGCCATCAATCCACAGCTGTGGAAAGGTTGGCCAGTTGGCATATTTCGGCAGCTCTGCACGAATGTCCGGGTTCTGCAGAATATCCACGTAAGCAAAGCGCTCACCGCAGGCTGACAGCGCCTGAACCGCCTGCGCAGAGAAACCGCAGCTTGGCAGTTTCGGTGAACCTTTCATGAACAGCAGGATCGGGTTTTCTGCGATCTGGCGCTGAATTTTTTCTACAGTACTCATAATTGCCTTCCTTAATTCGTCACTTCGTGTTTGTTTATTGTAGCGACTTCGCACCAGGACTGAAAACGAGATTTTACCGCTGCCGGATTAAATCGCCATGTTTGTTAAGTCCGCTCATCAGCCCTGATGCCACCCGGTTATTAACGGCCAGTAACATATTAATAATTTGCAATAGTTTTGCCGATATAAGACGCTGAAAATGTTCATTTTCAACGCAATTGCGTGAGGCCGAAAGATTAATAAAAAAAGGCGTTACTGTTTTCAAACGAACTGGACTAGAATGGCATCGGCGCTGATCCTGGATCAGATTATTCCCAACTTTGTCGCGGTGCGTAGTGGCCCTGACAACTTAACTAAAACCGGACTATGCGTTTAATCATTACGCTTTTCATTCTTGCCTTTGCGCAACTGTTCTTTAACATCGCTTCTGCCTCACCGCAGGCGCCGGTGAATGTCAGTTCGCATAAAGCAGAGAAAAAGAGTGCGCGCGAAGATGAGCGCCGCAAGCGTCGCCCGCTGAAAACGGCGGCAAAGAAAACACGCGTCAGTCCGGTTCAGAAGCTCAAAGTCAAAAAACAGAAAAAAAGCGAACTCACCGCCAGCCATCTTCCCGCTAAGAAAAGTAAAACCTCCCTGAAAACGGCCAGTAAAAAACGCTACGGCCACCAGCGTTCGCTTAAAACCGTTGACGCCAGCAGCAGTGACACCGGCACCATTAAAATGAGCAAGTCACATCGTCAGCGTTACCAGAAAGCGCGCGAAACGGCGATGACCAAGCTGATGGGCCAGTTGGGCAAACCTTATCAATGGGGTGGCACCTCACCGCATACCGGTTTTGATTGCAGCGGCCTGGTCTGGTACGCCTATAAAGATTTGGTCAAGTTCAAGATCCCGCGCACCGCCAATGAGATGTTCCATCTGCGCGACGCCGCGCCGGTTAAACGTGAGTCACTGGAGAAAGGCGATTTAGTCTTTTTCCGCATCAATGGCCGCGGCACCGCCGATCACGTTGGGGTTTATCTCGGCAACGGCAAATTCATTCAGTCACCGCGTACCGGCAAAGATATTCAGATCAGTGCGCTGGGTGAAGACTACTGGCAGCGCCACTATATTGGTGCGCGTCGGGTCATGACGCCAAAGACCATTCGCTAACGCAGCCGTTGAGCGATCGCCAGACAGCAAAAAGCCGGGCCATGCCCGGCTTTTTCGATCAGTGCAGAATCGCGGTGAAGCTAAAAGCGACAATCATCAGCAGGCAGCCGACGGTAGTCATCAGCGCCAGTTTCAAATCGGTACTCATTTAACTCTCCTTAGTCACAATTTTTGTGGGGTTAAGCCATTTTCCCACAGGACCGGGTAAAAATCTCGTTTTATCCGCCCAGCCTTGTTAGAATCCTGCCTTTGTTGCGCAACGCGCGCAGCCCCGGTTCCGTTTGCTCTCTTTTCAGGCGCTCATTACCCGCCAGTCGCCCTGTTTACCGGTCAGAAAACCTGCATAATTGCGCAGAAAACCCTGAGCAGACGCAAACGTTTAACATTATGCTTATCATTGCGTTAGATAAGCCCTGGAGTCCGATTTTAATGGCAACAATTAAAGATGTGGCAAAACGCGCCGGCGTCTCAACGACCACCGTTTCGCACGTCATCAATAAAACGCGTTTTGTCGCTGAAGAGACGCGCAACGCCGTCTGGCAGGCGATTCAGGAACTGCACTATTCGCCCAGCGCCGTGGCGCGCAGCCTGAAGGTGAATCACACCAAAACGCTGGGCCTGCTGGCGACTTCCAGCGAAGCGCCCTACTTTGCTGAAATTATTGAAGCAGTGGAAAACCACTGTTTCGACAAAGGCTATACCCTGATTCTGGGTAATGCGCACAATGATCTGCAGAAGCAGCGCGCCTATCTCAGCATGATGGCGCAAAAGCGCGTCGATGGGCTGCTGGTGATGTGCTCTGAGTATCCGGACGATCTGCTGAAAATGCTGGAAGAGAACCGTAACATCCCGATGGTGGTAATGGACTGGGGCGAATCCCGCGCCGACTTTACCGACACGGTGCTGGACAATGCGTTTCAGGGCGGTTATCTCGCCGGGCGTTATCTGATTGAGCGTGGCCATCGCGAGATTGGCGCCATCCCCGGCCAGATGGAGCGCAACACCGGAGGCGGACGTCACGCCGGCTTCCTGAAGGCGCTGGAAGAAGCGGGTATTCAGCCGCGTGCCGAGTGGATTGTCCAGGGTGACTTTGAACCTGAATCGGGCTATCAGGCAATGCAGCAGATCCTGTCGCAGAAACAGCGCCCGACCGCGGTGTTCTGTGGTGGCGATATCATGGCGATGGGGGCGATTTGCGCCGCCGATGAGATGGGATTGCGCGTGCCGCAGGACATTTCGGTGATCGGCTATGACAATGTGCGCAACGCGCGCTACTTCGCGCCGGCGCTGACCACCGTTCATCAGCCGAAAGCGCAGCTGGGTGAGAAAGCGCTGGAGATGTTGCTGGATCGCATCACCAGCAAACGTGAGATTTCTCAGACCATCGAAGTGCATCCAACCCTGATTGAACGTCGTTCCGTAGCTGATGGTCCGTTCCGCGACTACCGCCGTTAATCTTCGCTTAACCACTCCTGATTAAGCGTTTGCGCATCACCCAGATAGCTGAGTAACCAGCCGGTCGCCGGTGATGCGCGATCTTCCGCCCAGCTGACACAACAGGGACTCTCCGGAAAAGCCACCGGCAGGGTCAGCTCCACCAGCGCGCCGCTGTCCAGCAACGGCCGGGCCAGATGACCAGGCACCATCGCCACGCACAATCCCGCCAGTACGCAATCCAGCCCGGTCTGCCATTCCGGCACCACCAGCCGACGCTGGTTGTCGAGCGTCCACGTCATCCGGCGTGGCAGCGCGCGCGAAGTATCTTCCAGAACCAGCGACGGCCAGCTGCGCAGGGTATCGTCATCTATCTGGCTCACTTCCGTCAGCGGATGGTGGTTCGCGACCACGCAGCGCCAGTTGAGCGTCCCCATATCGCGAAAGGCAAAGCGGCCGCCGACCGGGATCGCCTGAGTCGCGCCGATAGCAACCTCCACCCGGCCATCCGCCAGCGCATCCCAGACGCCGTTGAACACTTCATAACTGATGTGCAACTCCATGTCAGGAAAGTGCCGGTAAAAATCCTTCACTAATTGTCGGGTACGCTGCGGCTTGACGATACAGTCCACCGCAATACTTAACTGCCCGCGCCAGCCGTTGGCCAGCTGCTGACACTGGCGGCGGGTGGCGAGCATTTTTTTGATGACGCTGCGCCCTTCCCGGACAAAATGCTCTCCCGCAGGGGTTAATACCACCTCACGATGCTGACGTTCAAACAGCGGAACCGCCAGCCAGGTCTCCAGCTGGCGCACCGTGTAGCTGATAGCCGACGGCACCCGATGCAGCTCCTGCGCCGCCGCGCTGAAGCTGCCACCGCGCGCCACGGCATCCACCACTTCTAACGCATATTCTGACCACATATTCTGCCTTCAAATTTTTTAACAGCAATCGGCAAATATTAGCGTTTCACAGCGGCAAACGCACCTTTTACACTCTGCCGCGTTCAACCTGCAAAATGAGAATCAGATGTCACCGTCAAAAGGATTTATGCCTTATCTCGCTCTGCTGAGCATGCTGGGCTTTTTAGCCACCGATATGTACCTGCCCGCGTTTGGCGCGATGCAGCAAACTTTCAATACCTCGCCAGGCCTGATCAGTGCCAGCATGAGCCTGTTCCTGGCCGGTTTTGCCTGCGGCCAGCTGTTCTGGGGTCCGCTCTCCGATCGCATCGGGCGTAAGCCGGTGCTGCTGGCTGGACTGGCGCTGTTCGCCGTCGGCTGTGCCGGTATGCTGTGGGTAGAGGATATTTTTCTGATGCTGGCGCTGCGCTTTGTTCAGGCGATTGGCGTCTGTGCGGCCGCTGTCAGCTGGCAGGCGCTGGTGGTCGATCGCTATCCGGCCGCACGTGCTAATAAGGTGTTTGCCACCATCATGCCGCTGGTGGCGCTTTCGCCAGCCCTGGCACCGCTATTAGGCGCGTGGCTGATTGGTCATTTCCACTGGCGTTCGATCTTCCTGGTGCTGACGCTGATTGCGCTGGCCTTGATCCTCACGACGCTGCGCCTGCCGTCGGGCCGCAAAGCAACGGGCAACCAGGGCGCAAATCCGGGCTTTTTTACCCTGCTTAAATCCCGGGTTTACAGTGGTAACGTACTGATTTATTCCGCCTGTTCCGCCAGCTTTTTCGCCTGGCTGACCGGCTCACCCTTTATTCTGGCCGATCTGGGCCTGTCGCCCGCCGATATTGGTCTGAGTTATCTGCCGCAGACGGTTGCCTTCCTGATTGGTGGCTTCGGCTGCCGTGCCCTGCTTAACCGTTTTAAAGGGGCGCAGCTGCTGCCGTGGCTGCTGGCGGTCTACAGTCTGAGCATCCTGGCGCTGTTTGCCGTCGCACTCTCCGGCCACAGTACGCTGCTGAGCCTGCTGCTGCCGTTCTGCGGCATGGCGCTGGCTAACGGTGCTATCTATCCGATTGTGGTCTCCGCCGCACTGATGCCTTTCCCGGATGCGACCGGTAAAGCCGCTGCGCTGCAGAATACGCTACAGCTGGGATTATGCTTTGCCGCCAGCCTGGCCGTCTCCGCCGGATTAACCCAGCCACTGCTGACCACAACCCTGATAATGGCCCTGACCATTCTGCTCGCCCTGCTCGGCTTCGCGCTGCAGCGGGTGACAAACGCACAATCTGATGTTGCCACCCCCACGACCGCCTGCCAGGATAATCACTGAGGCAATGATTTTTAGTTAGCAACCTAACAATAAGTCATTGAATATTGACCCGCGTGAGAATATACTCATTCGGGTCAATAATTCTGCTACAAATCAACAACATAATAACGTAACAAACTGATTGGCAACCGGGTTGCCGGGATGGCGTCTGCGCGCGCGTTACTGTTACCGTGCCTGATGCTTTTGAACCGTTTCAATCCTCTGTATCACGCCAGATCTCTGGTTTACGGAGTCATCCGTGACTTTTCTCAATTCCTGAAGAAATTGACTATTCTTTTTCAGGTTAAGATTGGACAGGTGGTGGAGAAGCTATGAGTTCATCGTATGTAGAAGAAGTGAGCCTCGAAGAAAACCATTGGTATCGCATCGTTCACGAATTGCTGGAAAAAGCGGATATCGAAATTAATGGCTCACGGAGCTGGGATATTCAGGTGAAAAATCCTGACTTCTTTAAACGTGTCCTGCAGGAAGGATCGCTGGGTCTGGGCGAGAGTTATATGGATGGCTGGTGGGAATGCGATCGGCTGGATATATTTTTCCACCACGTACTCAAACATAAACTGGATCAGCAACTCCCTCATCACTTTAAAGATACGCTGCGTATTGCCGCGGCGCGCTTAACTAATCTCCAGTCGAAAAAACGCGCCTGGATTGTCGGTAAAGAGCATTACGATTTAGGAAACGATTTGTTTTCTCTGATGCTTGATCCCTATATGCAGTACTCCTGCGGCTACTGGAAAGAGGCCACGACGCTGGCCGCTGCGCAGGAAGCGAAGCTGGATATGATCTGCCGTAAATTAGGGCTGGAGCCTGGCATGTCGCTGCTGGATATTGGCTGCGGCTGGGGAGGACTGGCCGAATTTGCCGCCCGTCATTATGGCGTGAAAGTTCACGGCGTTACCATTTCCGCCGAACAGCAGAAGCTGGCACAACAGCGTTGTGAAGGTTTAGACGTCACTATTTTATTGCAGGATTATCGCGACCTGAATGAGCAGTTTGACCGTATTGTCTCGGTCGGCATGTTTGAACATGTCGGACCGAAAAATTACGCCACCTATTTCGATGTCGTGGACCGTAATTTAAAGCCAGACGGTATTTTCCTGCTGCATACTATCGGTGCGATTAAAACCGATATGAATGTTGATCCCTGGATCGATAAATATATTTTCCCGAATGGTTGTCTGCCTTCCGTTCGACATATTGCTGACGCCAGCGAGCCCCATTTTATTCTGGAAGACTGGCATAACTTTGGCGCCGATTACGACACGACCCTGATGGCGTGGCATGAGCGCTTTATCCAGGCCTGGCCGCAACTGGCGGAGAGCTACGGCGAACGTTTTAAACGCATGTTCTCCTACTATCTCAACGCCTGTGCCGGTGCGTTTCGCGCCCGTGATATTCAGTTATGGCAGGTAGTATTCAGTCGGGGTGTGGAAGGCGGATTACGCGTGGCGCGTTGATGCGGCGGCTGAGCAAGATTAAAAACAGAAAAAAAGGCGCTGATGCGCCTTATTTTTTATTCCTGCGCGGCAGGCTTTCCGGCCAGCATAGCTACCGTCCCGGCGGCATCCCGTTGTGCGAGCACCCGCTCAACGGTATCGACGATCGCCTGGGTATGCGGATCAATCTCGATGTTAACCCGGTCGCCAAAGGTTTTGGCGCCTAACGTAGTGCGTTCCAGCGTCTCCGGAATCAGATAGACGCAGAATTTGGTTTTGGTCACGTCCCCTACCGTCAGGCTAATGCCGTCGATGCCGACAAAGCCTTTGTGCAGGATATATTTCATCTGGGTCGGGTCCTGAATTTTAAACCACACTTCGCGGTTGTGTTCCGACTGGATAATTTTGCAGATCTCAGCCGTGGTCATAATATGACCGGACATCAGGTGTCCGCCTATTTCATCGCTGAATTTTGCGGCACGCTCGATATTGACCACATCGCCCTGACGTAAATCGCCGAGGTTGGTGACACGCAGGGTCTCTTTAATTAAATCAAAACTGACCCGATCGCCCTCAATAGCCGTTACGGTTAAGCAACAGCCGTTGTGCGCCACGGAGGCGCCCAGTGCCAGGCCTGGCAATAATTCTGCCGGCATCCTGATGGTGTGGGTGCGGAACAGCTCTTTCTCTTCAATGGACACTATTTCTGCGGTGCCCTGCACAATACCGGTAAACATAGTCTTTGCCTCTGCGAAGTTTGCGCTAGTTTATCACAGCTCACGTCCGCTGTTCGCTTTCAGCCAGCGGTGTTGCCTGACAGCAGAGTAAATCGCATGCAGTGACAAAGATTGGCGAATCCGGTCCTGACAGTTACACTAGCGGACGCAATTCCTGGGGCTTTTCTGACCCCGTCATTATTTTATTAACTATTCAGGTGTTAACGTGCAGAAGTATTTAACAGAAGCGCGTCAATTGCTTGCCCTTGCGATCCCGGTCATCCTTGCTCAGGTGGCTCAAACCGCAATGGGATTTGTGGATACCATTATGGCCGGCGCCGTCAGCGCCACGGATATGGCCGCCGTTGCTGTCGGCACCTCTATCTGGCTTCCGGCCATTCTGTTTGGTCATGGTCTTCTGCTTGCATTGACGCCCACGGTTGCGCAACTCAACGGCTCTGGCCGCCGCGAACGTATCGCCGAGCAAATTCGTCAGGGCTACTGGCTGGCATTTTTTGTTTCGCTGTTGATCATGGTGGTGTTGTGGAACGCCGGTTATTTAATCCGGGCGATGCACGATATCGATCCGCTGCTGGCGCAGAAAGCAGAAGGTTACCTTCATGCGCTGCTGTTTGGCGCACCGGGCTACCTGTTCTTCCAGGTGCTGCGTAATCAGTGCGAAGGCCTGTCGAAAACCAAACCGGGTATGGTGCTGGGTTTTCTCGGGCTGATGGTGAATATCCCGCTTAACTATATCTTTATCTATGGTCACTTCGGTATGCCAGCGCTGGGCGGTGTCGGCTGCGGCGTGGCAACAGCCTCGGTTTACTGGGTGATGTTCATCTGTATGCGTTTCTGGATCCGCCGGATGGGCGCCATGCGGGATATCCATCTGGTCAGTCGCTGGTCTGCGCCGTCACGGCCTATTCTGACCCGTCTGATGACGCTGGGCTTGCCGGTGGCGCTGGCGCTGTTCTTTGAGGTGACGCTGTTTGCCGTGGTGGCGCTGCTGGTCTCTCCGCTGGGAATCGTTGACGTTGCCGGACATCAGATTGCACTGAACTTCAGCTCACTGATGTTTGTTATGCCGCTGTCGCTTGGCGTCGCCACCACTATCCGGGTCGGCTATCGTCTGGGTCAGGGATCGACTGAACAGGCGAAGGTGGCCGCCTGGACTGCGCAGGGCGTCGGCATCAGCATGGCGGCGATGACCGCGCTGTTTACCGTCACCTTCCGGCATCAGATCGCCCTGCTCTATAACGACAATCCGGAAGTGGTGACGCTGGCGGCGCAGCTGATGCTGCTGGCAGCGATCTATCAGTTCTCCGATTCGATCCAGGTGATTGGCAGCGGTATTCTGCGTGGCTACAAAGATACCCGCTCGATCTTTTTTATCACCTTTATCGCCTACTGGCTGCTTGGTCTGCCGGCCGGTTATCTGCTGGCGCTCACTGACTGGCTGGTGCCACGCATGGGGCCAGCGGGATTCTGGTGCGGCTTTATTATCGGGCTGACATCCGCGGCGGTAATGATGCTTTGGCGAATCAGGCGTCTGCAGCAGTCACCTGCCGAGGTGATCCTGACGCGCGCGGCGCGCTAACCGGTTGAGCGGGCGGTAAAAGGCCCGCGACGCCTAAAAAAACGACGCATAGCACAGTTGCTGCTCAGTCACGGTGAAAAAACGCTTTTTCTCCTTGCCAGCCTCACCGGCTGCCGTTAATATTCGTCCCCGCTGTCGCCCAGACAGCGTGTTGCGCTCTTAGCTCAGTTGGTTAGAGCACCACCTTGACATGGTGGGGGTCGATGGTTCGAGTCCATTAGAGCGCACCAAGTGCGTCCGTAGCTCAGTTGGTTAGAGCACCACCTTGACATGGTGGGGGTCGGTGGTTCGAGTCCACTCGGACGCACCAATATTCAATATGCATTCAGTATGCGCTCTTAGCTCAGTTGGTTAGAGCACCACCTTGACATGGTGGGGGTCGATGGTTCGAGTCCATTAGAGCGCACCACTTTCAGAATTCCTTCAGCTTGCGCAACTCCACTTTTATTGATCTGCATCGCTTCCCCCTTCTGCTTTTTGATTGGTTTTCGCATACTTAGCGTCTATACTGTGCCGCGTTGTCCACTTGAAAGGTTTCAGCGATCACGTGCCTATTGCGATAACTCAGATAATTTGCGCAACAATAATGAGGTGGTTACCCGGCGTAACCGCACAACTTCCCTGCACGCCTGGCCTTCGTCACCTATTCTTACTCTGTACAGCCCGTTTCGATTTCAAACAGTATTCTCACTTCGATGCATTGCCATCGGATTTCGCCCTTTATCATCCATCACAACTTACAGATAACCTGTCATGAAAAAGACTAAGATCGTTTGTACTATCGGCCCGAAAACCGAATCAGAAGAGATGCTGACCCAGCTGCTGGAAGCCGGCATGAATGTTATGCGTCTTAACTTCTCCCACGGCGATTATGCCGAGCACGGTCAGCGCATCACCAATATGCGTGCCGTGATGGAAAAAACCGGTCGTCAGGCGGCTATCCTGCTGGATACCAAAGGCCCTGAAATCCGCACCATGAAACTGGAAGGCGGAAATGATGCGCCGTTGAAAGCGGGTCAGACCTTTACCTTCACCACCGACCAGAGCGTGATCGGCAACAGCGAGCGCGTTGCGGTCACCTACCCTGGCTTTACCGCTGACCTGAAAATCGGCAACACCGTGCTGGTCGATGATGGCCTGATCGGAATGGAAGTGACCGAAGTCACTGAAAATACCGTGGTGTGTAAAGTGCTGAACAACGGCGACCTCGGTGAAAACAAAGGCGTTAACCTGCCTGGCGTTTCAATCCAGTTGCCAGCGCTGGCCGAAAAAGATAAGCGCGACCTGATTTTCGGTTGCGAGCAAGGCGTTGATTTCGTGGCGGCCTCTTTCATCCGTAAACGCTCAGACGTGCTGGAAATTCGCGAGCACCTGAAGCAGCACGGCGGTGAGAACATCCAGATCATCTCCAAAATCGAAAACCAGGAAGGCCTGAACAACTTCGACGAAATTCTCGAAGCCTCTGATGGCATCATGGTAGCGCGTGGCGACCTGGGCGTTGAGATCCCGGTTGAAGAAGTGATCTTCGCTCAGAAGATGATGATCAAGAAGTGTAATAAAGCGCGCAAAGTGGTGATTACCGCCACCCAGATGCTTGACTCGATGATCAAGAACCCACGCCCTACCCGTGCTGAAGCGGGCGACGTGGCAAACGCCATCCTCGACGGCACCGATGCGGTAATGCTCTCTGGCGAAAGCGCCAAGGGTAAATACCCGCTTGAGTCGGTCACCATCATGGCGACCATCTGTGAGCGTACCGACCGCGTGATGAAGTCACGTATCGATAGCCAGAACGACACCCGCAAGCTGCGTATCACCGAAGCGGTCTGCCGCGGTGCCGTTGAAACGGCTGAGAAGCTGGAAGCGCCACTGATTGTGGTTGCCACCGAAGGCGGTAAATCTGCCAAGGCCGTGCGTAAATACTTCCCGAACGCCACCATCCTGGCGCTGACCACCAATCCGACCACTGCGCGTCAGCTGATCCTGAGTAAAGGGATTGAGACTCGTCTGGTCACTGAGATTGCCTCTACCGATGATTTCTATCGTCTGGGTAAAGAAGCGGCGCTGGAAAGCGGCTACGGTCAGAAAGGTGATGTGGTGGTGCTGGTCTCTGGTGCATTAGTACCAAGCGGAACTACCAACACCGCCTCAGTACACGTACTGTAAAACACTTTTTGCTCTTTATTTTAAGGCGCCTTTCATGGGCGCTTTTTTTTATTTGTACTTAATACAAATAGCGGAAAATTCCAATCGAAAATAACTATTCAAATACACTTTATATTAAGGTTAATCCGATTAAATCTCTCTGTTTTCGCTAAATTTTTTTATCATCTACTGCGATCCGCTGCTTCTTTGAGCGAACGATCAAATTTAAGCATCTTCTCATCAAAAATTTATTCTCAACTTAAAAAGCTTTGTGTAATACTTGTAACGCTACATGGAGATTAACTCAATCTAGAGGGTATAAATAATGAATCGTACTAAACTGGTACTGGGCGCGGTAGTTCTGGCTTCAACTCTGCTGGCTGGTTGCTCAAGCAACGCTAAAATCGACCAGCTGTCTTCAGACGTTCAGACTCTGAACGCTAAAGTTGACCAGCTGAGCAACGACGTGAACGCAGTGCGTTCAGACGTTCAGGCTGCTAAAGATGACGCAGCTCGCGCTAACCAGCGTCTGGACAACCAGGCTCACTCTTACCGTAAGTAAGAGTTCTGGTTTAAAAATGGCGCCTTTAAGGCGCCATTTTTTTTGCTTTGCATTTACGCGGTTTCCCGCGTTAATCCTTTCAGGGCGTGGCCGTTTCGGCTTTAGCCTCATCGACTGGCGCAGCAGAGGCTGATGAAGGCGTCTCCCGCCCTGCTGGCGGCGTTGTCTCGCTCCGGACCGGCTCACCATTGCTGACCAGTACCGGCATCCCTGAGCGGCGCGCTAAGGTCGCTTTAATCAGTGCGCTATCGCTCTCTTCGCTTTTAATAAACTTTTTCAGTCCGGTAGTCAGCGCTAACGGCATAGTTTGCGGATCGTCCTTATCGCTATGCGACAGGGGCTGATGCACCTCAACGTAGCGTTTACCGTCAGGCTCCACCGCATATTTCACCGGCTGATTGATAATCTGAACCCGCGTCCCTTTCGGTACCGAATTAAACAGCGCTTCGATATCCTCTGAACGCAGGCGGATACAACCGGAGCTGACACGCATACCAATACCAAACTTCGCATTGGTGCCGTGGATCAGATACTGGCCGCTGCCGCGCGCCAGACGCATGGCAAACAGCCCCATCGGGTTGTCGGGCCCGGCAGGCACTACTGCAGGCAGCGTCACGCCCTCTTTGGCATAGCGTTTACGAATGTTCTGAGTCGGCGTCCAGGTGGGATTCGGTATTTTCTGACTGATTTGGGTCACCATCACCGGCGTCGCCGCGCCCAGCTGACCAATCCCGATTGGATAGACGATCACCTTGTCTTCGCCTTTGGGATAGTAGTAGAGACGCAGTTCGGCCAGATTCACCACAATGCCTTCACGCGGTGTGTCGGGCAGCAGCATCTGCAGCGGTACGGTCAGTTGCGTGCCGGCTTTCGGCAGCCAGGGATCGGTGCCGGGATTGGCCTCCAGCATGCCGAGCAGGCCAACCTGGTAGCGGGCGGCGATCTCTTCCAGTGGACGTTTGTCGTCAGGAACCTGAGTCAGGACGTTTTCGCCAATCAGGCGACTGTCAGGCGGCGGTAGCGGGTATTCCGTGGCAAAAGCGGGTGCAGAGAGCCCAAAGCAGGTCAGCAGCAGTGCACCGGCTAAACGTAAAGCAGGTTTCATGCAATTTTCTCGTCAGATAAAAAAACAGACGCCGGTTGGCGTCTGTCGAGTGTAGCTTAGCTGAGGTTCTGAGCGGTATGGCGAATAGACCGAATCATCGCTTCCAGCCCCTGCGACCGGGTCGGCGTCAGGTGCTGCATCAGTGCCAGTTCGCCAAACCAGTGGCGCACATCCAGCGCGACAATTTCAGCGGGCGGCAGATTCTGATAAAGGCTAAATACGATAGCAATCAGACCTTTAACAATCGCGGCGTCACTGTCACCTTCAAAGGCGATGGTGCCATCTTCCTGCGGTGTCATCCTGATCCACACCTGGCTCTGGCAGCCTGAAATGGCATTTTCCGGCTGGTGTAAGGTTTCAGATGATTCCGGAAGTTTTGACCCCAGCTCAATGATGTAGAGGTACTTCTCTTCCCAGTTGGCGCAACGATTAAAGTTACGCACCAGTTTCTCTTTTTCTGGCAAATTCGCCATCGGTTACTCCGTTAAAACTGTTCAGCCGCCCAGCAGACGATGAATACGAGTCAGTCCGGCCGCCAGACGATCCACTTCCTCTTCACTGTTGTAGAAGGTGAACGAGGCGCGACACATCGCTGGCACGTTGTAGTGGTGCATCAGCGGCATTGCGCAGTGGTGGCCGGTACGGATCGCAATGCCGTACTGATCGAGGAAGCTGCCAACGTCAAAGGCGTGATGCTTGCCCAGATTGAAGGCGATCACCCCAGCACGCGCCTGCGGGCCGTAAATCTGAATATCCGGTACCGAGGCCAGCTTATCGAGCGCGTAATTCATCAGCGCCGTTTCGCGTTGATGAATCGTCTCCAGACCCAGCGCCTGAACGTAGGCCAGCGCGGCACCAAAGCCGATAATCCCGCCGGTGTTTGGCGTCCCGGCTTCGAAACGCCAGGGCGCACTGTTCCAGGTGGTCCCGGTCGGCAGCAGCACGCGGTCGATCATCGATCCACCGCCTTCCCACGGTGGCATCTCATCCAGCAGCGCTTTGCGGCCATAGAGAATACCGACGCCGTTCGGGCCATACAGCTTGTGGCTGGAGAAAACGTAGAAGTCGCAGCCGATATCCTGCACGTCGACTTTGCCATGCATCACCGCCTGAGCGCCATCAATCAGCGTCACGACGCCCGCGGCTTTTGCCTGCGCGACGATCGCCTTCACCGGGTTGACTGTGCCAAGGACGTTAGAGACATGCGTGACCGCCAGCAAACGGGTGCGGCTGTCGATCAGACCTGCCAGTTGCTCCAGCGCCAGCTCGCCATTGTCGTTCAGCGGCAGCACCCGGATTTCAGCACCGGTACGCTGCGCCACCATCTGCCACGGCACGATGTTAGCGTGATGCTCCATCTCGGTGATGATCAGGTTGTCGCCCGGCTGGAGATTCGCGCCGCCCCAGCTGTTGGCCACCAGATTGATGCCTTCAGTGGTGCCTTTGACGAACACGATCTCTTCCTGCGTGGCCGCATTCAGAAAACGCGCCGCCTGGTCGCGCACGTTCTCCATATCGCTGGTCGCCTGCTGGCTGAGCGTATGAATACCGCGATGCACGGCCGCGTAGCCGTGCTGGTAGAAATGACTTTCGGCGTTGATCACCGACAGCGGGCGTTGTGCGCTGGCCGCACTGTCAAGATAGGCCAGCGGATGACCGTTGACCTCACGCTTCAGGATCGGAAAATCTTCCCTGATGCGTTCGAGATCGAAGTTCATCATGAGTCGTCTCCAGGAAAGCGCTCAGCGATACGCTGCAGCACTGCCTGACGCAAGACCTCATTCTCCAGTGCTTCGGTCAGTTCCGCAGCAAAGGCGTGAATGATCATGGTCTGGGCAGCGTCCTGCTCAATACCGCGCGAGCGCAGATAGAACATCTGCTCATCATCGATGCGACCGATGGTGGCGCCGTGGCTGCACTTCACGTCATCCGCATAGATTTCCAGCTGCGGCTTGGTGTCCACTTCGGCCAGACGTCCCAGCAACAGGTTGTTGTTGGTCATCTGTCCATCTGTTTTCAGCGCATGCTTAGCCACTTTGATATGACCATTAAACACCGCCCGGCCTTTGTCACGCACGATGGTTTTGTGCATCTGACGGCTGACGCAGTAGCCTTTATTGTGCTCAAGGTAAGTACGGGTATCCGCCACTTCCTGACGCACCGGCAGCACCAGACTGTTCACCGCCAGCTGGGTATTCTCACCGTTTAACTGGGTGCTGGTGTTGTGACGGCTCAGACCCGCGCCCAGCAGGAAGCTGGTGCTGCTGACCTGGGCATCACTGCCGATCACCAGGTCGTTGTGCGCGAAGTGATAGCTCTCGCTGCTTTCAAACGCCAGTTTGGTGTGGGTCAGTTTTGCGTTGTTGCCGACCTCAAAGGTAAAGCGTGCGCCGGTGAAGTGCGCGCTGCCATCCAGCGAGACGTAGTGCTCAACCACTTCCGCTTCCGCGCTCTCATCCAGCTGCAGATGATGACGATGATGAACGGTGTTCATCCCGCTCTGCTGGCCGCTGGTGATGTGCAGCAGATAGAGCGGACGGGCAGCAGCTTTACCGCGAGCCAGATGAAGAGTGGTCACCTCTTCCGCCAGACTCTCGGTCAGGTGCAGGAAGACTTCCGGCTGTACCGCAGCCGGCAGTGGACGACGCTCGGCCGCCACGCTGTGGTGAATCTCAAACAGCTCGCTGTCGCGGGAACTGAACGCAGGCTGGAACTGACCATCGACATAGACCAGACGCACGGCATCCAGTGGCAGCGCCAGCGCATCAACCTGCTCAGCGCTCAGGGTTTGCGGTGCCTCTGGCAGCACAAACTGTTGCGTCAGGAAAGTATCCAGCGAGGTGTATTTCCAGTTCTCATGCTTGCGGGTCGGCAAGCCAACCCGCATCAGTTGCTGCCAGTGCTGCTGTGCCTGAAGTGAACGCACGTCACCGCGCGATTCAAACAGGTGATGCCACTGTTGCAGCGCAGAATCACTCTTCGTCGGTAAGCCAGCCATAACCTTGCTCCTCCAGCTGTTTCACCAGCGAGAAGTCGCCAGATTTCACGATTTTGCCCTGATAAAGAACGTGTACGAAGTCTGGCTTGATGTAGTCCAGAATACGCTGATAGTGGGTAACGATGATAAAGGCACGCTTCTCATCGCGCAGGCTGTTAACGCCGTTCGCCACAATTTTCAGCGCATCGATATCCAGCCCGGAATCGGTTTCATCCAGGATGCAGAGTTCCGGCTCCAGTGCCGCCATCTGCAGAATGTCGTTACGCTTCTTCTCGCCACCGGAGAAGCCAACGTTCACTGAACGGGTCAGCAGATCCTCTGGCATCTTCAGCAGATGAATTTTTTCTTCGATAAAGTCCTGGAAATCGAAGCGATCCAGCTCTTCCTGCTGACGGTATTTACGCACCGCGTTAACCGAGGTTTGCAGGAAAAACTGGTTGCTCACGCCAGGGATCTCAACCGGATACTGGAAGGCCATAAAGATACCTTCACCGGCACGCTCTTCCGGTGCCAGTTCCAGCAGGTCTTTACCTTTAAAGGTGACAGAACCACCGGTCACTTCATAATCTTCGCGTCCGGCCAGCGTGGCAGAGAGCGTACTTTTGCCTGAGCCGTTCGGGCCCATAATGGCGTGAACTTCACCCGGTTTAATTTCGAGGTTCAGACCACGCAGAATGGCTTTATCTTCAACACTTACCTGTAAATCTTTAATGCTTAACATACTTATTCCTTCACATTGCTTCCGGCAACGCGTGTGACGGCATCAGCCCACACTGTGCTCAAGGCTGATGGCTAACAATTTCTGGGCTTCCACGGCAAATTCCAGTGGCAGCTCCGAAAACACGTCTTTACAGAAGCCGTTCACGATCATCGAGATGGCATCTTCTTCACTGATACCGCGCTGCAGACAGTAGAACATCTGATCTTCGCCGATGCGTGAGGTAGTGGCTTCGTGCTCAAGCTGGGCCGTATTGTTGCGGGTTTCCACATACGGGAAGGTATGTGCGCCGCAGTCCGGGCCAATCAGCATTGAGTCACACTGGGTAAAGTTACGCGCGTTAGTGGCGGTCGGCATGATTTTCACCAGGCCGCGATAGGTGTTTTCACTTTTACCGGCCGAAATCCCTTTGGAGATAATGGTCGATTTGGTGTTTTTACCGATGTGAATCATTTTGGTGCCGGTGTCCGCCTGCTGGCGGCCGCTGGTCAGCGCGACCGAGTAAAATTCGCCAACCGAGTAATCACCGCGCAAAATGCAGCTCGGGTATTTCCAGGTGATGGCTGAGCCGGTTTCTGACTGCGTCCAGGACATCTTGCTGTGGTCGCCTTCACACAGCGCACGCTTGGTCACGAAGTTGAGGATACCGCCCTCGCCTTCACCGCCCGGGAACCAGTTCTGCACCGTCGAGTACTTCACTTCGGCATTTTTATGGATGATCACTTCCACCACCGCCGCATGCAGCTGGTAGCTGTCACGTACCGGTGCTGAACATCCTTCGATGTAGCTGACGTAACTGTCTTCATCAGCAATCAGGATGGTGCGTTCGAACTGACCGGTTTTCGCTGCGTTGATGCGGAAATAGGTCGACAGCTCCATCGGGCAGCGCACGCCTTTCGGGATATAAACAAAGGTCCCGTCTGAGGCAACGGCCGAATTCAGCGCGGCAAAGAAGTTATCGTTGGCCGGTACCACCGTGCCAAGATACTGCTTCACCAGCTCCGGATGATCCTGAATCGCTTCGCCGAAGGAACAGAAGATAATGCCCTGCTCCGCCAGTTTGCCGCGATAGGTGGTCGCCACCGATACCGAGTCAAAAATCGCGTCAACCGCCACTTCGCGCCCTTCACGTACCGGTACGCCCAGCTGGTTAAAGGCATTTTCCACTTCCTGCGTCAGATAATCGCTGGCCGGCGCGCTGCCTGATGCCTGAGTTGCTCCCGGCTCAGAGGCGCAGCTGTCATCGCAATTACCGCACGACGGTGCGGAATAGTAGCTGTAATCCTGGTAATCGAGTTTCTCGTAATGCGCTTTCAGCCAGTGCGGCTCTTCCATTTCAAGCCAGGCACGGAAAGCTTTAAGACGAAACTCCAGCATCCACTCTGGCTCGTTACGCTTGGCCGAAATTGCGCGCACCACATCTTCATTGATGCCGTTGGCAAATTCTTCGGTCTGCAGTTGGGTAAAGAAGCCCTCTTTATAATTGAGCTTGCCTTCCCAGATTTGTACATCGTCAGATGTTTCGCTGTGTCGTGACATATTTCACTTACTCGACGCCAAAGCTCTCGCCACACCCGCAGGCGTGCTGAGCTTTAGGGTTATTGAATTTAAAAATCTGATTCAGGCCTTCGCGAACGTAATCCACTTCGGTGCCATCAACAAATGGCATCGCCTGAAGCGGCACAAACAGGGTTGCGCCGTGGAACGAGAACTGCAGATCGTCATCGACTGGCTCTTTCACCAGATCCATGACGTAACCAAAACCGGCGCAGCCGGATTGTTTCACGCCTAAGCGCAGACCCTTGACATCAGGGTCCTGAGCCGCCAGATTGAGAATTTGTTGCGCTGCGGTTTCAGTCAGCGTCAGCCCTTTCCAGACATAGTCGTCGGGTGAGAAAGAGTCTGCATTAACGGATGCCATGTTGATACCTCTTGAGTCCGGACCTTTTCAGGCTATCCCCCTATGGTAGTGATCTGACCAATCACTTCAACCTCTTGTTTTGCAGGGATAATCATCTTGTGCTGTTTTATTCGCCTGTTTATTAAGCATAGACCCTTCAACTCACTTTGCGGTGAGACAGAACACAGGAAGAGTCCCGATATAACCTATTAATAAATCACTCTTTTTAAAATCATCACTTTTCGTAAAAGTCGTTATTGATAGGTTACGCCTTTCTGCGATGTAAACAGATTGTTATTTCCGATTATACCGACAGGCCAGATAAATCGTTAAATTTTTCTGCCGCAGCAATTGCAATCCCGGCCCAGTTGAATATGATAATTATTATCATTCACGTTCAGGGTGGCGTTATGACGCTTTCAGTCTCTGCCTGGCTGCAGCATAAGATCGACGAGTACAAATTTTCGGTGCGCGATATCACCGTCGACTTCTACCTGGCGCAGGCCAGACTTGACCGGGCCGACTGTTCCCTTCAGCAATTACGTCAGTTTAATGATACCTGTCTGGATATGGCAGAAGTCTGCCAGCTGAACGGAGATGACCAGAGCTACCTGCATGCGATGGGCAAACTGCATCACCGCCTGGTGCAGGAGATGGGCAATAGCGAACGCGACCGCCTGTTTCGCATTCAGGCCTATCAGCTGGCGCGCCTGTCCCTGACCCGTCTCTGCCATCAGCTGGCGATGATCGGTGAATGGGACAAAGCCACCGCGCTGCAAAGCGAATTTGTGCGTCACGCGGGCTGGATATTCTAATCCAGCCACGTCGTGACGTCGCGCACAATTTTTTTACATAAGTTCTAACAATGCCTGCAGTGGATGTCGCATCCCGTTCCCTTCCACGCGTTTTACCTGGCTGCGGCAGGAGTAGCCGGTGGCCAGGCAGCGCTGGCGCGGCAGGCGCTGCAGTTGCGGATGCCAGGAGAGCGCGTAGATCCCCAGCGAGTTTTCGAAGTTTTTAGTTTCGTGGCCGTAGGTCCCTGCCATTCCACAGCAACCGACGTTGATGTTCTCCAGCTTGGCGCCAAAACGGGAAAAAATCTCCTGCCACTGATTGGGCGCGGACGGCAGCGCTGTCACTTCGGTACAGTGTCCAAACAGATACCATGACTCTCCGCTGGTGGTCTGTACCGCGCGTTCAGCCAGCGCCTGCTGTAGCCACTCATGCACCAGCAAGACGCTGAACTCACCGCGCGCCTCACCCAGCGTCTGATGATACTCATCGCGATAGCAGAGCACCGTGGCGGGATCGACGCCAACCATCGGCATTCCCAGCTTTGCCACCCGATTGAGGAAGTCAGCGGTACGGCTGGCGGTGCGGGCGAAACGTTGCAGGAAACCTTTCACATGCTGCGCTTTGCCATTCGGCGAAAACGGCAGCAGAACCGGTC
Source organism: Pantoea sp. S-LA4 (assembly GCF_054482835.1). NCBI lineage: Bacteria > Pseudomonadati > Pseudomonadota > Gammaproteobacteria > Enterobacterales > Erwiniaceae > Pantoea > Pantoea sp. S-LA4. The sequence goes on along the minus strand of NZ_JBTLRC010000002.1, from coordinate 1,478,907 downwards.
GGTAGCCCAGCTTCTCAATCAGGCGGATAAAGTCATTCACCAGCTGCGCTTCATAGAAGCTGGTAAACGGGTCCTGCACCACCAGCACCGTGTCAGCGCGTTCAGCCAGCGAGAGCTGCTCCAGCTGTTCCAGCGTCATATTCATCGCCGGATGGCCGCTTAGCTGCTGTTTCAGCGTCGGTGAGGAGAGCAGCGGCAGATCGATCATGCCAATCTGCTTTTTGCTCAGCTCTTTCAGCCACGGCTGGCGCAGAAAGAAGTTAAAGGTTTTGGGCGCTTTCGCCATCAGCGGCGCGTAGCTTTCAACGGCCGCCACCAGATGATCGCTGACCGGCCGCAGATAACGGGTGTGGTAGAGCTGTAAGAAGCGCGAGCGGAATCCGGGAACGTCAATTTTGATTGGACACTGGGTCGAGCAGGCTTTACAGGCCAGACAGCCAGACATCGCCTCTTTGACCTCATGCGAAAAATCGTATTCGCCTTTACTGGCATGCCAGCTGTTGCGGGTACGGGCGATCAGCGCCCGCAGCGACAGTCGGTTCTCCGGCAGTTGCTGCTCCAGCACCAGCGGATCGACGCCCTGATTTGCCAGCAGTCGCAGCCATTCACGGGTCAGCGTCGCGCGCCCTTTCGGTGAATGAATACGGTTACGGGTGATCTTCATCGACGGACACATCGGGCTACGGGCATCAAAGTTAAAGCACAGACCGTTGCCGTTACACTCCATCGCACCGCGCCATTCATCGCGCACCGTGACCGGAATCTGGCGGTCAAACGTGCCACGCTTCTCCGCATCGACCTGCATCATCTCGTCATGGCTGTCAAACGGGGTGCAGATTTTGCCGGGGTTGAGGCGGTTAAGCGGATCGAATGCCGCTTTAATCCGACGCAATTCATTGAACAGGGTTTCGCCAAAAAATGCCGGGCTGTACTGCGCGCGGAATCCTTTCCCGTGCTCGCCCCAGAGTAAGCCGCCATAGCGCGCCGTCAGCGCCACCACTTCATCGGAGATCTGTTTCATCATCATCTCCTGCTGCGGATCGCACATATCCAGCGCCGGACGAACATGCAGCACGCCCGCATCGACATGCCCGAACATGCCATAACTCAGCCCGTGGCTGTCGAGCAAGGCGCGAAATTCAACAATGTAATCAGCCAGGCTCTCCGGCAGCACGGCAGTATCTTCTACAAACGGGATGGGCTTGGCGCGACCTTTGGCATTACCCAGCAGCCCGACCGCTTTTTTGCGCATATTATAAATGCGCTCAATGCCCTGCAGATCGTCGCAGAACTGATAACCGATGACGCCGCCCTGCTGTTGCGCCATCAGCGCATCCAGACGCGCGCACAGCTGGCTGATCTGGCTGTCGATTAATGCGGCATTGTCACCGGCAAATTCGACAATATTCAGCCCCAGCATCTCTTTATCCGGCACGTCGGTAATCAGCTCCCGCACCGAATGCCAGACGATATCTTCCCGCGCCAGATTCAGCACTTTCGAGTCGACGGTTTCGACCGACAGCGCCTGCGCTTCAACCATAAAAGGCGCATTGCGCAGGGCCGAATCGAACGAATCATATTTGATGTTGACCAGCCGGCGTACTTTCGGCAGCGGCGTGATGTCCAGCCGGGCTTCGGTAATAAAAGCCAGCGTTCCTTCGGCACCGCACAGCAGGCGCGTTAAATCGAAGGTTTGCATATCGTCGCTAAAGACGTGCCGCAGGTCATAGCCGGTCAGGAAACGGTTGAGACGCGGGAATTTTTCCAGAATCAGCGCGCGCTGTTCACGGCAGCGACTCAGCACCTGCTGATAGATCCGGCCTTCCGGCGTGGCCGTGCGGGCCAGCGTTTCGGCCAGTGCTGTCGCCATTGGCCGGGTATCCAGGATATCGCCGCCCAGCAGAACGGCTCGCAGTCCAATGACATGATCGGAGGTTTTACCATAGACCAGCGACCCCTGGCCGGAGGCATCGGTATTAATCATGCCGCCCAGCGTGGCGCGATTACTGGTCGACAGCTCAGGCGAGAAGAAGAAGCCAAACGGTTTAAGATAAGCATTCAACTGATCTTTGATAACGCCCGCTTCTACCCGCACCCAGCCTTCGTCAGTGTTAATCTCCAGGATGCGGTTCATGTAGCGCGACATATCCACCACAATACCCTGGTTCAGCGACTGGCCGTTGGTGCCGGTGCCACCACCGCGCGGCGTGAACACCAGGCTCTCAAAGCGTGACTCGCCGGCCAGCCGGGCAATCAGCGCAACATCGGCGGTTGAGCGTGGAAACAGTGCCGCATCGGGCAGCAGCTGATAGATGCTGTTGTCGGTGGAGAGTGAGAGGCGATCGGCATAGCTGGTGGCGGTATCGCCGGTAAAACCCTGCTCTTTCAGCGACTCGAGGAATGTCAGCACCAGTTGAACCAGGCCCGGCGCCTGCGAAATCTGTGGGATCATGATTGTCTGACCGAAGATGTTGTAAACGTTTGCGTTTGCGCGTTTGCGGTCCCTCGTTTTATCACATTTTTTCCACGGCTGCCGTTTTTTCAGGAAAGGTAAAAACCTTTCCCCGCGGCTCTGTTTAATCCGCGGTAAATAGATCATGATAAAAACGGGCGCAGAGAGCCCGGCAATGAAGGATTTGGATGAGGTTATGAATCAATGATGAAAAGCCTGTATCGGGACATGGATTTACCGCAGATACTTTTTACCCTGATGTTTATTCTGTTACTGATCATCGCCTGTTTATGGGTGGTACAGCCCTTTATTCTGGGGTTTGCCTGGGCCAGCATGGTGGTGATCGCTACCTGGCCACTGATGCTCAGGATACAGCGGCTGTTATGGGGACGTCGTTCACTGGCGGTGATCGCCATGACCCTGCTGCTGTTACTGCTGTTTATTATCCCTATTGCTCTGCTGGTCAGTAGCCTGATCGATAACAGCGCACCGGTAGTCGCCTGGGTAACGCAGGGGCACCTGGTGCCTCAGTTGTTATGGATTAATGATGTGCCGATGGTAGGCCGTAAACTTTACAGCAGTTATCACAAACTGGTGGAAGGCGGCGGCTCCGGCATCATGGCGAAAGTACAGCCCTATATTGGCCGCACTACCGGTTTCTTTGTGGCGCAGGCCGGCCATTTTGGTCGCTTTATGATTCACCTGGCGGTGATGCTGCTGTTCAGCGTGCTGCTCTACTGGCGTGGCGAACAGGCCGCGCAGGGCATCCGCCACTTCGCGTTCCGCATGGCCGGACGTCGTGGCGATGCTGCGGTACTGCTGGCGGCGCAGTCGATCCGCGCCGTGGCGCTGGGAGTGGTTGTCACCGCGCTGGTACAGGGCGTGCTGGGCGGCATTGGCCTGGCGATCTCCGGTATCCCCTATGCCACGCTGTTAACGGTGCTGATGATCCTCTGCTGCCTGGTGCAGATTGGTCCGCTGCTGGTGCTGGTGCCTGCCATTATCTATCTCTACTGGAGCGGCGATACTACCTGGGGCACCGTCCTGCTGGTCTGGAGTTGCGTCGTCGGCACGCTGGATAACGTGCTGCGACCGATGCTGATTCGGATGGGGGCTGACCTGCCGATGATCCTCATCCTCTCCGGTGTCATCGGCGGCCTGTTCGCGTTTGGTATGATTGGCCTGTTTATCGGTCCGGTAGTGCTGGCGGTCTCTTATCGCCTGGTTTCCGTCTGGGTACATGAAGCGCCCGCCCCGGACGACGACCCGCTGGCCGTGGCGGAGGCCCTCTCCGACCATGAAGAAACCCCACCTTAACGCCCTTTAAGCAATGATTAGTGCGGTTAATGATCATTAACCGCACCGCTTCTTCTTCTTCACCTTAATACTGTTTTCCATTAGCGGTTTTTAAGAAAAAAGCCATGTTTAGCCAGAAATGCACCATTCCGGGTTAAAAAAGATTATTTTCTGCACTGTTTCTTAAGTGAAATGCGCCATAAAAGGTGACAAAAGATTATCGGCCTTAAACTAATAAGAGGATTCTTAAAGACGCCAGCCGGTCTGGTGAATAACATGTTTCCTATGTTCGAAATCATCTTACTGATTTCTAAACAACAGTCTTCCCCTGAGTAGAGTAAAGAATTGCTGTGTGTAGTCTTTGCCCATCCCCTGTGATGGGCTTTTTTTTGCCCGCAATACAGCCACCTGATAAAAAAAAGGCCAGCTAAGCTGGCCTTGTCACTGCAATCGGTAGGATTGTCAGGCGGATTTATTGAGCTGTGCCAGGCTGACCCAGGTCTCAACCACGGTGTCCGGGTTGAGCGACAGGCTGTCTATCCCTTCTTCCATCAGCCAGGCGGCAAAGTCCTGGTGATCCGACGGACCCTGACCGCAAATCCCGACATACTTGCCCTGCTTTTTCGCCGCTTTGATCGCCATTGAAAGCAACGCCTTGACCGCGTCGTTACGCTCATCAAACAGCGCGGAAACCACGCCAGAGTCGCGGTCCAGCCCCAGCGTCAGCTGCGTCATATCGTTGGAGCCAATCGAGAAGCCGTCAAAGTGCTGCAGGAACTGCTCAGCCAGCAGGGCATTCGACGGGATCTCACACATCATGATCACCTTCAGCCCATTCTCGCCGCGCTTCAGTCCCTGACGCGCCAGCTCTTCCACCACCGCCTGCGCCTGATCGACGGTACGCACGAACGGAACCATGATCTCGACATTGGTCAGTCCCATCTCGTTGCGGACCCGCTTCACCGCTTCACACTCCAGCGCGAAGCAATCACGGAAGCTGTCAGCAACATAACGGCCGGCACCGCGGAAGCCGAGCATCGGATTTTCCTCTTCCGGCTCGTAACGTTCGCCCCCGACCAGATTGGCGTATTCGTTAGTTTTAAAATCGGAAAGTCGCACAATTACCCGTTTCGGCGCAAAAGCGGCACCAAGAGTGGCAATCCCTTCAGTCAGACGACCGATATAAAATTCTACCGGATCGTCGAATCCTTTCATCAGCTTGCGAATCTGCTGCTGTATTTCCGGCGTCTGCTGATCAAACTCCAGCAGGGCTTTAGGGTGAACGCCAATCATGCGGTTGATGATAAATTCCAGCCGCGCCAGGCCAACGCCCTCATTCGGCAGACAGGCGAAGTCAAAAGCCCGGTCAGGATTGCCGACGTTCATCATAATTTTCAGCGGCAGCTCCGGCAGGGAATCGACCTGCGAACTGGTGACGTCAAAGTCCAGCAGCTGATCGTAGACATAGCCGGTATCCCCTTCGGCGCAGGAGACCGTCACCTTATGACCTTCTTTCAGCCGATCGGTGGCATCTCCGCAGCCGACCACCGCCGGGATACCCAGTTCACGCGCAATGATCGCGGCATGACAGGTACGACCGCCACGGTTGGTCACGATTGCCGAGGCTTTTTTCATGATCGGTTCCCAGTCCGGGTCGGTCATGTCCGTGACCAGCACATCACCTTTTTCAATCCGGTTCATTTCGCTGATGTCGTGGATGACTTTCACTTCACCCGCGCCAATACGATGACCAATGGCACGACCTTCAACCACCACACTGCCCTGACCCTGCAGCGTATAGCGCTCCATCACCTGACCATTTGAGCGCACCGTTTCAGGCCGCGCCTGAACGATAAATAACTTGCCGGTATGACCATCTTTGGCCCATTCAATGTCCATCGGACGCTGATAGTGTTGTTCGATCAGCACCGCCTGCTGCGCCAGCGCCTGCACTTCGTCATCCGAGAGACAGAAGCGATCGCGCTCAGTTTCGGGCACATCTTCTATCCGGACCTGTTCGCCATGCGCCAGGGAATCGGCGTAAACCATACGCACTTTTTTCGACCCCATGTTGCGACGAACAATCGCCGGGCGGCCCGCCGCCAGCGTCGGTTTATGGACATAAAACTCATCCGGGTTGACCGCGCCCTGCACCACCATCTCACCCAGGCCCAGCGCCGCGGTGATGAAGACTACCTGGTCGAAGCCGGATTCGGTATCGATAGTAAACATCACGCCGGATGCAGCCAGATCGGAACGCACCATACGCTGAATGCCCGCTGACAGTGCGACGCCACGGTGATCATAGCCCTGATGGACACGGTAGGAGATTGCGCGATCGTTAAACAGTGAGGCATAAACATGTTTCACCGCCACCATCACTGCCTCAATGCCCTGCACGTTCAGGAACGTTTCCTGCTGGCCGGCAAATGAGGCATCGGGCATATCTTCGGCGGTCGCCGATGAACGTACGGCAAAAGAGGCATCAGCATCATCAGAAGAGAGTTGCTGGTAGGCCTCCAGGATCGCCGCTTCCAGTTCCGGCAAAAACGGCGTTTCGACTATCCACTGACGAATCTGCTTACCGGCTTTTGCCAGCGCATCAACATCATCAATATCGGTGCTATCCAGTAATGCATAAATGCGCTGGTTCAGTCCGCTTTGATCGAGAAACAGGTTGAAGGCGTAAGATGTGGTCGCAAAACCATTGGGTACCGATACTCCCAGCGACGACAGATTGGTAATCATTTCACCCAGAGAAGCATTTTTGCCTCCCACCCGATCAACATCATGCATGCCAAGCTGGTTATACCAGAGCACTAGCGGCTGTTCGCCTTTATTGGACATTGAGCTTATCCTTTATCAATGAATGGGCACATGGAATATTCTGCAATCAACCCATTCAGCCTGGCATAACGTCCTGCTAATAACGATCTGTTGAATCGTTAAAGCAGAATATCGGCAACAGATTCGGAATTGTGCATGGCGTAATTTTCTGTTGCGCAAGCCGCTTATTTTAAGCTAAATGACTGATGCAACAGTAAATCACCCATTTTCAGTCACTTAATAATCGATTTTTGTTGCGCAACAGGCTGAATGGCTGTTTTTATTGCCGCTTAAAGCCATCACGAAAATATGCGAAATGAAACACCCTTTCATTTTCTCTGCTGTGCTAAAACAGGGCGGTAATACTAAAAATGAAAAATTCATAACTGAATAATATGGATTATTTATTTTATCTTGCGGCACCGACTGACCGCTCACTCTTTTCAGAGGCCGACACGTCATGAGTACTGACAGAAGCGTTTTTTATATTTCCGATGGCACGGCCATCACCGCCGAAGTGCTGGGCCATGCGGTGCTGTCCCAGTTTCCGGTCAACATCACCAGCCTGACGCTGCCGTTCGTTGAAAACGTTCAGCGGGCGCAGGCGGTCAAAGCGCAGATTAATGCGCTCTATCAGCAGAGCGGCGTACGACCGCTGGTGTTCTTCTCTATTGTCACGCCGGAAGTGCGCGATATCATCGTGCAGAGTGAAGGCTTTTGTCAGGATATCGTGCAGGCGCTGGTGGCACCGTTACAGCAGGAACTGGGGCTGTCGCCAGCGCCGGTGGCGCACCGCACGCACGGTCTGGATGCCAGTAATCTCGGTAAATATGATGCGCGTATCGCCGCTATTGACTATACCCTGGCGCACGATGATGGCATTTCACTGCGCGGTCTGGAAGATGCGCAGGTGATTTTGCTGGGGGTATCGCGCTGTGGCAAAACGCCCACCAGCCTCTACCTGGCGATGCAGTTTGGTATCCGCGCCGCCAACTACCCGTTCATCGCCGATGATATGGATAACCTCAAACTGCCGCCGGCGCTGCGCGCCCATCAGCACAAACTGTTCGGGCTGACCATCGATCCGGAGCGGCTGGCCGCGATTCGCCAGGAGCGGGCGGAAAATACCCGTTACGCCTCAATGCGCCAGTGCCGGCTGGAAGTGGGTGAAGTGGAAGCGCTGTTCCGCACCCATCAGATTCGCTATCTCAACAGCACCAACTACTCGGTGGAGGAGATCGCCACCAAAATTCTCGACATTATGGGTCTGACCCGTCGCATGTATTAACGCGCTTTCCACGGCGGCGATGTAAAGCGTCGCTGCCGTCGGTTTTGATTTCATTATTAATTCCCGGGTTGAATTCGCAGGCTAATGGTTTATTGTGACCACCATCACTTCCCGGTATTTCACCGTTGCGAAGAATCGTTTTCGAGAAACTCATGAACAAAACCGACGAACTGCGTACCGCCCGCATTGGCAGTCTGATTACGCCTGCCAGCCTGGCGGCTGAGCATCCTGTTTCTGCCGCCATCGCGGATAATGTTACCGCCGCCCGCCAGCGCATCGCCCGTATCCTGACCGGTGAAGATCCGCGTCTGCTGGTGATTATAGGCCCCTGCTCGCTGCACGATCCGAAAGCGGCGCTGGAGTATGCGGAGCGCCTGAACGCGCTGCGCGTGCGTTATCAGGATCGACTGGAGATCGTGATGCGCGCCTACTTCGAGAAGCCTCGCACCGTGGTGGGCTGGAAGGGCCTTATCTCCGATCCCGACCTGGACGGCAGTTATGATGTCAACCGGGGTATCGGTATTGCCCGCCAGTTGCTGATTGATATCAACGCCCTGGGCTTGCCGACCGCAACAGAATTTCTTGATATGGTGATCGGACAGTTTATTGCTGACCTGATTAGCTGGGGCGCGATTGGCGCACGCACCACTGAAAGTCAGATTCACCGTGAAATGGCGTCGGCACTCTCCTGCCCGGTCGGCTTCAAAAACGGCACTGACGGCAACGTGCAAATTGCGGTGGATGCGATTCGCGCTGCCCGCGCCAGCCACATGTTTCTGTCGCCGGATAAGCAGGGCCAGATGACGATTTATCAGACCAGCGGCAACCCGCATGGTCATGTGATCCTGCGCGGTGGCAAAGCGCCAAACTATCATGCCAGCGATGTGGCAGATGCGGCGGCCAGCCTGGCGGAGTTTAATTTACCGCAACAGCTGGTGATCGACTTCAGCCACGGCAACTGCCTGAAGCAGCATCGCCGCCAGCTTGATGTGGCGGCGGATGTGGCGCAGCAGATTGAGACAGGATCGCGGGCCGTGGCTGGCGTAATGATTGAGAGCTTCCTGCAGGAAGGCAATCAGAAAGTGGTGGGCGGTCAACCGCTGGTTTACGGTCAGTCAATCACCGATCCCTGCCTCGGCTGGCAGGAGAGTGAAGCGGTGCTTGCCCTGCTCGCCGACGCGGTTTCCCGCCGTTTCTGAGTTAACTGGAGCAGCTGACCTCTAAAGTTTTACCCCAGTCTGGCGGCCGCTGACGATATTCAGCGGCGGTCAGATCGCTGAAAGGCTGCTGCAGTGCCTGGTGCAATCGCGCCAGCGCGCCCTGCTCTCCCCGCTCTGCCTCTTCAATTGCCTGCTGTGCCAGATAATTTCGCAGCACCACTGCCGGATTCGACGACTTCATCAGCGTCTGGCGCGTATCATCGCGACTCTCCTCCTGCAATAAGCGCGCACGATAACGCTGGTACCAGCTATCAAAGGCTTCACGATCGATAAACTCATCGCGCAGCGGTGAACGGGTTTCTGCCTGCTGGGTCTCACTTAACAGCCTGAAAGTCAGCGTGTAGTCGCTGTGCTCTTTGGTCATCAGCGCCAGCAGTTCAGTCAGAATCTCATTGTCGCCGCTCTCTGCCGTTTGCAAGCCGAGCTTAGCCCGCATCCGTTCGCCCCATATCCGCATCAGTTCCGGCTCGTAAACGCTCAGCGCCTGCTTCAGTTGTTCGGTGGTCATCAGCCCGGACAGCGCATGTGCCAGCCGGTTGAGATTCCACAGGCCGATCATCGGCTGGTTTTCGAAGCTGTAGCGGCCCTGATAATCGCTGTGATTACAGATGTAGTCGGGCTGGTAATCATCAAGAAAGCCGAACGGACCGTAATCGAGCGTCAGACCCAGAATCGACATGTTATCGGTGTTCATGACGCCATGAGCAAAACCGACACTTTGCCACTGCGCGATCAGGCGCGCGGTGCGCAGGACCACGTCGGTAAACCACAGCTGATAGCGGTCAGCCTCTTCCTGCCACTGCGGCCAGTGGTGGCGAATGGCGTAATCGGCCAGCTGCTGCACTTTCTCCTGCTGCTGGCTGTAGAAGAAATGCTCGAAGTGGCCGAAGCGCAGATGGCTCGGCGAAATGCGCATCAGCATGGCACCACGCTCCGGCGTTTCCCGATAAACCGGCTCATCACCAATGGATAAGGTCAGTGCGCGGGTGGTGGGGATCCCCAGGTGATGCAGCGCTTCTGAGGCCAGAAACTCACGCACGCTGGAGCGTATCACTGCACGACCGTCGCCCATGCGCGAATAGGGCGTCAGTCCCGCCCCTTTCAGATGCCAGTCGAGTTTGCTGCCATCCGCCAGCCGCTGCTCACCGAGCAGGATGCCACGGCCATCGCCCAGCTGTCCGGCCCAGACTCCAAACTGGTGTCCGCTGTAGACCTGAGCCAGCGGCTGCATGCCGGGCAACAAGGCCGCGCCCTGCCAGACATCATGACCGTCACCGGTAAACAGCGCCTCATCCAGCCCCATTTCGGTGGCCAGCGGGGCATTATGGTAAAGCAGGCGTCCGCCTGCCAGCGGAGTGGGGTTCAGTGCGGTGTAACACCCTGTCAGCTCGCGGAACCAGGTGTTATCAAAAGAGATCTTGCCAGAGGACATTGTTTCTCCCATGCGACGCTCAGCGATACGTCGTTCAGCTAAAACCTTCAGTGTAACGCTGATATCGGGGATTAAACAGGTCGCATCAGCCTGGATGCAAAGAGGAAGGCACGCGATTGTCAGCGCAAACCAGCGAAGACAACGCATCGGATTTAACCACCGGGAATAGCGCGCCCTGCAGATGCACGCCGTTAAGTTGCAGGGCTTTATCCAGCAGGCGATCGTCGTCTATGCCACAAATAATGATCTGATCGCAGTGAGAACGGAAGTTATCGACAATGCTTTGAATAAAGGGGATGAACGAAGCCCGTTTGGCCAGCGAATGAATAAATCCCTTATCAAGACTGATGCAGGTAAACAAATTATCGTAAACCGCATTGGCAGGTGATTTCCCGGCACCAAAATGCGAAAGCGATAAATTAAATTCAGCGTTCAGGCTCTGCAGCAACGGATTATTTCTGCCCAGTTTAAGTTGCGGAAACGTTTCAGTGATATCCAGCAGCACAAAGGGCAGCTGTTTTATTTTCCGCATCAGTAATTCATTTTCCAGCAGGGTGTGGGCCATCCCTTCGTCAATACGAATTAATGCAGAAATCGCGTGCGAATCAAATAGCGCGCGATTCTGTTCCAGTAAACCGATCTGACTTTGTAACAGCCGCAACTGCTGCGATTTGTCCAGCTGTGGCAGCAGCAGGTCCTGCGGCAGAGTGATAGGTGCACTCTCATGCACAAACTGGGTTACCAGCTCGACAGCGGTCAGCCGCCCATCAACATCACAGGCAGGATAGAACCAAATTTCCGACTGATAGTCGGCCGATAAGTGAATTTTCATTTCTACTGCCAGAATAAGCGGCGATAGTTATATCCTATCTGAATGGATACACGCAGGCAATAGGACCAAATCATTGAAGAGATGGACTTCTTTACCCTTCCACCGCCGTTTGCGGCCGGGTAATCACGCTTAAGCCAAATAGTGCCAATCAAAACCCGGTTATTAGTAGAAATAAAGGTGCACTTATTATGATTAATTAAATCCCGGCGGGATAAATATCATTTTAAATAAAACTTTTACCGGCGGGTTCCGGTCTATTTAAAATTGGACTTAAGTCAGCCTCTGCAGGCTGCGATTAAATGCGCCGCGCCTGCCAGAACACTTTGCGCCAGTAGACATTATCCAGTGAAGAGCGGATCACGCCCTGGCTGGTTGAGGCATGGATAAAGGCGTTGTCGGTATCGTAAATTCCGACGTGCAGGCCATTCTCGCCTCTGCCGGTTTTAAAGAACACTAAATCGCCAGGCAGCAGTTCATCTTTACTGATGCGCGTACCGATATCGCTCTGCGCCGCCGTGGTACGGGGCAGTTGCAGCGCGAATTTGTCGCGGAAGGTGAGATAGACAAAACCGGAGCAATCAACGCCGTTGCGGCTCATACCGCCATAACGATAAGGCGTGCCTCGCCAGTTGCCAAGCTGGTCATTCAGCTCTGCAATCACGGTGATCGAATCGGAAAGACGGCCATTAATGGGCGGCGCGTGATGACTGCATCCCGTCAGTAGCAGAACTAAAATCAGCAAAGCCAGGCGCATCGCCAAATGTCCTTATCAGAAGTTACGACCGGCTTAATGTAGCGGGAAAGCGCGCCGGGTGGCAAGTGTCAGGACTGTACCATCAGCAGTGTGCGCCCTTCTGTTTCCAGCTGGCGAAACGCAATCTGATACAGCGGGGTCAGCTGCGCCGGGGTCAGCACGGCCGCGGGCGTTCCCCGGGCGACAACTTCGCCCTGATGCATCAGCCAGACGCAATCGGCCCGTTGCAGGCTGTGATTGAGATCGTGGCTGCTGGCGATCACGCTGATGCCCGCAGCACACAGCCCGGCAATCAGATCATCCACCGCTTTCTGCTGCGCCAGATCCAGTGCCGTTAACGGTTCATCGAGTATCAGTAACCGGCCTTGCGGGTTGATCTGCGGATCGATCTGAGCACAGACCGCCGCCAGCCGGACGCGCTGCCACTCGCCACCTGACAGCTGGCTCAGCAGACGGGATAACTTATCATCGAGCTGCAGACGCTGGAGCAGCGTTGCCAGTCGCGCATCGGCGCGGGCATCATCCGGTTGCAGATGCAGGCGTAAATAGTGCCAGACCGGCATCTGACTGAGCGGTAACTGCTGCTGCGGCAGCCAGCCACGCACCCGTGCCAGCGCCTTGCCGTTCCATTCACTTAACGGACGCTCATCCAGCAGCACGCTGCCGTCAGCGGCTTGCAGACCCGCAATCACACTCAGTAAGGTGCTCTTGCCGGCCCCGTTCGGACCCGCCAGATGCAGCAACTGCCCGGCATCCAGCGTACTGCTAAACGGCAGTAGCCGTCCGGAGACGGCCACCTGTTTCAGCCGGAGCAGCATTTACTTTGCCAGTGCCTGCTTGATGGTTTCCAGAATGATCGGATCTTCTGGTGTCATATCGGGCGCAAAGCGCTGAATGATAGTGCCATCACGGCCAATCAGGAATTTTTCAAAGTTCCACAGGATATCGCCTGGCGCTTTCGGGCCGCGCCCCTTGCTCACCTGCCGCTCGTAGAAGCCGCTGCCTTCCGGACGCACCGCGTCGGGCCGTGCCGCCACCAGTTGCGCATAGAGCGGATGACGATGCTCGCCATTGACGTCTGTCTTCTCAAACATCGGGAACGTCACGCCATAAGTGGTGCTGCAGAACGTTTTGATCTCCTCGCTGCTGCCCGGCTCCTGCTCAAGAAACTGATTGCAGGGAAAGCCCAGCACGCTGAAACCGTCGTCCTGCCAGGCTTTTTGCAGATTTTCCAGCTCCTCATACTGCGGTGTCAGACCGCATTTCGACGCCACATTGACCACCAGCAGCACCTTGCCCTGCCACTGTGACAGCGTGGTTTTTTCCCCATCAAGCGTAACCAGTTCAGTTTGATAAATGCTCATTCTGGATTCCTATCGTGGATGTTAAATAACCAGCCGAGGCTAGCGTGAAGATTTCAGCAGTAGCGCAATAAACAGCGGCGCACCGAGGGTCGCGGTCACCACGCCGATCGGTAATTCTGCAGCGGTCAGCGCCAGACGGGCGATAATATCGGCACCCAGCAGCACACTGCCACCGGCCAGCGCAGATGCCGGTAGCAGATAGCGGTGATCGCTGATGCCGCTCAGGCGCAGCAGGTGCGGGATCACCAGCCCGACAAAGCCGATGGCTCCCGCCATCGCCACACTGACGCCCACCAGCCAGCCCATCGCCAGCACCAGCAGATTGCGCCAGTAGAACAGCGACAGGCCGAGCTGCCGCGCCGAGGTCTCGCCCAATGCCAGCAGATTCAGTATCCGGCCGCTGCCGTTCAGCGCCAGCATCACCGGCAATATGCCCAGCATCATCCAGCCGTAGCGCCAGTCAATCCCGCTGAATCCGCCCATCATCCAGTACATCAGCTGACGTAAGTCGAGACTGGTACTGAAGTAGACGGCCCAGGTCATGATGGCGCTGCAGATGATGCCCAGCGCAACGCCGGTCAGCAGCAGCCGGGTCACCGAAAGCTGGCGATGGGCGAAATGCAGCAGAATCAGGGTAACGATCAGCGCGCCAGCCATCGCGGCGAGGCTCAGGCTCCACAGCGATCCGCTGCCGAGCAGGACCCCGAGTACCAGCCCGATCCCGGCGCCATTCGAGACGCCAAGCAGTCCTGGCTCTGCCAGCGGATTAGTAAACAGCGCCTGCATTACCACGCCGCACACCGCCAGCGAGGCGCCAACCAATACCACCGCCAGGCTGCGCGGCAGCCGCAACTGCCAGACAAACAGCCGGCCGCTATCACTCAGCCAGCGCGAAGGCGCAATCCAGCTGTCGCCGGCGCACAGGCTGACAACAAGCAGCGCAAGCAGCGCAATACTCAGTCCCACCAGCCATTTCTGGCTGCGGCGGTCGGCCTGGTGAGCAAGCTGGTCTAGCAGAGACATAAGCAGGATTAGCTGAGAAAACAGAGATTTGATTGTAGAGGGATTGCAGAAAAAAGAAAGGCTGGCAGTGAAGCCGTCAGGCTGAGCGGTAAATCGTGTGGCGATAGCGGCGGGCGGTGGTGAAAACGGGGTAATAAAAAAAGGCCGCTTGCGCGGCCTTTTTGAAACGCTGAAATCAGTCAGTTTCTTTGGGTGTGGCGTTCTCTACGCGGCTTTTCAGCTTCTGCCCTGGGCGGAAGGTTACTACGCGACGCGCAGTAATCGGAATATCTTCCCCCGTTTTCGGGTTTCTGCCAGGACGCTGGTTTTTGTCGCGCAGGTCGAAATTACCAAACCCAGACAGTTTTACCTGTTCTCCATTTTCCAAAGCGCGGCGTACCTCTTCAAAAAACAGCTCTACCAACTCTTTCGCATCGCGTTTGCTCAGCCCGAGTTTCTCAAACAGGTACTCTGACATTTCAGCTTTTGTAAGCGCCATAGGTTCAATCCCTCAAGGTTGCCTGGAATCGCTCTTTTAATGCCGCAACGCATTTGCCAACGGTCGCGGCAATCTCCTCTTCTTCGAGTGTCCGGCTGGTATCCTGCAAAATCAGGCTGATTGCGAGGCTCTTGTAACCCTCAGAAACGCCCTTACCGCGGTACACGTCAAACAAGTTTACGCCAACTACCTGATTTACGCCAACTTTCTTACACTCCGCGATGATATCTGCTGCAGGGACGTTTTCAGACACCACAACGGCAATGTCACGACGGTTCGCCGGGAAGCGTGAAATCTCGCGCGCATCAGGCAGGACGCGGTCTGCGACCTTATTCCAAAGCAGTTCAAAGACTAAGGTGCGGCCATTGAGATCAAGCTTACGTTCCAGCTCAGGATGAACCACTCCGATAAATCCGATTCGTTCATCATGCAAATAAATCGCAGCGCTCTGTCCTGGGTGCAACGCCGGATTGGCTTCAGCACGGAAGCTGATGTCATCCAGTTTGCCGGTTAAATCGAGCAGCGATTCTAAATCGCCTTTTAAATCATAGAAGTCAACCGTCTGGCGCGCCAGATCCCAGTGCTCTTCCGCGCGGTTGCCGCTCAGTACGCCAGCCAGCATAAGATCCTGACGGATGCCGAGATCGGCCTGAGTATCTGGCACAAAGCGTAATCCGCTCTCAAACAGACGCACCCGGCTCTGCTGACGGTTCTGGTTATAGACCACCGCGCTGAGTAAACCGGTCCACAGAGAGAGACGCATGGTCGACATATCGCTGGAGATCGGGCTTGGCAGCAGCAGCGCCTCTTCACCCGGATGCAGCAGCTGTTGGATTTTCGGGTCAACGAAGCTGTAGGTGATCGCTTCCTGATAGCCTTTGTCGACCAGCAGAGTTTTGGCACGCTTCAGCGACAGGTTCGCTTCGCGGTGCTTCGTCATCACCAGGCCAGCCTGAACCGGCACGTCCGGAATGTTGTTGTAGCCGTAGATACGGGCGACTTCTTCAACCAGATCTTCTTCAATCGCCATATCAAAACGCCAGCTCGGCGCAACCGCCTGCCACTGGCCTTCAGCCACGCTGACCTGACAACCGAGACGGGTCAGAATATCGGTCACCTGCTCATCCGGGATAAAGTGACCAATCAGACGGTCCAGCTTCTCACGACGCAGAGTGATGGTAGCCTGCGGCGGTAACGCAGCCTGCTGAGTCTGATCGATGATCGGGCCCGCTTCGCCACCACAAATCTCTAACAGCAGCGCAGTCGCACGCTCCAGAGCCATATGTTGCAGTGCCGGGTCTACGCCACGCTCATAGCGATGTGACGCATCGGTATGCAGGCCATGACGACGCGCACGGCCGGTAATCGAGAGCGGATCAAAAAAGGCGCACTCAAACAGGATATTTTGCGTTTCGCTGTTCACACCGGAATGCTCGCCGCCAAAAATACCGGCCATCGCCAGCGCTTTATGGTGATCGGCGATCACTAAGGTATCGCTCTGCAGCGTGGCTTCGGTGCCGTCCAGCAGCGTCAGGGTTTCGCCCTCTTTCGCCATCCGCACCACGATCCCGCCATCAATGCGGTCGAGATCAAAGGCATGCATCGGCTGACCCAGCTCCAGCAGCACATAGTTAGTGATATCGACGATCGGGTCGATAGAGCGAATACCACAGCGGCGCAGCTTCTCTTTCATCCACAGCGGAGTAGCCGCCGTGACGTTGACGCCTTTCACGACGCGGCCCAGATAGCGCGGGCAGGCATCGGTCGCATCGACGCGAATCGGGAAGGTTTCGCTCAGGGTGGCCGCGACCGGTGTGATCTCAGGCATATTGAGCGGCAGGCCATTCAGTACCGCCACATCACGCGCAATACCGATGATGCCCAGACAGTCGGCGCGGTTCGGCGTGACGCTGATTTCGATGGTGTTATCATTCAGCTGCAGATAGTCGCGGATGTCAGACCCGATCGGCGCGTCCGCTGGCAGCTCGATAATGCCGTTGTGGTCGTCGGAAATGCCCAGCTCGGAGAAGGAGCAGAGCATCCCTTCGGACGGTTCGCCACGCAGTTTTGCCGCTTTGATTTTGAAATCACCCGGCAGCACGGCACCCACCGTTGCTACGGCGACTTTCAGGCCCTGGCGGCAGTTTGGCGCGCCACAGACGATATCCAGCAGGCGATCGCCGCCAACGTTGATTTTAGTGACGCGCAGTTTGTCGGCGTTCGGGTGCTGGCCGCACTCAACCACTTCACCCACTACCACGCCGTGAAACGCGCCCGCGACCGGGTCAACGCCATCCACTTCCAGACCGGCCATGGTGATTTGCTCAGACAGCGCCGCGCTGTCCAGGGCTGGATTTACCCATTCGCGTAACCAGAGTTCACTGAATTTCATTGGATAACCTGCCCTTACTTAAATTGTTTGAGGAAACGTAAATCGTTTTCGAAGAATGCACGCAGATCGGTGACGCCATAGCGCAGCATGGTCAGACGTTCCATACCCATGCCAAAGGCGAAGCCGGAGTAAACTTCCGGATCGATACCCACATTGCGCAGTACGTTTGGATGCACCATGCCGCAGCCCAGCACTTCCAGCCATTTGCCGTTTTTGCCCATCACATCCACTTCCGCTGAAGGCTCGGTGAACGGGAAATAGGAGGGACGGAAACGAATCTGCAAATCTTCTTCGAAGAAGTTGTTCAGGAAATCGTGCAGCGTGCCTTTGAGATTGGTGAAGCTGATATTTTTGTCGACAATCAGCCCTTCCATCTGATGAAACATCGGCGTGTGGGTCTGATCGTAATCGTTACGGTAGACACGGCCTGGCGCGATGATGCGAATCGGCGGCTGCTGATTTTTCATGGTGCGGATCTGCACGCCGGACGTCTGGGTACGCAGCAGTCGCGTGGCGTCGAACCAGAAGGTATCGTGATCGGCACGCGCCGGGTGATGTCCGGGAATATTCAGTGCATCAAAGTTATGGTAGTCATCTTCGATTTCCGGGCCTGTCACCACCGCGAAACCCAATTCGCCGAAAAAGGTTTCGATACGATCGATAGTGCGGGTCACCGGATGCAGTCCGCCATTCTCAATCCGGCGGCCAGGCAGTGAAACATCAATGGTTTCGGCGGCCAGACGCGCGTTCAGTACCGCAGACTCCAGCGCATCTTTACGGGCATTCAGACGTTCAGTGACCTGCTGTTTCGCTTCGTTGATCACCGCACCGGCTGCCGGACGCTCGTCGGCTGGCAGCTCACGTAAGGTGGTCATCTGCAGGGTCAGATGGCCTTTCTTACCCAGATATTCGACGCGCACCGCGTCAAGGGCGGCGATATCTGTCGCCCCGTCGATGGCCGCCGTGGCGTTGGCCACCAGTTCTGCGAGTTGGGACATAGTTTCCTCTTTTTCCAGTCAGGCTGGTCAGTTCTCGTTGGGACCTGCCGGTCCAATATGCTAGCGCCAGAAACAAAAAAGCCTCCACGAGGGAGGCTTTCAGCGCGATTTTTCGTTTCTCTTCTTATGCGCAAAAGCCCCCGAATGTCAGGCGCTAAAGTAAAAAAAGAAACGGAAAATAGCAGCATTCATGCTTGCGGTTACCTTGTCATGAACCATGAGGGCACTATTGAAATGCGTTGCGATGAAAATGTCAATCTTTTGCGCGAGTTACAGGCAATAAAAAAGGGAGCAAGCTCCCTTTTTCATCCGGCTTACGCCAGTGCTGATTTCGCTTTTTCGACCAGTGCAGAGAATGCCACTTTGTCGAATACGGCGATGTCAGCCAGGATCTTACGGTCGATCTCAATGGCTGCTTTTTTCAGACCATTGATGAAACGGCTGTAAGACATGCCGTTCTGACGTGCCGCTGCGTTGATACGCGCGATCCACAGCTGACGGAACTGACGCTTACGTTGACGACGGTCACGGTAAGCATACTGACCAGCTTTGATAACAGCCTGGAAGGCAACGCGGTAAACACGTGAACGTGCACCGTAATAGCCTTTAGCTTGTTTTAAGATTTTTTTGTGACGTGCGCGAGCAACTACACCACGTTTTACACGAGCCATTTAGCTCTCCTGTTTAATATTCTGAATTAATGAAAAAATTTACTTATGCGTATGGCAGGCAGGCAATAACCAGACCCAGATCGCCTTTAGACACCATGCCTTTAGGGCGCAGGTGACGTTTACGCTTAGTAGATTTTTTGGTCAGAATATGACGCAGGTTTGCGTGCTTACGCTTGAAGCCGCCAGAAGCGGTCTTCTTGAAGCGCTTAGCCGCGCCACGTACAGTTTTAATCTTTGGCATTTTAAAAAATATCCACTTCGCATTGTTGATAACATGACCCAGACAGGCGAACAGAAAACCGCACAGCGCGAACGCTGCGCGGTCAATGCTACTTGAAAGCCTACTGTTTCTTCTTAGGAGCGAGCACCATGATCATCTGGCGGCCTTCGATCTTCGAAGGGAAGGATTCGACAATGGCCAAATCCAGATCTTCACACAGGTCTTTACGGACGCGGTTAAGCACTTCCATACCGATCTGCTGGTGCGCCATCTCACGACCGCGGAAACGCAGCGTGATTTTGGCTTTATCGCCTTCTTCCAGAAAGCGAATCAGGTTGCGTAGTTTGACCTGATAGTCGCCATCATCGGTTCCAGGACGGAATTTAATTTCCTTAACCTGAATAACTTTTTGCTTCTTCTTCTGTTCCTTAGAAGATTTGCTTTTTTCATAGAGGAACTTGCCGTAATCCATAATGCGGCAAACCGGCGGTTCGGCATTCGGGCTGATCTCAACCAGATCAGCACCCGATTCCTCGGCTTTTTCCAAAGCTTCGCGTAATGTGACAATGCCAATCGGCTCGCCATCCATGCCTGTTAAGCGCACTTCAGTCGCACGGATTTCACTGTTGATTTTGTTCGGTCGCGTCGGTAGTACTCGTTTTCCGCCTTTAATACTTTATTCCTCCAATTGGTGAAGATTTCGGCTGCGAATCTCTTGTTGAAGTTTCTCAACAAACACATCGACATCCAGCGACCCAAGGTCTTTACCACGGCGGGTGCGAACGGCAACTTTGCCAGATTCCACCTCTTTATCACCACAGACCAGCATATAAGGGACGCGACGTAATGTGTGCTCGCGGATTTTAAAGCCTATCTTCTCATTTCTCAAGTCTGCCTTCACACGAATGCCAGCATTCTGCAGCTTACGCGTCAAAGACTCAACATATTCTGCTTGTCCATCGGTAATATTCATTACCACGACTTGCAGCGGTGCCAGCCAGGTTGGGAAAAAACCGGCGAATTCTTCGGTAAGAATACCGATGAAACGCTCCATTGACCCCAGAATCGCACGGTGAATCATCACTGGCGTCTGACGATCGTTGTTTTCACCCACGTAGGTTGCCTCAAGGCGTTTTGGCAGGGAAAAGTCTAGCTGAACGGTTCCGCACTGCCAGGCGCGATCAAGACAATCGTACAATGTGAACTCAATTTTAGGACCGTAGAACGCACCTTCGCCTGGCTGGAACTCAAACTCAATATTGTTTTCGTTCAGCGCGGCCGCCAGATCTTCCTCGGCACGATCCCACATCTCATCCGTGCCGATACGCTTCTCAGGACGGGTAGATAACTTCACCACAATCTTTTCAAAGCCGAAGGTGCTGTACATGTCATAGACCATGCGGATACAGCTGTTCACTTCGTCACGTACCTGCTCTTCAGTACAGAAGACGTGTGCGTCATCCTGGGTAAAGCCACGAACGCGCATCAGACCGTGCAAGGCACCTGATGGCTCGTTACGGTGACAACTACCAAACTCGGCCATACGCAGCGGCAGGTCACGGTATGATTTCAGACCCTGATTAAAGATCTGTACATGGCCTGGGCAGTTCATCGGCTTGATGCAATATTCACGGTTCTCTGAAGAGGTAGTGAACATCGCTTCTTTGTAGTTTTCCCAGTGTCCGGTTTTTTCCCACAACACGCGATCCATCATAAATGGACCTTTGACTTCCTGGTACTGATACTCTTTCAGCTTGCTGCGGACAAACACTTCCAGCTCGCGGAAAATGGTCCAGCCGTCATTATGCCAGAAGACCATGCCTGGCGCTTCTTCCTGCATGTGGTAGAGGTCAAGCTGCTTACCAATCTTACGATGGTCGCGCTTCGCCGCCTCTTCCAGGCGCTGCAGATAGGCTGCCAGTTGTTTCTTGTCTGCCCATGCGGTGCCATAAATACGCTGCAGCATTTTATTGTTGCTGTCGCCACGCCAGTAGGCGCCGGAGATTTTCTGCAGCTTAAAATGATGACAGAAACGCATGTTCGGCACGTGCGGACCGCGGCACATGTCGACATATTCTTCGTGATGATACAAGCCAGGCTGATCATCATGACTGATATTTTCATCCAGGATGGTGGTCTTGTAGACTTCACCACGCGCGGCGAAGACATCGCGCGCTTCCTGCCAGCTGACTTTTTTCTTAACGACGTCATAGTTGGTTTCAGCCAACTGGTGCATGCGTTTTTCCAGCAGGTCGATATCTTCCTGGGTCAGGGTGCGATCGATATCAACATCATAATAGAAGCCGTTATCAATCACCGGGCCGATCGCCATTTTAGTGTCCGGCCACAGCTGCTTAATCGCATGCCCTAACAGGTGCGCGCAGGAGTGACGAATAATCTCCAGGCCCGCTTCATCTTTGGCCGTGATGATCGCAACGGCAGCATCTTCAGTGATGGGATCGACAGCATCAACCAGTTCACCATTGACGCGACCTGCGATGCAGGCTTTTGCTAATCCCGGGCCGATGTCCAGCGCGATATCCATAACGCTGACAGGGCGATCAAAAACTCGCTGGCTGCCATCAGGAAGCGTAATTACAGGCATTTCATATCCTTAATTGCAGTGGTAAGCCACACGAAAGCCTACATGCAACGTCGTGTAAATTTAATGACCTGGCGTAATGTCTGACCCACAGTGTCGGAATGTCGCCAGGATTGCAGTGCGGAACAGATGATAGCAGTTTTCCCCGGCGAGAAAAACCCATGCCGTTTTCGCTAAGCCTCGGAGAGATCAAAAAAAAGCGGCCTGACACTTTGTCAGGCCGCCGCAGCTGCTGCGATGGAAAAGCCGCTTACATCGCGTATGAGAGCATGATAGAGGTTTTGGTATCGGTACGATCCGGCGCAGATTCTGGCGGATTGTTGTTCCAGGTGACGTTGTAAGCCAGCTTCAGCGCGAAGTGGCTGTTGATTGCCACCTGCAGGCCGGTTTCTGAGTTGACGGTGGTGTCTTCGCCAAAGCTGCTCAGCACGGAAACGCCCTGCACGAATTTGGTGGTATCGGTCAGCTGCCACTGGTAGCTGATAGCACCGTAGCCCAGCGCTTTCGTTTCGTGGCCGCCATCATGGAAGTCATCGTAGCGTACGCCCGGACCAAATTCCGCGCGCAGTGAATGCACCGGACCGTTCAGGATCTGACGACCATAACCGGCGGTCAGCACGTCGCGGGAATCGTAGCCGTTGAAGCGATCGCTTAACCAGCTAGCCTGACCGAACAGGTAGTCATAGGCGTTGAGGTTATAACGTGAACGGCCGCCGATATTGTAGGTCTCGGACGAGCGCTCATCATTTGAAGAGGTGTTGGCGGCGTTGCCCCACAAACTGTATGCCATCGATGACTGATACCAGGTCATGTTGGTCTGAGCAGTCATGGATGAACTGGTGGTGTTACCGGTTTGCGCCAGGTAACCCGCAGCAGCAGAACCTTCGAACGGTTTTTTCGCCGTGGAAGGGTCATCCATGGAAGTGAATACGGCATTATCGGCCAGTGCCTGGTGGCAAAACGCTCCGGCGGAGAGCAAAAGTACAGCAGACAGCTTGTTAAAGGCTTTCATTAAATGTGATCCGTGCGACAGTTTAAAAAACGGAGAGTCTGAAGCGTTTTGCCCGGCAATCAACGCAATTTACGGTAAGTTTTGTAAAATATTATTAACTCGCTCGAAATGCGTGGTATTGCTCTGAAACCGCATGTTAATTGGGACTCATCTGATTAACGCGGCGCATTATAGTGGTGCGCAATCGAAAATACAGCCGCTGCGCGACAAGATTTTTCAGATCGTTACCGGCTGCGGTTGACAGAATTTTACTTTTCAACCGTGGTTGAGCTTTCATTATCCCCTTCATAATTCGCTCATTTTTTCAGCATGGTCTACGCTCAGTTCAGTTTCTCTACCCTGAGGTGAATGATGAGCAACCATTCTTTAAGCCGTTATATTGTGACGTTGCGCTATCAGGAGTCTGGCTTGAGTGACATTCTTGAGCTGACCGGCGCCATGACCGCCGCCGGATTTACCACCACCCTGACAGATGACGATGGACACCCGCATGAGCTGGGAACCAACAGTTTTGGCATTGTCACTACGCTGGATGAGGAGGATCTCAGAGAGCAGGTGACGTCAGCGGGTGAAAGCGCGCTGGGACAAAAGCCAGAGGTGACCGTGACTCCCTTTGAGCAGTACCTGCGCGACGCAGCCGATCATCGCCCTGCCGCTTCACCTGCAGAATAAAGGGTGCGTCAGCGCTGGTTTTGGTGAAGATTTACGCGCTACAATCGAACTTACGCAGCGAATAACGAGGATAGCCCGATGTGGTCAGCCATTAGTCGTCTGTTAAGCGAGCAGTTAGGCAACGCCGAAATCACTCAACGCCACGCCCTGCCCGGTGGCGATGTCCATCCCGCCTGGCGTATCCGCTACGGTGATCATGACGTCTTTGTGAAATGCAACAGTCGCGAGATGCTGTCGCTGTTTACCTGGGAAGCCGATCAGCTCGCCCTGCTGGCGCGCACCCAGACCGTCACCGTGCCGAAAGTGTACGGTGTCGGGCATCATCGCGAAGAGAGCTTTTTGCTACTGGAATATATCGAGCCGCAGCCGCTTGATCAGCAGAGTGCCTTTCAGCTGGGACAGCAGCTGGCGCATCTGCATCAGTGGAGTGAGCAAACCCAGTTCGGGCTCGACTTCGACAACAATATCACCACCACCCCGCAACCCAATAGCTGGCTACGACGCTGGTCGGTTTTCTTTGCGGAACAACGCATCGGCTGGCAACTGCAGCTGGCGGCGGAAAAAGGCATTCAGTATGGCGACACCGAGCTGATTATTGCCTGTGTGCAGCGGGTGCTGGCATCACATCATCCCCAGCCTTCCCTGTTGCATGGCGATCTCTGGCCCGCTAACTGCGCAGGCAGCGCAGCGGGACCGTGGATTTTCGATCCCGCCTGTTACTGGGGCGACCGGGAATGCGATTTAGCGATGCTAAACTGGTTCCCGGATCTGCCACGCCAGATCTTCGAGGGGTATCACACCGTCTGGCCGCTGCCGGATGGCTTTTCGCAGCGGCAGCCGGTATACCAGCTTTATTATCTGCTAAACCGGGCCAACGTGTTTGGCGGCCACTGGCTGGGCGACGCCCAGTTCGCCATTGGTCAGCTGCTGGATGAAGATGCGCTGGCGGCTCGTCAGGCCAGACCGGCCTGACCGGCTCAGATAAAGCCGAGCAGCGACAGCACGAAGTAGCCAGCGACGGCAATCACTATCGGCAGCACGTAAAGCGGGAAAATTTGCAGGAAAATGGTGTGGCGCGGCACCCGCACCTTCTCTTCCAGCTGCTGACGCGTGCGCCCTTCACTGCCCTTAACCTGCTCCAGAATCATCTGATCCTCAATGCCTTCTTTGACGTGACGCGCCTGACGGCCCATCCGCGCCCCTGACGACTCCAGCGCCAGCCCGACAAAAATCAGAATGTAGATCAGCCAGAAGCCTGGGTTCATCTGGCCGTTAAACTCCGGCACCGGCGAATTATGCCAAAAGAAGTTAAGGAACGGGGTGTTAAACCGGATCATATCGATCATCACATGAACAAAATCGAGCATTACGGCATCAATGCCAGGCTGCTTCTCACTGTGCTTAAACATAAAGCTCAGCACAGAAATAATGGTTGAGAGTAGCGCCAGTAAAAAAATCACCCAGCCAGCCACACGCTTGAGGATGGCGATGCGGCCAGCCTGTTGATAGGTCATGATATCTCCTGAACCCGGAATCCAATTTGCTGTAAGTCTACCTGCCAATGGCGAAATTTCCCAAATAAAGCGTGACGCGCTGCCCGTCGACCCGGGACCGGCTGAACATGCTAAGGTAGACCAAACTGTATAAGGAGACCTCAGATGCCCTATCACCGCCCCGTTCTCGCCGCGCTGTTTGACATGGATGGATTACTGATTGATTCAGAGCCGCTGTGGGACCAGGCTGAAATGGATATTTTTTCCACGCTGGATGTCGACCTCTCTCGTCGCAGCGAAATGCCTGACACTCTGGGCTTACGCATCGATCAGACGGTGCGCATGTGGTACGAAACCCTGCCGTGGCACGGACCCAGCCAGCAGGAGGTGACGCAACGGATCATTGCCCGGGCGATGGCGCTGGTCGAAGAGACGCGTCCGTTGCTGCCCGGCGTTGAGCGCGCGCTGCAACTCTGCCGGGAGCACAACCTGAAAATCGGTCTCGCCTCTGCCTCACCGCTGGCGATGCTGGAACGGGTACTGGAGATATTTAATTTGCGCCACTATTTCGACGTGCTCTCCTCGGCGGAAGCGCTGCCCTACAGCAAACCGCATCCTCAGGTCTATCTCAACGCGGCCAGCAGTCTGGCGATCGATCCGCTGAACTGCGTCACGCTGGAGGACTCCTTCAATGGCATGATTGCCACCAAGGCAGCACGGATGCGTTCAATTGTGGTGCCTGCCGCGGAGCATCGTAACGATCCGCGCTGGTCGCTAGCCGATGTCAGACTGGACGATCTGACCCGTCTCACGCTGGCTGATTTACAAGGCTAATCACTGCCCGCCATCAGGCGGGCAGTTTCAACGCCATCACCGGCTATTGATCTACTCCGCAAATAAATAAAACAACGTTTCATTTTTATTGAATTCATATCCCACTCTGCCTAAGATGCCCGAACAGTCCCTGTTCCGGGGCATGCTTAACCTGATCTGCAGAGAGGCCTGAGATGGACGTTCGTCAAAGCATTCACAGTGATCACGCCAGACAGCTGGACACTGACGCGCTGCGTCGCCAGTTTCTGATTGAGAAGATTTTTACTGCCGATAACTACACCCTGACCTACAGCCATATCGATCGCATCATTATCGGTGGCGTGATGCCGGTGAATAACCCGGTCACCATTGGCGATGAGATGGGCAAACAGCTGGGGGTCAGCTATTTCCTTGAGCGCCGCGAACTGGGCATGATCAACATTGGCGGGCCAGGCCTGGTGGAAGTGGATGGCAAGCGCTGGGAAATCGGCCATGAAGAGGCGCTCTATGTCGGCAAAGGCGCGCGTAATTTAGTATTCAGCAGCCTGAACCCGGCGCAGCCAGCGAAGTTCTACTACAACAGCGCCCCGGCACACGCGACCTTCCCGGATAAAAAAATCACCTTACAGGAAGCGGCTACCGCCACGCTCGGCGATCCCGCCACCTCTAACCGCCGCACCATCAATAAATTTATCGTGCCGGATGTCCTTCCCACCTGTCAGCTCACTATGGGCTTAACCAAACTGGAGGAAGGCAGCCTGTGGAACACCATGCCGTGTCACACCCATGAACGCCGCATGGAGGTTTATTTCTATTTCGACATGAGCGAGGAGAGCGCGGTATTCCACATGATGGGCGAGCCGCAGCAAACCCGTCATCTGCTGGTGCATAACGAGCAGGCGGTGATCTCGCCCAGCTGGTCAATCCATGCGGGTGTTGGTACGCAGCGCTACACCTTTATCTGGGGCATGGTGGGCGAAAATCAGGTCTTTGATGACATGGACCACGTCAAAATCAGCGAACTGCGCTGAGCAGAGGAGAAATATCATGGTACTGAATGCGTTTAGCCTGGAAGGTAAAGTGGCGCTGGTGACCGGCTGTAACACCGGTTTAGGACAAGGTATGGCGCTGGGCCTGGCGCAGGCGGGATGCGACATTGTCGGCGTTAACCGCGACGGTCCGGACGAGACCCAAAGCAAAGTAGAAGCGCTGGGCCGCCGTTTCTGGCCGATACAGGCGGATCTGATGAAAACGGAGGTGGTCGGCTCAGTGGTTGAGCAGGCGCTGGCCGCAGCCGGTAAAATCGACATTCTGGTGAATAACGCCGGGATTATCCGACGCGAGGATGCACTCAATTTCAGCGAACAGGACTGGGATGATGTGATGAATCTCAACAGCAAAAGTCTGTTCTTTCTGTCACAGCAGGTTGCCCGGCAGTTTATTGCCCAGGGTAACGGCGGCAAGATCATTAACATCGCGTCGATGCTCTCCTTCCAGGGCGGGATTCGCGTTCCGTCTTACACCGCGTCAAAAAGTGCCGTGATGGGGCTGACCCGTCTGATGGCCAACGAGTGGGCGAAGCATGGCATTAACGTTAACGCCATTGCGCCCGGCTACATGGCGACCAATAACACCGAACAGTTACGCAGCGACGAGGCACGCAGCGAAGAGATACTTGGCCGTATTCCGGCAGGTCGCTGGGGCGTGCCGGATGACATGATGGGGCCGGTGGTGTTCCTCGCGTCCGCCGCGTCTGACTATGTTAATGGCTATACGCTGGCGGTAGATGGCGGCTGGCTGGCACGCTGATCAATCTGGCGGGCAATGCGCGATGCTTGTCCGCCTTTAATGCGTAATTATTAACGCTTCGTTACAGCGTCACATGTTCTCATTCACTGGATAAATCCCTATACTGGATGCATCGACAGTTTTCTTTGCAGCCAGGTTCCATCATGACGGCCGAGGGCCATATCATTTTCGCCATTGCGAGCGCCATATTTGCCAAACGTGCTGAACTTACGCCAGTGCTGGCGCAGGCAGACTGGTGGCATCTCGTTCCATCAGCCTTGCTGACCTGCCTGTTACCCGACATCGATCACCCGAAGTCGGTGCTGGGACAGCGGCTGCGCTGGCTCTCTCATCCGATTGCGCGCGCCTTTGGTCATCGCGGCTTTACCCACAGTTTGCTGGCGGTCGCCGCCGGGCTGTGGCTGTTCCAGATCAATCTGCCCAAAGAGTCCC
This sequence comes from Pantoea sp. S-LA4, assembly GCF_054482835.1. Classification (NCBI taxonomy): domain Bacteria; kingdom Pseudomonadati; phylum Pseudomonadota; class Gammaproteobacteria; order Enterobacterales; family Erwiniaceae; genus Pantoea; species Pantoea sp. S-LA4. Next base: position 1,450,828 of record NZ_JBTLRC010000002.1, on the reverse strand, counting down.
CGATTCCGGCCGATGTGTTACAGGGGCTGACGCTGGGTTATCTCAGTCATATTGTCGCCGATATGCTGACGCCGGCGGGCGTCCCATTATTGTGGCCCTGCCGCTGGCGCTTCCGTCTCCCTATTCTGAAAAGTCAGAAAGGTAACCAGCTTGAGCGAGCGCTATGCCTCGGACTGGTCGGCTATGCGCTGTGGTTCCCGGTGGGTATGCCTTCGTTTGGTGCAAACGGCTGGCCGGCTCAGCTGTTCGATACCCTGCAAAACGGTGTTGGCCGGCTCATTTCCAGCCAGACTGCGCATTAAACCAACAAATTCAGGCAATAAGTTATAAAGCATTCCATTTGGATATAAGGTCTGCACCCTCTCCTGCTGCTAACATTCCCGCAGTCTTAATTCGTGATTAACATTATGCGGTTTTCCCGACGCGGAAAGCCGCATTACTCTGGAGTTTCAGTATGGACCTTCCCTTAACGCTTAACCTCGTCGCCTTTGTGGTGCTGCTGGTGTTGCTCTCGCGCTTTAGCCGCAACAACTGGAGCCTGTCAAAGAAAGTGCTGACCGGTCTGGTGATCGGCGTGCTGTTTGGCCTGGTGCTGCAGCTGATTTACGGTGAAAACAGCGCGGTGGTTAAAACTTCCATCAGCTGGTTTAACATCGTCGGTAATGGCTATGTTCAGCTGCTGCAGATGGTGGTGATGCCGCTGGTGTTTGTTTCAATTCTGAGTGCGGTTGCCCGGCTGCATAACGCCTCCTCGCTGGGTAAAATCAGCGTACTGACCATCGGCGTGCTGCTGTTCACCACCGCTATCTCCGCGCTGGTCGGCGTATTTGTCACCGGCCTGTTTGGTCTGAGCGCTGAAGGTCTGGTGCAGGGCGTGCAGGAAACGGCGCGTCTGAGCGCCATTCAGAGCAACTACGTCGGTAAGGTCGCTGACCTGAGCGTGCCGCAGCTGGTGCTCTCCTTTATTCCGAAAAATCCGTTTGCCGATCTCACCGGCGCTAACCCGACGTCGATCATCAGCGTCGTCATCTTCGCGGCCTTCCTCGGTGTGGCCGCGCTGCAACTGCTGAAAGATGATGAAGTCAAAGGTCAGCGTGTGCTGGTCGCGATCGACACGCTGCAGTCGTGGGTGATGAAGCTGGTTCGTTTAGTGATGAAGCTGACCCCCTACGGCGTGCTGGCCCTGATGACCAAAGTGGTGGCCGGTTCGAATCTGCAGGACATCATCAAACTGGGAAGCTTCGTGGTTGCCTCTTATCTTGGCCTGGCGATTATGTTTGGCGTCCACGCGCTGCTGCTGTCGGTGAACGGCATTAACCCGATGCGTTTCTTCCGCAAAGTGTGGCCGGTGATTACCTTCGCCTTTACCAGCCGCTCCAGCGCCGCCAGCATTCCGCTGAGCGTCGAGACGCAGACCCGTCGCCTTGGCGTACCGGAGTCGATTGCCAGCTTCTCGGCCTCTTTCGGTGCCACGATTGGTCAGAATGGCTGTGCCGGACTCTATCCGACCATGCTGGCGGTGATGGTTGCGCCAACCGTCGGCATCAATCCGTTTGACCCGCTGTGGATCGCCACGCTGGTCGGGATTGTAACGCTGAGCTCTGCCGGCGTGGCCGGTGTCGGTGGCGGTGCTACGTTTGCCGCGCTGATTGTGCTGCCCGCGATGGGCCTGCCAGTGACGCTGGTCGCACTGCTGATCTCCATCGAACCGCTGATCGATATGGGCCGTACCGCGCTGAACGTCAATGGCTCAATGACGGCCGGTTCCCTGACCAGCCGCTGGTTAGGTCTGACCGATAAGCGCGTGCTGGAAAGCGATGAACACGCCGAACTGGCACATCGTTAATCCAGGTTAAACCTGGCGCGCCTGCGCCAGGTTCTCTTCTCCTCTCCCGCCTTCCTCTCTCCATAATTACCCCGCTTGATGGCGACGTCGTTAAGAAAGCGTTAAGCGTGGTAAACAGGCGAAAATTCGCCGCTTTAGCGCTTGTCATTAGCCGGTAAAAAGCCAATTCTGCGTGGAGTCTTATGAGGAGAATGCCCGATGAAAAAAGTTATCGCCTCACTGCTGGCGTTAACCCTGTTAACCCCGGCTATCGCTTTTGCCCATCCCGGCGAATGGGGCCCACACGGCGGTCCTGGTCCTCACTGGGGCGGCCCCGGTCCGGTGCGCTTCCTGCCTGAAGCCGCCACGGCAGTACTGATTGGCGGCCTGACTTACTACCTGCTTAACGGTAATTACTATCAGCGCCACGGCGAGGAGTATGTGGTGGTGGAGCCACCTGAAGAGCGCCGCGTCAGCGACGATATGCGGGTACTGGACTTCAACGGTAAACGCTTCTATGTCCAGCAGGGACACTACTATCAGCGCCAGATCGATGGCGACTACGTCGAGGTTCCGCGCCCGGCAGGGTTATAAGCCGCACCAAAACGAAAAACGGCCCGTCGTCTGACGGGCCGCTTATTATTCAATTGGGGCTTTACAGCGTATAACTTACTGCTGAACCTGCGGATCGGTATCGTATTCCGCACAGCTCTGGAAGCCGTAGTTCATTACGCGACCGGTATCGTTATAGCTCACGAAGTAGGTCTGTGCTTTGCCATCACGCTGGCCCAGAACGTAGGTCTGGCAGGTGCCGCGCGCGTGAACCATGGTGATCTCGGTTGACGGTGCGCCAGCGATCTGACGAACCTGGTCACGGGTCATCCCTTTTTTAACATCTTTCACCACCGGCTTGGTGACGTAGCTTTCAGCGCGGTCGTAAGTCGTACAACCAGACAGTGCAGCCAGCGTCAGCGCCGCAGCGATACATCCCATCACTTTATTCATCTTGTTGTTCCTCATTTATTGTCCATGTGCAGACAAGCCTGGAACATAAATTCAGGTTTATCAAGTTTATGGCGAACTTTTAATGCACTGACAACCGTCAGGATTTCTTAAAGAAGGCTGTTTTGCTGTCAACGGGCACGTATAATCAGCGCCAAAAAAACGGCGCCTCTCGCGGCAACAACCCATCTGCCGAGTGCAGTTTGCCATCACCGGCAGTGCCAGGACCGGCTCCGGCATCCGTGACCGCCTGTGAAGGCGTTGTCTGCCTGCTGTTCACCCATCGCTTCAGATACTGAGAATAAATGACACCTGTACATTCCAACCGGCTGGTTTATGCCATTACGCTGGGCCTGCTGGCCGCACTCGGCCCGCTGTGTATCGATCTCTACCTGCCCGCGCTGCCCCAGCTGGCGCGTGACCTGCAAACCGAAACCGCCACGGCACAGCTTAGCCTGACCGCCGGATTACTCGGCCTGGGTGCCGGTCAGCTGGTGTTTGGTCCGATGAGCGACAAATTTGGGCGTCTGCGGCCGCTGGCGCTGTCACTGGTGCTGTTGTTTATCGCCTCGATCGGCTGTGCGCTGGCGCAGGATATTCATCAGCTACTGCTGGCCCGTCTGTTTGAAGGCTTAGCCGGCGCGGGCGGTGCAGTGTTATCACGCGCCATCGCTCGTGATATGTACAGCGGTCACGAACTGACCCGCTTCTTTGCGCTGCTGATGCTGGTCAATGGCCTGGCCCCGATCGCCGCACCGGTACTTGGCGGCGTGCTGATGACGGTGCTTAACTGGCGCGGCATTTTTGTGGTGCTCGGCTGCATTGCCCTGCTGCTGATTTTGCTGGCGCGCTGGAAACTGCATGAAACTCTGCCCGATGCGCGACGCAGTAAAGGTTCCATTTTCTCCGCCTACGCAGCGCTGGGACAGGTGGTGACTCATCGTCCTTTCATGGGCTTCTGTCTGACGCAGGGCTTTATGATGTCCGGGATGTTTGCCTATATCGGCGCTTCACCGTTTGTGCTGCAGCAAATCTACGGACTCTCGCCGCAGGCGTTTAGCTTCTGCTTTGCCGCCAACGGTGTCGGGCTGGTGATCGCCTCGCAGACCAGTGCCCGTCTCTGCCCGCTGTGGGGAGAATATCGGGTGCTGAAAGGTGGACTGACGCTGGCCTTTGTTGCCTCCAGCCTGCTGCTGCTGGCCGCGCTAACGCAGGCGCCGTTACCGCTGCTGCTGGTGGCGCTGTTCTTTACCATTGCCAGTAACGGGGTGATCGCGACGACGGCCTCCTCACTGGCGATGCAGAGCCAGGGCCATCGCGCCGGTAGCGCCTCGGCAGTGATTGGCGTCACCATGTTCACCCTGGGCGCTATCACCGTGCCGATTACCGGCATTGGCGGCACCTCGGTGCTGAGCATGACCGCTACCATTTTTGGCTGCTTTATGCTGGCGATCCTGATGTTCATTGTGCTGGCCAAAAAACCGCAGCCGCAGGTGAAAACTGTCTGATTTCGCAACGGTTAACTGAAATCGACTGCCGCTTTGGCTTGTTGTTTTCGCTGAGGCACGTTAGCTTTAATAAAACGTTCGCATCGAGCCGACGGGCCACTGACCTGAGGAGAAGTTCATGTCACTGCAGCAGGAAATCATTGAAGCACTGGGCGTTAAGCCTACTATCGACGCCGATCACGAAGTGCGCGTTAGCGTCGATTTTCTTAAAGCCTATCTGAAGCGGCACAGCGCCATTAAGACGCTGGTGCTGGGGATCAGCGGCGGTCAGGACTCGACCCTCGCAGGCAAGCTGGCGCAGATGGCGATCGGCGAACTGCGCGAAGAGAGCGGCGATAATGACTACAGGTTTATCGCGGTACGCCTGCCCTACGGCGTGCAGGCCGATGAGCAGGATTGCCAGGACGCGCTGGCATTTATCCAGCCCGATCGCTCGCTGGTGGTCAATATTAAAGAATCGGTGCTGGCCAGTGAGCGGGCGCTGCAGGCGGCCGGCATTACACTGTCTGACTTCGTGCGCGGCAATGAAAAAGCGCGTGAGCGTATGAAAGCCCAGTACAGTATCGCCGGTATGACCAAAGGCGTGGTGGTGGGTACCGACCATGCGGCTGAAGCGGTCACCGGATTCTTCACCAAATATGGTGATGGCGGTACCGACATTAATCCGCTGTTCCGTCTTAACAAACGCCAGGGCAAGCAACTGCTGAAGCAGCTCGGCTGCCCGGAACATCTCTACCTGAAGAAACCCACAGCTGACCTGGAAGACGATCGTCCCGGCCTGCAGGATGAAGTGGCGCTGGGCGTAACCTACGAGATGATTGATGACTATCTGGAAGGCAAAACCATCGACCCGGATAACGCGAAAATCATTGAAGGCTGGTATCAGAAAACTGAGCACAAACGTCGCCCACCGATTACCGTATTCGACGACTTCTGGAAGTAAACCCGTCCCTCCCTTGCTGCGGCAAGGGAGGCTTTCTCCTGCCTCATCCCGTTGATAGCGACATGCCTGCTACTGTGACACGCGCCACCCTGATCGGTCTGATCGCCATTCTGCTCTGGAGCACCACGGTTGGCCTGCTGCGCAGCGTCAGTGAAGCCTTTGGCGCGACCGGCGGTGCGGCCCTGATCTATACCACCACCGCCCTGCTGCTCTGCATTACTCGCGGTTTGCCCAGACCCGGCGCGATGCCCGCCGCGTACTTAGCCATCGGCGGTGCGCTGTTTGTCGGCTATGAAATCTGTCTGGCGCTGGCGATTGGGCTGGCCAGCGATCGCAGCCAGTCGCTGGAGCTGGGCATGATCAACTATCTCTGGCCCTGCCTGACGGTGGTGCTGGCGATCCCGTTTAACCAGCAGCGCTTTCGCCTGTGGCTGTGGCCGGGACTGGCGCTTTCTCTGCTGGGCATTGTCTGGGTGATGAAGGCCAACGGCGGCGGCTCGCCCGCCCTGATGTGGCAGAACCTGTTGCGTAACCCAACGGCTTACACGCTGGCGTTTATCGCCGCCATAACCTGGGCGCTCTACAACAATATCACCCGTCGCTATGCCCGCGGCGCGAATGGTGTCACGCTATTTTTTATCCTCACCGCGCTGGCGCTGTGGGTCAAAACCTTGCTGAGTGCACCAGCGGCACCGATGCAATTCGCGCTGCTGCCGCTGCTGGAAGTATTCTTTGTCGGGGCGTCGACCGCTATCGCCTACTCCGCCTGGAATCACGGTATTCAGCACGGCAATCTGACACTGCTGGCCACCGCCTCCTACTTCACACCGGTTTTTTCCGCCCTGCTGGCCTCACTGTGGCTGGGCCTGACGCCGCCGCTGGCCTTCTGGCAAGGCGTGGCGATGATCACGCTCGGTTCGCTGATCTGCTGGCTGGCGACGCGGCGTCTTTGATCGGCTGGCTGGCGATCATTTCACCTGCCTGTTATGCTGTATGGACAACCAGTAAATGGAGTCCATCTTGGTCAGACGTGCTGCAACGCACCGCCTCGAATTCGACGCGGCTGCAATTTATCAATATCCCGAACACCTGCGTGAGTGGCTGGAAGGCCTGCCCAATCAGCCCGGCGTCTATACCTTTCACGGCGAAAGTGATTCGCTGCCGCTCTACATTGGCAAAAGCGTTAACCTGCGCTCGCGGGTGATGTCGCATTTCCGCACCCCGGACGAGGCGAAAATGCTGCGCCAGTCGCGGCGCGTCAGCTGGATCCCAACCGCGGGCGATCTCGGCGCGCTGCTGCTGGAAGCGCAGATGATTAAAACGCAGCAGCCGCTGTTTAATAAGCGCCTGCGTAAAAACCGCCAGCTCTGCTCGTTGCAGATTACCGACGGTAAACCGCAGGTGGTTTACGCCAAAGATCTCGACTTCAGCCAGTCGCCCAATTTGTTTGGCCTCTATCGTAGCCGCTTTGCTGCGATAGAGCGGCTGAAGCAGCTGGCCGATGAGTATCAGCTCTGTCACGGTTTGCTCGGGCTGGAAGCGCTCAGTGCTCAGCGCGGCTGTTTCCGTTCCGCGCTGCGCCGCTGTGCCGGTGCCTGCTGCGGCAAAGAGCCGGTCAGCGATCATCAGGATCGGTTGCTGGAAGCGCTGGAAAATGTACGGGTCTTTTGCTGGCCGTGGCAGGGCGCGGTCGGGCTGGTCGAGGAAGGCAAACAGATGACTCAAATCCACGTCATCGATCACTGGTTTTACCTTGGCTCGGTCAGCAATATCGAGGAAGCGAAAACGTTGCAGCGTCCCAAAGGGGGTTTCGATCACGACGGTTACAAGATCCTCTGCCGACCGATTCTGTCGGGCGATTATCCTATCCTGCCGCTGTAAATAAAAAAAACCGCCGACGCTGCCCACTTACTGTCAGTGGACAAGGCCGGCGGTCTCAGACCGTTCGCTTAACGAAAATTATTCAGCGGGTGCGGCTGGCGGTGCCATTTTGTCATCGTGCGGACGTTTCTCAGTCAGACGCTTTTCAAAATTGGCGTTGTACTGCTTCTTCTGCTCTGGCGTCAGCACGTTATAGAGTTTGTTCTGGGTTTCCAGCATTTTCAGCGCATGATCTTTCGCATTGGCGGTCATTTTTTCCGCCTGCGCTTCAGCTTTGCTCTGATCGAAGCTGTCCGCGGCAACAATGCTGTGCATCGCACGGCGCTCTTCCAGCGACGGTCGTTTCATCTCTTTGCGGCTCTCTTTCATGATGTCACGTATCTGGGTTTTCTGTGCGTCAGTCAGGTTCAGACCTTTAAACATCATCTCCATGCCGCCGTGACGCATTGGCGGTTTATGCATCGCTTTTTCACTGCCAGCTGGCGGTGGCGTCAGGTTATCAGCGGCGGCGTGAACGGCGCTGGCCGCGCCAAATGCCAGTGAAGAAGCCAGTAACAGGGAAGTCAGTTTGCGCATAATAGTGTCCTTATTATTGATTCGGGATTATGACGACAGCACTCTGTCGCGTCTTCGGAAACAAGCATACGATGCTGAACGTCAACAACTCAGAGGCTGAGTAAAGCCGTGAAAGCATAAAAGACAAAAATCAGGCAATCATGAAGAGAATGCGAAGAAAGGCGTGAGGAATTGCAAAACTTTATGAATTTAAAGCGAATCTGGCAGAAATCATGGAGAGGTGTGCGGGGAGTGTAAGGGTAATGGCAGGAAAGCGGAAGTAAAACTCCCGCCTGTTTTCGCTGAATTTGCCCGACGTCAGATCGGCAGCGCCTGAGTCTGTTCGCCCTCTTCAATCAGCATCAATCCGGCGCGCAGGCCGGCAGCGACATTGGGGTTGGGAAACAGAACATACTCGCGCGCCTGCTGGACGTAATAGCGGGTCTCCCCATCCTCCGCCAGCAGCGCGCCCTGCGGAAAGGCGGTGAAGTTGAGCGTTTCCGGTGACATGTGGAGCTGGAAATGTTCACTCAGCCGGGTAATCTGCTGCGCCACCCGGTAGTGACGCGGTGTGGAGGTCGCCGGTGGCAGCGCATCGCCGTATAGCAGGGCCGCCAGCGCCTGCTGCGTCGCGCTGAACTGCGTGAGATCGTTCGCGCCAAACGGCAGCGCTTTGCCCAGCTCCAGCGTACAGCTAGCCGCCCCGAAGTGCTCGCAGCTGAAATGGGTAAAGGTACCGCCCGGCGAACGGTGGAATACCAGCGCCTCCAGACCGGCAGCCGCCAGCCATTTGAGAAACTCAGGCGGCCACGGACGCTCATTGTGCGGCATCACGCCGAAGCGTGGATGATAAGAACCGCGAATCGCGGTGTGCATATCAAGGTGCCAGCGTGTCTCATCGCATTCGCCGACCTGCCAGAAGGTCTCCAGTGTCTGCTCCAGACGCAGCACGCGACGGGCTTCGTCACCGTCATCAATCTGCTGCCAGCGTCCGCCAAACAGCCGGTTAATATCATAGCGAACGTAGCGTTTGCCGCTGCGTAGCGCCGAGGGATTGCCGAGGATCACCAGCATCCGCTGCTGCAGCGGCTTCTCGCCCCGCAACAGCGGATTAATCACCTGATTGAGAATTTCGACCGGCGCGGTTTCGTTACCGTGAATACCGGCTGACAATACCAGCGCCTGCTTAACCGGCACCGTCGGTTCCATTAACAGAATGCCGTGATACAACCACTGCCAGCGAAGATGCGCCGTTTCACCACTACGCTTACGCGGCGCCTCGCCGGACAGCGTTTGCTGTAAAAAGTCCTGCATCGTTCCTCCTTTGAGCCTGAAGTGAGCGGCAGCCGCTGCTGCCGCGCCCTTCACTGCTGAAATGCATACACATTTCCTAAGTCTAGCAGCTTCGTTAATTCATCCAGCGCTTCACGTCCTTCGCGCAGTAACTGCGGATCGACCAGATCGGCCTGCGTCAGGCGATCGCGATAGTGGCGATCAACCCATTGGTTCAGCCGGGTAAATAGCCGATCGTTCATTATTACAGCGGGATTCACCGCCTGCTGCTCCTGTGGCGTCAGCACCACCCGCAAACGCAGGCAGGCCGGTCCGCCTCCGTTATACATGCTTTCACGCAGATCAAACACCTTCAATGCCTTGAGCGCACCCTCACTCTCCACCTGCTCGCACAAATAGTCCCAGACGCCCGCATGCTGGCGCGACTCTTCCGGCAGCACCAGCAGCATACTGCCGTCAGGCTGGCTCAGCAGCTGGCTGTTAAACAGATAGGTGTTGACCGCGTCTTTGACCGATACCCGACTTTCCGGCACTTCCAGTGCCACAAATCCCGGCACCCGCGCCTGTAGCCGGGCCAGTAACGCAGGCTGGTCGACAAACGCCTGCTGGTGACAGAACAACATCTGCTGATTGCTCACGGCTATCACGTCATTATGAAACACACCCTGATCGATAACCGCCGGGTTTTGCTGCGCGAACATCACCTGTTCGGCCGGGAGCTGATGCAGTCGCGCCACCGCTTCACTGGCTTCGCGCGTCTGACGGGCCGGATACCGCTGCGGCGCCCTGCCTTCATGGCTGCTGTCACGACCATAAACAAACAGCTGCAGGCCCGGCTCGCCATACGCACCGCCGAGCCGGTTATGGTTGGCCGCGCCCTCATCACCAAACATCGCCACCTGCGGCAAGGCATCATGCACGCTAAAGTGGCGACTATCGCGGAAGATGGCGCGCAACAGTAATGCGGTCTCCGGCGCTTCCATCGCCCGATGAAATTTATTATTGAGGTTAGCCACGGTCAGATGGACCCGCCCATCGCCACTGTCAGCCGACGGCGAGACCGTGGCGGCATTCGCCACCCACATCGCCGAAGCGGAGCTGGCGGCCGAAAGTAAACCTGGTGCGGTTTTTCCGGCGTGGGCCAGCACCTGCTCATCGCTGCCGCTGAAGCCTAACTGGCGCAGCGCGCCGATGTTGGGTCGCTCATGCGGCGGAATAACGCCTTGCAGATAGCCCATATCCGCCAGCGCTTTCATCTTCAGCAGGCCCTGCTTTGCCGCCAGCCGGGGGTTCGACGGCTGCAGCTGATTGCGGGTCGAAGCCTCATTGCCAAACGACAAGCCGGCGTAATGGTGGGTTAAACCCACCAGCCCATCAAAGTTCGCTTCCACTGCACTCATTTCGCCGCTCCCTGAGGTGAAAAATCGAGTCCCGGCGAGAGTGAGGCAGGCAGCGTCAGATCCGCCGTTTCCAGCGAGGCCATCGGCCAGGCGCAGTAATCGGCGGCGTACCAGGCGCTGGCGCGATGGTTGCCTGACGCGCCAATGCCGCCAAACGGCGCGGTACTGGCTGCACCGGTCAGCGGTTTATTCCAGTTTACGATACCCGCTCGTGCCTCAAGCAGCAGCTGATCGAACTGGGCGCGGGAGGGCGAAATCAGGCCGCACGACAGACCGTAGCGCGTCTGATTAGCCAGCCGGATCGCCTGATCGTAATCGTCATAGCGAATCACGCCCAGCAGCGGACCAAACACCTCTTCATCCGCCACGCCCGCGACATCGGTTAAATCGATGATGCCAGGCGTCAGCAGTGCGCTGTGGCGATCCGGCCAGCGCATCGCCAGCAGCACTTTGCCGCCCGCCGTCACCCGCTGTTGCCATTCCCCGAAAATCTTTTCCGCCGCGCCGGTCGAAATAACGCTGCCCATAAACGGCTGCGGCTCAGCGTTCCAGCCGCCCGGCTGCAAACGACCGGCGACCTCCACCAGACGCTGTAAAAACGCATCGCCCGCTGCGCCGCGTTTCACCAGCAGGCGACGGGCGCAGGTGCAGCGCTGACCGGCGGTAATGAACGCCGACTGCAACGCAATGTGGACCGCGGCGTCAATATCGGCCGGATCTTCAACAATCAGCGCATTGTTGCCGCCCATCTCCAGCGCCAGCATCTTTTCAGGCTGTCCGGCAAACTGGCGGTGCAGCTGGTAACCGGTATGCGCGCTGCCGGTAAACAGCAGGCCATCAATCTGGCTATCCGCAGCCAGCGCCTGACCGGTTTCCCGGCCGCCCTGCAGCAGCGCCAGCACACCGGCTGGCAGGCCAGCCGCCAGCCAGAGCTGCACGGTTTTCTCAGCCGTCAGCGGCGTCAACTCACTGGGTTTGAACACCACGCAGTTACCGGCCAGCAGCGCCGGAACGATATGACCGTTCGGCAGATGGCCGGGGAAATTATAGGGACCAAATACCGCCAGCACCCCATGCGGACGATGGCGCAGGCTGCTCTCGCCGTCCGCCTGTTCGCCAGTGCGGCTATGCCAGGCCTTCACCGAAATGGCAATTTTATTGATCATCGCGCCGACTTCAGTCAGCGCTTCCCAGCGTGGCTTGCCGGTTTCGCGGGCGATGGTTTCCGCCAGCTCAGCTTTGTGTGCTTCCAGCTGTGCGGCAAACTTTTCTACCGTCGCCTGACGCTCGGCAAACGGACGTCTGGCCCAGCCGGGAAAGGCCGTGCGTGCCGCCCCGCAGGCGGCGCTGACCTGGGCTGGCGAAGCTGCCACGCCCTGCCACAGCGTATCGCCACTGACCGGGTCAGTTTTGACCAACGCCTCTGCTTCGCCGCGCAGCCATTGTCTATTAATCAGGTGGGTCATACTTTTTTCTCCTCACTGCAAAGCGGCACGACGCGCAGGCTATCGCCCGGCTGGCAGTGCAACGCCCGCATCTGTTCATCCGTCAGGTGCACGCAGTCGCCATCCGCTTCGGCCGGTATCAGCGCCACGCGAAACTGGCGATAATTGTGGTTAGCGACCAGGCATAGCGGCGCATCGTGGCGGTTTTCGCCCGATTCAGCGCAGCGCAGGCGGCTTTTGCATACCGCCCGGATACGATCGATGTCGCACTCCAGCGTCGGGCCGCCGTCAAAGATGTCGACATAGTTGAGGTAGCGGAAACCTTCCGCCTCCAGCACGGCGCGGGCTGGCGCAGTTTTGGGATGTACCTCGCCAATTACCGCCTGTGCCTCTGGCGACAGATAGTGAATATAGAGCGGATGTTTTGGCATCAGCTCGGCGATAAAGGATTTCTGACCGGTGCCGCTCAGGAAGTCCGCTTTGCTGAACTCCATCGAGAAGAACCGGCTGCCGACGCTCTCCCAGAATGGCGAATGTCCCTGCTCATCGCTGACGCCGCGCATCTCAGCCACCACCCGATCCATGAAGCGTTCGCGGAAGTTAGCCATAAACAGAAAGCGCGACTTCGACAGCAGGTAGCCGTTTTTGCCGTCGCGGTAGTCCGGGTCGAGAAACAGCGTACAGAGCTCGCTGCTGCCGGTGTGGTCGTTACTCAGCGACAGCGTAGGCAGCGCGGCATAGACATTCAGCTCTTTGGAGGCGTGTACCTGGGTACCGACCCGGAAGTTATACCAGGGATCCTGCAGGCCGACCGCCACTTCAATGGCGCAAATGCCCACGGCCCGATTGTCCTCACTGTCGGCCAGCACAAACACGTAGCCCTGCTCGGCGCGCGGCAGCGTATCCTGCCAGGTTTGCAGCGATCGATCGATGCGCGCCTGCAACGTGGCGCTATCCACCGGCAGCGAGGTCAGCCCGCCGCCGGTTTTACCGGCCAGCGCCAGTAGCTGGCTCAGGTCGTCGCGTTCAACCGGACGGATCACCATCATGATGCGGACCCTCGTACCAGGCTTTCACACACCTCGGCGAAGCGCGCCATGCCCAGCTTCACTTCCTGCTCACTGATGTTGAGCGCCGGCGCGAAACGCACCACACTGGCACCGGCAATCAGCACCATCACGCCCATTTCAGCCGCCGCGAGATTAATCTGCTTCGCTTTGCCGGCGAAATCGTCGTTCAGAACCGCACCAATCAGCAGACCCAGACCGCGCACCTCTTTAAACAGATGCAGCCGTTGGTTGATCTCATTAAGTGCCGCAACGATCCACTGGTGACGCTCGGTCACGCCCGCCATCAGGGCCGGTTGATTGATCAGCTCCATCACTTTTCCCGCCACCGCGCCGGCCAGCGGATTGCCGCCGTAGGTAGTGCCGTGGGTGCCGACACCCATCACCAGCGCGAGATCCTCACGCGTCAGCATCGCCCCAATCGGGAAGCCGCCGCCAAGCGCTTTCGCGCTGGTCAGCACGTCTGGCGTCACGCCGTAGTGCATATAGGCGTAAAGCGAACCAGTGCGGCCAACGCCGCTTTGCACTTCGTCAAAAATCAGCACCGCGTTGTGCTTATCGCACAGTTCACGCAGGCCACGCAGAAAGGCCGGTTCGGCCGGTACCACGCCGCCTTCGCCCTGAATCGGTTCGACGATCACCGCACAGGTCGTGTCGTTAATCAGGGCGGCCGCAGCGGCCAGGTCGTTAAAAGGCGCATGCTGGATATCTGGCGGCAACGGCGCAAAATCTTTTGAATAGGCGGGCTGACCGCCAGCCGAAACGGTAAACAGCGTGCGGCCGTGGAAGGCATTATTAAAGGCAACGATGCCGCTTTTAGCCGGGCCAAAGCGATCGTGCGCCACTTTACGCGCCAGCTTCAGCGCGGCTTCGTTCGCCTCAGCACCGGAGTTACAGAAGAACACACGGTCCGCAAAGGTGGCGTCGATCAGCTGCTTAGCCAGACGCAGAATCGGCTCATTGGTATAACCGTTACCGGTATGCCATAAACGTGCGGCCTGTTCCTGCAACGCCTGCTGTAATGCCGGATGCGCATGGCCTAACGCATTGACGGCTATGCCACCGGCGAAATCGATGTAATCCTTGCCGTTCTGATCCCAGACGGTTGACCCTTCAGCGCGAACCGGCACAAATGTGGCGGGCGCATACACCGGCATCATCCATTGATCGAAATCGTGACGCGAAACCTGCAGTGACATAACCGACTCTCCTGCTTACCCGGCTGGGTAAATATTTTGTTTTAAAATTGTTAAAGGATGTTGTGAAGCTGCTCTACTGTAGAGTGCAGATAGCGTGCCAGCCAAGGAGATTAATGCATAAAATCGTCCTGCAAACGGATTATCAATAACTTAGCCACTGACACTATTCACTTATTTTGCATATATAGTGAATAATTGTCTTATCGCAGCGGCAGCGCCGGGTTTTAATCAGCAGAATTATGCATTTATGGCAGGAAATATCGCTTTTGTGATCGCTGATAAATTATCTGTCCAAAAAAGGTCAACCGTTGCCCTGTTTTGGCGCAAAAGGCTACCAGACGGTGCAACAGAAGCGTGGCTATAAAGGGGTTATGCGGCGGAAGGCGTCAGGAAAGAGAAAAGTATCTTCATATGGCCTGCCATATCAGCGAGGTGACCTCGCCGACGATGCCAGCCATTAACATTGTCGCAGCGCTGTGCGGCAAATATGCGTAATTGTGGAGCAAAACAGTGGGGTGAACCGGTTACTGATTAGGCTGAATCAGTGAGTGCCTCGCCGCATCCGATAGAGCGGATCACGGGTTCTGGGTAAGGAGGTTGGCGACTCAAAACGTTTCACTGCTTCCGCCTGTTGTTTCCTTTGCAGAATCTCATAATCCCTTTCCGGGTCCGTTGATTTTTCTATCGAAGAACAACCTGCGACTAACAGAGAACATAGCGGCAGAAGAAAGCGTATTTTCATGTGCAACTCGCTGAGGTGGCTTAAACATGGCGAGGTAACGACGAGACTGATGTCGATATCTCTCTCATCTTCACGCCAGGTTAACCATGCTGTAAGCGCATCGGATAAAGGTGATGCTGGCCCGACACGGTACAATTAGCCGATACGCCCGTTAGCAGGCACGCTTAAAGGCTGAGCCTGCGCCGGTTTATCTTCAGATCTGTAGCTTTTCACCTGGATATTGATGGGGTTATCGCCAGGACAAGTAACAACAGGCCATCAGATTAGCCGGTACCTTAGCGCAGGGCGCGGACGGCAGCGCTGCGGTATTTCACCTTACAACGCGACACATCAACGCAGCTGCAACAGTATTACACTTCAGCACGATGGCTACAGCGCCACACCCGAAACGCCGGCTGGTGCCATCAGATCGTAACGCTCATCCGGTGACGGTGGGTCCATCGCCATTGGCGGCTGGATTTTCAGGGTGATCCAGTTTGAGGTCACACGCTGTTGCTTGTTGTCTTCCAGCGTGACTGACAGCCGGTATTCGTTGCTGGCACCCGGCGAATCATCCCACTGCGGTAAAATGACGCTCCAGCCCTGCGGATCGGCATTATTGGCAGGTGGTGTCAGGCTCAGGGCCTGGGTATCGCCCTGCCAGCTAACGGCTTTAATCGGATTACTGGCGCGCACCTGCAGCTTCAGCGGCAGACTTTCACCGGCGTTCAATTGCCACGGCGGCGTCGCGAGGAACACCGACAGGGTTTTGCGCTGGCGGAATGAGAGCACCGGCGTATCGCTGCGGGTCACAGTATCGTAACGACTGCCGCGCAGCGAGTGCGCTTCAGCAACGTTACTGGCATCCAGCTGGCGGCTCAGCGCCACACCGAAGCGGTAATTGAGCTTCAGGCCGAGCTGATCCTGACTTTCTCCGGCACTGCTGGTTTTATGGGTCGCGGACAGCGTCACCAGCGGCACCGGCGTATAGGAGAGGCCAAATGCCATTGCGGAGGGATTATGGTAGCGGTTGCCGCTGTTAAACAGATCGACATTTTCGCCGAGATATTGCTGGTAGCTCACCGAGACGCCAAGCTGACGATAGAACGGCAGATAGCTCTGGCTGGTGATGTCGTAACCGCGCGCCATGCGCTGCTGCTGTGAATCGCCGAGATTTTTCCAGCCTGACAGCGGCATATAGTAGTTGGCGGAGAGGCGCAGATTGTCGCTCCAGGCCTCGGTCCCCAGCGAGGCACGCTGCAGGCCGCTGCTGAAAATGCGATCGACAAAACCGTTGTAGCCCAGCAGCCAGTTGCCTGCATCCCAGCGTTGCCCCAGCCCGGCATTCCCCACCAGCCCGTCGCCGGTGTCGTGTACTCCGAGCTGGCTGAAGGTGAGCATACTGTTCTCATCGGCCAGCGCACTGAACAGATCGCCACCGGTGCCGGTAAAGTTACCGTTCATGTCCACCATCAGATCGAGCTGTGCGGTGCCGTACGGGGAGAGCAGTGACTGCCCTTCGCTCTCGACCCGATCGGCCACCTCATCACGCAGATGATTAAAGGCCCAGACGCCAGCCTGCTGTCCAAAGGAGACGTCACTGTCACTGTTGTTACTCGCTTCACCAATACTTTTGGCGACCGCCGCCAGTTTTTTGCTCCACTCTTCATCCTGCTCAGCGCTGCTGCCCAGCGACGGCAATGCGTCCAGCGACTGACGATAGCGAGCAGGATCGTCAAATGGCGTCTCAGACACCTGTGTTTCGGTCTGGAGCGCGCGAACAGGCTGCAGCGTCAGCAGCACCGGTGCGAACAAAGAGAGAATCACTGTTTTTCGTATCATGTCACCAGGCATTCAGATTAAGGTTTAGTGGCAGCGGATGAAAAATAACGTGCCTTTACCTTACCATATTGTGACGGCGATACAGGACAGAGGTGACAAATCGTGCATATGCCAGAAAAATCTGACGCAAAAAAAGGCCTGCCGCAGCAAGCCCGGAGTTAATGCGCATCCTCAGGAGAAAATTAATCCGCCATCGACATTGATCGTCTGGCCGGTGATGTAGCGCGCATCCTCAGACGCCAGAAAGGCCACCAGACCGGCGACATCCTCAGGCTGACCGGCGCGCTTCAGCGGAATATTTTGCACCCACTCCGCCATCAGCTCGCCCTTGCCGTAGGTTTTCTGGTCGCTACTGAGGATTTCTCCCCAGACGCGGTCGTTGTAATCCCACATCTCACTCTCAATAATGCCGGGACAAAAAGCGTTGACCGTGATGTGCCAGGGTGCCAGTTCCAGCGCCAGGCTCTGAGTAATGCCGATGACTCCCATTTTGCTGGCGGCGTAGTGCGGCGTGTAGATGAAGCCCTGCCGTCCCTGTCCCGATGAGGTATTGATCAGACTGCCGCTGCGCTGCTTTACCATATACTTCGCCGCTTCGCGACAGCAGAGCCAGACGCCGGTAGTATTCACCGCCAGCACCTTCTCAAAATCACTTTTCGGCATCGTATCGAAGCGATCGATGGTGATCACGCCAGCATTCTGGATCGACACGTCGATCTGGCCAAAGCGATCGGCAGCCTGCTGATAGAGCTGCTGCACCGCCGCCTCATCGGTGACATCCACCTGTAGCGCCAGAATCTCACTGCCGTATTGCTGCTGTAACTGCTCAGCGGTGGCGAAGACGCGGTCGGCGTTGGACACCATCACCAGCTTCGCACCATCGCGGGCAAAGCGGGCTGCAATTCCGGCACCGATGCCGCGACAGGCACCGGTGATTACCACTGTTTTTCCACTAAAATCGCGGGTCATAAACACTCCTGTTAGCTGTGACGAATGTCAGAGAGCGGTGCCGCCTGTAACTTCTTTTCATGGCGACGTAACAGCACCACTTTGCTTTGCAGACGCTGCTGGAACTGGTCAATGACGACGGCGGTCACAATCACCAGCCCTTTAATTACCATCTGCCAGAAATCGCTGACGCCCATCATCACCATGCCGTCAGCCAGAAAGACAATCACGAAGGCGCCAATAATCGAACCGGAAACCCGTCCGCGTCCGCCCGCCAGCGCGGTGCCGCCCAGCACCGTGGCACCAATCGCATCCATCTCAAACATGTTGCCGGTCATCGGATGCGCCGTCTGTAGCTGAGAGGCCACCACCAGCCCGACCAGGCCAGCACACAGGCCAGAAAAGGCGTAGACAAACACTTTGACTTTGATAATCGGCACGCCCGCCAGCCGGGCCGCGGACTCATTGCCGCCGGTGGCGTAGATGTAACGCCCGAGCGGCGTTTTGCGCGTCAGGTAGAGCCCGAGCAGCAGGAAACCGATCATCAGCCAGATCGGGATGTAAACGCCCAGCACCGTGCCGGAGCCAAGCAGCGCAAAGCCGGTATTGCCGAGCGCCGGCAGCCCGACCAGATTGGCGTAGGTGCTGCCGTCGTTGAACAGCAATGCCGCACCGCGCGCCACATACATCATGCCGAGGGTACAGATAAAGGGCGCCACGCCCAGCCGGGTAATCACCGTGCCGTTGATGAATCCCACCAGCACGCCAAAGATCGCCACCACCAGAATCACTTCGGGCACGTTAAGAAACAGCGTATTCCCGCCCCACAACGGCACGCCGTTGGTGAGCAGCGCGCCCGCCACCATGCCGCAG
The DNA here is from genome assembly GCF_054482835.1 of Pantoea sp. S-LA4. Taxonomy (NCBI): domain Bacteria; kingdom Pseudomonadati; phylum Pseudomonadota; class Gammaproteobacteria; order Enterobacterales; family Erwiniaceae; genus Pantoea; species Pantoea sp. S-LA4. The sequence goes on along the minus strand of NZ_JBTLRC010000002.1, from coordinate 1,432,326 downwards.
ATGCCCGCCACCGCACCCACCGAAAGATCGATACCGCCGGTCAGGATCACCAGCGTCATACCAATCGCCAGCAGGCCAGTAATTGCCACATGCTGAGTCATAATCAGCAGGTTGGAGGGCGTCAGAAAGTTCGGCACCATCACGCTGAAAAAGCCGACCACAATCAGCAGCGCGATGAAAGTGCGCGCCTTCAGCAGGTACATATAGAGCAGATATTTTTGGTTCATGAAGTTCTCCGGCCAGCTTAGGGCCTGGCCCACCAGGCGTAATGGTTGCAGGCAGTCTGGACACGGACAGCGCGGAACAACCAGCCGTACACGCAGTACGTGAGGATTACTCGCTGTGCTCGCCCCTTCAGGGCCGCCCTGACGGGCGTTCAGGTTGCTAAAGCAGCCTGTGTGACCACTGCCCAGCGTCAGACTGACAAATAAAATAGCCCGATGGACCAGGCTTTTAATCCTGCGGGGTTGATGCCGCAATCAGTTGTTCTCGCGTCGCCACGGCACGCGGCAAATCGGCAGTAATCCGGCCATCGGCCATCACCAGGATGCGGTCTGCCAGCGCCATCACCTCATCCAGTTCTGAGGAGGAGAACATGACCGCCAGCCCCTGTTGCGCCAGATTGCCAATCAGATGGTAAACATCGGTTTTTGCGCCGACGTCGATGCCGCGCGTTGGCTCATCCAGCAGCACCACCTGCGGACCGGTCATCAGCGCTTTACCCAGCACCACTTTTTGCTGGTTGCCGCCGCTCAGCGCGGTGATCGGCAGTTCCGCATCGCTGACCTTGATCGACAGATGCCCAATCATCTCATTCACCCGCTGATTCTCCTGAGCCGGCCTGAGCAGCCGTAGCGCATGGCGAAACCCGCGCAGGCTGAGATCGGAGAGCGTCATGTTGGCGGTGATCGACATCAGCTCCACCACGCCTTCCCCTTTACGGTCTTCCGGCACCAGCGCGATACCGCTTTTTAGCCGCTGCTGGAAGCTGCGTTTCGCCAGATCTTTACCCGCCAGCTGCACCTGACCTGACTGACACGGCATCAGGCCAATCAGCCCTTTAAACAGTTCGGTGCGCCCGGCACCCAGCAGACCGTAAATGCCAATCACTTCGCCTTTGCGCAGGGTAAAGGTCACGTCATTCAGGGTGTAACCGCCGTTCTGGTGCAGGGCAGTCAGGCCGTCAACCTGCAATACCGTTTCCCCCTGCGGAGCCGCCTGGTAATCGAACTGCTTCTTCTTATCACCCACCATCTGGGCGATAATCCACGGCACGCTCGCCTCACGCACGTCGCGTTCGCTGATAAAGCGCCCATCGCGGAAGATGGTGATGTGATCGCCAATCTCCATCAGCTCCTCCAGCCGGTGCGAGATATAGATGATGGTGACGCCGCGCCGCTTGAGCTGAGCGATCACGTTAAACAGCACTTTCACCTCGGACTGACTCAGCGCGCTGGTCGGCTCATCCATGATCAATACCCGCGTATCCTTGGAGAGCGCGCGGGCGATTTCCACCAGTTGCTGATGACCGATGCCCAGCTCACCAAGGGGCGCATAAGGGTCAACATCCAGCTCCAGCCGCTCCAGCAGCGTCTTCGCCAGCGCATACTGATATTTTTCGTTGATCACGCCACGCTGGAAAAACTCGTTAGCGATAAAGATGTTGTCCATCACGTTCATGTTGGGGAACAGGTTCAGCTCCTGAAAGATGATACTGATGCCCTGCTTCTCTGCCTGATGGGTCGAGTTAAGCGATACCACCTTACCGTCCAGCAGGATCTCGCCGGATGAGGGCGTTTCGACCCCCGCCAGCATCTTCATCATGGTTGATTTGCCGGCACCGTTTTCGCCAATCAGCACGTTGACTTTATTGCGATAGACCCGGTAGTTAACCTGATCGAGTGCCGTAACGCCGGGATAGAGACGCGACACGTTGCGGGTTTCGATGATCACATCGCTGCTCTGCTGCGGTTGAAGATCTTGCATCTGCCGCTCCTTATTGCCGGCTGATCGACGCCGGAGTGATCTCCGGCAGCGACTGCGGGATGTCCCAGCTACTGAACACGCCGACGACCGTCACCTTATCGCCCACGCCAGGCTTGAATGTCTGCATCAGGCTGGCCGCCTGCTGATTAATCGCTTTGCCGTAATCACCAAACAGCACCTGATCGTTAAAGTCCTGATAGCTCGCGCCCTTATAAGCATCACGCAGCGCGGTCCCGCGAATGATCGGCCCGGTCTGAATAGTGACAGTGTCACCTGATTCATCTTTGACGCTCATCTTGCCGCTGCGGGAAGTGGTGTTTAGCGCGGTGACGTCACCACGAACCGTCACGCTGAATACGCACGGATTTTCCGCCTGGCTGCGGTAGCCATAGGATTGGCAGGCGCTGTCAAAATCTTTCGCCGTCTGCAGCGACTTCATTAACACCGCCAGCGGTTTCGCCTCGGCCGTGAGCTGTGGCACCAGCTTTTGCTGCCAGACCTGATCGATGTTGGCCATCTGTGGATTGGGGGGATTTTTCAGCTCGGCCAGCTGTTGCTGCGACACAATCCGGCAGCCGCTCAGCAGCAGGACCCCCAGTGTCAGCCAGACTCTTCCGGACATCTTCTTCTCCCTGGCGCCCGCTCAGGCAGGCGCGGCGGCGATGAGTGAATTACGATTTGAAGTTGAAATCCTGTACGCCGCTGGCGTTATCCGGCGTAATCAGGATGCCGCGGAACATTACCCGCTGTTTCTCCGGTTTCGCCCCTTTCTGGATATAATTGTCGAGGTCGGTCACGCCCTGCGCCGCAATCGCCTGCGCCTGTAACATCACCGTGGCTTTCAGGGTGCCGGCCTTCACCGCATCCCGTTCGTCATTGCTGCCATCGATCCCCACCACAATCACATCGTTGCGTCCGGCTGCTTTCAGGGCGGCAATGGCCCCCAGCGCCACCGGTCCGTTACCGCAAATCACCCCTTTCACATCCGGATGCGCCTGCAGAATACTGTCCATGATCCGCTTGCCGTCGATCAGCGTTCCTTTGGCATCCTGGCGTGCCACGCTCTGCATATCGCTGTACTGATCCAGCACCTGATGGAACGATTTGGAGCGCGTCACGCAGTTATTGTCGGCCAGGTTACAGGTCAGCTCGGCGTACTTGCCCTTCTCACCCATCTTCTCGACAAACACGTTGGCGACGTCAGAACCGGCCTGGAAGTTGTTATGGGTAATCTGCGCCAGCGCCACGTCATCCACCGGAATTTCACGGTTGATCAGCACCACCGGAATACCGGCATCTTTGGCTTTTTTGATCGCCGCCACGCTGGCGGTAGAGTCGGCGTTGTCCAGCACGATACCCTGCACTTTTTTACCGATGGCGGCGTCGATCAGTTCGCTCTGCTTCTTCACATCTTCGCCGTGCGACAGCACCGAGGTTTTGTAGCCCAGCGCCTGCGCTTTGAGGTTGGCGCCTTTGGCTTCCGAGGCGTAATACGGGTTATCGAGGGAGTTAACCAGAATCATAATGGTGCCTTTCTCGACGGCGAATGCCGCCTGCGAAACCAGACAGGCGGCCACAGCAGTGCACAGCAGGGTACGGTTTTTCATGATGTTCTCTCTTATCGTTATCACTGGGTGTTGATTCCCGGGTGTCAGAGCAGCCTTACCAGATGGTAAATCCGCCATCGATCATCAAATCTGCGCCGGTGATCATGTCGCTGCCGTTGCTGGCAAAAAACAGCACTGCGGCGGCAATCTCATCGGTGTAAGCAAAGCGGCCTAACGGAATCAGTTTCTTCATCTGCTCGCCCTTCTCGCCGCGCCAGGCTTTTTCGCCCATCGGCGTCAGCACCACTGTGGGCGAAAGGGTATTAACGTTGATGCGGTACGGCGCGAACTCTTTCGCCATCACCTTCGTCATGCCGAGCAGTCCCGCTTTGGCCGAGGTGTAGGCGACGTGGTTATCAATGGCGATGGAGGCCGCCTGCGAGGCGATATTGATGATTTTTCCGCCGTTACCCGCCGCGATCATCAGGCGCGCTGCGGCCTGCGAACAGAGAAAAGGGCCAGTGAGATTGACGGCGATCTGCTTCTGCCACTCGGCAAAATCGGTCTCGATCACCGGCTGTAACATCACATACCCGGCGCAGTTCACCAGAATATCGATGCGGCCGTAGTGGGCGATCACCTGGTCAAAGGCCGTCGTAACGGAAGCGGGGTCAGTGACATCACAGCAGACGAAACGCACCCGATCGGCAGCAAACTCCGCCTCAAGGCTGGCTACCTTATCCGCCTCGAACGGCGGATAGAGCAGCGCCAGACGTGCGCCTTTCTCCAGCAACATGCCATTGGTCGCCATCGCAATGCCGCCGAGCCCGCCGGTCACCACCGCGACTTTCTCAGCCAGATTCAGCGCGGTATCCACGCCGTAGCGCAGGTTTACGTCATATTCAGCACTCATCCCACTTATCCCCTCAGTTTTTTGCTGCCGCTCTGGACTCAATCATTTTCGAACAAAAATATAAGCTATCGAAAAGAAATGATATGTGGGGCAGATCAAATTTCGACCATCTGCCTGCTGGCAGGGATTATCTTATTGAAAAGACGTGATCCGGCTTGCAATGCGGAAATAAAAGTGCTGAACCGCATGGATGAAAACTCGGATGATTCAATGACCTGTCGGATATTAACTTTCGTTCGAAAATCAATGTTGCTGCGGGCTATCTCGCATTCATAAAAACGTCGCGTTAAACTCTGCGACAGATCCTTCTTCGCCTGAACCCCTGCGATTGGAAAAGGGAGCATTTCGATTGAAAAGCAAAAGTGAGCAGTTAGCTGATATGCAGCAACGCCGCGAAAAAATTCTGGAGATGATCCGCGAGGATGGCACCGTCACGGTCAAAGCCCTGACCGAGACCTTTGGCCTGACGGAAGCCACCTTGCGCAGCGATCTGCGAATGCTGCAAAAACAGGGCTTTGTCCAGCGCTACCACGGGGGCGCAACCCTGATGACCGGCAAACAGAATACCGGGGCGATGCTGCTTGAGCGGCAGACCCATCTGGAAGAGAAGGAGGCGATTGGCCGGCTGGCAGCCCAGCATATCGAAAATGGCGACACGGTGATTTTCGATTCCGGTACCACCACCACCGCCATCACCGACGCCATGACGCATATCCGCCGGTTGTCGGTGGTCACCACGGCGGTAAATATCGCACTAAAACTGGGCGGCGAGCCCGGCATTAACATACTGCTGACCGGCGGCACCTTTAAGTTTCCGACGCTGTCGACCTCCGGCGAGAAGGCAGCTAACTTTTTCGAAAATGTGTTAGCGGAAAAACTGTTTCTGGCGACCGCCTGCATCTCACCGCGCCTCGGCCTGAGCTTTCCAAGCGAAACCGACATCAAGGTCAAGCTGGCGATGATCCGCTCCGCCAGTACGGTGTATGTGGTGGCCGATTCCAGCAAGATTGATAAAGTTTCAATGTTTGCGCTGCCCTGTGACTGGAGCAATATCCACTATCTGATTACCGATAGCGGCATCAGCCCGGCGCAGGTCAGGGCTTTCGAAACGTTGGGTGTCAGGGTGCTGGTGGCACCGCTGCCGATGAAGCGGGCAATGTAACCGCAATAGCGTCGGCGGGGATCATCACAACGACATGTGGTGCGTCTATGTTGCGATCACGACGCTGAACGTCGCGGTCAGAAAGGTGAACAACCGATGAAAGACGAGATTTTTGAGCGCAGGCGGACACGGGCATTCGCCATCATGGCGGAGAAAAAAATGTGGGGCAGCCACGCCCCACCGCCGTTACATCGACTGCTGTGGAACATGAAAATCTACCTTCCCTTGCCGCCCTTTGCTGCTTTCTGGCTCAATGTGCTGGTTTTTGCCTCGCTCTATACGCTAATGATGCCGCTGCTGCTGTTATTTCCTTCACTTTCCGCGCCCACTTTTGACGCCATTTCCATCGCCACCAACCTGATGGCCGCGCTCTTTTTTGGCCTGTCGATCGCGGGATTCTACGCCTGGCGTAAAAGAGTTTATCGTTTGCCCGAATGGGATCAGCTTTAAGCGCAGCCAGCGCTCGCACCTGACGCTTAGCCCACTCAGATCATTAAGCCCTTTCAGCCCCTCACCAAAACGCGTACTCCAGCCCGCCGGGCAGGCACTTACTGACCACTGCACCTGTCTCACAGCCCGCTCCGTCGCACGGTTAGCCCCCTGACCTCAACACGCGGCAACGCGCGCCAGCGCACCCACCTGCAAATCAGCACGGTAATAACGCACCACCTCACCGACCAGCAACAGCGACGGCGACACCGGCTTCTCCTGAGCTACCGTCTGTGCCAGCCCGGCCAGCGTGGTAATCAACACCCGCTGATCCGGCCGGGTGCCGTTCTCAATGATCGCCACCGGCGTCTCTGCATCACGCCCCTGAGCCTGCAGTTGCGCACTGATCGAGGCACTCCAGCTCAGGCCCATATAAAACACCAGTGTCTGATTGTCCGCCGCCACGGCGGCGGCATCGAGTTGCGGCTCCCCGCTACGCCCGTGCCCGGTAATCAGCCGCAAAGACTGCGCACAATCACGGTGCGTCAACGGAATACCGCTGGCCGCCGCACAGCCGACCGCAGCAGTAATCCCCGGCACCACTTCACAACGGATCCCGGCCTGCTGCAGACTCACCATCTCCTCTCCGCCACGACCAAAAATAAAGGGATCGCCGCCTTTCAGCCGGATAACATCCCGGCCACTGTATGCCAGATCGATCAGCAACTGATTGATCTGCGCCTGCTTCAGACCGTGCTGCCCAGGCTGTTTACCGACATCAATACACAAGGCGCTCTCCGGCACTTCCGCCATCACCGCCTCGCTCACCAGCCGGTCATAGACCACCACCTCAGCGCAATGCAGTAACCGCAACGCTTTCACCGTCAGCAACTCAACATCACCCGGCCCGGCACCGACTAACCACACTGCACCCTGCTGCGGAACAACGCCCTGTGGCGTCAGTAATTTATCCAGCGATTCAATGGCCAGCGTCATGATTCCTCCGTTACCGATTGGGAAAGCAACAGCTGTTTCAGTTCCGGAATGCAGGAACCGCACTGCGTGCCGCATTTAAGCCTCTCACCCAGCGCCTGGGTCGTCCTGCAACCCTGCGCCACCGCCTGCAAAATGGCCTGTTCGCCAACCACCATGCAACTGCAGATAATCCGCCCCGCCGCCTGGCCCTGCGCGGCCTGACCTGCCAGTAACCGGTGCCGCCGAAACGCATCCGGTGGCGCAGCCTGAAACGCGGCAGCGACTAAATCGTGATCGACATCCGGCAACCTGGCCCCGGCATAAAACGCCCGTTGCAGCACGCCATCGCGCCATGCCAGCACCCGATAATCACTGCCGCTGCCGCCCGCGACCTGCAACTGACACCCGGTGAGATCATCATGCGCAGCCAGCCAGGCTTCCGGCGCGCCCTCGCCCGCGACCACATAGCGCTGCACCCCGGCGTAGGGTGAGCGTGCCCAGTAACGTAATCCCGCTGGCGACGTCACCGCGGGCTGCCATAACCAGCCCTGCCAGCTCACCGGCAACGGCATAATCCGCACCGGCGTCTGTTTCAGCGCCGGTTGCTGTGAAAACGGACAGCCTCGTGCGGCGACCAACATATCGACATGGCTCTGCTGACTGAACTGACGGTTCCAGTGCATCGGCACAAACAGCTCTCCGCACCGCAGCCCGCGATCAATCGTCACCCGGACGCTGATCCAGCCCGCAACCGACTGCACCCGCGCCAGCGCCCCTGCCGTTAACCCATAACGGGCCGCATCGGCCGGATGAAGCGCCACAAAGGGTTCGTCACAATGCTGCATCAGCCGCGGCACCAGCCCGGTACGGGTCATGGTATGCCACTGATCGCGCACCCGTCCGGTATTCATCAGTAACGGATAAGCCGCCTCGCGTGACATCACCGCGGGCGTTGCCGGCACCCACAGTCGCGCCTTACCATCAGGATGATAAAACCGCCGATCGCGAAACAATCGGGCGCAACCCTCGGGATGTTCAGCGTTCACCGGCCACTGAACCGGACGCAACGCATCCCAGCCAGCATCACTTAACTGCGCCAGCGCGCTGATATCAAACGCTCGTCGACCACCGTTCTCAAAGCCCGACAGCGCCGCGTGTTCACGAAAAATCGCCGCCGGATGCTGCCAGTCAAATCCATCAAAACCTAAACGCCGGGCCACCTGGGCCAGCAACCACCAGTCGGGACGGGCATCGCCAGGTGCGGCGGCAAAGGCGCGCTGACGCGAAATCCGCCGTTCGGAATTGGTCACGGTGCCATTTTTCTCGCCCCAGCCCTGGGCCGGTAGCAGGATGTCAGCAAACGCACTGGTATCGGTGTGCGCCATGATGTCCGACACAATCACCAGCGGACAGGCCGCCAGCGCCTGCGCCACCCGATTGCCCTCAGGCATCGACACCGCCGGATTGGTGCCCATAATCCAGACTGCTTTCACCTCGCCGCGCGCAATAGCCTGGAACAGATCCATCGCCGTCAGACCAGGCTGACGGGCAATGGTCGGACTGCGCCAGAAACGCTGCACCCGATCACAGTCAGCCGGGTCAAATCCCATGTGCGCCGCCAGCTGATTGGCCAGCCCACCCACTTCACGGCCGCCCATCGCATTTGGCTGTCCGGTCAGCGAAAACGGGCCGCAGCCTGTCCGGCCGATTTTGCCGCTTAACAGGTGTGCATTGAGAATCGCCTGGTTGTTATCACTGCCGGTCACCGACTGATTAATCCCCATGCACCACAGCGTCAGTACCCGATCGGTGCCACTGAACAGCGTAAAAAACGCCGTGACCTGCTGCAGTGTCAGATCGCACTGCTCGGCGACGTGCGCAATCTCCCACGGCTCTGCCGCCGCCAGGGTCTCTTCCACGCCGCTCAGATGGGGCAGCATCGTCTGATCGATGCCGCCCTGCGTTGCCAGCCAGCGCAGCAGACCGGAAAACAGCAGCGTATCGCTGCCAGGACGCATCGGCAGATGCAGATCGGCCAGATCGCAACTGGCGGTGCGGCGCGGATCGATCACCACCATCCGCATTTCCGGACGCTGCTGTTTCGCCTGTGCCAGCCGCTGCCAGATCACCGGATGTGCCCAGGCAGCATTGGAACCGACCAGCACCACCAGATCGGCCTGCTCCAGATCCTCATAACAGCAGGGCACCGCATCCGCACCGAACGCCCGCTTATAGCCAATCACCGCCGACGCCATACAGAGCCGCGAATTGGTATCGATATTGGCGGCGCCGATATAGCCCTTCATCAGCTTATTGGCGACGTAGTAATCCTCGGTCAGCAGCTGGCCGGAGCCATAAAACGCCACCGCCTGCGGACCATAACGATCCATTACTTCTCTTAATCCCTCTGCCGCGGCATCCAGCGCTGCGTCGAGCGTCACTGGCTGGCCGTTGACCTGCGCGGTAAGCAACCGTCCCTGTGGCGTCAGCGTCTCGCCTAACGCAGTGCCCTTAACGCACAGCCGCCCGGCGTTGGCCGGATGCTGGGGATCGCCCATCACCTGCGCCCGATGATTGTCCTGCGGCGTGACGCAGACGCCACAGCCGACGCCGCAATAGGGACAGGTGGTCTTCATGATGCCTGCGCCAGCTGATTAATCGGGCGATTGGCCAGCCAGATCTGCCCCGCTTCCAGCTTCACCGGCCAGCAGCGTAACTGATGCTGCGGATTATCCAGACTCTGACCGTCCCGCAGACGCACACGCTGCTTGTGGAGTGGCGAAATCACCACAGGCTCACCGCCAACATCACCGAGGATACCGCGCGACAACACGCTGGCTTCGCTGCCCGGTTCACGATCTTCCAGCGCATAAAGCGCCTCGCCAAAGCGGAACAGGGCGATACGCTCGCTGCCCAGCCGCGCCCCGATACCCGCCTGCTGTGGCACCGCATCAAGGGCGCAGATCGCGCTCCAGGGTTCAGCGGGCAGTTGCAGCACCGGCCGGGATGTCGCTTCATCCGGCTGGCGCTGGCCGCGTACCCGGCTGTAATACAGACTCTCATCCGGTTGATCGCTGTTGACCGTCGGAGTAAACAGCGCAAGGCGTGACGCATCGGCCAGCGTGGTCTGCCATTCGCACTGGTAAGCCTGCACCACCTGCTGCATCTCCTGCTCCAGGGTGGCGGCCAGACCGAGGCTATCGTCGATCACCACCTGGCGGAGATAGTCGAGTCCGCCCTCCAGGTTATCCAGCCAGACGCTGGTACGCTGCAGACGATCGGCGGTACGGATATAAAACATCAGCAGTCGATCGACATAACGCAGCAAGGTGGCGTCGTCGAGATCGCTGGCGAACAGATCGGCGTGACGCGGCTTCATGCCGCCATTGCCGCAGACGTAGAGGTTCCAGCCCTTGTCGGTGGCGATCACCCCGATATCTTTGCTCTGTGCTTCGGCACACTCACGGGTGCAGCCGGAGACCGCCATCTTGATCTTGTGCGGGGCGCGCAGGCCCTTGTAACGATTCTCCAGCGCGATGGCGAATGCCGTCGAATCCTGTACGCCGTAGCGGCACCAGGTCGAGCCGACGCAGGACTTCACGGTGCGCAGCGATTTGCCGTAGGCGTGGCCGGTTTCAAAGCCGGCATCCAGCAGCGTCTGCCAGATAGCGGGAAGCTGTTCGAGCCGCGCCCCGAACAGATCGATGCGCTGCCCGCCGGTAATTTTGGTGTAGAGATCGTAACGCGCCGCCACTTCACCAATGGCAATCAGGCCTTGCGGAGTGATCTCACCGGCTGGCACGCGCGGCACCACCGAATAAGTGCCATCTTTCTGGATGTTGGCGAAGTAGCGATCGTTGGTGTCCTGCAGCGGCAGATGCGCCGGTTGCAGCAGATAATCGTTCCAGCAGGAGGCCAGTAACGAGGCCACCAGCGGTTTACACACTTCACAGCCGTGGCCTTTGCCGTGCGCCGCCAGCAGATCGTCAAAGGTAGTGATACCTTCCACCCGAATCAGGTGATAAAGCGCTTGCCGTGACCAGGGGAAGTGCTCGCAGATATCCGTCTTCACCTCGACGCCGAGGTTTGACAGCTGGTAGTCCATCACCTGTTTCACCAGTGCGGAACAACCGCCGCAGCCGGTGGCGGCTTTGGTGCAGCTTTTAATGCTGCTCATCTCACTGCAGCCACTTTTCACCGCGGCGCAGATATCGCCTTTGCTGACGTTATGACAGGAGCAGACCTGAGCACTGTCACGCAGCGCGGCTACGCCGGGCGCTTTGGCCGGTGCGCCCGCCAGTTGCGGCAGGATCAGACTCTCTGGCGCGGCAGGCAGCGGCAACGCATTCAGCATCATCTGCAGCAGCGTGGCGTAATCGCTGCTGTCACCCACCAGCACGCCGCCCAGCAACCGGCTGCCATCGGCAGAAATCACGATTTTTTTGTAAATGCCCTTTGGACCGTCCGTCCAGTGATAACTCTGGCAGCCCGGGGCCCGCCCCTGTGCATCACCAAACGAGGCCACCTCGACGCCCAGCAGCTTGAGCTTCGTGCTCATGTCTGCACCGCTGAACGCACTGGGTTCCGCCGCCAGATGGCCCGCCAGCACCCGTGCCATCTGATAGCCAGGTGCCACCAGACCAAAAATCTGCCCGTTCCACAGCGCGCATTCGCCGATGGCGTAGACCGCTTCATCGCTGGTCTGGCAACGATCGTTAATCTCAATACCGCCGCGCGGACCGAGCATCAGCCCGGCATCACGCGCCAGTTCATCACGCGGTCGGATGCCCGCCGAGAACAGCACCAGATCGCTGTGCAGGCTGCTGCCATCGGCAAAGTGCAGCAGCACGCTGCCGTCAGCCCGGGTCTCAATCTGCTCTGTCTGTTTTGAGGTATGTACCGTCACGCCGAGCGCCTCGATCTTCTGACGCAACATTAACGCGCCGCCCTCATCCAGCTGCACCGCCATCAGGCGCGGCGCAAACTCCACCACGTGGGTTTCCAGCCCCAGTTGCCGCAGCGCATTCGCTGCCTCCAGACCCAGCAGCCCGCCGCCAATCACTACGCCGCGCTGACTGTGCCGGGCGCAGGCGGCAATCGCGTCCAGATCGTCCAGCGTGCGGTAGACGAAACAGCGTGCCGCGTCGTGGCCGGGAATCGGCGGCACGAAGGCGCGTGACCCGGTGGCCAGCACCAGCCGATCCCACGCCAGCTGGTTGCCCGCGCTGTCAGTCAGGCTACGCTGCGCCCGATCAACCGACACCACCTGGCAGCCGCTGCGCAGTTCAATACCGTGCTGAGCAAAGAAATCCGCCTCCACCAGAGAGAGGTCAGCCGCCTGCTTGCCGTTGAAATAGTCCGACAAATGTACCCGGTCATAGGCTGGCTGAGACTCTTCGCCATACACCACAATCTGATAGTGCTGATGCAGTTCACGGGCGACCAGTTGCTCAAGAAAATAGTGGCTGACCATGCCGTGACCGATCACGGCTAATAGAGGTTTACTCATCAGAAGGCTCTCTGCAGCCTGTGGCTGCGTTTCAGGTTGATCGGGATCGAACAGGGTCGCGAGGGTGGCGGATTCAGCGCGCTGCAGGCGGCCAAGCAGTGCGGCCCCCTGCTGGCTGTCACCAAACAGCAGCACGCCGTTGAGGCGTCCCTGTCGCAGAAAGAGACGACGATAATCGCCGGAGATCGGATCAAAACTGCTGACCGACGGCGCTTCACGGATATCCCCGGCGCTGAACAGGGAAATGCCGCTGACTTTGAGCCGCGTGCCGCCGGGCTGCGTCCGGTAATCGGGTTCTGGCGTACCAGCCAGCTGCGCCGCCAGTACCTTCGCCTGTGCCAGACAGGGCGCCACCAGGCCAAAAGTTTCGCTCTCAATTTCACAGCACTCGCCGACGGCGTAGACACCGGGTACGGCGCTGCGTAGCTGGCGATCGACCAGAATACCGCGCTGACACGGCAGGCCCGCATCCCGCGCCACGGCCACCGCCGGTTCCACCCCAATGGCGATCACCACCTGGCTGGCCGCGCAATGGTAGCCATCGGTCAGCAGCACGCCCGCGGCAGTGATCGCCTGCACGCCGCTGTTCAGCGCACACCGTATGCCACGCTCGCGCAGCGCCGTCAGCAGCAGTTCGCCCGCTCTGGCATCCAACTGGCGATCGAGCAGGCAGCCTTTGTGATGAATCAGCGTCACTTCGCGTCCCTGGGCTCGCAGCGCCGCCGCCGCCTCAATACCGAGGAAACCGCCACCCAGCACCGCCACCGGACCGTGGCCCGCCAGCAGCCGCTCAACGTCACTGATGCAGCGGAAACTGCTGACCTGCGGCCGATCGATGCCTGGAATAGCTGGCAGGCGCGGCTGCGATCCGGTGGCGAACACCAGCCGGTCCCAGCCCAGCTGACGCTGGTCGGTCAGCACCGTACGGGCCGCCAGATTGACCTGCTGCACCGTTTCGCCCGCCAGCAGCGTCACGCCGTGCTGCTGATACCACGACGTTGCATGGATCAGGGTCTCGCTGAAGCGCATCTCACCCGCCAGCACCGGTGATAACAGCACGCGGTTGTAGTTGCCATACGGCTCGCGGCCAATCACCGTGATGGCGTAACGCTGCGGCGCCCGTTGCAACAGGCTCTCGACCAGCTGCATCGCCGCCATGCCATTCCCTATTACCAGCAGCCGTTGCGTCATAATGCGATCCTCACGCCGCCGTGGTCTGTTTTTCATACAGAAAGTGCAGCACCTGCTGGCGCAGCTGGTGATAGCGCGGCTCATCGGCCAGCGCGACGCGTGAACGCGGACGCGGCAGATTGACCGGCAGGATCTCACCGACTCGCGCTGCCGGGCCGTTGGTCATCATCAGTACCCGATCGGACAACAGCACCGCCTCATCGACGTCATGGGTAATCAGCACGATGGTGGTGTTCAGCTCCTGCTGAATACGCATCACGCTGTCCTGCAGGTGGGCGCGGGTCAAGGCGTCCAGCGCGCCAAACGGCTCATCCAGCAGCAGCACACGCGGCTTCATCGCCAGCGCCCGCGCGATGCCAACCCGCTGCTTCATGCCGCCGGAAATTTCACCCGGCCGCTTGTGCATCGCATGGCTCATCTGCACCCGATTCAGGTTGTGCTCAATCCAGTCCTGCATTTCCGCTTTACTCAGCCTGCCTTTAAACACCTGCTGTACCGCCAGCTCAACGTTCTGAAACGCCGTCAGCCACGGCAGCAGCGAATGGTTCTGAAACACCACCGCCCGCTCCGGCCCCGGACCGCCGATCTCACGGTTATCACACAGCAATACGCCGCTGCTGGGCCGGCTCAGTCCGGCAATCAGGTTCAGCAGCGTCGATTTTCCGCAGCCGGAATGGCCGATCAGACTCAGGGTTTCGCCTTCGTGAATATCAAAACTGACGTTATCCAGTGCCAGGAATTCACCGCTGGCGGTATTGAAGCGCTGGCTGACCTGCTGGACGCGTATAATGTGTGTCATGGTGAACTCCTTATTTATCCCAGCTAAAACGACGTACCAGCAGCATCAGGCCCTGCTCCAGCAACAGGCCGACGCCGCCGATAATCAGGATGGCGATCAGAATGTTTTCCACGTTGAGGTTGTTCCACTCGTTCCAGATCCAGAAGCCGATACCGAGTCCGCCGGTCAGCATTTCAGCGGCGACAATCACCAGCCACGCAATGCCAATCGACAGGCGAACCCCGGTCAGCACGGCGGGCAGCACCGCCGGCAGCAGGATGCGGCGCATCACGGTCCACTCGGAAAGCTGCAGCACCCGCGCCACATTGAGGTAATCCTGCGGAATGCGTTGTACCCCTTCGGCGGTGTTGATGATCATTGGCCAGATCGAACAGATGAAAATGGTCCAGCTGGCGGCAGGCTCAGCGCGCTGAAACAGCAGCAGGCCAATCGGCAGCCAGGCCAGCGGACTGACCGGGCGCAGCAAGGCGATAATCGGATTAAACATCCGCGCCATAAACAGAAACCGACCGAGCAGAAAACCGGCGGGAATACCCACCAGGGCGGCCAGGCCAAAGCCGATAGCGACACGCTGCAGTGACGCCAGCACGTTCCAGCCGATACCCTGATCGTTGGGGCCATTGCTGTAGAACGGATCGGCAAACAGAATCTGCGCCGCCTGCCAGGTGGCGTACGGCGTTGGAAAAGCCGGCGCCGATAGCGCAGCGATTTGCCACACCAGCAGCAGCAACAGCATCCCACCAGCGACCGGAATAGCCCGCTGGATCAGCGGACGCAGGCGGGCCGGTCTGGCGGCGGCTTTCGGGGTAGTCTGCAACGGGATCACGGTGGCACTGCTGTCGGTCTGCACCGGCTGCGCCAGGGCGCGCGCGTCAGTTTTCATGGCATCCTCTCTTAACGTTTGATGGCGAAACTGGCGGCATAGGCGGCAGGATTGCTGCCGTCCCACACTTTGCCGTCGATGAGGGTACTGCTGCGCATCTCTGTGGCGGGCAGCGCGATCTGGCCGACCGCACTGGCGGCCTGTTTATAGATGTCGATACGATTAATCTGGCGCGCGACGGCCTGATAATCGGGATCGCGGGTCAGCAGCCCCCAGCGCTTCATCTGGGTCAGAAACCACATGCCGTCGGAGAGCCAGGGGAAACTGACGTTGCCGTCACCAAAGAAGCGCATCGGGTGCGCATCCTGCCACGACTGACCGAGCCCGTTCTGATACTGCCCCAGCATCCGTCCCTGTAACATCTCAACTTTGGTATTGATCCAGGCGCGTCCGGCTAATACCTGAGCCGTTTCGCGGCGGTTATCGTCGGAGGCGTCAATCCAGCGGGCGGCGTCCAGTACTGCCGCCGTGAGGGCACGGGCGGTGTTGGGGTTCTCTTTGACCCACTGCGCACGGGTGCCGAGGATTTTCTCCGGATGTTCAGGCCAGATCTGCTGGCTGGTGGCGGCGGTAAAGCCGATGTTGTCGCTGATGGCACGCTGGTTCCACGGCTCACCGACGCAGAAGCCACTCATGTTGCCAATTTTCATGTTCATCACCATCTGTGGCGGCGGCACAACCACAGTGCGCACATCCTCAAACGGGTTGATGCCAGCATTAGCCAGCCAGTAATAGAGCCACATGGCATGGGTGCTGGTAGGAAAGGTGTGGGCGAAGGTCAGGCTGCCTTTGGCCTGGCTCTCCACCGCCTTTTTCAGGCTGGCCGCGTCGGTCACGCCGCTGGCTTTCAGCTGGTTCGACAGGGTGATCGCCTGGCCGTTGTGGTTGAGCGTCATCAGGTTAGCCATGTCGTGTTGCGGACCGGCCACGCCGAGCTGTAACGCGTAGATCATGCCGTATAACACGTGCGCCGCATCCAGTTCACCGGAAGTCAGTTTGTCGCGCACTGCCGCCCAGCTCGCCTCTTTACTGGCCTGAAGGCTCAGGCCATATTTTTTATCGAAGCCTTTAACGGACGCCATCACCACCGGCGCGCAGTCAGTGAGCGGAATAAAGCCGACCCGGACCTCGGCTTTTTCGGGTGCATCTGATCCCGCCGCCCAGACGGCATTGCGTAATCCTGGGATAACCCAGGCCGCACCCAGCGCGGCCCCGGAAATCAGTAACTGGCGTCGTGAGACTGGCATTTTGCTCATCATATGGCCCCTGAACAGGAATAAAAAAAGGCGTCCTCCGACATGCCGAAGCATGCGGATGGACGCCTTTATCCAAAGCACTGGCCCCACCGCCGTTGGCAGGAACAATGCGTACTGTCTGTAAGGTTAAGCAAACAGCGTGCCAGACTCCCTGCCCACGCGCTATCAGGTCTCCCGCCTCAGGAGTGGTGGAAAAATAACCGTTTTTGCACTCCTCTGACGCAGCGTGCGCACAAGCGTTGTGCAGCTACCTCTTACGGGTTAAACGCTGAGCGTCGCGGCGACGGCCAGCACCGCTTGTGCGATCTCCATGACCTTTTTGTTCTGGTTCATGGCGCTTTTACGCAGTGCCTGCCAGGCCGCTTGTTCACTGAAACCGTGCTGCTGCATCAGCCAGTGCTTGGCCTGTTCAATGATCCGGCGCTCATCAAGTGACGCGCGCATAGCGGCCAGTTCATCAGCCTGCTGCTGCAAGCGCTGCTGCTGTTCGCCAATCAACGACAGTACCGAACGCCCAAGCTGCGGTGCCAAACCATCGCTGTCCAGCGTGGCCGCGCCGGGCAGCCAGTCGGCACCGGAAACATAAAGCGCAAAACTGCTGTTTCCCTGCGCGGGGGTCAGCGGCAATGCCGCCTGGTCAATCGCGGTGCGGCAACGCAGCATCAGGGTAGCGGAGAGACCATCTTCGACCCTTTTCATCTGATCGAGCCGCTCAGAGAGCAGTGAAAACCAGTTCAGCGCGCCAGATTCTTCGCCGGTGCCGCCGGTGCAGGCGATGCGCCGTAGCCGCTCGATATCCCGGCTGGCCTGCGCCAGCGGCTGCCACTGGGTACAGGCTTCAGCATCGGCAAACTGGCTAAAGGTGGTGAAGCTCTGCTCCTGGGCGGCAATCAGCGCCACCATCTGGCTGCGCTGGTCGGCAGTGAACTGCCCGGCCGCAAAGCCAGCGGACCCAATGGCGCGCTCCTGTCCGGCCAGCTCTTTGCCCTGCATAAAGCTGAATAGTGCTATCAGGGCGCGAGAAATATCGGGATGGCTGGCAGTGTCTGCCGCTTCAAAGACCAGATTGAGTAAGGTGCGGATCACCTGATTAAACGCCGCCATTGCCGTTACCTGAGTCAGCGTTTCTTCAGCGATCTGCTGTCGTAGCGCGGGCAGCTCGCTCAGCGCCTGCAACGCGGCGGCAATCAGGTGACAGAAGCGGCTGTAGCCCGGCTGCGCCACGGCGGGCGGTAGCGCCTGATAAAAGTGCTGCAGGCAGGCGCTGACATCCTGCTGACGGGCGAGCCGCTCAGTGCTAAACAGCCGCCCATGAGAACAGATCCAGATATTACTGGCCCCGCGTTCCCGCTGCAGCTGGTGAACCAGCTCACTGACCGCAGTAATCAGTTGTCCGGTCTGGAGTAGCCGTTGCAGGCTGGCAATATCGCTTTCCCGCGATGCACGTAGCCAGGTCAGGGCGTCTCTCATTGCTCACCTCTCATCGCCATAAAACACTTTTTAAGCAAAAGCCGTGCCGCTTTCGGCGCATAAGCGGGATGAGACGGACCCGGAAATTCCGATTTTAATAAGATTATTAAGGCAAACGGATAAAATTTTCTGGTAATAAGTGATTAGAAAAACTTAATAGTTTCCAATTGAATTCAATGCATGGCAAGATGCGCGGCAACATTCACAACCGGTTTGCGGTCGCGATAATTCAGTTCGCTTTAACTATTGTAAAGCATGGCGCTTTTCCTGCGCCCTGGCTTAGCGGTAACGCGCCCGCTATCACGCATCGGCAGCCGGTGCAATGGTTTGAATTCTCAAAAGTCTTAGGTAGACTGAACGCAGTACTATCCCGATGTAATCTGACCTTTTTTTGAATGTCAGAACGTTGGCCCACTGCGGTGCCAATGTCGGCCTTCCCCTGCGTCGGGCCAGGCAATATGCAGATACTTTGATGAGATCACGAGGAACATGGTGAAAAAGAGTCTTGCGTTAACACTGCTGGCGGTCCTTACCCTGGCAGGCTGTAAGGCCCCGCCGCCGCCCGTCACTGATGACACGCTGGTGACCAGCGAAATTAATGGCGTCAAACTGGTTCATCGGCACGCCGTGGCGCCGCCGACTGAATTTGAGCCGGTCAACCAGACCTGGCGGGCGCTATACGGTGCGTCAGTAATGACCACGCCCGATTATGGCGGCAAAGTGGTTCGCTATCTCGAAACGGGTAAACCGTTTGAAGTATTAGGCAATGTGGAAAATCACTGGCTGGCGATTGCTGACCAGGCTGACGGCCCGATGATCGGTTACGTCCCGTTAAAAGCGGGTGTGGAAAGCAGTCGTTATGATGCAACGGTGCTTAGCGATCGTCCCCGTCCCCGCAAAACGAAACAGGTCTGTGTCGCCGTTGGCGGTGCCAGTAAAGCGTGCCGCACTAACGATACCGCGACCTGGATCTTAGACTAAACATGAAATCCGGCGCATATTGCCCGCAGCACCGTCCTGGGCTGCGGGTACAGGGATTTGCCATTGGCTGGAAGATCACGAATTAATGACTGTGGAATCCCCTGCGCGTGAGGTCATCCCCTCAGGCAATGAGAATCTATTACTTCAGGCTGCAGCACCACTGCTGAACGCGGTGGTGCAAATTCGTCAGTCAGCCACCCATGACGACCCCGCGGGCTTACGCCAGTCGCTTATTGATGAGATCCGCCTGTTCGAACAGCGTTGTAAACAGGCGGGTTTGCCGTTTGAGATGATTATCGGCGCACGTTACTGCGTCTGCAGTGCGCTGGATGAAGCGGCGGCACAAACCCCGTGGGGGACGCGCGGCGTCTGGTCTGGCAACGGTATGCTGGTGACGTTTCACAATGAGAGCTGGGGCGGCGAGAAATTTTTTCAGCTGCTGTCACGCATTTCACAAAGCCCGCAACAGCACCTCTGGCTGCTGGAGGTGGTGCACTACTGTCTGCTGCTGGGCTATGAAGGCCGCTATCGCGGCAGTGAAAACGGTCGCGCCCAGTGCGACGGCATCCGCAAGCGATTGAAAAGCCTGATTGACGAAACGCGCGCGCAGCGTCAGACGCCGCAGCCACCGCTGGTGGAGGTGCATCCGCTGGTCAGCACGCTGGCGCGGCCGATGGTGCCGCTGTGGGCCTGCGCGATGCTGGTGGCGCTGATTGGCTGCCTGATCTACAGCGGCCTCAACTGGCGACTGGGTAATGCCGCCGAGCCGCTGCTGCGCGCCATCTACCAGACCCCATTGCCGCAGATTACGGCTGGCCGTCGTCCCTCCTCTCCGCAGGCGCTGCTCGATCTGCGCCAGCGTCTGAATGATGTGATTGCCGCCGGTCAGCTGGAAGTCAGCGACGGCGCCTTCGGCAGCAAAGTGATTATCCCGGCGGATAAGCTGTTCGCCGAACAGGGCACGGTGATCAATCCGGTGGGCCGCGCCCTGCTGGCTCGTGTCTCGACGGCGATGAAAAATGTGAAAGGCGCTATCCTGGTGTCGGTGTTTACCGACGATCATCCGGTCGACAACAGCCGTTTTGCCTCCAGTTACGAATTTTCTTTCGCCCGCGCCCGCGCGGTCACGCAGTTGCTGCAGTCCCAACTGGCGGATGGCCATACGGTGCGCTCTGAAGGCCGCGGCGACAGCGACCCGCTGCTGCCGAATGACAGCAGCGAAAACCGAACCCGCAACCGCCGCGTTGAAATCACACTGTTTGCCGCGCCCGAAACGCTCAGTAATCATCAAGGAGCACAATAATGCGCGCTTCCGTTCGACTGCTTCTGACGCATCGATTGTTATGGAGTTTTATCGGCGTCACGGCGCTGAGCTGTCTGGTCTGGATGCTCGGGCCGCTCTGGTCGTGGGGCGAATCGCGCCCGCTGGAGCCGATCCTGCCGCGTCAGCTCACCGTCGCTGCGCTCTATTTTCTTTGGGTTCTGTTCCAGCTGATCCCCTCGCTTTATCGTGCCTGGTTTAACAGCCGGTTACTGACCCAGCTGCAGGCCGCCGGCAGCGACGATCCGGCTGAACGTCAGGTCACCGAGGAGCTGCTCAACCAGCGCTTCAGCGATGCAGCAATGCAGCTCAAACGGACCCAGTTTGGCCGTCGTCACGCTGGCGGTCTGCTGACGCGGTTCAATTCAAACTACCTTTATCAGCTGCCGTGGTATCTGGTGATGGGCGCACCGGGCGCCGGAAAAACCACCGCCCTGCTGAATGCCGGTCTGAATTTCCCGCTGACAGACACGCTGGGTAAAAATGCGATTCGCGGCGTGGGCGGCACCCGGAACTGCGACTGGTGGTTTACCGACAGTGCGGTGCTGATTGATACCGCGGGCCGCTACGCCCTGCAGGAGAGCCAGCGTGCGCGCGACGCCGCCGAGTGGCACAGCTTTATCAACCTGCTTAAACGTTACCGCACCCGTCAGCCGATTAACGGTGTGATCATGACCATCAGCGTCGCCGATCTGCTGAGTGACTCCGCTGAGGCGCGCTTTGCGCAGGCCAGTGCACTGCGTGAACGCATGGCAGAACTGCATCAGCAGAGCGGCATCCATTTCCCGGTCTATGTGATGGTGACCAAAACCGACCTGCTGAAAGGCTTTATGAGTTATTTCGGCTCGGTGGACAAAGCGAAGCGTGATGCTATCTGGGGTTTCACCTTTAACTGGGACCTCGGCAAGCCGCATAAAGGTGACTGGCATCGCCATTTCGGCCAGCAGTTTCAGCGGCTGGAGCAGCAGCTACAGCAGCAGCTGGCTGACCAGATGACGCAGGAGCGCGATCTCAATGAGCGTGCTGAATGCTTCCTGTTTCCTCAGGAGTTTGCCTCGCTGCGTCCGCTGCTGAATGAGTACCTCGACATCGTCTTTTCCGATCATCAGGATGCGGTTGCCTGGAGTCCGCGCGGCCTGTTTTTCACCAGCGGTACGCAGGAAGGCCTGCCTTTTGACCGGGTGATGGGCGAGCTGAGCCGAAAATTGCAGCTGCGCCCGGCGGGTGACCATTCGATCGCCGCGTGGGACAGCGTTAACCGCAATAGCCCGATTCCGGGTAACAAAGGACAGAGCTTCTTTATCCGCGATTTGCTCAGCGATCTGATCTTTAAAGAGAGCGGACTGGCTGGCAGCAACCGACGCTGGGAATACCGTAATCAGCTGTTTCACTGGATCGGCTATGGCGTTCTGGCCGGCGCTCTGCTGATTATGTCGAGCCTGTGGGGCATCAGTTACTACCAGAACCAGCACTATCTGGATCAGGTTGAGGCGCGGGTACCGGCTATTCGTGAGCAGAGCCAGCAGGTGATTCATCAGCCTGCTGATAATATTTTTGATCTGCTACCCTTTCTTAATAGCCTGGTGAAACTGCCGCTCTCAGACCGTTTTTCTCTCGATAATCCGCCGCTTACTATGCGGATTGGCTTATATCGCGGAACCCAGGTCAGCGATGCGGCCTGGGCACTTTATCAAAATGCGCTTAAGTCTTTACTGCTGCCGCGCGTGGCCCAGCAGATCACCAATATTTTGCGTAATGACCCAGGCGATGATAATGCGTATAGCCGCAATGCCCTGCGCGCCTATCAGATGCTCTATCAACCGCGTAATTACGATGGTGAATTTCTGCGTGCCTGGCTGCTGCAAAACTTACAGCGTTCGCTGCCCGATACGGTCAGCACCCGCGACCTTCAGCAGCTCGACTGGCACCTGAGTCAGCTACTGGATCAGCAGATTCAGTCATCGCCCTATGCACGTGATAATGCGCTGATGATGCGGAAACTTGCGGAAAATCTGAAAATTGCGGGGCAATCCGGCCCTGTGCTGGCGGTAACGCCCTCGCGCTCTGCACAGCGGTTGACCCTGCATAGCGAGTAATGGTGAGGTGAATATGGCTGCTTATACTGCCCCCGGCTGGTATGGCAAGCTGCCGTCTACCGGCGACTTTCTGCACCATCGGCTGAGCGAGCAACAGATCACCCCGTGGAACCACTGGTTCCAGCAGGGATTACTGCACTGGCATCAGCAGGACGACGCGGTGACCGCGAACTTTTTGCGCGCGCCGGTATGGAATTTTGTCTTGCCGATCACCCCGACCCGGCAACAGGTGCAGATGGGCTGTTTACTCCCCTCCTGTGACCGCGTCGGACGGGCCTGGCCGCTGCTGGCGCTGCACAGCTTTCCGCTCAGCCAGTGGCATCCGGCGCAGCTGACTATCTCGGGAGAGTGGTTTCAGGAGCTGGGTGCCACGCTGCTGCGTGCGGTACAGACGCCGCTTAATGGTGAGCAGCTTGAGCAGCAAATCCAGGCGCTGACGCCGCTGCTGGTGCCCGCCAGGCAGCCTTCGGACATTATGGATGTGATCGGGTTTCAGGATTTGCCCTGCACGCTGAGCTGGCGTGAAGTGGCTGAACGTTTCGATCCCCAGCAGCATATGAGCTACTGGTGGAGTAACCGCAGTGATGGTTTTGCCCACGCGACCCATAAGCACAGCGGCAACCTCACCGCACAACTGTTTTCGTTACTGTTTAACCCGGCGGCAGGTGCACAGCCGGGACGTAATGGCCTCTACCCACCGATGTTTGAGTAAGGCCGGTTGCGTTTGCCGTTCAATCTGGGATAACTCATGCAATTTACCATTGTGCAATGCACTACGGATGTTCCGGT
Organism: Pantoea sp. S-LA4; assembly: GCF_054482835.1. NCBI lineage: Bacteria > Pseudomonadati > Pseudomonadota > Gammaproteobacteria > Enterobacterales > Erwiniaceae > Pantoea > Pantoea sp. S-LA4. The sequence goes on along the minus strand of NZ_JBTLRC010000002.1, from coordinate 1,409,019 downwards.
TAAAACCGTCGTGTTTCAACCGCCTGGAGGCACCATTGGCCGCAGTCAGGACAACGATCTGGTACTGCCAGATGAGTCACGCGCCATTTCGCGTCTGCAGGCGCTGGTTCATGTGTCGCACGACGGCGAATGCCGGCTGACGAATCAGGGCAGCGTCACGCCGGTGGAGCACAACGGCATCACGCTCGGTCGCGGGATGCAGGTGCTGCTGAAGCATGGCGATGCATTACGCATCGGCGACTATGCGCTGGACGTGCGCGATCCCGCCTGCCATCGCGAGCAGAGCGATCCTCTCGCGCTGTTTGCCGGTAACAGCGACCACCCGGCGAATCCGTTAGGCATTCACGAACATCATGAGGTGGAGGATCGCCTGATGGTGAATGAAAGCGCGCCGGTGCGGCACGAGCGTCACAATGATGCGCGGCTGGCGATAGAACCGCAGGCCAACGAGCCGCGCCGTGCGCTCGCCTCTCAGCCGCAGGATCAGGATAAGCTGATTGCCGCGCTGCTGGACGGCATGGGGCTGAGCAACGGCCACGCGACACCCATCGACGAAGAGCAGATGCGCATCACCGGCCGGATGCTGAGCCTGTTTTCGCAGGGTACGGTGGCGTTGCTGTCGTCGCGCTCCATCCTCAAGCGCGGGGTGAAAGCGGACATGACGATGATCCTTAACGAGGCCAACAACCCCTTTAAGATCCTGCCTTCCGGTAAGACCGTGCTGATGCAGATGTATCAGAGCCAGATGCCGGGCTTTATGCCGCCCGAGCAGGCGGTACGCGATGCGCTGGTTGATCTGCAGGCGCATCAGCTGGGGATGATCGCCGGTATCCGCGCCATCATTGCGGCCATGCTGCAGTCGTTTAATCCGGCCCGGCTGGAAGAGCAGGCCCGCGCCGACGGCATGCTGCCTAAGCTACCCTTCACCAGCCTCAAAAAGGCGGCGCTGTGGGATTACTTTACCCGCAACTATCAGCGTACCGCCGGCGAAATTGACGATGATTTCCATACCCTGTTTGGCGAAGCGTTTCTGCATGCCTATGACATGGAGGTCAATCAGTACAAAGATTCCCAGACGCGGGTAGATGAAGCATGAAGATCGTTTTTGCCAGCCGCTGCCAGCAAGGTCTGCGCGATGATAATCAGGATCGCACCGGTGCCGAGCTGGACGATCGCCGGGCCTGTTTTGTGGTCTGTGACGGCGTCGCCGGCCTCCCCGGCGGCGAGATGGCCGCGCAGCTGGTGCGTGACTGCCTGATTAGCCAGCTACAGCATTGCGAGCACTTTACCCCGGAGTTTACCCATCAGGCGATCGAACAGTGCCGGATTGCGCTGCACGAGGCACAGGGAAAGAATCCTAAATTTGCACGCATGAGCACCACCCTTGCGGCGCTGTTTATTGACCGCCAGAAACAGCGCGCATGGTGGGCGCACGCAGGTGATAGCCGGGTTTACCACTTCCGGCGTGGGGTGCTGCATGAGGTGACCCGGGACCACAGTCTGGCCCAGCAACTGAAAGAAGCGGGCTATGAAAATACCGGCATTAACAGTAATTTACTCTATAATGCGCTCGGCGCTGAACCGCCGCGTGCCGTCAGTTTTTCTCAGGAGATTGCGCTGGAAGATGGCGACGCGTTTCTGGTCTGCACCGATGGATTCTGGCTTAACCTGACCACCGGTGAAATGGAACAGGCACTGCGTATGGTTAACGCCTGCGAAGAGTGGCTGGCGCTGATGGAACAGGCGGTGAGCCGTAACGTGAAAAAAGATAATCTCAGCGCACTGGCGGTCTGGATTGGTGAGCCGGAAGAAGCGACATTGCTCTATTCACTGGCTGATTCGGCGCGCTTTCTGCCGCCTCGTTTTTGATTCCAAGGATTCTTATGAAACTGTGGTTGCCCGGCATCGCCACCTTACTGATCGCCTTTCACGCCCAGGCCGAAAATTATCGTGTGGTCTATTCGCCCAGCCTGGCGCTGGAGGTCTACATCGATAATGTGGTGAGCAAAGCGCCTGACGACTGGTGCAAGGAGACCTTGCCGCTGCGCATTGTCTCTGGCAAAAGTAAGGATTCGGCGGTGCTGACCACCTTTTTACCGCGCGTCGGCACCCTGCTGGCTAACCAGTGCGGCTTGCTGGATGTTATGCCGTGGCAGATGACCGACAAAGAGGGCGGCGTACTCGCCAGCGGCAGCGCCAGCAAGTTACAGAACTGGCGGCCGATTGTGATGGCGGACGCCACGGCCAGCGCCAGCGCCAGTAATGCCGCCCCGCTCGATCTGTCACGTCCGGCCAACAGCACGCCGCTGCAACATTTTGATCTGCCCAGCGGCTGCCATTTCCGCACCGCCTGGGATGAGAATGCCCAGACGATGTTTATCCCGGATGTCAGCAAGCAGCAGTGCTCGCCCGACGGCTGGGTCGAGGGCAAAAGTGAGCTGACGCTGGCCACGCCGGATCATTCGACGCCGGTGGCAGTGACCTTTTATCAGGGCTATCCGATCGCCAATCTGGCCATCCCGGATAGCAAACTGGAGGTCATTGCGGCGAATAATCAGCGCATGATCGTCACCCGCGCCGAAGCGCCCGATAGCTGGCTGGTGCTGCCGTTTGACAGCCAGCAACATGTCTGGCGCTTTAATGGAACCTTGTTGATTAAGATGGATAAGAATGCTGCGCAGCAGGACGCTGACGCTGTGAAATCGCGGGTTGAGACTTTGCGCGGCCAATGGGCGCCGCATTTCATGCCACAGCAAAAAGTGAATGTGTTACTCATCGACACCCTGCACGCGGATCTGGTTGATCCTGCCATTGGTGCCTGGCGTAACATCAATTAATTACCGCGCAGCCTGGCGAGCAGGCCGTGTTCAGAGAGTTCACTATGTCGGCAAATGATAATCAGAAAACGGTTCCGAATGCCCTGCCGGACGGATACCGCTTTAACGAGTTTGAGATCAAGGAAGTGATTGGTGGCGGCGGTTTCGGCATCGTCTATCGCGCGTGGGATCACCAGCTGGAACGCACCATCGCCATCAAAGAGTACATGCCGGTTTCGCTGGCGGTGCGTGCGGCGGATTTAACCCTGGAACTGCGCGGCGAGCGCTTCCAGAAACTGTTTAACGCCGGGCTGAACAGCTTTATCCAGGAAGCACGTCTGCTGGCCCGCTTTAACCATCCCGGCCTGCTGCACGTATTGCGCTTCTGGGAGCAGAACGGCACCGCCTATATGGGCACGCTTTACTACAGCGGCATGACGCTGAAAGAGTGGCAGCTCACCAGCCCGGAGTCGATTTCCGAAGCCTGGATTCGTCGTCTGCTGCCGCCGCTGCTGGGCGCCATCAGCACCATTCATCAGGCGGGCTATCTGCATCGCGATATCTCGCTGGATAATATCCAGATTCAGGAAAACCAGCTGCCGGTGCTGCTGGATTTCGGCTCGGCGCGCAAAGAGATCGGCAATCTCTCCGATGAAACCGAAATCATGCTGAAGCCCGGTTTCGCCCCGATTGAGCAGTACAGCGAAGAGGGAGAGGTTGAACAGGGCCCGTGGACGGATATCTACGCGCTCGGTGCCGTGCTGCACAGCCTGATCACCGGTAATCCCCCGCCGGTGAGCGTGGTGCGCTGCATTGAAGATAACTATCAGCCACTGGTTGAACGTCAGCCAGAAGGGTATTCGCTGCCGCTGCTGCATGCGATTGACTGCGCGCTGGCGATGAAGCCGGGCGATCGTCCGCAAACTATCGATGCGTTTGCGGCGCTGATTGATCTGCCGGTCAGTGATGTTGAAGCCGTGGTTAACAGTTTCCCGGTGCCGGGCGAAAGTCCTGCCGTCGTGGAAGAGGAGCCGGTCGAGACGCCAGCCCCGGTAGTAATGGCGGTGAATCACGGTGCCGCCGCCGCCGAGCCGGTTACGCCGCGTACCGTACGCCGACTGTCGCCAGGATTGCTGGGCGCTGCGGCCGTTGCGCTGCTGGCGGTGGTGGCTGCCGTCTGGCTGGCGAATCGTCACGCTGCAACACCGGAACCGGTCAGCCATGCACCGGTTGCCGCCACCGGTGCGCCCGCAGCGGCAGCGCCGGCCACGGACGCGCCAGCAGTACTGGCGACGGTTTATCTCAAGCTGGAAAGCGGTGAAAACGTGGTGCTCAACGGACAGCAGGTGGAAGTTAAACCGGGCAGCAGCGGCTTTGCCGCGCTGAATCTGGCGGCCGGACAGTATCGCATTGAAGTGCATAACGGCAGCGTGACCCACACACAATCGCTGACCATTGATAAGCCAGGCACCTGGCTGATTAATCCGGCCAACTGAGGTGAGGTAAGGCGGGAACGTAACCGCCAGCTCACCGTTTCCCCTGCTGCCAGAGGGCGGCAGGGGAAACGGGTTACGGTTACGGCGTCAGGCCTGCTTCAGGCAATGGCTTTGTTGTAACGTCCGTACCTGATGGGCCAGCCGGCTCAGACTCTCCTCTTCCATGCCGCGTCGGGTCAGCTCTTCTTCCAGCGAAAACAGATACTGGGCATTGGAACCCAGCGGGCCACTGGCAGCGGCAATCAGTGGGGCGATCGCCTCCGGGCAGGAGTCCGATTCATACAGCGGGTGACGCGGGTCCATAATAAAGGTCAGTGCCGTCACGCTGCGGCCATCATCCAGCTGCAGTTCGCACCAGGTCGGCAGATAGCAGCCGGTAATCATCTCGCGTTTCCACAGCAGCGCCAGCTCCTCATGCAGCCGCGCCTCCGGCAGGCGAAACGCCAGACCGCTGGTGCGACCGCCCTGTTTCAGCGCCAGCATCCGGCCGGGGTGCGTGGCGGTGCCGCGTCCGGCAATCAGCCGCAAACAGAAAGCGCGATGCCAGCCTTCCAGCCAGCCGGAAGCCACCTCATCCGCTTCAAAGATCGGGTTCCACATCAGAGAGCCGTAACCAAAGATCCAAACCGGGCTGTGATCGGGACGGCAGGCCAGCGTAGCCGCCAGCGACGCCGCGCGCTGCTCGCAACTCCAGAGCAGCGTCTCTTCGATATCACCGAACGACGTTTTACAATCCGCTTTTAAAAGAAATTCCCGGGTAAGCAATGCGACCTCCTCGACTATCACGGCGTCCTGTCCAGATGGCTCCTCTGTAATGATCACCAAAACGGCTTCGCGTTTCGTTCATAAAATTGACATTAATCCATTTACCGGACGGGTTTCAAGCGTGAGGTGGGTCGCAGGATAAAAAAAACCAGATAAACCTGATAGCGCAGAGGCAAAAAAGGACCAGATGTTTCTGGCCCTTTGCTGAAATCCGTCTACCTGCCGGCGTTAACGTTTAGGATGCCATTTATCATCATCCCCTTTTTCATACTCTTTCTTTACCGCCGACCAGGCAACTTTATGCGCCACCTCTTCGCGGGACTCATCACCACGACGATCGTCGGCGTCTTTATACTGTGACCAGGCGCTGTTGAATGCCTGCTGATAGATATCCTGCGCATGGGCCGGCAGTACGTGTCTGACGTTGTCGGGTAGATCGTTTCGGTTATCGTAAGGCATGTTTGCTCCTCGCTTTACAGGGTAATATTAAGTCTGGCCCAGCAGCGGAAAATTACAAATGCCGATTTATGCCAGGCTCAGATTAAAAATCGATTATCGGCACTGTAAATGCAGTTATCTGAGACTTTTTATCCGACTATCACGATGAAAGGATGGGTTTCGGCTTTTTATTGTTAACTGATTAATAATGAAATATTGATGATAATATCTGGTTAAGAGGCTTACGTTCATTTATTGGGAATAAGTAAAAAGCAGTAAATTTTCCCCGTTGAGTCAGCTGAAAAGATAAACTGCGCCCTGCCCTAAAACTGATTATATTTTAACAGCAGCAGCCGCTGCCCTTATGATCATTAACCAGAGAGGATGGTGAATGCCTTCACATGAAAAAACACGTCACAAGGAATTCTCGCTGATATTTCCCATCGTTACGCTGGGTGTACTCTACTTTTTTGGCGCACAAACCTCGTTCCCGATCGTCGTCGGTATCAACATTCTGGCCCTGATTGCCATTCTTAGCAGCGCGTTCAGCGTAGTGCGGCACGCAGACGTGCTGGCACACCGGCTGGGTGAGCCTTACGGATCGCTGATTCTGAGTTTATCGGTGGTAATCCTTGAGGTGAGTCTGATCTCGGCGCTGATGGCGACCGGCGATGCCGCGCCTGGCCTGATGCGTGACACGCTCTACTCGATTGTCATGATCGTGACCGGTGGGCTGGTAGGCTTTGCCCTGCTGCTTGGCGGTAATAAGTTTGCAACGCAATACGTTAATCTGGCGGGCGTGAAGCAATATCTGATCGCTATCTTCCCGCTGGCGATTCTGGTGCTGGTCTTTCCCAACGCCCTGCCCGGCGGCAACTTTTCCACCGCGCAGGCGCTGCTGATCGCGGCAATTTCAGCGGCGATGTATGGCGTTTTCCTGCTGATCCAGACCCGGACTCACCAAAGCCTGTTTATCTATGAACATGAAGATGAGAGTGACGATGGCGATCCGCATCACGGCAAACCCTCGGCCCACAGCAGCATCTGGCATACCGTCTGGCTGATTGTGCATCTGATTGCGGTGATCGCCGTGACCAAAATGAATGCCAATACGCTGGAAAGTTTGCTGACCGAAATGAATGCGCCGGCACAGTTCACCGGTTTCCTGGTGGCGCTGCTGATCCTCTCGCCTGAAGGCCTGGGCGCGATCAAAGCGGTGCTGATGAACCAGGTGCAGCGCGCCATGAACCTGTTCTTTGGTTCCGTGCTGGCCACCATCTCGTTAACCGTCCCGGCGGTGACTATCATTGCCACTCTGACCGGCCAGGAGTTGATCTTTGGCCTGGAGCCGCCACAGATGGTCATTATGATGGCGTCGCTGATCCTGTGTCAGCTCTCCTTCTCTACCGGCCGCACCAACGTGCTGAACGGTGCAGCGCACCTGGCGTTGTTTGCCGGTTACCTGGTCACCATCATGCTGTAACAACCCTTTTCGCAGACGAAAAAAAAGAGCGATTTCTCGCTCTTTTTTTCGTTGCGGCCGTTACTTACTTGCTGGTATCGAGATCCGGGAAGCTCTTGACCAGATCGTCAATCGCCTTCATCTGCATCAGGAACGGCTCCAGTTTGTCCAGCGGCAGCGCAGAAGGACCATCACACAAGGCGTGATCCGGGTCCGGATGTGCTTCAATAAACAGGCCGGCAATGCCCACCGCCATACCGGCACGTGCCAGTTCAGCCACCTGCGCACGACGTCCGCCAGACGCGGCGCCAAACGGGTCGCGGGTCTGCAGCGCATGAGTCACGTCGAAAATCACCGGGCTGTTTTTGGTCACTTTCTTCATCACGTTGAAGCCAAGCATGTCGACCACCAGGTTGTCATAACCGAAGTTGCTGCCGCGGTCACACAGGATCACCTGCTCGTTACCACCTTCAGCAAACTTATCCACGATGTTGCCCATCTGGCCAGGGCTGACGAACTGCGGCTTCTTAACGTTAATTACCGCACCGGTTTTCGCCATCGCTTCCACCAGGTCCGTCTGACGCGCCAGGAAAGCGGGCAACTGGATAACGTCAACCACATCGGCCACCGGCTGCGCCTGCGATGCTTCATGGACGTCAGTGATGATTTTCACGCCGAAAGCCTGCTTCAGCTCCTGGAAAATCTTCATGCCTTCTTCCAGGCCCGGACCGCGATAGGAGTGAATAGATGAACGGTTAGCTTTATCAAACGACGCTTTGAACACGTAAGGAATGCCGAGTTTGTCAGTCACTTTTACATAGTGTTCGCAGATGCGCATTGCCAGGTCGCGCGACTCCAGCACGTTCATCCCGCCGAACAGCACAAACGGCAGATCGTTTGCTACTCTGATGTCACCAATACTCACGACTTTCTGTGTCATGCCCTTTCCTTTTCAGTGGGTACGCTTAGTGCAGCGTGACCTGTTTTTGTTCGATTGCGTGAATCTGAACTTTGATCATTTCGCTGACCGGGTCCTCAGGACACTGCTCAACGAAGTACGTTAAATCATTCAGCGCGATATGTTCGCATTCCAACTGCGCATAGATCAAACCGCGATCGCGGATTTCATAGGGATCGTCCGGATCGATACGCAACAGCACCTGGCTGACGTTCAGCGCCAGCTCCATCTGCTTCTCTTCCATCAGGGCAGCTTTCAGCGTATCGAGCATTTTACGCATCACGGTGACGGTTTTGGCTTCATCGAGATCGTCATCATACAGCCGCGCGGTCGGACTGATGTTGCCCTTGAGCCACACTTCCAGCGTATGGGTATCCAGGGTTTCGCCATTGAACGGATTGATCAGCCATTTTTCGCCATCAATCCAGTCGGCACGCAGAATCAGCTGGGTTGGGAAGATGACCGGCATCAGCGGCAACTCCAGCTCAGCCGCAATATGCAGCAGAATAACGCCCAGCGAGACGGCGGTGCCCTGCCGGGTTTTCAGTACGTTGTCGATCCAGAGCGCATCAGAAAGGTTATATACCCCGCTGGCGCCGCCAAAACCCCACTGGCGATAGAACAGCTCCAGCAATTTTTCGAGTTGCAGATCCGCATCTTCGGCGTGGCTGACATAGTCACGCGCTTCGGCCACCAGGGCCGCAAGTTGTGCTTCCACCGACACGGCCGGGAAATCGGCGCGGATGGCAAGCGTAGCGCCAATCACCGCTTCACATAACGGTGTCTGGCTAAAATCTAATTGTTCGGTAGAGGTCATGCTATCCCCACAACGGCATTTTGCTCAGCGCCAGCTTAATGACCAGCACCAGTGCGATTAACGCCACCAGAAACGCAATCCAGCGGGTACGGTCAGTGCGTGGTCGGCGGCTCAATGCCACAAATCCTAAGGCGATGTAGATAATAACCCCTAATAGCTTCTCAGTCAGCCAGCTTCCTTGCGGAGTGAAGGGATAGAAGTGCGTAATCATCACCAGTGAGACACCGGTCAACAGTAACAGGGTGTCGTTAGCGTGAGGCAGAATGCGCACCCAGCGCCGCGACAGCATCGCTGACCCGCTGCGCAGCCAGTAAAAACGCAGCACAAACATAAAAATGGTGATCGCCACCGTTAACAGGTGAACATTTTTGATCAGAGGGTACCAGGCGTACATGGTGCGTCCTTGTCAGTCCGTTTTCAGGTTGAAGATTGTCCCAGGGTGACACGAGGGTTGCCACCGTAATCATTGACGGTTTCTACCGCGCGATAGCCTTGCTGGCGCATCTGTTCACGCACCGCATCGCCCTGCTGCCAGCCGTGCTCCAGCAGCAGCCAGCCGCCGGGTTGCAGCCAGTCAGGCGACTGCACTATCAGCGTGCGTAAATCTGCCAGACCGGCGTCAGCCGCCACCAGCGCGCTGCGCGGCTCAAACCGCACGTCGCCCTGTTCCAGGTGGTGATCGCAGGCATCAATATAGGGAGGATTGCTGACGATAAGGTCAAATCGCTGCGGGGCGAGCTGCTGAAACCAGTGGCTAAGCAGGAAACGGGCATGGGTAAGGTTGAGCCGCTGCGCATTACTGCGCGCCAGTTCCACCGCTTCGGCGATACGATCCACTCCGGTGACCTGGCAGTCAGGCCGTTCGCTGGCCAGCGCCAGTGCAATCGCGCCGGTGCCGGTACCCAGATCAAGAATGGTGGCGGGAGACGCGGGCAGATGTGCCAGCGCCTGCTCAACCAGCAGCTCAGTGTCCGGTCGCGGGATCAGCGTGGCGTCCGTGACGCGCAGCGGCAGCGACCAGAATTCACGTTCGCCAACCAGATGCGCCACCGGTTCACCGCGGGCGCGACGGCTCAGCAAGGCATCAAGCTGGCTCAGCTGCTCCTCACTCAGCACGGTGTCATCAAAAGCGATTAGCCAGCTGCGCGATTTACCGGTCACAAAACTTAACAGAATTTCAGCATCGCGCTTTGGGCTCTCGCCGCTGCGCAAGGTCGCAACGGCCTGTTTCAGCCAATGGCGAATCTCCATCAATCCTGTCCAGCCAGCGCCGCCAGCTGATCCGCCTGATATTCCTGCACGATCGGCTCAATCAGGCTGTCGATTTTGCCTTCCATGGTTTCATCCAGACGGTAAAGCGTCAGGTTGATGCGATGGTCGGTGACGCGGCCCTGCGGGAAGTTGTAGGTGCGGATACGGTCGGAGCGGTCACCGCTGCCCAGCAGGTTACGACGGGTGCTGGCTTCAGCGGCGTGACGACGGGCCATTTCAGCGGCGTGGATACGCGCGCCCAGCACCGCCAGCGCTTTGGCTTTGTTTTTATGCTGCGAACGTTCGTCCTGACACTCCACCACAATGCCGGTCGGCAGGTGAGTAATACGGATGGCTGAGTCGGTGGTGTTAACGTGCTGACCGCCGGCCCCCGATGAGCGGAAGGTATCGATCTTCAGATCGCCGGCGTTGATCTCCGGCAGTTCCGCTTCAGGAATTTCCGGCATCACCGCCACGGTGCAGGCGGAGGTATGGATTCGGCCCTGTGATTCGGTTTCAGGCACGCGCTGAACCCGGTGTCCGCCCGATTCAAACTTCAGGCGACCATAGGCACCGTCGCCCGTGACCCTGGCGATCACCTCTTTGTAACCGCCATGTTCGCCTTCGTTGGCGCTGACTATCTCTACCCGCCAGCGGCGCGCTTCAGCATAGCGGCTGTACATGCGGAACAGATCACCGGCGAAAATCGCCGCTTCATCACCGCCGGTCCCGGCGCGCACTTCGATGAAGCAGGCGCGTTCATCATCGGGATCTTTCGGCAGCAACAGCACCTGCAACTGCTGCTCCAGCACTTCACTCTGCTCACGCGCCGCCTGCAGCTCTTCCTGCGCCATGTCGCGCATTTCAGGATCGTCGAGCATCTGCTGCGCGGTTTCGATATCTTCCTGCACCTGCTGCCAGTCGCGGAAGCAACGGGTCACATCGGTCAGCTGGGCATATTCGCGAGACAGCGCACGGAAACGCTCCTGATCGGCGATCACGCCAGCATCGCCCAGCATCGCTTCCACTTCTTCGTGGCGCTCCTGCAGGGCTTCCAGTTTGGCAACTATAGAGGTTTTCATTTAAATGTGGGATTCCCGTAACAGGTGGCAGCAGCCTGGTGCCTACTCGAGACCCAGGCTGTCGCGTAAAATCTGCAGGCGTTCATTATCGCCGTCGCGGGCGGCCTGCTGAAGCGATTTGGTTGGTGCGTGAATTAAACGGTTGGTCAGCTTGTGTGCCAGTTCCTGCATCACTTTTTGTGGGTCGGCACCCTGTTGCAGCGCCTGCAGCGCGCGGCCTTCCAGCTCAGCACGGATCTCGTCCGCCTGAGAGCGGTATTCACGAATGGTATTGACCGCGCCCTGAGAACGCAGCCACGCCATAAATTCGCCGCTCTCCTGCACCACGATGCTCTCGGCCTGCACTGCCGCGGCTTTGCGTTGCGCCAGATTCTGCTCGATAATCGCCTGCAGGTCATCGACGCTATAGAGATAGGCATTCGGCAGCTTGCCCACTTCCGGCTCGACATCGCGCGGAACGGCGATATCCACCAGCAGCATCGGCTTATTACGACGTGCCTTCAGCGCGCGCTCCATCATGCCTTTGCCAATAATCGGCAGCGGACTGGCGGTGGAAGAGATGATAATGTCAGCTTCGGCCAGGCGGGCATCAATCTCCGCCAGGCTGATGACATCGGCCCCGACTTCTTTCGCCAGGGTTTCCGCCCGCTCGCGAGTGCGGTTAGCGATGATGAGTTTTTTGACCTGATGCTCGCGCAGATGGCGCGCCACCAGCTCAATGGTTTCACCGGCACCGACCAGCAGCACGTTGACGGAAGAGAGCGATTCAAAAATCTGACGCGCCAGGGTACAGGCGGCAAACGCCACCGAGACGGCATTGGCACCGATATCAGTTTCGGTCCGCACCCGTTTGGCGACGGAGAAGGTTTTCTGGAACATGCGTTCCAGTTCGCTGCTCAGCGCCTGGCCGCGCGAGGAGTCGGCAAAGGCTTTCTTCACCTGGCCGAGAATCTGCGGTTCACCCAGCACCAGCGAATCGAGCCCGCTGGCGACACGCATCAGGTGGCTGACCGCCTCGTTATCCTGATGCCAGTAAAGGCTGTTGCGTACGTCTTCTTCATCGAGCTGATGATAGTCGCATAACCAGCGTACCAGACGCGCCTGCAAATCAGCCTGCTGCTCTACACTGAGGTAGAGTTCGGTCCGGTTACAGGTCGACAGCACCACGCCGCTCTGCACCATTGGCTGTGATAACAGGCTGTTCAGCGCCTGCTCAAGCGTCTCCGGCCCGAACGAGACACGTTCGCGCAGAGCAATGGGGGCAGTTTTGTGATTGATTCCGAGAGCGAGCAGCGTCATGGTGGTTTCGGTTGGGATGTCCCAATAATGTCAGGGTTTTGTGAGGCGCATTCTACAAGATGCGACAGATCAAGAAAAGCCATACAAAGCCTATGACTGTAATAAGATTAACCTGATCGTGCTCAATTTGCTGCATAACAGCATTGACGGCTTAAATACGGATGGTTAGCGTTATCCGTTACGAATTATAAACGTGTCTGAGGAGATGACCACTTGATGCTTTATTCACCACGCACTCTGTTGCGCATTTTGCCCCTTGCCAGCGTATTGCTGGCTGCCTGTAGCGTGAACAAACCGCAAGGTCCGGGTCCCAGCGTAACTGCGCCACAGTGGCAACAGCATCAGCAGGCAGTATCGAAAGTCACGCATTATCAGACGCGCGGCGCTTTTGCTTACCTTTCTGACAAGCAAAAAGTCTACGCACGCTTTAACTGGCAGCAGACCGCGCCCGATCGTTATCGCCTGTTGCTGACCAATCCGCTCGGCAGCACCGAGTTGCAGCTGGATGCCCAGGGTACAGTGGTGCAGATCGTTGACAACAAAGGCAAACGCTACGTCAGCAACGACGCGCAGAAGATGATTTCGCAGCTGACCGGGATGAATATTCCGCTGGCTAACCTGCGTCAGTGGATGATGGGTCTGCCAGGCGAAGCCACCGACTATCAGCTTAATGAGAACTACCAGCTGCGCAGCCTGAACTACAGCCGTGATGGCCAGAGCTGGCAGGTGTCGATTGCCGGTTACGACAGCAAAGTGACGCCGCCGCTGCCCGCCAGTCTGGAGCTGAAAGAAGGCGATCAGCGGATTAAACTGCGTATGGACAGCTGGACCGTTCAATGATCACCTACTGGCCATCACCGGCAAAACTGAACCTTTTTCTCTACATCACCGGCCGTCGTCCCGACGGCTATCACAACCTGCAGACGCTGTTTCAGTTTCTCGATTATGGCGACAGGTTGCAGATTACGGTCGATCAGAGCGATCGCATCCAGCTGCTGACGCCGGTCGCAGGCGTGGCCGAGGCGGATAACCTGATCGTCCGGGCGGCCGAACGCTTAAAACAGGCGGCTCAGGCGAAGCAGACGCTGCCCGCCCAGGCTGGCGCGCAGATTGCCATTGAGAAGCGTTTGCCGATGGGTGGTGGTCTCGGCGGCGGCTCATCCAACGCGGCAACCGTGCTGGTGGCGCTCAATCATCTGTGGCAAACCGGCCTGACGCCGGATGAACTGGCGGCCATTGGCGTGCAGCTCGGTGCCGACGTTCCGGTGTTCGTAAAAGGCTTCGCCGCCTTTGCTCAGGGTGTCGGTGAACAACTTCAGCCCGCAGAGCCGGAAGAAAAGTGGTATCTTGTCGCCCATCCCGGCGTGAGTATCAGCACCCCGGCAGTCTTCAACGACCCCGCGCTGACGCGAGACACGCCGGTGCGCAGTTTAGCGACGCTTTTATCCTCACCCTTCGCTAATGATTGTGAAGCAGTGGTAAGAAAACGTTTTCGCGAGGTTGAAGAGCTTGTTTCCTGGCTGCTAGAATACGCGCCGTCGCGCCTGACTGGCACTGGCGCTTGTGTGTTTGCTGAATTTGACACCGAGTCTGCTGCTCGTCAGGTGCTGGAACTTGCCCCGAATGGGGTGCGCGGATTTGTAGCCCGAGGCGTAAATGTTTCGCCGCTACAGCGTGCCCTGCGAGGCGATTAGCGAATGCGTGACAGTGTCACCCCGTTCCAGACACTGCACGTTTCGCATCAACACACCCGTGTGAACGCCCATGACCGTATTCGCCGGTTACTGTCGTGCCGTTCATTCTCTGGACGCAAAGCCTGAGGTTCTTCTCGTGCCTGATATGAAGCTATTTGCTGGTAACGCCACCCCGGAACTAGCACAACGTATTGCCAACCGCCTTTACACCAGTCTGGGAGACGCCGCCGTTGGTCGTTTCAGTGACGGTGAAGTGAGCGTACAGATTAACGAAAATGTACGCGGTGGTGATATTTTCATCATCCAGTCCACCTGTGCTCCCACCAACGATAATCTGATGGAACTGGTTGTGATGGTCGACGCGCTGCGTCGTGCTTCTGCTGGTCGTATTACCGCAGTCATCCCCTACTTTGGTTATGCCCGTCAGGATCGCCGCGTGCGCTCCGCGCGTGTACCTATTACCGCTAAAGTAGTGGCAGACTTCCTTTCCAGCGTCGGTGTTGACCGTGTTCTGACGGTTGACCTGCACGCCGAGCAGATCCAGGGCTTCTTCGACGTCCCGGTTGATAACGTATTTGGCAGCCCGATTCTGCTGGAAGACATGCTGCAGATTGGTCTGGAAAACCCGATTGTTGTTTCTCCCGATATTGGTGGCGTAGTGCGTGCCCGTGCTATCGCTAAACTGCTGAACGACACCGATATGGCAATCATCGATAAACGCCGCCCGCGCGCGAACGTTTCTCAGGTGATGCACATTATTGGTGACGTTGCTGGCCGCGACTGCGTGCTGGTCGACGACATGATCGACACCGGCGGCACGCTGTGTAAAGCGGCTGAAGCGTTGAAAGAGCGCGGTGCGAAGCGCGTATTTGCTTACGCAACGCACCCAATCTTCTCAGGCAACGCGGTTGAAAACCTGCGTAAGTCGGTGATCGACCAGGTGATTGTCTGCGATACCATTCCGCTGTCTGAAGAGATGAAGTCACTGCCGAATGTGCGCACCCTGACTTTGTCTGGCATGCTGGCTGAAGCGATTCGCCGCATCAGTAACGAAGAGTCAATCTCGGCGATGTTCGAGCATTAATCTTCGCGAAACCGGGCTTCATGCCCGGTTTTTTTCATCTGTGCGACGGCCCGATTAACTCGCTGCCTTTAGTGATATTCCCGCGATAAATTTCCCCGAAATCGGTTATTTTCAACGCCACCCACTCTTTTAGTAAAACGCCGCATTCCTCACTTCTGCCCCAGACGGTTAAGTGATAATTTGCTGCGCACTTTTCATCACAACGCCACCACTATGACTCTGGATATCTATACGCTATTTATTTGTGAGCTCTACGTGTTGGGTTTTTTAAGCATCATCATGGTTTTTGCCTGGATGGGATCGCAATACGATCGCGTGCTGGGTTTTACCTGTCTGTCGCTTATTTTTACCCTGGTGGCGGTGTTTTTTAGCAGTTTACGCAGCAGCGGAATGCAGTTTCTGCCGGTTGCCGCCGGCAATGTGCTGGTGATGCTGGCCTATGGCGGCTTACTCAATGCCTTTCGCTTATTCTGCGGTAAAAAGATCGGCACCGGCTGGCTGCTGGGCGCACTGCTCTGGGCGATCCTCTGCTGTTTTCCAGCGTTCTACTACAGCTTACCCAAGCGGGTGCTGGTGCTGTGCATCGCCTGTGTTGCATACACGGCGGCGCTGATCCAGTTGTTATGGCTGGCCCGTGATTCGCTGAAAGTCACCTTCTGGCCCGCGCAACTGCTGCTGTGGATCCATCTGCTGTTTCATCTGGCGCGGATGCTGCTGGACAAGGCGATACCGACCCGCCTGCACGGTGCGATTGGCGGGTCTGACTTTTCGGTTTATGTGATTCTGGAATCGATTCTGTTTGTCATCGGCCTGACCTTCACCATTCTGGCGATGGTCAATGAGCGCACCCAGATCGCCTACAAATACGCCTCACTGCACGATCCGCTGACCAGCGTCTGGAACCGGCGGGCGCTGTTTCTTGAGGCAGAGAAAATCGTGGCGCGCTGCCATCGGCAGAACCGCCCGTTTACTGCGGTGCTGTTCGACCTCGATCACTTTAAAAGCGTCAATGACCGTTATGGACACCATCAGGGCGACCAGATTTTGATCGACTTTTGCCAGTTAGTGACCGGACTGATCCCGGTTGAAGGACGTTTTGCCCGACTGGGCGGTGAGGAGTTTGCAGCGATTATTCCGGCAGGTGCAGAGGAAGCACAGGCCTGGTGTGAAGCGATTCGTTTGGCGACCAGTCAGTCACAAACCAGCGCCGTAGACTATACGGTCAGCATTGGATTTGCCACGGCGACCCGTCGTCAGCACCGCTTCGAGGATTTACTGGCGCTGGCCGATGAGGCGCTTTATCGCGCCAAAGCCAGCGGCAGAAATCGTACTGAACAGCAGCCGATATCGGCAGCCATCCGTTAGTGATGGGTGTGATGAGACCGACGGCAGCGTTTGTCGTAATGACGCAGCCAGTAATAACGATCTTCCACTTTTTCACGACCGCTGACGCGTGCGCCGACCAGCCACAGCAGCGCGCCGATAAAAATACTGAACATCGCACCGTGCGCCAGAAACTGTGGCAGATGAAGCGACGGTAACTGGTTGATAATTGAATAGCCAACACCCAGTACCATTGTGAGTAATCCCAGTACCATCAAACTATTACCCGCGACGCGACAATGTTGATGTTTCATGTTGCACCTCCATCCTTATGAGCCGATTAAAACCGCACACAATGTTAAGTTGCCATAAGTTTAGGCAATGGCTGACGGCAACGTTGCGGGCCGGATCACACAACCGCCATAAACTTGTGACTGGATCTGATTGCAGCTTATTGATTTAGATGAAAAATGATTAATCACCGTTCTGAATCACTTTAACGGTATGCGCTTTGTCATCTCGCCTGCGGCGAAGTAAACTAACGCCCTTTGGCAATAACAGCAGGATATTCATTGTGAGCAGCATTAAACTGATTGTGGGTCTTGCCAATCCCGGCGCTGAATATGCCGCCACGCGCCATAATGCCGGTGCCTGGTATCTGGATTTACTGGCTGAGCGCCACAATCAGTCACTGAAAGAGGAAGGTAAATTCTTCGGCTATACCGCCCGTCTGGCGATCGCCGGAGAAGATGTGCGCTTGCTGGTGCCGACCACTTTTATGAACCTGAGCGGCAAAGCGGTGGCCGCAATGGCGACCTTCTATCGCATTGCACCGGAAGAGATTCTGGTGGCCCACGATGAACTCGACTTGCCGCCAGGCGTAGCGAAGTTTAAGCAAGGCGGCGGGCATGGTGGCCATAATGGGCTGAAGGACATCATCAGTAAGCTAGGCAACAACAATAACTTCCACCGTCTGCGCATCGGCATCGGTCATCCGGGCGATCGCAATAAGGTAACCGGATTTGTGCTGGGCAAACCGCCCGCCAGTGAGCAGAAACTGATTGATGACGCCATTGATGAAGCGGTGCGCTGCACCGAACTGTGGCTGAAAGAAGATCGCATCAAGGCGATGAACCGGCTGCACGCTTTCAAGCCTGCTTAATCGCCCGAATCGTCGCGATTCTGTGTATAATGCGCGAAAATTTTCATTTCGTCTCCGACAGTGCGCCGCCGGGCGGGCTGTCCATCCAGTTATAAAGGGTATCAAACCATGGGATTCAAATGCGGTATCGTCGGCCTGCCGAACGTCGGTAAATCCACGCTGTTTAACGCGCTGACTAAAGCGGGTATCGAAGCGGCTAACTTCCCCTTCTGCACCATTGAGCCCAACACTGGCGTGGTGCCGATGCCTGACCTGCGTCTCGATCAGCTGTCTGAGATTGTTAAACCGCAGCGCGTGGTGCCTACGACCATGGAATTCGTCGACATCGCTGGCCTGGTAAAAGGCGCGTCAAAAGGTGAAGGACTGGGTAACCAGTTCCTGACCAACATCCGTGAAACCGAAGCGATCGGTCACGTGGTGCGCTGCTTTGAGAACGACAACATCATTCACGTTGCGGGCAAAGTAAACCCGGCTGAAGATATTGACGTCATCAACACCGAACTGGCGCTCTCCGATCTCGATACCTGCGAACGTGCGATTCAGCGCGTGCAGAAGAAAGCCAAAGGCGGCGATAAAGACGCGAAAGCCGAACTGGCAGCGCTGGAGAAGTGCCTGCCGCATCTCTCTGAAGCCGGTATGCTGCGTTCGCTGGATCTGGATGCTGATGAGAAAGCGGCAATTCGCTATCTGAGCTTCCTGACGCTGAAGCCGACCATGTACATCGCTAACGTCAATGAAGACGGTTTTGAGAACAACCCTTACCTTGATCAGGTGCGTGCCATCGCCGAAGCGGAAGGTTCCGTGGTGGTGCCGGTGTGTGCTGCGGTGGAATCAGATATCGCTGAGCTGGAAGATGAAGATCGTGATGAGTTCATGGCGGAACTGGGACTGGAAGAGCCAGGCCTGAACCGTGTGATCCGTGCCGGTTACTCCCTGCTGAACCTGCAGACTTACTTCACCGCAGGCGTGAAAGAAGTGCGTGCCTGGACCATCCCGGTAGGCGCTACGGCTCCTCAGGCAGCCGGTAAAATCCATACCGACTTCGAGAAAGGCTTCATCCGTGCACAGACCATCGCCTTTGAAGACTTTATCGCTTATAAAGGCGAGCAAGGCGCGAAAGAAGCCGGCAAGATGCGTTCTGAAGGGAAAGAGTACATCGTCAAAGATGGCGACGTGATGAACTTCCTGTTTAACGTCTGATTGGTTTCTGTTGTCTCATGAGGTTTAACTGAACCTGATGCAGCGCAACATACCCGATAAAATCCACGCCATGGCGTGGATTTTTGTTTTCAGAAGCTATGGAGCGCCCTTTGAAAGGAGGCGATGAAGTGCTGGCTGCCATCTGCTGCACTTTAACTCAGCCTGGTAACGGGTTAAGGGATCTGCCGGAAGATCAATCTGTTGTTTTCAGATCATAGCGGCGCAGCGGTATCGCACTGATGGCATCAACAATGCTGACCGGCGCGGCCAGCAGTGTTGTAAGCGGAAGCGATCATTGCTGAATCCACTCATCAGCGGAAAGCGAGATCAGAATGATGCTGCCGTGGTCTCTTTTTCTTTCTCCTTCATCAGCGCATAGGCCTGTGCACGCAGATGCTGCCCGGCTTGCTCGATCTGCTGCTGCCTGGCAGGTGAATCATCTGGTAGCTGACGAATGAGCCGCAACTGTTCCTCTACGGGTATCGTCTGCCGAAAATGCGTCATCATGCTGAAGACCGCTGATTTAAGCTCGCTGACCGTCAGGTACCTGCCTCGCTTTTCATCCAGAGCATTTAATTTGTCCGCCAGAGTCTGCAATTCCGTCATGCCCTGATGCCATCCATTCATCGTATCGGCAGGTAAAGCCGCGGCGTTAACCTGCTGCTGCCACTGTTGTGTCAGTTGACGCGATTTTTCCGGCCACAGCACCTGAGCCTGTTTCACCAGCTGACGGCTGTAATCCGTTGCCCAGTCCGGCGGTAACTGGCTGAGACGGGTAAGCTGCTGCTGTGTCGCGGTAAATAGCGCGTCAGAGAGCGGGCCCTGCTGACGAAGCGCCTCCAGCTGCATCGGTGAGAGTACCGAAGGTAACGCTGACAGTGATGAAGCAAGTGGTGTCTGCAGCGGGTCCGGACGCTGAAAAAGGTTCCAGCTCCACAGCGCGACGCTGGCTAGCACCAGCATGGCCAACATTCCCAGCGCAAACGGCTGCCATAACGTTGCAGCAGCAGGCGGCGGGATCTGCGGGTTCGTCGCAGGCTGGGGTTCCGGCGGCACCAGATAAATCCACTTCACCTCATTGGCCGACCGGGTCGTTTCTGGTGAGGGAGCCGCTGAAATCCCGGTGCTGGTAAGGACTACGTCAGGATCATTTTCAACGACTGGCGCCGCGGCGCTGTCACTCTTCTCCAGCCTGACGGCACTGTGGTGTATCAGGCTGAGCAAAGCATTCAGCGGGCTCAAAGGGGTAAGCTCCCGTCGCTGTAGCGCGCTTATCAGACGGGTCAGCTGCTGCTCAGCAAGATTGAGCGCGCTGTAGTCGCTGTCGCTGGGCGAGAAGGTGCGGAGCAGCTGTTGCATCCGCTGACTGAGGCTGCACAGAATTTCCATCCTTACCGCCACAGGCTGCGGCCAGAGCGCGTCCCACTGATGGGTGATCAGGGTTTCCAGTAACGACAGGCCTTCATTCAAGCCGGAAAGTCCGGCCAGATGCGTACGCGCCAGCGTATACCAGGCCGCCGACTGCAACTCCACGCCATTCTGCTCAAACAATGCATCACAGCGTTTTTCGACAGACTGCCAGTTCACATCGGGACGGGCCGGATGCGAGAGTTTAGCCAGTTCATTGCGCAGTGCGGCGTAATCAGGAAGCCTGCGCGGATCGCTGCCGGTTTTTACCCGGCGGTCAGAGAAATTGGTCATGAAGATAAACTCAGGGAGGAAAAATCGTGGTGACTCAGGTCAGTATGTTGACGCCCGAGGCTCAAGATAGTGCTGCTGTTTCATATGCCTGATGAGCACCCGTCCTTCCGGCATAAACTCAGTACCGTAGCGAACCAGTCCAACACCTTTCAGTTCAGCATCGATGGCATAACGTAACTCTCCCGGAATAACCTGGTCGAGCAGCACGACCTTAATGCTTTTCAGACGTGGCTCATATTTGAGCAATACCGCCGACAGCGTTCCCATCAGTTCATGTGCCGTACCCGGCATTCCCTGGAGAATTTTGGTCATGTCCGGCAAACCATAGTCAGGAAGATGAGCCAGCGTCCCGGCACGACAGTTCAGGACGCGCTGCATGTTGTCGAGTACGGACATGATCACCTGGTTTTCTTCACTGACCTGATGTAAATCGAGGCCACCGGAGAAATTTCCGGCGAGCATCTCATACAGCGAGGGCGTCTTGTGGTTCTGGGGCATTATTTATCCTTCACCGCGATCAGCGTCAGAGAGTTATTCCCGGCCTCAATCACCCTGGCCTTGTCGGGATCAAGCGCTTCACGCTCAATCGTCAGCTTCCATCTGTTTTTCACCTGATCGGGATGGCGGAACAATCCCGCCACGCCCACATATTTCGCCGCCTCTTCCATCGGCATATCAAGCTGCACATCACCACCCGGTTTAATCACCACATCACGGGTGGACAACAGATCTGCGGCCAGCACCGTTTCTCCTTCCTTCAGCAGTTGCTGGTACACCGTCTTATCGAAGGTTTTACGATCCCTGAGCTGATAAATTCTCACCACAAGCGACTCAGACAGAGAGTTGCTCTCTCGTTCATCGGTATTCAGCGCTTCACGCGCGGTGAAATCGAGATGCAGCACTTTGATCTTCTTATAGAACACTGCGGTGAAGGCCGATTTGGTCCCGTCACTGACGCGTTGTGTCAGGCCACAGCCCGTCAGGCTCAGGGCCAGCAATATGGGCAGCCAGCATGCCGCCTTAGTCAAATTTATACGTAACACGTCGGTTTCCTTGTTGTAATATTGCGGGCTGCAGGCCACTGTAGCAGCCCAGTTCCGTGGTGAAAGTCTGCGGGATATCGTCTGTCAGTGTCTCCTGATCGGCACCCAGCACGCCGTTCATTCCAAGCCAGAAAGGCCCCTCGCCAAGCGGCGGAACGGCCAGCAGACGAGTCTGTGTGGTCAGGGTGATTTTTGCTTTAAAGCGCCAGCCCAGATAGACCCGCAGCATGACCAGAAAATCCTGATACAGCAGGCCATCTGGCTTCCAGCCCTGCGATTCCCGCTCATCATCGGTGAACAGCGCAATCAATAGCTGACTGTTCGCATCCATCGCCTCGTCGCCAAGCGGCGTATTGCCATCCAGCAGAAAGTCTTCATCACCGTAAAAGCCAAGCGGCCGGGTAATCTCCACCGGACGCAGAGAGTACGGGCTGACCTGTACCCGGGTTTCAGGTGCCAGCAGGCTGACCAGCGCCTGCATCCCCTGCTGAGTTTTTCCGGGCTGCTGCAGCACCCCAAGCAGCGACAAAAAGCGAGATACCGGCGTAGCAATATGCTCTGCGGTGCCTGGAATCCCCAGACCCACCAGGCCCAGCAGCGATTGTGAGATGCTGTCGGTCCCGCCGGGCTCGAAGGTCGCCGGGTAAGAGTACTTACGCCAGATACGGTAAAACTGCGTCAGGATGCGATGGCTGAAAATATCGAGGAAGCCCTGCAGTGCCTCATGCCCTTCCCGGCGTTGCGTAATATCATCGAGATAGGCGGTCGGCAACGGTGAGTCGACGCCGTACATCCCCATAAACGTAGTGCGGATGCGTGGCGGTTTACTCTCATCATCTTCGTCGTATTCAACAGATTTAAGCTCACTGACCGGAAAACCCATCCCCGGATAAGGCGCAAAGCGCACCGGGTCATCAGCCGGATGGCTGGTAGAACCGAGCAGCGGACTGCCCGGATGACGCTTCTCCAGCAGCTGACAGAAACGATAAAAGTTAATACGGTGAAGGTCGGCTTCCAGCCGCGGGGTCAGCCGGGAATGCGGCGGTTGTGCTTCTCTTCCCATTCCAGGCGTTCTCCGGTCGGTTGCAGGGTAATAATCAGACGGTTAAACAGATAGATGTCGGTATAGAGTGCAAAGAAGCGGCTCAGCATCTCGCCAAACAGGCAGATGTCACCACGCCCGGCAAAGCCGTGGCTGTCCAGCGTCACGTCAATCTGGACGCCGCGCACCAGGTAACCCTGTTCGAAGCGCTCAGTTTCGCTGTGCTTCACATCGATAATGGCTTCCAGACGGCGGCGGTTCATCTCACTGTCGGTCCACTCATACAGCGCCAGGGTGCCGCGCAGCACGTCAGCATTATCCATCATCGGGAGGAAACCACTGCCGAGATGACTTAGCACACGCCAGTGAAAACGGTCCTGTGCTGGCGGATAACAGGGCAGCGTTGGCGCGCAAAGGTTGCGGACGGCGATACTGGCTGAGGTGGTTTTCATTACCGTATCAAGAACTGTACTTTGCAGCGCGCGGCGCGGTAACTGGCCGTGAGTGCCGGTCAGTGTCAGCGACAGGCTTTCGTCTTCCGGTACCGTATGATTGTCAAAGGCTTCGCCCCCAAGAATCAGCCAGGTATTATGTAATCCGGACGGACCGCGGCGAACGCGAGTGTGGTAGTAATACTCAGGCGCTTCGTGGCGCATCATCCCGCCTTTATGACGAAAACTGGAGAACGGCACATAAGTCTGCTGACTGGAGGACGTTACTGAGTCGACGGCGTAAATTTCCGTGTGACCATCCTGTACGCGCATCGGGCGCAGCATATATTCCGTCTGCAGCGAGTTCAGCGTCAGCGGATCCGATTCCAGTGGGAACAGATTAATCACCGGCACGCAGTTAAGACGCAGGTGCTTCTCGGTAAAGCTGAAGTCATGCTCCCAGCGTTCCGCCAGCACCACGTCGATTTCAAACCAGGGAAGATCCGATGGCCATGCTACGCTCTCCAGCCCGCGCAGCCCGGTGAACATGAATTTCTCGCGGAAGGTAAAGTACTCCAGCAGCAGTTGATAGCCACTAAAGCTGCTGTTGCCCTTCGGCCAGAGGGTATCGTCATCGTCAAACCCGAGCGCGGTGAAGCGCCCCTCCAGCCCCCTTCTGTCCGGCTCACCCGGCATCCGCAGCCACATCCGGGACACATTCATGGTGAAGGCTTCGTGCATGGCGCAGGCCAGCGGTGCATCCGCATTGAAATAGAATGGAATATGGCTGAGATCGATACGGCTCCAGTCCGCCAGTTTGCTGCAATGAAAGCGCAGCGAGATAACAGAGCGGCCATCAGGATCGGTCGACAACCGGGCGCGTTCCAGTGACAGTGGCTGAAGATTGATCGCCTTCGTACTGCTGTAGCGGCAGCGCGTGCCTTTTTCACCGATTGGTCGGGAAAGGACTTCGAAGCCTTTAGCGATACGCATCGGCTCTTTCATTTCGCGCCAGTCCGGCGTGAACTCCACTACCGACATCGACGGAATAGTGCGCAGATAATGCGGCCACAGCAGGCTGACCAACCCTTCGGTCAGTTCTGGCAGGTCATCATCCAGCTTTTCACGCAGTCGTCCCATCAAAAAGGCAAAGCCTTCAAACAGGCGCTCCACGTACGGGTCGCGCGCACCCGCTTTATCGAGATTGAGCATTGCAGCCTGCTCCGGATGAGCACGGGCAAACTCTTCGCCTGCTTCAAGCAGGTAGCGCATTTCAGCGTCGTAATAACGCAGGGTTAAGTCATGCATAATTATGTCTGTGTGTTGATTACTGCTTGTTGAGCGGTGAAGAAAAATCCAGCCCCAATGAAGGCACCAGATGATGTGAAGGATCGTTAATGCTGGTTTCGAAGAGAACAGCCTGCTATCTGGCGGGTGGCTGCTGGCCTGAAGGAACACCATTGCAGCGGGCTTCCCTCACTAAGCAATGCCTGTTAATACAGAAAGATACCCCACCACCGCAGGGTTACCTTCTGCCATAGCACTCTGTTTTCCGTTGAGAGGTACTCAGCCGCACAGCACCGCGGCCCGAGCAGGATCCAGTGAGATAAGCCCGGATAGCAGCATGTCCATTTCAGGCTGCAGCCGCGTTTTATCAGCTTCGCTGCGTGCGGCTTTGCCCCGCAGCAGTTTTAGCCGGCGAGCTTTGACTTCAAATATCAGCTCAGGCGTCCACTGCTTAAGCGTGAGTTCGCGGGCACCGGAGTCGAGCTCACCCAGCAGGTGCAGTGCCATTTCATTTTTTCCGTACTGCTCGCTCACCCGGGCCATCAGCAGACGCATCAGCCACTGGTTACGGGAAGAAGTGTAACCCGACTGAACCTGAAGCCAGTTAAGCGCGGCTTCAAATCCTTCTGTATCGGCTTTTGTTAACACTTCAGGCTCCAGTGCCAGCACATCATCGCTGCCCACAGCAACGACTGATACCGTCCCCTCTTTCCAGCCAGCCATATCATCCAGTACGCTTTCGTTTATCCAGTTCAGCGTCACCTCGTCAGCAAAGGGTGTTCCGTCACTGAAAGCCAGTGCTTCCAGCCCAGGAAGGCGGGCCAGCAAACCTTTGAGATCACGGCAGAGAATATCTGCGCGCACCCTATCGCTATCGAGTTTTGCCAGTGCCTGACAGGCGTACCACTGCACATCCAGCCACAGATGATTGACGCCCTGCGCCAGCAACGTGTCTGTATGCTCCAGCAATTCAGACCAACTTTTTTGCAGGTAGAGTCGCTTGAGGTGAGCCCTGCTGTCTGGCTTAGGTGGAACCAGACGCGTACGCCCCGTCGCATCCAGCGGCGGCAGTTCGGTCAACGTATCCCAGCGGACACTTTTCAACAGATGATGCCCGGCCAGCCAGCCTCCAGGCTGATCGCGAAGATATTTCGCCAGCACTTTCGCCTGATCTAGCAAATCACGCCCGGATGTAACAGCGCTCATTACTGGCGCAGAAGTTACTGACACGGCTGCCGCGCTATCCTCACGGCTGGTCTGAGGCACCAGACTGTTGGCACCGCCGTTCTGTACCAGCCGGTTGTCCAGCGCCTGATACAGTCCGCCGAGTTCGGGACGGGCATCTTCATCAAACCATTGAAAAGCCTGATCCGAAAGTAGCAGGCCTGCTGTGATGCGCTGCATCACCGACAAATCCACTTCCGGATATAAGGAAAGGCTATCAATTAAGCGGCCGCTACCCAGCCACTCCAGAGCTGATTTGCGGCTCCGGTCGCGTAACGGATGCAGCCGGGCACCGAACCGCTCAAGCATTGCCGCCAGCAGTTCAATCCCCTGTGCCAGTCCGGACTCACCATCCTGATGCAGGCGCGCCCAGACATAGAAAGTAATAACGCGCAGATCCTTGCAGCAGCCGGTCAGCAGCTTTTCCGCCAACTGGCATATCAGCCCGGTATCAATGCCGGAAAGTTTGTTGACCTCTTCACGGATGCGCTGGAAATCGTCATCGTAGCCTGGGTCCTCTCCGGTAGGCGCATCGTCGCTAACAGGCTCCAGCCAGCGTTCCCATTCAGCACAGCGCGACCTGGCACTCTCCAGTAACGTCTTCTCATCAGCGCCCATCGCCTGAAGTAAATTTTGTAATGTCGCCATTATTCCACTCCTTCCATGGCTGAATAATCTGTATCAACCGGAGCCTGTGAGGTGACCGGGGTATCCAGACTGAATATCTGGTCCGGCAGGCTGAAGTTGCGCAGTGAAAGTAGCGCCAGCGGTCCGTTGCCTAGCTGCGATCTCAGTACCCACTGCAGCGTTCTGCCGTCAGAGGCACTAAAACTCAGCATCCATTGACTGCGGTCAAGTTGCCGCCGTTTGCTCTGATCCAGCCAGCGAATAAAGCCCCAGGTCCCGCTATAGTCCCCGAACAGGCGCGCGCCGGCGTTGATAGTAGTCCAGGTCAGCATAGTGCCTGGCCTGAAGGTATCACCCGGCCAGCGCAAAGATTGCCAGTCGGCCATCTGGTTAAAGTAATGCAATTTTTGTCCGTCAATGGTCAGTTGAGTCTCTGTAACTTCTGCCGCGGGACGTGGCTGCAACTCAAAACTGATCCCCTGACTGCCATCGGTAAATAAAATATCCGACAGCTGACTCAGCTGGTTAACTGCTCTGAGGAAAGCCGGATTAAAGGTCAGGCCCTGACTGTGTGAATTGTCCGGCACCCACTGACTCCCCTCTTTGTGGAGCACGCCGCTGAGCTCCGTACTGAGGAACCGGTCGATGCGGCCACTATCCTTACGAATAAACTCGGCCAGCATCGGCAGAGAAGCATCACTCTTGCTCATTGCAAACGGGAAGCGTCCGTCAAAGGCCGTGTGCCAGTTCGCGACCACCGAGCGGCTCCAGCGGTCATTCAGGCTGGCAGCCGAGGGCTGCAGAACCGTTTCCCAGGCCTGAGTCAGCGGCTGAACAAACATCGTGTTGCCAAAACCGCTCCACTCTTCCCCCAGGCTGGCAGCGACAAGGCTGCCGTACTGCTGGGTATCCGTCAGATCCACGCTTTTGCCCTGGAAGACGGTCTGGGCCAGGGTCTGCATGCTCTCCTGCGGATCCGATGAATTGGCTACCTGTTGCAGGCGAAGACGTACACGGGTGATGCGGGT
The DNA here is from genome assembly GCF_054482835.1 of Pantoea sp. S-LA4. NCBI lineage: Bacteria > Pseudomonadati > Pseudomonadota > Gammaproteobacteria > Enterobacterales > Erwiniaceae > Pantoea > Pantoea sp. S-LA4. The sequence continues at coordinate 1,381,789 of NZ_JBTLRC010000002.1, read as the reverse complement.
CAGCCAGGTCTGCAGGCTCAGCGTGCTGTCAGCTGACATGACATTGCTGGCTTTGTTTTTCCCCATCAGCGCCAGCAGCGGCCCAAAGGTGTCATCCAGCGGTCCTTGCGGACCGGCCGCGCTCTGGTCGATCACCGGTTTCTCCTGACTGCCGACCAGTTCTTTTGCGGATTTGATAATTGAATCGGACAGGCCGGCTCGCTGCTCGCCGGTCTGTCCCTGCCACGCCAGCGTATTCATCAGCGCAATCAGCGGCGACTGGCGTACATCACTCATCAGCGTCAGCTGGTCGGTGACATCGGCAATATTGTGCGCTGGGTTCCAGTGCAGGCTGTTCAGGAAGCTCAGCCAGTTACCGGCAAAATCAGCGAAATAACGCTGGGTCAGACGCGCCTTCAGCGCTTCCGGCGACAGGTCGGCCGAAACGGCTTTGCCGGAATCACTTAATACCCAGTCAATCTCATCGCGGCGTGAATTGGCTGCTTTCTCGATTGCCTGCTGAATTCCACCCTGCCATGCCTGACGGGTGAACATGCCGGGGACCACCTCATCGGTAGTGAACAGTCGCCGGGCATCGGTGCCACTGGTTATGTCTTCGAGAGAGATATCCGCGAAGTTACGACGTACCGATTTGAGCATGTTTTCATATAGGGTGCTTTCTGCGTTGCGACGGCCAATCTGCGCCAGCAGCACCTGACGGCTCTGACTGAGCAGAGAGGCATCCGGGACGATTTTCCACTGGGGCTGCCGTGGCAGCTCGGTGATATAGAAGGCCCACAGATCCGGTGAGAGACTTTGCCACAGGCCCGTTGAGATACCCATGTGCGTCGGCTGCAGGGCTTTCATGGTCTGTGCGTAAAATGGGCCGTCGGCTTTATCCGGACGGGCCATCATCAGCCAGGCTTTCAACTGGTCATAACCCGGTTTAGCCAGTTGTGCTCGCTGGTCGCTGCCAGGTGCAGAGTTTGCCAGCACGCTAAGCTTTTGCGTCAGGGCAGCAGCTGCCGGATCGCGTATCAGGCGGTTGTTCGCCACACCATACCAGGGCAGCATTGCGGCGAGCAGCTGCGGGTTATGGTCAAGGCCGAAGCGCTGATACCAGGGCGCGCCTTCCTGAATACGGTGTTGCAGGCGGCCAGCATCATTACGCAGGTTATGCAGCGCTGTCAGTTGGTAATCCGATACGGAAGGATGCTCTACCAGGGCATGAGCCTGTTCAGCAACAGCCACTATCTGCAGACGGTTTACCGCAAATGACAGCAGTGTCCCCGCTCCCCAGACACCGATAATGATCATCAGTGTCCAGGCGAGTGTTTGTTCCCACGCCATTCCGACACGGCGGCCACGTATACGGGTGCAGTCATCAACAATACTCTGCCAGATCACCGGCAGAGTCAGTGCATGCCGTTGTGATTCCGCGCGGAATCTCTCTGTGTCAGCAGAAGTGGGATTAAAGGCTACGCCATTCTCAGATATGCCTGCAGGTTTATTCTCCGGCAGGCTGAACATCAGGCCACGCAGCGGAACACGCTGCTGGGTGACAGAGAGCCACGGCACCAGTTGCTGAGCCCAGCGGGCGATACCGCCGTCGCTGAGATGCTGGCCAAGGCGTAGCAGGAAATCGTGGCTGTTGTTCTCGATAACCTGATCGACACCCTGCGCTCGCAGTGCAGGCAGCATCTGTTCAAGTTGTCGGGAAATATCGTCTGCTCTGGCGCGCAGTGGAAAGCTTGCCCCTACCGCCTGCTCAGGACGCTTCGACTGCGACCAGTCGCTGCTGCACAGTTGCCACAGCCAGACGGGTGCGGAATAGCGCAGCAGTTCACTGATTTTTTCCAGTCCGCGTAAATCGTTGTCGCTGATTTGTGGGGTAAGATTAAGCGACTCAGGCATGACGCGTACAATACCGTCCAGCGGGCGCCCGCGACGCAGTTTACGCAGCGCGGTGTATTTTTCGCTGTCCGGCTCTTCCTTCAGGCTGCCGCCAAAAATCAGCACGGTACGGTTGCCTTCAAGCCACTGACTTTCCTTCAGGCCAGGTGCCAGTTGTTCGATTGCCGCCTCATCGCCAGTGATTAGCAGCAGGCGGACTTTGCGACGCCAGAAGAGGTGATAGCGAGCTTTTAGGTAATCTTTTAACGGAGCCTTTGCTGTAAGATTTTTCTTCGTCTTATGCAAATCGGGTACGCCTGGCTTATCAACCTTGATGGTCTGAAATCGCAAACCTCTTTGGTAGGTCCAGACACCGAAATTCATCAAAATCAGGAACGCGGAGAACAAAAGCATACATAAAAACCAAAGAGTCATCTTTTCTTTGGCTGACATCCATTCAAGATAATTCCCGTAGTAATAACACCCAAGGAAAGTAACAATACCAAAGATAATAAGACAAGCGACAAGCCCAATTACTCTCCATTTTGCTGAGGTTGTCAATTCATTGCTCCCTGCCATTTTCAAATGGCTTAACAACATTAAAAACATAATCATTGCCAACACTGGAGATCATCAGAACGGACTCCCTGCTCTTTTCACAAACAAATAATGCCAGAGTAAAAACCAGCCAAAAATGTTTACCTCCTAGCTTCCCTAATAATACATTCATATCTTGCATTTCATATTCCCACGAAACACCCATGGGTAAGCATGAAGTTCGCAACAGGTCTGAAATATCTAAAGCCTCGTCCACGCTCATGTTACTAAAAAATACTTTTGAGCTTTCAACAACATCAGGCTGGTAAGTCATCATATGAATAAACTCTTGTTTAGCTGAGTTTTTCCCACATGTCAGCGCGCGCAAAGCAACACCATTGTTTGCGTTACCTGAAAGTTCTTTCTGGTGAGTGACCAGTAAAACAGATGCAAACTCCGTTAATTCAGCAGAATATTCCTCCACGCTTTCAATATTGGCAGAGAAAATTATAGTCACCAGATTATTTTTCACGCTGGATAACCGTTCAAACTCCTGCTCTAACGTGCCATGTAGGTAATAATATTTATTAAGACATTTTTCCGGGAGGCCGATTGCAACCCAGCACTCTTTGAATATAGTAAAGGAAACATTGCTACTACCATAGGTAAACATGACATCGAAAACACATATTTTTGCCAGATTCATTACTTTCGCCCTTACTGAGGCCAAAAGCTCATAAATAATTTGTTCTTCAGTAAAAGCTTCTCCACTATGCCCCCGCAATCGCAGCTGTTGCCCGCTATACACTTCAACAAGTTTACCAATGGCTATATCTGATTGCGATATATCTAGTGGAGTAAACAATTTATAGGCAGCAACATAAAGCTCGCGACTAGCCCATTCGGTCCACTCTTTCTTCGTTAATGCTGATTCCTTTTCATAAGCCTCAAATGCTGACAAGCAAAGCCCAAAGTAATAAATCCTAACAGCGAGGGAAATAAAGTATATAAAAACTGCCGCAAAAAATAATAAAAAAAGAAATTTCAGGGAATTCACATCCTCAACGGGAACGGCAACTTTTACAATAATTGCAGCCATCAATGATACGAATAAAAGGGTTACGAAAGAGAAACCCCATTTTTTCCAGTTAATACCAGAGGCACGTTCTTTTGGTAAAATTATTTGTACTGGCCACCCCATATATGACTCCATCATTAATACTGGGATTTTTATGCCCGAGTAAATGCCTTTTCCCATTCCAGACGTTCCACCCTGGCCTTGACTTCAGGATATAAAGGTAGGTTTGCAATATTGTTATTCAATAAGTATTTTTCAAACACTCCATCCTGATAAAATAGTTGCTGGGCATTGAGTACATCAAGACCAAACTCATTAACCCCCTCACCAACAGAAGAGAAATGATCGTGGAAATAACGTAGTGCAGGCTGTAACAACCTCACTGCCTGTTGCTCTCTAACTTTTCCCACATCTTGTTTTTCACGATACTTGCGCAAGATATTATTAATAATAGCTATGTTATTTATATCCAAAAAGTTTAACTCTGTTAACTCTAATGAATAGCTTAATTTTTTTACATTTCCTCCATCACCGTTCACGACTTGTGCAGTACCATCACCATCTATATAGCACCAGACATTAATATTCCTCAGTAACTGCTCTTTTTGCCAATTATCAAGTATTGGCAGGAAAAGACCAAAGACTGAAGGGTCAAAGTAACGAATTAACACATCACCACCAGTCTGAACAGTCTGAACCGCAGATCTTGAGATACTTTCGGAAAGTTGTTCTGTAGTTAACGGCGTCGAGATCCACGCACAAACACTGCGCCCCTCTCCGGAATTAATCCGTTCCGATCCTAGTTCATAGAACGCATGATGAATACTATTATGAAATAATTCGTTATCTTTTGTGCTCTGGACATCAAGAGAGACAAGATAGAGTGGTAGTGCATCATGGAGTTCATCCCGATCAAATATTACAGGATAGAGCGGATAATCTTTCAATGCATCATACAGAAAACTATTCGACCGGTACTGCTCCAGAGAAGCGTCTATCAGCATGAAACAACGCCCATTGTTTGCAAAAACAGTCTTAAAGATCTCTTCTTTAATTTTATTAAAAGACGCACTATCCATACACCACCCCTATAGAACCATCAAAAAAACAATTATTAGTAACTATTTTACTATTTTACTATTTTACTATTTTACTATTTTACTATTTTACTATTTTACTATTTTACTATTTTACTATTTTTATTCATGCTTCATTACTTCACGGAAACCTTTCTTTTTTAAATCCTGACAATAATTATTATATATAATTAGAGTGCAGTTCATTATGTAGTTAAATATCCTGTTATTGTTTAGTAATAAAACCAGCTTTCGGCAGAATAAACAAATTTCTGGGTGGGACAAACGGGTTGCGACTGGTCGTCCGGATCGTGCCACTTTCCCTTATCCATTAACTGTTGCTCGCGCTCCTTTGTTATTTTATTGAGATTCAAATTTGCAACGTTTCTCATTCCCAGTAGATGGAATATTTCCTCAGCCAGTTTGCAACGGGTGGGTGTACAGGCTTTGTAAGCAAAATATGCGATCAAACCAGATATACCCAATGAACCTGCTAGCATTACATATATAGGGCCATGATAATTAAACCAATATTTAGCGTAATCTCCATCATGAAAAAAAACTCGCAACATAAACATAAACATAAACATAAACATAAACAATAATATCGCGGTGAGAATAAACATATTCTTAATACGCCACAGCGCATGGGCGATATGTCCCATATCACATTTTGGGATTATTGAAACAATCCGTTCTTCCGGCAGCGCAATGGCATACACCTCATAATGATCATGCTGCCACTCGACGACCATTTCCACCTCATCACTCGCCTGCAGCCTGGTCCGTCCCACCCAGCCACGAAACGGCCTGCCGTTTATCTCACCCTGCACGTACCCCGCAGTATCATAAGCAGAATCACTCCCGGCCATAATTGCAGCTCCGACGCCGGGGCTGCCGGCTGCAATGGCCACCGCTGCGGTTGCGCCACGCTGTCCGTCAGATATATCCGGCAGCGTGCTGGTGCGGTAGGCCTTCACGTCAAAATATTCCTTAAAATACTCGCAGCCAAACGATTCGAGACGCCCGCTAATTTTTTCCAGCGGGCCGAAAGGCGGCAACACCGGAGGCGGCGGCAGCTCCCGCGTCCACGGCCTGCCGTTCATCAGTTCGATTTCCCGCTTTGTACGTAAGTCCCTGAGTTTCTCTCCCTTAATGTACCGGGCATATTTTTTCTTATCGTCTGCGCTCATATCACATCCTTTATTGCCGCTTCCAGGGCCTTATCCTGGTCCGTCAGAGAACGGTTGAATGGCGCTGTGCCAAACACGCTTTTTTTACACCACAGCTGAAGCTCATCATCCGATATGCTGGTCGCTATCACCTGTAACGACATAATTACTTTCAGCAAACAGATCCGCTCTGTTGTGGGTACTCAGTAATAAAACCAGTGCTCGGCAGAATAAATAAACTTCGCGCTGGGACAGGCCGGTTTACTCTTATCACCCGGATCGTGCCATTTCCCTGCATCCATTAATTGTTGCTCGCGTTCTTTTGTTAATTTATTGAGATTAACCCATGCCACATTTTTCACACCCAGCAGATGAAATATTTGCTCTGCCAGTTTACAACGCGTCGGAGCGCAGGCTTTGTAAGCCGAAAGAGCTATTAACCCAGCAATTGAGACATTAACGACTAATGCCATGATAAAAAGCCAGAAATAAGTAGATAAAAAATCCCCCCCCCTTTCCAGTCACCATCAATAACTGTATGAATCACTCCCACAGAAACCAACATAAGCAATAATATTCCGGTAAGAACGAACATATTCTTAATTCGCCATAACATGTGAGCTATATGCCCCATATCACACTTGGGGCAAATTGATACGATACGAACTTCCGGCAATGCAATAGCGTAAACCTCATAATGGTCATACTGCCACTCGGCAATCATGTCCACATTATCTCCCGCCTGAAGGCGGGTTATTCCCACCCAGCCCCTAAAGGGTTTGCCGTTAATTGTGCCCTGCACATATTCAGCCGTGTCGTTCGATGATTCACTCTCGGCCATAATTGCAGCCCCTACTCCCGGGCTACCCGCTGCAATGGCTACAGCAGCGGCTGCACCACGCTGCCCATCGGAGACGCCCGGCAGCGTGCTGGTGCGGTAGGCCTTTACGTCAAAATACTCCCGAAAACATTCGTTATTAAAAGATTCCAGACGGCCGCTGATTTTTTCCAGCGGGCCGTAAGGCGGCAATACCGGCGGCGGCGGCAACTCCCGCGTCCACGGCCTGCCGTTCATCAGTTCGACTTCCCGCTTTGTGCGTAAATCGCTTAATTTTTCCGGTTCGATGAAACGGGAGCTGGTTGTTTTTTGTGTGTCGGTCATACCACATCCTTTATCGCCGTTTCCGGTGCTTATCCTGGTCCGTGAGGGAGCGGTTGAACGGGACGGATCTAAATACAAAAAACCTGCAGTCATATATTATATTCACGCCATTACTATGACCATCACAAACACCTGCACTCTTTCGGCATGCATTAATAATAATACCACTTACCCCGTGAGATTGGATACTTCGGGCTCGGGCAGGACGGACGGCCCTCTGTATCAGGTGGATACCATTTCCCCTGAGTCTTCAGCCAGGCTATATGTTCTTTTCTTTTTTTCTTCAGATTAATACCAGCAGGATTCTTCATATTAAATACCCTGAATATCTCTTCAGCCAGTTTGCAGGTTGTCGGGGCATAGGCTTTGTAGGCTGAAAATGCAATTAATCCAGAGCAAATGATTGATATCGCTAACAGAACTAATAAAGGGCCATAATATAAAGACCAGAATCCAATCTGTTCCACATTATCTTCGGAGGCTGATTTAATGATATATATACCCAAAAACATAGACATAATTATTGCTGTTAATATAAACATATTCTTTATTCGCCACCACGCATGGGCCAGACGTCCCATATCGCATTTCGGGCAAATGGAGATAATTCGCTCTTCCGGGAGCGTGATGGCATAGACCTGATAATGGTCTTCCTGCCATTCCACCGCCATCTCCACCTCATCACCCGCCTGCAGGCGCGTCTGACCCACCCACCCGCTGAACGGTCTGCCATTTATACTGCCCTGAACATATTCTGCGGTATCCGTATGGTCGCCTTCCATCATCATCACCGCCCCCACGCCCGGGCTGCCCGCCGCAATGGCCACCGCAGCCCCCGCGCCACGCTGTCCGGCAGACACATTCGGCAGGGGATTCGTCCGGTATGAATCCACATCAAAGTATTCTCGAAAACGTTCGCTGCTGAAGGATTCCAGCCGTCCGCTGATTTTTTCCAGCGGGCCGAAAGGGGGCAACACCGGCGGAGGCGGCAGCTCCCGCGTCCACGGCCTGCCGTTCATCAGCTCGATTTCCCGCTTTGTACGTAAATCGCTTAATTTTTCCGGATCAACAAATCGGGAGCAATTCTGTTTTTGTTTATCTGACGTCATGAAATATCCTTTATTGCCGCTTCCAGGGCTCCGATCAGAATATCAGCCAGCTTAATATCAGTAGTAAAACCAGCTTTCGGCAGAATAAACAAACTTCTGGGTGGGGCAAACGGGTTGCGACTGATCATCCGGATCGTGCCACTTTCCCTTATCCATTAACTGCTGCTCGCGCTCTTTTGTTATTTTATTGAGATCAACCCTTGCGATATTTTTCATGTCCAACAGATTAAATACCTCCTCCGCCAGTTTACAGCGGGTGGGGGCACAGGCTTTGTAAGCTGAAATAGCAATTAGTCCTGATATCATAGTCGTTCCTCCCAGCCCCATAAAAAGGAAAAGCCCAAAGCGCTCCCATAGTGACTCCCCCTGTGGATTTGCCTCAGAAAAATTTATGCATATACATATAAATATAAACATAGTCATTAATATCATTATAAGAATAAACATATTCTTAATACGCCACAGCGCATGGGCGATATGTCCCATATCACATTTTGGGATTATTGACACAATCCGTTCTTCCGGCAGCGCAATGGCATACACTTCATAATGATCATGTTGCCACTCGACGACCATTTCCACCTCATCACCCGTCTGCAGTCTGGTCCGTCCCACCCAGCCACGAAACGGCCTGCCGTTTATCTCACCCTGCACGAACCCCGCAGTATCATAAGCAGAATCACTCTCGGCCATAATTGCAGCCCCGACGCCGGGGCTGCCGGCTGCAATGGCCACCGCTGCGGCTACGCCACGCTGTCCGTCAGATATATCCGGCAGTGTGCTGGTGCGGTAGGCCTTTACGTCAAAATATTCCTTAAAATACTCGCAACCAAACGATTCGAGACGCCCGCTAATTTTTTCCAGCGGGCCGAAAGGCGGCAATACCGGTGGCGGTGGCAGCTCCCGCGTCCACGGCCTGCCGTTCATCAGTTCGATTTCCCGCTTTGTACGTAACTCCCTGAGTTTCTCCCCCTTAATGTACCGGGCATATTTTTTCTTTTCCTCTGCGCTCATATCACATCCTTTATTGCCGCTTCCAGGGCCTTATCCTGGTCCGTCAGAGAACGGTTGAATGGCGCTGTGCCAAACACGCTTTTTTTACACCACAGTTGAAGTTCATCATCCGATACCCGGATCGCTATCACCTGCAGCAATGTTATAGCCACCATGGCTTCCCAGGTCATCAGCACGGCCAGAACCCTGATACCAAAAAACTCCGCTGACAGAAAACCGGTTATTCTTAAAGCACCCCGCTCCGCCAGTGGTTTATCAATCACCTCCAGCAGGAGTCCCAGCCATTTAACAGCACCCAGACCATCAACAACGGTCTTAACGAGCAACACAGCCGAAAGGTAAAAACGATTGTTTTTTAACTCATTATAGGTATTCATTCCATCTGCATACGCTGAGAGCAGCGAAGCCGCGCCTCCCGCCGCCGCCCCCATCCCCTTTATCCACGCCACACTCAGCGGCTTCGCTTCCAGCCCCTTTTCCATCGCCGGTAAAAATACCGAGGTCCCCTGGCTCACCATCGCCAGTCCACTGGCCATCAGGCTTGACAGCGGCTTCCGGTCATTCTGTACCTCCCCGCACAGGTAGATAAAATCAAGCGCATTCAGCACCAGCAGCAGGCTGTTTATTTTAGCCAGCTGGTATTCGCCTCTCCCTTTCTCTGTCGCAAAGTGCTCTTCCAGTTTGCTGCTCAGGGTCTGTTTAATGGTCACCACTTCGCTCTGGCTGGGCATAAAACGTTTACTGTTGCGGATACCCGCCAGCACCGTGCTGCGCAGGGCCGGGGCTTCACGGAGATAATCATTCACCAGTTCGTGCATTTTTTCTGACGGAATACCGGCACGCGCCATAAACACCAGACGAAATGCCGTAGTTGACAGCTTCTCACCCAGCTTATCGACCAGCAGTATCCGGCTTACCCGGTCCCCCACCGTTACGATAAATGCATCGGTTTTGAAAATCTCCTGCTCCAGCTTACTGGCGTTTTCCCGCAGCCCTTTCACAACCGAGTTCAGGGACTTCTGGTAAAACCCCTCCAGCTTTTTCAGGTTTCCGGCCTGCTGCATCAGAGACGCTGTCACCGCCGTGGCCGTTAGTGGCGTCACATTCTCATCCTTTCTTGCCTTCGCCTCGGCCAGCAACGGTTCCAGCTCACCCATCAGCGCCGGATTATTGGCGGCAACGTGTCGCCACAGCAGGTTGCCGCTGTTTTTTGTGCTGTACTCATGCCACCAGTCGTCTATTTTTGCTGCGCCCTTCGGACAGCTGCTGATGCCGTTTATCGCCATACTCACTGCGGACTGGTAAAACACGCCCGCCCGCTGTGCCGTACAGTGAAAATCGTTAAGCACCGTCACCAGCAGCGGCGCCCCGAGCCAGTTCACCACGCTGACTATCCTTTTCTGAAAGAGTGCGTTTACCCTCTCCCCCAGACCTTTATAGCAGGCATCAAAATTTGCCTGCCGGCTGCCGTTCAGCTTCGCCTGATAAGGTGACCAGCTTCCGGCCCGCGCATCTGCCAAACTCTGTGGGCGTGCCGCCAGCACCTGCTCCACCCGGACCGTAAGCCCGCTCACGCGCTGCCGGTGAACGGCAAGAGGCTCCATTGGTTCCTGCAGGACATTCTCCATGTACATAGCCGGAACATTCTGCGCCCGCCATGACCGGACCAGACTGATATCTGCCCGACCCTGTGCCAGCACATCAGGTTTGCTCTGATAGCGTTGCTCAAGAGCCTGCAAACGCATATCAAGATATTCGTCCTTCAACATCGTGTTTTCAGGCTGTGCAAAACGTTCCAGCACCGCCTCACCTGTGGCCTGCGCCCTGTCGCTTAGCAACGTTTTTAACGCATCAAGATTCGCTTTCGTCGACAGCTCAAGCTCGCGCTCGCGCAGAAACTGAGCCTGACGCCCCAGCACATCCTGACTCCAGCCATTCAGCTCATGCACTATTCCCACCGGGTCCCGGAGCGGCAGTATCAACGGTGTGATTCCCTCACTCCGGTTTTGCATGGCAGTTACCGTCGCACACGCCATGCCACTGCGTTTTTGCGCCCACGGGTACAGGCTGGACTGCGATTTGACAACTTCATCATTTATCCGCCAGACATCTTCAGCAGAAGGGTCCCAGAGCGACGTCGCCCGGCTGACATTGTGCACGCGCAGGTCATCCGGCCCCGGCAGCAGACCAGAAACAGAAGGAACACGATAGTCCAGCACCTGATTCAGGCTGGATTCCGTTGCGTCGGCTCCCGTCTCTGAACGCTGCGTCCCCGAGGCAGATGGCATGACCTTCTGCATTCTCCCCGCGCGGGCAGTTGTATCGGACCCGTAACGGTCCAGTGTTTCCTGCTCCCACGGGTACTGGCTGAAGGCAAACCAGACGTTGCCGCAACTGTCCGGCGTCTCAATGCTCATAAACTCCACGTTTTGCGCAATATGGTCACCGGTTTCGCACAACGTCTTATCTACAGCGGCCGGATTGACAGCAACCTGCTGCAGCCACAATGAACCATCCGGTGCGACGCTGTAACACTGCCAGTAATTTGTACCCTGCTTTCCTTTTTCATAAAAAACATAAAGATAGCCCTGACGAAGTGCCCGGAGCGTGTACTTTTCGCCGCTGGCGAGCGCTACGCCGGTAACCTGCTCATCCTTTGCCCACTCGGGCAGGTCGGCATCTATATTTTCAGGTACGACGGCATACCGTACCGGCAGCACCGCTAGTCCTTTTGTCGTACATAACCCCTGGCATGCCATACTCATGTCCTTTTTATTAAACAAGTCCGTCACTAAGGGTCCGGAATTTATCCAGTGAAATAATTTGATCCCGCAATGACTTTATGCGCGGAACATTGACAGAGCACGCGATCCTGGTCCTGGACCAGTAGTACGCCGCTGCTGATTATTCCCCGAGCTGTCCCCTGAATCGGGAACGTTCCTTTACAAACCGAGCATGTGGCTTTGTCATTGTTCTGCGCGACCTGTTTACCATCACTGAAAAAGTTGGCGGTGGCAGACACTAATTTGCCGTTGCTCGTTCTGTCACCCAGCACAGCTAATTTTTTGGTCATAGGACTCTCCCTGAATCTCAGCTAAGGTTGACCACGGCCCCTTGCTGCTGGGCGGCTGCAATAACCCCAGGCTTACATCCAGAGGGTAGCTTCAGCGTTGAATTCAACGCTGAAGCAGGCTGCTGTTGAACAGCAATACACTTCAGCGTGACATTTTTGGCTGTCCCGACTTCTACTCCTGTGTCACTTAGCCGGAGAAAGGAGCCACCGCAGGTCAGTAGAATCTCTTTCTTCGCCGATACGACGACGCTATTGTCCGAGCTGGCTACAGAAAGCTGCTGTTTGGCAAATAAATTCAAGGCATCTGACTGTGCCTGAATGTCAACTTTACCCTCTGAGGCATACATTTTGATTCCCAGTTTATGAGCAAAGAAGCTCAGCGCATTACCCACCGCCAAAGTGAATTTTTTAGCGATACTAAAATCTGCATTCTGCCCTGCAGTGATTATCATGTTTTCCCCCGCAGAGAGCTGAACGCTAGCCGGGGTTACCTGTGCAATTCCTGATGGTGCCGAAAGCAACAATGCCTGCTGCTTTAGATCGTTGAGTGTTTGATTCATTAATGCTGTCTGTTTCTCAAGATCGGCCAATTCAGCCTGAGCAGCCTGAGCGGCATGGCGCAGTCCTGAAGTGACTTCTCTCGCGGCATCAAGCTCTTTTAGCGCCGACTGCATTTCGCGCTGTTGGCCCTGCGCCTTCGCCTGACCGTCCGCCGAGATAAACAGCCCCTTCTGCGCCCGTATTGCGCCCCAGCTGTCGGTCCGCAGCTCAAAGCCCTCGCCGCGCTGTTGCTTTTCGGCATCCACTAAATGACCCAGGTTCAGCTGGCTTTTGCCGCCGTACTCGGTGCTGATCTTGATGTGCTCTTTCCCGCGCTCATCGTCGAGGCGGATTTTGTTGTTCGCCGGCGTGCGCAGCACGTTGCGCTTATAGTTGCGGATGGTGACGTGGTCACCGTGCGCCGAGTCGTGCAGCACGCCGGCGATATAGGGCCGGTCCGGGTTACCGTCCTCAAAGCCAATCGCCACCTCGGTGCCCGCCAGCAGCGGCAGGTGCAGGCCGTAAGCGTCCCCGGCGTACGGGCGGGACTGCCGCACCCACAGGCTCTCAAAGCCCGTATCCCAGCTGTCCCGGTCAAACAGCATGCTGACGCGGTAGCGGCCATCTTTGTCGATATGTCCGTAGGTGTCATTTTCCGTGGTGCTGGTGACGCGCGCCGGCAGCGTGCCGGCCATCACCGGGCGGGCGCCGGGTTCAGGGCGGAAGCTAAAATCGTCGCTGTCCGGGATGCCCTCAACGCTCACCCTGAAGTCTTCGTCACGCCGGGCGTGGCTGTGCATCGCCGTGATGACCACGCCCTGAGCAAAGACCTCCGCCACCTCATAGCCGCCGGTCACCTTCAGCACCTGACCCGGCGCGAGCACCGGACAGCTGGTGATGGCACGGGTCTGTGTCTGGCCGTTCAGGTAGCGTTCATGACGGATGCGGGCATAAAACGCACCGGACTCCGGCGCCGGGTTGCGGTCGTAAGCACTGCCGGGCGTCAGATAGTTACCGGCATAATGGTAGGCTTCACCGTAGGTGATGGTATCCCCGGCGACCGCACCGGCCTGCGCGCTCATCTCTTCCGTGGCCTGACGGTAGTTGTAATCGCCGGTCGTGACCCGCTGCTGCACCACGCGGTGGTGACTCTCCATTGCCCATACCGAGTCCGCCCCGGCCGAATGCTGCCCCGACGGCGGCACCGACGGCAGGGTCGGGCCTGCCTCATAGCCCTGCCGGCTGTCGAAGAACTCCACCACGTCAATACTGAGCCGCGTGTCGGTGGTAAAACGGAACCCGATCCCCACCTCCCCCAGCAGGCGGGTGATGAAGTGCAGATCGTCTTCACCGTACTGCATCACCTGCTCACGGCGCGGGTACTCTTTTGTCAGCGAGAACTGGAAGTCCTGACCGCGCATGCTGTGACGCTCGCGCAGGATTTTTTCCACGATCTGCGGAACGGACATGTCCTGGTAGATGGCGTTCTGATGCGAACGGTCGAGCAGCGCCAGGCGCGGCTGGAGCGTCAGGGCGTAGTGGGTTTCGTCTTTTGAGGTGCCGAAGCGCTCAAAGCCCGTCACCACGCCCTGAATCACCCGCACCGGCTGCTGTATTTTAATGCCGTAGCCCTGATCGACCGGCGCCTGCAGCGTCAGGGAGGCGGCCTTCATCAGCATCATTTCTTTGCTGATGGCATGGTCACTGCTGGTGAACTCAATGCGGTAACGGAACGGCCTGCTCAGGGCCTCATCGCCCTCAAACGCCAGCACGTCGGGCGCTGTTTCACTCTCTTTCACCGCCAGCAGGTGGTGGCTGTGGCTGAATCTTATCGGGAGATTCATGCGTTCACTCCTTGTACAGGATCAAATTCCAGCGCAATCCCCTCTTCCTCACGCCATTCCAGAGTAAGCGACTGCGGTTTCTGTTTAGCCGCCATCCGGGTCAGCAGCTGCTGGCTCAGCACCGGTAAAATCTGCTGGTTCAGCAGGCTGTCGACGTTGCGTGCACCGGTGTCCGGCAGCAGGCAGGCAGCGGTCAGGGCGTCGTACAGGCTCTCATCAATGTGCGTGGTCAGGCCGTAGTGACGATGTAAGCGCTGGCTCACCTGTGCAAGCTTCATCTGCACGATGGTGCGCATGGCGGTTTCCGTCAGAGGGCGGTAAATCACCGTCTGGAAGCGGGCCAGCAGCGCAGGCTGGAAGTGGTCGCGCAGAATCGGGCGCAGCAGTTCGTGCAGCTCGCCTTCGGTGGCGTCCGGCTGCTCATCCAGCAGCTGCATCAGGTGGTCGCTGCCGAGGTTCGAGGTCATCAGAATCACGGTGTTGCGGAAGTCGATTTCACGCCCTTCGCCGTCGCGCATAAAGCCGCGGTCGAATACCTGATAGAACAGGTTCATCACGTCGCGGTGCGCTTTCTCCACCTCATCGAGCAGCACCACGCTGTACGGACGCTTGCGCACCGCCTCAGTCAGAATGCCGCCCTGACCGTAGCCGACGTAGCCCGGCGGCGAGCCCTTCAGCTGAGAAACGGTGTGCGGCTCCTGGTATTCCGACAGGTTAATGGTGATGAGGGACTTTTCGCCGCCGTACAGCACATCGGCCAGCGCAAGCGCGGTTTCGGTTTTCCCGGTGCCGCTCGGGCCGACCAGCAGGAACACGCCCTGCGGGCCGTTCTCTGACGTCAGCCCGGTTTTGGCGGCGCGCAGACGCTGTGCGATGGCGTTCAGCGCCACCGGCTGGCCCACCACGCGCCTGCCGATTTCATCTTCCAGCGTCAGCAGGCCGGTCTGCTCATCTTTCAGCAGCGATGAGAGCGGCACGCCGGTCCAGTCGGCAATCACGTTCGCGACCGTGCGGGTGTCCACATCCACCTGAACCAGCACGTCGCCCTGCTGCGCCTGTTCCAGCTGCTGTTGCAGGCCGGCAATTTCAGCCTGCTGGCTGACGTTCTGCCGGCAGGCCATCAGCTGCTGCACCAGCGCCTTTTCCTTGCTGAACCGCTCTTCCTGCTGCTGAATACGCACGTCCAGTTCAGCCCGCTGCTGCTCAATGACAACCAGGCGGTCACCATGACGGCTGCTGCCGGCGGCGATATCGTCCAGCAGCGCCTGCTCTTCCAGTTCCAGAGCGGTCAGCTGTGCTTTCAGGCGCACAATTTGTTCTGGCACCGTGTCGAGGTTCATCCGGACGCGCGCCGCCGCCGTATCCAGCAGGTCAACGGCCTTGTCCGGCAGCTGGCGTCCTGTTAAATAACGGCGGGAAAGCGTGACAGCGGCACGGACGGCGTCATCGGTGATATGTACGTTGTGGTGTTCGGCATAGCGCGATTTCAGGCCCCTGAGCATCAGGCAGGCTGTGTCGTCATCCGGCTCGTCGACCTTCACCATCTGGAAGCGGCGTTCCAGCGCGGCATCGCGCTCAAAATACTGCTTGTATTCGCTCCAGGTCGTGGCGGCAATGGTACGCAGTTCGCCGCGCGCCAGAGCGGGTTTCAGCAGGTTGGCCGCATCCGCGCCGCCCGCCTGGTTACCGGCACCGATGATGGTGTGAGCCTCATCGATAAACAGCAGAACCGGGACCGGCGACTGCTGCACCGCATCGATGACGTTTTTCAGGCGCTGTTCAAATTCGCCTTTCACACCCGCACCCGCCTGCAGCAGACCGAGGTCGAGGGTGCGCAGTACAACAGGTTTCAGGCTTTCCGGTACGTTGCCTTCGGCAATGCGCAGCGCCAGGCCTTCGACCAGCGCGGTTTTGCCGACGCCCGGCTCACCGACCAGGATCGGGTTGTTCTTACGACGGCGCGAGAGGATGTCTACCATCTGACGGATTTCGGTGTCACGGCCAAACACCGGGTCAATCTTGCCTTCTTTCGCTTTGGCGGTGACATCGAGGGTGAATTTATCCAGCGCGTTCTGCAGCGCCGGGTTGAGCTCACCGTCTTTCAGCTCTGCCCCGACCGGACGACCAACAAACTCCACTTCACCACCATGGTTTTGTGCCAGCTCGGCTTCCTGCTGAACCTCCGGACGCTCCTCCGACTGCGCATCCAGCAGCGGACGCAGGCGCTCCAGCTGGCTCTGACCGAGCGTCAGCAGTGGCCACAGACCATCGCAGCGCACCAGCTTCGGTTTATCCGCCAGCGCCATCAGCAGATGCACGCTGCGGATATTGTCTTCACCGCTGAGTGAGGCGAGCAGCCAGGCCTGCTGCATCAGGGTCCGGGTGCTGTCCGCCAGTTGCGGGCGAGTGCGTACCGAGCGCGGCCGTGCCTCCAGCCAGCCGAGTAAATCCTGCCACAGGCCGTCCATATCCCATTCATAGCGGCGGGCCAGAACCGTGAGGTCACCTTCGCCCTGCTCCAGCAACTTCAGCAGCCAGTGCTCCGGCAGGATTTCCGCATGGGCGCGGGTCTGGCAGAGCGAAGCCGCGCCTTCCATCGCACGGGCACAGTAAGGATTGAGACGACGCAGAAGAATTGCCGGGTTTTCCATGTTCTTGAACTCGCAGTCTGAGGACCGTCAGGCACGCTACCGCCCATCGCTTTTCCTTGTCGTAAGGAACCTAAAGCGCATCAGGTCAGATTTCTCGGTTAGGGAATGTTTTTTACTCAGTACCCGCCAGGCAGATACTCAGAAAAACAGCGGAAAGGTCATCCCCCTCCGCTTAAAACGAGGATTACGCGAAAGCGTTCGCGTCGCAGGAAGGCGGCAGGCTGGTCAGCCTCCGGGAACAGAGATAACTCTGTGGCCGGAGCGGGCGAACGCAGCCAGCGCACCTGCAGCGCAAAACAGGACGCGTAATCAGGCGGTGGCGCGTTCGTTCCAGGAATCGGAATGAATGATGTTGCCGTCTTTGTAGGTCCAGGTGATTTTTTCGTAACGCAACTCGACCTGTTCCAGATGGTTGTGTTTCTCGAAGGAGGAATCTTTAATGTCGTGCATTTTCGGCGCGACTTTCACCAGCTTCACGTTTTCCAGTCGGGTGTTGAAGTACTCCACTTCCTGACCGGCGTCGTTGATTTTGTACCATTTGAACTCAGCAGATTTCAGGGTCTGACCGGTGGTCACCGCCTTATAGAGGTACGGGCTGGAGGAATCGATTTCTTTGGTGAACAGGAACGGCGTGTGGATACGGGTACCGGTCAGCTTGCCGGTGTTGTTGTCAGTCGGGATGTAAACGCGGTGATCCTGCGCAACCACTTCGATGCTGCCTTCACGATCCTGAACGTCCACAGACCCTTTGATGTCTGCGCCGCCGTCGTCTTTCAGCCAGAGATAAACAGGAATTGCCATGGTATTACTCTCCATTGTGTTGTGACGCGCCATCATCCTGCGATGGCGCCGGGTGTTTGCCGGGTATCTGACAGGCGTCGGCCTGCGGTACCAGACTGATTTCGACACGGCGGTTGAGCGCGCGCCCTTCCGGGGTGTCGTTAGTTGCGGCAGGGCGGCCTGCGCCATAGCCCTGCACGGCAAAACAGCTTTCCGGCACGTCGCCGGTGTCACGCATCCAGTCACGTACCGCTTCGGCACGTTTCAGGGACAGCGTCTGGTTCAGCTCCGGGTTACCGGTGTTGTCGGTATGCCCGCTGACCACAATCAGCCAGCCTGGCCTGGCTTTGATGCCCACCAGCGAATTGACCAGCATTTTGGTAGAGCCGGCTTTCAGGACGGACCTGCCGGAATCGAACAGCGACATGCTGTCGAGACGGACAATTTTCGGGACCGGTTCTGGTTTTGGTTGCGGTTTGGGCGGCGGTGGCGGCGGAATATACGAGCGAATGGCATCCAGCAATGGCATACGCAGGCGTTCGCCCTGATAAAGACCCAAACTCATCCGGATAGGTACGCCATTGCGTGCCCAGTTATCCAGCTGTGCGGCATCCTCACGCAGGACCCTGACGGCATCGGCTTTCGGACCGTAGTTGTCCATCCCGATACGGTCATATCGGGCAATATCAAAGCTCACACGGTGCAGCAGCTGGCGATTGTTCCAGCCACTGCTGAGCAGCGCCGCGATAGCCGCCAGGCTGAAAAGAGTCAATGCGCAGCGCCAGGTCCGGCCTCGCGGGGTTAAACCTCGACCTTCCGGTAACAGTGGCAGGACGAAATCCGGCAGTGGTGATATCACCGTACTGTCAGTGCCGACCGGCTGCCAGCCTGCCACCTGCTGCATGGCGGTGTGGCGAGACAGCCATGCTGTCCAGGCTGAAGAGGCCAGACTTCCGGCAAGAATCGGTCCCATGCCCCACAGCACTGCCGCAGGTTTAATGGCCGGAACATCAGGATTCTCATCCGTAAACACCGCATTAACGTGCTGATGAAACCAGCGCATCAGGCTGTTCATCAGCACCTGTTGCTGCATCGCGGGCGTACCACCCTGGCTGACCCATGCGGCAATCGAACCAGGCGCCGTGGACTCACGCCAGATTCTTACTCCTTCCCCGGGGATCGCCGCCTGCCAGAGCATGTCCCTCACCATTGCACTGCCGGCCTGACCATTCAGTACCAGCGGCACAGAATGGCCACTCTCCTTACGCAGCAGGCTGATTTGCCAGCGCAGGGCCAGCAGGCGGCTGGTCAGCGCTTCACTGTCTGCATGCTTCTGCGGACAGACTGTGACCATCACCGAGAGCTGACGTCCCCACTCAGGACGTTGCCACAGAAGCTGGCAGGCAACCTGCTCCAGCGCCTGGTCGTCTTCGACCCGGATCCAGCAACCCTGCGTGACATTCAGTACCGGTGACGACTGAGGCCACGCCAGCGGCAGATCGCCACAAACCAGGACCACCGGCTGGCGGTATGTCGCTTCCGGGAGCCCCTCCAGAGGCAGGATCTCCTCATCCTGGACACGACGGCGGACGGCGAATCCGATCGCCGCAATCAACCCGATTACCGCCAGCAGAATCAGCACAGCAGCCAGTCGGGAAACCGGCAGAAAGCCCAGACAGACGCCCGCGCTGAGCAGGAGCGCCCACAGCGCAAGACCACGCTGTTGTGCAGGACTCATTTCACGGCTCCCGGCAGCAGTGTCGACAGCATCTGATCGAGCCAGTGGTTCAGCCCCCACCACAGGGCGATAAGCACAATCACACTCAGCCCTATACGCATCGGCCATGACGAGAGCCAGCCGCCCATCCGCCAGCCGACAGGGCTTTCCGCCAGCACCGGCTGGGTCTGGGGATAGCTGAAGGGTGTGACATGTTCATTAAGCGCGCTGACAAGTTTCTGACGTGCCGGATCGTCCAGAGACTGGAAGTTGCCGAGGAATCCCAGCATCATCACCCGCTGGAAGCAGGTAATGACGGCCAGATCAGGTGCCGGTTCACGCAACACGTCACGCATCCGGTCACACAGCGTGTCACCTGCGTCCATGGTGCCGAGGAAATGTCCCTGCAGCGGAATGTCATACCACTGGACGCAGGCATCATCTTCCACGCCGCGGCCTTTTACTGTCTCATCCAGCAATGCACACTGTGCGGTGAGAATATGCAGGCAATGGGTTTCATCGAGTCCACTCGCTTTCAGGACACGCTGCACCTCTTCAACATCGGCGATGCAGCGTTCCCACAGCTTTCGCCCTTCCCCTTCCTGAAACTGCGGGCCATGGCGCAGGCTGATAACCTGCAACCAGGTATTTTGCAGCAAGGCATCGATATCAATGGATGCGGCGGTACCGCTTTTATGCTCACTCATGTTCTTAGTACCGCAAAGAGTTCAAGCTCAGGCTCGCCGAGCATGCCCGGCACGTAAAACATACAGGTACCGCTCTGAAGCATTTCCGTCGCCAGGGGATGAGAGACATCGAGGCTGAAATATTGATTTTCCAGACGTAACGGAATGGCGGCAGGAACATGACGCAGCGGCGTCAGTGGCACCCCTACCCGTGAAGAATTGACGATGCCCCGGACATGATCCGGGCTGCCCACCTTGCACTGGCGCGGGAACTGCTCCTGCAACTGGGCCACAGGCATGGGGGATCGCACGGAGAGATAGTAATCGGCCCCTTCACGCAGGCGCGGGTCATGCAAACGGGCCTGCCAGAAGTGGAGACGGGGATCATTTTCCAGCTCGATTGACACCACGCGCGAGGGCAGACTGGCTTCCAGCAGATCGCCCAGTAAGTCAAACAGCGGCGGAAACACAGCATTCAGCTGCTCGTGCTGCCAGGCCGGAATAGCGCTCACCTGATGCTCCAGTGAAAAGGTCAGCAGGCTACCCGCCAGGCGGGCCAGTTCCGGATACAAGCGCTCCGGCGGGCTTTGCAGATTGCGCTGAAACTGTCCCAGCACCGGTTCTGCGCTGTTCAGGGCATTAAGCAGCCAGAACAGGGAAACATCGGCCACGGCAAAATCGGCCATCCGCTCGTTACTTTCACGGCGCATCGCCATCAGGCGGCTCAGCCGGGCGCGCAGCTGAGTCATCAGCTGTTCAAGCTGAGTGACCAGCCAGCGGCTGCCCTGAAGGGTAAGCAGTGGAGGCAGAAACGCTTCATCCAGTCTCCAGCTGCCCTGCGAATCCTGCTGCAGTCGGGCAACCGGACAGGTCAGATAGTCGCTGTTGTTCTGATGGGAAAAACGCAGGCTCAGCTCCGGCTGCATTACGGCAATCTGGCGGATATCTTCGCCAAAAGTATTGCGGACATCCCGCCAGCGCTGGCGAAAACGCACCGGCCGTTCGGCCACCTCATCAGGTTTCAGGCAGTTCCCCCCGTTCGCCCGCATCAGCGGGAGCGCCAGCAATACCACTGCATTATGCGATTCGCTCTCAAGCGACAGCGCCGGTGGCAGGGCGTCAGCATTGTCAGTGTCAATCAGCGTGCCGTCCCGAAAACGGATGTGCAGATGACGGGCCTGCAGGCGGCCCAGTTTCAGTGCCTCCGGTTCGAACGTGGCTTCAATCATTCCCCAGGGATGGGAAAGGCCCAACTGGGCGATGCATTCCACAGACCAGGCCGCATACGCGGCCTGTTGCTGGAAGTGCTGGGGAGAGACCATCTGGCCCCTGCCCCATAACGGTTGTTCCGTTTTCATCGGCTTCCTGCCTTACTTTACGCTTTCGCCTTCGGCATCTGGGAAACCAGCGACAGATTGACGTCCATCCCTTCCACCTGGAAATGCGGCACGGCATAGAGTTTCACGCGGAAGAAGCCCGGGTTGTCTTCGATATCTTCCACCGTCACTTTCGCGTCGCGCAGCGGATGCGAAGCCTGCAGGTCGTCGCCTGGATCGGTCATCTCCGTCACCAGCCCGCGCACCCAGGTATTGAGCTCCAGCTCAAGCAGGCGGCGATCTTTAGTGGTGCCGATATTTTCACGCTGGATCAGTTTCAGGTAATGAGCGATACGTGACAGCAGGAAAATGTACGGCAGACGCGCGTTGATGCGGCTGTTAGCCGTCGCGTCAGCGGTGTCGTACAGGGCCGGTTTCTGGGCGGAGTTAGCCGAGAAGAAGCAGGCGTAGTCGCGGTTTTTGTAGTACGACAGCGGGATAAAGCCCAGGCTGGCAAATTCGAACTCGCGGGTTTCCGGGATCATCACCTCTGACGGAATTTTCACCTGATTACCGGTGCCCAGGTCATAGAGATGAATCGGCAGATCCCGTACCGCGCCACCGGCCTGCGGACCACGGATTTGCACGCACCAGCCGTTGCTGATAAAGCTCTGCACCATGTTGGCCGCAAAGGCGAAGGCGGCGCTGGTCCAGAGGTATTTGTCGTGATCCGGGCCTTTGACCTGCTCAACATAGTTGAAGCTGCGCACCGGCACGGTGTCCGGGCCATACGGCAGGCGACCCAGCACGCGCGGCATCACCAGGCCGATATAGCGGGAGTCATCGGTTTCACGAAAAGATTTCCACTTGATGTACTCGGCGCGATCGAAGTAGCTGCCGATGTCTTTAATCGCCGCCACTTCTTCCATTGCATCCTTGAGGAAGAATTTCGGACCGGCAGCGCCGATAAACGGCATATGCGCCGCGGCGGAGACTTTCGAAATATTGCGCAGCAGCGCGACATCCTGGGCTGACGCATCAAATTCATAGGCAGAAATCAGGGCGGCAATCGGCTCACCACCGGGGCTGTCATACTCAGCCGTATAGGTGTGCTGGTATAATCCGCTCTGAATAATCTCCGGCGCGTCTTCGAAATCCTGACGCAGGTGATCTTTCGACAGATCAAGCAGCTCGATTTTAACGTTCTGCCGGAAATCGGTTTTATCGACCAGCGACTTCAGCCCGCGCCAGGTACTTTCTGTCTGCTGAAAAGCCTCATGATGCATCACCGCGTCCAGCTGACGGCTGATCTGGTAATCCAGCCCGGCGATATGGTGGTCAATCAGCGTCTTGTCCAGCTTTTCGACTTTTGAACCCGACTTCTTCAGGCACTCCAGAAAGACCTGCATGCCGGCCGTCAGGCGCTCATCGGCCGTGGCATCAGACATTGCCTGCGCATCCTGCCAGATATCCAGCGCGCTCAGCTCAGAGACCGGATTAAGGTTGATTTTTTCAAACAGAGACGCGTAAACCCCGCCCGCTGACGGACGTTCCAGCACAACGCTTTCGCCACCCGCGCCATTTTGATTTTGTACAGACATGAGCATTCCTTGGTTAATCCGTTATTACTCGTGAGGGTTAAGGCTGTTTGGGTGCCAGCGCCGACAGCTCGCTACGCAGTTCAGCGCTGAGCGCCGGGTCGATCAGGATTTTTTCCAGCTCTTTGCGGAAGGCCTGGTTATCCAGCAGGTTGGCTTTGAGGTCGCGCAGCAGGTTGCGCATGGCCAGCATCGCTTTAAGCTGCGGGATTTGGCGGGCGACCTGCTCGGGTTCGAAGTCTTTCATCTGCGTGAACGACAGGCTGACGTTCTCTTCGCTGCCGTCACCGGCCAGGGTGTTTTCTACAGCGAGGTTTACCGACGGGGCAAATTCAGCCATGACGCTGTCAAAGTTGTTTTTGTTGACGTTGATTTTTTCGCGTTCAGACAGCGGACGCTGTTCTGCACCGTTGCTGTAATCCCCCACCACCATCAGCTTGAGGGGCAGTTCGACTTTCTTCTGCGCGCCACCGGTGTGTACGCTGAGCTGGATGTTAACGCGGGCTTTGGGGATCTCGGACTGATAGGAGTTAGACATGGCTATCCCTGTTCTATGCATTAATAGAAATGGTCAATGCCAGCATGAAATTATCAGAAAGGCTTACCCTGCCAGAACGGCATTCCTGCTTACGTTGTCCGACGTAAAGCAAAAACGGGGGCGTCAAAAGCGAGTGTAATCCCTTCACCAGCGAGCATGACACAGTTTTTCTAGCAATAATCCGAAAGATTAATTTTCAGACAAAGAGCTATTGCCGCGAGTGTAAAAACATTTACATGAACAGGGGAAATTAATATTTGTAACAAAATAATACGAAACCTTGATTTTATCTGAATTAACCATCTTCATGATAAATAAGAAATTTCTTAATATTTCCCTGCAAAGCCTGTGGGATAAGGATTGCGGCGAAGCGAGATTTTCATTTACCGGACAAAATTGAGGGAAAAAACGCCCTCATAGGAAATCAAAAATTTTTTTTGAAAGATGACAGGCTGTACATAAGTGAAGATGAATTGCCTGAATTATTTCATCAGACCGTCCTTCAGATAGTGACTTTTATATCGGACAGGCTTTAACTTCAGACCAGGAATTAACGTTTTAACCTTCAATATATAAACATTATTTATAGAGAACTTTTAACGCGGCTGTATCATGAATAGGAAAATGAGGATGCTAAGCCAGACTCATTGATCAAAAAGTCGTTTAATCCGGATTATTTTTTAGAATCTTTTAGCTGTTACAGGCCAGATTTTAACGAAAACAGCCGCAAAATGCCGCCCGTTCATAGCTTTCTGTTTCAGGCTGGTGATCCTTCCGATCTTAATCCGATGAAAACGACGGCATTAGCGGCGGGATGAGTTAAAGGTGATGTGATAGAGCGAACGCGCTGACAGCGTGCCGCCCGACGGCGGCACGCCCTGATCTCACCGACTCAGAAGAAGCCAAGCGGTTCAATGCTGTAACTGATCAGCAGATTTTTGGTTTGCTGATAGTGATCGAGCATCATTTTGTGGGTTTCACGACCAATACCCGATTTTTTATAGCCTCCGAAGGCAGCATGTGCCGGATAGAGGTGATAGCAGTTGGTCCAGACCCGCCCGGCTTTGATCGCCCGGCCCACGCGATAGGCGCGGTTGATGTCACGTGTCCAGACACCGGCACCCAGGCCGTAAATCGAGTCGTTGGCGATGCTGACTGCTTCGGCCTCATCTTTGAAGGTGGTAATGCCAATCACCGGGCCAAAAATCTCTTCCTGGAACACCCGCATGCTGTTGTTACCCTTGAGTAAGGTCGGCTGGATGTAGTAACCACTGGCGAGCGTGTCGTCCAGCTTCTCCACACCACCGCCCACCAGCACTTCTGCGCCTTCCTGCCGGGCAACCTCAAGATAAGAGAGAATCTTATCGAACTGCTGCTGTGACGCCTGCGCGCCGACCATCGTTTCGGTGTCGAGCGGATCGCCACGCTTGATGGTTTTAACCCGTTTCATCACCGCTGCCATGAACGGCTCGTAGATGGACTCCTGCACCAGTGCCCGCGATGGACAGGTACAGACTTCGCCCTGGTTAAGGAAACCCAGCACCACCCCTTCCGCGGCTTTCTCTATAAAGCTCTCTTCCGCCTGCATGATGTCTTCAAAGAAGATATTGGGGGATTTGCCGCCCAGCTCAACCGTTGACGGGATCAGGCTTTTCGCCGCCAGTTCCAGAATATGGCCGCCGGTCGCGGTCGATCCGGTAAAGGCGACTTTGGCGATCCCCGGATGGGACGCCAGCGCTTCACCCGCCTCTTTACCGAAACCGTGCACCACGTTCAATACGCCGGGCGGCAGTAAATCTTTAATCAGATCGACAAACAGGGTGATCGACAGCGGCGTCTGCTCTGCCGGTTTCAGCACTACGCAGTTTCCGGCACCTAACGCAGGTGCCAGCTTCCACGCAGCCATCAGCAGCGGGAAATTCCACGGAATAATTTGCGCCACCACACCCAGCGGCTCATGGAAATGATACGCCGCGGTAAATTCATCAATCTCCGCCGCGCTGCCCTCCTGCGCCCGCACGCAGCCAGCGAAATAACGGAAGTGATCGACCGCCAGCGGCAAATCGGCGGCCAGCGTTTCCCGCACCGGTTTACCGTTATCCCAGGTCTCGTTCACCGCCATATATTCCAGATTCTGCTCCAGCCGGTCGGCGATTTTCAGTAGCAGTAACGATCGCTGCTGCGGTGACGTTTTTCCCCAGGCATCTGCTGCTGCTGCCGCGGCAGCGACCGCATTATCGACATCAGCGCGGTCCGAACGCGGAAACTCGCCTGCTACTGAGCCATTTACCGGCGAGGTATTGGTGAAGTAGTTGCCCTTCACTGGCGCGACAAATTCACCATTAATGAAGTTGCCATAATTCTTTTGTAGCGTGATCAGAGAACCCTGTTCTCCTGGCGCGGCGTAACGCATGGTCATTCTCCTTACAGGTGACGAGATGCAACAATGATGAAACTTATTATTAACATGAATGATCATTGCCAGCCTGTCAGATCTGTCGCCCGGAAACTGTGACCGCCCCGAAGGAAAACCCGCATGGGTTGCTGCTACAGATAATTCCGACTTTTCCCGGTTGCGCTTATAAATAAGAAACTTGTCAGCCTGAAGGGGTCAATATGAGGAAGAATTCACACGGGAGGTAAGCATGCTGGCTTCGGCTTTCACCCTGATGCGCGCTAAAGCAAACTTCGTGCATCAGTTCATCCGCAATCCGCGCAAGATGGGCAGCATTACGCCTTCATCCGATGCGCTGTGCCGCACAATGATCGCGTCGGTGGAATGGAATACTCAGCTGCGTATCGCCGAGCTTGGCGGAGGAGACGGTGTGTTAACCCGTCGGTTACTGGAACGAATGGCACCGGACGCCACGCTGGATGTGTTTGAGATCAGCAGTATGCTGGCGGAGAAGCTCAACGCACTGGACGATGACCGTATGACCGTCCGCACCTGTTCAGCGGAGTACCTCAACGGGCAGTATGATGCGATCTTCTCCGGTCTGCCGCTGTTGTCACTGCCGCCCGCGCTGCGTGAGGCGATTCTGCGCGCAGTCTACAATGCGCTGGGTCCCAACGGGGTGTTTGTACAGTTTCAATACACTTCTCTGACCCAGCCTGACCTGTCACGCTACTTTACCTGGGAGCGGCAGCGGGTGCTGAAAAACGTGCCGCCCGCCTGGGTTTATCGTTGTACCCGCCACTACGCGCCCTGAGCCTGCTCAACTGACGGGCGCGCCTGTTGCCAGAAAGCGGTTAACAGTGCACGCGCCCAGTCTTTTCCCTCCATCACAGCAGCCACATCGCTGCTGTCGTCCGGCAGACAGGCGCGCATGATGGATGACGAAAATTCGGGATGAAACTGCACTGACAGCGCCTGAGGTGAATAGCGAATGATCTGGCAGCCGTCACGCTCAGAAGCGGCTAATACCTGAGCCTGCGGCGGCGGCGTCAGCACCGACTGTCGATGCGACAGCCAGGCGCTAAAGGTCGACGGTACTCCCCGCAGCAGCGGGTCGCGCTGCGCCTGTGCGCCGCAGGTGACCGGCAACAGACCGCGTTCCCAGCCATTCGGGTTATCCGCCACCTCGCCGCCCAGCGCATACGCCATCAGCTGATGACCGTAGCAGACCCCCAGCAACGGCAATGACGCCTCGATGGCCGCTCTGATCCATGCCGCGCTGCGTTCGCTCCAGTCGGCATGATCGGTGACCATCGCCCACGAGCCACTGAGGATCGCCGCAGAGATCTGATCGAAGGCGGGCAGCGCCTCGCCCAGATGCGGACGGACGATCAGATACTCATCAGGCTGTAAATTTAACGCGTCAATAAACCAGCGCGGTTGTTCACCAATCTGCGCGACGACGTGAGCGGGCGGGACTTCGAGCTGAATTAATGCAATGGGCAAGGCGGGCGTGTGGGTCATACCGAATCGGGTCCTGTTCCAGAGAGGCGTTTCGGAAAATCAGTCTGACAGCAACGCGCAAAAAAGTCTTATGATTTTATTTTCCCCTCTGCGACAGAAAATTTCTTAGCGCTGCTGCCAGGAATGCCGCAGTTCGTGCCATCATTAGCGGGCTAAGCAAAAAAAGTTAAGGATATTATTGTGGCGGTGCGGCATTTCTTTCTGGTCCTGATGGTGGTGTGTATCTGGGCCTTCAACAACGTAGCGGTAAAATGGGGCTTGCTTGAGCTTCCGCCGCTGTTCCTGACCTTTATGCGTTTTGTGGTGGTCGCCATTGTGCTGGTGCCGTTTTGCCGCATCACCCGACAGCAACTGCCCTGGCTGTTGCTGCTGGCGTTCACTTTCGGCTTTATGCACTTCTCGCTATTGTTTGTCGGAATGCGCTATACCGATGCCGGCACCGGCGCGATTGTGGTCCAGCTCGGCACGCCGATCGCCATGCTGCTGGCGATGGTGGTGCTAAAAGAGAAACTGAAGCTGGTGCAACTGGTGGGCATTATGATCTCGCTGAGCGGCGTGGTGGTGCTCTCCGGCAGCCCGACCATTCCCACCTGGTGGGTGCTGTGTCTGCTGTTGTGCAGCGCAACCGGCTGGGCGGTAAGCAACCTGATAGTTAAAAAATCGCCATCGATTAAGCCACTGACCATGACCGGCTGGATCGCCTTTCTGGCGATTCCGATAGTCGGTGCCGCCAGCCTGATAATGGAGTCAAACCAGCTCTATGCCCTGAGTCATGCCGGCTGGCACGGCTGGTTCGCCATCCTCTACAGCGCCATCGCTTCGTCGATCGTCGCCTATACGCTGTGGTATATGCTGCTGAAGAAATATAACGTCAACCTGATTATGCCCTACTCGCTGCTGACCCCGGTGCTGTCGGTACTGATGGGGATCGTGGTGCTGGGCGACAGCCTTAACAGCTTCAAAATCATCGGCGCCTCGCTGGTGATACTCGGTACGGCGATTGCGGTGATTAATCTGCGTAATCTGCGGATGCATGCCCGCTTTCCGCGTCTGCGGCGACGTTAATCACGCGTGCTATGCTTGAATGATTGTCACTCGTCAGGAGCACAGCAGATGGAGCATCAGCTCGCCACGTCCCTCTGGCAGCAGATGTGGCAGGGATTGCGTGGCAACGCCGCCGCACACCCATTACCCACCTTTGTCGATCATGCCAGTTTTCCCGCCGCCTTTGCCGTCAGTGAACTGGCGGCCACCAGCATCGGCCTTGCCACCCAGGCCGCTGCCGACCTGATCAATGCCAGCCGGCCAGTTGAAGTGAATGTCCGGCTGGCGTCGCGCTGGTTCCGGCACAGTTTTATGCCGCTCAACCGGCCTGCTCCCGCGCTGTGGGACGCTTTCGCCGGCGATTACGCCAGTCGCGATGGCTGGGTCCGCCTGCACACCAATGCTGCCCATCACCGCCAGGCGATGGAGCAGGTGCTCGGCCAGCATCCCGATCGCGCCGCACTGGCCCGCGAGGTGCAGCGCTGGCAGGCTGCTGAGCTGGAGCAGGCGATCATTGATGCCGGCGGTTGTGCCGCAGAGATGCGCAGCAGCGCGGCCTGGCAGCAGCATCCGCAGGGCCAGGCGATAGCGCAGGAGCCGCTGTTCGCCTGGCAGCGTACCGATCAGGCCGCCGCGCCCGACTGGCCGTTACCGTCGGCGCGCCCGCTGCTCGGTGTCCGGGTACTGGATCTGACCCGGATTATTGCCGGTCCGGTCGCCACCCGCTTTCTGGCCAGCCTCGGTGCTCATGTGCTGCGCATCGATCCGCCTGGCTGGCAGGAACCGTCGCTGGATGAGGAGATCACCTGTGGTAAGCGCCGTGCGGTCCTGAATCTCAGACAGGCCAGCGATCGGGAGCAGTTCATCCGTTTACTGCGTGAGGCCGACGTACTGGTGCACGGTTACCGGGCCGATGCGCTGGAGCAACTGGGCTTTGATGCCGGAACCCGTCGGGCGCTGGCTCCGGGCCTGGTCGATGTCAGCCTGAATGCCTGGGGCTGGCAGGGTCCGTGGCGCAACCGGCGCGGCTTCGACAGTCTGGTTCAGATGGGCTGTGGTATTGCCGAACAGGGGATGCAGTGGCAGCAGAGTGATAAACCGACGCCATTGCCAGTGCAGGCGCTGGATCATGCCACCGGTTATCTGCTGGCGGCGGCGGTACTTGAGGGATTACGGCAGCGGCGCACTGACGGGCATGGCAGCCAGGTGCGGCTGTCACTGGCGCGTACCGCCTGGCTGTTGCAGCAGCATCCTGCTACGCCGGGCACTGTACAGTCCGGCATCACGCCGAAAACAGAGGATAACCTGCCCTTTTTTGAGTTCACGCCCTGGGGGCTGGGCGTAAGACTGCGCGCGCCATCCTGGCTGCCCGGCACCGCGCAATGCTGTGCGACACCGGGCTGTCTGCCGGGTACGCACCCGGCATCATGGTAAATCAGGCATCCTGCTGCGGTTCAGCGCTGTCGAGCAGTTCATTGTACATCGCCTGAATCGCCTCACGGCTCAGCGCAGCCAGCGTACGATAAAATGCAGTGGTGGCATGCGCCTCAACCTTCCCGAGGAAAGTGCCGCACCACGGCAGCAGATACTCTTCAAACAGCGCCAGCTGGGCGCTGCTCTCATCTTCCGCAGACTGATCTTCCAGCCACGACGCCGCCAGCAGCAGCACGCCAAAGTGATCGGCAGGCGCATCGCTCAGCGGCATACCACGCGAAGTCAGAAAAGCACGCACCTCCGGCTCCGTTTTACCTTCGGGCCACTGCGACGCATACGGCGATACCTTACAGTCGCTGCCGACAAACAGCGCATTGTAATCGGCGGCCAGCGCCTGCGGATCGCTGTTCTGTTGCAGGCGGGTCAGCAGTTCGTCCTGCTCCAGCGGCCACTGCGCCTGCAGTTTGCCCTCACGCAGCAGCGTAAACAGCGGCACCAGCAGCGGGTCCTGCGGCTGACGATTGTACAGTGAGCCGAGCACGCGGCACAGAATGGAAAACTCATTCATGAGTCAGATTTCCTTGAGGCAAAGTAAATTAAAAGTCAGCCAGTTCAGCAATCGATTTGCCGGTGCGCTGTTCGAGGAAGTCGAGCAGACGCCGCGGCGTGACATTTAACACCCGATCCTCCGGAAAATCCACTTCGCGGGTGATGCGCAGGCAGTGCTCAAAATGGCCGAGCGTAAAGGCGGTATGGGAATCAGAGCCAAAAGCCAGTCGTCCGCCCGCATCCCGTACCGCCTCGGCGATCGCCCGGCAGTTGGGTTCGCTGCCTGGACGAGAGTGGGTAAACGAGGAGTTATTGATCTCCAGCGCCACATCGTAGTGGGCCGCCGCCTCGGCAATCGCCGTGATATCCACCGGGAATTTCGGGTTACCCGGATGGCTGATGATATGCACCAGTCCACCCGCCATCGCCGCAATCATCGCATCGGTGTGGTGCTTTCTGTCGCGCGGCGCGTAGACCGGCTCATGAAAGCCCGCCACGATCAGATCCAGCGCATCCAGCATCGGGCCGGAACAGTCAATCTCGCCCTGCTGGTTTTTTATATTGGCCTCAATACCGCGCAGAATCCCGACGCCATCAATCACTCGCGGCCAGATGCGCATATTAATAAAGTGCCAGTAGTGTGGCGCGTCGGCCATATCAGGGCCGTGATCGGTAATGGCAAACAGTTTCATCCCCGTTTGCTTTGCCTGAGTGACGTAATCGTGCAGCGTACTGTAGGCGTGGGTACTGGCGATGGTATGCATATGCAGATCTACCGGATACATCATCTTCTCCTGCTGATAGCCCCTGACTGAACAGGGTAATTAGTAGCCACGCTGTCGATCGACCCGCCCCTGCGGTATTTCTCCCGCCTGATGCTGGTCAATCGCCCGGGCAATGTAGTCAATAGCTTCGTCGATTAAGGTTACCGCCGCATTATGCGGCGTCAGGGTCACGCGAGGATGAGACCAGAGCGGATGCGATTCCGGCAACGGTTCAACCTGAAACACATCCAGCGCGGCGGCTTTTAGCTGACCGCTGTTGAGCGCCGCCAGTAAGTCCGCTTCCACCACCTGCGCACCGCGCGCGATATTAAGGAAGAAAGCGCCGTGCGGCAGCTGCTGGAAAAAATCGTGATTGATTAAGTTGATGGTTTCCGCCGTGCTGGGCAGCAGGTTGATTAACACCCGCGTGCCCTGCAGAAAATCGTGCAGCGACTCAGGGCCGGCAAAGCTGGTGACGCCGGCGATCTGCTTCGGCGAACGGCTCCAGACGCGGACCGGAAAGCCCCAGGGTTTCAGCGCTTCTGCCACGCTCCGTCCCAGCACGCCCGCGCCGAGGATGCCAATAGTAAAGCTGTCGCGCGGATAAGCGGGCAGCGGCTGCCAGCAGTGCTGCTGTTGCTGCAACCGATAGTCGTCAAAGCGCCGGAACCAGCTCAGCACGCTGTGGACCGCATACTCCTGCATCTGCCGCGCCATGCCGGTATCTTCCAGCCGGAACAGCGGTACCTCCTCCGGTAACATGTCCGGATACTGCTGCAGCTGCTTCAGAATTTCATCCACACCGGCACCCAGCGCAAATACCCCGCGCAGCCCGCTGCGTCCCCGCAGCATCTCCGCCGGCGGGGAGCGCACCAGCGCGTAATCGGCCGGGCCATCATCGCCCGGTTGCCAGGCACGGACCCGCGCCTGCGGCAGGCGCTGTTGTAAACCGTTAATCCATGTCGCCGCAGATTGCGACGGGTGATACCAGATGATCTCCATCCTGCTCTCCTTTTTTTCTTTCAGCGTCAGGGAAAACCGGCATCAGGGCAAGTAAAAAGCGGCGGGAAAAAGCGCTTTTTTTAGCAAAAATAATTCCCGTGGCTTCACAATTCCGGACCGCTTCAGGGTGAAGTGGCCAGATAAGGTCTAAAGTTGGTCCTGTGGTCAATGCGTTACGCGCGGCCGCGTTTCGGACAAGGAGAAAAACCGATGACAAAAATTGAGGTAAACGCCACTGAACGGCGTCAGCGTTATGTCCCCCTTCTGCTCACACTGCTGCTAAGCGTGCCGGCCTTCACGGTTCACGCCGACGACACGTCGCGCATGTTGAATAATCAGCCGCAGCCGCCGGATGTCCGTTTAGGGCCACTGTTTAATGCTGTACAGCAAGCGAAGTTCTATCCCGATCAAAAAACCTTTGCCGATGCCCTGCCTAAATACGATCCGGCCTCGATCCTCGCCGACTGGCAGATGCAGAAAAAACAGCGCAACTTTGATCTGAAACGCTTTGTTGACGCCAACTTCACCCTGCCCGCCGCGGGCGATAAGTATGTGCCGCCTGCCGGGCAGAATCTGCGTGACCACATTGACGGCTTATGGCCGGTGCTGACCCGCACCGCCAGCAGCGCCGGTCAGTATGATTCGCTGCTGCCGTTGCCAAAACCTTATGTGGTGCCGGGCGGCCGTTTCCGTGAAGTCTATTACTGGGACAGTTACTTCACGATGCTCGGCCTGGCCGAAAGCGGCCACTGGGATAAAGTACAGGATATGGTGGATAACTTCGCCTCGCTGCTTGATCGTTATGGTCACATTCCCAACGGCAACCGCAGCTACTATCTGAGCCGTTCGCAGCCGCCATTCTTCAGCCTGATGGTGGACCTGCTGGCGAGCCATGATAACGGCAAAGCCTATACCCGTTATCTGCCACAGCTGCAGAAAGAGTATGACTACTGGATGGCCGACAGCGACAAACTGGCCGCCGGCTCAGCCAGCAAGCGGGCGATCAAACTCAGCGATGGCACACTGCTGAACCGCTACTGGGATGCCCGCGATGTGCCGCGTACCGAGTCGTGGATGGATGATGTCACCACCGCGAAGAAGGCACCACAGCGTGACAAGGCTGAGGTCTATCGCGAACTGCGTTCGGGTGCGGCGTCCGGCTGGGATTTCAGCTCCCGCTGGTTCACTGATGCCCATAATCTGGCCACTATCCGTACCACCCAACTGGCGCCGGTCGATCTCAACAGCCTGATGTTCCATCTGGAGCAGACGCTGTCGAAAGGCTATCAGATGAATAATCAGGATGATCTGGCGAAGCAGTTTGCCGACCGCGCAGAGAAGCGCCAGGCCGCAATTAATCGCTACCTGTGGAATGACAAACAGGGCTGGTACGCCGATTACGACTGGCAGAAAAAACAGGTGCATCCGCAGCTGACCGCCGCCACGCTGTTCCCGCTCTACCTGCGGGTCGCCAGCGATAAGCAGGCGGAAAGCACCGCCAGCGCGGTGGAAAAACAGCTGCTGAAACCGGGCGGGCTGGTGACGACTACGGTCAACAACGGCCAGCAATGGGATGCCCCGAACGGCTGGGCGCCGCTGCAATGGGTCGCCGTGGAAGGTCTGGAGCACTACAACCAGCCGAAACTGGCGAAAGAGGTCGGGCTGCGGTTCCTGCAGAACGTGCAGAACACCTACGATCGCGAGCATAAGCTGGTAGAGAAATATGTGGTGGAAGGCAAGAATCTCGGCGGCGGTGGCGGCGGTGAATATCCGCTGCAGGACGGCTTTGGCTGGACCAACGGCGTTACCCTGAAACTGCTGGATAAATATTGCCCGAAAGATAAAACCTGTAACAGCGCCCACGATATTCCCCAGGCGTCTGCGTCTCAACCCTGACCTTATCCGGAGACCGCCGGCCTGGCTGGCGGTCTCTGCCCGCGCGTTTTAACGAAATTTACTTGACGTTCTTCAATTGGCAGGCAAAATTGCAGCGAACTTACAAACGGTAATAGTTCTCACTCTGATAATGAGAACGCTTATCGAGAATGTTAATCATCTGCTGAACCTCTGCCATGAAAGGAATTTCAATGAGATTGCCATCGCCGCTGAAAGGTTACGTCCCGTTCTGCACTCTGGCGCTGACTGCGCCTGCCCTGAGTTTTGCTGCCGATATGGTAGTGACAGCCCAACCGCAGGAGCAAGCTGACTCCCCGACTCAGGGTTATCTCGCCACCACCAGTCAGGGCGCGACCAAAAGCGATCGCCCGCTGATTACCACACCGCAGTCGGTGTCGGTGGTGACGCGCCAGCAGATGCAGGATCAGGGCGCGCTGACCCTGAATCAGGCGCTGGGCTATACGTCCGGCGTCTTTACCAACTTCGGCGGTGCTGCAACCCGTTATGACACCATTGCCCTGCGCGGTTTCCACGGTGGCGATGTCGATAACACCTTCCTCGACGGCTTACGGGTGATGAGCGACGGCGGCAGCTTCAATGTGTTGCAGGTCGATAACGCCTTCCTGGAGCGGATTGATGTGATCAAAGGCCCCTCTTCCGCGCTTTATGGTCAGACGGTGCCGGGCGGGCTGGTCAATATGGTAACGAAACGTCCACAGTTCCGTGAAGAAGGTCATGTCCAGCTGCAGGCTGGCAATAACGCCACCACCGGCGCGATGTTTGACTACACCAACGCGATTAACGATCAATGGGCGTTTCGCCTGACCGGTGTGACCCGCAACAGCGATACCCAGTATGACCATACGCGCGAAGAGAAGTATGCGCTGATGCCTCAGCTGATGTGGCAACCGGATGAGGATACTCAGCTGATCCTTAAAGCCTATCTGCAGAAAGATCCCTCCGGCGGTTATCACGGCTCGGTGCCGGGCGACGGCAGTATTACGGAGCATAATGGCTATAAGCTGAGCAACGGTTTTTATGAAGGCAACAGCGATCTGGATCAGTTCAAACGCCGTGAGCAGATCTACAGCTACGATTTCACTCATCGCTTTAGCGACGTCTGGTCGTTCTCCTCAACCGGCAGCTACAGCCATTCCAACGTCGATCTCGATCAGGTTTATCAGATTGGCTGGGATGCGCAGAATCCCGATCTGCTGAACCGTTACTATTCGGGTGAGCGCTCCTCACTGGCCGCCTGGGCCACGGATAACCGGCTACAGGCCGAATTTAACACCGGCGAGCTGGAGCATCGCGTCTCGCTGGGCGCGGAGTATCATCGCTATAAAAATGAGATCAGCAAAGCGGTCGGCAACGCATCGCAGCTTAATGCCGTGACCGGCGAACAGGTTGGCGACATGCCGGCCTACAGCTGGAGCGATAACAGCCGCAGCTACTATCAGACCGGCCTCTACCTGCAGGATGAGATGAAGCTGGATCGCTGGCATCTGGATCTCTCCGGCCGCTATGACCGCATCGTTGCCAGCAACAGCGGCAGTGACCGCCGTCAGGACGATCACATCAGCGGACGCGCGGCGCTGCTTTATGCGTTCGACAACGGTATCTCGCCATATGTCAGCTGGAGTCAGGCGATCACCCCTACCGCCCTGACCGACCCGAACAACAACCTGCTGAAGCCGACCACCGCGGAACAGTATGAAGCCGGGGTTAAATATCAGCCAAACGGCACCCGCGATCTCTATAGCCTGGCGGTCTATGATCTGACACAGAAAGATGTGGCTAACCGTAATGTACAGGATGGTACCTACACGCCGTCTGGCAAAGTGCACTCGCAGGGGATTGAGCTGGAAGCGCGTAATCAGTTGACGCCGCGTCTGAGCACCGTCGCCAGTTACACCCTGAATCACCTGCGCTTTAAAGATTCCGTTGATGGCAATGATGGTCACACGCCTTACGTGACGCCAAACAGCATGGCGGCCTTCTGGGGACACTATCAGTTTGATTACGGCCTGAGTGCCGGCGCGGGCGTGCGCTATATCGGCAAGCAGTGGGCAGATAACGAAAACACCACCCGTTTGCCATCAGTGACGCTGTTTGATGCCTCGGTTCGTGCCGATCTCGGCGTCTGGAACAGCAGCCTGAAAGGCGCGTGGCTGCAGGTGAATGCGAATAACCTGACCGACCGTAAATACGTGGCGGGCTGTTACGGCACGGGCTATTGCTACTGGGGTGCGGAACGCAGCGTGATGGCGACGGTGGGCTACGATTTCTGATCGCCAGAAGTGAAAAAGGGGACGAATCGCTTCGTCCCCTTTTTGATTAAATCTTTGTTAAATCGTTACGATCAACTGCGTACTTTACGATAGATAAACAGCACCACGATGGCACCGATGACGGCGACCACGAAGCTGCCGAAGTTGAACCCATCGACGCGACCGAAGCCAAACAGCGTACTGATCCAGCCACCCACTACGGCACCAATAATACCCAGTACGATAGTCAGAATGAAACCGCCACCGTCTTTACCCGGCATGATCCACTTCGCCAGGATACCTGCGATTAAGCCAAAGACGATCCAGGAAATAATACCCATCTGTTGCTCCTTCCTTTTTTTGATTAAATCGTGAACGCTTGATTTATCAAGCGGTTTACCGCGATAAGTATAGACAGGTTTTCAAAAAATGTTTACTTGCTCACAGTTATTATTGCGCAGGGAGAGGCTAAAGCTTTTTTTTGCCACGCCGATAACGGAGATGAGGGCAAAAAAAAGAACAAACAAAGCACCAACCTTTTGGAGCCAGGAAGTGAAAGAAGCCGATCAGGAACAATATTTAAAACGTGGCACGCTGGCCATCCTTGGCGTGATGAAAGACCTGCTGCGTTTACAGACGCCGCTACTGGTGAGTTTTTCCCGTGGGCAGTTTATCAGCCGGATGCTGGCGGCCGATGAAAATCAGTTGCTGTTCGACCTCGGCAGCAACAATCTGGATAACGACTACGCCTTAACCTGCGATGAACTCAGCATCGCTGCAGAAACCCACGGCGCTAAAGTGGAGTTCAGCCTCGCGTCGCTGGCGCGGGTCGATTTTGAAGGCTTACCGGCGTTCAGCGCGCCGTTGCCGGAGCTGGTGTGGCAGATCCAGCGTCGTGAGTTTTTTCGCGTCAATGCGCCACTGGAACCACAGTTCTGGTGTCATACCGAGTGGCCCGACGGCAATACAGCCCGTCTGCGGTTGCAGGATCTGTCGCTGGGCGGTATCGGCGTACTGGTGGATGAGCCGCTGCCCGAAGGATTACAAAGTGGCGACAGTTTCAAAAAATTCCGCGTTGAGCTGGGCGAATATGGTCACTTTGAAGTGCCGGTGAAACTGTTGCACATTGGCGAACGCAGCGTGGTAACGCATAAAAATGAAACCCGAATTACGCCACGCCTGAGCTTTCGCTTTTCAGCACTCGATCCGGTGCAGGAGCGGCAACTGCAGCAGGTTATTTTTGCCCTTGAGCGGCTGGCACGCGATAAATCAACCCGTTTTCAATAAGTTCTTCCCGGATGCGCCGCACAGTTGCGTCGCATCCAGGCTATGCTTCTTGCGTGTTTTCTTTTAAACCGGAACCCAGCAAGGAGAATCTCCCCAATGGAAAACTGGCTTTCTTCACGTCATTTTCAATCCATTCTGTTCAATCAGAGCTTCTGGATCAACAGCGCCATCGTTATCGTCGCGACCCTCGTCATTTACTGGCTGCTGCGTACCCTGATCCGTTTTATCTCCAACCGTATTGCCCGCTATAGCGAACATCGGCATGTCCGGGCGACCGGCATTGTGGTGGAAATTCTGCGCAGTACCAGCCAGAGTCTGCTGCTGATTTTTTCACTGCTCATTGCGTTAAAATTTGTCGATTTACCCGCCTCGTGGAGCGTGGCGATCTCACACGGCTGGTTCCTGGCGTTAATCGTTCAGCTGGCGCTGTGGATCGACTGCGGCATCCGGCTCTGGCTGCACAGTCTGCTGCGCGACCCTTTGCATGTGCGGAACCCGGTCACCACGGTGATCCTCGGTATTCTGCTGCGCGTAGTGGTGTGGATCATGATGTTCCTCGCCATTCTGTCGAATATGGGCATCAATATTACCGCGCTGGTGGCCAGTCTCGGCGTCGGGGGTATTGCGATTGCGCTGGCGATTCAGACCGTGCTGAGCGACGTCTTCGCCTCGCTGGCGATCGGGTTCGATAAGCCGTTTGAGCACGGTGATTTTATCGTGTTTGGCGATATTGCCGGGTCGATTGAGCATATCGGTCTGAAAACCACCCGGCTGCGCAGCCTGAGCGGTGAACAGATTGTCTGCTCAAATACCATTCTGCTGCAGCAGACGATCCACAACTATAAGCGGATGCAGCAACGCCGCATCGTGTTTAAGTTCGGTATCAGCTACGCCACGCCGTCGGAACAGGTGCGCGAGATCAGTCCGCTGGTGAAAGAGATTATCCAGAGCGTTGACACCACCCGCTTCGACCGCGCCCACTTCCTGGCGTTTGAAGATTCGAAACTGACCTTTGAAGTGGTCTACTTTGTGCTGGACGCCGACTACAACAAGTACATGGATATTCAGCAGGAGATCAACCTGCAGCTGATGGCAGCGCTGGAACAGCGCAACATCCGCTTTGCCTTCCCGATTCGTCAGGTCGAGTTCAGCGGCGGTAATCTGCCGCCGGTGGATCTGGTGGCGGTGGACAATGAGGATGGCGAGGTACGCAGAATGGCGCGCTAAGCGCGCTCAGGATGCCAGCCTTCCCGAGGATCAGGGAAAGGCTGGCGAAGCCTGTTCACGTCAGCGTAAGTGCGGCCCGCGCGTGCCAGCATCGGCCGCGCGAGCCATGCCGACATCACTGCCATCACTGACTGCGGCTCCGCTACTGATGGCGATAACAGCTGACGCCCAGATACTGGCTGAACGCTTCCTGCAATACGTCTGCCGTGGCGGAGTGGTTCATCGCCACATGGTGTTCGAATCCGTTACGGCAGATCCACGCCAGCAAGGATTCCAGTTGCGGGACCTGAATCACCGCGCGGCAGCCCACCGTATCCAGCGGATCGTCTACCGACATCCCCTCACCGACGTAGGCCTTGATCTCTCCGCTGAAATCATCGGTTGAGAGACGAAAATAGGTCAGATCGCCGCTTTTCATCCGGCCATGCACCGCGCCACAGGTGTTCTCTTTCCCGACCGTGGTACCAATAATATCGGCCGTGCCCATCGTGGGTGACTCCAGGCTGGCGCTGGCGAAATTACCGCAGTGAAACAGCACGCATTTATCCCGATCATCGCCGAAGTTGTTGTTCCAGTCCGCCAGTGAGGCGGGATTCAGCGAGCAGCTGGCCAGGGCATACATCGACAGCGCCCCCATCACGTCCACCTCGCAGGCGCTCGGCATCAGCTGTCCTGACATCACGCTCATGATCGAGCAGACGTTAATACCGAGATTCTCCTGCAGCGAGGTCCAGCACTGAATCGCGGTAGTATCGATGTCGTTGTCGTTCACCCATTCGCTGATGACCACAAACAGTTTCGCCATGGTTTGCAGCTTTTCGCCGGGAATCCCGCGCGCATCGGCGTTGGCTTCCAGAATCTCGCGCTTCTCCGCCACGCGGATATCATCATCGCGCAGCCGGTTAGTACGGGTAAAAATTTCTGACAGATCCAGCGTTTCCACCGCAATGCCCATCTTCTCCAGCAGTTTCTCACTGTAGCGCACGGTGTTAAAACCGGCGGGCCGGGCACCGATCGCCCCGACACGCACCCGCCGCATCGCATTCACCACCCGACAGAGCTGGCTGAAACGCTGCAGATCCTGCATGAAGATCTCACCGCTCAGGGCGCAGACATGCTGGCGGGTCAGGGAAAAGGGGATGCCATATTGCCGCAGGTTATTACACAGTGAGATTTTGCCGCAGAAGCTGTCACGCCGGGTCGCCAGCCCCATTTTATCGAGGTTATCTTCTTCCGCCTGCACCAGCACCGGCACATTTAATCCGGCGAGGCGCAATGCCTCGGCGATCGCTTTCTCATCGCCAAAGTTGGGCAGCAACACCACCACGCCGTGAATCGCTTCGCGGTGCTGACGAAACAGTTCGGCGCAGATTTTCGCTTCCTGACGGGTTTCGACTCCGCCGAGATGCGTCTGACTCTCGTCCAGCATCACCGTATTGATATTCATTTTTTCAAACAGCGCGACCGCCTGCTGACGCGCTTCGCCCACCAGATAGCTGGGAAAGAAACCCCGGTTGCCAATTATCACGCCGAAGGTTAACTGCTGAGGAAGTTTTGACATGGCTCTGCTCCGAAAGGGTTAATGTGGCTGATAACGACAGCGTGCGACGGCGTCGATCCAGCCTTTATAGTTTTCCTGCATCTGTTGCGCACAGGCCTGACGCGGTTCGATCATGTTGCCGCCCTGTAACGCCTGCATATCACTGCCCTGCTGCCACCAGCCCAGCACTTTTCCCGCCAGCAGCGCGGCACCCAGCGCCGAGACTTCGGCGGTCGGCACCCGCAGCAACGGACGCTGCAAAACATCTGCCTGTAACTGCATCAGCCAGCTGTTTTCGGTAGCGCTGCCATCCACGCATAGCGCAGGAAGTTGCTGCCCGCTGGCCTGCTCCATGGCAAAAAAGACGTCGGCGATCTGCCAGACGATCGACTCCAGCGCCACCCGCGCCAGCACCGCCGGTGTGGCGGCATCCGTCAGGCCACAGACCATACCGCGCGCCTGCAAGTCCCACCAGGGCGCACCCAGCCCGGAAAGCGCCGGCACAAAATAAACGCCCTGATTATCTTCGCTGCGTTGCGCCAGTGCGGTGAGCTGGCGCGGGTCCTGAACCCCCAGCATGCTGCCGAGCCACGCCGCGCCCGAACCGGTGTGGGTGATATTGCCTTCGAAGGCGTAACGCAGGGTGCCGTCGTGCCAGGCCACGGTGGTGCTGAGGCCGTTCTCGGTCAGCAGCGGCGTGGCCATCGACATCATCAGCGACGAACCCGTGCCGTAAGTGGCCTTCACCACTTCCGCGGTGCCACGCCGCTGTGCCTGCAGGGCGGCGTGGGAATCACCGATACGCGCCAGAATCGGCGTGCCCGGCGGCAGCCCGGCAATATCCGTGACGGCCACCACGCCCTGTTCGCTGGCGGAGGCCACGATGCGCGGCAGCGCGGCGCGTGGCAGCTGAAACAGCGCCAGCAGTTCGTCATCCCAGTCATTAAGATGCAGGCTGTAGAGCTGGGTGCGCGAGGCGTTGGCGTGATCGGTAATAAAAGTCTCACCCGCGCTGAGCTGCCAGCTGAGCCAGCTGTCCACGGTGCCGATACAGAGCTCGCCCGCTTCGGCACGCGCCACGCCGTCGGGAATTGCCGCCAGCATGCCGGTCAGCTTGGCAGCCGGGAACATCGGGTCCACTGCCAGCCCGGTGAGGCCGGTGATGCGCGGTGCTTTACCCGCAAGGTGTAAATCGCGACAGAACGGCTCGGAACGTCGGTCCTGCCAGCTCACCAGCGGCGTCAGGGGCTGACCGTCGCGACGTTGCCAGATCAGTACCGACTCACGCTGATTACTGATCGCCACCGCTGCCACGCTGGCCCCGCCACATGACGCCAGACACTGCGCGATCGCCTGCTTCACCGCCCGCCAGATGGCCAGCGGGTCCTGCTCCGCCAGGCCTGGCTGCGGGTGCGCCAGCGTCAAACTCTGGCTGCCGCGCGCCACCACGCTGCCGTGACGATCCACCGCAATCGCTTTGGCATTGGTGGTGCCTTCGTCAATCGCCAGAATCAGAGGTCCCACCATCGTTACGCTCCTGCGCAGATGCGCACTGCACTGTTGACCACGCTGCTGGCATCAATGCCATGGTGGGCCCGGGTTGAAGCGCGGTCACCGGCAATGGCATATTCCCCATCCGGAATACCGAGCCGCAGCAGTGGAATCGCGCAGCCGCCTTCCGCCAGCACCTCAGCCACCAGGCTGCCGACGCCGCCATTGACGTTGTGCTCTTCGACGCTGATGACCGCTGGGTAGTGATTTAACAGGTTGCGCAGCTGTTGGGTATCACAGGGTCGAATCGATGGAACCGCGATCACACCGGCTGATATGCCCTGCTCAGCCAGTTGCTCCGCGGCGTGAACCACCTCGTGAACCGTGGAGCCCATTGCCACCAGCGCGATGTCGTGGCCTTCGCGTAACAGATCAATCTGACCCGGTCTGAACTGGTAGCTCTCATCGTGCAGCTGGGGCAGATCTTTGCCATCGAGGCGGATATAGACCGGCCCGACGTGCGCCAGTGCGTAGTCGATAATCTGACGGCACTCCAGCGGGCATGACGGCGCGTAGATCTCGATGTTGCCGAAGCCGCGCATCACGGCGATATCGTCAATACTGTGATGGGTACTGGCGAGCGGGCCATAGCTGGCACCGGCATTGAGTCCGAACAGTTTGACGTTGGTGTTGTTGTAGCAGACGTCGACTTTCACCTGCTCGTTAGCACGCGAGACCAGAAACGGCGCGGCATTACAGGTGACGGCGATCTTGCCGCCCAGCGCCAGGCCTGCCGCCGTGCCGACCAGCGTCTGCTCCGCAATGCCGACGTTGATTAACCGGTCGGGAAACGCCTTGATAAAGGGCGCGATTTTGGCGGTTGAGGTGGAATCAGCGACGACCGGCACCAGATCCACGCCGCGATTCACCGCGTCGATAAAGGCCGTGACCATTACACTGGCTAAATGTTGTGCGTTACTCATCTTTTAACTCCTCCAGCGCCTGCTCAATTTCTGCCCCTTTTGGCACCCGGTGATGCCACTCGGCTTTACTCTGAATAAAGGAGACGCCAAAACCCTTCTCGGTATGCGCCACAATCACCTGCGGTTTGCCGTTCTGCGGCAGGCCTTCAATGGTTTCGACCACCGCCGCCATGTCATTGCCGTTGCACTCGGTCACCTCCAGGCCAAAGGCGCGCCATTTTTCCGGCAGCGGATCGGTGTTCATGATCTCGCGCGTCGCGCCTGCCAGTTGCAGCTTGTTCTTGTCATTGATGATGATCAGGTTGTCGAGGCCATAATGGGCCGCCACCAGCGCCGCCTCCCAGTTGCTGCCTTCCGCCAGCTCACCATCGCCGGTCACCACGAAGATGCGGCGCGCGCTGTTGTCCTTTTTCGCCGCGATCGCGATCCCGACTGCGACCGGCAGCCCGTGCCCCAGCGCCCCGGTATTCAGCTCCACGCCAGGGGTTTTTTGCCGCACCGGATGTCCCGGCAGATGAGAATCGGCGTGCTGATAGGTCGGCAGCCAGTCGGTAGGGAAATAGCCCGCTTCCGCCAGCACACAGTAGTAACCGCCTACCGCGTGACCTTTTGACTGAATGTAGATATCACGCTGGTCATCTTCGGTGCGATCCGGCGCGCAGTTGAGAATGCGGAAATAGAGCGCGGTGAGGATCTCCACCTGTGACAGATCGGCACCGGTATGACCGCCTGCCGGGCTACCGGCGTTAAGCTGAATGATACGGCGGCGGATCGCCCGCGCCCGGCGCTTGAGGTCGTCTACCGGAAGATTGAAAGGATTCATACACTACCTCTGAATTTTAAATCGATTATGAATAAATATTCAAATCAGTTAAAAAAAAGGTGAAACACGGGAGATAAAGAGCGTCACAATCGACTCCGTTTCTCTTTCTCCGTTCGCCTGTTTCGTCTCCTGCTGCGGCGTGTGACGACGCAGCAGGAGGTTAACCGGGTTAGCTTTTTATTGGCGCGCCCTCCTCTATCAGTGCTTTCTGCGCCACCACGGCCGCTTTTTGCTGCATCCGGCTCTGGGTCTGGTCGATGATCACCGCGATGATAATCACGATGCCTTTAATCACCATCTGCCAGAATTCACTGACGCCCATCATGATCAGCCCGTCCGCCAGGAAACCGATGACGAACGCGCCAATCAGCGTGCCGACAATGGTGCCGCGTCCGCCCGCCAGCGAAGTGCCACCCAGCACCACCGCAGCAATGGCGTTCATCTCAAACGCCGTGCCGTTGGCCGGATGGCTGGCGACCAGTTGCGATGAGACCACGATGCCGGCAATCGCCGCGCAGAATCCCGACAGGGTATAAACCAGAATCTTTACCTGCCGGGTTTTGACGCCCGACAACTCGGCGGCACGTTCGTTATCACCGATGGCGTAAACCTGACGGCCAAACGGCAGGCGGCGCGCGACGTAAGCAATCACTAACGCCAGCAGCACCATCATCCAGATGGCATAGGGCAAGCCGAGCAAATTACCGGCACCAATCCTGTCGAAACCGGTGTTGCCCAGCA
The DNA here is from genome assembly GCF_054482835.1 of Pantoea sp. S-LA4. Taxonomy (NCBI): domain Bacteria; kingdom Pseudomonadati; phylum Pseudomonadota; class Gammaproteobacteria; order Enterobacterales; family Erwiniaceae; genus Pantoea; species Pantoea sp. S-LA4. The sequence continues at coordinate 1,337,056 of NZ_JBTLRC010000002.1, read as the reverse complement.
GCGGATTGCCCTGCAGGCCAGGAAAGGTTTCGCCACCGGAGGTAAGCATCGCCGCACCGCGCAGGATATACATGGTGCCGAGCGTGCAGATAAAGGGCGCAACGTTGTAGCGTGTGATGATCCAGCCATTGCCCGCGCCAATCAGCGCACCCACCAGCAGAACAAACGGCACGATCACCCAGACGCTGGGAAAGATGGCGATGCCAAACATCGGCAACACAATGCCTTTGGTGATCATCCAGCCGGCGATCATGCCGCACAGCCCCAGCGTGGCGCCAATCGACAGGTCAATGCCGGCGGTGATAATGACGAAGGTGATACCCAGCGCCAGAAAGGCGTTGATGGCAATGTGCTTCACCATGATCACCAGGCTGCCCACCGCCAGAAAGTCCGGCACGGTAATCGCAAAGAAGCCAACAATCAGAATCAGCGCAATAAAGGTGCGCAGCTTCAGTAGCAGCAGCAAAAAATTTTCACGCGAGTTAAACGCCTTAGCGGGAAGTGTGGCCAGCGCCACGCTGTCATTGCTTTTCATGCTCAGAACCCCTGCGCACTTGCTTTCACCAGCGCTGCCTCTTCCGCCTGCTCTCGCGGAAGGTCAGCCGTAAGTTTGCCGCCCGACATCACCAGGATGCGATCGGCTACCGCCATGATCTCTTTCAGGTCGGAGGTGGAGAACAGCACCGCAATCCCCTGCTGCGACAGCGCCACCATCATGCGAAATACCTCCGCTTTAGCCCCGACATCAATGCCGCGACTCGGCTCATCCAGCAGCAGCAAACGCGGATTGGTCAGCAGCGCGCGGCCAATCACCACCTTTTGCTGGTTACCGCCGCTCAGCGCGCTGATCGCCACCTCCGGCGAGGAGATTTTGATCGCCAGGTTGCCTACCGTCTGTTTCACCGCCTGCTGCTCCTGCTGATGAGCAATGGCAAAACGATGCGACAGCCGCCGCCACAAACTGGCGATAGTGAGGTTACTCGCCACCGACGAGACCGGGAAAATGCCGGAGCGTTTGCGGTCCTCCGGCACCAGGCTCATACCCATCCGGATGCGATCCGCCGTTGGCAGGCGGGTGGGCAACGGTTTGCTGTCGAGCCACAGTTTGCCCAGGTAGTTGCGCTGGCTGCCGAGCAGGCACTCAAACAGCTCGGTCCGTCCGGCGCCCATCAGGCCATAGATGCCGACGATTTCCCCGGCCCGGACCTGAAAGCTGACATCGTCCACCAGCGTGTTGCCGTTGGGGCTGACGCAGGTGATGTGTTGCGCTTCCAGCATCGGCGCACCAAACTGCCGCGTTTCCGGCAGGAATGTGGTCACCGGTTCGCTGCCCAGCATCTCCCGCACAATCCACGGCACGTCGATGCTGCTGACCTGCGCTTCGGCCTGGAAACGGCCATCACGCAGGATGGTGATGACATCGCCAATTGCCATCAGCTCTTCCAGCCGGTGCGAAATGTAAATGATGGAGACGCCCTGCTGCGTCAGATCGCGGATCACCCGGAACAGGATCTCCACTTCAGTTTTGCTCAGCGCGGAAGTCGGTTCATCAAGGATCAGAATGTCGGCATCTTCGGCCAGCGCTTTGGCGATCTCCACCAGTTGCTGCTGACCCACTTTCAGGTTACCGACCCGCTCAGCGGGCGAAATGGGCTGGTCGAGACGCGCCATCAGCGCGGCGGTGCGACGCGCCTGCTCCGCCTCGTTAATCGGCGCTAATCCACGCTGCAGTTCACGCCCCAGGAACAGATTTTCCGCCACCGTCAGGTTCTCAAACAGATTCAGCTCCTGATGCACCATGCCGATGCCGTGTCGGGCGGCGTCGCGGGTGCTGCTGAGCGTCAGCGGCGCACCGTTGAGAAACATCGTCCCGGCGGTGGGTTGCTGTACTCCGGCCAGAATCTTCATCAGCGTCGATTTACCGGCGCCGTTTTCACCGATGATGACGTTAACTTTGCCGCGCCAGACCCGGTAATCGACATGATCCAGCGCCAGCGTGCCGGGAAACAGCATCGAAATCTGCTCGGCCCGCAGAATGATCTCCTCGTCCATCAGGGCGTCCCTCGCGTCAGTTCAACCGCCACCACATCCTCAACGCTGCCATGCCCGATGCTCACCGCCAGCAGCGCCTGTACTGGCTGGTTGACCCAGCTGGCATCCAGCGTCGGCAGCTGCTTCACCGCATGACGATTCAGCGCCCGGGTTAACTGGGCGTACTGCACCTGATTGGTGAACTCTTCGAAACGGAAACCGGCGGCATCGCGGATGGCGTTGCTACGCAGCACCGGCCCGATGCTGACCTCAACCGGCTTACCGTTCAGCTTCAGCGTCAGGATGCGCTCGCGTGGATTGCTCTCATTCAGCGCCGTTACCGTGCCGCTGGCGCGGACAAACACGCTTTCACTGGCACCCGCTTTCACCGTCTGACTTTTCGTTTCCATGTCAGCCCAGCTCAGCGCATGGCTGCTGGCGGTGGCCATCACCCGCGGCGACCAGCTCTCCTCCGCAATTTGCTGCGGCGTCTGGGTCGCATAACCCGGTTTCGCCTGCGGATCTTTCGGCAGAATCGGCTGACCGTTTGCATCCAGATCCACTACGGTACAGGCGCTAAGCAGCGCCATCCCGGTTAAAACCGCCAGTATCCGTTTCATGGTCATTTCGCCAGGTTGAAGTTTTTCAGTCTGGCGGCGTTGCTGTCATCAATCAGCACACAGTCCATCAGCTGTTTCTCTTCTTTCTGCGCTTTGCCATTTTTCAGGTAGTAATCGGCCTGACTGACCGCCATCTGCGCCTGATCCCAGCCCGGTTGCAGCACCGTGGCCTTGATATTGCCTTTGTTGATAATCGAGTCGCGGGTGTAGTCACTGCCGTCAAAGCCCACCACGATCACCGCGGTTTTACCCGCCGCTTTCAGTGCGGCTTCCGCGCCCAGCGCCATGGTGTCGTTGCCGGAGATCACCCCCACAATATTGGGATGCTTCTGCAGAATGGTTTCCATCCGGCTGAAGGCCTCGGTCTGGCTCCAGTTGGCGCTCTGCTGAGCCACCATTTTCATCTCGCTGTAATCATCCAGTACGTCGTGGTAACCCTGGGAACGCACGCCCGCATTGGTGTCGGACTCTTTACCGAGCAGTTCGACATAGTCCCCTTTGCCGCCCAGCAATTTGGCAAACTTTTCGGCGCCCAGCTGCGCGCCCTGATAGTTGTTCGAGACGATCTGCGCCACCGCAATGCCGGTTTTGTTAATCTCCCGGTCGATCAGGAAGGTCGGAATACCGGCATCTTTCGCTTTCTGCACCGGTCCGACCGTGGCATCGGCACCGGCGTTATCCAGAATGATCGCTTTGGCTTTTCGGGCAATCGCCGTTTCAATCAGCTGGTTTTGCTTACTGACGTCATCATCATGCGATGCCACCAGCGTGGTGTAGCCCAGCTCTTTGGCTTTGGCTAACGCGCCTTCCGCCTCCGCTTTAAAGAAAGGGTTGTCGTGTGACGGTGTGATAATTGCCAGCAGGCCTTGTTCCGCCGCCAGCAACGTGGTTGAGAAAGTGATGATTGAAGCCAGCAGGGTCAGTTTGATCAGAGGACGAGTCATTATTTTTCTCCGCTTGAATATATATTCATACGCGATTTTATATGCATAATGACTATGCGCCGTCGATGAGACGCCGTCCAATGCGGGATCGTCAAAAAGCGAAAACGATCACAAATTCGCCTGCGTTGTGATTTCGACCATCCTGGTTAACAATACCGGGCAGAATCAGAGAGGGAAAAACCGATGGCAAAACAGGATGAACAGCGACTGATGGTGAAGATTGCCACCCTTTACTACGTCGAAGGGTTGAAGCAGTCAGAGATTGCCCAGTCACTGAAGTTATCGCAGTCGTTTGTCTCACGTATTCTTAATCGCAGCGTCAAAGAGGGCGTGGTTAAGATCAGCGTGGTCCCGCCAGCCAATGTTTTTCCTGAACTGGAAAAAGCGATTGAGCAGACCTACGGCCTGCCGCAGGCGATTGTGGTGGATGTGCCGGATCAGGCCTCGACATTACAGATTAAACAGGCGATTGGCTCCGCAGCGGCGCACTATCTGGAGACCCGTCTGCGGGATGACGAGCTGATTGGCATTTCATCGTGGAGCGGCACCATCCGGGCGATGGTTGATGCGCTGCATCCGCTGAACAGCTCCTGCAAAGGCGTGATTCAGCTGCTGGGCGGCGTGGGCGCGAACGGCAATGTGCAGGCGACTATTCTGACGCAGAACCTGGCGGCGCTGCTTAACTGCCCGGCCTGGCTGCTGCCCTCGCAGTCGATTGAGCGGTCAGTCAGCGACCGCCAGCGCCTGTCGGCCAATCCCGAAGTGGCGGAGGTGTTGGGGAAATTCGATCAGGTCGACCTGGCGATTGTCGGGATCGGCGATCTTGAGCCGTCGGCGCTGCTGCGTAATTCCGGCAACTATTATGATGGCGGGATGCTTCAGACGCTGGCGGCGCGCGGTGCGGTCGGTGATATCTGTCTGCACTACTTTGACGCCAGCGGTCAGCCGGTGTTGCAGGCAGAAGAAGATCCGGTGATTGGCATGGAGCTGGCGCAGGTGAAGCGCTGTCCACAGGTGGTGGCGCTGGCGGGCGGCACGGAGAAAGCCCAGGCGATCCGCGGTGCGCTGCGCGGCGGTTATGTCAAAGTGCTGATTGTTGATTATCCGACGGCGCGGCGGCTGCTGGAGCCCTGAAGCCGCCGAGGCCGTTTCGCCCGGCGAGGCTGCCGGGCGAAACGGTTAAATGGTGCGATAAGCGGTGGTGACTTTCCACAGATAGCGCGGTGCCTGGGCCGCCGGATGTTTATTCTGCACATGCTGATAAAACTCATCCGGTGACATGGCATTGATCATCGCAATCGCCCGATCGCGGTCACGGGAGAAGGTACGCAGCAACGCCCCGGCCCCGTTGGCATAAGAGACGATAGTCGCGTAACGCAGCGTCAGCGGATCACGGATGCCCGACAGCGCAGAATCCTGCAGAATGCGGATATAGGCGGTGCCGATATCAATATTCTTCGCCGGATCGCGCAGCTCCGCATTGGACGGTTGTCCGCGCCGTCCCAGGGTGCGATAGACTTCGCGGCCCGCGGTTGAGGCTTTAATCTGCATCAATCCCACGGCATTTGAGCGGCTGACCACGGCTGGATTCCCGCCCGACTCGACACTAATAATGGCGCTGATCAGCTTCTCATCAACACCATAATGACTGGCGGCATCTTCGGTAAACATGGCCCAGGCATCATTCACGCTGGAAGGTGGGGCCTGAGTGAGCGGCGTATTCTTCTCTTTCACCGCATGATGCGACGGCTCGCTGGCACAGCCGGTCAGGAATAACGCTGAGAGTATAAGGTGTCGGAATTTCAGCAATTTTTCATCTCGTTGCAGAAGTGGCGAATGCTATCATACCCAGGCAGACTCAGAGCAAAATTACCGTTTATCCTAAATAACGTAAATCGCAGTGCGTACCGTGACTTCAGTGGCACTTTTGGTCATCATCGGCCTGAGTCAGGTGCGCTAACAGCAGGAAAGTATGATGATTTCACGTTCAATCCGTCTTATCTCCCCATCCGGTTACTGTCACAACCAGCCTGCGGCACAGCTCGGCATTGAACGGCTGCAGGCAGCGGGACATCAGATAGAGAATCAGCAGGTGATTGCCCGCCGGTTCCAGCGCTTTGCCGGCACAGACGCCGAGCGGCTGGCGGATATCAACCAGCTGGCTGCACTCACCACCCTGCCCGATATCGTGCTGGCGGTGCGTGGCGGATACGGCGCCAGCCGTTTGCTGGAATCGATTGACTACACGGGTCTGCAACGCCGCCTGCTGAATCAGCCGCTGGCGCTGTGCGGCCACAGCGATTTCACCGCCATCCAGCTTGCCCTGCTGGCGCAGGTGGGGTTAATCAGCTTCAGCGGCCCGATGCTCACCGGCAATTTTGGCGCCGCGACTTTATCTGAATTTACCCTGCACCACTTCTGGCAGGCCGTGACATCACCTACAGTCAATGTGAACTGGCAAAGCGCGTCGCCGGACCAGGGCGAATGGCAGGGTACGCTGTGGGGCGGAAATCTGGCGATGATCTGTTCGCTGGTTGGCACCCCCTGGATGCCGCAGGTCGATAACGGCATTCTGGTGATCGAGGATGTGAATGAACATCCGTTCCGCATTGAACGCATGCTGATTCAGCTGCAGCAGAGCGGGATTCTGGCCCGCCAGCGCGCCATTGTTACTGGCAGCTTTACCAGCACTGCCCTGTCAGAATATGACAACGGTTTTGATTTCAGTACCGTCTGGCAGCGGCTGCGCGATACCTGCGGCTTGCCGGTGATCAGTGAGTTAGATTTTGGCCATGCGGCGGATACCGTTACGCTGCCGCTGGGAGCCCGAGCCAGGCTCCGGATCAGTCAGGGCCACGCCCATTTGCAAGCGACCGGGCATCCCGTCCTGCGCGGATAAAAAGGTTCCAGGAGATCGACATTGAAGCCGTTGTATGACGATTTGTGGATCTCAACCCCGGAGTTTCCGGTGGAAGATACCGTTAATGACCTGATGATGCATGGGTTTATGCTGCGTCACCCGCGCGGTAATCTGCTGATTGGCCGGGTGGAAAATCCGCTCGATCATGAAGTGATTGCCGATACCGGCGGCGTGATCCGCCACTATCTGACCCACTGGCATGAATCTGCGCCCGGTACGGCGCTGATCCAGCAGCGCTTCAGCAGCGCGCTCTATTGCCACAGCCGTTCACTGGGTCCGATCAGCCATTTTGCCGAACCCGATGACACCTTTTCCCAGCCGGAGACCCACTTTGGTGATTTCCAGCTGCTGCCCACGCCAGGCCATACGCCGGGCAGCTGCAGTTATCTCTACCGTTCACCGCTCGGCCTGACCTATCTGTTTGTCGGGGATACGGTGACGCGTTCGCACGACCGCTGGATCACCGTGCTGGTGCCGGACAGCAATCCGGCCGAACTGAGCCAGACGCTGGAGTTTTACCGCACGCTGCGGCCCGATGTGGTGCTGATGAGCACCACCCGCGGTCATCTGTCATGGAAAAAAGTCACGCTGCAAAGCTGGCTGGCGGCGATAGATGAAGCGGAGCAGCAGCCGCTGGATCTGCGTCAGCAACCGCTGTTCTGATTACAATATTTTGGTCAGATAATGACGCTGGTGGTGGCGTGGGTAATGATCAAGGCTGAAGCGCAGGCTGTAGCCGAGCTTCTCATAGAAAGGACGCGCCTGAAAACTGGCGGTATCCACCTGGGCGTAACGGCAACCGCGCTGGCGCGCTTCCTGTTCTGCCGCCTGAATCAGACGGCTGCCGACGCCCTGCCCGCGCAGCGCATCACCAACCCACAGCATATCGATACGAAGCCAGTTGCCGGCCGTTGAGCCGGTCAGCCCGGCCAGCTTCCTGCCCAGCTCATCACGGATAAAAACGCCGATCGATTTGATCTCATCAACATTAATAAACTTGCTGTTAAACGCCGTCAGGCCCAGCCGGACCTCATCCAGATCCTGGGACGTCACGTTATCGGTGATAGTGAGTTGCATAGCGGCTCCTGTTACGGCGGGTTACGAGTCAGAACGCTGACGATCGTCGTAACGCTCCAGGCTTAACGCCTCGACATCACGCTTTTCGCTGCGGCTACAGGGCACCAGCTTATCGCTATCGCGGTAAACAAAGAAAGTCGCTTCACTGCGCTGGTTGACGATTAACTGATCGCCATTACGAAAGCGGGTGATCGCCACTTTATCGCCCGCCTGTAACCGGGTGCGCTGTTGGCCGGCAGCAATCTGGAAATGGTTCTGCGGCCACATTAAAGTGGTTAAACCATATTCGGCACGCGAAATAGTCATAGTCGGACGACCGGGACAGTTGATTTGAAATTCGCTTTCGCTCCAGGCTGGCGCGACGTGACAGGCCAGCAGGCCCAGCGCAATCAGTGCTGATTTCATCGGTTCTCTCCGCTGAATTGATGATTTTATTAGGGATTTTTTAGCTTAACACATCACAGCAGAGAGAAAAGGCAGCAGAGCAGCGGGAATAAGACCAGTAAAAGATAGAATCTGGCGCAGCGAGAGCAGGAAAGTTGAGAAATTTTGAAGTAAACAGGCCAGCATAACCCTGCGTCATGCTGGCCCATCAGACGTTATTCTGAGGAGACCTCTGCAGCGACTAACATCAGTGCCAGTCCTGCATTTTCGCCGTCGTAGGCCTGCATCGCGGCGCGAATATCAGCAGCGCAACTGACCACCTGGTGCTTTTTATCGCTCTCAAGTTGCTCAATTGCGTGGCGAATAATCATTAGATGTGCTTCTTCTTCGTTCATCATTTATCCCTGGTTTTGCCTAAGTGGTGCGCAAAGAAGCCAAGAATACCGTTTATTTGTTAGCAAAGTCACCCTTTTACATTCCCGTTGCTTAACGATTAAACAAATTGCAAATGGGAAGCGTATCCGGAACTGCTATGATCAAGCTATCCGTGACGTAACCAGATAGAATCTGCGCCACGCGTTTCCCAGGGACTGAAGCAGGTAGAGGATCATGTTGCGACTCAGCATTTTCATATTCATCATACTGATGACTGGATGTTCATCTGGCCCGAAAGGGGTTGAGTGTCCGGGTGAGGTATCGACAATTTATGGTCAGCCGATGGGACAGACGCAGAGCGTTATTTTTGACCTGGTGAGTTCATTCAGCGTCAGCCGCGATGATGTCAGGGTGGAGAGCGGGCCTTTGCAGTCGCTCGATCGTTTTAAATATGTGCCGTCGAGCGTGACGCGTGAAGGTTATTACGCCCAGCGCCTCTCTGATAAGCAGTTCCGCCTGATTAATCCTTATCAAAACACGCAGATTACCTGGACATGTCCATAAGGGATGAATCCTGCTGCCAGATGGTTTATTGTCAGAAAACGTCAAGCAGCAGGTCTCTTTACCATGGAAAAGCGTCTGGATAACAACGGCTACATCGATTTTCCCTTCCCCGCCACGCGTAATGCCGATGGTTCGGTTAATCCCTGTGGTTTCGATCTCACGCTGGAGACCGGCCGGCTGGAGGAGATTGCCGTACTGACGCACTCGGTCAACCTGCGTCGGCTGGTGGAGGAGATCAACCTGCAGGATGGCCTGTTTATGACGCTGGCCTGTGACTGGCAGCAGCAAGCCCATGCGGTGTGCGGCTTTATTGACGTGGCTTTTCGTCCCGATCTGCCGCATCACGGTCACGATGAGGCGTTGCAGCTTGAGGCGCGCTTTAATCACTATCTGGCGGAACAGGAGAAGCAGCATCAGATGGCGCCTGACACGCTGGTAAATTATGCCCGCTCGGTGCTTGACTGGAGCTGGTCGCCGCTGCGTCAGCGGCAGCGCGACTATGAAAAGATCACCATTCAGTTTTATTGCCCGCAGGCTGACGACGCTGAATGGTGCTTTGATCACCTGCGTCATTTTCTGGTGAGCTGGTATCCGGCTTGCGTGGCGTCCCGCTAATCCTGCTTTTATCTGCGCCCGGAGCCGCTATGCGCCCTTTCTGGTTACTTGCTGTGACGTTGTTCTGTTCGCTGTTGTTGACGTCAGTCGCACAGGCTGATGAGTGCCGGCAAATCCGGGCTGGCCTTGATATCGGTTCCGGCACGACCAAAATCGCCGTCGCCCGCGTGGATCTCTGCCAGCACCGCATCGAGAAGATGCTCTATCAGGATCAGCGTGCCGTGGCCTGGAACGAGGCGCTGTCGCAGGCCAGCGATAACCAGCTGAGTCCGGCGGTGGTCCGCCAGGGCGAAGTGGCGTTGCAGCAACTGCTGAAAAATGCACAACGTTACCATCCGCAACGCATCACGGGCGTTGCCACGGCGGCGTTTCGCCGCGCCAGTAACGGCCAGGCCGTCATTGAGCATCTGGCCAGCCAGACCGGCACCCGGCTGACCGTGATCTCACAACAGCAGGAAGCGAAGCTGGGTTTTTTGTCGGCGAAAGCGGCACTTAACGATCCGTCCATCCGCGACGAGCAGCTGCTGGTGTGGGATATCGGCGGCGGTTCAATGCAGATGACCGCCTGGCGGCAACAGCAGAATCAGCCGGTTGCGGATATTTATCAGGGCAAGCTCGCCTCGGTGACGCTAAAGAACTTTATTCTGACGGTGCTGAAAAACAGCCCGGACGCCGCATCGCCGAACCCGATTGGCTCATGGCGGCAGACAGTGCTGCGTTTTGTCGAATTGTTTGCCGGTAATGATGTCACGCCGCAAATCCGCCAGGATGTGGCGGGTCGTCAGGTGATTGGCATTGGTGGCGTCCACGGTTTTTCGATCCGTAATCAGCTGCCGGGCAAACCCGATCGTTACAGCTTGTCCCGCCTGAGCGAGTTATCGAAACAGCAGGTCTGGAAGGGCGACAGCGAACTGACGGGCGAATACCGGGCGACCGACGTCAGTAATCTGCTGCTGGTTGAAGGCTATATGCGGGCGCTGAAGATAGACGAGGTAACCGTCGTGAATGCCAGTCTGATTCAGGGCGTGTTGCTGCAATAGCCTGCCAGCATAAAACCGGACGCCGTGCCGGTTTTTCACTTGCGGGCGCGAAGTCAGACGTGCTCAGGGCTTGATCAGACGAATCGCGTGCTCCAGCATCTTTTGCTCGTCGCGATCGCTATGCGCCCGATGCTGACGGGTGCGTTTCAGTACGTCGAAGATTTCATTGCGTTTGGTTTCATGACCACACTCTGCCAGCATAATCACTGCGTCACCAATCACCCGGCACACCTCGTCATAATCGTCTTCTTTCAGTACATCACGTTTCATCGCTTCTCCTCCCGTTACGCCTGATTTCTGTCCAGCTTAACAAAGGCTAGACAGGAAATGCTTAGCCTGCAAATTGAACGCCATTCACAGCCAGAAACGATTTTTACCGCTTCATTTACCGCTAAACGGCGCAGAGTTCGTCATCTTTGCTACGCTTGGAGAGTCTCACTAAAACCAAGGAGCAATAAATGTCAGGAAAAATCGAAGATAAAGTCAAAGAAGCAGCTGGCGCGGTTCAGGAACAATGGGGCGCAGCAACCGGTTCATCTGAGCATCAGGCGAAAGGCGCAGCCCGCCGCTATACCAACCAGGCCAGCTATGCCGCGCGTGATGCTGCGGATTGCATCAAGGATCAGGTTCAGTCCAATCCTTTCGCCGGTCTGGCTGTGGCCGCTGGCGTGGGCGTCTTCATCGGTTTCCTGCTGGGTCGTAAATAATCCGGCAGTTCAGGTGACAGAACGGAAGCCAGTGGCTTCCGTTTTTTTTTGCTGACAATCCCCTCCCTGAGAAATCTCTGAAAAATCAGCCATCTCAAGGCTGAACGTTTTTTTTCAACCAGGCTTAATCGGGTAAGTGCTTACCCCATTCTTTCTACTTTCTGAATTAATAAAAAGGTGGTTACATGAAAGCATTCCCTGCCCTGTTGCTGGTTGCAGCAACCCTGACCTCACTGGCAGGCTGTTCACACCGGAGCAGCGCGATTAAAGAAGATGGCCGTCCTCATGCCCCTAGCGGTCAGTCCTCACCTGGCGGCACCCTGGGTTCCGGCCCGGTCGGTCAGCCTCAGTCATAAAACCTCTCCCCGGCACAGTGGCCGGGGAATTTTTTCGGGATAAACAGTGATCTTTGTTAAGCGGACAAGGAGATAAATAACACTCACACTAATAATTATCTCGCTATTAATTACCAGCTAAATAAATATTTTTCCTCATCAAAAAATAAATCGCAGAATCATCCTAATTCTTTTTCTATTATTTTCCTGCTCTGCTGGTCCGTATGTAAAGAATCCGCCTATAAACAGTAAAATTACTGGTTATAACTTCAACACTTCCTCTACGGCCGCTAAAAATAAAGCCATTCAATGAACTTTACCCGCCGCCTTATTATCTAATTCTTCACAACACCTTCTGTTTAATAAAATTAATACGTTCAAGAGAATTCAGACGTGAAGAAAAAAAAGATTTATCTGATAGACCGCTTTTTAACGCTTTATTCTCGATTTTCCGGCCGGAAAAAACCCCATAACCTGCAGGGTCTGACGCCAGAGACGGTCGTCATCTACTCCACCACCGCACTGGGGGATTTCCTGATGAACACCCCGGCGATCTGGAGTCTGAAAAATCGTTTTCCCACCAGTAAATTTATTCTGGTCTCCAGCAAGAAAAATAAAGATTTAGTCACGCGTTATCACTGGTTCGATGATGTCTATATCTGGGATAACAAAATGCTGAATTTTTTACCCTTAATATTCAAACTGCGACGTAAAAAACCCGATTTATCGGTGATATTACACGCCCATTTCCCCTACGACATTTTGAGTTCAGTGATAACCGGTAGCCAGACAATTATCCGTGACCACTATGGCAGCGAATCAGCACTGCTCAATAAACATCTCGATCATTACTCAGGTTATTTCGACGATCACACCATTAAGCGCAAACTGAAACTGGTGGAATCACTGGGTGCCGGGACGTATCAGACAGAGATGCACCTGCCGCCGCAGGAAACTCACACCGCAGCGCCCTGCGCCCATCGGCGGATTGGCTTCCAGTTAGGTGCATCGAAAGATATTCGCCGCTGGCCGCTGGCGCATTTTAGCCAGCTGGCAACGACCTTAGTGGAGACCTGGCCGGACTGTGAGATTATCGTGACCGGCACCGCCGCTGAACAGCCGCTCGAACAGGCATTTATTGACAGCCTGCCGTTGCCATACCGCAAAAATGTGACGCCGATGGCGGGCAAAACCCCGCTCAGTGGGCTGATTACGCTGATCCGCAGCCTGGATTTGCTGGTCACCGGTGATACCGGCCCGCTGCATATTGCCGTTGCGGCGCAGGTTCCCACCGTCAGCCTCTTCTCAACCGCCAATCCGCGCTATACCGGTCCCTGTCAGGACCGCGATCGACATATTATTATTCATCGTCCGGAACGCCACGCCTCACAACATCCGATGGCCTCGATTAAGGCTGAGGAAGTCCATCAGGCTGTGACGCAACTGGTGGGATAATGGCGAAGCCCTGCACACCACAAGCGGTCATCGCGTTAATTGAATATCACAACCAGCCAACGGCATTGGGCTGGTTTCGCAGAACAGATCGCCATAACTTTTACCTGCAGCAGTTGCCGCTGAATGAAGTGGAGTTTGCTCTGCTGATGAGTGATTTCTTTCTGACTTTTGACGTCTGTTCGCAGCACTACGATGAGGATCGCTATTTTCCGGCGTCAGACTCGTTGTTGTCGAGGCTGACCAGACGGATGGGCATAGCATCCCGGCTGGCTTACCGCCCGCTGACGGTGGCGATGCTGTGCGAAGCGGCCAGCCTGGGACGCTGGCCTGAGGAAGATTACTGGATAACGGTGCCGACAAAGGCCTCATAGACCTCGCTGCAGCTTAGCGCGGTAACCTGACGTGAAGACGGGTGCAGCACCTGGTGCTTCACCTGCCACGGATGCCAGCAGACCGGATCGCTGTCGCCGAACATCGCCACCACCGGCAGACCGAGCGCGGCACCGATGTGCATCGCACCGCCATCGCTGGTCACCAGGCCCTGACACAGCGACATCGCCGCGATCAGCTGTGGCAGGCTGGTGGTTGCTACTGCTTTCAGCGACAGTTGCGGACAGAGCGCCATAATTTCACTGGCTTTCTCATCATCGCCTGGATGGCGCGGGTTATCGCGACTGCCCGGTGACCATAGCAACATGATCTGGCAGGAATGGCGGGCCGCAAGAGTTTGCGCCAGTTCGGCAAAGCGTTCAGCCGGCCACTGCTGGCTCGGCTTACGGGCGCTGATTTGCAACGCATAAACTGGTCGATCGGCATCGATAGCGTATGTTTTTCGCAGAGCAGCCGCGATGGCGGCATCGGGTTGCAGCGTCAGTCCGCCCGGCGCAGAGACGCTAAGATTGAAGGGGCGCGCTAAACTGAACAGGATTTCGCTGATGTGTCGCTGCCCGGAGGTGTCCGGTGCTAACAGCGTGGTAATCAACGGATGCGGTTCCTGCCCTAACGCAATCACCTGCGCAGGACGTATCACTTTGACCCACTTCAGGCCATGCTGATCCCAGCGGCTTTTCGCCAGAATCACCGCATCGTAATGCTTCTTTTTCAGCGTCAGCATCAGTTTCAGACGCTGCAGCAGACAGGCGACTCTTCCCTGTCCCGCTTCCCGATGATGCGATTTGGTGTAGTAAAACAGGTGCCGGATTTCAGGATTATGCTGCAACACCGGTGCCGCATAGTTGTTCGTTAACACATCAACCTGGTGCTCACCCGACTGGTGCAGCGCGCTAATCAGCGGCGTAGTCAGTAACGTATCGCCAATGTTATCCCGACAAATAATCAAAACCTGCATGTCTGACATCCTTTGCACACCGGGCAGGCCGTTATGCTGGCTAAAAGTGAAGCTCGCCACCCTTGTCCCCGAAAGGGATAACCGTGACGGCATAAGTCAGCATTTAGTCAGCGCAGATTGAGGTTGGTTCCGTAGCGGTATCAACAGGAAAAGAGGAGTACAGAGAGGAAAAGCCTCAGCTCAGCGTGCGGCAGGCCTGGGCCAGGAAGCATGCCCCATCCGGCGCTTATCTCCGGCACTCGCAATGGCTTAGCTCTTGAAGGGGCATAAGAATCATCTCATTTCACAGTGCAGCGGGATTAACAATAATTGCGATTATGACTATTACCCTGCTAACAAAAGGTAAACCACCTGCTGTTCAGTGATGCCGGATGAGCCATTACTGAACAGCGCCAGCCGGGGATTAGCGAAAGACTTATTAAATCCTGACGGTTTCCCGACGAAATATTCACAGCCTGAAATATAATTAGTTTTTACAGCACACTTTGCTATTGAAAAGATTTTATATTCGGATGCAAATCCGCTATTAAATACAATTATTAAACTTCACTTCTCAAATAAAACTGATCGTTTGTCAGGATTTAAAAATTAAAATGCCGGTGTATATTGCTTTCGACTACTCCTCCCTATGGCAAACTTAGATAAGGATCATCATGAAAAAAATCGCAGTTTCTTTAATTACACTTGCCCTTCTGTTACCCGCCGTTAGCTTTGCAAGTAATGGATTTTATCCCAGCGGTCATAGCGAATCTCATCGGCATGAAAAAGAAAAATCAGGCAGTCACGATGTCCGCCTGAAGAGGATTGACCACAAAAAAAAGACTCAACACCACGACCGTTGGGATCATAAAAATAATAAGCACCTTACCAGACACAGCGATCATAAATAATCAGAAGTAAAGGATGCTCACCGGAAACGGTGGGCATCCTGAGTCAATAAAATGCAGACAATTGAATCAACCTTTATCGCCTTCCAGGGATTAATAGCTGTTCAAAATCCGCTTTTCGCATAACATGAAATTTTATAAATGCAATAGTAAAACAGATCCACTGGATAACTTTCGGAATTAATCCATTCAGGCAGGACAGAAAATGATTAGAAAGTTTTTAATCTTAAATTTATAATTAAAAACAGTCATGTCTTACCAGATTCACTCAAAGCCGCTTTCCCTGGTGTTAGCCATATTGGCAACCCCACTTTAGTCCGACAGTCACTAACGGCTACTAAGTGGGGATTTTTTTTATCCGGTAAAAGCTGACACCTTATCTGCCCTGGTGTTACCCCCACATTTAGCGAAATGATCGCATTCATCCCGGTCAATTTTAATAACCAGTAACTAAAATAACTTAGTGAGACTATTAAAAGTACATGGATAGCGGGATATTGCCGGACCGCTTTTCTGATCGGATCATTACTGACGCTAAGAAGTGCTCTGTTGCGGCTTCCTGCGCAAGCATGGCGCTCTGGAATCATTTGGCCCGCGCGGTCTATCCTAAGCTCACCAGCGGCTTCTGACGCTGAAGCCGCTGGTGCAAGGCGCTATTGATGCGCCTGATACCGATATAGCTGATGCTTATCCTACCTCCTGCCAGCAATGTCGGTGGGGAAGCTGGCTGAGGATTTGATGCTGACGTGATACATACCGTGGCTGACCCACGATGCTTATTATGGTGCGACTTTCGTTTATGCTCGCCATCTCTGTAAAAATTATGGCGTAGCCTGAATAACCGCTGTCTGTATCGTTCTGGCGAGGCGCCTGACTTAATAGCCTGGCTAAAATGTTCGTATCAGCCAGACCGCACGGCCTTAATTAATTGATCGAAGTTCTTCATCCTTTCAATGAAGCTCTTTTCATCCTGATTGAAGTGATGCCTGGCTGAAACACTTTCACGATCGGTAGAGCGTTCTGACAAAATGAAAAACTTCTTGTCTACGCCTTTCAGGAAGTAGGTTCGCTTAGGGCTGTCAGTGCCAATTTCAATGAGACAATAAGGCGATCGTATCAATGTCTTCAGCGAAGTTCTGACAGAATTAACCGCATAATCAGGATAATGTTCTCTGACAAGATGATGCATTTCAGCTTCAGTAAGAGATTTACCCATAATTAACTTAGCCAGCTGCGCTGAATTGATATTCACCCTATTCTCCATGCACCTTCTCCTTGTTATTTTCACCACGCGAGCCTCCGGCACACGTCTGCTCCCTGCTTTACTCAGTCGTCGCACCGTCAAAACTGCGGGGATCGATCACTGGCCGGGTTCCTGTCATTTATCGCCCGTCAGTGTAGCGCCACCCCAAAACATTGCCGTGAGGCAGACAACATTTAATTGACTGCGAAAGCCATTTAAACAGATATCACACTTATCGCTCATCTTACCGCCTGCCATCAGATCCTGTTTCAGTTATTGATGCTCTATGGGTACCCTTTTTTATTGAGCCAGGCAGTCAGTTCACTCATCACAACAATGTTAAATCAACGATTCGATATCAGGACAGCCAGATGATTAACTCATGTGTAAACCCTGTTCGCAGACAGAGAGGTTAAGCCGTTAATAATAAAACGGTCAGCTGCTGAAAGTCACAAAGAGAGTCGCGGTTGTATTAATAGATCAGGCTGACTGCCTGCAATCTGACCCCTTCTGCAATACAGGAGAGGTTAATCCGCAACCGGAAAGCGGATTTGGGCAACATCAGGATAAAAAAAAGCCAGCACGAGACGGTGCTGGCTGTGTGCTACTTAGATCCGATTACATATTTTCGATGATCGCGTCACCAAACTCTGAACATTTCAGCAGCTTAGCGCCATCCATCAGGCGTTCGAAATCGTAAGTCACGGTTTTGTTAGCGATAGCGCCTTCAACACCTTTAACAATCAGGTCAGCCGCTTCGAACCACTCCATGTGACGCAGCATCATTTCTGCTGACAGGATGACGGAACCTGGGTTCACTTTATCCTGACCAGCATATTTAGGAGCTGTACCGTGGGTCGCTTCGAACAGCGCGCACTCATCACCAATGTTAGCGCCTGGTGCGATACCGATACCGCCAACCTGCGCCGCCAGGGCGTCAGAGATGTAGTCACCGTTCAGGTTCATACAGGCGATAACGTCATATTCAGCCGGACGCAGCAGGATCTGTTGCAGGAACGCATCGGCAATCACATCTTTAACGATGATCTCTTTACCGGTGTTCGGGTTTTTGAACTTCATCCACGGGCCGCCGTCGATCAGTTCGCCGCCGAACTCTTCTTTCACTAACTGGTATCCCCAGTCTTTGAAAGAGCCTTCGGTGAACTTCATGATGTTGCCTTTGTGAACCAGCGTCAGGGAATCACGATCGTTGGTGATGGTGTATTCCACTGCCGCACGGACCAGGCGTTTGGTCCCTTCTTCCGAGCACGGCTTAACACCGATACCACACTGCTCAGGGAAGCGAATTTTCTTCACGCCCATCTCTTCGCGCAGGAACTTGATCACTTTGTCTGCTTCAGCAGAGCCCGCTTTCCACTCGATACCGGCATAGATATCTTCGGAGTTCTCACGGAAGATCACCATGTCGGTCTCTTCAGGACGTTTAACCGGGCTTGGCGTGCCTTTGTAGTAACGTACCGGACGCAGGCAGACGTAGAGGTCCAGCTCCTGACGCAGAGCAACGTTCAGTGAACGAATACCGCCGCCGACCGGCGTGGTCAGTGGGCCTTTGATGGCAACGCGATATTCTTTAATTAAGTCGAGAGTTTCCTGTGGCAGCCAGACATCCTGACCATAAAGTTCCACGGATTTCTCACCGGTGTAGATCTCCATCCAGGAGATTTTACGCTCGCCGTTGTAGGCTTTCTTCACCGCAGCGTCGACCACTTTCAGCATCACTGGTGAAACATCAACGCCGATACCGTCACCCTCAATGTAAGGAATGACCGGATTGTTTGGCACTGTAAGCTTGCCCTGATTCAGGGTGATTTTCTGACCTTCCGCCGGAACAACTACTTTGCTTTCCATTAACCTCTCCTGGGCGTTTGTTAATGATTTGTAAGATGCGGGTCAATACTACTTGAATATTTCCGTCACGCCAATCACCGCAATTTCGCGTTATAATGCGCCCATTGTTTCTGACTGCAAAGCCCATGCGAAAAACTTCTCAACGAATTCACCAGGATAAACGATTCAGCCGCCCGACGCGTGATGCGCGGCCTGCGCCTGTCCGCACTGCCGACCCGCGCCGCGTGCTGCTGTTTAACAAACCCTTCGATGTTTTGCCACAATTCACCGATGAGGCGGGCCGCCGCACGCTAAAAGATTTCATCAGCGTGGCCGGGGTTTATGCCGCGGGCCGTCTCGATCGCGACAGCGAAGGCCTGATGGTGCTGACCAATGATGGTGCCTTGCAGGCCAGGCTGACTCAGCCCGGCAAACGCACCGGCAAGATCTACTATGTTCAGGTGGAAGGTGCGCCGCAGGAAGCGGACCTGCAACCCTTGCGGGATGGGGTTAATCTGAAAGATGGCCCGACGCTGCCGGCACAGGTCGAGAAAGTCGCCGAACCAGAGTGGCTCTGGCCACGCCAGCCGCCGATTCGCGAGCGCAAAAATATCCCGACCCAGTGGCTGAAAGTGACGCTGTATGAGGGCCGCAATCGCCAGTTGCGCCGGATGACGGCGCATATCGGCTTTCCGACGCTGCGGCTGATCCGTTATGCGATGGGCGGCTATACGCTCGATAATCTGGCGCCCGGAGAGTGGCGCGATGCAGACGACACTCCGGCCTGAGAATGTCTTTTTTTTCATAACGTCAGGTTAACAATTGCGGAGGATCGATGTTTAAACCTCATGTCACGGTCGCCTGCTTAGTGCAGGCGCAAGGTGAGCTGCTGGTGGTCGAAGAAACCATTAATGGCCAGCCGACCTGGAACCAGCCCGCCGGTCATCTGGAAGCGGATGAAACGCTGCAGCAAGCGGCGCAACGTGAATTAGCCGAAGAGACCGGTATCGTGGCAGAGATGGACTATTTCATCACCGTTCACCAGTGGATAGCGCCTGATAATACGCCTTTTGTGCGTTTTCTGTTTGGACTCGATCTGGATGAAAAGCAGCCAACCCAGCCGCAGGATAGTGATATCGATTGCTGCTGGTGGTTGCCGCCAGCGCAGATTCTTACCGCGTCTAACCTTCGTTCACCGCTGGTCGCTGAGAGCGTGCGTCTCTGGCAGCAAGGGGCGCGCTATCCGTTACATCTGGTCAGTGCGTTCCGCTGGCCGTTTCATGAGGGTGCGCGCCCGCCTTCTGCATGGTAGAATGCGCCGCCTGTTTTTTTATCGTTATGCGAGCGTGTCATGTCTGACAACAGCCAGAAAAAAGTGATCGTCGGTATGTCCGGCGGCGTCGATTCTTCCGTTTCCGCCTGGTTACTGCAGCTGCAGGGTTACCAGGTTGAAGGCCTGTTCATGAAGAACTGGGAGGAGGACGATGGCGAGGAATATTGTACTGCCGCGGACGATCTGGCGGATGCGCAAGCGGTGTGCGACAAGCTGGGTATTAAGCTGCATAAGGTGAACTTTGCGGCTGAATACTGGGATAACGTCTTTGAGCATTTCCTCGAAGAGTACAAAGCGGGTCGTACGCCGAACCCCGATATTCTGTGTAACAAAGAGATCAAATTCAAAGCGTTCCTTGAGTTCGCGGCTGAAGATCTCGGCGCGGACTTTATCGCCACCGGCCACTACGTGCGTCGTCACGACGTGGATGGTCAGAGCCAGCTGCTGCGCGGTCTGGATGGCAACAAAGATCAGAGCTACTTCCTCTACACCCTGAGCCACCAGCAGATTGCTCAGAGCCTGTTCCCGGTCGGCGAACTGGAAAAACCGGAAGTGCGCCGCATCGCCGAACAGCTGGATTTAATTACCGCGAAAAAGAAAGATTCCACCGGTATCTGTTTTATCGGCGAGCGCAAATTCCGCGACTTCCTGGCACGTTATCTGCCGGCGCAGCCCGGTGAGATCGAGACCGTGGACGGACAGATCGTTGGCGAGCATCAGGGTCTGATGTATCACACGCTGGGGCAACGCAAAGGTCTGGGCATCGGCGGTCTGAAAGAGAGCAAAGATGATCCCTGGTATGTGGTCGACAAAGATGTGGCGCGCAACCGCCTGATTGTCGCCCAGGGCGGCGATCATCCGCGTCTGATGTCTGTGGGTCTGATTGCACAGCAATTACACTGGGTTGATCGTCAGCCGATCACCGCCCCGCTACGCTGTACGGTCAAAACCCGTTATCGTCAGACCGACATCCCGTGTGAGATTATCCCTCACGGCGAAGACCGGATTGAAGTGCGCTTTGATGAGCCCGTTGCGGCCGTCACGCCCGGACAATCTGCCGTGTTCTATCTGGGCGACGTCTGCCTGGGTGGCGGCATCATTGAAGAGCGCCTGCCGTTAGTGGCGAAATAAGCCGCCCTGACCCGGCGTTCATGACGCGTAAACAGGAGTAACCGTGGCGAAGAATTATCAGGAAATCACACTGGCGCTGGCGGGCATCTGTCAGTCAGCCCATCTGGTGCAGCAGCTGGCCCAGCAGGGTCATTGTCAGCCGGAGGCGTTTACCGTAACGTTGCGCAGCGTACTGGATCTCAATCCCAGCTCGACGCTGGCGGTGTTCGGTAACAATGAAGCCAACCTGCGCCTCGGTCTTGAAACCCTGATGGCGGTGCTCAACAGCAGCAGTCGCCAGGGCGCGGGCGCAGAACTGACGCGTTACACCCTCAGCATGATGGTGCTGGAGCGTAAGCTCAGCGCCAATAAATCCGCGATGGCGACGCTGGCCCAGCGTATCAGCCAGCTCGATCGTCAGCTGGCGCATTATGAACTGGAGTCCGATACCATTCTCAGCGCCATGGCGGGTATCTACGTGGACGTCATCAGCCCGTTAGGCCCGCGCATTCAGGTCACCGGATCGCCCACCGTGCTGCAGAACCCGCAGTTGCAGAGTAAAGTCCGTGCCACACTGTTAGCTGGCATTCGTGCCGCGGTATTGTGGCAGCAGGTCGGCGGTGGCCGTCTGCAACTGATGTTCTCGCGCCAGCGTTTGCTGCGTGAGGCCAAGACCCTATTATCCCGGCTGCCACTGACTTATTAAGTCGGTGCGGCAAAACACTGTTAAATGATTCAGGAGTTGCACTGATGGAATTATCCTCTCTGACCGCCGTCTCACCTGTCGATGGTCGTTACGGCGATAAAGTCAGCCCGCTGCGTGCGATTTTCAGCGAATTTGGTTTGCTGAAATTCCGCGTTGAGGTTGAAGTTCGCTGGTTACAAAAACTGGCCGCGACCGCAGAGATCAAGGAAGTTCCTGCATTTGATGCCGACGCAAACGCTTTCCTCGATGCGATTGTCAGCAACTTTTCAGAAGATGATGCAGCGCGTATCAAAACTATTGAGCGCACCACCAACCACGACGTGAAAGCGGTTGAATATTTCCTGAAAGAGAAAGTGGCGGACGTACCTGCTCTCCACGCGGTCTCTGAGTTCATTCACTTCGCCTGCACCTCCGAAGATATCAATAACCTCTCTCACGCACTGATGCTGGAAACCGCCCGTCGCGACGTGATTCTGCCTTACTGGCAGCAGCTGATCGCCGCCGTGAAAGGCCTGGCGAATGAATACCGCGATATCCCGCTGTTGTCCCGTACGCACGGTCAGCCTGCGACGCCCTCCACCATGGGTAAAGAGATGGCGAACGTCGCTTACCGTCTGGAACGTCAGCTGCGTCAGCTGAGCCAGATCGAGGTGCTGGGTAAAATCAACGGCGCCGTCGGTAACTATAACGCCCACATTGCTGCCTATCCGGAAGTGGACTGGCATCAGCTGAGCGAGCGCTTTGTCACCTCGCTGGGTATCAGCTGGAACCCCTACACCACCCAGATTGAGCCGCACGACTACATTGCAGAGATGTTCGACTGTATTGCCCGCTTTAACACCATCCTGATCGATTTCGATCGGGATATCTGGGGCTACGTGGCGCTGAATCACTTTAAACAGAAAACCATTGCCGGCGAAATCGGCTCTTCCACCATGCCGCACAAGGTGAACCCGATCGATTTCGAAAACTCCGAAGGCAATCTGGGACTGGCCAACGCAGTGATGCAGCATCTGGCCAGCAAACTGCCGGTATCACGCTGGCAGCGTGACCTGACCGATTCCACCGTACTGCGTAACCTCGGCGTCGGCATCGGCTATGCACTGATCGCCTATCAGGCGACGCTGAAAGGCATTTCGAAGCTGGAAGTGAACCGTGACCGTCTGCTGGACGAGCTGGATCACAACTGGGAAGTGCTGGCGGAACCGATCCAGACGGTGATGCGCCGTTACGGCATCGAGAAGCCTTACGAGAAGCTGAAAGAGCTGACGCGCGGCAAGCGAGTGGATGCAGCAGGCATGCAGGCCTTTATCGACAGCCTGGCGCTGCCGGAAGAAGAAAAAGTGCGTCTGAAGCAGATGACGCCAGCAAACTATCTCGGTCGGGCTATCCAGATGGTTGACGATCTGAAATAATCCCCTCCGCAGGCCGGTTCAGGCCGGCCTGCGTTAACATCTTGTTTAGTTCATTTCGCGTATACTTTCTTCAATTTGACTCATTCAGATAGTAAGGAATTCCTATGCGTGTTCTGGTTGTGGAAGACAATGCCCTGCTGCGCCATCATCTCGCCGTCCAGTTACGTGATATGGGCCACCAGGTTGATGCTGCCGAAGACGCCAAAGAAGCCGACTATTTTCTTCGCGAGCACCTGCCCGACATTGCGCTGGTCGATTTAGGCCTGCCTGATGAAGATGGCATGTCACTGATCCGTCGCTGGCGCAGCGATGCCGTACGGCAGCCCATTCTGGTGCTGACCGCTCGCGAAGGCTGGCAGGCTAAAGTGGAGGCGCTGGAAGCCGGTGCTGATGATTACGTCACCAAGCCGTTCCATATTGAAGAAGTGGCGGCGCGGCTGCAGGCGCTGATGCGCCGTAACAGCGGTCACGCCTCGCAGATTATCGACATGGCGCCGTTTCAGGTTGATTTGTCACGTCGCGAACTGACGGTGAATGAGCAGCCGGTTAAACTCACGGCCTTTGAATACACCATCGTTGAAACCCTGATTCGTAACGCCGGCAAAGTGGTGAGTAAAGACTCGCTGATGCTGCAACTCTATCCCGACGCTGAACTGCGCGAAAGCCACACCATCGACGTGCTGATGGGTCGCCTGCGCAAAAAAATTCTCGCGTTGCATCCCGCTGAAGTCATTGCCACCGTCCGTGGCCAGGGTTACCGCTTTGATCTCTGACCATGTCCTGGTTTAATCGTTATCGCCCGATTTCGCTGCGCGCCCGTTTTCTGTTGGCCTCCGCAGCGATTGTCCTGTTCCTCTCCCTCTCCTATGGCATGGTCGCCGTGATTGGCTATGTGGTGAGCTTCGATAAAAACACCTATCGGGTCATGCGCGGTGAAAGCAATCTGTTCTTTACGCTGGCGCAGTGGCATGACAATCGGCTCACCATTGCCCAGCCGGAAAGGATGACGCTTAACTTCCCGACGCTGGTGTTCATTTATGACGAGCACGGCAAGCTGCTGTGGCAGCAACGCGACGTGCCGGAGATCCGCCAGAAGATCCGGCGTGACTGGCTGATAAAGCCCGACTTCTATGAAATTGATACCAGCAACGGCACCAGCCTGGCGGCGATGGGGGATAACCTGAGTGCCAAACGGCGACTGCACGCCTGGGATACCGACAGTGATGACACCTTCACCCACTCGGTCGCGGTTAACCGCTATGACGCCACCACCAATCTGCCGGCGCTGACCATTGTGGTGGTCGACTCGATCCCGCAGGAGCTGCAGCATTCGGACGTAGTCTGGTCGTGGTTCAGCTATGTGCTGGCGGCGAATCTGATCCTGATTGTGCCGCTGCTCTGGCTGGCGGCGCACTGGAGCCTGCGCCCCATCGGCGCACTGACTCAGCAGGTGCGGGAACTGGAGACCAGCCAGCGCGAAAAGCTGGATGACAATCCGCCGCAGGAGCTGCGCAGTCTGGTACGCAACCTGAATCTGTTGCTGACTAACGAACGACAGCGCTACACCCGCTATCGCACCACGCTTTCAGATCTGACGCACAGCCTGAAAACCCCGCTGGCGGTACTGCAGAGTACCCTGCGATCGCTGCGCAGCGGCAAAGAGCTGACGGTTGAGGAAGCTGAGCCGGTGATGCTGGAGCAGATCAGCCGCATCTCGCAGCAGGTCGGTTATTACCTGCATCGCGCCAGTATGCAGGCCGATCATAATCCGCTGCAGCGCGACCTGCATTCGGTATCCGGGCTGCTCGACAGCCTCTGTTCGGCGCTGAATAAGGTCTATCAACGCAAAGGCGTGGCTATCACGCTGGATATCTCCCCGGAACTCACTTTCGTCGGCGATCAGAATGATTTCATGGAAGTGATGGGTAACGTGCTGGATAACGCCTGTAAATATTGCCTGGAGTTTATTGAAGTCAGCGCTTATCAGAGCGAGAAAGCGCTACATCTCTATATTGATGATGACGGTCCCGGCATCCCGGAGAGCAAGCGCGATCTGGTGTTTGTCCGCGGTCAGCGCGCCGATACGCTCCGTCCGGGTCAGGGACTTGGGCTGGCGGTGGCACTGGATATCCTGGAGCAATATGCAGGTAAGGTCATCGCCTCCAGCAGCGCGCTGGGTGGCACCCGGATGGAAGTGGTGTTTCAGCGCCAGGAAGTCGAACATCGCCGCGAGTAGAAACCGGTCCGGGCTGTTATACTTGCTGGCATTTACAGCCCTAAGCGGAACCCTTGTATGGACTATCAGCTCGATCTCAACTGGCCCGATTTTATTCAACGCTACTGGCAAAAACGTCCGGTCGTGCTGAAGCGTGGCTTCAAAAACTTTGTCGATCCTCTCTCCCCGGATGAACTGGCCGGACTGGCGATGGAAAACGAGGTGGATAGCCGCCTGGTCAGTCATCAGGATGGCAAATGGCAGGTCAGTCACGGCCCGTTTGAGAGCTACGATCATCTGGGTGAGAATAACTGGTCCCTGCTGGTTCAGGCAGTTAATCACTGGCATGAACCTTCTGCCGCCCTGATGCGCCCTTTCCGTTTTCTGCCTGACTGGCGTATCGATGATCTGATGGTCTCATTCGCCGTGCCGGGTGGCGGTGTCGGCCCGCATTTCGACCAATATGACGTGTTCATTATTCAGGGCAGTGGTCGTCGTCGCTGGCGTGTCGGTGAAAAAGTGCCGATGAAACAGCACTGTCCGCACCCTGACTTACTGCAGGTGGAGCCGTTCGACGCCATCATCGATGAAGAGATGGAGCCGGGCGATATTCTCTATATTCCACCTGGATTCCCGCATGAAGGCTATTCGCTGGAAAATGCGCTGAACTATTCGGTGGGCTTCCGCGCGCCGAGCGGCCGTGAGCTGATTAGCGGCTTTGCCGATTACACGCTGGCGAATGAGCTGGGTAGCCTGCGCTTTAGCGATCCTGATGTGCCGTCGCGCGATTGCCCGTCACAGATCCTGCCGCAGGAAATTGAAGGGATTCGTCAGGTGATGCTGGACGTGATTAACCAGCCGGAACATTTTGCGCAGTGGTTTGGCGAGTTTATTTCGCAGTCGCGTCACGAACTGGATGTTGCGCCACCAGAGCCACCTTATCAGCCTGATGAGATCTATGACGCCCTGCAACAGGGTGATGCGCTGAGCCGGCTAGGTGGCCTGCGCGTGCTGACGATTGGCGATGCCGTTTACGTCAACGGTGAGCGGGTTGAGTGCTCGCATCCTGATGTCATGGCCGTTCTGGCCCATCATTACCGCATTACGCTGGAAGATCTGGGCGATGCGCTGGACGATCCGGCGGTACTGGCGCAGATCGCCGGGCTGGTGAATGCCGGTTACTGGTACTTTGGCGAAGAGTAACCGATCCTGAGGGCAGGCACGCCAGCCGCCAGCCCTCAGCAAGCCCATCAACTCAACAGGCTCTCCGCCGTTAGCGGCAGAGAGCCTGCCTCAGTAAAAAGCCGTTCGCAACTTAACCTTTCTTCTGCGCCGCCAGTTCTGACAACCGCACAATCACGTCTACTGATTTCGCCATGATATTCAGCGAAGCAAACTCATGCTTGCCGTGATAGTTGTAGCCGCCAGTAAACAGGTTCGGGCAGGGTAAGCCTTTCCATGACAGCGCGGAGCCATCCGTGCCGCCACGAATCGGTTTCACCACCGGCTCAATTCCGCAGTCACGCATCGCCTGCAGCGCCAGTTCGATGATGTGCGGGAACGGCTCAACCTTCTCGCGCATATTACGATAGCTGTTGGTGATCTCTACGGTGACAGAGCAATCCTTGTGCAGGTTTTTGGTCATCTCCGTCGCAATCTGCTGCAACGTCTGTTTGCGCTGCTCAAAACTGTCGGTATCAAAGTCGCGAATAATGTAGTGCAGCTCAGCATGTTCAACCGTGCCTTTCATCTGATGCAGATGATAGAAGCCCTCATAGCCTTCGGTGTACTGCGGCTTTTCACTGGCGGGTACGGCGGCATGAAACTGATTAGCCAGATCCAGCGCATTCACCATCACCCCTTTGGCTGAGCCTGGATGGACATTGTTGCCCACGATTTTGACCGTGGCTGAGGCGGCATTAAAGTTTTCATACTCAAACTCACCCAGATCGCTGCCGTCAACGGTGTAGGCCCAGTCAGCGGCAAAACCTTCGACATCAAAATGCGAGGTGCCACGGCCGATCTCTTCGTCAGGCGTAAAGGCCACGCGGATGGCGCCATGCGGAATATCGCTCTCCACCAGCCGGGCCATTGCGGTCATGATTTCGGCGATGCCCGCTTTATCGTCCGCGCCCAGCAGGGTTTTGCCATCGGTGGTGATCAGCGTGTGGCCGATCAGCTTGTGCAGCACCGGAAACATCACCGGCGACAGAATCTCATCGCCATTGCCCAGCGCAATGTCACCGCCGCGATAGTTTTCAATAATCTGTGGATTAACGTGCTTCGCAGTGAAATCAGGCGAGGTATCCATATGGGAGATAAAACCAATCACCGGGGTAGGCCAGTCAACATTGGCGGGCAAAGTGCCCATCACACAGCAGTGGTCGCTTAACGTGACGTCAGCAAAGCCCAACGCCAGCAGCTCTTCCTGCAGCTGACGCGCCAGCGTCCACTGCCCTTCACTGCTCGGCACCTGACGCGCCTGCGGTTTCGCCTGGGTTTCGACTGCGACGTAGCTCAAAAAACGCTCTAGTAACTGTTCCATATCCCATCCTTTAAAAGTGCTGTCCGTTATTATTCACGGACCAGCCGGACGCAACGTTGCGTCAAATCATTAGCTGACAGGTTAGCGCTGTCGATCCCCTTTGGGAAAGCGATCCCGTCGAAAAAAAGCCGGATTGTGAGATTATTGCGGCAGGTCTCGCAATGTGTTGTTAACAATCCCGATTATCGGCTGCCCGGCGTGGTCAAAACATGGCAATGACACAGTTTTCAGGTATCATCCGCCCCTTCTTGCTGGCTGGCTGCGGTAGGCGGCTATGCTGTAACCTGATCGACCTTTGACAGACTGAGACTAAAATGACGCAAACACGCGCACAGCAGGCGCTGGTTACGCTTTCTGGCATCAGTAAAGCTTTCGATGGCAAAACCATCATTGATGATTTTAATCTGACCATTCACCATGGCGAATTTATCACGTTGCTTGGCCCCTCGGGCTGTGGCAAAACCACCATTCTGCGCCTGATTGCCGGGCTGGAAGAGGCCGATAGCGGGCGCATCCTGCTGGACAACCAGGATATTACCGATACCGTTGCTGAACATCGTCACGTCAATACGGTGTTTCAGAGCTACGCACTGTTCCCGCATATGACGGTGTTCGAGAACGTCGCCTTTGGTTTGCGGATGCAAAAAACCCCGGCGGCGCAGATCACTACCCGGGTCACTGATGCGCTGGCGATGGTGCAGCTGGAGAGCTTTGCCGATCGCCGTCCGCATCAGCTGTCGGGCGGACAGCAGCAGCGCGTTGCTATCGCCCGTGCGGTGGTCAACCGGCCAAAAGTGCTGTTGCTGGATGAGTCGCTCTCTGCGCTGGATTATAAGTTGCGTAAGCAGATGCAGAACGAGTTGAAAGCGCTGCAGCGTAAGCTGGGTATTACCTTTGTTTTCGTCACCCACGATCAGGAAGAGGCGCTGACCATGTCCGATCGGATTGTGGTGATGCGCGACGGAAAAATTGTGCAGGACGGTACGCCGCGTGAGATCTACGAAGAGCCTGATAATCTGTTTGTCGCCCGCTTTATCGGTGAGATCAACGTTTTTGATGCTGAAGTGATCGCCAGCGAAAACGCCCCACGGATTCGGGCGCGGGTAGAAGGCCGTGAGTGCGATATTCACTGCGCTTTCCCGGTCCGGACAGGTGACCGGCTGCATGTGATGCTGCGCCCGGAGGATTTGCGCGTGGAAGAGATCCACGGTGACAGCGCAGTGGATGGCCTGATCGGCTATGTCCGTGAGCGTAACTACAAAGGCATGACGCTGGAATCAACCGTTGAACTGGAGAACGGCAAGCTGGTGACGGTGAGCGAGTTCTTCAATGAAGACGATCCTGACTTTGACCACTCACTGAACCAGAAGATGGCGGTGAACTGGGTGCCCAGCTGGGAGGTGGTGTTGCCGTATGAAGCTGATGCGTAACGGTTTCCAGAAGAGCGTCATTGCGCTGATCGTCGGCTGGCTGGCGCTGTTTGTCTTTCTGCCTAACCTGATGATCTTTATCACCAGCTTTCTGACGCGTGATGATGCGCACTTTGTCAGCGCGGTCTTTACCCTCAGCAACTACACGCGGCTGCTTGATCCGCTCTATGCCGAAGTGCTGCTGCATTCGCTCAACATGGCGCTGATCGCCACCCTCTGCTGTCTGCTGCTGGGCTACCCGTTCGCCTGGTGTCTGACAAAATTACCGGCGCGTCTGCGTCCGCTGATGCTGTTCCTGCTGATTGTGCCCTTCTGGACTAACTCCCTGATCCGCATTTATGGCCTGAAAATATTTCTCAGTACCCGTGGCTGGCTGAATGATTTTCTGCTGACGCTTGGCCTGATCGATAAGCCGTTTCGGATAATCTACACCCCGGAAGCGGTGGTGCTGGGCCTGATCTACATCCTGCTGCCGTTTATGGTGCTGCCGCTCTACTCCAGCCTGGAAAAGCTGGACAAGCCGCTGCTGGAAGCGGCGCGTGATTTAGGTGCCGGAAAAATACAGACCTTCTTTCGCATCATTCTGCCGCTCACCATGCCGGGCATTATTGCCGGCTGCCTGCTGGTGCTGATCCCGGCGATGGGGCTGTTCTACGTGGCCGATTTAATGGGCGGCGCGAAAAACCTGCTGATTGGTAACGTGATCAAAAGTCAGTTCCTTAATATTCGCGACTGGCCGTTTGGTGCCGCCACCAGCATCGTGATGACGCTGTTAATGGGCCTGCTGCTGCTGATTTACTGGCGCGTTGCGCGTCTGCTGAATAACAAGGTGGATTTAGGATGATGGCACGCCTGTTACGCGGCAGTTTTATGGCGGTGATTTACGCCTGGTTTTATATTCCGATTGTGATTTTGATCGTCAATTCGTTTAACGCCTCGCGGTTTGGCATTAACTGGCAGGGATTCACGACGCAGTGGTATCACCTGCTGCTGAACAACGACAGCCTGCTGCAGGCGGCGCAGCATTCGCTGATCATGGGGGTGCTGTCAGCCAGCTGTGCAACGTTGATCGGCTCGCTTACCGCCGTGGCGCTCTACCGCTACCGCTTTCGCGGCAAGCCTTTTGTCAGCGGTATGCTATTTGTGGTGATGATGTCGCCGGATATTGTGATGGCGATTTCGCTGCTGGTGCTGTTTATGCTGCTGGGGATCTCGCTGGGTTTCTGGTCGCTGCTGTTCTCACACATCACCTTCTGTCTGCCGTTTGTGGTGATCACCGTTTACTCGCGGCTGAAAGGTTTTGATGTGCGGATGCTGGAAGCGGCAAAAGATCTGGGTGCCAGCGAGACCACGATTCTGCGTAAAATTATCCTGCCGCTGGCGATGCCCGCCGTCGCGGCCGGCTGGTTGCTGAGCTTTACCCTCTCCATGGATGATGTGGTGGTCTCTTCGTTTGTGACCGGCCCGACCTTTGAAATATTACCGCTGAAGATTTACTCAATGGTCAAGGTGGGCGTCTCACCGGAGGTGAATGCGCTCGCCACCATTCTGATGCTGCTGTCGTTGCTGCTGGTAGCCGGCAGTCAGTGGTTACTGCGTGACAGAAATAAATAACCGGGGAATGATAATGAAAAAATGGTCTCACTGGCTGGCAGCTGGCGCGCTGGCACTGGGGATGCAGTCTGCCCAGGCGGACGACGGTAAAACGCTCTACTTCTATAACTGGACCGAGTATGTCCCGCCGGGCCTGCTGGAACAGTTTACTAAAGAGACCGGCATCAGGGTGATCTACTCGACGTATGAATCCAATGAGAGCATGTATGCCAAGCTCAAAACCTGGAAAGATGGCGCCTACGATCTGGTGGTGCCCTCAACCTACTTCGTGGCGAAGATGCGTAACGAAGGCATGTTGCAGAAGATCGATAAGAGCCAGCTGAGCAACTTCAGCAACCTTGATCCGAATCTGCTGAACAAGCCGTTCGATCCCAACAACGATTACTCCATTCCCTACATCTGGGGCGCAACGGCGATTGGCGTCAACCGTGACGAGATCGACCCTAAGAGCGTCACCCGCTGGGCCGACTTGTGGAAGCCGGAATATAAGCAGAGCCTGTTGCTGACCGACGATGCGCGGGAAGTGTTTCAGATGGCGCTGCGTAAGCTCGGTTACTCCGGTAACACCCGCGATCCGGCGCAGATCAAGGCGGCTTATCAGGAGCTGAAAAAGCTGATGCCGAACGTGCTGGCGTTCAACTCCGACAATCCGGGCAACCCCTACATGGAAGGTGAAGTGAATCTGGGGATGATCTGGAATGGCTCAGCCTATGTAGCCCGTCAGGCGGGAACGCCGCTGGAAGTCGTCTGGCCCGAAGAAGGCGGCATTTTCTGGATGGATAACCTGGCCATTCCTGCTAACGCGAAAAACAAAGCGGGCGCGCTGAAGCTGATTAACTTCCTGCTGCGCCCCGACGTAGCGGCAAAAGTGGCAGAGACCATCGGCTATCCAACGCCGAATCTGGCCGCCAGAAAACTGCTGCCAGCGGCGGTGGCGAACGATCCGTCACTCTATCCGTCCGATGAAATCATTCAGCACGGCGAATGGCAGGATGATGTCGGCGATGCCAGCGTGCAGTATGAGACGCTGTTCCAGCAGCTGAAAGCGGGCCGTTAAGCCTGATAACCGGGCGGCAACAGCCGCCCGATTTATTTGTACAGGCCGCGCAGCAGCGTATGCACGAACTCCGGCACCACTTCGCTGGCCAGGCCGTAGTGACGCTCGGCAAACTCATTGCCCACCTGGCTCGGCTCCAGGTTCAGCTCGACGGTGTGCGCGCCCTGCAGTTTGGCTTCATGCACAAAACCAGCTGCCGGATAGACATGGCCTGAGGTCCCGATAGCAATAAAGTAGTCGGCCTGCTCCAGCGCCTGATAGATCTGCTCCATGCCCAGCGGCATCTCACCGAACCACACCACATGCGGACGCAGCGCGGACGGAAACTGGCAGCAGGTACAGCGGTCATCCGGGGTGATATCACCGGTCCACTCAATCACCTGGCCGCTGTTGACACAGCGTACCTTCAGCAGTTCGCCATGCATATGCAGTACCCGCGCATTGCCGGCACGCTCATGCAGATTATCGATATTCTGCGTCACCAGCAGAAAGTTATCACCCAGCACCTGTTCCAGCTCCGCCAGCGCCAGATGGGCGGCATTGGGCTGAATCTCCGCCTGCTGCAGCTGCTGACGACGGGCGTTATAGAAACGTTGCACCAGCGCAGGATCGCGCTGGAAACCTTCCGGCGTGGCAACATCCTCAACATGATGTTCTTCCCACAAGCCGTCAGCGGCGCGGAAGGTGCGGATGCCGGACTCAGCAGAAATGCCAGCGCCGGTCAGCACCACCACATGCGGCTGCGGATGGGCGGCCAGTTCGGCCTGACGATCACGCTCGAAAATTCGCTGGCGAAAGCGCTGATGCACCTTTCTCCGGGTCTTTTTAAGGCGGGCAAGTCGTATGCGGCGACGTGGTGTACGCATAAAATCTCCTGGAGCAGCGGCTTCGGCGAGCCGCTATAAACAAATTCTGGGCTGAAAACACCCGATAATAACGGTTGCGCATGACAGCGCCATGCAGCAGAGGCCGAAAATGTGCGCGGCGCGAAGAGTGGATTCGCGCCGCGTGTCATTACTGTCCGCTCAATACCCGAGCCGGGTCGATGCGGCTGGCGCGTCTGGCAGGATACCAGCTGGCGACCAGGCTCAACACAATGGCGGTAATCAGAACGGAGAACACATCGATCCAGTGCAACTCCGACGGCAGGAAGTCGATAAAGTAAATATCGCCCGCCAGCAGATGATGGCCGGTAAGTGACTCCAGCCCGCGTACCAGATGTGTCAGGTTGAGTGACACCAGCACGCCCACCACCACGCCGCTGACGCTGCCGAGCAGGCCTGCCAGCAGACCGTACCAGATAAAGATGGAGCGAATCAGACGATCTTTGGCACCGAGGGTACGCAGCACCGCAATATCACTGCTTTTGTCTTTGACCGCCATCACCAGCGTGGAAACGATATTAAAGCAGGCAACGCCAATCACCAGCACCATCGCCAGATACATGATGGCGCGAATCATCTGGATATCGCGATACATGTAGCCGTAGGTGCCGATCCAGCTTTTGATATAGACATAAGAGCGGGTCGCTTCGCCGGCATCCCGTACCAGCTTTACCGCCTGGAACGGGTCATTCATTTTTAATGCAATGCCGGTGACGCTGTTGCCCATATCCAGATAGTGCTGTGCATCAGCCAGCGGCACCAGCGCCAGACTGTGATCGAGCATGCCGCTCAGCTGCAGGATACCGCTGACCTGAAGCCGGATACGCTTCGGCTGCAGCAGCTTATTCTCCCCGTCGTTATTCGGGATCATGATGGTAATCCAGTCACCCTGTTTAACCTTCAGCGTATCCGCAATGCCGCCGCCGAGGATGATCTGCTGTTTACCGGCGGCAAAAGTGGACCAGGCGTTGCTGGCGACAAACTGCGGCAGCGCGCTGAGACGCGGCTCCTGCGCCGGATCGACGCCTTTAACCTGCAGCGCTTCCAGCCGCGCACCGCTTTCAATCAGCCCGGTGAAGTTGATATAAGGCGCGGCCGCCGCAATGCCGGGGACCTTTTCAATCGGTGCAATCATCGACTGCCAGCGCTGAAATGGCTGATTCACCGCTTCAATCTCACCGTGCGGTACCACCGCCAGAATGCGGTTATTCAGCTCACGCTCAAACCCGTTCATCGCGCTCAGGCCGATAATTAACACCGCCACGCCCAGCGCAATACCGATGGTTGAGATCACCGAAATCAGCGATACCATGCCGCCACGGCGACGACCCCGGCTAAAGCGCAGACCTAACAGCAGCGATAACGACGATCCCATTACACCGCTCCTGCCATGCTCAGCTGTTCGCTTAACTGCCCGTCACGCATCTCCATCTGGCGCGACATCCGTTTCGCCAGCTGCAAATCGTGGGTCACCACCAGAAACGCGGTGCCCTGACGCACGTTAAGTTCACCCAGCAGGGCAAAAATCGCATCGGCATTGCGCGCATCGAGGTTACCGGTGGGCTCATCGGCCATCACCAGACGAGGACGGTTGACCAGCGCACGGGCAATCGCCACGCGCTGACGTTCACCGCCCGACAGCTCCGATGGCCGGTGAGCGGCGCGGTGATCGAGTCCCACCGCGGCCAGCATCTCGCGGGCGCGATCCTGCGCTTCAGCTTTGGCCACTTTGCCAATCAGCAACGGCATCGCCACGTTCTCCAGCGCGCTAAAATCGGGCAGCAGATGATGAAACTGATAGATAAAGCCCAGCTCGCGGTTGCGCAGATCCGCTTTAGCCGAGGAGGACATGGCGTTCAGTGACTGACCATCAAATATCACATCGCCCGAGGTCGGCGCATCCAGACCGCCCAGCAGGTGCAGCAGGGTACTTTTGCCCGATCCTGAACTGCCGACGATGGCCGTCAGTTCACCAGGCTGCAGGCTGAAAGCCACATTGCGCAGCACATCGGTCTGCACGCTGCCTTCCTGATAGCGTTTACACAGGTCGCGACACTGCAACAAAGGAGAGTTACTCATAACGTAAAGCCTCAGCGGGTTGAACGGCGGCAGCGCGCCACGAAGGATAGAGCGTAGAAAGCAGCGCCACCACCATCGCGCTCAGGGCGATGGTCACCACTTGCCACAGATTAATGTCGACCGGCAGCGCGGCACCCTCAAGGAACAGGCCGATCAGCGGCATCAGATTATTCAGCTGACTGGCCAGCAACACGCCCAGCAGCGTACCGAGTAAGGTGCCGATAATGCCGGCGCTGGCGCCCTGCACCATAAACACCGCCACAATCTGTCGGCGCGTCAGCCCCTGGGTTTGCAGGATCGCTACCTCGCCCTGCTTCTCCATAATCAGCAGGCCCAGTGAGGTGATGATGTTAAAAGCGGCAACGGCGATGATCAGGCTCAGCAGCAGCCCCATCATGTTTTTCTCCATCCGCACCGCCTGGAACAGATCGCCCTTGCGCTCACGCCAGTCTTTCCATACCAGCCCGGCTGGCAGGGTCTGCTGACTCAGGCTATCAACCTGCAGCGGCTTATCCAGCCACAAGCGCCAGCCGGTAATATTCCCGGCCGGATAGCGCATCACGCGGGACGCATCCTGCTGATTGACCAGAATCTGATAGCCATCAACTTCACTGTTGGCGGCATAGGTACCCGCCACGGTAAACAGACGCTGGCTCGGGACCCGTCCCATCGGGGTAAACTGGCTGACCGACGGCACCATCAGACGCAGCTGATCGCCGCGCTTCACGCCGAGCTGTGACGCCAGCTGCTCGCCGAGGATCACATTATATTGTCCGGGTTGCAGCACGCTCTGTTGGGTATTGACCAGAAAAGGGGTGAGCGGATCTTTTTCATCCGGCTGAATGCCGAGCATCACGCCCACCGAGACGCTGTGCGGGCTTTGCAGCACCACGTTGGCGGTGGTCAGCGGCGCAATGCGGCTGATGCCCTGCAACGCCAGGCTGGAAGCCGGTTGTTGTTGCGGGTTGATACTGCCTTTATCGCTGGTCACCAGCGCCTGAGGCATCAGCCCAAGAATGTTGCCTTCAAGCTCACGTTCAAAGCCGTTCATGACGGACAGAACCGTCACCATCGCCAGCACGCCAAGCGTAATGCCAATAGTAGAAAGCCAGGAGACAAAGCGACCGAAGCGATCCGATGCGCGTCCGCGCATGTAACGCAGACCGATAAATAGCGCGACAGGTTGATACATGGAATCCAGTAAGCCGTTGCCTGAAAATAGGTAGGGGGATGATAAAGGAGCCGCTGCCTTTATGAAACCTCTAACCCTCTGAGTCGGCGGCAAAGTTGTATCAGAACGGGTCAGGCTGCGCGACAAAGCGCCAGTATAGCGGCTAAAGCTGCGGGTTATTGGCGGATTATCCCGCAGCGATCGGGGTAGACTACAATCAGTAAGACGATAAGGCGTGACGTTATCGCACAGCGGTAAGAGGTAGCGACCATGTTTAAATTTCCCAAAGGCAGCATCGTAAAACATAAATCCGGGGAGATCAGAGGCGAAGTGATCAACGTCTTCGGGCAGGGAGATGCGCCCGCCGGCTACTACGTAAAATGGGATGATGGCAATCATAGCTATCATTCTGAGCAGGAATTAACCTGGGCGAACATTGACCGCCCGCGCATGTATTACACACAGCAATCCATAAAATAATCCTCAGCCCTGTCCGGCTGTTTACCCCGTCGCCACCGTGCGACGGCGGTTTTCCCCCGCCCTTCTCCTCGATTTGCCATCTACGCTGACCCTCGCTTATCCCGCCCGAACCGCGGGTTCCGCTCGCTGCCGCAGGAAAATTGTGCCGCAGAGGTGATCGCCATGACGTAATATGGAATGATTACGTCATGGTAAAAATGGAGCAACCCCGAGATCCCATGTCCGAACAGACTCGCTATACCCTGCCCGTTAAATCCGGCGATCACCGTCAGCTCGGCCAGCTTATTGGCGCTGCGCACGCGGTGGAGTGTGCCAGCATTACCGAGCGACATGCCGGTCCGGTGTTAATGATTACGCCCGATACCCAAACCGCCCTGCGTCTGCTGGACGAGATCCGCCAGTTTACCGATCTGCCGGTGGCGCATCTCGCCGACTGGGAAACGCTGCCTTACGACAGTTTTTCACCGCATCAGGATATTATTTCCGCCCGTCTGTCGACGCTGTATGGATTGCCGGTAATGCAGCGCGGCATGCTGATTATGCCGGTCAATACCCTGATGCAGCGCGTCTGCCCGCACAGTTTCCTGCACGGCCATGCGCTGGTGATGAAACAGGGACAGAAACTGTCGCGCGATCGGCTGCGCGATCAGCTGGAGCAGGCGGGTTACCGTCATGTCGATCAGGTGATGGAGCATGGCGAATACGCCACGCGCGGTGCGCTGCTCGATCTCTTCCCGATGGGCAGCGACCAGCCCTACCGCATCGACTTTTTTGATGATGAGATCGACAGCCTGCGCCTGTTTGATGTCGACAGCCAGCGTACGCTGGAAGCGGTAGCGGAAATCAATCTGCTGCCTGCGCATGAGTTCCCCAGCGACAAGGCGGCGATTGAGCTGTTCCGCAGCCGCTGGCGCGAAATTTTTGATGTGCGCCGCGAGTCGGAGCACGTCTATCAGCAGGTCAGCAAAGGGACGCTGCCCGCCGGTATCGAATACTGGCAGCCGCTGTTTTTTGAGCAGCCGCTGCCCAGCCTGTTCAGCTATCTGCCTGACAATACGCTGATTGTTAACTGCGGCGATCTGGAAGGGAGCGCGACCCGCTTCTGGCAGGATGCCGAAGCCCGCTATGAGAATCGCCGGGTCGATCCGATGCGTCCGCTGCTGGAACCCACCAACCTGTGGTTACGGCCTGATGCATTAATGGGCGAGCTGAAAAGCTGGCCGCGTATCCAGATGACCAATGAGCAGCTGCCCGCGAAAGCCGCCAACACCAATCTGGGTTATCAGCCTCTGCCCGACCTGACAGTACAGGCGCAGGCTAAAGCGCCGCTGGATCATCTGCGTCAGTTCATCGAAACCTTTAGCGGTGCGGTGGTCTTCTCGGTTGAGAGTGAAGGTCGTCGCGAAAGCCTGCAGGAGCTGCTGGCGCGCATTAAACTCCGTCCTCAGGCGGTCAAACGCTTCGATCAAACCGGCGAAGAACGGTTCAGCCTGATGATTGGCGCCAGCGAGCGCGGCTTTATTGATACGCAGGGCAACCGGGCGCTGATTTGTGAAAGCGACCTGCTGGGTGAGCGCGTCAGTCGCCGCCGCCAGGATACCCGCCGCACGATTAACCCGGACATTCTGATTCGTAACCTGGCCGAGCTGCATCCCGGCCAGCCGGTGGTCCATCTTGAA
Organism: Pantoea sp. S-LA4; assembly: GCF_054482835.1. Lineage (NCBI taxonomy): Bacteria > Pseudomonadati > Pseudomonadota > Gammaproteobacteria > Enterobacterales > Erwiniaceae > Pantoea > Pantoea sp. S-LA4. The sequence continues at coordinate 1,298,945 of NZ_JBTLRC010000002.1, read as the reverse complement.
CATGGCGTTGGCCGCTACATTGGCCTGACTACGCTGGAAGCGGGCGGCATTCAGGCTGAATACCTGATGCTCTCCTACGCCAACGACGCCAAACTCTATGTGCCGGTCTCCTCGCTGCATCTGATCAGCCGTTACGCTGGCGGTGCCGACGATAATGCGCCGCTGCATAAGCTCGGCAGCGATGCCTGGTCACGCGCCCGGCAGAAAGCGGCCGAAAAAGTCCGTGACGTGGCGGCAGAACTGCTGGATATCTACGCTCAGCGTGCCGCCAAAACCGGTTTTGCCTTTAAACATAATCGTGAACAGTACCAGCTGTTCTGCGAAAGTTTCCCGTTTGAGACTACGCCCGACCAGGCGCAGGCGATCAATGCGGTGCTCAGCGATATGTGCGAGCCGCTGGCAATGGACCGCCTGGTATGCGGTGACGTGGGCTTTGGTAAAACCGAAGTGGCAATGCGCGCCGCGTTTCTGGCGGTTGAGAACAATAAGCAGGTGGCGGTGCTGGTGCCGACCACCCTGCTGGCGCAGCAGCACTACGATAATTTCCGCGATCGCTTCGCTAACTGGCCGGTGCGGATTGAAATGCTGTCGCGCTTTCGTACCGCCAAAGAGCAGGCCCAGGTGCTGGAGCAGGCCAGCGAGGGCAAGATCGATATTCTGATCGGTACCCATAAGCTGCTGATGAGCGATCTCAAATGGCGCGATCTCGGCCTGCTGATCGTCGATGAGGAGCACCGCTTTGGCGTGCGTCACAAAGAGCGGATTAAAGCGATGCGGGCCGATGTCGATATCCTGACCCTGACCGCAACGCCGATCCCGCGGACCCTGAATATGGCGATGAGCGGCATGCGCGATCTGTCGATCATTGCCACCCCGCCGGCGCGCCGTCTGGCGGTGAAGACCTTTGTGCGTGAGTTTGACGATCTGGTGATTCGGGAGGCGATCCTGCGCGAAATATTGCGCGGCGGGCAGGTCTACTACCTCTATAACGACGTCGAAAATATCGAGAAAGCGGCACAGCGCTTAACCGACCTGGTGCCGGAAGCCCGTGTCGCCATTGGTCACGGTCAGATGCGTGAACGCGACCTGGAACGGGTGATGAATGATTTCCATCATCAACGGTTTAACGTGCTGGTGTGTACCACCATCATTGAGACCGGCATCGATATTCCAACCGCCAATACCATCATCATTGAGCGTGCGGATCACTTCGGTCTGGCGCAGTTGCATCAGCTACGGGGACGCGTCGGCCGATCGCATCATCAGGCCTACGCCTGGCTGCTGACGCCGCATCCTAAAGCGATGACGGCTGATGCGCAGAAGCGGCTGGAAGCGATCGCGTCGCTGGAAGATCTGGGTGCCGGTTTTGCGCTGGCGACGCACGATCTGGAGATTCGCGGTGCTGGCGAGCTGTTGGGTGAGGAACAGAGCGGCCAGATGGAGACGCTGGGCTTTTCGCTCTATATGGAGCTGCTGGAAAATGCGGTGGATGCCCTGAAAGAGGGTCGCGAGCCGTCGCTTGAAGATCTCACCAGCAACCAGACCGAAGTCGAGCTGCGGATGCCCGCCCTGCTGCCGGAAGAGTTTATTCCGGATGTCAGTACGCGCCTCTCCCTCTATAAACGCATCGCCAGCGCGGAGAGTGAGGATGAATTGCAGGAGCTGAAGGTAGAGATGATCGACCGCTTTGGCCTGCTGCCCGATCCGGCACGCAACCTGCTGGACGTGGCAATTTTGCGGCTTAAAGCGCGGGCGGTGGGCGTACGCAAGATTGAAGCCAGCGACAAAGGTGGCTATTTCGATTTTGCGCCAGATAACAGCGTTGATCCGACCTGGCTGATTGGCCTGCTGCAGAAAGATCCTAAACAGTGGAAGCTGGAAGGTCCGACGCGCTTACGCTTTACCCGTGAACTGTCGGAAAGGAAAGTCCGCATGGAATGGGTGCAGGGATTCGTATCACAACTGGCTGAAAATCGGGCCTAGCGCCCTTTCATTGCGGTGTTCGGCAAAGTGGAGTAAAAACAAAAAGGCGCATCTCAGGATGCGCCTTTTCTTTACTACTGTGCTGTGTGGCCGCTAATGCGGCAAAGCTTTGCCCAATTACGCCTGGTCGCTATTAAGAATCAGCTGACCATTGCGGTCCAGTGGGATACGTGTGCCAGGGTCATTTTCCATGCGGATTTTGCCCTGCTGGTCGCCTATTTTATAGGTCACGTCATATCCCAGCATTTTCTCTTGTTTATCATATACCGTTTTGCAGCGCTGCTCGGTTGTGGTGTAGGTATCACGGTTCTGCATACCGGCCTGGACCTGATTACCGGCATAACCACCGGCAACGGCACCTGCCACCGTCGCTACATCTTTACCGCGACCGCCACCAAACTGATGACCTAATACTCCACCCGCTACTGCACCTAATACCGAGCCAGCCAGACGGTTTTCATCCTGTACCGCACGACGATGCGTCAGCGTCACATTACGACATTCCTGACGCGGCTGCTTAATGCTCTCTTTGATGGGCGTTGCAGCCAGCACCTGTGCGTATTGTGGACCGCGATCAAACACATTCATGCCTGCCACGGCGGCAACACCTAACGCCGCTGCCACACCAATACCGATACCCGCTAACATTGATTTATTCACAGGAAGTTCCTCCTGAAAGTGTTACCGCGCATTCCTGCCGCTGAAGCATCCTCTTCAACTGAGGCAGATCGGCGTGCGCGACTCGCCGTGTTTCATGGGATTAAGTTTTACAGATGGACCGAAATTGCAACATCAGATAAATGGAGGAAAACGGTCACTCTGGCAACAGTGCCAGCTTTTAGGAGAGTTCCGAGGCGGAAAAAGCAGCAGCAATAACGGGTGAAACAGAGGAGTCAGACCTGAAAAATCAGTGGGATAGCCGCTGCGCTAGCTGAAATTTAAGCGTGACGCCGCAGGGTGCTTGACGTTGCCTTAGTCAGGCTCCGTAACGGCACTTTACCGTAGCCCGTGTCACGCTTGCGGTAAATTAACTGATAGTGGCGGGCAGCTACACTGTTTTGTGGTGAACAGGATAAGCATTCCGGTTCCGTACCGTAATGCTTATCCTCTCGGCGATTTAGAAACGGTAGCCAACGGCGATATTAAAGCCATTGATGGCGACATCATCGTTATATTTGACCCTGGTACCTTCATAGCCAACACTGATGGACAGTGCGCTTATCGGGTTAACCACTACGCCTGCACCGTAAGCAAAGGAGGTTTTGCTTTCGTTATACTCTTCAGAGTATTGCGTCAGATAAGTGGTTTTATCTTCAACTTTGGTATGAGCCAGACCGATCAGACCATACAAGCTGACATAGTCATTGATACGATAGGCCGGACCCGCCATCAGTGAATAATATTTCAGCTCTGTTTTGCTGTCATACCCACCAATTTCATTAAAATAATCATTACGCTCGGAATAGGTGTCATCGCCTTTCATGTAGCTGAATGACCCGATAACGCTTAATGGGGAATCCCATTCATAACGATACTGAACATTCACCCCACGGATATTTTTAAAATCGTCCACCTTACTTTGCGCATAACCGACCGAGACGGTATGGTTATCCGCCAGCGCAGCGCTACCGGTAAACAGGCCACCACAAAGTAATGCTATTAACGCAATTTTGCTTTTCATTCCCGGATTATTCCTTTCAATAATTTAAAATTATTCCCCTGCGCTTCACGCAGGACTTCGTTCCCTGAATCACCAATATCCGACGGAAAGAGAATGTCGACTATCCATCCGCCTATACCGGACAGGAATTTCTTAGCGCACGCCGCGATTCGCTATCAGTGCGGAATCACCAGGTGCGCTGTTTAAGCACGTTAAGACTTCATGTACAAAAGACCGCTGCATTTTAAATTTTGTGACGCGACTACGCTTTTAAATTACTGGCATATGATATCAGTTGACAACCGCTAATTAATCAAAAAACCAGACCTTGAATCTGAACTCTATAGGCGATCTGCATTAATAAAATATGAAGTTAGCTCTTTTCAACTCTCATATAATTCGTGCCATCATTAAATCAAAAGCCGACCAGCGCATCAAGACCGGATATCGGTAAAATAAGCATTTTGGGAATATTATTAATGCACTTCTTACCTGTCTATTTGATTCTCAGACACGTTCAGCTTACCGATTCATTTAAATGCCTTATCGCGCTAACAACAGCTTCTGCGTTTCAGTAACAGAGATGTGTAACCCCGCCTTCGCTTGCTGACAGATAATCTGACACTCTTGCTATAAAGCATGACTTCGATATCCTGGTTATTTGTGCAGAAACGCCGGTGAACATCTTTTATAAAGCCGGTTTCGTAGCGTTGCAGAGTTTTTAATAGTCGCTGCTCAGCCACTGCTTCTGATTAACGAAACGCGGATCGGTCTCCACCAGACAGTGACTGTCGCTGGAGGGTTTTCGCTGCCGGTCGCCTTCAGTACAGCCGCTGCATTCACCCGCAGGAAAATCCCTTCGTTACCGGTTTCGGCGGCGATACAGGCGTAAGCCGGAAGACTGGCTCAAGGCGGGTTAACGCGGATTTACAGCATGAAAGCCTACCTGCAACTGATGTTACAGAAGGCGACACGACGAAGGGATAAGCAAATTGCAGACCGGAAAAAAACAGTCCATTTTTCAGAGGTGCCTCGCAATTTATGTCTTAGCTATCAGCGAGTTCACCCGGAAGAAGGTGTATATTTGAACAGGATAAAACAGGAAAGGAAGAGCATAACGAGAGATTATTAGCGCGGGCTGAAGGTGTCTCACCACCGACAGCCCGCTGACCACAAGCAACTGATAAGGAGTTGATTATGGCTGAGACACATCATAAGCCAGGCACCACCACACCCACAACTAAATCAAGGCGTTATACCGTGGGGTATATCCGGGATCATATTAAGCACCAGCCGTCACCGTCGATCACGCTGCGGGGCCACTGGATGGGGGATCTGGGGTTTGAGACGGGGAAGAAGGTTGAGGTAATTTGTGAGCAGGGAGAGCTGATCATCCGGCTGGCGACTGAAGGATAACGGGCTGATACAAGCAAAATCCCAGCCGATTGGCTGGGATTGATACAGGCTTAGCCAAAGGCCGTTACTGTATATTGGTTGATGATATAAACGTCTTCAACAGCACATTCGGGATAGATCCACTTAGCCCAATTATTAATCACCCATTCGGTACTTAAAGCATGGCCTTCTGAAGAAGCACTTTCTGGTGGTAATTCAACTAACATTGAACCTGCTTTAAATCCAGAGGATACAACCAAGCCATGAGTGTGTGCTAAGTCGATTACCATAAAATCCACAATATCTTCGTAAGGCCACGCCGCTGGCAATCTAAAGACTCTTCCTCGCCGGATAGACTTCTCTGGATAATTTAATAGCTTAATTTGCTCCATCATTTAATCCTCAAGTTATGTCCGCCAGATTTATCTTTGCTATCAGGAATTTCTTTCATGGCAAAGTTAACTTCCATGACATGTTTCCCCTGTGGGGTAACTACTTCAAAACGTCCATGTTGCGTATCAAGAGCATAAAGATTTCCATCCGCCCCACGATATACATCGCGATTATTCATTTTAGTCAACTTGCTGTCTTTAATCAGCCCATGTTCTGCAACAACTTTAGCCGCAGTTTGTTTGACTATAGCAACTCGTTCTCCTGGGGGTAATTTAAATAGACTGGCTTCAAAATCACCAACAGTTGCGCCCGTAGCTATCTTAATATTCGGGTCAACAGCTTTAACAATACCTGGAATCTTCTTACCCGGCAGCATAATCCCTGCCAGCATTCCACCTGTCGCTTCCAGCGCCGCCTGATTTCCTTCAGACGCCTGTACCACCGTCTCTTTCACCGCAAACCAGGTATCGCTGCTCATCAGCGCCTTAACACCGTCTGCCACGGCCTGATTTTTACCCGCTAAATCACTCAGCGCTTTGTTACAGTAGCTGTCCCCAGTAGCACAAGACGCCAGCGCCATTGCCGCATCAGCAGCGTAATCGGCTCCGCCTAACGCCGCATCACCGCTATCTGCGAGGGCATTGATAATACCGTTGGCGATGGAAGAGGTTGTACCTTCACCCAGTTTTTCCCTGACCTTATCTTTCAGAGATTCGGCAGCTTGCTTCGCCGTTGCACGAGCCTGATCACCGGACAGGGAGTTATTTTCCACCGTCGTCTGACCGGCCAGCGCGCCCGCCATCGCATCGACCGTACTGTCTCCGGCCAGTCCGCCTGCCAGACCCGCCGCCAGCGTTGCCAGTGCGCTTACCGTCTGCTTCTCGGTTTCACTCAGCTGACCGGCGCTTTTGCCGTAGACCTCCAGCGCGATCATTCCCGCCTTTTCTGCCGTTGCTGCGCCTGCGGCACCTGCCAGGGCATTATTCCCCTGTGCGGCGGCCAGCGCAGCGTTCACCGCGGCGTGCGCCATGACTTTACCGGCGTCATCCAGCCCGCTGCTGCCGATAATATTCGCGATGTAAGGCGCCGCCCCGCCCGCTGCGGCCTTCGCCAGATCGCCTCCGGCCAGCCCCTGTATCACTGCCGTGGCCGCCTGCATTCCTCGTTGCAGCGACGAACCCGTGCCGAACGGCTTCATCGCCGTGTCGTAGGCCTGCTTCGCCACGTCCGCATCCGTGAGCGGCTTGTCGGACGCGGCGAGTTGTTCTCTGGCCGCCTTCAGCGCCGTCGGGTCCTGCTGCGCCTTCAGGCCCGCTATCTCACCCTGCGTCCGCGCAATATCCCCCGCCTGGCTGCCGATTTCCGCTATCAGCTGCGCCGCCTTCAGCCGGTTCGGCTCCTTCTCTTTATCAAAGATAACTCCCAGCCGGGTGGCTGGGATTAATTTTTCGGATTATCTTTTATTTAGATCTTATTCCCAAACGGAACATTTCTGTTGGAAATAAAGGTTGCAGTATGATTTCATTATTAAAAATAAATAATCTCGGTGATAAGGCTGTAACATCATAAATATTTTCAGCAATCAAACTCAAGTTTGACCTGAAAATAGGAATGCTGGCATCATCTACAAGAACGAATACATCCGCATTTTTCATGCAATCTATATTCAATAAATCATCAATATTTTCATAATCAGAATATTCAATTTCCGGCCAAGAAACACCCCCACTTACAAAAGGATATTTATTTAAAATATCAATAGCTTCTTTCTTTTCTTGGCCTTCAACAATTCCGAAATCAGCACTAAGCGCTTCTTGACATTCTTCAAATAAAGTCATGTTCTCTACCTGTTTAGCTGCTTCAATATCGTTTCAAAAGCTTTTTCGTTACCCTCAAATGGTATGACCTGCTTAACCGCTTTTCCTGGCCCCTTACCTTGAGAATAATCCCATATATTGATATGAGTGCCTTTGTCTGGATCATAATCAACACGCCAACCAACTTTACCGTCGCTGGATTGCCGCCCAATAACTTTCCCATTTCCAGCACTTACTTCCAGCCGTCCAATCACAGGTTTAGAATCAGCACCTAAATTACCGACAATATCCAATGCTTTATTTCGGGCGCTTTCCCAATTTTTCTCAGGGGAAAGTATTTGTTCAATTCGATTTCCTGGTTGTGTACCAGGTTTAATTTTCCCGATTCCAGCAGCGATCCCTGCCGCACTGGTTCCTACCACCTGAGCCAGAGAGTTTATCACGAGCTGCTTCGCTTCAGGTGAGTCACCGGACATCAGCGCATTATGAATCGCCGCATTTCTGTCCGCCTCAAGCTGGATCGTCGTTACCTGAAGGATTGAAAGCTCGTTCTGTTCTGCCGCACTCAGACCGCCATCAGCTCGAGCTTTTTCCAGCAACTCACTGGTACGGTTAGCATAATCAGCCTGTAATCTGCCAACTTCATTCGCTTTATCAACACAGCCCTGAGCGCCTGTACACTCCACCACACGCTTTTGTTGTGCCGCTGAGACCTGCTTGTACTTCTCGGTGACTGCTCCTTCACAGGCTTTGTTGCCCTGACACCGCGACATTTCCTGAACGCGGGACTGGTTTTCCTGCACACTCAGCGCATTATTCTCCACAACAACATTTGCTCAATCCCGGCTCAGTCTATTCAATGGCTGGGATTTTCAGATCATAGAGGTAGTTTATCCAGTAAATTATTTAGTCTCTCTGTATCTTCAGGATTCAACAGGAGATACCTCTCACATGCCAGACGGACGTACTGATAGCAGACTTCTTCACTAACAATGACAGTATCTGCTTCAGAAGCGGGATAGCCAACGGCAAATTCAACGCCTTCAAAATGTTCGCTTTCATCATAACTATCCATATCTGGAAAATTACAATAAGCACCATCGGTGTTAAAGCCGACTTTTCTTATAATGTGTTCAATAACCTCCAGAAAATTCTTATCAGAGGACATGATATTAAAATAACCTACGATGATCTCATTTAAACCTGAATGTACATCCGACATGTCAAATAAGTTCTTATTCATATCAATTTTCCTGTAAATTAATTTGGGTGGAAATTTCTAACTGTACCTGTAGATTTATCCACATATATTCTGAAGCTAACACCGCCAGCAACAACATTTGCCGTACCATTCGGGCTGCTCATAGCTTCTTTATAACCACTAGCAGCGGCCTGCTGTCCGAGTTCTAAGATCTTCTGATCCGAGAATATTTTAGGATCGTAGATGGTTTTAGTTTCAGGTGTTGCTTTGTAATCTCCGGTCAGATTTCCAGCCCGATCTTTCGTCGGTATTAAATACTTCACCTCAGTAATACCTTTTACGCCAGTAGGTGTCTCACTGACGATTTTTACATTGTATTCCTTAGCGGCATCGTAAAACGCATTGGAATTATGCCCCCCCGAAATCCCATTTTTTTGTGTAAATCCATCCACTGTTGCCAGATGCTTCGGCTGGTCAATTCTGAAATTCACTCCATCAGGATAAGTGATCGTCGTGGTACCTTTCTCTATACTGGTTTTGTAAGGCAATGAGTTACCATCATACTGACCACCCGGATATTCCACATTCGTAACCGTTTTATCCGGTTTTAGGCTAAATTCGCCTTCACCGGATTTCCAGGCTGATGGCGGCATGTCAGGTATAGCCTTCCCGGTTTTCGAGACAACCTTAGCAACAACCTTCTCTGTCAGTACCGCACCACCTTTCACCACTCCGGCACCGCCAGCCAGCAGACTGGCTATATCGGTGAACAGCTTACCGCCTTCAACACCCGCATTAAACGAGCCGCTGGCCCCGGCTTTCTGGTACTCCGCCTCCATCCGGTCAATGCGGTCGATATAAGACTGCTTCACCGCGTCCGAGACATTACCTAACACATCACCGCTGTTAAACAGTGCCTTCAGTGCCTCGTAAGTTTCTACCGGACTGCTGGCCGTTTTCACGATACTGTCCACCGCGTCATACAGCCCTGCCGGAACCCCTGCCACCATTCCCGCAGCGAAGCTGCCGTCCTGTCCCAGATCTATAGCAGTCCATTTCGCCTGCGTCTGGGCTTTACAGGCCACGCTCTGACATTCTGCCAGCTCTTCTTTCTTTTGAGCCTGTTGTTTCTGGCTCAGATAGTTATTTTCCACCGTCGTCTGACCGGCCAGCGCGCCCGCCATCGCATCGACCGTACTGTCTCCGGCCAGTCCGCCTGCCAGACCCGCCGCCAGCGTTGCCAGTGCGCTTACCGTCTGCTTCTCGGTTTCACTCAGCTGACCGGCGCTTTTGCCGTAGACGTCCAGCGCGATCATTCCCGCCATTTCTGCCGTTGCTGCGCCTGCGGCACCTGCCAGGGCATTATTCCCCTGTGCGGCGGCCAGCGCGGCGTTCACCGCGGCGTGCGCCATGACTTTACCGGCGTCATCCAGCCCGCTGCTGCCGATAATATTCGCGATGTAAGGCGCCGCCCCGCCCGCTGCGGCCTTCGTCAGATCGCCTCCGGCCAGCCCCTGTATCACTGCCGTGGCCGCCTGCATTCCTCGTTGCAGCGACGAACCCGTGCCGAACGGCTTCATCGCCGTGTCGTAGGCCTGCTTCGCCACATCCGCATCCGTGAACGGCTTGCCGGACGCGGCGAGTTGTTCTCTGGCCGCCTTCAGCGCCGCCGGGTCCTGCTGCGCCTGTATGCCCGCTATCTCACCCTGCGTCCGCGCAATATCCCCCGCCTGGCTACCGATTTCCGCTATCAGCTGCGCCGTCTCCATCCGCCGCTGCTCTTTCTCCTTATCGAAGATTTTATCCAGCCCCGGATTCGCATTTTCCACGTCGCGGCTTAAATCTGCAACGTCCTGCGCCTGTTTCTCCTTATCGCGGATAACGATGGTGCCTTCGCTCACCGCCGCCTTCGTCACCGAGTCCGCGCTGCCGCTGTCGTTCAGCCCCGCCAGCAGCCCGTTCGCCATGTTGCCGGCAAACTGTCCGCCGATGCTGCCGCCGGTGCTGATGCCCGCGCTCTGGTGCTCTGTTTTGTAATCCGCGTGGTTCGCGATGTCGCCGAAGCCCAGTGTGCCGGTGTCGAGCCGGTTTTTATCCGCCGTCGCCGTACTCGCGATGACAGCACCGTTCAGCTGCGTGTGCTCACCCACGGTCACGTCAAAGCCGCCCTTCCCGGCGAAGATGCCGGTCTGTTCCGCCACGCTCTGCCAGTTGCTGTGCATCTTATCCCGGCTGAGGTTCACGCTCGCGGAGCCGGTCATCGAGCCGAAGGTGACGCTGCCGCCCGCGCTGGCGCTCTGCTGCTGACTGTCGTAGCGGTCGCTGTCCTGCTCTGAGGTCAGCGTCAGGGTGCGTCCGCTCTCCACCGTCACGCGTTCGCCGCGCGCCTGCGCGCCGGTCAGCGTGGTGTCGCGTCCGGCGTTCAGGCTCAGCCCGTTGCCCGCCGCGAGCGTAGTCTCGGTGTGGGTCAGCCCGTTGCCGTTCTCTCGGCCTTTGCCCGCGTTGACGCTGGCCGACACGCTGATGCCGTAGCCGCCCGAACCCGCGCCGATGCCGACGCCGAGGCTGCCGCCTTTGCTGCTGTTTTTGCTGTCGGTGCGTTCGCTGTTCTGCGCCGACAGCAGGCTGATGTCGTTTTTCGCCGCCAGCGCCAGGTCGCCGCCCGCCGTCAGCCGGCTGCCCTGCACGAGGATGTTGCCTGCGCTGCCCGGCTGTGCGCCGGTGGCGGTAACGGCCAGGTTACCGCCCGCGCCCAGCGTACTGCCCTGCGCTTCACGGCTTTCGGTGCGGCTCTCGCTTTTCGACGACTGGCTGCCGTACGAGGCGCTGACGCCGATCGTGTTGGTTGCGCCTTCATCGTAGCCTTTGTCGCCCGGCTTCAGGCCCGCGGCGGCGTTTCTGGCGTTCGCCGCGTCGGTCTGTGCGCCGTCCATCTGAGCCGCCTGCGCCGCCTGCGTCGCGGTCAGCGCGGCTTTGGTGGCCTGCAGCGCCTTCAGCCGGTCATCACCGGTCTCGCTGGCCGTCCGGGCGGTCTGCACCGCCGTGTTCAGCGCCGCGCCGGCGGTGCCGGACAGCGCCAGCGTCAGGCCGCTCTGCTTCTGTTCTGTCTTCGTCAGGGCGGTATGGCTGTTCTCTGCCGCACTGATGTTCACGTCGCTGCCGCTCAGCGTCAGGTCTTTTCCGGCGATCAGATCGCTGCCGTGCACCTTCAGCTGATTGCCTGCGCTGAGGGTGACGCTGCCGTCGCTGCTGCCAAGGGTGCTGCCCCTGCTGAGCGTGCCGGTGCTGTCGGTGGTGCTCTTCTGCATCGCCTTACCGGCGGTAAAACCGATGCCGCCGGTACCCATCAGGCCCGATTTTTTCTCCTCGCGCTGGTGCGTTTCCTCACGGGTTTCGCTGGCGGTGGTGACGGTCAGATCGCGCCCCGCGCTCAGCCCGACGTCCCGGGTACCGGCGACGTTGCTGCCGGTGATGCCGATATCGCGGCCCGCCTCAAGCAGCACGCTGTCGCCGCTCAGTGTGGTGCTGAGCGCCTGGCGATCGTGCAGCTCGTCGTGGGTTTCCAGACTGCTGCCCGACAGCAGCCCTTTGCTGCTCTGTCTGCTGTGTTCGGTCAGGTCGGTGCTGGCGTGACCGGCATTCAGCACGATATCGCGCCCGGCACTGACGCTGAGCGCGCCGCCCGCCGTGACGTCCGCTGCCGTAGCGCGGATATCCTGTCCGGCACTCAGCTGCAGCGCACCGCCGGTGGTGATGCGGGTGCCGGTATCGCTCTGCTGAGTCAGGTGACGGTAGTTATCGCTTCCCCAGCTCTCATTTTCGCTGTGCTGCGTGCTGACCGTGGAGAGCGTCAGATCGTTGCCGGCCTGAATGCGGGTGGTGCCGTTCTCTCCGGCGTTGCCGATGTCGCTGGCGGCCAGCGTGATGTTGTTCAGGGCGCTCAGCGTCAGCGCGCCGTCACTGCCCTGTACGTAAATACCGGCAGGACGATCGACCCGGCGGTCGGTGCCGTTATCGCGCAGCGTCGACTGGCTGGTGATATCCCGTCCGGCCAGCAGCGACACCTGCCTGTCACCGCTGATGATGCCGCCCAGGTTAGTGATATCCTGACGGGCGGTGAGATTCACCGTATTGCCGCTGATGTAGCCGCTGCTGGTCAGCGACTCTGCCGTCAGCTGCGTCACGTCGCGCCCGCGGATCGTGCCGCTGTTGGTGATGTCGTCACGCGCAGTCAGCGCCACGCTACCGCCCCCGAGCAACGCGCCGTCGCCGGTTAAATCTCCCTCCTTCAGCTTCGCATAGACCTGTGGCACCAGCACGGTCTGCTGCGTGCCGTCCGGCAGCGTCACCGTCTGATTAACCAGCCAGACGATATCGCTGGTCAGCAGCGCCATCTGCGCCGGGGTCAGCGCCACGCCCGGCTCCAGCTGATACGTCTGGGCGAAGGCTACCCCATTATTCATCAGCCCGCGATACTGTTCTTCGTCGCTGGCGTAGCCGCTGAGATAGCGGCTGCCGGTCAGCTGAATAATCTGATCGCGCACCAGACGCTGTTCATAGTAGCCGTCGCCCAGCCGCTTCAGCATCTGGCTGCCATCGGCTGCCAGCGCGTTCTGCATGTAGTCGCTGCTCAGCCACTGCTTCTGGTTAACGAAACGCGGATCGGTCTCCACCAGATAGTGACTGTCGCTGGAGGGCTGCAGACGATAGAGGCTGTTATCTGGCAGCCGGGTATCCGGGGAGACGGCGCGGATCACCGGCGTAACGCTTTGTCCATCGACCAGGGTTGCGGGCAGCGTCAAAGAGAATTTCTGGCCCAACGGAAGCAGTAACGGACGATCTTTCAGGCTACCCAGCTTATCGAGCGTTAATGCGCTGTCGTAGCGCTGGCCCGCGGGAAGCAACGGGCTGCCTTGATCCGCCGCGCCGAGCGCGACCGTGGCAGAGGCCAACTGGCCGCTTACCGCGCCCACCGCAGCGGCCTGGGTCGTCACGGCCTGCAACTGACGGTTGCCGGTCTGATAACCGTTACCCTGTGGCGCGGCGTTCGCCTGCCAGCTCAGGGTCTGCAGATCGATGGTTTCGGTTATCGGTGCCGGACGATAGTCGCTGAGGCTTTTGCCCTGCGACGTCTTGGTTCCGCCCAGTTTCTTTTTCTTTTTCTTCGCGTACCAGCGCATCACGGTACCCTGGTCGGTGGTCACCCGCGTGCCTTGGGTCGCCAGGTTATTCAGCTCACCAATCTCGCCACCCAGCAGCGCACCGGCCACAATCTGGCTATCCTGGTTGGTCAGGCGATCCGCGCTGAAGGTCATGTTACCGCCCGACAGGATCTTGCCCGGATCGCTCTCTTTAATCTGGGTTTCTTCCACCACCCGCTGATAGGTGTATTCATAAAACTCACTGCCGCTGGTGCCATCCGGCATCTTCGCGGTGTGTACGTTATATTTATTTTTTTTGCTGTTATCCACCTGATCCCAGTCGAAGCGATCGGTATGGCCTTTCAGCACCGCGTCATGATGCTGGCTGTTTTCCGTGATGACCGTGGTGGTGACAAGATTGCGGTTGCTGTTGTTGATTTCCGCCATCGCAATCGTCGCGTCATGCCCGGCCTCAATAGTGGCACCCTCATTATTGAGCTGCCGTCCCTGTCCGGTGACCTGATTATTCGCATCCAGCTCTCCGCCAAGATGCAGATCGCCATCGCTGTAAATCAGCGCATGATCGCGGTTGTTTATCGTTTCAGCCGCCACGTCAAGCCGCTGCCGTGCCGCAATCACCGCGGCTTTACCTGCCTCGCTAAGGTTGTTCAGCAGCGTGGCGGCAATGGCGATACGATCGCCAAAAATGCGGCCGCTACCGGCGTTATTGACCACGCGGGCCACAAGGTGGGTCAGTTCACCATCGATCAGCCCACGGTTCTCCAGCGTATCGGCGGCGGTGATGTGGGTCTGCTGCGCACTGATTTCCCCGCTGGCCTGGTTACTGACGTTCTGAGCGGTCAGGAACAGTGCCTGCTGAGCAGTGATCGCCCCGTCGTTAGTGACAGTACCGCCGGATGTCAGACGCAGCGTGCCATTCGCGCTGACCTCGCCCTGGTTGTAGAAATCGTCTGCCAGGGTGATGCCAAGATTCCCCTGCGATGCGACCTGCCCGTCGCCACTCAGAGAGGCAGCGATGATCTGCGCCTCTTTATCGGCGACCAGCGTGCCCTGGCGGTTATTCAGCGCCAGCGTCTGGCCCTGAGCGCTATCCTGAATCGTCAGGGTATCGGCTGAAGAGATCAGCCCGCTGACATTATCCAGCGCCTGCTGGATGGTCAGCGCCAGTCGGGTGTTAGCCCGCAAGGCGCCCTGACTGTTGTCCAGCGAGCTGGCCTGAACGCTCAGCTGGTCCGCTTCAATTCCTTTGCCGCTCTGCTGCGTATCGCGGTTAATCAGCAGTGGCGTCGTGATATCCAGCCCCCGATCGCTTTTTAGCAGCCCGCCATTATTATCAAGCTGTTGGGTCAGCGCCAGGCTGGCTGTTCCGATGCTCTGAAGCTGACCGGATGTGTTAATCATCTGGCCTGCCATCAGCGTCGTGGTGCCGGCTGAAAAGAGTTTACCGTTCTGGTTCTGCAGCAGGTTCTGGCCGAGGTTAAGCGTTAACTCTTTACCGCCCTGAATCTGCCCCTGCTGGTTGTCCAGACTGCCGCTTTCGATGCGGGTATTGCCCGATGCGGCAATCAGTCCCTGCTGATTTGTCAGTGCCTGACCGGCGGTATTAATCGTTACATCGCCCGCCGATTGAAGTTTGCCCGCGCTGTTATTCAGCGCCTGGCCGTTAATGCTGAGCCCGCCGTTACCCGCTATCTGCCCCTGGCTGTTATTCAGTTCAGCGCCGATCAGCGTCGCCTGATTGCCCGCGGCGATAAAGCCGGTCTGGTTGTTGATCCCGCCGCTGCGCAGCGTCAGATCGTTAAGTGCAATGATGCCGCGCTGGTTACCACTGTCGCTGTTGATCAAGGCATGACCCTGAGTATCCAGCGTCAGGTCGCTGCCCGCCTGCAATAATCCGCCCTGATTCTGCAGTTCACCGGTGGTCATCGACAGCAAATCGCGGCCGCCGGTCAGCGTACCTTCACGGTTGTTGACGTCACCGGCCTGAATCAGGCTACCCTGACTGCCGGTAATAAAGCCCCGCTGGTTATCGATCTGACCAGTGTATAACGTCAGCACTCCGCCGCTGTAGAGGCCGCCGGTGGTGCCACTGTCGCGGTTTACAAGGCTATTACCGTGGCTATTCAGTTTCAGATCGCCAGCCGACTCGATTCTGCCCGCCTGGTTATTCACTAATCCGCTATCGAGTTGCAGCGTTCCCTTCGCGCCTAACTGCCCCTGCTGATTACTGAAGGCCTGCTGCCGGGTATCAACAGTAATATTTTTTCCGAGGATCACCCCGCCGTTGCTGGTGATCTGCCCGGTCGCCAGACGCAGATCGCCCCCCGCGACGATACCCGCACGCTGACCGCTGTCGTTATTGATCAGCGCTGCGCCCTGGGTGTTAAGCGATAGTGCCTCGCCCGCCTGCAGCAGACCGCGCTGATTGTCCACGCCCGCGGTTTCCAGCGTCAGTGAACCCTCGGCGGAGAGGATGCCGTCGATATTGCTGAGCGCACCGCTATTGAGTTGCGCATTTCCAGCCGACGCCATCACACCGCTGTCGTTGTCGGTCTCGCCACTGTGCAGCGTCAGATTGCCGCCAGCAATCACGCCGCCGGAGTCGCCGCTTTGCTGATTGATCAGCGCCTTTCCGTGAGTATCCAGCAACATATCGCCGCCGGACTGCAGCCGCCCGGCACGGTTGTTCAGCGCGCCGCTCGCCAGTTGCAGCGTTCCCTTTGCACTCAGCAAACCGCCCTGCTGATTAAGCTCCTGCTGATGCGTATCAATGATGACGTTCTGGCCCTGAATAACGCCCCTGTTGCCGTTAACCTGCCCGGTCGACAGTTGCAGATCGCCGCGCGCTACGATGCCGCCGCGCTCGCCACTGTCGCTATTGGTCAACAGTGCGCCCTGCGTATCCAGTGAGAGCGTCTCAGCGGACTGTAACAGACCGCGCTGGTTGTCGAGCGCGCCGCTATTCAGCACCAGCGGACCTTCTGACATCAGCGTGCCGTCGGCGTTGTTCAGCGTCCCGCTATTGATGGTCGTCGCAGACGCCGCGGCAATCATGCCGTGCTGGTTATTGGTCTCGCCACTGAACAGCGAGAGCGTACCACCGCTGAGTATGCCGCCCTGACCGCTGTCACTGTTGATCAGCGCCTGTCCGTGGGTATCAATCAACATCTCGCTGCCGGACTGGATCACGCCGGCGTGATTATTCAGCTCGCCGGTGGTGAGATTAAGACCACGTTGCGCCACCAGATTACCGCGGCTGTTATCCAGCCCGCCCAGTTGCGTATCCGCCACGATCTGATGACCGAGCAGAACGCCATCCCTGTTGTTGATGCCCTGACTGTGACTGTTCAGCTGCTGTGCGGCTTCGATGCGGCCCTGGGTATTATCTATGCCCTGCCCGATTGCCAGCGTGGCGTCACCGCCCACCGCAGCAAGCCGGCCCTGCTGATTTTCAAGGCGACTACCGTTGAGATGCAGGTTCTGACCGGCCAGCAGCGACCCCTGGCCATTAGTCAGCGCCCCCTGAACGGTGACCCGCAGATCGCCCTGATCAGCCGCCAGCAGCGTACCGCCGCGGTTATCCAGCTCGCCGGAGGAGAGGCGCAGCGTGCCACCGCTCTCTATCCGTCCAGCCTGATTATCTGTGGTGCCCGCAACGGCGATCGTCATCTCGCCCGCTGCCCGCTGCGAGAGCAGGCCCTGCCGATGATTCAGCGAGTCCGCCGTCAGCGTCACCGTCTGGGCCTGGGTCTCTCCCTGAGAGAGGTCGAGCTGTCCGCCGCTCAGATTCAGCGCGCCCGCCGACAGCACGCTGCCCTGGTTGCCCGCCAGCTGGGTGGTGTTGAGCGTCAGCGCACCGTCACCTGCCAGCTGTATCGTGCCCTGCTGGTTATCGAGATAAGGCGTATCCAGCTGCAGAGAAGGCCCGTTGCCGGCGATCAGGCCGCTGCGGTTTTCAATCCGTTGCGCCTGCAGATGGGTATCGCCTTCATTGATAATGGTGCCCTGATTGTTGAGCAGTGAACCGGTCCTGAGCGTCAGCGCATCCCGGTTTTGCTGACGCAGCAGGCCGCGATTGTTACTGATGTTTTGTGCCGTGACGGCGAGATTGCCCGCTGCCAGTTTGCCATCATCGTTGGTTAACCCGGTGGCGGCCTCTACCCGCAACGTCCTGCCCGCAACCGTAGCGCGTGCGGTGGAGATATCCGCCTGGGTCGCGGTCAGGGCGATCGCGTCCGCCGCCGTCTGGCTGTCGGCCAGATCGACCCGGCTGCCCTGCGCCTGGATCTGATTGTGTGCCAGATTTTTTCCCTGCGCGATCAGTTCGCCCTGGCTGGTGAGCACCAGATTACCGGGCTGGCTCAGCGTCCCGCTGCTGTCCGCACCCGCAGCCAGGATACCGTCGTGGCTGCTTTCAATACGCTGAGCCGTCAGCGTAGCGTGGCTGCCCGCACTCACCACGCCGCTGTTGCGTAGCGTACCGCCCGCGCTCAGCGTGACCGCCTGCTGTGAAAGGATTTTTCCGCTGTTACTTTGATCGCCCTGGCTGGCTAACTCCATCGGCGCCTGGCTTTGCAGCGTACCGCTGTTTTCCAGCCGGCCATCAACAGAGAGGCGCAGCTCACCCGCACTGGCGCCCAGTTCGCCCGCGTTACGGACTCCGACGCCTTTTTCCGTACCGGTCAGGGTGATTTTATTGGCATACATCCCGCCAATGGCCGCCACGTCGAGCGCAAAGTCAGGACGGGTTGTCTCATCACCCGGTTTGACGCTGGTGACGTTTCCCTCTGCTGCTACCTGATTTTTACCGGTCACCACGTTCAGTTCGCGGGCATGAATTTTCGCGTTAACGGCCACCGACTGGGCGATGATCTGAGTGTAGTCGGCATCCGTCCCGTTAAAGCCGTTACCTTCGATATTGACCCGACCGCCGTTAACGTCAAAGCCTTTCAGCTGACCGTTTTCCATCAGCACCTGGCCGGTGGTTAGCGTATTGCGACTGGCATTGATGAAACCGCAGCCGTTACAGGTGATGCCGGAGGGATTAGCGATCACCACCGCCGCCCGCTTACCGGCCACCTCTATAAAACCATTGAGCTGGCTGGGATTGCGGCTGTTAACCTCGTTGAGGATCACGCTGGCTTCCTGCTTTGAAAGCCACGGGTTAGCCGCGACCATACCGCCGATCTGAGTCTGGGTGTTCTGATGACTGTTGTTCAGGATGGCGCCGCGCCCGTCGACATCCAGCTGGCTAAACTGGTTGCGGGATACGCCCTGGCTGTTCGGAGTCTGGATATTGATCTGCGGCAGTCCGTTAGCCGTCGCCATGACCGTTGGCTGCTGGTTAGCCGGTGCCCGGCCGTCAGCCACGATATTCGCCTGCACCGGCAGGCTGATGACGCCCGCAGCCAGCCACAGTGAGAAGCTGATCGGTGTAATACGCAACCGCGCTTCTGCACGCGTGGCGCGCTGGCGACAACGGGCCATGCGAGAGTAACCGCTGCGGGCAATATCGGGCACCACCATGAGCATGCCGCGAACCCGGTTAAAGATGATGCGATAGCAAAGTTTATTCATAATGCGCACAGTCCATTGTCAGCAATAGGGATGAATAGGGTTAATAGTTCCAGTTGACGCTGAAGCCAAAAGTGACCGGATCGGTTTTAAAGCCATCGGGTTTCGACAGTGGCGTACCGGCAAAAAAGTCATAGCTGAGACTGGCAGGCGTGATCGCACCGCGCAGTCCGACCACGCCACCCGCCAGATGACGGCCAACGGGTCCGCCCTGAGTAGCGCTGTGACCGCCCACTTCGCCGTAATCAACGCCCAGATAGAGCTCCTGGGCAGGCAGCGGCGTCTGCCAGGCCAGGGTGTTCTGCAGCGTCCAGCCGCGACTGGCGCTGAGGGTGCGTTCACCATCAAATCCACGCACCGTCCAGCGGTTGCCAATCGAAAACTCATCCTGCGGTGTCAGCGGGGTGTTACTCATCTGCCGACGATATTGGATGTTGTAACTTAAATGCTGCTTACCCAGCGTAAAGGGTGTTGTCAGCCCGGCCTGCCAGCTGAGAATTTTTGATAGCGCCGTGGCGTACGTGGAATCCTGCCAGGACTCCTCCCAGGCGGGCATGGCGCCAAACCAGCGCGTACCGCGCTGATAGCTGACACCGGCATCCAGCGTCGCCGGACCGATGTAGTGACGATGTGACAGACCGAGTCGCCAGGCGCTGGTGCGCCGCTTCTGACTTTCAATTTCGGTGTCATCGATAAAGTTGCGCGACTCTCTGACCAACACATCCGCGCTGACGGTGGTTTTGGATGACGCGTTGCGGTGTAAAACCCGGCTGGCCTGCAGATCCAGTGAGCGGCTTTTACCGGCGTAGAGGAAATCACGGCTGTAGCCCGCCACCGTCTGGTGATAGTCGTAATCGCTGGCGGTAACGCCCAGCAGCCAGTAGCCCAGCGGTACCGAGTAGTGGCCTGACAGACTTTTGCTGCTTTTTCGCCCGGCGAAGCCGAGGTCACGACTGGCGGTGAGATAAAAAAGATCGCTGAGCGAGGTAGGGTTATCCAGCGCCAGCATCAACCCGCTCTGGTAACGTCCGGTGCTTTCGGTACCGGAATCATCCAGCCAGGCACCAAGCCGCCAGAAACGACGCTGTGTACGCTCGATCACAATGTCGCTTTCACCCGGCTTCTCACCCGGCCGCAGCGTCATATGCGCTTCGACACTGGGCAGTCGTTGCAGGTTCTCCAGCCCCTGCTCGATGTCACGCAGATCCAGCAGATTGCCCGAATGCGCCGGTAGCGCAGACCACAGGTTCACATAGTGAGACGATGAAGGTGTCAGCATCACATGACGCACTTTGCCAGGCACAATCAGGAAGCGCAGTTCGCCCTGCCGCAGATCCTGCTGCGGTGCCAGTACCCGTGTTGTGACCCAGCCGTGGTTAATCAGCCGGTTCTGCAGAATCGACATCAGCTGACTGATGCCTTTTACGCCCAGGCATTGACCATTGGCCTGGCTGGCAAGGCGCTGCAACGGCACCCAGTGCGGCAGCGCCTCCTGCCCGGAAAGCGTAACCTGATGGATGACAAAACAGGGCGTTTCGTGCGGAAAAGTGAGATGTGAAGGCGACGGAACCGGTTCGGATAAGCGGATATCCGGGGCCTGAGGTTGCAGGCGTTCCTGCTGCGCTTTTTGTTGCTCCTGCTGATGCTGTAACTGCGCGTCGCCCGGCGCAGCCTGAGCCATGCCCGGGATCATTGCGCACAGCAGAATCGCGGTTGCTGAAAATCGTCCTTTATTTTCTGGCTGCATAATAGGTCCATTTATTAAATGTAACAGAATATGTCACTCCGTATATTCCGCGTACATTATGCGCCCGGGCAATAAAATCTCAAGAAAAAAAAGCAGAAAACTTACACAAAACTTACAATACTTAACGAAACCCCTTACTGATAAAAGTACCGATAATTACCAGTAATTCCACCCGAGTCGCGATGCAAGTGGGTCATTTTCCGCGGACACTCATGAACAGGCAATACCACAGCTGTAGCGGGTTTCCGATAAAATGGCTCAATATTTATTTCAAAGCCTTCCACCTTTTATTTTACTTATCACCGGATCTGTAAATTTATTTTTAACCTGACTTGTCATTCTGGAACGACTGTTAACTGAATAATCAAGCAGAATTTTCGGCGCGGGTGTTAAAGCGGCTACCCTGATCCATCATCCGTCTGAAAGGCCTGCCCTCCCTTTTTTGGGTAAAAAAAAGCCTCCTCACGAATGAGGAGGCCTGATAACAACAGCAGCCAGCCGCGATCGCTATCGCGTCAGGCGTGGGGGTTAGTGCAGCTTGAGCCGCGGGCGGATTACCCTATTGATACTGCCGACCAGCATCATCAGCCCGGTTTTGAAATAGCCATGCAGTGCAATCTGGTGCATACGGTAGAGCGAGATGTACACAAAGCGCGCAATGCGCCCTTCAACCATCATCGATCCGCGCATCAGGTTACCCATCAGGCTGCCGACGGTACTGAAGCGTGACAGTGAGACCAGCGAGCCGTGATCTTTATAGACGTAGGCTTTCAGGGGCTTACCCTGACGCTGCGCCAGAATATTTTCCATGGCGCGTGATGCCATCTGGTGTGCCGATTGCGCACGCGGTGGAACAAAGCCGCCACCTGGCAAGGCGCAGGAGGCGCAATCGCCAATCGCATAGATGTCTTCATCCAGCGTGGTTTGCAGCGTCTCTTTCACCACCAGCTGATTGATACGGTTGGTCTCCAGCCCGCCAATCTCTTTCAGAAAGTCAGGGGCTTTGATGCCGGCGGCCCATACCATCAGGTCAGCCTCAATAAACTCACCGTTTTTAGTATTCAGGCCGTGGCGCTCGGCGCTGGTCACCATGGTCTGCGTCAACACCCGCACGCCCAGCTTGGTCAGCTCCTGATGGGCGGCCGCTGAGATGCGCGGCGGTAGCGCGGGCAGAATGCGCTCGCCCGCCTCAACCAGCGTGACGTTCAGCGCTTCGCGTCCCAGTCCTTTAAAGCCATAACTGTGCAGCTGTTTTACCGCATTGTGCAGTTCCGCCGACAGCTCGACGCCGGTTGCGCCGCCGCCGACAATTGCGATGTTTACCTTCTCCACTTTGCCTTCGCTGGCCGAGAACTTCAGGAACAGATTGAGCATTTCATTGTGAAAACGGCGCGCCTGATGCGGGTTGTCGAGGAAAATGCAGTGATCTTTGACGCCGGGGGTGCCGAAGTCATTGGACGTGCTGCCCAGCGCCATCACCAGCTGGTCATACGCCACCTCGCGTTGTGGCACCAGCACCTCGCCGTTGGCATCCAGCACTTCTGCCAGCTGGATCACTTTGCGGGTGCGATCGATATCGGTCAGCGAGCCAAGCTGAAATTCAAATCCGTGGTTGCGGGCGTGCGCCAGATAGCTTAACGCATCAATCCCTTCATCCATTGAGCCGGTAGCCACTTCATGCAGCAGCGGTTTCCACAGGTGGCTGTGGTTACGATCTACCAGAATGATTTCGGCTTTCTTTTTACGACCGAGTTTATGACCCAGCTGCGTCGCCATTTCCAGGCCGCCAGCGCCCCCTCCAACGATAACAATTTTCTTAACAGACGTAGTCAACAAGGACCCCCTCAAATTGTGAACCAAAAGTTAATCAATGGTTAAATTAAACCTTAATAAACATAGGGTTGGCGAAGTTAAAATCGCAATCTGAGGGCAGAATAGCATGGCGCAGACAGGAGAACATAAGAAAATTGATATACATCAAAGCAGGCAGATAAAACTCAGAAAATTACGCAGCGAAAACAGGCACCTCGCGGTGCCCTTTTGCTTAACCCAATGTTTTGAAAGCTTTTATCCGCTGAAGATGTGGGGAGATATTTTTGAATTTGTGCCCTTCGGACTCGTCCCAGACAATTTCATAAAAAGGATGGAGTTGATCGGCGATGCGCTGGCTGTCGAGTGCCTCATCCTGTCGCGAAAGAAAGGTCAGGCAGCGGTCACGATTGCGTTCGCGAAAATCGCTGACGCATTTGGTCGCGATATCCTGATACTCCTCCGGGCGGTCAATTTTTCCTTCCATGTTCTCAAACGGATAGAGGTTAGGATTAAAAATCGCCTGGCGGATGCCGCACAAAAACCCGATGCGCTCTGACCAGTAACCGCCCAGCCCTACGCCACAAATCAGCGGCCGATCGTCGTCGCTCAGGCTCAGCATTTTATCGGTCTCTTTCAGCAGAAACTGCATGTCATGTTTGGGATGACGGGTGCTGTAACTGATCAATCTGACGTCAGGATCGATAAACTGCAGTTGCAGCACCTTTTCGTGATTACCCGGACTGGTGGAATCAAAACCGTGCAGATAGATGATCATGATAATCCTCAAGGTAGAGATAGCGCCGGGCAGTCACTGCTTACCGCGACGCTTTATAAGCCAGCCAGCGTTCCTGAAGTGAACTCAGTTGCTGCGCATTGCTTTTCCAGCGACGGCTTGCCTGCAGGCTGTCGCGGGTAAAAGTGCCTCGATGATACAACTGCGTGACCCGCTCTGCCCCGATCAAGGTCAGGTTATCTAACACACTGATAGCCCCCTGACGCTGATTGCAGACCAGAATCATGTCACAGCCGGCAGCAAGCGATTGTTGCGCACGCTCCGGATAGCTCCCCATCACGGCAGCCCCTTCCATCGAAAGATCGTCGGAGAAGATGACGCCGTTAAAGCCCAGCTGCTGGCGTAACACCGTTTTGAGCCAGTAAGGCGAACCGCTGGCGGGTAGCGGATCGATGTCAGTGTAGATCACGTGCGCCGGCATAATGGCGTCCAGCGCCTGTTCTTCGATCAGCGTGCTGAAGATCGCCATATCATGCTCGCGCAGCGTGGCTTCATCGCGCGGATCGCGTGGCGTCTCTTTGTGTGAATCGGCGCTGACTGCCCCGTGGCCGGGGAAATGTTTCCCGGTGGTTTTCATGCCGGCTTCGTGCATTCCGGCAATAAAGCGGCGGGCGACCGCCAGCGCAATCGCCGGATCGGCATGAAACGACCGGTCGCCGATCGCTGCGCTGATGTGGCCGATGTCGAGCACCGGTGCGAAGCTGATGTCGATATCCATCGCGATCATCTCGGCGGCCATCTGCCATCCCGCCTGTTGCGCCAGCTCGCCTGCGGTCGTTTGATCGTGGAGCGCGGCAAACGACTGCATTGCCGGCAACTGGGTGAAGCCGTCCCGGAAACGCTGGACCCGTCCGCCCTCCTGATCCACTGCCACCACCAGCCGGGTGTGCGATGCCGCGCGGATCTGCCGCACCAACTCCGCCAGCTGCGCCGGATCGTGATAATTACGGGCAAACAGTATCAGCCCGCCAACCAGCGGATGCTGCAAAATTTCGCGCTCTTCGCCGTCCAGCTCATAGCCTTCGACGTCGAGCATCAATGGGCCGGGTAAATGTGATGTCATAACCTGAATCCTGTCGCATTGCGTCGCTGCGCAACGCCGTTAAATCTGTTCCCAGCTCTGTCGAGCCATCTGTTGCAAAGTTTCATCGCCACTTTGCTCGGCGCGCAGCTGATACCAGCTGGCCATCAATAGCCGCAGCCACGGTTGCCAGCATGCCACCTGCCGCTGAAGCGTGCTCAACGGCAGTCGTGCCGCGTCAGCGTACTCTCTCAGCCAGTCAGCCTGATGCTGCGGATCGGCCGCGCAGACCGCAGCCAGTTCCAGTGCCACATCGCCATCCGCCGCATATTCCCAGTCGATTAAACGCAGCTGCCGGGCATCCTGGATCAGATTGCCGCCGTGGACATCCATATGCAGCGGTGCCAGCCTCAGCGGTCGGGGCTCGCCCTGCCGGGTGAGGCTCTGCAGCGCGGCCAGCCAGCGGTGATGTCGCTGCTGACACGCCTGCCAGTAGTGCCACAGCAGCGGCCGCAGCAGCAGGCGATAGCCGGTCAGCGGCTGCTGATGCAGCTGTCGCAGCAGTGCGACAACTGCCGGACGTTGCTGACTGAACGCCGCGCTGTCGAGCGGTTCTCCAGCCGACCATGTCAGCAGCACGCCGTGACGGTTGCCCGCGATCGGTGGTGCCGCCAGGCCAGCCGGCTGCAGTTTGCTTAACAGACGAAACTCACGCTGCCGATCGACAAACGGAATAGCGGGTT
The DNA here is from genome assembly GCF_054482835.1 of Pantoea sp. S-LA4. Taxonomy (NCBI): domain Bacteria; kingdom Pseudomonadati; phylum Pseudomonadota; class Gammaproteobacteria; order Enterobacterales; family Erwiniaceae; genus Pantoea; species Pantoea sp. S-LA4. The sequence goes on along the minus strand of NZ_JBTLRC010000002.1, from coordinate 1,273,644 downwards.
GCGGTGCGGGCCGCGCGATAAAAGTCCCGCGCGGCGTGACAATTTTCTGGCTCTGGCCGGTCAGGCCGGCCAGCGGCGTGACGGTCATTGACGCGGTCTCACCGATGGCCTGCTGAATAATCCGCTGGAAAGCCGGATTAATTCTGTGCAACGCCGTTACCGGACCAGATGATCTCGCCGGTCTGCACCAGCATCAGCTGCATCTGCAGCGTCGGCGCTTTCACATCGCCCTGCGCGTTGCTGTAGAGCACATACTGGGCATTAACGTTGCGCGCCAGACCGATGGCTTTACTGCGCGAATTGAGGCTGTCATCCGGCGATAAACCCAGCGTTTGCTTGGCCTGATTCAGTTGTTCAGTGGAGACCAGCGTGAACTTGCCATTGTTGTTCAGGGCGTTCTGAATCGCGGCGGTCGCTTTCTCGCTTTGCAGCGCGCCATTAGTGCTGTTTTTAATCCGGTCCACCAGCAGAACGCTGCCCGGCTCGGCGCTGGCGGCGCTGAGCATCTGCGCCACTAATGGCTGAACGCTGGCATCCCAGTTAATGGTTTTCAGCTTCGGCGGCTGAGGAATCGGCTGCGGTTGCGGTACCGGCTCAGGTTGCGGCACCGGCTGCACCGGTTCAGTCGGCTGTGTCGGTTCGACCGGCGCTGGCTGCTGCTGTTTCACCACACAACCGGTCAGAATGAGCGCCATCAGAAGCGCTCCAGTACGATTAACACTGCGTATCACGTAAACAATCCTTAAAGATAGAGATAAAGGCGAACCTTGCTGGCGCTCAGGTTACCCAGTTGCGACATCACGACAATGCTCCCCTGTGCCGGAACGCTGACGGTTTGTGCCGGTTCCTGCGGGGTGATTTCCAGCCCCTTGTCGTCGTACCAGTAATAACGATAGTGCACAATCACCGGCGTTTCGCGTTGATTATAGAGCACGCTGGCGGCACGCTTCTGTCCATCGTGCTCATCCAGCGTCGGTTCATCGGTGATGATGCCCGCGGATAAGACAGACGACTCCATCACCAGTGACTGCGAGGTGTTGATCATCGGTTTATCACTGCTGCAGCCGGCCAGGCTGAGCAGGAACGGCAGGCCAATCAGCCAGGATCGCATAGCACGTTTCCGTTAGAGGTTCAGTTTGACAACATCGGGCCAAGCGGCTCGCCGCCCAGCAGATGCATATGGATGTGATACACCTCCTGACCACCATGTTTGTTGCAGTTCACAATCAAACGATAGCCATCCTGATCGATCCCTTCCTGACGGGCAATCTTCGCGGCAGTGGTAAACATGCGGCCCAGCGCATGTTCATGCGCCGCTTCAACCTCATTCACCGTTGGGATCAGCACATTCGGCACGATCAAAATATGGGTTGGCGCTTTTGGCGAGATATCGCGGAACGCGGTGACCAGTTCATCCTGATAAACCACATCAGCGGGGATTTCGCGGCGGATAATTTTACTAAAAATGGTTTCTTCAGCCATGGTGCAATTCCTTGAGCCTGAGTCGTAATCAAGCAGTATGCGGGAGAAATTTGTTTTCTTTCAACCTCAGGTCCACTTTTCTTACATTGTTCGCCTCTCTTTACAGCCTCACTTCTCAGCCCCGGTTAAACCTCGCTCCGGATCGTGCATATTGATGCGCGCTACAGCACAAAAATGAAACGCCGTTTTATAAATTAGATTTTAGCCGCCCTTTTCTTTGTATGATTGCCACTTCACCCCGGACGTTTGCCAAATCACGAAGGTTAAGCCGTCGTTGCAGTTCTACTTTGCTTACCAGTCCGGGTGAAAAGCCCGGCGTCGTCATGAGGGATTTACCGACATTCACCATCAAGGAGCACTCACCATGCGCTCACGTAAGATTGGTCTTGGCCATTATCTGGCTTACGGTTCCGGGGATTTTCTGGGAGCAGGTACTACGGCGCTGACCGCCGCCTGGCTGCTCTATTTCTACACCACCTTTTGTGGGCTGACGCCGATTGAGGCGACCCTGATCTTTGCTGCTGCCCGCGTACTGGATGCCGTCGTCAGCCCGCTAATGGGCTTCCTGACCGATAACTTCGGCTCGACCTGGCTGGGCAAGCGCTTTGGCCGGCGCAAATTCTTTATCCTGTTAGGCATACCCTGCGTCTTCAGTTATAGCCTGATGTGGATCAGTGACATGAATTTCTGGTGGTATCTCTGCACCTATCTGCTGTTCGATATGGTCTACACCATGATTCTGGTGCCTTATGAAACGCTGGTTCCTGAGATGACCGACGATTTCAAACAGAAAACCCGCTTCTCGGGTGCCCGCATCGGCCTGGCCCAGCTTTCCGCTATTCTGGCAGCGTTTTTACCCGGTATCCTGCTGGGCGCGCTCGGCAAAGACAATCCGCACTCCTTTTTCTATGCCAGCCTGGTTTTCTCCATCATCTGCGCCCTGGTGCTGACGCTGGTGTGGTTCTTTACCTGGGAGCGGCATCCGGATGATTTTTCTGCCGAGTCACGTCGTGCTGAGCAGGAAAAACAGCAGCTGACGCTGATGCAGAACCTCAAGCGGCTGCATGTCGAACTGACCTCAACCTTACGCATTCGTATCTTCCGCCAGCACCTTGGCATGTATCTTGGCGGTTATATCGCGCAGGACGTGTTTAACGCCGTCTTTACCTGGTATGTGGTGTTTGTCCTGATGCAGAGCGCCCAGGTTGCCTCGAATCTGATGGGCACCATGGCGGTATTACAGTTTATCGCGGTGATGGGGATGATTCCGCTCTGTATCCGCATGGGGCCAGCGCCCGCCTATCGTCTGGTGGCGGTGCTGTTCGGGCTGGCGGCACTCTCATATGCCCTGCTGTGGTATGCCGGAATGAACGATAACCTCGCGCTACTGTTACTGATTTCCGCAGTGGCTGGTCTGGGACGCGGCGGCATTAACTATGTGCCGTGGAACACCTATACCTACATCGCCGATGTTGATGAGGTGATCACCGGCCAGCGTCGTGAAGGTATTTTCGCCGGTATCATGACCTTAACCCGCAAGGCGTCGCAGGCCGGGGCGGTGATGCTGGTTGGCATCGTGCTGCAGCTGTCAGGCTTTGTCTCCGGCCAGGCGACTCAGGTGCCGGGCGTCAGCCACACGATTCTGGCGATCCTCAGCCTGGGCACGGTGGCAGTCCTCACCTGCGGCTTCCTGGTATCACTGCGCTTCAAGCTGAATCTGCAGACCCACACCGTGCTGCGTGAAGAGACGCTGAAGATGCGGGAAGCGGGACGTATCGTGCCGGAAAAAATCACTCCCGAAGCGCGACAGATTGTCGAAACGCTGGCGGGCATGCCCTATGAAAATCTGTGGGGCAACAACAACATTGGCTTCCTGAATCGCATGAAGCCTGCTGCGCCAAAGTTAGCGTCGCAGTCCCCTTTACTCTCATCTATAAATCCGACCTTAAAGTGACAGGAATAAACCATGACTGTATTTCCCGTTAAACACAGCGCGTTATTGTGCCAACCTGAACATCTGCTGCCACGCAGCGAACTGGTACAGCTGATTCAAAAGCTGACACAAAATCTGGTCAATATCACCGATGAAACCGGCGAGTTTCTGTTGCGGCTGGACGATGGCCGGGTGATTGATACCAAAGGCTGGGCGGGTTGGGAATGGACACACGGCATCGGCCTGTATGGCATGCTGCACTACTATCAGCAAACCGGTGACCAGCAGACGCTGGCGATCATTGATGACTGGTTTGCTGAGCGGCTGGCGGAGGGAACGCCAACCAAAAATGTGAATACCGTTTGCCCGTTTCTCACCCTGGCTTACCGCTACGAAGAGACTGGCAACGCCGCATGGCTGCCGGTGCTGGAGCGCTGGGCAGAATGGGTGATGTACGAAATGCCGCGTACCGAACAGGGCGGCCTGCAACACATCGTGTATAACAATGAAAACACCCAGCAACTGTGGGACGACACGCTGATGATGAGCGTGATGGCGCTGGCAAAAATCGGCCAGTTGCTGAAACGTGACGAGTGGGTCGAAGAAGCCAGTTACCAGTTCCTGCTGCATACCCAGTACCTGATGGATCGGGAAACGGGTCTGTGGTTCCACGGCTGGAACTTTGATGGTCGCCATAATTTTGCCAACGCACGCTGGGCGCGCGGTAATAGCTGGCTGACCATCGTTATTCCTGATTTTCTGGAGATGATGAACTGGCCTGAGCATCATGCAACCCGCCGCTTCCTGCAGCAGGTGCTGGCCTCTCAGGTGAAGGCCCTGCAGGCGTGTCAGCACAGCAGCGGCCTCTGGCATACCCTGCTTGACGACCCACAGAGCTATCCGGAAGCCTCGGCCACCGCGGGTTTTGCCTATGGCATTCTGAAAGCGGTACGCAAGCGTTATCTGCCAGCGGAATACCGTGAGATGGCGGAAAAGGCGCTGCGTGGTGTGATTGCCAACATCGATGACGACGGCGAACTGAAGCAGGTATCGTTTGGTACCGCGATGGGCAGCGATCTGGACTACTATCGCAACGTGCCGCTGACCTCGATGCCCTATGGCCAGGCGATGGCGCTGCTCTGCCTGACCGAGTATCTGCGCGTTTACCTGTAAACCCTGGCCATAAAAAAAGCCCCGCTCAGCGGGGCTTTTTTGTTACTCAGCAACCATTACATGCTGCGGATGTAATCATCCATATCGGTTTTCAGGTTATCGGACTTGGTACCGAAAATCGCCTGAACGCCTGAACCGGCAACCACGACGCCACGCGCGCCAAGGTTTTTCAGTTCGGTCTGGTCCACTTTCGCCACGTCAGCCACGCTGACACGTAAGCGGGTGATACAGGCATCAAGGTTAGTGATGTTCTCTTTACCACCAAATGCTGCAACCAGTTTGCCCGCCATTTCGGTGCCGGTCGCCGTGGACTGCTCGGTGCTGGTCTCTTCACGGCCTGGGGTTTTCAGGTCCAGTTTAGCGATCAGCACGCGGAAGATGGTGTAGTAAATCAGACCGTAGATGATACCGATAATCGGGAACAGCCAGATTTTGCTGCTGTTACCGCTCAGTACGATAAAGTCGATCAGACCGTGCGAGAAGCTGGTACCGTCACGCATTCCGAGCAGAATACAGATTGGGAAAGCCAGACCAGCCAGCAGCGCATGGATTACGTACAGAATCGGCGCAACGAACATGAATGAAAATTCAATCGGTTCGGTGATACCGGTCAGGAACGCAGTCAGCGCAGCGGAGATCATGATACCGCCCACTTTGGCACGGTTTTCAGGCTTCGCGGAGTGCCAGATAGCAATCGCTGCGGCTGGCAGACCATACATTTTGAACAGGAAGCCACCGGAGAGTTTGCCTGCGGTCGGGTCACCTGCCATGTAACGTGGGATATCGCCGTGGAACACCTGACCGGCCGCATTGGTGTATTCACCGATCTGCATCTGGAAAGGAACGTTCCAGATGTGATGCAGACCAAATGGCACCAACGCGCGTTCAATTACGCCATAAATACCAAAGGCGACAACCGGGTTTTGATAGGCAGCCCACTGCGAGAATTCCTGAATCGCGGAACCTATCGGTGGCCAGATAAAGGAGAGCAGCACGCCGAGAATGATAGCTGCCAGTCCGGAAATAATCGGCACAAAACGCTTACCGGCAAAGAAGCCCAGATATTCTGGTAGCTTGATGCGGTAAAAGCGATTAAACATGTACGCGGCGATGGAACCGGCGATAATTCCGCCCAGTACCCCGGTATCCGCCAGGTGTTTCGCCTCAATTTCTGCCGCAGGCAGATGCAGCACCAGCGGTGCGACAACCGCCATGGTTTTCACCATGATGCCGTATGCAACCACGGCAGCCAGCGCCGATACACCGTCGTTATTGGTAAAGCCCAGCGCCACACCGATGGCGAAAATCAGCGGCATATTGGCAAACACCGATCCGCCCGCTTCTGCCATCACATGCGAAACCACTGCAGGCAACCAGCTGAAGTTGGCCGAACCGACACCTAACAAAATCCCGGCAATCGGCAGAACCGATACCGGTAGCATGAGCGATTTACCGACCTTTTGCAGGTTGGCAAAAGCATTTTTGAACATAGCGTGAAGCTCCTGAGTATGAGTGCATATTTCGCGCAGTGCGCGTGGTAAAGAGGGAGGATTCTTTACCGGTTGGCGGTATCCGCCTTTTGATTTATTACGAAGGGTAAAATAAATCGCTGTTTGTTACTTTGACGGTTATCACGTTTCGACAATCGCAGCCGTGCACTTTACGAAATATCTTACTGACCCGCACGAATTATCAGCAATAAAACGCTGGCCTTGTCAGGAAAACAAGGCCATATGCGCAGATTACAGATTAATTACAGAGTCTGAAATAAACCGCGGACTCAGGCGCCCAGCCGACTCATCGGGATATGGAACAGCTCAGAAAAGTTACGGGTTGTGGTGGCCGCCAGCGTGTCGATATCCACGCCTTTTAGCACCGCCAGGTAATCTGCCACATCACGAGTATAGGCGGGCTGATTCTCTTTGCCACGGTAAGGGACCGGCGCCAGATAAGGCGAATCGGTTTCAACCAGCATCCGATCCAGCGGCACATAGCGGGCCGCCTCACGCAACTGCTCCGCATTACGGAAGGTGACGATGCCGGAAAAAGAAATGTAGAAACCCATATCCAGCAGTTTAGCAGCGGTAGGCTGATCCTCAGTGAAGCAGTGCAGAACACCGCCGCAACGTTCAACCTGCTCTTCACGCAGGATGGCCAGCGTGTCTTCACGCGCATCCCGGGTATGCACAATGATCGGTTTATTCAGGGCAATGCCGGTGCGGATATGCTCGCGGAAAGACGCCTGCTGTTGCGCTTTGGTCTCCTGCTGGTAGTAATAATCCAGACCGGTTTCGCCCAGCGCCACTACCTGTGGATCGGCGGCCAGACGGCGAAACTCCTCGACGTCATAAGCCTCTTCCTGATTAAGTGGATGAACACCACAGGAGAGCGCAATATTCGACCGGTCGCCAACCAGCGCTTTCAGAGTATGAAATCCGGGCAGCGTGGTGGCGATCGCCAGCATAAATTTCACATCGCGCGCCGCCGCTTTGGCGATCACATCGTCCAGGTCGTGATGGTTTTTCTCATAATCCAGGCCATCGAGATGGCAATGGGAATCAACAATAAACATAGTTACTCTCAAAAAGGGTTAGCCGATCAGCGCTGGCTTCATGTTATCAGCCCAGCTCAGCAGCTGGTCGGTCAGCAATAATTCGCGGTTAACCGCCGCCACGTGCAGTAACTGCTCACGACAGCGCATCCAGCCCTGCGCGCTGCTGTTAAGCGCCGTAGGGCTAAAGTGTTCGGCCAGCAGCAGCACCACGTCCTGACGGTCAACGTTACTGAGCCACTGACCCGCATTCTGCTGCCACTTCATCGCATCCAGCAGCAGGGAGAGCAGCCAGCCAATGCGTACCGCCGCGTCATCGGCGTTGAGCACCGGCAACAGCTGCAGAATATCCTGTTGCAGTGCCGCGGGCAGCGCATCGCACAGTTTCTGCCGCGCCTGCCACGGGCCTGCTGCCAGCAGATTCAGTGCTGCTTCAGGCGCACCGGCACTGAGTCGCAGCGCCGCCACCAGCATCGTTTCATCCTGATCTGACTGCTTTTTCAGCCAGTGCAGGCTCTGCCCTTCGTCCGGTGGCGACAGATGCAGCGTCATGCAGCGGCTGCGCAGCGTCGCCAGCAGGCGCGAAGGATCGCGGCTGCTGAGAAAGAACCAGCTATTGGCTGGCGGCTCTTCCAGCGTTTTCAGCAGAGCATTGGCGGCTGCTTCTGAGAGCTGAGCCGCATCGGGCAGCCAGACAACCTTGGCACCGCCCTGCTGACCAAAATGGTACATTTTTTCCGTGACCTGACGCACCGCATCGATGCCCAGAGTATTTTTACCTTTCTCCGCTTCCAGCCGATACCAGTCCGGATGGGTGTTAGCCTGCATCAGCTGACAACCGTGGCACTGACCACAACTTTTCAGTCCGTCAGGCTGCTGGCACATCAGCCAGCGGCTTACGCCCCATACCAGCGCTTCATCGCCCATCCCGGCCATCGCCTGAATTAACAGCGCATGGTGACCGCGACCCTCCTGGTGCTGAGCAATCAGCTGGCGGTAGGGCTGATTCAGCCACGGATACCAGTTCATCCCGCCTGCTCCGCCAGCCAGCCCTTGAGAGCGGCCTGAAGTGACGCTGTCACTTGCTGCAGCGACTGGGTAGCGTCGATGGTCAGAATGGCAGGATCTTCTGCCGCCAGCGCCAGATAACGATCGCGGGTACGTTCAAAAAAGCGCAGTGATTCCTGCTCAATGCGGTCCAGCGCGCCGCGCGCCCGGGCGCGTTGCAGACCGATATCTGGCGTGACATCAAGATAGAGGATCAGATCGGGGCGAAAATCGCCCAGCACCGCATCGCGCAGGGTACGCATCAGCTCACTGTCGAGCCCGCGTCCGCCTCCCTGGTAAGCCTGTGAAGAGAGATCGTGACGATCGCCAATCACCCAGGCACCACGGGCCAGCGCCGGTTTGATCACCGTTTCAACCAGCTGCACCCGTGCCGCATAGAGCATCAGCAGTTCCGCTTTATCGGTCACCTGCTCACCTTCAATGCCCTGCTTGACCAGCACCCGCAGCTGCTCCGCCAGCGGCGTTCCACCGGGTTCACGGGTGAAGACCATCTCTTCAATCCCGCGTTCACGCAGCGTGGCGACAATCGCCTCGCGCGCGGTGGTTTTACCAGCGCCTTCCAGGCCCTCAATGACGATAAACTTACTGTTCATTTTTTTCCTTCAGCGTTTGCCGGTAAACCTGCACCGCCCGGTTATGGCTGGCCAGATTGGTGGTAAAGGTATGGCCGCCCTTTCCATCCGCCACAAAATAGAGGTAATTACTCTTTTCCGGGTGAGCCGCCGCCTGCAGCGACGCTTTGCCCGGCATCGCAATCGGGCCTGGCGGCAGACCATTAATGATATAGGTATTGTAATCGGTTGCCGTCTCCAGGTCTTTACGCGTCAGAGTGCCGTTGTAGGCCTGGCCCATGCCATAAATCACCGTAGGATCGGTTTGCAGCCGCATTCCGGTACGCAGCCGGTTGATAAACACCGAAGCGACACGGGCGCGCTCTTCACTGACGGCGGTCTCTTTTTCAATGATCGAGGCCATCGTCACCAGATCCTGTGGTGTTTTATAGGGCAGGTTATCCGCCCTTTCCTGCCAGACCTGATCGATGGTTTTCTTCATCCGCTCGTGGGCGCGCTGCAGAATCGACAGATCGCTGGTGTTGGCGGTATAGAGATAGGTGTCCGGGAAGAAGTTTCCTTCCAGCTGCTGCGGTTCGACCTTCAGCTCACTGGCAAGCGTAGCAAACTGATCATCCTTCAGCGTATGACGAATATAGGGCGCCTTACGCAGCTCACTCAACCACTCAGTCAGGCGCTGACCCTCGACAAAGCGCAACGGAAACTGCGCCTCTTTGCCACTGGCCAGCAGCTGTAGCAGCGAACGCACCGTCATGGTCGGCTCCAGGCGGTAAGTCCCGGCTTTAAAGGTCGCCAGTTCCGGCTCAACCTTGAGTAACGCGCCAAACCAGATGCTGTGCGGAATAATATGCTGACTTTCTAACTGGGCTTCCAGCGCTACCCGGCCGGTACCGGCAGGCAGCGTATAGATCGTTTCCTGGTGCAGGGTTAACGGAGTGGACGCGAACTGTTTTATCTGCCAGTAACTCAAGGCAGCCGCGACACCCACTATCGCCAGCAGGCTGGCGAGAATTTTCTTACTTCGGCTCATGATGCATCCATTATCTTTTTACAGCTTGCGTACAACTGCTTAAACAGCGTACGTTCAGTAAAGTTCACCGACTCCAGCTGTCGTACCGGCAGAACCGGCATCAGGGCGTTACATATTACGATTTCATCGGCAGCCAGCAACGCGTCAGGCTCACACTGGACAATCCGGCAAGCCTGCCCTGCTGCGGCAAGCTGCGCCATCAGACACCGCCGCATAATGCCATCGACGCCCGCCCAGCGCAGGTCCGGGGTGAAAATCTCCGCGCCCTGTCGCCAGAATAAATTGGCCGCACAGCATTCCACCACCCAACCTTCAGTGTCAAGCACCAGCGCTTCGTCGGCGTCTGTCTGGTCAAGATGAGTGCGGATCATCACCTGCTCCAGCCGGTTGAGATGCTTCAGCCCGGCAAACTGCGGATTTCGCGCCAGCCGAATCGGGCTGATAGCCAGCGAGACGCCCAGCTGCTGTAGATCCGCATAGTGTTGCGGCCAGGGCGCCAGAGAGACGATGCGCGTCGGTTCACCACACCCTTTCCGGCTGTAACCGCGCCCGCCGCTGCCGGCGCTGAGTATCACTTTCAGCACCGCCTGCGTCTGCTGCTGTGCCGCCTGGCGCATCTCATTTTCCAGCTGCAGCCAGTCAATCCCGCTGATCAATAGCCGCTCACAGCTCTCTTGCAGACGCTGCATATGACGTTCCAGCAACAGGATTTTGCCGTGCTGCACCGCTGCGGTGGTAAAGCAGCCATCACCAAACTGTAAGCCACGATCGCTGGCCGCCAGCGTTGATTGTTCGATGCCGTTAATCCACATGGTTTTCTCCTGTCGCGGCCGTGACTGACCTCAGCCCTGGCTGAGGGATAATCAGGATAAAAAAAGGCCCGCATCGCGGGCCTTTTCAGTAATCTGAAGCGATTACACTTTACGGAAAATCAATGAACCGTTGGTACCACCGAAGCCAAAGGAGTTACACAGGGTGTACTCCAGGCCGGAAACCTGACGCGCGGTATGCGGCACGAAGTCGAGATCGCAGCCTTCATCCGGGTTGTCGAGGTTAATGGTAGGCGGTACGGCCTGGTCACGCAGCGCCAGAATCGAGTAGATCGATTCCACTGCGCCTGCGGCACCCAGCAGATGCCCGGTCATCGATTTGGTTGAGCTCACCATTACCGTACTGGCGGCTGCCCCGAACACCGATTTCACTGCCCGTGTTTCCGCTTTGTCACCCGCTGGCGTCGACGTGCCGTGCGCGTTGACATAGCCAATCTGCTCTGGCGTCAGCTGAGCATCACGCAGCGCATTGATCATCGCTGCTGCGGCACCCGAGCCATCTTCCGGCGGCGACGTCATATGATAGGCATCGCTGCTCATACCAAAGCCGACGATTTCCGCATAGATTTTTGCGCCGCGTTTCTTAGCATGTTCGTACTCTTCGAGTACCACAATACCGGCACCGTCACCCAGTACGAAACCGTCACGATCTTTATCCCATGGGCGGCTGGCTGCCTGCGGGTTATCGTTACGGGTTGAGAGCGCACGCGCAGCCCCGAATCCGCCAACACCTAACGGCGTACTGGCTTTTTCAGCGCCACCTGCCAGCATCACATCAGCATCGTCATAGGCGATGATACGGGCCGCATGACCAATGTTATGCACGCCAGAGGTACAGGCAGTGGCAATAGAGATGCTGGGACCTTTCAGGCCATACATGATGGTAAGATGACCCGCCACCATGTTGACGATGGTTGAAGGCACAAAAAACGGGCTGATTTTACGCGGACCGCCGTTGACCAGTGAAGTATGATTATCTTCAATCAGACCTAAACCACCGATGCCGGAACCAATCGCTGCGCCCATGCGGCCTGCATTTTCGTCGGTCACAACCAGACCGCTGTCCTGCATCGCCTGCATACCGGCAACAATGCCGTATTGGATGAAGTCATCCATCTTGCGCTGATCTTTGCGCGAGATGTAGTCATCACAATTAAAACCTCTTACCAGACCTGCAAAACGTGTTGCATACGCACTGGTATCAAAATGGTCGATCAGGTTAATGCCGCTCTGACCGGCAAGGAGAGCACTCCAGGTAGACTCTACGGTATTGCCGACAGGAGACAACATGCCAAGACCGGTCACAACTACACGACGCTTAGACACGTTCGTCCTCCAGGGAGGGGAAATAGGGAACTATGTGGGACAAACATAAAAATCAGGCGGTCGAGCGACCGCCTGAAGATATTCATTAGCCTTTGTGGCTATTGATGTAGTCGATCGCTGCCTGAACGGTAGTGATTTTCTCAGCTTCTTCGTCTGGAATTTCAGTATCAAACTCTTCTTCCAGAGCCATTACCAGCTCAACGGTATCAAGAGAATCGGCACCCAGGTCTTCTACGAAAGATGCAGAGTTGGTCACTTCTTCCTCTTTCACACCCAGCTGCTCACTGATGATTTTCTTAACGCGTTGTTCGATATCGCTCATACTATTTAATTTCCTATCAAAACTCGCTTTCGCGATGGTTTTCGTAGTGTATAAAATGGTGAAAAAGATGCAACAAAATCCCGGCTGGTCGAACCACGATTTTACGCTATTTTGCGGTTTTAACCGCAAATAATGCAAATGATTTCGTGATTTATCAGACCATGTACATGCCGCCATTGACGTGCAGCGTTTCACCTGTGATGTAGGCTGCTTCGTCAGAGGCTAAGAATGCCACAGCATTGGCGATTTCCTGCGCTTCGCCTAAACGACCCGCAGGGACTTCCGCCAAAATTCCGGAACGTTGATCTTCGTTCAGTGCCCGCGTCATGTCTGTCTCAATAAAACCTGGAGCCACGACGTTGACGGTAATGCCACGTGACGCGATTTCGCGCGCCAGTGATTTGCTAAAGCCAATTAAACCCGCTTTTGCTGCCGCGTAGTTTGCCTGACCCGCGTTACCCATAGTTCCAACAACGGAACCGATGGTGATGATACGGCCCACGCGCTTTTTCATCATGGCACGCAATACCGCCTTAGAAAGGCGGAAGACAGAAGTGAGGTTGGTATCGAGGATATCCTGCCACTCATCGTCCTTCATGCGCATGAGAAGATTATCACGCGTAATGCCTGCATTATTGACTAAAATATCCACTTCGCCAAATTCTGCGCGAATATTCTCTAAAACAGTCTCGATTGATGCAGCGTCAGTCACGTTCAGTAACAGGCCTTTGCCCTTGTCGCCAAGGTAAGCACTGATGGCGTCGGCGCCACTCTGGCTGGTCGCGGTGCCTACCACTTTAGCGCCTTTTGCCGCCAGCGTCTCTGCAATCGCACGACCAATGCCGCGACTCGCGCCGGTGACCAGCGCAACTTTACCTTCAAAGCTCATGATTTTCCTCTTATTCCTTTCCGAGTGCAGCCGTCAGTGATGCACTGTCGTTGACGGCAGCCGCTGTCAGGCTATCCACAATGCGTTTGGTCAGACCGGTCAGCACTTTGCCTGGACCGATCTCCAGCAGTTGAGTCACGCCCTGTGCCGCCATCGCTTCCACGCTTTCAGTCCAGCGAACCGGGCTGTAAAGCTGGCGAACCAGCGCATGACGAATCGCGCCAGCGTCAGTTTCCGCTTTCACATCGACGTTATTAATCACCGGTACGGCAGGCGAATTGAAGGTGATGGACTCAAGCGCAACGGCCAGTTTGTCGGCTGCAGGCTTCATCAGCGCGCAGTGTGAAGGGACGCTGACCGGTAACGGCAGCGCACGTTTAGCACCGGCAGCTTTACAGGCCGCGCCAGCACGCTCTACCGCTTCTTTGTTACCGGCGATGACCACCTGACCTGGCGAGTTAAAGTTAACCGGCGAGACCACCTGACCTTGTGCACTCTCTTCACAGGCTTTGCGGATGGACGCATCATCCAGGCCGATAATCGCCTGCATCGCGCCCGTGCCTTCCGGCACCGCTTCCTGCATCAGTTTGCCACGCAGCTCAACCAGCTTGATCGCATCGGCAAAATCGAGCACACCCGCACAGACCAGCGCGGAATATTCACCCAGGCTGTGACCGGCCATCATTGACGGCTGTTCACCGCCCTGCTGCTGCCAGACACGATAGATAGCGACCGAAGCGGCTAACAGCGCAGGCTGAGTCTGCCACGTTTTATTCAACTCTTCAGCCGGACCCTGGCTGACTAACTGCCATAAGTCATATCCCAGTGCCGCAGAGGCTTCGCGGAAAGTCTCTTCCACCTGCGGCCAGGCAGCGGCTAAATCTGCCAGCATACCGACCGTCTGTGAACCCTGACCTGGGAAAACAAAAGCAAATTTCGTCATCTTACGTTCCTGTCAATCAAAAGCGAACCAGTGCAGAACCCCAGGTGAATCCACCACCAAAGGCTTCCAGCAAAATAAGGTGTCCGGGTTTGATGCGGCCATCACGGACCGCTTCATCCAGTGCGCTTGGCACCGATGCGGCAGAAGTATTGCCGTGGCGATCCAGGGTAACCACGACTTTATCCATGGTCATCCCCAGTTTTTTCGCCGTCGCGCTGATAATGCGCAGGTTGGCCTGATGTGGCACCAGCCAGTCCAGCATTTCGCGATCGAGGTTGTTCGCCTGCAGGGTTTCATCAACGATGTGCGCCAGCTCGGTAACCGCCACTTTGAACACTTCGTTGCCGGCCATTGTCACGTAGGCAGGTTTATCCTGATGGGCGCGATCCTGATAAGGCAGAGTCAGCAACTGAGCATAACGACCATCGGCGTGCAGATGGGTGGAGATAATCCCCTGCTCTTCGCTTGGGCCAAGCACTACCGCACCTGCGCCGTCACCAAACAGAATGATGGTGCCACGATCTTCGGGATCGAGCGCGCGCGCCAGCACGTCTGCGCCGATTACCAGGGCATGCTTCACCGCGCCATTTTTAATGTACTGATCGGCCACGCTCAGGGCGTAGGTAAAGCCCGCACAGGCGGCAGCAAGGTCAAACGCCGCGCAGTCTTTGATCTCCAGCATTTGCTGGATCATGCAGGCGGAGCTGGGGAAGGCATGACTGGAAGAGGTTGTGGCGACAATAATCAGCCCAACATCGTTCGCTTCAACGCCGGCCATTTCAAGGGCGCGTTGAGCCGCGCTGAATCCCATGGTGGCGACCGTCTCGTCAGGCGCAGCAATACGGCGCTCACGGATGCCGGTGCGGGTGACAATCCACTCGTCCGACGTCTCCACCATTTTTTCCAGATCGGCATTGGTGCGAACCTGGCTAGGCAAATAACTGCCCGTACCGATAATTTTGGTATACATCTAGGCTTTGTCACTCCTGGCTAATACAGCATCAAGGCGCGCAGCAATTCGTTCGGGAACCTGCTGCCGCACCGCCTGCTCTGCCTGTTCGATCGCCACGGCAAAGGCATGTTGATTTGCTGCACCGTGGCTCTTGATCACTGTTCCGCGCAATCCTAACAGACAAGCGCCATTGTACTGGTCTGGGTTGAGATGCCCGAAGCGCTTCGCCAGACGTTTCTGAATCCAGCGTCCCAGCAACCTCAGCCACCATGACCGTTTTTTGCCTTCCCCTGACGACTTCAGCAGGGAAAGAAACATTCTTACCACGCCTTCCATGGTCTTCAGCGTGACATTACCGACAAACCCGTCACAGACCATCACATCCGTTTTACCGGTGAGTAGCTCATTACCTTCAAGGTAACCAATATAGTTGATCTGCGGTGATTCTCGCAGGATTACCGCTGCGTCGCGAATGGTTTCCAGCCCTTTGGTCTCTTCGTGACCAATATTGAGCAGTGCGACACGCGGTCGGGCAATGCCGAGGACATGCTCCGCCATCACCGATCCCATCACCGCAAACTGAACCAGCATCGCGCTGTCTGAACCGACGTTGGCGCCCAGATCCAGCACCACCGTTTTACCCTGCTGCTGGTGCGGTAACACGGACATCAGCGCCGGGCGTTTAATACCGTCCAGCGGCCTGAGCATCAGCGTGGCCAGCCCCATCAGCGCGCCGGTATTTCCTGCGCTGACGCAGGCCTGCGCACGTCCCTCTTTCACCATCTCCAGCGCCACACGCATTGAGCTGCCGCGACTGTTTCGGATGGCCTGAGCGGGCCGCGCATCACTTGCAATAACCGATTCGGCAGGAATCACCTGCAAACGCCCCAGTAAGGAGGAATCCGCTTTGGCAAGCAATGGCGTGAGGATGTCGGGATTACCGACCAGAAGAAGGAACAGCTGCGAATGAGAGGCCAGTGCCTGCAATGCTGCAGGCACTGTCACGCAAGGACCGAAGTCCCCGCCCATGGCATCAATAGCCAGGGTCAAACGTGTCAAGGTATCGCCTTGCTAAGCAAGAAACTTACTTAACGATAACCTTGCGACCGCGGTAGTAACCATCCGCAGTAATGTGGTGACGCAGATGAGTTTCGCCAGAAACTTTATCTACTGACAGAGCAGCAGTGGTCAGCGCATCGTGCGAACGACGCATACCACGCTTAGAACGGGTGGGTTTATTCTGTTGTACGGCCATGGACCTTACTCCTATTACTTACGCTTTAAACTGGCTAATACGGCAAATGGATTTGGTTTCTCCGCCTCTGCAGGCAGTTTGCCAAAGACCATGTCCGCCTCGGACACTTCACAGTGTTCAGAATCATGTACCGGAACGACCGGCAGCGCGAGAATGATTTCATCCTCGACAACTGCCAGCAGATCGATCTCACCAAACTCGTTGACATCGACCGGCTCGTACGCTTCCGGCAATGCCTCGGCCTGCTCTTCAGAAGAGACAGGACTGAAGCAATAACTTACGTGTACATGATGAGGAAAGGTCTGGTTGCAGCGCTGACAACGCAACGTCACTTGTACTTCAGCTGTACCCGTCAGTACCGCCAGACGTTGACTGTCAACCGCAAACGACATGGCACAATCCACATCACTGTCCACACTAACTACTGACTCGGCCACGCGCTCCACCTGTACAGATGTGTAGACACCTTGATAATCAAGGCGTTTTTGAGCGGTGCGGACCGGGTCCAGCGTCAGGGGTAATTTTACCTTTTGCATAGGGCGCGCATATTAACTTTGTAATGTCATAGAGTCAAAGAAAAAGGCCGTTAAACAGCATCTTTCAACCACTATTCGCATCCAGTGCGGCGCACAGTTTAAAATGACTGTCACCAATTCGCTATCACTATTGAAAAAAAATGACCACATCGATTCTTTTAGCTTCCACCTCGCCTTTTCGCAAGGCGTTATTAGACAAGCTGGGCCTGCCCTTTATCACCGCCGCCCCCGAAGTGGATGAAACCCCGCAGCCCGGTGAAACCGCGGAAGCGCTGGTCTCACGCCTTGCCGTCGCGAAAGCAAAAGCGCTGGCTCAGGCCTACCCCGATCACTGGATCATCGGCTCCGATCAGGTCTGCGTGCTGAACGGGATGATTACCGGTAAACCGCACACCGTGGAGAATGCCCGGGCGCAGCTACGCGCCGCCAGCGGCAACCGCATCACCTTCTATACTGGTCTGGCGCTTTTTCACCCCGCCAGTCAGCAACTGATGCAATGTTGTGAGCTTTTTGTGGTGCACTTTCGTGATCTTAGCGAAGCGGAGATCGCTGCCTATATAGAGAAGGAACAGCCGCTGTACTGTGCCGGCAGTTTCAAAAGTGAAGGCCTGGGGATTTGTCTGTTTGATCGGTTAGAGGGACGCGATCCCAATACGCTGGTGGGACTGCCGCTGATCGCGCTCAACGGCATGTTACGGCAAGCCGGCATCAATCCGCTGTCGGCGTGATGCCAGCGCGCAATTACGCTTTTAGCTGACGTAGCCGGAGCAGGCACTGCTTCAGGCCGTCATCCAGCGGTGCTTCCACCCGCATCACTTCGCCGGTGCCGGGATGAGTAAAGGTGAGCGCTGCAGCGTGCAGGAACAGCCGCTTTAAGCCGGTTGAGGCCAGCTGGCTGTCGAACTCACGCTCCCCGTAGCGATCGTCGAAAGCAATCGGGTGGCCAGCATGGAGAGTATGGACGCGGATCTGGTGCGTACGCCCGGTCACCGGGCTGGCTTTAATCAGCGTGGCAAACTCAAAACGCTCTTCTACTTTAAAGCGGGTTTCTGACGGTTTCCCTTCGCTGCTGACGCGCACGATACGTTCGCCGCTCTGCAGAATATTTTTCAGTAGCGGCGCCTGCACCACTTTCAGGTGTGAAGGCCAGTTACCGCGCACCAGCGCCAGGTAATCTTTCTGCATCCCCTTTTCGCGCAGCTGTTCATGCAGAGAACGCAGCGCCGAGCGCTTCTTCGCCACCAGTAAAATGCCGGAGGTATCACGATCCAGCCGATGAACCAGTTCCAGGAAGCGCGCTTCGGGCCGCAAGGCACGTAATCCCTCGATGACCCCGAAGCTCAGCCCGCTACCGCCGTGCACTGCGGTGCCGGACGGCTTATTCATCACCAGCAGGGATTCATCTTCATACAGGATGGCATCGGCCAGCGAGGCGACTTTAGCCAGCTTCGGTGAGACGGCATCCTCATCGCGCTCGGCGACCCGCACCGGCGGAATACGGACCTCATCACCCGCCTCAAGCTTGTACTCCGGCTTGACGCGTTTTTTATTCACCCGCACCTCGCCTTTACGTACGATGCGATAAATCATGCTTTTCGGCACACCTTTCAGTTGGGTGCGCAAAAAGTTATCAATGCGTTGTCCGGCATTTTCAGCCGTGATGGCGACAAATTGTACGCCCGGATTCTCTGTTTTCATGGCGGCGATTCTAAATAGTGTCCCCTGATAGCGCCACCCCTTTTTCTGTGCTTAACTCTGGGGTTAGTGTCGCGATAAGCGGCCCGGCTGCTGGCTTTTTCAACAACCTGGCGCTTGACCCGATATATTATGGTGCTAAATGTAAAGAAACTTCACAAGCTGGCTAAAGTCGCCTTGCTATATGAAGGTTAGCAATGGAATAATGCTTAAGTTTCTTACCTGAAGGGTTTCAGGGCAGAAAAAGAGCGAAATTGTCATTTTGCCGTATCGAGCAGACACGCAGCAATGGCGTAAGACGTAATGCGAAATCAGGCACTTAGCGGGCTGCGGGTTGCGGCCTGGACAGCAGTATGGAGTGCACGGGTTTTTTATTTCTCTCAGGCATTTCCACTATCTGGTGCTGTTTTCCCTTATGAAAAACAGGCCACCGACGTTATTTGCGCCCCTCGCGCGGTCGACAGCCGTGAGGCTGACGACATTGCACTAAGTCACGGGGCCATCGGTTGATACTCGTCCAGGGTAACTATGCCCGCAGCTGTAATCACTCATGAAAGAATAACGAGTAAGTCACGATGAAAAGAATGTTAATAAACGCAACTCAGCAGGAGGAGTTGCGCGTTGCCCTGGTTGACGGTCAGCGTCTGTACGATCTGGATATCGAAAGCCCAGGACACGAACAGAAAAAAGCCAACATTTACAAAGGTAAAATCACTCGCATTGAACCCAGCCTTGAAGCTGCGTTTGTCGATTATGGCGCAGAGCGTCACGGTTTCCTCCCTTTAAAAGAAATCTCCCGCGAATATTTCCCCTCCAGCTACAACGCGCATGGTCGTCCGAATATCAAAGACGTGCTGCGTGAAGGTCAGGAAGTCATTGTCCAGATCGATAAAGAAGAACGCGGCAATAAAGGCGCTGCGCTGACCACCTTTATCTCTCTGGCGGGCAGCTATCTGGTACTGATGCCGAACAACCCACGTGCAGGCGGTATCTCCCGTCGCATCGAAGGTGACGATCGTACCGAACTGAAAGAAGCCCTGTCGGCGCTGGAACTGCCGGAAGGCATGGGATTGATCGTCCGCACCGCCGGTGTCGGTAAATCTGCCGAATCGCTGCAGTGGGATCTGAGCTTCCGTCTGAAACACTGGGAAGCGATTAAAAAAGCCGCTGAAAACCGTCCGGCGCCGTTCCTGATTCATCAGGAAAGCAACGTCATCGTTCGTGCATTCCGCGACTATCTGCGCCAGGACATCGGCGAAATCCTGATTGATAATCCGAAAGTACTGGAACTGGCGCGTCAGCATATCGCTGCGCTGGGCCGTCCGGATTTCAGCAGCAAAATTAAGCTCTACACCGGTGAAATCCCGCTGTTCAGCCACTATCAGATCGAATCGCAAATCGAATCCGCTTTCCAGCGTGAAGTCCGCCTGCCTTCCGGCGGCTCGATTGTGATCGATAGCACCGAAGCGTTAACCGCAATTGATATCAACTCAGCACGCGCTACGCGCGGCGGCGATATCGAAGAGACAGCGTTTAACACTAACCTTGAAGCGGCAGACGAGATTGCCCGTCAGCTGCGTCTGCGTGACCTCGGCGGCCTGATCGTTATCGACTTTATCGATATGACACCGGTCCGCCATCAGCGCGCGGTAGAAAATCGTCTGCGTGAAGCGGTGCGTCAGGACCGTGCGCGTATCCAGATTAGCCACATTTCTCGCTTCGGCCTGCTGGAGATGTCACGCCAGCGTCTGAGCCCGTCGTTAGGTGAATCAAGCCATCACGTCTGCCCACGCTGTAGCGGCACCGGCACCATTCGTGATAACGAATCACTGGCGCTGTCGATCCTGCGTCTGATTGAAGAAGAAGCGCTGAAAGATAACACCAAAGAAGTGCACGCCATCGTGCCAGTTCAGGTGGCCTCTTACCTGCTGAATGAGAAGCGTGAAGCGGTCAATGCCATTGAAAAACGCCAGGGCGGCGTGCGGGCCATCATTGTTCCTGATGACAAGATGCAAACCCCACACTATTCCGTGCTGCGCGTGCGTAAAGGTGAAGAGACCCAGACGCTGAGCTACCATCTGCCGAAGCTGCATGAAGCTGAAATGGCGCTGCCATCGGAAGAGGAGCACGGCGAACGTCGTCGTCCTGAGCAGCCAGCGCTGGCGGCCTTTGTCATGCCTGATGCGCCTCCTGCACCGGTTGAAGTTGCACCCGAAGCGCCACGCGCTGAAGCGCAACCGGCAGCGAAAGCGCCAACCGTCGCGGCACCAGCAACCGTCAGCACCGGCTTCCTTGGCCGCCTGTTCGGTGGGCTGAAGAAAATGTTCGGTGGCGAAGACGCCCCTGCGGCAACGCCAGCTACGCCTGAAGTTGCAGAACCGAAGAAAGCGCCGGAAAGCGAAGAAGAGAACGCCAATCAGCGTGGCGATCGTCGCAACAACAACCGTCGCAATAACAACCGTCGTGAGCGTACGCCGCGTAACGGTGAAAATGGTCAGGCACGTGAAAGCCGCGAACCGCGTGAGCCGCGTGAAAGCCGTGAACCACGCGAGAGCCGCGAGCCGCGCGAAAACCGTGAGCCACGTGAAGGCAATGATAACCGTCGCAACAAGCGTCAGTCTCAGCCTAACGAGGTGCGTGAAGAGCGTCCGGCACTGAGCGAAGAAGCCCGTCAGCAGCGCGACGAGCAGCAGCAACAGCGTCGTGAGCAACGTGCTGAACGTCAGCGTCGTCGTCAGGAAGAGAAACGCGCCCAGCAGGAAGCCGCGAAAGCCGCCGAGCAGCCAGTGGTTGCCGAGGCTGTAGCTGAAACCCCTGAAGCGCAGGATGACGAACGCGTGCAGATGATGCCGCGTCGTAAGCCGCGTCAACTGAGCCAGAAAGTCCGCGTTGATGATAATCGTCAGCCACTGCCTGCAGAAGCCACGGATATTGCCGTGCCGACTGAAGCGCGTGCGGTACCGCAACCAGCGGCCGACGTACTGCCAACCGAAGCCCCACAGATCGAAGAGCAGGATGATAACGACAGCCGTGATAACGCCAATATGCCGCGTCGCTCACGCCGTTCGCCACGTCATCTGCGCGTCAGCGGTCAGCGTCGTCGCCGTTATCGTGATGAGCGTTACCCAACCCAGTCAGCCATGCCTCTGGCGGCTGCAGCCGCGTCGCCAGAAATGGCCTCCGGTAAAGTGTGGGTACGCTATCCGGTCAGCCAGGCCAGCGAAGAGCAGGTAGTGCAGGATGCCGTTCAGGAAACGCCAGATTACAGCCGTGAAGAGACCGCAGGCACCATTGCACTGCCGGTTGCTGCTGCGGTTGAATCAGATGCGTCACAGGACGCCCCCGTGCAGCAGGCTGAACCGCAGGCCGAAACGCCGGTGCCGGTGGTGAACACTGACGATACCCGTGCGATCGATGCACCGGTTGATCATCAGCCGTCTGTAATCCCAGCCGCGGCTGAAGCGATCGCTGAAACCATCGCTGCTCAGGCACAGCCTGCTGAGCCGGTAAGCGAAATGCCGGATGCTGCACAGAGTGATGAAGCGGCACAGCCCGCAGAGATGGCTCAGCAGGCACCGGTCGAAGTCAGCCGTGAAACTGAAGCACAGGTAGAAGAAGTGCTGAATGCCCCGATCGCAGCCGACGCTGAGACGGTGTTAAGCACTGAGCCTCATGCGCCTGTCGCGGCTCGTGACGTTGAACCTGCACCGGTGGCAGCATCGCCAGCGCCGGTTGCTGCTGAGCCTGCCGCTGAACCGGTTGCCGCTGCTGAGCCTGCCGTCGCCGCAGATGTCACCCGCTGGAAGCACTTCGCTTCTGCGCCAATGACCAAAGCGCCTGCGCCGGTCTGGCAGCCAGAACCGGCACGTCACAGCGACTGGGTACGTTCTCCGTACCAGTTCGATGGACGTGGTTCTGCTGGCGGTCACGCGGCTACCCATCAGGCCACGGCACCAGCGACTAAGCCATAACGCTGACCTTGCTCTGAACCTGACCCCGGCCTGCAAGCCGGGGTTTTTTTTATGCCTGTTTTCTGTGGCTCAGCTGGCATACAGGCAAAAAAAATCCCACCCTCTTTTATCAGGAGGATGGGAGAAACTAAGCGCACCCGGTTAAAGTACGCTCAAATTTTCAGGTCAGAT
Organism: Pantoea sp. S-LA4; assembly: GCF_054482835.1. NCBI lineage: Bacteria > Pseudomonadati > Pseudomonadota > Gammaproteobacteria > Enterobacterales > Erwiniaceae > Pantoea > Pantoea sp. S-LA4. The sequence continues at coordinate 1,250,945 of NZ_JBTLRC010000002.1, read as the reverse complement.
TATGAATTCAGCTGGAACAGGGACATCTTAGACATATCGGTAAAGGTCTTGTACGACGCCTGCAGCGCCGTCTGCTGCATGGTGTAACTGGAAATCGCCTGGGTATAATCCACATCCACCAGGTCGCTCATCTGCGAGCTGTAAATCACGTTACGATCGTCGCCCTGGGCATCCAGCGTATCGAGTTCCGACAGCTGAGTCCCGATTTCGGAGCGCACGGTTAAGACGTTGTTCAGCGAGTTGCCAAGACCGCGGTTGGTTTTATCCATCGCATCCTGGAACGTCTGTTTAGTGGCGGCATCCGCATCATCCTGCGGCACTTTCAGCGCGGCAATGGCGCTATCCAGCATGGCGAACAGGTTGGTTTCGCTGGCGCTGCCGTCCGGCTCTTTGGTGGCATTGCCGGTGATCGCCATGAAGATATCGTCACCAGTATGGCCGACGGTCATGCTGCGGCTGCTGTCCACTTTCTGAGTAATAGCATCGGTTCCGCCCGCATAGCTCACGCCAGTGCCGGCGCCATCTACAAACGGCGCGCTGTCAGTTTTGTAACCGGCAAAGATATAACGACCGTTGGCATCCTGGCTGTTAGCCTGGTTGAGTAACTGGGCGCGGATACCTTCGAGCTGGGTCGCAATCGAGCCACGGTCATCGTCACTCAGCGTGCCGGTTGAACCGTTGACGATCAGCGTTTGCGCATCCTGAATACTGCCGGTCACGCCTTTCAGCGCGTTTTCTTCCAGCGATAATCCCTGGTTAGCAAAAGTACGCGCCAGCGCGTACTGGCTGCTCTGCGACTGCGTCTGCGACAACACCACCGCGCGTGAGGCGGCAATCGGATCGTCCGATGGATTGGTGACCCGGCGGCCACTGGAGAGCTGTTCGCCCACTTTCAGCCAGGAGGCTTGCGAGTCGGTAATTCCACGCACCTGCTGGTTAAATATCATATTTGTACTGATTCGCATGCTATCCCCTACCCTTAGCGAATATTGATCAATGCATCAAAGATGGTGCTGGCAGTCTGCAGTACCTGCGCATTTGCCATGTAATATTGCTGATATTTTGTCAGGTTGGCGTACTCTTCATCGAGGTTAACCCCGGAGACCGATTGCTGCCGTTCGGTGAGCTGACTGACCACGCTTTCCTGCGTGGTGCTGGTGGTTTCCAGCGAGCTGGTTTTGTTGCCGACGGTGCTGACGATACTGGCGTAAGCCTGTGCCAGCGTGGCGTTGCCGCCCACCAGTTTGCTGTCCTGCAGGTTCAGCAGTTTCTGCGCATTACGGTTATCGCTTTCGCCACCTGTTGCACCGGCAGCGGCGATTTGTGATTCGCTGGTGATAGCCACTGACATGTCGTTAATCGCGTTCTGTACCGGCTTCACCAGGAAACTGTCTTTGGCAGCCGGCGCAGGGGTGGAGCCGACGGTCAGCTTCAGACCGTCAAAACTCAGCGTGGTGTCGCCGTTGCTCTCGTTGACCCGGTTAATGGCGACGGAGACGCCGTCAGACGCGCGGGTCGCGGTCCAGTTGCTGCCGTCATAGCTCAGGGTGTAGTTAGAGGCTTTCAGCGCACTGGTGTCGGTCCACTCAGCGGTCACCGAGGCTGCAGTGCTGTTTTTGCTGTTACTCACCACGGTCGGCGTGCCGATATTAAAGAAATCGACGCCCTGATCCCCGTTGCTGTCAAAGCCCTGCTTATGCACGGTGTTAAAGCTGGTGGTAAAGGCAGCGGCCAGCTGGCCGAGCTGGTTCTGCGCCAGATCGAGATCCTGCGAGCGGAACGCCAGCAGGCCACCGAGCGAACCGGTGGTAATCAGTTTTTCCGGGATCTCAACATTACCGGCCTGTTTGTCCACATAACCAATGGTGGTGCGGGTCGGATCGCTGCTGGACGTCATGGCCACCAGCTGGTTTGATTTGGTGCCGTTGACCAGCGTCAGGCCGTTCGCCATTGAAACGCTATAGCTTCCATCCTGCTCCGACACGGTCACGCCGACCACATTGTTCAGGTCGCTGACCAGCTGATCGCGCTTGTCCAGCAGGTCATTCGGTGCGGTACCGGTGCCGGTCGTCAGTCTGGCGATCTGCTTGTTCAGATCCGCAATCTGCGTGGTGTAGGTATTGACCTTATCCACGCTGGAGCCAATGTCGCTGTTAACGCTGTTCTGCATGCTGGTCAGATACTGCGAAGTAGTCTGGAACTGGCTGACCAGCCCCTGGGCGTTGCTCAGCATTGACTGGCGCGCCGACGGATCGTTGGCGTTACTGACCACGTTCTGCAGGTTGGTAAAGAAGCTCTGAATCGAGGTCGACAGACTGGTGGTCGAGGTCGATAACAGATCGTCGATGTTAGAAATCTGGCTGTACTGGGTGCTTACCGCACTGTAGTTCGCGCTGGAGCCGCGCAGCTGGGCGGCGATAAACGCATCATATTCACGCTGAACGCCGGTCACGTTAACCCCGTTGCCATAGTAGCTGTTGCCCTGCAGGGTGCTGTTAGCCTGGGCAAGGATAGTGGTCTGGCGTGAATAGCCCGCCACGGTGTAGTTGGTAATGTTGTTGCTGGTGGTGCTCAGGGCGGCCTGCGCGGCACTCAATCCGCTCATCGCGGAGTTAATTATGCTGGACATCTCGGTTCCTTACATTCCCCGTCAACCGGGCTGGCAGTCATCAAAGTGGGCGCCAGCAGGCGAAAACGCATCTGGCTTATGATGGTGTTATCGGCGTGCTTAAGTGAAACTTGAGGCTAAATGATCAGAACAGGTCACCTAAATCCTGGCTGTAGGCTTTAACGACTTTTTCGCCCATGTTCTTGAATTGCTGAATCATTCCCACCAGCTTCTGTGCATATTTGGGATCGGTGGCGTAACCCGCCGCCTGCAGTGCCTGCGCGCCCTGCTCGGCGCTTGACGCGTTAGCCACGGCGGCATAGCGGGGATTATTGGTAATCAGTTTGACGTAATCCGTCAGCGCTTCGAAATAGGAGTTGTAAACCCGGAAGCTGGCGCGCACTTTCTTCGCTTCGCCCTGCTCATATTCGGTGGTCATGATGTCGGTGGTTTCGCCTTTCCAGTCACCGCTGGCTTTAATGCCGAATACGTTGTAGCTCGGCTTGCCATCGCGGGTCAGGATCTGGCGCTGGCCCCAGCCCGACTCCAGCGCCGCCTGCGCCAGAATCAGATGGTGCGGAATACCGCTCTGCTGACTGGCGGCCTGCGCCGGTTGTGTCAGCTGCGCAATAAACTCGCGGCTGTCGGTTGGCAGGCCGGTCGGTGACGAGACCGGAAGACGCGGCATGGCTTTGCGCACCATCTGCTCCAGCTGCTGCGCCGGTTGTTGCACCGCGCCGACGGTGCTGAGAATAAAGCTGTTATCCAGCTTCATCGGCACCGTGCCAGCTTTCTCATCCGGTGCGGTGGCGGGCTGCATCTGCTTAACGATGGTTTCCGCCAGTCCGAGGCCGCGTTTGCCCATCTCCTGCGCAATCTGCTGATCGTACATTGAGGTAAAAAGTTTGGTTTGTTCGTTGCTCATCATTCCATCCTGCGGCAACGCCTCACGCATGCTTTTCAGCATCATCTGTACAAACATCCCTTCGACCTGACGGGCGACCTGCAGCGCTTTCCCTTTCGGATCGCCGCTGGCCTGGTGTTTCAGTTCGTTCAGTGAGCGGCTGTCGTAAGCCGCACTCATCAGAGATTGCGTATCCGTCATCAGATAATTTCCAGTTTGGCGCGCAGACAACCGGCGCTCTGCATCGATTGCAGAATCGACATCAGCTCAATAGGCGATGCGCCCAGCGCGTTCAGCGCACGCACCACGTTGTTCAGGTTGGCACTGGCATTAACACGCTGCAGCGCGCCACCGGTCTGACGCAGATCGATCTGGGTCTGGGTGGTCGCTACCGTCTGACCACCGGCCAGCGGCGTATCTGGCTGACTGACGTTCTGCTGCTGATTGACGGTCACCGACAGGTTACCCTGCGCCACCGCACACTGATTCAGCGTCACTTCGCGGTTCATCACCACCGAACCGGTACGGGAGTTGATGATCACTTTCGCATCCTCAACCGGTATCGAAACGTTGATGTTCTGGATATCCGCCAGCAGACGCACCTGGGCACCGTTATTCGGTGAGACGCGGATCTGAACGGTTCGGGCATCCAGCGGCTGGGCGGCACCGTAACCGCCACGCGCGTTAATCGCATCGGCAATCCGCTGCGCCATTGAGAAGTCTTCGCTGTTCAGCTGCAGGTTGATGGTGTTCTGCGAGCCAAAGTTGCTTTGCAGTTCCCGCTCAACCGTTGCCCCGCCGGTAATCCGGCCGCCGTTCAGCTGGTTAACCTGCACGCTGCTGCCGCCTGCCGACGCGCCCGCACCGCCGACCAGGATGTTACCCTGCGCCAGTGCATAAACCTGGTTATCGACCCCTTTCATCGGGGTCATCAGCAGCGTACCGCCGCGCAGGCTTTTGGCGTTACCCAGTGACGACACCACCACGTCCAGCGTCTGTCCCTGACGGGCAAACGCCGGCAGTTTGGCGGTCACCATCACTGCCGCCACGTTTTTCAGCTGCATGTTAGTGCCGGTCGGCACGGTAATGCCGAGCTGTGACAGCATGTTGCTCACCGTCTGGGTGGTGAACGGCGTCTGGGTGGTCTGGTCACCGGTTCCGTCCAGCCCGACCACCAGGCCATAGCCAAGCAGCTGGTTTTCACGCACGCCCTGTACGGTGGTCAGATCGCGAATTAAATCGGCCTTTGCCAGCAGGCTGACGCCCAGCAGCAGCGCCACTCCGATTCGCAACAGCGTTAACTTTTTCATTGAAACCTCTTACATCGGCGAGATGTTCAGGAAGAAACGCTGCAACCAACCCATGGTCTGCGCCTCATTGATATAACCGTTTCCGACGTACTCAATACGTGCATCGGCGACGGCGGTAGATAACACGGCGTTGCTGGCGCTGATGGTGCGTGGGTTAACCACGCCCGAGAAGCGAATGAACTCCGTGCCCTGATTAATGGCGATCTGTTTCTCGCCCACCACGTGCAGGTTGCCGTTCGACAACACCTGATCCACGGTGACGGTAATGGTGCCGGTAAAGGTGTTGTTGGCGGAGGCGCCGCCTTTACCTGCGAAATCATTTTTGCCTTCGGCGCCAAAGTTGGCTTTCTCGCCACCGGCACCCACCAGTCCTGCCAGCCCGGTCGGAACCGCGCTTAAACCGAAGCTGTTGCTGCCATCGCGGCTGGCATTCGCCGAGGAGCTTTTGCTGGCACTGACGTTTTCCTGCAGCGTAATCGTCAGAGTGTCGCCAATGTTGCGTGGGCGGCGATCTTCAAACAGCGGCTGATAGCCGTAGTTGAGCGGCGCAACGCCCTGGAAAATTGAGCCGTTTACCACCGGTGGCGCGGACGGCATCGGCTGCGCCGTGGTCGCCCCTTCTACCAGCGGTGTACGCGGTACCAGTGCACAACCGTTAAGGGTTAGCAGCAACGAGGCGACTAACCAATGTCCAGGCTTGAGAATCTGTTGCTTCGCCACGGAGTCACGACCTTATCAATATCTGTTCTTCAGGCCAGCCGGAGCTGGCCCTGCTGTGGATTAAATCTGAGTCAGTTTCGCCAGCATCTGATCGGAGGTGCTGATCGCTTTGCTGTTGATTTCATAGGCGCGCTGGGTCTGGATCATGCTGACCAGCTCTTCCGCCACGTTGACGTTCGACGTTTCGGTATAGCCCTGGTAGAGCAGACCCGCGCCATTCTGGCCAGGGGTGCTGTCGGTGGGTGCGCCCGATGCCTGCGTTTCCTGATAGAGGTTTTCACCCACGCTATCGAGACCGGCATCGTTCATAAAGGTGCTCAGGGTTAACTGGCCGACCTGGGTCGCCTGGGTCTGTCCCTGCTGCGTCACGCTCACTACCCCGTCACGCGCCACGGTGATGCTGGTGGCGTTGGCCGGAATGGTGATGCCTGGCTGCACCGGGAAACCGGAGTTGGTCACCAGCTGGCCGTTCTGATCGACCTGGAAAGCGCCGTCACGGGTATAAGCCGAGGTGCCATCCGGCATCTGAATCTGGAAATAGCCCTGACCATTAATCGCGATATCTTTCGAGTTGCTGGTCTGCGACAGGTTGCCCTGGGTATGCAGACGTTCAGTGGTCACCGGACGGACACCGGTACCAATCTGCAGGCCAGAAGGCAGCGTCGTCTGTTCTGACGACTGGGTGCCCGGCTGACGCATGGTCTGATACATCAGATCTTCGAACACCGCACGCGAACGTTTAAAGCCGTTGGTGCTGACGTTTGCCAGGTTGTTGGCAATCACGTCCATGTTCATCTGCTGTGCATCAAGACCGGTTTTCGCGATCCATAAAGAACGAATCATGTTGTTATCCTCGCGCCTTAGCTGCTCATGTTCAGCAGCTGGTTGGCTTTTTGTTCGTTTTCATCGACGTTAGTGATGACTTTCATCTGCATCTCAAAACGTCGGGCGTTGGCGATCATGTCGACCATGGTTTCCACCGGTTTCACGTTGCTGCCTTCCAGTACGCCAGGCATCACCTGCATGGTGGGGTCAGCCTGCAACGCCGCACCGCGCGTGGCCTGCGTGGCCGCTGTCGGACGGAACATGCCGTCGTCGCTGCGCTGCACCTCTTTGCCGGTGGCGCGCACCAGCTTGAGCTTACCGAGCTGGACAGTGGCATTCGGCGCATCGCCGGCATTCAGGCCGGTGATGGAACCGTCGGCGGCAATGGTGATTTCCGCTCCCTGCGGGATCACAATCGGACCGCCATCACCCATCACAGGATTGCCCTGAATCGTCAGCGTACCGTTCGGGCTGATTTGCATGTTGCCGTTGCGGGTATAGGCTTCGCTGCCGTCAGCGGTACGCACCGCCAGCCAGCCATCCTGCTGCACCGCCACGTCGAGTGGGCGCTCGGTGTAATCCATGGTGCCCTGACTCATATCGGCGCCCGGCGTTGACGCCGTCACCAGCGTGCGGGTCGGCAGGGACCAGCCATTGACCGGCACCGCACGCAGCGCATTAAGCTGCGCACGGAAGCCTGGCGTTGAGGCGTTGGCGAGGTTGCTGGCGGTAACCGCCTGCTGATCCAGCGTCTGGCTGGCCGCGCCCATCGCGGTATATATCGCGTGATCCATAAAGCAATCCTGTTAGCGAATTAACGTAAGTTAACCAGCGTGTTAAGAATCTGGTCCTGAGTTTTGATGGTCTGCGCGTTCGCCTGATAGTTACGCTGCGCCACGATCATGTTCACCAGCTCTTTACTCATGTCGACGTTAGAGGCTTCCAGCGCGCCGGCAGTCAGTGAGCCGAAGGTGCCGGTGTTCGCCAGACCAATCGCCGCCTGACCTGAAGCGTTAGAGGCAGACCAGACGTTATCGCCCTGTGACTGCAGGCCTTCCGGGTTAGAGAAGCTTGCCAGGACGATCTGACCCAGCAGCTGGGTTTTCTGGTTGGAGTAGGTGCCGGTGATGGTGCCGTCATCGTTGATGGCGTAGCTGGTCAGATCGCCAGGCGCATAACCATCCTGAGTCGGGCTGCCAAAGGTGGTGCTGCCGGTGTTCTGCTGCAGGCTGCCCAGCATGCTCAGGGTGATCGGCTGATTGGCCACCGCGCCGTTAGCGGCGGCAGTCTGGCCTGGTGCCGGTACGTTAAGGGTTAAGCCTACGGTGCCATCGGTGCTGCTGCTGACCACGGCGCCATTGGCGTCCAGCTTGTCCATGCTGGTCAGTTTGCCGCTGGTATCGAATGCCATTTTGAAGTCACCCGCGGAGTAGCCGGTGTTGGCGTCGATAGCGTGCACGGTCCAGCTGTTGCTGGCGGTGTCTTTGACAAAGTACATGTCGAGCGCATGGTCGTTACCCTGCGAGTCGAACACGGTCGCCGTGGTCTTTTTGTTATAGCTGTCGGCGTTGGCGGTCGAGAAAGTCGTGACCGTCGGGGCAGTGTCAGTGGAGTTCAGGTTCGCAACCAGGCCGGTGGTGGTGGTCGCGCGTGCCGGCATCTGCTCGGTCGGAATGCTGATCGCAACCGGGTTTGCGCCCGCCTGGATGGTGGCCGGTGAGCCGCTGGCCGGATAACCGGTCACGTTCAGACCCTGGGTGTTGATCAGGTTACGGTTGGCATCCAGTGTGAACTGACCGTTACGCGAATAGTAAACCGCGCCGCTGGTGTCCGTCATACGGAAGAAACCGTTGCCGCTCAGCGCGACGTCGAGGCCACGGCTGGTGGTGGTGGTCGAACCGTCGTTAAAGTTCTGAATCACCGCAGCAACTTTGGTGCCGAGGCCGACGTTAGAACCGGCAAACATATCGGCAAAGGCGATGGTGCTTGATTTAAAACCCGCTGTCGCGGAGTTGGCGATGTTGTTACCGATGACATCAAGGTTACTTGAGGCAGCGCCAAGGCCGCTGACCGCTTGGGAAAATGACATGTGTGTGTCTCCTGTCTACAGGTTAATCAGAGAATCTGACGTACTTCGTCAAGGGAAGCGGAGCCCATGGTGCCGAGATCCAGTTTTGTGGTGTCGTTCGCGGTACTTACCCCATTGACGTAGGCGTAGTTAAGCGGTTGTGCCACCAGTTGTGTGCTGCCATTGCTTGCCGCAATCGCAACGCTGTATTTACCGTCTGGCGCGGTGGAGCCGTCGCTCAGTTTGCCGTCCCACGAGAAGGTATGAACGCCAGCGCTGAGTGCGCCGAGGTCAACGGTATCGATCACCGAGCCGTTAGCATCTTTAATCGTGGCGGCGGTTGCGGTTGAGGCCGACGCCAGCTCAACACCAAACGGCGTGGTGGTGCCGCTGCCGACCAGTACCTGCGAGCCGTTGACCATTACGCCATGCCCAATCAGCGTGGAGCTTTGCAGCGACTGGCTGGTGCTGATCTGGCCGGAGATCGATCCCAGCGTGGTGTTCAGTTTTTCAATTCCGCTCAGGGTGTTGATCTGCGCCAGCTGAGTGGTCAGCTGGCTGTTGTCCATCGGATTGGTGGGATCCTGGTTCTGTAACTGGGTCACCAGCATGGTGAGGAACTGATTCTGCAGATCCTGCGCGCTGTTGCCGGTACCACTGGTGCTGGAAGAGCTGAGGACCGTGGGGTCCAGCTTCTCGTTAACGCCTACCGCGATAGCCATAATTTTTCTCCGTTATTGCCCGATCGTCAGGGTTTTCATCATCATCGACTTCACGGTGTTGAGCACTTCGACGTTAGCCTGGTAACTGCGCGACGCTGACATGGTGTTGACGGTCTCAGAGACCACATCCACGTTCGGCATCTTCACGTAGCCTTTGGCATCTGCCATCGGGTTACCTGGGTCATACACCAGTTTTGCCGGGGTCGGATCGTCGACCACCTTCGCCACTTTTACGCCGCCGGTGGCCGCGCCAGGTGCCGCATCGGTCTGAAACACCACCTGTTTAGCGACGTAGGGTTGCCCATCCGGGCCGGTAACGCTGTCGGCGTTGGCCAGGTTACTGGCACTGACGTTTAATCGCTGTGATTGCGCGGTCATCGCTGAGCCGGCAATGTCAAAAATGTTCAGCAAGGCCATAATTATTGCCCTTGTAACACGCTCATCATGCCTTTGATCTGGCTACTGATAAGAGTGAGGTCGGTTTGATATTTCAGGCTGTTATCCGCGAACTGGGTACGTTCACGGTCCATATCTACTGTGTTGCCGTCGGCGGCAGGCTGATCGGGAATGCGATAGAGCATATCCATCGACGGTGCCGAGTTGGTCTGTGCTTCAATGTGGCGAGCTGACGTGACTTTTAACGCCATGCTGCTGCCTTCCGCACGACCATTGGCCATCACCCGACTCAGCTCGCTGGCAAAGTCGATATCCCGGGCCTGATAACCAGGGGTATCGGCGTTGGCAATGTTTGACGCCAGGATCTCCTGACGTTGAGCACGCAGGTTGAGGGCTTCCGTACCAAATTTCAGCGCCGCATCCAGTTTGTCGAGCATGGTTCCTCCGCAAATGAGAATTTCGAGCTGGCAGCTTAATTTGGAAAAGCAAGAGGTGATCGTCTGAATAAGGCCAAAAACCCATGCTATTTTGACTCTTGAATAATTTTTGCTGCGCGTAGACTCGTTGCCATCATCAGTGAGGAAAAGCACATGCGTGGATATCAAACCCTGCTGGCCAGCCTGCTGGTCCTGATCGCCCTGCCGGTGACGGCCGGGGATTTCAGTGCGCAACTGGAACAATTTTTTAAAGCCCGTGATGCGCAGCATGCCGCAGGCATGAAGGTGGTGGTCCGGACGCCGCAGGCCCAGTGGCCCGACTGCGACACGCCAGCATTTACGCTGCCAGGCAATAGCCGCCTGTGGGGCAATATGAGCGTGGCGGCAAACTGCGGTGAGAACCGCCGCTACATTCAGGTCCAGGTGCAGGTCACCGGGTCTTACCTGGTGGCTAACCGGCTGTTAACGCGGGGCAGCAGCGTCAGCACGGCTGATTTCAGCCTGCAGACCGGCCGGCTGGACGTTCTGCCAGCGCGTTCGCTGCTCAACGATGAGGCGGTAGCGGATGCGGTGGTACTGCGCGATATCCAGCCAGGCCAGCCGATTAACCCGTCGATGCTGCGTCAGCCGTGGCGGGTCAAGGCGGGTCAGAATGTGATGGTGATTGCCAGTGGCGACGGATTTGACGCCAGCGGTGAGGGTAAGGCGCTGAACAATGCCACCCAGTCACAATGGGTACGGGTACGGATGGGAAACGGGCAGATCGTTAGCGGTCGGGTGCGGGATGATGGGAATATTCTTATAACACTATAAAGCGTTAAAGAAGCCAGTTGTTCTGCCGATAGAAGAATCAACTAAGCAATTACGCTATTCTGATTCAGGTGGCAGACTCCCCTGACCGTACAGGAGCTTGAATATGAGCATCGACAGAACGCAACCGCTGAAACCCGCCAGCACCGTACAGAGCCGCGATACCAGCGAGCCCGCCACGCCTAAAGTGCGTCAAAGCACCACGCCGGCGGCCAGCACCACACCCGCCGCCGCGCAGGTCAGCCTGAGCAGCGCTCAGTCACAGCTGATGCAGCCGGGCAGCCAGGACATTAACGTCCAGCGGGTTGAACAACTGAAAACCGCCATTCGTAATGGCGAACTGAAAATGGATACCGGCAAGATCGCCGACGCGCTGATTGCCGACACTAAGGCGTATTTAGAGGGTAACTAGTCCCCATGAGTAACTTGCTGACCACATTAGATAAGATGCAGGATGTGCTGGCATCGCTGTCGACCCTGCTGGACGAAGAACAGCAGCAGCTGTCGGCCGGAAACATTAACAGCAACCTGTTGCAGCGCATTACCGAAGATAAAGGCGCGCTGCTCAGTACGCTGAACTATCTGGATGAGATGCGCCGGACTGCCGAGCAAAGTCTGGCAACCCAGGCACCTTATCGTGGTCAGAACGAGATGGCGAGCCGCTGGCAGCGCATTGAGCAGCATACCCGTCGCCTGCAGGATGCCAACGTGCATAATGGCATGTTGCTGCAACATCAGATTCGTTTTACCCAGGATGCCCTGCAGGTGCTGAAACCGCACCAGACTCAGGCTTTCTATGGCCCGGATGGGATGGGTAAAGGTCAGGCGACGCTCAGCCGCAAAGCCTGACGGCTGACTGAGCAAAAAATCCTGCCAGTTGCCTGATGCTCGTCAGTTAAGGTTACCTTTGCAAAGGCTGTCACGATTAAACGTGGCAGCTTTTTTTTTGGGCGCGATCGTGCCGCAGTGCGGGCCTGATCACCTCTGCTCTTGTGCCCTTTTTAACAGCACGCACTGAAGTTTCAGAGCAGGCTGGGGCCGATCAGGGGCAGGCAATCCGCAGCGCTGAACGGAATGAGTCTGCCAGGAGAGCCCGCAGGACGCGGGCGAAAGGCGGGGCGGCACAGGATGTGCCATCCCCGGCGGTCCGTCAGGCAGAGGAATGACGTGAAGGAACCGCGCAGCGGCGCGAGGACCGCCAGCCCCTGAGCGGCACCAGACTGCGTTCTCACCCGTCGCTTAACTGATCAGCATTACGCCAGGTGCGGGATTTTTCGCATCCGGACTATATATCCGGACGTTGCTGTTACACCGCAGTGCGTCGCGCATAGTCGCGCAAGCGGAAGCCCAGCAGCCCGAGCGTCAGGAAGTACGCCCCACCGCCGACCGCACAGACCGCCGCCAGACGCAGCAGCCGCCACAGCATCACGCCCTGTTCCCACGCCGGCATCCATTGCAGCATCGCAAACAGCGCCGCCGCCATCGCCAGTACCGCAATCACCAGACGGATCAGAAAACTGGCCCAGCCGGGCTGCGGCATAAAGATCTGCTTTTTGCGCAGTTGCCAGTAGAGCAGCGCCGCGTTGAGACAGGCAGCCAGGCCAATCGACAGTGACAGGCCCGCGTGCTTCAGCGGACCGATAAATGCCAGGTTCATCAGTTGCGTCATAATCAGGGTGACTATCGCAATCTTCACCGGGGTTTTGATGTCCTGCCGTGAATAGAAACCCGGTGCCAGCACTTTCACCACAATCAGACCCATCAGTCCGACTGAGTAAGCAATCAGTGCGCGCTGGGTCATCGCCGCATCAAAGGCGGTGAACTTGCCGTACTGAAACAGCGCAATGGTCAGCGGTCCGGAGAGCATCCCCAGCGCCACGGCACTGGGCAGCGCCAGCAAAAAGCAAAGACGCAAACCCCAGTCCATCAGCCGCGAATATTCATCGTGATTGCCGCTGGCAAAGCTTTTCGCCAGCGACGGCAGCAGGATCGTTCCCAGCGCCACGCCGAGTACGCCGGACGGGAACTCCATCAGCCGATCAGCGTAATACATCCACGAGACCGATCCCGAAACCAGAAAAGAGGCGAATATGGTATTGATGATCAGGGAAATCTGGCTGACCGAGACGCCAAGAATCGCCGGCCCCATCTGACGCATCACCCGCCAGACGCCTGCATCGCGCAGGTTCAGCCGTGGCAGTACCAGCATCCCGAGTTTCTTCAGGTGCGGCAGCTGGTAGCCAAGCTGCAGCACGCCGCCTGCCACTACCGCCCATGCCAGCGCCATCACTGGCGGATGAAAATGCGGCGCGGCAAACAGCGCGAAACCAATCATGCTGACGTTAAGCAGCGTCGGCGCAAAGGCCGGGACCGAAAAACGGTTCCAGGTATTCAGCACCGCGCCCGCCAGTGAGGCGAGTGAAATCAGCATGATATAGGGAAAGGTGACGCGCAGCAGCGAACTGGTCAGGGCAAACTTGTCTGCGCTGTCGGCAAAACCCGGCGCAGTGATCATAATCACCCACGGCGCGGCGATCATCCCCGCCACGGTGACCAGCGCCAGTGCCAGCGTCAGCAGGCCAGAGACGTAAGCGAGGAACAGGCGCGTTGCCTCTTCGCCCTGCTTGCTTTTATATTCCGCCAGGATCGGCACAAACGCCTGTGAGAAGGCCCCTTCAGCAAAAATTCGCCGCAGCAGATTAGGGAGTTTAAAAGCGACAAAGAACGCATCGGTCGCCATTCCGGCGCCAAACACCCGCGCCACAATGGCATCACGGGCAAAGCCCAAGACGCGGGAAAACAGGGTCATGGAACTGACCGCTGCCAGCGATTTCAACAAATTCATAATTGACGGCGCATCCTGAAAAGAATCGGCAAAATGAGAGACTTAGCGCGGGCATCCTGATGATGCCCGGCGATAGTCTACTGCCACGGCGGGAAATGACCAGCACGGAGTGTTACAAGGCATTATGACGGCGTTGCGTCACGCCACAGTTTTTCCACCACCCGCTGCGCCATCAGGGCCTGTTCGCCGCTGGTTTCAGGCATCGTCTGATTTTGTACGCACTGGATAAAATGGTGCGCCGCGCCGCTGAAACCGCGCTGCACCAGATGGCTCTGCCAGGCTGGCGGTGGCGCAATCAGCAGGCCGGCTGCCGTTTCCTCCTGCCAGTCACGCATTTCGCTGATATCGATACATTTACTGTCGCACACCGCACTGACCCGCTCGCGCTGACTGCCTGCACGCCGGTGCATACTGGTGGTGACTGGCACGCCGCCCAGGTTGAAATGGTGCTCAGCGTAAAGCATCTCTCCCTGAGGAGTGGTGGTAATCCGCCCCTGAACCTCACTAAACGGCTGACCGCCAAGCCACAGCGCGGTATCCACCACGTGCAGATAGTCATCAAGCAGGGTGAAACGCAGATCGTGCGGCCCGACGCTGTCGCTACGGTGCTTTTCGATGCGCAGTGAGGCGACCCTATTCATCTCCGCCCGGAGTTGCAGATAGCGCGGGGCAAAGCGGCGATTAAAGCCCACCATCAGTTTGCGCTGCTGCTTTTCAGCAAGCTCAACCAGCGCTTCCGCCTGATCGAGCGTTTCCGCCAGCGGCTTATCGACGCAGACATCTTTCCCCGCCAGCAACAGCGCTCTGACCACCTGATAGTGGCTCGCGGTGCTGCTGTGAACAAACACCGCGTCGCAGGCCGCCGCTAAATCGTCGAGCGAGCTGAAACAGCGCATCCGGAAACTGTCGCAAATCGGCTGGGCTTTGGCCTGATTTGGCGAAAACGCCCCGACCAGCGACCAGCTGGACGCGGTTGATAACACGGGCAACCAGGCTTTCTGCGCGATCCCGCCCAGTCCCACCACGCCAATGCGTAACGTCATTTTAGCTCTCCGGTTGCAGCAGTTGAGTAAGTTGCGCCTGCAGTTGCGCTACCTGATGTTCCAGCGCCGCGACGCGGGTCGAAAGGTCGTCCTGATCCGCGCCCGATGTCGGTTCTGGCACCTCAGCGTCATCGCTCAGCAGATGAATAAAACGGTGTTCGCGCTTGCCCGGCTCGCGAGCCAGACGCACCACCCTGGCGCTATCCTCACGCTGCAGCAAGGCGTCGAGCGTCTGCTCCACTTCGCTGACATCGCTGAACTCATGCAGACGTCCGCTACGGGTGCGCAATTCACCCGGCGTCTGTGCGCCGCGCAGCAGCAGCAGAGTCAGCACGGCCACTTCTGCGCTGCTGAGCTTCAGCGCGCCAAAGGCGGAGTTGCAGAAGCGCTGTTCATACTTCATTACCCGCTGGCCCGATCCACTGCTGACGGTCACCAGATGCCGTTTTTCCAGCTGATCGAGCTGATCCTGCACCTCCGTCTCGCTGAGGTTCATCACCGGTTCACGGTTCGATTTCTGATTACAGGCGCTGACCACGCCATTGAGAGAGAGCGGATACTGTTCCGGCGTGGTGACCTGCTTCTCCAGCAGGCAGCCCAGCACACGCAACGCCTGCGCCGACAACGTCAATTTCATTCCCGATTCCTTATGATTATCCACGCCGATCCGACGTCCATTCCCGCCAGGTTAATGCTGTCAGGACGTGATCCTGCCAGCGGCCGTCGATCAACAGATAATCTTTGGCGTAACCCTCTTTTTCGAATCCTAGCCGCGCCAGCAGATCGCCGCTGCGCTGGTTGTGTGGCATGTAGTTGGCCATGATGCGGTGAATATGCTGCTGACGCTGCATATAGCGAATAGCGGACTGCAGCGCTTCGTACATCATGCCCTGGCCCTGCCATTTCTCACCCAGTGAGTAGCCCAGGTAACAGGCGTGAAACGACCCGCGCAGCACGTTGCTGAAGTTCGCCACGCCGCGCACTTCGGTTTCTTCGCTGTCCATCAGAATGAAGTAGAATGCCGATCCCTGCTTATGCATATCGGTAATCAGCCCCAGCCGCGCCTGCCAGCCAGAGGGATAGCAGTGGCTTTCATCGCGCACCGGTTCCCACGGTTTTAAAAACAGGCGGTTTTCCGCGTAGTAATCTGCCAGCCGCCAGGCATCACGCTCGTGAACCAGACGGACCACCAGCCGGTCGGTGGTTAATCGCACCCTGGGCGCGGCAGAACGATAGCCAAACATCCTGACTCCTGAAATCAATGGCTGATAAAGATGAGCCGTCATTACCCTGTATTCACTATAACCGCCGCCTGGGCTGCGGTAAAATGTTACCCGCGATTGCGCTGCAAAGGCCTTGATTTTGCGCGGTTATCACCCTTCCTCAGCGGGCTGAGCCACGCCCATGATCCCCGTGGTAGCGGCGAGCAGGCCATCTTCTGCCAGCCGGTTTGCCCTGCTGCTTAATCTCTTCCATACTTTTTGGCGAGCCCGAAAACAGAATGAATTGATGCATTCTGCCAAACAGAGGAGATCAGGATGAAGCTGTATATCTACGAACACTGCCCTTTCTGCGTGAAGGCGCGGATGATTTTCGGCCTGAAAAATCTGCCGGTTGAGCTGGTGGTGATGCTGAATGATGACGAAGAGACGCCAAAACGACTGATCGGCCAGAAGATGGCACCCATTCTGCAGAAGCAGGATGGCAGCGCGATGCCGGAGAGCATGGATATCGTGCATTATGTCGATCGACTGGAGGGCGAGCCGCTGATCACCGGCGCGCTTAATCCTGCCATTGCCGACTGGCTGCGTCACATGAACAGTTACGTTAACAAACTGCTGTTGCCGCGCATCGCAGAGGCGCCGTTTGCCGAATTTGCCACGCCGGAAGCACGCGACTATTTCCGTAATAAAAAGCAGGCCAGCATCGGCGATTTTACCGAGCTGAAAAGCCATGCGGCCGGTTTGATCAAAAACGTCAGTGGCGACCTGCGCCAGCTCGACAAGTTAATTGTTCAGCCAAATGCAGTGAACGGCGAACTCTCTGAAGATGACTTTAATCTGTTCCCGCTGCTGCGCTCCCTGACGCTGGTTGCGGGCATCGACTGGCCCGTCAGAGTGGCGGAATACCGCGATAACATGGCCAAACAAACTCAGGTCAACCTGCTCTCCTCCATCGCCCAGTAACGGCTGCCGGATGAGAAACCGCTCGCGTTTCTCATCCCTTTCCTGATGACACCTGTAACGCATTCAGGCACGCTATGCCCTGTTCAATAGCTCCGTCATTCAGGATAAAAATCGATGAAAAAGGGTTTTTCCGGCCTTGCCGCTCTGTTACTGGTGCTGCTGGTTAGCGGCTGTAATCAACTGACGCAGTACACCATCAGCGAACAGGAAGTGAACCAGGCGCTGCAGAAACATAACAACTACGAGAAGGACATCGGGGTTTCCGGCCTGGTTAACGCGCACATCGTGCTCAGCAACCTCACCAGCCAGATTGGCCGGGAAGAGCCAGGCAAAGTCACGCTCGCAGGCAATGCGAAGATCAATGTCACCTCCCTGTTCGGCCCGCAACAGGCCGATATGCAGCTGAAGATGCGTGCCCAGCCGGTGTTTGATCAGCAGCAGGGCGCGATCTATCTGCGCGATATGGAGATTGTCGATGCGCAGGTGACGCCTGACAAAATGGCTTCGATCATGAAGACGCTGACGCCCTATCTCAATCAATCCCTGAAAAGCTATTTCGATCAGCAACCCGCTTACGTGCTGAGTACCGATCGCAGTAAAGGTGAGTCGCTGGCGAAAAAATTTGCCAAAGGGCTGGAAGTGAAACCGGGTGAACTGGTGATCCCGTTTACTGACTGACGATCTGCCGCGCCATCCGGCGCGGATTTTCGTCCGACGGCAAAAAGCAGGTGCAAACGGTTGCCTGAATCCTTATGCTTAGACCCCGGCCTAAACGTGCCTTTCGTTTCCACTCTGCCGGAGCCTCATTGATGACTGCACAACCTCAGCAACTTACCATCCGCCGCCCTGACGACTGGCATATTCATCTGCGTGATGATGCGATGCTTGAAACGGTCCTGCCCTATACCAGCGCGGTCAATGGTCGTGCCATCGTGATGCCCAATCTGGTGCCGCCGGTAACCAGCGTAGCGGCAGGTGAAGCCTATCGCGATCGGATACTCGCGGCGCTGCCCGCTGATCACGCCTTCACGCCGCTGATGACCTGCTACCTCACCGATTCACTTGACCCGGATGAGCTGGAGCGGGGCTTTACCGCTGGCCTGTTTACCGCCGCCAAACTCTATCCGGCTCACGCCACCACCAACTCCAGCCACGGCGTCACCGATATTGCCGCCATCGCCAGCGTGCTGGATCGGATGCAACAGCTGGGGATGCCGCTGCTGGTTCACGGTGAAGTAACCCACGCGCATATTGATATTTTCGACCGGGAAGCGCGCTTTATTGAGACGGTGATGATGCCGCTGCGCCAGCAGTTCCCGGCCCTGAAAGTAGTGATGGAGCATATCACCACGAAAGAGGCGGCCGAGTATGTCGCCGCTGCGGATGAGACACTGGGCGCGACGATTACTCCGCAGCATCTGATGTTTAACCGCAATCACATGCTGGTGGGCGGGATTCGTCCGCACCTCTATTGCCTGCCGATCCTCAAGCGCAATGTGCATCAGGAGGCGCTACGTAAGGTGGTCGCCAGCGGCCATCCGCGCTTCTTCCTCGGCACCGATACCGCGCCACATCTGCGCCATCTGAAAGAAGCGAGCTGCGGCTGCGCCGGTGTCTTCAGCGCCCCGACGTCGTTAGCCGCCTACGCCACGGTGTTTGAAGAGCTGGATGCGCTGTCGCATTTTGAAGCCTTCTGCTCTGAAAACGGCCCACGTTTTTACGGCCTGCCGCTTAACGACACCACCGTGACGCTGGTACGGGAACCGTGGCAGGTCCCGGAGAGCATTGCGCTCGGCAGTGATTCGCTGGTGCCGTTCCTTGCCGGTGAAACCCTGAACTGGCGTATCGCATAATTTCACTTGCCTCCGGACCGGCAATACTGTAAATATGTACAGTATCTTATCTGGAGGCTCCCATGCGCGTTGAAATTACCGTATCGAATACCCGACCTCTTCCTGCGGGTGCCATTGAGGCACTGAGCGACGAGCTGTCGCGCCGCATTGACGAACAGTTCCCGGACAGCACTAATCACGTGAAAGTGCGCTATGCCAGCGCCAATAACCTTAGCGTGCTGGGCGGTGGCAAAGAGACTCGCGATCAGATCAGCGAAATCCTGCAGCAAACGTGGGAAAGCGCTGACGACTGGTTTATTACCGATTAACCGCCTCTGTGCTGTTTTTGCCGGGTGTCGCCACCCGGTTTTTTTATCTTTTCTCCCCTCTCGCACTTCCCCAATCCTGCATCTAGACTCTGAATGATCAATGCCCTATCCTTGCGCTCGTCATGCATAACAGGAGGTGCGACACCATGACTACTGATAAACCGGAAGAGGCGATGACTTTTGGTGAGCTGTTAGCACTGATTGGCGATCAGCAACGTCGTCTGACGGTGCTGGAAAATGCGTTTTCCAGTCTGATTTTCTGTCTTGACGATCGTGCCAGTCAGTTACTGGTGCACAATCTGTCGCTGGAAGCCCAAAACCAGAACCATGATGAGCAACTGCAGCAGCACTTTGCCCGTCTGGCCGAGGCGCTGCAAAAGCGCGGCGGCGGCATCGCACCCGAAACCCCGGCACTTTAACGCCGGCGGCAGGCTCTCCCCGCTTTAATGGCTTCAAAGAATCACGTATTAAAATGCCTGCTCGTCAGGCATTTTATTTTTTCATCCGCCATCTTTTAAACACAAATATTCTGTGCGAAGCTGGGTGCAGGCATTTTTTCATCAGTAATGGCCCGGTTTACTGTTATAATAGTTTCGCTATTGGAATAAAAAAGCCGCATTGAACCTCATCATGCACTTCGTTTAACGAGTAATAAGGAGGTTATAATGGACAGAAGAAAAGATGTGATTCAGACCCATCCGCTGGTGGGCTGGGATATCAGTACCGTTGACAGTTATGATGCCATGATGATCCGCCTGCACTCGTTATCGTCGCAGGATCAAAAAGAAGAAGAAGCGGATGTTGGCCCGACTTACTGGCTGACGACGGATGTCGCAAGGCAGTTCATCTCGATCCTCGAAGCGGGTATCGCTAAGATTGAATCGGCCGAGCAGATAGAACGACTGCTTAAGAAGCATTAATGTCTGCCGCATCAAAGAGGCACCCTCAGGGGTGCCTTTTTCGTTTCTGTTTCTGGTATGCTTTTGATTATCTGACTCTTTCAGGAGCGTAGTTACCATGATTTATGATCTTATCATCGTCGGCAGCGGCTCAGTTGGCGCGGCAGCAGGCTACTATGCCACCGAGGCGGGCCTGTCGGTTTTGATGATCGACAGTGCTCATCCGCCGCATAATCAGGGCACCCATCACGGTGAGAGCCGGTTGATCCGCCACGCTTATGGCGAAGGTGAACGTTATGTCCCGCTGGTGTTGCGCGCACAAACGCTGTGGGATGAACTGGAGCAGCGCGCTGGCGAACGCATCATGCACCGCAGCGGCGTGCTGAATCTGGCACCGATTCAGTCACCCTTTATTCAGAACGTCATCGATAGCGCCACCCAATGGCAGCTCAACATTGAGGTGATGCAGCCTGAAGAGGTGCGTAAGCGCTGGCCGCAAATTAACGTCCCTGACGGCTACCTCGGCGTCTTTGAGCCGCAGTCGGGCTACCTGAAGTGTGAGCAGGCGGTACGCAGCTGGATTCAGCTGGCGGAACAGGCGGGCTGTGCCCAGCTGTTTAACTGTCCGGTTTCGCAGATTGGCCGCGATGGCGATCTGCAGCAGGTCACCACGCTTGATGGTATCTACCGTGGCCGAAAGTTGCTGATCAGTGCCGGCACCTGGGTCGGTAAACTGGTGCCGGATCTGCCGGTTGCCCCGACCCGCAAAGTCTTTGCCTGGTATCAGGCCGATGGACGCTACAGCGAGAACAATAAGTTTCCCGGCTTTACGGTTGAAATGGCCGATGGCAGCCAGTTCTATGGGTTCCCGGCAGACAATAATGCGCTGAAAGTGGGACGTCATGATGGCGGCCAGCTGATGCAACAGCCTGAAGATCGTAAACCATTTGGCACAGTGGCAGCCGATGGCAGCGAAGCGTTTGGCTTCCTGCGCCAGTTTTTACCGGGCGTCGGCGTCTGTCTGCATGGTGAAGCCTGCAGCTACGATTTCAGCCCGGACGAAGATTTTATTATCGATACCTTGCCAGGCGAGCCGGATCGGTTGCTGATCACCGGGTTAAGCGGCCACGGCTTTAAATTTGCCAGCGTGCTGGGTGAGCTGGCGGCGGAATTTGCCCAGCAAAAGCCATTCTCATTCGATCTCTCGCCTTTCCGCCTCTCCCGCTTCTGACTCTCAATTCGGGTGGTATCATCTGATAACGCCCGATTGACAAAAAATGACATTAACTGAATATAGCTGACGTTTTCAGCCGGTTTATTTCGCACGGAATGTTCATTCTTGCCTTTATTGATTGACGGCCCGGTTAAATAAAATAAGTCATTCAGTAATACTGGGCATTCAGCGCGCTTTTAAAGGATGTTTTTCATTATCCGCTGGCAAAGTTATAGAAGCGTAAGGTCGATTGCTTTTATATTTCATTATGTAGATGCTTGTTTCAGATTATTTCTACTGAATAAACAGGCTATGTTACGGAATACACCTCATCAGTTTGGTCTGATTGCCGTGCTGCTGCACTGGTCAATGGCACTGGTTATTTATGCCATGTTTGCGCTGGGATTATGGATGGTCGGCCTCGGTTATTACGATAGCTGGTATCACGATGCGCCGGAAATTCATAAAAGCATAGGGGTGATTCTGTTACTGACATTAGTGATTCGTCTGCTCTGGCGAACGCTTTCGCCACCACCTCAACCGTTAAGCAGTTATTCCCCGGTGGTGCGCATCAGTTCTGTGATGGCGCACTGGCTGCTCTATACGCTGCTGCTGGGCATTCTGCTCAGCGGTTATTTCATTTCCACCGCCGAGGGTAAGCCGATTGCGGTATTTAACCTGTTTTCCCTGCCTGCGCTGCTGAGTGGCGCAGGCGAACAGGCCGATCTGGCGGGCGATATCCATCTGTGGCTGGCCTGGACGGTGGTGATTCTGTCACTGCTGCACGGCCTGGCTGCGTTAAAACATCACTTTATCGATCGCGATAGTACCTTAAAACGGATGTCAGGTTTGCGCATCCCTTTACCCGCTGAAAAGGAAAAGTAATATGCTGAAGAAGACGCTACTGGCCATGACGGGCGCCAGCCTGCTGCTGGGCTCACTGACCGCTAACGCCGCTGATTATAAAATTGATAAAGAGGGCCAGCACGCCTTTATTCAGTTTCGCATTCAGCACTTAGGCTACAGCTGGCTCTATGGCACGTTTAAAGATTTTGACGGCCGCTTTAGCTTTGATGAAAAGAACCCTTCGGCCGATAAGGTCGAGGTGACTATCAACACCAATAGCGTGGATACCAACCATGCCGAGCGTGACAAGCATCTGCGCAGTGCAGACTTCCTCAACGTCGGGAAAAATCCTCAGGCGACCTTCAAATCTACCGCGGTGAAAAAAGAGGGTGATGAGCTGGCGATCACCGGCGATCTGACGCTTAACGGCGTGACTAAACCGGTGACGCTGGAAGCGAAGCTGTTGGGTGAAGGCAAAGATCCGTGGGGCGGCTATCGGGCAGGATTTGAAGCCGAGGGTGAAATTGCACTGAAAGATTTTAATATCACCAAAGATCTCGGACCGGCCTCGCAAAAGGTTCAGCTGATGATTTCGGTAGAAGGCGTGCGTCAGTAAGCAGCTAAGCCGCCTGAAGCCGGGCTTCAGGCGGCATCACTTATTTTTTAACCGGCGACGGAATGGTCATGTTTAACAGGCCACGCGACTTGTTAAAGATCTTATTGCCGTTTTCACGTCCGGCACGACGGGCGCGCTGCTCTTCTGGCGACAGTTTCGCCTCTTCCTGACAGAGCGGGCTACAGCAGTTCTCAAACTTCTCTGCGCAGCTTTTACACTGAATAAACAGCAGATGGCAGCCATCATTGACGCAGTTAACGTGGGTATCGCACGGCTCACCACACTGGTGACAGTTCGACAGCACATCATCGGAAATACGCTCGCCCATCCGCTCATCAAAGACAAAGTTCTTGCCTTTAAATCGCACCGGTAAACCCTGTTCACGGGCGCGGCGGGCATATTCAATGATGCCACCTTCAACATGATAGACATCTTCAAAACCGTTATGGCGCATCCAGGCGCTGGCTTTCTCGCAGCGAATCCCACCGGTGCAGTACATAACAATCTTTTTATCTTTCTTATCCTGCAGCATATCCACCGCCATCGGCAGCTGATCACGGAAGGTGTCGGCAGGGACTTCCAGGGCGTTATCGAAACGTCCCACTTCATATTCGTAGTGGTTACGCATATCGACGAAGACCGCCTCCGGATCGTCCAGCATGGCATTCACTTCGGCGGCTTTTAGGTATTGGCCCACATCGCTCGCGTCGAACGTGCCGTCGGCGATACCGTCCGCCACAATCCGATCGCGAACCTTCAGGCGCAGCACCCAGAAAGATTTACCGTCATCATCCAGCGCAATGTTCATCCGCAGGTTATTCAGCGCCGGATCAAAGCCGTACAAATAGGCCTTCATCTTGTCATACTGGCTGGCAGGAACGCTGATCTGCGCGTTGATTCCCTCATGGGCAACATAGACGCGGCCAAACACCTTGAGTGCGGTCAGGCCCTGGTAGAGTTGATCACGGAAGGCTTTGGGATCGGCAATCTGGAAGTACTTATAAAAAGAGACAGTGGTGCGCGGCTCGGTTTCAGCCAGCATGCGCGCCTTCAGCTCTTTATTGGAAACGAGGTTATGTAACACTGGCATGGTGTTCTTTCCTGTTATCAATAATAGAAATTTAGCGCGCACATGATACCTGATTTCAACGCGATGCAAAGGGCAGCCGCAAAATAGCGTTTTTACTGGCTATTTTTTCCGCACCACCGGTGCGCTTATAATTTCCGCAGCCTCGTCATTGGCGTAAGCAATATTTATGCGGGCGGCAAAAGCTGGCACAATAGCGAAAATCAACGAGATATCAGCACCGAACGGTGCGCGACGCAGGAAAATATACGTTCATATGACCCAGTTGCCTCAATTTTCGCGAGAACTGCTGCATCCCCGCTATTGGTTAACCTGGCTGGGGGTCTTCTTACTTTATCTTTTGGTGCTACTTCCTTATCCCCTGCTCTATGTTCTCGGCTGCAATATTGGTCGTATTGGTATGCGTTTTATGAAACGACGCGTCAATATTGCGCGGCGTAACCTGGAGCTGAGTTTTCCGGATATGCCGGTCAATGAACGTGAAGCGATGGTGAAGCACAACTTTGAATCGGTGGGTATGGGCCTGATTGAAACCGGGATGGCCTGGTTCTGGCCTGACTGGCGCATTAACAAATGGCATAAGCCGTCGGGTTTAGAGCACATTAAACAGGCGCATGACAGTCAGCGCGGTGTACTGCTGATCGGCATGCACTTTCTGACGCTGGAGATTGGCGCGCGGATGTTCGGCATTCATAACCCTGGCATCGGCGTCTACCGTCCCAATGATAATAAGCTGATTGACTGGCTGCAGGTACATGGCCGGATGCGCTCCAATAAAAGTATGCTCGACCGGAAAGATCTCAAAGGGATGATTCGCGCGCTGAAGCGTGGCGATATTATCTGGTACGCGCCCGACCACGATTACGGCCCACGCAGCAGCGTATTTGTGCCGTTTTTTGGCGTCGCGAAGGCGGCAACCACGGTGGGAACGCATCTGTTGATCCGCATGGGTAAACCGGCAGTCATCCCCTTTGTGCCGCGCCGCCTGCCCGGAGGACGCGGTTACGAACTGATGATTTTGCCTGACATCAGCGACAGTTTTACGCTGGAAAGCGAAGAAAACACCGCCGCACGGATGAATAAAGTGGTCGAAGAAGGCGTTCTGCTGGCCCCTGAACAGTATATGTGGCTGCATCGCCGCTTTAAGACTCGTCCGCAGGGCGAACCCTCACGTTATTAACCTTTTTGACGCTGAACGGCGGCCGCAATGCCGTTCAGCGCCGCCTCTCTTCTGTCACAGCTAAAACAGTCTGTCGCCACCGTTCGTCATCCGCGGGACGATGAACGGGCCAGCCATAAATCAACAGCCGTTAAAATACGCCCCGTAATCACGCAATTGAATTAACGCAATTAACCATAAAAGAGCCGGTTATCTGACCTCACGACCTGTTGCAGCCCTGATAAATTAATTTCACAGCAGCAGAGCATATTTTACTGCGGCGCTAATTTTTTTAAACGCCAGGCCTATTCCTATTTAGCCAGGCTTAATCATTTCCTGCAGCTTATTAATCCAGCAAAATTAACTTAATTTACAAGCAATTGCCTCTCATTTGCCTGGTATATTCCATTTTACAAATATTAAACCTGCTGATAGACCGTTATGGCATTTGAATAAGCGGCAGGTTATCGTTAATTTCTGTTGTGACAGTTAGAGACTTAACTGCACCCGTTAAAAATCATAAAAAAGATGACCCACAGCAAACCGCTTAGCAGGACTTATAATATGAATAAAGGCCTCTATTATTATGTGACAATCAGCACCGATCAGGATAATTATCACGCGCTTCATCGTCAGGGATGTCGACGGATGCCCGATAAAGAGGACGTGATATTTATTGGTACCCTTTATAATTTGAGTCAGGCGTTATCGATTGCACGTATTAACTTCAAAAAAGTTAAGCCCTGCATCAAATGCTGTATCCGTTATTCCGCGCCGGTGATCCATGAGTCTGTCAGACCGGTGCTGCACTTCCCGCAAAAAGTGACCTGACCCTCTTCGGCGGGAAATGCCTTATTTCCCGCCGATCACACTGCCCCGCCCTTTCCCTCCGCCGAATTTCGTCTATTCTTCACTGAAATCAAATCAACCAGTCAAGGAGAAGAGCGATGAGCATGTACAGTACCTTAGAGGAAGCGATTGATGCTGCACGTGAAGAGTTTCTCGCTAACCACCCTGAACTTGATGAAGGGGATGCCTCGGTCAGTCAGTTTGGTCTGCAGAAATATGTGATGCAGGATGGCGATATCATGTGGCAGGCTGAGTTTCTGGCCGAGGAAGGCGATGCGGGCGAATGCCTGCCGATTCGCAGCGGTGAGGCCGCACAGGCGATTTTCGATGCTGACTTTGATGAGGTTGAACTGCGTCAGGAGTGGTTAGCGGAAAACACGCTGCATGAGTGGGACGATGGCGAGTTCCAGCTGGAGCCACCGCTGGATACCGAAGAAGGTGAAGCCGCTGCGCAAGAGTGGGAAGATGATAACAGCGACTCCGATCGGGGCTATTCGTAAGGACCGTGGCTGGCGTCAACCGGCAACAGCAGGGTGTCAACCACCAGCGACAGCGGCAGGTCGAGGATAGTTAATACGCGCCAGGCACCGTCACGCACATCCCACTGTACGCCCGGATAATACTGGTTACCGTGCCCCTGACCGGGCACGGTACGGCTGATAATACTGCCGCATCCGCTCAGACAGAGCACGGCCACCATTAACAGACTCGTTTTTAAACCCCGTTTCACCACAGCTCCCCACTCTTAACAGCCATTATTGTTGTCCTGCGCTTGCGCCATTATCGTCAGATTCATCGCTGCCTGAAGAAGCGCACGACCTGCTCTGCTGAACCTGAATAACCTGCAAAAAAAAGCGGCATCGCTGCCGCTTTTTCAGTTTACGCGTTTTTGACCAGCGCGTTGGGGTTGAGGGTGAGTTTTTGATAACTCTCTACCCACTGATGATATTTCTCAGCGTTCTCCCACAGCCGGGTATGTACGCGCGCCAGCACCACCGGATCGCTAATCAGCTGTAAACGCTGTTCGCGATTCAGTTTATCGGGCGCGTCGCTCAGCGCCTGATCGACACGGCGATCGCGGGCATAGTCGAGCAACTGACTCTGTTTATGCCGTGACGTCGCCAGCGCCGTCGCCAGCGCGTTAAACGCCGGGTTGAACAGCGCGTGCATAAAGCCGTTTTCCAGCGCCCGCTCGCGGTTAAGCTGCAGGTAGCGATCGGTATCCACCAGCTCTTTCGGCGGCTCATACTCTTCCGGGATCAGGAACAGACGGGCTTTCTTGCTCTTGATACCGATGGTTGCCCGGCTCGACATCACCGACACAAACGGCGACAGAATCAGCGAGAACACAATCGGTGACAACCACCACAGGAAGTTGAGATCCAACAGGCCCATGCCGATTGCCCACACCAGACCCAGCGCCATCTGCGAACCGTGACGTTTAAACGCCTCGCTCCACGGAGTCGCGTCATCGTCACGCTGCGGTGAGTTCCAGACCACTTCCCAGCCGAGGAAGGCGCTGACCACGAACACGGTGTGGAACAGCATACGCACCGGCGCCAGCAGCACCGAGAACAGCATTTCCAGCATCAGCGAGATGAACAGACGTATTGCACCGCCGTAAGATTTCGCGCCCTTGCACCAGATCAATACCACGCTCAGCAGCTTCGGCAGGAACAGCAGTATCAGCGTGGTGGAGAACAGCGCTATCGCCAGTTCAGGACGCCACTGTGGCCACACCGGGAATAGCTGGCGCGGTTGCAGGAAGTAGGTCGGCTCCATCAGCGTATGCACCACCTGCAAGGCAGTAGAGAGCGCCAGGAACATAAACCACAACGGAGCGGACAGATAGGACATTACGCCGGTCAGGAAGACTGCACGGTGAACCGGGTGCATGCCTTTAACCAGGAACAGGCGGAAGTTCATCAGGTTACCGTGACACCAGCGGCGGTCACGCTTCAGCTCATCCAGCAGGTTCGGCGGCAACTCTTCATACGAGCCTGGCAGATCGTAGGCGATCCAGACGCCCCAGCCAGCACGACGCATCAGCGCAGCTTCAACAAAGTCGTGTGACAGAATTGATCCGGCAAACGAGCCTTCACCCGGTAACGGCGCCAGCGCACAGTGCTCAATAAAGGGTTTCACCCGGATAATCGCGTTGTGCCCCCAGTAGTGGGATTCCCCCAACTGCCAGAAGTGTAAGCCGGCGGTAAACAGTGGACCGTAAACGCGGGTCGCAAACTGCTGACAGCGCGCGTACAGCGTATCCATACCGGACGCTTTTGGCGATGACTGGATAATACCGGCGTTCGGGTTAGCTTCCATCATGCGTACCAGACCGGTCAGACACTCACCGCTCATGACGCTGTCGGCGTCCAGCACCACCATGTAGCTGTAGTTGCTGCCCCAGCGGCGGCAGAAGTCATCAATGTTGCCGCTTTTACGCTTCACACGACGACGACGACGGCGATAGAAAATCTTGCCCGCACCGCCGACGTCACGCACCAGCTCCATCCAGGCTTTCTGTTCGGCGATGGCGATATCGGCGTCGTAGCTGTCGCTAAGAATATAGACGTCGAAATGCTCAGCGTTACCGGTCCGCACCACTGATTCCCAGGTGGCACGCAGCCCCGCATAAACGCGTTCAACATCTTCGTTACAGATCGGCATGATCAGCGCGGTACGGTGCTCGGGATTGAGCGGTTCATCCCCCACGGTCGAATAGGAGATGCTGTACTTATCGCGACCAATCA
This sequence comes from Pantoea sp. S-LA4, assembly GCF_054482835.1. Lineage (NCBI taxonomy): Bacteria > Pseudomonadati > Pseudomonadota > Gammaproteobacteria > Enterobacterales > Erwiniaceae > Pantoea > Pantoea sp. S-LA4. The sequence goes on along the minus strand of NZ_JBTLRC010000002.1, from coordinate 1,222,488 downwards.
ATAGCTGCAGGAAGCCCATCAGCGCGGTCCAGAAACCGGCGGAGACCCAACAGAACAGGATAGCGAACAGGAACAGGATGCCGGTCTGCAACACATACGGCAGAATCTGCATCACCGACTGCTGCCAGTTCTGATTGATCATCTCCATCGGGTCCAGCAGCGTCCAGCCCTGGTACGGCAGAATGGTCTTCATATACCAGGTGGCGACCACGGTCTGCATGATGGTGAGAATCAGCAGAATATAGCGGCGAATCGATCCGACATGACGCCATTTCTCTTCGGCACGCTGCTCTTCTGCGTTAGCGTAACGCGGCACCGATTTATGCCCACGCAGCGAGTCCCAGGCGCGCGCGACCGGGTTGGTCCGCCAGGCTTCCGGGAACATCAGTGAACGTCTGACCTTTGGCATCGCCTTCAGCGTGGTGCGATCCAGGTCATCTTTACCCAGTTGCTGACCGTTGGCGAGCGAATCAGGCCAGGCCATTTCGACCCGCGAAGAGACCGATTTTAACGGTGCATCATCGGGACGATCGCTGGCGGCCACATCCTTGCCCAGCGCATCATGAATGAAATGAAACGCCCCGGCATTCTGCAACGAGGCGCTGAGACGGGCCTTCCCCGCCGCATCCAGCGGCAGGGATTCCACGTAACGTTGAGGTGTAAAAGTCGATTTATTCATTGGCAGGTAACTGATAGCTCCAGGTTTCCGTCAATGTCTTGTCGCCGCTAACCAGCGCCGCACGCATTTCAGTGGGCTGCTTGTTGTCTTTCACACGCAGACGCAACACCAGACGCCAGCCTTTATTGACCGGGTTATAACGTACGCTCTGCTCCACCACATCCGCGTTTTTACCTACGCTGACCTGCGGTGCCACCTGACTGTTCTCCGCCATCTTGCTCATGTCTTTACCCACGAAGTCGATGGTGAAAGCCACGGTGCCATCTGGCTGACGCACCAGATTTGACTGCTTCACGTCACCCGCAGAACGCAGGGTATTCTTCACCCAGGCGGTATCGTCGGAGTGCAGCTGATTTTCATCACGTGAGAAGTGCAGGCGATATTTGAAGTTCATCTCTTTGCCCGGCTCCGGCAGCGTCTCCGGTGTCCAGAAGGCAACGATGTTGTCGTTGGTTTCATCAGCCGTTGGGATCTCGACCAGCTCGACGCGGCCTTTACCCCAGTCGCCTAATGGCTCAACCCAGCCGCTTGGGCGCAGGTCGTAGCGGTCATCAAGATCCTGATAGTTGCTGAAGTCACGCCCACGCTGCAGCAGACCAAAGCCCTTCGGACTCTCAATGGTGTAAGTGCTCACAGCCAGATGACGCGGGTTATTCAGCGGACGCCAGATCCATTCACCATTACCGCTGTGAATAGAAAGACCGTCTGAATCATGCAACGCCGGACGGAAGTTGTTCACGGTGGACGGCTGATTCTGGCCGAACAGGAACATACTGGTCAGCGGAGCGATCCCCAGTTTGCCAACGTTGTCGCGCAGATAGACTTTCGACTGCACATCAACGGTCGATGCCTGGCCCGGACGCAGCACAAAGCGATAGGCACCCGCTGCGCGTGGCGAATCGAGCAGTGCATAGATCACCAGCTGTTTATCCTGCGGTTTCGGACGTTCAATCCAGAACTCTTTGAAACGCGGGAACTCTTCACCGGACGGCAGCGCAGTATCGATCGCCAGGCCGCGGGCAGACAGGCCATAAACCTGACCGGCACCGATCACCCGGAAATAGCTGGCCCCGAGGAAGCTGGCGATCTCATCATCTTTACCCTTGCTGTTTAACGGGTAGAGCACTTTGAAACCGGCGAATCCGAGGTTTTTCACCGAGTCGGCGTCATGTTTTACATTGCCGAAATTAAAATAATCGGGGCTGTATTTGATTTCGCGCACCGCGTTAGCGGTCACTTCGTTAATCTGAACCGGGGTATCGAAATACATACCCTGGTGGTAAAATTCCAGCTTGAACGGCGTGCGCAGCTTGCCCCAATACGCTTTATCGTGGTTAAACTGGATCTGCTGGTAATCAGCAAATTTCATTTCACGAAATTGAGAGGGTAAATTGCTTTTTGGCGCTTCGAAGCTTTTCCCTGCCAACGCTTTGGCTTGTCTGGCAACATCATCGATGTTAAACGCCCAACTGTTATTGGCGTATAACGCCAGCAGAACTGCAGTACCAATCCAGCGTACCTTCATCAGTCCGGCTTTATTTTTTTCTTTAGTCAGCACATCCCCCCCTTTCGTGTGCTTAAATCAAACCCGCTTATCTTAAAGGATTATTCGGTTTTCCGACAGCTTATGCGCAACATTGTTCCCGCATTTCGTCAGGCAAAGACCCGCTTTTAGGACAATTAAACACTACGGATTCCACTGATAGTATACCTTGTTTATCGCAGGTAGAATTTCGCCCGAGCATAATCCGGTTTCAGGGCGAAACCGGTCAAACGTACTAACGAACTGGAACTTTATGAGTACAGCAAAACCTGAACGTGAATACTTCCTCGACTCTATCCGGGCGTATCTGATGTTACTGGGGGTACCGTTTCACGTTTCCCTCATTTACTCCACGCAGAAATGGGCGGTTAACAGCAATGACGCCTCTCTGTGGCTGACGTTGCTGAATGATTTCATTCACTCGTTTCGTATGCAGGTGTTTTTCGTCATTTCGGGTTATTTCTCCTACATGCTTTACCTGCGCTATCAGCCGAAACGCTTTCTTAAAGTGCGGCTGGAGCGGGTCGGCATCCCGCTTCTGACCGCCATTCCGCTGATTACCCTGCCGCAGTTTTTTATGCTGAAAAACTGGACTGCCAAGCTGGCCGACTGGCCGCGCTTCACGCCCTATCAGAAATTCAATAACCTGATGTGGGAGCTGATCTCGCACCTGTGGTTTCTGGTGGTGCTGGTGATGTTGACCACGCTCGGCATGGTGACCTTCCGCTGGTTGCGCGATCAACACCGCACCCTGGATTACAGCCGGGTCGGCTGGGGTTCGCTGGCTGCGGGCGTAGTGGGCTGGGCGCTGCTGTGGTGTGCCTTCCGTCGCCTGATCTTTCTGTTCCAGCCCGCCTGGCTGATGGATGGCCTGTTCAGCATCATCGTGATGCAGACGCTCTTCTATCTGCCGTTCTTTATGCTGGGGGCGCTGGCGTGGAAGCATCAGCCGCTGAAACAGCTGTTTGTCCGTTTCAATCCGCTGATGTGGGCCGGCGCGGTAGTGATGTTTATTGCCTACTGCGCTAATCAGCGGCTGAGCAGTGGTGAAGGCTGGCTGTATGAACTGGATGCGCTGATCTCGACGCTGATGGGATTATGCATGCTGAACGTCTGCTTCTGCTTTGGTCATAAGCTGCTGAACTCGCACTCCCCGCGCATCATGTATCTGGTGAATGCGTCACTGTTTATCTATCTGGTGCACCATCCGCTGACGCTGCTGTACGGCATCTACGTCACGCCGCGCATCGAAAACAACACGCTGGGCTTTTTCCTCGGTCTGTTAATGGTGTTCGGGATTGCGTTCCTGCTGTATGAGATTCACCTGCGGATTCCGCTGCTGCGCTTCCTGTTCTCCGGTAAATTTGAACGCAAATAAACCGGGATCAGGCAACTAATGGGTGCCGGCCTTTAATGGTGTTAGCCAGAGACGGTTCACAAACTTAACGCAAAGGGAGCCTGCGCCAGTAGCAAAGCAAAACCCGCCAGCGATGGCGGGTTTTGTGTCTTTGCGGAGGGCGTGCGCGGCGTCCAGATTACAGCAGCCACTCAATAGGCAAGCGCCACACCAGCCGCACCTGCAACCGCTGCCACCATGAGCAGCCCGGTTCATGCTTATGCACTATCTGTTGCGCCTCGCCGGGATACTCCAGCCAGTTCACCCGTCCCCACTTATCCAGCCGCAGCGTCCAGGCGCGATCGCGCATCGACTGGCTGAAGCGCTCATGGGTCACCTGTGCCAGCGTTTCACTCTCAATCACCAGCCCCATTTCGGTATTGAGCACCGCCGAGCGGGGATCAAAATTGAACGAACCGATAAACAGCGTCTGCTGATCGACGGAAAAAGTTTTGGCGTGAAGGCTGGAGCCGGAGTTACCGGTTAAGCCGCGATCGTGTGGGGCATCCTGCAGCGCCGCCTGAGGTTTAAGCTCATAGAGGGCGATACCGTGCCGCAACAGCTTTTTGCGCCATTTGGCATAGCCGGCATGCACAATCGAGACATCATTAGCCGCCAGCGAGTTGGTCAGAATGGCGATTTTCACCCCTTTGCGCTTCAGCGACAGCAGTTGCGCCACGCCAGCGCGGGTTGGCACAAAATAGGCGGAGATAATGTCGAACTGCCGTTGCGGTGTCCCAATCACCTCCAGCATCCGCTGCGGCAGCAGGGTTTTCGGACGCGCCTTACCCAGCCCTTTACGCGGATCGTCACTCAGCAGGCGGGTTCTGGCCCAGGTCAGCGCTAAGCTGTCCTGCGCCAGATCCTGCAACAGTGAGGCGTTTTCCAGCCGCTGCAGATAGCGCTGCACCGCCTCGCTGTGCCGCCACTCGGCAGGCAAACTGACGTTATCTTCCGCCTGCTCATCATCATCCAGTACCTGCTGTAGCGGCGAGACCGGCCGGCTATTCCAGTAACGTTCAAAATCCTGCGCCACTTCCTCAACCACCGGGCCAATCGCCATCACGTCGAGATCGGCAAACAGCGGCTCATTGCCGGTGCCGAAGTATTCATCGCCAACATTGCGTCCGCCGACGATGGTGGTCACCCCGTCGACGGTGAAACTTTTATTGTGCATGCGGCGGTTGAGGCGGGCAAAGTCGGTGAGATAGCCCAGCGCCCGTAAGGTGCGAAATGAAAAGGGATTAAACAGCCGCACCGCAATATTGGGGTGACGGTTGAGCTGGGCCAGCGTTTCATCCAGGCCTGGCGTATTATTGTCGTCCAGCAGCAACCGGACTTTAACACCACGCTGTGCCGCTTCCAGCATCGCGCTGAACAGCAACCGGCCAGAGAGATCGTTTTGCCAGATGTAGTACTGAATATCGAGTGAACGCTCCGCTTTTTGCATCAGCAGATAGCGCGCCGCAAAGGCATCCAGCCCATCGCTGAGCGGATAAATCCCGCTCAGTCCGGGATGACGCTGGCACTGCGGCACCAGTTGCGCCTCCAGCCAGCTGGGCTGTTCGGATTGCTGAGGCAGCTCAAACGCTTCGGTCATGACCATTCCCTGTAAAATGCAGTTATTTTTATTATTCCCCGGCCCGCACGCTGACGCTATACGATCCTTCTGACTTCGTAAAACGCCGCGGCTGGTTTTTAGTCTAGACTTAGTCGGACGATCTGTGACCGGCATTGCCCGGCAGGAGAGGAATATGTCACATCAGCCCCTTACAGACGCCCGCCAGCGCCATCATCCCAGCCTGTTTCGCAGTTTTTTCCAGGGCAGTTTTCCCTGCTCCACCGCCTGCCGCACGCCAGGGAAACGGCTGGATATGGTGATCAGCAGCGGTCACGATATGCTGCTGGAGAAGGATTACGCCGCCCTGGCCGAACAGCACCTGTTCACCGCGCGTGACGGGGCGCGCTGGCACCTGATTGAAAAAGTCCCGAATCAGTATGACTGGCAGAGCTTTCTGCCGATGATTGACGCCGCACGCCGACAGAATCTGCAGATTATCTGGGAGCTGGCGCACTTCGGCTATCCCGACCATCTTAATATCTGGAAAGCGGAATTTGTTGACCATTTTAGCCGTTTCGCCCGCGCGATGGCGCAACTGATGCGAGATGAGGGCATCGAACAGCCGTTCTTTACTCCGGTCAATCAAATCTCATTCTGGTCGTGGGCCGGTGCCGATGTCGCCTGGTTCAATCCGCACGCCGCGGGCCGGGGCAAAGAGCTGAAACGTCAGCTGGTGCGCGCCTCGCTGGCCGCCATTCATGCCATTCGCGAGGTCTATCCCGATGCGCGCTTTGTGCTGACCGATCCGCTGGTGCAGATTGCGCATCATAGCGATAATCCGGACAGTAAACCCTACGCGGATGCCCAGCATCAGGCGCAATTCGAAGCCTGGGACATGCTGGCGGGTCGCCTCGATAAAGAGCTGGGCGGCAGTGAAGATTGCCTTGATATTCTTGGTCTGAATTACTACCCCGACAACCACTGGTTCTTCCCCGATCGGCCGATGCCGGCAGACGATCCGGCACGCGTTCCGCTGCATATTTTGCTGGCGCAGTGCTGGCAGCGCTTCCAGCGCCCGATGCTGATTGCCGAAACCGGTGCCGAAGGCGAGGCGCGTGCGCCGTGGCTGCAGGAGATCAGTGAGAATGTCGCGGTGGCGCTGGATCAGGGGATTGCGGTGGAGGGCGTTTCGCTCTATCCGGTGGTGGAATATCCGGCCTGGGCGGATGACCGGCGCTCACCCGGCCCGCTGTTCGGGCTGGCCGATCCCAACGGGAATCGCAACCTGCACGAGGCGTTAGCGCTGGTGCTGCGCAGTCAGCAGATCAAATTTACCCGGCGCGATCAGACGTGCTGAGACGGCGGCGCTTTGGGATAGCAGGACTGGACATCCAGTGACGGATCGGTGGGATGACGTACGTCGGTGAGCCAGGTCATGGTAAACAGGAATGTGACGCCGATCAGGCAGGCGGTCAGCAGGCCGATAATTGCGATCAGTTTGTCATCTCTCGATTCCATCGCCGTCTCCTTTTCCCTTTCCCTGAATCGCCTGTGCGTTCAGCTCATCCAGAGCGTAATCATCAGGACAAAGATTATAAGCGTAACCGAGGTCACCGCAAGCACTACAATCGCGAAGTGCGCATCGTCGAGCGACTGGCGAATCGGCTCATCGTGATCGTCGGGTGGCAAAGGTAACGACATGGGGTTCCTGTAACATGGGTTCAGCTGACCGGTTATGCAGCGCGTCACAGTGTAGAGGAAAGCCTGAGTGGCGTCCGGTTCTTTCGTCTGGAAAATAAACGGAGTGCGCGCGGCACCCCGTTTTCACCACCATCGGCCCGATCAGAAGTCGTAGGTTACCCCGACTTTCAGCGTGCGGCCGTCGCCCTGTGACAGATAGGTACCGGTGTCATCCACGTTAGCCCAGTATTTTTCGTTGGTGACGTTTTCGACTCCGACGCGCCAGACCATCTCATTCTGATTAAGCTGAGTGCGGTAACGCAGCCCCAGATCCAGCGTGGTATAGCTGTCGATCTTTTTGCTGTTGGCGGCATCTGCCCACTGTGAACCGGAATGGGTGATCAGCGCGGTGGCGGTTAACCCTTCCAGCGGCCTGATGTCATATTCGGCACCCAGCGTATAGGTGTCGCGCGGCACGCCCACCGCCTGCTTACCGTCATAGGCGCCACCAGCGGTTTTTTCCATCACCGGGTCGAGCCAGGTGGCGCTGGCGTTAAGCCGGACGCCCAGTACCGGCTCGCCAAACAGATTCGTTTCAATGCCACGATGGCGCTGCTCACCGTTCATGCCATACACACCATTAGCGTCAATCATTCCCGACGGCTTTTTAATCTCAAACAGCGACAGCGTGCCGCCGATGCGGCCAAAATCGCCCTTCACCCCGACCTCATTCTGTTTCGAATGGGCGATGCCGGTAATAGCCCCCGGATTGACGACCGTATCATTACGCGGCGCCACCGAACCGGGCTGCAGCGCTTCGGTGTGGTTGGCATACAGAGAGATCGACTGCCACGGCTTGTAGACCACGCCATAGGTCGGCATCCAGCGGCTATTGGTGTAGCGCGAAGCGGTATCTTCCGCGCCGCTGTTGTAATTGTAGTTACGCACCCACACTTTCTGATGGCGCGCACCCACGGTCAGCAGCAGCGAATCATCAAACAGGCCCAGGGTGTCGCTCAGCAGATAGCCCTGGGTACGCGACCGCGCGGTGGTCAGAGGATCGGAGAACTTGCCGCCGGCAAAGTTGGCTGTCGGCGCGGCAATTTCATCGGTGTGATAGATATTGGTATTGGCATTGGTCAGCGACATCGCGTAGGCATTCTTCGCATTGGTGGTCAGCGCCGAGTAGCCGATGTTGACCTTATGCGAGATAAAACCGGTATCGAAATTGCCGCGCAGCCCGACCATACCGCTCATGTTGTCCTGCACGCGATTGGTATTAAAGGTGCCGATAGTGGCATCGCCCGCGCGGTTGATCAGTTTTGGCGTGCCGTAGTTACCGGTTTCGTGGGCGTGCTGCGCACCTAAACCGGCATAGGCGGTCCAGCTATCGCTGAGATCGTATTCCGCCCGGGCCATGCCAAACTCCGATTCCATGTCGCTGTAGACCCATTTCTGGCTGTAGTTATGGGAAGGGGAAGGCACTGCCGGAAGGAAGTCGACGCCGCTGATGTTGATGCCTTGCAAGCCGTCGTGGAAACTCTTTTTCTGGTAGCCGACGTCCAGTGAGGTACGTAACCGGTCACCGCGATAGTCCAGACCGATTGAGGCGGCGGTAGTGCGCTTCTTCTCGTCATCCACGCCGGTTTCCCCTTCGCGGTGGACCAGGTTAACCCGAACGCCAAACTGGTCGTTATCACCAAAGCGCCGTCCCGCATCCACCGTGGTACCGATCTGCGCATCGGAGCTGTAATCCACGCCTATCCGTGCCTGTGGAAGCTCCCCGGCATGTTTAGGTTCCAGGTTGATGATCCCGCCGACGCCACTGCTGGCCGCGCCGTTCAGCAGGCTGTTGGCGCCTTTGAAGATTTCAACCCGGTCAATCAGCGACGCATCCATCACCTGACGCGGCACCACGCCTGGCATTCCGCCATAGGTCATGTCATCGCCATCCAGCAGGAAACCGCGAATGCGGTAGCTTTCGGCGAAGTTACCGTAGCCTTTAACGTTTTGCACTCCGGCATCGTTACGCACCACATCAGCGATGGTTTTGGCCTGCTGGTCCTCAATCATTTTTGCGGTAAAGCCGATGATGTTAAACGGCACATCCATCGCCTTTTGCTCACCCAGCATGCCCAGCCGGCCGCCGTGCGCCACCTGCCCTTCCAGCCAGGCCGGCACTGTCTGATCGCCGCCCGGCTTAAAGCTGTCGTCGGGTGTCGCGGTTACCGTCATGGTCTGCCCGCTCTGGCTGGCGGTGGCTGAAGAGGCAGAAGGCGTTGCCGCCATCACGGGCAGAGATCCGGCACTGACCAGCATGGCCAGCAGAGTCGGTTTATATCCTGGGGTTAAAAGGCGCTGACGCATGGGTGGTTCCCTGATTTGAATTGGACTGAGAATCATTATTATTGCGGTTTGCGATTATGCGCAGGAGCGGGTCAATTGCAAGTAAAATTGCCGGTCAGGGAAGTGGATAGCTGAATGAAAAGCGGGCAGGAGAGAATAAAGAGAATGCCCATGCCTTAACGGCATGGGCAGGCAGTCAGACGCCGCAGAAATGTTAATTAATGGATGAGGCAGCATTCCCCGCTGACCAGCCACCGCCCAGCGCGCGATAGAGATCGATTTGCGCCAGCAGCAGGTTGTTTTTCACCGTCACCAGATTCAGCTGCGTTGAGAACAGGGTGCGCTGGGCATCCAGCTCATCAAGGTAAGAGGCGTAACCGTTCTGGTAGCGGTTGCTGGCGATACGCAACGCTTCTGCCACATAGCGTTCCTGCTTCTGCAACTCTGCCAGCTGCTCCTCTCCCTGCCGGATCGCGTCCATCGCATCGTTCACTTCCGAGAAGGCGTTACGCACCACTTTCTCATAGCCGTAGAGCGCCTGATTACGCGTTGCCATTGAGACATCCACTGCTGCGGTCAGCGCTTCACGGTTGAGCAGCGGAGCCAGAATGCTGCCGCCGACGCTCCACAGGCGGAACGGGTTATCCGCCAGCTGATGCAGCACCGAACTCTGTAACGTGCCGGTGGCGGTCAGGTTGATATTGGGCAGCAGCTGCGCTTTGGCGGAGGCCAGACTGGCATCGGCAGCCAGCAGCTGACGCTGCGCCTGGACAATATCCGGACGGCGATTAAGCAGCTGTGACGGCAGCAACGACGGCAGATGCTGCGGCGAGATCTGTTCAAACTGCTGACGGCGGGCGATTTCGCGCGGATTCATCGCCACCAGAATACTCAGCGCATTCTCCTGCTGCCTGATCTGGTGCCGGAGCTGTGGTATCTGCGCTTTGGCTGACTGATACTCCGATGCGGCCTGCATCCACTCCAGCCGCGAGGTATAGCCGGTTTCAAACTGACGCTTCGCCAGCATCAATGAATTATTACGGGTCGCCAGCGTCGCCTCGGTAACCCGTAACTGCTCGTCCAGCGCGCAGAGGTTCAGGTAGCCGGTCGCTACCGAACTGGCGATGGTCAGTTCCGCTGCCGAGGCCGCCGCCTGTTGCGCCGCCAGCGACGCCCGTGAAGCCTCGATCGAACTGCTACGCGCGCCCCATAAGTCAACGTCGTAGTTTGCCTGCAGCAGGCCCTGGAAAACATCGGTCTCATAAGGCTGACCGGTCACAGACGAAAGCGTACGTTCGCGGGTGGCCGCCGCGCCAGCACTCAGGGTCGGGAAATTGTCGCCCTGCGCCGCACGCAGCTGGGCGCGATACTGATCGACCCGCGAGCGCGCGGTCAGAATATCGGGATTGTTGCGCAGAGCCTGCGTCACCAGCCGGTTAAGATGCTCATCACCAAAGGCGCGCCACCAGCCAGCTTCCGGAGCGGCGTTGGGGCCGACCTGGTCGCGCCAGGCTGCCGGTATCGGCAGTGACGACGGCGCTTTTTCAACTTCGGTGGCGCAACCGGCCAGCGCCAGCGCCAGAGCCGCAATCAGTAAACGGCGGTCGATCATGGCGCGCCCTCACCTGCCGGTTGTGCCGCCGTATCAATACTCACCTCCACCGACATGCCGGGACGCAGTTGCTGCATATCGCCATCGTCGATACGAATGCGAACCGGAATGCGCTGGGCAATTTTGACAAAGTTACCGGTGGCGTTGTCGGGCGAAATGGCGCTGAACTCCGATCCGGCGGCGGGCGAAATAAATTCAACCTGACCGGTAAAGCGTTTGCCATCCAGCGCATCAACCCGGATGGTCACCGGCAGACCGGGCCGAATTCGCGCCAGCTGCGTCTCTTTCAGGTTGGCGATGATCCATTTACGGTTCGGCACTACCGAGGTCAGCCGCGTCCCGGCGGTAACATAAGCGCCGGTCCGCACCGACAACTGACCAAGCTGACCGTCATCCGGCGCGGTAATCCGGGTATTGGCCAGATCGATCTCCGCCAGTTCCAGTGCCGCTTTCGCACTGGCAACGTCGCCTTCCAGCGAGGCACGGTTAACGATGACCGTTTGCAGATTTTGTTCTGCCACGGCGATTTGCGCCGCAGCCTGACGCACCTGCGCCTGCGCCTGGGCATTTGCCGCACGGGCCGCATCCCGTTCGCGCACCGACAATGAGCCGTCGGCGGCGAGGTTTTCGACCCGCTTCAGATCAAAGCCGCTTTTCAGCGCCTGCGCTTTGGCATTCTCCAGCACCGCTTTATTACTCTCAATCGTCGCCTGGGCACTGCGTCGCTGCTGCAGGTTATTGCTCAGCGCGGCTTCCTTCATCGCCAGTTGCGCCTGCGCCTGATGAACGCGCTGACGGTAGATACGATCGTCGATGGTCATCAGCAACTGACCCTTTTTCACCGGCTGCAAATCGATCACCTCAACCGAGGTCAGGTAACCGCTGACCTGCGGGCTGATAAAGGTCACCTGACCGCGAACATAGGCATTTTCGGTGCTTTGCACTGCGCTGGTAAAAGGCCAGAGTTGCCAGGCGTAGAGAATGACTAATACGCCAATCACCACAATGCCGCTGCCGGCGGCAATCGAAAGAATACGACGACGATTCGCACGATCGCGTTCTGCCGCCTGAAGTTCGTCCTGCTGACTCATTGTTTCTCCGTTGATTGCTGTAATTCGGCCAGCTGTTGCTGCTCTCGCAGGTTAAATTGTGCCTGCCGCCAGTCGAGATAACGCCGACGTGTTAAGCGCCAGATCACCCACATCAGGGTAATCAGGGCCAGCGCGGCCGTTAACAGATAGGTATCGTTGTACGCCAGCACGTTGGCCTGTAAGGTCGCCACGGTTTGCAGCTGGCTGCTGCTCTGCGCCCCGAGCAGAACGTTATCGCCGACCAGGCTGTTAAACAGCGCATTGTACTGGCTGAGACGTTCATTGACGTTAGGGTCCAGCAGCGAAAGTTGATCGCTGAGCAAACTGGAGTGATATTTTTCCCGCCAGGTCTGAAACGTCCCGAGGATCGCCGAACCGATCAGCCCGCCCAGGTTCTGACTCATGCCGAACAGCACCACAAAACTCACCAGGTTCTTCGGCTGCGTCACTACGCTGCCGATCCCCATCAGCATCGCCGGAGCCATGAAAAAAGCGCTGCTGAAGCCCAGCAGGAACTGGCTGAAGTACATATTGTTAGCGCGGGTCAGCGGGCTGGAGTGCGCATCCATCAGCGAGGCGATAATCATCACCACCAGCGAGGTGACGATGGGCCAGTTAAGGTGGTTGGGCTTGATGGTGAGCGCACTGGCGGCAATACCGACAATGACGCCAGCAATGATCGCCAGCGCCAGTCCGCGCATCTGATCGTTCTGCAGGCCAATCTGCTGTAAAAAACCCACCGCACCGGTGTTCTGCTCCGCCAGCACAATGCGGATCATGATCATCACAATGCCGAGACGCACCATCATGCCGCTACTCAGCCAGCGGGTATTGATCAGTGGATTGCGCCGGTTGTGCTCAATCACAATGGCGGTGACGATCAGCGTTAATGCGATGGCGGTACAGATGCCCAGCCACGGCGTGGTAAACCACCACTCAATCCGGCCCAGTGACAGTACGCCACACAGCAGCGCCATGCCCGGAGCCAGCAGCATAAAGGTGACGAAATCCATTTTTTCAAAGGTTTTGATCCGATCGCCGGGCGGTAACTTAATCACCAGCACGCCGCCCAGCGCAATCAGCGCCAGGCCCAGTTCAAACAGGTAGAGTCCGCGCCATTCATTGAGTTGCAGCAGTTCCGAAGAGAAGAGTCGGGCCAGCGGAATCGCCAGTTGCGATACCGTCAGACCGATCACCAGCGCTTTCAGGCGATGCTTCGCAGGCCAGGCCTGCACCTGATAATAGATACCCAGCGAGCTGAGCGCTGCCGCCACCATGCCGTGCGCAGTACGCACGATGATCGCTGAACTGAGATCGTTGGCGAACAGATGAAAAAACGCCACCAGCACATAGAGCACCAGAAACGCTTCGGTAAAGGCGCGCAGGCCAAACTGCTGTCGGAACTTCACCAGCAGCAGGTTGATGGAGATGTTGCCCATCACGTAGACCGCGGGCAGCCAGGCTATCTCATTGGAATAGGCGCCGAAGGTGCCCTGCAGGTTAATCAGATTGGCGGTCACCAGCGCGTTGCTTAGCGCGCCGGTCAGCGAGATCAGCAGACCTATCAGGCCAAACGCTATCCGTTTCGGCAGCGGATGCAGCGGGGTCGAAGGTGATCCCGGCAGCATCGGTTTTTCATGCGGTAACCATTCGCGCGCGGCGTAGGGATTGCGCTTCGCCACCTTTACATGCTTCCCATTCGCGTCAGCAACTGCTGCAGCACCCGTTCGGTGACGGCCAGATCCTGCGGGTCAATATCCGCCAGCATTGCGCTGCGCAGCGCATCTGCCTGGGTTTTTACTTTGGCAAACGCCTGATTGCCTTTTTCAGTCAGTACCAGGTGACGCTTACGTCGATCCTCCGGCGGCTGCACCCGCGACAGCAGCGACTGTTTTACCAGCCGATCCACCAGCGGCACCATGCTGGCATCTTCCAGACCCAGCATCTGCGCCAGTTCAGTCTGGGTCAGACGTTCAGGCTCGCTGGCAATCAGGCCAATCGCCATCCAGCTGCTCATGCTCAGACCGCTGTCTTTCAGATGACGGTCAACGGCCAGGCGCCAGGCGTGCGCGGTCAGATGCAGTAAATGGGTAAAAGTACGAGTGTGCGAAGACAAATGTTAGCAACCTAATAGTCAGACATCTAATTAAATGAAGGCGTTATTATACGCAAAGCGAAACGCGAATGAAAAGCGCCCGATCTGTTAAAAATTAGTGGATCGCGGCAGAATGTCCAGAGGCCGTAACCGGGAGTGCGACACCATGATAACAGCTGCGAAAAACTGGGTGGATTTGCGCCGTGACGCTGCCAGCGGTATTGAGTCGATTCGCGCCCATTTTACCGGACACGCTTACGATCCGCACTGGCACGACAGTTATCTGATTGGCGTGACAGAGCAAGGTGTACAGCAGTTTCATTCGCGACGCAAACAGCATCAAAGCCGACCCGGCACGGTGTTTATGCTGGAGCCGGAAGAACTGCATGATGGTGACGCGATCAACCCGCAGGGCTTCACCTATCGCATGCTCTACCTTTCACCGCAGCAGGTGCAGCAGCAGCTCGCTCCGCTGCTGGCTGAGGGGCCGGAACCGCGTGAACTGAGCTTTGCCGCGACCCTGCGTGACGACCGGCCGCTGGCTTATGCGGTGTGGCACGCCTTTGACGCGCTATGGCACGATCACCCCGCTCTGATTAAAGAGGCGGCGCTCGACCGGCTGTTTGGTCAGCTGACGCAACACCGGCTATGGCGATTGCCGGAAGCAGACTGCCCAGGCGATAGCCGGCTGGCACTGCTGGCGCGCGACTGGCTGATTGCCCATCATACGGAGAATCCGGGCTTACAGCAGATGGCACAGAGCCTGAACATCGACCGCTTCCGCCTGTCGCGACGCTTTCAGGCCCACTGGGGCTTGCCGCCGCATGCGTGGCTGGTGCAGTGGCGGCTGAGTCAGGCGCGACGGCGTCTGGCGGAGGGCCAGCCGGTGGCCGATGTGGCGGCGACGCTGGGCTTTGCCGATCAGAGTCATCTGGGCCGCTGGTTCAAACGAGCCTGCCAGCTCAGTCCGGCGCGTTATCAGCGCATCTGCACAAATCTTCCAGACCTGACTTAACCGGCTTGCCACAATGCGCTTTTTAGTCAGGAGAAGCGTGATGCAGGATTTACGTTGTGTGATGATTTTAAATGCCAGTTTGCCGCCGGGCAAAGCGACCAATGCCGCGGCGGTGATGGCATTAACGCTCGGCCAGCGCCATCCGGCACTGGTAGGTGACGCGCTGGAAGACGCCAGCGCCCATCCCAGCCCCGGCCTGATTCCGGTCGGTATTCCGGTTCTGGCGGCCACGCCCGAACAGCTCAGCCTGCTGCGGGAAAAGGGCGAACTGACCGGCTGCGATATGGTGCTGTTTCCGGAAGAGGGTCAGTCCACCACCGACTATCAGGCGCTGGGTGCTGCGATGCGTCAGCAGCCACGCCAGCAGTGGCGCTTGCTGGGCGTCGCTGTTGTCGGTGAGAAAAAGGCGCTGCGCAAACTGACCGCAAATTTAGCCCTGTTCAGCTAAGTCGGGTGCGGAAAGCCGATCGCGGTTTTCCGCCTCATTTTCAGATTGACCTCTGGCTGTACAGATTTTCTGTACAGATTTTTTCTCGGAATATTCCTTATAACCTCCTGTTAACCTTCATATAGCACATAATGCTCAATAATCCGATTGTACAGATCGGGATTCATTGTATAACTTTATCCCCACGAGTTGTCTTGCGACTCTGTAACGAATGATGCACTTGCGTCGCCTCTGAAGGTGTCAGTGGATTTCCACCTTCAGAGGTTATTTTTTTATCCGTTAATTTATGACGTTGGGTTCCTTCGCATCTGTCCATGCGGAGGTTTTTTTAATGTCTTTTTTGTCCTGACATCCGAAACGGAATCGGGCTGTTTTGAAGGGCTGACACATGCAAAACCAGAACATCGTTCCTAAAACCGATAAAGAGATTGCCGACTACTTTAATGCTGCGGCCAATAAACCGGCCAGTGATATGGAGATGCTCGGTTTACTGGTCGCGGAGATCCTGCAGTCCGGCATGCCGGTGAGTAACAAAGCGATCATTTCGAAATTGATTCATCGTCTGGAGCTGGAAAGCGACCGCGAATCGCTGGAAATTTACCGGCAGTTGCTGGAGCTGGTGGTTCACAAAACCCCGGATGATTTTTCGCTGTAATCCCGACTCCACGGAGGGAGTCACTCTGCCTTTTTCTGGTATCTTCGCCCTTCGCCCGGTAACATCTGCCTCTCACTGTTTATCCTGACTTTCTCGCCCTTCGCGCGAGAGCAAAACAAAATAAGAGCCTGCAACCTTTTATGACCCAATCAAATGATGTCGCTGCAACGCCTGTTGTAGCGAGTGATATCAGTGTCGGCCGCGTACTGCGCTCACCGGCACTGCTGACCCGCGAATGCCTGGCCGGTGTGATCACCGCGCTGGCCCTGATCCCTGAAGTGATCTCCTTTTCCGTTATTGCTGGCGTTGACCCGAAAGTCAGCCTGGTTGCCTCAGTGGTGCTCTGTCTGACCCTGTCGATTCTCGGTGGACGTCCGGCGATGGTCACCGCTGCGGCCGGTTCGGTGGCGCTGGTCATCGGTCCGATGGTGCATCTGCATGGGGTTGAATATATTTTGCCGGCGGTAGTGATGGGCGGCGTGATTCAGATCCTGTTTGGGGTGGCCGGACTGGCGCGCATGATGCGCTACATTCCACGCTCGGTGATGCTGGGATTTGTGAACGCGCTGGGCGTGCTGATTTTCTTTGCTCAGGTTCCGCATGTCTGGGGACAATCTTCGCTGGTGTGGATCTTCTTTGCCGTGACGCTGGCCATCGTGCTGCTGCTGCCACGTCTGGTGAAAAGCGTCCCCTCACCGCTGGTTGCCATTGTCGTGGTGACCGCCGTTGCCCTGCTGATGGGCTACCGGATGCCGAACGTCGGTGATGAAGGACCAATGAGCCCCGGCCTGCCCGGTTTTAACAGCCTGATGGTGCCGCTGAATCTGCAAACCCTGCAGATTATCTGGCCTACCGCGCTGAGTATCGCTTTTGTCGGGCTGATGGAGTCGCTGCTGACCGCCAAGCTGGTTGATGATCTGACCGATACGCCTTCCAGCAAGCGGCGGGAATCCTGGGGTCTGGGCGTCGCCAATATTTTTGCCGGTTTTTATGGTGGCATCGCCGGTTGTGCCATGATTGGCCAGACCATCGTTAACGTGGAGCTGGGCAAGGCGCGCAGTCGGGTCTCGACGATTGCTGCCGGACTGGTGCTGCTGCTGCTGGTCACCGGCCTGAGCCAGATTATGGCGCAAATCCCCATGGTGGTGCTGGCGGGGATCATGATGGTGGTGGCGGTAAAAACCGTTAACTGGCACAGCCTGCAACCGGCAACCCTGAAACGCATGCCGTGGTCGGAAACGCTGATTATGGTATTAACGGTGGTGGTAACGGTCTGGACTGGAAACCTGGCGCTGGGCGTGCTGGCCGGAGTGATTGTCGCGATGATGCTGTTTGCCCGCCGTATTGCGCATGTCATTCACGCGGAGCGTCAACTGAGTGAAGATGGCGAGTCGGTACGTTATACGGTGCGGGGGCCCCTGTTTTTTGCCAGCAGTAACGATCTGTTTGAGCATTTTGATTATGCCCACGATCCGAAGAGCGTAATTATCGATTTAACTCATGCGCAAATCTGGGATGCGTCGAGCGTGGCGGCACTGGATGGCATTGAGTATCGCTATCAGCGCTATGGCGCACAGGTCACCATTGTGGGACTGGATAACCGTAGCACTGACTTCCACCGCCGGTTGACCGGTAATTTCGGTTAGCCTTGCGGTTGACCCTGACCGATCGGCTGTCTGATGGACAGCCGATCGGATTCAGGCCTGTTGCCGGCGCGCTTTGTAGCGGGCCACCATCGTCACCAGCGCCTGATAGATCAGACCGGCGTAGAGACTCATCAGAATCGCCATTGCTGGCTCTTTGCCCTGCTGCTGCCATGACATAAACCACATGAACACGCCCCACAGAACAGAGAACACCAGCCAGCCGCGGACGAACTTCACGATGCCATTCATAACCACTCCTCTTAAATGATGCGCTACCTTAGCGGTGTTCGGCACAAAACGCATTGTTGTCATAGCTGAGTTGAGAGGCGCCTCAAATAAAACGGACCCCCGATTTCGTTCTGACGAGCGCAGCGTGGTGAGCCAGGTGATTCCCGGTCGCTTTTCTATACTCAATGCACCGTCTGAACTTTCAGGATATTTTGATGAAACGTTGCGCTTTATTACTGTCAGCTTTTGCCATTATCACCACCCTTTCCGCCTGCGCGCCTCCGTCGCCTGGCAGAGATGCGCCACCGCCGCCCTCACCGCCAGGCGGTCAGCAGCCGGTTGGAGCGCCCGGTGGCAGTGGACCGGTTGGGCAGCCACAATCCTGAACCGGTGCCACTGAGCACAGGCTATTCCGCCCGGTGCGCGATGCTTCAGACGCCGGGCGTTCTAATGCCGATGGGCACATCCACACTCAGACATTTCGCCCGGTCGCTGTTTGCCAAAATGGGAGTGGCGAATCTTTAACACGCCTTCACGCTCCTCGGCTTCTTCTGCTGCCACTGTTCCGAGCAGATGATTCAGCGCGTGGCTAATGCGCCAGCCGATATTGTCGGCCCAGGTGGTCAGATGCCAGGTAGAGGAGTGCGCTTCGTCAACATCGCCAAATCCCGCCACCGCAATGTGCGCACCCTGACCAAAATCACGGATCGCCTGCATGGCACCAAATGCCAGTAGATCACTCTCGCAGAAAAGCGCCTGAATGCGCTCGGCCGCGCGGGTCTGTTTCAGGTAACGGGTCACAGCCTGATAAGCCTGTTCGCGATCGCTGCCATCTGCCAGCAGTTCGACCGCAAGGGTGTGGTTCGCCGTCATCAGGCTGGCGTGATAGCCTTGCATTTGCGGCGATCTGCCTGGATGACTCTGCAGAGAGCCAAAACGCTGGTGCCCCTCAGCCAGCAACAGACGCCCCATCTCCTCGCCCGCCCGTCGGGCATCGTGCTGCACGTCCGGCTCAGCATCTGGCCGAATTACCGGCAGCGAGCTGGCCGCAAGCGCCTCATCCCATTGCCGATCACTTACCCCGTCGGACAATACCAGTAAACCGCGTAGCCCTAATGGTGCAGCCTGCGTTAACTGTGCGGTTAGCGTCTGTCCGGTGTCGGCGGGTAATAGCAGCATCAGCGCGCCGCGTGTGTTGAGCTGGCGCGCCAGTTCGTTGAGGACATTCTGATGACAGGGAGCGAGTAACGGGCTGGTGACTACGCCAATCATCATGGGAAATGCGGCTTCAGGCTGTCGGGAAGGGGAAAGCGTCATCATCAGTGTCCTGACTTCTCTGCGGCTAAGAACAATAGCCCCTACCATACTGGAAATAGCTGACTTTCAACAGGTTACAAAGCCAGAGCCAGGCCGCAAAAATGCGTGAAAAATAATGTAATGGGCGGGCAGCGACCAGAGGACCTAGGGAAGCCTGGCAGCATGTAATTTCGCCTTCAGGCGGGTCCGGCCGGCCATCAGCTGCACTCGGTGTTATTTCATCCCGAGAGATGCGTTTGCCGCTGAATACGTTTTGGCTGCTGAGAAAACGGATTTTTCAGTGCGTTAGCACTCGCATCAGAATAGAGACGCCAGATAAGAAATCTATTTCTCTGTCATCAGCACACCCTATTAATAAGCCAGCCGCCAGACTCAATTATTGGCGCGCTTTAATATCCGCATAATTCTGCACAACTCCCCACAATGCGACGCGATGCGAAAAAGAGAAGCCGTACGCGCATCGGTTATTATTGTCAGGCCGCTCCTGTCATAAGCATATTCCGCCCAAACGGTCCGGTCAGCACCGCTTTGATAGCACCCTGATTCAGCCTGCATCTGCACGGGAAAACGTAGCGCCTGACCCACAGTCAAGGCCAGGGCGTTTCAGCCGGTCAGCGCGGGAAGTGTGTTGGCGGCGGTCCGGCGGGCGACAGCAGGACCGGGCAGCAGGAGTTGAACCTGCATCGGCAACCCACCAGGAGTTGCAGTAATACCGTTATACCATGCCCGTAGGGTCACGTGCCGCGTGAAGGTTTTTTCTCTGGCATAGGTGCCTGCTGCTCTGCCTGCCCTGCCCCATAATCTGTCTGACGCGCATAGGCGGAATAGGGAAAACAGGACTCTATCGTCAGCGGATTTTTACACTGCGCGCAAACGGCACCGTGGTGGCCCGACTCCGTTTCATCACAGGCGGTAAAGCGGAATTTTCTGCAGCCACATGAAGGACATTTAAAGGTTAGCATGCCGATTATTCCACTGGCTTTTACTGCCGCATTGATGCCTGATTAAATAAAGGGTAGTGCCCGCTAATTAGGCTGCAAGCGCAAGCGGTGACAATTTGATAAAACCGTGCAGGTCATAAAAATTATTTACTGTGGCTTTTAATAAGTGATTATTCAGCTAGCCTTACTATCCAGCCTGTCGGGAAGACTATTCCGGCGCAGATGACTGTATTAAGCGAAGAGGTAAGTACCATGCCCTCAGGACAATTTTATATTATTGATCATCCCGAGCTGACGTTCACCGCCAGTTACCATATTGATACCGTCAATGAAAAACCGTTTAAATCGCGTATGGTGCTTGAGATCCAGAAGCAACTGCAGCCGACAGAGGCGTTTGATACGGCCCGTATCGGTCAGGAGGTCACCTTTGTCTCTTCCAGCGGCGAAGCGCAGCGCCTCTATCTGATCAGTAACACTGACGATCGGCTGGTGTTCAGTTCCCGTGCCTGAAGGTGAGGCAGTTTTTACCGGGCATAATGGCAGTGGCGTCTGAACGGAAAAGTGGGCCGTATTGCAAATCGCAGGCACAAAAAAACCGCCTCTGAGGGGCGGTCATACGACACTGCTTATCATTGATTTTATTGGTAATTCGATATGGTGCCCGGGGCGGGACTTGAACCCGCACAGCCTTACAGCCGAGGGATTTTAAATCCCTTGTGTCTACCGATTTCACCACCCGGGCAGGGTGTAACTGGAGGCGCGTCCCGGAGTCGAACCGAGGTACACGGATTTGCAATCCGCTGCATAGCCACTCTGCCAACGCGCCTTAAACTGATGTGCCGTCAGGTTAACCTGACATGCGAATCTGGAGCGGGAAACGAGACTCGAACTCGCGACCCCGACCTTGGCAAGGTCGTGCTCTACCAACTGAGCTATTCCCGCATTTTTCAGCAACTGCATCGAACTTGCTGATTTTATTTACCTTCTGGCAGACTGGCTGCCGTTCGATGCGATGCATTCTACTGACCTCACGCAATGAGTCAATAAAATTATCCTCACTGTGTGTCTGTTTGCTGCTTTTTGAATCGCATCGATCACGGTTCGAGCAGATCGCCGCGTGCAGCACTCAGATACTGGAACATCGACCAGAACGTCAGCACCGCTGCAATGTATAACGCCACCACGCCAATCCCGACCACGGTGCTGTCAGGACGCCACAGCAGGGCAAAAAGTGACAGCATCTGGGCAGTGGTTTTCACTTTGCCAATCCATGAAACGGAGACGCTACTGCGTTTGCCAATCTCAGCCATCCACTCACGTAGCGCGGAGATGATAATTTCGCGGGCAATCATGGTGGCGGCGGGCAGGGTAATCCACCAAGCGTGGAAATATTCCGCCACCAGCACCAGCGCCATGGCCACCATCACTTTATCCGCTACCGGATCAAGAAAGGCACCAAAGCGCGTGGTCTGTTTCCAGCGGCGCGCCAGAAAGCCGTCAAACCAGTCGGTGACGGCGGCGAAAATGAAGATCAATGCGGTAGCCAGCGGCGCCCAGTGAAACGGCAGATAGAAAGCCAGCACAAAGAACGGGATGAGGACGACTCGGAACAGGGTGAGACACGTCGGAATGTTAAATTGCATATGCCGGTAACTGTCTGGAATGGGTAGAATTTAACGTATGTTCCTACATTGCCCCCCCCGTTTCAATGCTAGTGTTTCAACGAATAGTATATTTTTTCTGCCAGCGCGTGTGAGATACCCGGTACATTGGCGATCTCTTCCACCGAGGCATTCATCAGCGGTTGCAGGCCCCCCATATACTTGAGCAGTTGCTGACGCCGTTTCGGCCCTACCCCTTCGATGCTTTCCAGCGCACTGGTGTTCTTGACCTTAGCCCGTTTTTTGCGGTGGCCCGAAATTGCATGATTGTGAGCGTCGTCACGAATATGCTGGATGACATGCAGCGCAGGCGCATCCGGCGGCAGCGATACCCCTTCGCCTTCCGCTTCAAAGAACAGCGTTTCCAGACCGGCTTTACGATCGCTGCCTTTGGCGACACCCAGTAAAATCGGGTGGGATTTATCCCAGGGCACATCCAGTTCGGCAAACACCTGTTTTGCCTGTGCCAGCTGCCCTTTCCCGCCATCGATCAGGATCACATCGGGGATCTTATCCTCTTCGATGGCTTTACCATAACGTCGGCGCAGCACCTGATTCATCGCCGCATAGTCATCGCCCGGCGTGATGCCGCTGATGTTATAGCGGCGGTAATCGGCACGCAGCGGACCGTTCTGATCAAACACCACGCAGGAAGCGATCGTCTGTTCGCCCATGGTGTGACTGATATCGAAACACTCCATGCGGGTAATTTTGTCGAGTTCAAGAAACTCTGCCAGCGCCGCCAGACGCTGATGAATGGTCGAGTGTTGCGACAGCCGGGTGGTTAATGCGGTTGCGGCGTTGGTCCGCGCCAGTTTCAGATAACGGGCACGGTCACCGCGCGGTTTACTCTGAATCGAGACGCGACGACCAGCCAGTTCACTCAGCGAGTCAGCCAGCAGTTCGCGCTCCGGCAGCGTAAAGTCGAGCAGGATATCGCCCGGTAAGGTGCGCGCTTCACTGCCCTGCAGATAGAACTGCCCGACAAAGGTTTGCACCACTTCGGCCAGATCGGTATCCGCCGGCACTTTCGGGAAGTAGCTGCGGCTGCCTAACACTTTGCCCTGACGAATAAACAGCACATGCAGACAGGCCATACCCGCCTCATAGGCTACGCCCATCACGTCCAGATCATCGCCCTGATTAGAGACAAACTGCTTCTCGGTAATCCGACGTACCGCCTGAATCTGATCGCGCAGGCGCGCCGCTTCTTCAAATCGCAGCCCGACGCTGGCCTCTTCCATCCGCTTCACCAGCAGATTCAGCACCTGGTCATCTTTGCCCGCCAGGAACAACCGCACATAATCGGTTTGCTGCGCGTACTCCTCTTCGCTCACCAGACCGGCAACGCACGGCCCAAGGCAACGCCCAATCTGGTATTGCAGACAGGGACGTGATCGGTTGCGATAGACGCTGTTTTCACACTGGCGGATCGGGAACACCTTTTGCAGCAGCGCTAAAGTTTCACGCACCGCATAGCCGTTGGGAAACGGACCGAAGTATTCCCCTTTGGCATGTTTCGCGCCGCGGTGCATCGCCAGACGTGGATGCGTATCCGCGCTCAGGAAGATGTAGGGATAAGATTTATCATCGCGCAGCAGTACGTTGTAGCGCGGCTGATAGAGCTTGATGTAGTTATGCTCAAGCAGCAGCGCTTCGGTTTCGGTGTGGGTTACGGTGACATCGATGTGCTGGATATTACTCACCAGCGCTTCGGTCTTGCGACTGCCGACCTGAGTGCGAAAATAGCTGGTCAGACGCTTTTTCAGATCTTTGGCTTTACCAACATAGATGACGTTGCCTGCGGCGTCATACATGCGGTAGACGCCAGGCTTGCTGGTCACCGTACTCAGAAAGGCTTTGGGGTTAAAAACGTCACTCACTACTGATTAACGGCTCCGCATTATAGAGGCCATGTCGAATGGCCAGATGCGTTAACTCTACGTCACCACTGATATTCAGCTTACTGAACATCCGATAACGGTAGCTGTTAACGGTTTTAGGACTGAGATTCAGCTGCTCGGAAATTTCCGTCACCTTTTGTCCTTTGGTGATCATCAGCATAATCTGCAATTCCCTTTCCGACAAACAGCTGAAAGGTGATTCGGCTTTCTGGGGCTCGATCTGACTCAACGCCATCTGCTGCGCGATGTCCGAGGCAATATAGCGCTGTCCGGCATTGACCGAGCGGATCGCATTAATCACTTCCTGTGGCGCGGCCCCTTTACTGAGGTAACCGGCGGCACCGGCCTGCATCACTTTGGCGGGCAGTGGATTCTCGGTATGAATGGTCAGCATGATGATTTTGATGTCAGGGTTGTAGCGCACGATTTTTCGTGTCGCCTCAAGTCCGCCGATACCAGGCATATTCATATCCATCAGCACTACATCAACCTGATTGGCGCGACACCACTTTGCTGCATCCTCGCCACAGTTAACTTCTCCAGCCACCACCAGACCTTTGACATCCTCCAGGATGCGGCGGATACCAGCACGGACCAGTTCATGGTCATCAACAAGAAGCACACTGATCAACGGGAAGACTCCAGAGGCTAAAAAAAGAGGAAGCGATTAACGATTTCAGGCGGTAATCATACCTGCTTTTACCTCAAAAGCACATCAACAAAGCAAAACTGTAGGTGGGATACCTGATTCAAAACGGCGGCGTTTGTTTTCCGGGCCGGGGTCTCACGCTGCCGTTGACTACCCTGAAAATATTAAATTAAACTATTTATTTTCAATAAGTTAAATTATTTTCCCGGCGACGCCCACGCCTGGCGCATTGTGCTGGCAGGCCGTGGCAGAAGGCTATGATAACTTTCCGCGATTGATTAGCCCGGCTGGACTGAATGCCTTTTCGGATGGAAGCGAACCGGCTGCCTCAGCAACTTAACGGCCCTGTGGTATACTCACGCACTGCTGTACGGACTTGATTGCCGACACGTTGTTATTCACCAAGGAGAAAATCATGAGCGATGAAGATTTTGCCACTTCGCAGGAAGCGCGCAAATTATCGGATGAAATAGCGGGTCTGAAAATGATGATCACGCTGATTCTGAAAGGTATGGGTCAGGCGGATGCCGGAAAAGTCATTATCAATATGGAACGCTACGTGCAGACGCTGGGCGACAAGCCACAGGCAGAAGTGTTCAGCAACACCATTAAGCAGATCAAAGCGGCCTACCGCCAGTAAACATTTTGCCCCCAGCTGCGGGGGCAAATTATTTAGTTGTGCGACTGCCAGTTAACCGAAACACCCAGCGACGGCAGCACCTCTTCCGGACTGAAACGCCGGGTACCGCGATACTTCTCCGCCAATGCCGGCTGCACCACCGGAATGCGAATCGCGAACAGATTATCCTCTGACAGAATTAATCCCGGCGTCAGCGGTTCATACACCACCTGATGCTGCTCGAACATCTTCTCAAGCATCGGTGTCGCTGAACTGATGATGTACTCCATGCCATTCAGTTCTGCCAGCTGCACCGCGTGCCAGAGAATGTTCAATGGCAATTCAGGGTCCACTTCCAGCCGTGCTGAAAAGCGCGACATCTCCCACACTTTCTCATGGCTGAAGGGCAAGACAATGCCTTCACTTTGTTCAGGCTCGAACCACGGCATTAATCGCGCGCAGCCGCTGATTCCATCACGCGCATTCCAGGCGATCAGCCAGGTCACATCTGAACGATCGTAGCGATCATATTCCTGTCCCGGCGTGCTAAGACGGGGAGGAATCGACCATCCCTCGCCGCGCGCAAATACGCTATACCGGTAGCTGCCAAGTTCGGCGAGCAAAGAGGATGGCATATCCTTTAATTGCGTTTGAACTATTTTCATCATGCGCCTCTGACATCCCCATGTTTGCAATGATTTCTTTGCGCCAGCCTGGCAAAGCCCCGGCGCAGGGTAGACAACTGACCCGGACGAGGGAACTACTAAATTTAGTAGTTGCCTTTCATCTAAATCAGCCCGATCGCTGCTGCATAACAGGCAATCTGAGTTTTATTGGAAACATTGAAACGCTTTTGCATATTTTTCTGGTGAAAGTTAACGGTATGTTCAGAGATGGATAAAATAAGTGAAATTTCTACCGCCGTTTTTCCTTCGGCAGTCCATTTCAAAATTTCCAGCTCGCGCTGACTAAACTCTTTTTTTAGTACCACCATGGCATCATCGCTAAAGCGTTCCAGCGTATCCAGGCTTAGCTCCGCTAAAAAGTGGAGTTTGACTTCCAGTTCAATGCGGCGCTCGTCAATAGGAAGCGGCTGTTGCGATGATATAGATAATATACCAATGACGCGATTTGGTGCCATTGCAGAGCAAGAAAAACCGCTCTGTAAGCCGTGCTCACGCGCCTCATCCCACAGGTTACCGGCCTCAGTAAACTGCTCTCGCGCCCACACCATTCCTCTGCCCGGCCGCTGACAGCGTTCCAGCACCGGATCGACCGCGTAATAATTGTTCGCCTCATAATGCTTAACCCAGTATGCGGGATAGGTGCTGTGCAAATGAATGCGCGGCCGACTAAAAGGCACCGGATGCTGAATCAGAAAAGCAAAATAGTCGAAACCTAATGCTTCAGTAAATTGTTGCAATAACGTCTTCAGCTCAGATGAAAGCGTTAATGCCTGAAATTTTTCTTCCGTCTCACGCCGCCAGACGAAATAATTTTCGGTACTCATATTGCCTCGGCATTATTTTTACGCAGGTGTGCATTATTATTCATTTTGGTTATTCAGATAAAAAATAAATGTTCAGGAGTAAATTAATTGATTGTACAAACCGGCATCGCCGTAATAAACATGGCATTTAATTCTTCGAAGGCCGGGCTACGCCATAATCCCCTTTCCCCACTAATATGAGGCCGTACGAAGCAACTTTCAATCAAAGCCGAAGAATAAGATTTTTCTGATAGAACTTCAATCATTCTGTTTCAGTCCGTTTTTTCATCAAATTGAAAATGGCCACTGTACGCCTGAAAATTTATTCCCCGACCGCCAGGAACTGACGTGTAAACAGCGCGTTAATCACCATTTTAATAAGCGAAGCGGCAGATATTGGACTGCAACATATTTTTTAGCGGGAAATAAGCATTCATTACACTCTTTTTGGGTTGAGGCTACGCTTAATCTGCGGCAACCGGTGCTGAGTCCGCTCTGACAAGACGAAAACAGCCCGTGGCCCGCGCGATTCAACAGGTCATGGATTAACACGCCACGGGAGCATACGATGCTAAATCAGTGGGCTTTACTTTTTCTGGTCTCAGGCGCGTGCACCGCGCTGATGATTATCAAAGATATTTTACTTTATCGTCAGCCAGCGTCACTGATGAACCTGATCTGGCCGCTGACCGGTCTTTATCTGCCGTTTATCGGCTGGCTGGCCTGGTGGTATCTGGGACGCATTCCCCGTCATCAGCTAAAAGCAGCCCTACTGATACGGCAGAAATCACCCCGCCACACCGGCTGGCAAGCCCTATTTATCGCCACCACCCTGTCAGCCAGCGCCTGTATTTTAGCGGAGGCGATAACCTTACCAATTATCACGCTGCTGAACTATCTTAAAATATCGCTGTTGATCTGGCAGCAGGCAGCGATTTCGTTACCGATCTCTTTACTGCTCCTGCTGCTGTTCCATTTTTTTACGCTGGGCCAACATGAAAAAAAATCATTCTGGCATAAGCTGTCGCTGGCATTTAAACGCAGCGCATTTCCCCTGCTAATCTATCAGGCGGGCATTTTTCTCTTTATGTCACTGGCCCTGAAATTTGTGCTGCATCAGCAGATTAATCCTTCCCTGAGCATTTTCTGGTTCATGCTGCAATTAGCGATGATCACTGGATTTGTTTTTTCCTGGCCAGCCAACCATTTCATTATTAAACGCGGTATTAATCCGGTTTTATGATTTATCGGCAATAACCGGCACCGCGCATACCCAGATGAAAGTGGGTCGCATGCGCGGCGTTATAATCGGGTCCCAGCGCGTTACCAAATACCTGACAGCCGCCTCGCCACAGCGTATGTAACAGCGCGGCTTTATCCGCTGGCTGTTGCCAGTGGCGACTGACATCAATCCGCTGGCCGTTAGCCAGCTGAAAACCGGTGACATCCCAGGCATCAGCCGTGGCATGTTCACTTAATCGTCCCTCGGACCGATGGTAAATATTGCGACAGGCGTAGCTGCCAACGTGGGTAATACGTACCAGCGGGCTTTGCATCTGTTGCAGCGCCTGTTCGCGGCTGTGTAGCACATACATGGTGCTGGCTACCGCCATCGGACAGCTGGCCAGGAAGCTGCTGCTCAGGCTGACCGGGCCAAATGCCCGGATGCGCAGCGGATCGGCGATCGGGCAATCACCCCGCACCGGTGGTCGTTGGCTGAAGCTGACCCAGCCCGCCTGCTGCGCGCGCCGCATCACATCCAGACAGGCCGCCGGATTACCCGCCAGCCGTTTCATCTTGAGCTGCGTCATCCAGCCCGGCGGGTCGGTCACCGACAGCGGGATAAAGGGATTAAACTGCGGCGGCAGATGCTGTTTTAGCCAGGGTAAACTGACCCATCCCAGCGCAATCAACAGCAAAAACAGGATAAGCGTGCGCATAGTCCCTCTCGCAGCATGATGAATAACAAACAAAAAGTGTAGAAGCACAATCCCCGTCGCGCCCTCTGTCTGACACAACGTGATGAAAACTTACCCAGCCTGACGCAGAATTAAGCCGAACACGGCATTGCTACTGTCTGATTAAGCGGCAATGGTCACAATTGATCAAAAACCGTTACCGGCTTTAGCGCGTCTTCCACTATCTTATGCCAGCTTGCCTTCAGGCAGACTCACTTAATAACAGCCAGCAGAGCTGACACAACATCAAGAAAGGAAAGACTATTCTATGGTTGATCAATCTAAAGACGCGCCACTCACGCAGGAAGGTCCGGATAAACTCCGGCGTAACCTGCACAATCGTCATATTAAACTTATCGCTATTGGCGGCGCTATCGGCACCGGTCTGTTTATGGGTTCCGGTAAAACCATTAGCCTGGCGGGACCTTCGATCATTTTTGTCTATATGATCATCGGTTTTATGCTGTTCTTCGTGATGCGGGCAATGGGCGAACTGCTGCTCTCAAATCTCGAATACAAATCATTCAGTGATTTTGCGGCGGATCTGCTGGGGCCGTGGGCCGGCTATTTCACCGGCTGGACCTACTGGTTCTGCTGGGTAGTGACCGGCATTGCCGATGTGGTGGCCATCAGCGCCTACTTCCAGCTGTGGTTTCCGGGCTTCTCGATCTGGATGAGCGCCCTGCTGTGCGTGGTGGTTTTTCTGACGCTCAATATTGCGACGGTCAAACTGTTTGGCGAGATGGAGTTCTGGTTCGCGATTATTAAAATCGTGGCGATTGTGGCCCTGATCATTACCGGCATTGTGCTGGTATCGATGCACTATCCTTCACCTGGCGGCGGTACCGCCTCGCTGAGCAATATCTGGGATCATGGCGGGATGTTCCCTAAAGGGCTGAGCGGCTTTTTTGCTGGCTTCCAGATAGCGGTGTTTGCCTTCGTCGGGATTGAACTGGTCGGCACCGCAGCAGCAGAAACCCACGATCCGCACAAAGTGCTGCCACGCGCGATTAACGCCATTCCGCTGCGGGTGATCATGTTTTACGTGCTGGCGCTGATGGTGATCATGGCTGTTACGCCGTGGACCCAGGTGATGGCCGATCGCAGCCCGTTTGTTGAGATGTTCGTGCTGATTGGTCTGCCCGCTGCCGCCAGTATCGTCAATTTTGTGGTGCTGACCTCGGCGGCATCCTCTGCCAACAGCGGCATTTTCTCCACCAGTCGTATGCTGTATGGCCTGTCGCAACAAGGTGTGGCCAGCCGCGCCTTTGGTCGTCTTTCTGCCCGCGCCGTTCCCACCACCGGACTGTTCTTCTCCTGCCTGTGCCTGCTGGCGGGTGTGGCGCTGATTTACCTGATCCCGGATGTGATGACGGTATTTACCCTGGTGACCACCGTTTCCGCCATTCTGTTTATGTTCGTCTGGACCATTATTCTCTGCAGCTATCTGGCCTACCGTAAAAAGTATCCAGAGCGTCACGCACAGTCTGGTTTTAAGATGCCAATGGGCAAGTTCATGTGCTGGGTCTGCATGGCATTCTTCGCGTTTGTGCTGGTGCTGTTGACCCTGCAGGAAGATACGCGCCAGGCGCTGATGGTGACACCGCTGTGGTTTGCCCTGCTGACGATGGGCTGGCTGTTGCGTCGTCGTCAGGCTCGCTAATCGCCGGTTGAATAGCAAAAAGCCCGGTCAGTGACCGTAAAGCTTGTCAGTTAAGCGGCAGGTGATAACGCAGCCTGGGGTCGCTCAGGGGCTGGCGGTCCTAGCGCCGCTGCGCGGTACCTTCACTTCATTCGTCTGCCTGACGGACCGCCGGGGATGGCACATCCTGTGCCGCCCCGCCTTTCGCCCGCGTCCTGCGGGCTCTCCTGGCAGACTCATTCTGTTCAGCGCTGCGGATTGCCTGCCCCTGAGCGACCCCAGCCTGCTCTGAAACTTCAGTGTGTGCTGTTAAAAAGGGCACGATAGTGGAGGCCTGGGCGCCTCTGCTGCTGAAAGGGCTATCCGCAGCGCTGAGGCGTGACGTTGGGCCAGAACGCCACGCCGGGAAGCGTGGAGAGTTCGGGGCCGGCCAGGGAGGGACGATCCCCGAACGGTTCGTCGGCACGACGTCAAAGCCGAAGGTACCGCGTGAGCGGCGCGAGGACGGCCCGGCAGCAGCAGAGGTGCTCAGGCCCGCACTCCGGCACACTCGCCCAGTAAAAAAGCGGCCACGTCTGACTGACAGCCTTTGTAAAGGTAACCTTAACTGACGAGCATCAGGTCACTGACCGGGCTTTTTTATAGCCGCTCCGCCAGTGTCCGGAATATCGCCCGTAAATCTGGCCGCTCAGAAGGCAGCCGCTGTGGCTGGGGATCGGGCTGCTGTGGAGTACCCAGACCAAAGGTAAAGGTGAAATTGTTGCCTTCCCCCATCCGCAGATCGGCAATGGTGATCTGGCCATCCTTTTCGGCCATCGCATAAAAACCGTGGCTGAACCAGGCGACCCGCTCGGCATACCAGTCGCCGCGTAGCGCATCGAACAGCTCGGGATGACGCGGACGCCACACCACCTGCAACGGACGCCGTGGCGACAGCAGCGACCAGTAAACTTCGCCATAACGATCCGGCGTCATCACCACGCTGCGCCACACCAGGGTGTTGAACGCGGTCGGCGTCACCAGCACTTTCTCGGTGGGAATCCCCTGCTGCACCAGCGCCTGCTTAATCTGCGCGCCCGCCACGCTCTGAATCGCCACGCTCCATACCAGATAAAGCGTACTCAGCATCAACCCAAGCCGGTTGCCGCGCAGCCCGGCGTCGCCTCGCCGCCAGAGCGCCACGCCCAGACCGATCAACAGCGGTAGCGTATAGAGCGGATCGACAATATAAATGCTGCCGATTGCGTAGGGATAATCGGTCAGTGGCAGGCCAAGCTGGGTGCCATACACCGTCATTAAATCGAGCAGCGGATGGGTAATCAGCGCCAGCCAGATGGCAGGCCACCATGCTGGCCATTTCACGCGCGGACGGAACAGTCCCGCTACCAGCCAGGCAATCAGCGGCGAAACCAGCGTGAGATAGAGCAGCGCATGGCTCTCGGTACGATGCAGCGTCATATTGCGGATGGCATCGCCATGATCAAGAAACACATCAAGATCGGGTAAGGTGCCGCTGACGCCGCCAACCAGCGCAGCCTGCCAGATCGGTACCCGTCGTCCCATCACTGCCACGCTGACCGTGGCGCCCAGTACCCATTGCGAAACAGAATCCATGATTTTACTCCGTCGCGAAGCGTGGATGTTACGCCAGTCAGCGCACCCGAATCCCTTCAATAATCATGCGCTGCACATTATTAACGGCCTGATCAAAAAACTCGGGATCGTTCAGCGTCTGGCCGGTAATCGCCTCAACCTGACTGGCAAAATCGGCGTAGTGCTGGGTCGTTGCCCACAGCATAAAGATCAGATGTTGCGGCTGTACGCCTGCCAGCCGGCCTTCGTCAATCCAGCGCTCGATAATCGCCGCTTTGTCATCCACCAGCTGTTTCAGATCGCCCGCCAGTTCGCCTTTCAACAGTGGCGCGCCCTGCAACATCTCAAGGCAAAACAGCCGTGAGGCCTGCGGGTGATCGCGTGATACTTCCAGCTTCAGGCGAATATAGCGGCGGATCGCCACCAGCGGGTCCTGATCGTGTGCCAGCGCCCGCAGCGGCGCCAGCCAGACATCCAGAATCTGTTTCAGCACCGCCACATACAGCGCTTCTTTGGAGGGAAAATAGTAGAGCAGATTGGTTTTAGAGACGTCCGCCCGCTCCGCCACTTTATCGAGGCTGGTTCCATGAATGCCAAACTGGGAGAAAAACGTTAATGCCGCTTCCAGAATGGCAGCGCGCTTCGCGGCGACGGCACGCGAACGACGCGTAGGCTTTTTTTCATCGGTTTTCACACGGTTACCTCATCCCTCTTGTGTCAGCGCATCATAGCAAAGTGCTTCCGCCCTGCCCAATCCGCCGCCTGCACCTTTTTTGCCCAGCCTGCATGGAAAATGTGCAGCGAATTTTGACCAAACGGTCCGAAATGGACCATCTGCTCCGGTTACCTCTTTCGGGTTAATTTTAACTCATTGTTATTTAATGCATTAAAAAATGTGGCACGCAGTTTGCAAAATTGTGACTGAGCGCAGCCCCTCACGGATGAAGCAGGAAGCAGTGCCGCGCGTGAAATGCTTTCCCCCACCGCAAAGAGGTTTCACATGAAGATAGGCGTCTTTATTCCGATTGGTAACAATGGCTGGCTGATTTCCTCCCATGCGCCACAGTACAAACCGACCTTTGAACTGAACAAAGCGATCGTGCAGAAAGCGGAGCACTACCATTTCGATTTTGCGCTGTCGATGATCAAGCTGCGCGGCTTTGGCGGTAAGACCGAGTTCTGGGATCACAACCTGGAATCTTTCACTCTGATGGCGGGCCTGGCGGCGGTCACCTCGCGCATTGAGATATACGCAACGGCGGCCACGCTCACCCTGCCACCGGCGATCGTAGCGCGCATGGCGGCGACCATTGATTCGATCTCCAATGGCCGGTTCGGCGTCAATCTGGTTACCGGCTGGCAGAAGCCCGAATATGAGCAGATGGGATTGTGGCCAGGCGATGAATACTTCGGCAGCCGTTATGCCTATCTGACCGAATACGTTACCGTGCTGCGCGATCTGTGGGGTACCGGCAAATCTGACTTTAAAGGTGATTTCTTCACCATGAATGATTGTCGCGTCAGCCCGCAACCTCAGCGGCCGATGAAGGTGATCTGTGCTGGGCAGAGCGATGCCGGCATGGCCTTTTCCGCCCAGCACGCCGATTACAACTTCTGCTTTGGTAAAGGCGTGAATACCCCTACCGCATTCAGCGCCACCTCTGTGCGCATGAAGCAGGCGGCAGAAAAAGCCGGGCGCGATGTCGGTTCCTATGTGCTGTTTATGATTATCGCCGCCGACAGCGATGAAGAAGCACGCGCACGCTGGGAACACTATAAAGCCGGAGCCGATGAAGAGGCACTTTCGTGGCTGACGACCCAAAGCCAGCAGGATACTAAATCAGGCAGCGACACCAACGTGCGCCAGATGGCCGATCCGACTTCAGCGGTCAACATCAATATGGGCACGCTGGTCGGCTCCTATGCCAGCGTGGCGCGGATGCTGGATGAGGTGGCGCAGGTCGATGGCACGCACGGCGTTCTCCTGACGTTTGATGATTTCCTGCAGGGCATCGAGGACTTTGGTCAGCATATCCAGCCGCTGATGCAGTGCCGCAGCGCTCTGCTGGATGCACAACAGGAGGTAGCGTGATGAATACGGTTTATTGCGCTCATACCCCAGACGTACCGCAGGTAGAGTTGCCCGCGCGTCCCGAACCGATCGCCTTTCCGCCCAGCCAGAGCGCGCTGATTGTGGTGGATATGCAAAATGCCTATGCCACCCCAGGCGGTTATCTGGATCTGGCCGGTTTTGATGTCTCCGCGACTCAGCCGGTGATTGCAAAAATCGCCGAAGCGGTGACGGCCGCACGCGCTGCGGGTATCCAGATTATCTGGTTTCAGAACGGCTGGGATGCGGATTACGTCGAAGCTGGCGATGCCGGTTCACCCAACTTCCACAAGTCGAATGCCCTGAAAACCATGCGCAAACGCCCGGAGCTGCACGGCACGCTGCTGTCGAAAGGCAGCTGGGATTATGCGCTGGTGGATCAGCTGGTGCCGCAGCCGGGCGACATCGTGCTGCCGAAACCACGCTACAGCGGTTTCTTCAACACGCCACTCGACAGCATGCTGCGCAGCCGGGGTATCCGCCATCTGATCTTCACCGGCATTGCGACGAACGTCTGTGTCGAATCGACGCTGCGTGACGGTTTCTTCCTGGAGTACTTCGGCGTAGTGCTGGAAGACGCGACCTATCAGGCCGGCCCGCCTTTTGCGCAGCAGGCGGCGTTGTTCAATATCGAAACCTTTTTTGGCTGGGTGTCAGAAGTCGCCACCTTCTGCGAGAGTCTGAAACCCGCGGATGCCCGTTAAGAATCGCGTAAAGGAGAAGCTGTTATGCCAAAAAGCGTCATTATTCCGCCGGGTACCACTACCCCTATCGCCCCCTTCGTGCCCGGTACGCTGGCCGACGGCGTGGTTTACGTTTCGGGTACGCTGCCGTTCGATGCTGATAATAACGTGGTGCACGTTGGCGATGCCGCCGCGCAAACCCGTCATGTGCTGGAAACCATTAAAAAGGTGATTGAAACCGCCGGTGGCAATATGGCGGATGTCACGTTCAACTCGATATTCATCACCGACTGGTCGAATTACGCGGCGGTGAACCAGGTTTACGCCGACTATTTTCCCGGCGATAAACCGGCGCGTTTCTGTATTCAGTGTGGGCTGGTGAAACCTGATGCGCTGATTGAGATCGCCAGCGTGGCGCACATCGGCAAACAGGAGGCCTGATGCAGCTGGATATTGTTGGCCTGCAGTCACCGGATGCCCCGACGCTGGTGCTCTCTTCCGGTCTGGGCGGTGTGGCGGGCTTCTGGCAGCCGCAGCTTGCGGCCCTGACCGCGCGCTATCGGGTGGTGCTCTACGATCAGCGCGGTACCGGCCGCAGCGCCGATACCCTGCCGGAAGGGTACAGCATGGCGATGATGGCGGCGGAACTGGCCGCCGCACTGGCGCAGCAGGGCATTCTGCGGTTCAGCCTGATCGGCCATGCGCTGGGTGGGCTGGTGGGCATGCAGCTGGCGCTGGACTATCCGGAGCGGGTTGAGCGAATCGTGGTGATCAATGGCTGGCTGACGCTCCATCCTCATACCCGCCGCTGCTTTCAGGTGCGCCAGGATCTGTTGCTCAACGTCGGCGTGGAAGCCTTTGTGCGCGCACAGCCGCTGTTTCTCTATCCGGCTGAATGGATGGCGCAGCATCAGACGCGGCTGGAACAGGAAGACAGTCATCACATTGACCATTTCCAGGGAATGGAGAACCTGATACGACGTCTGCATGCGCTGATGAGCGCAGATTTTAGCGCCCGCGCTGCGGCGATCCCTCAGCCGGTACTGGTGATCTGCAGTCAGGACGATTTGCTGGTGCCGTGGAGCTGTTCCGCGCAGCTGGCAGCGGCGCTGCCGAACGCCTCGCAGCAGGTCATGTCCTGGGGCGGCCATGCGATGAGCGTGACCGATGCCGATCACTTTAATGCCCTGCTGGTGCAGTGGCTGGATGATACCGATGACGTGCAGCCGCTGGCGCGCGTGACCGGATAACCCTTTTTTGCGGAGATCGCGATGAACCCGAATCACCTTGCCCCAGTGGTAGAGAAAACTGAATTTCGTAACGCGATGTCGCGGCTTGGCGCGGCGGTCAACATCATCACTACCGAAGGCCCGGCCGGACGTGCAGGCTTTACCGCCTCCGCCGTCTGCAGCGTCACGGACTCGCCGCCCACGCTGCTGGTCTGCCTCAACCGGTCCGCCTCGGTGTGGCCCGTCTTTGCTGAAAACCGGCAGCTCTGCGTTAATAC
The DNA here is from genome assembly GCF_054482835.1 of Pantoea sp. S-LA4. Classification (NCBI taxonomy): domain Bacteria; kingdom Pseudomonadati; phylum Pseudomonadota; class Gammaproteobacteria; order Enterobacterales; family Erwiniaceae; genus Pantoea; species Pantoea sp. S-LA4. The sequence continues at coordinate 1,186,420 of NZ_JBTLRC010000002.1, read as the reverse complement.
CCTGGCGGCGGGCCATGAAGCCCTGTCTAACCTGTTCGGCGGCAAAACAGCGATGGCCGAGCGCTTTATTGCAGCCGAATGGTCAACGGCGGTGACCGGTTCGCCGGTGCTGAGCGGTGCCGTCGCCTCGTTTGACTGCCGGATCAGTCAGATTGTCAGCGTCGGAACGCACGACATTCTGTTCTGTGAGGTTCTGGCGCTGATGCGCAACGATGATACGCACGGTCTGGCGTGGTTTGACCGCAGCTATCATCCCCTTATGCGGCAGGAAGCCTGTTAATCCGCCTGCTGTCGCAGGTCTGGTCCCGGCATTCATCACTTTCTGGAGTATACGATGGCACGTTCCTGGTTTCCGCAATGGCAGAAGAAGTCGGCACTGAGTGAAAACGGCATTATCGCACCGGATGAAACGCTGCCGATGGGACAAACGCTTATTCTCGGTTTGCAACATGCGGTAGCGATGTTTGGCGCAACGGTGCTGATGCCGTTGCTGATGGGGCTGGACCCTAACCTGGCGATTCTGGTGTCGGGCATCGGCACCCTGCTGTTCTTTTTCATTACCGGCGGTCGTGTGCCCAGCTATCTTGGCTCCAGTGCCGCGTTTGTTGGCGTGGTGATTGCCGTGACCGGCTTCAGCGGCCAGGGGCTGAATCCCAATCTCAGCATGGCGCTGGGCGGCGTGATCGCCTGTGGCCTGATCTATACCCTGATCGGGCTGGTGGTGATGAAATCCGGTACCCGCTGGATTGAAAACCTGATGCCGCCGGTGGTGACAGGCGCAGTGGTGATGGCTATCGGGCTGAACCTGGCCCCGATCGCGGTGCATGGCGTATCCGGCTCCGCTTTTGACAGCTGGGTGGCGGTGATGACGGTGCTCTGTATTGGCGTGGTGGCGGTGTTTACCCACGGCATGATACAGCGCCTGCTGATCCTGATTGGGCTGATAGTGGCCTGGGCGCTCTATGCGCTGCTGACCAACGGACTGGGGCTGGGCAAACCAGTCGACTTCACTCTGCTGGCGCAGGCACCCTGGTTTGGCCTGCCTCACACCACCTCTCCCCGCTTTGATCTGCAGGCGATCGTGATGATCGCGCCGGTGGCGATCATTCTGGTGGCGGAAAATCTCGGTCATCTGAAAGCGGTGGCGGGCATGACCGGACGTAACCTTGATCCGTATATGGGACGCGCGTTTGTCGGTGACGGCCTGGCGACGATGCTCTCCGGTTCGGTCGGCGGCAGCGGCGTCACCACCTATGCAGAAAATATCGGGGTGATGGCGGTCACTAAAGTCTACTCAACGCTGGCATTTGTTGCGGCGGCGATCATTGCGATTCTGGCGGGTTTCTCACCGAAGTTTGGTGCGCTGATCCATACCATTCCGGCGCCGGTAATTGGCGGCGCGTCGATTGTGGTGTTTGGACTGATTGCGGTGGCAGGCGCGCGCATCTGGGTACAAAATCACGTTGATTTCAGCCAGAACAGTAACCTGATTATGGTCGCCACCACGCTGGTGCTGGGTGCCGGTGACTTTGCGCTGAAGATAGGTTCATTTACCCTCGGCGGTATCGGCACGGCCACCTTCGGCGCCATTATCCTCAATGCGATCCTGCGCCGACGCGGCGCGGCGCTATCGGATAAACCGCTGGCGCGTCAGCAGGGCTAGCTACTCCTGCGATTCCTGCGGTGTGGTCGCTGGCTGCACCGCTTTCTTCCGTTTCAGCCGCAGTTCACTGACAATCACGCCACAGACAATCAATGCCCCGCCGAGCAGCGCCAGCGCGGGCAAGCGCTCACCCGCTATTCGTCCGACCACGCCCGCCCAGACCGGTTCGCCAGCGTAAATCACCGTCGCCCGCGTCGGGGAGACGCTACGCTGCGCCCAGTTCATGGTGACCTGAATTAAGGCGCTGGCGGCCCCGAGCCCCAGCGCGCTAAGCAGCAACGGCGTCGACAGCGCCGGCACCGTTTCACCATTGGGTATCATCAGCGCGAAAGCGCACAACGAGGCCACCGCCAGCTGAATCAGCGTGACACGGCGTACATCAACCTGGCCGGCATAACGGCTGATTAAGATGATCTCGGCGGCAATCGCCAGGGTGCTGAGCAGGGTTGCCAGTTCACCGGCGTTCAGGCTGATGCGGCCATCCTGCGGTCCGGCCACCAGCAGCAGGCCGGTAAACGCCAGCACGATGCCGAGCCACGACATCAACCCCGGCGGACGGCGTAAAAAAAGCCACTGCAGCAGCGGCACCACCGGCACATAGAGCGCGGTGAGAAACGCCGACTGGCTGCTGGAGATGGTCTGCATCCCCCAGGTCTGTAATCCGTAACCACCGGCAATCGACAGGCCAATCAGGGTGCCGGCTTTGATTTCCAGCCAGCTGATGGCGGCCAGATAACGGCGGAAAAACAGTGCCAGCAGCAGTGCCGCCGTGGCAAAGCGCAGCCCAACAAAGAAAAACGGACCGGAATGCTGCATCGCGCGGTGGACCACCAGAAAGGTACCGCCCCAGACCATCGTTATAAAGAGTAATACCAGTTCCTGGCGCGTGAGGCGCAGGGATAAACCGCGGAGTGCGTCCGACATATTTCACCTGATGATGTGTTCGGGCTTATTGTGCGGAGTGAACGGGGGAAAAGCAACGGCGTTAACCGCCGGTTTTACCGGCGGAACAGAGGGTTATTCATCGTCGCTTTTTTTACTGCTGCTGCGCCCGCCTTTCTCGCCGGCACGGGCAGCGCGTTGCGGATCGTTTTTGAAATTGCCGCCGCTATTTTTACCGCCTTTCCGTCCCGCTTCTGCAGCACGCTCACGGTTTTCGGCAAAATTACCTGAACCTCCACGATGTGATGCCATGGTCTACTCCTGTCGCGTAACGCGATAAATGAAGAAATGAAAGCAACCTGTGGCTGACGGCAATAGCACCGCGCCCAGCCATGCTTAAAGAATAGCCAATTTCTGTTTTCGCTACGGCGACAGTCACATTTCGCAACAGACTATTCACTGCAGGTTTGGTTAAACAACGCACATTCTGTCGACTTACAACCGATTGCCTGCGGGTTTATTACCCAGCCGGCCCGCCTGCGAACGCGCATCGCCGACGTGAAACGAAAGCTCTTCTATACTTTTCAGGACGTCAAACCCACCTGGAGAGAACAATGGCTAAGATTCTGGTGCTCTACTACTCAATGTATGGACATGTCGAAACGATGGCGAAGGCTGTAGCGGAAGGCGCGCGTCGGGTACCTGGAGCAGAAGTGGATATCCTGCGGGTACCGGAAACCATGGATGCCGATCGCTTTGCCCAGGTGGGCGGTAAAACCGAACAGGCGGCCGCAGAGGCGACGCCAGAAGTGCTGACGCAGTATGACGCGATTATCGTCGGCACCCCGACCCGCTTCGGCAATATGTCGGGGCAGATGCGCAACTTCTGGGATCGTACCGGCGGATTGTGGGCCTCCGGCGCACTGCATGGCAAGGTCGGCAGCGTCTTTACCTCAACCGGAACTGGCGGCGGTCAGGAACTGACGATTACCTCGGTCTGGACCACGCTGGCGCATCACGGCATGGTGATCGTCCCGATCGGTTATGGCACTCAGGAAATGTTTGATATTTCCCGCACCCGCGGCGGTACGCCCTATGGCGCCTCGACGCTGGCGGGCGGGGATGGATCGCGTCAGCCCACGGAAGAGGAACTGAATATCGCCCGCTATCAGGGTGAACACGTTGCCGGGCTGACCGTAAAACTGAAGGACTGATTTCATCGAAGGAGAACATTATGGCTACTGAACAAGCAAAAGCACATCACGTTGGCGAATGGGCCAGTCTGCGTCATACCTCGCCTGAAATCGCCGAGGCCATTTTTGAAGTGGCCAATTACGATGAGCGGCTTGCCGAAGAGATCTGGCGCCAGCAAGGCAGTGACGACGTACTGATTCGCGCCTTTGAAAAAACCGATAAAGATGTCCTGACCTGGGATGACAAAACAGTAGAACGTAAAAACGTGTAATTCAGGGGCGGGGATCTCCCGCCTCGATTTTTTAACTGACCAAGGAGCACGCCATGTCTTCCTATCAAAGCATTAATCCCGCGAACAACCAGCTGCTGAAAAGCTGGCCCTCTCATGATGAGGCGGCCGTCAGCCATGCGCTGGAGGTCGCCGATCGCCTGTTCCACTCAGACTGGAGCAAAGGCGATATTCAGCCGCGTCTGCAGGTGTTGCACAAACTGGCTGATCTGATTGATAGCCGTGCGGAAGAGCTGGCCACCATTGCCAGTAAAGAGATGGGTAAACTGATTGGTCAGAGCCGGGGCGAAGTAAAAATTTGTTCGCAGATCGCGCGCTACTACGCCGAAAATGCCGAGCGTATCCTGAAGCCGCAGTCCTACCCCAGCGAACTGGGCGAAGCCTGGGTGGAGTATCACCCGATTGGCGTTCTGGTGGCGGTCGAGCCGTGGAACTTCCCTTACTACCAGCTGATGCGGGTGCTGGCTCCTAACCTGGCGCTGGGTAACCCGGTACTGGCGAAACATGCCAATATCGTCCCGCACTGTGCGGACGTGTTTGAAAAGCTGGTGCGTGAAGCCGGTGCGCCTGAAGGTGCCTGGACCAACCTCTTCATCTCAACCGATCAGGTGGCCGATCTTATCGCCGACGACCGGGTCCAGGGCGTAGCGCTGACCGGTTCTGAGCGTGCAGGCAGTGCGGTTGCGGAGCAGGCCGGTAAGCACCTGAAAAAATCGACCCTCGAACTGGGCGGCAACGATGTGTTCGTCGTGCTGGATGACGCCGATCTTGATGAAGCGGTACGCCAGGGCGTGCAGGCGCGCCTGAGTAACTGCGGGCAGGTTTGCACCGCGGCCAAACGCTTTATTCTGCATGAAAAAATTGCCGATCGTTTTATCAGCCAGTTCAGCGCAGCGCTGAGCGCTGTCACGCTGGGCGATCCGCTGGATGAAAAAACCACGCTGGGTCCACTTTCCTCCAGCGATGCGCGTGACCGTCTGGTGAAACAGGTGGATGAAGCCGTCGCGCATGGCGCGCAGCTGGTCACCGGCGGGAAAGCGGTTGCGGGCGTCGGCTGTTATTACCAGCCTACCCTGCTTACCGGCATTACGCCGGATAACCCGGCTTACTATCAGGAGTTTTTCGGTCCGGTTGCGCAGGTCTACGTGGTGGGTGACGATCAGGCCGCCGTCGCGCTGGCCAACGATTCGCACTACGGTTTAGGCGGATCGGTCTGGACCCGCGATATCGCCCGCGGCCGCAAGCTGGCTTCCGCGATTGAAACCGGCATGGTGTTTATCAACTCGCAAAGCGACACCTCGGCTGAACTGCCGTTTGGCGGGGTTAAACGTTCCGGCTACGGTCGTGAGCTCTCTGATCTCGGTATTAAAGAATTTGCCAATCAGAAGCTGGTGGTGGTTGCCGGTTAATCGGGCTCCGCCCATAAAAAAACCCCGTTTCGACGGGGTTTTTTATTTTACAGCGGCAGAAAGGGTTACTGTGCGGCTGTTGCCACAGATTTTTCACCGTCGTTTTGCGCGCTGCTGGCGGACTGACTGGCTGCTGCGTTATCGGCTTTAGCTTTTTCAGCCGCGGCTTTCTCAGCGTCTGCTTTCTCTGCTTTGGCATTTTCTGCCGCCGCTTTGTCCGCTGCTGCCTTGTCGGCTTTAGCTTTTTCTGCTGCCGCTTTGTCGGCTTCCGCTTTCTCTGCTTTGGCCTTTTCTGCTGCTGCTTTGTCAGCTTCCGCTTTCTCTGCTTTGGCCTTTTCTGCCGCCGCTTTATCGGCTTCCGCTTTCTCTGCTTTGGCTTTCTCTGCGTCAGCTTTTTCTGTCTTCGCTTTGTCAGCCGCGGCTTTATCCGCTTCCGCTTTCTCTGCTTTGGCTTTATCCGCCGCGGCATTGTCGGCCTTCGCTTTGTCAGCCGGCTTGTCAGTCGGGTTGTTAGCCGCATCGCCAGTGGCCGGTGCCGCATCGCTATCAGGCTGAGCCGCGGCCGGTTTTGGCGCGGCTGCAGGCTGCATTGGCGTACCCTGCAGGGCAGCATTCAGCACTTGCGAGAACTGATCCCAGCTGCAATAGCCATTAGCATCGGCCTGACAACCGGTCAGTTGCAGAGTGACGCGCTTCGGCGGATTTTTCAGGCTCAGCACATCGGCATCACGCAGCTGATCGGCGCTCTGGTAGACATACTCAACTTTCAGCAGATCTTTATCATTTTTAGCATCGTGCCAGCGCTCAAATACCACCTGACCGCCAATCGGCGTTTTTTCATAGGTATCGGGCAGCTCATACGGCTTAACCTGCAACGCGCTCAGTAAGGAGGCGATGTTTGAATCGTGGCCCACCATCAGGGTCACTTTTGGCGCATTGGCCTTATCCTGATCGACTAACTGGCTACGGATGTAATCCACCAGCGGTGCCGCCACTTCACGGGCGATGGTCGGGCTGGTGAACAGCGTATCCTGATAACCATTTTTAATCGCCGACAGCTCTTTCCACTGCTCAGGCGTTTTGATCTGGCCCCACGCAACCTGATCCAGCGGGAAACCTTGATAATATTGCAGCGTAAAGGCGTCCATCAGCGAGTTACCCACTTTTAACGGGCCGCTGACGTTAGGTTCTTTGCCATTTTCAGCACTGAAGCTGTTCTGACCACTGCTGAGATCGCACTGCTTTTTGTTATTACAGGCGGGTGAAGACTTGTAATCGACGATCTTTTCCAGCCGCTGGAAAGCAGGCTTCAGCGACAGCTTTTCATTGGCTGCGGCCATATCAGCCAGGGCCTGCTTGTTAAAAGCCTCGCTGCCATCGGTGATCACCGGATTAAAGATCGGATCCATGGTTCCCATCGCATCCTGATGGGTGACGGCGACGTCACAGCCAGGGAAGGCACCATTGACAAAGAACTGGGCGGTCGCGACGGTCCGTTGCAGGCTATTGGCGTAAACGAAGACGTTATTGCTGTCAGGACAGCTGCCATTCTGCACCAGACCCTGCTGTGCCAGCCATTGACGGGTGTAGTTACCCATATAGATTTCCAGCACGCCACCTTTGGTGGTCAGCTGTCCACCGGGCACATCCCACTGCGGCCAGCTTTTTTTGGTCGACTGCTCCAGCACGCTGCCATTATCCGCCAGCGGCGCGCGCAGATTATGTCGACTTACCATCAGCACCTGTTGCAGCTGCATATCGCCATCAGCGGCGAAGGCCACCGTTGCGACGGGTAATGCGGCCAGCACTGATAATGCGCAAAGACTCAGTTTCTTGATCATTGTGCCTATTCCATTCATTCAGTAGAGAAACACTCTGGCTATCAACCGATTAGCTCGCCTCAGAGCGAAGTGCTAAACAGTGTAACCCAGCTCATCCAGGAAAATCGCCAGATGTTTACAAAAACAGTGAGTGGACTATAGCAGAGATGCACCGGGCAGATGAACGCTGCCGCCCTGTTCGGAAAGCTAAACGGGAGAATTTCGGAAATGCGGAAGGCGGATCGCAGAAACAGAACAGGCCAGCACGCTGTGCTGGCCTGTTCTGTAAAATGTGGCGGAGGAGGAGAGATTCGAACTCTCGGATGGTTTCCCATCGGCGGTTTTCAAGACCGCTGCCTTAAGCCGCTCGGCCACCCCTCCGTTTTGTAACATTACTGCATAAGCAAAATCATCATCAGACATTTTGCCGCTTTATCGCCTGAGCAGATAAAGTGGCGGAGGAGGAGAGATTCGAACTCTCGGATGGTTTCCCATCGGCGGTTTTCAAGACCGCTGCCTTAAGCCGCTCGGCCACCCCTCCGCAATGACGCGCACTATAAACATCCCGTTTGGCGATGTAAAGCATCGATCAATCCATTCGCCTGAAAAACAGTCAAATTGTGATTTTTCGATGTCAAAATCACCACTCTGCTCAAAGAATTAGCGGAATGACGCGTAAAGAAGGGTAAAACGCCTTTTCCCTCATTATGGCCCTGCGTATTCTCAGCGCATATCTGGTGTTCTGCTAAAAGGAGCGCAACATGGAAAGAATTGTCACTTCATCGCAGTCGTCACTGCTGACGACACATAAAGTTCTGCGTAATACCTATTTTCTGCTCGGCCTGACGCTCGCCTTCTCGGCGGTGACCGCTACCGCCAGCACGCTGCTGGCCCTGCCTGCGCCGGGACTGATCCTGATGCTGGTCGGCTTCTATGGTCTGATGTTCCTGACCTACCGTCTGGCCAATAGCCCGATGGGTATTCTGGCCGCTTTCGCCTTTACCGGCTTCCTGGGGTATTGCCTTGGGCCGATCCTCAGTTCGTTCCTGACCGCTGGCATGGGTGATGTGATCGCGCTGGCGCTGGGCGGCACTGCACTGGTGTTCTTCTGCTGCTCGGCCTATGTGCTGACCACCCGCCGTGATATGTCGTTCCTCGGCGGGATGATGATGGCAGGCTTTGTAGTGCTGCTGGTGGCGGTGATCGCTAACCTGTTTCTGCAACTGCCGGCGCTGCATCTGGCGATCAGTGCGCTGTTTATCCTGTTCTCAGCCGGAGCAATTTTGTGGGAAACCAGCAATATCATTCACGGCGGCGAAACTAACTATATCCGCGCCACGGTCAGCCTCTACGTTTCGCTGTACAACATCTTCATCAGCCTGCTGAGCATCCTCGGCTTCTCGCGCAGTAACTAACTGGCTGTCGCCGCTGATACCCAGACAAACCCCGCTTCGGCGGGGTTTTTGCTTTTCCTGTCGGGCGAATTTGGTAAACTGCGCCGACATTGTTCAGGAGAACCCAACGTGAATTTTAACGGTAACGAAATCGCCGTCGATGCCGAAGGCTATCTGAAGCATCGCGATGACTGGAGTGAGGCGCTGGCTGCCCTCATCGCTGAGCAGGAAGGTATCCAGATGACCGACGCCCACTGGGAAGTGGTGCATTTCGTGCGCGCATTTTATCTCGAATACAACACCTCGCCAGCGGTGCGAATGCTGGTCAAGGCAATGGCACAGAAATATGGCGAAGAGAAAGGCAACAGCCGCTATCTGTTTCGTCTGTTTCCTGAAGGTCCGGCCAAACAGGCGACCAAAATCGCCGGTCTGCCAAAACCGGCCAAATGCTTATAGCCGGGAACTGCCGTTAGCCGGTGGTGAAACTGCGCGGCGGCTGAGCGGGATGGTGCGGCTCCACCAGCACCTTATCGACCCGGGCGCTGCGCGGTCCGCCTGCTTTCAGCCAGTTGATTAACGCATCCACCTGTTCAGGCTCACCGCAGGCCAGTACCTCAACGCTGCCATCCTCCAGATTACGCGCATGCCCCTGCAGGCCGAGCGTTTTTGCTTCAGCCTGGGTGCTGTAGCGGAAACCGACGCCCTGTACGCGACCGTGCACCCACGCTTTGACACAGGTTGCTGTCATAAGTTACTCCTGCTGCTGTTCGTTGCATTTTCCCGTTATCCACCGGACAATGGCGCCTCATTTTTTCAGGTAAGCATAGCAAACTATGACAGTCAGATTGATTCTCGCAAAGGGACGTGAAAAGTCCCTGCTCCGTCGCCATCCCTGGGTCTTTTCCGGTGCGGTTGCCCGCATGGAAGGCAAAGCACAGCTGGGCGAAACCATTGATGTTTGCGACAGTAACGGAAAATGGCTGGCCCGCGCCGCCTGGTCACCCCAGTCGCAGATTCGCGCCCGCGTCTGGAGCTGGCAAGCTGATGAATCCATCGACATCGCCTTTTTTGTCCGCCGTTTTGAACAGGCGCTGCAGTGGCGTGAATGGCTGGCGGTTCGCGATGGTCTGGACAGCTATAGATTGATTGCAGGTGAATCAGATGGATTACCTGGCGTCACCATCGATCGTTTTGGCAACTTTCTGGTGATGCAGCTGCTGTCTGCCGGTGCCGAATATCAGCGTCCGGCCATTATCTCGGCGCTACAGCAGTGCTTCCCTGGCTGCGCCATTTATGACCGCTCTGACGTTGCGGTGCGCAAGAAAGAGGGACTGGAGCTGGCGCAGGGCACCGTTACCGGTGAAATCCCGCCGCCGCTGCTGCCGATTACTGAGCATGGCATGAAGCTGCTGGTGGATATCCAGGGCGGCCATAAAACTGGCTATTACCTCGATCAGCGCGACAGCCGCCTGGCGACGCGCCGCTACGCACAGGACGCCCGCGTGCTCAACTGCTTCTCCTATACCGGCGGATTTGCGGTCTCTGCGCTAATGGGTGGCTGTAAAGAGGTGATCAGCGTGGATACCTCACAGGATGCGCTGGATGTGGCACGTCAGAACGTTGAGCTTAACCAGCTGGATGTGTCGCGCGCGCGGTTTGAACGTGATGACGTATTTAAGCTGCTGCGTCGTTATCGTGACGCCGGTGAAAAATTTGATCTGATCATCATGGACCCGCCAAAGTTCGTGGAGAACAAGAATCAGCTGATGGGCGCCTGCCGCGGTTACAAAGACATTAATATGCTGGCGATCCAGTTGCTCAATCCTGGCGGCATCCTGATGACATTCTCCTGTTCCGGTCTGATGGCAACCGATCTGTTCCAGAAGATCATTGCCGATGCCGCGCTGGATGCCGGACACGAGGTACAGTTCATCGAGCAGTTCCGCCAGGCAGCCGATCATCCGGTGATCGCCAGCTATCCGGAAGGACTCTATCTGAAAGGCTTCGCCTGCCGGATCATGTGACTTGAAAAATCTGCTCCCGACCCCATATTGGATAGAGAGCATTCTTTTCGGAGGTCACTATGATTGCCAGTAAATTTGGTATTGGTCAGCAGGTTCGTCATCGTTTGTCTGGTGTGCTGGGCGTTATCGTCGATGTCGATCCCGAATACTCGTTAGATGAGCCTAAAATTGAGGAAGTTGGCGCAGAGGAGAAGTTGCGCAGCGCGCCCTGGTATCATGTGGTGATGGAAGATGAGGAAGGCGATCAGGTGCATACCTATGTTGCTGAGATTCAGCTTGCCGGTGAAACCAGCGTTGAGCATCCGGAACAGCCGTCAATGGATGAACTGGCTGCGTCAGCAATTGCAATCCCCTCATTTGCGACATTAATCTGTGGCGGCACGGTTGGCCGCCACGCCTGTTTTGCTACCGCGTTAACCCCAGACGCGGGATTTCAATCTTCGGGCAGCGATCCATAATCACCGTCATGCCCGCATCCTGCGCCAGCACGGCGGCCTGCTCGTTAATCACCCCCAGCTGTAACCACAACGTCTTCGCACCTGCAGCAATCGCTTCCTGCGCAACGCCCCAGGCCGCTTCCGAATTGCGAAACACATCCACCATATCGATTTTGCCGGGTACTTCAGCCAGGCTGGCGTAAGCCTGCTGTCCCAGTAGCGTTTTGCCCGCCAGTTTCGGGCTGACCGGAATCACCTCGTAACCCTGATCAAGTAGATACTTCATCACCCCATAGCTTGGGCGTTCCGGGCGATCGCTTGCGCCAACTAAGGCGATGCGCCGGGTGCGTGTCAGCACCTCGCGAATTGTCTGATCGTTCATGCTTTTCTCCTTTCAGGCCAGCGTTGAGTGTAGATTGGCAGAGCGGTTAACGGGTATCCAGCCAGCGAAATTAATTGAACCGGCGCACGAATAAATATGTTTAAATGTAAATTAACTGCCATAATGTAAGAATTTGCTACACACCTTCCCTTGCGCCCTTTGGTACTGGAGTTGAAATGAAGCTGTCGCTGGCCGTCACGGGGTTATTAGCACTCCTCGTCTCGGCGTCCTGTTCTGCCATCACCCTAAAGCTCGATCCGCAGATTGATCTGTTAGTGCTGGATGGCCGGAAAATTTCGGGCTCGCTCCTTAAAGGTGCCGACAGCTTAGAGCTGGATCGCGGCCAGCATCAGTTCGTATTCCGGGTTGAAAAATTGCGCAACGATCGACCGGATAGGGTTCAACGCTACCAGTCCGTGCCGATGATCGTCACCTTCAACGCGGTGGCCAAAACCATCACCATTAAGCTGCCGTCGCTGGAAACCCAACGTGATCGGGTCCATTTTGATCGCAGCCTGAATTTCCAGTTGGTGGATGAGCGCGGCAAAGAGATTACCAGTATGCGTGACCATCTGCCGGCCAGCGCTAGCGCGGATATGGAAAAAGCGATGCTAAATTATAATCGTACCGGACAAATCGCTTCCGTGCCGCAGTTTGCCCGGTCAGTGAATGTAGCTCCCTCTTCCGCCCGGTTAACCGCCGATCTTGCCTGGACGACCCAGGCGGAGATGCCTTCGCTGCATCGCTGGTTTCAGCGCTTTGATGAAGCAACCCGTCAGCAATTTATGACGCTGGTCAAAATGTTACGGACGAGTTGATAGAAAGGAAAGGCCAGGGGTAAACTCATGCCATCGATTCTGGCGCATGCGCTTATCAGGAAGCCTTTATGGAACAGACCGTTCGTACCCTCGGCATAAAAAAACATATCGCACTGGTTGCTCACGACCATTGCAAAGCCGCTTTACTCGACTGGGTTAAACAAAACCAGCCAGCCCTTGAACCGCACACGCTTTACGCCACCGGCACCACCGGTACACTGATCAATCGCCATACCGGATTAACCGTAAACGCCATGCTGAGCGGCCCGATGGGCGGCGACCAGCAGGTTGGCGCGATGATCTCCGAAGGCAAAATTGATGCGCTGATGTTCTTCTGGGACCCGCTGAATGCGGTGCCGCACGATCCGGACGTGAAAGCGCTGCTGCGTCTGGCGACCGTGTGGAACATCCCGGTCGCCACCAACCGTTCAACCGCCGACTTTATTATCCAGTCTCCGCTGTTTGCCCGCGAGGTCGACATTCTGATCCCCGACTACGCGCGCTATATGGCTGAACGGCTGAAATAACTCAGGCTTTGCGCAGCACCGGGACACCGAGTTCGCGGAACTGCGCGACGAATACCGACGGCTGCGCTTTATCGAACATCAGCCATACCTGCTGACGCGCTCGCGTCAGCGCCACATAGGCCAGACGTCGCTCTTCTGCGTCGGGAAAGGCTTCCGGCTGCGGTAACAGACCCTGTTCAATGATCGATTCGCGCGCCTCGGCGGGAAAACCCTCTTTGCCCTGCTGTAAGCCGAGCAAAATGACATAATCCGCCTGCTGTCCTTTACTGGCATGAATTGTCATAAAATCCAGATTGAGCTTTGGCCAGCGGGTCTTTGCCTTCTCCATCAGTTCAGGACGCAGATAGTGGTAACGCGCCAGCAGCAATATGCGCTCCTCCGGTTTCGCGTAGCCGCTAAGCTTGTTGAGGAGTCCCTCAAGCTGATCCTGCGGCAGCAGCGAAATCGATTTTTTATTGCCTTTGGTCAGGCTGTTGAGCGGTTTACGTAACTGCTGTGGGTTTTGCTGCACAAAACGATTGGCGATATCACCAATGCGATCGTTAAAGCGGTAGGTGGTATCGAGCACGCAGCGATCGCCTTCGCCGAAATAGTGATGAAACGCCGTGGTCAGCGTCATCTCTGCACCGCTAAAGCGGTAGATCGCCTGCCAGTCATCCCCAACCGCGAACAGCGAGGTGCGCTTATTCTGCTGACGTAACGCAGTAAGCAGTGCTGCCCGCTGCGGCGAGATATCCTGAAATTCATCGACCAGAATATGCTTCCACGGGCTGATGAACCGGCCCTTATCCAGAATCGCAATCGCCTGATGAATCAGGCCGGAGAAATCGACCGCCCCTTCCTCTTTCAGCGCGCTCTTCCAGGCTTTCAGCAGCGGAGCCATCAGTTTAATACGCTTACTGAACAGCTCACGGATCTCGTCAGGCACGTCGTCGATCATCGCTGCCTGCGCGCCGCCGTGCATCCGCATCAGACTCAGCCAGCGCTCCAGCCGGGTGGCCAGTCGGTTAGCCAGTTTGTCATCCTGCCAGAAAGCACCTTCCGGCAGATCCCATTCCAGCTCCTCACGCAGCCACTGCCGCCAGCCGTTCGCCTGGGCTTTTTTTTCGCTGCACTGCTGACGCCAGTGGTGGATCAGTAATTCGCGGCGGGCTTGCGGGTCACTCTCCAGCTTGCTGATCGCCGGCTGCTTATTACTGCCTTCACGAATAATGTGCAGGGCCAGCGAGTGGAAGGTTCGCGCCTGAATATCGCTGGCACCCAGTCGCGACTGGATGCGATGGTTCATCTCTTCTGCCGCCTGCCGGCCAAACGCCAGCAGCAGGATTTGATCGGCGCTGGCCAGCTTACGCTGCATCAGCCAGCCTGCCCGCGCTACCAGCACCGAGGTTTTACCGCTTCCGGCACCGGCCAGTACCAGCAGTGAGGCTTCGCCATTCACCACGGCTTCGCACTGCGAGGTATTGAGTGGTGTGCTTTCCACGCGGGCAAAGAAGTCGTGATAGCGCGTCAGGATGTCGGCGGTCCAGTCACGATTGCGCTGTTGCAGCGCCGTTTCGCCCTGCTCCAGCCAGCGCTGACAACATTCCCAGTCATCGCTACACTGCGCAAACTCGCCGAGTCGGGTGAGTGGCAAGGGTAAGGCATCAAACTGTTTCACGATCTTCGCTTTCAGCGCCAGCAGTTCGCCACGGTTTAACCAGCGATCCTGAGTAGTGAACGTTTCAATATCGCTGCGCAGCGCCTGTAACACCTCGCGACACACCTCACTCATCTCCAGGCTCCACTGCTGCCAGGATTGCAACAGATAGTGGTGAAAACGCTGCGTTTCATGCCATTCTGTCCCATGCAGCCGGACCACTTTTTCATCCGCCAGCAAAAATTCCAGCTCTCCCCACACCAGCCCACGCTTACAGGTAATATCCAGCAATTGATTGAAGGGGATCAGATACTCATGCTTATCGCCACTGACTTCCACGCCAGCCGCCATCAGACGGACCCGATTATAAGGATGCTGGGCAAGCCGTTTGCCCATGGAGGTTGCTTTCAGTTCCACGCCGACACCAACGTCAGAGAATAGGATTAGGGGGAGTTTACCTGTCAGACCCTTAGCGCTCCAGCCTTAAAACAGGCTAAACTTGGCGTCACATCTTGCGGAATGCAAAAGGAAAAAATGTCATGCGCACCGTATTAAACGTCCTTAATTTTGTTCTGGGTGGCTTTTTCACCACTCTGAGCTGGCTGTTTGCCACCTTAATCAGCATTGTGCTGGTCTTTACCCTGCCGCTGACCCGCTCCTGCTGGGAGATTACCCGATTGTCACTGTTACCCTTTGGTAATGAGGCGGTACACGTTGATGTCCTGCGCCCGGAGAGTAAAAGCCACATCATGAACACCGGCGGAACCCTGCTGAATATCTTCTGGCTGATCTTCTTCGGCTGGTGGCTCTGTCTGTCTCATATTTCGATCGGCATTGTGCAGTGCATCAGCATCATCGGCATTCCGGTGGGTATCGCCAACTTCAAAATTGCCGCCATTGCCCTGTGGCCGGTGGGACGCCGCGTGGTCTCCGTAGAAGAGGCGCGCGCCGCGCGCGAAGCCAATGCCCGTCGCTATTAGTATGATGTCGAAGAACCTGCCCGGCTGGCGGCAGTATCTGTTTAATAGTACCTGGCGCTACCTGCTGCGCATTCTGTTTGCGCTCGGCGGGTGTGCGGCCATTCCCTTGTGGCTGCAGCAGATTGAGTGGACCATCCCTCTGACACTGGGCGTGGTGGCTGCCGCACTGGCTGACCTTGACGATCGGCTCACCGGGCGTCTGAAGAATCTGCTGATCACCCTGCTCTGTTTTTGTATCGCTTCGGTGTCGGTTGAACTGCTGTTCCCCTATCCGCTGGCCTTTATGGCCGGGCTGGCGATATCGACCTGGTGCTTCATCCTGCTGGGCGCTCTCGGCCAGCGTTACGCCACCATCGCGTTTGGCGCGCTGCTGATTGCGGTCTACACCATGCTTGGCATTGGACTGTTCAGCCAGTGGTATATGCAGCCGATGCTGCTGCTGGTAGGCGCACTCTGGTATAACCTGCTGACCCTGCTCGGTCATCTGATGTTTCCGGTCCGGCCGGTGCAGGAACAACTGGCGGGCAGTTTTTCCCAACTGGCGCGTTATCTGGATGCCAAAGCAAATCTGTTCGATCCGGATGCGGGCGAACAGGACGATGCCACCTTTATCGATGCCGCGATGGTTAACAGTCAGTTAGTGGCGCAGCTCAATCTGACCAAGACCACGCTGCAGAGTCGCCTGCGAGGCGATCGCGGTTCACGCGGCACCCGCCGCAGCCTGCACTACTACTTTGTGGCGCAGGACATCCACGAACGGGCCAGCTCCTCCCATCTGCAATATCATCTGCTGCGGGGCGACTGGCGCTACAACGAAATTCTGTTCCGGTTTCAGCGCCTGCTGAATATGCAGGCCCAGGCCTGTCGCCAGCTGGCACATTCGATCCTGATGCGGGAGAGATGGGTTCATGACAGCCGGTTTGAGCGGGCTTTTGAACGGCTGCAGAAGGCGATAGAACGGCTGGAGCAGCGTGAGCCGGAGGCGACCCATACCCGTGCGCTTTACTGGCTACTGCGCAACCTGCGGGCCATTGACGCGCAGCTGGCCTCGGTTGAATCAGAACAGACGCTGGCGGGTGAAGATCCCCAACACAGCGATAATCTGTTGTCGCGCGAGGGATTAAATGGCTGGAGCGATATCAGACTGCGTTTCAGTCGCCACCTTTCCCCCGCCTCCGCGCTGTTCCGTCATGCGGTGCGGATGTCAGTGGTGCTGTGTATCGGTTACGGTTTCATTCAGGTCACCGGCCTGGAACGGGGTTACTGGATACTTCTCACCAGCCTGTTCGTCTGTCAGCCCAACTACAATGCGACACAACGGCGGCTGGCGTTGCGTATTGGTGGCACGCTGGCGGGGATCGCGATTGGTCTGCCGGTGCTCTGGCTGGTCCCTTCTGTCGAGGGACAGCTGATTCTGATTGTCATCAGCGGCGTGCTGTTTTTCGCCTTCAGACAGGTACAGTATGCCCAGGCAACGCTGTTCATCACCCTGCTGGTGCTGCTCTGTTTCAACCTGCTGGGCGAAGGCTTTGAAGTGGCTTTACCGCGCGTGGTCGATACGCTGCTGGGCTGTGGTCTGGCCTGGCTGGCCGTCGCCTTTATCTGGCCTGACTGGCGCTTTCGCCAGCTTCCGGCGGTGGCAGAACGGACCTTACAGGCCAACTGCCGCTATCTGGATGCCATTATGGAGCAGTACCATCAGGGCAAAGATAACCGCCTTGCTTATCGTATTGCCCGGCGGGATGCGCATAATGCCGATGCCGAGCTGGCCTCAGTGGTGTCGAACATGAGCAGCGAAAGCCGCACCAGTCAGACGATGCGTGAGTCCGCTTTCCAGTTGCTCTGCTCTAATCACTCATTCCTGAGCTATATCTCTGCGCTGGGAGCGCATCGCGATAAAATTGATGAGCCGCAACTGCTCGCCTTACTGGATGACACCGTCTGTTATGTCGAGGATGTGCTGCAAACGGACGTCGTCAGCGACCAGCAGGCGGAGGAGATGCGTCAACTCCTTACCCAGCGAATCGGCCAGCTGGCCGCCGATGCGGATACGCGCGCGCCACTGGTATTACAGCAACTCGGCTTGCTGGTGGCGCTGATGCCAGACGTGGCCCGCCTGCGCCGCACGCTAAATTCTCACTAACTTCCGCCGCTCTTTGGGTTCAGCGTCATCAGTACGGTGCGCTGAAACCAGGCATTGAGCTCCGCCCTGACCGACAGCGGCAGGGCCGCATAGTGATGGCCTGATATCGCCCCCTGAAGCGCCAGCAACGTCTGCAATCCCACATGCTGGTTAACGGCTTTCAGCCTCAGCCAGCACTGCTTAGCGCCAATGTCATACAGATGCTGTACGTTCAGGATGCCCGCTTCATGCAACATCATCTCCAGGCGTACGCTGAGGTTAGGAAGATCTTTTAACCGGATGGATGACTGCTTATGATGCTGATCGAACTGAGCGGTCTCCAGCGACGCGGCTGATAATCTCAGCAGATGCGTCGGTTCCTGCCAGAGCGCGTCATCAACCCGATAGTAGTTCAGGCTGACCATCACGCCACGCTTGCGAAATACCAGTGGCTCCAGCGGACGCTGCGTAATGTATTCCCGCAGGGGTTCGCTGGCTCGCAGGTAGAGTGCATCATTGTTAACTAAAGCAAAAACCACCCGTTCCACGGCCAGCGCATAGCCGCCAAACTGGGTGCGTGACTCGATGGTTCCCAGCGGGGCCAGACGTTCCCGGGAGCGTTCGACAATCGGATTAACCTTTTTCATCACACCACCTCCATGTTATAGAAATATCTGAAATCACCTTTGCTTTCAGGCAATTAGAAGATAGGAAAAAGCCTTTGCAGGTTCAATGAATAATTAACGGTTCAGCTAACCTTGTGGTGTTTTTGCGAGGCGTTTTCAGAAATTTGGGTTGATCTTTATGCGGAACGACAGTACTGTATATTCATACAGTCCACTGCTGAGTGATTAACTTATGCGAACACAACATCCGAATAATGCACGCTATGCTCATCATTACGCGTCCTCTTCTGTCCCCGCTTCTCATCGTGGCTGGATCACCGAGTTACGCTATAGTGAGCAGCCTGGAATGATGCAGATGTTATTGTTGCCGCTGCTGCAGCAGTTGAGTCAGCAATCACGCTGGCAGTTGTGGTTAACGCCGGCACATAAACTGAATCGCGCCTGGCTGCAGCAATCTGGTTTGCCACTGGATAAAAGCATGCATATTGCTGATTCTGAGCGTCTGAACGCGGTTGAGGCGATGATTAAAGCGCTGCGGACTGGAAATTACAGTGTCGTTTTGGCATGGATTCCGTACGAACTGGATGAAGATGAGCGACGTCAACTGGAAAATGCGGCAGCGGAAGGTGATGCCCTGGGATTGATTTTACGGTCGAGTGGATCACCAGAAGCGCCTCTCGGACCACAAAATGCGCTAAAAATTCAGTCGGATTTGTTTCATTAAGTAAAAATCAGAAGTTTCTCAAGAACTATTTCTTATCTGTCGTCGCTAAACCACTGATTCTGTTAGTTCGAGCGTTGACAATGGTTTAGCAGTTTTTTTGGGCATTGAGCCACGACAATAACACCAGGCTAATTGTTAGAATTTGTGTATAAATCTCTGTTTTTTTACAGAAGCGCCTCACATCATACTTGTAAGTTTCCAATCTCGTTGTAGACTTTATCTCGCCAGGGTGCTCAATAACCTCCGTTTTTTTGCGGTAGAGTCATAAGCGAGCGTTTTGACCCGGCGAAGGATTAAACCAAGAGCAACCTTTTTGCTCATTGCCTATTTGGATGATAACGAGGCGCAAAATGAAAAAGACAGCTATCGCAATTGCAGTGGCACTGGCTGGCTTCGCTACCGTAGCGCAGGCCGCTCCGAAAGATGACACCTGGTACACCGGTGCTAAACTGGGCTGGTCTCAGTATCACGACACTGGTTACTACGGTAACGGTTACCAAAACAATGACGGTCCAACTCACGAAAGCCAGCTGGGTGCAGGTGCATTCGTTGGTTACCAGGCAAATCCATACCTGGGCTTCGAGCTGGGCTATGACTGGCTGGGTCGCATGCCTAACAAAGGCAACGTGACTAACGGCGCATTCAAAGCACAGGGCGTTCAGCTGGCAGCTAAACTGAGCTACCCAATCTATGACGATCTGGACGTGTACACTCGTCTGGGCGGCATGGTATGGCGTGCAGACGCAACCCAGACTAACCCAACTACTGGCCGCATCAGCGACCACGACACCGGCGTTTCTCCGCTGGCTGCCGTTGGTGTTGAGTATGCGCTGACCAAAAACTGGGCAACCCGTCTGGATTACCAGTGGGTTAACAACATCGGTGATGCACAGACCGTTGGCACCCGTCCGGACAACGGCATGCTGAGCGTAGGCGTTTCATACCGCTTCGGTCAGGATGAAGCTGCTCCAGCACCGGCTCCAGCACCAGCACCAGCACCAGTTGTTGAAACCAAGCGTTTCACTCTGAAGTCTGACGTTCTGTTCACCTTCAACAAAGCTACCCTGAAGCCAGAAGGCCAGCAGGCTCTGGATCAGCTGTACAGCCAGCTGAGCTCAATGGATCCTAAAGATGGTTCCGTTGTCGTACTGGGCTTCACCGATCGCATCGGTTCAGAGCAGTACAACCAGAAACTGTCTGAGAAACGTGCTCAGTCAGTGGTAGATTACCTGGTATCTAAAGGTATTCCTTCTAACAAAATCTCTGCACGTGGCATGGGTGAATCTAACCCAGTTACCGGCAACACCTGTGACAGCGTGAAAGGCCGTAATGCCCTGATCGACTGCCTGGCGCCGGACCGTCGTGTAGAAATCGACGTTAAAGGCATCAAAGACGTTGTAACTCAGCCACAGGCTTAAGTTTACACGTAATAAAAAACCCCGCTAAGGCGGGGTTTTTTTATGTCATCGTTCCGGTCAGCGACCCTGCTCTGAGACGCTCTGCCAGCTAAAATGAGTGGCTCCTGAGAGCTGGCTTACTCTTTCTCTGAACCCGAGTTACCGAGAATCGCCTGTAAATCTTCCCGCAGACTCGACATCTGGGTAGCGTACTTCTCTTTGCGTTCAGCATCTTCAATTAACTGGACCACCGTCTCCGATAACGTACTGTTTCGCCGCTGCGCCAGTCCAGCCAGTCGTTGCCAGACCAGATACTCCAGATCGATAGACTTTTTACGCGTGTGCTGATGTTCAGCATTAAAGTGACGTTTGCGACGCGCACGGATGGTTTGTTTTAACCGGTTATCCAGATCCGGATGAATGTGCTCTGCAATCCATTCGTTGACCGTCACCGGATTATTTTCCATCGCCAGCAGTTTATCGACTGCCGCCTGCGCCGCACTTAACTCAAGGTGACGCGTGATCAGTTCACCTTCCCGATGTTTTTTCACCAGGTATTTCCATTTCCATCCACATTCAAGATTTTCGAGTTGCTGGTATTTCATCGGAATCTCATCGTGATCACGTAACGAGCTAAGAATAACAGCTTTTTTCCCGGATGCAGCAACGAAAAACATGCTGTCAATGTCACATCTTCAACAGGAAGTCTGCAGTGCTTAACAAGGGTGAATCCTGTATAATCTCGCTTTTCTTAAATCAGACAAATGCGATTATTTTGACCAGCACCCAACTTACGTGGCAAACCTTACAGCCGGATAGCACGCAATACCAATCCGTTTTTTCCCGAATTGCTGATGAAGAAACCGATGCTCTGGCAGCGGTACAGCCCCGATTGCTGAATGCTCTGGCGCATTTACATCACCAGTCGCAGGGATTCCCGTTACTGCTGGTGCGTAGCCAGGAAAATCGCGACTACCTGGCACTGATTGCCCAGGCCGCGCAGCGCGTCATGGAGGAATCCACCACGCTGTATGGTGGTGATTACCATATCATGGCCGATAACGTCACGCTGCAGCCCCCTTCAGACCCTCAACGCCCTTTCACCAGTCAGGGTGGTATTCATTTCGCCGACTGGATTGAAACCGAACAGCTGTTTGGTTGTGTCCGCCAGTATAAAGATCGTATTCAGCTTGAGCCGGGGCTGATCCATCGCGCCAACGGTGGCACGCTGGTGCTCACGCTGCGCAGTTTTATGACCCAGCCAATTCTCTGGTTACGCCTGAAGAAATGTATTGAGCAAGGCTATGTTGAATGGACCTCGCAGGATGAGCGACGTCCCTTGCCGGTCGCGATACCGCCACTGCCGCTCCAGTTAAATCTGGTGCTGTGCGGCGATCGTGAAGCACTGGCTGACTTTCAGGAGCTCGATCCTGAAGCCCATGAAATGGCTATCTATACCGAATTTGAAGAGAACATTCAGATTCTGGATGAAGATGACATGCTTGCCTGGTGCCGCTGGACCGCCGATCTGGCACAGCAGGCTGAGCTGCCGCTGCCGGATACCGATTTCTGGCCAGAGCTGATTAAAGAAGGCGTACGCTACAGCGGCGATCAGGAGACGTTACCGCTCTGCCCGCGCTGGTTACAGCGTCAGATGCGTGAGTCCGCGCTGATGGGCGATAAAATCAATGCGGAAGCGCTGCGTGATGCGCTGGAAGCTCGCCTGTGGCGTGAAAATTATCTCAACGAGCGGATGCGCGATGAGATCCTGCTGAAACAGATCCTGATTGAGACTGAAGGTGAAGTGGTCGGTCAGATCAACGGTCTGTCGGTAGTGGAATATCCTGGCCATCCTCGCGCCTGGGGTGATCCATCGCGTATTACCTGTGTGGTGCATCCTGGCGACGGCGAGTTTACCGATGTTGAGCGCAAAGCCGAGCTGGGCGGTAACATTCATGCAAAAGGCATGATGATTATGCAGGCCTATCTGATTGCCGAGCTGGAGCTGGATCAGCAACTGCCCTTCTCAGCTTCGCTGGTATTTGAACAGTCCTATTCTGAAGTGGACGGCGACAGCGCCTCGCTGGCTGAACTCTGTGCGCTGATCAGCGCGCTGGCTAACCAGCCGGTCAATCAGCAAATTGCCGTCACTGGCTCAGTCGATCAGTTCGGTAACGTGCAGCCGGTTGGCGGTCTGAACGAGAAAATTGAAGGCTTCTTTGATATCTGCCATCAGCGTGAACTGACCGGTCAGCAGGGCGTAATTATACCCGCCTGCAATGTGCGACACCTGAGTCTGAATCAGGCTGTGGTCAGTGCGGTTGAGCAAGGTCGCTTTCATATCTGGGCGATTGACCGTGCTGATGAAGCCCTGCCGCTGCTGACGGGCAAGGTCTGGGATACTGAGGATGGTGAAGGCGACACCCTGCTGCGCACCATTCAGGAACGCATTAGCCAACTGAACCAGCCGGACGCGCCGCACCGTCCCTGGGGACTGCGCTGGCTTAACTGGTTTAACCACCGTTAATCCGATTTGCTCAGCGTACAACTGTTCGCTAATATTCGTGATTCACTAAAAAAAGGCTTATTGTAAACATGGTAGATAAACGCGAATCCTATACCAAAGAAGACCTGATTCTGTCAGGTCGTGGTGAACTGTTTGGCGAAAATGGTCCGCCGCTTCCGTCAGGCAACATGTTGATGATGGACCGCGTGGTCAAGATGACCGAAGACGGCGGCAAATATGATAAAGGTTTTGTTGAAGCTGAACTGGATATCAATCCTGACCTCTGGTTCTTCGGCTGCCACTTCATTGGCGACCCGGTCATGCCTGGCTGCTTAGGCCTGGATGCGATGTGGCAACTGGTTGGTTTCTATCTTGGATGGCTGGGCGGCGAAGGTAAAGGTCGTGCGCTGGGCGTGGGTGAAGTGAAATTTACTGGTCAGGTCCTGCCTGAAGCGAAGAAAGTGACTTACCGTATCCATTTCAAACGCGTTATCAACCGCAAACTGGTCATGGGCGTTGCCGATGGCGAGGTGCTGGTCGACGGCAACCTGATCTATACGGCCAGCGATCTGAAAGTGGGCCTGTTCAAAGACACGGCGGCTTTCTAAACGTTTCCCCCAGAAACGAAAACCTCCGCGCGCAGCGGAGGTTATATTCCCTTTTCAGTGACATCCGGCTAGGCAGCGACCGACCTGTCCTCCATGGCTTGTCGCCAACCTCCCAACCAGTGAGACTTAGCGTCAATCATTTGATACGGACACATCTCTTTTGAGCGTCCAGTAATGCCTGCCTGATAACCACGTGAATGGGCGCGCTCAAGGCGGTCTCGTTTCTGTCTCTTCATACTCCGTGTCCCTCATGTAAGGTCTGTGGAATCTGGTGGAAAGAAAAAGGTGGTGAATTAATGTTCAACCACACTAATGTTCTACCCGCTACGCGCCCAAAGATCAATGCGCAATCTTCACGCCAATGTCATAAATGTGACCTCTGACCGACAAAATGATGCTTTTTTGTGATGCGGATGACAGCACTATCCCGCTGATTAAGCTAAGAAAAAAGCCCCTGTTTCTCGTCAATCGTGCTTAACGAAAAATCAGGGGCTTAGCTTATTTATTCATACTCTTCTTAATTTAACGCAACCGTACTGTTGGCAATCTGCTGTGCGGTTTGCTGCCAGCCCGCCGCCAGCGTTCTGACCAGCGCATCGTAGCCATCTTCATTCTGAGGCAGCGCCAGGTTAAATGCCTGCTTGGTCAGACGGCCCTGATGTTCCAGCGTCCACTCGCCACTGATCACTGCCTTGCCGTCATAGCGGCCCTGGAAGCCGGTGATGGTCACGTTAAGCGTGTCGTGCTGCGCACCCATCGGCGTACCCGCCACCAGTCGTCCTGGCAGAGCTTTGCTGAGGTTAGTAATCAGCGTCTGCTGCAGCTGCTGATCGAGCGGGCTGGCCCACAGATTATTGGCGGCGATAACATATTTCACGTCACTGGTCTGATAAACCAGCCCGTTACCCGCCAGATAATCCGGTACCGTCACCTGCTGCACCCACAACATCGGTTGCGCTTCATTCAGGCTGCTGCTGCTGACCTTCATCGGGGCGGCCCCGGAAGGCAGCTGATACCAGGTATTATCGATGGTGCTGCTGCACGCGCTCAGCAGCAGCACGGCAGAGAGTATCATTCCTTTTTTCACTGTTTCGCCCTCTTAGGCTGGGGATCCTGTCCCGGTTTCGCCTCAAACACCAGCGCGTTGCTCTTGGTATTGAGCGTTTTCAGTACCGGCTGCAGTTCGCGCAGCACCTGATCGAGTCGCTGCATATCCCCGACCAGCTTGCTGTAAGCCGGCGAGCCTGGCTGCAGGCCTTTCATGCTACGGTTCAGCTCACGCAATGTCTGCTGCATATCTTCCGGCAGCGTTTTCATTGCCGGGCTGGCCGTGACTTTATTGACGTTATCGATGGTGCGTTGCAGATCACGCATCGTTTTCTGGCTCTCTTTCAGCGTACCGGTCGCTTCATTAATCATGCCGTTAAGTGGCAGGCCATTGATCTTATCCAGCGCCGCCATCAGCTTCTGCTGGATCTGGCTCAGACCACCGCTGACGGTCGGAATCACTTCGTAACCCGACACTTTCTGCGGCCCTTTATAGGCTGGAGCATTGTCGTAGAAGTCCAGATCAACATACAACGCGCCTGACAGCAGGTTGCCGGTTTTCAGCGTGGCACGCAGCCCGCGCTTCTTACCATCCTGCAGATGCTGTTGCAGATCGAAGTTCTCACCCAGTCGGCTGATAAACCGATCCGGTTCGATACGAATCAATACCGGAACGCGGTAATCATTGTTCAGCGCCTGATCCAGGCCCGCTTTCATCAGCGGCGCTTCCGACACTGTACCCAGGCGAATGCCGCGGAATTCAACCGGTGCACCGGCCTGCAGGCCACGAATCGAGTCGGTAAAGAACAGCAGATAATCAATATGATTGGTATACAGCGAGTCCTGAATGCTGCGTTGATCATCAAACAGATGATAATCAGACTGATTCTTCGCCGCCTGGCCCAGATCCCAGCCATCCGGCACATCAAAGCTGACGCCGCCGCTGAACAGCGTGGTCAGCGACCCCATTTCCACCCGCATACCGGAAGCGGACATATCAACAGCAATGCCGCTATCCTTCCAGAAGCGGACATTGGTGGTTACCAGCCGATCGTACGGTGCCGCGATAAACAGCTGATAGGTCATCATGCGTTTATCGGTATCGAAGGTGCTGGTTTCCACCGTCCCGACGCGATAGCCACGGAACAGTACCGGATCGCCCGGGTTAAGCTGGCCAGCTTTTTTGCTGTCGAGGATGATGCGAATGCCTTTGGCATCCGGCGGCGCTAACGGTGGCGCATCCAGCAGGTTAAACTGCTCTGGCGCTTCACTTTTGGTACCCGGCTGTAATTCAATGTAGGCACCCGACAGCAGGGTTCCCAACCCGCTGATACCTTCGCGACCAATCTGCGGCTTCACCACCCAAAAAACACTGTCTTTGTGCAACAGTTTTCCCATCCCGGCATTGAGGCGGGCCTTGATTTCAACGTGATGCAGATCGTCGCTCAGTACCGCGCTCTCCACCACGCCGACATCCACGCTGCGGCTTTTAATGGTGGTTTTGCCGGCTTCGATACCCTCGGCATTTTCGGTAATCAGGGTCACTTCCGGCCCCTGATGACTGAAGTGATAAAACAGAATCCATCCGCCGATTAACAGCGTGACGATGGGGACAATCCAGACCGGCGACCAGCGCTTGATCTGCTCCACCTTTGCGTGGCCGTGGTTAATTTCCGTCAAGGCGCGACTCCTTTACATTGTTTTCGCGTACACGATCCCAGGTTAATCGCGGGTCAAAGGTCATTGCAGCAATCATGGTCAGAATAACCACCAGCGCAAATAACACCGCGCCCCACGCGGGATAAACACTCATCAGTTGCCCCATACGCACCAGCGCAGAGAGCACGGCAATCACAAATACGTCGATCATCGACCAGCGGCCAACAAACTCGACCACTTCATAAATCAGGTGCATCTTGTGGCTATCATGCCGTCCGCGTCCGCCGGCATCCCAGCAGAGCCAGCCAATCGCCAGCATTTTCAGCGTCGGCACCATAATGCTGGCGATAAAGATCACCAGCGCCACCGGATAAGAACCGTCGCTCCAGAGTAAGATGACGCCCGCCATGATATTGGAGGGATACGCGCTCCCCAGCGTTTCTGTCACCATGATCGGCATCAGATTCGCGGGAATATAGAGAATGACGGAGGTCAGCAGCAGCGACAGCGTCCATTGCAGGCTGTGCTTACGGCGCGCAGAAGCGACCACTCCGCAGCGCGTACAATGACGCTGCGTGGCCGGCAAAATGGCAGTGCAGCAGGGACAGGAGCGTAAATCCTGCTGCAGGCCAGTGACACCGACCCGGGGAGGATGCGGCAGCGCCGGCATCGGCGCAATGTTCTGCCAGAGCTGACGCCGGTCAACGCACTGAAAGGCCCGCAGCTGCAGCAGGCAGAACAGGCACCAAGGCCAGAAGCTGGTTTCCAGCCCGATATCACCATAAGCCATCAGCTTAACGAAACTGACCAGCACCCCCGCCATAAATATTTCAGCCATACCCCAGTTGCGTAGCTGAAACAGAATGCGCGCCAGCCCCAGTTTCAGCCGGGTCGGTAACGGAACCGGATTCACCAGCAGCAGGATAGTGACCATGCAGAACGCCGGGATAGCCTGTACAAACAGCAGGAACAGGGTCGCCAGACTGCTGTAGTCTTCTGACACCATCACCTGCGGTATCTCGGCCAGGCTGATCTGACTGCTGAGCCCGGCCACTTTCATGGTGATAAACGGAAACAGATTGGCCAGCAGCAGCATAAACAGAGCCGCCAGCGCATAACCGGTTGGCCGTTTGCGTGGCTCGTGCCAGTTTGCCGTAAGAGAAGTGTGGCAGCGCGGGCATGAGGCACGGCTGCCAACGGGAATGTCCGGCAGCTTATTCATTAAATCGCATTGTGGACAGAGCATCCACGCGTCACTTTTATCTGCTGAACACATCCGTTATCCCTTGATCTACGCGCCGTTTTTCATTGATTCAAGCTCTTCCCAGCGCGCGAAAGCAGTTTCCAGTTCCTGCTCAGCCTGCGCCAGATTGTCCAGTACCGGTTGGGTCTGGTCGTGGGCCTGGCTGAAGAAATCCGGATGACTCATTTTCGCCTGCAGTTCACCAATGCGCGCTTCCAGCTGTTCCAGCTTTTGCGGCAACTGTTCCAGCTCACGCGCCAGGTTATAGCTTAGTTTGTTGGCGCTGCGTTTGGCAGTATCACTTTTCTCTGCCGCAGGTTTTGCCACACTGCCGCCGGTTTTGGCCGGAGCCGACGCT
This sequence comes from Pantoea sp. S-LA4, assembly GCF_054482835.1. Taxonomy (NCBI): domain Bacteria; kingdom Pseudomonadati; phylum Pseudomonadota; class Gammaproteobacteria; order Enterobacterales; family Erwiniaceae; genus Pantoea; species Pantoea sp. S-LA4. The sequence goes on along the minus strand of NZ_JBTLRC010000002.1, from coordinate 1,158,672 downwards.
TTCTGCTGCTTGTAAGCCGCACGCTGTTGCTGGGCATCGTGATAGCCACCGACGAAGGTGCCAATCTCACCGTTGCCTTCAAAGATCCAGCACTCGGTTACCGTATTGTCGACAAACTGACGATCGTGGCTCACCAGCAGCACGGTGCCCTGATAGCCATCAATCAACTCTTCCAGCAGCTCCAGCGTTTCCACGTCGAGGTCGTTGGTCGGTTCATCGAGGATCATCAGGTTGCTGGGACGCAGGAACAGACGTGCCAGCAACAGGCGGTTACGCTCACCACCGGACAAGGCGCGCACCGGCGTCATGGCGCGTTTCGGATGGAACAGGAAGTCCTGCAGGTAACCCAGCACATGGCGCGGCTTGCCGTTGACCAGCACTTCCTGTTTACCTTCTGCCAGGTTATCCATCACGGTGCGATCCGGATCGAGTTCGGCGCGGTGCTGGTCGAAGTAGGCGACCTCCAGCTTGGTGCCGGAATGCACGCGACCATGATCGGCTTGCAACTGCTGCAACATCAGGCGCAGTAACGTGGTTTTACCGCAGCCATTCGGGCCGATCAGAGCAATTTTATCGCCACGCATCACCTGGGTAGAGAAGTCTTTCACCAGCACTTTGCCATCAACCGCATAGTCGACGTTTTCCAGCTCAAACACGATTTTGCCGGATCGGGAGGCTTCGCCCACCTGCATATTGGCTTTACCCATCACTTCGCGACGTTCTGAACGTTCACGACGCAACGCTTTCAGCGCACGCACACGGCCTTCATTACGGGTACGACGCGCTTTGATACCCTGGCGAATCCAGACCTCTTCCTGCGCCAGCTTGCGGTCAAATTCCGCGTTCTGCATCTCTTCAACGCGCAGCGCTTCCTCTTTCCCTTCCAGATAGAGATCATAATTGCCTGGCCAGGAGACCAGCTTGCCGCGGTCGAGATCGACAATTCGCGTCGCCATGTTGCGAATAAACGAACGGTCATGGGAGATAAAGACAATGCTGCCGCTGAAGTTCTTCAGGAACGTTTCCAGCCAGTCGATGGTTTCGATATCGAGGTGGTTGGTTGGCTCATCCAGCATCAGTACGCGCGGATTGCTGACCAGCGCACGGCCCAGCGCCGCTTTACGCAGCCAGCCTCCCGACAGCGAAGAGAGTTCGGTATCAGGCTGCAGACCAATCTGTTCCAGCACATCATTGATGCGGCTTTCCAGCTGCCACAAATTCTGATGGTCGAGAATGCTTTGCAGACGCGCCATCTCATTGAGGTTTTTATCGCTGGGGTCCTCCATCACCACATGGGAAATGGCGTGATAAGCCTTGAGATGTTCGGCCTGCTCTTCCACGCCTTCGGCGACGAAGTCATAAACGGAACCGGTAATATTGCGTGGCGGGTCCTGCTGCAGACGCGCAACAACTAAATCGGTTTCATAGACGATGCGACCATCATCCAGCGGTTGTTCGCCATTGATGATCTTCATCAGGGTCGATTTACCGGCACCGTTACGGCCCACCAGACAGACGCGTTCGTTCTCTTCGATGTGCAGTTCGGTATTGTCTAACAGCGGCGCATCGCTGAAGGAGAGATAAGCGCCGTGGATACTGATTAATGACATGTAAACTTATTCCTTACCGGCGTGAGTGATCAGCCAGCAGTTGTGAATTTGACGGTTACGCGCGAAGTCCTGCGACTGCGTTTTCTGGGTAATGTCCTGCGCCTGCAGACCCAACGCCTTCAGACCATCCATATCCATTTTGAAACCACGTTTGTTGTTGGAGAACATGATGGTGCCACCGCGGCGCAGCAGGCGCTTCAGGTTGCGCATCAGCATCATGTGATCGCGCTGGACATCGAAGCTCTCTTCCATTCGTTTTGAGTTTGAGAAGGTTGGCGGATCGATAAAGATCAGGTCAAAATTCTCATCACTTTCATTCAGCCAGCTCAGGCAATCAGCCTGCATCAGACGGTGCTGCCGCCCGGTCAGGCCATTGAGCCGTAAATTGCGCTCCGCCCACTCCAGATAGGTTCGCGACATATCTACCGTAGTGGTAGACCGCGCGCCGCCCAGACCAGCATGGACGCTGGCGGTGCCGGTGTAAGCGAACAGGTTGAGGAAATCTTTCCCCTGACTCATCTGACCCAGCATTTTGCGCGCAATACGGTGATCAAGGAACAGACCGGTGTCGAGATAATCGGTCAGATTGACCCAGAAGCGCGCATTAAACTCTTTCACTTCGAAATAATCGCCCTTCTCGCCCAGCTTCTGATACTGCGCTTTACCTTTCTGGCGTTCACGCGTTTTCAGAATCAGACGGTCAGCGGGCAGTTCGAGCACGGTCAGCGTGGCGCTGATCACATCGAACAGACGCTGACGCGCTTTATTCGGATCGATGGTTTTCGGCGGTGCATATTCCTGGATAATGACCCAGTCAGCGTAACGATCGACCGCGACGTTATAATCTGGCAAATCGGCATCATAAATGCGGTAGCACTCAATGCCTTCCTGACGCGCCCACTTATCCAGCTTCTTCAGGTTTTTACGCAGACGGTTGGCATAATCTTCCGCGATCTGCCCGGCGCTCTCACCGCTGTTAACCGACAGCTGATAATTTTTCTGTACGCAATCCAGCGGGCCATTTTTTGCTTTGAACTGGCGATCGGCACGCAGTTGCAGACAGCTCAGCAGCTCCGGTGACGCGCTGAACAGCGACAGATTCCAGCCGCCAAAGTGCAGCTTCATCAGACGTCCGAGCTGGCTGTGCAGCGCAATCAGCGCTGGCTCGCTCTCCAGACGTTCACCGTAAGGCGGATTACTCAGCACCGTGCCGTGGATCAGCGGATCGACCGGATTGGTCAGCTTCAGCAAATCCTGCTGAGCGAAGGTAAAGAGTTCGAACACGCCAGCACGCCGGGCATTGGCCTGCGCCCACTCCAGCACCCGACCATTGTTGTCATAGCCAAAGAAGCGCGCCTGTGTTGCCGCCGTGCCGTTACGGGCGCGGTTCTGCGCCTCGGTTTTCACTTCCTGCCACAGCGCAGCGTTGAACTGACTCCACGCCGTGAAGCCCCAGTGCTTACGCAACAGGCCAGGCGCACGATCGCAGGCGATCAGCGCCGCTTCAATCAGCAGCGTACCTGAACCACACATTGGATCGATCAGCGGTGTGGTCGGCTGCCAGCCTGAGCGCAGCACAATCGCCGCTGCCAGGTTCTCTTTCAGCGGCGCCTGGCCGGTCTGCTGACGGTAGCCGCGCTGATGCAGCGCGCTGCCGCTCAGATCCAGCGCAATGCTGGCGCGATCGTCATTCAGCCAGACGTTGATGCGGATGTCCGCCTGTTCGCGATCCACATTCGGACGCTCCAGGTTCTGGCGGGTGAAGCTATCGACAATGGCGTCTTTCACTTTCAGCGCGCCGAACTGGCTGTTGCGAATCGAATCGTTGGTGCCGCTGAAGTGCACTACAAAGGTTTTATCACTGCCGAACATCGTCGGCCAGTCAACACTTTGCACGCCAAGGTAAAGATCCAGATCGCTGTAGACGCCAAACTCTCCCAGCGGCAGCAGGATACGTGAGGCTAAACGGCTCCACATCAGGCTTTGGTACATGACGCGCTCATCGGCCTGGTAGTGGACGCCGCCCTGCACCACTTGCAAATCCTGCGCGCCCAGCGCGTCCAGCTCACTTTTTAACAGCTCTTCGAGCCCACGCGCCGTGCTGGCAAACAGAGAATTCATATCGTCACTTTTTAACTCTTGAGAAAATTGTCGCGCATTATAGCGAATCGCAGACCTATGTCATAAAGTTAGCTACTTTTGTCGTGCGCGTCGGGTTCAAGGAGAACACCATGATTACGCTTTCCCGCTTATTTATTCATCCTGTGAAGTCAATGCGGGGACTGCAACTGTCACATGCGCAGGTGTCAGACAGTGGACTGGCGTTTGATCGCCTGTTTATGGTGACTGAACCTGATGGAACCTTTATTACCGCGCGGCAGTATCCGGAGATGGTCCGTTTTACGCCGGTTCTGTTACCTGATGGCCTGCTGCTGCAGGCGCCGGACGGCAGTCATATCCCCATCCGCTTCAGCGATTTCAGTCAGCAGGACCATCCGACCGAAGTCTGGGGTAATCATTTCACCGCCCGTATCGCGCCCGAGCCGATCAATCAGTGGCTAAGCCAGTTCTTTCCGCGCGAGGTGCAACTGCGCTGGGTCGGCCCGCAACCTACCCGACGGGTCAGACATTTTGAAACGGTCCCGCTCAGCTTTGCTGATGGTTTTCCTTTCTTGCTGGTCAACAGTGCGTCGTTACAGGATCTGCAACAGCGCTGCCCGGCCAGCGTACGTATGGAACAGTTTCGTCCGAACCTGGTGATCAGCGGTCCCGCCGCCTGGGAAGAAGACAGCTGGGCAGAACTGCAGATTGGCGAGGTGGTTTTTGAGGTCACCAAGCCCTGCAGCCGCTGTGTGTTTACCACCGTCAGCCCGGAAACCGGGCATAAACATCCGGCAGGCCAGCCGCTGGCAACATTACAACGCTTTCGCAGCGCGCAGGATGGCAGCGGCGATGTCGATTTTGGCCTGAATTTAATTGCCCGCAATTCGGGCGTGGTGCGGGCGGGCGATAACGTCACCGTGATTAAACGCCACACGCCGCGCGTCTACGGTGCCGGCGCAGTGGTTGAGACACTGGAACCGCAGCAACAGGCACCCTCAGCGGTGAAGATTACGTTTCAGGGCCAGACCTTTACCGGCGATAATCAGCAGGTCTTGCTGGAGCAGCTGGAGATGCAGGGTTTCCGCATCCCCTACTCCTGTCGGGCGGGTTTATGCGGCAGTTGTAAACTCAGGCTGGTAGCGGGCGAGGTTAAGGCGCTGAAGCAAAGCGCCATTCGTCAGGACGGCACGCTGTTAAGTTGCAGCTGTATCCCGGCTGGCGATGTGGAGCTGAACTGAAGTCAGACGGCGCGAGCGTAGCGCGGAATAATATCCTGACAGTAAGGTTGCAGGCGGTCGTTCATCACCTTGATGGCATCGCCGAGCACCATCGCTTTTCCCGCCAGGGTCAGGCCAGGCTGCGCCAGCAGGCATAGCGCGGCGTTATCACCGTTTTCAACCACCAGCAGACGCGCCTGTTCGCCATTTTCCGCCAGCGTCACCTGCACCATCTCACCCACGTTTGGCCGCATAGCGGGCGCATAAGAGGTGAAATGCCAGCTTTTCGGCATCAGCGGTTTCAGGAATCGCGACGCCACCAGCGCATTTAACACCAGTTCTGCGCGGTGCTGACTGCTCAACTTACACTGGCGACAGGTCTCTTCAAAAGTGAAAAAGAGCGCAGCGTCATCAACACAAAAGCCGGATTGATTAAACGCGTCCGGAGTGAGCATTTTGCGCGAATAACGGGAACGAAAAAGCATACCGTCAGCCAGGTCGAGCATCATTCGGTCGTGGCTGGCGTCAAAATACCAACGCCAGTTATCATCAGGTTTGATTTTCATAGTGTGCCCTGTATTTACCGCTGCGCCAAAAATCACGCAGAATTCAGCGAAAAATGAAACATAAGGAAAAGCTGAAAATTCGTGCAACAGGCCAAAATATAAACGAGCCGGAAGGATAAATAAACCCCCCGGCCTGCGATAGTAAGAAATGTCTTAGAGATAAGTGACGATATCTTTAATTAATCCGGGTCCCTGATAAATAAAGCCTGAATAAATCTGGACCAGCGTCGCACCCGCAGCGATCTTTTCGCGTGCCGCCGTCAGTGAATCAATCCCGCCAACGCCAATGATCGGCAGCTGACCTTTCAGCTCCTGGGAGAGACGCTGAATCACCGCGGTACTGCGCGACTGGACCGGACGGCCGCTTAGCCCACCCGCTTCTTCCGCATATTTAAGACCACTGACCAGTGAACGATCCAGGGTGGTATTGGTAGCAATCACGCCATCTATCTGATGACGAACTAAACTGTCAGCGACCTGAATTAACTCATCTTCAGAAAGGTCGGGCGCAATTTTTACCGCCACCGGCACATATTTTAAGTGACGCTGTTCCAGCTCTTTTTGTTTTTGTTTGATTGAGGCCAGCAGATCGTCCAGTGCTTCGCCATATTGCAGTGAGCGTAAACCCGGCGTGTTCGGTGAGGAGATATTGATGGCGATATAACCGGCATGGGCATAGACCTTCTCCATGCAGATCAGATAATCCTCTTTGCCCTGCTCGACCGGCGTATCTTTATTTTTGCCGATATTAATCCCCAGCACGCCCGTAAATCGCGATTTTTTCACGTTCTCGACCAGGTGATCGACACCAAGATTGTTGAACCCCATGCGATTAATAATGCCGCCCGCTTCGACTAAACGAAACATCCGCGGTTTGTCATTCCCCGGCTGGGCGCGCGGCGTGACGGTGCCAACTTCAACAAAACCGAATCCCATGGCACCAAACGCGTCAATACATTCGGCGTTTTTATCCAGACCTGCCGCCAGGCCGAGGGCATTTTTAAAGGTTAATCCCATGCAGGTTACCGGACGTGACGGCAGTTTCTGGCGGAATAACCCTTCCAGCGGCGTGCCGCTCATAAAACGCAGTTGCTGAAAGGTGAGTTCGTGCGCGCGTTCGGGGTCGAGTTTAAACAGCGCCGGTCGGACGATAGGATAAAACATGCACTCTCCTGAAGGACGGAAGCAATCGTGAAAGTCGGTGCACGGGAAAATGTGCGCCAGAATGGTAAAGTGCTCTGGCGCAAAAGTAAATCGAACGGCGGGGATGCGGGAAAGTATCTGAACGGGAGTTGATCTTACCCCGCGGAATCGTTTACGGGGCTGATTGGGGCGTCAGCCGGAAACAGATATTCGCGCAGAATACCGCGACGCAGCATGATGCCGAAAATGCCAATGCAGACGAACGCTTCCGCCAGCACCATCGACCAGGCTGCGCCAATCGCGCCATATTGCCAGGCCAGCAGACAGCAGAGCGGCACGTTAATCACTCCCGCCGCCATCATCACCATCATACGCTGGCGCGCCAGGCCATGTGGGATCAGGATCTGTAAGCCCGCCGGATAAGAGATATTGCCGAACAGGAAGCAGAGCACAAATACCCGCAGCACGTCAGCCGACGGCATAAAGGCTTTGCCCAGGAGCAGCGACACCACCTGATCGGCAAACAGCCAGGTAAATATCACGATCGACAGGCTGAGAGAGAAAGAGAGCAGCAGGCTTTTGCGCGTCGCAGCGATTGCGGCACGCTTATCGCGCCCGAACAGGTGACTGACGCGCGGGAAAAAGGCGCTACCGATCTGTTCCGGCACCGAGTTGGCCGCTTTACGCAGGCGATCCGCCCCGTTGTAAATCCCCACCATATAGTGCGAGGTAAACGACGCGAGGATCACCACGTTAACGCTGTTAAACAGGTTGGCACCGGCAATGGCGATAAACACATCCATGCTATCGGTGATGCGCTGTTTAATTTCGCGTGGCTCAAAGCGGTAGCGACCAATGACCTTCATCTCCAGCACAAACTTCAGCGTAATGGCGGCACTGATAATCGAAACCGCACCTGGAATCAGGGCAGCCAGCCAGGTATCAGCCGGGGTTTTGACCAGCAGAAAAGTCAGCGGGATGGCACAGAAGTTACCAAAGGTGGCGATCACCGCCGTTTTACCGAGCTTCTCAAATCCCTGCATCAGCCAGCCGAAGGAGAACAACGAGCCGATCAGCGTGGTGCAGTTGGCGAGGATAATAAAGAACAGCGGATGCCAGGCGGGATTAAACCAGGTTGCCGTCAGCAGGGTGCCACTGGTGAGCACCAGCAGCATCAGTTTGGCATTAAAGGTTGACCAGAACAGCTGGCTGACCCGCGCTTTGTCATCACGATGGTGAGCAATATCTTTGGTGGTAAAGACATTGAATCCCCAGTCGGAGATGGTGCTGCAATAGAGCACACAGGCAATGGCCAGTGCCAGGGTCCCCATCTGCTCAACACCCAGAATACGGGCCAGATAGGGTAACGTCGCCAGCGGAAACAGAAACGAGGCGCCGCGGTACGCCAGCAGCGAGAAGATATTAACTATCAGACTTTTATCAAGAACTTTTGCCATGTCGCAACAACCTTATACACATTGCATGTCTCACCTTCTCATTTCGCTAAGGCATAAACAATATCGCTACACATTTTTCAGAATCAGGCTGCGCGGTTAATTTCCTTTTTTACTTTGTAACGCTGTAATGCAATAAACAGATCCGGCTGATTAAACAGCAACCACTCTTTAAAGTTCTGAGTTTTAACGTCTCGCCCCATAAAGCGAATCGCATTCCTGACATATTCTGGTACCGGCGTCTGGTTATACAGCGATAAATAGATCATCAGGCGGAAAGAGTGAGTTAAATAGGCTTTCTCCAGCGTGGCCCGCCATTCTGATTTAGCCTGGGAACTGCTCAGCGTATTGTAGGCATGCATAAAGGCATCATAACGCTGAAAGAAAAACTCATCACCTTTGGTACTGTTAGTAAGCGAACCGCTACGGATACGCTGTTTATAATAAACCTGACGACTGACCCACGCCTGCTGGCATTTCATAAATACCGCCAGCGTAAAATTATGGTCTTCATGAATCCGGCGAACGAAACGTAATTTATGCTGCTCTATAACGCTTTTTTTGATCGCATAGTTCCAGACTGCCGAGGTGTAACTGCCGTTACGCAGCAGACGCATAAAGGCTTCCTGCGGGGGCTGCAAACCAAACTGATCGTGTTTTACTTTAGGTGAGGTGATCTCGATATGACCATCTTCGTAAACGCAGGAATTAAAGCAGAACAGGTCGGTCTGAGGATGTTTTTCTGCGACGGTTGCCAGTTCTGCCACCAGCCCGTCAACCACCACATCATCCGGGTCACAGAAGAAAAGGAACTCGCCCTGTGCCAGCGCGATACCGGTATCGCGGGCATTACCCAGACCGCCATTTTCAATGGTGATCACTTTGACCTGTGAAAGGTGCGAATAATTCTGTTCAATCAGGGCCAGCGTGCCATCAGTTGATCCATCATTAACAATGATTATTTCATTGGGCGCTTTTACCTGGCGTAATAAAGAATCAACGCACTCGACAATATATTTTTCAACATTGTAAGTCGGAATAATTACCGATAAAAGGATGTCAGACATAGGCATTTCTCTGCTGTTAGAAAATGACAATACGGTTCACCTGCCTGATGCAGGTCCTGACCAGAGGCGAAACGTCGAAAAGAATAGTGTGTTATTAGGGCTGCTTACATTGAGCCTGATTATCTTAAACCGGTTAAGCCGATAAAGACCAGTCGGGAAAAAACGATCGAAGTGTTCAGATCGCCGCCACTGTTAAATAAGTTGCATCTATAGCGCGGTGCGATGTTAAAACGGTTGAGGTTTGATTTAAATTGCCGGCAAAAAGTCGCGGTAACCAGAATCGGGAAAGTGTAAGCGAATACCTGAAACCGTGAATATCTTCATCATTCCATTCTTTTCGTTTCACTAACGTTTCTGCAATTAATCTGAACATTTTCCCGCGTGACACCGACAGAGGGTTTGATTTTATAACGTTTTTTTCCCTTTCTTCTTTTCCCGCCCCGTTTAATCACTGCTTAACCATAATAAGAATGTTTAAGCAATCAGCCGCTGGATGATTTAACCGCGGCGGTTCGCTAATTTTGCAATCTCGCATCATCGCTTTTAATGAGTGATTGTCCGGATTAGGGGAAATTTAAGAATTATCGGAACCGGTTCTGACGCCGCTTATCACCCTGCCCGCCTATTTGCAGTTTTCACCCTTAGTTTGCCAGATAAATCATTTAAGCCCCTCTCGCGGCTCTGACAGTATGAAGGCATAAGTTCTCAACATTAGATAATCAATAACTTTTAGTTATAAGGAGTGACGATGCGAGTTATTACGCTGGCAGGCAGCCCACGGTTTCCCTCACGCTCTACCTCATTACTGACGCTGTGTCAGCACAAACTGGAAGCACGGGGTATCGAAGTCATTCCGTGGAATATTCATAACTTCCAGCCCGACGACCTGATCAATGCGCGCTTCGATGCCCCAGCGCTGCTGGCCTTACAGGACGATCTGGCCGCCGCCGATGGCCTGATCGTGGCGACGCCAATTTATAAAGCCTCTTTTTCCGGCGCGCTGAAAACCCTGCTCGACCTGCTGCCGGAGCGCGCGCTGGAGCACAAGGTTGTGCTGCCCCTGGCCAGTGGCGGCAGTGCCGGTCATATGCTGGCGCTCGACTACGCCTTAAAGCCGGTACTCAACGCGCTGAAAGCACAGGAAATTCTGCATGGCGTTTATGCCGAAGATAACCAGATCCAGCATTACGACCGTCAGCCGCAACTGCAGGATTCGCTGGCGCAGCGCCTGGATGATGCGGTAGCCGCGTTCTGGCTGGCGCTGACTCGTCACCACCATCCCGTTGCACACGCAGTATAAAGGAGCAGATGAATGAAACTGACATTAGCAAAATGGCTGACGGCGGGATTGTTACTGGCTGGGCTACAGGCACAGGCCGCGCAGCCCGATCCGGCACAGATTCGCATTGGATATCAAAAGGGTTCAGTCAGTATGGTGCTGGCGAAATCGCATCAGCTGTTAGAGAAGCGTTTTCCACACACCAAAATTCAGTGGATAGAGTTTCCGGCGGGTCCACAGATGCTGGAAGCGCTGAATGTGAACAGTATTGATCTCGGCAGCACCGGCGATCTTCCGCCGCTGTTCGCCCAGGCCGCCGGCGCGGATCTGCTCTATGTCGGTTCGGAACCGCCAAAGCCACAGGCGGAAGTGATTCTGGTCCCGAAAACCAGCGCGCTGCAGCAGGTCGCGGATCTGAAAGGCAAGAAAGTCGCCTTTCAGAAAGGCTCCAGCTCGCACAATTTACTGCTGCGCGCCCTGCAACAGGCAGGCCTGAGCTTCAAAGACATCACCCCGGTTTATCTGACGCCGGCTGATGCGCGTGCCGCATTCCAGCAGGGAAATGTCGATGCCTGGGCGATCTGGGATCCCTACTACTCGTCAGTGCTGTTACAGGGCAACTCACGCGTGCTGGTGGATGGCAGCAAACTCAATCTGACCGGGTCGTTCTATTTAGCCACCCGCAGCTATGCCGAGGCGCACGGTGCCTTCATTCAGCAGGTGCTGGATACCTTTAGCGCCGCCGATGCGCTGACCCGCAGCCAGCGCCCGCAGAGTATTACGCTGTTAGCGCAGGCGATAGGTTTACCCGAACCGGTGATTGCCAGCTATCTCAGCCATCGACCGCCCACCACCATTACGCCGGTTAGCGACAAAACCGCGGAGGCACAACAGCATACCGCTGACCTGTTCTATGCCAATCATCTGCTGCCAGTGAAACTATCGATTCGCGATCGTATCTGGCAATCCCCTACCGTGACGCAATAAGGAGCAAAAAAATGGTATCCATATTCTGGTTTCTGCCGACGCATGGCGACGGCCACTATCTTGGCACCGCAGAAGGTGCGCGCCCGGTGGATCACGCCTATCTGCAACAGGTTGCGCAGGCGGCTGATCGTCTCGGTTTTGGCGGCGTGCTGATCCCGACCGGCCGCTCCTGTGAGGATGCCTGGCTGGTTGCCGCCTCGCTGATTCCGGTCACCCAGCGCCTGCGTTTTCTGGTCGCGCTGCGTCCGGGCGTGATTTCACCGACCCAGGCGGCGCGACAGGCGGCGACGCTGGATCGTTTATCCAACGGTCGCGCACTGTTTAATCTGGTCACCGGCGGCGATCCGGAAGAGCTGGCAGGCGATGGCGTCTTTCTCGACCATCGGGAGCGTTACGCCGAGTCCGCTGAATTTACCCGCGTCTGGCGTCGGGTGCTGGAGGGCGAAACGGTCGATTACGAAGGCAAACACGTTAAGGTGCGCGGTGCCCGCCTGATGTTTAAGCCGGTACAGCAACCGCGTCCGCCATTGTGGTTTGGTGGCTCTTCGGAACCGGCTCAGGATCTGGCGGCTGAACAGGTCGATGTCTATCTCACCTGGGGTGAACCGCCGGCGCAGGTGAAAGAGAAAATTGATCAGGTGCGAGCCAAAGCCGCGGCTCAGGGCCGGTCGGTACGTTTCGGCATTCGTCTGCATGTGATTGTACGTGAGACAAATGAAGAGGCCTGGCAGGCGGCTGATAAACTGATTGCCAATGTCGATGATGCCACCATCGCTAAAGCGCAGGCTGCCTTTCAGCGGGCCGATTCTGTCGGTCAGCGCCGGATGGCCGCGCTGCACGGCGGCCGGCGCGACAAGCTGGAGATCAGCCCGAACCTGTGGGCCGGTGTCGGTCTGGTGCGCAGTGGTGCAGGAACCGCACTGGTCGGTGACGGACCCACGGTAGCGGCGCGCATCAAAGAGTATGAAGCGCTGGGGATTGAAACCTTTATTTTGTCGGGCTATCCGCATCTGGAAGAGGCTTATCGCGTCGGTGAACTGCTGTTCCCGCATCTCGATCTGCAGGTTCCGCTGGTGCCACAGCCGCGCGTCGTTCAGGCGCACGGTGAAGCGGTTGCCAACGATTTTACCCCTGAGAAAAAAGTCGCCCGGGGCTGAGGAGAGCATCATGGCCAGAACAGGTAAACGTCTCGCTGATACGCTGGTGCCGTGGGTGCTGCCCGCTCTGCTGGTAGTGGCATGGCAGATCGCCTCGCAAACCGGCTGGTTATCGACCCGCATTCTGCCGGCGCCGGAAAAAATCGTGACCACGTTCTGGCAGCTGGCCGCCAGCGGCGAACTGTGGCAACACCTGGCGATCAGTAGCTGGCGGGCGCTGATTGGTTTCACTATCGGCGGTTCCATCGGGCTGCTGCTCGGGCTGATTACCGGCACCTCACGTACCGGCGAACGGCTGCTGGATACTTCGGTGCAGATGCTGCGTAACGTGCCCCATCTGGCGCTGATCCCGCTGGTGATTCTGTGGTTCGGTATCGATGAGTCGGCGAAAATCTTCCTGGTGGCGCTCGGTACGCTGTTTCCGATCTATCTCAATACCTATCACGGCATTCGCAATATCGATCGCGGGCTGGTGGAGATGGCGCGCAGTTATGGCCTCTCTGGCTGGAGCCTGTTTATTCAGGTGATCCTGCCTGGCGCGCTGCCGAATATCATGGTCGGCGTCCGTTTTGCGCTCGGCCTGATGTGGCTGACGCTGATCGTGGCGGAAACCATTTCGGCTAACTCCGGCATCGGTTATCTGGCGATGAATGCGCGGGAATTTCTGCAGACCGATGTGGTGGTGGTCGCCATCATTCTGTATGCCCTGCTCGGTAAACTGGCTGATGTCGCCGCGTTGTTGCTGGAACGCGTCTGGCTGCGCTGGCATCCGGCTTATCAACTGAAGGAGGAGAACGCATGAGTCAGACACTTTCCCCGGCGCGCCTCAACACCGGCACCCCGGTCGGCGTTAACAACGTCAGCAAGCAGTATGGCAGCCGCACTATCCTGAACCATATCGATCTGCATATTCCGTCGGGCCAGTTTGTGGCGGTCGTCGGCCGTAGCGGCTGCGGTAAAAGTACCCTGCTGCGTCTGCTGGCCGGGCTGGAGCAGACCTCCAGCGGCCAGCTGCTGGCGGGTAATGCGCCGTTACACTCGGCGCGCGACGATACCCGCCTGATGTTTCAGGACGCGCGTCTGCTGCCGTGGAAAAAGGTGATTGATAATGTCGGCCTCGGCCTGAAAGGCACGGCATGGCGCAGTGCGGCGCAGGATGCGCTGGCAGCGGTCGGGCTGGCCGATCGGGCTAATGAGTGGCCCGCGACCCTCTCCGGCGGACAGAAACAGCGTGTGGCGCTGGCCCGGGCGTTGATTCATCGGCCAGGTTTGCTGCTGCTGGATGAGCCGCTGGGGGCGCTGGATGCCCTGACCCGCATCGAAATGCAGGAGCTGATTGAATCCCTGTGGCAGCAGCATCATTTTACCGTTCTGCTGGTGACCCATGATGTGAGTGAAGCGGTGGCGATGGCGGATCGGGTGCTGCTGATTGAGGAAGGCGAGATTGGTCTGGATCTGCTGGTCGATCTGCCGCGTCCCAGACGGCGTGGCTCGCCACGGCTGGCAGAGCTGGAGGCGGAGGTGCTGGATCGCGTGATGCGCCGTACGGCACCGGCACAACCGGTCCGTCTGGCCCGACAACGCTAAAAAAAATGGCGGAGCCTAGCGGCCTCCGCCATTTTGCTATCAGGCGTTCAGCGCCCGGGTGATCTTCTCATAGAGATCGCCCGACAGCTTTTCCAGCCCTTTCAGCTGTTCCAGCGCATCGCGCATCATCGCCTGACGATCCTCGTCATAGCGTTTCAGCCGAATCAATGGTTCCACCATCCGTGCCGCGACCTGCGGGTTACGGGTGTTGAGATCGATCAGCATCTCCAGCAGGAATTTATAACCGCTGCCATCTTTGGCGTGGAACGCAGATGGGTTGGCGGAGGCAAAGGCCCCGACCAGCGAACGCACGCGGTTCGGGTTACTCATGCTGAAGGAGCGGTGATTCAGTAGCTGACGCACGTTACGCAGCACGTTCGAAGCCGGACTGGTGGCCTGCAACACAAACCACTTATCCATAACCAGACCATCCTGGTGCCAGCGTTCATCGTAGGCCGCCAGCAACGCATCACGGCACGGCAGCTGCGCCGACACCGCAGCGGAGAGCGCCGCCAGCGCATCGGTCATGTTGGTGGCCTGATGATATTGCGTCTGCACCAGCTTATCTGCCAGTTGCGCATCGCCAAACGCCAGATAGGTCAGGCAGATATTTTTCAGGCTGCGCTGACCAATCGCCGCATGCTCAACCCGGTATTCACTCTGCTGATTGGCGTTATAAATCGCAAAGAACTCGTCAGCCAGTTCACGCGCCAGCGTGCGCTGCAGTGCGTCACGTACCAGGGCAATCGCCTGTGGATCGATAACATCGAACAGTTCGGCGATCTCATTTTCAGTCGGCAAGGTCAGAATCAGCGCGGTCAGCGCCGGATCGCAGTCGGTATCCAGCAGCACCGCCCGGAACGCATCCGCCACATGCAGCGGCAGCGACAGGTGTTGTCCCTGCTGATAGCGTGCCACGTTGAGACGGATATAGGTTGCCAGCAGGCTCTGTGCCGCATCCCAGCGTGAGAAATCGTTGCGCGCATGACGCATCAGGAAGGTGAGCTGCGCATCGCTCCATTTGTAATCGAGCTTCACCGGCGCAGAAAATTCACGTAACAGCGACGGCACCGGCTGGAAGTAAACGTTATCAAAAATAAAGGTCTGAAACTCTTCGGTGACATTCAGTACGTGATGCACCGGATGACCGTTGTGCTGCAACGGGATCACCTTACCTTCATTATCATAAAGTTCGATATCAAGCGGGATGTGCAGCGGCAGCTTCTCTTTCTGATCGGCAGTCGCTGGCGTGTGCTGGGTGACGTGCAGCGTATACTGCTCCAGTTCCGGGTTATAGTCATCGCGCACCGTCAGCACCGGGGTTCCAGACTGGCTGTACCAGCGGCGGAACTGTGACAGATCGACGTTAGAGGCATCTTCCATCGCCTGCACAAAATCGTCACAGGTGGCCGCACTGCCGTCGTGGCGATCAAAGTAGAGCTGCATTCCTTTCTGGAAACTGGCTTCGCCCAGCAGAGTGTGCAGCATACGGATCACTTCCGATCCTTTCTCATACACCGTCAGGGTGTAGAAGTTATTCATTTCAATGACCTGATCCGGGCGGATCGGGTGCGCCATCGGGCTGGCATCCTCAGCAAACTGCGCACCGCGCACGATACGCACATTGTCGATGCGATTTACCGCGCGTGAGCCGAGGTCTGAACTGAACTCCTGATCGCGGAATACCGTCAGTCCCTCTTTCAGGCTGAGCTGGAACCAGTCACGGCAGGTGACGCGGTTACCGGTCCAGTTATGGAAATATTCGTGGCCGATCACCGCTTCAATGCCGAGGTAATCTTTATCGGTGGCGGTTTCCGCTTTCGCCAGCACATATTTGGCGTTGAAGACGTTGAGGCCTTTATTCTCCATCGCACCCATATTGAAGAAATCGACCGCCACGATCATAAAGATGTCGAGGTCATATTCGAGCCCGAAACGCTCTTCATCCCACTTCATGCTGTTTTTCAGCGAGGTCATCGCCCAGTCGGCGCGATCAAGATTGCCGCGATCGACAAAAATTTCCAGCGCCACGTCGCGTCCCGAACGGGTGGTGAAACTGTCGCGCAGCACGTCGAAATCACCCGCTACCAGCGCAAACAGGTAGCACGGCTTGGGGAACGGGTCCTGCCATTTGACCCAGCTGCGGCCCTGCTCGTCACGTCCGCTGTCGATGCGGTTACCGTTCGAAAGCAGGTACGGATAACGTTCGCCATCGGCAAAAAGGGTGGTGGTGAAACGCGCCAGCACATCGGGGCGATCCAGATACCAGGTAATATGACGGAAGCCTTCAGCCTCACATTGGGTACAGAGCGCCTCGCCTGATTTATATAACCCTTCCAGCGCCGTGTTCTGATCCGGATGGATATCATTGATGATTTTAAGAGTGAAGCTCTCTGGCAGCTGGCTCAGCACCAGCGCGCCCTCTTCTTCGCGATAGTCAGTCCAGGGCTCGCCGTTTACCTCAATCGCGATCAGGGTTAACTCTTCGCCGTCCAGACGCAATTCAGCCTGGCTGTCACCGAGGCGTTTAATCTGACTGATCGCCGTTACGCGGGTGGTCGACGCATCCAGTTCAAAGGTTAAATCGATGTCGGTGATGGTGTAATCCGGCGCACGATAGTCGTGGCGATACTTAATTTGGGGCTGTTGCGTCATATTCCGTCTCGCGTTGTTATAAGTTTACCTGGCAAAGTCTAAGCTTGTTAATACAAGCTTGCCACGCACAATGCACGTAATGGGTGAAATGGCTACAATCTGTTAACAATGGCACAGATTGGCCTCGACCCACGACAGTGAAATATGCTGTGATTGGCGTTAATGACTGAATTATACTTTCGCGTCTTTTAGACTGTGTACAACACCGGGCTCTGCGCCACCGAACAGGATGCTGAAACGCGCCATGACAGGACATGCTTCCCCGATACTGACCTCGCTGCTCGATACGGACGCTTATAAGCTCCACATGCAGCAAGCCGTGTTCCACCGCTATCACGATGTCACGGTGGCGGCGGAGTTTCGCTGCCGCGGCGACGAATTGCTGGGCCTTTACGCTGATGAGATTCGTGATGCGATTCGCGCAATGCAAACGCTGGCGCTGACCGATGATGAATATCAGTGGTTATCCCGCCTGCCCTTCTTTCAGCAGGATTATCTGAACTGGCTGCGCGATTTTCGTTATAACCCCGATCAGGTTGAGGTGCGCAATCACCACGGCCAACTGGAGCTGCGCATTCAGGGGCCGTGGCGTGAAGTGATTTTGTGGGAAGTGCCGCTGCTGGCGCTGATCAGCGAAGTGGTGCATCGCCATCGCACGCCTCAGGTCACCGCTCAGCAGGCCGTTGACCATCTGCAGCAAAAACTCACCACCTTTAAGACGCAGGTCGCCGATCTGGATATGTCCCGCTTTCAGCTGATGGATTTTGGAACCCGCCGTCGCTATTCGCAGGAGGTACAGCAGGCGATTGTGGCGACGCTGAAACAGGATTTCCCGTGGCTAATCGGCACCAGTAATTACGATCTGGCGCGCCGTCTGTCCCTGACACCGGTCGGCACCCAGGCGCACGAGTGGTTCCAGGCGTTCCAGCAGATCAGCCCGGTCCTGGCCAACAGCCAGCGCGCCGCGCTGCAGGCGTGGCTGGATGAATATGATGGCCAGCTCGGCATCGCCCTGACCGACTGCATCGCCATGGATGCCTTCCTGCGCGACTTTGGTCCGGTGTTTGCCCGACGCTATCAGGGGCTGCGCCACGACTCGGGTGATCCGGTTGAATGGGGCGAAAAAGCGCTGGCGCACTATCAGAAGCTGGGCATCGACCCGCAAAGCAAGACGCTGGTCTTCTCTGACAATCTCAATCTCGACAAAGCGCTGGCGCTTTATCGTCATTTTGGTCAGCGCACCAGCGTCATTTTTGGTATCGGAACCCGTCTCACCTGTGATATTCCGGGCGTCACGCCGCTGAACATTGTGATTAAACTGGTGCAGTGCAACGGCAAGCCGGTAGCAAAGCTCTCTGACAGCCCCGGCAAAACCATCTGCCAGGATAAGGCCTTTGTCAGAGCCCTGCGCAAAGCCTTTGATTTGCCGCTGGTGAAAAAAGCGAGTTAAATCCTTTCTCATCGGGGCGTTGATCCGCCCCGCTTCTGCTGTAATAAATCTTCCGTTCCGCCGCAATTTTGCTTGTTTCCTGAAGACTCGCAAGTAACATAGCAAAACCCCGGTCTGGGGAACTTTTTACTCACTTCTTCTATATAGAGAGATATTTATGAGCGTAGTGCCTGTAGCGGACGTACTGCACGGTCGCGTCGCGGTTGACAGTGAAGTCACCGTACGTGGTTGGGTGCGTACCCGAAGAGATTCAAAAGCCGGTCTTTCCTTCATCGCCGTTTACGACGGCTCCTGCTTTAATCCCGTTCAGGCAGTCGTCAATAATTCTCTGAATAATTATCAGGATGAAGTTCTGCGTCTGACTACCGGCTGTTCGGTGATTATCACCGGCACCGTGGTGGCCTCACCCGGTCAGGGCCAGGCTTTTGAGATTCAGGCGACCCATGTTGAAGTCGTCGGCTGGGTGGAAGATCCTGACAGCTACCCGATGGCGGCGAAGCGTCACAGCATCGAGTATCTGCGTGAGGTGGCTCACCTGCGTCCACGCACCAACCTGATTGGTGCTGTTGCCCGCGTCCGTCATACCCTGGCGCAGGCGCTGCATCGCTTTTTCCATGAAAATGGTTACTTCTGGGTTTCGACGCCGCTGATTACCGCTTCCGATACCGAAGGGGCTGGCGAGATGTTCCGCGTCTCGACGCTGGACCTTGAAAACCTGCCGCGCAACGATCAGGGCAAGGTCGATTTCAGCGAAGATTTCTTTGGTAAAGAAGCCTTCCTGACCGTTTCCGGCCAGCTGAACGGCGAAACCTATGCCAGCGCCCTGTCAAAAATCTACACCTTTGGCCCGACGTTCCGCGCAGAGAACTCCAACACCAGTCGCCATCTGGCGGAATTCTGGATGCTGGAGCCGGAAATTGCCTTTGCATCACTGGATGATGCCGCTGCGCTGGCAGAAGCGATGCTGAAATATGTCTTCAACGCGGTGCTGGAAGAGCGTGCCGATGACATGGCCTTCTTTGCCGAGCGCGTAGATAAAGAAGCGGTTGAGCGCCTGCAGCGTTTCATTACCACCGATTTCGCCCAGGTTGATTACACCGACGCGGTTGAGATTCTGATGAATTGTGGTCAGACCTTCGAAAACCCGGTCTCGTGGGGAATCGATCTCTCCTCTGAACATGAACGTTACCTGGCCGAGAAACATTTTAAAGCGCCGGTAGTGGTGAAGAACTATCCGAAAGACATTAAGGCGTTCTATATGCGCCTGAATGACGACGGCAAAACTGTTGCAGCAATGGATGTCCTGGCACCTGGCATCGGTGAAATTATCGGCGGTTCCCAGCGTGAAGAACGTCTGGATGTGCTCGACGCACGTCTCGAAGAGATGGGCCTGAATAAAGAAGATTACTGGTGGTATCGTGACCTTCGTCGCTATGGCACCGTGCCACATTCTGGCTTCGGATTAGGCTTTGAACGTTTAATCGCCTATGTGACCGGCGTACAGAATGTCAGGGATGTAATTCCGTTCCCACGCACTCCACGCAACGCAAGTTTCTAACTTTCAGCATTAATTATAAGAAATTCATATATATAAAGAGGTCGGCACTGCCGGCCTTTTTTTATTTTTGTAAATTTTGAGTTCTCTCACAAAGTTCCGTGTTTTTTACATTTTGTAATACATATTTTCCTTTTGAAACCAGATTACGAGTTTCGTAGCATTTTCGAGGTAGAATTAAGGCGGGTTGGATGGAAAGATGCGTGCAGACACAGGAAGACACCAAACTTCTCTCAGGGTTCCCGTAAAGGTTTCTTGACGGCAGTGGCAGGTGTACAAATAACTCCAACGAGGGTAATGAATAATGATGAAGCGCAATATTCTTGCAGTGGTTATCCCTGCTCTGTTAGCCGCAGGCGCAGCAAACGCAGCCGAAATTTATAATAAAGACGGCAACAAACTGGACCTGTACGGTAAAGCCGTTGGCCTGCATTACTTCTCTGATAACGACGGCAGCGATGGCGACAATACTTACGTTCGCTTCGGCTTCAAGGGTGAAACTCAGATTAACGACCAGCTGACCGGTTACGGCCAGTGGGAATACAACGTTCAGGCGAACAACTCTGAAGGTTCTGACGCGCAAGACGGTAACAGAACCCGTCTGGGCTTTGCCGGTCTGAAATTCGGTGATGCTGGCTCAATCGACTACGGCCGTAACTACGGTGTGGTTTACGATGCAATCGGCTGGACCGATATGCTGCCAGAGTTCGGTGGCGACTCAGGATACTCAGATAACTTCATGAACGGTCGTAGCACCGGCCTGCTGACTTACCGCAACACTAACTTCTTTGGTCTGGTAGATGGCTGGGATTTCGCCGTTCAGTATCAGGGCAAAAACGAGCGTGATGAAATTCGTCGTTCAAACGGCGACGGCTGGGGTCTGTCAACGTCTTACGTCTCACCAATCGGTGTAGGTGTTGTGGGTGCCTATAGCAGCAGCGACCGTACCGATGCACAGGCCGCTGGCGTTGCAGCTAACGGTACTGTTGTCGGTCAGGGTAAACGCGCTGAAAACTGGGCAACCGGTCTGAAGTATGATGCAAACAATGTCTACCTGGCGGCTTATTACGGTGAAACCCGTAACTCAACGCCGTTCACTCTGACAACTGGACCTGGCACCGATACCACTGCTTTCGCAAACAAAGCGCAGAACATTGAGTTGGTTGCACAGTATCAGTTCGACTTCGGCCTGCGTCCATCTATCGCCTACGTTCAGTCTAAAGGCAAAGATATCGAAGGCGTGGGCGATGCTGACCTGGTTAAATACATCGACGTGGGCGCAACCTACTACTTCAACAAAAACATGTCTACCTATGTGGACTACCAGATCAACCAGCTGGATGACAACAACCGTCTGGGTCTGAATACAGACGACGTAGTTGCACTGGGTCTGGTTTACCAGTTCTAATCTCGCTGTCAGAACTGTTTGAAGACGGGGCCATCGGCCCCGTTTTTTTATGTCTGTTATCCAGCCAGACGCCCTTTTTCTCCCGACGCTTACCCACGCTCCCCTTTTTTATTTCCTCTCGCTGAAGTAAGCCCGCAAAAAGTATCAATAACGCTCGCAAACGGTTGGCATTTGCCTGGCGTGACGCTAACCTGAGAGCTCATTTTGCTAACGTTCCCGCTACTGGACCTGACTCATGTTTGAATCGATCTCTGCTGCACCCGCCGATCCCATTCTTGGGCTGGCCGATCTGTTTCGCGCTGACGACCGCCCTAACAAAATTAACCTCGGTATTGGCGTCTATAAAGATGAAACCGGTAAGACACCGGTGCTGACCAGCGTTAAAAAAGCCGAACAGTATCTGCTGGAAAACGAAACCACCAAAAACTATCTCAGCATTGATGGTCTGGCGGATTTCGCCCGTTGTACCCAGGCGTTACTGTTTGGCAGTCAGAGCCCACTGATTACCGCTGGCCGCGCCCGTACGGCACAGACCCCAGGCGGTACCGGTGCGCTGCGCGTAGCGGCCGATTTCCTTGCCACCCAGACATCCGTAAAGCGGATTTGGGTCAGCAATCCCAGCTGGCCGAACCACAAAAATGTGTTTAATGCTGCTGGTCTTGAGGTGTGTGAATATCAGTATTACGACGCTGAAAATCATACGCTCGATTTTGACGGTCTGGTTGCATCACTGAAACAGGTGCAGCCAGGCGATGTGGTGCTGTTCCACGGCTGCTGTCATAACCCAACCGGCATCGATCCAACGGCTGAACAGTGGCAGCAGCTGGCGCAGCTGTCACAGGCTGGCGGTTGGTTACCCCTGTTTGACTTTGCCTATCAGGGTTTCGCCCGCGGTCTGGATGAGGATGCCGAAGGACTGCGCATTTTCGCCGCGTCCCATCAGGAACTGATTGTCGCCAGCTCCTATTCGAAGAACTTTGGCTTGTACAACGAACGCGTAGGCGCCATTACCCTGGTGGCCGCAGAGGCAAGCGTGGCGGATACCGCCTTCAGCCAGGTGAAATATACCATCCGGGCGAACTACTCCAATCCGCCAGCTCACGGTGCCGCCGTTGTTGCCACCATTCTCGGCAACGACGCTTTGCGTACCATCTGGGAGCAGGAGCTGTCAGACATGCGTCAGCGCATCCAGCGTATGCGTCAGCTGTTCGTGAATACTCTGGCGGAGAAAGGCGCGCAGCGTGACTTCAGCTTCATCATCAAACAGAACGGAATGTTCTCGTTCAGCGGCCTGACCAAAGATCAGGTGATTCGTCTGCGCGAGGAGTTTGCGGTCTATGCGGTCAACTCAGGACGAGTCAACGTTGCGGGCATGACGCCAGATAATATGTCGGCGCTGTGTGAGGCGATTGTCGCGGTACTGTAACCGCGTATCACGACTATAAAATGGGCCGGCTGGCCCATTGCCCGTCAGTTAAGCGACCGGTGATAACGCAGTCTGGTGCCGCTCCGGCCTGCTCTGAAACTTGAGAGAGTGTTGTTAAAACGGGCACGATAGTAGAGGCCTGACCGCCTCTGCTGCTGAAAGGGTTATCCGCAGCGCTGAGGCGTGACGCCGGGCCAGAACGCCTCGCCGGGAAGCGTGGAGAGTTCGGGGCCGGCCAGGGAGGGCCGATCCGCGAACGGTTCGTCGGCACGACGTCAAAGCCGAAGGCACCGCGCAGCGGCGCGAGGACGGCCCGGCAGCAGCAGCACAGTGCGCAGGCCCGCACTCCGGCACGCCTGCTCAGAAAAAAAGCTGCCACGTCTGACCGTGACAGCCTTTGCAAAGTTAACCTTCACTGACGAGCATTAGCCGACTGGCCCATTTTTTATTGCAGGAAAGGATTACTGATTCGTTCACGGCCCAGCGTGGAAATCGGGCCGTGTCCTGGCAGGAAAGTCACATCATCGCCGAGCGGCAATAATTTGCTCCGGATGGCATCGATCAGCTGCTGATGATCGCCCTGCGGGAAATCGGTGCGGCCGACGCCACCGTTGAAAATCACATCACCGGAGATCAGCAAGCGTCCCGGACGATCAAAGAACACCACATGACCCGGCGAATGGCCTGGACAGTGCAAAACTTCCAGCGTCACCAACCCGACCTGCACGCTATCACCCTCTTCCAGCCAGCGGTCCGGCGTAAAAGGCGAGCACTCTTCCAGTCCAAACATCCGGCTCTGAGTCGGCAGGGCTTCCAGCCAGAAGGCATCGCGTTTCTGCGGTCCGACGATTGGAATCTGGTAAAAGGCTGCAAGTTCCACCGCCGCGCCGACATGATCAAGGTGACCATGAGTCAGCAGGATCTGCGCAGGCTTCAGCTTGTGTTGTTCCAGCGTTTGTTTGATACGTTCAGCGTCACCGCCCGGATCGACCAGCGCCGACTCACCGGTGGTTTCACACCAGATCACCGAGCAGTTCTGGGCAAAGGCGGTAACAGGAATAATGTGGTAGTTCATAACGCTCCATGACCGGCTCACGCAGCGTTGCCGGCGTCATTACCAGTGCCTGATCGGCCCGGTATCAATATGTACAAAGTTGCTGCGAGGATAATATCCTACACCACCCGCGCGCAGAGATAACGCCGCTTTGCGAACGTTGGCTAAGGTAACGCCCTCAATGTGGAAATCCATCGCCTGACCTTTGGTGTGATAGCTGTGTTTCGCTACCCCAGGCCCGCTTTCGCGCAGCATGTTATTGGTCGCCAGCGAACGGTAACCAGAAACCAGCTGCACCGGTTTACGGGTTTCCAGCAGCGCCTGCAGACGAAAAATCTGGTCAAACAGGTGGGGATCGATGCTTTTCACTTTATTGGCGCGATAGTCACGGAAAAAGTGATTTAATCGTGACAACTCATCCTTGTCGTAACGTTTACCATTAAAAAACTCAGTTTTAAGGGTTTCACCTGTGTGAAGGTTATTCAGCGTTAATACACGCGGGCGAGAAGTTGAAAGCGAGGCCCTTGCAGAAGCGGGCAATAATGCCAGCCCGGCGGCCGCACTTCCGCAAAGCAGTAGCTTGCGACGAAAAGAATCAATAGTAGACATTAACCGTATTACCTGAGAGTGAAGCCATAGAAATGTGCAAAAAGCGCACAGGCCGAACCATAACTTTCTCTCAGAGAGGCGTCAACCCATGTGGGGCGAGAATGTGCGGCGATCCCGAGCGGGATCGCCATTTGAGCGCTATTTTCGTTAACGATAGCCGACGGCTAACGATTGAAAATCAAACACTAGAGCAACAACTGCTCAGCCCTTTGTAACGCCTGGCTGCCGGAGCGTGCAGTGTCATCATAATTGTAAATATCTGTTCGGAACTGCGGTTTGCCATCATCCGCTACCCAGGCGGTTAAGTAATAGAGATTAACCGGAATGCGATGGCGAATCGGTACGTACCGGGTATCGCCCTCTTTCAGGGTGCTGGAGATGCGCGAATCATTCCAGCCGGCATCCTGCAACAGCAGCCCCGCCAGTTCAGAGGCTTTATTCACCCGCACGCAGCCTGAGCTCAGCGCCCGGATATCCCGCTGGAACAGGTTATGATTCGGCGTGTCGTGCAGATAGATGGCATCTGAACTCGGCATGTTGAATTTGTAGCGTCCCAGCGCGTTCATCTGGCCAGGTGCCTGGCGCAGGCGATAGGGGAACGATGAGGCCGACACCATGCTCCAGTCAATCATGCTCGGGTCGATCACCTCGGCATCCTCACTCCAGCCCGACAGCAGGGTATAGCCGTGCTTATAGAGATAAGCAGGGTCTTGCTTCACCTTGGGAATAATGTCTTTACGCACCAGCGTGGTCGGTACGTTCCACGGCGGATTCAGCACCACATTGTTGAGCGCGCTGCGCATCAGTGGCGTTTTGCGATCGGGACGACCGACGATCACCCGCGACGACAAAATTTTATTACCGTTGTTGTAGTAAATCAGTGAGTAGTTGGCGATGTTGACCATGATGCCGTTGTGCATATCATCCGGCAGCAGCCGCAGCCGCTGAATGTTCAGCGCCAGCAAGGAGGCGCGCATCTGGGGTGACACATTCAGCCACTGACGCGTTCTGGCACCGATCGCCCCGTCGCCATCCAGTCCCTGCCACTGTTGAAAACGCTTCACCGCTGCAACCAGCGTCGTGTCGTAAACATTCGCGCTGTTATTGGCATCCAGCGTCAGGCTCTGCACATTACCCGGTGACTGCGGCGTGGCAACAGGCAGATCGGAAACCGGCGTCGCAGACGGGCTGACCACCACCGGCTGGTCGCTGTGGCTGACCGGTACAGAAGTCACCGGCACGGCATCCTCATCCGGCGCGGGCGCATCAGCCTGTGCGGTGAGCATCCCGCTGCGCTGCAGGATTTCACGTAGCGCCGGCACATCATCACTCACCTGTCCCGGACGCAGGGTTTCGCTATTCTTCAGCTGCGGCCATGGCCGTTTATCGCTGAGCAGATTTTTTAGCGCAGCGTGCATTGGGCGATATTGCGGATGCTGCGGTTCCAGTGAAGTGATAAAAATGCTGTCAGAACCAGCATTGACCGCATTCTGCCACTGATTAACCACCGCCACTGACGGCTGGGCCAGTTTGTAGGGCACGTTGCTATAGAGCCAGGTTTCACCCTGCGTCGGCACGCTGGAGACAAACTGCAGATAGCCGAGCATCGCGTCAGAGAGCGCCACATCGCGGGCAAAGCCGGTAATGGCCGGGTCAGTCAGACGTTCGACCCAGCGGGTAAACTGCGGTTGCACGCCGGATAGCGCGACCTCAGCCAGCTGTTGCTGAAATTTTTGCACCGCCTGGCGATCCTGCCACAACGGCTGCATATGACGGGACGCATACAGCGTCGCCAGTGGCCCCAGATAAAAAGGCTGATCGGCACTGGAAAACGCCTGCCGGATACGTTGCTGACTTTCGGTGACTGACATCGCACTTTGTGTGGTGCCCGGCATAGCGGCGATCACAGCGGCCTGCGGCAGCGTAAATGGAACCATGGTTAGCGCCAGCGCTAACCATGAAACAACACGATGATGTTTAAACCTATTTGCCAGCAACATCCCTGCCCCCTTCTCTGTTCAACTGCGCAGCGTTCCCTGAAACTACTGCGACCGGGCTGCTTACTCATAATGTTGAGTATACAAACAAAAACGGCATTTGCCTCACGCGACAAATGCCGTTACCAGATTAACCAATGGATCAGTTTTTGACTATGTTTCCGCCTGCGATTTTTCACCGGCTAAATCGGGCAGAGAATCGTTCTCATCCTGCCGTCGGGTCGGTGAAGGATCGGCCGCAAAACCACGCAGGCCAACCACATGCACATGCTCGGTATTGTTGAATACTTTGCGCACCAGCTTATAGGTTGTGCCTTTCTCCGGACTGATATTTTCCGGGGCGGCGATCACCAGCTGCATTTCCAGCCGTTCACACAGTTCAAATAGCGTGGCGATCGAACGTGCATCAAGACGGGCGGCTTCATCAAGGAACAGCAACCGGCATGGCGAGATGTCTTTACCGCGCAGACGGCGAGACTCCTCTTCCCAGCTCTGCACCACCATCACCAGAATCGACATCCCGGTACCGATCGCTTCACCGGTCGACAGCGCCCCACTTTCCGCACGCAGCCAGCCGTCAGAACCCCGGTTAACTTCAACTTCCATCTCAAGATAGTTGCGGTAGTCCAGCAGCTCTTCACCGATGGTCTGCGGCGTCCGCTGCCCCATGTCGATATGCGGATTAAGACGCTGATAAAGTTTCGCCAGCGCCTCTGAGAAGGTCAGACGGTTGCTGTTAAACAGATCCTGATGCTGTTCATGCTCTTCCGACAGCGTATCCAGCAGCATTGCATGGGTTTCACGCACGTTAACGTTGAGCCGGACACTGCGCACCTGACCAAAGCTCACGGTCTGCAGACCCTGGTTCAGCTGGCGGATACGGTTCTGCTCACGCTGAATGGTTTTGCGGATGATGTTGGCGGCGCTGCGTGAGCTGATAGCCAGCGTCTGTTCACGCGCCGTCAGCTCTTCCGTCAGGCGATTCAGCTCAATTTCCATCTGCTCAATCGCTTCGACCGGATCGTCAGTGCGAATAATATCCTGACGAATACGCTCGCGCAGATGCTGGTAAACCGCGATAAAGAACTGGATCTTGCGTTCCGGCCGTTTCGGATCTTCCGACAGACGCAGCACGTCACGCAGGTGTTCGTTATCCGCCACCGCCAGACGCAGCGCACCCAGCGCTTTATCCGACATTGAACGCAGCTCGTCACCGCTCAGATAGGCCAGTTCGCGACGATGCAGGCGACGTTCGACACCATTCTCTTTCACCAGCCGCAGCACCGTACACCAGCCCGCTTTGGCGCTGACCACCTGTTCACGCACCTGATGATAGTTGCGTTCCAGCTGGCGCAGTCGCTTCTGCAGGTTATCCATCTCCGCTTCACAGAAGGTCAGCTGTTTTTCCAGCTGATTACGCCGTGCACGGTTATGGCTCAGCGCCGTATAGAGCTCATCACGACGGACGCGCGCCCGTGCTTCGGCGCTGGCATCGGCGTGAACGCCGATATCCTGCATCTCCTGCTGCAACTCTTTCAGCATGTCGCGCTTGGCGTCATAGGCACTTTTCAACGAGGCCAGCACCTGAGCATACTGCGTCAGCTGCGCCTGATGCTCGCGCAGACGCTCACGGCTGCGGCTACGTTCCGCCTCAGCCTGCTCCAGACGCTGACGCAGCTTGTCACTGAGATCGCTGTTGCCGTTAAGCATGCTGGACGAATCATCATAGCCAAAGTGCGCACGACGCTGCACTACTTCCGTCAGGGCAAAAGCCTGCTGGCGGGCGTTGCGCTGTTGCTGCTGCGCCTGCTGGTAATCGGCCTGCAGCTGCTCATGCTGTTCAGGATCGCTTTGTAATACGGCAATAATCGGTTCGAGTTTCGCCAGTTTCGCGCCGTGCTGATGCAGGAAGCGCGCCGCCTCCTGCGCCTCCTCAACCTGTTCACGGATCTCTTCACAGCGATCGGCCAGCGTCTCATCCAGCAGCAGGTTAACGCGCGGCAGCAGGCGGTTTAGCTGCGCTACGCCCTCTTTTGCCAGCTCAAACTGCTGACGCTGCTGCTGATTGTTGCTTTCGTGCTGGTTAAGTGCCCGCTCCAGCTCACCGCGACGTGCGCCCAGCTGGCGAATCTGTGCTTCCGGATCGGCATCAAACGCCACGGCGAGGTGACTGCCGATAAAGCGGCTGAATGACTGATGCAGACGCTGGGTTTTCTGAACGTCGAACGACAGCGTGGCATAGCGCTCGGCCAGACGATCGCGTTCGCTGTGCAGCAGCTCAAGCTGATTTTCTCGCGCAGCACGGCCAAACAGCGGGATTTTCGGGAAGCGGGAATAGCGCCACTGCCGCTCTGCAACCTTCACCACCACCGCATTCTGCAGTTCATCAACGCTGAATACGCTGTCATCAAACGACTGGGGATCGCCCTCGATCAGATAGAGATCTTCCGGACACTCTTCCAGCCCGTCGAGCTGCTCACGCACCAGCGACAGATCCGGCACCACAATCGCGTGACGTGACGGACCGTACAACGCCGAGAAGTAAGGTGCATCATCCAGCGTGACGTCATCATAAATTTCTGACAGCAGTACGCCGCCAAAACGTTCCGCCAGCTGGTTAAGGCGCGCATCTTCGGCACCGCCAGGCTGACTGAGACGTTCAATCTGCTGCTCGATATCACGTTTACGCGCCGCCACTTCGTCACGTTCAACGGTGGTTTCACGTTCCCGCTCCAGCAGTTGCTGCATATATTCGGTCACGTCCTGACTGCTGGCGAGCGCCTGGCCGGTCTGCTCACTCAGCTGCGTCAGAATTTCCTGCGCAGCCAGCCAGTGCGGCGCGCGGGCGGTCAGCGTGGCGATACGCTCGCGCAGCTGTTCCAGCTCCTGACGCATCATCATGCGCTGCTCACCGGCATCCGCCACGCTGCTGTTCAGCTGCTCAATCTGCGCTTCCAGCTCACGCTGCAAACCGTCCAGCGCATCAGCTTCATAATGCTGCCCCTGGCGTTTACAGAACTCCGCCAGCAAACGCTCAGCCTCATGCTGCTCGCGTAAACGCTGCTCCAGCTCACTGAGGCGCAGACGCAGCGAAGAGAGCTGTTCAGCGTGATGGCGCTGATTGCTGGCGTCGCGCAGCAGCGTCCGGCCGGTCTGCCATGCGTCCTGACGGGTCACGTCGCCGGCAATGCTGGTCACCAGCGCCAGCGCCTGTTCAAACTGACTGTGCGCCGCTTCCGCCACGCTCAGCTTCTGCTCAAGATTGAGTAACCGTTCGGTCGCCTCTTCCTCTTTGGCCTGGAAACTGGCCTGCCATTCCGCCGCGTTGTCGATGGTTAAGTCGGGCAACTGACAGAGTGAACGGGCGCGTTCCAGCGCCTGCAAGGCCTGCTGATACTGAATGGCGCGGGTTTGCTGCACGTCAAGCGCCTGCTGGAAGTCCGCCAGCTGGCTTTTCAGCTCATCGACTTCCAGTTCAGCCGCTTCGGCGCGCGCTTCATTCTCTTCCTGAATCTCACGCGCTTCGGCCACCACTTCGCTCTGCTCTTCCAGCCGCAGCGTCAGGTCTTCGATATCGGCGTCATAGCGCTCAATCTTTTCCTGCTGGCGCATCGCGGTCTGTACCAGATTCAGGTGATCGCTGGCCGCCTGATAATCCACTTCCAGGTCGTTTTCCGCTCCGCTGTGCTCAGCCAGTTCGCGCGCCATTTCAACGTGGCGATACTGTTCAGACGCCAGCTGTTTGCGGCTGCTGAACAGCTCATTACGCAGCTGTAAGGCGTTGTCGAGATGGACCCGTCGCTCGTTAGCGTGCCGCATGTAGTCGGCGGAGACGTAGCTGGTCGCTTCCGAAATCAGATGCTTAAACAGATCGCGATCTGACTGGGTGACGCGAATCGCTTCCAGCGTCATGCGGTTTTCGCGCAGCGCGGCTTCCATATCCTGGAAGGCTTTACGCACGCCGCTGTTTTCCGGCAGCAGATAGTCACGCAGCGAGCGGGTAATGGCGCTGGAGATACCGCCATACAGCGAGGCTTCAATCAGACGATAAAACTTGCTGCGATCGCTGGCGGAGCGCAGACGACGCGGCACCACACCGAGATCAAACAGCATGGCGTGATAATCGGTGACCGAGCTGTAGGCGCGGAACTGCACCCCTTCCTGTGCTTCAACCCGTTCTTTGACCTCGTTCAGCGGCAGCACGCGCGCCTGTCGGCTGTTGAGGACTTCGGTCAGCATGTCGGTGGGATTGGTGTCGGTCGGCAGGCCATGAATACTGAACGGCTTGATGTCGACTTTTTTATCCCGTCCGGCCACCTGTTGCAGCCGCACGCCAACCACCACACGCTGATGGCGCGAGTTAACCACGTCGAGCATGGAATAGCAGACGCCAGCCCGCAGCTTACCGTGCAGGCCTTTATCGCGTGAGCCCGAGGTCGCGCCGGCTTCGGTGGTGTTACGGAAGTGCAGCAGCGTCAAATCGGGGATCAGCGCGGTGACAAACGCTGCCATGGTGGTGGATTTACCCGCACCGTTGCCGCCTGACAGAGTGGTGACCAGTTCATCAAGATCAAAGGTGCGGGCAAAGAAGCCGTTCCAGTTGATCAGCGTAAGCGAACGAAATTTTCCGCGTTCAATCATGCCTGTTGTTCCTCTGCGTTCTCACTCGCATCGCTTTCCTGTTCGTCGCCTTCATCGGCGTCTGCCGTTGCGGTGGCGTTCTCCAGCAGCATCGCTTCGCCATCGCGGATCAGGCGCAGCTGCGCTTCACGGGCATCGTCACCGCTACGCACGTCAGCGCCGAAGCGGAATACCGATTCGGTGATACGGAATTTGCTGCTGTCGTTACCGAAGAACCACACCATCCCCAGGCGGCGCAGACGGCTCAGCGAGGCGCGCACTTTCTCCTGCAGTTTGGTGCGATCCAGATCTGAGCCGGTCGAACGCTGGTTAACCAGCTTCAGCAGCTTGCTTTCATCAGCCAGTGACAGCAGTTCGTCATACAACTCCTGCTGAGTGAAGATCCCTTCATTAGCCAGGCGTTCCGGGCTGAGGTAGAGATAGCAGAGGATTTTTCCCACCATCATGTCTAACTCAGAGAGCACCGAACGCGGGATCAGCGTGCTAGAGCGCGGACGCAGATAGAAAAAGCCCTCCGGCGCACGAATCAGCTCAACGTTATAGCGGCTGTAAAACTCTTCGAGAAACGCCTGGTAATCCATCAGAAAAGCGTGATTATCCAGCTCTTCAATACCGATGTGTCGTCCGGCGCGCAACTGGCTGTCGAGCGCGGGAAAGATCGGGTTTGCCAGTGCCTGTGCCAGCTTAACCGGCATCACTTGTTCAATATTTGTCGATGACATGTGCCTGCACCTTGGCTCCGTAATCATTGATGGCTTGCCATTCCACAGGCAAGCCGGCTAAATCAGCTTCCGCAACGCCAAGACGCACCGCCTGGTCGACCACAATCCGCGCCAGATCGAAATGACGGGCGCGAGGATACTGGGCCAGGTAGTCACGCATCACTGACGCGAGGTTGAGCGGTTTTTGTTGCGTTTTATAGATCTGCAGCGCCTCTTCAATCATCGCTGCCAGCTGCTCGCGAATTTCGTTGAACTCTTCGTACTCCATCTCGGCCGGCAGTTCACCCATCACCTCGTCATTACGCAGCGTCAGCTCTTCATCGCGCATGTCATACAGGCGATCGGCGTTGGCGTAGGTCAGCGCCCAGGGCGCATCGAAGTAATTTTGCACCGAGACCCGCAGACGCTGAGCGAAAACGCGGTTTTTATCCATGTCGATGGCGGTACGGATAAACTTATGGACGTGGCGGTCGTAACCGATCCACAGGTCGATCGCCTGCTGGCCCCAGCTGGTGATACGGTCGAGTTTACTTTGCAGATCAAACACCAGCTTATCGACGAAGCCCAGATCCGGACTGTCGAGCGTCGCATCCTGAATCCGCAGCAGGTTCTCCTGCAGCTTGTCGCCCGCCGCCTCCAGCGTATCCTGCAGTTCACGCAGCGTACCGGAGGTTTCCGACAGCAGCATTTCACAGCTGGAGATCGCCGCGCGCCAGTCTTTATTCAGCAGCTCGGCGATATCATTTTTCACCGCCTGCTGCTGTTCATCCATCAGACGCTGCGTCATGTCGATGCTGTCGAATATCTCAGCCACCGAATATTTCAGCGGCGCAAAGACGTTGCGGTGCCAGTGAAATTCATCGCCGTTTTCCTGAGCCGCATCGGCAGCGCGCTTGAGCTCATTGGCAACGATAGAGAGCTGCATCGACAGGCGTAAGGTCGAAAATTCGCGCTGGCGGATGTAGTAGTCGGTAATGCCGATCGCCAGCGGGGTCAGACGATAGATGGCATTGCCTTCGGTCAGCTCGCTGGTAAAGCGGTTGAGCAGGCGCTGTCGCACCATATCGTTGATGGCGTTGTTGGCGCGAACCAACACGGTTTCGTGGGTTTGTTCGAAAGCCTTACTGACGTGACGGAAAGCATCAATCAGATCGCCTTCACTCATTTCGCCATCCATCCGCTCACCGTTAAGGGTGGCGATAGCCAGCAAAAAGGCCAGACGTTCTACTGGCAGCGCAAGAGAGAAGTCATTCTTGCGCGCCCAGGATACCAGTTCAGGTACCGTCTGGGAAAATTCACTCATAATTCGTCCTTCTGCCCGGGTTTGCGCGCAGTCACATGGATGTAGCGCCCTAAGCTCAAAAAGGGTTCCTGACGGCAGTAACGCCGCTCCATCTCAATAATTTCGTCGTCGCTTTTGGGCTCGCCTTTCGGCGGCTTCATGTAGTCGCTGAATACCCGGATGCCGGCGCGTTGTTCAATGACGAAGCCGCACGCTTCCAGCCAGCGGTAGACCTGATCGGGATCGCGCGGATAGTCAGGTGATAGCGTGCGCTTTTTACGCTTGGTCAGATTGGTGCGCAGATAGCCAAAATTGCCCAGCGTTAAGGTGCGTAGCGTCAGGCCGTGCAGGTTATAAAACATCAGCGACATGACGCCGCCCGGACGCAACAGATCAAATAGCGCCTGCAGCACCTTTTCCGGTTCAGCAACCCACTCAAGCACAGCGTGAAACAATACCAGATCCACCGGCTTATCCAAATGTTCACCCACCTGCTGGGCGCTAATTTGTTTGAATTGCATGTTGTGGCTCACACCCTGCGCTGCCGCATTTTCCTCTGCCCGGCGCAGCATTTCGCCTGAAAGATCACACAGCAGAACCTGATGGCCGCGCGCGGCCAGCCCGCTGGAGACCTGCCCCACGCCGCCGCCCGCATCCAGCACCGACAGCGGATGCGGTGACAGTCCGGGCAGGATAGTTTCCAGCTCATCCCACAGGATCGCCTGGCGCACTCGCCCTTTGGTGGTGCCGTATATATTTTGCGAAAATTTATCCGCGAGATCGTCAAAGTTACGATCCTGCATGGCATGTGCTCCGGTATGCTGCGGTGAGACTTGTGCTATTTTGTCACAGGCACCAGAAGAATGAACCTTTCATCCCCATCTTCCCTTCCGGCTGCTGTTTTTTCGGACAACAGGAGTCTTTTTAGATGCTTTTTACCCTGAAAAAAGTGATCGGCGGGCTGTTGCTGCCCCTGCCGTTTCTGCTTTTGCTGATGGCGCTCGGCATTTTATTGCTTTGGTTCACTGACTGGCAGAAAAGCGGCAAAATTTTGATCTCCGCCAGCTGGTTATTTCTGCTGCTGCTAAGCCTGCAGCCGCTGGCCGATCGGCTGCTGCTGCCGCTCGATAGCCGTTATCCGACCTGGAACGGCACGCAGCCGGTCGATAACATCGTGGTACTCGGCGGCGGCTACACCTTTAATCCGGACTGGGCGCCCAGCTCGAACCTGCTCAACAACAGCCTGCCACGCGTGGCGGAAGGGGTACGTCAGTGGCATCGCTATCCGCAGGCTACCCTGATTTTTACCGGCGCCGCGGGTGGCACCAATCCAAAAAGCAGCGCCTGGGTCGCCGCGCAGGTTGCCGAAAGTCTCGGCGTGCCGGCCGATCGCATTCAGATTCTCGATCAACCGCGGGATACCGCTGACGAAGCACAGGCGGTGAAGAAGAAGATTGGTCAGCGCCCCTTTCTGCTGATCAGCTCAGCCAATCATCTGCCCCGCGCAATGCGTTTCTTCCAGGCGGCAGGATTGAATCCGATTGCTGCGCCGGCCAACCAGCTGGCGATCACCTCGCCGCTGAATGGCTGGGAGCGCGCCATTCCGTCCTCTATCTGGCTGAGTCACAGCGAGCGGGCAGTGTATGAAACACTGGGTACGGTATTGCAGCGACTGAAGGGAGACACAACGCGGTCATCCGAGCCAGGGGAGTAGCTGGGTGCGGGCATGATCAAAACGGGACCGGTCAAATTCGCCGGTCTGCACCAGCTGATCGATGCAGTCCCACAGCTGATA
The DNA here is from genome assembly GCF_054482835.1 of Pantoea sp. S-LA4. Classification (NCBI taxonomy): domain Bacteria; kingdom Pseudomonadati; phylum Pseudomonadota; class Gammaproteobacteria; order Enterobacterales; family Erwiniaceae; genus Pantoea; species Pantoea sp. S-LA4. The sequence goes on along the minus strand of NZ_JBTLRC010000002.1, from coordinate 1,123,908 downwards.
GAGCCACCGTCGCCAGACAAAGCCTTCTGCCACCGGGGCCCGCTGCAGGTAAGCGTGCAGCAGCGCGGTTTCGGCTGGCGAATCATCGAGATGAATCAGGTCATATTCCCGCGGTGCCCATAGAATCGGTCCAGGCTGGGTCATCGCCAGCAGCTGATCGCTGCGCGGATTTTTCAGCATACTTTGCAGCCTGACATTACCGTGCACCATGACACAGGGATCGTTAAAGTCGCGGAACAGATGCGCTAACCGCGCCCGGCTGCGAAACAGAATCTGACGGTCGTCCAGCGTAAAGCCGGGCGGACGCAGATAGCTCAGGGTCGCCCATAGCACCTCAACCCGCTGCGCATACCAGGCGGGCCAGCGGTTTTCCTGCGTGCTGTCCACCGTACCGACCAGTCCATGACTGTCGAGCCGGTGCCAGGCCAGCAGCCCCTCCACCACCTGTTCGCAAAACTGTTGCCAGCGTTGTGCATCACGCGCCGGTGCTTCTGCCGGTACGCCATTGAGCCGCGCCAGCAGCAGCATTTCATGCACCGGCGGCTGCTGGCTCATCACCAGGCCAAATACCACCGGCACCGCAATCAGCCCGGCGTGGCCAAGTAACGCCAGTTTTTTGGCTTCCAGCGCGGCACGTCCCTGATGACGGAAATATTTCGCCATCACCGGCATCGGCTGTCCTTTATCGTCGTACAGCGCATAAAGTCGGGCAGGCGGATGTTCGCTGATGATTTCGAGACGGCTGATGGGCTCGCCCAGCACCAGCGCCAGTTCGGTTTTGAGCTGTTCCATGGGGCATCCTCCTCAGATGAATAGCAGACTATCCTGAAGGGACTACAGATAAGAAGTTTAGCGACGGATCAACAAAACTGCGCAGTAACGGGGAGTCTCTCCCCGTTTTATCAGGCCTGCATTGCTGCGCGAACGCGCTGCAGATCGTCCGGCGTATCAACGCCGACGCTGGGAATCGTTTTCGCCACCGCAACATGAATTTTCTCGCCGTACCACAGCACCCGCAACTGCTCAAGCAGCTCGATCTGCTCCAGCGGGCAAGGCGCCCAGGCGACATAGCGGCGAATAAAGCCCGCGCGATAAGCATAAATGCCGATGTGACGCAGCAGCGTGTCACCAATCTGCTCGCGCGAGCTGGCATAACGTTCACGATCCCAGGGGATAGTGGCACGCGAAAAATAGAGCGCATGGCCATGCACGTCCATCACCACTTTCACCGCATTCGGATTAAACGCCTCTTCCGCATCGGTGATTGGCACCGCCAGCGTCGCCATTCCTGCCGTGGAACCGGCCAGATTGGTGGCGACCTGGCGCACGATCTCCGCCGGGATCATGGGCTCATCGCCCTGCACGTTGACGATGATCTCATCATCAGCAAACTGATATTTTTCAATCACCTCTGCCAGACGCTCGGTGCCGGACTGATGATCGGCGCGCGTCATGCAGACTTCACCGCCAGCGGCTTGCACCGCCTGTGCCACATCCGGATGATCGGTAGCGACGATGACCCGACTGGCGCCCGATTCACGGGCGCGCTCCATTACATGCACCACCATCGGCTTGCCGTGAATATCCACTAACGGCTTGCCTGGCAGGCGGGTTGACGCATAACGCGCAGGAATGATGGCGGTGAAACTCATGGATGAATCTCTTCAACCGACAGCGTGCGCGCTTCATTCTCCAGTAATACCGGAATACCGTCACGCACCGGGAACGCCAGGCCATCCGGTTTGCAGATCAACTCCTGCTGCGCATTGTTGTAATAAAGTTTGCCATTGCACACCGGGCAGGCAACGATTTCGAGTAAACGATGATCCATATGTCCTCCATCAGGGACCGAATGCGTAAGGGATAAAGCATACCATAGCCCAGCCCGGGCGGCAGGGCGTAAAACGTATCAGTGCATCACCGGTTGCCAGGCTGGGATTGCAGTGACCAGCTGGCCGGCCAGTGCTGCCGCAGAGCGGCGGGAACCTGCAGCAGAGAAACGGTTTCCGCGCCCTGCCAGGCTGCAAAGCGCGTTATCGCCCGCCGGATATCTCCGGCAAATTGCAACGTGACCCGCGTCCGATCCTCCAGCCAGACATTTTTAATCTCCAGCTGTTTTGACTGGCGCACCATCCGGGCATCCAGTCGGCCTTTTATCTCGCCACGATGCAGGATCGGCAATACGAAATAGCCAAATTTCCGTTTTGCCTCGGGCGTATAACACTCAATGCGGTAATCAAAGCTGAACAGCTCCAGCGCGCGTTTGCGATCCCAGACCACCGGATCGAACGGCGACAGCAGCGCGCTGTGGGTTGCCTGTAACGGGGATTCAAGCAACGGCAGCGAATCACGGTGCAGCCACATTTCGCCCAGCTCTTCGGTGGTCACCGCGATGACTTCTCCCGCGTCCTGCGCATCCGCCAGAAAGGCGCTCAGCGGCACCCGTTTCAGCCGGTAATAGTCGGCCAGCCAGCTGGCGCGAAAGATGCCGAGACTGCGGGCACTGTTGAGTAACATCAAGCGGGTCGCTTCGGCTTCGCTGATGCTGTGCAGCGCATCCTGCCAGTCGGGCATTACCCGGCTGCGCAGATCGTATACCCGCTGAAAATTGCGGCGTTCGGCCACCATCAACTCACCGGCGCTGAACAGATTCTCCAGATGCCGCTTGTGCGGTTTCCATGCCCACCATCCCGGTTTATGGTTTTCGGCAGGCGCAAAATCGGCAGCCCGCACCGGACCGTTTTCGCGGATCTGCTGCAGCAATTCGGCGATCTCCTGCTGATGATCAGCTACCCACTGCGCGTTATATTTCCAGCCCAGCCGTTCCGGCGACAGCATGCGGTGCCGCAGCAGCCTGTAGTCGGCGCGTGGAATAAAGCAGGCTTCGTGTGCCCAGTATTCAAACACCTTACCCTCAGCCAGTGCCTGTTCCAGCCACGCCTGCGGATAGTCACCAAGGCGACTGAACAGCACCAGATAGGGGCTGCGGGCAACGACGTTAATGGTATCGATTTGCAGCAGCGACATGCGTGAGATGCAGTCAATCAGATCCTGATAGCGGGCGCGTTTTGCTGGCGGGCGCAGCAGGCCCTGCGCGGCGAGATGAAGGTGGCGTGCTTGTCGTAACGAAAGTGAATGCTGCGGGTTCATTCTCTTCCTTATTGATCGGGAAATTAATGTCCTGGCTGACCGCTGCGGCACAGCTGTTCAATATCGGCCAGCAGCGGTGCTACGGCCTCTCCCTTCAGACTGGCATCGACCGGCAGATACCACCAGTTGGGCTGAGCAAAGTGGCGGCATTTTACCGCATCTTTTTCGGTCATCAGCAGTTGCTGTCCGGCCTGAGTCAGCCGCGCCAGCTCATCCTGACTGTAAGCATGATGATCGGCAAACGCGATCTCGGCGACCGGCGTCAGCCCCTGCTGTTTCAGGGTGGTAAAGAAGCGCGGCGGGTGACCAATACCGGCCATGGCGACCACCGAATGAAGCTGGTCAGCCGGGCGGGTTTCGCCGGTCAGCAGATGGGTTGCCAGGCCTGGCTGAAGCTGCATCGCAATTTCACCGGGCTCCGCTTCTCCGCCGTTGACCACAATCGCATCAACCTGGCGCAGACGATCGGCGCGTTCACGCATCGGTCCGGCGGGTAGCCACCAGCCATTGCCGAAGCGACGGACACCATCCACCACCACAATTTCGCGATCGCGCTGCAATGCGTAATGTTGCAGGCCGTCATCAGTGATAATCACATCTAACGGCCCCTGATTCAGCAGCGCTTCAATTGCCCGCCGCCGTTCTGGTGCCACGGCCACGGGCGCACCGGTGCGCTGGGCAATCAGCACCGGCTCATCGCCGGCCTGTTCGGTAGCGGTCCGGGCGGTAACCAGCAGCGGATAATGTTCTGCTTTACCGCCGTAGCCACGCGACACCACACCCGCGCGCAGACCGCGCTGTTGCAATGCCTCGACCAGCCAGATCACCACCGGCGTTTTTCCATTACCGCCAGCCGTAAGATTGCCCACCACCACCACCGGCAGCGGCGCGCGCCAGCTTTTACGCCAGCCGCGCTGATAACTGTAACGAATCAGAGTGGCGATCGCCCCATACAGCAGGCTCAGTGGCCATAACAGCAGCCATAAGGGTGAACGACCACTCCAGATGCGCTCAATCATTGGCCGAATTGCATCTTATGCAGCTGGGCATAGGCCCCACGCTCCGCTAACAGTACCTGGTGCGTGCCGCGCTCAACAATCTGACCATCTTCAATCACCACGATTTCATCCGCTTTTTCGATGGTAGAGAGTCGGTGCGCAATCACCAGAGAGGTACGGTTCTTCTGCAGTTCGTCCAGCGCCGACTGAATGGCCCGCTCAGATTCGGTATCCAGCGCCGAGGTGGCTTCATCAAGGATCAGAATCGGGCAATCACGTAACAGAGCACGCGCAATCGCAATACGCTGACGCTGGCCGCCTGATAGCAGCACGCCGTTTTCGCCGATCACTGTATCCAGGCCCTTATCCATCTTATTGATGAAATCCATCGCATGCGCCATAGTCGCGGCCTTTTCGATCTCCGCGCGGCTGTACTGCTCGCTGCGGGCATAGGCGATGTTATTGGCAATGGTGTCATTGAACAGATGAACATTCTGCGACACCAGGGCGACCTGGTTACGCAGCGAACGTAAGGTGTACTCACGCAAATCGAAACCATCCAGCAGAATTTCGCCCTGCTGAATATCGTAGAAGCGGGTCAGCAAACTGGCCATGGTCGATTTACCGGAGCCGGAACGCCCCACCAGTGCCACCGTTTTGCCTGCCGGCAGCGAGAGATTGATATTACGCAGCGCCGGAATATCACGACCCGGATAGGTAAAGGTGACGTTACGAAACTCAATATCGCCCTTCGCACGGGTGATTTCACGAGTACCGTTATCCACTTCCTGCTTGCTGTCCAGAATAGAGAACAGCGTCTGACAGGCTGCCATACCGCGCTGGAACTGGGCATTAACGTTAGTCAGTGACTTCAGGGGACGCATCAGCGCGATCATTGATGAGAAGACCACGGTAATAGTACCGGCGGTTAAGGTATCCATCACGCTCGGGAAGCTGGCAGCATAGAGTACAAAAGCCAGTGCCAGAGAGGCGATCAGCTGAATCACCGGATCGGAGATGGACGAGGCAGAAACCAGCTTCATACCCTGCTGACGCATGCGATTACTGACGCGGGCAAAGCGCTCAGACTCGATCTCCTGGCCGCCGAAAATCAGCACTTCTTTATGACCCTTCAGCATCTGTTCCGCGCTGGTCGTCACCTGGCCCATGGTGTTTTGCATGGTTTTACTGATGTTACGGAAACGCTTGGAGACGGTGCGGATCGCAAAGGAAACGATCGGTGCCAGTACAATCAGAATCAACGACAGCTGCCAGCTGTAGTAAAACATCATGATGAACAGGCCAATAATGGAGGCACCTTCACGTACTACCGTAACCAGCGCACCCGAAGAGGAAGACGCAACCTGCTCTGAATCGTAGGTGATACGTGACAACAGGGTGCCGGTCGACTGCTGGTCGAAGAATGAGACCGGCATGCCCATCATGTGGCTGAAAAGCCGACGGCGGATAGTCATTACCACATTGCCAGAAACCCAGGAGATGCAGTAGCTGGAGATATAGCTGGTCACGCCGCGGATCAGCATCAGGCCGATAACCACTAGCGGCATCCACAGCATCACCGATTTATCGGCTTTACCAAAACCATCATCCAGTAACGGTTTCAACAGGGAGAGCATTAAGGCGTCGCCCGCAGCGTTAATAACCAGGGCAACGGACGCCACAATTAATCCCGCCTTGTTAGGCGCGATCATTGGCCAGAGTCGGCGGAATGTCTGCCACGTAGAGAGATCTTTATCTAGATGCATTATTTATTCACGCTGTTGGAAATAGCCGGCCATTCTACCTGGATTCGCGTTTGACGCCAAACCACTGATGGTACCAACGGGGCATTAATTGATCGCGCAGGCTGTAAACCGCAATTTTACCCTGTTGGATAGTGATGCTGATCTGGCCCGACTGACCGGTGTCGAGCCAGTTAAAACCGGCTCGCTGGTAATTTTCCAGCACGCTTTTTGCCGGCATATGCCAGGCGTTGTAGCGCGCCAGAGAGGCAAGTGCTGTTTTGCCCGCCGCGCTGCGCAACAACAGCGGGGTTGAGGACGTGCGGCTGCCGTGATGCGGCACCTGCAGGATATCGACCCTGAGACGCTGCTTCTCCAGCGCCACCAGCTGACGCTCCGCTATCGCCTCGATATCGCCGGTTAACAGTAATCTCACCTGACCATCATCGACGATGATGACACAGGAATCGTTGTTGTCGCCGCGGGTCGGCAGGAACAATGGCCAGAGAACGTCAAACTGGAGCCGGCCCCAGCGCCATTGCGTACCGCGTACACAAGGCAGATGGGCGTCGTTTGCCAGCGCGCTACGCACGTTAACCGTCGGCCAGCGCGCAGTTATCGCCGCAAGTCCACCGCTGTGGTCGAGATGTTTATGACTGAGGATGATCTGCTTCAGTCGCAGCTGCTTGCGCTCCAGCCAGGGGATAATCACCCGGCTGCCAGCGTTGTCGCTCTGCCAGCGCGGACCTGTATCATACAGTACCGCTTCATCGCCCTGACTGATCACCATACTTAAACCGTGACCGACATCCAGCATATCGATGCGCCATCCCGGCTCCTGTTTCGGCTGGCGACTCATGATTATCGCCAGCGCAATTGCACTGCTGCTCAGAGGCAGAGCGAAGAACAGCTGGGTTCGCCATAGAATCAGACCGCCCCATATCAACACCGCGAAAAAAACGGTGCCGTGCAGCGGCCACCAGCCTGGCGGCAAGGCTGCCAGAGACTGTAATAGTGCCCGTAACGACAGATCCGCAGCCTGCCAGAAGAGTATCGATAACGCAGGTAGAGGCAGCAGCATGGCGATAAGAATCAGCGGTACGGTAACGAATGACACCACCGGAACGGCCAACACGTTAGCCACCAGTGCAGTCAGGCTGAGACCATTAAAGATAGCCACCTGCAGCGGTGCCATCAGCAACAGCATTCCCAGCTGAAGATGCAGCAGCTGCAGCGGTAACCAGCGCCGTTGATGGCGGAATCGGCGGGAGAGCGGGAACCAGTGATACCAGATCAGCAGCATGGCGACAGCCAGCGTCGAGAGCCAGAAGCTTTCTGACAGCACAGTCAGGGGATCGAGGATCAACAGCAGCGCTACGCAATATGTCCAGACCTGCCAGCTATTGAGCTGAATGCTGGCAATGCGGGTGAGCGTCCAGAGCGTCAGCGCCAGCAGTGCGCGCTGTGCTGGCGGATGCGCCCCCGACAGCCAGGTGTATAGCACAGCAAACAGCCAGCTGAGTAACAGTGGAAAACCGTAACTGATATAGCGGGCCGGCAGCGCAAATTGCAGTCCGCGAGCCAGCAGCCAGCCGCTGCCTGCCGCCAGCGCAATGTGCATACCTGAAATCGCCATCAGATGAGCGGTACCGGTATCACGCAACAATTGACGCGTTTCGCGGCTCAAATCATCGCGGATGCCGAAGGCCAGAGCCTCTAATGTGGCATGTGACGGTAAGGCGGCTGTCTGTCTGCGGTGCCACAGGATGAATCGCCAGCGCCAGTCACACTGACTCTTATCCGCAACCTGCTGAAGAATGCGCCCCTGTAACGGCGTATTATTCGCCAGCGCAAAACGCTGAGCATCAAAATCGCCCTCATTCAGCCGGGCATGAACCGCCCGCAGTCGTAATCGCATTGTCCAGCGCTGGCCGGGACAATACTGTTCAGGATCGGCATCGAAATAGAGCCAGGCAAAACGAGGTGGAAACAGCCAGCGCTCGCCCTCTTTCAGCAGGTGAACCCTGATTTGCCTGCTCTCCTTTTTCAGTTCGACAATGCGGATGCTGTAGGTGGCTGGTCGTGCGGAATGATGCTCAATATCCCTGACCATTAACCTTGCATCGTTACAAGCCCATGCCAGTAGCAGCAGTGCGAGCCCGCTTATGCGCAGGGTTGGCAGACGACATTGCAGTAATACGATCCCTGTCAGCAGCAAACCCAGAATGCTTTCCCCGGCAGGAAGCCGGGCGATAAACAGTAAAGGCAGCGTAGCCATAATGCCCAGCCGGGCTACAACCATCCATGTCAGCATAATCACATCCATCCTGATGAAGAGACTTATTCTGAACGGCTGGAGGAGGCGTTAAAGCAGGTAATCAGACAGTCGCGAGCGGTATCGCATTAATTCGCCGGTGTTGCAGAACAGGCTGCACCCATCCGGATGTCAGCGCGGAAAAATAGCGGGCAAAAAAAAACGACACCCGGAGGTGTCGTTTGTCTGGTTCGGTATCGGCTTAGCCGTAGATATTTGCGCGATCGCGCAGCTCTTTGCCTGGCTTGAAGTGGGGAACGTATTTACCTTCCAGATCCACTTTGTCACCCGTTTTCGGGTTACGACCGGTGCGCGGAGCGCGATAGTGCAAAGAAAAGCTGCCGAATCCCCGGATTTCGATGCGTTCGCCTTGTGCCAGCGTTGTGGCCATGTGCTCAAGCATCTCTTTTACTGCATCCTCAACGACTTTCGCCGGTATATGAGTATGCTGTCCCGCCAGTCTTTCGATCAGTTCTGACTTGGTCATGTAACCTCCGGTTTATCCCTCTGGGAAAGTATGACAGCTTTTACCGAAACCGGGTGGTTGCCCACCCGGTGCTTCAGGTCGATTACTCGCCTTTAGCCGCTTTGAACGCTTCAGCCATAGCGTTAGAGAAATTGCCTTCTTCCTGTTTGGTGTTAACAGTATTGATGGCTTCTTTCTCGTCAGCCTGGTCTTTCGCACGGACAGACAGGCTAACCACACGGTTTTTACGATCAACACCGGTGAATTTGGCTTCAACGTCGTCACCAACGCTCAGAACCAGAGTGGCATCTTCAATGCGATCCAGTGAAGCTTCAGAAGCGCGCAGGTAACCCTCAACGCCGTCTGCTAATTCAACTGTAGCACCTTTAGCATCAACAGCAGTTACTTTGCCGTTAACGATAGCGCCTTTCTTGTTCAGCGTGATGTAGTTGTTGAACGGATCTTCTGCCAGTTGCTTAACGCCCAGCGAGATACGCTCACGCTCTGCATCGACCTGCAGTACAACGGCAGCGATTTCGTCGCCTTTTTTGTACTCACGAACGGCTTCTTCGCCGGTCGCGTTCCAGGAGATGTCAGACAGGTGAACCAGACCGTCGATGCCGCCGTCCAGGCCGATGAAGATACCGAAGTCAGTGATTGACTTGATTTTACCTTCAACACGATCGCCTTTGTTGTGCGTCTCAGCGAACTGCTGCCATGGGTTAGATTTACACTGCTTCAGACCCAGGGAGATACGACGACGCTCTTCGTCGATGTCCAGAACCATAACTTCAACCACGTCGCCTACGTTAACAACTTTAGACGGATGGATGTTTTTGTTGGTCCAGTCCATTTCAGACACGTGTACCAGACCTTCAACGCCTTCTTCGATTTCCACGAAGCAGCCGTAATCAGTCAGGTTGGTTACACGACCGGTCAGGCGGGTGCCTTCCGGATAGCGCTTAGCGATAGCCACCCATGGATCTTCGCCCAGCTGTTTCAGGCCGAGGGATACGCGGGTACGCTCGCGGTCGAACTTCAGCACTTTAACAGTGATTTCGTCGCCCACATTGACGATTTCGCTTGGATGCTTAACGCGCTTCCAGGCCATGTCAGTGATGTGCAGCAGGCCGTCAACGCCACCCAGATCAACGAATGCACCGTAGTCAGTGAGGTTCTTAACGATACCTTTGACTTCCATGCCTTCCTGCAGGTTTTCCAGCAGCTGATCGCGCTCTGCGCTGTTTTCGGATTCGATAACCGCACGACGTGAAACCACGACGTTGTTGCGTTTCTGATCCAGCTTGATCACTTTGAATTCAAGCTCTTTGCCTTCCAGGTGCAGCGTATCGCGCACCGGACGAACGTCAACCAGTGAACCTGGCAGGAACGCACGGATACCGTTCAGCTCAACTGTGAAGCCGCCTTTAACTTTGCCGTTGATAACACCGGTAACAGTTTCAGCGTCTTCGTAAGCTTTCTCCAGCGTGATCCAGGCTTCATGGCGCTTAGCTTTCTCACGGGACAGCAGGGTTTCACCGAAGCCGTCTTCCACTGCATCCAGAGCAACATCAACTTCGTCGCCAACCTGGATTTCCAGTTCGCCGGCTGCGTTCTTGAACTGCTCTGCAGGAATTGCAGATTCAGATTTCAGACCCGCATCAACCAGAACGACATCTTTGTCGATAGAAACGACGATGCCACGAACGATAGAACCCGGGCGGGTTTCGATTGTTTTTAAGGATTCTTCAAATAGTTGAGCAAAAGATTCAGTCATATTGATAATCTTCAGGATTCTTCAATTTAACGTCCATCTGACTTCATGTCGGATGGGGTTGTTTCACATGCCCGGCACCGGATCCCTGGTACAGGGTGATAAATTCAGTTAAGCCGTAATGCCCAGCTTTTCCCGGGCATAGTGTAGCGCTTTTTCAATGACTTGATCGATAGACATTTCAGTAGAGTCCAGAACCAATGCATCGCCAGCGGCTACTAAAGGCGCAATTGCGCGGTTACGATCGCGGTCATCACGCTCTTTTATCTCGGCTAAAAGGCGATCAAAGTTAACATTAAAGCCATTATCCTGCAACTGTAGCATGCGGCGCTGGGCACGCTCTTCAGCGCTGGCATCCAGGAAAATTTTGACCGGCGCATCCGGGAAAACCACGGTGCCCATATCGCGACCATCGGCGATCAGACCCGGCGCCTCGCGAAAGCCGCGCTGACGGCGCAGTAACGCTTCACGTACCCGTGGAAAAGCCGCCACGCGGGAAGCCGTGTTGCTGACCTCCTGGGTACGAATTTCGCTGGTGACATCTTCACCTTCCAGAATCACCTGCATCTCGCCATTTTGTGACACAAAGCGCACATCCAGATGTGCGGCAATCGGCACCAGCGCTTCTTCAGATTCGATATCGACCTGATGATGTAACGCGGCTAACGCCAGCACGCGATAAATTGCGCCGGAATCCAGCAGATGCCACTGCAAGGCTTCCGCCATTGCTTTGCACAGGGTCCCTTTTCCCGCACCACTTGGCCCATCGATAGTTATGACCGGGGCAGTTACTGTCATTATTCCCTCCTGTTGCTGCGCGCTTGTCGGCCTGTTGGCCATCGGTAATGACTAGCATTATACGATGCCCAACCATCCTTGGTTACCCTTTCGCACTGACGGTGTTAATAATTCCAGGTAAATCAGAGGATCTCTGCCGCAATACGGCCAGATAATATGAGGATTTCCGGTGCAGTAACGCACCGGAGATGAGGCATCAGGCTGGCTGGCTGATTTTTGCCAGCTGAGCGAAGTAGTCGGGAAACGTTTTCGCCGTACAGCCCGGATCAAGAATGGTAACCGGCGTATCAGAGAGCGCCACCAGCGAGAAACACATCGCCATACGGTGATCGTTATAGGTACCAATATCCGCATGAACCAGCGTCGCCGGCGGGGTAATGCGGATAAAGTCGTGGCCTTCTTCCACTTCTGCGCCCACTTTGCGCAGTTCAGTGGCCATTGCGCTCAGTCGATCGGTCTCTTTCACCCGCCAGTTATAGATATTACGCAACTGGGTGGTTCCCTCGGCGAACAGCGCGGTGGTGGCAATGGTCATCGCCGCATCCGGGATGTGGTTCATGTCCATATCAATCGCCTGTAACTTTCCGGCCGTACAGGCAATGTAGTCGTCGCCCCACTCAATCTGCGCGCCCATTTTTTCCAGTACATCGGCAAAACGGATATCGCCCTGCACGCTGTGGCGGCCAATCCCGGTCACCCGTACCGTTCCACCTTTGATAGCGGCAGCGGCGAGGAAATAGGAAGCCGAAGAGGCATCACCTTCAACCAGATAGTCGCCCGGTGACTGATAGTGTTGCTGTCCTTTGATCAGGAAATGCTGATAGTTCTGGTTTTCAACCTCAACGCCAAAGCAGCGCATCAGGTGCAGCGTAATATCGATGTAAGGCTTCGAAACCAGTTCACCTTTGATGCTGATACGGGTGTCCTGCTCAGCCAGCGGTGCAGTCATCAGTAGCGCCGTCAGGAACTGACTGGAGACGCTGCCATCCACGCTGACGTCACCCCCGATAAAGCCTCCACGCAAACGCAGCGGCGGATAATCCTGATTCTCCAGATACTCAATAGTGGCACCGCCCTGGCGTAATGCATCGACCAGATGCCCGATTGGCCGCTCTTTCATACGCGGTTCGCCAGTGAGTTCAATATCCTGCTGACCCAGGCATAACGCGGCGGCCAGCGGACGCATCGCGGTACCCGCATTCCCCAGGAACAGCGAGAGAGGCTGATCGGATTGCAACGGACCGCCCTTTCCCGTGACTTCACACACCCGGCGATCGCTGGAAAGCGTGTAGTTTACGCCCAATGCGCTAAGGGCATTCAGCATGTGCTTAACATCATCGCTGTCGAGCAGGTTGGTCAGACGGGTGGTGCCTTTAGCCAGTGCCGCCAGCAGCAATGCACGATTCGATACGCTCTTAGATCCCGGCAGATTTACCGTGCCGTTGACGCGCGCGATGGGTTGGAGAGTCAGGGAGTCCTGCATGTGAAACGAAATCCTCAAAAAATACGAAGACCTCGCCAACTGACGAGGTCTGGCATCAGCATTGATGCTGATATGTTATTAATCAGCCGTGACGGCGTTCAAAATCAACCATAAAATCGGTCAGCGCCTTAACGCCTTCCAGCGGCATGGCATTATAGATCGAGGCACGCATTCCACCGACGACCCGATGTCCTTTCAGCGCATGCAGTCCGGCCCTGAAAGACTCTTCAAGGAACAGCGCATCCAGTGTTGCATCAGCCAGCTGGAAAGGGATATTCATGCGTGAGCGGTTTTCTGTCGCCACGTCATTGCGGTAGAAACCGCTGTGATCGATCACGCCATACAGCAGGTCAGCTTTGGCCTGATTGATCCGGTCAATCTCAGCCACGCCACCCTTCTCTTTCAGCCATTTGAACACCAGGCCAGAAAGATACCAGGCAAAAGTGGGCGGGGTATTGAACATCGAGTCATTGTCCGCCAGCACCTTATAATCAAGGATGGAAGGTACCGAGGCCTGCGCCTGGCCTAACAGATCTTCACGCACAATCACCAGCGTTAATCCGGCGGGTCCGACGTTTTTCTGCGCACCGGCATAGATGACGCCATAACGGCTGACATCAATCGGACGCGAAAGAATGGTAGAGGAGAAATCTGCGACCACCGTTTTGCTGCCAAAATCAGGCTGTTCGTCGATCGCAATACCGTCGATAGTTTCGTTCGGACAGAAGTGCAGATAAGCAGAGTCGTCGCTGACGTCCCATTCCCGCATCGGCAGAATCGCACGTTTACCGTCACGTGTGGTTTTGACATCCAGGGTGCGTGGGGAGCAATACTTCTGCGCTTCTTTTATTGCGCTGTGCGCCCAGTAGCCGCCATCGGCGTAGTCAGCCGATGACGCATTGCCCAGCAGGTTGCCCGGCACAGCAGCAAACTGCGCACGCGCGCCGCCGTGGCAGAATAATACTTTGTAATTGGCCGGTATTTTTAGCAGATCACGGAAGTCCTGCTCCGCTTCTTCGGCCACCTGAATAAATTCTTTGCTGCGGTGACTGATCTCCATTACGGAGGTTCCCAGGCCACGCCAGTTTGTCAGCTCTTGTTCTGCACGACGGAGCACTTCAACCGGCAGCATCGCTGGGCCGGAGCTAAAATTATAAACTTGCGTCATTTCCCCTCACCACTGTCATATCGAACGGTTATGAATAACTTACCGGTTTTATCACTGCATCCTGATGGCTGCAATCATAAATCCGGTGACGGTCACATTTTCTGAATCCGTCGTGCCGGAGGTTATGTTACCAATGCAAACCAACACAAAATTTTGTGAGGCTTCGTCCAGCCTGCCGAATTGCCGTTTGGTCTGACAGCCCTGGTGATGAACACTAAGCCGGTAAAATTATCCCGCCTTGATAGCGGATCGTCGGCAAAATCCGTATCATTGCGCGCTTTACGCACCCTATGACAACTGAGAGAGCGGCACTATGACGCAAACATTTATCCCGGGCAAAGATGCCGCGCTGGAAGACTCCATCACCCGTTTCCAGAACAAGCTTCAGGACCTTGGTTTTAATATTGAAGAGGCCTCTTGGCTGAATCCTGTTCCCCATGTCTGGTCTGTGCATATTCGTGACCGCGATTGCCCGTTGTGCTTCACGAACGGTAAGGGGGCCAGCAAGAAAGCGGCACTCGCCTCTGCACTGGGTGAATATTTTGAGCGTCTCTCAACCAACTATTTCTTCGCTGATTTCTGGTTAGGAAAAACTATCGCCAACGGCGATTTCGTTCACTATCCCAATGAAAAATGGTTTGCGCTGCCGGCTGATGAATCTCTGCCAGAAGGCATTCTTGACCCGCGCCTGCGCGCTTTTTACGATCCGGATAATGCGCTGACCGCCGCAGAGTTGATTGATCTGCAGTCCGGCAATGTTGAGCGTGGCATCTGCGCCCTGCCCTTTACCCGTCAGTCCGATCAGCAAACCGTCTACATTCCGATGAACATCATCGGTAACCTCTACGTCTCTAACGGGATGTCAGCGGGTAACACCGCTAATGAGGCACGGGTTCAGGGGCTGTCAGAAGTTTTCGAGCGCTACATTAAAAACCGCATCATCGCTGAAGCCATCAGCCTGCCGGCCATTCCGGATGCCGTGATGCAGCGTTATCCTGACGTGGTCGAGGCGATTGCGCGCCTGGAAGCGGAAGGTTTCCCCATCTTTGCTTACGATGCCTCGCTGGGCGGAAAATATCCGGTCATCTGTGTGGTCCTGTTTAATCCGGCCAACGGCACCTGTTTCGCTTCGTTCGGTGCTCATCCTGATTTTGGCGTGGCGCTTGAACGTACCGTTACCGAGTTATTACAGGGCCGCAGCCTCAAAGATCTGGATGTGTTCACGCCGCCCACCTTCGATGATGAAGAAGTCGCGGAACACGCGAATCTCGAAACGCACTTCATCGATTCAAGCGGCCTGATCTCCTGGGACCTGTTTAAAGAGACGGCAGATTACCCGTTTGTTGACTGGACCTTCGCTGGCACCACGGAACAGGAATTTGCCACGCTGATGGCGATCTTCGCGGCTGAAGATCAGGAAGTCTATATCGCTGATTATGAGCATCTGGGCGTCTATGCCTGCCGTATTATCGTACCTGGCATGTCGGACATCTATCCGGCGGAAGACCTGCTGCTGGCGAATAACAGCATGGGCGCGGGTATGCGTGAAACCTTACTGGCTCTGCCTGACAGCAACTGGAATCCGGAAGAGTATCTGGATCTGATTGGCCAGCTCGATGACGAAGGCTTTGATGACTTTACCCGCGTCCGCGAACTGCTGGGCCTGGCGACCGGTAAAGATAACGGCTGGTATACCCTGCGCATTGGCGAGCTGAAAGCGATGCTGGCAATGGCGGGAGGCGACCTGGATCAGGCCTTGATCTGGACGGAATGGACAATGGAATTCAACAGTTCCATCTTTACGCCTGAACGCGCTAACTACTATCGCTGCCTGCAGACACTGCTTTTGCTGGCGATGGAAGATGAGCGTGACCCGCTGCAATATCATCATGCGTTTGTGCGCATGTACGGCACAGAGGCAATGCAAGCCGCTTCCGCAGCGATCAGTGGTGAAAGCCCATTCTATGGCCTTCAGGCGGTGGATGAGGAACTGAAAGCGTTCCCGGCGCACCAGTCTCTGCTGGCGGCCTATGAAAAACTGCAGGCTGCGAAGCGTCGTTACTGGCAAAGCGCATAATTCATCTGCGCTAAGCAGTAAAACAGGCTGACGCCCCGGCTGCCGGATCATCCGGAAGATGGGGCGTTATTTCTAAAAAACATTAGCGCCATTAAAATTTTTTTACGTCACAACACTTCATATTAATTAACATATCCGTTAACAATGAATGATAATCGCCGCTTGAAAAAGTGGAGCTGAACATTATCTTTAAAATATATTTGTATTTTTAAAATTTATTTATTTATTATTTTTCAAAGAATTATTCGTTTTTAACGCCTCGGATATTACTCATCGCCGCTGCCGCTCCGGCAAACATGATCCAAATCAATTACTGACCTATACTCCTTTGTTAGTATTTTTTCAGACAACTTCTGGAGTAAGTTAGTGTGAAAGCTGACAACCCTTTTAATCTTTTATTACCGGCTGCGATGGCGAAAGTTGCTGAAGATGCGGGTATATATAAAGCGACCAAACATCCTTTTACCACCTTCTTTCTGGCGATAAACGCCGGCATCTTTATCTCCATCGCATTTGTTTTTTATATCACAGCCACCACCGGTACCGCAGTAATGCCCTATGGCATTGCTAAATTGATCGGCGGGATCTGTTTTTCACTGGGTTTAATGCTGGTCGTGGTTTGTGGTGCCGACCTCTTCACCTCTACCGTGCTAATCGTTGTGGCCAAAGCCAGCGGACGCATCAGCTGGGGTCAGCTGGCCCGCAACTGGATCAACGTTTATATCGGCAACCTGGTGGGCGCACTCTTTTTTGTCGCATTGATGTGGTTTGCTGGTCAGTACATGGTGGCCAACGGCGCCTGGGGCTTAAACGTCCTGCAAACCGCTGACCATAAAATGCATCACACCTTTGTTGAAGCCGTCTGTCTGGGGATCCTGGCGAATCTGCTGGTTTGCCTGGCTGTCTGGATGAGTTATTCAGGCCGTACGCTCACCGACAAGCTGGTGGTGATGATATTACCGGTCGCGATGTTTGTTGCCAGCGGCTTCGAGCACAGCATCGCCAATATGTTCATGATTCCGTTTGCAATTGTGATTCGCGACTTCGCCGCTCCTGAGTTCTGGCAGGCGACCGGCACCACTGCCGCACAGTTCCAATCGCTCTCGGTGAGTAACTTTATTTTTGACAACCTGATTCCTGTTACCCTCGGCAATATTATCGGCGGCGGTGTACTGGTCGGGTTGACCTACTGGATCATCTATCTTCGCGATGGTGACCAGTCACATTAAATGCATTTTTGACGGCGCAGGCATCATCGGCGCCCGACCGTAAAGTCTCCTCATATAAGGCAGGTATATTATGACCGAACTTAATGCAAAACTGGCTTCAGCCTGGGAAGGATTTGCTGAAGGCGAATGGCAGAATAGCGTCAACGTACGCGACTTCATCCAGAAAAATTACACACCGTATGAAGGTGATGAGTCTTTCCTGGCGGGCCCAACCGAAGCGACCACCAAATTATGGGAAAGCGTACTCGAAGGCATCAAAATTGAGAACCGCACCCACGCACCGGTAGATTTCGATACCGACCTGGCGTCAACCATTACCTCCCATGACGCGGGTTACATTATTAAGCCACTGGAAAAAATCGTCGGCCTGCAGACCGAAGCGCCGCTGAAACGCGCCATCATTCCTTATGGCGGCATCAAAATGGTCGAAGGCTCATGCAAAGTGTATGGCCGTGAACTCGATCCTTCGCTGAAAAAAATCTTCACTGAATACCGTAAAACCCATAACCAGGGTGTCTTCGATGTTTATACACCGGATATTCTGCGCTGCCGTAAATCCGGTATTCTGACCGGCCTGCCGGATGCGTATGGTCGCGGCCGTATCATTGGTGACTATCGTCGTGTGGCGTTGTACGGCATCGATTTCCTGATGACGGATAAATTCTCTCAGTTCGCCTCACTGCAGGAAGATTTAGAGAATGGCGTTAATCTGGAAGCGACCATTCGTCTGCGTGAAGAGATTGCTGATCAGCATCGTGCGCTGGCCCAGATTAAAGAGATGGCAGCAAAATATGGCCATGACATCTCCGGCCCGGCGACCAATGCGATGGAAGCCGTGCAGTGGACTTACTATGGCTACCTGGCTGCAGTTAAATCTCAAAATGGTGCTGCCATGTCATTTGGCCGCGTCTCAACCTTCCTTGATGTTTACATCGAACGTGACCTTAAAGCCGGTAAACTGACTGAAGAACAGGCACAGGAACTGATTGACCATCTGGTGATGAAACTGCGTATGGTCCGTTTCCTGCGTACGCCGGAATATGATGAGTTGTTCTCAGGTGACCCTATCTGGGCCACTGAATCACTGGCAGGTATGGGCGTTGATGGCCGTACCCTGGTATCAAAAAGTACGTTCCGCTTCCTGAATACCCTCTACACCATGGGTCCTTCACCAGAGCCGAACATGACCATTCTGTGGTCTGAAAAACTGCCGATTAACTTCAAAAAATATGCCGCTAAAGTTTCTATCGATACCTCATCTTTGCAGTATGAGAACGATGACCTGATGCGTCCTGATTTCGACAATGATGACTACGCCATCGCCTGCTGCGTCAGCCCGATGATTGTCGGTAAACAAATGCAGTTCTTTGGCGCGCGTGCCAACCTGGCGAAAACCCTGCTCTACGCAATCAACGGCGGCGTGGATGAAAAGCTGAAAATGCAGGTTGGACCGAAAGGCGACAAAATCAGCGACGACGTGCTGAATTTCGACACCGTCATGGAGCGTATGGATCACTTCATGGACTGGCTGGCAAAACAGTACGTGACTTCGCTGAACATCATTCACTACATGCATGATAAGTACAGCTACGAAGCGGCACTGATGGCGCTGCATGATCGTGACGTTTACCGTACCATGGCCTGTGGTATCGCGGGTCTCTCCGTTGCTGCGGATTCACTTTCTGCGATTAAATACGCCAAAGTGAAACCGATCCGCGACGAAGATGGTCTGGCTATCGACTTCGATATCGAAGGCGAATATCCACAGTTCGGTAACAACGACCCACGGGTTGATGACCTGGCCTGTGATTTGGTTGAGCGCTTCATGAAGAAAATTCAGCAGCTCACCACTTACCGTCATGCCGTACCGACGCAGTCTGTCCTGACCATTACTTCTAACGTGGTTTACGGCAAAAAAACCGGTAATACGCCTGATGGACGTCGTGCTGGCGCGCCATTCGGACCAGGTGCCAACCCGATGCACGGTCGCGATCAGAAAGGGGCTGTTGCCTCTCTGACCTCAGTAGCGAAACTGCCGTTTGCCTATGCGAAAGATGGTATCTCTTACACCTTCTCGATTGTGCCGAACGCGCTGGGTAAAGATGATAACGTGCGTAAAGCCAACCTTGCCGGTCTGATGGATGGTTACTTCCATCATGAAGCCAGCATCGAAGGCGGTCAGCATCTGAACGTCAACGTAATGAACCGTGAAATGCTGCTGGACGCGATGGAGCATCCAGAGAAGTATCCTCAGCTGACTATCCGTGTTTCTGGTTACGCTGTACGCTTCAACTCGCTGACTAAAGAACAGCAGCAGGATGTGATTACCCGTACCTTTACACAGTCACTGTAATCACCGCTCCGTTCGATAAAAAAAGGCTCCGCAGGGAGCCTTTTATTCAAAGTCTGCTCTGTTGGTGATCTCCGTTGAGGTCACAACCAGAATCGATTTCCTGCCCTGAGCGCAACAGAGATTGCGCCGTCTGTCCCGGCAGACTCACTGGAGAAAACATCGCAATGTCAGTCAACGGTCGTATCCACTCGTTCGAATCCTGCGGTACCGTCGATGGTCCCGGCATCCGCTTTATCACCTTCTTTCAGGGCTGCCTGATGCGCTGCCTCTACTGTCACAACCGCGACACCTGGGATACCCACGGGGGTAAAGAGATCAGCGTCGAGGCGTTGATGGCGGATGTGCTCTCTTATCGTCATTTTATGAATGCCTCTGGCGGCGGCGTGACGGCATCGGGCGGTGAGGCCATTTTGCAGGCGGAGTTTGTACGCGACTGGTTTCGCGCCTGTAAAGCCGAAGGCATTCATACCTGTCTTGATACCAACGGTTTTGTCCGTCGCTACGATCCGGTGATTGACGAGTTGCTCGACGTAACCGATTTAGTAATGCTCGATCTCAAACAGATGAATGATGACGTTCACCAGATCCTGGTCGGCGTCTCGAATCATCGCACACTGGACTTTGCTCGCTATCTGCAGAAAAAAGGTAAGCGCACCTGGATTCGTTTTGTTGTGGTGCCTGGCTATTCTGACGACGACGATACCGCGCATCGGCTGGGTGAATTTACCCGCGATATGGAAAACGTGGAGAAGATTGAGCTGTTGCCCTATCACGAACTGGGCAAACACAAATGGATTGCGATGGGTGAAGAGTACAAGCTGGATGGCGTTAAGCCGCCCAGCAAAGAGACAATGGAACGGGTTAAAAACATCCTCGCCAGTTACGGCCACGAAGTCATGTACTGATTAAGCGAAAAATATCTGAAATAACCCGTGGCTTAATGCTCGTCAGTTAAGGTTAAATTTGCAAAGGCTGTCACGTTCAGACGTGGCAGCTTTTTTTCTGCGCCAGCGTGCCGGAGTGCGGGCCTGAGCATCTCTGCTGCTGCCGGGCCGTCCTCGCGCCGCTGCGCGGTTCCTTCGGCTTTGACGTCGTGCCGACGAACCGTTCGGGGCCCTCCCTGGCCGGCCCAGAACTCTCCACGCTTCCCGGCGTGGCGTTCTGGCCCAACGTCACGCCTCAGCGCTGCGGATAGCCCTTTCAGCAGCAGAGGCGCTCAGGCCTTCACGCTCGTGCCCTTTTTAACAACACGCACTGAAGTTTCAGAGCAGGCTGGGGCCGCTCAGGGGCAGGCAATCCGCAGCGCTGAACATTGGCCAGCAGAGTCCGCAGGACGCGGGCGAAAGGCGGGGCGGCACAGGATGTGCCATCCCCGACGGACCGTCAGGCAGAGGAATGAAGTGAAGGCGCAGCGGCGCGAGGACCGCCAGTCCCTGAGCAGCACCAGACTGCGTTATCACTCGGCGCTTAAAGGACGAGCACTAAGCTCTACTGTCTGGCAATCAGTTTACGCTCCGGCAATCAGGCATGCGCCACCGGCGTGGCGTGATGATCAGCCTTACGCAGCAGCATTACCAGATAGATCAGCGCCACCGCAGCAATCATCACAAACAGCAGTCGGTCAGAATAATTCTGCATCAGCATTGAGGTCATCGCTGGCCCTACCAGACTGCCAACGGTATAGCTCATCAACAACGCCTGATTCATCGCTACCAGTTCATGATGTGCGACGGTTTCACAGGCCCACGACATAGCAACCGGATAGAGCGTAAAGCCCGCCAGCCCCAGCACAAACAGTGCCGGTGCCATCGCGGCGCTGGTCAGCATCGCCATCGCGCCCAGAATTACCACAAACACCTGTACCCGTAATACCAGCATCCGGCCAAAGCGATCTGCCAGTCGGCCAATTGGCCACTGCCCGACAATACCTGCGCTGACCAGTAGCGCCATCCAGTAGCCAACATTGGCATCGCTCATTCCCTGGTGCGACAGGTAGAGCGGCATCAGACCATAAAGCGAGCCCAGAACGATTCCTGAAATAATGCAGCCATTGATGCCCAAGCGCGAACTGCGACGACGCAGCATCGGCCAGATGCGACCTGGCGCGGCTTCTGCTGTATCGCCACTGGCAGACACGCGGGTAAACACCAGCGGTAACACTGCACAAAATACCAGACTGGTTACCCAGGGGATCACACTTAACAGTTCAGTCGACAGCTTGCTGACCAGCAACTGACCTGCCACGGTACCGAGATAATAGACAATCATATACGCCGCCAGCAGCTGGCCACGGTTGCGTACCGTCCCGCTGCACAGCAATGCGCTTTCCACCACCACCCACATCAGCGCACAGCCCACACCGGCGACAAAACGCAGCGAGCTCCACGCCCAGAACCCATCCATCATTGCCAGGCAGATAGTGGCTATGGCAAACAGAGCGGTCGCAAAGTAATAGCTCCGGTTGAAGCCATACTGGCGGATTAACCAGCCGGCCAGCAGCGTCCCGGCCAGATTACCGGTGTAATAGGAGGAGCTGACAATACCTACCTGCCAGGTTGTCAGTAAGTCATGGGTCAGCCACAGCGGGACCAGAGTGTTAAGCACGGCAATAGAGACGGTCATTAACAGCAGGCCGCAAAGCAGCAATAACACGGGGCGTGACCAGGTTGACATAGGGGAAAAAACCAAAGCGAATGAAGGAAATTGCGCGCAGTTTGCCATTGGCTTTTTTAAAGTCAATGGCCGGAAATTTCGCGCAGCACATTTTGCTGCGTGACAATTTAATTTACTAATCTTCAGTGGGTTACAGCAGGACGAAGCGGCAGGACAATAAACGCTATCTCTATGAAAAATCGCATTTTTAAGCCATTCGACCGAATGACCATCGATAACGTTTATTTGTGATAAGTTCTAAAACGAATTAATCCTATTCTGGAACGGCGGAGATAAAAAACCCGGCCAGAGCCGGGTCAGTTAAAACGAGATGGCTTAGCCGATAATTTCAACGCCGTTCATGTACGGACGTAAAACCTCAGGCACCTCGATTCGGCCATCCTGCTGCTGATAGTTTTCCAGCACCGCCACCAGCGTACGGCCGACAGCCAGGCCTGAGCCATTCAGGGTATGAACCAGACGAGGTTTCTTCTCCTGTTTGCTGCGGCAGCGTGCCTGCATACGACGCGCCTGGAAGTCGCCCATGTTGGAACATGAGGAGATTTCGCGATAGGTGTTCTGCGCCGGTAACCAGACTTCGAGATCGTAGGTTTTGGTCGATCCAAAGCCCATATCGCCGGTACAGAGTAAAACCTTACGATAAGGCAGGTTCAGCAGCTGCAGCACTTTCTCAGCGTGACCGACCAGCTCTTCCAGCGCATCCATCGACTGTTCCGGCGTGACAATTTGCACCATTTCGACTTTATCGAACTGATGCATACGGATCAGACCCCGCGTGTCACGACCGTAGGAACCGGCTTCAGAACGGAAGCAAGGAGTATGCGCCGTCAGCTTAACCGGCAGGCTCTCTTCTTCAAGAATCTCGTCGCGCACCAGATTGGTCAGCGGCACTTCAGCGGTCGGGATCAGGGCATAGTGACTGCTGTCTGATTCCTCTTCCAGCGGACGGGTATGAAACAGATCCTCGCCAAACTTCGGCAACTGACCAGTTCCGTACAGCGTTTCATGGTTTACCAGGTACGGCACGTAGGTTTCAAGGTAGCCATGCTGCTCAGTGTGAAGGTCAATCATGAACTGACTCAGCGCGCGGTGCAGACGCGCAATCTGACCCTGCATCACCACAAAGCGGGAACCGGTCAGCTTCACGGCGGCTGCAAAATCGAGCCCTTTAGCCGCTTCGCCCAGCTCTACATGATCTTTTACCTCGAAGTCGAACTGGCGCGGTTCGCCCCAGCGGCTGACTTCCTGGTTTTCGCTGTCATCTTTGCCCAGAGGCACTTCATCTGCCGGAATATTGGGCAGCGCCAGCGCAAAGTCACGAATTTGATTCTGCAGTTCATCCAGTTCTGCTTTAGCGGCATCCAGGCGTTCGCCCAGCGCATTCACTTCCTGACGCAGTGGCTCGATGTCTTCCCCACGTGCTTTGGCCTGGCCGATGGATTTGGATCGGGCATTACGCTCCGCCTGCAGGTTTTCTGTTTCTACCTGCAAGACTTTACGACGCTCTTCAAGCGAACGCAGCGTTTCCACATCCAGTTTAAATCCCCGGCGTGCCAGTTTTTCTGCGACTGCGTCTGGCTCGTTACGCAGCAGATTGGGATCGAGCATGCTTATCCTGTGTATTTAAAAGTTGGTTGAAAGAAGGGACGCACTCCAGCGGAATGCGTTGAAAACCTTGACCACATTACCGTAACGTCTGTTTCAGCGGTAGCGTTTTGTCGGGCTATTTTGATCCTGCTCAGCCAGCCAGCTTAGCTTTTCGCCAATCTTACCTTCGAGCCCACGCTGCGTCGGAACGTAATAGCGCGCACTGGCCATTTCGGGCGGAAAGTAGACCTCTCCGGCCGCGTAAGCGTTAGCCTCATCGTGCGCATAACGATACTCTTTTCCCAGCCCCATCTCTTTCATCAGTTTCGTTGGAGCGTTACGCAGATGTTCCGGGACATCATAATCGGGATGGTCGCGCGCATCACGCATCGCCGCTTTGAAGGCGGTATAGACTGCGTTGCTTTTGGGCGCGCAGGCCAGATAGACGATTGCCTGAGCAATGGCACGCTCCCCTTCGGCGGGCCCGACGCGGGTGAAACAGTCCCAGGCCGCAATCGCCACCTGCATTCCACGCGGATCGGCATTACCCACATCTTCTGAAGCGATCGCCAGCAACCGACGCGCCACATAGAGCGGATCGCCGCCGGCAGTGATTATCCGCGCATACCAGTAAAGGGCCGCATCCGGCGCGGAACCCCGCACCGATTTGTGCAGCGCCGAGATCAGATCGTAAAAGCGGTCGCCTTTATTATCAAAGCGCGCCGATCGTTCACCTGAGACTTCATTCAGCAACTGCGGCGTCAGTTCACGCTGGCCCGATGCGTTGTTTTCGGCCATGTCGGCCATCATCTCCAGCGTATTGAGCGCCCTTCGCGCATCGCCATTCACCAGCTCAGCGATCATGCGACGAGTATTATCGGGCAGCACAATGTCGCTGTCGCCGTAGCCACGCGCTTTATCCTGCATCGCCTGATCCAGCACCTGCTCAATATCGTCGTGGGTCAGCGATTTCAACAGATAGACGCGGGCGCGCGACAGCAGTGCCGAGTTAAGTTCAAACGAAGGATTTTCGGTGGTTGCACCGATAAAAGTGATGGTGCCGTCTTCAATGTGCGGTAAAAATGCATCCTGCTGGCTTTTATTGAAGCGGTGAACCTCATCCACGAACAGAATGGTACGTCGCCCGACCTGCTTGCTCTGACGGGCACGCTCAATAGCCTCACGAATCTCTTTAACGCCCGAGGTCACCGCAGAGATTCGCTCTACGTCGGCGTTGCCATAATGAGCAATAATCTCAGCCAGCGTAGTCTTACCGGTCCCGGGCGGTCCCCACAGAATCATTGAGTGCAGATGGCCTGCTTCAATGGCACGCGGCAACGGCTTTCCGGCACCCAGCAGATGTTGCTGACCAATGTACTGTTTCAACGTTTCTGGCCGCATACGCGCGGCCAGAGGTTTGAAATTTTCAGTGGAAAAATCCAGGGACAGGTTACTCACTGCGACCTCACTGACGTTGATCGTCCACCGTGACGCCTTTTGGCGGAGTGAACGTAAATTTATCCGGGCTGATCGCCCCATTCTGCTGACTTTTCAGCTGGTAATCGCTGCGCTGACCATCCTGCTCAATAGCACTGAAGCGGTTGATGGTGCCGCCTGGCGTCACCTGGATGGTGAACTGTTTCAGGTTGCCATCGCTGTTTTTAGGGGTCAGTTCAAAATTGTCGCCCTGCTGTTTAATGTTGTACTGCTTCCAGTCATTGGACTGATTACGGGCAATCAACATAAAAGGGGTGTTGCTGGTGGCATTCTGCAGCAGGCTGACCGTCGCCTGTTCAACAAACGGGTTGTAGAACCACAGTGATTTGCCATCGGAGATGATGATGCTTTCGTCCGGGGCGGTCATATGCCAGTTAAACAGGCTGGGACGTTTCACCCACAGCTCACCTTCACCATCCTGCACGTTAGCCCCGCTGCTGTCGGTCACTTTTTGCGTGAAGCTGGCATGGAAGCTGCTGACCTTGTTCAGGCGCTGTTGCAGATCACTGGACGCATCAGCCAGTACGCTGGCTGATGAAAAGGTGGCCAACAGGCCAAGAGCGATTACGCGTAATTTCATCTGCTTCAATTCCTTATTTAAACGTTCCCATGACTCACTCTCTTCAGCCTGGTCGCTATTCCGTGATCAGAACAGGAGAATAAACCGAAAGCATAGTCAGATATGGGGTTTAAGCGCCTGAAAACAATGAGCCAGTCGAAACTGGCTCATTGATTAATGTTGCAAAACGTATCGTCAGCCGTCACATATCGTGTGGCGGTGGTGACAGGACTTCACGGTTACCATTGTGCCCTGGTGCAGAAACAATGCCCTGCGCTTCCATCTGCTCAATGATACGTGCAGCCCGATTATAGCCAATGCGGAACTGACGCTGAACGCCTGAAATTGAGGCGCGACGTTTATCGACAACAAAGCCCACCGCCTGATCAAACAACGGGTCCAGCTCTTCATCGCTATCGATACCACCGCCGCCTTCGCTCTCTTCGCCCGCCGTAATGCTTTCGATATATTGCGGACGACCACGCGCTTTCCAGTCCTGAACCACCGCATGCACTTCCTGATCACGGACAAAGGCACCGTGAACACGCACCGGCATCGACGAGTTAGGCGGCATATACAGCATGTCACCCATGCCAAGCAGCGATTCTGCACCCCCCTGGTCGAGGATAGTACGGGAGTCGATTTTGCTGGATACGGTAAAGGCAATACGCGTCGGGATGTTGGCTTTAATCAGGCCGGTAATGACATCCACTGACGGACGCTGGGTTGCCAGCACCAGGTGAATACCGGCGGCACGGGCTTTCTGAGCCAGTCGGGCAATCAGTTCTTCAACTTTTTTACCTACTGCCATCATCAGGTCGGCGAACTCATCCACCATCACTACGATATAAGGCAGTTTTTCCAGCACGGGTGGCGTCATGTCCATGCTGTCACCCGGCTTCCAGAACGGATCGGGAATCGGACGGCCCATCGCTTCAGCCTGTTCAACCTTTTCGTTGTAACCGGCCAGGTTACGCACGCCCAGCGCCGACATCAGCTTATAGCGCCGCTCCATTTCACCCACACTCCAGCGCAGCGCATTCGCGGCATCTTTCATGTCAGTGACCACTTCGGTCAGCAGATGCGGAATCCCTTCATACACCGATAATTCCAGCATTTTCGGGTCGATCATGATAAAGCGGACTTCTTCCGGCGTCGCTTTGTACAGCATGCTGATGATCATGGCGTTAACGCCCACCGACTTACCGGAACCGGTGGTACCGGCTACCAGCAGGTGTGGCATTTTCGCCAGGTCGGCCACGACCGGCTGACCCGCGATGTCTTTGCCCAGCACCACCGCCAGCGGTGACGGATTGTCACGGAACTTAGGACAATCCAGCACTTCACGCAGATAGACCGTCTGACGATGCTTATTCGGCAGTTCCAGACCCACATAGGGTTTGCCTGGGATCACCTCGACCACACGCACTGCGACGGTAGAGAGCGAACGTGCTAAGTCGCGCGACAGGTTGGAGATGCGTGCGGCTTTAACACCCGGCGCCAGATCCAGTTCGAATCGGGTAATGACCGGACCAGGCGAGATGCCCACCACTTCGGCTTTCACCCGGTAATCACCCAGCCGCGATTCAACCAGTCGGGCAGTCTGCTCCAGCGAGAACATATCAACCGGCTCTTCCTCTTCTGGCGGTGCGGTCAGCAGATCCAGCGAAGGCAGCGGGGTTGAAGGTTTTTCCAGCGGCTGTTCGTGACGCATCAGGAACGGATGAATCAGGCTCTCATGCAGTGACGGCTTCGCCTCTTCGACCGGCGCGGCTGCAGGTGCCGTATAGGCAGATGCCTGTGAAGCCGCAGGTGATGCAGAGTGCGGCGGCTGCGTAGCGGCAGGTGCCGTATAAGCGGCTGGCGCTGGCGTCTGTGCAGTGGCAGAGGAAGCAGAGTATGGCGACGGCGTGGTGGCCGGCGCCGTATAGGCGGGCTGCTCAGGAGCTGACGCCGCAGCGGGTGCAAAGGCGGAAGGTGCCGGAACCTGTGCAGAAGCCTGTGGCGATGAAACCTCACGCGTCTGCTGCCAGGGCTCATGTGAGGTGGCAGGCGCTTCAGGTTCAGGCGTGGCCGCAATGGTAAACAGCGGCTCGACCGGACCGTCATCGACCAGGTCCTTCATCGGTGAGAAGTCAAACGCGGACGCCGTATCCAGATTAAAGATCGGTCCCTCTTTTTTCACTTCCGGCTCATAGCGCTGCTGTTGCTGTTCGGCGAACTGACGGGCCAGAGCCGCCTGCTGTTGCGCCTCCTGCTCATCTTCGTCCTCCTGCTGCCAGCTGCTGCCATACCGCTGCTGCTGCTCAGACTGGAACGCCTGACGTAGTTCATCCTGCTGCAATGCCGCTTCCGCTTCGGCTTCGACCGCGGTGGTCGGAACATTCTCTTCGGTTTTCGCTTTCTCTTCCGCCATGCGCTGAGACGGCAGCTTAATGCCATACGAGGCCAGCTCACGACGGGTCGGCAGTTTGACCGGATTTGGCCGCGGCAGTGCCGGGCCGATGCCCTGCTTAACCTGCGGATTGAGGTTGGTCTCCGGCGCCAGATCGAACACCGGCGCGGTGCGCGTCGTTGCCTGAGCCGCTGCGGCTGCCGCAGCTACCGCTGCAGTCGGCGCGGCCGGCATCGATGGCGTGTCACGCCAGTTACCCATCTTAGGCTCGTCATCGTCATAGGCGCTGAACGACGGTGTAGCAGGCGCTTCATCCGGCATTTCAAAGCGGTATAACGTAGGCGTCTCCGCTGGGGCGCTATGCGCTGGCGAACTGGCTGCGGTAAACGCGGATTCAGTAACGTGGCTGGCGGCTGGCGCAGGGGTCTGCGGTGCCGTAAAGGCCGGGGATGAAGCAGGCTGCGACACAGGTACGGCGGTTGCCGGGGTAGGCACCGCAACGGCTGGTGTTGCTGGTGCGACAGGCGCAGAAACGGCTGCCGGGGCGATCGCCACCTCTGCCGCTTCCGTGGTGGCCGCGACGGCGGCACTGGTCGCAGCAGCAGCTTTCGCCAGCAGTGGATCATCCTGAGAGAGTTCCGCCCCGGCAGCCGCACTGCGCGGTGCAGAAAGCAGAACATCGTCGTCGTCCGGATTTGCCGCATGCAGCAGCGGCGCGTCAGCATGCTCACGCGCATCCGGCTCATCCTCGTCTTCCTGCCAGGGTTCATCGTGACGGGACCGGTTGCTGGCAAACGTCAGCACGCCCATCACCACCCCACCAATTTTTTCGGCAATAGTGAGCCACGACCAGCCGGTATAGAGCGTGATGCCCGCCGCCCAGACGCAGAGCAGGGTCAGCGTGCCGCCCGCCGGGCTAAACCACGGCGCAATCGCATTACTGACCAGGCTACCAATGACGCCGCCTGAGGCGAAGTACCAGATATCATCCGCGTTCAGCGCTGCCATACCACAGGTGGTCACTACCAGCGCCAGTACGCCGATCAGGCGTAAGCCGACGGCGAAATAGTCAAAATAGTCCTGATTATCGCGCTGGCGGAAAGCAATCCAGCACAGACCGAGGATCACCGGCGGTATGGCGTAGGCCATCACACCAAAGATGAACAGTAAGGTGTCAGCCAGCCAGGCGCCAACGCTGCCGCCAATGTTATGAATGGGTTCGTGCCAGGCCGTTTGCGACCAGCTCGGGTCGGAAGGGTTAAAACTGACCAGAGAAACCATCAGGTAGATGGCAAAAAGTGCCACCAGGATGAGCAACGCTTCCAGCAGACGACGTCCACTGCTCAGCGATTGTAACGAAACGTCTTTATCTTCTGTGTATTCCTGGCTCAAGAGAACTCTCCAGGTGCCTGTAAAGTAAGAAGCAACAGCGTCGGGCTGGCCCGACGCTGGTCCTGTATGAATTCACAGGAGTGTACCGAAATCTCACAGGTTTTGCACCTGCCCCGCATCAGCGAGTTTTGATCACCAGTCGATTGCTCTGTTTAACCTCTTCCATCACCACGTAAGTCCGCGTGTCGTTTACGCCCGGCAGGCGCAGCAGGGTTTCACCCAGCAGTTTACGGTAGGCAGACATGTCAGGTACGCGCGTTTTCAGCAGGTAGTCGAAATCGCCAGAAACGAGGTGACACTCTTGAGTTTCCTCAAGTTTTTGTACGGCGGCGTTAAATTGCTCAAACACATCCGGCGCACCACGATTCAGAGTAATCTCAACGAACACCAGCAGTGATGCATCCAGATAGTGCGGGTTTAACTGCGCGGTATAGCCAAGGATGAAACCCTGACGCTCGAGACGACGCACACGCTCAAGACATGGCGTAGGCGATAACCCTACGCGTTTGGAAAGTTCCACGTTTGAAATGCGACCATCTTTCTGAAGTTCATTCAGAATATTTCTGTCAATTCTGTCGAGATCTTTCCCGGGGCGTTTCTTATTGTCTACCATTATTATTGTCTCTCTTAATTCCTTCCCTTTACCTGCCACGCCCTGAAAACGCTCATTGTTCGGGGCATTTCTGAAGTGAACTAACCGAGCCTGCGCGCTTTCACACTTATCCGTATGACGCATGTTGTCTGTCCACATCATGCGTCATTACCAATATCAGGCTGCATTTATTCGGTGTTGCGTGCAAAACAAGAGAGGAAACCCTGTTTTGTTCCGATTAATGTTATTCGCTTCTGATAATGTTTTCGCAAAAGCGCAGGCGATTGTCAAAGTAAAATGTCCAAATTCAGTACAAGATGCCAGACAGACCGCTGGGTATCTGTTTTTAAATGAGTATTTTTGAACTGCTGCACCCCCTAAAACCGATTTTTGCCCCCTTTTGGCGCAGACGGCAGGCGAAAAAGGGACTCATCGACTACGCCGTTTGCAGCTATCGTTAACAAAATTGCCGAAGCCTTGTCTTTGCCGCCGGATATTCCCTACAATCGCAGGCTATGTCAGCCGAATGAAACTGAGGAACGCATGAGTACGGCCAAACACAGTAAGTTACTCATTCTGGGCTCCGGTCCAGCGGGTTATACCGCAGCCGTTTATGCTGCACGCGCCAACCTGAATCCGGTATTGATCACCGGGCTGGAAAAAGGCGGACAGCTGACCACCACCACTGAGGTGGAGAACTGGCCGGGCGACCCGCACGATCTGACAGGTCCATCGCTGATGGAGCGCATGCATGAGCACGCCGAAAAATTTAATACCGAAATTATTTTCGACCACATTCACACCGTCGACCTGCAGAATCGCCCGTTCCGTCTCACTGGCGACAGCGGCGAATACACTGCCGATGCGCTGATCATCGCAACCGGTGCCTCTGCCCGCTACCTGGGCCTGCCGTCAGAAGAGGCGTTTAAAGGTAAAGGCGTTTCCGCCTGTGCCACCTGTGACGGTTTCTTCTACCGCAATCAGAAAGTGGCGGTCATTGGTGGCGGTAACACTGCGGTTGAAGAGGCCCTTTATCTCGCAAATATCGCGGCTGAAGTGCATCTGATTCACCGTCGTGACAGTTTCCGGGCAGAAAAGATCCTGATTGATCGTCTGATGGAAAAAGTGCGCAACGGCAATATCGTGTTGCACACCCACCGCACGCTGGAAGAAGTGGTGGGCGATCAGATGGGCGTTACCGGTCTGACCCTGCGCTCAACCCAGAATGACGCTGAAACAGAAGCGCTGGAGGTGGCAGGTCTGTTCGTGGCGATCGGACACAGTCCGAATACCGCGATTTTCGACGGTCAGCTCGAACTGGAAAATGGTTACATCAAAGTCCAGTCGGGCCTGCACGGCAATGCGACCCAGACCAGCATTCCAGGCGTCTTTGCCGCGGGTGACGTGATGGATCATATCTATCGCCAGGCCATTACCTCTGCGGGTACCGGCTGTATGGCGGCGTTAGATGCTGAACGTTTTCTTGACGGACTGGTTAAAAACGATAAGTAAGTTGTTAACCCTCTGATCTCAAATGTTCCGGGCGACTGTTTTTCAGTCGCCTTTTTTATGGCCCGCATGCTAGATTCTTGCGCCTGAACGGGATGAAAATGCCCTGTCATTTTTCATCGCTCATCGGCTCAAATCATGGTTTAGCATGGACAAAACCCGGCAGCAGCATCTTACCCGCTGGCTTCGTCAGCAACGTCATTTCGCCGGTCGCTGGTTGCGACTGAGCACGCTGCTGGGCGTAATCAGCGCACTGCTGATCATTGCTCAGGCCGGACTGCTGGCCGCGCTGCTGCAGGCGCTGATTATTGAACAGCAACCGCGCGCGGCGCTGAGTGGCGAGATGCTGCTGTTACTGCTCTGCTTCGCCCTTCGCGCCCTGATCCACTATGCCCGCGAGCGAGTCGGTTATCGTGCCGGTCAGGCGATTCGTCAGGCGCTGCGTAAGCAGGTGTTAGACCGGTTGTCAGCGCTGGGTCCGGCCTGGATTCAGGGCAAGCCTGCCGGCAGCTGGGCCACCCTGCTGCTTGAGCAAATTGAAGAGATGCAGGACTATTATGCCCGCTATCTGCCGCAAATGACGCTGGCGGTGCTGATCCCCTGCTGCATCCTGTTAACCCTCTTTCCTCTCAACTGGGCAGCGGGTCTGATTCTGTTTGCTACCGCGCCGTTAATTCCGCTGTTTATGGGCCTGGTCGGGATGGGCGCAGCCGAAGCCAACCGCCGCAACTTTCTGGTGCTGGCGCGCCTGAGCGGTAACTTTCTTGACCGTTTACGCGGCCGCGAAACGCTGCGGCTGTTTCACCGCGGTGCGGCAGAGCAGCAGGCCGTGGCGGCGGCCACCACCGATTTTCGTCAGCGCACCATGGAAGTGCTGCGTTTAGCCTTTCTCTCTTCAGCGGTACTGGAATTTTTCGCCTCGTTAGCGATTGCCGTGGTGGCCGTTTATTTTGGCTTCTCCTACCTCGGTGAACTGCACTTTGGCGACTACGGTCAGGGCGTCACCCTGTTTGCCGGTTTTCTGGTGCTGATCCTCGCGCCGGAATTTTTTCAGCCGCTGCGTGATTTAGGGGCGTTTTACCATGCTAAAGCGCAGGCCGTCGGCGGTGCCGATGCACTTGAACAGTTTATGCAGGCTAACCCGACCCGCGGCCCGGAACAGGGTGAAACAGCGTTTACTGCCGATTGGCCGATTACGCTCGCCGCCATCGACCTGCAGGTCTGTGCACCAGATGGCCAGATACTGTGTGGCCCGCTGACCTTTAGCCTGGCAGCAGGTGAACGTGTTGCGCTGGTTGGCCAAAGCGGAGCCGGTAAAACCGCGCTGATGAACGTACTGCTGGGCTTCCTGCCCTATCAGGGTTCGCTGAAAGCGAACGGTGTTGAATTGCGCGAGATGCGCCGGGCTGACTGGCATCAGCAGCTCAGCTGGGTCGGACAAAATCCTCAGCTACCGGCCGCTACGCTGCGCGACAATATAGTGATGAATGCAGAATGGGATGCCGGACGCTTTAGCGCCGTGCTCGAGGCCTGCGGCGTCAACGAATTTCTGTCGCGACTGCCGCAGGGCATTGAAACTCAACCAGGTGATGGCGGCAATCAGCTGTCGGTTGGTCAGGCGCAGCGTATTGCGGTGGCGCGAGCGCTCTATAAACCCTCTCATTTGCTGCTGCTCGATGAACCTGCCGCCAGTCTGGATGCGCTCAGTGAACGTCACGTCATGCAGGCGCTGAATCAGGCTGCCACTCAGCAGACTACCCTGATGATTACGCATCAGCTGGATGCATTACGCGACTGGCAGACACTGTGGGTAATGGAGGCGGGCAAGCTGGTACAACAAGGTGACTGGCCGACGCTGTCGCAGCAGCCGGGTCCGTTCAGTGAAATGCTGAAGCACCGTCAACAGGAGATTAACTGATGTCCGCTTTGCGTCCGTTTCTTCGCCTCTGGCTGCGTCATCCTTTTCGCTTAGCGCTGGGAATTGTGCTGGCGATCCTCACTTTACTGGCCAGCATCGGCTTGCTGACGCTCTCCGGCTGGTTCCTCGCCGCTTCATCCGTGGCGGGTGTCGCCGGACTCTACACGTTCAACTATATGCTGCCCGCCGCAGGGGTGCGCGGCGCAGCCATCATCCGCACCGCCGCCCGCTATGCTGAGCGACTGGTCAGCCACGACGCGACTTTTCGGGTGCTACAGCATCTGCGGGTGCATACCTTCAGCCGCCTGATTGCGTTGTCACCGGGACAGCTATCGCGCTTTCGCCAGGCCGATCTGCTCAACCGTTTTGTTGCCGACGTCGATACGCTCGATCATCTTTATCTGCGGGTTATTTCCCCGCTGGCGGGCGCGCTGGTGGTGACGATAGTGGTCACCGTGGGTCTGAGTTTTATCGATCTCCAGCTGGCATTGACGCTGGGCGCGATCATGCTCGCCACGCTGATCATCCTGCCACCCCTGTTTTATCGCCTGGGCTCGCCTGCCGGTGTGGCGATTGCCGGTGGCCGGGCCCGCTGGCGCTCACAACTGATGCACTGGCTGGCTGGTCAGGCGGAACTTACCCTGTATGGCGCCTCGCCGGCGTGGCGTAAACGGCTGGATGAAGAAGAACAACACTGGCTTCGGGCGCAGGGCCAGCAGCTACGTTTACAGGCGGCGGCGCAGAGCCTGCTGCTGCTGATCAGCGGCCTGACAGTGACCTCGCTATTGTGGCTGAGTGCCGGCAGCATCAGCGAACAGCAGTTACCCGGCTCACTCATTGCGCTGGTGGTGTTTTGCGCGCTGGCGGCGTTTGAAGCGCTGGCCCCGGTTGCCGCTGCCTTTCTGCCGATGTCGCAGGTAATGGCCTCGGCCCAGCGGGTCAATGACATTATCGATCAGGCACCGGCGATCACATTCCCGACCCACGGCAGCGCCCGCCCCGGTAGCCTGGCAGTAGAGATCGACCAGCTCGATTTCAGCTATCCCGATCGTCCGGATAAAGTGCTGAACCAGCTTTCGCTGCAGGTTAATGCGGGCGAGCGCATTGCGCTGCTCGGTCCTACCGGCTGTGGAAAATCGACCTTGCTGGGGCTGCTGACCCGTGCCTGGGAGAGCCAGCAGGGCGCGATTATTCTCAACGATCTGCCGATCGCCGCCTGGCCGGAATCAGCCCTGCGCCAGCGCATCAGCGTAGTGACACAACGGGTGCATCTGTTCAGCCAGAGCCTGCGGGATAACTTACTGCTGGCCTGCCCCACTGCCGATGATGAGACATTACGCCAGGCGCTGATCGATACCGGTCTGCAGCGCCTGCTGGAAACGCCAGAGGCGTTAAATGCCTGGATGGGCGAAGGCGGTCGTCCGCTTTCTGGCGGCGAACTGCGACGTCTGGCGATTGCCCGGGCGGTGCTGCATAACGGCGATCTCTGGCTGCTGGATGAACCTACCGAAGGCCTGGACGCCACGACGGAACAGCAGATTCTTGTTCTGCTGCAGCGGCTTACGGCAGGCAAAACGGTGATTATGGTGACCCATCGTCTAAGCGGACTGGAGCAGATGGACCGCATCTGCGTGATGGATAATGGCGTCATTGTCGAACAGGGAAGCCATGCCGAATTAATCTCAAAAGCGGGCCGCTACTGGCGTTTCCGGCAGCGGATTGCGCTATAGTCTTAGCGACATGCTGATGAGTAGAACAACGCGATGAGACTGGTACAACTGTCACGGGAATCCCTGCAATTTCCGCCTGCGGAGATGGCGCTGCGCGAGCCGAATGGCCTGCTGGCGATGGGTGGCGATCTCTCCCCTGCCCGCTTACTTAACGCCTATCAGCACGGCATATTCCCCTGGTTTTCTCCCGGCGATCCCATCCTCTGGTGGTCACCCGATCCGCGCGCGGTATTGTTACCGGAGCATTTTCATCTGAGTCGCAGTATGAAGCGCTTTCATCAGCGCTCGCCCTATCGCGTTACGATGAACGAAGCGTTTAGCGACGTGATTGACGGCTGTGCCACTGGTCGTGAAGAAGGCACCTGGATTACCTTTGAGGTAAAGCGGGCCTGGCTGCGGCTGTATGAATCGGGTCATGCGCACTCGATAGAGGTCTGGGACGAGCAGAAACTGGTGGGGGGAATGTATGGTCTGGCGCTGGGACAGATCTTTTGCGGCGAGTCGATGTTCAGTCGTCAGGAGAATGCCTCAAAAACCGCACTTTTGGTTTTCTGCCAGCACTTTATCAGACATCAGGGGCGTCTGGTGGATTGTCAGGTACTTAACCCCCATACTGCCTCGCTGGGGGCGCGGGAAATCCCGCGCGCTGACTATCTGCAATATGTACAAAGCCTTGCGTGGCAACCGGTCAGCGACGGATGCTGGCGGACACAAACGCTTTTTTAACCGCGCGCAGATGTTTTGCACACATAAAGGCGTATAAGTGATATAATAATCGAGTTTGGTATGTCGTCCGCGCTTGGTTATCACGAGCCGGAATTGCCAGGCTGGGAATCTCAACGCACTCTCGGAACTGTTTCAATCGTGCGCGTGTAACCGGTTGATACAGATTCTTAGCCCGCTAATCCCCCGCAGACGTCACATAAACACCCGAATTTTACCGTAATGCTCGCGTATCACGCGAAGCACGGCAAAGCGTTGGCAAAATCGCCGACGGTTCTTTACATAAATCGTTGAATTGGGCATTATCTTGCCGGTTCAACTGAAAGGTAGTACACCCAGAGGATTCGATGGCCAAAGAAGACAATATTGAAATGCAAGGTACCGTACTGGATACGTTACCTAACACCATGTTCCGCGTAGAACTTGAGAACGGACACGTGGTTACCGCTCATATCTCCGGTAAAATGCGCAAAAACTACATCCGCATCCTGACGGGCGACAAAGTCACAGTCGAGCTGACCCCGTACGACCTGAGCAAAGGCCGCATTGTCTTCCGTAGTCGCTAAGCTGCGATAGTCTCGCGGCATCAGAAATGCAGCGAAAAAAAAGGCCGGATTTTAATCCGGCCTTTTTCATATCTGGCATCCGTCAATTAATGCACGGTGCCTTCGGTTTTACGTTTCTCTGCACTCAGGAAGTGATAGGTCAGCTGACCTTTCTCACGATCCAGCGCTACCGAGACTGAACCACCATCCACCAGCGAACCAAACAGCAGTTCATTGGCTAACGGTTTCTTCAGGCTTTCCTGCACGGTGCGTGCCATCGGACGGGCACCCATCGCTTTGTCATAGCCCTTCTCAGCCAGCCAGTCACGCGCTTCATCACTGACTTCCAGCGACACGCCTTTCGCATCCAGCTGCGCCTGCAACTCGACAATAAATTTGTCGACCACCTGATGAATCACCTCTGGTGACAGGTGACTGAACCAGATGATGTTGTCCAGACGGTTGCGGAACTCTGGGGTAAAGATCTTTTTGATCTCTTCCATCGCGTCGGTGCTGTTGTCCTGATGAATCAGGCCGATAGATTTACGTTCGGTTTCACGTACCCCGGCGTTGGTGGTCATCACTAGCACCACGTTACGGAAGTCCGCTTTGCGACCGTTGTTATCGGTCAGCATACCGTTATCCATCACCTGCAGCAGCAGGTTGAACACGTCAGGATGCGCTTTCTCAATCTCATCCAGCAGTACTACCGCATGAGGATGTTTAATCACCGCATCGGTCAGCAGGCCGCCCTGATCAAAGCCAACATAACCCGGAGGCGCACCAATCAGACGACTGACGGTGTGACGCTCCATGTACTCGGACATATCAAAGCGCAGCAGTTCAATACCCAGCGCTTTTGCCAGCTGCACGGTGACTTCAGTCTTACCGACGCCCGTCGGTCCGGCGAACAGGAACGATCCCACCGGCTTACGATCCTGACCCAATCCTGCCCGGCTCATTTTGATCGCTTCAGTCAGCGCCTCAATGGCGTTGTCCTGACCAAACACCAGCATTTTCAGGCGGTCGCCCAGATTTTTCAGCGTATCGCGATCGGTGGCCGAGACGCTTTGCTCCGGAATGCGGGCAATACGCGCAACCACGGTTTCAATGTCAGCCACGTTAACGGTTTTCTTGCGTTTACTGGCTGGCATCAGGCGCGCACGCGCACCGGCTTCATCGATCACGTCAATCGCTTTATCCGGCAGATGACGGTCGTTGATATATTTCACCGCCAGTTCCACCGCCGCACGCACCGCTTTCGCGGTATAACGCACATCGTGGTGCGCTTCGTACTTGGTTTTCAGGCCATTCAGGATCTGCACGGTTTCATCAACAGAAGGCTCCGTGATATCGATCTTCTGGAAGCGACGCGCCAGAGCACGGTCTTTTTCGAAGATGTTGCTGAATTCCTGATAGGTGGTGGAACCCATTACCCGGATTTTCCCGCTGGAGAGCAGCGGTTTAATCAGGTTAGCGGCATCAACCTGGCCACCTGAGGCCGCACCTGCACCGATGATGGTATGGATTTCATCGATAAACAGAATGCTGCTTTCATCCTGCTCAAGCTGTTTCAGCAGCGCTTTAAAACGTTTTTCAAAGTCACCGCGGTATTTGGTGCCAGCTAACAGCGAACCAATATCCAGCGAGTAGATGGTGCAGTCTTTCATGACTTCCGGTACGTCGCCCTGCTCGATACGCCAGGCGAGTCCTTCCGCAATCGCCGTTTTCCCGACGCCCGATTCACCCACCAGCAGCGGGTTGTTTTTACGGCGACGGCACAGCACCTGGATGGTACGCTCCAGCTCTTTATCGCGACCGATCAGCGGATCGATGCCACCGACGCGAGCAAGCTGATTAAGATTGGTGGTGAAGTTTTCCATACGTTCCTCCCCGCCTGCTTGCTCTTCGTTAACCGGATTTTCTGCGCCAGGCGCCTGGCCAGGCTCATCTTTGCGCGTACCGTGAGAAATGAAGTTCACCACATCAAGACGGCTGACTTCATGCTTACGCAACAGATAAGCGGCTTGCGACTCCTGTTCGCTGAAGATAGCGACCAGCACGTTCGCACCGGAAACTTCGCTGCGACCGGATGACTGGACATGGAAAACCGCACGCTGCAATACGCGCTGGAAGCTGAGCGTCGGTTGTGTATCGCGCTCCTCCTCACTGGCAGGTAGAACGGGTGTGGTTTGTTCGATGAAGGCTTCGAGTTCCTGCCGCAGAGCCACTATATCCACCGTACAGGCTTCCAGTGCCTCTCTGGCCGACGGGTTACTGAGCAACGCCAGTAACAGATGCTCGACGGTCATAAACTCATGACGGTGCTCACGCGCTCTGGCGAAAGCCATATTTAAACTGAGTTCCAGTTCTTGATTGAGCATTAGGCACCTCCCCCAATTATCGCTCTGACCTGTTTCCTATATGGAGACGCGATCAGGCTTTTTCCAGCGTACACAGCAACGGATGATGATTTTCCCGCGCATAATTGTTCACCTGGGCCGCTTTGGTCTCGGCGACTTCTGCAGTAAATACACCACAGATCGCCTTGCCGTGGTAGTGAACTTTCAACATCAGCTGCGTTGCACGTTCAACATCATAAGAAAAGAACTTTTGTACAACGTCAATAACAAATTCCATAGGTGTATAATCGTCATTATTCAGAATGACTTTATACATTGAAGGCGGCTTTAACCCTTCGCGTACTTTGTCTTCGGCCAGATGTTCAAAGTTAAGCCAGTCGTTTGTGTTTGCCATAGTGTTCCGTTGAGATTTCGACCATCGCATTTAAGCGGCTACATGTTGAGAGTTTAACATGCCTGTCAAGCGCCTGGCCGCTGATGAAAATTTATTCGGAAAATCCCACCCGCGACCTGTATCACAAAATTCGCAATAGCGTTAACTGCCTCAAATTTTGATGATTTTTTCCCCATCCAGCCTGGGGGTTTGCTTGACGCCAGCCGCCATTTCTCTACATTCTACTTGCACAAGCTGATTGAGTTTTAATCAAACTCGACTCACAGCTTCAATGACCTCACCTACTTATAAAATGTCTTGCGAGGGAAGTAAAAGCATGGAGACGGGTACAGTTAAATGGTTCAATAACGCCAAAGGCTTTGGCTTTATCTGTCCAGTCGGGGGTGGCGAAGATATCTTTGCACACTACTCAACGATTCAGATGGAGGGTTACAGAACGCTGAAAGCTGGCCAGCAGGTTCAGTTTGATGTCCACGAAGGTCCGAAGGGCAATCACGCCAGTCTGATTGTACCGGTAGAGATGCCGGCAGAAGTACAGGCCGTTGCCTGACACCTTCATCCCCATTCTGAATACTCCCCTAAAAATGCCAGCCAACGACGCTGGCATTTTTCTTGTGGCAGCGCGTTAGTCTGCCTTGCCCTGTGCCAGCCCGATGACCTGAGCGAACATTTCGCGCATCAACGCCGGGATGGCATCCGGACCGCGTTCAGCCGCAGCGTTCGCCACCGCGATCGCCAGTTCAGGCTTCGAGGCCTGGTGAATCGCCTGAGTAATAATACGCCTGGCACTCATCTTCACGTTTAACGGCAGGTGCGCTGTCTCCAGATAAACCTCACGAAATCCCTGCTGAAAGAGAAAGTTTTCAATATCCCATGCGGGTAGCTGCGTCAGATGCTGCTGCTCGCTATCGTGCGGCTGCAGCTGGCTGCGGGCGGTAGCGGCATATTTGTTGCCCGCCTCGTCACCGTCAGTCAGCACATGCCAGGCAATGCCCATCCGGCGGGCGAATTTCAGCAGTGGCTTGAGGCCCGACTGAGCAAATTCAATAACTTTTATCCCTTCGGCGGCAAAGCTGTAGCCACACTGCCGGGCCAGCTCATTGATGATCCAGACTTCGGTTTCCCCTTCCACCAGCAGCCAGCAACGGGCAAACAGCGCGGCAGGCCGGTTGACGCGAATATGAAAACCGATGCGCCGGCTCTCTTCCGCACTCAATCCTTCCGGCCCGATGCGCCACGCCGCCACCCGTGACGGTTCACGGACCAGCCGGCAGACATTCTCCACCGGCACCTGCGACAGCAGTTCTGCCGAATTGGTGGTGGCGATTTTTTGCAGTGGCAGCAATGACAGCAGGTTCCACGCCACCGACAGCATAATCGGATGCAAACGGGTTTCCGGATCTTCAATCAGTAACAGCGGACGCGCATCCGGTGCCAGCGGCAGATCGCCGCGCGCCTGAATCAACAGCGTGAACATCTGCAGCAGGATCAGTTGCCGGCTGCGCGAGTCATTGCCAGCAATCAGCTGATTAAGCTGGTCCAGCGCCCGCCATCCCTGATCGCCATCCCGCACCTGCGGATCAACCCGTCGGGCTACCGCCGATGCAGCGGGCTGCTGCACCAGAAAATAGTGCTCCATCAGCTGTTGCAGGGTTTTCAGTCCCTGCCGCAGCACCTCATCACTCAGTTGCTGCGGATGCCGCTCAAGATCGCGCGCCAGATCTTCCATGCCAGCCAGCAGTTGCGGATGCAGAGCCGGGTCGGCTGCCTCGCGCGGCCGCTCATGGCGGGAACGTGAACTGAAGCGCGCATCGCGCAGCCGCAACACCGGATGACGGCGCAGCAGCAGCGCAATGGCCGCCGCGCCGTTTTCCTGTGGCAACAGCTGCAGCTGGCGGTCAACCAGGCGCCGGCTGGCGCTGATGCCCTCCGCGCGCCAGGTCGCGCGCACGCTGTAAAAGATCCAGCGCGCACCTTGCGGATCACGCTGCCAGAAGGGCTCCAGCAGCGCATCATGATTGTTGCCGTCATCACGAAAGTGAAACACCACCGAGAGACGACGTTTCGAATCCGTGACGTCGCCCGGGGTGAAATGGAAGTCGCCCGGGGTAAACACATACTCCTCATGATGGGGTGATAACAGTAAACTCAGCGCATCAAGCAGGCTGGATTTGCCCCAGGCGTTCTCACCAATCAGCAGATTGGTCTGGGTTAAAGGCAGTGAAAGCTGATTGATGCCGCGAAAACCGCGAATGTCGATATGTTCCAGAATCATAGGGTGCCATCCTCTTATTAAACGAAGCATGGTTGGCGGAGACGGGCCGGTCAAGTCGGTCGGCATCAGGGGTTTACTCCATTGCACTTTTTGGTTAGCGTGTCGCCACTTTCCTCATGGATGACCTTATTCGTTATGTACTCCGGACTGCTGATTATTCTGCTGCCCCTGATTGCGGGCTGGCTGCTCCCTTTTCGTCAAACCTCCTTTTTGCGTCAGGTCAATCGGCTGTTAGGCTGGATGGTCTACGTGATTCTGTTCTTTATGGGCATCAGCCTGGCGTTCCTCGATAACCTCAGCAGCAATCTGGTGACCGTATTTCACACCGCGCTGGTCACCGCACTTTGCATTCTGTTATGCAACCTGCTGGCGCTGCGCTGGCTGGAAAAACGTGTGCCGTGGCAGCATGCCCATAAGCAGGAAAAACTGCCGTCGCGGCTGCACATGGCGCTGGATTCGCTGAAGTTATGCGGTGTGGTGGTGATCGGGTTTGTGCTTGGCCTGACGCAGTGGCCGCTGCTGCATCATGCGGCCACCGCCAGCGAATATGCGCTGATCTTCCTGCTGTTTCTGGTAGGGATTCAGCTACGCGGCAGCGGGATGACGCTACGCCAGATCATCCTCAACCGGCGCGGAATGCTGGTGGCTAGCGTAGTGCTGGTCAGCGCGCTGATCGGCGGCCTGATTGCGGCGCTGGCATTGGGATTACCGCTGAAAACCGGTCTGGCGTTAGCCAGCGGTTTTGGCTGGTACTCTCTCTCCGGTATTCTGATCACTGAAGCGTTTGGGCCGGTGATCGGCAGCGCCGCCTTCTTCAACGATCTGCTGCGCGAGCTGGTGGCGATCATGCTGATCCCGGCGCTGATCGGCCACCATCGTTCCAGCGCCCTGGGCTTATGTGGTGCCACCTCAATGGACTTCACCCTGCCGGTGCTGCAGCGGGCGGGCGGCAATGAGATTGTGCCCGCCGCCATTGTGCACGGCTTCGTGATGAGTCTGCTGGCTCCGATTCTTATCGCCCTGTTCTCCGCCTGATCGAGGCGGGAAGCCGCCAGCGCATTTTTTCACGGCTGCTTTTCTGCCGCGTCGTCTACGCTTCTTTTTTGCGGTTTTGGTCGCGCCATCGTGGTGGCGCATCCACAAAGGAGAACAAGATGAAACAAACCGTGGCGGCGCTGGTCGCCAAAACGCTTGAAAACGCCGGGGTTAAAAGAATCTGGGGCGTTACCGGGGATTCATTAAACGGCCTGAGCGACAGCCTGAACCGCATGGGCACCATTGAATGGATGCCGACCCGTCACGAAGAAGTCGCGGCGTTTGCGGCGGGCGCGGAAGCGCATATCAGCGGTGAGCTGGCGGTCTGCGCCGGTTCCTGCGGGCCAGGCAACTTACATCTGATCAACGGTTTGTTTGACTGTCACCGCAACCGCGTGCCGGTGCTGGCGATTGCGGCACATATCCCGTCGAGTGAGATCGGCAGCGGCTATTTCCAGGAGACCCATCCGCAGGAGCTGTTCCGCGAATGCAGTCACTATTGCGAGCTGGTCTCTAATCCGGAGCAGCTGCCCCAGGTGTTGGCTATCGCGATGCGCAAAGCGATCCTCAATCGCGGCGTCTCGGTGGTGGTACTGCCGGGCGATGTGGCACTCAAGCCTGCGCCTGAAAATGCCAATCCCGCCTGGTATCCGCCGCAGCTGCCACAGGTGCTGCCGCAGGCCGCCGAACTGGCCCAGCTGGCCCAGACCCTGAATGCAGCCAGCAACATTACCCTGCTGTGTGGCAGCGGCTGCGCTGGCGCGCATCCGGAGGTGGTGAAGCTGGCTGAAACACTGAAAGCGCCGATTGTCCATGCGCTGCGTGGCAAAGAGCATCTCGAATATGACAATCCCTACGATGTCGGCATGACCGGGCTGATCGGTTTCTCCTCCGGCTTTCACGCCATGATGAATGCCGAAACGCTGGTCCTGCTCGGCACTCAGTTTCCCTATCGCGCCTTCTATCCGGAAAAAGCCCGGATCATTCAGATTGATATCAATCCGGGCAGCCTCGGCTCGCACTGTCACGTCGATGAAGCCTATGTTGGCGACGTGAAAACCACCTTGCAGGCACTGCTGCCACAGCTCACCAGCAAAACCGATCGCAGCCATCTCGACAGCGCGCTGGAACACTATGTCGATGCGCGTAAAAGCCTCGATGATCTGGCGCAGCCCAACGATAAACAGCCGATTCATCCGCAATATCTGGCACAGCAGATCAGTCACTACGCCAGC
This sequence comes from Pantoea sp. S-LA4, assembly GCF_054482835.1. Lineage (NCBI taxonomy): Bacteria > Pseudomonadati > Pseudomonadota > Gammaproteobacteria > Enterobacterales > Erwiniaceae > Pantoea > Pantoea sp. S-LA4. Next base: position 1,079,934 of record NZ_JBTLRC010000002.1, on the reverse strand, counting down.
GAAGATGCCATCTTTACCTGCGACGTCGGCACGCCCACCGTCTGGGCGGCGCGTTACCTGAAGATGAACGGCAAGCGTCGGCTGCTGGGATCGTTTAACCACGGCTCCATGGCGAACGCAATGCCGCAGGCGCTGGGCGCGCAGTCGATTGACCGCAATCGCCAGGTGGTGGCGCTGTGCGGCGACGGCGGATTCAGCATGCTGATGGGCGACTTTATCTCACTGGCGCAGTTGAAAATGCCGGTCAAGCTGGTGATCTTCAACAACAGCGTGCTGGGCTTTGTGGCGATGGAGATGAAAGCGGGCGGCTACCTCACTGACGGCACCGAGCTGGATAATCCCGATTTTGCCGCTATCGCCGAAGCGTGCGGGATCAAAGGCATCCGGGTTGAAAAAGCCTCGGCGCTGAACGGCGCGCTGGAGCAGGCGTTTGCCCATGAGGGTCCGGTGCTGGTCGATGTCATCACCGCCAAAGAAGAACTGGCGATGCCACCGCAGATCAAAATGGAGCAGGCCAAAGGCTTCAGCCTTTACATGTTGCGCGCCATTCTGAATGGTCGCGGCGATGAGGTGGTAGAACTGGCGAAAACCAACTGGCTGCGGTAAAACAACAGCATCACCCAGGCGGGCGCGATGCCCGCCTTTTTTTTGACTACCGCCACGTCCAGGAGCCCCCCGTTGATCGATTTACGCAGTGATACCGTGACCCGGCCCAGCGCCGCCATGTTAAGCGCCATGATGTCCGCCGAAACCGGTGATGATGTCTATCGTGATGATCCTACCGTCAATGCCCTGGAGGCAGAAGCGGCGCGCCTGAGCGGCAAAGCGGCGGCGCTGTTCTTCCCGACCGGCACCCAGGCCAATCTGGTGGCATTGCTGAGCCACTGCCAGCGCGGGGATGAATATATCGTTGGCCAGCAGGCGCATAACTACAAATATGAAGCGGGCGGTGCGGCGGTGCTGGGCAGTATCCAGCCGCAGCCGATTCTGGCCGCCGACGATGGCACCCTGCCGCTCGACGTGGTAGCCGCCGCGATCAAGCCTGACGATATCCACTTTGCCCGCACTCGCCTGTTGAGTCTGGAGAATACCCATCACGGTAAAGTATTGCCGTTAGGTTATCTGGAACAGGCGTGGAACTTCACCCGTGAGCACGCGCTGGCGCTGCATATTGATGGCGCACGCATCTTTAACGCCGTGGTCGCCCAGCAGACCACGCTGGAAGGCATTGCCCGCTATTGCGATAGCCTGACCATCTGCCTGTCAAAAGGGCTGGGAACGCCGGTCGGGTCACTGTTGTGTGGCGATGCGGCGCTGATTGAGCGCGCGCGCCGCTGGCGCAAAATGACCGGCGGCGGTATGCGCCAGGCCGGGATTCTGGCGGCGGCCGGACTCTATGCCCTGCAGCACAACGTGGCGCGTCTGCAACAGGACCACGACAATGCCGCCTGGCTTGGGCAGCAGCTGCATGAACTGGGCGTTGAGGTGATCGATCAGCAAACCAACATGCTGTTTGTCCAGCTCCCGGTCAACCAGGTTGAACCGTTAGCCGCCTGGATGAAGGCGCGTGGCGTGCTGATCAGCGCCGGTACCCGTACCCGACTGGTCACCCATCTGGATGCCGATCGCGCGGCACTCGAACAGGTTGTTAGCCACTGGAAAGCCTTTCTTCAGCAGTAAATCAGCCTGATTACTGCGCCGCGCCATATTTTTCCAGCAGCGCGGCCGCTATCGCGGCGGTTTCCGCATCGGCGTTGCCGCGATAGTCTGCCGGGCGGAAATGCATCTGAAACGCCGCGATCACCCTCTGCTGCTGGCGCGCCTCCATTACGTTGTCCACCTGGTAGCCGTAGCGCTGTAATCTCTCCACGATAAGCTCAACCGGCACCGCAGCCTGCGGGTCCTGACCGGCTAAGTGAAACGCCACGCGTCGGGCGTCGGGCCAGGCACCGATGCCGCGCTGCGCCAGCTGCTGCCAGGGAAACAGCGGACCGGGGTCCTGTTTGCGCTGCGGCGCAATATCGCTGTGACCGACGATGTTTTCCGGCGGGATAGCGTAGCGCTGGCTGATGTCACGCAACAGCGCCTCCAGCGTGGTGATTTGCGCTGCGGTGAACGGTTGCCACTGGCGGCCGGTCAGGGTACGGCGGTAACCGCGATTCACCAGTTCAATGCCAATCGAGGTATCGTTAATGCGGCTGGCACCGCGCCAGAAGCTCGGTCCGGCATGCCAGGCGAGCTGCTGCTCCGGCACCAGTTGCCAGACAACGCCTTTGCCGCCGCGCTGTGGCGGCTGACGCGGGATCAGATAATGGGCGCTGACCTGTTGATCGGTCAGGGTGGCGAGCGAAGAGGGAAAATCTTCGGCGGTATAGTGAATCACAATCACCTTGACCCGTGGCCGGGCTCCCTGCGCGGGATGTCGCAGGTCGGCCCAGTAGCCGGAACGGGATTCCACCCCGGACTGACAGCCGACCAGCAGCAGCGCCGCTAACAGCAACAGCAGGCGTTTCAACGCACCATCACCGCCGTACCGCTGATGCTCACCATCAGCATGCTGCTATCTTTACCGACCGTTTCGTAATCGATATCAATGCCGACCACCGCGTTGGCGCCCAGCGCTTTGGCCTGCTCTTCCAGCTCTTTGAACGCAATCTCACGCGCCTTACGCAGCTCTTTTTCATAGGCGCCGGAGCGACCGCCGACGATATCGCGAATGCCCGCGAAAAAATCACGAAAGATATTGGCGCCGAGAATCGCTTCACCGGTCACCACACCGCAATATTCCGTAATGCTGTGGCCTTCCAGCGTGGGGGTTGTGGTAAATTTCATCGTCATCTCCTTGTTGAAAAACGGACTAAGGCTCTTTCGACTAAAAAGCACGGCTATACTCTATGCTAAAAAGGGCAACTTGCCAGAGAACTATAAGGAAATCGAGATGAGAAACAACGCGTTTGCGTTAATGATCCCAGCGGCCCTGCTGCTCAGCGCCTGTACCACCGTTGAGCCAGTGATTAAGGATAATGGCCCGCGTAGCGCGCCCTGTATTGAAGGTGGCCCGGATCAGGTAGCCCAGCAATTCTACGATCTGCGCGTTGAACAGCCGACTCAGGGTCTGCCCGACAGCACCACGCTGGCGAAATACCGCCCTTATCTGAGCGATGCGCTCTATCGCTCTTTGCAGGCCGCCAGCGGCAGCAATGCCGGTGCGCAGTGGCGCAATGGCGATCTCTTCTCCAGCCTGTCGCAGGGTCCGACCGCGGCCAGCGTAGCGGACGCTTCCACCATTCCTAATCGTGATGCGCGTAACATTCCGCTGCGGGTTGAGCTGAGTCGTGACGGCAAGCAGTGGCAGGATGAAGTGCTGATGATCCACCAGGGCAGTTGCTGGGTTGTCGATGATGTGCGCTACATGGCTAACCCGGCGCATGCCGAGGGTGGCAGTCTGAGTCAGATGCTTGAAAAATCGAAAAAATAATCACCCGATGATGGCGTGATAAAAAAGCGCGAGGCGTCAATGTCCGCGCTTTTTTTGTTTCTGCTGGCGCGCGTGGCGTCGCCTCTCTCTGCCGGACAGCACACGATATTGTGCTAAGCTTTAGCGGTTTCACTGCTGTTTCATAAATTTTAACTCACCTCAATTGCATAACTATTCTGGTGACGTTAAAATCCGCGACACTAATAGCTATTCAAATCTGGCGCATGAGTATTCAACTAAACGCAATAAACTGCTTCTACGGTGCTCATCAGGCGCTGTTCGACATCAACCTTGAGTGTCCGCAAGGCGAAACGCTGGTGTTGCTGGGTCCCAGCGGCGCCGGTAAGAGTTCGTTGCTGCGGGTACTGAATTTACTGGAGCAACCCCGTTCGGGTCAGCTGCAGATTGCCGGTAATCAGTTCGACTTCAGCCAGAAACCGGCTGAAGCCGCGATCCGCGAGCTGCGTCAGAATGTCGGGATGGTCTTTCAGCAATATAATCTCTGGCCGCACCTCACCGTGCTGCAGAACCTGATGGAAGCGCCCTGCCGTGTACTCGGCCTCAGCAAGAGCGACGCACGCGCCCGGGCAGATAAGCTGCTCGATCGTCTGCGCCTGACGCCCTACAGCGACCGCTTTCCACTGCATCTCTCCGGCGGTCAACAGCAGCGTGTGGCGATTGCCCGCGCGCTGATGATGGAGCCACAGGTGCTGCTGTTTGATGAGCCGACCGCCGCGCTCGACCCGGAAATTACCGCACAGATCGTCACCATTATTCGCGAGCTGGCCCAGACCCGGATTACCCAGGTGATCGTGACCCATGAAGTGGAAGTGGCGCGTAAAACCGCCAGCCGCGTGGTCTACATGGAGAATGGTCATATCGTGGAACAGGGCGATGCCAGCCGCTTTACACAGCCGCAAACCGAGGCGTTTGCTCACTATCTTTCGCACTAAGTCAGGATGCTAACAATGAAAAAAGTCGTACTTGCTGCACTGCTTGCTGGTTTTAGCCTGAGCGCCACCGCGGCGCAGACCATTCGTTTCGCCACCGAAGCCTCTTATCCTCCGTTTGAGTTCGTCGATGCTGACAACAAAATTCAGGGCTTCGATGTCGATCTGGCCAATGCGCTGTGTAAAGAGATGGATGCAACCTGCACCTTTACCAACCAGGCGTTCGACAGCCTGATCCCCAGCCTGAAATTCCGTCGCTTTGATGCAGTGATGGCGGGCATGGATATCACCCCTGAGCGTGAAAAACAGGTGCTGTTCAGCAAACCTTATTACGACAACTCGGCGCTGTTCGTGGCGCAGAAAGGTAAAGTGGCCAGCGTTGAAGCGCTGAAAGGCAAGCGCGTCGGCGTGCAAAACGGCACCACTCACCAGAAATACCTGACCGAGAAGCACAGTGAAATCACCACCGTGCCATACGACAGCTATCAGAACGCGGTACTGGACCTGAAAAATGGCCGTATCGATGCGGTATTCGGTGACACCGCGGTGGTCAACGAGTGGCTGAAGCAGAACGCGACGCTGGCACCGGTGGGTGAGAAAGTGACCGATAAAGCCTACTTTGGTACCGGTCTGGGTATTGCGGTGCGTACCGGTAACACCGATCTGCAGACCCAATTCAACGGTGCGCTGGAGAAGATCAAAGCCGATGGCACCTACAAAACCATCTACAGTAAATGGTTCCCGCAGTAATTTCTGATGAATGAAATGATCCCACTCGCAAGCGCCGCCGGTATGACCGTCGGCCTTGCTGTTTGTGCGCTTATCGCTGGCCTGGTGCTGGCGATGATTTTCGCTGGCTGGGAGTCACTGCGCTGGAAACCGCTGGCGTGGATCGGCACCGGCCTGGTTACCCTGATCCGCGGTCTGCCGGAAATTCTGGTGGTGCTGTTTATCTATTTTGGTGCCTCTCAGCTGCTGCTGACCCTCTCTGATGGATTCACGCTCAATTTCGGTCTGTTTCAGTTGCCGGTGCAGGTTGAGATTGAAAACTTCGACGTCAGTCCGTTTCTCTGTGGTGTGATTGCGCTGGCGATGCTCTATGCCGCCTACGCCTCACAAACCCTGCGCGGGGCGCTGAAAGCGGTGCCGATCGGCCAGTGGGAATCGGGCCAGGCGCTGGGAATGAAAAAATCGGCGATATTTCTGCGTCTGATCATGCCGCAGATGTGGCGTCATGCCCTGCCGGGGCTTGGCAATCAGTGGCTGGTGTTGCTGAAAGATACCGCTCTGGTATCGCTGATCAGCGTCAACGACCTGATGCTGCAAACCAAAAGTATTGCGACCCGCACGCAGGAGCCTTTTACCTGGTTTCTGGTGGCGGCAGCCATCTACCTGGTGATCACCTTGTTCAGCCAGGCGATACTTCGCCGCATTGAGTTGCGTACGACCCGATTTGAACGGGGGAACAGCTGATGCTGGCGTATCTGCCCGAATTACTGAAAGGATTACATACCAGCCTGACGCTGACCGCGGCCTCGCTGGTGCTGGCACTGCTGCTGGCGCTGCTGTTTACCGTAGTGCTGGCGTTGAAAACGCCGGTCCTGAATCCGCTGGTGAAAGGCTTTATCACGCTGTTTACCGGCACCCCGCTGCTGGTGCAGATCTTCCTGATCTACTACGGTCCCGGCCAGTTTCCGGCGATCCAGCAGATCCCGTGGCTGTGGCACCTGCTGTCGCAACCCTGGCTGTGCGCCATGCTGGCGCTGTCGCTTAACAGCGCGGCTTACACCACCCAGCTGTTTTACGGCGCGGTGCGGGCTATTCCCTCTGGTCAGTGGCAATCCTGTGCCGCGCTCGGCATGAACCGCAAAGATACGCTGCGTATTCTGCTGCCTTATGCATTTAAGCGCGCCCTCTCCTCTTACTCCAATGAAGTGGTGCTGGTGTTTAAAGGCACCTCGCTGGCCTATACCATTACCCTGATGGAAGTAATGGGACACGGTCAGTTGCTCTACGGCCGTACCTATGACGTCACGGTGTATGCCGCCGCCGGGCTGGTTTACCTCTGCGTCAACGGCGTGCTGACGCTGATGATGCGACTGATCGAAAAACGCGCGCTGGCCTTTGAGCAACGCAACTGATGGTCAGGCGGGATCGCCCGCCTGACTCGCCTGAAAACTCACAATGATTGCATAAAAATTCATTATCTGGCAGGGTAAGTCCCTCTCAGAGTCGTGAACAGGTTGTGATTACAGGAGTCGTATAATGAAAAAATGGATTGTTGCCGCCACGCTGGCTTCGCTGGCCCTCAGCGCCCAGGCCGCTGATAAAATTCGCTTCGCCGCTTCGGCGACCTATCCCCCGTTCGAATCGCTGAACCGTGAAAATCAGCTGGTCGGTTTCGATATCGATCTGGCGAAGGCGCTCTGCCAGCAGATGAAAGCGGACTGTACCTTTACCAACAACGCCTTCGACAGCCTGATCCCTTCGCTGAAGTTCCGCCGCTATGATGCGGTCATTTCCGGCATGGACATCACCGCCGAGCGCAGCAAGCAGGTCGATTTTACTCAGCCCTACTACGCCAACTCCGCTATCGTGATTGCCCGCAAAGGCCAGTTCAGTGATTTTGCTGCTCTGAAGGGCAAGCGTCTCGGCGTCGAGAACGGCACTACCCACCAGAAATACCTGCAGGAGAAACACCCTGAGGTGACGGTGGTAGCCTATGACAGCTATCAGAATGCGATTCTGGATATGAAGAATGGACGTCTGGATGGGGTGTTTGGTGACAGCGCCGTGGTGAATCAGTGGCTGAAGACCAACAGCGATCTGGCGACCGTCGGCGAGCACGTCACCGATGCCGACTACTTCGGCACCGGCCTCGGCATTGCGGTGCGTAAAGGCAACACCGAATTACGCGATCGCTTTAATCATGCGCTGGCCGAACTGAAGGCCAGTGGCCGCTGGCAGCAGATTAACCAGCAGTGGTTCCCTGAATAAACCACAGACGCGGGCTCACTACCTGAGTCCGCAGCTTAGCGCGGCTGGCGGGTTAACAGCGCCAGCACTTCAAAATGGGCAGTGTGTGGAAACATATCAAACAGCTGCACTTTGCTCAGCTGATAGTCGCTCAGCCGGGCCACGTCTTGCGCCAGCGTCTGCGGATTGCAGCTGGAATAGAGCAGGTAATCGGGCGCCATCTGACTGAGATAGTCACACAGTTCAGCGCCAATGCCGCGACGCGGTGGATTCACCAGCACCAGCTGCGGTACCGCATCACGACCGGTAGCAAACGCGGTCGAATCCAGCGCGGCAAACTGCACCTTTTCCAGCCCCATCATCTGCGCTGAACGCTGAGCGCATTTAATCGCCTCGGCGCTGATTTCAATACCGGTCAGCTGCATCTCAGGGGTGGCGCAGTGCAGGCCAAATCCGCCCACGCCGCAAAACAGATCCCACATGCTGGTGACCGACAATTCCCGCACCCATTGACGTGCCGTGGCGTAGAGCGCGCTGGCGACCTGCGGATTGGTCTGGAAGAAACTCTGTGGACGGATCCACAGCGGTACGCCGTTAAAGTTTTCCGCCAGCGACTGCGCCGGCGTCAGCGCTATTTCCTGCTCCCCTTCCAGAATCGCCATGTGCACCGGCTGAATATTGGCTGAGATCACCATCAGCTGCGGCAACTGCTGTTGCAGTGCCGGCAGCGCCGCACGCAGCTGTTCCAGCTTCGTGGTGGAACGCAACACAAAGCGCAGCATCATGCCGCCCTGCTGACTCTCCGTGAGCAACAGGTACTTTAGCTCGCCCCGTTTGCGCGCCACGTTATAGGGCGTCAGACCGGCGCGGGCGATAAACGGCCGCAGCGCAGTAAATACCGGCTGAAAACTGGCTGGATAGAGCGGACAGTCGCACAGGTCGATCGCCCCGCCATCCCGCTGCACCATGCCGAATACCGGGCGTTCCACGCTGCCGCTGACTACCATTTTGGCTTTATTACGAAACGCCTGTTGCGGCGAGGTGATCGGTGGCAACCACTGCGCGACCGGCTGTTGAGCCAGCAGCTGTTCCAGCCAGGACTGTTTATCGGTCAGCTGTTGCGGATAGGGTTTTTCCAGCCACTGACAGGAGCGGCAACGGTTAGCGTCATAGAGCGCGCAATGCATGGGAAAGCCTGTATTAACGGTGGAGAGGTCGGGCGGAGCGCGATTGTATCATCGCTTGCTGAAAAATGCGCGACTGCTGAGCGGCACAAACAGCAGCAACAGCACCAGCAGATCAGGGAGCTTTTGCAGCAGGGTGTGGTGGACGATCTGGCGATTGTTGTCGCCATCAATGCTGAAGATCTCCGGGTAGATCCAGCCCATCGACGCCATCAGCATATAGCCCAGCACAATCACCTGCGTGGCGACATATCCCCAGCGCCCGCGGTTGCTGCCGCGCATCAGGGTGAAGGCGCAACGCAGTTCGAACAGGAAGATCAGCTGACTGGCGACAAAGATAAAGGTGGAGTCCCAGGCCTGGGCGCTGCGGTGGACAAAGTTGGCCAGCTCGCTGTAGCCAAGTTCATTGGCCAGCATCACTACGCTCAGGCAACGCGTGGCAATAATGGCAATGCCCGCCACGGTGACCGGCACCGGTGCCTCGGAGAGCGTGCTGCTGTTTTTAAAGATTTCTGACATAGTCCGTGACTCCAGCCGATCGAAAAACGGGCCGGTAAAAACCAGCCCGTTCTTATAGTGGCAAAGGTTACGGATTTCAGCCACGTTTAGCTTTCTGAATATCGCTTAAACGTTGTTTTTCTTCATGTGCCATCACCCGCCAGGCGATAAAACCGACTAAACCGACCACAAACAGGATCAGCGAGGCCAGCGCGTTGATCTCCGGATTGACGCCACGCCGCACAGTGGCAAAAATCGCCATCGGCAAGGTGGTGGCGCCAGGCCCGGTCACAAAGCTGGAAATCACCAGATCGTCGAGTGACAGCGTAAACGCCAGCAGCCAGCCGGTGACGATAGCCGGGGCGATCATCGGCACGGTAATCACGAAGAAGACCTTCAGCGGCGTTGCGCCCAGATCCATCGCCGCCTCTTCAATCGACCTGTCCAGTTCGCGCAGTCGCGAATTGATCACCACCGCGACATAGGCGGTACAGAAAGTGACGTGCGCCAGCCAGATGGTCAGCATTCCGCGCTCGCTCGGCCAGCCGAAGGCGTTCCCCATCGCCACAAACAGCAGCAGCAGCGACAGCCCGGTAATCACGTCAGGCATCACCAGCGGCGCGGTCAGCATAAACGCAAAGCCGTTATGGCCGCGGAAACGGCCAAAGCGCACGATGATGACGGCTGCCAGCGTCCCCAGCACCACCGCCATGGTAGCGGAGAGCGCGGCGATGCTCAGGCTCAGCATCACCGCATCGATCATCGCGCTATCCTGGAACAGCACCCGATACCAGTGGAAAGAGAAGCTGTCCCATACCGTTACCAGCTGTGAGCTGTTGAAGGAGTAAACCACCAGCAGCAACATCGGCGCATAGAGGAACAGGAAACAGCAGACCAGAATGCCGGTACGCCAGGGCGAGCGAATGGTTGGCAAGTTATTCATGCCTTCTCCCCCATCTCACGGTTTTGATGCTTATGGAACCAGATGATCGGCAGAATCAGGATCAGCAGGATAATCACCGCCAGCGCCGAGGCGACCGGCCAGTCACGGTTGTTAAAGAACTCCTGCCACAAAATACGGCCAATCATGATGCTGTCCGGGCCGCCGAGCAGTTCCGGGATGACGTATTCACCGACCGCCGGAATAAATACCAGCATCGAACCGGCAATAATGCCGCCTTTGGTCAGCGGGACAATCACGCTGAAAAAGGTCTTCAGCGGACGCGCGCCCAGATCCAGCGACGCTTCCACCAGCGAGTAGTCGATACGCGTCAGCGCGGTGTAGATCGGCAGCACCATAAACGGCAGATAGCAGTAAACGATGCCGATATAGACCGCGGTATTGGTATAGAGGATCACCAGCGGATGATCGATCACGCCCAGCCACAGCAGAAAGCGATTCAGAATGCCGTTGTTGTTCAGCAGCCCCATCCAGGCGTAGACCCGCACCAGAAACGAGGTCCAGGATGGCAGGATCACCAGCAGCAGCAAAATGGTGCGCATCGACGGCTTGCTGTGCGCCACCGCCCAGGCGAGCGGATAGCCAATCAGCAGACAGATTACCGTCGAGATCGCCGCCACCTTCAGCGACTGCAGATAAGCGTCAACATAGAGCGGATCGTCGGTCAGCGTCAGGTAGTTGCCGAAATTGAGCACAATACTAAACTGATCGTCCGCCCAGCTCACCAGCTCGGTGTAAGGAGGGATCGCTCGCGCAATGTCCGCGAAGCTGATCTTCAGCACCGTCAGAAACGGCAGCAGAAACAACAGCACCAGCCAGACATAAGGTAAGGCGATCACCAGCTTGCGGCCATGCTGCATCTTAATCCGCGTGGCCCAGCGTTGCAGCGGCGTGCCGACCAGCCGGGCGGGCGCTTTGGCGCGTTGGAAAATCTGGCTCATAGCCGCTCCTTAAACCGTCAACACCACGCAGCTGTCGCTTTCCCAGCAGAGGCGGACTTCATCGCCCCAGGTCGGCAACCCTTTGCGGTAGCGATGCGCGTTTTGTAACTGTGCGCTGATCATCTGTCCGCTGTGCAGACGGACATGGAAAATCGACAGGTCACCGAGATAGGCGATGTGGACCACTTCACCGACGGCGAAGTTGCAGCCATCAGCCGGCACCTCATCGCACAGCATCACTTTTTCCGGTCGCAGCGCGACGTGAACCGGCACGTTATCCACCACCGAGACATCGGAGTCGACCTTCAGCGGGTGCACCAGACCGGGACTGTCGATCACCAGGCCATCCGCCTGACGTTCACGCAGCAGCCCTTCGAAGACATTCACCGAGCCGATAAATTCGGCGCTGTAGCGGCTGGTCGGATGCTCATAGATCTCTTCCGGCTCGCCAATCTGTACAAACTTGCCGCGATTCATAATGGCGATGCGGCCCGCCATGGTCATCGCCTCTTCCTGATCGTGGGTCACCATCACGCAGGTGGCGCCGACACGCTCCAGGATATCCACCACTTCCAGCTGCATACGGTCACGCAGCTTCTTGTCCAGCGCGCCCATCGGCTCATCCAGCAGCAGCAGCTTAGGCCGTTTCGCCAGGCTCCGGGCCAGCGCCACACGCTGACGCTGACCGCCGGAAAGCTGATGTGGCTTACGCTTTGCAAATTCCTGCATGTGCACCAGCGCCAGCATTTCCGCCACCCGACTGGCGATTTCGCCCTTCGGCAACTTATCCTGCTTCAGGCCAAAGGCGATGTTTTGCTCCACCGTCATGTGCGGAAACAGCGCGTAAGACTGAAACATCATATTGATTGGGCGCTGATAAGGCGCCACGTGCGACAGATCCTGACCATCCAGCACGATCTGGCCGCTGGTTGGCGGTTCGAAACCGGCCAGCATCCGCAGCAGAGTGGATTTACCACAGCCCGACGCGCCCAGCAGGGCAAAAATCTCGCCTTTGTAAATGGTCAGACTGACATCATCCACAGCGTGCTGGCCGTCGAAGGATTTTGTCAGGTTGCGAATTTCCAGCAGCGGCGTTAACGCCTTTGCGGTCTTAGTTTGAGGACGGGGAATGGCATCGTTCACTAACGTATCTCTCCGGAGCCAGGCGGAACCTCGCGGCAGAATCCGCCGCTAAAATGGCACAACAGAGGCCGACACTGCGCCTCTGTTGCTGATGCGTAATCAGTCAATCCGTTCAGAACGAATTACTTACCACTTTTTACTTTAGTCCATGCGCGGGTACGCACACGATCCAGTTTCGGATCCTGAACTTTCAGCACGAACAATTTCGACATCGCTTCCGGCGTCGGGAAGATGCCTGGGTTGTTACGCACATCTGCATTGATCAGCGGCAGCGAGGCTTTATTGCCGTTGGCGTAGTTCATCTTGTTGGAGACGTCAGCGATCACTTTCGGGTCCATGATGTAGTTCAGCCAGGCGTAGGCACCGTCAAGATTCTTCGCGTCCTTCGGAATCGCCATCATATCGAAGAAGGCCAGCGCGCCCTCTTTCGGCACGCTGTAACCCAGGTGCACGCCGTTTTTCGCTTCATCTGCCCGGTTTTTCGCCTGCAGGATGTCGCCGGACCAGCCAATCGCCACGCAGATATTGCCATTAGCCAGATCGTTGATGTACTGCGACGAGTGGAAATAACGAATATTCGGACGCAGTTTCAGCAGCAGATCGGTGGCCGCGCCGGAATAATCTTTGGCATCAGAACTGTTGGGATCTTTGCCCAGATAGTTGAGTACGGTAGCGAAAATCTCTTCCGGCGCATCGAGGAAAGAGACGCCACAGCTTTTCAGCTTCTCCAGATTCTCCGGCTTCATCACCAGATCCCAGCTGTTGACCGGTGCGTCTGCGCCGAGTACCGCTTTCACTTTGTCGATGTTGTAACCAATACCGGTGGTGCCCCACAGGTAAGGAATGGCGTACTTATTGCCCGGATCGTGCTGCGCCACTTTTTCCATCAGCGCCGGATCGAGGTTTTTGTAGTTCGGCAGCTTGCTCTTATCCAGCGGCTGGAACACGCCGGACTGCAGCTGACGCGCCAGGAAGCTGGAGGATGGCACCACCACGTCGTAGCCGGTGCTGCCCGCCATCAGTTTGCCTTCCAGCACTTCATTGGAGTCAAACACGTCGTAGACCACTTTGATGCCGGACTGCTTTTCAAAATTCGGCACGGTATCTGGCGAGATATAATCGGACCAGTTGTAGACGTGCAGCGTTTTATCTTCCGCCATGGTGCTGGCAGACGCGGCCATCAGCACGCCAGCTACCACACCTGACAACCATTTCTGACGTTGGTTGAACATGTTTTCCATCCTCCTGAGCGGGTCATCACAACGCTGCAAACCAGAGATCCATACGTTGCGTTCTGTGTGTAAAGTCAGTGACACAATGAATCATTATTCAGCGGAAGTGTAATAGCAAAAACCATTAGCTGTTGCGCAGTTACGCGGCTGTCACAGCCCCGCAAGAATAGCCCCCCGGCTCAGGCTGCACCAGACCTCAGCGTAAAAAACGCCTAAAAGCGATATTTTATGCATGTTTAAGCTATGAGGTTCGGCTTTACTGGCATAAAGAACGACAAATATCTGGCACTAAAGGGCAAAATGCAGAATAAAAAATTATGGCAATCGGGCGCGGCGGAGATAAAAAAAGCCGTCACAGGGACGGCTTGATTGGCGATTGGGTCAGTTAAGCGCTTAATGCAGCACCGAATGGACGCTGGTCATCGGTACATGCTCTTCTTCTTCACCAATCATCAGCAGATTGTTGGCAAACGCCTCCAGGATCACCATTGAGATCTGCTCTTCGCTCTGTTTCATAAAGTGCGAGAACTGACCAAAGGTTAACCCTGCGGTGATGGTCATTGACTGACAGACAATCAGCTTCGGCAGGTTATCATCCTGAATGTCGATAAACGCTTTCACCGTCAGCGAACTGGCATTGATTTGCGACAGGTCGCCCACCAGAGGAATCAACGCTGTAGGCTTCACTTCAGCCAGCGCCGAAAACAGAATGACGTTGTCGACCAGATCGATTTTGGCGTCAAACACCCCGTCGAAGTTTTGCATGTGCGGCAGATGAAGTGCCTGACAGGCATCGCATTCGAACCAGGTGATATTTTGCTGATCCAGCCAGCGACGCAACAGGTCGATATCCGGAACGACAAGAGAATCCATCGTAAAATCCCATGGGGTGATAAACAGGCGACTTAGCTTACGGAAAAATGCGCGTCGATGCCACGAAAACCGCTGAAAAGCGCGTGTCAGCCCGCGGTTTTAGGACGGAGCCCGGTGCTAGCCTGCCGCTCAATCCAGCCGATCATCAATCCGGCGATGTCCAGACCGCTGGTGGTCTCTATTCCTTCCAGGCCCGGCGAGGCATTCACTTCCATCACCAGTGGACCGCGATCGGCGCGCAGAATATCGACGCCGGCCACCTCCAGCCCCAGCGTGGTCGCCGCTTTGACGGCGATCTGCCGCTCCTGATCGGTGATGGTGATGGGATACGCTTTGCCGCCGCGATGCAGATTGGATCGAAAATCGCCCTCTTTCGCCACCCGCTCAATCGCCGCCACCACCTGCTGACCAATCACCAGACAGCGAATATCGCGCCCGCGCGCCTCTTTGATAAATTCCTGCACCAGAATATGGGCGTTCAGCCCGCGAAACGCATCGATGACGCTTTCCGCCGCCTGACGCGTTTCGGCCAGCACCACGCCGATGCCCTGGGTCCCTTCCACCAGCTTCACTACCAGCGGCGCGCCGCCCACCATAGCGATCAGATCGTCGGTATCATCTGGCGAGGAGGCGAAGCCGGTAACCGGCATATCGATCCCCTCACGCGCCAGCAGTTGCAGCGAGCGCAATTTGTCGCGTGCACGGGTGATCGCCGCTGACTCATTCAGCGGGTAGCTGCCGCCCATCTCAAACTGACGTAGCACCGCGGTACCGTAAAAGGTTGTCAGGTTACCGATGCGCGGAATCACCGCATCAAAGTGGCCGAGCGGTTCACCGCAATAGTGCACCGCTGGCGAGGCGGGATTGATGTTCATGTAGCAGGAGAGCGGATCGATGATTTGCACCTGATGTCCGCGCGCTTCCGCCGCCTCACGCAGCCGCCGGGAGGAGTAAAGCGTTTCATCGCACGACAGAATCGCTATTTTCATCGTCTGCCCCCGGCGTTCAGCTTAGCGGGTTGCCCATCCCTGCTGATGCAGGTAGTCCAGCATAAACGGACGCGTTTCTTTAATAATCAGCCGCTGAATCAGTTCACTCCAGGTTTCGCTACGTGGGTTGCTGTCACGATGCTGATAATAGAGCTCAGTGCGGCTGTCATATTCGGCCAGCACCGCGGGATCGAGCGGCTGGTAGCGGTTCTCATGCACCAGCATGGCGTGGGGCATACGCGGTTTAACGTCCGGCTTTGATTCCGGATGACCGAGGCAAAAACCAAACAGCGGCAGCACAAATTTTGGCAGGCCCAGCAGCGTGGTGACCTCGGCGATGTTATTACGGATACCGCCAATAAAGACGCCGCCCAGATCCAGCGATTCGGCCGCGACCATCGCATTCTGCGCCATCAGCGCGGTATCAACACAGCCCAGCAGCAGCTGCTCAGCGCGGCCCAGTTGCGCATCCGGGCAGATTTGCAGATGACGATTAAAGTCCGCGCAGAAGACCCAGAATTCCGCCGCATCGGCCACCCAAGACTGGCCGCCAGTCAGGGTCACCAGCTGGTCGCGCAGCCCTTTGTCAGTGATGCGGATAATCGAAGAGCACTGCAAAAAACTGGATGTGGACGCCGATTGCGCCGCATTAAGAATCGCTTCACGCTGCGCTTCGCTGACCGGCTGGTCAGTAAAGGCGCGAATGGAGCGGTGGCTGCACAGTAAATCAATGGTCGGTGTCATAAAGTCTCCAGCAACATTATCTTTTTTTGTCAGTATGGTTAAACAACTGCGGCGCGATCGCTTTTGCGGTGCGCCACATTAATAGCCAGGCTGCGGGCAGCATCAGGACAATCCCGGCGATAAACAGCCCGGTCGCCAGCGCTTTCGCATCCAGCGTGCCGGGCGCGGGCAGCCAGCGGTTCACCAGCAGCAGCGCAGCCAGAATCATCAGGCCGCCAAGCGCTTCCGCCACCAACACCATCCGGGGTAATCGGGTGACATTCTGCATTGTCTTCTCCTGCCGTAGCCGGTTATTGAGCGTCAATTATGGTTAACAACCGGAAAATTGCCCACCGCTGGCAGGTGAAAGTCGCACTGGCGCGGGGCCGGCGACAGGGCCGCCGCTATAGGTGGCGGGCATCAGACTAACAGGCAAATCCTGCTTTCTTTAAGCGATACGAGCGGGCATGATGGTTACCATTCTCAGTTTTATTGTGTGACTTAGATCACACACCACGCTGCAAGGAGTTCTTCATGATTGCTGTAATTTTTGGTCGCCCAGGCTGCCCTTACTGTGTCCGCGCTAAAGAGCTGGCTGATAAACTCACTGCTGAGCGTGATGATTTTAGCTATCAGTACGTCGATATCCAGGCGGAAGGCATCACTAAAGCGGATCTGGAAGCCAGTGCCGGTAAACCGGTCACCACCGTGCCACAGATTTTCCTGGATGATCAACACGTCGGCGGTTACACCGAGTTCGCCGCGTGGACCAAAGAGAACCTGGGCTTCGTCGCCTAATCTCCGATCCCTGGCACGATAATAAAAAAGGCGAGACGCGGTTAGCGGTCTCGCCTTTTTGCTGCGCCACTGCGGGCAGAATCGCCTTCAGCCTTTGATGACGGGACGGCTGGCGTGCGTTACTGCGCTGTGCGGTTTAATTCAGCGATGCCAGCACAATCTGCATCAGACGTACCAGCAGCGCGCCGCAGCCGGCCCAGAACATGGCGCTGACACTCCATGCCACCACAAACAGCCCGCTGGAGTGGTTCAGCAGCGTCGTGTGTAACAGCAGAGCGGCCAGCAGCGTGCCCCACAGCGCCATCAGCAAGGTACTTTTTAGCGGACTCTTCACCTGCATTAACGCCATCACAAACCCGGGCAGTATAAACAGCAGCAGTTCTGGCTGACCGCGCAGGGGATCAGGACCCGCCTGCCAGAAGTGGACGGTAAAAACAAACACCAGACTATATAGCACCACGCCACACAGACGGGTCGTCCAGAGATAAGAACGCTGCGGCATATCACCTCGCTGACTAAAAAAATGACCAGGATAAAACTCGCCTTTAACCCTGCTGCCTAAAGGTGGAAATAAAAAGAAACAGTCCGTTGTGTTAACGAATGAAATTAGTCAATAGCTGAGGAAGTTATTTCTGATTAGAATAGCGGCCGCTACAACGGTTTCATTTGCAGCATTGATACAATACAACCCCGACGGCTTGCTCAAGATAGCGAAAAACAGGCCACTCTTCAACAGGTTACACGTAAACAAGAAGTTAAACAGTGAATATTAACGTCGCAGAATTGTTAAGTGGAAATGACGTTTTGTTATTATTTGTCGTTTTGGCGCTCGGCCTCTGTCTGGGGAAGTTGCGTCTGGGCTCGGTACAGCTGGGAAATTCGATTGGGGTACTGGTGGTGTCGCTATTACTGGGGCAACAGCATTTTACGATCAATACCGATGCACTGAGTCTTGGTTTTATGCTGTTTATTTTTTGTGTCGGCGTCGAGGCGGGTCCCAACTTCTTCTCTATCTTCTTCCGCGACGGCAAAAACTACTTCATGCTGGCGATTGTGATGGTGGTCAGCGCGCTGATTCTGGCGCTGGGTCTGGGTAAACTGTTTGGCTGGGATATCGGGCTGACTGCGGGCATGCTGGCGGGTTCAATGACCTCTACGCCAGTGCTGGTCGGGGCCGGCGATACGCTGCGGCAAAGTATCAGCGACAGTAAACAGCTGGGATTAATGCAGGACCAGCTCAGCCTCGGCTACGCGGTGACCTATCTGATTGGCCTGGTGAGCCTGATTTTTGGCGCGCGCTATCTGCCGCGACTGCAGCATCAGGATCTGCCGACCTGCGCCCAGCAGATTGCGCGCGAGCGCGGGCTGGATGCCGACAGCCAGCGAAAAGTCTTTTTACCGGTGATCCGCGCTTATCGCGTCGGCCCGGAACTGGTGGCGTGGAGCGGCGGCAAAAACCTGCGCGAACTCGGTATCTATCGTCAGACCGGCTGCTACATCGAGCGTATCCGTCGTAACGGTATTCTCGCCAGCCCGGATGGCGATGCGGTGCTGCAGCTGGGCGATGACATCTCGCTGGTTGGCTATCCCGATGCGCACGCCCGTCTCGATCCCAGCTTCCGTAACGGCAAAGAGGTGTTTGACCGCGATCTGCTGGATATGCGCATTGTGACCGAAGAGATTGTGGTGAAAAACCACAATGCGGTGAATAAGCGGCTGAGCAAACTGAACCTTACCGATCATGGCTGCTTCCTGAACCGGGTGATTCGCAGCCAGATTGAGATGCCGATCGATGACAGCATCATGCTGAACAAAGGCGATGTGTTGCAGGTCAGCGGCGAAGCACGACGGGTTAAAAGCGTGGCCGATCGCATCGGCTTTATCGCTATTCACAGTCAGATGACCGATCTGCTGGCCTTCTGCGCCTTCTTTATTGTCGGTCTGATGATTGGTCTGATTACCTTTCAGTTCAGCAATTTCAGTTTTGGCATCGGTAACGCAGCCGGACTGCTGTTTGCCGGCATCATGCTCGGCTTCCTGCGTGCTAACCATCCTACCTTTGGCTACATTCCACAGGGCGCGCTCACCATGGTGAAAGAGTTCGGGCTGATGGTCTTTATGGCGGGCGTAGGATTGAGTGCCGGTAGCGGTATCAATCACGGCATCAGCAGTGACGGCGCCCTGATGCTGCTGTGTGGATTGCTGGTCAGCCTGATCCCGGTGATCATCTGTTATCTCTTTGGTGCCTACGTTCTGCGCATGAACCGCGCGCTGCTGTTCGGCGCAATCATGGGCGCACGCACCTGCGCGCCGGCGATGGAGATCATCAGTGATACCGCCCGCAGCAATATTCCGGCGCTGGGCTATGCCGGGACTTATGCCATTGCTAACGTCCTGCTGACGCTGGCCGGTACGCTGATCGTGATTGTCTGGCCACTTTTGCCCTTATAAAATTTTTTTGGCTGCGTCCAGAACTTTTTTATTAAGGGGCAGTCTGAATAAGTGCCACTGCTTTTCTTTGAAATCCCCAAATTGTGGAGCCCGCTGGTCTTTTTCCCGGCGGGTTTTTTTATGCCCTTTTCCGCCACGCTGCGCCCTTTCTGGTCTGAAAAGCCGTCGTGTCACGACCAAACTTAAACCGTTAAGCAACTCGTATGCAGATTAAGAGCCCGGCTATGGCGAAAGTCAGGGTAAAAAAGCAGGATAGTGTACCGGTGCTGTTAGCAATTTGTGCTGAATATTTTGGTTAGCGCGTCGTCGCTGACTTTTGATTTGCCGCGATAGTCAGGCTGTGTCTGCCCGTCTGGATGACGCCGCCGTTGATTAGCGGCCTGTTTGCAGAGGAATGCCCCCCATAATGGAAGAACTCAACCGCTCACTGTTTATCGCCATCAATGCCACACCCGCGTCACCCGCCTGGCTGCTGCAACTGGCCACCTTTATCGCCAAAGATCTGATTGCCATCGTGCCGCTCTTAATCGTCGCGCTGTGGCTATGGGGACCGCGTGACCAGGTCTCGTCACAGCGGGTGCTGGTGTTAAAAACCGGCATGGCGCTGCTTTATGCGCTGGCAATCTCCTGGTGTGTCGGCCAGCTATTACCGCATCCTCGTCCGTTCGCGATTGGACTCGGTTACCAGTTCCTGCACCATGCGGCAGATGACTCCTATCCCAGCGATCACGGCACCACCATTTTTACTTTTGCGCTGGCGTTTGTGTTCTGGCATCGGTTGTGGTCCGGCGTGGTGCTGATGCTGGCGGGTATCGCCATCGCTTGGTCACGCATCTATCTGGGCGTCCACTGGCCACTGGATATGCTGGGCGGTTTCCTGGTCGGTTTGCTGAGCTGCCTGGCCTCCCATCTGGCCTGGCAGATCTATGGTAACCGGATGCTGGCGGTGATTAACCCGCTCTACCGCGCACTGTTTGCTCTGCCGATTCGCAAAGGCTGGATACAGGATTAAAAAAGGGACGCCACGGCGTCCCCAGCACGTTGGCAAACCCGGATTTACCGCAGGGAACAGGGTCAGAGGAGGAAAGCGTCCCGCCGCCCGGATAAAAACGCCGGGAGCGTTTTTGAACAACGCGAAGCGTTGGCCCGGCTACGGGCGCACCTCAGGGATGAGGTGCGTAATTGTGCGGACCGAGCGGCCATAGATGGCTTTAGCGACTTTCCGATCTGACCTTGTTTCCTGGTCAACGCAGAACGCGCCTGTGTCCCTGCTCTTTTATGAAAACCACTTGCCAAACCAGCCATTGAATTTCATCATCACGAAATCAACTATCCGGCTGAAGAAGCCGCCTTCCGGCACCTCCTGCAACACCACCAGCGGACGCTGGTCGATGGTTTTGCCATCCAGCTGGAAATCGATGGTGCCGACCACCTGATTCTTCTTCAGTGGCGCTTCCAGCTGTGGCGAATTGAGCTTAAAGCTCGCCTTGAGGTTCTTCATCTGCCCTTTCGGGATGGTCAGCGCGGCATCTTTTGACACGCCAAGGTTGACCTGACTCTGGTCGCCAAACCAGACCCGCTGCTGGGCAAACGGCGCGTCGGCCTTAATCGGCGTCACGGTTTCATAGAAGCGGAAGCCCCAGGTGAGCAGTTTTTCACTTTCGCGGAAACGAATCGCATCGCTGGCGGTGCCCAGCACCACCGAAATCAGCCGCATATCACCTTCGGTTGCTGAAGCCACCAGATTATTACCGGCACCGGAAGTGTGGCCGGTTTTGACACCGTCGACCTTGAGATTAGTGCTCCACAGCAGGCGGTTGCGGTTCATCTGGCGAATTTTATTGAAGGTGAACTCTTTTTCTTTATTCAGCGCATATTCTTCCGGCACGTCACGGATCAGCGCCTGAGCAATTAACGCCATATCGCGCGCCGTACTGTACTGTCCTTCCGCATCCAGCCCGTGCACTGTCATAAAGTGGGTGTTCTGTAGCCCCAGCGCTTTACCGTAGTTGTTCATCAGGCCGATAAACGAATCCTGACTGCCCGCCACGTAATCCGCCAGCGCGATACAGGCGTCATTACCGGATTGGATCACAATGCCTTTATTCAGCTCATGGACCGGAATGCGATCGCCCGGCTTTAAAAACATCAGCGATGAGCCGCGCAGCTTAGGGTTACCGGTCGCCCAGGCGTCCTGCCCAACCGTTACCAGATCGTCCGGCTTAATTTTGCCGGCTTTGATCGCCTGACCCACCACGTAGCTGGTCATCATTTTGGTCAGGCTGGCGGGATCGAGACGCTGATCGGCGTTTGATTCAGCGAGCACTTTGCCGCTGGCGTAATCCATCAGTATCCAGGCTTTGGCATCAATGCCTGGCGCGGCCGGTGCCTGTTCAGCAAAGGCGCCGATCGGGACGATAAGAAGTAAAGAGGTGGCAGCAAGTAGCCGCAGGCGAGAAGCAACGCGAGAGTTTGTCATGGGCTTGACCGGATTGTCCTTATTAAATCGGAATTCTGAAGGCAGAAAACCTCCACTGAGAACGCTAACCGTTGGCGGCAGTGAAAAAAACCGCCGAATCGTAAAGTTTTTTAGAGTTTAGTAGAGTAACCCTGGCATCCCTGCCGCGCGCGTGCCAGTTTCACCCCGCTCTGTCGTCATCAAAAATGCGTGCAATTCCGATTTTTCGCAGAACAGTTAAGCCGGTCACAAATATCAGCTAACCTGAAAGCCAGTCAGCCGAGGAGACCGACCATGGACTTAGCCCTTTTTGATCTGGATGAGACGCTTATTAGTGAAGACAGCACCGGCCTGTGGTTACGCTGGCTGGTTTCGCAGGGCTTCGCCCCGCGCGAGCTGATCGACCAGGAACAGGCATTAATGGCACAGTATTATGCCGGCACGCTCTCCATTGAAGAGTACATGAACACTACGCTGGCCCCGCTGGCCGGAATGGC
This sequence comes from Pantoea sp. S-LA4, assembly GCF_054482835.1. Lineage (NCBI taxonomy): Bacteria > Pseudomonadati > Pseudomonadota > Gammaproteobacteria > Enterobacterales > Erwiniaceae > Pantoea > Pantoea sp. S-LA4. The sequence continues at coordinate 1,057,782 of NZ_JBTLRC010000002.1, read as the reverse complement.
GACCCTGACCGTTGAAGGCTGGGTGCGTCGCTTTATCCATCGCGACATCATGCCGCGCGTCTACCCCGCAGCGCGTGAACGCATCCAGTGGCACCAGGCTCGCGGCGACAGAGTGATGATTATCTCCGCCAGTGGTGAGCATCTGGTGGTACCGATTGCCCATCAGCTGGGTGCCTGCGGCGCGCTGGCTATCGGCGTCGAGATCGTGGATGAGCGTTACAGTGGCAAGACCTACGGCACCATGACCTACAAAGAGGGCAAAGTGACACGGCTCGGTGACTGGAAAGCGTTACAGCAGAGCGAATCTTTTGGCCGCACCTGGGCTTATAGCGACTCAATGAACGACCTGCCGTTACTGGAGCAGGCCGATCATGCGCATGTGATCAACCCTGATGCGATGCTGCATCAGGAAGCGTTAAATCGCGGATGGCAGATCTGCCACTGGGCCCGTTAAGCTAGCCGCGGGACGCGCTGGCGTCCTGCGCTAACCCCACTTTGAGTAGTTTCCCATTGGCCTCATCGGTCAGCACATAGAGATAGCCATCCGGTCCCTGCCGCACATCACGAATGCGTGCGTTCTGGTCGCTGAGCAGACGCTGCTCCTCCACCACTTTTTCACCGTTAATGCTCAGCCGGATCAGGTTTTTCTCTTTCAGCGCGCCGATAAACAGCGAGTTCTTCCACTGCGGGAAGCGGGCGCTGTTATAGAACGCCATGCCGCTGATGGCGGGCGAATCTTTCCAGTGATAGATCGGCTGCTCGGTTCCGGCAGCGTGCGTCCCTTTCGATTCCGGGACTTTGTCACCGCTGTAATCGATACCGTAGGTAGCCAGCGGCCAGCCGTAGTTTTTTCCTTTAGCGATGATATTCACTTCATCGCCGCCGCGCGGACCATGCTCGTTTTCCCATATCGTGCCGGTCCACGGATTGAGTGCCAGGCCCTGCGGATTACGCAAACCATAAGCCCAGATCTCCGGGCGCGCCCCGCTCTGCTTCACAAACGGATTATCGTCGGGCACGCTGCCATCGGCATTCAGCCGCAGCAATTTCCCCTGCAGCTTGTCGAGATGCTGGGCCGTGCTGCTGGCAAAGTTGTCGCCAAAGGCGATCCATAGAAAACCCTGCTTATCGAACGCCAGTCGGGTGCCGATATTGTTGCCGCTGGAGAGCATCGGCGTCTGGCGAATCACCACGCGGAAATCGCGCAGTTGCCGGTTATCCTCGCTCAGGGTCCCGACGCCCACTACCGCGCCCGCTTTACCGCTGCTGTTGGCTTCGGTGTAACTCAGCCAGACGCGGCGACTGCTGGCAAAATCGGGTGCCAGCACCACATCCAGCAGGCCGCTCTGCCGCTGCGCCCAGACCTGCGGCACGCCGGTGATCGGCTGCGACAGACCGCGTTCCGGATTCCAGCTGCGCAACTGGCCGCTGCGTTCGGTAATCAGCAGGGTCTGGTTGTCGGGCAGAAACGCCACGGACCATGGATGTTGTAACTTATCCTGTAACAGCTGCACCTCGACCTGCTGTTCTGCCGCCAGCAGCGGCAAGGCGACCATAAGTGAACCACTGAACAATAACGCGCGAGCGACACGAACCATAGCGTTCTCCTGACGGGATGGAATGCCCTTAAGCGTAGTCAGCCGCAGTGCGATGATGCTGAGGATTTACAAAAGATTAAACTGCGCGACAGCGGTCTGTCGCCCTGATGATGTGGAGAACAGGCTACCAACAATGCCAGCCGTAGCCTGGTTTCGGTTCATATTCAGGGGCGCGTGGAAAACTTCACGACGCGAGCAGCAACAACCTGTAGTCGTGAGTCCGTACCTGAAATCGGGTTGCTCCCACTCAACAGCGCCGGGCGGGCTTAGGGGATTTCCACTCATCGCAGCTCAGTCAATCATCACCTTATTCCGGTATCAGCGGGCAAGATGATTAAGGTCCTCATCCGGCACAACTGTCTTCAAACCCGCGAAGTGTGCATGAGGATGTTATTCGTTAAGGTCCGGCAGGAATCCGCCGCAGTTTCACGCTATTGATCTGATATGAAAGATATAAATCTTAATTCCCAGACTGATAATCCAGCAACCACATCGCGATTGTGCTCAGCAAGGCCGCAGGTTCCGTACTCATGGTCTTACAGTCTGTCGGCTGGAACTGAGGATAGCCGGCGGCAAATGATGGGCATAAAAAAACCCGACGGGTGAGATCGGGTTTAATTAGTTTTCCGGTATCAGCTTAAAGCCCTGACCGGAGAAAAACGCTCTGCATCTGACGCGTTTAATTTTTGCTGTTAACGCTGATATATCCATCATAATTCTGACCTTCCTTACCCAACCCGACTACTGGTTTTAGTGTCGGATTTGTGTCAGTTCGTCTTCTGAAAGACCGGTCATTTTCTGGACGGTAGTACGGTCAATGCCGTTCTGAAGCATGGTACGGGCAATTTTCAGCGTGGCTTCGCGCTCGCCTTTCTCAATGCCTCGTTGTTCACCAAGCTGAATGCCCTTCTCGATGCCCTTCTGCTCCAGCTGTTGTGCGATGGTCATAAGTGCGTCTCCGTGTTGCGGCACACGCTGTGCCAGTTCGCGAATAAAGGCTTCAGAGTTAGCTGACTCACCTGCCTGAAGTAAATAGTGTATCAGCGCTGTTACCTGGGGTGAAGAAAGATAATCCGCCATCAGTAATGTGGCCAGCCGATCGGTCAGGCTGGCGATGTCTCGCTGGTGAATATGCTTTTGTAACAGCGTCAGCGCCGCCATGCTGCGGTGCCCCATAATCTCATCGTCCGGAATGACCGTTACATCCACCAGGGGAAAAGCGCTGCCATAGAGGTTTTCTGCCAGCGCCGGATCATTGAACTCATCGAGCCAGCGCGTTGAGTACGGATAAGGACTGCGCTTGCCGGTATAGAACAGCACCGGTATCACCAGTGGCAGCGCCTTATGGCCAGCCTCAAGATGGCGCTGCATGGCCGCCACGGCGTATCGCATCAGCCTGAACGCCATATGCCTGTCCGGTGTAGACTGGTGTTCAACCAGCACGTGTATGTAGCCGTCGCCAGCCGTGGTCTTCAGGCTATAGAGAACGTCGCTGAAATACTGGCGCAGGTCGTCTTCAACGAATGAACCCGATTCCAGCTTCAGGGTACTGAGGTCACAGAGTGCACGCAGCTTTGCGGGCAGGTGCAGTTCCATAAAGTCACGGGCAATGTCCGGCTGCGTGAGAAACTGCCGGAATGTGGCATCGTGGGGCGTGGGTGTGCTGTTCTTTTTTTTCATCGGGCCTGACTCTGATCATCACACGCATAGGATATCACAGGCCGTATGCCTCGCCATCGCACCGGCTGACGAACGAAATGCCAGACAGCGGGAGGAACCCGCTCGGACAGCCGTTTCATCGTCATTTTTTGCAAGCCAGTGATCGGCGGCCCCCGAAATGGAGACGGTTATCCCCGCTCACACGGGGAACAGGCGCGCTGACTGCCGGTTAAAACCCGAATACCACCCGTTAATCTCGCAGGTTTACGGCGCGTTAAAACTTACCGTATCACGCACCATAGTATTGATACCCGGCTTGAGATCTTCAAACGTGATCGGCGTATTGCTGTTACTGACCGTTTTGCCGAACGCTTTACGCACTACCCGGATCAGCGGTTTGCCGGTTACCGCATCGCTGGCTTCAATCTCCAGAAACAGCTCGCTGTTCTGGGTACGATGGCCCGATGCGGCCATGGTGCTCGCCACCACTGCCGCTACCGGCACCACCTCATAGAATTGCACTCCCTGGTTCTCCGCTGACACGGCGGTGATGGCGGCCCGCACTTTCAGGGTGTGCGGCGTCGCCTGATTTGTCAGCGGTCGGCGGGTCGCGATAGCGCCTTTTAACTGAATGTCGGTATAACTCAGCACCTGATCCAGCGTTTGCTGACTGATGCGTGCGGTGGGATGGGCTGCCGGATAGTAGACCAGTGGCGTATAGAGCACATCCTTATACTGGCTGCTTTGATAGTCGGGTGAGATCCAGCGCAAAGTCGGCTGGCCGCTGGCCGACTCAGTGGGCTTCAGCTGACTGTAATCACCTAAAAAGCCTGAATATTGCTGCTTGTCAGCAACATGAGAAGTACAACCACTGAGCAGCAGAACAGAGACCGCCAGCAGAGCAGCCACGGAAGGTTTACGCATCATCGACTCGCTTATATCAGGAAGGTTCAGGCAAGCATAGAGTAAATCAGACGGGAAACAGTAAAAATAATCGTTATTTTAATGGGTTATCTGCTCTGAATAGCGGGAATGACCCGCTGCAGACTGCAGCGGGCAGGCAGGTTACTCGAAACAGGTATCAGGGTTTTCTGACAGGGTAATAAACTCTTTACCGCCGTGCGTCAGTGCCATGATGGTGCCGGTTTCAATATCGTATACCCAGCCATGCAGACGCAGTTTACCGTTACGCAGCGCCACCGACACAGAAGGATGAGTTTTCATGTTATTGAGCTGAGCGATGACGTTCTCTTTCACCATCTCATTCAGCTTTTTCTCTGGCGAGTCATAGTTGCGCTGCTCCACCACCGCTTTTGCCGCGTCGGCATAGCGCAGCCAGTGCTCAACCGCGGGCATGGTATCCATGCAGGCGCAGGAGGCGATAGCATTCATCGCACCGCAGTTAGAGTGACCACAGATGATGATGTCGGAGACGCCCAACGCGACCACCGCGTATTCGATGGTCGCTGAGACGCCGCCCGGCTCCGGGCCAAACGAAGGCACAATGTTGCCCGCATTGCGGATAACGAACAGCTCGCCCGGCTCCTGCTGCGTTACCAGTTCCGGCACCAGCCGGCTGTCAGAACAGGAGATAAACAGCGCTTTGGGATTTTGATTTGACGCCAGGCTTTTGAAAAGATCCTTCCTTTCAGGAAACACATTCTGCTGGAAATTCAGAAATCCATTGATGATCTCTTTCATTATTTAGCTCTCACATTATCCACGTCGTTACCTGAAGGGCATAGCCCCTTCAGTGTTGATTTGCCCGTTTATTATTAATGAAAACAAGTGAATATCAACCGGCGATTTCCTAAGGCTGTTTTTTGCTGCGTTCTGTCAGCGTTTCGCTTAATCGCTTTTTACCTGCTGTACGGTGATTTTCTTTTTACAGCACCGGGAGTTACTGGAAATTTGCCCTGCCCGCCGCCCGCACTTTTTCACCCGATCAGCGGGCCAGGTTTTACCGGTTTTTTCACACCTTTACACGCCGCTAATGCCTTACAGATAACGCTACAATTTTTTCTGCAACACAGGTAGAATCCCGCGCCATCGCTGTGCTGAACCGGAAACAGAGCCATGTCTGATACAACAAAAACCTTGCCGCCACGGGTCGGATTCGTCTCGCTCGGCTGCCCCAAAAACCTCGTTGACTCCGAGCGCATCCTCACCGAACTGCGCACCGAGGGCTATGATGTGGTGCCGCGCTATGACGATGCTGAAATCGTCATCGTCAACACCTGTGGATTTATCGACAGTGCTGTCCAGGAGTCGCTTGAGGCGATTGGCGAAGCGCTGAATGAAAACGGCAAGGTGATTGTCACCGGCTGTCTCGGTGCAAAAGTTGATCAGATTCGTGAAGTGCACCCGAAAGTGCTGGAGATCACCGGTCCGCACAGCTATGAGCAGGTGTTGTCGCACGTCCATCGCTACGTGCCAAAGCCTCAGCACAATCCGTTTCTCAGCCTGGTGCCGGAACAGGGCGTGAAGCTGACCCCACGTCACTACGCCTATCTGAAAATTTCCGAAGGCTGCAACCATCGCTGCACCTTCTGCATCATCCCGTCAATGCGTGGCGATCTCGACAGCCGCGCCGTCGGCGAGGTACTGGATGAGGCTAAACGGCTGGTTGAAGCGGGCGTTAAAGAGCTGCTGGTGATTTCGCAGGATACCTCCGCTTATGGCGTGGATGTTAAGCATCGCACCGGTTTCTGGAACGGCTCGCCGGTGAAAACCAGCATGGTCAGCCTGTGTGAGCAACTGGCGAAGCTCGGCGTCTGGGTGCGTCTGCACTACGTCTATCCTTACCCGCACGTGGATGAGGTCATTCCGCTGATGGCGGCCGGCAAAATTCTGCCCTATCTCGATATTCCGTTGCAGCACGCCAGCCCGCGCATTCTGAAGCTGATGAAGCGTCCTGGCGCTGTGGAACGCACGCTGGAGCGGATCAAGCGCTGGCGTGAAATCTGCCCGGAACTGACGCTGCGCTCTACCTTCATCGTCGGCTTTCCCGGCGAGACCGAAGAGGACTTCCAGCTGCTGCTCGACTTTATCAAAGAGGCGCGTCTCGATCGGGTGGGCTGTTTCCAGTACAGCCCGGTGGAAGGCGCGACCGCGAATCAGCTGCCCGATCCGGTCGATGAATCGGTGAAGCAGCAGCGTTACGATCGCTTTATGCAGTTGCAACAGCAGATCTCAGCCGAACGTCTGCAGGAGAAAGTTGGTCGTGAGATTCTGGTGATTATTGATGAGGTGGACGAGGAAGGCGCGATTGGCCGCAGTATGGCTGATGCCCCGGAAATTGACGGCGCGGTCTATCTGAACGGCGAGCGCAACGTCAAACCGGGCGATATGCTGAGGGTTAAAGTCGACCATGCCGACGAGTACGATCTCTGGGCGAGCCGGGTATAAACCCATCCTGTCCGGCGGGGAGTAGCCTGTGACGCGCCGCCGGACTGGCCCGGCGCTTAGCCATATTGCTGCTGATGCGCCTTTTTGCGTTTCAGATAATCCTCATCTGCCCGAATCCGATCCCAGTAGCCTTTGAAAACGGCCGCCGCCGCGGCCTTTTCTTCATTAACGCCCCGCGGCAGTTCTTTGCCATCAGCATCATATTTGCGGCCGCCCTGATGATTGCTGTAGCGCCGCGCACGGGTATACCCCATCTGAATAAATTTGCGCGCCATATCCATGCCAACAAAATCATCCTGCCGACGGTAATCCTCAAACAGCGCCATGATTTTTTCAGCCGACTCTTTAGCAATCGGGACGGTACGAAAACGCCAGTGCGGCAGGATTTCGCTCTTATAAGGCTCGACCATCAATACCCCCTGCTCGCCGCGCCCGACCTGATAACGTTCGGGATGCTGACGAAAATCGAGGGTCGTGAAGTCCTGATCGTAATCGAAAGGTTTCATGTTTTAAGTTTAGGATCCAACGCGTCGCGCAGCCCGTCACCGAGTAAATTAAATGCCAGAACGGTGAGGAAGATCGCCAGGCTGGGGAAAATCGCGACGTGCGGCGCAATCACCATATCGGCCCGCGCCTCATTCAGCATCGCGCCCCACTCCGGCGTCGGCGGTTGCGCGCCCAGCCCAAGAAACGACAGGCTGGCAGCGGTAATGATAGAGGTGCCGACGCGCATGGTGAAATAGACCACAATCGGCGAGACGGTACCCGGCAGGATATGGCGCATGATGATGGTCCAGTCCGATGCGCCGATGCTGCGCGCCGACTCAATATAGGTCTGATGCTTCAGCACCAGCGTATTGCCGCGCACCAGGCGGGCAAACGCCGGGATACTGAAGATCGCCACCGCCACGATCACGTTGCTCATGCCGCTGCCCATGATCGCCACCACCGCAATCGCCAGCAGGATACCGGGAAAAGCGAACAGCACGTCGCACACGCGCATGGTTATGCGGTCCCACCAGCCTTCGTAGTAGCCCGCCAGCAGCCCAAACAGCGTACCGATCAGCGCACCGATGGCCACCGAGAAGAAGCCAGCAATCAGTGAGATACGGGTTCCTACCAATACCCGGCTGAAAATATCGCGGCCCAGTGAATCAACCCCAAACCAGTGCAGCAGCGAGGGGCCATCATTCAGCCGGTCATAATCGAAATAATTTTCAGCATCAAACGGCGCCACGTAAGGCGCGATAAATGCCAGTACAATCAGCACCAGCACAAACAGCCCGGCCAGCAGCGCCACCGGCTGTTGCCGGAAACGCCGCCAGAACTCACGCCACGGGGTGCGTACCCGGTTCTCCTTGATCAGCGGCAGCGTTTTCAGGGCCGCATCGCGTCGCCAGTTTTTCATCGCGATTCCTTAAAGCGAATGGCGGGATTGATCACCGCATACAACATATCGACGATCAGATTGATCAGAATGAACTCCAGTGAAAACAGCAGCACTTCCGCCTGGATCACCGGATAGTCGCGCATCGTGACGGAATCAACCAGCAGCCGACCCAGGCCCGGCCAGTTAAACACCACCTCGACCACAATCGATCCGCCGAGCAGAAAGCCGAACTGCAGGCCCATCATGGTGACCACCGGGATCATCGCGTTGCGCAATCCATGTTTCACCACCACCAGCGACTCGCGCACCCCTTTGGCGCGCGCGGTACGCATGTAATCTTCCTGCATTACTTCAACAAAAGAGGCACGGGTAAAACGCGCCATCACTGCCGCCACCGCCGCTCCCAGGGTTATCGACGGCAGAATATAATGTTGCCAGCTCTCCGCGCCCACCGTCGGCAGCCAGCCCAGCTCCACCGAGAAGACCTGCATCAGCAACATGCCGAGTGCAAAAGCCGGAAACGAAATGCCGGAGACCGCCAGCGTCATGCCGAGGCGATCGGGCCAGCGGTTGCGCCAGACGGCAGACACAATGCCAATCGCCATGCCAAATATCACGGCCCAGATCATGCTGGTTAGGGTCAGCCACAATGTCGGCATAAAGCGCGAAGCGATCTCATCCGCCACCGGCCGTTTCGATACCATCGACTGGCCGAAATCGCCCTGCAGCGCATTAAGAATAAAGTGCCAGAACTGCTGCGGCAGCGGCAGATCCAGTCCCAGTTCCTGCCGCACCAGCGCCACCACAGAGGCATCCGCCTCCGGTCCGGCAATCAGGCGCGCGGGATCGCCCGGCAGCAGGTGAACAAACAGAAACACCAGCACCGCAACAATCAGCAAGGTGGGGATCAGCCCCAACAGCCGCTTAATAAAATAGTTAAACATGCAACATCCTGCAGCTGCGGCCAGCCACGCGGGCTGGCCGGCTCCGTTACTTCAGACTGGCCTCATCAAAACTGAATGAGGTATCGGGCATCACATAAAAACCGCTGAGATTTTTGCTGTTGGCAGACACCAGTTGCTCAACCACCAGCGGGATCCACGGATGATCCTGCCAGATGGTGTCCTGAGCATCTTTATACAGCTGGGCTTTCTGCGCACGGTCAATGGTCTTCAGCGCATCTGCCAGATCTTTATCCACCTTAGGATTGCTGTAAAACGCGGTGTTAAAGATCGCTGGCGGCCAGGCGGCGGTGGCAAACAGCGGCGTCAGCGCCCAGTCTGCTTCACCGGTTGAGGCGGACCAGCCGGTGTAGAACATCCGTACACCGCTCTCTTTCTGCCCTTTGCCTTCCACTTCTGCCGCACGCTGACCGGCATCCATCGCGGTTACCTTAACCTTCACGCCAACCTGCGCCAGCTGCTGCTGAGTGAACTGCAACACTTTCTGCGCGGTGCTGTGGTTGTGTGACGACCAGAGCGTGGTTTCGAAGCCGTTCGGGTAACCCGCCTCTTTCAGCAGCGCCCTGGCTTTAGCCGGATCGTAGCTGATGGCGGGATAGCTCTGAGCGAAATCGATAGCAGGTGGCACGATACCGGTGGCTGGCGTGGCGTAACCGGCAAACGCCACTTTGGCCAGCGCCTGACGGTTGATGGCGTATTCCAGCGCCTCACGCACTTTCGGGTTGTCGAACGGCTTCTGGGTGACGTTAAGGCTGATGTAACGCTGCATAATCGACGGCGTGGTTACCACGTCAAGTTTGCTGTTTTTCTCCAGCAATTTCGCCTGCTCATAAGGAACCGGGAATGCGAAGTTAGCTTCTCCGGTTTGCAGCATCGCCGCACGGGTGTTGTTATCCACTACCGGTCGCCAGGTGATGCTGTCCAGTTTCGGGTAGCCCGGCTTCCAGTAGCCGTCCCACTTTTTCACCTTAACGAAGTCAGTCTGGTTCCAGGTTTCAAACACAAACGGACCGGTACCGACCGGATGGAAGCCAATATCCTTGCCATATTTTTTCAGTGCCGTCGGCGAGATCATCGCCGCAGCCGGGTGCGCCAGAATATTGATAAAGGCGGAGAAGGGTTGCTTCAGGGTCACTTTCACCGTGGTCGGATCGATCACTTCGGTGGTGGCAATCTGCTTAAACAGGTTATAGCGTTTGAGGTGATTATCCGGGTTGCTGGCACGGTCGAGATTGACCTTCACCGCTTCGGCATTAAAGTCGCTGCCGTCCTGGAATTTAATTCCCGGACGGAGCTTGATGGTGTAGGTCAGACCATCCGGGCTGGCCTGATAACTCTCTGCCAGCACGTTGGTCAGCTTCATCTGTTTATCAAAACCAAACAGCCCCTGATAGAACGATTTGGCGACCGCCTGCGACAGCGTGTCATTGGCGTCATACGGATCGAGGGTGGTGAAGTTAGACGCGACGGCAATCACCGCATCCTGCGCCGCCCAGGCGGGCAATGTAAGGGCGCTGCTTAATACGCCAGCCGCCAGTAACCCTTTACGCATCGTTATCTGCATCTTGTTCTCCTGTAATCCCTGTCGGGTGGGTCGCCGAAGCGATATCTTCACTATTCAGGTGGCGCTGATAACGTGGCGGGCGACAAAATGCCCTAGCGCCACTTCCATCAACGGTGCCACTTCAGGTTCATCCCCTAACGCATGAATCGGGCTGGGGATCTCGTCAACCATTAATGCACGCTCCCGGCGAGGATGCGCCGGATCGGCGACCGGAACCGCGGCCATCAGTTTGCGGGTATAAGGATGCTGCGGCTGCTCAAACACCGCCTGACGCGGCCCCATCTCCACAATCTGGCCGAGATACATCACCGCCACGCGGTGACTGATACGCTCTACCACCGCCATATCGTGTGAGATGAAGAGAAACGCGATACCAAATTCGCGCTGTAAATCGAGCATCAGGTTGATGATTTGCGCCTGGATAGAGACGTCCAGCGCCGAAACCGATTCATCCGCAATCACCACTTTCGGGTTAAGCGCCAGCGCGCGGGCAATGCAGATGCGCTGGCGCTGTCCGCCGGAAAATTCGTGCGGATAGCGCTGCGCGTGCTCCGGCAGCAGACCGACTCTCTCCAGAAGCCAGGCGACGCGCTGCTCCGCTTCCCGACGCGGCATCACCTTGTGCACCAGCAGCGGCTCCATAATGGAAAAGCCTACCGTCAGCCGCGGATCGAGCGAGGCGTAAGGGTCCTGGAAAATAAACTGAATGTCTCGCCGCAGATGGGCCAGCGCGGCCCCACGCAGATGATCGATACGCTGTCCGTTAAAGGTGAGCGTGCCGCCCTGGCTGGCCACCAGCTTCAGCAGGGAGCGACCGGTGGTGGATTTACCGCAACCCGATTCACCGACCAGCGCCAGCGTCTCACCGGCATAGAGGTCGAAACTGACTTTCTCAACCGCGTGTACCCGGCTTTTCACCCGGTTAAACAGCCCGCCGCGAATATCAAAACGGGTCACCAGATCGCGTACCTGCAGAACTGGCGGCTGGTCGCGGCGCACCGTATCCTGCGGCGTCTCCTGCTCTTCTCCGCCCTGTAACAGCGGGAACTTCGCCGGCAGCGGCTGGCCCTGCATCGATCCGAGCTTAGGCACTGCCGCCAGCAACGCCCGGGTGTAAGGCTCGCGTGGCGCGCTGAACAGCTGCGCCGCCGGGGCATTTTCCACCACTTCGCCGCGATACATCACCTGCACCCGATCGGCCATTTCCGCCACCACACCCATATCGTGGGTGATAAAAATGACGCCCATCTGCATCTCTTTTTGCAGTACGCGGATCAGTTGCAGGATCTGTGCCTGAATGGTGACGTCGAGCGCGGTGGTCGGCTCATCGGCTATCAGCAACGCCGGTTTGCAGCAGAGCGCCATGGCGATCATCACCCGCTGGCGCATTCCGCCGGAGAGCTGATGCGGGAAGCGAGACAAGACATTTTGCGCATCGGGAATACGCACCAGGTCCAGCATGTGGCGCGCTTCTGCCAGCGCCTGTGCGTGGCTTTTGCCCTGATGCAGACGAATCGATTCGGCAATCTGTTCCCCGACGCTGAACACCGGATTGAGCGATGTCATCGGCTCCTGGAAAATCATCGCCATATCGGCTCCGCGCACCCGCCGCATCTGGCCGGACGGCGCGCGCATAATATCCAGTACCTCGCCGTTGCGGCGACGCAACTGCACCTCACCGCTCACCACGCCGCCGCTCTGTTCGATCAGCCGCATCAGCGCCAGCGAGGTTACCGACTTGCCGGAGCCCGATTCACCCACCAGCGCCAGGGTTTCACCGCGAAACAGATCGAGCGAAAGATGGCGCACCGCCTGGGTGACCGTGCCCTGCTGCTGAAAATGCACATTAAGATCGCGAACTGCCAGCACCTGCTCCGATGCCAGCGGCGGCAACGCCTGCCGATGGTTCATGCCTGCTCCTTAACTGTCGCGATAAATCGCCACATCTGCCGCCTCACCGACCCGTGCTGAGGCACGGTACATTCCTTCGCTATTAAACGGCAGCGCCACGTTGCCTTCACGATCGACGGCGATCAGACCGCCGCTGCCACCCAGCTCCAGCACGCTATCGTGGATGACGTTGACGCTGGCCTGCTGAAGCGTGCGACCGGCATAACGCATCTGTGCCGCCACATCGTAGGCCGCCAGTGTGCGGATAAAGACTTCACCGGTGCCGGTACAGGAGACCGCCACGCTGTCGTTGCTGGCGTAACAGCCCGCGCCCGGCAGCGGCGAATCACCGACCCGTCCCGCCTGCTTATTGGTCATGCCGCCGGTGGAGGTTGCCGCAGCCAGATTACCCTCGAGATCGAGCGCCACGGCGCCTACCGTGCCAAATTTGCGGTCCGGGTCGAGCGGATCGTCGCCGCCGGCCGCGCCATCATGATCCAGCACCGCTTCGTCGCTGTTTAATGCGCGCTGCAGCTGCTCCCAGCGATCTGGGGTGGAGAAATAGTCTGCTGCCACCGGCGTCAGGCCCTGCGCCTCGGCGAACTGCTCTGCGCCTTCACCGATAAACAGCACATGCGGGCTCTGCTCCAGCACGGCGCGCGCCGCCAGTACCGGGTTACGTACCCGGCAGACACCCGCCACCGCCCCGACGTTCAGCGTGCGGCCATCCATCACGCAGGCGTCCAGCTCATGAGTACCCTGATGAGTGAAGACGGCCCCTTTGCCCGCGTTAAACAGCGGACACTCTTCCAGCTGACGCACCGCTTCCGTCACCACGTCGAGTGCGCTGGCTCCCTGCGCCAGCATCTGCTGACCGTGCGTCACAATGTCAAGCAGGGCCTGACGATAGTGCTGCTCCTTTTCGTCGCTCATTGCAGCACGCGTAATCGCGCCTGCCCCACCATGAATGGCAATCACTGCTTTGACCATAACGCTCTGTCCTGTGGTTGCATCAGCACGAAAAACACTGATTTAGAATGGTTTTCATCCATTTTTGCTGATTTTTGACTATAGAAAGCCTGCTAAGTGTTGTAAAGCAGAAACTGTTCCGATGGTTATAACCTTTTCTTCCGGCGATATTTCACTTTAGCCGGGCTTGCCACCGGCTGGAACACGGCGGATGTCAGCGCGCGCGGATAGCGATGTGACTCAGCGGACAATTCCCACCATAATAAGCAGCATCTGAAATAACCCGACTGGAATAATCATGGAAAGTTTTACTGCAGGATTGATCTCCCTTGAGGAGGCTCAACAGACCATGCTGGCGCAGCTGAAGCCAATCACCGACTCATTGAGCGTTCCGCTGACGGAAGCGGTCGGCCGTATTACCGCCGTTGCTGTCACCTCGCCGATTGCGGTGCCGCCATTTGATAATTCAGCGATGGATGGCTATGCGGTGCGGCTGGCAGATGTCAGTCGCGGTGAGCCGTTGCCGGTTGCCGGTAAGGCTTTTGCGGGTGCGCCCTTTAGTGGTGAATGGCCGCACGGCAGCGTGGTGCGAATCATGACCGGTGCGCCGATTCCGCCAGGCTGTGAGGCGGTAGTGATGCAGGAACAGACTGAAACGCAGGGTGATTCGATTGTGATTACCGCACCGGTGCGTGCCGGGCAAAATATTCGCCTGACCGGTGATGATATCCAGCCAGGTCATGTGGTGCTTGACGCTGGCGTGCGGCTGGGCGCTGCTGAGCTGCCGCTGCTGGCATCGCTGGGTATCGCCCAGGTCGCCGTGCGGCGTAAACTGCGAGTGGCGATTTTTTCAACCGGCGACGAGCTGCAGCCGGTGGGCCAGCCGCTGGCGGCCGGACAGATTTATGACACGAACCGCTTTGCGGTCTCGCTGATGCTGCACAAGCTGGGCTGTGAGGTGATCGACCTCGGCATTGTTAAAGACGATCCGGTCGCGCTGCGGGCTGCGTTTGAGGAAGCCGACCGTCAGGCTGATGTGGTGATCAGTACCGGCGGCGTGTCGGTGGGCGAAGCAGACTTCACCAAAAATATGCTGGAAGAGCTGGGTGCCATCAGTTTCTGGAAGCTGGCGATCAAGCCCGGTAAACCTTTTGCCTTTGGCCGTCTCGCCAGCAGCTGGTTCTGCGGGTTGCCGGGTAATCCGGTTTCCGCTGCGGTCACCTTTTATCAGCTGGTGCAACCGCTGCTCGCCGCCCTGACCGGTCAGAAAAAAGCGGCGTTGCCGCCGCGTCAGAAAGTGCGCAGCGCCTCACGCCTGAAAAAATCGCCAGGCCGGCTCGATTTTCAGCGCGGCATCCTGCGCCAGAATGTTGACGGCGAACTCGAGGTTCACACCACCGGTATGCAGGGTTCACACGTCTTCAGCTCTTTTGCCGCGGCCAACTGTTTCATCGTGCTGGAGCGCGAGCGTGGCAACGTTGAACCCGGCGAGTGGGTCGAGGTCGAGCCGTTCAATGCACTGCTGGAGGGATAAATGCTGCCTGAATTAACGGATGAGGAGATGCTGCGCTACAACCGGCAGATTGTCCTGCGCGGCTTCGATTTTGACGGTCAGGAGCGGCTGAAAGCCAGTCATGCGCTGATTGTCGGTCTGGGTGGGCTGGGCTGTGCCGCCGCGCCGTATCTGGCATCAGCGGGCGTCGGTACCCTGACGCTGCTCGATTTCGACAGCGTTTCACACTCCAATCTACAGCGGCAGATTCTGCACCACGACGCGGATATTGGTCACGCTAAGGTCGATTCCGCCGCCCGTAGCCTGGCCGCCATCAATCCTCACTGCCATCTGCAGCCGGTAAATGGCGAACTGGACGATGCGGCGCTGCGGGCGCTGATCGCCCGGCAGCAGGTGGTGCTGGACTGTACCGACAACGTGACGGCGCGCGAGCAGCTCAACCGGCTGTGTCGTCAGTTGCAGGTGCCGCTGGTCTCGGGCGCGGCAATCCGGATGGAAGGCCAGATTAGCGTGTTCAGCTGGCAGCCGGGTACGCCCTGCTACCGCTGTATCAGCCGACTGTTTGGCGAGCAGACGCTGAGCTGTGTCGAAGCGGGCGTCATGGCACCGCTGGTTGGGGTGATTGGCGCAATGCAGGCTATGGAGGCGATTAAGCTGCTGGCGAATTACGGTACGCCCGCCACCAGTCGGTTGCTGATGTACGATGCGCTAAGTGCGGAGTTTCGCAGCATGAAAGTGGCGCAGGACGCGCAGTGTGAAGTGTGTGGTGGGAACGCGTAGCGTCGGCAGGAACGTCTCTGCTCCCTGAGCCTGCGCTGAACCACCTGACCACCTGACCACCAAAAAAAACGGGGTGGCCTGTGCCACCCCGTTTCCATCAGACGATGCCCTGACTGCGCAGGTAATCTTCGTAATTGCCGGTGAAGTCCACCACCCGATCCGATTTAATCTCCATGACCCGGGTCGCCAGCGAGCTGACAAATTCACGGTCATGCGAAACGAAAATCAGCGTGCCTTCGTACATCTCCAGCGCCATATTCAGCGACTCAATGGATTCCATATCGAGGTGGTTGGTCGGCTCATCCATAATCAGGATGTTCGGTTTTTCCATCATCAGCTTACCGAACAGCATACGACCTTTCTCACCACCGGACAGCACTTTGGCCGGTTTCTTAATATCATCCTGAGAGAATAACAGGCGGCCAAGAATACTGCGCACGCTCTGCTCATCATCGCCAGCCTGCTTCCACTGACTCATCCAGTCAAATACCGTCAGGTCATTAGCAAAATCTTCAGCATGATCCTGCGCGTAATAACCGATACGCGCATTCTCTGACCATTTAACGCTGCCATTGTCAGGCGTCATCTCGCTGACCAGGGTTTTCAGGAAGGTTGATTTACCGATACCGTTAGCCCCGATCACCGCGAGTTTTTCACCAACTTCCAGCAGCAGGTTTAAATTTTTAAACAGCGGACCGTTATCAAAGCCTTTGGTTAAGCCTTCCACTTCCAGCGCATTACGGAACAGCTTCTTGTCCTGCTCAAAACGGATAAACGGGTTCTGACGGCTGGATGCTTTTACTTCATCCAGTTTAATTTTATCCATCTGTTTAGCACGCGAGGTTGCCTGACGGGATTTAGAGGCGTTGGCGCTAAAGCGGCTGACGAAAGATTGCAGATCGGCAATCTGCGCCTTTTTCTTGGCGTTATCCGCTAACAGACGTTCACGCGCCTGGGTCGCTGCGGTCATATATTCATCATAATTACCGGAATAGACCCGCAGCTCGCCATAATCCAAATCAGCCATGTGGGTACAGACCATATTAAGGAAGTGACGATCGTGCGAAATGATAATCATGGTGCTGTCGCGTTCGTTCAGCACCTGCTCCAGCCAGCGGATGGTATCGATATCCAGGTTGTTGGTTGGTTCGTCCAGTAACAAAATATCAGGATTCGAGAACAGCGCCTGCGCCAGCAGCACACGCAATTTAAAGCCCGGCGCAATTTCGCTCATCGGGCCATAATGCTGCTCAACCGGAATGCCAACGCCCAGTAATAACTCGCCAGCGCGGGATTCGGCGCTGTAGCCGTCCATTTCACCGTAAACGGCTTCAAGGTCGGCAACTTTATACCCTTCCTCTTCGCTCATTTCCGGCAAAGAATAAATACGATCGCGTTCCTGCTTCACTTCCCATAATTCATGGTGACCCATAATCACGGTGTCGAGCACGCTATATTGTTCAAAGGCGAACTGATCCTGGCGTAACTTACCGATCCTTTCATTCGGATCGTATGAGACGTTGCCGCCAGAAGGCACCAGATCGCCACCCAGAATCTTCATGAAGGTGGATTTTCCGCTGCCGTTCGCACCGATTAAACCGTAACGATTACCGCCGCCAAATTTAACGGAGATGTTCTCGAACAGTGGCTTGCTGCCAAACTGCATGGTGATATTGCTGCTAACTAACACGGCATTGACCTTTGTGAAGAGAGTGGATGAAAAAACGGCGGCTATTATGCCAGATGTGACGCAGCGCACGCCAGCATCAGCCGTGGATTGCGGGCGTGGTGATTGATATCCCGACAGAAATAAAAAAGCCGGAAGGCCATAATGGCCCCCCGGCTCCCACTTACAAGGATTGTGTCGATCAATCGATCAGGAAACTGTCCAGGCTTTTACCGGCGTCCAGCGCTTTTTTAATCGCTGCCGGGGTACGGCCCTGGCCGGTCCATGATTTTTTCTCACCGTTTTCGTCGGTGTAAGAATATTTAGCCGGACGCGGCGCACGCTTAGCGCGTTTTTTACCGGTTTCCAGCGCACCTAATAATTCATTAGGATCGATGCCGTCAGCCAGCAGCATTTCGCGATATTTCGACAGCTTTTCTTCTTTTTCGCGATTTTGCGTCTCTTCCGCTTCCGCTTCTTCACGGCGCTCGGTAACGACAACGGTTAATTTTTCCAGGATCTCTTCCAGATCGCTCAATGGCAGTTCACGGGCCTGGGCACGTAATGTGCGAATATTGTTCAGAACTTTAAATGCGTCACTCATCACAATGTCCTTGATTAAGGGGGTTAATAAAACTGTAGCGACAAGATTACCTAATTCAAATAAAAAAATAAATTATTTTTACGCTACGGATAATTCTTATCGGTTAATTTTAAAATTCCTCGTCAACGCTAGCGGCTAATTCCTGACGT
Organism: Pantoea sp. S-LA4; assembly: GCF_054482835.1. Classification (NCBI taxonomy): domain Bacteria; kingdom Pseudomonadati; phylum Pseudomonadota; class Gammaproteobacteria; order Enterobacterales; family Erwiniaceae; genus Pantoea; species Pantoea sp. S-LA4. The sequence goes on along the minus strand of NZ_JBTLRC010000002.1, from coordinate 1,039,630 downwards.
TTTATTAACGCTGAATTAACACCGAACGGCGCTGCACTTCTGGTGCTGGAATCGATTTCATGCATCCGTTGCCTGCCGCGCCCGGCAGAGAGCTGCGGGGGAAACCGTCCGCCGGAACTGTTTATTTTTGCGATGTCGCCAGAAAAAAAGATCATTAACGGCTGTCTGAATTTCGATCTCAGTCACACAAGGTTACAGATTAAGGTTCAAAATGTCCCCGCTTCTGCGCTGTAATAGCGCAAAAGGTGTATCCAGCCTGCAATTTTTTATTTCCTGACGCGGCGGTTTTAAACAATTTGTGGCGTCGGACGCTGACTGTCGGATAATCCTCAGGTGACCGGCCGCAGGATGACAGATTAGCCAGGGCACCGCCCGACCTATTAGGGGCTACAGCTGGCAGGCTTAAAATCCAGCGCCGTGAATAAAAACGGAAAAAGCCCGCACCCGATGCAGGGTTAAAATGAGGTTATTTATCCGGGTTGCAAAATAATGCCCAGCCCTGCGCCGCGGCACAAGATAATAGTCCTGACAGTCATGCTGTTTTATTTTCCTCCCTGCCCGACGGCGAAAATGGAGAGGAAGAGATATTATTCAAGGTGTTAACGCGAAAATAATGGGTAAATAGCGCAGGCTGCTGTCCACAAAAACGACAACGCGGGTGAGGCGTTAACAGGCTGTGGCAGCGCGTATGCTGCCACAGCCTGGCGATTAATTAACCGTGGTCGCCGGACCAAATACAGAATATTGCGGCAGGTCGACGTTCTGATAGGTTTCCCAGCCGCCGCCCAGCGCTTTATACAAAGCGACTAAATCCAGCGCGCTCTGCATCCGTGCCTGGGTGGCCTGTTCTTCAGCCTGCGCCAGCTGACGCTGCGCATCCAGCACCTCCAGGAAGGTTGAAAGTCCCTGACGATAGCTGTCGCTGGCTAGATCAAAGGCACGTTGCAGCGAACCGGTGGTTTGGTCCAGCGCGGTGACGCGCTGCTGATCGGCGCGATAGCTGACCAGCGCATTTTCCACATCCTGTAAGGCGGTCAGCACCGTCTGGCGATAATCGAGTGCGGCGCTGGCCTGCTGCGCGCGTGCCAGCTTAACGCTCGACACCAGCCGTCCGCCCTGGAAAATCGGAATCGATAAGGCGGGACCGTAGCTGTAGAAGTGACTGCTCCAGTTATCCAGATAGCTGACGTCGGTGTTGCGCACGCCAAGCTGGCCGGTCAGGGAGAGACTGGGGAATAGCTGCGCCACGGAGACGCCAATCTCCGCTGTCTGTGCATGCAGCGTCGCTTCCGCCTGACGAATATCGGGACGACGGCGGGCCAGCGTGGAAGGAATGCCGACCGGGACAAACTGCGGCAGCGGCGGTAACGCTTTAGGCGTACTGAGTTCCGCATCCAGCGAACCCGGCGTTTTGCCCAGCAGCACCGCTAACCCATTCATCGCCTGGCGCGCCTGCGACTGATACTGCGGCAGCTGCGCCTGCAGGCTACTGAGCTGGGCGCGGGCGTTCTCCACATCGGTTAAGGGTGCCAGCCCGTTACGCTGCTGGCTCTGAGTCAGTTCGACGGTCTGCTGTGCCACATCAATCTGCTGCTGCAGCGTCTGGATAGTACTTTGCGCGCCGCGCAGTTGCAGCCAGGCGCGCGCGACTTCCGCTTCCAGCGACACCAGCGCATCGTTGCGCTGCTCAATCGCCGCCTGCTGCTGAGCATTGGCGGATTCAACCTGACGGCGCACTTTGCCCCACAGGTCCAGTTCCCAGCTGGCATCGAAACTGCCCTGATAAAGGGTGACCGGCTGCGTCAGGCCATCGAGCTGGCTGGCGACATTACTGTCGAGCTGGTCGGTTGCGCCATTGGCTTTCAGCAATCCTTCCAGACCCAGCTGCTGGCGATTAACTTTGGCCGAACCGTTGAGGCTGGGAAACAGGCCGCCCTGCGCCTGGCTCAGCTGCTCACGCGCGCCGGCAATGCGCAGCACCGCCTGTTGCAGCGTCAGGTTGCCCTCAATCGCCCGGGCAATCAGGCTGTCGAGTTGCGGATCGTTAAAGGTTCGCCACCAGCGCGAGTTGATCGCCGCACTCTGCGGCTTTGACGCTTCCTGCGAATCCAGGGTGTTATAGCTGCCAGGCAGCGTGGGTTTCGGGGCCTGATAATCTGGCCCGACGGCACAGCCAGCCAGCCACATTGCCAGCGTTAACAGGCTCAACGGTTTCAGGCCGCGGGAAGTAATAACCTTCATGTCAGTGTGCTCCTGCACTGCCTTCGCTCTTAATCGGCGACAGCAGCCAACAAAATGGAATCAAAATCAGGGCGACAATACTCAGGCCTGAGAAAACATCGATGTAAGCGAGAATGCGCGACTGGGCGATCATCTCCTGATAGAGCTGACCGGTCGCCAGGGTGATCGGATCGCCGACCGCTGAGGTAAAGTCGCGTATCGCCTGCGCCCAGTGCTGAACGGTGATATTGAACGGCTCGTTGAGCGGCGTCATGTTATGCACCATATGGGCGGAACGGACCTGCTCACGCTCGGTGATGGCAGCGGTCGATAATGAAATGCCAATCGACCCGGCGACGTTACGGAACATGGTAAACAGCGCCGAGGCGTCAGCGTTAAGCCGCTGCGGAATAGTAACAAACGCAATCGTCGTCAGCGGCACAAACAGGAAACCGAGGCCAATTGACTGCGCACTGCGCATCAGTACCAGCGTGGTGAAATCGACGTTGGGGGTCAGCGTAGCGGAGTAGAGGAAGGCCACCGCCAGACAGCTGAAACCAAAGGCGATGATGTAACGCGTCTGCACAATCGGCATCAGCTTCAGCACCAGCGGGATCGTCAGTACAATCAGCACCGCACCGGGTGACAGCACCAGACCGGACCAGGTGGCGGTATAACCCAGATCCTGCTGCGCCAGCTGCGGTAACACCACCGAGCTGCCATAAAGGATCATCGCCATACCGGCCATCAACAGCCCGGCAACCCAGAAATTGCGGTCTTTCATCACCAGAATATCGACCACCGGTTTGCGGGCATACATCAGCCAGTAGATCGCGCCAACAATGCCGATCAGCGCCAGAATGGCAAACAGCACAATGAAGTGCGAAGCGAACCAGTCCTCATCCTCGCCGCGATCGAGCATCACCTGCAGACAGCCGAGACCCAGCGTGATCAGACTGATACCGATGTAATCGATCTTGAGTTTACCCTTGGCCCATTTGCGCTCCCACGGCGGATCTTCCAGCAGCTGGTAGATCGCCAGTACGGTGAGCACGCCGACCGGAATATTGATAAAGAACACCCAGCGCCAGCTGTAGTTATCGGTGATCCAGCCGCCCAGCGTCGGGCCGATAACCGGCGCAACGATGATCGCAATAGACGAGAGGCCAAACGCTTTGCCGCGATCCTCGGCTTTAAAATAGTCCAGCAGCACCGACTGTTGCACCGGCTGCAGGCCACCACCAAAAAAGCCCTGTAAAACGCGGAACAGAATTATTTGCCACAGTTCGGTGGCGATGCCGCACAGGAATGAGCAGATGGTGAACATCACGATACAGATCAGGAAGAACTGTTTACGCCCAAACAGACGGCTGAAGAAAGCGGAGATCGGCAGCACAATGCCGTTCGCCACCAGATAGGAGGTCAGTACCCAGGTTGACTCATCGTAGCTGGAAGAGAGCGAACCGGCGATGTGCGGCAGCGCCACGTTGACAATCGTGGTGTCGAGAATCTCCATGAACACCGCCAGGGTGACCGTGATCGCGACTAACCACGGATTGCTGGCCGGTTTCCAGCTCTGGGTGGCACTCATTCCACCGTCACCTTCGGTTCAACCGACAGACCAAGCGGCAGCGGATGATTCGGGTCCAGACCTTTATCAATCACGATTTTCACCGGCACACGCTGAACAATTTTGACGTAGTTACCGGTGGCATTTTCTGACGGGAAGGTCGAGAAGCGCGAACCGGAGCCCATCTGAATACTGTCGACGTGCCCTTCCAGCTTCATATCCGGCCAGGCATCGACGGTAATCGCCACTTTGTCGCCGGGATTCATGCGTTCAAGCTGCGACTCTTTGAAGTTGGCAGTGATCCAGATATCGGGAGAAACCAGTGAAAACAGGGAAGTTCCTGCCTGAACCAGCGTACCGGGCTGCACATTACGTTTGGTGACAAATCCGTCGTACGGCGCGCGGACCTGGGTATAAGAGAGATTGAGATCGGCAGTGTTGAGCTGCGCTTTCGCCTGTTCGACCTGTTGCTGACGCGCTTCAACGTTGGTTTCCTGCTGGCGAATCTGCAACTGCACCTGCGACGCCACTTCTACCTGCGCTTTCGCGCTCTGCAACTGGGCCTGCGCCGAGCGTAACTGCGCCGCCGCGGTGTCAATATTACGCTGGCTGGTGGCGCGCGGGTCAACGCCCCGCTGGCGACGGTAATCCGCCTGCGCGTTAAGCAGGTTCGCTTCCGCTTTGGCCTGATCGGCTAATGCCTGGTCGCGCTGAGCCGGATACTGCACCCGCGACAGCGCCAGCTGCGCCTGTGCCTGATGCAGCTGAGCCACCGCCAGGCCGAGTTGCGCCTTCGCCTGATCGCGCTGGGCCTTATTGTCGCTGGGATCGATTTCGACCAGCAGATCGCCCTTCTTCACCCGCTGATTATCTTTAACCAGCAGCTTCACCACATAACCGGACGCTTTCGGGGCAATCGTCACGGCATCGCCTTCGGTGAAGGCATCGTCAGTGGTCTCCTGATTACGGGTAGAGAACCAGAACCAGAAACCCACAATCAGCATCACCACCACCACAATCGCCAGAATAATCAACGGCTTTTTACCGGGTCGCTTGCGTTCAGGCTGCTGATCCTGCTGCTGATTTTCATCAGACTGATTGGTCTTATCCGACGCGTTATCGGCGTCCTGCTGGTGTGGATCGCGTTGGTTGTTCTCGCTCATAGTTCCCATCACTGGCTAAGGCCCTAATTCCCGGGCATAAAAGGTCTCGTTAACCTTAGATCGGAAATTGACAAAATCCAGTGCAACTTTACTTAACTTGAGAAAAGAGGCACGTCCTGCCACCTGTGAACGGCAGCAGGATCTGATGGGCTTAATTGAGCAGACGCAACAGCACCCAGCCGCTGGCCATTGACCAGGCGAGTAACGGCAGGGAAAAGAGATGAAAACGCCACCAGACGGCGCGATCCTGCGCCATCCGTAACGCGATCAGGTTGGCGAGCGAGCCAGGCAGCAGGCCGAAACCACCGATATTCACCGCCCAGGCCAGCACCTCTGACGGCGGGACTTTTTGCAGCAGCAGGATGGTCGCCGGGACGTTGCTGATCACCTGCGATAATCCAATCGCCAGCAGGTAGAGCTGCCCCTGCCCCAGATGGGTGATTTGATCAAAGTGCGCCTGCATCACCGGCAAACGCGTCAGCAGCCAGACATCGATAAACATGGCAATAAAGACCGCCAGCAAACTCCAGTCAATGCGGAGTAAAACCGGCCGCGCCATAACCATAAAAATAGCGAGGATCAGCAGCAGCACCCAGCCGGTGATCTCCCACTCCAGCCCGGCGATAAACAGCACGTATAACAGTACGCTGACCATAAACAGCGGCTTCTGCCACTGGGGCTGTTCAGGATTGTCATGCTTGTCGATGGTACGCTTCGAAAAGCTAAACCAGGTTAACACCACCAGGCTGAGCAGCAGCCAGACCGCCAGCGGCAGCATCTGCACAATAAAACCGGCCACGCTCAGCGAGCCGTGACTCCATAACAGGATGTTTTGCGGATTACCGACCGGCGTCAGTAGCGATCCGGCGTTTACTGCCAACGCTTCGAAGATAATCAGCCGGGAGATCGGCAAGCGGGAGAACTTGCGCAGCGTCAGAGTCAGCGGCACCAGAATGAACAGCGCCACATCATTGGTAAGAAAAGTCGAAAGCAACGCGGCGGCCAGAACCATAAACAGAGCCAGCGCGCGCTCATGACGAAAGCGGGCAATCAACCGGCCGCCCAGCACATCAAAATAGCCGCTGGTTTCCAGCCCCTTGGTCAGGATCAATAAACCGGTCAGGGTAATGATGGTGTGCCAGTCGACCGCGCCAGGCAGATCGGGCCAGCGAAAATCGGCCAGAAATGCCAGAACCACACCAATAACGACGAGTAAATGCAAAATCGAGTCATGCAAAAAAGATCGAAACAGCTGCGGCATGATGGCGGTGCGCCTTAAAGGTTAACGTGTTTCGTAAAATTTCTGGAATACGGCCAGGGTTTCATCACTGACGTGATGCTCAATCCCTTCAGAGTCACGGCGGGCCGTTTCCGGGCTGATCCCCAGCGCCAGCAGGAAGGTTTCAACGATGTGATGACGGGCCCGGCTCTCCTCAGCCAGTTTTTCGCCTTCGCGGGTCAGAAACACACCACGGTAAGGGACCTGCTCAACCAGCCCGGCGCTGCCGAGACGTTTCAGCATCTTGGCGACCGTCGGCTGCGAAACGCCTAAGCGTGCGGCCATATCAACCTGGCGTGCTTCGCCAAATTCACCAATCAAATCAGAAATTAACTCAACGTAGTCATCAATTAATTCACGACGATGCGCTTCACGCACCTGCCGAAAACCTTCGACATGCTCTTCAATATCTTTCAGTGGTCCTTGCGGGGCAGAAACCACGCTTTTGGCACGACGAGTCATTCAGCTTCCTCTTTATTATGTTCCGTACTGTCACTGCCGTACGGATGTAGCTGCGCTCATTGTAAACCAGGTGCAAAGAAGCTCAAATTTTTCGTGATTAGCCTTGGCTAAATGATATAGCCAATGCTATATTTGTTGATAATGTAAGCAGCCGGAGATGAAGATCATGTTCGATCCCTATCTGTTACTGTTGTTGTTTATGGGTTACGTCGCCGGACTCTGCTTACTTTTACGTCGATACTGATTGGGAGGTGATTCTATGAGCACCCTGAAATGCTGTGCAGACAGCAGCAAATGCTTCCAGGCTGAAAAGAGAACAACCACGGAGATGAAATCCTGGCTGTGCCTGCTGGCGCGTTCCCCATTCACGCTGCGCCTGATGCTGATTGAAAAATTACTGGGCAAAAAGCCTGAAGATCGTCGCTGCCAGAATCTGATCTGGCGCGGTTAATTTTTTCACAGCCACCCCTTTGGTGCCTTTCAGCAAACGGCTGAAAGGCCGCTTCGGTTTTTTCTGCTCGTGCCCTTTTCTGCTGCCATCTTTTCTGCTGCCATCTTTTCTGCTGCCATCATCGTTACCGCCGTCAACGACGCCCACAGTAAGCCGTCACCGCGTTATCGCAGATCTCTCCACCCGCTTTTCTCGTTTTGATCGGCGCTTACTCCGGTTAGCAGCCGAAGACGGCCTGGTGGCTGCGGCAGTCTGAATCGCGCGCAATAAAAAACGGCCCATAAAGGGCCGTTTTTTGGCAGGTCGTCTAAGCTGAAACTTAGAAGCTGTAACCTACGCCGGCAATCCAGGTGCCAACGTCAACGTTACGGATGCGGCTCTGCTCGTAGCCCACGTCCAGTGCAACGTTTTCGATTGGGTTGAACTGCATACCTGCACCGTAAGAGAAACCTACGTCGCTTGAATCAGATTTGTCACGTGATGCAGTATCGTTCTGCTGGAATTTACCGTAGCCGATACCCACAACACCGTAGATGCTTGCCCAGTCGTTCAGACGGAAAGCAGGACCACCGGTCACACCGTAGTATTGGCCTTTGTTATAAATGCCAGAATCGGTGTTATCTTTTTCTGTGTAGGTGAATGAGCCGATCCAACCCAGTGGGTTAGAACCGTCTTCGTAGCGGTATTTCAGGTTGAAGCCGTTAGCTTTGTTAGCCACGCCCTGGTAATCGCTCTGAGCATAGCCACCAGTTACGGTGCTCTGTGCCATTGCTGAACCTGCAGATACTGCCAGTACACAGGCTAATGCTGAAAGACATGCAATTTTTTTCATAACCACCTCAAATGTGAAAATACTTCTCTCCTGACAACGCTGAAAATATAACAAAAAATAGCGAGAAACTCTGCCCGCATTTTGTTGTCTAACAGAATGTTTGGTGTAACAGGAAGTTAATGCGACATCCTATGTCATTCATTTTTCTTATAAAAACCGTCATCTTCCTGCAATAAATTTTTTTTCCTCTTTTGGGTCTTTAAGTTAAATCCTAAAAAATCCTGACGTTTCTTTACCAAAATGGCCCTGAATCCGGACAAAATTTGTGCAGTTAACGCAAATTTAAACGTCACTCTGTCATTTTTTTGGCCGCCATTTCCTTTACACTCACTGACTCATCGGGTTAACCACCAGGAAATGTACACAGGATGTCAGCCTCTTCAGCTTCAAAAAACCTTACGCCCGTATTGCTACCGATTACTGTGCTGCTGATCGCGATGTTATCGCTCCAGGGCGGTGCTTCCCTGGCCAAAACGCTGTTCCCCAGCGTTGGGGCAACCGGCATTACTGCACTGCGTCTTGGTTTTGGCACGCTGATCCTCTGTGTGATCTTTAAACCGTGGCGCTTACGCTTCAGCCGGGAACAGCGTAAACCGCTGCTGATGTATGGACTGGCGCTGGGCGCGATGAATTTTCTCTTCTACCTGGCGATTCGGACCGTACCGCTCGGCGTGGCGGTCGGCCTTGAGTTTACCGGCCCGCTGGCGCTGGCGCTATTTGGATCGCGTCGCCTGCTCGATTTTGTCTGGGTGCTGCTGGCGGTCATCGGATTAGGATTTTTGTTGCCGTTGGGTGCCGGAATGGCAACCATCGATCCGCTGGGCGCGGCACTGGCGGTCGGCGCAGGCGCCTGCTGGGCGATTTATATTCTGGCGGGTCAGCGCGCCGGTGCCGAACACGGTCCCGCCACGGTAGCGATCGGCTCCCTGATTGCGTCGGTCATTTTTGTCCCGCTCGGCCTGACCTTCGCCGAAAGCGGTATCTGGCACTGGAGTATTCTCCCGATGGCGCTGCTGGTGGCGTTACTCTCCAGCGCTATCCCCTACTCGCTTGAAATGATCGCCCTGACGCGCTTACCGGCCCGTATCTTTGGCACGCTGATGAGTCTGGAGCCGGCGATGGCGGCCTTTTCCGGCATGCTGTTTCTCGGTGAGACCTTAACCCTGACGCAATGGCTGGCGCTGCTGGCGATCATCAGCGCCTCAGCCGGTTCGACTCTCACGATGAAGCCGAAAAAGAACCAGTTGAGCGAAGTGGAAATTAACAGCGGCACGCCCAAATAAGCGATAAATAGCGTCGGGTTCAATCGTTTAAATAACAATCACACTCAACGTGAGAATTATTCTTAACTAAATCAACAGGCTGTCTTTCGTATTTTGAAACAGTCGCTTATCGGTTATTTACATATAAGATTAACCTGATGTTTTTGTTGCTAAAATTCTCAGGTTTATATTTTAACATTTCGTTAATCTTTCCCGACTGCCATCCGCCGTTCCAAAGTTACACGCTATTTCATTCATCGATACGGCCGTTAATGCAAAGCTGAAAACCGCTGCTATACTTATCCGGTACTTGATTAGGACAACCATCAAAGAGAGGACTGAAACGATGAGTACCGCTAAATTGGTTAAAACTAAATCTTCCGACCTGATTTATACCCGTAACGATGTGGCAGATGATGAGAAAAAAGCCACCATTGAGGTATTGAACCGTCTGGTTGTCGAGTTTATTGATCTGTCTTTGATCACCAAGCAGGCCCACTGGAACATGCGTGGCGCTAACTTTATTGGTGTACATGAAATGCTGGACGGCTTCCGTACCGCCATCACTGACCATCAGGACACCATTGCAGAACGTGTTGTACAGTTAGGCGGCGTCGCGCTGGGTACCGCGCAGGTGGTGAATGATAAAACCCCACTGAAAAGCTATCCGCTTAACATCCACAGCGTGCAGGACCATCTGAAAGCGCTGGCCGATCGTTACAGCATCGTGGCGAACGATACCCGTAAAGCTATCTCAGAAGTGAAAGATGAAGATACCGCGGATATCTTTACCGCTGCTTCACGTGACCTGGATAAATTCCTGTGGTTTATCGAAGCGAACATTGAATAATTTCCATTGATTCATCAATGAGACAAAAATGGCGGGGAGACCCGCCTTTTTTACGTCTGCACGATCGTAATTTTATGACCCTGTTAACAGTTCTTCCCTCCTTCGCTTCACAGCTTTAACATCTGAGGCACACTACCGGTTGCACCAAAACAGCAACTTGCACTAATTTGGGTCACCAAATTAGTGCAGAGGCAGATATTCCTGCAAAATCGAGTCAGCTGGGTTATTTAACCTACTGATTTGGTGTATTTTGCAAAGTTGGCATAATTCTTTCATATGACAAGCCGCAAACACAGGCCCTGCCGCCTGGTAGTAATAAGGAAAAATGATGAAGTCACTGTTAAAAGTTTCTGTGGCCGCGCTGGCGCTGGCCTTCTCCCTCTCTTCCACTGCAGCAGAAAAGAAACTGGTGGTCGCCACTGACACCGCCTTCGTTCCTTTTGAGTTCAAACAGGGCGACAAATATGTCGGCTTCGACGTTGATCTGTGGGATGCGATCGCTAAACAACTGAAGCTCGATTACACCCTCAAGCCAATGGATTTCAGCGGCATTATTCCGGCACTGCAGACCCGCAACGTCGATCTGGCGCTGGCGGGAATTACCATTACCGAAGAACGTAAAAAGGCGATCGAGTTTTCTGATGGCTATTACAAAAGCGGTCTGCTGGTAATGGTGCGTAATAACGAAAACGACATCAAAGGCATCAGCGATCTGACCGGCAAAGTAGTGGCAGTGAAGAGCGGCACCGGCTCGGTGGATTACGCCAAAGCCAACATCAAAACCAAAGATTTGCGTCAGTTCCCGAACATCGATAACGCCTACATGGAACTCGGCACCAACCGCGCTGACGCGGTTCTGCACGATACACCAAACATCCTCTACTTCATCAATACCGCCGGTAAAGGCCGCTTTAAAGCGGTAGGCGAATCGATTGAAGCGCAGCAGTACGGCATCGCCTTCCCGAAAGGCAGCGACGATTTACGTGAAAAAGTAAACGGCGCACTGAAAACCATCAAAGAGAACGGCACTTACAATCAGCTGTATAAAAAATGGTTCGGTACTGAGCCTAAATAACAATTTGCAGCAGTTTTAATTTTCAGCAGGGAAACGTTTTCCCTGCTTTTTTCCTCGCAACATATCTGGAGTCACACCATGGAGTTTGACTGGAGCGTTATCTGGCCCGCCATGCCGGCGCTGCTCGAAGGCGCGAAGATGACCTTAATCATCTCAATCATCGGTCTGGTGGGCGGATTGATTATCGGCCTCGTCGCCGGTTTCGCCCGCGCTTACGGCGGCTGGATCACCAACAACATTGCGCTGGTGTTTATTGAAATCATCCGTGGCACCCCGATTGTGGTGCAGGTGATGTTCATCTATTTCGCCCTGCCGATGGCCTTCCCCGACCTGCGTATCGACCCGTTCAGCGCGGCCGTGGTCACCATTATGATTAACTCCGGCGCCTACATTGCGGAAATTACCCGTGGTGCGGTGCTGTCGATCAACAAAGGCTTTCGTGAAGCGGGCCTGGCGCTCGGCCTGTCGAGCCGCGAAACCCTGCGCTATGTGATTATGCCCCTGGCGCTGCGCCGCATGTTGCCACCGCTGGGTAACCAGTGGATTGTCAGCATCAAAGATACCTCGCTGTTTATCGTTATCGGTGTCGCTGAACTGACGCGTCAGGGTCAGGAGATTATCGCCGGTAACTTCCGCGCGCTGGAGATCTGGAGCGCCGTCGCGATCATCTATCTGGTGATTACCCTGGTGTTGAGCTTTGTGCTGCGCCGTGTTGAGAAAAGGGTGAAAATCCTGTGATTGAATTTAAAGATGTCTCGAAGCATTTTGGTCAGACCCAGGTGCTGCATAACATTGACCTGAAGATTAATCAGGGCGAAGTCGTGGTGATTATCGGGCCGTCCGGCTCAGGTAAATCCACCCTGCTGCGCTGCATTAACAAACTGGAAGAGATCACCAGCGGCGAACTGATCGTCGATGGCCTGCGGGTTAACGATCCGAAAGTAGATGACCGCCTGATCCGTCAGGAAGCGGGCATGGTATTCCAGCAGTTTCACCTGTTCCCACAGATGAGTGCGCTGGATAACGTCGCCTTTGGTCCGATTCGGGTACGCGGCGCCAGCAAAGAGGCGGCACGTCAGCTGGCGAAAGAGCTGCTGGGCAAAGTGGGGCTGGCAGAACGCGCCCATCACTTCCCGTCTGAGCTTTCCGGCGGTCAGCAGCAGCGGGTAGCGATTGCCCGTGCGCTGGCGGTGAAACCCAAAATGATGCTGTTCGATGAGCCGACCTCGGCGCTGGACCCGGAACTGCGTCACGAAGTGCTGAAAGTGATGCAGGACCTGGCGGAAGAAGGCATGACGATGGTGATCGTGACCCACGAAGTGGGCTTCGCGAAGAAAGTCGCATCGCGTCTGATCTTTATCGACAAAGGCCGCATTGCCGAAGATGGCGATCCGGACAGCCTGATCAGCAATCCTCCCAGCGACCGTCTGCGCGAATTTCTGCAGCACGTCTCGTGATCACGGGCGGGCCGCACTGCCGGCCCGCTTTTTCTGCCCAGCCTGATTGAGAGCCGGCTGGCATCCGACTCACATGGCCGTCCGATGCCGAGCGCCCGCACCCGCACCTTACTCACCCTGCTCCGCAACGCGCTGGCGGTGGTGATCACTACCATCACCCTTATGATCCGGCTCTGAGATTGACGTGAATATTGCGCCGCTGCTGGCCGATGCCGGTGCGCTGGGGCTGGCGATCTCATTCGGCTCACAGACGCGGGTGAACGATATCATTACCGGTATCTTCATCCAGTTCGAAAACGGGATGAATACCGGCGATCTGGTGACCATCGGTGCCATTACCGGCACGATAGAGCGGATGTCGATTCGCTCGGTCGGCGTGCGTCAGGATACCGGCGCCTATCACATCATTCCCTGCTCATCGATTACTCCCTTTGCCAACTTTGTGCGCAACATCGGGTCGTTTTTCGCCAACTATGATGTGGATCGCAATGAGGATAGCGAACGCGCTAATCAGGCGTTGCAGGCGGCGGTGAAAGAGTGACTGGAGAATCCGGAAATTCGCGGCAGGGTGACTGGCGAGTCAGGTTTTGCCGGGCTGGTCGGCCTGACCGACCAGCCGTTTAGGGTGCACGTCTCCTTTACTACCCAACGGCTGAAGCAGTGGACGGTGCGTTTTGCGCTGGACGATAAAGTGAAGGAGCACTTTGACGCCGCCGGGATTAAAGCGCCGCACCAGAGAGTGCAGGTGATGCAAACCGCCAGCGATGTGGCCGATGCCGCCGCTGCCATAAGTTCAGGGCGGGCCCGCCGGCCCGCCCTGAGAATTAGCGGCTGAGTCCTTTTGTGCGCTGAGCGGCGGGCATAAAACTCCACGCCAGGAAGCGGCTCTGTTTCTGTCCCTGCGCCATATTCACTACCCGGACCTCAGCAACATCAAGCGCTTTTAGCTGTTTTTCCAGCGTGGCTAAATTCTCTTTACGCGACACCAGCGAGGTAAACCAGATCACCTGGCGCCCCAGCGCCACGCTTTCACCGATCATCTTACCGACAAACGCCTTTTCGCCGCCGACGCACCACAGCTCATTGTGCTGACCGCCGAAGTTAAGCGGCGCATTTTTATCGAGGCCCAGATTGCGCACTTTACGCTGCGATCCCGCCGCCGCCTCCTCAGCCGAAGCGTGGAACGGCGGATTACACATTACCGCGTGGAAAAATTCGGTTTTACTCACCACGCCTGACAGTACCGCATCGCTGTTTTTCTGCCGGCGCAGGCGGATCTGGCGCGCCAGGCCGGGATTAGCGGCGACAATCCGGTTGGCGGCTTTGATCGCCGCCTCATCAATTTCGGTGCCGGTGAAGCGCCAGCCATACTCCGCCGCGCCAATCAGCGGATAGATGCAGTTTGCACCGCAGCCAATATCGAGCACGTCAACCGTCGGAATGACGCCGTGGTTATCCAGCGCCAGCAGATCGGCCAGATAGTGCAGGTAATCGGCGCGGCCCGGCACGGGCGGGCAAAGCGAACCCGGTGCCAGCTGCCAGTCGATGCCGTAAAACAGTTTAATCAGCGCCTGATTGAGCAACATCACCGCGTCCGCGTCGGCAAAATCGATCGACTGCACGCCATAGCCGTTGGGCCGCACTTTGGCCGCCAGCGGCGGATGTGCAGCGGTTAACGCGGCAAAATCGTATTCGCCCTGGTGGCGATTGCGGGCGTGGAAAGGCGACGAGCTGGCTGACTTTTTCATACGTTCTCTCAATTATTCAGGCGCGCGTACAATACGCTGTAGGCGGCGGAAAATAAACCCGCACAATCCGCTTACGCATTTGGGGTGTTGCCAGACGATGCTGTCGGGCTAAGATGAATAAAATTCCCCACCGGAGAGGTTATGACGCATAAACGCTATTCCTATCAACCGCGTGCCGGCCACGGTCTGCCCCACGATCCGCTGAACGCTATCATCGGCCCGCGTCCGATTGGCTGGATCAGTTCGATCAGCACCAGCGGTCAGCGCAATCTGGCGCCTTACAGCTTTTTTAACTGCTTTAACTACCATCCGCCGATCATCGGTTTCGCCAGCAGCGGCTGGAAAGACAGCGTACAGAATATCGCTGACACCAAAGAGTTTGTCTGGAATCTGGCGACCCGGCCACTGGCTGAAGCGATGAATGAGAGCTCGGCGTCACTGCCCGCCGATCAGGATGAGTTTGCCTATGCCGGACTGACACCGTTACCCGCCTCACAGGTGAAAGCCAGCCTGGTCGGCGAGAGCCCGGTTAACTTTGAGTGTCGGCTGACGCAGTTGATCCAGTTACAGGATGCGCAGGGAAAGCCGATAGAGAGCTGGCTGGTGCTGGGCGAAGCGGTGGCGATCCACATCAGTGAAACGTTGCTGGAAGCGGGTATTTATCAGACCGCCAAAGCCGAGCCGATTCTGCGTGCCGGTGGACCCAGCGCCTACTACGGCATCAGCGAAGCGCAACGCTTCGATTTAGTTCGCCCCGACGCGCGCCGCCGCTAAGGGTTAAAGCGCATCAGGTCGATGCGCTTTAATTTCGCCTACCGCCCTGGCAATCTCCGGTGCCAGCCAGCGGTCCTGTTGCCAGCTTGCCACATGCTGTCGCAGATGCCGCCAGGCACGTAAGGTGCCACGGGCTAACCGCGCCTCGCCGTGAAATTCCAGTGCCTGTGCGGCCAACAGGTATTCGATAGCGATGATGTGATCGACATTGTTCACCAGCTTTAACAGCTTGAGTGCGGAGCCGGTGCCGAGACTCAGGTGATCCTCCTGCAATCCGGAGGTGACGTAGTTGTCCAGCACGGCCGGTTGTGCCAGCTGGCGGTTTTCCGCGCAGAGCGACGCCGCAACATATTGGGCAATCATCATGCCGGAATTGACGCCAGGTTGCGCCACCAGAAACGGCGGCAGCCCACTCACCAGAGGATTAACCAGCCGATCGAGCCGCCGTTCAGCAATGCTACCCAGCTCCGCCAGCGCGATTGCCAGTAAGTCACACGCCATTGCCACCGATTCGCCGTGTGGATTGGCCTGCGAAACCACCCGCCATGCCTGAGGCGTGCCGAGCACCAGCGGATTGTCAGTACAGGCATTCAGCTCAGTCGACACCTGCCACTGCGCATGATCGAACTGATCGCGACAGGCACCATGCACTTGCGGCATTGAGCGCAGGCTGAGAGCATCCTGAGTGCGAATGCCCTGACTCTCGCTTAACACCCTGCTGTCTGCTAATAACTGGCGTAAACGTTCACCGCTGCGCTGGATACCGGGACTGGCTTTCAGCGCCAGCACCTCAGGATCAAAAGCCGCCAGCTGGCCACGCAAGGCTTCAAAACTCATCGCGCCAGTGACATCGGCCCAGTCCAGCAGACGTTCGGCATCGTCGAGCGCCAGGCAGGCGAGACCGGTCATGCACGGCGTGCCGTTGACCAGACTCAGCCCCTCTTTTGCCGCAGGCCGATAAGGCGTTAATCCATTGCGCTCCAGCGCCTGCTGCGCCGGCATCAGCTGCCCATCATACTCCACGTCACCGATGCCAATCAGCGCCAGGCTAATGTGCGCCATATGGGTCAGGTAGCCCACCGAGCCCTGAGACGGAACCTGCGGCGTGATGTGCAAATTAAGCAGCGCCAGCAGTCGTTCCACCAGCGCCACCGACACGCCCGATTTACCGTGACTGTAATTAGCAATCGCGGCACACAGAATGGCGCGGACCTCGGGCTTTCCCAGACAGGGCCCGACGCCACAGGCGTGACTGAGTAAGGTATTCCGTGACAGCTGGCTCAGCTCATCGTCCGGCAGGGTGATATTGCACAGCGCGCCGAGGCCAGTATTGATGCCATAGGCCACCTCTCCTGCCGCCACGATATTACCGACAATTTCCCGACCCTGGGCAATGCGCTGCCAGGCACTGTCGCTCAACGTCAGCGTCGCGCCCTGTCGCGCCACCTGAACCACGTCCCGCCACTGTAGCGGCGTATCGCCCCAGACGATAGTCTGACTCATAGCACCGGCTCCACCTGATGATGACTGGAAATGAACTGTTTAAAACGCGCCGATCCCTGCTCACCAAACATCTCCTGTGGCGTGCCCTGACAATCGATGGTGCCCTGATGCATAAATACCACCCGGTTAGAGACGTTACGCGCGAATCCCATCTCATGCGTAACCACCAGCATGGTACGTCCCTCTTCCGCCAGGCTGCGCATCACCTTCAGCACCTCCCCCACCAGTTCGGGATCGAGCGCCGAGGTCGGTTCATCAAACAGCATGACTTCAGGGTCCATCGCCAGCGCGCGGGCAATCGCCACCCGCTGCTGCTGTCCGCCTGAGAGCTGCGCCGGATAGAAATCCTTGCGGTTCAGCAAGCCAACACGATCCAGCAGCTTCTCTGCCTCGGCGATGCAGGCTTTTTTGTCACGCTTCAGCACGTAATGCGGTCCTTCAATGACGTTTTGCAGCACCGTTAAATGTGACCAGAGATTAAAACTCTGAAATACCATGCCAAGCCGCGAGCGCAACCGCTCAATCTGTCGCGGATTCGCTGCCAGCTGATGACCACGGGCATGGCGCTTCATCTCAATGGTTTCGCCGCCGACACTGACCACGCCGGCATCAGGCGTCTCTAACAGATTGATGCAGCGCAGCAAGGTACTTTTCCCCGAGCCGCTGGCACCCAGAATCGAAATGACATCTCCCTGGTGCGCTTGCAGTGAGATGCCTTTCAGCACCTCCATCGCACCAAAGGATTTATGGATATCGCTGGCCGACAGCGTGACAGGTGGCAGGGTTGACATATTATTCTCCTCCGGGGATCGGCTTAGCGGTTGGTAACGGCTTTTTTGCCGGTTTATGCACCGGTGTCAGACGCCGCTCCAGCAAGGCATACAGTTGAACGATAATGAAATTGAGGATCAGGTAGATTGCCGCGGCGCAGAGAAACACTTCCATGGTGCGGTAGGTTCGCTGAATAATCTGCTGCGCCACGCCGGTGACGTCCCAAACCGTGACCAGGCTGGCCAGCGCGGTCGATTTGACCAGCAGAATCGCCTCCGTCGAGTAGGCGGGCAGCGCATAGCGCAACATCACTGGCGCAATAATTCGCCGCAGCAGCAGGCCGCGCGACATGCCACACGCCATGCCCGCTTCCACCTGGCCGGGCGGCACCGCCAGTAATGCGCCACGCAGAATCTCTGCGGTGTAGGCAGCGGTACAGAGTGACAGCGCCAGCACCGCGCAGCTAAACGGCTCACGCAAAAACGGCCAGACGAAACTGTGACGGATCACGCCAAACTGCCCGAGTCCGTAGTAGATCAGGAACAGCTGAATCATCAGCGGTGAACCGCGAAACACCAGAATATAGCCACGGGCAAAGGCGCTAAGCAGCCGCCAGCGGCTCATGCGCATCGCCAGGATACCCACTGCCAGCACGCCGCCGCACAGGAAGGCGCTGATAAACAGGCCGAGGGTTACCGGCAACGCGGCGCTCAGCTTAAGAAAGGTGTCACTGAGAAAAGCAAAATCGATCATTATCGGACTCCTTAATGCTGGGCTGCGGTACGGCTTTGCCAGGCACGACCGAGGCGGGATTCGGCCCGCAAAAAGGCACGGTTCGACAGCAGCGTCAGCGCCAGATAGCAAGCACCGCCGACCAGGTAAAAGGTGAAGTATTCCCGGGTGGAACCGGCCGCGATCTGGCTGGCGCGCATCAGTTCCACGATGCCGGTCACCGACACCAGCGCGGAATCTTTCAGGCTCATCTGCCAGACGTTTGACAGCCCCGGCAGCGCATAGCGCGCTACCTGAGGCAGCAGGATGCGCTGCCGTATACGCCAGCGCGGCATCCCGATAGCCACCGCGGCTTCAATCTCCCCTTTTGCCAGCGCCAGTCGGGCGGCACGGTAGACTTCCGCCTGATAAGAGCCGGAAATCAGCCCGATAGCCAGCGCGCCGATCAGAAACGGCGGCGCTTCGATAAACCCATCAGCACCAAACAGCTGCCCTATCAGGGTGATCAAACCCGATCCGCCGAAGTAGAACAGGTAGATCACCAGCAGTTCAGGAATGCCGCGAAAGACCACCGAATAGCCTTCTCCCAGCCAGCGCACGGCCCGGTGCGGCGATAGCTTTGCCGCCGCCACGCCGGACCCTACTACCGCTCCGACCAGCAGCGCGGCAAAGGAGAGCAGCACGGTGGTCAGCGTCGCGCTCAGGATCAAGCGACCCCAACCGTCTGCGCCAAAACTCAGCAGGCTCATCATGATTTACCTCACTCAGGGGGTGACGTCTGTTTTAAACCACTTCTCACTCAGTTTTTTCACCGTGCCATCGGCCAGCGCTGCCTGGATCGCCTGATCGAGTCTGGCTTTCAGATCGTTATCCGCCATCCTCACCCCCATCGCTTCGCCCTCGCCCCAGATCGGACCGCCCAATTGTGGGCCGCTAAAGCTGAGGTTGCTGTTATCGGGGCGCGCCAGCATCGACTGCGCAAACGTCACGTCGTCAAACACGGCGTCGATACGACCCGCCTGCAAATCGAGAATCGCGTCGGCAGAGCTGGTGTACTCGCGAACATCGGCGACATCTTTGAAATATTTATCGATGAACGGCGTATAGACCGTGCCGGAGGCGATCCCGATGCTTTTCCCCTTCAGCGCCGCTTTCAGCGGGGCAATGGCTTTCTCGATCTGCTGAGCATCATCATGCAGCTTGATGATTTGGGCATCGGCAGGCAGCAGACTGCCTTTGGTGCTGATAAAGGTGGCGGGCGTTGAGGCGTAAGGTACGGTGAAATTCACCACTTTTTTGCGATCGGGAGTGATAACAATCGCGTCCATAATCACATCATATTTCCCGGCGTTGAGGCCAGCGATCATCCCATCCCAGTTCTGCACTACCAGCTTGCACTGGATTGCCATACGCTGACACAGGTCAGCCATCAGTTCCGGCTCAAAGCCGCCCAGCTTGCCGCCAGGCAGGGTAAGGTTCCAGGGTTCGTAACTGCCTTCGGTAGCAATAGTGATCGATTTCCACTCTTTCGCCTGGGCAGTCACGCCACAGAGCAACAGGCTGGAAGCAAGGGTCGCGAGCGTTAAACGACGAAGGATCTGACGGTGTGTCATACGGTTCTCCTGAAAAGTTGCGGCCTGGTCATCGCCCTGGCGAGATTTAACATAAATTTCACAGGATGATATGTCATGTATATACAAGTTAACGTGGCGCAGTTCATTGCCGTCTTTATCGTTTTGTGAGCCAGACAAGAATTATTCTGCGTGAATGGCCGTCGTTGCACTTGTACATACAACTTAGCAAAGGTTATGCCAGCTCTGTTCTGGCGGTGGAAGGCGGGTTAACAGCGGGCGACACGCGGGTATGCGTCCGCTGTTGCACCTGATTAGCGCAGCGATGCACCGGGTAAGTGCATCGGACTATCAGGCGCTGGCTTGCATCAGCATCCGCTGCAACATCGCTTTCAGTAATTTTTGCAGCTGGCTGGCGCGTGTCTGCTGCCACGCATAGGGCGGCGTCTCATCCATGTAATTAAGCTGCGCCAGCTCCAGCTGTACCGCCTGGATCTGCTGCTGCGGCTGACCGTAAGCGCGGGTGATGTAGCCGCCTTTGAAACGTCCATTCACCACCCAGCTGTAATCACTCTGTTCGGCACACACCGCCTGAATGGCGGCAATCAGCGCCGGACTGCAGCTGGCGCCGTCGTTGGTGCCGACGTTGAGATCGGGCAAACGCCCCTCAAACAGGCGCGGAATCTCGCTGGCGATAGAGTGCGCATCAAACAGCAGCGCATAACCGTACTGCGCTTTCAGGCGTGCCAGCTCCAGCTGGATCTGCTGATGATAGGGTTGCCAGATCTGGTCAATATAACCCTGACGCTGGACCGCATCCGGCGTTTTACCGGGCGCAAAAGTGGGCGTGCCGTCAAACAGCGTCTCCGGAAACAGGCCGGTGGTGGCGGTGCTGTAGAGCGGCTGGTTATCCGGCGGCCGGTTGAGATCGATCACGTAACGGGAATAGTGACCAATCAGCACGCTGGCCCCCAGATCACGGACAAAATCGTACAGCAGCGGAATGTGCCAGTCGGTGTCCGACAGGCCGCGTGCGGCCTCGCTCAGTCCGGCTTCAACCTCTGGCGTCAGAGCGGTACCGGCGTGCGGGATGCTGACCAGCAGCGGCAGCTGGCCCTGAGTAAAATGAAAAGCATTCATCGGCGTTCTCCACGATAGATGACGGTACAGGGCAACTCGCCCCCCAGCCAGTAAACCAGTTCCGCCGGACGAGCCAGCGGCCAGTGGACAAAGTTCGCTACTTTTCCCGCTTCGAGCGAACCCTGTGTGTCGGCTAACCCCAGCGCCTGAGCGCCATAGAGTGTGACCCCGGCCAGCGCCTCTTCCGGCGTCATGCCAAACAGCGTACAGCCCATGTTCAGCATCAGCCGCAGCGACAGAGCGGGTGAAGTGCCAGGATTGGCGTCACTGGCCAGCGCCATCGGCACGCCGTAGCGACGAAACAGTTCCACCGGCGGACGCTGGGTTTCACGCAGCAGATAAAACGCACCGGGCAGCAAAACGGCGACCGTGCCGTGCTGCGCCATCGCCTGCGCATCGGCTTCGGTCGCATATTCAAGATGATCGGCCGACAAGGCTCCAAAGCTGGCCGCCAGCGTCGCCCCGCCCAGCGATGAAAGCTGCTCAGCATGCAACTTCACCGGCAGTCCCAGCGCTTTCGCGCATTCAAATACCCGCGTCACCTGCTGCGGTGAAAACGCCAGATGCTCGCAAAAGGCATCGACCGCATCGGCCAGTCCCGCTGCTTTCACCGCAGGCAACAGGCGCTGGCAGATGATATCAATCCAGCCCTCCGGATGATGTTTAAACTCCGGCGGAAACGCATGGGCGGCCAGACAGGTTGCCCGCACGTCAGCGGCCACGCTGGCACCCAGCCGGCGAATCGCACGCAGCATCCGCAGTTCACTCTCTTCATCCAGCCCGTAGCCGGACTTGATCTCAACGGTGGTGACGCCTTCCGCCAGCAGGCGATCGAGCCGCCAGCGTGCCGCGGCTACCAGTTGATCCTCGGTCGCGTTGCGGGTGGCGCGCACGGTAGAGAGGATGCCGCCGCCCTGCGCCGCAATCTCCGCATAACTGACACCATTCAGGCGCTGCTCGAACTCCTGGCTGCGATCGCCGCCAAACACCAGATGAGTATGACAATCCACCAGCCCCGGCGTAATAATGCCGCCGGGCAGCTGGTGGTGCTGTTCGGCGATAAAAGCGGGCATCTCCGCTTCAGAGCCGACCCACACCAGCCTGCCCGCCCGGACGACCAGCGCGCCCTGCGGGATCAGATGGTACTTTCCGTCACGCATGGTGACCAGATCGGCTCCGGTCCACACACTCTCTACGCGCATATCCTCTGCCATCGCTGCCTCATGCCTCCGCCGTTTACACTGTGCGTTAAAGTATGTATATGTATATACAACTACATCCGTTGAGGATCAACCATGGCGACTTTTTTTGCCTCGCGCGCAATGCTGGCTGAAGGCTGGCGACATCAGGTTCGGATCTCGGTCAATCCGGCCGGTTTTATTGATGCAGTGACCCCTGACAGCCACGACGCCGGGGCGATCCGGCTGAATGGCGAGGTGATCCCGGCGATCGCTAATCTGCATTCACACGCCTTTCAGCGCGCCATGGCGGGATTAGCCGAGGTGGCGGGCGATCCGCAGGATAGTTTCTGGACCTGGCGCGATCTGATGTACCGGATGGTGCAGCGCCTGACGCCGGAACAGGTCGGCGATATTGCCGCTCTGCTCTACATTGAGATGCTGAAAGGCGGCTACAGCCAGGTGGCAGAATTTCACTATCTGCATCATGATCCTGACGGCGCGCCCTACCCCGACGACGCGATGCTGCAACAGCTGATCCGCGCGGCAGAGATCGCGGGAATCGGTCAGACTCTGCTGCCGGTGCTCTACAGCTACAGCGGTTTTGGTGCCCAGCCGCCTGCGGCCGGACAGAAACGCTTTATTCAGCAAACCGAGAGTTATCTGCAGCAGCAGTCGCGGTTGCATGCGCTGCAACGAAACCGGCCGCTGCTGAATGCCGGTCTCTGCTTCCATTCGCTGCGCGCGGTGAGTGAAAGTCAGATGCATCAGGTGCTGGCAGCCAGTGATCCGGCGCTGCCGGTGCATATTCACGTTGCTGAACAGCAAAAAGAGGTCAGCGACTCGCTGGCGTGGAGCGGTGAACGACCCGTGTCGTGGCTGCTGAATCGCTTTGCGGTCGACGCGCGCTGGTGCCTGATTCACGCCACGCATCTGGATGAGAGCGAACTGTCACGTCTCGCTGCCAGCGGCGCGGTGGCGGGATTATGCCCGACCACCGAAGCCAACCTCGGTGATGGCATCTTTCCGGCAGTGGAGTATATCGCCCAGGGCGGACGCTGGGGTATTGGCTCGGACAGCCACGTTTCGCTGAGTATCAACGAAGAGTTACGCTGGCTGGAATATGCCCAGCGGCTGCGTGACCAGCGCCGCAATCGTATCACTCTGCCGGGCCAGGCCTCGGTCGGCGATCTGCTGTGGCAGCAGGCAGCGGCAGGCGGCGCTCAGGCGTGCGGCATTCAGCAAGGGTCGCTGGCGGTGGGACAGCGGGCCGACTGGCTGGTGCTGCGTGACGAGGCGTGGCTCGGCAGCGTGGAGCCCCGTTCGGTGCTGAATCGCTGGCTGTTTGCCGGTCAGCGCGATCAGATCCGTGACGTCTACGTCGCCGGTAAAGCGGTTATCGAGGAGGGTTATCATCCGGCACAGGAAGCCTGTGCTGCCCGGTTCAGTCAGGCGATGGCGGCACTGCGATGATTCGATTTGCGTATGCTGAGCTGGCGGTCAGTCGCTGGCGTAACGGCGGCGGGGAGACCCGCGAGTTAATCAGTTATCCACATGGCGCGGCCGCGTTTGAATGGCGAGCCAGCATCGCGACGCTGGCGCAGGACGGGCCGTTCTCCGCCTTTCCGGGCGTGGATCGCATCATCACTCTGCTGCACGGTGACGCGGTCGCCCTCACCGCTCCTGGCGTTGAGCAGCGTTTAACGCCGCTCCAGCCCTGGGCGTTTGCTGGCGAACTGGCGTTAAACGCCCGGCTTGAGGGCGGAATCAGTGAGGATTTCAATATCATGACCCGACGCGGGCAATGGCAGGCAACGGTTGAGGTGGTAACCGATGCGGTCAGCAGCCTGCACGGTGTCGCCTGGGTCGTGGCGGGTGCATGGCAGTTGGCAAACGGCGAGCGACTGACGGCACAGCAGGGTGCGGCCTGGGTTGATGAGACGATCCGGCTCAGCCCGATCGGCGACGATGCCCGACTGCTGCTGACCCGGCTTAACCGTGTCCCTTGAAGCGGCCCAGCAATTTATAACGTGAGCCGGGATAGAGCAGGCGCGCATAGGTGACGATTTTGTTATCGCTCCAGGTCTGACGACGGATCAGCAGGCAGGGCTCATGCTCCTCCAGCGCCAGGTGCTTACGCTGACGCGCATCGGGCAGCACCGCTTCAACAATGTGCTCGCCCGCGGTCAGCGGCGCGACCCGCATCAGATAGGTGTAAGGCGTCTGGCTGTGGTAATCCTGGGTCAGATAATCGGGTGCCACCAGCGGGTTGACCAGTCGATCTTCCAGCTGCACCGGCAGCTCATTTTCGTAATGGACAATCAGCGAGTGATAGAGCGTCTGTCCGGTAGTGAGTCCCAGCACCGCCGCCTGCTCCGGATCGGCTTTATTCTGGCCGATAGCCAGGATCTTGCAGCTATGCTGATGACCGCGCTGGGCGATCTCATCGGCGATGTTATGCACTTCCAGCATCGCGGTATAGCCTTTCATCTCGGCGACAAAGGTGCCGACGCCCTGCATCCGTACCAGAAACCCTTCGCTGGTCAGTTCACGCAGCGCCCGGTTGATCGTCATCCGGCTGACGCCCAGTTCATTCACCAGTTCACTTTCTGAGGGCACACGCTGGTTCGCTTTCCATAGCCCTTCGCGAATCTGGCTGACAATCGCCTGCTTCACCCGCTGATAAATCGGCGCGGGTTCATCGCTCATGGCCGCAGCCAGTTGTGCCAGTGCCGTATGCTCGACCATTTGCTGTTCCTTATCCAGATAATGCCTCAAGTTTACTGTCTCGCTACGTGAATGTATATACATCCGTTTCCGTCGGCTGCGCCCCATCGGTGCAGGCTGTGCATCGCTCTGGTGCAGGTGCTGTGTCACACTTTGCCGATCGCCCAGACAGGGCGGGCAATGCATTTTTGTGATCGGCCTGGCACGCCCTTTGCTACTTGTATAGACAAGAATAGACACTTATGCTTCACTCGCATTATCCCGCTGGATCAGGGCAATGAACATCACGCAGCCCCGCCAGCACACTTGTATAGACAGGAGTAGACTATGTCAGGTTCGTCGCAGGTATTACACCTGGTGCCGGGCGAGGTGGATCTCGCCACATTACGCGCTATCTATCAGGGTAACGTCACGCTTAGCCTTGATCAGTCAGCACGTCAGGCGATTGCCGATGCGCAGCAAACCGTCGAGGCCATCGTCGCCTCCGGCAAGGTGGTGTATGGCATTAATACCGGTTTCGGCAAGCTGGCGCAGACCCAGATTCCGGCGGGCCGGCTGGCCGATCTGCAACGTAACCTGGTGCTGTCGCACAGCGTCGGCCTCGGGGATCTGCTGCCGGACAATGTGACCCGTCTGGTGGTTGCCACCAAAATTATCAGCCTGGCGCGCGGTCACTCCGGGGTGCGGATCGAACTGGTCGAGGCGCTGCTGGCCCTGTTCAACGCGGGCGTGATGCCGGTTATTCCGGAGAAAGGCTCGGTCGGTGCCTCTGGCGATCTGGCGCCGCTGGCCCACATGTCGCTGATGCTGCTGGGCGAAGGCCAGGTGCGGCTCAACGGCGCGCTGATCCCGGCGACGGAAGGCCTGGCCGCGGTTGGGCTGGCACCGTTTGTGCTCGGGCCGAAAGAGGGGCTGGCGCTGCTCAACGGCACCCAGGTCTCGACCGCGCTGGCACTGCGTGGCCTGTTTGAGGGGGAAAACCTGTTTGCCGCCGGACTGATGGCCGGTGCGCTGTCGCTGGAAGCGATTAAAGGCTCGCTGAAGCCGTACGACGCCCGCATTCACCAGGCTCGCGGTCAGCAGGGGCAGATTGCGGTCGCCGCGGCGGTCAGCACCCTGATTGAGGGCAGTGAAATCCTCACCTCTCATACCCACTGCGGCCGGGTGCAGGACCCCTACTCCATCCGCTGCGTGCCGCAGGTGATGGGGGCCTGTCTCGACAACCTGTGCCACGCGGCGCGGATATTGCAGATTGAAGCCAACGCCGCTTCTGATAATCCGCTGGTGTTCAGCGACAGCGGCGATGTGATCTCCGGCGGTAACTTCCATGCCGAGCCGGTGGCGTTTGCCGCGGATATCCTGGCGCTGGCGATTGCTGAAGTTGGCGCGATTTCTGAACGTCGCCTGGCGCTGCTGCTGGACACCGGTTTATCCGGTCTGCCACCGTTCCTGGTGCATGACGGCGGGGTTAACTCCGGCTTTATGATTGCTCAGGTCACCGCCGCGGCGCTGGCCTCCGAGAATAAATCGCTGGCGCATCCCGGCAGCGTGGACAGCCTGCCGACCTCCGCTAACCAGGAAGATCACGTTTCTATGGCGACCTACGCCGCCCGCCGCCTCGGCAGCATGTGTTTCAACAGCGCAGCGGTGGTCGGCATCGAAGCGATGGCCGCGGCGCAGGGCATTGAATTTAACCGACCGCTGAAAAGCTCGCCGACCCTTGAGCAGGCGATTGGCACTATCCGCGAGCAGGTGGCTTTCCTTGAAGAGGACCGCCTGCTGGCACCCGATATCGACGCGATGCGTCAGTGGGCTAGTCGCGCTGACTGGCCTCAGGCTTTGACCGCGCTGCTACCGAGCCTGCGCGCCTTCACTTCTGCTGAATAAGGAATCTGTAATGAGCGAAACCCTGTCTCAGGCCGTGGCCCGCGAAATTCGTGCCCCACATGGCACCACGCTGCACTGCGCCAACTGGCTGATTGAAGCCGCTTACCGGATGATCCAGAACAACCTCGATCCTGACGTTGCCGAGCGGCCGGAAGATCTGGTGGTTTATGGCGGCATTGGCAAAGCGGCGCGTAACTGGGAGTGCTTCGAGCAGATCCTGCGCTCGCTGAAGGCGTTACAGCCGGATGAGACGCTGCTGATCCAGAGCGGCAAGCCGGTCGGGGTGTTCCGTACCCATGCCGATGCACCCCGCGTGCTGCTGGCTAACTCCAACCTGGTGCCGCACTGGGCCAACTGGGATCACTTCCATGAGCTGGATAAGGCGGGCCTGATGATGTATGGCCAGATGACCGCCGGGTCGTGGATCTATATTGGCGCACAGGGCATCGTGCAGGGAACCTACGAAACCTTCGTTGAAGCGGGACGTCAGCACTATAACAACGATCTGAGCGGACGCTGGATCCTCACTGCCGGTCTCGGCGGTATGGGCGGCGCACAACCGCTGGCGGGCGTGCTGGCGGGAGCCTGCGTGCTGGCCATTGAGTGCCAGGAGTCGCGCATCGATTTCCGTCTGCGTACCCGTTACGTCGATCATAAAGCGACCTCGCTGGATGAGGCTCTGGCGCTGATTAATGAAGCGACCGCAGCGAAAAAAGCCATTTCCGTCGGACTGCTGGGCAATGCGGCAGAGATCCTGCCGGAACTGGTCAAGCGTGCCAGGGCGGGCGGACCGAAACCGGATATCGTCACCGATCAGACCTCGGCCCACGACCCGATCAATGGCTACCTGCCGATTGGCTGGGATCTGGCGCGCTGGCAGCAGGAGAAAGTCTCGCAGCCGAAAGCGGTAGAGAAAGCGGCACGCGCCTCCATGGCGGTTCACGTACAGGCGATGCTCGACTTCTGCCATATGGGCATCCCGACCGTGGACTACGGCAACAACATCCGTCAGGTGGCGCTGGATGAAGGAGTCACCAACGCATTCGACTTCCCTGGCTTTGTCCCGGCCTACATCCGCCCGCTGTTCTGTGAAGGCAAAGGCCCGTTCCGCTGGGTGGCGCTGTCGGGCGATCCGGAAGATATCTACAAAACCGACGCCAAACTTAAAGAACTGTTTCCGCAGCACAAAACCCTGCATCGCTGGCTGGATATGGCGCAGGAGCGCATCGCCTTTCAGGGACTGCCGGCCCGCATCTGCTGGCTCGGCCTGGGCGAACGACACCTTGCTGGCCTGGCCTTCAACGAAATGGTGCGCAATGGCGAACTGAAAGCGCCGGTGGTGATTGGTCGCGACCACCTCGACTGTGGCTCGGTGGCGTCACCGAACCGTGAAACTGAAGCGATGAAAGATGGCTCTGATGCGGTATCAGACTGGCCGTTACTCAATGCGCTGCTCAACACCGCAGGCGGCGCGACCTGGGTCAGCCTGCATCACGGTGGTGGTGTCGGCATGGGCTTCTCGCAGCACGCCGGTATGGTGGTTGTCTGTGACGGCAGCAAAGAGGCGGATGCGCGTCTGGGTCGGGTGTTGTGGAACGATCCGGCGACCGGCGTAATGCGCCACGCCGACGCCGGCTATCCCCAGGCACAGGCCTGTGCTGAGCAGCACGGGCTTAACCTGCCGATGCTGCAGAAGTAATTTATCACCGGGGTCAGCGCCGCGCTGGCCCCGTTTTTTTGCGCCTCAACCTGCTCCAGCGGTCACCGTTACTTATTAGTTATTCCATTTTGATTTAGCCTATAGCCAGATTTCGCCGTTACGGCAATAGACGGCGTGCTCCCCGACCACTAAAGTGAAATCTTCTCATTCTGTATGGAGCGCGATTCTGCATGACCCTTTCCCCCGCCCTGCTTGAAGATGCCCTGCACTGGCGCCGCCAGCTCCATCGCCAGCCGGAATTAGGTTACCAGGAACATCACACCAGCGATCTTATTGCACGCGAACTTGAGCTGACCGGATTACAGGTATTTCGCGGTCTGGCAGGGACGGCCGTGATTGGCACGCTGGTCAATGGTCCCGGCCCGGTCATCGGGCTGCGTGCCGACATGGATGCGCTGCCGATCACCGAAAAAGGTGAGGTCGAATGGCGATCCGCCACGCCGGGCGTAATGCACGCCTGCGGCCACGACGGTCACAGTGCCATTCTGCTGGCCGCTGCCCGACAGCTGGCGGCGACCCGCCAGTTCAGCGGCACGGTGCACTTTATTTTTCAGCCCGCCGAAGAGAATCTGGGCGGTGCGCGCAAAATGGTGGAGGAGGGACTGTTCCAGCGTTTCCCGATGGATGCGGTCTACGCCATGCATAACTGGCCGGGCCTGCCGCTCGGGTCGCTGGCGGTGAATCCTGGTGCGATGATGGCCTCGCTGGATTCGTTTGAGATCACCCTGCACGGCAAAAGTTGCCACGCGGCGATGCCGGAAAGCGGTGCCGATCCGATGGTGGTGGCGGCTGAGCTGATCCTGGCGCTGCAAACCATTCCGTCGCGCCGGCTGTCACCGCTCTCCTCGGCGGTGGTCAGCGTCACGCAGATCCACGGCGGTGAGGCGATTAACGTCATCCCGGAACAGATCGTGTTGCGCGGCACGGTTCGCTGCCTGCAACCGGCGGTACGCGACAAAGTCCGGACGCTGATCGATGAATTTGTGGCCACCCTGCCCCGCCCGTTCGGGGTGAGCGGCGAGACACACTGGTTACCTGGCTATCCGGTAACCGCCAACCATGCCGGTCCGGCGGAGCAGGTGCGCGCAGT
The DNA here is from genome assembly GCF_054482835.1 of Pantoea sp. S-LA4. Taxonomy (NCBI): domain Bacteria; kingdom Pseudomonadati; phylum Pseudomonadota; class Gammaproteobacteria; order Enterobacterales; family Erwiniaceae; genus Pantoea; species Pantoea sp. S-LA4. The sequence continues at coordinate 1,010,168 of NZ_JBTLRC010000002.1, read as the reverse complement.
GGCGCTGGCAACGCTGGGAGAAGAGCATGTTCACTGGCAGGTTAATCCCTCAATGGCTTCTGAGGATTTTGCCTGCATGATGGAAGCCTGTCCGGGCGCTTACTTCTGGCTCGGCGCCGACGGTGAAACCCCGTCGGCGCCGCTGCATAATGCCCGCTACGACTTTAATGACGCGTTGCTGCCAATCGGCATTCGCTTCTGGCAGGATCTGGTGGAACAGGCGCTGCCAATCGCCTGATTCAGTAACCGGCGGCGCGCAGCCGCTGGTCGGCCGCTTCCAGCGAGTCACATTCTCCGCTGGCGCGCAGGCAGCAGGCCAGCTGCAGCCGCAGCGCCTGCGGTACCGGGCGCTGCTGATTAATCACCTGCTCTATCCAGGCGGCGGTCACCGCCGCTGTTTTATCCGCGGGCAACTCAACCTGGACCTCTGGCTGGCGCTCTACCCACACTTCCGCTTCCGATCCCGCGCCGCGGATCACGCTGATCGCCGGGCAACGCTGCGGATTAGCATAAACCTCGCCCTCGGTACCATTCAGCAGCAGCGCAGGCGCATCAATATCGCTGAAGAACTTCGCCACCCGCGGCACATATTCCGGATGCGATACGCTCGACAGCCGCAGCGCCTCGCGTTCGCCAAACGGCGTCGCCAGTTTTGCCAGCGTATGCGCACTGTTACGCACTCCCATCCGCCAGCGCAGCGACAGCTGTTTCGCCATCGGCGGGCAGAGATGATCCACGGTAATAAACGCCAGTTCGCCCGCATCGAGCTTTGCCTGCGCCTGTTCAGCGGTGGTGACCGGCATCACGCCCAGCGCAGCGAACACCGCTTCACTGGTGATGCGCGTCGCGTCGTCACTGACCCCATGCACCAGCACCGGAAAACCGAGCTTCACCAGCAGCAGCGCCAGCAACGGCGTCAGGTTGCCCTGTCGACGTGCGCCGTTATAGCTCGGAATTACCACTGGCATCGGCCGGCTGGCCGGGGCGTTCAGCCTCATCATCTTCGCCTGCATCGCCTGATAAAAACCGCGCATCTCCGCTTCGCCTTCACCCTTGATACGCAGCGCAATCAGAATGCCGCCCAGCTCCAGATCCGGCACTTCGCCCGCCAGCATCGCACTGTAAAGTGCCACGGCGGTGTCGAAATCGATGTCGCGGGCATGGTTTTTTCCGCGGCCGATCTCTTTAATAATTTTATTCAGTTCCATCACTCGCTTCCGGTTAAGTGTGCGGCGGTTCAGCGCCGCGTCGGACGTCGTTTACGCACGGTGCGCGTGGCGGCCGGTGCGGCCGGTATCGCTGCCGGCTCTGGCGGTTCGGGCTGCTCAATCGGGAAAATCGGCAACGCCGCCAGCAGTCGGCTGCCGTAGGCTTTGCTCAGCAGACGGCGATCATAGATAACAATTTCGCCATAACACTGATGGCTGCGAATCAGGCGTCCGACCTGTTGAATCAGGGTAAACGAGGCGCTGGGTAAGCTCTGCACCTCAAACGGATAACGCTTCAGGCTCTTCAGCCATTCGCCTTCGGTTAAAATTACCGGACTGTCTACCGGCGGAAAAGCAATTTTATGAATATGCACCTGACTGAGCAGATCGCCTTTTAAATCGAGCCCTTCCGCGAACGATTGCAGGCCAATCAGAATGCTGGTCTCGCCTTTGCTCACCCGCTGACGATGCAGATCGACCAGTCGGCTGCGCGGCTGATCGCCCTGCACCAGCATCGACAGGCGCAAATCGGGCAGGCAGGCGACAAACTGCTGCATCGCCCGGTTGCTGGCGAACAGCACCAGCACCCCTTTATGCTGCTTCAGGCTCATCTGCTGGCGGAAGAAGCCCGCCATCTCAGCGATGTGCTCCGCTTCGTGGGTCATCAGCGGTTCGTAACGCATTTGCGGGATCACCAGCTTGCCCTGTTCAACGTGGTTGAACGGCGAGTCGAGCGCTACAAAACGGTCGCCCGCTTTTTCATTCAGCCCCGACATCTCCTGCAGGCGATTAAAACTGTTGAGCGAGCGCAGCGTGGCGGAGGTAACCACCACATGCGGAATCTTCCGCCACAGCATTTTCTCCAGCTGATCGCTGACGCGAATCCCGGCGCAGTGAAACAGCAGGTGCGCCTGACCTTCGCGCAGTTCGCGGGTGATCCATTTCGACACAGGTGCGCCGGAGGCTTTCTCCATTGCCGCCAGTCGCCATAGCTTACTGACCGATTCAAACCAGCCGAATTGACGGTTCAGCTGCAGCAGATTACGGTGCAGCCGCACCACATCAACCTTGCCGGTCTGCTCGCTCAGGGCGTTAATCAGGCCTTCGCTCAGGCCCCGCAGCGCATCGCTGAGTTTGAACAGCCGGGCGCACAGGTCCAGCAGCTCCTGCGGCAACGCACCCAGTACAAAGCGGTATTCGCCCGGCTGATTGTGCGGCGGCAACAGCGGATTGAGCGCCTGGCTGATGATGGTCAGCAGCTCACGCAGCTCCTCGCAGTGCGCTTTCAGCCGCTCCGGATTGGCCAGCGGCGGCGGCGATTTTGGCCGCATCTGAGTCATGATGCTCTCTACCAGCTTGATGAACAGATCCAGCTGCAGGCTGCTCCAGCCTGGGGTGATATCGGCGCTCATCTCCAGCGCGTCCCGCGCCACTTCCGGCAGATGATGGCCTTCATCCAGCACCAGCATCAGATTCTTCGCCGGCGGCAGCACCGATTCGTTTTCCATCGCCGCCATCACCAGCGCATGATTGGCTACCACCACATCGACCTGCTCGATTTCACGCCGCGCCACAAAAAACGGGCATTCGCGATACCAGCGGCAGTGAGCGCCGAGGCAGCTGGCTTTGTCGGTGGAGAGCCGCTGCCACAGGCTGTCGCTGACGTTCTCCTCGCTGTGATCGCGCAGGCCGTCCCACTGATAGCGGTCCAGCGCTTTCTGCAACCGGCCGCACTGCGTCTGCTCCTCTTTGGTGCTGCTGATGGCGTCATCATCCAGGTAGAGCAGCAGATCGCCCTGCTGATCGTCGTCAGCCGCCAGCGCCGCCAGATTGCGCGGACAGACATAGCGGCCGCGACCAAAGGCGGCGGTAAAAGTGAGATCGGGAATGATTTTTTTCAGCAGCGGCAGATCTTTGGTGAAGATTTGATCCTGCAGTGCGACGTTGGCGGTGCTGATCACCAGCCGTTTTTCCTGAGCGCGGCTGGCTGCAATACCGGGGATCAGATAAGAGAGGGTTTTTCCCACGCCGGTTGGCGCTTCCACCGCCAGATGGCGCGCATCATCGCCCGCCAGACATTTTGCCACTTCGGCAATCATCTGCCGCTGGGCGGCGCGCGGAATGAAATCGGGCACCTGCTGCTGCAGCGCTTTATACCACTGCGCTATCTGGCTTTTTACTGCTGCTGTCAGGGCCATTTTGTTTGTTACCACACCATAAAAATTGCCTGTATTTTTACACAGTATGCTGACGACGTCAGCTTTCAGGCAGATTTTTTCGTCTGCGGTTCCAAATCCCGTCTCTTATTGTATTCGGTGCCGGATCAGCTCAGCACTTTAAACATGTAGGTCGTCGCATCCAGCTCGCCGGTGGTGGATTCGGCATAAAAGGGTATCGAGCCGGCGACCTGCCAGTCGAGCGAACGGTAGAGATCGCTGGCGACATCGCCGCTGCGCGTATCCAGCACCAGCAGCGTTTTCCCCATCTGCCGCGCCCGCTGTTCCGCCTGCTGCATCAGCTGACGGGCAATCCCCTGGCGGCGCGCCCGCGGGTGGACCAGCAGTTTGCTGATCTCCGCCCGATGACGGCCGTTGGGCATTGCGCTGTTGTTAATCATCACCGTCGCCACGATCGCGCCGTGCTGACACGCCACCCACAGTTCGTCATTGCCGCTTGCCAGGCTGTAGATCCGATTCTGCCAGAAACGCAGGATCGCCTGCTGATCGGCAGCATCAATAAATCCGACGCTGGCCCCCTGCGCGACGCAGCCCTGCAGCACGTCACAAAGTTCGGATAAGCGCTGCTGCGCCTGTGTCGCGCTGAGCATCTGATAGTCGATCATGGTTTTGCCACCACCAGTAAATAGCGCGCGCCCTCGGTCAGGTGCGCTTCAAAGGCCGATTTGCCAGTCAGGTGAAAGCGTAAACAGTCGCCCGGACGTAAGGTCCACTGCTGGTTTGCCATGCTGACGGTCAGGCCGCCTTCACGTAGCCAGATGTGCTGCTCCATACTCTGTATCGGCGGGGCGTCATAATCGATACGCGCACCGGGCCGTAATTTGCCCTCCACCAATTCGCATCTAAAATGAGTAACAGGCGGTGACACATTTCGCCGGTGGAATCCACTGGCTTCATCACTCCATACCGGCTGCTGCTCATACGGGATCAGCAGCTTCGCATCCTCCTCCACTTCACTCAGCAGGCGCGACATCGTTAATCCGTAGGCTACACACAGGCGATTAAGCAATGCGGCAGTGGGGCTGGTCTCGCTTCGCTCAATGCGTGATAATGAGGCACGGCTGATCCCGGTAGCGATTGCAAGCTCATCCAGCGACCAGCCACGTTGCAGACGTAATTCCGCGAGTCGCGCTGCCAGGCGTTGTTCGGTGTTCAGGTCCGACATAGTACCTTCTCATAATTGGGAATAATTTCTCTTATATGAGATATAGCTGAGAAAAGGCGCAGCGGTCAAGTTGTACATTCAAAAATGTATTGTACAACTTAGTTTGCTTCGTTATGGTAATTCCACTCAGATCAGTATAAAGAGGAATTTATGACCCTATACAGTATCGGTGACGTCGCCGAGCGCTGTGGCATAAACCCAGTGACATTGCGCGCCTGGCAAAGACGTTATGGCTTACTGAAGCCGCAACGGACCGAAGGTGGGCATCGTCAGTTTGATGAAGAAGATGTTCAGCGTATTGAAGAGATCATGCGCTGGATCGAGAGCGGCGTGCCAGTCGGCAAAGTTAAAGCGCTGCTGGAAGGGGGTGATGTCGATGCGCATGATGGCTGGACCACCCTGCAGGATGAACTCATCAGTGTGTTACGCCATGTCAGACCCGCCAAACTGCGTAACAAAATTGCGGCTATCGGTCGCGAACATCCGATCGATGCGCTGATTGACCACGTTTTTATGCCGGTGCGTCAGAAGCTCAGTCTTGATCAAAACACCGCCCGTACCATGTGCAGCCTGCTGGATGGCTTGCTGATCGATTATGTGGCGTTCTGCCTGACCGCCAGCCGTAAAAAAGCGGGCAAAGATGCCCTGATTATCGGCTGGGGCATTGATGACCGCACCCGCATCTGGCTGGAAGGCTGGCGCCTGTCGCAGCACGGCTGGCGGATCGATGTGCTGGCTGAACCGCTCGACGTTCCGCGCCCGGAGCTGTTTCCTGGCATGAATATGTTTGTGTTTACCGGAAAAAAACTGACCCGTCGTCAGCAGGAACAGCTGTCGCACTGGCAGGAACAGGGTTACGCCGTGCGGTTGCACGAAACACCCTGATGACAAAAACGCACGCTGGGCACTTTGCCTGCTGCCTTGCGCGCGCTATCATTCCCGCCTCAATACAACGCGCTCAGGTTTTCCCATGAACTGGAAAAAAACATTCTTCGCTACGCTGTTTTTCATTATGGCGGCTGGCGGTACCAGCGGTCTGATGCTGGTCGGTTACTCTCTCATCGTGCACTCACGCTAAACCACCGTTGCAGGCGCTCGAACAGGCGATCGCTGACAATCGCCAGCAGCGCCACCAGTAACGCCCCCTGAATCACATACGCGGTATTAAATCCGCTTAAACCGATGATCACCGGTGAGCCCAGGCTTTTTGCCCCGACCGTGGAGGCGATAGCGGCTGTGCCGATGTTGATGATCACCGAGGTGCGGATACCGGCGATAATCACCGGCGCAGCCAGCGCCAGCTCAATCTGCCACAGACGCTGCCATGCGCTCATCCCGACGCCTTCGGCAATCTCCCGGCTGCTGGCAGGGACGCTGTCGATGCCCGCCAGCGTGCCCTGTAAGATTGGCAACAAGCCATAGAGCAGCAGCGCCACCACCGCTGGCCAGGCACCAAATCCCATCACCGGCACCGCAATCGCTAATACCGCCACCGGCGGGATGGTTTGTCCGGCCGCCACCAGCGTTTCCATTAACGGACGAAACGCCCGACCGGCTTGCCGGGTGACCAGAACCCCACTCCCGACGCCAATCACCATCGCCAGCAGACTCGCGGTGATCACCAGAAACAGGTGCGCCAGCGTCAGCTGCCAGAATGTCTCCTGCTGGTAAAGCGGCCGGGCCAGCTCCGGGAACCAGTGATGAAACAGCGGCCCGCTGTAGGGCATCAGCGTCAGCAGCGCGCCATACAGCAGCACCAGCCACAACAGCGGATCGGTCAGCCAGCGCATGCGGTCTCCTCGCGCAGCGTCAGCAGATCGTTGAAGTAGAGCACGCCCAGCGGCTGTTGCTGTTCATCGATCACCGGCAGTTTGTCGGTGCGCCGGGTAATAAACTGCGACAGCGCTTCACGCAGCGTCAGCCCGGCGGCGATCGGTTCGCCCGTCAGCCATTCGCCCCGTCGCACCGCATCACCGACCTGCCCCAGCGCCAGCAGCCGCACGCCCATTTCGCTGCGGCCAAAGAAGTCCCGCACAAAATCATTTTTCGGCTGGGTCAGCAGCTCAGCGGGTTTACCCTGCTGGACGATCTCACCGTTATCCATCAGCACAAGGCGATCGGCCAGCGTCAACGCTTCATCAATGTCATGCGTCACCAGCACGATGGTGCGGCCCGACAGCCGGTGAATACGCAGCATCTCCTGTTGCAGCGCGCCGCGGGTCACCGGATCGAGCGCGCCAAAGGGTTCATCCATCAGCAATACCTCCGGATCGGCCGCCAGCGCGCGCGCCACGCCCACCCGCTGCTGCTGTCCGCCGGACAGCTGATGCGGATAACGATTCAGCAGCTGCGGGTCAAGATTCAGCAGTGCCAGTAACGCCGCTATCCGCTGCGTAACCTGCTGTTTTGACCAGCCGAGCAGCGCCGGGACCGTGGCGATATTTTTCTGCACCGTCCAGTGCGGAAACAGGCCGATGGACTGAATGGCATAGCCCATCCGTCGCCGCAGGTCACGGGCATCAAGCTGGCGAATCGACTCACCGGCGAAACGGATCTCGCCGCTGTCGAACTCCACCAGTCGGTTGATCATCTTCAGGGTGGTCGATTTACCGGAACCGGAGGTGCCGAGCAGCACGCAGAACTCCCCTTCCGCCACCGTCAGGGAGAGATCGCTGACCGCCGCTTTGCCGTTGAAGGCGCGCGAAACGCCCTTAAATTCAATCATCTTTTTTCTCCAGCAGTGAGATCAGCAGGCGGAACAGGGCATCGACGGTGACCGCCAGCGCAATCACCGGGATCACGCCCAGCAGCACCAGATCCAGCGCGCTGCTCAGCAGGCCCTGAAAAATAATTGCGCCAAAGCCACCCGCGCCAATCAGCGCCGCCACCACCGCCATGCCCAGGGTTTGCACCACCACCACCCGCAGACCTGCCAGCCACACCGGCAGTGCCAGCGGCACATCGACCGCCATAAACTGCTGCCAGCCGCTCATGCCGACGCCGCGCGCGCTTTCACGTACCTCCTGCGGGACCTGTTGCAGCCCGACCACCACGCTGCGCACCAGCGGCAGTAAGGCGTACAGCACCAGCGCGATCAGGGCCGGTGCCATGCCGATGCCACTGATCCCCCAGTCGCCCAGCCACGGAAAACGCAGTGCCAGTCCCGCCAGCGGAGCAATCAGCAGGCCAAACAGCGCCACCGACGGCACCGTCTGGATCACATTCAGCACGCCAAACACCGCGCTCTGCCAGCGAGGCTGCCGGAACAGCAGAATACCCAGCGGCAGCGCAATAAGGAGCGCAGGCAGAACGGTACCGGCCAGCAACGTCAGATGACGCACCAGCGCGGCGTCAAACACCGCCTGTCGATTGGCATACTCTTTCAGCAGGGAGAGATCGTTAAGCTGGCCGCTGAACAGCAGCAACAGCGGCAGCAGCCACACCTGCAGGTTAAGCAGCAGCTGTGCCAGCCGGTGGCGGGTCAGTTGCCGCACGGTGTCGGTAATCAGCAGCAGCAGCAGCGCCCCGCTGCACCACAGGCCGCTGGCAAAGCTGGTGCGCGCCAGCCGGCTGCCGTGCTGGCTGAGCAGCGTCGCCTGATTGCCACTCAGCCAGATCATTGCCGCCAGCATCAGTTCAGCCGACAACAGCGCCAGACTAAGGCTGATGCGCGACGGCGCAAACCACAGCAGCAGCCACAATACCGCCAGAGGCGGCAGCACTACTGCCGACTGACTGATCTGCCAGCCCATCAGCGGCTCGCCTGCCACCAACCGATTCGGCGCAAAGGTCAGAAAGGGCAGCGCCACCAGCGACAGGCTGAGCAGCACCAGCAGCAACAGCGCAACGGGTTGCTGACCGGGACGTCGTATCGCTTCCCGCGATATCCGCATCGGTTACAGCAGCTTCTGCTGTTGCAGCCACTCTTTCGCCACGCTGCTGGCATCCTGGCCGTCGACCGCGATTCTGGCGTTCAGCTGTTGCAGCGTTTTCTCGTCGAGCGCGCTGAATACCGGCTTCAGCCACGCATCAATCTGCGGATAGGCTTTCAGCACCGATTCCCGGATCACCGGCGTTGGCGCATAGATCGGCTGTACACCTTTCGGATCGCTCAGCGTCTGTAAACCCAGCGCCGCTACCGGACCGTCGGTACCGTAGGCCATCGCCGCGTTAACCCCTGAGGTTTGCTGCGCCGCCGCACTGATCGTTACCGCGGTATCCCCGCCAGCCAGTGACAGCAGCTGATCCTGTTTAAGATCAAAGCCGTAGGCTTTTTCAAACGCGGGCAACGCATCGCTGCGCTCAATAAATTCTGCCGAGGCGGCCAGCTTAAACGTGCCACCTTTTTTCAGCCAGGCACTGAGATCGGCCAGTGAGGTCAGCTGGTTTTTCTCAGCCAGATCTTTACGTACCGCAATGGTCCAGGTGTTATTGGCAGGCGCAGGCGTCAGCCACACCAGATGGTTTTTCTCAGCATCCAGTTTTTTTACTTTTTCGTAGCCCTGACGGGCATTTTTCCAGGCACTGTCTTTTTCATCATTAAAGAAAAAAGCACCGTTACCGGTATATTCCGGATAGATATCCAGCTCCCCGGCGGTGATGGCCCCGCGCACCACCTGCGTGGTCCCCAGCTGAATTTTATTGACGGTTTTAACACCGTGCTTCTCCAGCACCTGCAAAATCACATTACCCAGCAGCGATCCTTCGGTATCAATTTTCGACCCGACCCGCACCGGATCGGCCGCGTGTGCAATGCCCAGACTGAGCAGCAAGGCGCCCAGTCCAACCCAACCCCGAATTCTGACCATGACCTGTTCCTTATCGCGTGTTATCGCCTGTTGTATCAGAGAATTGTTATCGATTGTGCTCACGCCGGGAGATCAGGATGACGCATAACGCGCACTGCGCTGTTCCGGCAGAGCCGTCGCGTGCCCGTTATGAAGACCGTAGCCTGACGCACAGCGGTTTGGTTAGCCGCTTTAAAAGCGTAGCCTGGCTATGCCGGACCGTAGATGACTTTATCGCAAATTGATAACGATTTGAGACTAAAAACTTATTGCTCATAACTGAAATGAATTTACGTCTGGGCGTCTAAACGGCTATTCTCGATACCCTGTTTTCAAAAATAAAAGAATCACAACATCATGTCCGACCTGATCTCTTCCGCCCATGTGGCAACAACAGGGAGTGCGCCGACCGGCGAAACGCAGTGGATCCGCAGCGCGGCCGATGTCTCCCGCTTAGTTAACAGCGGCGATAGCGCCCGCAATAATGCGCGAATTGTGGTCGCCATCGCGCTCGGTGGCGTCTTCCTCGACGCGTACGATCTCGGCGCGCTGGCGTTTGGCATCAAAGACGTGGCGCGCGAATTTAATCTCAGCCCGACCGGCACCGGCATGGTCGCCTCGGCTATCACCTTCGGTGCGATCATTGGCGCGCTGATTGGCGGCTACCTGACCGATAAAATCGGCCGTTATCGGGTCTTCATGGCCGATATGTTCTTTTTCGTGGTGGCGGCGATCGCCTGTGCCTTTGCGCCGAACGAATATGTGCTGGGCGGGGCGCGCTTTGTGATGGGGCTCGGCGTCGGCATCGATCTGCCGGTGGCGATGGCGTTCCTGGCGGAGTTTTCAAAGCTGCGCGGTAAGGGCAACAAGGCGGCCAGCGTGGCGATGTGGTGTCCGACCTGGTATGCGGCGATCAGCATCTCTTATCTGCTGGTGCTGCTGCTCTACGCAGTGCTGCCAGAAAGCCATACCGACTGGCTGTGGCGGCTGATCCTTGGCTTTGGTGCGGTACCGGCGATTATCATCATCGCTATTCGCAGCCGTTACATGAGCGAGTCGCCGGTCTGGGCGGCGAATCAGGGCGATCTGCAGGGCGCCGCCTCTATTTTGCGCAGCGCGTGGAACATTAACGCCCAGGTGGCGCAGGATGCGGCGCTGACGCCGGTCAGACCGGCGCGGCCGGCCAGCTGGCGTAACTACGGTGCGCTGCTGCAGGGGGTCTATCGACGCCGCACCCTGCTGGCGACCATCACCTCCATCGCCTCCTCTTTCGCCTATAACGCGGTGGCGTTTGGCCTGCCGGTAATTATCACCAGCTTCTTTGCCCAGTCGATGCTGACCACCATTCTGGTATCGCTGGCGCTGAATCTGCTGTTTGCCTTTGTCGGCGGTATTCTGGCGGTGCGGCTGGTGCCACGTCTTGGGGCGTGGAAGATGTCGGTGGCCGGTTATGCCTGTCAGTGCGTGGCGCTGCTCGGGCTGGCGCTGATTGGTCGGCCGGAAGGCGGCCAGGAAGCGGCACTGGCGATTGGTATGCTGGCGCTGTTCCTGTTTGGTCAGGGTTTCGGTCCCGGTTCGCATACCATGACCTTTGCTTCGCTCAGCTATCCGACCTCACTGCGCGGCGTCGGCGTTGGCTTTAACCAGACGCTGATGCGTGGCAGTTCGACCCTGTCGCTGTTTCTGTTTCCGGTGCTGGTTGCGGCGCTCGGGACCGGCGTATTCTGGGTCATTTTTCTGGCACCGCTGGCGGGCCTGCTGGCGTTACTGGCGATCCGCTGGGAACCGTCAGGCTACGATGTTGATGCCGAGGATTTTGAGCTGCCGCGTTGATCCTGAATAGCTTCTCAGGATGTAGCGATAACGGCTGCGGAAGATAAAGCGAGGGGAGCGTACGTCGGTAGCAAAGCAGCGCGAGCCGTGCATGGCCCGTGCTGAGCCTGCCTTAAACAGCGATTTTGCGAAGGAGGTATGCTGCCTGAGCCAACGCGTTATCGACGACCAGAACCGCACCTTAGCGTGCGGTTTTTTTATGCCGGAAACGCGTCGAGATGCGCCGGGATGCGCGGGAAGGTGTGCAAAAACCACGGAGTGAATTGCTGTGGCTGCTGCTGCATCTGCTGTTCAATGGTTGCCAGCGAACGGTAATCAAAGGCGTCCGCTTCCTGCGGATTAAGCTGCGGCAGACGATCGCTGACGGCAAAGAAGACGTGACCATATTCATGCTCGGTCAGGCCATTGCTCAGCGGCAGGTTGTAGCTTAGCTCGAACATCGGCGTCAGGCTGACCGTCATGCCCATCTCTTCGCGCAGGCGGCGTTCGGCCGCATCCCGGGTCGATTCATGCGGATAAGGATGGCCGCAACAGGTGTTACTCCACAATCCACCACAGTGATATTTATCACTGGCGCGCCGCTGCAACAGCAGCTCCTGCCGGGAATTGAAGACGTAGACCGTCACCGCGCGGTGCAGCAATCCTTTTTCATGCACTTCCAGCTTTTCCATTTTGCCGGTGGGACGATCGAGGTGGTCAACGAGGATAACTTCAATAGCAGACATGGCGTTTCCTTGAGATTATTCCCAACTATTCTGGCACAAGATTGCCTGTTTGGGCGGCCAAAAAAGGTTTTTTTAACGACAGCCAGTCTTTGATAAACAAATGAAGCGGGAAGGAAATCAGGCCAGCGAGGCTGGCCTGGAGAGGAATTATAATTTAAAGCTCTGCACCACCCGCTCAAGCTGGGTGCTCTGAACTTCCATTGCCTGCGCAGCGGCGGAAACCTGCTCCACCAGCACGGCGTTCTGCTGGGTAGTGCCGTCAAGCTGGGTAATCGCCACGTTTACCTGTTCGATACCCATACTCTGTTCACGGCTGGCTGACATGATTTCACTCATCAGGGTAGTCACGCTGCTGACGCCCTGCATCAGCTCATCCATGGTTTGTCCCGCCTGTTCTACCAGCGCGCTGCCGGCATCAATATTCGACACCGACTCTTCGATCAGTTTTTTAATCTCACGCGCCGAGTTAGCCGAACGCTGTGCCAGGTTACGCACTTCGGATGCCACCACGGCAAAACCACGCCCCTGCTCACCGGCCCGCGCCGCTTCCACCGCCGCGTTAAGCGCCAGGATGTTGGTCTGGAAGGCGATGCTGTCGATCACGCTGATGATATCGACCACTTTACGCGAAGAGTGATGAATTTCGCCCATTGTCGTCACCACCTGACGCACCACTTCGGTGCCGCGCGCCGCAACCTGTGACGCATCGCCCGCCAGCTGGTTAGCATGGGTGGCGTTGTCCGCATTCTGCCGTACCGTGCCGGTCAGCTCTTCCATTGAGGCCGCCGTTTCGACAATCGAACTGGCCTGATCTTCAGTACGCGACGAGAGGTTGGCGTTGCCGCTGGCAATTTCGCGTGAGGCGGCGGTTATCGCCAGCGCGCTGTCGCCGACCTGCTGCATCAGCCCCTGCAGGTAGCTGATAAACTGGTTAAAGCTCTGCGCCACCGCGTTAAATTCCGGGCTGTTGCTGGCGGGCAGACGCTGAGTCAGATCCGCACCGCCGGTCGACAGGGCTTCGATGTTGCTGTTAAGCACGCTGAGGCGTTTCATCATGGCGCGGACAAAACCGAGCAGCACCAGCAGCAGGATCACCGCCAGCGGGATCTGCACCAGGCCCAGCCGGGTCAGCATATTGTGAGATTGCGCTTTCAGCAGGCTGGTCGGCAGGCTACTGGCGAGATACCACGGGCTGCCGGGAATCGCCTGCACCAGCAGGGTCTGTTCACCGTCGTTGCTGTCAAAGGTGGTTTCCAGCGGCTGGCTGCCGACACCGCTCAGCAGCGCTTTCAGCGGCGCGGCCATCGGCAACTGCACATCAGCCAGGTTCTCCAGTTTCGGCGCGGCATTGACCAGCGCACCGTTGCCAACCACTTTACCGTCGGCTTCAACGATCAGCACGTTGCCATGAATGGTTTCACCCATCTGTTTCGCCAGCTGGTTGAAGAAACCGAGCGTTACGTCGATGGTCGAGACGCCCCAGACGGTGCCATCGCGATAGATCGCCATGGCGCAGTTGGTGCGCGGCTGCGGGCTGGCCGCATCCTGATAGGCTTTAGCCCAGGCACACTGTCCTTTCGCTGCCGCCATGCCATCTTTGTACCAGGATTGCTCCCAGTATTTATCAGCCGCATCGGAGTTCCAGTAGGTGTTGACCTGCAGTTCATTACTGGCGTTACGGGCAAAGAAGCTGCTGTTTTTTTCTTTCGCCGGATCGCGGCGATTGGGCAGAGGCCAGATACCGCCGCCAAACACGTTGCTGTCCTGATACTGGTTCACCAGCGTCGGCAGTAAGGTGTCGATGGTGGCGCTATCCATCACAGACGCAGCTTCAGTGATGGCGCGCTGCTGCGCCTGGACGCGGTTCATCTGTTCGACGATGCCGGAAGCCAGTGAATCGACCTGATAGCGAACCAGACTTCTTTCGCTGTCGATCAGCTGTGGAGCAACAAACTGGTTAATCACCCAGACGGTGATCAGGAGGAGCGCAACAAAGAAAGCGATGAGTGTTGCGGTGAAGCGGGATTGTGTTGTTTTTAACATCTTTGTTCCCCTGGACCTGGTGTGGCGCGATTGCCTTATTCGGGTTAACGGCGCGGCCCAGCGGAACTTGAGATGAGCAGGATCACAGTTTTAAAATATGACTGATTCGCCTGAGAATTTAGTGTTAGCGCCTGGCGATGCCGCCGCTCCTGATTTGCCCGAAGCAGCGACGTTGCGCGTTATTCCGGTGAATCCACCACCTGCTGACGTGGCCGGAAGATGTGGTTATTGCCGTCAGCCGTCAATCGCTCACGCAACCGTTGCCCGCCGTGCTCATCCGCCTGAGCAAACTGGCGCTCCGCCTCGGTAACCGGCGTGGCCCACAGCAGCGCTGGCCGGTCGCCGTCGCGCTTCGGCAGCTTCAGCTGCGCGCTCTCAGTAGCCAGCTCGCCCGACAGCAAAAAGCTGTCAAAACCCACCGGCGCCACTTCCGACGCCAGCGTATGCCCTTCCCCAAGCCAGGTGAGGCGCGCCCACGGCAGATGCACAAACTCCGCCAGCGCACTGGCCATCTGCACCGCATTGCCTTCGGTCATCACTTCGCCGTCAACCGCCATGCCGAGTTCGATACGGCGATACTGCGGAGCCAGCTCATCAAACAGATAATCAACCTGCGGCATCGGGCGGATGCTCATACCAAGCGTCAGGAAGTACCAGACACCCTGATGCCAGTGTTGTGAAATCGCCATTGGCGGCCAGCTGCCCTGATCGATGGCGTAATATTTCACCGACTCGCCAAAGCGCGCCTGGTAGCAGGCCATTAAATCCTGCTGCACCTTGTCCCACTCGCTACCGTCGTGCCATTCACGCCAGAACTGGCGCTGCTGTTCAGCGCGGGCGTAATAGTCGTTAGTGGAGGCCGAACCCAGCGGGGCCGTCAGCCGGTTTTTTTTGATACAGCCGGCGGAGAAACTGACCTGCTTCTCCTGATACAGGCTCCAGCCTGGAATAACGGCCAGCAGCTGCCCGTAATACCACAGGGCTGCGCCATCATCGCTCGGCTCCCAGAGCACCTGTAAGCCCGCCGGATCAAGTTCCGGCTCCGCTTCCAGGTTGCGGCAATACTCGGCGCTGAGCAGCGGCGCAATGCCCTGCTCCATCGCTTCGCGATCTTCCTGTGCCGGTGCCGGCAGCAGGTTTCGTAACCAACAGCCGCGCACCGCGTACTGGCTGCGAAACAGATCGGTCGGCCAGATATAAAAATAGGCGGTGCGCGCATCCTGCTCGACAATCGCGGTCAGGGTGTGTTGCTGATTGTGGACTTCAGCAATCAGGGATTTGTACGTCATAGTGCCTCGACAAAGCCTGGAGGAATCCATTTTCCCCGAGAATAGAGCAGGATCGTGACTGCCGCCATCTGAGACAAGGGTAATAGTCTCAAAGTGTGGAGGCTGGGGGTGATGTGTTGAGATGCAGAACGTGAAATGTGCGGCCGTTATCGGTTTGAAGACCGCTTTGAGCGAACAGGAATATCCGCTTAGCGGATATTCCTGTTGTCGTTTTCAGACTGTCGGCTGAAAGGCACATGAAGTTTTTAATGGTCGCTCTGGAAAGGCTTGCTGCCGTATCCACGATGACCAGGCGAAAGGAATTTTCAGATATCAAAGGGCTGAGATCTGGTCAGGCAATAAGAACGGCTTCAACCTTGTTACCTGCCACTACCGACATTCAATCATTGCAGATCGCAGGTACATCAGGGCCGCAAAGCCTTTGTTTTGACCCGTCCGATAAGCGATGTCGTCATTTCACGCCGCTAATACTCCCTGACTGAGGTCAGCGATGATGGTTTTTTAACCGGCTATGCAAGTTAAAAGCGGGAACACTCTCCCGCCATCACAGATCGCCTGATACAGGCCATCTCGTTACGCGAAATTAAATCTCTTTCCGGCCAAGATAGCGCTCTTTAAACAGCGAACAGGCAATGCCGATATCCAGAGCAGGCGACGGCGGCATAAAATTGGCCTGACCCAGCGATCTCATCTCCGCAATCAGCGGGTTGTCCTGATTCATCATCATATCCGCGAGCAAACTGCCCGCCACGGTCTGTTTAGATATACCCGCGCCGTTACAACCGCCAGCGGTACAGACAAATTTATTTAACCTGCCCCATACCGGTGCGCCGTTGCGGGTTACGCTAATCGTACCGGACCAGGTGTGCGCTATTTTAACCCCGTTGAGCGTCGGATAGACTTTATTGAATAAACGCTGATGTAACTGGGTTGCCTGATAAGTTTGCGCAGCGTCAACCTTACCTTTTAAGGCGGGAATAACATGCTGGCGAATCAGGAAGCGTCGGTCTGAGGTGAAACGGAAGGTCGCCCCGGCAATAGCATTCACCGGCGTGAGACCCCAACTTTTCATGGGAGGAAGTGTCGCCAACTGTTGGTCTGTTAACGGGTCGGTGATGCTGGCGAAGGTTGCCATAGCCGCCTGACGGGATATGCCGGGAAGCAGTTCTGGCGACAGGGCGTTAGTCGCCAGCATCACTTTTGCGGTTTTAATCACGCCAAAAGGCGTGAGGACTTCGGCCTGATCACCATAACGAATACCCAGAACGGGCGTATTATCAAAAAGCTGGACATTGTTTGGTAAACAGTGGCTGAGCGCAGTCATTAATTGCGCCGGATTTACCAGTACACAACCTGGCGTAAAAATGCCTTTGCTATAAAATTTTGTCCCAAGTTTCTGATAGAGCGCATCATTATCTAAAGTCTGGTAGGGTTCATCCATTAAGTCGAGATTGCGGGTGTATTCATTTAATATATGATCGTTACCCTGCTCAACCTGGCAATGATATTTACCGACGTTTTCCCAGTCGCACTGAATATTATGTTGTGAAATAACCTGTTCTAACTGTGAAATTCCTTCCTGAAGCAGGTTCCGGTAGGCATTTGCTTTTTTTAATTCCGCGGTGGAGCTGCCGATATTATGAGGCAGACCGATAACGAAGCCGGAATTACGTGCTGATGAACTTTCTGATGAGCGATGTGCATCAACAACGATAATGTTCAACCCAGGATCTATTTCAGCTAAACGGCGTGCGAAGGCCAAACCAGTGAAGCCAGCGCCGACGATCACCCAGTCGGCCCTCATCTCACCCCGCAACATTGGATACGAGGCATAACAGTTGTCGCCCGCAGGCCAGCCGGACTGGTTATGGTTGAAGGGGATAGATGCGTAGCGCAACGTCCTGAACCTTATTTGAGAAAAGAAGGTAACGTTATAAAAGAAAGGAGGTTATCCATGCCAGCGATAATCCGGGTCTTCTTGATTTCAGATAAGTTAACAGAGGTAAAGATGCTGTTAATCCGGATATCAGCGGTGAAAGAAACCGATGGGCGGGTGGAGTGTTAATGCCGTGTATCCATCGGTTAAACTTACAGCACAAAGCGGACATTGATAGCCCGGTTGAGCTCCCTCACCCCGGATCTCGCCCCATCCTGACCATCGCCCGATACCAGGCGCCGCGCTGAATCGACCATCTCAACCCGACGGCAATCGCCGCGATCTGCTGATCGATCATCGCCTGCTGAAAGCGACCGGTTTCGCGCCCGGACATCGCCTGCGCCCAGTCCGGCATCAGGCCAAAACCTGACTTCAGCATCACCGTCATCACCGGTCTGGCCTGCCAGCTTGGGGCGGGCGCGTTCATCAGCAGGCGCGTCACTTCCGCCGTGCGCTGATCAAAGCGCAGCTCCGGACGCATCTGTTGCAGGTAATCGGCAACATCGAGGACGCTTTTCGGCACCTTCTCCGCGCCCAGCGCTTCGGCGATCAGCGCGGCTTCCTGATAATAGCGATCCTGATCGGCGCGACTGAGACGCGGGTTTTTGTAGCGCAGATGAGCCGCCAGAAAGCGGCTGGTTTCTGCTACGTGAACCCAGGTCAGCAGATACGGATCGCTGGCCGCATAGGGTTTACCGGCGCTGTCGACGCCGCTGACTTTAAGGTGAATCCGCTTTACCCGTTCAATCAGCGTATGGGCATCCTGAGTGTTACCAAAGGTGGTCACCGCGATAAACTGGCTGGTGCGCCGCAGGCGGCCCATCATATCCTGGCGAAAATTGGAGTGGTCCCAGACGCCCGCCAGCGCTGCCGGGTGCAGCATCTGTAACAGCAGTGCGCTGATACCGCCACACATCATCGAGGTAAAATCACCGTGGACCTGCCAGATAACGCTATCGGGGCCAAACAGGCCGGGATCGCCGGGCGGCTGAGAAATATCGAATTCATTCAGCGACAGGCCGTTAAGGCGAAACACCTGTTGCTGGATGCGGTCACGCAGATTAATCATGAGCACTCTGATAACGGAAAGGAGGCGGCGCGCCGTTGCTGCCGGCGCGCCGCGCCACCTTCCCTCAGAACGAGGAAAGGTGAACGGTTATAGATAGTCGAACTGGGCGTGCTGGGTACGCGCTGAATCCAGCCCGATCATCACATTGAATTTACCCGGTTCCGCCACCTGCTGCATCTGCTGGTTCCAGAACTTCAGCGCATCGACATCAATCTTAAAGGTCACGGTCTGTGACTCGCCCGCCTTCAGCATGATGCGTTTAAAGCCGCGCAGCTCCTGCACCGGACGGCTGATGGAGGCGACCGGATCGTTCAGATAAAGCTGCACCACGGTGGCACCGTCACGCTTGCCACTGTTGGTCACCGTAACGCTGGCTTCGATGCTGCCGTTACGCGGCATGGTCGGCGACGACATTTTTACCGGCGACACGGTGAAAGTGGTATAGCTCAGACCGTAACCAAACGGATAGAGCGGGCCGTTGGCCGCATCATAGTAATGCGAGGTATATTTGTTCGGCTTCTCCGGGTTGTACGGACGGCCGGTCGGCAGGTGGTTGTAGTAGATCGGAATCTGGCCCACCGAGCGCGGGAAGGAGACCGGCAGCTTGCCCGACGGATTGTAATCACCGAACAGCACATCAGCGATAGCGTTACCGCCTTCGGTGCCGCTGAACCAGGTTTCCAGCACCGCATCAGCCATCCGATCCTCATTCACCAGCGCCAGCGGACGCCCATTCATCAGCACGATCACCAGCGGTTTGCCGGTGGCTTTCAGCGCCGCTAACAGTTTCTGCTGGCTCGGTGGGATCACCAGATCGCTGCGGCTCGACGCTTCATGCGCCATCCCCTGCGCTTCACCTACCGCCGCAACCACCACATCTGCCTGCTTCGCTTTGGCAACCGCGTCATCAATCAGCTGCTGCGGCGAACGGGGATCGACCGATACCGCCTGTTCATACAGGTTGAGGAAATCCTGAATGCCTTTGTTGTCGGTAATATTGGCCCCTTTTTCATACAGCAGCGTCGCTTTGCCCGCCGTGGCATTGCGCATCCCCTGCAGCAGCGAAATGGATTGTTTCGCCACGCCAGCGGCTGACCAGCTGCCCATGATGTCGCGCTGGCTGTCTGCCAGCGGACCAATCAGGGCAATGGTGCCCGATTTCTTCAGCGGTAAGGTTTCCAGCCGGTTTTTCAGCAGCACGATACTTTTGCGTGCCACATCGCGTGCTTCGGCCCGATGCAGGCGACTTTCAGCATTGGTATCCTGCGGATCGCTCTCTTTCGGACCCAGATGGCTGTAGGGATCGTTAAACAGTCCCATATCATATTTGACGTTGAGTACGTGACGCGCCGCATCGTCAATTTCCGCCATGCTGACCGCGCCGCTCTTCACCAGATCGGGCAGGTATTTGCTGTAATATTCGTCGCTCATGCTCATATCGACGCCCGACTTCAGCGCGATACGCACCGCATCCTGTGGATCGCTGGCAACGCCATGCTTGATCAGCTCTTTGATCGCGCCGTGATCGCTGATGGTGATCCCTTTAAATTTCCATTTATCGCGCAGCAGATCTTTCAGCAGCCAGCCATCGGCGGTAGCCGGGACACCGTTGATCGAGTTCAGCGCCACCATCACGCCGCCACTGCCGGCATCCAGCGAGGCTTTATAGGGCGGCAGATAATCCTGGAACATCCGCTGCGGGCTCATATCCACGGTGTTGTAATCCCGTCCGCCTTCCACCGCGCCATACAGTGCGAAGTGTTTGACGCTGGTCATGATGTTATAGCGATCGGCCGCGCTTTTGCCCTGCATCGACTGCACCATGCTGCGGCCCATTTCGCCGGTCAGGTAGGTATCTTCGCCAAAGCCTTCTGAGCCACGACCCCAGCGCGGTTCACGGCTGACATCGACCATCGGTGCCCAGGTCATATTCAGGCCATCGTCGGCCGCTTCATAGGCGGAAACCCGCCCTACTTCTTTCACTGCGTCCAGATCCCAGCTGGCGGCCAGGCCGAGCGGGATTGGGAAAATGGTGCGCTGGCCGTGGATCACATCGTAGGCGAAAAACAACGGAATTTTCAGGCGGCTGAGCTGCATCGCCTGATCCTGCATCGCACGGATATCCTGACGGGTTACGGTATTGAAAATCGCGCCAACCTGACTTTTCTTAATCATCTCCCGGATGACTTCTTTTGGATTATCAGGCCCGACGCTGATTAAACGCAGCTGGCCGATCTTCTCATCCAGCGTCATTTTTTTAAGCAGATCGTTGACGAACGCATCCCGCGCCTGCTCGGTCATCGGGTGGTTACCTGGCATTGTCTCAGCCAATGCCGGTTGCATCGCGAGGGAGACAGCGAGACTAACAGAGTAAATCCATTTCATCAGGTTGGGTTCTCTTAAGTAACTGCGCAATATCGAATAAACAGGCGGCAGTGTGCCACAAGAAGAGAATAGCAGGTAGCCTGCCGGTGTCACACTGCGTTGCAGCGAGTTGACGTGCTACAGTAATGACGCACTGATAAGACAAGGGAATTGCCCATGAAACAGACCTCTGCCCTGCTTTCTGACTTACGCCGCCTGGTCGGCCCTGCGCATCTGCTTACCGAACCTGAACAGACCGCCCGCTACCGTAAAGGCTTTCGCTCCGGCGAAGGCGACGCGCTGGCGGTGGTGTTTCCTGCCACGCTGCTGGAGCTGTGGCGGGTATTGCAGACGCTGGTCAATGCCGACGCCATTATTCTGATGCAGGCGGCGAATACCGGCCTGACTGAAGGCTCGACGCCGCACGGCGACGATTACGATCGTCCGCTAGTGATCATCAGTACGCTGCGGCTGGATAAGCTCCAGTTAATTGATGACGGCAAACAGGTGCTGGCGTTTCCCGGCAGCACGCTCTATCAGCTGGAAAAAGTGCTCAAACCGCTGGGACGCGAGCCGCATTCAGTGATTGGATCGTCCTGCATTGGTGCCTCGGTGCTGGGCGGAATTTGTAATAATTCCGGCGGGTCGCTGATCAAACGCGGCCCGGCCTACAGCGAAATGGCGCTGTTCGCGCAGATAGATGCCCAGGGCAAACTGCGGCTGGTTAACCATCTTGGCATCGATTTAGGGCATTCACCGGAAGAGATTCTGGGCCGGCTGGATGACGATCGCTGGCAGCAGAGCGATGTCCTGCATGATGGCCGTCACGCCTCCGATCATGAATATGCCGACCGGGTTCGTGAAGTGGATGCGGATACGCCCGCCCGCTATAACGCCGATGCGCGTCGCCTGTTTGAAGCCTCCGGCTGTGCCGGTAAGCTGGCGGTATTCGCCGTGCGTCTCGATACTTTCGCCAGTGAACCGCAGCAGCAGGTGTTCTATATCGGTACCAACGATCCCGACGTGCTGAGCGACATTCGCCGCCACATGCTGGCGCACTTCAGCAATCTGCCGGTAGCGGGTGAATATATGCACCGCGATATCTATGACATCGCCGAAGTCTACGGCAAAGATACCTTTCTGATGATCGACAAGCTGGGCACCGACAAGATGCCGCTGTTCTTCACGCTGAAAGGTCGTGTGGATGCCTGGCTGAGCAAGCTGTCATTTATCAAACCGCACTTCAGCGATCGCCTGTTGCAGCGCCTGAGCCGCCTCTTTCCGGCGCATCTGCCTGAACGAATGAAGCAGTATCGCGACAAATATGAACATTACCTGATGCTGAAAATGTCCGGCGACGGCGTGGCTGAAGCGCGTAACTATTTACGCGATTACTTTCGCGAAGGCGGCGGCGAATTTTTTGAGTGTGAAGGGAAAGAAGGTGCCCATGCTTTCCTGCATCGTTTTGCCGCCGCAGGTGCCGCGGTGCGCTATCACGCGGTGCATGCAGATGAGGTGGAAGATATTCTGGCACTGGATATCGCATTGCGACGCAACGACCCAAACTGGTTTGAAACCCTGCCCGAGGCGATAAAAAACTCACTCAGCCACAGCCTCTACTACGGTCACTTTTTCTGTCATGTGTTCCATCAGGATTACATCGTCAGAAAAGGCGTTGATGCTCATCAGCTGAAAGCGCAGATGCTGGAGATTTTACAGGCGCGCGGGGCGGAGTATCCGGCGGAGCACAACGTCGGTCATCTCTATCAGGCCAAACCGCAGCTGGCGGCCTTTTACCGGCAGCTCGATCCCACCAACAGTTTTAATCCTGGGATTGGCAAAACCAGTAAGCAAAAGGGATGGGCAGTGAAGCAGGTTTAATCGCCTTATCAGTCAGCCTGCTTATCTGAGCAGGCTGATTGTCACACGACCGGGAAGCCCGTTCGCACCGCCAGCCTCCCATTGCAGCAGCCCTGCCAACAACTAACATCTTTATCAGAATATTAATTTCCCCTCCCATATTGCACCTGCTTTATTTTATCTCATCGGGTTCTGCGCAATAGTTCACAAAACACCCTGCCGCCAATTGATATTTCGCGTCGCGAAAAATAGATTGTCGCCATAAAAATTCATAGCAAGCATCTTAAATTCATTCAGGGAAGAGTGGTCATGCGAAAAATTAATTACGCGTTAACGTTAATTGAAATAGCCACCGTAATAATTGCGTCAACAGCAATAAGTTCATCACCGGCTTACGCCAGCGGATTTATTGATGACTCATCGCTAAAGGGAAATGTTTTTTACTGGCAGCGTCAGCGAGATCGCAGAGACACCGATCCCACCAGTGAATATCAGGGGCAGTATCGGGCTAATTTACATCATGCCTCGCTCAACAGTAATCTCGACTATCAGTCAGGCTATGTCGGGGAGTGGATTGGTCTGGACCTCGCGATTTTCGGTGCTGCTGAGCTTTCCAACAGCGGCCCCGCCGCACCCAATGAAATTGGCTTCAGTAAGGCGCGTACCCGCTGGGATGAAAAGTGGAATGGCGACAGCGGCGGTGCTTCTGTTTATAAAGCCGCACTGAAATTAAAATATAACGATTACTGGTTGCGCGCCGGGTATATTCAGCCAACCGGCCAGACAATTATTGCGCCACACTGGAGTTTCTTACCCGGAACCTATCGCGGCGTCGAAGTCGGTGCGCTGTATGATTTCCAGCAGGCCGGTGCATTATCACTCTCCTGGATGTGGAGCGACAAATATAAAGCGCCCTGGTATCGTGACTTATATGATTTTCGTCAGGCTGATGGCAAAACGCCTGTCAGCTATCTGCATTCGTTCGGCATGAAATATGACTTCAAAAATAATCTGGTGCTTGAGGGCGCTTTTGGCCAGGCGGCGGATTATATGGATCAATATTTCGCCAAAGCCTCGTGGTCAGCCACGCCAAACGGCAATGCACTTTACACCAGCTATCAGTTTTACGGGGCGCACGACAAAGTAGCGGGCGGTGCCGCTAATCCCCGTGATGTCTATGACGGCCTGGCCTGGTTACAGGCGATCACTGTCGGCTACACCATCGGTCCGGTTGATCTGCGACTCGAAGGCACCTGGGTTAAAGCCGAAGGGAATCAGGGCTTCTTTTTACAACGTATGACGCCGGGTTACGCCAGCTCCAACGGACGACTGGATATCTGGTGGGATGCCCGTTCCGACTGGAACGCCAACGGTGAAAAAGCGATTTTTGCCGGTGCCCTGCTCGACTTAACGCCGTGGCAGCTGGCGGGCTGGAAAGTGGGCGGCTCCTGGGTCTGGGGCTGGGACGCCAGACCCGCCACCCAGCCTCAGTTTGACCAGCGTCAACGGCTGACCGAGTCTGCCTGGAACCTCGATCTGATCTACCAGATTCAGCAGGGCCGCGCTAAAGATACGCTGATTAAACTGCACTACACCCGTTACGACAATCACAGCAATCTGCCCAGTTACAGCGGGGGCTACGGCAATATTTTTCAGGACGAGAAGGATATCAAGCTGATGGTGATCGCACCCTTTACCCTGTTCTGACCCACGCCGCTGACCCGGATCTCTCTAGCCGAAACAAGGATGATGACATGTTAACCCAACGTTTTTTTGCGCTCAGCCTGCTGAGCGTTGCCCTCTCCAGCGCTGCCAGTCCGTCGGAGCAGTCGCTGGTAAATCAGATCAGCCAGTTTGGCGTGACCTATCAGGTGAAGGATAATCTGGCCGCCCTGCACGGGGTCGACTGCGCAGCATTAGGGGCAGACTGGGCGGCCTGTAATCGCGCCACCATTACCCTGACCAACCACGGTCCGGCGCTGACGGACAAACACTGGGCCATATATATGAGCAACGTCCATCAGACGCTGCGGGTGGATAACGACCAGTTTAAGATGACCCATATAGTCGGTGATTTAACCCGTCTTGAGCCGACCAATAAGTTCACCGGCATCGGGGCTGGCGAGTCGGTAGAGATTCCGATCGTGAACGAGTACTGGCAGCTGTTTATCACCGATGTGATGCCGCGCTGGTATGTCACCGCCGGTCAGGCAACGCCACAAATCATTGCCAGCACCGACAGCGAAGATCTCAGTAAGTTTGTGCTGCCTTTTGGGGATAACTGGCGACGCAGCGCGGATGACCACAATGTCCTGATGCAGCCCGTCAGCCGCTTTGATAAAAACAGCGATATCACGCCTCTGCCCGCTTCGGCCTTACGCGGTCAGATCAGCCCGACGCCGCTTGAGGTTAAACTTCATCCGCACGATGCCTCACTCAGCCGCGGCGTCACGCTGTCGCTCAACGGGCTGAGTACCGCTACGCGCCAGGCGGTTGTTCAGCGCTTTGAACAACTGGGGGTCCAACAGCGCGCGTCGGGCTATGCGATTACCAGTGACATCCGGCCTGGCTATTTCAGCGGCGCACTGGCCAAATCCGGTGCTTACCGGCTGAATATCAACGCCCGCAGTGCCAGCATCGTCGGCTACGATGCCGCGGGAGCGTTTTATGGGCTGATGTCGATTCTCTCCCTGATCCCTGCTGACGGCACCCCGCAGATCGCCACGCTGGATGCGACAGATGCGCCCCGCTTCGCCTATCGCGGTGCCTTTCTTGATGTGGCACGCAACTTCCACAGCAAGCAGGCGGTATTGCGGCTGCTCGATCAGATGGCGGCGTGGAAGATGAATACCTTCCATTTTCACCTGAGTGATGATGAAGGCTGGCGGATTGAAATTCCCGGCCTGCCGGAATTAACCGAGGTGGGCAGCCAGCGCTGTCACGATCTCACTGAAAAGCGCTGCCTGCTGCCGCAGCTCGGTTCGGGGCCGTTCAGTGACAACAACGGCAGCGGCTATTTCAGCCGCGCCGACTACATCGAGATTGTGGAGTATGCGCAGGCGCGCCATATCACCGTTATCCCGGAGATCGATATGCCCGCCCATGCGCGTGCGGCAGTGATCGCCATGGAGGCACGCTACCAGCGACTGATGCATGCCGGGCAACCCGATCAGGCCAGTGCATATCGCCTGATCGATCCGACGGATGACTCTAATACCACCTCGGTACAGCTCTACGATCGCACCAGCTATCTCAATCCCTGCATTGATGCTTCCCAGCGCTTTGTCGACAAAGTGATCGGTGAAATTCAGGCGATGCACCGCGAAGCGGGACAGCCGCTGACCACCTGGCATTTCGGGGGTGACGAAGCGAAAAATATTCGCTTCGGGCCGGGCTATTCCGACCGCCACCAGCCTAAGCCCGGCACCGGCCTGCGCGACTGGCAGCAGGAAGATCGTCCCTGGGCTAAATCGCAGGTTTGTCAGGCGCTGATCAACAGCGGAAAAGTCAACGATCTGGCACATCTGCCAAGCTATTTTGCGATGACAGTCAGTGCGATTGTTCAGCGTCACGGTATCGGCAAAATGCAGGCGTGGCAGGACGGTTTAAAAGATGCCAAAGATGCGCGTGCGTTCGCCACCCCACGCGTGGCGGTCAATTTCTGGGATACGCTCTACTGGGGCGGTTTTGACAGCGCCAGTGACTGGACACAGAAAGGCTATGATGTGGTGATTTCCAGCCCCGACTACCTCTATCTCGATTTCCCCTCAGAGGTCAATCCGCAGGAACGCGGCTACTACTGGGGCACCCGCTTCAGTGATGAACGCAAAATATTTGCCTTCGCCCCCGATAACCTGCCGCAGAATGCTGAAACCTCAACAGATCGCGACGGTAACGCTTTCAGCGCTAAATCGGATAAGCCGTGGACCGGTGCCTATGGTCTTTCCGCGCAGCTTTGGAGTGAAACCGTGCGTACCGACCCGCAGATGGAATATATGATTTATCCCCGTTTGTTTGCGGTGGCAGAGCGCAGCTGGCATCGTGCCAGCTGGGAGCTGGACTATCGGGCCGGACGGGAATTTATCGGCGGGCAGACCCGTCTGGTGGATCGTCATGCGCTCCAGCAGGACTGGCAACGCTTCGCTAACCTGCTGGGACAGCGTGAGCTGGCGAAGCTGGACAAAGCCGATATCGCTTATCGGCTGCCGGTGCCGGGCGCGAAAATTGTCGCAGGCGTGCTGGCGATGAATGTTGCGTTGCCTGGTGTGACGCTGGAATACAGTCTGGATAACGGCACACACTGGCAGCGGTACGATGCCGCTCAACCACCGCAGGTGAGTGGCGCAGTACAGGTACGTTCGGTCAGCGCCGATGGGCTCCGCAGCAGCCGGGTTGAGTCACTGTAAAGCAGAGGGACAGCACGCGGCCGTGGTGCGGCCTGGCAACGTCAGGCCGGATTTATTAGCCCAGGCGGCCAGGCCGGTAAACTGCAATAAAAAAAGCCGACGTTTGTCGTAATGCACGTCAGTTAATTAAATAAGGTCCGAGAGTTCGGGCCTGACCTGCTCCCCGTTAATGAAGTACAACCGGGCTGAAATCCTGATCCCTTCTCTCCCTCGCTAAGCTTTCCTGCGAATTTATATTCATTGATATATTTAACTGACTGTAATCAGGCTTAAACGCGGGCTTTTTTAGAAAGATGACTTTTCACTCTATGTGTAGTTAGCCGTAACGGGCTTCTTATCATATTCAGACCGGTTTATCCCCGCTCACGCGGGGAACACGATCCGCTAATGAGGGTGACGACCGATGTCGGCGGTTTATCCCCGCTCGCGCGGGGAACACTAGTTTATACCTATCAATAAACGCCACAGAAACGGTTCATCCCCGCTCGCGCGGGGAACACTCTAAAATTATCCGTTTGATTACTAACTGCTTTTCAGCCACCGCTAATTCTACCGAATTTTACACCCAGACTTAACCCAAATGCACACTAATACATCAGCACAAAATTCAGGCAAAAAAAGCGCCCATACAGGGTAATGCTGATCAGTTAAGGGTCACCTGAACGATCCAGTGGCTCTGTAAGAATCCGGAAATGCTCACCTGTTTCCGGATTTTTTATGCACCCTGGACAGGCACTTGAGAAGTCAAAAGCCGGAGCTTGTGGAGCAGGAACTGTGAGGTGCCTCACTGGCTTATAATCTGTTGAGATATCAGATAATTAAAATGGCGGAACAGCTGAAAGGAGACTGGCCGAATCAACTGAGCTTCTCAGAATCCTGCGGAATGGCCATGAAAATGCGGATGCCCCTGCAGGGCGCTTTACCGGGCCGTATACCGAAACTGATGCGTGATCTTGCAAGTATGAGAGAACGGGTGAAGTTACCGACAAGAAGGGAAAGGGCCTTCCCGAAGGTGGTAACGGAGAGGCCCTGGAAATACACCACAGCCCCGAAAAAGGGCCAGTCAGTTGCTTAACTGACTGGCATTACGACGTTTGTCGGCCTCAGGATCATGCAATCAGAAGCATGACATCGGGATCGGGAGATTCGCGTTACGAC
Source organism: Pantoea sp. S-LA4 (assembly GCF_054482835.1). NCBI lineage: Bacteria > Pseudomonadati > Pseudomonadota > Gammaproteobacteria > Enterobacterales > Erwiniaceae > Pantoea > Pantoea sp. S-LA4. The sequence goes on along the minus strand of NZ_JBTLRC010000002.1, from coordinate 982,088 downwards.
AGCAGCTTCTCTTCTTCGCTGGCCGCCACCGCCTGCTGGCGTCGTTCAATAATCATGGTTTGCGGCGTCGAGAGCAATATTCCCTCTTTACGCAGACGCGTCAGAATATCAAACAGCAGGTCGCTCTTCGCGCCAGCGATCTGGCGCTGCCCGGCCACATTGCCGGTCACGCTCAGTACAATCCCTTGCTGGGTCAGATCTTTGAACGACACCGACGGCTCTGGCGTCTCCAGAATACGTTCGTTTTCGTTGTAGACCTCCAGCAGGATATCGCGCACTTTAGAGGGATCGATATTCAGCGGGAAAGTGAGCGTGATCGTCACCACGCCCTGCGCATTGCCCATGGTGGCGTTACGCACGTTCTGCGAGATGAACTGCGAGTTCGGCACGATGACGGTCGATTTATCGCCTAACTGAATTTCGGTGGCGCGCACGTTAATCCGGCGGATATCCCCTTCAATACCGCTGATGGTCACCAGATCGCCCACTTTTACCGGACGTTCCGTTAACAGAATCAACCCGGAGATAAAGTTCTTCACAATCTCCTGCAGGCCAAAACCGATACCTACCGACAGCGCGCTGACAATCCACGCCAGTTTGTTCCACTGCAGGCCCATGATCGACAGCGTCAGCAGAATAATCAGCACGAAGCCGATGTTGCTGAACAGCGTCACCAGCGACACCCGCATCCCCACGTCCATGGTGGTTTTCGGCAGGAAATCGTTGTCCAGCCAGCGGCGTATTGAACGCAGCACATAGATGCCGACGATCAGGCAGATTATCGCATTCACCATATGCGCCGGTACGATATTCAGGGATTCAAGTCCTTTACCGCCCCAGAACTCGATCACTTTTTGCAGCAGCTCAATCGGCGTTGACGAGGCAAAGGTCCCATTGACCAGCGCCAGTGCCACAACCAGCACCAGAAAGGTTTTGCCGATGGCCGTCAGCAGCGTAGCCGTTTGCTGCAGATGACGCTCATTGATGTTAAGCGAACTCTGAATGCGACGACCGGTTGCGTTACTGGTCGAGAACAGGCTCTCACAGCCATCGTTAAGCAGATGACTGAGGAAGTAGAACGAACCAAACAGCAGGCCGCACCAGATCACTTCATAACTCAGGAAGCGTGCCAGCGTGACGTAACCAATGAGCAGCGACACCAGAATGGCGATGCCGGTCAGCGTCAGGCCCATCTGGATCAGTCCGACCAGCGTCGATCGCGCTTCCGGTGGTGTGCCCGCCTGCGTCATGCGACGACGAACCCGATTGGTGCGCATACTGATCGCCAGCGCGGTACTGCCAATCAGCAGTGCCGTCAGGCCGTTGGCAAAAATAGTGGTATTCAGGCTGGTGCCGACGCTGTAGTTAAACGACTCGACCGTCTGAAAGATAAACACCAGCACGGCGGTAATGGGTGGAAAGGGTTTTAACGCCATCGCCACTTCATTAGAGATGGTCGGTAACCGCCAGCTGGGCCTGCGGGTAGAGAGGAAAGCGCGTCCCAGCCCGGCAATCAGGCCACAAAAGACGCTGAGCCGAACCAGTTGATCCACGAAGTCCTGAACGTTTTCAGAAACCTCATCACGGCGGGTAAAGGCCAGGGCGATAAAGTTAAAGGTGAGGACGACAGCCGCCAGGGTGGTCAGGGCGATTGCAGCCGCCAGGAAACTGCGACGTAACTTCCCTTCCGGCAATTTGTGAATGCTGACCCAGGCCAGAAACTCTTCGCTGTAACGACGGCCGACCGTCATCACTAACAGCGCAGCCAGCAGCCAGAAGACACTGCCCACGCGCCAGCCCGGCTCCCATGAGAGTACCGCGGTGTCCTGCAGCTCCTGCAGAAATTCACCGATTTTCTCGCCATCCAGGTCCTGACTATTGAGCAGCGGTGACCAGAAACGCGGCCCCAGAATGGTGCCGGAGTTCAGCGCCAGCTGGCTTTTTAACTGGTCACGACGCAGGTTAGTAATCTGTGAGGAGAGCGTCAGTGCGCCATTTTTAATGCCTTCGGCCTGTTTGATCTGGTCGTCGAGTTTGCTTTTCTGACTTTCCAGCGCGTTACGCTTGCGCGTCACTTCCGGCGTCTCTTTTACGCCGCTGTCAGCCTTGGGTGCCGGCCCCAGTACCTGCAACTGGGCGTCCAGTTGCTGGCGATCGGGGATCAGCGCCTGTCCCAGCGTGTCGGCATTACCAGAGAGCTCAAGCGCCATTTCATTGAGCTGAGTCAGCTTGTTTTCGCCAGCATCGACGGAGACCTGACTTTTGATTTTATCGAGGATCTTCTGCATTTTCGGCAGTTCAACCGCGGCATTCAGCTTCGGCGGAGCGTCCTGGTCCTGAGCAGCACTGGCCGTATCATCCGCGGCCAGCGTCAGCGCCGGGGCAAATGCCACCAGCGCCAGCATTAACAATGCAAAAAAGGATCGTAGCTTAAACATATGAGTAAGATTCCGGCAGCTTAAATCAGGCGATCGTCCCTCGCCAGTCGCGCGTAGTGTAGGGCTTTGCAAGGGATGGCAATATAGGAATAACGGGCATTTTTCGGGTTAACGTCGGGCGGCCAGAGAGGTAAAAATGGCTTTACGCCTCTGACCGCGTTTTCCCGATGTCCTGCTCAGCCTGCAGGCAATGCCAGTGCGCGCAGTGCGCGACACCGACTCTTTTCTACTCGACGTCGGCACTGCTGGCACCGTTGCTGGCGACCTGGCCTGATTTCTGTTTTTTATACGCCAGCGCGGCGGCCGGCACCGGCGCAGCCTTGCCGGTTTCAATCCAGTCACGCAGGCGGTTGGCATCCGCGAAGTGGGTATATTTGCCAAACGCGTCCAGCACCACCAGCGCTACCGGGCGATTGTTGATCATGGTGCGCATCACCAGGCAGTGGCCCGCCTCGTCGGTGTAGCCGGTTTTAGTCAGCTGAATGCGCCAGTCATTTTTGTACACCAGATGATTGGTGTTGCGGAATGGCAGCGCATAGCTCGGATGCGTGAAGACGGCGGTTTCTTCTTTAGTGGTGCTGAGTGCGCCGAGCAGTGGATATTCGCGCGTCGCCTTGAGTAACTTAATCAGGTCCTGGGCACTGGAGACGTTTTGCGTGGAAAGCCCGGTCGGCTCAACGTAGCGGGTCTGTTTCATACCCAGCGCGCGCGCTTTGGCGTTCATCGCCTGGATAAAGGCGTTATAGCCGCCCGGATAAGCATGAGCCAGGCTGGCGGCGGCGCGGTTCTCTGAGGACATCAGCGCCAGCAGCAGCATATTGCGGCGGCTGATCTGGCTGTTGAGTTTGACGCGTGAAAATACCCCACGCATCTCCGGCGTCTGGCTGACATCCACCGTCAGCATCTCATTCATCGGCAGATGTGCGTCCAGCACCACCATTGCGGTCATCAGTTTGGTGATGGAGGCGATTGGCCTGACCCGATCCGGATGACTGGAAAACAGGACTTTATTGCTGGTGAGATCGACAATCATCGCGCTGCCAGAGGCAATCTGCGGTTGAGCAATCGGCGCCATTTGTGACAGCGAGGTGGTCGCCTGCGCCGGTAATGCCATTCCCTGCCCGGAAACGAGCAGCGCCAGCGAGAACAAAGTGAAACGAATTTTTGCAGGCATCGTAGAAAAAAGACCCGGTTGAGATTGTGCGCTGTGTCAGACACAGGCCGCCCGCATCAGTGCAGTCAGAGCGCGGGCTGGCAGCAGCATCATACGCTGAAGGTTAAGAAATTTCCTGGTGAGATTGTTTCCGGGCGTTAAAAAGGCGCCGCCGCCAGCACGGCGGCAGCGGCAGATCAGAACAGTCGGGGTCCATAACCCCACAGAATGACGGTCATCGCCAGTAACACTTCAAAAACCAGCACGCCAATCGCCAGCGTGGAGCCGGAGAAACGCAGGCTCTCTTCACGGTCAATATTCAGAAACAGCGGAATGCCGATATAGAGCAGATAGCCGGTGTAGACCAGCGCTAAAGCGCCGACCAGCACGCACAGCCAGACAAGCGGATAGAGTGCCACCAGCCCGCTGAGAAACAGCGGTGTGGCGACATAGCCCGCAAACACCGTGCAGCGCTGTACCCCAGGCCGCTGCGGATAATTGCGCGCCATCCAGTGGATCACCCGGCCCATCACCGCCACGCCACCCAGAATAATCAGATAGAACAGGATACCGAGCCCAATCCCGGTAGCGATATTAAGCTGAACAAACTGCCCCTCACCGAGATTCCAGCCCAGTTGCGTGGTGCCGATAAAGGCACAGATAACCGGGATCGCCGCCATCAGCAGAACATGGTGGGTGTAATGGTGCGAGACGCTCTCATTCTCTTGCTTGATATGACGCATTTCCTGATTCGGATGCGCCAGAAGTCCCCAGACATGGTTCATACAGTCACTCCTCTGATGCGAAGGGCTGCCCGAAACGGCAACAGAGTCTCTGAGGGCAGCGACAGTTCAAGTATAAACGGCAGAACAACTTTCGTGGCAGCTGAGCAAAAAAACAGCAAAAATAAGCGCAGGGGCGGACGCCGGGCGGAAGCGAAACCAAAACGCGTATAGACTTAAAGAAACAGAGTCAAACAGGGAGAGTCATTTTGCATTTGGATATCAACGGATTAATTACCCAGTACGGCTATCTGGCGCTGCTGATCGGCTGTATTGCGGAAGGGGAAACGTTTACCTTGCTTGGCGGCGTCGCCGCCCATGAAGGCCTGCTGCACTATGCGGGCGTGGTGCTGGCCGCCATGGCTGGCGGCATCATTGGCGATCAGCTGCTCTACTGGATCGGACGCCGCTATGGCGCACGCATTCTGCGTCGTCTGAAAAAACATCAGGATAAAGTGGTGAAGGCGAACCGGCTGATCAAGCGCCGGCCCAGCCTGTTTGTCATCGGCGTGCGCTTTATGTATGGCTTCCGGCTGATTGGCCCGATCATTATCGGTGCCAGCCGCCTCAATCCGATGAAGTTTTTCATTCTCAACGTGATTGGGGCGGCAATCTGGGCACTGATTTTTGTCACGCTCGGCTATTTTGCCGGCGGCATCATCGCCCCGTGGCTGCACAAACTCGACCAGCACCTCAAGCATCTGCTGTGGCTGGTCGGTGCGATTGTGTTTGCCTTTGTGCTGCGCTGGGTGATCCGCCGCTGGCATAACCGTCGGGCCGATCAGTAACCTTTGAACTGCGGATTCGCCAGCATGAATCCGCCGTCGATGATAAAGGACTGGCCGGTGGTGTAGGTCGCCCATTCAGAGCAGAGCCAGGCAACCATGCTGGCGATCTCGTGGGTGTCACCGGGCCGGCCAGCCGGGATCTCCGGCATCTTCACCTTGTGCGCATCTTCATCACTCATCTTATTCATCGGCGTGGCGATCGCGCCGGGTGCCACCGCATTCACCAGAATATTGTGCGGCAGCAGGCTCAGCGCCATCGATTTAGTCAGGCCGCCCGCCGCATGTTTTGCCGCCGTATAGGCCACCGAACCGGGCAGCGGCGTGTGCTCATGCACCGACGTAATATTGATAATCCGGCCACCTTCGCCCTGCTCAACCATCTTACGGGCCGCAATCTGGCCGCAGACAAAGACGCCATCCACGTCGACGGCAAAGGTTTTACGCCAGTCTTCATAGGTGACATCAAGGAAGTCCGCCTTGAAGTTAGCCCCGGCGTTGTTCACCAGCACGTCAATCCGGCCAAACCGATCGATCAGCTGTTGCAGCGACTGACCGCCCTGTTCAGGATCGGCCAAATCCAGCTGGATAATCTCTGCACGCCGGCCTTTATCCCGCACTAACTGTGCGGTACGTTGCGCGCCCTCTTCATCGGAACGCCAGGTGATACCAATGTCAAAGCCCTGCTCTGCCAGCATTTCAGCGCAGCGGCTGCCGATGCCCGAGTCTGATGCGGTGATAATGGCGACTTTACTCTGTGGTGTGGTCATAACGGCCTCCTTTAGGAAAGTGTCATCACCAGTATAACGTCCCTGAAAAATTCGCCCGCCGCCAGCGCCCATTCTGTCAATCGGCCGCTGACGGAATCCGGCACTGAATTAACCCTCTGTGCCAGGCGGCTGCCGACGCTGCCGCCTCGACTATAGTTAGCAATGACACTAACAGGGAGACCAGAATGAGTAAGGTAAAACGCAACATTGAGGACCACGGCGTGATTGGTGATCTGCGCACCTGTGCGCTGGTCGCCAATGACGGCACCATCGATTATCTCTGCTGGCCTGAACTCGACAGCCCTTCGGTTTTTTCCGCGCTGCTCGACAGTGATGATGCCGGACTCTTCTCTCTGGCCCCGGACTGGCAGGATGTGCGCCGCCAGCAGCTCTATCTGCCTGATACCAACATTTTACAAACCCGCTGGCTGGGCGATGAAGGAGTAGCCGAAATCACCGACTACATGCCGATTTGCGATGATGCTGACAAACTACCCCGGCTGATCCGGCGGGTGAAAATGGTGCGCGGCAAGGCGCGCTTTACCATGCGTTGTTCGCCCCGCCACGACTACGCCCGGGCGCAGACCCGCGCCGAAGTGCAGCATGGCTGCATCGATTTTCACGCCGAAGGTCAGCCTTCGCTGCGGCTGGCCGCCACCGTGGTGATGACGCTGGAGGAAAACAGTGCCACCGCGAATTTTACCCTGCAGGCGGGTGAACATGCCGAATTTGAGTTTGGCAGCGTCAACGACGCGCACATCGAAGCGCTCTCCACCGAACACTGTTTTGAAGAGACGCTGAATTACTGGCGTCGCTGGAGCGCCCGCAGCACCTATCAGGGCCGCTGGCGCGAAATGGTTCAGCGCTCCGCACTGGCGTTAAAACTGCTGACCTCGCATCGTCACGGCTCAATCGCCGCCGCCGCCACCTTTGGCCTGCCGGAAGAGCTGGGCGGCGAGCGCAACTGGGATTATCGCGCCTCATGGATCCGCGACGCCTCATTCAGCATGTACGCCCTGATGCGCCTCGGCTACGTCGATGAAGCCAAACATTTCACCCAGTGGGTCGGACGCTGTGTTGAAAACAGCCATCATGACGAAATGCGCCTGCAGGTGATGTACCGGCTGGACAGCGGCACCGAGCTGCACGAAATGGAGCTGCTCAATCTGTCAGGCTACGGGGATTCGCGGCCGGTGCGCATCGGTAATGATGCGTGGCAGCAGACCCAGCTGGATATCTACGGCGAACTGATGGATGCGGTCTACCTGGCCAATAAATATGGCGAGGCGATTTCGCAACGTGGCTGGAAGCATGTGACGCAGATGATCGATCGGCTGTGCGACAAGTGGAATCAGCCCGATGCCGGTATCTGGGAGATGCGCGGTCAGCCGGAGCATTTTCTGCATTCGCGCCTGATGTGCTGGGTGGCGATGGACCGCGCGCTGCGCCTGGGCATGAAGCGCTCGTTGCCGATGCCGTATGAGCGCTGGGATCGGGTGCGGCGTGAGATCCGGGAAGATATCTGGGCCAACTTCTGGAACAGCGAGCGCGGCCATTTCTCCTCTACCCGTCACGGTGACCATCTTGATGCATCCATGCTGCTGATGCCGCTGGTGCGTTTTGTCGGGGCCACCGATCCCGACTGGCTCGCCACGCTGGATGCGATCAAAACGCATCTGGTCAGCGACGGCATGGTCCGGCGCTACAACATCGACGAGACGCCGGCAGATGGTCTGCAAGGGTCGGAAGGATCGTTTGGTGCCTGTTCATTCTGGTATGTCGAATGCCTGGCCCGCGCGGGCCGGATTCAGGAAGCGCATTTCGAATTTGAGAAGCTGCTAAGCTACGCCAGTCCGCTGGGGCTGTACGCCGAGGAGTTCGACAGTCGTGGCCATGCGCTGGGTAATACGCCACAGGCGCTGACGCATCTGGCGTTAATCAGTGCCGCGTTTTTTCTGAATCGTAAACTCAGTGGTGAAGTGACGTTATGGCAGCCCTGAAGCCGGTTTTTTTATGCCAGCGGTGGCTGAAAAATGCCGGTTTAACACGGGAAGTTACGTAAAGTATTTCCGGCAGGTTAAAATCCTGATTCACATCGTCAGATTAATGAACATATAATGCGCAGCAGGTCACATTGGCCAGCATGGGTTCGACACATTGACAAGCCTGAAACATGGCGATAAAGACTTGTAAAATATGAAAATGAGCATTCGCGCGTTCGCTTCAATCGCATTGGCTTTGGCGGCGTTTAGCCAGTCAGCCTTTGCTGTGGTTTACCCGTTACCGCCGGCCAACAGCCGGTTGATCGGCGAAAATATCGAGATTACTGTTCCTGAGGACAGCAAACTGCCGCTGGAAGCCTTTGCGGCGCAATACCAGATGGGCCTCAGCAACATGCTGGAAGCCAATCCGGGGGTTGACGTTTATCTGCCTAAGGCTGGCAGTAAAATGATCATCCCACAGCAGCTGATCCTGCCTGATGCACCGCGCGAAGGCATTGTGATTAACAGCGCTGAGATGCGTCTCTACTACTACCCGAAAGGCAGCAAAACCGTGGTGGTATTGCCGATTGGTATCGGTGAGCTGGGTAAAGATACCCCGATCAACTGGACCACGGCGGTAGAACGTAAAAAAGATGGCCCGACCTGGACGCCAACCAAAGCGATGCACGCCGAATATGCAGCACGCGGCGAGAATCTGCCAGCCGTCTTCCCGGCCGGTCCGGATAACCCGATGGGGCTGTATGCGCTCTATATCGGCCGCCTCTATGCGATTCACGGCACCAATGCCAACTTTGGTATCGGCCTGCGCGTCAGCCACGGCTGTGTGCGTCTGCGCGCCGAGGATATCAAATGGCTGTATCAGAACGTGCCGGTCGGTACGCGGGTGCAGTTCGTTGATCAGCCGGTGAAAGCCACCGTCGAGCCGGACGGTTCGCGTTATGTCGAAGTGCATAACCCGCTGTCGACCACTGAAGAGCAGTTTAACTCGCGTGAGCTGGTACCGATTACGCTGACGCAGGCGGTGAGTAAAGTACTGGTTGATGCCAGTGTTAATCAGGACCAGGTGAACGGTGCCATTCAGGGCCGTACCGGTATGCCGGTAAAAGTGAACGGTGTGGAGAACAACATCCAGACCGCACCGGTTGACGTGCCTGAGAACCCGCAGGCTGCGCCACAGGAGCAGCCAATGACGCCAGTCACGTCACAGGGCGCCAGCACCGACGCCGCGCAGCCACAGCAGCAGCCGGTTACGGCACCTGCGCCTGCCACGGCGAATAACAACTCGTAATCGCCGTTTCGCTCTCCGAAGCCAGCGCCCGTCGCTGGCTTTTTTATTGCCTGCATTTGCCAGACCCTGCCCTTCCGTTTGCGCGTTGCCCGCCAGGCCGGGAGCGGTCTGCGCGGCTTCTGGTGTCGCCGTATCGCGCGGCTGGTCGTCATTTTACTGTCATAGAAAGCGCGTATCACACTGCGATGTACCGGTGCAAATCAGCATCCGGCATCCGCAATTCGAGGTACACCATGAGCGAAAACAGTCTCTCTTCTTCCTCATCGACCCGACGCCCTGATTTCAACGGCAAAAGCAGCCGCTTTAGCAAGCCGCTGTTTTTCATCCTGCTGGTCGCCGGGCTGGCGTTTGCCGGGCTGAATCTGGTCAATGATGTTGAACAAACCAACATGCCGGTGACCAGCTATCTGCCGTTTTTCCTGCTGGGACTGGCGCTGCTGATCGCGCTGGGCTTTGAGTTCGTCAACGGCTTTCATGACACCGCCAACGCCGTCGCGACGGTGATCTACACCCATTCACTGACCCCTGGCGTGGCGGTGGTCTGGTCCGGTATCTGTAATTTCCTCGGCGTGCTGCTCTCCAGCGGCGTGGTCGCTTTTGGCATCATCTCCCTGCTGCCGGTCGAGCTGATTCTGCAGGCCAGCAGCGGTAACGGCTTTGCCATGGTTTATGCGCTGCTGTTCTCGGCGATAATCTGGAACCTCGGCACCTGGTATTTCGGCCTGCCCTCCTCCTCGTCGCATACCCTGATTGGCTCGATCATCGGCGTCGGGGTGGCGAATGCGATGCTGCACGGGCGCAGCGGCCTGAGCGGTGTCGACTGGGATCAGGCGCTGAAGGTCGGCTATGCACTGCTGCTGTCACCAGTGGTCGGTTTTGTCTGCGCCGGGCTGTTGCTGTGGGTGATGAAGCTGTTTATCCGCAATCGCCAGCTCTACAGCGCGCCGCAGAATGACCAGCCGCCGCCGGTCTGGATCCGCGGCCTGCTGATCCTGACCTGTACCGGCGTCTCCTTTGCGCACGGCTCTAACGACGGTCAGAAAGGGATGGGGCTGATTATGCTGATCCTGGTCGGCACCATGCCGATCGCCTACGCACTTAACCGATCGCTGCCGCCGGATCAGATCCCACGCGTCGCGGCGTTAACCGAGGTCACTGAACATCAGCTGCTGCAACTGCAGCCGGCCGCACCTCAGCCGCCCGCCGCCCGCGACGTGCTGATCGCCTTTGTCGGCAGCAGCCAGCTCAATCCCAACGTGTTACCGGCACTGGCGATGACCCTCAACGAGATTGGCGACCAGATACGCCGCTACGGATCGATGGACAATATTCCGGCGCAGTCGGTGGCCAACACCCGTAACCAGATGTACCTGGCCTCAGAGACCATCAAGCATCTGCAAAGCGCCGAAGTAAAGCTGCCGGAAGAGACCGAACGTAATCTGAAAGCGGTGAAAACCGAGCTCGACAGCGCGACCCGTTTTATTCCGATGTGGGTAAAAGTGGTGGTGGCGATCGCGCTGGGGCTGGGCACCATGGTCGGCTGGCGACGGATTGTGGTGACGGTGGGCGAACGGATTGGTAAAACGCACCTCAGCTATGCGCAGGGTGCCAGCGCCGAGCTGGTGGCGATGGCGACCATTGGCGCGGCAGACGGCTTCGGTCTGCCGGTCTCCACCACTCACGTACTGTCGTCGGGCGTGGCGGGCACCATGGCGGCTAACCGCTCCGGTTTGCAGTTATCAACGCTGCGTAATCTGGCGGTGGCCTGGGTATTGACCCTGCCGGTGTCGATTCTGCTCTCGGCGCTGCTCTACTGGCTGTTTATTCATCTCTGATCATACAAAACCGGCGGGCCGTTAACCTGTCTGCCGGTTTTGCCAGTAAAGCCGCAGCGTAATCAACAGCGCGCCCAGCACCATCAGCGCCGCCGCCAGATAAACCGACTGCATTCCCCAGTGACCAATAAACAGTCCCGCCACCGGACCGGTCAGGCCGAGGCCGAGATCGAGAAAGGCGGAATAGGTGCCCAGTGCCGATCCCTGATCCTGACGCCCGACCTGCTTAACCGCCTCGACGCCCAGCGCCGGAAAGACCAGCGAGAAGCCGCAGCCGGTAAGAAAGGCCCCCGCGCCCACCAGCCAGGCGCTGTCGGCCTGCCAGATGATGATCAGGCCCAGAGACTCCAGCATAAAAGAGAACAGCGAAACCTGCAGTCCGCCAAAACGGGTGATAAAGCGGCCAAAACCGAGGCGCACCAGCACAAAGCCGAGGCTAAAGACCGACAGCGCCCAGGCCGCGCCCTGCCAGTCGCGGCTGGCAAAATAGAGGGTGATAAAGGTAGCGATGACGCCGAAACCGATGGTGCCGCAGCCGAGTGCCAGACCATAGAGCCAGACGCGGGAGAAGACCCGGTGAAACGGAATCCGTTCCCCTACGCTGACGGTCACCGCCGGTTTGCGGCTGGCCATCAGATAGCCGATAACGCCCATCAGCGCAATCAGACCGGCAAAGCCGCTCATGCCTAATCCGCTGTTGAGCATCACCCCAAGCGGCGCGCCAATCGCCATCGCCAGATAGGTGGCGACGCCGTTCCACGAGATGACGCGCGCGGTCTGCATCGGACCGACGATGTTCATGCCCCACAGGGTTGAACCGGTGCTGCTGAAGCTCTCACCCACGCCAAGAAACAGCCGCCCCAGCGCCAGCAGCGCCAGACTCAGCCAAGGCCATTCACTCAGCAGCGCAGCGATGATGGTCAGCACCCCGCTCATGCCACAGCAGAGCAATCCCAGCATCACCACCCGTTTCGGACCGAGGCTATCGGCCAGACGACCTGACTGCGGCCGGCTGAGCAGCGTGGCAAAGTATTGAAGGCTGATGATCAGCCCGGCGACAAAGGAACTGAATCCGAGATGGTTTTTGACAAAGCCCGGCAGCACGGCCAGCGGGAGACCAACGGAGAGATAGCAGAAGAAGGTGAAAACGATTACCGAGAGGATACGTTTATTGAGCTGGCTGTTGCTCAATACAGCGACATCAGACATAGCAGGCTTGTAAGGTAAGGGAAATTTTTCCCACTATACCGTCAGGCCGCTAAGGGGTCGCCTGATTTTTTATCACAAACCATGAACAATGGCGTGACGATCGATGGCGTGGGCAATGTCGCCAGAGGATTTTAACGCGCGGATCTCACTGAATAAACCGTCGGCTTCGGTATAGGCTTTGCGCAGGTAACCGAGCCACTGCTTAATGCGTGCTACGTGATACAAGCCGGTATCACCCTGCTTTTCCAGACGGGTATATTTCAGTAATAGATTAACAACGTCCGGCCAGGGCATCGGCAGTTCGTTGTACTTCACCACCCGACTAAGGTTGGGAATACTGAGCGCGCCACGGCCTAACATCACCGCCTCACAGCCGGTAATCCGCAGGCAGTCCTGCGCACTTTGCCAGTCAAAAATCTCGCCGTTGGCGATCACCGGAATCTTCAGCCGCTGGCGAATCTCGCCAATCGCCTGCCAGTTAATGGCGTCAGCACGATAACCGTCTTCCTTGGTCCGGCCGTGTACCACCAGTTCAGTGGCACCTGCCTGTTCTGCCGCGTCGGCAATCTCCAGACTGCGGGCGCTGGAGTCCCAGCCAAGCCGTACTTTGACCGTTACCGGCAAATCTGCAGGCACCGCTTCACGCATCGCTTTCGCGCCGCGATAGATCAGATCGGGATCTTTAAGAAGAGTGGCACCGCCGCCGCTGCCATTCACCAGTTTCGACGGACAGCCGCAGTTGAGGTCAACACCCCAGGAGCCGAGTTCCACCGCGCGGGCGGCGTTTTCAGCTAACCATTCGGGATGCTGCCCCAGCAGCTGCAGACGCACCCGCGTGCCGGAAGGCGTGCGGCTGGCGTGTTGCAGTTCGGGGCAGAGACGGTAGAAGGATTTTACCGGCAGCAGTTGATCGACCACGCGCAAAAACTCAGTGATGCACAAATCGTAGTCGTTCACTTCCGATAACAGCTGGCGCACCAGCGAATCAAGCACGCCTTCCATCGGCGCCAGTAAAACCCTCATACTCAGACGTTTCCGGTACGCTTCGCTGCCGGACGACGCGGACGAGCAGCCGGTCGATCACCCTGCGGAGCTGGCTGGCTCTGACGACGCGCCTGTGGCCGTTTTTCGCCTGATGAACGTGGCGCACCGGCACCCTGTCCACCCTGGCTGCGACCACGACCGCCGCCGCCTGCACCGCCACGCGACTGCTGTTGACGACCGTTAATGATCGGTTCCGCTTTAATGCTCGGATCGGGCTCATAACCGGCAATCGCCAGACGCGGAATCTCGCGCTTCAGCAGACGTTCGATGTCACGCAGCAGTTTATGCTCGTCAACGCAGACCAGCGATAACGCCACACCGGTGGCCGCGGCACGACCGGTACGGCCGATACGGTGGACATAATCTTCAGCAACGTTAGGCAGCTCGTAGTTCACCACGTGCGGCAGCTCTTCAATATCCAGGCCACGGGCCGCGATGTCGGTCGCCACCAGCACGCGAATGCCGCCGGATTTAAAGTCGGCCAGCGCACGGGTACGGGCACCCTGGCTTTTATTTCCGTGGATGGCGGCGGCGGTGATGCCATCTTTGCCCAGCTGCTCGGCAAGGTGGTTAGCGCCATGCTTGGTGCGGGTAAAGACCAGCACCTGCTGCCAGTTGCCTTCGCCGATCAGCTGCGACAGCAGTTCCCGCTTACGCTTCTTATCCACGAAGTGAACCTGTTGCGCCACCTGCTCGGAAGCGGTGTTGCGGCGGGCCACTTCCACCAGCTCAGGATTAGTCAGCAGTTTCTCAGCCAGGCCTTTGATCTCATCAGAGAAGGTGGCGGAGAACAGCAGGTTCTGGCGTTTCGCCGGCAGACGCGCCAGCACGCGACGGATGTCGTGGATAAAGCCCATATCGAGCATCCGATCCGCTTCATCCAGCACCAGAATTTCGACCTGTGACAGGTCAACGGCGTTCTGTTGCGCCAGATCCAGCAGACGGCCTGGCGTCGCCACCAGAATATCAACGCCGCCACGCAGTTTAAGCATCTGCGGGTTGATGCTGACGCCACCGAAGACCACCAGTGAGCGCAGCGGCAGATATTTGCTGTATTCGCTGACGTTTTCGCCTACCTGCGCCGCCAGTTCACGGGTCGGGGTGAGGATCAACGCCCGCACCGGACGACGACCGCGGATAGCGCCCGCGTTGGCAGAGAGTTTTTGCAGTAACGGTAAGGTAAAGCCGGCCGTTTTGCCGGTGCCGGTCTGGGCACTCGCCAGCAGATCGCGGCCTGCCAGCACCACAGGAATCGCCTGGCGCTGGATAGGTGTAGGTTCGCTGTAGCCTTGTTCGGCAACCGCGCGCAAAATATCGGCACTCAGGCCGAGAGAGTCAAAAGACATTACGTGGTTTACTCCGGTCCGCTCTGGCCGTGATTCACGGTGTAGTTTTCAGAGGGATAGTGACGCCAGCTGGGGCTGACGCGTGAAAAGGGCACAAACTACGATGCGTAAGCGGGCGAGTGTAACAGCTTTAGCTGCACTGTGCGAGATAGCTCACATTTCCTGACATAACTTAGTGCGTTAGAAACAGGAAGGCCACCTTGCGGTGGCCTTCAACTTAGCTACGTTTTTTTTCAATGCGCCGCGGCGGTTCTTTCGCCAGCAGCGACACCAGCGCCGGACCCAGCAACATCACTACGCCAAGCGAGGCCAGCAGCAGGTTGTTGTGGTAAATCCGCGACACCAGGAACAGTGTCATCATGGCCGCGCCAAAGTAGTAAGTGGTGGTCGCTTCTTCAAGATAATCACCGAGCGTGCGTAAACGGGCACTGCGCTGCGTCACCAGCATGGCGATAAACACCAGTGCATAAGTGGTCACCAGCGTGCTGCAGACATCAACCAGGGCTTTGTGTTTCCAGCCCCAGATCAGCGCCGCGATCACCAGTAAATGCATCGCAATGTGCACGTACGTCTGACCCGTGATGATTTGAATACGATTAGACCATTTCATTCAATTCTCCTGGCAGACCCAACAGGTCGCCCAAGTGCTACCGGCACAAGCCGGAAACGGTTTCCTCAATGTAAAACAATTTTCGGATAACGCCTTAATTATCGCCCTTCTTCACCCTCCATTTGTGACAAAGACTACACTTTGATTCTATTGATGATGAAAAGGAGTGCGTCGCGAGTATGCCACAAAACCAGCAAGGATTTTCAATAAAAGTCCTGACGATCAATACACACAAGGGTTTCGCCCCTTTTAATCGCCGCTTCATCCTGCCTGAATTACGCGATGCTGTTCGCGCAACGGAGGCGGATGTGGTCTTCCTGCAGGAGGTGATGGGCACCCATGCCATCCACTCTCTTAACCATGAAGAATGGCCTGAATCGCCGCATTATGAGTTTCTGGCCGACACCATATGGAACGATTTCGCCTATGGGCGCAACGCGGTCTATCCGGAAGGACATCACGGCAATGCGGTGCTGTCCCGTTTCCCGATCACCGAATATGAAAACCGGGATATCTCGGTGGCGGGCAGTGAAAACCGCGGCATGCTGCATTGTCAGATTGCCCTGCCTGAGCCGCACGGCACGCTGCATGTCATCTGCGTTCACCTGGGTCTGAAAGAAGCGCATCGTCACGCGCAGATGAAAAAAATCTGTGAAATGGTCAACTCACTGCCGCCCGACGCGCCGGTGGTGGTAGCCGGTGATTTTAATGACTGGCAGCGACGCGCCAACGCCATCTTAAAACATGGCGCAGGCCTGAAAGAGGTATTCAGCATGAAAACCGGACGCCCGGCGCGCACCTTCCCGGCGCGCTTTCCGATCCTGCGGCTCGACCGCATCTATGTGCGCAACGCTACGGTCAGTCATCCGTGGACGCTGCCGCGAAAACCCTGGTCGCATCTTTCCGATCATGCGCCGCTGGCGGTGGAGATTCATCTATGAATTTTCACTGGCAAGAGGGTAACAAGCTGCGCCTGCTGGAGAATGGCGAAGAGTTTTTCCCGCAGGTATTCGGGGCGATTCAGCGTGCTGAACGCACCGTGCTGCTGGAAACCTTTATTCTGTTTGAAGATGAGGTTGGTAACGCCCTGCATCGCGAACTGCTGGCGGCCGCCCAGCGCGGCGTCAGAGTTGAAGTGATGGTGGATGGCTACGGCTCGCCCGATCTCTCCGACAAATTCGTCAACAGCCTGACCGGCGCGGGCGTGCGTTTCATCTATTACGATCCGCGCCCGCTGGTGATGGGAATGCGCACCAACGTGTTCCGCCGCCTGCACCGTAAAACGGTGGTAGTGGATGAGGTGGTCGCCTTTGTGGGCGGGATTAACTTCTCGGCTGAGCACAACAGTGACTATGGTCCGGAAGCCAAGCAGGATTACGCGGTGCAGGTGAAAGGCCCGGTGGTGGGAGATATCGCCCGCTATCTGCAACAGGCGATTGGCAGCGAGCAGGCCACCCGCCGCTGGTGGGGATCGCGCTCGCATCGCCCGGCCGTCAACGCCACGCCGGGCGACGCCCAGGTGCTGTATGTCTATCGCGATAACGACGATCACCGTGATGACATCGAAATGCACTATCTGGAGATGCTGCGCGAGGCGAAACGCGATGTGATTATCGCTAACGCCTACTTCTTCCCTGGCTACCGGCTGCTGCGCGAAATGCGCAATGCGGCCCAGCGCGGGGTGCGCGTCCGGCTGATTGTGCAGGGCGAACCCGATATGCCGATTGTCAAAGTCGGGGCCGAACTGCTCTACAACTACCTGGTCGATGCGGGGGTCGAAGTCTACGAATATTGCCGTCGTCCGCTGCACGGTAAGGTGGCGGTGAAAGATGATCACTGGGCGACCGTTGGCTCCAGCAATCTCGATCCGCTCAGCCTGTCGCTTAATCTCGAAGCCAACCTGATTATTCACGATCGTCAGTTTAACCAGACGCTACGCGATAACCTTGAAGCCCTGCTGGCTAAAGATTGCCAGCGGGTAGAGGACGATCGCCTGCCGCCGCGTAACTGGTGGCAACTGAGTAAGAGTGTGGTGGTGTTCCACTTTCTGCGTCATTTCCCGGCCATCGCCGGCTGGTTACCGGCGCATACGCCGCTGCTGGCGCAGGTTGATGCGCCGGTTCAGCCGGAAATGGAGACGCAGGATCGTGTTGAAGCCGACAATGAAGGAGCAAAACCCTGATGGCGAAAAAGCATCCACGCTGGCAACTGGCGAAAAAAATTCTCACCGTGCTGTTCTTCATTGCGGTGATTGTGCTGCTGGTGGTCTATGCACGTAAGGTGAACTGGGAAGATGTCTATGACGTGATCGTCAACTACAACCGGTTTGTGGTGCTGACCGCCGCCGGGCTGGTGGTGATCAGTTACCTGGTCTATGGCTGTTACGATTTGATTGGCCGGGCCTACTGCGGTCATAAGCTGGCGAAACGCCAGGTGATGCTGGTGTCGTTTATCTGTTACGCCTTCAACCTGACGCTGAGTACCTGGGTCGGCGGTGTGGCGATGCGCTACCGGCTCTATTCCCGCCTCGGGCTCGACAGCGGCACCATCACCCGCATCTTTTCACTGAGTATCGCCACCAACTGGCTGGGCTATATCCTGCTGGCTGGCGTGGTGTTCAGCGCCGGGATGGTCTCGATCCCCAGCGGCTGGTTTATTGGTGAAACCACGCTGCGGCTGATTGGCGTGCTGTTGCTGGTGCTGGTGGCAATTTATCTCTGGGCCTGCGCCTTCTCGAAGCGTCGCCGCTGGACGGTGAAAGGCCAGACGCTACAGCTGCCGTCACTGCGGATGGCGCTGTTTCAGTTTGCCGTCTCCTGCGCCAACTGGATGGTGATGGGAGCGATTATCTGGCTGCTGCTGGGCCGTGATGTCGGCTATCCGATGGTGCTGGGGGTATTACTGATCAGCAGTATCGCCGGGGTGATTATTCACATTCCGGCCGGGATTGGGGTACTGGAGGCGGTGTTCCTCGCCCTGCTCAGCGGTCAGCATACGACGCATGGCGCGATCATCGCCGCCCTGCTGGCCTACCGCGTGCTCTACTTCATTCTGCCGCTGTTGCTGGCGCTGGTGCTCTATCTGGTGCTGGAGAGTCGGGCGAAGCATCTGCGTCATAAGAACGAGCAGAAATTACAGAAATCGTAGTGAAAAAAAAGGGAGACGCGCAACCTGAGCGCGTCTCCCTTTCTGTAACCTGACCTTAGCGGCGGTTGCCGAAAATCCGCAGCAGTATCAGGAACAGGTTGATGAAGTCGAGATAGAGCGTTAATGCCCCCATAATCGAGTAACGACGCAGGTTCTCTGTGTCGCGCGCATCAATCTGCTCGCCAATATTTTTCAGCTTCTGGGTGTCATAGGCGGTTAAGCCCACAAACACCACCACACCGATATAGGTAATGGCCCACATCAGCGCCGGGCTTTTCAGCCAGAAGTTCACCAGCGAGGCCAGCACGATGCCGATCAGCGCCATAAACAGCAGGCTGCCAAAGCGGCTCAGATCGCGTTTGGTGGTGTAGCCATAGAAACTCATCGCACCAAACATCCCGGCGGTGACGAAAAAGGTGCTGGCAATGGACGAATAGGTATAGACCAGAAAAATACTCGCCATGGTGACGCCGGTCAGCGCCGAATAGAGCATAAACAGCCCGGTGGCGACGGCACCGCTCAGGCGATGCACCATGCCGGAGAGAAAAAAGACCAGTGCCAGCTGCGCGATAATCAGCCCAAAGAAAGTGATGCGGTTAGCAAACACCAGCTCCATCACCGCGGGCGTACGCGCGGCAAACCAGGAGACAAACGCTGTCAGTAACAGACCGCAGGTCATCCAGCCATACACCTGGGCCATATAGGCTTGCAGCCCACGTGACGCAGGTTGAACAATTGAATCGTTTTGTGGATATCGGTCCATGATGCACCTCTTGTTGAACGGATTTGGACGTGCTCCGCGGACGGAGCCTGACTAAGTGTGGCACAGCCCGACTCAACTGTGCCACAACATCCCCTTAACGACGCGACAGACACTGCTGATAGCGGCTATCGACACGCTGCGCAAACCATGCGGTGGTCAGATTGCGGGTGATTTTCGGGCTTTCCAGCTTGATGCCCGGCAACATTTCTCTAGGCAGCCGACGACCCGCCATCTTATCGGCCAGGGTAAACACCTGCCGCCACAGCGTGCTGTCGCTGAAATCTGCTTTCTCCCCTTTTTCCAGGTCGCGGCGGATTTCGCTGTCACTCATATCGATCTGCTTCGCCAGGGTACGCACTGCCAGCTCGGTGGTGCCCGCCTTGTCGCTGCCGTAAAGAATCAGATCGCCATCCAGCGCCAGCTTCATTCCGGTCGCCCGTGACACTGCCGCCTGGAACGCGGCGTTGCGGCTGGCATACCAGCCAGCGTTGAAGTCGGCAAAACGGTAAAGCGGCCGGCTGTAATCGGCCGGATAACCCAGCAGATGCAGGGTCCCGAAGTAGATGCCGCCATGACGGGTAAAGACTTCGCGGCGGATAGAGCCATCAATCGGCCACGGATAGCCTTTGGCATGTGCTTCCGCAAAGGCGATGCTGACCTGCATCGGCCCGCCGGTATGAATCGGATTGAGATTGCCAAACAGCGTCTGCCCCATCGGCACCATATCGATCAGGTCATCAAAAATGGCGCTCAGCTCTTTCTCACTGCGCACCTTATCCAGACGGGCTGCGTAACTCTCGCCGTTGGGCGATTTAATCAGCAGCGCGGTGCGGACCACAAACGCCGGCACATGCACCTTCGCCGCCCGGCGGTTGATCTCGCCCCAGGCAATTTTCGGCAGGCCCGGCACGGTCGCTTCGGCGCTGAAGTTGGTCTCCTGATCCGCCACCGCAATCACCGCACACAGATTACTGACGCTGGGATCGAGCTGCTGGGTGCGAAAAGTGGTGTAGATGTCGTCGGTCCAGTCCGCTTTATTGCTGACGTGAGCAGGCAACAGCCGCTGGATTTGTGCTTTGACATCGGCGGGCTGCCGGACCGGCACCTCGGGGGTTTTCTTGCTGCTACAGCCTGCCAGCACCAGTGCGGCGACCAGCGTCAGACGTTGCAGTATTGGGGTGGATGACATGCCTGTCCTCAGAATCAATCAAACCCCTACTCTACCATTGCCATCGTTTTACCGGCAGGGCTGATTTTCTGAACCTCTCTACCTGTACTAAGGTTACCTCTTTTACCGTTAAAGGAATTTACGATGTTAAAACTCTGGCCTGTCGCGGCATTCAGCCTGCTGTTAGCGGGATGTGGTGCCAATAACTCTCCGGCTCAGGTGCAGTCGCCTGGCGCACCCACCTCCTCGTCACTCAAACTGCTGGAAACCGGCGCGGAGGTGATGCAGTCCCGTCCACCGATCGACGCCATCAATACCTATCTCGACGGCTTCCATTTTTACAATGGCGATCAGAACGGTCAGATGGAAGCGCACCATTATGTGACGGTGCTGAATGAGGATGTGATGCAGGCGGTGATCTACGATGGCAATACCCGCGATGCGCGGCTGATGGGGGTGGAGTACATCATCAGCGAGCGGTTATATAAAACCCTGCCGCCGGAAGAGAAGAAGCTGTGGCACAGCCATCAGTATGAAGTGAAATCGGGCACGCTGATTGCGCCCGGTTTGCCGGAGGCCGCCGACCACGCGCTGATGAAGCGCATCGTCAATACCTATGGCAAAACCTGGCATACCTGGCATACCGATCGTGACAAAACCCTGCCGATCGGCATTCCGGCGCTGATGATGGGCTTTACCGCTGACGGCCAGATGGACTCGCGCCTGCTGGCGGATCGCGATCGCCGTTTCGATGTCGACAGCAAAAAAATTCGCGCCCAGCGGGCGGATATTGTGGCGCATCCGGCTGAACCGGGAGCCAATGCCTGGCAACAGGGCGAAGTAATTCAGCTGCAACGCACCCACGGCGGCGGTGAACACAGCCACGGCCAGACCCACTTTGGCCCGGCCGAGCAGTTAAAACAGCCTTAATCCCAGCGCTGCGCCGCCTGGCGATCGCTGTCGCGGGCATCCACCCAGCGATCGCCGTCGGCGGTTGCTTCCCGTTTCCAGAACGGCGCGCGGGTTTTCAGGTAATCCATAATGAACTCCGCGGCGGAGAAGGCACTGCCGCGGTGCGCGCTGGTGACGCCCACCAGCACAATTTCATCGCCGGGAAACAGTTCCCCGGTGCGATGGATCACCGTGACGCGTTGCAGTGGCCAGCGCTGGCGGGCCGCATCCACAATCTCCTGCAGCGCTTTTTCGGTCATGCCGGGATAGTGTTCCAGCGTTAACGCCGCGACGTCGTCGCCGAGATTGTGGTTACGCACTTTGCCGGTGAAGGTCACCACTGCGCCATCTTCGTCACAGGCCGCCAGCCAGCGATACGCTTCTGCCATATCAAAAGGTGCCGGGCCGACGCGAATCCGGGTTTCCATCTTAACCTCCGGTTACAGGCGGGAAAAAGGCCACTTCATCCCCGTCGCTTAGCGCATGACTCATCGGTACCAGCGTCTGGTTCACCGCTGCCAGCAGCTTGCCGGACTCAAGCGCTAACGCCCAGCGATCGCCCTGCTGCGCCAGCGCCGCGCGCAGTGCAGCCACATCCGGGTAGGTGTCGGCAATCTCCAGCGATGCGGTACCGATCAGCTCACGCACCTGAGCAAAAAACAGCACCTTAATCACTGGACACCGCCTGAAAATCACCGCTTTTGCCGCCGCTTTTGCTGATTAAGCGCAGCTGGTCAATAACCATATCTTTCTGAACCGCTTTGCACATGTCGTAGATGGTCAGGGCCGCCACCGAGGCAGCCGTCAGCGCCTCCATCTCAACGCCGGTTTTGCCGGTCAGGCGGCAGAGCGAGGTGATGCGTACCCGGCTGTGTTCCGGTTCGGCCACCAGGTTGACTTCCACTTTGCTCAGCATCAGCGGATGGCAGAGCGGGATCAGTTCCCAGGTACGTTTAGCCGCCTGAATACCGGCGATGCGCGCCGTGGCGAACACATCCCCTTTGTGATGGCTGCCATCGATAATCATCTGCAGCGTATCAGAGTGCATCAGCACCAGCGCTTCCGCCCGGGCTTCGCGCACGGTTTCCGCTTTGGCGGAGACATCCACCATATGCGCTTCGCCCGCGGCATTAATGTGTGTGAGTTGCGACATACTTACCGTTTTTTCAGATGTGAGACAAAATTGCAGGGACGGGTGCGCGCATCCAGCTGGTCAGCGATGATCCGCTCCCAGGCGCTGCGGCAGGCACTGGTCGAGCCTGGCACCGCAAAAATTAAGGTCTGATTTGCCATTCCGGCAATGGCGCGCGACTGCAGCGTCGAGCCGCCGATTTCTTCATAGGAGATCATCCGGAACAGCTCGCCAAATCCGTCAATCTCGCGGTCGAACAGCGGCAGTAGCGCTTCCGGCGTGCTGTTTTTCAGGTTGAAGCCGGTGCCGCCATTAATGATCACCACCTGCACGTCGTCACTGGCGATCCAGCGCGATACGGTGGCGCGAATGCGGTAAAGATTATCCGGCACGATGGCATGATCGACCACCTCGTGACCCGCCTCAAGGGCGGCGCTGCGCAGATAGTCGCCCGAGCTATCCTCGCTGGCGTCGCGGCGATCTGACACCGTCATCACCGCAATCTGTACCGCCTGAAATTCGCTGGCTGCTTTGCCCATAACGCCTCCTGAAATTAACCGCCAATGTAAGAGAGATTCTGCGTGATGCCGGTGTTGCCCTGATGGAGAAAATGGGTCTGCTTTTTCTGCCCAAGGCTGCTGGCGATGCGTGCCTGCAGTTCCGCCTGCTGATCGTCAGAGGCCAGCAGATCGCGCAGCGGCACACCACCGTCGCCAAACAGGCAGAGGTGCAGGTTGCCCTGGGCCGAAACCCGCAGCCGGTTGCAGCTGGCACAAAAATCTTTGGCGTAAGGCATAATCAGGCCAATCTCACCGACATAATCGGGATGGTAAAAGACCTGAGCCGGGCCGTCGCTGCGGCCGCTTTCACGCCGCTGCCAGCCCTGCGCAATCAGCTGGTCACGGATCACCATGCCGGAAACGTGCTGATCGCGGAACAGCGTACCGCCGTCGCCGGTTTCCATCAGTTCAATGAAGCGCAGCTGAATCGGACGGGTACGGATCCAGTCGAGGAAGGTTGCCAGGTTGCGGCTATTGAGATCGCGCATCAGCACGCTGTTGACTTTTACCTGGTGAAAACCGGCATCAAAGGCGGCGTCGATGCCCGCCATCACCTGATGGAATTTATCCTGGCCGGTGATAGCGTGAAACTGACGGGCATCGAGGCTATCGACGCTGACGTTGAGCGCGGTTAAGCCCGCCTCACGCCACTGCTTCACGTCGCGCGCCAGCCGGTAACCGTTGGTAGTGACGGCGATATGGCGAATCGACTGGTTTTCACGCACCGCGGCAATGATGTCGGTAAAGTCGCGACGCAGTGACGGTTCGCCGCCGGTGAGCCGCACTTTTTCCGTGCCGGCAGCGGCGAAAGCCCGCGTGACGCGACGGATTTCATCCAGAGAGAGAAAGCTTTTGTTGCGAATGCCGTGCGGCTTGTAGCCGTCAGGCAGACAGTAGGTACAGCGGAAGTTACACACATCCGTGACCGACAGGCGCAGGTAATAGAACTTACGCGCGTATGCATCAGTAAATTGTGACACCAGAACACCTTTCCAGATTGGGAGATGCAGTCATTTCTTCCTGCACCCTGGTAGCTCAATGGCTACGGCCTGACTCCCCTATCCGCAGACGTAGGCAATCAGGCTGGAGTGTACGCTGACCCGTTGATCAGCGCGGTTAACAGGATGGTAGCGTGAATTTCGCTACTCTTCCATTCGCCGTTTTCGTTATATATTCTGATACATATCGAATTTTCACCGCATTTTCGCGACAGGATACGTTAAAATGCGCTTCAGATTTTGACGCAAGTCATCCGCGCGGGTTTAGCGTTTAGAGCGACGCCACGCGACAGGCTATTAAGGAGAAGTATGAATCGCACACTGGCCGATCTTGATCGCGTGGTGGCACTCGGCGGCGGACACGGTTTAGGCCGCGTGATGTCTGCGCTGTCGCCGCTCGGCTCGCGTCTCACCGGCATCGTTACCACCACCGACAACGGCGGTTCAACCGGCCGTATTCGCCGCTCAGAAGGCGGCATCGCCTGGGGCGATATGCGTAACTGCCTTAACCAGCTGATCGCCGAACCGAGCGTGGCTTCAGCGATGTTTGAATATCGCTTTGCCGGTAACGGTGAACTGGCCGGACATAACCTCGGTAATCTGATGCTGAAAGCGCTGGATCACCTGAGCGTGCGCCCGCTGGAAGCGATCAACATCATTCGTAATCTGCTCAAGGTCGATGCGTTTTTGATTCCGATGTCGGAGCAACCGGTCGATCTGGTGGCGCTCGACGTGGAAGGCAACATGGTTTACGGCGAAACGGCGATTGATGAGATGAAGCAGCCGCCGCAGGAGATGATGCTGCATCCCAACGTGCAGCCGACCCGGGAAGCGCTGGATGCCATTGGCGAAGCGGATTTAATTCTGATCGGACCAGGCAGTTTTTACACCAGCCTGATGCCGATTCTGCTGATGGAAGAGATGGCGCAGGCGCTGCGTCGCACGCCCGCCACCATGGTATTTATCGGCAATCTGGGTCGTGAACTCAGCCCGGCGGCAGCCAGCCTGACGGTGGCCGACAAGCTGGCGATGATGGAGCGCTACATTGGCAAACGGGTGATCGACGCGATTGTGGTCAGCCCTTCCGCCGATATCAGTCAGGTCGATAACCGGCTGATTGTCCGCGAGCCGCTGGAAGCCGCCGATATCAAATATCGTCACGACCGCCAGCTGCTGCGGGTCGCGCTGGAGCACGCCATTCAGGGCTTTAACTGAGTTACGAGGTGGCGATAAACAACGTGCGCAGTTCATGCAGCTGATCGCGCACGCTGGCGGCCTGTTCGAACTCCAGGTTCTGCGCATGTTGCTGCATCTGCCCTTCCAGCTCGTGGATCTTTTTCTGCAGGGCCTGCGGCGACAGCGCCAGATAATCCGCTTCCGCCTCGGCGGCACCGCGTCGTGCCGGTTTCGCTTTGCCCCGGGTTTTCACCACGTTGTTGCCCAGTTCCAGAATATCCGTGATCTTTTTATTCAGGCCCTGCGGCACAATGCCGTTCTCTTCGTTGTACTGCTGCTGTTTCTCGCGACGCCGTTCGGTCTCTTCAATCGCCCGCGCCATTGACGGGGTAATTTTGTCGCCATACAGAATGGCTTTGCCGTTGATGTTACGCGCCGCACGACCAATGGTCTGAATCAGCGAGCGCTCGGAACGCAGGAAGCCCTCTTTATCCGCATCCAGAATCGCCACCAGCGACACTTCCGGCATATCCAGCCCCTCACGCAGTAAGTTAATGCCCACCAGCACATCAAACTCACCCAGGCGTAAATCGCGGATAATCTCCATCCGTTCCACGGTGTCGATGTCAGAGTGCAAATAACGCACCTTCTCGCCGTGCTCTTCCAGATATTCGGTCAGATCTTCCGCCATGCGCTTGGTCAGCACCGTCACCAGCACGCGTTCGTTGATCGCCACCCGCTGACGGATTTCCGACAGCAGATCGTCGACCTGGGTCGCCACCGGACGCACTTCGAGGATGGGGTCGAGCAGTCCGGTTGGACGCACCACCTGATCGATCACTTCGTCGCCCGATTTTTCCAGCTCATATTTGCCCGGCGTAGCCGACACATAGATAGTCTGCGGGGCCAGCGCCTCAAACTCTTCAAACTTCATCGGACGGTTATCCAGCGCCGACGGCAGGCGGAAACCGTACTCCACCAGCGTCTCTTTACGCGCCCGGTCGCCTTTATACATGCCGCCGATTTGCGGAATGGTAACGTGCGATTCATCCACCACCAGCAGGCCGTCGGCCGGCAGGTAGTCAAACAGCGTCGGTGGGGCTTCGCCGGGTCCGCGTCCTGAGAGATAGCGTGAATAGTTTTCGATGCCGGAGCAGTAGCCCAGCTCACTCATCATCTCCAGATCGAACTGGGTACGCTGGGTAATACGCTGCTCTTCCAGCAGCTTATTATTTTCCAGCAGCACTTTGCGGCGATCCGCCAGCTCCACTTTAATATCTTCCATCGCCTGAATAATGCGCTCACGCGGCGTCACGTAGTGCGTTTTCGGGTAGATGGTAAAGCGCGGCACCACCGAATCGATCTGGCCGGTCAGCGGGTCAAACAACGACAGGCGCTCTACCTCTTCATCGAACAGCTCGACGCGCAGGGCGATATCGTCTGATTCCGCCGGGAAGATATCAATCACCTCACCACGCACCCGGAAAGTCCCGCGCTGGAACGCCTGATCGTTACGGGTATATTGCAGTTCCGACAAGCGACGCAGGATGCTGCGCTGGTCGATGATCATGCCGCGGGTTAAGTGCAGCATCATTTTCAGATAGAGATCGGGATCGCCCAGACCGTAGATCGCCGACACCGAGGCGACCACAATCACGTCGCGCCGCTCCAGCAATGCTTTGGTGGCTGACAGACGCATCTGTTCAATGTGTTCGTTAACCGAGGCATCCTTTTCGATAAAGGTGTCGGAACTGGGCACATAGGCTTCCGGCTGATAGTAGTCGTAGTAAGAGACGAAAAACTCGACCGCGTTGTCCGGGAAAAACTCCTTCATTTCACCGTACAGCTGAGCCGCCAGCGTCTTGTTCGGCGCCAGAACCATGGTTGGACGGTTGAGATCGGCAATCACGTTGGCCACGGTGAAGGTTTTTCCCGAGCCGGTTACGCCTAATAACGTCTGGTGGGCCAGTCCATCTTCCAGACCCTCTTTTAGACGACGAATCGCCTCGGGCTGATCGCCGGAAGGTTTGAAAGCGGAATTTAATTTAAAGGCTTTACTCATGAATGCAGTTCCTGCTGAAGAAGTCGGCGGGCAGGCACCTATTTTACTCTGCTATGGTGATTTTGCCAGAAATTAATACTGGATATAAAAACAGTGTTGAGGCAGAGTAAGGGTCCCGGCTGGCGTACTTTTTGGTCACCGGTTGCCGCTGGCTTTAGCCCGGCGGTTGTTGCGCAAGGTTATCCCCAGGCGGAGATCGGATTTAACATTTGTCAATAGAGCGTCATAAAATTACAGTTCAGTGAACTGACAGATAAATCGCAGGCTTGTTTTTTAATAAGTAATTGATTTAATTATACTATGTCGAAAAGCCCAGATTCTCGACATTATGTAACCAGGCCGCGTATTTCCTCGCTTCCAACCTGTTTTCATTACCTAATGCACAAGGTTATCCACAGGAATGGTGGATAAGTGATGGCAGCCCCGCCGCCATCGGCTGTGTATAATTTTTCCCTGCCGCCTGGGTTTGCTGAAAATAATTTTTTTTCCGCTAAATTTCTCCACCGCCGCTGACAAATTGTTCTGCTTTTTTTAACTGACCCGGACTCTCTGCTGCTGATTTGCCCCGCCAGCCCGCCATTCTTAATCAGAATCGTTGCCTCATCTTCGCACGGCTGCACCAGAAACTCCGCCCGCTGGCACTGTGAAAGTGCAGCCCGGTTATCACCCGCAGAAATTGATAAGCATTCCTCATCTTTTCCCGGCGCGCAGCCGCGCTGGCCGCTGAAAAAAAGCACACCGCTGAATCTGGCCTGGGAATTGCAAGATTGAATGGCGTCAACGCGCATCGCGCGCACTGTGCTGCAGTGGTGAGATGACCATTGCTGATACCTTGTTTGCCAGACGACACAGAGCGGAAGCATTCAGGCTAATGATCGGAAAGGAGAGTGTCAGATGCTGAGTTTACGTTCGGTAAATCAATTTTACGGTCAAAATCATATCCTGTGGGACGTGGATCTCGATCTGTCGCCTGGCACCTGCACCGGCGTTCTTGGCCGGCCAGGCATGGGGAAAACCACCCTGGTCAACTGCATTATGGGCCGGCTGCCGATCAACAGCGGATCGATCTCATGGAAAGAAGATGGTTCACCGCCCGCCGACCTGCTGCTGCAGCCAGCTGAACAGCGGGCGCAGATGGGAATTGGCTATGTGCCACAGGGACGCCATATTTTTACCCAGATGAGCGTGGAAGATAATTTGCTGATCGCCCTGCTGGCCGGTGCCAGTCAGGCCGACCGCCACCGCGCCATTCCCGAAATGGTGTTTGACCTGTTTCCGGCGCTCTATTCGCTACGCCAGCAGCGCAGCGGCGATCTGCCGATCGATCAGCAGCAGCAGCTGGCCCTGGCGCGCGCGCTGGTGCTGCAGCCAAAACTGCTGATTCTTGATGAGCCCACCGACGGCATGTCGCCGTGGCTGGAAGAGGAGATGGGGAATCTGATTCGCCGACTGAACCTCGACTATGGCCTGACGATCCTGCTGCTGGAGCAGCGTCTCTCCCTGATCCGTCGCGTGGCTGACTATTTTCTGCTGTTGCATCGCGGGCGTAACGTGGCGCAGGGCAAAATGGCGCAGCTGGATGACCACACCGTCAACAAATGGCTGACGGTGGCCTGATTTACGCTGGCAGCGTCAGATAGTGCCCGCAGTTGTCCTGTTGCGACTCGGTCAGCCAGGGAATGGTGCCGAGACAGGGTGCAGGCAGGCGTTGCGTCAGGCTGGTGAGATATTCCTGATAACGCTGTCCCGGCGGCACCACGGTGTTGGCGATCCAGCCCGCCAGACGCAGCCCGCGAGCGCGTACCGCCTCCGCGGTCAGCATGGCGTGATTGATGCAGCCCAGTTTGACACCGACCACTAATATCACCGGCAACTGCTCGCTGCTGACCCAGTCAGCATAGGTGTGCGTTGCGGATAACGGGGTGTACCAGCCGCCTGCGCCTTCAACCAGAATCCAGTCTGCCAGCGGTTCCAGCGCCGCCAGGCCCGCCGACAGCGCCAGATGAGTGATCGGCCTGCCCTCTTCGGCACTGACGATATGCGGCGCTGTCGGTTCAAGGAACGCCAGCGGATTGACCTGCTGATAGTCTAACGGCACGCTGCTGTACCGCTGCAGCGCCAGCGCGTCACTGTTACGCAGCCCCTCCGGCGTCATTTCGCAGCCCGAGGCGACCGGCTTATAGCCCGCGCAGCGATAACCTGCCGCCCGGGCGGCCTGTAACAGGGCGCCGCTGGCAACCGTTTTACCGACTTCGGTGTCGGTGCCGGTGATAAACCAGCGCTTCATGATGAACTTACTCCATAGATGAGATGATAACTGAGACGGAAACCGTGCCGATCGCGCGGCCAGTGCGCCTCTAACTGTGCCAGCCGCTGTCGGGTTAACAGCGGGCCATCCCGCCCCTGATGCAGATGAGTTGCCCCAATCCCTTTCAGCGAACGCATGGCGCTGAGCGCATCCGGGAAATGCAGGGTGATGAGCGCCGACTCGCAGTTCAGTTGGTGGGTAGCGCAGGCTGCCGCAATCTGTTGCTCGGTGAGAAAGCGGTTAGCGTGCGGATGGTGATCCAGATGCGACCAGGCCTGATGGACTTCCTGCAATGAACCGGCGCTCAGGGTTGAAAACAGCAGCGTACCATCGGGACGCAGCACCCGCCTGAACTGGCCCAGCGCCTGCGACAGATCGTTGCTCCACTGCACCGCCAGGTTACTCCACACCAGATCAAAACTGCCCGCTGCCAGCGGTAAGGCATCGATATCTCCGGCCAGATAGTGCTGTGCGGCATTACTGGCGCGCGCCTGTTGCAGCATCTGCGGCGAGAGATCGAGCGCGGTGACCTGCTTACCACGTTCACGCCATTGCCTGCTGTACCAGCCGGTACCGCAGCCGGCATCCAGTAGCTGCGGTCCACTGTGCGCCGGTGCCCGTGCCAGCAGCGCATCGCCGCTCAGCCGTTGCAGCGCGGCATGAGCATCGTAGTGTTCGGCCGCCCGGCCAAAGGCGCGTGCCACCGCGCGTTTATCAACCTGCAGCGTCATGCAGCGCCTCCAGCAGAATATCGATGTCGTCCGGCTGATGCGCCGCCGTCAGGGTAATACGCAGCCGGGCAGTGCCCGGCGGTACGGTTGGTGGCCGGATGGCGCTGACCCAGCAGCCCGCTTCTGCCAGCCGGGCGGAGAGCGCCATCGCTTCCGCATTGTCGCCGACGATTAACGGCTGAATCGCACTGGCGGAATCCATCAGTTGCCACGGCAGCGAGGCGGCACCACGCCGGAAGCGCTGGATATTCGCCTGCAACCGCTGACGCAGCGCATCGCCCTGCTGCACCTGACTGAGCGACGCCTGCAGCGCCGCCGCCTGGGCGGCGGGCATCGCGGTCGAATAGATCAGATGGCGGCTGAACTGCACAAAATAATCGGCGGTTTGTGCGTCGCACAACAGTGCCGCCCCGCTGACGCCAAAGGCTTTACCGAAGGTGACCACCAGCAGCTCCGGTTTTATACCCTGCTGCCAGCAGCTGCCGCGCCCCTGCTCGCCTGTCACGCCGATCCCGTGCGCATCGTCCACCAGCAGCCAGCCCTGCGCGTCGCGCGTCTGTGCCGCTATCGCCGCCAGCGGCGCACTGTCACCATCCATGCTGAAAATCCCTTCGGTCACCACCAGCGTTTCGCCGCTGCAGGGTGCGGCCAGCCGCGCCGCCAGACTCGCCGGGCTATTGTGCGTAAAACGGCGCAGCTGCGCCGGACTGTGGCTGGCGGCATCCAGTAGCGAAGCATGGCTGAGCTTATCGGCCAGGATACGATCGTTTTCCTCCCCCAGCAGATGGATCACCGCCTGATTCGCCGCGAAGCCGGAGATAAACAGCAGCGCGCGGTCATAGCCGAGCCAGTCAGCCAGCTGCGCTTCCAGCGCCGCATGCTGCCGGTGATAGCCGGTGACGTGGCCTGACGCACCGGCACCGGCTCCCGCCTGTTCTGCGCCGCGCTGCCAGCCGGCAATCACCGCCGGATGCTGGGTTAAGCCGAGATAATCGTTGCTGGAAAAATGACGATAAACGCGTCCTCCGCTGTGCAGCGTGCGGGTGGTCTGATGATCGATTACCGGGCGTTGCCGCCAGCCATCGGCGGCGCGCCGCCGATCCAGCGCCTGTGCCAGTCGTTGCTGCCAGCTCATTACAGCGCCGCGTTATAGAACTGTTCAGTGTCGGCGTGCATCAGCTGGTCGCTGAGCTGCTGCTGTTGCTGCTGATCGCCGTGCTGGGTGTGGGTATGCTCCGGGTTCAGCCCCAGCTTGCGGAACAGCACGCGATCTTTATCCTCTTCCGGGTTCGGCGTGGTCAGCAGTTTGCAGCCGTAGAAAATCGAGTTCGCCCCGGCCATAAAGCACATCGCCTGGGTCTGCTCACTCATCTGCTCACGGCCCGCCGACAGCCGGACGTGCGAGGTTGGCATCATGATGCGCGCCACCGCGATTGTGCGGATAAAATCGAACGGCTCAACGTCATCGTTGTCCGCCAGCGGCGTACCTTTGACCTTCACCAGCATGTTGATCGGCACGCTTTCCGGCGGGGTCGGCAGGTTGGCTAACTGCACCAGCAGACCGGCGCGATCGCTGACCGTCTCTCCCAGACCGACGATGCCGCCTGAGCAGACTTTGATCCCGGCGTCACGCACTTTGCCCAGCGTATCCAGCCGTTCCTGATAGCTGCGGGTGGTGATGATGCTGCCGTAAAATTCTGGCGAGGTGTCGAGGTTGTGGTTATAAAAATCCAGGCCGGCGCCCGCCAGCCGCTGCGCCTGCTGATCGCTGAGCGTACCCAGCGTCATACAGGTTTCCATGCCCATCGCCTTTACGCCTTCAACCATTTTTTCCAGATAGGGCATATCGCGCTCGTGCGGATTTTTCCATGCCGCGCCCATGCAGAAACGGGTTGAACCGGCGGCTTTGGCCTGACGCGCAGAGGTCAATACTTCCTCCACTTCCATCAGGCGTTCCGACTCCAGGCCGGTCTTGTAGCGCGCGCTCTGCGGGCAGTATTTACAGTCTTCCGGGCAGGCACCGGTTTTGATCGACAACAGGGTGCTGACCTGTACCTGACGCGGATCGAAGTGCTGACGATGCACCCGCTGCGCTTCAAACATCAGTTCAAGAAAAGGTTGATCAAACAGGGCCTGGGCCTGTGCAACTGTCCAGCGTTGTGCCATTACGTGCTCCAAAAAAAGGGTGTCATCCCGACGATTAACGTGGTTATACTTGTAAACTATATTTTTTTATTTTGGTTTACAACTCCGGTTTACGACGCCTATGTTCACGCCTGAAGACGCCCGCTTTGATCGCCAGCACATCTGGCACCCCTACACCTCAATGCTCGACCCGCTGCCCTGTTATCCGGTGGTTGCCGCCCAGGGTTTTCAACTGCAACTGGCCGATGGCCGCGAACTGGTCGATGGCATGTCCTCGTGGTGGGCGGCGATTCACGGTTACAACCATCCACGGCTCAATCGGGCGCTGACGCAGCAGATGACGCAGATGTCACACGTAATGTTTGGCGGCATTACCCATCCCGCCGCGGTGGCGCTCTGCCGCCAGCTGGTTGCGATGACGCCCGCGGCGCTGGAGTGCGTTTTTCTCGCCGATTCCGGCTCGGTGGCGGTGGAAGTATCGATGAAGATGGCGTTGCAGTACTGGCTGGGACGCGGTGAAACCCGGCAGCAGTTCCTGACGCTGAAGCGCGGCTATCACGGCGATACCTTTGCGGCGATGTCGGTGTGCGATCCGGAAAATTCGATGCACAGCCTGTGGCGCGGCTATCTGCCCGAACATCACTTTGCAGCGGCTCCGGCCTGCGGCTTTGATGATGAATGGGAGCGCCAGGATTTTGATGATTTCGCCCGGCTGATAGAACAGCATCATCAGCAGCTGGCGGCGGTGATTCTGGAGCCGATCGTGCAGGGCGCTGGCGGGATGCGCTTCTACCATCCGCGCTATTTACAGCAGGTACGTGAAGCGTGCGATCGTTACGGCCTGCTCCTGATTGCCGATGAGATTGCTACCGGATTTGGTCGCACCGGCAAACTGTTTGCCTGTGAACATGCTGGCATCACGCCCGATATTCTGTGCGTCGGCAAAGCGCTGACCGGCGGCATGATGACCCTGGCGGCGACCCTGACCACTCGCGAAGTTGCCGATACCATCAGCCGCAGCGCGGCCGGCTGTTTTATGCACGGCCCGACCTTTATGGGCAATCCGCTGGCCTGCGCGGTGGCGGTTGAAAGCCTGACCCTGCTGGCCGAAGGCGAATGGCAGCCTCAGGTTGCCGCTATCGAACGTCAGCTTCGGGCAGAGCTGCTGCCGTTGCGCAGTGCGCCGCAGGTGGCGGATGTGCGGGTGCTGGGCGCAATTGGCGTGGTCGAGACTCACCGTGCCGTGAATATGGCGGCGCTGCAGCAGTTCTTTGTTGAGCAAGGGGTCTGGATCCGGCCGTTTGGCCGGCTGATCTACCTGATGCCGCCCTATATCATCACGCCGCAGGCGCTGAGCAAACTGGTGCAGGCGATTGGGGCAGCGCTTGAGCATTCTTCACATTTTGCCGACTGAAGCGGGCGAAGCGCTGGAACTGACTGCGCGTTTGGTTATGATGTCAGGCTAATGATCGACACGTGAGGAGAGGTAATGCGCGTTTATAGTCAGGACTTTAACGACGGCGATAAAATGCCTGAGAAGCACGTTTTCAACGGTATGGGCTATCAGGGCGAGAACATCTCTCCCCATCTGGCCTGGGAAGCAGCCCCGGAAGGTACCAAAAGTTTTGTGGTGACCTGCTACGATCCCGACGCGCCAACCGGCTCCGGCTGGTGGCACTGGCTGGTGGCAAACATTCCGGCTACCACCACTTCTCTGCCGCAGGGCGCGGGCTCCGGTCAGGCCGGACTGCCGTCAGGGGCGATCCAGACCCGGACAGATTTTGGTCAGGCCGGTTATGGCGGTGCGGCGCCGCCGCAGGGCGAAACCCATCGCTACATTTTCACGGTACATGCGCTGGATGTGGAAAAGATTGAGGTGGATGAGGGTGCCAGTGGTGCCATGGTCGGCTTTAATGTCCATTTTCACGCGCTGGCAAGCGCGTCACTGACCGTGAACTACCAGTAATTCCGCTACGCCTCTCCCAGCCGGGAGAGGCGTTAAATTGCAGCGTTACGCCTGCAACTGATGTACCACGACCCACATCGGACCCTGTCCGACCGCATAGCGTCCCAGCGGCTGTAACAGTCCCTGTGGTTCAGTGATGCGATAGACCTCAATGTGATGGGATTTCTGCCCCGCCGCCACCAGATACTGTCCGCTGTGATCGATATTAAAGCCGCGCGGCTGGGTTTCAGTTGGCTGGAAACCTTGCAGCGTCAGCTGTCCGCCATCTTCACTGACGCTGAACACCGCCAGCGTGCTGCTGGT
The DNA here is from genome assembly GCF_054482835.1 of Pantoea sp. S-LA4. Lineage (NCBI taxonomy): Bacteria > Pseudomonadati > Pseudomonadota > Gammaproteobacteria > Enterobacterales > Erwiniaceae > Pantoea > Pantoea sp. S-LA4. Next base: position 947,415 of record NZ_JBTLRC010000002.1, on the reverse strand, counting down.
GCGGTCACAGGCGTAGAGGAAACGGCCATCCGGCGTCAGATGAATATCTGCGGCCCAGCGGGTTCCGCTGAAATCAGCCGGCATCATGTCCAGCGTCTGTACGCTCTCAACTTCGCCATCTTCATTATCTAACGCCCAGACGTCGACCGTGCTGTCGAGTTCATTGACGCAATAGGCATAGTGACCGTTCGGATGGAACTGCATGTGGCGCGGACCGGCACCGTCGACGGTGGTGACCTGCGCCTGCGGGCGTGGCGTCAGCTGGCCGTCGTCACCCAGCGCAAACAGGCAGATGCGATCCTGTTTCAGCGCCGGTACGTAGAGTGTCTGGTTAGCCAGGTCGATATTGGCCGAGTGGCACCCTTCCAGTCCGTGAATCACCTGCAGCGGTGCCTGTGGCACGCCATCTTCGCCAATCGGGCTGACGCTGACGCAGGCGTCATTATAGGAGCCGCAGAACAGGAACTTACCGTTGCGATCGGTAGAGATATGGGTCGGGCTGCCTAGCAGCGGTGCCTGTCCGGCTTCCGTCAGGGTGCCGTCAGCGGCGATGCGGAACGCCAGCACGCGAAAATTGGGGCGCACGCCGACATAGAGAAATTCGCGGTTCGGACTCACCACCATGGGCTGAACCTGGCCAGCGACATCGGTCACCTGAAGCAGCGTCAGCGCACCCTCTTCATTCATCTGCCAGACGTGGATCTGCTGGCTCTCGGGACTGGCGGTGTAGACAACTTGTTTCATGCATTCTCCTTTTTGGCTGCCTGATGATGATCTGTGAGTCACTGTAGCGCGTTTTAGCCATGCTGGAATCATTTGTGCCCGGTTTTTTGTCTCGCGACCGCGGTCAGGTGTAGACTTGAGGCTTCGCTACGCTACCCGAACGGAAGGATTAATGAGCTACCGTGTAATTGCCCTCGACCTCGATGGCACGCTGTTAACACCCGCCAAAACCATTCTGCCGCAGTCTGTCGAGGCGCTGAAAAAAGCGCGCGAGGCGGGCATTCACGTCGCTATCGTGACCGGACGCCACCACTGCGCCATTCACCCTTTTTATCAGGCGCTGGAGCTCGATACGCCAGCCATCTGCTGTAACGGTACCTATCTGTATGACTATCAGGCGAAAAAGGTGCTGGCCGCCGATCCGCTCGACACCCAGCTGGCGCTGCAGGTGATTGAGATGCTGGATCAGCAGCGGATTCACGGCCTGCTGTATGTCGATGATGCGATGCTCTATCAGACGCCGACCGGTCACGTTACCCGCACACTCAACTGGGCTGAATCGCTGCCGCCGCACCAGCGCCCGGTGTTCCGGCAGGTACCCGATCTGGCGCAGGCCGCGCGTGAAGCGGATTCCATTTGGAAATTTGCGCTGTCACATCCCAACATTCCCGAACTGCAGCAGTTTGCCAGCAAAGTCGAGGCGGAACTGGGTCTGGCCTGCGAATGGTCGTGGCACGATCAGGTCGATATCGCCAAAGGCGGCAACAGCAAAGGCAAGCGACTGGCGCAGTGGGTGGAATCGCTGGGGCTGAGCATGTCCGATGTGATCGCCTTCGGTGATAACTATAACGATCTCAGTATGCTGGAAACCGCCGGTCTGGGCGTGGTGATGGGCAATGCTGATGAAGCGATCAAAGCGCGGGCGAAAAAAGTGATCGGCACTAACCTCGAACCCGGTATCGCCGAAACCCTCTATCAGTACGTGTTGTAATCAGGGCGTCACCGGGACGCTTTTTAGCCGGGCATAGAGCGATTGATCGGGCCGAATGCCCAGCTTATCCCGCGCCCACGGCGTAATGCGCGCCCGGCATTGACCCGATAAAAAACGGTCTGTTTCATTTAATGCGTTGAGAAGCAAAAAGCAAATTTTAACGCAGGGATAAAACAATAGATAACGCAACATGACTCTGAGGAGGGTCTGTATACATTCAAGCCCTTTTTAATCTTTTATTAAAATAAGCCCTGCATTTTATTATTCACTCTTAACCTTTAAACACCTGACATTGATATAAAGCAACGTGACATAAATAGTCATTAAAGCTGACTCCAGCGTTGATGACGGAAAAATATAAAAAAACAGTGCTGCCATAAGAGGGATATAAAGCTATTTGATATCAGGCCGCCCACCACTTTCAATTAAAAAATGCTAAAGATTATTTTTCACCTGCCGATAACCCTTATTTATCTGTAGGTATGGGATATGTTTACAAATAGATTCAACAAGGCTCTGCTTTTATTATCATTGATGCTCACGGGTTGTACATCGTTACAGGTTGGTCATTTAACCCGCTACGCCAGTGATGTGCATTATTATTCTTTCATTGATGGCTCAATCGTTGCTCCCTACGCGCCTAAAGTTTATCCCATGAAAGTACCGGACGACCTCTCCTTTGTGCAATTTGTCGTTGACCTGGGCTACGACTATGTTGCGCTTCCCTTTATCTATACAGATAGTCGAATCACGGAAAACACCGCACCCTTTTTTGAATTTCTGGCCTGGTCTAAACAACCCTTTATTCAGCGTCAGGAAACAAAGCAAAAGGTCATTGGTGGACGATACAATGATATTCTGGAATACGGTGAAGAGAATGATCTGAAAACACAAGAGCCAGTATTTTTAGTCGTGCGTCATTTTGGATATTTCGCCCGTGATGCCGTATTTGCACTGACCGTACCTGAAGTCGAAAATCTTTTATCAGAAGTATACAGTGTTAAATACTGCAAAGAACATGGATTGAAGTTATAGACGATTCCGGGACATATAGCGCTATTGACCACGCTGCTCTGCCACCCGAATCAAACGCTTCTTTGATTGATGCATAGTGATGTCATCCAGGCCACCAAACAGAAGCACGGTGAAAGCCATTTTATAGGGCGTTGCCCTGAACCACAGAAAGTTTTGCAGAATCCCTCTGGTAACGGTTCGGGGCCACCAAAAGGTTTCACATTTTAATTTGGTTTAAACGTCTGGTCGGTATCACCCTTCCTGACAGGGAATTGAATATCAATACTCATCAGATTATTAATGTCGGCTTTCCACCTCTTATCTTCACGACGACCAGAGACGAAAGCAAGAACCCGCGCTCTCTGTTCAGAGGTGTCAGAACCCTACTCAATAAAACATCCGAAACAAGTCAGAAAAACAGAGACCCATTAAATAATTTCATTAAAAACAATGATTTATCAGTACCTTTAGTCATCAGGGCGTCACCGAAACGCTTTTTATCTGGGCATAGAGCCACTGATCTGGCCGAATGCCCAGCTCATCCCGCGCCCACGGCGTAATGCGCGCCCAGAGTTCACTGATGCCGATGCGCAGCTTCACCTCCACCTGATCGCCGACCTCTACCAGCTCCACCACCTGTGCCGGCAGGATATTGCGGATGGAAGTATTGTGCGGCGGCTGCAGCGCCAGCGAGACATCGGCCGAGGCGATACGAATCCGCAGAGGCGTTTTCAGCGGCTGATGGATGCGGCTGACCCAGATATGCTGATCACCCAGCGACAGGGCGGTCATCGGATAGTCAGGATGCTGCTCCAGTACCTGTACCCGCAACACGCTGCTCAGCTCGCTGACCGGCAGCCACGGTCGCATCGCGCTGCTGCTCCAGACCCGCTCCAGCGGGCCAAACGCTTTCACGCTACCGTTATCCAGCACCAGCACGTTATCCGCCAGATGCAGGATCTCTTCCAGGCTGTGCGACACGTAGAGCATCGGGATCTCCACCTGCTTCGCCAGTTTTTGCAGATAAGGCATCAGCTCGCGTTTACGCGGCACATCCAGCGACGCCAGCGGCTCATCCAGCAGCAACATATCCGGCGCGGTCAGTAACGCCCGGCCAATCGCCACCCGCTGCTTTTCACCGCCCGACAGCGACAGCGGAAAGCGCGACAGCAATGGCTCCAGACCCAGCAGGGAGACCAGCGAGTCGAACTGCGCTTTCATCGCCGGGGCCATGCCATATTGCAGATTGCCGCGCACCCGATAGTGTGGAAACAGCCGCGCATCCTGAAACACATAGCCAATCCGGCGCTTTTCCGGCGGCAGCGAAATCTGCTGTTCTGCATCAAACAGCACCCGATCGCGCAACTCTATCCGGCCATGCTGTGGCTGCGTCAGCCCGCTGATGGCGTTGATTAACGAGGTTTTACCGGCACCCGACACGCCGAAAATGGCGGTGATGCCCTTAGCAGGGATTTGCAGGTCAATCGTCAGCCGATGATCGCCCTGCTGCTGGATAAAATTCAGTGACAGCATCAGTTCCCCATCCGCTTACGGCCCAGTCGCGCCAGCCATTCTGACGCCAGTAACGACGCCAGTGCCAGCACGATGGCAATCACACACAGCCGCGCGGCGGCGCCTTCTGCGCCTGGCGTTTCAATCAGGCTGTACATCGCCAGCGGTATGGTGCGCGTCTCGCCGGGAATATTAGAGACAAAAGTAATGGTGGCACCGAACTCCCCCAGCGATCGCGCAAAGGCCAGCACCGTGCCGACGATAACGCCTGGCAGAGTCAGCGGCAGCGTGATAGTAAAGAATACCCGCCAGCGTCCGGCACCCAGGGTGCGGGCGGCTTGCTCCAGCCGGATATCAACCGCTTCCAGCGCCAGGCGAATGGCGCGTACCATCAGCGGAAACGCAATCACCGCCGACGCCAGCGCTGCCCCGCGCCAGCTAAAGGCAAAACTGAAGCCGAACCAGTCATAGAGTTTTTCACCGATGATGCCGCGTCGTCCCAGGCCGATCAGCAGCAGATAGCCGACCACCACCGGCGGCAGCACCAGCGGCAGATGAATCAGGCTGTCGAGCAGCGCTTTACCGGGAAAACGGCAGCGCACCAGAATCCACGCCATCAGGATGCCGAACGGCAGGCTGCCCAGCACGGCAATGCCAGAGACTTTCAGGCTGAGCACTACCGCCTGCCATTCGGGATCGCTGAGTATCATTTCGTTGGTGTGAATCCGTAATGTTTAAACACGACCGCTGCTTGCGGTCCTTTCAGGTAGTGATAAAAAGCGTTAACGGCGGCGTTGTCGCGATCTTTAACGATCGCCATCGGATATTCTACCGGTTTGTGACTGGAGGCCGGGAATCGTCCCACTACCTGCACTTTCGCACTGGCGACTGCATCGGAACCGTACACAATGCCATAGGGTGTCTCATTACGCTCAACCAGCGCCAGTGCGGCCCGCACATTATTTGCCGGTGCCAGCACCGGTTCAACCGTTTGCCAGGCACCGAGCTTCTGTAGCGCCTCTTTGGCGTAAATACCGGCCGGAACATGGTCGGGATCGCCTACCGCCAGACGTTCTCCGTGCAGCAGCGTTTTCCAGTCGGTCTGCTGATTCAGCTCAACCTTCTTCGCCGCCGCGCCGCGCGGTGCCACCAGCACCAGATCGTTGCCCAGCAGCGTGTAACGGCTGCCGGTATCAACGCTCTTTTTCGCCACCGCATCATCCATCCACTGCTGATCGGCGGAGATAAACAGGTCAGCCGGCGCGCCCTGCTCTATCTGGCGCGCCAGCGTCGAGGAGGAGGCGAACGATGAGACCACCGTGACGCCGGTCTGCTGCTGATAGTCACGGGCGATATCCTGCAGGGCGTTGGTCAGCGAGGCGGCAGCAAAGACGGTCACTTTTTCCGCCGCCAGCGCCTGGCCCGTCAGTGAAACGGTCACCAGTGCGGCGATTCCCCAGCGGTACTGTAGTAAAGACATGATCTTCTCCGGTTATTCGTTGTGTAACGGATAATACAACGCCCGTTCCGGCAGTGTTATTAATTTATCGGCAGTTTTAGCAGAAGGATGAGTGGAAGTGGAGGTAGCGGTAGCAGAAAGCAGCACGCCCGCACAAAGGCGGGCGTGACAGGCAATTAATTGTGCGAACGGGCTGAAGATTTTTCGCGATGACCAAATTTTGAGATGACGTTAAACACTTCACCCAAGCCATAGATCATACCTAACATCAGCGCCATGACGACAGGGACCATAAGCACAGCTATGGCGAGGCTTTTAAGTAATTCCAGCATGGAGCGTCTCACTCTGCGAACAAAAAAGTGATTGTAACGGGTCAGCAAAATTTTGCGCAGCCCTTTTCGTGCTTTTACTTTGGTCACGAAACGCCGCTATCATCGCGCAGATACGCCTTAACCCTTTGCCGGAGTCGCCATGCAAGCCGAACTTTCCCTCCATATTCGTTTACAGCAAAAACTGTTTGCCGATCCGCGCCGCATCGAACTGCTGAAACGCGTGCAGCAAACCGGTTCAATCAGTCAGGGCGCAAAGCTGGCGGGCATCAGTTACAAAAGTGCCTGGGATGCGATCAATGAGATGAACCAGCTGGCGGATGAGACGCTGGTGGCACGCGCCACCGGCGGCAAAGGCGGTGGCGGCGCTACCCTGACGCGCTACGGTGAACGGCTGATTCAGCTGTTTCAGCTGATGGAGCAGATCCAGCAAAAAGCGTTTGACGCCCTGCAACAGGATGCGCTGCCGCTCGACAGTCTGCTGGCCGCCATTGCGCGCTTCTCACTGCAAACCAGCGCCCGGAATCAGCTGTTTGGCACCGTGATCAGCAACGATGCGCAGTCGGTGGTGCAGCATCTCAGGATTTTACTGGCTGACGGCGTCACCGAACTCCGGGTGGCGCTGACCCAGCGCAGTGCCGATCGCCTGCAGCTGGCTGCCGGCAAAGAGGTGCTGCTGTTGATCAAGGCGCCCTGGATTCGGGTCAGCCGCCAGGCCGGCGACGGCGACAATCAGCTGGCGGCGACCGTCAGCGCCATAGAGCCTGGCGAACAGTTCAGTGAGCTGCTGATGCAGCTTGCCAGCGGAGAAACCCTGTGCGCGACGCTGAGCAATGTGGCGTTGCAGCAGCAGAACCTGCAGCCTGGCGACCCGGTCATCGCCCATTTTGACGCGGAACACGCTATCGTCGCCACCCTGGTATGATTTTCCCCGGCTGATTTGACTTCATCGCATCCAGTGGTTACAACACAGTAACACGATGCAAAAAATGGAACAGATCATGGCTTCATTGCAGATTTCGCAAGGCACGTTTCGTCTTAGCGATACCCGGGTTTTGACCCTGAATGAGGTTCAGCTTCAGCGTGGCGAGAGCTGGGCCTTTGTCGGTGCCAACGGCAGCGGCAAGTCATCACTGGCGCGCGTCCTCTCTGGCGAGTTGTCGCCGCTGGCGGGCTCGGTCAGCAGTGATTTCCAGCGTCCGACGCGACTGTCGCTGGAGCAGTTGCAAAAGCTGGTCGCCGATGAGTGGCAGCGCAACAACACCGACCTGCTCAGTGAAGGTGAGGAGGATACCGGCCTGACCGTGGCTGAGGTGATCCAGGCGGAAATGCAGCAGCCGGAACGCTGTACACAGCTGGCCCGCCAGTTTGGCATCGAGCAGTTACTGACGCGCCGCTTCAAATATCTCTCCACCGGCGAAACCCGCAAGACGCTGCTCTGCCAGGCGCTGATGCAGCAGCCGGATCTGTTAATTCTGGATGAGCCGTTTGACGGGCTGGATGTGGCGTCACGCGCCAGCCTGACCGGGACCTTACGCAGCCTGCAGCATCCCGACTTTACTCTGGTGCTGGTGCTCAACCGCTTTGATGATATTCCCGAGTACATACAGCAGATTGGAGTACTGGCGGAGTGTACCCTCACCCATATCGGCCCGCGCCAGACCATTTTAGCCGAAGCGCTGGTGGCGCAGCTGGCGCACAGTGAACAACTGCTGGGGATGGCGCTGCCGGAAGCAGATGCGCCGGATCAGCTGCCGTCGCTGGCGGATGATGCGCCGCGCGTGATTCTGCGCAACGGCGTGGTCTCTTATCACGATCGGCCGGTGATCGACGGGCTGAACTGGCAGGTCAATGCCGGTGAGCACTGGCAGATTATCGGCCCCAACGGCGCCGGTAAATCAACCCTGCTCAGCCTGGTGACCGGCGATCATCCCCAAGGCTACAGCAACGACCTGACCTTGTTTGGTCGCCGGCGCGGCAGTGGTGAAACCATCTGGGAGATCAAGCAGCATATTGGCTATGTCAGCAGCAGCCTGCATCTCGATTATCGCGTCAGCGTCAACGTGCTGACGGTGATCCTGTCAGGCTTTTTCGATTCGATTGGTCTTTATCAGGCCGCGTCAGACCGTCAGAAGGCGCTGGCCCGGCAATGGCTGGCGCTGCTCGGGATGAACAATGCGCTGGCGGATGCGCCCTTTCACAGCCTGTCGTGGGGACAACAGCGGCTGGTATTGATTGCCCGCGCGCTGGTGAAGCATCCGACGCTGCTCATTCTGGATGAGCCGCTGCAGGGACTCGATCCGATCAACCGTCAGCTGGTACGGCGTTTTATCGATGTGCTGATTGGCGAAGGTCGCACTCAGCTACTGTTTGTCTCACATCATGCCGAAGATGCGCCGCAGTGCATCACGCACCGTCTGAGTTTTGTTGCCGGTGACGGCGGCTATCACTACCCGCAGCAGCAGCTGAATTAAATCGGCCAGACGCCGGTCAGACGGCGTCTGCTTCACCCTCAGATGTAACCGCTACCACTTACCCTGCGCTTTCCCGCCTGCAATTCCGTCACAATGCCACGAAATGAGAATATTCAGCTTGTGTAAACGATACCATTTATCCAGACTTGATCACGCTTTCGGGCGCGCTGATGTGCTACTTTTTACCGATGCCTCTTTGGCTTTTGACGCTTACCAGGATTCAACATGGAAAAATTTAACCCGGTCGATCACCCGCATCGCCGTTACAATCCACTGATTGATCAATGGATTCTCGTTTCACCCCATCGGGCAAAACGTCCGTGGCAAGGCGCGCAGGAGACCCCGGCGGTCAATACCTTACCGGCGCACGATCCCGATTGCTTCCTGTGTGCGGGCAATACCCGCATCACCGGTGACAAAAATCCTGACTATACCGGCACTTATGTCTTTACCAATGACTTTGCCGCTCTGATGACCGACACGCCAGACGCGCCAGAGAGCGACGATCTGCTGATGCGCTGTGAAAGCGCGCGCGGCACCAGTCGGGTGATCTGCTTTTCGCCGGATCACAGCAAAACGCTGCCGGAGATGTCGTTAAGCGCGCTGGAGGAAGTCGTACGCACCTGGCAGGAACAGACCGCCGATCTCGGTCAGCACTATCCGTGGGTGCAGGTTTTCGAAAACAAAGGCGCAGCGATGGGCTGCTCTAATCCTCATCCGCACGGCCAGATTTGGGCTAACAGCTTCCTGCCGAATGAAGCGCAGCGCGAAGACGATCATCAGCGCGCCTATTTTGCGAAGCATGGCTCACCGATGCTGGTCGATTATCTCGCCCGTGAACAGCAGGATGGCAGCCGCACCGTGGTCGAGACCGATCACTGGCTGGCCGTGGTGCCGTGGTGGGCGGCGTGGCCGTTCGAAACCCTGCTGTTGCCGAAAGCACACGTTCAACGTCTGACCGATCTGAACGAGGCGCAACGCAGCGATCTGGCTAAAGCGATCAAGCTGTTGACCAGCCGCTACGACAACCTGTTTCAGTGCTCCTTCCCCTACTCGATGGGCTGGCACGGCGCACCGTTCAACGGTGAAGCCAACGATCACTGGCAGTTGCATGCTCACTTCTATCCGCCGCTGCTGCGTTCAGCAACGGTACGTAAATTTATGGTTGGCTATGAAATGCTGGCCGAAACCCAACGCGATTTAACGGCGGAACAGGCGGCGGAACGTCTGCGTTCTGTCAGCGACGTTCACTTCCGTGAGGCACAATAATGAGCTTAAAAACCATCACGCAGCAGGTCTTCTCCGACACTTTTGGCTACGCGCCGACCCACACCATTCAGGCACCGGGCCGCGTTAACCTGATCGGTGAACATACCGATTATAACGATGGCTTTGTGCTGCCGTGCGCCATCGATTATCAGACGGTGATCGCCTGCGCGCGCCGTGACGATCGTCAGATCCGGGTGGTGGCGGTCGATTACGACAACGCTGAAGACAGCTTCTCGCTGGATGAAGAGATCCGCAGCCTGGAGCAGCCGATGTGGGCCAACTATGTGCGCGGCGTGGTGAAACACCTGCAACAGCGCCACGCCGATTTCGGCGGCATCGATATGGTGATCAGCGGCAACGTGCCGCAGGGCGCGGGCCTGAGTTCATCAGCCTCGCTGGAAGTGGCGGTCGGCACCGTGGTGCAGCAGCTCTACAATCTGCCGCTGGACGGCGCGGCGATTGCGGTCAACGGTCAGGAAGCTGAGAACCAGTTCGTCGGCTGTAACTGCGGCATCATGGATCAGCTGATCTCGGCGCTGGGCCAGAAAGATCACGCCATGCTGCTCGATTGCCGCACGCTGGGGACCCGCCCGGTCTCAATGCCGGAAGATATCGCGGTGGTGATCATCAACTCTAACTTCCGCCGTACGCTGGTAGGTAGCGAGTACAACACCCGTCGTCAGCAGTGTGAAACCGGTGCGCGCTTCTTCAATAAACCAGCGCTGCGTGATGTCGAACTGGCTGAATTTGAAGCTGCGCAGTCGCAGCTTGATCCGCAGGTGGCGAAGCGTGTGCGCCACGTACTGACGGAAAATGCCCGTACCCTGGAAGCCGCCGATGCGCTGACCCGTGGCGACCTGACGCGCATGGGCCAGCTGATGGCCGAGTCTCACGCATCGATGCGCGATGATTTCGAGATCACCGTGCCACCGATCGACACCCTGGTTGAGATCGTGAAAGCGCAGATTGGCGAGCGCGGCGGTGTGCGCATGACCGGCGGTGGCTTTGGCGGCTGTATCGTGGCGCTGATGCCGCTCGATCTGGTTGATCAGGTGAAAGCCGCCGTAGCGGAGCAGTATGAAGCAGCGACCGGCATCAAAGAGACCTTCTACGTTTGTAAAGCCTCAGCGGGAGCTGGCCCATGCTAAACGACGTTAATTCTCATGCGCCGGACGGGCAACCGTGGCGCATCACCGTGCTGCGCAATGCGAACGGCATGCTGGTGACCTTTATGGACTGGGGCGCAACCTGGCTGTCGGCCCGGGTGCCGATGCAGGATGGCACGGTCCGTGAGGCACTGCTCGGCTGTGCCACGCCCTCTGACTATCTGCACCAGGATGCCTATCTGGGCGCCACGGTGGGCCGTTATGCCAACCGCATCGCCGGAGCGACGCTGAATAAACTGAACCGTCAGCTGGTGGCCAATCAGGGCCCGCATCAGCTGCACGGCGGCCCGGAAGGGTTTGATAAACGTCGCTGGCAAATCGTCAGCCAGTCGGAAACTGAAGTGCACTATCGGCTGGATTCGCCGGATGGCGATCAGGGTTATCCGGGCAATCTGATTGCCGATCTGCGCTATCAGCTGGATGACGATAACTGCCTGAGCATTCAGTATGAAGCGCGCTGCGATCAGGCCTGTCCGGTCAACCTCACCAACCACGCTTACTTTAACCTTGATGCGCATCATGGCGACGCGCGTCAGCATCGCTTACAACTGCACGCCGACAGTTACCTGCCTGTCGACAGCGACGGGATTCCGAATGCGCCACTGAAAGCGGTGGCGGGCACCAGTTTCGATTTCCGTCAGGCCAAACCGGTGGCGCAGGATTTCCTCGCCGACGACGATCAGCGTGCGGTGAAGGGCTATGATCACGCCTTCCTGCTTAACAGCGCCGGCGACGCCACTCAGCCCGCGGCTGAACTCTGGTCGGAAGATGGCAAACTGCAGCTTAGCGTCACCACCTCTGCGCCGGCGCTGCAGTTTTACTCGGCTAACTATCTGGCTGGCACCCGTGCCCGTGAGCAGGAGAGCTATACTGCTTTCCAGGGCATTGCGCTGGAGAGTGAATTTTTACCGGACTCGCCTAATCATGCGGAATGGCCGCAGCCTGATTGCTGGCTGCAGCCGGGAGATCGCTGGGAATCGGTGACGCGTTATCGCTTCACGCCGCGCTGAGTCACCGGCTGAAAAACGCGCAGTGCGTTGCCGACAGGCTTACGTGCTGCCCGCTTTTCCGTTATGGTATGGCGCAATTGGCTCGTTGAACGGGCTGGCAGCAGCAGGTTTCCATTCTCACAGAAACATCACAGTATTAAGGAGTTAAGCTATGGCTGTAACTAAGCTGGTTCTGGTGCGTCACGGCGAAAGCCAGTGGAACAACGAAAACCGCTTTACCGGTTGGTATGATGTTGACCTTTCTGAAAAAGGTCGTGGCGAAGCCAAATCAGCGGGTCAACTGCTGAAGAAAGAAGGCTTTGTGTTTGATTTTGCTTACACCTCAGTACTGAAGCGTGCGATTCACACCCTGTGGAACGTGCTGGATGAGCTGGATCAGGCCTGGCTGCCAGTCGAAAAAACCTGGCGTCTGAACGAGCGTCACTACGGTGCGCTGCAGGGTCTGGATAAAGCAGAAACCGCCGCGAAATATGGCGACGAGCAGGTTAAGCAGTGGCGTCGCGGCTTTGCCGTTACCCCGCCAGAGCTGGATCGTTCAGATGAGCGTTTTCCGGGCCATGATCCGCGTTATGCGAAACTGACCCCAGAGCAGCTGCCAACCACCGAAAGCCTGGCGCTGACCATCGATCGCGTCATTCCTTACTGGAACGACACCATTCTGCCGCGCATCAAAAGCGGTGAGAAAGTGATTATCGCCGCACACGGCAACTCACTGCGTGCGCTGGTGAAATATCTCGATAACCTGAGCGAAGATGAAATCCTCGAACTGAACATCCCTACCGGCGTACCGCTGGTGTATGAGTTCGATGAAAACTTCAAACCGCTGAAGCGTTACTACCTGGGTGATGCCGACGAGATTGCAGCGAAAGCCGCAGCCGTTGCGAATCAGGGTAAAGCGAAGTAATTCTGCGCTAAAACGCCAAAAGGCCAGACGCAAGTCTGGCCTTTTTCATGCGTGCTGCCTTTAGCCGCGACGCTGTTTTACCGCTGTCGCTAACTGGCGTAACACTTTGTCGGTGTCATCCCAGCCGATGCAGGCGTCAGTGACGCTTTTGCCGTAGACCAGCGGCTCGCCGCTCTCCAGACTCTGATTGCCTTCTACCAGGTGGCTCTCAATCATCACGCCGATAATCGCCCGCTCACCGTTGATCATCTGCTGCGCTACATCTTCCGCCACGACCATCTGCCGCTGGAACTGCTTGCTGCTGTTGGCGTGGCTGAAGTCGATCATCACCTGCTGCGGCAGGCCCGCTTTCGCCAGTCCGGCTTTGACTTCGCTGACGTGCTGCGCGCTGTAGTTTGGCTCTTTACCGCCGCGCAGAATGATGTGGCAATCCGCGTTACCGCTGGTTTCGACAATCGCCGAGTGACCATATTTGGTGACCGACAGGAAACAGTGCGGCGAACCGGCAGCGTTGATCGCGTCGATGGCGACTTTGATGGTGCCGTCGGTACCGTTTTTAAAGCCCACCGGGCAGGAGAGGCCCGACGCCAGCTCACGGTGTACCTGAGACTCGGTGGTACGGGCACCAATCGCGCCCCAGCTCATCAGATCGGCCACATATTGTGGGGTGATCATATCGAGGAACTCGCCGGCCGCCGGTAACCCACTGTCGTTGATCTCCAGCAGCAGTTTACGCGCCAGACGCAGTCCGTCGTTCAGCTGGAAAGTGCCATCCATGTAAGGGTCATTGATCAGCCCTTTCCAGCCCACCGTGGTGCGCGGCTTTTCAAAATAGACCCGCATGACCACTTCCAGCTCGCCTTTCAGCTCGTCGCGCAGCGTCAGCAGTCGGGCGGCATACTCTTTCGCGGCTTCGGTGTCGTGAATCGAGCACGGCCCGATCACCACCAGCAGACGATCGTCCTGACCCTGAAGGATCTGATGAATAGCCTGACGCGCCTGTGAAACTGTTTCGGCAGCCCGATCGGTGGCCGGGAATTTTTCCAGCAGCGCAACCGGCGGCAGCAGCTCTTTAATCTCTTTGATGCGTAAATCATCGTTCTGGTAATTCATACTGATTCCATATTATTTCAGGCCCAGCGCGCGCCGGGCACAACCTGTCCAATGTAGCCCGAAGCGCCAGGGGTGTAAATTCCCGCTACGGGTTAAATGTTCGGGTGATATTTGCATTAATCGGGTTAGCGTCTAGACTTTTTAATGGTAAGCACTGATAAACGGACTGCTTACCCGATTAAATCACCCTGTTTAAGCCAACCGGCGAATTTTATTTCGTACGGGACCTTTTTATCCAAATTGCACCTCTGGGCTTGAAGCAGCAACTTCATTAATTAACGGGAGCATAATGATGAAAAAGTTTGCCTTACTCTTTTTGACAGCAGCGATGACTCTGAGCAGCGGCGCAGCCATGGCGGCGAGCGGTAACAATGGTACGGCTAACCAGGCTGCCGATGCAGGCGCAGCGGCGGGCGGTGCGAAAGAAAATCTGCCACCGAATAATGTTGATAACAGCAATATTAATAACACCGGCACCAACACGAATCCGGCAACTTCTGGCAGCAATACCAGCAGCGGTAATATGTCTGCGAATGAAATCGACCAGAACAGCCAGTGTAAAGATGGCAAATGCCCGAACATCAATAAAAAAGTCCAGACCAAAGAAGGTGGCGGTGACGTGAATACCAAAACCGACGGCACCTCACAGTAATTCCGTCCGATCAGGAGAGCCTCTGCTCTCCTGTCTTTTTCTCCCCTCCTCTCTTCTCTTCCGCTATGCTGAGCCGGTGAAATTAACAGGGAAATATTCATGGCCGCATTGCTTCTGATTGACGATCATCCACTGGTCGAGGTCGCCCTTGAGGCTGCGCTGACTCAGTCACCGATTCCGGTAAAACTTTACTCCGCCAGCAGTGAAAAAGCCGCACGCGCCTTTCTCTCTTTGCCGCTGGATATTATCGTGCTGGACATTGGCCTGCCGGATGGCGACGGCCTGGAGATTCTGCGCCGTCTGAAGATTCATCTGCCCGATTGCCCGGTGCTGATCTACTCGGCGCAGCAAACCCACCACACCATGCGACGCGCTCAGGCGCTGGGTGCGGCAGGTTATGTGGTGAAAAGTCAGCGCATGGAGCAGCTCCTGAGCGCGATTCTGGCGGTGCTGGGCGGTCACACGGCCTTTCCTGCTATTGAGGACGAACCAGAACTGCCGCTGACCCAGAAAGAGCGCCAGGTCCTGGCATTACTGGCCAGCGGCCTCTCTAACCTGCAAATTGCCGCTCAGCTGCATATCAGCAACAAAACCGTCAGCACCCATAAAAAGAATATTCTGGAAAAGACCGGTGCCCGCTCGGTGGTGGAACTGGCTGACCTGTGGAAAGCGCAGCAGTGAGGAACTGGCTGCTGATTTTATTGCTGTTATGGAGCGGAGTCGGGATGGCCGTCCGGCCAGTGAGCAGCGTAAATCTGCCGATGATGCTGCCGGTGAACCGCGCCGAAACCATGCAGGGTCGGATGCTGCGCGTCGGACTGCTGGAGGAGAACAACGCGCCCTGGGCGATGCGCATCGGCAACGATCTCTATGGCATCAATGCCGATTATCTCTCGGCGCTGCGTCAGCTGACCGGTGCCCAGTTCAGTCTGACGCTGTACGCCGATCAGGCACATCTGTTGCAGGCGCTGAATGACGGAGAGATCGATTTTGCCCTGGGTATGCTGGCCGCGCCGTTACCGCCAGGCACGCTCAGCAGTGACATCTGGTACAGCAGCCCGCTACGCATCTACCGTAACCAGCAGAATCAGCGCGCCGTGATGTTTAACAGCCAGAATGCCCAGCTGGCGATCAGTGACACCACGCTGGCACAGCTGCCGCCCGATCTGGCGGCGCGCCATCGCTGGCGGCGTTATAGCAGCGATCTGCAGGCTCTCTATACCCTGCTTAATCAGCAAAACGATTATGTGGTGGCGGATGAGACCAGCGCCGGCTTTCTGTTAAGTCAGCTGCAGCAGGGTCAGATTTATCAGATTGCTTCGCGGATAGAGGCCGGTCAGCTCAGCCTGCGCGCGGTGAGCCGCGATCCGCAGCTGATTAGCTGGATCAATCAGAGCCTGCGTCAGCTGCCCGCCGAGCTGATGAATACGCTTCAGGCGCGCTGGAGCAGCATCCTGCCACGCTATCAGGATACCCAGACGCTGATGCTCAGCCCGGATGAACGGGCATGGATTGCCGCCCATCCACGGGTGTTCTACGCCGCCGAGCCGGATAACTATCCGTGGAGCTACCGCGACAGCACCGGCACGGCGCGCGGCTACGGCGTCGAGCTGCTGAAAGTGATCGCCCAGAGTACCGGACTGCAATTCGAGCCGGTATGGGTCAGCAATCCCCGCCAGGCCGCCGCACTGATCGGTCAGCAGCAGGCGATGCTGCAGCTGATGCAACCGCTTAACGGTGATGCGATGCAGAGCACCTCGCTGCCGGTGTGGCGGGCGTTGTGGGGCATCTACAGCATTCAGCCCCATTCCCTGACGCACTGGCGTGACCTGCGCGGTAAGCGGGTCGGCGTGCTACAGGACGATCTGGCGCAGCGGCTGTTGCCCGACGACCTGCAGCCGCAGCGCTTTGCCGATCGCAACAGCCTGTACGATGCGCTGGCCAGAGGCCAGATTGATGCCCTGGTCGATAACGTGCTGTCAGCCCGCTGGCGCATCGCCAGCCGCAACGATCCCCGTATTCATCTCGCCTTCGCCGCCAGCGACATCGCCTGGCCGATCGCGCTGGGCGTCGCCCCGGAGCAGCCGGTGCTGCGTGCGCTGCTGGATCGGGCGCTGCAGCAGATTCCGGCTGAAACCCAGAGCCAGATGCGCGATAGCTGGTCCACTCCGCCACAGCCGGGCAGCGTGATGGTGATGCGATCCTTACCGATGATGGTGCTGGTAGTGGCCGGAGCGGCGATCGCCTTACTGCTGCTGTTACTGGCGCGCCGCTACTGGCAGCAGCGCCGGGAGCGTCAGCAGCGTGAGCAGGCGGAGCGCGCCAACGCGATGAAGAGCCAGTTTCTGGCCACCGTCAGCCATGAGCTGCGCACGCCGATGCAGGCGATTCTCGGACTGTTGGAGCTGGAAAAGCAGCAGCACAGCAGCCAGAATCTGACGCTACTGCACAGCAGCGCGCAATCATTGCTGACCTTACTCAACGACCTGCAGGATCACGCCCGGATTGAGAGCAACAGCTTTACGCTGTCGCCGCGTCCGCTGGCGCTGGCGACCTGGCTCGAACAGCAGCAGCACTTTTACCATCCGTTGATGCGCGCTGACGGACCGCGTCTGGTGGTCAGGGCGCTGACGCCGCTGCCGGAGGCGATTCTGATCGATGCCGATCGCCTGCAACAGGTAGTGAATAACCTGATGACCAATGCGCTGAAATTTACCCGGCACGGTGAGATCCGGCTGACGCTGGCGGCCCGACAGCAGCTGGAGCTGACGGTCAGCGACAGCGGTAGCGGCATTCCGCCGGAGGAGCAGCAGAAGCTGTTCGATCCCTGGTATCAGGCACCGTCGGGCAAATCGGTTTCCGTCCAGGGCAGCGGCCTGGGGCTGTTTATCTGCCGGGAAATGGTGTTGCGCATGGGCGGCGATATCCGGCTGGTTTCTCAACCCGGTCACGGCACCGAAGTGACGGTCACGCTTCCGCTTGAGCCCTGTCAGCCGGTCAGCCCTGTCAGCGAATCTGCCCTGCCCGGCTACCCGCAGTTGCGGGTGGCGATTGTTGATGACCATCCCACCAATCTGCTGGTGATGCAGCAGCAGCTGGCGCGCTTCGCTATTCAGGCCGATACCTTCGAGCAGGGCCGCGACCTGTTGCGCGCCGATGCGCAGCAGCCGTATGACCTGCTGTTTATCGACCAGATGATGCCGCGTCCCGACGGCACGCTGCTGCTGCGGCTGCTGCGCCGTCGCGATCGTCAGCGTGGCCGTCAGGCGATGCGGGTATTGTGCTCAGCCGACGCCCAGTTGCTGTCCCAGCCGCTGGCGGCCGGCGAACGGGTGCTGATTAAACCGGTGCAGTTATCCGATCTCAGCGCCCTGCTGGCCGCCTGGCAGCCCGATCCGCTGGCGGCACTGGATGACAACCTGTTACGACTGGCGCAGCACAACGACCGGTTCCTTGGCCGTCTGAGCCAGACATTACGCGACACCGTCAGCCAGGATCTGGCGCGGCTTGCCGCGGCGCGCGATCGGCAGGACTGGACGCAGCTGGCGGAAGCCGCACACCGGATGAAAGGCAGCTGGTTACTGGTCGGGCTGGAGGAAGGCGCGCAGCTTAGCCAGCAGTTAGCAGAGCAGGCAAAACAGCATCAGGACACCGCTGAAACGTGGCGATTACTGATATTATTGACTAACAGGTTACTGAAAAAACTGGATTCTTATGGCACACACCCACACTCATAGCGGGCAGGATAGCAATCGTACCCGTCTGGCCGCGGCATTTGGCGTTACCACCCTGTTTATGATCGCCGAAGTGATTGGCGGCTGGCTCTCTGGCTCGCTGGCGCTGCTGGCCGATGCCGGACATATGCTGACCGATGCGGCAGCGCTGTTGATGGCGCTGCTGGCAGTGCAGTTTGCCCGCCGCAAGCCCAATGCACGCCATACTTTCGGCCTGCTGCGCCTGACCACGCTGGCCGCCTTCGTCAACGCTATCGCTCTGCTGGTGATTACCGCCCTGATCGTCTGGGAAGCCGTGCGCCGTTTCGCCGATCCGCAGCCGGTCACCGGCGGGCTGATGCTGGGCATTGCTATCGCGGGACTGCTGGCCAATATCCTGTCGTTCTGGTTGCTGCATCACGGCAGCGGCGAGAAGAACCTCAACGTGCGCGCTGCGGCGCTGCATGTGATGGGTGATTTGCTGGGTTCGGTCGGGGCGGTGGCGGCGGCAGTGATCATTATGCTGACCGGCTGGACGCCGATTGACCCGATCCTGTCACTGCTGGTGTCGCTGCTGGTACTGCGCAGCGCCTGGGCGCTGCTGCGTGAAAGCCTGCAGGAGCTGCTGGAAGGTGCGCCGCGCTCGCTTGACGTCACCCGGCTGATTCGCGATTTGACCCTGAATATTGCCGAAGTGCGCAACGTGCATCATGTGCATCTGTGGCAGGTTGGCGAGAAACCGCTGCTGACGCTGCATGTGCAGGTGATCCCGCCGTACGATCATGATGCGCTGCTGCACCGCATTCACGCCTATCTGCAGCAGCACTATCAGATTGCGCACGCCACCGTACAGATGGAGTATCAGCCCTGTGCCGGTGCCGAGTGTGAGCTCGGCATCAGCGGTGGCTCAGATCACTCTCATCCTGCGCACCATCACGCCGCGGGCGAGCATCACGCTCACTGAGACGACAGCGCGCGGGAACCCTGTTGCCGCGCGCTGCGAATCCACATCCGGGAACCGTTCAGCGCAATCAGCGTCAGAATCACATACTCCAGCGACATCGCATACACCCCCTGACGGGCGAAGATCATTACGCTGATCACGTTGATAATCACCCACAGCAGCCAGTTCTCAACATATTTGCGCGTCATCAGAATCATTGCCGCAATCGACAGCACCATCATGCACGAATCCCAGAACGGGAAGGCATCCGGTTGCAGCACCGGCATCGCCACCGTCAGTCCGAGACCGTTCATCAGCGTGACCGCTGCCTGCGTCAGGACGGCAAATACCGGGTCGATATAGAGCGTCATCAGCGCAATCGCAACGATGCAGCCCACCGCCCACGCCAGCGCTTTAGGTAACGGCAGCCAGCGAATCTTCAGCGCGGCCTGGTGGTCGTCGGTCTGGCGACTCCAGGCGTACCAGCCATAGAGGTTGGCGACAAAAAAGAACAGCTGTAACAGCAGGCTGGCATAGAGCTGGATTTGAAAGAAGATCACCGCAAACAGCGTGACGTTAATCAGGCCAAACGGATAGTTGACGATCTTTTCCAGGCTGGCGAGCCAGATGCAGAGCAAGCCTGCCAGCGTGCCGATCGCCTCAATCCACGAGAGATCGTAGCCGCCCGCACCGAGCGGAATATGAACCAGAATATTGTGTGTGCTGAAGAAATCCATGCCAGGCACCTGTCAAAGAAACGCTTACGCGTTTCCTTTCACGTTGAGTTTAAGATCCGCTGCAAAGGATAGCATGCGGTTAAGCGGCAGCAACGCGGCTTCTCGCAGGTCATTGTCAACCTGCACCTCATGCTGCGCGCCGCCCGACTCCAGCGCCTCTGCAATCGCCCTGAGGCCGTTCATCGCCATCCACGGACAGTGGGCGCAGCTGCGGCAGGTAGCTCCTTCGCCAGCGGTCGGCGCTTCCAGCAGCTCTTTCTCCGGTACCGCCTGCTGCATTTTATAAAAGATGCCGCGATCGGTGGCCACAATCATTTGCGGATGCGGCAGCGATTTCGCCGCCTGAATCAGCTGGCTGGTAGAGCCCACCGCGTCGGCCAGATCGACAATCGCCTGCGGCGACTCCGGATGCACCAGCACCGCTGCGTCGGGATAGAGCGCCTTCATGCGCTGCAGCGCCTGGGTTTTAAATTCGTCATGCACAATACAGGCGCCCTGCCAGCACAGCACATCCGCGCCCGATTTTTGCGTCACGTAGCGGCCAAGATGGCGATCCGGTGCCCAGATGATCTTCTCACCGAGGCTGTCGAGATGTTCAATCAGCTCAACCGCGATGCTGGAGGTCACCACCCAGTCGGCGCGTGCTTTCACCGCCGCGGAGGTATTGGCGTAGACCACCACGGTACGATCGGGATGGGCATCGCAGAAGGCGTTAAACTCCTCAATCGGGCAGCCGAGATCGAGTGAGCATTCCGCCTGCAGCGTCGGCATCAGCACCCTCTTCTCCGGGCTGAGAATTTTGGCGGTTTCCCCCATAAAGCGCACGCCCGCCACCAGCAAGGTCGTGGCCGGATGTTGACTGCCGAAGCGCGCCATCTCCAGCGAGTCCGAGACACAGCCGCCGGTCTCTTCGGCCAGCGCCTGAATTTCCGGGTCGGTATAGTAGTGCGCCACCATGACGGCGTTACGCGCTTTCAGCAACGCTTTGATTTTTTCGCGGTAGCCCGCTTTTTCATCGTCAGTCAGACGGGCCGGTTTAGGCGGAAAGGGGTAAACGGCGCTCTCAGGATCGAACATCACACTCATGACACAGCTCTCGTTTTATCTAATTAACGAAAATCGCCTGTTAAGGCGACTTATGGCGTTGATCCCGCCATCGTGTTTTATATGCTAAACACGATAGCGGAAATGTCTCGGTGTGTCGTGGGGTTTTTGTTCAGCCCGTATGAATAATCAGCTCACGTCGGGCTGCGTGGTGGTTGCCAGCGCCAGGTGTGCCTGCGGGGCTTCCAGTGCCAGCAGAAAGGCTTTGATCTCCAGTCCCCCGGCAAAGCCGGTGAGTTTACCGTTGGCACCAATCACCCGATGGCAGGGTGCGATAATCGAGAGCGGATTACGGCCGTTGGCGGCCCCGACCGCACGGACTGCCAGCGGATGACCAATCTCACGGGCAATCTGGCTGTAGCTGCGTGTTTCGCCAAACGGGATCGCCACCAGCGCCTGCCACACCTTCTTCTGAAAGTCGGTGCCGACAAAGTCGAGCGGCAGTTCGAAACAGCGGCGTTTGCCAGCAAAATATTCCGCCAGCTGCTGTTCGGCCGCCAGAAACACCGGCAGGTCATCGTGACGGGTTTGCGGTAGAAACCGGGTGCGTCTGGGATCGTCGTTCTCCCACAAGATGCCAACCAGACCACGGTCGCTGGCCACCAGCTTGAGTTCGCCGACCGGTGTGACGATAGGTTTGAAGTAATACATGCTGATTCTCCGCTCACTGAGTCAGTGCCGATTATCGCACTTTTCAGCCGTCAGGCTGGCTGTTTTCGGTCACGACGATAAACTGTTGTGCTGTCCGAAAACAGCCAGTCTGCCTGCCGTATCCGGCGTAGGCTGCGCTTTATTTGCCGGAGAAAGACCATGCTCGATCCCGAGATTGCCTATCAGGCGCTGACCTCACGTGATACCCGCTTCGATGGGGTTTTCTTCGTCGGCGTCACCTCAACCGGCATCTATTGCCGTCCGATCTGCCCGGTGAAAGCGCCGATGCAGAAAAACTGTCTGTTCTTCAGCAGCGCCGAAGCGGCCGAAAAAGCGCGGTTCCGTCCCTGCCTGCGCTGCCGGCCAGAACTGGCACCGGGCAATGCGCCGGTGGATCATGCGCATCGCATTGCCGATCGGCTGGTGCAGCGCATTGAGGAAGGCGTGCTGGAGCAGCACGAGGGGCTGGATGAGATTGCGGCCGAGTTTGGCATCAGCGCACGCCAGCTGCGGCGGATTGTGCAGCAGGAGCTGGGCGTCTCGCCGCTGGAGCTGAAGCAGACGCGTCGGATGCTGCTGGCGAAACAGCTACTGACCGAAACCCGGTTGCCGATTATTGATGTCGCCTATGCCAGCGGCTTTGGCAGCCTGCGGCGCTTCAATGATGTCTTTCAGGCCCGTTACCGCATGACACCGGGTGCCTTACGCAAGCAGACGCTGCCGGCGGCACAGCTGCAGCCTGATGATACTATGCGGCTGCGGCTTAGCTATCGTCCGCCTTACGACTGGCAGGCGATGCTCAGTTTTCTGCAGCTCCGCCTGATGAAAGAGATCGAGGCGGTTGAAGATAACTGTTACCGGCGCACCGTGGCGCTGGGCGACTATCGCGGCTGGGTCAGCGTGTCACATCTGCCGGCAAAACAGGCGTTGCAGGTTGAGTTCACCAGCAGCTTAACGCCGGTGCTGCCCGCCCTGCTGCGTCGGCTGCGCGATCTGTTCGATCTTAATGCGCAGCCACAGCGGATTGCGGCGCATCTGCAACAGGACCCGCTGCTGGCGCAGAGCCTGGCGGATTATCCCGGCCTGCGGGTGCCTGGTGCCTTTGACGGCTTTGAAATGGGGGTCCGGGCGATACTTGGTCAGCAGATCACGGTGAAAGCCGCGACCACGCTGAGCAGCCGTTTTGCTGAGGCGTTTGGCGAGGCCTGCGTGACGCCGTTCGCCGATCTGTCACGTTACTCCGCCCGTCCGGAACGGATTGCAGAAACCGCGCTGGATGAGATTGCCCGGCTCGGGATTGTCAGCGCCCGCGCCAGAGCGATTCAGGCGTTCGCCAGCGCCTGCGCCAGCGGTGAGCTACGGTTCAATGCCACGCTGTCGCCTGAGGCGATGATGACGCGGCTGATGAGCTTACCGGGCATTGGTCCGTGGACGGCTCACTATATTGCGATGCGCGCCCTGCGCTGGCCGGATGCGTTTCCGAAAGAAGATATTGCGGTGCGCAATAATCTGGGTGGCCTGACGCCGCGCGCCGCTGAGCAGCGTTCACAGGTCTGGCGGCCGTGGCGTAGCTACGCGGTGATGCATATCTGGAAGAGTCTGTCGTAGTCGGGAAATGGAGTGATGCTGGCGATTCAGCCGAACCTGCGGCAGGTTCTCATCCGGCACGCTTAACTCTGTGCCCTGAAAACGAAAAAAGCGCCTTAAAGGCGCTTCTTTCTTAATTGGTGGGTCGTGCAGGATAAGCCTCAGCCCATCCGGGGCCTCGCCCTGCGGGTGATGCTGGCGCATCAGCCTGAATCGCTCCCGGCGATTCAGTCGAACCTGCGGCAGGTCCTCATCCGGCACGTTTAACTCTGTGCCCTCAAAACGAAAAAAGCGCCTTAAAGGCGCTTCTTTCTTAATTGGTGGGTCGTGCAGGATAAGCCTCGGCCCATCCGGGGCCTCGCCCTGCGGGTGATGCTGGCGCATCAGCCTGAATCGCTCCTGGCGATTCAGTCGAACCTGCGGCAGGTTCTCATCCGGCACGCTTAACTCTGTGCCCTCAAAACGAAAAAAGCGCCTTAAAGGCGCTTCTTTCTTAATTGGTGGGTCGTGCAGGATTCGAACCTGCGACCAATTGATTAAAAGTCAACTGCTCTACCAACTGAGCTAACGACCCGCTGGGGGCTTACAACCGTTCTTCGCGCCAGGCGCCTGAAACAAGATGGTGGGTCGTGCAG
This sequence comes from Pantoea sp. S-LA4, assembly GCF_054482835.1. NCBI lineage: Bacteria > Pseudomonadati > Pseudomonadota > Gammaproteobacteria > Enterobacterales > Erwiniaceae > Pantoea > Pantoea sp. S-LA4. Next base: position 923,429 of record NZ_JBTLRC010000002.1, on the reverse strand, counting down.
GATTCGAACCTGCGACCAATTGATTAAAAGTCAACTGCTCTACCAACTGAGCTAACGACCCATCTTAGGTTGTGAAGCAATGCTGAAGGTTATTTCCTGAAAGGGCGCGCAATTAATAACGCGTCTGACCGGAGATGGTGGGTCGTGCAGGATTCGAACCTGCGACCAATTGATTAAAAGTCAACTGCTCTACCAACTGAGCTAACGACCCATCTTCAGGCTTACCGGACACTTTTGCAATTTTGCAATGTCACCCGGCAACGGCGGCATATATTACTGATTTACTGAGGTAGCGCAACCCTTATTTCTGCCAAAAGCGTCGTTTGCTTACCTTTCATACGGCAAGACCAGAAATCACACGATATCCGGTCTGAACCGTACAGATTACATCCCTGCCAGACGTTTTTGCGCCTGTTTTGCAGAGTCGGTATTGGGATAAAGTTTGATCACCTGCTGGTAAACCGCTTTGGCTTTCGCCGTGTCGTTTTTCTCCTGCATGATGACGCCCACTTTCAATAACGCCTCTGCGGCTTTCGGCGACTTCGGATAGTTTTTCACCACCGTGGCGTAATAATAGGCCGCGTCGTCCTTTTTGCCTTTGTTGTAGTTCAGCTGTCCCAGCCAGTAATTGGCGTTCGGCTGATAGGTCGAATCAGGGTAACGTTTTACCCATGCCTGCAGCGCAGTGATCGCCTGATCGTACTGTTTCTTCTCCAGAATCAGCGCAACAGCCGCATTGTAATCACTGTTCGCATCACCGCTCTGCGTCGGTGCGCTATCAGTGGCAGCCGCCGCACCCGCGTCGGTGGCCGCTGCTGCACCGGCTGAGGCATCGCTGCCAGCCGCTGACTGCGCGCCGCCGCTGTTACTGCTGCTCAGGCTGTCGATCTGCTGATAGAGCTGCTTCTGACGCTCGACGACCTGATTAAGCTGATACGAGTTTTGCTGGATTTGCCCACGCAGCGAGTCGATGTCACGCTGGTTATCGCTCATCTGCTGTTGCAGTTGTTGCATCAGCTGTGCCTGGGCATTGGAGATTCGTTCAAGAGTGGTGACACGGTCTTCGACCGAGCCGGAGCCAACGCTACTGATTGACGCTTGGGCATTAGCGGCCCAGGGGGCCGCTACGCCAATCAGTAACGACAGACTCAACAGATGATGTCTGAAGTTACTAACCATGTGATTCTCTTAGTAGACCAGTACGGCACGACGGTTTTTAGAGTAAGCCGCTTCGTCATGACCCAGAACCGCTGGCTTCTCTTTACCGTAAGAAACGATAGACATCTGATCGGCAGAAACGCCTTTGCCTTGCAGATACATTTTCACTGCGCTGGCGCGACGTTCGCCCAGGGCGATGTTGTATTCCGGCGTACCGCGCTCATCCGCGTGACCTTCAATGGTCACTTTGTAAGATGGGTTGCTACGCAGGAAGGCAGCATGCTGATCCAGCATCTGAGCGTAATCAGACTGAACGTCATATTTGTCCAGACCGAAGTAAACGATGTTGTTCTGCTGCAGCTGCTGCATCTGCAGACGCGCCTGCTCGTCAGAAGACATGTTGCCGCCGTTGCCGTTCATGCCAGAATTTGCACCGTAAGCGCCATCAGCGCCCATGCCAGTCTGGTCATTGTTGTTGTTTTTGTGTGAGCTACAAGCCGCTACTGCCAGAACCGGCAGAGCCAGCATCAAACCCTTCAGCACTTTGTTCAGTTGCATTTCAAAAATCCCATTATTGTTTATTGTTTGTGATGTCTGTTAAGTCAGACATTACAGATACGGCGACCAGGCAGGAAATTTTACCTGTCCATCAGTTGCCGGAAGACGCGCTTTGAAACGGCCGTCGGTTGAAACCAGCTGCAGCACGGAACCCATCCCCTGAGTAGAGCTATAGATTACCATTGTGCCGTTCGGTGCCAGGCTCGGCGTTTCATCCAGGAACGTGTCCGTTAACGTTTGAACGGCTCCCGTTTCCAGATCCTGTTTGGCGACGTGTTGAGCACCGCCACTGGTGCTAATCATCACCATTGATTTACCATCGGTAGCCACATCCGCATCCTGGTTCTGACCGCCTTCCCAGGTAATACGCTGTGGCGCGCCACCGTTGAGACCCACTTTATAAATCTGCGGCGCACCCGCCTGATCCGAGGTATAAGCCAGCGTCTGGCTATCCGGGAACCAGGTCGGTTCGGTGCTGTTATAACGGCCATCGGTCACCTGACGGGTCTGACCGGACGCCAGATCCATGACGTAGAGGTTGAGGCTGCCGGTTTTAGACAGGGCAAAAGCCAGTTTTGAGCCATCTGGTGAGAACGCCGGCGCACCGTTGTGACGTGGATAAGAGGCGACCTGGCGCACAGCACCGTTGGAGAGCGTCTGCACTACCAGCGCTGACTTGCCGCTTTCAAAGGTCACGTAAGCCACTTTGCTGCCATCTGGCGACCAGGCGGGTGACATCAGCGGCTGCGGCGAGCGGTGTACCACAAACTGGTTGTAGCCATCGTAATCCGCCACGCGCAGTTCATATGGGAACTGACCGCCGTTGGTCTGCACCACATAGGCGATACGGGTGCGGAAAGCGCCTTTAATGCCGGTCAGCTTCTGAAAGGTTTCGTCACTGGCGGTGTGCGCCGCATAGCGCAGCCACTGTTTGGTCACCTTGAAGGAGTTCTGTGCCAGCACGGTTCCTGGCGCGCCGCCGGTATCGACGAGCTGATAAGAGACCTGATAGCTGCCATCCGGGTTAGACTGCACCTGACCCACAACGACGGAATCAATGCCCAGCGCGCTCCAGGCAGCAGGCTGAACTTCCTGCGCGCTGGTTGGCTGCTGTGGCAGACGTGAGCGATCAAGCGGATTAAATTTACCGCTGTTGCGCAGGTCAGCCGCCACAATGCCACCGATATCTTCTGGCGCGGCGCCAGCACCGGCCCATTTAAACGGGACCACGCCAATCGGGCGTGCGGTATTCACACCCTGGGTGATCTCAATACGAACTTCTGCATGCAGCACGGCTGCCCACAGCAGGATAAAAAAGCCTAACGTAACGCGAAGAGCTTGCTTCATTTTATCTCCCTTATCTGAACCTCAGTCCACGATAATTGGCACTGTTCCTGGAAACCATGAGTACGACTTAATTACGGCAAGCTAACCTTAGATCAACTTGCCGTCAGATACTGCATTATTGCGGTTTAAAACGCATTGGGGCGTTTTTAAACACTTCGTAGACCGCCTGTGAAGGTGGCTTCGGAATACGTGCCTGTTTGGCGGCAGCAATCGCGGCCTGACAGAGCGCGGGATCGCCACCCTCTGACTTAACATCAATCAACAATCCATCAGGCGCAAGTTTAATCCGTAAATCACAGGTTTTTCCGCGATAGAGATCCGCATCATAGAATCGACTTTGAATTGCACTGACAACCTGGCCCATGTAGGAGTTAATCTCCGCTCCTGAGGCACCCGCTTTCTTCTGATTTCCCTGACCTGCTGCGCCGCCAGAAGTGCCACTTTTCGGCGCATTTTTACCGGAGGCGAGTCCGCCTAGCAGGTCATCAACATCGCTGTCATTGGCGGCATCTGCAGCGGCTTTGGCCTTCGCATCGGCTTTCGCTTTGGCTGCGGCGTCAGCTTTTGCTTTGGCGGCTGCATCCGCTTTCGCTTTCGCAGCGGCTTCCGCTTTCTCTTTAGCTGCGTCCGCTTTGGCTTTGGCAGCGGCTTCAGCCGCCTTCTCTTTGGCTTCTTCAGCCGCTTTGGCTTTCGCATCGGCCGCAGCTTTCGCTTTAGCTTCTGCAGCGGCTTTCGCCTCAGCTTCCGACTTCGCTTTGGCTTCGGCTACGGCTTTTTCTTTGGCTGCCGCGGCCGCGGCCGCTTTAGCCTGCTGATCGGCCTGTTTCTTCGCCTCTGCGGCAGCCTGTTTGGCCTGTTCGGCAGCGGCTTTCGCCTGCGCATCCGCCTGAGCTTTTGCGTCCGCTTTCGCTTTCGCTGCAGCCGCTTCAGCGGTTTTTTGTTGCTCCTGCGCTTGCTTCGCTGCCTCTTCTGCCGCTTTTTGCTGTTCAGCCTGCTGCTTCGCCTGCTGTCTGGCGTTTTCCTGCGCTTCCAGCCGCTCTTTCTCCAGCGCTTTCAGACGCTGCTGCTCAGCGGCCTGTTTCTGTTGCAACTCTTCAGCCTGCTGCTGCGCCTGCTTTTTACGCTGCTGTTCAGCGCGCTGGCTGTCGCTCTGCTGGTTCTGCTGACGGTTGTATTGACTCACTACCGCACCGGGATCGACCATCACAGCATCAATATCGCTGCCGCCGCCACCGGCACTGCTGGCGTCAATGTGCTCATTAAACGAGCTCCATATCAGCAGCGCGATCAGCACGATGTGCAGAATCACCGAAATGATTATCGCGCGCTTTAACTTCTCGTTTTGCTCGGTTGCCTTCGACACACTCGGTTCCCAAAAAACGGTTCGATTTTAAATCGGCTGCGTCATCAAACCGACAGATTTAACACCCGCCTGGTGCAGCAGGTTGAGCGCTTTAATAATTTCGTCGTAAGGCACTTCTTTCGCGCCCCCGATCAAAAAGACGGTCTTTGGATTCGCTTCCAGTCGACGCTGCGCTTCGCTGATAACCTGCTCCGGTGGCAACTGTTCCATACGATCGTGATCGACCACCAGACTGTACTGACCGACACCCGCCACTTCGACAATCACCGGCGGGTTATCGTCACTGGCGACGGTTTTCGAATCGGTGGCATCAGGCAGGTCCACTTCTACGCTCTGGGTAATAATGGGCGCCGTCGCCATGAAGATCAGCAACAGCACCAACAGGACGTCCAGTAGCGGAACGATGTTGATTTCCGACTTCAGGTCGCGGCGTTTGCGACCACGTACTCTGGCCATCATTAACCTCTATTTACTTAGCGCTATCGCTGGAGAAAGCCTGGCGATGCAGAATGGCGGTGAACTCTTCCATGAAGTTGTCATAGCCCTGCTCCAGTTTGTTCACGCGCTGGTTCAGTCGGTTATAGGCCATCACCGCCGGGATCGCCGCAAACAGACCGATCGCCGTGGCGATCAGCGCTTCAGCAATACCCGGTGCAACCATTTGCAGAGTCGCCTGCTTCACCGCGCCCAGCGCGATAAAGGCGTGCATGATCCCCCAGACGGTACCAAACAGACCGATATAGGGACTGATGGAACCGACGGTGCCGAGGAAAGGAATGTGGTTTTCCAGCGCCTCCAGCTCACGGTTCATTGAGATGCGCATTGCACGACTTGCGCCCTCAATGACGGCTTCAGGCGCGTGGTTATTCGCGCGATGCAGACGGGCAAACTCTTTGAAGCCGGAGTAGAAAATCTGCTCCGACCCGGCGAGTTCATCACGGCGACCCTGGCTCTCCTGATAGAGACGAGAGAGTTCGATACCGGACCAGAACTTGTCTTCAAACGCCTCCGCTTCCCGCCCCGCCGCGTTGAGAATACGCGTACGCTGAATAATGATCGCCCAGGAGGCAATCGAAAAGCCGATCAAAATCAACATGATAAGTTTGACCAGAAGGCTCGCCTTCAGGAACAAATCAAGAATGTTCATGTCAGTCACTGCTTGAACTCCGCGACAATAGACTTGGGAAGCGCAATCGGCTTCATCAGATGTGGGTTAATGCAGGCAATCAGGACCTCTGCCTCATTGAGCACTTTGCCTTCAGCATTCACGATACGCTGGGTAAACGTCATGGTCGCCCGGGTCATTGATGTCACTTCACTCTGGATTTCCAGAAGGTCATCAAGACGCGCTGCGGCCAGATAGTCCACCGTCATGCGCCGCACCACAAAAGCGACCTGCTGTTCTAACAGCGTCTGCTGATTGAAATGGTGCTGACGCAACATTTCGGTACGTGCTCGTTCATAAAAAGCGATATAGCTGGCGTGATAAACCACGCCACCGGCATCAGTATCTTCGTAATAGACCCGAACCGGCCAGCGAAACAGCGTTGTACTCACTCTACATCCCGGCCTCGTTTTAAACGTTGCTACTATACGCAAGACAAATCGGGTTTGGAATGGGTCGCCAGAGCCAGGCGAAAATAATTATCGCACCGAAACAAACGGAACGATTTCAGGGAGATTTCTTGACCGGACGCTGACAAAAACTCACTCACAGCGTCGATATGGCGGGAGATTAAGCGTAAAAGCGATAAAGCGCGATAAACAGCACCCCCATTGCCGGTAAGGGAGAAAACAGCGCCTGCCATCGGGTATGTTGTGGCCGGAAACCGACGCCGTGGATCACGCCACAGCAGATCGCCCAAATCAGCACCACCGCCTGCAGTGCAGGCAGCCGGCCTGCGTGGTCGGCAAAGCGCGTCGGGTCCCACAGCACGCCGCCGGCCGTCACCAGCGCCAGCAGCAGTGAAAGGGCCCGTAACGGGCCCTTATCCATCAGACCATAGAGCATCTGAATCACGGTACGCATCAGTGTGTCTCATCCTGCGCATCGACATGCTCAATCGCCAGTGCGGTGACGATACCAAAGGCACAGGCCAGCAAGGTGCCAAGAATCCAGGCAAAATACCACATGCGTCGTCTCCTTAATCAGTAGAGTGAGTGACTGTTGCTTTCAATGTGCTCTTTGGTGATGCGACCGAACATCTTCCAGTAACACCAGCTGGTGTAGGCAAGAATGATCGGTACGAAAATCACCGCGGCGACGGTCATAATTTTCAGGGTGAGCAGACTGGAGGTGGCATCCCACATCGTCAGGCTCATTCCCGGCACCGTGCTGGATGGCATGATGAACGGGAACATCGCGATACCGGCGGTCATGATGACGCAGGCCAGCGTCAGGGAAGAGAACAGGAACGCCCAGGCGCCCTTCTCAACCCGTGAGCAGAGGATGGTCAGCAGTGGCAGCACAGTACCCAGCACCGGGAACAGCCACAGTACAGGATGATTCTGGAAGTTGACCATCCAGGCACCCGCTTCGCGCACCACGGTTTTACCCAATGGGTTAGAGGCAGCGAAGTGATCGATGGTGCTGGTGACCACGTAGCCATCAATTCCATATTTGACCCAGACGCCCGCCAGTACGAAGCAGACCATCATCACCAGCGCCGCCAGTTGTGCCGCAGTGCGTGACCGCAGATGCAGTTCACCGGTGGTGCGCATCTGCAGGTAGGTCGCGCCCTGCGCCAGAATCATCGCGACGCTGACCACGCCCGCCAGCAGGCCAAACGGATTCAGCAGCTGGAAGAAGTTACCGGTATAGAACAGGCGCAGATACTCATCAGCATGGAACGGTACGCCCTGCAACAGGTTACCGAACGCCACGCCAATCACCAGCGGTGGCACGAAGCTGCCGATGAAGATGCCCCAGTCCCAAGCACCGCGCCAGCGGTTGTCTTCAATCTTCGAGCGGTAATCGAAACCCACCGGACGGAAGAACAGCGAGGCGAGCACCAGAATCATCGCCACATAGAAGCCGGAAAACGCGGCGGCATAGACCATCGGCCAGGCAGCAAACAGCGCGCCGCCCGCCGTGATCAGCCACACCTGATTGCCATCCCAGTGCGGCGCAATCGAGTTAATCATGATACGGCGTTCGGTATCGTTGCGGCCCAGAATGCGCGTCAGCATACCGACGCCCATATCAAAGCCATCCGCGACCGCAAAGCCAATCAGCAGGACGCCTATCAGCAGCCACCAGACAAAGCGCAGTACTTCATAATCAAACATGATCCTTCTCCTTATCCCTGCACCGGCTGGGTGATCGCCGTGATCTGTTCATGATGGTAACGCCCGGTTTTCAGGCTGCTCGGCCCGAGGCGGGCAAATTTAAACATCAGGTACATCTCAGCTATCAGGAACAGCGTGTAGAGGCCGCAGATCAGGATCATGGAGAACAGCAGATCGCCCGTGGTCAGCGACGAGTTGGCGACCGCGGTCGGCAGCACTTCACCGATCGCCCACGGCTGACGACCATATTCGGCCACAAACCAGCCCGATTCGATGGCAATCCACGGCAGCGGGATACCAAACAGCGCCGCTTTCAGTAACCAGCGATTCTTACCGATGCGGTTACGGATCACGCTCCAGAACGCCAGGGTCATCACACCCAGCAGCAGCACGCCGCAAAGAACCATGATGCGGAAGGCGAAGTAAAGCGGAGCCACGCGCGGGATGGAATCCTGCGTCGCCTGCTGAATCTGTGCTTCGGTCGCATCCGCCACGTTGTCGGTATAGCGCTTCAGCAGCAGACCATAACCAAGATCCTGTTTATGGGCGTTGAACGCATCGCGTACTGCCGGGTCCTGGCTGCCGCCACGCAGTTCATTCAGCAAGGCGTAGGCTTTCATGCCGTTACGGATACGCACTTCATGCTGCGCCATCAGATCTTTCAGACCGGTCACTGGCGTGTCGGTGGATCGGGTCGCGATCAGGCCGAGCAGCCACGGGATTTGAATGGCATATTTGTTTTCGCGGGTTTCCTGATCCGGCAGGCCAAACAGGGTAAATGACGCAGGCGCGGGCTGGGTTTCCCATTCCGCTTCAATCGCTGCCAGCTTGGTTTTCTGCACGTCGCCCATCTCATAACCGGACTCATCACCCAGCACGATTACCGACAGTATCGCCGCCATGCCAAAGCTGGCCGCAATGGCGAACGAGCGTTTAGCAAAGGCGAAGTCACGCCCTTTCAGCATGTACCAAGCGCTGATGCCCATAATGAACATCGCACCAGTGGTGTAACCGGCTGCCACGGTATGAACGAATTTCACCTGCGCAACCGGGTTCAGCACCAGCTCAGAGAAGCTGACCATCTCCATACGCATGGTTTCGAAGTTGAACTCAGAGGCGATGGGGTTCTGCATCCAGCCGTTGGCCACCAGAATCCACAGCGCAGACATGTTTGAGCCAAGCGCCACCAGCCAGGTCACCGCCAGATGCTGCACTTTGCCCAGCCGATCCCAGCCAAAAAAGAACAGACCGACAAAGGTGGATTCGAGGAAGAACGCCATCAGGCCTTCAATGGCGAGCGGCGCACCGAAAATATCGCCGACGTAGTGAGAATAATAGGACCAGTTGGTGCCGAACTGAAATTCCATCGTCAGACCGGTAGCCACACCCAGCGCAAAGTTAATACCAAATAACTTGCCCCAGAATTTAGTCATATCTTTATAAATTTGTTTACCGCTCAGGACGTAAACCGTTTCCATGATCGCCAGCAAAAACGCCATACCCAGCGTTAAAGGCACGAACAGAAAATGGTACATCGCCGTTAAGGCAAACTGTAACCGCGACAGCTCGACGATATCTAACATAATGACTCCTTGCTCCTCGCATTATCTCGTTACGCGCGCGTCAGCGGCGCGCGTAATCTGAGTCAGGAACGACTGTTTATTAATTCCAGTTTTTTTATACCCGGCGGAACCGGTAAATGAGCTGCCCGATGCTGGCAAATAACGGGTAAAGCAGCCCTGAGTGTCAACGCAGCGCTATCTTCAACGTAAGCAGAAACAACAGAAAAGAGGGTGTCATCCCCGGTCAGAGCAAACGTTTGAAAGTTTGTGTAAAAGGCTGGATTGATGCAGCGCAATTTACGCCTTTAACGCTGCGCTTTGCCAGCGGAATAGTTGGTTATAACTTGCCGATAATTGATCTGGATTAACGCAATAAGTTTCCAGATATGTTCAGGTAGGTTTCTTGTTATCAGGATGTCATCGTCGCGCTGAATATTATTTAAAAAAGGTTACCTTTGATCTATTTAATTAACGTTGGCGGTTTTTAGAGGATGATTCAGCGCGGTATCCGGCCCAGCCGCACCAAGCTCTGGCGGCCGTTTAACCGCATAAAAAAAGCCACCCGCATGAGGTGGCTTTTTGTCGGAACGGTCCGGCTTATTTCGCTGGCAGTACCGCTTTCACGGCATCACCAATGTCAGCCAGGCTGCGAACGGTTTTCACGCCCGCTGCTTCCAGCGCCGCAAACTTCTCGTCAGCGGTGCCTTTACCACCGGCAATGATGGCGCCCGCATGGCCCATACGCTTGCCTTTAGGTGCCGTCACACCCGTGATGTAACCAACAACCGGTTTGGTGACGTGCTCTTTGATGAATGCCGCCGCTTCTTCTTCCGCGCTGCCACCGATCTCACCGATCATCACGATCGCTTCGGTCTGTGGATCGTCCTGGAACATTTTCAGGATGTCGATGAAGTTAGAACCTGGGATCGGGTCGCCGCCGATGCCGACGCAGGTCGACTGGCCGTAACCGATGTCCGTGGTCTGCTTAACCGCTTCATAGGTCAGTGTCCCTGAACGTGACACGATGCCGACGCGGCCCGGCTGGTGAATGTGGCCCGGCATGATGCCGATTTTGCATTCGCCTGGGGTGATCACGCCTGGGCAGTTTGGACCGATCATCCGCACGCCTGCTTCATCCAGCTTCACTTTCACCGTCAGCATATCCAGCGTCGGGATACCTTCGGTGATGGTGATGATCAGTTTAATGCCCGCATCGATCGCTTCGAGGATGCCATCTTTACAGAACGGTGCCGGTACGTAGATGACGGTGGCGGTTGCGCCGGTCGCTTCTACGGCTTCGCGCACGGTATTGAACACCGGCAGACCAAGGTGCGTGGTGCCGCCTTTGCCTGGCGTCACGCCGCCAACCAGTTGGGTGCCGTAAGCCAGCGCCTGCTCAGAATGGAAAGTCCCCTGGCCACCGGTGAAACCCTGGCAAATGACTTTGGTGTTTTTGTCGATCAGAATGGACATTATTTACCCTCCGCGGCAGCAACAACACGCTGTGCGGCGTCTGTCAGGCTGGTTGCTGCAATGATGTTCAGACCGCTGTCCGCCAGTTTCTGGGCGCCCAGCTCGGCGTTGTTACCTTCCAGACGTACCACGACCGGTACGTTAACACCCACTTCAGCCACTGCGCCGATGATGCCGTCGGCAATCAGGTCGCAGCGTACGATACCGCCGAAGATGTTAACAAACACGGCTTTCACCGCATCGTCAGACAGGATGATTTTGAAGGCTTCTGTGACGCGCTCTTTGGTTGCGCCGCCGCCGACATCAAGGAAGTTGGCTGGCTGACCGCCGTGGTGCTTAACGATGTCCATGGTACCCATCGCCAGACCTGCGCCGTTCACCATACAACCGATGTTGCCTTCCAGCGCAACATAGTTCAGTTCCCACTGTGTGGCATGGGCTTCACGCGGATCTTCCTGGCTTGGATCGCGCATTTCGCGCAGTTCTGGCTGACGGAACAGGGCATTGCCATCGGCACCCAGTTTGCCATCCAGGCAGATCAGATCGCCCTGCTTAGTGATCACCAGCGGGTTGATCTCAACCATCGCCAGATCGCGCTCCAGGAACAGCGTCGCCAGACCCATAAAGATCTTGGTGAACTGACCCACCAGCTTACCGGACAAGCCCAGTTTGAATGCCAGCTCACGGCCCTGATAAGGCTGTGGACCGGTCAGGGGATCAAGCGCCATTTTGTGGATCAGGTGCGGGGTCTCTTCCGCCACTTTTTCGATTTCCACGCCGCCTTCGGTTGAGGCCATGAAGATCACGCGACGCGTTGCACGATCGACCACCGCACCCAGGTAAAGCTCCTGATCGATGTCGGTCGCTGCTTCAACCAGAATCTGGTTGACCGGCTGGCCATTGGCGTCTGTCTGGTAGGTCACCAGGCGTTTGCCCAGCCAGTTTTCAGCAAAGGCACGGATCTCTTCTTTGCTGTTAACCACTTTCACACCGCCCGCTTTACCGCGGCCACCGGCATGAACCTGACATTTTACTACCCACGGGCCTGCGCCAATTTTCGAGGCTGCTTCTTCCGCTTCACGTGGTGTAGTACAGGCGTAACCGGTCGGTGCTGGCATGCCATACCGTGCAAACAGTTGTTTCGCCTGGTATTCGTGTAAGTTCATGATGTTCTATCCATTCAGGTCTGAAAAGAGTAAAGAGGTTGGGCGCGCGGCGAGGCGCGCCCGATGAAAATCAGACATCCAGCAGCAGGCGCGCCGGGTCTTCCAGCATCTCTTTCACCGCAACCAGGTAGCCGACAGATTCACGGCCATCGATCAGACGGTGATCGTAGGAGAGCGCCAGATACATCATTGGCAGCACCACCACCTGACCATTGACCGCCATCGGACGATCTTTGATGGCGTGCATACCGAGGATGGCACTCTGTGGCGGGTTGATGATCGGTGTAGACATCAGGGAACCGAACACACCGCCGTTGGTGATGGTGAAGTTACCGCCGGTCAGATCCTCAACCGTCAGCTTGCCGTCACGACCTTTCACCGCCAGTTCTTTAATTTTCTTCTCGATGTCAGCCATGCTCAGTGCATCAACATCGCGCAGCACTGGCGTGACCAGACCGCGTGGCGTCGAGACGGCAATGCTGACGTCGAAGTAGTTGTGGTAAACCACATCTTCGCCATCGATGGAGGCATTCACTTCCGGATAGCGTTTCAGCGCTTCAACAACCGCTTTAATGTAGAACGACATGAAGCCCAGACGCACGCCGTGACGCTTCTCGAACGCCTCACCATACTGCTTACGCAGATCCATGATTGGCTTCATGTTGATTTCGTTGAAGGTGGTCAGCATCGCAGTGCTGTTCTTCGCTTCCAGCAGACGTTCAGCCACGCGCTTACGCAGACGGGTCATCGGCACGCGTTTTTCGCTGCGGTTTGCCACAGCAGGCTGCGGCGCGCTGTCAGCGGCAGGTGCAGCGGCTTTCGGCGCAGCAGGCTTGTTGGCCAGATGTTTTTCAACATCTTCACGGGTCAGACGACCACCAACACCGCTGCCTTTGATCTGCGAAGCGTCGAGGTTATGTTCCGCGATCAGACGGCGAATGGCCGGGCTGAGCGCATCATTGCTCTCTTCTTCCAGGGAGGCGGTCTGACGCTGAGCCGGAGTCGACTCTTTGCTTTCAGACTTCGCGCTGCTCTCTTTACCGCCGCTGTTGCCCTCTTTCAGACGGCCCAGGATCTGGCGTGAAGTGACGGTTGCGCCCTCATCTTCCAGCACGGCTTCTAAGATACCGTCAGCGGATGCCGGCACTTCCAGCACCACTTTGTCAGTTTCAATTTCAACCAGCACTTCATCGCGAGTCACTGCATCGCCTGGTTTTTTGTGCCAGGTTGCCACGGAGGCATCGGCAACCGATTCAGGCAGGTCGGGAACGAGAATATCTACGCTACTCATTATCTTTCCTTTTAATTAATTAACGTTCAGCGCGTCATTAACCAGGTCTTGCTGCTGTTTTTGGTGTACGGACATGTAACCCACGGCTGGTGAAGCGGATGCCGGACGGCCTGCATAACGCAAGGTGGCGCCAAACGGCACGACTTCGCGGAAATGGTGCTGACTGCAGTACCATGCACCCTGATTCAGTGGCTCTTCCTGACACCAGACAAAATCCTGCACGTGGGAATACGCTTTTAAAGCTTCCTGTACCGCTTGATGCGGGAACGGATAGAGCTGCTCGATGCGCACGATAGCCACATCGGTCTGCTCATTTTTACGGCGCTGTTCCAGCAGGTCGTAATAGACTTTACCGGAGCACAACACCACGCGTTTCACGCCCTGCGGATCGAGATCGTCGATTTCGCCAATCGCCGGTTTGAAGCTGCCGTTAGCCAGCTCATCCAGCGTGGAGATCGCCAGCGGATGACGCAGCAGCGATTTCGGTGACATCACAATCAGTGGACGACGCATTCCGCGCAGCGCCTGACGACGCAGCATGTGATAAACCTGCGCTGGCGTAGACGGCACGCAGACCTGCATGTTCTGCTCAGCGCAGAGTTGCAGATAGCGCTCAAGGCGTGCTGAGGAGTGCTCAGGACCCTGACCTTCATAGCCGTGCGGCAGCAGCATCACCAGGCCACACATCCGGCCCCATTTCTGCTCACCGGAGCTGATGAACTGGTCGATCACCACCTGGGCACCGTTGGCGAAGTCACCAAACTGCGCTTCCCAGATGGTCAGGATACGCGGTTCTGCAGTGGCATAACCATATTCAAACGCCAGCACCGCCTCTTCTGACAGCACGGAGTCCCAGACTTTGAACTGGCCCTGACCACTGTGCACATGGTGCAGCGGGGTATAGGTTGAGCCGTTCGCCTGGTTGTGGACCACTGCGTGACGGTGGAAGAAGGTACCGCGACCGGTATCTTCGCCCGACAGGCGAACCGGGATACCTTCATCTACCAGCGTGGCATAGGCCAGGTTTTCCGCGCCGCCCCAGTCAAAGGCTTTTTCACCTTCGGCCATCAGTCGGCGATCGTTGTAGATCTTGGCGACGCGTGACTGGACTTCTACCTCTTCCGGCACCTGGCTGATACGCAGCGCCAGTTCCTTCAGACGTTTCATGTCGACCTGGGCCGGATATGGCTCATCCCACTCGTGGTTGAGGTAAGGCGACCAGGTAAAGGAGTGCAGGCTCATCGGACGCCATTCCGGCACCACGCATTCGCCGGCATCCAGCGCATCGCGGTAGAGATTGACCATCTCGGTCGCATCTTCCTGAGTGGCTACCCCTTCGCTCTCCAGACGGTCAGCGTAGATTTTACGCGGCGTCGGGTGCTTTTTGATTTTCTGGTACATCAGCGGCTGGGTCGCACTCGGCTCATCGGCTTCGTTGTGACCATGACGGCGATAGCAGACCAGATCGATAAACACGTCACGTTTAAAGGTGTTGCGATAATCGAGCGCCAGACGGGTAACAAACGCCACCGCTTCCGGATCATCCGCATTGACGTGGAAAATCGGTGCCAGCACCATTTTACCGATGTCGGTGCAATAAGGCGTTGAGCGCGCATCTTTCGGGTTGGAGGTGGTGAAGCCAACCTGGTTGTTGATTACGATGCGAACGGTACCGCCCACTTCGTAACCGCGCGCCTGGGACATGTTCAGGGTTTCCTGCACCACGCCCTGGCCGATCACAGCGGCATCACCGTGAATGGTGATCGGTAACACTTTGTTGCTGCTTGGCTCTTCCAGACGATCCAGACGGGCACGCACTGACCCCATCACCACCGGGCTGACGATCTCCAGGTGCGACGGGTTAAACGCCAGCGCCAGGTGGACCAGGCCGCCTTCGGTTTCGACGTCAGACGAGAAGCCCATGTGGTACTTCACGTCACCGGTACCGAGGTGCTCTTTATGCTTACCGGCGAACTCGTCGAACAGATCCTGCGGCTTTTTACCGAGCACGTTGATCAGAACGTTGAGACGACCACGGTGCGCCATACCCAGTACCACTTCACGGGTACCGCTTTTACCGGCATGGCGAATCATTTCGCGCAGCATCGGCACCAGCGCATCGCCGCCTTCCAGCGAGAAGCGTTTGGCGCCCGGGAATTTAGCCCCGAGATATTTTTCCAGACCTTCTGCCGCGGTCAGCTCTTTCAGGAAACCTTTTTTCTCTTCGCTGCTGAATGACGCATGGCCCACCGCCGATTCAAGACGCTGCTGAATCCAGCGTTTCTCGTCGGTGTTGTTGATGTGCATATACTCCGCACCAATCGAGCCACAGTAAGTCTGGGTCAGCGCCTCGAACAGATCGGCCAGCTTCATGGTCTCTTTGCCGATGGCAAACGAACCTACGTTAAAGCTTTCCTGAAAATCGGCGTCGGTCAGATCGTGAAAAGCCGGGTCCAGATCGGCAACCCGATCCTGCTTCCACAGGCCGAGCGGATCGAGATTGGCGTGCTGATGGCCGCGGAAACGGAACGCGTTAATCAGCTGCAGCACTTTCACTTGCTTGGAGTTGGTTTCTGGATCGGAGACAGATGAGGTGTAACGAGATGCGTCTTTCGCCAGGCGACGGAAGTACTCACGTGTGGTGGAGTGAAACTGCTCAGGTTTCATTCCGGTGCCCGGTAACTGTTGGAACATCGAGCGCCACACTGCATCGACAGAGTCAGGATCGGTCAGGAAATCCTCATAGAGTTGCTCTATGTAAGACTGGTTCGCGCCGGCCAGCCAGGAGGAGTCCAGCCAGGGCTTCATCGCGCTGTTCTGCATTGTGATCCCTTAAGCATTGCTATGCTTTTTTGAGGTTTCATTTGTTGCCGCTTTCGCGGTTTGCCGTAGTGAGTTCAGCGATACGAGCACTGTGCGCAGCGCGCGCGTGGCCCGTAAGGGAACCTTTGTAAACGTGGTACCAGACCGCGCTTACAGAGGCTTCCGTAAACCACCGGGAACCTGAGGTTCCCGGATGGTGTGGTGCTTATGCCCCGCGTTGCAGCAGCATCGACTTAATGTGGCCGATGGCGCGCGTCGGGTTCAGCCCTTTCGGGCATACGCTCACACAGTTCATAATGCTGTGACAGCGGAATACACTGAAAGCGTCGTTCAGATTGTCGAGACGCGCATCGGTTTCGGTGTCGCGGCTGTCGATCAGGAAGCGGTACGCGGCCAGCAGGCCAGCAGGTCCGATAAACTTCTCCGGATTCCACCAGAACGATGGGCATGAGGTTGAACAACAGGCACAGAGAATACATTCGTATAATCCGTCCAGATGTTCGCGCTCATCCGGCGATTGCAGATGCTCGCGTGCCGGCGGATTTTCCCCATTATTCAACAGGAAAGGCTTAATTTTCTCATATTGTGCATAAAACTGGCTCATGTCTACCACCAGGTCACGCACCACCGGTAAACCGGGCAGCGGACGGATAACAATTTTCTGTTTACCGTTGCCTAACGCCGAGACTGGCGTGATACAGGCCAGACCGTTTTTACCGTTCATGTTGAGGCCGTCAGAGCCGCACACGCCTTCACGGCAGGAGCGACGAAACGCCAGCGTCGGATCTTTCTCTTTCAGACGGATCAGCGCATCCAGCAGCATCATGTCGCGACCATCTTCCGCTTCCAGGCTGTACTCCTGCATCCGCGGTTTGTCATCGACCTCTGGATTGTAGCGATAAATTGAAAACTCGAGTCTCATCATCGTCTCCGAAATTAGTAGGTACGCACTTTCGGCGGGAAGGCCGCGCGCAGTTTCGGCTGCATGTTCACCTCACGGCGCGTCATGCTCTCGGTTTCCGGGACATAAAGACTGTGGCACAGCCAGTTTTCATCATCACGATCCGGGAAGTCGAAGCGACTATGCGCACCGCGGCTCTCGGTGCGATAGTTAGCCGCCACCGCCGTGGCAAACGCCGTCTCCATCAGGTTATCCAGTTCCAGACACTCAATACGCTGGGTGTTGAAGTCCGGTGAGCGGTCATCCAGACGCGCCGATTTCAGGCGTTCACGAATCACTTTCAGCTCTTCCAGGCCCTGCGCCATGGCATCGCCTTCACGGAAGACCGAGAAGTTATTCTGCATGCAACGCTGCAGTGCTTTACGAATCTCAACCGGGTCTTCACCGGTGGTGTTGTTTTCCCAGCGGTTGAAGCGCGCCATCGCCGCATCAATTTCATCTTCAGAGGCATCACGCAGATCGCCCTGCTCCTGAATGCTTTCCAGCAGATGCAGACCGGCCGCACGGCCAAAGACCACCAGGTCGAGCAGCGAGTTGCCGCCCAGACGGTTGGCACCGTGAACCGATACGCAGGCGATTTCGCCCACCGCAAACAGCCCTGGAATCACCACGTCTTCGCCCTGCTCATTCACCCGCAGTGCCTGTCCGGTCACTTTGGTTGGAATGCCGCCCATCATGTAGTGACAGGTCGGAATTACCGGGATCGGCTCTTTAATCGGGTCAGCATGAGCAAAGGTGCGCGACAGCTCAAGAATGCCTGGCAGACGTGACTCCAGCACCTCTTTACCCAGGTGATCGAGCTTCAGTTTAATGTGCGGGCCCCACGGACCATCGCAGCCGCGACCTTCACGGATTTCGATCATCATCGAGCGCGCAACTACGTCACGGCCCGCCAGATCTTTGGCATTCGGCGCATAACGCTCCATGAAGCGCTCGCCATGTTTATTCAGCAGATAACCGCCTTCACCACGGCAGCCTTCGGTCACCAGCACACCAGCGCCGGCGATGCCGGTTGGGTGGAACTGCCACATCTCCATATCCTGCACCGGTACGCCGGCGCGCAGCGCCATGCCGACACCGTCACCGGTGTTGATGTGCGCATTGGTGGTGGACTGGTAGATACGCCCCGCGCCGCCAGTGGCCAGCACGGTAGCTTTGGCTTTGAAGTAAACGGTTTCACCGGTTTCGATACAAATCGCGGTACAGCCAACCACGGCGCCGTCGGCATTTTTCACCAGATCCAGCGCATACCACTCAGAAAAGATAGTGGTCTTATTTTTCAGGTTCTGCTGGTAGAGCGTGTGCAGCAGGGCGTGACCGGTACGGTCCGCTGCCGCCGCGGTACGTGCCGCCTGCTCGCCGCCGAAGTTCTTCGACTGACCACCAAACGGACGCTGATAGACACGGCCATCATCCAGACGCGAGAACGGCAGACCCATGTGCTCCAGCTCCAGAATCGCTTCCGGGCCGGTTTTACACATATATTCAATCGCGTCCTGGTCACCGATATAGTCGGAGCCTTTGACGGTGTCGTACATGTGCCATTCCCAGTTATCTTCATGGGTATTACCCAGCGCGACGGTAATACCGCCCTGCGCAGATACGGTGTGGGAACGGGTCGGGAAAACTTTGGATAACAGGGCACAGCTCTGGCCGGCCTGGGAGATTTGCAGTGCGGCTCGCATTCCTGCGCCACCTGCGCCGATCACCACGGCATCAAACTCTCTGATTGGCAAACTCATTTACACACCCCACACCACAACAAATCCATAGATCGCATACCACAACAGCGCCACCACAATCACAAACTGCAACAACAAACGGGTTGCCAGTGGTTTGACGTAGTCGGTCAACACCTGCCACATACCGATCCAGCCGTGGATCAGAATGGAAAACAGCGTCAGCAGGGTGAACACTTTGGTGAATGCGGAAGCGAAGAAGCCACGCCACAGCTCATACGTCAGCGTGTCTGTCATCACCACAAAACCGAGGATATAGACGATGTAGAGCGTAATCAGAATTGACGTTGCCCGCAGCAGCAGCCAGTCCTGAATGCCGTTGCGACCCAACGCGGATGCATTGCTTACCATACGAGGACTCCCGCCAGAATTGCCAGCACGACAGTGATCACAAAAGTCATATAAGCCGAACGTTTACCCACCTGCAGGGTTTCAGCCAGATAACCAAAATCCATCAACATATGACGAATCCCGCTCACCGCGTGATAGGCCAGCGCCGTTAAAATGCCCCACATGATGAACTTCGCGAAGAAGCCATCCATGATGGTTGCAGCGTGCTGGAAACCTTCCGGAGAGGAGAGAGAGAGACCGAGCAGCCACAGCAGGATGCCAAGGGCAACCAATGTGATTACGCCGGAGACGCGGTGAAGAATGGACGATATTGCAGTAACGGGAAACCGGATCGTCGAGAGATCCAAGTTGACAGGTCTTTGTTTTTTCACGGTTTTGCCCACACAGCTCTTTTTTATTTTGCTTCCTCCGGACCTGAGGCGGAGTCTAATCACAACGCGTGGCAGACTTTAACCGTCACCAAAAAAGCAACATCCAGTGTTAATTGACGCGGTAGAAACGCTGGGTGGCTCCTGGTGTCAGGGTGTTCCGGAGACCTGGCTGGAGTATAGGAGGATCACATTCTGATTACAATTCCCCTACAAACTCTTTGGTAAATTTTAGGTGGAACAGTGATCCTACTCACGATTTTCACAAATGATACAATTTTAATTATCTGATTTGACAATAGTTCAACAATTCAGTTACAAACTAACGCTACAAATTCCTATGATGCACAAAAGTTATGGGGATACACTTTCCCCTAAGCGCAAGTTATGTAACATTGCGAACGTAAGCATTAAAAAGCATCAGGTTATTGGTTACCAAGAAGTTATGTCCTGACCGGATCTTTAACAACCGCGATATGCAGCATGTCCATGGCTCTACGGTTCCTGCTGGGAACGCGCCTCTCACTCTGTACCCTGCACCAGCCATAAGACAGCAGAGTGATGCTGTGAAGTTTTGCCAACCGCAACATGAACGCGTTTCAGGTGTCTAAAGATCTTTACCTGCCTAAGGCGCTATGGAGACGAAAATGACAGATAAAAAAGTGACGCTAACCCTACAAGATGAAACGTCCGTTGAACTGGATGTGCTGCAAGGCACGCTGGGCCAGGATGTGGTTGATGTCCGCGCCCTCGGCTCCAGTGGACTCTTTACCTTCGATCCGGGTTTCACCTCTACCGCATCCTGCGAATCAAAAATCACCTTTATTGATGGTGATGAAGGTATCCTGTTGCACCGCGGCTTCCCGATCGCCCAGCTGGCGACCCACTCTAACTATCTGGAAGTGTGTTACATCCTGCTGAATGGCGAAGCGCCAAATCAGAAGCAGTTTGAAGAATTTCGTACCACCGTTACCCGTCATACCATGATTCATGAGCAGATCACCCGTCTGTTCCACGGTTTCCGTCGTGATTCGCATCCGATGGCGGTGATGTGTGGTGTGACCGGCGCACTGGCGGCGTTTTACCACGATTCGCTGGACGTAAACATTGAGCGTCACCGCGAAATCGCCGCGTTCCGCCTGCTTTCCAAAATGCCGACCATGGCCGCGATGTGCTACAAATACTCCATCGGCCAGCCGTTCGTTTATCCGCGTAATGACCTCTCTTATGCCGGTAACTTCCTGCACATGATGTTCGCCACGCCGTGCGAAGAGTACAAGGTTAACCCGGTACTGGAACGCGCCATGGACCGTATCCTGATCCTGCATGCTGACCATGAGCAGAACGCCTCAACCTCGACCGTGCGTACCGCTGGTTCTTCTGGCGCGAATCCATTTGCCTGTATCGCGGCGGGCATCGCCTCCCTGTGGGGACCGGCGCACGGCGGCGCGAACGAAGCTACGCTGCGTATGCTGGAAGAGATCAGCACCGTTGAGCACATTCCTGAATTTGTGAAGCGTGCCAAAGATAAAAATGACTCCTTCCGCCTGATGGGCTTTGGTCACCGGGTTTACAAGAATTACGATCCGCGCGCGACCGTGATGCGCGATACCTGCCATGAAGTGCTGAATGAGCTGGGTATGAAGGACGATCTGCTGGAAGTGGCGATGGAGCTGGAACACATTGCGCTGAACGACCCGTACTTTATTGAGCGTAAACTCTATCCAAACGTCGATTTCTATTCTGGCATTATTCTGAAAGCGATGGGTATCCCGTCATCCATGTTTACCGTGATCTTCGCGATGGCGCGTACCGTTGGCTGGATTGCACACTGGAAAGAGATGCACGACGAAGGGATGAAAATTGCCCGTCCACGTCAGCTCTACACCGGTTATACCGAGCGCGAATTTAACTCCCAGCTGGACAAATAAACGTTATTTCCCAATAAAAAAACGGGGCCATCTGGCCCCGTTTTTTTAATGTCACCGTCAGGCATTCAGTGCTGACAGCCCGGACACCAGTAAAAAGGGCGTGATGAAAGCGTGCCCTTCTCAATCACCGTGCCACAGCGCCGGCATTTCTTGCCCTGCCGGTGAAACACCTCAAACTGAAACGCCGCCTCGTGGTGATATTTCTTCATGGTGCCACGCATTCGATAGGCGTGGCGCGGCACGGATAACAGCGCCTCGCTGAATGCAGTCAGCTGATCCTCTTTCAGCTCCTGCGCCCGGTGATGCGGCAGCAACTGCGCCAGCCAGAGGATCTCAGCGCGCAGGTAATTGCCCAGCCCGGCCAGAAAAGCCTGATCGAGCAACAGCCCACTGAACTGACGCCGCCGGAAACGCGGTGACAGCAGCCGCAGCTTCACCTCCTCCCCTGTCAGCGCACTGTTGAGCACATCCGGCCCGATGCGGTTAAGAAACGGGTGCGCGGCCAGCGTGTCGGCATTCAGTAGTTCAATATCTGACGCGCTATACAGCAGAATCGCCTGACTGGCCGTGGCCAGCCGCACCCGTAGCTGCCGGGTGGTCTGTAATACCGTTTCCGGTGTCACAATGCGCCAGACGCCATATAGCTGATTATGGCTGTAGAGCGTCAGACCGTTTCTGAAATGTGTCAGCAACGCCTTGCCGCGCGTCTCAATCGCTTCTACCTGTTCACCCATCAGCGCCGGTTCATAGGTTTTCAGTTCGGGAAAGGCAAACCATGCCTCGGTTAACGGCTGGCCAACAATCGCTGTTTCAAGCTGATCCGCCACCCGGCGAATTTCTGGTCCTTCAGGCATGGTGAATCCTCTTAATGGGTGGCGCCGCCAGCCAGTTTCAGATCCTCAGCGGTTTCCAGCGTGATCCGGACCGCAATCTCCAGCGCCTGAATCACATTCGCGGCCGACATGCTTGGCGCGCCCGGATGCTGCGCCGCCTGTTCCGGCAGATAAGGAATGTGGATGAAACCGCCGCGCACCGGCGTCTCCTGCTGTGCCAGCCAGTGCAGCAGGCCATACATCACCCGGTTGCAGGTAAAGGTGCCGGCAGTCTGGGAGACCGAGGCGGGAATCCCCGCCTCACGCAGTGCGGCGACAATCGCCTTGATCGGCAGACGCGAGAAATAGGCCGCCGGGCCATCCGCGACAATCGCTTCATCCACCGGCTGACGGCCGGCATTATCGGGGATACGCGCGTCATCAACGTTAATACCGATGCGTTCAACGGTAATGTCGCTGCGCCCGCCCGCTTGCCCAACCGACAGAATCGCATCCGGTTTTATCTCATCCAGCGCCTGGTAAAGCACATCCAGCACGTCAGAAAAGACCACCGGCAGCTGACGGATAACGATCCGCGCGCCAGCAATCTCTTTGCCTTCCAGCGCACTGACCGCTTCCCACGAGGGGTTAATGCTTTCACCGCCAAAGGGTTCAAAGGCGGTCATCAGGACAGTTTTCATTCAGCCTCACAGGAACATCAGGAAATAGAGCAGGAAAATGTTAACGATTAACAGTAGCACACCGGTCGGGACCTGAGCTTTGATCACCGCGTTACGGTCCGGCAACTCCAGCAGCGCCGCCGGGACGATGTTAAAGTTAGCCGCCATCGGCGTCATCAGCGTGCCGCAGTAACCGGAGAACATCCCGATGGCGGCCATCACCGCCGGGTTGCCGCCGTGCTGCAGCACCAGAATCGGGATGCCCACGCCAGCGGTGATAATCGGAAACGCAGCAAAGGCGTTACCCATCACCATGGTCAGCAGCGCCATACCGCCGGCATAAACCGCCACCGCGATAAAGCGGCTGTCCACCGCCAGATACGTTTCCGTCAGATGAGAAATCGCACTGCCGACCCCAGCCGTGGTAAACAACAGGCCGAGGGTGGCGAGGATTTGCGGCAGAATAAACGCCCAGCCGATCGCATCGAGCAGCCGTCGCGTCTCCTGCATCGACTGCACCGGTTTCTCATGAGTCAGTTTCAGCGCCACCAGCCAGCCGATCAGGCAGCCGATCATCATCGAAAACAGCGTTACCAGCGTCGCATGGTTACCGGGACCAAACACCCACTCCTGTAAGCCTGGAATATGGTTAAAAGCCAGCACGCCTGCCACCGTCACCACCGGGATCGCCAGCGCTGGCAGGAACAGTTTATTGCGCAGTCGCAGCGCGCTGGCCTGTTTTTCTTCATCAGTGCGCTGATGATAGCGGCCCAGCTTCACGCCGCCTAAGCCAGCGATCAAGGCCATCACCACCACCGCGACGCCGACGCCAATGTTCAGCATTCGGGTGCCGGCTGCCGCCGATCCCATCCACTGCGTCATCAGGTGCGTGGTCCAGTCGCCGACCAGAAAAATCAGTCCATACAGCGCCCAGAACAGACCGGTGGTCACGCGGCGCGGATTGGCGCGGTCGCCCCAGGAAAGAATGGCCACCACCAGCAGGATCAGGCCTGCCAGCCACATCAGATATTGTTGCTGAAACATCACTGCCCTCCTTTGGCTTTCAATGCCTGACCGTTCAGCGTCTGTAACTCACGCGCCAGGCGACGATCCAGCCGCACCAGACGGGCCGAGTGGATCAGAAAGGCGGCCACAGCGGTCGGGATGCCCCACAGGGCGATATGCAGCGGTTCGGTCTGGATCCCGGCCGACTCCTGCATAAAGTTGTGCATGAAGATGATGGCGCCAAAGGCGACAAAAATATCCTCGCCAAAGAACAGGCCGACGTTATCGGTGGCCGCTGACATGGCGCGCAGGCGATGGCGCACCTCTGGCGAGACGTCACCGTAGCGATTTTCCGTCGCCCCTTCCGCCATCGGTGCCAGCAGCGGGCGCACCATCTGCGGATGCCCGCCGAGGCTGGTCAGCCCCAGCGCTGCAGTCAGTTCGCGCACCAGCAGATAGACGATCAGCAGACGTCCGGCGGTAGCCGTCTTAATCTGGGCGATCCACGCCTGCGCCCGCTCTTTCAGACCGTGACGTTCCAGCAGACCAATGACCGCCAGCGGCAGCAACAGAATCAGCGGCAGGTTACGAGTGTTAAGAAAGCCTGAACCGAGCTTTTCCAGAATATCGGCTAGCGGCATCATGGCCGCTAAACCAGTAACGAAACCGGCGACAATCACCACCAGTACCGGATTAAAACGTAATACGAAGCCGATGATAATGGCTGCAATGCCAAGCAGCGGCCAGAGATTTACTACGCTATCCATCTTTTCCCCTTAGAGTATGAAAAAGCCCGGATAGAGCCGGGCTAAAAGTATTTCAGGCGCTGGTTACGCAGATTTGCTGAGCGGCAAAAGCATCACGCAGTCGCCGGGCAAACTGCAGCGCATGTGCACCGTCGCCATGCAGGCAGACGGTTTGCGCCTTAACCGCGACCCATTCCCCGCTGATACTCTGTACTCTGCCCTGCTGTACCATATTCAGCGTTTGATCAATCGCCTGCTGTTCATCCTCAATCAGCGCACCGGGCTGACTGCGCGGCACCAGCGCTCCGCTGCTGAGGTAACCGCGGTCAGCAAACACCTCTTCACGGGTACGCAGACCGTAGTGCGCCGCCGCCCGAATCGATTCGCTGCCCGCCAGTCCAACCATAATCAGCTGGCTGTCCACTGCCTTGATCGCGCGGGCAATGGCATCAGCCAGCACCGCGTCTGCCGCCGCCTGGTTGTAGAGCATACCGTGCGGCTTAACATGCACCAGCCGCGCGCCTTCGCTTTCTGCCAGACTTTTCAGCGCCCCAATCTGATAGATCATCTGGGCGTAGACCGTTTCCGGCGGCAACTGCATCGCGCTACGGCCAAAGTTCTCGCGATCGGGGAAAGCCGGATGCGCCCCAATGGCCACACCCGCCGCCTGCGCCCAGCGCACCGATTGCAGCATGGTCTGTGCATCACCGGCGTGAAAGCCACAGGCGATGTTAGCGGAGCTGACCAGTTGCAGCAGTGCGCGATCGCTGTCGCAGCCTTCGCCCAGATCGGCATTTAAATCAATCTTCATCAGCGAGTCCCCATACCATCTGATCCAGCGCCCGTTGCTGGTGCTGACGCGCCTGCATCGCCTCCGGCAAGGTGCAATGAATAAAGTGAATCGGTTCACCCAGGCGGATTTGCGCCAGGTGATAGAGATCGGCCTCAATGATGCAGGCGATACGCGGATAGCCGCCGGTGGTCTGGGCATCCGCCATCAGCACGATCGGCTGACCGTTAGGCGGCACCTGCACCACGCCAGGCACCAGACCGTGCGACAGCAGTTCGCGCGAGGTTTCCCGGTTGAGCTGACGCCCCTCCAGCCGGTAACCCATCCGGTTGCTTTGCGGGCTGAGTTTCCACGCGGTGCGCCAGAATGCCTGCTGCGCCTCGCGACTAAATTCGTGATATTCCGGCCCAGGCAGCGCCCGGATGCGGTTGCCCCACAGCAGTTGCCGCACGCCCGTCTTGCGCGAAAACTGGCGGGTCGGTTTCCCGAGCGGCAGACAGTCGCCATCCTGCAGTTTACGTCCGTGGAAACCGCCAAATCCGGCTTTCAGATCGGTGCTGAATGAACCGAGCATTTCAGGCAGATCGAAGCCACCCTGCACCGCCAGATAACTGCGCATTCCGCGCACCGGCATCGCCAGTGACAGCACCTGCCCTTTTTTAACCGGGGTACGCCAGCCGGTCCACACCGGCTTACCGTCCAGCTCGGCGTTACAGCCTGCGCCGGTCAGCGCAAACCAGCCTGCGCGGGTAAATTCCGCTTTGAACTGGCCCAGCACCATCTCCACCACCGCGCTATCAGGGGAATTACCCACCAGCAAGTTAGCGGTGGTCATGGCGGGCTGATCCAGCACCCCACCGAGGCTGATGCCATACTGTCGCCAGCCGTGACGGCCCGCATCCTGAATCGTCGCTGCCAGTCCGGCCCGCAGAATCCTCAACATACGCCCTCCTTTTGCGGTACAAAGCGCACGGTATCGCCGGGACGCAGTAACGTCGGCGGTTGTTGCAGCGGATCGAACAGCGCGATGGGCGTCTGACCGATTAACTGCCAGCCGCCCGGTGACGCCAGCGGATAAACACCGGTCTGGCTGCCGCCGATACCCACCGAGCCCGCGGGTACTGAGACCCGTGGCTCTGCCCGCCGTGGCGTATGCAGGCGCGGATCAAGCCCACCCAGATAGGGGAAGCCGGGCTGGAAACCGATAAAATAGACCACATATTCGCTGCTGCTGTGCAGCTCAACTACCTGACTGACCGAGAGCGAGGCCTGCTCCGCCACCACCGCCAGGTCCGGACCCGCTTCGCCGCCATAGATCACCGGAATATCAACCTGACGCGACGCTGGCAACTGCGCTTCACTCTCCTCCCACCAGCGCTGTAAACGCTCAATGGCGTCCAGCGCGCTCTGCTGCGGATCACGCAGTATCAGGGTGATGTTGTTCATGCCGGGGATCACCTCCAGCACGCTCCCAAACGCCTGCAGGCGCTGATTCAGTCCCCAGATTCGTTGCTGGCTGGCCAGCGATATCGGGGGTTCAAGCTCCAGCACCACCGCGCGCTCACCCAGTAAATAACAACGTGCTCGTTGCAACAGCGACCTCCCGTTAAGCTGAAATCCGGCGCGCCAGAAACATTCAGGCGCACGGCTCAGCCGTTTGCTTATCTACTCAAAGCAAATAGTTATGCGAAAGTGACAGAGGCGTGTCAACAGATTTAGGTCCTGCACGGGATGCAGGACCTGTGGAGTAGGATCAGGCAGGGTTGGGAATATCGATAAAAGTGACATCCAGGCCGTGGTGCTGTGCCAGCCACTCGCCCAGTGCTTTAACGCCACCGCGTTCGGTCGCATGGTGACCGGCGGCGAAGAAGTGCAGCCCCTGTTCACGCGCGCTGTGAATCGTCTGCTCCGACACTTCGCCGGTGATATAGGCATCGACGCCAAAGGCGGCGGCCTGATCGATAAAGCCCTGTCCGCCGCCGCTGCACCAGGCGATACGACGAATCAGCGCGGGCGCGTTATCACCGCAGTGCAGCGGTTCACGTCCCAGCTTATCGGCGATGCGCTGCGCCAGCTGCTGACCGGAAAGGGGCTCAGCCAGTTCACCCCAGAACACCAGCGGCATCACTTCGCCGCGTACGTCGATCTCCAGCAGCTTCGCCAGCTGGGCGTTATTGCCGAGCTGCGGATGCGCGTCGAGCGGCAGATGCCAGCCATACAGGTTGATATCATTCGCCAGCAGCGTGCGCAGGCGACGCCGCTTCATGCCTTTAATCGCGGCAGGTTCGTTTTTCCAGAAATAGCCGTGATGCACCACGATCGCATCCGCCTGGCGCGCCACCGCTTCATCCAGCAGCGCCTGACAGGCGGTGACGCCGGTGATCACTTTTTTCACTTCGCTGCGGCCTTCGACCTGCAAACCATTCGGGGCGTAATCGCTGAAGTTCTGGCTTTCCAGTTGCTGATTGATCAGCGTTTCAAGTTGGTAATGATTCATCGTGGCTCCTTGATCGCCTCAGGCAGCGCTTTTTGCCCGCTCAAAGGCGTCTAATGTCTTTTTACGTGCGGCCTTATGTTCCACGATCGGTGCCGGATAATCGAGTTTCTTCTGATTTTTCGCGGCCCACAGCAGCGGCTGATGAATGTCGCTGTCCGGCACTTCCGCCAGCTCCGGCAGATAGTGACGAATAAAGGCGCCCTGCGGATCAAAGCGTTCGCCCTGGGTGGTCGGATTAAAGATGCGGAAATAGGGTGCGGCATCGGTACCGGTTGAAGCTGCCCACTGCCAGCCGCCATTATTCGCCGCCAGGTCGCCATCAATCAGCTGCTGCATGAAGTAGCGTTCGCCTTCGCGCCAGTCGATCAGCAGGTCTTTAACCAGAAAGCTGGCGGTGATCATCCGCAGCCGGTTATGCATCCAGCCCAGCGTGTTCATCTGCCGCATTGCCGCATCGACAATCGGATAGCCGGTTTTCCCCGCTTTCCAGGCCTCAAAATGGGCAGAGTTACGCTGCCATTCAACATGCCGCGTCCAGCCGATAAACGGCTGATGTTTGCACAGCGCCGGCCAGGCCACCAGCAGATGACGATAAAACTCGCGCCAGATCAGCTCATTCAGCCAGCTAAAGGCACGGCTGTTATCCAGCGCGTCCGGGTGTTCATGCAGCACCCGATGCAGACACTGACGAGGCGACAGTACACCGGTTGCCAGATAAACCGACAACCGACTGGTGCTGTCCCGCGACGGCAGATCGCGCTCAGCGGGATAGTCGAGCACGGAGTCGGTCGCAAACTGCCGCAGGCGTTTCAGGGCCGCCGCTTCGCCGGGCGGAAACAGCGTTTCATCAACGCTGTCGACAGGATAATCAAAGGGCGGTATCGGGGTGCTTTTCAGTGGCGCACCGTGACGCGCTTTGGGCGCAGGCACGCATTCCGGCAGGCCTTGCTGCAGCCTTCGGACAAAAGCCTTGCTGAAAGGGGTAAAGACTTTATACATCGAGCGGTCACCGCTCTGCACGCTGCCGGGCGGCAGCAGCAGACTGTCATCAAATCCCTGACAGATCACGCCGGCGGCGTCGAGACGCTTCTCGGCATCGGCATCACGCTGGCGTTCGTTGACTTCATACTGATAGTTATAGAACAGCTGGTCGACCTGCTGCTGCTGGCAAAACGCCACCAGAGAATCGACCGCATCGCTAAAGGTTTCACACGCCTGATAATGCAGCGCAATGCCGCGCTCGGCCAGCGATTCCGCCAGCAGTTGCAGGCTGGCATGGATGAAAGCCGCCTGCCTCGGTGACATATCATGCTGCTGCCACTGTTTCGGCGTGGCGAGATAAAGGGCAGTCACCCTGGCTTCACTGTCGCGGCAGGCGGCGTGCAGGGCCAGATTATCGTTGAGGCGTAAATCGTTACGCAGCCAGACCAGATGGGTGGTCATAACACTCCTGAATTATTGTCCGTAACGTAAACGCAGCGCTTCGGGATAGGGATCGAAGTAGCGTTGCTCAGCCAGCCAGGGATGCGGAAACTCCGCCATGTAATGTTTAAGAATGGTGATCGGCACCAGCAGCGGTTGCGTCCCCTGACGGTAACGATCAATCAGCGTCGCCAGCTCCTGACGCTGTGGTGAACTTAACTGACGGCGGAAATAGCCCTGAACGTGCATCAGAACGTTAGTATGGTTCCGGCGTGAAGCGGGCCGTGACATCAGCGCCATCATCCGGTTGCGGTATTCGAAGGCGAACGCCTCCAGCGACGCCCACTCGCTCATTGAGGCCACAAACGGCCCCAGCTCGCGGTATTTTTCCTGCGAATGGGCCAGCATCAGTAACTTATAGCGGCTGTGGAAGGCAATCAGACGGTGACGGGTCAGGCCGCTTTGCCACATCTGGTTAAACTCATGCAGCGCGCAGATACGGCCAATGAAATTTTCACGTAGCGCAGGATCGTGCAGTCGCCCATCTTCTTCCAGCGGCAGCCACGGCATTTCACGCTGCAAAAACTCAGCAAAAATACCGGTGCCGGCTTTACGATTGTTATTGGTCTCTGGCTCGTAAACCCGCACCCGCTCCATGCCGCAGCTGGGAGATTTGGCGCACAGGATATAACCTGACAGATGATGCAACGATTTCACGCGCTCGGCTGACCAGTCACGCATCCGGTCAGTCACCTCTTCCCCGCCATCTTTACTGAAGCACAGATGCAGTGCCTCATCGCCCTGGTCAACCAGGCGTAAAGCGGGACGCGGTGTGGGCAGACCGATCGCCATTTCAGGGCAGATCGGCTCGAACCGCACAAAAGGCGTGAGATCTTCGGTAGCAAAAGTAAGGCGCTTGTGTCCACCGTCAAATCTGACGCTTTCACCAAGCAAGCAGGCACTGATTCCCACCGGGATTTTTTCGCTCATACTTGTACAACCTCCGAAATCTTGTAGAGGTTTAAGTGTAGCGTAAAATGGTCAGGAAAACAGGGTGGCCCGGTAGTTTTGTCGCCGGAACCTAAGAAAAAACGCAAAAAAAAGCCTGGTCAGGTGACCAGGCTGATTCAGCGGGAAACGCCCTTACCAGAAAGCGCCGCCGGCAGCTTCAGATTGCGCCAGCCATACCGGCTTCGCGCTGGTTTTGCACCACATCCGATGCAGATAGCTGTAGAAACGCGCGCGATCCTGACGAAACAGCATCACCGGTAACGCCACGACGCCGAGAAGCACCACCAGCGTGCGACGCAAAATGATTTTGGAACGTGGATAAGCCTGATACATGGTTATCGCCTCCCGGTCAGTTAAAAGGTGTGAGTGTGATCTGTGTCTAAGATTACGCCGTATTGTGTAATTTTACTACTCATCTGACCACTTATTTGACCGGAATTTTGCCGTTTAAGAATTAACCTGTAATTAAGTTACATAATTGTTACCCGTGAGTTACCGTCAGGTTGAACCCAGCCCTGCGCAACCGGCACGGACGGCGGAATAATTTATTGGTAAAGTATGACCTCACTGTTTACTCAAGGCAGGTTTGCGTGACCACGGTTTTAATCGTTGAAGATGAAAAAGAGATCCGCCGCTTTGTCCGGCTGGCGCTGGAAAATGAAGCCCTGAAAGTCTTCGATGCCGATACGTTGCAACGCGGCTTGATTGAGGCCGCAACGCGTAAGCCCGATCTGGTGATCCTTGATTTAGGCCTGCCGGATGGTGATGGCACCGATTTTATCCGTGACCTGCGTCAGTGGAGCGCGGTGCCGGTGATTGTACTGTCAGCGCGCAGCGACGAGCAGGATAAAATCGCGGCGCTGGACGCCGGAGCTGATGACTATCTGACCAAGCCGTTCGGCATTGGTGAACTGCTGGCACGCGTCCGTGTGGCGTTGCGGCGTCACAGCAGCCAGCAGCCCGATGCCCGCGTCAGTTTTGCGGATGTCAGTGTCGATTTTGCTGCGCGGCGGGTACAGCGTAGCGGTGAGGAGATCCATCTCACGCCGATAGAGTTTCGCCTGTTAAGCATTCTGCTTAACAATGCCGGCAAAGTGCTGACCCAGCGCCAGCTGCTGAGCCAGGTATGGGGACCGAATGCGGTAGAGCACAGCCACTATCTGCGCATCTATATGGGACATCTGCGGCAAAAGCTGGAAGCGAACCCAACCCAGCCGGTACATCTGCTGACCGAAACCGGCATTGGCTACCGCTTTATGCCATAAAAAAAGGCGCCCGCGGCGCCTTTTTCACTGCCCGATGACTCAGGCGTTTTTCAGCACTTCGCTGACAATCTCAACCGCTTCTTTCTCGATCTGCGCGCGGTGTTCAGCACCCAGGAAGCTTTCACAGTAGATTTTGTAGGCGTCTTCGGTGCCTGACGGACGGGCAGCGAACCAGCCGTTGTCCGTCATCACTTTCAGACCACCAATCGATGCGCCATTACCTGGTGCAGCGGTCAGTCGCGCGGTGATTGGATCACCGGCCAGCGTATCGGCGCTCACCATCTCAGGGGACAGCTTCGACAGCGCGGCTTTCTGCGCAGAAGTCGCTGAGGCCTGCAGACGGTTGTAGCTTGGCGCACCAAAGCGCTCAGCCAGTTCATCGTAGTGCTGCTGCGGGTTTTTACCGGTGACAGCGGTGATCTCTGCTGCCAGCAGGCACATGATGATGCCGTCTTTGTCGGTTGACCACGGCGTACCATCGAAGCGCAGGAATGAGGCACCGGCGCTCTCTTCGCCGCCGAAACCAAAGCTGCCGTCATACAGACCATCAACGAACCATTTAAAGCCAACCGGGACTTCAACCAGCTTACGACCAATGTCGTTAACCACACGGTCGATCATTGCGCTGGAAACCAGCGTTTTACCCACGGCAACGTCCTGGCCCCACTGCGGACGATGCTGGAACAGGTAGTTGATCGCCACCGCCAGATAGTGGTTAGGATTCATCAGACCCGCCGGGGTCACAATGCCGTGACGGTCATAATCGGGATCGTTACCGAATGCCAGATCGAACTTGTCACGGTAAGCCAGCAGGCCTGCCATGGCGCACTCTGATGAGCAGTCCATACGAACCACGCCATCTTTATCCAGATGCATGAAGCGGAAAGTCTGATCGACCGCGTCATTCACCAGCGTCAGGTCCAGCTTGTAGTGCTCGGCGATACGCTGCCAGTAAGCAATACCGGAACCACCCAGCGGATCAACGCCGATTTTCAGACCAGCTTTCTGAATCGCCGGGAAGTCGATCACCTGCGCCAGACCTTCAACGTAAGGCTGGATCAGATCTTTCTCGACCACATGGCCGCTGGCCAGTGCCTGATCGATCGGCAGACGTTTGACCTCTTTCAGGCCATCTTTGATCAGCTGATTGGCACGATCTTCAACCACTTTGGTGACGTTGGTATCAGCCGGTCCGCCGTTCGGTGGATTGTACTTGATGCCGCCATCTTCTGGTGGGTTGTGCGAAGGGGTAATCACGATGCCGTCGGCCAGTGCGCCACCCGCTTTATTGTGCTCAAGAATGGCGTTCGAGATAGCAGGCGTTGGCGTATAACCATTGTCCTGCTGCACGATCACATCAACACCGTTCGCTGCCAGCACTTCCAGTACCGACAGAATCGCCGGCTCGGACAGCGCGTGCGTATCTTTACCGACGTAGCACGGACCGGTGATGCCGTTCTTTTTACGCTCTTCAGCGATCGCCTGAGCAATCGCCAGAATGTGCATCTCGTTGAAGCTGTGACGCCCTGCACTACCGCGATGGCCAGAGGTGCCAAACTTCACCGCATGTTCCGGGTTCGCCACATCGGGCTGCAGGACATAATATTGTGACGTTAATTGTGCAACGTTAATCAAATCGCTCTGCTGGGCGGGTTGCCCGGCACGGGGGTGATTGGCCATTGGCGCTTCTCCCTGACGCTTCAGTTTAAATGGTGCCGCAAACTTTCTCTGTCAGTTCCTGCGGGAACTGCATGGAGAGCATGATGTGTTCGACCATGCTGCATTTGCGACCAGTATTGGTATTAGTGATCACCCAGTACGGTGTGCCGGGTACGTGCTTCGGCTTAGTATGGGTGCCATTTTGCAACAGCGTATGCTCATCACCCGCAAAATAGACGCGGGTACGGCCCTGCAGAGATGCAGTCGCCTCAGCAAAGGCTGCGGTATCAAGACGATAGAGCGTTGACAAGATTAGCATAAAGCGATTAACCGCCCGCTTCTGCTCCGCATATTCATCAGACAGCATCAGCTCGCGCATGGCGCGTACCCGATCCTGTGGACGTGAACCGACCACCGCAGGCTGAGTCTCTTTCGCCGCACCGGATGCCGCGTTTTGCGCAGGCGCCGCGGGCGCAGTCTGACCGGCCGTGAACTTCAGCATACGACGCAGAATGTCGGATGCGCTTTCACCAATGTGTTGCGTGTGGCTGGCAATATAACGGTAGAGCTCTTCGTCAACTTCGATCGTTTTCATCTTATTCCGTACGGTTCTTTCTCATGACAGAACCACCTGTATCCTGAAAAGCCCTTAACATAGTTTGGCGATTCGAAAGGTGAGCGGGTTCTAACATGAGGATTATAAAGTTAAATTCAGGCGGGTTGTTAGCAATCAAACGGTTTACGGGCAAAAGTCAGAATATGTCCTAATGCCGCCGGAACCGGCGCGCCTGAAAAGGTGAATCCATGATAACCTAAGCTTAGGTCTCAAACTTAAGAACTTTGCCATGATTTTGAACGCCCGTCTGCAAACTGAACAATCCCCCACCGATTCCCTGCCCATCCTGCTGATCCACGGCCTGTTCGGGACGCTGGATAACCTTGGCGTGCTGGCTCGCGGGCTGAAAGATGCCGGCCCGCTGCTGCAGGTTGATGTGCGCAATCATGGATTATCACCGCGATCCGATGAGATGAACTACGCTGTGATGGCACAGGATATGTTTGACACGCTGGATGCCCACGGCATCGATCGGGTGGCGGTGATCGGTCATTCGATGGGCGGAAAAATCGCCATGACCATGAGCGCACTGGCACCGGCGCGCATTGCCCGTCTGGTGATGATCGATATCGCCCCGGTGGATTATCAGACCCGCCGCCACGACACCATTTTTGCGGCGATCCGCGCGGTCACGGAAGCGGGCGTCACCTCGCGCAGTGAGGCGGCGCAAATCATGCGCGGCGTCATTGATGAAGAAGGCGTAATCCAGTTTCTGCTGAAATCGTTCCAGCAGGGCGAATGGCGCTTCAACGTGCCGGTACTGTGGGACAACTATGCCACCATCTCTGGCTGGCAGCCGGTGCCCGCCTGGCCGCATCCGGCGTTGTTTATCCGCGGCGGCGACTCCAGCTATCTGGATAATCAGTACCGGGATGCGTTGATTGCACAGTTCCCGGCGGCCCATGCGCATGTGATCAGCGGCGCGGGACACTGGGTACACGCAGAGAAACCGGATGCGGTATTACGCAGCGTTCGTCGCTTTTTTGCGCTTTAAAAGCAAATACCTGGCGGTAAATGTTTAGGATTGGCGTCGGAAGTTAGCCTGGAGTATGATGGCGCGCTAAAATTTTGCCGCCGGTCATTTTGCCGCGGTAACGGCCAATAATTTATAATCTGCGCGGCGAGCGTCTGGCGCCCGCACCATTCAGTTTCACTAAGCCATGGCAAAAGAACACACTGACCGCACGACGCTCGATCTGTTTGCTGATGAGCGCCGCCCTGGTCGACCCAAAACCAGTCCGCTTTCGCGTGATGAACAGCTGCGCATCAATAAGCGCAATCAACTGAAACGTGACAAAGGACGCGGGCTTCGCCGTGTCGAACTGAAAATGAACAGTGAAGCCGTCGAAGCGCTCAATACGCTGGCAGAACAGCGTAATCTCAGCCGTAGCGAATTGATTGAACAAATGCTGCTGGCGCAACTCAAACTGGATTAATGCGGGCAAAACGCACGCAGAGGCAAATGTCGAGGCTTTAACCGTTCCGCGGGTTTGCCTCGTCTGCTATTATTCGCTGAATTGTGCTGCGGCACACATCTCATCATCAGGATTTAAGAGGTTATTTTACTCATGGCACTCGTAGGCATCTTCTTTGGCAGCGATACCGGTAACACCGAAAACATTGCAAAAATGATCCAGAAACAGCTGGGTAAAGACGTTGCAGAAGTCCACGACATCGCGAAAAGCACTAAAGAAGATCTGGAAGCGTTTGACATCCTGCTGCTGGGTATCCCGACCTGGTATTACGGTGAAGCGCAGTGCGACTGGGATGACTTTTTCCCGACGCTGGAAGAGATCGATTTCAACGGCAAACTGGTTGCCCTGTTTGGCTGTGGCGATCAGGAAGATTATGCCGAGTATTTTTGTGACGCGATGGGCACCATCCGCGACATCATTGAGCCGCATGGCGCCGTGATCGTCGGTCACTGGCCAACCGAAGGTTATCACTTCGAGGCCTCAAAAGGTCTGGCGGATGATACGCACTTCCTGGGCCTGGCCATTGATGAAGATCGCCAGCCTGAGCTGACCAATGCGCGCGTTGAGCAGTGGGTGAAGCAGATCTTTGATGAACTGCAGCTCAAAGAGATCCTCGAAGCCTGATGCTCTCCGCCTCAATGTGAGCGCCAGCTCACATTGAGGCAATGGAAATTCCTATAGAAATAATAGCCACATTTTTTTAACTTTCTTCGTTTAATCTGTAGAATACCCGCATCGATCTTCCGCTTATTTTCTCTGGCAGCAGATAGGGCTAAGCGAAATGTTAACAGACTCCTGCAGAAATCCTCCCCGGCTCGGTGACGTATCCCATACAGCCCATGGTGATTTAGGCACTCCCCTCGGTTTTCATTTCACGGCTTCAGTTCTATAATGAGACGCAAATGAGAATGGGTGTAGATCGACATTCAAGGCCAAGCGCCACAAAAGTGAATATTAGTAACAGGACAAAATCCGCATGACTGACAACAATACCGCATTAAAGAAGGCTGGCCTGAAAGTCACGCTGCCCAGACTGAAAATTCTGGAAGTGCTTCAGGAACCTGAGTGCCATCACGTCAGCGCGGAAGATTTGTACAAACGCCTGATCGATATCGGCGAAGAGATTGGTCTGGCCACCGTTTATCGTGTGCTGAACCAGTTTGATGATGCCGGCATTGTGACCCGTCACAATTTCGAAGGCGGCAAGTCGGTGTTTGAACTGACTCAGCAGCATCACCACGATCACCTGATCTGCCTGGACTGCGGTAAAGTGATCGAGTTCAGCGATGAGTCGATCGAAACCCGTCAGCGGGAAATCGCGACCCGCCACGGCATTAAGCTGACGAACCACAGCCTTTATCTCTATGGTCACTGCGCGCTGGGTGACTGCCGTGAAGATGAAACGCTGCACGATCAGTAACACTGATCCTGCCTGATATAAAAAAACCGGTTCACAGACCGGTTTTTTTTCGTCCTTACTACGCCGGGTCGTCAGGCGACCAGCGTTTCCTGCAGGTAACGCCAGCGCGGAATCGAGGTGCTGCAGTCGAGAATCGCCAGCGCGATGCGGCTCTGATTATCGCCATTCAGCATCTGCATCTCCCGATACTGTACCGTCACTTCCTGATCGTGATGTGAAATAATGACGTGCTCACAGGTGGCGATACGCATGCCTTCCCGCTTGCCGTGCAGCTGACGGAAAAGTTCTTCCACTTCGTTCAGGTTTAGCTGATTTCCCCGTGGCGTTACCATGCGAAATTCAGGGTGGAAATAGGACATCATCAGTTCAAAACTGTCATCGGATCCGGCAGGCTGATTGAAAATACGTTCAATAAGCTGATGTAAAACGACGACACTGTGTTTGGCTTCCTGGGCGAGAACGGTCATTTTTTTTCCTTATATCACTCGCTGCGCTCTGTCTGAGTGCGCATAGCCTACCTGAACGCCGATAATTCACATCTGGTAATTGATTAATTTTTTTAAACTCAGATTTCTCTCACAAATTTGTAACAACCACGGAACCCGGCTTGCAGCACAAACCTCGGCGATGGCAGAAATCAGGACAATAAAAAAGGGCGATAAGTCGCCCTTTTGTCATTTTATCAGCCAGCGTTAATGATTATTCGCCGCTTTTAGTCCAGGTGTCTCGCAAACCGACGGTACGGTTAAACACCAGCTGTGACGGCTTCGAATAGACGCTGTCGGCACAGAAATACCCTTCACGCTCAAACTGATACGGTGTGGTTGCTTCCACATCGCGCAGGCCCGGCTCAACAAAGCCCTGTTTGATGGTCAGTGAATCCGGATTGATGACCGACAGGAAATCGTCTGCCGCGGCCGGGTTTGGCACGCTGAACAGGCGGTCGTAGAGACGAAACTCTGCGGGCTGCGCATGGTCTGCTGATACCCAGTGGATCACGCCTTTTACCTTACGGCCATCTGCAGGATCTTTGCTCAGGGTATCCACATCGCTGGTGCAGTAGATGCAGGTGATGTTGCCCGCATCATCTTTCGCCACCCGCTCAGCACGGATCACATAAGCGTTGCGCAGGCGAACTTCTTTGCCCAGCACCAGACGCTTATATTGCTTGTTAGCCTCTTCGCGGAAATCCGCCCGATCGATCCAGATCTCACGGCTGAACGGCACCTCACGCGTTCCCATCTCCGGTTTAGAAGGATGGTTAGGCATGGTGATGGTTTCATGATGGCCCGCTGGCAGGTTTTCAATCACCACTTTCAGTGGATCAAGCACCGCCATCGCGCGTGGCGCATTCTCGTTGAGATCGTCACGAATGCACGATTCCAGCGACGCCATTTCCACAATATTGTCCTGCTTGGTGACACCAATACGGCGGCAGAACTCGCGGATTGAGGCGGCGGTATAACCGCGACGGCGTAAGCCAGAAACGGTCAGCATGCGTGGATCATCCCAGCCTTCAACGTGCTTCTCGGTCACCAGCTGAGTCAGTTTGCGTTTCGACATCACCGCATACTCAAGATTCAGGCGAGAGAACTCATACTGACGTGGATGCACCGGAATAGTGATGTTGTCCAGCACCCAGTCGTAGAGACGACGGTTATCCTGGAACTCCAGCGTACAGAGTGAATGCGTGATGCCTTCCAGCGCATCGGAGATGCAGTGGGTAAAGTCATACATCGGATAGATGCACCACTTGTTACCGGTCTGGTGGTGTTCAGCGAACTTAATCCGGTACAGCACCGGATCACGCATCACGATAAAGTTAGAGGCCATATCGATTTTTGCGCGCAGACAGGCTGTACCTTCAGCAAATTCCCCGTTACGCATTTTCTCGAACAGAGCCAGGTTCTCTTCCACGCTGCGGTCGCGATAGGGACTGTTTTTGCCCGGCGCGGTCAGAGTGCCACGATATTCGCGGATCGCTTCCGGGGTCAGCTCGTCGACGTAAGCCAGCCCTTTATTGATCAGTTCAATCGCATAGTTGTAGAGCTGATCAAAATAGTTTGATGAGTAACAAACCTCACCGCTCCACTCAAAGCCCAGCCATTTGACGTCACGCTTGATGGATTCGACGAACTCCACATCCTCTTTTACCGGATTGGTATCGTCGAAACGCAGGTTACATTGCCCCTGGTAATCCTGGGCGATGCCAAAATTCAGACAGATCGATTTCGCATGACCAATGTGCAGATAGCCATTGGGCTCCGGCGGAAAACGGGTATGCACGCTGCTGTGCTTACCGCTCGCCAAATCTTCGTCGATGATCTGACGAATAAAGTTAGTTGGGCGGGCTTCAGCCTCACTCATCTCAAAAATCCTCAATACGAATAGCGGGTGATTTGTACCACGAAGTAACGGAGTATGATCCACAAAGCGCCAGAGGGAAACAACCGTTTGTTAAGCCTTTAAAACAAAAAAGGCAGGAATCGCTTCCTGCCTTGTGGGTTCTGTTGCGGGGATTAGCCTTTCACTTCATACAGCGGGGTTTCACCCGCCACCACCTGGCCGCTGGCCAGCAATGTCAGACCAGCGAAATCATCGCTGTTGCTGACCACCACCGGACTCACCATCGAGCGGGCATTGGCATTCAGGAAATCAAGGTCCATCTCCAGCACAGGTTGACCGGCCACCACGCTGGCGCCCTCTTCCACCAGGCGGGTAAAGCCTTTTCCTTCCAGCGCCACGGTGTCCAGCCCCATGTGCACCACAATCTCAACGCCGTTGTCAGTTTCCAGACAGAAGGCGTGATTGGTATTAAAGATTTTCACCAGCGTACCGGCGATCGGTGCCACTACCCATTTATCGCTGGGTTTGATCGCCAGACCGTCGCCCACCGCTTTGCTGGCAAAGGCTTCATCCGGCACATCATCCAGCGCCACGACTTCACCGCTGACCGGTGCCAGTAACGTAGCAATCACTCGCTTTTCACTGTT
Organism: Pantoea sp. S-LA4; assembly: GCF_054482835.1. Lineage (NCBI taxonomy): Bacteria > Pseudomonadati > Pseudomonadota > Gammaproteobacteria > Enterobacterales > Erwiniaceae > Pantoea > Pantoea sp. S-LA4. The sequence continues at coordinate 883,659 of NZ_JBTLRC010000002.1, read as the reverse complement.
CAGCACCGCCTGCGGTTTCACTTCCGGGGCGGCGGCTGGCGTAGCGCTGCTGCTGGCCGTTGCGGCGACCGGGCCTTTAGTCAGCACTTTTTTCATCGCCGAAGCGATGCTTTCTGCCTGGGTACCGACGATGATCTGCACGCTCTGCTTGTTAAGACGAATCACCCCGGACGCGCCAAGACGTTTCGCCACGCTTTCATTAACCTGGGCCGAATCATTGACGTTAAGGCGCAGACGGGTAATACAGGCATCGATGCTGGTTAAGTTTTCAGAGCCGCCAATCGCACCGATGTAACGGCGCGCCAGCGTCTCTGTTGCACTTTCACCGTTGTCAGTTTTATCGACGTTAACGTCGTAGCCATCGCTTTCATCACCGGCTACCGCCAGCTCACGGCCTGGGGTCATCAGGTTGAATTTTTTGATGGTGAAACGGAACACCACATAGTAGATGACGAAGAACACCAGCCCCTGCGGAATCAGCATGTACCAGTGGGTTGCCAGCGGGTTGCGGGTCGACAGAAACATATCCACCAGCCCGGCGCTGAAGCCGAAACCGGCAATCCAGTGCATACTGGCCGCGATGAAGACCGAAATACCGGTCAGCACGGCGTGGATCAGATAGAGCACCGGTGCCACGAACATAAAGGAAAATTCCAGTGGTTCGGTAATACCGGTGAAGAAGGCCGCAAAGGCTGCCGCCAGCATGATACTGCCGACTTTTACGCGGTTTTCCGGCCGTGCGCAGTGGTAAATCGCCAGCGCGGCACCCGGCAGACCGAACATCATAATCGGGAAGAAGCCCGCCTGATAACGACCGGTGATGCCGACCGTTGCCGATCCGTCAGCCAGCGACTGAGCACCGCCGAGGAATTTAGGAATATCGTTAATACCGGCCACGTCGAACCAGAACACCGAGTTCAGGGCATGATGTAAACCGACCGGAATCAGCAGACGGTTAAAGAAGGCGTAGATGCCCGCACCAGCCGAGCCAAGTTTCTGGATATGTTCGCCGAAATTGACCAGACCGTTAAACACGACCGGCCAGATATACATCAGGATAAAGGCGACTAAGATCATCAGGAACGACACCAGAATCGGTACCAGTCGGCGTCCGCTGAAGAACGAGAGCGCTTTAGGCAGCTCGACGTGACTGAAGCGGTTATAGACTTCCGCTGATAAAATACCGACCAGGATACCGACAAACTGGTTTTCGATTTTGCCAAAGGCAGCAGGCACCTGCTCCAGCGGTATTTTCTGAATCATCGCCACCGCAGCCGGTGAACAGAGCGTGGTGACCACTAAAAATCCGACGAAGCCGGTCAGCGCCGCTGCGCCGTCCTTGTCTTTGGACATTCCGTAAGCGATACCGATAGCGAACAGCACTGACATGTGTTCGATGATAGCGGCACCGGATTTAATCAGCAGCGCGGCCAGCGCATTATCCGCACCCCAGCTGACGGGATCGAGATAGTAACCGACCCCCATTAATATCGCTGCCGCTGGCAGGGTCGCCACCGGCACCATTAGCGCACGGCCTACCTTCTGTAAGTAACCTAACATTTACCCTTCCCCCTATGAGCCTGCTTATCGCTCTGCGCCGCTTTATGTTGTTATGTCGGCAGCAAAGACCTTAATGACACTTCATATCACGCTGCGAAGTGTAATGATAAATTAATTCGCCTCGCAAATTAAAACCACCACTATTGTGACTTTTATCACCTAAAAACATCCTTTGATACGGCAACATCTGGCTATAGCCGCAAACTTATTTTATGATCCGAAATATTGAGGCGCACTCAGCCCGTGGCGGGATGACATAATCCGTTTAGGCTAATGAGTAACACAACCGATTCGCGCCCTCCTATCCATTTCCTAATTGAGGTGAAACATGAGACTGATTCCTTTAGCCATCCCGACCCAGGTCGGCAAATGGGCCGCACGCCACATTGTGAACCGGATTAACGCCTTCAACCCAACGGCAGATAAACCCTTTGTGCTGGGACTGCCGACCGGCGGAACCCCGCTCGAAGCCTACAAGCACCTGATTGAGATGCATAAAGCGGGCCAGGTTAGCTTTAAACATGTTATCACTTTCAATATGGACGAATATGTCGGCCTGCCGAAAGAGCATCCGGAAAGCTACCACAGCTTCATGTATCGCAACTTCTTTGATCATGTTGATATTCAACCAGAAAACATCAATCTTCTGAATGGTAATGCGCCGGATATTGACGCAGAATGTCGCCAGTACGAAGAGAAAATTCGCGCGCTGGGCAAAATTCACCTGTTTATGGGCGGCGTCGGTAACGATGGTCACATTGCCTTTAATGAACCGGCCTCTTCACTGGCTTCCCGTACCCGGATTAAAACTCTGACCCATGACACCCGCGTGGCAAACTCGCGCTTCTTTAACGGCGATGTGGATCAGGTGCCAAAATATGCGCTGACGGTGGGTGTCGGTACTCTGCTGGACGCGGAAGAAGTGATGATTCTGGTTACCGGACACGTTAAAGCCCAGGCGCTGCAGGCGGCGGTTGAAGGAAACGTGAATCACATGTGGACCATCAGCTGTCTGCAACTGCACCCGAAATCGGTGGTGGTGTGTGATGAGCCGGCCACCATGGAACTGAAAGTGAAAACCGTGAAGTATTTCCGCGAGATGGAAGCGGAAAATATGAAAGGCGTGTAACACAAAACGTTGTCATACCTGCTGTTGCCACAGGCAGCAGCAGGTCAGGACGGGAGAGAAGAGATGTACGCACTTGTTAATGGCCGGATCTATAGCGGCCACCAGATTCTGGATAATCACGCCGTGGTGATTGCCAATGGCCGCATTGACCGCGTGATCCCACGTGAGTCGCTGCCCGCAGACGTGGAGCAGCGCGATATGGCCGGCGCCATCATTGCTCCCGGCTTTATCGATCTGCAGCTCAATGGCTGCGGCGGCGTTCAGTTTAATGACGACATTGACGCGCTCAGCGTTGAGACGCTGGAAATTATGCAGCGCGCTAATCAGAAGTCAGGCTGCACCAGCTTTTTACCGACGCTGATCACCAGCAGCGACGAATTAATGCAGCGCGCAATTGAAACCATGCGCGCTTATCTGCAGAAACATCAGCATCAGGCGCTGGGACTGCATCTGGAAGGCCCGTGGCTGAGCAAAGCGAAGAAAGGCACCCATAATCCGGCGCTGATTCGCCTGCCGGATGCTGCGCTGGTGCAATACCTGTGCGAAAACGCGGATGTGATCACAAAAGTGACGCTGGCCCCGGAAAATGCGGGCAGCGATGTGATTCGTCAGCTGACTGAAGCGGGTATCATCGTCTCTGCCGGGCATTCAAACGCCACCTATGAAGAGGCCAAAGCTGGTTTCTCCGCTGGCGTCAGCTTTGCTACGCACCTGTATAACGCCATGCCGACCTTTGCCGGTCGTGAACCGGGTCTTATCGGTGCGCTGTTTGATTCGCCTGATGTATACTGCGGCATCATTGCGGATGGTTTACATGTTCATTACGCCAATGTCCGCAACGCAAAACGCATTAAAGGCGATAAGCTGGTGCTGGTAACCGATGCCACTGCACCCGCTGGCGCGGCGATCAGCGAATTTATTTTTGCTGGTAAAACAATCTATTATCGTGATGGTCTGTGCGTTGATGAAAACGGCACGCTGAGCGGCTCTGCCCTCACCATGATCGAAGCAGTACAAAACAGTGTTGAACATGCTGGCATTGCACTGGATGAAGCGTTGCGCATGGCGTCACTCTACCCGGCACGGGCGATGGGCGTGGAAAGGCAGTTGGGATCGATCGAAGCAGGAAAAATCGCGAACCTGACTGTGTTTACGCGCGACTTTAAAATCATTAAGACGTTTGTCAACGGAGACGACGTCCTGAGCGAGTAAGCACTGAATGACCACTGGCGGCCAGTCACAAATAGGAAATGTCGATCTTGTTAAGCAACTCAATAGCGCAGCCGTTTACCGGCTGATTGATCAACAGGGGCCGATATCGCGCATTCAGATAGCCGAACTCAGTCAGCTTGCGCCCGCCAGCGTCACTAAAATTACGCGTCAGTTGATTGAGCGCGGCTTGATCAAAGAGGTCGATCAGCAAGCCTCTACCGGCGGTCGCCGCGCCATCTCTATCATCACTGAAACCCGCCATTTCCACACCATCGGCGTCCGGCTCGGACGCAATGATGCCACCCTGACGCTGTTTGATCTGAGCGGTAAATCCCTGGCGCAGGAGGATTATGCGCTGCCGGAACGTACTCAGGAGACGCTGCAGCATGCACTGTTCAACGCCATCAGCGCCTTCATTGAGCAGCACCAGCGCAAGATCCGCGAGCTGATTGCCATCTCGGTCATCCTGCCCGGATTGGTTGACCCGATTAACGGCGTGATCCGCTATATGCCGCACATTGCCGTCAGTCACTGGCCGCTGGTTTCCAGCCTGAAAGCGCGCTTTAACGTGACCAGCTTTGTCGGTCACGATATTCGCAGCCTGGCGCTGGCTGAGCACTATTTTGGCGCAAGCCGCGACTGTGCCGACTCCATTCTGGTGCGCTTACATCGCGGCACCGGAGCCGGCATTATTGCCAACGGCCATATTTTTCTCGGCAGCAACGGTAACGTCGGGGAGATTGGTCACATTCAGGTCGATCCGCTGGGGGAACGCTGCCACTGCGGTAATTTTGGCTGCCTCGAAACCATCGCCGCCAACGGCGCGATTGAAAACCGGGTGCGTCACCTGCTGAATCAGGGCTACCCCAGCGTACTGACGCTCGAGGCGTGCCAGATGTCGCACATCTGTAAAGCGGCCAATCAGGGCGATGCGCTGGCCTGTGAAGTGGTTGAATATGTTGGCCGTTACCTCGGCAAAGCCATCGCCATTGCCATCAACCTGTTTAATCCGCAAAAAGTGGTACTGGCCGGTGAAATCACCGACGCGGAGAAAGTGTTGCTGCCGGCAATTGAAGGCTGCATTAATACCCAGGCTCTCGCCGCGTTCCGCAAAAATCTGCCGGTGGTCCGCTCAACCCTGGATCATCGTTCGGCAATCGGCGCCTTTGCGCTGGCAAAACGTGCCATGCTTAACGGCATTCTGCTGCAACATCTTCTCGAAGAATAAGCTCAGCCTGCCGCTCTGGCGGGCCACATCGGATCTGACTATGACCATTAAAAGCGTAATTTGTGACATTGATGGCGTGCTGATGCACGACAATACGGCAGTTCCCGGCGCGCAGGAGTTTTTGCAGCGCATTCTGGCGAAAGAGATGCCGCTGGTGCTGCTGACCAACTACCCTTCGCAAACCGAGCAGGATCTGGCGAACCGTTTTGCTTCGGCGGGCGTTGAAGTGCCGGATTCGGTGTTCTATACCTCGGCGATGGCCACGGCAGACTTTCTGCGCCGCCAGGAAGGCAAAAAAGCCTATGTGATTGGTGAAGGCGCGCTGATCCATGAACTCTACAAAGCGGGCTTTACCATCACCGATATCAACCCCGATTTTGTCATCGTTGGGGAAACGCGCTCGTTCAACTGGGACATGATGCACAAGGCCGCTTTTTTTGTCGCCAACGGCGCGCGGTTCATTGCCACAAACCCGGATACCCATGCGCGCGGCTTTGTTCCCGCCTGTGGCGCGCTCTGTGCCGGCATTGAGAAGATTTCCGGCCGCCGCCCGTTCTACGTCGGTAAACCGAGTCCGTACATTATGCGTGCGGCCCTGAACAAGATGCAGGCGCACTCGGAAGAGACGGTGATTGTCGGTGACAATCTGCGCACCGATATTCTGGCCGGTTTTCAGGCCGGGCTGGAGACGGTGCTGGTGCTGTCTGGCGTATCAACCTTAAGCGATATCGATGCCATGCCATTCCGGCCAGACTGGATCTACCCTTCCGTCGCGGATATTGACCTATTCTGATGCCTTTTTCTTATGACGCATCGGGCTAAAGCGTGATGCGTCCCCTCTTTTCGACCGATTACCCGCCCTTTCCTTCGGCTAAAATTCAGCCAGAAAATGCATTTCATTATCGATTCGACAATAAAATTGCCGTTAAATTGAAGTTTATTCAAATTTATCGCCATACCAACAATCTTTTTGTCAGTAAATCGTGATTCTTCTTGCATTGAATGCACCAAATAGCGCATTTTCTTATACATCACGCAGCGTCAGGCTGCCGGACAAACGCAAAAGATAACATCGCCGTAAGGTGAGATCAGGAGTCAGTTATGTGTTCAATTTTTGGTGTGCTGGATCTGAAAACCGATCCTGTTGAGCTGCGCAAAAAAGCGCTGGAATGTTCACGCTTAATGCGTCATCGCGGCCCGGACTGGTCTGGCGTCTATGCCGATGACCATGCCATCCTGGCGCATGAACGCCTCTCAATCGTTGACGTCAACAATGGCGCACAGCCGCTGTACAACGCCGACCACACTCACGTCCTGGCGGTTAACGGCGAAATCTATAACCATCAGGCGCTGCGCGCAGAGCTGAGCGACCGCTATCAGTTCCAGACCGGATCTGACTGTGAAGTCATCCTGGCGCTGTATCAGGAAAAAGGCGTTGATTTCCTCGACGATCTGGAAGGTATGTTCGCCTTCATTCTGTATGACAGCGTTAAAAAAAGTTACCTGATTGGCCGCGATCACATCGGCATCATCCCGCTCTATATGGGTAACGATGAGCATGGCAACCTCTATGTCGCGTCAGAGATGAAAGCGCTGGTGCCGGCCTGCCGTTCAATCAAAGAGTTCCCGCCGGGAAGCTATCTCTCCAGCACCGATGGTGAAATCCGTCGCTACTGGCAGCGTGACTGGATGGAATATAAAAATGTCGAACACAACACCACCGACGCTGCCGGCCTGAAACATGCGCTGGAAGAGTCAGTGAAAAGCCATCTGATGTCTGATGTGCCTTACGGCGTGCTGCTGTCGGGCGGACTCGATTCCTCAATCATCTCTGCCGTCACCAAGCGCTTTGCCGCTAAGCGGGTAGAAGATCAGGATAAAAGTGATGCCTGGTGGCCACAGCTGCACTCATTCGCGGTGGGCCTGGAAGGATCGCCCGATCTGAAAGCGGCCAAATCGGTTGCAGAACATCTCGGCACGGTGCACCACGAAATTCATTTCACCGTGCAGGAAGGTCTGGATGCGATTCGCGATGTGATTTACCACATCGAAACGTACGACGTCACCACCATCCGCGCGTCCACGCCGATGTACCTGATGTCACGTAAGATTAAAGCGATGGGCATCAAGATGGTGCTGTCGGGTGAAGGCGCGGATGAAGTCTTCGGCGGCTACCTCTATTTCCATAAAGCGCCGAACGCCAAAGAGTTCCACGAAGAAAACGTGCGTAAACTGCAGGCGTTGCACATGTTCGACTGCGCCCGTGCCAACAAGGCGATGTCAGCCTGGGGCGTGGAAGCGCGTGTACCTTTCCTGGATAAAAAATTCCTCGACGTGGCGATGCGCATCAACCCGGCCGACAAAATGTGTGGCAGCAACGGCAAAATGGAGAAGCACATCCTGCGTGAATGTTTCTCGTCCTACCTGCCGGAAAGCGTGGCATGGCGTCAGAAAGAGCAGTTCTCTGATGGCGTGGGTTACAGCTGGATCGACTCGCTGAAAGAGGTTGCCGCGAAGCAAATCAGCGACCAGCAGCTGGCCACCGCGCACTTCCGTTTCCCGTTCAACACGCCGGGTTCGAAAGAAGCCTATCTGTACCGTGAAATCTTTGAAGAGCTGTTCCCGTTACCGAGCGCGGCAGAGTGCGTGCCTGGTGGTCCATCCGTGGCCTGCTCCTCAGCCAAGGCGATTGAGTGGGACGAAGCATTTAAAAACATGGACGATCCTTCTGGTCGCGCCGTCGGCGTCCATCAGTCAGCCTATAAATAAGGGCGTTGAAACAGAAGAAAAATGGGCCGTTGCGGGCCCATTTTTTTCATCATCAGCGTTGTATTCACTGTAAAATTGTTGAATAAACCAGCAGCCTGGTTATAAGCCGGTCAAACAGCGGTTATCCGTAAAAAAACGGCAAAAAACTTGTTGACGCTGTTAAGTCAACTCCGCATAATGCGCCCCGCAACGCCGATGAAGGTAACGCGAAAAAAAGATGGCTACGTAGCTCAGCTGGTTAGAGCACAGCACTCATAATGCTGGGGTCACAGGTTCGATTCCCGTCGTAGCCACCATCTTTTTTTGCGGGAGTGGCGAAATTGGTAGACGCACCAGATTTAGGTTCTGGCGCCGCAAGGTGTGCGAGTTCAAGTCTCGCCTCCCGCACCATTTCATTATTCGGCAGCATGGATGGGGTATCGCCAAGCGGTAAGGCACCGGTTTTTGATACCGGCATTCCCTGGTTCGAATCCAGGTACCCCAGCCAATTTCGATGAATCTCGTGGCTGCGAGTGGACGAATGGGATATCGCCAAGCGGTAAGGCACCGGTTTTTGATACCGGCATTCCCTGGTTCGAATCCAGGTATCCCAGCCATCATCGAAATGCAGTACAATTTGGCTACGTAGCTCAGCTGGTTAGAGCACAGCACTCATAATGCTGGGGTCACAGGTTCGATTCCCGTCGTAGCCACCATATTATTGGGGTGTCGCCAAGCGGTAAGGCACTGGTTTCTGATACCAGCATTCCGGGGTTCGAATCCCTGCACCCCAGCCACACAAAAGACAATTTGAATTAACACCTATTGGGGTGTCGCCAAGCGGTAAGGCACTGGTTTCTGATACCAGCATTCCGGGGTTCGAATCCCTGCACCCCAGCCAAATTGCACAACAAAGCCCGCTTTTGCGGGCTTTGTTGTTTTTGTGCTTTACCTGAACGCTGCCAGCCAGTGAGACGGCCCGGTCTTACTCCGAGCCGTTCGGCCTTGTCAGGCCAGCTTATAACCCCAGCGCATAGCGCAGCACCTGCCGCTTCAGTACCCCGGAGTGCTCGGCCGCAATCAACCCCAGATTACGCGCAAACCGCAGCGGCGCCAGCTGATTGCTGAAGGCGAAATAGAAGAGATCCATCCCGCCCTGCATCAGCATGTTGTCGGTACGGCGCTGTCGCTGATAGCGTTGTAATATCCGCTCCGCCGCCCATTCTTCCGCCGCACCGCGCGCGGTGACCAGCACATCGATCAACGCATCAATATCGCGATAGCCAAGATTGACGCCCTGCCCCGCCAGCGGGTTGATGGTGTGGGCCGCATCGCCCACCAGCGCCAGTCCGGGCAGCACATAACGCGCCGCATGACGTCGCACCAGCGGAAACCCGCCCGCGGCGTGGGCTTTAAACCGCCCCAGACGCGCCGGGAAGTGGCTGGCAACCTCTTTCTCAAGCTGAGGCAGCGCCATCGCCTGCAACTGACGTATCCGCGCAGGGGCGTCATACCACACCAGCGAGGCGCGATTGTCATACAGCGGCAGGAAGGCGCGCGGTCCCTGCGGGGTAAAGTGTTGCCAGGTGGCATCGCCTGCCGGATGTTCACAGCTGACGCTGATCAGCAAACAGGACTGGGCATAGCTCCAGCCGTGAATGCCAATCCCCGCCATCTGCCGCACCTGAGAGTTAGCGCCATCTGCGCCCACCACCAGCCGGCTATGCAGCGTCTCGCCGCCGCTCAGATCAACACGCCAGCCGCCATTCTCCTGCTGCAGGTTCTCCAGCGTGGCCGGGCAACAGAGCGTGACGCCAAGCGCCTGCATCTCTTCCCACAGCGCCCGTTGCAGCACGCTATTCTCTACCATAAAACCGAGTTCCGGCAGCCCGAGCGAGGCGGCATCAAAGCTGACCTGCGCGGATTGCCACTCCCAGGTTTCCAGCTTGCGATAGGGCGCACAGCGCATCGCTTCAACCCGGGACCAGACGTTAAGCTGCTTTAATAACGCCACCGAGGATGAACCGATCGCTGAGATCCGCAGATCGGGATCGCTCTCCGCGGCAAAAGGGGCCGGCTCCGCGCGCTCAATCACCGCCACGCGAAATTTATGCTGCGTCAGTCCACACGCCAGCGCCGCACCCACCATGCCGCCGCCGACGATCACCACATCAAACTGGTTATCCTGCATTGCTTTTATCCTTCTTCTTTTCCCGCCAGCCTGCGCAACACGGGTCTGATTGAAGCAAAGTGTACCGGAAAATTCTGGCACGATCAGAAAAGCCCTTAGGCTGGTCACAACAGCATCAAAGCATTACAATACGCGCCCTGCACTTCACTGCACTGAATCAATGGCTAGTTCGATGACAAAAAAACTGCATATCAAAACCTGGGGATGTCAGATGAATGAGTATGATTCATCTAAGATGTCTGACCTGCTGAACAGTACGCACGGCTACACGCTGACCGAGGTCGCTGAAGAGGCGGATATTCTGCTGCTCAACACCTGTTCTATTCGCGAGAAAGCGCAGGAGAAGGTTTTCCACCAGTTGGGACGCTGGAAAAAGTTAAAAGAGCGTAACCCGGATTTGATCATCGGCGTCGGCGGCTGCGTGGCGTCGCAGGAAGGGGATCACATTCGCCAGCGTGCGCCCTGCGTGGATATCGTTTTTGGCCCGCAGACCCTGCACCGTCTGCCGGAAATGATTAACACCGTACGCGGCAGTAAAAGCCCGGTGGTTGACATCAGCTTCCCGGAAATCGAGAAATTTGACCGTCTGCCGGACCCGCGCGCAGAAGGTCCTACCGCCTTCGTCTCGATCATGGAAGGCTGCAACAAATACTGTACCTTCTGCGTGGTGCCCTATACCCGCGGTGAAGAAGTCAGCCGTCCGAGCGACGACATTCTGCTGGAGATCGCCCAGCTGGCGGCCCAGGGCGTGCGCGAAGTCAACCTGCTCGGCCAGAACGTTAACGCCTATCGCGGGGCTACCTTTGATGGCGGCGTCTGCACCTTCGCGGAACTGCTGCGCCTGGTGGCGGCCATTGACGGTATCGACCGCATTCGCTTCACCACCAGTCACCCGATTGAGTTCACCGATGACATCATCGAGGTCTACCGTGATACGCCGGAACTGGTGAGCTTCCTGCATCTGCCGGTCCAGAGCGGTGCCGACCGGATCCTGACGCTGATGAAACGGGCGCATACTGCGCTGGAGTATAAGGCGATTATCCGTAAGCTGCGCGCGGCGCGCCCGGATATTGAGATCAGTTCCGACTTCATCATCGGCTTCCCGGGTGAAACCCAGCAGGATTTCGAGCAGACCATGAAGCTCATCGCCGATGTCAATTTCGACGTCAGCTTCAGCTTTATCTACTCGGCGCGACCGGGCACGCCGGCAGCTGACCTGCCGGATGACGTCAGCGAAGAGGAGAAAAAGCAGCGCCTGTGGATTCTGCAGGATCGCATCAACCAGCAGGCGCAGGCGATCAGCCGCCGGATGCTCGGTACGGTGCAGCGTATTCTGGTGGAAGGCATCTCCCGTAAGAACGTGATGGAAGTCTCTGGCCGCACCGAAAATAATCGGGTGGTGAATTTTGAAGGTTCGCCTGAGATGATCGGCAAGTTCGTTGATGTCGAAATCGTCGATGTCTACACCAACTCGCTGCGCGGTAAGCTGGTGCGTACTGAAGAGGAGATGGGGCTGCGCATGGCCGAAAGCCCGGCTTCCGTCATTGCCCGCACCCGTAAAGAGAACGAGATCGGCGTGGGTCTGTTCCAGCCTTGATGCCTGCCATACTTGCGGCAATGCGCGCAGCATTGCCGCCAATTTCACTTTGTTGCACTTGGTTTCTGAAAGTGCCGCCCAAATATCTTTCCTTAAGCTTGCGCCCAGGCGTTACGGCATAAATAATTTCGTTATGGTGCATCCGTTTAAGCCCAACGGTGCGTCAGACAACCCTCATAACTGGCCCTGAGTGACCCAAAGGATTCGTTTGAATATCGAAACTCGTGAAATCGCCCTTGAACCGGCCGATAATCGTCGTCTGATGAGCCTGTGCGGTCCATTTGACGATAATGTGAAACAGCTTGAACGTCGTCTGGGTATTGAGATCAATCGTCGGGACAACGTCTTTAAGCTGGTCGGGCGCGCACTCTGCGTGAATGCGGCGGCTGACATTCTGAAAACACTCTATGTGGATACCGCGCCGGTACGCGGTGACATTCCGGATATTGAGCCGGACCAGATCCATCTGGCGATCAAAGAGAGCCGGGTGCTGGAGCAGACTGCCGAAAGCGTGCCGGAGTATGGCAAAGCGGTCAATATCAAGACCAGGCGCGGCGTGATCAAACCACGCACGCCAAACCAGGCGCAGTATATCGCCAACGTGCTCGACCATGACATCACCTTTGGCGTCGGTCCTGCCGGTACCGGTAAAACCTATCTGGCGGTGGCAGCAGCCGTGGATGCACTGGAACGTCAGGAGATTCGCCGTATCCTGCTGACCCGTCCGGCGGTAGAAGCAGGTGAGAAGCTCGGCTTTCTGCCCGGCGATCTGAGCCAGAAGGTAGACCCGTATCTGCGCCCGCTGTATGACGCGCTGTTCGAGATGCTTGGATTTGAACGGGTTGAGAAGCTGATGGAGCGCAACGTCATCGAAGTAGCTCCGCTGGCTTACATGCGCGGCCGTACGCTGAATGACGCCTTTATCATTCTTGATGAGAGCCAGAACACCACCATCGAACAGATGAAGATGTTCCTGACGCGCATCGGCTTCAACTCGAAAGCGGTGATCACCGGTGACGTGACCCAGATTGACCTGCCACGCCACGTTAAATCGGGTCTGCGCCATGCGATTGAAGTGCTGTCGGACGTGGAAGAGATCAGCTTCAACTTCTTCCACAGTGAAGATGTGGTGCGACATCCGGTTGTGGCGCGTATCGTCACCGCCTATGAAGCCTGGGAAGAAGCCGATCAGAAACGCCGCGATCAGCAGGCTGAAGAGCGTAAACGTGAGGCGCTGGCCTCCCAGAGCGTGACGCAGGAGAGCAAATGAGCGAGGTGATTCTTGACCTGCAGATCGCCTGTGAAAGCAGCGCCGATCTGCCCACTGAAAGCCAGTTTCACCGCTGGCTGTCAGCGGCGGTCACTCCTTTTCAGCCGGAAAGCGAAGTCACGGTGCGTCTGGTGGATGAAGCGGAAAGTCATGAGCTGAATCTGACCTATCGCGGTAAAGATAAACCCACCAACGTGCTCTCTTTCCCGTTCGAGGCTCCGCCGGGCATCGAACTGCCGCTGCTGGGCGACCTGATTATTTGTCGTCAGGTGGTGGAGCAGGAAGCGGCTGAGCAAAACAAAAGTGTAGAAGCCCACTGGGCGCATATGGTGGTCCACGGCACGCTTCACCTGCTGGGTTACGACCATATTGAAGACGATGAAGCCGAAGAGATGGAGTCACTGGAGACCGAGATAATGCTTGCTCTTGGTTATCCTGATCCGTACATTTCGGAGAAAGAAGACGCCTGAACCCTGGGTTCCGGCTATCCTGCTGCCAGTGCTTTGCTGGCAGCGTTAATTCCTCACCAGAGAGATCTTTAAAAACCGCCATGAGCGACGACCATTCTCAAAACAGCGATGCACCCAGTAGTAAAAAGGGATTCTTTTCCCTGTTGATCAACCAACTTTTTCACGGTGAACCGAAAAACCGTGATGAGCTACTGGAGCTGATCCGCGACTCAAATCATAAAGACCTGATTGACCAGGATACCCGCGACATGCTCGAAGGGGTGCTGGATATTGCGGAGCAGCGCGTGCGTGACATCATGATCCCGCGCTCGCAGATGATTACCCTGAAACGCAATCAGAACCTCGAAGAGTGTCTGGATGTGATTATCGAGTCGGCCCATTCGCGCTTCCCGGTGATCAGCGAAGACAAAGATCACGTTGAAGGGATTCTGATGGCCAAAGATTTACTGCCGTTTATGAGCAGCGAATCTGAACCGTTCAGCATTGAAAAAGTGCTGCGTCCGGCGGTAGTGGTGCCTGAAAGCAAGCGCGTAGACCGGATGCTGAAAGAGTTCCGTTCTCAGCGTTATCACATGGCGATTGTGATCGATGAATTTGGTGGCGTCTCAGGCCTGGTGACCATCGAAGACATTCTGGAACTGATTGTCGGTGAAATTGAGGATGAATATGACGACGAAGAAGATCGTGATATCCGTCAGCTCAACCGCCACACCTTTACGGTGCGGGCACTGACCGCGATTGAAGATTTCAATGAGGTGTTCGGCACGCAGTTCAGCGATGATGAGGTCGATACCATCGGTGGTCTGGTGATGCAGGGATTCGGTCATCTGCCGGCGCGCGGTGAGAGCATCGAAATTGAGGGTTACCAGTTCAAAATAGCGATGGCCGATAGCCGCCGTATCATCCAGGTTCATGTCACAATTCCGGAAAACTCGCCACAACCTCAACTGGATGACGAATAAGTCTATGGCTTTAGCCTCACTTTACCCGCGTCAGCGGGTTCGCCTGCTGCTGGCTTTATTAACGGGTGCGTCTGGCACCCTCGCCTTCTCTCCTTACGATTTCTGGCCCGCCGCGCTGCTGTCGCTGTGCGGTTTACAGCTTCTGACCCTGAACCGCTCCAGCCCGCAGGCCACCGCGATTGGCTTTGTCTGGGGACTGGGTCTGTTCGGCAGCGGCATCAACTGGGTTTACGTCAGTGTCGCCACCTTTGGCGGCATGCCTGGCCCGGTTAATGTCTTTATCGTGGCATTGCTGGCAGCTTATCTGTCGATCTACCCGGCGCTGTTTGCTGGCGTACTGAATCGCCTCTGGCCGCGCACGACGCTGTGGCGTCTGGCGCTGGCCGCACCGGCGTTATGGCAGATCACCGAGTTTCTGCGCGGCTGGATCCTGACCGGCTTTCCGTGGCTGCAGTTTGGTTACAGCCAGATAGATGGCCCGCTGAAAGGCGTGGCGCCACTGGGCGGCGTGGAAACGCTGACTTTCCTGCTGATGGTAATCGCTGGCCTGCTGGTCTATGCCCTGCAACAGCGCAATATGAAAAGCCTGGTGGCGGCACTGCTGCTGCTGGCCCTGCCGTGGCCGCTGCGCTACGTTCAGTGGGTTCAGCCGTTACCGGCACGCGCGGTGGATGTGGCGCTGGTACAGGGCAATATTCCCCAGTCGATGAAGTGGGACCCGCAGCAGTTACTGAACACGCTGCGCATCTATAGCGAGCTCAGTCAGCCGCTTATGGGCAAAACGCCGATTATCATCTGGCCGGAATCGGCCATTACCGATCTGGAGAGTAATCAGCAGCCGTTTTTGCGCTCGCTGGACGATGAACTGCGCGCACGTGGCAGCTCGCTGGTTACCGGCATCGTCGACTCGCGACTGGAGCAGAACCGTTATCACGATTACAACACGGTGATCGTGCTGGGCGGTCATGCGCCGTATAACTACTTCAGCGGTAACCGCTACCAGAAAAACCATCTGGTGCCGTTTGGTGAATTTGTGCCGCTGGCCGATCTGCTGCGTCCCCTCGCGCCGTTCTTCGATCTGCCGATGTCGGCGTTCAGCCGTGGCGCTTATCTTCAGCCGCAGCTTCGGGTCGCGGGCTACAACCTGACCAGCGCCATCTGCTACGAGATCGTGCTCGGTGAACAGGTGCGCGCCAACTTCCATCCCGATACCAATTTCCTGCTGACGGTTTCTAACGATGCCTGGTTTGGTCACTCTATTGGTCCGTGGCAGCATTTCCAGATGGCGCGGATGCGGGCGCTGGAGCTGGGTCGTCCACTGTTACGCAGCACTAATAATGGTGTGACGGCGGTGGTTAATGCCCGTGGTGACGTGGAAAAGATGCTGCCACAGTTCACCCGCGGCGTCTTAACCGACAAGGTCACCCCGACTACCGGTGAAACACCGTATGCGCAGGCTGGCGTCTGGCCAGTCTGGATCCTCACCGCCCTGGCGGCGCTGATTGCCCTGCTGCGTCGCCGCCGCTGATTGCCAGTATGCTGAAAGGCGAAGCGGTTGCTTCGCCTTTTTTTATCGCTTTTCCCCGCTATTTTCCCCTTCTCTGACCGCAGACTCTGCTGCGTTATCGCGTCTGAACCCGTTTCTGGCACGATGATTGCTAAATATTTCAGTGTTTTTCGCAAACAGGCTCGTTGTACGCGCTGACGTGAGTCCGGTTGCACCAAAATAGTTACTTCGCCTGCACCTTTACCGCGCAGGCAGGAAAAACTGCCTTTTTTTGGTGCGTATCACCTCGCAAAAAAGAAACTTTTTTGTTTCATCGCGTTAACAATCCGCTATGTTAGTGACTATTCTGCGCGCAGCCGCGCTGCAGGGTAAACCGAAGAAAAGCAGCAGCAAATACACACAACATCATAATCAGCACAGGTTATATCCTGTGCATTTTCCATACGAAGGAGTTGGAACATGCAACTACGCAAAGTGGCATTATCTCTTCTGCTGATCGGCGCAGCAGCGGGAGCGGCCCAGGCGGAAGATCTCAGCGGCACCCTGAAGAAGATCAATGACAATGGCGTCATTGTGGTCGGGCATCGCGAATCATCAGTTCCCTTTTCTTACTATGACAACCAGCAAAAAGTCGTCGGCTACTCACAGGCCTATTCCGCAGCCATTGTGGACGCCATTAAAGCGAAGCTGAACAAGCCTGATCTGCAGATCAAAATGATCCCAATCACCTCACAAAACCGTATTCCGCTGTTGCAAAACGGCACCTACGATTTTGAGTGTGGATCTACCACCAACAACCTGGAGCGCCAGAAACAAGCCGCGTTCTCAGACACCATTTTCGTCATTGGTACTCGTCTGCTGGTGAAAAAAGGCGGTCCGATTAAAGATTTCACCGACCTGAAAGGCAAAACCGTGGTGGTGACCTCCGGTACCACTTCTGAAGTGTTACTGCACAAGCTGAATGACGAACAGAAACTGGACCTGCGTATTATCAGCGCGAAGGATCATGGTGACTCGTTCCGTACGCTGGAAACCGGCCGTGCCGTGGCCTTTATGATGGATGATGCGCTGCTGGCTGGTGAACGTGCCAAAGCGAAAAAACCAGACAACTGGGAGATCTTAGGGACGCCGCAGTCCAAAGAGGCTTACGGTTGTATGCTGCGTAAAGACGATCCGCAGTTTAAAACCTTAGTGGATGAAACCATCGCCAAAGCCCAGACCTCAGGTCAGGCTGAAAAATGGTTCGATACCTGGTTCAAACAGCCGATCCCACCGAAAAACCTGAACATGAACTTTGAACTGTCAGATGACATGAAAGCGCTGTTCAAGACGCCAAATGATAAAGCACTGAACTAACAACAAAATACCCAATGGATTTCAGTTTGCATTGAGACGGCAAGAGAATGAATCCCGATGAGCTTACTCAGGTAAGTGATTCGGGTGAGTGAAAGTAGCCAACAAAAATGCAGCCTGAAAGACGACGGGTATACCAAGGGCGGCCTGGCTGCCCTCTCGATTGCTGAAACCGCGGCGCGGACAGACAGACTGAACCGGGTCGTTCCCCTGGTCCAGGAGAGAAAACGCCGTTCATCAATCTTCAGGGTAGCTTAGCTACCCTTTTTTACCGGAGCTCGTTATGGGTATCGATTGGAACTGGGGCATTTTCCTCGAACAGGCCCCGTTCGGTAACACGACCTACCTCGGCTGGCTGTGGTCCGGTTTTCAGGTGACGATTGCCGTCTCCTGCTGCGCCTGGATTATTGCTTTCTGCGTGGGTTCATTCTTCGGCATTCTGCGCACCGTGCCTAATCGACTGCTGTCGACCATTGGCACCTGCTATGTCGAACTGTTTCGCAACATTCCGCTGATTGTGCAGTTCTTCTTCTGGTATCTGGTGGCACCGGAACTGGTGGGCGAGAACCTCGGTATGTGGTTCAAGGCCGAGCTCGATCCCAATATTCAGTTCTTCGTCTCATCGGTGATCTGTCTTGGCCTGTTTACCGCTGCCCGCGTCTGCGAGCAGGTACGCGCCGCGATTCAGTCGCTGCCGCGTGGTCAAAAGAATGCCGGTCTGGCGATGGGTTTAACGCTGCCGCAGACCTACCGCTATGTTCTGCTGCCGAACGCCTATCGGGTGATCGTGCCGCCGATGACCTCGGAAATGCTTAACCTGGTCAAGAACTCCGCCATCGCCTCCACTATCGGTCTGGTTGATATGGCGGCGCAGGCGGGCAAACTGCTCGACTACTCCGCGCACGCCTATGAATCCTTTACCGCCATTACGCTGGCCTACATCGCCATTAACCTGGTGATCATGTTGTTGATGAGCCTGGTCGAACGCAAAGTGCGTCTGCCTGGCAATGGGGGAGGCAAGTAATGTACGAGTTTGACTGGAGTTCAATTACCCCCAGCCTGCCCTATCTGCTGAACGGTCTGGTGATCACCTTCAAGATCACCATCACCGCCGTGGTCTTCGGTATTCTCTGGGGCACGCTGCTGGCGGTGATGCGTCTGTCGACCTTTAAGCCCATCAGCTGGTTCGCCAGAATTTATGTCAACCTGTTCCGCTCGGTGCCGCTGGTGATGGTACTGCTGTGGTTCTATCTGGTGGTGCCAAGTTTCCTGCAGCAGGTGCTGGGGCTGTCACCCAAAACTGATATCCGACTGATTTCCGCCATGGTGGCCTTCTCGCTGTTTGAAGCCGCCTATTATTCGGAAATTATTCGCGCCGGGATCATCAGTATCTCACGCGGTCAGGGCAACGCCGCGCTGGCGCTGGGCATGACTCAGTGGCAATCGATGAAACTGATTATCCTGCCACAGGCGTTCCGCGCCATGGTTCCGCTGCTGCTGACCCAGGGTATCGTGCTGTTTCAGGATACCTCGCTGGTCTATGTGTTAAGCCTGGCGGACTTCTTCCGTACGGCGTCCACCATTGGTGAACGCGACGGCACCCAGGTTGAAATGGTTCTGTTTGCCGGTCTGGTCTACTTCGTTATCAGCCTGAGCGCGTCACTGCTGGTCAGTTATCTAAAAAGAAAAAGGACGGTTTAAATGATTAGCCTGAAAAACGTTTCTAAGTGGTATGGTCACTTTCAGGTGCTGACCGACTGCTCTACCGAAGTTAAAAAAGGTGAAGTGGTGGTGGTATGCGGACCGTCCGGCTCCGGTAAATCGACCCTGATTAAGACAGTGAATGGCCTTGAGCCGATTCAGCAAGGCGTGATCGCGGTAAACGGCACCGAAGTGAACAACAAGAAAACCAATCTCGCCCAGCTACGCAGCAAGGTCGGGATGGTGTTCCAGCACTTCGAACTGTTTCCGCACCTCAGCATCATCAACAACCTGGTGCTGGCGCAGGTCAAAGTGCTGAAGCGCGATAAAGCGGCAGCGCGTGATAAGGGGCTGAAGCTGCTCAATCGGGTGGGATTATCGGCGCACGCCGAGAAGTTTCCAGGTCAGCTCTCGGGCGGCCAGCAGCAGCGTGTGGCGATTGCCCGCGCGCTTTGCATGGACCCGATTGCGATGCTGTTTGACGAGCCGACCTCCGCGCTTGATCCCGAGATGATTAACGAAGTGCTGGATGTGATGGTTGAACTGGCGCAGGAAGGGATGACGATGATGGTGGTGACGCATGAGATGGGCTTTGCCCGGAAAGTGGCCAATCGCGTGATCTTCATGGATGAGGGTAAAATTATCGAAGACACCAACAAAGATGACTTCTTTAATAACCCGCAGTCTGACCGCGCCAAAGATTTCCTCGCAAAAATTCTGCACTGATTTTCTGCACGGGATCTTTTGCACCAGAGAAAGGCGGGCCCGGTTGCCCTGATGCTGGTCAGTTAAGATTAAATTTGCAAAAGCTGCCACGGTCAAACGTGGCAGCTTTTTTCATGGCAGGCGTGCCGGAGTGCGGGCCTGAGCACCGCTGCTGCTGCCGGGCCGTCCTCGCGCCGCTCACGCGGTACCTTCGGCTTTGACGTCGTGCCGACGAACCGTTCGGGGATCGGCCTTCCCTGGCCGGCCCTAACTCTCCACGCTTCCCGGCGCGGCGTTCTGGCCCAACGTCACGCCTCAGCGCTGCGGATAGCCCTTTCCGCAGCAGAGGCGCCCAAGCCTCCACTCTTGTGCCCTTTTTAACAGCACACACTGAAGCCTCAGAGCAGGCTGGGGCCGATCAGGGGCAGGCAATCCGCAGCGCTGAGCTGAATGAGTCTGCCAGGAGAGCCCGCAGGACGCGGGCGAAAGGCGGGGCGGCACAGGATGTGCCATCCCCGCCGGTCCGTCAGGCAGAGGAATGAAGTGAAGGCACCGCGCAGCGGCGCGAGGACCGCCAGCCCCTGAGCGGCACCAGACTGCGTTATCACCGGTCGCTTAACTGACAGGCATCAGGCCAGGTAGCTCACCTTTTTTTCAGGGTTCGAATGGCTGACGCTGAAACTGATCGTGACCGCACTCCGGACAGCGCGACAGGGTTTCCGGCGTGTAGATCGCCCGGGTGAACTGGCACTTTTCACATACCAGATTGCCCAGCCCCACCACCTCGCCGCTCTGATAGACGCCATGGTGATGCAGATCCTGAAACACTTCACGCCACTCAAGCTGGCTTTTATCGGTGATATCCGCCAGCTCTTTCCAGACGCTTTCGCGGATAATCCGCATAAACATGGAATCGGCCAGCGGTTCTTCTACATCGGTATAGCTGCGTGCAAATTCTTCTAAATCGCGGCGCACCGAGCTGAGCGCCTGATCGACCTCAGCGGTGGTCAGATCCGGACGCGTCATCAGCTGGCTGCGCCGTTCGCTAATCAGACTATCAATATTCCGATCGCCCTGACGCAGCCGTTCGGTCAGCACCGCTAACGACTCGCGATATTCCTGAGCCACTTTATTCATTTTGTTCTCCTTTATGTAGATCATCGCTGCAGTAAGTTTAGTCGCTTTGCGCTGTTTGCCGTGTCGTCTGTACAGGGAATTACAAAAGGGTGAAGGCATTGACGCTTTCCGCAGAAATCGCGCCAGCAAAAGTGGGAAGTGTTGTTGATGCGCAGCCTTATGGGTATGCTATGCGGATCTTAATATCAGCAAAGTGTTATTCATTAAGGACCACAGGCAGCCATGCAAGAGCAATACCGCCCGGAAGAGATTGAATCCCGTGTGCAGCAGCACTGGGATGAAAACGAAACGTTTAAAGTGACTGAGCAGGAAGGCAAAGAAAAATACTATTGCCTCTCCATGTTGCCCTATCCTTCTGGTCGCCTGCATATGGGCCACGTTCGTAACTACACCATCGGCGACGTAATCGCGCGTTATCAGCGTATGCTCGGCAAAAACGTGCTACAGCCGATCGGCTGGGATGCCTTCGGTCTGCCTGCGGAAGGCGCGGCGGTCAAAAACAATACCGCACCGGCCCCCTGGACCTACGACAACATCGCCTACATGAAAAACCAGCTTAAACTGCTGGGTTTTGGTTATGACTGGAGCCGTGAACTGGCGACCTGTCAGCCGGAATATTATCGCTGGGAACAGTGGTTCTTCACTAAGCTGTATGAAAAAGGCCTGGTGTATAAGAAAACATCTGCGGTGAACTGGTGCCCGAATGACCAGACCGTGCTGGCTAACGAGCAGGTGATTGATGGCTGCTGCTGGCGCTGTGATACCAAAGTTGAACGCAAAGAGATCCCGCAGTGGTTTATTAAAATCACCGATTACGCCGAAGAGCTGCTGAACGACCTTGATACGCTGGAAGAGTGGCCTGAGCAGGTCAAAACCATGCAGCGTAACTGGATTGGCCGCTCTGAAGGGGTAGAAATCACTTTTGACGTGGCGGAGAGTGAAGAAAAAGTCACCGTCTATACCACCCGTCCGGACACTTTTTACGGTGCGACCTATGTCGCGGTAGCGGCCGGTCACCCGCTGGCTACCCAGGCTTCGGTGAATAACCCGGCGCTGGCTGACTTTATCGCCGAATGTCGCAATACCAAAGTGGCTGAAGCGGAAATGGCGACCATGGAGAAGAAAGGCATGGCTACCGGCCTGTCTGCTATCCATCCGCTGACCGGCGAGCCCATCCCGGTCTGGGTGGCTAACTTCGTGCTGATGGAATATGGCACCGGCGCGGTCATGGCGGTTCCGGCACACGATCAGCGTGACTGGGAATTTGCCATCAAATACGATCTGCCGATCAAGCCCGTGGTCCTGAACCTTGACGGCAGCGTGCCAGACGTCAGCACTGCGGCGATGACCGAGAAAGGTGCGCTGTTTAACTCAGGTGAATTTAACGGTCTGGATCATGCCGCCGGCTTCAACGCCATTGCCGAAGCGCTGGCCGCAAAAGGCGTGGGCGTGCGTAAAGTGAACTACCGCCTGCGCGACTGGGGTGTCTCACGCCAGCGTTACTGGGGTGCGCCAATCCCGATGGTCACGCTGGAAGATGGTACGGTCATGCCTGCGCCAGAAGACCAACTGCCGGTGATCCTGCCGGAAGATGTGGTGATGGACGGTATTACCAGCCCGATCAAAGCCGATCCGGAGTGGGCAAAAACCACGGTGAACGGCCAGCCAGCGCTGCGTGAAACCGACACTTTCGATACCTTTATGGAATCGTCCTGGTACTACGCGCGCTATACCTGTGCAGACTACAAAGATGGCATGCTGGACCCGGCGGCGGCGAACTACTGGCTGCCGGTCGATCAGTATGTGGGCGGGATTGAACACGCCATCATGCACCTGATGTATTTCCGCTTCTTCCACAAACTGCTGCGTGACGCCGGTCTGGTTAACTCCAGTGAACCGGCCAAACGCCTGCTGTGTCAGGGTATGGTACTGGCCGACGCCTTCTATTACCTGGGTGCCAGCGGCGAGCGTAACTGGGTCTCTCCGGTCGACGTTAACGTGGAACGCGATGAGAAAGGCCGCATCATCAAGGCGGTTGATACTCAGGGCCGCGAGGTGATCTATGCGGGCATGAGCAAGATGTCGAAGTCGAAGAACAACGGCATCGATCCTCAGCTGATGGTCGAGCGTTACGGCGCCGATACCGTACGTCTGTTTATGATGTTTGCTTCGCCGGCTGATATGACGCTGGAGTGGCAGGAATCAGGCGTAGAAGGCGCTAACCGCTTCCTGAAGCGCGTCTGGAAACTGGTGTTCGACCATACGCAGAAAGGCGCTACCGTAGCGCTCGACGTCGCCAGCCTCAATGATGAGCAGAAATCGCTGCGTCGCGATCTGCACAAAACCATCGCCAAAGTGGCGGATGACATTGGCCGTCGTCAGACGTTTAACACCGCCATTGCCGCCATTATGGAGCTGATGAACAAGCTGGCGCGCGCGCCACAGGAGAGCGAGCAGGATCGTGCGCTGATGCAGGAAGCGCTGCTGGCGATCGTCCGTCTGCTCTATCCGTTCACTCCGCATGCCAGCTATGTGCTGTGGCAGACGCTGGGTGGCGAAGGCACGATTGATGAAGCCGCGTGGCCGGTTGCTGATGAAGCCGCAATGGTGGAAGATTCACTGCTGGTGGTGGTGCAGGTTAACGGTAAAGTGCGCGGTAAAATTACTGTGCCGGCCGATGCCACACAGGAACAGGTTCAGGCACGCGCTGCCCAGGAGCATCTGGTGGCGAAGTACCTGAACGGCGTGACGATTCGTAAAGTCATTTATGTACCGGGCAAACTGCTTAACCTGGTCGTGGGTTAAGTTCAGGAGGAACTGTGCGACATCCGATTATCAGGTTGTTTGTCATGCTGGCGGTGGTGATCACCGCTGGCTGTGGTTTTCATCCACGCGGCACCACCCAGGTGCCGAGTGAACTGAAAACCCTGATTGTTTCTACCGGCGATCCTTACGGGCCACTGGCGCGTACCGTTCGTCAGCAGCTGCGTATCAACAATGTGCGCATTGTTGAGGACAGCAAGCAGAACCGCACCGATATCCCGACGCTGCGTCTGGGTAGCGAATTGCAGGGCCGCGATACCGCGTCGGTCTTTATCACTGGTACCGCCGCCGAGTACCAGCTGGTGATGACCATTACCGCGCAGGTGTTGTTGCCGGGCAAAGGTATCTATCCGATCAGCACCACGGTCTATCGTTCGTTCTTCGATAACCCGAATGCGGCGCTGGCGAAAGATGCTGAGCAGGACATGATTACGCAGGAGATGCGTCAGCGTGCTGCCGAACAGCTGGTGCGTAAGCTGCTGACGGTTCATGCCGCCCAGCTCAACAATAAAGACACCCTGCGCCA
The DNA here is from genome assembly GCF_054482835.1 of Pantoea sp. S-LA4. Lineage (NCBI taxonomy): Bacteria > Pseudomonadati > Pseudomonadota > Gammaproteobacteria > Enterobacterales > Erwiniaceae > Pantoea > Pantoea sp. S-LA4. The sequence goes on along the minus strand of NZ_JBTLRC010000002.1, from coordinate 859,540 downwards.
GACGACAATTCCGGTGCCGGGTCAGGACTCAGAGGAAGTCCCTTCTTCCTCTGCCACCAGTCTGCAATGATCAGGATTTATCCTGAGCAACTCAGCGCGCAGCTCCGTGAGGGGCTGCGCGCCTGTTATTTGTTAGCCGGTAACGAACCCTTACTGTTGCAGGAGAGCGCAGACGCGATCCGGGCAACCGCCACCACGCAGGGCTTTGAAGAGCACTTCAGCGTCAGTCTTGATGCCCAGACCGACTGGGAGAGCCTGTTCGTCAGCTGTCAGTCGCTGAGTCTGTTTGCCCAGCGGCAGACGCTCACCCTGCAATTCCCCGACAATGGCCCGAATGCGGCGATGGCTGAGCAGCTGGTTAAACTGTCACAACTGCTGCATGCCGATATTCTGCTGATATGCCGGATGCCGAAGCTGACCAAAGCGCAGGAAAACAGCGCCTGGTTTAAAGCCCTTTCCGCTTCCGCCGTGTTAGTCCCCTGCCAGACCCCGGAACAGGCACAACTGCCGCGCTGGGTGGCGAACCGCGCCAAAGCGCTGAAGCTGGCGGTGGATGACGCGGCGATTCAGCTGCTGTGCTACTGCTATGAGGGCAATCTGCTGGCGCTGGCCCAGGCGCTGGAGCGGCTGTCGCTACAGTGGCCGGATGGCAAACTGACGCTGCCACGGGTTGAAGAAGCGGTCAGCGATGCGGCGCACTTTACCCCTTTCCACTGGGTTGATGCCGTGCTGGCGGGCAAAAGTCGCCGCGCGTTGCACATCCTGCATCAGCTGGAGCGGGAAGAGAGCGAAGTGGTGATCCTGCTGCGTACTCTGCAACGCGACTTACTGACGCTGCTGCATCTGCAACGCCATCAAACACAACAGCCGCTGCGTACGCTGATGGATCAGCAGCGCATCTGGCAGAATCGCCGTGCCCTGTTCACGGAGGCGCTGCAACGGCTGGATGCGGTGCGTCTGCAACGCGCTATTCATCTGCTGAGTCAGATAGAGATCACCTTAAAGCAGGATTACGGTCAGCCGGTCTGGCCGCAGCTGCAAACCCTGACGCTGCTGCTCAGCAGCCGCGCGTTTCCCGCGAGCTTCGCCCATGTCTGAGTTACACGCGCTGTTTGGCGGCACCTTCGATCCGATTCATTTCGGCCACCTGCGTCCGGTTGAAGCGCTGGCGCAGCAGACCGGGCTGCAAAAAGTCACGCTGTTGCCCAACAACGTCCCGCCGCATCGTCCGCAGCCGGAAGCCAGCGCGGATCAGCGGGTCGATATGCTGCGTTGCGCCATCGCCGACTTGCCGCTGTTTGACATTGATACCCGCGAACTGAAGCGCGATACGCCTTCCTGGACCGTGGCCACGCTGGAAAACCTGCGTGCCGAGCGCGGTGCCCGGCAACCGCTGGGCTTTATCATCGGTCAGGATTCGCTGCTCAGCTTATCAAAGTGGCATCGCTGGCAGGATCTGCTGACGCTCTGTCATCTGCTGGTGTGCCAGCGGCCGGGCTATCCGACGCAGATGGCGTCACCAGAGATGCAGCGCTGGCTCGATCAGCATGTGACGCATGACGTACAACAGCTCCATCTTCAGCCCGCTGGCCATATCTGGCTGGCAGAAACGCCGCTGGTTGACATCTCCGCTACCGAGATCCGTCGCCGTCGCCATCATCATCAATCCTGCGACGACCTGCTGCCCGCTGCGGTTATCGATTATATCGACCGCGCAGGCTTATATCGCGACTGATCCGGGCATGCTATACTACGCCGCTTAATTTTTTGGCTGCATAATCCGGGCTTACAGCCGGCTCGTCACCACCAGTTTTAGAGGGGAACCTTTTGCAAGGTAAAGCACTCCAAGAGTTCGTTATTGATAAGATTGATGATCTCAAAGGCCAGGACATTGTCACCATCGACGTTCAGGGCAAATCCAGCATCACCGATTTCATGATCATCTGCACCGGCACCTCCACGCGTCACGTCACCTCGATCGCTGAGCACGTTGAGCAGGAGTCGCGTTTAGCTGGCCTGATGCCGTTAGGCATTGAAGGCAAAAGCACAGCAGATTGGGTTGTGGTTGATCTCGGTGATGTCATCGTGCATGTGATGCAGGAAGAGAGTCGCCAGCTGTATGAGCTGGAAAAACTCTGGGGCTAACCGGTGAAACTGCAACTTGTTGCCGTCGGCACCAAAATGCCTGACTGGGTGCAGACCGGTTTTATGGAGTATCTGCGCCGCTTCCCGAAAGATATGCCGCTGGAGCTGACCGAAGTCACCGCGGGTAAACGCGGCAAAAATGCTGACATTAAACGCATCCTTGAAAAAGAGGGTGAGGCGATGTTAGCGGCGGTCGGCAAAGGCAATCGCATCGTGACGCTGGATATTCCCGGACATCCGTGGGAAACCCCGCAGCTGGCACAGCAGCTTGAACGCTGGAAGCTGGATGGTCGCGATGTCAGCCTGTTGATTGGCGGTCCTGAAGGTCTGGCCCCGGCGTGTAAAGCGGCGGCCGAACAGAGCTGGTCACTGTCAGCATTGACGCTGCCCCATCCGCTGGTGCGCGTGCTGGTGGCCGAAAGCCTGTATCGTGCATGGAGCATAACGACAAATCATCCTTATCATCGTGAATGACCGATCAGCCCACATCAGACATGACAAGTAGCGGATGAAATTACAAAGCAACGCCTTTCGCGATTACAGTGCCGAACAGAAACTCTTTGTCCGCCGGGCATTTATCGCTTTCGTCGGGATCTTACTGCTCTCCTCCGTGCTGGTGGTTAACCTTTACCACCTGCAAATTTTACGCTTTGACGATTACAGCACCCGCTCAAACGAAAACCGCATCAAGCTGGTGCCGGTTGCGCCCAGCCGCGGCATTATCTATGACCGGACCGGCACGCCGCTGGCGCTGAACCGCACCATCTATCAGGCCGAACTGGTGCCGGAAAAAGTCGATAATCTGCAGCAGACGCTGGATAATCTGCGCCCGATTCTTGAACTCACCGACGACGACCTCGAAAACTTTCAAAAAGAGCGCAAACGCTCGCGTCGTTTTACCTCTATTCCGGTGAAGACTGGCCTGAACGAAGTGCAGGTCGCGCGCTTTGCCGTTAATCAGTACCGCTTTCCCGGCGTTGAAGTTAAAGGCTATCAGCGCCGCTACTACCCGTTTGGCCAGACCCTGACGCACGTGGTCGGTTATGTGTCAAAAATTAACGATCGTGACGTCGCCCGCCTCGATAAAGAGGGGAAATGGCCGAACTACGCAGCCACGCACGACATCGGTAAGCTGGGCATTGAAGCCTATTACGAAGATCTGCTACATGGCAAAACCGGTTTTGAAGAGGTTGAAGTCAACAACCGTGGCCGGGTGATCCGTCAGTTGCACGAAGAGTCGCCGCAGGCGGGCCGTGATATCTACCTGACCATCGACCTGAAGCTGCAGCAGTATATCGAAACGCTGCTGACCGGCAGTCGCGCCGCCGTGGTGGTCAGCGATCCGCGTACCGGCGAGATCCTCGCTATGGTTTCTACCCCCAGCTATGACCCGAACCTGTTTGTCGACGGTATCTCCAGCAAGGATTATCGCGGCCTGCTCAGCGATGAAAACCGACCGCTGTATAACCGTGCCATTCAGGCCGCTTATCCTCCCGCCTCGACGGTGAAACCTTATGTGGCGGTCTCTGCGCTAAGTGCTGGCGTCATTAACCGCAATACCAGCCTGTTCGATCCGGGCTGGTGGCAGTTGCCGGGCTCTGAGAAGCGTTTTCGTGACTGGAAAAAATGGGGCCACGGCCGGCTGAACGTCACCAAAGCGCTGGAAGAGTCTGCCGATACCTTCTTCTATCAGGTTGCCTATGACATGGGCATCGATCGGCTATCGGAATGGATGAACAAGTTTGGCTACGGCAACCGTACCGGCATCGATTTGCCGCAGGAGAGCGCCGGTAACATGCCAACCCGTGACTGGAAGCTCAGACGCTTTAAAAAGCCGTGGTATCAGGGCGACACCATCCCGGTGGGCATCGGCCAGGGTTACTGGACGGCGACGCCGCTGCAGATGAACAAAGCGATGATGATTCTGATTAACGACGGCGTGATCAGGGTGCCGCACATGCTGCGCGCGACCCGCGAAGGACGCACCCTGGTGCCCTATCGCCAGCCGCCAGCCACGCCGATTGGCGACATTCATTCCGGCTACTGGGAAATTGCCAAAGACGGCATGTATGGCGTGGCAAATCGCCCTAACGGCACCGCGCACAAGAGCTTTGCTGACGCACCCTATAAAATCGCCGCCAAATCGGGAACGGCGCAGGTGTTTGGCCTGAAAGAGAATGAAACCTATAACGCACATAAAATTGCCGAACGATTACGCGACCATAAGCTGATGACCGCGTTTGCTCCCTATGACAAGCCTCGGGTCGCGGTGACCATTATCCTGGAAAACGGCGGCGCCGGACCGGCTGTGGGTACCGTTATGCGCCAGATTCTGGATCACATCATGTTAGGTGATAACAATACTGTCCTGCCGGACGCCGCCCCCACGCCGCCCGGCTATGAAGGTGAATAAACATGTCGATGAACGATAGTCCGCAGAAACGATCAATCTGGACCCGCATCCATATTGATCCGCTGTTTATGCTGGTGATTCTCGGCCTGCTGATTTACAGCGCCGTGGTGATCTGGAGCGCCAGTGGTCAGGACCCGGGCATGATGGAACGCAAAATCGGTCAGATCGCGATGGGGCTGGTGATCATGATTGTGCTGGCGCAGGTGCCGCCGCGCGTCTACGAAGGCTGGGCGCCCTACCTCTATATCATCTGCGTCATTCTGCTGATTGCGGTGGATGCGTTTGGCCAGATCAGTAAAGGCGCGCAGCGCTGGCTCGACCTCGGTATCGTCCGTTTTCAGCCGTCGGAGATCGCGAAGATTGCCGTGCCGCTGATGGTGGCGCGCTTTATTAACCGTGACGTCTGCCCGCCAACCCTGAAGAATACCGGTATCGCACTGATCCTGATTTTTGTGCCCACTCTGCTGGTGGCGGCGCAGCCCGATCTCGGCACCTCGATCCTGATTGCCGCTTCGGGACTGTTTGTGCTGTTCCTGTCCGGCATGAGCTGGAAACTGATTGGCGTTGCGGTGCTGCTGGTGGCGGCCTTTATCCCGATTCTGTGGTTCTTCCTGATGCACGACTATCAACGTGACCGCGTGATGATGCTGCTCGATCCGGAAAGCGACCCGCTGGGCGCCGGTTACCATATTATTCAGTCGAAAATTGCGATTGGTTCCGGCGGGCTGCGGGGCAAAGGCTGGCTGCAGGGCACCCAGTCCCAGCTGGAGTTTTTGCCGGAGCGCCACACTGACTTTATTTTTGCCGTGCTGGCCGAAGAGTTAGGGCTGGTGGGCGTGCTGGTTCTGCTGGCGCTCTATCTGCTGCTGATCATGCGCGGTTTGATCGTGGCAGCCCGGGCGCAAACCACCTTTGGTCGGGTAATGGCTGGCGGTTTAATGCTGATTTTATTCGTTTATGTTTTCGTTAACATTGGCATGGTTAGTGGTATCTTACCGGTAGTTGGCGTGCCGTTGCCGCTGGTCAGTTATGGCGGCTCCGCGCTTATCGTGCTCATGGCGGGATTTGGCATTGTGATGTCGATCCATACTCACCGAAAAATGTTATCTAAAAGTGTTTAAGAGGCAGCAGATGCGTAAGGAATGGCTTGGCGTTGCACTGGCATCACTGGTTCTGGCAGCCTGTACCACGCCGGAACCCCAAAATACCGCGCCGCCACAACCGGCTTATAATGGCCCGGTGGTGGAGATTCCAGGCGTTGAGCCACGCTATGAGCCGATTAATCCTGGCACCAGCCAGGATTACAGCGTCAACGGCAAAAACTACCGCATCATTAAAGATCCGTCGAACTACAGTGAAGTGGGCCTCGCCACCTGGTACGGCGAAGAAGCCCAGGGCAATCGCACCGCTACCGGCGAAGCCTATGATCCGGATGCGCTCACCGCCGCGCACCCTACGCTGCCGCTGCCGAGCTATGTGCGCGTCACCAACATCGCTAATGGTCGTCAGATTGTGGTGCGGGTTAACGATCGCGGCCCTTATACGCCAGGCCGCATCATCGACCTGTCGCGCGCCGCAGGGGATCGCCTCAATATCTCCAATAATTCACGGGTCCGCGTTGATTACATTAAGGTCGCGCCGGATGGGACGCTTTCCGGTCCCGGCACCATCGGAACGGTGGTCGCGAAACAGAGCTATTCCCTGCCGGCCCGCCCGGATCTCAGCGGAGGTGCCGTGATGAACGGCGGCAGCGCCGCAGCTTCCCAGCCTGCACCGCAAAACGTCGAGGCGATCAGCAACAGCACGTTGCAGAGCAGTGACAACATGGGCGCACCGGTACAGAGCAGTGGTTTCCTCGGCGCACCTCAGCCGTTAGCCACCGGCGTGCTGGAAGGCAATGAACCCGCCGCCGCGCCTGCGGTGACGGCCGCACCGGCAGCCGCAGCAGCCAGCGCGGCACCGACTGCCAGCCCAGCCGCTGGTGGCTATGTGGTGCAGGTCGGCGCGCTGAACGATCCGGCGCGGGCGCAGCAACTGATGAAAAGCCTGAGCCAGCGTTATGGCGTGCCCGGCACGGTGGAAACCGCGGGCAATGTCTATCGCGTCCAGCTCGGCGGTTATCCGACCCGTGCCGAAGCGGCCGCGTTGCAACAGCGTCTGAGCAGTGATGGCCAGACGACCTCATTTATTACCAGTACGCGTCGCTGATTGAACGGTTTACCGTTACGTCTGCTAACAACCCAATCATCCTGCCCGATGCGGTCCAGACGGCCATTGGGTATGATGAATGATTTACTTAACCTCAAAACCACGGATGTTGTAGTCCTACACATGAACACGCTGAAATCATCTCGTTTGCTGAAACGCCTGACAGTGGGATCACTGATCGCCTTCTCTCTCAGCCATGCCGCTATTGCTGATGACGTCAATCTCAAGACCATGATTCCGGGCGTACCGGACATTGATGCCGAAGCGTATGTCCTTATCGACTACAACTCGGGCAAAGTGCTGGCGGAAAAGAATGCCGATGCCCGTCGCGATCCGGCCAGTCTGACCAAAATGATGACCAGCTACGTGATTGGCCAGGCAGTCAAAGCGGGCAAAATCCATCAGGACGATCTGGTCACCGTTGGTCCGGACGCCTGGGCAACCGGTAATCCGGTGTTTAAAGGTTCATCGCTGATGTTCCTCAAGCCAGGCGATCGGGTTCCGGTTTCACAGCTGACGCGTGGGATTGTGCTGCAGTCGGGTAACGACGCCTGTGTCGCCATGGCTGACTATGTCGCCGGCAGCCAGGATGCGTTCGTTAATCTGATGAACAACTACGTCAAAGCGATTGGCCTGCAGAATACCCATTTCCAGACGGTACACGGTCTGGATGCCGAAGGTCAGTACAGCTCGGCGCGCGACATGGCACTGATTGGTCAGGCGCTGATCCGCGACGTGCCGGAAGAGTACGCTGTTTATAAAGAGAAAGAGTTCACCTTCAACAATATCCGCCAGATGAACCGTAACGGTCTGCTTTGGGATACCAACCTGAACGTGGATGGCATTAAAACCGGTCACACCAATGCGGCCGGTTACAACCTGGTGGCTTCAGCTACCGAAGGCCAGATGCGTCTGATCTCCGCGGTAATGGGCGGTCACACCTACAAAGGCCGCGAAACCGAAAGCAAAAAACTGCTGACGTGGGGCTTCCGCTTCTTTGAAACTGTCGCACCGCTGAAAGCGGGCAAAGAGTTCGCCTCTGAGCCGGTGTGGTTTGGCGACAACGATCGCGTCCAGCTCGGCGTTGAGAAAGATGCCTACCTGACGATTCCGCGCGGCCGGATGAAAGATCTGAAAGCCAGTTATGTGCTGAACAACACCGAGCTGCACGCGCCGCTGAAGAAAAATCAGGTCGTCGGCAGCATTAACTTCCAGCTGGATGGCAAAACCATCGAACAGCGTCCGCTGGTGGTGTTAAATGAGATTCAGGAAGGCGGGTTCTTCAGCCGCATCGTGGACTACATCAAACTGATGTTCCATCACTGGTTCGGCTAAGCGTAGTGGGTGGTTGAAAAGTCACCCCATCGCCCCCATTACAGGTTATTATGATGCTCCCGCTCAGGCGGGAGTCTTTTTTTATGCACCGGAGTCAATATGAAAACCAAACTGAATGAACTGCTCGAATTTCCTACCCCGTTTACCTACAAAGTAATGGGTCTGGCGCAACCGGAGCTGGTTGATCAAGTGGTTGAAGTGGTGCAACGCCATGCGCCCGGCGACTACAGTCCTGAAGTCAAGCCGAGCAGCAAGGGCAACTATCACTCCGTAAACATCACCATTACCGCCACCCACATCGAGCAGGTTGAACGCCTGTACGAAGAGCTGGGCCAGATTGAAATCGTACGCATGGTGCTCTGATTTGCAGAGTCGGCGAAGCGTCTTACCCGGACGGTTTGCCGACGTTATTCTCAGCTTAATTTGTTAAAGCGGGCCATCGTTTTGTCAGTTGAAACCCTTCTCGTCCGCCGGTCAGGTTTACGCGACTGGCAATCCGTCTCCGACGCCATGCATCACTATACCGACCAGCGCGACAGCCTGAGTCGCGATGAGATCTGGCTGGTGGAACATCCTGCGGTATTTACCCAGGGCCAGGCAGGAAAAGCGGAGCATCTGCTGATGCCCGGCGATATTCCGGTGGTGCAGAGCGACCGTGGCGGCCAGGTCACCTATCATGGACCGGGCCAGCAGGTGATGTACGTGCTGATTGATATCAAGCGCCGCAAGCTAGGCGTACGCCAGCTGGTAACCGCGCTGGAAGAGACGGTGATTGCTACCCTGGCCGGATTTGGCGTCAATGCCCGTGCGCGTGCCGACGCGCCTGGCGTCTATGTGGGTGAACAAAAAATCTGTTCACTCGGACTGCGGATCCGTAAAGGCTGCTCGTTTCACGGTCTGGCGCTGAATGTCGCCATGGATCTGGCACCCTTTTCGCGAATCAATCCCTGTGGCTATGCGGGCATGAGCATGACCCAGCTGCAGCAGTTTCAGCCAGACATCCGGCTGGAACAGGTTCAGGCCCCGCTGGTTGACGCATTTGCCCGTCTGACAGGTTATGAAAATGTTGAATGGTCAGAGGAAGATTTGCCGCTTCAGCCTTAACGCTGAATGCGAATTTACAAATATGTAACTTATCCGCGCTGACGGTGGCTGCTTCCGGGGCGATGAGATGATATAATTTTTGCACTTTTTTCAAATAAAGTTGAAAGCACCCTTCTCGGGTTGAGTGAGAACGCTTTCAAATCGCAATCCGACCGGAACCTGCTGATTTATGAGTAAACCAATTCAGATGGAACGCGGCGTCAAATATCGTGACGCAGACAAAATGGCGCTGATCCCGGTGAAAACCGTGGCCGTTGAACGGCAAGAGATGTTGCGTAAGCCGGAATGGATGAAAATCAAGCTGCCTGCTGACTCCAGTCGTATTCAGGGCATTAAAGCCGCGATGCGAAAAAATGGGCTGCACTCGGTCTGTGAAGAGGCCTCCTGCCCTAACCTTGCCGAATGCTTCAACCACGGCACCGCCACCTTTATGATCCTCGGCGCGATCTGTACCCGCCGTTGCCCATTCTGCGACGTGGCGCATGGCCGGCCTAACGCACCCGATGCAAACGAGCCGGGCAAACTGGCACAGACCATCGCTGATATGGGTCTGCGTTACGTGGTGATCACCTCGGTTGACCGTGACGATCTGCGTGATGGCGGTGCTCAGCACTTTGCCGACTGCATCAGTGCGATCCGTGAAAAGAATCCGACCATTAAAATTGAAACCCTGGTGCCTGACTTCCGTGGCCGGATGGATCGCGCGCTGGAAATTCTGACCGCTACGCCGCCGGATGTGTTTAACCACAACCTGGAAAACGTGCCGCGCGTCTACCGTCAGGTTCGTCCTGGCGCTAACTATGAGTGGTCACTGAAACTGCTGGAGCGCTTTAAAGAAGCGCATCCTGATATTCCGACCAAATCGGGTCTGATGGTGGGTCTGGGTGAGACCAATGCAGAGATCGTCGAAGTGATGCGCGATCTGCGTCGTCACGGCGTGACTATGCTGACGCTCGGCCAGTATCTGCAGCCCAGCCGTCATCACCTGCCGGTTCAGCGCTACGTCAGCCCGGCGGAATTTGATGAGATGAAAGAAGAAGCGATGGCGATGGGCTTTACCCATGCAGCCTGCGGCCCGTTTGTCCGCTCTTCTTATCATGCGGATATGCAGGCGAAAGGGCTGGAAGTTAAATAAGCTCGCGCTGCTGATCGGCAAAGATAAAAAAACCAGACTGGCAGCAGTCTGGTTTTTTAATGCCGGTCAGACATAAAAAGTAACAGTTATTTTCAGCCAATAACCGATTAATCTTTATGGACGACGCGATCGGCCGGTACGTCTTCAGCCGTGGTCCGGGTTGCGCTGGTGTCTTCATCTTTCATGGCTTTCTTGAAGCCCTTGATTGCGGAGCCCAGATCGCCACCCAGAGAACGTAACTTATTGGTGCCAAAAAGCAGTACGATAAGCGCACCGATGATCAGCAGTTTGGCAATACTGATACCTTCCATATTTAACCTTTCAACTTCAGCGAATAACGGTGACTGTTATTTACGCGCAGTTTGCCTGCCGCGACAACTGCAATCTGTAACAGAGTAAGATCGCACTGGCCTCAGTATCAGATAAAACGGCTGAGAAATGCCTGAGTGCGGGGATGCTGAGGATTAGCAATCACCTCTGCTGGCGTGCCCTGCTCCACTACCACGCCACCATCCATAAACACCACCCGGTCAGCCGCCTCACGGGCGAAACTGATCTCATGGGTCACCACTATCATCGTCAATCCCTGATCGGCCAGCGTGCGCATCGTCGCCAGCACTTCGCCCACCAGTTCCGGGTCCAGCGCCGACGTCGGTTCATCAAACAACATCAGCTGCGGCTTAATGGCTAACGCGCGCGCAATCGCCACACGCTGCTGCTGACCGCCCGACAGATGGCGCGGCCAGGCATCCGCCTTGTCACTCAGCCCCACCGTTGCCAGTAACGATCGGGCATGTTCCAGCGCCTGCTGACGCGGAAATTTATGGACGCCAATGGGTGCTTCAATGATGTTCTGCAGCACCGTCATGTGCGGATAGAGATTGAACTGCTGAAACACCATGCCAATCTTCTGCCGCTGACGGGCGATCTGACGCGGCGACAAACGGTGCAGCAGATTGCGTTTCAGCACGTAGCCAATCTGCTCATCACCCACCCGAATCGATCCCCCATTCATCTCTTCGAGATGGTTGATGCAGCGCAGAAAGGTCGATTTACCCGATCCCGACGGTCCCAGGATCACCACCACCTCACCGGGCCAGACATCAAGATCGATCCCCTTCAGCACCTGATTGTCGCCGTAACGCTTCTGCACGTTACGCGCGCAGACTAACGGTTCTGTCTGGCTCATTGCTCCTCCTTCTGTCGCGGTACGCTGTTGTTTCGTGGCGACGGGCGCTTCGCTACGCTGGTCACCCGACGGGTACCGCGCGCGTAATAGCGCTCAATGGCGGATTGCCCGAGGTTGAGGATTGAGGTGATCAGCAGATACCAGATAACCGCCACCATCAGCATCGGAATAATTTCAAAGGTCCGGTTGTAGATCGCCTGGACTGAGTAGAGCAGATCGCCCATCGCAATCACGCTGACCAGCGACGTCGCCTTGATCATACTGATCAGCTGGTTGCCGGTAGGCGGAATGATCGACCGCATCGCCTGAGGAATAATAATTCGTCGCAGCGCCCGCGCCCGGCTCATACCAAATGCCTGGGTGGTTTCTACCTGGCCGTTATCCACCGACAGCAGTCCGGCGCGAATAATTTCAGCCATATAAGCGGCTTCATTGAGCGCCAGTCCGGCGATAGCGGCGGTCAGCGGAGTGATCAGATCGTTGGTATTCCAGCTGGCCAGAGTGATGTCGGTCCACGGCAGCGTCAGCGACAACGCGGGAAACAGCGTGGAAAGGTTGTACCAGAAGATCAGCTGCACCAGCAGCGGCGTGCCACGGAAAAACCAGATATAGAGCCCGGCGATGCCACGCAATAGCCGGTTATCAGAGAGCCGCCAGACGCCTAACAGCAGCCCCAGCAGCGTGCCCAGCACCATTGAGATCACCGTCAGTCCCAGCGTGACCTGTAACCCTTTCAGCACCGAGCCTTCAGTGAACCACTTCAGCACCACCTGCCATTCAAAATTGGGGTTGGTCATCACCAGCCACAGCAGGTTGGAGCCGACCACCAGCACCACAATCCAGCTGATCCAGCGTCCATAGGCGGGTGCGCTGCGAGCGAAAGCGACGTCGCGCAGTTGCGCCTCATCGCGCCGCTCTTCCCTGATCGGCGAATCGTGGCGAATCAGACTCATTTCGCCTCCTGTCTGGCCAGGTTCAGCCCGGGCGCTGCGGTCATGTTGCCCTCCAGCTGCCATTTTTTCATGATGGCGGCATAGGTACCGTTCTGATAGAGCACCTTATAGGCATCGAGAACCACGCCACCTAGCGGTGATCCCTTCGGCACCACGGTTCCCTGGAAAATGTCACCAAAGCCGTTTTTCTGTCCTTTGCCTGACAGTTCGAGCTGACCTTTGGCCTGATTAACAAACCAGGTCAGTGGCGCCTGTGAAGAGAAAAAAGCATCCGAACGTTTCGAGCGCACCGCCAGAATCGACGACGGCTGATCGGTAAAGGCCTGCACCGTGACCGCCGGTTTTCCGGCGGCCGTACAGCGGGCGGATTGCTGGCGTATCACCTGTTCCGCCGATCCCGCCGCCATCACCGCAATGCGTTTGCCACAGGTATCCTCAAGCTGATTGATCTGCGCCGGATTGCCCTTCTGTACGCCAAACACCACAAACTCCTGCACAAAATCGATAAAATCGACCTTCTGCTGGCGATCCGGATAATCGCCAATCGGGCCGATGGCCAGCTGATAGCGGCCCGCGTTAATCCCGGTCAGCACGCCGGACAGGCCACTCACCGTGGCATGATCGATCTTCACGCCCAGCAGCTGCGACAGTGCAGTAGTGAGATCCGCCGATGCGCCCTCCATTGAGTGCGGGCCATTGACGATCTCATAGGGCGGAAACGAGCCGTTATTGACGGAAATCATCCGTCCCGCTTGTTTGATCTGTTCCGGCAAACGATCGTGTAAAGCCTGATCGACCGTCTGGGTCGGAAGGGTGTCGGCAGCCTGCGCCAGGCCTGCGGTCAGTCCCAGCGCCAGCGTTAATGCGGTCACTCTGTTAGTCATGGTTCGTCCTCCAGGATCAGGGGTCAGTTCAGTTCGGGACGGGCGAAACGACGATTCTCCAGCACCGGCAGCACGCGGCGGGCATAGGCCACGCGTTCAGGATCGAGCTCGGCAAACATCAGCGCTGGCGATTCAGCCGCATTCGCGATGACAACACCAAGCGGATCGACCACCAGGCTGTTACCGATATTGCGCGGGCCACACTCACCTACCGCCACCATATAGCAGGTATTCTCCAGCGCACGGGCGCGGGTCAGCAGCTCCCAGTGCATCTCTTTCAGCGGCCCTTTTACCCACGCAGCAGGCAACACCAGCAGGTCCGCGCCATCCAGCACCAGCCGGCGGGCCAGCTCCGGGAAACGTACGTCATAACAGGTCATCAGGCCGACTTTCATCCCCGCGACCTCAACCAGCGGCGGGATGACATGTCCCGGATTGACCCGCTGTGACTCCTGCATCGCAAAGGCATCGTAGAGATGCAATTTTTCATAAGCGGCAATGATTTTCCCGTTGCGGATAGCGATCAGCACGTTGAGCGCTTTCTGCTGTTCAGTGGGAACATGCACGCTCATCATGGTGGTCAGATCGTTATTCTCACTGGCTGCCAGCAGTTGGGTGAGAAATGGGCCATCCAGCGGTTGTGCGGCTTTCAGCACTAAATCGGGATCGGCAATATCCCGCGCCAGCACCCCTTCCGGCAGCACCAGCAGATCGGCCCCGCCAGCGGCAGCGCGCTGCATTAAATCCAGACAGAGTGTGGCGTTCTCCTGCCATTCACGGTTGACCGCAAATTGTCCCATCGCAATTTTCATCATTTCTCTCCTCCTGCCAGCGGAAACATCGCTTCCGGCGTCAGTAATTTGTGGGTGAGTCCCTGCTGGAACAGTTCACGGGCAAAATCCGCAATCATCTTTCTATTAGCGGTAAAACCATTCTGATTCCAGCCGGCCGGTAATTCCTGCGCGGTGCGTCGCAGATCGTCCAGCAGCCACGGCGTGGTATCGGCATATTTCTCTCGTTTTTGCATCCATAGCGCGTAGGAACGATCGATGACTTCACTCAGAGCGGCAGGCAGCCACGGATGCTGTGCCGCCAGCGCCGGTTTTAACGCCAGAATATGAATGCCGGGCACGTAACCGACGCGATGAAAGTAGGCCCGCTCGGCCTGATAGAAGTCCGGCTGGAGCTGGCGCAGACCGGACGCCGGCAGGAAAAAACCTTCCGGCATAAACGGGGTAAAGACCGCATCCAGCTCTCCCGCTTTCAGCAGCTCAATCAGAGGACGCTCGCCCGGCGCTGGCTCTATCCGGCCTGGCCGGCCAAATCCGGCCAGCCGATCGACAATCGGATGATCGGCGGTCAGTCGCCCGGCAAACCAGCGAACGTCGTCAATGTCTACTCCCGCTTCGCGCAGTACCGTGCGCGTCCAGGTATTGCCCGAATCCTGCCAGCCGGTAACACCGATGCTTTTGCCCTTCAGCTCTGCAGGCATGGTGATGGGACTGTCGGCGGTAGTGATAATGCAGCGCTGGCGAAAACCGCGCATCAGGAAGTGCGGGATACCGAGCAGAGCATCATCGTCTCTGGCCCGCGCCTGGGCGTAGCGGCTGAACGACACCTCTCCCGCATCGTAATCGGGGCTGGTGGCGAGATCGTTCACCAGCGTGCCGACGCGGTCGATGTGCAGATCAAAATTGTCCGGTTTGATATCGCCCAGCGCCAGTGGGGTGAAATAGTCCCAGTCGCGCACTGCCAGTCTGATACTCAGCCTTGCCATGATCTCTCCGTTTACGTCGTGCCGTGAAGCCGGGTGGGTTGATAGCTCAAATAGTGCTTGAATTTGATACTAGATCCGGAATACTGAGCTGAACAATCATTAATTTGTTACTGAACAAAGTATTTTCTTATGACGCAAATGATCGATCCAGAGTGGTTCTGTAGTCAGATAACAACCCCGTCGGTAAAAGGCATCGCCCAAACGGCATCCCGCCTGATTCGCGACGGTGAGATTGCCGTCGGCATGCAGATGCCGGCGGTACGGGATATTGCGGAGCGGCTGGGCGTCAGCCCGGCAACCGTTTCCGCTGCCTGGTCGCGGCTAAGGCAGCATAAAGTGCTGGCGGGAAAAGGCCGCAGTGGCGTCTGGGTCAGTGGCAACACCGTGATGCCGCGGCCGATCCGCTTTGAAAAGATCGGCAACTATGGCGAACACATTCGCGCCGATCTGGCGATGGCCTCTCCCGATCCCGCCTTGTTACCTGACCTGCACAATGCACTACAGGCGGCGTTGCGGTCGCCTCAACTGAATAGCTACGTTCGTGAGCCGATTTCCGCCCCGCTGTTGCAGGCGGTCACGCCGCGCTGGCCCTATGCGGCGGAAGCCTTTCTGGCAACCGATGGGGGTTTCGATGCGATGAATCTGCTGGTACAGACGCTGGTTTCACCCGGCGATCGGGTGATCATCGAAGACCCGACAGCCACTCGCCTGCTCGATATGCTGGATAACGTGGGCGCTGAAATTTTGCCGCTGGCCTGCGATGCGGAGGGACCGTTGCCTGAGGTGTTAAGTCAGCTGCTCACCCGTGCGCCGGTGATGATGATCTATCAGCCACGTACCCATTCGGCTACCGGGCGCACCATCAGTGTCGGACGACGCCAGGCGCTGGCCCAGCTACTGGCGAACAGCAGCACGCTGATTGTGGAAGACGATGGGATTGGGGATCTTTCCGCCGCAGCGGGCTGGAGTCTGGGATCGCAGTTTCCCGAGCGAACCCTGCATGTCCGCTCGTTTTCTAAAGCCTACGGCCCCGATTTGCGTCTGGCGGTACTGTCGGCCACCGCAGAGATGGTAAAACGCATCCAGGCGTGGCGAAACTTTGGTGTCAGCTGGACCAGCCGGATATTACAGGATGCGGTAGCGTGGTTGCTGGAAGATGAAACGACGCAGCAGCAGGTCGCCAGCGCGCGGGATGTTTATCATCAGCGACGCGAGCAGTTGCGGCAAGCACTGGCGCAGCGCGGACTTCTGTTGCCGCCACAGGATGGGCTTAGCCTCTATATCCCGGTCGCTTCAGAGCAGTTTGCCATGATCACCCTGGCGGCACGCGGTATCGCCGTGTTACCGGGTGAGCGCTGCAGCCTGGGCACCACGCAGTTTATCCGCGTCAGCATTGCCAGCCTCAGGGATGAACAACGGGAGATGATAGCCGAGGCGCTGGTTATCGCTTCCGGCCGTGAGGCTAACGCGCGGGCAGATCTTTAACGTGATAGCGTGGCGATTCAACGTAACCTTCACGGGCGTAAAACTGATTCGCCTTGAGGCGGGAGTGATGGCAATGCACTTCCATCCGATCGCACCCGCGCTGTGCCGCCAGTGATTCAGCGTGCTGTAACAGCTGCTGGCCGACGCCTTTACTGCGTTCGCCTTCAGCGATACAGAAGTAGCTGATGCGGGCAAAATCGCCGGCCAGTGCCAGCTGTGGAATAAAGTGCATTGATAAAAAACCGAGCACCTGATTGCCGAACTCCGCCACCAGCAGCGCTTCGCTGGGATCGCTGCTTAACTGCGCCAGGCGCTGCTCAATGAAATTTTCCGTGCCGCCGTAGCCCAGCTCACTCAGTAAGGCACTCAAGGCAAAACTGTCTTTTAAATCCGCCTGACGTATGTTCATCCTGTTTCCTCAATAGCCTGATCCTGTCGCTCTGTTATATAGCGTTGGACAAGAAAAAGCTGCAAGTAAGGTTGTTATGATTATGTTACGAGGATTTATTGTGAAGCGTCGCGCAGTTTGTGCGGCGTAGCGAGTGGCACAGCGGGCAATGAAGGGAGTTTTCAGGTGATTTTTGCCATAAAAAAACCCGCCATCAGGCGGGTTTTTAGAATTCTGACTGTTAACTTACAGACTGATAACGTTAGCAGCAGATGGGCCTTTCGCGCCGTCGGTGATTTCAAACTCAACGCGCTGACCTTCAGCCAGAGTTTTGAAGCCGTTGCTCTGGATTGCAGAGAAATGTACGAATACATCTTTGCTGCCATCTTCAGGAGTAATGAAACCGAATCCTTTGGATTCATTAAACCACTTAACGTTACCTTTGATCTTAGACATCTATATTACCTTTACATGAAAAATGGACACTAAACTGTGTCGCCATCTAGTACAGCAATTGCGGAGAGATTTGTCCAGTGTCATTTGATGAAAAAGTGATAAATTTCGACTTTCTGCTTACGCATCACACTTTTCCACTTTTTGCCTTGCGAAAAAACCGCTTCCAGGGCCGGTGATTTTAACCGGTAAAATCCGTTAACTCACTGGAATCCGGATTCTTTTTGCATCAAAAGTAATTGGACTGCTTACGCTAACCAGAAAATTCCTGCCGTTCTGACTTTAGCCCTTTGACAGCAAAAAAGCGCTCATCGCGCCCTTTTTTAGCCGGTAGTGAAAAACAATGCCAACGCATTTGCCGGCTTTTTTTAACCCAGCGAGTCATCAGACCAAAAAAATTTGCCCGCTACTGACCACCTCGGGTGATTTTCAGATAATTAAATCTGCTTTTTTACTGAGTCAGATCAACCCCTCAGGCCCAGCAACCCCGCTTCAGCCGGCTATCTGGCTGCATTTCAGGCAGTCGACAATAAACATTGATTTAAATCAAAGAAGTGCTTTTTTTGCCATTCGATTCGCATTTGGCAACAAACAACGCTCGCCACAAGACACTATTTTTTGCTGCGAACGGCGCGATAATATTGTCAGGAAATAAATAAGGAACGTTTACCTGTGGTATCGATCGCGCACTAACTCAACGGATTGTTACTAAAGGGGAGGAGAGTCAGGATGGTAATGAAAATTCGCTGCAGCCAGTGCGGGAGTGCCCGGTTTGTTTTCACTGAACGGGATGGGGAGCCTCTCACTTTTCATGGAGCCTGCTGTGCACATTGTAAAAAGCGGCTGGGAGTAAAAGATTTGCTGCCAGAGACGCGGATGGACCCAATCACCCATTGCCTGATTGGCCAGCATAAAAATGTGTCGGGCACCTGATCAAGGTGCCCGCTGAAGCCGAAAAGCGCGATCAGAAAATCAGTTTAAACACCCCTGTCAGGGTTAACAGTCCCACGATAAAAATGATGGCAATAATCCACAGAATAATTTTCATTTCCTTCTCCCTCACCAGTAAAAAAACCTTTCCCATAAAGAGTATAGCCAAAATAAAACCCTTTGCCGCTTCCCCTGATCGCCCCGCCGCCCTTGTCGGATTCAGGCGGTTTTTATCGAAATTCTGAGAGTGAGATCGCAACTGCGGATTTTAACGCTCGACGCTTTTCGTTTTACAGAAAAATCCTGGCTAAAATTTAACCGGCAAGGCGGGCCTCATTGGTTAAGACCTGAATATGCTTAGCAAGGAGATCTTATGAGCACGATTAATACCAGCATGGGCCGCTATAGCCTCAAGGCAAAAAATAGCGGCGACCACATCAAAGGTTCTTTCGCCATCAACGATGAAGGCGGCACCCAACTCACGATGCAGGAGTTCGAGGAGCATTATCTTGATGATGTGGTGAATAACGTGATTTATCCGGTCACTGGCGGCAACCGCGAGATTGCGCGTGCGCTGCGGGAACAGATGATTAAAGCAGGTTTTGAACAGCCACATTAAGGCGTTCAGCCTCATCCTGTTATCAAGACAGCGGGCCGCATTTCGCGGCCCTTTTCCTGCCCGTAATCGCACTTGCCGTGTTGCCTTTTTCCACCCAGGATGAACTATCCCACTGAAAAGGAGAACATCGTGAGCACCCTACACTCTATTAATGCCGCCCGGCTGCATCAGTTCACCGAAGCTATCTGGCTCGCTGCCGGTAGCCAGCCGGAAGAGGCACGCCTGGTGGCCGATCACCTGGTGGCCGCCAATCTGGCCGGACACGATTCGCACGGCGTCGGGATGATCCCCAGTTACATGGCATCACTGAAACAGGGGCATCTTCGACTGAATCAGCGCCCTACGCTCGATAAAGACAGCGGTGCCGTGCTGACGCTGAACGCCCATCAGGGCTTCGGTCAGGTCGCGGCCTGGGAAGCGATGAAGCTCGGCATTGAACGGGCGCAGAAACTGGGCATCGCCGCGGTCGGCCTTCATCATTCGCATCACATTGGACGTATTGGTCACTGGGCGGAGCAGTGTGCAGCGGCCGGCTTCGTCTCTTTCCACTTCGTCAACGTGATGGGCGACCCGATGGTGGCGCCGTTTGGCGGCAGCGATCGCCGCTTCGGCACCAATCCATTCTGTGCCATCTTTCCGCGTCCACATGCCCGCCCGCTGCTGCTTGATTTCGCCACCAGCGGCATCGCCTATGGCAAAACCCGCGTCGCGTGGAACAAAGGCACAGCGGTCGCGCCAGGTTACCTGATCGACGCGCAGGGCCAGCCCACCACCGATCCTGGCGTGATGCACCAGTCACCTTATGGCTCTCTGCTGCCCTTTGGGCTGCACAAAGGCTACGCGCTGGCGACGCTGTGTGAAATATTTGGCGGCGCCTTGTCGGGCGGACGGACAACCCATCAGGCCACGTTGCAGAGCGGCAATGACGCCATCTTTAACTGTATGACCACCATCATTATTAATCCCGACGCGTTTGATGCACCCGCGATGCAGGATGAGGCGGAAGCGTTTATTGATTGGGTGAAAGCGTCACCCCGCAGCGGCGATGCGCCGATTCAGGTTCCGGGTGAGTGGGAAGAAGCTAATCGTATCGCACGCGATCGTGAAGGGATTCCGCTGGACAGCACCAGCTGGCAGCAGATCTGCCAGGCCGCGCGGGAGGCGGGGATGTCAGAGGCGGAGCTGGCGGCTTTCCGCGCACTGGCGGTATGACGCAGGCCGGTTAACACAGCCAGCCGCTGGCAGACACGCTGCCAGCGGCTGCCGGTCAGATAACCATCGACAGCAGTAAGCACCCGATCAGGCCACAGACCGAAATGATGGTTTCCAGTGCTGACCACGAACGAATGGTTTCCCCGATAGTCAGGTTGAAATACTCCTTGAACAACCAGAAGCCCGGATCGTTGACGTGAGAGAAAATTACGCTGCCCGACCCGACTGCAATCACCATCAGTTCCGGGCTGGCGCCGCTGGTTACAATCAGTGGTGCGACGATGCCGCCCGCGGTGATCGCCGCAACGGTTGCCGACCCCAGCGCAATGCGCAGTACCGCCGCAATCGACCAGGCCATAAAGATCGGTGACAGCTGGGTAGAGTGCATCATGTTAGCGATATATTTATCCACCCCGCTGTCGACCAGTACCTGCTTAAAGGCCCCGCCGCCGCCGATGATTAACAGCATCATGGCGATGATTTTGATCGAATCGCTCAGGGTCTCCATCACCTGATCCATACTGCGGCCACGGTTCAGACCGAAGGTGAAGATCGCAATCAGTACCGCAATCAGCGTCGCCATCACCGGATCGCCGAAGAACTCGGCGTAAGGCAGCAGCGCATGGCCTTTTGGCAGCAGCATTTCGGCGACCGCGCGCAGCGCCATCAGCACCACCGGCACCAGTGAGGTCCAGACGCTGACGCCAAATCCCGGCATCTCAGCTTCGGTAAAGGTTTTTGGGTTGTAGAGCCCCTGAGGGATCGGTTTATCAATGCCTTTCAGGAAGCGGGCATAAACCGGCCCCGCCAGAATCACGGTAGGAATGCCGAGCAGCGTACCGAACAGCAGCGTTTTGCCCATATCCGCATTGAACAGCGTGGCGATAGCGGTCGGACCAGGATGCGGCGGTAAAAAACCGTGGGTGACTGAGAGCGCAGCCGCCATCGGCACCCCGACATAGAGCAGCGGCACGCGCGCTGAGGCAGCCACGCTAAACACCAGCGGCAGCATCAGAACAAAACCGACTTCATAGAACAGCGCGAAGCCGACGATAAAGCCGGTCAGCACCAGCGCCCACTGAATATGCTTTGTGCCGAACTTTTCGATTAAGGTGGTGGCGATGCGCTGCGCGCCCCCGCAATCAGCCAGCATCTTGCCGAGCATGGCACCAAAGCCCATGATCAGCGCCAGGCTGCCGAGCGTGCCGCCCACGCCCGCTTTAATCGACGTAATCACTTTGTTGACCGGCATGCCCTGCATCACACCGACCGCCAGCGCCACCAGAATCAGCGCGATAAATCCATTAAGCTTAAAGCGAATCATCAGCAGCAGCAGTAACGCGACGCCAATCGCCACATAGAGTAATGGCATAGGTTTTCTCCACCTTGCGCACTGAACGGCGTTCAGTGCCGGTTTGTTATCATCATCCCCTGAGGGCTACAAAACAGTGCGCCTGTAAGAATTTTTAACATTCCGACAACCGCTGTTACCGATAACATGTTAAGGGTAACATGCGCAGGAAAGCACCACCCCGCCGCCAGTGAATTTCTGTTTTGCGAAGGTGATCAACTTTTTGCAAATGCGTTATCAGAAAGATTGCCAGCGCAGGCGGCGCGCTTTTCGTTACACTCAGATTTTAGCGAAAATGTAAAAGGATGCGCTGGTGAGTGAGAATCTGAGTGAGCTGTACGGTAATCAACGAACCCTGTCTGGACGCGGCAGTCTGGATAAGCTGGTGCCGATGCTGGCGGCGGAGTCGCTGCCCACCCTGCTGTTTTGCGGACAATCGTTTTTGCAGGGACCGGCCTATGACCGCCTGAAAGCAGAGCTTAATCAGCAGATTATTGGCTACGAAATTGTCAGTCATGAAGCCTCACCCGCAGAGATTGATGGCTGGGTCGCGCGCTGGCGTGGACACGTTGACCGCGTGGTAGCGATTGGCGGCGGCAGCGTGCTGGATGCTGCCAAAGCCTTCAGTGCGATGATGCAGCATCCGCTGCCGACCGCGCGTTATCTGGAGAAAGTGGGCGACACGCCGGTGCAGCCGGTGACGCTGCCGCTGATTGCGGTGCCGACCACCGCCGGTACCGGCAGTGAAGTAACGCAAAATGCGGTGGTCACCGATCAGCGCGATATCCAGGTCAAAGCCTCGCTGCGCCATCCGGTCTTTGTGCCGCAGGTGGCGATTCTCGATCCCGATCTGCTGAAAGGCGCTCCCGATCATGTACTGGCGACCTGCGGCATTGATGCCTTCACCCATCTGTTTGAGGCCTGGCTTTCAGGCAAAGGCAATCTGTTTACCCGCCAGCTGGCGCTGACCGGCCTGCGCCAGTTTGTTCAGGCCTGGCCGGATCTCAACCGGCATGATGCCGAAGGCGATCGGGCACGCGAGGCGATGATGATGGCCTCCTGGCTGGGCGGCGTCAGTCTGAGCAGCGCCGGGCTGGGCGTTATTCATGGGATTGCCGGTGAACTGGGGGCGATCAAACCGTTTCACCACGGTGAAGTGTGCGGACGCCTGCTGTTTCCGTTCCTCGACCAGCTGGCCGACAGCCACCATCCGCAGCAGCGCGCCTTGATGGATGAGCTGCATCCGCAGCTGTTCAGCGAGCCGACCGATTCACCGGCACGCTTCCTGAAGCAGTGGCTGCAACAGCGGGCGATTACCCCGTTCTGGCGCGATGGCCCCACCCTGACCACGGCAGAAGCCGAATGGGTGCTGGCGCGCGCCAACAGTAAAAATTCGCTGGTGAATTACAGTCGCGAACAGATGCACGCTATGCTTGCAGAGGCGTGGACGCTCACCGACTGATCCATGCAAAGGGATTAGCTGCTCCGCAGCCGCAGCCAGGCGCGACCGGCTGCGCGTCAGCCCGCCGGAGAAGCGAACGGCCCCTCGCCTGCCAGCATCTGCTCAATCACCTGTAACACCCCTTGCTGATTGTTGGCAGGCGCAAGATAGCGGGCCGCCTGTTTAACCCGATCCGGCGCGTTGGCCATGGCAAAGCTGAATCCCGATTGTTTCAGCATCTCCAGATCGTTGCCGCCATCGCCAAACGCCAGCACCTGGTCGTGGCTGATCCCCCAGCGCTGCGCCAGCAGATTCAGGCCGTTAGCTTTGTGATGACCCGGCACAATCAGGTCAACGGAGCCGTGTCCGCTGGACGTCGCCGCCACCTTGCCCTGATGCAGATGTTCGATATCCGCCATCAGCGGTTCGATGTAGTCATCTGACAGATTCAGCGCGAATTTGAACAGCCGATCGTCGCCCGTCTCATCCAGCTGGTGAATCGGCCTGAGGCGGTGACAGTAGTGCCGCATCTTAACCAGCCAGCTCTCTTCCATGCCATCGAAGTAATAAGCACTGTTACGTCCACACAGCAGATAACGCAGGCCGGGATAGTGTCCGTTTTGCAGGGTATCGATCACCGCTTCCACATCGCGACGTTCAAAGGCACCGCAGAACAGCTCTTCATCACGATCGATAATCCACGCGCCGTTCTCCGCCACAAAGGCGATGTCGCTGGCGATCTCCGGGAAAAATGATTTGAGCTGGTAATACTGATTGCCGCTGGCGACGACAAATTTAATGTCACGGGCGGTGAGCTGCTGATAGCAGGCGAGAAAGCGGGATCGATTGTACTGCTTCTGGTCATCCAGAAAGGTGCCATCCATATCTACCGCAACCATCTTAACCGTCGTCATCATGACTCCTTACACGCGAAGGTTTTCTGAGTGGACTGTCAGGATAGCTGCTGGCGCGGCAAAACGGAAAGTGTGACGGACGGCGATTGCCATCCGTCACACCCTGGTCGGGAGCTGAGTTCGGTGACTTAGTGCAGCGCGCTACTCAGGATCAGCGAGGTAATAATGCCGGTCGCGGCCGCAATCAGCACATAGTTACCGTCAATGTAGGCCCAGTGTTCGCCACGAGGCGGTTCACGTAAGCCCCGGTCGTGCCAGTCGTTGATGCGATAGCGATCGCCGCGATATTCCGACGGGATCGCATGACCGCGGCGGAAATCGTGACCGTTCCAGGCAAAGTGATCGCGGTCATCGCGCCGGCCATCGTTGTGCCGGTCGTTATTATGTCGGTCATTATCGGCACGATCGTGCCCCTTGCCGTTGTCGTGACCGTTGCCCCGACCTTGTCCCTGACCATGATTGTCAGCGTGCGATTGACCGCCCTGCTGCCAGCGCTGACCATGATCGTCGCCCGGGCCATCCGCCAGTGCGGTGTGAGAAAACAGGGTGCTGCATGCAAAAAGTGAAGCGATAAGTGTTAACGTTGTTTTTTTCATGGTACTGCCTCCGAAGAAACGGCTATTCAGGCACCGTTGAGCATCATAGTGGCAATAATATGACGCATCAGCATCAGTAAAAGTCTTAAAAAACGGTAACTTACACACTATTACGCTTACTTATCGCTTTCTTAACAGTAACCCGATTTTGCTCCATTTTTGCCAGACGCCTTATTAACCCGAACAGCGTAACGAGCAGGCCGAAACCCAATGGCGGGATGGCGGCCAGCGGCGAAACCCGATCGCCGCTGACGGCTTCAGGCCCGGCAATAATCAGGGCATCGGCCGATGCGCTCTCTATCGCGCCGGATCAGGGCGTACTGAGAATGATTGGCGAATCCGGTAGCCGGGTAAAGTGGCTGACCAGGTAATGATAATCAGCGGTGGGATCAACATCGCTGAAGGTCTGCGGATAGAGATCTTTTGCCAGAATTTCCATGCCGATAATGTTGTACGGATGGTTATAGAAATGGTGATAGAGACCGTAGACCCGCTGTTGCTTCACCGGGGCGATCTGCGCCAGGCCGGTACGGCTCAGCAGGCGATTAAAAGTCGCGGTAATTTCAGCCTGAGTCGCCCCATAACCAAACGGCAGTACGTTGCTGTTGGGCCGTTTTGAGCCGGTCATGATGTAGACATCCGGCTTCATGGCGATGATTTTTTCCAGTGAGACAAAGCCTGAACTGCCTGGCAGCAGCGCCGAGCCAATATTTTTGCCACCTACCGCTTCCACCAGCGCGCCCCAGCCGTTATGGCCGTGGGTAAAGCAACAGTTATCGCTGTTACCGGCTATCGGCTCGATAAATACTGTCGGCTTGTGCTGCACCTGCGCCACGCTCTGCTGAATCCGCTGCCAGCGCTGCTGGTAAAAATCGGTATAGGCTTTAGCCTCGGCTTCGCGGTTCAGCACTTTACCCAGCAGCGTGATACCCGGCACCGTATTCTGCTTCGGCTTCAGCTCATCGTCGATGAACAGCACCGGGATATGCAGATTTTTTAAGGTCGCCAGTACACCCGACTGAGTCAGCGCCGGTTTCGCGCGCAGCTGCGCAATCATCAGATCGGGCTGCTTCGCCAGAACGCTCTCCAGATCGACCTGCCCCTGGTCATTAAAGCCCATATCAACGATTGACGTCGCTTCTGGCCAGCGCTGCTTCAGCAGATCCCAGGTCTGGGTATCCTGTTTTTTCGGCAGGTTATTCCACGCCACCACCCGCTGAAACGGATTTTGCCGGTCGAGTAACGCCAGCGCCAGAATGTCGCGACCATCCTGCAAAATCAGATGCTGCGGCTCTTTTTGCAGCGTGATGGTTTGCCCATCCAGATCGGTAACCGTGACCGGATAGGTGGTGGCCGCACAGGCGGTTGACAGCAACAATGTGGTGGCGGCAAGCAGCCTGGTTTTCATTTTCTCAGCACCCGATTAAGGAATAATAATTATTCGCGTTAACTCTAACATGCTAATAAGTAACAAAAGTAAACCATTGCTGAATAAATACGTCAGCCGGGAGGCCGATGAACATGCAGGATCGTCGCGCGAAGATATTGATTAGTGCCTGCCTGATGGGGTTTCGGGTGCGCTACAACGGCAGTGACAAAAAATGGGTGCTGGCCGCGCTGGCACAGTGGCAGCGTGAACAGCGGCTGGTGGTTCACTGCCCTGAACTGGCCGCCGGTTTGCCGACGCCACGCCTGCCGGCGGAGATTGTCGGCGGCAGCGGTGCCGATGTGCTGGCGGGACGAGCCCGTGTGGTGGAGTCTGACGGGCGTGATGTGACCCGGATTTATCTGCTCGCCGCAAATCTGGCACTCGAAACTGCACAGCAGGCCGGATGCCGCTACGCCCTGCTCAGCGATGGCAGCCCGACCTGCGGCAGTCAGGGCATTTATGACGGTCGCTTTAGCGGTCAACGGCGGCGCGGCGCGGGGGTTGCCGCCGCCCTGTTACGTCAGCACGGCATTGCCGTTTTTGCCGAACAGCAGGCGGACGAACTGCTGGCCCATATCCGCCGTATGGAAGCAGCAGATTGATAGCTGGCCTACGCGGGTACCGATCAGTGCGCCAGTGAGTAGAAGATCGCAGAGATAGCAATCAGGCCGGTCAGCACCACAAACAGGTTGCTGATTTTGCCACTGTACTGACGCATCGCCGGGACTTTCTGAATCGCGTACATCGGCATCAGGAACAGGATCATCGCAATCACCGGGCCGCCGAGCGTCTCAATCATCCCAAGAATGTTGGGATCGAGCGTAGCCACCAGCCAGGTCGTCAGCAGCATAAACAGGGAGGTCAGGCGGTTCAGCCGGGCAGGCGCCATCTGTTTACCGCGGCTGCGCAGCGCTTTATTCACCATGCCGTTAAAGCCTTCCCGCGCGCCAAGATAGTGGCCGAGGAACGATTTGGTGATCGCCACAATCGCAATGATCGGCCCCAGCCAGGCGATAACCGGCACCTGAAAATGGTTCGCCAGATAGGAGAGGATGGTGATGTTTTGCGCCTTCGCCGCGTGCAGATCGGCGGGCGACAGGCTCAGCACGCAGCTGAAGACAAAAAACATCACCGTTATCACCATCAGCAGGTGGGCGCAGGCCAGAATACGTGAACACTTTTTCTCTGCCGCGTCGCCATACTCTTCACGTTTCGCCAGAGCAAATGACGAGATGATCGGCGAGTGGTTAAAAGAGAACACCATCACCGGAATTGCCAGCCACAGCGTCATCCATAAACCGTTTCCGCTGGGCGTTGCGCTGCTCAGCGTCGTCAGCGCGGCACCGTGCCAGTGCGGGATCAGATAGCAGGCCATCAGCATCAGGACCGCGACAAACGGATAGACCAGCACGCTCATCGCTTTAACGATCATCTGCTCACCGAAACGCACAATGGTCATCAGGCCGACAATCAGCAGCAGCGACAGCAGCACGCGCGGCGGTGGTACCAGTCCGAGCTGATTGACCATCAGGCTCTCCACCGTATTGGTAATCGCCACGCTGTACATCAGCAGAATCGGGTAGATAGCGAAGAAATAGAGCAGCGTAATCAGCTTACCGGCGCCGGAGCCAAAGTGCTCTTCCACCACGTCGGTGATGTCGCCAGCCGGATTTTTACCGGAAAGCACAAAGCGCGTCAGGGCGCGGTGGGCAAAGAAGGTCAGCGGAAAGGCGAGGATCGCCATAATGATCAGCGGAATCAGTCCCCCGACGCCAGCATTGATCGGCAGGAACAGCACACCCGCGCCAATCGCAGTGCCGTATAAGCCCAGCATCCACATCGTATCGGTTTTACGCCATGCCGTATCAGCGTCACGTTCAAGCGCGCCCAGCGTGCTCGTTTGCGTGGTTTTCATCTGCTATTCCCTGTTAAAAGCCGCCGGTTATCTGACAGCCAGAACGGAAAGTGTTACAGCGTCCGCTCCGGGCCAGACATCACTGCGTCAGCCGCATCGGCAGGTGGTATTCCGATCCGCTGGCGCAAAGGTAATCGATTGCGTGCGCCTCTTTTTACACTACCTGACGATAAAAGTTCAAGTTATGCGGCTTACTGCGCATACATCGCTGAAAAAACCGTCAGGTTGTGCGCAACGACCATAGCCGATGATGCCATTTTTCAGCCTGTTTTGCCGCACTGACGTCAGATCATCGGCGCGATGAGTGCGTCAGACGGGCTACGCTTTAGCTATGCTTCAGGCGTTACGCTGACGCTATGACACAGGAGAAGAGAATGAAAATTGCCTGCCTTGGATGGGGATCGCTGATCTAGAAATCAGGGGCGCTGCCGGTTGCCAGCCCCTGGCATTGCGATGGTCCAGCGGTGCCGATTGAGTTTGTCCGCATCAGCGAAGGCGGTGAACTGGCGACGGCCATCTGCCTGAATGCCACGCCGGTCCCGGTGCTGTGGGCCTGGCTGAATACCGCCTCACTGGAGACCGCCTGTGGCGCGCTGCGTGAGCGGGAAGGCATTCCGGAAAGCCGCGACGATGGGCTGGGTATACTGACGGTGACGGAGACGGCGGTGGGACCGCTGGCGGACTGGGCGCGTGCCAGAGGCATTGAAGGGCTGATTTGGACCGCCTTGCCCGCCTGCATCGACGGAACAGAAGGTCGCATTCCCACCCTGGATGAGGCGCTGGATTATCTGCAGCGGCTGGAAGGTGAAACACGTAAGCATGCGCGACGCTACATCGAACAGGTTCCGCCACAAATCGATACCGTTTACCGGCGCGCCTTCAGCACCCTGCCTGACTGAGTACGTGCCTCCGGCTGGCGGCAGGCGTGCCCAGACCTCATTAACGGCTTAACGCCGCCCGTCTGCCCCACCGCTCTGCTTACTGTCCGGATGCTGGCTACACTTCAGACAGGTTTCGATTTCAGGTTCCCTGAGTCTGCCCCCGCTTTGTCGCGGCGAGTCTTTTTTCATGCCGCATACACTCATCAGCAGGAGTTGAACAGATGAAAGCATTAACCTATCACGGTCCGCATAAAGTCAGCGTGGATAACGTCCCCGATCCGGGTCTGGAAGCTGACGATGACATCATTTTGCGCGTCACCGCCACCGCGATTTGCGGCTCGGACCTGCATCTCTACCGTGGCAAGATCCCCGGTACCGGTCATGGCGATATCTTCGGTCATGAATTTATGGGTGAAGTAGTGGAAGCCGGTAGCGCCGTTACGGCCGTCGCCAAAGGCGATCGGGTCGTCATTCCGTTTGTTATCGCCTGTGGCGACTGTTTCTTCTGCCATCTGCATCAGTATGCCGCCTGTGAAACCACTAACAGCGGTCGCGGTGCCATCCTTAATCGTAAAAACATAACGCCACCCGCCGCGCTGTTTGGCTACAGCAAACTCTATGGCGGCGTGCCGGGCGGACAGGCGGAATATGTCCGGGTGCCGAAAGCCAATACCGGCCCGTTCAAAGTGCCGTCGCTGTTATCCGATGAGAAAGTGCTGTTCCTCTCCGATATCCTGCCCACCGCCTGGCAGGCGGTTAAAAATGCTGAAGTGAAACCGGGCTCCAGCGTAGCCATTTTTGGTGCCGGACCGGTGGGATTACTCAGCGCCGCCTGTGCCCGCCTGGAGGGCGCGGAACAGATCTACATGATCGATCATAACGATTATCGCCTGAACTTTGCCCGCGATCGCTACGGCGTGATTCCGATCAACTTTGATCAGATCAACGACCCGGCGGGCTGGATTATCGAACACAGCGCAGGTCATCGGGGAGTGGATGCGGTGATCGATGCGGTGGGATTCGAAGCCAAAGGCAGCCTGACGGAAACCGTGCTCAGCAACCTCAAGCTGGAAGGCAGCAGCGGCAAGGCGCTGCGTCAGTGTATTGCCGCGGTGCGGCGTGGCGGCATTGTCAGCGTGCCGGGCGTCTACGCCGGATTTATCCACGGCTTCCTGTTCGGCGATGCGTTTGATAAAGGGCTGACCTTTAAGATGGGCCAGACCCACGTTCACGCCTACCTGCCGGATCTGCTTAAACTGATCGAACAGGGTCATCTGAAACCGGAAGAGATTGTCACTCATCACCTGCCGCTGGAAGATGCGGCGCGCGGCTATGAAATCTTTGAGAAGCGCCAGGAAGATTGCCGCAAAGTAATTCTGGTACCCGGCATGACCGCCACTCAGGCCACGCTGTAACCCACCTGCCCGGTGTCACCGGCTCCCTTTTCAGCCGGCAGCACCGGGCGACTATAACAGCCACGGCTTGCGCTGCAGGCTGACGCGCGGTGACCGTGGCTCCTGCAGATGTTCATCCGGCGTATCGGCGGTATCCGCCAGATTCCCCTGCTCCAGTAACCGTGCGCTGCGTGAATGGGGATGACTTTCACCGATCACCTGCTGTGAAAAAGCGCCGAACGATAACAATAAAAACAGCAACGCGCTGGCCAGCCTGATACTCATCGGTGACTCCTGGAGGGGGAAGAAGGTCGATATGCTGCCCGAATCTGTTTGATTTTCTGTCAGTGGCAGGCAAAGTTATGTGGTGAGCGGGAACAAGCCGCTACCGGTTTAAGCGCCGTTAAAACAGCCGTTCAGGCCAGCAGGGTATCGGTCCGGCTTGCAGCTACCTCCCTTTCTGACGCCCCTTTTGCCGCAGGAGACGCCGTTGAACCCCTATCACGATAATCAGCCGGTCGGTAACGCGCTGCCCGACTGGCAGCCGGTCACCATCCCGCCTCGCCAGCCGCTGCCGGGCCAGCATGGCAGCCTGCTGCCACTGCATCAGGACCATGCGGAATGCCTGTTGCAGGCTTTTATGCTGGCCCCGGACGATCGGGACTGGAGCTGGCTGGGCGCTGAGCGTCCGGCTTCGCTGGCGCAGATGCAGCAGTGGATCGCAGAAAAGGTAGCCGATACCGGTCTGGTGCCCTATGCGGTCTGCAACCGCCAGCAGCAGCCGCTGGGCGTGGTCTGCTTTGCCAGTATTGAAACCCGCAACGGTGCGATAGAAATCGGACACGTCACCTGGTCGCCCCTGATGCAGCGCAGCGCACTGGGCAGTGAAGCGATTTTTTTGCTGCTGCAACAGGCCTTTTCGCTCGGCTACCGTCGGGTCGCCTGGCGCTGTGACTCAACCAACCTCGCCTCACGACGGGCGGCCGAACGACTGGGTTTTCGCTTTGAGGCGCGCTTTCGTCAGGCCATGACGCGTAAACAACGCAACCGGGATACCGACTGGCTCTCGGTCATTGACCCTGAATGGCCTGACATCCGGCGCGCCCTGAGCGACTGGCTGGCCGCCGACAACTTCACCCCCGACGGCCAGCAAATTCGTCCGCTCAGCGCCTGTTTCGCAGGAACTCACCCGCAGCCCTGACGTGACGCGCGGTCAGTGCAGGCGGCGGGTTTTCAGCGCTGCGGACCAGCGCTGTCGCTGGCAACGCGGGCAGACAGCCTGCTGCTGACCCGCAATCTGCTGCGTCTGGCCGCAGTGGGTACAGGCGTAAAGCCCGCTGTGCGGCACGGTGTCGAAATCCTGACGGTGTTCGGGCGGTAACACGCTTAAACCGGCGCGCATCTCATCATCGTCGTAGAAGTAAATACTCAGCTGACCATCCACCTCCACCAGCGCCAGCCGGATCTGCCCCAGGTGCTCGACCCCACTCTGTCGCAGCTCCATATAGAACTCATCCTCCGAAATGTTCAGATGATCGAGGCTCTCCAGCACGTATAAACCCTGTTTGATCAGCGTAATCACATCTCCCTGAATCAGGCGCGAAAAGCGCGGGCTGCGCGCCGTCAGCATGGTGGTCAGCCGGTAGAGCGTCAGCAACACCACAAACACCATGATCACCGGCAGGACCGGCACGTCGTCATAGAAGGTCACATCGCCCGAAGCGGAACCCAGCGTCAGAATCACCACCAGTTCAAACAGCGATAGCTGACGCACACCGCGCCGGCCTGAGACTTTTAAAAAGGTGAAGACCACCAGATAGGCGATCATCACCCGTGCCACCACCTCCAACAGAAAAGTGGCCGGTTGATCGTTGAGTAAAAAGCGGTGCCAGTCGAAAGAGAACATATCCTGTGAAACATCCTGTCAGTGAAAAAGAGCCGCGACCCGCTGATCGGTCAATTAACGGCCTGCCGATCGAGGCCAGTGATTAATTAATCTTGCTGGCGCTGGATGAAAAGGCAAGCGAAGCAGCAACCCGCAGGCCGCGAAGTCTGCCCGGTTTGCATCTCATGGAAAAGGTTCACAAAGCTGAAAAGCCTGTGGTTCTGGTCACGTTTCGCTTATCGCCAGCCGCAAAACGCTGATGCTTAAATTTTCCTGATTTATAGCGGCTACATTCTGCCGCTGTGCTTTTTCTTTTTACTTCAATACATTGCGAAGAGTCGCACCTTACCTATACTTTCCAGTAAGGCTTCCACAAGGTTCAGTAACTCTACGAGAAGCCAGAACTTTTTCTCCTGCCGATAGCGCTGCGTGCTTCCACCCGCTATCTCTCACTCGTCGTCAATGCGACAGGACTCTGCGCCTGCGGCTCAGTGTCGGTTGCTTTTGGCAAGGATTGCCCGCCCGTTCAGAGTGGCATCATCGGCCAGTCTGCTTTGCATACCTGTATCCCAACCTGACCCGTCCGCGGACGGCCTGTCAGCGGGCGAACTGTTGCTGTTTTATGGGAGATGCCATGACCCCCTTTATCAGTTTCTGGCAGGCCGGCTATGAAGGTGCCGATCACGTTAATCCCGCCGGTGTTGCGCTGTCGATGAATGCGCTCAATCAACACCAGGCGCGTGCAGCAGAGGATTACGCCGCGCTGGCGCCCTTTGCTATCCGCACCGTACGCGAAAGTGCGGGCTGGCGTTTGTGCGAACGGCATGGCCGCTATGACTTTTCAGACGTGGCTGCCCGGATGCAGGCGGCGCAGCAGCAGGGCATCCAGATCAGCTGGACCTTCTGCCACTACGGCTGGCCCGACGGTGTCAGCCTGTTTGATCGCGACTTTGTCAGCCGTTTCGCCGCCTTCTGCGGTGCGCTGGCACAGTTTCTGGCCCCGTGGTATCGCACCGCGCCGGTCTATTCGCCAATGAATGAAATCTCTTTTCTCAGCTGGGGCATTTCGGTTGGCCTATTTGCCGCTGGCGACTGTACGGCAGCGGATCGGGCCGATGCAGCCAAACGGCAGCTGGTGCGCGCCACGCTGGCGGCCTGCGAAGCCATCTGGCAGGCCGATCCGCGGGCGCGCCTGTTGCATTGCGATCCGCTGATCCACATCGTTGCCGATCCTGCCGATCCCAGCAGCGCGGAGACCGCCGCGCGGATGCGCGAAACCCAGTATCAGGCGTGGGACATGCTGAGCGGCAGGCTGTATCCCGAACTCGGCGGGGCTGCGCGCTATCTCGACCTGATCGGCGTGAATTACTACCACGACAACCAGTGGGAACAGGGCTCGAATCGGCGCCTCTACTGGCATCTGGGCGATCCCCGCCGTGTGCCGCTGCATCAGCTGTTGCAGCAGGTTTATCAGCGCTATCAGCGCCCGCTGCTGCTGGCAGAAACCAGCCATGTCGGCAGCGGACGCGGCGCCTGGATCAGCCAGATCGCCGCCGAAGTAGCGCAGGCGCAGCTGGCGGCTGTCGATCTGCTCGGCATCTGCCTCTATCCGATCCTCGATCGCCCGCTGTGGGAGGAGCCAGCCTTCTGGACCCGCAGCGGCTTATGGGATCTCGATCGGCTCGGTCCCGATCCTTACGCCCGTCAGTTACAGCAACCTTATGCCCACGCATTACACCAGGCGCAGCAAACCCTGCAACACATCCAGCAATCACAACGGCATCGTCAGGAGCCCACTATGAACCCACCCGTACTCATTGTTTTCAGTCATTTACGTTGGAGATTTGTTTTTCAGCGCCCGCAGCAGTTGCTGACGCGCCTGGCGCAGCACTATCGGGTGCTGTTTGTCGAGGAGCCGGTCTGGCAAGCCGGGCCGCCAGGGCTGCATCAGAGCCAGCCGGCAGCCAATATTACGGTGATCCAGCCGCATACGGATATTCAGGCTGCGGGCTTTCACGACAGCCAGATTGCGCCGCTGCAACTGCTGCTGGCGCCCTTGCTGGAAGAAGATGAACAGCCGCTGGTCTGGTTTTATACGCCGATGGCGCTGCCGCTGCTGACGCCGTTTAATCCGGCGCTGGTGATTTATGACTGCATGGATGAACTTTCTGCCTTTCACAATGCGCCGCGCCAGCTACAGCAGCGTGAATCCGCGCTGATGACCCGCGCCGATCTGGTGCTGACCGGCGGCTCCAGTCTGTATGAAGCCAAACGCGATAAACATCCGCAGGTGTACTGCTTCCCAAGCAGCGTGGATGCGGTCCACTTCGAGCAGGCGCGCGATCGCAGCAACCGTCATCCGTTGCAGGATACGATTCCTGCGCAGCGCCTCGGGTATTACGGCGTGCTGGATGAGCGCATCGATTTGCCGCTGATCGCCGCGCTGGCTGACTCGCACCCCGACTGGCAGATTGTTATGGTCGGTCCGGTGGTGAAAATCGATCCGGCCAGCCTGCCGCAGCGCGACAATATTCACTGGCTCGGCCAGCAGCCCTATCAGGCGCTGCCACAGTTTCTTGCCGGCTGGGATGTCTGTCTGATGCCCTTCGCCCTCAACGCCTCGACCCGCTACATTTCACCCACCAAAGTGCTGGAATACATGGCCGCGCAGCTGCCGATTGTCAGTACCGCCATCATCGATGTCGCCCGCCATTATGCCGATGAGGTGGCGGTCGCCGGCGATCATCAGCAGTTCATCGCCGCCTGTGAACGGGCCATCGCGCTGAGTGCGGCCGACCGGCTGACGCTGGCTGGCAAAATGCAGGCAAAAGTCGATGCCACTTCGTGGGACCGCACGGCAGAGCAGGTCGATCAGCTGATCCAGCAGGCGTTAAGCCGCAAGCAGTCCCTCACCACGCCCGCCGCATCGCTGGCAGAGCCGCAGGCCAACGTCAGCGCATTAACCCCGGCGATGCTGGAGAGCGAGGCGGTTCCCTGCCTGATTATCGGTGCCGGTCCGACCGGCCTGAGCGCCGGTTATCACTATGGCGAAGGCGCGGTACTGCTGGAAAAAAATGCCACGCCCGGCGGCTGGTGCCGATCGGTTGAAGATCAGGGGTTCACCTTCGATTACGCCGGTCACATTATGTTTTCGCAGGACCCGTATGTGCTGCAGCTGTATGAGATGTTGCTGGGCGACAACCTGCACTGGCAGGCGCGTGAAGCCTGGGTCTATACCGACGGCGTTTTTACCCGCTATCCGTTCCAGTCAGCGCTGCATGGTCTGCCGATTGAGGTGGTGAAGGAGTGTGTGCTGGGCGCGATTGAAGCCCGCTACGGCGAAAGCGCGCCGGTCACCGTGCCGCTGGAGCGGGCACGTCAGCGACGAGACTGCTGCGCCGACGGTGCGCTGCCTGATGAGGGCAACAGCGTTGGCGAGGTGCAGGAGGAAGAGGATTTCCAGCATTTTATCCTGCGCACCTGGGGTAAAGGCATCGCACGTCACTTCGCCCTGCCCTATAACCAGAAGCTGTGGAAAGTGCCGCTGACAGAGATGGAAACCTCGTGGCTCGGTGGCCGGGTACCGCTGCCGGATCTGGCGCAGATTATTGATGGCGCGCTGCAGCCGCTGGCGAAACCGGTCGGTCCCAATGCCCGCTTTGGCTATCCGCTGCGTGGCGGCTTCCAGGCGTTGATGTCCGGATTTCTGCCGCATCTCAAATGCCAGCTTGAAACCGGGGCACGCCTGATTCGTCTTCATCCGCAGGCGCACGTTGCGCTGCTGGCCGACGGACGCTACTACCGTTATCAGCAACTCATCAGCACCATGCCGCTGCCGGAACTGATTAAACTGATGGGCGATGAGGTACCGGAAAACGTGCAGCAGGCGGCACAGCAGCTGCAGTTTGTTTCGGTACGCTGCGTTAATCTGGGGATTGGCCGCGCTGACCTGACCGAAAAACACTGGATCTACTATCCCGGCGATACGCTGTTTCATCGCATTTTCGTCCAGGGCAATGCCAGTCCGCACTGCAATCCGCCGGGCGGTTTCGGCTTAACCTGCGAGATCACCTACAATGCCGCCAACCCGCTGCCGCTGGAGGGCGAAGCGCTGATTGAGCGCTGCCGTCAGGACTGCATCCGGGTCGGGATGATCCGCGCTGACGATCCGCTGCTCTGCGCGTCACAGGTTGATATGCCCTACGCCTATGTGGTCTATGACCATGCGCGCAGCCGCAACGTAGCGCTGATCCGGCAGTGGCTGCTGACCCAGGATGTCCATCTCTCCGGCCGTTACAGCGAGTGGGAGTATTACAATTCCGATCACGCCTTCCTCGCCGGTAAACGCGCGGCGGAAAATGTCAGGATGCAGCACGTCAGCCAGCGCACGCGGGTCTGACCGGCGTCAGCCAGCTACGCCAGACGCTGGCTGCACTTTGCGGCTTTTAGCGACTGCAACTGTTGCAGTCGCGTATCCGCCTTATGGCTGGCGCTGAGCTTCGCAATGCCATTACCGAGACCGAAATCCCCGACGAACCCCAACAGGGTCAGCGCATCGAAACGGCCGGTGTGATCAATCTCGCCCTGCACGTCGTGCGCTTTCACGATCTCCTGATCCAGCATTTTGCAATCCAGCATCGCCGTCTCTTCCGGCGTTACCACGGCTGCCTGTGGATACTGTTTGGTGGCGCAGCCGCTTAGCAGCATTACCAGCACGCCTGACATCACTATTCTGTTCATGATTGACCGCCATCGTTTCATTGCCCTTAGCGGTATATCGGCAGCGCAACCTGCGATCGTGAATCTGTTTGCTACCAATAATGGGCGAAACCGCTACGCTAAGGTAGGATTTAGCGCGTCGGAATAAAGCGAAGCGCTTTCCGTCAGCAAAGTCAGGTTGTGAGCGGGATCGCTCCGTTTATTATTTCCACCTTATCTTTCAAATTGTTAGCCAGAATAGTGTTGTTGCTGGCAGCTGTTACAGAGTCAAAGCCTGACGCGAAATTCGCCGGATAGCCCTCGCGTAAGCGAGACTATGCGCAGAACAGACGGCATTCAGGGTTTTCAGGGGACGTTTACCATGAGGTTTTTCCATGCGTTTTAAAGGATTGAATATCGGATTTTTCATTCTGATTCTGGCGATTGCGACTCTCGCCTTTTTTGAGGTGCTTTCACCCTATTTCTCGCCGATTCTCTGGGCGGCGATTCTGGCGGTTATTTTCCATCCGCTAAAAACCTACCTGCGTACCCGGCTGGGCGAACGCAACGGCCTGGCCGCCTTGCTGACCCTGCTCTGTATCTGTCTGATTGTGTTCACGCCACTGGCGATTATCGCCTCGTCGCTGGTGGTGGAAACCAATGCGGTCTATCACAAGCTCCAGACCAACTCGGCGCAGTTCCCGGTGGTGTTTGCCGACCTGTTGCAGCATCTGCCGCGCTGGGCGAAACATTACCTGGCTGAAAATAATCTGGATAACGCCACCCAGATTCAGGAGAGGCTCTCGTCGTTCGCCCTGAAGGGAGGACAGTATGTGGCGGGCAGCGCTTTCATCATCGGTAAAGGCACTTTTAGCTTTACCGTCGGCTTTGGCGTGATGCTCTACCTGCTGTTTTTCCTGCTGAAAGATGGTTCCTACCTGGTGCATCTGATTCTGGAAGCGTTACCGCTGTCGACCTACGTTAAGCATCACCTGATGGTGAAGTTCGCTGCAGTGGCGCGCGCCACGGTGAAAGGCACCGTGGTGGTCGGGATCGTTCAGGGGATACTCGGCGGTCTGGCATTCTGGTTTACCGGCATCGACGGCAGCCTGCTGTGGGGCGCGCTGATGGCGTTCCTGTCACTGATCCCGGCGGTGGGTTCTGCCATCATCTGGGTACCGGCGGCCATCTTCTTCTTTGCGACCGGCGCACTGTGGAAAGGTCTGTTCCTGGTCGGCTTCTTCGTGGTGATTGTTGGGCTGGTGGATAACATTCTGCGTCCGCTGCTGGTAGGCAAAGATACCAAAATGCCGGACTACCTGATCCTGATCGCCACGCTGGGCGGCATGGAAATCTACGGCATTAATGGCTTTGTGATCGGTCCGGTGATCGCCGCGCTGTTTATCGCCTGCTGGAATCTGCTGTCGGGCCGCGACAACCGCGAGAATATCGAAGAGATTGATGAAGAGGTGATCGAGGAAGGCAAGAAGCAGTCAGATACCGCCGCCGAAGCTGCTGCTGAAGCCGCCGCAGCGGCAGCCGATGCCGCCGCCGAAGCGGAGATCAAAGTCTCGGCACTGGCCGCCGCCGAAGCGGAAAAAAACGCCAGCGCGAGTAAGAAATAAAAAAACCCACCTTAGGGTGGGTTTCTTTTTTCTGCA
The DNA here is from genome assembly GCF_054482835.1 of Pantoea sp. S-LA4. Taxonomy (NCBI): domain Bacteria; kingdom Pseudomonadati; phylum Pseudomonadota; class Gammaproteobacteria; order Enterobacterales; family Erwiniaceae; genus Pantoea; species Pantoea sp. S-LA4. The sequence goes on along the minus strand of NZ_JBTLRC010000002.1, from coordinate 821,145 downwards.
AAACAGCCGACTTAGTTGGTCGCTTTGTTTTTCAGGTCTTCAGCACCCTGCTTGGTTTTATCCCAGCCTTTCTCGGTGCCTTCTTTGGTCTTGTTCCAGCCTTTCTGCGCCCCTTCGGTCACTTTGCTGCTGGTGGCATCACTTTTGCCTTCAGCCGCATGCTCGGACTTGAGTTTCATCTCTTCGCCCTGATGCTGCGTCTGATGCAGTTTTTCTTTAGCGGTATCCGCGCCTTTATGCGCTTCCGCAACGGTGTTGTCTGTGGTGGTCGCGGCAAAGACTGGCGAAGCCAGTAAAATAGCAGACAGTGCAATAATTGTTTTCTTCATAATTCCCTCTGTATTGAATAGTTGCCGTGTCAGGTTTTAATCCTGGCATAGCGCTGCCAGGAAAGATTTAAGAATAAACCAGGAATGAAAAAGGGCCAGTTTTCGCCAGAAAAAGCGCTATTCGCCCGATATTCCCCCCTCACCATAACGCCAGTTGCGGATCGTCATCCGGTTTCACCTGCGCTTTTTGCGGTCGGGCAGCCGGTGCCGGCCGCTGCATCTGAGCCGCTATCCACTGCAGCAGCACCGCTACCACATACGCCTGCTGCTCCGCGCTGAGCGGCTGGTCCGGAGCAATCTGGTGGCATTTACTGAGACAGCCACGGCAACAGGTAGCGGTCGCATGCTGGGCGATAAACACCGGATGGCCGCGCATCGGCGTCTGCTTACCGTCGTTAGCGGGCCGGGCCGGTGCCAGCCGCCGGGCGATAAACTCTGCCGCATGCTGGCGCAGTGTCGCCTCATCCCGGCTGCGAACATAGTCATATTCTGCACGCCCCAGCCGAAAGCGCTGGCGAAACGGTGACTGCGCCAGGCGGTTAAAAAGATCGTCAAAAGAGGTCATAGCATCCCGATAGCCGGTTTAATCGTATTTCCGTCCCGCCAGATAACGCACACCCTGCGGGCCAAACGCCTCACGATGCAGTTCATTCGGCTGAAGATGGAAGGTGTCGCCGGGATGATAGGTGGTATCGCTCTGTTCGGTGCTGATGGTGATATCACCACTGAGAATCAGGGCCAGCGCCTCAAAGGGATGGACATGATTATCGAGTTGCGTGGCGGGTGCGCGCTCAACCAGTACCGGCTCATCAAAACCCTGTTCGGCTAACAACGTTCTGAATTCGTGTTCCGTCATTGTTCCTCCTGCGTGTGGACCTGAACATTAGCAGTGTAGACGATCTTTATTATCAGTCGGTACGCCTGTCGCGCTGCGTAAAGTAGCGCAAGGCGGGTTGTTCCCTGGCACAACAGGTGCTGTACTTGCCGGCTCATGACTTTTGTAATGCCATAAGGATAGGCCACAGCGATGTCTGAACAGGTTAAAACCGCCCTGCTATTGATTAATCAGCGTTCACGTAAAGGACAAACCGACGCCAGCCGCGCCAGAGAGCTGCTCGCCGACCACGGCATTCGATTGCTGCAACCGGATGAACAGGAATCGCGCAGCTACAGCGAACTGATCGGCGCCTATGCGGATCGCGTTGATGCGGTGATTGTCGGCGGCGGTGACGGCACCCTCAATGCCGCTGCGCCCGGTCTGATGCAAACCGGTCTGCCGCTCGGCATTTTACCGCTCGGCACCGCCAATGATTTCGCCCGAACCCTGGGCATCAGTCCGCGTCTGGAGCAGGCGGTGAAGATTATCGCGGATGGACAACTGCGCCCGGTCGATCTTGGCGAAGTGAACCAGCATCTGTTCCTTAACGTCTCCAGCATCGGTTTTTCCGCACAGCTGGCGCATCATCTGACGGCAGAATCGAAAAAGCGCTGGGGCGTTGCCGGCTATGCGCTGGCCGCCTTCCGGCTGCTCCGTCAGAGTCGCCCTTTCAGCGCCACGCTGATCCATCAGGGCGAACGGACGCCGATTAAAACCGTACAGATCTCAGTGGGCAACGGACGGTTTTATGGCGGCGGCATGACGGTTGAACAGCAGGCCGCTCCTGATGATGGTCTGCTGGATGTTTACAGTCTGGAATTGCAACAGAGCTGGCAGTTGATCGCGCTGCTGCCCTACCTGCGGCGTGGCACGCAGGGGCGCTGGCGTAACGTACGGGCATTTTCGACGACCGAACTGACCATTGAGACCCGTCGCCCGCATGACATTAATGCGGACGGCGAGATTGTCGGACAGACGCCAGCACATTTTCGCCTGATTGCGAATGCGCTAAAGGTGTATGCGCCGTCAGATAAACCCTGAGCCGGTGACAACAGTAGAATCAGGGCTTTTCCGCATTTTCTTCTGCGTAATCAATATGTTCTGACAGGTTAACCACCAGCTTTTTCGCCATCTCAATCGTCATGCCGAAATAGAGTGACTCCTGCTGACGTTTGGTGAAGGGTGCCTGAGGATCGTGGTAGCCAAATTGCAGCACCAGCGCCTGATGACCGGGTAACGGCCCGACATGCCAGCCGGTGACCGGATAGAAGGTAAAACGACTAAAATTATTCACTTTAAACCTGACCGTGAAAGCATAACGCTGATTGGGAGTCAGGCCAGCTCTGGTTATAAAAACGTGAGTGGAAAGCTAAGTCTGAACGAAATCCACAGAATCACAAGGGAAACGGCAGGAATAAGCGAAGCGTGAGGCAAAAGCCGCCAGCGGCTAATTTATTGATACGAAATAAAAAAGCCGTACCGGCAAACCACTCTGCGACAGCACGGCCAGAAGGTGATTATTTTTGCGGCTGCGGGATGACAGAAATGTGGCCGTTCACCTCCAGCACCGCATATTTAATCTGATCAAAACGCTCCAGCCCCTGACTGGAGCGCGCGGCTTCCAGCACATCATCAGGGCTGATGCCGGTCATTTTCATCCGTTCAGTCAGTAAATTGCCATGCTCCACCAGAATCACCGGCCCGCCATCAATCGCCTGCTCCACCACCGGAAAACGATTTTTCAGTTTCCCCAGCAGGATATCGATCGTGACCAGCGTGATAATGGTCAGGGCAGCCCCGGTGACCGAAAAATCGTCTCCCAGCAGCGCCTGCTGGGTCGCTTCACTGATAATCAACAGCAGGATTAAATCGAACGAGGTCATCTGCAGCAGGGTGCGTCTGCCGGCAATTTTGATCACCACCATCAGCACCAGATAGATACCCGCTGCACGTAATACCGTTTCCATAACGCACTCCTGTCAGGGATAAATCCATTGGGTAAAACGGGCCGGCGGACGATCGCCGCTGCTGACGCTGACGTGGACCCGGCCAGGACTGCGCGGTTGCAAACCGAGCCAGATAGCGTGATCCGGACCGGTATCACGCGACGAGAAGGTCAGCCGCAGATCGCTGCCGATGGTGATCGCCTCCAGCGGCTGCGGCTGCAGCGTCTGGATCTGCAGATTATCCAGCGCCCCGCTACCCAGGGTGACGCTGAACTGCTCCGCCTGTGGCGACCGGAGCCGGATGGTCATATCCATGTTGCTCTGAACCCGGCCAAACCGCTCATATTCCACCTGAATCGCGCCATCCGGCGACTGGGTTGTGCCATTACTCAGCACCCCTTTTGAAAAGAGTCCGCAGGCACCCAGAATCACCAGCAAGATCAGGAGGTACTCGCCAACGCGCTGAATCAGCCATTCGCGGCGTATCCAGCGAACATCTTCTTTGATCGGGTAATCCCGACTGCTGATATGATCTTTTTTCACTGTGGCATCGTCTCCTGTCTGCACAAACCAAACTGAACGCTGACTAAAGCATAGCGGGAGTCCGATTATTTACCGCGACGTTCAATCCAGAACGACCAGCTGTGGTAAAGCAGCGTCAGCGGCATGGCGATCGCCGCCCCCACCAGCACAAAACCCTGGGTGGCCGGGGCCGATGCACTGTCATTGATGGCGAAATGGTACGGCACTAACCAGGGATAGAGACCGCACAGCAGGCCGATAAATACCGCAGCTATCAGCATCAGCGTCACAATCAGTTGCACCAACGGTCGGGCGCGCCACAGCGCCAACGGCAAAGCAATCCACAGCATGACAATCGCCACGCCAGCCACTTTACCCAGCGGTCGCTGCCAGCTTTGCTGCCAGAGGTCGGCGTTAAGATAGAGCTCAAGCAGAAACAGCATCAGCGCCAGCAGCCACCACAGCCAGCTCTGCGCTTCGGCCAGCGGCTGAACCTTCTCCCCGATGCGCCAGCCGATCCAGCAGCAGGCCAGCAGCGAATTGATCGCCATTAAGCCTGCGCCGCTGATCAGCGGAACCAGGCTGAGCCCGTCAGGCAGGCCGCTATGCGGCTGAGCGCTGATGATCATCCCGGCGCACCAGCCCTGAATAAAGGTCGCCAGGGCCGAACTGCTGGCCATGATACGATCGAGCCAGTGGCGCAGCCGGGTGCTGCTCTGGGCGCGATACTCCAGCGCCATCGCCCGTACCACCAGCGCCAGTAACATAACAAACAGCGGCGCGCTTAACTCACTGAGCAGCAGACTGTAGACCGGGGGAAACAGCGCCAGTAAACCGCCTGCGGCCAGCACCAGCCAGGTCTCATTAGCATCCCAGACCGGCAGAATGCTGTGGGTCATCAGTTCACGCTGCTGATTATCGTGAAACCAGAAGAACAGCATACCCACGCCGAGGTCGGTGCCATCCAGCAGCAGATAGAGCAGCAGCGAGAAACAGATGATCAACGCAGAGAGATCGGCCATGACGAACTCCTAATTGGGCGTTTTCAGCTGAATGACCACCGGGTTTCCCGACGGCAGTTCACCTTTAATCCGGCGCAGCAGATAGTGTAAGCCGAGGGCAAACACCAGCGCGTAGATCAGCAGTACCGCCAGAAAAATGCCCAGCGTGGTGCTCAGCGCCAGCGGCGACACGCTCTGAGCGGTGCGCACCATGCCGTAGACCGTCCACGGCTGCCGCCCGACCTCGGTGACCACCCAGCCCGACAGCAGCGCGACAAAGCCCGCTGGCGTGAGCCACGTCAGCCAGCGCAGTAAGCGCCACGAAACCGGCAGCCGTCCACGCCAGCGCTGCAGGTTCGCCACCAGCGTGGTCAGTAAGATCGTCATCCCCAGCCCCACCATCAGGCGAAAGGCGAAAAAGACCGGCAGCACCGGCGGGATCGCATCGGCGGGAAATTCACTCAGGCTTTTGATGTGGCCGGAAAGATTGTGCCGCAGATAAAGCGATCCGAGATTGGGCAGGCTGATCTCCAGATGGTTGCGCTGCGCCTGTTGATCCGGCACGGCAAACAGCCGCAGCGGCTCGCCCTCTCCCGGCGCAGGCGGATGCCAGCCGCCTTCGATGGCGGCCAGTTTGGCGGGCTGATAGTCGCGGGTATTTTCACCGTGCAGATCGCCGAGTACGATCTGCACCGGAACGGCGATCAGCAGAAAGGTCAGCGCGCTGTTGAGCATCAGTCGCGACGCGGCCTCCGCCTTGAAATGCCGCAGCCGCCAGGCCGCCACGCCCATAATCAGCACCGCCACGGCAATCAGTGACGCCATCACCATATGGCTGAAGCGCCACGGAAAGGAAGGTGACAGCAAAATCGATTGCCAGCTGTCAGCGAGAAAAACGCCGTTCTCATCGCGGGTGAAGCCGACTGGCGTATGCATCCATGAGTTGGCCGCCAGTATCCAGAACGCGCTAAGCAGCGCCCCGAACGCCACCAGACAGGTGACGACAAAATGCACGCCAGGACGGATGCGGTTAAAGCCAAACAGCATCACGCCGGTCAGCGCCGATTCGAGAAAAAAGGCGACCAGCACTTCGTAAAACATCAGCGGACCGATAACGCCACCCACCTGATGAGAGAAGCGCGCCCAGTGGGTACCGAACTGAAACTCCATCACCACGCCCGAAACCGCGCCAATCGCCACCGTCAGGGAGAAAATCGTCAGCCAGAAGTGCAGCGCATCACGGGCAGCCTGCTGTTTTCCCCACAGCCAGCGCGCTTCAAACCATACCAGAAAGGGTGCCAGCCCCAGCGTCAGTGCCGCCAGGGTAATATGCATCCCCATCGTCAGCGCAAACTGCGCCCGGGCAATGATTAACACCCAGTCGTTCTCATTCACGATCGGACGTACCCTTAGCGACGTGCGCAAGCGGGCCATCGCCAGAGAGGACCAGGCGCAGAGGATGAGTCCGTTCTGTCATCAGAATGTCTCCGGTTATAAGCACGTCTCACCGGCTACTGCTGAAATATCAGCAACGCAAACGGTTTTTCGCCGGGGCGACGTATTTAACAAGGTATTATCAGCGTAGCGAAGAAATATAAAGGCAGCTAGTTAAGGATTGGCCGGAATAAAGAAACCGGGCCATCTCAGGATTATTCTGAATTGATAATGACGTGACTCAAGGGATGAAAATGATTATTTTCTGCGTTGGTTATCGCTGCGCTTAAATAAGATTAAGCGCAGCGCGTTAATAAGCTGCCGCGTCATCTCTCCGCGGTCTCTGCCGCTACAGCCAGCCTGAACGGCGGAGTTTTGCCCACAGTCCGCCGCACGCCAGCAGCGTGATGCCCACCGCCAGCGGGTAACCATACAGGGACTTCAGCTCCGGCATATGTTCAAAGTTCATGCCATACATGCTGAATACCACGGTCGGGATCACCAGAATCGCGCCCCAGCCCGCCAGTTTTTTTACCACCTCGTTCTGCTGCACCGTCACCAGCGCCAGATTGACCTGCATGGCGCTGGTCAGCATCTCGCGCATATCCTCAGCGTCGGTCACCACATGACGTGCGTGATCCTGCACGTCGCGAATATAGGCCCGCAGCGGACGGGGGATCAGATCTTCATGCAGGTGAATAAGCTGGTTACAGATCTCCTCCAGCGGCAGCGCAGCGTTACGCAGCGTCAGCAGATGACGACGCAAGGTGTAGACCGCCTGCACCGACTGACGATCAAACTCGCTTTTGAACAGATCGTTCTCCATCTGCCCGACCCGCTCATTCAGCGAGGTTGAGAGTTCAGCATAGCGATCAACAATAAAGTCGAGCAGGCAATAGAGCGGATAACCGGGTCCCAGTTTAAGCAACGCCGGATTCTCCGCAGCCCGCTGACGTACCGGGGAGTAGCTCTCCGAAGCGCCGTGACGGATGCTGATCAGAAAGTTTTTTCCGACAAAGAAATGGGTTTCGCCCAGTTCGCAACTGTCATCTCTGGCGCGTACCGTCTTGACCACGATAAACAGCGATTCGCCATAATGCTCAATTTTCGGCCGCTGATGGGCGTAAAGCGCATCTTCAACCGCCAGTTCGTGTAGCCCGAACTCCTCTTTAATTTTCGCCATGAATGCCGGATCAGGCTGCCACAGGCCCAGCCAGATAAAGGCATCCGGCTGTTTAATTACTTCACTGATCTGCTCAACATCCACCTCTTCGCCTGCGCATCCCGGACGATAGACCCTGCTGCTTACGATCATCTTCTGCATTCTCCCTTTATCGGTATCAGCAGCTTAGTCAAAGCCGGGCCGGCATCCTAAGAAAAACGGTAAAGATTTGCTGCAACCATTAACGCGACCGGCCTTACCACTTCACGCCTAAGCCGGTGGAGAATGTGCCTTCATTCAGGGTGTCCGGCGTGCCGCTGACCAGGTTGCGGTGATAGCCCAGATGCAGGGTTGACCAGGAGGTCAGGGTATAACGCAGGCCCACCTCCGCATCCAGCGTAAATACCCCATCATCATCCAGCGAATGGCCGACGTCGCCGTTACTGTAGAGCGTGACCGATTTGCCCAGCAGGTAACGCTGGTAGCTCCAGCGCACCGACGCGCCAAAATGATTCTCCTCGCGGCCATCGCTGTAGCCATAGCCAAAAGCGCCGCCCAGTATCGACACCGAGAAAGCACTCAGTTCGGTATCCCACAGCTGGTAGCCGGGACCGGTGCCAATCAGAGCCTGACGCGAAAGATCCTCTACCCAGTCGCGTTTGTAGGTGGCGCGGGTTTGCCAGAAGAACTGTTCTCTGAACAGGTAATCAAAGGCGTAGCGCAGGCTGTAGTTGTCGGTATTGACGTCTTCATTCTCCTGCTCGCGGTTGTAGGTTGCACCGATATCGTGACGCCATTTGCCCTGCGCCAGTTTGGTATTGAGGGAAAAACTGTAATCGTCGGTTTTGGTCGAGGCTTTTTTGACCTTCATGCCGGCGTCGATATTGCCGGTCCACGACAGCTGATCGGTGCGCACTTTGGCTTTCATAAACTCATCGATACGCTTTACCGAGACTTTCTCTTCGCGCTCATTGCGTTCCACCCAGACATAACCCGGATCGGAGGAGGAGAGCCGCACCTGATAGTGCTCGCCGGTCTTTTTGTTTTCGACGTTGACCGGATTATCGCTCGCCAGGGTACTGACCACATTCCAGTCGAGGGTCACCGTGCCGGCATAGGCAGTCTCGATCGCCAGTTTACCGTCGCTCAGATAGCGCACCGTGCCGGTCAGCCGGTCGCCATTATTCAGCCAGACGGTATCCGCAGCGGCCTGCTCTGCCCATCCGGCACAGAGGCCCACCACCAATAGCGGACTGATGAGGTGTTGCTTCGGGCCAGTGATGCGATGCATAGCGTTCCCTGTTAAGGCGTCGTCGTCTTTTACGGGCAATGAGGCACCGCTGATTCAGGCTTAATAATTAAGACTATATCGCGCCGATATGCAATGTCGCTTAACAGGCACCGTTTATCAGTTGGCCACTGCAGCAAAAATAAGCGAAGTGCGGAAAAGGTTATTAACTTATTCGTTATTTGCATAATTCGCGATCTTTTCCAGGATTAAGGAGGTAACCCGAAACAGAAATAAAGGAGGCAACATGAACGAAGAATTTAAAAAGTGCATTGAGGCCTGTTATCTGTGTGCGGCGGCCTGCGATAACTGCGCGGCGTCCTGCCTGCAGGAAGAGAACCTTGAGATGATGCGAAACTGTATCCGGCTGGATATGCAGTGCGCCAATATCTGCCGTCTCGCGGCACAGTTTATGACCCTGCAAAGTGAGTCGGCCCGCCAGCTCTGCCAGCTGTGTGCTGAAGTCTGCCAGCAGTGCGGCGATGAGTGCGGTCAGCATCAGCACGATCACTGCCAGCACTGCGCTAAAGCCTGTCACCACTGCGCTGAAGCGTGCCGTAACATGGCCGCCTGAGCGTCCTGATACCGGCATCGCCCCTGTGCCTATCGGCCAGGGGCGAACAGCCCTGCCCGATAGAGCCGGTCTGAAAACCGCACAAATTACCTGCGCTGCCGCCTTTAATCTCTGCGTCACTTACCCTACACTTTTATCTGTTGCACTAGATAATCAAACACAAGGTAAAAAGATGAGCAGCGAGTCTCGTGCCGACATCGGCAAACAACTGTCGTTCGCCCTGTATGGCGCGGCCAGCCGGATGAACCGGATGCATAAGCCCTTTTTAGATCCGCTCGGCCTGACCTTTCCGCAATATCTGGTGATGCTGGAGCTGTTCAGCGAGACGCCGCGCACCGTGGGCGATCTGGGTATGAAACTGGGCATGGATACCGGCACCATCACGCCGGTTCTCAAGCGCCTGGAATCGGCTGGCCGGATCGTGCGTACCCGCGATCGTCATGATGAGCGGCGCGTTCTGATTACGCTGACTGATGAGGGTGCCGCGCTGCAGCAGACGCTGTGGTCAATCACCGACAGCATCAAATCCGCCTGCAACATGACGGATCAGCAACTGGCTGCGCTGCGCGACACCCTGCTCAACTTCGCCCATCCGGCGTAGTAATCACTCTCAACCACAACGAGGCAGACGATGAATATCAGCATTATTGGCGCAGGCAATATCGGCGCAACCCTGGCACGTAAACTGGCCGCCGCCGGTCACCGTATCCGGCTGGCTAACTCACGCGGCCCTGACTCTATTCAGGCACTGGCAAGCGAAGTGGGTGCCACGGCAGTAACGCGCGAGGCTGCGGTTCAGGATGCAGAGGTGATTATCCTGGCGATCCCGTTTGATAAACATCCGCTGATGACCAGCCTGTTAAACGCCGCGCCGTCAGAAGCGATCATTATTGATACCAGCAACTACTATCCGTTCCGTGACGGCGATATCGCGGCACTCCGGAATGGTCAGACGGAAAGTGACTGGGCCAGCGAGCAGCTGCATCGTCCGGTGATCAAAGCGTGGAATGCGGTGCTGGCGGCAACGCTGGCCGATAAAGGCCAGCCGGCGGATCAGCCCGGACGTCTGGCGATCCCGGTAGCCGGTGACGATCCGCAGGCCAGAGCGGTCGCGATGTCACTGGTCGAGGCGACCGGTTTTGATGCGGTTGATGCCGGATTGCTGAATGACTCATGGCGTCAGCAGCCGGGCACGCCCGCCTACTGTACCGAACTGACAAAGCCGGCGCTGATTGCTGCCCTGCAGGCCGCCGATCGCCAACGCGCGCCGCTCAACCGCGATGCGTTAATCAAAGAGTTTATGTCTGCCGGAGAGCTGACACACGAGGCGATCGTGGCGCGCAACCGGGCTGTGACGGCCAGAAAGGAGTAAAGAGCAAAGCATGACCCGATTAAACGCAGCGGTGTCCTGAGCCGGTGTGCTGAGTTTCAGACAGAGGATGCAGCGACGTCGCTTGTCGCGGGGATTCCTGCCGATACCGCGCCGCAGCAGAGGCAGCGCGTCCCCTCTGAATGCAACACTCAGCCGTGGGAGTGGATCTCAGCGAGTCGCTGATCTCTCACGGCTATGCACCGTTTACGACAGGTCGTGCAGCGCTTTGCCGGACGGCGGGCTGATGATGAAGTCACTAAAACCGATCGCCAGCCCCTGGCGTTCGGGTGAGCAACCCATCACTCCGACAAAGCGCCGCGCATGGCCTGGCCACGGACAGAGACGTAACAGCGGCCAGTGCTCACCATCACTGGAGTACTGAATGCGCAGCGCCTCATTAACCAGCGTCGCCCGCAGCCAGAAGGTGCGCGGATCGCCGGGAAACAGACCGGTTGACCAGTCGGATCTTTCGCGCGTCACCACACAGCCCATCGCGGGCTGGTCATCATTAAATTCAATTCCCGCCTTAACCCAGTGCGTCTCATCATCCTGAATAAACAGCCCGGCCTGATCGTAGAGCTGGCTGAAATCCGCCCTGACCTGCACCTGTACGGTAAAGTCCTCATCGATCCAGAATCCATAAGCGTGCCCGCTGTGCCGCTCAAAACCGTACCAGGTGCGCTGCCAGAAATCGCTGTTAAGCGCCGTTTCGAAGCGTAGTTGATCTTTTTCAAGGCGGTGGTGCGGTGGCGGGTTAATCCAGACGCCACCCTGGTGGTTAAACGAATCGATGACTGTCATTACGTCTCCTGTTGAGGTGGACTGGCCGTGCAGAACTCTCCTCTATCTTAGCGGCCTTCAACTGATGCGTCGCTGAAGCGCTGATGATGGAAAGCGATTCGCAAAGTCTGTATTCGCGTTCGCTATTGGCCTGAGCCAACGCAGCGACAATATTATTTTCATTATTAAGTGGTCTTATATATCCGCCAAATAAGCCTTTATTATGCAGGATGTTAAGCTAAAAATATTTCATTTTGTTAATATACTGGCGTAATTCAGGTTCAGCAGCCAGGATTAATTCGTCTGAGGCGATGACCTCACAAACGAATAAGGAGAAATCACCATGGTAGATAAATCACAAATTTTAGACCACGCTCAGGTCGTTGATGTTAATGGTGAACACGTAGGGATTGTTGACCATTTTGAAGGCGATGACAAAATTAAGCTGGCAAAAAGCGATCCTGAAGCGGGTGGACAACACCATATTATTCCCTTTAGCTGGGTGAAAGAGGTGGATGATAATAAAGTCATTCTCTCCAAAGCGAAGGCAGATGTTGAAAGCGAGTGGCAATCAGCCTGATTCGCTGGCCGTGGCCCAGGCCACGGCACTACTTTTCGTGGCAATGCAATTTTATCTTCAACATTATCTCTCCCCATAACTTACCCTCATAACGGGCAATCCATAACACTCATCCCCTCAGCGATCGTTAAATCCACTCCTCAAATAAGCAGACAACTTTTATCGCCATTAATATTCAGAAACAGATATTCAAAGTATAAGACGACGTTTAATTTTCTATCCCGCTGCGCTAAGAATAAGCTGTCTTAAAATAAAACCCCCAGCCCCAAACATCCTTCAAACCAAAGCGGCCTTCAGGATATTTTCACTGCTTTCGGCACTATCAATACAATGCCGCTGCTGTGGCTGGCCTGACATCAGAAACGGGTAACGGCTTCAGCCACAACAACGTCGCCGTGATCGGGCGATGATCGGCTGGCCTGATGCCACCGATACAATGCCCTGCCCGCTTACCGGGCAGCTAATGCGATGCGGTCGCCGGGAAGATATTCATCATCGGCGCGGTCGTGACCGGGTAGCTGACCAAAAAGTTTTCTTTCCTCCCTGCTAATAAAGGATTCACCATGAAAAATGCCCTGATCGTGATTGATATTCAGAATGACTATTTCCCCGGCGGAGCCTTTCCGCTTGAGGCCGCCGAAGAGGCGTGCAAGGCGGCCGTTAACGCGATTGATGACGCGCGGGAAAAGGGATGGCTGATCGTCGGCGTTCAGCATATCGCCACGGCTGAAGCGCCGTTTTTCCGTCCGGATACCGCAGGCGCCGCGTTTCATCCTGATATCGCGGCGGCGCTGGAGAATGCACCCGTGGTGGTTAAGGCGGAAGCGGACAGCTTTTTTAACACCAATCTTGAAGCGTTACTCAGCGAACACGGTATTACCGATATCTATCTCACCGGCATGATGACCCAGCACTGTGTGACGCATACGGCGCTCTCACCCCAGAGCCAGGCCATGAAAGTCCACATTATCGCAGCAGGCTGTGCCGCGCCTTCCCGCGCGCTGAGCGATCTCGCCCTCTCCGGTCTCCGTGTCCGGTGTCCGGTGTAGCGTGGAGTAACAGGCACTGAACTCAACCGCGCCAGGTTCAGGCAGCGGAACCCACATTGCCCCGATCAGACCGCCGGTATGCCTTCCACCGGCGGTCTCTTGCCACAAAGCGGCCCGCCACCATTGAATCAGCGTCAGACGCCCAGCATCAGCGGTTATCCGCCGGCTCAGGCAGCCGGGCAATTACCTTAATTTCAAAATCAAAACCCGCCTACCGCGGTCCTGTTCGGCTAAGGCGCCTCTGTCCATATTTCATTTTTAATCTCCAGCACGGTAGCAAACTGGTTTTTGCTGCCAGGAAGCCTTTGCCGAACGGGGATTGGCCGCCGCCTCAATCCGCCAGCGTCGGGCTCACCCGCGGTGCGCTGTATCATCATTTCGGTGATAAAAATGGGCTGCTGGCCGCGGTGGTGTCGCAGGTCGACAGCGAGATCGCGCTGCGTGCCAGAGAGGTGGCCGCTACCGCCGATTCGGACTGGGAAAAACTGATGTGGGAGGGAGCCGTTTACATTGAAATGGTGCTCGACCCGGAAGTGCAGCGTATCGTCTTGCTGGATGGCCCGGCTTTTCTGGCGATCCCAGCCGCTGGCCGAGCCAGAATGCCTGTCTCGACGCCACCTGCAGCGCACTGGCGGAAATGGCTGCAAGCGGCGCGCTCAGGCCGGTCGATACTGAAGCGGCCGCGCGCTTACTCAATGGTTCGGCTTTTAATGCCGCCCTTTGGGTCGCAGCGAGCGAGAACCCTGCCATCACGCTGCCAAAAGCGATTGAAGCCTTCAGCCTGCTGGCGAGTGGATTGCTGTCGACCAGCAACAGGCTGCTTTGTGTCACTTTTTCGCTGGCCTATTGCTATCATCGGGTCACCCGCAAACGTCTCCGTCACCAGACCCGCCGCTAAGGCACATATGCCTGACTGTCATGTTCCGGCGATCACGCCGGCTGTGGAAAGCGCAGCGTGAAGCGCGTGATGCCGTGCGCACTCTGCACCTCACAACGTCCCTGATGGCGTTGCATAATGCTGCGCACAATAGCGAGCCCTAACCCGCTGCTGCCCTGATGCCGTGACGCATCGGCGCGCCAGAAACGATCAAAAACGCGTGCCTGCTGGTCAGCGCTCAGCGTCGGGCCGTGATTTTCCACCACCAGTTCGACCGCCGATGGCAGTATCCTGCTACTGATTCTCACCGGCGTGCCGGCATCGCCATAGCGCAGCGCATTGGCCATCAGGTTGGCCAGCGCGCGTTGCAGCAACAGCGGATCGGCCTGCAGTTCACCGTTTAACGCCATCTCCAGCCGCATCGCTTTTTCCTCCGCCATATCATCGAAATAGCTCCGCAGCTTCTCGCCCAGCGACGCCAGATCGATACGCTGTTCATCCCGTGCCTGACTGGCATCTTCCGCTCTGGCAAGAAACAGCATGTTGTCGATCATCTTCGCCAGCCGTTCCAGTTCTTCGTAGTTGGAGCCGAGCAACGCCTGATAATCACCCAGGCTGCGGGTCTGGCTCAGCGCCACTTCGGTCTGCCCCAGCAGCGTGCCGATGGGCGTGCGCAGTTCATGCGCCATATCCGCCGAGACCTGACTCAACTGCTGATAGCCGGTTTCGAGGCGACTCAGCATCTGATTAAACGCCGCCACCAGCGGCTCTAATTCCGCCTGCGCCTGTCCGGGCATCCGTCGTGCTAAATGACGCACATCGATCGCTTCCGCCTCTGCCGCCAGGCTGCGCAGCGGCGACAGCGCGCGTCGCACCAGCCAGATGCTGATGGCCGCCACCAGCACGGCCGCCAGCGTGGTCGCCAGCACTATCTGGTCGCGGTAATGCTGCAGAGTCTGGGTGCGGTCTCGCATCAGGCGGCCGGTCACGATCTCAATCTGGCCGTTGCCATCGCGGGTTGGTGCCAGCGCCGCCGCCGAGATAAACGGCGTGCCTCCTGCGCTGACAAGATGATGCACCGACGACAGCGTCAGCGGCTGGTCAGCCGGAATCGGCGTGATGGCAGGCAGAGGACGCTGTCCCGGATTCACCACAATCAGCGGCGGCTGGCCGGGAAACCGCAGCACCAGCAACGACTCGGTATTGCCGAGCATGTTGGCAAACAGGCGGGGTTTTTGCTGGATCAGCGTGATGGCATCTTCATCGCGCAGCAGCGTACGAATCTGATCGATGCGCGTCAGCAGGGCGGCATCGTCCCGCACGCTGATTTGCGTTGCCAGTGAGTGATAAAGCGCGTAACCACAGAGTGAAAAAATAACGATCACCGTGACGCTGAGCATCAGCGACAGACGCAGCGTCAGAGAATGGCGCTTCACGCTTCGGCTTCGCAGCGATAACCCACGCCATGCACGGTGTGAATCAGTGGTTGAGCAAACGGACCATCAATTTTCTGACGCAGACGCTTCACCGCCACATCAACCACGTTGGTGTCGCTATCAAAATTCATGTCCCAGACGCGGGAAGCGATCAGCGTCCGGGTCAGCACTTCACCCGGATGCAGCAGGAACAGGTGCAGCAGGTTGAACTCTTTGTTGGTGAGATCGATGCGCTGGCCACCGCGCTCGACGCGGCGTTTAAAGACGTCGAGCTGCAAATCGGCCAGCGTGAGAATGTCCGGCAGCTTCTGCTGGCTGCCGCGCCGCAGTTGAGTACGGACGCGCGCCAGCAGTTCGGCAAAGGAAAAGGGTTTAACCAGGTAATCATCCGCGCCCAGCTCCAGTCCTTTGATGCGATCTTCCAGCGTGCCTTTGGCGGTCAGGAAGATCACCGGAGTGTGGATCTGTTGATCCATCTCCGCCATCACCTGCCAGCCATCGATGCCGGGCAGCATCACGTCGAGCAGGATCAGATCGTAGTGATGCTCACGGGCATAGAACAGACCATCCACGCCATTGTCCGCCACGTCGACGATGAAGCCGGCTTCCGTCAATCCTTTGCGCATGTAATCACGCGCTTTGGCCTCATCTTCAATCACCAGAATTTTCATGCGCCTCTTCCCGCGGGTTGTTTTCAGGGCTGTGCCTGTTGTGCGGCTTGCTCGATCAATTTTACAACATCCTCAGGATGTGACTGATAGACCGAATGGCTGGCACCGGCAATTTCTACCGTATGGCTGTGCGCACGTCGGGCGTACATCCGCTCCAGATCGGGACTGATAATTTTGTCAGCTTTCGCCACCATGTACCAGCTGGGCCGGGTTTTCCACGCCGGATCGGCAATGTTAGCGGTGAACACCGCGGCGTTGGTTGGCATCTGCGCATGTGCCTCAAAGTCAGCCTGCGCGGCGGGCAGGTCGGCAGCAAAATCGCTGTGATAATACTGTGGCGCAATCGTCAGATAGCCATCGGCCGATCGGGCAAACGGATGGGCGCTGTTGGGGAATTTTTTCCCGTTGCTGGCCTCGGTTTCACCGTTGTCCAGCGCATGAGCGGCAATGTAGACCAGCCCTGCCACTTTACTGTCGTTACCCGCTTCACTGATGATCGCCCCGCCGTAGCTGTGGCCGACCAGAATCACCGGCCCATTCTGCTGATCGATAATCCGTCGCGTTGCCGTCACATCCTCTGCAAAACTGGTCAGCGGCTCCTGTACCAGTGTCACCTGATAGCCGTCATGCGTCAGCCGGTCATAGACCGGCCGCCAGCCCGCGCCGCCAACAAACGCGCCGTGTACCAGCACAATATTTTTTACCGGCTGCGACTGCGCTTGCGCCTCACCGCCGGCGACAGCCAGCAGCATACCCAGGGCCAGGGTGATGGTATTCAGTTTCATTGTCATACTCCTGATTGTGAAAGTTCACCTTCAGAATAAGCAACCGGCCCTGACATCAGGGTGAGCGAGTAATGACAAAAGAATGACAGTGGCAAGCGGACGGTTGTCGCGGCCCGACCACGGATGAACTCTCTGGTTCTGCTGCAGCAGATAAAGGGCTTAGCGATTTCAGGGAGAGTTCACGGGGGATTAAGGTCAGCTCATCTGAAAGGACTCGCTGAATGTCTGAATAAACGTCCGCTTCGGGCTGCGAGTTCTGCTGCCCCGGCCGCGCCTCACTTTATCCTTTATTTTTTAGGCTGTTATGGCTTCATCGCTGATTAATACCATGCCACGGCTTTCAACCCTGGCCAGCCAGCGACTGAAATCTGGCTGATATCAGTCGCTACTGAACCAGGGTTAATTCAAACAACGCTGTAGCAAAGGTTAAAGGGTGTTACTTCTGACTTTGCTGTTGATTTTCCGCTTCTTTCTCTTTTTTCTTAGCCATGTGATGACCTACCGCGCAGCCAGCAGCGGCACCTGCAACACCGTGATGGGCAACATGACCAGCGACGCCGCCGACCGCAGCCCCTTTCAGGCATCCCTTCGCCTCAGCCTGCATGCTCATGCCGAAAAGGAGGCCAGCAACCATGATGCCAAACGTTAACTTCTGCATATTTTTTTCCCTGTAATAACTGGCGTGTTCCAGTCAGGTACAAGCATAGCCAGTGAAAAGCTGACTTCCTGCAGGAATGGCTAAAACTCAAACTTGTTTACCAGTGGTTACGTTT
Organism: Pantoea sp. S-LA4; assembly: GCF_054482835.1. Taxonomy (NCBI): domain Bacteria; kingdom Pseudomonadati; phylum Pseudomonadota; class Gammaproteobacteria; order Enterobacterales; family Erwiniaceae; genus Pantoea; species Pantoea sp. S-LA4. The sequence continues at coordinate 803,689 of NZ_JBTLRC010000002.1, read as the reverse complement.
ATCACCGACCCGGCGGGCTTTTCAGGCGTTTGACGGGTAATCCTCTCTGGCTGGCGCGCTGACGGGCAACGCCCTTATCTGGCCGAAAGCATCACCACGCTATCGGGAAGTCTGATCTGGCGGCCGTTCCACCTCGCCAGCGCCCTGGGTATGCATGAAGATCACTACAGATCTTTCGTCAATATCTCGCTGTTCTCCGCCAGGATATTAAGTACGGCATTCACATATCTGTCCCTGTTTCCCTGGTGCCATATCACACAGAGCGGCAGCCCTTCAATTTCCATATCATTGACCGGTGCCAGCGGCAGGTACTTTACGCCATCCGCGTTCATGTTGCGGTAAGAGGAAGGAACGAGCGCCACGCCCAGCCCGGCAGCGACAAAGCTCAGGATGGTCTGTTTTTCCTCGGCATACTGCGCAATCACCGGATATCGGCCCGCCGCTCTGAACAGGTTCATCGTCAGGTCATGGCTGTGAGGTCGGGTGCGTCTTTCCGGCACGATGACGGGCTCGTCGCAAAAATCGTCGATGCTCACCTGCGCGTAATCCACCAGCCGGTGATGCGCCGGCACCGCCAGCACGCAGGTTTCATTGGCAATAAAGCGCGTGGTCAGGGTGACGTCGGTCTGTTCTGGCGGCCGGACAAAGACCAGATCCAGCCAGCCGGAGGTCAGTCGTGGGATCAGGCTGTGCGATTTATCTTCGCTGATATGGATATCCGCATCAGGAAAGGCGCTGACGAACAGGTTGAGCAGTTTCGGCAGTAATCCCCTCGCCGCGCTGTCAATGGCCCCGATCCGCAATGTCTTTTTCTGCGCAGCGATGTTTTTATGGAACCGCAACCGTAATGCATCAAAATCAGCAACCACGGACTTAGCCTCACTCAAAAACTCTGCGCCTTCCCGGGTCAGAGTCACATTCCGGGTCGAACGATTCAGCAGCCGTATGCCTAAATCCTCCTCCAGCAACCGGATAAAGCGGCTGAGTGACGCAGGCATCATTTCAAGCTTGCGGGCTGCCCTGCCGAAGTGAAGTTCATCACCTACCACCACGAAGCATCTCAGCTGATTTATATCCATTTTTCGCCCGCATTCAGATTATTCAACTTATTTATATAAACCCTTGCCGATGATAACGCCAGTCAAAACAGCATACTGAGTTCACAACAAAACGATAACAACCCTACCTGACTGTGGAGCATCCTGTTATGCACAATGACCTCGAAAAAAAGGTGATGCGCAAAGTAACGCTGCGGATCATTCCTTTTATCATGCTGTTGTATTTCATCGCATTTCTCGACCGGGTTAACATTGGCTTTGCCGCCCTGACCATGAATCAGGACCTGGGTTTTTCGCCGATGGTCTTCGGGATGGGGGCCGGGATTTTCTTTCTTGGCTACTTTCTGTTTGAAGTCCCGTCTAACCTGATTCTGCATAAGGTCGGTGCCCGGATCTGGATCGCCCGCGTCATGATTACCTGGGGACTGGTCTCGGGTTGTATGGCATTTGTGCAGGGCACCACCAGTTTCTATATTCTGCGTTTTCTGCTCGGCGTGGCCGAGGCCGGTTTCTTTCCGGGCATCATTCTTTATCTCAGCTACTGGTTCCCGGCGGTAAAACGTGCGCAGGTCACCGCTATTTTCATGGCCGCAGCGCCGCTCTCTACCGCGCTGGGCTCACCGATCTCCGCCGCGCTGCTGGAGATGCACGGGCTGATGGGCTTTGCCGGCTGGCAGTGGATGTTCGTGCTGGAGGCGATCCCCGCGTTACTGCTGGGCATCGTGGTGCTGTTCTGGCTCACCGACCGTCCGGCTAAAGCGAAATGGCTGACCGAAGAGGAGCGGAGCTGGCTGCAAAACACCATGCAGGCTGAAGAGCAGGCGCGTGCGGTGGGACAGAGCCACAGCAGCGCATGGCGCGGTCTGGCGGATAAGCGGGTGCTGGCACTGGCGCTGGTCTATTTTGGCACCTCGGCCGGCCTTTATACCCTGGGTATCTGGGCACCGCAGATTATTCACAGCTTCGGTGCCTCATCGTTAGAAATCGGCTTCCTCAATGCTTTCCCGGCAGTGATCGGCGTTCTCGGCATGATCCTCTGGGCGCGCCACTCCGACCGGACCAACGAGCGCAGCTGGCACGTTATTGCTGCCTGTCTGCTGGCCGCGGCCGGACTGATTTATGCCGGCAGCGTCAGCACCCTTTTCTCAGTGATTATCGCCCTGACGCTGGTTACCGTCGGGATCAGCGCATCCAAGCCACCACTCTGGAGCATGCCGACCCTGTTCCTGAGCGGGCCAGCGGCAGCGGCTGGCATCGCTGCCATCAACTCGATTGGCAACCTCGGCGGCTTTGTCGGCCCGATGATGATTGGCATCATCCGCCAGCAAACCGGCAGCTATACCTGGGGACTCTATTTCGTGGCCGGACTGCTGCTGATTTCAGCCCTGACGGTACTGATACTGTCCGGAAAAGCGAAAAAGCCACAGACCACTGAACTTCATCAACCTCACACCCATTAATCGATACGGAGAAACATCATGCGTAACTACTCTATTGCCGCTATTCCTGCTGACGGTATCGGCCCTGAGGTCATCTCAGCCGGCATTGCGGTTCTGAAGGCACTGTCACAGCGCGATCCGCAGCTGAAATTTGATATTCAGACCTTCGACTGGGGTTCCGACTACTACAAACGCTACGGCGTGATGATGCCAGAAGATGGCCTGCAGACGCTGAAAAAATTCGATGCGATCTATTTCGGCGCGGTCGGTGCGCCAGATGTGCCTGACCACATCACCCTCTGGGGGCTGCGCCTGCCGATTTGCCAGGGATTCGATCAGTACGCCAATGTGCGGCCAACCAAAATTCTGCCTGGCGTCACCTCGCCGCTGCGCAACCGCGGACCTGGCGATCTCGACTGGGTGATCGTGCGCGAAAACTCCGAAGGGGAATACTCCGGCAACGGTGGCCGCGCCCATAGAGGTCTGCCGGAAGAAGTCGGTACCGAAGTGGCGATTTTCACCCGCGTCGGGGTCACGCGCATCATGCGTTATGCCTTTAAACTGGCGCAATCCCGCCCGCGTAAGCTGCTGACGGTAGTCACCAAATCCAATGCGCAGCGTCATGGCATGGTGATGTGGGATGAAATTGCCGCTGAGGTGGCGCAGGAGTTTCCGGATGTGCAGTGGGACAAGATGCTGGTGGATGCCATGACGCACCGCATGACGCTGCATCCGCAGAGCCTGGATACCATCGTCGCCACCAACCTGCACGCCGATATTTTATCCGACCTGGCGGGCGCGCTGGCGGGCAGCCTCGGCGTAGCGCCGACGGCGAACATCGATCCTGAGCGGCGTTTTCCTTCGATGTTCGAACCGATCCACGGCTCAGCCTTTGATATCACCGGTAAGGGCATCGCCAACCCGATCGCCACTTTCTGGACGGCGGTACAGATGCTGGAGCATCTGGGCGAGCCTGAAGCCGCCGCGCTGATCATGGAAGGCATCGAACATGTCTGCACTCACGGCATCCTGACGCCCGATGTGGGCGGCACGGCAACCACCGCCGATGTTACGCGTGCCGTGGTGCAGTTCATCGAATCCCGTTCAACCGTTGCCGAGAGTGCATAACGATGAGAAACGATCAGGCCGCAGCGATACTGGAGGATATCTTTACGCAGGCGGTTGACAGCGCCCGTCCCGGACCTGTCGTGCCGGCCGCGCTGCCGCGGAAGCCCGCCGGCCGCTGTGTGGTGGTCGGGGCCGGCAAGGCGTCGGCCGCTATGGCGGCAGCGGTGGATGCCGCCTGGCCAGATGTGGAAGTCAGTGGCGTGGTGGTGACGCGCTACGGTCACGCCGTGCCCGCCGGACGCATCCGTATTCTGGAGGCGTCTCATCCGGTTTCAGATGCAATGAGTGAAACGGCAGCGATGCTGATTCTGGAAACGCTGCGCGGCCTGACACCCGACGATCTGGCGCTGATATCTGGCGGTGGCTCCGCCGTGATGGCCTTACCCGCGCCGGGTATCACGCTGGTCGATAAACAGTCAGTTACCCGGGCACTGCTGCACAGCGGTGCCAGCATCAGAGAGATGAATCTGGTCAGGCGTCATCTGTCGGCGATAAAGGGCGGCCGACTGGCTGCACTGGCGCAGCCTGCCCGGGTGGTTTCGCTGATTATCAGCGATGTGCCGGGTGATAATCCGGCGGATGTGGCATCCGGTCCGACGGTGGCTGACAGCAGCACGCCAGAAGAGGCGCTGAAGGTACTGGAGCGCTACGCTATTCCGATCTCCGCAGCAGTTCGCCATGTGCTGAGCCAGCCGACGGCATTATCAGGGATGCTGGCTAAAGGTGAGGTCAGAATGATTGCCACACCCGCGATGGCATTACAGGCCGCGGCCAGCGCCGCGCGTCGTCACGGGATCACCCCGCTGATACTCGGCGATGCCATCGAAGGTGAGAGCCGGGAGGTCGCCACCGTTATGGCGGGCATCGCAAAATCGGTGAAGCAGCACGGTCAGCCGCTGAAAGGGCCGGCTGTGTTGCTTTCCGGGGGAGAAACAACGGTCACGGTAAACGAGGCAAAGGCCGGGAAAGGCGGGCGTAACAGCGAGTTTTTACTTGGGCTGGCCTGCGCACTGCGGGGAGAAAGCGGAATCTGGGCCATCGCGGGAGACAGTGACGGTATTGATGGCACCGAGGAGGCTGCGGGTGCGATGGTTTTTCCGGATACGCTGGTGCGCGGTAAAACCTGCGGACTTGATGCGCTTAGCTATCTGAATGCGCATGACAGCTACAGCTATTTTCATGCGATTAATGACCTGCTGATCACCGGACCGACGTTAACCAACGTTAATGACATCCGGGCCATCTTAATAGGTTAATCTGTGGCTCTCTCTGCAACGGAGAGAGCCACTGTTCATTTTCCCTGAAAGGTGGATCTGGCCCGGCATTTTCTTTCTATTCCTGTCTGCGCAGAACAACAGGGGCCAGCGGTCACTTACCCTCCCTCACCTCTTCTCACTTTATCCGTCACTTTTTCGGCAGCTGATAATCGCAACCTCGTCATCGTTGATGGTGGCGCGTTCCAGTTATCTTCAGGCATAGCCAGTTGAAACCGGCCTCCTTGCCAGAAGGCTTATACAAAAGAGTGAGCAATGTAAGATTAAAAGCAACTCTGTCATCCTGTGCAGAATTGCTCCGGTTGCATTACTCCTCTGAGCTGAGTAATCCCAACTCCTCACATCGCTTAATGATTAGCTGCTGGCGCTTATCAATAAAGCGTTCATAATTTTCGACTTTCCATAATGTTTTTGTTTTTGGGATACAGTGCAAATCGAGAAAGTCTTCTGATTGCTCAGCCAGCCATTTATCGACTGATTTATCACCTTTATCGCCTGCACCATTTTGATGTGCGGGCAGCAACATACAATTTGCCAATTGGTTTATTTCCCAGGCACCATAACGCTGAACTTCGCGTCCTGTAGCGTCGTTCAATTCCTTCTGGTCTTTAAGTATACTGCGCGCAAAAATATGATCTATTTGAGGCTCATGCTGGAATCCACCCGCCCTATACTCCCTGCCATACCAAATATTGAAGAGCAAATGAATATTTCCAGACCCATAGCCACAATAGTTTAATACGTGACTTTCATTAACATGTAAATATTTGTTAGAAGTTTCAATCAATAATTTGATTTTCTTTATATCAAACCCTTCATTTTCTTTTATAGATTTAACCATTTTATCTATAATACTATCTGGCTGACCAGAAAACACTCCAGAAAACAGCGCAGGAACAAAATATTCGTGAAGAATTTTTGATTTAGATAACTGTCCGGGAAAGTGATATTGCAAATAGACTAAAGGAATAAGCGCATTATAAGACGTTAACGCCTTGTGAGAACGGATATAAGTACTGGTGACGATCTCATCTTTAACAAAAAGTAATGCGCTAGCAATATCTGGCCAGTTTTCGCTAATTTCCTTCCTAACCTGGTCGTCCCGAAGTTTATCGACATCATACTTCGCATTATAGCCAAGCACTGTTGTACTAAGCTTAATAAGAAAGTCGCGTGAAAACTGGAATCTTTCATTATCGTTAATTTTATCTAAAAAATCTTCAAATACGATATCAGCATCTTCCCACTCCGTAGAAAGCAGCGTAAACATCAAATCTGATTTATTTAATTTAGTGCCACCAGAGTTAGCGCGAATGAATACTTCAACCACATCTTCAAATTTTAGCGCGTTATCATCCTGGGTGCTATCAATTTCATGATAAAGCAAAACGCTATCATTGCCGAACTCACGCTGAGCAAGACTCAAATTACGTATTGCCTGGCGCCGTTGATTATCAGTGAGTGCCGCAACTTCATCTTCCGCTAGTTCAAAAAGTAAATCCTCCGGAAGACTACCTGAGTAAATAATTTTAGCCAGAGGTACCCACGGCCAGTTTTTTTCTGCAGGTACTTTAAACTCAAACCGATAACGGATCTCCTCTGAACTCACCTGCTCTCCGCTTAAAACATGCAAATGAAGCACTTCGTTATCGATGCAACCTTGTAGAGCAAGATAAAAACTTTGTAATCGTTGCTGCCCATCCAAAACCAGACGTTTTAATTTCTTTGGATTGTGCTGGTAATGACTTTTGAGATCTACTTTGCCGCCATTAAGGTTCTGGATAAAGCTTCGATACTTGATCGGTTCATTCGTACGCCATAATAGCATGGATGATAATGGGTAGCGGCGCATCACTGAGTCACACAATCTGGCAATCTGCTCCTTGTTCCATACAAATTGTCGCTGAATATTTGGCAACCAAAGCCCGTGACCATCGGCATCCGGATTGTTAATCTCTTTAATCATCGAACGTATAGATTTACTTGGCATTTCCATTTCCTCACAGATTAAAACGTATACTTTGCGAACAAATACAATTAACTCAGGGCTGAAAAAGAGTTATCGGCAATTAGAAGAGAAAATTTAATATAATTATTTCCCAACACAAAACCCCATTCATACCCCTGCGACAACTTGTGCCGCAGGCGAACAAAAAACCCTAAAAAATCACCCTCACTCCCTGCGACACAAAATGTCACAGCGTAATATGAAAATAGCATTTTCACGAGGGATAAATATGAACACTGAAAAGTCTGCTGAACTAACTGAAGTCGCTGAAATGAATTATCGGGATACTAAAATGCAACAGTGGATTTTGCGGATACTTTTTCGCCTGGGCGCACATAAACAGTTTATTACTCAGCATGGATTTAGTAATCAGCAGCTGGCTGATTATCTTCATCTCACCCATGAACATCCTTTTAACTTTACCCAACAAGATCAAGATTCGTTACTGAATAAGTTACGAAAATATTATCAGGATGCTGAACAACATAATTCGCTAACCCAGTATTCTATTTTTCATTCTGCAGTGAGCAGATTTTCCACGCGTATTGGCCTAAACAGTGCCGAAAAATCCATACTGGAATTCACATTACAGTTACATCAGGAACGGCTGCTTGATGACGTCACGGAATGGCTTGGGTCGCTCACCTCCGCAAACGTTTATCGCGTGTTGGCGGCAATTTTAGATATACCCGAGATCGATGTACGCGATGCGCTTGGCCCTACGAGCACCTTAACTAAAACCGGGCTGATTAGTCTTGAAATGAATGGCGCACATTTGCTACGCAGCAAACTTGAGCCTTTCTCGCCAACATTGTCAGAACGCCTTTACGCTGGTGAGACTAGCCCAGCGCGACTCCTGCAAGGCCTGATTAATGGCTGTGGACCAGCCGAACTGAAGTTAGAAAATTATGCTCACATCCCGGCAGTAAGTATTCTGCGCCAATGGTTGCATCATGCACTAAACACGCATCGTGTTGGGGTAAACATCCTAATTCATGGTCAACCGGGCAGTGGTAAAAGTCAGCTATGCCGCTTGATCTCCGAAGAGTTGCAGACTTCTCTCTATGAAGTTAGTAGTGAGAATGAAGCCCTGCGCCCACTCAGCGGAAGTCGTCGCTTACGTGCCTGGCGTGCAGCTCAGCGTTTATTCATTGAAGAAAAATCGCTCATTCTACTCGATGAGGCTGAAGATGTTTTTGTCGAAAGTCCCGGAATACATAACAGCAACCCGCTTCCATTAGCGAAAGCATGGATCAATCGCTTATTGGAAGAGAATGTCGTCCCCTCTCTCTGGGTAACCAATGACATCAGCTGTATGGATCCGGCTCTGGTGCGCCGCTTTGACATGGTAATTGAGCTCAATGCCCCACCACGTGAGCTGCGGGCAGATATCATACAACAAGCCTGCGGCGAGATACTGGCACCTGACGCCATCTCTCAGTTAGCTGAAGCACCTTATCTTGCACCGGCGGTTGTTAACCGGGCGGCAAGCGTGCTTGCGGCCATTGGCGAAAATCTACCCAAAGAAAATCGCCCTGAGACTTTAATGTATTTAATCAATAACACCCTAAAGGCACAAGGACATATGCCGATAAAACGTCATGTTGCTGCCCAAACATCAGCGCTCTATGACTCTGCATTTATCAGTAGTGATGTTCCCCTTGGCGAGATTGGAAAAGCTCTGATGCGTGGCCAATCAGCTCGTTTTTGTCTTTATGGCCCACCGGGCACTGGTAAAACTGCATGGGTATATTGGCTGGCGAAGCAGCTAGATATGATGGTAATAGAACGCAAAGCCTCACAGCTTTTTGGTCGTTACGTGGGTGAAAGTGAACAGAACATAGCGGCACTATTTGATCAGGCGTACCGCGACAATGCGCTACTGCTGATTGATGAGATTGACAGTTTTCTCAGCGTACGCGACGAATTTCAGTACCCCTGGCAGGTAAGCAGCGCCAACGAGATGCTGAGTCAGATGGCACAGTTTGAAGGTATTTTGATCGCCACTACGAACAGATTTGATGTGCTGGATGCCGCCGCGCTGCGTCGTTTCGATTTTAAGGTGCGCTTCAACTATCTCTGTGATGAACAGGCTGTGGCATTGCTGAATCTCTACTGCCGTGAGCTACAGCTTAATGAGCCGCATTTCAGTGACATCGAGGAAGTATCAAAACTGGACTATCTGACACCTGGTGATTTTGCGCTGGTAGCACGTCAACATCAATTCAGGCCAGTGAGTTCAGTAGAAGCCTTTGTTGCGGCACTGAAAAACGAGTGCTGGATGAAAAAACGCAATAAATCAGCGATTGGCTTTCTGTAGTAATTAATTTGATAGGGGATCAAAATGGCTAAAAGACCCGAAACTATTGAAACCACCGTGCTGGCTCTTGAGCTGTTGCGTCGTATTCCGCGCGGCAGAAAAATCACAGCAAGAGAACTGCACGAGCAATTGTTGCATGCGGGAATCTCGCGCGATTTACGGACTATTCAGCGTAATCTGGAAATGCTTTGCGACCATTTTGATATCGAGTGCGACAACCGTAGCCGTCCCTATGGCTATCGCTGGCTGGAGAATTCTAATGGCGTTTCGCTACCGATGCTGACGCCGCAAGAATCGCTGCTATTGGCAATGGCAGAAGCACATCTGAAGCCTATTTTACCAACCCGATTAATCAAATCAATGAACGGGTTGTTCACCCAGGCGCAACGTAATTTGCATGACAACGGCCCTACCCGTCTCGAAGCAGAGTGGCCGGATAAAGTACGCATTGTGGCAACCAGCCAACCGTTACTGCCGCCACCGATTGCTGATGGCGTGTTTGAATCTGTTAGTGAAGCGTTATATCTCAATCGTTTATTGCGCATCACCTATCGCAATGCGAGCGGAAAAGAGAGTGAAAACACAGTGATGCCATTGGGCCTAGCGCAGCAAGGCCCTCGCCTCTACCTGGTCTGTCGTTTCGAAGGCTACAACAACGAACGCAGTCTGGCGCTCAATCGTATTCTATCCGCTAGCGTCAGCACCTTTACCTTCGAGCGTCCAGCCGAATTCAATCTGAAACAATATGATGACGATGGGCGCTTCGGATTTGGTGAAGGCCACCAGATATTTCTTACGTTTGAAATTGACCGTACCGCTGGTTTCCACTTGATTGAATCACCGCTTTCACTGGATCAAACCCATCGGAAAATAGGCAATGAACGCCTGGAATTCTCCGCCACGGTGGTAGACAGCGCCATGCTGAAGTGGTTTTTAGCTGCCTTTGGGGAAGCAGTCAGTAACGTTCAACGGCAGCCGGTTGTGGAAGCGTAAATCGGCACGGAAATATAAAGGCAATCCATAGACCTGCACGGGAATAATTATGGAATCAAATGAGAATTTCGCGTTATCGCCTACTGACAATAATAAGCAACAACGCGACAAGGACCAAATCGACAGCGATCAGAACCGTACAGTTATCGCTGTGGCTGAAGGCGAAATCGTTAAGCGTTTTGGCAGTGCAAGCGCCGAATATATTAAAGGCTATCGTGGCGTTGATAACGAGACCGGGCAACGGTTTGCTAAAGGTTTGGCGGATATCGCGAAGCATAAAGTGAATCCTGATTACGCGACACAGAATATTAAGCAGCAGGCGGGTTACTCTGCGGAAATTGCAACCACCAGTCGTGATAACGCAGAAGCGATTATTAATGGCGAGACCGTGCGAACGATCCGTAGCGACGATTTGAAAGAATATGGTCGCAACCATAATGTCGTCGATCGCGTGAAAATTCAGAATGGCGTGATTGTTGAAGGTTCGCAAAGCCAGATGAAATTTGTCGGCGACCGTGACCAACTTTTAAAAGATATCGCCAAAGATGACGGTAAATTCTCACGCTACCGGGGCGTTAAGCTGGAGTTGCCGTCGGAACAGTATGAAGGAGCGGCGGAACACTGTCGTAAACAAGCCGCAGACCTGCGTGAACAAGCGAGTAAGGTTGAGGCTGCCGGAAAGCAGGATGTTGCAGATAAACTTCTCCGTGAAGCAGAGAACTACGATCAGCTGGCTGGTAATGTTCGTGACAGTGGTTTAACGACCAAACAAGCCATTTTCTACCGTGAGCATCCCAAGATCGCAACTGCAATGGATATTGCACGCACCAGCCACCGCGCGGGTATTGAAGGGGCAAAAACAGGGGCGGCTGTTGGCAGTGCGATTTCACTGGTCGTCAACATCTTTAATGTAGCGCAACAAAAGAAAACGCTAGGTGAAGCCGCTGAAGATACAGTCGTTGATACCGCTAAAGCAGCAGCGCTGGGTTATGGCACAGCATTCGCGGGTTCAGCAATAAAGGCGGGTTTACAACAGTCAGAAAGGCAGGCACTGCAAGCCATAGCTGGAACATCAGCCCCCGCGCTGGTGGTCAATATCTGCTTGTCGCTGGGAGTCTCCATCAAGCGTTACGTCAATAATGAAATTGATGAAGCTCAATTGCTGCATGAGATCGGTGAAAAAGGTGCCGGAATGTTTTCCAGTGGGATGATGGCGGCACTCGGGCAAATAGCTATACCCATTCCGGTGGTCGGGGCGGCGATTGGCGGCATGATTGGTTACACGCTTTCATCCATGTTTTATCAAAGCGCTCTTGAAGCAGCTCGTGGGGCGGCACTCTCGCGTAAACGTTTGGCACAAATCAGCGCTGTTGAGACTGAAGCCCGTGCTTGTATCGCACAGCAGCAGGCGTTGCTTGATGAATTTATGGCTAGGGAAATTCCACAGCTTCATAAAGATACACACCGTCTCTTTAAAGCCATTTCTGAAGACACCGATAATATTAATGACCTCGCATTTGCGGTTAATGATTTTGCCACTTTGCTCGGCATCCAACTTCAGTTCCAGACCATGTCTGAGTTCGAAGATTTTATGAACTCAGATAAACCTTTAATGTTGTGAAAGGGAACAGGATCACCATGCTAATTAAAATGCTGCCTGCTGATAAAAAGGCACTGCTCATTGAGCTTGCCAGACTTCTTGCATTGTCCGACAACCCATTGCTTTGGGATGGAAAAACGAAGGGTGAACTGAGGTCGGACTCTGACCTGAATAATCTGACAATCCAGAAGGATGCTCTGGAAACTGAGTTACTGAAAGAGATGGAACAGCACTCGCCAGGCTTTTCTGCTTCGGGAGTCTTTGATGGATTCTTCAGCATTTCTGCTGAAAAAAAACTCATTGAGAAACTGAAGACCTATCCACTTTCCATCATTGATACGCCTGAAACTCGTATTCAGGCTGCAACCTCAGTATTAAAAACTCTGCTCGAGCATCAAACAATGGAGAATATCACGACGCCAAAAGTCATTATTTTCCAGCTTTTTTTGGTCGCGCTACGAGATGGCCACATTTCCAGCATTGAATGGATGTTGCTGAAAGAAATTCAGCTTACATTAAAAATTCCGGACTTTATTTTTAAAGATCTGCTGGATCATGCTGAGTCGTTAAACAATGAAATAAGTAAATTACTCGCCCTGATTCTTGAATAAAGGAGTTATGACATGCCTATTCCAATTATTATCGGTGCGGTAGCTGCCGCCGCAGGGATTTACGGTATTGCTAAAGGTGCTGGTGGTGCAAAAGACCACAACAATGCAAAAAACATCAATGAAAACGCACAGAGCATGGTTGATAACGCAAGCGCTCAAATTGAGTCCAGCCGTGAAGCCACCAATAAAATCATTGAAGACTATGGTCAGCGCAAGCTTCGTGCGTTCAACGGCATCATTAATGATTTTATCGTTAACTTCGGCCGCCTTAAAAACGTCGAACTGGCTAACAGCGCTGAGCTGGAAAAACTCAACGCGGGTGATTTTACCAGCTCAACCTTGTCGGGCCTGAAGCAGGATTATCAGATGCTGAAAGATGCCGGTCTGGGTATTGGCGCGGGAATGGGAAGCGGTGCAGCGCTGGCATTTGGTGCCTATAACGGCACGATGCTGCTGGCAACGGCAAGCACAGGAACGGCGATCTCCTCTCTGTCTGGCGTAGCAGCAACCAATGCCACGCTGGCATGGCTTGGCGGCGGTTCACTGGCAACAGGTGGTTTTGGCATGGCTGGTGGAATGATGGTGTTGGGCGGAATTGTTGCAGGCCCGGCTCTGGCTATTTTCGGCCATATTCTGGGCAATAAGGGTGAAGAAGCGCTAAACAACGCACACAGTAACCTGGAACAGGCAAAAACGATCCGCGACCAGGGCGCATTAATGGTGGGTAAACTCCAGACTATCGAAAAGGTCACGACGCTGGCAAATAATGCCTTCTCCCTGACGAGTGGTCGCCTTCGCGGTAGCGTTCACGTCATGAAGAACGCCCTAAAAAGCCACGGTGAAAACTTCCGTGACTTCCCGCAGGAGAGCAAAGAAGCCGTATTTATGTCAGTTAAGTACGCGCAATTATTGAAAGCCATGATTGATACCCCGATCCTTGATCAAGAGGGAAATCTAGTGCTTTCCACTGAACGACGGATTATTGATATTGCAGCCGTTGCCGAAGGTAAAAAAGACAATCTGGATGATGTTGCCGCGTAAGTTAAAACCAGGCTCGCGTATATTCGCGGGCCTAATAACGAGTGATGAAAATGTCCTGCTATAGCAACCTTTCACCATTCCCATGCGTTCAGTGCGGTCTTTGTTGCCAGCGCGTGAGTCTGGCAGAAGAAACGCGTTCTCTGGATCGTGGTGACGGCACATGCTTACATTATGACGCAGCCAGTAAAGGTTGCAGCATATACAACGATCGTCCGGATATTTGTCGGGTCGATCTGCAATTTGAACGTCATTACTCCCAACTCTACACCTGGGAAGGTTTTGTTGAGCTTAATCTGGCAGTGTGTCACCAGCTTATCGAGGAGGAGGAATGGAAACAATATCGTGATATCGATTATTGCTGATGTCAGGGTGAGGAATTGTTGTGGTTAACTGATTTTGGCACGCGGTTTTTTTAGGTAAAATCAGTGCGATACTGAATGCCGATTAAGCGAATGGTTTGTTTAGGGGAGATATTTACATAACAGTAAGCTTAGGCATGGCTCGAATTGGGCGGCATTGTTAGGCTAATGGACGATCCGTCCGGCTTCGAAAGACTTCAGAACGGCAATGATCTGGTGTTCGGTGAATCGGATCTTACGCATGGCGATCTTCTGAAGGGACATAATCAGTATGTCGGAAGATCTCTAACAGTATATGGGTCGTTTTGGCAGGATATTTATAGTTAGATTTATGTTTAGTGTCGAGAACTGAAGTGCAGCAATTTCATTAAATTTCATGCATAAAAAGGCGTTGATTAACATCTCTTGACTTGAACCTGGTGTCTACAGGATTCAAATTAATACCCTAACCAATTGACAAAAAGCATAAAATAATTTTCGAAAAAAATTACACTAACGATTATACCAACACGTTGTCTTGCGCGGTTTTACTGATTAAACCTGACCTACTAACTCGTCACCCATCGCGGTTGTATTCTAGCGGACCGTGACCTTGACGCTACCAATCCCCAGATTGACCTGCCCCCCGTTGATTAATACACCGCGATATTAGTAATGTCTTCATAAGCCACATGAGGACATCCCCATGAAGAAGCGTTTTTCCGACGAACAGATCATAAGTATCCTCCGCGAGCTGAAGCCGGGGTTTCTGCCCGTGAGCTCTGCCGTAAGCACGCCATTTCCGACGCCACCTTTTACACCTGGCGTAAGAAGTATGGCGGTATGGAGGTGCCCGAGGTTAAATGCCTGAAGTCGCTTGAGGAAGAGAACGCCAGGCGGGAAGCGCATTAAAGAATTTCTTGGCACAGAGGACCGAAAGCAAGCACAGGAGCTGCACGATCGGAGAAAGGCTGAGTTATGGCGAATAGATCGCCTGGGTGATTTTCCCGACGTAACCTTTGAAGAGGCTTGCCTGCGCTGGCTGGAAGAAAAGGCGCACAAGAGATCGCTCGATGCAGATAAGGGCAGGATCGGATTCTGGCTCATGCACTTTGAAGGCGTATTGCTGAAGGATATCAGCGAGGCGAAGATTTATGCCGCAGTCAGCAGGCTGACTAACCGCAAAGCAAAAGAGAGAAGGGAGCAGCGCGCCGTATCAATGGCGAAGAAGGGGCTGGATATCGGGGAGTACAAACCGGCTGCCGTTTCCACCTCAACCAAAGCTAAGCACCTGGCATTAATGAAAGCGATAATGCGTGCAGCGGAACGGGAATGGAAATGGATCGAGAAGTCGCCGGTCATCAAAGTGCCGCAGGAAAGAAATAAGCGGGTACGGTGGCTCGAACCCGCTGAGGCAAAGCGACTGATTGATGAATGTCCCGAACCTCTGAAGTCTACCGTAGAGTTTGCGCTGGAGACAGGATTGCGCCGTTCAAGCATCGTTGACCTCAAGTGGCAGCAGATTGACCTGCAGCGAAAGGTGGCGTGGATTTATCCGGAAGAAAGCAAGTCAGGCAGAGCTATTGGCGTGGCGCAGAATGAAATGGCCGAATCAGTCCTGAGGCGACAGATTGGCCGGCACAACAATTGGGTATTTGTTCATACCGAATCAGTGAAGAGGAACGACGGGACCACAACAGCCAGCGTCAGGAAGATGCGGGTCAATTCAAACACTGCGTGGCGCGCAGCACTGAAACGAGCCGGTATTGAGGATTTCCGGTTTCACGACTTGCGGCATACATGGGCGAGCTGGTTAATTCAGGCTGGTGTTCCGTTATCTGCGCTGCAGGAAATGGGCGGGCTGGGAAAGTATTGAAATGGTCCAGCGATATGCACACCTTGCACCTAATCACTTAACGGAGCATGCACGGCAAATTGATGCGATTTTTGGCAGTCGCGTCCCACATCTGTCCCATGTGGAAAATCTGGTCGTCGGAGGGAGGTGATTACTCGTTGATTTTATTTGGTACGCCCTACAGGATTCGAACCTGTGACCTACGGCTTAGAAGGCCGGTGCTCTATCCAACTGAGCTAAGGGCGCATGGAGATGGCACGGATTATACGTCGGGAAGCGGGTACGTCAACGTTTTTGCCGTTTCTCCGCAGCGAAGTGCTGCGGTAATGACCAATTGGCGTCAGTGACGTCTGCGCCATTCGCTGAGCGACACGAGTTTACTGTTGTCGGTAAATTCTCCTTCCAGCTCAATCCCTTGTGATGTGAAACGCGCATTGTATTGCTCACGAAGTGCATGTAGCGCCGGGATGTCCGGCTCCAGCTGGCGCAGAAAGCCCAGCGCGAGCAGCAGCTGCTGGCGGCTAATTAGCGGTGGAAAACCGGCACGACTGAGAATCGCATGCCAGCGCTGGCTGTTCTCCTCGCTGCCGTCCACAATCAACACCTGCCAGATCAGCAGTACCGCTGCGCCATTATGCAGATGCGTTTCATTATCGTTGCTGAGATAGTCGGTAAACTCTTTCGCCGCCTCTTTCCCCATCATAGAGATCATTGATTCCACCTGTACCGGTGGCAGCTGCAGCCGTTTGCTGAGCCGCTGAGCGGCGTGACGTGAGCCAGCGGTGAGCAGCTGGAATCCAGCGACAAACACCACCGCCAGAGTAGCAAGCATTATCCAAATCATTACATCGTCCCCTGATTGTCCTGCAGATATCATACGCATGCAGGCCGGCACTCGTCGCGACGAAAAAGCCGGAAAGCGCGTACGCGTCTGAAACTGTAACTGACAGCGCGCCACGCTTCTGACAAAATAGCCCCCTTCCCCCGATTCAACACAACACAGTGGATTTCCTCTCTGATGGCAGCAAAAATTATTGACGGTAAAACGATTGCGCAGCAGGTGCGCCTTGAGGTTGCGGAAAAAGTGAAGCAGCGTCTGGCGGCCGGCAAACGTGCGCCGGGTCTGGCAGTGGTTCTGGTGGGTGAAAACCCGGCATCGCAGATTTATGTGGCCAGCAAACGCCGCGCCTGTGAAGAGGTCGGTTTCCTCTCCCGCTCCTACGATCTGCCCGCCACCACCCGCGAAGCGGAGCTGCTGGAGCTGATCGACCAGCTCAATCAGGACAACGACATTGATGGCATTCTGGTGCAGCTGCCGCTGCCCGCCGGCATCGACAACGTCAAAGTGCTGGAGCGCATCACGCCCGATAAAGATGTCGATGGCTTCCACCCGTATAACGTCGGTCGCCTGTGCCAGCGTGCGCCAAAACTGCGTCCCTGCACCCCGCGCGGTATCGTGACGTTGCTGGAACGCTACAACATCGACACCTACGGCCTGAACGCCGTGGTGGTTGGCGCGTCCAACATCGTTGGCCGGCCAATGAGTATGGAACTGCTGCTGGCGGGCTGTACCACCACCGTTACCCACCGTTTTACCAAAGATCTGCGTCATCATGTTGAACATGCCGATCTGCTGGTGGTTGCGGTCGGTAAACCGGGCTTTATTCCGGGCGACTGGATTAAGCCGGGCGCAATTGTGATTGATGTCGGCATTAACCGGCTGGAAAGCGGCAAAGTGGTTGGCGACGTCGATTTTGATTCCGCGTCACAGCGCGCGGCCTATATCACGCCGGTACCAGGCGGTGTCGGACCGATGACCGTTGCAACCCTGATTCAAAACACGCTGCAGGCGTGTGAAGAGTTTCATGATGGAGAGGTAGAATAAATGGCAACTTTTTCGCTGGGAAAATTCCCGCACGTCGATCTGTGTGATCTGCTGAAACTGGAAGGCTGGGTTCAGAGCGGCGCACAGGCTAAAGTCGTGATTGCCGAGGGTGAAGTGAAGGTCGATGGCGCGGTGGAAACGCGTAAACGCTGCAAAATCGTAGCCGGTCAGACCGTAGAATTTTCAGGTTTCCGCATTACTGTGGTCGCGTAAACCTCCGGCGTCCCTGCGGGGACGCTGTTACAACAACGTCTCCCCCTTCACCCGCGTCTCCCCTTCCCGCTGTTCCAGCGCAATATGATTCACCGCCGTGTGCTGCGCAATCAACGTCGCGAGCCGGGGCGAATGGCTGGTGATCCAGAGCTGACTGAACTCACTGGCTTCAGCGATTAAGCGTGCCAGCGCCGGCAGCAGATCTTCATGCAGGCTGTTCTCCGGCTCATTCAGCGCCATAAAGGCGGGTGGACGCGGGCTGAGCAGCGCCACCACCAGACAGAGAAACCGCAGCGTACCGTCAGAAAACTCAGCGCTTTCCAGCGGGCGCAGAATGCCACGTCGCGACATCAGCATCTGAAAACGACCGTTCTGGACCTCCACCTCAAACTGGCTGTCGGGAAAGGCCTGCGCCATTACCTCAAACAACAGCTCTGAATGGCCGCGCTCCACAATGGTCGCCCACGCCGCCGCCAGATTACTGCCGTCATGCGCCAGCACCGGGGCCCGGACGCCAATCTGCGGCGCACGTATCGGTGAGCCAGGCCAGACCGCGAACTCATGATAGAAACGCCACTGCTGCAGACGTTCACGCAGCTGCGAAAGCTCCGGATAGCGATGGGGTTCGCCAAGCTGACCGAACAGCGACTCTTCGGGATGCAGCACCGCCGGATAAGCGACGCGTTCGCCCTCAACGTTGTGCAGAAAGGCGGTCTGATTTTCGCGCTGCATAATGCAGACGGAAGGACGGCGCTGCTGACCGCTCAGCCAGAGTCGCTCCTGCTTCACCAGCGGATCGAGATTGAACAGGCTGGTGACCAGCGGTTCGGGAAAGCCAATCTCCAGCTGGTAATCCATATCCTCCATCACCACCGCCAGCTCCAGCCGCTTTGGATCGTGTCGGCGATCGCCCCGGCGTAAACCTCCGGCCCACATCGCTTTCTGAATGCCGCCTTCGTCAGCCAGCGCCAGCGCCAGACGCCCGCTGGCCGCCTCATGCAGCAGCCGCACCGCTTTATAGAGGTTGGATTTACCGCAGCCATTAGGGCCGCTGACCACATTGAGCTGCTGCAGCGGCAGCGTCAGATCACGAATCGATCGAAAGCCGCGTATCTGAATCTGTTCAATCGCCATAAAAAAAGGGCGATTGCTCGCCCTCTCCGGTTTATTTGCGGCGCCAGCTGGACCCCTGCGGTCCATCTTCAACGATCACGCCGAGCGCGTTGAGCTTGTCGCGGGCGATATCCGCCTGCGCCCAGTCTTTGGCGGCACGCGCATCGGCACGCGCTTTCACCCAATGTTCAATCTCTGCGACTTCTTCATCATTCACCTGCGCGCCACTTTGCAGGAACTGCTCCGGGTCCTGTTGCAGGATGCCCAGCACGTTGGCGATTTCACGCAGCTTCGCCGCCAGGCCATTCGCTGCGTCACGATCTTCACTTTTCAGGCGATTGACTTCACGCGCCATATCAAACAGCACCGAATAGGCTTCCGGCGTGTTGAAGTCATCATCCATGGCGGTGCGGAAACGTGTTTCAAACGCTTCGCCGCCCTGGGCAGGTACGCTGCTGTCGGTGTGGCGCAGCGCGGTGTAGAGACGCTCCAGCGCCGCACGCGCCTGATTCAGGTTATCTTCGCCGTAGTTCAGCTGGCTGCGATAGTGACCGGACATCAGGAAGTAACGCACGGTTTCAGCATCATAATGTTGCAGCACATCACGCACCGTGAAGAAGTTGCCAAGCGATTTCGACATCTTCTCGCGGTCAACCATCACCATGCCGGAGTGCATCCAGTAGTTGACGTAAGGGCCGTCATGGGCGCAGCTCGACTGAGCGATCTCATTTTCATGGTGCGGGAACATCAAATCGGAGCCGCCGCCGTGAATATCGAAATGGGTGCCGAGCTGTTTGCAGTTCATTGCCGAGCACTCGATGTGCCAGCCGGGACGACCATTGCCCCACGGCGATGACCAGGCTGGCTCATCCGCTTTGGACATTTTCCACAGCACGAAGTCCATCGGGTTGCGCTTCACGTCGGCGACTTCAACCCGCGCGCCCGCCTGCAGCTGCTCCAGATCCTGACGGGACAGCGCGCCGTAATCGGTATCGCTAAGCACATCAAACATCACGTCGCCATTGTCCGCCACATAAGCGTGACCGCGAGCGATCAGTGTTTCCACCAGCTCAATGATCTCAGCGATGTGGCGCGTGGCGCGTGGCTCCTGATCGGGCGGCAGAATGCCCAGCGCAGCGAAATCGTTGTGCATCTCACCAATCATCCGGTTGGTCAGGGTTTCGATGCTCTCGCCGTTTTCATTGGCACGCTTGATAATTTTATCGTCGATGTCGGTGATGTTACGCACGTAGTCCAGCTGGTAGCCGAGGTAACGCAGATAGCGTGCCACCACGTCAAACGCCACGAACGTCCGCCCATGACCAATGTGACAGAGGTCATACACCGTGATGCCGCAAACATACATCCCGATTTTACCGGCATGAATGGGTCTGAATTCCTCTTTCTGTCGACTCAGGGTGTTATAAATCTTAAGCATTGAACGGTTCCGTATTGGCGTGTGGTTGACACTTTTAAGTATCCAGACATTGTGCCGTATTTTTATCGCTCGCGCGACGCAAAGCAAGCCAACTGCGCCGCGCTGCTGACGCGTCATCAGAAATTATGATATAAGAACGGTCGACAAAAAGAGGCACGCCAACCGATAAAGCGGCCTCAGCAACTGACGACAACCTTTACAGGACGACAATAATGGTAACTTTCCAGACGAACCATGGCGATATCGTAATCAAAACCTTCGATGATAAAGCGCCGGCAACCGTAAAGAACTTCCTGGATTACTGCCGTGAAGGTTTCTACGACAACACCATTTTCCACCGGGTGATCAATGGTTTTATGATTCAGGGCGGCGGCTTCGAGCCGGGCATGAAGCAGAAAGCCACCAAAGATGAAATCCAGAACGAAGCCAACAATGGCCTGAAAAACACCAAAGGTACGCTGGCTATGGCACGTACCTCTGCGCCGCACTCTGCGACCGCACAGTTTTTCATCAACGTGGCTGACAATGACTTCCTGAACTTCCGTGACGAAAGCGTCCAGGGCTGGGGTTATTGTGTATTCGCCGAAGTGGTTGAAGGCATGGATGTGGTCGAGAAAATCAAGGGCGTTTCTACTGGCCGCAGCGGCATGCACCAGGATGTGCCGAAAGATGACGTGATCATCCAGAAAGTGACCGTCAGCGAGTAATGTCGCGTACCCTGTTTATCGCAGACCTCCATCTGTGTCAGGAAGAACCGGCGATCACCGCCGGTTTTCTGCATTTTTTACAGCGCGAAGCGCCACACTGCGACGCGCTCTATATTCTTGGCGATCTGTTTGAAGCCTGGATTGGTGACGACGATCCGAATCCGCTGCATCAGCAGGTCGCCAGCGCCCTGCGCGCCCTCTCCGTTCCGATCTACTTTATTCATGGCAATCGCGATTTCCTGATCGGTCAGCGCTTCGCCCGCGCCAGCGGGATGACGCTGCTGCCTGAAGAACAGGTTCTGACGCTCTACGGCCACCGCCTGCTGATCATGCACGGCGATACGCTCTGCACCGACGACGCCGGCTATCTGCGTTTTCGCGCTAAAGTCCATAACCGGTGGATTCAGCGGCTGTTTCTTGCGCTGCCACTGTCGCTGCGTAAACGCATCGCCGCCCGGATGCGTGCCGACAGCAAACAGGCCAATCAGCATAAATCCATCTCCATCATGGATGTGAACCACGAGGCGGTCACCGCTACTATGCTGCGCCAGCAGGTACGTCTGCTGATCCACGGCCATACCCACCGTCCGGCCATTCATCAGCTGACGCTACAGGGTGAAACCGCGCAGCGCGCGGTACTGGGTGCCTGGCACAGCCGGGGATCGATGATTCAGCTCGACGCCAGCGGCATTCAGCTGATCGATTTCGACTTTTAATCGTCGGCAAAATCCGTCCCTTTCGCCCGACGCAACCGTTTTCCTTGCTCGCTTCTCATGCTATTCTCTGTGCCCTTCAAAACCTGTCCGCCCGGCCAGGTCTGTTTGTTCATTCACAGGAGTTGACCGCATGTCATCCAACGCCGCCCCGGCCCGCATCGCGATTGTTATGGGTTCTAAAAGTGACTGGTCCACCATGCAGTTCACTGCGGAAATCCTTACCAGCCTGGACGTGCCCTTCCATGTTGAAGTGGTCTCCGCACACCGTACGCCAGATAAACTGTTCAGCTTTGCCGAAACCGCTGCTGACCAGGGTTTTCAGGTCATTATTGCTGGCGCGGGTGGCGCGGCACATCTGCCGGGTATGCTGGCGGCTAAAACCCTGCTGCCGGTACTGGGCGTGCCGGTACAGAGCGCCGCGCTGAGCGGCGTCGATAGCCTCTATTCGATTGTGCAGATGCCGCGCGGGATTCCGGTCGGTACGCTGGCGATCGGCAAAGCTGGTGCCGCCAATGCCGCACTGCTGGCGGCGCAGATTCTGGCAATTCACGACGGCGCGCTGGCATCACGGTTGGCGAACTGGCGTCAGAGCCAGACCGATGAGGTGCTGAATCATCCCGATCCGCGGGAGGACGCATGAAGCCGGTTTGCGTACTCGGTAACGGTCAGTTAGGCCGTATGCTGCGTCAGGCGGGTGAACCGCTGGGGATTGCGGTCTATCCGGTGGGTCTGGATGCCGATCCGGCTGCCCTGCCGATGGCCGACAGCGTCATCACCGCCGAAATCGAGCGCTGGCCGGAAACCGCGCTGACGCGTGAACTGGCGAGCCACCCGGCGTTTGTGAACCGCGAGATTTTTCCGCGTCTGGCCGATCGCTTTACTCAGAAACAGCTGCTGGATCAGCTCCATCTTGCGACTGCGCCTTGGCAGTTGCTGGCCGACCAAAGCGAATGGCCGTCAGTGTTTGACTCGCTCGGCGAACTGGCGATTGTGAAACGTCGCACCGGCGGCTATGACGGTCGCGGCCAGTGGCGTCTGCGCGCCGGTGAAACCGATGCGTTGCCGGAAGAGTGCTATGGCGAATGCATCGTCGAACAGGGAATTAATTTCTCCGGCGAAGTGTCGCTGGTCGGTGCGCGCGGTCACGATGGTGGCACGGTGTTCTATCCGCTGACCCACAACCTGCATCAGGATGGCATTCTGCGCACCAGCGTGGCGTGGCCGGTGGCGGATCAGGCCCGGCAGCAGCAGGCGGAAGCGATGCTGAGCGCCATCATGCAGGAACTGAACTACGTCGGCGTAATGGCGATGGAGTGTTTTGTCACGCCGGACGGTCTGCTGATTAATGAACTGGCGCCGCGCGTTCACAACAGCGGTCACTGGACGCAGAATGGCGCCTCGATCAGCCAGTTTGAACTGCATCTGCGGGCAATTCTGGGGCTGCCGTTGCCACAGCCGGTGGTGTTTGCGCCGTCGGTGATGGTCAATCTGATTGGCACCGCCGTGAACATTGACTGGTTGCAGCAGCCGCTGGTGCATCTGCACTGGTATGACAAAGAGGTGCGTCCGGGCCGTAAGGTCGGGCATCTTAACCTGACCGACGGTGATACCGCGCGGCTCAGGGCGGCCCTTAACGCGCTGGTGCCACAGCTACCGGAAGAGTACGCCAGCGGTATCGCCTGGGCGGTTGAGAAACTGTAATCTCCGCACCGCCTGCTGATGGCTTTATCAGGCGGCTGAGCGCGATGGCGCAGTTCCCGGTAAGTCAGAGGCAGACGCCGGTCACGGGAAACGATCGCAAAGACGCAAAAACGACATCCCTGCCAGCCCGACACGCACCACTGCGCACCTCATCCCTGAGGTGTGCCCGTTGCCGGGCCAATGCGTTGCGGCGTTTTTATCCAGGCGGCGTGACGCATTGCTCTGCGTTTCCCGTGACCCGCTTGCTGGTTCTGGCTGCGATCGGGAAGACGACCGGATGCTGACGACATGCGATCTGGAGGAGGGTTAAACTCAGCCCTTCCTTATGCCGCATCATGCCGCATCAAACTTCCTGAACAGCGCTTTGCCTTTCAGTAACCGCACGCCAAGCCAGCCCCCGCACAGCGACAACAACAACGCGCCGCACAGCGGTAACGCCAGCCACAGCGTCCAGTCAGGCTGCCACGGAAAATCAAAGATCTTGCGCTGCAATCCCCACAGCGCCGCTTCCGCGCCAATCGCCGCGGCGACCCCGGAAACCACGCCAAGCAGGGCAAACTCGTACCATAAGGTGGTGCGCAGCAGCTGTTTACTGGCGCCCAGCGTCCGGTACACCACCAGTTCCTGACGCCGCTGACGCATCCCGACCTGAATCTGCGCCAGCAACAGCAGCACGCCGCAGGCGGTCACCAGGATCACCATAATCTCCAGCGCCTGACTGACCTGCGCCAGCACCTGGCCGATCTGCCGCATGATACTGCCGATATCCAGCAGACTCAGCGCCGGGAAGCTACGGTTCAGCTCCGCCAGTAATGCCGGATTGGCCTCCATACGGAAGCTGGTGAGCCAGGTCTGCGGCTGGCTATCCAGCGCGCCCGGCGGGAAGATAAAGAAGAAATTCGGCTTCAGGCTCTCCCAGTCCACTTTACGCAGGCTGGTGATTCTGGCGCTGAATTTTTGCGTATCGCCATCAAAGGTCAGGGTATCACCCAGCTTCAGCCCTAAGCGATTCGCCAGCTCCGCCTCCATCGAGACCTCGCCCGCTTTCGGCGGCCAGCGACCGGCAACCAGCGGATTATGATCCGGCCGCTCCGCCAGCGCGGTGAGGTTAAGCTCACGGTTGAGAGCGTTATCCCGCGTCGGATCGGCCGGTTTGCCATTGAGTTCGCTGAGCCGCACCCGCGCTATCGGGTAGAAGGTTTCGGGTTTGATCTGATGAGACTGCAGGAAATCGCGCACCTGCGGCACCTGATCCGCCGTCATATTCAGCAGGAAGAAGTTCGGACTGTCGGCCGGTAGCTGCTGCTGCCAGCGATCCAGCAGATCGCCACGCATCACCAGCAGCAGCGCCAGCAGCATAAACGACAGCGAAAAGGCGGAGAGCTGACTCAGCGTGATGCCCGGCTGACGCAGCAGGCGGTTGATCGCCAGCCGTAATGCCAGGTTGCGCACCACCAGCCGACGCAGCAGCAGCAGCGTACCCCAGCCCAGCAACGACAGCAGTCCGGCCAGCACCACCACGCCTGCCAGCAGCGCCCACAGCATTTTACTGCCGCCTACCAGCAGCGCCAGCAGCCCCACCACCACCGCAGCCATCAGCGGAATATAGATTTTCAGCGGCCACAGGTTAGCGACCGCATCACGCCGCAGCACCCGCAACGGCTGCGTCGCCAGCAGCAGGCGATAAGGCCGCAGCCCCACCAGCAGCGAGATAACGAACAGCGAGCCAACCGCCCAGACCCACGGCCAGACGCTGGCCGCCGGTAAGCTGGCCGGCAGCACCGGTTTCAGCATCGCCATCAGTACCGCTTCAACCGCCTGGCCCAGCACGCTGCCTGCTATTGCCGCCAGCAGCAGCACCGCCAGCCACTGACCGATAATCAACTTCTGCAACGCCCCCTGAGTGGCCCCCAGCGTCTTCAGCACCGCCACCAGATCGTAGCGACTGCGGCAATAGTGGCTCATGGCCACTGCCACCGCGGCAATCGCCAGCATCAGGGTCAGCAGCGCAGATAACAGCAGGAACTGTTGTGCCCGCTGCATCGAACGTCCCAGCGCATCCTCTGAGTTTTCCACGCTGATCCAGCGCTGGTCAGCTTTGATCTGCGGCTCTATCCAGCGGTCATAACGCGCCAGCTGCTCCGGGTTACCGGAAAATTTGTAGCGCCAGCTGATACGGCTGCCGGGCTGAATCGCTCCGGTTTTTGCCGCATCCGCCAGGTTGATCAGCAGCCGCGGTGCCATCTCAAACGGGTTAAAACCGCCGTCCGGCTCCTGAATCACTTCACCGGCAATCCGTAGCTGAGTATCGCCCACCTCAAGCAGATCGCCGACCTTGAGATTGAGCAACGCCATCAGCCGCGGTGCCGCCAGCGCGGTGCCCGCCTGCGGCTTCAGATCCGCGGGTTGGGTCTGCAACGTGCCAAACATCGGATAGCGATCATCCACCGCCTTCACGGCTGCCAGCTGCGGCGTCTGATCGGCAAAGGTCATGGTCATAAAGGTTAGCTGCCGGCTGACCGTCAACCCGGTTTCCCGCGCTTTCTCCAGCCACGCCTCCGGCGCCGCATCACTGCTGCGCAGCGTCCGGTCGCCCGCCATAAAATCACGGCTCTGCTGGCTGAGGCCTTTCTCCATCCGATCGCTGATCGACCCCAGCGCCAGCACGCAGGCCACCGCCAGCGTCAACGCCAGCCAGACAATTAACAGCGAGGGCGAGCGCCACTCGCGCCAGAACCAGCGCCAGATCATTGCTCCTCCCACAATTTACCGTCACGCAGCCGCAGGCGACGATCGCAGCGCGCCGCCAGTTGCTCATCGTGGGTGACCAGAATCAGGGTGGTGGCAAAATCGCGGTTCAGCGAAAACAGCAGGTCGGCGATGCGATCGCCGGTTTTGCGGTCAAGATTGCCGGTCGGCTCATCGGCAAACAGCAGGCCTGGACGGCCACTGAAGGCACGCGCCAGCGCCACACGCTGCTGCTCGCCGCCGGAAAGCTGCGCCGGCAGATGGTGCAGACGCTCACCCAGCCCGAGCAGCGTCAACAGTTCCCGCGCCTGCTCGCGGCTCTGACGATCGCTGTCACCCCGCAGCAGCGACGGCAGTTGCACATTTTCCAGCGCATTCAGGGTCGGCACCAGCATAAAAGACTGAAAGACAAACCCGACCTGGCGGGCGCGTAACGCCGCACGCTGCTCTTCATTCATCTGGTGCAGCGGCTGGCCCAGCAGATGAACCTCACCGCTGCTGCCATCGTCCAGCCCGGCCAGAATCCCCAGCAGGGTTGACTTACCGGAGCCCGACTCGCCGATCAGCGCGATGGTCTCGGCTGGTTTGACAACTAACTCAACTCCGGTAAGGATGGTTAACTGATGCTCTCCCTGACCGACGGATTTAGTAAGATGATGAACTTCAACAATGTTTTCCGCTGGCATTATCCCTTCCTGTTATTGATTCTTTTGCTGGTGTCGCGTTTTGCCGCCGCTGACACCCTGATGGTACTGGGCGACAGCCTGAGCGCCGGATATCGGATGTCTGCGACTGCGGCCTGGCCGAGCCTGCTGGATAAGCAGTGGCAACAGCAGCCCAGAGTGATCAACGCCAGCATCAGCGGCGATACCGCCGCACAAGGACTGGCGCGTTTGCCGGCGCTATTAAAGCAGCATCAGCCGCAATGGGTGTTAATCGAATTGGGCGGTAACGACGGTCTGCGCGGTTTCCCGCCCGATGATATCGCGCAAAATCTGCGTAAAGTGATCGACGATGTTAAAGCCGCCAACGCGAAGCCGCTGCTGATGCAGATTCGGCTGCCGGCCAATTACGGACGCCGCTATACCGAGGCGTTCAGCGGTATCTATCCTGATTTAGCGCAGCAGTACAATATTCCGCTGGTGCCCTTTTTCATGGAGCAGGTCTATCTGAAGCCGGAGTGGATGCAGCAGGACGGTATTCATCCCAATCCGGATGCGCAATCTTTTATTGCGCAGCTGATGGCAAAAGAGCTGGCTCCCTTAGTTAAGCAGCCGTAGCGCGAACAGGCGTGCAAAAAGGGTAAAGAAATGCAAAAAACCATCCTGATAACAGGTTGTTCCAGCGGTATTGGTCTGGTGGCGGCGCACGATTTACAGGCGCGCGGCTACCGGGTGATCGCCGCCTGCCGCAAGGCGGATGATGTGGCGCGCATGGAGACGCTGGGTTTTATCGGACTGCAGCTGGATCTCGACGATCCACACAGCGTCGATCACGCCGCTGATAAGGTCATCGCGCTCAGCAATAACTGTCTCGCCGGCCTGTTTAATAATGCCGGTTTTGGTCTTTATGGACCGTTACGCACCCTCTCTCGTCAGCAGCTGGAGCAGCAGTTTTCCAGTAACTTTTTCGGCGTTCATCAGCTGACGCTGCGGCTGATCCCCGCGCTGGCGGCCAGCGGCGATGGCCGGATTATTAATACCAGTTCGGTGCTCGGGCTGATCTCGACGCCGGGCCGGGGCGCGTACGCCGCCAGTAAGTATGCGCTGGAAGCCTGGAGCGATGCGCTGCGGCTGGAGCTGCGGAGCAGTCAGATCCGCGTCAGCCTGATTGAACCGGGCCCGATTCACACCCGTTTCACCGATAATGTGACCCAGGGCGAGCAGGATAAGCCGGTGCACAATCCGGGCATTGCCGCGCGCTTTACGCTGCCACCGGAGGCCATTCTGCCTAAACTTCGTCATGCACTCGAGAGTAAACATCCACGTTTACGCTATCCGGTGACGCTGGTCGCACATGCCATGAGCCTGTTGAAACGCTTGTTGCCAGGCTTGATGCTGGATCGCATTTTGCGCAGTCATTAAGCGCCCGGCCTGATTAGAACTTGAAGCGCGGCCAGTCGGCCCCATATTCTTTAAACACTTTTTGCAAAGAGACTTCTCCATGTCACCACATGCTTCGATAATCGACATCAACGAATCTAACCTGCATCAGACGCTTGAGCAGTCGATGCAGCTGCCGGTGCTGTTTTACTTCTGGTCTGAGCGCAGCCAGCATTGCCAGGAGCTGACGCCGGTGCTGGAGCGGCTGGCGCAGGAGTATGCCGGCCAGTTTATTCTCGCCCGACTGGATTGCGATAAAGAGCAAATGGTGGCGTCGCAGTTTGGTCTGCGCTCGATTCCAACCGTCTATCTGTTCCAGAACGGTCAGCCGGTCGATGGCTTCCAGGGACCACAACCCGAAGAAGCGATTCGCGCCCTGCTGGAAAAAGTGCTGCCGCGTGAAGAGGAGCTGAAAGCCCAGCAGGCGATGGCGCTGATGGAAGAAGGCAAGCCGCTGGAGGCGCTGCCGCTGTTAAAAGAGGCCTGGCAGCTGAGCAACCAGTCGAGCGAAATTGGCTTTCTGCTGGCCGAGGTGCTGATCACCCTGAGCCGCAGCGATGAAGCGGAAACGGTGCTGAAAGCCGTACCGTTACAGGATCAGGATACCCGTTATCAAAGCCTGATGGCGCAGATCGATCTGCTGAAACAGGCCGCAGATACGCCGGAGATTCAGCAGCTGCAATCTCAGTTGGAAGCCGACCCATCTAACGCCGGACTGGCTGCTAAACTCTCGTTACAGCTGCATCAGGTGGGTCGTAATGAAGAAGCGCTGGAACTGCTTTTCAGCTTCCTGAAATCTGATCTTAACGCTGCTGACGGCCAGGCGCGTAAAATGCTGCAGGAGATTCTGGCGGCGCTGGGAACCGGCGACGCACTCGCTGCCCGTTACCGTCGCCAGCTCTATTCCCTGCTCTACTAACGGCGGGACCACGGGCCGAAGCGACTCGGCCCGTTAATCTGACAACGCGGAGGTTGTATGATAACTGTAATTCCTGCTCTGATCGTGCTGGCGCTGGTGGCTGTCTGGGCGACCGTCAAGATTGTGCCACAGGGTTTTCAATGGACGGTTGAGCGTTTTGGCCGTTATACCCGCACGCTGCAACCCGGGTTAAGCCTGGTGGTGCCGTTCATGGATCGTGTCGGTCGTAAGATCAACATGATGGAACAGGTACTGGATATCCCCTCGCAAGAGATCATCTCTAAAGATAACGCCAACGTCACCATCGATGCGGTCTGCTTTATTCAGGTCGTTGACCCGGCGCGTGCCGCATATGAAGTCAGCAATCTTGAGCAGGCTATTCTGAACCTTACCATGACCAATATGCGCACCGTGCTTGGCAGCATGGAGCTGGACGAAATGTTGTCGCAACGCGACAGCATCAACACCCGCCTGCTGCATATCGTCGATGAAGCGACCAATCCGTGGGGCGTCAAGATTACCCGCATCGAGATCCGCGATGTTCGTCCGCCGCAGGAGCTGATCGGTGCGATGAATGCGCAGATGAAAGCGGAGCGGACCAAGCGCGCCGATATTCTCACGGCGGAAGGGGTTCGCCAGGCGGCTATCCTGCGCGCCGAAGGGGATAAACAGTCGCAGATCCTTAAAGCCGAAGGGGAACGGACCTCGGCGTTCCTGCAGGCAGAGGCGCGGGAACGGCAGGCGGAAGCGGAAGCCAACGCCACCAAAATGGTCTCTGAGGCGATTGCCGCGGGCGATATCCAGGCGATCAACTACTTCGTGGCACAGAAATATACCGACGCGCTGCAAAAAATTGGCGAAGCCGATAACAGTAAAGTGGTGATGATGCCGCTGGAGGCAAGCAGCCTGCTCGGTTCGATTGCCGGCATCGGTGAACTGCTGAAAGCATCCCGTACCGAGTCGAAACGCTGATGCTGGTCGATATCATTGCCCATCCGCACTGGTTCTGGCTGACGCTGGGCGGACTGCTACTGGCAGCAGAGATGCTGGGCACCAGCGGTTATCTGCTGTGGAGCGGCCTGGCCGCGGTAATGGTCGGCATTATCGAATGGGTAATGCCGTTTAGCTGGACCGCTCAGGGCTCAATGTTTGCCGTTCTGACGCTGGTCTGCGTCTTTTTATGGTATCGCTGGATGCGCCATCGGGAAGCGCATCAGACGCCGAATGCCCTTAATCAGCGCGGCAGCCAGATGATTGGCCTGCAGTTAACGCTGGAGAGCGCGCTGCACAACCGCACCGGCCATGTGCGAATCGGTGACAGCAGCTGGCGGGTAGAGGCAGAGCGGGATCTGCCAGCGGGCACGCCGGTCGAAGTGGTGGCGGTTGAAGGCATTACTCTGCGCATTCAGCCGCGCTTACCGCCCGGCTGAGAACAGCATCCGGCCAGATTATTGATGATCGGGCATTCGGCGCTGTCGTCGCCCGGACAGGCCTCGGCCAGCGCCAGTAAGCGTGCGCGCATCGCGTGCAGCTCTTCAATATGTGCCGCAATCTCATCGGCTTTCTGTAAGGTACGCGCCTTGACGTCGGCGCTGTGGCGCGACGGATTATTGAACAGCGCCACCAGTTCACGGCACTCATCCAGCGTAAAGCCAACCTGACGCGCCTGGCGCAACAGATTGAGTTCATCCAGATGGCGCATGCTGTAGCTGCGATAGCCATTTTCACTGCGCAACGGGGGCGTGACGACCCCCTTCTCTTCATAAAAACGAATCGCCTTGCTGGTCAGCCCGGTCTTTTTCGCCACATCGCTGATGTTCATTTTGTCCCCCTTGACCTTCCCCTTGATGGAAGGTTTATGCTTAATCATGAATCGAAACTGACCAGCCGGTCAAATCTGATCACACAAGGAGTTCATCATGTCACAGACCATTTCTCTGGCCCTGGACGGTCTGTCCTGCGGCCATTGCGTTAAACGGGTGAAAGAGGCGCTGGAACAGCGGGACGATGTTGAGCAGGCAGAGGTTACCCAGCAGGAAGCGCGGGTTTCCGGCGCGGCCGATGCGGCAGCCCTGATCGCCACCGTCGAACAGGCGGGCTATCACGCCACGCTGAAAGCGGCTGACGCTTCCCCAAAGCCTGAGCCGTTGACAGCATCGGAGCCGCCGCCGGAGGCGCTGACAACGGATACGCTCTCCCGTCCGGCAGAAAAAAACGTTCCCGCTCACATGCTGCTGATTGACGGCATGACCTGCGCCAGCTGCGTCAGCCGGGTTGAAAAGGCACTGCAGCAGGTGCCCGGCGTCAGTCAGGCCCGGGTTAACCTGGGCGAACGCAGCGCGCTGGTGCTGGGCGAGGTCGAACCGCAACAGCTGGTCGCCGCGGTGGATGCCGCGGGTTACGGCGCGCAGGTGGTCGACGATGAGCAGGAGCGGCGTGAGAAACAGCAGCAGAGTTCACGTCGCGCGATGCGCCGTTTCAGCTGGCAGGCGGCAGTGGCACTGGTTTTTGGTGTGCCGCTGATGATCTGGGGAATGATGGGCGACAACATGATGCTCACCGCCAGCAACCACGGCCGCTGGCTGACGCTGGGCGTTATCACGCTGCTGGTGATGGTGATCACCGGCACTCATTTCTATCGCAGCGCCTGGCGCAGCGCGCGCAACGGCAGCGCTACCATGGACACGCTGGTGGCACTGGGTACTGCCGCGGCCTGGATCTACTCGTTCAGCGTGGTGCTGTGGCCCGACTTTTTCCCGGCGCAGGCGCGGCATCTCTATTTCGAAGCCAGCGTCATGATCCTTGGGTTGATCAATCTCGGTCATGCGCTGGAGCAGCGGGCGCGTCAGCGATCGTCAAAAGCGCTGGAACGTCTGCTCGATCTGACCCCGGCGCAGGCGCGACGGGTCGATCCTCAGGGCGATACGCTGATCCCGATCGATGCGGTGCAGGCCGGCATGACGTTGCGTCTGGTAACCGGCGATCGGGTGCCGGTCGATGGTGAGATCACCGCAGGCGTTGCCTGGTTTGATGAGGCGATGCTGACCGGCGAAGCGGTGCCACAAAGCAAAAGCCAGGGCGACGCGGTGTTTGCCGGTACCCTGGTTCAGGATGGCTCAGTGCAGTTTGAAGCCCGCGCAACCGGCAGCCACACCACGCTGTCGCGCATTATCCGGCTGGTGCGTCAGGCGCAAAGCAGCAAGCCCGATGTCGGCCGGTTAGCCGATCGCATCTCCGCGGTTTTCGTCCCGGTGGTGGTGGCGATTGCGCTGATCAGCGGCGGCATCTGGTACCTGTTCGGACCGCAGCCGCAGATCGCCTATATGCTGGTGATTGCCACTACCGTGCTGATCATTGCCTGTCCCTGTGCGTTAGGGCTGGCAACGCCGATGTCGATTATCGCGGGCGTAGGTCGTGCCGCCGAGCTGGGCGTGCTGGTGCGAGATGCCGATGCGTTACAGCGCGCCAGCCAGATCGACACGCTGGTGTTTGATAAAACCGGTACCCTGACTGCGGGTACGCCGCAGGTCAGCGAGGTGCGGGTCTGGGGTACAGCCAGCCGTAAATCGGTATTACAGAGTGCCGCCGCGCTGGAGTTCTCCTCCGGTCATCCGCTGGCAAAAGCCATTGTTGCCGAAGCTGACCTGCAGAGTCCGCCTGCACTGGCACAATTTCGTACAATACGCGGCAAGGGCGTCAGCGGCATACTTGATGGCAGAGCACTGCTGCTGGGCAATGCCGCCCTGCTGCAGGAAAACGGGGTGGATTGCCAGCCCGCCGCAGCCGATATCGAACGCCTGACGCAACAGGGCGCGACGCCGGTGTTGCTGGCTGAGCAGGGCCAGTTGATCGGCCTGATCGCCCTGCGCGATGCCCTGCGGCCGGAGAGCGCAACGGCGCTGAAGCGGCTGCATCAGTCGGGTTATCGCCTGATTATGCTCACCGGCGACCATCAGAAAACCGCGCAGGCCATTGCGGCTGAAGTGGGGATTGATGAGGTGATCGCGGGCGTACTGCCGGAAGGCAAAGCCGCGGCGATTGCGCAGTTGCAGCAGCAGGGACGACGCGTTGCGATGGTCGGTGACGGCATTAACGATGCGCCGGCACTGGCCCAGGCTGAAGTGGGTATTGCGATGGGCGGCGGCAGCGATGTGGCGGTTGAAACCGCGGGCATTACCCTGATGCGCGCCGATCTCAACAGCGTGGCCGATGCGTTAGCGATCTCCTCAGCGACGCTGCGGAATATCCGGCAGAACCTGTTCGGCGCATTTATTTATAACAGCATCGGTATTCCGGTGGCGGCTGGCGTGCTCTATCCGCTGACCGGTACGTTACTCAGCCCGATTGTGGCGGGTGCTGCGATGGCGCTCTCCTCAATTACCGTGGTGGCGAATGCTAATCGCCTGCTGCGCTATCAGCCCCCGCGCCAGGATTAGCCGTTTCGGTGCTGTTTTTCAAAGCCTGAAGCCGCTAGCATGGGGGTTTAACATAGCGAAGGATCGGGAATGACAGGCAACGTTTGGCGCTCACTGCGCGGCTTTATCAGCCAACTCTTTCCCGCCAGTTATCGCTGGCCGGCCATGGATGTCCGGCTCGGCGATTGTCATCTGCACCTGGTGGGCAGCATTCATATGGGCACGCGGGATATGCAGCCGCTGCCTGCGCGGCTGCTGCGTCAGTTGCAGAAAGCGGATGCACTGATCGTCGAAGCGGATATCACTCAGGGTGGCTCACCGTTCGATCGCAGCGCAGAACGTCCACCGCTGGCTACCCGGCTGGATGACGCGGCTCTGCAGACGCTCACCGGCCTGTGTGATGAGATGAACCTGTCGATCGGTTCGTTTGACACCCTGCCCGCCTGGCAAATTGCACTGATGCTACAGGCGCAGCAGGCGCAGCGGCTGGGATTACGCCCCGACTACGGCATTGACTATCAGCTGTTGCAGGCAGCAAAGCAGTGGAACAAGCCGGTGATAGAGCTGGAGGGCGCTGAGGCGCAGATCGCCCTGCTGAATACCCTGCCGGATGATGGTATGGCGCTGCTGCAGGATACGCTGACCCACTGGCATACCAACGCCCGGCTGCTGCAGATGATGGTGAGCTGGTGGCTGGATACGCCGCCGCGCCAGCCGCAGATTGCGCTGCCCGCGACCTTCAGTCAGGCGCTGAATGATACGTTGATCGGTCAGCGTAATGCGCAGTGGCGGGATAAACTGCAGGCCTTAGCGGCGGGAGAATATGTGGTGGCAGTTGGTGCGCTGCATCTTTACGGTGAGGATAACCTGCCCGGGATGCTGAAGAAGCCCTGAAAAAAAGAGAGCCGGTAATGTTACCGGCCCGTCAAAGAGGAATTTGTTTATGATTTTGGTTATCGCTCAGCAATCAGATTGCTGGCGCGCGGCCAATTCTCGCCCAAAGCACAAATTTTCGCCACCTTTATTCATTCATCAGTGGTAATAAGATTTTTCTCAGGAAGGGACCGGTATGACACCTGCGGTAAAATTGCTGGAAAAACAAAAAGTCAGCTTCACTCTGCACCCCTACGAACATGACAGTCACGAAACCCACTTTGGCGATGAGGCGGTGCGGAAACTGAATCTGGACGCACGTCAGGTGTACAAAACGCTGCTGGTGGCGCTGAATGGTGAAGCGAAACAGCTGGCGGTGGCGGTTACGCCGGTGTCGACC
Organism: Pantoea sp. S-LA4; assembly: GCF_054482835.1. Taxonomy (NCBI): domain Bacteria; kingdom Pseudomonadati; phylum Pseudomonadota; class Gammaproteobacteria; order Enterobacterales; family Erwiniaceae; genus Pantoea; species Pantoea sp. S-LA4. Next base: position 768,794 of record NZ_JBTLRC010000002.1, on the reverse strand, counting down.
CAGCTCGATCTGAAAAAAGTCGCGAAAGCACTGGGCGCGAAAAAAGTGGATATGGCCGATCCGCTGCAGGCGCAGCGGGTGACCGGCTACCTGGTGGGCGGCATCAGCCCGCTGGGCCAGAAGAAACGGCTACCCACGGTGATCGATATTTCTGCTGCTGACTTTGCCACCATTTTTGTTTCCGGCGGCAAGCGCGGGCTCGATATAGAACTGGCACCGCAGGATCTGGCCCGCCTGCTGGCTGCGCCGCTGGCGGACATTGCCCGCCACGATTAAACCCGCGGCTGAGCGCACAGCTGATCGATCATCCAGCGTCCCGCCGGGCCCGGCGGGTTTCGGCGCGACCAGATCACCTCAACCGCGATATGCTGCGGCCAGCCCGGCAGTGGCAACTCCTGCAACACGCCGTGGCCAAACTGCTTTACCAGCCAGCGCGGCAGGATGCTCCAGCCAAAGCCCTGCTCCGCCATCTCCAGCAGGAGTAAATAGGTGGGTGCCGACCAGACCCGCCCCAGTGAGATCGGTTCCCGCTGCTCGACCCAGGTGTTCAGCCGCAGATGTCGTACCTCTTCAAGCTGACTTTCACTGACGGCGTTGAGCGTCGCCAGTGGATGATCGCGATGCAGATAGACGGCCATTTCCGCTTCCACCTGCAACCGTGCCACGGCGATATCCGCCGGCAGCGCGGGCTGCGCCCGGACCACGCCAAGGTGAACGCGTCCGGCCTGCAGCAGATCCAGCACATCGCCATCCTCTGCAATCATGCACTCCAGCTCAATCTCCGGGTAGCGCGCGTCAAACTGCTTGAGCAGATGTTCGTGATGATCCGTTTGCCAGAAGTCGGAAACGGCAAAACTTAATCGGGGCTCGACGCCCTGCGATAAACGTATCGCCAGCGCATCGAGCCGCTCACTGGCTGCCAGGATCTGCTGCACCTGCGGCAGGGCGCGTCGTCCCTGCTCGGTTAATATTGGCTGGCGTCCGCCACGATCAAACAGCACAAAGCCGAGATCGTCTTCTAAATTCGCTACCGCCGCACTGATGGTGGACTGGCTTTTTCCCAGCGCGCGGGCGGCGGCTGAAAACGAGCCGCTGGTGACGGTCTGAACAAACGCCTCAAGAGATTCCGGGGAGTAACGCATCTTATCCATCGCTTTTTTCGATAGGTATTCATTTTATTCTAGCATCCGGTGGTGAGAGAATGCGTGGCATAAACGAAGGAGAATGAAGCAATGCGTACCCGCTCAATCAAAGAACGTATTTTACATGCCGTCTGTTTTGAAACGCTGGCGATCCTGACCGTGTCGCCGCTGGCCGCCTGGGTAATGAATAAGCCGCTGTTTCAGATGGGATCGCTGGCCATTATGTTGTCCACCGTCGCCATGCTGTGGAACATGATCTACAACACCGGATTTGATCGACTGCATCCGCCGGGACAGAAGCGCAGCGCCGGCGTGCGCGTGCTGCACGCGCTGGGATTCGAAGGAGGATTTATTCTGATCGGCCTGCCGATTGCCGCCTGGATGCTGGATATTTCACTGTGGCAGGCTTTCCTGGTGGAAGTGGGCTTCTTCCTGTTCTTCCTGCCTTACACCATGGGCTATAACTGGATCTGGGATAAACTGCGCGAGCGCTGGATCAGCCGTAAATCCTGTCAGGCATAAAGAAAATCGGGAGGCGCTATGCCTCCCGAAACGTTCAGTGGGCCCGGGCTGTTTCATTCCCCCACGGCCAGATCCATGCCAGAATCATTTTGGGGTAGTTGCGTTTACGCGCTTTCTCCGCCGCCTCATCACGTTGCCTGATCTGCTCATCGGTAAGATGCACAACCTGGCCTTGTGGCTGATAGTCGCTGGCTTTGACCGGTGAGTGCGCCTTGATAAAGTCGCGCAGCACCTGCGCATCCTGCGCGCCGCTGTTAACGTAACCGGCATGGTTATCCAGTCGTGGATAGCCGTCGCCGCCCGCCGCATTAAAGCTGTTGGTGGCCATGCGATAGTGCTGTGTATCCTGCAGCGGCTTGCCGTTGATACGGATATTGCTGGCCTCTTTGCCGTCAGCCGTCAGGCTGATGCCCGCAAACTGGGCGTAGCCGCCTGAGTCAGGCTGGATATTGGCGACCACCGCCAGATATTTTTTGATCTCCGCACCGGTCAGGCTCACCGACACCACCTGATTGCCAAACGGCTGGACCTGCAGCAGATCGCGCCAGCTCAGTTTGCCCGATTTCAGAGAAGTTCGGATACCGCCGCCGCTCATCACCGCAAAGTCCGCTTTAGTGTGCGCCATCTGCGCGCGTAAAATCAGCTGGCCGAGATTGGTCTGCTCAAAGCGCACCTGCTCTTTTTCGCCATTAAAATCTCCCATTATGCTGCCGACGTTGACGGTCAGCTTCGCCTCAGCCCGTTTCTGAAACGGCATCAGCAGCTTCATCATGGCGCTGTTTTTCGGGATCTCCTGCTGCCAGGTGAGCCAGGTTTCGCTGCCGTCTGCGTTTTTCACCAGATGTTTGAGATTAACCGGCACCAGCTGATAGGACTCCAGCGTCACCTGACCATTACGGAAGGTGAAATCGCCGCGCCCGACATATTTGCCCCATTTCTCTGCCTGCATAATCCAGATGCCGTTCTGTTTATCGGGCTGGCAGGGCTGACCCGGCTGATAATTTTTTACGCTGACGTTCTCTTTTTCCATGCAGACCGCATCATGCGAGTGACCGCCGACAATCAGGTCAAGGGTCCCGGCCGGCAGGCTGCGCGCCAGGGTAACATCACCGATACCGTTGCTGCCGTGTTTGCCGTCGTCGTAGTGGCCCAGATGCGTCAGTGCGATAATCACGTCCGGCTTCTCGGTGGCGCGTAACTCAGCCACCGCTTTGACCGTCTCGGCGACGGGATCACGAAATTCGATATCGGTTAAGCCGGCCGGATTGGCCAGCCGTGCCGTATCAGGCGTGATCAGCCCCAGCACCGCAATTTTCAGGCCGAGACGATTGAACACCGCCCAGGGTTTGAACATCCGCTCGCCGCTGCTTTTCTGGTAGACGTTGGCGGCCAGCAACGGGAATCGCGCCCACTTCTCCTGCTTGCGCAGCACCGCAATCGGCTTATCAAATTCATGATTGCCGAGCGCCATCGCATCGTAGCCAATCAGGTTCATGCCACGGAAATCGGGTTCGGCATCCAGTTCATCCGACTCCGGCACGCCGGTATTTACGTCACCCGCCGAGAGAATTAACGCGCCACCGCCTTTGGCCTGCACCTCGTAGCGCAGGCTATCCATCAGCGTTTTCTGTGCTGCCAGACCATATTCACCCTGCGGATTAAACCAGAAGTGACCATGTTCATCATTGGTGTGCAGCAGGCTAAAACGGTACGTGCGGTCTGGCTCTGCAGCCTGAGAAAACAGCGGCATTAACGCCAGTACCAGCGCACCGCCCAATCCTGCCCATCGTGATAACAACACCGTTAATCTCCTTATTTCTCTCTGGCCGGTTTCTCTCTGCGGGTTCGCTGACCGGACTGCCCCACTGTTTCGCACATTATTCTGATGAACTCAAGGCCAACGCACACTGGGTGCGCGATTAACCCTAACCGGGGGCGCGTTTTCAGCGCGCCGTAAGCGGGCCCGGCAGGCTGAATCGTGAACTCCAGCGCAAAACCGCGCCAGGATAAGGTTTATCAGGCGGCCAGGCGCATTTTCCGGTTATTCGCGTCACGCTTAGGGCATTTAACGGCATGATTTTTTATTTAGCCGGCCCTTGATAAAGCGTCAATCCGGCCCATATTCTCGATAATCAGCCAAAACAGGCTTTCTGTTGCGTTTTCATCTCTTTTAATCGTTTTTTTCTGCTCTTCCCGCAAATTGCTCAGCGAAAGCGCCTGTTTTGCATTAAACTCATTTGTTACAAGCGGATACATTTGTATACAAGGAGACAGGCATGCATCACACCACACCGTTGATCACCACTATTGTCGGGGCGCTGGTTCTGGCCTTTCTCCTTGGGATGCTGGCAAACCGCCTGCGTATTTCACCGCTGGTCGGCTACCTGCTGGCGGGCGTGATGGCCGGCCCCTTTACGCCGGGTTTTGTCGCGGATACCAATCTCGCGCCGGAACTGGCGGAGCTGGGCGTGATCCTGCTGATGTTCGGCGTTGGCCTGCATTTTTCTATGAAAGATCTGATGTCGGTAAAGTCGATCGCCATTCCCGGTGCCGTCGCGCAGATCGCGGTGGCGACGTTACTGGGAATGGGGCTGTCATGGACGCTGGGATGGTCGTGGATGACCGGTCTGGTGTTTGGCCTCTGTCTCTCTACCGCCAGTACCGTGGTGTTACTGCGGGCATTAGAAGAGCGCCAGCTGATTGATAGCCAGCGCGGCCAGATCGCCATTGGCTGGCTGATTGTTGAAGACCTGGTGATGGTGCTGACGCTGGTACTGCTGCCCGCGATTGCCGGCATGATGGAACAGGGGAACGCCAGCGCCGGTTTGCTGGCGTGGGACCTGCTGTGGACCATCGGTAAAGTCGCCGCCTTTATGATACTGATGATGGTGGTCGGCCGCCGCGCCGTGCCCTGGATTCTTGCCCGCAGCGCCGCCACCGGCTCACGCGAGCTGTTTACGCTGGCGGTGTTAGCGCTGGCGCTGGGGATTGCCTTTGGCGCCGTTGAATTTTTCGATGTCTCATTCGCGCTCGGCGCCTTCTTTGCCGGTATGGTGCTGAACGAATCTGAACTGAGCCATCGTGCCGCCCGGGATACCCTGCCGCTGCGCGACGCCTTTGCCGTGCTGTTCTTCGTCTCGGTCGGTATGCTGTTTGATCCCGCCATCCTGGTGACGCAGCCGCTGGCGGTGCTGGGCGCGCTGGTGATTATTGTGGTGGGGAAATCGATGGCCGCCTGGCTGCTGGTGACGCTGCTGGGCCACTCCCGCCGCACCGCCTTAACTATCTCGGTCAGTCTGGCGCAGATTGGCGAGTTCGCCTTTATTCTCGCCGGACTCGGCATCTCGCTCGGCCTGCTCAGTGATGAAGGACGCAATCTGGTGCTGGCGGCCGCGATCCTGTCGATCATGCTCAACCCGATTCTGTTTACCCTGCTGGAGCGTTTTCTGGCGAAAACCGAAACCATCGAGGAGCAGACGCTGGAAGAAGCGATCGAGGAAGAGAAGCAGATTCCGGTGAATTTCTGCAATCATGCGGTGATTGTCGGCTATGGCCGGGTCGGTAGCCTGATCGGCCAGAAGCTGATTGAGGCCAACGTGCCGCTGGTGGTGGTTGAAAATTCCCGTCCACGCGTCGAAGCACTGCGCGAGCAAGGGATTAAAGCGGTGCTGGGCAATGCGGCACGCGCTGAAACCATGGAGCTGGCGCGGCTCGATTGCGCTCGCTGGCTGTTGCTGACCATCCCGAATGGCTATGAAGCGGGCGAAGTGGTCACCGCCGCGCGCGAGAAGCATCAGAATATCGAGATTATCGCCCGGGCCCACTATGACGATGAAGTGGAATATATCATGGAACGCGGCGCAACCCGTGTGGTGATGGGCGAACGTGAGATCGCCAGCAGTATGCTGCAAATCCTGCAGGATGAGATGACGCAGGGCGAAGATTTACAGCCCTGCGATGTCGTGCGCTGATTCATCTGGCCCGGCTAGCTGTGAGACCGTGACGGCACAGGGAACAGGGTCAGATCGGAAAGACGCTAAAGCCAATCCATGACCTGCCCGGCCCGCCCGATTACGCACCTCATCCCTGAGGTGCGCCCGTTGCCGGGCCAACGCGTAGCTTTTTTTATCCGGGCGGCGGGACGCTTTCCTCCTCTGACCCCGTTCCCTGCGCGTTGAGCTAATCCATCGCTGTCAGATTCAACCTGATTTGAGCTTGCCAACTGTCTGCAGCGCGGTAGCTGCCCGCTTTACCGATCCCAGTAGGACTCTTCCAGGCTGTCTTCCCGCTCCGGTAAGCCACGGGTTAAGCGTGGTGAATGCTGATTCAGCACCTGATAGCTAACGCGGTTGGCATACTTACACACCTGCGCCAGCGACGAATAGGTCAGATACGGACGCGCATGTTTGCTGGAGTTAGGGACGTTGAGGCGATGGTAGTTGTTGGCGGTAATGTCATGCAGTAACGCCGCCAGCGCGCCATCCCCGGCACCGTTGGTATTCATGATCTTCTCCGGTCCGCCCATGTAAGGCGCAATGTGCGAGAAAATCCGCAGCGGTTGCTGGCAATCCTGCTGGCGCATCACCCGGCTGAACTCATACTGGTTAAACTCAGCGATAGCGCCCGGCAACAGCGGATGGTTGGTTTTCCGTTTGAATTCGTCTTCGGTATAGCCCGCCATATACAGCCCGGTTGGTCCGGCGGTACAGAGCACCAGGTCGACCCACTCCAGCGCCATATCGGAGGCCAGCAGCGGATCGGCTTCGCCGGTCAGTGCCAGCGCTTCCTCTTCATTCATTGCCACGATCGTAACGTGCTCGCGCAGGAAGTCGCGCCAGAACTGCGGGTTATCGCCAATCACATGTTTGGTTCCCAGCGTCAGCACCACCGGCACATTATGACGTTTGGCGTACTCAATCGCCCGTAAGGTGGCCTGCGGCATCGGCTCGCCTTCCGCACAGCGCACCAGATAAGAGGTCAGCACCAGCGCCGAGGCTCCGGCAATCACCTCTTCCGGCACATTATCGGGATGCAGCTGGTTCATCTGGCCCGGGCTGATGGCGAAGGTTCGCTCACCGTTCTCACCAATCAGCGTAAAGCAGCGGCCAATCGCGCCGTCTACGCCCTGCAGGTAGTTGAGATCCATCCGGCTGGAGGTATTACACAGATAGCGATAGGCGTAGCCACCGATCTGGATGTTGTTGCACATCACGCCCAGCAGCACCGATCGATCATCGGCCAGCACCGAGAAGTTGTGCAGGGTATTGCCAATGGTACCGCCGGCAAACTGATGGGTAATCAGCGCATCGCGCATCAGTTCGTTGTAGAGCGCTTCCGCCACCGCATCGTCAATCACCAGTGAATGGCCGGCACTGAGGCCATAACGGGTCAGGAAAGCCTCATCAACTTTCGCTTCGATATCGACCAGCGTCTGATCGATACCAACCACCCAGCTTCCCGCATCAACGTCGTGTTGAGCAGGCTGTAACAGGGGATCGCGTGCGCTGACCGGGAAGTAGTGTTTGGATTTGCGTTTGCCGGGAAATTTCATGGGAATGCCGTCTGGAAAAACAGGCAGAGAATGATATCACACTCTCTGCCTTCGCTTAACGGCGTGCGCTGACCAGCTGGACCATCATTTCAATGTGGGCTTCGTCGGCGTTCAGGGCCGGAATGTACTCAAACTTCTCGCCACCGGCGTGCATGAAGATTTCGCAGTTTTCACCGCTGATCTCCTCCAGCGTCTCCAGACAGTCTGAAGAGAAGCCGGGGCTCATCACCTGTACGTGTTTGATCCCTTTGGCCGGCAGGCTTTTCATGGTTTCGTCGGTGTAGGGCATCAGCCAGGGTTCACGGCCAAAGCGCGACTGGAAGGTCAGCATGAACTGATCTTCTCGCAGGCCAAGCGCTTTGGTCAGTGCCGCGGTAGTGTCGGCACAGCGCTGAGGATAGTCATCGCCTTCATTAGCGAAGCGCTGCGGGATACCGTGGAACGACATCACCAGCAGATCGGGCTGACCGTGACGCTCAAAAGAGCGTTCAACAGAGGCCTTCAGCGCCGCGATATAGGCAGGATGCTCGGCGTAGTCGCGAATAAATTGCACTTCGGGCAACGAACGGTAATCTTTGAATACCGCGGTTAATCCATCCCACACCGCTGCCACCGTTGAGCAGGAGAACTGCGGATAAAGCGGCAGCACGATCAGGCGCGTCACGCCCTGCGCCATCAGCTTATCCACCGCGCTTTTCATGCTGGGATTACCGTAACTCATGCCAAGTTCGACCGGCATATCCACGCGCGCCGCCAGCGCATCACGCTGACGCTGGCTGTATACCAGCAGTGGCGAACCGCCTTCCATCCAGACTGAGGCGTAGAGCTTCGACACGCGCGGCGAGCGAAACGGCAGCACGACACCATTCAGAATCGGCCACCAGAGCCAGCGCGGGGTATCGACCACGCGAGGATCGCTTAAAAACTGTTTCAGATAGCGTTTAACAGCAGGTGTGGTTGGGGCGTCTGGCGTACCTAAATTAACCAGTAACACGCCGGGCTTATCTTGCCTCATTGTGATTCCTTGATGACGACGGGGATGCGTGAAAACGAGGAAATTGTAGCGGAATTAGTGGGAGGTAAAAGCAATTACTGCAAAAGGGGCCAGTAATACCGGCCCCGATACGCTTAGCCGAGGATCTTCGCCAGCTCAGCGCTTACTTCGGTCACCTTACGGGTGCCGTCGATTTTGTGATAAGCCGTGTGGCCTGCTTCCGCTTCTTTGCTGTAGTAAGCAATTAACGGCGCGGTCATCTGATGGTATTCCACCAGGCGCTTACGCACGGTCTCTTCCTGATCGTCTTTACGGGTGGTCAGCTCTTCGCCGGTCACGTCATCTTTGCCTTCCACTTTCGGTGGATTGAAAGTGACGTGGTAAACGCGGCCTGATGGCGCGTGAACACGACGGCCAACGATACGCTCAACGATCAGTTCGTCCGGTACCGCGAACTCCAGCACGTGATCCACGGTGATCCCGGCTTCTTTCATTGCATCCGCCTGAGGAATGGTGCGCGGGAAACCGTCCAGCAGGAAACCGTTTTTGCAGTCTTCCTGAGTGATACGCTCTTTAACCAGCGCAATCACCAGCTCATCGGTTACCAGTTTGCCAGCATCCATAATGGCTTTCGCCTGGTTGCCCAGCTCGCTGCCCGCTTTTACCGCTGCACGCAACATGTCGCCGGTGGAGATTTGCGGAATGCCGTACTTCTCCATGATGAATTGGGCCTGAGTCCCCTTACCTGCGCCCGGAGCTCCGAGCAGAATAATACGCATTGCGTAAATCCCCTTGCGAATCGCATTGATCTATCTTAGAAGGCGAAGAACATACCATTATGACCCGCTCATCACAAGGAAGGGCGCGGATCGCACCCGGCTACTTTACTGCCTTTCCGGCCCGATAACAGCGCCTGTCGACCTGCCCGCGCCTTTTTCAGATTTACCGCCAGCGCCAAACAGCACCTGCAATCGCTTACCCAACTGATGAGTCATATTGATGCTCTTTTTGCCGCTGCCGCGCACGTTGGCATTGAGCTGCAGCCGCGCCTGCTGAGGCCATTTCACCACATCCTCTGCGTCACACAGGCTGGTGATGATTGCCGGCGGCACGCTAAAGCTGGCAAAGGGTAAACCTGGCTGGTGGCTGGAGTGCAGCACCGGCGGACCAGCAAGCGACAGCGCATCCACGGTAGCGGCGTTGTAAGGCCGCCACTGCGGATCGTCAAAGCGCCGCAGCGCGTGGTTAACCGCCGTCAGAGTCAGTCCCTGCTCAAACAGACGCAGTTCACTGCGCACCAGGGTACTGAAGTCACAGGTGCGCAGCGCCACCAGCACCAGATCGCCACAGATCTCGGCATGACGATCCAGCCGGGTGACAAACAGATGCGCATCATCGATCAGGTTATGGTGCAGCACGCTGGCAAAACTTTCGCTCGCCTCAGTGACGCCCTGATTCTGGCAATCGCGCAGCGGGCGAACCCGGCCGTTCGGCAGATCGACGTGCGGTACCAGCATGATGTTGCCGGCCATCAGTGGAATTGCCGGCAGCACGTTAAGTTCGGTCACCGGATAGTGGGAGGCATAGCGGGTCTGATTGCGCGCCTGCTCCTGGCGCAGAAACAGCTGCGACAGCAGCACCCGTGCCACATGCAGCGAAGGGGCGAAGAAAAGATCAAACTGCTCCAGCTTGTAAAAACGTGACAGCGCCAGGCGCAGACGGTCGCGCGTCTCTGACGGCGTGGCAGAGGAAGAAGGGGCGTGTGCCATGGTTGTCTCGTTTTAGTTATGTTGCGAGGTAGCGGAGCGCGAAGTGAGGCGGAATCGCCGGAAAAAACACAGATAGTGGGCTGAGTCAACCCGCCAGAATCTGCCCTGTAGAGTAGGGCAATGCGGCTGGACTTTAAAATGATATAAATGAACAATCGCTGTTAGATTTTTAAACAGGGGATGAGGATGACCGGACTGCCACCGCTGAGAGCGCTGCACTATTTCCACCAGGCGGCATTACACAGCAGCTTTAGCGTGGCGGCGGATCGGCTGCACGTTACGCACAGTGCGATCAGCCACCAGGTTCGGCAGCTGGAGAGCTGGATGGGTAAGCCGCTGTTTGTCCGCGGCAACGGCCGGGTAAAGTTAACCTCACACGGTGAACGTTTGCTGCTGAGCTGCCATCAGGCGTTCAGTGAATTACTCAGCAGTTGCGAAACCATTCGTACCGACCTGCGCCAGCATATCAGCCTCTCCTGCGCCCCCAGTTTTTTATCACAGTGGCTGATTCCGCGCATCGCCAGCTTCTACCAGCGTTACCCGGAAATTGAGATCCGCTTTCAGCCGCTGACCGCGGTATCGCAGTTGCGCAGTGAACATATCGATGTGCTGATCCTGAGCCACGGCGAACCGCCTGAGGATGACATTGACGCCACGCTGGTCAGTGAAGATGAGATCGGTCCGCTGTGCGCGCCGCAGTTTGCCAGCCAGTTGCAAAACGGCAGCGATCTCTCCGCCCTGCCGCTGCTGCATGCTGATACGCGCCTGCACGCCTGGAGAGAGTGGGCGGAAAAAGCGGGCGTCAGTGGCGGTTTTAGCGGCGGTAAGCATTTTGACAGCCTGACGCTGGGTATTCAGGCGGCACGCAGTGGGCTGGGGATATTAATGGCGCCGCGCCTGCTGGTCCGGCAGGAGCTGGAAGATGGCACTCTGATGGCGCCGCTCGGGTTTGTCCGGGTTGAACGGGCCACCTGGATGATGACCAAACAGAGCCGGCGTCACGATCCGGCCATCAGCCTGTTCCGCGACTGGCTGCGTGAGGCTGCGCAGCCATAAAAAAAGCCGGTGATGATCACCGGCTTCAGAGAACTGACAAATTCACTGCTTTTTAACCCTGAAAGCCCGCTCACACTCAACGCTGAACGGCGTCAGCGTCAATGCGATGGGAGCAGGATATCTGCATTCAGGCCGATGAAAACCACCGGCCTGTTGTCATTATGCTGTCAGCAGCTGGTTCATGCGACGGATAAACTGGTTCGGATCGTCGAGGGTGCCGCGCTCAGCCAGCAGCGCCTGATCCAGCAGCAGTTCGATCCACTCGCCGAAGCGGGTTTCATCTTCGGTCTCCGCCACGCGTTTCACCAGCGAATGATCCGGGTTGATCTCGAAGATGTACTTCACTTCCGGCACGTCCTGACCGGCGGCGGCAAACAGCTTCGCCATCTGGGTGGTCATTTCGTTGGCATCGGTGGTAACGATGGCTGGTGTGTCGGTCAGACGATGGGTCAGACGCACCTCTTTCACCCGCTCGCCCAGCAGCGTTTTCACCCGCTCAACAAACGGCTCCAGCGCTTTTTCCGCCTCTTTCTGCTCTTCGGTCTCTTCATCCGCCAGCTTGCTCAGCGACTCATCGGCTTTGCTCACCGACTGGAAGGTTTTACCGTCGAACTCCGTCAGGTAGCTCATCATCCACTCATCGATACGATCGGAGAGCAGCAGCACTTCAATACCTTTCTTGCGGAACAGCTCAAGATGCGGGCTGCTCTTCGCGGCCGCATAGCTGTCTGCGGTGATGTAGTAAATCTTCTCCTGACCTTCCACCATCCGGCTGACGTAATCCTCCAGCGAAACGGTTTGCGCCGCGCCTTCGCTCTGGGTGGTGGCAAAGCGTAGCAGTTTAGCAATCGCTTCCTGGTTAGCGTGATCTTCTGCCGGACCCTCTTTTAGCACCAGACCGAACTCTTTCCAGAAGGTCTGATATTTTTCGCTGTCGTCTTTCGCCAGTTTTTCCAGCATCTGCAGGGTGCGTTTGGTCAGCGCGCCGCGCAGGCTCTGGGTCACACGGCTATCCTGCAGGATCTCACGGGAGACGTTCAGTGGCAGATCGTTAGAGTCGATCAGACCGCGCACAAAGCGCAGGTAGTTCGGCATGAACTGCTCGGCGTCGTCCATGATAAAGACGCGCTGTACGTAGAGTTTCAGGCCGTGCTTGTGATCGCGGTTCCACATATCGAACGGGGCACGCGCCGGGATGTAGAGCAGGCTGGTGTACTCCTGCTTGCCTTCCACCCGGTTGTGGCTCCAGGCGACCGGATCGCTGAAGTCATGGGCAATGTGCTTGTAGAACTCGTGGTACTCTTCGTCGCTGATCTCAGACTTGTTGCGGGTCCACAGCGCCTGGGCTTTGTTGATTTTTTCCCAGCTGGTGCTGCCGCTCTCTTCATCTTTGCTTTCGATTTCAACCGGCAGCGCAATGTGATCGGAATATTTGCTGATGATGCTGCGAACGCGCCACGCGTCGAGGAACTCATCTTCACCTTCGCGCAGGTGCAGGGTAATTTCGGTGCCGCGATCGGCTTTCTCGATATCAGCCAGGGTATATTCGCCCTCACCCGCCGATTCCCAGTAAACGCCTTCGTCAGCTGACGCACCGGCTGCACGGGTGCGAACCGTGACCTTATCCGCCACGATAAATGCGGAGTAGAAGCCGACCCCGAACTGACCAATCAGCTGGCTGTCTTTGGCCTGATCGGAACCCAGTGATTCCAGAAACGCTTTGGTGCCCGATTTAGCGATGGTCCCGAGGTTCTCAATCACCTCGTCGCGACGCATACCGATACCGTTGTCGCTCAGCGTCAGGGTGCGGTTGTCCTTGTCAACAGAGAGACGGACGCGCAGTTCGCCGTCACCTTCATACAGGCTGGCATCAGACAGCGCACGGAAACGCAGTTTGTCTGCCGCATCCGAGGCGTTGGAAATCAGCTCACGCAGGAAAATCTCTTTGTTTGAATAGAGAGAATGGATCATCAGGTGCAGAAGTTGTTTTACTTCTGACTGAAAGCCACGGGTCTCTTGTCCTTTCATGGTCATTGCTACCTCAACAAAACAGGTTGAACAAACGTTGAGGTTGATGTGGGGATGACGGCGAGGTTTTCAAGCCGGTGTCTGTCACAACACCGGCAAGTGATTAAAATTTAATCTTGTGACGTCCGGCCAGTGAATGGGACAGCGTGGTGCCATCGACCATCTCCAGCTCACCGCCAACCGGGACACCGTGGGCGATGCGGCTGGCGTCAACGCCATACTGACCGCACAGCTCTGCAATGTAGTTGGCGGTCGCTTCCCCTTCCACCGTGGGATTGGTGGCGAGGATCACTTCCTGAATGGTTTCACTCTCCAGCCGCTGCTCCAGGCGATCCAGACCGATATCGGCCGGACCAATGCCATCCAGCGGCGACAGGTGTCCCATCAGCACAAAGTAACGACCGGCAAACTGGCCCGTTTGCTCAATGGCGTGAATATCCGCCGGACTCTCCACCACACAGATCAGTCCATTCTGCTGACGCCGTGGATTGGCGCAGATGGTGCAGATCTCCTGCTCGGTGAAGGTACGGCAATCGGCACAGTGACCGATCTCTGACATCGCCCGGGTCAGCGCCTGTGCCAGGCGCATCCCGCCGCTGCGATCGCGTTGCAGCAGCTGAAACGCCATGCGCTGCGCCGATTTCGGCCCAACGCCGGGCAGACAGCGCAGCGACTCCATCAGTGATTCAAGCAGTGGGCTGGTTTGCATCAGAACGGCATCTTGAAGCCTGGTGGCAGCTGCATACCGGAGGAGACAGAAGCCATCTTCTCTTTCTGGGTTTCATCAATGCGGCGTGCGGCATCGTTGAACGCCGCAGCGATCAGATCTTCCAGCATATCTTTGTCATCTTCCAGCAGGCTGGGATCGACTTCCACGCGGCGGCAGTTGTGCGCACCGTTGATGGTAACCTTCACCAGGCCTGCGCCTGATTCACCGGTCACTTCCAGCGCGGCGATCTCTTCCTGAACCTTAGCCATTTTGTCCTGCATCTGCTGGGCCTGTTTCATCAGGTTGCCCAATCCGCCTTTACCACCAAACATAGTTTTCTCTCTCAGCTGAGGCCACAACGCTATCGTTGAGATAGCGGCAGCGTGTTCAAACAGGTCGGATACTCTCCTCATCCAGATCGGCGTCAAAAAACCGCTGTAACGTCTGAATGTGGGTATCACAGGTGATCGACTGACGCGCCTGCGCCAGCTTCTCTTCGTAAATGGCCTGACGCCACTCCAGTGGCGTCAACACCGTTGAATTATCGTCTTCAACCACCGAGAGTTCAACTCCCTGCCCGGCGGCTTCACTCAGGGCGGCACTCAACACCTGCTGAGCGGACGCCGAATTGAGGTGGCGCTGGCTGGAACGCAGATGCAGGATAACCCCGGTTTCGGTGGTCTCTTTCCATGCGTTCAGCGCCAGCTGCTGCACCAGCTTAGGCAACGGCAGAGCGGCAATTTCCGCCGCCCAGGGATCGCGCTGCTGGGCTTCTTCCGCCAGGCGCGCCGCCAGCTCAGGGGTTTTCTCATGCTCCAGCGCAGAACGCAAGGCCTTTGGCGTGGCGACCGGTTCGGCCACCACCACCGGCTGAGTCTGCGCTTTCCAGCGATAGGCCTCTTCTTTTACCGGTGCCGCAGGCTCCCGCTCGCGGATACGCTGCTGGCTGCGCTCGGTAACCGAGGCCAGCCGCTCCAGCGCGGAGTTGGCCGGCCGCGCACCTGGCGCCGCCGGCTCACTCTTTTTTGGTTTGTTCGCTCCCTGACGCAACAACTGGGTGCGCGCCTGCAGGAGCTGACTGGTGGAACTGGAAAGCGCGCTATCGGCGGTCGGCGCTGGCGCAGCGGTCGGTGACTGTGGCACCGGCTCCGGCGCGGCCATCTGCGGCTGTGCCGCGACCGGCTGCTGTGCCGCCGGTGACGGTGCTGAAGAAGATGGTGCTGCCGTACGCACTGGCGATGGCGGTGGCGTCGCAGAGGATTGCGACGGCACTACCGAGGGCCGGGGCTGCGCCGCGGCCTGCGGTGACGGCGGCTGTTCCGTCGGTGGTACCGGCGCTGATTGCTGGGTTAACGCCGGGCGGGCAATCGGTTCAGCCACCGCAGCTTTGGGATGAAACGCCAGTGCGCGCAGCAGCGTCATCTCTACACCCATCCGGCGATCGGGCGCAATCGGCAGATCTTTGCGGCCCATCAGTAAGGTCTGATAATAGAGCTGCAGATCGGCAGGCGGCACCACGCGCGCCAGCTCACGCAGCCTGAGCGCGTTGCTTTCGTCATCGTCGTTCAGCGAGGTTGGCAGCAGTTGCACCATCGCAATCTGGTGCAGTAAGCGCAGCATTTCAACCAGCAGCGCTTCCCACTCCACGCCGCGCGATGCGGCCTGACTCAGCAGCGACATCACCTGCTGACCATCACCATCGACCAGCGCTTCCAGCAGGCCGAGCGGCTGCTCGTCGTCCAGCGTGCCGAGCATAGCGCTGACCGTGGTGCTGGTCACGGCACCCTGCCCCATCGCGATCGCCTGATCGGTGAGACTCAGGGCATCACGCATACTGCCGTCAGCGGCGCGGGCCAGCAACTGCAGCGCCCGCGTTTCGCTGTCGATCTGCTCCTGCTGCAGAACATGCTCAAGCTGCTGACGGATCTGATCGACATCCAGCGCTTTGAGATGAAACTGCAGGCAGCGGGAGAGGATCGTCACCGGCAGTTTCTGCGGATCGGTGGTCGCCAGCAAAAATTTAACGTGTGACGGTGGCTCTTCCAGCGTTTTCAGCAACGCATTGAAGCTGTGGCGCGACAGCATGTGTACTTCATCAATCAGATAGACTTTGAAGCGGCCGCGCGCCGGTGCGTACTGCACATTGTCGAGCAGATCGCGGGTGTCTTCGACTTTGGTACGCGACGCGGCATCGATCTCGATCAGATCGACAAAACGGCCCTGCTCGATCTCCCGGCAATTATCACACTGTCCACAGGGCGTGGCGGTGATTCCGGTTTCGCAGTTAAGGCCCTTAGCCAGCAGACGCGCAATGGTGGTTTTCCCTACGCCGCGTGTGCCGGAGAAGAGATATGCATGGTGGATACGTCCCAGAGACAATCCATTCGCCAGCGCCGTCAGAACATGTTCCTGACCGACAACATCAGCAAAAGCCTGGGGACGCCATTTTCGCGCAAGTACCTGATAGCTCATGTGGATTCGACGAAGTTGGATGGAAAAGATGAGCGCAGACGCTCTGCAACCCCTGTACAGGATTGCAGTAGTCTAACAGCTACGCTTTTGCCTGGCACTCGTTATCTTGAACGAGAAGGCGTGACGACCCTGCCGCATGACAGGGTCGAAAAAAGGCTTAATGGCCGGGGAAATTGACCAGGCTGTAGCTCTCAACACCGAGGGCTTTCAGACGCGTTTCACCGGTCAGATCGAACAGGTTAATAATGAAAGCGGCATCCCGGACTTCGCCGCCTGCGCGACGAATCAGTTTGACGGTGGCTTCTATGGTGCCGCCGGTCGCCAGCAGATCGTCCACCACCAGCACCACGTCGCCCGGCTGAATCGCATCTTTGTGCAGTTCCAGCCGATCGGTGCCGTACTCCAGCTCGTAAGCCTCGCTGTAGGTTTCACGCGGTAGCTTACCCGGCTTACGCACCGGGACAAACCCTACGCCCAACCCTAACGCCACTGGCGCGCCGAACAGAAAACCGCGCGCTTCGGTGCCGACCACTTTAGTGATGCCTTTATCACGATAGCGCTCAACCAGCAGCGCAATTGACGCGGCATAGGCTTTAGGATCTTCCAGCAGACTGGTCACGTCACGAAACAGGATGCCCGGCTTCGGATAATCAGGAATGCTTTTAATGCTGTTTTTAATGAATTCAAGCTGCTGCGCAGTGTCGGTCATAATGATACGCCTGGTAAAAAATTCTGTTTCGCGCAGCTTCAATAGCGCCAATACCTGGTAAAAGGCTCAGCGGAAGTCAATTCACAAAGGGAAGCCACGCACGAAGACGCCCAAATCTAAGCAAATGACCGGATAAATGCAACTTTATCGCGGCGGTGGCGGCGCATCCGCTGTTTCTGACACCACCGGAATCCGCCACATAAACAGCAGCAGTATCGTCAGCATCACCAGCAGCAGAATCCGTATCCACCACAGATGGACCAGCGCAATTGAAATGGCAAAGGTCACCACAATCAGGCAGATAGCGCGCCCTTTCGCACCGGGCGGCATGGCGCGATGCTGCTGCCAGTGGCGCAGATAACGCCCGAACGGCGAGCGCCACAGCAGCCAGTGATGAAAGCGCGGCGATGAGCGGGCAAAGCACCAGGCGGCCAACAGCATAAATGGCGTGGTGGGTAATAATGGTAATACAATGCCCAGGGTCCCCAGCACAATCGCCAGCCAGCCGAGGGTTAATAACAGAATGCGTTGCATGAATGCCGCCCAACTCTTTCCTCATCCGCCTACGTTAGCACAACGGAGCCTGACGGCATGAGCGCGATCTCCGCACAACAGCGTCTGCAGCAGGCACTTATTGCGCTACGTCAGGATATCGCGGCACATCCCGACGGACACTGTCGCCTGCCGCGCTTCGACAGTCAGCTGTTCCGCACCAAAGGAACCCGCCTCGCCGACTATCTGGCTGAGGTGGAGCAGAATTTTACCCGGCTATGCGACAGCGCCAGCGATCTGGTCCGTAGCGCCTGGCTGGCCGAACGACTGGTCGATCAGGTGGCGGCATTGCAGCGTGAAGCGAGCACCCAGCAGCTGCGTACCCGGCGTGAAAAGCCACTGAGCAATCCTCGCGCCGTCAAATATCAGGAATATCGTGAATATGAGCGGCGGCTGCTGGCGATGATTGATCAGCGCGAACAGCGACTGGCGCTGGCGGAAACGCTGGCGGTTCAGCATCAGCTGAAGCAGGATCTGGAGACATTAGAGGGCCGTCTGGCACGCTGTCGGCAGGCGATTCGCTCGGTAGAATGGGCATTATCGCTGCGCGGCGGTCAGCAGGAGGAATAAAGCGCAGCGGCAAAAAAGCGCTTCTATACTCGATAGGGTTCGGCACGGAGAAAAATAATGGGTTTACTGATCTGGCTACTCTGCGGATTGCTGTTAGGGTTGCTTAAACGCATCGTGATGCCGGGCCGGCCGGGTGGCCTGTTTGCGACTCTGACGCTGTCGATGATTGGCGCGCTGATTGGCGGATACATTGCCAGCTATTTTGAACTGGGTAGCCTGGCGACGCTGCACATCGGCGCATTAGGCATGGCGATTGCCGGTTCCCTGTTAATGCTGCTGGTGGCAGCGAAACTGCGTATATAGGAGGAGAGATGTCACTGGAGAATGCCCCGGATGACGTTAAACTGGCGGTGGATCTGATTCAGTTACTGGAAGAGCATCAGCTGCCGGTTGAAACCGTGCTGTCGGCGCTGGCAATAGTGCAGCGTGATTTTGAGAACAAACGTGACCGCCAGCCACCGGCTTAGCCGCGGGCGGTCAGGGTCGGGCTGAGGCGCAGCATATCGATAAAGGCATCCACCAGCGCAGGCGCATCGCCGGCTAAATCGAAACTTTCTGGCGTAAACAGCCAGCTTTCCATCATGCCATTAACGTAACCGCGCATAATCAGCGCCGCCTGGCGCGTATTGAGGCTACCCGGAAGCTGTTCCGCTTCGATGCACTGACGCAGCACATCTTCAATTTTGTCGTAGCATTCGAGCAGTAAGCTCTGCTGGATATTCTTCAGCGCCGCCATCTCGCCAACAAACTCGCATTTATGGAAAATAATCTCCATCAGTGCGCGGCGTTGCGGATCGTTTGCTGTTGCGTCAAAGATATAGACCAACATGGCGCGTAAAACAGAGAGTGGATCGCCGGGATATTTTGTTTGATACTCAAGTTCCACATTATCCAGCCCGGCATCACAGCGAAGCCAGATTTCATGCAAAACATCAGCTTTGTTTTTGAAATGCCAGTAGATGGCTCCCCGCGTGACGCTGGCCGCTGAAGCAATATCCGCCAGTGAAGTGGCAGAAACGCCCTGTTGTGAAAACAGGATGACGGCGGCATCGAGAATTTGATGCCGTGTTTCAAGTGCTTGCGCTTTGGTTTTTCGTGCCATAGGGGGCTTTTTTTACAGACGTGTAAGTTTACATACATTTGTGAATGTATGTACCATAGCATGACCCGCGATTTGACGCAGCAATGGGTTCTTCGGATTGTGATCCATTGATCAATTGATATCGGACACTAGAGGTTTATTTATGAATAAAATCAGAGGATTATCGCCTCTGGCGGCCGTCCTGATGCTATCAGGCAGCTTTTTGTTAACAGGATGTGATAACAATAAATCCGAACAAGCCGCCCAACAACAGGCGCCAGAAGTGGGCGTTGTCACCTTAAAAGCCGAACCGCTGAAAATTTCCACCGAACTGCCTGGCCGTACCTCTGCATATCGCGTGGCTGAAGTCCGTCCTCAGGTTTCCGGTATCATTCTGAAGCGTAATTTTATTGAAGGCAGCGATGTCAAAGCGGGTCAGTCGCTTTATCAGATCGATCCTGCAACCTACCAGGCCGCTTATGACAGCGCAAAAGGCGATCTGGTGCAGGCAGAAGCCAATGCCCGTATCGCCCAACTGACCGTTAAACGTTATAAGCCGCTGCTGGGCACCAAATATATCAGTCAGCAGGATTATGACACTGCCGTGGCTACCGCCGCGCAAAACGATGCCGCGGTTCAGGTCGCCAAAGCCAACGTTGAGACGGCCCGTATTAACCTGGCCTATACCAAAGTTACCTCCCCTATCAGCGGCCGCATCGGCAAATCATCGGTCACCGAAGGTGCGCTGGTGCAGAGCGCGCAAACCACCGCGCTGGCCACCGTGCAACAACTCGATCCAATGTACGTTGACGTCACCCAGTCGAGCGAAGATTTCATGCGCTTACGTTCCGAACTGGAGTCAGGTCAGCTGAAGCAGAACGATGGGAAAGCCAACGTGACGTTGCTGATGCAGAACGGCAGCAGCTACGCCCAGCCGGGTACGCTGGAGTTCTCTGACGTGACCGTTGATGAAACCACCGGTTCTATTACCCTGCGCGCCATCTTCCCGAACCCGAACCATGTGCTGTTACCTGGCATGTTTGTTCGCGCCCGTCTGGATGAAGGCACCAACCCAAGCGCGCTGCTGGTACCGCAACAGGCGGTCACCCGTACGCCAACAGGTCAGGCGACCGTGATGGTCGTGGGTGCGGATAATAAAGTGGAATCACGTACCGTGACCGCCACGCAAGCAATTGGCGATAAGTGGTTAGTGACCGACGGTGTGAAAGCAGGTGAACGTGTGATCAGTACCGGTCTGCAACGCGCCAAGCCGGGTGCACAGGTTACTCCACAAGAAGTCTCAGACGATGCTAAAGCTGCGCCCGATGCAAAGTCGCAGTCTGATAAGTCATCGTCATAACAGGAGCCGTTGATTCATGGCTAAGTTCTTTATCGATCGCCCCATCTTTGCGTGGGTGCTCGCCATCATCATCATGATGGTCGGTGCGCTATCGATTCTCAAACTGCCGATCGAGCAATATCCCAATGTTGCGCCGCCGGCGATTGAGATTCAGGCCACCTACCCAGGTGCGGATGCGAAAACACTGCAGGATTCGGTGACCCAGGTCATCGAACAGAATATGAACGGCATCGACGGACTGATGTATATGTCCTCGAGCAGCGACTCATCCGGTACTCTGACCCTGACTATCTCGTTTGAGTCCGGCACCGATCCGGATATTGCGCAGGTTCAGGTGCAGAACAAACTGCAACTGGCGACGCCGTTACTGCCGCAGGAAGTGCAACAGCAGGGGATTCAGGTTAAAAAATCTTCCAGCAGCTTCCTGATGGTGGCCGGTTTCATCAGTGATGATGACAATATGACGCAGAATGATATTTCTGACTATATTGCCTCTACCATCAAAGATCCGCTTAGCCGTACCAAGGGCGTGGGTGACACTCAGGTGTTTGGTGCCCAGTACGCAATGCGTATCTGGATGGACCCGCACAAGCTGAACAACTACAACCTGACGCCGGTTGATGTGATCAGTGCGCTGAATACTCAGAATACCCAGGTAGCAGCCGGTCAGCTCGGTGGTACACCACCGGTGCCAGGCCAGCAGCTGAACGCCTCTATCATTGCGCAAACCCGTCTGACCTCTACCGATGAGTTCGGCAAAATTCTGCTCAAGGTGAATGAGGATGGCTCGCAGGTGCGTCTGCGTGACGTGGCGAAGATTGAACTCGGCGCTGAAAACTACGATATCGTAGCCCGTTATAACGGCAAACCGGCTTCCGGTATCGGTATCAAACTGGCGACCGGCGCCAATGCGCTCGATACCGCTAACGCGGTGAAAGCTGAACTGGCCCGGATGCAGTCTACGTTCCCGGCCGGTATGAAGGTTGTTTATCCTTACGACACCACCCCATTTGTGAAGATCTCCATCTTCGAAGTGGTGAAAACGCTGTTAGAAGCGATTGTGCTGGTGTTCCTGGTAATGTACCTGTTCCTGCAGAACTTCCGCGCCACGCTGATCCCGACGATCGCCGTGCCGGTGGTGCTGTTAGGTACCTTCGCCGTTATCAGCGCCTTTGGCTATTCAATAAACACCCTGACAATGTTCGCGATGGTGCTGGCTATCGGCCTGCTGGTGGATGACGCCATCGTGGTGGTCGAGAACGTTGAGCGCGTCATGGCGGAAGAGGGACTGCCGCCAAAAGAAGCGACCAAACGGTCAATGGAGCAGATTCAGGGCGCACTGGTCGGTATCGCCCTGGTGCTGGCAGCCGTATTTATCCCGATGGCCTTCTTTGGGGGTTCAACCGGGGTTATCTACCGCCAGTTCTCTATTACTATCGTTTCGGCGATGGCCCTGTCGGTGCTGGTTGCGTTCATTCTGACGCCAGCGCTGTGTGCCACCATGCTGAAGCCGGTTAAAAAAGGCGAACACGGCCAGACCACCGGTTTCTTCGGCTGGTTTAACCGTATGTTCGATAAGAGCACTAACCACTATGTGGATAGCGTAGGCCATATCGTTCGCAGCACCGGCCGCTATATGCTGATCTATCTGGTGATTGTGGTGGGCATGGCGTTTCTGTTCCTGCGCTTACCGACCTCATTCCTGCCGGAAGAGGACCAGGGCTTGCTGCTGGCACAGGCGCAGTTGCCTGCTGGCGCAACCCAGGAACGTACCCAGAAAGTACTGGACCAGGTGACCGATTACTTCCTGACGAAAGAGAAGGATTCGGTGAAGTCGGTGTTTACCGTTAACGGCTTTGGTTTTGCCGGCCGTGGACAGAATACCGGTATCGCCTTCGTCAGCCTGAAGCCGTGGGATGAGCGTGGCAGCAGCGATCTGAAAGTGCCGGCGATTGCGGGCCGTGCCATGCAGGCGCTGGGCGCGATCAAAGATGCGATGGTCATTCCATTCAACCTGCCCGCGATTATCGAACTGGGTAATGCTACCGGCTTCGACTTTGAGCTGATTGACCAGAATAACCTGGGTCACGAAAAGCTCACCGAAGCACGTAATCAGCTGTTCGGTATGATCGCTCAGCATCCGGATACGCTGGTCGGCGTACGTCCTAACGGCATGGAAGATACACCGCAGTACAAGCTGATTATCGATCAGGAGAAAGCGCAGGCACTGGGCGTTTCCCTGAGTGATATCAACACTACGCTGGCGGCCTCGTGGGGCGGCTCTTACGTCAATGACTTCATCGACCGCGGTCGCGTGAAGAAAGTGTACGTAATGGGACGTGCGGATTCCCGTATGCTGCCGGACGACATTGGTAAGTGGTATGTGCGCAACAGCAGCGGAACCATGGTGCCCTTCTCTGCCTTCTCGTCAGCAAAATGGCAATATGGTTCACCGCGTCTTGAGCGTTACAACGGTCTGCCAGCGATGGAGATCCTCGGACAGGCTGCGCCAGGTAAGAGCTCCGGTACGGCAATGGATCTGATGGAAGAGCTGGCCTCGAAGCTGCCTGCCGGTATCGGTTATGACTGGACCGGAATGTCCTATCAGGAACGGCTGTCAGGCAACCAGGCGCCGGCGTTGTATGCCATCTCGCTGATTGTGGTCTTCCTCTGTCTTGCGGCGTTGTACGAGAGCTGGTCGATTCCGTTCTCCGTTATGCTGGTGGTGCCACTCGGGGTCATCGGTGCACTGATCTTCACTACGCTGCGTGGATTAAGTAATGACGTCTACTTTGTGGTGGGGTTACTGACAACCATTGGCCTCTCGACGAAGAACGCCATCCTGATCGTCGAATTTGCTAAAGATCTGATGGATAAAGAGGGCAAAGGATTGGTTGAGTCGACGCTGGAAGCCTGTCGTATGCGTCTGCGTCCTATCCTGATGACCTCGCTGGCGTTTATTCTCGGCGTACTGCCACTGGCGATCAGTACCGGTGCCGGTTCAGGTTCGCAGAACGCCGTCGGTACCGGCGTGGTCGGTGGTATGGTTACCGCGACCTTACTGGTTATCTTCTTCGTTCCGGTGTTCTTCGTGGTGGTCCGTCGCCGCTTTAATAAGAACAAATCGGAAATCGAAAAAGGTCACCCGGTTGAACACAACCCGACTCACTAATGCTTACTGAGTAGTGAAAAGGTAAAAGGCCGCGCAAGCGGCCTTTTTTATTTCTGTTTGCCGGACGGCGGCTGTCTGGTTTTCCCTTTTGCTGCGCTGACGCTTTTGCCCCGACCTTTGCCTGTACCTGGCCTTTCCTGCTCCGCTCCTCTTTTTCTGCGCCAACATTACTACGCCGTTGCCTGCCCTTGCGGCTTCCGATCCTGCCGACGGTTGCAATCCCGGTAAACCCGGCGCATAATATTGTTATATTATAACATTACATAGGTGAGTATTATGAAAGCGAATATCCATCCCGACTATCGCCATGTGGTTTTCCATGACACCTCGGCGGACGTCTGGTTCAAAATCGGTTCGACCATCCGCACTGACCGCACCGTGGAATTTGAAGGCGAAACCCTGCCTTACGTCACGCTTGATGTGTCGTCAGCCTCGCATGTGTTCTATACCGGTAAGCAGAAAGATTTTGCCAAAGAGGGCAGTACCGCACGCTTTAACCAGCGTTTTGGTCGCTTTCTGGGCCGTAAGTAAGGGAGAGGATCATGCAGGTATTAAGCTCGCTGCGCTCAGCAAAAAGTCGCCACCGGGATTGCAAAGTGGTGCGCCGTAAAGGCCGTATTTACGTCATTTGTAAATCAAATCCGCGCTTCAAGGCGGTGCAGGGAAGAAAGAAAAAACGCTAGTTTATGTCGTGATGAGTGGCCGGGGATACCCGGCCTTTTTATCACTATTGCATACTCTTCAGCATCGCATTTACGTTGTGTCTGAATGCCGCTTCATAGGTTGGTGCCGGACCGGTCGCCGGTGACAACGCCTCGGGATAGAGCTCGCCGCCTGGCTGGGCACCGGTCGCGCTGGCAATCTGCTTCACCAGTCGCGGATCGGTCTGGTTCTCAATAAAGTAACGCTGGATATGCTGCTGTTTCAGCTGTGAGATCAGGCTGCCAACTTCACTGGCACTGGCCTCTGACTCGGTGGAGAAACCGACCGGCGCCAGGAAGGTGACGCCATATCGCTGACCAAAATAGCCAAACGCATCGTGGCTGGTCAGCACTTTACGTCGTCCGGCGGGCACCCGGTCAAACGCCGTTTTCGCCCAGAGGTCCAGCGCCTGCAGCTGCTGAATGTAGTTTTCACCACGCTGACGAATCTGCGCGGCATCCTCCGGGTCAGCCATGACCAGCGCATTCATCACGTTGGTGGCGTAAATTACGCCGTTCTGCATACTGTTCCAGGCGTGGGGATCGGTGATGGTTTTCCCCTCTTCCTCCATGCTGCGCGTGGTGATGCCGGTTGAGGCCACCACCGGCTGCCCGCGATAGCCCGACGCGCTGACCAGCCGGTCCATCCACCCTTCCAGCCCTAAACCGCTGACAAACACCAGATCGGCTTTCGCCAATGCCTGACTGTCCTGTGGCGTCGGTTCGAAGGTGTGCGGGTCGCCATCCGGCCCGACCAGGCTTTTAACCCTGACATGATCACCACCAACCTGTTTTACGATATCTGCCAGCACGGTAAAACTGGCTACCGCATCCACCGTTTTTGCCATGGCTAATGGCGCGGCAAAAAGCGCGGCGAGCGCCAGACTAACCGGTAATTTCTTCATAGCTACCCCTTACGTTTTAATGGCGGCGCAAAATGCCACCGCACGGCCCTGTCAGAATCGAAAGAAAAAACAGCATGGCGGCGCTCAGCACCACGGCGGGTCCGGCCGGCAGCGAAAAGTGCCAGGAGAGCATCAGCCCCGCCAGTGCCGAGATCACCGCCATCAGAATGGCAATCGCCAGCATCGCGGCGAGATGGCGGCTCCAGAACCGGGCGCTGGCGGCGGGCAGCATCATTAATCCCACCGACATCAGCGTGCCGAGCACCTGAAAACCCGCCACCAGATTCAGCACCACCAGCATCAGAAACAGACCATGCACCAGCGGCGCGCTCCATCTGCCCTGCGCGCGCAGGAAGTCACTGTCAAAAGCGTCAATCACCAGCGGGCGATAGAGTATTGCCAGCAGGATCAGGGTAAAGGCGGCGATACCGCCGACCAGCAGCAGCGCACCGTTATCCACCGCCAGCAGCGACCCGAACAGCACATGCAGCAGATCCACGCTTGAACCGCGCAGTGAGACCAGCGTGACGCCAAGCGCCAGCGAACCCAGATAAAAACCGGCGAAGCTGGCATCTTCTTTCAGCGGCGTATAACGACTGACCGCCCCGGAGAGCAGCGCCACCGCCAGCCCGGCAATCAGGCCGCCAATGCCCATCGCCACCAGCGAAAGGCCGGAGATCAGGTAACCGATAGCGGCACCCGGTAACACCGCATGGGACAGCGCATCGCCAATCAGGCTCATGCGACGTAACGAAAGGAACACACCCAGCGGAGTCGCGCTGACCGCCAGTGCGATACAGGCCACCAGCGCACGTCGCATAAAACCAAATTCGATAAAGGGCTGAATCAGCGTCACGGTGCCACCTTCTGCATTGCTGAACCGGCGACTGGCGTCTGGCTGAAGGTGCCGTCATCCATCGACAGCACCTCGCTGAAGTAGCGCGCGACCAGAGGACGGTCGTGCAGCACCACCAGCAAGGTAGTGCCCGCCTGCTGCTGTTGCTCCAGGATCGACATCAGTAATGTCACGGTCTGGCTGTCAATGCCGTTAAAGGGTTCATCCAGCAACCACAGCCGGCTACGCTGCAGCATCAGTCGGGCAAACAGCACGCGTTGCAGCTGCCCACCGGATAAGGTAACCGGCTGCGCATCGGCGTACTCTGCCATC
Organism: Pantoea sp. S-LA4; assembly: GCF_054482835.1. Taxonomy (NCBI): domain Bacteria; kingdom Pseudomonadati; phylum Pseudomonadota; class Gammaproteobacteria; order Enterobacterales; family Erwiniaceae; genus Pantoea; species Pantoea sp. S-LA4. The sequence continues at coordinate 742,333 of NZ_JBTLRC010000002.1, read as the reverse complement.
TGCACCGCCTCCAGCGCCTGCCAGATCTCCCGACGTAATGCCCGATGAATGCCGCCAAACCAGCCGCAGCGCGGCCAGCAACCGATCGAAACCAGTTCATATACCGTCAGCGGAAAACGGGTTTCCAGTTCACTACGCTGAGGCAGCCAGCCGGTATCACGGCGGGTGACCTGCAGCTGGCACCGCCCTTTTACGGGCGGTAGCAGCCCGGCAATGGTCTTTAGCAGCGTTGACTTGCCGCTGCCGTTAGCGCCGACCAGCGCGGTCATGCTACCCGGCACGATCTGACCGTTTATTTCCGGTGTCACCTGCTGTCCCTGGTAACCCGCCTGTAGCCCGTGAAACACAATCATCCGCTGATTCCCCACCACATGGCTGCCGTCAGTAGGGCGATGAAGAGCATCGCCACGGCCAGTCGTCCACCCAGTGACATTAACAGTCCACTCTGCCGCATCTTTTCACCATTATGTTATAACATAACAAACTATACTATCTGATGTTGCTGCCCGGCAACCTGCCCAATGTGTATCAAAAAATATATTTAATCCGGCGGCGAGTCGCTCCCGATGCAGGCAGCATGGCGATGACGTCAGGTTTATCGTGGGGAAAATGCCCGAAATCGACAATTTCATTCGCGGCTGGCTTGCAAAGCGGTTGCAGAAAACCAATGATAGGTTTATCAACTGTTATTAACGGATCCGTTATGCTGTCACGAATTGAATGCGATATTGCACAGGACGAATCGGACTGCGCAAAAATAGCAGCGATTGTTCAGCGGAATATTCTCAAAATATCGGATGGGCTGGTAGGCGATTTACACTGGTATTCACAAGATGCCCGATTAGTTCCAGGCAGCCTGAAAATTATTTCTGTGGAAAAGCAGGGGCCCAATAGTTTTAAGTTACTTTACGATTTTGCCTGGAATTTATTTAGTCCCTGCCTGGATCTAAATGAAACCGTTAGCCAGTCAGAACGGGTTTCCTTTCATATTGAGCCCGGTGCGCTTGTGTTTGATGTGATCGGCAACCAGCGGCCTTCGCCCGCCGACGAATTGTAATATTTAGTAATGGAGGTGAGCAGAACTAATGGTTTTACACTATATTTGACGAATCCCGTTTAATAACTTCCTGATAAATCGCTTCCTGGCCGCTTTACCCTATATCGCCGCCGCGCGGCAACTGTGCTAGCTATGGAGGGGAAAAAGATGGACGAATACTCACCGAAACGGCATGATATTGCCCAGCTTAAATACCTGTGTGAGAGTCTGTTTGACGAGAGCATGGCAACATTAACGGATAGCCATCACGGCTGGGTTAATGATCCCACTTCTGAAAGCAATTTACAGCTCAACGATTTGATCGAGCATATCGCCTCTTTCACCATGAATTACAAAATTAAGCACGTTGAAGATGAAGCGCTGATTTCGCAAATCGATGAATATCTTGATGATACCTTTATGTTGTTCAGCAACTATGGTGTCAATACTCAGGATCTGCAACGGTGGCAACGTTCAGCTAAACGCTTATTTAACCTGTTCACTGAAGAGTGCGCTTTTCTCCAGCAACCGAGCCATTCATTATAAGTACTGACGTGAGAACGGTTTATTTATGAACAAAAACCTGACTAAAACGGATTATTTGATGCGACTGCGTCGTTGTCGCTCAATCGATACCCTTGAAAGGGTCATTGAAAAAAACAAGTATGAATTACCTGAAGATGAGTTAGCGGTATTTTACTCAGCGGCCGATCATCGCCTGGCTGAACTGACGATGAACAAGCTTTACGATAAAGTACCAGGTTCGGTGTGGAAATTTGTGCGTTAATTTGCACAACCCTTTCGTTCGATTGCCTCATCCTAAGCATTTAATACTCTCGCCTGCCGGCAATGGATCGGCCTCAGGCGAGTTTCGCCTGTCTGGAATCTGATAAGGGATAGGTTGTGCGGGAGATAAAAATGGTGGGGGCCCTGCCAGCTACATCCCGGCACACGCGTCACCTGCTGCGGCTGCTTCCTTCCGGACCTGACCGAGTTCACAAGCTAGCATTGCGGGAGAACCAACAGGGCCCCCATTGACAAGCCCTCATTTCGAGAGCGCAGGCATTATCGGGGAAGGCCCTGGCAATTGCAAGCGCAGTCGGGACGACCGTTGGTTTCTTGAACAACCCACAGTTTGCCGCGTATCACATGGGTTTGACGTGGTAAAGTTGACGCCCTTTTTCCAGACGGGATAAGCAGATGGATCAGCCTGACAGTTTTCAGCAACACATCTGGCAAATTGTTGCCGCGATTCCTGCGGGCCGGGTCGCGACCTACGGCGATGTCGCGCTGCTGGCGGGCTCTCCACGCGCCGCCCGTCAGGTCGGCGGTGTACTGAGTCGCCTGCCGCAGGGCAGCACCCTGCCCTGGCATCGGGTGGTTAACCGGCATGGGGCGATCTCGCTTCAGGGGGACGGACTGTTTCGTCAGCGCGATGCGCTGGAGGCGGAAGGTGTAGTGGTGAGTGATGATGGCCGCATCGACCTTGAGGCCTACCGCTGGCGCTTTTAAGCCCGAAAAGGGGCGACAGAGTCGCCCCACAGTAAGTTACATGCTGGTCGGGGCTGGCACAGAAGCGGACGGCGTCACCTGAGTCGGTGATGTCGACGGCACGGTGGTCGCGGCACCCGGCTGGGTTGGCATCGCCATTGACGGTACCGGCACCAGCAGCAGCTCAGCTTTGGTGCCACCCTGGTTAATCACTGGCTTCACGCCTTCGGTAATAAAGGCCAGTTTGCCATCAATCGAGATAGCGGCGCTCAGCAGAATACGCGCGTTCGGCTGAATGTCGGCTGGGTTAAACGGCAGCACGAACTGGAACGGTGCCTGTTTACCTTCGGTGCGTACCACGCGCTGTGACAACACTTTCGATGGCGCATCGGCCACAGAGGCGTCAGAGAGCGTCACGGTGAGCACCGCATCCGGCGGCAGCGCAATACGCTGTCGGATATAGACCGAACCGCTGACGTTAGGCTGCGCAATCGCCGCCTGCTGTCCCGCCACGGCCGAGCCCAACGTTGGAGTTGGTACCGGTTTACCTTTGTCGGCGCATCCTGCAACAGCCACCGCCATAACTACCCCACTGAACACATGCCAGAGTTTCATTGATGTCGTCTCCTTTTGATCAAAATGATTTTCGGCAGCGAATCCTGCGTACAGCGCTTCACTCGCCGTATGTGCTTAATTCTGGCACAAAATCGGGAGTTTGCCTGGCGACGGCAAAGAGGAAAGTCTGATTGACGTGAACTGGTCGGATCTTTCACACTGAGCGGGTCACTATATTGAGGAATGCGCCATGAGCCAGGCACTGCAAAATCTGCTGAATTTATTAAATCTGGAAAAGCTGGAAGAAGGTTTGTATCGCGGTCAGAGTGAAGATCTGGGACTGCGTCAGGTGTTTGGCGGTCAGGTAGTCGGACAGGCGCTGTATGCAGCCAAGCAGACGGTCGCGGAAGATCGCATCATCCACTCCTTTCACAGCTATTTCCTGCGGCCCGGCGATAGCCAGAAAGCGATTATTTATGATGTTGAAACCCTGCGTGACGGCAAGAGCTTCAGCGCCCGACGCGTCAGTGCGATACAGAATGGCCAGCCGATTTTTTATATGACCGCCTCATTCCAGGCACCGGAAAGCGGCTTTGAACATCAGAATGCGATGCCCGAGGTGGCCGGTCCTGAGAATCTGCTCTCCGAGCAGGTGATGGCGCAGAAAATGGCGCATATGCTGCCGGAAAAACTGCGAGAGAAATTTATCGCAGAACGGCCACTGGAGATTCGCCCGGTGCAGCTGCACAATCCACTCAAGGGCCACGTTGATAAACCTGAACGTCAGGTCTGGATCCGTGCCAACGGCGTGTTACCGGACGATCTGCGTATCCATCAATATCTGCTGGGCTATGCCTCTGACCTCAATTTTCTGCCGGTCGCGCTGCAGCCGCACGGCAAGGGCTTTCTGGAAGCCGATATGCAGGTGGCGACCATCGATCACTCGATGTGGTTTCACCGTCCGTTCGACTTCAGCGAATGGCTGCTCTATAGCGTAGTCAGCACCTCGGCCTCGGGGGCGCGCGGTTTTGTGCGAGGCGAGTTTTATAATCAGCAAGGCGTGCTGGTAGCCTCGACGGTGCAGGAAGGGGTGATGCGCCAGCGCAGCGAATAAAAAAAGGGGCGATTGCTCGCCCCTGATTTGCTATTTAATAGTGAAGGTTACTGGTTATAGGCATTTTCGCCGTGGCTGTTGACGTCCAGACCTTCACGCTCATGCTCTTCCGGCACGCGCAGTCCCACAATCATATCCGCCAGCTTGAAGCCAATGAAGGCGACGACGCCAGACCAGACGATGGTCAGGCCGACGCTGAACAGCTGCACCCATACCTGATGGCCCATGGTCACGCCTTCTGCATAGCCGACACCGCCCAGCGAAGAAGAAGCAAAGACGCCAGTCAGGATACAGCCCACGATGCCGCAGACGCCATGCACGCCAAACACATCGCAAGGATCGTCGACCCGCAGCCATTTTTTCAGGGTGGTGACGCCCCACAGACCGGCCAGTCCACCGACCAGGCCAATGATTAACGCCCCGCCGACACCCACGTAACCACAGGCTGGGGTGATGGCGACCAGGCCCGCGATGAAGCCGGAACAGGCACCCAGCAGTGAAGGTTTACCGCGTACGGCCCACTCACCAAAGGTCCATGACAGTACCGCGCCCGCCGTGGCGACCACGGTGTTCAGGAAGGCCAGTGCTGCAATTTCGTTAGCCGCCGAGGCAGAACCGGCGTTAAAACCAAACCAGCCGACATAGAGGATGGCCGTACCGGTGAAGACCATTGGCAGGTTATGCGGTTTAAACGCTTCTTTGCCGAAGCCAGCACGTTTACCCACCAGGTAAGCGCCGACCAGTCCCGCCACGGCGGCATTGATATGCACCACGGTGCCGCCAGCAAAGTCCAGTGCGCCATCCTGCGCCAGGAAGCCGCCCGCCCACACCATGTGTGCGATAGGCAGGTAGGCCAGGGTCAGCCAGACGCCGACAAAAATCAGCACCGCAGAGAAACGGATACGTTCAGCGATAGCACCGACAATCAGGCCGACGGTAATACAGGCAAATGATGCCTGGAAGGCAACGTGGATATACTGGTAGAAGCTTCCCATCACCGCGGTCAGCTGAATATTTTTCAGCATCGCCCAGCCAAAGCCACCAAAGAAGGCGTTACCTTCGCTGAAGGCCAGTGAATAGCCATAAACCATCCATAATACGCACACCAGCGAGAAGGTCACCGCCACCTGAGTCAGCATCGACAGGACGTTCTTGCCGCGAATCAAACCGCCGTAAAACAGCGCAATCCCTGGAATCGACATAAACAGCACCAGCGCGGTGCAAATCATCATAAATGCGTTATCAGCCTTGTCCGCAACGGCAGGTGCAGCCATCGCGAGCGATGGTAACAGTGCCAGGCTGGTGAGGCCCAACTTAGCGAAAACTTTATTCATTTTTATCCATCCCATCACAGTACTGAGTCTTAATTACAGAGCGGCTTCGTCGGTCTCGCCGGTACGAATACGGATGACGCGCTGCAGTTCAGCCACGAAAATTTTACCGTCGCCAATTTTGCCGGTGTAAGCCGCTTTACTGATGACATCCACCACTTCGTCTAACTGGTCGTCGGCAATCGCGATATCGATTTTGACCTTAGGCAGGAAGTTCACGCTGTACTCTGCGCCACGGTAAAGCTCCGCATGGCCTTTCTGGCGACCAAATCCTTTTACTTCGGAGACGGTCAGCCCCTGAATGCCGATAGAGGATAAGGCTTCACGCACATCCTCCAGCTTGAATGGCTTAATTACGACGGTAACCAGCTTCATTGGATCCCCTCCAGCGATTAAATGAGTGAGTCTCACAGACACGCAGAGAGTTAAGCAAAGCCTGTGCCACAAATAAAAAAACAGCGGAATCAATCTCTGAGGCGAGACGGGGCAAGGCGTGTTTTAGCCGGGATCGGTGAGGAGAGGAAGGAATAGCCGCGCGTCAGCACAGCCAATGCACTCCTTTGGTGCGCCAGGCGTCAAAGGAGTGCATTTAACCAGATTATTCTGATAAAACCGCGCAAAAAAGGTGCAACTTACGCTTCAGTTGTTAAGGGGATGCCCGTCGCCAGATCATCGCCTACCTGCTGCAATTGGTACATCTGCCAGTAACGCCCCTGCAGCGCCAGTAATTGCGCGTGATTACCCTGTTCGACCACCCGTCCACGATGCAGCACCAGAATGTTATCGGCTTCGGTAATGGTTGAAAGCCGGTGCGCAATCACCACCAGCGTGCTGTGCTGGCGCAGAGTTCGCAGCGTCTGCTGAATCGCCTGCTCGGTACCCGAGTCGATATTGGCGGTCGCTTCATCAAGGATCATCACCTGCGGCAGGTCGACCAGCACCCGCGCCAGCGCCAGCAACTGCTTCTGCCCGACCGACAGATTATTGCCCTGCTCACCCAGCCGGGTGTGGATGCCGTCAGGCAATGCGCGCGCCAGAGGAGCCAGCTGTACCTGCTCCAGTACCGTCCAGACCACCTCTTCGCTGATATCACGGCCGAGCCGGACGTTGGCCAGCAACGTATCCGCCAGCACCACCGGGTCCTGCTGAACCATCGCGATACCCCGCCGCAGCACTGCATGACTGAGTTCACCAATCGGACGGTCATCAATGCGAATCTCGCCGCGGGTAATCGGGTAGTAGCCCATCAGCAGGTTCGCCAGCGTGCTTTTGCCGCTGCCGGTATGTCCGACCAGCGCCACAAAACTGCGTGACGGCACCTCAAGATTGATATCGCTGAGCACGTCACGATCTTCACGGTAGCCAAAACTCAGATTCTTCAGAGTCAGACGACCTGACGCCAGCGGCTGAGAATCGGGTCCATAGTGCTGCTGCGCTGCATCCATCAGTTCGAAGATACGCTCACCGGAGACCACCGCCTGCTGCAGCATCGACTGCTGCGTGGTGAGCTCAATCAGAGGCTCATTCAGCCGGCCCAGATAGGTAATAAAGGCGTACAGCACCCCGACTTCAAACACGCCAGGAACGGAGAAACTGAACAGCATCAGCAATCCGCACAGCACCATCGCCGAAAACAGGCTTAACAGCGGGCGCAGCAGAAAACCATCCAGCCGCAGCGTTTCCATCCGCGCCAGATAGTGAGAACGACTCGCCTCCCCCATCCGCTCGCCAAAGCGCGCCTGCTGACGAAACTGCTGGATGACGCTCATGCCGCTGATCACTTCGTTAAAGCCATTATTGATGTCAGCCAGATAGCTGCGGACCCGACGGGCAATCGGCGTGCTGTAACGCTGATATATCAGCATGACCACCAGCACCAGCGGAAAGATCATCATCGCCACCAGCGCCATGCGCCAGTCAAGGCTGAACATCGCCACCATCATGGCACCCACCAGCGCCGCGCTGCGCAGTACCGTCGCCACCACCGTGACATAGAGATCGCGGATCACCTCGGTGTCATTGGTCACGCGTGAAATAATCTGTCCGACCGGCTGGGTATCAAAGGCGCTGAGCGGCTGACACAGCGCAGCATTCATCACGTCGCAGCGCAACTGCTGCACCACGCCGATGGCGGCGCGATTAAACAGCAGTGCCTGCCAGTAATGCAGCGCTGCTGCCAGCAGTTGCAGCAAGATAAAGCTTACCGTCAGCCCGGCGACCAGCCCCCAGGGCATCTGATGTTTCGCCACCAGATTGTCGATAAAGTAGCTGACCAGCACCGGTCCGGTCACCTCGGCAGCGGCGGCAATCCATAACATCCCCACCGCCAGCGACAGGGATTTCCGCCACGGCTTGCCGTAACTGAGTAAACGTTTCAGGGTCGGCCACAAGCGTGCAGACTTAGCCATGCGGCACTCCTTTCTCATTCTCATCGTCATCCAGCGCGGCTTCCAGCTGCTGATAACGGTACATGTCGCGATACCAGCCGGGACGATCTGCCAGCGCATCATGATCGCCACGCTGGGCGATAGTGCCGTGCTGGAGCACCAGAATTTCACTGGCTTCCGTCAGCGCCGATAAGCGGTGCGCACTGATGATCAACGTCCGGCCCCGTCCCCACTGACGCAGGTTATGCAGAATTTCATGCTCGGTACGGCCATCCACCGCCGACAGCGCATCATCCAGCACCAGGATCTCGGCGTTCAGCAGCAGCGCGCGCGCTATAGAAATGCGCTGCTTCTGCCCGCCCGACAGCATGACGCCACGTTCCCCGACTTCGGTTTCATAGCCCTGCGGCAGCCGCAGAATATCGTCGTGGACGCAGGCCAGCGTGGCAGCCTGCTCAATCTCCTGCTGAGTTGCGCCCGGTTTCCCCAGCGCGATGTTGCTGGCGACGCTGTCGGAAAAGAGAAACGGCGTCTGACTCACCACCGCCAGCCGGCTACGCCAGCTATCCAGCCGCAACTGCGGCAGCGGAATCTGGTGATAGCGGATATCGCCCTGCTGAATGTCAAAATGGCGCTGGATCAGGCTGAGCAGCGTGCTCTTGCCGCTGCCGGTCGGGCCGCACAGCCCCAGCATCTCGCCGGGCTTCAGTTCAAAGCTGACATTACTCAGCACCGGCTCGGCACTGGCCGGATAGTGAAACGCCCGGATCGCCACCTGAAGGGGACCGGCTTCCGGCGGCAGGATTTTATCCCCATCTTCCACTGCCGGTGCTTCCGCCAGCAGCGCGCGGATGCGGCTCCAGGCGGCGCTGCCGCGCTCGACGATGTTGAACATCCACGCCAGCGCCAGCATCGGCCAGATCATCAAACCGAGGTACATCACAAAACTGGTAAGCTGACCCAGCGTCATCTGATCGTGCCAGACCATCCAGCTACCACCGCCGATCGCCAGCAGATTTGAGAAGCCGATGGCGATATAGATGGTGGGATCGAAACGGGCATCGACCCGTGCCACCCGCAGGTTTTTTTCGCCGGTATCGCGGGCGATGTCAGAGAACTGCTGCGACTGATGCTGTTCCAGACCAAAGGATTTGATCATCCGAATACTGGTCAGGCTCTCCTGTGTCTGGTCGTTGAGGCTGGAGAACGCGGCCTGCGCCACCTTAAAGCGGTGATGCAACTGATTGCCGTAACGATGAATCACGATCGCCATGATCGGCATCGGCACCAGCGAAAGCAGCGTCAGCTGCCAGCTGATCTGGGTGCTCATCACCAGCAGCACGACGCAGCCCATCACCAGCGAATCGACCAGCGTCAGTACCCCTTCCCCGGCGGCAAACACCACCCGATCGACATCATTGGTGGCACGCGCAATCAGGTCGCCGGTACGGTGCCGCAGATAGAAGGCCGGTTGCTGGCGGCTGAGCTGGCGATAGAAATCTTCGCGCAGCTCAACCGCCAGCTGGTAAGAGGCACCAAACAGCAGCACGCGCCAGACGTAGCGCAGCAGATACACCACCACCGCGGTCGCCAGCATCACGCCGATCCACAGCATGATTTGACGCAGGCTCATGCTGTTTTGCGTCACGCCATCCACAATGACCCCGACCACATGCGGCGGCAGGAGTTGCAGAATGGCAATAATGATCAGTAAGGTGACCGCGCCCAGATAGCGCCGCCACTCACGCAGAAAATACCAACTTAGTTGACTGAATAATCGCACAACGCTGTTCTCAATCTCATGCCTTTATGGGGCGACGGGTAAAGCCGTGGTGTATTTAATCTCTTCCATGGCAAAGCTGGAGGTCACATCAATCAGGCCAGGGACGCCATTGACTAACCGCTTGTAAAAAGCATCATAACTTTTCATATCAGAGACCTGAATACGCAGCAGATAGTCATACTCACCGGCCATCCGGTAAAAGGCCATCACTTCCGGCATGCTGTTGACCACCGAGACAAACGCCTGATACCAGTCGCTGCTGTGCTGCTGGGTTTTCACAAACATAAACGCCGTCAGTGACAATCCGATTTTTTCACCATCCAGTAACGCCACCCGCGCGCGAATAATGCCATCATCTTCGAGCTTTTTCAGGCGCTTCCAGCAGGGTGTGGTGGTGAGGTTGACCGCCTCGGCTAAAGCCTGCAGCGACAGGGTGCAATCGTGCTGCAGTAACGACAGCAGTTTCAGGTCAGTTTTATCTAACATTCGCCACTCCGAGAGAATGATTTTCTCCATTAGCGCTATTTTAGCGTCAATATTGCAATCTCTTTTTCCTGCCCGTGCCTTAAAATAGCCGCAACTCTCACTGCCGGACGCTCAGAATGCACACCTGCTGGATTCGCCACGCTATCAACGAAATTAACGCCGATTTTCACCGATCGGCTGAGACCCATTTGATCCGTTTCGATCTGGCGGACTTTCCTGGCATCTGGTTTTACCTGAAAGATGAGAGTACCCATCCGAGTGGCAGCCTCAAGCACCGGCTGGCGCGCTCACTGTTTCTGTATGGCCTGGCGAATGGCTGGATTAAACAGGATACGCCAATAATTGAAGCCTCGTCAGGCAGCACTGCGGTTTCTGAGGCGTACTTCGCACGGCTGCTGGGCCTGCCGTTTATCGCGGTGATGCCCGCCAGCACGGCGAAACGTAAAATTGAGCAGATCACCTTTTATGGTGGGCAGTGCCATTTCGTTGAAGATCCCTGCCAGCTCTACGTGGAGTCGGAACGGCTGGCGCGCGAGCTGAACGGCCACTTTATGGATCAGTTTACCTATGCTGAGCGGGCAACCGACTGGCGCGGTAATAACAACATTGCCGAAAGCATTTTTCGCCAGATGCAGCACGAGCCTTACCCGGTTCCGCATACGCTGATCATGAGCGCCGGCACCGGCGGCACCTCCGCCACGCTGGGACGTTATATTCGCTATCAGGGCTTCGCTACCCAACTGCTGGTGGTCGATCCGCAGCACTCGGTGTTTTTTGATTACTGGCATCAGCGCGATGCCAGCCTGACCAGCACACGTGGCAGCCTGATTGAAGGCATTGGTCGTCCACGGGTAGAACCTTCATTTATGCCAGACGTGATTGATGAAATGATGAAAGTGCCCGATGGGGCGACGCTGGCCGCCATGCTGAAACTGGAAAAGATTCTGGGACGTAAACCCGGTGCCTCTACCGGCACCAACTTCTGGGGCATGATGCAGGTCGCGAAACGCTTACGGGCCGCCAATCAGCAAGGCGCACTGGTGACGCTGCTGTGTGACAGCGGCGAGCGCTATCCGGATAGCTATTACCAGCCGGAATGGGTGGCGAAGCACATTGGCGATATCACGCCGTGGCAGCGCGAGCTGGAATAAAAAACCGGACATCCTGTCCGGTACACGGCAATCCTCAGCATTCGGGGGAATACGCGAGGCAGGGTGTGGCCAGCCAGTGATTTAAATAGTGAGACACCGCCTGTGTCTCGCAATGCCCCAATACCGGTAAATGCGGTAACGCCGCCTTTAACTGCGCCATCGCATTTCCCATGATGAAACCGTGGCCCGCCTGCGCCAGCATCTCCCGATCGTTCATCGCATCGCCGAACGCCATGCACTCCGCCAGCGTCAGTGAAAGATGATCGCATAACCGCGCCAGTGCGCTGCCTTTGTTGCAGTTTTTCGGCAACACCTCCAGGCAATCCAGCGCAGAGAAGCAGATATTGGCCTGCTCGCCCAGCGCGGCATCCAGCTGGGTTTTCAGCTGGCAGAGCGACGAGTGATGATCAACAAAACAGATTTTGGTGACCTGATGAGCCGGCATTGTTTTCAGATCACGCAGCTGATAGTGGAATCCGCTCATCTGATGGGCGGCCAGCAGCGCTGGCTGCGGACGATCGGTGAACCAGCCGCTATCGTTAAAGACATGCAGGCTGGCGTGGGTTTCCCAGTGGCTGTGGATCACCTCTTCCGCCACCTGAGGCGGCAGGTCGTGCGCATACAGCAGGTTACCCTGTTGATCGTGTATCCGGGTGCCATTACCGGTGATTAGCCAGGCCGGCAGGGTCATCTTTTGCCGCAGGATCTGCATCTCCAGAAGATGACGGCCGGTAGCCAGCGTCAGATGGATATCGCGCTGATGCAGCGCGTGCAGGCTCGCCAGCGTTTGCTGGCCCAACTGATGGTCAGGCAGTAATAACGTGCCATCCATATCAAAGGCGGCTAAGCGCACCATAATCATTCCTCTGCTGTCACAATGAGCACTACTATTGCCTGTTAATTACGGAACTAATAGTGAATACTTTGAAAAAACTGTTCCGGGTTTATGATGCGCCAGCTCAACCGTCTTAATCAGTTTCAGCGCCTGTGGCAGCAAAGCCAGGGCGCGGCTCAGCAAACCTGCGTCGCCGACATGGCGCGGCACTGCATCTGTAGTGAACGTCATCTGCGTACTCTGCTTTCTCAGTGGCAACATGCGGGCTGGTTGCAGTGGCACGGTGAGCCGGGGCGTGGCAAACAGGGCCAGCTCCGGTTTCTGCGCTCGCCTGAAGAGCTGCGTCAGCAGTTACTGCAACGCCAGCTCGATGCCGGAGATACCGCCGATGCGTTGCAGTTGCTGGATGTGCCGCCGGAACGGCTGATTAACATGCTGCGGCCACTGATGGGCGGACAGTGGCAGAACGATTCACCGGTGCTGCGCATTCCCTACTATCGTCCGCTGGAGAGTACCGAGCCGCGGCAGATCACGGGCCGCGCCGAGCAGCATCTGGTGCGGCAGCTCTATTCGGGGCTGACCCGCTTTGAACAGGATGAGCCGGTCGGGGATCTGGCCCATCACTGGCAACAGGATGCGTCAGCCTGTAGCTGGTTATTCTGGTTACGACCGCAGCTGGTGTGGCATAACGAGGAGCCGATACGGGCCGCTCAGCTGGTCGCGCAGTTCCGACAGCTGTTGCAGGAGCCGCGCGTCAGCACGCTGCTGGCTGATGTGGTCAGCGTTGATGCGCCTCATCCGCTGGCCGTGCGGTTTACCCTGAGACGCAGCGACTTCTGGCTGCCCCATCGACTCGCTCATCTGCTGTGCCTGCTACCGCATCCCGACGATAACCGCATCGGCAGCGGTCCGTGGAAGCTCATGCACTTCACCCCTGAACTGGTGAGAATCGAAAGCCATGCCCGCTGGCATCTGCGTCTGCCGTTGCTGCAGGCGGTGGAGTACTGGATCACCCCACAGCTGTTTGATCCGATGCTGGGCAGTAGCTGTCGTCATCCGGTACAGATTGCGATAGGCGATGCCGGTGATCTGAAATCCCTGCAACCGGTGAGCAGCAGTATCAGCCTGGGTTTTTGCTATCTGGCCTGTCGGCCCCGCGCGGGCTTCTCCCCGGATCAGGCGCGACGGCTGTTTCAGCTGATCCAGCAAAGCGGCATTATTGGTCGCTTACCGCTTGATGAGGGATTGATTACCCCCAGCCAGGAGTTGCTGCCAGGCTGGCCGGTGCCAGCTATTGATGCCGATCCGCTGCCGCTGCCCGCCAGCCTGACGCTGCATTATCAGCTGCCGGTGGAACTGCACCAGACGGCAGAGGCGCTGCGCCAGCTGTTGCAACAGCACGGTTGCCGGCTCAGCGTGGTGTTTCATCCGGTAAAGAGCTGGCACGGTATCCGGCAGCTGGATGAGGCCGATATCGTCATGGGTGACCGACTGATTGGCGATGCCCCGGTTTTCACCCTGGCGAACTGGTTACAGATCGATCGGCTGTGGCATCCCTTCTGGCCGACGCCGCAGGGCATCGCAGTTCAAACCCGTCTGCTGGCGATTCAGCAGGTTGCAGAGAGTGAGGCCCGCCGCCAGGCGCTGCACCAGCTCTATCAACAGCTGATGGCAACGGGCATCCTGCTGCCGCTGTTTAACTATCGCTATCAGATTTACGCCCCGCCCGGCGTTGAAGGAATCGAACTGAACACCCTGGGCTGGTTCGATTTTAGTCGCGCCTGGATCCCGCCACCGATTGAGCCGCCAAGCAGCTGTTCAGCGGCGGAATGAGGCATTACCATAAGCAGATAATTAACGATCAGGAAAAAAGCATGAAACGCGCCGTTGTAGTTTTTAGTGGTGGACAAGATTCCACTACCTGCCTTATTCAGGCTTTGCAGCAATATGATGAAGTTCATTGTGTCACTTTCGATTACGGTCAGCGCCATCGCGAAGAGATCGATGTCGCACGCGATCTGGCCATCCGGTTAGGCGCTCGCGCCCATAAAGTGCTGGATGTCACGATGCTGAACGATCTCGCCGTCAGCAGCCTGACGCGGGATAATATTCCGGTGCCGACCTGGGACCCCAACGCCAGCGGTTTGCCGAGCACCTTCGTGCCGGGCCGCAATATCCTGTTTCTGACGCTGGCATCGGTTTATGCTTATCAGGTCGAAGCGGAAGCGGTGATCACCGGCGTGTGCGAAACGGATTTTTCCGGCTATCCCGACTGCCGCGACGAGTTTGTTAAAGCGCTGAATCATGCGGTCAGCCTGGGGATGGCGCGCGAAGTCCGTTTTGAAACACCGCTGATGTGGCTGAACAAAGCGGAAACCTGGGCGCTGGCTGATTACTGGCAGCAGTTGCCGCTGGTACGCGAGCAGACCCTGACCTGCTATAACGGCATCAAGGGAGACGGCTGCGGTGAGTGTGCCGCCTGCCACTTACGCGCCAACGGTCTGCAGGGCTACCTTAACGATCGTAGCGGCGTGATGGCGGCGCTCAAGGCCAAAAGCGGCCTGAAATAACCGGCTTCGGGCGGCAATCAATCCCGGTTGCCGCTTCTGCTCTGTCAGGATGCAATCAGGCGTGTCAGCCGCTCACGTAACTCGCCCTCCAGCGGCACCGCTTTCTGACTGCGCAGATCGATGCAGACAAAGGTCAGCGCGGCATCGGCGACAACCGTTTCTCCTCCCGCCAGCAACACCCGCTGCGCAATAATGCCGCTTTTACCGTTCAGTTGAGTTATCTCGCTGTCGATAGCCAGCACGTCGCCCAGCACTGCCGGGCGACGATAGTTGATGTTGATGTTTACCACCACAAACGCCAGTTTTTGCTCAAGCAACCAGTGAAACGCCTCAACCTCTTCCAGCCATTGCCAGCGCGCCTCCTCAAGAAATTCCAGATAGCGCGCGTTGTTAACGTGCTGATAGACATCGAGATGGTAGCCGCGCACTTTAATTGTGGTCTGCATGTTTATGCTCTCCTGCTGCTGCGAGTTAACTGGTTGGACCTGTTCACTTTAGCAGAGTGGTTTCCCTACAGCAGAGAAAGCATCAGAGATGCGCGGCGCTTCACAATTTCAGTCGGGCCGCATTTCGCTCCACCAGGGCGTTACCGATACCCGGCACCTCATTTAATTGCTGAATCGCGCTGAACGGACCGTACTGTTCGCGATAGCTGACAATCGCTTGCGCTTTCTTCAGCCCGACCCCGTTCATCGCCGCCGAGAGCTGTTCTGCGGTCGCCTCATTGATGCTGACCTGCTCCTGCTGCGGTACGGCTGCAGATGGCGTTGAGGATAGGTCAGTTTTCGCGGCTGCGCGGCTGTCCGAAGCGGGCGCGGGTGCGGCAGAAAGTGAGGTCTGATAAAGCGCGCCGCCCAGCGCAAGTGAAAGGTAAAGGGCGAATAAAGTAGATTTAGCCATGCTGTATTTCTCCTTGTGGTTAACAGCCATCACAGAGTGTCACCAAAGAAGAGAGGCTTCAAAACAGCGATCTCAGATATGGAAAAGGCCGCGAATGCGGCCTTTGATTATTTCAGTTGTTACGCAGTTTTTGCGAGGCTTACTGCATTTGTGCGGCAGCGCCGTACTTAATTTTGGCCTCTTTACGCAGATTCTGCAGCAGCGCTTCGAAGGTCAGCTGGGCATTATTCTGCGTCACGCCTTTGACCATTTCATCAATCTGCGCCTGCGGCATGCTGCCGGTCGTCACTTTATCTACCGCCACCAGCACCACATTGCCCTGCATATCTTCGCTCACGCCCCAGGATGGCTTATTCTCTGCCGGCTGTGGCAGATTAAAGGCCGCCTGTGCTACCGGGTCCTGCGCGTTGCGATCAACCGTTTTGCTGGCGCTCAGAGTCAGGCCCGCAGCGGTTAACGCATCCTGTTTACCGGCTTTCAGATCGGCCAGCAGCTTGTCCGCCTGTGATTTCGCCTGCTGTGTGGCTTTATCGTGTTTCAGGGTGTCCGCAATCTGGGTTTTAACCTGATCCAGCGGCTTGACCGCTTCCGGCTTGTGCTCGCTGATACGCAGTACAAAGGCCCGGTCGCCGTCAACGCTGATGATGTCAGAGTTATTGCCAGGCGCACCGTTCTGACCAACCAGACCTCCGTTAAAGATCGCCTGTTTCACCGCGTCGAAGTCGAGCTCTTTCGGCAGCGCATCCTGACTGAACCAGCCGGTTTCTTTGGCTTTCAGACCGGAAGCCTGCTCGGCACCCGCCAGCGATTCATTATCGTTGCTGGCCGCTTCGCTGACTTTCTGCTGCAGTTTATAGAAGGCATCCACGCCCTTCTCCTGCTTCACTTTCGCGGCGATGGCATCACGCACTTCATCCAGCGGCTTAACCTGCTCTGGCTGAATATCGTCGAGACGCACAATCAGGAAACCTACAGAGGATTTAATCACCCCGGACATCTGGCCTTTTTCAGTCAGACCCGCATTTTTCAGCTCATCTGGCGTGGTCGCAGGTTCCAGCCAGCCCATATCACCGCCTTTACGTGCGGAAATCGGGTCGATGGATTTGGTTTTTGCCAGATCAGCAAAGCTGGCACCGTCTTTCAGCTGGGCCAGCAACGCCGTGGCATCCGCTTCGGTTTTGGTCTGAATCACGCTGTAGCGATTACGCTGCGGCTGGGTATAGTCTGCTTTATGCTGGTCGTACCAGGCCTGAATGTCGGCCTCGCTGGCAGCCTGCTGCATGCTGGCCGCATCCATCAGAATGTAGCTGACACGGAACTGTTCCGGCGCCATGAAATTCGCTTTATGCTGCTGATAATACTGATTGATTTCATCATCAGTCACGGTCTGCTTTGCCGCCAGCGCGTTAACATCCAGCGTCGCCTGACGAATAGCGCGCTGCTGTGAAACCAGCTCCACCAGTTTGCTGGTTTCGCCCTTGAGCATAAAGTCCGTGTTCGCGACCGCGTTAATCAGCTGCTGATTAGAAAGTTGCTTACGCAGCGCTTCAGCATACTGGTCAGCACTGAAGCCCATGCTGCCGATCATGCCCAGATACTTCGCGTTATCAAATTTGCCGTTGGTCTGGAAAGCCTGCTGATTAAAAATCGCCTGCTTGACCTGATCGTCACTGATGCTGAGATGCAGATCTTTGATGTAGCTGGCGAGCAGGGCCTGATCGACTAACTGCGACAGCGCCTGCTGGCGGATCTGCTGCATGTAACCGTCATTACTGGCCAGCTGAGAGAACTGATCGCCCAGCATCTGCTGCTGACGGCTGCGCTCACTGTTGAACGCCTGCTCCAGCTGCGCCCGGCTGATTTCCTGACCGTTAACTTTGGCTGCATAGTCATTGTTGCCGCCAATCAGATAGTTGCCAACGCCCGTCAGCACAAAGGAGAGGATAATCAACCCCAAAATAATCTTGAGCACGACATGGTTCGACGCCGCGCGTAAATTGTCCATCATGGTATGACAACACTCCGCTGTAGTGTGAATGTAAAGCTCGGGCGCAATACGCCGTTTCCTGACGCATTACGCAGCTGCAGACTACGCTGTCAGCCTCAGTCCGGTTCAGGTCCCTGTTACGGTCTGATTATCGCCGGTTAAAACAAAAAAGGCACATCTGATTGATGTGCCCGTATGTTACATGAGAACGCGTTAACCGTCCTCTGATCCACTGAAGAAAATACGTCAATGAACGTTTTCGTTGTTATTAATTGACTGCGTCTTTCAATGCTTTACCAGCACGAAAACCCGGTACTTTACCGGCCGGAATAGTGATCTCTTTACCGGTTTGTGGGTTACGACCAGTACGTGCAGCACGCTCGCGCACAGAGAAAGTACCGAAACCAACCAGCGCCACTTCATCGCCGCCTTTCAGCGCGTCAGAAACAGAACCCATAAATGCATCTAAAACACGTCCCGCTGCTGCTTTAGAAATATCAGCATCCGCAGCAATTTTGTCGATCAACTGTGACTTATTCACTCTATTCATCCCCTCTTTTATTATTTCACATCGTCCCCGCGCTTCCCGCCGGATCCGAACGCGCAGCAAGTTATATCAAGCCTGTGGAGCCGAAACAACGTAATTTCTCCGAGAACACCGCTTCGGCAGCCACCTAAATTAGCGGCACAAAAAAAAGCTGGCAAGCACCATTTGCCCTGCCAGCTTCGCTTTTTAACGGTTTATGCCGTTAATCACTATTTTGCTGTCGCGACCTGCATACCGTAAGGCGCATTTTCCAGTGCCAGATTCAGCACTTCTTCAATGCGTTTCACCGGATGGATGTCGAGATCGGCAATCACGTTCTGTGGAATTTCTTCCAGATCGCGTTTGTTGTCATCCGGGATCAGGACCGTTTTAATCCCACCACGGTGGGCTGCCAGCAGCTTCTCTTTCAATCCGCCAATCGGCAGTACCTGACCACGCAGGGTGATTTCACCGGTCATCGCCACGTCGGCGCGAACCGGATTCCCGGTCAGACAGGACACCAGTGCGGTACACATGGCAATACCGGCACTTGGACCATCTTTTGGCGTCGCGCCTTCCGGAACGTGAACGTGGATATCACGTTTTTCGTAGAAGTCGCCATTGATGCCCAGTTTCTCTGCGCGGGCGCGGACCACGGTTAAGGCGGCCTGAATTGACTCCTGCATCACCTCACCCAGGGAACCGGTATAGGTCAGCTTGCCTTTACCCGGCACGCAGGCGGTTTCGATGGTCAGCAGATCGCCGCCCACTTCAGTCCACGCCAGACCGGTAACCTGACCCACGCGGTTTTCACTGTCAGCACGACCGTAGTCAAAGCGCTGCACCCCAAGGAAATCCTTCAGGTTTTCACCGTTGATGGTGATGTGCTTTTGCGTTTTGTCCATCAGCAGCGACTTCACGGCTTTACGGCACAGTTTCGACAGCTCACGCTCAAGGCTACGCACACCGGCTTCACGGGTGTAGTAGCGGATGATGCCGACGATTGCACTGTCTTCAACCGTGATCTCATGGGCTTTCAGTGCGTTACGCTCAATCTGCTTCGGCAGCAGATGCTGTTTGGCGATGTTAAGTTTTTCATCTTCGGTGTAACCCGACAGACGAATCACTTCCATACGGTCAAGCAGCGGTGCCGGAATGTTCATTGAGTTCGAGGTCGCCACGAACATCACATCCGACAGGTCATAATCGACTTCCAGATAGTGGTCGTTGAACGCAATGTTCTGCTCAGGATCAAGCACTTCCAGCAGGGCCGAAGCCGGATCGCCACGCATATCAGACGACATCTTGTCGATCTCATCCAGCAGGAACAGCGGGTTTTTGACCCCAACTTTTGCCATTTTCTGGATCAGTTTGCCCGGCATCGAACCGATATAGGTGCGGCGGTGACCGCGGATTTCAGCTTCGTCACGCACGCCGCCCAGCGCCATACGCACATACTTACGTCCGGTCGCTTTAGCGATTGACTGACCCAGCGAGGTTTTACCTACCCCTGGCGGTCCGACCAGGCAGAGGATCGGGCCTTTGATTTTGCTGACGCGACTCTGGACCGCAAGATACTCAAGGATACGATCCTTCACGCGCTCAAGGCCGTAATGATCGGTATCCAGCGTCTCCTGGGCTTTACGCAGGTCTTTTTTGACTTTACTGCGCGCATTCCACGGAACCTGCACCATCCAGTCAATGTAGCCGCGTACCACTGTCGCTTCAGCCGACATCGGTGACATCATTTTCAGCTTCTGCAGTTCAGCTTCCGCTTTTTCACGCGCCTCTTCCGGCATTTTTGCCGCGTCGATTTTGCGTTTTAACGCTTCGTACTCGTCAGGCGCATCGTCCATCTCGCCCAGCTCTTTCTGAATCGCCTTCATCTGCTCATTCAGATAGTACTCACGCTGGCTCTTTTCCATCTGCTTTTTAACGCGGTTGCGAATACGCTTCTCAACCTGCAGCAGATCGATTTCCGATTCCATCATCGCCATCAGATATTCCAGACGTTCGTTAACGTCGGACATCTCCAGCACAGACTGTTTATCAGCCAGTTTCAGCGGCATATGGGCAGCGACGGTGTCGGCAAGGCGCGCCGCATCGTCAATGTTGTTCAGCGAGGTTAATACCTCAGGCGGGATCTTTTTATTGAGTTTGATGTAGCCTTCAAACTGATTGATTGCGGTGCGCACCAGCACTTCCTGCTCGCGCTCTTCAATCTCTGGTGAAACCAGATATTCAGCTTGTGCCACAAAATGATCGCCGTTATCGGCCAGCGTCGTAATGTGGGCGCGCTGCAAACCTTCGACCAGCACTTTAACCGTGCCATCCGGCAGTTTCAGCATTTGCAATACAGACGCAACGGTCCCTACTGAGAAGAGATCGTTAATGCCAGGTTCATCCGTTGAAGCCTCTTTCTGTGCGACCAGCATGATCTTCTTATCATGATCCATTGCGGCTTCGAGGCACCGAATTGATTTTTCCCGGCCAACAAACAACGGAATTACCATGTGCGGATAAACCACCACGTCGCGCAGCGGCAACACGGGGATTTCAATGCGTTCAGAACGCTCAGGATTCATAGAGCTCTCTCTTAGTTTAATGTCCGCCAGGTGATGGGAACCGCATCAGGCAGGTATGCAGTTAAACCCACAGGTATCTGAGTATATGGGGATGATCGTCCGACATTCAACGTCACAGAGGTGAGAAAAGCAAAAGGGGAAACATTTTCCCCTTTTTTAAGATGACAACCTGGATGATCTGTTTATTTATTCGCCAGAAGCCTGCGCTTCGTGCTTACCGTAAATCAGCATCGGCTCAGACTGACCATCAATAACTGATTCATCAATCACCACTTTTTCGACATCTTCCATCGACGGCAGGTCGTACATGGTTTCCAGCAACGCCCCTTCGACGATTGAACGCAAACCACGCGCACCGGTTTTACGTGACATCGCTTTTTTCGCGATAGCGGTTAACGCCTCGTCACGGAACTCCAGCTCAACGCCTTCCAGGTTAAACAGCGCCTGGTACTGTTTTGTCAGGGCGTTTTTCGGTTCACGCAGAATCTGAATCAGCGCTTCTTCACTCAGTTCGCTGAGGGTGGCAACCACCGGCAGACGACCAATGAATTCCGGGATCAGACCAAACTTGATCAAATCTTCCGGTTCGCACTGTGAAAGCAGTTCGCCTTCGCTGGCTTTCTGCGATTTGCCTTTTACGGTGGCACCGAAACCAATACCCGATCCGGTTTCCACACGCTGGGCAATCACTTTATCCAGTCCGGCAAAGGCGCCGCCGCAGATAAACAGAATTTTTGAGGTATCAACCTGCAAAAATTCCTGCTGCGGATGCTTACGTCCACCCTGCGGCGGAACGGCAGCCACGGTGCCTTCAATCAGTTTCAGCAACGCCTGCTGCACGCCTTCGCCCGACACGTCACGGGTGATGGACGGGTTGTCAGACTTACGTGAAATCTTGTCGATCTCATCGATGTAGACGATGCCGCGCTGTGCTTTCTGAACGTCGTAATCACACTTCTGCAGCAGCTTCTGAATGATGTTCTCGACATCTTCACCCACGTAACCCGCTTCGGTCAGCGTGGTGGCGTCCGCCATGGTGAACGGGACGTCCAGCAGGCGAGCCAGGGTTTCTGCCAGCAGCGTTTTACCGCTACCGGTTGGGCCAATCAGCAGAATGTTACTTTTGCCCAGTTCGATGCCATTGCTGGTATCACCATTGCGCAGGCGTTTGTAGTGGTTATACACCGCTACAGCCAGCACTTTCTTCGCCTTTTCCTGACCGATTACATAATCATCGAGGTGATGGCGAATTTCATGCGGTGTAGGCAGCGCGCTACGTTCGCGATGCGGGGCAACTTCTTTAATCTCTTCGCGAATGATGTCGTTACACAGATCAACACACTCATCGCAGATATACACTGACGGCCCGGCAATCAGCTTTCGCACTTCATGCTGGCTTTTGCCGCAAAAAGAGCAGTACAGCAACTTTCCTGAACCGTCTTTGCGCTTATCTGTCATCAGTTAACCTCTTCTTGTTCTCAGGCCATACCGGCGTACGGCGCTGGCCGTGCGGAGACGGCCGAAATTCATTCAACCCAAACTATACCCTTATCCCGTTAACTATAGCGTAAGGACAAGGGTAAAGCGGGTCTTATTCTCGATGCGTCAGAATTGAATCGACTAATCCATACTCTACCGCTTCATTCGCCGAGAGGAAACGGTCACGCTCGGTATCACGCTCAATTTCTTCCAGAGTTTTACCGGTATGTTCAGCCATCAGCTCATTCATACGCTGCTTAACTTTCAGGATTTCACGCGCATGGATTTCAATATCTGATGCCTGACCCTGATAGCCGCCCAGCGGCTGGTGGATCATCACGCGTGAGTTTGGCAGGCAGAAACGCTTGCCTTTAGTGCCCGCCGTCAGCAGGAAGGCGCCCATTGAGCAGGCCTGTCCCATACAGATGGTGCTGACATCCGGTTTGATAAATTTCATGGTGTCGTAGATCGACATCCCGGCGGTAATCACCCCGCCTGGTGAGTTGATGTAGAGATAGATATCTTTTTCCGGGTTCTCTGCTTCCAGAAACAGCATCTGCGCCACGATCAGATTCGCCATGTGATCTTCAACCTGGCCGGTCAGAAAGATGACGCGCTCTTTGAGCAGACGGGAGTAGATGTCGTAAGAACGCTCACCGCGCGAAGTTTGTTCGACCACCATTGGCACCAGCGCATTGTGCGGTGCTGTATATTCACGATCGCCACTGTATGACATTACCGTCTCCTGGATAAATTTCATTGGCAACATTCTGTACCGATTCTACGTAAGACGAGCGGGAAAAACCACGCTGCGCCTCTTTCCGACACCTCAGGACGGTTAATCAGTCAGCATAACTGTTTTCTTGCATACTCCCTGTATCTGGGGATGCTGCCCAGTTGTTTCAAGCATAACAACCTTTTCCTCAATCGCTAACCCGGAAAAAGCGATGCGTGAATAATTTGCCGATTAATTAGGCAAATAGCGGTCAGGAGTGTGCGCTCAAACGCGAAACACAAAAAAGCCCGCGACTTTTCAGTCACGGGCTTAGCACAGACGGTTAACTGCGTGATCAGGCCTGAGCGGTCTGATTCATCAGATCCTGGAAGTTGGTCTCTTTCTCGGTCACTTTAGCTTTCGCCAGTACCGCTTCAACCGCTTGCTCTTCCAGCGCGACGTTGCGCATGTTGTTCATCAGCTCGTTATTCTTGCTGTAGAACTCGATGACTTCCTGCGGATCTTCATACGCAGACGCCATCTCTTCGATCAGCGCCTTAACGCGATCTTCATCAGCTTTCAGCTCGTGGGTACGAATCACTTCGCCCAGCAGCAGGCCCACAACTACACGGCGTTTCG
This sequence comes from Pantoea sp. S-LA4, assembly GCF_054482835.1. Taxonomy (NCBI): domain Bacteria; kingdom Pseudomonadati; phylum Pseudomonadota; class Gammaproteobacteria; order Enterobacterales; family Erwiniaceae; genus Pantoea; species Pantoea sp. S-LA4. The sequence goes on along the minus strand of NZ_JBTLRC010000002.1, from coordinate 718,763 downwards.
CCTGCTCTTCAAACAGTTCGCGTGGCAGTTCCAGCGCTTGCTGCTCGTTGCCACCGAAACGCTGTGCAGCCTGGCGACGCAGAACGTCGATTTCGCTGTCGATCAGGGCAGCTGGCACGTCGATTTCGTTAGCGGCAACCAGGCCATCAATCGCCTGAGTTTTCACGCGGTTACGGATTGCGCCTTTCAGCTCACGATCCATGTTCTTACGCACTTCTGCACGCAGACCGGCAACTGAACCATCTTCAACGCCGAAACGTTTGATGAATTCCTCAGTCAGTTCTGGCAGTTCGCGCGTCTCAACTTTCTTCAGCACGATCTCGAACTTCGCATCTTTCCCTTTCAGGTTTTCTGCGTGGTAGTCGTCCGGGAATTTCACGTCGATAGTGAAAGTCTCGCCCGCTTTGTGGCCCACAACGCCTTCTTCGAAGCCTGGGATCATGCGGCCCTGGCCCATCGCCAGGACGAAATCAGAGGCTTTGCCGCCTTCGAATTCTTCACCGTCTACTGAACCGTTGAAATCGATAGTGGCACGATCTTCCGGACCCGCTGCTGCATCGCTTTCGATCCAGTTAGCCTGCTGCTTGCGCAGAGTGTCCAGCATGGTGTCCACATCAGCATCGGTCACTTCAACCAGTGGTTTTTCGACTTCGATGTTTTCCAGGCCTTTCAGCTCAACTTCCGGATAGACTTCGAACTCAACCGCGTAGGTGAAATCCTGACCTTCTTTGTATTCGCCCGGCACATAGTTTGGTGCGCCAGCCGGATTGATCTTCTCTTTGATGATGGCGTCAACGAAGTTACGCGTCATCAGATCGCCCAGCACGTCCTGACGGACAGAAGCGCCGTAACGCTGCGCCACGATGTTCATCGGCACTTTGCCTTTACGGAAACCATCGATGCGGACTTTCCTGGCAACGTCAACCAGTTCTTTTTTTACTGCGCTTTCGATGCTGTCAGCAGCGACAGTAATCGTAATGCGACGGCCCAGGCCCTGAGTGGTCTCTACAGAAACTTGCATCTTGTTACCTCAAAAAATCACGTGCTCGGTCAACTTCAGACACCACACATAGTGAAATGCGCCGTATCCAACAACCGGGACGGCTTCCGTGAAGAGAACCTGATCCCTGTTACCAGAAGCGTCCCGAAGACATTCCGGAAAAATAGACGCAGCATTATAGCGGCATCGCTGGAATGAGTCGAGGATGCTAACTCACCACTTTTCAGCAGCTTTGCTGCTTTTTTGAGCCGGAGATCGCGTTTCTGGCGAAATAACAGAAAAAAACGGCCCGCAGGCCGTTTCAGAGGAGAGCGTCAGGCGAGCGTTCCGGCACCGCGACAGTTTGGCGAAGCCAGCACTGTATCCTGCAGTCCTTCCCACTCTTTCAGGGTATAGGTATGAAGGGCTAAAGCATGCACGCTGCCGGCTAATTCGGCCGCGAGTTCACCGTAGATGGCACGATGTCGCGCCAGGAAACGTTGACCAGCAAAGCAATCACTGACAATAACCACTTTGAAATGGCTCTCAGACCCGGCAGGAACGTTGTGGCGATAACTTTCGTCATGCACTTCCAGATGAGCCGGCTCAAAAGCCAGGCGCAGCTTTTCTTCTATTTGTTCGCGAATCATGGGTATTACTCCTCAATGGCGAGCGCTGTGCCCCATCTCTTTCAATCTTAGTCGCTTTTCCCGCGCTTTCCCGCAGCCCGACGGTAAATATTACATTTGCGGGCCGGGCCACAACGGCGCGCATGATAACGCAGAGGAAAGCGGCAGCAAACCCTGACCTGAACGATCCCGTTTAAAATCTGCCTGAGACGTATTTTCCCCTTTAACGGGGCTTTTTTCACTGCCGGGCAATGCTATGATGGCGGCAGTTTTTGCAAACCAACCCCCGACACCCACGAGAAAAAGTATGTTGAAAAAACTGTTATTCCCGCTGCTGGCTGCCTTCATTTTGGCCGGCTGTGCAACCAGCAATAATACCCTTACTATCCAGCCCAAAATTCAGCTGCCTCAGCAGGACCCTGGCCTGATGGGCGTAACTGTCAGCATCAACGGCGCCGATCAACGCAGCGATCAGGCGCTGGCAAAAGTGAACCGTGATGGTCAGCTAGTGACGCTGACGCCTTCGCGCGATCTGCGTTTCCTGCTGCAGGAAGTGCTGGAGAAGCAGATGACCGCACGCGGTTATATGGTGGGCCCGAATGGCGCGGTCGATCTGCAGATTGTGGTGAACAACCTCTATGCCGACGTGACCCAGGGCAATGTGCGCTACAGCATTACCACCAAAGCGGATATCTCCATCATCGCTACCGCGAAAAATGGCAACAAGCAGGTTAAAAACTACCGCCAGACCTACAGCGTAGAAGGTGCGTTCAGCGCCAGTAACCAGAAGATCACCGACGCCGTCAACTCCACCATGAGCGATGTCATCGCTGATATGGCGCAGGACACCAGCGTCAACGACTTCATCAAGCAAAACGCCCGTTAATTCCGCTTCACGCCTGCCCGGCGCTGCGCCGGGCACATCGTTACCATCAGGGTCAGCATGAACCACTATCTTCGCCTCTTCAGTCAGAAAAACGCCGCCGTCTTATTGCTGCTTGGCTTTGCTTCCGGGCTACCGCTGGCCCTGACCGCCGGTACGTTGCAGGCGTGGATGACGGTGGAAAATGTTGACCTGAAAACCATCGGCTTCTTTTCGCTGGTGGGGCAGGCGTACGTGTTTAAGTTTCTCTGGTCGCCGATGATGGACCGCTACACGCCGCCGTTTCTTGGGCGACGTCGCGGCTGGTTACTGCTGAGTCAGCTGGCGCTGGTCGGCGGCATTGTGGCGATGGGTTTTCTGCAACCCAGCCGGGATCTGACTCTGATGGCCGCGCTGGCCGTGCTGATCGCTTTCTGTTCTGCGTCGCAGGACATCGTATTCGACGCCTGGAAAACGGACATCCTGCCGCCTGAAGAACGCGGCAGCGGCGCGGCAATTACCGTACTGGGCTACCGGCTGGCGATGCTGATTTCGGGTGGACTGGCGCTGTGGCTGGCTGACCGCTATCTGGGCTGGCAGGCGACCTACTGGCTGATGGCGCTGATGATGGTGCCGGGCATCATTGCCACGCTGATGGCCAGTGAGCCGGATACACGCATCTCCACGCCGCATTCACTGCGGCAGGCGGTGGTCGACCCGCTTAAAGACTTTTTCCAGCGCAACAACGCCTGGCTGCTGATCACGCTGATCATCCTTTATAAGCTGGGCGATGCCTTTGCCGCCTCGCTGACGACCACCTTCCTGATCCGGGGTGTGGGCTTCAACGCCGGGGATGTCGGGCTGGTGAATAAAACGCTGGGGCTGCTGGCCACCATTATCGGCGCGCTGTATGGCGGCGTGCTGATGCAGCGTCTGAGCCTGTTCCGGGCACTGATGATTTTTGGCGTACTGCAGGCGGTGTCGAATTTTGGCTACTGGCTGCTGGCGGTGACCGACAAGCATCTGTGGAGCATGGCGAGCGCAGTCTTTGTTGAAAACCTGTGCGGCGGTATGGGAACTGCCGCGTTTGTGGCGCTGTTAATGACGCTGTGCAACAAGTCCTTTTCCGCGACGCAGTTTGCTCTGCTGTCGGCGCTCTCCGCCGTTGGCCGGGTTTATGTCGGTCCGGCTGCCGGCTGGCTGGTGGAACTCTGGGGCTGGCCGACGTTTTATGCCTTTACCGTGGTCGCTGGCTTACCGGGATTAGTGCTGCTGGCATTCTGCCGCCAGACGCTGGATCAGGTACAGCAAAGCGGCACCTTCCTGGTGCGCTGCTGCTACCCGCAAGGCTATCGCTGGACCAACCGTCTGTTCGCCACAGGGTGCGGCGTACTGGCGCTGTGGTTGCTGACGCTGGCGCTTAACGCGCTCGGCGTAACAGCCCTGGCACCGTGGCTTTCAACACTGTTTGAAATCGGAATGGCGCTGACCTTGCTGGCGGTGCTGGCGGGCGTGCTGCTCGACTATCGGGCGCTGAAAAACACGCCATCCTCTGCCGCCACCAGTCATTAGCGGAATCAATGTTTCACCGGTGACCGCTTATTGTTTGCCTTCAGCCAGAGGTCGCTGAGTTTTATCATCGCGTGTTATTTTTAAAAAAAACATTCTTGCTAAAATAGGAACCTCTGAAATACTAAAAACCGGTGAGCAATTAGTTTGGTTAAATTTCATCGATCAAATGATGCGAATTTGTTAAATAATCTGGAGATAAAAGTAAGGGTTATTCCTTTCCCTGATTTTTTAGCGGTTACTTCCATTGGTTTTTGTTATATTGGCCCCAACTGCTTGTCTGCGTTAATAATTTGTCACCTGAAGCAACATCTGTGACACCCTTAGCAAAAGGTGTCAACACGCCTCTGACACATCCTTAAGCTGGTTTACACTGCATAAACCTTCCCGTAAAATGCGCGCACACTTAAACGACAATAGAGCCCTTTGTCATTGAGGTCGTTAAATGAGACTCAGTAAATACAATAAAAGTTTGGGGATTTTGTCATTAATTGCAGGCACTTTATTAATGAGTGGCTGCGATAGTGCATTGTTAAATCCCAAAGGACAGATTGCACTGGAGCAACGTTCGCTGATACTGACTGCCTTTGGCCTGATGTTGATCGTCGTCATCCCCGCAGTCTTGATGGCCGTGGTGTTTGCCTGGAAATATCGGGCGTCCAACACGAATGCGAAGTACAGCCCGAACTGGTCACACTCTAACAAAGTGGAAGCCGTGGTCTGGACCATTCCGATCCTGATCATTCTCTTCCTCAGCGTGCTGACCTGGAAATCAACCCACGCACTGGAGCCCAGCAAACCGCTGCAATCTGATGTGAAACCGGTTGAGATCGATGTGGTTGCGCTGGACTGGAAATGGTTGTTCATTTACCCGGAACAGGGTATTGCGACCGTGAACCAGATTGCCTTCCCGGCAAATACGCCCGTGAACTTCAAAATCACGTCCAACTCCGTCATGAACTCTTTCTTCATCCCGACGCTCGGCAGCCAGATTTATGCGATGGCTGGTATGCAGACCAAGCTGCATCTGATTGCGAATGAGCCAGGGATTTTCGACGGTATCTCTGCGAACTTCAGTGGTCGCGGTTTCTCTGGCATGAAGTTTAAAGCCATTGCAACCAAAGACGATGCGGAATTCCAGCAGTGGGTGGCTAAAGTTAAAGCAGCCCCTAACACGCTGAACACTATGGAAGATTTCGAGAAAGTGGCTGTGCCAAGCGAAAATCATCCGGTGGAATATTTCTCTTCAGCTGATCCGAAACTGTTCTTGCAAGTCATTAACAAGTTCAAGATGAGCCACGGGAAAATGGACATGCCAGAGCACGAAGGTATGGACATGAGTCACGCCGCTTCCGCGGGAGCCGAGGAATAATACGATGTTCGGAAAATTAACACTGGATGCAGTGCCGTACCATGAGCCGATTATCATGGTTACGGTCGCCGGTATCATCTTAGGTGGTCTGGCGGTCATTGCTGCCATCACCTATTTTGGTAAATGGCAATATCTGTGGTCAGAATGGCTAACGTCTGTTGACCACAAAAAACTGGGTATCATGTATATCATCATGGCCTTCGTCATGCTGCTGCGTGGCTTTGCCGATGCGATCATGATGCGTACCCAACAGGTTCTGGCTTCGGCCGGGGAAGCAGGCATATTGCCACCGCATCACTACGACCAGATCTTTACCGCGCACGGCGTGATTATGATCTTCTTCGTGGCGATGCCGTTCGTGGTTGGCCTGATGAACATCGCCGTTCCGCTGCAGATTGGCGCACGCGACGTTGCGTTCCCGTTCCTGAACAACCTGAGCTTCTGGTTTACTGCGGTCGGTGTGATCCTGGTTAACCTGTCGCTGGGTGTGGGCGAGTTCGCACAGACCGGCTGGCTGGCCTATCCGCCGCTCTCCGGCGCGGAGTACAGTCCCGGCGTCGGGGTCGATTACTGGATCTGGAGTCTCCAGCTCTCCGGTATTGGTACGACCTTAACCGGTATTAACTTCTTCGTGACCATTCTGAAGATGCGCGCACCGGGCATGAGCCTGTTCAAAATGCCGGTCTTTACCTGGACTGCGCTGTGCACCAACGTCCTGATCATCGCTGCGTTCCCGGTTCTGACCGTTACGCTGGCGCTGCTGACGCTTGATCGTTATCTCGGCTTCCATTTCTTCACCAATGAAATGGGCGGGAACATGATGATGTACGTCAACCTGATCTGGGTCTGGGGTCATCCGGAAGTGTACATTCTGGTCCTGCCGGTGTTTGGTGTGTTCGCAGAAATTACCGCGACCTTCTCCAAAAAACGTCTGTTTGGTTACACCTCGCTGGTGTGGGCGACCATTGCCATTACCGTTCTGTCGTTCATCGTCTGGCTGCACCACTTCTTCACCATGGGTGCGGGTGCCAACGTTAACGCCTTCTTCGGTATCATGACGATGATCATCGCGATTCCGACCGGGGTTAAAATCTTTAACTGGCTGTTCACCATGTATCAGGGCCGCATTCAGATGCACTCTGCCATGCTGTGGACCGTTGGCTTCCTGGTAACCTTCTCCGTAGGGGGTATGACCGGCGTACTGCTGGCCGTTCCGGGTGCTGACTTCATTCTGCACAACAGCCTGTTCCTGATTGCACACTTCCATAACGTGATTATCGGTGGTGTGGTGTTCGGTTGTATGGCGGGCGTGACCTACTGGTTCCCGAAAGCCTTTGGCTTCACCCTGAACGAAACCTGGGGCAAGCGCGCATTCTGGTTCTGGATTATTGGCTTCTTCGTTGCCTTTATGCCGCTGTACGCACTGGGCTTCATGGGTATGACCCGTCGTCTGAGCCAGGATATCGATCCACAGTTCCACTCCTTGCTGGTGGTTGCTGCGGTCGGTGCCGGTCTGATTGCAATGGGTATCCTGTGTCAGCTGACCATGTTCTACGTTTCGGTCCGTGACCGTGACCAGAACCGCGATCTGACCGGTGACCCGTGGGGCGGCCGTACGCTGGAGTGGGCAACCTCTTCACCACCACCGTTCTACAACTTTGCCGTGATCCCGCATGTGCATGAGCGTGACGCTTTCTGGGAAATGAAAGAGAAAGGCGAAGCGTACAAACAGCCGGAAAAATATGAAGAAATTCATATGCCGAAAAACAGTGGTGCCGCGTTGATCATCTGTGCATTCGCCACGGTTATGGGCTTCGCGCTGATCTGGCACATCTGGTGGCTGGCAGGTCTCTCTTTCCTCGGCATGATCGTTACCTGGATCGTGAAGAGCTTCGACGAGGACGTGGATTACTACGTACCGGTTGCCGAAGTTCAGAAGATTGAGAAGCAGCACTTTGACGATATCAGCAAAGCAGGTCTGAAATAATGTCAACTGAAACTCTGATTAAGCATCACCACGACGCCCATGCGGAGCATGGGCATCACGATGCAGGAGCCAATAAAGTCTTTGGCTTCTGGATCTACCTGATGAGTGACTGCATTATCTTCGCAACCCTGTTTGCGACCTATGCAGTTATGGTCAACAACACTGCCGGTGGCCCGGCAGGTAAAGATATCTTTGAACTGCCGTTTGTTCTGGTAGAAACCGCCCTGCTGCTGTTGAGTTCGATCACTTACGGCATGGCTGTTATCTCCATGAACAAGGAGCAAAAAGGTGCCGTTATCGGCTGGCTGGCGCTGACCTTCCTGTTCGGTCTGGGCTTCATCGGCATGGAAATCTATGAATTCCATCACCTGATTGCAGAAGGCTTTGGTCCGGATCGCAGTGGCTTCCTGTCTGGCTTCTTTACGCTGGTCGGTACCCACGGTCTGCACGTGACCTCAGGTCTGATTTGGATGCTGGTGCTGATGTTCCAGGTCTCTAAACGCGGCCTGAATGCCACTAACCGTACCCGTATCATGTGTCTGAGCCTGTTCTGGCACTTCCTGGACGTGGTCTGGATTTGCGTCTTCACCGTTGTATATCTGATGGGAGCCATGTAATGAGTCATTCTGTTAACGAACATGGCGCTTCTCACGGTAGCGTGAAGTCTTACATGATCGGCTTCATCCTCTCTATCATCCTGACGGCGATCCCGTTCTGGATGGTAATGGATGGCAGTGCCTCTCACGGTACCATTCTCGGTGTTGTGCTGGTCTGTGCAGTGATTCAGGTGCTGGTGCACCTGGTTTACTTCCTGCACTTAGACAGCAAATCTGAGGGTGGCTGGAACATGGTGGCCATTGTCTTCTCGGCAATCATCATCCTGATTGTCGTTGTAGGCTCACTGTGGATCATGTGGAACCTCAACTACAACATGATGCCTCACTAAAGAGTCGCGCGTAATGTTTAAGCAATACCTGCAAGTTACAAAACCAGGAATTATTTTCGGGAATTTAATTTCTGTGATCGGCGGATTTTTGCTGGCTTCTAAAGGCAGCATTGATTACGCCCTGTTTCTCACCGCACTGGTTGGCGTGTCACTGGTGGTCGCATCAGGTTGTGTTTTCAACAACGTGATTGACCGCGACATCGACATCAAAATGGAGAGAACCAGGAATCGGGTGCTGGTAAAAGGCCTCATCTCCGCGAAAGTAAGCCTGGTTTATGCCACTGTATTGGGTATTGCTGGCTTTGCGTTGCTCTATTTCGGCGCTAACCCGCTGGCCATGTGGCTGGCGGTGATGGGCTTCGTGGTGTACGTGGGCGTTTACAGCCTCTATATGAAGCGTAACTCCGTCTACGGTACGCTGATCGGCAGCCTGTCTGGCGCCGCGCCGCCGGTGATCGGTTACTGCGCGGTCTCCAACGAGTTTGATGCGGGCGCGTTAATCCTGCTGGCGATCTTTAGCCTGTGGCAGATGCCGCATTCGTATGCGATTGCTATCTTCCGCTTTAAAGATTACCAGGCCGCCAACATCCCGGTTCTGCCGGTGGTGAAAGGTATCTCGGTGGCGAAGAATCATATTACGCTCTACATTCTGGCGTTTATGATTGCCACGCTGATGCTGACGCTGGGGGGTTACGCTGGCTACAAATATCTGGTGGTCGCTGCGGCCGTCAGCGTCTGGTGGCTGGGCATGGCGTTATCGGGTTACAAGACCTCTAACGATCGTGTCTGGGCGCGGAAGCTGTTCGTTTTCTCTATCGTCGCTATCACCGCGCTGAGCGTGATGATGTCGGTAGATTCGATGGCACCCGCCTCAAAAGACCTGCTGACTTACATCGGGTAACCGATACCGCAACAGCATGAAAAGGGCGCGATTTTCGCGCCCTTTCTTTTTGTTACCACTGCTTAAAAACTATTATTTTACCCGCCCTGCCCCGCCCCCTAGAATGAACGCAGCACATTAACAGAGGTTGGAATGAACGATAATAAAATGACTCCGGTGGAGCTGCGCGCCACATGGGGCCTCGGTACGGTCTTTTCCCTGCGCATGTTGGGAATGTTCATGGTCCTGCCGGTCTTGACCACTTATGGCATGGCGTTACAGGGTGCGAGCGAAACCTTAATCGGCCTGGCGATTGGCATTTATGGCCTGGCTCAGGCGATATTTCAGATTCCTTTTGGTCTGCTCTCAGACCGTATCGGTCGTAAGCCGCTGATCGTTGGCGGGCTGCTGCTGTTTGTGCTCGGCAGCGTCATCGCGGCCTGCACCGAATCGATCTGGGGGATTATCCTGGGGCGCGCTCTGCAGGGCTCCGGGGCGATTGCCGCCGCGGTGATGGCGTTACTGTCCGATCTGACCCGTGAACAGAACCGCACCAAGGCGATGGCCTTTATCGGCATCAGTTTCGGTATCACTTTCGCGATTGCGATGGTGGTCGGCCCGATCGTCACTCATGCGCTGGGTCTGCATGCGCTGTTCTGGATGATCGCGATCCTGGCCTCGCTCGGCATTGTGATTACCCTGCTGGTGGTGCCATCTGCCTCTCACCATGTGCTGAACCGTGAATCCGGCATGGTTAAAGGCAGCTTCCGCAAAGTGCTGGCCAATTCCCGACTGGTTAAACTCAATATCGGTATTTTCTGCCTGCATGTGCTGTTGATGTCGAGCTTTGTCGCCCTGCCCGGCCAGTTTGAGCAGGCGGGCTTACCGGCTCCGGAGCACTGGAAAGTCTATCTCGCGACGATGCTGATTGCCTTTGCCGGCGTGGTGCCGTTCATCATCTACGCCGAAGTGAAACGCCGCATGAAGCGAGTGTTTGTGGGCTGCGTCGGGACGATCGTGGTGGCTGAGATCGTGCTGTGGGGCGCGGCGGGTCACTTCTGGACGCTGGTGATCGGCGTTCAGCTGTTCTTCTTTGCCTTTAACCTGATGGAAGCGATTCTGCCGTCGCTGGTGAGTAAAGAGTCGCCCGCTGGCTATAAAGGCACGGCGATGGGTCTTTACTCCACCAGCCAGTTCCTCGGCGTGGCGGTAGGCGGCAGCATGGGCGGCTGGGTATTCGGTCACTTCGATGCGCAGACCGTATTCCTGGTCGGTGCCATCGTTGCCGCCGCCTGGCTGTTTGTCAGCATGACAATGCAGGAGCCGCCATACGTCAGCAGCCTGCGTCTGGTGCTGAGCGATGCGGCACTGGCGGCCCCCAATCTGGAGCAGCGCCTGAAAGCCCAGCCTGGCGTCAACTCGGTGTTCATCGTGCCGGAAGAGAAAAGCGCTTACATCAAAATTGATAGCAAGATTACCAGCCGCCCTGAGCTGGAAGCTCTGCTGGGTAGTTGCTAGCTTAAAAAAGTTTAGTGATAACGTCAGCTCGTTTCGCTTCAGGATCGAGCTGGCTCAGGGAACACGGTCAGATCGGAAAGTCGCAAAAGCCGCCATCCATGGCGCTTTCGCGTCTTTGCGAAAGGCACATGCTCCCTGAACAAGCGCGCGATCGCACAAACGCCTTACAGCTCCCAACTCCCTCCAGAATTTCGACTTTTTTAAAGCAACAGAAGCCCACCCAAACTCAACAACAAAAAACCCGGCCTTAGCCGGGTTTTTATCACTGCATTCATGCTGAAACTCAGCCTGCTGCCGCTTAATCGCGGAAGTTTTTAAACTGGAATGGCTGTCCCAGATTGCTGCCGCGCACGATTGCCATCGCACCCTGCAAATCATCACGCGCTTTGCCGGTCACGCGCAGGGCTTCACCCTGAATCTGCGTCTGCACTTTCAGCTTGCTGTCTTTAATCAGCTTCACCAGCTTCTTCGCGACATCGCTTTCAATGCCTTTTTTAAGTTTGGCATCCACCGCCCAGCTTTTACCGCTGTGCTCAATCTCTTCCGGCACCTCTAAAGCACCGCCTTCAATTCCGCGCTTCAGCAGTTTCTCACGTAAAATATCGACCAGCTGTTTGACCTGAAAATCGGACTCGCTGGTGATTTTGATGGTTTCATTCTTTTCGTTGAGCTCAAATTCGGCGCTCACGTTGCGGAAATCAAAGCGGGTAGACACTTCACGGTTGGCATTTTCCACCGCATTGCGAATTTCCTGCAGATCGACTTCTGAAACGATATCGAAAGATGGCATCTCTTCTTCTCCTGACGCTAAAGTGACATGCATAATACGCGTCTTAAGGCGCTAAATAAAATCAGGCTGCGTACAACGCTATACTTGTACAGTGACAGTAAATAATAAATGGATAGCCCGCCAGCGGGAGGCAGTATGAAAATTACCGTGTTAGGTTGCGGTGCTCTGGGGCAGGTCTGGCTCACGGCGCTGGCTCGCCAGGGACATGAGGTTCAGGGATGGTTACGGGTCCCTCAGCCTTATTGCTCAGCCAATGTCGTCGATCCGCAAGGCAACATTTCAAACCGTACGTTTATCGCTAACGATCCGCTGTTTCTGGCTGAAAGCCAGCTGCTGCTGGTGACCCTGAAAGCCCCGCAGGTCTCCCCGGCGGTTAAAAATCTTGAAAGCGTGCTGGCAGAAAACTGCCCGGTGCTGCTGTTGCACAATGGCATGGGGACGCTGGAGGAGCTGAAAGGGCTGACTCAGCCGCTGCTGCGCGGCGTCACCACTCATGCCGCGATGCGCGACGGCACGGTGATTAAACACATCGCCAGCGGCATCACTCATATCGGTCCCGGCAACCGCAAAAGCGCCGCTTACAGCGACCTGGCTGAGATTCTGCATCATGCGCTACCCGACGTCGCCTGGCACGACAATATCCGCGCCGCCTGCTGGCGCAAGCTGGCGGTCAACTGCGTGATTAATCCGATGACGGTAGAGTATGAGTGTCAGAACGGTGCGTTACGCGCCTATGCCGACCCGATCGCACGCTTGTGCGAGGAGATCAGCTGGGTCATGGAGCGCGAAGGTCAGGCCGTCGCCAGCGAAAGCCTGCAGGATATGATTTTCGACGTGATTGAAAGCACCGCCGCCAATACCTCGTCGATGCTGCAGGATATCCGCGCTCAGCGGCTGACTGAAATCGACTATATCAGCGGCTTTCTGCTGCGCCGCGCCCGCGCCCACGGCCTGGTGCTGACTGAAAACAGCCGTCTGTATGACATTGTTAAACGTAAGGAGTCTTATTATGTCCGCGAACGCATCGGTACTGGTTTGCCTGGCACATGGCAGTGAAGAGACCGAAGCCGTTACCACTATCGACCTGCTGGTGCGGGCCGGACTGAAAGTGGTGACCGCCAGCGTTGAGAGTGATGGCAGCCTTGAAATCCGCTGCTCACGTGGCGTTCGCCTGCTGGCCGATGCGCCCCTGGTCGAGGTGGCAGATAACGATTATGCGGCGATAGTGCTGCCCGGCGGGCTGAAAGGCGCAGAGACATTCCGCGACAGCCCGCTGCTGGTCGAAACGGTGCGGCAGTATCATCTTAACGATAAAATTGTTGCGGCCATCTGTGCCGCGGCCGGTACGGTACTGGTGCCGCACGATCTGTTCCCGGTAGGCAACATGACGGGCTTTCCCGGCCTGAAACAGACGATTCCTGAAGAGAAATGGATGGAGCGTCGGGTGGTCTGGGACCCGCGGGTGAAGCTGCTGACCAGTCAGGGACCCGGTACTGCGATGGATTTTGCCCTGAAGCTGATTGATCTGCTGGTGGGTAAAGAGATGGCGCGCGAAGTAGCGGCACAACTGGTGCTGGCTCCGGGCATTTACGACTATCAGGCCTGATGATAACAGCGGCGGCCAGTCAGGACGGTGATCGTCCCGACTGGCGATGTTACCGGCGGAGAAGCCCTACGGGCGGTAAACTTTAACGTTTTTAAAGCCCTGCTCATGCAGATAAAGCGCCTGCAGACGACTCATCACGCCGCGATCGCAATAGAGCAACCAGGTACGGTTCTGATCGAGATCGCCAAACTGGCTGCTGAGCTTATAAAACGGCAGCGATTTAACCTCAGTCGCACTGAGCTTGAGCGGATTCTCTTCCTGCTCATCAATCGCCCGAATATCCAGCACGATATCGTTATCGCCCAGCGAGGCCACAGTTTCAACTTCCACCACCTCTTCTTCGGTCTGCTCAGCGATGGTACGGATATCGACGTTGGTCGCCTCTTCCACTACCCGATTGAGAATAGCGAAGTCGAAATTCTGCTCCTCTGCCTCAATCTTCGCCTTAACCGCTTTCACCGTCGGGCTTTTTGAGATCACGCCGCAATACTCCGGCATGGTGCTGGCAAAATCTTCAGTACCGATCTCACGCGCCACCTTGATGATGTGCTCTTTATCATGCGAGATCAGCGGACGCAGAATCAGGGTGTCCGAGGCGTTATCGATCAGGCGCAGGTTAGTCAGCGTCTGGCTGGAGACCTGGCCGACTGCTTCACCGGTCACCAGCGCCTGCACGCCGTAGCGCTCAGCAATGATGGAGGCGGCACGCACCATCATGCGTTTCAGCACCACGCCCATCTGGCCATCATCCACTTTTTCCAGGATTTCACCCACCACCGGCTCGAAATTGATCGCCACAAAGCGAACCCGATGCGAACGGCCAAAGCGATTCCACAGGTAGTGCGCGACCTGACGAACGCCGATTTCATGCGCTGCGCCGCCCAGATTAAAGAAGCAGTAGTGCACGCGGCTGCCGCGACGCAGCAGCATATAGCTGGAGACGCCGGAGTCGAAGCCGCCAGAAATCAGCGACAGCACATCTTCCTGAGTGCCGATCGGGAATCCGCCCAGCCCTTCGTAGCGCGCCGTCACCAGCGTCAGCCGGTTCTCTTCCACTTCAAGATTGACCGTCACGTCCGGGTTTTTAAGCTGAACGCGCGCGCTTTCGATGTGCTGATTCAGTCCGCCACCGACATAACGTTCCACATCCTGTGAACTGAAGCTGTGCTTACCGCGACGCTTAACGCGGACACAGAAGCTTTTTCCTTCCAGGCTGTCGCGGTACTGGGCTAAGGTCTGCTCAAAGATATGATGAATATCGGTATATTCGCGATCTTCTACCGCTAAAACGTGGTGGATCCCTGGAATGCGCGTCAGCTCATCAGGAATAATCTCCCCGAGCGCCGGATTTTTAGAACGCACTTCAATATGATCCCAATAGCGCACGACCGCGATATCCTCACTGACAGTCTTAAGGACATTGCGGATATTGCTGGCAAGAATCTTAATAAAGCGCAAACGCACCGACGGACTCTTGATGGTGATTTCAGGAAATAACTTGATGATAAACTTCATGGCGACACAGCTTCGTTGGGCAAATAAGTGCTAAAACAGGCAGCACTTAGCTGGTAAAATCACAAAATTGCGGGCTGCATGGCGCAACCGCATCCGAGGCGCAGGAGTATATCACCTTTGTCAGGTGACTGCTTCTTCAACAGCCGCCGCATTGATTATTTTGCTAATCATTTGGTCTCAGCTACCATGACCGATTGCAGGATAATGTCCCAACCGTGAGTCGACCCAAAATATGCCGAAAAAAGCCGAACAGCCAGCCAGCTTTGAAACGTCATTGCAGCAGCTGGAACAGATTGTCAGCCGTCTGGAAAGTGGTGAACTGCCGTTGGAAGAGGCACTGAATGAGTTTGAGCGGGGCGTGCAACTGGCGCGTACCGGTCAGCAAACGTTGCAACAGGCTGAACAGCGTGTGCGCATTTTGCTGAGCGACGATAAAGATGCCGAACTCACCTCTTTTACCCCGGAAAACGACTAATGGATTTTGCCCAGATGCTGAATGGGTATCACCAGCAGGTGAATGCCGCATTGACGCGCTTTATAGAGCCACTCCCTTTTCAGAGTTCTCCTCTGGTTAATGCCATGCATTATGGGGCATTATTAGGCGGTAAACGCCTGCGCCCTTTTCTGGTTTATGCCACCGGCGAAATGCTTCATGCCGACCCGGCGAGTCTGGATGCGCCCGCTGCGGCGGTTGAATGCATTCACGCGTACTCTCTGATTCATGACGATCTCCCTGCGATGGACGACGACGCACTGCGTCGCGGGCAGCCGACCTGCCACATTAAGTATGGCGAAGATACCGCGATACTGGCCGGCGATGCCTTACAGACGCTGGCCTTCTCGATTCTGACCGATACGCCAATGCCGGGCGTCAGCGCAGAGTATCGGCTTATGATGCTGTCGGAACTGGCGCAGGCCAGCGGCGTGGCGGGGATGTGTGGCGGTCAGGCGCTGGATCTGGCGGCAGAGGGTCAGTCGGTAGATCTGGTTCAGCTGGAGCAGATTCATCGCCATAAGACCGGCGCGCTGATTCGCTCCGCAGTGCGGCTGGGTGCGCTGGCGGCAGGCGAAACCGGTCGGGCAGCATTACCGGCACTCGACCGCTATGCTGAGGCTATCGGCCTCGCCTTTCAGGTACAGGACGACATTCTGGATGTGGTGGGCGATACCGCGGTTATCGGAAAACGTCAGGGAGCCGATCAACATCTCGGCAAAAGCACCTATCCTTCACTGTTAGGGTTAGAACAGGCCCGTGCTAAAGCGCGGGATTTGTATCAGGAAGCCCTTGATGCATTAGAAATTCTCGCAGCGCAATCCTATAACACCACAGCATTGCAGGCGCTGGCGAGCTTCATAATTGAACGCGACAAATAACTTCCATAATGAGTCTCTGATGAGTTTTGATATTGCAAAATACCCGACACTGGCGCTGGCAAATACGGTTCAGGAGCTGCGCGCCCTGCCGAAAGAGAAGTTGCCCGCGCTCTGTGATGAACTGCGTCAGTATCTGCTAGACAGCGTGAGCCGCTCAA
Organism: Pantoea sp. S-LA4; assembly: GCF_054482835.1. Lineage (NCBI taxonomy): Bacteria > Pseudomonadati > Pseudomonadota > Gammaproteobacteria > Enterobacterales > Erwiniaceae > Pantoea > Pantoea sp. S-LA4. The sequence goes on along the minus strand of NZ_JBTLRC010000002.1, from coordinate 702,578 downwards.
GCGGCCACTTTGCGTCGGGTTTAGGCGTGGTCGAACTGACGGTTGCGCTTCATTATGTCTACAACACCCCGTTCGACCATCTGGTCTGGGATGTGGGTCATCAGGCTTATCCGCATAAAATCCTGACCGGTCGTCGCGATCGCATTGGCACTATTCGCCAGAAAAATGGCGTGCATCCGTTTCCCTGGCGCGGCGAAAGTGAATATGACGTGCTGAGCGTCGGCCACTCGTCGACCTCAATCAGCGCGGGTCTCGGCATGGCGGCGGCGGCAGAGCGCGAAGGCCTGGGTCGTCGCACCGCCTGTATTATCGGCGACGGTGCCATCACCGCGGGCATGGCATTTGAAGCGATGAACCACGCGGGCGATATCAAACCAGACATGCTGGTGATCCTGAACGATAACGAGATGTCGATCTCGGAGAACGTCGGCGCGCTGAACAATCGCCTGGCGCAGATCCTGTCGGGCAAAACCTATGCACGACTGCGCGAAGGCGGAAAGCGCGTGCTGACCGGCCTGCCGCCGATTAAAGAGCTGGTGCGCCGCACCGAAGAGCATCTGAAAGGCATGGTGGTGCCGGGTACGCTATTCGAAGAGCTGGGCTTTAACTATATCGGCCCGGTCGACGGTCACGATGTGCTGACGCTGGTCAATACCCTGAGCAACATGCGCAGCCTGAAAGGGCCGCAGTTCCTGCATATCATGACCCGAAAAGGCAAAGGCTACGCGCCGGCAGAAGAAGATCCGATCGCCTGGCATGCGGTACCGAAATTTGATCCCGCCAGCGGCGAACTGCCCAAAAGCGCAGAAGGCTTGCCGAGCTACTCGAAGATTTTCGGTAACTGGCTGTGCGAAATGGCAGCCGACGATCCGAAACTGATGGCGATCACCCCTGCGATGCGTGAAGGCTCCGGTATGGTCGGCTTCTCACGCGAATATCCTAACCAGTATTTTGACGTGGCGATTGCTGAGCAGCACGCAGTGACCTTCGCGGCCGGGATGGCGATTGGTGGCTACAAACCGATCGTTGCCATCTACTCCACTTTCCTGCAGCGCGCCTACGATCAGCTGATCCACGACGTGGCTATCCAGAAACTGCCGGTCCTGTTTGCTATCGATCGCGGCGGCATTGTTGGTGCCGATGGTCAGACCCATCAGGGCGCGTTTGATCTGGCCTATCTGCGCTGCGTGCCGGATATGGTGATCATGACGCCGAGCGATGAGAACGAATGCCGGCAGATGCTCTACACCGGTTATCACTATCAGGATGGTCCAAGCGCGGTACGTTATCCGCGCGGCACCGGCATCGGCACGCCGCTGGCACCGTTGCAAAGCCTGCCGCTGGGTAAAGGCGTGGTGAAGCGTCAGGGCGAAAAACTGGCGATCCTCAACTTCGGTACGCTGTTACCGGAAGCGGCTGCCGCGGCAGAAGCGCTTAATGCCACGCTGGTGGATATGCGCTTCGTTAAGCCGCTGGATGAGGCGCTGATCGCTGAGCTGTCAGCCAGTCACGAAGCGTTGATTACGCTGGAAGAAGGCGCCATCAAAGGCGGCGCGGGCAGTGGCGTCAACGAACTAGTGATGGCGAAGCGTCTGCGCATTCCGGTTCTGAATATCGGCCTGCCTGATGAGTTCATCCCGCAGGGTACGCAGGACGAAATCCGTCATGACTATCTGCTGGACGCAGAAGGTATTCAGCAACAGATCGCCAGCTGGCTGGCACAGTAATCCCCTCCTCTGCGCTCCCCTCGGGGAGCGCAACCCTTGCTATGCTTATTCTCTGCTAAAAATCATGCGCTATGCCGCTGGAGCCATTATGAAAACCATTCAACTGGGTAATACCGATCTGCAGGTTTCACGTCTCTGTCTCGGCTGTATGACCTTTGGAGAGCCGACCCGCGGCAATCACGCCTGGACGCTGCCGGAAGCGAGCAGTCGTCCGCTGACCCAGCAGGCGCTGAATGCCGGCATCAACTTTTTTGACACCGCCAACAGCTACTCCGATGGCAGCAGTGAAGAGATCCTCGGCCGGGCGCTGAAAGACTTTGCCCGCCGCGACGAGGTAGTGGTCGCTACCAAAGTCTACTTTCCGCTGAGTAACCTGTCGCAGGGCCTGTCGCGCCAGAATATCCTGCAATCGATTGATGACAGTCTGCAACGCCTGGGAATGGAGCATGTCGATCTGCTGCAAATCCACCGCTGGGATTACGACACGCCGCTGGAGGAGACGCTGGAAGCGCTGCACGATGTGGTGCAATCCGGCAAAGCGCGCTATATCGGTGCCTCATCGATGCATGCCAGCCAGTTTGCTCAGGCACTTACGATGCAGAAGGATCGGGGCTGGCATCGCTTCGTCAGCATGCAGGATCAGTACAACCTGATTCAGCGTGAGGAGGAGCGTGAAATGCACCCGCTCTGCCTGCAGGAACAGATCGCCGTGCTGCCGTGGAGTCCGCTGGCGCGCGGCAAGCTGACCCGTCCGTGGGGCGAAACCACCGCTCGTTCCAGCTCAGATAAGGTGATGGAATCACTGTATGCCAACACTGAAGAGAACGATGCGGCGATCGCGCAGCGGCTGGCGCAGGTCGCTGAGGATAAAGGGGTTAGCCGAGCGCAGGTAGCGCTGGCATGGCTGTTGAGTAAGCCAGCCGTCACCGCACCCATTATTGGTGCTTCGCGAGCTGAGCAGTTTGATGATTTGGTGAAGGCGGTAGAGGTGACGCTGAGTGAGGCTGAGATTGCCGCGCTGGAAGAGGTCTATCAACCGCATCAGGCGGTCGGATACGAGTAAACGCTGACGCGCGCACCTTAACCGCGGAGTTAAGGTGCGCGGCAATAACGGCATTCCATGCGGGATGCTAACAACCGTCTTAACCGGCCAGCCAGACCCCAAAGCCATACAGCATCGCCGCGGCAATCACGCCGGCAATAATATCGTCAACCATGATGCCCATACCGCCATGCACGTTGCGATCGAACCAGCGTATCGGCCAGGGTTTCCACATATCCAGAATGCGGAACAGCACAAAGCCGCCCAGCACCCACTGCCAGCTGTTAACCGGGATCGCCATCAGCGTGATCCACATGCCGATAAACTCGTCCCAGACAATGCTGCCGTGATCGTGTACGCCCATATCTTTGGCGGTACGATGACAGAGGTAAACGCCGACGCAGATCCCCACCAGCACCACCAGCGAGTAAAGATCCTGCGGCAGAGATGTCATCAGCCACCAGAAGGGGATCGCCGCCAGCGATCCCATGGTACCAGGCACCACCGGGCTGAGTCCGCTGCCAAAACCGGTCGCCAGCAGATGCCAGGGATTGCTCATCCGCAGCCGGCCTTTTGCCACGTCGTTATTTAGCATCAAAGTGATCAAACCCTTTATGGCGGAACGTCGCTGGCTTGCCGTTTTCCAGCAGCAGCAGCCCTTCCGACTCCGGTGCCATCTGACCAATGCAGGTATAAGGCACGCCAAGATGACCCAGCGCCACGTCCAGCGCGCCGCGGTTCACCTCAGGCACGGTAAAGCAGAGCTCATAATCTTCGCCGCCGCTCAGCGCCCAGCGTAACACCTGATCGGGCTCGAAGTGATCGCGTAGCGCGGCAGAGAGCGGTAACGCGTCGAGGTTTAGCCGCGCGCCACAACCGCTGGCTTTCAGCACATGACCGAGGTCAGAGATCAACCCGTCAGAGAGATCCACCGCCGAGGAAGCCAGAGAGCGCAGCGCCTGCCCCTGCAGAATGCGCGGCATCGGCCGCAGATGGCGTTTAATCAGCGCTTCATGTACCGCCGGATCGCTGATACGGCAGTGATGTTGCAGCAGCGCCAGACCGGCCGCACTGTCACCCAGCGTGCCGGTGACGTAGATCCAGTCACCCGGTTTTGCGCCCGAACGTTTCAGGGCGCGGCCCTGCGGCACCAGGCCATGAATCGCCAGCGTCAGGCTCAGCGGGCCGCGCGTGGTATCGCCGCCCACCAGCTGCATATCATAATATTCCAGCAGCTCGAACAGGCTTTCGCTGAACGCAGAGAGCCAGCTCTCATCGACCTGCGGCAGGGTTAAGGCCAGCGTCAGCCACGCCGGATCGGCGCCCATCGCGGCGAGATCGCTGAGGTTAACCGCCAGCGCTTTGTAGCCTAAATCGGCAGGATGGATATCCCGTAAGAAATGCACGCCCGCGACCAGGGTATCGGTGCTGATCGCCAGCGTCTGTTTTTCCGGCACGCTAAGTAACGCACAATCGTCGCCGATGCCGAGTTCGACGTCACGACGGCTGCGCGTTCTGCGGTTGAAGTAGCGTGCGATGAGTTCAAATTCACCACAAGACATAATTGCGTTCCGCTTAACCCTTTATGAAAAAAGGCCGGCAAGCCGGCCTTTTTGTTTATTTGCGATGGGGTCGAATCTGTGGACCGGCTTTATCCAGTACGCCGTTAACAAATTTGTGGCTGTCTTCAGCGCCGAACACTTTCGCCAGCTCAATCCCTTCGTTGATGGCCACTTTATAGGGCACATCATCGCGTTTGCTCAGCTCATACAGCGAGATACGCAGGATAGCTTTTTCGACCTGGCCCAGCTCTTCGAGCTGACGCGACAGGTAAGGCTTCATCAGTCCATCCAGATACGCACTGTTGGTCGCCACACCGGACAGCAGTTCGCGGAAATAGCTAATGTCGACGTCTTTGACGTCTTGTTCCGCCAGAAACTGGTATTCCACATCGGCAATGTCGTTGTTAGACAACTGCCAGGAGTAAAGCGCCTGAACAGCGCACTCACGGGCGCGACGACGAGCAGCAGGTTTCACAAAATTCCCCTTACAAAAATCAGGCTTTAATGGCTTTCAATACGTTGATCATTTCGAGCGCAGTCAGGGCCGCTTCGGCACCTTTATTACCGGCTTTGGTGCCAGCACGCTCAATGGCCTGCTCGATATTTTCGGTGGTCAGCACGCCGAACGCGACTGGAATCTCGCTGTTCATGGCGACGCTGGCGATACCGGAGCTGGCTTCACCGGCCACATATTCGAAGTGAGCGGTGCCACCACGAATCACGGTACCCAGTGCAATAACGGCGTCATACTTGCTGGTTTTTGCCAGCGCGCGCGCTGCCAGAGGCAGTTCATACGCGCCAGGAACCCAGACTACGGTGATATTGTCATCTTTGACCTGGCCAATACGTTTCAGGGCATCAACTGCACCATCCAGCAGGCTGTCATTAATGAAGTTGTTAAAACGCGCAATAACGATGGCAACATTGGCCTCAGGCGTTGCAACAGCAGCTTCGATAACGTTCATACTTATCCTTTCAGGGGGTTTGTTTGGCCCCGCGCAGGGGGGCGGATTCTATCATACTCTTCGGCGGCGTGCTCTCGCTTTTCCGTCCGTGTTATTGCGGCGTCAGGGTCAGGCGTAAATCCTCGCCGACCTGACGAACGTCGCGGAAAACAAAGTTCGGCGCATCGGCCAGCCGATCAAGGCCCGGCAGCTGGCACAGGCCGCGACCCTGGTCGCCAAGTAACTTCGGTGCCAGATAAACAATCAGTTCATCCGCCAGTCCGGCCTGCAGCAGTGCGCCCGCCAGGCTGGCACCCGCTTCGACCCAGACGCTGTTCACCTGACGCTGACCCAGCAGCATCATCATCGCTACCAGGTCCAGCTGCTGTTCGCGCAGCGGTACCGCGATTTGCGTGACGCTGGCAGGCCACGACTGCTGATCGGGTTGATGGCGCATCAGCCAGGTTTCGCCCGGCTGGTCAATCAGGCGATGCTGCGGTGTCACCCGGTTCTGGCTGTCGATGATCACCCGCAGCGGCTGCCGCAGTTGCTGCTCATCCAGTAACGCTTGGGTGTCGGCGTTGAGTTCGGACCAGCGCACCGTCAGTGAGGGATCGTCAGCCAGCACCGTGGCGCTGCTGCTGAGGATCGCGGCGCTTTGCGCCCGTAACCGCTGAACATCACGACGCGCGGCCGCTGAGGTGATCCACTGGCTTTCGCCATTCGCCATCGCAGTGCGACCATCCAGCGAGGCACCCAGTTTGAGCTGGATCCACGGGAAACCGGTACGCATCCGCTTCAGGAAACCGCGGTTCAGGGCTTCCGCTTCGTCCATCATCAGCCCATGACTGACCGCAATCCCGGCCTGATGCAGACGGTGCAGACCGCGACCGGCAACCTGCGGATTGGGGTCCTGCATCGCCGCGACTACCCGGCTGACACCGGCGGCGATCAGCGCATCGCTGCAGGGCGGCGTGCGGCCATGATGGCTGCACGGCTCCAGCGTGACATAAGCGGTCGCGCCACGCGCTTTTTCACCGGCCATCCGCAGAGCATGGACTTCAGCATGGGGTTCACCGGCACGCTGATGCCAGCCCTCGCCCACCACCTGACCGTCGCGTACGATCACACAGCCGACGTTCGGATTCGGCATGGTGGTAAAACGGCCGCGCCGCGCCAGTTCCAGCGCGCGCGCCATATAGATTTCATCGGTCATCGCTTAATCCTGTAACCGGGCGATCTCTTCGCCAAAATCACGTATATCTTCGAAACTGCGGTAAACCGAGGCAAAACGAATATAGGCGACTTTATCGAGCTTTTTCAGCTCATCCATCACCAGATTGCCAATCAGTTTGCTGGGAATTTCGCGTTCGCCGGTGGCGCGCAGCTGGGTTTTAATGTGGTTTACCGCGCTCTCAACCGCGTCGGCACTAACCGGACGCTTCTCAAGCGCCTTCATCATCCCGCTGGCCATTTTGTCTTCATTGAAAGGTTCGCGTACGTCATTACTCTTCACCACGCGCGGCATCACCAGTTCTGCCACCTCAAAAGTGGTAAAACGCTCATGACACATCAGACACTGGCGGCGGCGTCGCACCGACGATCCTTCACTAACCAGACGAGAATCAATCACTTTGGTGTCCACAGCGGAGCAGAATGGGCAATGCATGACGTTTCCTGACGCGAGAGAAATGGGCCTGACAGTGTAGCGCGAACTGCCGATCAACAAAATCTCTTCCGTGCGTTTGCAGGATTCACCTCGCAGCATAAACAGTGGTAAATTTCACCTGCGGCAAAAGGGACTACGCTTAATGAGCTGCAAGTAAAATATTTTACCTGACACATTGGAGGTTTTATGGGTTTGTTCAATTTCGTGAAAGAAGCGGGTGAAAAGCTGTGGGATGCCGTGAATGGCGGCGATGACCAGAGTAAAAAATTGCAGGATCACATCAATAAGCTCGGCCTGCCGGACAGTGACAAAGTGAATGTGAAAGTGGATGGCGACACCGTTACAGTCAGCGGTGATGGCCTGTCACAGGAGCTGAAAGAGAAGATTCTGGTTGCCGCCGGCAACGTAGCGGGCATCACCAAAGTGGAAGACAAGGTGACCGTGAACGACAGCGCAGCCGAATCGGAACTCTACACGGTGAAAAAAGGCGACACGCTGAGCGCTATTTCAAAACAGGTTTATGGAAATCCTAACGAATACAACAAGATTTTCGAAGCCAACAAGCCAATGCTGTCGCATCCTGATAAGATCTATCCCGGCCAGGTTTTACGCATTCCAAAATAACCGACAAGGATAACTTATGATCAGGACGGTTTGGGCGCCAGCAGCACTTTCACTGGCGTTACTGAGCGGTTGTAGTACCCCGGTGACGAACCCGCAGGTTAAACAGTTGCATCAGGAAGTGAGCCAGCTTAATCAGCAGATGCAGCACTTAACCACCCAGGCGAGTGCGCTGGAGATTCAGGGGCAGCTTAACAGCCACTCAACCAACGGCGCATGGCTGGTGCCGCAGGCGAATACCCCGGTGGCGTTGCAAACTCAGCTCGGCACGCTGCGGCTGACGCTGTCGCCGGTGGTGGCAGAAGCCAGTGGATCGCGGGCTACGCTGTCGATCCGCTCGATGGGCGATCAACCGTTGCCTGCGCTGCACGCGACGGTAATCTGGGGCGTACTGGACCCGGCAACCGGCAAGCCGCTTAACAGCGACAGCCTGAGCCAGGCCATTGCCGTTCCCGCCTCGCTGTTACCGCAACACTCAGCGGATGTCCCGCTGCGGCTGAGTGGCCTGACGCCGGATCAGCTGGGATATCTCCGAGTGCACGATGTGACCGCTGATTCACCGACTCAAACCCCTCCTGCTGCGCCTTAACCGGCGCAAATAAAAACGGGCGACCCTCACAGGCCGCCCGTTTTTCATCACTCTGCCACGCTTACGGCAGAATAGAAGGCTGATCCGCGCCCTCTTTTTCGACTTTCTGCACCAGCATATGTTCACGCTTCATGCCCAGCTTCAGCGCCAGCGCCGACGAGACATAAATCGATGAAATCGTACCGATGGTCACACCGATCAACATGGTCAGTGAGAAGCCTTTCAGCAACGCGCCACCAAAGATGAACAGGATGAGGATCATCGCCAGCGTGGTCAGTGAAGTAATCAGGGTACGGCTTAACGTCTGGGTCAGCGACACGTTGGTAATGTCGTAAGAGCTGCCGCGGCGAATCTTGCGGAAGTTCTCACGAATACGGTCGGAAACCACGATTTTATCGTTAAGCGAGTAGCCAATCACCGACATCAGCGAGGCGACAATCGTCAGGTCGATCTCAATCCGGAACAGCGCCAGCAGGCCGCAGGTGATGATCACGTCATGCGCCAGCGCCAGTACGGTGCCCAGCGCCAGACGCCACTCAAAGCGAAAACCGATATAGATCAGAATCGCAACCAGTGCCGACAGCAGCGCCATCGCACCCGCCTGCGCCAGATCGCTACCCACGCTCGGGCCAACAAACTCGATACGCTTCACGGTGGCGTTCTGCTGGGTGGTCTGGTTAATCACCGAAACCACTTTGTTGCCTAACTCGGTGCCTGCCGGTCCGCTGACCGGTGCCATGCGCACCATCACGTCACGGCTGCTGCCAAAGTTCTGCACCAGCGGCTCGTCAAAGCCCGCTTTCACCAAATCACCACGCAGCGTATCGAGATCGGCCGGTTTTTCCAGCGCGATCTCAATCACCGTACCGCCGGTGAAATCGAGTCCCCAGTTGAAGCCACGGATGCCGACAATGGCAATCGCGGCGATAATCAGCAGACCTGAGATGATGAAGGCCAGCTTATCCCAGCGCATAAAGTCGACGACTTTACGCCCGTGGTTCAACTGCTCAATGTTATATTCCTGTGCCACAACGCACTCCTCAGATAGACAGCTTGTTGATGCGTTTGCCACCGTAAACCAGGTTAACAATGGCACGGGTACCGACGATCGCGGTGAACATTGAAGTCGCGATACCAATTGCGGTGGTAATCGCAAAGCCTTTGATCGAACCGGTGCCGACCGCGTAAAGAATAATGACTTTGATCAGGGTGGTCACGTTCGCATCGACAATACTGGAGAAGGCGCCTTTATAGCCCTCATGAATCGCCTGCTGAACCGAGCGCCCGTTACGCAGCTCTTCTTTAATACGTTCGTTAATCAGTACGTTAGCATCGACTGCCACCGCCAGAGTTAACACAATACCGGCAATACCCGGCATAGTCAGGGTCGCGCCAGGCAGCAGTGACATAACGCCGACAATCAGCACCAGGTTCACCAACAGCGCACTGGTCGCAATCAGACCAAACTTCTTGTAGAACACCACCATAAACAGGATCGAGGCGAGCAGGCCCCACAGGCAGGCTTCCAGACCCTGAGTAATGTTTTGCTGACCCATGGTCGGGCCGATGGTGCGCTCTTCCACAATCTGGATTGGCGCAATCAACGCACCGGCACGCAGCAGCAGCGACAGTTGACGCGCTTCGTTCGGATTGTTGATGCCGGTGATGCGGAAGCTGTTCCCGAGGCGAGACTGGATGTTAGCGACGTTAATCACCTCTTCCTGTTTCACCAGAATCGAACGGCCATTGGCATCTTTTTTACCGCTGTCTTTGTACTCCACAAACAGGGTCGCCATCGGCTTGCCGATGTTGTCCTTGGTGAAGTTAGACATGATGTTACCGCCTGCGCCATCCAGTGAAATGTTCACCTGTGGCTGGTTGTACTCATCCATGCTGGAGGTCGAGTCGGTGATGTGGTCACCGGTCAGGATCACCCGCTTGTAGAGCACCACCGGCTGGCCGTCACGCATATCTTTGACTTCAGAGTCACCCGGCACCCGGCCACTGGCCGCCGCGGTAGGATCAACGCTGGTGTTAACCAGACGGAATTCCAGCGTCGCGGTCGCACCCAGAATCTCTTTCGCGCGGGCCGTGTCCTGAATCCCTGGCAGCTCAACCACAATGCGATCGGAACCCTGACGCTGCACCAGCGGTTCGGCTACGCCCAGCTGGTTCACACGGTTACGCAGGATAGTAATGTTCTGCTGAACCGCATATTCACGCGCTTCGCTCAGGCGCGCATCGCTCATGGTAGCGCGCAGCGCATCGTTGCCGCTGCTGTTGATCACCAGGTCCTGATGACGGGAGGTCAGCCAGGAGACAGCAGCATCACGGCTGGCGGCGTCACGGAAACGAATTTCCACGCCGTAGTTCGCGATTTTGTTGACGTTGGTATAAGGAATATTTTTGGTGCGCAGATCGCTACGCAGCGTATCGGCATTCTGCTCCTGCAGCTTGCCTAAGGCGGTATCCATGTCCACTTCCATCAGGAAGTGCACACCACCACGCAGATCGAGACCGAGTTTCATCGGTTCCGCTGACAGCATCGTCAGCCAGCGCGGCGTGGCCGGTGCCAGGTTCAGCGCCACGACGTAGTCTTCACCCAGCGCTTTCATGATCGCTTCACGGGCGCGCAACTGCACGTCGGTGTTAGCAAAGCGCGCAGTAATCGCCCCGTTTTCCAGCGCAACGGATTTGCTCTGGATATTGTCTTGTTTTAATGCGGACTGAATGTGATCCAACGTCTGCTCACTGGCGGCGCTTCCGCGCGCGCCAGTGATTTGAACGGCCGGATCCTCACCATAGAGGTTGGGAAGCGCATACAGCAGGCCGACGAGAATCACGACGACCAGCATCACATACTTCCACAAAGGATAACGATTTAACACGGCAGTTCCCTTAGGGAAGATAGAATTACAGCGCCTTCATAGTACCTTTCGGCAGAACGGCAGCGACGAAATCACGTTTAATGACCACTTCATTGGTCTCATTCAGCGCGATAGAGACGTAGCCAGTGTCAGACACTTTTGTTACGCGACCTACCAGGCCACCGCTGGTCAGCACTTCATCGCCCTTAGAGATGGAATCCATCAGCTTCTTGTGCTCTTTCGCACGTTTCTGCTGCGGACGCAGGATCATGAAGTAAAAAATCAGACCAAACACCACCAGCATGATCACCAGAGAATACGGACTTCCCTGCGACGGTGCGCCTGCTGCGGCCACGGCGTCAGAAATGAAAAAGCTCATTAAATTTCCCTCATAGATGAATTATCAGACGTTAAAGGCGGAACTTCTTTGCCCGTCCGTTGGTAGAACTCGTTTACAAAGCGCTCTAATTTACCCTCTTCGATGGCCTGGCGTAAACCTGCCATCAGGCGCTGGTAATAGCGCAGATTGTGAATCGTATTGAGACGCGCGCCCAGTATTTCGTTACAACGGTCCAGATGATACAAGTAGGCGCGGCTGTAATTGCGACAGGTGTAACAATCACATTCCGCATCCAGTGGTGCGGTGTCATCTTTGTATTTCGCGTTGCGGATTTTCACCACACCGTCAGTGACAAAAAGATGGCCGTTACGCGCGTTGCGGGTTGGCATCACACAGTCGAACATATCGACGCCGCGACGGACCCCTTCCACCAGATCTTCAGGCTTACCGACACCCATCAGATAGCGCGGTTTATCCTGCGGCAGCTGCGGGCAGACGTGCTCTAGAATACGGTGCATGTCCTGTTTAGGCTCACCCACCGCCAGGCCGCCCACAGCGTACCCATCAAAGCCAATCTCTACCAGACCTTTCACCGACACATCTCGTAAATCTTCGTAAACCGAGCCCTGGATGATACCGAACAGCGCATTTTTGTTACCCAGGCTGTCAAAACGGTCACGGCTGCGTTTTGCCCAGCGCAGCGACATCTCCATTGAACGTTTGGCATAGTCCCAGTCCGCCGGGTACGGCGTACATTCGTCGAAGATCATGACGATGTCGGAGCCGAGGTCATACTGAATCTCCATCGACTTTTCAGGATCGAGGAAAATGGCGTCGCCGTTGATGGGGTTACGGAAGTGCACGCCCGCTTCGGTGATCTTGCGGATGTCGCCCAGGCTGAAGACCTGGAAACCGCCCGAATCCGTCAGGATCGGCCCTTTCCACTGCATAAAGTCATGCAGGTCGCCATGCAGTTTCATGATCTCCTGGCCGGGACGCAGCCAGAGATGGAAGGTATTGCCCAGAATGATCTGTGCGCCGGTCTCCTGCACTTCTTCCGGCGTCATGCCTTTTACCGTACCGTAGGTACCGACCGGCATAAACGCCGGGGTTTCCACCACGCCGCGATCAAAAATCAGACGGCCACGGCGCGCGCGCCCGTCTGTGGTATCAAGTTCAAATTTCACAAAGCCTCCACCGGAGAAACAGTCCGATGTCTAATTAAACGTGGCGCATGATAACAACCACAGAAGCTGCTATACAAGCCAGCCAGTCACCCGATCGGGGACGCCGTCATTGTATTACAGGATTTATCGATTTCTGCGCAATTGTGTCAATTTTTTGTCACAAATTTGTCACACTTAAAACATAAGGGAGCGGGTTTTCAGAAGATGCACCATCTTTCCAGGAGTTCTTGATCATGGCCTCATCCAGTGACAAAATCCTCCGACTTTAACTATGGACACAAGAATGTTTAATCTGTTCGCGCGGTATACAACCGTAGGCATAATCAACACGCTAATTCACTGGCTGACTTTTGCAATTTTCTACAAGTCTGGTCAGCCTCAGGCACTTGCTAATTTCATCGCATTCTGTGCAGCTGTAACATTCTCCTTCTTTGCAAATGCAAGATGGACGTTCAGCACTGAAGCGACGACGATCAGATACATCATGTATGTTTTCTTCATGGGGATAGTTGCCATCATGATTGGATCATACTCTGACAGATTACACGTCCCTCCTGTCATGACATTGTTTGTATTCTCATGCGTAAGCCTGGTGTGTGGTTTTTTTTATTCTAAGTTCATAATATTCAGGAAGAAAAAATGAAAATATCTCTTATTGTCCCTGTTCTCAATGAAGAGGAAGCGATACCTATTTTCTATTCAGCAGTGAGGGAGTTAGACCAGTTCAAAGGGAAAGATGTTGAGATAGTATTTATTAATGACGGCAGTTCAGATGGCACCGAAAGCATTATTAATCGCCTTTCATCTGAAGATAACCTTGTTAAGGCCATATCTTTCACAAGGAATTTCGGCAAAGAGCCAGCGCTTTATGCGGGACTGGAATTTGCCACCGGTGACGCCATCATACCTATAGATGTTGATCTACAGGACCCTATCGAAGTCATTCCTGAGCTTATCGCTAAGTGGCAAGAAGGTTATGATGTCGTTCTTGCAAAGAGAGCAGACAGAAGCTGTGACAGCTACCTGAAGCGTAGAACTGCATCAGCTTTCTACAGGATGCACAATAAAATAAGCAATCCAAAAATAGAAGAGAATGTCGGCGACTTCCGCCTTATGTCGAAAGACATTGTGAAAAGCATTTTGCGCCTTAAAGAAAGAAATATTTTCATGAAGGGTTTACTTAGCTGGGTCGGAGGAAAGACTGCTGTCGTTGAGTATCGCCGGGAAGACCGGGTGGCTGGAAAGAGTAAATTCAATGGCTGGAAGTTGTGGAACCTGGCGCTAGAGGGGTTTACATCTTTTTCAACTTTCCCACTTCGTATATGGTCATACATAGGATTGACTGTGGCCGGTCTTTCTTTCTTTTATGGATTATTCATGATTTTTGAAAAGTTAGTATATGGAAATGCGGTGCATGGATATACGTCCATTATGGTTTCAATACTTTTCCTCGGCGGTGTTCAGTTGATCGGCATCGGCGTTCTGGGTGAATATATCGGAAGGATATATATCGAATCAAAAAGGAGACCAAAGTTTATTTTAAAAAACAACACAGATAAATAAATCATTTAAATTATCGGACTCCCTTATAATGACAAACACAGAACAGAATAAATCATACCTATTTTTTTTAATTTCAACATTTTCACTTATTTTATCAATATATACCTCTGGCAAGTACTTTACGCTTGATGCAGATACAATAAACTCTGCATTAGTCTGGGGAGAAATAGAAAGAAGCGGATTTCATGCAATAAAAGAATGGATCCCAACTGATGACAATTGGTATCTCTCAGTATACCCTATTCATTTTATTATTTATAAAATATTCGGATATGAGTCAATAAACACTCTTATTGCAATATCGTCTCTACAGGTCTTCACTTGCGCCATTATATCATTCCTGATATCAAGCAAAATAACATCAAATAAAAACTCTATCTTTATAGTTCCTTTTTTATGTTTCCTCCCTTATTTTTGTTACAAGGTTGGATTTATCTCCCATCCATTTTCTCATAACACATCGAATCTTTATGGTCTTTTGTTAATTTACGTAAACCTGCGAATAAATCGTAAGATTTTAGCATCCATAATCTCCTCACTAATAATATTGATTGCTGGCGTCTCTGATCCCTGGTATATTGCATCATTTGGTATTCCTTTTTTATTGTACCAACTTTTAAGTGACAGCACGGATAAAAAAAATAAATTCATCCCTTCTACAATAGCACTCATTTCCTTATTGATTTATTTCAGCCATATAATCCAGAACTGGCTCGCAGTGCCTTTATCCCATTTTCATCTGGCCAGCATTGAAGTAATAAAATCCAATATATATTGGTATGCGTATGGGATAGGTTCTATGTTAAACTTATTCTACGCTGACAATGAAATTTCAAGGATTGCATCATTTGTCGTTATCATGACCCTTGGCGTTTATGGTTTATACAAATTATATTTCGCTGAAAAAAACGCAATATCTTTCTTACTTGTTATGAGTGTGGCAGGGATATCTGGAGCTTATATATTGGGCTCCCCAGAAAAACAATACTATTCCGCCAGGTTCTTAGTAAACATAGTTTATGTATTTTATATAATATCTTTTTTTATGATATTATCAAAGCATGGTTCAAAACATCTTTACATTATTGCAATTTCATTTATTTCCATCTCTTCCTTAGTTGTTCATTTGAAAAAAAATAGTGACAATCTTGTCTCCTCTGCCGAATCTCAAGTTAAATTCATGGAACAAAACGGCCTGAATTATGGCTTTGGTCCATATTGGTCGGGTAATCCAAACGTCGTAAACTGGCTTTCGAAAGGGGAAATTGATTTCAGCCCTGTTATATTTAGAAATGACAATGGCTTTATTGATTGGAATACCCCCCATGCTCAATCTTTCAGAAACAAAATTAAACCTGGAAATAAGAAAACATTCATAATGTTATCTTCTGATGGCGAGTCATGCTCAAATATAGATCTATGCATTGATGGCATCAATAAACAATATGGAAAGCCCGATACAATCATAAAGTACCAAAGTTCTCTTTTCTACGTTTATGATAAAGGGTTAAATTAACATCTTATCCTGTCATTTATTAAAGGGGCTTAACGCCCCTTTTTTATGCATCATGATATGCTTTTTTTAATATTTCTGTCGAGATAGGCAGGAAACCTCTGCACCATAAATATATCAGGTTAGTTGCTGATACCTACTCTTTTACTGACGAAAAACCAGTTAGAGGATATGATATAGAAAAGGTCCTGAAGAGAATCCCTGATAGCCTTAACGCCTCCCCGCTTCCAAAAAAGTTAGCCATCCCCATCAACACCTTTTCAGAATGCTAACCTAAATTCGATGCAGATAAAGTACACTTCACCACAGCAGCGGCTGTTCAGATTCAGTGTGGCCGCGAAGCAGGCCGGATAATACCTGTGGTTGATAAGGGAATAAGAGAATTGGGTTTATGCAAAGGTAATTTGCATTGACCCTGTAACGGAACCGACATAGCAGTTTTTTTCTGTCATAACCTTCCCACCCGGCGAGCATTCCGTCTTGCGCGCCATTGAGCAGCAACTGGTCTGGTGCGCGCGACGCGGCAAGTAACACATGTACTGCCTGAATACCACGCGGCGCAACAGGTCATGGGTTAATAAATCAGTCGCCAACTTTTTCCAGCGGCGCCTGCGGATTTTTGCTGATAAACATCGCGTCACCATAACTGAAGAAACGATATTGCTCAGCCACGGCAGCGCGGTAGGCTGCCATGGTGTGCTGGTAACCGGCGAACGCCGAGACCAGCATAATCAGGGTAGATTCGGGCAGGTGGAAATTGGTGATCAGCGCATCGATCACCTGATAGTGGTAGCCCGGATAGATAAAAATCTGGGTATCGTCGAAGAACGGCGCAATCAGTGCATCCTGACTCGCTTTGGCCGCGCTCTCCAGCGAACGTACCGAAGTGGTGCCGACCGCGACCACCTTATTGCCGCGCGCCTTACAGGCCAGCACCGCATCCACCACCTCCTGCGGCACTTCCGCATATTCGGCGTGCATATGATGCTCTTCAATGTTGTCGACGCGCACCGGCTGGAAGGTTCCGGCCCCGACATGCAGCGTAACAAAGGCCATCTCAACGCCCTTCTCTTTCAGCGCCTGAAGCAGCGGTTCATCGAAGTGCAGACCGGCGGTCGGGGCCGCGACGGCACCCGGACGGGCGCTGTAAACGGTCTGATAAAGCTCGCGGTCAGCCTCTTCATCCGGGCGATCGATGTAAGGAGGCAGCGGCATATGACCGACGCTGTTCAGGATATCGAGCACCGCACGCTCATCGTCAAACACGATCTCGAACAGCGCATCGTGGCGCGCCACCATGGTCGCTTTAACGCTCTCATCTTCACCCAGCAACAGGGCGGCGCCCGGCTTAGGCGCTTTTGAGGCGCGCACATGGGCCAGCACGCGCTTGTCGTCAAGCATCCGCTCCACCAGCATTTCGATTTTGCCGCCGCTGGCTTTACGACCAAAGACGCGCGCCGGGATCACGCGGGTGTTGTTGAACACCAGCAGATCGCCTGGATTGAGCTTATCCAGCACGTCGGTGAAGACACCGTGCGTCAGTGCGCCGCTGGGACCATCGAGCGACAGCAGACGACAGCCGCTGCGCTGCGCCTGCGGATAGTGGGCAATCAGGGATTCGGGCAATTCAAAAGCAAAATCGGCGACACGCATGAAAGAGTTCTTTCTCAGGCAAAAACAGGCGGCACAGTTTAGCGGAAAATCGACCAATTCTGAACAACTGGCTGCGCAAAGGCAGTTCAGCCTATAATGCAGCATGAACTTTCTTGCACATCTCCATCTGGCCCAACTGGCTGACAGCTCGTTGCTCGGCAATTTAATGGCTGATTTTGTCCGGGGTAACCCGCACCAGCACTGGCCCACGCCGGTGGCGGACGGTATTCTGATGCATCGCCGGCTCGACGTGATGACCGATGCGCTGCCAGAAGTCCGCCGTGCCCGTCAGCTGTTCCGCCCGGAAACCTACCGCGTCGCCCCGATCACCCTCGATGTCATCTGGGACCATTTTCTCGCCCGTCACTGGCCGCAATTCACTCCCGACCTGACCCTGACGCAATTTTCGGCCGCCGCCGAGCGCGAAATCATGCCGCAGCTGGCGGCGACGCCCGAACCCTTTCAGCAACTGAACGCGGTGATGTGGCGCGAGCGCTGGTTTGAGCACTATGCCGAGCCTGCACGTCTGGAGCGAGTGCTGCAGGGTATGGCCAGTCGCCGCCCGCGCCTGGCGGCGCTGCGCGACTCTTATCAGGATTTCACGGAAAATTACGATCAGCTCGAAGAGCTGTTTTTCATTTTTTATCCGCGTTTAATGGCGCTGGCGACGGCCAGAACGCTGTAAAACCTGATTCTCTTCTGTCAGCCGGCGGCTGCCGGCCATTAACGCACAAAAAAGCGGGCTGACCGCCCCTTCCCCATCTTGCCATCGCGTCTCATCTGCGGCTTAATGAAGCCTTTCTTAACAATAGTTAAGCAAACCACACAGCCAGAACGCCTGTTCAGGCGCGACTTCCGTTCGCTATGGCAAAAAAATCATAAGAGGGAAAGATGTCATCCGCTTCGCATTCTGAAATTGACGCGCGTTATCGTTACGCCTGCGACATCGCCCGTGCGGCGGCCAGCCGGGCTTATTCCTGGTATCAGCAGCGTCAAAACCTGGTGGTGGAACACAAGAGGGATCTGCAGGACGTGGTCAGCGAAGCCGATCGCAACGTCGAAGCCTTAATCAAAACGCTGATTGAGGAGCGCTTCCCGGAGGATGCCGTTTACGGTGAAGAGAGCGGCGGCGAAATGGGTCATGCCCGGTTTATCTGGGTCGTCGATCCGATTGACGGCACCGCCTGTTTCGTTAACGGCCTGCCTAACTGGTGCGTTTCACTGGCAGTGGTGTGTGACGGTGAACCGGTGATTGGCGTGGTATGCGATCCCAATCATCAGGAGCTGTTCCATGCCCGACAGGGCCAGGGCGCATGGGTCAATGAGACCCGGCTGCAGGTTCACGCCGCGCAGCAGCTCAACGAAGGCTTGCTCGGCATCAGCAACTCCAGCCGCACCGGCGCGGAAAGCGTCACCCGACTGATCGGCGGGCTGATTCAACAGGGCGGGATGTTTATCCGCATCGGTTCCGGCGCGCTGACCAGTGCCTGGACGGCGGCGGGCCGGCTGATTGGCTACTACGAAGCGCATATGCATCCTTGGGATAGCCTGCCGGGTATCGTGCTGATGCGCGAGGCGGGCGGCATGACCAACGATTACCTCGCTAACGACGGCCTGAAAAACGGCAATCCGGTATTGCTGGCGAACGCTGCACTCTATCCACAGATCAAAGCGCTGACCGGCAATCGCGCGCTGGATGAATAAATGATGCGTAACCGGTGGCGCGGCTGGGTGTTAACGCTAAGTTCACTCTGGCTGCTGAGTCTGCCGCTGCAGGCGGCACCGCAGCCCCACTACCAGCTGGAAAAAGTGGTTGAGCTGAGCCGCCACGGCGTGCGGCCACCGACGCCCGGCAACCGGAAAGAGATCGAAGCCGCCAGCCAGCAATCCTGGCCGGTGTGGTCAACGGCGGATGGCGAGCTGACCGGTCACGGTTACAGCGCCGTAGTCAACAAGGGGCGCTGGCAGGGCGAGCACTATCGCCAGCTCGGTTTGCTGCCGGCTGGCTGTCCCTCCTCAGCCGAGGTCTATCTGCGCGCCAGCCCGCTCCAGCGCACCCGTGCCACCGCTCAGGCGATCGCTGACAGCGCGTTTCCGGGCTGCGGCGTGCCAATCCATTACGTGGCGGGTGAGATTGATCCGCTGTTCCAGAGCGATAAGCTGGCAATCGCAAAAACCGATCCCGATCGGGAGTTAGCGGCAAAGCAGCAGAAAGCGGGCGATCTGGCAGAGCTACAGCAGCAACTGCAGCCGGCGATTCAGCAGCTGAAAGCGGCGGTCTGCCCACCCACCGATCGCTGTGATTTTTTTGATCGGCCGTGGCAATTTAAACAAACCCGCAGCGGCAACACCTATGTTCAGGGGCTGAGCGTGATGGCCAGCATGGTGGAGACGCTGCGGCTGGGTTACAGCGAAAATCTGCCGTTCGATCAGCTGGCGTGGGGACATATCACCCGTGCGGCGCAGATCACCTCGCTGCTGCCGCTGCTGACCGCTAATTATGATCTCAGCAACGACCTGCTCTATCAGGCGCAGCGTCGCGGCTCAATTCTGCTTAACGCGATGCTGACTGAAATGACCAGCACAACCTCTTCTACCCGCTGGCTGATTCTGGTGGCGCATGACACCAATATTGCGATGGTGCGTACGCTACTGGGATTTGACTGGCAGTTGCCCGGCTACGCCCGTGGCAATATCCCGCCCGGCAGCAGCCTGGTGCTGGAGCGCTGGCGCGACAGCCAGAGCGGTGAGCGTTTTCTGCGGCTTTACTTCCAGGCGCAGAGCCTGGATGGCCTGCGGCAGTTACAGCCGATTGATGATACACAGGGTTTATTACGTCAGGAGTGGCATCAGCCAGACTGCAGGATCACCGATGTCGGCCTGCTTTGCCCTTATCAATCGACGCTGACGCAATGGCAAAAACGGCTGGACAACAGCGCCACGCTGCCGGTTTCGGTCAGATTACCCTGATCCTGCGGCTAATCAAATTTACGCCGCTGTGGCTGTGCAGCGCTGCCACGATTAATTAATTGAATCAGCGCGGGCGGGGAGTTTTCTTATTTAAAATAGCCTGGCTACCAGCGGCGTTAATTTTGTTTTACGATAACCCCGTCAATCATCCCTTTTTATTTCTCTGATTCTCTTGAATATTTCGGCGACTGGTTTCGCCGTTTTTTTATTTGTTCTCCGCTCCCTGCCATGCACTCATCCTCCAGCCTGACCTCCTCACCGCCGGGTTTTACCTGACGGCCAGCTCAATCCCTGTCAATCATCCGTTGCCCACGCTAAAGGATATTCCACCCTCTGTAACCTGCCGCCGTCACGCCTGTTCTGGCGCAGAGAGGTTGCTAAGAAGATGATGCCGGGAAGGTCAAAGGTTGGGATCAGGGAAGAGAATGGCAGAGGCGGCATGACGCCTGCGGCTCCCCGGATGCCGGGGAGCCGCAAAGGGATTAGTGTGGCTTACGCACCAGCTTATAGCCCAGCAGCAGCACCACTATCCACACCACGCCGACATAGAGCGACACCCGGGTATCCGGGAAATAGCCAATCAGCGCAATGATGAAGCAGAGGAAGGCGACACCGACACCGGCGGTCCAGCTGCCGCCTGGTAGCGCGAACTTCAGCTGGCTGGCGGCCTGTTTGCCGATTTTGCGGCGGAAGGCGATCTGCGACAGCAGAATCATGATCCACACCCAGACCGTGGCAAAGGTCGCCAGCGAGGCGATCACCAGGAACACCTTCTCCGGCATCAGGTAGTTGAGATAGACCGCAATCAGCATCGCGAACATCATCACCACCACCGTCACCCACGGAATGCCGCGGGAAGAGACTTTCATAAACATCTTCGGTGCATGTCCCTGCTGGGCCATACCGTGCAGCATACGGCCCACGCCAAACACGTCGCTGTTAATGGCGGAGAGTGAGGCGGTCAGCACCACAAAATTCAGAATCGAGGCCGCCGCCGCAATTCCCAGGTGCTGGAAGGTCAGCACAAACGGACTGCCAGAGGTGCCTACCTGGTTCCACGGATAGATCGACATAATCACAAACAGGGTGCCGACATAAAACACCAGGATGCGCCACGGCACCGAGTTAATGGCACGGGGAATCGACTTCTCCGGGTCCTTCGCTTCCCCGGCGGTGATACCGATAATTTCGATCCCGCCGTAAGCAAACATCACCATCTGCAGCGACAGCAGCATCCCGACCACGCCGTGGGCAAAGAAGCCGCCGTTGGTCCACAGATTGTGGATGCCGGTCGGCTGGCCACCGTTGCCGATGCCCCAGATAATCATGCCGAAACCGGCGAGGATCATCACGATAATGGTGGCGACCTTAAAGAAGGAGAACCAGAACTCCACTTCGCCGAACACCTTCACGCTCATCAGGTTGACCGCGCCGATAATCAGCACCACGCTCAGTACCCAAATCCAGTGCGGCACCTCAGGAAACCAGACGCCCATATAGATGCCGAACGCCGTCACATCGGCGATCGCCACAATCAGGATTTCAAAGCAGTAAGTCCAGCCGGTGATGTAACCGGCCATCGGGCCGAGATAGTCCTGGGCGTAGCGTGAGAAGGAGCTGGCCTGGGGATTGTTGACGGACATCTCGCCCAGCGCGCGCATGATGATGTAGGCCACTGCCCCGCCGATAATATAGGCGAGCAGCACGCTGGGTCCGGCCATTTTGATCGCATCGGCGGAACCGTAAAACAGCCCGGTGCCAATCGCCGATCCCAGCGCCATAAAGCGGATGTGGCGCGTGCTCAGTCCGCGTTTGAGCTTGTTGGTTTCTTGCATAACAACCTGTACCTGTGAAATGAAAAAACCACGGGCAAGCCCGTGGTTAAAGAAAAATCAGTGCCGTCTGTTACGAGTGAACGGTGACCTGTTCGCGTCCCTTAACCCGATCGACCACGGCGGCAATCAGCAGCATCACCAGCGATGGCGGCAACCAGGCAAGACCCTGATCGGCCAGCGGCAGATGCTGACTGAATGCAGGCAGCAAATCTTTAAACCCGGTAGTTTTAATCGCATCCACAATACCGAACAGCAGGCTGATCAGCATAGCAGGCGCGATAATCCGGCTGCTCTTGTTCCACCAGTTCAGGGTGAAGCTCAGCACCACCAGCACGATACAGGGCGGATAAATTGCCGTCAGTACCGGGATGGAAATCTGAATCAGGTGGCTCAGGCCGAGGTTCGACACCACCATCGAGAACAGACCAAGGATAAACACCAGCGTTTTATACGACAACGGCAGGTATTGCGCAAAAAATTCCGCACAGGCGCAGGTCAGACCCACGGCAGTGACCATACAGGCGATGAAGATCAGCGTGGCCAGGAAGAAGCTGCCCATGTTACCAAAGGTGTGCTGAACATAGGCATGCAGAATCGCTGCACCGTTGGCGTTTTGATCCACCAGCGCCCCGCTGCCCGCGCCCAGTTTAAACAGGCAGAGATAAACCAGCGTCAGGCCAACACCGGCAATCAGGCCGGCCAGCACGGTATAGCGCGTCAGCAGCGCGGCATTATCTACGCCGCGTGAACGGGCAGCATTGACGATGACGATGCCAAACACCAGCGCGCCCAGCGTATCCATGGTCAGATAACCATTAACAAAGCCGCTGGAGAAGGCCGCACGCTGATAATCGGCCGTGGCCGGAATGGTGCCGCCTGCTGGCCACACCAGCGCGGCAACGCCCAGCACGGTCAGCGCCACAATTTTCAGCGGTGCCAGGAAGTGGCCCACGGTATCGAGCAGTTTGCCTGGATAAAGCGACACGCCAATCACCAGCGTAAAGTAGACCAGACTGTAGATAAACAGCGGCATCGCGCCTTCACCGGTCAGCGGGGCAATCCCCATCTCAAACGAGACGGTCGCGGTGCGCGGCGTGGCGAACAGCGGCCCGACCGCCAGATAGCAGACGGTAGCCAGCACCAGACCGGCAACCTTACCGATAGGCGTACTGAGCGCATCGACGCCGCCGCCGACGCGCGCCAGCGCGACCACGGTCATTACCGGCAGACCCACAGCGGTGATCAGAAAGCCAATAGCGGCGGTCCAGACGTGTTCACCAGACTGGATGCCCACCATCGGCGGGAAAATGATGTTGCCCGCGCCAACAAACAGGGCAAATGTCATGAAGCCCAGCGCGAGAATGTCTTTCGAAGTTAAACGATGTGTCATACGGCCTGTCACTGATGTTGCGGTGGAAGTTGAGTGAGTGTTGTCCCCTTGCTGCGTTAAAACCCCGACCAGCCAGCCAATGTCAGCGCATTATGCTCGTCGTGAGGTGAAGCGCAGGTGATTTAAACTGCTTTTTTTCTGTTCACGGAGGGATGGATCGACAACGGGGCTAAGTAAAACGTTTATAGCGGGGAAAGGCAATACGGGATCGGAAAACCAGAAGGATATCCCGCTATTTAGAACGGAGCCAGTGGATAGCGTTGATTTTTAGCGCAGGCACCCAAGATGATGTGCCTAAATAATAAACAGACCGCGAGAATTACCCGCATCAGGCCGCTGATAAATGCACAAAAGGCGCGTTTTAAGCGCCTGTTTGCACAGCTTTACAGCATTACCACACCTGTTTTGCGATATCGACCACCAGCCGAATCTTCTGCCACTGCTGATCTTCGCTCAGGCTGTTGCCCTCTTCGGTGGAAGCAAAGCCGCACTGCGGGCTAAGGCAGATCTGGCTGAGGCTCACATATTGTGCGGCTTCGGCCAGCCGCGCTTTCACCTGCGCCGGATCTTCCAGTTCACCCGATTTGGTGGTGATCAGACCCAGTACCACCTGCTGATGTCCCGGCTTAATGAAGCGCAGCGGCTCGAAACCGCCGGAGCGGGCATTATCATATTCCAGGAAGAAGGCGTCGACGTTGACGCTGCCAAACAGGATCTCCGCCACCGGCTCGTAGCCGCCTTCTGAGATCCAGGTTGAACGGAAATTGCCGCGACAGACATGCAGGCCCACGGTCAGGTCGGCCGGTTTATCTTCCAGCGCCTTGTTCAGCACCTGCGCATAGGTCCGCGCCAGCGCTTCCGGATCGTCGCCACGCGCCCGGATCTCACGCTTCTGATCTTCTGAGCAGAGGTAGGCCCAGACGGTGTCATCCAGCTGCAGATAACGGCAGCCCGCATCGTAAAACGCTTTGATCGCATCTTTGTAAGTCTGGGCCAGATCGTCAAAGTAATCCGCCAGATCCGGGTAAACCTGCGCGTCGATCACTTTGCGCCCGCCGCGGAAGTGCAGCACGCTGGGGCTGGGAATGGTCATTTTCGGCACGGCGTCACCGGCAACGCTTTGCAGGAAACGGAAGTGATCCAGCATCGGATGGCTGGAAAAGCCGAGCTTGCTTACCACTTTCACGCCATGGGCTTTGGTCTGCACACCGTTGAACTGAATCCCCTGCTCGGCTTCATATGCTTCTACCCCATCCAGGCCGTAGAAAAAGTCGAAGTGCCACCAGCCGCGACGAAACTCGCCATCGGTCACCACCTGCAGACCATTTTCACGCTGCTTCGCGACCACATCACGAATGGCGTCATCTTCAACCTGGCGCAGGGCGGCGGCATCAATCTCTCCGGCAGCAAACTGCTCACGCGCCTGCTTAATGGCGGCGGGACGGAGGAAACTGCCAACGGTATCGGCACGAAAGGGGGCGGTTTGTCTTTGCATGATCACTCCTGACTCGCCTGCCGATGGTTACGGCAGGAAATAATTGCATTCTGATATAAATAGCCATCTGGATGGCTAAACGTCTAAGCGGAGAGTGACATGGGTTGCGTTCCGTTGCAACAGAAGAAAATTCAACAGACGTGAAGAAAATTCATGTTGATGGCAGCAAGGCGGCAGCGCATCGCCGTTACCATCAGTGCAGCGCTGCGCGTGCCTCTGCCATCTGACGATCAGAGAGCGGCAGGTAACCCGCTTCGCTGACGCGACGCTGTCCCTGCACCGAGAGCACCTGTTGCAGAAAGGCGGCGACCAGCGGCGGTAACGGCTTACCCGGTGCCTTGTTGACGTAGAGATAGAGCGGACGCGCCCACGGATAGCGGCCGCTGCGGATCGCTTCCGCATCGGGTGGCACAGCTTCGCCCTGCGGGTTAACCACCGACAGCATCTTTACGCCGCTGAGATGGAAGCCAAAACTGGCGTAGCCAATGCTGCGGGGATTGCCGGCCACCGCCTGCACCACCGCCGCCGATCCGGGAAATTCCGCGACGTCGTTGCGAAAATCGCCCTGACAGAGCACCTGCTGCTTGAAGAAACCCCAGGTGCCCGAGGCGGAGTTGCGGCCGTAGCGCTGGATGGGTCGTCGGGCCCACCCGGCGCCCTGGGCTCCGAGATCGCCCCAGCGCTGAGGCACTGACGTTGCGCCGCACAGTCGGGTAATGGAGAAGATGGCGTCGAGCTGACGCGGCGTGATCTGCTGTAGCGGGTTGCGCTGATTCACCACCACCACCAGCGCATCCATGGCCACCGGCACCGCCAGCGGCGGATAACCATAGCGCGCTTCAAACGCCTGACGCTCATCTGCCTGCATCGGCCGGCTCATCGGGCCGAGCTGCGCGGCGCCAGCCGCCAGCGCCGTGGGTGCGGTCGAGGAGCCGGATGCCTGCACCTGCACATTGACCCCCGGTGCCTGTCGGCTGAAATCCTCACCCCACAGCGTCATCAGATAACCGAGAGTATCGGAGCCAACGCTGCTGAGGTTGCCCGACAGCGCGCCGGACTGTGCCAGCGCCATGCCCGGCAGCAGCGTAACGATCAATAAAAGAAAGAGGCGCATCAGGGAGATCCGGCAGCGATTAATGAACGGCATTCTCCTGCATCCCACCGCTGACAATCAACCTTGCTGGCAGGGTAAAGGTAAAACAGGTCTCCTGATGCGGCACGCTGGTGATATCCAGCCGCGCATTATGGTGGCTCAGGGCATGTTTCACGATCGCCAGCCCCAGCCCGCTGCCGCCGGTGGCGCGCGATCGCGCTTTATCGACCCGGTAGAAGCGCTCGGTGAGACGGGGAATATGTTCCGCGGCGATGCCCGGTCCATTGTCGCAGACCCGGAAGGTGGCGCCCTGCTTGCTGCGCAGCCAGCTGATATCGATGCGGGTACCGTCTGGCGTGTGGTTCACCGCGTTGTAGACCAGATTGGAGATAGCACTGCGCAGCTGCTCATCGTTGCCGAACACTTTCAGATGCGGGTCGGTATGGAAATGGAGGTCGTGCCGCCCGTTGCTCAGGGTCGCGGCCTCATGCTGCAGCAGCTTCAGCATCACCGGCACGTCAACCTTCTCTTTCAGGTCGATCGCCGGTGCGGCTTCAATTCGCGACAGCGTCAGCAGCTGTTTGACCAGGCTGTCCATGCGGCGCGTCTGCTCCGACATGGTGTGCAGCGCTTTGCCGCGCGAACGCTCGTTCATCACCGAGTCGTTCATCATCTCCAGATAGCCCTGCAGCACCGTCAGCGGAGTCCGCAGCTCATGGCTGACGTTGGCAAAGAAATTACGCCGCGCGCCTTCCAGCTGATGCATCTGCGTCACGTCGCGCGCCACCAGCAGCCACTGCCCTTCGCTGTAGGGCATGACGCGAAACTCCATGTGATACTGGTTATTCAGCACCAGCGTTAACGGCTTATCGAAATCACGCTGGCGGATATAGCGCGAGAACTCCGGGTAACGCAGCAGGTTAAGGATGTTCTGGCCATTATCTTCCGGCCAGCGTAGCCCGAGATGCTGTTGCGCCAGCCCGTTGCACCAGAAGATGGTGCCCTCTTCGGTGGTGAGGATCACCGCATCCGGCAGCGACTCGGCGCCGCTGCGAAAGCGTTTAATCAGGTTGCCGAGCTCACGCCGCCGCCGCCGGTTGCGTAACTGCATCTGATAAAGCCCGTAAAACAGCGGTTCCCAGCTGGCGCGTCCGGCAGGCGGCGTCATGGTACGATCGAGCCACAACCAGTGCGACAGCCGCATCAGGTTGTGAAAATGCCACAGCAGCACCGCCAGCACGCTCAGCAGCAGCCACCACGGCAGATAGCCGAACAGCAGACCGAGCAGCAACGCAGGCAAACAGGCCAGCAGCAGTTCTGACAGTAATCTCTTCCAGGAGAGGCGTTCCAGCACGGTGAAAACTCCGTTTAGTAGCGGGCAGAGAAACGATACCCTGTTCCACGGACGGTTTGTACCATGCGATCGTGGCCGGAGACTTCCAGCGCTTTACGTAAACGGCGAATGTGAACATCGACGGTACGATCTTCAACATACACATTGGTGCCCCAGACGTGGTTCAGCAACTGTTCGCGGCTGTAGACCCGCTCCGGGTGCGTCATAAAGAAGTGCAGCAGTTTGTATTCGGTCGGTCCCATTTCCAGCGGCGTGGTTTCCGACATCACCCGATGCGATGAAGGATCCAGACTCAGCCCCTGCATCTCAATCACCTCTTCCACCGCCATCGGAGAGATACGGCGCATGACCGCTTTGATGCGCGCCATCAGCTCTTTCGGCGAAAAAGGCTTGGTGATGTAATCGTCAGCACCGACTTCCAGCCCGCGCACCCGGTCTTCCTCTTCACCGCGGGCGGTCAGCATCATCACCGGGATATCACGGGTCATCGCTTCGCGTTTCAGGTGTTTGATAAACTGAATGCCGCTGCCGCCAGGTAACATCCAGTCCAGCAGGATCAGATCGGGCCAGGGTTCAATCAGCTTACCCACTGCGCTGTCATAATCTTCCGCCTCGATTGGCTGATAGTCGTTCTGCTCCAGAACAAAACACAACATTTCACGGATTGGGGCTTCATCTTCCACAACCAAAATGCGCTTAGCCATTATTACTCCTGCTGATATGACGGCTGTCACTGAGATTCGCGGCGCCATTATGCGTCAGATTTGTGACACTTTTATGAAAAACATAACCCGCCTGTAACCCCGTTGGTAATCATTTATGACAGCGCAGCGACAATTTTTTGCTTTGGCCGCAGAGCCAGTATAATCGCCGGGCGAATCACAACGGCAGGGACTCTTATGCGCATCATTCATACTGCGGACTGGCATCTGGGGCAGTTCTTTTACAACAAAAGTCGGGCGGCGGAACATCAGGCGTTTCTCGACTGGCTGTTGATCCAGATTGAACAGCATCAGGTGGATGCGTTAATCGTCGCCGGCGATCTGTTCGATACCGGCACCCCGCCCAGCTACGCGCGCGAAATGTTCAACCGCTTTGTGGTGGCGCTGCAACCCAGC
Organism: Pantoea sp. S-LA4; assembly: GCF_054482835.1. Classification (NCBI taxonomy): domain Bacteria; kingdom Pseudomonadati; phylum Pseudomonadota; class Gammaproteobacteria; order Enterobacterales; family Erwiniaceae; genus Pantoea; species Pantoea sp. S-LA4. The sequence continues at coordinate 674,046 of NZ_JBTLRC010000002.1, read as the reverse complement.
GGCTGCCAGCTGATTGTGCTGGCGGGTAATCACGACTCGGTGGCGACGCTCAATGAGTCGCGCGAGCTGCTCGCCTGTCTGAATACCCGGGTGATCGCCACGCCGCAGGCGGAGAGTGACGTGATGGTGCTCACTACCCGTCAGGGCGAACCGGGCGTGCGGCTGTGCGCCATTCCTTACCTGCGACCGCGCGACATCCTGCGCAGCCGCGCCGGTCAGTCCGGACGTGACAAGCAGACGTCGCTGCTGGAGGCGATTGCTCACCACTATCAGCAGCGCGTTGCCGCCGCACGGGCGCTGGAGCCGGCACTGCCGATCGTGGCGACCGGCCATCTCACCACCGTCGGCGTCAGCCAGAGCGACTCGGTGCGTGACATCTATATCGGCACGCTGGACGCCTTTCCGGCCTCCGCCTTTCCGGACGCTGATTACATCGCGCTGGGCCACATTCATCGTGCTCAGCGGGTAGCGGGCAGTGAGCATATCCGCTACAGCGGCTCGCCGATTCCGCTCAGTTTTGATGAGCTGGGCAGTGAAAAAAGCGTCTTCCTGCTGGAATTTACCGCCAGCGGTCTGCAATCAGTGAGCCCGCTGGTGGTGCCGCAGGTGCAGCCGATGCAGGTGCTGAAAGGCTCGCTGGCGCAGATTGCGCAGCAGCTCAGCGCATTCAGCGACGTGCCGCAGGAAAAGCCGACCTGGCTGGATATCGAAGTCACGACCCAGGAGTACCTCAGCGATCTGCAGCGACAGGTGGAAACCCTCACCGCAGAACTGCCGGTGGAAGTCTTACTGTTACGCCGCAGCCGTGAGCAGCGTCAGCACAGCCTGGCGCGGCTGGATAACGAAACCCTGAGCGAGCTGAAAGTGGAAGAGGTGTTTGCCCGTCGGCTGGCGCTGGATAGCGAACTGCAGCCGCAGCAGATCGACCAGATGACCACGCTATTCCGCCAGACGCTGGCCGATATCAGGGAGCCACAATGAAGATCCTCACGCTACGCTTTAAAAACCTCAACGCACTGCGCGGCGAATGGTTTATCGATTTCCGTGCCGAACCCTTTGCCAGCAACGGCCTGTTCGCGATTACCGGCGCAACCGGCGCAGGCAAAACCACCCTGCTGGATGCTATTTGTCTGGCGCTCTATCACCAGACGCCGCGCCTCGGTGCCATTTCCCAGAGTCAGAATGCGCTGATGACCCGCGACTGCGCCGAGTGTCTGGCCGAAGTCGAATTTGAGATCAAAGGCGAAGCCTGGCGCGCCTTCTGGAGCCAGAACCGCGCCCGCGGCACCGCCGACGGCAAATTGCAGGCACCACGGGTTGAGCTGGCGCGCTGTGCCGATGACACCATCGTCGCCGACAAGGTCGGCGACAAGCTCAGGCTGATCGAGACCCTCTCCGGTCTCGACTTTGAACGCTTTACCCGCTCTATGATGCTGTCACAGGGCCAGTTCGCCGCTTTCCTCAACGCCAAAGCCAGCGAACGTGCCGAACTGCTGGAGGAGCTGACCGGCACCGAAATTTACGGCCTGATCTCCACGGCGATCTATGAACGTCATAAAGAGGCCAGGACCGCGCTGGATCTGTTGCGCAGCCGGGCGGGAGCGATGGCGCTGCTGGATGATGAAACACGCACCGCGCTGCAACAGCAGATCGCCCGGCTGAGCGAGGCGGAACAGACGCTGAGCCGCGACTATCAGCAGGCTCAGCAGCAGCAGCAGTGGCAGCAACAGGCGCTGCAATTAGAGCAGGAGATCGCCACGGCGAACACGGCTCTGCAGCAGGCTGAAGCAGCAGCACAGGCCGCCGAAGCGGATCGGCAGCGACTGGCGCGCAGCGAACCGGCTGAAAAACTGCGGCCAGCTCTGCAACAGCGCGACCAGCTGGCGCAGGAGCAGCATGAAGTGCGCGGCCGCCAGCAGCAGCTCACCGAGGCCCATCAGCGGGCGCAGACTGAACAACAGCGCCAGCAGCAGCTTACCGCCGCGGCGCAGGCCACCGCTGAACAGGCGCACCAGCAACAGCAGCAGCAGGAGAGCCTGCTCAACGAACAGGTCATCCCGCTTGATCAGTCACTGCGCGTGCTGCAACAACAGCTGACCCGGCAGCAGCAGGAAAAAGATCGCCAGCAGCAGCAGTACGATCAGACCCAAAGCGCGTTAACGGAACAGACCCGCCAGCTAACCGCGTTACAACAGGCGATCGCCGGGCAACAAACCCTGCGACAGCAGTTAGCCGATATGGCGCAATGGGGCGCTTTGCTGCCGCTGTGGCAGGAACGCTTCGCCCAGCTGGCGCAGCGTGAAGCGACGCTGGCCGGACTGGCCCAACAGCAGCAGCAACAGCAGCAGAAGATCGCGGCGCAGCAGGCCGAACGGGAGCAGCAGGCGCAGCAAGCATTACCGCGCCAGCAAGCCGAACAGGCCGCTGCGCAGGCGCTGCTGCAAGCGGAGCAAGCACTAACTTCGCTCCAGGAGCAGCACCCGCCAGCGGCGCTGCGTGAAGCGCTGAGCCAGCTGCACGCCAGCCGCGCGGCGCGCCAGCAGCTGCTGCTGCTCTCGACTCAGTGGCAACCGCTGCATCGGCAACAGAGTCAGCGCCAGCAGCAGCTGGCCGGGCTGGAAAAGGCCCACCAGCAGGCGGAGGTGGAATTACAGAGCCTGCGCGATCAGTGGAAACGCGAAAAACAGCAGCTGGACGATGTGGAGAAAATTTGCGCGCTGGAGCAGCAGATTGCCGATCTGTCGCACTATCGCGCCCAGCTGACGCCTGACCAGCCCTGCCCGCTGTGCGGCTCCTGCAGCCATCCGGCGATTGAGGCTTACAGCACGCTGGAAATCAGTGCCAGTCAGCAGCGGCGTGCGGCTCTGCAACAGCAGGTCGACGCGCTTCGCGAAGCGGGCACCGCCAAAAAAGAGCAACTGAAACAGTCGGCGATCCAGCAGCAGTCGCTGCGCGACGATATTGCAGAAACCCAGCGGCACATCACCGCGCTGGAGCAGCAATGGCAGGCGCTCAGCGGTGAGCTGGCACTTACCTTCACCTTGTCAGACGCTGACGCATTAGCCCAGTGGCAGCAGCAGCAAAGTGAACGGGAACAGCAGCTTGAGCAGCAACGGCTGGCGCTGGAAACCGCTGAACAGGCGCGCCAGGCGGCTAAAGACCATCATCTTCAGCAGGCGCAGATCTGGCAGCAGCATCTGCAGGCTGAGCAGCTGGCACAGCAGTCGCTGGATAACCTGCAGCAGGCACTCATCGCGCTACAACAGCACCAGCAGCAGGAACAGCATGACTGGCAGCAGGTGCAGGATGGGCTGCAACAGCAGTTCAGCCAGCATAACCTGACCTTGCCTGCCGCCGCTGAACGCGCGTCATGGCTGGAGACTCAGCAGGCCCGCTGGCAGCGCTGGCAGGAAAGTGAGCAGTTACTCGCTAACCTGCAGCCGCAGTTGCTGCGCGGCGAAACCCAGCTGGCTGCCCTGCAACAGCAGGCAGAACGGGAACAGCAGCAGCTGACCGCCCAGCAGCAGCAGTTGCACCACGAGCAGACCCGGCTCGATGAGATGCGCCAGCAGCGCCAGGCGCTGTTTGGCGATCGCGAGGTGGCTGACGCCCGTCAGCAGATGCAGCAGAGCCTCCGCCAGCACGAGGCGCAGCTCGCGCAGCTGCGGGATGGCTTACAGCAGACGCAAAGCGAGGTCAGCAGCCTGCAGGGTCAGCTGGCGATAGTGGCGAATCAGCAGCAGACGCTTACCGCGCGCCTGGCCGAGGCGGAACAGCGGTTGCAGCAGGCGCTGGCCGCCGCCGGTTTCAGTGATGAAGCCCGACTGCGCGCCGCGCTACTCGATGAACAGACGGTGCAGCAACTGCGCCAGCAGCTACAGCAGATCGATCAGCAACGGCAGCAGCAGCAGGCGCGGCTGGCGGATCTGCATCAGCGGCTGGCGACCCACCAGCAGGCACAGCCTGCCGCGATGCCCGCTTCGGCCGAGATCCTGGCGCAGCAGCTGGAACAGCTCCGGCTGGCGCTGCGTGACAATGCCAGCCAGCAGGGCCAGATCCAGCAGCAGTTGCAGAGCGATGCCCGCCTGCGTGACCAGCAGCAGAGCCTGATGACGCAGATTGCCGGGGATGAAGCAGTGCTGGCGCAGTGGGGACTGCTTAACGATCTGATTGGCTCGGCCAGCGGCGATAAGTTCCGCCGCTTTGCTCAGGGCTTAACGCTGGATCATCTGGTAGCGCTGGCGAATCGCCAGCTCGATCGGCTGCATGGCCGCTATCTGTTGCAGCGTCGCGCGCAGGATCTGCTGGAGCTGGACGTGGTGGATACCTGGCAGGCTGACACGGCGCGCGATACCCGGACGCTGTCGGGTGGCGAGAGCTTCCTCGTCAGCCTGGCGCTGGCGCTGGCGTTATCTGACCTGGTCAGCCACAAGACCCGCATTGAATCGCTGTTTCTGGATGAAGGGTTTGGCACGCTGGATGCGCAAACGCTCGATACCGCGCTCGACGCGCTGGATGCGCTCAACGCCAGCGGCAAAACCATCGGCGTGATCAGCCACGTTGAAGCGATGAAAGAGCGGATACCGGTGCAGATTAAAGTGCGGAAAATGAACGGGCTGGGCTACAGCCAGCTGGAGCTGCCGCAGGGATAGCGGGCGCCGCAGCGCCCGCTCTGCCACCGATCAGCGGGCGCTGATCAGCGTATAGCGCGGGCCGGTCAGCAAACCGCCCTGCTCGTTCTGCGCCAGCAGGCGATTGCTGGTGAGACCGGCAATCGAATGGGCTTTGTCGCTGACGTTGCTGGCGATCTGGTTGATTGCCGCACTGACCAGCATGCCGACCAGACCACCGCTATTGTTGTTACCATCTTCATTGTCACTGGCGGAAGCGGAGCCCTGCCAGAGTTCTTTGCCACTGCGCAGATCCACCAGGCGCGCGGTCGCCGACACGGTGGTGACGCTGTCGATCACCCGGTAGCTGCTGCCGTACTCGCTGATGGAGATATAGAGCGCGCTATCGGCGTGAAAGATTTTATTCAGACGCGCCGGGCTGACCGCCTGGATTTCGCTGCCGCTGGTCAGGCCATTCTGCTGGAAAGTCTCTTCCACCACCGCCACCGGAAAAACGTAATAACCCGCTTCAGCCAGTGGCCGGGTAACCAGCGACGTCAGGCTGTGAGCGGCATTGATATCCGGCGCTTTGTTCTCGGCGGGTAACACCAGAATCGACGCCGGTTTACTGGCACGGAACGCGCTATAGTCATAGGGCTTTTTATGCTGCGCACAGCCGGTCAGCAGCAGCGCGGCCAGGGCGCCACACAGAACAATCAGTTTTTTCACCGGGTCACTCCTTGTTTGTTACTCATCAGAAAATCCATGTATGGGCCCGCTTCCTGAAACAGCTGCTTTTCGGTCGCAAACTGGCCGAAGGCTTTATGGGTATCGCCGGTTTTGGCGTAGAGCAGGCCGAGTTGCGCGTGCAGCCCTGGCGCAACCGGCTGGTTTGCCGCACGGGCTTTTTCAACGTCGAGATTCAGCGCGTCGATCTGCTTCAGTGGATCGCTATCCTTCTGATAGTAGCTATACAGCTGCTGCTGATAGTCGCCCCAGTAGTAAATCGTTTTCGGCGCTTTTGGCGCGCAGCCAGCCAGCAGTACAGCCGCCATCAGCAGGCCGCCCAGTGTGATCGCTTTCATTTATAACTTCCTTATTTAGCCGGACGCCAGGCGCCGTTGTTGATTCCATCCACTAAATGATCGACTGCTTCGCGAATCGCCAGATCCATCACTTTGCCATTCAGCGTCGAGTCATAACTGCTGGTGCCGCCAAAACCGATGATCTCACGGGCTGAAAGCTGGTATTCGCCAGCGCCCTGCGCGCTGAACACCACTTCAGAGGTGGTGACATCCACCACGTTGAGATTGACTTTGGCATAGGCGATCTGACTCTTACCGCGGCCCAGAATGCCCCACAGCTGCTGGTCACCCACTTCTTTGCGACCAAACTCGGTGATATCACCGGTGATGATATAGTTCGCGCCTTTGATATTTTGCTGACTGCGTTTGAAGTCGGCTTCCTGCTCCAGCTCTTTCAGGTTGCTGCGATCCAGTACGCTGAAACGGTTAGTCTGCTGCAGATGGGTGATCAGAATGGTTTTTGACTGATTACCCAGCCGATCAACGCCATCCGAGAAAATCCCGTTCATATAAGCGGAGCGGTTATCAAACTGACCAACCGCAATCGGGCTGCGCACGCCCTGGTAAGCGGGCTGGCTGGCTGCACGAACCTGGGGTGCTTCAATCGCACGGGAGGATTCAGTCGCGCAGCCGCTGAGCAGCGAAGCACTGAGTAAGGTGAGTGCCGCAACGGCATATTTTTTCTGCATTTCTGTTCCATGAATAAATAATAAGAAACCGCGCTCGGGGCGGTAAATTCTGGTTCTGCCGACAGTCGGAGTAATGCCATAGCATTCGCCAGTCCGGTCTGTAGACTGTCGGCAGCAGAAGAAGAGAACTTTAATCAGAATTGGTCAGTTCAATGAATTTAATTAATATAAAGATGAAAGTGTTGCCGGGCGTAATTATTGCCATCGTCCTGAGCGGCTGCCAGCATTCTGAACCAAAGCAACGGGATAGTGTGGTCAACCTCTGTCAGCCCGCGAAGGACCCCAACAGCGCATCCTGTCAGTGGACTAATCAAATGCAGCACCGGCTGAATCAGCAGTTCAGCGATGCGGCGCGCTATGCGGGCCAGCAATGTCTGGTCCGGCTGGAGTGGCAACAGAGTGGACGCTATGCGGTGACGCAGACGCAGGGCGATGAGGCGTTGTGCTTACGGGCCTGGCAGCTGGCTGCGCAGACCAAAGGTTTGCCGCCGCCGCCGGTGCGTACTCAGCCGGCGTGGTTTGGCTTTGCGCCGCGCAAGGCTAGCTTGCCAGCCCATGCTGGCGCCACTGACGCGGACTGATGCCGAACCAGCGCCGAAACGCGCGTGAGAAGGCGCTGACTTCCGAGTAGCCCAGCAGCAGTGCCATTTCGGAGATCGGCAGCTGCTTCTGCTGCAGATAGTGCGTCGCCATTTCGCAGCGTACCTGATCCACCAGCGCGCTGAAGCTGCAGCCCTCTTCACGCAGCCGCCGCTGCAGTGACCAGCTCGATAACCCCAGCTTATCAGCCACCTCCTCCAGCACCGGTTCGCCCTGCATCAGCGACAGGTTTACCTGTGAGCGCGCCTGCTCCACCATGCTCTGCTGTGAAGCGGCCCGATTGAGCCGCCGGATGGCATCCTGCATCACCATCAGCAACATGGGATCGCTTTCCGGCATGCTGCGCAGCAGATCGCGCTTTGGGATCACCAGCGAGTTAAAGGGCTGATCGAACCAGACCGGCGCATCAAACACTTTCCCGTGATCGTGCCACTGTTCCGGGCGCGGATGTTCAAAATGCACCTCGCGCGGTGCCCAGTTTTTACCCGCCACATGACGAATCAGATTCATGAACATCCCCAGCGTCAGCTCCGCATCCTGACGGCGCGTCAGAATCGCCCCGTGGCGAACCTGATAGTCGAGCCGCCAGCACTCTCCTTTGTCCACCAGCCGGGTTAAGGTGTCGTGCTGATGCCACGGAAAGGCGTTGACCACATTGTGTAGCGCCTGTTCCAGCGTGGCGGAACAGAGGCCGATGTAGCCAATCAGGCCTAATGACTGCGGTTTAAACTGCCTGCCGTAGTGCAAACCGAAGTTATCAAAACCGGAGTGTCGTGCCGCTTCCTCCAGCACCCGACAGTAGTTAACCAGCCCAAGGCTCAGCGTCGGGCTGGTGAGCCGCTCCGGATCGATACCGCTGATGCCGAAGATACGGTCCACGTCACCGCCACGGGTATGAATAAAATCGCTCAGGCCGGTGGCCGCAGCGGCCAGCACGCCGTGATTACCGGCCTCCGCCGCAGCGGAGCAGGCAGCAAATGCATCGGGCTGTTTTATCATCATCGGATTCATGGTCGCCTCAGTCAGATTCAGGGGAAAACCCATTAACAGACTGAGCAATTTCCGTACCAGCTTAATCCTTCAGGATTTCAGCGGGTTAGACCGCGGCGGTTGGACGCACAGCACTGCGGCGGCGCACCTGCGCCCGCCGCTGGTGCATCAGACCCCGACCGGCAACTGCTCGCTCTCCAGATAACGCCGGCAGAGCCGCACTGAATGGCGGGCCCATTCCGGGCCCAGGCTCTGCGCCATCTCCGTTTCGGCGTGCGATCCTACCCACGCGGTGAGCTGGATACGGCGCTGGATCAGCAGCGTTGGCAGCATCGCCATCTCCCGATCGCTGATGTGCGACACCTGCTCGTAGCCGCGAATCCAGTGATCGATCCACTCTGCCGCCCGCGGATGATGCTCGACAAAACTGATCGCTGCCGCCAGATCGTGCAGATACCAGCCCAGCCCGCAGTCATCGAAATCGATCACCCGGGTTTCACCCTGGTGCAGCAGCAGATTAGTCAGTCGCAGATCGGCGTGGATCAGGCCAAAACGATCCGATCCTTTGCCAAACGCCGTCAGCGCCTCGCCCGCCTGAGCGATCGCCTGTTCGATGATCCCATGATCGGCGGAAGGCAGATTGGGCGCATCCTGCCAGCGTCCCCAGTGGCTCTGCGCGCTGGTCATGGTGTGGTGATCCCAGAGGATGCGCTGGAAACCAGCCGGCGGCTGCCACTGTTTACTGTGCTGATGCAGCCGGGCCGTAATCTGCCCCAGTTGCTGAAAGGCGCGCGGGTCCACCTCGGTGGTCGGCATCTCGCCGTCAATCCAGTGAAACAGCACCACATACCGCTCGCCACCGTCCGGCAAACGCAGCGTCAGTACCCTTTCGCCCTGGCTGTCCGGCACAGCCTCGGGTACTACGATGCCGGTTTCGCGCAGCGCGTCCAGCCACAGCAGCTCGCTGAGGATATCCGCTTTTTGATGGTAGTCGCCGCGATGCAGCCGCAGCGCATAACGCCGGCTGCCCGCCTGCAGCAGAAACGTGGCGTTCTCCGAACGACACAGCAGCCGCAGCGTGCCCTGCAGCGCGGCGGGATAACAGCCCAGCGCCTGCTGCGCCAGTGCGGTAAGTTGAGAATCAGTCAGGTTGTCATATTGTTTCGCGCTCATCATTCCGGCTCCTGTCACTTGCGTAACCTCAGCATGCGTTGCCAGAACCTGAGCTGCTTGACCGCAGAGGAGTCAAAGTTGACCGCAGCGTGCATCTGGCCCGGTGTTGCCTGTGAGTTGACCGTGGAGGACAGCATTGACCGCGCCGGCGTCAAGTCGCGGCCCGCCAGGCAACGGCATTATCCCTTCACTGTAGCGTAAACCATGAAGTGCGGTATCACTGCCGCGCGGCACCAACAACGACGGGGATAACAGTATGACAAACAGACTCAAGCCCACGCTGGGCACCCTGCATCTGTGGGGAATTGCGGTTGGCCTGGTTATCTCAGGCGAATATTTTGGCTGGAGTTACGGCTGGGCGGTGGCGGGCACGCTGGGCTTCCTGGTCACCACCGCGCTGATCGCCACGCTCTATACCTGCTTTATTTTCAGCTTTACCGAGCTGACCACCGCAATTCCTCACGCCGGCGGGCCGTTTGCCTACAGCCGCCGCGCCTTTGGCGAAACCGGCGGGCTGATTGCCGGTCTCGCCACGCTGATTGAGTTCGTCTTTGCGCCACCGGCGATTGCGATGGCAATTGGTGCCTACCTCAACGTGCAGTATCCGGCACTCAACCCGAAAACCGCCGCGGTCGGCGCTTATCTGCTGTTTATGACGCTGAATATTCTTGGCGTAAAACTGGCAGCGATGTTCGAGCTGGTGGTGACCATTCTGGCGGTGATTGAGCTGCTGGTGTTTATGGGCGTAGTCTCGCCCGGTTTCAGCCTGGCGAACTTTGCCGCGCACGGCTGGGCCGGCAGCGACAGCTTCGGTATGCCGGCGTTTTCCGGTATTTTTGCCGCAATCCCATTCGCCATCTGGTTTTTCCTTGCCATTGAAGGTGCTGCGATGGCGGCAGAAGAGGCGAAAGATCCGACCCGTACCATCCCGCGGGCCTATATCAGCGGCATTCTGACGCTGGTGGTGCTGGCAATTGGCGTGATGCTGATGGCGGGCGGCGCGGGTGACTGGCGTAAACTGTCCGACATCAACGATCCCCTGCCGCAGGCGATGAAAATGATCGTCGGCGAACACTCTAACTGGATGCACATGCTGGTGTGGATCGGCCTGTTTGGCCTGATCGCCAGCTTCCACGGCATCATCCTCGGTTATTCACGCCAGTTCTTTGCGCTGGCCCGCGCCGGCTATCTGCCGCCCGGGCTGGCGAAACTGTCGCGCTTTCAGACGCCGCATCGCGCCATTATTACCGGCGGGATACTGGGGATCGCCGCCATTTACAGCGACGGAATTATTAATCTGCAGGGGATGACGCTGACGGCGGCGATGATCACTATGGCGGTGTTCGGCGCCATTGTGATGTATATCATGAGTATGCTGAGCCTGTTCCGGCTGCGCCGTTCGGCACCGGATCTGGCGCGCAGCTTCCGTGCGCCAGGTTATCCGATCGTGCCGGGCATCGCCCTGCTGTTATCGGTGATCTGCCTGCTGGCGATGCTGTGGTTTAACCCGGTAATCGGCGCGCTGTTCGTCGCCTTTATGCTGGTGGGCTATCTCTACTTCCTGGCGACTAAGGCACAGCGCGATCGCGCGCCGCAGGACAGTATGCTGGTGGGTGAATAGCAGGGCGCGGCCTGAGGTCGCGCCCCGGACAGGCTAGCTAAAATCAGTCGTTGAGCGGCCAGAGCCAGGCTGCTCCACGCACGCCACTCGAATCGCCGTGTTGCGCCTTCAGCACCGGCGTTTCGCATTCGCCACCGAATACCCATTTTTTCATCAGCGTCGGCACCGTCTGATAGAGACGATCCACATTGCTCATGCCGCCGCCCAGCACGATCACGTCCGGATCGATCAGATTCACCACCTGCGCCAGCGATTTTGCCAGCCGCAGTTCATATCGGCTCATCGCCAGTTCAGCGATCGGATCCTGCTGTTCCAGCAGCGCCACGATCTCCGCCCCTTTACGAGACACGCCGCTCAGCCGCTGATAATCAATACCGAAACCGGTGCCTGAGACGAAGGTCTCAATGCAGCCCTGCTGCCCGCAATAACAGGGCACTTCCTGCCGATAGCGCAGCTCATCTTCATCCATCCACGGCAGCGGATTGTGGCCCCACTCGCCAGCATTGCCGTTACCGCCGATACGAGACTGGCCGTTGATTGCGATCCCGGCACCCGATCCGGTGCCGATGATCACCGCAAACACCAGCGGCTGTCCGGCACCCGCTCCGTCAACCGCCTCGGAAACGGCGAGACAATTCGCGTCGTTGGCGATGCGCACGTCACGATTCAGCGCCTGCGCCAGATCTTTATCCAGCGGCTGACCGTTAAGCCAGGTGGAGTTGGCATTTTTGACCCGTTTGCTGTAGGGCGAAATCGTGCCGGGAATACCGAGGCCAACGGTGCCGGTCTGACCGGTTTTCTGCTCTGCCAGCCTGACCAGATCGACAATCGCCTGGACCGTTGCCTGATAGTCATCACGCGGGGTATTGACCCGGTGACGAAACAGCTCCTGTCCGGCGTTGGATAACGCAATCACTTCTGTCTTGGTGCCACCCAAATCAATGCCTATGCGCACGGTTTATTCCTCGTTATTCGTTCAGGTGGAACATACAGTAGAAGGCGTCAGCCGGAAAGGCAATGAAACCACTCCGATGTTTCGCTATCATGCGCGCTGACTCTGTTAGACTTGTGCGCCCGATCGCGCCACGGTAAGGAATCCCGATGTTGTGGTTTAAAAATATGATGGTTTATCGTCTGAATCGTGACATTCCGTTGTCCGCAGATGAGATGGAAAAACAGCTCGACGCCTTCACTTTTTCGCCGTGTGGCAGTCAGGATATGAGCAAAACCGGCTGGGTGCCGCCGATGGGCAACCGCAGCGATGCGCTGACCCATGAAAACAACGGTCAGATCGTGATTTGCGCCCGCAAAGAAGAGAAAATGCTGCCGTCACCGGTCGTGAAACAGGCGCTGGAAGCGAAAATCGACAAGTTGGAAGCGGAGCAGAGCCGCAAGCTGAAGAAGACCGAAAAAGATTCGCTGAAAGATGAAGTGCTGCACAGCCTGCTGCCGCGTGCCTTCAGCCGCTTTAGCCAGACATGGCTGTGGATCGACACGGTGAACAACCTGATTATGGTTGACTGCGCCAGCGCCAAAAAAGCGGAAGATACGCTGGCGCTGCTGCGCAAAAGCCTCGGCTCATTGCCGGTGGTGCCGCTGACGCTGGAAAGCCCGATTGAACTGACCCTGACCGAATGGGTACGTTCTGGCGAGGTGCCCGCCGGTTTCGCCCTGATGGATGAAGCCGAGCTGAAAGCGCTGCTGGAAGATGGCGGCGTGATCCGCTGCAAGAAACAGGATCTGGTCTGTGATGAGATCGCGAATCACATCGAAGCGGGTAAACTGGTGACCAAACTGGCGCTGGACTGGCAGGAGCGCATTCAGTTTATGCTGGCCGACGACGGTTCAATCAAACGCCTGAAGTTCAGCGACACGCTGCGCGACCAGAATGATGATATTGATCGGGAAGATTTTGCCCAGCGTTTTGACGCCGACTTTATTCTGATGACCAGCGAACTGGCTGCGCTGACCAGCAACCTGGTGGAAGCGTTAGGCGGCGAAGCACAGCGTTAAGCTGGCGTCGCTCTGAAAGAAAATGGCCGCATTGCGGCCATTTTTTTATCCTTTCAGGTAGCGACAGAGATAAGAACTGGGTTCGCCAACCTGTAAGTGAAATTCGCTGTGGCCCGGCACGTTAAACACCGAACCCGCCTCAAACCATTGCCACTCGGTTTCACCCGGCAGCAGTACCTTCAGCGAGCCGCTCACCACGGTCATCTCTTCCGGCTGACCGGTACCAAAGGTATATTCGCCTTCAGCCATCACGCCCACGCTGGCACGGCCGGTGCTCGCACTGTCAAAACCGATGGATTTAACTTTTCCGTCAAAATACTCACTAATGTTGAGCATAATACTTCCTCACAGCACATTAAGGTGTCTGGCAGTGTAGAAGGGAACTCGCTGATCTGTCACGCGAAATGATGGTCGTTTGTGATCTCTCCCGTCAGCCCAGCAGTTCCGCCGCCAGCCTGGCCACCAGCTGATTCGAAAGCAATACCGGTACGCCGAGCCGCGACTGCAGCGCAGCCCGATGCTGCTGGTGATAGCCAAAACAGTCCAGCACCACCAGACCGACATCGGCAGCCTGTAGCGTGCGGGCCGCCGCCGCGAAGGTGGCCTCATCGGCCTGATAGGGGCTGGCGACGGCGTAATGGGCTGGCGTGGGCAGCAACTGCCACTTCGCCGCCTGTTCCACCACCTGCTCTTCAACCGGCACCACAATCCCGACCCGCTGCTGCTGAACCATCGCGCAGATCAGCGGCGGGATAATGCGATCCGGCTCCAGCAGCAGCGCGCGCCGGGTGCGTAAGGTGCCAAATTCGCCGGTACAGAGCAGCAGAATGGTGTCGTAACCCGCCTGCTCCAGGGCGTTGATTTTGCGCTGCAATCCCTGCTCCACTCTGGATGCCGCCAGCCGTACCTGCTCACCACTCTGCAGCCGGGAAACCAGGATCTTCTCGCCCGCCGCCGGACCATACTGCGCCGCGATATCGGCCGCGCTTAATCCATCAAGCAAGCCGGCATGATCGGTCACGGCGTCCGGCAGATGCAGACGCAGCAGCGGCAGAATGTCGCTGCGCGGTGACTGACCGATGGTCAGAGTGACCAGGGATTTAGCCATCTCAGTGATTCCGCTGACGCAAATGTCCCAGGCTGCCGTAGAGCGCCAGCAGCCGCGCGTATTCCTCTGCGTCATAAAAGTGGCAGGTCTCGCGACCAAACTCTTTCGCCACTTCCACCGCAAATTTCGCCGCAGCGGCGATATCCACCTCATGACTGGCACCGGTACCGCAGCCCGGCACCACCGATTCTGCGGTGATCGCCACCCCCACCACCGGAACATCGGTGGCGGTCGACGGTTGCAGAATGCTGTTCAGATGGTAGATGCCATTTCCGTAAGGGGTGATGTCCTGAGTAGTGATGGGAAAAGTGACGGCAGGACGACCGGTGGTCATCTCCATAATGCGCAACAGATCCTCAGAGACCCGCAGAATGTAACCCTCTTTCACCGTGGGCGAGAGCGCAAAGCCCTTGTGGTTGATGATGCGGTTCCCTTTGGTGGTGTCGATGGAGAGAATCGCCTCCACGCCCTCGACCACTTCGTTATCATTCATGGTGACATCGTCAATCGGCGAATCCATAAAGTCGACCGGTTGATGCGGCCGGGTGGGCGCATCCGGGCAGATATGAGTGGTGACAATTACGTCACCCGCCAGCCGGTCGCCTTTGCTCTGCATCTGCGCCAGCTTGAGCGCACTGGCGATCGCCGCCACGGCTCCGTCAGCATCGGATACCATGCCGATGCGCCCAGGCCTGGCACCGATGCCCCCAAGACGACCAATAATGCCCAGCGTCGGTGCCGTCCCGCCGCTGGCTTTGCCCTGCGTGCCAGCAATCGCGATGCGCACAAAATCGGTCCGGCCTTTGGGACCGGAAACCCGCTTCACGCTGGCCTGCACTTCCGGGTACGCGGCGAACAGATCCACTACCTGCTGCCCGTCAATCAGGGCGCTATCCAGTAACTCAAAGACCTGCAAGGTCTGCTGTAAACTCATGGTTAATCCTTAGCTATTTTTTACTGCTGCTGGCAAACAGTGAATTAAAGAAGCTGAAGAGCGCATCACCGGCAATAAAGCCCGCGGCCATCACTTCCATTGGCGAACGGCCACGCTCGCCCCAGACGCGAATGATCACGATACGCAGCGCGATCCCCACCACCACCGCCCAGCCGGCCATGGCGTTATTGATCAGTAAACCGGTGGCTAACAGCACGCCTAACTGGCGCTTTGGCCCGCCGATCAGCTGAATTATCGCGCCAGGGATCGCCCAGGTCAGCAGGTTGCCGGCAATTCCTGGCTCTGCGCCAGCCTGAATGGTTTTGGCATAGACCCGCGCCACTGGCGGCAGCAGGTTGTCGGTGAAGAACAGCGTGTGGGCATACCAGACCAGCGGAATCGACACCACGAAGGCGATCATCGCGGCGATCAGCTGGATGCGGCGGCCCCACAGCTCCTGCTGCATATCTGCGCCGTTACCGCGCAGGATAAAGCCCGCCTTGAGGTCGTAACCCATATCGGCAAAGGCTGGTCCGGTGGCGGCGGTAAAGCCGCACAGCAGGCAGAGTGCCAGCGGTGGAAAGCCAATCAGGATGCCAATAATAAGGGTGATCAGCGCCACCGCAAACGCCGGGAACCAGCCGGAGTGCATGGCGGCAATGCCGACAATCAGTTCGTGAACGAAGGCGGCAAAGGCGGCGTACAGAATAAACAGCAGCAGCATCGCCAGCCCCATTTCACTCCATAATCCGCCGGCCAGCGCCAGCAGCGCCGAGATGAGGATGTAGCCAACGCTGCCCAGTCCCAGCGCCCGCTGCACCTCATTACCATTACGGCTGACCACCAGCGCATCGTTTTTGCGGCTGCGGATCACCATCACCACCTGAATCAGCGCCACCAGACCGGCACCGACCATCACGCCATGCGGAATGTAGAGGGCGTTAATATCAATACCGGCCACCGGCTGAGCATAAGCGCGCAGCAGGAAGCCGATGCCGAGCATCGACAGCGCCCAGATGTTGCCGATAAAAGCCGTGCCGAAAGCGGACATCGGAATCTTCAGCATCGCGCCGACGATGCCACCCACAATGCCCATCACCAGCAGCCACGCCTGACGTCCGCCTTTATCGCCAGCCTTAATCGCTTCTGCCGCCGCAACGCCCGGCGGCCAGGCATTGCTGGCCGGGAAGACGCGGGTATCAAACAGTCGATAGAGCAGCCAGGCATCCAGCAGCATGGCCGCACTGACGCCACAGAACAGCGGCAGTACCAGTTGCGGTTCACCCAGCGCCCAGGGCACGGCAATCGGCATCAGCAGGCTATTTGCCGCACCAAAGGTGGCCGAGGAGATGGCGGTCTGCGCCAGGTTCTGGATTTCAATTGAGCGATAACGGCGAAAAGCCTGTAGCGGAATGCGCGCCAGCAGCATGGCAAACAGCGCGCCAATAATGGAGGTATTGGGTGTCACCCCAATGGTGGTGATCAGCTG
This sequence comes from Pantoea sp. S-LA4, assembly GCF_054482835.1. Classification (NCBI taxonomy): domain Bacteria; kingdom Pseudomonadati; phylum Pseudomonadota; class Gammaproteobacteria; order Enterobacterales; family Erwiniaceae; genus Pantoea; species Pantoea sp. S-LA4. The sequence continues at coordinate 657,734 of NZ_JBTLRC010000002.1, read as the reverse complement.
AATACCAATAATGGCACCCGCAATTGAAAGAAAAATTAAAACCAGCGCAACGCCAGCGTGCTTAATCGGATTGACCCGTTCCATATATTCCCACCCCTCCCTACCCAGACGAAATGAAATAACGTATTGCCAGCCAGCTGGCTTACGTCGTTTTTATATTTCACCGATCGGACACGCCGCAGCAGCCAGCTACAGGCGCGCGCAGCCCAGGCTTTAAGCCGTAAAAAGACGTGGGGAGGCGCGCACAGCAACCGATGCTGCGCAAAGAGTGACGATCAGACTGAAAGAAAAAGGCCCGAAGGCCTTTGTTTTCCCTGGTGTGGCGAAATATTACGCCGATAAAATCGTTGTGAAGTTACGCGCCATATTTTTCGGCTATCTCTGAAGCCGTTGCGCGTAATGCTTCGAGCAGGTCTGACGGGTAGCCCGGCTCACTCTCCTGCGACAGAAACGAGAGGCAGAGCGCCACCGTTTCGCCATGATGTTTGTTATGCACGCAGACCGACAGCGAGCTGATGCCGGGCAGTGACTCATTGCGCGCCAGTGACCAGCCGTGCTGACGCACTTCAGCTAATCGTGCACAGAGCGCGTCAGGCGTTTGAGGTGAATTTGCGGAAACCACCTGCCAGTTATCGAGATAACGCGCCTGAACCTCTTCATCACTCAGCTGGGCTAACAGCGCCCGGCCGGTTGAGGTTGCCGCCGCCGGCATACGACTGCCTGGCGGCGTCACCATCTGGGTAAAATGGCGACCATGAAACATACGCATGACTAATATTTCGCGTCCGGCCAGCTTAGAGACATAGCCCATACAGCCGGTGCTCTCTGCCAGCCTGACCATGGCCGCGGAGACGCTATCAACCAGCGGCGCCGAGAGATAATGTCCGGCTGCAGCCAACAGGACGCGACCAATATGAAAGCAACGCGTTTCGGCATCCCGCTCCAGCAGCCCCTGACTCTCCATCGTGGCCAGCAGACGTGAAACGGTGCTTTTCGGCAGCGTCAGCGCATCAACCACTTCACTAAATGTCAGCCCGACATGTCCCTGAGTCACGCCTTTGCGCTGGAACAGTCTGAGTACGGCGGCGGCATTTTCGAGTGTGGTCATGCAGCGAGTTTCACTATATGGAACTGAGTTCCTGATTCGGTAAATCGAAAATAAAACGTTGCGCTGAATCGGTCAAGAGACAATTTTTAGCTGAACCGATCGACAGGCGGACAAAATCAGGGCGGAAGAATGATTAGCGGGGCTTTATCTGGCGGGAGTCCGGTGAGGCAGAACAGAAGGGAAGGCTAAATGGATTCAGCCAAAAAATTGCGTCATTCTAGCATGATGTCGGCTGGCATCCCTGCCAGCGGCAACGTTTTACTCTTTTTCGACGTCTTCGTAACGCAGCTTGGCGTCACGCGCTTCCTCTTCCGTTTCGTGCTCACTGATTAATGAATTTGGTTTGGGATGGTCAGCACGTAATTCATACGATGTGACTTTATTAGCTTCGGTGCCCTTTTCAACCGGCACAATTCGCGCTTCGCGTGGGTACGGTGGTCTTGTCGGCATACTGTGTCCCTCTTAGCTGAATCACATTCCACAAGACAGGCCGATGCCTGTCAGAAGCTAAGTATAGACAACCGCACTGTAAGCGGGATCAAAGCGGGAAAAATCTGAGGGTTAGCTGGCGCGCGCCAGCGATAACGAGTGCAGGATCTCATCGACGACGCCATCAGGCGACTGCATGGCATTGACCTGATGATGAGCCGCCGCGCGGTATAAATGGGCGCGCTCACGCAGCACCTCTTCCATCTCATCGGCAATCGGGCGTCCGGTTAGCGTTGGGCGCTGTGCCGTTTCGGGCTGGCTCTCCAGCCGCTCCGCCAGCACCTCCGGCGAGGCGCTAAGCCAGATGACACGGCCCTGCTCCTGCATAAAGCGGCAGTTCTCTTCGGCCAGCACCATGCCACCGCCGGTCGCAATCACCGTCAACGGCGCGGTCACCGCCCTGAGCGACTCGGTTTCCCGTGCACGGAACCCTTCCCAGCCTTCAGCTGCCACAATCTCCGCCACGCTGCGCTGCGTGGTGAGCTGCAGATGATGATCGGTATCGCAAAAGGCGTAGCCCAACGCCTGCGACAACGCTTTGCCGACAGTGGTTTTGCCGCAACCGCGTGCGCCAATCAAAAAGATGGGTAGAGACATCAGGGCCATTCCTCCGCCTTGCCGCATGCTGCGGCTGGATATTTCGCTCAATAATGCGACGCATGATAACTGGATTTCTTTTTTGCCTCTACCCATCAAGCATGAAATGCGCAGCCAGACCCGACAACTTCAGACAATTCCTTTATTTTCAAAGCGAAAAGCATGCACGTTTTGTGCATGGAGGGTGCGTGGTGACGTCCGCAACATTTGCTTACCGCCACAATTTTACTTTGCAGCCTGGCAGCCCCATATACTGAATAGAATCGCAACAGGAGAGTCATCATGCAACGCGAAGAACAACAACTGATCGAAGGGCTGTTCAGCCGTCTGAAACAGGCAGAAAGCCAGACCGTGGCACGCGATGCCGCTGCCGAACAACTGATTAACCAGCATCTGCAGGCGCAGCCGGGCGCGCCCTATTACATGGCGCAGGCGATTCTGATTCAGGAAGCCGCGCTGAAAAAACTCAATGATCGGGTAACTGAGCTGGAGAGCCGACTGGCGCAACAGCAACAGCAGCAACAGCAGGCACAGAGCAGCGGAGGGTTTCTGTCGGGTTTATTTGGCAGCGGATCACGCCAGCAGCCGCCTGCGCAACAGCAGCCTCCGGCGTGGAACAGTGCGCCGCAGCAGCAGGCGGCACAGCCACCGCAATATGCCAGTGCGCCAGCCGCACGCGGTACCGGTTTCCTGGGCGGTGCGCTGCAAACCGCGGTGGGCGTTGCGGGCGGCGTGGTGATGGCGGATATGCTGACCAGCATGTTTCATCACTCCCAGCCGGAAGAAATTGTGAACATCATTAACGAGCCGCCGCTGCCGGATGTTAATGACAACCTCAACACCTTTAATGGTGGCGGTGAGGACAGCGCATTCCTCGATCAGAATGCGGGCTGGGATAATGGCTTCGCCGATAACAGCGATCTCAACGATTTTGGCGGTAACGATTTCGACGACGATAACTTCGTCTAAGCTCAGCGTTTTTGCTGTCTGAGCCAGCTGTCCAGTTCGTTAGCAAACTGCTGGCGGTCACGCGGATTCATCGCCGCGGGGCCGCCGGTCTGCACGCCACTTGCCCGCAGGGTATCCATAAAATCACGCATCGTCAGCCGTTCACGAATGGTGGCCGGTGAGTAGCGTTCACCGCGCGGATTCAGCGCCGCCGCCCCCTTTTCAATCACTTCAGCCGCCAGCGGAATATCCGCCGTGATCACCAGATCGCCCGGCTGCGCCCGCCGGACAATTTCGTTATCCGCCACATCAAATCCCGCCGGTACCTGCAAAGTACGCAGATAAGGCGAAGAGGGTACGCGCAAAAACTGGTTGGCGACAAAGGTCACGGTGGTTGCGGTGCGGTCCGCAGCACGGTAGAGCACCTCTTTGATCACATTCGGACAGGCGTCAGCATCGACCCAGATAGCCATCATGATTCCTTCTTATCAGAGAATGCGTCGATCTTGCCGGACTCATCCGCAATGGCAAATTTTATTTGCAGCGCGGTGTCTGGCCTGGGCGCGGCTGACTTGTTATTCAGGCTGGCTGCAGTAAGCTAGCCCGTTAAGAACAGCGAATAATGACTAAGGAGATGGCGATGCTGGCAAAGAAAATCGGGTTTATTGGCGGTGGCAACATGGCAAAAGCGATTATTGGCGGACTGGTAGACAGTGGCAAAATCGCGCCGTCTGATATCTTTATTTACGATCGTAAAGCCGAGACTAACCAGGCGATGGCGCAGCAGTACGGCATTAACGCCGCCGAGAGCGCCGAGGCGATGGCGCGTGACGTCGATATCCTGTTTGGCGCGGTCAAACCCAACGTCATCCTTAAAGTGCTGAAAGATCTGGCGGGCAACCTGAAGAAAGAGGCGCTGGTGGTGTCGATTGCCGCTGGCGTAACGCTGGATTCGCTCTCTTCGGTGCTGGGTTACGATCGCAAAATTATCCGGGCGATGCCAAATACCCCGTCACTGGTGGGCGAAGGCATGACCTCCGTTACCCCTAACGCGCTGGTTGATCAGAGTGAAACGGATGAGGTGGTGGCGATTTTTGAGAGCTTCGGCAAAGCCGCTGTGGTGGATGAGTATCTGATTCATTCGGTGGTTGGCGTCAGCGGTTCTGCGCCAGCCTACGTGTTTATGTTTATTGAAGCGATGGCCGATGCGGCCGTGGCGGGCGGGATGCCGCGCGCCCAGGCCTATCAGTTTGCGGCGCAGGCGGTAAAAGGCGCGGCGCAGATGGTATTAGCCACCGGTAAGCATCCGGCCGAGCTGAAAGATATGGTCTGTTCGCCTGGCGGAACCACCATTGAAGCAGTAAAGGTACTGGAAGAGAAAGGACTGCGTTCGGCGGTTATCGAAGCAATGCAGCAGTGCATGGCGAAATCGGAAAAACTGAGCCGCAGTTAACGCCGCATTTCATGGCGCAGAAACAGAGCAGGCCCGCGCCTGCTCTTTTCCGCGACGAATTAGCCCTGCTGCGCCTGATAAAGCGCGACTGCCTGCGCCAGCGTCATCGGTTGCTGCATCCGCTCAATCAGTTCAGCGGTCAGGGTGTAGAGCCCACATGAGCAGACCGCAGCCAGCTGCCCGTGCTGACCATACAACGCAATAAAGGTCTTATCTTCCAGCGATCCCAGCAGCTGGTATTCATCCCATTCGGCAGCATGGCCCAGATATTCATAACGCGTGCCATATTGAGTGGTCCAGAAGAACGGCACCCGATCGTAAGCGACCGCCTGATCCAGCATATTGCGCGCTGCCGTCTGACCCTGCTGGTGCGCCACGCGGTAGTGCTCAATGCGCAGCGGCCCCTGTGCCGACGGCCAGGTGGCAATATCGCCCGCTACCCAGATGTTTTCTGCCACCCGGAGCTGTTCATCCGTCTGCAGGCTGCCATCCTCCGCCAGCGGTAGATCGTGGATAAAGGGCGTTGCCGGTTTTACCCCGGTGGCAAACAGCACCACATCCGCCGCCAGCTGCTGCCCGGTTTTTAGCCGCACGCCGGTGACATGTTTGTCGCCCTGTAACGCCTCGATCTCCCCCTCAACCCATTTGACGCCATTTTCCTGATGTAGTTGATAAAAATAGCGGCCAATCTGTTCGCCGAACTGTTTTACAAACGGCAGCGGCTGACGGGCAATCACCGTGACGTCGATATTGCGATTACGCAGCGCCGAAGCCATTTCGGTGCCGATAAAACTGTTGCCGATAATCACAATTTGCTGGCTGGCATCTACCGCCTGCAGCAGCGCCTCGGTCTGGTCTTTACTGCGCAGCAGATGCACGCCGGTCAGATCGTTGCCCGGCAGCTCAGGAAGAACCGGCGTGGCACCACTGGCGATCAACAGTTTGTCGAACGGCAGCGACTCCCCCGAGTCGAAAATCAACCGTTGCTGCTGACTGTCGAGGCGGGTGACGGTGGCGCTGATGCGCTCTACGTGATCCATCACATCCTCTTTCAGCAACTGCGGAACCTCGCTGATATCCATTTTGCCGGAGGGAACAAATTTGGTTAGCGTCGTGCGATCGTAAGGGGCATCCTGCTCACGTTCGACCAGCACCACGCGGCCCTTAAAGCCGTCATGACGCAGACGCCACAGCGCGGCGCTGCCCGCCGCGCCGCCGCCCAGCACCACGAAGACCGGCGCGCTCGCCCCACTGCCGATCGGCGCGGCAGGCGACATCGCCTTAGGGTTAACCAGCACGTTGCCGTTTTCAATTCGCAGCGGATACTGCTTCAGATCGGCTAACGCCAGCGGCTCGCGCATTTTGCCATCCGCCAGGTTAAACGCTGCCTTATGCCACGGACAGACCAGACGGTCGCCGCAGATAGCGCCCTGTTCAAGCGGTGCGCCAGCGTGAGGACACTTCGCCTGGAAGGCACGTACGCTCTCACCTTCACGGATCAGCAACACTTCTGTCTCACCCAGCTTTTTTTTAACCGGCTGACGCTGCGGCAACTCATTCAGGGCTACGGTAAATTGATAGTTCACGACATGGCTCCTTTTGCGTTCTGGTTTTCGGATGCGCAGCAAAAAACGACCTGCCGCGCAAACCCCTACAAACAGTAAGTGTGGCAAAGGAATCGAGATGCTCATGTCGGAATGTTAACGAGGCGGTTAGTCGCCTGTTTTATCGGATGTTTTAATCGGCAGGAACGGAGAGGAAAAGGCGGCCACCCAGGTGGCCGGCAGGCATCAGCTTTTTTTCAGGCACTGGCTCATAAAGGTCTTACGGGCATCGCCCGCCAGCTTCTTATTCCCGGCTTCGCTGTTACAGGTTTTCATTTTCATCTGCTGAGGCGACATGCCCGCCATTTTGCTGTCTTTCTTCAGGCAGTCGCTCATAAAACTTTTACGGGCGTCGCCTTTAAGATCTTGTGAGGTGGCATGTTGATTACACATGGTCATTTTTTGCTGCTGCGGCGTTTTTTCCGCCGCATGGGTCATTCCGCTGACCAGCAGGCCCGCCATGACCATTGCCATTAAACCGATCTTCATTGCATCTTCTCCACAGTGAGTTACCCATCTTAATTCTGGCAGTGAATAAGCAAAGCGGGGGAATTTCAGGCTGAAGTGCCGCCAGGATCGCAAATGATGCCACCCCACCTTGCGCCGCCGCCATTATACGCGGGGATGTTTGAGCAGTTTATTGATGTAGTTACGCAGCAACAGAGCATTTTCATCGCTGGCGTCGGCAGCGTTGTCCATCGCCGTTTCAATTCCGGTGGTTATCGCCTGATGCTGTTGCGGGTCCAGCTTACGCACCAGCGCAGTCACGACGATCTCCAGCGCCTCAATCTGAGCGACCTGTTCTTTTGACGCTTCCTCTTTTTCAGCCAGTTTAACCAATAGTTCAGCAATCAGGTTTTTCATGCTGTCATCTCTGCAGAGAAGAAAAGCAGAAATTAGCACTGGTACAACAAAAAAAACAGAGGGTAATACCGCTTTTGTCACGCCACTAACCCTCTGATTACGCCTCGCTATTAACCGGCTTCCGGCTGTGGATGCAGGCGAAACGTTTTGTCGGCAAAAAGTGACGCTGCGTAACGTTTCGCGCGCCTGAAATTGGCCGCTACGCCTTAACGCGGATCGACAAACCCGCGACCCGGTCCACCACCATGTCCACCGCCGTGTCCGCTCCAGCCGCCGCCCGGTGGAGGAAAAATACATCCGCTCAGCGCGGTAACCACTGCCACAACGGCCGCCAGCTTAATCATTCGAACCATATCAACCTCAGGATAAAGAAATCGCGCTGAGTGTAGGGAGCCGCCTGCAGGCCGACAAGTGAGAATCCTCCGTATCGGGCCGCTATTCATCTTTGCTGACCAGGCTTAACGTTTTACGGGCAGTACGACGTCACAATCTCAACATCCGCTGGCTTTTCGCCCTACCCTGATCCGCTTATTTTGTTCAAAACGTTAAGGCGGACTCTTTACAGCCTGGCTTTTTTTGCGCATTGTGAGCGCATTACATTTTTAGGATACCCTTATGACTCAGGCTGCTTTTCATGACATTCTTTCCCGCCGCGACTGGGAAAACCCGGTGATCACCGCACTGCATCGGCTCGATACGCATCCGCCGTTCGCCAGCTGGCGCGACGAAATCGCGGCGCGCGACGATCGCCCTTCACCTTCGCAAAAGAGCCTCAACGGGCAGTGGAAATTCAGTTATTTTTCGCAGCCTGAAGCGGTTCCGGCCAGCTGGCTATTGCAGGATCTGCCGGAGGCGGCCACGCTGCCGGTGCCGTCGAACTGGCAGATGCACGGCTATGACGCGCCGATCTATACCAATGTGCAATACCCGATCCCGGTCAATCCACCCTACGTGCCGCAGGAGAATCCAACCGGTTGTTACTCGCTCACATTCACCACCGACGCACAGTGGCAGGCCAGCGGCCAGACCCGCATTATCTTTGACGGGGTTAACTCGGCCTTTCATCTGTGGTGCAACGGCCACTGGATCGGCTATTCGCAGGATAGCCGTTTACCGGCGGAGTTCGACTTAACGCCGCATCTGCTGCCCGGCAATAACCGTCTGGCGGTGATGGTGCTGCGCTGGAGCGATGGCAGCTATCTGGAAGATCAGGACATGTGGCGAATGAGCGGTATTTTCCGCGACGTCACCCTGCTGCATAAACCCGCAGTACAACTGGCTGACGTGCTGCTGGAAACCCGACTGAGTCCGGAGTTCTCCAGTGCCGAGCTGCGGGCGGAAGTGAAGGTCACGCTGCCCGCCGTCACGCCGGCTGAATATCAGCTGCGCCTGACGCTGTGGCAGGGTGAACAGCAGATAGGCCAGTGCCAGCAGCCGCTCGGCAGCGCGATTATTGATGAACGCGGCCACTACCCGGAACGCGCGCTGTTGCATCTGCGGGTGGAGCAGCCCAGCTTGTGGAGTGCTGAAACGCCTCATCTCTACCGCGCCACGCTGGCGCTGCTGGATGAACACCAGCAGCTAATTGAGGTGGAAGCCTGGGACGTCGGCTTCCGTCAGGTCACTATCGATAATGGCCTGCTGTGCCTGAACGGCAAACCACTGTTAATCCGCGGCGTTAACCGTCATGAGCACCATCCTGAGCGAGGTCAGGTGATGGATGAGGCGACGATGCGGCGCGACATCATGCTGATGAAGCAGCACAATTTTAATGCGGTGCGCTGTTCACACTACCCAAACCATCCGCTGTGGTACCGGTTATGCGATCGCTACGGCCTCTATGTGGTGGATGAAGCCAATATCGAAACTCACGGTATGCAGCCGATGAACCGGCTTGCGGACGATCCCCGCTGGTTTGCCGCCTTTAGCGAACGCGTCACCCGGATGGTGCAGCGCGATCGCAATCATTGCAGCATCATCATCTGGTCGCTGGGTAACGAGTCTGGGCACGGCAGCACCCATGATGCGCTCTATCGCTGGATCAAAAGTGTCGATCCGACCCGCCCGGTGCAGTATGAAGGCGGCGGTGCCGATAGCGCCGCGACCGACATTATCTGTCCGATGTATGCCAGGGTGGATCAGGATCAACCCTTCCCTGCCGTGCCGAAATGGTCACTGAAAAAGTGGATTGGTCTGCCGGGCGAAACCCGCCCGCTGATCCTGTGCGAATATGCCCATGCGATGGGCAACAGTTTTGGTGGTTTCGCGAAATACTGGCAGGCCTTTCGTCAGTTTCCCCGCTTGCAGGGCGGCTTTGTCTGGGACTGGGTCGATCAGAGCCTGACCCGCTATGACCCGCAGGGCGAGCCGTGGCAGGCTTACGGCGGTGACTTTGGCGATAAACCCAACGACCGCCAGTTCTGCATGAACGGGCTGGTGTTTGCCGATCGCACACCGCATCCGGCGCTGTCTGAAGCACAGTGCGCTCAGCAGTTTTATCAGTTTGAAGCCGATGCAAACGATCCGTTTAGCTTTACCGTCAGCAGCGATTATCTGTTCCGGCGCAGCGACAATGAAGTGCTGCGCTGGCGCATCGAGCAGGCAGGCGAGGCCGTGGCAGAAGGTGAAGTGCGGCTGGACCTCGCTGCGCAGGGCCAGCAGCGCATCAGCCTGACCCCGCCCGCTGCGCTTCAGGGCGAGTGCTGGCTCAATCTGGCGGTACATCAGATTGAAGCCACCGACTGGAGTCCGGCAGACTGGCGCGTCGCCTGGCAGCAATGGCCACTGCCGTCAGCGCTGCTTCTGCCGACGCAGCCCGCCGCGGCAGCGACGCCTGTGATGAATGAGAATGACGATGAGATTATCGTGACCCATCAACAACAGCGCTGGTGCTTCTCACGCCAGAGCGGTGAACTGGTGCAGTGGTACACAGAAGATCAGCCGACGCTGCTGTCACCGCTGCGTGACTGCTTTATCCGGGCACCGCTGGATAATGATATCGGTACCAGCGAAGCCGAACGCATCGATCCCAATGCCTGGGCTGAGCGCTGGAAGGCCGCGGGTTATGATCAGATGCGCAGCAGCCTGATCGCCCTGGAAACCAGTGAACTGCCGCAGGCGGTAGAGATCGGGACGCTGCATGGCTGGTATGCCAATGACCAGCTGGCCTTTATCAGCCGCAAGCGCTATCGGTTTACGCCGCAGGGCGAGCTGCAGATCACGCTGTCGGTTGAACAGTCACGCGGCTTACCGCCGCCAGCGCGTATCGGTTTACGCTGTCAGCTGGCAACGGTACCGCAGCAGGTCAGCTGGCTGGGGCTGGGGCCACACGAAAACTACCCCGATCGTCAGCTCGCCGCGCAGTTCTCGCGCTGGCAACTGCCGCTGGCGCAGCTCTTTACGCCGTATGTCTTTCCGGGTGAAAACGGATTGCGTGGCGGTACCCGCCAGCTCGACAGCGGCAGCTGGCAGGTGAAGGGGGATTTCGCCTTCTCCCTCAGCCGCTTCAGCCTGGAGCAGTTGCGTGAGACCTCGCATCGTCACCTGCTGCAGCCCGAAGCGGGCTGCTGGCTGCATCTGGACCTGCATCATATGGGCGTGGGCGGTGATGATTCCTGGAGTCCGAGCGTCAGTCCTGAGTTTTTACTGACTCAGCAGCGCTGGCAGGCGGAGCTGACGCTTTGCCTACCGACGCCGGCAGCGGCGTTTTCGGACGCCGGTAAAAGCGCTTCAGAAATACCACGTTAATCAGCACCACCACGGCGGTGGCGAAGAAGACCCAGCGGAAGCCCGCCACCGCCGACACCGCTGCGCCAAGCAGCGGACCGGCAACGTTGCCCAGGTACATAAACGACTGGTTATAACCAAAGATACGGCCGGTGATGTTGTCGCGTGAGTGGCGCACCAGCAGCGTCTGCACCGCCGGCATCATCGCCCCATCGGCGAATCCCAGCAGAAAACGCAACACCCCAAGCTGGGTGGCGCTGGTAACAAACGACATGGCAACAAACAGCAGCAGCGAGATCACCATCGTGGTCAGCAGGATACGCTGGGTACCGATGCGATCGCCTAACCGCCCCAGCCGGGGTGCGGCCAGCAGCGCTGACACTCCAGGCAATGCGGCGATCACCCCGCTAAGGAAAGCGATATTTTCTGCGGTCGGTGCCAGTTCGCGCACAAACAGCGTCAGGATCGGGTTCACCGATCCGTTGCACATCTGAATCACCATGGTGGTGAAAAACAGACAGATCATCAGCTTCGGGTTGTCCAGCGAACGGAACACCTCGCGCCCGCTGAGCTTATCTTTCTTGCTGACCGGGGTATAACCGGTCTCTTTAATCAGAAACAGCGTGACCAGGAAACTGACCATCAGCAGTACGGCAGTAACGATAAAAACCGTGCGTAACCCGACCCAGTCCGCCAGCAGTCCGCCCAGCATCGGACCGAGGATCACCCCGCCAATCTGTCCGGTCGAGACGCAGCTCAGCGCCCAGCCGCTGCGTTCACGCGGCACCTGCGCCGCCACCAGCGCCATCGCATTGGGAATGTAGCCGGAGGTCAGCCCCATCAGCGCGCGCAGCAGCAGCAGTTGCCACGCTTCGGTGACAAACGCCTGCAGCAGGATCACCACACCCATGCCAAAAGCGGCACGCAGCAGCATCAGTTTACGGCCTTTACGATCCGCCAGGCTGCCCCACAGCGGTGCGACTGCCGCCGAGATCACGAAGGTAATACTGAAGGTCAGACCCGACCAGAGGCTGAGCGACTCACCGCCGCTGACGCCAAGCTGTTCAAGGTAGAGCGGCAGAAACGGAATGATCTGGCTGATCGCCAGGCCAGTAAAAAAACAGCCAAACCAGACCGAAATCAGGTTAATTTTCCAGGGTTCTATTACGCGTGGCATGAGCGGATGGCTTGCAGGAGACAGAGGCTAAAGTCTACCGCGTGGTTGCTGTGGCTGACCGGCAAAACATGTTACAGCCGGTAAAACGCGGTTTTACGCTGCGATTCCGGCTGTAACCCGGCACAAATTTTCCCTGAACAGGCGTTCGCAGCAGCTTGCTGCGGCTGAACCAGCTGCGAAGCGAAGCGGTAAATCTCAGTATGAAAAAATATTTCAGCCTGTTACTGACAATCATCGCGCCCGGTTCTATGTTTAAAAAATCGCCAGTTGCGTGCGGTGCGCCGAGGCTTCTGCCAGCCGCAATAGCCTCACAATGAGGGTGCCCACCCTTTGTGAGATGTGAGGTGACCCGACTCAATCGATAAACCGAGCCCTTATGCCTGTGCGTAAGGGATGTGTTGTTGTTTTAGCGGAGGTAGTGAATGAGAGTGCAACCTAACAGCGCCAGCCGAGCTATCACCGACTATTTCAATAGCCCGGACTGGCGGGTGCCGCCCGAGTCTGACCTGCTGGCGGTGATCCTGCGTGAACTGATGGAGACGGGTCAGCCCGCCACCACGAAAGCGATTGTCGCGCGGGTGATTGATAAACTGGAAGTCGAAGGCGATGAGACGCGACTACAGAACTACCGCACCCTGCTGGCGCAGCTGATCGAAACCCAGCCTGAGGAGTAGCGCGTTACCTGACCCAGCGCAGTCGATCCGCCTCGCTGACGCTGGCGCGTCCGCTGCTGCGCTGAAACAGGCAGAGCTCCCGTCCACGCTTATTTTTCATCTGCGGCTGCGGATAGCGGCCTTCCAGCAGCAGTGCGCTGTAGCCGACGCTGTCGTCATACGCTATCGGTTCACCCAGTACCCTGACTTTGCTCAGGGTACTGGCGTTAATGCAGGCCTGCGTCATGACCTGACGGCTCTGTTGCCAGGCCTCATCACTGGCGGCCTGCGCCAGCGTGGTGCTGAGTAATAAAGCGGGCAGCAATGCCCTTATCGTCCGTTTCATCTCTGCTCCTCTGCCGATTCTGAACAACGCAAAAAAAATTCCCGCCGCAGCGGGAATAAATAAGACGAGCATTGTCTATCGGGAGTGACGAGGAAGTCTCTTAAACGCCGCACTATCCTCGCCTGCCGTTGTGACAACGCTATGACAACACGCCTGATTTTCCGCTATCCGCAATAAACCTGACTGATATTGCCGCTCTTGTCGGCCAGGAAGTTAAGCCGGCTGAGGTTGAAATCCATCGTGACGGCCGAGTTATACGGAATAGCCCGCACCTTCTGATCGAAATGCTGACCCTGAAGTGACGTTAACGGTTTGCCGACATAATTCTGATACTGAGAGGCGCCACAGCGGTCCGCTTCCGGGTCCTTCGGCGCGCTGGCGGTGTCAGGTTTGCTGGCAGACTGACAGGCCGTGAGGGTCAACAGACCCAGCATAAGTAGCGCTTTTCCATAATGTTTCACGTTTGATCTCCTGTTGAACGGGGTAAACCCTGCTCCAAGAGTAGCAAAGCGGGCGCACTGAACTGAACCCAAAAAAAGTAAAGTTATCTTCGATGACCGGAAACTCACGCCGGAACGCCTGCCGTTTTTTAAGATTAATCGCACGTAGTGCGCAAAATTAACCCATTCAGACGCTACAATATTTTAAGAGCATTCCTAGCTACTGAGAGAGGTAACCATGGAACTTATTATCTTTATCGTCTGTGCCATGCTGATGACCGCCGTGGCTGTCAAAGTTCGTTAAGTCTGATCGGGCGGACTTTGCGTGGTTCTTTCCAGAAGCGTGCTGAATGCGGCCAGCGGCATCGGTTTACCGAGGAAGTAGCCTTGCCCTTCTTCACACGATAGCAGCTTGAGCTGATTCAGTTGCGCTTCTGTCTCAATGCCCTCGGCGGTAATGGTCAGCGCAAAGGCGCGCGCCAGGGCGATAATCCCGGCGACCACCGATTGTGCCTGTTGCGACTCCGGGAAATCTTTCATCCATGAGCGATCGATCTTCAGGCCGTTGAACGGGAATGTTTTGAGATAACCGAGCGCGGCATAGCCAGTACCAAAGTCATCTACCGTCAGCCTCACCCCCAGCGAACGCAAGCCCTGCATCACTTCCAGCGCATGCTGCGGATGTTCAAAGGTCACGTTTTCGGTAATTTCCAGCTCCAGCCGCGTGGCGGGCAAGCCACTTTTTGCCAGCGTATCCGCCACCCGCTTCACCAGGTCACTGGTGCGAAACTCCATCGGGGAAATATTAACCGAGACGTAGCGGTCGCCGCCCCACGCCAGCGCATCTTCACAGGCGCGCATCAATACCCAGTCGCTGATGGTGGCAATCAGTCCGCTCTCTTCCGCCAGCGGAATAAAACGATCCGGCGTGATCCACTGATCGGGCGCGATCTGCCAGCGGATCAGCGCTTCAGCACCGGCCAGCTGACCGCTCAGCAGCTGATAACGCGGCTGATAGTGCAGACGAAACTCATTGTTCTTCAGCGCCTTCTCAATGCGTTGTGCCATATCACGTTTGCTGTTGCGCTGGCTGGCCATCTCATTGGCGTACCACACCCACTGATTGCGCCCGGCTTCCCGCGCCTCATTCAGCGCGATGTCTGACATGCGCAGCAGCGCTTCCGGATGGCAGGCATCCTGCGGCGCACAGGCGATACCGAGGCTGGCCGTCAGATAGTGAACGTGCTGGCCGGTAGTAACGGGCTGCTGAACGTCGTGCACCAGCTGGGCGCAGCGCTCATCGACCTTGTCACGGTTGCCTTCACGCAGCACCAGCACGAACTCATCGCCGCCCAGCCGGGCCGCCAGCTCATGCGGCCCGATGCAGCGTTTCAGCCGCTGCGCCATCTGATTCAGCACCCCATCGCCCGCCGCATGGCCCCAGGTTTCGTTGATTGGCCGGAACTGATCGAGGTCGAGGCTGATAATGGTCAGCGGGTGACTGTCGTCGGCCAGCTCAAGATGATGGGTAAGGAACTCCTGTAGCTGAACGCGGTTGGGTAACCCGGTTAATACGTCGTGACGTGACAGGAACTGAATACGCGCTTCCGCTTCCATGCCCTGGGTGATGTCGGAGACCGTGCCGCGAAAACCGATACAGCGCCGATCGTGCCAGACGGTTTTCGCCACCAGCTGGCCAATGCGCCGGTCACCGTGCGCCGACATAAACTGGCAGCGCAGCGGCATCTGTTGCGGCTCCTGCTCCTGGCGCAGCAGCCAGGTGACCAGCGAATGGCTGGGATGCGTCAGTAAGTGATCGATGTGACGTCCGAGCCACTGTGAGATTTCATGGCCGGTCACGGTGTGAAAACGCGCCGACAAATAGATCAGCCGGCCCTCTTCATCGGTCTCCCAGATCCAGTCCGACGCGGCTTCAGCCAGATCGCGGAAGCGGGCCTCGCTGTTTGCCAGCTCCTGCTGACTGATCGCCAGCATGGCAAAGCGTCGGTCGGAGAGAATGGCGTTATAGAGCGCATGGCGGCTGACGCGACGGGTAATTAAGGCGATGATAATCGCCATGATCACCAGCAGCGGCAGCAGAAACCAGATCAGCCCCATGCCCGGCATTTTGGGGGTCCAGCGCAGCACCAGCGGCGCGCTGCCGCTGATCGGCTGCAACATGCGCGGTTCACGTTCGGCATCCAGCGCGCTGTTGGCCATTCGCGGCCCGCGCACATCCAGCGCCGCACCCAACTCTTCCAGCTTGGCAGGAGTAAACAGGTTCACAAACACCATGATCGACGGCGGGCCCGCTTTCAGCGGCAGCGTAGCCACTTTACCCCGACTGATCGGCGCAGCCACCACAATCGCGGGCTGCCGATTAATGATGGCGTTACGGGTCAGAGCGGCGTTATTGAGCTGACGTGCTGCCGCGATCATCCCGTGGGTCTGGCTGCCCAGCCAGGCTTCCAGCGGCGTATCGGTCAGCTGACCGTTAATCACCGCATAGCTGGTGCGTCCCTGACCGTCGACGACGAAGACACCTTCGTAGTGATACTCCTCATACAGCCCCGGCCCGAAGTTCTCTTCGTCATAGGCCCAGACTTTATTCACTGTCAGATGCAGATTACGCCAGGCTTCGCCCCAGAACGCGTAGTCCCGGATATCAGTCACCATCGCGTCCTGACGGGTTTTCCACGTCTGTTGCATCAGCAACTGATCGTGCTCAATCGACGCGCTGTTCTGACGTTGCGCGATGGTCAGTACCATCAGCATCGACAGAAACAGCACGCCGAACAGCAGCAGCGAAAGCGTGCGCAGGCTGCGCCGCGTAAAGCGGACAGTGCGGTCTTCGGCGGCGTGCGCAAAAGAAGGTGACGGCGGTGCCGGAGGGTCAAAAGTCATTAAGCCTACTCACTACACGACATAAAGTCCGTTAGGAACAGCCGGTCCGTGACATAAAGCGTCGGGCCAGCCAGATTAGTTTCCTCAGTTATCGGCCCGTGACGTCGGGTGTTTAGCCTGCGGTTAAAATTTAGCGCTTAAATATTGTGTTATTGGCTGACTCGACAGCGATCAGGCGCATTGCTACTATGCGCTAACCTTCGCTGGCTGGGTCGTCTATGAATACCAATTCCGACAGAGTGACACTGACGCTGTTCTACGTCGGCAGCTTTGTGGTCTATTACCTTGTCACCATGCTGATCACCCTGTTCCCGAATTACGGCGTGCTGCGTAATGACGGCCTGCTGGTGCCGGTGCTCTGTCTGTTTGAATTTGCCGTGATCTATCCACTTTATCGCTTCTACTGTCAGCGCCGGACCGATTTGCCGCTGGGTGAACTGCGTCCGCTACAGACCCTGCTGTACACCGGCGGGCTGTTTGTGCTGATGGCGGCACAGATGCAGTTTATGCAGCCGGAAGGCTGGCTGGTGATGCAGGCGCAGCAGGGACGTAATTCGTTGCTGATTTTGCTGCTGACGGCGGTGCTGCTGGCACCGGTGTTTGAAGAAGTCCTGTTTCGCGGCTTTCTGCTACAGGCTTTTTTGCTGTGGGCGCCACGCAGCCGCTTCGCCTGTATGCTGCTGACCTCGCTGCTGTTCGCGGTGATGCATACCCAATATGTTCACTGGCAGACCATCATCGCCCTGACGCTGTTTTCGCTGCTGCTCTGCTACGCGCGCCTACGCAGCAATAGCCTGGCGCTGCCGATCTTTCTGCACACTCTCAACAACCTGATCGCCCTGCTGCCTGCCTGGTATTTCGCGGGCTGATCGGCCCCTGTTGCCTGCCCGGCTCAGGGCGATAGCTCGGGCGGGTAATGCCGCCCCGACGCGTTTGACTATACTGGATCAAAAAAAGGGATAAAAAGCACTGCCGTCCGGACCACCAGACCGTGCAAAGGAGTCGATCTATGTTGATAGGATTTGTGTTATTAGTGAGCGCGTGCGGCTACGATGCCTGTGAGGCATTGCCGGTTTCTGAGCACATTTTTCCGACCAAAAGCGCCTGTGAAACCATGGCAAACCGTATTCATAAAGTCAGGCCCAACGTGGTCCTGCTGTGTGGTGAAGTGCATCGTTAAATCAGGGCCAGCAGCAATAAACCCGGCTGTAACGTTGCAAGCTGACGCATTAGCGTACAAAATATGAGCTGTTGTTGACCAATACCGTTGTGAATCCCATGAAAACATCACGTCCCCGTCGTCCAAACGGACGCTGGGTTTATTACATTTTGTATGATGGCATTCTGTGGCCCTGCCCCGTTCGCTGGGAATGGGAAAGCGGCTACGGCGGCTGGCTGCCATTTTACTATACGCCTACCTTTGAGTTCGTGGTCGGCGACCCACGCAAGGCGTATCGCATTGCGCGCAGCGACGTGCGTGCCCGGCGGCGTGAAGATGTCTGTGTCTGAAGGACATTACTGCCACGGCAGCCATGAAGCCGTCAGTAAGAAGTGAATCGCTTCCAGTACCAGTATCACCATTAATAAAATGCCCAGCGTATGGCGACCAATTCTGTTCATCCGGTCAGGCCCAAATCATTGCAGCCCAGCGTATCAGCAGCAGTGCGCCACAAATGCAAAACAGAACCAGCACCATTTTCCAGTGCTTTTTGGCCGCCCGATACCTCGTCACATCGAATCCCTCCCCGCCAGAATGCGAAGATGCGCCACAAGGCGCATCTGTTCCGGTCAACTGCAGGACCGGTACTGCGTAGCATAACGCCCAGGCCGCGAAAAGGCGACCTGTCGTCGGCCTCAGTTATTCAGGGTGTAATCCAGCGTGATTTCCGCATTCAGCACCTGAGAAACCGGGCAGCCCGCTTTCGCTTTATTGATGATCTCATCAAAGGTGGACGCATCAATGCCAGGCAGAGAGATGGTGCTGGTCAGCGCCACTTTCGTAATGGCAAAGCCATCGCCTTTCTTATCCAGCGAGACGTCTGCCGTGGTGTCGATGCTTTCTGGCGGATGGCCCGCCTGACCCAGCATCAGCGACAACGCCATGGAGAAACAGGCCGCATGCGCCGCACCAATCAGCTCTTCCGGGTTGGTGCCCTTCTCGCCTTCAAAGCGGGTGTTGAAACCGTAAGGCTGCTGGCTCAGCACGCCGCTCTCGGTGCTGACGGTGCCTTTGCCCTTGATATCGCCTTCCCAGTGCGCCGAACCTTTCTTATGAATGGTCATGTTATTCCTCCTGTTGGTAAAGAAGCTAAGTATAGACAACGCCTCCGTTTTCGCCGGTTAACTTACCGCGCGCGGCCGTGACGGGTTGCTCTGCGGACTCAGCACCGCCTCGGCTTGTACCAGCGAATCGCGGGTGATCTCGCTGATAGACTTCGCCCCGGTCAGAGTCATCGCAACCCGCATCTCTTTCTCGATCAGGGTCAGCAGGTTTTCTACGCCTCGCTGACCGTGGGTCGCCAGCGCATAGATAAAGGCCCGTCCCAGCAACACGCTGTCAGCGCCAAGTGCAATCATCCGCACCACATCCAGCCCGTTGCGAATGCCGCTGTCAGCCAGAATGGTGATGTCGCCTTTCACCGCATCGGCAATCGCTGGCAGCGCGCGCGCCGACGACAGCACGCCATCCAGCTGGCGTCCGCCATGATTGGAAACCACGATGCCGTCAGCACCAAAACGCACCGCGTCCCGTGCATCCTCAGGATCGAGAATCCCTTTGATCACCATCGGGCCGTCCCAGAATTCACGTATCCACTCCAGATCTTTCCAGCTGATAGAGGGATCGAAGTTGTTCGCCAGCCAGCCGATGTAATCTTCCAGGCCGGTCGGTTTACCCAGATAGGTCGAGATATTGCCCAGATCGTGTGGCCGTCCCTGCAACCCGACATCCAGCGCCCATTGCGGATGGGTGACCGCCTGCCAGTAGCGGCGCAGCGCCGCATGATTGCCGCTCATGCCGGAATGCGCATCGCGGTAGCGCGCCCCAGGCGTCGGCATATCCACGGTAAACACCAGCGTGGAGCAGCCCGCCGCTTTGGCGCGCTCCAGCGCATTGCGCATAAAACCGCGGTCGCGCAGCACGTAGAGCTGGAACCACATCGGGCGATTGATCTGCGGCGCGACCTCTTCTATCGGGCAGACTGACACCGTCGACAGCGTAAACGGAATGCCTTTCAGCGCCGCCGCGCGCGCCGCCTGCACTTCGCCACGGCGGGCATACATGCCGCACAAACCAACCGGTGCCAGCGCCACCGGCATCGACAGCGTCTCATTGAATAATGTCGTTTCCAGGCTCAGCTCAGACATGTTTTTCAGAATGCGCTGGCGCAGCGCCACATCAGAGAGATCCTCGACGTTGCGGCGCAGCGTGTGCTCGGCATAGGCCCCGCCATCGAGATAGTGGAACAGGAAAGGTGGCAGGATGCGTTGCGCGGCGGCGCGATAGTCACTGGCAGCAGAGATAATCATCAATCAAATTCCTTACGGTTACGTGATTCAGTGTCCGGTAAGCGGGTGATACGCGCCTGACGCGCCTCATCCTCATGCAGATTTTTCATCGTGGTGTGAACAAAGCCGAGGTGCTGCATCGCGGCCTGGCGTGCGCCTTCGGCATCCCCGGCCAGAATGGCGTCCAGCAGCGCCCGGTGCTGTTCGGTCAGCCGGGCGAAAATCGCGGGCTGGGTGTACATCCGCTGACGGCTCTGCATCACCGAGGATTGCAGCAGTTCGAAAAAACCGCGCATGGTTTGCAGCAGCACCAGATTGTGAGATGCCTCGGCAATTGCCAGGTGAAAGCGCACGTCAGCCTGTGCGGCAAGGTCAGGATCGTCACTCTCTTTCAGCTTCAGCGTGGCGTCAAAGGCGTACTGCAGCCGCTCGCGATCCGCCTCGGTGGCGCGCAGCGCAGCGTGCCAGGCGGTGCTGGCTTCAATCGCATGTCGCGCCTCCAGAATGTCGTAGCGGTAGTCCGGATCGTCGCGCAGTAACTGTCGAATCGGTTCAACGATGCGCTGTTCCGACCAGGGACCCAGCTGCTGCCGGACCCAGGTGCCGCCGCCGCGACGGCTGATCAGCATACCGCCGCTGATCAGTTGCTGTAACGCTTCACGCAGCGACGAGCGCGATACGCCGAGTTCAGCCGCGAGTGTTCGCTCGGCAGGCAGGCGCATACCCGGCGTCAGTTGGTGTTCGGTGATATACGCCCTAAGGCGCGTCACCAGCGGATCGGAAACGGTGTTCATGGGATCATCCAGGGGAAGACGTACGCCTGCAGCGTGGTAATCACGCCGACCATACAGGTGAAAATCAGGCTGTGTTTAACGGTAAAGCGGAACAGGTCAGACTCTTTGCCAACCAGGCCGACCGCCGCACAGGCGATGGCGATCGACTGCGGCGAGATCATCTTGCCGGTAACGCCGCCGGTGGTGTTGGCCGCCACCAGCAGCACGTCCGACACGCCAATCTGTTGCGCGGTGGTAGCCTGCAGCGCGGCAAACAGGGCATTCGAGGAGGTGTCCGAGCCGGTCAGGAACACCCCGAGCCAGCCGAGGAACGGCGAGAAAAAGGTGAAGGCGTGACCGGTGTGCGCCAGCGCTAACGCCAGCGTCGCTGACAGGCCGGAATAGTTAGAGATAAAGGCGAAGGCCAGCACCATGCCAATCGAGTAGATCGGCAGCGCCAGCTCTTTCAGCGTTTCACCAAAGGTCTGCAGCGCCGCCCTGGGCTTCATCTTCAGGTAAAGAACGGCGACGATCGCCGCAATCAAAATCGCGGTGCCGGTGGCGGAGAAGAGATCGAACTTAAAGATGGCCGGATAAGGCGTGGCGCTACCGACCACCGGCGGCATACGCGCCACCCCTTCGTTCAGCAACGGCACCGGCAGGTTAAGCACCCACTCCGCCAGCGCGCCGCCTTTAGCGAACAGCGCTTTAAACGGCGGGATGCTCCACAGCGTTACGGTGGCGGTGAGAAACAGGAACGGCATCCAGGCGCGCACCACCTGTCCCAGCCGATATTTTTGCCGGGGTACGGAGGGATCGACCGGCGCGGCATCGCCATTCTCAAAGCGGAAAATGCGCACCGGCTTCCAGACGCGCAGAAACAGCGTCAGCGAAATCAGCGAGGCGAGTGACGAGATGATATCCGGCAGTTCCGGGCCGAGAAAGTTGGAGCTGAGGAACTGGGCGATGGCAAATGACCCGCCCGCCACCAGCACCGCCGGCCAGGTCTCTTTGACGCCGCGCCAGCCATCCATGATCGCCATAATCCAGAACAGCACAATCAGGGTCAGCAAGGGTAACTGTCGTCCGGCCATCTGCCCGATAGCGAAACTGTCGAGCCCGGTCACCTGCCCGGCGACAATAATCGGAATGCCCATTGCGCCAAAGGCGACCGGCGCAGTATTAACAATCAGGCAGAGTCCGGCGGCATACAGCGGGTTAAAACCCAGACCGACCAGCAGCGCGGCGGTGATCGCCACCGGTGCGCCAAAGCCAGCCGCTCCCTCAAGAAATGCGCCAAATGAGAAGCCGACGATCAGCATCTGCAGTCGCTGATCGGGGGTGATCGACAGAATCGAGGCGCGGATAATGTCGAACTGACCGGTTTTGACTGAAATTTTATAGACGAAAACGGCCGCGACAATGATCCAGGCGATGGGCCACAGGCCATAGAGAAAGCCGTAAACCACCGACGCTACTGCCTGCGCCACCGGCATCTGATAGAGAAACAGCGCCACCAGCAGCGCCAGCACCACGGTGACGCTGGCGGCCAGATACCCTTTCATCCTGAGCTTAATCAGCGCAAAGAAGAAAAACAGAATCGGGATCAGCGCCACCAGGCTTGAAAGCCAGATATTGCCTAACGGATCGTAATTTTGTTGCCACACCTGCATGCCGCTATCTCCAGAGGAAGAGGAAACGTGGTGCGCGTCCAGCCGTGTGCCGCGCACCATCAACCCGGCCGATGATTGGTCTGACCAAAAATCGAATTATCGGGCTTTATGGCAACAGATAGTTAATTCTTTGTTAATCAGAGGCAACAAAAGCGGCGTAAATTTTCCCGATGTGTGAACTACAGAAAAATTTTGCCGCAATTGGTAGGACCAGATTCAGCCCTGCTGCTGCGGAAATGCCCGCGGATAGCTGCGTGGATGAAACCGCAGGTTCAGCACGATCAACACCAGAGTCACCGTGGTCTGTAACAGCCAGACGCTGGTGAAATGATGAGTCAGCGCGTGAAGCTGTCCGGCGATAAACGGCATACTGCCGGCAATGATAAAACCGATACCCTGCATAAACGCCACCAGCCGCGCGCCCGCCTGCGGCTGCGCCAGATGATCCAGCGCCAGCACCAGGGCCAGCGGAAACGCGCCGCCGAGCCCTACACCGGCGATGCCCGCCCAGAGCCACGGCGCCGCCTGGGGTGCCAGCAGGAAACCGAGCATCCCGCACAGCTGCAGCGCCAGCGTCAGCAACAGCAGCGGCCGGCGATCGCTGCCGCGTGCCAGCAGCGGCAGCAGCAGTGCGCCCGCCACCTGACAACCGATCATCATGCCCAGCAGCGAGCCACCCGCCTGCGCGCTCCAGCCCAGCTGGTGATAGAAATCGGGCAGCCAGGCGACACAGATCGCATAGCCGCCGTTCACCAGCCCGAAGCTCAGCGCCAGCGTCCAGGCGCGGGTTTTACGCCATAACGCAGGCTGCGCCACCGCCGCCGCTTTTGCCGGCGCAGCGGTCGGAATAAACAGCCACAGCAGCAGTGCCAGCACCACCGGCAGCGTCCAGCTGCTCAGCGCGCCCTGCCAGCCGAAATGCGCATTCAGCCACGGCGTCAGCGCCGCGCCGATCCCGCCACCGCCCATCAGCGCGCCAGCCCACAGGCCGGTCACCGGCGCGCTGCGACGGCTGAAGCGCTGACGGATCAGACCCGGCATCGCCATCTGCACCACGCCAATCCCCGCTCCGCCCGGTATCATGCTGAGCACCAGCCAGCGACCGTCGCTGATAAACAGCCGGCTCACCAGCGCCAGCAGCAGCAGAAACAATCCGCCCAGCAAAAGGTTACGCACCGAAAAGTGCTGCATCAGCCGGGCGCTGGTCAGCGCAATCGCGCCCATCATCATCATCGGCAGCGCGGGCAGCAGCGATGCCGCCAGCGGTGACAGGCCAATACTCTGTCGCAGCTGCTCCAGCAGCGGGCTGACCGAGGTCATCAGCGGGCGCATGTTCAGCCCGGCCAGCACCAGCGCCGCCAGCAGCAGCTTATTTTCTCTGTTCATCTGAAATCCGCAGAATTAAAAGTTGCCAGCCTGACACTCATCGCTACTATCTGGAAATGAAATATTACTCTGTCAGGTAGTGGGAAAATGAATCGTCAGCCGATGTTTACGCCGCAGCAACTGCTGAGCTTTGTGGCTGTGTGTGAAACGGCCAGCTTTACCCGCGCCGCTGAGCGGGTGCATCTGTCGCAATCCACCGTCAGTCAGCAGGTGCGACGGCTGGAAGAGATGGTGGGTAAAGATTTGCTGGTGCGCTCGTCACATCAGGTTCAGATCACCGAAGAGGGTGAAAAATTGCTGGGCTATGCCCGCCGGATTATCGCCCTGAACGCTGAAGCGCACGACGTGCTGAGCGATCAGTGGCGCGAGGGCGTGCTGCGTCTCGGCGTGCCGGAAGATTTCGCCGCGCCGACCGCGGGCCTGCTGGCGAATTTCAGTCGTGCCCATCCTCAGCTGCGGCTGGATGTGATGAGCGGAATGCAGGTGGAGCTGCGGCGGGCCTGGCAGCGTGAAGAGCTGGATATCATGCTGATCAAACAGACCTATGGCGAGCGGCCGCTGGCGTCACGTCCGGAACCGCTGCTGTGGCTCGACAGCGCCGCGTCACCCTGCTTTGAGCAGACGCCGGTGCCGCTGGTGCTGTTTCCGCAGCAGGGATTGTACCGCGATGAGGTCTGCCAGACGCTCGACGCGCTGGGCCGTAGCTGGCGTATCAGCTACAGCAGCGCCAGTCTGGTGGCGCTTGCTGCCGCCAGCGCCGGGGGGCTCGGTCTGACGCTGCTGCCCGCCAGCTGTCGCCTGCCGCAGCATCGGGTGCTGGGCAGCGAACAGGGACTGCCGGTGATCGATAGCTTCGAGCTGGCGCTGTTCTGCCGTCAGCCGCAGGATCCGTTGCAGCGTGAACTGGCTGAGGCGCTGGTAACATTTGGTCAGTTGCGCTGGCAGTGACATTTCGAATAGCCAGCAGTGGAAAATAGCGCAGCAAGCCGGGCTGCCGTTTGTCAGATTAGGGTCTTGTTCATTTTGCAGGAGCCTCTGATGCCCACTTCCCCTTCTCCGAGCCGTCGTGACTTCCTCGGCCAGAGCGTACGCTGGACCGCAGCCGGTGGTTTACTGGCCGCAGGCCTGAGCCAGGCCAGCGTGGCGACCCGCGTCGTATCCCCTGTTGCCGACCGCGCCGCTGCCCTGCCGCAAAAGGATCACTACCTGCTGCGTAATGTGCGGCTGGAAGAAGGATTTGAACGCGAGGGCGATGAGATTATTGCCACCCGGACTGCGCTGTATGACATCAGCGTGCGGAACGGAAAAATCGATCGACTGCAACCCGCAGGCCAGGGCGACGGCACGTTACCGGCGTGGGATGCAGAGGGCGCGCTGCTGCTGCCTTCGACCCAGGATATGCATATCCATCTTGATAAGACCTTTTATGGCGGCCCGTGGCAGGCACCGCGTCCGCGTCAGGGCAAAACCATCATGGATATGATCGCCCGGGAACAGGTGCTGATCCCGCAGTTGCTGCCACATTCTCAGGCACGTGCCGAGGCCCTGATTGCGCTGCTACACGCCAAAGGCACCACCCGCGCCCGCAGCCACTGCAATATCGATCCGGTCAGTGGTCTGCAAAGCCTCGATCATCTGCAGGCCGCGCTGGCGAATCACCCCAATTTTCCCTGCGAAATCGTGGCGTTTCCGCAGCATGGATTGCTGCATTCTCAGGTCGATGGCCTGATGCGCGAAGCGATGCAGCGCGGCGTTCAGTATGTCGGCGGCCTCGATCCCACTAATGCGGATGGCGCAATGGAAAAGTCACTGGATGCGATGTTCCTGATAGCACTCGACTATCAGCGCGGCGTCGATATTCACCTGCATGAAACGTCCGCGGCCGGCGTGGCCGCGATTCAGTACATGATCGATACCGTGGCCCGCAACCCGGCGCTGAAGGGCAAAGTGACGCTGAGCCACGGTTTTGCGCTGGCCACGCTGGAGGGCAGCGCGCTGGACAGGATGATAGAGGGGCTGGCTGAGCAGCAGTTCAGCGTCGCCTCGACTTTGCCGATCGGTAAACTCACCATGCCGATTCCGCAGTTACAGGCGGCTGGCATTCACGTCATGACCGGGACCGACAGCGTGATCGATCACTGGTCGCCGTTTGGCACCGGCAGCATGCTGGAGAAAGCGAATCTGTACGCGCAGCTTTATCGGGGATCGGATGAGTTTTCGCTGTCACGGGCGCTGTCCATTGCCACCGCTAATCAACTGCCATTGTCAGCGACCGGCGAGCGTCAGTGGCCGAAATCGGGTGATGAAGCCAGCATGATGCTGGTTGCAGCAAGCTGTTCTGCTGAAGCGGTGGCCCGCATTTCACCGGTGGTGGCGACCTTTTCGCGCGGCAAGCCGGTCTTTGCGCTGGCCTCTGCCTGAAACAACAGAGCCTCCGAATCGGAGGCTCTGCATTTACCTGAATGGACCAAACCGTCAGGCGGTTTTAGCCCATTTATCATTCGACATTAATTCCATTGCCAGCGCATATAAGCGACGATCTTCCTGATCACAGGGCTCATCTTCCGCATAACAGCCGATCATTGAAGCGATCTTATCGGCTGATAAGCTCTCTCCATGAACGTGCAGTGTCAGTACGGCGCGGCCTACTATTTTAAGCACATTCTCATGTGGTCCCTGGATGCTATTACTCAATGAAAATACCCTCTACCGGTCGTTGTACCAGGAATATGGCGCGCTAAATATAAAGCAATTAGCGCCAGATTTTTATCGGCATTAAGGGTGATATTTTTTAATGATTAATTCTTTTACTGGAGTCACTATTAAGGAGTTATCTGATTAACAATGAAATAAAGTTTTAAAAACGGTGAGTTATAAACTAATAACTGGCCTTGATGGATAACCGTAACGGCAGGTCGTTCTTTCACCAGCGATAAAGGATTAAAAAAAACCACCAATTTCAGCCCCACTTCGGCTAATTTTTAGTCGTTCCGCCATAAATTGTTTCATACTGCTAACCTCAAGGTTCCCGTTGCCGTCAGCCCGGCTTTCTGCCAGACTTGCGCGCGCAATACTGCCCTTCACTATTAGCCTCAGAGGCCGCGCCCGTGACCGCTTTTTCTACCCTCAATACCCTTCCCGACAGCCAGCTCGATAACCTGCGCGAGATGGGCTATACCAGCATGACGCCGGTTCAGGCCGCCACGCTGCCCGCCATTTTGCAGGGTCGTGACGTGCGCGCGCAGGCAAAAACCGGCAGCGGAAAAACCGCCGCCTTTGGTATTGGCTTACTGCACCATATCGACAGCGCCCGGTTTCAGACCCAGGCGCTGATTCTCTGCCCGACCCGTGAACTGGCGGATCAGGTCGGCAACGTGCTGCGTCAGCTGGCACGCTTCACCCGTAACATTAAAGTTCTGACCCTGTGTGGCGGCCAGCCGATGAGCGCCCAGCGTGATTCGCTGGTGCATCCGCCGCATATTGTGGTCGGTACGCCGGGTCGTATTCTGGACCACATCAAGCGTGAAAACCTGAAGCTGGAACAGCTGCGTACGCTGGTGCTGGATGAAGCTGACCGGATGCTGGAGATGGGTTTCCGCGACGACATGGAAACCATTATTGAGGCGACGCCAGCGTCACGCCAGACGCTGCTGTTTTCCGCCACCTGGCCCGAGGGCATTGCCGCCATCAGCAGCCGCTTCCAGCGCGATGCGCTGAGCGTGGTGACGGAAGAAGTCAGCGAACTGCCGTCGATTGAACAGCAGTTCATTGAGGCCAGTCACGGTGAAAAATTAGCGCTGCTGATCGCCCTGCTGAGCGAGCGCCAGCCCGCCTCATGCGTCGTCTTCTGTAACACCCGTCGCGAATGCGATGAGATTGCTGCAGCGCTGAACGCGCGTGATATCAGCGCCCTGCCGCTGCATGGCGATCTTGAGCAGCGCGATCGTGAGCGGGTGCTGATCCGCTTCGCCAACGGCAGCGGCCGGGTACTGGTCGCCACCGACGTGGCCGCCCGTGGTCTCGACATCAAATCGCTGGCGATGGTGGTGAACTATCAGCTGGCCTGGGACCCGGAAGTGCATCTGCACCGCATTGGCCGTACCGCCCGCGCCGGCGAGCACGGCGTCGCGGTCAGCCTGGTTGCGGCCGATGAGATGGCACGCGCCCATGCGCTGGAAGATTTCCTGCAGCAGAAACTGCCGTGGATCGCCGCCAACACTGTGAAAAAGGGCAACAGCAAACCCTTGCCTGCCGCGATGATGACCCTGTGCATTGATGGTGGCCGCAAAGCCAAGATCCGTCCGGGGGATATCCTTGGCGCACTGACCGGTGAAGCGGGCTATCGCGCTGAGCAGATCGGTAAGATTGTGCTGACGCCGACTCACGCCTACGTCGCGATTGATGCCGCGCAGGCGAAAGGCGCACTGGTGAAGCTGAAGCAGGGGAAAATCAAAGGCAAAACCTGCCGGGCGATTCTGCTGAAGGATTAATATTCAGGGCGAGGCTGACGCCTCGCCCGGTTTATTATGGCTCGTCAATCTGCGTGACGTGCAGCGTGGTTTTGTCCCCTTTACCCTGCACCTTGCCGCTGACGCGTACTTTGTCCTCAGCGCTGTAGGTTTTACCATCAAAGGTTTTCTTCGGCGCAATGATCGGTAATGTGCCGGTATTATCGCGGAACTGATAGGTATCACCCTGCTGTTTCTTTACGATATAACCTTCCAGCGTCACGTATCCGCCCTGACGGAAATCGCGAATCTGGTTGATATGAGTCTGCCCGGTATCTTCCGATCCCTTATAGCCTGCATCCTCTTTATGCTGCGGCGGCGGTGCTTCACCCGCTTTGTATCCCCCCTCTTCGGCATACACGCCAGCACTCATTACCACCAACAGCGACGCTAAAATTACTTTTTTCATTTCACACTCCTGTATTGGAAAGGTGTCCATGTCGAACCTTCACCGATAAGCCTGGCACAATAATTGGCGTCCGTTTTATTTCACCCTTCTGTTCTCACCTTTTTCCTTTTGCTGCCGATAACCTGTTCACACCCTATTTCACCAGCTGCGTTAATGCAGAGGCAACGATGGATAATTTTCAAAAAGAGATTGATGAGAGAGCAAACCTCGCGTTATCGAACAAATTTGAACTGCTGCTGTTTCGCTTAGGCTCCGACCAGTTGAAAGGCAAGTCAGAACTGTTTGGCATTAACGTCTTCAAGCTGCGTGAAATTGTGCCGATGCCCGCCATCACCAAAGCCGCCGGGATGCGTTCACCGCTGCTGGGTATGGCCAGCATTCGCGGTCAGTTCATTCCGGTTATCGATCTGCCGGCGGTTGCCGGCTGCGTGCCGGAGACCGGCCTGAATCTGCTGCTGGTCACCGAGTATGCGCGTAACACGCAGGCCTTCGCGGTGGAGTCGGTGGAAAACATCGTGCGCCTCGACTGGAGCCAGGTACATACCGCAGAAGCCGGTATCGGTGGTCGCAACATCACCAGCATTGCCTGTCTCGACAGTGACAAACAGAGTAACGATCTGGCGATGGTGCTGGATGTTGAACAGATTCTGTATGACATCATTCCTTCTGTTCGCGGTGTGGAACCGGAAGCAACCAAAGCGCGTGAATTTAACTATCGCCCTGGCGCCGTCGCCATTGTGGCGGAAGATTCCAAAGTGGCGCGTCAGCTGCTGGAACAGGGCCTGAAGAGCATGGGCATCCCGTCGCTGATGTTCAATACCGGCCTGGAAGCATGGGAAAAGCTCAAGCTGATGAGTCAGGAAGCGCAGGCAGCGGGCGAGTCGATTCACGACAAAATTGCCTTTGTGCTGACCGACCTGGAAATGCCAGAGATGGATGGCTTCACCCTGACCCGCAACATTAAGCGTGACGAAGTACTGAAGCGTCTGCCGGTGGTGATCCACTCTTCACTGTCAGGCAGCGCCAATGAAGACCACGTACGCAAAGTGGGTGCCGACGGATATGTCGCTAAATTCGAATTAAACGAACTCTCTGATGTGATTTTTAACGTTCTCGAAGCAGCCCGCTAAGCAAAAGGCAGATTGAGGCGTTTCAGCATCGGTCTGCCGCTCTGGTCTGTTTCGTACTGCGTCTTTACTCTTTAGCCAGGAATTTACCCATGCACAGCGAAACCTTACCTGTTACCTCCCGTCAAAACGTGCTGCGTGGCCGTTTACGTCAGCTTGCCTGGATCAGCGCAGTGACCCTTAGCATTCTGTTCTGGGTCGGCCTCTATTTTTTAGTTTTCTAATCTTTCATCTCCCTGACGGTTCAGGCTGCCAGTGTCATGGCTGTCAGCCCAGCCGATCCCATCCGGCTTTCCTCTTTTATCGGGACGGTTTTGTTAAACACGATTAATCCAGGCGATTAATGGTGCGCTTTTCCCTGCCTGTTACTTCAAAAAAATTAAAGGTAAAGCTTAACGCTCCGATAACAGTGTGCGCGGGATCACCTTTTTTTCGGCGCCACGACGCCGGGCACAGCAGTGGAATCGCGCACAGCAGCAAGGAATCTGATTGCTGATAACAGAGTGATAAATAATAAAACGGGGAAAAGAACATGGTCAGTATCAGGAATATGAAGGTGGGTATGCGGCTCGGCGCAGCCTTCGGTATTGTTGTGACGTTACTGATAGTTATTGGTGTGACATCCATAACCAAAATTAACAGCATTAACACCGCCATTGCCTCGATCGTTGACGATCGGTACGTAAAAGTGCGACTGGCATTTGATGTGCGCGATGGTGTCAACGATCAGATCAAATACCTGCGCGGCATCGTGATCGACACCAACCGTCCGGAAATGAACGTGAAACGTTATGGTCAGCTGGATGAAGCCACTCAGCGGACTAACGTCGCAATGAAAAAGATCGCTGATATTCAGGTTACCGCGGTCGGTAAGAAAAAAATTGCCGGTTTGCTGGCTTCTGCTGAAGCGTTTGAAAAGGTTAAAGCGGAGTTGATTACGCTGGTGAAAAGCGGCAATTTCGATGCGGCCAGCGCTTATGTACTGAAATCGATGACCGCGACCCAGAACAAATTCCTTGATGATGCTGTCGCTTTTGCCAATTCTCAGGATGCTCAGCTGCGCGGTGAAGGTCAGAGCATTGTGGCGAATGGTGAGTCGGCTATCACCATCACGCTGATTTTCTCTGCGCTGGCGATTCTGGCCTCCATCATGCTGGGTATTTTCCTGACGCGTTCGATCGTGCGCCCGCTGGTGGCCGCGGTGGATGTGGCCGAACGCGTTGCTGCTGGCGATCTGAGCTCAAAAATTCAGGTGACGTCACGCGACGAAACCGGCGTGCTGATGCAGGCGCTGCAACAGATGAATGATAACCTGCTCTCCATCGTGACGGAAGTGCGTACCGGTTCCGATACCATTGCGGTGGCGTCGAACCAGATTTCCAGCGGCAATCTTGATCTCTCGACCCGTACCGAGCAGCAGGCCAGTTCGCTGGAAGAGACCGCATCTGCGATGGAGCAGATGACCTCAACCGTGAAGCACAACGCCGATAACGCCCGTGAAGCTAACCAGCTGGTGGCGAGTACCTCCAGCGTCGCGCGCGAAGGTGGCGTGGTGATGGAGCAGGTGATCGAGAAGATGGAGGCCATTGCCCTGTCGTCGAAGAAAATTGTCGATATTATCAGCGTGATCGATTCCATCGCCTTCCAGACCAACATTCTGTCACTCAACGCCGCCGTCGAAGCAGCGCGTGCCGGTGAACAGGGACGGGGTTTTGCGGTAGTTGCCTCTGAAGTGCGCAATCTGGCGCAGCGTTCGGCCTCTGCCGCCAAAGAGATCAAAGTGCTGATTGAAGATTCAGTAGCGAAGGTGGATGAAGGCAGCAAACTGGTGACTCACGCTGGCTCAACTATCGGCGAAGTGGTCAACAGCGTACAGAGCGTGGCAAACATCATGAGTGAAATCACCATCGCCAGCAGCGAGCAGAGCAGCGGCATCAGTGAGATCAACATGGCGATTACCCAGATGGAAGCGGTGACGCAGCAAAATGCCGCGCTGGTGCAGGAAGCGTCCGCGGCCTCACAGGCGTTGCAGGATCAGGCTGAGCGGATGGCGCAGGCGATGAGCGTGTTTAAAGTTGGACAGCTCTCGCTGAATGCTGCGCACACAGCGTGATAGTCGGTTTCTGATCACTATCCAGCGGCCTGCTTCGGCGGGCCGTGACGATGTTATCCCGCCGCGTTGTGGCCGGATGAGTGCCTGAACTGGCGTTAATATCGGTGGCATTGAGAAGCGATGACGTCAGGGCTTTCGCCAGCAACCCGCGGAGCCATGAGTAAGAAACGGAATAGCGGGAACATCAGAGGAAGAAGAAGCAGAAGCAGAAGCAGAAGCAGAAGCAGAAGCAGAAGCAGAATGACAGAAACAAAAAAGGCTGCCAGTGGCAGCCTTTCATTACAGTCAATGCAACAACGCTATAAAGCTCAGTTAGCCTTAAATCAGAAAGCGCGAGGCTGGTTCTGAAGTGCAATCCTCGCCGCGTTCACCTGAACAACGACAGATTTGCAGAAAATGCATTTCGCTCCATGCGGATTGGCTCTTGTAACATCAAAGTGTGATGTACGAAACTGTGAGCCATTACAGTGAGGACATTTAAATGTAATTTTCAGTCCTTAGAGACCAACAACGTTCGCAGCAGCTGGGCCTTTGGCGCCATTTTCTACTGTAAACTCAACTTGTTGACCTTCATCTAATGAACGGAAATCAGTGCCCTGGATTGCAGAGAAATGTACGAATACATCTTTGCTGCCGTCCTGAGGAGAGATGAAACCGAAGCCTTTCTCTGCGTTAAACCACTTAACGGTACCGCGAATTTTGTTAGACATGCTTAAATCCTTAATATATCGAGCCTTCCGGCATAATGGCCTGAGAACAGATTTTAATCAGAACGTAAGAGAAGACTCAAAAAGAAGGGATGTCTCGCGACAAACTTAGAGATGAGAACTGCTTTGGATACTTACTTTGATAGTGTCTGTTAATCAAACCGACGATTCATTAGGCCACACTTCGCCGGGTGACGCAAGCAGCAATTCAAATTAATCGTCAGTAACCCTTAATTGAATCGCCGCCAGCTTGGTCGCAACGGGCCCGCAGGCGCCTCAGTGTGAAGCGCCACCATTCAATCGGTTAAACAGAATGCTGCGCATCTCTGCAGAATCGGTCGGATTAAAGTTCATCCAGCTGAGCGTCTGGCGGTCGCTTTTCGTATCGTACTCAGAGAAGAGACCATGAATCGCCCCGTTAGTCGCTTTTCGTATCGTACTCAGAGAAGAGACCATGAATCGCCCCGTTATCAGGTGAATAAAGGATGGCGATAGATTGCACCGGGCAGTGATGAGGCTTACAACCGGAAAGAACCTGATACTTCACGCCTTTCATCACGACCTCATCGGCCGGAAAGCTGGTCCCGCCATTTCTGACCCATGCGGGCAACCTGTAGCGCTCAACCAGCCTGTTATAAGCCGCCCCACTCTCTTTAGCCTGAATAAAATCAAACAGGTAAGGCTTGTCAGCTGCATTCGCAAGAAATGACCCCATCGTCAGGGCAGCAGCCAGCAGAATTTTTTTCATCTCCGTTTCCTCGTTCAGGATGCTTCAGACGTCGGCCGATGGTCGTCCGGTACATCACTGCATCACTCCATCAGCGCCACGGGCTGAGAGCCAGCACGGGCGGTCAGGCTGAATATTACATCTGGCTGCAATTTTTATGGCCTCCTTAATAGAAGCAGGAGAACGGCTGTTGACGATCGGTTGTAGGGGATAAAAGGGAAGATACGGCTGGAAGGTAACTGACTGATATAACTGGTGCCGGTAAGAGGAGTCGAACCTCCGACCTTCGCATTACGAATGCGCTGCTCTACCAACTGAGCTATACCGGCAAACGGGTGGGATTAGCGAGGAAATACCTTAGAAAAAAAGCGGAAATGCGTCAAGAGAGCGGCCATTCAACTGCGGATTTTCGCACCACCTCATGCCAGAATGAGACCGCGGTGGGCGAGTTTCAGACAAAAAAGGGCGAGGCCGCCGCCTCGCCCAAAAAGTGCCGATCATCAATCGTAGTAAGGAACCTTACGGTCAACGCCGTTGATATTGATCAGCACAAACCCGGTTGGTGCCGTTTTGTTCGCCGGGGTTCCCGCCGCCGTGGCGAGCGTCACCACCCCTTTTTCATTGGCACCAATACCCGCCAGTCCGTTATGCATACCAAAGCGTGCCGCCGGTTTCAGCGTCCCGACTTTAGTGATATCGGTGACCACCGACATATCGGACTGGAACAGCGAACAGGAACCGGTATCGAAGCGGGTCGGCCCGGTGGTTTTGAGGTTGAACATGGTTTCGCCACTGTTGGCCCGCAGCTTAACCCAGACCACCGCATAGGTGGTGCCGACCCGGTTGTAACGGATATCCATCACCGACGGCTGGCCCATGTGATAGGCATCCGCCCACACCGTCTCCAGTCGCTGCAGATTAATCAGCGTTCTGCCGGTTCCCGGCAGGTTTACCGGCGATCCCGCCGTGCCGGAGGGCGTCGTGGTATCCGCTTTCCCGATCAGTTCCATAACCCACGCCTGATTAGGTGCCGGGAAATAGAGCTGCCCCAGCCGATACCAGTTATCAGTATCGGTATTGTTCACCACCTTATATCCGCTGAAATAGCCGACACGTAGCGAACCGGTTAAATAGCTGCCGTGGTTTTCATCACGACGATAACCATATTCAAAGGTCGACAGCCATTTACCGGCGGCCAGGTCATTACTGATTTTCGCCCCGGCCTGCAGGTTGATCTGACGCATGATGACGCGGGCATTGTTGAGATTGAGCGGCGTACCGCAATCTTCAATGTTCAGCGTATCGATGGTCCAGCCGCCATCCGACAGATCGCCGGGATTACGGGTATGCTCAATCCAGACGTTACGCAGGATGCCCTGAGTCATACGCGGCATATAGAGCGTGGCGTCGCCATAACCCGACTGGAAGTTGGCATTGCTTAACTCAATAGCGGTGGAGTGATCCCAGACGCCATTCGGCGAGTTAGACCAGCCAACATCAAACACCCGTGAGAAGGTGCTGGTGGTGTAGATCTGGTCGAACTTGCTGTCGAGCGTATCCTGCAGTTTAAATACCGTGCCGCCGGTGCTTTGCGCCCGGAAGCAGCTGATATTGACGGTTTGCCCTTCGATACAGGTATTTTCGAAGAATGGCTGATTGTTGCTGCACTGCTCGGGTAAAATGGTGACTTTGGCAGTGGTATCGGCGCTGGCCTGCCCGTTCCAGACGATCCCTTTGATCGCGGTACGGCGGGCCTTTACTTTAAACACGGTATTGGCGCTTTTATCGGAAACAATGGTGGTGCGCGGCAGTGAGCCCAGCTCCAGATCGTCGCCTAACAGGCCAAAGAACGGGATTTCCGTGTCGCTGAGATCGATGGGTGAAATCAGGAAGCGGCCACCGGGAAAACGTACCGGCAATGCTTTGACGTAGGTGTTGTAGGTCTGGGTCCACGCCAGCATCCGCTTAAACGCGTCGGTATCATCGGTGACGCCATCCCCTTTCGCGCCAAAGTGCAGAATATTCACTTCAGTGGGATCGTTAATGGTGCGTTTCCAGTAAAAACCGTTGCCAATCGCCACCGTACCGCCATCATCCTTCAGGACGGTGGTGCTGAGAAAGCCGACAAAATCCGCGCCGCCACGAAAACTGGAATCTTTATCGTAATAGCGTTTCAGAATCGCAACTTCACCTGATTTTGACGGGACTGTGGTGCGCAGTTCAGCAAAAGAGTTAACTTCGATCATAGAATCCTCCTCAGGATTACTTAGATAAAACACTGATTATCAGCAGGTTACTTAGCAGTGGCCGGATGGCCGCAGAGGGTGTCCCACATGTCGTTGTGGGTGTTGATAGCGCGCACGGTGCGAACGTCCATCTTTTGTGCGTCATCGCCGTAGGTATAAAGAGGGGAAAACAGCACGCAGGCTGAATCGGTTATCGCTACCGGCTCAGGGTTTGTGGTATTTCGACTGCTGCAGCTTGTCGCGAGCAGCAGCGTCATCAAGGTTGTGATTGTCAGTCGCCACACGGTTGGCCTCCTCACGGTTACGTTGTTGTTGCTGCGCGACCGCTTCGACGCGGGACGCCTGTTGTTGCGCGTTATCGACGTCAGAACGGGCTTTTTGCTGCACTTTGCCGATTTTCTTTCCGCCAAAATAACTGGCGCCCAGTGCCGCAATCACCGCAGCCAGCGCCGCGATCCAGTGCCAGCCGCCGCCGAGTAAAGTGGTTAACAGGGTCATGATTTGGTTACCTCCGCCTGCTGCTTCTCATTCAGCAGGTTTTTCTGACGAACAAACTGGGCAATGACCCCCATCGCCACCATGAAGGCGCCGACCAGTCCGAGGTAGTTGTGCGGCAGTATCGATTTGACGTCTTCCGGCAGCACGTTCCAGGCATCCACCGCCGCTGAGGGAAAGGATTGCGCCCAGGCGCTGAGCATTGATCCCAGCGACGCAAGCCAGACTGACCAGGTTTTGAATAACAGACGGGCATGGGAGACAAACTGCAGCGTGGTAAAGCGCTGAAGCAGCAGGAGAATAATGATCGCCGTCAGCACGGCGATGAGAAACATGAGCCATCTCATAGCAGCCCCCGATAAACGGCATAGGTGCCGCTGCGCATGACTTCGGCATGACGTCTGGCCCGGCCCGGCGTCTGACGCGCCCACAGGCTGTTCATCATGGCGTCAGCCGCCTCGTTGAAATTTTCACTGGTGATGGCGCTGAGCATGTTTCTGAACTGCAAGACGCCATCGACGCCCAGCTGATAAGCCATGCTCAGCAGCACATCGGTGCGGGCGTCATTACATTTCGCCAGCGCATTGCGCAGCAGCTCGCGGCTCTGCATCTCCTGCACCTTGCCTTCCACGATGCACTGCTTCCAGACATCTCCGACGCGTCGCGGCACCCGAAACGCATAGTTACTCAGCGAAGCCCCTTTCGGGCCGATGCGGATGCCGCCCGCGACGGTCGGGAAGCCCAGCGTGTCGAGATAAGGCACGTCGGCATACCCCTCTTCAAAGTTCAGCATTGCAATGATCTGGCTCATAACGATTCCTCAATGACGGGTCAGAGCGACTCAGCCCTGTGAAAAAATACATAACGCCCGCTGATCAATACCCACCACCACGCCCGCCGCAGAGAGGGATAACCCTGCAGCAAAACTGAACAGTAATTAACCGGATTGCGGCCAGTTAAAAATGGAGGTGACGGACGGAGAACGGAGGGTAAAACGGGGGATTTCTGACGCTATTCAGCGCACTGCGTAGAGATGCACATGCGGCAGACAGCAGTTGTCGAAACTGGGCGTTTCCTGATTTTTAGCGCGTGGCGCGGTGATAGCGCGATCCACGCGCGGAGTGACCTGACGCTGGCAGATTTGTTCCGCTCGCCGCAGGGTGGGTGTTTCCGGTGGGAAGTTCAGGGCCTGGTCAATGCTCTGTTTCAGGCTGCTGAGAGGTTGGCGCCGCCGATGGCGACGAGTACGTGCGTTGCCCATAAAAACGCTTTTGCCATAGTGAATTATCGCCATAACTCCTCCTGTGAATGAGTCTTTGGCGATGGGGTGGCAGGCGCGAGCTTTCGGCGAACCGAACGGGCCCGAATGTCGCGATTCACGCTCACACACTCACCGCCCGGCTGCGTGAGCAGCCAGGTGGAAAGTAGGCGAAGGGGAATAAACGGCATCTGACGACGCTGCATTTTGCGCATCCACCCCATCCCAAAGTTCACTGACTTTTGGGTGGTTTGATTCGCGCTTGTGCAGCGCCTCAATTGTTTAAGAGCGGCTCATCCCTGAAAGAACTGCTTCGTTCATCCATGTTCAAATTATTAACAGGTTCTTATGCTTTATCAAACACTGTTGGTTAATTTTTTATTTACCGCTGGTTAAATTTTTGAATTTATGTCGATTATTTTTTTGCAGGCAATCGGATCCGGACCGCTGACAACGGGCTTAGCCGAGGATCTGATAGTCTCGCGCCTGGCTCATGATGACTTTGGCGAGTACCTTGAGGCTGGCCACGTCATCGTGGTTGAGATACCAGGTTTCGTAGCGCTTATTGTCTGATATAACAGCTATTTTCTTATGCTGAAGCTGCAGGCGTTTCAGGTAGAGCTGCTCGTCCAGCGTGAAAATGTAGATGCCGTCACCGTCAAACATCCGCACGCTGATGTCGACAAACAGCTGATCGCGGGGCGCGAAGGTGTCCGCCATCGAATCGCTGTTGATGGCAATTAAGCGGATATTTTCTGCCGGGCGGCCATTGAACAGCACCCGCGCCTCATCCTGACCATATTCGATCGCGTGGATGGTTTCGACAAACTCATCGCGCGCAGGCACGCCTGCCGCGCTTTTCTGGCCGATATCGAGGCTATCAACGCGAAACACGTTTTTATGGCTGGTCAGCGCGCTGAACGTCACCGGTTCAGCCGGATGATCCATACCGTACTGCAACCACTCGACCCGGACGCCCAGCAGCTGGCTGAGGGCCAGCAGGTTACCTCCATCGGGCACTGACTGGGCGTTAAACCACTTCCACACCCCCGGCGTTGAAATCTTACAGCCTTGCTGTTGCAGGGCCTTAGCAACCTGTTTGTTTCGTCCATGTCCGACAATGCCGGCACTCTCACAGGCCGCAATCAGCCTGGCGGTGAAAGCTTGTCTTGTACTTTCTTTTTTAACCATTAGTTAATAATCAGCCATAGAGGAGGTACTGGATGTTATTTTCATTATTGCTACCAGTTCATTTTATATTACCGTCCGTTTACTACCTAACCGCTTTATCAAGCATTTCTAATTATCATTATCCTCTGCCGTTTGCGCCTGAACAAAAAATATTGCCTCAGGCCGCGTATAGCACCGGCTTTCAGGAATCTTCCGTAAGGAATTGCGTGAAATTCAGTCAGCTTTTTCCGCTGAAGCGACCCGACAGCGGCAGAAAATTATCTTACAGGCGAGAAACTCTAACTTTGAATGGCCCGGAATTGACCGATAAAAAAAACGGGAGTCTGTAAAAAGACTCCCGTTTTGTTAAAGAAAAGAGGGGGATTATGCCCGCAGGGTGTCGTCGCCCCAGGCAATCCATTTGTAGGTGGTCAGCGCCTCTAATCCCATCGGGCCACGCGCGTGCAGCTTCTGGGTACTGACGGCAACTTCCGCTCCCAGCCCAAACTGTCCGCCATCAGTAAAGCGGGTGCTGGCGTTAACGTAGACCGCTGAAGAATCCACCTGACGAACAAAGCGGGTAGCATTACGGGTGCTGCGGGTCAGAATGGCATCGGAATGCTGAGTGCCGTGCGTGCGGATGTGATCGATCGCCTCATCCATATTCGCCACCCGCTTCACATTGAGATCCAGCGACAGCCATTCATCATCATACTGAGACGGATTAACCGGTTTAACCTGCGCCGGCCCCGGTTGCAGCTGCGCCAGCACGTTGCTGTCAGCGTGCAGCACAATATTTTCCTGCGCCATGCGAGCGCTGAAGGCGGGCAGAAAACGGTCGGCAATCGCCTGATCCACCAGCAAGGTCTCCAGCGAATTACAGGCGCTGGGACGCTGTTTCTTGGCGTTTACAATCACCTCAAGCGCCGGTTCGATCTCCATGGTTTCATCAATGTAGATGTGGCAGACGCCGATGCCGCCGGTGATCACCGGAATGGTGGAGTTTTCACGACACAGCTTGTGCAGCGCCGCGCCGCCGCGCGGGATCAGCATATCAACGTAACGATCCAGCCTGAGCAGCTGATTCACCAGTTCACGATCGGGATTTTCAATCGCCTGGATAATCGCCGCCGGCAAGCCGTGCTGCTGCAGGGCGTTCTGGATAACGCGCACCGTGGCGGCGTTGGTGCGCCACGTCTCTTTCCCGCCGCGCAAAATCGCCGCGTTGCCGGTTTTCAGGCACAGGCTGGCGACATCCACCGTCACATTGGGGCGCGCTTCATAAATCACCGCCACCACGCCGAGCGGCACACGGCGGCGCTCGATACGCAGCCCGCTGTCAAGCAGACCGCCATCAATCAGCTGCCCGACCGGATCGGCCAGCTGACAGACCTGACGGACGTCGCTGGCGATGCCGCTCAGCCGCTGCGGATTCAGCGTCAGCCGATCTAACAGGGCTGCGCTCATGCCGTTCTGGCGCGCATCGGCTAAATCCAGTTCATTAGCGGCCAGGATATCGGCACTTTCGTTTTCCAGACGATCGGCAATGGTCATCAGGACCTGGTTTTTCTCTGCGGTCGACAGATCGGCCACGCGATAGGCTGATGCGCGGGCCGCTTTTCCCATCTCTTCAAGCATTGTTTGCTCCTTAACTGACGATCATGTCGTCGCGGTGAACCGCCACCGGGCCATATTCATAGCCGAGGATTTCACTGATCTGCTGGCTGTGGTGTCCGGCAATCATCCGCATGGCGTCGCTGTTATAGCGCGATACGCCGTGGGCGATATCCCGTCCCTGCAGGCTGCGAATGCGGATCACTTCACCGCGGGAAAAATTACCCTGGATAGCGCGGATGCCTTTCGGCAGCAGCGAACTGCCCCGTTCGATAATCGCCGCCAGCGCGCCGTCATCCACCGTCAGTTCACCGGCAGGCGGTGCACCAAAAATCCAGCGTTTGCGGTTTTCCAGCGGCGACTGCTGAGCGTGAAACAGCGTCCCTACCGGCTTGCCGTCAATCACATCACCGATCACGCCGCTGCGGCTGCCTGAAGCGATGATCACATCGATACCGGCACGACAGGCGACATCCGCCGCCTGCAGCTTGGTCGACATTCCACCGGTGCCCAGTCCCGAAACGCTGCCGCCTGCTAATGAGCGTAACGCATCGTCAATCACATGCACGTCGCTGATCAGCTCAGCGTCGGGATTACTGCGCGGATCGGCGGTAAACAGGCCCTGCTGATCGGTCAGCAGCAGCAGTTTGTCCGCGCCGCCGAGCATCGCCGCCAGCGCCGACAGGTTGTCATTGTCGCCCACCTTAATCTCGGCGGTTGCCACCGCATCGTTCTCATTGATCACCGGCACAATGTGGTTATCGAGCAGTGCGCGCAGCGTGTCGCGGGCATTCAGAAAACGCTCGCGATCTTCCATGTCGGCGCGGGTCAGTAACATCTGACCGATGTGAATGCCATAGATGGAGAATAACTGCTCCCACAGCTGGATCAGACGGCTCTGCCCCACCGCAGCCAGCAGCTGCTTTGAGGCGATGGTCGGCGGCAGTTCGGGGTAACCCAGATGTTCGCGTC
The DNA here is from genome assembly GCF_054482835.1 of Pantoea sp. S-LA4. Classification (NCBI taxonomy): domain Bacteria; kingdom Pseudomonadati; phylum Pseudomonadota; class Gammaproteobacteria; order Enterobacterales; family Erwiniaceae; genus Pantoea; species Pantoea sp. S-LA4. Next base: position 616,740 of record NZ_JBTLRC010000002.1, on the reverse strand, counting down.
CGGCCGCCATCGCGCCGGAGGTGACGATCACAATGCGGTGGCCTGCAGCATGCTGCTGAGCACACTGACGAACCAGCTCCACCATGTGCGCCCGATTCAGCCGGCGTGACCCGCCGGTGAGAACGCTGGTACCCAATTTGACCACTAAGGTCTGACTGCCACTCATATTTCCTGCCGTAGTGAAAAATTTTTACGAAAGGACGTTTTAACAGGAGTCGATAAGGAAGCCAACAGCCAGCGGGGGAAAAGCACGATTTTACGCGGACAAGGGCGTAGACCAAAAGTTCACGGTTAACAAGAAATCACGAAAAGTGTCATAAAAAGTTCATCGCCGACCGGTAAAAAGTCGGTGTTTTACAAAAACTTTCACAACTTTTTGACGTACACATTGGGATTGATAGCAAATGAAGAAAAGCACACTGGCAATGATCATCTCCGCTCTGGCGCTGGCGTCTACCGCACAGGCTGCCGAAGTCTATAACAAAGATGGCAACAAACTGGACTTTTACGGCAAAGTGAAAGCTGAACATTACTTCAGCGATAATGCCGGCTCAGATGGCGACAAATCCTACGTGCGTATCGGCTTCAAAGGCCAGACGCAGATCAACGACCTGATGACCGGTTACGGTCAGTGGGAATATCAGTACAACGTCAACAACTCCGAAGGCAGCGATGCCAACAACGGTAACAAAACCCGCCTCGGTTTTGCCGGTCTGAAATTCTCACAGTATGGATCTGTCGACTACGGCCGTAACTATGGCGTGCTGTATGATGTTGAATCCTGGACCGACGTGTTCCCGGAGTTTGGCGGTGACGGCACCGCGCGTTCTGATAACTTTATGACCCAGCGCGCCACCGGCGTGGCGACGTACCGCAACAACAACTTCTTCGGCCTGGTGGATGGTCTGAAATTTGCACTGCAGTATCAGGGCAAAAATGACGCCAGCAGCGCCAACAGCCGTACCGACATCAACCGCCAGAACGGCGATGGTTACGGTGCGTCACTCGGCTATGCCCTGGGCGATAGCGGCGTGAGTCTGATGAGTGCCATTACCTCCTCTGACCGCACCAACCAGCAGCAGGCGCGTGCCTATGGCGGCGGTGACCGTGCAGATTCATGGGGCGCAGGCGTGAAGTATGATGCCAACAGCGTTTACCTGGCGGCTATCTATACCGACACCCGCAACATGACGCCAATCAGCGGCACCAACCGCAACACCGGTGCTGCCGTAGCCGGTGCCGCCAACAAAGCCCAGAACATCGAACTGGTGGCGCAGTATCAGTTTGATTTCGGCCTGCGTCCGTCTATCGGCTATGTCCAGACCAAAGGCAAAGACATCGAGAACGGCATCGGCGATGCGGATCTGGTGAAATATATCGATGTGGGTGCCACCTACTACTTCAACAAAAACATGTCCGCTTTTGTGGATTACAAAATCAACCAGCTGGATGACGATAACGCCCTGTCAATCAACAACGATGACGTGGTTGCCGTGGGTATGACGTACCAGTTCTGATATCTGTCGCACCCGCGCCGTCCCTGTTGATTGCTGTGGCGGACGCGGGTACGCAGTGCGTTACCCTTAATCTGAATGTGTCTGCATAAAAAAAGGGGCGAGTGTTTAACTCGCCCCTTTTCTGTTATTAAACCCGCCGATCAGGCACTGAGCTTAACCGGTTTCTCATCGAAATCGCTGGCCGGAATCAGCCCAAGCTCAAATTCCTGCAGCATCGCTTTCAGGCGGGTATGGAAATTCCGTAAGGTTTCTTCCACGCGCGCCGTGTTCTCTTTGCCTTTTACGGTTGCCACCGACCAGTCGCCCTCTTTATCGAACAGACCGATATGGTAGACGTAGGTAAAGTGATCGGCCTGCGCTTCCAGCTCCATCCACCAGCCCCAGAACTCACGCAGTTCCGGTGCCGGTTTCACATTGACGCAGGCAGCCAGGCAGTCGAAAAAGAAACGGGTTTCACCACATTTCCCATCGCGAATATACGGCCCCAGCTCAGTGAAGCGCTTAAGCAGGCGACTGCGGGGATGACCACTCGGTAACGTCATGCTAATTCTCCATAGGTTTTGACCGATATCGATCCTCAATCATCCGGACTGCCGCCGTCTGCTCCACGTCATGTCGCCGGCATCACAGCCTGAGGTGAGTGAAGTGCGGCACCGCAGTCGGAATAATTCAGGTAATAGTTGTAGCAAATACTGTAAATTTTGCCAGTTACCTTTTTAAACGCTTCTCCAGCCAGTCGCAAATTTCATTTAGCGCCCGGTCAAAACTGGCCATCATCGGTTTCACCGGGATCAGCAACGCTTTGCCCTCTGCCGAGGAGTTGGCAATCAGCTTGCTCTCCTCTTCCGGGCTGAACAGGTCGTTCTGCCAGTAGCCGGACAGCATCGGCGTCGGCGTGCGGCGGCCCAGCAGTCCCTGAGTTTTCAGCGAATAGCGGTTAAGTTCGGTTCGCAGGGAGCGGTCAGACGAGGAAGCCATTCCCAGCCGGCTCGCCAGCATATCCATGTACATATCCGGAATCTCATCCTGCAGCGCCGTCTGGGTCAGCAGCGCATGCACAATCGGGCCGAGACAGGCCACCGCGCGCAGCCGCTGTGATTCGAGGTAAGCCAGCCGCACCGCCACGTTGGCACCAAAGCGATAGCCAAAGGCCGCCACGCGGGTGTGATCGATCCACGGCACGGTTTCCAGCTGGCGCAGCACCTGCTGGTGCAAAAAGCTGGTGTCCTGATTCAGGGTCCACTTCACCGAGTTGCCAACGGACGGCACATCAATGGTCAGCATCGCGATACCGCGCGGCGCCAGATAGTCATGAAACAGACGATAGTGGTCACTCTGGAGGGAATCGAGCGCGCCGCAGAACAGCACGGTGGGATAAGGCGCCTCGACGCCAGCGGGCATATGCAGGAAACCGCTGACCGGGCTGCCGCCGCTGATGGCAAATGTCAGCGGCTTCAGCTCACCCGGCAGCCGCTGCGTCGCCTCTTCATAAGCGCGATTCGCCAGCGTCTGCGCCTGATCGGCCAGCTCATCGCCTTTAATATAGGGATAGGCGGCCACGCTATAGAGATGCGCCGCGTGCAGCCAGTATTCGCCCGCTTCACTGTCGTCGCTGCACTCCAGCGCTTTCTGCTGCCAGATACCCGCCTGGCGACACCATTCAAAGTTCCAGTTGCCGCCACGGAAACCGATCACCGTGTCCAGCAACGTCTCGTCGGTATGCTCTACGTTGCTGATGGCGATGCGCGCCAGCACTTCGCTGATCTCCTGCGGCGTGAGGCCGCGCCAGGTCCACATCAGCTTGTTCAGCATACGATACCAGCCGCGCTGGCTGTCGCCATCCAGGGCGGAGTGCAGCTCGGGCGTCGCGTGATGCTGGCGACGAACTAAAGAAGAGGTTTCAGGATGTTTAAAGCGGGGTTTGAACAACTCCTCGCTGAGATTTTTGCTCGACATACTCACTTCTCCTGCGGCAGAAACGGCGATGGCTAAGTCTACTGTACGCCAGTTCAGGGTGCGAGGTGCAGAAAGCACAACGCCCGGAAAACCGGGCGTTGTTTGAGGCGCATCAATCAGCTTTTAACGATTGGCGGAATGTAAACCACGCCCATGTCCCACGGCTGCTCGATCCAGGTATTCTGCGGGATGTCGACGATGTAATCATCCACCAGCTGGCGTCCGGCCGGCTTGGCAAAAATGGTGCAGAAGCGGGCTTTCGGGTACATCTCGCGGATCGCCTGTGCGGTGCCGCCGGTATCGACGAGGTCATCGATCACGATAAAGCCTTCGCCATCGCCTTCTGCGCGCTTCAGTACTTTCATTTCGCGCTGATGATCGTGGTCGTAGCTGGAGATGCAGACGGTATCGACATAGCGAATCCCCAGTTCACGCGCCAGCAGCGAAGCCGGTACCAGACCGCCGCGGCTGACCGCGATAATGCCTTTCCACTGTTCAACAGGAAGCAGGCGCTGAGCCAGTTTACGGGCATGAATCTGTAGCATGTCCCAGGTAACGACGTATTTTTCGCTCATAGAATAGGAATCCCAGCCAACCGGAGTGGCTTAAAAATGTGCAACGGGGAAAAGGTTGCGCGAGATTATAAGGAGTTGACGCGCTAAAAACCAGCACCCGCGCATCGGTTGCGGCTTTTTAGCGCGTCTGAGTGCACACCCGACGAAAAACAGTGATATTCTCAGGCCATCTCGCCAGATTCTCTGGCGGCGATCTTTCACTGGAAACTCGCGATGTCCGGCTGGTCCGGCGCACTGACACAGGAGACTTGTCGTGTCTGAATTGTCTCAACTCTCTCCACAGCCACTGTGGGATATTTTCGCTAAGATTTGCTCTATTCCTCATCCCTCTTTTCATGAAGAAGCGCTGGCGAGTTACATCGTCGGCTGGGCCAAAGAGCAAGGCTTCTGGTGTGAGCGCGATCAGGTCGGCAATATCCTGATTCGTAAACCCGCCACTGCCGGGATGGAAAACCGCAAGCCCGTTGCGCTGCAGGCGCACCTCGATATGGTGCCGCAGAAGAATAACGATACCGTACACGACTTCACCAAAGATCCGATTCAGCCGTGGATTGATGGCGAATGGGTGAAAGCGCGCGGCACCACACTGGGCGCAGACAACGGCATCGGTATGGCCTCGGCGCTGGCGGTGCTGGCTGACAGCAGCCTGACTCACGGTCCGCTGGAAGTGCTGCTGACCATGACCGAAGAAACCGGCATGGACGGGGCTTTTGGTCTGCAACCGAACTGGCTGCAGGCTGACATCCTGATCAACACCGATTCGGAAGAAGAAGGTGAGATCTACATGGGCTGCGCGGGTGGTATCGACTTCGTCACTACCCTGCCACTGACCCGTGAAGCGGTGCCTGCTGCGTTCGAGACCCTGAAGCTGACGCTGAAAGGGCTGCGCGGCGGTCACTCCGGTGCCGATATTCATATGGGCCTCGGCAACGCCAACAAACTGCTGGCGCGTTTCCTGGCGGCGCACGCTGCCGAACTGGACCTGCGTCTGCTGGCGTTCAGCGGCGGTACGCTGCGTAACGCCATTCCGCGTGAAGCCTTTGCGACCGTTGCCGTCGAGAGCCACAAGGCCGATGCGCTGAAATCTGCTGCGGCGCATTTCCTGACCGCCATCCAGAACGAGCACGGCATTAAAGAGCCGAACATCGCGCTGGTCACCGAACCGCTGGCCCATCAGGGTGAAGCATTAACCACTGACAGCCGCGATCGCTTCCTGAATCTGCTGAACAGCACGCCAAACGGTGTGATCCGTAATTCGGATGTGGCGAAAGGCGTGGTCGAAACTTCGCTGAATATCGGCGTAGTGACGATGGACGCGGATAAAGCCGAAATCAACTGCCTGATCCGCTCGCTGATCGACACCGGACGCGATTATGTGGTGCAGATGCTGACCTCGCTGGGCCAACTGGCAGGCGCGCAGACCAAAGCGAAAGGCGGCTACCCAGGCTGGCAGCCGGACGCGGACTCGCCGATCATGGCGCTGACCCGTCAGACCTATATCGCGCTGTTCGACAAAACGCCCAACATTCAGGTGATTCATGCCGGTCTGGAGTGCGGTCTGTTCAAAAAACCTTATCCGCAGATGGATATGGTGTCGATCGGTCCGACCATCACCGGTCCACACTCACCGGATGAGCAGGTGCATATTGAAAGCGTCGGCCTTTACTGGAAATTGCTGACCACCTTGCTGAATGCGGTGCCAGAAAAGTAATCTCACCGCAAAAAGTTTAACCAGGCTCCGGCCTGGTTTTTTTATGCCTGCCGTGCCGCAATAGCATAATTCACCACCCTGAACGCCCTTCCCCACCTGAAACCGCCACGCTTTCGCGCTTCGCTGGTTATAGCCACCATTATGTCCAGATGTCTGGATGGCTAAGACCGTTTCGTGCTAGCTTATGCGCTTTCGGTCGTTGCCGCGCCTGAAGCTTCAGGAAAAAATGCGGCCAGTGATTCTTCAGGAGAATGGTGACATGGCTGCGTTAAACCGCCTTGAGATGCGTAACATCTCCATCGCTTTTGGCGGGTTCGCCGCGCTCACGTCGGTCGATTTTGTCAGCGAAGGCCACTCTGTTCACGCGCTGACCGGCGCGAATGGCGCAGGCAAATCGACCCTGATGGCGATACTGTCCGGTGCGCACAGCCACTACAGCGGCGAGATCCTGCTGGATGGTGAGCCGGTCTCCATCCGCACGCCGCGTGATGCTAAACAGCTCGGTATCCATCTGGTTCAGCAGGAAGTAGACGTGGCACTGGTGCCGCAGCTCAGCGTGGCGGAAAACATTCTGCTGGATCGGCTGGCGGAGCCGGGTCACGGCTATCACTGGGGCGAGATCCGTCGCCAGGCGCGCACTCTGCTGGCACAGCTGGAGGTGACGCTGGACGTTAACCGGCTGGTTGAGCGCTGCACTCTGGCTGAAAAGCAACAGATTCTGCTGGCGCGTGCGCTGTCGCATCATTGCCGCTTTCTGATTCTGGATGAGCCGACCGCCCCGCTGGATCAGCATGAGAGCGAACGCTTGTTCACCGTGGTGCGTCGCCTGCAGGCCAGCGGCATCGGCGTGATTTTTATCTCACACCGTATTCACGAACTGAAAGCGATCTGCGATCGCCTGACGGTACTGCGCGACGGCCGGCTGATTGAGAGCGGTCCGATGGCGGCGCTGAGTGGCGAGCAGATCGTGGAAAAAATGCTTGGGCATCAGCTCACCGATATCTATCCCGCCCGGCGTGAACCGCAACCGCAGCCGCTGCTGCTGGCGGTTGACGGGCTGCATGATGAACATCTGCTGCAGGATATCTCGCTGCGGCTGCACAAAGGGGAAATTCTCGGCATCGCCGGACTGGCCGGTGCCGGCAAAACCGAACTGTGTAAAGCGCTGTTTGGCGCCAGTAAAAGCCGCATCACTAAAGGCGAGCTGCACGGCCAGCCGTGGCGGCCGAAATCCCCGCACGATTCAGTCAGCCGGCGCATGGCGCTGGTGCCGGAAGAACGGCGTAAAGAAGGCATTTTTATTGATGAGTCGGTAGCGATGAACCTCAGCGTCAGTGCGGACGACAGTTTCTCACGCTGGAGCCTGTTCGGGCATCGCCAGGCGTGGCGGTGGGCAGAACAGGTGATTCAGCGGCTTCAGGTGCGCACCACCGGCCCGGCCCAGCCGCTTCGTCGCCTCTCTGGCGGTAACCAGCAGAAAGTGGCGATTGGTAAATGGCTGCGCAACAACGCCGATGTCCTGATTTTCGATGAGCCGACCAAAGGCGTCGATATCAAAGCCAAAACCGAACTCTTCACCCTGATCGACAGCCTGGCGCGCGAAGGTAAAGGCATTATCTACGCGTCAGGTGAATTTTCTGAACTGGTCGGCTTATGCGACCGGATTTGCGTGCTGTGGGATGGACGCATCGTAGCCGAACTGGCCGCGCGCGACGTTACCGAAGAGACGCTTTTGCTTTATTCCACCGGAGGAACCCCTGCGTGAGCAGCAAAGAAACCAGCCTGAATCTGCCGTCCACGTCGTGGCGTCATCAACTGTTCGATTTCCTCTATAAATGGGGCATGTTACTGACGGTGGTGATCCTGATCGCTGCCTTTGGCCTGGCCTCAGACAGTTTTCTCGAACCCAATAACATCATCAATATTCTGCGATCGATTGCGATTGTCACGGTCATCGCGGTTGGCGTATCGATTTCACTCACCGTCGGCGGCTTCGATCTGTCGGTCGGCTCAACCGCTTCGCTGGCCAACGCGCTGGTGATATCGCTGTTTGTCTGGTACGGCATGGACACCACTCAGGCGATCCTGATCACCCTGGCGCTCTGCACCCTGGTCGGGCTGTTTAACGCCTTTCTGATTGTGATCCTGCGCATCCCCGACATGCTGGCGACGCTGGCAACGCTGTTTGTGATTCAGGGCGTGGCGATGACCTACAGCTTTGGCGGCTCCATCACCGAAAACATGGTGCTGCCAGGCGGCGATATGGCGGAAGGCACCATTCCGGCAGCGTTTGGCCTGCTGGGCCAGGTGCCGACCATCGTCATTATTATGCTGGTGGTCACGGTGGTGGCGCAGCTCGCGCTGTCGCTGACCAAACATGGCCGCCGGATGTATGCGCTGGGCGGCAATCCCGAAGCGGCGCGGCTCTCCGGTATCCGCACTACCCGCTATCGCGTGCTGGCCTATGTGATCGCCTCGCTGCTGGCCGGACTGGGCGGCATTCTGCTCGCCTCGCGTATCGGCTCATCGCAGGTTAACGCCGGCGGCGGCTATCTGATGGACGCGGTGGCGGCAGCGTGGATCGGCTTCTCGCTGGCGGGATCGGGCAAACCGAATGCGCTCGGCACGCTGGTCGGTGCGGTGATCCTCGGAGTGCTGCAGAACGGGCTGGTGATGCTCTCCGTCCCCTACTACGCCATGGACATTATTAAAGGACTGGTGCTGGCTCTGGCACTGGCCATGACCTATATTCAGCGCCGCTAAGGCGCATTACCCGGAGTTGATAATAATGCAAAAAATAACGCTCTCGCTGCTGGCACTGAGCCTGCTGAACGCCAGCGCCGCTTTCGCGGATACCGTCACCCCGGTACCGGCTGCCATCGCCAGCCATGACGGCCCGATCCGCATCGCGGTGATCCGTAACCTCGGTTCTGACGATAACACCACCCAGTTTGTCGCCGGTGCCATTCAGCAGGGTCGGCAGCTGGGCTTTAAGGTCAGCACCTTTCTGAGCAACGGCGACGATGCGCGTTTCCAGGATTTCGTTAACCAGGCGATCAGCCAGAAGTATGACGGTATCGTGCTGTCGCACGGCAAAGCGCCTTACGCCAGCGGCCTGGTCAAACGCATCGCCGACGCGGGCATTAAAGTGTCGGTGTTTGATACCCCGGTTGATAGCCCGATTGACGGTGTCACCGTCACCGCGCAGGATGACGCCTCTCTGGCGCAGCTGTCGCTGGGTCAGTTAATTAAAGATTTCAACGGCAAAGCCAATATCGTCAAACTGTGGGTCGCCGGTTTCCCGCCTATGGAACGCCGTCAGGTGGTGTACGAGAAACTGCTGAAGGAGAATCCAGGCATTCATCAGCTGGAGTCGATTGGCGCCGTCTCCACCGATGTTCAGGGCGATACCGCCAACAAGATTGGCGCCATTCTGGCTAAATACCCGAAAGGCAAAATCGATGCGATCTGGGGCGCGTGGGATGCGTTCAGCCAGGGCGCCTATAAAGCGCTACAGGAGAATGGCCGTACCGAGATCAAGCTCTACAGCATTGATGTCTCGAACCAGGATCTGCAACTGATGCGTGAGAAGAACAGCCCGTGGGTCCAGACCGTGGCAGTAGACCCGAAAACCATCGGCGCGGTGAACATGCGTCTGGTAGCGAAAAAGATTGCCGGTGAAGCGACGCCAGCCACGTATCAGTTTAAGGCGGCGTCGATCTCTCAGCAGCAGCTCAACAGCCAGCCCGGCGCGGTGAACGTTGCCTCGCTGAATAAAATCGTGCCCGGCTGGGGCGGTAATGATGATTTCGTCGCGCCGTGGTTTGCCACGCTGGCGGCGAAATATAAAAAGTAATCGGATGTCAGCCTTACCAGTCGGTGAGGCTGACGGTTACAACCCCAGCAGCAGCTGCCGTTCCAGCTGCGGATCGAGCAGGGTGACGTGCAGCCCCACCAGCCTGACGCCCCGTCCGGCCCGGCGCTCATCCCAGGTTTTTCTGGCAATCGCGATCATGTCCTCTTTATTCAGCACCGGCCAGATATGCTCCTGGGTGGTCTGCTGAAAGTCGCTGAACTTGAGTTTCACCCCCTGACGCGCGACCTGCTTATCGGGTCGGATCTGGCCCAGCCGGCGATCCAGCTCGGCGTAGAGAAAATCGATGATCTCCAGGCAGGCGTCCCAGTCGTTAATGTCTTCTGCCAGCGTACGCTCCACGCCGAGTGATTTACGTTCCCGCTCAACCACCACGTCACGCTCGTCGATGCCGTTGCTGCGCTCCCACAGCACCCGACCAAATTTACCAAAGCGCTTCAGCAGCTGGGCTAAATCTGCCTTCTGGACATCACCGCAGGTGACCAGCCCCATCTCTTCCAGCTTTTTTGCCGAGACCTTGCCGACGCCAGGGATTTTTGCCAGCGGCAGCGTCAGTAAAAATCCGGACATCTCCGCCGGCGTGATAACAAACTGCCCGTCCGGCTTATTCAGGTCGGAGGCGATTTTTGCCAGGAATTTAATCGGGGCGATACCGGCCGAGGCGGTGAGCCGGGTCTCACGCAGGATGGTGGCGCGAATATCCTGGGCGATCAGGGTGGCGGAGCCGTGACAGTGTGGACTGTCTGTCACATCCAGATAGGCTTCATCCAGCGACAGCGGTTCAATCAGCGGTGTGTAGCGCGAGAAGATCTCGCGGATCTGCGCCGAGGCTTCTTTATAGGCGTCAAAGCGTCCGGGCAGCAGCCGCAGATGGGGACATAACTTCAGCGCCATCCCGGTCGGCATGGCGCTGCGCACGCCATATTTTCGCGCCGGATAGTTAGCGGTACTGATGACGCCGCGACGTTCGCGGCTGCCACCAATGGCAATCGGGATGTCACGCAACAGGGGATTATCGCGCATCTCCACCGCAGCATAGAAGCAGTCCATATCGACATGAATGATTTTACGCATACCCCCTCCAGCACTGGATAAGTATACAGTTGGCGAAGGTAACTGCAATATTTGTCGCGACCGGCATTAAAGTTTACAAATTTCTGGCCGTATTCTGTTCAGGAAATTGCGAATTTCTGGCGTGCTGTCTTGCTAAAAAAACAGACAGTGTTTAATGTTGCGCTGCGGTAGCGGATAGTTCCGATAATGCAAGCAGAGACGCACGATGGCGTCATTGTTCTCTTCACCTCAAGGTACACACAGCATGGGCAAAATCGCACTCCTGTTTGCGATGATTTTACTGCCAGCCCTCAGCATGGCAATGACCCCCGAACCCGCGCAGCAAGCGGCACCGGTCAGTAAAGAATTAAAGAAACAGTTACTCGGCACGCCGGTCTATATTCAGATTTTCAAGGAAGAGCGTACCCTCGAACTGTACGGCAAAATTGGTAACGAATACCGCCTGCTGGATACCTACCGCATCTGTAATTTTTCTGGTGGCCTCGGCCCGAAACGTCGTGAAGGCGATTTCAAAAGCCCGGAAGGATTTTATAACGTCAGGCTGAACCAGCTGAAACCGGATAGCCGATTTTATCGCGCGATCAACATCGGCTTTCCGAATCAGTACGATCGCAATCAGGGCTACAGCGGTAACTACCTGATGATCCATGGCGACTGCAAATCGATTGGCTGCTACGCGATGACTAACGCCTATATGGATGAGATTTTTACTTATGTGAATGCGGCGCTGCGTAACGGCCAGCAGGATATCAGCATCAGTATCTATCCGTTCCGCATGACCGACAGCAATATGCAGCGTCACCGTTACTCCACCTACGCCAGTTTCTGGCAGCAGTTGCAGCCGGGTTACGCTTATTTTGCGAAGTATCACCAGCCGCCGACGGTGAATGTCACCAGCGGTAAGTATGTGATGAACAGCAGCCCGGTCGTGACCAATCCCGATGCTGCTTCACGCTCATTCCTGGCGCTCTCCAAGGCAGAATAACGCCCACTCACCTGGCACAATCCGCTGCCAGGTTTCATTGGCCGTCAGCGGCTGCGTGGCAATCACCGTCACCACGTCGTGCGGCGTGGTGTGCTGCTGGAAATCAACTTCGACATCCTGATCGAGCAGCTGCGCGCGGCCAAACGGCGCGCGCCGGGTGATCCAGAACAGGTTGGTGGAGCAGAAAGCCATCAGATAACGCCCATCCGACAGCAGCATGTTAAACACCCCTTTCTGCCGCAGGCTGCCCGCCAGCTCGCCGATAAAGCGAAACACCGCGGGCCAGTTGCCCGGCGTGCGCGGATAACGCGTCGCCAGCTGATGCAGAATCCAGCAGAACGCTTTCTCGCTGTCGGTCTCACCGACCGGGCGAAAGGTGCCGGTCTCAAGCTGACGGTAGCCTTTTAACTGTCCGTTATGGGCATAAGTCCAGTTGCGGCCCCACAATTCGCGGGTAAACGGATGGGTATTTTCCAGCGAGACCTGACCACGATTCGCCTGGCGGATGTGCGCCACCACCGAATGCGATTTGATCGGATACTCCTGCACCAGCCGCGCTATCGGTGAGTTGAAGCTCGGCAGCGGATCTTTAAAGGTACGACAGCCCTTATCTTCGTAAAAGGTAATGCCCCAGCCATCTTTATGTGGGCCGGTTCCGCCACCACGCTGCACCAGGCCGGTAAAGCTGAAACAGATATCCGTGGGAACATTGGCGCTCATCCCGAGCAATTCGCACATAGCCACCGCCTTAGAGTCAGACGCCTCTCGCCAGGCGAGAGGCTAACGAGTTACTTCACCATCTCTTTTTCAATCAGCAGCATCAGGATATGGATCACTTTAATGTGGATCTCCTGAATGCGATCGGCATAGCCAAAGTGCGGCACCCGGATTTCAATATCGGCACTGCCCGCCATCTTACCGCCATCTTTGCCGGTCAGGGTGATCACTTTCATCCCCTGCGCCCGTGCCGCCTCAATCGCCTTGATAATGTTGGCAGAGTTACCGGAGGTGGAGAGCCCCAGCAGCACGTCGCCCGGACGGCCTACCGCTTCAATGTAGCGTGAGAATACATAATCGTAGCCGAAGTCATTACTGACGCAGGAGAGATGGCTGACGTCTGAAATGGCGATCGCCGGATAGCCAGGACGATTTTCACGATAGCGGCCGGTCAGCTCTTCAGCAAAATGCATCGCGTCGCAGTGCGACCCACCGTTGCCGCAGGAGAGCACCTTGCCGCCCGCCTTAAAGCTGTCTGCCAGCAGCACCGCAGCACGCTGGATCGCATGGATATTGGCGTCATCGCTAAGGAATTTATTTAGCGTATCAGCGGCTTCGTTAAGCTCAGAGCGGATGATGTCCTGGTACATAGGCGTGTCCTTTTTTAGGAGAGGTTAATCGCAGCAAGTTTAACGGAATGGCCGGGCAGCGCAAAGCATCACGCCATCCCCACCCGACTGCCGCTGGCATTATCTCTGCACAGCCGGAAGCGAAACGGGTCGAAAAATTGATTTTGTGAGTCAGGTTGTAATTGCGATGTAAACGAATTGATAAAAACAGCCAACTATTCTAAACCTCTATGCATAACAGGTCAGACCTCTTACTTCTTATGGAGTGGTTCATTATGATGGTTGTTTCGATACTTGCCACGGTGGTGCTGATTGGCGCCCTGTTCTATCACCGCCTGTCATTGCGGCTGAGCAGCCTGATTCTGCTGCTGTGGACCGCAGCGATGGCGGCCGCACACCTCTGGACGCCGTGGCTGCTGCTGCCGCTGGCAATTATTCTGCTGCCGTTTAACCTGCCGTCGCTGCGCCGCAACCTGTTCTCAAAACCGATGCTGCAGCGTTTTCAGCAGGTGATGCCGCCGATGTCACGCACCGAGAAAGAGGCGATCGATGCCGGTACCACCTGGTGGGAAGGCGATCTGTTTCAGGGCAAACCGGACTGGCAGAAGCTGCACAACTATCCGCAGCCTCGACTGACGCCAGATGAGCAGGCCTTCCTGGATGGTCCGGTTGAAGAAGCGTGCCGGATGGCGAATGATTTCCAGATTACCCATGAATTGGCCGATCTGCCGCCGGAACTGTGGGCTTATCTGAAACAGCATCGCTTCTTCGCCATGATCATCAAAAAAGAGTATGGCGGGCTGGAGTTTTCCGCCTACGCTCAGGCGCGCGTGTTGCAGAAACTGGCGGGCGTATCGGGCATTCTGGCGATTACCGTTGGCGTACCGAACTCACTCGGTCCGGGCGAACTGCTGCAGCACTACGGTACTGAAAAACAGAAAAACCACTATTTACCGCGTCTGGCGCGAGGTGAAGAGATCCCCTGCTTCGCCCTGACCAGCCCGGAAGCGGGCTCGGATGCCGGTGCGATTCCCGATACCGGCGTGGTCTGCATGGGTGAATGGCAGGGTCAGCAGGTGCTGGGTATGCGGCTGACCTGGAACAAACGCTACATTACGCTGGCACCGATCGCCACCGTGCTGGGGCTGGCATTTAAACTCTCCGATCCCGACCATCTGCTCAGCGACAACGCCAGTCCGGGCATTACCTGCGCGCTGATCCCGACTAACACCCCCGGTGTCGAGATCGGTCATCGTCACTTCCCGCTGAACGTGCCGTTCCAGAACGGTCCGACGCGCGGCAAGGATATTTTCGTGCCGATCGATTACATTATCGGCGGACCGGAAATGGCCGGACAGGGCTGGCGTATGCTGGTTGAATGTCTGTCAGTGGGTCGCGGCATCACTCTGCCATCCAACTCGACCGGCAGCCTGAAAAGCGCGGCGCTGGCGATTGGGGCCTATGCCCATATCCGCCGTCAGTTCAGACTGTCGATCGGTAAAATGGAAGGGATTGAAGAGCCGCTGGCGCGTATCGCCGGTAACGCCTACGTGATGGATGCGGCGGCGACGCTGATCACCGCGGGCATTATGCAGGGCGAAAAACCGGCGGTGCTGTCGGCGATTGTGAAATATCACTGCACCCATCGTGGTCAGCGGGCGATCATCGACGCGATGGATATTGCCGGGGGTAAAGGCATTATGCTCGGCAACAGCAACTTCCTGGCACGCACCTATCAGGGTGCACCGATCGCCATTACCGTTGAAGGGGCCAACATCTTAACCCGCAGCATGATCATCTTCGGTCAGGGCGCTATTCGTTGCCATCCTTATATTCTGCAGGAAATGGCGGCCGCGGCGAGTAACGACGTTAATGCCTTTGATCGGGCGCTGTTCAGCCATATCGGCCACGTCGGCAGTAATCAGGTACGCAGCCTGTGGCTCGGCTTAACTGGCGGACGCACCAGCGCGACCCCAACCCGCGATGCCACGCGCCGCTATTATCAGCAGCTCAACCGCATCAGCGCTAACCTCGCGTTGCTGTCGGATGTCTCAATGGCGGTGCTGGGCGGCAGCCTGAAACGCCGTGAACGCATTTCGGCGCGACTGGGTGATGTTCTGAGCCAGCTCTATCTGGCCTCTGCCACCCTGAAACGCTATGACGACGAAGGCCGCAATGAAGCGGACCTGCCGCTGGTGCACTGGGGCGTTCAGGATGCGCTGCATCAGGCGGAAGTGGCGATCGATGACCTGCTGCGCAACTTCCCTAACCGGATGGTGGCAGGCGCATTACGGCTGGTGATTTTTGCCGGTGGCCACCACTGCCCGGCCCCGTCCGATCGTCTGGATCATCAGCTGGCAAAAATACTGCAGCTGCCGTCTGCCACCCGTACCCGTCTGGGACGCGGACAGTATCTGGCGTCGGTGGAAAATAATCCGGCCGGTCAGCTGGAACAGGCGTTGCAGGATGTGATGGCCGCAGAAGTGATTCACGACAGACTGAGCAAACAGCACAAGCAGCATCTCTCCTTTACCCGGCTGGATGAGCTGGCAAAACGGGCGCTGGAGCAGGGCTGGATTGACGATAAAGAAGCAGAGATATTGCGCCGCGCTGAAACCAGCCGCCTGCGTTCTATCAATGTGGATGAGTTTGAAGCGGATGCGCTGGCAGTGCCGGTGCCGGAGAAGAAACCACAATCCGCTTCGCCACGCGCCAGCGAGGCGGCATAAGGTTGCGGGCCGATGTGATGTCGGCCCGTTAATTCAGCGACGCCCTCCGTAAAGAGGCAAAAAAGCCATCCCTGGCACGCTCAGCGCGAGCCAGGGATGGCTTTAACGTTTAATCTGATGGTGTTTCCGGCGCGGGCACACCCTCATCGCCGACAATCTTTGTTTTATCTCAAGGCCGACATCACGTCGGTCTTTTTTATCCTGCCTGACGGATGCGGGCAATCAGCGCATCGGCATCTTCAACGTGATCGGCCGCCAGAATCAGCGTGCGTCCAAGGTTAATCGCGTTACGGATGCAGTCAGTGCGCATCGCCGGATCGGCAATCAGCTTCATATCCGCCACGTGTGACATGCCTACCGTGCGGCGAATCAGTTCGGTTCCGCAGTAGCCGATAGTATCCGCCCATACTTTGCGCAGAAACGCCCCGACATAGCCGGGATAGGCCAGCGCCACGTCAGCCGTTTTCTCGGCAGCCAGCGCCTGGAAACGGCTGGAGAAGGTTGTCCAGACGCGATGCACATCGCTGAGGCGTTGTTCGCGCCCATCAGCCGCTTCACGCGGTGGCAGCAGGCCAGGCAAGCCACAGTAATTGATCAGCAGGTTGCCAAGCGCGGTGCCGACGTCAAAGCCTATCGGTCCGAAATAGCCAAATTCCGCATCAATCGCCTTCAGGCTGCCGTCTGCGACGAAAATCGATCCGCTGTGAATATCGCCATGCAGCAGAGCTTCGGCGTGGGCGAAGAAGCGGTGCTTGAGACCGGCCACCGCAATACGCAGCACATCATCGTGACGCAGGCTGTCAACCAGCGGCTCCAGCGCTGCCGGATAGCTGTTGCGCGGATGATCGGTGTAGGGATCGTTAAAGAAGAGATCTTCGGTGATTTCACACATTTCCGGATTAATAAAGCGCGCCACTTCCGCTTTCTTGTGATGCGGATGCAGCACGAAATCGGAGGTGTGAAACAGGGTCTGCGCCAGATACTCGCCCAGCTGCCGTGGCGCGTCAGGATAGTGAACGCCCTTCACCAGCTCGCTGCGCCAGATATGATGGCTGGAGAGATCTTCCATTACCATCACCGCCAGATCCGCGTCGTAATGGGTAATCTGCACCGTGTGCTGCGGACAATATTTGTAATGCTCGACCAGGGTCTGCGCTTCAAGCCGCGCCCGATCCAGCGTCAGAGGCCAGGACTCACCGACACAGCGCACGTACGGCAGTGCCTGCTTGACCACCACCCGGCTGTTGCCCTGGTTATCATAAATTTTAAACACCAGGTTGAGGTTGCCGTCGCCAATCTCTTCGGCACGGCTCAGGACGGAGGGATCGTCCAGCCCGCCAAATTGTCGGGCATAGTCCACCGCGTCAGCAGCGGTGAAGGTACGGTATTGCGACATTGCCTGTTCCTCATCATTCGAAGGCGGAATAATCCCGGTGTAAAAGCCGTTCAGACGTCTATACATCCGCCGAGCATGTTGGCACAATAACCGACATTAACGCAACAGGGATTTAACCCACCATGCAGACTCTTCAGACCACCAGCTTACAGGTTCGTGACAATCAGCTCTGGATACTCGATCAGCAGGCATTACCGCAGCAAAAAAACTGGCTGCCGGCGCACAGCGTCGCGCAGCTGGTTGAGCATATTCACGCGTTGCGGGTACGCGGTGCGCCGCTGATTGGCCTTTCCGCCTCGTTGCTGCTGGCGTTGCTGGCAGAACAGGGTCAGAGCCAGACGCAACTGGCAGAGTCGCTGGCGATCCTGCGTGCCGCCCGCCCTACCGCCGTCAATCTGATGAACAACCTTGATCGGATGAAACAGGCGCTGGCGCAGCCGGCGTTCGCGACCGCGCTGGCAGAAGAAGCCTGGCGGCTGGTCGAAGAAGATAAGCAACTGTGCGAAGCGATTGCCACCGCAGGCAGCGCGCTGGTGAAACCTGGCAGCCAGTTGCTGACCCACTGCAACACCGGCGGGCTGGCCACGGCGGGCGTCGGCACCGCGCTGGGAGTGATTGTTCGCGCTCATCAGCAGGGCCGGGTTAATAATGTCTGGGTCGATGAAACCCGCCCGCTGTTACAGGGTGGCCGGTTAACCGCGTGGGAGCTGGGCGAACTGGCGGTTCCTTATACCCTGATTACCGACAGCATGGCCGCCAGCCTGATGGCCACTAAACAGGTGGATGCAGTGTGGGTCGGCGCGGACCGGATTGCCGCCAACGGCGACGTTGCCAATAAGATCGGCACTTACAGCCTCGCGGTGCTGGCACACTACCATCAGATCCCGTTTTACGTTGCCGCGCCGCACACCACCCTGGATCGCGGATGCCCGAACGGCGCAGCGATCCCGATCGAGCAGCGCGCCGCCAGCGAAGTGACCGGCGTGGCTGGCAGTTTTGGTAGCGTGCAGTGGGCGCCTGAAGCGGCGAACGTCTATAACCCGGCGTTTGATGTGACGCCAGCCGCCCTGATCAGCGGCTGGGTGCTGGACACCGGCGTGGTGACACCTGAGCAGGTTCAGGCCGGGATTTTCCAGCCACAGTAAGTCAGCCGGTGATCCCGCTGCGCTCAGCGGGATCACCGATAGGATCTGACCGATTACGCCAGACGCGGATAAGCATCCGCAATCTTATCGCCGGTAAAGTTCGCCACCCAGCCTTCCTGATTATCAAAAATCCGGATGGCGGTGAAATGCGGTGACGATCCCATATCAAACCAGTGTGGCGTGCCGGCCGGCACTGAGATCAGATCGTTCTTTTCGCACAGGATCTGCAGGATTTCGCCATCCAGATGCAGGCAAAAGAGTCCGGCACCCTCAACAAAGAAACGCACCTCATCTTCGCCGTGGGTATGCTCGGAAAGAAACTTTTCGCGCAGCACGGTTTTCTGCGGATTATCGGCGCGCATGCTGATCACGTCCCAGCTCTGATAGCCCTTCTCCGCCACCAGCCGATCGATAGCGTGCTGATAGGCGTTGATCACCGTTTCGGGGTCCGGATTTTCACCCAAATCGCGATCGGCTTCCCAGCGTTCAAAACGAACGCCTTTGGCATTCAGTCTCTCACGAATCGCTTCTGCCTCGGTGCTGTGCCATATCGGCTGGCTGGCTTCGCTGTCGGTAAAAATAGTCAGTGCACTCATTCTAAATCGACTCCGGTTTAATCTCAGAAAAATCAGTGACCTGACGGTGGCGGCTTTCGCCATCCGCCTCACCGCGTATCAACTGCAGGGTATGCCAGCCGGCCTGAGCAGCCGCATCCAGTTCCTGATGGATATCCGACAGGAACAGCAGCTGTTCGGCTGGCAGGCCAATCTGTGCGGCAATGGTGTGATACGCTGTGACGTCACGTTTCGCGCCGACATGAGTATCGAAGTAGCCGCTGAATAAGCCAGTAATATCACCTTCGTCGCTGTAGCCAAATAACAATTTCTGCGCCGCCACCGAGCCTGAGGAATATACATAGAGTTTAAGGCCTTGCGCCTGCCAGGCGGTCAGCGCAGGCAGCACATCGGGATAGAGATGTCCGGTAAAACTGCCGTTGAGATAGCCGTCGCGCCAGATCATCCCCTGCAGCGCTTTCAGGCCGGTAGATTTGCGATCCTGATCCATAAAGCTGAACAGGATCTGCGTCAGGGTGGCGAGATCGGCTTGCGGCTGATCGACCTCCTCCCGCACCGCCTGAAGCGCAGCCTGCACTTCTGGCTGCTGCTGCTGGTCACGCAGGAAAGTCGCCAGATGCTGACGCGCGTACGGAAACAGGATGTTATGGACAAAGCGGATATCGCTGGTGGTGCCTTCAATATCGGTAACAATGGCGCGGATCATGCGTTCTCCAGCAGGCGACGTTGACGTTCACATTCAAATAAAAATTCCAGCCCTTCCAGCTGGCGACGCGCTTCGCTGACATCACGGCCCCAGCAGGTTAAGCCGTGACCGCGCAGCAGGAAGCCATAGCGCAGCGGAAACCGGGCGGCGTAATCTTCAATTTCCGACGCCAGCGCCGGAATGTCCTGACTGTTGTCGAACACCGGAATGGCCACAGTATCCAGATGATTATGCTGACCGGTGAGGGTTTTCTGCATCTCATAGCCGTGCAGCAGCAGCGCAGCGCCCTGCTCGACCCGCGATAACACCGTCGCATTGACGGTGTGGGTGTGCAGCACCGCGCCCGCCTCGGGGAAGAGCCGATAGATCAGCGTATGCAGGCCGGTTTCCGCCGACGGCTTACGGCCTGACAGCGCCTGGCTGGTAGCAATATCGACCTGAATAAAGTCATCGCGGGTCAGCGTGCCTTTATCTTTACCCGATTCGCTCAGCAGGCAGATCTGCGCATCCTGACGCACAGACATATTACCGCCGGTCGCGGGTGCCCAGCCCTTCGCGCCAATCCAGTGACAGGCGGCGACCAGTTGATCTAACGGGTGAATATCCGACATAGAGTTTCCTTGCGGTGGAATGTGATGTCTGGTGACTCAGATAACGGTAACGGCCTCTAAAATACAACAGGTTATGTTTGCTACATTCTTAATGAATAAGACTCACGCCCCTGCCAAATATTTCCTTGCGGTGGAATGTGATGCCTGGTGACTCAGATAACGGTAACGGCCTCTAAAATACAACAGGTTATGTTTGCTACATTCTTAAGGAGTAAGACTCACGCTCCTGCCAAATGATCCGTGTGTCAGCAAGGCGGTAAGTGCGCTTATCCCCGCGAGCTGACATCAGTCAGTGACCGGGGTAAGCAAGCGCAACCAACGCCGCTGACGCGCGGAGCATGACGGCAGGAGCAAACGCAGCCAACGCCGTGGAGATGCGTAGCATGACGCATTTAGCCGTCTAAGCGTCTCGATTGCCAAATACTACCATCCTGTTTATAGTGGCACAAACACCGGGTGACTCCGCATCGACATTCGCGCTGAAGGCCAGATAACCATGACGCAGCACAACCTGATTCCCGAGAGCAAACTTCCGGCGCTTGGGACCACTATTTTTAGCCAGATGAGTGCGCTGGCGCAGCAGCACAACGCCATCAACCTTTCTCAGGGCTTCCCTGATTTTAACGGACCGGACTATTTGCAGCAGCGGCTGGCGTATCACGTTAGCCAGGGCGCGAACCAGTATGCGCCGATGACCGGTGCGTTGCCGTTACGCGAGGCGATTGCGGAGAAGACCGCGGCGCTTTATGACTATCGTCCGGATGTGGATCAGGAGATTACGGTCACGGCCGGGGCGACGGAAGCGCTGTATGCGGCGATTACCGCGCTGATCAGGCCGGGCGATGAGGTGATCTGTTTCGACCCCAGCTATGACAGTTATGCGCCGGCGGTTGAACTGTCGGGTGGCGTGCTGAAGCGCATCGCCCTGCAGCCACCGGCTTTTCGCGTTGACTGGACGGCTTTTAGTGCACTGCTGAGTGACAAAACCCGGCTGGTAATCCTGAATACGCCGCACAATCCGTCGGCCACCGTCTGGCAGCGCGAGGATTATGCCGCGCTGTGGCAGGCTATTGCCGGGCTGCCAGTCTATGTGCTGAGCGACGAAGTGTATGAGCATATCTGCTTCGATCCGGCCGGTCACGCCAGCGTGCTGGCCCATCCTGAACTGCGTCAGCGCGCCATTGCCGTCTCATCGTTTGGTAAAACCTTCCATATGACCGGCTGGAAAGTGGGTTATTGCATTGCGCCTGCGGCAATCAGCGCTGAAGTACGCAAGGTGCATCAGTATCTGACCTTTTCGGTGAATACCCCGGCGCAGCTGGCGATTGCCGATATGCTGCGCCACCAGCCGGAACATTATCGCGAGCTGCCAGCGTTTTATCAGGCACGGCGCGACCAGCTGATCGCCGGATTGCAGCACAGCCGCTTCAACGTGCTGCCGTGCGAAGGCACCTATTTTTTACTGGTGGATTACAGCGCGATCTCCGATCTGGACGATGTCAGTTTCTGCCAGTGGCTGACCAAAGAAGTGGGTGTGGCGGCGATACCGCTGTCGGTGTTCTGCGCCGATCCCTTTCCTCATAAACTGATTCGCCTCTGTTTCGCTAAACAGCCGGCGACGCTGGATGCCGCCGCGGAGCGCCTATGTCAGCTTTAAACATCACCCTATTGCAGGAAACACTGAGCTGGATGGATGGCGAAGCCAATCTGCGCCATTTTGATCAGCAACTGGCTGGCATCACCGGACGCGATTTAATTCTGCTGCCGGAGATGTTTACCACCGGCTTTGCGATGGAGGCGGCAAAAAATTCGCTGCCGCAGGCGCAGGTAGTGGAGTGGCTGCAGCAGCACGCCCGGCAGACTGACGCCCTGATCGGCGGCAGTGCCGCGATCCAGACCGAAAACGGCGCGGTAAATCGCTTTTTACTGGTCGAGCCGGACGGCACGCTGCATCAGTATGACAAGCGGCATCTGTTTCGCATGGCGGACGAGCATCATCACTATCTGCCCGGCGAGCAGCGTCAGATTGTGGAATGGCGCGGCTGGCGCATTCTGCCGCAAATCTGTTACGACCTGCGTTTCCCGGTCTTTTCGCGTAATCGCAACGACTACGATCTGGCGCTGTACGTCGCCAACTGGCCTGCGCCGCGTGCGTTGCACTGGCAGGCGCTGCTGTTGGCGCGCGCGATTGAAAATCAGGCTTACGTGGCGGGCTGTAACCGGGTCGGCAGTGACGGCAACCAGCATCAGTACCGCGGCGACAGCCAGATTATTTCGCCGCAGGGTGAGATCCTCAGTGCCGCCGAGCCGTTCCAGCGCGCCCGGCTGGATGCGGAGCTGTCGCTGGAGGCGCTCAATGCCTATCGTGAACGCTTCCCGGCGTGGCAGGATGCGGATCGTTTTTCATTGTAAACGACCCGGCTGAGGTTCAGGGGAGACGATCAGCTGCCGCGATAGGTTGACCACGACCACGGCGAGATCAGGAACGGCAGATGGAAATGGCTGCCCGCCTCGGCAATGACAAAATCGATCTGGGCGCTGACGTAGAGCGCATCCCGACCGGCGGCGGCAAAATAGTCGCCAATCTCCGCCGTTAAGCGATAGTGGCCTGGCGCCAGCGGTTCCGGGGTTAAGGTTTTCAGACGACCGTCGCTGTCGGTCTCGCCCTGAGAAATCGGAAACCATCCTTCCGGGCTGTTTTGCTCCAGCGAAATCGCCACGCCGCTGGCCGGTTTGCCTAGCGCCGTATCAAGAATATGGGTGGTGACGGTGCTCATTCAATACTCTCCTCCAGGCGTAACAGGGTAATTTCCCGCAGCTGATCCAGCGCTTCCTGCTGCTCAGCCTGTTGATCATTCTGTAACCGACGCTGCAATTCCGCCAGCATCTGCTCTGCACTCCGTCCTTTGGCGCGGATTAAAAACACCCGGCCAAAACGCGCCTCATAAGCCTGATTGCCCTGCTGCATCGCCTGCTGCAGCGACCGATCGGCCTGCTGCATGGCGGACTGTTCACCGCGCGACAGGGTGGCCTGTTTGTCGCTGCCGCTGGCCCGCTCGCCGATACGCGGATGGGCAGCCAGCGCCGCCTGTAAATCATCGCTCTGCCACTGACGCGCCAGACTGTCGCCGGTGGCGAGCAGCGCCGCCACTGAAGGATAGGGCCGCGCCGCCACCAGCGCCTGCTGCCAGTGTGGGATCGCCACACAGTGGGCAATCGCCGCCAGCGCCTGCTCCGCCGGTAACTGATTAAAGAGGGTTAATTCCATGCTCAGCTCCGTTCAGCTATCAGACAGACCGCCTGCAGATAGGCCTGCAGCGCCGGGGCGACGTCGTTCACCGCTACCGACTCCGCCGGATGGTGGCTGATGCCGCGGTGATTACGCACAAACAGCATCCCGACCGGCCAGCGTTCGGCAATCGCGATCGCATCATGGCCCGCGCCGCTTGGCAGCGACAGGCTGCGTCCCTGTACCGTTTCCACCGCATGACTCAGCGCCTGTTGCAGCGCGGAGTCACAGGCGGTGGCCCCGATGCGGTAATATTCGTTCGCCTCAAAGTGGAGTCCGCGACGCAGCGCAATCGCCTCTGCCTGGGTTAACAGGCTGGAGAGCAGCGCTTCCAGCGGATTGTCCTGCGGCCCGCGCACGTCCAGCGACAGCGCTACCTCGCCAGGGATGACGTTCACCGCACCCGGCGCGCAGTTAATTGTACCGACGGTGGCGACCAGCTGCGGGTCCTGCTCACGGGTCGCCTGCTCAATAAACACCATCCATTCGGCAGCGGCGGCCAGCGCATCTTTGCGGTGGGCCATCGGTACCGTGCCGGCATGACCGGCTTCGCCGATGAAACGGCAGTTGAGCCGACGCGCACCGTTGATCGCCGTCACCACACCCAATGGCAGATCCGCCTGCTCCAGGCAGGGTCCCTGCTCAATGTGCAATTCAAGGTAGCCGACAATATCCTCAACCCGACGCGCCGCTGAGGCGATTTCACGGCTGTCGAGCCCGACATCCGCCATCGCCTGCGCCACGGTAATGCCGTTGCCGTCAGGATGGGTTACCCAGCTCTGCGGCCAGCTGCCGGTAATGCCGCGACTGCCGAGCAGCGTAATGCCAAAGCGCGTACCCTCTTCATCGCAAAAACCGATCACCTCAATCGCCAGCGGCAAACGCTGCTGGTGCTGATGCAGCCACTGCACGGTTTCGATGGCGCTCAGCACGCCCAGCATCCCGTCGTAGCGACCGGCGTTACGCACCGTGTCGAGATGCGAGCCCAGCAGCAAGGCGGGCGCGCCGGCTTGCGCGGCTTCATAGCGACCACAGATATTGCCGACCGCATCCTGCCATACCTGCATTCCGGCGGCGGCCATCCACTCGCCGACGCAGGCGTTGGCGCGCAGATGCTCTGGCGACAGATAGACGCGCGTCAGTCCTTGTGCCGTTTCGCTGATCGCTGCCAGCGCATCACAGCGCGCCATGACGCGCTGCGCGGCGGCGTGGGCTTCGCTGGCATTCATCATCATGCCTGGCTCCCGTAGTAGTCCCAGGCCGCCTGCGCGGCAGCGCCCTGCGGCGTGCGATAGCCCAGATAGGTCAGCACCGTTTCCAGCGCCGCCAGCGTCTGCATCACGCAATCCTTACGCGCGTTATAACCCATGGTGCCGATGCGCCACACCTTACCGTGCAGCGGGCCAAACGAGGTGCCAATCTCAATGCCGAAATCTTCCAGCATCAGCTTGCGCACCTGGTCGCCGTTCACGCCGGACGGGATCATCACGCCCAGCACGTTATTCATTTTGTGTTGCAGATCGCCAAAGGTCTCCAGGCCCATGCCCTGAATCCCTTTCAGCAGCGCCTCTCCGTGCAGTTTGTGGCGGGCGATGCCGTTATCCAGCCCTTCCTGCAGGATCAGACGGGCACATTCGCGGGCGCCAAACAGCGCGCTGGTCGCCTCTGTATGATGATTAAGCCGCTCCGGTCCCCAATAATCCATGATCATGCCGAGATCAAAATAGTTGGAGTAGATCATCTCCTCTTCGCCATCCTGATGCGCGGCGGTGCGGATCCCCTGCTCGACGCACTTCCGCTTGCGGATCACCGCTTCCATCTGTTCGCTCAGGGTGATCGGCGAGGTGCCGGATGGCCCGCCGAGGCACTTCTGCATCCCGGCTGAGACCGCATCCAGCCCCCAGGCATCGGTTTCCAGCGCATTACCGGCCAGCGACGCGGTGGCATCGGTGTAGAACAGCACGCCATACTGTTTGCAAATCGCGCCCAGCTGCGCCAGCGGTTGCAGCATGGTGGTAGAGGTGTCGCCCTGCACCGTCAGCAGCAGCCGTGGCCGCACCTTTTTGATCGCATCTTCAATCTGATCCGGAGTAAAAACTTCGCCCCACGGCACCTCAATGGTGTGGACCTCGGCGCGGCAGCGGCGGGCGATTTCACACAGCAGATGACCAAAGCGGCCAAACACCGGCACCAGCACTTTGTCACCGGGCCGGATGGCGGAGAGCAGAATCGCTTCGATCCCGGCGCGCGAGGTGCCATCAATCAGCAGCGTCCAGCGGTTTTCAGTGCGAAACACGCCGCGATAGAGCGCCATCACCTCATTCATATAGTGGGTCATGGCGGGATCGTACTGGCCGAGCAGCTGGCTCGACATGGCGCGCAGCACGCGCGGATCGGCGTTGATCGGTCCAGGCCCCATCAGCAGACGTTGCGGTGGATTGAGTTGCGGGTAGCGAGTGATATCCATGATAAATTCCTTGTTGAAGACCTACAGGCGGACCGAGGAGATAAACTGTTTCAGCTCTGGCGATTGCGGCTGTGCAAACAGCGTTTTGCTGTCGCCCTGCTCCCAGACGCGCCCCTGATGCATAAAGACCACGCGATCGCCCACGTCGCGGGCGAAGTTCATTTCATGGGTGACGAGGATCAGCGTCATTCCTTCTGCTGCCAGCTGCTCCAGCACTTTGAGCACTTCGCCGACCAGCTCAGGATCGAGCGCAGAGGTGATCTCATCACAGAGTAAAACTTTCGGCGTCATCGCCAGCGCCCGGGCGATTGCTACCCGCTGCTGCTGGCCGCCAGAGAGGCTGGCGGGATAGTAATCGAGGCGTTCGCCCAGGCCGACCTTCTCCAGCATCTGCGTCGCCAGCGCCCGGCACTCCGCCTCGCTCTTTTTCAGTACCCGACGCGGTGCCAGCATCACGTTTTCCAGCGCGGTCATGTGCGGGAACAGATTGAAACTCTGAAACACCATGCCGACTGAACGGCTGATCTCGCGGGCCTGCGAATCGCGATCGGTAATGGTCATGCCGCCCAGTTTGATGCTGCCTTCCTGATAGCCTTCCAGCCCATTGATGCAGCGCAGCAAGGTGCTTTTGCCTGAGCCGCTGCGACCGATAATCGAGATCACCTCGCCCATGTCGATATCCAGATCCACGCCTTTCAACACATGGTTGTCGCCGTAATATTTTTGTACCTGATTAATGGTGATGAGCGGCATTGAATTTTTTCTCCAGATACTGGCTGTAGCGAGACAGCGGATAACACATCAGGAAGTAACCGAGCGCCACCAGCCCAAAGACTTTAAATGGCTGGTAGGTCACGTTGTTCAGAATGGTGCCGGCTTTGGTCAGCTCGATAAAACCGATAATCGACGCCAGCGCCGTGCCTTTGATCACCTGCACAGCGAAGCCCACGGTCGGGGCGATGCCGATGCGGATCGCCTGCGGCGCAATTACCCGCGCCAGGGTCTGACCGAAGCTCAGGCCAAGACAGCGTGACGCTTCCCACTGCCCTTTCGGCAACGCACGAATACTGCCGTACCAGATATCGACCAGAAAGGCGCTGGTGTAGAAGGTCAGCGCCAGCGAGGCCGCCGTCCAGGGCGCGACGTCAATCCCGAACAGGCCGACGCCAAAAAAGGCGAGAAACAGCTGCATCAGCAGCGGCGTGCCCTGGAACAGCGCGGTATAGCCGCGCACCCAGCGCGTCAGCCATTTACGCTGCAGCAGCCGCATAAACAGCAGCGGCAGCGTCACCAGCGTGCCGCCGACAAACGCCACCAGAGAGAGCAGCAGGGTCCAGCGCGCCGCCAGCAGCAGGTTGCGCACGATGTCCCAGTCGGTGAAGGTTGTCATCATGCCTGCACTCCAAACCATTTACGGCCAATGGCCAGCAGCAGCTGACGCATCGCAATCGACAACGCCAGGTAGATCAACGTGGTCACCAGATAGACCTCAAAACTTAAAAAGGTGCGCGACTGGATCAGGTTAGCGGCGAAGGTGAGCTCCTCGTAGGAGACCTGCGACACCACCGACGATCCGAGCATCACAATGATGCACTGACTCACCAGCGCCGGATAAATGCGCTGCAATGACGGTGGCAGCACCACCCGCAAAAAGGTCTGGCTACGGGTTAAGCCCAGCACCCGGCCCGCTTCCCACTGCCCTTTTGGCGTCACCTGAATACCGGCGCGGATGATTTCGGTGCTGTAGGCGCCGAGGTTGATCAGCATCGCCAGCAGCGCCGCTTCGCCAGCGGTGAGTTTCAGGCCCAGGTTAGGCAGACCAAACACGATGAAGAACAGTTGCACCACGAACGGCGTATTGCGGATCAGCTCGACGTAGACGCCCCACAGACGGCTCATCCAGCTCGGTTTGCCGCTGCGCAATGCTGCGCCGACAATGCCGAGGCTGACGCCGCCGACGGTGGCCAGCAGCGTCAACTGGATGGTGACCCACAGGCCGGAGAGCAGCTCCGGCCAGTAAGGCCACAGGGCGGGAAAGTTAAGTTGCCCGATCATTATCCGTTCCTCAGGCGCCGAGGCTGGCGGGCAGCGGGGCTTTCAGCCACTGTTCTGACAGGCTATTCAGGGTGCCATCTTTGATACCCTGCTCAATCAGCGCATCAATCTTCGCTTTCAGTGCTGGCTGGTCTTTCTTCAGGCCAATAAAGCAGGGCGAATCTTTCAGCATAAACTGCGCCACCGGGGCTTTGGCCGGGTTCTGGCGGGCAATCGCGGCCACGACCAGGTTACCGGTCGCCACATACTGCACCTGACCGGAGAGGTAGGCTGACAGCGTGGTGTTGTTATCTTCGTAGCGTTTTACCTGGGCGTCCTTCGGTGCCACCTCACTCAGCACCATATCCTCCACCGCACCGCGTGTGACGCCAATCGACTTGCCGCTAAGTGCCGCCGCCGATTTGATCTCTTCGCCCTTCGGCCCAAAGACGCCAAGGAAGAACGGCGCATAGGCGCGGGTGAAATCGATCACTTTTTCACGTTCAGCATTTTTGCCCATGCTGGAGATCACCAGATCGACCTTGTCGGTTTGCAGATAAGGCACCCGGTTAGCACTGCTGACCGGCACCAGCTGTAACTTAAGTTTCATCTGCTTCGCCAGGTACTTCGCCATGTCGATGTCGTAACCCTGCGGTTGCAGATCCGTGCCGACTGATCCAAACGGCGGGAAATCCTGGGGCACAGCCACGCGAATCACGCCACGCTGCTGGATATCCTGCAGTTGATCGGCCAGCGCGCTGCCTGCCTGTGCCATCAGTAATGCCGCTGCGGCAACCGCCATCAAAACTTTTTTCATTATGCACCCCGGTGAGATTGTGTGAAACAAAAGATTCTTTAGCTTCCAATCTGCAACTAATGTGCCAATCAGCGCAGCGGGAGAAAAAAGGTGGAGTGGCAATGAGATGGTGAGAAAAGCGGCGTTATCCGTCGCGATACGCCGTCGGGAAAGGTTGTACTAAAATGGGGCAAGGCACCAAAACGGTGCCTGTTAGCGGTGCTCCAGCTCGTCAAACTGCTGGTAAAGGTCGGCAATCTGATGAATGCGCTGGCGGCCCTGCGCCAGCATTTCATGCAGTAGCGCGTTGGCGATCAGGTTGATCAGGCTCATTGCCGAGGCGTAGCTATCAAAGGCCGAGACGCTGTCGAGCGGCGCACAGAGCTGCCAGCGTGCCAGCGCAATCACCGTTTGCGCCTGCGGCTCACACAGCGCCAGCAGTGGGATGCCGGCGGTTTGTAGCTGCTGCATCAGCGGGCGAATCATCCGGGTGCGACGGCGGAACGCCATCACCACCACCATATCGTCCGGCGTAATATCCACCAGCTCCTCGGCCAGCGTCTGGCCTGGCTGCGGCAGAATATGCACCTGCGGCCGCGCCTGCATCAGCTGCTGACGCAGGTGCAGCGCCACTGGATAGGCGTTGCGCATCCCAATGATAAACACCCGTTTTGCCTGCGCCAGCTGCTGGATCACCTCGCCGAAATGCTGCGCGTCCAGGCTATTGACCCATTGCGTCAGGTTAGCCATCTCCTGCTTATAGTGGCGCGACAGCAAGGTGTTGCCCTGCACCGCATCGCGGTTATCGGTCAGCGGCATACCGCTCTGTCGCAGGGTACGCAGCTCATCGCGCATCTCTTTGTACTTTTCATAGCCCAGCCGTTTGAACAACCGGCTGACGGTGGCTTTCGACACGCCGCTGAGCCGCGCCAGCTCGGCGCTGTTGTAGCTGATCAGATCGTCAAAATGGTCAAAAACAAAGTCAGCAATACGCTGCTCTTGCGGTGAGAGCTGGGAATAGTGGCTTCTGAGTCGTTCATCAAGCTGTTGCATAACAGGTCCTGTAACTTTTGTTTCAGCTGAAGCTAGCATAATTTGCGCCAGGTTAACGCGGCTGTCATAACGGCCGGAATGAAAACTGGAACAGCTCTTGCTTTGTATACCGTTCTGTCACCCGATAACAGAACGAGAAAAGCATGAATCAAAGCAATATGGCCCCGCAGGGGATGGCGGTGACGCCGCACCATCTGGCCAGTGAAAGTGCGCTGGCGGTGCTGCGTGACGGCGGCAACGCCATTGAAGCGATGGTGGCGGCGGCCTCAACCATCGCCGTGGTCTATCCGCACATGAATGGCCTTGGCGGCGACGGCTTCTGGCTGATTATGCCGCCGGGCGGCGATCCTGTCGCGATTGATGCCAGCGGCGCCGCCGGATCGCTGGCCCACTTCGACTTTTACGCCGATCATCAACAGATCCCGCATCGCGGTCCGAAAGCCGCATTAACCGTTGCCGGCACGGTCAGCGGCTGGCAGGAAGCGTTACAGCTGGGCGCGGAGCTGGGCGGTACGCCGCTGCCGCTGGCGCGTCTGTTGCGCGATGCCATTCGTTATGCCGCCGATGGCATTCCGGTCACCACTTCGCAGACCGCCGCCACGACGACATTCCGCCACGAGTTGCAGCATCAGCCCGGCTTTGCCGCCACGTTTATGCCCGATGGCGATGTGCCGCAACCGGGCAGCCGCTTTACTCAGCCAGCGCTGGCGCAAACGCTGTGTCAGCTGACGGAACAGGGACTCGACAGTTTCTATCGCGGTCCGCTGGCGCGCCATCTCGCCAGTGAGCTGTCAGCGCTGGGTATGCCGATCACCCTTGAGGATCTGCAACAGCAGCGCGCCCGCCGCTGTACGCCGCTGCATCTGTCACACAGCGAAGGCGATATCTGGAATATGACGCCGCCGACCCAGGGCATGGTGTCGCTGGCGATCCTGGGCATCACCGACGTGCTGGAAATGGGCGACGCCACTGAAGCGCAGACTATCCACCGCATCGTTGAGGCGACCAAAAAAGCCTTTGCGCTGCGTGATAAACACATCACCGATCCGCGTCACGTTACCGAAGATTTGCAGGCGCTGCTCGACAGCGATCATCTTCGCACGCTCGCCAGCCAGATTGACGATCGCCAGGCGGCGCCCTGGGGCAACGGCCGCGGGCCGGGCGATACGGTCTGGATGGGCGTGATGGACAGCAGCGGCCTCGCGGTATCGTTTATTCAGAGTATCTATCACGAATTTGGCAGCGGCGTGGTGCTGCCCGGCACCGGTATCACCTGGCAGAACCGCGGTGCGGCCTTCAGTCTCGATCCCGATCATCTACTGGCGCTGGCCCCTGGCAAGCAGCCGTTCCATACCCTGAATCCCGCGGCTGCGCGGCTGAAAGATGGCCGCACGCTGGTTTATGGCTCGATGGGAGGCGACGGCCAGCCACAGACCCAGGCGGCGATTTTTACCCGTCATGTGATTCAGGGCCTGCCGCTGCAGCAGGCGGTGAGCGCGCCACGCTGGCTGCTGGGCCGCACCTGGGGCCAGTCTTCCGACTCGCTCAAACTGGAGAGCCGCCTGGCACCGGAAACGGTAGAGCAGCTGCGCCAGTGGGGACATCAGGTCGAACTGCTGCCGGCCTTCAGTGAATTTGTCGGCCATGCGGGCGCAATTGTGCGTCACAGCAATGGCATGTTTGAAGGCGCCAGCGATCCGCGCAGCAACGGCAGCGCCGCCGGTTTTTAACAGGAGCCCACCATG
This sequence comes from Pantoea sp. S-LA4, assembly GCF_054482835.1. Lineage (NCBI taxonomy): Bacteria > Pseudomonadati > Pseudomonadota > Gammaproteobacteria > Enterobacterales > Erwiniaceae > Pantoea > Pantoea sp. S-LA4. Next base: position 585,156 of record NZ_JBTLRC010000002.1, on the reverse strand, counting down.
AACTCACCAGACTGGACCCACTACATCGCTCATATGGAGCAGATACTGCAACTGGAGCTGGATGACGCCCGGCGCGCAGAGTTATTAATCCAGCTCACGCGAATTGCGCAGATGGCGGAGCCGCTGATGGCTTATCCGCTCGACGATCGGCTGGACGTCGCGGGAGTGTATCAGGCATGAAATTGAGCGACGTTTCGATTCAGGCATTACGGCTGGCGATCCACAGCGGTGAGATCAGTGCCAGAGAGGTGGCTGAAACCACACTGCAGGCGATTGAGCAGCACAATCCACAGCTCAATGCATGGACTGAGGTGACCGGGCAGCGGATGCTGAAAGAGGCAGAGAGTATTGATGCAAAGCGGCAGCGCGGTGAAGATCTGCCGCCGCTGGCGGGCATTCCCTACGCGGTAAAAAACCTGTTTGACGTTGCAGGCTACAGTACGCTGGCCGGTGCCAGCCTGTTCAGCCAGCGGCCCGCGGCGCGTGCCGATGCCTTTGCCATCGACCGGCTGCGGCAGGCGGGCGCGACGCTGTCGGGTATGCTGAATATGGACGCCTACGCCTATGGCTTTACCACCGAAAACAGCCACTACGGCGCGACCCGTAATCCGCGCGACCTGAGCCGCGTAGCTGGTGGCTCATCGGGCGGTTCAGCCGCGGCGGTGGCGGCCGGTCTGGTCCATTTTTCACTTGGCACTGACACCAACGGCTCGATCCGGGTTCCCGCCTCGTTGTGCGGCACCTTTGGCCTGAAGCCCACCTTTGGCCGCCTGTCGCGTAGCGGCAGCCATCCGTTTGTCGCCAGCCTTGACCACATCGGTCCCTTCGCCCGTCGGGTCGACGATCTGGCGCTGGTCTATGACCAGCTACAGGGCGCAGACAGCGCCGATGCGTTTCAGGCCAGTCGTCCTGCTGCCGCGACGCTGCCAGGCTTGTCCCGGGGTCTGGAAGGGCTACGCTGCGGCGTACTGGGCGGCTTTTTCAGTGAATGGTGTGATGAGGAGGCGCGGGCTGCGGTGGCCGTTGTTGCCGCCGCGCTCAACGCGCAGGACGAGGTGATGATGCCGGAAGCCGAGCTGGCACGCTCTGCGGCCTTTATTATGACGGCGGCGGAAGGCGGCACGCCTTATCTGCCCGCCTTGCGCCAGATGCCGGAACAGTTTGAGCCCAACTCGCGCGAGCGTTTACTGGCGGGAGCGATGATGCCCGCCGCCTGGTATCTGCAGGCGCAGCGTTTCCGCCGCCATTTCCAGCAGCAGGTGCTGCCGCTGTTCAGCAAGTTTGATCTGCTGATTGCCCCGGCGACGCCGTGCAGCGCGATCACCATTGGACAGCAAACGATCACCATTAATGGGGAGGAACTGCCCGCCAAAGCCAGCATGGGTATGCTGACGCAGCCGATCTCGTTCCTGGGATTGCCGGTCTGTACCGTGCCGCTGGCGACCCGAAGCGGTCTGCCGATTGGCCTGCAGTTAATCGCCCGTCCCTTTAATGAAGCCGCGGTGCTGCGGGCTGCCTGGGTACTGGAGCAGCAAGGGTTCACCGTGGCGCAAATCAACATGGCAGGAGCCTGATGGACATTCAACAGATCAATTTACCGCAGATAGTCAGTGAAGTGACGGCGCAGTTTACCCGCTACGAGCAGGCGCTGATCGGCAACGATATCGCCGAACTGGATGCGCTGTTCTGGCATGATCCCCGTACCGTGCGGCTGGGTGCCGGTGAGAATTTGTATGGCATTGATGAGATCCGCGCATTCCGGGCGGCCCGCCCTTCCGCCGGGCTGGACCGGACGCTGCGCAACACGGTGATCACCACCTTTGGCGAAGATTACGCGGTGTGCAGCACCGAGTTTACCCGCGCCGGCAGCGATAAAATCGGCCGCCAGCAGCAAACCTGGGTGCGGTTGCCGCACGGCTGGTGCATCGTTGCGGCGCAGGTAAGCCTGATGAGTTAAGCGGGCTGGCGAGGCGTTTCATCCGGCCTGACGGCTGAATGAAACGCCTTGCAGTCATCAGGACGCGTCGGGTGCCGGATGCGTTTTGATCCAGTGATCGGCAATCTGCTGACGGCTGCAAATCCAGACGTCATCGTGCTGCTGGATATGGTCGAGGAAATTCTGTAAGGCACGGAATTTTCCCGGACGGCCCAGCAGGCGGCAATGCATCCCCACCGACATCATTTTCGGTGCGGTTTCGCCCTCTTCATACAGCACGTCAAAGGTATCACGCAGATAAGTGAAGAACTGTTCAGCGGTGTTGAAGCCCTGTGGCGAGGCAAAGCGCATGTCGTTGCACTCCAGGGTATAAGGGATGATCAGATGCGGTTTGACCGTACCATCCTGGCAGGTGACCTGGGTCCAGAACGGCAGGTCGTCGCCATAGTAATCACTGTCGTAGCTGAAACCGCCCTGCTCCACCACCAGACGTCGGGTATTCGGGCTGTCGCGCCCGGTATACCAGCCGGTCGGCGCTTTACCAAACAGGTCGAGCAAAACGTCCACCGCCTGCTGCATGTGCTGGCGTTCGGTTTTTGCGTCCATGCCCTGATAGTGGATCCAGCGCCAGCCGTGGCTCACCACGTCGTAATCCGCCTGTTTGATCGCCTCAACGATTTCCGGATGACGCGCCAGCGCCATCGCCACGCCAAACACGGTTAATGGCAGACCGCGCTTCTGAAATTCGTTATGGATGCGCCAGAAACCCGCGCGTGAGCCGTACTCATACAGCGACTCCATCGACATGTGGCGATCCGGATAACTGGCCGCGCCAATGATGTCGGAAAGGAATTGCTCTGAGCCGGCATCGCCGTGCAGCACGCTATTTTCCGCCCCTTCTTCGTAATTCAGGACAAACTGCACCGCCACGCGGGCGTTGTTGGGCCAGGCGGCGTGCGGCGGGTTAGCGCCATAACCGATTAAATCGCGCGGATAGTTTTTGTTAAAGCTGTACTCTTTTTTCTCTGCAGCGTCAGTCATTACTCGCTTCCTGTGATCAATCGGGAGAGTTCCGTTAGTTTAGATGCTGAAACGCACCTGAGAGAGGTTTCTGCAAAGGCCAGGCCAGATCGCCATGTTTACTGGTGCCAAAGCCCAGCGCCACCAGCGACTCCACCATTTTGACCGCCGCACCCACGCCATCAATCACCGGCAAACCGAGTTCCTGCGTCAACGAAGCGGCCAGTGTTGCCATGCCGCCACAGCCCAGCACAATCGCCCCGCTGCCATCTTCACGCTTCGCCTGAATGCAGCGCTGACGTACCTTCTCCTGCGCAACACCGCTGCCATCTTCCAGCGCCAGTACCGGCAGATCGATGGCGTGCAGCGCCGCGCAGTGATGGGTAAAGCCATATTGTTGCAGCAGATGACGCGCAATGACCAGGGTGCGTGGCAGCGTGGTGACAATCGAGAAACGCGTCGCCAGCAGCGTCGCGGTGTGCATCGCTGCTTCCGCTATCCCCACCACCGGCCCGCTGGCCAGCTCCCGCGCCGCCAGTAAGCCCGGATCGCCGAAGCAGGCAATGACATGACCGCTGACACCCTGCGCTTTACCCAGTTTGATCTGCTCCAGCACGCCGATAGCGGCTATCGCTTCATCGAAGTGCCCCTCAATCGACGGCACGCCGTGTGCCGGACAGACGGCCAGAATGTCGGTACCGGGTGCCGCCACGGCGCGGGCCGCCTGACCGATGGTTTCGGTCATTGCCAGGCTGGTATTCGGGTTGATGACCTGAATCAGGCTCATGATGCGTTTCCTTTGTCGCTGCCAAACAGCCGGCTGAAATCGGGCAGCGTCTCGCCACTGCGCTCAAAGTGCAGGCTGGAGACGATATGATCAAAATGGTGTTGCAGGGCCTGGGTCAGCGGCGCTAAGGCGCGTTCCCGCAGCAGGCTGAGCAACCGGCTGTGATCGTCGCAGCGACAGCCGTGCTGCCACGGCGCGCCATAGGCGGCAATCACCAGCGATGAGCGCTGCGTCAGGCGGGTTACGATCCCGGTCAGCACCTGGTTACCTGAGATCGCCTGCAGCTGTATATGAAAGGCCGCCGATAACCGAATCGCGGCCGCGCCGTCACGATCGGCGTGCGCCTGATTCTCCTGCTCAATCAGTTGTGCCAGCGCCGCCAGATGCGGGGCCTGCAGATGCGCCAGCACCGCAGGCAGATTGGCGCACTCCAATAAGCTGCGGGTACGAAAAATATCGCGCGCCTCATCGACGCCTGGGGTGGTGACCTGTGCACCGCGTTTGGGCGTCAGCGTGACCATTTGCACTGCGGCGAGGCGTTGCAGCACTTTACGAATCCCGGTCCGACTGACGCCAAACACCGCAGAAAGGGCCTCTTCCGGCAACTTACTGCCGGGCGGCAACTGATGTTCAACGATGGCGTTCATCAACGCCTGGTAGATAACCTCATCTTTATCATGCCGTTCGGTAGCCTGTCTCTGGCCTGTTTCACTCTTCATTACCCGCTCCGGTAGGTGACTGTGCGCACTCATATCGTATACGTGAACAATAATTTTTGTATACAAGAAATCAAATCTGGCCTGAATCCTGCAGTAGCGTTTCACGCAATTATTCATTCCATTCCCGGGTAGAGGAGCAGGTTTCATGCCAAATCATTCAACGGTGGCCAGCAAGGCCTCTGAAGCCAACGCCAGCTACAGCCCAAGGCTGTGTAACGACGACCTGGCACCGACCCGCGATCAGAACTGGTCGTGGTACAACATCTTTTCGTTCTGGATGTCAGATGTGCACAGCATGGGCGGATATGTGGTGGCTGCCAGCTTCTTTACGCTGGGGTTAGCCAGCTGGCAGGTGCTGCTGTGTCTGCTGGTCGGCATCTGTATTGTGCAGCTCTGCGCCAACCTGGTGGCGAAACCGAGCCAGATGGCGGGCGTACCTTACGCGGTGATCTGCCGCCAGGCGTTTGGCGTGTTTGGCGCCAATATTCCGGCGGTGATTCGCGGCCTGATCGCCTTTGCGTGGTATGGCATTCAGACCTATTTAGCCGCCAACGCCCTGATGCTGGTGCTGCTGAAGTTTGTGCCGTCGCTGTCATCCATGACTGAAAGCAGCTGGCTGGGCCTGTCGCTGCTGGGCTGGTGCTGCTTCGGTACGATGTGGCTGCTGCAGGCGATGGTGTTCTGGCACGGCATGAGCGCCATTAAGCGTTTTATTGATGTTGCCGGACCGGCAGTTTATGTCGTGATGGTGGCGCTGGCGGGCTGGATTGTATACAAGACCGGTTTTGATGGTATCTCATTCACCCTTGCCAGTAAGTCGCTGTCGGCGGGTGAGCAGACCTGGCAGATGATTACCGCCACCGCATTGGTGGTCTCTTACTTCTCCGGTCCGCTGCTGAACTTTGGTGATTTCTCACGCTACGGTAAAAGCATGTCGGAGATCCGTCGCGGCAACCGCTGGGGTTTACCGTTCAACTTCCTGCTGTTTTCGATTGTGACGGTGGTGATTGTCTCAGGTACGCAGTCCCTGTTCGGCAAAATGATCACCGACCCGATCGAAACAGTCAGCCGGGTCGGCAACGATCTGGCGGTGGCGATTGGCCTGCTGACCATGATCATCGCCACCATCGGCATCAACATCGTTGCCAACTTTGTTTCACCCGCCTTCGACTTCTCTAACTGTTCGCCGCAGAAGATCAGCTTCCGGACGGGCGGGATGATCGCCGCGGTGGGTTCGGTGCTGCTGACGCCGTGGAACCTGTTCCAGTCACCGGAACTGATTCACTACACGCTCGACGTGCTGGGCTCCTTTATCGGGCCACTGTTCGGCATCCTGCTGACTGATTTTTATCTGATTAAACGTGGCCGGATCGATGTCGACGATCTCTTCAATGATACTCCGGCAGGCCGTTACTGGTATCGCGGCGGCTTTAACCCGAAAGCCATTGGCGCCCTGCTGCCGTCGGTGGCGATCTGTCTGGTGATCAGTTTTATTCCGTCACTGCATGAGGTTGCGAACTTTAGCTGGTTTATCGGTGCAGGTCTGGCAGCCGGCTGTTATCGCTTTATCGCCCGTGACGAGCGTGAAGGAGAAGACGTTGCAGCCTGGCGCAGTGATGTGGCGGTGCAGAAGGATTAAGCACGCCTAAAGGCCTGGCGCGCAGACAGCAAAAAGCCGATTCATTTCTGAATCGGCTTCTTTAAAGAGATTGGCGGAACGGACGGGGCTCGAACCCGCGACCCCCTGCGTGACAGGCAGGTATTCTAACCAACTGAACTACCGCTCCGCGCTTTGTTCCCCGTCGAGAACGAGGCGAATATTAATGGCAGGCTGTTAACACGTCAACGCTTTTTCCGGCAGCAGAAATCGTTTGCTGGTTTTTTCACCTTCTCGTTGATTTTACCCGCAAAATCATCGATCTCAGCCGCGCCACAGGCAGCTACCGCCCTTCTTCATTACTAAATCGAGACGCGATTCATGCGCAACGATCTCCTCATCGCTGGCGGTCACCACCCGTAAGGCGGATGCCGGACGCACGATACGCTGAATGCTTTCGCCCTGCGCCTGGCGTGCGCTTTCACTCTCCGATAAAAATGAGAGTGAAGTCTGCCCGCCGGTCATGGTCAGAAAGACGTCAGCCAGGATCTCGGCATCGAGCAGTGCGCCGTGCAGGGTTCGTTTGCTGTTGTCGATCTCATAGCGTGAGCAGAGCGCGTCAAGGCTGTTGCGCTTGCCCGGGAACATCCGGCGCGCCAGCGCCAGGCTGTCGGTAATTTTGCAGAAGGTTTCGGTTTTTTCGATGCCGCGCTGCAGTTTGGCAAATTCGTAATCCATGAAGCCGATATCAAACGGCGCGTTGTGAATTACCAGCTCAGCGCCGCGGATGTAGTCGAGAAACTCATCGGCGATCTCGCTGAACGTCGGTTTGTCAGCAAGGAACTCATCCGCAATGCCGTGCACGCCAAAGGCTTCCGGATCCACCAGCCGATCGGGCTTCAGATACATATGAAAGTTGTTACCGGTCAGGCGGCGGTTAATCACTTCGACCGCACCAATCTCAATGATGCGGTGACCCTCATAATGCACCCCGATCATGTTCATGCCGGTGGTTTCAGTATCGAGTACGATCTGGCGGTTATTTGCAGTGCTCATAGGACCCGTTTTATGTCAGACTTAGCGTTTTTGAGAGGAAGTCTACCAGAGATGCGCAAACAGGTAGAAATATTCACCGATGGATCCTGTCTTGGAAATCCCGGCCCCGGCGGTTACGGTGCCATTTTACGTTACGGCCAGCATGAGAAAACCTTCAGCGCCGGTTATCACCTTACCACTAATAACCGGATGGAGCTGATGGCGGCGATTGTCTCGCTGGAGGCGCTGAAACAGCCGTGCGACGTGGTGCTCAGCACCGACAGTCAGTATGTCCGTCAGGGTATTACCAGTTGGATCCACAACTGGAAGAAACGCGGCTGGAAAACGGCCGACAAAAAACCGGTGAAGAATGTCGATCTCTGGCAGCGTCTCGATTTGGCGCTCAGTACCCATAAAATCCAGTGGGAGTGGGTTAAAGGCCATGCCGGTCACCCGGAAAATGAGCGCTGTGATGAACTGGCGCGCAGTGCCGCTGAGAATCCCGCCTTTGATGACATCGGTTATAAAACCGAATCCTGATCCTCTTTCTGCCGGAACTGGCGCGTGGCGTTGACCGTCTGACGAATTTTACTGGTGCTGAGGCTTTTCTTCGCCCGGGTCGGAATCAGCGGGAAGGTGCGTTTACGCGCCACCACAATATTCAGACATCCCAGCGCCGGCAGATGGGCGCTGATCAATTTCCCGCCCTGCCGGTGCCACGGCAGCACCTGAAAGCGGGTGCGGTAGACCACTTCGTAATTGAGCAATCCCAGCCAGTCCAGTAGCCGCATCTGGCTGAACATCCTGCCGCTCCACGGCGCTTTGCGCGGTAAACCCGGCACGATTTTACTGACGCCGAGCAGGCTGAATGGGTTAAAGCCACTGATGATCATCCAGCCATCGTCAATTAACACCCGATCGACTTCACGTAATACCCGATGCGGGTCCTGACTCCATGCCAGAGTGTGCGCCAGTAAACAGGCATCAATGGATTTCGATTCAAACGGCAGCTGCATCGGATTGGCCAGCACCTGTAACAGCTCGCCCTCACTGCCGACGTTGACCTGATGTGAAATAGCGCAGTTTTCGGTGTTGATTTCTGCGCTCAGGTTGCCAAGCTTAAGCATATGAAAGCCATATAGCTTTCCGAGGTAAGGCTGAAGCTGCTGCGTCAGCGCGTCACGAAAATAGTCTCCCCATGGCATATCGCGCCATGAGAGCGGCGCATTCAGAATCTGGCGTGTTTTAGCGGGCTTCATGCGTTACCCTCTTCCTTTTCCTTCGGCCTGCGAGAGGTGATGATGAATCTTACCAGTATTCCTGCGTTGCAGGATAACTACATCTGGACACTGACAGATGATGACGGGAAATGCCTGATTGTCGATCCCGGCGAGGCACAGCCGGTGTTGGAAAAAATGGCCGCCAACGGCTGGCAACCGGTCGCCATTCTGTTAACCCATCACCATAACGATCACACCGGTGGGGTAAAAGCGCTGTGTGAGCAGTTCCCGCAGCTTGAGGTTTTCGGTCCAGAGGAAACCGTCAGTAAAGGGGCAAAAACCCGGGTTCGCGAAGGTGATCGGGTCGAGGTAATGGGTTTGTCCTTTGAGGTGATCGCCACGCCAGGACACACTTTAGGACATATCTCATATTACAGCGCACCTTATCTTTTTTGTGGTGATACGCTGTTTTCAGGCGGCTGTGGACGTCTTTTTGAAGGGACCGCCGAGCAAATGTACCATTCCTTTCAAAAGCTTAATCAGTTACCGGGCGAAACACTGGTCTGCTGCGCACATGAATATACTTTATCCAATTTGAAGTTTGCTGCGGCTATTCTGCCCCATGACCCGCAAATAACGGCTGAATATCAGAAAATTAAGGACTTACGCGCCGAAAATGGCATTAGTTTGCCAACAAAACTGGCGCACGAACGGTCAATAAATTTATTTCTTCGTACGCAAGATCCTGATTTACAAAGGGCTTTAAGCGTTAATTCGCCTGCAGAGCCGGTATGGCAAACATTTGCCGTTCTACGCGAGAAGAAAGACGCTTTTTGATTTTTCGGGTTGTGTTGTGAAAAGTCGTCACGTATAGTTGCTCGTCTTTTAAGCGAACTATTGACACACACATGAAGGCTAAAGCGATATTACTCGCCTCGGTCTTGCTGGTGGGATGTCAGGCATCACGGAATGACGCCAATATCCCCGAACAGCATGCCCAGAGTCTGTCTTCAGCTGGTCAAGGTGAAAATGGAAAGTACGGAGACGAGTTTTTGTCGCCGCGTTGGCAGGAAGATGGAACTGGCCTCGCAGCAGACGCAGATCTCTGGAGTTTCATTAGTGACGAGTTGAAGATGGGGATTCCGGAAAACCCGGCAATCCGCGAACAAAAAAGAAAATTTTTAAAAAATAAGAGCTATCTCCACGATGTAACATTACGGGCAGAGCCGTACATGTACTGGATAGTCGAGCAGATACAGAAACGTAAAATGCCGATGGAACTGGTACTGCTACCCATAGTGGAGAGCGCTTTTGATCCTCATGCAACCTCATCCGCCAATGCCGCTGGTATCTGGCAGATTGTTGCGGCAACGGGTCGAAACTATGGTTTGAAACAGAACCAATATTACGATGGGCGACGCGATGTGGTCGCATCCACCAAAGTTGCGCTGGATATGATGCAGCGTCTTAACACCATGTTTGACGGTGACTGGTTACTGACCATTGCCGCCTACAACAGTGGTGAAGGGCGGGTGCTCAAGGCGATTAAGCAGAATAAGGCGCGCGGTAAGCCGACGGACTTCTGGCACTTATCGCTGCCACGCGAAACGACGGTGTATGTGCCGAAAATGTTAGCCCTGAGTGAGCTGCTCAAGAATAACAAGCGTTACGGTATCAAACTGCCGACACCGAACGAAAGCCGTGCTCTGGCACGGGTGGAAGTGGGTCAGCAGATTAAACTGACGCAGGCTGCCGAAATGGCGGGTATGTCGCTCACTAAGTTAAAGAGCTTCAATACTGGCTACAAAGGCGGTGCAACAGCGCCAAACGGACCGCACTATATTATGGTGCCCAAGTCCAACGTCGCGAAGTTGCGTAACTCACTGGCATCGGGTGATATCGCAGCCGTGCAACCGACCCAGTTGGCGAAAGCCAGCGCCAGTGGCGGTTACAAAGTGCGACGGGGTGATACCCTGTCAGGGATTGCCTCGAAACTTGGCGTTAGCGTGAGCACACTGAAGCAGGATAACAACCTGCGCGGTGCTGATATCCGACCGGGTCAGACTCTGACTATCGGTTCGAATGGCACCCGACTGGCTGATAACGGCAACAGCATCACCTATCGTGTTCGTAAGGGTGATTCTCTTGCCAGTATTGCACGGCATCACGGCGTCAATATCAAAGACGTGATGCGCTGGAACAGTGTGCTGGACAATGCGAAAGATATTCAGCCCGGCGATAACTTAACGCTGTTTGTGAATAATAACGCGAATCCTGATACCTGATACGTTGAAAAGGCTGACAAATGTCAGCCTTTTTCTTTTATTTGCCCCGCTTGTTCACCCTTCCTGCCCTGCCGCGACAGCCGGATTAACTTACGCCATCCGCACCGATTAGCCTCTCGGGTTAAACTCCACCAGTAACGGATTATGGTCAGACGCACGCGTGACCAGCACCGAGGCTTCACTCACCGCCAGATCGCGATAAAAGACGAAGTCCAGCGGACGGCCAAATGCTTTGCGGCGATGATCGGCGGTAAACATTACCTCCTCCAGCTTCATCCGATGGGCAAAGCGATAGAGCGCATTAATGCGCTGGCGGCTCCAGGCATTGAAATCCCCTGCCATGATCACCGGTCCGCGATGGTGCATGATCTGTTCGCCAATCGGTCCCAGCTGCTTGCTGTAGACATCGATGCCTAAACTAAAGTTGACCGCATGGATGTTCACCACCATCAGCATATCGCCGGTGGGTAACGGGTAGGCGGTGACCAGCGCCGATTTTGCCAGCCTGAGAAGCGGCTCACGCTCGCGCAGTGGACAACAGTAGACTGGGTGAGCCGAAGCCAGCGTCATCACGCCTGAGGGGTGCTGAGGCAGCACAAAGGCGGGCACCTGATCGGCAGCCAGATAATTGCTGGTGGCGAACTGCACCAGCTCCGGTGTGGTCTGCGCCTCCTGCAACAACACCAGATGAGCGTCTTTGCCGAATCCTTCCAGTACTGACATCCAGTCGGCACGCTGCTGTTTGAAGATATTCCATACCAGAACTTTCAGGTTGGGATGAGCGGGCAATGGCGCGCCGGGTGGCAGTCCCTGACCGAGATGTAGCATCGCGCCCGGCGGAAAAATCTGTTCCGCTGGTTGTCCCGCAACATATCGCATTGCATAAGTTTTTTTGCGCACTTTCCCGCCTGGCTGATGATTCAAAAACAGATAACACTGATCTGTTATAGGGATTTTAGACCGGGGTTTCAATGGATGCTGATCAATGTCGGAATCCATGCCGCTTTTCGTCAGCAAATCCGCCTTTTTTGTCCGGTCTGGCTCTGTTACCCCGCTAAAAGGCACCGCGCTATTCGGCCAGAGGTTGAACAAGCCCCTATAATGATGACAAATAATGGCCTCACACCCCAGTCTATCGGTCCGGTAACCGATTTTACGTCACTATACGGAGAGGAGTCATGAAGGCGTCTTCCGACGAGCTGAAAGTGTTTGTCAGTGTAGTAGAAAGTGGCAGCTTCAGTCGTGCTGCTGAGCAGATGCAGATGGCGAACTCTGCTGTCAGCCGGACGATAAAAAAGCTTGAGGGCAAGCTGGGCATTGCGTTACTGACCCGGACTACTCGTCAACTGGCGCTGACTCAGGAGGGCGAGCGCTATTTCCGTCATGTGCAACGCTTTTTGCAAGAGATGACCCGTGCGGAGAGCGAGTTGATTGAGAGCCTGCAGGCACCTAAAGGGTTGTTGCGTATCGATGCCGCGACGCCGGTGATCCTGCATTTACTGATGCCGATGATCAAACCGTTCCGTGCGCGCTATCCGGAAATTACGCTCTCTCTGATCTCTTCAGAGAGCTTTATCAACCTTATTGAACGCAAAGTTGATGTGGCCATTCGCGCAGGCAGCCTGACGGATTCTACGCTGCGCGCACGACTGCTGTTTAATAGCTACCGCAAGCTGGTTGCGTCGCCAGCCTATCTGGCTGAATACGGCATGCCGAAAACAGTCGCGGATCTGGCTCAACATCGCTGTCTCGGCTTCGCTGACCCATCACGTCTCAACCGCTGGCCTGTCGCCCAGGAAAATGGCGAACTTTACGATATCAGGTGGGAAATTGCGTCTAACAGCGGTGAAACCATCAAGCAGTTGAGCCTGAACGGTAACGGCATTGCCTGCCTGTCTGACTATATGATCGATCGCGAAATTGCTGAGGGGGAACTGATTGAGGTGCTGGCAGAGCAGCGTTTGCCGGTTGAGATGCCCTTTAATGCCGTTTATTACAGTGACACTGGTCTGAGTCAGCGGGTACGCGCCTTTATCGATTTTCTCAGTGAGTGGACCGCCGATCAACCCTGGCGGATCGAGGATCGTTCGGCGACAGAATCACCTTAACTGGCCCGATTGTACGTGCGATTGCAGATTTTCGCAGCGCTGCCGTAAGACCACGCCAGCTTTCTTCGCCGCAATGGAAAAAGCCCTGACCGTTAAGTCAGGGCTTTCCAATTAAGTGGCGGAACGGACGGGGCTCGAACCCGCGACCCCCTGCGTGACAGGCAGGTATTCTAACCAACTGAACTACCGCTCCACCGATTCTTTCACAGCTGTCAGCAACTGGCTGATGGCCGTCTGTTCCTGTTTTTTCCTTGTCAGGGGAAAAGGAACGAATTTGATGCCTGGCAGTTCCCTACTCTCGCATGGGGAGACCCCACACTACCATCGGCGCTACGGCGTTTCACTTCTGAGTTCGGCATGGGGTCAGGTGGGACCACCGCGCTACAGCCGCCAGGCAAATTCTTTGTGCTCTGTCCTGTGTCTTTTGTGCTGATGCTGCGTTGGCCGCCCTCGCGCTACTCCGTCACATACTTCAGTATGCTCCTTCGTATCGCTCGGTTGCCGCCCTGCCTCAGCGCAAAATCCTCCGGACCCGGGCCCGCAGGACACAAACGTATCCGGTAACAAGCTGAAAATCTGTCTCTTAAAAACGCCTCTGGCGTTGTAAGGTTAAGCCTCACGGGTCATTAGTACCGGTTAGCTCAACGCATCGCTGCGCTTACACACCCGGCCTATCAACGTCGTCGTCTTCAACGTCCCTTCAGGACTCTCAAGGAGTCAGGGAGAACTCATCTCGGGGCAAGTTTCGTGCTTAGATGCTTTCAGCACTTATCTTTTCCGCACTTAGCTACCGGGCAATGCCATTGGCATGACAACCCGAACACCAGTGGTGCGTTCACTCCGGTCCTCTCGTACTAGGAGCAACCCCCCTCAATTCTCCAGCGCCCACGGCAGATAGGGACCGAACTGTCTCACGACGTTCTAAACCCAGCTCGCGTACCACTTTAAACGGCGAACAGCCGTACCCTTGGGACCTACTTCAGCCCCAGGATGTGATGAGCCGACATCGAGGTGCCAAACACCGCCGTCGATATGAACTCTTGGGCGGTATCAGCCTGTTATCCCCGGAGTACCTTTTATCCGTTGAGCGATGGCCCTTCCATTCAGAACCACCGGATCACTATGACCTGCTTTCGCACCTGCTCGAGCCGTCACTCTCGCAGTCAAGCCAGCTTATGCCATTGCACTAACCTCACGATGTCCGACCGTGATTAGCTGACCTTCGTGCTCCTCCGTTACGCTTTAGGAGGAGACCGCCCCAGTCAAACTACCCACCAGACACTGTCCGCACCCCGGATCACGGGGCCACGTTAGAACATCAAACATTAAAGGGTGGTATTTCAAGGTTGGCTCCACGCAGACTGGCGTCTGCGCTTCAAAGCCTCCCACCTATCCTACACATCAAGGCTCAATGTTCAGTGTCAAGCTGTAGTAAAGGTTCACGGGGTCTTTCCGTCTTGCCGCGGGTACACTGCATCTTCACAGCGAGTTCAATTTCACTGAGTCTCGGGTGGAGACAGCCTGGCCATCATTACGCCATTCGTGCAGGTCGGAACTTACCCGACAAGGAATTTCGCTACCTTAGGACCGTTATAGTTACGGCCGCCGTTTACCGGGGCTTCGATCAAGAGCTTCTCCTTACGGATAACCCCATCAATTAACCTTCCGGCACCGGGCAGGCGTCACACCGTATACGTCCACTTTCGTGTTTGCACAGTGCTGTGTTTTTAATAAACAGTTGCAGCCAGCTGGTATCTTCGACTGGCTTCGGCTCGGGGAGCGAGTCCCTCCACCTACGCGCCAGCGTGCCTTCTCCCGAAGTTACGGCACCATTTTGCCTAGTTCCTTCACCCGAGTTCTCTCAAGCGCCTTGGTATTCTCTACCTGACCACCTGTGTCGGTTTGGGGTACGATTTTGTGTTACCTGATGCTTAGAGGCTTTTCCTGGAAGCAGGGCATTTATCACTTCAGCACCGTAGTGCCTCGTCGTCACGCCTCAGTGTAAAGTGAACCGGATTTGCCTGGAACACACACCTACACGCTTAAACCGGGACAACCGTCGCCCGGCTGATATAGCCTTCTCCGTCCCCCCTTCGCAGTAACACCAAGTACAGGAATATTAACCTGTTTCCCATCGACTACGCCTTTCGGCCTCGCCTTAGGGGTCGACTCACCCTGCTCCGATTAACGTTGAACAGGAACCCTTGGTCTTCCGGCGAGCGGGCTTTTCACCCGCTTTATCGTTACTTATGTCAGCATTCGCACTTCTGATACCTCCAGCATGCCTCACAGCACACCTTCGACGGCTTACAGAACGCTCCCCTACCCAACAACGCCTAAGCGTCGCTGCCGCAGCTTCGGTGCATGGTTTAGCCCCGTTACATCTTCCGCGCAGGCCGACTCGACCAGTGAGCTATTACGCTTTCTTTAAATGATGGCTGCTTCTAAGCCAACATCCTGGCTGTCTGTGCCTTCCCACATCGTTTCCCACTTAACCATGACTTTGGGACCTTAGCTGGCGGTCTGGGTTGTTTCCCTCTTCACGACGGACGTTAGCACCCGCCGTGTGTCTCCCGTGATAACATTCTTCGGTATTCGCAGTTTGCATCGGGTTGGTAAGCCGGGATGGCCCCCTAGCCGAAACAGTGCTCTACCCCCGAAGATGAGTTCACGAGGCGCTACCTAAATAGCTTTCGGGGAGAACCAGCTATCTCCCGGTTTGATTGGCCTTTCACCCCCAGCCACAGGTCATCCGCTAATTTTTCAACATTAGTCGGTTCGGTCCTCCAGTTAGTGTTACCCAACCTTCAACCTGCCCATGGCTAGATCACCGGGTTTCGGGTCTATACCCTGCAACTTAACGCCCAGTTAAGACTCGGTTTCCCTGCGGCTCCCCTATACGGTTAACCTTGCTACAGAATATAAGTCGCTGACCCATTATACAAAAGGTACGCAGTCACCCCATAAAGAGGCTCCCACTGCTTGTACGTACACGGTTTCAGGTTCTGTTTCACTCCCCTCGCCGGGGTTCTTTTCGCCTTTCCCTCACGGTACTGGTTCACTATCGGTCAGTCAGGAGTATTTAGCCTTGGAGGATGGTCCCCCCATATTCAGACAGGATACCACGTGTCCCGCCTTACTCATCGAGCTCACAGCATGTGTGTTTTTGTGTACGGGAGTATCACCCTGTACCCTGCGACTTTCCAGACGCTTCCACTAACACACAAGCTGATTCAGGCTCTGGGCTGCTCCCCGTTCGCTCGCCGCTACTGGGGGAATCTCGGTTGATTTCTTTTCCTCGGGGTACTTAGATGTTTCAGTTCCCCCGGTTCGCCTTGCAGCACTATGTATTCATGCTGCAATGATGCACTGAGTGCACCGGGTTTCCCCATTCGGACATCGACGGCTGTAGCGGTTCATATCACCTTACCGTCGCTTTACGCAGATTAGCACGTCCTTCATCGCCTCTGACTGCCAGGGCATCCACCGTGTACGCTTAGTCGCTTAACCTCACAACCCACAGGCGTTTTTCAACGCTGCGTGTTGCAAGCATTTGAGAGACTCGAACACATCGTGTTTTTCATTCTTATTACGGAGAATGAAAACGACATGTCGTTTCAATTTTCAGCTTGTTCCGGATTGTTAAAGAGCAAATATCTCAAACGCGGCTCCGCTGCTTACGCAGCCGAATCGGTTTTGAGATACTTCGTGGAGACACCTTTCACCTGTCACCAAGCAAGTGGCGTCCCCTAGGGGATTCGAACCCCTGTTGCCGCCGTGAAAGGGCGGAGTCCTAACCGCTAGACGAAGGGGACACGATAGTGTCACGACTTCGCAGCCGTCTTGCTCATTACTTTTCTATCAGACAATCTGTGTGAGCACTGCGCGGGAAGGTATCTTCAGGTAAGGAGGTGATCCAACCGCAGGTTCCCCTACGGTTACCTTGTTACGACTTCACCCCAGTCATGAATCACAAAGTGGTAAGCGCCCTCCCGAAGGTTAAGCTACCTACTTCTTTTGCAACCCACTCCCATGGTGTGACGGGCGGTGTGTACAAGGCCCGGGAACGTATTCACCGTGGCATTCTGATCCACGATTACTAGCGATTCCGACTTCACGGAGTCGAGTTGCAGACTCCGATCCGGACTACGACGCACTTTGTGAGGTCCGCTTGCTCTCGCGAGGTCGCTTCTCTTTGTATGCGCCATTGTAGCACGTGTGTAGCCCTACTCGTAAGGGCCATGATGACTTGACGTCATCCCCACCTTCCTCCGGTTTATCACCGGCAGTCTCCTTTGAGTTCCCGACCGAATCGCTGGCAACAAAGGATAAGGGTTGCGCTCGTTGCGGGACTTAACCCAACATTTCACAACACGAGCTGACGACAGCCATGCAGCACCTGTCTCAGCGTTCCCGAAGGCACCAATCCATCTCTGGAAAGTTCGCTGGATGTCAAGAGTAGGTAAGGTTCTTCGCGTTGCATCGAATTAAACCACATGCTCCACCGCTTGTGCGGGCCCCCGTCAATTCATTTGAGTTTTAACCTTGCGGCCGTACTCCCCAGGCGGTCGACTTAACGCGTTAGCTCCGGAAGCCACTCCTCAAGGGAACAACCTCCAAGTCGACATCGTTTACGGCGTGGACTACCAGGGTATCTAATCCTGTTTGCTCCCCACGCTTTCGCACCTGAGCGTCAGTCTTTGTCCAGGGGGCCGCCTTCGCCACCGGTATTCCTCCAGATCTCTACGCATTTCACCGCTACACCTGGAATTCTACCCCCCTCTACAAGACTCAAGCCTGCCAGTTTCAAATGCAGTTCCCAGGTTAAGCCCGGGGATTTCACATCTGACTTAACAGACCGCCTGCGTGCGCTTTACGCCCAGTAATTCCGATTAACGCTTGCACCCTCCGTATTACCGCGGCTGCTGGCACGGAGTTAGCCGGTGCTTCTTCTGCGGGTAACGTCAATCGACGCGGTTATTAACCACATCGCCTTCCTCCCCGCTGAAAGTACTTTACAACCCGAAGGCCTTCTTCATACACGCGGCATGGCTGCATCAGGCTTGCGCCCATTGTGCAATATTCCCCACTGCTGCCTCCCGTAGGAGTCTGGACCGTGTCTCAGTTCCAGTGTGGCTGGTCATCCTCTCAGACCAGCTAGGGATCGTCGCCTAGGTGGGCCATTACCCCGCCTACTAGCTAATCCCATCTGGGTTCATCCGATAGTGAGAGGCCCGAAGGTCCCCCTCTTTGGTCTTGCGACGTTATGCGGTATTAGCCACCGTTTCCAGTGGTTATCCCCCTCTATCGGGCAGATCCCCAGACATTACTCACCCGTCCGCCACTCGTCACCCAAGGAGCAAGCTCCTCTGTGCTACCGTCCGACTTGCATGTGTTAGGCCTGCCGCCAGCGTTCAATCTGAGCCATGATCAAACTCTTCAATTTAAGTTTGATTTGCTTAAACAAGTTAAGCGGTGCTCATCTGTAAAACGTCATAATGAATTTCATTATGTGTTCACTCGTGAGACTTGATATTTTTTACGTCCGGAGACGCTGATATCAATCCTGCGAGTGCCCACACAGATTGTCTGATAAATTGTTAAAGAGCAGTGCGAACAGTGCGTTAGCTTCCTGTCGCGAGGTGGCGTATATTACGCCTTCCTCCTTCAGAGTCAACTTCTTTTTCAGAAGTTTTCTCCGGCGGCGCAGTCTCCTGTGCCTGCTGACCCGTTACTCCGTAAACCGGTGTTCCGTGTCAGTGGAGGCGCATTATAGGGGACGCTTCAGATAGCGCAAGTGCAAATTTAAACTTTTTTGCTGTTCGTCTGAAATTTGCACAAAAGCGCCGTTTTAGCCCTGTTTGATGCGTGCTGGCAGCACGGCGAGGCTATCAATCACCCAGTCTGCTGCAGCTTCGCCTTCAGCGGTGACCGGCTTACCACTACGGACCAGTACTTTCTTACCCACGCCTGCAGCCTGACCCGCCAGCATATCTTCCAGCTTATCGCCCACCATATAAGAAGCCGCCATATCAATGTGCAGTTCCTGCTGCGCCGTTAACAACATCCCCGGCTGTGGTTTGCGGCAATCACACACCTGGCGAAACTCTTCAACAGTCGCCTCAGGATGATGCGGACAGAAATAGATGCCATCGAGATCCACATCACGATCGGCTAATGACCAGTCCATCCATTCGGTCAGCCGCATAAAGGTATCTTCGGTAAACATGCCGCGCGCAATACCAGACTGATTGGTCACTACGACCAAAGCAAAACCCATCTGCTTCAGTTGTTGTAGCGCCTCAATCGTGCCGTCAATGAACTGGAAGTTATCAATTTCATGGACATAGCCATGGTCGACGTTGAGGGTGCCATCGCGATCAAGAAAAATGGCTGGGACTTTATTCGCCACGTAGAAACTCCTGCTGTAAAAATTGCCGATCAGTATCGCATGATTGCTATAAAAGGGAGAATGCCAGATTGAATCACTTCCATTGATTTAGACGTCTGGATGCCTTACCATCCATCCAGCTTTGACAGCATATCAGGCTTAACCGCCTGCCACACCACGGACAACGCAACACGATAATAAATAACGTAATGATTAAATTAGAAAATATCACCAAGGTGTTCCAGCAAGGCAACCGCACCATTCAGGCGTTATCTGACGTCAGTCTGCACGTGCCTGCCGGACAAATTTATGGCGTCATCGGGGCTTCCGGTGCCGGCAAAAGTACATTGATCCGTTGCGTTAATCTGCTTGAGCGCCCGACTTCGGGCCGGGTACTGGTAGATGGTGCTGACCTGACTGCACTTAGTGAACGCCAGTTAACCCAGGCGCGTCGTCAGATCGGCATGATCTTTCAGCACTTTAACCTGATGAACTCCCGTACCGTCGCCGGCAACGTTTCACTGCCGCTGGAGCTGGGTAACCTGTCACGCGAGCAGATTAAGGCGCGGGTCGCTGAATTGCTGGAACTGGTCGGCCTGTCCGATAAGCATGATGCCTGGCCCGCAAACCTTTCAGGCGGCCAGAAGCAGCGCGTCGCCATTGCCCGCGCTCTGGCCAGTAATCCTAAGGTGCTGTTGTGCGATGAAGCCACCAGCGCGCTCGATCCGGCCACGACCCGCTCGATTCTGGAGTTGCTGAAAGACATTAACCGCCGTCTCGGCCTGACCATCCTGCTGATCACTCATGAAATGGATGTGGTGAAACGCATCTGTGACCAGGTCGCGGTTATCAGTCAGGGCGAACTGATCGAGAAAGACAGCGTCAGTGAAGTCTTCTCGCATCCGAAAACGCCGCTGGCGCAGCAGTTCATTCAGTCAACGTTGCATCTGGATATCCCGGATGACTATCAACAGCGTCTTTCGGCCGTCGCCAGCCATGACAGTGTGCCGCTGCTGCGTCTGGAGTTCACCGGTAAATCGGTCGATGCGCCACTGTTGTCGGAAGCGGCCCGCCGTTACAACGTCAATAACAACATTATCAGTGCCCAGATGGATTATGCCGGCGGTGTGAAGTTCGGCATTATGCTGGCCGAAATGCACGGCACAGAAAGCGATACCCGTCAGGCCATCGCCTGGCTGCAGGAGAATCACGTGAAAGTAGAGGTGTTAGGTTATGTCTGAGGCGATGATGTGGTTGCTGGGGCGCGGCGTATGGGAAACGCTGATGATGACCTTTGTCTCGGGCTTCTTTGGCTTTGTGCTGGGGCTGCCGGTCGGCGTGCTGCTGTATGTCACCCGTCCAGGCCAGATTCTGCAGAATCAGGGACTCTACCGGGTGCTCTCGGCGCTGGTGAATATTTTCCGTTCGATTCCCTTCATTATTCTGCTGGTCTGGATGATTCCGTTCACCCGCGTCATCGTCGGCACTTCAATTGGCTTACAGGCCGCCATCGTGCCGTTAACCGTCGGTGCCGCACCTTTTATTGCGCGTATGGTGGAAAACGCCCTGCTGGAGCTGCCAACCGGACTGATTGAAGCGTCACGCGCGATGGGCGCCACGCCAATGCAGATCGTCCGTAAGGTTCTGCTGCCGGAAGCGATGCCAGGCCTGGTCAACGCCGCGACGATTACCCTGATTACGCTGGTCGGTTACTCAGCAATGGGTGGTGCAGTCGGCGCTGGCGGTCTGGGTCAGATCGGTTATCAGTACGGTTATATCGGCTACAACGCCACCGTGATGAATACGGTATTGGTGTTGTTAGTGGTTTTGGTGTATCTCATTCAATTCTGTGGCGACCGCATCGTACGTGCGGTGTCCCATAAGTAAGCCAGCAATAACACTATTAAGGAAAGGATATGTCTTTCAGATTTAAAAAAATTGCCGCTGTGGGTGCACTGATTGGCGCGATTGCGCTGGCAGGATGCGATCAAAAAGAGAAAGATCCCAATCATATCAAAGTGGGCGTGATTGTCGGTGCTGAGCAGCAGGTAGCTGAAGCGGCACAGAAAGTCGCGAAAGAGAAGTATGGCCTCGACGTTGAGCTGGTGACGTTTAACGATTATGTGCTGCCTAACGAAGCGCTGAGCAAAGGCGATATCGACGCGAATGCCTTCCAGCATAAACCGTATCTGGATCAGCAGATCAAAGATCGTGGTTATAAGCTGGTCTCCGTCGGTAACTCCTTCGTCTACCCAATCGCGGGCTATTCGAAAAAGATTAAATCACTGGATGAGCTGCAGGAGGGCGCTCAGGTGGCGATTCCCAACGATCCGACCAACCTGGGCCGTACCCTGCTGCTGCTGCAGAAAGTGGGTCTGATCAAACTGAAAGATGGCGTGGGCCTGCTGCCGACCTCGCTGGACATCACCGAGAACCCTAAGCATCTGAAAATTGTTGAGCTGGAAGCACCGCAGCTGCCGCGTTCACTCGACGATCAGCAGATTGCGCTGGCGGTCATCAACACCACCTACGCCAGCCAGATTGGTCTGACACCAGCCAAAGACGGTATCTTTGTCGAAGATAAAGATTCCCCTTACGTGAACCTGATTGTGGCGCGTGAAGACAATAAAGATGCGGAAAACGTGAAGAAATTCGTTGAGGCTTATCAGTCTGACGAAGTCAGCGAAGCCGCGAATAAAGTCTTCAACGGCGGCGCCGTTAAAGGCTGGTAATACGGTTACTCATTTCTACCAGGGCGGCGCGATGCCGCCCTTTCTGTTATTGGGTCTCCTGCCCGACTTGTTATTTATTCTGGTCCTTGTTTCAATAACGCCACTTTTTGAAACCTGAGGATGTTGCCATGCGTTTTTTACCGCTCTGCTTGTTAGCATTGATGCTGACCGGGTGTGTCCATGAATATCACCCGATAAGCAGCGCACCTTCTCGTCCGCAGCAATCCAGCGAACCGGCCCGCAAACCTGCGTCGCGTCCTGCACCGGTTAAGCTCTACACCGATGCGGCTGACCTGGTCAGCAAACCGTTCCGCGATTTGGGCGAAGTCTCGGCTGAAGATTGCCAGATCAGTAACCAGAACTCGCCGGCTAACATCGCCACCGCGCGTAAACGCCTGCAGATCCGCGCCTCGCAGATGAAAGCCAACGCGGTGCTGCTGCATAAATGTGAAATTGTGACCGGAACGCCAGGCTGCTACCGCCAGGCGGTATGCCAGGGTTCGGCGCTGAAAGTCAGTAATCAATGAGTGAATTCGCCTTTGCGCAAATTGGGGTAATCCGCTCACCGTGGAAAGAGAAGTTTGCCGTACCGCGCCAGCCCGGTCTGGTGCAGGACGGCGGCGGCGAGCTGCACCTGCTGGCACCCTATAACCAGCCGGAAGCGGTACGCGGGCTGGAAGCCTTCAGTCATCTCTGGCTGCTGTTCGTGTTTCATCAGACCATGGCCGGTGGCTGGCGACCGACGGTCCGTCCGCCCCGGCTCGGCGGCAATGCGCGCATCGGGGTGTTCGCGACCCGCTCAACCTTCCGCCCTAACCCGATTGGCATGTCGCTGGTTGAGCTCAAGGGCATTCATGTCGATAAACAGCAGGTGATCCTGCAGCTTGGCAGTCTGGATCTGGTCGACGGAACGCCGGTGGTTGATATCAAACCCTATCTGCCGTTTGCGGAAGCGATACCGCACGCCGAGGCTGGTTTTGCTCAGGCCGCACCGGCGGCTGATATGCCGGTCCGCTTCTCGGCTCAGGCGCAGCAGCAACTGCAACAGCAGCAGGTGCGCTACCCGCATCTGGCGCGCTTTATCAGTGAGGTGCTGGCGCAGGACCCTCGTCCCGCTTACCGCAAAGGTGAAGTGGAGCAACGGGAATATGCCGCCTGGCTGATCGATTTTAATGTGCGCTGGCGCATCGACGAGGCCGGAACGGAAGTGATCGCCATCGACCCGCGTTAAAACCCGCTTTTGAGCCGGTGATCTCACTGGTACACTAGCCGCCAGCAAAATTCTGTCTGTGACTTTCCGATCAACTGGAATCGTAATCAATGCGTACTACTCAATATCTGCTCTCTACTCAGAAAGAGACGCCTTCCGACGCTGAAGTGATCAGCCATCAGCTGATGCTGCGCGCCGGAATGATCCGCAAACTGGCTTCTGGCTTGTACACCTGGTTGCCGACCGGGGTGCGCGTGCTGAAAAAAGTCGAAAACATCGTGCGTGAAGAGATGAACAACGCCGGCGCGATTGAGATTTCAATGCCGGTGGTGCAGCCTGCCGACCTGTGGCAAGAGAGCGGTCGCTGGGAAGAGTATGGCCCGGAACTGTTACGTATTGCCGATCGCCACGATCGTCCATTCGTGCTGGGTCCGACGCATGAAGAAGTGGTCACTGATCTGATCCGCAACGAGCTGAGCTCTTATAAGCAGTTGCCGCTGAATCTGTATCAGATTCAGACCAAATTCCGTGATGAAGTGCGCCCGCGTTTTGGCGTGATGCGTTCACGTGAATTCATCATGAAAGATGCTTACTCATTCCACGTTTCGCAGGAGTCACTGCAGGAAACGTACGAGGCGATGTATCGCGCTTACAGCCAGAGCTTCACCCGTATGGGACTCGATTTCCGTGCGGTGCAGGCGGATACCGGCTCGATCGGCGGCAGCGCGTCACATGAGTTCCAGGTGCTGGCGCAGAGCGGCGAAGATGATGTGATCTTCTCTACTGACTCTGACTATGCGGCTAACATTGAACTGGCCGAAGCCGTTGCCCCAGCCGGCGAACGCGCCGCGCCGACCCAGGAAATGCGCATCGTTGATACCCCAGATGCCAAAACCATCGCCGAACTGGTTGAGCAATTCCAGCTGCCGATTGAGCAGACGGTGAAGACGCTGATCGTCAAAGGTGCGGAAGAGAGCGGCCATCCGCTGGTTGCCCTGCTGGTCCGCGGCGATCATCAGTTGAATGAGATCAAAGCGGAAAAAGCGGAGATCGTCGCTGCGCCGCTGGTGTTCGCCACCGAAGAAGAGATCCGGGCTGCCGTCGGTGCGGGTCCGGGTTCTATCGGTCCGGTCGGGCTGAAGATGCCAATCATCGCCGACCGTACCGTGGCGAAGATGAGTGATTTCAGCGCTGGCGCAAACGTCGACGGTAAACACTATTTTGGCATCAACTGGGAGCGCGATCTGCCGCTGGCCAGCGTGGCGGATATCCGTAACGTGGTCGAAGGCGATCTCAGCCCGGATGGCAAAGGCACGCTGCAGATTAAACGCGGCATCGAAGTGGGTCACATCTTCCAGCTTGGCACCAAATATTCTGACGCGATGAAAGCCTCGGTTCAGGGTGAAGATGGCCGCAATCAGGTGATGAGCATGGGCTGCTACGGCATCGGCATCACCCGTGTCGTCGCGGCGGCGATTGAACAGAACCATGATGAACGCGGCATTATCTGGCCTGCGGCGCTGGCACCGTTCGAAGTGGCGATTCTGCCAATGAACATGCAGAAATCGTTCCGGGTGAAAGAGCTGGCGGAAGAGCTCTACGCGACGCTACGCGCCAAAGGTGTGGATGTCATTCTGGATGACCGTAAAGAGCGTCCGGGCGTGATGTTTGCCGACATGGAACTGATTGGTGTGCCGCACACCATCGTGATTGGCGATCGCAATCTCGACAATCAGGAGATTGAATATAAAGCGCGCCGTGCCGGTGAGAAGCAGATGATTAAGCAGGATGAGATCGTCGACTTCCTGCTGAAGGCTCTGAATAAGTAAGTTCTTAGCGATAGTCAAAGCGGGCTGAATCTGGCTGCAACGGATGAGCTCAACGCGAAGGAAACCGGGTCAGAAGAGGAAAGCGTCCCGCCGCCCGGATAAAAACGCCGGGAGCGTTTTTGAACAACGCATAGCGTTGGCCCCTCTACGGGCGCACCTCAGGGATGAGGTGCGTAATTGTGCGGGCCGAGCGGCCATAGATGGCTTTAGCGACTTTCCGATCTGACCTTGTTCTCTGAGCAGGCTCGATTTCATCGCCGCACGAACCTGACTTTTTCAGCTCTCAAACGCCCCGCTTGCGGGGCGTTTTTTATTGTACTTTGCCGCGCATCGACTTAGTGGTACTGCGCCGTGCTTTCCCCTCCAGCCGTCGCTCTTTAGAAGCGCGGGTCGGCCGCGTCGCGCGCCGGGCCTTTTCCACCGTACTCAGTTCCCGAATCAGATTCACCAGACGCTGAAGCGCGGCTTCACGGTTCATCTCCTGACTGCGATGCTCCTGCGACTTAATCACCACGATCCCTTCGCGGGTAATCAAATGATGACTGGCGCTCAGCAATCGCTGTTTATAAAAGTCCGGCAACGAGGACGCGGCGATATCGAACCGCAAATGTATCGCCGTGCTGGCTTTATTGACATGTTGTCCTCCGTTGCCTTGCGCACGAATCGCGGTCAGCTCAATTTCACTTTCCGGGATTTCAACACTGCGTGACAGCATAATCATCTGCCACCTTCCCCTGCGCTTATGGCGCTTACTGCCGATAACCTGTTCATCAACTTAACCTTTTGTGCTTTGACTCTTTCCGCGTCAGACAGCGGAATCTGTCACTTTAGCAGTGATTTGCGCGCTGTTCCTGCTTTAAGCGGGCTGATTTCCTGCAAATGGCTGTGATATAGTCGCCAGTTAACCAGAGTATTGACGCTCTGCTGAGGAGGGCCACGTGCAAAATTATTGTGAGTTAGTTCGCCGAAAATATGCCGAAATCGGCAGCGGGGATTTAGGTTACATACCCGATGCGATTGGCTGCGCATTGAAGGCGCTTAATGATATTGCCGCAAATACTGCGCTAAACTCTTCTGTCAGGGAACAGGCGGCCTACGCCGCTGCTAACTTATTGGTGAGCGACTATGTTGATAAATGAAGCGTACCAACCCATCAATTGCGATGATTACGACAATCTGGAACTCGCCTGCCAAAATAACTGGATGCTGTCGCTGGAGATGAAAAATGGCGAGCAGCTCAAGGCGAAGGCCGGCGAGATATTTTCACGCAAGAATGTGGAATATCTGTCCATTGATCTTGCCGGTGAAACCCGCGAGTTACGCCTCGACCATATCGCCAGCTTCAGTCACCCTGAACTGGGAACGGTCGTTGTCAGCGCAGAATAATCCACGTTTTCCGGGCGGGACTTTCCCGCCCTCTTCCGTTTCAGGGTTGTAACGACCCGTAGTAGGCCGCCAAATCTGCCATATCGGCATCACTTAATCCCGCGACGAACGCTTTCATCACTTCAGCCTGCCCCCCGTTACGCTCACCTTTCTTATAAGCCTGCAGGGCATGTTCAAGATATTCAGCGTGTTGCCCGGCCAGATTGGGATAGAGCGGCACCGTGGCTTTTCCTGCTGCACCGTGACAGGCCATGCAGCTGGCTGCCTTCTGCGCCCCACTCTGCGCATCACCCGCCGCCCAGGCCGGTAGCGCGGCGGCCACTAAACACGCCGCGATCCACGTTTTCATCATTGCTCTCCTGCGTTTCTATTTCGAATGCCAGACAACCTGCCAGCCATCCGCATCGATGGCCGCGCCCTCACGGGTAATAAAAAGATCCGGCGCGCAGATCAGCGTCTGGTTGTAAAAAATTAATGGAATCCGTTCGCGTTGCCACGGCGGAATGTGCAACGCCTGCCACAGCTTCTTCATTTCCCGTCCGCCGCTACGCCCTGCCAGATGAACCTGGCCCTGCGCATGGAACCGCACGCTGATCTGCTCATCCGGCTGGGGAAGACGTAACGGGCGCTGGGCCTGGCTGGCCTGCAGCAGGCCAAGATTGTCCGGCAACGCCAGCGGCTGGCTAATATCGGGCCACGCCAACTGGATATCGCGTAGTGAGCTGAGCCGCGGCAGCCAGTAGAGCTGCTGGCGATAGCGTCGCAGTTCAGCCTGACCAGACTGCAGCCGCGGCTGGGCATCTTCGCGACTCGCCATCACTTCATGACGGATACGGTTCAGCGCATCGCGTGACGGCATCGATCCACCCTGCCCGGCAATCCAGCGGCGCAGCAGCGCATTGGCGCGCGCCTCACTCATCGTCAGTAAAGGTGGAAAGTGTAAGCTGCCGTCGGGCTGAGTCAGTGCGGCGAGCTGTTCGGCCAGCAGCTCATCCAGCAGCTGCTCCTGCTCAGCACAGAGTGCCGCGCTGCGCGCCGTCGCCTCGGCAAAATGGGGCCAGCGCTGACTCAATTCCGGCAGCAGACGCTGGCGCAGAAAGTTACGGTCGTAGCGCAAATCCTGGTTGCTCTCATCCTCAACCCACACCAGTTGATGCGTTCGGGCATAGTGCTCCAGTGACTGGCGGGAATGATTAAGCAACGGACGTAGCAGGCGATGCGCGCCCAACATGCGGGATGGCGGCATCGCGGCTAAGCCCGCCGGACCACTGCCGCGCTTCAGCGCCAGCAAAAAGGTTTCGCACTGATCGTCGAGATGCTGGGCAGTGAGTAACGTTTCGCCAGGCTGTAGCGCCGCGCTCAGTGCCTGATAGCGGGCAGTGCGGGCGGCGGCTTCAATGCCGCTGTCGCGGCTATCGATCCTGACCCGCAGCACCTCGCAAGGTAGCTGCCATTGCTGGCAGAGCGCCAGACAGTGCGCCGCCCAGCGATCGGCATTAGGACTCAGGCCGTGATGAACATGCAGCGCCCGCAGGCGGGATTGAGGAGAGTGCTGCTGCCAGCGCCATGCCTGATGCAGCAGGACGGTGGAATCGAGTCCGCCACTGAACGCCACCACCAGCGCGGCATCCGGTTGCAGCAAAGAATCAAGAGCGGACAAAGACATGGTGCAATCCAGACAATCGGGCCACCGGATGTGGCCCACTGAGCGCGCTATTTTACGCCTGATAAAGCTCCAGCGGCAAACCATCTGGATCGGCAAAGAAGGTGCACTGTTTACCGGTCAGCTCATCAATTCGGATCGGTTCGCACACCACGCCTTTCCCCGCCAGCGTTGCGGCGGCGGCGGCGACATCCGGCACGGTAAACGCGAGGTGACGCAATCCGCAGGCTTCAGGATGACTGACCCGTGCCGGCGGCTCAGGGAAAGAGAAGAGTTCGATGGTGTACTGGCCCTGTAACGCCAGGTCCCCTTTCCAGGAGTCGCGCGCTTCGCGGTAATATTCGCCCATCAGGCTGAAGCCCAGCACGTCACAATAGAACGCTTTGCTGCGCTGATAATCTGACGCGATGATCGCAATGTGGTGGATAGCCGTTAACTGCAGCATTTCAATTCCTTAATTTCAGACGAGCGCCTACCTTACGCAGGCACCCGATAGCTGACAATCTACAAAGTTCTTAACTGGCGTCGTTTTTCAGCACCCGAACGCGATATTCCCCTTCGTCGGTCAGCGTGGCACCATGGATATCGGTTTCAAAGCCCGGATAGTGGCGGCCAATGCTGCACAGCATTAACAGGAAATCGAGTACCGCACGGCTCTGTTCCGTGATCATCTCACCCGGCATCACCAGCGGCACGCCCGGCGGATAGGGCAAAATCATGTTGGCTGACACCCGCCCGACCAGCTCGCTGATATCGACGGTTTCAATATTGCCTTTCACCTGCTGCTGGAAAGCCTGATGCGGCGTCATTTTCATCTCCGGCAACACATCAAACGCCTGCAGCATCAGACGCGGCAGATCGTGATGGCGGATCAGCTGATGGATGCCCTGCGCCAGCGTCTGGATCCGCATATTGCGATAGAAGTCGGGATCTTCAGCGTAGAGATCCGGCAGCATATTTTTCACCCGCAAATTGAGATCGTAAGCGCGCTTGAACTCGGTCAGTCCGCGCAGCACGCTCATCGCTTTGGTTTTGTCGATGCCAATACTGAACAGGAACAGCAGGTTGTAAGGGCCGGTTTTCTCTACCACGATGCCGCGTTCATCCAGAAACTTCGCCACCAGCGCAGCCGGGATCCCCTCTTCGGCCATCTCACCCAGTTCGCTCATGCCCGGCGTCAGGATGGTGACCTTGATCGGATCGAGATACATGTGATCGCGATCGGCCTGGGTAAAGCCGTGCCACGCCTCGTCGCCAGGCTGGATCGGCCAGCACTGCGCCTCATCGATCTGTTCCGGCTGCCAGATATCAAAGAACCAGCTGTCAGACTCTTCACGCAGACGCTGGATCTCGCGGCGGAAATGCAGCGCGCGCTCCACCGAACGGTTGATCAGCCGCTTGCCCGGATTACCGCGCAGCATCGCCGCCGCGGTTTCAATCGACGAGACAATGGCGTAGTTCGGCGAAGTGGTGGTATGCATCATGTAGGCTTCGTTAAAGGTCTGCTCGTCGTAGTCGCCTTTAATATGAATCATCGACGCCTGTGAAAAGGCCGCCAGCAGCTTGTGGGTCGACTGGGTTTCGTACACCACTTTGCCCGGAATACGTTCGCCGCTCATGCCGCTTTTACCGGCGTAAATCGGGTGAAAATTGGTATAGGGCACCCAGGCGGAATCAAAGTGAATCGACGGCACATCCAGCGTCTCTTTAATGTACTGGGTGTTATAAAGCAGGCCGTCATAGGTCGAGTTAGTGATCACCGCATGGACCGGCCAGCTGGCACGTTCCGTGGCCGCGACTTTCTGTGTGATGCTGGCGCGGGTAAATTCCTGTTTTGGAATCCCGCCAAGAATACCCAGCGCGTTGCGGGTCGGCTTCAGCCAGATCGGGATCAGATCGCTCATCATCAGCAGATGCGTCAGAGACTTGTGGCAGTTACGGTCGATCAATACCGTGCTACCGGCCGGTGCCGCATACATGCCGACAATTTTATTTGAGGTCGAGGTGCCGTTGGTCACCATGTAACTTTGCTCCGCGCCAAAGGTGCGCGCCACATACTCTTCCGCTTCCAGATGCGGGCCGGTGTGATCGAGCAGCGAGCCCAGTTCAGTCACTGAGATCGAGATATCGGACTTCAGGGTATTCGCGCCGAAGAAATCGTAGAACAGGCAGCCGACCGGACTTTTCTGGAAGGCGGTCCCCGCCATGTGACCGGGCGTGCAGAAGGTATATTTCCCCTCTTTGACATAGGTGAACAGCGCTTTGGTCAGCGGCGGCGTAATGTGGTCAATGTAGTCATCGGTGTACTGGCGGATATGCAGCGCGATATCGTCGGCGGCATTGAGCGCGTATTCAAAGAAGTGCAGCGGCATCCGCATCTCATTGATGCTGATATCCATCTGCGAATGGGTGTTGATGAAAGCATAGAGCGGCAGGTATTCGTTGAGCTGATTGATCTCGCCACAGAGTTCCGGGCTGTTATGCGCGTCCCAGTCGAAGATCACGCCGCTGATACGCGGATTGTGTTCAATCAGTTTCAGCAGATCGTCGCTGTTTTTTGGGTAAAGTAGCTGAAAACCTTGCAGATTTAATGCCGCGTCGAGTTCACGCAACGGCTCATCTTTATAAAACACGCCGTGCGCGCCCATGATCGCCAGAATATTCAATGCTCACCTCCCTTTGTCGTGGCATCGGGTAAGCATATACGCTAACCGATTGAAGGTGTAGCCAGCCGGCAAGCCACCTGCCGGATGAACAGCATGAAGGCGCAACGGTGGGCATTAAACAGACAGGAGAGGCTGGCGGCATAAAAAAAGCGGACCGGAGTCCGCTTTTTTAGCTATCTACCTAATCAGAATCAGGCGTAGCCGTAGCTCATCAGGCGCTGATAACGACGATCCAGCAGCTCTTCCGTGCTCAGGCCGTCGAGATCGGCCAGGTCGGCCAGCAGCTGCTGTTTCAGCGACTGCGCCATATCGACCGGATGACGGTGCGCTCCACCCAACGGCTCAGGAATTACCGAGTCGATCAGCTTCAGTTCTTTCAGACGGTGAGCGGTAATGCCCATCGCTTCCGCAGCCAGAGGCGCTTTATCGGCGCTCTTCCACAGAATCGAGGCGCAGCCTTCCGGTGAAATCACT
This sequence comes from Pantoea sp. S-LA4, assembly GCF_054482835.1. Classification (NCBI taxonomy): domain Bacteria; kingdom Pseudomonadati; phylum Pseudomonadota; class Gammaproteobacteria; order Enterobacterales; family Erwiniaceae; genus Pantoea; species Pantoea sp. S-LA4. Next base: position 554,098 of record NZ_JBTLRC010000002.1, on the reverse strand, counting down.
GAATAGGTGCTGTACTGCAGCATGTTAACTTTATCGCCCACGCCAATCGCCAGCGCACCACCAGAACCGCCTTCACCAATTACGGTACAGATGACCGGCACTTTCAGGCCAGACATCTCACGCAGGTTGCGCGCAATAGCTTCTGACTGACCACGCTCTTCGGCACCCACGCCCGGATAGGCGCCAGGAGTATCGATGAAAGTGATGATGGGCATTTTAAAGCGTTCAGCCATCTCCATCAGGCGCAGCGCTTTACGGTAGCCTTCCGGTGCTGGCATGCCGAAGTTACGGCGAATTTTCTCTTTGGTTTCACGCCCTTTCTGGTGACCGATGATCATCACCGGACGGCCATCAAGACGCGCAATACCGCCGACAATCGCTTTGTCATCCGCATAAGCACGGTCGCCCGCCAGCTCATCGAAATCGTCGAACGCGTTACGGACGTAGTCAAAGGTATAAGGACGCAAAGGATGGCGCGCCAGTTGGGCGATTTGCCATGCGCCTAAGTCGGCGAAGATTTTACGGGTCAGCTCAACGCTTTTTTCGCGCAGGCGCTGAACTTCTTCGTCCAGATTAACGTGTTTATCATCCTGACGGCCAATCGAGGTCAGCGAATCGATCTTCGCTTCCAGTTCTGCGATCGGCTGTTCAAAATCCAGGTAATTAAGACTCATAATGTTCCTGTTTTAGTCAAACTCCAGTTCCACCTGCTCCGATCCAATCAACGAGCGCAGATCGTTAAGTAAACGATCGCTGGGCGAAATTCGCCACGCTGCACCAAAGCGCAGCTTCGCTCGCGCGTCGGCTCTCTGATAGTAGAGATGCACCGGAATGGTCCCTGAGCGATGAGGTTCCAGGGACTGACGGAGTCGGTTTAATAGCTGGTCATCAATTTGCCTGTCCGTCAGCGAGATAGCAAGTCCGCGCGCGTATTTTTCGCGCGCTTCGTCGATGTCCATGACTTCCCGGGCGGTCATTTTAAGGCCGCCGCTGAAGTCATCAAAGCTGACCTGTCCGCTGACGATCAGGATACGGTCTTTCTCCAGCAACTGCTGGTATTTGTCTAACGCATCGGTAAATAACATCACCTCAAGACGGCCGGAACGGTCGTCCAGAGTACAGATACCAATTCGGTTGCCGCGTTTGGTCACCATTACGCGTGCAGCGATCACCAGACCGGCCGCGACGGTAATTTTACCGCGATCGGTAGGATGCATATCTTTCAGCCGCACCCCGCCGACATAACGCTCAATTTCTTTCAGATACTGATTGATCGGGTGGCCGGTCAGATATAACCCCAGCGTTTCCCGTTCGCCATCGAGCTGAACCTGTTCTGGCCACGGCGTCACGCTGGCGTAGGATTTCTCAACCTGCTCCGGCTCCTCGGCCAGCACGCCGAACATGTCAGCCTGACCAATCGCTTCCGCTTTGGCGTGCTGATCGGCGGCTTTCAGCGCATCGCTGAGTGAACTCATCAGCGCGGCACGGTGCGGTCCGAGACGATCGAAGGCGCCAGACATGATCAATTTTTCCATCACCCGACGGTTGATCTTTTTGGTGTCGGTTCGGGCGCAGAGATCAAACAGTTCGCGGAAGTAACCGCCTTCGTTACGGGCATCAATGATCGCTTCGATCGGGCCTTCGCCGACGCCTTTGATTGCGCCGATACCGTAGACGATCTCGCCCGCTTCATTGACGTGGAACTGATAGAGACCGGAGTTGATGTCTGGCGGCAGCACTTTCAGTCCCATGCGCCAGCATTCATCCACCAGACCCACCACCTTCTCGGTGTTGTCCATGTCAGCGGTCATGACCGCCGCCATAAATTCGGCCGGATAGTGCGCTTTCAGCCACAGCGTCTGATAAGAAACCAGCGCATAGGCGGCGGAGTGTGACTTGTTAAAGCCATAGCCTGCAAATTTTTCTACCAGATCGAAGATTTTCATCGACAGTTCGCCGTCGATGCCCATTCTTTCCGCACCGTCCCGGAATACCGAACGCTGCTTGGCCATCTCTTCCGGTTTCTTTTTACCCATCGCACGGCGCAACATATCCGCGCCGCCCAGGGTATAACCGGAGAGAACCTGGGCGATCTGCATCACCTGTTCCTGATAGAGGATGATGCCGTAGGTTGGTTCCAGTACCGGCTTCAGGCTTTCGTGCTGCCACTGAATATCCGGATAGGAGATCGCTTCACGACCATGTTTACGGTCGATGAAGTTATCCACCATGCCGGACTGCAGCGGACCGGGACGGAACAGCGCCACCAGGGCGATCATATCTTCGAAGCAGTCAGGCTTCAGACGCTTGATCAGATCCTTCATGCCGCGTGATTCCAGCTGGAACACCGCGGTGGTTTCCGAGCGCTGCAGCATGTCGAAGCTTTTCTTGTCATCCAGCGGGATGGCGGCGATATCGATCGGCTCCAGGCCCTGCTTTTCCCGGCGCGGGTTGATCATCTTCAGCGCCCAGTCGATGATGGTCAGCGTACGCAGGCCGAGGAAGTCAAACTTCACCAGCCCGGCATATTCCACATCATTCTTATCGAACTGGGTGACCGGAAACTGGCCGTGCTCATCGCAATAGAGCGGTGCGAAATCGGTAATTTTGGTCGGCGCAATCACCACGCCACCGGCATGTTTACCGGCGTTACGCGTGACGCCTTCCAGCTTACGCGCCATATCAATCAGCGCCTTCACCTCTTCATCCGCATCATACATGGCCGGCAGCTGCGGCTCCGCGATAAAGGCTTTTTCCAGCGTCATGCCCGGATCGGGTGGGATCAGTTTTGAAATGCGATCGACGAAACCGTAAGGATGCCCCAGTACGCGGCCCACATCGCGGATCACCGCTTTCGCCGCCATAGTACCAAAGGTGATGATCTGGGAAACCGCTTCGCGTCCGTACATGTCAGCGACATGCTCAATCACCTGATCGCGCTTTTCCATACAGAAATCGACGTCGAAATCGGGCATCGACACACGTTCCGGGTTAAGGAAACGTTCGAACAGCAGGTCAAATTCCAGCGGATCGATATCCGTGATCTTCAGGGCGTACGCCACCAGCGAGCCGGCACCAGAGCCACGGCCCGGTCCGACCGGTACGCCGTTATCTTTCGACCACTGGATAAACTCCATCACGATCAGGAAGTAGCCTGGGAAACCCATCTGGTTGATAACGTTGAGTTCAATCTCCAGACGTTCATCATATTCCGGGCGTTTCTCTGCGCGTTCCGCTTCATCGGGGAACAGGAAAGCCAGACGATCTTCCAGTCCTTCACGCGACTTCACCACCAGATAATCTTCGGTGGTCATGTCGCCGGTCGGGAATTGTGGCAGGAAATACTCACCCAACCGGACGGTAACGTTACAACGCTTAGCAATCTCTACGCTGTTTTCCAGCGCTTCGGGGATGTCCGAAAACAGCTCGCACATCTCCGCTTCGCTGCGCATATATTGCTGAGGACTGTAGTTGCGTGGACGTTTTGGATCGTCCAGCGTGTAGCCATCGTGGATGGCAACGCGGATTTCATGGGCGTCGAAATCCTCTTCATTAATGAAGCAGACTTCGTTGGTGGCGACGACCGGTACGCCTTCTGCGATTGCCAGTTCAACCGCCGCATGCAGGTAGCTCTCTTCATCCTGACGACCGGTGCGCACCAGTTCCAGATAGTAGCGATCGGCAAAATGCTGCTGATAAAACGCCAGACACTGCGAAACCAGCGCCGTATTGCCACGCAGCAGGCTGCGTCCCACATCGCCGCGACGTCCGCCCGACAGCAGGATCAATCCCTCGTTTAACTCCACTAGCCAGTCACGATCGATGATCGGTCCGGCCACGCCGTAACCTCGCTGATAGGCGCGGGAAATCAATAGCGTCAGGTTCTGATAACCGGTGTTGTTAGCGGCCAGTACCGTCAGTTGGGTTAACTCATCCCCCATCAGTTCGCTGGCGACGTTGAAGTCGGCGCCAATGATCGGCTTGATCCCTGCGCCGTGCGCGCCACCGTAGAATTTCACCAATCCACACAGGTTAGTAAAATCGGTAATCGCCATCGCCGGCATACCCAGGGCAGCCGCCTTCTTGATCAGCGGCCCGGTTTTCGCCAGGCCATCAACCATCGAATAGTCACTGTGGACACGCAGATGTATAAAACGGGGTTCAGCCATATCAGTTTCCGGTTAAAACAGTGTCAGGCTATTAAAGCGTAAGGGGCTGGCGGGCTGCCAGTACGTCGGCATCAATCAGCGCGTTGCGTACCGGAGCAAAACTGCGACGGTGGTGCGGCGTGGCGCCATACTGCGTCAATTTTTCCATGTGCAGCGCCGTCGGATAACCTTTGTGCTGCGCGAAACCATACTGCGGGAACAGCAGATCGAGTTCCGCCATCTCACGGTCACGCGTCACTTTGGCGATGATGGAGGCGGCGCTAATCTCTGCGACCAGGCTGTCCCCTTTCACCACCGCCTGCGACGGCATCGGCAGCGCCGGACAGCGGTTACCGTCAATCAGCACGTAGTCCGGCAGAATGTGCAGACCGGCGACCGCGCGCTGCATTGCCAGCATGGTGGCGTGCAAAATGTTCAGCTGGTCAATTTCTTCCGGTTCCGCACGACCCAGACTCCAGGCCAGCGCTTTTTCTTTAATTTCGTCATACAGCGCCAGCCGGCGTTTTTCTGACAATTTTTTCGAATCCGCCAGGCCAACGATCGGCTTCGCCGGATCGAGGATCACTGCGGCAGTGACGACCGCGCCGACCAGCGGCCCGCGCCCTACTTCGTCCACGCCGGCAATCAGCCCGGCAGCAGGATAGATAAAATCAGGCATTGGCCAGCTCCAGTACCGCATCCGCCGCCTGTTCATCGGCGTTCCAGCGGATCTGTTGATGTAATTCATGAAACGTCTGCAGCAGAGTGTCGCGCTCAGGCCCGGCGTGCAGCAGCGGATCTAAGGCGGTTGCCAGCGCATCCGGCTGACATTCATCCTGCAGCAACTCGGTCACCAGCTCGCGCCCGGCCAGCAGGTTGGGGAGCGAAACGTAGGGCGTTTTCACCAGCCGCTTCGCCAGCCAGAAGGTAGCAGGCTTCATCCGGTAACCGACCACCATCGGGCATTTTGCCAGCATGCATTCGAGTGCGGCAGTGCCGGACGCCAGTAATGCGGCGTCGCTCGCAATCATCGCTTCACGCCCGTGACCATCTAACAGATGCATCGGGAGTTCAGGTGCCACTTCGGCTTTGATTTTCTCAAACTGCTCGCGGCGTCGGGCGTTAACCAGCGGCACCACAATCTCCAGCGCCGGATAGTGCTGACGCAGTCGCTGGGCGGTTCTGAGAAAATCACCGCTGAGCATCTCCACTTCTGCACCGCGACTGCCAGGCAGCAGCGCCAGGCAGAGCGCATCATCGGCAATCGCCAGGTGACGGCGCGCGGCCAGCTTATCGGGTTGCAGCGGCATTGCATCCGCCATGGTATGGCCGATAAAGCGACAGGGGACGTTATAACGATCGTAGAAGGCTTTTTCAAACGGCAGAAACGCCAGCACCAGATCGGTGTTACGGCCAATCTTAAACACGCGCTTTTGCCGCCATGCCCAGACGGACGGGCTGACGTAGTGGATAGTGCGAATGCCCGCGCGCTTGAGGTTGCCTTCCAGCGTGATATTGAAATCGGGCGCATCGATACCGACGAACACATCCGGTTGCAGTTCGGTAAATCGCTGAGTCAGATCGCGGCGAATGGTCAGCAGGCGTCGCAACCGGCCCAGCACTTCAACAATGCCCATCACCGCCAGTTCTTCCATCTCGTACCAGGCTTCGCAGCCTTCCGCCTGCATCAGCGGACCGGCTACGCCAACAAAGCGAGCCTCAGGATGGCGCGCTTTTAACGCGCGGATCAGACCGGCACCAAGAATATCGCCGGAGGTTTCTCCGGCGACCAGGGCAATCGTTAAGGGACGCGCTGACATGGATTAACGAATTAATCCACGGGTTGAGCGGGCAAAGAAATCGTAGAAAGGCTGCACTTCGCTGTGCTGCTTCGCGATCGCTTCAATCTCCGGCTTCACTTCATCCAGCGTTCTGCCGCTGCGATAAAGCAATTTGTAGGCATTACGAATCGCGTGTAGTGACTCTTTGCTAAAGCCACGACGCTTCAGACCTTCAATGTTGATCCCGAAAGGCGTGGCGTGGTTGCCCTGAGCAATCACGTAAGGCGGGACATCCTGCGCTACGCCGGAACAGCCGCCAACCATCACATGCGCACCAATTGTGCACCACTGATGTACCGCCGTCATGCCGCCAATAATGGCGAAATCATCGACCGTGACGTGACCACCCAGGGTCGCGTTGTTGGCGAAGATGCAGCGGTTACCGATCACGCAGTCATGCGCAATGTGCGCATTCACCATCAGCAGATTATCGCTGCCCACCTGGGTGACATGGCCGCCCTGCGTCGTGCCGCGATGAATCGTCACGCTTTCACGGATGCGGTTGCGATCGCCGATTTCAACCCGCGTCGGTTCACCGGCATATTTCAGATCCTGGTTCACTTCACCAATCGAGGCGAACTGATAGATCTGATTATCTTTGCCGATACGCGTATGGCCGTTAATCACGACGTGTGATTTCAGGACCGTTCCCTCACCGATTTCAACGTTGGCCCCAACAAAGCAAAACGGACCAATGTGAACGTTAGCGCCAATAATGGCGCCTTCTTCGATGACAGAACTGGCATGGATAGTGGCGGTAGGATCAATCACGAATTATGCCTCCCGGCTACGGGCACACATCATGGTCGCTTCACAAACGATTTTGCCATCGACGGTCGCCACGCCTTTAAAGCGGGTCAGACCACGGCGGGTTTTCTCGAAAGTGACTTCCATGATCATTTGATCGCCCGGCACGACCGGACGCTTGAAGCGGGCATCGTCGATACCGGCAAAGTAGTAGAGTTCACCCGGTTCCAGTTTACCCACGCTTTTGAACGCCAGAATACCGGTGGCCTGCGCCATCGCTTCCAGGATCAGAACGCCAGGAAAAATCGGTTTACCAGGGAAGTGCCCCTGGAAAAACGGTTCATTAACAGAAACGTTCTTTACTGCGCGCAGGTATTTGTGCTCTTCAAATTCCAGCACACGGTCTACCAGCAGAAACGGATAGCGGTGCGGCAGCAGCTCTAAAATCTCTTCAATTTTCAGAGTATGAGTTTCAGTAGTCAAAATACTCTTCCCGTCCTAAAAATCTGATGACATCAATAACACGGCCTGCACAGATCAATATGATCGTCCGCAGGCCGCAAATAGGTTCTGTGGCGCCTGGCTTCCCTGCTTAACACTTTTATTATGAAAGCCGGTCAGTTTTGGGATGGCGGTTAGTCGTCTTTACCGACCTTGCGCTCGATGGCTTTTAAGCGTTTGCTCATGTCATCGATGTTCATCACCAGCGCTGCAGTTTTGCGCCAGGTTTTGTTGGGTTGTAGCGGAATGCCCGACGAGTATACACCAGGCTCTGTGATCGGACGCATGACCATGCCCATACCGGTCACCGTCACTTTGTCACAGATTTCCATATGACCGTTAATGACGCTGGCACCGCCAATCATACAATAACGACCAATTTTTAAACTACCCGCCATGATCACACCGCCTGCAACCGCAGTATTGTCACCAATAACCACGTTGTGGGCGATCTGACACTGGTTGTCTATGATAACACCATTGCCGATCAGAGTGTTATCCAGCGCACCGCGATCAATGGTGGTACAGGCACCTATTTCCACACGATCGCCGATAATGACAGCACCTAACTGGGGGATTTTCACCCAGTTACCGCGATCGTTGGCATAACCAAAGCCATCAGAACCAATGACGGTACCGGACTGAATCAGACAATCCTGACCGATCTGAATTTCATGATAAACCGAGACATTGGCCCACAAACGCGTGCCGCTGCCGATGCGGGTTTTTTTGCCAACAAAGCATCCCGCGCCGATCACCACATTGTCGCCCAGTTCAACATCCGCTTCGATCACTGCATTCGCGCCAATGGCGACATTCGCGCCGAGTCGGGCGCTGGGATCGATAACGGCGCTGGGCGCAATATTGCTGGCCGGTTGAGGCGTAGTATCGAGTATTTGCGCCATACGCGCATACGTCAGGTAAGGGTTTTTTACTACCAGCGCTGCGGTGTGGCACCACTCCAGATCCGCTTCCGTCAGCACCACGGCTGAGGCCTTAATCAGGGCGAGTTGCTCGCGGTAACGGCTGTTTGCAAGAAAAGTGATTTGGCCAGTTGTGGCGGATTGCATAGAAGCAATGCCGGAGATGACGATATCGCCATCTCCGTGCAATTCTGCATCCAACTGCTGGGCTAAATCAGCCAGTCGAATAGATGACATCAATTATTTAACCTGTTTCAGCACGTCGGCAGTGATGTCTTTTGCGTTTGATGCATAAGCCACCGCGTTAGCGTCGATTACGACGTCGTAGCCATCGCTGTCAGCGACTTTCTTCACGGCATCCTGAATACGGCTCAGCAGCTTGTTACGCTCTTCCATCTGACGACGGCGATTATCCTGCTCGAAAGCCTGCGCTTTAGAGGAGAAGGCTTCACGCTGCGACATCACGTCTTTTTCCATGCGGCTGCGTTCGCTGGCCTTCATGGTAGAACCGTCACGCTGCAGACGCTGCATTTTGGTTTGCAGATCGCGTTCCTGGCTCTGCAGTTCGGTGGCGCGGCCTTTGAACTCATTTTCCAGCTGTTTAGCAACAGTCGCACGTTGCGGTAACTGTTGGAAAATGCTGGACACGTTTACCACTGCAATTTTGTCAGCAGCCTGAACACCAGCGGAAACCGCTAAAGCAAGACCCAGACCTGCGGCACACAACAACTTTTTCACTATAAACTCCTTACCATCAACGTTTGTGTCAGCGACACAGTGTTTGCCCCGGAACAGCAACATGAGCTGCCCGGTAGCAAGACTTCAGCTATGCATCCTTGCTCAGAACATTACCAGGTTTTACCAATGTTAAACTGGAACTGCTCTGACTTGTCTCCATCAATTTTCTTGATCGGCTGGGCGTAAGAGAACACCAGTGGGCCGAGCGGCGACATCCACTGCAGCGCAACACCGCTTGATACGCGGATATTGTTTGGATCGCTGTAGTCCGGAATACCCGCTGCACGCGTTTCCGCCGTATTTTCCCACTTGGTATCCCACGCCGTACCGGCATCGACAAACACCGAGGTACGGACCGAGTTAGCATACTTCTCGCTCAGGAACGGCGTTGGCGTAATCAGCTCCAGGCTGGCTATCGCCATGGCGTTACCGCCCACCGCATCATCCGACTTACAGATACCGTTTGGATCGGCGATCCGGCAGTTGGACGAGTTATTATTGTAGTACGCAGCCTTCGGACCAATGGTATTGGACTGGAAGCCACGAACGGTGCTGGAACCACCGGCATAGAAGTTCTCATAGAACGGCATCTCTTTGCCGTCGAGACCATCGCCATAACCGACACGACCACGGCCTAACAGCACCCAGGTGCGATCCTGGTTAATCGGCACATATTGCTGAGTATCCAGCGTGGCCTTGTAGAAGCTGTTATCCGAACCTGGAATGGTGACCTTACCGTTCAGGTTGGTCCGGTTACCGGAGGTCGGGAAGAAACCGCGATCCAGGGTGTTATAGGTCCAGCCGTAGTTGAAGGTGAAGTCATCTGCTGAGAAATCCCCTTCGTCATTGAGCTGCTGCGGCTTGCCGACCGAATTAAGATAACGCCACATCGCAACCTGCGGCTGCATGTTTGACAGGTCATTATGGACATAGCCCAGACCGACACGCAGGGTGTTGTTTTCATTAATCGGGAAGCCAAGCGTTCCGTCTACACCATAACTTTTGTTGGTATAGTCAGAAAGGTCAGCGTTGTCTGCTTTAAAGTCGTTATAGAACAGACGACCACCCAGACTGACACCGTCAACGGTGAAGTAAGGGTCAGTCAGCGAGAACTCGGCATAGGTCTGGTAGTCGTTTTTGGTACCGCTGATGCCAACGGTATTACCGGTGCCCAGCCAGTTGTCCTGCGTAACGCCGACCTGGAAGCTGACGCCACTTTCGGTGCCGTAACCGACGCCGAAGTTAAAGGTACCGGTGTTACGCTCTTTAACTTTGTAGACCACGTCAACCTGATCAGGCGAACCGGGCACACGCTGCGTATCGACATCGACGGTTTCGAAGTAGCCGGTACGGTTCAGACGCTCTTTGCCCTGCTCAACCAGATCGCTGCCCAGCCATGCCCCTTCCATCTGACGCATTTCGCGACGCAACACCGAATCTTTCGAGGTGTCGTTGCCTTCGAAACGGACGTTACGGACATAGTAGCGGTTGCCGGCATCCACGTTGATATGCAGTTTTACCGTCTTATCGGCATCGTTAATTTCTGGCTGAGAAACCACGCGCGGATAGGCGTAGCCATAGCGACCCAGCAGCTTCTTGATGTCATCTTCCATCTTCGTGACTTTCGCGCCGTTATACAGCTCGCCCGCCGGAATCTTGGTCAGATGTTCAATTTCTGCTGAATGGCCTGCCATGCTGCCATTGACGATCACGCCAGCGATTTTGTACTGATCGCCTTCGGTGATGTTGACCGTAATGTAGATGCCCTTCTTGTCCGGCGTCAGGCTGACCTGCGTGGAGTCGATGTTGAAGCGGGCATAACCGCGATCGAGATAGAAGCTGCGCAGGGTTTCAAGGTCGCCCGCTAGTTTCTGTTTCTGGTATTTACGATCGCCGACCACGTTCCACCACGGCACTTCATCGCGCAGCTGGAAACGGGAGATCAGTTCATCGGAACTGAAGGCTTTGTTCCCGACGATGTTGATCTGCTGAATCTTGGCAGAGACACCTTCGGTGAACACCAGTTTCAGATCGACACGGTTACGCGGCAGCGGCGTAACGACCGCTTTCACGCTGGCAGTATATTTACCGACGCTGTAGTAGAAATCTTCCAGTCCCTTCTCAATGGAAGAGAGCATGGTACGGTCCAGCGCTTCGCCGACGCGTACACCAGAGGCTTCCAGATTTTGTTTAAGCTGATCCTCTTTCACCGCTTTGTTACCGGTGAAGGTAATGCTGGCAATGGTAGGACGTTCTTTGACCTGGACAATCAGCGTTGTACCGTCTCGCAGGACCTGAACATCCTCAAAGTTGCCAGTAGCGAACAGCGAGCGAATGGTATTTCTGACATCATCGTCATTCACCGTATCGCCAACCCGTACTGGCATGCTCAGCAGAGCCGCGCCGACGGCGACTCGCTGCAGCCCTTCGAAATGAATATCCTTCACCACGAAATCGTCTGCACCGTAAACGGTGGCGCTGCTAAACAGCAGCGACGCTATGAGCAACTTTTTCATCGCCATCGTTATTATGCGTTTTCCTAACACATCCCTCGAATGTTCGCGTTTCCGCGATTACAGACGGGAGAAATCATTGAAAAGTGCAAGCCCCATTAACAGCACCAGTAAAATCGAACCGATGCGATAACTAAAGTCCTGAACTCGCTCGGACACCGGTCCACCTTTGATCTTTTCGATCGCCAGGAAGAGCAAGTGCCCACCATCTAAAACCGGCAGAGGAAACAGATTGATGATGCCCAGGTTGACGCTAATCAACGCCAGAAACATCAGGTAGTAAATCAACCCATACTCTGCTGACAATCCTGCACCCTGCGCAATCGAAATTGGTCCGCTCAGGTTGTTCAGCTTTACATCACCGGTTATTAACTTGCCCAGCATAGAAACGGTGAGCTTCATCAGTTGCCAGGTTTTTACACTGGCTTCGCCGATTGCCGCAAACGCGCCATACTGTCTTACCGTTTTATACTCTTCTGGCAGTGGAACAATTCGGGGAATGACGCCCGCAAACCCTTCCGCTTCGTTGCCAGGTTTCGCCTCTGGCGTCATCGTCAGCGTGATGTTGTCACCGCCGCGATCCACCTCAAGCGCCATGCTTTTGCCGGGATTATCCCGGACCTGAGCGACAAAAGCCTGCCACTGCGATAATGGCTGACCATCGACTTTAACGATCCTGTCGCCTGCTTGCAAACCGGCTTCACTGGCTGGCGAGTTCGCCTGAACTTCGGCGAGGGTGGTTTCTATCTGCGGACCGCGCGGACGAATACCCAATGCCACCACCGGGTCCTGCTTATCAGGTTCAAACTGCCAGTTACGTAAATCCAGCGGCTTCTGTTGCGTGGCCTCTTCGCCGAAACGCGCCACGGTTAAGGTGGCAGTGCTGTCGCCGATTTTACCGACCAGCGCCATGCGTACAGCATCCCAGTCAGGCGTTTCGATACCGTCAACCGCCTTTAGTTCCATGCCAGGCTTAATTTGCGCTTCTGCAGCCACCGAACCGTTTAAAATTTCGCCAACGACCGGACGTACGCCAGGCACGCCGTGAATAAACACAACCCAGTAAGCGAAGATGGCGAAAAGGAAATTGGCGATGGGACCGGCCGCAATGATCGAGGCTCGTTGCCAGATAGCTTTGTTATTGAACGCCTGATGGCGCAGCTCAGCCGGTACGCTTTCAACGCGTTCGTCGAGCATTTTGACGTAGCCGCCGAGTGGGATCAGCGCGATAACAAATTCGGTGCCGTGACGGTCGCGGCGCTGCCAGAGTGACTTACCGAAACCGATGGAGAAGCGCTCGACTTTGACACCGCAGCGGCGAGCGACCCAGAAGTGGCCAAACTCATGTACGGTAATCAGCACGCCCAGCGCGACGATAAAGGCGACAAAACTCCAGATTATACTCAACATCGTTGCCTGTCCTTAAAGGGTGCGGAACACCAGCAGCAGTAAACAGGCAAACACCGGCACTGCCGCCGTCAGACTATCGATGCGATCCAGAATGCCGCCGTGACCGGGAATCAGGTTGCCACTGTCTTTAATCCCCGCTTCACGTTTGAACATGCTCTCGGTCAGGTCACCCAGCACCGAGGCCAGCGTGGCGATAATCGCGCAGATCACCAGCGTGCCGGCTGATACCGTCAGCGGTGCCAGCGTGGCAAACAGCAGTGCAATCAGCGCCGACGACACCAGACCGCCAAGAAAACCTTCCCAGGTTTTACCTGGAGAGACTTTCGGTGCCAGCTTGTGCTTACCAAACATTTTGCCAAACATGTAGGCACCCGAATCGGCGCCCCACACCAGCAACATCACAAACAGCAGCCACCAGGCACCGGCGAAATGGTCGGTATCGTAATGATACTGACGCAGCGCCATCATGCCCCAGAAGAAAGGCACCAGCGTTAACACGCCAAACAGTAAGCGGAGCGGACGCGAATGGCGCCAGAACGACGCCGAAGCAGGATAGGAGAGCACCAGCAACAGCGCAACAACCCACCACACCAGCGACGCCCAAAGCGAGGTCGCGACCTGCGGCAGATGCACATCATGTTGATAAGGTGGCAAGGTAAACAGCATCAGCGCCAGCAGCAGCCCACAGAGCACGGCCAGCCAGATGCGTTGTTGACGGGACGCCATGCCAGCCAGTTGCCCCCATTCCCAGGCAGCCAGCATGCAGATAACGATGGTGGTAATAGCAAAACCCACCGGCGGTAACCAGAACAGAGCAGCAATTACCAGCGGAATTAATATCAACGCGGTAATCAGACGAGACTTCAGCAAAGGTTACCCCCAGATTGCTCAGGCGCCGCCTGGTGCAGCGCCGCCAAAACGACGCTCCCGCAGAGAGAATGCATTCAGTGCACCTTCAAAAACGTGTTCATCGAAATCCGGCCAGAGCACATCGGTAAAATAGAATTCAGCATAGGCAATTTGCCACAGCAGGAAGTTGCTAATCCGATGCTCTCCCCCGGTCCTTATCACTAAATCCACTGGCGCCAGCTCATGCATACAGAGCTGCGACGTCAGGCTCTCTTCGGTAATCTGGTCAGGACGCAGTAAACCTTCCTGTACCTGTTCTGCCAGTTTTTTCACGCCTTCGATAATATCCCAACGGCCGCCGTAGTTCGCAGCGATGTTGAGCGTCAGGCCATCATTATTTGCGGTCAGCGCCTCAGAACGACGAATCCGCTCCTGAATACGCGGGCTGAACCGGCTGGTATCGCCAATGATGCGTAAACGGACATTGTGCTTGTGCAGGCTCTTTACTTCACTGTCGAGCGCCCAGACAAACAGCTCCATTAATGCGGTGACTTCCTGCGCCGGACGACTCCAGTTTTCACTACTGAAAGCATAGAGCGTCAGCGCCTCAAGGTTATTACTCACGGCAAAACTGACCGCGCGGCGAACCGATTTCACGCCCGCTTTGTGGCCGGAAATACGCAATTTTCCCTGATTTTTGGCCCAGCGACCATTGCCATCCATGATGATAGCGACGTGGCGCGGACCGGTTTCCTGCTGGTCATCAGTGTTGTTGTGATTGTTAGACGACATAACGCGTACTCTATTCCTTTCATCAGAAATGCTGTGGTTTCTGAATACATTGCGCCCGATCTAAATCCTGACACCTTATGTCAGGCTACACCGAATCCGGTGACAGACCGTGAAACGCGAGCCAGCGACTATACCATTTTCACCTGAAGCGAACAAATGGCCTCATAACGATCGGCGTCACGACGTGAAGCGCGACAACATTTCTGTCGCCAGCGCGCGTGCGGTGCGATCGATTTCAAGGACAGCGTCCACCGAATCCGGTTCCGGACACGCCTGTGCCGCCAGCACAGCGCTGTTCAGCGCGGCGATGTCGGTAAAGCGAATCTGGTGATTCAGGAAAGCCGCAACGGCAACCTCGTTGGCAGCATTGAGCGTGGTGGTCGCCGCCTGCCCTGCTTCACAAGCGTCAATCGCCAGCTTCAGACAGGGGTAGCGACCAAAATCAGGTTCTGCAAACGTCAGCGCCGACATGCGGGTGAAATCCAGCGGCGTGACGCCAGCGTGAATACGCGCAGGCCAGGCCATGCTGTGGGCAATCGGCGTACGCATATCGGGAGAACCCAACTGAGCCAGCACGCTGCCATCGCAGTATCGCACCATGGAGTGAATCACCGATTGTGGGTGCAGTATCACTTCCATCTGCGCTGCGCTGGCATTAAACAGCCAACGGGCTTCAATGTATTCAAGACCTTTATTCATCATGGTGGCCGAATCAACGGAGATTTTTCGCCCCATTGACCAGTTCGGATGTGCACAGGCTTGATCCGGCGACATGGCGCTAAGATCCGCTAAATCTGTGTCACGAAAAGGACCACCTGATCCCGTAAGGATAATCGACTCAATGCCGTTATCCTGCAGGTCAGCGTAACCTAACTGATGCTGGATGGTAGCCGGTAAACTCTGAAAAATGGCGTTATGCTCGCTGTCGACCGGCAGTAATTGAGCATTATGATGGCGCACCGCCTCCATAAACAAACGGCCGCAGGTGACAAGCGATTCTTTATTCGCCAGCAGCACGGTTTTGCCGGCGCGGATCGCTGCCAGCGTCGGCAGCAGACCGGATGCGCCGACAATTGCCGCCATCACCTGATCGACCTCATCCAGCGCTGCCAGCTCACAGGCTGCCTGAACGCCGGAGAGCACTTCAGTGTTTACCTTGAGTGCTCTCAGTCGCTCACGCAACGCGGCCGCTGACGTTTCGTCGGCCATTGCGGCATAGCGCGGATGGAAAGTGGCACACTGTTCGGCCATCAGCGCTACGTTTTGGCCGGCAACCAGCGCCGTAATCTGGTAACGCTCCGGATTGGCGCGCACCACCGCCAGGGTACTGGTGCCGATCGACCCGGTTGAGCCCAGCAGAGTTAATCGCTTCATGATGCTATCCATGTGAAGTCAACAGACGTGCCCGCAGGCACAATGTAAAACGCCGCCAGATGTCGCATTCATACGAATACCTCTCTGTACGGCGTTTTGTCCGGCAGTGATGGGATTAGAAATCCATCAGCTCCGTCTCTTTTTCTGACAGTGCAGCATCAACTTTCTTGATGTGTGCATCGGTCATTTTCTGAATTTCATCCTGCGCACGACGCTCGTCGTCTTCGCTGATCTCTTTATCTTTCAGCAGCGCTTTGATTTTATCGTTGGCATCGCGACGGACGTTACGTACCGACACGCGGCCCTGCTCGGCTTCGCCGCGCACGATTTTGATCAGGTCTTTACGGCGCTCTTCCGTCAGTGCAGGCAGCGGAACACGAATATCCGTGCCGGCTGAACTTGGGTTCAGGCCCAGATCGGAGGTCATGATCGCCTTTTCGACTGCCGGACCGAGGGAGCGATCAAACACGTTGATTTTCAGCGTGCGTGAATCTTCCACGGTGACGGAGGCGAGCTGACGCAGCGGCGTTGGCGTACCGTAATATTCGACGACGATGCCGTCGAGCAGCGAAGGTGAAGCACGACCGGTGCGCACTTTGCTGATGGTGGTTTTGAATGCTTCGACGCATTTGTCCATGCGCGTATCAGCATCTTTTTTGATGTCGTTAATCACGTTGAAACCCTTGGATTCGGTTTGACCTGGCCAGTTCCGGCATAACCGGAAGCGGGATCGATAATCATCGATAATCCTGACTGGTGCGCGATGCGTTATCATCGCGCTGACAGAATATACCTTATTTTATCTCGCCTCGGGTATTAATGCGTAATCAGGGTGCCTTCTTTTTCACCCATCACTACGCGACGCAGTGCGCCAGGTTTATTCATGTTGAAGACGCGGATCGGCAATTTATGGTCACGCGCCAGAGTGAAGGCGGCAAGATCCATCACTTTCAGCTCCTGATCCAGCACTTCAGCGTAGGTGAGCTGTTCATACAGCGTCGCGTCCGGGGTTTTCACCGGGTCGGCAGAGTAAACGCCGTCAACCTTGGTTGCTTTCAGTACCACGTCGGCTTCAATCTCAATGCCGCGCAGGCAGGCAGCAGAGTCAGTGGTGAAGAACGGGTTACCGGTACCGGCAGAGAAAATCACCACGCGGTTGTTGCGCAGCAGGCTAATCGCTTCCGCCCAGCTGTAGTTGTCACAGACGCCGTTCAGTGGAATTGCCGACATCAGGCGTGCGTTCACATAGGCGCGGTGCAGTGCATCACGCATTGCCAGGCCGTTCATCACGGTCGCCAGCATTCCCATGTGGTCGCCCACGACGCGGTTCATGCCCGCCTGTGCCAGGCCTGCGCCACGGAACAGGTTACCCCCGCCAATCACAACGCCAACCTGGATGCCCAGTTCAACCAGTTCTTTTACCTCTTGTGCCATACGGTCAAGCACACTCGCGTCAATACCAAAACCTTCAGCGCCTTGCAGGGCTTCGCCGCTCAGTTTCAGCAGGATACGTTGATAAACAGGTTTTGCGTTGGTCGCCATGGTCAGTTCTTCCTGGAAGATAGGGTGATAAGGAGAAGTAAAATCTGATCGATCATCCGCTTACCGCAATCAAATTGCTATTGGGATGAAACTGAAAACGTGTCTGTTGCGGTTCACAGACAAAAAAGAACCGCCTTCTGGCGGTTCTTTCAGAGCATTAAGACTGTTTGGACATGGCTGCAACTTCTGCAGCGAAGTCAGACTCAACTTTCTCGATGCCTTCACCCACTTCGAAGCGGATGAAATTGATGACGTCAGCGCCCTGCTCTTTCAGCGCCTGGCCAACGGTTTTGCTTGGGTCGATAACGAAAGCCTGACCGGTCAGAGAAACTTCACCGGTGAATTTCTTCATACGGCCTTCAACCATCTTCTCTGCAATCTCTTTTGGCTTGCCAGACTGCATCGCGATGTCCAGCTGAACCTGGTACTCTTTCTCTACCACGTCGGCAGAAACGTCTTCTGGCTTAACAAACTCAGGCTTGCTCGCCGCAACGTGCATCGCGATCTGCTTGATCAGATCTTCGTTTGCGCCAGTGGTTGAAACCAGTACGCCGATACGTGCGCCGTGCAGGTAGCTGCCCAGCTCTGCGCCTTCCAGGATTGCCACACGGCGGATGTTGATGTTCTCACCGATTTTAGCAACCAGCGCAACGCGCTCTTCTTCGAACTGCGCTTTCAGGACTTCAACGTCGGTAACGCGATCCGCTGCAGCCGCATCCAGAACTTTGTCTGCGAATGCCTGGAAACCACCATCTTTCGCAACGAAGTCAGTCTGGCAGTTCACTTCCAGAATCACGCCGTAGTCACCAACGATTTTGGTTTTGATTACGCCATCAGCAGCAACGTTGCCTGCTTTTTTCGCTGCTTTGATTGCGCCAGACTTACGCATGTTCTCAATCGCCAGCTCAATGTCGCCGTTCGCTTCAGTCAGCGCTTTTTTGCAATCCATCATGCCCGCGCCAGTACGTTCGCGCAGTTCTTTTACCAATGCAGCGGTAATGTCAGCCATTCCAGAATCCTCGGTTCGTGCCCCGGTACGTTTGCACCCACAGACACTTATTTGCGGAAAATTTACTCTGTCCCGCTGTCCCGAAGGGAGCGTGACAGACTTAGATAAAATAAAGGGGCCAGCATTGGCCCCTTACAGATCACATCTGAATACTAAGGGCTCTTATGCAGAGCAAACCTTATTAAGCGTTTTCTAAAGACGCTTCTTCAGCTTGCTCAGCCAGGTCCTGAGAACGGCCTTCGCGCACGGTGGTCGCAACGGCAGTCAGGTACAGGTTTACAGCACGGATCGCATCGTCGTTACCTGGGATAACGAAATCAACGCCATCTGGATCTGAGTTGGTATCAACGATAGCAAATACCGGGATACCCAGGTTGTTTGCTTCTTTGATTGCGATGTGTTCGTGGTCGGCATCAACAACAAACAGCGCGTCTGGCAGACCGCCCATATCTTTGATACCGCCCAGGCTGTTTTCCAGCTTGGCCAGCTCACGCCCACGCATCAGCGCTTCTTTTTTGGTCAGTTTGTCGAAAGTACCATCCTGAGACTGAGTCTCAAGATCTTTCAGACGTTTGATTGACTGACGTACGGTTTTCCAGTTGGTCAGCATGCCACCTAACCAGCGGTGGTTTACGAAGAACTGGTCGCAGCTCAGTGCAGACTCTTTTACCGCTTCAGCAGCAGCGCGCTTAGTACCTACGATCAGGATCTTACCTTTACGGGAAGCGATCTTGTTCAGTTCAGCCAGAGCTTCGTTGAACATAGGGACAGTTTTTTCCAGGTTGATGATGTGAACCTTGTTACGAGCACCAAAGATGAATGGCTTCATTTTTGGGTTCCAGTAACGGGTCTGGTGACCGAAGTGAACACCAGCCTGGAGCATGTCGCGCATGGAAACAGTTGCCATGATAACCTCTAAAAGTTTGATTGGGGTTGGGCCTCCATGTATCCCATACGACCGACCTCTTTCAAGGCACCCCGGCGTATGTGTCGATACATGTGTGTTTTATTACACATAATGAGAGTTATGCGTTTCCTGCCGACCGATAGACCCAGCCTGCAGAGAATCGTCGGCGCGCTTTATACCATAACCGCGCCCTGGACGCCAATAAATGATCGCTGACGGAGGCCAGCGCGTTCTCTATTTGGCAGCCCATTTACTGGCTGCTAACATGACAGCACAGAACTTATTATTGTCGAAAATTTCGACAAATGCGGATTAATTTAATGGCAATTTCAATTAAAACCCCTGAAGAAATCGAAAAAATGCGCGTTGCGGGCCGTCTGGCTGCCGAGGTGCTGGAGATGATCGAGCCACACGTTCAACCGGGTGTCACCACCGGTGAGCTGGACCGCATCTGCCACGACTACATCACGCAGCATCAGCAGGCAGTTTCTGCCTGCCTCGGCTACCACGGCTTTCCGAAGTCGGTCTGCATTTCGGTCAATGAGGTGGTCTGTCACGGTATACCCAGCGATGACCGCCAGTTAAAAGATGGCGACATCATCAATATCGATGTCACCGTGATTAAAGATGAATACCACGGTGATACCTCGAAGATGTTTATCGTGGGTAAGCCGACCATTCAGGGCGAGCGTCTGTGCCGCGTCACGCAGGAGAGCCTCTATCTTTCATTGCGCCTGATTAAGCCAGGCATCCGTCTGCGTGAGCTGGGCCGCGCGATTCAGAAATATGTGGAGGCGAATGACTTCTCGGTGGTGCGTGAGTATTGCGGTCACGGCATCGGCAAGGGCTTCCATGAAGAGCCACAGGTGCTGCATTACGATGCGGACGATGGCGGCGTGGTGCTGCAGGCGGGCATGACCTTTACCGTAGAACCGATGGTCAATGCGGGCGATTACCGCATCCGCACCATGAAAGATGGCTGGACGGTAAAAACCAAAGATCGCAGCTTGTCCGCGCAGTATGAGCATACTATTGTGGTGACGGAAAACGGCTGTGAGATCTTAACCCTGCGCAAAGATGACACCCTGCCTGCGGTGCTGGTTGCTGAAGGGTAATTCCCCCACTACAGAATCAAGCCGGCGCTATGCCGGCTTTTTTTTGGCTGAAGAAGAGAAGAGCTGCATGAGCGTGAGCCTGTCGGAAGAGGTACAAAACGGTCTGGTCGATTCCCCGGCCGAATGGGATGACGATCAGCTCACCCGCGACATCCTGAAACAGCGGCTGGAGCAGTTTCATCAGTACCTGTCCACCGCGTTCGACGCCGGTGAACCGGTCGAGCCGCTGATTGACGCCCGCACGCTGTTTATCGATCGCCTGCTGCGTCGCCTGTGGCGCTTCTTCGGCTTTGACCCGATGAGTGATATCGCCCTGGTGGCCGTCGGCGGTTATGGCCGTGCCGAACTGCATCCGCTGTCGGACATCGACGTGCTGATCCTCAGCCGTCAGCCGCTGGATGACCAGGCGGCACAGCGCACCAGCGCGCTGCTGACCCTGATGTGGGATCTGAAGCTGGAAGTCGGCCACAGCGTGCGCACTCTGGAAGAGTGTCTGCTGGAAGGCTTATCGGATCTGACCGTTGCGACCAACCTGATTGAGTCACGGATGCTGACCGGTGATGTGGCGCTGTTTCTTGAACTGCAGAAAAACGTCTTCAGCGACGGATTCTGGCCCTCGTCATCCTTTTTCGCCGCCAAAATCGAAGAGCAGCAGGAGCGCCATAAACGCTATCACGGCACCAGCTATAACCTTGAGCCAGACATCAAAAGCAGCCCTGGCGGTCTGCGCGATATCCACACTCTGCAATGGGTGGCGCGCCGCCATTTTGGAGCCACCACGCTGGATGAGATGGTCGGCTTCGGTTTCCTCACCGAAGTGGAGCGCAGCGAGCTGAACGAGTGCCAGGAGTTTCTCTGGCGCATCCGCTTCGCCCTGCACCTCTCCCTGCCCCGCTACGACAACCGCCTGCTGTTCGATCGTCAGCTCAGCGTGGCGCAACGCCTCAACTATCAGGGCGAAGGCAACGAGCCGGTCGAGCGGATGATGAAAGATTTTTACCGGGTCACGCGGCGGATCGGTGAACTGAATCAGATGCTGCTGCAGCTGTTTGATGAAGCCATTCTGGCGCTGCCGACCAGTGAAAAGCCCTGCCCGATCGACGATGACTTTCAGCTGCGCGGCGACCTGATTGACCTGCGCGATGCCACCCTGTTTGAGCGTGAGCCGCAGGCGATTCTGCGCATGTTCTACGTTATGGTGCGCAACGACGCCATTAAAGGCATCTACTCCACCACGCTGCGTCATCTGCGCCATGCGCGCCGCCATCTGAAACAGCCGCTGTGTCAGATCCCGGAAGCGCGTCGCACCTTTATGTCTATTCTGCGTCATCCTGGCGCCGTCAGCCGGGCGCTGGTGCCGATGCATCGTCACAGTGTGTTATGGGCTTACACGCCGCTGTGGGGTCATATTGTCGGCCAGATGCAATTCGATCTGTTCCACGCCTATACCGTTGATGAGCACACCATTCGCGTCCTGCAGAAGCTGGAGAGTTTCGCCAGCGAAACGACCCGATCGCAGCACCCGCTGTGCGTTGAGCTCTGGCCGCGCCTGCCGCAGCAGGAGCTGTTGCTGATGGCTGCGCTGCTACATGACATCGCCAAAGGGCGCGGCGGCGATCACTCGATTCTCGGCGCCCAGGATGCGCTCGACTTCGCTGAAATGCACGGCCTGAACTCGCGTGAAACCCAGCTGGTCGCCTGGCTGGTGCGCCATCATCTGCTGATGTCAGTCACCGCGCAGCGCCGCGACATTCAGGACCCGACGGTGATCCAGCAGTTCGCCGAGGTGATGCAGAATGAAAACCGGCTGCGCTATCTGGTCTGCCTGACCGTGGCGGATATCTGCGCCACCAACGAAAGCCTGTGGAACAGCTGGAAGCAGAGCCTGTTGCGCGAACTGTTTTTCGCCACCGAGAAACAGCTGCGGCGCGGTATGGAGAACAGCCCGGACCTGCGCGAACGGGTGCGCCACCATCGTCTGCAGGCGCTGGCGCTGCTGCGGATGGACAATATCGATGAAGAGCGGTTGCACCAAATCTGGAACCGCTGCCGCGCCGACTATTTCCTGCGGCATACGCCGAATCAGATCGCCTGGCACGCCCGGCATCTGATGGGCCACGATCTGACAAAACCGCTGGTGCTGGTCAGCCCGCAGGCGACGCGCGGCGGCACCGAGATTTTTATCTGGAGTCCGGATCGACCGCACCTGTTTGCTGCCGTGGCGGGCGAGCTGGATCGCCGCAACCTCAGCGTGCACGATGCGCAAATCTTTACCAGCCGCGACGGCATGGCGATGGATACCTTTATTGTGCTGGAGCCCGATGGCAGTCCGCTGTCACCCGACCGCCATCCGATGATTATTCAGGCGCTGGAACAGGCGATTACCCAGTCAGACTGGGTGCCGCCGCGAACCCGTCGTCCGTCGGCCAAACTGAAGCACTTCAGCGTGGATACCGAAGTCAATTTCCTGCCAACCCACACCGACCGCCGCAGCTACCTGGAACTGGTGGCGCTCGATCAGCCCGGCCTGCTGGCGCGGGTCGGTGAAGTGTTTGCCGATCTCGGCGTCTCGCTGCACGGCGCGCGCATCAGTACCATCGGCGAGCGGGTCGAGGATTTGTTTATTCTCGCCAACAGTGAGCGCCAGGCGCTGAGTGAAGAAATGCGTAAAGCGTTGCAACAACGGTTGACAGAAGCCCTTAATCCAAACGATAAAGTGTGACCAAAGTCGATTTGTGAATCTTAAACTTTTTACTGGTGTCGGGGGATTGCCCGGCACTGCACATGACAGATCAGGAAAAAAATATGCAACAGTTACAGAGCGTTATTGAATCCGCCTTCGAACGTCGTGCTGATATCACCCCAGCCAGCGTCGACAACGAAACCCGTGATGCCATCAACCAGGTGATCTCTCTGCTGGACAGCGGTGCACTGCGCGTTTCCGAAAAGATCGACGGCGAGTGGGTAACGCATCAGTGGCTGAAGAAAGCGGTCCTGCTCTCTTTCCGCATCAACGACAACCAGGTAATGGAAGGCGCGGAAACCCGTTTCTACGACAAAGTACCCATGAAATTTGCTGGCTGGGATGAGGCGCGTTTCAAAGAAGCGGGTTTCCGTGTCGTGCCACCTGCGGCGGTGCGTCAGGGTGCCTATATCGCCCGCAACACCGTGCTGATGCCTTCTTACGTCAACATTGGCGCCTTTGTGGATGAAGGCACCATGGTGGATACCTGGGCGACCGTAGGTTCCTGCGCGCAGATCGGTAAAAACGTTCATCTCTCTGGCGGCGTGGGTATCGGTGGCGTGCTGGAACCGCTGCAGGCAAACCCGACCATCATCGAAGATAACTGCTTCATTGGCGCGCGCTCTGAAATCGTTGAAGGCGTCATCGTTGAAGAAGGTTCGGTGATCTCGATGGGCGTTTACATCGGCCAGAGCACCAAAATTTATGACCGCGAAACCGGTGAAGTGCATTATGGCCGCGTGCCGGCGGGCTCGGTGGTGGTTTCCGGTAACCTGCCCTCTAAAGATGGCAGCTACAGCCTCTACTGTGCCGTTATCGTCAAGAAAGTAGATGCGAAAACGCTTGGCAAAACAGGTATCAACGAACTGCTGCGTACCATCGACTAATGTCACTGACGGGCTGGAAACCGGCCCGTCATCTTTTCTTTACAGCCATTCCCAAATAACATGCTTCGCGCCGCGAATTAACTGGTGCGTTTAGTTTTTATTCAGGTCATAATCCGCGCCAGTTAAATCCCGTCGCGCAATGTTCATCCAGCTTATTTATGTCTACAGTTGTTTAACGTCATGAACACGACTGCGCGCTTCTCACTTTTTGATGGAAACAACGCTATGTATGACAATCTGAAAAGCTTAGGTATCAGTAATCCGGACGATATTGATCGCTACAGCCTGCGTCAGGAAGCCAATAACGATATTCTCAAGATCTACTTCCGCAAAGACAAAGGGGAGTTTTTCGCCAAAAGCGTAAAATTCAAATATCCGCGTCAGCGCAAAACCGTAGTAGCCGATCACGCCACGCAGGGCTACAAAGAAGTGCAGGAAATCAGTCCGAATCTGCGCTATGTGATCGACGAGCTGGACCAGATTTGCCAGCGCGACCAGGTTGAAGTGGACCTGAAACGCAAAATCCTTGATGACCTGCGTCATCTGGAAAGCGTGGTATCACACAAGATTACCGAAATTGAATCGGATCTGGAAAAGCTGACCCGCAGCGGTCGTTAATTCCCTGCCAGACCAGCGATGAAAAAGGCCAGCAGTGCTGGCCTTTGCTTTTTCTGCCGCGCCGTTTCTCTCAGCCCTGCTCATCCAGCTGCAGTGCCACGTAGAGCAGCAGCCGATCGTCAAAATGGCTGAGATTCAGCCCGGTTAACTCCGAAATCCGGTTCAGTCGATATTCCAGCGTATTGCGGTGGATAAACAGCGCACGCGCAGTCGCACTCGGCTGCACATTATGCGTAAACCACGCAATCAGCGTCCGTCGCAGCAAGCCGTTGTTATCCATGCTCTTGAGCTTCGCCAGCGGCCGCGCCAGTTCATTGGCCTGCCAGCCGCCGCGCAGGCTGTCGAGCAGCACCGGCAGCACCAGATCCTGATAAAAATAGCTGCGCACGTCCGGCATCCGCTGTTTACCGACCATCATGGTGGTGCGGGCAGTTCGGTAAGAACGTGCAATGCTGCCAGGACCGGTGAAGAAGTTCCCCAGCGCAATCCGCATCCGCAGATGACCACTCTCTTTCATCCGCTGCAACAGCTGCTCTACCCGTCGGCGGTGATCCTCCTGATCGTAACGTCCATGCCCGTTCAGGGCCGGTTTCAGCACCACCATTTCGGTTAGCGAAACAATGGCGATCAGATTGTCACGCTCCGGCGTGGTCAGCAACGTTTGAAGCTGTTGCAGTTCTGACATGGCGCTATCCACACCGAGCTGGCCGCTATCGACCTCAACCACAGCGACCACCCGCGGCTGGTTAAGATCGATGCCGAGCCGCTGCGCCCATTCGGTCAGCTGGGGCGACAGGGTATCGCTGCGAATCAGGTTCAGCACCAGCTCTTCACGCAGGCGGCTGTCCTGCGCCAGCATATGCAGCAACCGCGCCTGCTCCAGCATCATCTCTGCCGTCATACAGACCAGTTCACCATAATGGCGCAGCGCCAGCGGCTCACCGGTCAGACCGATCACCCCGACAATATCGCCATCAATCCGCAACGGCAGGTTAATGCCCGGCCGTACCCCGTGCAGATGTTTCGCCACCGCTTCATCAATATCGACCACCCGTCCCTGAGAGAGCACCAGCAGCGCGCCTTCGTGCAATTCCCCAATCCGCTCGCGATCGCCGCTGCCGATAATCCGGCCACGCGCGTCCATCACGTTGACATTGCTGTCAATAATTTTCATGGTGCGCGCCACGATATCCTGCGCCAGCCGGGCATCAAGATGATAGGTAGCCATCCATTACTCCAGAAAAAGAGGGGGAGAGATAGAATACGCATGGATGGCGGCCAGAACATTGTGCAACTGCACAGAGCCAGCCGGGCATTTAGCGAATTTGCGGTCAGCATCACATTCTGCCCGGTGACGGACAGAGGAAATAAAAAAGGCGGACCGAAGTCCGCCTGATAGCCTTGCGTTATCGCTTACTGCATCAGCAGGTAGATGCTGCTGTCGCCGCGCTTGACGTTCAGCGCCAGTACCGACGGCTTAGAATCAAGGATCTTACGCAGTTCGCCCAGATTGGTCACCGGCTGCTGGTTCACGCCCTGAATCACATCGCCCTTTTTCAGGCCGATACGCGCAGCAGCGCTGCCCGCTTTGACGTTATCCACGCGAACCCCTTTATCGCCGACTTCGCTGTTGCTGAGGTCCGCGCCTTCAATACCGGTGTAGATGGTGGCGGATTGCACTTTCGCCTGGCTGCTCTGCTGCAACTGAACCGAAACATCCACTGGCTTACCGTCGCGCAGCAGGCCCAGCTTCAGGGTGGTGCCGATGGGCAGAGAACCCACTTCGGCACGCAGCGCCGCAAAGCTGGTCAGTGGTTTACCGTTCATTGACACCACCACATCGCCCGCTTTGATACCGGCTTTCGCCGCTGCCGAACCTGGCAGCACCTGACTGACAAAGGCACCGCGCTGCGCATCGACTTTCATCGCTTTCGCCAGCTCAGAGTTCAGCTCGGTACCCAGCACACCCAGCTCACCGCGCTTAACCTGACCAAACTCCACCATCTGCGCAGTCAGGTTTTTCACCATATTACTCGGGATGGCAAAGCCGATACCGATGTTGCCGCCATCCGGTGCCAGAATCGCCGTATTGATACCGATCAGTTCACCGTTAAGATTAACCAGCGCGCCGCCGGAGTTACCCCGGTTGATCGCCGCATCGGTCTGGATAAAGTTCTCGTAATTTTCCACGTTCAGGCCGCTGCGGCCCAGCGCGGAGACGATGCCCGAGGTCACGGTTTCACCCAGGCCATACGGGTTACCGATCGCCACGGTGTAGTCACCGACCCGCAGATTGTCAGAGTCGGCCATTTTCACTGCGGTGAGGTTTTTCGCATCCTGCAACTGAATCAGGGCAATGTCGGAGCTTGGATCTTTGCCGATCACTTTCGCGTCATAGCGACGGCCATCGCTCAGCTGAACCTGAATTTTGGTGGCGTTATTCACCACATGGTTGTTGGTGACCACATAGCCTTTTTCAGCGTTGATCACCACACCCGATCCCAGCGCACGGAATTTTTCCTGCTGCGTATTCGGGCCAGGCGCGCCGCCCTCAGCACCGCCGCCGCTCTGGCACATCGGTGAACTCTGGAACGGTGAGCCATCCTGGCAGAAAGGCGAATTATCGCCAAAGAACTGCTGGAACTGCTGCGGCATACGCGGCGTTTTTACCGTGGTGGTGCCTTCTACACTAATACTGACCACTGAAGGCATCACCTTCTCCAGCATCGGTGCCAGACTTGGCAGTTGCTGACTATCAGAAGAGGCGGTTTGCGCAGCGGAAACGGTCACGGGCGCCAGTGCCATACTCAGGCTCAGGGCCAGCGCACTTAACATTAAGCTCTTTTTTTTCATTTTTTGGTTTCTCTTGAGGATAACTGTCCAGACCATTGCTGTGGTCGATGAGTGAGATAATTGTTTTAGCGCGAAGTTCCTTTTAAAGTTTCAACCAAAGGTAAAAATTTATTCCCGACCTTTACAATTGACGATTATTCGACGGCCATTAAACGCCGGTACTCATCCCAGGCGTAGAGATCGGTCATCCCGCTAATATAATCCTGAATCAGGCGAAAACGATAATAACGTTCCCACAACAGCCGCTCATATTTATGCTCTACCACCAGCGTACGCATTTTATGCAGATAGGCTTTACGGTGTTTGCCGGAGAGTTTATGGAACAGCCGGGTCTCTATCGGGTGCTGCCGCAAAAAGTCCTCGTTTATCAGGGTAGTAAAGGCTTCGTAATTGAGACGCATCAGCGGTTGATAAATTTCCAGCAATCCCTTGATCACCCGATAGCCCTGTAATTCCAGCTGTTCTACTTCGGAATGATTAAATACCTGCTGGCGCGCTACCGTTTTGAATAACTGTAGCAGACGGCCCTCTTCGCCATCATCTTCCAGCAGCGCATGATTGAAGTGACCGTCGAATATCGCGGGCAGATTATCAACAAAACGCTTCACGGCATAGGTCACTAACACACTCTGAACATTTACGCGTAATGACATAAAAAATTGATCGCTGCGGCTGCGGCGTTTTTTACTGCAGGCTTCACGCCAGGCTTCGCCAATGGTGCGGCTGAATGCGTCATTATTTTTAACCGGACCCCAGGCTTTATTGAGAAATTCATACAAACTCTCAACATTAAATATATCTTTTTCTACAGCGTCGTCCAAATCGGCAATACAATAGGAGATGTCATCGGCCGCTTCCATTATATAGGTCAGCGGAAAACGGTGATGTTCGGCCATATTGGTCGCGGCGCGCAGGTCGCTAATATAGTCCTGCTCGGAAAGATAAAAGCCCGGCTTCTTCATTAATACGCTAAATTCAGCGGGCTTCTCGCCCTGCCACCAGGCTGGCGCGGTATATTTGAGAATGCAGGCCACCTGCGAATAGCTGAGGTTGAGTTGCAACAGGCTATGAACCATCCGTATCGCCTGTGCATTGCCTTCGAAATGACACAAGTCCTGACGGATCATCGCATTTAACTGGTCGAAGGCGCGGCGTTGCGTGTCGCCTTCCACGCCCGCCACCAGCGGATCGACCAGCTCAGCGGGAAGATTATCTTCAAACCAGTCGTTGATCGCCGCCTCGCCGAAATGACCAAACGGCGGATTACCCACGTCATGCAGCAGGCACGCCATCTCGATCAGGCTTTCAAATGCGCCTTCCAGCTCGTCCAGCCCATACTGCGCCAGCCCGCCCTGCATTTTCAGGGTCTGCAGGATCTCCTTGGTGATGTAGCGACCGGTCTGCTGCACTTCCAGCGAGTGGGTCAGCCGTGAGCGCACCGCGGCGTTACGCTCCAGCGGAAAGACCTGGGTTTTCTGCTGCAACCGGCGGATGGCCGCGGAATTAATGATCCGTCCGCGGTCGCTCTCAAAGTGGCGGGTAATGTAATATTCCCCCTCCGGATCTTTTCGACTGGTATAAGGGCGTGAGAAGCTGATCTTCTTCCTGAAATTGATCGCTGACATTGATTACCCCTTATTTTTTCGTGAATTAATCCCCTGTTAGCCATGCTAGACTATGCCCTAAATTTCGACCTTTTACATTAGCGGGACTCACTATGAAAGCAGGCATTATTGGTGCGATGGAGCAGGAAGTTACCCTGCTGCGCGACAAAATCGAAAACCGTCAAACTTTATCGCTGGCTGGCTGTGAAATTTATACCGGCATCCTGAACGGCGTTGAGGTTGCACTGCTGAAATCGGGCATTGGTAAAACCTCCGCCGCGCTGGGTACCACCCTGCTGCTGCAGCTGTGTAAGCCAGACGTGGTGATCAATACCGGTTCTGCCGGTGGCTTAGCCTCTTCGCTGAGCGTGGGCGATATCGTGGTATCGGAAGAAGTGCGTTATCACGATGCTGATGTCACCGCCTTTGGTTATGAGCCAGGCCAGATGGCCGGCTGCCCGGCAGCCTTTGTCGCCGACAGTGGTCTGATTGCCGCCGCCGAAGCCTGCATTCAGCAGCTCGATCTCAATGCGGTACGTGGCCTGGTGGTCAGCGGTGACGCCTTTATCAACGGTGCCGGGCCGCTGGAACGCATTCGTCAGCAGTTCCCGCAGGCGATCGCCGTAGAAATGGAAGCCGCGGCCATCGGCCATGTCTGTCACCAGTTCCAGGTGCCTTTTGTGGTGGTTCGCGCCATCTCTGACGTCGCTGACCAGGCTTCGCATCTGAGCTTTGATGAGTTCCTCAGCGTTGCGGCTAAGCAGTCGTCGCTGATGGTGGAGAACCTGCTGGCGCGCCTGGCGCGTGGCTAAATCGCTACTGCTCTGCTGGCTGCTGCTGATCAGCGGCAGCCTGCTGGCTTCCCCACCGCGTGTTATCACCCTCGCTCCCCACCTGACTGAACTCGCCTTTGCCGCCGGGATTACCCCGATTGCGGTCAGCGCCTGGTCTGACTATCCGCCGCAGGCGAAACCGATTGAGCAGGTTGCCAACTGGCAGGGAATTAACCTCGAACGTATTCTGCAACTGAAGCCGGATCTGATTTTAGCCTGGCGTGGCGGCAACCCGCAGCGGCAGATCGATCAGCTACAGCAGCTCGGAATGAAAATAGAATGGGTCGATCCGGTTACGCTGGATCAGATGATCGCCACGCTGGACAAGCTGGCGCAGTGGAGCCCGCATCCTGAACAGGCCGTGAAAGCCGCACAGCAATTGCGACAGCAGGAAGCCGGGCTGCGTCAGCGCTACGCTCACCTGCCGGTGGTGCCGCTGTTTTTACAGTTTGGTCAGCAGCCCCTGTTTACCGCCGCCAGATCGACCTTACAAAACGAGATCATTGAACTCTGCAGCGGTCGGAATATCTTTGCTGACAGCCGTGTCAGCTGGCCGCAGGTCAGCCGCGAACAGGTGCTGATGCGTCATCCGCAGGCGATTGTGATCGGCGGGACTGCCCGCCAGGCTGAGAACGTCCGGACATTCTGGCAGCCGCAGCTCAGCGTGCCGGTGATCGCGATTAATGATGACTGGCTCAGCCGTCCCGGCCCACGGCTGTTACTGGCGGCCGGACAGCTGTGTGCCGCCCTGCATCCCGCACAAAAATCCAACTAATCGGTTAAAGAAACAGCTTTTTTTGCCGTTAATCAAGATATGAGACGCGCGCGCCACGTATGCTCGCCGTCCTTTTAGCGCTTAGCGCTTTTTGAACAACACCAGGAACCTTACATGACCAGAGCACTGCTACTGGCGATGGGGCTGCTGATCCCGGCGTACACGCTGGCGGGATCGGTGAGCGGCTCTATTGGCGTCAGGCTTGTCATCTTTTCACGCTGTGAAATTCAGCGTCCTGAAGCGCGGTCTGTGCCGCAGATCGACTGCGGCGGACAGGCAAGTGCGCAACCGCGGGTGACGCGCAGCGTCATTCAGTCAGAGGGGAGTGAAAGAAAAAACCATCAGCTGGTAACGATAGAGTGGTAAGCGAGGCCGTCAGGAAGACGGCCTGCATCATCAGATACTGAACGAAGAACCACAGCCACAGGTGGTTTTGGCGTTCGGGTTAGTGACGATAAAACGTGAGCCTTCCAGCCCTTCGGTGTAATCCACCGAACCGCCCACCAGATACTGCAGGCTCATCGGATCGACCACCAGCGAAACGCCCTGTTTCTCGATAGTCATATCGCCGTCGTTCATCTGGTCATCAAAAGTAAAACCGTACTGGAAGCCGCTGCAACCTCCGCCGGTGATATAAACGCGTAATTTCAGCGCCGGGTTCTCTTCGTCGGCAATCAGGTTCTTCACCTTGGTGGCTGCTGCGTCGGTAAACTGCAACGGCAGTGCTGCTACATCATCACTCATGTTTTACTCCGCTAAACGTCCAGGTCAGAAAACGACCTTAATACCGCTATTATCTGCCAGCACCTCAGCGCAATCAAGCTCTGCCCTTCGCACTCTGTGCCGCTTTCACTAAGGTTAAGTATAGCGGCTGGTGAAACCGGCTTTCGTCTGCTGCGCCTCTTCCGTAGAATGGCGCGATATTTTTATGAACCGCTGGAGCCGAAAATGAGTAAGTCCGAACAACTGTTTGCCGAGGCACAACGCCTGATTCCGGGTGGCGTAAACTCGCCGGTACGCGCATTTACCGGTGTGGGCGGCGTTCCGCTGTTTATCGAACACGCCAATGGCGCCTACCTGTATGACGCCGATGGCAAAGCCTACATTGATTATGTCGGATCATGGGGTCCGATGGTGCTGGGTCACAATAATGCCGGGATTCGCAACGCAGTGATTGAAGCCGCTGAGCGCGGCCTGAGCTTTGGCGCGCCAACCGAAATGGAAGTCACCATGGCACAGCTGGTGTGCGAACTGGTGCCGAGCATGGAGATGGTGCGCATGGTTAACTCCGGCACCGAAGCCACCATGAGCGCCATTCGCCTGGCGCGAGGCTTTACCGGCCGCGATAAAATCATCAAGTTCGAAGGTTGCTATCACGGCCACGCCGATCATCTGCTGGTCAAAGCCGGCTCGGGCGCATTAACTCTCGGCCAGCCTAATTCACCTGGCGTGCCGGCCGATTTTGCGAAGCATACCCTGACCTGCACCTATAACGATCTCGATTCAGTCCGCACCGCCTTTGAACAGTATCCCGCAGCGATCGCGGCGATCATCGTCGAGCCGGTCGCCGGCAATATGAACTGCATTCCGCCGCAGCCAGACTTCCTGCCCGGCCTGCGGGCGTTGTGTGATGAGTTCGGCGCGTTGTTGATCATTGATGAAGTGATGACCGGTTTCCGCGTGGCGCTGGGCGGCGCGCAGGAGTATTACAACGTCCGTCCGGACCTGACCTGCCTTGGAAAGATTATCGGTGGCGGGATGCCGGTTGGCGCGTTTGGCGGCCGTCGTGAAGTGATGGCGGCGCTGGCCCCGACCGGTCCGGTCTATCAGGCGGGTACGCTGTCGGGCAACCCGATCGCGATGGCGGCCGGTTACGCCTGTCTGACTCAGATTGCGCAGCCTGGTACCCATCAGACGCTGGATGCCCTGACCCGCAAACTGGCGACCGGCCTGCGTGACGCGGCGCAGCAGCAAAACATTCCGCTGGTGGTTAACCACGTCGGCGGCATGTTTGGCCTTTTCTTCACCGATGCTGACAGCGTGACCTGTTACGCCGACGTCACCCGCTGCGATGTGGAGCGCTTTAAAACCTTCTTCCACCTGATGCTGGAAGAAGGTGTCTACTTTGCGCCGTCGGCCTTTGAAGCGGGCTTTATGTCGCTGGCCCATAGCGAAGAAGATATTCAGCGCACCATCGACGCCGCGCGTCGTTGTTTCGCGAAGCTGTAATCGCCAGTAATAGCAATCTCAGACCGGCAATCGCCGGTCTTTTTTTTAGCCTGAACGCCGCAGCAGCCAGATAAAGTAAGGTGCGCCTAAAAAGGTCGCCATCAGCCCGGCCGGGATTTGATCCGGAAACGCCAGCATCCGCCCGCACCAGTCCGCCAGCACCATCAATCCCGCCCCCAGCAAGCCTGACAGCAGCAACTGCGGTAAGGCCCGCCGGAAGCCCAGCATCCGGGCCATATGCGGTGCCATGAGTCCGACAAAGCTCAGCGGTCCGATAGTCAGCGTGGCGCTGGCAGTCAGCGCCGCAGCCAGCAGCAGCAGGCTGAGCCGGGCCGGGGTTAATGCCATGCCAGCCGAGCGTGCCGTTGCGCTACCGAGCGGCAGCAGCGTCAGCCAGCGGCTGGCCAGCGGGGCCAGCGCCACCAGCAGCAGCGCACAGATCGCGCTCTGTATCGCCTGACTGCCGCTGATGTTATAGGTGGAGCCGGAAATCCAGCTCAGCAGGCCGCCCATGCGCGGATCGCCACTGGCCAGCAGCAGCATCAGCAGCGTGACAAAGGCGCTGTTAAGCGCCATCCCCGCCAGCAGCATCCGCTCCGGCGAGAAGCCGCCGCGGCTGGCTACAGCCATGATCACCAGCAGGGTCAGCGCTGCGCCGATCGCGCCAGCGGGCAGCAGCCACATCAGCGCATCGCCCGGCACGAAGAACATCATCACCACCACACCACAGGCGGCACCGGAACTGATGCCGAGCACTTCCGGGCTGGCCATCGGATTACCGGTCAGACGCTGGATCAGACTGCCCGCCACGCCGAGCATCAGCCCGGTCACCAGCGCGGCCAGCACGCGCGGGGCGCGCCACGGCAGCAGCTGATGCAGCATCTCGCCCGCAGACCAGATCCAGCCCTGCGCATTGCGGCCAAACGCCAGGCCGCCCCACGCCAGCAGTGCCAGCACCAGCAGGCCAGCCAGCGCCCAGCGCAGCAGATGCTGTCGCTCAGCCGGAACCTTATCGCCCTGGTTCAGCGCCGGTGCCACCGAGCCGGTCCGCAGTCGTGGCAGCAGCCACAGCAGAATCGGCACGCCCAGCAGCGCGGTGGCGGTGCCGGTCGGGATATCGCGCCAGTGGACGCTCAACCACTGCACGCAGCCATCCGCCAGCCACAGCAGCAGCGCGCCGATCAGCGGTGCCAGCATCATCCGGCTGATTAACCGGCGTCCACCCAGCAACTTCGCCAGCAACGGCGCAAACAGCCCGATAAAACCGATAATCCCGGCGACATTGACCAGTTGCGCGCTGAGCAGGATCGCCAGCGCCAGCGCGCCGATACGCGCCAGCGACAGCGCCAGCCCCAGATTCTTCGCCACGCCATCATCCAGCCCCATTAGCGTCAGCGGACGCAGCAGCGCCAGCGCCAGCAGCAGTGCCAGCAGCAGACGCGGCCAGAGTTGCAGCACGTTTTCCCAGCTCATCTGATTCAGCGCGCCGGTGCTCCACAGGAACATGTTCTGCAACTGATCGTGATTGAAGATGGCAAAAATCTGGTTCACCGCGCCGCTGTAGAGACTCAGCACCAGGCCAGCCAGAATCAGTGTGACCGGTGACAGACGCTTGCGCCACGCCACGCCAAACACCAGCACGCCAACCCCGACGGCCCCGATCAGGGCAGCGAACTGCTGAGTGATCGCGCCGCCGGGCAACTGCCACAAGGTCGCCACGGTGATGCCGAGCTGTGCGCCAGAGGAGACACCCAGCGTGGTCGGTTCGGCCAGCGGATTACGCAGCACCTGTTGGAACAGCAAACCGGCTAAGCCCAGCCCGGCCCCAACCAGCAGCGCCAGCGCCAGACGCGGCAGCAGGCTGTAGTGAAACACCATCTGCGCCACGTTATCGGTGACAGGCGACCACAGCGCCTGCGACCACTGCGCCGGCGGTAACGCCTGATGCAGGTTAACCAGCGTCAGGCCCGCCGCCAGCAGAAACAGCAGGCTGAGCAGCGCCGTGGGAAACAGAGCATGGCGCATCAGTTCGTCTCCAGCGCGCGTTCCAGCACGCGCACAAAGTGCAGCGCCGACAGCGTCGCGCCGTAATACCAGACCGCTGGTACGCGCTGAAAGCGCCCGGCCCGTACAAACGGCATTGACTGCCACAGCGGGCTACGCATCAGTTGCTGCATATCCGCCTCGTTATCATGATCAAAGCAGATGACATCCACCTCGCCCAGCGAGGCCAGCTGTTCGATACCCACCACCGCGCTGCCCCAGAAGTTGGTTTCGCCCTGCCAGCCATTTTTCAGGCCCAGCAAGGTCATGACTTCAAGAAACAGGCTGTTTTTGCCGAAGGTAATGGCGTGGCGACTGTCGAGCAGCGACATCAGCAACAGCGTCCGTCCGGCATAAGGTGCCAGACGCTGGCGCGCCGCAGCCAGTTCATTGTCGACCTCGCGCAGATGCTGCCCGGCCACCGCGCTTAATCCAAGGCGTGATGCCAGCTGACGAAGCGAGGCGCGCGCGGTGCTAAAAGGTTTACCGTCACCGCTGTTCAGATCGAAACCCATAATGGGCGCAATACGCGTCAGCTTCTCTTTCGACGGACCGTAGCCGTTAGAACAGAGGATCAGCGACGGCTGCATCTGCGCCATCAGTTCCAGATTCGGTTCAGTGCGCAGGCCCACATCCACCACCGCGTCGGGCAGTGACGGCTCGCCGACCCAGATGTTGTAATTGTGCAGATCCGCTACCCCATAGGGCGTGACGCCAAGCGCCAGCAGCAGTTCGGTGGGTAGCCATTCCAGGGCAATAATGCGCGACAGATCTGGCGTGGCGGCGCCCAGCGGCAGGCTGCGGAGCAAGGGTGCAGCCGCCAGCGCCAGCATCAACCTGCGGCGTAACAGATCGGGCATGAGGCCATCCTTAGTAGACAAAACTGACCGGGGCGCCGCCCTGCGGATGCGGTAAAATGCCCATCGGTATGCCGTAAATCTCGCCGAGCACCTCAGCCTGCATGATCGTCTCCGGCCCGCCCTGGGCGATTAACGCACCCTGACGTAGCGCCACCAGATGATCACAGTAGCGTGCCGCCATATTGATATCGTGCAGCACCGCAATCACGGTCAGCCCGCGCTCACGGCTCAGGGTCTGAATCAGCGCCAGGACCTCGACCTGATGGGCGATATCCAGCGCCGAGGTCGGCTCATCCAGCAACAGACAGCGGCTGTTCTGCGCCACCATCATCGCCAGCCAGGCGCGCTGACGTTCACCGCCCGACAGGCTATCAACTAACCGTCCGGCGAAGGCGTTCAGCCCGACGCGCGCAATCGCATCCTCGACCCGGTCGCGATCGTCCTGACCAAAACGCCCCAGCGCACCGTGCCACGGATAGCGACCAATCGCCACCAGCTCGCGCACCGTCATGCCTTCCGCGGCCGGTAACTGCTGCGGCAGATAGGCCACCTCACGGGCAAAAGCCTTGCTGTTCCAGCGTTCAACCGGCTGCTGGTTGAGCAGCACCTGGCCGGTGCTGGCGCTCTGATGACGACCCAGCATTTTCAGCAGCGTCGATTTACCCGAGCCGTTGTGACCAATCAGCGCGGTGACTTTGCCAGGCGGAAAGGTCAGCGACAGCGGCTGAAGGAGAGTACGACCCGGTACCTGAAAACTGGCGTTATCCAGTGTAAAGGTCGCGTCTTCTGCGTGCGGATGCGGCATGGTTATCCCTGTGAACGGGCGCCGCAGCGCCCGGATAAATCAAAATCTGAAAGTGGCAGTACCCACAATCTGGCGTTCCGCGCCCCAGTAGCAGGCGTAGTCACGGTAGCAGCTGGCGACATATTCACGGTCAAACAGGTTGTTGACGTTGACGCCCACTGTCGAGCCCGGCAAACCGAAACGCGCGAGATCGTATTTCAGCGCGGCATCGACCGTGGTGTAACCGGCCACCTTAAAGTTCTGGTTCGAGAGTCCAGCAGCGCTATTATCTGTGGTTTCAGCATACAGCCCCTGACTTTCACCCACGTAGCGAACCCCAGCGCCGATCGTTACCCCTGACAAAGCGGTCTCGTGGAAGGTGTAATCACTCCACAAGGAGGCCATGTGCTTCGGCACCTGTACCGGCGTTTTGCCTTTCAGCAGCGTATCTTCGGTATATTCCGCATCGGTATAGGTATAGGACGCGGTCAGGTTGACGTTGGCATTGAGCGCCGCTTTGGCTTCCAGTTCCACACCGCGCGACCGGATTTCACCGCCCTGCACGCTGAAATTGAGATTACCGGGTTCAGCCGTCAGGTTTTTGGTTTTGGTCAGCTGGTAAACGGCGGCGGTAAGCACCACCGGACGATCTTTGGGAACATATTTCACGCCAGCTTCATATTGCTTTGCGCGTGAGGGATCAAAGGGTTGACCGCCGGACGTAGTGCCGGTGTTGGGAATGAATGATTCGCTGTAGCTAAAGTAGGGAGCCACACCATTATCAAACACATAGTTCAGACCACCGCGCCAGGTGAATGCCTGGTCGTGATTTTTCACTTCGGTACTGCTGCTGCGGTTAAGCGCAGAGGTCGTGGCGTAATCGTAACGGCTGCCTAACGTCAGTACCCAGCGATTCCACTCCATCTGATCCTGTGCATAAAGACCGGTTTGTTCTTGTTTATTGAGATAGTGATAAGGGTATGGCGTACCGATTGCAATGTCATTGCCATATTGGGGGTTGATCGCATTAAGTGGCGTAACAGTGCCGAAGGCAGCATCAATATCGTTACGGGTCCGTTGATAATCGACGCCCAGCAGCAGCGTGTGATCCAGCTGGCCGGTGGCAAATTTCGCCTGCGCCTGAGTATCGACCGCAAACTGATTGAGCTTCTCTTCAGAAATGGCGGAGCCGCGATTAATCTCCTGGGTTTGCGGATTAAAACCGCTGCCATAAATACTGCGGTAATCGGTGCGCAGGTCGGCATAACGCAGGTTCTGGCGCACCGTCCAGGTGTCATTAAAGCTGTGCTCGGCGTTATAACCGACCATTTTGGTGTTACGCGAAATCTTGTTGCTCTGCTCGCCTTCATCAAAATTGGTTGGCAGTTTGTACTCGCTGCCATCAGGACGGGTAATCGGCACCACTGTGCCCTGGCGCGGCAGCCAGCCGTAATAGCCGGTTTCCGGCTCGTTCTGGAAATAGGTCAGCAGATCAATACGGGTACGGTCATCCGGACGCCAGCTGAATGCCGGTGCGAGGGTGTAACGCTTCTCTTTGTTCATCGCCTGCTGCGCATCCTGACTGCGCGCCTGACCGGTCAGACGATAGCTGTAGACGCCATCATCATCCAGCGCGCCACCAAAGTCGAAGCCGGTTGAGAACAGGTTATCGTTGCCCATCTGGAACTGCACTTCACGCAGGGTTTCCTGAGTCGGACGCTTACTCACCAGCGAGACCACACCGCCGGGATTGCTCTTGCCGTACAGCACCGACACCGGACCACGCAGCAGTTCAGCGCGCTCCAGGAAGTAAGGATCGATGGCGAACTCAGAGTAGTTATCCCCCTGCAGTTTCAGGCCATCCAGGTACTGGTTGGTATTGGTTTCGCTGAAGCCGCGAATCGACAGGGCATCAATCACGTCTGAACTGCCGCGGTTGCCGGTCAGCACGCCAGGCGTGTAGTTAAACGCCCCTTTGACGCTGGTGACGTTACGCATTTCCATCTCTTCGCGTGTCACCACGGAAACAGACTGCGGATTTTTTTCGATCGGCGTATCGGTTTTGGTCCCGGTGGCGCTCTGTTTCGCCGCGATAGTCGCCGCTGGTCCCCACGCGCTTTCGGCTGGCGCGCTGGCACCGCCGTCTGCTGACACCACCAGGGTCTCCTCCGCCAGCAGGTTACTGCTCAGGCTGGTCAAAGCCAGCGCAATCATGATTCCCAAAGGCTGGCGGTAAAACTGTTTTTTTACAGAACAAGGAAAAGTCGTTCGCGCATTCATAAAGGTGTCTCTTAACTATGAGGGATCGGCAGGCGAATCGAAACGATAATGATTATTATAACGGTCGGATAATATGCGAAACGCCGCCGGGACTGCAAGGATAAATCCCAGGCGTGACGCCGTTTGTAGCGCGATTAACCGGTATTGATCAGGCACAAAAAAAGGGCGCCGAAGCGCCCTTTTTAACCAGTCTGGTGAAATTATTTACCAAACATATCTTTTATCCATCCCGCTACGCCGTCGCTGTCTTTCTGCTCCTGCGGTTGCTGAGCTGGTTGTTGCTGTTGCTGCTGCTGTTGTTGCTGTTGCTGATCAAACAGCTGTTGCTGCTGCTGGACCTGTTGCTGCTGCTGCTGACACAGCGCATTCGGGTCCAGCGCCCAGACCGGCAGTGAACGCCAGGTGCTGCTGCCACTGCCGCAGACAAAGTTGCCAGCCGAGTCGATGTTCATCAGTGATACATCTTCCGGTGGCGTCAGCTGCAACGGCATCGGTGCCTGGTTGTCAAGGTAGCGGCGATAGAGCTGCATCGCCCCGCTGGCGCCATAGAGTTTGGTCGGCTGGTTGTTGTCACGACCGACCCAGGTAATCGCCACTTCTTTACCATCGATACCGGCAAACCAGCTGTCGACCAGATCGTTGGTGGTTCCGGTCTTGCCCGCCAGGTGGGCATTCGGGAAACGCGCCCCCAGCGCACGCGCCGTACCGTGATCCGCCACCTGCTGCATGGTGTAGAGCGTCAGATAGGCCGCCTGAGCTGGCTCAACGCGCTGCGCCTGCGGATAGCTCTGATAGAGCACGCTGCCATCTTCCGCAATCACCGAGCGCACCGCCGACAGCGAAGCGCGGTTGCCGCCGCTGGCGATCGACTGGAACGCCTGCGCCACTTCAACCGGCGTCAGGTTCAACGCGCCCAGTAACATCGCGGGCACCGGATGCAGCTGATCTTTCGGCACGCCCAGCTTGTTCCAGGTATCAACCACCGCATCCAGACCCAGCGTCATCCCCAGATTCACCGTAGGCACGTTCATCGAGTTGGTCAGCGCATCCACCAGCATCACTTTGCCGCTGAAGCGACGGTCGTCGTTCATCGGTTTCCAGACGCTGCCGTTGGGCTGCTTCAGCGCAATCGGCTCATCGGCGATCCAGCTGTTCAGGCGATAGCTGTTCGGCTGACTCAGCGCGGTGAGATAGGTCGCCGGTTTGGCCAGTGAACCGATCGAGCGGCGCGCCTGCAGCGCACGGTTGTAACCGGCATACTGCGGATCGGCACCGCCGACCATGGCGCGCACTTCACCACTGAAGCGGTCAACCACCACCATCGCAGTTTCCAGATCTTTCAGGCCACGCTGTTTTTTCAGCGTGGGAATGCCGTCGATCACCGCTTTTTCCGCCGCATCCTGCGAGACCGGATCGAGGGTGGTGAAGATCTTCACGCCGGAGAGATCTTTCACCTTGTCGCCGAGCTTCGCCTGCAGTTCATTACGCACCATCTGCATAAAGGCTGGCTGCGGCGTAATCACCCCGCCTTTCGGCTGCACGCCCAGCGGACGCGCCGACAGCATGTCATACAGCTCCTGGTCGATCACTTTCTGCTGCTGCAACAGGCGCAGCACCAGATTGCGGCGTTCCAGCGCCAGTTTCGGGTTACGCCACGGGTTATAGAGTGACGCGCCTTTCACCATGCCGACCAGCATCGCCTGTTGATCCAGACTCAGCTCATCAACCGGGCGACCAAAGTAGTAGAGACTGGCCAGCGGGAAGCCGCGAATCTGATCGCTGCCAGCCTGACCGAGATACACCTCGTTCAGGTAGAGTTCCAGAATGCGGTCTTTGCTGTAGCGCGCATCCATGATCACCGCCATGTAGGCTTCACGCGCTTTACGCCACAGCGAACGCTCGTTGGTGAGGAACAGGTTTTTTACCAGCTGCTGGGTCAGCGTACTGCCGCCCTGCACCGCTTTCCCGGCCGTGATGTTGGCGAGGAAAGCGCGACCAATCGAATAGGGGCTGATGCCGTCATGTTCGTAGAAGTGGCGATCCTCGGTGGCAATCAGCGTATCGACCAGCAGATCCGGGAAACCGGCGCGCGGTACGAACAGACGCTGTTCACCGTTCGGCGATTGCAGCATGGTGATCAGTCGCGGATCGAGGCGGAAAAAGCCAAAATCGCGGCCGGTATCGAGGTTTTTAATCTCGCTCAGCTCATCTTTGCTGAAGCTCATCCGTGCGTGGATCTGCCCCTCTTTACTGTCGGGGAAATCGAACGGGCGACGCAGCAGATCAATGGTGTTGCCTTTGACCGAAAACTCGCCAGGCCGGGTGATGCGTGACACCTCGCGGTATTGCGTCCCTTCCAGCAGCGCGACCATTTCACTTTTGTTGTAGGCCATCCCCGGTTCAAGGCTGACCATACGGCCATAAACGGTGGCGGGCAGTTGCCACACTTTACCGTCTATCCGGCTGCGAATTTCCGAGTCGAGGTAGACGCCCCACGCGGCCATGACCACCACAAACACCAGGAACAGCTTAATTAACCATCCCAGCCAACGGCGTTTGCCGCGCGGCGGTTTTCCACCTTTACCTTTACGTGGCACCGGCGCTTCCTCCTCGTCATCATTAAAATCGTCCTGATCGATATCCTGTTCGATATCCCTGCGGCGTCCCCGGCGCGCGCTGCTGCGCGGCGGCAACGGTTTACCTTTGCGCCCAATAGGTTCGCGATCGTTCCCAGACATTGCTTTTATTCTCCAGGCATAGCTTACGGCTGCGCCGCTACTCTAACTGCTTTCTGGCGTTCCGCATGGCAGAACCCTCTGAATTCGATCCAGCGGTCTCAACCCTGCGGGGACATTTTTTTGGTGCGCCTTGTTGGCAAGGCGGTGGCCGGATCGTCTGGCCAGGGATGTTTAGGATAGCGTCCTTTCATCTCTTTGCGGACCTCCGGGTACGCGCCGCGCCAGAACGCCGCCAGGTCACGGGTAATCTGTAACGGGCGCTGCGCCGGTGATAACAGCTCCAGCACCAGCGGCACCCGACCTTCCGCAACGGCAGGATTGGTGGCTTCGCCAAACATCTCCTGAATCCGCACCGCCAGCGCCGGTGGCTTGTCTGCATCATAGCGGATCGGCAGCCGGCTTCCGGTCGGCACAGTGTAATGAGTTGGCAGCGCACTATCCAGCCGCTGACGTTGTGACCATGTGAGTAAATGTAATAGCGCGTTGACAAGGTCTACCGATTGCAGCGTTTTCAGATCGCGCACGGCGGACATCTGCGGCAATAGCCACTGCGGGAGGCTGTCGAGCAGCGCGGCGTCATCCACCGCCGGCCACGCCTCTTCCGGCAACCACTGTGCGGCACACTGGATGCGCAGCCGCAGCTGCTCCGCCTGCGGCGTCCAGCCCAATACCGCCAGACCTTTTTCGGCGATCCAGCGCAGCATCGCTGCGTGCAGCACCGCCGGTTCCGGGCGGGCCAGCGGCTGGGTTTTCAGCACCA
Source organism: Pantoea sp. S-LA4 (assembly GCF_054482835.1). Classification (NCBI taxonomy): domain Bacteria; kingdom Pseudomonadati; phylum Pseudomonadota; class Gammaproteobacteria; order Enterobacterales; family Erwiniaceae; genus Pantoea; species Pantoea sp. S-LA4. Next base: position 511,682 of record NZ_JBTLRC010000002.1, on the reverse strand, counting down.
GCGCGCCAATCTGCTCACGCCGGAAAGCGCGCAGCGTGCCTTTCTCCTCATCCCATTCCACTTCGGTCCGGCGTTCAATCAGCGCTGGCTGCTGCTGACACAGCGCCTCAATATCGACCGGCAGCGCCAGTAGCATTCGTGCGTCCGGCGTGGCGCTGACCTGCAACAGCGCCGGGGCGATCAGCCACGCGTTGCGGGTCAGCCCATCCTGCTGATCCAGCCGGGCGCCCAGTCCATTGGCCAGCTGATAACGGCCGCTCTCGTCGCGCCGTCGCGCCAGTCGATCGCCAAATCCTGCCGCCAGCAAGCTGGCGAAGCGATCCTCATCCACCCGACCGCCGCTGACCTTGATCCGTCGCTGCCACTGCTGCGCCCGACGCAGCCACTGCGGTTGCGGCCGGTGCAGCGCATCACGCAGATCGGCACCGCCGCTGCGCGGCGGATCTTCCAGAATCGCCACCAGCAGCGCCGCGCTGGCGACCGCATCAGCATCCTGCCCGGCGGCGCACAGCATCGCCGCCAGCCGGGGATCGCAGCCCAGCGCGGCCATCCGCCGTCCCTGCGGATTGAGCAGTCCATGATTGTCCAGCGCGCCGAGGCGGGTTAACTGTTGCTGCGCCGCTGCCAGATGTCTGGCCGGCGGCAGATCAAGCCACTGCAGCTGTTGCGGCTGGGTACAGCCCCACTGCAGCAGATCGAGCCACAGTGAGGAGAGATCGCTGTGCAGGATTTCCGCTTCGCTCTGTGCCGCCGCGCGTGACGCCTGCTCCTGCGGCAGCAGATGCAGGCAGATGCCCGGCATTAAACGTCCGGCACGTCCGGCGCGCTGGGTCATCGAGGCCTGACTGATGCGCTGAGTCTGCAGACGCGTCACGCCGCTGCGGGCATCAAACAGCGCACTGCGTTCCAGCGCACTGTCGACCACCAGCCGAATCCCCTCAATGGTCAGGCTGGTCTCGGCGATATTGGTGGCGAGCACCACTTTGCGTCTTCCCTGTTCGGCGGGCAGAATCGCCCGACGCTGTGCCGCCAGCGGCAGTGCGCCATACAGCGGCGTCAGGTCGACGTCGTCACTGATGCGTGATTCCAGCTCGCGCTTAACCCGTTCGATTTCCGCCACGCCAGGCAAAAACAGCAGCAACGAGCCCTGCTCATCACGCAGCAGCTGCGCCACTTCACGCGCCACAGCCTCTTCAAAACGTACGTTAGCGTTCAGTGAGGCGTAGCGCCGTTCAACCGGGTAGCTGCGCCCTTCTGAGACGATCAGTGGCGCATCCGGCAGCAGCGCCGCCAGCCGGGCGTTGTCCAGCGTGGCGGACATCAGCATAATCTTCAGGTCATCGCGCAGTCCCTGCTGGACATCCAGCAGCAGCGCCAGCGCCAGATCGGCCTGCAGGCTGCGCTCGTGGAACTCATCGAGGATCACCAGCGCAACCCCGTCCAGCATCGGATCGTGCTGTAACATCCGGGTCAGCATTCCTTCGGTCACCACCTCCAGCCGGGTCTGTGGCCCGACGCAGCTTTCGCCGCGCATCCGGAACCCGACCGTGGCACCCGGCTGTTCGCCCAGCTGCTCCGCCAGCCGCTGCGCCACGTTGCGCGCCGCCAGCCGTCGCGGCTCCAGCATAATGATCCGGCCTGGCAACTCCGCCTGCTGCAACAGCTGTAGCGGCAGCCAGGTTGATTTGCCTGCGCCGGTCGGTGCCGCCAGCAGGATTTGTGAGGCGCGGCTCAGCGCTGCCAGAATGTCAGGCAGCACCGCGCTGACCGGTAAATCGCTCACAGCAAACTCCGCTTCTGCCTGTGCTAAGATGGCGCGCATTGTAGCATTCATCCGTGATATTTGCCGGAGAGCGCCATGGCGACACAACGCTTATTTTTTGCCCTCAGCCTGCCCGACGCGATGCAGCAACAGCTGGTGCGCTGGCGGGCCGATACCTTTCCCGCCGAGGCGGGCCGACCGGTCGCCGCCGCCAATCTGCACCTGACGCTGGCGTTTCTCGGTGAGGTGACGCCAGAGACCGCGCAGCGGCTGCAAACCCTGGCATCGCGCATTGTGCAGCCGGCGTTTGATCTCGATCTGGATGATGCCGGTCACTGGCCGCGTCCCGGCGTGGTGTGGCTCGGCTGCCAGCGCGCGCCGCGCGGTCTGTTGCAACTGGCCAGCCTGTTGCGGGCGCAGGCCGCCCGGCACGGCTGTCACCAGAGTCCGCAGCCGTTTCATCCGCACATTACCCTGTTGCGCCATGCAACCCAGCCGGTGGCCCTGCCGCCACGCGGCTTTCACTGGCGCTTTCGCGTCAGCCAGTTTTCTCTGTTCGCCTCCGACTACGTGCAGGGCCGGACCCGCTATCGCGCGCTGGCCAGCTGGCCGTTACAGCCTTAATCCAGGAACCTTATGCACTTCTCTCCCCCCCTCAAACCTGCCCGTTTGATCGCCCGTTACAAACGCTTTCTGGCCGATGTTGAGACGCCGGAGGGTGAAATCCTGACCATCCACTGCGCCAATACCGGCGCCATGACCGGTTGTGCCACGCCTGGCGATCGGGTCTGGTACTCCACCTCAGACAGTCTGACGCGAAAATACCCGCACAGCTGGGAGCTGACCGAAACGCAACAGGGCCACTGGATCTGCGTCAATACGCTGCGCGCCAATCAACTGGTGGCTGAAGCGCTCGATCAGCAACGGCTGCCCGAACTGGCCGGTTATTCGCAGCGACAGGCCGAAGTGAGATATGGCAGTGAAAAAAGCAGAATTGATTTTCTGCTCAAGGCGCAGGACCGACGCAACTGCTATATTGAGGTGAAATCCGTAACCCTTTTACATGAAGGAAAAGGTTATTTTCCGGATGCGGTGACGGTTCGGGGACAGAAACATCTGCGCGAGCTGGCTATGGTCGCGGCAGAAGGTCATCGGGCCGTTTTGTTGTTTGCCGTTCTGCACTCGGGGATTGAGGACGTTTCCCCGGCGCGTCACATTGACGTGGCTTACGCAGAGCAACTGGTCCAGGCGCAGCGGGAAGGCGTGGAGGTTTTAGCGTATCGGGCGGACTTATCCGCAGCGGGCATGTTTCTTAAAACGCCGCTGAACGTAACCTTGTAATATCTTTTGCAATTTTATGTGGTAAGAATGTTCTGAGCTAAGGCCCAATTACGCTGTTCCTCACAGGCTTGTCAAGGTGTGTTCACGAATAATTGCCAACCCTGACTGCTTCTGTTATTTATAGCGGCCTGTTTTTTTCCCCAATGGGGGATCGATGTACCCCGTAGATGTCAAACAGCAGGCTAGCAGCAACGCACCTGCAAGACGAAAGTCGAAGGGTATAGTGCGTGTTATCCAGGAGAAACAACATGCAAGAAGGGCAAAACCGTAAAACATCGTCCCTGAGTATTCTCGCCATCGCTGGGGTGGAGCCTTATCAGGAGAAGCCGGGCGAAGAGTATATGAACGACGCGCAGCTGACCCATTTTCGCAAGATTCTGGAAGCCTGGCGTAATCAATTGCGGGACGAGGTCGATCGCACCGTATCGCACATGCAGGATGAAGCTGCTAACTTCCCCGACCCGGTTGACCGTGCCGCGCAGGAAGAGGAGTTCAGCCTGGAGCTGCGTAACCGCGATCGCGAACGTAAACTGATTAAAAAGATCGAGAAAACACTGAAGAAAGTTGAAGATGACGACTTCGGTTATTGCGATTCCTGTGGCGTTGAGATTGGTATTCGCCGTCTCGAAGCACGTCCTACTGCCGATCTTTGCATCGACTGTAAGACGTTAGCAGAAATTCGTGAGAAACAAATGGCCGGCTAATGCCGCGTCCAGCACGTTGCCACGCAGTGGAACAACAACCGTTTTTTCCGCTGCGTGGTCACGTTTACTGCCTATGACCACCTCCTGTATTGGCCGCTTCGCCCCTTCCCCGTCTGGTGAACTTCACTTTGGCTCGCTGATTGCTGCATTAGGCAGCTACCTGAGTGCGCGTGCGCAGCAGGGTCTCTGGCGAGTGCGAATTGAAGATATCGATCCGCCGCGTGAAGTCCCGGGCGCAGCAACCCGCATCCTGCATCAGCTGGAGCACTACGGTTTAACCTGGGATGGTGAGGTTCTGTGGCAGTCACAGCGCCACGATGCCTACCGCGAGGCGCTGGCCTGGCTACAGCAGCATCGACAGAGTTACTTCTGTACCTGCACCCGTCGCCGCATTCAGCAGATTGGCGGCTTTTATGATGGCTACTGCCGCGATCGGCAGCGCGGGCCGGAGAATGCGGCGCTGCGCCTGCGGCAGCACAACCCGGTACTGGCGTTTGACGATCGGTTACGCGGCAACGTGCAGGTGGACCCACGACTGGCGCAGGAAGATTTTATCATTCACCGCCGCGATGGGCTGTTTGCCTATAACCTGGCGGTGGTGGTTGACGATCATTTCCAGGGCATTACAGAAGTAGTGCGCGGCGCGGACCTGATTGAGCCCACGGTACGGCAGATTGCGCTCTATCAGCAGTTTGGCTGGCCGCAGCCCGATTATCTGCATCTGCCACTGGCGCTGAATCACGATGGCAATAAGTTATCGAAGCAGAACCATGCGCCGTCCTTGCCCGATGGCGATGCGCGACCGCTGTTGGTTGCGGCGTTACGCTTCCTCGGCCAACCTGTTTCCAGCGGCTGGCAGGACTTAACGCAGGACAAACTGCTGTCTGAGGCGGTGTCGCAGTGGAATATCGCTTTGATGCCCCATGACAACGCCCTGAAACCGGATGCAGAGACAACAGCATTCTCAAATCGTTCTCAACAGGCTATGATTAGCCGCTGATTTTACCTACACCCTTTTACGCCACTGTCGAGGTGTCCCATTTTTACCCGAGTAGCTAATTTTTGCCGGAAAGTCCTGAAGCGTGATGAAGAGGAAGCCCCTGCAGAGGTTGAACCAGAGCGTCTTATGACCATCATTCCTCGTGAAAGCCACACCATCTCACGCAAAGACATCAGCGAAAATGCCCTCAAAGTGCTCTATCGCCTGAATAAAGCCGGTTATGAAGCCTATCTGGTAGGCGGTGGCGTGCGCGATTTGCTGCTGGGGCAAAAACCCAAGGATTTCGATGTCACGACCAACGCCACGCCAGAGCAGATGCGCAAGCTGTTCCGCAACTGTCGCCTGGTGGGTCGCCGTTTTCGTCTGGCGCACGTGATGTTTGGTCCGGAAGTGATCGAAGTTGCGACCTTCCGCGGTCATCATCAGGTGGAAGAGAGCGAGGACGATCGCAACAATTCGCAGCGCGCCCAGAGCGGTATGCTGCTGCGCGATAACATCTTCGGTACTATCGAAGATGATGCCCAGCGCCGCGATCTCACCATCAACAGTCTTTACTACAGCGTCGCCGATTTCAGCGTGCGCGACTATGTCGGCGGCCTGAACGACCTGCAACAGGGCATCATTCGCCTGATTGGCGATCCGGAAACCCGCTATCGCGAAGATCCGGTGCGGATGCTGCGCGTAGCGCGCTTTGCCGCCAAGCTCAATATGAGCATTGCGCCGGAAACGGCCGAGCCGATCCCGCGTCTGGCGTCGCTGCTGCGTGATATTCCGCCTGCGCGCCTGTTCGAAGAGTCGCTGAAGCTGCTGCAGGCGGGTTACGGTTACAGTACCTACCTCAAGCTGTGTGAATATCAGCTGTTCCAGCCGCTGTTCCCGACGCTGGCGCGCAACTTCACCGAGCAGAGTGACAGCCTGATGGAGAAGATGCTGGCACAGGTGCTGAAAAACACCGATAACCGCATCCATAACGACATGCGCGTTAATCCGGCCTTCCTGTTCGCCGCCATGTTCTGGTATCCGCAGCTCGAAACCGCGGAGCGCATTGCGCAGGAGAGCGGCCTGACCTATTTCGAAGCCTTTGCGATGGCGATGAACGATACGCTGGATGAAGCCTGCCGCGCGCTGGCGATCCCGAAACGGATTACCTCGCTGATTCGTGATATCTGGCTGCTGCAGTTACGCATGTCGCGTCGCCACGGTAAACGCGCCTGGAAGCTGATGGAGCATCCTAAGTTCCGTGCCGCCTATGACCTGCTGGCCCTGCGCGCGGAAGTAGAGAACAACCCGGAACTGCTGCGCCTGAGCCAGTGGTGGGGAGAGTTTCAGGTGGCGGCTCCGCCCCATCAGAAAAACATGCTGAACAACCTGGGTGACGATCCGGCGCCGCGTCATAAATCGCGCCGTCCACGCCGTCGTCCATCAGCTCCGCGTCGCGACAATCAAAACGCCTCATGACCCGGGTTTACCTGGCATTAGGCAGTAATCTTGCCGATCCGCTGCATCAGGTTGATGCAGCGCTGACCGCACTGGATGCGTTGCCGCACACGCAACGCATTGCCACCTCCCCGTTCTACCGCACGCCACCTTATGGCCCACCCGATCAGCCTGATTTCCTCAACGCCGCCGTGGCGCTGGAGACCTCACTGAGTGCGGACGCGTTGCTGGATCATACCCAGCAGATTGAACGCGAACATGGCCGGGTCCGCAAGGCGGAACGCTGGGGCCCGCGCACGCTGGATATTGATGTGATGCTGTTTGGCGAAGCGGTGATTAACAGCGATCGGCTGATCGTCCCGCATTATGACCTGCTGAACCGCGCCTTTATGCTGGTGCCGCTGCTGGCGATTGCCCCTGACGCCACGCTGCCGGATGGCCGGGCGCTGAGCGCTATTCTGGCAACGCTCGATAGCCGCGATATCCGTCTCTGGCACGCCTGAGCACACAATCTCACTTCTTCGATTCCGCTCCTGAACGCTATCCAGTAAACTGCGCCCATCAGAATTTCTGAGTAGAGAGCGCCATGAAACCCACCACAATGTCACATCTGCGTCAGTGGAAAGCCGACGGCAAAAAATTTGCCACGCTGACCGCCTACGATTTCAGTTTTGCCCGCCTGTTTGCCGATGAAGGCATTCAGGTGATGCTGGTTGGTGATTCCCTTGGCATGACGGTACAGGGTCACGATTCCACCCTGCCGGTCACGGTCAGCGATATCGCCTATCACACTGCCGCCGTACGGCGCGGCGCGCCTCAGGCGCTGCTGCTCGCCGATTTGCCGTTTATGAGTTACGCCACGCCACAGCAGACCTTCGACAACGCCGCTCAGCTGATGCGTGCCGGAGCCAACATGGTGAAGCTGGAAGGCGGAAGCTGGCTGGCAGAGACGGTGCGGATGCTGACCGAGCGTGCCGTGCCGGTTTGCGGTCACCTCGGACTGACGCCGCAGTCGGTCAATATCTTTGGCGGTTATAAGGTGCAGGGCCGCGATGAAGCGGGCGCAGAGCAGCTGGTGAAAGATGCGCTGGCGCTGGAAGCGGCAGGTGTGCAACTGATGGTGCTGGAGTGCGTACCGGTTTCGCTGGCTCAGCGCGTGACCGCTGCGCTCTCTATTCCGGTGATCGGCATTGGTGCCGGTAACGTCACCGATGGACAGATCCTGGTGATGCACGATGCGCTGGGCGTGACCGGTGGCCATATTCCCAAATTTGCCAAAAACTTTCTGGCCGCGACCGGTGATATCCGCGCCGCGATTCGCCACTATATCGCCGACGTCGAAGCCGGAATCTATCCGGCGGCAGAGCACAGTTTCCAGTAATTCAGGAGAGTCACCGTGTTGATCATTGAAACGCTGCCCATGCTGCGCCGGGAAGTGCGTCGCTGGCGGCAGCAAGCTAAGCGCATTGCGCTGGTACCGACGATGGGCAACCTGCATGAAGGCCATTTAACGCTGGTGGATGAAGCGCGTGCGCGCGGCGATATCGTGATTGTTTCGATCTTCGTCAACCCGATGCAGTTTGATCGTCCTGACGATCTGGCGCGCTATCCACGTACTCTGCAGGAAGATTGTGAGAAGCTGAATCGTCATCAGGTTGATGTGGTGTTTGCCCCGTCGCCGGCTGAAGTCTACCCGCACGGCCTGAAGAATCAGACCTTTGTTGAAGTCCCGGTGCTCTCTTCTCTGCTGGAGGGCGAGACGCGTCCCGGCCATTTTCGCGGCGTGGCGACCATTGTCAGCAAGCTGTTTAACCTGGTGCAGCCGGACATTGCCTGTTTCGGTGAAAAGGATTTTCAGCAGCTGGCTATCATTCGCAAGATGGTGGCGGATATGGGCTTCGACATTGAGATTGTCGGCGTGCCAACGGTGCGCGCCAAAGATGGCCTGGCGCTGAGTTCGCGCAATGGCTACTTAACCGCTGACGAACGTAAGCTGGCACCTGCGCTAAGTCAGGTTATGAATCAGATGGCGGCGCGGCTGGCTGACGGCGAACGCCACATTGAAGAGATTATTGAACAGGCGAATCAGACGCTGCTGGAGCGGGGATTGCGCCCGGATGGTTTGGCCATCTGCGACGCGGAAACGCTGCAACCCCTGACGGTTGATAGCCAGCGCGCCGTGGTGCTGATGGCGGCCTGGCTGGGTAATGCCCGTTTAATCGATAATCAAACTGTGGACCTGACGCAGTAAGCTGCAGGTCATTTTATTCCTCGTCTGACAAGGTTTCTGGCTATGATCCGTACCGTTCTACAAGGCAAATTGCACCGCGTGAAGGTGACACAGGCGGACCTCAACTATGAAGGTTCCTGTGCCATCGATCAGGACTTTCTCGATGCGTCCGGCATTCTGCAATATGAAGCGATTGATATTTATAACGTCACCAACGGCCAGCGCTTTTCTACCTACGCCATCGCCGCTGAACGGGGTTCAAAAATCATCTCGGTCAACGGCGCAGCAGCGCGTTGCGCCTGTGAAGGCGACATTCTGATTATCTGTTCTTACGTGCAGGTCGAGGATGCAGAAGCGCGCCAATGGCAGCCTAAAGTGGCCTATTTTGAAGGCGATAACCAGATGAAGCGGCTGGCTAAAGCTGTCCCCGTCCAGGTTGCCTGACCTAAAAAGGGGCGCCGATCGACCATCGGCGCCCCTCTTTTCACTTCATCCGCCGTGTTACACCGGTTTAGTGGCGAGCGTTTTAGACGGTTTTTTCATGGTAAACAGGAAGTTGAACCAGCCACGTTTCCTGAGCAGACACAGCGTCCACGGCAGCGCCAGCGCCACCAGAAAGGCCGATATAAATTTCAGATCGTTGACCCAGGCTGACGGGCTTTCAAACTTCACCATCTTGCTGAAGAACTGAATCGCCAGATAGTGCGACAGGTAAAAGACGATAGAATTGACCCCGATATAGTAGACCAGCCCCGACTTTAACTTCAGCGCAATCCAGACAAAAAACGGTACTGACAACAGCGCCAGCGGCGACAGTAACGCCGGGGAGTGGGTTTCCAGCATAAAGATATTTAAGCAGGAGAGCAGCACAAAGCTCAGCAGTGAAAGAATGAGCGTCGGCCCATGCTGCACCTTATCAGCGATATCAACCTGTTTTCTGACGATGTAATCACCCAGGTAGAAGAAGACGAACAGATAGAACGCCTTATTGACGTGGGTATTATCAAAGCTGGCAAAGACGCTGTCAGGATCGATCGCCGGTAATCCCCAGCTCAGCCCCATGCAGACCGCGAATACCAGCAGGAACGGCAGGTGACGGGCAAAAATAATCACCACGAAGAAAATAAACAGCGACTGCAGGAACCAGGTCATATCTCCCCCGCCCGTCAGGTGGGAAAGAATAATATTCAGCGGTGATTGCGGGGTATTGGCCATTGAGCTGAAGACGATCTTTAACCCGCCATAAATAATCACCCAGACCACGAACGGATAGAGAATACTGCGGATCTTATTATTAAAAAAAGGACCCAGCCCTTTTCTGAGGCCCGCATCAACAAATAAGCCTGAAACGAAAAACATCAGTCCTAGTCGAACGGGTGCAAGCATTTCATTTAACAGGTTACTGAAGACGGTAAAGTGTCCGGCATTATTATGTACGGCGATGGTGCTATGCAAAAAAATGATGGCGAGAATACTTAATCCCCGCAGATTATCGATCCACGTAATACGATTCATCTTTTCCTGCCTTGTATTTAATAGTGGCCCTGATTGCAGACCATTTTCTTATTGAATACTCAACATTCCCACTTTCTGTCCGTGAGCAGAGGAACAACGTTAATCTGGCGATATCCTGATCACTATTGTACAAATAAACAACAGTCAGCATTTAATCCAATTCCTAAAAAAATTTAAGATTTTTAAAATCATGATGATATAAATTAAAAAGAAATTATTATCAGATAATACTCAAGGTTATCAGCCAGTAGCCGGAATCAGTTCTGCCGCAGCGGAAAGCTAATAATGAAGGGGGAATTTATGATGTCACTAAAACGTTAAACTTAATACTATCAACCAGATTAAGGCGGATGATTTCCAGGCGGACAAAAAAAAGCCACGCTGTTATCACCGCGTGGCTTTAATTTTATTTTATTGATCAGGTACGTAATCCGCGCCCGCGCTGAATCAGGGTATAGACTAGCCCGTAGAACACCACGATAAAGGCGATCAATACCGACAGCGTAAATACCAGCGGCACGTCGTTAATGCCGAGAAAGCCGAAACGGAAGCCGCTGATCATATAAACAATCGGATTCAGTTTTGAAACGGCCTGCCAGAATGGAGGCAGCAGCGTCAGGGAATAGAACACCCCACCGAGGTAGGTTAACGGCGTCAGCACAAACGTCGGGATCAGGCTGATATCATCAAAGGTTCGGGCAAACACCGCATTCAGCAGACCGGCCAGCGAAAACAGCACGGCGGTCAGCAGCAGCGTCACCGCCACCATCGTCCAGGAGTGGACATGGAACGGCACAAAGAACAGCGAAATGGCGGTGACCAGAATGCCGACGCAGACGCCACGAGCCACGCCGCCGCCCACGTAACCGGCAATGATAATGTGGGTTGGCACTGGCGCCACCAGCAGCTCTTCAATATTGCGCTGAAACTTGGCGCTGAAGAACGATGAGGCCACGTTCGCGTAGGCATTGGTGATCACCGCCATCATGATCAGACCCGGCACGATAAACTGCATATAGCTGAAACCGTGCATCTCACCAATCCGGGAGCCGATCAGGTTACCGAAGATGATGAAGTAAAGCGTCATGGTGATCACCGGCGGCACCAGCGTCTGGATCCAGATGCGGGCGAAACGGTTAATCTCTTTGGCCCAGATGCTCTTCAGCGCCACCCAGTACAAATGTGTCATGCTTTTGCTCCTGTTTTTCCCTGCGTCAGGCCGACGAACAACTCTTCCAGACGGTTGGCTTTGTTACGCATACTCAGCACCTGCACGCCCTGCGCACTGAGCTGGCTGAACACGCTGTTAAGGCCCTGCTCGCGCAACACTTCCACTTCCAGCGTCGAGGTATCCACCAGACGGTACTGAAACCCTTCCAGCGTCGGTAATGGGCTGCGCGGTGCCAGATCGAGAATAAAAGTTTCCGATTTGAGTTTGGAAAGCAGTTCTTTCATCGAGGTGTTCTCGACCAGTTCCCCGCTCTGGATAATGCCGATATTGCGGCACAGCATCTCGGCCTCTTCCAGATAGTGAGTAGTGAGAATAATGGTAGTGCCTTTGGCATTGAGATCTTTCAGGAACACCCACATTGAGCGGCGCAGTTCAATATCAACACCAGCAGTCGGCTCATCGAGGATCAGCAGCTTAGGTTCGTGCATCAGCGCCCGGGCGATCATCAGACGGCGCTTCATGCCACCGGAGAGCATCCGCGCGCGTTCGCTGCGTTTGCCCCACAGATCGAGCTGTTTCAGGTACTTTTCTGCCCTTTCATTGGCTTCGCGGCGTTCAACGCCGTAGTAACCCGCCTGGTTGACGACGATTTGCATCACCGTCTCAAACGGGTTGAAGTTAAATTCCTGCGGCACCAGGCCGAGCTGACGTTTGGCGTTGACCACATCTTTTTCCAGATCGTAGCCAAACACCCGGACGCTGCCGTCAGATTTGTTCACCAGCGAGCTGATAATGCCGATGGTGGTCGATTTACCGGCGCCGTTCGGTCCCAGCAGTGCATAAAAATCACCGGCTTCAACATTAAGATCGATACCCTTCAGCGCCTGCACGCCGCCGGGATAGGTCTTGGTCAGCCGGGAAAGTTCCAGTGCATATGTCATTCCGAATCCATACCCTGTATTGATGGCAATCTGATGCCGTTTAAATTTGTGAAGCCTTCGCCTATAGTACGCCCACGCACTCTGCGCAGTAACCGGTCGCTCAACGCCATGACAGATATCGATACCCTGATCAGTAATAACCGTGAATGGTCTAAATTACTGGTCGAAGAAGATCCCGGCTTTTTTGAGCGGCTCGCCCAGGCACAAAAACCGCGCTTCCTGTGGATTGGCTGTTCTGACAGCCGCGTCCCCGCCGAACGTCTGACCGGACTGGAACCGGGTGAACTCTTTGTCCACCGCAACGTTGCCAATCTGGTGATTCACACCGATCTCAACTGTCTTTCCGTGGTGCAGTACGCCATCGAAGTGCTGGAAGTTGAACACGTCATCGTGTGCGGTCACTACGGCTGCGGCGGCGTGCAGGCGGCGATGGATAACCCGGAACTGGGGTTGATCGACAACTGGCTGCTGCACATCCGCGACCTCTGGTACAAGCATAGCGTGTTGCTGGGGGAACTCCCGCCGGATAAACGTCTGGATAAACTGTGCGAAATCAACGTCGTTGAACAAGTCTATAACCTGGGACACTCAACCGTGCTGCAATCTGCCTGGAAACGCGGGCAAAATGTCTCACTGCATGGCTGGGTTTACGGCATTCATGACGGCTGTCTGCGTAACCTTGACGTTACGGCAAACAGCCGCGAAATCCTTGAACAACGTTACCGTCACGGCATCGCTAATCTGCTGTATAGCGAGAAATAAGCGGCATCAGGCGCGACACAGCCTACACGAAGCCGGCGCGGCTGGCCTTGGAAGAATGTGCGGTGCGGTGTGCGCGACTCAGGATTCGGTCGGCACCACTTTGCCGATATAGGGCAGATGACGATAGTGCTGCGCATAATCGATCCCGAACCCGACCACGAACTCGTCCGGAATCGCAAAGCCGACGTACTCCACGTTGACCTCCACTTCCCGGCGTTCCGGCTTGTCCAGCAGGGTACAGATGGCGAGTGACTTCGGCTGACGCAGCTGCAGAATTTCACGCACCTTGCTCAGGGTATTACCGGAGTCGATGATATCTTCGACAATCAGCACATCTTTGCCACGAATATCTTCATCCAGATCTTTCAGGATTTTCACATCGCGGCTGCTGGACATGCCGCTGCCGTAACTGGACGCGGTCATAAAATCGACTTCGTGCGGGACGTCAATGGCACGGCACAGATCGGCCATAAACATAAAAGAGCCGCGCAGCAGCCCCACCAGCACCATGTCACTGCCGCTGTCACGGTAGTGGTCATTAATCTCTTTGCCCAGTTCAGCGATGCGCGCGGCGATTGCCTGTTCAGGGATCATCACTTCAACAGTGTGTTTCATTGCTTTCAGCCCGGTTACGTCAGAAAAGCCACGAAGTCTATCATAGTCATCAGCGTGGCGGCTGCGATCGGCGCGAAGCAAACGATACCGTAGCGAAATTTATTGCCGCCCGCCGCGGGGTCGTTGCAATGCGCATTACCTTAGAACTTTCTGGCATTTACCAGCATGATTCGCTGCATGGTAGCCTTTATCCAACATATCATTACTCCACTCGCGCCGCAGGCCGGAGATCTCAATGACGTCATCAAGCAAGAAAACTCACATCGGCGATCGCCCGCTGCATCCTGAAACTCAGATGCTCAATTACGGCTACGATCCCCGTCTCTCTGAAGGTGCGGTCAAGCCACCGGTGTTCCTGACCTCAACCTTTGTCTTTGACAGCGCCGAAGAAGGACGGGATTTCTTCGATTACGTCTCAGGCCGGCGTGAACCGCCCGAAGGGAAAACGGGCGGGCTGGTCTATTCGCGCTTTAACCATCCCAACAGTGAAATCGTTGAGGATCGGCTGGCGGTCTATGAGCAGGCGGAGAGCTGTTCACTGTTCTCTTCCGGCATGGCGGCGATCGCCACGGCGCTGCTGACCTTTGCCCGACCAGGCGAGGTGATCCTGCATTCGCAGCCGCTGTATGGCGGCACCGAAACCCTGCTCAGCAAGACGATGCACAACCTGGAGATTAAGGCGGTCGGCTTTAGCGACGGGAATGACGAGAACCGGGTGCGTGAAGCGGCGCAGCAGGCGATGACGCTGGGCCGGGTCGCGATGATCCTGATCGAGACACCAGCCAATCCGACTAACAGCCTGGTGAACATCCGCCTGATGGCGCGCATCGCCGATGAGATTGACCAGCAGCAGGGCTCTCGCCCGATTATCGCCTGCGACAATACGCTGCTCGGCCCGCTGTTTCAGCAGCCGCTGACGCTGGGTGCCGATCTGTCGCTCTACTCCCTGACCAAATATGTGGGCGGTCACTCCGACCTGATTGCCGGGGCAGCGATGGGCAGTAAAAAGTTAATGGCGCAGGTCCGCGCGCTGCGCAGCGCTATCGGCACGCAACTCGATCCGCACTCCAGCTGGATGCTCAGCCGCTCGCTGGAGACGCTGTCGCTGCGCATGGAGAAAGCGTTTCACAATGCCGAGGCGGTGGCCGCCTTCCTGCGCGATCATCCGAAGGTGGCCAAGCTGCACTGGCTGCCCTATCTGGATGCAGAGAGTGCCGAAGGCAAAACCTACCACGAGCAGTGCAGCGGCGCCGGTTCGACCTTCTCGTTTGATATTGTCGGAGGTCAGCCCGCTGCATTTCGTTTTCTCAATGCGCTGGCGCTGTTCAAGCAGGCGGTGAGCCTCGGCGGCACCGAGTCGCTGGCCAGCCATCCCGGCAGCACCACCCACTCTGGCGTGCCGCAGGCGGTGCGTCAGCGTATCGGGATCACTGACGCCACGGTGCGGCTGTCGATCGGCATCGAGAACGCGGGCGACCTGATTGAAGATATCCGGCTGGCGCTGGATCAGGCCTGATTTCAGCTGACGGTGAACCCGAGCATCATGCCGGTATCTTCATGCTCCAGCAGATGACAGTGGGCCATGTAAGCATGTTCGGCGGCGGCGACGTAATTGAAGCGCACCAGGACTTCGCTGCGCCAGCCGTCGACATTCACCATATCTTTCCAGCCCTGACGATGCGGTGCCGGTGGCTTGCCGTTCTCTGACAGAATACGGAACTGGGTGCCGTGAATGTGGAACGGATGCAGCATCGCGTCGCCCTCGCCGGAAATCGTCCATTTCTCAAACTCGCCCAGCTTCACCGCAAAGGACGGTTTCGTCATGTTGAACGCCTGGCCGTTGATCTTATTGCCGTTACGGAAATCATAACCGGCCGGTTGTGCCATGCCGTGCATACTGTGATCCATACCTTCCATCGGCGGCATCGGCTCTGCCGTCTTTTTCTCCTGCATCTGCGGCATCGCGTGGTGGCCGCCCTTGCCCATCGCCTTATCACCGTAGCGCTGCATCAGCGCCTGCATACCCCGTTGATCCAGTTGCGGGTCCATCATCAGTTGCAGCCAGCGCGTGTTCAGCCCATCGGTTTTCGGCACTGGCGGCAGCGTTGCCAGCTGATCCGGCAGCGTGGCGCTGGCCATCACCCGCAGCGGCAAAATCTGCACCAGCGGCAGCGGCTGGTCGAACGGTGCCAGCGTCATGCCCATCTGCCCGACCGGCAGCGTCACCAGATCAAAGGCTTTCCCATCCGAGGTATCGATCATCACTTCAAAACGTTCGCCCGGCAGCATCGGCAGTGACGCCAGCTTCACCGGCTCGGTCAGCAGCCCGCCGTCGCTGGCGATGACATAGAGCGGACGCTGGTCACTGGCGGCAACCTGCAGCGAACGGGCATTGCAGCCATTCAGCAACCGCAACCGCAGCCAGCCGCGCGGCACCGCATGTTGCGGGTACTGCACGCCATTGGTCAGCATCATGTCGCCAAACCAGCCAACCGCTGCGCGCATCACATCCAGCTGGTAATCAATCTGACTGCCATCTTTGGTCAGCTGTTTATCCTGAAAGATCAGCGGCACGTCATCCACGCCCCATTGGGTCGGCAGCCGCAATTTACCCATTTCATCATCTTCCAGCAGGATCAGCCCGGCCAATCCCTGCGCCACCTGATGCCCGGTTTTCCCATGCAGATGCGGATGATACCAGCAGGTCGCAGCCGGTTGATCGGGAGTAAAAGAGACCTGTCGCGAGCCGCCAGCCGCGATGCTGGCCTGTGGACCGCCATCGACGGCGCCAGGGATCTCCAGCCCATGCCAGTGCAGCGTAGTGGCTTCGCTGAGCCGGTTATGAATGTTCACCGTGGCGGGCTTGCCACTTTGCAGCTTTATCGCCGGCCCGAGTAAGCTGCCGTTATAACCCCAGGTCGGCACCGCCTTACCGTTCCACTCCGTAGTGCCCTGCATAGCGGTCAGCGTGTACTGGCCCCTGGCATCCGGCAACAGCAGTGACGGAATCGGTAACAGCGGCCGGCTGGCGGCCATCAGCGAGCGGCTCCAGAGCGGCAGCGCCCCGGCCGCACTCAGGGCGGCCGTGAGTTTCAGGAATTGGCGACGTTGCATGGTAATCATCCTTGTAGCATGAGAGCAGACAGCCTAAACCCTGACCTTATGGGAAGGTCAAGCGTTACGCACCGGAATCAGCCGAAAAAAGGCGGAGAGCCGCACGGTACGGCAAATTAATCGAAAACCTGATAGTAACTGTGCTAACGTCATTAACAATATCCATTGAAGAGAACGATTATGAAGCAAAGCTTTAAGATCCTGCTGCTGACGGGACTCCTTGGCTTCTCCTCCACCAGTTTTGCCCTGAGCGAATCCGAAGCGGAAGATCTGGCCGATCTGACGGCGGTGTTCGTCTATCTGAAAAATGATTGCGGCTATCAGGATCTGCCGGATGCGCAGATCCGTAAGGCACTGGTCTTTTTTGCTCAGCAGAACCGCTGGGATTTAAGCAACTACAGCAATTACAACATGAAGGCGCTGGGCGAAGAGAGCTATCGTGACCTGAGCGGCATCGCCATCACCAACGATAAAAAATGTAAGTCGCTGGCGCGCGATTCGCTGAGCCTGCTGGCTTACGTCCGCTAATCCTCCTCTCTCTTCTGCTGGACATTTGACCGTGCAACCACGGTCAGAGTTAGCTATGATGTGCCGCCCATTTTCATGGCGATGTCATCAGAGGAGAGCCCCACCATGGCCCAAAATGAAATGTGGTATGAAACCCTTCATGCCGGTTTTGGTCAGTATTTCACCATCGATAAACAGCTCTATCGTGAGAAAACTGCGCATCAGGATTTAATCATTTTCGAAAATGCCGCGATGGGTCGCGTCATGGCGCTGGACGGCGTGGTGCAGACCACCGAGCGCGACGAATTTATCTATCATGAAATGATGACCCACGTTCCTCTGCTGGCGCACGGCGCGGCGAAAAGCGTGCTGATCATTGGCGGCGGCGATGGTGCCATGCTGCGTGAAGTGTCGCGTCATCCGCAGATCGAAAAGATCACCATGGTGGAAATCGACGCTGGCGTGGTCACCTTCTGCCGCCAGTACCTGCCGAACCACAGCGCCGGTGCCTATGACGATCCGCGCTTTACCCTGGTGATCGACGACGGCGTTAACTTCGTCAATCAGACCACCGAAAAATTTGATGTCATCATCTCTGACTGCACCGATCCCATCGGTCCCGGTGAAAGTCTGTTTACCTCAGAATTTTATGCCGGCTGCAAAGCGGCCCTTAATGAAAATGGCATCTTTGTGGCGCAGAATGGCGTCTGCTTCCTGCAACAGGATGAAGCGGTTAACAGCCATCGCAAACTGGGCCACTATTTTTCCGATGTCAGCTTCTATCAGGCGGCAATTCCGACCTATTACGGCGGCATCATGACCTTTGCCTGGGCGAGTGACAATCCGGCGCTGCGCCAGATCGATAGCGCTACCCTGCAGGCGCGTTTTGAGGCCGCTGGCCTGACCTGCCGTTACTATACACCGGCAATCCATACCGGCAGTTTTGCCCTGCCGCAATATCTGTTGAATGCGTTATCCGCCACACGCTGATGGCACATTTCTAAGGGGGTGAATAAAATTGCAAAAGCTAAAACTACATGGCTTCAACAACCTGACTAAGAGCCTGAGTTTTTGTATTTACGATATTTGCTATGCGAATACTGAAGCTGAACGCGATGGTTATATTGCCTACATTGATGAGCAATATAACGCTAATCGTCTGACCGAAATTCTGACCGAGACCTGCTCGATCATTGGTGCCAACGTGCTGAACATTGCGCGCCAGGATTATGAGCCGCAGGGTGCCAGCGTCACCATTCTGGTCAGCGAAGAACCGATCGATCCGAAAGATATCGATAACTCGGAACACCCTGGCCCGTTGCCAAATTCGGTAGTGGCCCATCTGGATAAGAGCCATATCTGCGTACACACCTATCCGGAAAGTCATCCGGAAGGCGGACTCTGTACCTTCCGCGCCGATATTGAAGTCTCAACCTGCGGCGTGATTTCACCGCTGAAAGCGCTGAATTACCTGATTCACCAGCTGGAATCTGACATCGTGACGGTCGATTACCGGGTGCGCGGTTTTACCCGTGACGTAAAAGGGATGAAGCACTTTATCGATCATGAAATTAATTCGATCCAGAACTTCATGTCGGATGATATGAAGGCGATGTATGACATGGTGGATGTGAACGTTTATCAGGAGAACATCTTCCATACCAAGATGTTGCTGAAAGAGTTCGATCTCAAGCACTACCTGTTCAACACCCAGCCTGAAGATCTCAGCCCGCAGGAACACAAGCGAATCACCGACCTGCTGTGGAAAGAGATGCGTGAAATTTATTACGGCAGAAATATCCCGTCAGTGGGCTTAAAGACGCTGTAATCGTAGGTGGCGGCGCGCTGACTGCAGCATCGGGCGCGCCTTCCCTCCCTGTCACTTCAACTTCCCCATCATCGCAACGTCTCCAATACCCGATCGCCAACAATAATTTTTCCGTCTGAGGATGATATTTTCAGCGCTGGACGCTTCTCTTTCATCCCACGACAGGCAAAAAAATGGCAAGAATTAACGTAATGGATTTCGATGCCGTACCGGACGCCACCTCTCTTTCTACCCAGGCGATTCAACGCGCCATCGACAGCGCAACCGACGGCGATACCGTACTGATTCCGGCTGGACGCTTTCTCAGCGGAGCTCTTTTTTTAAAGAGCAACATGACGCTGGAGCTGGCTGACAATGCGGTGCTGCTTGGCAGTCAGCAGCTGGAAGATTATCCACAAATCGACAGCCGCGTGGCGGGGATTGATATGGTCTGGCCGGCGGCGCTTCTTAACATCAATCATTGCCGAAACGTCACGCTGTGCGGCAATGGCACAATTGATGGGCAAGGCGCCGTCTGGTGGCATAAATTCTGGGGCGATGATGAAAATAGTGGGATGCTGGCGGAATACAGCCAGCGCGGCCTGCGCTGGGTGGTGGATTACGACTGCCAGCGGCCACGCAACCTGGTGGTGTATCACAGTGAGAACGTGACGCTGGCGGGCTTTACCTCACGGGATTCCGGCTTCTGGAATGTTCACGTCTGTTATTCAACGCAGATTATTTTGCAGGGTCTGCGGGTGCTGAACCAGACAGGCCCCAGTACCGACGGCATCGATATTGATTCCAGCCAGCAGGTTCGCGTCGAAGGCTGTACCGTTTCCTGCAATGACGACAATATCTGCGTGAAATCGGGACGCGGTGCCGAAGCGCAACAGCTGGGCAGAACGGCGCGCGATATTATTATTCGCGACTGTACGCTGCTGAAGGGCTCGGGCATTACGCTGGGCAGCGAAACCTCTGGCGGTATTGAAAATGTCATTATCGAGCACAATCGCTTTTCCGGTACCGGAGTCGGATTTCGCATTAAGTCAGCCCGCAACCGCGGGGGATGGATCAGCAATATTATTGTCCGCCACCTGACGCTTGAGGATGTTTGCTATCCCTTTATGCTCCAGCTGAACTGGTTCCCGCAGTACAGCTACAGCGCGCAGTCAGCCGACGCAGAACAGCCGCCGCACTGGCGAAAACTGGCATCGGGCGTAGAGGGGCTGGCCGGGCTGACGCGAGTGGAGAATATTACCATCAGCCACATTACCAGTAGCCTGAGTCAACCCGCCCTGTTTTCACGCGCGTTTTTTATTGAAGGCGCGGCGGAACAGCCGATTGATCAGTTACGTTTCAGTGATATCCGGCTACAGGCGCAGGAATTTGGCAAGATAGCCGGCGTCAGTAATCTGATCTTTGAACGGGTCAGCGTTGATGCACCCGCCGCAACGCTGACAGAGAATGATGCTTATCATCGCTAGCGATACCTCTGACGACAGATGGCTGCGGGACAAGCCCATTGAAACGTCTTCAGGTTGAAGTCAGTGCGAGCGTAATCCCGCGCTCGCGCAGGGCGAGGCCGACCTCTTCCTCTAACCGGCAGTCAGTGACCACATCGGTCAGGCTTTCCAGCGGCACGGCGCAAAACAGCGACCAGGAACCATATTTGCTGCTGTCTGCCAGCAATATCCGGCGAGAAGCATTGGCCAGCAGATCGTGTTTCAGTCCGGCTTTTTCCTCCGTTGGCGTGGTAATACCGCGCTCCAGGCTCCACGAATTACAGCTGACAAAAGCGATATCGGGATTGATGCCGCGCAACAGCCGGCGGCCGTGCTCGCCAATACAGGACTGGCTGGAATCATCAATGCGACCCCCGATAATCGTCACCTCAATCTGCCTGAATTCCGACAAAAACAGCGCAATGTGCAGATCGGCGGTAATCACCCGCAGCGGCAGATGGGTCAGCTGCCGTGCCAGCTCCAGCATGGTGGTACCGGCATCCAGCACCACCGAATCGCCCGCCTGAACAAAACGGGCAGCACAGGCCGCAATCGCCTGCTTTTCGGCCAGGTTACGCTGCATTTTCTCCAGCGTCGTCGGTTGCGTGGGAATAAAGCGGTTGAGGGTAACGCCGCCATGACTGCGGCTGATGACCCCTTCTTTATCCAGCTTAATCAAATCACGTCGAATGGTAGCCGGTGAGGCGGAGATGGCACTGACCAGTTGCTCAACAGTCAC
The DNA here is from genome assembly GCF_054482835.1 of Pantoea sp. S-LA4. Taxonomy (NCBI): domain Bacteria; kingdom Pseudomonadati; phylum Pseudomonadota; class Gammaproteobacteria; order Enterobacterales; family Erwiniaceae; genus Pantoea; species Pantoea sp. S-LA4. Next base: position 490,532 of record NZ_JBTLRC010000002.1, on the reverse strand, counting down.
CAGATTATGGCTTTTCAGGTAATCCATAATCTGGTCAAGACGGCTCTGTCCCTTCATATATCCCTATGCGAGCTGCATCGCGAGTTTGATAGAGATCGCCATGCTCTCAGACTTCGCTTTACCTGTCCAGGCGATATCAAACGCGGTGCCGTGGTCCGCCGAGGTGCGGATAAACGGCAGGCCCGCCGTGATGTTAACCCCGTCGTAGAATCCCAGCAGTTTAAGCGGAATATGCCCCTGATCGTGGTACATCGCGACCACCATGTCATACCGTCCATCCTGGCACTGCAGGAACACCGTGTCCGGCGGACAAGGCCCGTAGACATCAATCCCCTGCGCTTTCATCGCCTCAATAGCGGGTGCCACGGTGGTGATCTCCTCATCGCCAAACAGGCCGTTTTCACCGGCGTGCGGATTCACGCCCGCCACTGCAATGCGCGGCTGGGTATAACCGACCCGACGCAGGAAGGTGTCCGCCATCCCGATCACCGTCTCAATGCGTGAGCGGCTCAGGGTATCGAGGAATTTACGCAGCGCAATATGGGTGGTGACGTGAATGACTTTCAGCTTATCGGTATAGAGCACCATGGCGTAATCACGACTGTTAGTCAGTTTTGCCAGTAACTCTGTGTGACCCGGATAAAGATGGCCCGCCGCATGCAGCGCCTCTTTATTCAACGGCGCGGTGGCAATGGCGTGTACTTCGCCCGCCAGCGCAAGTTCGGCGGCACGCTTTACGCAACGGTATGCCAGATCCCCTGCCTGAGCCTGCACTTTCCCTGGTGCTAGCGATGCGGGATCTTTTAACGGCTCATCAATAACATTGATTACCCCTGGCATAAAGCGTGCCTCCGAAACCCTGTTAATCAGGTTAAGTTCTGAGGGAGGTGTAATTGCTAAAGCCTGGATGCGCTTTAGCGTGAGCAGACAACCAATCACCACGACCTTCGCGCCAGAGAGCTCGCCACCGGCAAGGGACTTAATGATAATTTCAGGACCGATCCCTGCCGGATCGCCCATGGTGACTGCAACGATTTTACTTCCCACTGTACATCTCCTCGATAAAATAAAGTGCATCACGCAGCGTGGTTTGACAGCCAAAACCGCCCGCTTTGGTAATTACCGGCAAGTCATCAATTTCACTATTAATAAAGGTGCCGCAGGGTATGCAGGGAGCCACTTCCGCATTGATACGATAGCCTTCAGCCCCCAAGGCGCGGGCGACAGCAATAGCGATATCGCCGCCCGTCAGAAACAGACCGCCAATCTGCGTATGCGTGATAATACGCAGCGTTATTTCGCCCAGCGCCTGGCTGATACGATCCCCCAGTTGCTGACGGCTGAGCTGCATCGTTTCGCAAAGTTGCTCAATACGGCGTCGTTCATCACTATCACGACAGGTACGCAATGCGCAGTGACGGCGGGTTTTCAGCATGTCGATAGCGCGTCCGGCAATCTGCTGGCAAGCGTGAGTCGCGTCTTCCAGCAACAGGGCTTCGACGTCGATATCAACAATCCCCAGCAGCTCTTCCTGTTGCGCAAAAGTAATCTGTTGCCGGGTCACTTCGCTCATTGAACCGGCAACCACCAGCACAGGCAGCCGCTGCCTGTCGCTAAGGTAACTTTCAGCGGGCAACGCATTAGCAAACCCTGCGGCACCGACTAGCAGTAATGAGGTGGTGAGGTGAGGAAGACACTGAGCTAACAAAGCCAGGTCACTTTCCTGCACGGCATCAATAACGACGATACCGCGCTCCTGATGACCCAGCGCCGCCAGCCTTTCGGCAAGTCTGCCACTGCGCACAACGGCCAAATCCACTTCATAAACAGGTATCCGGGTTTGCGCCTCAATAAGCGTCCGGATATGTGAAGAGAGGATCGGCGTTTTCGGATCGCTGGCATATTCCGTTTCAGCCAGTGGCACATCAAAAACCCGGCATTCTCCCTGCAACGTTGTTCGTCCCGCAGCCGGAATAGCCGCCGCGATAAGGGCAAGCTGCGCACCACTGGCCTGCATCGCAGCCTCGATCTCAGCGCCGACATTGCCACGAAAGGTTGAGTCAATTTTTTTATACACAACAGGCCGATCAACGCTGCCGCAAAAAGGTTGTAATGCGGTCAACACTTTTTGGCGGGCATCGTCAGGTGTCAGCGCCCGGCTCTCCGTGTTGATGACCAGCACATCACACCCCCGCGCAGGCTTGTGCTGGTCGCTCAGCAGCACATCGATCCGCGCGCCTTTTTTAGCCAGCTGCACCCCGGTATCATTTGCACCAGTAAAATCATCGGCAATGACGACCATTTTCATGCAGCATTCTCCTCTCTGGCCGCTTTCGCAGAGACGCGTCTGGCGACCCATGAACTGAGGACAGGAGTCAGGATCGCCGTGGTGATAACTGAAGCTGCAATCAGGGGCGCCGCCGCCGCCGCCACCGCTGCCATCGAAGGATCAGCCTGGGCTATGGCCAGCGGTGTCGCCACGGCATTACCCGCCGTGCTGGAGGCCGCTGCACCCGCAATACCCGATCCACCCACCAGGCGATCGGCGCGAATATTAAAAAATCCGCCCACAAAGGTCGTGATGAACCCTAAAAGAATGCCGGCCAGTCCGCCCTGAAGAAGCATCTCCAGATTGATGCCAGCCCCTAAGGCAAAAGCGAAGAAAGGGATCAACAGCGGGCCGCCTTTGGTGAGAAATTCACGCATATTGTGATCAAGGTTTCCGAGTAGCATACCGACCAGTAAAGGCACCAGCACCGCGACCAGAGCCATCAGCGGAATATTGGCCATACCGGCCGCCCCCAACGCGATCAGGGTAAAGAAAGGACCATCGTTCAGCGATAATACCGAGATAGCACCGACATCCCGCTCATTGCCAAACTCGCCGACCAGCGCAGCATACAAGCCTCCGTTAGAGTTGCTCATTGCTGCAATAATGGCGATGCCGGTCAGGCCGAATATTCCCTCTGCCCCGAACAGATGTTCGACTCCCAGACCCAGTGCAACCGCAACCAGCAATTTAGTCAGCGTGATGGTTCCACCCTGTAGCAGCGCATGAGGCGCAGCTTTAAAACTGATGCCTGCGCCCATGCACAATAAAAAGGCGCCAATCAGTGTCGCTGCGCCATTTTTAAACAATGCGGTCGTGAAACCGCCAATATTCAGCGCTGCAGGATAAAAGGTGTTGATCAACGCACCGATAACCAGCGGGACGACCATCATCCCTCCCGGGACTTTTTCTATTGCCGCCTTTAGTTTCATATTACACCCAGAATGATTTTAAATAGTCAAAATGATTGTAATAGATCAAATAAAAACAAATGTGAGGTCAGTCGCAGATAAATAATAAGCAAAATGATTAATTTTGCTCATTTGGTCCTGCAGGTTACAACCAGCAGCCAGACCGGCGATCCTCAACAGAGCGGGTAGGAAGAGACAGAAAGACAGGAATGGAGGTAATGAAAACCGAATCAGCGGGAAGCGCACCCGGCGAAACTAAACAGGTGCACTCAAAAGGAGCGGGATTAACAGGCCGAAAAGTTACGTCCGGCTTTTATTACCATACTGATTGACGAACTGGCGATAGGCGGCGATCACCAGCAGGAAATCTTCAATGCCGCAGAATGAGAGGCTCTCTTCGTCGTAGTAGTTCATCCCCTCTTCCATGCCGTCATCTTCCAGCGCCAGCAGGTTGGCGCGGATCATCACCTCTTCCTCATCCAGCAGGATGGTGTACTCGCTGCCGACGCGCTGCCATTGCCGCACGCTGCCTTTCACATCTTCGATTGCGGCTTCGACTTCATCCAGCAGGCCAGGATCGTCTCTGACCTCTTCATTGAACCAGTGGCCGACCGCTTCGTGATCCATCGACATGCGCACCTTAATCTGGCCGGTCACATCGCGTAAAAATTCATATTCCATCGCCCGTTCCTCTCTACATCATCGCGTCACGTTATCAGTGTCAGCGCTGCCTCAACGGCAAAGTGTGACAAGTGGCGCATTATTGCAGGCTGTCCGGCGAAATGCAGCTTTTCATCGCGCCGGTTGCCGTCGCACAGACGAAAAAAAGGGGCGAATCATCGCCCCTTTTTACGGCTATCGGTCAGTGAATCAGACTGCAGTCTGGAAAATCACGCCGTCAGCTTTGTCGGTGTACTGCGTCAGCTGGTCGAAGTTGAGATAGCGATAAGTGTCGCTGGCGGTTTTATCCACCTGCGCCATAAATTGCTGATACTCATCCGGCGTTGGCAAACGGCCTAACAGTGAGGCCACTGCCGCCAGCTCGGCTGATGCCAGGTAGACGTTCGCGCCGGTACCCAGACGGTTCGGGAAGTTACGGGTTGAGGTGGAGACCACCGTCGCACCGTCCGCCACGCGTGCCTGGTTACCCATGCAGAGTGAACAGCCTGGGATCTCGATACGCGCCCCGCTCTTACCGAATACGCTGTAGTAGCCTTCTTCGGTCAGCTGCGCCGCATCCATCTTGGTTGGCGGTGCCACCCACAGACGAGTCGGTAACTGCCCTTTATGGCTATCCAGCAGCTTACCGGCTGCACGGAAGTGACCGATGTTGGTCATGCACGATCCGATGAAGACTTCATCGATCTTCTCGCCCTGCACATCAGAGAGCAGACGGGCATCATCCGGATCGTTTGGTGCGCAGAGGATCGGCTCTTTAATATCTGCCAGATCGATCTCAATCACCGCGGCATATTCCGCATCCGCATCCGCTTCCAGCAGCTGTGGATCCGCCAGCCATTTCTCCATCCCTTCAACACGACGCTCCAGCGTACGACGATCGCCATAGCCTTCAGCAATCATCCACTTCAGCAGAACGATGTTGGAGTTCAGGTATTCAATGATCGGGTCTTTATCCAGCTTGATGGTACAGCCCGCCGCTGAACGTTCCGCTGACGCATCTGACAGCTCAAACGCCTGCTCCACTTTCAGATCCGGCAGACCTTCAATCTCCAGGATGCGGCCAGAGAAGATGTTTTTCTTACCTTTCTTCTCAACGGTCAGCAGACCCTGTTTGATGGCATACAGCGGGATGGCGTGAACCAGATCGCGCAGCGTAATGCCTGGCTCCATTTTACCTTTGAAGCGCACCAGCACCGATTCCGGCATGTCGAGCGGCATCACGCCGGTCGCGGCGGCAAACGCCACCAGGCCTGAACCCGCCGGGAAAGAGATACCGATCGGGAAACGGGTATGTGAATCACCGCCGGTGCCGACGGTATCCGGCAGCAGCATACGGTTCAGCCAGCTGTGGATGATGCCGTCACCCGGACGCAGCGACACACCGCCACGGTTCATGATGAAGTCGGGCAGCGTATGGTGCGTATTCACATCCACTGGCTTAGGATAAGCCGCGGTGTGACAGAATGATTGCATCACCAGATCGGTTGAGAAACCGAGGCACGCCAGATCTTTCAGCTCATCACGGGTCATCGGACCGGTGGTATCCTGCGATCCCACTGAGGTCATTTTCGGTTCGCAATAGGCGCCCGGACGAACACCCTCGACGCCACAGGCGCGGCCGACCATCTTCTGTGCCAGCGAGAAACCGCGGGTGCTCTCCGCGACATCTTTCGCCTGACGGAATACGGTGCTGTGCGGCAGACCCAGCGACTCACGCGCTTTGGTGGTCAGGCCACGACCGATGATCAGCGGAATACGGCCACCGGCGCGCACTTCGTCAATCAGCACTTCAGTTTTCAGTTCGAAGCTGGCCAGCAGTTCGTTGGTCTGATGGTTGCGCACTTCGCCTTTGAATGGATAGATGTCGATGACATCGCCCATGTTCAGGTTGTTCACATCCACTTCGATCGGCAGTGCGCCCGCATCTTCCATGGTGTTGAAGAAGATTGGAGCAATTTTGCTGCCCAGCACCACGCCGCCGCCTTTTTTGTTCGGCACGTTCGGGATGTCGTCGCCCATAAACCACAGCACCGAGTTGGTGGCGGATTTACGTGAGGAACCGGTACCGACGACGTCACCGACGTACGCCAGCGGGAAGCCTTTAGCCTGCAGCGCCTGGATCTGTTTGATCGGGCCAACGTTGCCTGGCTCATCCGGCTCAATGCCTTCACGGGCATTTTTCAGCATCGCTAACGCGTGCAGTGGGATGTCAGGACGTGACCAGGCATCCGGAGCCGGAGAGAGATCATCGGTGTTGGTTTCGCCGGTGACTTTGAACACCGTAACGGTAATTTTTTCTGCCAGTTCAGGGCGTGACAGATACCATTCCGCATCGGCCCACGATTGCATCACCTGCTTCGCGTATTCATTGCCCGCTTTCGCTTTCTCTTCCACATCATAGAAGCTGTCGAACATCAGCAGCGTGTGTGAAAGGGCTTTGGCCGCGATCGGTGCCAGTTCCTGGTCTTCCAGCGCATCGATCAGCGGATGAATATTGTAACCGCCCTGCATGGTGCCGAGCAGTTCAACCGCTTTTTCAGGAGAGATCAGAGGAGAGGTGGCTTCGCCTTTGGCGACAGCGGCCAGGAAACCCGCTTTAACGTACGCCGCTTCATCGACGCCCGGTGGAACACGGTTGACCAACAGATCGGTCAGAAATTCTTCTTCACCCGCAGGTGGATTTTTTAGCAGTTCAACCAGCGCGGCCATTTGGGAAGCATCTAAAGGCTTAGGTACGATCCCTTCTGCGGCACGCTCGGCAACGTGCTTACGGTATTCTTCTAGCACGACGTTATCCTCGCTCTCATTATGTAGGGCTTTCCGACCACCTTGCTCACTTATGGAGAACAACCTTACCTTATGATGTCCAGGTTGAGGTGCCCGGTTTCGCGGAGGGCAGAATAGCAGGATTTCGGGTGTTTGTTAATCTGTTTACAAAAATACAACATTAAATGCATAACCGTTTCTGCCGGTTTCCTGCCTGCTGGCACCGGGCATCTGAACCACAAACAGGCCAGCAAAGCAGGCGATCGCGCGGCAGAAAAGCGTCACGACTGAATAACGCGCCGGTCAGGGTTAATCAGGCAGTGAATTGTCTGAAATGCATAACGCGCAGGAATAGAAGACGCGGCAGGATTAACGTTTTGGCGGGAATGGCCCGGATTGGGCCGTGGCCGTTAAGGCCAGCCTGAACCGGCCTGATAGCGTAACGGCTAGAGCGTGGTTTTCATTTCGCGCAGTGATTCAGGCCAGTCGCCAGGCCAGACATAGTGATCTTTCAGAATTCTGGCGCTGTAGTCGAGGCAGATTTTCACCGGCAGGTTGGGATAGATTCTCTCCATCTCCGCGATCAGCTCCTCGCTGTTGTTAACCCGATGCAGCGCATTAATAAAATCGTTGATATAGCGGCGGGTAAAGCCAATTGCTGACGGACTCAGCGTTGGCGTGGTGCAGGAGTGACCGGGGATCACCACTTTCGGTGCCAGCGCTTCCAGCGTATCCAGGCTCTGCATCCACTTCGCCATCCGTTCCGGCGTGCGCATGTCGGCAATCCAGACGTGGGCATCGGCAAACACCACATCGGAGGCGATCAGCGTGCGGGTCGAAGGGATCCAGAGCGGTGTCACCCGGATACAATCGCCGCTGAGCAGTCCGAGGATGTTAATCGGCTGGCCTTCCAGATAGAGCGTCTCCTCCTCAATCTCGGTAATCGGATAGGTGGTGCGAGCCCCATTCGCTTTCAGAACCTGCCTGCCCCAGTAATCAATTTTGAAGTCAAAAGCGTCGTTAACGTCTTCCGCCACCTGCTTGTAAGAGAGGATTTCAGCGTGCGGGAAAACAGACTTAATGACTTCAAGACCAAGAAAGTGATCGGGATGCAGGTGGGTAATGAATATCCGTTTTAGCTCAAGACCGGTTTCAATAATCTCTGCCACCAGTCGATGCGCATTTGCCAGGGTAAACTGCGCATCCACCAGCATCACCTCTTTTTCGCCCATGATAAGAGTGGAGCTGACCCCGAATCCATCATGGGCATCACTGCTGATAAAAACCTTTGTCGATAATTCCATTTTTCGTCCTCGCAAAACAGATCAGAAGCTACAAGACAGAAACTGCTATTAAGAAGAGGTCGTCATGACCTCTTCTGTGCAGGCTTAATTTTTCAGGTTGTCCGGAAAATTCGCTGGCAACTGGTCAGGTGGGCAGTCGATCACGCTTTCGTTATTTTCACCCACATCGCGGATTACGGTCAGCGTTGCGAACTCATCAATCACTTCGGTTGGATAAGCCGGACCCGCTTCGCGGAATTTTGCCATCTCTTCCAGATGATCATTCTGGAAGCAGACGGTTTTTTCCGGGTTGTTCATGACCCAGCGTGGGAAGAAGATGGTGCCATGGAAAATTTTATCAGCCAGATTAACGGCCAGGCTGACATCGGTGCCGGTTGGTTCAGTCCAGGAAACTTTATAGACATCCTGCGCCAGACGAACAACATAGACATGCTGATTTTTAACCCAGCGATTACCGACCATACCGCTGTGAATGCGATAGTCGATGGTGCTGGCATTTTTGATGTAGAGCTCGTAATTCCAGCCGTTGTCATAGGTGTAAACCAGATGTTTGCCGACGATGCCTGACAGGTCATGTTTATCAAAAGTGCTCATGATTAATTCCTCATTTGTTTTCCTTGAGGAGATTATTGCGCGTTACAAAAACGATTAATAACGCTATTTTTAACGCTAATTCATTCAAATTTTCGATGAGTATCCATGCATAAAACGACACTCGAACAGTGGTTCCTGCTCGACTCGGTAGTAAAGGAAGGCAGTTTTGCGCTGGCGGCAGAAAAAAATAACCGTAGCCAGTCCTCAGTCAGCTATCAGATTGGCCTGTTGCAGCAGCGACTGGACATCGCGCTACTGCAACAAGAAGGACGACGCGCGGTACTGACGGCGGAGGGCGAGCAGTTGCTGGCGCAGGCGCGTCCGCTGCTGACCGGTTTTAGCAGCCTGGAAGCGCAGGCTGCCGCCTTGCAGCGCGGTGAACCCTCGCGTGTCGACCTGATGGTCGATGCCATTGCGCCCAAGCCACTGCTGTTTACGGTGCTGCATCAGTTTCAGCAGCGTTATCCGCACGTCCGCGTCTGGTTCAGCGAAATCGTCCGCAGCGAAACGCCCGCCAGACTGGCGGAGCAGCAGGCCGATCTCTGGCTGGTAGCGCGCAGTGATGACGAACCGTTAGCCGGGGAAAGTCTGATGAGCGTTGACTTTATTGCGGTCGCTCATCGCGATCATCCTCTGCACAGCGAGCCGGCACCGCTCAGTGCCGCCGCTCTGGCGCGCTGGCCCTGCATCACCATCCTCGATCGCCAGCAACAGCAGCAGTCAGAGGTCAGCGGTGAGCAGGCCGAGAACTGGTCGTTCACCACCCTGTCGGCAGCCATTGAGGCGGTGCAGCATCAGCTGGGCTATGGCTGGTTGCCGGAGAAGAACATTGCCGCGCTACTGGCCAGCGGCGAGCTGCGCCCGCTCCCGCTGCTGCAGGGCCGTAGACGCTCAACCTCGCTGATGCTGCGCATTAATGAAGAGAGATTGCCAGGCAATGCGGCGATCGCCGTACTGGCACAGATGTTTATCGACCAGGTGGCGGTTGATCGGCAAAGTTGATGGGTTGTGGATGGTTTGCGCGAGAGGATGAGTAAGGGTTGAGGTGGTTTTTCCCGGTTGGTGTGGGGAACAATGGAATGCCTGCAGCGCCGCCATCCTGCGCAACGGTTTATCCCCGCTGGCGCGGGGAACACACCTCCTGCCTGCTGCTGCCATGTTCTATTCACGGTTTATCCCCGCTCACGCGGGGAACACTCCATTAAGCATTATCTTGCTCTGTTCATCTGCGGTTTATCCCCGCTCGCGCGGGGAACACGCTAAAATTATCCGTTTGATTACTAACTACTTTTTAGCCACCACTAATTCTACCGAATTTTACACCCAGACTTAACCCAAATGCACACTTAATCGCCAGCACAAAATTCAGGCAAAAAAAAGCTCCCGTAAAGGGAGCTTTTCTATCGGGCAATGAGGCTTATTTCTTTTTCGCTTTCGCGTTAGGCAGATCGGTGATGCTGCCTTCAAAGATTTCTGCCGCCAGACCCACAGACTCGTGCAGCGTCGGGTGAGCATGGATGGTCAGCGCAATATCTTCCGCATCACAACCCATCTCGATCGCCAGACCGATTTCACCCAGCAGCTCGCCGCCGTTGGTGCCGACAATCGCGCCACCGATCACCCGGTGCGTCTCTTTGTCGAAAATCAGTTTGGTGATGCCGTCTGCACAGTCAGAAGCGATAGCACGACCTGAGGCTGCCCACGGGAAGGTGGCGGTCTCGTAGCTGATGCCTTTCTCTTTCGCTTCTTTCTCGGTCAGACCAACCCAGGCAACTTCTGGCTCGGTATAGGCGATGGATGGGATCACTTTCGGATCGAAGTAGTGCTTCAGACCGGAGATCACTTCCGCCGCGACGTGGCCTTCATGCACGCCTTTGTGCGCCAGCATTGGCTGACCGACGATGTCGCCGATAGCGTAGATGTGCGGCACATTGGTACGCATCTGCTTGTCGACGCGAATGAAGCCGCGATCGTCCACTTCCACGCCCGCTTTGCCGGCATCCAGACCTTTGCCATTCGGTACACGACCGATAGCCACCAGCACCGCATCGTAACGCTGTGCTTCGCCTGGTGCTTTTTTACCTTCCATGGAAACGTAAATGCCATCGTCTTTTGCTTCAACGGCGGTCACTTTGGTTTCCAGCATCAGGTTAAATTTCTTGCTGATTTTTTTGGTGAAGACTTTCACCACATCTTTATCCGCAGCCGGGATGACCTGATCGAACATCTCGACCACATCGATCTCTGAACCCAGCGCATGATAGACCGTCGCCATTTCCAGACCGATGATACCGCCACCCATAACCAGCAGGCGCTTCGGTACTTCTTTCAGCTCCAGCGCATCGGTTGAGTCCCAGACGCGTGGATCTTCATGTGGAATGAACGGCAGTTCGATTGGGCGTGAACCCGCAGCGATGATGGCGTTATCGAAGTTGATGGTGGTCGCGCCGCCTTCTCCTTCAACCACCAGCGTGTTAGCACCGGTGAATTTGCCCAGGCCATTAACCACTTTCACTTTACGACCTTTTGCCATACCTGACAGGCCGCCAGTTAACTGGTTAATTACCTTTTCTTTCCAGCTGCGAATTTTGTTGATATCAGTCGATGGCTGACCAAACACAATGCCGTGCTCTTCAAGGGCTTTCGCCTCTTCAATCACTTTAGCAACGTGCAGCAGCGCTTTAGATGGGATACAACCGACGTTCAGACAAACACCGCCAAGGGTGCTGTAACGCTCTACCAGTACGGTTTCCAGACCTAAATCCGCGCAACGGAAGGCTGCAGAGTAACCTGCAGGACCCGCCCCAAGTACTACGACCTGGGTTTTAATCTCTGTACTCATCATGACCTCTTATTTGATATCCGGCGGGTCAGACGTTCTTATGATGCCCTTGTTCCACCGGGACTTTCACCGCAAGAGTTTACAGAATTGTTAACAAACTGCCAACCGCGGTGCGACGAATCGTTACAGGAAGGCCGGCTTTCGCCGGCCTTCTTCACATTTACATAACTAAACGACGAATGTCGGACAGCATATTGCCGATGAGAGTGATGAAACGCGCACCATCAGCACCGTCTATAACACGGTGATCGAAGGAAAGAGAAATTGGCATCATCAGACGCGGCGCAAACTCTTTACCATTCCAGACTGGCTCCATCGCCGACTTCGAGACGCCAAGGATAGCCACTTCCGGCGCGTTGACGATCGGCGCGAAGTGCGTGGTACCCAAACCGCCAAGGCTGGAGATAGTGAAGCATCCGCCCTGCATGTCGCCTGCCGTCAGCTTACCGTCACGCGCTTTCTTCGAAATCGCCATCAGTTCACGCGACAGCTCGGTAATGCCCTTTTTGTTCACGTCTTTGAAGACCGGAACCACCAGGCCATTTGGCGTATCAACCGCCACACCGATGTTGATATATTTTTTCAGCGTCAGCTTCTGCGCATCTTCTGACAGCGAGCTGTTGAAGCGTGGCATCTGCTCAAGTGCCGCAGCGACCGCTTTCATGATGAACACCACCGGGGTGTACTTCACGTCCATCTTACGCTTCTCGGCTTCCGCATTCTGCTGCTTACGGAACGCTTCCAGATCGGTGATATCGGTTTTGTCGAAATGCGTAACGTGCGGGATCATCACCCAGTTACGGCTCAGGTTCGCGCCAGAAATTTTCTGGATGCGTCCCAGTTCGACTTCTTCGATTTCGCCAAACTTACTGAAGTCCACTTTCGGCCATGGCAGCATGCCAGGCAGACCGCCGCCGCTGGCAGCAGCCGGTGCTGCTTCAGCGCGTTTCACGGCCTCTTTAACGTAGCTCTGCACGTCTTCTTTCAGGATGCGACCTTTGCGGCCGGAGCCTTTGACTTTCGCCAGGTTAACACCGAACTCACGCGCCAGACGACGGATCACCGGGGTCGCGTGAACATAGGCATCATTCTCTGCGAACTCGCCTTTGCTCTCCGCTTTGGCGGCGGCTGGTGCCGCGGCTTTAGCTTCGGCCTTCTCTGCCGGTGCCGGGGCATCCTGTTTCGCTGCTGCAGGAGCGGCGGCTGGCGCAGCACCTTCAACTTCAAACACCATGATCAGCGAGCCGGTGCTGACTTTGTCGCCAGTCGCCACTTTCAGCTCTTTCACGGTGCCCGCGAACGGGGCCGGGACTTCCATTGAGGCTTTGTCGCCTTCCACCACGATCAGTGACTGCTCAGCTTCAACTTTGTCGCCGACTTTCACCAGCACTTCAGTGACTTCAACTTCGTCACCGCCGATGTCCGGAACGTTAACCTCTTTTGCGCCCGCTGCCGCAGCCGGAGCCGTTGCCGCTTCTTCTTTAACTTCAGGCTTCACGTCAGCGGCCGGCGCTGCGCCTTCCGCTTCAAACACCATGATGTGTGAACCGGTGCTGACTTTGTCGCCGGTCGCGATTTTGATCTCTTTCACGGTACCCGCGAACGGGGCCGGGACTTCCATCGAGGCTTTGTCGCCTTCCACCACGATCAGGGACTGTTCGGCTTCAACTTTGTCGCCAACCTTCACCAGAATCTCAGTGACTTCGACTTCGTCACCGCCGATATCCGGAACATTGACATCTTTGCTGGCGGTAGCAGCGGCAGCCGCTGGCGCCGGGGCCGCGTCTGCTTTTTTCTCTGCCGCCGGTGCCGGTGCGGCTTCTGCCGCACCTTCCGCGTCAAACATCATGATCAGCGAGCCGGTTTCTACTTTGTCACCGGTGGCGATTTTGATCTCTTTGACCACGCCAGCCTGCGGCGAAGGCACTTCCATTGAGGCTTTGTCGCCTTCCACGGTGATCAGCGACTGTTCGGCTTCCACCTTGTCGCCAACTTTCACCAGAATCTCGGTGACTTCAACTTCGTCAGACCCGATATCCGGTACCTTAATTTCGATAGCCATTACTCTATTACCTCTTAAGCCAGACGCGGGTTAACTTTATCGGCATCGATACTGAATTTGGTGATCGCGTCGGCCACCACTTTCTTCTCGATCTCGCCGCGTTTAGCCAGCTCACCCAGCGCGGCAACCACCACATAAGATGCATCCACTTCGAAGTGATGACGCAGATTCTCACGGCTGTCAGAGCGACCAAATCCATCGGTACCCAGTACACGATAATCGCTGGCTGGGACATAGCTACGAACCTGCTCAGCGAACAGCTTCATGTAGTCGGTTGAAGCGACGGCCGGTGCATCGTTCATCACCTGCGCGATGTAAGGCACGCGCGGTTCTTCGGTCGGATGCAGCATGTTCCAGCGCTCACAATCCTGGCCATCACGAGCCAGTTCGGTGAACGAGGTGACGCTGTAGACGTCAGAGCCGATACCGTAGTCTTTCGCCAGGATCTGCGCAGCTTCACGTACGTGACGCAGGATAGAGCCTGAACCCAGCAGCTGGACTTTGCCTTTGCTGCCCTCGACCGTTTCCAGCTTGTAGATACCCTTACGGATACCCTCTTCCGCACCCTGCGGCATCGCTGGCATGTGGTAGTTTTCGTTCAGCGTGGTGATGTAGTAGTAGACGTTTTCCTGCGCTTCGCCATACATCCGCACCAGACCGTCATGCATGATCACCGCGACTTCATACGCGTATGAAGGATCGTAGGAGATACAGTTCGGGATGGTCAGCGACTGAATGTGGCTGTGACCATCTTCATGCTGCAAGCCTTCGCCGTTCAGCGTGGTACGACCGGAGGTGCCGCCGACCAGGAAGCCGCGCGCCTGTTGGTCGCCCGCCAGCCACATCAGATCGCCGATACGCTGGAAGCCGAACATCGAGTAATAGATGTAGAACGGGATCATTGGCAGGTTGTTGGTGCTGTAAGAGGTCGCCGCCGCCAGCCAGGATGAACCTGCGCCCAGCTCGTTGATCCCTTCCTGCAGAATCTGGCCTTTCTCGTCTTCTTTGTAGTAAGCCACTTGCTCGCGGTCCTGCGGGGTGTACTGCTGACCGTTCGGGCTGTAGATACCGATCTGACGGAACAGACCTTCCATACCAAAGGTACGCGCTTCATCGGCGAGGATCGGAACCAGACGATCTTTGATCGACTTGTTCTTCAGCATCACGTTCAGAGCACGCACAAAGGCGATGGTGGTTGAGATCTCTTTGTTCTGCTCTTCCAGCAGCGCACTGAACTCTTCCAGCGCTGGCATCTCCAGCTTTTCGGTGAACTTCGGCTGACGCGTCGGCAGGTAGCCGCCCAACTTCTCACGCTGACCGTGCAGATAGTTGTACTCTTCAGAGCCTTTGTCGAAGGTCACGTATGGCAGAGATTCAATCTTGTCATCCGCTACCGGCACGTTGAAGCGATCACGGATATAGCGCACGCCATCCATGTTCATCTTCTTCACCTGGTGAGCAATGTTTTTGCCTTCCGCGGTGTCGCCCATACCATAACCTTTGATGGTATGCGCCAGGATCAGCACCGGTTTGCCTTTGGTGTCCTGCGCTTTTTTCAGTGCCGCGTAGATTTTCTTCGGATCGTGGCCGCCACGGTTCAGTGCCCAGATTTCATCATCGGACATATCTTTAACCAGCGCGGCGGTTTCCGGATATTTACCAAAGAAGTGCTCGCGCACATAGGCACCATCACGGGATTTAAAGGTCTGGTAATCGCCGTCAACGGTTTCGTTCATCAGCTGAATCAGCTTGCCGCTGGTATCTTTACGCAGCAGCTCATCCCAGCGACCGCCCCAGATGACTTTGATCACTTCCCAGCCAGCACCGGCAAAGATGCCTTCCAGCTCGTTGATGATCTTACCGTTACCGGTGACCGGACCATCCAGACGCTGCAGGTTGCAGTTGATGATGAAGACCAGGTTATCCAGTTTTTCACGGGTGGCGATGGTGATTGCGCCTTTTGATTCCGGCTCATCCATCTCGCCATCACCCAGGAAGGCATAGACGGTCTGTGCAGAGGTATCTTTCAGGCCACGGTGTTCCAGATATTTCAGGAACTTCGCCTGATAGATAGCCGACAGCGGACCCAGACCCATAGAAACGGTCGGGAACTGCCAGAATTCCGGCATCAGTTTCGGGTGCGGATAAGATGAGAGGCCTTTACCAGCCACTTCCTGACGGAAGTTGTTCATCTGCTCTTCGGTCAGACGACCTTCAAGGAACGCACGGGCGTAGATGCCTGGGGAAATGTGGCCCTGGAAGTAAACCAGGTCGCCGCCATCCTTCTCACTGCGCGCGCGGAAGAAGTGGTTAAAGCACACTTCATAAATGGTGGCAGAAGACTGGAAGGAGGACATATGGCCACCCAGTTCCAGATCTTTCTTCGATGCGCGCAGCACCGACATGATGGCGTTCCAGCGGATCGCGGAACGGATACGACGTTCAAGAGAGGTGTTGCCCGGATAGTCCGGTTCATCTTCAACGGCAATAGAGTTGATATAGTTGCTGATTGCAGAAGATCCTGCAGCAACGTTCACGCCGCCTTTGCGGGCTGCACCCAGTACCTGATCAATCAGATACTGCGCACGTTCAACACCTTCTTCACGGATGACCGATTCGATCGCCTGTAGCCAGTCACGAGTTTCAATCGGATCCACGTCATTGTGTAAACGTTCTGACATGGGTGTGTTCCTTATCTGTGTCTAATACGTTGAATAATCGGGAGCCTGTTACAGCACATGCAGGCAGGCTCGTCGCACATGTCCGTACGATCTTTGTCGCACGTTATTCCTTACGTTGCTGTAAACGACGCAGGGAGCGTTCTCGACGGCTCTGCTCCCGACTTCTGTCCAGCAAGATTTCCTCAATGAACGCCAGGTGACGGTGTGAAGCCTCGCGCGCTTTTTCCGGCTCACGAGCCACAATCGCCTCAAAGATTCTGGCGCGGTGACCGCTCACTTTCGCCAGCATTTCCCGGCGCGAGTAGAGCAATTCGAAATTCTGACGGACGTTTTGTTCCAGCATAGGGCCCATAGAGCGTAGCAAATGCAAAAGCACGACATTATGGGCTGCTTCTGTGACAGCGATCTGATACTGCATCACTGCGTCCGCTTCGGCGTCTAAGTCGCCGCTGTCCTGTGCCTGCTGGATCTGCAGATGGCAATCACGAATCCGCAGCAGATCCTCTTCGGTGCCGCGCAGTGCCGCATAATAAGCGGCGATGCCTTCTAAGGCGTGGCGCGTTTCCAGCAGATCAAATTGTGATTCCGGATGGTCGGCGAGAAGCTCTACGAGTGGATCGCTCATGCTTTGCCAGAGATGCTCCTGTACGAACGTTCCGCCACCCTGACGGCGTAGCAGTAATCCTTTGGCTTCTAAGCGCTGGATTGCTTCGCGGAGGGACGGACGTGAGACATCGAATTGTTTGGCGAGTTCGCGCTCGGGGAGCAGCTTCTCTCCCGGACGCAGCGTCCCTTCCATGATCAGGGATTCGAGCTGTTGCTCGATGGCGTCGGAGAGCTTGGGTTGGCGAATCTTACTGTAAGCCATCTTCCCTTCTTATTAGCCAATCGTCCGGAGTAAATTGGTAATACCAATTGTCAAAAGGTGCCGGTAAAGTAACAAAGTATTCACCTTGTGTCTATATGGTCCCGGTCACATTCCGCAACGGTGAAAGCCAGTGGTGACGCTAACTTGCGGTTAAAAAAATGAAAAATTACCCTGGAAGTAAATGTTAAATAACTTCACTTTTACCAAACCTTACACCCGTTTAGCCGCTTACCGCAGCGGCTACCATAAGCGAAACCTATTCGTCATCGGCATCATTTCATGGCAGAAATTTGCCTGTCACAGACGTGAGCTGGCGCTGTTTTTTCAGTCAATGCCCAGCACGAAAAGCGAAAGCAGGTGCAAAGCGATTCGCTTATCACTATTCTTGTCGCCAGGGTAGCGCCTGGCAGCAGACAGCACGCCGGATACCGTAAAATAATCAATACGTTAATGTAACCACTTCCTTACAGCGGACTGCGCTGCGAACGAAGAATAAAAACATCACGAGGTTTGTATGGAACAACAGCAAGGCGAAGCGCTGAAACGCGGTCTGAAGAACCGCCATATTCAGCTCATCGCGCTGGGTGGTGCGGTGGGGACCGGCCTGTTTCTCGGCAGTGCGTCGGTCATTGAATCCGCCGGACCGGCAGTCATTCTGGGGTATGCCATTGCCGGTTTTATTGCCTTTTTAATCATGCGTCAGTTGGGCGAAATGGTCGTAGAGGAGCCGGTTGCCGGCAGCTTCAGCCACTTCGCCTATAAATACTGGGGCAACTTTGCTGGCTTCGCATCGGGCTGGAACTATTGGGTGCTCTATGTACTGGTAGCGATGGCAGAGCTGACCGCTGTCGGTAAATATATCCAGTTCTGGTGGCCTGACTTCCCGACCTGGGCCTCGGCCGCCATCTTCTTTGTGATGATCAACGCCATTAACCTGACCAACGTGAAAGTGTTTGGTGAGATGGAGTTCTGGTTCGCCATTATTAAAGTGGTCGCGGTGATTGGCATGATCCTGTTCGGCGGCTGGCTGCTGTTCAGCGGCCACGGCGGCCCGCAGGCCACCGTACGCAACCTGTGGGAACAGGGCGGATTCTTCCCGCATGGCCTCGGCGGGCTGGTGATGGTGATGGCGATCATCATGTTCTCGTTTGGTGGTCTGGAGCTGGTGGGGATCACCGCGGCAGAAGCGGATAATCCGGAAACCAGCATTCCTAAAGCGACCAATCAGGTGCTGTGGCGCATCCTGATTTTCTATATCGGTTCGCTGGCGGTGCTGCTGTCACTGATGCCGTGGACCCGCGTTACCGCAGACGTCAGCCCGTTCGTCTTCATCTTCCACGAACTGGGTGATGCGATGGTGGCTAATGCGCTGAACGTGGTGATCCTGACGGCGGCGCTGTCGGTCTATAACAGCTGCGTGTACTGCAACAGCCGTATGCTGTTTGGTCTGGCGCAGCAGGGCAACGCGCCGAAAGCGCTGCTGAAAGTGGACCGCCGCGGCGTGCCGGTGCTGACCATTCTGGTGTCAGCCGTCGCCACTGCGCTCTGCGTGTTAATCAACTACCTGATGCCGGGCGAGGCTTTTGGCCTGCTGATGTCACTGGTGGTTTCGGCGCTGGTGATCAACTGGGCGATGATCAGCCTGGCGCACCTCAAGTTCCGTCGTAAGAAAGATCAGCAAGGGGTGACTACCCGCTTCAAAGCGCTGCTCTATCCGGTAGGTAACTGGATTTGCCTGATCTTCCTGGCGGCGATTCTGGTGCTGATGGCAACCACGCCGGGCATGGCGATCTCCGTCTGGCTGATTCCGGTCTGGCTGGTGATTCTGGGGATTGGTTACTTCATTAAGAATCAGGCCCAGAAAGCCTGATAAGCCCTGACCTGCTGCAGCGCCGTGGCGTGCTGCAGCAGGCATTCCGCCTCATCCGCCGCCTGGCGCTAAAGCCCGATCCAGTTCACACTTCTCCTCGCGCACCTGTTTTGTCCATCTTCATGGCGATTTACTCCCAGTCATCTCTCTGATTTAGCGACAATAATTCCTGTTCACACCGGATGCGCAGGAGAGAACCATGAAAGGTGCAGCCCTCTCGTTTCGAGAAAAACTGGGTTATGGCATGGGCGATGCCGGATGCAACATGATTGGCGGTGCCATCATGCTGTTCCTCAACTACTTCTATACCGATGTTTTTGGTTTAGCCCCGGCGCTGGTCGGCACACTGCTGCTGTCGGTGCGGGTGCTGGACGCGGTGACCGATCCGATTATGGGCGCGGTTGCCGATCGCACCCAGAGCCGCTGGGGCCGCTTCCGCCCGTGGCTGCTGTGGGTCTCGGTTCCCTATGTGCTGTTCAGCGTGCTGATGTTTACCACGCCGGACTGGACCTACCATAACAAGGTCATCTGGGCGTTCGTCACCTACTTCCTGATGTCGCTGACCTACACCGCCATCAACATTCCTTACTGCTCGCTGGGCGGCGTGATTACCAACGATCCCGGCGAACGCGTCTCCTGTCAGTCTTACCGCTTCGTGATGGTCGGCATCGCTACGCTGATCCTGTCGATGTCGCTGCTGCCGATGGCGGAATGGTTTGGCGGCGAAGACAAGGCGCGCGGCTATCAGATGGCGATGACCGTGCTGGCGACTATCGGTCTGGCGATGTTCCTGTTCTGCTTTGCCACGGTGCGTGAGCGTATTCACCCCGCCGTTCCCAGCAATGACGACCTGAAGAAAGATCTGCGCGACGTCTGGAAAAACGATCAGTGGGTGCGCATTCTTCTGCTGACCTTCTGCAACGTCTGTCCCGGCTTTATCCGTATGGCCGCCACCATGTATTACGTCACCTGGGTGATGGGGCAATCGACCCATTTCGCCACGCTGTTTATCAGCCTCGGCGTGATTGGCATGATGTTCGGCAGTACGCTGGCAAAAGTGCTGACCGATCGCTGGTGTAAGCTCAAGGTCTTCTTCTGGACCAACATTGCGCTGGCGCTGTTCTCCAGTGCGTTTTACTGGATCGATCCG
The DNA here is from genome assembly GCF_054482835.1 of Pantoea sp. S-LA4. NCBI lineage: Bacteria > Pseudomonadati > Pseudomonadota > Gammaproteobacteria > Enterobacterales > Erwiniaceae > Pantoea > Pantoea sp. S-LA4. The sequence continues at coordinate 470,474 of NZ_JBTLRC010000002.1, read as the reverse complement.
CACGCCACGCTGATGGTGGTGATCGCTTACTTTGTGCTGAATATCCTGCATCAGATCCCGTCGCCGCTGCACTGGTCGCTGATGGCCGATGTTGATGACTATGGCGAATGGAAAACCGGCAAGCGCATCACCGGTATCAGCTTCTCCGGTAACCTGTTCTTTCTCAAAGTGGGACTGGCGGTCGCCGGGGCGATGGTCGGCTTCCTGCTGTCGATCTACGGCTACAATGCCGGGGCTAAACAGCAGTCGCCGGAGGCCATTAACGGCATCATGCTGCTGTTTACCGTGATCCCGGGCATTGGCTATCTGATTACGGCAGGTGTGGTACGGCTGATGAAGGTCGACCGTAAAATGATGCTCACTATTCAGCAGGATCTCGCGCTGCGTCGCGAAAATTTCCGTGATTTACAGACTGTTCGCACACGCGACGGCGTTGTCCCGCAAACCGGAGAAGTAAAATGACCGCTATCCTGCCTAACCCTTTTATCGAGCAGCGCGCCGACCCGTTTATTCTGCGTCATGATCAACACTACTACTTTATCGCCTCAGTGCCGGAATATGACCGGCTGGAGATCCGTCGTGCCGATACGCTGGCCGGTCTGCGCACTGCCGAACCGGTAGTGGTATGGCGCAAGCCGGACAGCGGTCCCTGCAGCGAGCTGATCTGGGCGCCGGAACTGCACTTAATCGACGGCCAGTGGGTGATCTACTTCGCGGCTGCGCCGACACGCGACATCAAAGATGGCCTGTTTCAGCACCGGATGTATGCGCTGGTGTGTGATGCGGCCGATCCGCTGCAGGGTGAATGGCAGCCGTGTCGTCGGGTATTCAGCCAGTTCGACAGTTTCTCGCTGGATGCCACCCACTTCGTGCATCAGGGCAAGAACTGGTATCTGTGGGCGCAGAAAGATCCGTCGATTCCCGGCAACTCCAACCTCTATCTGGCCGAGCTGCTCAACCCCTGGACGCTGAAAGGGACGCCGGTGATGCTGAGCCGGCCTGAATATGAGTGGGAATGTGCCGGGTTTAGCGTTAACGAAGGCGCGGCGGTGATCCGCCACGGTGACCGGCTGTTTGTCACCTACTCGGCCAGCGCCACCGATGAGAATTACTGTCTGGGCCTGTTGTCGATTGCGATGGATGCCGATCCGCTCGACGTCACGGCATGGCAGAAATCTGCCCGGCCGGTGTTTGTGTCGAGCTGGGATAATCATCAGTATGGGCCGGGCCACAACAGTTTTACCCAGGATGAGGCGGGACGCGACGTGCTGGTTTACCACGCGCGCAACTACACCGAAATTGAGGGCGACCCGTTATGGGACCCGAACCGCCATACCCGGCTGAAGTATTTTGACTGGCGGGCAGATGGCACACCCGATTTTGGCGTGCCGCCCGCCGATCACACCAGCGTGCCGTAGATCGTCAGCAACGCCACGGCCACGACCAGCACCAGTGAAGTTCGTTTTGCTAACGCCACGGCAACCCGTGGCGTTTCGACTTTATCGGTGTGTGGATCGCGCGACAGCGAGAACTGCGCCAGGCTGGTCAGCACCTGATACTGCGAACGATGACGGTCGGTGAGCGAGGCAAACCACGCCGGCAACGCTTTCTCGCCGTGCCCCAGCAAGGCGTAGGCCACACCGGCCAGTCGCACCGGGATCCAGTCGAGCACATGCAGTATGCCATCGACGCCAGACTGCGCACGCGCCATCGGCGTGCCCTGTTTTGCCAGCCAGCCCTGCCAGGCACGCAGGAAGGCGTATCCCACCAGCAGCACCGGACCCCAGGCCCCGCCGACCACCAGCCAGAACATCGGCGCGAGGTAGAAGCGGAAGTTAATCCAGATCAGCGCATTCTGCAGTTCGCGCAGAAATTCGCGCTCGCTGCACTCTACCGGCACACCGTGTATCAGAGTCAGCTCGGCCGCCATCGCCTGATGCGCAGCCGCATCATCATGGCTGGCCGCTTTCAGGTAGGTGTGATAATGCTGTCGCACCGACCCCGCGCCGATACACAGCAGCCCGACGACGATCCAGAACAGCAGTTGCAGTACGCCAAACAGCAGGCCTTTCAGGCTCCAGACCACCAGCGCCGTCACGGCCATCACTAGTAGCGTCATCAGCAGGGTACGCACCATTGAGACATGCTGGCGGCGACGAAAAAACGGCTCCAGCCGGTGTTCCAGCTGCCAGTGCTCGCCCAGCTTAAACAGGCGTTCCCAGCCTAAAACCAACAACAAGGTAAACAACGTCATACTGACTCCGCAAAAATCAGGATTTTTGCTGCGTTAACAGCTGCTTATAGTAGCCCCAGTCAAAAGCAGGTCCGGGATCGGTTTTGCGCGCCGGTGCGATATCACTGTGTCCGGTAATGCGCGCAGGCGTCAGCGGGTAGTGCTGCAACAGCAGTTGCGTGACCCGTTGCAGCGACTGGTATTGCGCTTCGGTATAGGGATCGCTATCCGTACCTTCCAGTTCAATACCGATGGAGAAGTCGTTGCAGTTCTCACGGCCTTCAAACTGCGACACGCCAGCATGCCAGGCACGTTTATCAAAGGAAACGTACTGTACGATCTCGCCATCACGACGAATCAGGCAGTGCGCCGCCACGCGCAGTGCGGCAATGTCTGCGAAATAAGGATGCGCATCCGGCGGCAACGTGCCGGTGAACAATTTATCGATCCACGGGCCACCAAATTCGCCTGGCGGTAAGCTGATATTGTGGATCACCAGCAGCGAAGGCGCCTCATCGTCGGGTCGCTCATTACAATGCGGCGAGGGGACCTGACGTACCCCGGTCAGCCAGCCATGTTCAATTTTCATGCTGTATTTCCTTATTCAATCAGGCTGAGAATAGCATGAATAGTAAGGGATTATTGCCTCTAAATGCGTCGCTGAGCCGCCAGACAAGCGGCGCGTGTTAAGGATACTAAACAAAATTGCGTCCATCGCTGGTACGCGATCACGGTTCAGGCTATTGTGGACACCTTACTCACCATCCCATTTTGGAGTTCAACGCTTATGTCTTCGCGTGGTTATGATCCAGACAGCCGCCGTCAGGCTTTGATTAGACGCATCGAAGGTGATATTCCCGAGGCGGTTGCGCGTGCGTTACAGGAAGATCTTGGCGGCGAAATTGATGCCGACCGTGATATCACCGCTCAGCTGTTACCGGCTGAAACGCAGGCCCATGCTCAGGTGATTACCCGTGAAGCGGGTGTTTTCTGTGGTAAACGCTGGGTCGAGGAGGTGTTTATTCAGCTCGGCTCACACGCAACCCTGACCTGGCATGTCGCGGATGGTGATCGGATCGAAGCTGACCAGCCGCTGTTCGATATCAAGGGTCCGGCACGATTGCTGTTGACCGCTGAACGTACCGCGCTCAATTTTGTTCAGACCCTCTCGGGCGTTGCCACCGAAGTCAGCCGCTATGTGGCGCTGCTGGCGGGCAGTCAGACGCAACTGCTGGACACGCGAAAAACCCTGCCCGGCCTGCGCACCGCACTGAAATATGCCGTCCTGTGCGGCGGCGGCAGTAACCATCGCCTGGGCCTCTCCGATGCCTATCTGATTAAAGAGAATCACATTATTGCCAGCGGATCGATCCGTCAGGCGGTGGAAAAGGCGCAATGGCTGCAGCCGGATGTGCCGGTAGAGGTAGAAGTGGAATCGCTGGATGAGCTGAGTCAGGCGCTGGAGGCAGCAGCAGATATTGTGATGCTGGATAACTTCAGCCTGGAGCAGATGCGTGCGGCGGTAGCGCTGAATCAGGGGCGCGCGCTGCTGGAAGTCTCGGGCAACGTCACGGAAACCACGCTCCCCCAGATTGCGCAGACCGGCGTCGATTATGTCTCGGTGGGTGCGCTGACGAAACATGTGCGTGCACTCGATTTATCGATGCGTTTTCAGCAGCAGTAAGCTCGCGCGCCGTGCCGCCAGCACGGCGCTTTATGCGATCCCGCTTCCATAACGATTTCGGCTGCACTGCAAGCCATGACTCTCTTCTCGTCTTCTTTTCCATTGTTTCACTCTGCGTCTGTGATTCCTCAAGCCCCTTTTTTAGTCTGTCGGCTTCTTAAACTGGAGAAGACGAAATGGATTATCAACGTGGATTTACCCTGGTCGAACTGATGATTGTGGTGGGCATTGTGGCGATCCTCAGCGCCATTGGCCTGCCTGCTTACCAAAACTATCTGCAGCGCGCAGCGCTCACCGACATGCTGCAAACGATGGTGCCGTATAAAACCGCAGTGGAGCTCTGTGCGCTGGAGCGCGGCGGCCCGACGCCCTGTCAGGCTGGCGAACACGGCATTCCTGCTGCCAGAAGCTCGCGCTATGTTTCCGCCCTAAGCGTCACCAATGGCGTCATCACCCTGACCGGCCAGGAGAGCCTGAATGGGTTAAGCGTCGAGATGCTGCCGGTATGGGACAGCACCGAAGGCGGCATCAGCTGGCAACGTAGCTGCACCAGCAGCAACAGCAGCCTGCGTGACAATTGCCTTGAGCAGTTCCGCTTTGCCGATAAAGGAGCCGCCGATGAAGCCTGATGCGGCGATTGCGGCATTATGCCAGCGCTATCGCGCCCTGGTGCTGCACCATGATGCCGGCCAGCTACGGGTTGCCGTGGCGGAAACGGTGCCGCCGGGGCTGGCTGAGGCTCTGCATTTTGCCAGCCAGTGCCAGATTGAGATTGAGTGCTGGCCCCAGGCGCGTCTCGACCAGTTGCAGCACAGTGAAAAACCGCTGTCAGCACGCGAAGATGCTCCTTCAGAGTCAGCCATTGAGGCAACGCAGCAGATACTGCAGCAGGCGCTGGAGCGTCGCGCATCAGACATTCACATTGAACCCTGGCGGGATGGGCTAAGAGTCAGGCTGCGGATTGATGGTGTCCTGCATCCGCTCTCAGCACTGCCAGCCATCCCGCCCGCCGCATTGCTGGCTCGTCTTAAAATCCTTGGCGGCCTGGATATTGCCGAACGCCGGTTACCGCAGGATGGTCAGTTCAGCCTGGAGATTGCCGGCAAACCGGCCTCGTTTCGCCTTGCCACGCTACCGATTCACGGCGGGGAAAAAGCCGTGGTCCGGCTGTTGCAGAGTGAAAGCGCCGCACTATCGCTGGATAAGCTGGGGCTTCCCGCCGCCCAGTTACGCCTGCTCTGCTCGGCGCTGGCGCAGCCACAAGGGCTGATCCTGGTGACCGGACCGACCGGCAGCGGCAAAACCTTCACGCTCTATAGCGGGCTTAGTGCGCTGAATACGCCCGACAAAAACCTCTGTAGTGTTGAAGATCCGATAGAGATACCGTTACCCGGCATCAATCAGACGCAGATTCACAGTAAAAACGGGCTCGACTTCCATCGCGTGCTGCGTGCGCTGCTGCGTCAGGATCCGGATGTGATTATGGTCGGCGAGATCCGCGATGCAGAAACCGCCGAGATTGCGGTTAAGGCCGCACAGACCGGGCATCTGGTGCTCTCGACCCTGCATACCAACTCAACCGCCGAAACCCTGACGCGCCTTCGACAGATGGGTATTCCCGGTTACCTGCTGGGGTCGGCGCTACGGCTGATCGTGGCGCAGCGCCTGGTACGGCGTCTCTGCCCGCACTGTCGTCAGCCGGCTCAGGCGGTAGCGCACTACCCTGCCGAACTCTGGCCCGGGACCTTACAGACCTGGCGCGCGCCCGGCTGCGATCACTGCTTCTCCGGCTACTTTGGCCGGCTGGCGCTGTTTGAACTGCTGCCGGTGAACGCCAGGCTGCAAAACGCCATTGCGGCAGAGATGCCGCTTGAGAATCTGCTTGCTCTGGCAAAGCAGCAGGGGCTGCGTACCCTGCTTGCCTCCGGGCTGGAGGCGGTGAGCCGGGGCGATACCTCGCTGGAAGAGATGCAGCGGGTTATCGGACTGGAAGATGGCTAATCCGGCGCTGTTTCGCTGGCAGGCCGTCGATAGCCAGGGCGAGCTGCAAAGCGGTCAGCTGCTGGCTATCGACAGTGAAAACCTGTTGCTGATGCTGGCACAGCGCGATCTGCTGCCGGTCAGCTGGAAACGAGACAAGGTCTGGCGCCAGGCGGACTGGAAATGGCAGCACAAAACCGATCTGATTCGCCAGCTGGCTACCCTGCTTAAAGCCGGTTTGCCGCTGGCCGAGAGTCTCGCCCTGCTGGCTGAAGGCCATCCCCATGCTGGCTGGCGTGCATTGATGATGGCGCTGCATCATCGGGTCATCAGCGGTCAGCCCTTTTCACAGGCGCTGCGTGAGTGGCCGCAGATCTTTCCGGCCCTTTACCCGGCTTTGATGGAGGTCGGTGAACTGACCGGACAACTGGATGTTTGCTGCAATGAACTGGCCCGGCAGCAGACCCGCCAGCATCAGTTATGGCGTCAGGTCGTAAAGGCGCTTCGCTATCCCCTGTTCATTCTGCTGGTGGCGCTGGCCGTCAGCTGCGGCATGCTGCTGTTCGTTCTGCCGGAGTTTGTCGCGGTCTACGCCTCGTTTGACGCGCCCTTACCAGCCTTTACCGCCGCAGTGATGCAGCTTTCTGCCGCGTTGCAGCAGTGGGGGTTGCTGATAGCCAGCGTATTGTTGCTGACGCTGGTGAGCTGGCAGCAACTGCGGCGGCGCTCAGCAGACTGGCAGCGACGGGAACAGCGACTGTTTTTACGTCTCCCGCTGCTCTCCGGGCTCTGGCGCGGTTCACAGTTAACCCAGATTTACACCATTCTGCATCTGACGCAGCATGCCGGATTAACCCTGTTACAGGGACTTGCCGCCGTCGAGGTGACACTCTCTTCACTGTTATGGCGGGAAGCGATTGCCGGTTTGCAGCAGCATATCGCCGAAGGAAAACCGCTGCATCAGGCACTGGCGCAGCATCCACTGTTTACCGCGCTCTGTGGTCAGTTGATTCGCGTCGGTGAAGAGGCGGGTGCATTGGATTTGATGCTGGCACGGCTGGCTGAATGGCATGAGGGGCAAACCCGTGAACGGGCTGACACGCTGGCCGCCTCGCTGGAACCCATGATGATGGTAGTGATTGGCGGCATTGTCGGCACGCTGGTGATCGCGATGTATCTGCCGGTATTCGGATTAGGTGATGCGATGCATTAAGGCGCGCATTTTGCGCGCCTTAATGTGAAGTCAGATAAGTAAGATGTGACACCCGCTGAGGAGCCTCAGATGGAGGTCGATCGATGGATGAGCAACCCTAAACCACGCCTGGTGCGCCGGTAACGGAGCTGACGGTCAATGCCTGACCGCCGGTAACCGATCAACCATCATTAACTCGCCATCATCAGCCATCTGCCATCTGCCATCTGCCACTGACCATTAATCACTGACTCTCGCTGGATCATTAACGATTAAAAACGCGGTTTTCCTGCTCGGCTACCCGAATAAAGGTCGTGCGTTTCGTCAGCTCTTTCAGACGCTCGGCACCTACATAGGTGCAGGCTGAACGCAGGCCGCCCAGAATATCACGCGCGGTTTCAGCCACCGGGCCGCGCAACGGCAACTTCACGGTTTTCCCTTCCGCTGCACGATACTCTGCCACACCACCGACATGACGCTTCATTGCCGACTCTGAACTCATGCCATAAAACAGCATGAAACTTTCGCCATTTTCTTCGACGACTCGCCCTTCGCATTCATCGTGTGCGGCCAGCATTCCGCCCAGCATCACGAAATCAGCGCCGCCACCAAAGGCTTTGGCAATATCGCCCGGCACCGAACAACCGCCGTCGCTGACAATCTGACCGCTCAGGCCGTGCGCCGCATCAGCACACTCAATCACCGCTGAGAGCTGCGGATAACCCACGCCGGTCTTCACCCGTGTGGTACAGACCGATCCGGGTCCTATGCCCACTTTGACAATATCGGCACCTGACAGAATCAGCTCTTCTACCATTTCTCCGGTCACCACATTTCCGGCACAGATCGTTTTGCCAGGAAAGGCTTCGCGGGCACGCTGCAGAAAATCGACAAAATGCTGGGAATAGCCGTTGGCAACGTCAATGCAGATAAACTGCAGTTTCTCTGACAGCGCCATAATGGCGTTCAGCTTAGTGAAATCAGCTTCAGAGGTACCGGTAGAGACCATTACCGAGTTCAAAACCGTCTCGGGCACGCGCTGAATGAAGGCACGCCAGTCATCTACGCTGTAATGCTTATGTACCGCCGTCAGAATATTAAAGCTGGCCAGCGCTTCCGCCATCAGAAAGGTGCCGACGGTATCCATGTTAGCGGCAATCACCGGCACGCCGCTCCAGCTCAGGCCGGAGTGCTTAAAGGTAAAACTGCGCTCCAGCTCAACCTGTGAACGGCTTTTCAACGTAGAACGTTTTGGCCGGATTAAGACGTCTTTAAAGCCCAGTTTCAAATCTTCTTCAATACGCATCTGTTATGTCCTGGTGAGTGGCAACGAACCGCGGTCCGCGAAGCCAGCACGGCTCCAGTGACCTTATGATACGCGCGTATCGTCCGGCGACAAGACTGCGAATTTCACTTTATTTACGCTACAATCCGTTAAATTTAGCTGAGTGTTATCGTTGTGATCTGGCGCGCATTTTTGCCTTTGTGAACCAGACCTTTAACATGAACCTGTGTCCAAAAGAGAAGTCAGATGGGAAATAGGCCCTATACCATAGCGCTGACAGGGGGAATCGGTAGCGGTAAAAGCTCGATTGCCCGGCAGTTTGCTGCGTTCGGGGTCAACATTATCGATGCTGACCTGATTGCACGGGAAGTCGTTGAGCCCGGAACGCCCGCGTTACAGGCGATAGAAGCGCGTTATGGCGCCGCTATCCTGACCGAACAGGGCAGCCTGGATCGTGCGCGGTTACGCGATATTATTTTTCAGACGCCGGAAGAGAAAAACTGGTTAAACGCGCTGCTGCATCCGCTGATTAACGCCCGCACCCAACAGCTGATCGCCGAAGCCACTTCGCCTTATGTGCTGTGGGTAGTGCCATTACTGGTAGAAAATCAGCTACAGCACCAGGCTGATCGGGTACTGGTGATTGATGTCGACGAAGCGACGCAGATCGCCCGCACCCGACAGCGCGACCAGATTTCACTTGCTCAGGCGCAACGTATTCTTGCGGCACAGGCCACGCGGCAGCAACGCCTCGCCTGTGCCGATGACATTATTGATAACAGTGGCGAGCCTGAAGACGCATTGCCACAGGTTGCCGAACTTCATCAGCGCTATCTCAGGCTGGCGGCAACGAAACAGGATTAACACCATGAGCACACCCGTTCTGTTTGAACATCCCCTGAATGAAAAAATGCGCACCTGGCTACGGGTTGAGTTTCTGATTAATCAGTTAGATGAGACCATCCCGCTGGATAAAACCGTCAACGCCCTGACCTTTTTTCGTCTGATCGGCGAACTGCTCGATATTTTTGAGCGCGGCGATATGCGCACCGAGTTACTGAAAGAGCTGGAGCGCCAGCAGCAGAAGCTCCGCGCCTGGGCGGATGTGCCCGGCGTGGATATGACGCTGGTCGATGCCCTGCGTGACAAGTTAAAAATGCAGGCAACCCAGCTGATGAATGCGCCACGGATGGGGCAGCAACTGCGTGAGGATCGCCTGATTGCGCTGGTGCGCCAGCGTCTGAGTATCCCAGGCGGCTGCTGTAGTTTTGATTTGCCCGGCCTGCACATCTGGCTGCACCTGCCGCAGGAAGCGCGCGATGCTCAGGTCGAGGCCTGGATGCAGACGCTGGTGCCGCTGCATCATGCGCTGGCGATGATCCTCGATCTGATCCGTCAGTCAGGCACATTTCGTACCCAGACCAGCCTGAATGGCTTTTATCAGGACAATGCTGAAGGTGCGGACCTGCTGCGCCTGCAGCTGTCGCTGGAGGATGCGCTCTATCCGCAGGTCTCCGGACATAAAAGCCGTTATGCCATTCGTTTTATGCCGCTTGATAGTGAGCGTGGCGAGGTTCCGGCCCGACTCAATTTTCAACTGGCCTGTTGTTAGAGGTGAATATGCAGCAAGAAGTGATGACCGTCGCCTGTCCACAGTGCGGCAAAGATGTGATTTGGGATGAGCTCAGCCCGTGGCGGCCGTTTTGCAGCAAGCGCTGCCAGCTGATCGATTTAGGGGAATGGGCCGCTGAAGAGAAACGTATTCCCAGCAGCGGCGACCTGAATGACAGCGATAACTGGAGTGAAGAGGACCATTAATCGTCAGGTGGAGCCCACGGCTCCGCCCTGTCAGAGCTCGCCGGCGACCAGGCGAGCAATCAGTGGGTGATTGGCCGGCGGAAACTCCTCGGCGACCAACGCCTGCTGATCAACCCAACGTTGCGGCTGCCCCTCTTTGCCCCACGGCTCGCCCTTCCAGCCTTCGACCAGGAAGAAGTGCAGCGTTACCCGTAAATCCTCATAACTGTGGTCAGCCTGTCCAATCGGATGCGCCTCGGTAACCTCGATGCCGGTCTCTTCATGCAACTCGCGAATCAACCCCTGTTCAGCGCTCTCACCCGCTTCGATCTTGCCGCCGGGAAACTCCCATTTATTGGCCATATAGGAGGTTGCTGCGCGCTGAGCAAGGAAAATCTGTTTATTGGCATTGCGGATAATACCAACCGCGACCTGCAGGTGCTTCATGAAGAATATCCTGGTAATGTTGGATGAATGAAGGATGAGTGTAAAACAGGGTGTGACGGATGTTAATCGCTTTGGCCTGCCGCCCTCATCCGGCTCAACGCTGAGGCAATAAAAAAGGAGCCAGAGGCTAATGCTCGTCAGTTTAGCGACAGGTGATAACGCAGTCTGGTGCCGGGCCGGGGCTGGCGCGGTCCTCGCGCCGCTGCGCGGTGCCTTCACTTCATTTCTCTGCCTCACAGCCCGGCAGCAGCAGAGGTGCGCAGGCCCGCCCTCCGGCACGCCTGCCCAAAAAAAAGCTGCCACGTTTAACCGTGACAGCCTTGCAAATCTAACCTTAACTGATCAGCATTGAGCCAGAGGCTCCTTTTTCATCAGTGCTTAATCTCAGGCCAGACGACCGTGGCACTGCTTATACTTTTTACCTGAACCACATGGGCAGGGATCGTTGCGGCCGACTTTGCGTTCGCCACTCTGCTGCGCCAGCGCTTCTGCCGCTAGCGTCTCTTCTTCAACGTGACTCAGTTGCTGCTGCTGGGCCAGACGTTCAGCCTCTTCGCGACGTTGCTGCTCCATCGCTTCAACCTCTTCCGGCATCCGCACCTGCACTTTGCTCAGCGTACTGATCACTTCATATTTCAGTGACTCCAGCATGGCGGCAAACATGGCGAACGACTCACGTTTGTACTCCTGCTTCGGATCTTTCTGCGCGTAACCACGCAGATGGATACCCTGACGCAGGTAGTCCATCGCTGCCAGATGCTCTTTCCACAGCGAATCCAGCGTCTGCAACATCACGCCTTTTTCGAAGTTACGCATCATCTCAGCGCCAACCACCTCTTCTTTGGCGGCATAGTTTTCCATCGCATGCGTCATGATGCGCTCACGCAGCACCTCTTCATGCAGATCCGGCTCTTTATCCAGCCATTCCGCAATCGGCAGGTTAAGATCGAAATCGGTACGCAGACGCTCTTCCAGACCCGGCACATCCCACATCTCTTCCAGTGACTGCGGCGGAATGTAGGTATCGATGGTCGCTTTATAGACGTCATGGCGAATGCTGTTGATGGTTTCGCTCACATCCGACACATCCAGCAGTTCGTTACGCTGGCTGTAGATGGCGCGACGCTGATCGTTGGCTACATCATCATATTCCAGCAGCTGCTTACGAATATCGAAGTTACGGCTTTCCACTTTACGCTGCGCGTTGGCAATAGCTTTGGTGACCCAAGGGTGCTCAATCGCTTCACCTGGCTTCATCCCCAGTTTACGCATCATGTTTGAGACGCGATCCGAGGCAAAAATACGCATCAGCGCATCTTCCATTGACAGGTAGAAGCGTGAAGAACCGGCATCACCCTGACGACCAGCACGACCACGCAGCTGGTTATCGATACGACGCGATTCGTGACGCTCGGTACCGACAATGTGCAAACCACCGGACGCCAGTACTGCATCATGGCGAATCTGCCATGCGGCTTTGATCTCTTCGATTTGTGCTTCGGTCGGGTTTTCCAGTTCAGCGACTTCAGCGTGCCAGCTGCCGCCGAGCATAATGTCGGTACCACGACCGGCCATGTTGGTGGCGATGGTGACCGCACCAGGCTGACCCGCCTGGGCCACGATCTCCGCTTCGCGGGCGTGGAATTTGGCGTTCAGAACGTTGTGTTTGATACCGGCACGCGTCAGTTCGTTCGAGACCACTTCCGATTTTTCAATCGAAATAGTCCCGACCAGTACCGGCTGGCCGTTGGCGGTCCGCTCACGGATATCTTCGATGATCGCATCGATCTTCTCTTTCTCGGTCATGTAGACCAGATCGGCCAGATCTTTACGCACCATCGGGCGGTTGGTCGGCACCACAATGGTGTCGAGCTTGTAGATAGAGCTGAATTCGAACGCTTCGGTGTCTGCCGTACCGGTCATACCGGCCAGTTTTTCGTAAATACGGAAGTAGTTCTGGAAAGTGATAGAGGCCAGCGTCTGGTTCTCGTTCTGGATCTCAACGCCTTCTTTGGCTTCAATCGCCTGATGCAGACCGTCAGACCAGCGACGACCCTGCATGGTACGACCGGTGTGTTCATCCACGATCACCACTTCGCCATCTTTCACGATGTAATCGACATCGCGGGTAAACAGTGCATGGGCGCGCAGTGCCGCAGTAACGTGGTGCATCAGCATGATGTTGGTCGGCGAATAGAGGGATTCGCCCGCTTCCATGATGCCCTGGCTGACCAGCAGCTCTTCCACTTTGACCAGACCGCGTTCAGACATATGCGCCTGACGCGCTTTTTCATCGACCCAGAAGTCGCCTTCACCCTGATAGGTTTCCGTATCTTCTTTATCCTGGCGAACCAGATGCGGGATGATCTTGTTCACTTTGGTGTAGAGCTCAGAACTGTCTTCCGCGGGTCCTGAAATGATCAGTGGCGTACGCGCTTCATCGATCAGGATGGAGTCAACTTCATCCACCAGCGCGTAATGCAGTTTACGCTGCACGCGCTCTTCCGGGCTGAAAGCCATGTTGTCGCGCAGGTAATCGAAGCCATATTCGTTGTTGGTGCCGTAAGTGATGTCAGCCGCGTACGCTTCGCGCTTCGCCACTGCAGGCAGACCCGACATGTTAATACCGACGGTCAGGCCGAGGAATTCAAACAGTGGGCGGTTATTCTCGGCATCACGCTGTGCCAGATAGTCATTGACGGTAACGACGTGTACGCCTTTACCCGAGAGCGCATTCAGATAGGCTGGCAGCGTTGCGGTCAGGGTTTTACCTTCACCGGTACGCATCTCCGCGATGCAGCGGTCGTTCAGCACCATACCGCCAATCAGCTGGACGTCAAAGTGACGCATACCGAACACACGCTTACTCGCTTCACGCACGGTAGCAAACGCTTCCGGAATCAGGCTTTCCAGCGTCTCGCCTTTTTTCAGACGTTCGCGGAACAGTTCGGTTTTGCCTTTCAGTTCATCATCAGAGAGCTTTTCAAAATCCGGCTCCATCTTGTTGATGACGTCTACCACTTTACGCATGCGACGCAGAGTACGATCGTTACTGCTACCAAAAACCTTGGTTAACATTTTGATTAACATAGTAAATATATTCTCAATTCAGCCGGAGCATTCCGGCCTGCAAAATCTAAACAGAGTGAATAAAACCAAAAATATTAGCAGAACAATCGGGCGGGTCCGGCGCGAATACCATGCACGCGGGCATGCCATTCAACCCATGAGCGGGTTGGCGCGGTAAACAGAGGCGGCGTTGAGAGCGTCTGCGGCGCAGCGCGCAGCGCAGAGTGAGATGTCAGTAAATCATGCAGCGAATCGATCAACGCCAGCTTTTGAGCCGCCAGCGGCAACGTCTGCTGTTCCGCCTGCGCCTGGGGCGTGAGCGTGAAAGAGAGGTGGCGAATAACAGTGCGGATGGCGTGCTGGTGCCAGTAGTCGACATTAAAACTGGGACGGCGTGCCGCTTCCTGAAGGCGAATCAGGTGATCAAAGCGCGCGGCGTTACCCATAAACAGGCTACTGGCTGGCGATTCAGACGAGGTATTGAGTTCAGAACTTTGCGCGCAGGCAGGTAAGCCGAGACTGGCCGCGACCATCCCTAACAGGAGATGAGGCCAGAAATAGCGTCTACCTAATTGTCGCCAGCGCAGAAGAATTCCGATCACAACCTTTCCATCGCGCATGCTCTGTTGCGCTTCCGTTTTTGTTCGTCCGCCGCGAGCCGCAGCGGTATTCAGCCTGTAAAAGCGCCAGAGATAGTATCACTAATGTGGGGCATCCACACCTGGGATTAAAGTGGCGGTGCGAGAAATCGCGCGTGATTGTACATCAATTCAGCAAAAAAACGGTGTGATGCGAGCCGTGTCGCAATAGCCGGGAGCAGGAATGAAAGCAATAAAAAAACGGCTGGTGCCGCTGACCGGAGAGGGTGTCAGCATAACCAGCCGTTTCACGTTCTGAGGTAATTAAGCCAGAACCAGATTCGGTGCTTTGAATGCCAGCGGCAGTTCAGCTTCGTCTTCGAAGGTTGCCCATTCCCAGGCTTCCTGCTTAGCCAGAACCGCTTGCAGCAGCTTGTTGTTCAGTGCGTGGCCCGATTTGAACGCAGTAAATGCGCCAATGATGTTATGACCACACATAAACAGGTCGCCGATAGCGTCCAGCATTTTGTGACGGACAAACTCGTCTTCAAAACGCAGGCCTTCTTCATTCAGTACGCGGAAATCATCCAGACCTATCGCACAATCTAAGCTACCGCCCAGGCACAGGCCTTTAGACTGCAGATATTCGATTTCACGCATAAAGCCAAATGTACGCGCCCGGCTGATTTGACGAACAAAGGCGTCAGCAGAGAAGTTCATCGCATAACGCTGCGAGCTGGAATCGATCGCCGGGTGTTTGAAGTCGATGGTGAAGTCGAGCGAGAAACCGTTGTACGGTTTGATCTCGGCCCATTTGTCACCCTCTTCTACACGCACGGTCTGCTTAACGCGCACAAATTTCTTCGCGCTGTTGAGCTGCTCGATACCCGCATCCATCAGCAGATAGATAAACGGTGCTGCGCTGCCATCCATGATCGGGATTTCCGGTGCATCGACTTCAACAATAATGTTATCGATACCCAGACCCGCCAGGGCGGCATTAAGGTGTTCGACCGTTGAAATACGCACGCCTTCATCATTCACCAGGCAGGTACTCAGCATGGTGTCGCGCACGTATTTTGCATCAGCCGGAAAATCTACCGGTGGATTCAAGTCGGTGCGACGATAGATGACCCCGGTATTAGCCGACGCAGGGCGTAATGTCAGGGTGACTTTCTTGCCGGTATGCAAACCGACGCCAGTCGCCTGAACAATACGTTTTAGTGTCCTTTGTTTGATCATCGTATTATCTCGCAATATTACCTTTCCGACCGCCAGTATACTTTACCAGCGGGCAGACACTTTAGCACAAAGAGCGGAGAAACCCAATTATAGGGTTAATCCTAGTCGGCCTGCTTACGCAAAAATGCCGGAATATCAAGGTAGTCTGGCTCTTTGTTCGATTGCGCAGCCTGGTCGTTAACCACTTTGGCCGCCGGTTTCTGCTCCTGCGGCAGCGGTGACATACCGTGCTGCTGATAGCGATGATCCATCACTGGCTGGCTGGCAGGCTTGTTAGTCACCAGCGTAATTTCTGGACGTTTGTCCATGCCGATACCGGTTGCCACCACGGTGACGCGCAGTTCGTCGTTCATTTCCGGATCGAGTGAGGTACCGATTACAACGGTCGCGTTGTCAGAAGCGAAGGCGCGGATAGTGTTACCCACGGTTTCGAACTCATCCAGACGCAGGTCGAAACCAGCCGTAATGTTGACCAGCACGCCGCGCGCGCCAGAGAGGTCGATATCTTCCAGCAGTGGGCTGGAGATCGCCATTTCAGCCGCTTCTTCCGCACGGTCTTCGCCACAGGCAACGCCTGAACCCATCATCGCGTAGCCCATTTCGGA
Organism: Pantoea sp. S-LA4; assembly: GCF_054482835.1. Classification (NCBI taxonomy): domain Bacteria; kingdom Pseudomonadati; phylum Pseudomonadota; class Gammaproteobacteria; order Enterobacterales; family Erwiniaceae; genus Pantoea; species Pantoea sp. S-LA4. The sequence goes on along the minus strand of NZ_JBTLRC010000002.1, from coordinate 454,362 downwards.
CATCACGGTGCGCACGTCAGCGAAGTCGACGTTCATCAGACCCGGACGGGTAATCAGTTCGGCAATACCCTGAACCGCACCTTTCAGCACGTCGTTAGCCGCGCCAAAAGCATCCAGCAGAGAGATACCACGACCCAGAACTTTCAGCAGCTTGTCGTTTGGAATAGTAATCAGTGAATCGACATGCTTAGAGAGTTCCGCGATCCCCTGCTCGGCAAACGCCATGCGCTTTTTGCCTTCGAAGTTGAACGGCTTGGTGACAACAGCAACGGTCAGGATACCGAGATCCTTCGCCACTTCCGCCACCACAGGTGCTGCACCGGTACCGGTACCGCCGCCCATGCCCGCTGCGATAAACACCATGTCTGCCCCTTCCAGCGCAGAACGCAGTGCTTCGCGATCTTCTTCTGCAGAGTTACGGCCGACTTCCGGGTTCGCACCCGCACCCAGACCTTTGGTAATGTTATTACCGATCTGAATCGTCTGGCCGACAGCTGTTTTACGCAGCGCTTGCGCGTCGGTATTCACAGCGAAGAATTCTACACCTTCGATACGCTCGCGTACCATGTGCTCTACGGCGTTACCGCCGCCACCGCCGACGCCGATGACTTTAATCACCGCGTCATTGGTTAATTCCATAGGTTCAAACATGATTTCTCTCCGTTATGTGCCTGTCGCCTGGAGATCACTAAAGAAAACAGCATGATCCCCTTTCACAAAAATTAAAACTCTTTTTTCAACCAACTATTGATGCGCTTGAACCAGTTGCCTACAGAGACCCGTTTTTCGGTCTCGGCATCGCCGTTCATGTGCGACTCTTTGCCGTAATGCAACAGTCCCACCGCGGTGGAGTAGTATGACTCCTGCGCATAGTCAGTTAAGCCGGTAATATTCAGCGGTTGTCCAATGCGCACCTGCGTATGGAATACGCGTTGCGCACAGGCCGCCAGTCCTTCAATTTGCGCCGCACCGCCGGTCAGGACTATGCCCGCGGCCAGGTGGTGCTTCACGCCCTGCTGACGCAGTTGTTCCTGTAACTGCAGAATCTCGTCATTGACCAGATTCAAAAGCTCGGTATAACGCGGCTCAATCACTTCGGCCAGCGTCTGACGTTGCAGGCTGCGCGGTGGACGTCCACCGACGCTCGGCACCTCAACGTTCTCATCTTTGCCGACAATCGATCCCAGCGCGCAACCGTGACGCACTTTGATCGCTTCTGCATCGGTCGGCGGTGTGCCAAAGGCATAGGCGATGTCGCTGGTGACCACGTTGCCTGCATAAGGAATAACCTTAGTGTGCCGTAAAGCGCCGCCGGTATATACGGCAATGTCCATTGTACCGCCACCGATGTCGACAACACAGACACCCAGCTCACGTTCGTCTTCGGTCAGGACCGCAAAACTGGACGCCAGGCCGGCAAAAATCAGTTGGTCAACTTTCAGGCCACAACGTTCAACGGCTTTTACAATATTTTTCGCCATATCGTTGTGGCAGGTGATCAGGTGCACTTTTGCCTGCATGCGCACGCCGGACAGTCCGACCGGGTTTTTGATCCCTTCCTGATAATCGATGGCGTATTCCTGAGGAATAACATGCAGGATGCGATGCTCGTCACGCACACGCACCGACTTAGCGGTATGCACTACGTTCTCCACATCATCCTGAGTCACTTCCTCTTCGGAAATCGGAACCATCCCGATTTCGTTCTGACAACTAATATGTTTGCCCGATAACGCAAGGTAGACGGAGGAAATCTGGCAGTCCGCCATCAGCTCAGCCTGATCGATGGCGCGCTGAACGCATTTCACCACCGACTCAAGGTCATTCACGCCACCTTTATCCATACCGCGGGACGGGCAGCTGCCCACCCCAATAATGTTGACCATACCATCGGGCAGAATTTCCCCAACCAGGGCGGCAACCTTCGCGGTGCCAATTTCGAGTCCAACTACCAGTTTTCTGTCCGTTGCCTTGATCATTGTTGTTTAGCCTGTGCCTGGTTCTGTTGCTGATTACTGTCCTGTGGCTCCATCACGACCGGCGTCCAGCCAACAGAGGCGCCCGAGTCGTATCGTAAATCCACGTAGCTGATACGTTTGCTCTCGTTCTGACCTTGCTGTTGCAGCACCGGGTAGAGCTCAATAAAGCGGTTCAGGCGCTTCATGGTGTCGCTGCGCCCCAGTTCGATGCGCACATCGTCGCTGGTGACCAGCTGCCATGAACGCCGGGCCGTCATCGACGCGACCTTCAGGGTAAACTTTCTCGCCTTCAGGACATCGTCCATGCTGTGAAAACCCGCCAGCACCTCTTTCTCGCTGCCTTCCGGCCCATACAGCATCGGCAGAGTCTCCTTGCCGATATGGTTGGCCGGCACGCTGAAGGAGACGCCATCCGCGTCTACCATGTGCAGATCGTTCCAGCGCGCCACCGGCGTATACTCCACCAGATGTATCTTCAGTTCGTCCGGCCACTGTTTACGCACGCTGACCTGCTTGATCCACGGCAGCCGCTCGATCTGCTGCTGCAGAATATCCACATCCTGCGACATAAAGGTGCCCGGCGCGCCAAGTGACAAAATCGCCTGGCGGATGTCATCGTGGGTGGTGTAATGGGTTTGTCCCGTCACCACCAGTTTCGACAACGGCAGCCGCGATGCATCGTTCATCCACTTCAGCACCACCAGCCCGCCAGAAATCATAATCCCGATTACGATCAGCAAAAAAACGATGCCGAACAGTCGGGCTCCGTTACTGCGCCCGGTGCGTATACGCTCCTGCGGTTCACGGTTTCGAACTCTCATCGCCGCCTGTGACATATCAGTCGGCCAGCTCCAGAATATGGGCAACCAGCTGCGCGAAGCTCATTCCGGCCTGTTTCGCTGCCATCGGCACCAGGCTGTGGCTGGTCATTCCCGGTGAGGTATTAGCTTCCAGCAACTGGAAGTTGCCTGCACCGTCGGCCATCACATCCACCCTGCCCCAGCCGCGACAACCCAGCGCATGCCAGGCTGCCAGCACCAGCTGCTGCAATTCCGCTTCACGCGCCGGGCTCAGATCGGCCGGACAGACGTACTGAGTATCGTCAGAAATATATTTTGCTTCATAGTCATAGAACTCGCTGGCGCTCTTTATTTCAATCGACGGCAGAATGCGATCGCCGACAATCGCCACCGTGTACTCCGCACCGCTGAGAAACGCTTCAACCAGCACGTTATCGTCGTGTTGAAACGCCGTCGCCAGCGCGTCAGGCAAATCACTCAGCGTGTTGACCCGGCTGATCCCGACGCTGGAGCCTTCACAGGCGGGCTTGACGAATAAGGGCAGACCCAGCGCCGCGATGGCGGCATCGGTCGCGGTATCCAGTCCGGCATCGAACTGCTGGCGCGTGAGCCAGACAAACTGACCCGACGGCAAGCCGCGTCCCTGCCACAGCAGTTTGGTGCGGAGCTTGTCCATGGTCACTGCGGATGCCATCACGCCGCTGCCGGTATAGGGCAGTTGCAGGAACTCCAGCACCGCCTGCAGCGTGCCATCTTCGCCGCCGCGGCCATGCAGGGCGATAAAGGCTTTGGTAAAGCCCAGCTCTTTTAGTGTCAGCACTGACACATCGCGGGTGTCGACGGCGTGCGCATCAATACCGCTTTCACGCAGTCCGGCCAGTACAGCCTGACCCGACATCAGTGAAACCTCGCGCTCGGCGGATGTACCGCCCATCAATACGGCGACTTTGTCAGCCATGACGGTCCTCCGCTTTGCGTTCCGGCTGCAGTTTGCAGTCCGCCAGCTTGCGGGCGACCTTGCCGACGTTGCCGGCACCCTGCACCAGAATCAGATCGTTGCCAGAGAGCAGTGGCGCCAGCATTTCCGGCAGTGCGTCATGTTCCGGCACCAGAATCGGATCCACTTTGCCGCGATTGCGAACCGCGCGGCACAGCGAGCGGCTGTCCGCGCCTGGAATCGCCGTTTCACCCGCAGAATAGACATCCAGCATCAGCAGCACATCGACCTGCGACAGCACGTTCGCGAAGTCATCAAACAGATCGCGGGTACGGGTGTAGCGATGTGGCTGAAACACCATCACCAGCTTTTTATCCGGCCAGCCGGCGCGCGCCGCTTTGATCGTTGCGTCCACTTCGGTCGGATGATGGCCATAGTCGTCAACCAGCATCGCACTGCCAGTCTGACCGTTAACCGGTTCTGTCGGAAATTCACCCAGCAGATCAAACCGGCGACCGGTGCCCTGGAAACTCTCCAGCGCAGCCAGAATTGCGTTGTCCTCAATGCCCTCTTCGCTGGCTACGGCCACTGCCGCCGCCGCGTTCAGCGCGTTATGACGACCCGGCGCATTCAGGGTTATCTGCAGCAGCGGTTTGTCCTGACGAACCAGGGTAAAGTGCCCTTGCGAGCCGCGCTGATGGTAATTTTCAATGCGGAAGTCGGCGTCATCGCTGAAACCGTAAGTGGTAATTTGACGCCCCACTCGCGGGATCAGGTCGCGGATCACCACATCATCCACACACATCACGGCACGGCCGTAAAACGGCAGGTTGTGCAGGAAGTTAATAAACGTCTGCTTCAGATTCTCGAAGTCACCCTGATAGGTATCCATATGGTCGGCTTCGATGTTGGTGACAATCGCCACCATCGGCTGCAGATGCAGGAACGACGCATCGCTCTCATCCGCTTCCGCAATCAGATAACGGCTGCTGCCCAGACGTGCATGAGTGCCTGCGGCTTTTACCAGGCCGCCGTTAACAAAGGTCGGATCGAGGCCGCCCTCTGCATAAATACTCGATACCATCGCCGTGGTAGTGGTTTTGCCGTGGGTGCCGGCAACGGCAATGCCATGACGGAAACGCATCAACTCGGCCAGCATTTCGGCCCGGCGGATCACCGGGATACGCTGCTCGCGCGCCGCCACCAGCTCAGGGTTGTCCTGCGCAACGGCGCTGGAGACCACCACCACACTGGCGTCGGTGACATTTTCAGGGCGATGGTTGAAATAAATGGTGGCACCCAGCGCAATCAGGTTCTGGGTCACCGGGTTAGGGGCCAGATCTGAACCACTGATATGGTAGCCTTCATTTGCTAACACTTCGGCAATACCGCCCATGCCTGCACCGCCGATGCCGACAAAGTGGATGTGCCGGACGCGACGCATCTCGGGCACGATAGTTCGCAGTTTTGCCAATTGTTGTGTATTCATCGCTCTCAATTACCTGCTCTTTCAGTTTGTGCTCAACCCGAGCACGGGTCAGACGCGCTGACCGGAATGATTACTTTGCGGCGCGAGCCACTTCCTGCGCGACCCGATCGGTCGCATCGGGAATCGCAACCTGACGGGCCTGTTCAGCCATCGTCAGTAACGTCGGGCGATCCCAGTGGCGCAGCAGATCCGCAACCGCCTCCGCCGTAAACTGCGGCTGCTCAAAAATTCGGGCCGCGCCGGCTTTTTCCAGCGGCAGCGCGTTCCAGTACTGCTGGCGATCTTTGTGCTGAAACGGCACGAAAATCGCGGGTAATCCTGCGGCGGCGACTTCGCTCACCGTTAAGGCACCGGAGCGACAGACCACCACATCAGCCCAGGCATAGGCGGCGGCCATATCATCAATAAACTCGGTGACCTTGTGCTGGGGCTGCCCCGCCTGCTGATAGGCTTTTTCCACCACCTGCAAGCCGCCTTTACCGGTCTGGTGCCACAGCGTGATCGCCTCGCCCAGCTCCGCAGCAACCTGCGGCAGTGTCTGGTTGAGTACCCGCGCGCCCTGACTGCCGCCAATCACCAGTACCCGGATCGGACCCGTGCGACCGGCCAGACGCTCAGCCGGCAGCGGCAGAGCCAGCACATCGGTACGCACCGGATTGCCGACCACATCAGCCCGGGGAAAGGCACCGGGAAACGCCTGCAGCACTTTGGTGGCGATCTTCGCCAGCCACTTGTTGGTCAGGCCGGCAATGCCGTTCTGCTCATGCAGCACCACCGGGATGCCACAGCTCCAGGCCGCTAAACCGCCGGGTCCGGAAACATAGCCGCCCATTCCTAACACCACATCCGGTTGCCAGGCTTTCATGATGCGGCGCGCCTGACGCCAGGCGTTAAAGATGCGCAGCGGAGCCAGCAGTAACGCCTTAAAGCCTTTGCCACGTAGTCCGCTGATGCGGATAAAATCGATGTCGATGCCGTGCTTTGGCACTAAATCCGCTTCCATACGGTCGGCGGTGCCTAACCAGCGGACCTGCCAGCCCTGTTCCATCAGATGATGGGCGACAGCCAGACCGGGAAAGACATGCCCACCGGTTCCGCCCGCCATCACCATCAATCGCTTACTGCTCATCGACCACCTCGGGTAAACGCCTGCGCTTTTGCCAGTCGCGTTTCATAATCTATGCGTAACAAAAAGACGATGGCGGTCGACATGATAATCAGACTCGACCCGCCATAACTGATCAGTGGCAGCGTCAGACCTTTGGTCGGTAACATACCGGCTGCCGCGCCGACGTTGACCAGCGCCTGGAAGCTAAACCAGACACCGATTGAACAGGCCAGAAAGCCGGAAAAACGCTGATCCAGCTCCAGGGCACGGCGGCCAATCGACATCGCACGAAAAGCGACGAAGAATACCATTAACAGCGCCATAACCACACCGATGTAGCCGAGTTCTTCACCGATAATCGAGAAAATAAAGTCGGTGTGTGCTTCCGGCAGATATTCCAGTTTCTGCACCGAGTTACCCAGCCCCTGGCCCCAGAATTCACCGCGACCAAACGCCATCAGCGACTGAGTCAGCTGGTAGCCGCTGCCAAACGGATCTTCCCACGGGTTCCAGAAGGAGGTGACGCGGCGCATACGGTACGGTTCCGCGATGATCAACAGCACCACAGCAAAGATGCCGGAGCCGATAATCGCCAGGAACTGCCACAGCTTGGCCCCCGCCAGGAACAGCATCGCCAGTGTGGTCACGAACAGCACCACCACGGTACCGAGGTCCGGCTGCGCCAGCAGCAGCACTGCCAGCACCACCATCACGCCCATCGGCTTACAGAAGCCCCAGAAGTTGTTACGCACCTCTTCCACTTTGCGCACCAGATAGCTGGCGAGATAGCAGAACAGGGTTAACTTGGAGAGTTCTGCTGGCTGAATACGCAGCGGTCCGAGCGCGATCCAGCGCGACGCGCCGTTAACCGAGCTACCCACTACCAGTACAATCAGCAGCATCGCCACCGAGGCCATCAGCATGACGTTGCTGTAGCGCTGCCAGAAATCCATCGGCACCCGCAGCGTCACCAGCGCCATGCCGATTGCCAGCGCGATATAAAACGCATCACGCTTGGCGAAGTAAAACGGATCGTCATTAAGACGCTGACCCACCGGCATAGAGGCGGAAGTCACCATCACAAAACCAATTACCGCCAGGCCGAGCGTCAGCCACAGCAGCGTGCGGTCATACAGTACCAGCGAGGTGTCATCGCTTTCGCGCGCCCCCATCACCCAATCCTGCAGGCGGCCTGAGAAGAAACGCGCCAGTCCGGCGCCAGGAATACGCATCAGCTCAGCTCCTTCACCAGTTGCGCGAACTGTTCGCCACGCTGCTCAAAATTACGGAACTGATCGAGACTGGCGCAGGCCGGTGACAACAGCACCATGTCGCCTGACTTCACCTGCGGGGCGATCTGCTCCATCGCCTCACGCAGCGTTTCGGTGCGTACGGCAATCTCCGGACGCAGCGCGGCCAGCGCATCGCCATCACGGCCAAAGCAGTAGATCCGCAGATTATCGCCCTGCAGATAAGGCGTCAGCGGGGAGAAATCGGCTGATTTGCCGTCGCCGCCCAGCAGCAGCCATAAGGTACCGCTGACCTGCAGGCCATTCAGCGCGGCTTCGGTGCTGCCGACGTTGGTGGCTTTAGAGTCATTGATCCAGCGCACGCCCTGATGTTCATGTACCAGCTGGAAGCGATGCGCCAGGCCGTTGAAGCTGGTGAGCGCCGCCAGGCTGGAGGCGCGTGGCAGGCCGACCGCATCGGCCAGCGCCAGTGCAGCCAGCGCATTGGTATAGTTGTGTTGCCCCACCAGCTTCATTTCAGCGGTGTTCAGCACCTTCTCGCCCTTCACCCGCAGCCAGACGCTGCCCTGCTGCTTGTTGAGGTGATAGTCACCAAAGTCGATACCAAAGCTGATGCAGCGCGCATCCGCGCCACGAACCGGCATGGTCAGGGCATCATCGGCATTGACCACACAGACCTGCGCATTTTCATAGATGCGCAGCTTGGCGGCGCGATACTGCTGCATACCGAGCGGATAGCGATCCATGTGATCTTCGGTGACGTTAAGTACGGTCGCCGCCGCCGCTTTCAGGCTGTGGGTAGTCTCAAGCTGGAAGCTGGAGAGCTCCAGCACATAGAGTTGCGCCGGCGATTGCAGCAGGCTCAGCGCCGGCAGACCAATATTCCCGCCTACGCCCACCTGCCAGCCAGCGGCTTTCGCCATCTCGCCGACCAGCGTGGTGACGGTGCTTTTGCCGTTGGAGCCGGTAATCGCCACAATCGGTGCCTGCGCTTCACGGCAGAACAGCTCGATATCACCGACGATTTCAATCCCGGCGTCGACCGCCTCGCTGAGAATCGGATGCGCCAGCGCGACGCCCGGGCTGGCGACAATCAGGTCAGCATCCAGCAGCCAGTCAGCATTAATGCCGCCCAGATGGCGTTCCACCTGCGCTGGCAATTTCTCCAGCCCCGGCGGCGACACACGGGTGTCCATCACGCGAGGCGTTACGCCCTGCGCTAAAAAGAAATCAACACAGGAGAGACCGGTAAGGCCTAACCCGATGATGACGACTTTTCTACCCCGATAGTCAGCCATGATTAACGCACCTTCAGCGTGGCCAGGCCAATCAGCACCAGCATTAGCGAAATAATCCAGAAGCGCACAATGACGCGCGGTTCCGGCCAGCCCTTCAGTTCATAGTGGTGATGGATCGGCGCCATGCGGAAAATACGCTGGCCGCGCAACTTAAACGATCCCACCTGCAGGATCACCGACAGCGTTTCAACCACAAATACGCCGCCCATGATCACCAGTAAAAACTCCTGACGCAGCAACACCGCAATGGTGCCCAGCGCGCCGCCTAACGCCAGCGATCCCACATCGCCCATAAAGACCTGGGCTGGATAGGTGTTGAACCACAGGAACCCCAGCCCTGCCCCGACGATGGCGGTACAGACGATCACCAGCTCACCGGCATGACGCAGATAAGGTATGTGCAGGTACTCGGCAAACTTCACGTTACCGGTTGCCCAGGCGACCAGCGCGAAGCCCGCCGCGACAAATACCGTCGGCATAATCGCCAGCCCATCAAGGCCATCGGTGAGGTTGACGGCGTTGCCGGTACCGACAATCACAAAGTAGGCCAGCACCACATAGAACAGACCAAGCTGCGGCATGATGTCTTTGAAAAACGGCACCACCAGCTGCGTGGCGGGCGTATCTTTTCCCGCCACATAAAGCGCAAACGCAACACCCAGCGAAATCACCGACATCCAGAAATATTTCCAGCGGGCGATCAGGCCTTTGGTGTCTTTGCGCACCACCTTGCGGTAGTCGTCAACAAAACCGATGATGCCGAATCCGATCAGAACCACCAGCACGCACCAGACATACGGGTTAGACGGGTAGGCCCACATCAGCACCGAGATGGTAATAGAGGTGAGGATCATGATACCGCCCATGGTCGGCGTACCGCGCTTACTGAAGTGCGATTCCGGACCATCGTTACGCACCACCTGGCCAATCTGCAATTTTTGCAGCCAGGCAATCAGGCGCGGTCCCATCCACAGCGAGATAAATAACGCGGTCAGCAGGCTGACAATGGCGCGAAACGTCAGATACGAAAAGACGTTAAAGCCGGAATAAAAAGCGACCAGATGCTCGGCCAGCCAAACTAACATGTTCCTTTCTCCTGTAAGCTCTGTACTACCTGCTCCATGGCGGCACTACGCGAACCCTTAATCAAGACAGTCATTTCTTTGTGTTCGGACAACAGCTGACGCAAACGTTCAGTCAGCGCAGTTTTATCGCTGAAATGTTCGCCAGCACCACTGCTCTCGCTGATCAATTGACTCACGCTACCCACGCTCAGTACCCGATCGATACCCGCGGCACGCGCCGCCAGTCCGACTTCACGGTGACACTGCTCGCTCTCATCACCCAGTTCCGCCATATCGCCGGTCACCATCACCCGGTAACCCGGCATTTCTGACAACACCTGGGCCGCGGCGGTCATCGATCCGACGTTGGCGTTATAGCTGTCATCCAGCAGCAACTGGTGCGCATTTAAGCGTATCGGGAATAAACGCCCCGGTACCGACTGCAAGGTTTTCAGACCCTGCTGGACCGCGCTCAGTGGCGCATCAACCGACAGCGCCAGGGCCGCGGCGGCCAGCGCGTTGGCAATGTTATGCCGTCCCGGTAGCGGCAGCGTAATCGCCACTTCACCGCGCGGCGTGACCATCACAAAATGGGTGCCATCCTGCGCAATGGTGATGTCGCGGGCAGTGAAGTCACATCCCGCCGCGTCAGGCGAGAAGCGCCAGACCGTCTGGCCCTGCAGATGTGCCTGCCAGTTCGGCCAGTCGTTGCTATCCGCGTTGAGGATTGCCGTGCCGTTGGCGGGCAAGCCCATAAAAATCTCGCCTTTAGCTTTGGCGACACCGGCCAGCGAACCAAAGCCTTCCAGATGCGCCGCCGCCAGGTTATTCACCAGCGCACTTTCCGGCCGCACCAGATCGGTGGTGTAGGCGATTTCGCCCTGATGATTGGCACCCAGCTCAATCACCGCATACTCATGGTCTGTCGTCAGACGCAGCAGCGTCATCGGAACACCAAAATCGTTATTCAGGTTACCGGCGGTATAGAGCGTTTCACCACACTGACGCAGGATCGACGCGGTCATCTCTTTAACCGAGGTTTTACCGGATGAACCGGTCAGTGCCACCACGCGGGCGGTCGACTGCTGACGAACCCAGGCCGCCAGCTTGCCAAAACCGAGTCGGGTGTCGGCAACCACCACCTGAGGGACCGCGACGGGTAAATGCTTACTCACCAGCAATGCCTGCGCGCCGTTAGCAATCGCGTCGCCGACGAAGTCATGGGCATCGAAACGCTCACCCACAATCGCGATAAACAGGCTGCCCGCCGTCACCTTGCGGGTGTCGGTGGTGACGTCAGTTACGGTTAAATCACTGCCATACAGCGTGCCGCCGGTGATTTCCGCGAGCGTATGTAAGGAGACCGGAATCATGCCGCGCCTCCCAGCAGCGCCGCTACCGTGGCGCGATCGGAGTAGTCCAGCCGGCGATTGCCGATGATCTGGTAATCTTCGTGACCTTTACCCGCCACCAGCACGATATCTTCCGGCTTCGCCTGCATAATGGTGCTGGTGACCGCCTGCGCGCGGCCCGCAACGACGCGGGCACGGCCTGGGTCCAGCAAGCCGGTCAGAATGTCCTGCACAATTGCCTGCGGATCTTCGCTGCGTGGATTGTCGTCAGTGATCACCACCCGATCGGCGAACTGCTCAGCGATGGCCCCCATCAATGGACGTTTGCCTTTGTCGCGATCGCCGCCGCAGCCAAACAGGCACCACAGCTGACCTTTGCAGTGCAGCCGCGCCGCTTCCAGCGCTTTTTCCAGCGCATCCGGCGTATGGGCATAATCCACCACCACCGTTGGTTTGCCGGCAGCGCTGAACACTTCCATCCGGCCATTGACCGGCTGTAACTGCGGTGCGGTGTTGATCAACGCATCAAGCGGATAGTCGAGCGCCAGCAGCGTCGCCAGCGCCAGCAGTAAATTGCTGACGTTGAACGCGCCCATCAGACGGCTGTCGATTTCGCCTTCGCCCCAGCTGGAGCTGAAACGGATATGCGCGCCGTTATCGTGATACTGCACCGCGTCGGCTTTCAGCCAGCGACCGTGACAGCCAGGCTGTAAATTATTTTCCATCGTTACGGCGACCGCATCAGGCAGATTTGCCAGCCAGCGACGGCCGACTTCATCATCGGCGTTCAGAATCGCCTGTCCGACCTGATGCTCAGAGAACAGCAGCCATTTAGCGGACTCATAGCGCTGCATATCACCGTGATAATCGAGGTGATCGCGGCTGAGATTGGTAAACACAGCGGCTGCAAACGGCAGCGCCGCCACACGATGCTGCACCAGCCCGTGCGACGAGACTTCCATCGCAGTCAGCGTAGCGCCCTGTTCTGCCAGATCGTGCAGCAGATGCTGCACATCGACCGCCGAGCCGGTGGTGTTTTCAGCCGGGATAAGCTGACCGATCAATCCGTTACCTACTGTACCCATGACCGCACTGGTTTCGCCCAGCAGGCTGGCCCACTGCGCCAGCAGCTGGGTAGTAGTGGTTTTACCGTTGGTGCCGGTGACGCCAATCAGCGTCTGTTTTTCACCCGGCTGCTGGTAAAAACGGCCAGCCAGTGCCGAAAGACGCTGATGCAGCTGCGTCAGATAGATAACCGGTACGCCGTGCATTTCACGGATTTCGCCGTCGGCCGCCTCTCCTTCCGCTTCCGCGATCACGGCGGCTACGCCCTGTGCAATCGCCTGCGGAATGAAACGGCGTCCATCGGCCTGATGGCCTGCAACAGCGACAAACAGATCGCCGGATGCCGCAATACGGCTATCCAGTGTCATGTCACGCAGTGGACGCGCCGGCGCGCCTGGCACCCAGGGGCTGAGTAAGTCGCGCAGGTTACGATCTGTCACTTGATTCCTCACTTCTGTTAGTCACCAACTCGTTCTTGTCATTGGTCGGTAACGCATCCGGCTCGATGTTCATGGTGCGTAATACGCCGCCCATGATGGCACCAAACACCGGCGCAGAGACCGCACCACCGTAATACTTGCCGGCCTGGGGATCGTTGATCACCACCACCAGCGCGAATCGAGGATGACTGGCAGGCGCGACACCTGCGGTATAAGCAATGTATTTATTGACGTAGCGTCCATCCGGCCCGACCTTTTTCGCCGTACCGGTTTTGATCGCGATGCGATAGCCTTTAATCGCCGCTTTAACACCACCGCCACCGGGCAGCGCCACGCTTTCCATCATATGCATCACGGTTTTAACCAGTGACTCATCGAAAACGCGTTGTCCCGCGACCGGCGGATCGACTTTGGTAATCGACAGCGGGCGATTAATGCCATAGCTGCCAATGGTTGCGTAGACTCGCGCTAACTGTAACGGCGTTACCATTAGCCCGTAGCCGAAAGAGAAGGTGGCCCTCTCTATGTCAGACCACCGTTGTTTTTGAGGGTATAAGCCACTGCTTTCCCCGACCAGCCCCAAATTGGTCGGTTTGCCCAGTCCAAAGCGCGCGTAAGTATCTACCAGCGCTGAGGATGGCATCGCTAACGCCAGACGTGAAACCCCGACGTTACTCGACTTCTGTAAGACCCCTGTCAGGGTCAGTTCGCTGTAGCGCGCCACATCTTTGATCTCATGACCATTAATGCGGTACGGCACGGTATTCAGTACGCTGTTCTCTTTAACCACGCCGCGTTGCAGTGCGGTCATTACCACCATGGGCTTGACGGTAGAGCCAGGTTCAAAGATGTCGGTGATGGCGCGGTTACGCATCAGATCTTTTGGCGTGTTGCTGAGGTTGTTCGGGTTGTACGCCGGGCTGTTGGCCATCGCCAGCACTTCACCGGTATTCACATCGACCAGCACTGCCGTGCCCGATTCCGCTTTGTTAAAGGCCACCGCGTTGTTCAGTTCGCGATAGACCAGCGCCTGCAAGCGCTCATCAATACTCAGCGTCAGGTTATGCGCGGCGCGACTGTCGACCGAGGAGATATCTTCAATCACCCGGCCAAAACGATCTTTACGCACCGTACGTTCGCCCGGTGCGCCGGTCAGCCACTTATCGAAACTTTTCTCAACGCCTTCAATGCCCTGACCGTCGATGTTGGTAAAACCAATCAGATGGGACGTGACCTGTCCGGCCGGATAGTAGCGACGCGACTCTTCGCGCAGATGGATACCGGGCAGCTTGAGTTTTTTGACATATTCGCCAATAGCCGGATTGACCTGGCGCGCCAGATAGACAAAGCGGCCTTTCGGATTGGCGTTTACTCGTGCGGCCAGCTGGTCGAGAGGAATGGAGAGCGCATCTGACAGCGCCTTCCAGCGGCTGTCCAGCGTCACGCCACCCCCGGCATGAAGTTCTTTAGGATCGGCCCAGATGGCGTTAACCGGCACGCTCACCGCCAGCGGACGGCCAGCGCGATCGCTGATCATGCCGCGCGAGGTCGGCACCGCCTGCACGCGCAGCGAGCGCAGATCGCCCTCTTTCACCAGCTTGTCAGGGTTAATAACCTGCAGCCAGGCCACACGCGACAGTAAGCCTCCCAGCGCCAGCAAAATACAGCCGCACAGCAACGCAAAACGCCAGCTTACAAAGCTGGCTTTATCTTCCGGTTTCTTCAACTTCAGCGTTCTGCCTGCGCCGCTCATTCGCTATCTGAGGTCCTTATTTCTGCACCACAATATTTTCTTGTGAAGGATCAACGTGCTGCAATTGCAGCTTCTCGGTTGCGATTCGTTCAACACGGCTGTGATCGCCCAGCGCGTTCTCTTCCAGGATCAGGTTGCGCCACTCGATATCAAGCGCATCACGCTCCAGCACCAGTTGCTCACGCTGTGCGGTCAGCAACCGCGTTTTATGCGTGGTGGTAACCACCAGTACCGCAGAAACCAGCACGGCGATCAGCAGCAGAAACGGGATCTTGCCTTTTCGCAGTAGATCCCCGCCAATTACGGCGGGCAGGCTGTGGCGCTCATTACCGATCATGCGTCGGTCTTCTCCGCAATACGTAATACCGAACTGCGCGCGCGTGGGTTCTCAGCGACTTCCGCGTCGCCCGGCGACAGTTTGCCCAGCAACTTCAGTTCACGTCCGCCCAGCGCACGTAACTGCTGTTCGGTCATGGGTAATCCGGCCGGCACTTGTGGTCCGCGGCTCTGATCGCGCATAAAGCGCTTCACCAGCCGATCTTCCAGCGAGTGGAAGCTGATCACCGACAGCCGTCCCTGCGGCGCCAGTACCTCAACCGCGCCTTTCAGCGCAATGTCGATCTCTTCCAGTTCACTGTTGATCCAGATGCGAATCGCCTGGAAACTGCGCGTCGCCGGATGTTTGAACTTATCTTTGATCGGCGTAGCGGCGGCGATCACCTCTGCCAGTTCTCTGGTCCGGGTCATCGGCTGCTCGCGGTTGCGCTCGACAATGGCGCGGGCGATACGTTTAGCAAAACGTTCTTCACCGTAGGTCTTCAGCACGAAAGCGATGTCCGCTTCTTCGGCGTGGAGCAACCATTCCGCGGCAGAATGGCCGCGCGTCGGGTCCATCCGCATATCCAGCGGTCCATCGCGCATAAAGGAAAAGCCGCGTTCGGCATCATCCAGTTGCGGCGATGAGACGCCCAAATCGAGCAAAATGCCGTCAATTTTACCGACTAATTCACGCTCAGAAACGTACTCTGCCAGCGCGGAAAAAGGACCATGAATAATTGAGAAACGCGGGTCGGTGATCTCAGCGGCCGCGGCAATAGCTTGCGGGTCACGATCGATAGCGATCAGCTTTCCCTCCGCGCCAAGGTGCGAAAGAATTAAGCGCGAGTGACCGCCACGACCAAACGTGCCGTCGATGTAGATGCCGTCTTCCCTGATGTTGAGGCCGTTAACCGCCTCATCTAACAGCACGGTGGTATGTTTAAAATTTTCCTGCATAGCTATAGCGACAAGTCCTGCAACCGCTCAGATAAAGGTTCCTGAGCCGACTGTTCTGCGTCAATATCTTCCCTGACTTGTTGATACCAGGTCTGTTCATCCCACAGTTCAAACTTGTTGAACTGTCCAACCAGCATCACTTCTTTGGTTAATTTGGCGTGCTGACGAAGCGTATTCGCCAGCAACAAGCGGCCTGCATTGTCCATCTGACACTCACTGGCATGCCCCAACAACAGGCGCTGCACGCGGCGCTCAAGCGGGTTCATACTGGATAAGCGAGCAAGCTTTTTTTCAATGATTTCCCATTCGGGCAGGGTATAAAGCAACAGGCATGGCTGGTGGAGGTCGATGGTACAGACCATCTGCCCCTGCGACTCACCGTTCAGTAAATCGCGATATCGCATTGGTACAGCGAGCCGCCCTTTACTGTCGAGATTGACTAACGTTGCTCCACGGAACATGTCAGCCTTACCCCCTGGTTACCCATTTACGCCACTTTATCCCACTTTTTACCACGAAACGAGTTTAAGGACCCGATGAAATCCTTGTCAAGCCGGAGCGGCAGTTGAATATCACTCTTTACAGGCCGGAAAATTAGCCTCCGGTGTCGATATATTCAAAAAAGGGGGAAAAATAAAAATTAAACCGATGAATACCTGAATAAAAATAGCGGCGCGCAAAAAAATGGCTAAAAATGAAACAATGTAAAGCGCTAAATATTTATCGTGGTTTCTGAGACGGCGGCGGCATTTTAGGGGATTTCCGAAAGGAAGCCCAGCGGCTTCAGGCAAGACGGGGAAGAAGGTTTGTTGAAGATATAAACAAATAATATAAATAAAGCTTTTTGATTTGTTAGATTCAATGAGCAGAATTTACGCTTTTTTACCTCAAGTGATTTTTTTGTCGATGTCAGAACAGCAATTTAAAACGGCGGGCAGCAGTAATACTGCCCGTGACTCATTTAACTTTCCGGCTTAATTGTCCACGGCGGTATAAATTACGCCGGATGCGGGTTAAACCCGGTTTAGGTTTTCTCGGTTCGTCTAACGACGCTAAAACCAATTCCAGTACCCGCTCTGCCACATCCCGGTGACGCTGACCGACCGCCAGTACCGGACACTCCAGAAAGTCCAGTAATTCGTGGTCGCCAAAAGTGGCAATAGCCAGCTCGGTGGGAAGCCGCCCGTCACGTTTCAGCGTGACATCCATTACGCCCTGCAGCAGACCAAACGAGGTGGTGAACAGCGCTTCAGGCATCGGGTGATCTTCAAGATACTGTTCGAACAGTGCGGCCGCTGCGCTGCGCTCAAAACTGTTGCAGTAGATGTAGTCAATCGGACGGGTATCCTCTTTCCACGCCTCGCGGAATCCCATCTCGCGCAGGAAACTGACCGAAAGCTCAGGCAATGCGCCGAGGAACAGCACATTCTTCACCTCAAGCTGCCGTAATTCCGCCGCCAGCATATAAGCGTCATCCTGATCGGCGCCCACCACGCTGGTGAAGTGCTCACGATCGAGCGCGCGGTCTAAGGCGATAATCGGTAGCGGATCGTTGATCCAGCGCTGGTAAAACGGATGCTCTGGCGGTAACGAGGTTGAGACGATAATCGCATCAACCTGCCGCTGGAGCAGATGTTCAATGCAGCGCATCTCATTATCAGGCTGGTCTTCCGAACAGGCGATCAGCAGCTGATAGCCACGCTGGCGTGCCTGACGTTCAAGATAATTTGCGATGCGGGTATAACTTGTATTCTCAAGATCGGGAATAACTAAGCCAATGGATCGCGTACGCCCGGCACGCAGGCCAGCCGCCACCGCGTTAGGGTGGTAATTGTGCTCACGCACCACCGCCATCACTTTCTCAACGGTTTTGTCGCTGACACGATACTGCCGCGCTTTGCCATTAATGACATAACTGGCCGTGGTGCGCGACACGCCTGCCAGGCGCGCAATTTCATCCAGTTTCACGATAACCCTCAATCAAGGCCGCTCGAACGACAAAAATAGCCGCAGTTAAGCTATGGACAACTCATGGTTATCATCTAACAGCAGAAAAGTGCGCGGAGCAACCGCTTTTCTGAATGTAACCCGCCTGGCGCATAAAAAATAAAAAAACCCGGCATTTCGCCGGGTTAGAGACATCCTGAGTGATGACGTAGCGTGATTAACGCATGATGCGATCGCCGCGTGACACGCCGACGATACCGGAGCGTGCGACTTCAACAATTTCCGCCACGTCACGCACCGTCGCCAGGAAAGCGTCCAGTTTGTCACTGGTGCCCGCCAGCTGAACCGTGTACAGCGTTGGCGTCACGTCGATGATCTGACCCCGGAAGATCTCCGCGTTGCGCTTTACCTCTTCCCGGCCGTAGCCACTGGCCTGAATCTTCACCAACATGATCTCGCGTTCAACGTAAGCGCCCTGCCCCAGCTCGGTGACGCGCAGCACGTCTACCAGCTTGTGCAGTTGCTTCTCAATCTGCTCCAGCACCTTCTGATCGCCGACCGTCTGAATGGTCATCCGCGACAGGGTCGGATCGTCGGTTGGCGCAACGGTCAGACTTTCGATGTTATATCCGCGCTGTGAGAACAGGCCGACGACGCGGGATAATGCGCCGGATTCGTTCTCCAGCAGAACCGATAAAATGCGACGCATAGTTATGTCCTCTCCGTTTTGCTTAACCACATCTCATCCATGCTGCCACCGCGAATCTGCATCGGGTAAACGTGCTCGCTGCCGTCGACGGTGACATCCACAAACACCAGACGGCCCTGCGCCAGCGTTTCCAGCGCCAGCGCCAGCTTCTCTTCCAGCTCAGCCGGATGCTCAATGGCGATCCCCACATGGCCGTAGGCTTCAGCCAGACGGACAAAATCGGGCAGCGACTCCATATAAGACTGGGAGTGACGGCCAGAATAGATCATATCCTGCCACTGCTTCACCATGCCAAGGAAACGGTTGTTGAGGTTCAGCACCAGCACTGGCAGATTGTACTGCAGCGCGGTGGAGAGCTCCTGAATGTTCATCTGGATACTGCCGTCACCGGTGACACAAATAACGGTTTCATCCGGCAATGCCATTTTCACACCCAGCGCCGCCGGCAGGCCAAAGCCCATGGTGCCGAGGCCACCGGAGTTGATCCAGCGGCGTGGCTTATCAAACTGGTAGTAGAGCGCTGCGAACATCTGATGCTGACCAACGTCAGAGGTGACATAGGCGTCACCTTTTGTCAGGCGGCAGATGGTTTCGATGACCGCCTGCGGCTTGATTTTCGCGCTGGTGCGATCAAACTCCAGGCAGTGACGACTGCGCCAGCCCTCTATCGACTGCCACCAGTCGCGCAGGCTATCGAGCGGCTGTTTGCTGTCGGTTTGCGCCAGTAACTCCAGCATCTGCTGCAGCACCTGGCGGGCATCACCCACGATGGGAATATCGGCCGCCACCGTTTTCGAAATGGAGGTCGGATCGATATCGATGTGCATCACCGTGGCATCCGGGCAATATTTTGCCAGGTTATTGGTGGTACGGTCATCAAAGCGCACCCCGACGCCAAAAATCAGGTCAGCGTTGTGCATCGTCATGTTGGCTTCGTAAGTGCCGTGCATCCCCAGCATCCCCACGCACTGACGATGAGTGCCAGGAAACGCACCCAGCCCCATCAGCGAGGTGGTCACCGGAATATTCAGGCTCTCCGCCAGCTGCAGCAGCTCCGCCTCACAGCCTGCGGTAATGGCACCCCCGCCGACATACATCACCGGTTTGTGCGCGGCCAGCAGCGTATTCAGTGCGCGCTTGATCTGCCCTTTATGCCCCTGAATCGTCGGGTTATAAGAGCGCATGCTCACTTCTTCCGGCCAGTGATAAGGCAGTTTGTTGGCCGGATTCAGAATGTCCTTCGGCAGATCGATCACCACCGGTCCCGGACGTCCCGTGGAGGCCAGCCAGAATGCTTTTTTCAGCACCGTCGGGATCTCTTCGGTGTTTTTCACCAGGAAACTGTGTTTCACCACCGGACGGGAGATGCCGACCATGTCGCACTCCTGAAAGGCGTCATAGCCGATCAGCGACGACGGCACCTGGCCCGACAGAATCACCAGCGGGATTGAATCCATATAGGCGGTTGCGATACCGGTAATCGCATTGGTGGCGCCGGGTCCGGACGTCACCAGCACCACGCCGACTTCGCCGGTCGCGCGCGCCAGGCCATCAGCCATGTGCACCGCGCCCTGTTCATGGCGCACCAGAACGTGGTCGATACCTCCGACGGTTTGCAGCGCGTCGTAAATATCTAATACCGCGCCACCCGGATAACCGAATACCTGCTTAACGCCCTGATCGATTAACGAACGGACGACCATTTCGGCTCCTGACAACATCTCCATCTTCTGCCTCCAGGCGTGAGGACCGGGCTGCGCTAACGTGCCTTGCGCGTTACGTCACCCCGATACCTGCTTTGCCAATGTAAGATCAAAACCTTATGTTTATGCCCGCACGACGGAAACGCATTCCGCTGTCCGGATACAGAGAATTCTGTTGAGTTCATTGTTTTGAGAGTAGGTCGATTACCATAACCGCAGTTAACCTGGCAGGCAAACCGCAAACTCGCGCAAATTAAACCGTGCGAACGTAAAGGCTCTGCGCGATAAGAAAGGGCTACGCCGATTAAACTAATTACGCCGCAGAACCGCAGAGGAAAATGCTGGCGATGAAATTATTTTCAGCGCGATCTAAGAAATAGCGAAAAGTTATTGCCGCCTGACACAGCCCACAATTTCCTGTCTCATTTCTTTTCTGGCGTAATTAACCTTAAAACCATAAAAGTTCATACGATTATGCTGAACAGGCGAAAATAATTGTCACCAGGCTGCGTGACAGAGAAATCGAATAACCTTTTAATTTCAATAAATTAAAAAACAACAGGCGTCATCACACCGCCCACAGCAACCCGTTTTAACCCGCACCGCGTACGCTGCTGTGCATTACGCTGCTTCACCGATATCTGACAGAATATTTTCCTTCATCGCCGCAAAAAATAGCCCTTCATTCAAGGTTGACATCGCTGGGCGATTCCAGTACCAATATGTGCAGCACAAAATTTTATGAGGTTTGAATCCATGTTTCGTTCTTCTCGCCTACTCGGTCTACTACTAAACGCATTCAGTTTGCGCGGTAGACTTGTGGGCGGAATCAAACACTGATTCAAACCTGCTGAAAGTTAAAAACCCGCGCCTGTCGCGGGTTTTTTTATGCTCGTTGCAAGGCAAGAGAAATGCATAAGGATGATTACGATGAGCCAGCAAGTCATTATTTTCGATACCACTCTGCGCGACGGTGAGCAGGCATTACAGGCCAGCCTGAGTGTGAAAGAAAAATTGCAGATCGCATTAGCGCTGGAGCGCATGGGCGTTGACGTTATGGAGGTTGGTTTTCCGGTCTCTTCTCCCGGTGATTTTGAATCCGTACAGACTATCGCTCGCACCATTAAAAACAGCCGGGTCTGCGGTCTGGCGCGCTGTGTAGAGAAAGATATTGACGCCGCTTACGAATCACTGCGCGTTGCCGAAGCCTTCCGTATTCATACTTTCATCGCGACGTCGCCGATGCACATCGCCACTAAACTGCGCAGTACGCTGCCAGAGGTGATTGAGCGTGCGGTGAAGATGGTGAAACGCGCCCGCAATTATACCGATGACGTCGAGTTCTCCTGTGAAGATGGCGGCCGGACCCCGCTTGATGATCTGTGCCGGATGGTAGAAGCGGCGATTAACGCCGGTGCCCGCACCATCAACATCCCCGACACCGTTGGCTATACCCTGCCAGGCGAATATGCGCACATCATCAGCCAGTTAATTCAGCGCGTGCCAAACATCGATAAAGCGATTCTCTCTGTGCATACCCATGATGACCTGGGCATGGCGACCGGTAACGCCCTCGCCGCCGTGCAGGCAGGCGCGCGTCAGGTTGAAGGAACGCTGAACGGCCTGGGCGAACGTGCCGGTAACTGTGCGCTGGAAGAGGTGATCATGGCGATCAAAACCCGCCAGCAGATCATGAACGTCCACACCAATATCAATCATCAGGAAATCTACCGCACCAGCCAGATGGTCAGCCAGATCTGCAATATGCCGATCCCGGCGAACAAAGCGGTGGTCGGCTCTAACGCTTTCGCCCACTCCTCCGGTATTCACCAGGATGGCGTGCTGAAGAACCGCGAAAACTATGAAATCCTGACGCCTGAATCGATTGGCCTGCACAAAATTCAGCTCAACCTGACCTCGCGCTCAGGCCGTGCGGCGGTCAAACACCGCATGGAAGAGATGGGCTACGCAGAACGTGATTACAACCTGGATACCCTGTACGACGCCTTCCTGAAGCTGGCGGATAAGAAAGGTCAGGTATTTGATTACGACCTGGAAGCGCTGGCCTTTATCAATAAACAGAATGAAGAACCGGAACATTTCCAGCTGCACGAATTTAATGTCCAGACCGGCTCCAGCATTACCGCCACTGCCTCGGTCAATCTGGGCTGTGGCGACGAGAATAAATCGGATGCCGCAACCGGCAATGGCCCGGTGGATGCCGTCTACCAGGCGATCAATCGCATCACCCAGCTGGATGCAGAGCTGGTGAACTACAAACTGACCGCCAAAGGCCACGGCGAAAATGCGCTGGGTCAGGTGGATATCGTTGTGAGCTACAACGGCCGTAAGTTCCACGGCGTCGGTCTGGCGACCGATATCGTCGAATCCTCCGCCAAAGCGATGGTGAACGCCCTGAACAACATCTGGCGCGCCAGACAGGTTGAGCAAGAATTGCAGCGCAAATTTAAAGATCAGAAGGAAACGGTATAACTATGTCCAGTTCTTCCCATATCGCAGTGTTACCGGGTGACGGTATCGGCCCTGAAGTGATGGCGCAGGCAATGAAAGTGTTAGACGCGATTCGTCAGCGCTTCGACATGCGCATCACCACCAGCGAATACGCCGTCGGCGGCATCGCCATCGACCAGCATGGCGAACCGTTACCGCCAGCCACCGTTGCTGGCTGTGAGCAGGCGGACGCCATTCTGTTCGGTTCGGTTGGCGGACCTAAGTGGGAACACCTGCCGCCCGCCTCGCAGCCTGAGCGTGGTGCGCTGCTGCCGTTGCGTAAACATTTCCGTCTGTTCAGTAACCTGCGTCCGGCAGCGCTCTACAGCGGGCTGGAAGCCTTTTGTCCGCTGCGCAGCGACATCGCAGCTAAAGGTTTCGACATTCTGTGCGTGCGCGAACTGACCGGCGGCATCTACTTCGGCCAGCCGAAAGGCCGTGAAGGCAGCGGTCCGCACGAGCGGGCCTTTGATACCGAGGTTTACCACCGTTTCGAAATTGAACGCATCGCCCGCATCGCCTTTGAGTCAGCGCGCAAGCGTCGTCATAAAGTGACCTCCATCGACAAAGCCAACGTGCTGCAGACCTCAGTGATGTGGCGTGAGATCGTCAATGAGATCGCTAAAGAGTATCCGGATGTCGAGCTGAGCCACATGTACATCGACAATGCCACCATGCAGTTGATCAAAGACCCGTCGCAGTTTGATGTACTGCTCTGCTCTAACCTGTTCGGTGACATTCTCTCTGATGAGTGCGCCATGATCACCGGCTCAATGGGCATGCTGCCTTCCGCCAGCCTGAACGAAGAAGGTTTTGGTCTGTTTGAACCGGCGGGCGGCTCTGCGCCTGATATCGCCGGTCAGAACATCGCTAACCCGGTGGCGCAGATCCTGTCACTGGCGCTGCTGTTACGTTACAGCCTGAATGCCGATGACGCCGCCGACAGCATTGAGCGCGCCATCAGCCGGGCGCTGGAAGAGGGCTACCGCACCAAAGATTTAGCCGGTGACGGCCCAGCGATCAGCACAGATGAGATGGGCAGCATCATCGCCCGCTTTATCGCCGAGGAAAAATAAAATAATGAAAACGTTATACCAGAAGTTATTTGATGCACATGTCGTCCACGAAGCGCCGAACGAAACGCCGTTACTCTACATCGATCGCCACCTGATCCATGAAGTGACGTCACCTCAGGCGTTCGACGGTCTGCGCGCGCACGGGCGTAAAGTCCGTCAGCCCGAAAAGACCTTCGCCACCATGGATCACAACGTCTCTACCCAGACCAAAGACATTAACGCCTCAGGTGAGATGGCCCGTATTCAGATGCAGGAGCTGATGAAAAACTGCGCCGAGTTTGGCGTCCAGCTCTATGACCTGAACCACCCGTTCCAGGGCATCGTCCACGTTATCGGTCCTGAGCAGGGTATGACGCTGCCGGGCATGACCATCGTCTGCGGCGACTCACACACCGCCACGCACGGCGCCTTTGGCTCGCTGGCCTTTGGTATCGGCACCTCAGAAGTGGAACATGTGTTCGCGACCCAGACGCTGAAACAAGGTCGGGCGAAAACCATGAAAATTGAAGTGCTGGGCGAAGCCGCAACCGGCATTACCGCCAAAGATATCGTGCTGGCCATCATCGGTAAAACCGGCAGCGCGGGCGGCACCGGTCATGTGGTGGAGTTCTGCGGTCCGGCGATTGAAGCGCTGAGTATGGAAGGCCGCATGACCCTGTGTAATATGGCGATTGAGATGGGTGCCAAAGCGGGTCTGGTTGCGCCGGATGACACTACCTTCAACTACCTGAAGGGCCGTCAGTTCTCGCCGAAAGATGAGAAATGGGAACAGGCTGTCGCGTACTGGCGCACGCTGAAGTCCGATGAAGGCGCGAAATTTGATGCAGTCGTCACTCTGCACGCAGAAGAGATCGCTCCTCAGGTTACCTGGGGTACCAATCCGGGTCAGGTGATTGCCGTCGATCAGGTGATCCCGAATCCCGCCTCGTTCGCCGATCCGGTCGAGCGTGCTTCAGCGGAGAAAGCGCTGGCCTACATGAATCTGCAGCCGGGCATTAAGCTGACCGATGTGGCGATTGATAAAGTCTTTATCGGCTCCTGCACCAACTCACGCATTGAAGATCTGCGTGCCGCGGCCGCCATCGCCAAAGGTCGTAAAGTTGCGCCAGGCGTGATCGCCATGGTGGTGCCGGGTTCCGGCCCGGTCAAAGCCCAGGCCGAAGCGGAAGGTCTGGATAAAATCTTCCTGGAAGCGGGTTTTGAATGGCGTCTGCCAGGTTGCTCAATGTGTCTGGCGATGAACAACGACCGCCTGAATCCGGGCGAGCGCTGCGCCTCAACCAGCAACCGCAATTTTGAAGGTCGTCAGGGCCGCGGTGGCCGGACGCATCTGGTCAGCCCGGCAATGGCTGCGGCAGCTGCCGTCACCGGCCATTTTGCTGACATCCGTCAACTGACAGGAGCCTGAGTCATGGCGAATAAATTTACCCAACACACCGGCATTGTTGCGCCACTGGATGCGGCTAACGTTGATACTGACGCCATCATTCCTAAGCAGTTTTTACAGAAAGTGACCCGTACCGGTTTCGGCCAGCATCTGTTCCACGACTGGCGCTTTGAAGATGATGCCGGTACGGTGCCGACACCCGGTTTTGTACTCAACAAGCCGGAGTTCAAAGGCACCAGCATTCTGCTGGCGCGCGAAAACTTCGGCTGCGGCTCTTCTCGTGAGCATGCGCCGTGGGCGCTGACCGATTTCGGTTTTCACGTGGTGATTGCGCCGAGCTTCGCTGACATTTTTTACGGCAACAGCTTCAATAACCAGCTGCTGCCGGTGAAATTAAGCGAACAGGAAGTGGATGAGATGTTTAAACTGGTGGCGGCCCAGCCCGGCATTCGCTTTACGGTCGATCTGGAAGCCCAGACGGTCACTGCGGGAGATAAAGTCTATCCGTTTGAGCTCGACAGCTTCCGCCGTCACTGCATGATCAACGGCCTCGACAGCATCGGCCTGACGCTGCAGCATGAAGCGTCAATCTCGCAGTATGAGCAGAATCAACCAGCCTACCTGCGCTGATCATCATGACAGGGCGACGCTGACGTCGCCCTGCTTCTTTATACGTCGCGCACCCGCGCCGACATCACCAAAGCCACTATCGCCAGCCCAAACGCCAGCCAGTAAACCGCCTCATGTCCCAGCCGCTCACTCAGGGTTCCCTGAATCACTCCCGCCAGAATCATGCCGGTTGAAATGGAGTTAGTGAACATCGTTGTCGCCGCACCTGGCCGCCCCGGCATTAAATCCTGAAACCACAACATGCCGATCCCGGCGATAATCCCGACAAAGACCGCATTAAACAGCTGCAGCACCATCAAAGAGGTACGCGAATTAAACAGCACCAGCCCGAGGTAGAACAGCACACCGGCCGCCACGGCCAGCAACATCAGCCGCCGTTTGCCCACTTTACGGGCGTAATGTCCGGCCAGCAGCATCACCGGGATCTCCAGCCCGGCGGCGGTGCCCATCAGCAGGCCGGCCAGCTTTTCCGGCAATCCCAGCGTGGTACTGATGTAGAGCGGCATATCGATGATATACATGGTATTGCAGGTCCACATGGTCACCGAGGCGATGAACAGTAAACGCACATCCCGGTCGCGCCAGCCGCTCAGCGGCAGGCCGCCGCTTTGCAGCAGTGGTGTGGCACGCGGTACCGACGGCAGAGTAAACCACACCAGCAGAATGCAGATCAGAAACAGTGCTGCCGCCACCATAAACAGCGTTACGAAGCCGTAGTTCAGCGCCAGCGCGAATGACAGCGGCGGTCCGATTACCCACGCCAGCGACAGCTGCGCACGCATCACTGAACTGAACATCACCGCTTCCCGCGCCGACTGATCGGCATATTCACGCGCCAGCGCGAACAGTTGCGGCATCGACACGCTGGCCAGCGCCGACAGTAGCACCCCAAGGGTAATCAGCGTCAGATAATGGCGGGTAAAAGCAAACAGCAGCGCATTGACCAGCGCCATCAGGCAGCAGAACAGAATGATGTTACGGCGATCGCCGACGCTGTCCGATCGCTTCGCCACCAGCATACTCACCACGATACCGGCCACCGCGTTGATGGTGAAAAACAGCCCGACCCAGAATGGGCGAGCCTGCACCTCGCGGGTTAAAAACAGGCTGAGCGTCGGTGCCTGCAGCGCACCGGCCACGCCCAGCATGAACGAGGCGACCATAAAAGCGAGATAGACCGGATTGATGCGGCGCTGCCGCGTTAACAGCGATTTCATACCGAAATCCCTTACAGGATGAACAGGGGAAGAGAAGAAGGGTAGACGATACCGTGCAGCATGAAAAAAGCCAGCAGAGATCATCTGCTGGCGGTGTAAATGCACCCTACTCAGAAAAGCATCCCGCTGAACAGCGGCATGAGGGTCGAACGCCATTCATTGCTGAATGCCTCCCGCTCTTCCCATAAGGGAAAGTTTGCCCTTAAAATAGGGCAAGAAAAACAGAGCGCTTTTCAGCAGGAGTTCCTCTTTTATGTCCTCATCTCGTCTGAAGCAGCAGTTTATTCGCCTGTGGCAAAGCTGTCAGGGTCAGACGCAGGAGATCACCCTCAGTGAACTGGCTGACCTGCTGCACTGCTCGCGTCGTCATATGCGTAATTTACTCAACCGGATGCAGGCTGCCGGCTGGTTGATCTGGCAGGCTGAGGCCGGACGCGGTAAGCGCTCGCAGCTCACTTTTTGCTACACCGGCCTGGCGCTACAGCAGCAGCGGGCGGAGGATCTGCTGGAGCAGGATCGCATCGATCAGCTGGTGCAGCTGGTCGGCGATAAAAATCAGGTCAGGCAGATGATTGGCGCCCACCTTGGCCGCAGCTTCCGCCAGGGCAAACACATTCTGCGGGTGCTTTACTACCGTCCGCTGCTTAATCTTCAACCCGGCTCCGCCCTGCGCCGCTCCGAAACCCATATTGCCCGCCAGATTTTCAACGGCCTGACGCGCATAAATGAGGAAAACGGGGAAATCGAGGCTGATATCGCCCACCACTGGCAGCAAACCTCCCCGCTACACTGGCGCTTCTTTCTGCGTCCGGCGATTCGCTTTCATCATGGTCGCGAGCTGGAGATGGCCGACGTGATCGATTCGCTGGAACGTCAGCGCCAGCAGCCGCTGTTTTCCCACATTCAGCAGATCGACTCGCCCGCGCCCTGGACGCTGGATATCACCTTAAACCAGCCCGACGACTGGTTACCCTGGTTGCTGGCCAGCGTCAGCGCCATGATCCTGCCGCGCGAGTGGCCGACGCTGCGCGACTTTGCCCGCCAGCCGATTGGCACCGGCCCGTACAGCGTGATCCGCAATCAGGAAAGCCAGCTGAAGATTGAAGCCTTTGATGATTACTTCGGCTTTCGCGCCCTGATTGATGACGTCTCTATCTGGGTCTTGCCGGATATCAGCGACGAACTGGTCTATGCGGGCGTACGTCTGCAGGGCGACGGCGCAGATGAGGTGCAGGAAGAGAGCCGCCTCGAAGAGGGTTGCTACTATTTGCTGTTCGATCAGCGCTCAGAGAAGGGCCGCGACGAGGCGATACGGCGCTGGGTCAGCTATCTGTTTAACCCTATCGCCCTGCTCAATCATGCTGGCGTGGGTTATCAGCGCTACTGGTTTCCAGCCTATGGCCTGCTGCCGCGCTGGCATCACCGGCGCGATCTGACGCCGGTAGAAAAGCCGCCCGGCCTGACCCATCTGACGCTGACCTGGTATAGCCAGCACGTCGAGCACGAAGGGATCGCCAATGCATTGCGTCCGCTGCTGGCGCAGCACGGCGTCACGCTGGAGACCCGCGAGATCAGCTACGAAAGCTGGTATCAGGGTGAAGCGGAAAGTGACATCTGGCTCGGCAGCGTGAACTTTACCCTGCCGCTGAATTATTCACTGTTTGCGCAGCTGTATGAGATCCCGCTGCTGCATCACTGCCTGCCGATTGACTGGCAGGCTGATGCCGCCCGCTGGCGCGAAAAGGCGCTGCCGCTGGCGGAATGGAGTAAGCGGTTAGTGGAAGACGCCGGGCTGCATCCACTGTTTCATCACTGGCTGCTGCTGGAAGGTCAGCGCAGTATGCGCGGCGTACGGATGAATACGCTGGGCTGGTTCGATTTTAAATCGGCCTGGTTTGCGCCGCCCGCGCTGTAACGCTTTCGCGCTACGGCTGAAATGACTAGAATGTGACGTTCTCAACGGGGTGCCGCGTGCGGCTGAGAAAGACCCGTCGAACCTGATTCGGTTAATACCGACGTAGGGATTTGAGAGACCTGCTGCTCAGATCCTTTGCGACTCATCCCCTATTCTCCCGAAGGAGCGCAAAGTGTTAAACAAAGTTCTGCCACTGCTGCTGTTACTCTCCACGCCGGTCCTGGCGGCTAAACCGGTGCTCACGGTCTACACCTACGACTCCTTCTCCGCTGACTGGGGCCCAGGCCCGGCGATTAAAAAAGCCTTTGAAGCGCAGTGCGACTGCGAACTGAAATTTGTCACGCTGGAAGATGGCGTATCGCTGCTGAATCGCGTGCGGATGGAAGGCAAAAACAGCAAAGCCGATGTGGTACTGGGACTGGATAACAACCTGCTGCAGGCGGCGCAAAAAACCGGCCTGTTCGCCGCCAGTCAGGTCGATACCGCGCAACTAACGCTACCGGGCGGCTGGCACGACAGCACCTTTATCCCGTTTGACTACGGCTATTTCGCCTTCGTCTATGACAAAACCCGCCTGAAAAATCCGCCGAAAAGCCTGAAAGAGCTGGTAGAGAGCCCGGAAAAATGGCGGGTGATCTACGAAGATCCGCGCACCAGTACGCCGGGATTAGGTCTGCTGCTGTGGATGCAAAAAGTCTATGGCGATCAGGCACCGCAGGCGTGGCAAAAGCTGGCGCAGAAAACCGTGACCGTCACCAAGGGCTGGAGTGAAGCCTACGGCCTGTTTCTAAAAGGGGAAGGCGATCTGGTGCTGAGCTATACCACCTCGCCGGCCTACCACCTCATCGAAGAGAAAAAAGAGAACTACGCCGCCGCGCCGTTTGCCGAAGGTCACTATCTGCAGGTTGAGGTCGCCGCACAGTTAGCCAGCAGCAAACAGCCGAAACTGGCGCAGCAGTTCATGCAATTTATGGTGTCGCCTGCGTTCCAGAACACCATCCCGACCGGCAACTGGATGTATCCGGTGATCAACACCACCCTGCCGGCCGGATTTTCGACACTGAAGGTGCCCGCCACCGCGCTGCAATACTCGCCGGAAGAGGTTGCCAGCCAGCGTTCAGGCTGGATTAGCCAGTGGCAACGCGCCGTCAGCCGCTGATGCCGCGCTGGCTGATTCCTGGTTCGCTCGCCACGCTGCTGTTAATCAGCGTGGCGCTGTTCGCCTTTGGCTCACTGTGGAATGCCGCGCCGGTCACCGACTGGCGCAGCGTGCTGCAGGACGCGTATCTGCATCACGTTATCGCCTTCTCCTTTGGTCAGGCGCTGCTCTCTGCCCTGCTGTCGCTGCTGCCCGCCCTGCCGCTGGCCCGCGCCCTTTATCGACGCCGCTTTCCCGGCCGCCAGTTATTGCTGCGCCTGTGCGCCATGACGCTGGTGCTGCCGGTGCTGGTGGCGGTGTTCGGCTTGCTGACGGTCTATGGTCGCGTCGGCTGGCTGGCGCAGATTTGTCAGCTGATCGGCATCGATTATCGCTTCTCGCCCTATGGGTTGCAGGGCATTTTGCTGGCACACGTCTTTTTTAACCTGCCGCTGGCGACGCGCCTGATGCTGCAGGCGCTGGAAAGTATTCCGGCGGAACAGCGCCAGCTGGCGGCGCAGCTTGATCTGCGCGGCTGGCACCACTTTCGCTTGCTGGAGTGGCCGTGGCTGCGTCGTCAGCTGCTGCCGACCGGCGCGCTGATCTTTATGCTCTGCTTCGCCAGCTTCGCCACCGTGCTTTCGCTGGGCGGCGGGCCGCAGGCCACCACCATTGAACTGGCGATCTTCCAGGCGCTCAGTTACGACTACGATCCCGGACGGGCCGCCCTGCTGGCGCTGATCCAGCTCGGCTGCTGTCTGACGCTGGTGCTGCTTAGCCAGCGTTTCAGCAAGGCGATTCCCGTCGGCACCAGCCAGCTGCACGGCTGGCGCGATCCGCAGGATTCGCGCCTGGCGCAGCTGACCGATGGCCTGCTGATTGTGCTGGCGTTACTGCTGCTGTTGCCGCCGCTGGCGGCAGTGGTGGTGGATGGTTTGCACGGCGGGTTGCGCGGCGCGCTGGCCCAGCCAGCACTGTGGCAGGCGACGCTGACCTCGTTGCGTATTGCGCTGGGTGCCGGTCTGCTCTGTGTCACACTGACGCTGATGCTGCTGTGGAGCAGTCGCGAGTTGCGACTGCGCCAGCATCCGGTCGCGGCGCAGCTGATCGACACCAGCGGTATGCTGATTCTGGCCATGCCCGGGATCGTGCTGGCGACCGGTTTCTTTTTGCTGTTTAACGCCACCGTCGGCCTGCCGGACTCGGCGGATGGGCTGGTGATCTTCACCAATGCGCTGATCGCCATTCCCTATGCGCTGAAAGTGCTGGAAAACCCGATGCGTGACGTCGCCGGGCGCTACGGCAGACTCTGCGAATCACTGGATATCCACGGCTGGAACCGGCTGCGACTGATTGAACTGCGGGCGCTGAAGCGTCCGCTGGCGCAGGCGCTGGCGTTTGCCTGCGTGCTGTCGATTGGTGATTTTGGTGTCGTGGCGCTGTTTGGTAACGCCGACTTCCGCACGCTGCCGTTCTACCTTTATCAACAGATCGGTGCCTATCGCGGTGCCGATGGCGCAGTGACCGCCCTGCTGCTGCTGTTACTCTGTTTGTTGCTGTTCACCCTGATGGAAAAATTACCGGGCCGCCATGCTGACTCTGAATAACCTTAC
The DNA here is from genome assembly GCF_054482835.1 of Pantoea sp. S-LA4. Lineage (NCBI taxonomy): Bacteria > Pseudomonadati > Pseudomonadota > Gammaproteobacteria > Enterobacterales > Erwiniaceae > Pantoea > Pantoea sp. S-LA4. Next base: position 422,706 of record NZ_JBTLRC010000002.1, on the reverse strand, counting down.
CTACCTTTATCAGCATCTGCCGATGCGCTTCAGCCTGCACGCCGGGCGCGGCGAGCGTCTGGCGATCCTCGGCCCAAGCGGGGCGGGAAAAAGCACGTTGCTCAGTCTGATCGCCGGATTTCTGCCGATTCGTCAGGGCACGCTGCTGATTGATGGTCAGGACCACAGCCACAGCGTACCGGCCAGGCGGCCGGTTTCGATGCTGTTTCAGGAGAACAACCTGTTTCCGCACCTCAGCGTGCAGCAGAACATGGCGCTGGGATTGCATCCGGGATTGAAACTGAACGCCGATCAGCGTCAGCAGCTGGCTGCGCTGGCCGAACAGGTGGGGCTGGGCGATCTGCTGGCGCGGCTGCCGGGCGAGCTGTCGGGTGGACAACGTCAGCGCGTGGCGCTGGCGCGCTGCCTGCTGCGTGACCGGCCAGTGCTGCTGCTGGATGAGCCGTTTTCGGCGCTCGACCCGGCGCTGCGCAGCGAAATGCTGCAGCTGGTGCGCTCGGTGTGTGAAGCGCGCAGCATCACGCTGCTGATGGTGTCGCACAGTCTGGAAGATGCGCAGCAGATCGCGCCGCGCAGCGTAGTGATTGTCGATGGTCGGGTTTACTGGGATGGCGCGACCCGACAGTTGCTGTCGGGCGAGACGCGGGAAGCCGAGGTGCTGGGCATCCCGCGCCGCTGAATTACTCGAAGAAGACCTGCCACAGCAGATGGCGGAAAATCGGCATCATCGGATGGAACTGAATGCCGACGAAGGCGGCGATGGCGAGCGCCAGCCCCAGCGGTCCCAGCCAGCGCAGCCGTTCCGGCGGCAGATACGCAGTCGCCCAGTCCTGACTCCTGCCACTGCGCCACCAGCGCCAGCCCAGCCAGCCACCCAGCCACACCACAATCGCGGCCGCCAGCAGCAGCCACTTAAAGTTGCCGCCCTGCGCCGCCTCGGGAACATCCACCGCCACGCCCGCCAGGATGCCGGGCAGCAGATAGAGCGGTGGCCACAGCAGGCAGCCAATCAGATTAGGCGGCAGGAATTTACGTACCGGCAGCTCCAGCATCCCCGCGGCCAGCGGGATCAGCGGACGCGTCGGCCCGACAAAGCGCCCGACCAGAATGGTAAACATACTGTGCTGATGCAGCGCGTGTTCGGTTTTATCCAGCAGACCTTTGTACTTTTGCAGATACTTCCAGCGATGCAGCGGCCCCTGAAATTTCCAGCCGATCCCGTAGGAAACCCAGTCGCCAATCAGGCAACCGACAAAACCCGCCGCCCAGGCCGGATAAAGACCAATCTGTCCGCTCCCCACCAGCGCGCCCAGACTCGCCATCAGCACGGTACCCGGCAGCAACAGCCCGACCAGCGCCAGCGATTCCAGAAAGGTGACCAGCGCCACCGCAAACAGCGCCCACTCCAGCGACTGCGTAAACAGGTGTTGAACCCAGGCTTCCATAAACTTCCTTAGAAAAAGCAGAAGGCTGGATTGTCCAGAGCCAGCTACACAGCGTCAAGGCAAGAATTGTAGGACAATGTTGACAAAACCCAGCGGCGGAACTGTATAAATATCCATGTTATACTGAGCGGGTTTTCTCACCGATCAAAAATCCTGAGTCTGGAGACGATGTGAATAGGCCCCGCGCAGGTTTTCTGCTTACCCGCCACTGGCGCGATACGCCGCAAGGCAGCGAAATTATCCTCTGGCTCGCTACCGATCAGGGTGCGCAGCGCGTGGTGCTGCCGGTTCAGGAGTCAGTAGCGTTTATTCCGCGTGAGTTTCAGTCTCAGGTCAGCGAGCTGCTGAAGGATGAGCGTCAGCTGCGCATCCAGCCGCTCGAACTAAAAGATTTTCGCCAGCGCCCGGTGTTCGGGCTCTATTGCCGACAGAATCGCCAGCTGCAGCAGATCGAAAAGCGGCTGCGCGAACAGGGGATTCCGGTCTATGAAGCGGATATCCGCCCGCCGGAACGCTATCTGATGGAGCGTTTTATTACCGCACCGGTCTGGTTTGATGGCGAAGCCCGGGGCGACAGCGTGGTGAACGCCCGACTGAAGCCGCATCCCGACTATCGGCCCCCGCTCAAATGGGTCTCACTGGATATTGAAACCACCCAGCACGGTGAGCTTTATTGTATCGGGTTGGAGGGTTGCGGCCAGCGCCAGGTCTACATGCTCGGTCCGGCAAACGGCGATGCCAGCGCACTCGATTTTGAACTGATCTACCTTGATACCCGACCGCAACTGATTGAAGCACTCAACCAGTGGTTCGCTGAGCACGATCCCGACGTGATTATCGGCTGGAACGTGGTGCAGTTTGACCTGCGGGTATTGCAAAAACACGCCGATCGCTACGCGATTCCGCTGCGGCTGGGTCGTCAGAACAGCGCGCTGGAGTGGCGTGAGCACGGCTTCAAGCCCGGCGTGTTTTTCGCCCAGGCCAGCGGCCGGCTGATCATTGACGGAATCGACGCGCTGAAATCCGCTTTCTGGGATTTCCCGTCATTCAGCCTGGAATCGGTGTCGCAGCAGTTACTGGGCGAAGGCAAGGCGATCGATAACCCGTGGCAGCGCATGGAGGAGATCAACTGGCGCTTCGCCAACGATAAACCAGCGCTGGCGCGCTATAACCTGAAAGATTGTGAACTGGTGACGCGCATTTTCCACAAAACGGCGATCATGCCGTTTTTGCTGGAACGGGCAGCGGTGAACGGCCTGGCGGTGGATCGCCACGGTGGTTCGGTCGCCGCGTTCGGTCATCTTTATATTCCGCGTATGCATCGGGTCGGCTTTGTCGCGCCGAACCTCGGCGATGTGGCGCCGGAAGCCAGCCCTGGCGGCTACGTAATGGATTCGCGGCCAGGCCTCTACGACTCGGTGCTGGTGCTGGATTACAAAAGCCTCTATCCGTCGATTATTCGTACCTTCCTGATCGATCCGGTTGGACTGGTGGAAGGGCTGGCGCACCCTGATGATGCTGATTCGGTGGAAGGCTTTCGCGAGGCGCGCTTTTCACGTCATACCCACTGCCTGCCCGCTATCGTCGAACAGATCTGGCTGGGCCGCGAAGCCGCCAAAAAGCAGGGCAACCAGCCGCTGTCGCAGGCGCTGAAGATTATCATGAACGCCTTTTATGGCGTGCTCGGCACCAGCGCCTGTCGCTTTTTCGATCCGCGCCTCGCCTCCTCGATTACGATGCGTGGTCACGCCATTATGCAGCAGACCCGCACGCTGATTGAGGCGGAAGGCTACGATGTGATTTATGGCGATACCGATTCGACCTTTGTCTGGCTGAAATCGGCCCACAATGAACTGGATGCGGCCGCGATTGGTCAGCAGCTGACACAAAAAGTGAACGCCTGGTGGCGTGACCATCTGCAGCAGACCCAGGGCCTGACCAGCGCGCTGGAGCTGGAGTATGAAAATCACTTCTGCCGTTTTCTGATGCCCACCATTCGTGGCGCTGAACAGGGCAGTAAAAAACGCTATGCCGGCCTGATCCGTGAAGCGGCGGGCGAACGCATGGTGTTTAAAGGGCTGGAGTCGGTACGCACCGACTGGACGCCGCTGGCACAGCAGTTTCAGCAGCAGCTCTACAGCCGGATTTTCCATCGTGAGCCGTGGCAGGACTATATCCGTGCTACCGTGGCGCAGTTGCTGGCCGGTGAACTCGACGATCAGCTGATTTATAAAAAACGTCTGCGCCGTCCGCTGAAAGAGTATGAAAAAAATGTGCCGCCGCACGTCCGCGCCGCCCGGCTGGCGGATGAGCAGAATCGCAAATTAAACCGGCCGTTGCAGTACCAGAATGGCGGCCGGATTCGTTACGTGATGGCGACGGCCGGCCCGGAGCCACTGGAGGCGCGTACCACGCCACTGGATTACGATCACTACGTCAGTAAGCAGTTACAACCGGTCGCCGACGGGATTTTACCTTTCGTCGGAGGGGACTTTGCTACACTGATTACCGGGCAGTTGGGTCTTTTTTGACAGGTGACGAATGCCCTGCCATCCAGTACCATAGCGCCCTTCCTGATACTCACCGCGCTAAGAGAGACTCTCCAGACCTGTTCGTTTGGATGAAATCCTATTGCCTGAGTATCCGGGAACACCTCTAAAAACGTTAAAATTCGAGCTAAAAATATATGGTTTTTACATTAGGTCAGCGCTGGATTAGTGATACGGAAAGTGAACTGGGACTGGGCACGGTGGTGGCGGTTGATACCCGCATGATCACCCTGCTGTTCCCGGCCACCGGGGAAAACCGCCTCTACGCCCGCAACGATTCGCCTGTTACCCGCGTCATCTTCAATCCGGGTGACACCATCACCAGCCATGAAGGCTGGCAGATGCGAGTCGATGAAGTACGCAACGAAAATGACCTGATGACCTATATCGGCACCCGTCTTGATACCGACGAAAGCGACGTGATGCTGCGCGAAGTGATGCTCGACAGTAAGCTGGTCTTCAGCAAGCCGCAGGATCGTCTGTTCGCCGGCCAGCTCGACCGGATGGACCGCTTCGCCCTGCGCTTCCGCGCCCGCAAATATCAGAGTGAGCAATATCGTCTGCCGATCAGCGGTTTGCGTGGCATGCGCACCAACCTGATTCCGCATCAGCTGCATATCGCCCACGATGTGGGCCGTCGCCACGCGCCACGCGTGCTGCTGGCGGATGAAGTCGGACTGGGTAAAACCATTGAAGCCGGGATGATCATCCAGCAGCAGCTGCTGGCCGGACGTGCCGACCGGGTATTAATCGTGGTGCCGGAAACGCTGCAGCATCAGTGGCTGGTTGAGATGCTGCGCCGTTTCAACCTGCGCTTTGCACTGTTTGATGACGATCGCTATACCGAAGCCCAGCACGACAGCGATAATCCGTTTGAAACCGAACAGTTAATTATCTGTTCGCTCGACTTTGTGCGCCGCAACAAGCAGCGTCTTGAACTGCTGGCCGATGCCGAATGGGATCTGCTGGTGGTCGATGAAGCGCACCATCTGGCGTGGTCGGAAGGCGCACCGAGCCGCGAATATCAGGTGATTGAGCAGCTGGCGGAAAAAACCGCTGGCGTCCTGCTGTTAACCGCCACGCCGGAACAGCTGGGCATGGAGAGCCACTTTGCCCGTCTGCGTCTGCTTGACCCCAATCGCTTTCACGACTTTGCCGCTTTCGTTGAAGAGCAGCAGCATTTCCGGCCGATTGCCGATGCGGTGACCGCGCTGCTGGCGGATCAGCCGGTCTCGCAGCAGGAGATGAACCGGATCAACGATCTGGTCGGCGAGCAGGATATTGAGCCGCTGCTGCAGGTCGCCAACAGCGATCGTGACGGCAAACAGGAGGCGCGCCAGGAGCTGATCTCGATGCTGATGGATCGCCACGGCACCAGCCGCGTGCTGTTCCGTAACACCCGTAACGGCGTCAAAGGGTTCCCGAAACGCGAACTGCACCAGATTCGTCTGCCGCTGCCAGCGCAGTATCAGACCGCGATTAAAGTCTCCGGCATTATGGGCGCCCGTAAAAGCGCAGAAGAACGCGCGCGTGACCTGCTCTATCCGGAACAGATTTATCAGGAATTTGAAGGCGACAGCGGCACCTGGTGGAACTTCGATCCGCGCGTGGAGTGGCTGATGGGTTACCTCACCAGCAACCGTAAAGAGAAAGTGCTGGTGATCTGCGCCAAGGCCGCCACGGCGCTGCAACTGGAGCAGGTATTGCGTGAGCGCGAAGGTATCCGGGCGGCGGTGTTCCATGAGGGTCTGTCGATCATCGAACGTGACCGTGCTGCGGCGTGGTTTGCTTCGGAAGAGAACGGCGCGCAGGTGCTGCTCTGCTCAGAAATCGGTTCAGAAGGCCGTAACTTCCAGTTCGCCAGCCGTCTGGTAATGTTCGATCTGCCGTTTAACCCGGATCTGCTTGAGCAGCGTATCGGTCGTCTCGATCGTATTGGTCAGGCGCACGATATCCAGATCCTGGTGCCGTGGCTGGAGAAGACCGCACAGGCGGTGTTACTGCGCTGGTATCACGAAGGGCTGGATGCGTTTGAACATACCTGCCCGACCGGCCGCACCATTTATGACAGCGTGCATTCGCAGCTGATCGACTATCTGGCGGCACCGGAAAACAGTGACGGCTTCGATGCCTTTATCACTGACTGCCGTAAGCAGCATGATGCGCTGAAACTGCAGCTGGAACAGGGACGCGATCGCCTGCTGGAGCTGAACTCCAACGGCGGCGACGCGGCTCAGGCGCTGGCGAATGCGATCGCTGATCAGGACGATGATACCGGCCTGGTGAACTTCGCGCTTAACCTGTTTGATATCGTTGGTATCAATCAGGAAGATCGCAGCGATAACCTGATCGTGCTGACGCCATCCGATCATATGCTGGTGCCCGACTTCCCTGGCCTGCCGGAAGATGGCTGTACCATCACCTTTAACCGCGAACAGGCGCTGTCACGCGAAGATACCCAGTTCATTACCTGGGAACATCCGCTGATCCGCAATGGTCTGGATCTGATCCTGTCGGGTGATACCGGCAGCAGCGCCATCTCGCTGCTGAAAAACAAGGCGCTGCCGGTCGGTACGCTGCTGGTCGAGCTGATCTACGTGGTCGAAGCGCAGGCACCGAAGCATCTGCAGCTGACCCGCTTCCTGCCGCCGACGCCAATCCGTCTGCTGCTGGATCGTAACGGTACCAACCTGGCGGGCAAGGTGGAGTTTGAAAGTTTCAACCGTCAGCTGAATGCCGTTAACCGCCATACCGGCAGTAAGCTGGTCAACGCGGTACAGCAGGATGTCCACGCCATTCTGACCCAGGGCGAAGAGAAGGTGGTCAGCGAAGCACGTGCGGTGATTGATGCTGCCCGCGCAGAAGCGAACGAGAAGCTGGGTGCGGAACTCTCCCGCCTGGAAGCGCTGAAAGCGGTCAACCCGAACATTCGTGAAGATGAAATCGAGGCGCTGGAAAGTAACCGTCAGCAGGTGCTGGAAAGCCTCGATGAGGCTAACTGGCGTCTCGACGCGCTGCGCCTGATTGTGGTGACTCACCAGTAAGCTCAGGGGCCGCATGGCCCCTTATTTTTGGAAAGATGCATGGAACCCTACAATCCACCGCGTGAACCCTGGCTGCACATCCTCTATCAGGATGCGCACATCATGGTGGTGAACAAGCCCAGCGGCCTGCTCTCAGTGCCGGGCCGGCTGGACGAACATAAAGATAGCGTGATGACGCGGATCCAGCGTGATTACCCGCAGGCAGAGTCGGTACACCGGCTGGATATGGCCACCAGCGGCGTGATTGTGGTGGCGCTGACCAAAGCGGCAGAGCGCGAGCTGAAACGGCAGTTTCGGGAGCGTGAGCCGGCTAAGCGCTATGTCGCCTGCGTCTGGGGCCATCCGGCAGAGGAGAAGGGGCTGATTGATCTGCCGCTGATTTGCGACTGGCCCAACCGACCGAAGCAGAAAGTCTGCTTTGAGACCGGCAAAGCCGCACAGACTGAATATCAGGTGCTGGAGTATCGCGCCGATAACAGCGCACGCGTGTCGCTGAAACCCATTACCGGCCGGTCACATCAGCTGCGGGTACACTTGCTGGCGCTGGGACATCCGATTCTGGGCGATAACTTTTATGCGCATCCGGAGGCCAAAGCGATGGCACCCCGTCTGTTGCTGCATGCGGAGTCCCTGACCATTACCCATCCCGCTTTCGGTAACCTCATGACCTTCCGACAGCCCGCCGACTTTTAATCACCGGCCGGGCAGCCCGTGACGTCGGGAAAGACGTCACGGCAACAGCGCGATTATTTAAACCCTTTCTCTTTGCGGATCAGGTCGTAAGCCGCCTGAATTTCCTGCGCTTTCTGCTTCGCCATCTCCATCATCTCTGGCGGCAGCCCTTTGGCCACCAGCTTATCGGGATGGTGCTCCGTCATCAGCTTGCGGTAGGCGCGTTTGATGGTGGTGGCATCATCGCTGCTCTTTACGCCCAGCACGCTACAGGCATCTTCCAGCGTCGGTCCGCGTTGCGCCTGCTGGAAGCCACCGGATGAACGCTGACCGCCGCCGAATTGCTGACCGCCTTCCATCATCCGCAGGAACTGATCGAACTGACCGCGCGATATTCCCAGCTCTTCCGCAATCACGTAGAGCACCTGACGCTCATTAGGATGCAGTGAACCGTCCGCGAAGGCGGCCTGAATCTGAATCTCAAGGAACATCCGAATCAGATCAAAGCGTCCGAAACAGGCGCTGCGCAGTTCGCGCAGCTTGCTGCGTAATGGATAATCGGCCTGCTTGCCTTCGCGGAACGCGCGCTGTGCCGCCGTACGCGATTCGCCGTGCAGTTGCATCCGCTCCATTAATAGCGAAGCAATCTGGATATCCGCTTCGGTGACGCGCCCTTTTGACTTGGTCAGATGGCCCATCACCTGAAAGGTGGTGCTGAAAAACAGCGTCTGTCGGGTTTGATTATTCGAGAAGTAAGCCTTGCCTTGTGCGCCGCGAACTTTGTCAATCATATGGCCAATGATCAAACCGATCACAATACCCCAAAAGCCTGCACCGGAAAGTAATCCCACCGCCAGACCCACAACTTTTCCCCAGTAGCGCATAAACTCCTCAATTCGCCATGCTTGCGGCTGAAAATTGCATTATCATACCTGTCATTTATCTCAGCGCCTAACGGCAACGCGGACAGAAAAGGATTAACGCTGGCACAACGCCGGGCAGTAAGTTAGTCTCTGACCCGATTGTCGGCATGATGCCAGTTTTCATGGAATTCTCGATACCGCGTATGAAAAAACATATACCTACCCTGCTGGCCACTCTGATCGGCTCAGCCATTAGCCAGCAAGCCTTTGCCGACGATTTGATGTCGCAGTGTATGTTAGGCGTGCCGAGTTATAACCGCCCGCTGGTAAGTGGCGACACTAACCAGCTGCCGGTGACCATTCACTCCGACGCCGCAAAGGGGAATTACCCCAATGATGCGGTCTTCACCGGCAATGTGAATATTGAACAGGGCAACAGCCGGATGCAGGCGGATGAAGTACAACTTCATCAGCGTCAGCAGGAGGGCCAGACCACGCCGGTTCGTACCGTCGATGCCCTCGGTAATGTGCACTACGACGACAATCAGGTCATCCTGAAAGGTCCGAAAGCCTGGTCAAACCTCAACAGCAAAGACACCAACGTCTGGAATGGCGACTACCAGATGGTGGATCGTCAGGGGCGCGGCACCGCTGACCAGATGAAGCTGCGCGGCAATAACCGCTATACCATTCTGGAAAACGGCAGCTTCACCTCCTGTCTGCCAGGTTCCAACAGCTGGAGCGTGGTGGGCTCGGAAGTCATTCAGGACCGTGAAGAGGAAGTGGCGGAGATCTGGAACGCCCGCTTTAAGCTCGGCTCGGTACCGGTGTTCTACAGTCCCTATCTGCAGTTACCGATCGGCGATCGCCGCCGCTCCGGTTTCCTGATCCCAAATGCAAAATATGGCAGCAACAACGGCTTTGAATTTGTGCTGCCCTATTACTGGAACATCGCGCCGCAGGCCGATGCCACCATCACGCCGCACTACATGAGTAAGCGCGGCATGCAGTTTGAAAACGAATTTCGTTATCTGACTGTGGCTGGTGCAGGTCTGGTGGAGTTCGACTATCTGGGCTCGGACAAACAGTACGATAACGACAAAGCGGTGCGCGGCATCGCCGAGGACGACAGTTCTGACCGCTGGTTATTCTACTGGCGTCACGCCGGTGTCTACGACAAGAACTGGCGTTTCAGCGCCGACTACACCAAGGTCAGCGACCAGTACTACTTCAACGATCTCGACTCGAAGTACTACAGCTCGACCGACAACTACGCTACGCAGAAATTCAGTATCGGCTACGCTGACACCAACTGGGATGCCACGCTCTCGACCAAAGACTTCCAGGTCTTTGGCGACACCAGCAGCAGCAATGTCTACCGTGCGATGCCGCAGCTGGACCTCAATTTCTATCAGAACGATATCGGTCCGTTTGATGGCCGTATCTACGCCCAGGCGGTTAAGTTCACTAACGTCAGCGATCGCTATCCTGAAGCGACCCGTTTACACATTGAACCAACCCTGAACCTGCCGCTCTCTAACGGCTGGGCCAGTCTGGATACCGAAGCGAAGCTGCTGGCGACCCACTATCAGCAAACGGATGTCGATTTCTACAACAACAATTACGCCAACGTAAATGGTAAGAGCGGCACGCTCGATGAGTCCGTCAACCGTACCCTGCCGCAGTTTAAAGTAGATGGCCGGATGGTGTTTGACCGCGACATGAGCTCGGCGGCAGGCTATACCCAGACGCTGGAACCGCGGGTGCAGTATCTCTATATCCCGTATCGCGACCAGAGCAATATCTATCCTTACGACTCGACCCAGCTGCAAACCGACTATACCGGTCTGTTCCGCGACCGTACCTATAGCGGCCTGGATCGCATCGCGTCGGCCAACGAAGTGGCGACCGGCGTCACCTCACGTATTTATGATAACGATCTGGTTGAACGTTTTAACGTTTCCGTGGGTCAAATCTACTCGTTTACCCCTTCACGCACTGGCGTTAATCAGACCAGTGAAGAAGATGATACCGGCAGCCTGATCTGGGCTGGCGATACATACTGGAAAGTAAGCGATCGTTGGGGCGTTCGGGGTGGGATTCAGTATGATACCAAACTCGATAACGTCTCCCAGGGAAATGCGGTGCTGGAATACCGTCGTGATGCCGATCGTATGGTGCAGCTGAGCTACCGCTACAGCAGCCCGGAATACGTGGCGACCGCACTGAATGACAGTACGCTGGTGAATAACCCGATCTACAAAAACGGGATTTCTCAGGTCGGCACCACGGCCAGCTGGCCGATTGCGGATGCATGGTCTGTCGTAGGCGCTTACTACTACGATACCCGCAACACGCGTCCAGCATCGCAACTGGTTGGCCTGCAATACAGCTCATGCTGTTACGCCATTCGCCTGGGCTACGAGCGCAAAATTAACGGTTGGGAAAATGACGACAGTAAGTATGACAACCAAATCTCATTCAACATTGAGTTGCGTGGTCTGAGTTCCAACTATGGCTTAGGCACCAACCAAATGCTGCGTCAGGGCATCATTCCTTACCAGCGCGCTTTCTGATGTTGTGATGTTTGACAGGCAATCCCGCAGTGCGGAACCAACAATGGATAAAGTATGAAGAACTGGAGAATGCTGATTCTTGGTGTGGCGATCAGTGCCAACACCGCGTTCGCAGCACCACAAGTGGTTGATAAAGTTGCAGCCGTGGTCAATAACGGCGTGGTGCTTGAGAGCGACGTTGACGGGATGATGAGCACCGTCAAATCTCAGGCCCAGCAGGCAGGTCAGCAGTTGCCAGATGACAAAACGTTGCGCCACCAGATTCTGGAACGTCAGATCATGGACAACATTATTCTGCAGATGGGCGAAAAAGCGGGCGTTGAGATCAGCGACCAGCAGCTGGATCAGGCGATTCAGAACATCGCTGCGCAGAACCGCATGAGCCTCGATCAGCTGCGTAGCCGCCTGGCTTACGACGGCATGAACTACGGCACTTACCGTTCGCAGATCCGTAAAGAGATGTTGATTGCGGAAGTGCGTAATAACGAAGTGCGCCGTCGCGTCACCATTCTGCCGCAGGAAGTGGATACGCTTGCCACCCAGATCGGCTCTCAGAACAGCCAGGGCACCGAGCTGAACGTCAGCCACATCCTGCTGCCGCTGCCAGAAAACCCGACCCAACAGCAGGTCGATGAGCAGGAAACCCTGGCGAAACAGCTGGTGGGTGAACTGAAAAACGGCGCTGACTTCGGCAAAATGGCGGTCACCTACTCAGCTGACTCGCAGGCGCTGAAAGGCGGCAACATGGGCTGGGGCAAAATAGAAGAGTTACCAACGCTGTTTGCACAGGCGCTGGCAACCGCGAAAAAAGGCGATATCGTCGGTCCGGTTCGTTCCGGTGTCGGTTTCCACATTCTGAAGGTGAACGATCTGCGCGGTGAGAGCAAAAATGTCTCGGTGACCGAAGTGCATTCGCGTCACATTCTGCTGAAGCCGTCGCCGATTCTCACTGACGATCAGGCGCGTGCTCAGTTAGAGCAGATTGCCGCCGATATCCGCAGCGGAAAAACCACCTTCGCGGCCGCCGCTAAAAAGTTCTCTGACGATCCCGGCTCGGCCAACCAGGGCGGCGATCTCGGCTGGACCTCACCGGAAGCCTTTGATCCGGCGTTCCGTGATGCGCTGCTGCGCCTGCAAAAAGGCCAGACCAGCCAGCCGGTTCACTCCTCTTTCGGCTGGCATTTAATCCAGCTGCTGGATACCCGTCAGGTGGATAAAACCGATGCGGCCCAGAAAGAGCGTGCTTACCGTATGCTGTTCAACCGCAAGTTTGCAGAAGAAGCACAGACCTGGATGCAGGAACAACGCGCCAGTGCCTACGTGAAGATTCTGGATGGCAATGCGCAGTAATGCCCGTGTGGTGATCACGCCCGGCGAACCTGCCGGGATTGGTCCCGATTTGACGGTGCAACTGGCCCAGCAAAACTGGCCGGTTGAACTGGTGGTGTGCGCCTCACCGGCTTTATTGCAACAGCGCGCGGCGCAGCTCGGTCTGCCGCTGACGCTGCGGAATTACCAGCCTGGCGTGGCGGCACAGCCGCAGCAGGCGGGTACGCTGACCATTCTGCCGATTGAAACCGCACAGCCAGTATCGCCTGGTGAGCTTTGCGTGGCCAACAGCGACTATGTGTTGTCCACGCTGGCGCGCGCCTGTGACGGTTGTCTGAGCGGTGAATTTGCCGCTCTGATCACCGGCCCGGTACACAAAGGCGTGATCAACGATGCCGGTATCGCCTTCACCGGTCATACCGAGTTCTTTGCCGATCGCGCCGGTAGCCATCGGGTAGTGATGATGCTGGCGACAGAAGAATTACGCGTTGCGCTGGCCACCACCCATCTGCCGCTGAAAGCGGTCTCCGACGCGGTAACGCGGGAGTGCCTGCACGAAGTCATTACCATTCTGCATCACGACCTGCAGCAGAAATTCGCCATCGCCGAGCCGCACATTTACGTCTGTGGCCTTAACCCGCATGCGGGTGAAAGCGGCCACATGGGTCGCGAAGAGATCGACGTTATAATCCCGGCATTGAACGAACTGCGTCAGCAGGGCATTCAGCTTACCGGCCCGCTGCCGGCGGATACGCTGTTCCAGCCCAAATATCTGCAATATGCCGATGCGGTGCTGGCGATGTATCACGACCAGGGCCTGCCGGTGCTAAAATTTCAGGGGTTTGGCCGGGCGGTAAATATTACCCTTGGCCTGCCCTTTATCCGGACTTCAGTTGACCACGGTACCGCGCTTGAACTTGCCGGGCTAGGCCAGGCTGAACCGGGCAGCTTCATCACGGCGCTTAACCTCGCCATCACTATGATCAAGAGCAGTAATGAATAATCGCGTCCATCAGGGGCACTACGCCCGTAAACGTTTCGGGCAGAACTTCCTGAACGATCAGTACATTATCGACAGCATTGTCTCCGCTATCCATCCGCAGCGCGATGAAGCGCTGGTGGAGATCGGTCCTGGCCTGGGTGCCTTAACCGAGCCGGTGGGCGAACGCCTCGACAGCTTAACGGTGGTGGAACTGGACCGCGATCTCGCTGCGCGCCTGCAAACACATCCGTTCCTCGGACCGAAGCTGACCATTTTCCAGCAGGATGCCATGACCTTTGACTTCGCCGCGCTGGCGCAGGAAAGAGGCCAGCCGCTGCGTGTGTTTGGTAACCTGCCGTACAATATTTCGACCCCGCTGATGTTTCACCTTTTCAGCTATACTGGTTCGATCAAAGACATGCACTTCATGCTGCAGAAAGAGGTGGTCAACCGTCTGGTGGCCGGTCCGGGCAGCAAAGCGTATGGCCGTCTGACGGTGATGGCGCAGTATTACTGCCAGGTGATCCCGGTGCTGGAAGTGCCACCGCACTCCTTCACCCCGCCGCCGAAAGTGGACTCTGCCGTGGTACGTCTGGTGCCGTTTGCCGAGCCGCCGCATCCGGTCAGCGACGTGCGTATCCTGAGCCGCGTGACCACTGAAGCCTTTGGTCAGCGTCGTAAAACTCTGCGCAACAGCCTGAGCCATATGGTCGCGGCCGGAGCGCTGGAAGCGTTGTCGATTGATCCAACCCTGCGGGCCGAGAACGTCTCGGTTGCGCAATATTGTCAGCTGGCAAACTGGCTGGCGGACCATCAGGGAAAATCGCAGGAGTAAGTGATGAGTGAAACGGCCCGCGTCTCGGTTCATGTGCAAAGCCAGTACGTTGCTTCGCAATCCTCACCGGATGACGAACGTTACGTCTTCGCCTATACCATTACCATTCGCAACCTCGGCCGTTCATCGGTGCAACTGCTGGGACGTTACTGGCTGATTACCAACGGTAACGGCCGGGAAACTGAAGTTCAGGGCGAAGGCGTGGTGGGTGAACAGCCGCACATCGCCGCCGGTAATGAATTTCAATACACCAGTGGTGCCGTGATTGAAACGCCGATGGGCACCATGCAGGGACACTACGTGATGGTCGACGAGCAGGGTGAAACCTTTCACGTTGAGATCCCGGTTTTCCGCCTCGCAATTCAGACTCACATTCATTGATTTACACGCCTGTTGCCCGCGTCGTCGGGCAAATTTTCATACTGGATAAAAGTCTATGAGCACATACCTGATTGGTGACGTTCACGGGTGCTACGACGAATTACGTGCGCTGCTGCAGCAGGTCGATTTCGATCCTCAGCAGGATACGCTGTGGCTGACCGGCGACCTGGTGGCACGCGGCCCCGGCTCGCTTGAAGTCCTGCGCTACGTTAAATCGCTGGGTGACGCGGTGCGGCTGGTTCTGGGTAATCACGATCTCCATCTGCTGGCTGTCTATGCCGGCATCAGCCGTAATAAGCCTAAAGATCGTCTGACACCGCTACTGGAAGCAGACGACGCCGACGAGCTGATTAACTGGCTGCGTCGGCAGCCGCTGTTACAGGTCGATGAAGAGCACAAGCTGGTGATGGGCCATGCCGGTATTACGCCACAGTGGGATATCGAAACCGCGAAAAAGTGTGCGCGAGAAGTGGAGTCGGTGCTCGCCAGTGACAGCTATCCGCTGTTCCTGGATGCGATGTATGGCGACATGCCGAACAACTGGAGCGAAGAGCTCACCGGACTGGCCCGCCTGCGCTTCAGTACCAATGCCCTGACCCGCATGCGTTACTGCTTCCCGAATGGTCAGCTGGATATGATCTGTAAGGATGCGCCGGAGTCGGCGCTGCCGCCGTTAAAGCCCTGGTTCAACATTGAGGGACCGGTAGCACGCGACTACACCATTGTGTTCGGTCACTGGGCTTCGCTGGAAGGCAAAGGCACGCCTGCAGGGATTATTGGTCTGGATACGGGCTGCTGCTGGGGCGGCACGCTGACCCTGCTGCACTGGGAAAGTCAGCGCTACTATGTGCAGCCTTCCAATCGCCAGCAACCGCTGCCGGATGAAGTCATTAGGCAACAATCCGCAGGTTGATCAGACAAACAAAAACGCCCTGAAAATTCAGGGCGTTTTTTATTGCGCGCGGGCTTAACGGCGGCGATCGAGGATCTCAAAACAGTAGCTGTGTGAGTTCTGCGCATCCGCGTCATGAAACTCGCTGAAGGTCGATTGCCACTCATCGGGCTCATAGTCCGGGAACTGAGTGTCGCCTTCCACTTCCGCATCAATATGGGTCAGATAGAGACGGTCAGCGCGCGGCAGCATCTGCTCATAAATCCGGCCGCCACCAATCACCATCACCTCTTCCGCCTCACCAGCAGCCTCTAACGCCGCCTCCAGCGAGGTGACCCAGGTAACGCCTTCCGTGCTGCCCGGCTTGCTGCTGACCACGATGTTCAGACGGCCCGGCAACGGACGACCAATCGATTCAAAGGTCAGCCGCCCCATAATAACCGGCTTTTTCAGCGTGTTGCGCTTAAACCACGCCAAATCTGCAGGCAGGTCCCACGGCATGGCGTTCTCCATACCAATAATGCGATCTGCTGCTAATGCCGCGATAAGACTAATCATGTTAACCACTCACTGGAAAAAATTGGCGCCATCATACGTAAAGGCGAAACTTTCGTCGATAGCGGGAAAGGTCTATTTGCGTAAAGCTGTTTAGCCACCGCGTTTTCGCGCTGATGCAGAGTTTTTCACCGCACATTGGCAGCAGTTGACCACAGCTCGCCAGAGATCCGGCTCAGGCTGGTACAAAAGGGAGAGGGAGAGATAAAAACGGCTCCCGCAGGAGCCGTCGGGATAATCAGAAGTCGTAGCGCAGACGCACCAGATTCATATCACCGAGGTTATCAGTGCTGGAGGTAAAGACATGTTCGTAATCGACGCGGAAGCCGTAGTCGAGGAACAGCGTAACGCCCAGGCCGTTATCGATACGCTGGTAATTACGACCGTTAGCGTACTCGATACGATCGCCCATGACATAAGGCTGCACCGCTTTCAGACCGTACTGCGCCACCGGAACTTTATAACCGGCAAAGTATTCAATGCCCCAGGCGTCGTCAGCAAAGTAATCGTGCACATCTTTGCGTTTGGTGGTCATGAAGTTCTGATACCAGCCACCGCCCGCCGAAAGGGTCCAGTTGCCTGGCGTCCAGCTCAGCGCAGTACCCAGAATGTTCTGGTCATAATCTTTGCTGTCGCCGTTATCCGGGTTACGCATCGCCGCATGGGTATAGTTCCACGCCGTGCCCCAGGTCAGATCGTCAGTGATGTGATAATCCAGACCCAGCGAACCGCCGCCTTTACGCTTGTAGCGCAGGCCGTTGCCTGGCAGATATTCGTTATCGTCAAACAGGTAGGAGGCATAGAGATCGACGTCGCCGAAGGTGTTTTTATACTTCAGCTGCTTACGCGAGCGGTAAGATCCGTCGTAGTCGCCATTGATGCCGTTGCCAGGTGCCTGGCCGATCATGTCGTAATCCCAGATATCGGTTTTGGCGCCCACTACGTCGTAATAGACGCTGTTCTGCTGGCCAAAGGTCAGCTGACCCCAGGTTTTGCTTTTCAGACCGGTATAGAGCTGGCGACGGGTGGTGTTATTGGCGCCATCCGCGTAGTGACGATCCCAGTCGAATACCGCCGGCACATTGACGCCCAGCTCGTAGTAGCTGATCCAGCTGACATCATCAAACAGGTAGTAGTCAGCACCGAAACGGAAACGGGTGCCGCCGTCAAAGCCGTCACGCTTGTAGGATTTATCATTGACGCCGGTCTGGTGGTTGACCTGGGCACGAATACTGCCGCCCACGGTAAAGTTCAGACGGCTAAGCGGATCGCCCGCCTGCGGGTCCTGTTTTAACAGGGTAATTTCCGCCTGGCTGGCGAAAGGGAGCATTGCCATTAGTGCAGCCACTGCACTCAGAGAAAAAGTACGCATTTTCATTTTATTTTTGTCCTGAATCCGCTCTGGTAATAAGCGGCAGGCATAGTACTGATGAAAGATTTGTACAGGAAGTGTTTCAATTATAAAAACGTGCGAAACGACTTTATTCGCACCGAAAGCTAAAAAACTAAGCCAAATCAGTAGCTTTAATTCAAATGCGTCTGCTTATCACGAGCATTTCAGTACCAATAAAAGCCAAAAAAAACGGCTCCCGCAGGAGCCGTTATCACCATTATTTCGCTTTGATTTGTGCGTGCATTTCCTGCACCGAAATAACCTGTTCCGTCGGATCGGCATTCAGCGCCATCGCCGTGGCGAAACCGCCGTTCAGCGTGGTGTCGTAGTGCACTTTATACTGCAGTGCGCTGCGGCGAATCAGCTTGGAATCTTCAATTGCCTGACGGCCTGCGGTGGTATTGACGATGTAGGTGTACTCGCCATTCTTCAGACGATCCTGAATGTGCGGACGCCCTTCATGCACCTTGTTGACCAGCCGCGGATTGATGCCGGCTTCACCCAGCACTACCGCCGTACCGTGGGTCGCATCCAGTTCGAAACCAAACTTCTGCAGTTTAGCGGCGAGGTCGACGATACGTTTCTTATCGCCTTCACGCACCGACAACAGCGCACGGCCTGATTTCTTCATGTTGCTCTGCGCACCGAGCATCGCTTTGGCAAAGGCTTCAGCGAAGGTCCGGCCCACACCCATCACCTCACCGGTGGAGCGCATTTCCGGGCCCAGGATCGGGTCGACACCCTGGAACTTGTTGAACGGCAGCACCACCTCTTTCACCGAATAGTAAGGCGGAATCACCTCTTCGGTGACGCCCTGCTCGGCCAGGGTTTTGCCAGCCATCACGCGCGCTGCCACTTTCGCCAATGGCACACCAGTCGCCTTGGAGACGAACGGCACGGTACGCGCGGCGCGAGGGTTGACCTCAATCAGATAGACTTCATTGTCTTTCACCGCGAACTGCACGTTCATTAAGCCGCGCACGTTGAGCTCAAACGCCAGCTTCTCAACCTGCTGACGCATCACATTCTGAATCTCCTGATTCAGGGTGTAGGCCGGCAGGGAACAGGCGGAGTCACCGGAGTGCACGCCAGCCTGCTCAATGTGTTCCATGATGCCGCCAATCAGCACCCGCTCACCGTCGCAAATCGCATCGACATCCACTTCTACCGCATCATCAAGGAAGCGGTCGAGCAGTACCGGCGCATCGTTTGAAACCGAGACAGCCGTCTGGAAGTAGCGCTTGAGGTCGATTTCGTCATAGACGATCTCCATCGCGCGTCCACCCAGCACATAGGAAGGACGCACCACCAGCGGATAACCCAGTCCGGCGGCTTTTTCCACCGCCTGCTCCAGCGTCGCCACTGTGGCATTCGCCGGCTGCTTGAGGTTCAGGCGATCGACAGCCTGCTGGAAACGCTCACGGTCTTCAGCACGGTCAATCGAGTCCGGGCTGGTTCCGATAACCGGTACGCCAGCGGCTTCCAGCGCGCGCGCCAGTTTCAGCGGGGTCTGACCGCCATACTGGACGATAACGCCCTTCGGCTGCTCGATGCGCACAATCTCCAGCACATCTTCCAGCGTGACCGGTTCGAAGTAGAGGCGATCAGAGGTGTCGTAGTCGGTCGAAACGGTTTCCGGGTTACAGTTGACCATAATGGTCTCGTAACCATCTTCACGCAGCGCCAGCGCCGCGTGCACGCAGCAGTAATCGAACTCAATGCCCTGGCCGATACGGTTGGGTCCGCCGCCCAGCACCATAATCTTTTCGCGATCCTGATTCGGATTCGCTTCGCACTCTTCTTCATAAGTGGAGTACATGTAAGCGGTATCGGTGGCGAACTCTGCGGCGCAGGTATCCACGCGCTTGTAGACCGGGTGCAGGTTAAACTGCTGACGCAGCTTACGAATCTCGCTTTCAGCCACACCAGCCAGCGTCGCCAGTCGTGCATCGGCAAAGCCTTTACGCTTCAGGGCGCGCAGGAACGTATAGTCGAGGCTGTTAACCCCTTCACGCGCTACCTGCTCTTCCAGCCGCACCAGCTCTTCAATCTGCACCAGGAACCAGCGGTCGATGTTGGTCAGGTTGAAGACGCCATCCACGGACATGCCGGCACGGAACGCATCCCCGATGTACCAGATGCGGTCAGAACCGGCATCTTTCAGTTCGCGACGGATGCGGGTCAGCGCTTCCGGATCGTCGAGGTGAACTTTCGGGTCGAAGCCATTAGCTCCGACTTCCAGCCCGCGCAGCGCTTTCTGCATCGATTCCTGGAAGGTGCGGCCAATCGCCATCACCTCACCCACCGATTTCATCTGGGTGGTCAGGCGATCGTTGGCACCGGCAAATTTTTCAAAGTTGAAGCGTGGGATCTTGGTCACCACGTAGTCAATCGAGGGCTCGAACGAGGCTGGCGTTAAGCCGCCGGTGATGTCGTTCATCAACTCATCGAGGGTAAAGCCGACCGCCAGTTTGGCTGCCACTTTAGCAATCGGGAAGCCGGTGGCTTTGGACGCCAGCGCGGAGGAGCGCGAGACGCGTGGGTTCATCTCGATCACAATCAGTCGACCGTTTTTCGGGTTGACCGAGAACTGCACGTTGGAGCCACCGGTTTCGACACCGATTTCACGCAGCACCGCCAGCGAGGCGTTACGCATGATCTGGTACTCTTTATCGGTCAGCGTCTGGGCAGGTGCGACGGTGATCGAGTCACCGGTGTGAATACCCATCGCATCGAAGTTTTCGATTGAGCAGACGATGATGCAGTTGTCGTTCTTATCACGCACCACTTCCATCTCATACTCTTTCCAGCCAATCAGCGACTCATCAATCAGCAGCTCGTTGGTCGGAGAGAGGTCGAGACCGCGTTCGCAAATCTCTTCAAACTCTTCGCGGTTATAGGCGATACCGCCGCCGGTGCCGCCCATGGTGAACGAAGGACGGATGATGCAGGGGAAACCGACATCTTCAGCCACCGCCAGCGCTTCTTCCATATTGTGCGCGATGCCTGAGCGGGCGGTATCCAGCCCGATACTTTTCATCGCCACGTCGAAACGGCGACGGTCTTCAGCCTTATCAATCGCATCAGCAGTGGCACCAATCATGGTGACGCCAAATTCCGCCAGCACGCCCTGACGTTCCAGCTCCAGCGCACAGTTCAGCGCTGTCTGGCCGCCCATGGTCGGCAGGACCGCATCCGGGCGCTCTTTTTCGATGATTTTACGTACTACTTCCCAGTGAATCGGCTCAATGTAGGTCGCATCGGCCATTTCCGGGTCAGTCATAATGGTCGCCGGGTTGGAGTTGACCAGAATGACGCGGTAACCCTCTTCACGCAGCGCTTTACACGCCTGCGCACCGGAATAGTCAAATTCGCAGGCCTGGCCGATCACAATCGGACCGGCGCCAAGAATCAGGATGGATTTTATGTCTGTACGTTTTGGCATGATTAGCTCCTGATTACTTCGCTTTCGAACGGAATGCGTCAATCAATTCAATAAAGTGGTCAAACAGCGGTGCGGCATCGCCCGGTCCCGGACTCGCTTCAGGGTGACCCTGGAAGCTGAACGCGGGCTTGTCCGTGCGGTGAATCCCCTGCACGGTCTGGTCAAACAGCGAAATGTGCGTCACGCGCAGGTTCGCCGGCAGATCGGTTTCATCCACCGCAAAACCGTGGTTCTGCGCCGTAATCATCACGCGGTTGTTATCCAGATCTTTCACCGGATGGTTGCCGCCGTGGTGGCCCAGCTTCATCTTGACGGTTTTCGCTCCGCTGGCCAGCGCCAGTAACTGGTGGCCAAGGCAGATACCAAACAGCGGAATATCGGTTTTCAGGAAGGCCTGAATGGCGCTGATGGCATAGTCACAGGGTTCCGGGTCGCCCGGACCGTTGGAGAGGAAAATGCCATCCGGGTTCAGCTTCAGCACTTCTTCGGCCGGTGTCTGTGCCGGAACGACCGTCAGGCGACAGCCGCGATCCACCAGCATCCGCAGGATGTTACGCTTGGCACCGTAGTCATAAGCGACCACATGGTAAGGCAGCGCTTCCGCTGAGGCCTGCTCTGGCAGTCCTCCTTCCAGCTGCCAGCTGCCCTGCTGCCAGCTATAGGTTTCCGCTGTGCAGACTTCTTTCGCCAGATCCATTCCTTTCAGACCCGGAAACGCCTGGGCTTTTTGCAGCGCCAGCGCAGCATCCGGGTTGTCACCGGCAATGATGCAGCCGTTCTGTGCCCCTTTCTCACGCAGTAAGCGCGTCAGCTTACGGGTATCAATATCGGCAATCGCCACAATGTTATTGCGCTGCAGGTAGGCGGATAAGCCCTCTTCGCTACGGAAGTTGCTGGCGATCAGCGGCAGATCACGAATAACCAGGCCCTGAGCATGAATCTGACTGGATTCTTCGTCGGCGGCATTGGCACCGACATTGCCGATATGAGGATAAGTGAGAGTGACGATTTGGCGGGAATAGGAAGGATCAGTGAGGATTTCTTGATAACCGGTCATTGAGGTATTGAAAACGACTTCCCCCACTGCCGACCCTGTTGCCCCGATGGCCCGACCGTGGAATTGGGTTCCGTCTTCCAGAACCAAGAGCGCTGACTTAATCAAAACATCCTCCAGGGAATAAACAGTCACAATATCTGCATATTAATTCAAAATAGTGGCCTGAATCAATGCAAAAACCGCCTGAATTGTCGATTTTTGGCAAATTGCGCGCATTCTAATGATCGACCTGGTGCTTGTCTACCCTGAGCCGGTATTTTTTCACTATTATCTGCCTTCTGAGTGGTAAAACAGGCATGAGCGGTAAAAAGAGAGGAAAACTCGGTGGAATAATCGTTTGCCAGACAGCAAAAAATCGAAACCGTGACGTAGCGGCGGTTATTTTTGACCAAATGGTCAAAATTAGCAATTTTAAGAGCCGAAAACCAACAATAAAGATTAAAAATAGATTTTACGATGCATTATGACATCGAAACGCCTGTTTTGGATAAAATTAAGGGCAATGAAAACATTGCCCCTTTTCAATCAAGTAATTACCGATTGAAACAACCACATCACGATGGTTCACAACACTCACAACATCGATAAATCCAGCACATCACGCATATCGAACAGGCCAGATTTTTTGTCTTTCAGCCAGGATGCCGCCTTAACGGCACCATTTGCAAAGGTCATCCGGCTTGAAGCCTTGTGGGTAATCTCTACCCGCTCGCCAATATCAGCAAACATCGCCGTGTGCTCACCCACGATATCCCCCGCCCGCACCGTCGCGAAGCCGATGGTCTGTGGCTGGCGCTCACCGGTATGGCCTTCACGGCTATAGACCGCATGCTCATCCAGTTTCCACTGCATGGCATCGGCAATCGCTTCCCCCATCGCCAGCGCGGTGCCAGACGGCGCATCCACTTTATGACGATGGTGAGCTTCAATAATTTCGATATCCGCATAGTCGCCCATTACTTTGGCCGCCTTCTCCAGCAGCTTCAGCACCAGGTTCACGCCCACGCTGAAGTTAGCGGCGAATACAATGGCGATCTCTTCTGCGGCGGCACGGATCGCTGCTTTACCGGCTTCATCAAAACCGGTGGTGCCAATCACCATCGCTTTCCCCTGCTCACGACAGACAGCCAGGTAATCCAGCGTGCCTTCCGGGCGGGTAAAGTCGATCAGCACATCGAAGTCATCGATCACGGCGCCTAAGTCGTCAGCGATAATAATGCCGTTTTTGCCAATACCGGCCATCTCACCGGCGTCGCTGCCGATCAGCGAAGAGCCCGGACGCGCCAGCGCGGCACCCAGTTCTACCCCGTCCGCCTGCTGCGTCGCCTGGATCAGATGACGGCCCATACGGCCCGGTGCGCCGACAATGGCAATGCGGATATTCTTCATATTTATTCATTCCTAAAACAAAACTATGCATCCAAAGCGTCATCAGGTTAACCACGAGTTAACAGGCACGCCACTATTAATCAGGGATAATAAGAATTTTATGCCAGCCGCGCGCGATTATCAGTAAAAGCAATCATGGCAGCGCGTTGGCGAGAGAGAAAAACAAAAAAGGCCGAACAGAGTCGGCCTTTATTTTAAATCACAATCAGTCACTTACTGCACGTTACGCACATCAACCCGCAGTTCTTTCGGCACTTCAAAGACGATATTCTCTTCACGACCAATCAGCTCAATCGCCGCTTCACCGCCCAGGTCACGCAAGCGCTGGATCACCTGCTGCACCAGAATATCGGGCGCTGATGCACCTGCGGTCACGCCGATGCAGTCAACACCTTTGACCCACTCTTCCTGAATATCATCGGCAGAGTCAATCAGCTTCGCCAGTTTACCAGCACGCTGGGCCAGTTCCGCCAGACGGTTAGAGTTAGAGGAGTTTTTCGAGCCTACCACCAGCACCACATCCGCATCTTTAGCCAGGGTACGCACCGCTTCCTGCCGGTTGGTGGTGGCGTAGCAGATGTCATCTTTACGCGGCCCGATGATCGCCGGGAAGCGCTGACGCAGCGCATCAATGATGTCAGAGGTATCATCCACCGACAGCGTGGTCTGCGTCATGAAGCTGAGATTGTTCTCGTCTTTCACCGTCAGCTTAAACACATCTTCCGGCGACTCGACCAGATACATACCACCTTTGGGGTTGTTGTACTGCCCCATGGTGCCTTCCACTTCCGGGTGCCCGGCGTGACCAATCAGAATCGCTTCCACGCCCTTACGGCTGGCGCGCGCCACTTCCATATGTACTTTGGTCACCAGCGGACAGGTAGCATCAAACAGCATGGTGAGATTGCGCGCCTTCGCTTCTGCACGCACCGCCTGAGAGACACCGTGCGCAGAGAAGATCAGAATCGCGTCATCAGGCACTTCACTGATCTCTTCAATGAAGATGGCGCCGCGTTCGCGCAGACTGTTGACCACGTAGCGGTTGTGCACCACTTCATGACGCACATAGATCGGCGCGCCGTACATCTCCAGCGCACGCTCGACAATACTGATTGCCCGATCTACGCCAGCGCAGAAACCGCGCGGATTAGCCAACAGGATTTGCATCGTTCGCCTCCAGTGCCGGATCAATCTCCAGCACCTCGATATCAAACTGAACACGATGACCTGCCAGCGGATGGTTAAAATCGACGGTGATGGAATCACCTGAGACTTCACGGATCACCCCTGGCATTTCACTGCCGCCCATGCCGGTGAACAGCATAATGGCACCCACTTCAGGTTCTCCCGCGTCGATAAAATCACGACGGGAGAAATACTGGATCAGATCAGGACTGACGCTGCCAAACGCCTCTTCGGGCGCCAGGGTGAACTGTTTAGTTTCACCCGCCTTCAGCCCCAGCAGCGCCTGTTCCAGCGCGGCCGACAGGCTGCCATCGCCCAGACGAAACAGCGCCGGCTTGCCGTTTGCACGGGTCGATTCCGCCGTCGAGCCGTCTTCCAGCTTCAGCGTAAAATGCACCAACACCGCGCTGTCGCGCTGTACAGACTCACTCATCACTTACCCTTTCTGTTTTGCCTGTTTGCTGGCCGGGCTGAAAAAGCCCTCCAGCACCACTAACGCCGCACCAATACAGATGCCGCAGTCAGCGATATTAAATGTAGCGAAGTGCCAGTTACCGACGTAGAAATCGATAAAATCGACCACAAAGCCGTGATAAGAGCGATCAAACAGGTTGCCTATCGCTCCGCCGATGATCAGTGCATAGGCGATATTGGCGATCTTCTGACTGGCGCGATTGCGATACATCATCACCAGCAGCGAGACCACAATCGCCAGCGCGATACCGGCAAAGAACCAGCGCTGCCAGCCGCCTTTGTCCGCCAGGAAGCTGAACGCCGCACCGTAGTTGTGGGCGTAGAACAGATTCAGGAACGGCATCAGCGGCTGCGTTTCGTGCAGCATCATGTTGTTCATCACCCACTGCTTGCTGGCGAAGTCGACAACAATCACCACCAGCACCAGCCACAGCCAGCGCAATCCGGTTGAGAAAATAGGTTTACGCATCAGGCAAATTTACGCTCTTCACCGTTGCCGGCTACGTTGGTATAACAGCGACCACACACTTCAGCGTGCTCCGGGTTCTGACCGACGTCGGTAGTGTAATGCCAGCAACGCTGACATTTCTCGCCTTCCGCTTTATGCAGGGCAATTTTCAGACCTTTCAGCAATTCGCTCTGCTGCGCTTCGTCGTTCGCCAGGGCGTAATCCGCCACCTGCGCGCCCGAGGTCAGCAGCACAAAGCGTAGCTCATTGCCCAGCGCCTGCAGTTTGGCCGCCAGCTCTGGCTCGGCATAGAGCGTCACCGTCGCTTCCAGTGCGCCACCGATACGTTTGTCGGCACGCGCCTGCTCGATCACCTTGTTAACTTCGCCGCGCACTTTCAGCAGCTCAGCCCAGTAGGCGTCGTTCAGCGCTTCATCTTCTGCCAGGCCAAACAGGCCCTGATACCACTCTTCGGTGAAGACATACTGCGCGCGATCGCCAGGCAGGTAGCCCCAGATCTCATCCGCGGTAAACGACATGATCGGTGCCATCCAGCGCACCAGCGCCTCAACGATGTGCCACAGCGCGGTCTGACAGCTGCGACGCGCCAGGCTGTCGCCTTTGGCGGTGTACTGACGGTCTTTGATGATGTCGAGATAGAAGCTGCCCATCTCCACCGAACAAAATTGCATCAGGCGCTGGATCACTTCATGGAAGTCATAGTTTTCGTAGGACGCGGTAATATCCGCCTGCGCCGCCTGCGCACGGCCCACGGCCCAGCGATCCACCACCACCATCTCTTCCGGCTGCACCAGGTCGGTCGCCGGATTGAATCCGCTGAGGTTAGCCAGCAGGAAGCGGGCAGTGTTACGGATACGACGATAAGCATCGGCAGAACGCTTCAGGATCTCGTCTGACACCGCCATTTCGCCGGAGTAGTCGGTTGAAGCCACCCACAGACGCAGAATATCAGCGCCCAGTTTGTTCATCACATCCTGCGGCGACACGGTGTTGCCGATCGACTTCGACATCTTGCGGCCCTGACCATCCACGGTGAAGCCGTGGGTCAGTACCTGACGATAAGGCGCTTTGCCTTTCATCGCCGTGGAGATCATCAGTGAGGACATGAACCAGCCGCGATGCTGATCCGAACCTTCCAGATACATATCCGGGGCGTGACCGCCAAACTCCGGACGCGCATCGACCACGGAGTAGCTGGTTGAACCGGAGTCAAACCAGACGTCCAGGGTATCAGGCACCTTAACGTAGTTATCGGCGTCATCGCCCATCAGTTCACGCGGATCGAGATCCCACCATGCCTGAATGCCATCCTGCTCTACGCGCTGCGCGACTTTCTCCATCAGCGCCAGCGTCTCCGGATGCAGCTGCTCGGTCTCTTTATGGACGAACAGCGCCATCGGCACGCCCCAGGTACGCTGACGCGAGATGCACCAGTCAGGACGGTTAGCCACCATCGATTCAATGCGCGCCTGACCCCAGTCCGGGATCCACTGCACGCCTTTGATCTCCTGCAGCGACTGCGCACGCAGGCCTTTCTGATCCATGCTGATGAACCATTGCGGTGTGGCGCGGAAGATGATCGGCGTTTTGTGACGCCAGCAGTGCGGATAGCTGTGCAGCAGTTTCTCAACGTGCAGCAGCGCATCTTTCTCTTTCAACAGCTCAACGATCATGTCGTTGGCTTTAAAGACGTTGACCCCATCCAGCGTCGGATAGGTGCCTGGCAGATAGCTGCCATCCGGACCGACCGGATTGGCGGTTTCGATGCCATATTTCTGGCCGATGATATAGTCATCCGGGCCGTGGCCTGGCGCCGTGTGCACCGCACCGGTACCGGCTTCCAGCGTCACGTGATCGCCCAGTACCACCAGCGACTGAATCGCCATGAACGGATGCTGGAATTTCTGCAGCTCCAGCGCCGCGCCTTTGCATTCGCCCAGCACGCGCCATTCGCTGACGCCAGCGCGCTTCATCACGCTTTCGACCATCTCTTTCGCCAGGATCAGCGCGCGACCGTCGATCTGCAGCAGCTGGTAGTCAAATTCAGCGTTTAATGAGATCGCGCGGTTAGCCGGCAGCGTCCACGGCGTGGTGGTCCAGATCACCAGGGAAATCGGGCCATCAACCTGCGCCGCACCAAACGCCTGACGCACCGCGTCGGCATCGATAGCGTTGAACATCACGTCGATTGAAGGCGAAGTCTTGTCGTAATACTCCACTTCCGCTTCTGCCAGCGCAGAACGGCAGTCGAGGCACCAGTGCACCGGCTTGGCGCCTTTGTGCAGGTGACCGTTACCGATGATTTTACCCAGCGCGCGAATGATGTTGGCTTCGGTGGTGAAATCCATCGTCAGGTAAGGACGATCCCAGTCGCCGAGCACGCCCAGACGAATAAAGTCCGCCTTCTGGCCTTCAACCTGCTCAGCCGCATATTGGCGACAGGCGGCGCGGAACTCGGCGGCAGTGACCTTCTCGCCTGGCTTGCCGATCATCTGTTCAACTTTATGCTCGATCGGCAGACCGTGACAGTCCCAGCCCGGCACGTACGGCGAGTCGTAGCCCGCCATGCCTTTCGACTTGACGATAATGTCTTTCAGAATCTTGTTAACGGAGTGACCAATATGAATGCTGCCGTTTGCATACGGAGGGCCATCATGCAGGATAAAGGTTTTTTTCCCCTTTTTGGCTTCGCGGATAATGCCGTACAGGTTGTCAGCATTCCAGCGTTGCAACATTCCCGGTTCGCGTTTGGCCAGATCGCCACGCATCGGGAATCCCGTTTCCGGCAAATTCAGGGTAGATTTATAGTCACTCATCAGATTCTCGATTCCGTTTTTCGCTCAGGTTAAAGCCCAAAGAACTGCCGGGCCGTTACCACATCTTTCGCAATTTGTTCTTTCAACGCCTCCAGTGAGGCAAAGCGCTGCTCGTTTCGTAATTTATGCTTCAGCACCACGTCGATGTGCCGGCCATACAGATTCATATTGATGTCAAGCAGGTGAACTTCAAGCTGCTGGCGTAAACCTTTTACCGTCGGGCGGGTACCGATGTTGGCGACACCGGGTAGCGGCTCTGGCGTCAGGCCGTGTACCTCTACCGCATAGACCCCTTTCACCGGTGAAACGCTGCGGCGCAGAGGAAGGTTAGCGGTAGGAAAACCCAGCGTGCGTCCCAGTGCATCACCGTGCACCACACGACCTGAAATACTGAAGGGGTGGCCTAACAGCGACTGCGCCAGCGCTAAGTCATCCGCGGCCAGCGCCTGACGAACGGCGGTGCTGCTGATGCGCTTGCCGCCGTCACAGAAGGTTTCGGTGCTGACGACATCAAAGCCATACTCCGCACCGGCTTTCTGTAATAACAGGAAATCCCCCTGGCGACCAGCGCCAAAGCGGAAATCATCGCCCACCGCGAGATAGTTCACGCCCAGTTTTTCGACCAGTAATTCACTGATAAAACTCTGGGCGGACAGGGCCGCAAAGCGGCGGTCAAAGCGAACGCACAACACTTTATCGACCCCAGCTTCAGCCAGGTAGCGCAGTTTTTCACGCAGACGCGTCAGACGAGCCGGGGCTTTGTCACCCGCAAACAGCTCCAGCGGTTGTGGCTCAAAAACCATCACTACCACCGGTAAATTACGCTTCCGTCCCTCTTCACACAGACGGGACATCAGCGCCTGGTGACCGCGGTGCACGCCATCGAAATTACCAATGGTCAGAACGCAGCCGCGATGCTGCTCGTTAAGATTATGAATACCGCGGATAAACTTCATGGCTGACTCAAACCGGTGGAAATCGGCGGATTATACCCTTGAAACCGGCTGAGGTTAACCCGTCAGCACGCCTTTCATGCTTAACGGTGCGCATTTACTGGCGTGGAAGCCCCGGATAAGAATTTTGTCGCGAAATACTGTATTCAGCGAGGCGAAGCTGGTAGAATCTTGCGCCATCAAATACGTAACCGAGTGCTGCTCATAGAGCGACGCTTATTTGCACAAATCCATTGACAAAATCAGGTTGGAAGGGCATAGTCCTCGGCCTTTGATTTGTCTCTATAGAACACATTTGGGAGTTGGACCTTGGCTAATATCAAATCAGCTAAGAAACGCGCCGTAACATCTGAGAAACGCCGTAAGCATAACGCTAGCCGCCGCTCTATGATGCGTACCTTCGTTAAGAAAGTATACGCGGCGATCGCTTCAGGCGACAAAGCTGCTGCGCAGAACGCATTCAATGAAATGCAACCAATCGTGGACCGTCAGGCTGCTAAAGGTCTGATCCACAAAAACAAAGCTGCACGTTATAAAGCAAACCTGACTGCACAGATCAACAAACTGGCTTAATCGCCGCTTGTTCATCGCTTTGTTGAAAGAACCGGCGCTATGCCGGTTTTTTTTCGTCTGCGATATGGCGAGGAAACAGCGCGCTGAAGTCGGCATGGCAGATACGCTGGACGGCCGGATGCTGAATCATTCGCTCAGCAAAGATGATGTGATACTCCTCTAATACCGTATCCAGCCGTCCGATCTCCCTGATCACCTCACGCTGCCAGATCTCCTGCCGGTCCAGTGCCGGAGCGACAAAAAGCGCATTCTGCTGAGCACCAAACGCTTTCATTAACGCGGCATCATCAAACTCGCCCAGAATCTCAACCTGCAAACCCTGACTGTCGATCCAGTTAAGAATCTTACGTCCCAGCATTGAACGGCGTCCCGGAATCAGCAGGCGGCGCGTCTCCAGACAGGCGGGAAAAGGCTGTTCCGGCAGCGGCTGGGTGGACCAGAAACTGACCGGACACTCGCCCAGCTTGACCGAAAACAGCCCTTCCTGCTGGGTCGAGTCGATGGAGCAGTCAGAGATGATCATATCCAGCTTATGCTGACTGAGCTGCTCCAGCAGCATTTCATGGGTCGACTCGAAGCAGCGCAGATGGATCTTCTCTTCCGCCACCACCGCCGTCTCCAGCACTTTGCTCACCAGTTGCTTAGAGAGCGCATCCGCCACGCCCACATCAAACAGCAGATGCGACTCTTTGCGGTAGTTGACGATATCCAGCATCTCCTGACCGAGCATAAACATGCGGTCCGCATAGCGAAACACCAGTTGCCCCAGCTCAGTCGGCACCAGCCCGCGTCCCTGACGGCGGAACAGCTTGCCCTGCAGGCGCTCTTCCAGCGCCTTGATCTGTCCGGTAATGGTTTGCGGCGTCAGGGAGAGCGCCTCCGCCGCACCGACAATCGATCCCTCCCGGCAGGCGTGCCAGAAGTAGTAGAGATGATTGTAATTAATGTGCGACATGGTCCGGATTCCCGCGTAGCTGCGCCGGGCGATTGGCCAGACGCCGCCACAGAATCAGATAGCCCAGCACCGCAGAGAGAATCGATCCAATCAGAATACCGAGCTTCGCCAGGGTAATCAGTTCAGCATTGGTATCGCCATAAGCCAGCGAGCCGATGAAGATCGACATCGTAAAGCCGATACCGCACAGCACGCCCACCGCCGCGATGTCCTTAATGTGGGTATTTTCCGGCAGCCGGGCTAAGCCGGTTTTCACCGCCAGCCAGCAGAACAGGGTGATCCCCAGCGGTTTGCCGATCAGCAGTCCAGCAACAATCCCCAGCGGCAGCAGCGAGAACAGGCTATCAAACGAGACGCCCTTCAGTGAGACCCCGGCATTGGCAAAAGCAAACAGCGGCAGAATCAGCCAGCGCACCCAGGGATGCAGCGCATGCTCCAGGTGAATGGCCGGTGAGTGCCCCTCTTTCTTCGCCAGTGGGATCAGGAAGCCGACCACCACACCAGCCAGCGTCGCGTGGACGCCCGATTTCAGCACCGCCGTCCACAGCACCATGCCAACCAGTAAATAGAGCCCGGTATTGCGGACGTTGAGCAGGTTCATCAGCGCCAGCACGCCAATCGCGGCGGCGGCCACACCCAGTGAAGCGACCGAGAGATCGTGGGTATAGAACAGCGCGATAATCACAATCGCCCCGAGATCGTCGATGATCGCCAGCGCCATCAGGAAGATCTTCAGCGCGGGCGGCACGCGGCTGCCTAACAGCGCCAGAATACCGAGAGCAAAGGCGATGTCGGTGGCGGTCGGGATCGCCCAGCCGCTGCGTGTTTCGGCGTCAGCGCCATTAAACAGCAGGAACAGCACCGCCGGTGCCACCATCCCGCCCAGTGCGGCAATCAGCGGGAAAATCGCCTGGTCACGCTTAGCCAGCGCGCCCATTACCAGTTCCCGTTTGACCTCCAGCCCCACCATCAGGAAAAACAGCGCCATCAGCGCATCGTTGATCCACAGCAGCAGATTTTTGCTGATATCGAGATTGCCAAAACGAAACTCGACCGGTATTGCCAGCAGGTCGCGGTAACCCTGTTGTGTGTCACCGTTGTTGGCAAGAATCATCGCCAGCGCAGCCGCCAGGATCAGCACAACCCCGCCGGTCGCATCACTATTCAGGATTTTTTTTAGTCTGATATTCACACGCGTTATCCTTATCCATCCAGAGATCAATCAAAGTCTCTAAGAGTAACGATAATGATAGCTCGAAAAAAACAGATTATTTAGCGTATATCGCTCGGAAATAGCGAGCTATCGCCCCAGGCAAAAAAAAGCCAGCGACCTGGCGCTGGCTTCGGAGCAGGATGCACTTAGCGGGTTAAGTCATCAAAGAATTTTTTCACGCCGTCGAAAAAGCTCTTGGATCGCGGGCTGTTGTGCTCGCCGCTCGGTCCGCCAAAGCTCTCTTCCAGTTCACGCAACAGCGCTTTCTGTTTCTCGTTGAGGCTGACAGGCGTTTCCACCACCACCCGGCACAGCAGATCGCCAACCGCACCGCCGCGTACCGACTTCACACCGCGTCCGCGCATGCGGAACAGTTTACCGGTCTGGGTTTCAGACGGCACTTTCAGCTTCACGCGACCATCCAGCGTCGGCACTTCAATCTCACCGCCCAGTGCTGCCATCGCAAAGTTGATTGGCACTTCACAGTAGAGGTTGTTCTCTTCACGTTCAAAGATCGGGTGCTTCTTCACCGATACCTGAACGTAGAGATCGCCCGCAGGTGCGCCCTGCTCGCCAGCTTCACCTTCACCACTCAGACGGATGCGGTCACCGGTGTCGACTCCGGCCGGGATTTTCACCGACAGCGTTTTCGACTTCTCTACCCGGCCATGACCATGACAGGCATTGCACGGATCTTTAATCACCGAGCCGCGACCGTGACAGGTCGGACAGGCTTGCTGCACGGTAAAGAAGCCCTGGCGCATCTGCACCTGGCCCGCACCGTGACAGGTCGAACAGGTCTGAGGCTGCGTTCCCGCTTTTGCGCCGCTGCCGTGGCAGACGTCACACTCTTCCAGCGTAGGAATGCGGATCTCTTTGGTCACGCCGCGTACCGCTTCTTCCAGCGACAGCTCCATGTTGTAGCGTAAATCGGCGCCACGGGCTGCGCGCTGACGGCGGCCGCCACCAAAGATGTCACCGAAAACGTCGCCAAAGATATCGCTGAAATCTGCGCCGCCGCCACCAAAGCCGCCGCCACCGAATCCACCGCCGCCCATGCCACCCTGTTCAAAGGCGGCGTGGCCATATTGATCGTAGGCCGCACGCTTCTGCGCATCGGTCAGGATTTCGTAGGCTTCCTTGACCTCTTTGAATTTGGCTTCGGCCTCTTTGTCACCGGGATTACGGTCCGGGTGAAACTTCATCGCCAGGCGTTTGTAAGCCTTTTTGATTTCACGCTCGTCTGCGGATTTGGCGACGCCTAAAATCTCGTAGTAATCACTCTTCGCCATATTTATTTAGCCCTTAACATGATCGCACGGGCGTGGAGAGAACTCCTACGCCCGTGCTGGTTTCAACGGCTGTCAGGCCAACCGTCGCGCCCGGTCAGGGGCAATTATTTCTTGTTGTCTTTCACTTCTTCAAATTCAGCGTCGACAACGTCGTCATCTTTCTTCGCTGACGCATCGCCGGCATCCGCCGCACCCGCCTGAGACTGCTGTGCGGCTTCCATCAGTTTGCCAGACACTTCCATCAGCGCCTGCATTTTGGCGTCGATTTCCGCTTTGTCTTCGCCTTTCAGCGCGGTTTCCAGTGCGGCCAGCGCAGCTTCGATAGGCGCTTTGTCGTCAGCGGTCAGCTTATCGCCCGCTTCATCCAGCTGCTTACGCGTGCTGTGGGCAATCTGGTCACCCTGGTTACGGGTCTGTACCAGCTCTTCGAACTTACGGTCAGATTCAGCGTTCGCTTCCGCGTCACGCACCATTTTTTCGATCTCTTCGTCGTTCAGACCGGAAGAGGCTTTAATGGTGATTTTCTGCTCTTTACCGCTGTTCTTATCTTTCGCTGACACGTGCAGGATACCGTCCGCATCAATATCGAAGGTGACTTCGATTTGCGGCATACCGCGCGGTGCCGCCTGGATACCGTCCAGGTTGAACTGGCCCAGTGACTTGTTGTCATTGGCGCGTTTACGCTCACCCTGCAGCACGTGAATCGTCACGGCTGACTGGTTATCTTCAGCTGTTGAGAACACCTGGCTGTGCTTGGTCGGGATAGTGGTGTTCTTGCTGATCAGCGACGTCATCACGCCACCCATGGTTTCGATACCCAGTGACAGTGGCGTTACGTCCAGCAGCAGCACGTCTTTCACGTCACCGCCCAGTACACCACCCTGAACCGCTGCACCTACTGCAACCGCTTCGTCCGGGTTCACGTCTTTACGTGGCTCTTTACCAAAGAACTCCGTTACTTTGGCCTGAACCAGCGGCATACGCGTCTGACCACCGACCAGAATAACGTCGTTGATGTCAGACACTGACAGACCGGCATCCTGCAGCGCAACTTTCAGTGGCGCAATAGAACGGGCAACCAGATCTTCCACCAGTGACTCCAGTTTCGCACGGGTCACTTTGATGTTCAGGTGCTTAGGACCGGTCGCGTCTGCCGTGATGTATGGCAGGTTAACGTCGGTCTGCTGCGCTGAAGAAAGCTCGATTTTCGCTTTTTCTGCCGCTTCTTTCAGACGCTGCATTGCCAGCGGATCGTTGTGCAGATCGATGCCCTGATCTTTCTTAAATTCTGCGACCAGATAGTTGATCAGGCGGCTGTCGAAGTCTTCACCACCCAGGTGGGTATCACCGTTGGTCGCCAGAACTTCGAAGGTTTTTTCGCCATCAAC
Organism: Pantoea sp. S-LA4; assembly: GCF_054482835.1. Taxonomy (NCBI): domain Bacteria; kingdom Pseudomonadati; phylum Pseudomonadota; class Gammaproteobacteria; order Enterobacterales; family Erwiniaceae; genus Pantoea; species Pantoea sp. S-LA4. Next base: position 387,981 of record NZ_JBTLRC010000002.1, on the reverse strand, counting down.
TTCGTCGATCTCAATGATTGAGATATCGAAGGTACCGCCACCCAGGTCATAAACTGCGATGGTGCGGTTGCCCTGGCCTTTATCCAGACCATACGCCAGCGCGGCTGCCGTTGGTTCGTTGATGATACGCTTCACTTCCAGACCCGCGATACGGCCGGCATCTTTGGTCGCCTGACGCTGCGCATCGTTAAAGTAGGCCGGAACGGTAATAACGGCTTCAGTTACTGGCTCACCGAGGTAATCTTCGGCGGTTTTCTTCATTTTTTTCAGCACTTCAGCAGAGATCTGCGGTGGTGCCATTTTCTGACCTTTCACTTCCAGCCAGGCGTCACCGTTGTCTGCATTGGTGATTTTGTACGGCATGATTTTGATATCACGCTGCACTTCTTCGTCCTGGAAGCGACGACCGATCAGACGCTTAATCGCGAACAGGGTGTTCTGCGGGTTGGTCACTGCCTGACGTTTAGCCGGTTGACCGACCAGAGTCTCGCCATCCTGCGTGTAAGCAATAATTGAAGGCGTGGTGCGATCGCCCTCGGCATTCTCCAGCACGCGTGCTTTAGTGCCATCCATGATCGCAACACAAGAGTTGGTTGTACCCAGGTCAATACCAATAATCTTACCCATCTAAACATCTCCCACTTAAATTCGTTGCCAATTTGGGTTGTGAACCTTTTATGTGGGCGGGTTGTTTGCATTCAACCTGCCAGCACATGCTTTTTTTCCAACGTTCACAACGCTCGATGACAAGTAAATGGGGCCGCTTCGATGCGCATCAAGGGTTAAACCAAAAAAAATTTTCATCATTGGCCCTGTTGGGATCAAAGATCGCTGGCAGGGTGGTGAATATGATGCGGCGCTCCGCTTAGCGTCTGGAGCGAGGCGGAGACCTTTTCTTTCATCAACGATCGTTTAACCGCCGAGGAACTATGGCAAATTCAACGCTGGCTAACCCTGCCCCGCTGGGACTCATGGGATTTGGCATGACAACTATTCTGCTGAACCTGCACAACACTGGCTTGTTCGCCATGGACGTCGCCATTTTAGCGATGGGCATTTTTTATGGTGGGATCGCGCAGGTGCTGGCCGGACTGCTTGAGTTCAAAAAGAACAATACCTTTGGGCTGACCGCCTTTACCTCTTACGGCATGTTCTGGCTGAGCTTTGTGGCGATACTGCTGCTGCCGAAAATGGGTCTGGCAAATGCCACCGACGAACGCTTTCTTGGTGCCTGGCTGGCACTGTGGGGTATCTTCACGCTCTTTATGTTCGTCGGGACGCTGAAGGGTGCGCGGATGCTGCAGTTTGTTTTTGCCTCGCTGACGCTGCTGTTTGCCCTGCTGGCGGTGGCGCATCTGATGCATCTGCCAGCACTGGTGCCCTATGCAGGCTGGGTGGGTATTGTGTGTGGCGCCAGCGCCTGTTATCTGGCAATGGGTGAAGTGCTGAACGAAACCTTCGACCGCGTTGTTCTGCCGATTGGTGCAAAGCAGGTCTGAGCAGCGTTATAAGCGGAGCCTGGCTCCGCTTATGCCGTTACCCTTGTTTCACCGCCTGATACAGGCCAGGCTGATGGCTGATATCACGCCGCAGCCAGATACCCACCACCAGCCCCACCAGCGCCAGGGCCAGCACATACCAGGCGGGCGCGAAGGTCGAAAAACGCATCATCAGCGTAACCACGATAGGCGTCAGACCGCCAAAAATCGCATAGGAAAGGTTGTAAGAGAATGAGAGGCCGGTAAAACGCACCTCAGCCGGAAACGCGCGCACCATCACAAACGGCACCACGCCGACCACGCCGACGCTTAATCCCACCACGCCATACAGCAGAAACAGCTGCTGCGGATGGCTGGCAACCTGATGGTAAAAAAGCCAGCTACACAGCGCCAGTAGCACGCTGCCGACGCACAGCGTGCGGCTGGCACCAAAGCGGTCAGCCGCCATACCGGCAATAATGCAGCCGAAGCAGAGCATCACGGTGGCGATGCTGTTGGCCTGCAGGGTCAGCGCGGGCGCAATCCCTTGCTGCTTCTGCAACCAGACCGGCGACATCAGGATGACCACCACGATGCAGGCTGACAGCAGCCAGGTCAGCAGCATGGAGATCGCCACCGATTTTTTATGCCGGGTGAGCACGGTTTTCAGCGGCAGCGTCTCCGCCAGCGCTTTACGCTGTTGCATCGCCACAAATACCGGCGTCTCATGCAGCCAGCGGCGCAGGTACATCGCCCCCAGCCCAAACAGCCCGCCGAGCAAGAACGGAATACGCCAGCCGCCCTCAAGGATCGCCTGCTGCGTCATCGAGGTATTGATCAGCGTCGCCACCACCGAACCCAGCAAAATACCCACGGTCAGCCCGGCGGTCAGCGTGCCGCAGGCGATACCAATGCGTTTATAAGGAACATGCTCTGCCACAAACACCCAGGCACCCGGCACTTCACCGCCAATCGCCGCACCCTGCAACATACGCAGCAGCAGCATCAAAATCGGCGCAGCGATGCCGAGCGTTTGCCAGGTTGGCAACGCGCCCATCATCAGGGTCGGCAGCGCCATCAGTAAGATGCTCAGGCTGAACATCTTCTTACGCCCGACCTTATCGCCAAAGTGCGCCATGATAATGCCGCCCAGCGGGCGCGCCAGATAACCGGCCGCGAATATCGCGAAGGTTTGCAACTGGCGCAGCCACTCAGGCATATCGGCGGGGAAAAAGAGTTCGCCGATCACTGCGGCGAAGAAGACGAAAATAATGAAGTCGTAAAATTCCAGCGCGCCGCCGAGAGCGGCCAGCGCCAGCGTTTTGTAATCTTTGCCAGTCAGGCGCTGAACAGATGTCGGATTCATAATATTCCAGAGGCAAAAGAGAAAAGTTTGTAAAGCTGGGCTTACTATACCGTCAATCTTTTGCCACACCAGCCAGGCTGTAGCTTATGCCTGAAAAGCGGAATATTTAGTTATTTATCTCACGTATCGCGCTTTTAGGCCGAAAAGCTGCTACCACGTCGGCGTGAGTTTCCACGTATGGTCCTTCCAGCAACTGTAAACAATAAGGTACGGAGGCGAAAATGCCGTGCACCTTCACCTTACCCTCTTCATCCTTCAGACCTTCCAGCGTCTCTTTGATCGATTTCGGCTGGCCGGGCAGATTAAGGATCAGCGACTGTTTGCGGATCACTCCGACCTGACGCGACAGAATGGCGGTCGGCACAAACTGCAGGCTAATCTGGCGCATCTGCTCACCAAAACCGGGCATTTCGCGATCGGCAACGGCTAAGGTAGCGTCCGGTGTGACATCGCGCCGTGCCGGTCCGGTGCCGCCGGTGGTCAGTACCAGATGGCAAAAACGTTCATCAACCAGTTCGCAAATGGCCTGTTCGATCATCGGCTGCTCATCCGGTACCAGCCGTGATTCGATCTCAAATGGCGTGCTGATGGCGCTGTTCAGCCAGCTTTCCAGCGCCGGAATGCCCTGATCCTGATAAATGCCGTTGGCGGCGCGATCGGATACCGAGATCAGGCCTATGCGTAATGTGTTCATGATTATCTTCGCTGTGATTTACCGCGGTGCGGTGGAATAAAAGGGGAAGAGCAGAAAGGATAATACAAAGCGAAAGTGACGGAAAAGGGAAACCGTGACGGACAGTGCCGTCACGGTCAGGCATTACAGCAGTTCTGCCAGCATCTTCTCAAGTTTGCCCTGATCAACGGCAAAATTGCGGATACCTTCGGCCAGCTTCGCCACCGCCATTGGGTCCTGGTTGTGCTGCCACAGGAACTCAGACTCGGTCATGCGGGCCGGACGCGCTTTCACTTCACCGCTGTAGCTCAGCTTGCGCTCCAGCGTGCCTTCGCTTTCTGCCAGCTCTTTCAGCAGCGCAGGTGAAATGGTCAGACGATCACAACCAGCCAGTTCGATGATTTCGCCGACGTTACGGAAGCTGGCACCCATCACCACGGTTTCATAGCCGTGCTGCTTGTAGTAGTTGTAGATTTCAGAAACCGATACCACGCCTGGATCTTCGTGCGCGGCATACTCTTTCTTATCGGTGTTGGCTTTGTACCAGTCGAGAATACGGCCAACAAACGGTGAAATCAGGAACACGCCCGCTTCAGCACAGGCACGCGCCTGGGCGAAGGAGAACAGCAGCGTCAGGTTACAGTTGATGCCTTCTTTTTCCAGCTGCTCCGCCGCGCGGATACCTTGCCAGGTTGAAGCCAGTTTGATCAGGATGCGATCGTTGCTGATACCGGCATCGTTATAGAGTTTGATCAGACTGCGGGCTTTGGCGATGCTGCCTTCAGTGTCGTAAGAGAGACGGGCATCGACTTCGGTCGAAATGCGGCCGGGGATCAGTTTGAGAATTTCCAGACCGATGTTAACCGCCAGCTTGTCAGAAACCAGCTGCAACTGCTCTTCTTTGTTGCTGCTCTGCTCACGCGCCCAGCCGATCGCTTCATCGATCAGTTTGCGGTATTCAGGGATTTGTGCGGCGTTAAGAATCAGAGAAGGGTTGGTAGTAGCGTCCTGCGGCTGGTACAGCTTCATGGCTGCAATATCACCGGTGTCGGCTACCACGGTGGTGAGCTGACGCAGGGAAGTAAGTTTGTCCGTCATGTTCTTTTCTCTTAGTTAACTGTCAGGGTGAAAAAAGGCTGTTGCGATAATATCACGCGTCAACGGTGGCGCAAGGTCAGGGAATGCCGTTTACCATAGCGTGAACAAATAGGTGTGATTCGTCATTCTTTGCGGCTTTTTTGGTACACTGCGTGGCTTAACGAACAGCCAATCCCCTGTAAAACCAGGTGTTAACCGAGGAAGCAACTATGTTGATGGTGATCTCGCCCGCCAAGACGCTGGATTACGAAAGTCCGCTGGCGACCCCGCGGTTTACCCAGCCAGCCCTGTTAGAAAAGTCACAACAGCTGATTGAAATTGCGCGCGTTCTGTCACCCGCCAGCATCGCCTCGTTAATGGGCATCAGCGACAAGCTGGCGCACCTCAATGCCGAGCGTTTTAACAGCTGGCAGCCCGATTTCAGCCCGGACAACGCCCGCCAGGCGATTCTGGCGTTCAAAGGGGATGTCTACACCGGCTTGCAGGCTGAGACCTTCAGCGATCAGGATTTCGATTTCGCTCAGCAGCATTTACGTATGTTGTCCGGCCTGTATGGCGTCCTGCGTCCGCTGGATCTGATGCAGCCCTACCGGCTGGAGATGGGCATCCGGCTGGCCAATCCGGCTGGCAAAGATCTCTACAGCTTCTGGGGCGATCTGCTGACGGAGACGCTGAACGCCGCGCTGGCGGAACAGGGTGATGCGGTGCTGATTAACCTCGCCTCTGATGAATACTTCAGGGCGATCAAACCGAAAAAGCTGCAGGCGCAGCTGATTAAGCCGGTGTTCCTCGATCAGAAGAACGGCAGTTATAAAGTGATTAGCTTCTATGCCAAGAAGGCGCGCGGATTAATGAGTCGCTTCGTGATTCAGCAGCGTCTGACAAAGCCGGAACAGCTTAAAGCGTTTGATGTGGATGGCTATGCTTTTGATGCTGCCAGCAGCAGCGAGACGGAGCTGGTGTTTAAGCGCGCCGGGCTGTAACCGGCTGCGCCCGTGGTGCCTCCCGTTATTCGGGAAGCACCACAAAGGGTTATTTCAGCAGAAAGGCCCGCAGTGCGGCAAAATCGGCCTGCATCTGATGTGACAGCAACGGCAGTTCTGCCCGCTCCGCCAGTTCCGGTGGCAACGTCAGCGTCTGCTCCAGAATCTCTTCCACGCTCTCTCTGAATTTCGCCGGATGCGCGGTGCCAAGGAACAAACCATACTCCCCATCCTGCAGCTGATCGCGCAGCAGACGCCAGGCAATCGCAGCGTGCGGCTCAGAGATATAGCCCAGTTCCGCCAGCTCACGCATGGCGGCGCGGGTGGTCTCATCCGAAACCGCGCCGTAGGCCAGATCGGTTAACCGCCAGGTCTTACGGCGGAATAGCTCTTCAACGCGCGGCCAGTTGTTAGGCTGGCTGACATCCATGGCATTCGACAACGTCGAGACCGTCAGATTGGGCTGCCACTCGCCGTTACCCAGGAAGCGCGGCACCGTATCGTTGGCGTTAGTGGCTGCGATAAAGCGCTTGATCGGCAGACCCAGCGATTTCGCCAGCAGACCGGCGGTCAGATCGCCAAAGTTGCCGCTCGGCACCGACACCACCAGCTGATTACGTTTTTCCTGTGGCAACTGGGCGACCGCTTCAAAGTAGTAGCAGATCTGCGCCAGCAGGCGGCTGATGTTGATGGAGTTGGCTGAGTTCAGACCAATCGCCTGCTTCAGCTCTGCATCATCAAACGCCTGTTTCACCAGCGACTGACAGGCATCGAAATCGCCGTCGATAGCGATGGTTTCGATGTTGCCGCCCAGGGTACAGAAGAGTTTCTCCTGCAGCGGGCTGATTTTGCCCTGCGGATAGAGGATCACCACCCGCACGTTCTTCATGCCGTAGAAAGCGTGCGCCACGGCCGCACCGGTATCGCCGGAGGTGGCGGTTAAAATGGTGATCTGCTCATCTGAGCCGCTGACATACGCCAGCATTTGCGCCATAAAACGGCCGCCGAAATCTTTAAACGCCAGCGTCGGGCCGTGGAACAGTTCCAGACAGGCGATATCTTCACTGACCGCCTTGACCGGTGCCGGGAAAGCAAACGCGGCTTTAACACGCTCAGCCAGCTGGTGGGCCGGGATTTCGTCACCAATATAGGCCGAGAGAATTTTGCTGCTGCGGCTGACAAAATCCATCTCCAGCATCGCGTCGATGTCGGTCAGTTCAAACTCTGGCAGCTCAAGCGGGAAAAACAGCCCCTGCTGCGAACCCAGACCCTGTTTCACCGCCTGGGCGAAGCTGACCTGCTCGTTGTGATCCTTTAGATTGTAGAGTTTCATGCGTTATCCCAATTGTCGTGCGCCAGCCGTGTCAAGACGGCAGATATGGACGAAGCCTTCATCATTCTGCAGATAGTGCTGGCTCAGCCAGTCAGCCATCCGCTGTGCCGTTTCCATCTGATTGCAAACGGCGAAAAGTGTCGGACCGGAGCCGGAAATCCCGCAGGCCAGCGCGCCAATATCCTGCGCGGCCTGCCGTGCATCGGCGAAGCCTGGCAGCAGTCGGGTGCGATAAGGCTCGGCGATCACATCCTGCATCAGTTTAGCTGCCAGCTGCGGCTGACGCGTATGGCAGGCATGAATGAAGCCCGCCAGCAGACGGCCATGCTTGATGCAGTCCTCTTTACGATACTGCGCCGGCAGAATCGCGCGCGCTTCGGCGGTAGAAACTTTAATGCCTGGGTAGGCCATCACCCACAGCCAGTCATCAAAGCCCGGCACCGGCTGGCTGATAATGTCGTTCTCTTCCAGCATCAGCTGAATGCCGCCGAGGAAGCACGGTGCCACATTATCATAATGGACGCTGCCGGAAATCCGCCCTTCCAGCTCACCCATCAGCAACAGCAGCTGGCTGTCGCTGAGTGGCTTGCCGCAAAATTCGTTCATTGCCATCAGGCCAGCCACCACCGAACAGGCGCTCGACCCCAGCCCGGAGCCGATCGGCATGTTCTTCTCCAGCGTCATCGCCACCGGAATCTCTTTCCCCAGCGCCTCGCAGAACCGCTGCCAGCACTGATAAACGATATTCTCTTTGGGATCGGCTGGCAGCTTAGTCACGAAACGGCCCGCGTTGGTCAGGCTGAAGCGATCGGCCGCTTCGACCGAGACGCAGTCGCCCAGCAGCGAGCCATCCACCGGCGACACCGCCGCGCCCAGCACATCGAAGCCGACGCTGACGTTACCAATTGAGGCCGGTGCATAAATTTTTACCATTATTAAACTCCCAACTTCCATGACAGCGTGCGCAGCAGGTCAGCAAAAACACCGGCTGCCGTCACATCATTTCCTGCACCGTATCCGCGCAGTACCAGCGGAATCGGCTGATAGTAGCGGCTGTAAAAGGCCAGCGCGTTCTCGCCGTTTTTCACTTTATACAGCGGATCGTTACCGTCAACGGCATCGATTTTCACTTTGCAGACGCCGCCCTCTTCAATCACCCCGACGAAGCGCAACACTTTCCCTTCATCGCGTGCCTGCGCCACCCGTGCGGCAAAGGCGTTATCCAGCTCCGGCAGGCGCTGCATAAACTGTTCGACATCCTGAATGGCGGTCAGACTCTCCGGCAGCAATGGTTCGATCTCAATGTCGCTCAGCTCCAGCTGGTGACCCGCTTCACGGGCCAGAATCAGCAACTTACGCGCCACATCGGTGCCGGAGAGATCGTCACGCGGATCGGGTTCAGTGAAGCCCATTTCGCGGGCCATATTCGTCGCCTGAGACAGCGTTACGCCCTCATCCAGCTTGCCGAAGATAAACGACAGCGAGCCGGAGAGAATACCGGAAAAGCGCAGCAGTTCGTCACCGGCATTCATCAGGTTCTGCAGGTTTTCGATCACCGGTAAGCCTGCGCCGACGTTGGTGTCGTAGAGGAATTTACGTCGTGACTTCGCCGCCGCCGAGCGCATCTGCTGGTAATAATTCCACGACGAGGTGTTGGCCTTTTTGTTCGGCGTCACCACGTGGAAACCCTCGCTGAGGAAATCCGCATATTGATCGGCCACCGCCTGGCTGGAGGTACAGTCGACGATCACCGGGTTCAGCAGATGGTACTCTTTCACCAGACGGGTCAGACGGCCGAGGTTAAACGGCTCTTTGGCTTCGCTCAGCGCCGCTTTCCAGTTGCTCAGATCGATGCCGTGTACATGGGTCAACAGCGCGCGTGAATTGGCAATGCCGCAGACCCGCAGATCGATATGCTTCTGCTTCAGCCACGCCTGCTGACGGTGTAACTGATCCAGCAGCGCGCCGCCCACCCCGCCAACGCCGACCACAAACACTTCGATGACCTGATCGGTGGCGAACAACATCTGATGCACCACACGCACCCCGGTGATCACTTCGTCATTATTCACCACCACCGAGATCGAGCGCTCGGACGAGCCCTGGGCAATCGCCACGATATTGATGTTGGCGCGCGCCAGCGCCGAGAAGAATTTTGCCGAAATGCCGCGCAGCGTGCGCATACCGTCACCGACCACCGAAATCACCGCCAGGTTTTCAATGATATCCAGCGGATCGAGCAGGCCATCTTTCAGTTCAAGATAGAACTCCTCTTCCAGCACGTGGCGCGCCCGCGCCAGCTCATTCTGCGGTACACAGAAGCTGATGCTGTATTCGGAAGAGGATTGGGTGATCAGCACCACCGAGATACCGGTGCGTGACATCGCAGCAAACACCCGAGCCGCCATTCCGACCATCCCTTTCATGCCAGGACCGGAGACGTTAACCATCGCCATATTATTCAGGTTGGTGATGCCTTTGACCGGATTCTCATCCAGCTCGCCCTGGCCGCCGATCAGCGTGCCGGGCGCCTGCGGGTTGGCGGTATTTTTAATCAGGCACGGGATCTGGAACTGGGCAATAGGCGCGATGGTACGCGGATGCAGCACTTTGGCACCAAAATAGGAGAGCTCCATCGCCTCCTGGTAGGACATCGATTTCAGCAGGCGCGCATCCGGCACCTGGCGCGGGTCGCAGGTATAGACGCCATCGACATCGGTCCAGATTTCACAGCAGTCGGCGCGCAGACAGGCCGCCAGCACCGCTGCCGAATAGTCTGAGCCGTTACGTCCCAGTACCACCAGTTCACCGCGCTCATTGCCGGCGGTGAAGCCGGCCATCAGGATCATATTCTGTGGCGGGATCTGGCTGGCGGCAATGCGACGGGTCGATTCGGCGATATCTACGGTCGATTCGAGGTAGTGACCAACTGCCAGCAGTTTCTCGACCGGATCGATAACGCTGACCTCGTGGCCTCGCGCCTGCAGCAGCGCTTCCATAATGGCGATCGAGAGTTTTTCACCGCGGCAGATAATCGCCGCATTCACGCTGTCGGGACATTGCCCTAACAGGCTGATGCCATGCAGCACCTGTTTCAGCTGAGCAAACTCAAGGTCAACGCGGGTTTTCAGGCGATCGTACTCAAAGCCGGGCTGCGCGTCCGCCAGGCCCTGCAGCAGCGCGCTGAAGATGCGTTCGGCATCGCTGATATTCGGCAAAGCGTCCTGACCACTGATGGTTTTTTCGATCATCGCCACCAGATGGTTAGTAATCTTCGCTGGCGCAGAGAGCACGGTTGCAACCTGTCCTTGTTGCGCATTATTTTCCAGAATGTCGGCGACGCGGAGAAACCTTTCCGCATTCGCCACCGAGGTCCCGCCGAATTTCAGCACTCGCATAATTTAAACTCTCCTGAATTTAAGCCGAAAAAAAAGCCCGCACTGTTTAGGTGCGGGCTTTTTTCTGTTTTTTCCTGTATGCGTCAGCCCGCACCGTTACCTGAGGTAATGGTGGTGGTAATGATTGTGATGTTCAGGCTGTTTTTACGCATTGAGATTTATTTTCTGTCTGTTTTTGTCTGTCCGTCTGGCCTTCAGAAGTAAAGCAAAGCGCACGTTAAGTCAACGAATTTGTCCGAAGGTCAAATTTTCGGCACTGCGCACAGCTGCCTGTGAAAGCACTAAATCGTGTGCGATCGTTTGCCATGCTAAAATTCTCTACGATCTGTCGCTGGAAAATCCGCTTTTTCCCGAGGATTTATCTATAAGTTTTTTTTCTATGTCATGCAGCAGGCGGTGCAGCATCGCGCTGTCACGCTGTTCCAGCAGGCCAATGCGCTGGTTAATCCAGTCTGCCATTTTCTCGTCGTCGCTGACTTCCAGCGTCTGCAGTAACTGATGAAAACGCTGACGCAGCGCCTGTAGCTGCTGAGCGTCTGCCGCCGCGACTGCCGGTGCCGCCACCTGATTCAGCTTCGCCAGCTGATAGCAGTAGACCATGACCGCCTGCCCCAGATTCAGCGATGGGTAGTCGTTCGCCATCGGAATGCCGGTCAGCAGATCAACCTGCTCCAGCTCCTCATTGGTCAGCCCGCTGTCTTCACGTCCAAAGACCAGCGCCATGCTGTTCACCCACTGACGCTTTTCCAGCAGCTGAATTTCAACCTGTTCAGGCGTGGCGTAATAGCGGAATTTTGCCCGGCTGCGGGCGGTGGTCGCCACCGAGAAGTCAATATCCGCTAACGCCTCAGCCAGGGTCGCGTAGGTCTGGAGGTTATCGAGGATGTCGCCGGCACCATGCGCAACCCGGCGCGCTGCCGGGTCCTGCCAGGCGTCACTGGCGACAATCCGCAGCTGGCTAAAGCCCATGGTTTTCATCGCGCGCGCCGCAGCGCCAATATTTTCTGCCCGGGCAGGCGAGACCAGAATCAGGGGAAAAAGCATGTTTATTCCGTTGGGTTTGCTGACATAACGCCATATTAACACGGCTGTTAATGATTTAGCCGCCTCGCAGAAACAACAAAAGCAGATGTTAAAACCGCCAGAAATCGATGCCAAACGCGTTTTTGCGGCTCAGATGGGCCTTATTTATAAAATCGTTATAAATTCATTGAAATTCAGTAAGCTAAAATACCGTTCCCTTCCGGTTATAGTTTGCAAATTACGCGCCGCAAATGTAGCAAAAATGCTGCTTTTTGTGAGCTAAGCAGGCAATCTACGAGAAGTTTTTCACAAAAGTGTTAACGTGCTACAATTGCATTTGATATAAGTCAACGAAGCGTTGTTTTTATGCTTATCGGTTGTAGTTGGTGCTGTTAGGTTGCTGTTAATGCAGTTAGGATATGCGCCATTATCTTTCTCTCACGGGGCATGCGATTTTCATCCTGACTGGCTGAGCTAATACTGTTGTTGACGTTGATAGATGGCTTATCAAAATAGTATTCCGTACAACGGTTCAGCACGGTCCGCCGCTCTCGATGATGAAGAACGCCATAGCGCTGTACGCCCTGTTTTTAATTTGTTGGCAAATTTTAGGTAGCTAAACATGCAGACCCCGCACATTCTTATCGTTGAAGACGAACTGGTCACGCGTAATACCCTCAAAAGCATTTTTGAGGCGGAAGGTTATGTGGTGTATGAGGCGACGGATGGTGCTGAAATGCATCAGGTGCTGACCGACAATGACGTCAATCTGGTCATTATGGACATCAACCTGCCCGGTAAAAACGGCCTGTTACTGGCCCGTGAACTGCGCGAACAGGCTAACGTCGCTCTGATGTTCCTGACCGGCCGTGATAACGAAGTCGATAAAATTCTCGGTCTGGAAATTGGCGCTGACGACTACATCACCAAGCCCTTTAACCCGCGTGAACTGACGATCCGTGCCCGCAACCTGCTGTCACGTACCATGAATCTGGCGCTGCCAAGCGAAGAGCGTCGTCAGGTTGAGAGCTATAAGTTCAACGGCTGGGAGCTGGATATTAACAGCCGCTCGCTGATCAACCCGAACGGTGAACATTACAAGCTGCCGCGCAGTGAGTTCCGCGCCATGCTGCACTTCTGCGAGAACCCGGGCAAGATTCAGACCCGTGCGGATCTGCTGAAAAAAATGACCGGTCGCGATCTCAAACCGCATGACCGTACCGTCGATGTGACCATCCGCCGTATTCGTAAGCATTTCGAATCAACGCCGGATACGCCAGAGATTATCGCCACCATTCATGGTGAAGGTTATCGCTTCTGCGGCGACCTGCAGGACTAACCGGTCCGCTGGTAAAAAAACGCCCTGACGGGCGTTTTTTTTTGCCTTAGCGCCACGGCATAATCGGGACTGCGCTCAGGGCATTTTTCGGCGAGCCTTCCACCACTTTATCGGAGTAGGTCAGATAGACTAAGGCGTTGCGCTTTTTATCGAAGAAGCGTACAACCTGCAGCTTCTTGAAGATCAGTGAGGTGCGCTGGCGAAACACCACGTCACCCTGCGCTTTGCCCTGCGCAATCTTCTCACTCAGCTCGACCGGCCCGATCTGCTGGCATGAGATGGCTGCGTCAGAGGTGTCTTCCGCCAGACCTAATCCGCCCTTGATGCCGCCGGTTTTCGCCCGACTGATATAACAGGTTACATTTTTAACATCGGGGTCATCGAAGGCCTCAACGACAATCTTGTGGTCGGGTCCGAATATCTTGAACACCGTATCTACCGAGCCAATTTCCTCGGCGAGCAGCGGGCTGGAAAAGGTCAGAGTGGCAAACGCGGCGATCATAAGACGAGATATTGTCATGGAGTTACCATTGCAAATGGAATAGACGAGACTGTAATGTACTGTCAATCGAGTTAATGACCAAACCAAAACGGGTTTAAGCCCGCACTGATGTAGCACCATCTTCCTGAGAAAGCTGCCCACGCCTTTTGAGCATTTAGTGCTATTATTCGACGACTGCGTTTAGCTGCACCACCAGAGTATGAGGATGTTTTATGGACCAAGCCGGTATCATTCGCGATTTGCTTGTCTGGCTGGAGAGCCATCTGGATCAACCCCTTTCACTGGACAATGTCGCCCTGAAAGCAGGTTACTCTAAATGGCATTTACAAAGGATGTTCAAGGACGTCACTGGCCATGCAATTGGCGCTTATATCCGTGCGCGACGTCTGTCAAAGGCCGCAGTTGCACTGCGTCTGACCAGCCGCCCGATTCTGGATATTGCCCTGCAGTATCGTTTTGACTCGCAGCAGACCTTTACCCGTGCGTTTAAAAAGCAGTTTAACCAGACGCCGGCCTGGTATCGCCGCTCTTCAGAGTGGAATTCATTTGGCATCCGTCCGCCAATTCGCCTCGGCGATGAGACGCAGCCTGAACCGAGCTTCGTTACCTTGCCGGAAACGGTGCTGGTGGGGCAAACCCAGAACTACACCTGTACTCTGGAGCAGATCTCCAGTTACCGCGACGAAATGCGCATCCACTTCTGGAAGCAGTTCCTGCTGGAGACCGATACGGTGCCGCCGGTGCTGTATGGCCTGCACCAGGTGCGCGCCAGCCAGGATAAGGATGATGAGCAGGAGATCCTCTACACCACCGCAGTGCCGGCCGACAGCGCCATGAATCTGCACTCCGGCCAGAGCGTGATCCTCGAAGCGGGCGATTATGTGCAGTTCACCTACACCGGACCGCGCGTTGAGCTGCAGGAGTTTATCCTGTTGCTGTACGGCACCTGTATGCCGACGCTGGGCCTGACCCGCCGCCAGGGACAGGATATTGAACGGTTTATCACCGACGGTGGTAAAAAGCGCAGCGAGCCGCCAACAGAGATCCGCTGTGAATATCTGATTCCGATTCGTCGCCAGCCCGCCGCCAGTTAAGCCCTTCTGCCGTCATGCCGACGGCAGAAAGTACTTCTCTTTAGCGCTGCAGCTCGTCGAGCGCCGGCGCATCAAGATGGGAAATATCCCCGGCCGTTTCCACCACCCAGCCCTGCGCCAGCCAGGCGCTCTGTTGATGATCGACGCGTGAGATCGAGCAGTTACGCAGCCGCAGACGCCGCTCCGCATGGGCTGGCAGGCCGAGGATGGTGCTGACCAGTACCCCCAGCGCCATGCCGTGACTGACAATCAGTGGCCGGCTGCCCGCAGGCAGATCGAGACAGGCATTCAGCGCCTGATGCATCCGCGTGGCCATCTCGGTCATCGACTCACCGTTCGGGATACGTCCCCCTTCGGTACCGTTAACCAGCGTGGCGCGCCACTGCTCCTCTTCGGCGGTTAACCCGTCGAGCGGACGCTTCTCCAGCACCCCCATGTTCAGTTCGCGCAGGCGAGGATCGAGCGTCACCACGCAACCACAGGCATCGGCGATGATCTCAGCCGTGTGGCGCGTACGCCCGAGATCGCTGGCGATAATGTGCGTGATGCCCAGACTCCTGACGCGTTCACCCACCTGATGGGCTTGTTGCTCACCTTTTTCCGTCAGCGGACTGTCGGACTGACCCTGAATGCGGCGTTCCGCATTCCATACCGTTTCACCGTGACGAACAAGATAGACCTGTAGCATGCTTAGTTTCCGTTATACTGCGACAAAAATCGCCTTAGAGCCTTCCCCATCAGACGTCATCGTTGCAGGCAGTCTGGCGAGAGGCAGCGCGAAACAACCGGAGCGTACAGGCAGTACGTAAGGGTTGTGGCACTGCTCAGGTTCAGGCTGGCCAGTAAAATAGCCTGATGGGCCAGGCTCTTAATCACCTAAGGGTTCAATCAATTATGTACCATGTTGTCGCAGCCACCACCAACCCAGCGAAGATTCGCGCGATTGCGCAGGCATTCAACGACGTTTTCGGCGAGGGATCCTGCCATATTGAAGGGGTCGAGGTCGATAGCGGCGTTGCCGCACAGCCGTTAACCCATCTTGAAACGCGAACTGGCGCACGTCAGCGGGTAATGAATGCCCGACAGGTCCGACCTGAAGCAGCATTCTGGGTGGCCATTGAGGCCGGCATTGAAGATGACTGCGCCTTTGCCTGGATGGTGGTGGAAAATCAGAAACAGCGTGGAGAATCCCGCTCGGCCAGCTTCACGTTGCCGCCGGTGGTACTGGCTGGACTGCGTGAAGGCCGCGAGCTGGGCGAGGAGATGGCACGGTTAACCGGCATTGAGAATATTAAACAGCAGGGCGGCGCGATTGGTGCTTTTACTCAGGGCCTGCTCAGCCGCTCCAGCGTCTATCATCAGGCACTGATCCTGGCGCTCTGCCCGTTTGTTCATCCGCTTTATCAGCAGTGATCAGCGACGGCCCAGATGCGCTTCCAGCCAGCGTTTCAGCTCGGGCGGGGCCTCTTTCAGGCTGTTTGAGCCACGCGTGATGGTTGCAATGCCGACCCCAAGCTCGTTTTTCAGCTCGCGCTGGCTCATCTCGCCGTTCATCAGCTCTTCAATAATCCGCAGACGGGTGCCAAAGGCTTCGCGCTCATCCGGCGTCATCATCAGCTGCATCAGCGGCAGCGCATGGCCGTCCGCAAACGCCTGCTGCATCAGCCCGACAAAGCGATGCCAGCTATCCTCTGCCAGGTGCGCATCGGTGGGGGAATCAGGTTGGGTCATGAAGAGGCTTCCGTACTCGCTAAAGAGTACGGAAGCTTAGCACAGCTAGTAACGGCGATTCCACTCAGCATCTGACAGGATCTTGTCAGGCTGGCCCATGAAGTGACGATAGTAGGCGTCATACGCCAGAACATTCTTCACGTAGCCACGGGTTTCTGAGAACGGAATGGTCTCAATAAACGCCACCGCATCGAGGTTACCGCCACTGACTTTCTGCCAGCTGCGTACCCGTCCAGGCCCGGCATTGTAAGCCGCCGAGGCGAAGATCCGGTTCTGACCAAACTGCTGATAGACATACTCCAGGTACTGCGTCCCGATCTGGATATTGGTCTCCGGGTCCAGCAGCTGACTGGTATTGGCGTAACCCGGAATATTGTACATTTTGACGGTATGCGCCGCAGTGGCTGGCATGATCTGCATCAGGCCGCTGGCACCGACCGGTGAGCGCGCTTTCGGGTTCCACGCACTCTCCTGACGTGAGATAGCCATCGCGTAGCTCGGCGGGATCTGCTTATCCTGGGTATTACGCTGATAGACGCTCTGCCACGCCAGCGGGAAGCGCTCTTTCAGGCTGTCCCACATTTTGGCGGTAATAGTGGCCTGCACGCTGAGATCCCACCAGTCCTGCTCGTTGGCGTAACGCGCCAGCATCTGCTGCTGACTGTGCGGCCGGCTGGCAATCAGGTTAGCCCATTCGCTGCGCGCCAGGTTATCCAGTCCCCAGTACATCAGCTCACGAACCCGGGCCAGCTCTGCGCCCTGAACCGTGGAACTATCGGGCTTCGGCGCTTCATCGACCTGCAGCGGATAGTCCACGCCCAGTCGCTGCGCGGCTACCATCGGATAGAAGCCGCGCGCCTGCATCAGCTTACGCAGGATCTCTTCCGCTTCCTCTTTGCGATCTTTTTCAAACAGCAGATCCGCCTGCCAGTATTGCCACTCATCCTTCTCTTTAGCTTCCAGCGGCAGGCGGGCGATCCAGGTATTCAGGCCGCGACGATCGTGCTGGGAGAGCGCCAGCCGCACCCGGCGTTCCACCAGCGCGGTCGATTCGCTGTTCATCACTACCGCATCACGCCAGCGCGCCTGTTCTGAAGTCAGGTCGCTGCCCATCATGCGCCACACCACGATCTCCTTCAGCGCCTGCTCATCCTCCGGCCCCATTTTCTGGGCACGCGCCAGAATCGGGATCAGGCTGCGGGCGTTTTCCATATCCTGCCGTGCTACCCGCGTGAAGGCGTAAAGAGTGGCCTGACGGGTAAAGTCTGTTGGTCCGACGGCGCTGGCAAAGGTGCTGACCGTCAGCGGGTCCTGCTGCAGCGCCTGGATCGCATCTGACATGGTCTGGTAATCGGCCGGCAACGATTTCGCCAGATAGCTCACCAGGCTGTCGTTGCCCGCTTTCATCGCCAGCCGGATGCGTTCCAGAATGGTAATCGGTGAGAGCTGGCCGGAGGCCTGCCATACCGAGAAGAGCTTATCGCAATCGTTGGGCAACGCCGTGCCGCGCAGCCAGATCTGCTTCGCGCCGTCAAAAGCCGCCTGCTGCT
Organism: Pantoea sp. S-LA4; assembly: GCF_054482835.1. Taxonomy (NCBI): domain Bacteria; kingdom Pseudomonadati; phylum Pseudomonadota; class Gammaproteobacteria; order Enterobacterales; family Erwiniaceae; genus Pantoea; species Pantoea sp. S-LA4. The sequence goes on along the minus strand of NZ_JBTLRC010000002.1, from coordinate 370,413 downwards.
GGCCGGTGGCCCATTTGGCGTAGTACCAGTTACAGCGCGCCTGCACCGGTTTCGGCTCGGTCGGACTGAAATTAAGCACGCCCTGCCAGTCCTGGCGATGCGCCAGCACGTTGATAAAACGGGTGCTGAGCGAACGCGCCGGTGGCAACGTCGGATACTGGCGGATAAAGTTTTGCACCGCCAGGCTGGTCTCCTGATCGAGATCCTGCGCCAGCAGACGATACTGCAGATAAGGATAAAGGGGATAATCCTGTAGCGTTGGCAACAGCTGATCCACCGTGGCCATCTGGTTACTGTCCCAGGCCTGTTTAATTTGTTGATAACGCTGTCGTTGTTGATCAAGCGAATCGGCCCATGCGCTGCTGGCCGTGCCGACCAGGCAGATCCCTATCATCCAGTTACGCCACTTCACCACGTAAATCTCCTCTGTTGCTGGGCGCCGGCAGGTTGCCAGACTCCCTTCATGCTAACCAGGCCACCCGGCTCTTGCCATGTTCTTCACAAAATTTACGCACGCAGAGGTTAAACGCACCGTCATCGCCCGTCCGCTGCGCCGCAATTGTGCAAATAATCATCACAAAAACTTATGGCAACCACACTTAACGCGTTGAATCATAGCGTTAAAAAAATGGCACAGCCTTTGCTCTGTTGAACCCCATCTTGTATACCAGCTGGAATTCAACGTATGGCTTCGACCTTTGGCTTGACCCTTCACGACTGGCAGCAACGCTATCAATCGGCACCGCAGCAGATTATTCCGCTGCTGGAGGCGCATCTGGCGGCGCTGGACCCGCAGGATAACGCCTGGATCTATCTCGCGACCCCGGCTCAGCTGATGGCGCAGCTGGAACCGCTGCTGGCGCAGTACCAGCGCGATCCCGCATCGCTGCCGCTGTTTGGCGTGCCGTTCGCCGTCAAGGACAACACCGATATTGCTGGCTGGCCGACCAGCGCCGCCTGCCCGGCCTTTACCTATATCGCAGATAACGACGCGACGGTGGTCGCCAGACTAAAAGCCGCTGGCGCGGTGGTGATTGGCAAAACCAACCTCGATCAGTTTGCCACCGGCCTGGTGGGCACCCGTTCACCCTATGGCGCGGTCTCTAACACCTTTGATGCCGATTACGTCAGCGGCGGCTCCAGCTCCGGTTCCGCCTCGGTGTTAGCGCGCGGGCTGGTCGGCTTCTCACTCGGCACCGACACCGCCGGTTCGGGTCGGGTCCCGGCCGGATTTAATAATATTGTTGGCCTGAAACCCACCAAAGGCTGGTTTTCTGCGCACGGCGTGGTGCCGGCCTGTCGGCTGAATGACACGCTCTCCGTCTTTGCCCTGACGGTGGAGGATGCCTTTACCGTCGCCACTCTGGCCGGTGGTTATGACGCCGCTGACGCCTACTCGCGCGTCAATCCGCATACCGCACCGGCCAGCCTGCCCGCTCACCCTCACTTTGCCATCCCGGCGAATCCAGAATTCTTTGACGATGCGGCAGCCGAAGCGGCCTGGGATCGGGCGCTGGAAGCGCTGCTGATTGCGGGCGTAACGCTGCAGCCGATTGATTTCACGCCGTTCAGCCAGCTGGCAGAGCAGCTCTATTCCGGTCCCTGGGTGGCCGAGCGTACCGCCGCGGTCGGCGACATGCTGCATCGTCCGGCGGAGATGGACCCGGTGGTGCACGGCATCGTCGCCAGCGGCCTGAAATACAGCGCCGTTGAGGCGTATCAGGCGGAGTACCTGCGGGCGGAGCTGACGCGTCAGATTCAGCAGACTCTGGCGCAGTTTGACGCGCTGGTGGTACCGACCTCGCCCACCATCCACACGCTGGCGGAGATGAAGCAGGAGCCGGTGGCGTACAACTCACAGTTCGGCACCTACACCAACTTCACCAACCTGGCCGATCTCGCCGCGCTGGCGCTGCCCGGACCGTTCCGCAATGACGATTTACCGGCGGGCATCACGCTGATCGCGCCTGCCTGGCACGATCGTGCGCTGGCCGACTTTGGGTTGCGCTGGCAGCAGCAGTTAGCGCTACCGCTCGGTGCCACCGGCCAGCCGCAGCCGACCCGGTCGCGCGCCCTGCCGCCTTCAGCCGATCACGTACGGGTGGCGGTGGTCGGCGCGCATCTCACCGGTATGCCGCTTAACTTCCAGCTCACCAGCCGTCAGGCGGTGTGGGTGGAGGAGACGCAGACCGCGCCAGATTATCGCCTGTTTGCGCTGCTGAATGGGCCGATCAAAAAACCTGGCCTGATGCGCGACGATCGCGGTGCCGCTATCACCGTCGAGCTGTGGGATATCCCGCTGGCGCGGTTTGGTGAGTTCGTGGCGGAGATCCCGCCGCCGCTGGGCATCGGCAGCCTGACGCTGGCGGACGGCCGGATAGTAAAAGGCTTTATCTGTGAAGGGTCCGCGCTCAAAAACGCGCTGGAAATTACTGAAACGGGCGGCTGGCGCAACTGGCTGGCGACGCAAGGGAGTCACTAAACCATGTTCAGCACCGTACTCATTGCCAACCGTGGCGAAATCGCCTGTCGCGCCATCCGTACCCTGAAACGCCTGGGCGTGAAAAGCGTGGCGGTCTACTCCGATGCCGATCGTAATGCGCAGCACGTTAAGCAGGCCGATATGGCGATCGCGCTGGGCGGCGATAAAGCCAGCGACAGCTATCTGCGCATCGACAAAATTCTGGCAGCAGCGCAGCAGAGCGGCGCTGAAGCCATCTGGCCGGGCTATGGATTCCTGTCCGAGAGCCTGCCGTTTGCCGAAGCCTGTGAGCAGGCGGGCATCGCCTTTGTCGGCCCGACAGCGCAACAGATCGGCGAGTTCGGTCTGAAACACCGCGCCCGTGAACTGGCCGCACGCGCCGGTGTGCCAATGACGCCCGGCACGCCGCTACTGGATTCGCTGGAGGCGGCATTGCAGGCCGCCGATGAGATCGGTTATCCGGTGATGCTGAAAAGCACCGCGGGCGGCGGCGGGATTGGCCTGACGCGCTGCGCCGATGCCGCGGCGTTAGCCAGCGCCTGGGAGAGCGTGCGTCGTCTGGGCGAACAGTTCTTCAGTGATGCTGGCGTATTTCTGGAGCGCTGCATCGATCGCGCCCGCCATGTGGAAGTGCAGATCTTTGGCGACGGTCGCGGCACCGTGGTCGCGCTGGGTGAGCGCGACTGCTCACTGCAGCGGCGTAATCAAAAAGTGGTGGAAGAGACCCCGGCTCCGGGCCTGTCGGCCGCCACGCGTGACGCCCTGCTCGCCTCGGCGGTGCGTCTGGGTGAGCTGGTCAACTACCGCAGCGCCGGTACCGTCGAGTATATCTATGACGTCACTCAGCAGGCGTTTTACTTTCTCGAAGTGAATACCCGGCTGCAGGTTGAGCATCCGGTCACCGAATGCGTGACCGGGCTGGATCTGGTCGAGTGCATGTTAAAAGTGGCGGCGGGCGATGAGATCGACTGGCCGCGCCTGCAGCAGCCACCGCAGGGCGCCGCCATTGAAGTGCGGCTCTACGCGGAAGATCCGCTGAAAAACTTCCAGCCGAGCCCCGGCCTGCTCACTGCCGTCAGCTTTCCCGCCGGCGTGCGCGTCGACAGCGGCATTGAAACCGGCAGCGAAGTCTCCAGCTTCTACGATCCGATGATCGCCAAACTGATTGTGCACGCCGACAGCCGCGAGGCGGCGCTGGAGAAGATGCAACAGGCGCTGGACGCCACTCAGCTGCATGGCATCGCTACTAACCTCGACTATCTGCGGCAGATCGTGGCGACCGGGGCGTTTCGCAGCGGCGCGGTCTGGACCCGATATCTTGATAGCTTCACCCCCTCCGCGCCGGTGATTGAAGTGCTGCAGCCCGGTACCTTCAGCTCGGTTCAGGATTATCCCGGCCGCCTCGGCTACTGGGACATTGGCGTTCCACCTTCCGGCCCGATGGATGATTTCGCCTTTCGGCTGGCGAACCGGATTGTCGGTAACGACGAATCAGCGGCGGGTCTGGAGTTTACCCTGCAGGGCCCGACGCTGCGCTTCCACTGCGATGCGATTATCGCCCTGACCGGCGCAGACTGTGCGGCGACGCTGGAGGGCGAGCCGGTCAGCAACTGGCAGCCGCTGACGATCAAAGCGGGACAGACGCTGGCGCTGGGTCGCGCGCAACAGGGCTGCCGCGGCTATCTGGCGGTACGCAACGGCCTCGACGTGCCGGAATACCTCGGCAGCCGCAGCACCTTCTCGCTGGGCCAGTTTGGCGGCCACGCCGGACGGACGCTGCGCGTCGCGGACATGCTGACCCTCTCCCGGCCTGAACTGCCAGCCTGCACCACACCGCCGCCGATCAGCGCGCCACAGGCACCCGATCCGGCCATGATCCCGCACTACGGCACCGAATGGCGCATTGGCGTGCTCTACGGCCCGCACGGCGCGCCAGACTTCTTCACCCAGGCCGCTATCGACGAATTTTTTGCCAGCGACTGGCAGGTCCATTACAACTCCAACCGCCTCGGCGTGCGGCTGGTCGGCCCGAAACCGAGCTGGACCCGCGCCAACGGCGGCGAGGCGGGCCTGCACCCTTCTAACGTCCACGACTGCGAATATGCCATTGGTGCCATCAATTTTACCGGCGACTTCCCGGTGATCCTGACGCATGACGGCCCGAGCCTGGGCGGGTTCGTCTGTCCGGTCACCATCGCCAAAGCCGAGCTGTGGAAAGTCGGTCAGGTTAAACCGGGCGATCGCATTCGTTTCCATCCGATCGCGGCTGATGAAGCACTGGCGCGGGAAAAGGCACAGCAGCAGGCGATCGCCACGCTGCGCCCACATCATTCCCCCGCGTTTGCTATCCCTTCGCTGGCCGAAACCGAGCACGGTTCCGCCACCGTGCTGGCCGCACTGGACGCCACCGCAACCACACCGCAGGCGGTTTACCGTCAGGCGGGCGACAAATATGTGCTGATTGAATATGGCGATAACGTGCTGGATCTGGCGCTGCGACTGCGCGTTCACCTGCTGATGGCTGCACTACGCGAGCGGGCGGTGCCCGGCGTCGAAGAGCTGTCGCCCGGCGTGCGTTCGCTGCAGGTGCGCTACGACAGCCGCATCCTCAGTCAGTCTGAACTGATGTCGCTGTTGCTGACGCTGGAAGCGACGCTGGGCGACGTCAGCACGCTGAAAGTGCCGTCGCGCGTGGTCTGGATGCCGATGGCGTTTGAGGACAGTGCCACGCTGGATGCGGTAACCCGCTATCAGGAAACGGTGCGGTCCAGCGCGCCCTGGCTGCCAAACAACGTTGATTTTATTCAGCGTATCAATGGATTAACCGATCGCGAACAGGTGCGCGACACCCTGTTCAACGCCAGCTATCTGGTGCTTGGGCTGGGCGATGTCTATCTCGGCGCGCCCTGTGCGGTGCCGATCGATCCGCGCCATCGTCTGCTGAGTTCCAAATACAGTCCGGCACGCACCTTCACCGCCGAAGGCACGGTCGGCATCGGCGGCATGTACATGTGCATTTACGGCATGGATTCACCCGGCGGCTATCAGCTGGTTGGCCGCACGTTACCGATCTGGAACACCTTCCTGAAAAACCCGCAGTTCGCGGCTGAAGAGCCGTGGCTGCTGCGCTTCTTCGATCAGGTGCGTTTCTATCCGGTGAGCGAAGCCGAACTGACGCAGCTGCGGGAAGATTTCCGCGAAGGCCGCGCCAGCGTAAGGATTGAAGAGACAGAGTTTGATTTCGCTGCCCACCAGCAGTTCCTGGCGGACAACGCCGGGGAGATTGCGGCCTTCCGCCAGCGTCAGGCGGCCGCGTTTGAGCGGGAAGTAACGCTGTGGGCAGAGGAAGAGCAGAACGCGCCGCTGACGCCGGATGCCCCGCCGCCGGTCGCTGAGCAGGATGAGAGCGCGCTGGCGGTGCAGGCCGATATGAATGGCAACATCTGGAAAGTGCTGGTGCAACCGGGTGAGACGGTCAGCGCCGGTCAGACGCTGGTGATCGTCGAGGCGATGAAGATGGAGCTGGCGATTGTCGCGCCGCAGAACGGACGGGTGAAACGTATTGCCTGCCAGGCGGGTCGTCCGGTGAGTCCGGGCGAAAGCCTGCTGTGGCTGGAATAAGGAGTCACGATGACGATGCATTCTCCCACCCCGAAAGTCCGGCCGGAAGCGCTGGCGGAACGGGTTTATCAGGCGCTGAAGGAGGATATTTTTGCCTTTCGCCTGATGCCCGGTGACCGCTTCAGCGAAAGTGAAATTGCCGGTCGCATGGCGGTCAGCCGCACCCCGGTCCGTCAGGCGCTGTTCCGGCTGGAACGTGAAGGCTTCGTTGAGGTGTGGTTCCGCAGCGGCTGGCAGATCAGGAATTTCGATTTTGCCTGGTTCGAGTCGCTGTATGACCTGCGTACCGTGCTGGAGTGTGAGGCGGTGAAACGGTTGTGCGCCCTGCCCGCCGCGCAGTGCAGCGCCCTGTTAAGCGGGCTGACACGCTTCTGGTGCCAGGACGAGCGGCTGACTGCCGGCCTTACCGTGTCACAACATGATGAGGCGTTTCACATGACGCTGGTCGCCGCCGCAGGCAATCTGGAGATGGCGCGTATTCACGCTGAGCTGACGGAGAAAATCCGCATCATCCGCCGTCTCGACTTCACCTCTGACGATCGGATAACCGCGACCTATCAGGAGCATGAACAGATTTTACAGGCGATTTTTCAGCAACAGACCGAGGAGGCACAACGCATCCTGACTGACCATATCGCCGTCAGCAAGGCGGAAGTCAGGAAAATTACTTTGCACCGACTCCAGCAGGCCCGGCTTCAACCCATTGAATAACAAACATCACAATTAGGGGTTTTATCACCATGAAAAGACGTTCATTGCTCAAGGCTTTCGCGCTTTCCGCTACCGTTGCCAGCATGGGTCTCGCCTGGAGTGCTCAGGCGGCTGACACCATTAAGGTCGGTATTATGCATTCCCTCTCCGGGACTATGGCAATTTCGGAAACGCCGCTGAAGGATGTGGCGCTGATGACCATTGATGAGATCAACGCCAAAGGCGGCGTGCTGGGGAAAAAGCTGGAGCCGGTGGTGGTCGATCCCGCCTCCAACTGGCCACTGTTTGCCGAGAAGGCGCGGCAGTTACTGACCCAGGATAAAGCGGCCGTGGTGTTTGGCTGCTGGACCTCGGTATCGCGTAAATCGGTGCTGCCGGTGTTTGAGGAGCTGAATGGCCTGCTGTTCTATCCGGTGCAGTATGAAGGTGAAGAGATGTCACCTAACGTGTTCTACACCGGCGCAGCGCCTAACCAGCAGGCGATCCCGGCGGTGGAATATCTGATGAGCGAGGATGGCGGCAGCGCGAAACGCTTCTTCCTGCTCGGCACCGATTATGTCTATCCGCGCACCACCAATAAGATCCTGCGCGCCTTCCTGCACAGCAAAGGCGTACAGGATAAAGATATCGAAGAGGTCTACACGCCGTTTGGTTACAGCGATTATCAGACCATCGTCGCCAACATCAAAAAGTTTGCTGCCGGCGGCAAAACGGCGGTGGTCTCCACCATCAACGGCGACTCCAACGTTCCCTTCTATAAAGAGCTGGCGAATCAGGGCATTAAAGCCACCGATATTCCGGTGGTGGCCTTCTCGGTCGGCGAAGAGGAGCTGCGCGGTATCGATACCAAACCGCTGGTCGGTCAGCTAGCTGCCTGGAACTATTTTGAGTCGATCGATAACCCGACCAACGCGAAATTTGTCGCCGACTATCGCGCCTATGCGAAGGCCCACAACCTGCCAAACGCCGCGACGGTAGTAACCAACGATCCGATGGAAGCGACCTATGTCGGCATTCATATGTGGGCGCAGGCGGTAGAAAAAGCCGGTACCACCGACGTGGATAAAGTGCGGGCGGCGATGGCCGGTCAGACCTTTAAGGCACCAGACGGCTTTACCCTGACCATGGATCAGACCAACCACCATCTGCATAAGCCGGTGATGATTGGCGAAGTGGAAGAGAACGGCCAGTTCAACGTGGTGTGGCAGACCGATCAGCCGGTACGCGCGCAGCCGTGGAGCCCGTACATTGCCGGTAATGATAAGAAACCGGATCACCCGATGAAAGCCGCGCAGTAAGTGCGTCAGGTGCCGGCCTGCGGCTTTGCAGACCGGCGCCCCGCTGCGTAGATGGCACAACGCAGATCGTCTGCCGCTTATCTCTTTAACGAGGTCCTCTCTATGAACCTTTGCCGCTGCCTTTTCAGCCTGCTGCTGCTGATGCCGCTGCTTGCCAGCGCCGGACCGGCGGCCGACTTCGCCGCTGCCAGCCGCAGCCAGCAGGCGACACTGCTGCAACAGTGGGCCGCCGCGCCAGACAGCAGCCGGTTACCGCTGCTGGAAGCGCTGAATGCCGAAAGCGTGGTCATCGACCAGAATAAACAACCGTTCAGCCAGCAGGGCAACAGGCTGCTGCCGCTGGATGCCCAGCCACAGCCAGACGGCCCTCTGAAAAAACTGTTTATCAACAACCGGCTGCGGGTGCTGATTAACGGCGCACTGGCGGCCCACCAGCTGGTGAGTGACGATGCCGATCTGCGGCTGCGTGCTGCACGACAGCTACAAAATGATGGCGCGGCCGATCAGCTGCCGCTGATTGAGCAGCGGCTGGCGGCCGAAAAAGATAGCCGGGTACATGCCGCGCTGACGCTGGCGCTGGCTAACCTGCAACTGGCGGATGCCCAGCCGATGGTGCGGCTCAAGGCGGTGACGCTGCTGGGTGAGTCCAGCGATCCCAATACCCAGGCCAGCCTGCAACGCTTAACCCAGCCGACGAATGAACCGGACGCCACGGTGCGCGCCGCCGCCGCCGACAGCCTGCAACAGATCCAGAAACGCCTGATGTGGGGCGATCTGCTGGGCCAGGCGTTCAGCGGTCTGTCGCTGGGCTCGGTATTGCTGCTGGCGGCGCTGGGGCTGGCGATCACTTACGGCCTGCTTGGGGTGATCAATATGGCGCACGGCGAAATGCTGATGCTCGGTGCCTATGCCACCTGGTGGGTACAGAGCCTGTTTCAGCAGTTTGCCCCGCACTATTTAGCCTGGTATCCGCTGCTGGCGCTGCCGGTGGCGTTTATGGTGACGGCCGCAATCGGGATGGCGCTGGAGCGCACGGTGATCCGCCATCTCTACGGTCGCCCGCTGGAGACGCTGCTGGCGACCTGGGGAATCAGCCTGATGCTGATCCAGGCGGTGCGGATGCTGTTCGGGGCGCAAAACCTCGAAGTGGCGAATCCGCAATGGCTGTCGGGCGGATTGCAGGTCCTGCCTAACCTGGTGCTGCCGTGGAACCGCATCGCGGTGATCCTGTTTGTGGTGTTTGTGCTGGCGCTCACCTGGCTGCTGCTGAATCGCACCCGTCTTGGCATGAACGTGCGCGCCGTGACCCAGAACCGCGCCATGGCGGACTGCTGCGGCGTGCCGACTGGTCGCGTCGATATGCTGGCGTTTGGCCTGGGTTCCGGCATTGCCGGTCTGGGCGGCGTGGCGCTGTCGCAGCTCGGCAACGTCGGACCGGAACTCGGCCAGGGCTACATTATCGACTCGTTTCTGGTGGTGGTGCTGGGCGGCGTCGGCCAGCTGGCGGGCACCGTGGTTGCCGCCTTCAGCCTCGGCATTCTCAATAAAGTGCTGGAGCCGCAAATTGGCGCGGTGCTCGGCAAGATCCTGATTCTGGTGATTATCGTGCTGTTTATCCAGAAACGTCCTCAGGGGCTGTTTGCGGTGAAAGGAAGGGTGACTGACTGATGACGCAACCCATGACGCTCCGTGCTGCGCGCAAAGCGCCGCGCCTGACGCTCAGCATCGGCCTGGTGGTGACGCTGGCGCTGCTGGTGATGCCGTTTCTGGCACTGCTGCCAGCCAGTCATCCGCTGGCGATCTCCACCTATACCCTGACGCTGGTCGGCAAAATCCTCTGCTATGCGGTAGTGGCGGTAGCGCTCGATCTGGTGTGGGGCTACGCCGGTCTGCTGTCGCTGGGGCACGGTCTGTTTTTCGCCCTGGGCGGCTACGCGATGGGCATGTACCTGATGCGCCAGGCGGCGGGCGAAGGCCTACCGGCCTTTATGTCCTTTCTGTCATGGCGTGAGCTGCCGTGGTTCTGGAGCGGGACCGAGCACTTCGCCTGGGCGCTCTGCCTCAGCGTACTGGCGCCGGGCCTGCTGGCGCTGGTATTTGGCTTTTTTGCCTTTCGATCCCGCATCAAAGGCGTTTACTTCTCCATCATCACCCAGGCGCTGACCTACGCCGGTATGCTGCTGTTTTTCCGCAATGAAACCGGCTTTGGCGGCAACAACGGTTTCACCGGCTTTACCACCCTGCTCGGCTTTTCAGTCAGCGCGACCGGCACCCGCATCGGCCTGTTTATCGCGACGGTAGGATTGCTGTTGCTGAGCCTGGCGATCGGCTTCGCGCTGGCGCGCAGCAAGTTTGGCCGGGTACTGACCGCGGTGCGCGACGCCGAAAACCGTCTGATGTTCTGCGGTTACGATCCGCGCGGCTTTAAGCTGTTTGTCTGGACGCTGTCGGCGATGCTGTGCGGGCTGGCCGGAGCGCTTTACGTGCCGCAGGTCGGGATTATTAATCCCGGTGAGATGTCGCCAGCCAACTCAATTGAAGCCGCCATCTGGGTGGCGCTGGGCGGTCGCGGTACGCTGATCGGTCCGCTGCTGGGTGCGGCGATCGTGAACGGCGCGCGCAGCTTTTTCACCGTCGCGTTTCCGGAATACTGGCTGTTTTTCCTCGGCCTGATGTTTATCCTGGTGACGCTCTTTCTGCCGCACGGCGTGATTGGCCTGCTGCGCCGGAGGAAACATGACTGACGCACTCTTTACCCAACCTCACCCGGCGGATCGCCATCGGGCGCAGCGCGATCCGGTACTGCAGCTGGAGAAGATCAGCGTCTCGTTCGACGGCTTCCGCGCTCTGACCGATCTCTCGTTGCAGATCGGCGTCGGCGAACTGCGCTGCGTGATCGGCCCTAACGGCGCGGGCAAAACCACGCTGATGGACGTGATCACCGGCAAGACGCGGCCCGATTCCGGCCGGGTAATCTACGATCAGGACAGCGATCTTACCCGCCTGTCGCCGGTGGAGATCGCCCGCGCCGGGATCGGCCGTAAGTTCCAGAAGCCGACGGTGTTTGAAGCGTTAACCGTGTTTGAGAACCTGGAGATCGCCCTGAAGGCTGACAAATCGGTGTGGGCCAGCCTGCGCGCTCGCCTCAGTGGCGAGCAGCAGGATCGGATTGATGAGGTGCTGAAGCTGTTGCGGCTCGGCGCTGAACGGCAGCGTCGCGCGGGCCTGCTGTCGCACGGTCAGAAGCAGTTTCTGGAGATCGGTATGCTGCTGGTGCAGGAGCCGCATCTGCTGCTGCTGGATGAACCGGCGGCGGGCATGACCGATGCCGAAACGGACTACACCGCCGAGCTGTTTCGCAATCTGGCGGGTAAGCATTCGCTGATGGTGGTGGAGCATGATATGGGCTTTGTCGAAACCATTGCCGACCACGTCACGGTGCTGCATCAGGGACAGGTACTGGCCGAAGGCTCGTTGCGCGAGGTGCAGGCCAATGAGCAGGTTATCGACGTTTATCTGGGGCGCTGAGATGTTACAGGTTACTGAACTGAATCAATATTATGGCGGCAGTCATATTCTGCGCGGCCTGTCGTTTGAGGTGAAAGTCGGTGAGATCACCTGCCTGCTGGGCCGCAACGGCGTGGGGAAAACCACGCTGCTGAAGTGCCTGATGGGCTTGATTCCGGCGAAATCGGGCGAGATCCACTGGCAGCAGCAGAAGCTCAACGGCCGTAAACCGCACCAGCGGGTGCAGTCCGGCATCGCCTATGTGCCGCAGGGCCGGGAGATTTTTCCGCGGCTGACGGTGGAGGAGAACCTGCTGCTGGGGTTGTCCCGCTTTCCGGCATCGCAGGCACGTCAGGTCCCGGATGAGATCTACCAGCTGTTCCCGGTGCTGTTTGCCATGAAGTCACGCCGCGGCGGCGATCTCTCCGGTGGTCAGCAGCAGCAGCTGGCGATCGGCCGGGCGCTGGCCTGCCGCCCGCAGCTGTTGATCCTGGATGAGCCAACTGAAGGGATCCAGCCGTCGGTGATCAAAGAGATCGGGGCGGTGATCCGCCAGCTGGCGCAGCGCGGAGATATGGCGATCCTGCTGGTTGAGCAGTTTTATGATTTTGCCGCTGAACTGGCGGACAGCTATCTGGTGATGTCACGCGGCGAAATCGTGCAGCGTGGCCGCGGCGACAGCATGGAAGCCGATGGCGTGCGCGGCCTGGTGGCGATTTAAGGCCGCGCATCGCGCTTACAGCAAGCCGGTCTCGACGGAGAAGTGGCACTGTTCGCCGCTGGCCAGGGTGATCAGGGTGCCGGCCTGCTGCGCCGCCAGAAAGCCTTCCGGCCGACAGGTGGCGGGCAGGATATAGGCCGCGACCTGTTGATCGGCGTTGTGCAGCAGCCAGCGGGTGGCGTGAGGAAACTGCGCGGTAGAGAAGCGCGTCATCAGGGCGTAGCCCGCCGGCGCGTGCAGCTCAAACTGCACCTCATCGCCATACTGCGGCAGATCGTCGGCGAAAAAGACGATCTCCGGATCGCACAGCTGCGGCTGATCGAGTTGCTGTAACGCCTGTGGATCGGCAGCCAGCTGCGCGGTGTAGTCGCGCCAGGCAGGCGTTGGTTTGAGATGGGCCGGGATCGAGCGACGCAGCTGAAAAGCCTGTTCGGGGATCGACTGCCGGAAACGTCCCTGATCGATCCACGCGCTGTTAAGATGACACATATACTGCAGCGGCATCGGCGCGCCAGCCAGGTTAGTCACCGTCATCGCGATCGTCAGCCGGGGCCGATCGGCCTGAATGCGGACGGCGGGTGCCGCCAGGTAGTGATGGCCGAAGCCTTTGACATATTCACACTCCCCTTCAAGCGACAGCGTCTGATCCTCCAGCACCAGCCAGGCGCTCTCCATCCGGGCGCAGGCCATCTCACCGTGCAGCGGATGATTGTCCTCGGGCGACGGGCAGCCGTTCGCCAGCAATCCCGAGTGGAACGCGAAGCAGCCGTAGGTATCGATGATCGAATCGCCGGGCAGCGGCTGCTTAAAGCTGTTGCCCATGGTCAGGTTATGATCGTCGAACTGCACGTCCCAGATCATCTGACCGAGAAACGGCAGTATGGTCACGCTGCCGCGCCGGTTATGTATGCGCACCGCTTCAATCCCCGCCGGGTAGCGAAACAGCACCACCCGGAAGTCATCGCTCTCCAGCAACACCTCAGGGGTAAAATGGAACTGCTCACGGCGTAACGGTAAACGGGTTTTCATGATGCCTCCTCCAGCAGACGACCGCCAGACACCGGTTTCTTATGGCGCAGCTCGCCATAGAAGTAAAAGCCGACCCAGGCGAAGCAAAGCAGCGAGACGCCAAACGCCAGCTGCATTGAGCCAGCCAGATCAGACACCAGCCCCTGCAGCGCCGGGACGAATGCAGCACCGACAATCGCCATCACGATAAACGCACCGGCCACTTCGGTATATTTATTATCGACCGTCGCCAGGGTTCCGGCGTAAATGGTCGCCCAGCAGGGACCAAACAGCACGCTGACGAACACGGCGGCGTAGACGGCGGTAAAGTTCGGCACCAGCATCACATACGCCAGCGTCAGCACGCCCAGCACCGAATAGGCGATCAGCACCTTCTCGGCGCGGAAACGGGTCATCAGGAAATTCGCCACGAACTTGCCGATAAAGAAGCAGATAAAGCTGTAGATCATGAAGTTGGAGGCGTGACGTTCATTAGTCGCACCCAGCGTCAGCGCCAGACGAATGGTGAACGACCAGACTGCCACCTGCATCCCGACATAGAGAAACTGCGTCACGATGCCGCGTTTAAAATGGCGGTTAGTCGCCAGATAGCGAAAGGTCTCCGCCAGCGAAGGCAGCGATGATTCGTTGCTTTGCGGTTTGCAGCGCGGATAGCGGGTAAACATAAACAGCAGCATCACCACCACTAATACCATCACCAGATATTTGTAGGGCTCCAGCGTATGTTCCAGCATCGTCAGGCGGAACGCGTGCGCCTGCTCTGCGGTCATGGACGCCATCTGACTCTCAAGGCTGTCGCCATCCTGGAACACCAGATATTTACCCAGCACAATGCCCATCAGCGCCCCAATCGGATAGAAGGTCTGGCTGATGTTGAGCCGCAGCGTGGCGTGGTCGCGATGGCCAATCATCGAGCTGTAGGTGTTGGCGGCGGTTTCAAGAAAGCTCAGGCCGATGGCGATAGCAAAGATCGCCGCCAGAAACATGGTGTAGGTCGCCATATGCGAGGCGGGATAAAACGCCACACAGCCAAGGATGTAGAGCGCCAGGCCGGTCAGGATCGCCAGCTTGTAGCTGGTTTTGCGGATCACCAGCGACGCCGGGATCGCAATCAGAAAATAGCCGCCATAAAAGGCGCTCTGCACCAGCGCGCTGGCAAAGTCGCTTAACGCGAACACGCTTTTAAACTGGGTAATCAGGATATCGTTGAGGCTGGCAGCGCAGCCCCACAGCGGAAACAGGCACGACAGCAGGATGAACTGAAAGCGCGGCGTTTTATTCAGATAGCCATCAGATTGCTGAACAATATTCTGTTGCATAGCGTGACCTCAGTGAAGGTTAAGAAAGCGCTGAAAACTCTCTGCGTCGGGATAGGCGCGCTGGGTGCCGCGTCCGGTGACGCTGCAGGCGGCATAGGCCGACGCCTGGGTCATGGCGGCCGCGACATCGCCGGTTTTAACCAGCAGGTGCGCAAAACAGCCAATAAAAGCATCGCCCGCGCCGCTGGTGTCGACGGCCTGAACCGGCGTGGCGGCCACCCGATGCACCCTATCGCCGCTCATCCAGACCGAGCCGCGACTGCCGAGCGTGATGATCAGGTTTTTCAGCCCGCGCTTTAACAGCGACTGTCCGGCGAGGATCACCTCTTCATCGCTGCTGACCGGCAGCCCGGTGAGGATCTCCAGCTCGGTTTCGTTAGGCATAAAGAAGTCGCACTTGCAGGCGTAGTGGATGTCGAGATCGGCCACCGCTGGCGCAGGATTGAGGATCACGGTGATCTGATGCTGACGGGCAAAATCGATGGCGTAATAGACCGTTTCCAGCGGGATCTCCAGCTGCAGGATGATCAGCTGGCAGGCTTTCAGCGCCTCTGCGGCAGCGTCGATATCGGCCGGCTTCAGCTGCTGGTTGGCGCCTTTGATAATCAGAATGCGGTTCTGCGACTGGTCATCGACAAAGATCGGCGCGACGCCGCTGGAGGTGCCCGGTGCGGTGGTGACAAAGCGCGTGTCCACGCCCTGCTGTTGCAGATTAGCCACGGTGTTGGGGGCAAAGAGGTCATCACCGACCTTGCTGACCATCATCACCTTGCCGCCCATTTTCGCTGCCGCGACGGCCTGGTTAGCGCCTTTACCGCCACAGCCAAGGGCAAAGTCGGGCGCTTCAAGGGTTTCGCCCGCTTTCGGCAGGCTGTTGGTATAGGTAATCAGATCGACCATATTTGAGCCGATGACTGCGATATCCATGACTGTTTTCTCCCGGATGTTTTTTAACCAGCAAATGTTATAAAAGTAACAATAACAATTCCTGCTGGTTAAATATGTGATAAAAACCACATCCTGAAGGGGCGGAATCTGCTGTTCAGGCCGAATTAAGGCCGGTTATCGTGTTACGATTGTAACAATCAGACAGCAGAGCAGACTGCCGCCAGGGTCGCGGCCTGGCGGCTGAAAGGCCACCGCCGGGCGACGGCGCTGGAGGTTTGCGGGGTTTAGCAATTGCAGGTAAGATTGAAAATCAGCCTGACGGAGAGGACGCAACCCCTTAAAATCTGTGAGGTTTGTCGCGATGATTACGCCGGTTTCCGGTCCCTCAATCAGCCCAGCAGGATACTCAACAGACAGAGATGAACATGGAAACCCGGCGCGACGAACGTATTCATAAGCTGACGCAGGCGCTTAAACGCACCGATAAACTGCATCTGAAAGACGCGGCGCAGCTGCTTGGCGTGTCAGAGATGACTATCCGCCGCGATCTGACCGAGCCGGCCTCCAGCGTCGTGCTGCTGGGCGGCTACATCGTCAGCGATCCAAAAAGCCACGCCGGCCACTACTTTGTCACCGACCAGCACGGCCAGAATGCGGCCAGAAAACAGCGGCTGGCACAGGCTGCCGCCAGCCTGATCGGTGAAAATGACACGGTGTTTTTTGACTGCGGCACCACCCTGCCCTACATCGTCGATGCCATTCCTGACGCGCTGCCGTTTACCGCGATCTGTTGCGCCATGAACACCTTCCTGGCGTTAAAAGAGAAACCGGCCTGTAACGTGATCCTCAGTGGCGGCGAATTTCATGCCGACAACGCGCTGTTTACGCCGATCGGCGCCCATTCGATCCTCGACGATCTCTGTCCGACCCTGGCGTTTATCTCAGCGGCCGGGATCGATAAAGATCAGGGCGCGACCTGCTACAACATCAATGAGCTGGCGATGAAGCATCACGCAATGCGTCGGGCACGCCAGTGCATTCTGGTGGCTGACAGCAGTAAATATGGCAAGGTGCTGCCTGCCCGCATCGCCGAACTGCGCCGCTTTGATCTGCTGGTGAGTGACAGCGCACCCGATCAGGCTCTGCAAAACTGGCTGGCGCAACAGGCGATTCCGCTGCGCCTGCCGTAAAGGTCTGCCTGACGGCGGCAGAACGCTTCGCCGTCAGCCGTTCACGTTACTCTTGCCACTCCCCGGAACAGCATCCCGCCAGCGAGACGCTGATGACGCGTCCGATCCCCTTTTCCGACAAAACGCCTGTGCATTATCGGCTGCGCGGAAATCAGGCAGTCAGGCCGAACTGCGGCACACGTCGGAAATTCGCCGCGCCCCGGCTGTGATTAGACGGTGAAAAAGGCTAAACTTCGACATCATCCCAATGACCAACAGACCCAGAGGCTCAATACAACGTGGCTCAATTCGTCTATAGCATGCACCGCGTCGGCAAAGTGGTTCCGCCGAAGCGACACATCCTGAAGAACATCTCCCTTAGCTTCTTCCCTGGCGCGAAAATCGGCGTCCTCGGCCTGAACGGTGCCGGGAAATCCACCCTGCTGCGCATCATGGCCGGCATCGATAAAGATATCGAAGGGGAAGCGCGCCCGCAGCCAGGCATTAAGATTGGCTACCTGCCGCAGGAGCCGCAGCTCAACCTGGAACACACCGTGCGTGAGTCGGTTGAAGAGGCGCTGTCTGAAGTGGTTGGCGCGTTAAAACGTCTCGACGAAGTCTACGCGCTGTATGCCGAAGAAGGCGCGGACTTTGACAAACTGGCCGCTGAACAGGGCCGTCTGGAAGAGATTATCCAGGCACACGATGGTCACAATCTGAATACTCAGCTGGAGCGCGCTGCGGATGCATTGCGCCTGCCAGACTGGGATGCGAAAGTCGCCACGCTCTCCGGTGGTGAACGTCGCCGCGTCGCACTCTGCCGTCTGCTGCTGGAAAAGCCAGACATGCTGCTGCTCGACGAACCTACCAACCACCTGGACGCCGAATCTGTCGCCTGGCTGGAACGCTTCCTGCATGACTTCGAAGGTACCGTAGTGGCGATTACCCACGACCGTTACTTCCTTGATAACGTGGCGGGCTGGATTCTGGAACTGGACCGCGGCGAAGGCATCCCGTGGGAAGGCAACTACTCCTCCTGGCTGGAGCAGAAAGATGCCCGTCTGGCGCAGGAAGCCTCGTCTGAAGCGGCCCGCCGCAAGTCGATTGAGAAAGAGCTGGAGTGGGTTCGTCAGGGCACTAAAGGCCGTCAGTCTAAGGGTAAAGCCCGCCTGGCGCGCTTCGAAGAGCTGAACAACACCGAATACCAGAAGCGTAACGAAACCAACGAACTGTTTATTCCGCCTGGCCCGCGTCTGGGTGACAAAGTGCTGGAAGTCAGCAATCTGCGTAAATCGTACGGTGACCGCGTGCTGATTGACGATCTGTCGTTCTCGGTACCGAAAGGGGCGATTGTCGGCATCATCGGTCCGAACGGCGCCGGTAAATCGACGCTGTTCCGCATGATGTCCGGTCAGGAACAGCCTGATTCCGGCAGCATCGTGCTCGGCGATACCGTCAAGCTGGCGTCAGTCGATCAGTTCCGTGACAGCATGGACAACTCCAAAACCGTATGGGAAGAGGTCTCCGGCGGTCAGGACATCATGCGTATCGGCAACACCGAAATGCCAAGCCGCGCCTATGTTGGTCGCTTTAACTTTAAAGGCGTCGATCAAGGCAAACACGTCGGTGAACTGTCGGGCGGTGAGCGCGGTCGTCTGCACCTCGCCAAGCTGCTGCAGGTTGGCGGCAACATGCTGCTGCTCGATGAACCGACCAACGACCTGGACATTGAAACCCTGCGTGCGCTGGAAAACGCCCTGCTGGAGTTCCCGGGTTGCGCGATGGTGATCTCGCATGACCGCTGGTTCCTGGACCGTATCGCGACCCACATCCTGGACTATCAGGATGAAGGCAACATCGAATTCTTCGAAGGTAACTTTACCGAATACGAAGAGTACAAGAAGCGCACCCTCGGTGCCGAAGCGCTGGAGCCGAAGCGTATCAAGTACAAGCGTATGATTAAGTAATCGCAGCGTGATTGATGTTAAAAAGGGAAGCGAGTGCTTCCCTTTTTTATTAAATTAATAAATCTGAGTCCATTGTTCAATAAGCCCTTGATGCTCCTCATCATTTGTTTTAAATAAAATGCAGGTGAATATATTCTTTTTATCAAAACCAATCACAATATTATCTCCGGGAACCGCCAGTTCTGTTATCGGATTGCTTTCATAGTAAAGTCGGAACTCGGAACGAGTTTCATGTGACTCTCTGGCATCATACCAGGTAACGGATGCATTGCAGCTGACATTACTGCCCCTAAGGATAAAAGTAGTTTCAATCACCCTATTTTCATCACCCAGAATATTTTTAAGAGCCGTTACGCCATTAAACTCTCGCTGATCGTAAAGCTCACTTTTTGATAAGGTTTTGATACATGCAGTCTTTAAATTTTGAGCTTTCATAAAAATCCTCTTCCTCTGAGAACCACAGGAAACATCATCATATTTAATGAAATATAATTTTCTGCTACAGGTATCAAACTTATAAGTTAATGTAATTACTGTTATATAAAAGTCAGCGATAAAAATCCCTGAACACCGGGGATAGCAGCGCGAACTCAACAAAGCGCGCCAGCGCCGGCGAGTTGAGTTTACGTCCCGGATAGACCAGCCACAGTTCATTCCCTTCCATCTGCCAGTCCGGCAGCACCGGCACCAGACGCGGGTCCGCCATCGCACCGTCGGTAAGAAAATGCGGCAACAGCGTAATGCCAGCATCTGCCAGCGCAGATTCACGGGCGTAGATTAAATTATCCGTCAGATGGCCCGGCGGCAGCAGCCAGCGATAATACTCATCGTCACGCTGTAATACCCACTCGTTCCAGGCGCGATGGGCGATGCAGCGATGCGCAGCCAGCTGTTGCGGATGCACCAGCGGCGGATGCCGATCAAGATAGTGTTGCGAGGCCACCAGCAGGCGCTGGCAATAGCCAACCCGACGACCAATCAGCGATGACTCCTGCGGCTGACCGGTACGCAGCGCCACATCAAACCCCTCCTGCACCAGATCACGCATATCATCCGAGATCGAGACATCCAGCGTTACGTCGGGATAAAGCTGTAAAAACGCCGCATTGCAGCGCGCCAGCAGCGTGGCGCCAATGCCGGCCGGACTGGTGATACGCAGCCGGCCGCTGGGATTCTCGCGCAGGCTGGCGATCGCCTGATCGGCGCGTTCGCTGGCCTGCATCATCTCCTGGCAGTGCAGCAGATAGCGTTCTCCGGCAAAGGTCAGATTAAGCTGGCGAGTGGTTCGGTTCAGCAGCCGGATGCCAAGCCGTTGCTCCAGCTGGCTGATGCGCTGGCTGACGCTCGATTTTGGCAACCCCGCGCGTTCCGCCGCAGCGGTAAAACTGCCACACTCCGCCACCAGCGCAAAAAGCGCCATGTCCTGCCACTGACGAAACGCCATTGTTCACCTCAGACGAACACTCTATGAAAGATTGTCCATCTTATCACCGCTAAATCCAGGTTCTACACTTAGCGTAATCACACAGGAGAATCACTATGTCTATTCGCGCTATTGCTATTAATCCAGAGAGTCCTGAAAACTTTATTGAAATCTTTCCTGAAACCCCAACGCCAGGCGAGTATGACCTGCGGGTTGAGGTTAAAGCCGCCTCGGTGAATCCGGTTGATACCAAGGTTCACAAAGGCGCGGTCAAAAACGGGCTGCAGGTGCCCCGTATTCTCGGCTGGGATGCCAGCGGCGTGGTGCTGGAAGTCGGCAGCAAAGTCAGCAATTTTAAGCCGGGCGATGAAGTCTACTATGCCGGCGATCTGACCCGTCCCGGCAGTAACAGCACCGAGCAGCTGATCGACGCACGCATTACCGGCCACAAGCCGAAGAGCCTCGACTGGGCGCAGTCGGCGGCGATCCCCCTGACGGCGCTGACCGCCTGGGAAGGACTGTTTGAGCGGCTGAATCTGACCGCTGCCCGCGAAGATCAAACGCTGCTGATCGTCGGTGGCGCAGGCGGTGTCGGATCGCTGGCGATCCCGCTGGCGAAGCTGCACAGCAAGGTAAAAGTCATTGCTACCGCCTCCCGGGAAGATTCGGCGCAGTGGTGCCGCGATCGCGGTGCCGATCTGGTGATCAACTATAAAGATATGCCGGGTGAACTGGAAAAACAGGGGATCAAGCAGGTCGATTATATCTTCTGCCTCAACGATACCGACGGTCACTGGGAAACCATGGCGAAGCTGATCGCGCCGCAGGGCCATATCTGCACCATCGTGGAGAACGAGCATCCGCTGTCGATGGATCAGCTGAAGCTGAAAAGCGCAGCACTGCACTTTGAGCTGATGTATACCCGCAGCATGTTTAATACGCCGGATATGGCGCGTCAGGGTGAAATTCTGGATGCCGTGGCGGCACTGCTGGATGAAGGTAAGCTGCAAACCACCCTGAGCGAGACGCTGCAGGGATTAAGCGTTGAGACGCTGAAAGCGGCCCATCAGCGGGTACTGGAAGGCCACATGCGTGGCAAAGTAGTGATGGTTTATTAATTGAGCAAGGGGACCCGCCACGGTCCCCTTTCGCTTCAGGGCTGGGCGTTCTTCTCGCCCAGCATCCCTTTCACCACTTCAATGCAGCGCAGGAAACGGGTGTCGTAGTCATCTTCCCGCACATGAACGAAATCGATATTGTTTTCACGCAGCATCGTCACCAGCATCGACTGAAATTCGCGGCGGTCTACGGAGCTGCCGAGACTGCGCAATCCGTCTGCCACCCACGGCACATTATTTTCCAGCAAAATCACTAAATCGAAGCGATATTCGTCGATCAGGGCCTGAACGAAAGGATGTTCGCGCCCTTCGTACTTCAGGCAAAACGCCTGAGTTGTGACAAAATCGGTGTCGATAAACGCCACCTTGTTGGCATATTTGACCGCAAAGTCGATGTACTGCGCCTGACCCAGTGCAATCTTGTCGTAGTCAGAATATTGCAGCGCCATTTCGTCACCACCGAGGTGCGAAAAGACATAGTCGCGGCCATATTCCCAGGCACTGGTGGTGTTGAAAATATTGGCGAGCTTATTCACCAGCGTCGATTTACCACTCGACTCGCCGCCGAGGATCGCCACGGTACGCACGAAAAACGGCTTCACTTCGGTCGGAATGTATTCCCAGAAACGGAACGGGTCCTGGCGGATCTGTGCGCCGCTGATGCTCATAAAGGATCGGTTGGGATCGACCAGTATCGTCTGAATCCCCAGATGCTGCTGATACATCTCCGCATCGGGCGCTTCACTGGTATAAATGCAATCCGGGGTGATGCCGTGCTCGTTCAGGAAGCCGCTGACGCCTTCACTCCAGACATCCCAGCCGTGCGGATAGGGCTCTATTCCCTCTTCATTGAAGGCGTGGATGCGGATGTTTTTCTGGTATTTGAAGGTTTGCAGTAGCCAGCGCAACCGATCACTGACCGTCGGCTGCTGCGACATGGCGCTGTTATCAAACAGCTCACGATCGCGCGGCTCGTCATAGCCCATGATGATATGCAGCTCATCCACCTGGCTACAGGCGCGCTGGATCAGATAGATATGCCCGGTGTGCAGCGGATAAAACTTGCCAAACACCACGCCAACCGTTTTATCACGACGCGGAAATTCCAGCCCGAGAAAGCGATGCAGCGCTTCCAGCTTTTGCGCGCTGGGGCTTTTGATTTTGGCATTGAGCAACTGGCTCAGATAGCCTTTGGTCATGCCGCTGGCGTCAGCGACCTGTTGCAGCGTGTGACCCTGCTGGCGAATGGCCGTTTTTAGATAATCAAACGACGACATGTCGTGCCTCCTGCGTGAATGCGGTTAAGGTTGAACGCGTCTCCTCGCCCGCTGACGGCACGCCATCAGCGGACGTCAGGCGCATTACAGGTCGTCCAGAATCGCCAGCGCATCCGCCAGCTTCTTCGCGCTGAAAACCTGCATTCCATCGATCGGTTTTTTCGGTGCATTGCCAGCCGGCACAATGGCCCGTTTAAAGCCATGCTTTGCCGCTTCGGAGATACGTTCCTGACCGCTGGGGACCGGCCGGATTTCGCCTGCCAGCCCCACTTCGCCGAAGATCACCAGATCCTGCGGCAGCGGACGATCGCGCAGGCTCGACACCATCGACAGCATCAGCGCCAGGTCAGCACTGGTTTCGGTGACTTTGACGCCGCCGACCACGTTAACGAACACATCCTGGTCCGCCATCTGCAGCCCGCCATGACGGTGCAGCACCGCCAGCAGAATCGCCAGGCGGTTCTGTTCCAGCCCCACCGCCACGCGCCGCGGATTGCCCATCATCGAATGGTCCACCAGCGCCTGAATCTCCACCAGCAGCGGACGCGTTCCTTCCCACAGCACCATGACCGAGCTGCCGGAAGTGACCTCTTCGCCACGCGAAAGGAAGATGGCCGACGGGTTGCTGACTTCACGCATCCCCTGCTCGGTCATGGCAAACACGCCTAATTCATTCACCGCGCCAAACCGGTTTTTATGGCTGCGCAGGGTGCGGAAGCGGGAATCGGCATCGCCATCCAGCAGCACTGAACAGTCGATACAGTGCTCCAGCACTTTGGGACCGGCCAGCGAACCATCTTTGGTGACGTGACCGACCATGATGATCGCCACGCCGCGCGTTTTGGCGAAGCGCGTCAGGTAGGCGGCGGTTTCTCGCACCTGCGCCACGCTGCCCGGCGAAGACTGGATCTCCGCCATGTGCATTACCTGGATCGAGTCAATCACCATCAGCTGCGGCTGCTCCTGCTCGGCGATCAGGCAGATCTGCTCGATGCTGGTTTCCGACAGCATATTGACGTTTTCGGTCGGTAATCCCAGACGATGGGCGCGCATTGCTACCTGTTGCAGCGACTCTTCCCCGGTGACGTACAGGGTTTTCATCCCTTCCGACAGGCGACACATGACCTGCAGCAGCAGGGTCGATTTACCGGCTCCCGGACTGCCGCCGATCAGTATGGCGCTGCCCGGCACTACGCCGCCGCCGAGCACCCGGTCAAACTCTTTGAAGCTGGTCGAGAAGCGCGGTAACGCCTCCAGACTGATTTCAGACAGCTTCTGTACCCGACTGGTACCGGCGCTGCCCGCGTAACCGCTCAGACGCTCGTTACGCGCCGCAGCAGGCGAGGCGGCGATCCGCACCTCGGTGATGGTGTTCCAGGCGTGACAGGCGCTGCACTGCCCCTGCCAGCGTGGATAGTCTGCGCCGCATTCGTTACAGACAAATGCGCGTTTTGCCGCTTTGGCCAAATCAATACCTCAGTTAACGCTCTTCATGGATCAGGCTGCCGGTGAGGATGCAGAACACCCCCATTAAATCGGCATGGCGAATGGTGACCGCAGTCTGCT
This sequence comes from Pantoea sp. S-LA4, assembly GCF_054482835.1. Lineage (NCBI taxonomy): Bacteria > Pseudomonadati > Pseudomonadota > Gammaproteobacteria > Enterobacterales > Erwiniaceae > Pantoea > Pantoea sp. S-LA4. The sequence goes on along the minus strand of NZ_JBTLRC010000002.1, from coordinate 346,317 downwards.
CATTCACCTTAGGTTTCGCATGGTAGGCAATGCCCAGCGCTGAGGCTTTAATCATCAGCAGGTCATTGGCCCCATCGCCAACCGCCACGGTCTGTTCCGGCGCGATGTCAAAACGCTGCGCCAGCTTTTTCAGCGTGTCGGCTTTGTATTGTGCGTCGACAATCGGTCCCAGCAGGTTGCCGGTGAGTTTGCCGTCGCGGATTTCCAGTTCATTGGCGACTACCGCTGACAGATGCAGCTTGTCGCGCAGGTATTCGGCGTAATAGGTAAAGCCGCCCGAGGCGATCGCGACCTGCCAGCCCAGCGCCTGCAGTTTTTGCGTCAGGGTGGTCAGGCCCGGCATCAGCGGCAGCGCATCGCGCACCTGCTTCAGAATATTAGCATCGGCCCCTTGCAGGGTCGCCACCCGCTCACGCAGGCTGGCGGTGAAGTCGAGTTCGCCGCGCATTGCGCGTTCGGTGACGTCTGCCACCCGCTCGCCACTGCCGGCCAGTTTTGCAATCTCGTCGATGCACTCGATCTGAATCGCGGTGGAGTCCATATCCATCAGCAACAGGCCCGGCGTTTTCAGGTGCGGAATTTTACCCAGCGGCGCCACGTCCATCCCGGCGTCATGCGCCAGTTTGCTGGCGAACGGCGTTAGCGAGCCCGCCAGGCGAATCACCTGATACTCATCGACGTTCCAGGCGCTGACGATCACCATCGCGGCACCCAGCTGATGCTGGTAGTCGGTCAGCCGTTGCTTATCCAGCCCGCGGCCGTACAGTAGCCAGCCAGTCCGGCCAGCGCGATAATCCAGCGGCATCACTTCATCACCGCTAAGGGAAAGGGGCAAACCCGGCCAGAGAGAGACATCGGCGGGCAGATCGCACCAGGTTAAACGATTTGGCATCACAGCTCCTGTAGGGACAACAAAACCACGCAAGAGGCTACCTTGTCTGCGCCGCTTCTGGCAACATAATCTCCAGGCTTTCTGTTGTGACGTGACACGGGTTATTGATGGCTAAAACCGCACTAAAATTTCGCTTACATCGCACGGTGATTGTGCTGATCTCAATGGCGCTGCTGGTGGTCCTGATGCAGGGCGCTTCCTGGTTCAGTCTCGGCCATCAAATGGCGCGTTCCGAACAGGTCGAGGAGCTGGCGCATACCCTGACCAATCAGGTGGCGTTCAGCCTGAAGCCGTTGATGGATAACAGCGAAAATAACCGCAACCAGATTGAAGCCATTCTCAATCAGATGACCGCCAACAGCCGCATCCTCGACGCCTCGGTGTATGACGGCGACGGCAGCTTAGTGGCGCACAGCGGTGAAAATATCAATGTGCGCGACCGGCTGGCGCTGGATGGCAAACGCGCCGGCAGCTATTTCAATCATCAGATTGTCCAGCCGCTGGCCGGTAACGATGGCCCGCTCGGCTTTTTGCGCGTCACGCTCGATACCCACGTACTGGTCACCGAATCGCGCCAGGTGGATAACACCACCAACATTCTGCGCCTGATGATGCTGCTGGCGCTGGCGATCGGCATTATTCTCTCCCGTACCCTGCTGCGCCATCGCCGGACCCGCTGGCAGCAGTCGCCGTTTCTGCTCACCGCCAGTACGCCGGTGAAAGAAGATCGCGATGAGGAAGACGAGAAAAAAGAGTAGCGCCTCGTCGCTGATGCCACCGCGCGATACTACAACTGAAAAGGCCCGTCAGACGGGCCTTTTTAGCAATCAGCGTGCGGCTTTGCGAGGCATCCCGCATTAACCGGCCAGCAGGGCTTCCAGTTCACTCAGCGATTTGACCTGCCAGGTCGGATGAATATGTTCCGGCAGCGGACGGGTACCGTGATCGAGCCAGCAGGTTTTCAGACCGGCATTCATCCCGCCGAGAATGTCCGACTCCGGAGTATCCCCCACCATCAGCACCCGCTGACGATCCGGGTTGCCCATCTGCTTCAGCGCATAATCAAAGATCTCTGCGGCCGGTTTCGGCACGCCCACCTGTTCCGAGATCACCAGCGCCGAGAAGTAATCACGAAAACCGGTACGCTCCAGCCGCGTCTGTTGCAGCGCGGTGAAACCGTTGGTGATAATGCCCATCTTCACCCGGCCATGCAGCCGGTTCATCAGGCTGACCGCGCCCGGCAGCGGCGTGCAGATCTCGCCCATCGCCGTGAGAAAGCCGCTGTTGAGGATCTCCGGTGCCACGCTGAGCTTTTCGCTCCAGTGATTAAAGCGCTGGGTCTGCAACTGTAGCGCCGAAATAGTACCGTTCTGATAATCGACCCACAGCGGCTTATTAATCGCCTGATAATCGGCGTAATCCTGGTCGGAAAACTGCACGTCGTAGCCAGCAAACAGTCGCTGTAATCCGGCATAGGCGTCGAAATGAAAAAGGGTATCGTCAGCATCAAACAGGATGCAATCCCAGTTATCTAACATCAAAGCTCCTTAACACCGCTACAGCGTCAGCGCCATGATGATGGCGTCTTCGCGACCGCTGGCGGTGGGATAATAGTTGGGACGGCGGCTGACCTGGTTAAACTGCAGTTGCTCATAGAGCGCAATTGCCGGCAGATTTGAGGCCCGCACTTCCAGCCACAGCGTCAGCACGTCGCGTTTAATCAGTTCATCAATCAGATGCTGTAACAATTGACGGCCAAATCCCCGGCGCTGCCAGGCGGGATCGACCGCAATGTTGAACAGCGAGGCTTCATCCAGTACCACCTGAGTGATAGCGAAGGCGGCCATTTGACCGTCCACATCGAGTCGCAGATTGAGAAAGCGTTCGCCCTGGTTACTGGCAAACGTCTGTTCACTCCAGGGAAAGGCGTGACTACGACGCTCAATGGCAAAGGCCTGCGCCCGATCGTCAGGGGTGAGAAAAGAGATGGCTGTCATGGTTACACATCTGTTGCCAGAGCGCGCGTTTGGCGGCGCCGCTGCTGATCAGTTCATTGAAGGAGGCGCTGGTTAATGCCACGCCGTTAAAGGTCTGTTCGCTCTCGACCCCAAGCAACCAGCCTGCGCAATTGAGCGTTTCCGGCAGCATTTGCAGCTGGTCCGGCGTCACGGTCATTACCTGAGTGGGTTGCAGATTCAGCGTATGCAGCACGTCGCGCATCAGCGGTTCGTGCAGGCCGGGCGGTGTGTCAGCCACGATAATCAGCTGCGTGTCCGGTGCCAGCGTGACCGCAATTTCGCCCTGAAGCACGCGCGGGCGGCGCAGCTGATACTGCGTAATTCCCATTTGCTGTAAAAGCCAGTCGCGCCTGGACGTCATGGTGTTACCTGTTCTGCTGCCTGAATGCGACGCTATGCTAGCAAACCCATCGAACATGCGCCAACAAACCACTATAATCGCCGCTCAGATCTTACAGGAGCCCTACATGTCTGCTTTTACCCCGGCCAGCGAAGTCATTCTGCGCCACAGTGATGAATTTACCGCCCGCCACGTTTTGTTTGCTGGCGATCTGCAGGATGACCTGCCCGCTCAGCTGGAGACCGCCTCTTCGCGCGTTCATACCCAGCAATATCATCACTGGCAAAACCTGAGCCACCGCATGGGCGAACAGGCGCGTTATGGACTGGTTGCGCAGGCGGAGGATGTGCAGGGCTGCGATACGCTGGTCTATTTCTGGACCAAGAACAAACCCGAAGTGCAGTTCCAGCTGCAGAACCTGCTGTCATTGCTGCCGGTGGGCTGCGATGTCTTTGTGGTGGGTGAGAACCGCAGCGGCGTGCGCAGCGCTGAAGGGATGCTGGAAGAGTGGGTCACGCTGGAGAAGATTGACAGCGCACGCCGCTGTGGCCTTTACCACGGTCGCCTCGACAAACAGCCTGAGTTTGATGCCAGCACCTTTGGTCATACTTATCAGCTCAACGATCTGACCATTCATACTCTGCCTGGCGTCTTCAGCCGTGACGGTCTGGATAGCGGCAGTGCGCTGTTGCTGTCGACCTTTACCGCACATACCAAAGGTAAAGTGCTGGATATCGGTTGCGGTGCGGGTGTGCTTGCCGCGTCGCTGCCAGCGCGTTCGCCAAAAGTGCGTCTGTGGCTGTGCGACGTCCACGCCGCGGCGATTGAAGCGAGTAAAGCCACGCTGGCTGCCAACGGTCTGGAAGGCGAAGTGTTCGCCAGCAACGTCTTCTCTGATGTGACCGGTCGCTTCGACATGATCATCTCGAATCCGCCGTTCCATGAAGGCACTCAGACCAGCCTTGACGCCGCACAGGCGCTGATTCGTGGCGCGGTGAAGCATCTCAACACCGGCGGTGAACTGCGTATCGTTGCTAACACCTTCCTGCCCTATCCACAGGTGCTGGATGAAACGTTCGGCAGCCATGAAGTGATCGCACAAACCGGCCGCTTTAAAGTGTATCGCGCCGTCTATGGTCGCGGAGCGAAAACGCGCTAAGGCCTTTTCCCGCCGTTAACCGCTTTGCCGGGCTGAAAACGTTGCTTTTTACAGCGATCGTTTCAGCCCGACGAAATAGTTGTTGACGCAAAGAGTAAAATCTCTAGAATGCGCCTCCGTGGTTGTAACATTCTCAACGTGTTACGGGTATGCGAAGGTGGCGGAATTGGTAGACGCGCTAGCTTCAGGTGTTAGTGTCTTAACGGACGTGAGGGTTCAAGTCCCTCTCTTCGCACCAAAATCACAAGTTTCATATCGCGAGCACTGCGCGAAGGTGGCGGAATTGGTAGACGCGCTAGCTTCAGGTGTTAGTGTCTTAACGGACGTGAGGGTTCAAGTCCCTCTCTTCGCACCATTGCGGTGATATGAACAGACAACTCGATGCGAAGGTGGCGGAATTGGTAGACGCGCTAGCTTCAGGTGTTAGTGTCTTAACGGACGTGAGGGTTCAAGTCCCTCTCTTCGCACCAACGTTGTCATCTTCCTGCTGTAATCCTTTCTGTTCTGTCCATCCTGTACGCATTCTTTCGCCATTTCCTGTCGTTAATTCAGCTGAAAATTCACCGATACCGCCGCCAGTCCGCCCGCTAATGCCAGACATGATGGCAGCAGCAGATAGTGGCGTAAGCGCTGATTAAACAGCATCACAATCGTCATCAGTAGCGCAACAACCATCACCAGCCGCCACTGGCTGAAGCTCGGCCCCCACAAGGCAAATAATGGCATGGCGGCGCATGGCAGCAGCACGCCCCAGGCACTGTCCAGTTTTTTCCCCATCACCCAGCTAAATCCCCACAGGCCGCAGGCGGCAATGATAGCCATCCCCATGATCCACACCTCAAATGATAAGCATTCCCATTATCATATGACACTTCTGTGCCTTGTGCAGCCTGTTTTTGTCGGGTCCGGTCCGGAAGATGACAGACCAGTTGGAAAATGCTAGATTGCGGCCGATAACACTTTTAATAACAGCAATAATTTGCTCACCGTCCGGTAAAAGTTTTGCCGGCTTGCGCTTTGATATTTCAGGGCCGTAACGAGTATTTATAATGAAATTACACTCTTATGAAGAGCTGAAACACAGCAAATATCGACTTTCGCTCATGCTTTTGTTGTTCCTTAACGCTGTTATCTCGCTATTTTGTCTGACGCCGATAAAGCAGAGTGAAATGACGTTACCGGTAATATTGGTGGCTATCTTTAGCAGCGCCATTTTATGCCTTTGCTTAATTCGCCCTAAAGTACAATTACCGCTATTAAATCCGGTTGCCTTTATACTGGGCGTACTGTGGGCCTGGCACATTAACTATCGCTTTAATCAAATCTTTTATTTTGATGGCGGTTTTCTGATTATCAGTTTGCTCAGCGTCTTTTTTATCAGCGCCATTGCCCTCAGCGATCATCTGCTGGCCTTTTGCCTGCATATCACGCCGCCGGTGTTAACCGTGTTGCTGCTGGATAAGGGTGAACATCTGCCGCTGATCCTGCTCAACATCGCGCTGCCGCTGATCGGTTTCTCGCTCCAGCACCTGATGCGCCGCCGCGCCGATAACTTTACCCTGCGCCTGATGCACCAGCTCTATCAGGAGAAAGAGGCCTTCAGCGACCTCAGTATGCTCGATCCGCTCACCGGCCTGTATAACCGCCGCGGGCTGAAAAACCGGCTCGACAATATTCTGGAAAACCATGCAGGCAGTCATTATGTGCTGCTGCTGGATATCGATCATTTCAAAGCCTACAACGATAATTATGGTCATGCGATGGGTGACCAGGCGCTGGCGCGGGTCTCGGTGGCGATTCGTGATGCGGTGCGTTCGCGTGATGTGGTGACCCGCTATGGCGGCGAAGAGTTTCTGGTATTAATGACCAACGTTAACAGTTCCATTGCGATGAAACTGGCAGAGCGGATTCGTCAGTATGTGGTTGATTTAGAAATCCCTCATCGCTTTAACGAAAAAGTCTCGACCCATGTCACCATCAGCGCCGGTATTGCGCCTATTTACGATAATGAATTTGACCAGGCGGTGGCGAATGCGGACCGCGCATTATATGTGGCCAAAAATCAGGGAAGAAATACCATTTTGGCCTGGGAAGATTTGCCTAAAGCTCAACACCTGCCGTCCACTGAACGGGCGTAATATTCTGCGCCGGAACCGGCTATTATCGTGTCGGCGCAACGACCCGCCATTTTTCATTCTATTAGTTCTTATTCCTGACTTAATTTTTACTCCCTGTTACCGGCTATCACTTGCTGTTGTTTTGCACAGCTTGTAGAGTGAATCAATAACGATTATCATTTGCTTTCTTATCTACCCTTTTCGCGAGTCGACATGGCAACCGTAACCGCACAGGAAAATCGCTTTAGCACGCAGTCGATAATCTTCCGGCAACACGATGGTTCGCTGGCGGAAAGTTTGCAGCAGCGGCTATTACAACAGCCCGACTACCTGCAGCAGTCGATTAAGCTCGATCGGCCTGCCCCGCCCGATTGCCTGACGCTCGCCGAATGGTCACAAACCGCCACCTTCACCCCACTGATTCAGCGCTACAGCGACTATCTCTATCGCGATCATCCTGATGCCGTGCGGGAAGCAAAGCCGGTGCTGTCACTGTGGGCGCAGTGGTATTTTGGCCTGTTGCTGCCGCCGCTGATGATAGCCTTACTGCAGGAGTCGCGCGCGCTCGACTGCTCGCCTGAACAGATCCGGGTTGAGTTTCAGCAGGGTCATCCCGCCGCGTTCTGGATTGCGGTACAGGAAGATGACGATGCGCACTATCTTAATGCACAGCAGCGCCTCGATCGGCTGATTCAGCAGCATCTGATTCCGGTGGTCAACAGCATCACCCGCCACGGCGACATCAATGCCAGACTGATCTGGAACAACATGGGTTTTTCGTTTCAGTGGTTTCTCGGTGAGCTGAAAAGTCAGATTGGCGAGCAGCAGGTGGCGCAGCTGGAACAGGCGCTGTTCTTCAACCAGCGGCTGCTGGATGGCAGTGATAATCCGCTCTACCGCACCATGATCCCCCGCAACGGCGAACTGGTTCGTCGCAGCTGCTGCCAGCGTTATCGCATTCCCGATGTGGCGCAGTGCGGCAACTGCACATTAAGCAGCAGCTGATCGCGACGCATTCTGTCACGGAATCTCCGCTAATCTCGTTTACAGGCCCGAAGGCTTGTGGCAATTTCTACGCCTTCGATCAGCCTGGAGAGAAAGATGAGCCTGGAGTCAGTCCGCCAGTTCTTTGCCGAACACGCCCCTGAAATTGAAATTATTGAGTTGGCCGAAAGCACCGCGACGGTTGAGCTGGCCGCCCGCGCCCACGGCGTCACGCCGGGTCAGATCGCCAAAACCCTGTCGTTAAAGGTGAAAGATGAAGTGGTGCTAATCGTGACCCGCGGTGACGCCCGGCTGGATAACCGCAAGCTGAAAGCGGCGCTGGGCGCCAAAGCGCGGATGCTCAGCGTCGATGAGGTGATTAACTGGACCGGCCATCCGGTCGGCGGCGTCTGCCCGTTCGGGCTGGAAAATCCGCTGACCGTTTACTGCGATGTATCGCTGCGCAGTTTTGACGAGGTGCTGCCCGCGGCAGGCGCCATCCATAGCGCGGTGCGCATCAGCCCGCAACAGATGGCTGAACTGACCGCCGCCCGATGGATTGACGTCTGCGAGGCGCGTTAATCGGGCTGTCGGGCCACCGCGCCGGAAATTTCGATGCCGCGTGTTTCGCGGCCGAATGCCACTAACAGGCAGATCAGCACCGCCACCGTACCCGCCACCATCGCCATGCCGAGTCCGTAATTGCCGCCGTGCGCTTCTGCAATGCGCGACTGCAGCGTGGCGTTGACGGAGGCGATCAGATTCCCCAGCTGATAAACAAAGCCTGGCAACACGGCGCGCGCGTTAGCGGGTACCAGTTCGGTCAGGTAGGTCGGTACCACGCCCCACGCGCCCTGCACCATAAACTGCATCAGGAAAGCGCCAATGCCGATTGCCCAGGAGCCGCTGGAAAAAGCCCACAGCGGTAAAATCGGCAATGTCAGCAGTGACGCCAGAATAATCGCCTTTTTACGGCCGATACGTTCCGACAGTGAGCCGAAGCAGATGCCGCCCAGCATCGCCGCGATGTTGTAGCCGATGGCGATAATGCTGACGGTATGAGCATCAAACTGGTGCTGCACTTTGAGGAACGTAGGATAGAGATCCTGGGTACCGTGGCTGAAAAAGTTAAAGCAGGCCATCAGCAGCACCATGTAGAGACAGATTTTCCAGTGCTGGCGAATGATCGGCATCAGCGCCGAGCTGGTTTTACTTTGCCGTGCCGCCAGCCAGACTGGCGATTCCGGCACCTTAAAGTAGATAAACGGCAGCAGCAGAATCGGCACCGCGCCAATCAGGAACATTCCCCGCCAGCCAACGGTAGCGAAGAACAGGCCAAAGACGATCGACGCCAGCAGATAGCCACAGGGATAACCCGCCTGGAAAATGCCGGACATCAGCCCGCGAGAGCGATCCGGAATGGTTTCCATCGCCAGCGAAGAGGCCACGCCCCAGATCCCGCCCATCGCCACGCCGTAAATCACCCGGAATGCCAGAAACGCGCCAAAGGTCGGTGACCAGGCGGAGAGCAGTTCGAACAGTGAAAACAGCACAATATTCAGCATCAGAATCGGCTTACGGCCATAGCGCTCCGCCAGGCGACCAAACAGCAGCGCCCCGATTGGCCGTACCGCCAGCGTCAGCATAATTGCCAGCGAGACCTCGGAAACCGAGGTGTGAAAATAGTGCGCCAGATCGCTGAGCACAAAAACCAGAATAAAGAAGTCGAAAGCATCCAGCGTCCAGCTGGCAAAACTGGCAAAGGCCACGTTTCGCTGGGTCGGGGTCCAGTTAAGCATGTCACTATCCTGTCTGAGCGGCTTCGGCACAGTGGCCGGAAAGGGGTTAGCGCAACCCGCAGCATGGTTGCGAATTTGTTAACCACTTGTATATATCATGTCAGAAAGATTAGCGTGCTACGCAATTGTCAGCCGCTGCTTCAGGCTGTAAATAAGCGTGTCAGAAAGGGGGTTCAGTAGCATTACGGGGCGGGTTTCGCCCCGATTCTCAGGCTGTCAGGCGATGAAACGCCTGCTCGATGATCGAGAGCAGCTGCGCGTTATCAACGCGATGCAGTACATGGACTAACGCACCACAGTTTTCCGGGATGCCGGTCGTTACGCGCAGCGGCTGACGGTAACGCCAGCTTTTGCCGCGCGTCGGCCCGGCCCGCAGTTCGATATCGACCCGATAATCGATGCCGGAGGCCACCCGCTGATTCAGCAGCCAGGCGATCACCAGTGCATCATGAATCCAGCAGCCGGCCAGATGACGGGTCTGCATCGAATAGTCGATCCACGGCCGCAGCGTGTCGCGCACAAAGTGGGTCAGCGGATGATCTACGGCGGTCAGGCGGGTCAGATCCTGCTGAGTCAGCAGAGTCTGGGTCGTGACATCCATCGGCACCAGCGTCAGGGTTGCGCCGCTGTGCAACACCTGATGCGCCGCTTCCGGATCGAGACCAAAATTGGTGTCTTTGATGTAATCATCCAGCGCGAATACCCCGCCCATGATCACAATCTCCGCCACCGATTCCGCCATTGCCGGATAACGCTGCATCGCCAGCGCCACATTGGTCAGCGGACCAATCGCCACCAGCGTAATCTCGCCTGGATTGTCGCAAATCAGTTTGCCGATGGCGTCAGCCGCCTCGCCCGCCTCTGCCGGTAGATCGGCCGGCTGACGCACATCCTGCCACAGCGCGCTGAGACCAGACGCGGTGACCCGATCATCCAGCACCTCCCGCCACGGCACCGGATCTTCCAGCAGGGCGCGCGGCGCGCCCTGAACCACCGGAATGGGCAATCCCAGCCGGGTGACCAGATCTTTGGCGACGCGCGTCCCCACCTCACAGGGCGTATTACCCGCCACGGTGGTGATCAACTCCAGCGACAGTGCAGGAGAGGCCAGAGCCAGCGCAATCGCCAGCCCGTCATCGGTGTTAGCACCCGCGATGCCGTTGCCGGGATCGCAGTCAATAATGATTCTTTTCATGGATTTGTCAGGTTAACTCTGGCTTTGCGGCTTACAGCCGCAGGATTCACCGATTTCAAGATAGTGTGGAAACTCTTCCAGTTGTGCTTCGTCATGCCCCTCTTTCAGCATCCGGATAGCGCAACGCGCCATCTCACGCAGCGGCTGGCGCACCGTGGTTAATGTCGGAACGTGAAAGGCAGCGTGTTCAGTGCCGTTGAAGCAGACCAGCGCCACATCCTGCGGGACGCGGATCTGATGTTCGGAGAAGGCGCGCAGTGCGCCCAGGGCCTGACCTTCATTACTGGTAAACAGCGCACGCGGTACGCAACGGCGTGCAATCATGGTCTGAGCCGCGGCGTAACCGCCCTGACGGCTATAGCTGGCCGGAAAGATCAGCGCTTCATCAATCGCCAGGCCGCGATCCTGCATCGCGTCACGCCAGCCCTGAATACGATCCTGCGCATTGAGCATCTCTGTCGGGCCGCTGATCATTCCCACCTGCTGATAACCGTGGCTCAACAGGTGTGAGGTCACCTGCCAGGCGGCCTGACGCTCATTGACCCGCAGCATACTGACGCCCGGCTGCGGCTCTACCCGTTCCAGCATCACCAGCGGCGTACCGCTGGCTGTGATCATCTCAATGTAGGGATGACGATCGACGCTGTTATAAAACAGCCCATCGACCTGCCGGTTCAGCAACCCCTGAATCAACTCCAGCTCGCGCTTGCGGTCATCGCCCGCATCGCCCAGCAGCATCACATGACCGTGATTAAGTGACTCCTGAAGCAGGACGTGGGCCATCGAGGCCACAAACGGGTTGCTGATGTTGGGAACCACCAGACCAAAGGTTTTGGTATTTCCGGAGGCCAGTGCGCGCGCTGCGGCATTGGGCCGGTATCCGGTCGCCTGAATCGCAGCCAGCACCCGCTGACGTGTCGCATCGGCAACCGGACGTGGACCGTTATTAATCACATAACTGACCACCGCCACCGAGGTGCCTGCCGCTTTCGCGACCTCACTGCGGGTGACTTTTCCTGTTAACGACTTAGCCACATCCCTTTCCTCCCTAAACAAAGCAGGCCGTATTACACGGCCTGCTGCACTTTTTTATTGTCCCGGCTATATCGCATCATCGGGCAGATTGAGATCCCGCCCTCGCGTCTCTGGCGCCACAAAGGTGGTGAAGAACCCGATGGCGGCCATCACCGAGAAGTAGACCGCAATCGGCCACCAGTGACCGCTGTAGGAGAGCATCGCTGCCGCCGCCAGCGGCGCGGTGCCGCCAGAGAGAATCGAACCCAGCTCTTTAGCGAACGCCATTTTGGTGTAGCGATGATGGACACCGAACATCTCTACGCCCCACGCCGCCTGCACGCCATAAATGCCCAGCGATGCCAGCGCCATCCCGACCACAATCACCGGAATGATCAAGGCCGGTTCGCGGCTATCCAGCAGCGTAAAGGCAGGCCAGGCATAGACCATCAGCAGCAGGCAGAACATGCGATAGACTATCCGACGGCCAAAACGGTCCGACAGCCAGCCTGCACAGGGGATAATGATAAAGCCTAGCAGCGACGCCAGAAAAACGGCGGTGGTCGGCACCGATTTATCCACCATCAATACCTTAGCGACGTAGCCAACAATAAATCCCTGCGCCAGATAAGAAGGGCCATTTTCGCCGATACGCAGGCCGACCATGGTCCAGAAGGCGCGGGTGCGCTGAAAGAAAGGACGCGAGTCGACCGCGGGCTGAGCCGCCATCACGCCCGCACGCTCCGCCGCCATCTGCGCTTTTTTACGCTCAAAGACCGGGGTTTCACGCAGGTTACGCCGAATCCACAGTGCCACCAGCGCAATCAGAGCACTGCTGAGGAACGGGATACGCCAGCCCCACTCCAGCAGGCTTTGCTGATCCATCTGCACCACCACCAGCCAGACCAGCGAGGCCAGCAGCGTACCGCTGTTGGAACCGAGCGCGATCACCGACGAGATCAGGCCGCGACGTTCTACCGGCGCATATTCGCCCAGCATTACGGTACCGCCCGAGAGTTCAGCACCCGCACCAAAGCCCTGCGTGAAGCGCAGCAGCACCAGACAGGCCGGTGCCCAGACGCCAATCGACGCATAGCTGGGGATTAAACCGATAAAGGTGGTAGAGACGCCCATCAGGATGATAGTGGCAATCATCACCACCTTTCGCCCTTTGCGGTCGCCGAGCCAGCCGAAGAACAGCGCACCAATCGGCCGGGCAATAAAGCCGACCGACCAGGTCGCGAAGCTGGAGAGCAGCGCCATCGCCGGGGTCGATTCCGGGAAGAAAACGTCACCAAAAATAATGCCGGCGGCAAGGCCATAGAGCGCGAAATCCGCGTACTCCATTGCCGTACCTAACCAGCATGAGAAAGTGGCGCGCCAGAAATCTTTGCGGCCTGAAGGGGTATTAAACCGCTCGTCGGCGGCTGAAGTGGAAGGCTGTGATGCCTGCTGCTTAACGGTGCTGTGTGCCGTCATAACCCGGTCCCTGAATGAGTATGCAGATCGATAAACGCCCGTCCATGGGTCGGTTCCCGGATTGTAAGCGGAACTCCCCCGGTGGCGACGTTCGGATGACTAACCATGATGAAAGGTTAAGGGATTCCCTGGTGTTGGAATCTTGTCCTCGCTCGTTTTCGCCGATCTTTTTTTGACCGGTCGCTTTAATAGAGCGAATGTAACTTCACAATCAATGGCGCCTGCCGTGCATCATGCACCGTGAGCAATCACTGGGCACATAGTGTATCTACGCGCGTAGATAAATCAATAGATCTTCAGCTAATTTGTTAGCTAAATTTCATTATCACGTTGCGTCACCAGGCGTTTTTATCGCAAATTCAGCCAGTTACACTAATCACCCTGCGTAAAAAAAAGACACCACAACCAGTAAAGTAGCATTTTCTCTTATCATTAAGCTAAATCGATAAGCGATCCCTTTCATCGCGTCCTGTTGTCGCACGGCGCTGTTACCTGAGTATGACAACCTGAGCATTCTCTTAAAAAAGTGGCGGGGATTGGCAAACGCAGGCAATGCTTTACCCTGAGGTGAAGAGAGAGAAGGAAGGTTATGACGATTATTTTAATGCGACACGGTAAGCCCGACCATCCGCCTGGCCCACGGCACAACGTGCAGGCGCTGGCGGACTGGTGCGAAGCCTACGATCTGTCACAGGTCAGCGACGGTCCACCGCCGCGTAGCCTCTCCATCGCGCGTCAGGCAACGGTGGTGGTTTGCAGCCCGTTGCCCCGCGCCCGCTCGTCACTGAGCCAGCTCGGTTTGCAGCCGCATGAGGTTGATGCGTTATTCAGTGAGGTCGCGGTGCCGCTGTTACCTGGCAGCCAGCTCCAGTTGCCGACGCTGCTCTGGCTGGCGCTGCTGCGGGTATTGTGGCTGTGTGGCTACGCCGGTCAGTCGGAATCGCTGCGGCATGCACGCCATCGCGCCTCGCTGGCCGCCGATCGCTTAATAGAACATGCCCGACAGGGAACCGTATTGCTGCTGGGGCACGGCATCATGAATAAGATGATCGCCCGCGAGCTGCGCAAACGCGGCTGGCAGGCGGAAAAACATGCCAGCAGCCGCCACTGGAGCTCGGCGATTTATCATCGGCCGTTTATCTGATCGCGCGAAAAATAGCTCAGCACTTCACACCCGGTCCCTACCCGCGGCGTGGCAATCACTTTCCGCTGTGCCAGATCGATCACGCTTAGCGTGCCATCGCCCTGGTTAGCAATCAGTAACAGCTGCTTGTCAGGGCTGAAGCAGCCATCCATCGGCGTACTGCCAACCGCAATATCGCCGAGCGGATTGAGCAGATCGTCAAACAGGGTCACCACCGGCTCACCCTCACCTATCGCCACCAGCAGTTCACCATCGGCGCTGAACCGCACCACCTGACATGAACGCTGATGACCCGGCAGCGCCAGCCGCTGACGAATCCGATGGCTCTGCCGATCGATAACGTAGAGCAGCGGCGCATCGGCGGCACTGGCCACCAGGTAAGGATGTTTGGGTGACGCGGCGATACCGGCAATCGGCCCCGGCAGCAGAATGGTATCAATGATCCGCCCTTCCGCTTCGCACAGATCGACCACCGTGATGGTCGCGTCCTCTTCGTTATCGGTGAATAATTTGCGGCCGCTGGGCGACAGCGTCAGGCGATGCGCCTGATGGGAAGGGATCGGAATCACTTTTTCCAGCTGGTCAGTGATGGGATCGATCACCGCCACCGCGGCACTCTCCTCACAGCAGAGATAAACTTTGCCATCGCGGCCCAGCTGACCGCTGTGCGGTGCCCGCAGCGGCGACAGGTCAATGAAGCCGCTGATCTCCCGGCGCTGTAAATCAATAATCGCCACTTTATGGCCCGGATGCGGATTGTTACCGTGAACGCCATCGCCGTAAATCGGGACATAGGCTTTGCCCCACGCCGTTAACATCACCAGTTCGTGCGGCCGCGGCGGAAAGGCATTAAGTTCCCGCTGTACCGCAAAGGTCTCCGGGTTGAGAAACAGGACCCGGTTGCCCTGTTTATCCACCGCCAGTAAACCGTGAGATTCACTCTGCATGCGCGCTCCTTTCTCAGTAAGGTCCTTTTAAGCGTAGACAATCGTCAACGCGCGACACGCTGTGAGCGATTGATGAGCAGAGCTAACGCAGCCGTTTAAGCGCAATCCGGCAGCGGAAAGGCAACCTGGCCACGGCACAGGCTATTCCCCGGCGGCGTGATTCAGAATTTCCTTATCAGGCAATGCAGGCGAGGCGAAATAAATGATAAAGGCGGGTTAACCTATTAAATTCATCAGCTGACCGGATTATTTCCGTATTATCCGAAAGTCGAAAAAAGACATAGCTTATAGCTAAATAATGTTTTATTAAAAAGGTGCAGTGCAATTTAAAACAGCCGTGAGGAAACTATCGCGCGCTTTTTCACTGCGCCGCCATCAGGGAAACCCTTTAATAATTCCCGCACTGATTGAAATTGCAGCCAGGCTGCAACGCCCCGCTATCGCATTAATTACCGGGCGCGCTTTCTGCAATATGACGGGAAAATAAAAACAACAGGTGCACCATGAGTTTACATCGCCAACGCCCTGCGCATAAGATCTGGCGCAACTGGAAAAGAATATCATTCAGTAGTCAGATGTTATGGAATAAAAAGCGGCACGGCCTCTTTAGCGCTCCGGAATATGATCCGGGCCAGGAAGAGAATGTGGTGCTGATATCACAGCAGAAAAGCCTGCCTGAGATTCCAAAGATTGTCTGGATGTACTGGCATAACGATCAGCTGCCCACCTCAATGGCGCTGAATATCAGTAAAATCCGTCGGGATAATCCCGATCACCAGGTTTATCTGATTACCCGGCATACCCTGCCGCAGTGGCTGCCCGATCTCGACTTTATCACTGCCGATCTGACGCTGGCCCATAAAAGTGAAATTATTCGTCTTGAACTGATCCACCGCTACGGCGGCATCGGCATTGATTGCAGTACCCTGCTGTTTGAAGATCTCGGCTGGGTGCATCGTGTTCATCAGGAGCGGTCGATGGATGTGATCGGTTATTACCGCGAACAATCGACCCTGAACTTCCTCGCGCCGGTGCTCGAAAGCTGGTTTGTCGCCGCTGCGCCACAAAACCTGTTTATCCGCGAGTGGCTGAAACAGCTGGCGCCGGTTAAAAATGTCGGCATCCAGAACTATTTTCAGGATCTGAAGAAGCGCGATGATTTCCCGATGATTGTGCAGAATATGGATAATCCGTCGCGTCAGCTGCTGTCGCTGGCACAGCAGGTGGCGATGCGCGAATACCGTCGCGCCAATCTCTACCTGCGTAAAGGCGAGGCCAACGCCTACTATTATCAACGTCTTCATGCCGACAGCAGCAGCGCCTTCGCCCATTCCGTGCTGTTTCAGCAACGACCGCAAACGCCACCCCCGATCATTAAACTGACCGGTAACGAGCGGCTGCATCTCGACTTTAATCTGCGGCTGGGATTGTATAATCGCCGCAGCCTGATGGGTGAGATGATGCAGCAGACCGCACCGGCGCTGCCGCTGCCGCTAAGCGTCAAAGCGCGCGCGTAACCAGTGAGCAAAGGTGGTGACGGCGCGCGGCACCTGTGCCGCCCAGGGCCGCACTATCCACAGGCGGGCGGCGAACGCCTCGACCGCCTGCCATTCTGGCAGCACCTGTTGCAGTGAACCGTCCTTCAGCGCCGCGCTGGCGCTGAAGTCGGGCAGCATCGCAATGCCTAATCCCTGTAGCGCCGCATCACGGATCGACTCACTGTTATTGGTGGCAAAACAGCCCTGAATCCGCACCTGAATCCGCTCATCATCACCGTCGCTCACAAAGCTCCAGCGTGGCGATTCCACCCCGCGTGGATAGTACAGGCAGTTATGCCGGGCCAGATCCTGTGGCACCACCGGCAGCCCGTGCGCGGCCAGATAGGCCGGTGAGGCCACCAGCAGCGTGCGTGTATCACACAGCGGCAGCGCCACATGGGTTTCCGGCAGCCGGTCGCTGTGGCGTATCGCCAGATCAAACCCTTCACTGCTCAGCGACACAATGCGATCGGTGACGTCCAGCTGCAGGCGAACCTGCGGATAGTCACGTAGAAACTCGCCGATAAGCGGCACCAGTTGCTGACGGGCAAAGGCGACCGGCGCGGTGACCCGTACCCGTCCACGCACCGGACCGGCGGTGTCACGTACGCTGAAAAAGCTCTGCTCGATGCGGGCAAACGGCTCGCGCAGCTCCTCCACCAGCTTTTCACCCGCCGCGGTCAGCCGCACGCTGCGGGTGGTGCGCTGAACCAGCAGCACGCCCGCCATCTGCTCCAGCTCTTTGATTTTCTGACTCATCGCCGCTTTGCTGACGTCAAGGCGATCTGCGGCACGGGTAAAGCTGCCCTGCTCCGCCAGCACCGTCAGCCAGTGCAGGTGATCCCACAGCGCATCGGTCTTCAGCTCTTTCATTTTCATTGTTCAATATTGTGAATAATCAGTTCAGGCTACGCGCTTTTTCCCGGCGGATAAAGCGGTCACTATAGTCGCAACAGATATCCTTTTTACCGCGAGGAACCGCCAATGCCACTGCTGCAATTTGATGTTATTCAGGGTCGTTCAGAGTCAGAACTGCGTACGCTGCTGGATGCGGCACACCGTGCCGTCCTCACCGCCTTTCAGGTGCCTGAGCGCGATCGCTACCAGATTGTTCAGGAAAACAAGCGTTATCAGATGGTGTTTCAGGACACCGGACTGGGGTTCAGCCGCAGCGATAATCTGGTGATGGTGCGGGTCTACACCAGCCCGCGCAGCAGCGAACAGAAACAGCATTTTATGGCCGAACTGGCGCGTGAACTGCGGGAGAGCTGCGGCGTGCAGGGCAACGATTTGATGATCAGCTTTATCACCAATGACAAAGGCGACTGGAGCTTCGCCGACGGTGAGGCACAATACCTGACCGGCAAACTCTGAAATTGTGCTCCCGCCAGTACGACTGACGGTGTGCGCCAGCCGCCGTCAGGCCTGATAAATGCCCCTCTGATCCCCTCTCTCATCAATATGATCCTCACCGCACAAATCTGGCTGGATGTGTTGCAGCCGGGTTACAGCCAATATAGATTGTCGAAAAACCATCCCCCCGAAGGTGGCCGGCAGTCTGAAGCGCCGCGTACTCATATCAAGAGAGGATTTGCCGTTGTCCGAATTAGCGTCACTTGGGCTGTTTCTGGCCGCTATTGCTATCTATTCCTGTAAAGCCGGGCGTAACAAATTTTGGTTCTTCGTGGTGCTAATCCTGCTGGTGTTGTTTGTGGTGCTGAATGCGACGCTCTACGCCAGCAACTACTTCACCGGCGACGGCATCAATGATGCGGTGCTCTATACCCTGACCAACAGCCTGACCGGCGCAGGGGTCAGTAAATATGTGGTGCCGGGCATCGGGCTGATCATCGTGCTGTTTCTGCTGTTCTGCCTGCTGTCGTGGATACTGCGACGGCGTGAACGGCCACACCATATCGGCTGGTCGCTGCTGGCGGTCGTCTGCGCGCTGGGTTCAGTGCAGACCACGCCTGCGTTTCGTCAGGTGACGTCGCTGATCGTATCGCATACCCAACTGGCTGACTCCGACTTCGACGCCTTTTATAAGGTGCCGCGTAACCGCATTGATCAGCCTCACCTCAACGTGGTTTACATCTACGGCGAAAGTCTGGAGCGCACCTATTTTGACCAGCACGCCTTTCCCGGCCTGGCACCTGAACTCAGCCGCCTGAAAGAGCAGAGCATCGACTTCAGCCAGACCGAGCAGCTGCCGGGTACCGACTACACCATCGCCGGTATGGTCGCCTCGATGTGCGGCATTCCGCTGTTTGCGCCGTTTGACGGCAATGCCTCAGCCTCACTCTCCAGCTTCTATCCGCAGAACGTCTGCCTGGGTGACATCCTGAAAAACTCCGGTTATCAGAACTGGTTTATTCAGGGCGCTGACCTGCGTTTCGCCGGTAAAGATGTGTTTCTGAAATCGCACGGCTTCGATCCGGCCAACCTGTATGGTGCGCAGGAGCTGAAAAGCCGCGTTGCCGATCCGACCTATCGCAATAACTGGGGTTACTACGACGATACGGTGATGGATGAAGTGTTTGAAAAGTATCAGGAACTGTCACAGGCCAATAAACCTTTTGCACTGTTTACCCTGACGGTCGATACCCATCATCCCGACGGTTTTATCTCCCGCAGTTGTGAACGTAAGAGCTACAGTTTCGACGGTAAACCGAACCAGTCATTCAGCGCAGTCGCCTGTTCGCAGGAGCACGTCGCGCGGCTGATTGAGCGGATCAAAGCCTCGCCGTGGTTTAAGCAGACGGTGATTGTGGTCACCTCCGATCACCTGGCGATGAATAACACCGCCCATCAGTATCTGATTAAGCAGCCGCGTCACGATCTCTTTATGGTGATCCGCGGCGATAAACCGCAGGCGGAAGTGATTGATGCGCGCCGCAGTACGCTGGATAACGGCGCGACGCTGCTGGATATTCTCGGCGGCGACAACGCCATTGGCCTGGGTCGCAGCAGCCTGAGCAGCGTTTCGCTCTCGACCCAGTTTGACGATATGAAAACAAAGGTGACGAGCTGGAAGCCCGACATCATCCAGCTGTGGAATTTCCCGAAGATGATGGACAGCTTTACCGTTGATCAGACGAAGCATACCTTCAGCTTCTCGGGCACCACCTTTAAATTACCGATCCTGTTCCGCATCAGCGATAAGCACGTCGAGCCGATGCCGGAAGGCGAATATTCAGCGCCGCTGCGCTATCAGCTGGCCGATTTCACCTCGACCGATAAGTTTCTCTGGGTCGATCGCTGCTTCAAAATGGCGCGCCTGTGGCAGCCATCGCTGGCGCTGTCAGGGGATTTCTGTGTGGCCATGGGCCAGCTCGGCGCAACGCCCACGGTGACGCTTATCGATCAGCCACAGTGGAAAGGCAACGTGAAATTCCCGACCGCAGCTACCAGCGATGCGGCTTATCAGCGTAATCTGGCGCAGATCCGCATTGAGGATAATGACATTCGTTACAGCGCCGACAGCTTCAGGCTCGACGTGCCGGGTGCTCCCCAGAGCATCAAACGTTTTAGCGGTATCTCCCGACCGGAAAGCTGGGGCCGCTGGTCCAATGCCAATCTGGCACCGGAAGTGAAGATTGAGTACGTCGACCCGCTCCCCGCGAAGTTTGACCTGGTGATTACCGCCCGCGCCTACGGGGCTAACGCCCATCGCCAGATCCCGGTGCGGGTCGGGGATCAGCAGCAGCTGTTGTCGCTGGGTGAAACCGTCTCGACCCATACGCTGCATTTTGAAAACCCGACCGCCACGCATGAGCTGATCATTGCGCCGCCGGAACCGCAGCTGAGTAATATCGGCAATATTACCGGCCAGGACCCGCGCAAACTGGGCATTGGCATGGTGGAAATCAGGATCGTGCCGCAGTCGTAACCTCTGCTTTTTCTGATCTCCGTTGCAACATCACGCAGCGGAGATCGTCCCGCCCTCAACCTAAAACGTTGCGAGATCGCTCGCAACTCAATGCACGTTACTTGTTGAACTAATTGATATTTTCTGGCAGATCGCGCAAAATAACACCCGCTTTGTGGCACCCTTTGCTGGACCTGTCATCATGCCGCTATCACCGTATTGCCGAAGGAGAGGCAGAAATGACCCGCGCTATGATGAATACCCACAAAGCCTTCAAAGCCCTGCAGCGGGCAGGGATCGACGACCAGCAGGCGGAGGTGATGGTGGAGATCTTTACGGAGTTGCAGCAAGGGAAGCCGGGCGAGCAGAACGATAAACAACTCAGCCGCATTGAACGCAAAGTTGATCAGATCGATGAGCGTCTCGGCAATGTTGAGCGCAAAGTCGACCAGATCGATGAACGTCTCGGCAACGTTGAACGCAAAGTCGACCAGATCGATGAACGTCTCGGCAACGTTGAGCGCAAAGTCGACCAGATCGATGAACGTCTCGGCAACGTTGAACGCAAAGTCGACCAGATCGATGAACGTCTCGGCAACGTTGAGCGCAAAGTCGACCAGATCGATGAGCGTCTCGGACACGTTGAAAGGAAGGTCGATAAGCTGGGCATCCGGTTTAATCAGCTTGACGTCAAAACCGATAAGCTGGATGCAGGCCTCATCAGCCTGACCCGGACAACAGAGATGCTCAGGGATGAAATGGTGACCGTTAAAAACGACATGCGCTGGGTTAAACGGCTGTTTATGGTGATGACCACCACCCTGCTGGTGGCGGCCATTAAAACCCTGTTCATCTGACTCTCCGGCAACCGGTCAGGGCCGCTCGCGCAAGGTTTCCAGCTTCTCGCGCTGTTGCCCTTCGGCAGTAAAGTTGTCGCTGGCCAGCCAGCGCTGCAGCCCCTTTTTCACCTGCGGCCATTCGCCATCAATGATCGACAGCCAGCTGGTATCGCGGCTGCGGCCCTTATAAACAATCGCCTGGCGGAAATCGCCTTCGTGCCGGAAGCCGAGACGTTCCGCCGCCCGGCGTGACGGTGCATTTAAGCTATCGCACTTCCACTCATAGCGGCGATAACCCAGCGTCTCGAAGGCGTAACGCATCAATAGGTAATGGGCTTCTGTTGCCATCCGGGTCCGCTTCAGCTGCGGTGAAAATGCCACATGTCCGACTTCGATCACCCCATGCTCCGGCTGGATCCGCATCAACGCCAGGCTGCCTGCCGCCAGTCCGGTCGCAAGATCGATCACCGCGAAATGCAGCGGATCGCGACTGGCCTCCAGCTGCGCCGCGTGATCCTGCCACGCCTGCCGGTCATCAAACGGCCCGACGAACATATAGGTCCAGTCGCGACCCTCTTCCGCGGCGGCGTAGGCTTCGAACAGCGCCTCACCATGACGCGCCACGCTGAAGGGTTCAAGGCGGCAAACCTCACCGCTGAAAACCTGTGGTTGGGGGAAAGGACGTGGTTGCCAGTCCGGCAATGGATGTCCGACTGGCTGACCATACTGATTAGTGTGTTGTGACATACCGCCTCCTGGCTTCCGATGATGTCTGCAGATTGCCACTATCCTGGTGGGTTAAAAAGTACCACAATGTTTGAAAATGATAGATCCACGGGAGCGCGCGATGAAAGCAGAGAGCCATCCTTTGTTGCTGGCACCGTTAACGCCAGCCGCCGGCACCACGCTGCAACAGCAGCTGTATCAGCGGATAAAACAGGGCATTTTACAGGGCCAGCTGGTGGCTGGCGCGCTGTTACCCGCCACCCGACAGCTGGCCGCTGAGCTACAGGTGTCGCGCAATACGGTGCTTAACGTCTGGACGCAACTGCAGGCGGAAGGCTATCTGATGAGCGATCGGCAGGGCAGCCGCGTCAGCCTGCTGGCGTTACCCACTGCCCGGCCGGATGACGACGAATTAGCCCAGTGGCCGCTGGCAAAACGGCTGGCTGCCCTTCAGCTCAGCCAGCGTTTCGACACCGGTACACTGCCGCTGCGTCCCGGCATCCCGGCGCTGAACCATTTCCCGCTGACCGCGTGGCGTCGGGCACTGAATCATGTGCTGAACCACACGCCACCGCGCCAGCTGGGCTATGGCGATCCGCTGGGTGATCCTGAACTGCGTGCCGCGCTGGCACAGCAGTTACGCATCACGCGCGGTGTACGATGTGACGCCGGACAGATTGTGATTACCGAAGGGGCACAGCAGGCGCTGACGCTGTGTGTCACCCTGCTGAGCGATCCGGGCGATTATGGCTGGGTTGAAGATCCGGGCTATCGCGGGGCCAAAGCGGCAATGCAGGCTGGCGATCTGCGGCTGGTTCCGATCCCGATCGATCAGCAGGGCCTGGCGCCGCAGCCGCAACACTGGCAACAGACGCCACCGCGCCTGATCTACACCACACCGACCCATCAGTACCCCACCGGCGCGGTGATGAGCGCCGCCCGGCGGCTGGCGCTGATTGCGGCCGCACGGCAGCAGCAGGCGTGGATTATCGAAGATGATTATGACGGCGATTTCCGGCACCACGGCGAGCCGATTACCGCCATGCAGGGGATGACCGATAATGCGCCGGTGATCTATCTCGGCTCCTTCAGCAAGACGCTGTTCCCTGCCCTGCGTATCGGTTTTATGGTGCTGCCCGCGCCGCTGGTCAGCAATCTGCGACCGGCGCTGCATCAGCTGCTGCGCGGTGGTAATCCGCTGGAGCAGCAGACGCTGGCGCGCTTTATTCTCAGCGGCGACTACAGCCGACACCTGAGTAAGATGCGCCGCCTCTATCGCCAGCGTCAGACGCTGCTGCGAAGCGAGCTGCAGCAGGCGGCGGGCCAGCCGATCCCCTTACTGGGCGGCGACAGCGGGATGCATCTGGTGCTGCCGCTTGATGCGGCTCAGGACGATACAGCCATTGTTCGCCAGCTGCTTCAGGCAGGTTACGCGCCCGCCGCGCTCTCTACCTTTTATCTGACTGAACCGGCGCAGCGTGGTTTAGTGATGGGCTACGGCAACAGCAGCCGTTCGCAGATCGGCGCGGCGGTGCGTCAGCTACGCCGGTTACTGGGCTGGCCGGATTAACGTCTGCCGCGTGGCTCACTGTCGCTGGCCGGAGCAGCAATCGATTCCCGCACTATCAGCCGGGCATCAAAGCGCGGCATCGGACCGGCCGCTTCGCCACGAATTTCGGCAATCAGTCGGCGTGCCGCTTCACGCCCCATCTCGTACACCGGTTGCGCCACCACCGTCAGCGGCGGCGTCACTATCTCGCTCCATGGAAAGTTGTCATACATCACGAAGGAGAGATCCTCCGGGATGCGCAGCCCGCGCTGCGTCACTTCACGCAGCAGCCACATCGCTACCACGCTGTCAGAGGCCACCAGCGCGCTGGGTGGCTGCGGGCGCTGCCACAGCTCAGCCACGATGCGGGCGATCTGCGCTTCATCCAGCGCATTCACTTTTACCAGCGACGGATCAAATTCCACTCCCGCCGCGGCAAACGCCTGCATCATGCCACCGACGCGCTGGGCAACCGGCGTCAGGCCAAAATCAGCTGGCGCACGGTAGTCACCGGTCAGCGCCATGCTGGTGACATAGGCGATATGACGATGGCCGGCCTGTAGTAACCTGCTGGTGGCGTCAGCCGCCACTTCGGTGAATTCACAACAGATCGCTTCGACATCAAGGCCGTTAACTGCACGATCGAACAGTTTCAGCGCCCTACCCTCTTCCAGCACCTGCATCAGATGGCTGTTTTGATCGCGCTCTGAACAACTGGGGGCCACGATAATGCCGTCGACCCGCTTCTCCAGCATCACCCGCACCGCATCCTGTTCAGCCTGCAGCTTTTCATCGCTGTTGCTGAGCAGCAGATGATAACCGGCGGTACGCGCCACATCCGCCATGCCGCGCAGGGCGAGGCCGAAGTGGGGATTTTCAATATCCCCGACAATCACACCGATGGTGTTAGAGCGCCCGGTATTCATGCTGCGCGCCAGCTCATTCGGACGGTAGCCCAGTGCGGCAGCGGCGCTGTTTACCCGCGCCTGCACCTCATCACTGACCGCGCCATAGCCCCCTAGCGCACGCGCCGCCTGGGCCTTGGAAACCTTTGCCGCGCGCGCCACATCCGCCACGGTGGGTGCTTTAGAACGTAATTTCTGGCTGGTCATAATTATTTTGAATCACAGGTTGATGACAGGAAGATTGACGCCGAAAAAAGGCTGTGCTTAAACTCATTGTAACCCCTTGAGACCGGTCTCACAACGCCCACGTCCACAAGGTGTCACCTGCGTTGAGACCGGTCTCAAAAATAATCACCGGCTCAACAGTCTCTGATGTTTAAACCTGCAAAAACGGATGAGCTATGAAATCGCAAACCAAAACGGGCAAACGGCCTGGCATGCTGTTCGGCACTGTGTTCAGCAAGACGTTCAGCACCCTGCTCGCACTCTGTGCACTTTCGTTCTCTACGCTGGCTGCCAGCGATGACAATCCCTACGGCCTGATCAAATCGGGCCAGCTACGCGTCGCCAGCGTCGGCGATTCCAGACCTTATACCTTCACCGATGCCAGCGGTCAGTTCACCGGCTTTGACGTCGAATTCTTTAAAAATGTCGCCCATCGCATGGGAATCGATAAGGTCGATTTTGTCGGTCAGGACTTCTCCGCCATCATGCCGGCGGTCGCCAACGGTCAGTATGATGCGGCGGTCGCGGCGATCGGCATCACCCCGGCACGGGAAAAAACCGTCGATTTCTCTACTGGCTATCTGGCGGGCTTTCTCACCGTGCTGACCCGCAGCGACAGCGGCGTGAAGAATGTCGCCAGTCTGGCAAAACGGCGGCTCGGTGTAGTTCAGGGCACGCTGCAGGAGAGCTACGCGGTCGAACACTTCACCCAGACCGACATCGTGCGCTTCCCGGATAACAACAGCGCGGTCTCGGCGCTCAATAATGGCACACTCGACGCCATCTTCCTCGACTATGAGGCTGCCAAAAGCTACGCCGACCGCTTCAAGCTGGTCTCTGCTGCCGATATCCCCTCTTTTGATGCCCCAGCCGGTATCGCCATCGCCAAAGGCAAACCTGCCTTTAAGGCCGCACTGGACAGCGCCATTAAAGCGGCGATGCAGGACGGCACCTGGCAGCGGCTCTATCAGAAGTGGTTCCCCGGCTCGCCAATGCCCAAACAGTATCTGCCTGGCGGTCAGTAAAGCGGCGGACGTTCGCGTCCTGAGTTAACCGGGGAATGCCCCGCACTGCATGGAGACGGCGATGGACTTGCTCACGATTCTTTCCCGCACCTTCTTTGATTTTTCCTCAATGAGGGAAGTACTGCCGCAGATGCTGACCACCGGGCTGGTGAATACGGTGATTATCTCGCTGGCGGCCACCCTGCTTGGCACACTGTTTGGCCTGCTGTTGGCGCTGATGGGCATTTCGCCCTCTCGCTGGCTGCGCCTGCCCGCCCGGCTGTATACCGATCTGTTTCGCGGTCTGCCGTCGATTCTGACCATCCTGCTGATTGGTCAGGGCCTGGCGCGATTCAGCTATCAGCTGTTCGGTCCGACGCCTTACCCGCTGGGGATCTTCGCCCTCAGCCTGATTGCCAGCGCCTACATGGGAGAGATTTTCCGCGCCGGCATTCAGAGCGTCGAACGCGGCCAGATGGAAGCCTGTCGCGCGCTGGGGATGAGCTATGGCCGGGCGATGCGGCTGGTGGTGATCCCGCAGGGGATCCGCCGGGTGCTGCCCGCCATCGTCAATCAGTTCATCGCCATCATTAAAGACTCGTCGCTGGTCTACCTGCTGGGGCTGATGACCCAGCAGCGTGAGCTGTTTCGCGTCGGTCAGGATGCGGCGGTGCTGACCGGCAATCTGTCGCCGCTGATGCTGGCCGGGCTGTTCTATCTGATCATCACCGTGCCGCTGACGCACATGGTCAACTACGTGGATGTGCGTTACCGCACCGGCCGCCGTCGCCTGACCGCGCCACAAAGTGGTTTAAAAGAGGTGGAGGAAGTCAGACGGCCCAACGGCGCGCTGGCCACTCACCCGCTGACCGGAGGCAACCATGAATAACCGCTCAACCAGCGCCAGCTGGCACGGAGCCAGCCTGGAGCTGCGCGATCTGACCCTCGCCTATGGCCCGATTGAGGTGCTGCGTAACGTCTCGCTGCGAGTCGCGCCTGGCAGCACTACCTGCATTATCGGGCCATCCGGCTCGGGCAAATCGACCCTGCTGCGCGGTATTAACCGGCTGCATGAACCGAAATCGGGCGATGTGCTGCTGGCCGACCGATCGGTACTGCGCGACAAACCGGACGCACTGCGGCTGCGGATTGGCATGGTGTTTCAGCACTTCAACCTGTTTCCCGATCACAGCGCGCTGGAGAACGTGGCGCTGGCCCCGTGGCGCGTTAAAGGCTTGCCCAAAGCGCAGGCGATGGCGATTGCCCGTCAGCGGCTGGAAGAGGTTGGTCTGGGTCCGCGCGCCGATCACCGGCCACGCGATCTCTCCGGCGGCCAGCAGCAGCGGGTGGCGATTGCCCGCGCGCTGGCGATGGATCCGGAGGTGATGCTGTTTGATGAGGCGACCTCGGCGCTCGATCCCGAACTGGTGAAAGGCGTACTGACGCTGATGGCCGATCTCTGTCGTCGCGGCATGACGATGGTGGTGGTAACGCATGAAATGGGCTTTGCGCGCAAAGTGGCGGATCAGGTGGTGTTTATGGACGAAGGCGAGATTGTCGAAGCCGGGCCGCCAGCCGCTATTTTCGATGCGCCGCAGTCGCCGCGCCTGCAACGTTTTCTCTCTGAAGTGCTGTAACTGAGTAAGGAACCTCATAATGGCGGTAAAAACTGAAATGAAAGTGGTGGTGCTGGGCGGTGGCGTGCTGGGCGTATCGACGGCGCTCGAGCTGGCGAAACGCGGGGCAGCGGTAACCTTAGTGACCGAAGCCGCGCTCTGCTCCGGCGCCTCAGGACGCTCGCTGTCGTGGCTCAACTCAGCGGGCGAGCGGTCGAAACCTTATCATGCGCTACGCATGGCCGGCATCGATCGCTATCGCACCCTGTTTGCCCGGCATCCGACACTCGACTGGCTGCGGTTTGACGGCGGGATCTGCTGGTCGGACAGTGACGTTACCGCGACGGAGGCGCGCCACGCCTATGAAAAAGCCCACGGCTATGATTCACAGCTGATCACGGCTGAAAACGTGGCGCAGGCGGATGCCGCGGTCGATCCCGATGCGCTGGCGGCCCAGGCAATATTTAATCCCGGTGAAGGCTGGGTCAGCCTGCCGCATCTGGTGGATTATCTGGTCAATCAGTTCCGCGCACTGGGCGGCGAAGTGGTAGAACACGCCGGTAAAGCCAGCGTGATCACCGATCGGGGCCGGGCCTGCGGCATTCGTAGCGATAAAGGCGAGCTGCGCGCCGATGCGGTGCTGGTTGCCTGCGGTCCCTGGACGCCGGATGTGGTGGCACCGCTCGGTGTGACTATCCCCAACGGCTCGCCGGTTTCGATGCTGGTGATCACCGAACCATCCGCCCAGCCGCTGAAAGCGGTGCTGAACACCCCGCGCGCCGCGGTTCGTCCCAATCCTGGCAACCGTTTTGCGCTCGATCACGACTGGTATGAAGCTGATATCCAGCCGCTGGCCGACGGGGAATACCGGATTGATGAGCAGGTGGTGGCGCAGTTGGCGCAGGAAGCCAGCCGGTTACTGCGTGGCGATCGGCCGCTCAAAGCTGAGAGCTGGAAGATTGGACTCAAGCCGATTCCGGGCGATGGCGATCCGGTGCTGGGTGAACTGCAAAAGGTGCCGGGCTGTTACGTGGCGTTCAGCCACTCCGGTGCCACGCTGGCGCTGATTGTCGGGGAATTACTGGCGGACGAGATGGTCAGCGGCGAAAAACATCCGATGCTGGCCAGCTTTGGTGCGGAGCGTTTCAGCTAAAAAAAAGCCGGTCGTGCTGACCGGCTGATTTTTGATCCGCTGATGTTAACCGCGGAAAAAGATGTCGCCCGATTTCCCCATGACAATTTTGCCGGTGTCATTGGTGATCAGGATGTAATTGGCGTTGATGTAGGCCCAGTGGGTATTCTCCTGCGGCGCCGGCAGATTACGTTTTTGCCACTCAACGATGGTGTAGGTTTTATCGGTGTATTTCTCTGGCACCGTATCGCCGACTTTATACTCTTTGTAGTCGATGATGATGGTGTTGAGATCGTAGTTCGGTTGTCCGCCATTGGATGGCGACGGCGTGGTCGGCGTAATGCCATCGTTCGATTGTGAGCTGGATGGCGCCTGCGTCTGCGCCGCACCGGCATCCGGCTGAGCGTTAGCGGCATCGGGCTGCGGTTGGGTTGCAGGATTGGCGGGCTGAATCTGTGGCGGCGGCGGAACGGTATCCGTTGCTTCACCGGCGGCCTGCACTGCAGGGATCAGGCTCAGCGAGCCAACCAGTAATCCCATTGAGAAAAGTACACGTTGAGTCCTGCGCATAATGATTTCCACGTTAAATTGATTTTAGTGACAGTAGACAGGCTAAAGACACTCTTTATAGCGAGTCAGTTCCCCTCTCGTCAAAGCTAAGTGTAAGGAAAGACGACGCTATTCGCTTCACCGCGCACCGGTTACTGTCCGACCACTCTATCCTTAGTTGCCTGATCGACCAACAACGCAATGCCTGAATCGCTGCTCCATTTTGCAGCACCACAATCGCAATCCCATTGGCGCTATCGTAGCCGATAAAGCTGGCATAGCCGCCAATGTAGCCAGCGAATGGATATTCGGATGGAAGCGTTGACGCAAAATGTAGCCGGGCAGCGCATAGCCGGAACTGGAGTAATGCGGCCACGCACCGCCGCCGCAGAGAAATCGGCGAGATAATCGAGCAGCGTATCGCTGTCGGGCGTAACCGGATAGCGGTGCAGCCGATCGGGCACGCCATAGGCGTAAATTGTGCCGGGCCGCGAGGCTCCGAATGAGAGCAGGCTACAGCAGGATCAGCGATCGGAGCCTGCGGCTGTGCGCTGTCCTCCCGCGGCGTGACGTCCTCATCCGGCGGGAGAAAAAGTCTGTTCTCATTTTTTATTATAATAATCAGTCAATTAATTTGAACAGTCGTTTAACAAACCCGATTTTGCGCAAAATGTCTTACAAAGCAGCCAGCGGCTATAGCGCACTCAACCGGTTAAAAGTGGCACTCAACGCGGATTCACAGCCGCCGCGTCGGGGTTATCGCCTGCCCGGAAAAAAGCCCGTCAGACCGCAGGTAAGCTGTGTTGCGGCGCGCAAGGGTGTACACTGCTGCGGCTTTATGGCGTGAACGCCGTGCTCACATTTTTGAAATGCCCGGGAGGCAACCGCATGAAAGAAGGCCCACTGTCCGAGAAAGAGCTGCAATGGCTGGAAGATATGCTGGAAAAATATGGCAGCGAAGCGTCGATTCTTGATGTCTCTGAACTGGATGGCCTGCTGACCGCGGTGCTGTCCGGCCCGACCACTGTCGAACCGAGCAAATGGCTGGTGGCGCTGTGGGGTGGCGAGAAGCGGATCCCAAAATGGAGCAACGAACGTGAGATGACACGTTTTATGGAGCTCTGTTTTCAGCACATGAATGACGTGGCTGACCGGCTCTCTGAGTTTCCTGAGCAGTTCGAACCGCTGTTTGGCATCCGTGAGATGGAAGGTCTGGAATTTACCGTGGTTGAAGAGTGGTGCTTCGGCTACATGCGCGGCGTGTCGCTGACCGACTGGTCTGCCCTGCCACAGGATCTGCAACCGGCGCTGGATGCCATCGCCCTACACGGCGTGGAAGAGAACCTCGAAAAACTGGATGCGATGACGCCGGACGAGATGGAAGCCAGCATTGAGGCGATCCGCCCGGCTGCGCTGGCGCTGCACGATCACTGGATCTCCCAGCCCGAAGCGGTGCCGGAGCCTCAGAAGCCGATCTCAGTAGAAAAACTGCCTGGCCGCAACGATCCCTGCCCGTGCGGCAGCGGTAAAAAATATAAGCAGTGCTGCCTGCATTAATTCATCACTGGCCGGAGCGGGATCGCCGCCCGGCCTGCCTCGCCCGACGATCCTGCCGCTGCGCTGACGATCGCCCCGATCCCTCCAGGATCAACATCCCGCCACCGCTGGCACGCCAGACTGCTCACGACTTGAACAGCCATGCGCTTATCGCTAAGGTAAGCGCGAATTTTCCCGCCAGGAACGCATCATGATTACCATCGCGCTTATTGACGATCATCTTATCGTCCGCTCCGGGTTTGCCCAGCTGCTGGGGCTGGAACCCGATTTTCAGGTTGTGGCCGAGTTTGGATCGGGCCGTGAGGCGCTGGCGGGTTTACCGGGACGCGGCGTACAGGTTTGCATTTGCGACATCTCAATGCCCGATCTCTCCGGACTGGAGCTGCTGAACCAGCTGCCCGCGGGCTTAGCCACCATCATGCTGTCGGTACACGACAGTCCGGCACTGGTCGAACAGGCGCTTAACGCCGGCGCGCGCGGTTATCTCTCCAAACGCTGTCGCCCCGATGAGTTGATCGCCGCGGTGCGCACGGTTTCCGCCGGTGGCTGTTACCTGACGCCGGAGATTGCCCTTAAGCTGGCCGCCGGTCGCCAGGACCCGCTGACCCGCCGCGAACGCCAGGTGGCCGAGAAACTATCGCAGGGGATGCCGGTAAAAACCATTGCAGCCGAGCTGGGGCTGTCGCCCAAAACCGTTCACGTTCATCGCGCCAACCTGATGGAAAAACTCGGCGTCAGCAACGACGTCGAGCTGGCGCGCCGCATGTTTGACGGCTGGCAATGACGCCGCTTCTGTCGCGGCTGATATCGGTGGCCGCCAGCGTCTGCATCTTCTCGGCGGCCTGGTTCTGCCTGTGGAGCATCAGCCTGCATCTGGTGGAACGACCCGAGCTGGCGGTGCTGCTGTTTCCGTTTGGCCTGCGGCTGGGGCTGATGCTGCAGTGTCCGCGCGGTTACTGGCCGGTACTGCTGGTCAGCGAGTGGCTGCTGCTGATCTGGCTGTCGCACGAAGTCGCGCTGGCCCATCTGCCACTGCTGATGCTCGGCGGCGTGCTGACATTGCTGCCGGTGGCGCTGATCTCCCGTTACCGCCACCAGCGCGACTGGCGCACGCTGCTGCGTCAGGGTGCCGCGCTGATCGCCGCCGCGCTGCTGCAATCGCTGCCGTGGGCCGGTCAGCAGGAGGTGCTGAACGCCCTGCTGTTGACGCTCACCGGCGGGCTGACGCTGGCTCCGACCTGCCTGGTTATCTGGCACTATCTCACCCGCACCCGCTGGCAGCCGCTGGGCCCGGCGCTGGTCTCCCAGCCGGTTTACTGGCGCGCCCGGCACCTGATCGGGTATCTGCTGCTGTTTATTATCAGCCTGGGATTGCAGCTTGGCCTGCCGGCGGAGCTGTCGCGCTTTACGCCGTTTTGTCTGGCGCTGCCGATTATCGCGCTGGCGTGGCACTACGGCTGGCAGGGTGCGCTGATCGCCACCCTGATGAACGCCATTGCCCTGATTGCCAGCCAGACCTGGCACGATCATCCGGTCGATCTACTGCTGTCGCTGCTGGCGCAAAGCCTGACCGGGCTGCTGCTGGGTGCCGGTATCCAGCGGCTGCGTGAGCTTAATCAGTCGCTGCAGCATGAGCTGGCGCGCAACCGGCGGCTGGCTGAACGTCTGGTGGAGACCGAAGAGAGCGTACGCCAGGAGGTGGCGCGTGAGCTGCACGATGACATCGGCCAGACCATCACCGCGATCCGTACCCAGGCGGGCATCGTCCAGCGACTGGCGCCCGATAATGGCCGGGTGATCCAGAGCGGCGCGCACATCGAGCAGCTGTCGCTGGGCGTGTACGATTCGGTGCGGCGGCTGCTGGGACGGTTACGACCGCGTCAGTTAGACGATCTCTCGCTGGAGCAGGCGGTCCGCTCGCTGATGCGCGAGATGGAACTCGACGATCGCGGCATCGTCAGCCATCTCGACTGGCACGTTGATGAGAGCCTGCTCAGCGAAGGCCAGCGCGTCACGCTGTTTCGCGTCTGCCAGGAAGGCCTGAACAATATCGTGAAACACGCCAGCGCCCGTGCGGTAACGCTCAAAGGCTGGCAGCAGGATGAACGGGTGATGCTGGTGATTGAAGATGATGGCTGCGGCCTGCCGTCCGGTTCCGGCCAGCAGGGTTTTGGTCTGGCCGGGATGCGCGAACGGGTAGCCGCGCTGGGCGGCACGCTGGCGATATCCTGTACCCACGGCACCCGCGTCAGCGTCCATTTGCCGCTGCGTACGGTGTGAGGAGTGAATGTGTTTAGCTTTCTGAAAACCCCGGCCAACGCCGCGCCGCTGCAGGATAAAGCGGAGATCGATCGCCGCTATCGCTACTGGCGACGACACATCATGATGACCATCTGGCTGGGCTACGCGCTGTTCTATTTCACCCGCAAAAGTTTCAACGCCGCGGCTCCGGAGATCCTCGCCAGCGGCGTGATGACCCGCACCGATATCGGCCTGCTGGCGACGCTGTTTTACATCACCTACGGCCTGTCGAAATTTTTCTCCGGCATCGTCAGCGACCGCTCCAACGCCCGCTACTTTATGGGGCTGGGGCTGATTGCCACCGGGGTGGTAAACATCCTGTTCGGCTTCTCCACCTCGCTGTGGGCCTTTGCCCTGCTGTGGGCGGTTAACGCCTTTTTCCAGGGCTGGGGCGCGCCGGTCTGCGCCCGCCTGCTGACCGCCTGGTATTCGCGTAACGAGCGCGGCGGCTGGTGGGCGTTGTGGAACACCGCGCACAACGTCGGCGGCGCACTGATTCCAATGATGATCGGGGCGGTGGCGCTGCACTACGGCTGGCGCAGCGGGATGATGGTGGCGGGCGGATTAGCGATTCTGGCTGGTCTGTTTCTCTGCTGGCGACTGCGCGATCGGCCTCAGACCGTTGGCCTGCCGGAGGTCGGCGACTGGCGGCAGGATGAGATGGAGATGGCGCAGCAGCAGGAAGGCGCGGGCCTGAGCCGCAAAGCGATCCTCACCCGCTACGTGCTGCTGAACCCTTACATCTGGCTGCTGGCGCTGTGTTACGTGCTGGTTTACGTGGTGCGCGCGGCGATCAACGACTGGGGCAACCTCTATATTTCAGAGACGCTGGGCGTCGATCTGGTGACCGCCAATTCGGCGGTGACGATGTTTGAGCTGGGCGGATTTATCGGCGCGCTGGTGGCCGGCTGGGGATCGGACAAGCTGTTTAACGGCAACCGCGGCCCGATGAACCTGATTTTCGCCGCCGGGATCCTGCTGTCGGTGGGATCGCTGTGGCTGATGCCGTTCACCAGCTACGTGATGCAGACGGCGTGCTTTTTCACCACCGGCTTCTTTGTCTCGGGTCCGCAGATGCTGATTGGCATGGCGGCGGCCGAGTGTTCTCACAAGGATGCGGCGGGTGCGGCGACCGGCTTTGTCGGGCTGTTCGCCTATCTTGGCGCGTCGCTCTCCGGCTGGCCGCTGGCGTGGGTGATCGACAGCTGGCACTGGAGCGGCTTCTTTGCGGTGATTGCGATTGCGGCCGGGATCTCCGCGCTGCTGCTGCTGCCGTTTCTCAATGCGCAGGCACCGCGTCCGGTCGACGAAGCGTGATGCGCCTCTCTTTTTTGCCGCATATCGGGCAAAACTAAGACATTTTCCTGGTTTCGCCTGGCGGCTGTCTCAGGCCTGGCGGGCGGCTGATTTTTACAATGCCAGCCATTCGCTGCCCGTTGCAGCTTTTCCAACCAGGAGAACCCCCATCCATGCTGGCCTTTCTTAATCAGGTGCGCAAACCGACCCTGGACCTGCCGCTCGACGAGCGGCGCAAGCTGTGGTTCAGACCTTTTATGCAGTCCTATCTGGTGGTGTTTATCGGCTACCTGACCATGTATCTGATCCGCAAAAACTTCAACATTGCGCAGAACGACATGATCACCACCTACGGGCTGAGCATGACGCAGCTGGGGATGATCGGCCTCGGCTTCTCGATCACCTACGGCGTGGGTAAAACGCTGGTCTCCTATTACGCCGATGGCAAAAACACCAAGCAGTTCCTGCCGTTTATGCTGATCCTGTCGGCCATCTGTATGCTCGGCTTCAGCGCCAGCATGGGTACCGGATCGGTCAGCCTGTTTCTGATGATTGCGTTTTATGCTTTAAGCGGATTCTTCCAGAGTACCGGCGGCTCCTGCAGCTACTCCACCATCACCAAATGGACCCCGCGCCGCAAGCGTGGCACCTATCTGGGAATGTGGAACATCTCGCACAACCTCGGCGGTGCCGGTGCGGCTGGCGTGGCGCTGTTTGGTGCCAATTATCTGTTCGACGGCCATGTGATAGGGATGTTTATCTTCCCGTCGATCATCGCGCTGATTGTTGGCTTTATCGGTCTGCGTTTCGGCAGTGATTCACCGGAGTCCTATGGGCTGGGCAAAGCCGAAGAGCTGTTTGACGAAGTGCTGAGCGAAGAGGATCAGGAAGCCGAAGATGAGTCGATGACCAAATGGCAGATCTTTGTTGAGTACGTGCTGAAAAACAAAGTGATCTGGCTGCTCTGCTTCGCCAACATCTTCCTCTATGTGGTGCGCATCGGCATCGATCAGTGGTCAACCGTCTATGCGTTTCAGGAGCTAAAGCTCTCTAAAGAGATGGCGATTCAGGGCTTTACCCTGTTTGAGGTCGGCGCGCTGGTCGGCACGTTGCTGTGGGGCTGGTTATCCGATCTGGCCAACGGTCGTCGCGGGCTGGTGGCCTGTGTGGCGCTGGCGCTGATTATCGCCACGCTGGGGATCTATCAGCATGCCAGCAACCAGTATATCTATCTGGCCTCGCTGTTCGCGCTCGGCTTTCTGGTGTTTGGTCCGCAGCTGTTAATCGGCGTCGCAGCGGTCGGCTTTGTGCCGAAAAAAGCCATCGGCGCAGCGGATGGCATCAAAGGCACCTTCGCCTATCTGATTGGTGACAGCTTCGCCAAACTGGGCCTGGGCATGATCGCCGACGGCACGCCGATATTCGGCCTGACCGGCTGGGCCGGCACCTTTGCCGCGCTGGATGCTGCCGCTATCGCCTGTATCACTCTGATGGCGATGGTAGCGGTAATGGAAGAGCGCAAAATCCGCCGCGAGAAACGGCTGCAGCGGCTGAAGATGGCGTGATGTTGGGTTAGTGATAAGGTAATCGCAACGGCCAGCGTGGCGGAGAGAAGTGCTCTCTGCTGCGCTGGCCGCTCTTTCATTAAAAGGTTAGTTAACAGGGCTGGTGCCGCGCAGATGCCTGCATTTCACCGGCGCGCCGCTGGTTGCTTCACTATGTGAAGCAAAAAAACGATTCAATCTTTGCTCCACCTCACGCAATCCTCGCCCGTTCCGACATGCTCCGCCTAAAGCTCATACGCTCATTCCATCAGCCAACCGATGCACTCATCGTTATCACCTTCAGGAGAGCGTATGGATCATTCAGCCCGCCAGTACGGTATTAAGGTCGCGCCGACGACAGTTAAACGTTCGCCCAGACGCACCGCCAAAATTATGATGTCTGCCGGGATAGGTCACTTTATCGAGTGGTTTGACTTTGGCTTGTACGGCACCCTGGCGGCGATTATCGCCAGCAACTTTTTTGTCAGCGCCGATCCCGCGACCGCACTGTTAAAGTCTTTCGCCGTGTTCGGTTCCGGCTTTCTTATGCGTCCATTGGGCGGGCTGTTCTTTGGCTCAATGGGCGATCGTCTGGGCCGACGCAAAGTGCTGGTCACGGTGATTGTGATTACCTCACTCTCAACCTTTGTGATGGGGATTTTGCCGACCTGGCACCAGGCAGGCATTATCGCTCCTATCCTGCTGGTGATAACCCGGCTGGTGCAGGGCTTTGCGGCGGGCGGTGAAAGCTCTGGCGTTATCACTTATCTGGCCGAAAGCGCCGCACCGAACCGGCGGGCTACGCTCACCTGCTGGAGCGAAAACTTCAGCTTTATGGCCTTTGTTTGTGGCTCAGGGCTGGTACTGCTGCTGACCCATGCGTTAGGCGACGCCGCAATGAACGACTGGGGATGGCGTATTCCCTTTCTGCTTGCCGCACCGCTCGGCCTGGGTGGGCTTTATATGCGTCGCAATATGGAAGACTCGGCTGCGTTTCATAAGCTGCAGGCCAGCGGAAAGATCGAGAAATCGCCGCTGCGCAAAACGCTCAGCTCATCCGGCCGCGCCCTGCTTTTCTGCGTCGGCTTTGTGGTGGTTAAAGCGGTCAGCAGCTGGGTGCTGCAATCCTTTATGCCGGGCTACCTCTCCACCCACCTGCATTACAGCCGGACCGACGCTTATCTCATCACCACGCTGGGCTTGCTCAGTGTCGCTGTCTGTATGCCACTTACCGGCTATCTTTCCGATCGCTGGGGCCGCCGTCCGTTGATGCTGATGGGATGTGGCGGCTTCATTCTGCTGACCTATCCCGCCATGCTGCTGATGACGCAAGGCTCGGTGATGACGTCGATAGCCGCTATGAGCCTGCTGGGCGTATTTGTCGCCATGTTTAACGGCGGCTGTGGCGCAGCGATGGTGGAGCTGTTTCCCACCGCGATTCGCTACGGCGGCATTGCCGTCGCCTACAACCTGACGGTGGCGGTGTTTGGTGGCGTCACGCCTCTGGCCTCAGCCAGCCTGATTGCCTGGACCGGCGATCCGCTCTCTCCCGCCTGGTACGTGATGATCACTGCCCTCGTCTCTTTTATTGCGGTGTGGTTCGCCAAAGAGACCGCCGGCAAAATCCTTGATTAATCTGAACCGGAGTTACTATGCAAATCAGTCAGGTTGAATGCTTTCCGCTCAAAGTTGCCGCTGACCAGATCTATCTGGGCGGCAAGGCTGCTGACGATGAAGCGGATTATTATTACCGTCCTGAATACCGCTGCGTCTATTCCCGCAAGATGGAAACCTGCCTGGTAAAGATTACCACCCGCGACGGCCACGTCGGCTGGGGCGAGGCGCTGGCACCGGTGGTGCCTCAGGTGATTGCTGAACTGATCAACCAGCTGTTCAGGCCGTTAATTATCGGTCGTTCGCCCTTCGATAGCGCCGTGCTGAATTCACGCATGTACGATGCGATGCGCGATCGCGGCCATATCACGGGCTACCATATTGATGCGCTGGCCGCCGTAGATATCGCCCTGTGGGATCTTAAAGGCCAGATCCTCAATTTACCGGTGTATCAACTGCTCGGGGGAGCCTACCGCGAGACCATTCCTTGCTATGTCTCCGGCTTGCCGGAACCGGATCTGGAATCCCGTGCGCTGCTGGCCAGACGCTGGCAGGAAAAGGGGTTCAATGCCTTTAAGCTGGCATTGGGTTATGGCGTCAGCGAAGACATCCACAATGTGAAAGTTATCCGTGAAGCGCTCGGCCCGGAAGCACAACTGTTCGTTGATGCCCACTGGAATTACAGCGTTGCCGAAGCGAGTGAACTCGCACAGCGCCTGCATGCGCTCGGTGTTGGCTTCCTTGAGGCGCCGCTGCTGCCTGAAGATGTTACCGGTCATCGTGAACTGCGCGCCAAAAGCCCGATTGCCATTGCGCTGGGTGAAACGGAACGCACCCGCTACCAGTTTAAGCCGCTGATTGAGCAACGCGCCGCAGATATTCTGCAACCTGACGTAGGCCGCACCGGGATCAGTGAACTGATGCATATCGCCGCGCTGGCGGAAACCTGGAACCTGCGTGTAGCCCCTCATCTCAGCGTGGGTCAGGGGCCGTGTATCGCCGCCTCAATCCATGCCGCTGCTGCGATACCTAATCTTTTCATGCTTGAGTACCAGCCTCCGGTTTTCAACGTCGCTAATCAGCTACTTAAACAGCCGCTGGTCTGTGAACAAGGCGCGTATCAGTTGCCACAGGGTGCCGGACTGGGGATTGAAATCGATGAAGATCGTCTACGCAAACATCTGACGGAGGCAACATGCTAAAAGGTAACGTACCCATTCTGGCAACCGCATTTACTGAACAAGGCGAGCTGGATCTTGCCTCGGTTGAACGCCTGGTCCACTTTCTGTTGCAGCAGGGTGTTGATGGCCTGGCACTGTTTGGCAACGCCTCTGAAGGTTATGCCCTGACGCAGGATGAGAAGCAGGCGCTTTTTTACTGCGTCAAAAAACAGGTCGGCGATTTGCCGCTGGTTGCGGCGGCGGGCGGCGCCTCTTCAGCCGTCGCGATTGATGAGATCAACCGGGTACAGCGTTGGGGTGCCGATATCGCCATGGTCAATCCACCTGCCGTGGTTAAACCCGGCCCGGAAGAACTCTATCGCTTCTGGCGCGATATCTGTCAGGCGTGCAGCATCGATATCATGATTCAGGATGCACCGCTGATGACCGGCGTGACCATGCCGGTGACGACGCTGGTCCATGTTTGCGAAGATTTCCCGGCCATTAAGTACATCAAAGTTGAGCAGCCGCCGACGACGCTAAAAATCAGCGCGCTGAAACAGGCATTAGGCGATCGGGTCGGCCTGTTTGGCGGCCTGAATGCCGGCTTTCTGTTTGAAGAGCTCTGCCGGGGGATAACCGGCACGATGCCCGCCTGCGAATTTCCGGACGTGATTAATACCATTCTTCACTGCTGGCATCAGGATCGAAAAGCAGCCCAGAGCCATTTTTACCGTTACCTGCCCTTTCTTCGCTACGGTGTCCAGCCCGGTATCGGCGTGGCTATTCATAAAACCGTGCTGCACCGGGCGGGTATTTTTGCCAGTGATTACGTCCGCGAACCGGCAAAGAGTCTGGATGAGATAACCCGTCAGGAGCTGAAGGAACTGACCGATGCGCTGCCGCTGGCGGTACTGGAGAGGCAGGCATGAACTATATCGCGGTCGACTGGGGCACCAGTAATTTTCGGGCGCTGAGCGTACGAGATGGCAGGATGATCAAAACGATCCAGGCAGACTGCGGGGTCGGTAAATGCCAGCGCGATGCCTTGCCGTTAATATTGCAGCAGCAACTGTTACGGCTCAGCGAGGCTTATGATGAACAGCTGCCGGTTATATTGTGCGGCATGATTGGCAGCAATATCGGCCTCGCCGATGCGGGCTATCTCACTCTACCGCTTAGCTTCAGCGCGCTTTTCGGTAAAGGGCAGCCGCTGCCGGGGATTATCCCGAACCCGGTGAGTCTGCGTCCGGGGATCTGTGACCGACGGGTGAATGAAATCTGCCGTGGAGAAGAGATGCAACTGGCCGGCGGGTTGATGCTCTCTGCTGCGCAGAACTTTGCCGCTGTTGGCACCCACAGTAAGTGGCTCAGAATCGATCGACAACAGCAGCAGGTGACCCGATTGCAGACGCTGATGACCGGTGAGCTCTATGCGCTATTGCTTAACCATTCGGTGCTGGGTAAAGGATTGCCCGAGCAATGCTGGTCAGATGAAGCCTTTTTAAGCGGCATTGAAACGGCGCAGACTATTCAGCATCAGCAAACCGATTTGGTTAGCGAACTATTTCGCTGTCGGGGTCGTTATATCCTTAATGCGCTTGCGGCAGAGGCGGCCTCTGCATGGTTATCCGGGTTACTGATTGGCCATGAAGTTTTATTGGGTGCTACCGGCCCGGAGACGATCTGTTTTATCGGCAGTGAAAGCCTGTTAGCGCATTACCGGCTGGCCTGTGAGGCGCTTAATCAACCGGCAGAATTTCTGCCTGCGGAAACCGCCTTAATAGCCGGTCTGAATGAGGTATTCCGCCATGACTATTAGCTCACGGGTTATCGCTATATTACGCGGCATTCGTCCGGAAGAGGTTAATCAACATATTCGCTGCCTGCTGGATAATGACATCAGCCAGATAGAAATCACCACTAACTCGCCTGACTGGCAATCCACTATTCAGGGAGCGGTTAAGCACTTCGGTCCCCGCCTGAATATTGGTGCAGGAACGGTAGTGAATAGCCGCCAGGTCGATGAAAGCCTTGCCGCCGGAGCCCGGTTTATTCTTACACCCAATCTTAATCCGCAGCTGATAGCCGAAGCGAAAAGGCAGGGATTAGCGGTGTATGCCGGAGTGTTTAGCGCCAGCGAAATTTTCCTTGCTGCCGAACTGGGTGTGGCGGTGATGAAAATATTCCCGGCCTGCGCATTGCCGGTTAATTATCCGCAACTGATCAAAGGCCCGCTCTCTCAGCCGGTCCGGTTTTCAGCGGTCGGCGGGATAACGGTTGATAATGCGGCTGACTATCTGGTTCATTATGACAGTGTCGGGATAGGTTCGTCGCTATACCGGCCCGGACAGTCGGTTGCCGAAACGGCGAAGCGCTGTAAACTGTTAATTTAAAAAAGGCAGCGGTTCGCCACTGATTTTTTTCGCGGCAGATATCAGGTACAAACTTAACATCTCAACGTCCATCTTTTCACTGTTGATATTGGATAAGGCGATGGCCGCTGGCATGCCAGGGATATTACATGCCAGTCGATAATCATGCTGACCATAGGCTTTGGCGAACACCTGATGGCGGCGTGCCTGTTCGATATCATTTTTAAGTAGCCGATAATCATGAATACCGATTTGACCGATAATTTCCTCATCACTCATCGCTGATAATAATTTGATGCCAATCACCGAGTCATGAACCGGATAGGATTGATAATTCCCGATAGCACGG
Organism: Pantoea sp. S-LA4; assembly: GCF_054482835.1. Taxonomy (NCBI): domain Bacteria; kingdom Pseudomonadati; phylum Pseudomonadota; class Gammaproteobacteria; order Enterobacterales; family Erwiniaceae; genus Pantoea; species Pantoea sp. S-LA4. The sequence goes on along the minus strand of NZ_JBTLRC010000002.1, from coordinate 305,082 downwards.
GCAATACTTTCTCCTCCGCGTGTATGGATGATATAGACCACATTGGTGCCGCTCAGGACGCCGATAACAATAGAAATAGCCGGATTTCCGCTCTCTTCCAGAATGCCGATCACCGCATTATAAAACGCTGAATTATGGATAGCGTAAGCCGAGAGACGATGGATACCGATGCCGAGGCTGTATTTGCGCCGCGCATCGCGATGCACCATATCCAGCGCCAGCAGCGTTTTCATCAGGCGCGTTATTTTGGCCGAGTCGAGCGACAGTTCACGTCCCATTTCGCGAATGCCTTGCGGCCGGCTCGCTGAAGCGAGCAGCTCCAGGCAGCGGAAAGCGTCATAGACGGTACTGTTCATGATGAGCTCCGGGTACGGGCGTGAGTCATGCCGTTATTCTCCAGCCTTTGCTGATGCAAGCAACCCGCAATGGTCAGATCTGGAACCTGTTTCAAATGCTGAGAGGAATGGGGCTTTTAAAGCTGGTTCTGTGAGGAGCGGGTGCAACTGAATGATTGGTAAAAGCACTACGGTTGAGAGATCAGCGTTTAGGATGCAAATGAGCATAGGAATTTCGGGATAACGAAATTAGCTAAACCGCCTACAACCCGCTGGAGCTGATTCAATCGACATACGAAGTGTCAGAGAACACGACCAGACATGCTTTTGTAACGGGTACTGGCCCTGCCAGAAACACTATTATTGCTCCAGACAGGCAGTTGAAAATGAATACTCGCTGAAAAACTCATCCATCAGTTCTTCGACTTCTCACACATCCAATTACATATCCAGCTCAGCCTCGGATATGATTAATCGTTTCAATTTCTCATTATTGAATAATTAAAAGCCTTTATGACTTCTGGATAATGCGAAAATGTGTTACTTAATTTCATCTACCATGATTTTTTCATTACCTTTCGTTATACGATTGAAATCACCTAATGGCCATAATTGATCTGCCATGGCGTCACAGAAAATAACAAACAGTATTCTGAGCCATTATAGTTGGATACCCTGCATAAAATCAGGTTCCGTTTAGTTCTTCTGGCGTATACGTTACAAAATCCCTATAAGCTTGTGTGGGATTTTTTTAGTTATGCCAGAGGGCATCCGGATAAAAGAATTGTTAATGCTTGTTGTGGTGCTGAGAGGTTGTAATTGAATATCTCATTACAACCCTTCATGTCTTGCCGGATGCTTCAGCGCTAAAAGCGAACTTAAGCATCTGTAATAAAAATTCTTCAGGTCCGTACATTCCAGTCATCTGTGTACTGCACATTGCCATCAACATAACGCCAGGTGATTTTGTCGTACATAAGGGAAACAGATTCCATATGGTTAATCTGTAAATTACCGGTCATTTTGGTATTTGGCATTCCCGGATTGATGCCAGTAATTTTTACGCCCTCAATGGTCATAATAAAATAGCACTCTTCCTGTCCCGCATAATTAATACGATACCAGCGAATTTCGGCGCTTTTCAGCGTCTGTCCTGTTGCGACAGCCTTGTAAAGATAAGGGCTGGCACTATCGAATTCTTTTTCAATCATCATTGGCGAGTGTGAGCGCTTACCGGTAATTTTACCGTTAGCACTGTCTACCGGAATGTTCAGGCCATGACTAAAACCGACAATTTCAATACTTCCTTCACGTTCCTGAACATCAACTGAACCTTTGATGTCAGCACCGCCGTCATCTTTGAGCCACATATACGCGGGAACAGGCATTTTACAAACTCCTTTTGAATGTCATTTTCTTTTTAATTAAGCTGTAGCAGGTAATCGTCAATAGCAGGTTTAAGACTACCAACGTCGCCAGAGTAAATGCTGAAAACACCTCTTCATCTGGTAAAAAAACGTGATAAGGCAGGCAGCGGAACAGTATCCAAAAAATAAATGTGAACGCGAATATCTTTGCTAATCGGCGTAATGTTGAAAAAGCCCACTCTTTAACCAGGAAAACCGATCTGGTTTTATGCCTGATGCCGTTGAAAGCAGTGAGAACCGCGCTCATGACAGGAACACCGATCAGTGTGTTTATTAAGAGACTAATGTAAACCTGTAACGCTTCCCAGGGCTCCGGGTCAGGCTCACCCAGAATGAAATGGGTAAACCTCTCTGCGCTTTGAAAATCAAATAATGCCGTAATTGCATCAACTAAACCATCATAGGGAACCACTTTAGCCACGATCAGCATAATTGCATTAAACAGCGCTATTTTTATAAAAAGATTAAGAGCATGTTTTGCCACTGGCAATTACCTCAATCGTTCCGTAGGCCATTAGTTGCTTCATACAAGGAACCGCTATCTTTTGCGTTCTCAGTAATGCGTTACGTAACATGGCATAATCAGAGTCATGCGGAAGCGTAATACATCCTTCGGATAGTGCGCCCGGATGCAAACGAAAGTTACCTCGCTTGACGTTCTCTACCCATGTGTAATCATCGATCGTCCAATCATCCCGCCATATTGCGAACCATTCGGAATGCCTGAACGTAGCGCCGCTGGCAAAGTGGTTATAAATATCCCTGACACCGGCATTTAATTGTGATTTGAGCCCTCCCTGAGGACGGTCAACAATCCAGTATTTACCTGCTGGTACAGGCCCCTCTCCGGAAATCATTCCACAGGCTCCACGATTGCGGTAAGCGCCATTGCCAGAGAACGCTAAGAACGTTCCCACGCCCGGAAAGAATAAGGGTGAGTAGTAAGCATCATTAATTACAAACTTTCCATGTAAAGCCATAATCATCCCTTATTCAGGCTAGTTGATTGATAATGCTACAGGCGATTTTCCAACCTTTATAGTGGAAGTCAGACCCATTGGAAAATTAATGAGGACAAAAGGGGTAAAGATTTACAATGATTATTATAAGATTGTTATAATTATATCGCTTTTGTTTAACATTCTGAAGGCAATGTTACTTTCATTATCTTTACCCGAGACAAACACTCCATATAAGAGCGTTTGTGTAAATGATTTTTCAGGGAAAGATCGAGGAGTGATTATGCTGATTATCATATTTCGAAATTAAGCATGGGCATGCCATTCGAACCAATAATATTTACAGTAAATTTTCATGGTAGCCGGTTCAGGAAACTGTGGCGGATGGTCCCGGGACAGACCAGTAGCGGTAAGCAATAAGAGTAAGGTGTCAGGCAAAAAGTTTGACGCAACGTCGTGCCTGTATTCTGACAGGCTTGTCTTTGTCGGCCAGCCGCAATGATGACGTCCGGCAGTGGATGCTTATTTATTCGGGCACATTCTGAACTTGTGTTGTAGCTCAGATACTTTGGCTAACGCCGTGTCTGGCGGCGCCCCAACCTTATCTGGTCAATAGAATTTTGAGATGGATGCGCGCTCCAGCGATCGCGGATCAGGTGCCTGTCCTGTATTGATGTCTTCACGAAGCAGAGCCTAACCATCTGCGTCGCTTTCAGGATTTCAAACCTTCAGTGATATGCATTCTGGGCAGTTTTGAAGGATCCGGCGACTTACACCCAAGGCAGATAAAACTATGTCGTAGTTCTTGCTTGGTACAGGGTGCAGTCGAAGATTGGCTAACATGTTGTAATACGGCTCACGTATTCACAAAAACGTTGCCATGAAGACTTCTGTGTAAATGCTTTCTCAATAAGTAAAACCCATGCGTTCAGAGACGATAATATTTAAACGGCTCATTAACAAACCCAGGCTCCTCGGCAGTAAGTTCCATTCCTGTAACGCTGTCTGACTCGCCAGCTAAACTAGCTTTTGCACCGAGTCGTCAGTCGAGTACACCTTGCTTTTTTTGATAGTATCGGCCTCCCTTCTTCAGGTGCAATTCCTCCTCAAACATTGAGCACAGGGTTAACATATGGACAAGTCTGCTTGTAGGCTCTGGTTGTTAGAACAATCTACTTCCCTGCTTTTCGCTTCAGCCAGCATTTGGTTTTGATGATGTAATTATCTTAATAAAAACTTCCATGAATACAAACAATTAAACTTAAAATCGCAAAGTAGATTCATGTATTTTGACTTAGAATATAACTCTCATCATTTTTTGTTTGTAAAGTTCTCTTAATCATCCTGTACCATGAAAGATAAATTATTGATTATGATATCTATTGCTACTTAAGTAAAATTTCCGTGAATTGATAGCTCATGAATCAATGAAATCATTAGCCTGCGATCAATTATCTTTTGATATTATTAACAATAAAATTTTCCTTACTTCTACCTACCAATATTAGTAATTGAAGTCCTATTAATATGGGGGTATTCTGCTCTGTTTTTTTGAATAACCCTGGAGTTTCGTTCCCATGTCTGTAAGGAGTTTGCCTTGGGCCAATCAGAATGCATTTCATGGTTAACATGTACTACCTGGCTAAGTAACTTTCTGAATCGTAGAGGGTTGAGATATCCGGATGGCCGACCACTATATCAATATCATGCGACCAGCGATGAGTACAATAATCTAACACAGCTACTTCGTGCGATTGGCCAATCACAAAGTAATGTCGATGATAAAGGTTATGCTGCCTGTTTTGTGCTTTTTTGCTCTGAATGGTATCGCAGAGATTATGAACGCCCTTTTGGATGGACGTGGGAACCGATTTATAAAACCTTGGGAACTTCATTAACGACTAATGGGTTAAGGAATACTATCCCTAAAGGAATGGAAGGCTACTGGATGCGTCCAATTCGATTTTATGAATCGGAGCGGCGCAATTTCCTCGGGACATTGTTCAGTGAGGGAGGACTACCATTCCGCTTGCTTAAAGAATCGGACAGCCACTTTCAGAGCGTATTCTCCCGAATACTCAGTCAATATGAACAGGCACAACTGGCTGGTTTTTCCATACTCTCGCTGGTAGGGGCAATCGTAGAAAAGTCAGCATTGCCAACTGTTTTCAGTGAAGATACATCTGTAGAACTGATCAGCCATATAGCAGAAAAACTTAGTTCCTTGGTAATAATGTACAACCTGAGCAATCATAGCGAACCGGTTACGCAGCTTGATATGGCTCATCCCAGGTGGCGAGATGAGTTCCCCGTGCCGCTGGATGATGAAACAGGCACCCGCTTTCTTAATGGATTGTTATGTACAGCTTCAATAGAATCAAAACCCCGCGTCAAAAAAAATAATAGTTCTGGTTGCCAATTCTATTGGTCGGAAAATAATCCGGATCAAATACGAGCGGTAGTTTCGCTGCCAGATGAACTTTCTTTCCCGATCAATATCCCTCCCTCCACGACGCGTTTTGAAGTTGCTATCTATGAGGATAATGATGAAGTTGTCAATCTTGGTCCAGCCTATGCCTCCCTGGAAAATGCGCATGCCAGGGTTCGCCTACGTAAATGTGAATCAACATTTATCAGACTGGCACCTTCTGCAAGTTTATCGGTGGTTGTGCGTGCAGGAGGGATGATTATTGGTGCAATAAAGCTGGACAATAGTGAAATTGCTGTTGGTGAGGTACCACTTACATTTGTTGCTGATGAGAACCGCTGGTTATTACAAGGACAAGCTTCTTGCAGTGTAAGTGACAGCGACATTCTTATTGTTTTACCTCGGGAAGAAATTACTCTTACAGGATACGAAGCTTCTCCGGGTTCAGTTCCAATACTAGGACTCGAAACACTTAGCGTAAAAGGGCGACAAGATGTAATTATTATTGGAAATGAAACATATCGAATTCGCACCGGAAGAGACTTATCTAACCCGGGAGGTTTTGATTTTTATGGTAAACGCGTGGCCTGGAATTGCCATCCTGATAAAACATTTCTTGGTGTACCTAAAGTTACAGCGAAAAATCTGGACATTGAAAACATACAATTAAAACGTTATCTGAGTGGCATGTCTTTAGATAAATGTCAGGTACAAGAGATGATGGGAACGCAATATATCTCCATCAGAAACATGGACAATGAAACGCTACTTCGCCGAAAAATAGGGATATTACCTGCGGATTTTAACGTTGAAATAAAAGGCGGAGATAAAGCTAATGAAGGTTCCATTATCATCTCAACACAGCATCCCTGCATATCTGTCTTAAAAAATAAAACACTGGAAGTTTCGCGCAAACGATCGATAGGGCATACCGAAATTTCACTCAAAGCAGAAGGTAAGCCTCCTGCATTTGTTTCTCTACAGATTTATCCAAATTTGGGAGCAGATCCTGTAGAAATAATTTTACCTTTCCCAGCGAAAGGCTGTCTGGCATTTGATGCAAATGGATGTCTGCTGGATAAAAATATCACTTTAAATGACTTACTTGGTTCCAGAGCCTATCTATTTGGGAAAAATGGCGAACCGACACGTTTTTCACTGGAACTGCACTTACGCTCAAGTGGATTGCAAGCATGGCATGAATGGTTCTATACACCGGCAGAACGCCCTATTGAACTTAATTTATATAGCCTTAGAGAAAATATTGAAAATTTGCTTTCTCTTGAGTCGGGAATTGACCAGGTTGTTGAAATGCGAATCAAAGGCGCTGGCGTTGTAATGAACTGGCTGATTCGACGCTACAAATACAGCATGCGTTATGATTATGAAAGAGAGCTTCTGATAAGCCATTCAACCCAACATCGTGCCGGACAAACACCTTCTCCTGTAATCATGTTATTGAGCGAGCCGGAGAGGAAAGCCAACCCGTTATCCTCAAGAATGAGTGAAGGTGTGGCCGTTGGTGAATACGAGTTGAGTAATATTGTAAACAAAAACGGTCCATGGTTAGTTCTTCCTAAACCAGGCGAAGAAATGGCGTTCCGCCCTTACTTCATTCGTGGCGAGCCTTCTTTGCCTGTGGATGAATCTAGCATCCGCTCACTACAGAAGGCCACCCAACTTTTTAACCCCCAATCGGAAGTTAATGCCATAACGCAGGTACTTGAACAGATGGCTAACGATCCAGCCCATTCAGGTTGGCAGTTTATGCGCAGTCTTTACGATCAATTTGGTTATCTACCGCTGGCAACTTTTGAAGTTTGGCGAGCACTGGTAAAGCACCCGCGAGCGCTGGCGATGTCTCTCTTCAAATTTGAAATGTTAGCTGAGTATCTAAACCGCATAGAGAATGAATTCCCTATTTTATGGGAGTTCTTCCCTATTTTTGAAATCATAGATGCAGCCAAGCGTTTTAAACAGTTTCTAGGCCAAAAAGGCGCGCCGGAAGAAACTCAGAACATACTCGTCAACAATATGTATCAGCGATTAGGGATTGTATTCCCAACGTATGCCGACGAAATTGAAAAATGGTTAAGTTATGGAAAGCTTCCCCCGCCTATTCCTGATTTTTTTGTCCGTGAGTGGTATCAGGAGCTTTTACGTGAGCACAGTGAAGCTCGTTGGCCAGAGTACGGTTCCAGGCGTTTGCATAGCTGGATGATGTCACAAAAAAATTCAGTAATCAGCATTAATCCTGACGCAGATTATCGCTACTCTGTTTCGTGGTTACCTGTCTTTGCGGCTTCTGTCGCAAGCGGTAAAACTAGTTTTGATTCTGTATTTGATCGTAAACCTGGCGCCGTTTTTTTTCTGAGACAGGTCAGGGACTTTGATTCACGCTGGTTCAAGGCCATCTTTCAATGCAGCCTTCTGCGTTATATTTCCGAAGAATAAAAAGGAATAAGAATGACTACACGCTATTTTTCTTCACTTATTGAACAATCTTTATCTCGTTCGACCGAGGCAACGCTGAGTATTATGGGGGTCACCAACCCGCAGTTACGCGAGCATCTCGCGCAACAAATGGGTGCCGATTGTGGAAAATCAGGTTCATTTCTTGCTTCACCGGTATTCCAGCAAATGTTTGGCTGGAAAGAGTCAAACAACACCATGCGTAGCCTGACGGAAGGCAATGCATTGCTCAGTAAAGCTGTGGTTGATTCACTGGATGATCAGAACAATGGACGCTACCGTTTTGGTGCTGACTGGAAACCCTTTACTCACCAGCTAGCAAGCTGGAAGGCTCTGCTGGAAAAAAAACATTCAGTGGTAGTGACCAGTGGTACGGGTTCAGGCAAAACAGAATGTTTTATGGTGCCGGTGCTGGAGGATCTCTACCGGGAACTTCATGAAAATGATAATAATCCGCTGGTCGGTGTCAGAGCCCTTTTCCTCTATCCACTTAACGCCTTAATTAATTCTCAACGTGAGCGCCTGGATGCCTGGACACGTGGTTTTGGTACCGGGATCCGATACTGCCTTTACAACGGTAATACTGAAAATCTACATGCATCGGTAAAAAGCGAGCAGGCAAAAAGGCCGAATGAGGTGCTATCGCGCGAAAAGATGCGTGAAGAACCCGCTCCGATTCTGGTGACCAACGGCACGATGCTGGAATATATGATGGTCCGCCAGATCGACGCTCCAATTATCCACCAATCTAAATCACAAAAATCATTACGCTGGATCGTATTGGATGAAGCGCATACCTACGTTGGTTCACAGGCTGCTGAACTCGCGCTGCAGTTACGTCGTGTAATGACTGCCTTTGGCGTAACACCAGATGATGTTCGCTTTGTAGCAACCTCCGCGACCATTGCCGGAAGCGACGCCGAAAAGCAGTTAAAAAAATTCCTCTCTGAATTATCCGGTATACCGCAAGAACGCATTGACGTACTGGATGGAAGCCGGGTTATTCCGGAATTGGAACCATGCAAACACTTTTTTATTCCGTTAGAAGAAATTGAGCAAATCCCTGATACAGATATGAAGGGCGTAAGCCCAGAGCGCTTTGATGCACTTACGCATTCACCTGAGGCGCATTACTTACGTGACATGTTAGTCACTCAGCCGAATCCAATGAAACTCGATGAGATGACACAAAGGTTAAATTTGCTGACTAAACAGAGTTATAGCCAGCAGGCCGTACTGCGCTGGATCGATGTCTGCTCTGGTACACAACCTAATAGTAAGGATCCGGCATTTCTTAAGGTCAGGGCACATATATTCCAACGCAATACCCAGGGGGTGTGGGCCTGTGTTGATAAAGAATGCAGATTAAAACACGGTACACCGCTGGAAAAGGGTTGGCCTTTTGGCTATGTGTATGTGAACAAACGCCAAAATTGCGATTGTGGAAGCCCGGTTTACGAGCTGGCATTCTGTAATGAATGTAATGAGCCACATCTACTGGCGCAGGACAAAAACGGCAAACTTGTTCAATGGGGAAATAAAGGCGGTGATGAGTTCTCCTTGCAGGATGATGTGCATATTGAACATGACGCCGCAGAAGAAAAAGTTGATAAAGAGGATCGTTTTCAGCCCCCGCTCATTATTGCCGCAGAAAAGACCAGTGAGGCGGGTTATACCCTACAGCGTCTGGACCGTCAGACGCGTCGTATTGGTGTTATTAACAATGACAGCATCCCGCTGGTTATTAATGATAATGAACAAATTTGTAGCGCCAGTAGTTGTGGCTACAAAGGCACGAGCGGAAAACAACCGTTTCGCCGCGCCTTGTTAGGTGGACCATTTTACGTTACCAACATTGTGCCAACAGTTCTGGAATATTGTCAGGACTTTGTCAGTGAAGAAGGAAAAGAGGGCGTCGGACCTGATTCGTTACCGGGTCGGGGCCGTCGACTTATTACCTTTACCGACAGCCGGCAAGGAACGGCCCGAATGGCAGTGCGCATGCAACAAGAAGCAGAACGCAGCCGCTTACGCGGTAGCGTGGTGGAAATCCTGAGCTGGCACCAACGAACACAGACTTCTACAACACCGAATGCCGATGTAGATCTGGACAAGTTAGTTACGAGGGCAAAACAGGCCCGCAAAGAGGTGGATGAATACAGAAGCTGGGGAATGCCGGAACAAGCGAAACTGGCAGAAGCGCAAGCTAAGCAGCTTGAACAGGCAATCCAGGCTGCCACTGGTGGCAAAGCTGCAGCTATTCTGGTTTCGCGAACCTGGACTGAAATAACCAATGAGCTTAAAGAGAAAGCCGATATTCGCGGACCTATACTGCAATATAACCACTATCTGAAGCCTGAAATCTTCAATGAAAATGGTGGGCCGTTGAAGCTTTCGGAAATGTTGCTTTTCCGTGAATTTATGCGCCGTCCCAAACGAACTAATAGCCTGGAAACGCAAGGGCTGGTCCGGGTTGGTTATCAGGGGCTGGAGAAAATACATAAGGTCCCGGTGCACTGGCAGGAAAAAGGACTGACACTGGATGACTGGCTGGATTTTCTTAAGGTTACGCTAGATCTGTATGTTCGTGAAAGTAACTTCACGCAACTGGACGATGAGTTGAAAAACTGGATTGGTAGCCGTTTTTCATCCAAATTCGTCCGTAACCCGGAAACAAAAGATCCTGAAGATAATCAGAATAAACGCTGGCCACAAATTCGTAATGGTAATATCTCCCATCGTTTAGTGAAGTTATTAATGCTTGGCGCAGGATTCAAAACCGCAAATGCGGCAACGATTGATATTATCAATACATGGCTGAAAGAGGCATGGATCCAGTTAACCGGGCCACTTGCAGTACTGAAGCCTGATGGTAACCGTTTTTATTTACCGAAAGAGCATTTGACTTTTTCTTTAATTAAAGAAGGATGGATTTGTCCGGTTACCAATAAAATTCTGGATACCGCGTTTAAAGGTTTAACTCCTTATCTGCCCACCCACATTTTGTTTGAGCATCTTACCCAGACGCAATATGACGATTTTGTCGCACAGAAGGTCACCATGCCGGAAATCTGGAAACTGGATCGTTCGCAGGAAGACTATGCACCAGGTCTGGCGAAGGTGCGTGACTGGGTCAGTAAAGAACCTCTGATCGCACAATTACGTTCGGAAAACGTCTGGACGGATATTAACGATCGTATCGTTGAAGGTGGCTTTTACTACCGCACTGCCGAACACTCTGCCCAGCAATCGTCAGAACGTCTGCAAAGCTACGAAAAGATGTTCAAGAACGGGCAGCTAAATGTTCTCAACTGTTCCACCACCATGGAAATGGGGGTTGATATCGGCGGCATTACCGCCGTGGTGATGAACAACGTACCGCCGCATCCGGCAAACTATTTACAGCGCGCCGGACGAGCCGGACGTAGTAAGGAAGCACGCGCAATCTCTTACACTCTGTGTAAAGGTAATCCGCACGACCAGCAGGTTTTTGCCAACCCGTTATGGCCGTTTGAAACCATGATCCCAGCACCAATGGTTGCGATGAACTCCGCCCGACTGGTACAACGACATATTAACGCGTTATTGCTGTCCGACTTTTTATGTAACGTTATTGGCGAAACCGACAAAGAAAAAACCAGCCTCGATAGCATGTGGTTTTTCGGTGAAGATGACGGCCATTCAATATGTGAACGCTTTAAAGTCTGGCTTGCACGCCCCGACCTTGATATCGATCCTGCGCTGGAGCGTCTGGTAAAAGGTACGGCTTCGCATGGTGCGAGGCCCGATCTACTGCGGGAAAAAACAATCAACGCAATTACTTTACTGCAAAAGCGTTGGCTTTCAGTTTATCGCGATCTTGTGGCCCAGGAGCGCGAATCGCAACCGCAAACGCCTTATCGCAAGCGCATAGAACTGGAGAAAAAACGGCACTGTGGCGAGTATCTGCTGCGCGATCTGGCAGCCAGAACCTTCCTGCCTGGATACGGCTTCCCGACAGACGTGGTGACATTTGATAACTTCACCATGGAAGACTATGTCCGCGAAAAGTCGCGTAAAAGCCGAGATAAAAAAGATCGCGAAGATAACGTTTCACGCTATAAAGGGCTGCCCTCCCGTAACCTTGGCGTCGCTATTCGGGAATACGCGCCTGGTGCAGAAATTATTCTTGATGGCCGGGTCTTCCGTTCAGCTGGCGTCTCACTGCACTGGCACAATATTAATGCCGATACAAATGAAGCCCAGCGTCTGGATTGTGCCTGGCGCTGTCACAAATGTGGGACTATCGGCTACGAAGAAGGGATGATTAGTTCCGGGACACTCTTTTGCACTAATAGCGCATGTGGTGAAAAGGTCATCATGAATAATCGCCGTCAGGTGCTTCAGCCCGCCGGATTTGTTACCGATGCGCATGCGCCGGTGACCAACAATATTGAAACCATGAAATTCATTCCGGTTGTCCCTGCGTGGGTGTTTGTTAAAGCAGAACCCGTGCCGTTGCCTAATCCGATAATGGGATATATGGCATCTGGTTCTGATGGGCACGTTTTTCAGCAAAGCCTTGGGATAGGAGGCCATGGTTACGCATTATGTCTGAGCTGTGGTCGCGCAGAGTCAATGCTGAATGACAACGACGCACCGAAAAGTATGGAAGCTCACTATCCACCTCGTCCGGGAAAAGCGGATCGCGATAGCCAGAATCAGCGCATTATTTGCTCAGGATCGACGGCGCTCATGAAGAACGTCACGCTAGGTGCCCTGGCGCGTACGGATGTTTTTGAAATAGTTATTCGTAAGCCACAAAACGGCGAATATCTGCCAGATAATAGTGAAGAAGGTCGCATTATTGCCATGACTCTGGCGGTCGCGCTGCGGCAGGCGCTAGCGGCTATGTTAGGTATTTCCGCAGCAGAACTGGGCTACAGCGTGCGGCCGGTCAGACTGGAAGATGGGCAATCGGTATTAGCCGTCCAGCTTTACGATGTAATCAGTGGTGGCGCAGGTTTTGCCTCCAGCGCGCCGATGCACATTGAGGCCATTCTTCAGGGAATGGTGAAACAGTTGGGTTGTCGCCACTGTGATACGGCATGCAGTGAGTGCCTACTCGACTCGCAGACTCGCCACGATCACGATTTGCTGGATCGCAAAGCGGCGAAGGCATGGCTTGGAGATGATTTCTCTTACTACATCGGTTTGCCGGCTGAAGAGACATTCTCGTTACCGGATGCATGCTACTGCCCTGGAGCCATTGGCGATACGATTCGTCGGGCAATCAACGAAGGTGCTGAAAAGCTCACGCTGTGGATGAGCGGTGCATTCAATGAGTGGGATTTATATGCCCGTCAGTTCCGTGCGGCAATCCAGAATTATCGGGTGAAAGACAACGTCGCGGTTGAGCTTGTCATCCCCGATGGCATGGATGACAAGGAGCTGCTGCATGAACTTTCACAGTTTACTGCGCTGGGTGTGCGGCTGTGCTATATCGAACAGAAACCAGAGTTGCCGATTGTTGCACAAATCGCCTTTGCCGATCGTGTAATGACGCTGGCTTCGCGCAGCCAACAGGCGACAATTCCTGGACCGGGTTGGCACCAAAATGACGAACTGGTAGTCCTTAGTCTTAGTTATAAGCCGGTCGCTCTGAACGACTTTCTTCTGCCAGGAAAAACAGCGAACTATGTTGAGCGTGTAAAAGACATAGAGATTCACAAACAGTTGAATGGCCCGCTTTCGCAATTCGGACAGCGCTTCTGGGATGTGCTGTGTAATAGCCATGAAGAAGCGCAGTCGCTGATGAAAAACAAGCAAATCACCCGTGTTCACTATACCGATCGCTATTTGCAAAATCCGGTTGCGCTGGCGCTACTAGGGGCGTTACTGAAACCCCTAAAATCAAAGCTAACCGATGACGCGGAGCTGGAGCTTGATACGCTGTTTAAGCCCAAAGATCGCCCCGGCAACCGGCCGTTCCATGACTGGATGAGCGAAGCGGATTTTCATGATTTTGCTGACCAGTGGTTTGCAGCAGCAATGGGCAGAGCGGTAGAACTAACGGTTTTCGATTCGCCGCGCGAGATTCCCCATCATCGTAAGCTGACAGTAACCTTTGAAGAGGGACAGGAACTGAAGATTCGTTTTGATCAGGGAATGGGCTACTGGCGCATTAACTTTGCATCAAAGTGGTATAACTTTGACTTCAACGATAGTGTTTCTTTCCAGTTAGGCAATATGGCGCTGGCCTGCAAAGAGGGAAATGTGGCCAACAGTGAAGAAAGCTGGGCAACTGATGTGCTGGTGGAAGTGATCGCGTCCTGATAGTTAACCGCTCCCGAAGCGATGTCGGGAGCGGTTTTACACTCAGACAACTTTCTGTTTACCGGCAATAACCTGAATAAACGCCTGAACCTGTTTTTGTTTCCGCGCCGACAGCTTGCATACCTGGCGCAGCGACTGCATCAGTTCGCTCTCCTGCCGGGCGGTGAGAACAATACAACCTTCCATTACCTTAACATCTACTGCTGTGCCAGTGGCAAAACCGGCAGCTTCCAGCCATTGTCCTTTCATGGTGATGGCGGGTATCCGGCTGTAATCCGGATAGCGGCTTGCATAGCTAACGGTTAATTTCCGGTTATTTGCAGGAGAGACTTCTGGTTCAGTCGGTTGTGCAATAGAATGGGCGTCAGTCATGATTACTATTCCCTATAAATAGTGATTGTGATTAGCGGCGCGGGTGTGTTGGCGCACATCCGTGCCGCGCTAAATACCTGTATATATCATCAGGAAAGAGAAGAAAAGTCCAGCTTAAAACAGAGTTAAATAAGTAAGTTATAAAATCATTTTATTATAAAGCGTAAGTTTTATCTGGCGGGAAATAATAAGAAGCGCACCAGCAAGGTGCGCAAAGAAATAAGAATCAGGATTTTTTACGTGAGGCTTTTTTACCGGAGCTAGCTGCCCGCTCGGCTTTAATTTTCTCCAGTAATGCAGCAGCACTGTTTTCACCGCTGATTAGTTCCGGGTTTTCTGCCCGCCACTGGGCGGTGAGTTCACCACGGAATGCTTTCGCCAGGATAGATTGAGTGAGGTTGTTGACGCGGGCCAGCGCATTGTTGACCTGTTTTTCAATGGTGTCGGCGTAGGCGAAGAGTTGTTCTACGCGGCGGACGATTTCGCGTTGTTCCGAGAGAGGTGGAATGTGGCAATTAAAATTGAGTATCTGTTTTCCGCTAATATGTGGAATGTCGCTCCCTGTTTGATTTGGCTGAATATAGTTGATGAACGCTAGGTCTTTTAATAATAAATAAAGATAATCTGGAAGGAGACCATTAAACTCTTTAAACCTAGCAACGCGCTGAACCAAAACACAGGGTATATCATTTTTTTTAGCTCTGGCTAGCTTCAAGCCTGAGGATATTATTGGACGATCCATCGCCAAAATAATATCATCCTCATTGATAAATAAATGAGAAAATCTTTGAAGCTTCTCTAAAGGAAATCTCTTCGTTTCGTCCCATCGCAATGAGCCTGGCTCAATGTTTTGCCCACGAAGCAAAGGAATACCAACTTCACTGAACTCAGAGCTTTTAAATGCATTACCAATGTCAATAGATACAAATGAGCCCAGTGTTGCAGTTTTTTTTTCACAAGATTCATTAATCATTTTTCCATTCAGCGCGGAAGCTAGCACCGCCTGACGAAAACGTTTCAGGATTTTTGGGATTTGCTCAAGACGTGCTTTGGTGGTGTCTACTTGCGCCAGCAGTGTATCGAGTTTTTCAGCGATGATTTTTTGCTCTGCAAGAGGAGGAAGAAAAAAATAAATATTTTCTATATCACCTTTCCTGATTGAAGGTATAGTAGTAGATCTAACCTGCTGTGAAAGGTCTATGGTATTCATAAAATGGAATACAAATTTATCCATCTCATGCACAGTTGCACTGATAGCCATTACATTATTATCGACTAAACCAGGCTTTTGAACTATTGCCCGTCTATTTAATTTTACAGCCTCACCTATCTTGGCAAAAACGGTAGTTCCTGGACGGAAAATCTTTCCTTTGAGTTCCATGACTTCTTCAGTTGATATGTAATGTCCTGCATCATTCAAATTTCCTTTTCTTTTAGCTACTGCTAATGATATATCTCTCACTTTAAATACAGGATAGTCACCGCTGCTTTTCCCTTGGTATTGTATTGGGAAACCTATTCCGCTATTAACATCAACAATTTCTCCCAAGTTAGAACTAATCCACCCCTCTGGCAATTTCCCCACACTCATTCCTTCACCTCACCAAACGCTTCTTCCAGCAACTGACGCTGCGCATCGGCTTCATCGCTCGCACCCAGTTCACGCATCAACGCATCCAGTTCGCCCATCGCCTGTACCAGTTCGCCCATCGCTTCTGCCGCTAAAATATCCGGCTCCGGCAGGTTGTCGGCATCAATGCTGTCTTTATCTTTCAGCCAGGAGATATCCAGCGAATCGGATTTCGCCGTGCGGATCCACTCGCGGCTGAATTTGCGCCAGCGGCTGGTAGCCAGATGCTGATCGGTGTTTTTGTTCTCTTCGCTATCAGCAATTTCCGCCTCTTCAGCGTTAAAACTCCACTCACCTTCGCTACGCGGGCTTAAGCCGTGCGGGTCTTCACCATATACGCGCTCGAACGGCTGTAAATGATCGTCGGTAAACGGCGTGCGTTTGCCGAAACTCGGTATATTGGTTCGCAGATCGTACACCCACACGTCATCGGTACAGTTCTTATCCTGTGTCGGCTTCGCCACGGTGCCTTTGGTGAAAAAGAGCACGTTAGTCTTCACGCCCTGGGCATAAAAAATACCGGTCGGCAGGCGCAGAATGGTATGCAGATGGCACTTATCCATCAGGTCACGACGTATCTCGGTACCTTTGCCGCCTTCGAATAAAACGTTATCCGGCACCACTACCGCCGCACGTCCGCCGGGGAGCAGGGTTTCAACAATATGCTGCATAAAGCAGAGCTGTTTGTTGCTGGTCGGGTGAACGAAGGTACGGGTGATGTTAGTCCCCGCCGCGCTGCCAAACGGTGGGTTGGTGGCGACCACATGCGCCATCGGTAATGTTTCGCCATCGCTACCCAGCGTGTTACCCAGACGGATCGCGCCACCGTGGTCGAGGTTCCCTTCAATGTCGTGCAGCAGGCAGTTCATCAGCGCCAGGCGACGGGTGCCGGGTACCAGTTCCAGGCCGATAAACGCACGGTGGATCTGGAAATCCTGCGTGTCGTTATCAAGGTCATCCAGATCGTTGGTCTGCGATTTAACGTAGCGGTCGGCTTCAATCAGAAAGCCCGCCGTACCCGCTGCCGGATCCTGTACTACCTCACGCGGCTGCGGTTTCAGCAGGTGGATAATGGTTTTGATCAGCGGACGCGGGGTGAAGTACTGACCGGCACCAGACTTGGTTTCGTTCGCATTCTTCTGCAACAGCCCTTCGTACATATCACCGAAGTCATCGCGGGATTTGCCGTGCGTGCCGTTGTACCAGTCCAGCGAATCCATGTTGCTGACCAGCTCGGTCAACTGTTTGGGCTGGGTGATCGTGGTGTTGACGTTCTGGAATACCGCCTGCACCAGTTTCTGGTTATCGGCACCCAGATGTACCAGCAGGTTGCGATAGAACTGCAGCTGATCCTGGCCGATACGGGATTTCAGATCATCCCAGCGATAGCCTTCCGGCAGGTAGTCTGCTTCCTGGCCGGTCTCTTTACACATTTTCAAAAACAGCAGCGAGGCGAGTTCGTTAACGTAGTTTTGATAGGAGACGCCGCCATCGCGCAGGTTGTCGCACAGCTTCCACAGCTTCGCGACCAGATCGTTATTGTTCATAGAGTATTCCGTAAATAAACAGCGGCCCTATTCAGGGCCGCAGAAGAAGACATTGCCGGGGATGATAACGCGTTAAGCTGGCTCGTCCCAGATGTAATCGCTGAACTTATCGAGCAGATTGTCGAGATCATCATCGAAGGTTTTTTGCAGCATTGTCTTGCCGCCACGACGATGAAAATTGCCCGTTTTGAAGACGTCGTCGTCAAGCACCACCTTCTCTTTCAGTGCAGTAGCCAAACGATCGAGCCAGGTCAGTTGCTCACTGTTCCAGTCGTTTTCGCCTTTGATGCGCTCAAGCGCATGATCGACACGCTCATCGAACGGCTTCAGCGCATCACCTACCGCCGCACGGCGTATGTGACCAATTAATCGGGCGGCGATATCCTGATTGCGCGTCTCTTTCCACGCTTTGCGCAGGGTAGATTCCTCGAAGTGCTGGCGATCAAACCATTCCTGCAGTTCGACCAGCCCTTTGCGGGTGAGGTCTCGTGGACGATTGATCACCGCCTGTAAGGCTGGCTGCGCATTCGGAGAACGTTGCACCAGCGAATCAAAGGCTTCGAGAAAATCCTGCGGCGTATCGTAATCGCCATAGAGCGATTTTACGCTCACCACTTCATCGTCAATATCGAGGAAGATTGGCGCATCATTCAGGTTGTTGATGTCGGCTTTCAGCTTCTCCAGACGGGAAATAAAGCCTGGCAGTTTGTTGAAGACTTCGGCACTCCAGTGCGCTCCTTTATCCCGCAGGCATGAGGCAAAGCCATTAAAGTTAACGCCTGCCGCGTCCTGGCATAGCTCATC
Organism: Pantoea sp. S-LA4; assembly: GCF_054482835.1. Taxonomy (NCBI): domain Bacteria; kingdom Pseudomonadati; phylum Pseudomonadota; class Gammaproteobacteria; order Enterobacterales; family Erwiniaceae; genus Pantoea; species Pantoea sp. S-LA4. The sequence goes on along the minus strand of NZ_JBTLRC010000002.1, from coordinate 286,793 downwards.
CAGACGACGCACCTGCTTATCTACTGTTTCGCTGCGGTCACGGTTAAACGTGGCAAGGCCGATAATACGCTGGAGCTTGGCCACCAGCTGTTCATGGCTGTGCTCAGCAAAGCTGCGGCCATCCGCCTCAATGGTTTTGTAGGTCTCGGAATCGGTGATTTCATTGACCAGCGTTTGCAGTTCGACCTGAGGACGGACAACCACCGGGCGCATGGTATCGACACTTTCCAGCGAGCTATAGATATCGACACAGTCGAAAATCTTAAAGCTGGTTTTCGCCACCGCCGGACACAGACGCGTCGCACGGCCTTTCATCTGCTCGTACAAAATGCGGCTGCGTACCTTACGCAGGAAAACGATATTACAGATCGATGGAATATCGACGCCGGTGGTCAGCAGATCGACGGTCACGACAATATTGGGCAGCCGCTCTTTGTTAAAGCGGGTGATCATGGTCTGCACTTTACGCGCGTCTTTATCAGCATCGCCGGTAATCTTGATAATTGCGTCGTGTTCCAGCTGCGGATACTTTTTCTTAAATGCGGTACGCAGCTCTTCCACCACCATATCGGCATGCGCATTGGTGACGCAGAACACCAGTGTTTTTTGTAGACCTGTGGGGTCGAGGTAGTTAGTGAGTTCGTTACAGACGGCGCGGTTAAACGCAGGAATAATCAGGTTGCGGTTAAAGTCGGCGACCTCAAAATCCTGTTCGTCTTCCAGGGTATCGTTAATCACTTCACCCTGCGAGCTGATGCGTTCTACCTGCTCACCCTGAGCAAGATAAACACCATCCTGTGCGTTGCGGGTCGTGATCTGAATCGGCGGATCCTGGTCGATCAGATAACCATCGATTACCGCAGTACGGTAGGTGTAGCGATAGACCGGATCACCGAAGATCTGCACCGTATGCAGAGCGGGCGTAGCGGTCAGCGCAACCTTGACTGCATCAAAATGGTCGAGGATACGGCGATAGGCAGAAACATAATCAAGCTGGCTGCGGAATTGTAACTCACCTTCGGTCTGCTCTTTATCGAGAATGTAGCCACGGTGTGCTTCGTCCACGACGATACAATCGTAACGGCCAACCGGCATCGGTTCATCCGATTGCAGGGTGCGTTTAACCAGCGACTGAACAGTGGCAACGTGAATTTTAGTGCTGTCTTCGGGGAATTTATCCGTCAGCCCTTTAATATCAAAGATGCTGTTAAAGGTGTCGCCGTTAATACGCGTATCGTCAAATGCACCAAGCGCCTGCTCACCGAGAGAACGGCGATCAACCAGGAAGAGAATGCGCTTAAAACGCTGAGACTGGATAAGGCGGAACATCAGGGCGATTGCGGTACGGGTTTTACCGGTACCGGTGGCCATCGCCAGCAGGATCTCTTGCTGTCCATTGACGATAGCATTTTCGACTGCCCGCACGGCATCTTCCTGATAGTAACGCAGGCCCAGCTCGCTCATCCCCGGATTATCAATAAACCACTGATTTTGTCTCTGCGGATCGCTGCCGAGCATGTCCAGCAGTTCTTCTGGACGATGCCACTCCGGCAATGCTTTGGACATATTAGTAGTATGACGGACGTCACGATACCAGATGCCGCTTTTGGTCTTCATTGCCGCGCGGTATTCGCGCCCGTTGGTGGAGTAGCAGAAGGGAATTTTAAAGCGCTGTTCGCCGCTGGTATCCTGCCAGCTGATTTCATACACCGGTACCGCTTCGTTCACGTCGTCGGGAGCGTACTCCTCCAGCAACGTATCGCGTAAGAATGCATTATCGAAGTATTTACTGTAGCGATAGGACTCATTGAGTCTGGCGGGAACGTCGATATTTTTACGCTTCGCTTCAATTACCGCGATAGGCTTGAGACCGACGAATAAAACATAGTCCGCAAAGCCCTGCTTACCCGTTTCATCTTTACCGGTGGGCCATTCAGCAATGGCTTTATTGACACCCGGCTCCGGGCGCGCGCCTTCAGAAAAGCGCAAAGCTTTGCTATCGGCCTGCCAGCCTGCTTTACGCAATTGTGCATCAATCAGGAAGCGGCTCTCTTCTTCACTGAGGTCAAGCGTACGCTTGATGGCCTGATCGGTGATCTCTTTTTGGTATGCCTTACGTTCCTGTTCGGTCTGTTTCGCCAGCTCCGCATTTTTCTCGGCTAACTGGGCTTCCAGCGCCGCAAGCCGTGCTCGCGTTTGTGCTTCGGTTTCCTGCTGCTTACCTTCCAGGATAGCGATATAGCCGTTAAGGCTAATCAGCTTCTGCTGCTGTAATTCCAGTTCTGACTGACTCTGCGCTTTTTCCCGTGCCTGCTGTTCAAGCTGCTGTTTCAGCGTCAGCACTTCCTGGTGATAAAGATTTTCGCCACGTTCCGGTAAAGCAAAAACAGGCACCGGAAAGTCATAATTTTTGGTGACCAGACGGTAGTACCAGACACCCAAACGGAAGCCGAGCCGCAGGCACATCTGGGCGTCATCAAGATCGTTATGGTATTCATGCACCGCCTGGTTACCAATACGGCGCAATTTGTGGAATACAGAAAGAATAGTGTCATCAACAAAGGCGATTTTGCCTAGCTCACGCAGAAGATCGTGCTGATTATCGCAAGGAGGAATGCCCAGAAGCAGACCAAGATGTTTGGCAGTCGCTTCGCCAAACATACGCATTTTTACCAGCGTGGTATTGGGATCATCTGGGTAATTGTTTTCCGCCGCGCAGGCGATAGCATAGGTGAAGTCGTTGATGCCTTTCAGGAACTCAAAATTGGATTTAGTCATCAGCAGTATCAATCCATCACTGTGCAGGCCTGTCCATACATTAGACCTGTAACTCTGTATCTTAACTTTTCATATTGTTTTGAACAATGACTAACATCACTGCAACACGCTAATTCTTACCGATTAGTCTAATGAAATCAGAATGCACGTTTTCCATTTAGCCATATTCAGCAAATCCAAGGCATGAAAGGGATTATCTACCAGATTTTAGCGCTGTATAGCGATTGTAGCTTTTTTTTTAAGAGCAGGTGGCGTCAGGTTTGCCATATTCTGCAAACCAGATGCAAAGCATGGACCTGTAGCAAATCAGAGTTATGCTCGAATCTCTCAATTGTATTTTTGATTTTTATACAGGTAATAACATCCTGAGCTGTGCTACCGGTTCCACAGCGCTTTATGTATTTTTCCTGTCTGGTGATAATCAGACACCAGATCAATAAACTCTTTAAAATCCTTGTTCTCTACAACCAGACGGTTGACAGATTGCCAGTCAATACTGGTTCGCTCCCGCGCCGGAATAAGAGTCTGACTATTACCGGGATCCTGCGGATTAAGCAGGATCACGCCAATGCCATGCAGTGCACATAGCATCTGAAGCTCTTTTTCAACACTACGTTGCTTATCTTCGTTTATTTCGGTCGCAACCAGATAGCCGAAATGAGCCCAGCTTGAATTGCTCACTGCCTGGAAGAAACACTCCCTGACATTGCTTCGGTTAAGCTGGCGTTTTACTTCAAATGACCACAAACGCGTCAAACGCCCTTCGCTATAGCGTACGCAGTTTTGCACAACGCTATCCCACCCCTTATCAAGGGGCTGTAAGGCAACGATGTCAGGGTAAAGCCAATGGTTTGCTCCAGGTCCTTTATTATTGCCTGAACGTTTCTCATCGATACGACGGCAAAGTAGTTCTTCTTCTTCAGAAAGGTATTCAATCAGAAGCGGATAAAGTGCATGCTCGGAAAAGCTTACTGTCTCAGCAGAGGGAGTCGGAGCGATATCAAAAGATGATTCTTGTTGCACACCATTATCAATTTCCTTACCCCAATAAAATAGCCTGGGTCGCGGCTTGTCACGAGTCATAACCTGAGGACACATCGCTTTAGCCTGAACAGTTCTGGTCCCACCTATTTCAGCTGCTATTTGACTTAAGAAATCTTCATCACTGGCAAAACGAGGATTTTGACGTTTACTGGCAAGCTCTGCGCTGTATCGATCGATGATCTTCTGGGCAAGCTGACGGGCTGTGAATTGTTCATCAGGATTGGCCTGAAGAACATTAATAATCATCTGCGGGCGACTCGTCATGGCTCCTGCCTTGATATAAGAATAAGAACACGGATTTTAAGATGTCACAGTGTAAAACTCCCTGATGCTCAAACCAAGACCTCAATACGTGGTCTTGTGGCTTGTTGCCCTTTCAACGGGGGAGCAGGTCAATTGTCGGGCTTATTGACGGACTGATATGTCGCGACTTACGGCTATTTGAGGCAGCTCCTGAGTCCAGGATTGTTTATCACTGCGCCAGACGTATGATTTCATGCAGCTTAATAGCAAGGGGATTGGTGTGGCTGGCGGTGCCGTTTTTTTGTACCAGAGAGTGTGTTTATATCAGCGGCGGCAGCGATTGGACTGATAGTATCCATTACAGACGGATCTTTTAAAAAAATACGTGTGATGCAATCATTCCCAGCCTGACTGAAACAAACAGTCCGGGATTTACCAGTGCGCTATCTACAACTATCGTTGGCAACATTTTTGCTGCGACAGACATTGTACATTGACTTTCCACTCGCCAGATAGTTTACTTTTTTTTATTATAGTTACACCCTGAGTGAATCTATGCCATCAAAAATAAACTGGCTATTGCAAAACACCTCTCCGGGAAGCGTGGTTTTGCAATCCTGGCTAACCCGGAACAACATATCGCCTTCTCTGGCCTTTAAATACGCGCAAAGCGGCTGGCTGAAAAAACTGCGGGCTGGCGTTTATGCGCGCGCAGGACGTGAACCGGACTGGAGTGATGCGCTATGGAGTCTGCAAAGCCAGCTTGAGGCGCCAGTGCATCTGGCCGGACTGAGCAGCCTCTCCTGGCAGGGCCGTTCCCATTACCTGCAACTTAAGCAGAGTCAATGCTGGCTTAGCGCTGAAACCAAAACGATATTACCCAAATGGTTTAAAGAATTTCCCGGCGTTGAATGGCTAATAGTATCAGCCCTGAAGCTTCCTCAACTGGATGAGAAGTTCCGAACCGAGCTTGACGTTAAAGGAAAAAAATTAACCGCCAGCGTACCAGAGCTGGCAGCCTATGAGCTGTTAAGCGCAGTTCCTCAGGAAATCTCATTTGAGCATGCTGCCGAGCTTTTTCAGGGACTGGTCAATCTCAATCCACGTAAAGTGGAGAAGCTACTTACGCTCAGCCAGTCCGTACAAACTAAGCGCCTTTATCTGTTTTTCGCCAGTTTCTATGAGCATGCATGGTTCAAACGTGTGGATACCAGCAAAATCGAACTGGGATCGGGCAACCGACAGGTCGTTGTTAATGGCAAGCTGGACACGCAATACCAGATTACTGTGCCTGAAAATTTTACCAGGAAGGGAATAAGGCATGGATAAAACCTCCCCCTACTACCGCCAGGTCGCCCTGCTGGTGCGAGCATTGCCCTATGTCGCTAACGAGACCTGTTTTGCACTGAAAGGGGGAACCGCGATCAACTTATTTATTCGCGATTTTCCCAGATTGTCCGTTGATATCGATCTGGCTTATATCCCACTGGAAAACAGAGAGGTCGCCTTACCCAGCGTGCGGGAAGCGCTAACCCGCATCGCCACTGAACTGGAAACACAAGCCGGAATCAGTGCAGTGCTGCAAACCCATAATCCCGATGAGATGCGTATCTTAGTCACTACGGACGACGCGCAAATCAAAATCGAAGTTTCACCTGTTGCCCGGGGGACATTGTATCTACCGCAAGAACACGATGTCGTAGAAGCCGTGGAGGAAGAGTTTGGTTTTGCCGCGATCCCGGTAGTCTCACTGCCTGATTTATATGGCGGAAAGCTATGTGCTGCGTTAGATCGCCAGCATCCCAGAGACTTCTACGACGTTAAAATGCTCTTAGATACACAAGGAATTGACCGTGCAATATTCAATGGCTTTATCGCTTATTTACTTAGCCATAATCGTCCATTGTCTGAAGTGCTTAGCCCACGCTGGAAGGATATTACTGAACCCTTTCAAAATGAATTCAGCGGTATGACCCTTGAGGAGGTCTCACTGGAAGCGCTGAGAGAGGTCCCGGAAAGAATGCTAAGCGCGCTGAAAGCGCATTTCACTCAACAGGATTTCGACTTCCTGATGTCATTTAAACGCGGGGAGCCTGACTGGAATTTAGCACCAGAACCCCACATTCAGAATTTGCCAGCCGTTCAATGGAAGCTGCGAAATATAGGACGGATGAAGGAGGAAAAACGCGCGCAGTCGCTGGATAAACTGGAAAAGGTCATGACAGAATGGCTAAGCTAGTTTACTTTTTTTATTATAGTCACACCAATAGTGAAACTATATGATTTTTTATAAACCAGCAAAGCCCTGCCAGGATAAATTCCCCTCCTGACCTGCTCCCCGTTGATTAATACACCCCGATGTTAGTAATGTCTTCATAAGCCACGATAAGAACCGATCAGGCCCCGGAATTTACCCGCCGCACACTCGATCAATGGGCTTTTGAGCGTGGCGTAGAGCTGCGACTTATCCAGCCGGGTAAGCCAACGCAGAATGGATTTATTGAGAGTTTCAATGGACGCTTTCGGGATGAATGTCTGAATGAGCACTGTTTCAGCGATGTTCTTCATGGCCGGAAATTATTAATGGCTGGCGGCAGGACTATAACGAGTCCAGACCTTATTCATCGCTGAATTACCAGACTCCAGCTGAATTTGCAGCAGGCTGGAGAAATGGAAAATCAGAAGGTAAACAAACCGACATTACTAACTGATCGTTGTATCTAATACTGGGGGCAGGTCAATCAGCCCGCAAACGCCCCCACATCAGTCAGTTGTTACAGATAGAATCAGGTTCGCTTGCGGCGAGTGATTAAACGAGGAGAATCCGGCACTTACCAAACCCCAGAAACAAAAAAAGCCACCCTTAGGTGACTTGATTGCATTCTAATGGTGCCGAAGGCCGGACTCGAACCGGCACATCTTTCGATGGTTGATTTTGAATCAACTGCGTCTACCGATTTCGCCACTTCGGCACTGAAGAGGATGCGGAAAACGTTGGGGATTATACCGTTACGGCCACCATGCGCAACACTATTCATCCGGGATGTGCATTAAGCGGCGAAAAAAACAGCGTAGCGTGACATGGCCCGCGCGGCCAGACGTCACTCGCTAGATGGTCCGCTCGCTGACTACTCGCTGAACAACACTACCCCGCTGCTGCAACCATGAATCATGCTGAAACCGATCCCGTCGGATCCCTCTTGCTCACACACCGGTGTAATCTTTCTCCATAAGAAAAGCCCACAACAGCCACGCTTCCCGCGCGCCCTTCCCCCGGCCCCCGCTCTCAATCCCCGATCAACAACCCAAAACAAAAGAGCCAACCTCACAGTTGACCCCTTCTGCATGCTCAGCATTGGGCATCAGCGATGCCCGTTAGCACTCATTGTTGACAGGATGAGCACCTCAATGCGAATGGTCGTAATCACGCTGTTTCAGCTTGTTCTCAACCTTGTCTTTCGCTTCGCTGGCTTTCTCGCTCACCTTCTCAGTCAGGCCCGCTTTATGATCACGCTCGGTGGCTACGCCGGGTGATTGCGTGCCCACACCTGCTGCGGTAGCGGGTTTAACCCCTGCTGCACCGGTTGGTGACAGTTCGTTATCCAGTCCAGCCCGCGCATGGTCAATATCCACTTCCTGACGACGTACTGTGTCATTAATGGTCTCGGTACGTTCACTGCCGTCAGTACGCACCACCACTTCTTCTTTCACATGGGTCGTTTTGTTAATTACCGGCTGCTCGTGGGTTTCAGCCACTTCGACGGTTTTCTCGGACCAGTCCACTTCACCTGCCAGTGCCGGTTCATTCACCGAACGACGGAAGATGTCAGCGTGCTGCTCATGCAGCGAGATATCTTCAGAGACCTGATCCGTCACGGTATAGCGGCGAACCCGGGTCGAACCTTCACTCACCAGACGCTTACCGACTTCAATCTGCTCTTCGGCCAGGCGCAGAATATCTTCTTCGCTCTCATCACCGGTCAGTGAGGTGCGTCGTGGCTCAACCTGTCGATCCTCAACCTGTCGATCGTTGGTCTCTCCCGCAAACTGCTTACCGGCGGTCGGATTAATACCTGCTGCAGGCGCGCCGTTCTCAACGGTGCTTTGCATCCGCGACGGCACATCCACCGAATCATGCGAGTGCAGAATGGTCATGGCACGCGCCAGCTTCTCTTCTTCGGTACGCAGCGTCAGTACCACGCCGCCTTTATCCATCGCTCTGGTGTAAACATCCGCCTGCTCTTTATCGACGGTGTGGCCAAACAGGCGCTGCCAGATGCTCGGGTGCTTAATTGACTGGCCTTCCTGCTGCAAACGTTCTCCACTGATAAGACTGATGTCCCGATCAGAAAAGCCTGCTTTCACGAGATTTCTTTTCGCGGCCTCTGCCTGAATCGCAGAATCGAACAGTGTTACGATTTTTTCTTGTGCCATGATAGATTCCTCTCTTGTTAGCTGTTTATTACCGATCGTCGTCTCTCTCTATTTTCACCTGCTGCTCACGTCGGGTAACCACATCCTGAAAAGGAACGCTCTCCTGCACTTTTCGGATGTGAATCTCCTCTTTAAGCACCAGTCTTCTGACTACTTCAATCTCTTCTTCTACTACCGGGATAATCAGTACACCGTTCTCTTCCCTGATTTCGGGCATCGTCTCGACGCGTTGTGCTTTCGCTACATGCTCAACCTCAACCTTCTCCCGGTTAAGCAGTGTACTGATCACCTCGTCATGCTCGGTTGTGGAACGGGTTACGCGGACATGTCCATCGACAACGGTTTGCTTTGTCAGCGCTATCTGCTCTTCAGCGAGCTTCAGCGTTACCTCAGCATCTTTATCGTGTTCTGGCTGCCCCGCCATATATTCGCTCCCGTTAAATCAATACTTTTAAATAATCGCCACAACTGCCTGACACAGTCATTAAGCATGAACACTCTCACGAATTTCGCAAGGCGGAATAAAAAATTCATTGCGTAAAAATAGCGGAAAAATGAGTCATGACAGCGTTATTAAAATGCTAAAATGTCAGGTCATGGCATTAAGACGCAGAGAAAAATAAACACTAAAACAATTACTTAAAGCCAAATATCCTTAGCCAACAATCATAACTGCGCAAAAGCACCCACCTTAAAAATAAACATTTAAGCCCAGCGGGAAAATTTACCTTAACCAGGAATTATCCTGCGAAAGATAACAATGATATAAATGAATATTTAAAAATATTACAACCGATAAAATCATATTATCCTTCTGCGCCAGGCGAAGAGGTAAATAATCTACAAATTATCGAAAACGCTATTTAACCTGCGATTACAGAATATTCCCAAAGGCCTTGTTAATGGATAAATTCAGGAACTTTCTGCTCGCCAGTGGCTCTTAGCAAGGCTGAAGAGGCCATACAATTACAGACAGAGGTTGAGATGAAACAAGCACAACGCAGCGCGTGGGGATGGGGATTAGCGGCACTGTTGGTGGCGGGCAGTGCGTCAGCCGCCAGCTGGCAGGATCAACTGAGCAGTGCGGCATCGCAGCTCAGCCAGCAGAACAGCGGAACGAACTCCGGCACCACTACCGGGACCAGCCAGCAGAATGGCGGTCTGTCGCTCTCTTCCCTGACCGGGTTGCTGAACGGTGGCGACAAAGCGGTCAGCGCTAACAGCATGACCAACGCGGCGGGCGTGATGCAGTATTGCGTCGAGCACAACGTGGTGAAAAACAACGTGCAGTCGGTGAAAGATCAGGTGCTGAGCAAGCTCGGCCTGAACACCACCACAGCGCAGGAACAGAAAACTGACTACACCCAGGGCGTCGCGGGCCTGCTGAATACCGGCAACGGCCAGCAGCTCAACCTGCAGAGCCTGAGCAGCTCGCCGATGGGCGAGAAGCTGAAAACCAAAGCCTGTGACGTGGTGTTAAAACAGGGCAAAAACTTTATCTCCTGATAAAGCCGTCGCGCCGCTGACTCCCCTCTTGCATCGACAAAGCGGGGAGCATTGGCCGGTCCTGTCCTCGCTACATTTCACGCTGTGAACCCCGACACTCCCTTATCCGCACGTTGAGCGCTATAGTGTTGTTTTGATTTCTACAGGACAGCACGCATGAAAGGCATCAACATCGCACTTTACTTCGACCCCGATCGGATTCAGGCCTGCGTTCACGACCAGGACGACAGCTACTTCACCAAAAAATTCGAGTACGACGATGGCGTGATTGAAGAGATCTATCAGTGGCTGGATCAGTATGAGCCAAACCGAACTCACATCTGTCTGATTGAAAACGAAACCGCCGAACTGCTGGCTGACGAACTGGTCGACAGCGGCTTCCGCGTCCACCAGATCACCATGCACCAGCTGCTGAGCTGGTTCGCCTCCGAGCCACCGGCCACGCCAGACGGCACCCCGATGCGCGCCATGCTGCGCTTCCTGGAAGATGAACATCCGCGTGAATATGAATCACGCACGCCGCAAACCGAAGCGCTGATGGAGATGTTTGACGAGCTGGATGCGCTGGAGATGATCGATGATGCGGATGATGAAGATTCACTGCCTGCCGACCTGCTGCGCGCGATGAAGAAACACAAAATCACCGCCAGCGCCGCCGCCCAGCGTCTGCTGCCGGACATCAACGAACGTATCCGTGAGCATCTGATGCAGTATCCGGAACTGATGACGCCCGAAATTCTGCAGGACTTCTTCCCGGAATTAATCGAAGCGCTGGAACGTCCGAAACACTAATCACTCACGGATGATTTTAACATGCTGGAGTTAATCAAAGCGGTCAGTCTGGGGCTGGTGGTGCTGTTGCCGCTCGCCAATCCGCTCACTACCGTGGCGCTGTTTCTTGGCCTCGCGGGTGACATGAACTTTGAGGAGCGCAACCGCCAGGCCAGACAGGCCTCCATCTACGTCTTCGCCATCATGCTGGTGGCGTGGTATGCCGGTAATGCGGTGCTGGATACCTTCGGCATCTCGATCCCTGGCCTGCGCATTGCCGGCGGGTTAATCGTGGCGTTTATCGGTTTTCGGATGCTGTTTCCGGCTAAGCCTGCCGGCCATTCTGTCGAAGCAAAGCAGAAACTGGATGAGCTGGAGGAAACCAAAGAGTCGGTGAATATCGCCTTTGTGCCACTGGCGATGCCAAGCACAGCCGGGCCGGGCACCATTGCGATGATCATCTCTTCCGCCTCGACGGTAAGAAGCGGCATCGATTTTCCGGTCTGGGTGGTGAATACCGCGCCGGTGCTGACCTTTCTGCTGGTGAGCCTGATTTTATGGATTTCGCTGCGCAGTTCGGGGGCGATCATGAGAATCGTGGGTAAAAGCGGCATTGAGGCGATTTCGCGCCTGATGGGATTTTTACTGGTCTGTATGGGCGTGCAGTTCGTGATCAACGGCGTGCTGGAAGTGGTGCGCACTTTCCACTAAGCATCAATACGCTAAACATAAATAAAGGGTGCCCGTGACCGGGCACCCTTTTCATCTGTTACTTCAGCGTTTTCCGCACTTCAGCAACCTGATCTTTACTCACTTCCGGTGCCTTGTTGCTCCAGCCCTGACGGATAAAGGTCGCCAGCTTCGCCACCTCTTCATCACTCAGACGCTGACCAAAGCCTGGCATCGCCAGTTTCGACGGCGCTTTCTCTGTCGATGGCTGCTGCGCACCGGCCAGGATAGTGTGGATTAATCCGGTTGGATCTTTGGCATTCACGATCGTCGCCTGATCCAGCTCCGGGAAGATCCCCGGTGCGCCTTTGCCGGTAACAAAGTGGCAGGCGCCACAGTTATCCAGATAGAGCCGCTCGCCTTCGCTCAGGTTCTTCGCCGCGGTCAGCTTCGCTTCGGTCGCCTGCTGCGCCTGGACGTTGTAGGCCTGCAACGGCGGGTTACCGCCGAGGAATTTCAGGTAGGCGGCAATCGCTTTCAGGTCAGCGTCGGTCATGTGCGAACTGCTGTGCTCAATCACCGAGGTCATCTCGCCGCCCACCGCCGCTTTATCGTTGCGGCCGGTCTGCAGGTAATCCACGATTTCCTGCTCGCTCCAGCGCGGCAGTCCGCGCAGTGACGGCACATCCCAGTTATTCAGGCTACCGCCCGCCAGGAATTTGTCATCACCGCTATCCAGCGCTTTCTCGTTCATGCCCAGACCGCGCGGCGTATGGCAGCTGCCGCAGTGGCCCAGGCTTTCGACGATGTAAGCACCACGATTGATCTCGGCAGAGGCGCCGCCAATCGGCTGGAACGGTTTGTCCGAGGTGAACGCCCAGTTCCAGAAGCGCATGCCCCAGCGCTGGCTGAACGGGAAGCTCAGTTTGGTTTCCGGCGGCTGTTCCGCGCTCGGCTGTACGCCTTTCATAAAGTAGACGTACAGCGCGTGCATATCGGCATCGCTGATTTTGGCGTAATCCGGGTATGGCATTGCCGGATAGAGCCGCGATCCGTCCGGTAATACCCCTTTACGCACCGCATCAGAGAACTGCTGTTCGCTGTAGTTGCCGATGCCGTGGGTTTTATCCGGCGTGATGTTAGTGGAGAAGATAGTGCCGAGATTCGACTCAATCGCCAGCCCGCCCGAATAGTCCGGTTTGCCTGGTAATGAGTGGCACGCCATGCAATCGCCCAGCCGGGAGAGATATTCACCCTGCTTGATCAGTTGCGCCTCATCTTCAGCGTGCGCTGGCAGGGCAAAACCGCTGGCCAACAGCACTGCGTTGGCGAATAAAAAGGATGTCAGTTTCAGCTTATTCATGCGCTTATGCCTGTACCAGTGGGCCGGGATTTTTCAGATACTGATCTTTGATCGCCTGTGCCGCCATCAGCGTAATAGCGCCGATGGTGTCGGTCGGGTTCGCCTGGAAGTTCTGCGGGAAGGCGTTGCCGCCCGGCACAAAGACGTTATGCACGTCCCAGCTCTGCAGATACTTGTTCAGCGCCGAGGTTTTCGGGTTATCGCCCATCACCGCGCCGCCCACGTTGTGGGTAGAGACATACTTGGTCAGGTCAAAGTCCGCGCCCATCGGCAGGAAGCTCATGCTCATGCTGTCCGGGTTCAGCTCTTTAGCGATGTTGCCGACGATGCCTTTCAGGTGCTGCTGCAGCTTGAGCTCATTCTCTTTCCAGTTAAAGGTCATGCGCAGCAGCGGCAGGCCACGGTGATCGTTGTAGTTCGGATCGAGATCCAGATAGATATCGCGGTAAGACTGGCAGGTGGTGGTGATGCTGATCTTCATTGAATGACCGTACCACTCTTCCAGTCCCTCTTTGTAACCCAGGCCCCAGGTTGGCGTGCCTTTTGGCAGCGCGGTGCTGATTGGCGTACCGGTCGCCTGGGAGCTGTGGATCTTCGCGCCGCCGAGGAAGCCGAGCGATGGGCCGTCGAAGTTGCCTGGCGAGATATCGTTAAACATCTGGCCGGTGGCGCCCGCGGTGGCGTACGGGTTGAAGTTTTTATCTTTGAAGAACAGGGTTGCGCCGCCGTTCGACAGGAAGGCGTAGTTACGTCCTACCACACCCTCTTCGGTGATCGGGTTATACGGCTTGCCGATGCCGGAGAGCAGCATCAGACGCACGTTGTAGAGCTGGAAGCTGCTCAGCACCACAATTTTGGCGGGCTGGAAGCACTCGTTGCCCTGTGCATCGATGTAGATCACCCCTTTCGCGGTTTTCTTATCATCGTTCAGCACCACTTTGATCACTTCCGCGTTCACTTCGTAAGAGAAGTTCGGCATCCGCTTCAGCGAATCCATGACCGCGGTTTGTGGCGAGGCTTTGGAGTAGTTAAGGCACGGATATTTACTGCAGTAGCCGCAGTAGTTGCACGGCGCGATCTGGTTGCCGTACGGGTTTTTCCACGCGCGTGACACGCAGGCGGACGGGTTCGGGAACGGATGGTAACCGAGCTTTTTCGCCACTTCCTTGAACATCACGTTGTTCAGCGTGTCATCCAGCGCCGGCAGCGGATAAGGCTCCGAACGCGGTCCTTCAAACGGATCGCCGCCTTCAAGAATCTGGCCGCGCAGGTTGCCGGTGTTACCCGACTGGCCGCAAATCAGTTCGAATTTGTAATAGTAAGGCTCGATCTCTTCCCAGCTGAACGGGAAATCCATCACCCGCATATCATCCTGCAGAATGCCTGGCTTGTACGCCTCATCGACATAGGTCTTGAGTTTGATATCGGTAGGCGTTGGACGGATCAGTACCGCCGTCCAGTGCAGACCAGAACCGCCGACGCCGGTGCCGGGTGCAAACGCGCCCCATTTACGGGTTGGCAGCGCCGTCTGGCTGCTGTTGTAGCGAACGGTAACCGCCACTTCTGCCGGGGTGGCGAACACTTTGTTGCGCACCGCGTAGGCGTATTCATCCGCCGGTTTAGGGTAGGCGAACTCGTCGTAATCACGATCGCCGCCGCGCTCCAGCGCGCGCACTTCAAGTCCTGCCAGTGCCAGTTCGATGCTCATCAGCGAGCCGGCCCAGCCGAGGCCGCAGACGACGACGTCGACTTCTTTTTTAGTAACCTGTGCCATGATAATCCTGTTTCAAAACCCTGATTCGGAATGCGTCTTACGCGCGCTCGCCTTTAACACTGACCGGACCCAGCGGATACGGAACGTTGTGCTGTTTCACCCATTCGGTGAAGCTGGCACGCGCGCCCGGGAAGCCGATGGCGATCCAGGCTTTCATGCCTTTATTGCCGCCATACATCGGGTCCGCGAGGTAACCGTGCTTGGTATCTGAAAGCAGCTGGCTGAAGAACTGAGACGCCTTGAGGTTGGGTTCGCCCAGCGCCGCAAAGTCGATGTCGTTTTTATTGACCTGGGTCAGCACCGCATCTTTCTCTTCCAGCGTCAGCGCATGAAACGCTTTCTGGTGAGTGTTCTGCGACCACTGATTAATCAGCCGGATAGCAGTCTGATACATCTGTTGTGGACGGAACGGGATCTGGTAGCCCATGGTGGCGGGCGCCTGGATATTGAACGGACCCTGCAGGTAGATTTCGCTGCCAAACTCTTCGCTGTGCAGCTGCTGATCGATAAAGATCGGCACGTTGGTTTCCAGCGCGCCTGGCGCTTTACCTTTGCCGCCCGCCGGAATCAAACGATCGGTGGCCGCAAGGATAAACTGCCATTCATCGGCAGAGAAAAAGATGGGTTTATAGTCAGCTAATTCCGGGGCGGCCATCTCTGCAGCCTGGGCGGCAGTGATGCCTTTAAAGACCAGCTCACTTAATGGCAACGCCAGTAATGAGCCCAGCAAAAATTTACGCCTGGTGGTGGGTTTTTGTAACAGCATATCCGCACGACTCTCATCTGCTAAATACCCGACTGACAGGCTACGCAATCGTCAGGCTGGCAGCGCGAGCGGCTGGCAGATTGCCAGTCACTTCAGAGAATCAACGCGCACAGCACAGACGTCTGCAGAACCTACAGGGTGGGTATAATAATTTTTATGTGAATAACGGAACATATCGGTTAATAACCTGGCAATCTTAGGGATATAGATGTGTCTGAATGTAAAAATTGAATTTAAGATGTGTTTTAGTGAAAATTTATCATGGTGTTGCGTTGAGGTTACAGGCTGGTAAAAGTTTTAGAGCGAGGAAATTTATTCTAAAACCGCACAATCGTCGGGTAAAGGGCGGTTTTTACCGCGTATCGGCACACTATTATTTTCGGTCAGTCATCATCACGCAGAATAACCGATAAAAAAATATCATACTTCCATACAAGAGAATTATTCTTATTGGCAACATTATATTTACTTTGAGTGTCAGACAATCAGATAGCGCGCAAAATGTGATCGGTGGCGTGGAACCGGCGTTATTTAAATAATGCGCAAAATTCCGTCAGAATAATTACGGACTGTCACTATCTTTATTTGTTCATTTGCCTGAATCACGCTGGTAATAATTGTGCAAAGCTCAGAACAAACCGGCATTTTGAGTTTTCTCCACGCCAGATAGAGTAGGTTAATCAACTACTCAGGATAACTCTTTATGCGTAAAACGCTTCTTTCACTGCTTACCGCCGTGGCGCTGGCTCACCCGGTGTTCGCCGCCACGCCCGCCGATACGCTGGTGATTGCGGTGCCACTCGATGGCATCATCAGTTTTGATCCGGCGGAAAGTTTCGAAACCATCAGTAGCAGCAGCCTGCGTAACATTTATCAAACACTGCTGGAGCCGAATCATCAGGACCCGCAGCAGTTATCGCCACTGGCGGCCAGCCGCTGGCAGCCGGGAAAAACTCCACACAGCCTGGTATTTGATCTCAATCCGCAGGCCCGTTTCGCCAGCGGCAATCCGCTGACGGCCCAGGATGTAGTGTTTTCGTTAACCCGCGCGGTGAAACTCAATAAGGCACCCTCGTTCATCCTGGGTGAATTTGGCTGGACGCCCGACAACATCGACCAGCAGTTTACGGTGATTAACGACCACCAGCTTGAGCTGCGCTGGCCGGCACAAATCGGCAGCGATCTGGCACTGCGACTGCTCACCGCGCCCGTCGCCTCGCTGGTCGACAGCAAGCTGGCGCAACAGCATGCCGCAAACAACGACTACGGCAATGGCTGGCTGAAAACGCATTCCGCCGGTAGTGCCGCCTATGCCATCAAACAGTTTGTGCCGCTGCAGGCGCTGGTGCTGGAAGCCAATCCCAACAGCACGCAGCCGTCGCACCTGAAACGGGTGCTGCTGAAAGGGGTCGCCGAGCCAGGCACCCGTCGTCTGCTGATCCAGCAGGGTGATGTGGATGTCGCCTATCAGCTCGGGCCGGATCAGATCGCCGCCGTGAAAGGCACGAAAGATGTCCGGGTCGATGCCTTCCCTTCCAGCCTGATCTACTACCTCGGCTTTAACACCCAAAGCCCGCAGCAACCGGCGCTGGCTAACCCGGCACTGTGGCAGGCGGCGCGCTGGCTGGTCGATTATGACAGCCTGGCGAATCAGCTGTTAAAAGGGCAATACCGCATTCATCAGAGTTTCCTGCCGGACGGTTTTGATGGCGCGCTGAACAGCACGCCGTTCCATTACGATCTGAAAAAGGCGCAGTCGATTCTGCAACAGGCTGGCATCAAGCCTGGCACCCACATTGCCCTGACGGTGGTCAATCAGCCTCCTTACATCGATGTGGCGCAGGCGCTGCAGGCCAGCTTCGCCAAAGCGGAGGTGAATCTGGATATTCAGCCGGTGGCGGAATCGGAGCTGTGGAGCAAAATGCGCAGCCGCGATTTCCAGGCGATCTTCTCCTACTGGGGCGCGGACTATGTCGATCCCAACACCAACGCCAGCGCCTTTGCCTATAACGTGCCGGGCGGCGGCAAAACGCTGGCGTGGCGGGTCGGCTGGAGCATCCCTGAACTCAGCGCCGCCACCCGTGCCGCAGCCGGTGAAAGCGATGCGGTTAAACGTCGCAGCCGTTACCAGCAATTACAGACCCAGGTGCAGCAGTCATCACCCTTTGTCGTGATGCTGCAGGGCGCAACTCAGGTGGCGGTGCGTAGCAATATCCGCAACGTGCAGCAGGGGATCGGCGTCAGCCTGCTCAATTTCGAAGACGTGCAGAAGTAACCTGGCCCGTTGCTCTGCGGAGCAACGGCCTGCTTTTTGGTGAAAAGTTCTCCGCTTTACCCCGCCCCGCTTGCTATTCTTCAGGCATAACCCCTTGCCTGAGAGTGGAAAATCATGACTTCCCCGCTACTGATTGCCCGCACCACCGACGTTCAGCTTGAACTGTTACCGCAAATGGCCAATCGCCACGGATTGATTACCGGCGCGACCGGCACCGGTAAAACCGTCACCCTGCAAAAGCTGGCCGAATCGTTCTCGTCGATTGGCGTACCGGTGTTTATGGCCGATGTGAAAGGCGATCTGACCGGTGTGGCGATGGCGGGCCAGAGCAGCGAAAAACTCCAGCAGCGGCTGGCCAGCATTGGCGTCACCGACTGGCAGCCGCAAGGCAATCCGGTGATGCTATGGGATATCTTCGGTGAAAAAGGCCATCCGGTGCGGGCGACCGTCTCCGATCTCGGTCCGCTGCTGCTGGCGCGCTTGCTGAACCTTAATGAAGTCCAGAGCGGCGTACTGCAGATCATTTTCCGCATCGCCGACGATCAGGGCTTACTGCTGCTCGATTTCAAAGATCTGCGCGCCATGACGCAGTACATCGGCGACAACGCCAAAAATTTTCAGACCCACTACGGCAACATTAACAGCGCCTCGGTCGGGGCGATTCAGCGCGGCTTGCTGACGCTGGAGCAGCAGGGTGCCGAGCATTTCTTCGGTGAACCGATGCTGGATATCGCCGACTGGATGCGGGTCGACGATCAGGGCAAAGGCTTTATCAATATTCTCTCGGCGGAGAAGCTCTATCAGCTGCCGAAACTCTACGCCACCAGCCTGCTGTGGCTGCTCTCTGAGCTGTATGAACACCTGCCGGAAGCGGGCGATCCCGATAAGCCGAAGCTGGTGTTCTTCTTCGATGAGGCGCATCTGCTGTTTAACGACGCGCCGCCGGTGCTGCTGGAAAAGATCGAACAGGTGATGCGGCTGATTCGATCCAAAGGCGTTGGCGTCTGGTTCGTCACCCAGAACCCGGCAGACATTCCGGATCGGGTGCTGGGACAGCTCGGCAATCGGGTACAGCACGCCCTGCGCGCCTTTACGCCAAAGGATCAGAAAGCGGTCAAAACGGCCGCTGAAAGTCTGCGCGCTAACCCGGCCTTCAGCAGTGTGGAGGCGATTCAGGCGCTGGGCACCGGCGAAGCGCTGATCTCTTTTCTCGATGCCAAAGGCAGCCCGTCGGTGGTCCAGCGGGCGATGGTGATTGCGCCCGGCTCACGCATGGGACCGGTAACGGCCGATGAACGTAACGGGCTGATCAACCACTCGCCGCTGTATGGCAAATATGACAGCGAGGTCGATCGCGAATCAGCCTTTGAACGGCTGCAGCAGGGCTTTCAGGCCAGCGGCGAACAGACCAATGCGCCACCCGCCAAAGGCAACAGCGTGGCCGTTGATGAGGGCATTCTCGGCGGACTGAAAGAGATTCTGTTTGGCCATACCGGGCCACGCGGCGGTAAGCACGATGGCGTAGTGCAGACCATGGCGAAAAGCGCCACCCGCCAGATAACTAACCAGATCATCCGCGGCGTGCTCGGCAGCCTGCTGGGTGGCCGCCGCCGCTGAACAACGCGCTCTGCTAAGATCGGGATATGGATAAACAACACGAACTGAAACGGACCAAACGTCTGGCGCTGCTGCTGCTGTTACTGGCCGCCGCCACCTTCATCATCACCCTGTTTCTGCCGCCCGGCTTCTGGGTCAGCGGCGTGAAAGCGATAGCGGAAGCGGCGATGGTCGGCGCGCTGGCTGACTGGTTTGCGGTAGTGGCGCTGTTTCGCCGGGTGCCGGTGCCTTTTATCTCGCGTCATACCGCGATTATTCCGCGCAACAAAGACCGTATCGGTGAGAATCTCGGCCGCTTCGTGCAGGAGAAGTTTCTCGATACCGATTCTCTGCTGAGCCTGATACGCCGTCACGATCCGTCGCACCTGCTGGCGCAGTGGCTGAATGCGCCCGGCAATGCCGATCGCATCGGGCGGCATCTGCTGCAGGTGATGCGCGGCTTCCTCGATCTGACCGACGACACGCGTATTCAGAACTTCATGCGCCGCGCGGTGCATCGCGCCATCGATAAGGTCGATCTGACGCAGACCAGCGCGCTGATCCTGGAGAGCCTGACCAAAAATAATCGTCATCAGGCGCTGCTGGACGCGGCGATCGAGCAGCTGCTGGCGCTGCTGCATAAGCCCTCAACCCGCGAGTTCATTGCGCAGCAACTGGTGCGCTGGCTGAAGCGTGAGCATCCGATCAAAGCCAAAATGTTGCCAACCGAGTGGCTGGGCGAGCACAGCGCTGAACTGGTGGCGAACGCGGTCGATTCGCTGCTGGATGATGTGGCGCTGGATCAGGGGCACGAGCTGCGTCTCGGCTTTAACCGGGCGGTGGAGCGCCTGATCGTTAAACTGCAAACCGACCCTGAGATGGCGGAGCGCGCCGAGGTGATCAAGAGCTGGCTGAAAGAGGATGCCACGCTTAATCGCTACATCGGCGAGCTGTGGAACGATATGCGTAACTGGCTGAAAGCGGACCTCAGCAGCGACGATTCGCGGGTGCAGGAGAAAGTGCGCGGCGCGGCGCTGTGGCTGGGCGAAACCCTGGCTGCCGATCCGGCGCTGCGTGACTCGATGAACCAGCACCTCGAACAGGCGGCGCGCAGCGTAGCGCCGGAGTTTGCTGGCTTCCTGACGCGCCATATCAGCGACACCGTGAAGAGCTGGGATGCGCGCGAGATGTCGCAGCAGATCGAGCTGAATATCGGCAAAGACCTGCAGTTTATTCGCATCAACGGCACGCTGGTGGGCGGTACCATTGGTCTGATTCTCTATCTGCTGTCGCAGTTGCCAGCCGCTCTGCCCGCATTGTCTGGCTGGATAACAGGCTGGATAAATAGCGTGGCCTGAAGCCGCTTTTCGCCGCTGAAACAGCGGTTTCCGGAGAGCTCATTCGTAAAGCGATGGAAGCCTGCGCCTGCAGCCAATCATCACCGGCCACGGATGCGCTTTTGCCTCTTTGCGAAAGGCGTATGCTCCCTGAGCCGGCAGGTTAAAAACAAAAAAGGCCGCTTGCGCGGCCTTTTTCAGTTGCGGTGCTCGCTTAGCGCCGCTTGATCAGCATAAACAAGCTGATGGCGAAGAACGCGAAGCTCGGCAATATCGCCCCCAGAATCGGCGGCAAGCCGTAAACCAGGCTGAGCGGGCCGAAAATCTGGTCCAGCACGTAGAACAGGAAGCCGAAGCTGATGCCGGTGACTACCCGCACCCCCATCGACACGCTGCGCAGCGGGCCAAAGATAAACGACAGCGCCATCAGCATCATCACCGCCACCGACAGCGGCTGGAAGATCTTGCCCCACATATTCAGCAGATAACGCCCGGACTCCTGGCCGCTCTGCTTGAGATATTTGCTGTAGTTATACAGGCCGCGAATCGACAGCGCGTCCGGATCGAGTGCCACCACGCCGAGTTTGTCCGGCGTCAGGTTGGTTTTCCATTCGCCACTGAGGCTTTGCGAGCCGGTAATCTGGTTAGGATCGGTCAGGTTTGACTCATCCACCTGCGACAGAATCCAGCGCTTTTTCGCCGCATCCCAGATAGCGGTCGCAGCGAAGCGTACGCTCTGCAGCCGACGCTGATCGTTGAAGCTGTAGATGCTGACACCATCAATTTCATTGTCGCCTTTGATACGCTCAATGAAGATGAAGTTGTTGCCATCTTTCGCCCACAGGCCATTTTGCGTCGACACCAGCGCGCCGCCATACAGCTGCTGCGCCCGGTAGTTACGCGCCATCTGCTCGCCCGAAGGCGCGACAAATTCGCCAATCGCCATGGTCAGCAGCACCAGCGGAATCGCGGTTTTCATCACCGACAGCGCCACCTGCATACGGGTGAAACCGGCGGCCTGCATCACCACCAGCTCACTGCGCTGCGCCAGCGTCCCCAGCCCCAGCAGTGCGCCGAGCAGCGCCGCCATCGGGAAGAAGATTTCAATGTCTTTCGGCACGCTGAGCAGGGTGTAATAACCGGCGGAGAGCGCGCTGTAGCTGCCCTGGCCGGTTTTACGCAGCTGATCGACGAACTTGATGATGCCGGAGAGCGATACCAGCATGAACAGCGTCAGCATGATGGTATTGAAGATGGTTTTGCCGATATAGCGGTCAAGTACGCGAAACATCAGACCGATCCTCCGCGTGTGAAGCGGGCACGGACCCGACGCATCGGCACCGTATCCCACAGGTTAAGCAGTACCGCCAGCAGCAGATAGCCGATATTCACCACCCACATCCAGACGGCTGGATCGAGCCGCCCTTTCGCCCCGCTCGACTTCAGCGAGCTTTGCAGCAGGAAGAAGATCAGATAGAGCAGCATCGCAGGCAGCATCGACAGCACCCGGCCCTGACGTGGATTGACCACGCTGAGCGGCACCACCATCAGCGCCATCACCAGCACCGAAAACACCAGCGTCAACCGCCAGTGCAGCTCGGCGCGGAAGGTTGGCGAATCGTTGCCGAACAGGCCGGTAAAGCTCGACTGCTCCGCATCATTCGGGTCCAGCGTCGCCTCTTTGTAGCCGACGCGCGCCTGATAGTTGGTGAAGTCAGTGATGCGGAAGTCGCGCAGCAAGGCGGTGCCCTCAAAGCGGGTGCCTTTATCCAGCGTCACCACCTGCGAACCGTCTTTATGCTGTTCCATATGACCGCTGTCAGCCAGCACCACCGACGGCCGCGCGTTGCCTTTTGGCCGTAACTGCGCCAGGAACACGTTGCCGAACTGGTTGCCTTTGACATCCTCGATGAACAGTACCGCGTTGCCATCGCTGGAGGTCTGGAACTGCCCGGCCGCCAGCGCCGCCGTACCTGGATTGGCTTTGGCGTTCTGGGTCACTTCATCCTGATAACGGGATGACCAGGGACCGAGCCAGATGACATTCACCGCCGCCACCAGCGAGGTAAACAGCATCAGGACCATCGCCGCCTTGACCAGCACGGCTTTACTCAGGCCGCAGGCGTGCATCACGGTAATTTCACTTTCCGTGTAGAGTCGTCCCAGCGTCATCAGGATCGCCAGAAACAGACTCAGGGGCAGTATAAGTTGTGCCATTTCAGGCACACCCAGTCCTAACAGAGTCAGAACGAGGTTTGTCGGCACTTCGCCATCCACCGCGGCTCCTAAAATCCTGACTAACTTCTGGCAAAAGAAGATTAATAGCAGGATGAAGAGGATAGCCAGCTGGCTTTTGAGCGTTTCCCGAACCAGATATCTAATGATGATCACGCTTAGTACGCCTGTGAAAACTTGTCTTTTTGCAGGAAAATCGCTAGTTTCAACGCTTATTTGCCATTTTTCTTCATCAATGGCCGTCATCGTAGCTAAAATTGTATGACAAACGCGCATGGGTGGTGGAAAAACAACATCTTGTCACCCTGATTCATTATGACCTCCAGCGGCAGATTGTCATGCTGCCACGATGAATAAATGGGTCATGAGCGCGCTACATTCTAGCGGCAGCAGCGGCCGTTGTCTTTAAGATTCAGGAGAGTGCATGGAGTTCAGTGTAAAAAGCGGAAGCCCGGAAAAACAGCGCAGTGCCTGCATTGTCGTTGGCGTTTTCGAACCGCGCCGTCTGTCACCGATTGCCGAACAGCTGGATAAAATCAGCGACGGCTATATCAGCGCCCTGCTGCGCCGTGGCGAGCTGGAAGGAAAAGTAGGCCAGACACTGCTGCTGCATCACGTGCCCAACATCCTCTCTGAGCGGATTCTGCTGATTGGCTGCGGCAAAGAGCGCGAGCTCGACGAGCGTCAGTATAAGCAGGTCATCCAGAAAACCATCAATACGCTGAACGATACCGGCTCAATGGAAGCGGTCTGCTTCCTGACCGAGCTGCACGTCAAAGGCCGCAACACCTACTGGAAAGTGCGTCAGGCGGTCGAAACCTCGAAAGAGGCGCTGTATAACTTCGATCAACTGAAGAGCAACAAGGCGGAACCCCGTCGTCCGCTGCGCAAGCTGGTATTTAACGTACCGACCCGCCGTGAACTGACCAGCGGTGAGCGCGCGATCCAGCACGGTCTGGCGGTCGCAGCCGGGATGAAAGCGGCGAAAGATCTCGGCAATATGCCGCCAAACATCTGTAACGCCGCCTATCTTGCCTCGCAGGCGCGCCAGCTGGCGGATGCCTTCAGCAAAAATGTCACCACCCGCGTCATCGGCGAACAGCAGATGAAAGAGCTGGGGATGAACGCCTATCTGGCGGTCGGTGCCGGTTCGCAGAACGAATCGCTGATGTCGGTGATTGAGTACAAAGGCAATCCAGATGCCGACGCACGCCCTATCGTGCTGGTCGGTAAAGGCCTGACCTTCGACTCCGGCGGTATCTCGATTAAGCCGTCCGACAGCATGGACGAGATGAAATATGATATGTGCGGCGCGGCCTCGGTCTATGGCGTGATGCGCATGGTGGCCGAGCTTAACCTGCCGCTCAACGTGGTCGGCGTGCTGGCCGGTTGTGAAAACATGCCGGATGGCCGGGCGATGCGTCCGGGCGACGTGCTGACCACCATGTCTGGTCAGACGGTGGAAGTGCTGAATACCGATGCCGAAGGCCGTCTGGTCCTGTGCGATGCGCTGACCTATGTCGAACGTTTCGATCCGGAAGTGGTGATTGACGTCGCGACCCTGACCGGTGCCTGCGTGATTGCGCTGGGCCACCACGTCAGCGGTCTGCTGTCGAACCATAATCCGCTGGCGCATGAGCTGATCAGCGCCTCTGAGCAGTCGGGTGACCGCGCCTGGCGTCTGCCGATGGCGGATGAGTATCAGGAGCAGCTGGAGTCCAATTTTGCCGACATGGCTAACATTGGCGGCCGGCCTGGCGGTGCGATTACCGCCGCCTGCTTCCTGGCGCGCTTTGCCCGCAAATATAACTGGGCGCACCTCGACATCGCCGGTACCGCATGGCGTTCAGGCAAAGCCAAAGGCGCCACCGGTCGTCCGGTGCCGATGCTGTCGCAGTTTCTGTTGAATCGGGCAGGATTGAACGGCGACGATTGATCGCCTCAATGCTGACTACAAGGGCGGATGAGATTCCGCCCTTGATCTTCTGACGAGCAAACTGATGAAAAACGCAACCTTCTACGTGCTGGAAACCGATGCACCGAGCGACGGCCTGAGCGCCATTGAAGCGCTGGTGTGCAATCTGGCGGAAACACGCTGGCGGGCCGGAAAGCGGGTGTTGATCGCCTGTGAAGATGAGCAGCAGGCAATTCGTCTCGACGAAGCACTGTGGCAACGACCGGCAAACGCCTTCGTGCCGCATAACCTTGCCGGTGAAGGCCCGCGCTACGGCGCGCCGGTTGAACTGGCCTGGCCGCAGCGTCGCGGCAGTTCGCCGCGCGACCTGTTAATTAGCCTGCTGCCACAGTTCGCAGATTTTGCTACTGCTTTCCATGAAGTGATAGACTTCGTTCCTTACGAAGAATCTCTCAAACAGCTGGCGCGCGACCGCTATAAAGCGTACCGCAGCGTTGGTTTCCAATTGAATACGGCAACGCCGCCACAGCCGCAAACGACATAGCAGAAATGGAAAAGACATATAACCCGCAAGATATCGAGCAGCCGCTTTACGAGCATTGGGAAAAGCAGGGCTACTTCAAACCGAATGGCGATACCAGCCAGGAAAGCTTTTGCATCATGATCCCGCCGCCGAACGTCACCGGTAGCTTGCACATGGGTCACGCTTTCCAGCAAACCATCATGGATACCATGATTCGTTACCAGCGTATGCAGGGGAAAAATACCCTGTGGCAGGCCGGTACCGACCATGCGGGCATCGCCACGCAGATGGTGGTTGAACGCAAGATTGCGGCTGAAGAGGGCAAAACGCGCCAGGATTATGGCCGTGATGCGTTCATCGACAAAATCTGGCAGTGGAAAGCGGAATCCGGCGGCACCATCACCCGTCAGATGCGCCGTCTCGGCAACTCCGTTGACTGGGAGCGCGAGCGCTTCACCATGGACGAAGGGCTGTCCAATGCGGTGAAAGAGGTGTTCGTCCGCCTCTATAAAGAGAACCTGATTTACCGTGGCAAGCGCCTGGTCAACTGGGACCCTAAACTGCGCACCGCCATCTCTGACCTGGAAGTGGAAAACCGCGAGAGCAAAGGCTCGATGTGGCACATCCGCTATCCGCTGGCCAACGGCGCGAAAACCGCTGACGGTAAAGATTACCTGGTGGTCGCCACCACCCGTCCGGAAACCCTGCTGGGTGATACCGGCGTGGCGGTGAACCCGGAAGATCCGCGCTACAAAGATCTGATTGGCAAATTTGTTATGCTGCCGCTGGTGAACCGTCTGATCCCGATTGTTGGCGATGAACATGCTGACATGGAAAAAGGCACCGGCTGCGTCAAAATCACGCCAGCACATGACTTTAACGACTACGAAGTCGGTCGTCGTCATAAGCTGCCGATGATCAACATTCTGACCTTTGACGGTGATATCCGCGAGCGCGCCCAGGTGTATGACACCAACGGCGAAGTCAGCGATGCCTGTTCCGATGAGATCCCGGCGGCGTTCCAGAAGATGGAGCGTTTTGCGGCGCGTAAAGCGATTGTCGCAGCCGTTGATCAGCTCGGCCTGCTCGAAGAGATCAAACCGCACGACCTGACCGTCCCTTACGGCGACCGTGGCGGCGTGGTCATTGAGCCGATGCTGACTGACCAGTGGTACGTGCGCACCGCCCCGCTGGCGAAAGTCGCGGTGGAAGCGGTTGAAAACGGCGACATTCAGTTTGTGCCGAAGCAGTACGAAAACATGTACTTCTCCTGGATGCGTGATATCCAGGACTGGTGTATCTCCCGTCAGCTGTGGTGGGGTCACCGCATTCCGGCGTGGTATGACAACAACGGTCACGTCTACGTCGGCCGCACCGAAGACGAAGTGCGCGCTGAAAACAACCTGGCCGCCGATGTGGCGCTGCGTCAGGATGATGACGTGCTGGACACCTGGTTCTCCTCAGGCCTGTGGACCTTCTCGACCCTGGGCTGGCCGGAAAACACCGAAGCGCTGCGCACCTTCCATCCGACCAGCGTGCTGGTGAGCGGCTTCGACATCATCTTCTTCTGGATTGCCCGCATGATCATGCTGACCATGCACTTCATCAAAGATGAAGATGGCAAACCGCAGGTGCCGTTTAAAACCGTCTACATGACCGGTCTGATTCGTGATGAAGAAGGCCAGAAAATGTCAAAATCCAAGGGCAACGTGATTGACCCGCTGGATATGGTTGACGGTATTTCGCTGGAAGCGCTGCTGGAAAAACGCACCGGTAACATGATGCAGCCGCAGCTGGCTGAGAAGATCCGTAAACGCACCGAGAAGCAGTTCCCGAACGGCATTGAGCCGTCAGGCACCGATGCGCTGCGTTTCACTCTCGCCGCCCTCGCCTCAACCGGTCGCGACATCAACTGGGACATGAAGCGCCTGGAAGGTTATCGCAACTTCTGTAACAAGCTGTGGAACGCCAGCCGCTTTGTGCTGATGAACACCGAAGATCAGGATTGCGGCCAGAACGGCGGCGAAATGACGCTGTCGCTGGCGGATCGCTGGATTCTGACCGAGTTCAACAGCACGGTGAAAGCCTACCGTGAGGCGCTGGATAGCTACCGTTTCGATATCGCGGCTAACCTGCTGTATGACTTCACCTGGAACCAGTTCTGTGACTGGTATCTGGAGCTGACCAAGCCGGTGATGAACAGCGGCAGTGAATCTGAACTGCGCGGCACCCGTCATACGCTGGTTAACGTGCTGGAAGGCTTGCTGCGTCTGGCGCACCCGATTATTCCGTTTATCACCGAAACCATCTGGCAGCGCGTGAAGGGGCTGAAAAACATCAGCGACGACACCATCATGCTGCAGCCTTTCCCGCACTACGATGCGGCGAAAGAAGATGCCGAAGCCAAAGCGGATATCGAGTGGATGAAACAGGCGATCGTCGCGGTGCGTAATATTCGTGCTGAGATGAACATTGCGCTGAGCAAACCGCTGGACGTGCTGCTGCGTGACTGCTCACCGGCCGCACTGCGTCGGGTGGAAGCGAACCGTAACTTCCTGTCGCGCCTGGCGCGTCTGGAAAGCCTGACCATTCTGCCAGCGGGCGAGAAAGGCCCGGTCTCGGTGACCAAGATCGTTGAAGGCGCAGAGTTGCTGATCCCGATGGCGGATCTGGTGGATAAAACCGCTGAGCTGGAGCGTCTGGCGAAAGAGCTGGTTAAGCTGGATGTGGAAATCGAGAAGATCGAGACCAAGCTGGCGAACGAAGGCTTTGTCTCCCGCGCTCCGGAAGCGGTCGTGGCGAAAGAGCGTGAACGCGTGGCCGAACTGCAACAATCAAAAGCAAAACTGATTGAACAGCAGGCGGTGATTGCGGCATTGTAAGCGTCGTAGCTGACAGCTTATTCATAAAGCCGGGCTTGCCCGGCTTTTTTATTGACCTCGTACAAATCCGGAAGAGATGATGACGACATCCACCACCACGCGCTTTGATTTTAAAGTGCGGCCGATTACTGCCGCCGACAATCCGCATATTGCCCAGGTAATCCGCGACGTTTCAGCGGAGTTCGGCCTGACGGCGGATAAGGGATACACCGTATCCGATCCGCAACTTGACCACCTGTTTGAGTTGTACAGCGCCGAACAGAGCGCCTACTGGATTATTGAGGCTGACGGCAAGGTGGTCGGCGGCGGCGGCGTAGCGCCACTGGCCTGCAGCGCGCCCGATATCTGCGAACTGCAGAAGATGTATTTCCTGCCTGCGGTACGCGGTCAGGGACTGGCGCGCGAGCT
The DNA here is from genome assembly GCF_054482835.1 of Pantoea sp. S-LA4. Taxonomy (NCBI): domain Bacteria; kingdom Pseudomonadati; phylum Pseudomonadota; class Gammaproteobacteria; order Enterobacterales; family Erwiniaceae; genus Pantoea; species Pantoea sp. S-LA4. Next base: position 258,274 of record NZ_JBTLRC010000002.1, on the reverse strand, counting down.
GGCGCTGCGGGCGCTGGATCATGCCCGTCAGCACGGTTTTCGTCGCTGCTACCTCGAAACCACGGCCAGCCTGACCAGAGCAATTAAGCTGTATGAATCGCTGGGCTTTGAGCATATCGACAGCGCCATGGGCTGTACCGGTCACGTTGACTGTGAAGTGCGAATGCTGAAAAACCTGTAACCGCTGCGGGCCACTGCACCGTCAGCCCAGTCTCTTTAGCTGTAACGCTGCGGTTCAGAAAGCCGGTACGCCACTGTGAAAACGTAATTCGCCGTCCGGCTCGCTGATCAATCGCGCTTCGGTTTCGCCAATCGCCCGTACCCGTGGCGCGATATCTTTCGCTGAGATCTGCGCCGCCAGGGTTAAATAGTCCTGATAGTGGCGCGCTTCTGAGCGCAGCAGTGAGATATAAAACTTCTCTAGCTCGCCATCCAGCCACGGCGCCAGCGCCGCAAACCGCTCGCAGGATCGCGCTTCAATGTAAGCACCGCAAATCAGCTTATCCACCAGCGTCTCCGGCTCATGGGTTGTCACTTCACGCAGCAGGGACTTCGCATAGCGGCTGGAGGTTATCTTCTGATAGACCAATCCGCGCGACTGCATAATTTCCCATACCTGATAGAAGTGATGCAGCTCTTCTTTAATCAGCAGCACCATCTTTTCCACCAGCTCATCCGCCCACGGCAGTTCATTGCGGACGATGATGCGTTTGGTGAGATTTTTATGGGCATTGATAAAGTCGCTGTCGCCATCTTCGCGGAAGATAAAATCTTCGTACGGTTTCAGCCAGCCGAGGATCGCCTCACCGCTGGGTTTGTCAGCCACATATTTACGGATCAGCCAGACCGCGGTCTGCGCGGCTTTCAGTTCGCACACCAGATGGTCGGTTAACAGCAGGGTCAGATTTTCCGGTTTACGCGCCTCATCAATCCAGGCTTGTGGCGTGCGGCAGTGCAGAAACTGATAAATGGGTTCAAGTAAGGGTGCGTAGTTCATGGTGTTAAAACAGGGCTGGAAAAGAAGAGAGGCGGAGAATTCCCCGCCCTGCGCGACTTAGTGGCGAATGCCATTATCATCTTCATCGTCGATGGCGTCTTCGTCATCTTCATCTTCGGCGTCCGGGTCTTCGAAGTAGGTGCCCCAGCCGTCGTAGTCGACATTGTATTTACCGATCAGGTTCACCAGTTGCTCAACCTGCACATCAATCAGCTCTGGCTTCAGCGCCGATTCACTGATGATGTCAACGCACATCACGGTCGTCCCATCTTCCAGCTCCAGCTCTTCCGGCTCGGTCACTTCATAACCCAGCTTGAAGGCGTCAACTGCGGCCTTTTCCAGTGAATCGAAGTTGTTGCACGAGAGATGATGCTCGATGGTATAAAGCGCATCGGGATCGCTGCCATCCTCCAGCAGCTCTTCAATGATCAGGCGCGTCTCTTCACGCTGCTCTTCCAATAATGCTTCATATGCCATAACGATGTCCTCTCTGAGTTCGGCAATAAACAATTATTTTCCCACACTGCCTGTCGCGCCACTACACAAAACGAAAAGTTTATTCTCGCCGGGGTTGAAAATGCATATTCATACGGTTAGATTGAATTTTAATTCATTTTTATGGTTACCGGAGTGTTGTATGAGTCAGCTGTATCAGCGCCATTTCCTCAGGCTACTGGATTTTACCCCGGCCGAAATTAATCACCTGCTTACCCTTGCTGCGGAATTAAAACGCGCGAAAAAAAGTGGCAGTGAAGTCCCGACCCTGAAAGGCAAAAACATCGCGCTCATCTTCGAAAAAGACTCGACCCGTACCCGATGCTCTTTCGAAGTTGCCGCTTACGATCAGGGTGCTAACGTCACTTATCTCGGTCCGAGCGGCAGCCAGATCGGGCATAAAGAGTCGATGCGCGACACCGCGCGGGTACTGGGCCGGATGTATGACGGTATCCAGTATCGCGGTTACGGCCAGGAGCTGGTGGAAACCCTGGCGGAGCACGCTGGCGTGCCGGTGTGGAATGGACTGACCACGGAGTTTCATCCGACACAGTTGCTGGCCGATCTGCTGACCATGCAGGAGCATCTGCCAGGCAAAACGCTCAGCCAGATGACGCTGGTTTACGTCGGCGATGCCCGCAATAACATGGGCAACACCATGCTGGAAGCGGCGGCGCTGGTCGGGCTGGATCTGCGTCTGGTGGCACCGCAGAGCTGCTGGCCAGAGGCGCAGCTGGTGGAGCAGTGTCGCGACGTGGCACAGCAGACCGGCGGCAAAATTACTCTCACCGATAACATTGCTGACGGCGTCAAAGGTGCAGACTTTATCTACACCGACGTCTGGGTGTCGATGGGCGAAGCCAAAGCGGTGTGGGAAGAGCGTATCGCCCTGCTGCGTGACTATCAGGTTAACCGGGCGATGCTCGATCTGACCGGCAATCCGCAGGTGAAATTCCTGCACTGTCTGCCCGCTTTCCATGACGATCAGACCACGCTGGGCCGGCAGATGGCGGAACAGTACGATCTGCCGAACGGCATGGAAGTGAGCAATGAGGTATTTGAGTCCCCGCACAGCATCGTGTTCGATCAGGCGGAAAACCGGATGCACACCATCAAAGCGGTGATGGTGGCGACGCTGGGTCAACGCTGATGCAGATTCCCGGCGTCTGCCTGTACCAGCCAGGCACGGCAGCCCAATCGCCCTGCTTCAGGGCCAGCGCAAACGGTTTCCTCGCGCACGATTTTCCCTTGCTGCCCGGCAGCGAATGGGTATAATGCGCCACAATTTGCCGGAGGAAATATGCTACAGCGCAGCGGACAATTTGACGCTCAATCACGCCTGACCGCAGGCGGCGCCGCTGTTTCTTTCGGTCATCGACCCGATCTTAAAAAAGCCCCTTAATCAGGGGCTTTTTTTTGTCCGCAATCCGGCCGCGCAGAGGAGAAAGCTATGGCTAACCCGCTATATCGCAAGCACATTATTTCGATCAACGACCTCAGCCGTGACGAGCTGGAACTGGTGCTGCATACCGCTGCACAGCTCAAAGCGCACCCGCAGCCGGAGCTGCTGAAGCATAACGTGATCGCCAGCTGCTTTTTTGAAGCCTCGACCCGCACCCGGTTGTCGTTTGAGACGGCGATTCATCGTCTCGGCGCATCGGTTGTGGGTTTTGCCGACGGCAGCAATACCTCGCTGGGCAAGAAAGGCGAAACCCTGGCCGACACCATCTCCGTGATCAGCACCTATGTTGATGCGATTGTGATGCGTCATCCGCAGGAGGGCGCGGCGCGGCTGGCAACGGAGTTCTCTGGCGGCATCCCGATTCTCAACGCCGGTGACGGAGCCAACCAGCATCCGACCCAGACGCTGCTCGATCTCTTCACCATTCAGGAGACCCAGAGTCGCCTGAACCAGCTCAATGTGGCGATGGTCGGCGACCTGAAATATGGCCGCACCGTGCACTCCCTGACACAGGCGCTGGCGAAGTTTGATGGCAACCGCTTCTTCTTTATCGCCCCCGATGCGCTGGCGATGCCGGCTTACATCACCGATATGCTGGATGAGAAAAACATCGCCTGGTCACGGCATGACAGCTTTGAAGAGGTGATGCCGCAGCTCGATATCCTCTACATGACGCGGGTACAGAAAGAGCGGCTCGATCCGTCGGAGTATGCCAACGTCAAAGCGCAGTTCATTCTGCGGGCCGCCGATCTGGCGACGGCGCGTGACAACATGAAGGTGCTGCATCCGCTGCCGCGCATCGACGAAATCACCACCGATGTCGATAAAACCCCCTACGCCTGGTACTTCCAGCAGGCCGGAAACGGCATCTACGCGCGTCAGGCTCTGCTGGCGCTGGTATTAAACAGCGAACCCGCCCTGTAAGGAGATCCTCAGATGACACACGACAACAAATTGCAGGTCGAAGCGATCAAGCGCGGCACGGTAATCGACCATATCCCGGCCCAGGTCGGATTCAAACTGCTCTCCCTGTTCCGTCTGACCGAGACCGATCAGCGCATCACCATCGGCCTGAATCTGCCGTCAGGCGAGATGGGCCGCAAAGATCTGATCAAGATTGAAAACACCTTTCTGACCGACGACCAGGTCAACCAACTGGCGGTCTATGCGCCCCATGCTACGGTCAACCGCATCGACGATTACGAAGTGGTGGCGAAGATCGCCCCGACGCTGCCGGAGCACGTTGAGCGGGTGCTGACCTGCCCGAACAGCAACTGCATCAGCCGCAGCGAACCGGTCTTCTCCAGTTTTGCGGTAAAGCAGCGCGCCGATGATGTTCATCTGAAGTGCAAATATTGTGAAAAAGAGTTCGCGCGCCATGTGGTGTTGGGTCACTGGTAATCGTTCCGGCCGACCCTATAATGGTCAGCACCGGCGGGCTCACCGCCCTACTGCCTTATTCAAGGAGCAATAATGTCTCGTGAAATCAGTACTGAAAAAGCCCCTGCCGCCATCGGCCCCTATGTTCAGGGCGTCGATCTCGGCAGCATGATCATCACCTCCGGTCAGATCCCGGTTGATCCGGCCACCGGCATGGTCGCCGATGACGTGACCGCCCAGGCGCGTCAGTCGCTGGAAAACGTGAAGGCGATTGTGGAAGCGGCTGGCCTGAAGGTCGGCGATATCGTGAAAACCACGGTATTCGTTAAGGATCTGAACGATTTCGCCACGGTGAATGCAGCCTATGAGGCATTCTTCACCGAGCATCAGGCGGCATTCCCGGCCCGTTCCTGTGTTGAAGTGGCGCGCCTGCCAAAAGATGTGAAGATTGAAATTGAGGCGATTGCCATTCGTCGCTGAGTTACGACGGATGCGTAGCCGCCTCGCTGCCTGACGCTGGCAGCAGGCGGCCAGCCTTAGCGTTTAGCCGGTCGCCACAGCCACAGCAGGGCGATGGCCAGCGCAAACAGCACGCCAAACCCGATGCCGGTAGCGACCGCTGGCGCACCGGCTTTAATCGCCAGCGTATAGAACCCCAGCATCAGCAGCATCGCGCTGTTCTCACCGAGATTCTGCACCGCAATCGCATTGCCCGAGCCGACGCTCTCTTTACCGCGCGCCTGCAACAGCGCATTCAGCGGCACCACAAAGAAGCCCCCCAGCGCGCCAATTACCATCAGCAGCAAATAGGCATTCAGCAGCGAATGCTGCAGTGAGAAGACCACCACCATTACGCCAATCAGCACCCCGGCCGGCATACAGCGACGCACCGTTTCCAGCGTCACCAGCTTCGCCGCTGCCGCCGCACCCAGCACGATACCCATCGCCACCATCGCATTGAGGGTGGTTGGCGTGGTGTTGTCATGAATGCCCAGCGCCACCGGCACCCAGAGTACCAGCAGGAAACGCAGCGTCACGCCCGCGCCCCAGAACAGGCTGGTGCCGAGCAGCGAGAAACGCGTTTCGGCATCATGCCAGAGCACCGCCGCCGCCCGGAAGAAACTGCGCAGCATGGCGGCGATCTGCCAGCTTTGCCCCGGACGCGCCGCCTGCAGTTTCGGGATAAACAGGTTCGCGATAACCGCGACGCCGTAGGTGACCGCGCAGATGCCGAGCGCCGCCAGCAGATGCCAGTCCGCCAGCATCCCGCCCGCTACTGAGCCGAGCAGGATCGCGGCGATGGTCGACCCTTCCATCAGCCCGTTGGCTTTCACCAGCTTTTCGCCGTGGGTGATTTCACCGAGGATGCCATATTTGGCCGGTGAGTAGGCCGCAGCACCTATTCCCACCAGGGTATAGCCGAGGAACGGGTTGAAGCCGAAACAGATCGCCAGTGCGCCCAGCAGCTTCAGGCTGTTGGCGATCATCATCACCCGCCCTTTCGCCATGCTGTCGGCCATCTGCCCGACAAACGGCGCCAGCAGAATGTAGGTGGCGACAAACAGCATCTGCAACACCGGCTGGCTCCAGTCGGGATAGAACTGGCTTTTCAGCACCGCCAGCGTAGCAAACAGTAGCGCGTTATCGCCGAAGGCCGAAAAGAACTGGGCGATAATCACGGCAATCATGCCGCGTGACATCAGCGGCGCATCCCGTTCGATGTTCATGCCTGCTCCTCTTCAGCCAGCTTTTTCAGCATCACATAATCCGGTTTACCGCTGCCGAGCTGCGGCAGCTGTTTCATCACCCGGATATCGCGCGGCAGCGCCAGCTCCGGCGCGCCCAGCTCACGGGCGGCTTTCTGCAGGCCGTCACGCGCCAGTTCGCCGTCGGTGGTGAACAGCACCAGCGCTTCGCCGCGCTGACCATCCGGCCGCAGTGAGGCGGCATGCTGTTTGTCCGGCGACGCTTTCAGGGCGATCTGCTCGACGATCTCCAGCGACACCATCTCACCGGCAATCTTCGCGAAGCGTTTGGCGCGCCCCTGAATCTGGCAGAAACCGCCGTCATCAAAGCTGACGATATCACCCGTGTCATACCAGCCCGCTTCCTGATTGCCTTCGCCATCATCGGCGACCGGCACTTCCAGCACGCCGGGATTCTCGACCCGCAGATAGCCTTTCATCACGTTCGGGCCGCGCAGCTGCAGCCGTCCGCCCTGCTCAATGCCCGGCACTGACATCAGTCGCGAATCCATCCCCGGCAGAATGCGTCCCACGGTGTGCGCCTTCGCCGCCATCGGCACGTTAATCGCCACCACCGGCGCGCATTCGGTTACGCCGTAGCCTTCGAGGATGCGAATACCATATTTTTCCATGTAGATCTGGCGGGTGTTTTCCTGCAGCTTCTCAGCCCCGGCCACCACATAGCGCAGGCGGGCAAAATCATAGGGCGCGGCAAAGCGCGCGTAGTTACCGAGGAAGGTTGAGGTGCCAAACAGCACGGTGCAGTTTCGGTCGTAGACCAGCTCCGGCACGATGCGGTAGTGCAGCGGGCTGGGATAGAGGAACACCTGCGCGCCGGTCATCAGCGGCGTAAACAGGCCAACGGTCAGACCAAAGGCGTGGAACAGCGGCAGCGCCGACATAAAGCGGTCACGCGGGGTGAAGTCAGCGATGGTGCGGATCTGTTCGACATTCGCCAGCAGGCTTTTATGCGAATGCACCACCCCTTTGGGATGGCCTTCCGAGCCCGAGGTGAACAGCACCATTGCCGCATCTTCCGGCTGCTGCGGCAGCTGGGCGCGATGCGGCATCAGCAGATGGGCGACGATCCACAGTTTGTCCTTACTGGTAACGGTATCTTTCAGATCTTCCAGATAGATCCACTGCACATCATCGAGCCCCTGCGGCAGATGCCATAGGTTGCCTTTGTCGAGGAACTGCCGCGACGTGAAGACCGTTTTGATCTGCGCCGCGGTCAGTGCCGCCCGCATACCGTTGACGCCCGCGGTGTAGTTCAGCATCGCCGGAACCCGTCCGCGCAGTGATGCGCCGAGAATTGCCGCCGCCGTGACGGTAGTGTTGGGCAGCAGCAGACCGACCACTTCGCGCGGCTGGCTGTAACGTTCGAGGATGCGGCCCACGCCGAGCGATTTTTTCAGCAGGCCGTTGTAGCTGTCGGGCTTGAAATTGACATCTTCAATGCAGCGCTTAAAGGCACCGTAGCGTGAACGGGCCGCGAGAAAAGCATCAAACAAAGTTTCACGCGGGCGCACCGCCATGCGGGCTTCCATCATCACATGATGCAGATGTTCGCCCGCCAGCAGTCGGCGATCGCGGGCGCGTTTCGCTTCCGGCATCGGGATGCGGGTCGCGGGCAGAATGCTGAGAGTGATGCGCGGAAACAGACGGCGTTTGAATACGCCCGCCAGCCGGCCAAACGGCGTGAACTCCGCCCCTTCTATCCGCATTGGCACCACGTTCGCGCCAGATCGCGCCGCGACGAAACCGGCGCCGCTGTAGATTTTCATCAGCGATCCGGTGACGGTGATCCGTCCCTCCGGGAAGATCACCACCGGACGGCCGCTGTCGATCAGCCGCACCAGCTGTTTCAGCGCCATCGGCTTGGTGGGATCGAGCGGCACATAGTCGATAAAGGGTTTAACCAGCCGCATAAACCAGCTTTCGCTGATGGTCGAATAGACCGCGTAGACCGGCTTAATCGGCAAAAATAGCGCCAGCAATATGCCGTCGAGAAACGACATATGGTTCGGCGTGATCAGTACCTTCTGCTTATGCAGTTCGGCGACGTCGCCGCGCAGTTCGACCCGCCATAACAGGCGGAATACCAGACGCAATAGTGTGAATACCATGCCCGCTCCTTAGCATCGTGAAAAATAGCCCCTCACGATGCAGGATTTGACGCAGTTCGACAACAGAATTATCCACTACGCTCAGGGTGCCTGCCAGCCGCCGCCCAGCGCGGCAATCAGCGCCACGCTGCTGACCCACTGGGTGCTTTGCAGCGTCAGTAAACTCTGTTGTTCGCTCAGGCTGCTGTTTTCGGTGGTTGCTACATCGAGGTAGTCGATCATCCCGGCCTGATACTGATTGCGCGTCACCCGCGCCGAGGTCTGCGCCGCCACGGCTGCGCGCTGCTGGGCCGCTATCTCGCCCTGCAGGGTATTGAGTTCCACCAGCTGATCTTCCACCTCCTGCAACGCGGCTAATACCGTCTGACGATAGCTGGCAACGCTGGCATCCCAGCTGGCGCGTGCCTGATCGACCTGCGCTGAGGTGGCACCAAAGTCGAGCAGCGTGCCGCTCAACTCCGGCCCCAGCGACCAGACGCGGTTCGGCAATGCGAACAGCGAATGCAGCGCCGATGAACTGACGCCGCCGCTGGCGCTCAGAGTGAGATCGGGATAGTAACCGGCCACCGCCACGCCCACCGCAGCGTTTGCCGCTGCCATGTTACGTTCGGCATAGGCGATATCGGGACGGCGCTGCAACAGCTGCCCCGGCAGGCTGGCAGGTATGGCGGGCAGCGTGGCATTCAGCGGCGCGGCGGGCAGGCTGAAGTCGGCGGGCGCTTTGCCGACCAGCAGCGCGATGGCGTGCTCCATCTGGGCGCGCTGCCACTGGTAATCCTGCGCCGAGGCGCTGGCACTCTCCAGCTGCATCTGCGCCTGCGCCTGGGTGGCGAGTGACGCGGTGCCAGCCTGATACTGGTTAGTGATCACCTTCAGGTAGCGCTGATAGGCCGCCACGCTCTGCTGATAGAGCGCAATTTTCTGGTCCATAAAGCGCAGCTGGAAATAGTCCTGCGCCAGTTCAGACTGCGCGCTCAGGGTGATATTAGCCAGTTCTGCGGCGCTGGCCGCTGCGCTGGCGCGGTTCTCTTCCAGCGTCCGCCGCAGTTTGCCCCACAGATCCAGCTCCCAGCTGGCGCTGAGTTCCGCCTGATGGCTGCTGCTGGTGGTGCGGCTGCTGCCGGTGGTGGCGTGGCTGCCGCTGCGCGTCACGCTGCTGTCATAGCCCAGTGACGGAAACAGCGCGGCGCGTGACTCACTCGCCAGCGCCTGCGCCTGACGGTACTGCGCCGCATAATTCGCGACGTTCTGGTTCGAGATGCTCACCTGGCTAAGCAACCCGCTCAGGGTGGCGTCGTGATAGACCGCCCACCATTCGCCTTTGTTCTGCTGATCCAGTGGCGTCGCGGGCTGCCAGCCTTTGGCCTCTTTATAGTGAACCGGCATCGCCATCGCGGGGCGCTGGTAGTCGGGACCAACAGTACAGCCGCTCAGCAGCAGCATCAGAACAAGCGGGATAACGGGTTTCATCAATCAGGATTCCGCATGGCGCAGTCGACGCCATTGACGTTGAGTGGCACGGCTCAGACGATCGAGCCACAGATAAATAACCGGGGTGGTGAACAGGGTCAGCAGCTGGCTGAGCGCCAGACCACCGGCGATGGCGATACCGAGCGGACTGCGCAGATCGGCATCGCCGCCGCTGCCCAGCGCCAATGGAAGCGCACCAAAAAAGGCCGCCAGCGTGGTCATCATGATCGGCCGGAAGCGCATCAGGCAGGCCTGGGTAATCGCCTGTTGCGGCGTCATGCCCTGCTCTCTTTCGGCGCTGATGGCGAAGTCGATCATCATGATGGCGTTCTTTTTCACAATGCCGATCAGCAGGATGATGCCAATCAGCGCGATCACCGTCAGCTGGGTGTTGGTCAGCAGCAGCAGTAGCAGCGCACCGACGCCCGCCGACGGCAGCGTCGACAGAATGGTCAGCGGATGGATATAGCTCTCATACAGTACGCCGAGCACGATATAGACCGCCGCCAGCGCCGCCAGAATCAGCCACGGCATCGTGGCAGTGAGCTGAGAAAAGGCCGCCGCCGTCCCGGCAAAACCGGCCTGGATGGTGGCGGGCAGGCCCAGCTTCGCCATCGCCTGCTTGATCAGGACCTGCGCCTGCTCCAGCGAGACGCCATCATTGAGGTTAAACGCCACGGTGCTGGTGGCGGACTGGCCCTGATGGGTGACGGCCAGCGGCGCGTTGCCGCCGCTGAAGCGGGTAAAGGCCGACAGCGGAACCCGATCGCCGCTGTCGTTAATCACATACAGCTGTTGCAGCATCGACGGATTGGCGGTGTCGCTATCCTGTAGCGACATCACTACGTGATACTGATTCAGGGTGTGATAAAGCGTGGCGATCTGCCGCTGGCTGAAGGCGTTATTCAGCAAGGTATCCAGCATCTGCACGTTGACCCCAAGCCGGGTAGCGCGGTCACGATCGATGGTCAGCTCAACTTCCTGGCCACCGGTCTGTGAATCGGAGTCGACGCTGTTGAGCTGCGGGATCGCTGCCAGCGCCGCCTGTACTTTCGGCGTCCAGCTGCGCAGCAGATCGAGATCGTCAGCCTGTAAGCTGTACTGGTAGGTGGCATTGGCGCTGCGTCCGCCTATGTGCAAATCCTGCGCCGCCATCAGGAACATCTGCGCGCCGGGGATCTGGCTGGTTTTGCGGCTCAGCCGGTTGGCCACTTCGGTAGCGGTGGCGTCACGCTGATCGAAATCTTTCAGCCGGACAAAGAAGTTGGCGCTGTTGCGTGCGCCGAACATCCCACTGCCCATCGACGACATCACGCTCTCTACCGCCGGATCGGACTCGATGATTTTGGTGAACATCAGCATCTTCGGCTTCATCGCCTGGAATGAGATGTTCTGGTCAGCGCGTAACGCCCCCATCAGCAGCCCGGTATCCTGATTCGGGAAGAAGCCCTTCTGCACCACCGAATAGAGAAACAGGTTGAGCAGCACCGTCAGCAGCAGGCTGAGCAGCGTGAGTTTCTGATGGCGCATCACCCACTCCAGCCCGCGCGAATAGGCCGCCAGCAGCCGATTCAGCAGGTTCTCAATCGCCTGGTAGAGCGGGTGCGGCCGCTGGCTGACCGGCGGTTTCGGTTTCAGCAGCCGCGCACAGAGCATCGGCGTCAGGCTGAGAGAGACAAACAGCGAAATCAGCAGCGAGACGGTGAGCGTCACCGCGAATTCGCGGAACAGCCGCCCGACGATGCTGCCCATCAGCAGGATCGGAATGAACACCGCGATCAGCGACACGGTCATCGACAGCACGGTGAAACTGACCTCCTGCGCCCCGCGCAGCGCCGCCCGCAGCGGACTCAGCCCGCGCTCAATGTGGCGGGTAATGTTCTCCAGCACCACAATCGCATCATCAACCACAAAGCCGGTGGCGATAATCAGCGCCATCAGCGACAGGTTATCCAGGCTGTAGCCGAGCAGATACATCACCGCGCAGGTGCCGATCAGCGACACCGGCAGTGCCAGCGCCGGAATGATCACCGCCTGCAGATTACGCAGGAAGACAAACACCACCGCGATCACCAGCAGTACCGCGATCAGCAGCGTCTCTTCGGTGTCATACAGCGAGGCGCGCACGCCAGGCGAGCGGTCTACCACGATCTGTAACCGGGTATCCGCTGGCAGATCTTTTTCCAGCTGCGGTAGCTGCGCTTTAATGGCGTCGATGGTGTCGAGCATATTGGCGCCCGCCTGGCGCTTGATGCCGATCATCACCGAAGGCGTGGCATTGAGAAAACCGGCCTGATAGCGATCTTCCACCGAGTCATAGACCGTGGCGACATCATGCAGCCGCACCGCTTTGCCCTGCTGATAGCTGACGATCAGATCGCGGTAGCTGGCCGCCTTCTCCAGCTGGCCGTTGCTGTCGACCAGCCATGACTGCCCGCTGCCCTGTAAGATCCCTTTGGGAAGATTGGTGGTGCTGTTGGCCACCGCGCTGCGCACCGTATCCAGCGAGATGCCGTAATGGGTCAGCTTCAGCGGTTGCAGATCGATCCGTACCGCCGGTAAGGCGCTGCCCATCAGTGAGACTTCGCCGACGCCGTTGACCTGTCCCATCGCCTGTTCGATTTTGCTCTCGGCCAGATCGTAGAGCTCGCCGGGCGTGCGGGTGGCGGAAGTCAGCGCCAGCATCACGATCGGCGCGTCTGACGGGTTGGCTTTACGGTAGGTGGGCAGCGACGCCATCGCGCTCGGCAGCAGGCTGCGCGCCGCGTTGATCGCCGCCTGCACGTCACGCGCCGCGCCGTTGATATCGCGGTCCAGCTCAAACTGCAGAATGATGCTGCTGGAGCCCTGCGAGCTGCTGGAGGTCATCTCAGTGATACCGGCAATCTGCCCGAGTGAACGCTCCAGCGGCGTGGCGACGGTCGCCGCCATGGTTTCCGGGCTGGCGCCTGCCAGGCTGGCGCTGACCATGATGGTCGGGAAATCAACCTGCGGCAGCGGCGCGACCGGCAGCAGCCGATAGCCGAGTATACCGAGCAGCAGAATCGCCAGCGTCAGCAGCAGCGTCGCCACCGGACGAAAGATAAACAGCCGGGTCAGATTCATTGTGCGCTCCGCGCCTGCTGCTGACGGCGTTTCACCCAGCGATTACCGCGCTGCGCCAGCCCATCAAACCACAGGTAGATCACCGGCGTGGAGAACAGCGTCAGCACCTGACTGACAATCAGCCCGCCTACAATCACCAGCCCCAGCGGCTGACGCAACTCTGCGCCGGAGCCGGACGCCAGCATCAGCGGCAGCGCACCGAGCAGCGCCGCCATAGTGGTCATCAGAATCGGCCGGAAGCGCAGCAGACAGGCCTGGTGGATCGCCTCACGCGGGCTGAGGTGCTGCTGATGCTCCGCCTCCAGCGCGAAGTCGATCATCATAATGGCGTTCTTCTTGACGATGCCGATCAGCAGGATGACGCCGATCAGCGCAATCAGGCTGAACTCGGTGCCCGCCAGCAGCAGCGTCAGCAGCGCCCCGACTGCCGCCGACGGCAGCGTCGAGAGGATAGTGACCGGGTGAATAAAACTTTCATACAGAATGCCGAGCACCACATACATGGTGATCAGCGCCGCCAGAATCAGCCACAGGGTGTTGCTGGTGGCGCTCTGGAACGCTGAGGTTTCACCCTGATAGCGCAGGGTAATGCTCTGCGGCAGAGCAAGCTGCTGCTGCACCGCCGCGATCGCCTGCTGTCCCTGCTCCAGCGAATAGCCGGGATTGAGGTTGAAGGAGATCATCACTGCCGGAAACTGGTTCAGCCGCATGTGCATCAGTGAACCGGTGCGCAGGTGGATGGTGGCAATCGAGGTCAGTTTTACCATCCCGCTGCTGGCCGTGCTGCTGCTGGTTGAGGTGCTGGTCGTTGCGGTTGTCGTGCTGCTGGAGGTGGAGGTGCTGCTCTCCGTGCTGTCAGAGGGTTGCAGCCAGAGATCATCAAACGACGCCGGTCCCTGCTGCCAGGCAGGTGCCACTTCCAGCACCACCCGATACTGATTCGACTGGGTGAAGATGGTCGACACCAGCCGCTGACCGAAAGCGTTGTAGAGCGCGGTATCCACATCCGCCGCCGTGATGCCGTAGCGGGCGGCCTTGTCGCGGTTCAGCTCCACGTAGGCGACGCGCCCCTGATCCTGCAGGTTGCTCACCACGCCGTTGAACTCCGGCCGCTGCTGCAGGGCCGCTACCAGCGCAGGCGACCATTTTACCAGGTTCTCGCTGTCGGCGTCGTCAAGGGTGAACTGATACTGGCTCGGTGAGACCTGGTCGTTAACGGTCAGATCCTGCGCCGGTTGCAGATAGAGCTGAATGCCGGTTACGCCAGCGGTGGCCTGCTGCAGTTGCTTAATCACTTCGTCCGCCCTGACGTCACGCGAGGCAAACGGCTTGAGGTTGATCTGCAGGCGGCCACTGTTGAGGCTGCTGTTGGTACCGTCAATGCCGATGGTCGAGGAGACGCTCTCTACCGCCGGATTTTTCATGATCAGCGCCGACAGCGCCTGCTGCCGGGTCGCCATGGTGCTGAAGGAAACATCCTGCGACGCGACGGTGACACCCTGAATCAGGCCGGTATCCTGAGTCGGGAAGAAGCCCTTCGGCACCACCAGATAGAGCAGCGCGGTCAGGGCTACCGTCGCCAGCGCCACCAGCAGCGTCAGTTTCTGGTGGTTCAGCACCACCGTCAGCAGCCGGTCATAGCCGCCAATCAGGCGATCGAACAGCGCGCCGCCTTTGCGGGCAAAGGTGGATTGCCGTTCTGGCGGAATGTGACGCAGCAGATAAGCGCACAGCATCGGCGTCAGGGTCAGCGACACCACCATCGATACCAGAATCGCTACCGCCAGGGTGATAGCAAACTCACGGAACAGCCGCCCCACCACGTCGCCCATGAACAGCAGCGGGATCAGCACCGCAATCAGTGAAAAAGTCAGCGAGATGATGGTAAAACCAATCTGCTGTGATCCTTTCAGCGCCGCTTCCAGCGGGGTTTCGCCCTGCTCCAGCCGCCGGGAGATGTTCTCGACCACCACAATCGCGTCGTCGATGACAAAACCGGTGGCGATGGTCAGCGCCATCAGCGACAGGTTATTGAGGCTGAAGCCCGCCAGATACATCACGCCAAAGGTGCCAATCAGCGACAGCGGCACCGCCACGCTGGGGATCAGCGTCGCCGCCACGTTACGCAGGAACAGGAAGGTCACCATCACCACCAGCGCAATCGACAGCATCAGTTCAAACTGCACGTCACTGATCGAGGCGCGAATAGTCTGGGTGCGATCGGAGAGGATGGTCATCTTCACGCCATCCGGCAGCGCCGCCTGCAGCACCGGCAGCTGCGCTTTGATGTTGTCCACTACCTGAATCACGTTGGCGCCGGGCTGGCGCTGCACGTTGATCACAATCGCCGGCTGGTTGTTGGCCCACGCCGACTGGAAACTGTTTTCCGGGCCCTGCTCAATGTGGGCGATATCCCTGAGTCGCAGCGCCGCGCCCTTCTCATAGCTGAGGATCAGGTTGCCGTACTCCGCGGCGGTGCGCAGCTGATCGTTGGCATCGATGGTCACCGAATGATATTTGCCGTCAAAGCCGCCTTTAGAGCCGTTGACGTTGCTGTTGCCAATCAGCGTATTGACCGCTTCCAGCGTCAGATTATGGGCAGCAAGCGCCTTAGGGTTGATCTGTACCCGAATCGCCGGCTGATGTCCGCCCGCCAGCGTCACCATCCCGACGCCGGAAATCTGCGACAGCTTGAGCGCCACCCGGGTATTCACCAGATCCTGCACCTGGGTCAGCGGCAGCGTATCGGAAGTGGCCGCCAGCGTAATCACCGCGCTGTCCGCCGGATTGACCTTTTTATAGGTCGGCGGATTGGGCAGATCGTCAGGCAGCAGGCTGTCTGCGGCGTTGATCGCGGCCTGCACCTCCTGCTCGGCGACGTCCAGCGACAGTTCGAGGCTGAATTTCAGCGTAATCACCGACGAGCCGCTGGCGCTGGCGGAGGTCATCTGACTCAGCCCGGCCATCTGGCCCAGCTGCCGCTCCAGCGGCGCGGTCACTGACGACGCCATCACATCCGGGCTGGCGCCGGGATAGAGCGTGGTGACCTGAATGGTCGGATAATCAACCTGCGGCAGCGCCGAGGTTGAGAGAAATTTATAGGCAAAAATGCCGGCAATCAGCACGCCGACCATCAGCAGGATGGTGGCGACCGGACGCAGAATAAACAGCCGTGACGGATTCATTTGGCCTCAGCGCTTGCCGGTGCGGGCGTCTCATCCGCCAGCGCGACCTTGCTGCCGTTGGTTAGCCGATCGATGCCTTCGGTGACCAGCCGATCGCCCGGCGCGACGCCGCTGAGGACCGCCTGATGATCGTCGTCAACCACCGGACCGGTGGTGACCGGTTTACGCGTGACGCTGTTGTCCTGATTGATAACAAAGACAAAGCTGCCGTCACTGCTTAACTGCAACGCCTGGGCCGGGATCACCGTCACCCCTTTCAGCACCCGGGTTTGCAGCCGCAGGTTGACGAACTGGTTGGCAAACAGCGACTCATCCTGGTTGGCGAAAATCGCTTTCAGTTCGACGCTGCCGGTGGCGGTATCGATCTGGTTGCTGATGTATTTCACCTCGCCGCTGCCAAGAACCTGCTGGTTATCCTGATCAAACAGGGTGGCGGGCAGGCTCTGGCCCTGATGCAGGGCGCTCACCAGCGTCGGGATTTCGCTCTGCGGCACGCTGAAGGTGACCGCGGCGGGCTGCATCTGGGTGATGGTTACCAGGCCAGTGCTGCTGGAGGCCTGCACCATGTTGCCGGGATCGACCTGACGCAGGCCAACCCGACCGCTGATCGGCGCGGTAATGCGCGCATATTCGATGCTCAGCCTGGCGCTGGCGATCTGCGCCTGATCGGCGGCCACTGCGCCGCGATACTGCCCTACCGTGGCGATCTGGCTATCCAGATCCTGACGCGACAGCGAATCCTGCGCCGCCAGCTTGCGGTAGCGTGCCAGCGTCAGTTCGGCGCTTTTCAGCAGCGCCTGGTTCTGGTTGAGTTCGCCCTGAACCTGATTCAGCGTCGCCTGGTAGCTGCGCGGATCGATCTGCGCCAGCAGCTGACCGGCGCTGACCTGCTGGCCTTCAGTGAAGAAGACCTGCTGCAGTTGACCATCGACCCGGCTGGTGACCGTTACGCTGGCGTTGGGGATCACCGTGCCCAGCGCATTCAGCCAGACCGGCACATCGGCGCGGGTCGCCACGCCGCTGTGTACCAGCGTCGCGCCGCCGCCCATCCTGCCGGGCGCACCGCGACCACCCGGTGGCATCATCGCCCCGCCTGGTGGCATCGCTCCGCCCGGTGCTTTACCCATCGGCAACAGACGCCAGGCCACGCCAGCGATAATCGCCGCCACAATCAATAAAAGCAGCCATTTCAGCCAGCCGGAACGCCCAGAGCGTAAGTGGTGAGTCATCATCGAACTCTTCAGATAAACAGAAAAAGACCATCCCGGAGGGTGCGGAATATGAAGTGAGTTACCGGCAGTGGCTGATGGCGCGGCGGCAAATCTGCCAGCATGAAAACCGCCCGCCGGGGCCTCACGGCGGGCATTATCGGTGAAATGTTACGCGCCTTTCTATCGGCAAAGGGTAAGGGTTTCGTTAAGAACAATGATGATGTTGACGGCACGCGCTGGCGGGAAAAATGCGGGCGGTGCGCCCTGCCCGGTACAGGCAAAAAAAAACCCACGCATCTGCGTGGGTTGGTGCAATAACAGGGTAATCACTGCCGAAGCGGTGTTGTTTTCACACCCATCAATACCTCTGGGACCTCTATCCTCGCACTGTTTCGTGCCGCAGCAACAGAAGGAAAACGCAACCGAATTCGGGGAAGTGCAACGAGGTGTGAATAATTCTCACAGCTTCCTTACACTCTGATTTCATTCGGATTTATCTTACTTATTAGCGGCAACCGCGCTGTAAATCGCATCCGGCGCAATGTTCATGTGCTTCAGCACCGGTCCCATGATGTTGCCAAATACCGGCGCGGCCACCGAGCCACCGAAGTGATCGCCGGCGGTCGGATGGTTAATCATCACCACCAGCGCCACTTCCGGATGACTGGCGGGCGCGATGCCGGCCGTATAGTTGACGTAGCCGCCATCATATTTGCCGCTGTTACCCATCTTTTCGGCGGTACCGGTTTTGGTCGCCAGACGATAGCCCGGCACCGCGGCTTTCAACCCGGTCCCGCCCGGCAACACGTCACTCTCCAGCATGTGTACCACCTCTTTCACCGTTTCCGGATTCGCCACCTGCCGTCCCATCACCGGTGGCGTGACCCGGGTAATCGACAGCGGACGGTAGATGCCGTAAGAGCCGAGCGTGGCGTATTCGCGGGCAATCTGCAGCGGCGTGACGCGCAGACCATAGCCAAAGGAGAAGGTGGCGCGCTCGATATCGGCCCAGCGGGTGCGGTGCAGCGGGAAATAACCGACGCTTTCGCCGGTCAGCCCCAGGCCGGTGGGTTTGCCCAGGCCGAACGCATGATAGGTGTTTACCAGCGCTTCGGCGGGCATCGCCAGCGCGAGGTGTGATACTCCGATGTCGCTCGATTTTTGCAGAATGCCGGTCATCGTCAGGCGCGGCCAGTGTCCCACGTCGCGGATCAGGTGACCGTTAACGCTGTAAGGCGTGGTGTCGATCACCGAGTCCGGACGCACCAGGTGGCGCTCCAGCGCTTCCATCACCACTAACGGCTTAACAGTCGAGCCCGGTTCGTAGCTGTCATTGATGGCAGAGTTACGCATCTGCGCGGGGGTGGCCCCTTCATAGTTGTTGGGGTTGAACGACGGATAGGAAGCCATCGCCAGAATTTCGCCGGTATCAATCTTCACCAGCACCGCCGCGCCCGAGTCCGCCTTGTTCAGCAGCACGCCATCGCGCAGTTTGCTGTAGAGCGTGTATTGATCGAATTTGTCGATGCTGAGCTGCACCGTCGGCGGCTGCGTCGGCGGCTGATAGTTAATCATCGCGATGATGTTGCCCGCAGCGTCCTGGCGATAAACCTCTTTGCCCGGCTCGCCCTGCAACACCTTGTCAAAGCCCTTCTCCAGCCCGTTAAGGCCGACGTTATCCGCGCCGACGATACCAATCAGCGGCGCAGAGGCCTCACTCATCGGGTAGAAACGGCTGTCGTCGTAGACCTCACTGATGCCTTTCAGCTTCAGCTCTTTAATATCTTTGGCGATACCCAGTTCGATTTTACGTCCCAGATAGAGAAAGCGACGTTTCGGATTGGCGGTGATCTGCGCAGCGAGTTGCTCCGGACGGGTATTCAGCGCGGCGGCGAGATAGGCCCATTTAGCACTGGTAAAGTCGGGGTTGCTCTCCAGCACCCGGAGCGGATCGGCGATCACATCGCGCGACGGTACGCTGAGCGCCAGCGCTTCGCCGTTACGATCCAGCAAGGTGCCGCGGCTGGTGGGCAGCGTGACGGTACGCAGCGAACGCTGATCGGCTTCGTGTTCCAGCATCGGCTGGTTAAGAAACTGCAGATCCGCAACGCGCGCCAGCAGCACCACCATGCAGGCCAGCACACCAAGGCAGATAAGACGGAAGCGAAAAGGGTTAAACGGGGCTTTGATCTGGTCTTTTCCCAGTAGTTTTTTAATCCGGGGCATGGCAATCCGCTGCGCTAAAGAGATAAAAGAGGGCTTAATTGAGCAGTTATAAAGAAAGCGCTGACCGGTTAACAGGAAAACTGTGTATCAGTTCGTTATCGGCCGCTGAATGGCGGGCAAAAAAAACCTGCGCATCTGCGCAGGTTGGTGTAATCAAGAAAATCTATTGATGTTCACCCATCAATACCTCTGGGACCCTGACTGTAGCAAGCGGGCTTAATCGGCTGCTATCGCGCAAACGCAACAGTTACCGGCAAAGTGTAACCAGCCATGATATCCTTACGCTATTTTGCAATCCTGATGTTTTTTGATTTCCACCAGGCAACTCATGGCGTTAGGTCCCTGAGTCAGTGACGAAGTGCCAATATCCAGCGTCAGCACGTTGGGGTTGCCCGCGCGATCCCAGGGCTGCCACGCCTGACCAAAGCCGGGATCAAACCAGGCGCCGGTGGCGATAATCACCACGCCCTGCGTCAGTCCATCGGTCAGGCGCACGCCCGCCAGTATCACGCCGCGTGCGTTACTGACCTCAATCTCGTCACCGTCCACGATACCGCGCGCTGCCGCATCCAGCGGATGCATATAGAGCGTCTCATGACCGGCGGTTTTATTGCCCTGCACCGTTTCGGTAGCATCGAGCTGGCTGTGCAGCCGGTCCGAGGGCTGGATCGAGATCATGTGCAGCGGATAGTCGCGGCCGATCGGCGCACCCAGCCACTCCTGCGGTTCGCGCCACTCCGGATGACCGGCAAAATCATCAAGCTGGTAGTCGGCAATCGTCTGGCTGAACAGCTCGATTTTGCCGCTGGCGGTGTTGATCGGGTTGGCCTGCGGATCGGCGCGGAACGCATCCATAAAGACGTAAGGTTTGCCGCCCTGCGGGATCTCCACAAAGCCGCGCTGCCAGAACGCCTCAAACTCCGGGAAGTCGATGCCTTTGCGCTGGTGCGCCACGGCACACTGCTGGTAGAGATGCGCAATCCACTGCATCTCGTTGCGCCCTTCGGTGAAGGTGTCGCGGTAGCCAAGCCGCTCCGCCAGATCGGCAAAGATATCGAAATCATTGCGCGCCTGATGCTGCGGTTTGATCGCCTGATGCATCGCCAGTACAAAGCGATCGCGTGACGATCCGCCAATGTCGTTGCGCTCCAGCGTAGTGGTGGCGGGCAGCACGATATCGGCCATCTGCGCCGCCGGCGTCCAGACAATATCCTGCACCACCACGGTGTCAGGCCGCTGCCAGCCCGCCACCAGCCGGTTGAGCTGCTGATGATGATGGAACGGATTGCCGCCCGCCCAGTGCACCATATGAATGTCAGGATAGTGCAGCGTCTCGCCCTGGAAGCTGTAGGGCTGACCAGGATTGAGCAGCATATCGCTGATACGCGCCACCGGAATCGACAGGCCCGATGGATTAGGACCGGTACTCATCATCGGTGCCGGTCCCTCCTGGCGCGGATTGCCGACGCTGTTCATCGACCCGTGACCAAAAGAGAAGCCCGCGCCCGGCAGACCGGGCTGACCCAGCATCGATGACAGCGCGATCATCATCCAGTAAGGCTGCTCGCCGCGATGGGCGCGCTGAACCGAATAGGAACAGGTGATAAAGCTGCGTTTGCCGATCAGCTGCTGCGCCAGTTGCACGATGCGGTCAGCCGGGATGCCGGTGATGCGGCTGGCCCAGCCGGCGGTTTTCGCCACGCCGTCGGTTTCGCCCAGCAGATAAGCGCGCAGCTGCGGCCAGCCGGTGCAGTGGCTGGCGAGAAAGGCCTCGTCCACCGCGCCGCGCTGGGTGATCTCATAGCCCAGCGCCAGCATCAGCGCCACGTCAGTATTCGGGCGAATCGGTATCCACTCGGCGTTAACGAACGCCGGGCAGTCGTCGCGCATCGGGCTGATATTGATCACCGGCGTGCCTTTAGCTGCCAGCTGCTCCAGCGCCGGTTTCAGGCTGTGCTGCCCGGCACCACCCGAGGCGACCTGGGCGTTCTTCAGCGCCAGTCCGCCAAAGGCGACAAAAATTTCCGCGTGTTCCACCACTTCCGGCCAGTCGGTAACGCGACCGGTCAGTGGCATATAGGTGCCAATCACATAGGGCAGGAAAAATTGCGCTGCGCCCCAGCTGTAGTTGCCCTGCTGATCGACGCCGCCGCCGCCCTGAAAATAGAAGCGGCGAATCAGGGTGCGGGCGTGGTTCACTCGTCCGGCGGATGACCAGCCGTACGAGCCGTTGAAAATGCCCGAGGCACCGTAACGTTCGCGGATGCGGCGGTTCTCTTCCGCCACCAGATCGAGCGCGGTTTCCCAGTCAACGGCAACAAAATCTTCCCGGCCGCGCAGCGTGCGATCGCTGTTCTCTCGGGACTTCAGCCACGAGCGACGCACCATCGGCTGGCGAATGCGTTTATCGGAGTAGACCAGTTCAGGAATGGTGTTGATCATCGGCGAGGGATCGGCATCGGCAAAAAAGGGTTCGCACCCGATCAGGCGATCGTTTTCAGTGACGGCGGTGAAGGCGCCCCAGTGCGCCAGATGTGGCACTTTGGTTTTCATCGTTGTTTTTCACGGCAGAGAGTGAGGAATAATCAGCATACCATGCCGTGCGGTCCTGACAGAAGACGTGGCGGAGAGCCTGATTTTGCCGCCTTTTGCGACGTCGCTGACATTCTGCTGGCTTGATGTGGCGGCCCTTTTCCGTAACACTGATGCGATGTGTAAACGTTTTCCCCGGAAGCAGGTAAACGCATGGCTACCATAAAGGATGTTGCCCGACTGGCTGGCGTTTCTGTCGCCACAGTCTCCCGTGTAATCAATAATTCTCCCAAGGCCAGCGACAGCTCACGCCAGGCGGTTGGCCAGGCGATGGAGCAACTTCAGTATCACCCAAACGCCAATGCGCGCGCACTGGCGCAACAATCGACCGAAACGCTCGGGCTGATTGTCGGTGACGTGTCTGACCCGTTTTTTGGCGCGATGGTCAAAGCGGTCGATGAAGTGGCAGGTAAAACCGGCAACTTTTTGCTGATTGGTAACGGTTACCACAATGAGCAAAAAGAGCGGCAGGCGATCGAGCAGCTGATGCGTCACCGCTGCGCGGCGCTGGTGGTGCACGCCAAGAAAATCCCGGATGCTGAACTGGAGCAGTTAATGAAGCAGGTGCCGGGCATGGTGCTGCTTAACCGGCTGATTAAAGGCTTCGAAAAGCGCTGTATCGCACTCGACGATCGCTACGGCGCATGGCTGGCGACCCGTCACCTGATCCAGCAGGGTCATCAGAATATCGCCTTCATCTGTTCAACCCACACCATCTCCGATGCCGAAGATCGGTTGCAGGGCTACTACGATGCGCTGAAAGAGCACGGTCTGCCGTGCAGCGATCGGCTGGTCACCTGGGGCGAACCGGATGAAGTGGGCGGCGAAACGGCGATGACTGAACTGCTGGGACGCGGCAAAAACTTCACCGCGGTCGCCTGTTACAACGATTCGATGGCCGCCGGTGCGCTGGCGGTGCTCAGCGATAACGGTGTTCGCGTACCGGAAGAGATGTCGCTGATTGGCTTCGACGACGTGCTGGTCTCCCGTTACGTGCGCCCGCGTCTCACCACCGTGCGTTATCCGATTATCACCATGGCGCAACAGGCCGCTGAGCTGGCGCTGGCGCTGGCTAACGACCAGCCGCTGCCGGAAGTGACCCATATGTTCAGTCCGACGCTGGTGCGTCGCCATTCGGTCAGCGGTCCGGCATCCTGAAAATGTGCGGCCGGGTCTGGCCGCATGGGGCTATTTAAAGGCGCGCAGTAGCGTCTCCAGCGGCCTGACCAGCGCAATTACCGTCTCATCCTGCACCTCAGCCGCCGCGTCCAGCGTGGCGTGCATCTGTGCCACTTCGCTGGCCCCAAACGCCTGATTACGGGCATAAGCATTAACCAGTTCGATCCCCATCCGGCTCAGTGCATCCACCTGTTGCGCGCTGTGTACCAGCGGCTGCAGCAGATAGCTGGCCCTGAGCACCGGCATCACCTGCGCGCTGTTAGCCTGCCAGCGCTGCAGCTGATGGCGAAGGGCCGCTGCCGCGTCCGGGTCACTGCGATTGGCGATCAGCGCAGCGACCTGTTGCGCCAGCTGACGCACCGGCTCACTTTCGGCAGGCAGCACATCGGCCAGCCGGTTTAACGGTTCATGATAATCATAATGACCGGCCTGAAACTTCAGATGCTGACGGGTGTAATACTGCGCCGGTTCCAGCACCTCGGCCAGCACCTGCAGCGGAGTGATATCGCTGCGGTTCGCCAGTCGCATCATCTGACGCTCCGCCTGGGCATGTTGCTGCGTGCCAACAGAGATGCTGCTCCAGCGATCCATTACCGCCAGCCGCTGATACATCTCCTCGCTATCGGTGACGTTCTGAGCGGACCATAATCGCTCGGCGACCACAAAGGCGCGCGGCCAGAGTTTGGTATCAATAATCTGGCTGTTGATGTTTTCAGCCCACAGCGCCGCCTCACCGCCCAGCAGATTTTGCTGCATCTGCTGCGGTGTCGGCAGCACCGGCACCATCCCGGCCGGCACCTGCGGCAACGATTTGCCGGTGACCGGATAGCGCACGTTTCCCACCAGGAAATAGCCGCTGAGCATCTGCGGTTGCAACGTCACCACCGGCTGCAATGGCCCCATCCAGCTGTCGACGTGAAAACGCACCTGTTGCGTTGATAACCAGTCGATCTGGCTGACCATCCGCCGGGCTTTGCCCGCAAAGTCGATAAAGCCGCGCCAGCCCTGTTGCCCCTCGATCAGCGTAAAACTGCCCTGCACCGGACTGCCTTTCAGGCGCGGCAGAGTAAACGCCCAGCTTTGCGCCTGTTCGCCCGGCTGCAGCTGATCCTCACCGTTCAGCGCCTGCGGAAAAACCTCGTTGCGGTAGTGATAACTGGCGGGCTGCGGCTGATCGAGATAGAAGCCGGTCGAGAGGATGCCGCGCATGTTCTCTTTGGCGACCTCGCTCAATGCATCCTGGCCCTGCCACGACTGGATCAGAATGCTGCGCGGCAGATCGGGATGGGCGATCTCATCCCAGCCCATCATCTGACGCTGATGCTTCTCCAGAATCTTCTCCAGCCGCTGATTAAAATAAGCCTGTAGCGCATGGGCATCTTTCAGGCCGCGATCGCGCATAAATTGCTGAATGTGCGGCGATTGATTCCACTGGGTCGGATCGACCTCATCGCCGCCGATATGCAGCCAGGGATCGGGGAAGATCGCCGCCAGTTCGCCCACCAGATCGTCGATCACCTGATAAACCTGCTCATTGCTGGGATCGAGTAAGGGTTTAAACACGCCCCAGCCACGCTCCATCTGATAAGGGCCCGGCGCGCTGATCAGTTCCGGCATGGCCACCGCCAGCGCCGAGGCGTGGCCTGGCAGATCCAGCTCCGGCACCACCCGCACGCCGCGATCGGTCGCGTACTGCACGATGTCGCGCATCTGCTGCTGGGTGTAATAGCGGCCGTCGCTGGCTTTCTGCTGCAGCTGCGGATAGCGGCTGGAGGCAAAACGCCAGCCCTGATCATCGGTCAGGTGCCAGTGAAAAACGTTCATCCGGGCGGCAGCGATGCCATCAATTTGCCGTTTCAGGGTCTCCATCGGCATAAAGTGGCGCGCGCTGTCGATCAGTATGCCGCGCCACGGAAACCGCGGCTGGTCATCAATGGTGACGTAAGGAAGCGTGACGCCCCGGTCGCCGTTCTGAATCAGCTGTAACAGCGTTTCCATGCCGCGCATCGCACCAAACCGACTGGGGGCGGTGAGCAGCACGCCGTTGCCATCAATCTGCAGATGATAGCGCTCGTCACTGTCGGGCTGCGGCAGCGGATCAACGGCGTCAGCGATCACAATGCGGATGGTCGGTTTTGCCACCGGCTGGCTGGCGGGCAGCAGCGGCCAGCCGGTCTGATTGCCGATGCGCTCCAGCCAGCGCGCCTCGGCACCGGCCAGATGATCGCCGGTAATCTGCAGGGTTAGCTGCGGCGTCAGGGTCAGCGATCCGCCGCTGGCGGGCTGCTCAACCCGCTGCGGCCAGGGCATCAGGGGCAGCTTTTCAGCCTGGGCGGCCGGGACCAGCGCCAGATTCATCAGGCAGCTGAGCGCCCCACAACCAGCAATCAGAGAACGGGGTAACCACATTGGCGGGCATCCTTGTAGAGTCAATGGCTTATCACGGGCAAACCCTGATTAAAGTTGTTTCGCGCTGTTAAGCAAGTTAATCCATTAAGAAATTTGAACTAAAGGCGGAAATAGTTAACATCCGACGCTTTTTTCTGCCGTTCTCGTCCTTCCTTGTTGCAGGTCAAAATCCGATCGATTAATTCACAACAATCACTACATGCTGGGACTAGAATCCTGCAAATACCCATATATAGTCTCTGGAGGGATAATGGCGACGGTAGTAATTAAGCGTGACGGATGCCGCACAGGCTTTGATGCACAACGGATTCAGCAGGCCGTGGCTGCTGCTGCACGCGCGGCAGCAGTGGATGATGCGGCCTGGTGCGAGCAGGTGGCGCAACGCGTCAGTGCGCAACTGACCGATCGCCAGGAAGTGGATATCCGCGAGATCCAGTGCGCCGTTGAAGAGACGCTGATGGCCGGTCCTTATCCCCAGCTGGCCCGGACCTATATCGAATATCGCCACGATCGCGACGTTGCGCGCGATCGCCAGAGCCAGTTACATCACGCCATTCGCGGGCTGGTCGATCAGACCAACGCCGCCCTGCTGAATGAAAATGCCAATAAAGACAGCAAAGTGATCCCGACCCAGCGCGATCTGCTAGCCGGGATCGTGGCGAAGCACTATGCGCAGCAGCAGATCCTGCCTCGTGACGTGGTGCTGGCCCATGAGCGCGGCGAGATCCACTACCACGATCTCGACTACTCGCCCTTCTTCCCGATGTTTAACTGCATGTTGATCGATCTGAAAGGGATGCTGACCAACGGCTTTAAAATGGGCAATGCTGAGATTGAACCACCTAAGTCGATCGCCACTGCGACCGCCGTGACTGCGCAGATCATCGCCCAGGTCGCCAGCCATATTTATGGCGGCACCACCATCAACCGGATTGATGAGGTGCTGGCACCTTTTGTTGAGCTGAGTTATCAGCGCCATCACGCCATCGCCGTGGAGTGGCAGATCCCGCAGGCGGAGCAGTATGCGCAGCAGCGCACCGAAAAAGAGTGCTACGACGCCTTTCAGTCGCTGGAGTATGAGGTCAATACTCTGCACACCGCCAACGGTCAGACGCCGTTTGTCACCTTTGGCTTCGGGCTGGGCACCGACTGGGCGGCCCGACTGATCCAGCAGTCGATTCTGCGCAACCGGCTGGCCGGCCTGGGCAAGAACCGTAAAACCGCGGTATTCCCGAAACTGGTGTTCAGCATTCGTGAAGGGGTCAACCGACGCGCCGGCGATGTTAACTACGACATCAAGCAGCTGGCGCTGGAATGCGCCAGTAAGCGTATGTATCCCGACATCCTCAATTACGATCAGGTGGTCAAGGTCACCGGATCGTTTAAGACCCCAATGGGCTGTCGCAGCTTCCTTGGCGTCTATGAAGAGAATGGCGAGCAGATCCACGAGGGCCGCAACAACATCGGCGTAATCAGCCTCAACCTGCCGCGTATTGCGCTGGAGGCGGCGGGTGACGACGCACGCTTCTGGGCCCTGCTGGATGAACGTCTGCTACTGGCGAAGCGGGCCCTGATGACCCGCGTGGCGCGGCTGGAGAAGACGAAAGCGCGGGTAGCGCCGATCCTCTATATGGAAGGGGCCTGCGGCGTTCGGCTGAACGCCGATGATGAGGTCGGACCGATCTTCCGCAACGGGCGGGCGTCGCTGTCGCTGGGCTATATCGGCCTGCATGAAACCCTGAATGCACTGAGCGGCGGCGAGCGTCATCCCTACGATGACGCGGCCCTGCGCGCCAAAGGCGTGGAGATTATCGCCCATCTGCGCGCCGCCACCGACCGCTGGAAAGAGGAGACCGGCTACGGCTTCAGCCTCTACAGTACCCCGAGTGAAAACCTGTGCGATCGCTTCTGCCGGCTGGATGCGGCGGAGTTTGGCGTGGTGCCCGGCGTCACCGACAAAGGCTACTACACCAACAGCTTCCATCTCGACGTTGAGAAGAAGGTGAATCCATACGACAAAATTGACTTTGAAGCGCCCTATCCGCCGCTGGCGAATGGCGGTTTCATCTGTTACGGCGAGTACCCCAACATTCAGCACAACCTCAAAGCGCTGGAAGATGTCTGGGATTACAGCTATGACCGCGTGCCTTATTACGGCACCAATACCCCGATTGATGAGTGCTACGAGTGCGGTTTCAACGGCGAATTTACCTGCACCAGCCGCGGCTTTACCTGCCCGCAGTGCGGCAATCACGATCCGGCGCGCGTCTCGGTGACCCGGCGAGTCTGTGGCTATCTCGGCAGCCCGGATGCACGACCGTTTAACGCCGGTAAGCAGCAGGAAGTGCAGCGCCGGGTGAAACATCTTGAGGGTCCGCTGGGATGATGCATATCCATCGCTATTACGATGTGGATATCGTTAACGGGCCGGGCACGCGCTGTACCCTGTTTGTCGCCGGCTGCGAGCATCAGTGTCGCGGCTGCTACAACCAGAGCACCTGGCGGCTCGACTCTGGCGTGCCGTTCACCGTGGCGATGGAAGAGCAGCTGCTGGCCGATTTGCAGGATACCCGCATCCCGCGTCAGGGACTGTCGCTGAGCGGCGGCGATCCGCTGCATCCGCATAACGTGCCGCACATTCGCCGGCTGGTGAAACGGGTACGGCAGATGTGCGACGGCAAAGATATCTGGCTCTGGACCGGTTACCGGATGCAGGAGCTCAATGCGGCGCAGCGCGAGGTGCTGGATTATCTCGACGTGCTGATTGATGGCCGCTTCGTTGAAGCAGAAAAAGATCTCACTCTGCCCTGGCGCGGCAGCCGCAATCAGCGCATCTGGCAGTTACGCTGAGTGCCGGGGAATATCACCCGACTCGATAACGGTGACGCTGTCGCCGCCCGGCGTAAAGGCCTGCTGATGCAGGCAGCGCGCCACGTCGCGCGCGGTCACGGAACGCCAGTTGCCTGGCAGCAGCCTGAACAGCGGCGCCATCAGACTCTCTCCGGGGCGCGTCTGCGCCCGATCCCCCAGTAACAACGAAGGCCGCACCAGCGTCAGGCGCGGCCAGCCCTGATGCCGCAGCGCATTCTCCATTTCGCCTTTAACCCGATTGTAGAAAAACGGTGAGTGTCGGTTCGCACCGTGTGCGCTGACCACCAGCATCTGCTTTGCCCCCAGCCGTAAACCGCTCAGGCCGCTGTCGACCACCAACGTGTAATCGACATGGATAAAGGCCTGCTTGCTGCCCGCCTGTTTGCGCGTCGTTCCCAGACAGCAAAACACCGTGTCCAACGAGGTCTGCAACGGGCCAAGCACGTCGGTGAGATCGGCTTCAACCGGATTGATCACCTTGCGCATCGCGGGCAGCGCCCGTCGGGTCGGCGCAATGATTTCATCCACCCGCGGGTCGTCAATCAGTAAGCGCAGCAGATGCGATCCGACTAATCCGGTGGCACCAGTCAGTAATACGCGATTCATCTCAGATTCATCCTTATTTCACTGCTCACAGGTTAAAAGATAGCTGATCTACACGGCTCGGCTTGCGTTCTGGCGGTGAGCGGCCAGGCTTAACAGGTTATTGAGGAAAGCGCATCCTGCGCTCCACCGTTTAAGGAGGAAAAGATGAGCAAGAAAGTTGCGGTGTTAATTACCGATGAATTTGAAGACTCAGAATTTACCTCACCGGCCGAAAGTTACAAAGGCGCTGGCTTTGAGGTGATCACCATCGAGAAGCAAGCGGGTAACGTCGTCAAAGGTAAACAGGGCGAAGCGGAAGTGACCATCGATCGCGGTATTGATGAGGTCAGCCCGGCCGAGTTTGACGCACTGCTGCTGCCAGGCGGTCATTCGCCCGACGCGCTGCGCGGCGACGATCGCTTTGTCGCCTTTACCAAAGAATTTGTTGCCAGCGGCAAACCGATCTTTGCGATCTGCCACGGCCCACAGCTGCTGATCAGCGCCAATGGCGTGCGCGGCCGCAAGATGACCAGTGTCAAAGCAATTGCTATTGATCTGATCAATGCCGGTGCTGACTTCCACGATAAAGAAGTCGTGGTGGATGACGATAAGCTGGTGACCAGCCGGACGCCAGACGATCTGCCCGCATTTAATCGCGAATCCCTGCGGATCCTCGAAGCGATTTAAGCTGTTGTGCCCTTCTCCGGCCGGAGAGGGGCGCTTATCCTTGCCGCACCCAGGCAATCTTCTTGCCGAAGCCCAACGCGTTATCCGTCATCTTCACCTCATCCAGCTGGATCTCCCACAACGGGGCTGACACTTTGCGTGCAATCGGGAATCGTCGCTGATAGGCGCTGCGTGCCGCGCTTTCCGCTTCGCCCTCTAACTGCACGATCTGGCCGCGATACTGCACCCCTTTGATCAGTAGCACGCTTCTGGGCTGGCCGTTAACCGTGCCAGCCACCTGCGGGTTTTTCATCACCAGCAGCCCGTGGCGGGTATCCGATTCGGTCATGATCCAGAACGCCATGCGTGTTTCATCGAAAACGTAATAGCAGTTGGCGCACCACAGCTCATCATCGGCGGTACAGCAGAGAGAAAGGACGTGCTGCTTTCTGAGATAGCGGACAAGATGGGCATGGTCGGACAAGGTGATCTCCTGGCTGCGTACCGGATAGCGGCAGGCGGCGAAGCGCGCTACACTGCCCGGCACTGTTTTTC
Organism: Pantoea sp. S-LA4; assembly: GCF_054482835.1. NCBI lineage: Bacteria > Pseudomonadati > Pseudomonadota > Gammaproteobacteria > Enterobacterales > Erwiniaceae > Pantoea > Pantoea sp. S-LA4. The sequence continues at coordinate 228,012 of NZ_JBTLRC010000002.1, read as the reverse complement.
TGGAATCGATTGCGATGAGTCAGCGCTGGCAACTCTACATCGTCCGCACGGCGAAAGGGAGCCTTTACACCGGTATCACCACCGACGTTCCGCGCCGGGTGGATCAGCATCAGCGTGGGCGCGGTGCCCGCGCGCTACGCGGCAAAGGCCCGCTGGATCTGGTCTTTCACTGTGAGGCGGGCGATCGTGCCAGCGCCTCCAGACTGGAGTACCGGGTTAAACAACTGACGCGCCAGCAGAAGTTGCGGTTAGTGGCGAGCCAGCCGGTCAGTCTGGAAAGCTGGCTGGGTGAGCCGGTTAAGGCTGACGGTTAAACGGCTCCGCGAAGTCGATGCGCCCTTCGGCACCCTCGAAAGCATTATCCGCCAGCCGATAAACCTGAAAAGCCGCTTCGCTGCCGGGCCAGCGGCTGTGCAGGCCATAGCGTGCCGCAGGCTCAAAGCCGAAACGGTTAAACAGCGCCGGATCGCCCAGCACCACAACCGCGCTATAGCCAAACTCATTCAGCGTATCCAGCCCTTCATAAATCAGCTGCTTAGCGATGCCCTGACCGCGCAGACTTTCGTCCACCGCCAGCGGTGCCAGCGCCACCCAGCCGCGATCTTCGCCCTGCACGCTGACCGGACTGAAAGCCGCATAGCCCAGCACCTGGCCCTCTTCATCAGTCGCAACCACGCCTAAGGTCAGCAGGCCATCCTCACGCAGCGCCTGGGTCAGCTCAGCTTCGGCTGAACGGTCAAAACAGCGTCGGAGTAAGCTGTCGATGCCAGCGGCATCCACGCCAATCTCGGTACGAATCAACATACAGCACCCGCGCGCGCCTGTGCGGCTTTCGCGTCCTGTTTCATTCCGGCTTCGGCGAACGTCGCCATCTGCTGAATCGCCGTGCGTAATGCGGTGGGCATGGCGTCGAGTTCAATTGCATCCATTACGTTCTTCACCTCCAGTCCCAGCTCGGTGTCACCTTCAATCGCCAGACGGCGCTGAAAGAACAGCATGTCAGGATCTGCTTTGCGTGCTGCCACCAGCAATAAGTCGTTGGCATTGCCCCGAAACCAGACATCCGCTTCGGCGTGCTGCAATACCGCCAGTCGGCCATCCTGCATCGTGGTGATCCATCGCAGATTGACATCCGCAATCTCAATGCCGAGCAGGCGTCCTTCCAGAAAGTCTAACTCACCTTCAGCCAAAGCATGATGAAATTGCCAGTTCAGGAGTTGTTGCAAAAGCAACTTCTTAACCGGGAATGGGGTTAGCGCTACAGGTAAGCCTAAGATTTCAGGCGCCTTTTTCACAATTGTGGCATGTAACCGCTCTAACACTCTCTTCACTCCCTTCAGAAAATTTTACGTATATTGCCATATCCTTTTCTGCGCGCCTCCTCTGAGATCAATAAAAACCGCTGAGCGATGATGAAAAAATCATCACCGGCGAGGATCAATTGGAATTTCACTGCCTCAAATCAACGTTTGCCCGCAGGCAGATGCCTAGACTCGACGCCCATCTGCATGTCGAGAGGATTACCGATGGAACTGCTCTGCCCGGCAGGAAATTTACCCGCAGTGCGCACCGCCGTAGAGAATGGCGCTGATGCGGTCTATGTGGGACTGAAAGATGATACCAATGCCCGCCACTTTGCGGGCCTCAACTTCACCGATAAAAAACTGGCAGAAGCCGCACGCTATCTGCATCAGCATCGCCGCAAACTGCATGTGGCCATCAATACCTTTGCCCATCCGGATGGCATGGGACGCTGGCAGCGGGCGATTGACGTGGCGGCGCAAAACGGCGCAGACGCGCTGATCCTGGCTGATATTGCCACGCTGGAGTATGCCGCGACGCGCTATCCAGAGGTTGAACGCCATCTGTCGGTGCAGGCTTCCGCCACTAACCTTGAGGCGATTCGCTTTTATCACCGTCACTTCAATTTACACCGGGTCGTGCTGCCACGGGTGTTGTCGATTCATCAGGTGAAACAGCTTGCCCGCTCAACGCCGGTGCCGCTGGAGGTGTTCGCTTTCGGCAGCCTGTGCATTATGGCGGAAGGCCGCTGCTATCTCTCATCATGGCTGACCGGTGAATCACCCAACAGCGCCGGCGCCTGCTCGCCCGCGAAGTTTGTGCGCTGGCAGCAGACGCCGCAGGGTATGGAGTCACGGCTGAATGAAGTGCTGATTGACCGCTATGCGCCCGACGAAAGCGCAGGCTATCCCACCTTATGTAAAGGGCGCTATCAGGTTAACGATCAGCGCTATCACGTGCTGGAAGAACCCACCAGCCTCAATACGCTGGAACTGCTGCCGGAACTGCTGCGGGCCGGCATCGCCTCGGTGAAAATCGAAGGCCGTCAGCGCAGCCCGGCCTACGTGGCTGACGTGGCGCGCGTCTGGCGTCAGGCGATCGATCGCTGTCAGGCACAGCCGGAGCAGTTTGGGGTCACGCCGGAGTGGATGCAGACGCTGGGCGATCTGTCCGAAGGCACCCAGACCACGCTGGGCGCCTATCACCGTGAATGGCAATAAGGAGTCATGATGCAATATGCCCTGGGACCGGTGCTCTGGTACTGGCCAACTGACACGCTGGAGCAGTTTTACCAGCAGGCCGCGCGCAGCAGTGCGGATATCATCTACCTTGGCGAAGCGGTATGCAGCAAACGGCGCGCCACCGCCTATGCGGACTGGATGGCACTGGCACGTGAACTGGCGGCCAGTGGTAAACAGGTGGTGCTCAGCACGCTGGCGCTGCTGCAGTCACCGTCAGAACTGAAAGAGCTACAGCGCTACGTCGAAAATGGCGAGTTTCTGATTGAAGCCAATGATATCGGCACGGTGAACATGGCTGCCGAACGTCATCTGCCGTTTGTCGCCGGGCCGACGCTGAATGTCTATAACGCCGAAACGCTGCAGCTGCTGGTCAAAGAAGGCATGACCCGCTGGTGCATGCCGGTCGAGATGTCGCGTGACTGGCTGTTGCAGTTGCTGCAGCAGTGCGAAGAGCGCGGTATCCGCCAGCAGTTTGAGGTGGAGGTGCTGGGATATGGTCATCTGCCGCTGGCGCTGTCGGCACGCTGCTTCACCGCGCGTTCAGAGAATCGGGCTAAAGATGCCTGTGAAACCTGCTGCATCAACTATCCCACAGGTCGTCGCGTCTTATCGCAGGAAGGTCAACAGGTCTTCGTGCTCAACGGCATTCAGACCATGAGCGGCTACTGCTATAACCTCGGCAACGATCTGGTGGGCATGCACAACCGGGTCGATTGCGTACGGCTTTCACCGCAGGATTGCACCACCCTGGCGGAGATCGATCGCTTCCGCGCCAATGAAAATGGTCAGGCACCGCTGATGATGGCCAAAGGCAACGACTGCAACGGCTACTGGCGCAAACTGGCGGGCATGACGCTGGCATCCTGAGTGGAAAGCACATACCGACTATATTCCTGCCGGGGTTAGCAGTTTTAATATAAGGAATGATGCGTAATACTAAAAGGTGCAGATTTTAACGTCTGCGCCTTATAACGGGAGTAGCCATGTCTGAGAAAAAACCTATTCGTTTGTCCGTGCTGGATCTGGCGCCGATTCCCCAGGGGCTGACCGCGCGTGAGGCGTTCCATACCTCGCTGGCGCTGGCGCGTCAGGCTGAAAAGCTGGGATATCAGCGTTACTGGCTGGCTGAACATCACAACATGACGGGCATTGCCAGCGCCGCGACCTCGGTGCTGATAGGTTATCTGGCGGCGAACACCGACACGCTGCAGCTGGGCTCGGGCGGTATTATGCTGCCTAATCATGCGCCGCTGGTGATTGCCGAGCAGTTTGGCACCCTGGCCTCGCTCTATCCCGGCCGTATCGATCTGGGCTTAGGCCGGGCGCCAGGCTCCGACCAGCGCACCATGATGGCCTTACGCCGCCATCTCTCCAGTATGCATGCCGATACCTTCCCGGACGATGTGGCTGAGCTGATTAGCTGGTTCGATGCCGAACCGGGCGATCAGCCGCCGGTGCAACCGGTGCCGGGTCTGGGTCTGAAGATTCCGGTCTGGCTGCTGGGCTCCAGCCTTTACAGCGCTCAGCTGTCAGCCCGAATGGGGCTGCCGTTCGCCTTTGCCTCGCATTTCGCCCCGGACCAGTTGTTCCAGGCGCTGCATGTCTACCGTGAGAATTTCCAGCCTTCGGCGCGCCTCGAAAAACCGTACGCGATGGTCTGCATCAACGTAGTAGCCGCCGACAGCGAGCGCGATGCGCGCTTCCTGTTCACCTCGCAGCAGCAGCAGTTTATTAATCTGCGCCGCGGTAAGCCAGGCCCGTTACCGGCACCGGTAGAGAACATGGATAATCTCTGGTCGCCTTCTGAGCAGTATGGCGTACAGCAGGCGCTCAGCATGTCACTGGTCGGTGACACCGATAAAGTGCGTCACGGACTGGCCTCGCTGATGCGCGAAACCCAGGCTGACGAGATCATGGTCAACGGCCAGATTTTTGATACTGAAGCGCGTCTGCGTTCATTCGCCATTGCGATGGAAGCGGCCCGCAGTCTGTAATCCGGTTTGCGGCGGACGCAACGCCTCTGCGCCCGCCGCCAGCTGCCGACTGTCACGCGCCGGTGAGCAGCCATAAAACCGGCTGTATTCCCGGCTGAACTGCGATGCACTCTGATACCCCACCCGATAGCCCGCCGTACCGGCATCCAGCTTCTCCACCCGCATCAGCCGTCTTGCCTCATTCAGCCGCAGCTGTTTCTGATACTGCATCGGCGTCATGGCGGTGACCGCCTTGAAGTGATGATGCAGCGACGAGACGCTCATCCCCACGCTGCTGGCGAGTTGATCGATCTTCAGCGGCTGATGAAAGTTTTCCCGTAGCCAGCGCGCCGCCTGCGCCACACGGTTGCCGGGTCGCTCAGCCAGCGCCATATTCAGGATGCGCGGCCCTTCCGGTCCGGTCAGTAACCGGTAAAAGATCTCCTGCTCAATCAGCGGTGCCAGTGCGGCGATATCCTGCGGCTGGTCCAGTAAACGCACCAGCCGAATCACCGCATCGACCAGCAGCGGCGACATCTTATGTACCGTAATGCCACGTTCGCTGCCCGCCTGCGCCAGCGGCAGCGTAGGCGGAAACTGTTCGAGATAGCGCATCAGCCGCGATTCATTGATGGCAATACCAATGCCGAGATTAGGCTTTTCCGGCGTGGCAACGGTCACGCAGGAGCGCACCGGCATATCCAGTGTCACCAGCAAGAGATCGCCCGGTCCGTAATGCAGCACCTCATCGCCGATATGCAGCGCCTTGCCGCCCTGCGCCACCAGCGCGAAGCTGGCCCATTGGGCAATGTGCATCGGTTCGCTGGGCGCAGAGCTTCGGCCAAAAAACAGGCAATCAATGGCGCTGTTGTGCCGCCCGTCAGTGGGTGCGTGGCGGTCAATCAACTGCGCCAGCGCCTGCCATCTATCATTTTCTGTCATCAATCTTCCCGCTTCTGCCAGCCGCTACATCAGGCTATCGATATTACCTGAAGTTATTTCCAACGCCCGCCTCGCGCCATCACTTTTGCAGTATTGTGCAAAAAGCTTGCAGGATTGCGCTACCCACATCCGGGGGTCAGCGCGCATAGTCTGGCTACGCGATCATTACGGCAGAGAACAAAATTATGAAAGCACTGGAAAACAGCGTCGCGCTGGTGACGGGTGCGTCAAAAGGGATTGGCGCGGCGATCGCCATCGCTTTTGCCGCCGCTGGCGCGCGCGTGATAGTGAACTATCGACAGGACGAGCCGGGTGCCGCCGATGTGGTGAGTGATATCCGCTCACTGGGCAGCGAAGCCGTGGCGGTTCAGGCGGATGTCTCACAGCCGCGGGATGTGGAGCGGCTGTTTGCCTCCACCGTGGCGCAGTTCGGCGCACCCGATATTGTGGTTAACAATGCCGGCAGTTTTCATCACGGTGATTTTGCCGCCCTGACGCTGGAGGCGATGCGCCAGCAGCTCGACGTCAATCTGCTCGGCACTCTGCTGGTGTGTCAGCAGGCGATTCAACACTTTCCGCCGCACGGCGGCAGCATTATCAATCTCAGCGCCCTGAACAGCAAAAACAGTACGCCGGGCTCGGTACTGTGGGCCGCCACCAAAGGGGCTATCGATACCCTGACTCAAGGTCTGGCGCGTGAACTGGGTCCGAAAAATATCCGGGTCAACGCATTAGCGCCGGGCATGATTCTGACCGAAGGTTTGCTGGCAGCGAAGAAATTCAGCCCGCAGCTAAAGGCGCAAATGCTGGCGGCGACGCCGCTGGGACGTTTTGGTCTGCCGGAGGATGTTGCGCAGGTAGCGCTGTTTCTGGCGTCTGAGGAGTCTGCTTATGTCAGCGGCGAGCGCGTGATGATCAGCGGCGGCGCCTGACAGAGACAAAAAAAGGGAAGCCCGAAGGCTTCCCTTTTTATCACGACTTAGCGTCTGTTATGCGTCACGACGACGTGGTGCTGCGGCACCGCCATCTTCACGACGTGGACCACGACCGCCTTCACGGTTGAAGCTGCGTCCGCCTTCACGACCACCTTCACGGCGTTCTGAAGAGAAGCGACGACCACCTTCACGGTTTGCGCCCGCGCCTGCACCTGCAGGACCACGACGCTCACCACCACCGGCTGGACGACGATCGCCACGGCCTTCGTTCGGCTGTGCATCACCCAGTAACTGCATATTCATCGGCTTGTTCAGAATACGGGTACGGGTGAAGTGCTGCAGCACATCGCCTGGCATGCCTTTCGGCAGCTCGATGGTTGAGTGGGTGCCGAACAGCTTGATGTTACCGATGTAACGGCTGCTGATGTCGCCTTCATTAGCGATAGCGCCAACGATGTGACGAACTTCAACACCATCATCGCGACCCACTTCAATGCGGTAGAGCTGCATTTCGCCAACGTCACGACGTTCGCGACGTGGACGGTCGCCATCACGGCTTTCACGTGGACCACGTGAGTCACGCGCTTCACGGCTGTCACGACGGCCATCACGCTCGTCACGATCGCGGTATTCGCGGCGTGCCGGACGCGGTGCTTCTGGTGGCAGAATCAGAGGACGTTCGCCCTGTGCCATCTTCAGCAGTGCAGCTGCCAGCGTTTCCAGATCCATCTCTTCTTCTGGCTGCATTTTAGCCAGCAGCGCACGGTACTGATCCAGATCGCTGCTTTCCAGCTGCTGCTGAACTTTAGCGGCAAACTTGGCCAGACGACGCTCACCCAGCAGTTCTGCGTTTGGCAGCTCAACTTCAGGGATAGTCAGCTTCATGGTACGTTCGATGTTACGCAGCAGACGACGCTCGCGGTTCTCAACGAACAGCAGGGCGCGACCCGCACGGCCCGCACGACCGGTACGGCCGATACGGTGAACGTAAGATTCTGCATCCATCGGGATGTCGTAGTTAACGACCAGGCTGATACGCTCAACGTCCAGGCCACGGGCCGCAACGTCAGTCGCAATCAGGATGTCGAGACGACCATCTTTCAGGCGCTCCAGCGTCTGCTCACGCAGTGCCTGGTTCATGTCACCGTTCAGCGCGGCGCTGTTATAGCCACTGCGCTCCAGCGCTTCAGCCACTTCCATCGTTGCGTTTTTAGTCCGCACGAAGATGATGGCAGCATCAAAGTCTTCCGCTTCAAGGAAGCGAACCAGCGCATCTGTTTTACGACCGTAAGCGGTCCAGTAGCTCTGGCTGATATCAGGACGCGTCGTCATGCTTGACTGAATACGCACTTCCTGAGGATCTTTCATGAAACGTTTAGTAATGCGGCGAATCGCTTCCGGCATGGTAGCCGAGAACAGCGCCGTCTGATGATCGGCTGGGATCTGCGCCATGATGGTTTCAACGTCTTCGATGAAGCCCATACGCAGCATTTCATCCGCTTCGTCCAGCACCAGGCCGCGCAGGTTAGAGAGATCTAACGTGCCGCGTTTCAGGTGGTCAAGCAGACGACCAGGCGTACCCACGACAACCTGAGGTCCCTGGCGCAGTGCGCGCAGCTGGACGTCATAACGCTGGCCGCCGTACAGGGCAACCACGTTCAGGCCACGCATATGTTTAGAGAATTCGGTAACTGCTTCAGCAACCTGTACCGCCAGTTCGCGGGTCGGTGCCAGCACCAGGATTTGTGGCGCTTTAACAGTAGGATCAATGTTGTGTAACAGCGGCAGCGAGAAGGCCGCAGTTTTACCACTCCCGGTCTGCGCCATGCCTAACACGTCACGGCCCGCCAGCAGGTGAGGAATACACTCAGCCTGGATTGGGGATGGCTTAACGTAGCCCATGCCATTCAGTGATTCAAGGATGTCGGCGTTCAGGCCAAGGTCAGCAAAAGTGGTTTGAATATCAGTCATGTAGTACACGTGCCTCTTAGATTGCGGCGGCCAGTCTACATAACTCGTCGTGAAAACTTTCAGTCATTTTCATCAAAAAGTGTGAACCGGCTCAAATTAGAAGTTTTGACGAACAGAAAAGCCCTCATCCCTGAAGATGATGACTTGACAGGTTTTACAGGCAATTAAAGTTCGTCAGCTATTGCTGGTCAGATTCTGATAAATCGTCTTGTGCCTGGCCGAGTTGCGCCAGTTCCAACAATGCGTATCGGTGTTCAACAAAGTTATTGACGTTGTTGGCCACCGCCAGTTTGAACAACGCTTTCGCGTCGTCCTTCTCCCCCAGACTTAGGTAGTACTTACCTAAATAGAAGTTGGTTTCACTGAGATGTTCAGCGAGCGAGGTGTTATCCGTTGCGTCCGCCTGGAGACTTTCCATCAACGACTTTTCGTTGATGTCACCCAGGTAGAACTCGACAATATTCCATCCCCATTGGTCTCTGACCGCTTTGTCGTGACGCTGTTGAAGCGCGACTTTTGCCTTGTCGACATCCATCTCACGTTCAACGAGATAGAGCCACAGACTGCGGAAAGGATCGTTAGGATCGTCTTGATAAAACGCCAGCAGATCATCTTGCGCTAACTTGTATCGACCGCCGTAATAGAGGGCGATACCACGGTTTAAATGCGCATAGTTGTAAGTTGGATCAAGCTCAAGTACAGAATCAAACGCTTCATAGGCGGCATCAAAGTTGCCCGCCTGCGTTAAATATATGCCTAAGTAGTTAAACACTTCTGGCATATCTGGTCTTATAGACAGCGCTTGCGAAAAATCGTTCCGCGCTAATGCCCGCAGACCTAAACTATCATACAACACTCCGCGCTCATATAACAGCTGTGCGCGTTCATCATCGGTGAGGGCGCGACTGGCAAGAATTTGTTCCATGCGCGCCAGAATCACTTCCTGCTGCAGTGTGGGCTGTAGAGGTACTGCAAGAACTTCGTTCTTACGCCAATTGGAGTTGCTGCATCCTGCCAGCGTCAAAGCTGTCGCAACAAAACACCAGCGCAGAAAAGGCTTCATTTCCCACTCCCGAATACAAACATTGGGATAACCATCCTGTTACCCGCCTGCTGTGCACAAGGATTCCCGCCCTCGCGATGACACAAACGCCTCTCCCTGCCAGGCAAGGAGAGGCAAATCAGCAACGACTTATTCCGCGTCAGGTGTGCTCACCGCTGCAGCTTCTTCAGTCTGCGGCTTAGATTCTGTCGCTTCTTTGATGCTCAGACGGACACGGCCCTGGCGATCAACTTCCATCACCTTAACCGGAACTTCCTGACCCATCTGCAGATAGTCAGTCACTTTCTCAACGCGCTTATCAGCGATCTGAGAAATGTGAACCAGACCTTCTTTACCGCCGCCGATAGCGACGAAGGCACCGAAGTCAACGATGCGGGTCACTTTACCACTGTAAATGCGGCCCACTTCGATCTCTGCGGTGATCTCTTCGATACGACGAATGGCTTCTTTCGCTTTCAGACCATCGGTCGCAGCAATTTTCACTGTGCCATCATCTTCGATTTCGATCGTCGTGCCAGTCTCTTCGGTCAGTGCACGAATCACTGAGCCGCCTTTACCGATCACATCTTTGATCTTGTCAGAGCTGATTTTGATGGTGTAAATGCGTGGCGCAAATTCAGAAATCTCAGTACGCGGCGTGCTGATAGCCTGTTCCATAACGCCGAGAATGTGCAGACGCGCACCCCTGGCCTGGTTCAGCGCTTCCTGCATGATTTCACGCGTGATGCCTTCGATTTTGATGTCCATCTGCAGCGCGGTGATACCTTCACGGCTACCGGCTACTTTGAAGTCCATATCGCCAAGGTGATCTTCGTCGCCGAGGATGTCAGACAGAACCACAAACTTCTCGTCTTCTTTCACCAGACCCATCGCGATACCGGCAACAGCAGCCTTGATCGGAACGCCTGCATCCATCAGCGCCAGTGAGGCACCACAGACAGAGGCCATTGATGAGGAGCCGTTTGACTCGGTGATTTCAGACACCACACGAACGGTGTACGGGAATTCTTCCGCTTTTGGCATCACGGCCAACACGCCGCGCTTCGCCAGACGACCGTGACCAATTTCACGACGCTTAGGCGAGCCAACCATACCGGTCTCACCAACAGAGTACGGAGGGAAGTTGTAGTGGAACAGGAAGCTGTCGGTACGTTCGCCCATCAGCTCATCCAGGTTCTGCGCATCGCGGGTGGTACCCAGCGTTGCGGTGACCAGCGCCTGCGTTTCACCACGGGTGAACAGCGAAGAACCGTGAGTACGTGGCAGCACGCCTGTACGCACATCCAGACCACGGATCATGTCTTTCTCACGACCGTCGATGCGCGGCTCGCCGTTCAGGATGCGGGTACGAACCACATTCTTTTCAAGGCTGTGAACGATATCGCCAATTTCAGCGCTATCCAGTGTTTCATCTTCAGCCAGCAGCGCAGCGATAGTTTCATCTTTGATCACGCCAACCTGGGTATAACGCTCCTGCTTATCCGTGATGCGGTAAGCATCGCTGATACGCGATTCAGCCAGCGCAGCCACGCGAGAAATCAGCGCGGTGTTGGCGGCTTCTGGCTGCCAGTCCCAGCGTGGTTTGCCCGCTTCGGCAACCAGTGCATTAATGTTTTCGATAACAACCTGCTGCTGATCGTGGCCAAAGACCACGGCGCCCAGCATCTGCTCTTCTGACAGGATCTCAGCTTCAGATTCCACCATCAGAACGGCATTCTGCGTACCGGCTACCACCAGATCCAGCCGAGACTGTTTCAGTTCATCGGCCGTTGGGTTCAGCACATATTGATCGTTGATATAGCCGACGCGCGCCGAGCCGATTGGGCCGTTAAATGGCAGGCCAGAAAGTGCCAGCGCAGCAGACGCACCGATCATGGCCACGATGTCCGGGTGAACCTGTGGGTTTACGGAAACCACGGTTGCAATAACCTGAACTTCGTTAACAAAGCCTTCCGGGAACAGCGGACGAATCGGGCGGTCAATCAGACGCGCAATCAGCGTTTCGCCTTCGCTTGGGCGGCCTTCGCGACGGAAGAAGCTACCCGGGATACGACCAGCAGCGTAAGTACGCTCCTGATAGTTTACGGTCAGTGGGAAGAAGTCCTGACCTGGTTTAGATTTTTTCTGACCTACAACGGTGACGAACACCGCGGTATCGTCCATGCTCACCATAACAGCGGCAGTCGCCTGGCGAGCCATCATGCCGGTTTCCAGCGTGACGGTATGTTGACCATATTGGAATTTGCGTACGATCGGATTCAGCAAAATCAAAGTCCTTAACTTCGGGGCACGGCTATCTGAAGCCTGCCATTGATCACCGATCTTCAGTTGCATCCCTCGCGACTAATGACAACCCTTAACCGCCCCTGCGGTAAAGCCTCTCATTAGCCGCGCGAAACTCTGCAAACAAAGATCACACTAAGCAACAATACATGAGTTTGGTCCGGATTGCTGCCGATTGCTCGAAAAAAGGGGCCATAAAGGCCCCCTCTTCACGAAACTCGCACAAATCCGATCGCAAGACACGTCTGGTGCAGAAACTCTGCATAACGCCCCGGCGACCCGATTTTTCAGACTTAGCGACGCAGACCGAGACTTTCGATCAGGCTGCTGTAGCGTGCAACGTCTTTACGCTTCAGGTAGTCCAGCAGCTTACGACGCTGAGATACCATGCGCAGCAGACCGCGGCGGCTGTGGTGGTCTTTTTTGTGCTCAGAGAAGTGACCCTGCAGATGGGTAATCTGCGCGGTCAACAGGGCAACCTGAACTTCAGTTGAACCGCTGTCGTTAGCACCACGGCCATATTTAGCAACGATCTCTGCTTTAGCTTCTACGCTTAGAGACATAATAAACTCCAGTAAAAAATGAATGTATGGGTGCCGATCTCTAATTCAGCATCCCGCTTTAAAGCCGCGCTATTCTACTCTTCGGCTGATAGCAACGCAAATGCGCTATCAGCGAAAAAGCGACACGCCGCTTAATCCTGATATTCAACCACTAAACGCCGCGGTGCCACACGGCCATCGTCGGCGATTTCCGCCATACCGATAAATTTACGCGCTTCACCTTCAGTGACACGCACCAGCCCCTGTGCCGGCACATTGCTGGCCTGCACCGGCTGACCCTGTTTGAAGTATGCCGCAACCGCAGACAACAAATTCACTTCAGGGAAATCTGCGGCAGGACTGTCCATCGGCAGCAGCAGCGGGTCCAGCTGGGTTTCCAGCGGAATCCCGGCTTCGGTCGCCTCAGCCAGTAAGCTATGGAGCTGTTCCAGCGTCACCATCCGCTCATAGGGATAGCGTGCAACCTGCACCCGACGCAGCATGATAACGTGCGCACCACAGCCGAGTTTCTCGCCCAGATCATCAATGATAGTGCGGATATAGGTCCCTTTGGAGCAGTGGATTTCCAGCTCCAGCTCATCACCTTCCCAGCGAATAAATTGCAATTCGTAGACGGTGATGGGACGCGGCTCGCGCGCAATCTCAATGCCCTGGCGCGCATATTCATACAGTGGCCGGCCCTGATGCTTTAACGCGGAAAACATCGACGGCACCTGCAGCGTTTCGCCGCGGAAACCTTCCAGCGCCGTATCCAGTTCTGCCTGGGTAAAGTTCACCGGACGCGTCTGCACCACGTTGCCATCGGCATCAGAGGTATCGGTACGCTCACCAAGGCGAGCGATGACCCGATAACGCTTGTCGGAGTCCAGCAGGTACTGCGAAAACTTAGTCGCTTCACCCAGGCAAATCGGCAACATGCCGGTGGCCAGCGGATCAAGCGCGCCGGTATGTCCTGCGCGGTTGGCGTTAAAAATACGCTTCACTTTCTGCAGCACATCATTCGACGAGACGCCTTGTGGCTTATCCAGCAACAACACGCCATGGACGTCGCGACCGCGACGACGCGGACGACTCATTACGCCTCCTCGTCATCACCGGTGGCGTCAGGGCCACGGCGCTCGGCATCGTTTTTCACGACGCTGCTGACGAGGTTAGACATGCGCATCCCTTCGATCAACGAGTTGTCGTAGAAGAAGGTCAGCTCAGGCACGATACGCAGGCGCATCGCTTTGCCGAGCAGAATGCGGATATAACCTGACGCTTCTTTCAGCGCTTTCAGGCCATTTTTAACCGCTTCTTCATCTTTATCATTCAGGAAGGTCACGAACACTTTGGCGTAGGCCAGGTCACGTGAGACTTCAACCCCGGAGACGGTAACCATCATGCCAAGACGCGGATCTTTAATCTCGCGTTGCAGGATCATCGCAATCTCTTTTTGCAGCTCTTGTGAAACGCGCTGCGGGCGACCAAATTCTTTCGCCATCATTATTTCTCCCAAATAATTCGGGAGGCCAGTGGCCTCCCAAATTGCATCACATCAGCAGTGACTTACGCGATGGTGCGTTTAACTTCAATCACTTCAAAGACTTCGATCATGTCGCCAACGCGGACATCGTTGTAGTTCTTCACGCCGATACCGCACTCCATGCCGTTACGCACTTCGTTGACGTCATCTTTAAAGCGACGGAGTGACTCCAGCTCGCCTTCGTAAATCACCACGTTGTCACGCAGGACGCGGATTGGATTGTGACGCTTGATGTTACCTTCGGTCACCATACAACCTGCCACGGCACCGAATTTCGGTGACTTGAACACGTCGCGGACTTCAGCCAGACCAATGATCTGCTGTTTGTATTCCGGCGCCAGCATACCGCTCATCGCCGCTTTCACTTCGTCAATCAGGTTATAGATGACGGAGTAGTAGCGCAGATCCAGGCTTTCGGCATCGATGACGCGACGCGCAGAGGCATCGGCACGGACGTTAAAGCCCAGAAGGATGGCGTTGGAGGCCGCAGCCAGCGTCGCATCGGTTTCGGTGATCCCGCCCACGCCTGAACCGACAATCTTCACCTTCACTTCGTCGGTGGAGAGTTTCAGCAGGGAGTCGGAGATCGCTTCCACAGAACCCTGAACGTCAGCTTTCAGCACGATGTTCAGTTCAGACACTTCGCCTTCGGTCATGTTAGCAAACATGTTCTCCAGCTTAGATTTCTGCTGGCGAGCCAGTTTAACTTCGCGGAATTTGCCCTGACGATAAAGTGCCACTTCACGCGCTTTCTTCTCGTCACGGACCACGGTCGCTTCATCACCGGCAGCCGGCACGCCGGACAGACCCAGGATCTCAACCGGGATAGATGGACCCGCTTCCATGACTTCGCGACCCAGTTCGTCACGCATAGCACGAACGCGGCCATACTCGAAACCACACAGCACGATATCGCCTTTGTTCAGCGTACCTTCACGCACCAGCACGGTTGCCACCGGACCACGACCTTTGTCGAGGAACGATTCGATCACCACGCCGCTCGCCATACCTTCACGGATAGCGGTCAGTTCCAGTACTTCCGCCTGCAGCAGGATAGCGTTAAGCAGATCGTCAATGCCGGTACCCGCTTTCGCAGAGACGTTAACGAACATGTTTTCGCCGCCCCACTCTTCCGGAATGATACCGTACTGAGTCAGTTCGTTTTTAACGCGATCCGGATCGGCTTCAGGCTTATCACACTTGTTCACCGCAACCACAACCGGCACTTTGGCCGCTTTGGCGTGCTGAATAGCTTCGACAGTCTGTGGCATCACGCCATCGTCTGCTGCCACCACCAGGATAACGATGTCCGTTGCCTGCGCACCACGTGCACGCATCGCGGTAAACGCGGCGTGGCCTGGGGTGTCGAGGAAGGTGACCATGCCGTTATCGGTTTCAACGTGGTAAGCACCGATGTGCTGGGTAATGCCGCCCGCTTCGCCAGAGGCGATTTTGGTTGAGCGGATGTAATCCAGCAGGGAGGTTTTACCGTGGTCGACGTGGCCCATGATGGTCACAACCGGCGCGCGGGATTCCTGCGCTGCATCGGTATCACGATCGTCCATTACCGCTTCTTCCAGCTCGTTTTCACGACGCAGGGTCACTTTGTGGCCCATCTCTTCGGCAACGAGTTGTGCAGTTTCCTGATCGATAACCTGGTTGATGGTCGCCATAGCGCCCATCTTCATCATCGCTTTGATGACCAGAGAACCTTTCACCGCCATTTTGTTCGCCAGTTCGGCTACGGTGATAGTTTCGCCAATCACGACATCGCGGTTAACCGCTTGTGCCGGCTTGTTAAAGCCCTGCTGCAAGGCGCTTGGTTTGCGATGCTTACCGCCTTTACCACCACGAATCTGCGCACGCGCTTCTTCACGGTCAGTTTTGGCTTCAGAATGTTTGTTGCCTTTTTTCGCCGGACGCGCCGCTTTAGCGGTGGTGCGCGCACGCGCACGACCCGCTTCAACCTGACGGTCGTTTTCATCTTCAGCCTGACGGGCATGGGTGGAAGTGGTGACGTGATAGTCGCCTTTATCTTCTTCTTCCGGTTTTTCCCATTCCGCTGATTTCTCTTCGGCCAGACGGCGGGCTTCTTCTGCTACGAGGCGGGCAGCCTCTTCAAGCTTACGGCGGGCTTCTTCTTCAGCTTTACGCTTCAGTTCGGCAGCTTCAGCTTCGCGACGGGCTTTATCGGACTGCGCAGCCTTGGTCACTTCGTCGGTAGGTTGATTTGTCACTTTCTCATTTTCCGCTGCTGCACGTTTGGCCTTGTCAGCGGCTTCGCGCTTGGCTTTCTCTTCGGCTTCACGTTGCGCTTTCTGTTCAGCTTCGCGACGGGCTTTTTCTTCAGCCTCGCGTTGCGCCTGCTCTTCCGCTTCACGCTGCGCCTCGGCTTCTGCTTCGGCCTGAGCTTGCTCAGACTCTGCATCACCTTTCACGTATGTGCGCTTTTTGCGGACTTCGATTTGCACCGACTTACTTTTACCCCCGGTGCCTGGAATATTCAAGGTGCTGCGCGTTTTACGCTGCAGCGTCAGCTTAGCTGAACCGACCTGACCGTGCTCACGATTCAGGTGAGACAATAAGGTTTCTTTCTCGTGCTGGGTCACTGCGTCATTTTCAGACTTAGGGATCCCCGCATCAGCAAATTGCTGTACCAGGCGATCGACCGGAGTCTGAATTTCTGCGGCCAGCGATTTTACGGTTACATCTGTCATGCTGTTCCTTCCTGTTATTACGCGTCATCGCCGAACCAGCAGATATTACGGGCGGCCATAATCAGCGCGCCGGCTTGCTCATCAGACATGCCTTCAATATCCGTCAGATCGTCAACACCTTGCTCAGCGAGATCTTCCAGCGTGCAAACGCCTTTCGACGCCAGGCGGAAAGCCAGAGCACGATCCAGACCTTCAAGATTCAGAAGATCCTCAGCGGGCTGCTGGTTACCAAGGCTCTCTTCTTTCGCCAGTGCCAGGGTGGTTAACGCATTTTTTGCTCGTTCACGCAGGGCTTCAATGGTCTCTTCGTCGAGGCCGTCAATTTCCAACAGCTCGTTGATTGGCACGTAGGCCAGTTCTTCCAGCGAAGAGAAGCCCTCTTCCACCAGTACGGTGGCGAACTCTTCGTCGATGTCGAGATGTTTGGTGAACATATCGATTGCTGCATGGGCTTCAGCCTGATGTTTGGCCTGCAGATCATCGACGGTCATTACGTTCAGCTCCCAGCCACTCAGCTGTGAAGCGAGACGCACGTTTTGGCCGTTACGGCCGATCGCCTGAGCCAGATTGCCAGCTTCTACGGCGATATCCATGGTGTGGTTATCTTCATCAACCACGATTGACGCCACATCAGCCGGCGCCATAGCGTTGATAACAAACTGCGCCGGGTTGTCGTCCCACAGCACGATATCGATACGCTCGCCACCCAGTTCACTGGAAACCGCCTGGACACGCGCGCCGCGCATACCCACACAGGCACCGACCGGATCGATACGTTTGTCGTTGGTCTTGACTGCAATTTTAGCGCGCGAGCCCGGATCACGAGCAGCGGCTTTAATTTCAATCACTTCTTCGCCAATTTCTGGCACTTCAATGCGGAACAGTTCAATCAGCATTTCCGGTTTGGAACGCGTCACGAACAGTTGCGCGCCACGCGCTTCCGGGCGAACAGAATAGAGCACGCCACGAATACGGTCGCCTGGGCGGAAGTTTTCACGCGGCAGCATATCTTCGCGCAGAATCACGGCTTCGGCATTGCTGCCTAAGTCGAGGGAAATATTGTCGCGGTTAACTTTCTTCACCACGCCAGTAATAATTTCGCCTTCCTGCTCACGGAACTGATCAACCACCATAGCGCGCTCAGCTTCACGCACTTTTTGCACGATAACCTGTTTAGCGGTCTGGGTGGTGATACGGTCAAAAGTGACCGATTCAATCTGATCTTCGACATATTCGCCCAGATTGAATGCTTCATCTTCGAAGCGGGCCGCATCCAGCGTGATCTCGCGCGTCGGCTGCGTCACCTCTTCTACGATTTCCCAACGGCGGAACGTATCGAAATCGCCACTTCTGCGATCAATGCTGACGCGTACGTCAATTTCTTGCTCGTACTTTTTCTTGGTCGCAGTCGCCAGCGCGCTCTCCAGCGCTTCGAAGATTTTCTCACGCGGCAGGGCTTTTTCGTTAGAAACGGCTTCTACAACAGCTAAGATCTCTTTGTTCATCCTGGTTAGCCTCAATCCGGACTTTTAAAAGTGGGGGACCAGGTTCGCTTTCTGAATATTACTCAGCGCGAACACTTCATCGTTACCCTCAACGTTCACCGTGATCATCTCGCCATCAACGGACTTGATGATTCCCTGCCATTTACGGCGGTTCTGAACGGCCATACGCAGCACCAGACTCACTTCATCGCCCATAAAACGGACATAGTGTTCTGCAGTGAACAGAGGACGATCGAGTCCCGGTGAGGAGACTTCAAGGTTGTAAGGCACGGTAATGGGATCTTCCACATCCATTACGGCACTTACCTGGTGGCTGACATCGGCGCAATCATCGACATTGATGCCATCTTCACTATCAATATAGATGCGCAGGGTTGATGTGCGACCACGAACGAATTCAATTCCAACCAGTTCGTAGCCCAGCGCTTCTACCGGAGCCGATACCAACTCTGTCAATTTTTGCTCTAATGTGGACAAGCCCACCCCCAAGACATAAAAAAAGGGCCTATAGCCCAGTATTACGATTCGCTAATAACAAAAAACCCCGAATATTCGGGGCTTTTAATCACTGGACCCTGTACGCCGCGATGCGGCCCGGACTCCATCCAAAGAATTTTCTTTCAAAAATGAGCCGTGAATGCGTCCGTCGATGCACACAGTATATTTGAAAAAGAACTCAAAGGGAAAGTGGTTGCGGGGGCCGGATTTGAACCGACGACCTTCGGGTTATGAGCCCGACGAGCTACCAGGCTGCTCCACCCCGCGTCCGAAAACGTGGCGAATAATACGCCAAACCTGCATAAAATGCAAGTAATACTAAGATTTGGTACCGAGGACGGGACTTGAACCCGTAAGCCCAATCGGGCACTACCACCTCAAGGTAGCGTGTCTACCAATTCCACCACCACGGCACTGCTTCTGACACTTCACTGACCACAACGATTCGTTGTGCTGACGATCTTACTTAGGAATATCGCTGCCCGGCGTAACCGGTTGAGCTGGCTTTTCAGTCTGTTGAGAAGACTGCGCCGGCGCAGAAAGATTTTCCCACTCGCTTCCTTTTGACGCTTTATTACTGTTCAGGTTACCGAGAACCAGGCTGATGATGAAGAACAATGCCGCTAAGATGCCGGTAGTACGCGTCATGAAATTGCCTGAACCCGTAGAACCAAACAGCGTACCGGATGCGCCTGCACCGAATGAGGCTCCCATATCAGCGCCTTTGCCTTGCTGCAGCATGATCATACCCACGAGGGCGATAGCTACAATAAGGAAAACAACTAAAAGAGCTTCGTACATATTCAACCTGTTCCTTGCACGATAATCGTACAGTTAAAGCTTCAACCAGTATTGATGGGGAGTCTCGTCATCACCCATCAGAAGCGGGTGTGAATACTAACCAAAGGCGGATACCTCTGCAAGCGCAATTTTCATCACCCCAACCGATTGCAGAAAAAAACGCCATCCCGGTGATTTTACAGGCGGTTCGGTAACCTGCGAACCGCCTGTCAGCGCATTAAAACGCCTTTACCTGGTCGGCAATCCGGTTGGCCAGCTCGGTGACCTGCGCTTCGTTTTCGCCTTCCACCATCACCCGAATCAACGGTTCAGTGCCTGACTTGCGCAGTAACACCCGACCACGACCCGCCAGCGCTTTTTCCACTTCTACCGTTGCGGTCTTCACCGCTTCGCTCTGCAGCGGATCGCCTTCGCCGGTAAAACGCACGTTGACCAGCACCTGAGGCAGCATTTTCATGCCGCTGCACAAGTCATGCAGGCTCATGTGGTTGCGCACCATCGCAGTAAGTACTTGCAAACTTGCCACGATACCGTCGCCGGTGGTGGTTTTATCCAGCAGAATCACATGACCGGAGTTCTCTGCGCCCAGCCGCCAGCCTTTCTCCTGCATCTTCTCCAGCACATAGCGGTCACCCACTTTTGCCCTGGCAAATGGAATACCGAGCTGCTTCAGTGCTAACTCCAGGCCCATATTGCTCATCAGCGTGCCGACGACGCCGCCGCGCAGCTGGCCCTGACGTAGCCCTTCACGCGCGATGATGTAGAGAATCTGGTCGCCATCGACCTTTTCGCCCAGGTGGTCAATCATCATGATGCGATCGCCGTCACCATCATAGGCCAGCCCGATATCCGCTTTTTCCGCCAGCACCCGCTGTTGCAGCATTTTCAGATCGGTCGCGCCGCACTCTTTGTTGATGTTCATCCCATCTGGCTGAGTGGCAATAGCGATGACCGTGGCACCGAGCTCACGCAGCACATTGGGTGCAATGTGGTAGGTCGCGCCGTTGGCACAGTCGACCACGATTTTCAGGCCGTTGAGGTTAAGCTCGCTGGGAAAAGTGCCCTTACAAAATTCAATGTAGCGTCCGGCGGCATCAACGATACGGCTGGCACGGCCCAGCAAGGCGGATTCGACACAGGTAATCGGTTTTTCCATCTCCAGTTCGATCGCCTCTTCAACATCGTCCGGCAACTTGGTGCCTTCAGAGGAGAAGAATTTAATGCCGTTATCGTCGAACGGATTATGCGAGGCCGAAATCACGATCCCCGCTTCTGCGCGGAAGGTCCGGGTCAGATAGGCGATAGCTGGCGTCGGCATCGGCCCGGTAAAGGCCGCGGTCAGGCCAGCGGCAGCCAGACCGGCTTCTAAGGCTGACTCCAGCATGTAGCCGGAGATGCGCGTGTCCTTACCGATAATGATCTTTTTCGAACCGTGACGCGCCAATACTTTCCCTGCGGCCCAGCCCAGCTTCAGGACGAAATCAGGGGTGATTGGCGCTTCACCGACTTTGCCACGAATGCCATCTGTACCGAAATATTTACGATTACTCATGATGCTCCTTTTGCTCTTCGGGTCGCTTCGACCACGCGCATCGCTTCGGCCGTCTCTTTAACATCATGAGCACGGATAATCTGTGCTCCCTGCATGGCAGCGATGACCGCGCAGCTCAGGCTGCCGGTTAAACGCTGTGACGGACCGACATTCAACAACTGACCTATCATCGATTTGCGCGACATGCCTACCAGCAGAGGCAGGCCGAAATGGTGAAAATCGCTGAGGTGAGCCAGCAGTTCATAGTTGTGGCTAAGATTTTTACCGAAACCGAAGCCCGGGTCGAGTATCAGCCGCTCTTTTTTGATTCCTGCCGCTTCGCAACGCGCAATCTGCTGTGCGAAGTAAGTGTCCACTTCGCTCAGGATGTTTTCATAGTGCGGCGCCTGCTGCATGGTGCGGGGTTCGCCCTGCATATGCATTAAACAGACCGGCAGACCGGTCGCAGCGGCAGCTTCCAGCGCACCTGGCTCGGAGAGCGAGCGAACATCATTAATGATGTGAGCGCCCACTCGCGCTGATTCACGAATCACCTCAGCTTTGGAGGTATCAACCGAGATCCAGACCTCGAAACGCTGGGCAATCGCTTCGACCACCGGAATGACGCGCTCCAGCTCCTGCTCGACGCTGACCTCATCTGCCCCTGGACGGGTCGATTCACCGCCGACATCGATGATGGTCGCGCCAGCATTGACCATCTCATTGGTGTGCGTCAGCGCATCGACCAGCGCGTTATGTTTACCGCCATCGGAAAAGGAGTCGGGCGTGACATTTAAAATACCCATCACATGGGGAAAGGATAAATCGAGATGGGAATCACCGGCGAACAACTTCATGGCGAATCACTCCTTGCTGATCAATATCTGGATGTAAAAAACCCCGGACCAGCCGGGGTTTTGTCTGACGAGGTGACGTCTTATTTATCGAACTGCTCTGACATGGTATTGCCTGGGTTTGGCGTACGCGGTTCATCGACCGGACGCGGCGCCTTTGGCGTGCCGTTGCTGTCAGAGTTGCTGCTGCCTGGGTCTTCCCAGCCCGCTGGCGGACGCACTTCGCGGCGCGCCATCAGGTCGTCGATCTGTGGTGCATCAATGGTTTCATACTTCATCAGCGCGTCTTTCATCGCGTGAAGGATGTCCATGTTCTCACCCAGAATGCGGCGAGCACGCTGGTAGTTGCTGTCGATCAGGTGTTTAACTTCCTGGTCGATAATGCGGGCAGTTTCATCGGACATATGTTTCGCTTTCGCGACGGAACGTCCAAGGAACACTTCACCCTCTTCTTCAGCATACAGCAGTGGACCCAGTTTCTCTGAGAAGCCCCACTGCGTCACCATGTTACGCGCCAGGTTAGTCGCGACTTTGATGTCGTTCGACGCACCGGTAGAAACACGTTCCGCACCGTAGATGATCTCTTCGGCCAGACGACCGCCGTACAGCGTTGAAATCTGGCTTTCCAGTTTCTGACGGCTGGCGCTGATCGCGTCGCCTTCAGGCAGGAAGAAGGTCACACCCAGCGCACGACCGCGCGGAATGATGGTCACTTTGTGCACCGGATCGTGCTCTGGCACCAGGCGTCCGATAATGGCATGGCCTGCTTCGTGATACGCGGTTGACTCTTTCTGCGCTTCCGTCATCACCATGGAGCGACGTTCCGCACCCATCATGATTTTGTCTTTCGCTTTCTCAAACTCAACCATCGACACCACACGCTTGTTCGAACGGGCAGCAAACAGCGCCGCTTCGTTGACAAGGTTAGCCAGGTCAGCACCGGAGAAGCCCGGCGTACCACGCGCAATGATTGCTGCATCTATATCGGTCGCCAGCGGCACACGGCGCATATGCACTTTCAGAATCTGCTCACGGCCACGTACGTCTGGCAAGCCCACCACAACCTGACGGTCGAAGCGGCCTGGACGCAGCAGCGCCGGGTCAAGCACGTCAGGACGGTTAGTTGCGGCGATAACGATAATGCCTTCGTTACCTTCGAAACCATCCATCTCAACCAGCATCTGGTTCAGCGTCTGCTCACGTTCATCATGACCACCGCCTAAACCTGCGCCACGCTGACGGCCTACCGCATCGATCTCATCGATAAAGATGATGCACGGCGCGGCTTTTTTGGCCTGTTCGAACATGTCACGCACACGGGATGCGCCGACACCGACAAACATTTCAACGAAGTCAGAACCGGAGATGGTAAAGAAAGGCACCTTCGCTTCACCGGCAATTGCTTTCGCCAGCAGGGTTTTACCGGTACCCGGAGGACCGACCATCAGCACGCCTTTCGGAATCTTACCGCCCAGCTTCTGGAAGCGGCTCGGTTCACGCAGATATTCCACCAGCTCGGCGACTTCCTCTTTCGCTTCGTCACACCCGGCAACGTCGGCGAAAGTGGTTTTAATCTGGTCTTCCGTCAGCATGCGGGCTTTGCTCTTGCCGAAGGACATCGCGCCCTTGCCGCCGCCGCCCTGCATTTGACGCATAAAGAAGATCCACACACCGATCAGCAGCAGCATCGGGAACCACGAAATGAAGATCGAGGCCAGCAGGCTTGGCTCTTCCGGTGGTTCGCCAACCACTTTGACGTTTTTGGTCAAGAGGTTATCGAGCAACTTGGGATCATTGACAGGAATGTAGGTGGTATATTTATTGCTGTCTTTTTTAATAACGTTAATTTCACGCCCGTTAATACGTGCCTCGCGGACCTGATCCTGGTTCACTTCCGACAGGAAGGTTGAATAATCAACCCTACGGCCATTCGACTCGCTGGGCCCAAAGCTCTGGAATACTGACATCAGCACGACCGCGATGACTAACCAGAGAATCAGGTTTTTCGCCATGTCACTCAAGGGATTAACCTCATATTACAACGGTGTTAACAGATAGCGTAGGGTACTATAGATCCTTCATACATGGAATCGCAGCAAAACTGCGGACTTCTCCAGCAATTTGGTTATAGTTTGCGCCCAGTCGCCACAATGTACACTTCACGTGAACGTGACCGTGAAGCGTCCGGCTTACGAATTTTCACTTTCGTAAACAGGGAGCGAATTTCCCGCAGGTATTCATCGAAGCCATCTCCCTGAAACACTTTCACTACAAAGCTGCCGCCAGGTGCCAGGATATCCCGACACATTTCCAGCGCCAGCTCGACTAAATACATCGACCGGGGAATATCTACGGCAGGTGTACCACTCATGTTCGGTGCCATATCGGACATGACAACCTGAACTTTCTGATCGCCGACGCGCTCAAGCAGCGCATTGATCACCGATTCTTCACGAAAATCGCCCTGAAGGAAATCGACACCGACAATCGGATCCATAGGCAGGATATCACAGGCAATAACGCGCCCTTTGTTCCCAATTTGCTGTACCACATATTGTGACCAGCCACCGGGTGCAGCACCCAGATCTACCACGGTCATGCCGGGTTTGAAAAGCTTGTCACCCTGTTGTATTTCATCAAGTTTAAACCAGGCGCGCGAACGCAACCCTTTTTTCTGCGCCTGAAGCACATATTTATCGCTAAAGTGTTCCTGGAGCCAGCGGCTGGAGCTGGCCGAACGCTTTTTACCCGTCATAATATTTCCAACTAAATCGTCATCGTAGCGATAAACCTGCACGCAATGGGTTGCGTCGATTTGGTGATATACCCGAGATGGCGGTAGAATGAACCGTTTTCAATCCCTGAGTAAGTAAAAAACTACGATGAATCTAAGTACCAAACAAAAACAGCACCTCAAGGGCCTCGCCCATCCGCTCAAGCCAGTGGTTATGCTGGGTGGTAATGGCCTGACCGAAGGCGTGCTGGCCGAAATCGAGCAGGCTCTGGCCCATCACGAACTGATCAAGGTGAAAATTGCCTCAGAAGATCGTGAAACAAAGCAGCTGATCGTTGAGGCTATCGTGCGTGAAACCGGCGCCAGCAACGTACAGGTGATCGGCAAAACGCTGGTGCTGTATCGCCCTTCTAAAGAGAGCAAAATTTCTCTGCCACGTTAAGTGGGCAAAGAAAGTGCCATGCTCTTACCTCAGATAAAAGGCCGCAATGCGGCCTTTTTCCTTTCTTTACATTGTGCTTTAACGCTTTTCAAAGCGTAGCAACATCTTAAAGGTATTCCACCTTCAGGATTTCATATTCAACATCGCCGCCAGGGGTTTTGATAATGGCCACATCATCGGCCTCTTTACCCACCAGGCCACGTGCCATCGGTGAATTGACCGAAATCAGATTTTGCTTAAAATCCGCTTCGTCATCACCCACGATACGATAGGTCGACTCTTCATCGGTCTCGATATTCAGCACGGTAACCGTCGCGCCGAAAATCACGCGGCCGGTTTTTGGCATCTGGGTCACGTCAATGACCTGCGCATTGGAGAGTTTGGCTTCAATCTCCTGAATGCGGCCTTCACAGAAACCCTGTTCTTCACGTGCGGCATGGTATTCCGCATTCTCTTTCAGGTCGCCATGCTCGCGCGCGTCAGCGATAGAGGCAATAATGCGCGGACGCTTCACGGTTTTCAGCTCGTTCAGCTCTTCGCGCAATCTTTCAGCGCCTCTTAACGTCATCGGAATCTGATTCATTTAAGCTCCTCGTCATCTATCCTGTTTAACGGTGTCATCCTGACCGGTGACTGCAGAAAAAAGCGTTCTGCGACGCATTAGCCCGTTTTGCAAACAAAAGAATCCTGACCCAGAAAGCATTCCGGGCCAGAAAAGGGTTTTGCAATTTGATACGTATTTTACCCCAGAGTTCACTGCGGGTCATCGTTTACTTTCCACCGTCCAGCGACGTAGTATTGACGGCTTCACCTGCCAGTTACCGCGAGATTATGCGATTTTCACGACTTGTTACCGGATTAACCTGTGCATTTATGCTGCAGGCACAAGCAGCGCCAGTTGATGAATACATGCAGTATCTGCCAGACGGCGCCAATCTGGCGCTGATGGTGCAGAAAGTGGGTGCATCAACGCCGATTATTGATTACCACGGAAAACAGATGGCGTTACCCGCCAGTACCATGAAGGTGGTGACAGCGCTGGCGGCCTTACTGGAACTGGGCGGAGATTACCGTTTTCAGACCACCTTTGAGACCAAAGGCGCGCTGGTCGATGGCACGCTGAACGGCGATTTAGTGGCGCGTTTTGCCGGCGATCCCACATTAAGTCGCCAGGATCTGCGCAACATGGTGGCAGCGTTAAAGAAACAGGGCATCACCCATATTAAAGGCAATCTGGTGATTGATACCTCGGTTTTTGCCAGCCATGACATGGCGCCAGGCTGGCCGTGGAACGATCTGACCCAGTGCTTTAGCGCGCCGCCAGGTGCCGCTATCGTGGATAAAAACTGTTTTTCTGTCTCGCTCTACAGCGCGAATACGCCGGGCGAGAATGCGTTTGTTCGTATCGCCTCCTATTATCCGGCGCACATGTACAGCCAGGTACGCACCATCGGCCGCAACAGCGGCGAAGGACAATATTGCGAACTGGACGTGGTGCCGGGCGAACTCAATCGCTACACCCTGACCGGCTGTATGCGTCAACGCGCCGAACCGTTGCCGCTGGCCTTTGCCGTACAGGATGGCGCGGCCTGGGCGGGCGAAATCCTGAAAGCGGAACTGCGGGCGGCGGAGATCGATTACAGCGGGCATCTGGTACGTCAGTCGCAGGCCACCGAGCCAGGCACGGTGCTGGCCTCGACCCAGTCGGCGCCGCTGCATACTCTGTTGCACACCATGCTGAAGAAGTCGGACAACATGATTGCGGATACGGTGTTCCGTACCATTGGTCATCACTACTTCAACGTGCCGGGGACGTTCCGTGCCGGACAGGACGCGATTCGTCGTATCCTGAAAGCCAAAGCCAATATCGACATGGGTAATAGCATTCAGGTTGACGGTTCGGGCCTGTCGCGTCACGACCTGATTTCGCCGCAAACCATGATGCAGGTGTTGCAATACATTGCAAAGAATGACAGCACGCTGGATTACATCTCGATGCTGCCGCTGGCCGGTTATGACGGCACGCTGCAGTACCGTGGCGGTCTGCATGAGGCGGGACTGGATGGCAAAGTGTCGGCGAAAACCGGTTCACTGCAGGGGGTTTATAACCTGGCGGGCTTTATCACCACCTCCAGCGGCGCGCGGGTGGCATTCGTTCAGTTCCTTTCCGGTTATGCGGTCCCGCCGGAAGATCAGCGTACCCGCCGTATTCCGCTGGTGCGATTTGAGAGCCGGCTCTACCGCGATATCAATCAGAACAACTGATAAAGCAGAGATAAAAAATGCAGCAGGCGATCGACCTGCTGCATTTTTTTGATAAAGTCCGGTCACGTCAGCGATAAGACCGAGCCTGCACGGGAAACAGCGGCAGATCGGAAAGACGTTTAAGCCAATTTCTGGCCGCTCAGCCCGTGCCGTCCGTGGCGCGGGACGCTTCCCTTCCCTGCCCCTGTTCCCTGCGCGTGGAGCATATTAACTGCGGCAGAGTCATCCGGGTCTGGTTATCGCTAACTCCATCAGAAGCGGGTGTTGACACTCATATAGTAAGTGCGGCCCGATTCGTTAAAGGTATTGGCACCGGCACCGTAGAGATAAGCGCCCGTCGTGGCGTTACCGGTGGTCTGCGCATTGCCTTCGCGGAAGTGGCGTTTATCGAACAGGTTGTCGATCCCGACGGTGACGCTGGCATATTTATTAACGTCATAGGTGCCGCTCATGCCCACTACTGAGTAAGGGCTGACTTCATCGGTGGCGCTGCCAGTGACCGGATTGCCTTTGTAGTCATACTTTTTCGGCGTCTGTTTGCCATACCAGGTCAGCGTGGTTTGCAGCGACAGATCCTGCGTTGCCTGCCAGCTCAGCGTCGAGTTAAGCGTATATTCCGGGATCACCGACAGCCGATCGCCGGTCTCTTTGTTCTTGCTTTGCAGCATGTAGGTGAAGTTATTGTTCCAGCTTACGCTCTCTGAGAACGGCACGTTGACCGTCCCTTCCAGCCCTTCCACCACCGCTTTCGGCACGTTTTCCCATTTATAGATGTCGGTTTTACCGTTCGAAGCGGTACCGGTTGGCAGCGTGCCCGCCTCAATCTTATTGCGGTAGTCGTTGCGGAACCAGGTCAGACCGGCCTGATAACCCTCATGCTTCCACTCCAGCCCAATCTCTTTATTGATGCTGTTTTCCGCTTTTAAATCGTCGTTGCCCATCAGATAACAGGCGCCGGTGCTGGCGGCGCAGCCCTGGCCGTTGCTGTAAAGCAGGTAGTTAGGGTTGGTCTGATACAGACTCGGTGCTTTGTAGGCACGGGCTATCCCCATTTTCAGCGTGAAGTCATCGCCTAATCCTTGTGACAGGTTAAGTGACGGGCTCCAGTTATTGCCCACGATGGAGTGATGATCGAAACGCAGCGCTGGCGTCAGCATGGTGCTGTCGGTCAGTTCAATGTTGTCTTCAGCAAACAGCGAGAAGATTTCCGCCTGCGAATAGGGGCTGCGTCCGGTGGTAGCGACGCCGGGGATTGAACCGTAATTGGCCGCCTGGGTCGTCGAGGAGGGGTCCTTCATCCGCTGCTGGTTCCACTCGGTGCCGAGAGTCGCGGTCTGGTTGACCAGCCATTCGAACGGAATACTGATTTCGCTGTGCAGCAGCACATCATCCAGCTGGATGGTATTAAAGTTGCTGTTGGAGAAGATCCCTTCGGTGCCGCCCGCCAGCCCTTCATTCAGGCGCGAGTTACGGGTGTTCTCGTACTGCGCATAGGTATCGGTGCTGATGCCGTTATCCCACGCGCCGGTCCACTTCAGCGAGAAGTTCTGACGATAGAGGCGGTTGGTCTCTTCACCATATTTACTTTTCACCAGCGCATTGGTGTTGGTGTTCTGGGTATCACCGGCGTACAGGTTGCCCTGACGGCTATAGCCAGCGCCAAACTCCAGCGCCTGCATCGGCGCAAAGGCCCAGCGCAGTAAGGCGTGAACATCTTTATTCACCGAACCTTCACGGCCTGACGGGTAAGAACCGGCATAGTTGCCGGTACGCTCAGCGGCATGACCTTCATTAATGTCGTAAGCATCAGCCTGGGTTTTTGCCAGCCCGCCATACAGCCGGAAGCTAAAGTCGTCGCCTAACGGCCCTTCGAGGCTAAAGTTTGTACGCCTGGTTGCGCCTTCATCCTTATGCTGCGGCACGTTGTAATAGCCGCTCCAGGAGCCGTGCCATTGATTATCCATCTGTTTTTTGGTGATGATGTTCACTACCCCGCCTGCGGCACCGTTACCGTAACGGGCGGCGGCCGGACCGCGAATGACATCAATCCGCTCAATAAGCTCTGGCGGAACCCAGTTCGTGTCGCCGCGTGTATCACGCTCGCCCCGCCAGCCAAGACGCACCGAGTTGCGGCTGGTGACCGGCAGGCCATCGATTAAAATCAGGGTATTTTCCGGGCCCATGCCGCGAATATCGATCTGGCGATTGTTACCGCGCTGGCCACTGGTGGAGTTCCCGGTCAGGTTAACGCCGGGCATGGTACGAATGATTTCAGAGACGTCGCGCGCAGGCGGATGTTTTTTAATTTCGTCCGCGGTGATGGTGGAGACACCGGGCGCCTGAAGCGTCTGCTGAGCGGCCGTCACCGTCATGGTGGTTTCGCTGGCGGTATCGGAGGCGTTGCTGGTGATGCCTGGCTCAGCGGCTGCTGCACCGGTAGAAATGAGAGAGGTGGTGAAACCCAGTTCAATCATAATGGCTAAAGAAAGCCGGGATAACGTTTTCATTTTTTTATTCCTGGATTGCCAGCGAAAGGCTACTGCCGGCGCGCCGGTGAAAAGGTAAGTACCTTGCCTGCAACGCATTCCAGTTCTCTGCGGACCCTTATCAGGCGACCTTACACCTGGTCCAAAGCCCGATACGGCAGAGAGGATGCGCGCGCTCCCTGTAGAGCGGAAACACCCTATTGCAAATGAAAATAATTATCAATACTATTATTCCTAACATGCATGACCCTAATCAAGTGCAGTGATCAACTGATGGCGCGTATGACGTGGTTAAATGAAGTGACCGGCAGTGACGCTTGGTGGCAACAGCAGCAGCAACAGGGCATTCCCCTGATTGAACCCGGTGAAGAAGGCACCTGCCAGGTCACCTTCTTCTGGCGTGATCCGCAGGGCGATGAGTCACACTCAGCCACGCGCCGCGTCTGGATCAATATCACCGGCGTGACCGATCATCATCAATCCGCTGCGCCCTCCTCCTTAATACGCGTTCCCCATACCGATGTCTGGTGGTGGCAAACCACTCTGCCCGCTGACTGGCGCGGCAGCTACTGCCTGATGCCCGATAGCCAGGCGCAGACCTTCGACGGTCAGACCGATATGCAGGCGCTGCGGCAATGGTGGCGCGAAAAATTCCCAGCGGCACAGGCTGATCCGCTTAATCCACTGCGCGGCTGGGCAGGCGGCCGTGGGATGGCGGTTTCACCGCTGCATCTGCCGCAGGCGCCCGATCAGTCGCTGTGGCGCGATGTTGATCGCGGCCATCCGGCGGATATTCCGCTGCAATCACTGTTGTGGCGCAGCGAACGGCTGGGCAATCAGCGTAACGTCTGGATTTACTGTAGCGGTGAGGCGCATCCCGCTGAACGTCCACTGGCGTTACTGCTGGATGGTCAGTTCTGGGCGCAAACCATGCCGGTTGCCGGTCCGCTCCGGCAGCTCACCGCCGCCGGCGAACTGCCACCAGCGGTCTATGTGATGATCGATATCATCGATCGCGAACACCGCAGTCGTGAACTGCCCTGCAATCCCGATTTCTGGCTGGCGGTTCAGCACGAGCTGCTGCCGCTGATTCAGCAAACCCTCTCCTGTCGGGTGGCGGACGGCAGCACGCTGGTGGCGGGACAGAGTTTTGGCGGGCTCTCCGCAGCCTACGCCACCTTAAACTGGCCGGAGACCTTTGGTGCCGCCATCAGCCTTTCCGGCTCCTTCTGGTGGCCGGAACGCGGTAACCCCAACGGCTGGCTACCGCAACAACTACAACAAGGTTTGCTGCAGGCAGCGCCGCGCCGCTTTTACCTCGAAGCAGGACGGCGTGAGCGGCTGATTCTGTCAGCGAATCAACAATTTGAGCGTGATTTAATCGCGGCCGGACATCAGGTCAGCTATCACCCGGTTGAAGGGGGACACGATGCGCTGTGCTGGCGCGGCGGCCTGCTGGCCGGACTTAAAGCAATGTGGCAATACCCCTGATTCGCTTATCTCCCCGCCTGCACGCAGCAGACCGATCGCGGTCAGCTGCGTGCAGGACGAGGCGAGATCTCGCCCGCACTGCATGGGCAGGAGACCGATATGCAACAACTCAACCCCTTTGACGATCCGCAGCAGGAATGTCGCGTACTGATTAATAATCAGCAGCAGTACAGCCTGTGGCCCGCCTTCCGGGCCGTTCCGGCAGGCTGGCAGCCGGTGTTTGGACCGCAGCCACAGGCACTTTGCCTGAGCTGGCTGAATGAAAACTGGCACGATATTCGCCCGAAGCGCGGGAGCGACGATGTCTGAGATCACCATGACCCCGAATCTGACTGAACAGAAAACGTTACCGCTGGTGGCCGCTCAGCCTGGCATCTGGATAGCAGACCAGCTCTCACCGCACGCCAATGCCTACGCGGTGGCGCACTTTGTCGAGCTGCGCGGGGCGATCAACAGCGCGCTGCTGGCCAAAGCCATCGTTGCCGGTATGCAGGAAGCGGACACGCTGAATATGGCGTTCGGCGAGCAGGAGGGCGAACCCCTGCAGTGGCCTGCGCCGCAGCGCTTTGCTGAGCCGCAGGTGATTGACCTGCGCAGTTCAGCCGATCCAGCAGCTGCGGCACGGGCGCTGATGCAGCAGGATATGTCCGGTGACCTGCGGGTGCTGAGCGGCGCGCCGCTTTATCATCACAGCCTGCTGCGGTTAAGTGACGATCACTGGTACTGGTATCAGCGTTATCACCATCTGGTGGTCGATGGCTTCAGTTTTACCGCCCTGACCCGCCGTATCGCCAATCTCTACAGCGCCTGGCAGCGCGATGAAGCGCCGGAGCCGACGCCCTTTACCCCGTTCAGTGAGGTGGTTGACGAGTACCTGCGCTATCAGCAATCCACCGGCTGGCAGCGTGATGCGCAGTTCTGGCGTGAAAAAGGCGCACAGCTCCCCGCGCCCGCCTCGCTGTCCGATCTGCCGCTGGCCGGTCAGAGCGCCAGTACCGATCTGCTGCGACATACCTTTGCGCTGGATCGCAGCGCATTTCAGACGTTGCTGGCGCATACCCGACAGCAGCAGCTCAGCGCGGCGGACACCGCCATTGCGCTGGTCTCGCTGTGGCTGGCGCGTCTCAGCGGGCAAAACGACTTTGCGGCAGGTTTCATCTTTATGCGCCGCATCGGTTCCGCGGCACTGTGCGCCACCGGTCCGGTGATCAATGTGCTGCCGATGGCGGTACACAGCGACCCGGCCCAGCCGCTGAGCGTACTGGCAGCGCAGCTGGCGGGCGAAATAAAGAAAATGCGTCGTCATCAGCGCTACGATGCCGAGCAGGTGCAGCGTGATCTTGGCCGCTCTGGCGACAGCGATCCGCTCTACGGACCGGTCATCAACCTCAAGATGTTCGATTACCAGCTCGATTTTGCCGGTATTGAAGGCGTAACCCACCAGCTCGCCTCCGGCCCGGTGCGCGATCTGGAAATTGCTATCTACCTCAGCGAACAGGGCGATGTGACGCTGGAGCTGCTGGCAAACGCAGAGCGCTACCGCGAAACGACCCTGAAGCAGCACGCCAGCCGCTTTGCGCTGATGCTGTCACAGCTGGCCGCCAGTCCCGACGCTCCGTGCGGCGAACTGGATATGCTGACGCCCGCTGAACATCAGCAGTTAGCGGCTCTCAATAACACCACGATGCCATTGCCGGCGGAGACGCTGAGCAGCCTGCTGTTCAGCCAGGCACAGCGTACTCCGCTGGCACCGGCGCTGGCGGATGAGGCGCATCAGCTCAGTTATCAGCAGATGCAGCAGCAGGTCGCGGCGCTGGCGCAGCAGTTGGTTGCGCAGGGCGTGGCGCCGGGCGATATCGTCGCCGTCGCACTGCCGCGCTCGATCTTCCTGTCGCTGGCGCTGCAGGCCATCGTCAGCGCAGGCGCCACTTATCTGCCGCTCGACACCGGCTATCCCGACGACCGCCTGCAGATGATGCTGGAAGATGCCGCGCCGAAAACCCTGATCACCTGCCGTGAACTGGCTGACCGGCTGGCGGCCCTTTCACCGGTCACGCCGCTGTTTTACGACGCGCTGCTCACGCCGGTCCGGACGGCAATCGGACAGCAGCCGCATCCACAGGATGGCGCTTACCTGATCTATACCTCCGGCTCCACCGGTCGGCCAAAAGGAGTGCTGGTCAGCCATCAGGCGATCGTCAACCGCCTGCTGTGGATGCAGGATCACTATCCACTCAGCAACGATGATGTGGTATTGCAGAAAACCCCGAGCAGCTTCGACGTGTCGGTCTGGGAATTTTTCTGGCCGCTGATAACTGGCGCACAACTGGTGATGGCCCCGCCAGACGCGCATCGCGATCCGGAGGCGCTGCAACAGCTGTTCGCCCGCCACCGCGTTACAACGACCCATTTTGTTCCGTCGATGCTGGCTGCCTTTGTCGCCACGCTGCAGGATGATGATGCCGTGGCGCGCTGCGCGACGCTGCGCCAGGTATTCTGCAGCGGCGAAGCGTTACCGGCCGATCTGTCACGTCAGTGGCAAACGCTGACCCAGGTCGCCCTGCACAATCTCTACGGTCCGACCGAAGCAGCGGTGGATGTCAGCTACTACCCGGCATCGGGTGAGGAACTGGCGGCGGTCGAAGGTGCCAGCGTGCCGATTGGCTTCCCGGTGTGGAATACCGGCTTACGGATTCTGGATGCCGGTCTGCAACCGGTGCCGCCTGGCGTGGCCGGCGATCTCTATCTGACCGGCGTACAGCTGGCACACGGTTATCTGGATCGTCCCGACCTGACCGCCAGCCGTTTTGTTGCTGACCCATATGGCGACGGCAGCCGGATGTATCGCACCGGTGATGTTGCTCGCTGGCTGAGTAACGGTGCCGTTGAATACCTTGGCCGCAGCGATGATCAGCTCAAAATTCGCGGCCAGCGCATTGAACTGAATGAGATCGATCACGCCCTGGCTGCCCTGCCCGGCGTGGCGCAGGCGGTAACGCACGCACGGGTGCTGGGCGGCGGAAACGATCAGCAGGGTGATGCCCGTCAGCTGGTGGGCTATGTGGTGGCGGATCAGCCGATTGATGCCGCAGCGATGCGGCAGGCACTGGCGACGCAGTTACCGGCACATATGGTGCCGGTCGCCATTGTCCAGCTGGCCGCGTTACCGCTCAGCAGCAACGGCAAGCTGGATCGTAAAGCGCTGCCGCTGCCAGCAACGCAAACCGCAGACGCCGGGCGCGCCCCGCATCCGGGGCTGGAAACCACGCTGGCGCAGGCGTTTGCCACCCTGCTGGAGCGGGAGTCGGTCAGCGCCCAGGATGATTTCTTCGCTCTCGGCGGCCATTCGTTACTGGCGATGCGGCTGGCGGCACAGTTGCGGCGTCGCCTCAATCAGCCGGTTTCGGTCGGCCAGATTATGGTTGCCGCCACGGTGGAAAAACTGGCGGCCTTGCTGAGCAGTGAACCGGCTGAGGCCAGCCGTGCCGGTTTTGAAGCGGTGCTGCCGCTGCGGCGCGGCAACGGGCCGACGCTGTTCTGCTTCCATCCGGCATCCGGCTTTGCCTGGCAGTTCAGCGTGCTGCAACGCTATCTCGATGCGCGCTGGTCGCTGCTGGGTATTCAGTCGCCAGACCTCGCCAGTCCGCTCAACCAGGCACCGCATCTCGATGCGGTGTGTGAAGCGCACCTGGCAACGATTCGTCAGCAGCAGCCGCACGGTCCTTACTATTTCCTCGGCTATTCGCTGGGCGGAACGCTGGCGCAGGGTATCGCGGCGCGGCTGGAAGCAGCAGGTGAAACCGTCGCCTTCCTCGGCCTGCTGGACACCTGGCCACCGGAGACGCAGAACTGGGATGAGAAACGCGGGGAAAACGTGCTGGACCCGGCGGTACTGGAAGAGGTGAACCGGGAGCGCGAACAGTTTATCGCCGCGCAGCGCCAGCAGGCGGGCGAAGGGATGGAGGCGCTGTTTACCACCATCGAAGCCAACTACGCCAGCTCGGTGCGACTGCTGGCCACCGCCCGCAGCGCGCACTTTACCGGTCGTGCCACCCTGTTCCTGGCGCAGCAGACGCAGCAGCCCGGTCAGGATGCCCGTCGCGCCTGGTCGCCCTACGTCGCCGAACTGGAGATCTGGCCGCTGGATTGCGCCCACGTCGAGATCATTTCGCCGCGGATGTTTGAGCAGATTGGGCCACGTCTGCAGCAGTTGCTGTCAGCGTTTTAATCTGTCGGCGCGCGGCTGAGTGCTGCGCGCCTTCCCAACGGCTGAAGGCCGGATCAGCGGGCTGCGCGTCCCAGCGGCACAATCATTGGGGTATGCGCCACCGGATCGTCAACAATCATGCAGCGCAGGCCGTAAATGGCCTCAATCAGCGCCGGCGTTACAATATCAGCCGGTTTGCCTTCCGCGATAATCTCTCCATCACGCATGGCGATCAAATGGCTGGCGTAGCGACACGCCTGATTAAGGTCGTGCAGCACCACCACCAGCGTACGACCATGCTGCTGATTAAGATCCTGCATGAGTTCCAGCAGCTCAATCTGATGGGCGATATCCAGCCAGGTGGTCGGTTCATCCAGCAACAGCAGCGGCGTTTGCTGCGCCAGCACCATCGCAATCCAGACCCGCTGCCGCTGCCCGCCGGACAGCGTATCGACCTGCTGCTGTGCCAGATCGGCCACGCCGGTCGCCAGCATCGCCTGCTGCACCGCCGCTTCATCTTCCTGACGCCAGCGGCCAAACAGCGGCTGATGCGGATAACGCCCGCGCGCCACCAGTTCACTGACGCTGATGCCGACAGGCGCATTCGAGCTTTGCGGCAGCAACCCGAGACGGCGCGCCACCTCTTTGGTGGAGTAACGGGCGATTGCATTGCCATCCAGCAGTACCTCACCCCGTAACGGCGCGGCCAGCCGGCTCAGAGTGCGCAACAGCGTCGATTTCCCGCAGGCGTTGGGGCCAATAATTACCGTCAGTTCTCCGTCAGGGATGGTGACCGACAGATTCTCCGCCACGATCTTTTTGTCGTAACCGAGCGTCAGCGCGTCGCCCTGCAAACGTGTTGTCACTGTCATTGGCGTCGCGCCTCCCGCACCAGTAGAGCAATCAGATAAAGTCCGCCCAGGCTGACCGTGATGACGCCAACCGGCAGCTGATAGGGCAGGAAAAAGTGCTGCGCGGCGTAGTCAGCAGCGGTGAGCAGCAGCGCGCCGCACAGCGCCGCCAGCGGCAAGGCACCTTTGATGCCGCCGCACAACCGGCGGGCGATCTGCGGTGCCAGCAGGGCGATAAACGAAATCGGCCCGACCAGCGCGGTTGACGCCGCCGTCAGGATCACCCCGACCAGCATCAGCAAAATACGACTGCGCTCAACCGGAACGCCCAGCGCGCAGGCGGTATCATCGCCCATCTCCAGCAGCCGCATGCGCCGCGCCAGCAGCGCCGTCGCCAGCAGCGCCAGCAGCAGCACGCTGATCACCGGCGTGGTTTTCGCCCAGCTGATGCCGTTCAGCGAGCCAGCACTCCACAACCCGGCGCTCAGTGCCGCTTCCAGTGAAGCGCTGATAATCAGCCAGCTATTCAGCGCCATCAGCAATGCCCGCACGCTGATACCCACAATAATCAGGCGAAAAGTCTCAACACCGTTGCGCCAGCTAAACAGCCAGACCACACCCGCGGTCAGCAAGCCGCCGGTCAATGCCGCCAGCGTCATACCTTCCATATTCTGCTGAAACAACACCAGCGCCACCAGCACACCGCTGTAAGCCCCGGTGTTAAAACCCAGAATGTCCGGACTGCCGAGCGGGTTGCGCAGCAGCGACTGAAAAATAGCGCCGCTGACGCCCAGCGCACCACCAATCAGCAGTGCCATCATCACCCGCGGCAGACGCCATTCCAGCACGATCAGCTGAATATTGCGTGCCGCCTCACCGTTGATCACCTGCCAAAGCTGAGCCGCCGGGATCGGCAAGGTGCCGCGCGTCACGCCGAGAAAGGCCAGCGCCAGACAGGCCAGCAGCAGCCAGGTGCCATTGAGTACGACGCGTTTCATACCGCACCTCTGCCAGCCTTGCGGCGCACCAGCACAATCAGCATCGGGGCACCGAGAATCGCCGTCACAATCGACACGCGCAGCTCGCCCGGCACCAGCACCCGGCCGAGAATATCGGCGGCCAGCAGCAGACAGGGCGTGATAAGAAGGGTACCCGGCAGCATCCAGCGATGATCGTTGCCGAGCAGCCAGCGTGCCAGATGCGGCGTCATTAATCCGACAAAGGCAATCGGGCCTACCGCGGCCGTCGCGGCCCCGCTCAGCAAGGCAATCGCCAGCAGTCCAATCAGTTGGGTGCGGACAACGCGGGTCCCGAGCGCCGTCGCCATATCACCGCCCATGCTGAGGCTGTTGAGCGACCGGGCCAGCAGCAGCGCCAGCAGAGAGCCGACCACCACCGCGGGAAACGTCGTGCGCAGAATGGCAAAATTGCGGATATCCAGCGACCCGCTGTGCCAGAAACGCAGGTGGTCGTAGATGTCAGGATTAAGCAGCGACAAGCCGGAGGTTAAGCCTTCCAGCACCGCGCCCAGCGCGACCCCGGCCAGCGTCAGCCGTACCGGATTGACCCGCCCGCCACCGACCGCCCCGGTCAGCGCCACCAGCAACGACGCCAGCAGCGCGCCGCCAAAGGCAAAACCGAGCCAGTCAATCGGGGAATCCGCACCATAGAGCGCAATGCCGATCACTACCGCAAAACCTGCACCGGCATTAATCCCCAGGATTCCGGGATCGGCCAGCGGGTTGCGTGTCAGGCTCTGCATCAGCGCGCCCGCCACGCCCAGACCTGCGCCCGCCAGCAGCCCGGCCAGGGTACGCGGCAGCCGGGCATCACGCACAATGATGCAGTCTGCGCTGGAGCAGTTGGTCAGCAGTGCCTGGGTGACATCATGGAAGGCTATGGATTTGGCCCCCAGCATCAGGCTGAGCGCGAGGAGCAGCAACAGCAGCATCCCTGAGCCTGCTATTACATGGAATTGACGCATCACAGTTAAACCTTTACGGATTCAATGGCATCGGGATGGAAACCATTATGATAATGATACTTGTTATCGTTATTACGCATTTTTTGTATGTTACCATGACTCGCAAACTCAATGATGAGGAAAATGGGTGCAAAAAGGCGACGTTATGAACAAACCCTCCCACTTTATCGATCTCAGCCTGCTGAAAACCCATCCCGCTTTTCGCGCCGTGTTTATTGCTCGCTTCATCTCGATTGTCGCGCTCGGTATGCTGGCGGTCGCCGTCCCGGTGCAGATTCAGCAGTTAACGCAATCGCCGTTGCTGGTGGGTCTGGCGGTCACGCTGGCCGGTGCCGGTATGTTTATTGGCCTGCTCACCGGTGGCGTACTGGCCGATCGCTATGAGCGCCGCCGCCTGATCCTGTTTGCCCGTTCAACCTGCGGCCTCGGTTTTGTCGCCCTGTGTGTGAATGCGCTGCTGCCTGCTCCGTCGGTGATCGCGGTGTTTGTGCTGGGCCTGTGGGATGGCTTTTTTGGGGCGATCGGCGTGACCGCGCTGCTGGCCGCCACACCAGCGCTGGTCGGCCGCGAAAACATTATGAAAGCGGGCGCGATCACCATGCTGACGGTGCGCTTTGGCGCCATTCTGTCACCGGCGATTGCCGGGCTGGTGATCGCCCACGGCGGCGTGGCCTGGAACTACGGACTGGCGGCGCTCGGCACCTTGCTGACGGTACTCACTCTGCTGCGCCTGCCGACGCTGGCCCCACCGCCACAGCCGCGTGAACATCCGCTGACCGCCTTATCCGCCGGAATGGGTTTCCTGTTTGCCAGCCCGATAGTCGGTATGGCGGCGCTGGTTGGCGCGCTGGTGACCTTAGCCAGTGCGGTACGCGTACTCTATCCGGCACTGGCGCCGCACTGGCAGGTCGGGCTGGAGCAGCTGGGGCTGATGTATGCCGCCGTGCCGCTCGGGGCCGCGGTCGGAGCCTTAACCAGCGGCCGGCTGGCGCAGTCAGCGCAGCCGGGCCGCCTGATTCTGGCCAGCGCCATTGCCGCCTTTATTGCCCTTACCCTGTTCAGCCTGATGCCGTGGTTCAGCCTGAGCCTGGTCTGCCTCGCCGCGTTTGGCTATTTCAGCGCCATCAACAGCCTGGTGCAATATGCTCTGATCCAGACGCTGACCCCGGATGCGCTGCTTGGCCGGATCAACAGCCTGTGGACAGCGCAGAACGTCACCGGTGACGCGATTGGCGCGGCGATGATTGGTGCGATGGGGTCACTGCTGCTGCCGCAACAGGCGGCAGGCCTGTTGGGACTGGCCGCCACCGTGCTGGGGATGGTGATGTGGCTACTGATGGCGCGTTTGCGCCGCTATCAGCCGCCTGCTGCTGAGCAGGCGGAATCCACCGGTTAGAAGCCGCCTGCCCTGCGCAGACGGCGGATATCAGGATTTAACGAACAGCGTTTCCAGCCGCGTCAGCAAATTACTGGCGCTGTAGAAATCAAGCCGGAAGGTATCCAGCCCCAGCGCATAAACCGCGTTGGCACGCACCGCTGGGGTCTGCGCCAGGAAAGGGTTCTTCATCACCTGCTCTGCGGTCTGCGGCTCAGCGGCAAACAGCAGATAGGTGTGGCCATTCAGTCCCGCCGCCAGATTTTCCCCTGACAGCTGAATAATGTCTTTACGCTGCCCCATGCTGTGACCGTGCTGCATGTCGGCTGGCGGCGTGGCCAGGGTGAACCC
The DNA here is from genome assembly GCF_054482835.1 of Pantoea sp. S-LA4. NCBI lineage: Bacteria > Pseudomonadati > Pseudomonadota > Gammaproteobacteria > Enterobacterales > Erwiniaceae > Pantoea > Pantoea sp. S-LA4. The sequence goes on along the minus strand of NZ_JBTLRC010000002.1, from coordinate 188,122 downwards.
CAGTTGCTGCAGCAATTTTCCCTGCGCCGATGCCTCGGTCCAGAGATTAACGGCGCGACCGTCACCGTTCCAGACCAGGGCGGAAACCGGCTGCGGCGGCAGCGTTAAGGCGGATTTAAGCGCTTTTTCCTGGGCATCAAACGCGCTGATGCGGGCGGCGGCGTCAGATTCATGACCGGTTGCCTCACCCAGTAGCGTCACCAGCTGCTGCCAGCTCTTATCGTCATAGTTGATCACCAGAACCGGTGCGATAGCGGTCAGCTGATCGACCAGTTTGATCGCCGAATCATTGCCGGTGGCGCTGACCACAATCAGGTCCGGTGCTTCCGCCGCAATCGCTTCAGCATTGGGCTCGCCAATATAGAGACGTTTTACGCCGCGCTGTTTTGCCACCTCGCCCCACTGACGGAAGAACCCCTGCCCATCGGCCAGCCGGCTGTTGGGTGCCGTTGCGCCACTGGCGATCACCGGAGCATTGATCGCCAGCAGCGATCCGGTCAGGGTGACGCTGGTCGAGACAATGCGGGTTGGCGCCTGGGATAAGGTCACACTGCCTTTTGCGCCGGCTATCGTGCGCGGCCAGCCGTTGTGAGCCGCCGCCGCGAAACTGATACAGAAGAAAAACAGCGCGATTGCCGCCTTTACACCACGTTTAGTCATAAATTTCAGTCCACTTTTCTGCTGGCAATTTGCCCTGCTGTTTGTGCTGATTTAACAGGAAAACGCAGCCGAAACACCGCGTATTTATTGACACTTCCGGCTAATCAACGTAGGTTACTGGGCCACAATACAAATGATAATCATTATTAATTATCTTATCATTTATAGGTGAAAATTATGGTGGAATCGTTGACGTTTGAACATCCCTTGTTGCAGGATTTCTCCGCGTTGTGCCGCGGTTTCCTGTTTACCTCTCCCTGGCAAAGCCTGACCACGCAAGGCTGTTTCACCACGCTGACCACCCCGGTCAACGATGGCGATGCGCTGACAGGGGATTTTCAGCAACAATTGCAGCACCATTTCGCCTCGGCCAGAAAACAGGGCATTACCCATCCGATTCTGGTAGGTGCGATTCCGTTTGACGTCAATCAGCCCTCGGCGCTGTTTATCCCTGAGTCCTGGCAAACCTTTAACCGCGCCGATCTGCACGCGGCAACCGCAATCCGTGAAAACGATCTGCCGCAGGTACGCCGCCGCACGGCGGTACCGGATCATGACATTTTCACCGATATGGTGGCGCAGGCGGTCTCTGCCACGCAGCGTGGCGAGCTGGATAAAGTAGTGCTGTCGCGGCTGATGGATATCACCGCTGAACAGCCGGTGGATACCGCGGCCCTGATGCAACGCATCGTGGCGCAGAACCCGAACAGCTACCACTTTCATCTGCCGCTGTCGGAAGGCGGTGCGCTGGTCGGAGCCAGCCCGGAACTGATGATCCGCAAACAGGGCCACAGTTTCAGTTCCTGTCCGCTGGCCGGTTCGGCCCGCCGTGATGCCGACCCACAGCTGGACCAGGCGGCAGGCGATAGCCTGATGCGCTCAGACAAAGATCGCCATGAGCATAAGCTGGTGACCGATGCGATGCGCAATACGCTGCAAGCGCGCAGCCGGGTGCTGTCGGTGCCAGAGGTGCCGTCGCTGATCACCACCGCAACCCTATGGCATCTCGCCACCCTGATTGAGGGCGAGGTGCTCGACTCTCGTGAAAATGCGCTGTCGCTGGCCTGTCTGCTCCATCCGACCCCCGCCCTGAGCGGCTTCCCGCATCAGCGCGCCCAACAGCTGATTCGGCAACTCGAACCGTTCGAACGTCAGCTGTTTGGCGGCATTGTCGGCTGGTGCGACGATCAGGGCAATGGCGAATGGGTCGTGACCATTCGCTGCGGCACGGTGCATGGCCCGCGCGTGCGACTGTTTGCTGGCGCTGGCATCGTAGCTGACTCACAACCCGAATCAGAATGGCGCGAAACCGGCGTCAAACTCGACACCATGCTTCGCGCTTTTGGACTGCAATAAAGGAACCTGTATGACCCTTTCCTACAGCCGCTGGCCTGACGATCTGGCCGCGCGTTACCGCGAAAAAGGTTACTGGCTGGATCTGCCGATGACCGACATCCTCGAACGCCACCAGCAGCGCGACAGCGTGGCGGTTATTGATGGCGATCGACAGCTCACTTACCGCCAGCTGGCCCGTTTAAGTGACAACCTGGCGGCGGCGTTGCAGCGTCGTGGCCTGAAACCGGGTGATACCGCGCTGGTGCAACTCGGCAACGTGGCGGAGTTTTACCTGACGCTGTTTGCGCTGTTTAAAATTGGTGTTGCGCCGGTTAACGCGCTGTTCAGTCATCAGCGTACTGAGCTGACGGCGTACGCCAGCCAGATTGCGCCCCGCCTGCTGATTGCCGATCGCAGCCACGCGCTGTTCGCCGATGATGCGTTTATTGACCAGCTGTGCTGCGATCATAACGGGCTACAGCAGGTGATCCTGCGCGGCAACGGCCAGGCTGAAAACAGCCTTGAAGCGCTGCTGGCCGAACCGGCGGGTGATTTTGTCGCTACGCCGACTGCGGGCGATGAAGTGGCCTTTTTCCAGCTGTCAGGCGGCAGCACCGGCACGCCAAAACTGATCCCGCGCACCCATAACGATTACTATTACAGCATCCGCGAAAGTGACGTGATCTGTGGCGTGACCGCTGACACCCGTTATCTGATCGCCCTGCCCGCAGCGCATAATTTTCCAATGAGCTCTCCGGGCGCGCTGGGGGTGTTTTACGCAGGCGGACAGGTGATTCTGGCCGCCGATCCCAGCGCCACGCTCTGCTTCCCGCTGATTGAAAAGCATCAGGTGACCGATACCGGTCTGGTTCCGCCCGCCGTGAGTCTGTGGCTGCAGGCGATTCAGGAATGGGGCAGCAATGCCGCACTGGCGTCGCTGCAACGCATTCAGGTTGGCGGCGCGAAGCTGGGCGAGACGCTGGCGGCGCGTATTCAGACCGAGATCGGCTGCAAGCTGCAGCAGGTGTTCGGCATGGCGGAAGGCCTGGTGAACTACACCCGCCTTGATGATGATGAAACCACCATTCTGACCACCCAGGGTCGCCCGATCTCGCCGGATGATGAAGTGTGGGTCGCCGATGAACAAGGTAATCCGCTGCCGACCGGTGCCATTGGTCGACTGATGACGCGCGGGCCTTATACCTTCCGCGGCTACTACAACAGCCCGGAACATAACGCCGCCAGCTTTGATCAACAGGGTTTTTACTGCTCCGGCGATCTGATTGAGATCACCCCGCAAGGTAACATCATCGTTCAGGGCCGGGAGAAAGATCAGATCAACCGCGGCGGCGAGAAGATCGCGGCAGAAGAGATCGAGAATCTGCTGCAACGTCATCCGGATGTGATCCACGCGGCGCTGGTGTCGATGAATGATGAGCTGATGGGTGAGAAAAGCTGCGCCTTTATTGTGGCCCGTCAGCCGGTTAAACCGGTGGCGCTGCGTCGTCACCTGCGTGAATTAGGGGTAGCAGAATTCAAACTGCCCGACCGTATAACCTGCGTAGATGCCCTGCCGCTGACCCACGTCGGCAAGGTGGATAAAAAACGTCTGCGCCAACAACTTGCCGATCAACAAGCGCAAGCCTGATCTGTCCGGAGATTTTTCTATGGCTATTCCAAAACTGACCTCTTATCCGCTGCCAGCCGCCACTGAGTTGCCGACCAACAAGGTAAAATGGGCGCTGGAGTCCGGTCGCGCCGCGCTGCTGATCCACGATATGCAGCGTTATTTCCTGAATTTCTGGGGCGAAAACAGCCCGCTGGTGGAGCAGGTGGTCGACAATATTGCCCGCCTGCGTCGTTACTGCAAAGCACAGGGGATTCCGGTGTTCTACACCGCCCAGCCCAATGCGCAGAGCGATGAAGATCGTGCACTGCTCAACGATATGTGGGGACCAGGACTGAATAAGCATCCCGATCAGCAGAAGATCGTGGACGCGCTGGCACCGGATGCCGACGATCAGGTGCTGACCAAATGGCGCTACAGCGCCTTCCATCGCTCGCCGCTGGAGTCGATCCTGCAGGAGATGGGCCGCGATCAGCTGATTATCACCGGCGTTTATGCCCACATCGGCTGCCTGACCACCGCCACCGATGCGTTTATGCGCAACATTCAGCCGTTTATGGTGGCCGATGCGCTGGCGGATTTCAGCCGCGAAGAGCACATGATGGCGCTGACCTACACCGCAGGCCGCAGTGGCAAAGTGGTGATGACCGCCGACCTGATGCCGCTGCCGCTGAGCAAAGACGATTTGCGGGCGCTGATTCTGCCGCTGCTGGAAGATGATGACGTGCCGGAAGATGATGAAAACCTGATCGATTACGGTCTCGATTCGGTGCGGGTCATGGCGCTGGCGGCCCGCTGGCGTCAGGTGCACGGCGATATCGACTTTGTCAGCCTGGCCAAAAACCCAAGTATTGATGGCTGGTGGGCGCTGCTGTCACGGGAGCCTGCACAATGAGCCACGCATTCGACTTCAGCGGAAAAATTGTCTGGATAACCGGTGCCGGCCAGGGAATTGGTTATCATACCGCGCTGGCGTTTCATCAGGCGGGCGCGCAGGTTGAAGCCTTCGATCAGCGTTTTCACGGCCACGACTACCCGTTTCCCTGTCATACGCTGGACGTCTCCGAGCCGGAGCAGGTGAAAACCCTTTGCCAGCGTTTGCTGGCGGTTCAGCCGCGCATTGATGTGCTGGTTAACGCCGCCGGTATTCTGCGGATTGGTGCCACCGATGAGCTGTCGTTTACCGACTGGCAGGCCTGTCTTAACGTCAATGCCGGTGGCGCGTTTAACCTGTTCCAGCAGACCCTGCCAGTGTTCCGGCAGCAGCGGGCGGGCGCGATTGTCACCGTCGCCTCAAACTCAGCGCACGCGCCGCGGATTGGCATGTCCGCCTACGGCGCATCAAAAGCGGCGCTGCGCAGCCTCTGCCTGACCGTGGGTCTGGAGATGGCGCCGTATGGCGTGCGCTGCAACATCGTCTCACCCGGCTCCACCGACACAGAGATGCAGCGCAGCCTGTGGCATACGCCGACCGGTGAGCAGGAGATGATCGCGGGCTTCCCGGATCAGTTTAAGCTCGGCATCCCGCTCGGAAAGATTGCGCAGCCGCAGGAAATTGCCGCCAGCGTGCTGTTTCTTGCCTCCGATCTCGCCAGCCATGTGACCTTACAGGATATCGTGGTGGATGGCGGCGCAACGCTGGGAGCCTGATGATGTCAGCGATCTGGAAACGATCCATCGATCTTGCGGAGCTGAATGCGCTGGGTGAGAACTCGCTGGTGGCGCATCTGGGGATCATTTTTACCCTGATCGGTGATGATTATCTGGAAGCGACCATGCCGGTCGATGCCCGAACGCATCAGCCTTTTGGCCTGCTGCACGGCGGCGCGTCGGTGGTACTGGCGGAATCGATGGGTTCAATTGCGGGCTATCTGGCAACAGAGGAAGGCAGCAGCGTGGTGGGCGTGGAAGTGAATGCCAGCCATCATCGTGCGGTATCAAGCGGTGTGGTGCGCGGGATTTGTCGTCCGTTGCATCTGGGTAAGCGCAGCCAGAGCTGGCAGATAGAGATTCGTAATAGTCGGGATCAGTTGTGTTGCAGTGCCCGTCTGGGCGTGGCGGTGATGCGCTAACGCCGGTGTGATGCTCCCTTTTCAACCCGAAAAGGGAGCATCACGCATCAGCTATTGTCTGCTGATGATGCGCGCAGAGGGTTAGCGCTGATAGATGATTTCGACGCCTTCGTCGTCTTCATCATCCCACTCCTCATCCCACTCTTCATCTTCCACTTCAACCGCGTTTTCAATGGCTTCTTTGTGGTAATCGTCCCACATGAACTCCACTTTCTCCGGCTGTTTCTCTTCGAGCTCGGCTTCTTTCGGATTCGCGTTGATGAAGCTCATCACGTCCCAGCAGAGTTCGTTGACGCCGGTACGGCTGGCGGCAGAGATCAGGTAATACTTCCCTTCCCAGCCCAGCGCATCAGCAACGGCTTTAGCACGTGACTGCGCCTCTTCTTCACTGATCAGATCAATTTTGTTGAACACCAGCCAGCGTGGCTTGTTGAACAGCTTCTCGCTGTACTTTTCCAGCTCGCCGAGAATGATGCGGGCATTTTCAACCGGATCGCTTTCATCAATCGGGTCGATGTCGATCAGGTGCAGTAATACGCGGCAGCGCTCAAGGTGCTTCAGGAAGCGAATACCGAGGCCTGCGCCATCAGCTGCGCCTTCGATCAGGCCAGGGATATCGGCCACCACGAAGCTCTGCTCACTGTCCATACGCACCACGCCCAGGCTTGGTACCAGGGTGGTAAACGGATAGTCAGCCACTTTCGGTTTGGCTGCCGAGACGGCGCGGATAAAGGTCGATTTACCGGCGTTTGGCAAGCCCAGCATACCGACGTCAGCCAGCAGCATCAGCTCCAGTTGCAGGTCGCGTTTTTCACCGGGCGTACCCATGGTTTTCTGACGCGGACTACGGTTAACCGACGATTTGAAACGGGTGTTGCCCAGGCCATGCCAGCCGCCCTTGCCGACCATCAGTTTCTGGCCGTGACGCGTCATGTCGCCTAAGGTCTCACCGGTACCCTGGTCGATAACCCGGGTGCCGACCGGCACTTTCACCACAATGTCTTTACCGCGTTTGCCGGTACAGTCACGGCTCTGGCCGTTCTGTCCACGCTCGGCGCGGAAGGATTTCTCGAAACGATAATCGATCAGGGTGTTAAGGTTTTCGTCAGCGATCAGATAAACGTCACCGCCGTCACCGCCATCACCGCCGTCCGGGCCGCCCTTCGGGATATATTTTTCGCGGCGGAAGCTAACGCAACCATTACCGCCATCACCGGCGACGACCAATATTGTCGCTTCATCAACAAACTTCATTTTCTATCTCCGTCACACAATCGTCTGCAGCACTCTGCAAACGGGTCCGCCAGGGTCTTCTGCGCTGACCAGCGGCGGATAAATCAGGATTGGCTTTCGCCAGTGCGTACATAAAGTGTACAGCAAACTTTTGTGATGCGTCGCCTTTACGGCAACCGAGCGCAGAATGTAAAAAGCCCCGCAGCAGTTGCGGGGCCTTTAATTCGTGCGTTCAGACGTTAAACGTCTGCGTCACGACAACCTTACTCAGCAACGATGCTGATGTATTTACGGTTGTTCGGACCTTTAATTTCGAATTTTACTTTGCCGTCTGCGGTAGCAAACAGGGTATGGTCACGACCACAACCTACGTTGTTACCGGCGTGGAATTTGGTGCCACGCTGACGAACGATGATGCTACCTGCCAGAACAGATTCGCCACCGAAACGTTTTACACCCAGACGTTTTGCGTTGGAGTCACGACCATTTCGAGTCGAACCACCAGCCTTTTTATGTGCCATTTGTCAGATCTCCTCTTAGGCAGTGATGCCAGTGATTTTCACATCAGTGAACCACTGACGGTGGCCCTGCTGCTTACGGTAGTGTTTACGACGACGAAACTTAACGATCTTAATTTTCTCGCCACGACCATGAGCAACAACTTCCGCCTTGATCATACCGCCTGAAACCAGTGGCGCGCCGATTTTCACGTCTTCGCCATTGGCAATCATCAGAACCTGGTCAAACTCAATGGTTTCACCGGTTGCGATGTCCAGCTTTTCCAGGCGAACGGTCTGACCTTCGCTTACTCGGTGTTGTTTACCACCACTTTGGAAAACCGCGTACATATAAAACTCCGCTTCTGCGCTTGCCTTTTAGTTCATCAGGCGGCGCGCTAAATATTCACAATAGGGCGCGAATTCTACGCAAAACTCCAGGAGAAGACAAGAGCACTTTGCACTCTCTTGCAGAAAAAAAACACAGGCTGAACGCAAACGTTCCTCAACCAGAAAATTCAAGTACAATCAGTAACAGATTACCTGAACGCTGGCTGGGTAAAAGCACTTACCATGGCAGAGAAACGAGTCATAGCTGAAAAGACGAATGAACTTAGAACAGATTAATGAATTAACCGCACAGGATATGGCTGCCGTTAACCAGACCATCCTCGACCAGCTGAATTCAGATGTCTCGCTCATCAACCAGTTGGGCTATTACATCATCAGTGGTGGGGGCAAGCGTATCCGCCCCATGATCGCCGTGCTTTCCGCACGCGCCATGGGTTACAAGGGCGATCTGCACGTCACCAATGCGGCGCTAATCGAATTTATCCATACCGCCACGCTGTTGCATGACGATGTGGTGGATGAATCCGATATGCGTCGTGGCAAAGCGACCGCCAATGCGGCGTTCGGCAATGCGGCGAGCGTGCTGGTCGGTGATTTTATTTATACCCGTGCTTTCCAGATGATGACCAGTATGGGCTCATTGCGCATTCTGGCGCTGATGTCGGAAGCGGTGAACGTGATCGCGGAAGGCGAAGTCCTGCAGCTGATGAACGTAAACGATCCGGACATCACCGAAGAGAGCTACATGCGGGTGATTTACAGTAAAACCGCGCGCCTGTTCGAAGCCGCCTCACAGGCCTCTGCGATTCTGGCTGAGGCGACGCCTGAAGAAGAGAAAGCGCTGCAGGATTATGGGCGCTATCTGGGCACGGCTTTCCAGTTAATTGACGATTTACTGGATTACAGCGCCGACGGTGAAACGCTGGGTAAGAATACCGGCGATGACCTGAGCGAAGGGAAACCGACGCTGCCGCTGCTGCATGCCATGCAGCATGGCTCGCCCGATCAGGCAAAGATGATCAGAGAAGCGATTGAACAAGGCAATGGCCGGCATCTGCTGGAACCGGTGCTGGAAGCAATGAATCAGTGTGGTTCGCTGGAATGGACGCGCAAGCGCGCGGAACAGGAAGCGGATAAAGCGATTGCAGCCCTGAAAATTCTGCCGGTAACGCCGTGGCGCAGCGCGCTGGAATCACTGGCGCATATGTCTGTTCAGCGCGATTTTTAACCCCTGACGGAGCCAGCTCTGGCTCCGTTTTGTTTATCTGCCTCACTTCCTTCTCCCCTGTTTCTGTTGTTGCATCGCTTTTGCGTGGGTTCACGCAGATCTGGATTAAGATCCAAATTTTACTGGAAACATACGGAACCTATTTGCTATAAAAACCGTCAACTTTCCAGATAATACTGAAAAAAGGAAAGTCAGCGCCCGCCTGGGTGACGCAATAACAAGGACAAGGAGAACAGGTTTATGCAGAAAAGGATTGAGGACTGGCATCCCGCCGATATTATCGCCGCCTTGCACAAACGCGGTACCACGCTGGCCGCTCTGTCACGGGCGGCAGGCCTGAGTTCATCAACGCTGGCGAATGCACTGTCGCGGCCCTGGCCCAAAGGTGAATGGCTGATCGCGGAGGCGATCAAGGTACATCCTTCGGAGATCTGGCCCAGCCGCTACTACGATCCCGATACACACTGCCTGCTGGATCGTAAGCAGCGGATTCGATCCTCGCTCGATCAACCCGATGACCACAACGATCTCTAGCCTTCACCCGGCAAAAAAAACCAGCCCTGTTATGGGGCTGGCTCTTTTCCGGACCGTTCAGCAGACTTACTCTTCGCCGCTGACGCGCTCAATATTGGCGCCCATCGCTTTCAGTTTATCTTCGATGTGTTCGTAGCCACGATCGATATGATAAATACGATCGACCAGCGTGGTGCCTTCTGCGATGCAACCCGCCAGTACCAGGCTGGCAGAGGCGCGTAAATCGGTTGCCATCACCTGGGCGCCAGACAGCGTTTCTACGCCGTGGCAGATTGCGGTATTGCTCTCGATTTCCGCGTGCGCACCCATACGAATTAATTCCGGGATGTGCATAAAGCGGTTTTCAAAGATGGTTTCAGTGATCAGGCCAGTACCTTCCGCGACCAGGTTAAGCAGCGTGAACTGCGCCTGCATATCGGTTGGGAAACCCGGATGCGGTGCGGTGCGGACATTGACCGCTTTCGGTCGCTTGCCGTGCATATCCAGGCTGATCCAGTCTTCACCGGTTTCGATATCTGCACCGGCATCACGCAGCTTGGCCAGTACGGCATCCAGCGTATCGGGCTGCGTTTTGTGACAGACCACTTTGCCACCTGAAATGGCTGCCGCCACCAGGAAGGTGCCGGTTTCAATACGGTCCGGCAGCACACGGTAAACCCCACCGCCCAGACGCTCAACGCCTTCGATGGTAATTTTATCGGTGCCTGCGCCACTGATTTTCGCGCCGAGGGTATTGAGGAAGTTGGCGGTATCGACAATTTCTGGCTCACGGGCAGCATTCTCAATCACCGTGGTACCGGTCGCCAGGGTCGCAGCGCTCATGATCGTCACGGTCGCACCGACGCTGATTTTATCCATCACGATCAGCGCGCCTTTCAGACGGCCATTGACGGAGGCTTTAACATAGCCCTCTTCCAGCTTGATCTCGGCACCCAGTTGCTCAAGGCCGGTAATATGGAGATCGACCGGACGCGCGCCAATCGCACAGCCACCCGGCAGTGAAACCTGACCCTGACCAAAACGCGCCACCAGCGGACCCAGCGCCCAGATCGAAGCACGCATGGTTTTGACCAGATCGTAAGGGGCACAGAAGACATCCACCGCGCTGGCATCGACATGCACAGAACCGTTACGCTCCACCTTCGCACCCAGCTGGCTCAGCAGCTTCATGGTGGTATCGATATCGCGCAGCTTGGGCACATTCTGGATCTCGACCGGCTCTTCAGCCAGCAGGGCAGCAAACAGAATAGGCAGCGCGGCGTTCTTCGCCCCGGAAATGGTTACTTCACCACTTAAGCGGGTGGGGCCTTGCACACGAAATTTGTCCATTAACACGGCTCTCAATTAACTAGCTAAAGGTCGGACTCGCGCACGGCGAGTTCACCAGGCTGACGGATCAGAAACCGTTGAGTTTACGGTCACGCGCCCATTCAGCGGGAGTATAGGTTTTGATGGAGACAGCATGAATGCGGTTATCCGCGATGAATTCCATCAGCGGCGCGTAAACAGCCTGCTGCTTCTTAACGCGGCTCAGCTCACCAAACAGTTCGCCTACGGCGATCACCTGAAAATGGCTGCCATCATTGCTCATCACATGCACTTCATCTAAAGGCAATGCTGCCATCAGCACGGCCTGAATTTCACTGTTTTCCATTGCGCTTAACTTCACCTGATAATAATAAGGGGGACATCTTAGAGGAAAGCGGCTGACTCTTAAATACGCAAAAGCCCCTGTGTAAAACAGGGGCTTAGCATAACAACCGGAAATCAGGCGCTTTTATCCGCAGAAACAATAATCTGTTGCAGATTGTAAAGGGTAATCAGCGACTGCAGTTTGTCGCTGATACCGGCAAACCTTGGGGTAATGCCCTGCGCCCGGGCGATTTCACGCAGATGCACCAGCAGGGCTAATCCGGAAGAGTCGACCCGCTCCAGCGCCGCGACGTCAATAATATCCACGTCTTTGATCAACGTGTCACGCTGCTGCCACAGGCTCAGCAGCGTATCGCGGTCCAGCTCACCTTTCAGTGACAGTGTGCTGGCTTCACGCTGCCAGCTTAACGATTCGCGCATTATTGCTGTTTATCCAGCGTGATCGGCTGCGCGGCGGAGGATTTCAGCTGCGCCGTCAGGCCGTCGATCCCTTTAGTGCGTAACAGATCGCTCCACTCATTTTGTTTGGTGGTGATCATGCTGACGCCTTCGGCGATCATGTCATACGCCTGCCAGTTGCCGCTCTGGCTGTTCTTACGCCACTGAAAATCGAGGCGAACCGGCGGACGGCCATTCGGATCGATAATTGAGACGCGAATCGCGATAATTTTCGCATCGCCTAGCGGCTGCTCAGGCTGAATCTGATAGGTCTGACCGTGATAGAGCGCCAGGGCCTGGCCGTAAGCCTGTGCCAGATAGTCACCGAACGCGCTGAAATAGGCTTCGCGCTGCGCAGGCGTTGAGTCACGGTAGTAGCGTCCCAGCACCAGAGCACCGGCATATTTAATCTGCACATACGGCAGCAGTTCCTGACGCACAATCTCACGCAGGTAATTCGGGTCCTGCTTGATTTTCGGCTGCTCATTTTTAAGACGGGTAAAGGTCTTCTGCGCCGCTTCGTTCATCAGTTTGTAGGGATTGCTCTGATCGGCCGCATTCGCCGTCAATGGCACTGCCACGACCAGCATGGCAATCATCAGTAAACGTTTAAACATATATACCCTCTTGTTTTAAGGTTGAGCCGGTGCCGCAGGGGCAGCGTTGCTGTCCTCCTGCGCATCCTTACTGTCATTATTCTGTTTATTATCGCCGCTCTTGTAGAGGAACTGACCAATCAGGTCTTCCAGTACCATCGCCGACTTGGTATCACGTAAGGTGTCGCCATCTTTCAGCATTGCCGATCCCAGCTCGGGATCGTCAAAACCTAAGTTTAGCGCCAGAAATTGTTCGCCCAGCAATCCCTGGGTGCGGATCGCCAGCGAACTGGTGTCTGAAATCTTATTGGCGTACTGATCGCTGATCTCCATAGTGACGCGTGGCAGCAGCGTTTTTGGCTCCAGCTCAATGTCGGTCACCCGGCCAATCACCACGCCGCCAATTTTTACCGGCGAACTGGCTTTCAGGCCGCCAATATTGTCAAAGGTGGCGTAGAGCTTCCACGTCGGTTCCGTGCCCATCGACTTCAAATCGGCGACGCGCAACGCGAGAAACAGCGCTGCCAGTAACGCCATAATCATGAAAATGCCAACCCAGATTTCGCTTTTTTTGCTTTGCATTGCATCAGTTCCCAAACATCAGTGCTGTCAGCACAAAATCCAATCCGAGCACCGCCAGTGACGCGTGCACCACGGTACGCGTCGTCGCGCGACTGATCCCTTCAGAAGTTGGAATCGCATCGTAGCCGTTAAACAGCGCAATCCACGTTACGGTAACGGCAAATACCGCGCTTTTAATCAGGCAGTTCACTACATCGGAACGAAAATCAACGGCATTCTGCATCGCCGACCAGAAGAAACCGGGATCGATCCCTTTCCAGCTCACGCCGACCAGCGCTCCGCCAGCGATACCCACCGCGGTAAAAATCAGCGCCAGCAACGGCATGCTGATAAACCCCGCCCAGAAGCGCGGCGATACCACCCGGCGTAACGGGTCAACCGCCATCATCTCCATGCTGGAGAGCTGTTCGGTCGCTTTCATCAGGCCGATTTCGGCGGTCAGTGCGGAGCCTGCCCGTCCGGCGAACAACAGCGCGGTCACTACCGGCCCCAGTTCGCGCAGCAACGACAGCGCCACCAGCATACCCAGACTGGTTTCAGCCCCGTAAGTGGTTAAGACCAGATACCCCTGAAGGCCAAGCACCATGCCGATAAACAGACCGGAAACCACGATGATCAGCAGCGACAGCACGCCGACGCTATACAGTTGTTTAATCAGTAGCGGCGTGTGTCTGCGGAACGCTGGTTTGCCGACCAGCGCATGAAACAGCATGAGTCCTGCGCGTCCAAAACTGGCGCACGTTTCAATTCCCTGACGACCTAATGCCGCCAGCGCCTTCAACACCATCAGTTTAGTTACTCCCTGAGCCGGTTAAATCCGCGAGATAGTCGCCGGCAGGAAAACGGAATGGAACCGGACCATCCGCTTCTCCATCAATAAACTGGCGGACACGCGGATCGTTGTTTTCTCGCAGTTCCGGCGTGGTGCCGTGTGCGATAATTTTCTGTCCGGCCACGATATAGGCGTAGTCCGCAATACTTAATACTTCCGGTACGTCGTGCGACACCACAATACAGGTCAGCCCCAGCGCGTGGTTAAGTTCATCAATCAGTTTAACCAGCACGCCCATGGTAATCGGGTCCTGTCCGACAAAGGGTTCGTCGAACATTATCAGTTCTGGTTCCAGTGCTATAGCGCGTGCCAGCGCCACGCGACGCGCCATCCCGCCCGACAGCTCAGCCGGTTTCAGCTGCGCCGCGCCGCGCAGGCCGACCGCTTCCAGCTTCATTAATACCGTGCTGTGCAGTAACGGGGCTGGCAGTTGGGTGTGTTCACGCAGCGGCCAGGCAACATTTTCATACACCGTTAAGTCAGTAAACAGCGCGCCAGACTGGAACAGCATGCTCATTTTTTTACGCGCTTCATACAACTTAGCGCGTGATAGTGACGGGATGTTTTCGCCACGAAAAAAGATTTCGCCGCGGGTCGGCTGAAGCTGACCCCCAATCAAGCGTAGCAGAGTGGTTTTGCCGATCCCGGAGGGTCCCATTATCGCCGTCACCTTGCCTTTCGGTACGGTCAGCGAAATGTCATCGAAGATTTGGCGATCTCCGCGCGCGAAACTCACGCCACGAACCTCAACCAGATTCGTCTGCTGCTGGATCATTATTACCTCTTGTAAGGATCGGGCGTAAACATGGGTTACGATGGTAGCCTGTTCGCTCCTGATTCACGATAGCTTTACAGAAACTTATCGGTAAGATTTGGCGAAAACGGCCATTAAATTTACTTTTGCCTTTCAGACGGTCAAAATCAGCGCCTGATTCATCGCACAGAACCTGAAACCCGTCAGATAAGGCGTGCCGGCCTGGGGTTTTTACGCAAGGATTTTTCATGTTCGTAGCTTCTGCACTGCTGATTATCGGTTTGCTTTTACTGGCTTATGGTGCCGATCGTCTGGTGTTTAGCGCCTCGATACTCTGTCGATCATTTGGCATTCCGCCGTTAATCATCGGTATGACGGTGGTCAGCATCGGCACGTCGCTGCCCGAGATGATCCTCTCCTTCTCCGCCGCGCAGCATGGCCAGATGGATCTTGCTGTCGGCACCGCACTCGGCTCGAATATTACCAACATTTTACTGATTCTGGGTGCCGCTGCGTTAATGCATCCGCTCAGCGTACACTCAAACCTGATTCGCCGGGAACTGCCATTAATGCTACTGGTGACGCTGCTCAGTGGTTTTATGCTGTTTGATAATCAGCTAAGCCGACTGGATGGCATCGGGTTGATCGCCATCGCCGCCATTTATCTGATGGTGGTGATCCGCATCGCGCGCAAAGCGGAACGGGATAACAACGATACCCTGACCCGTGAACAGCTGGCGGAACTGCCGCGCGATGAAGGCGGTAATACGGTGGCCTTCCTCTGGCTGGCGGTCGCACTGATTATCCTGCCGATGTCGACGCGGATGGTGATCGACAACGCCACGGTGTTTGCCGACTATTTTGGCGTCAGCGAGCTGGTGATGGGCCTGACGTTGATTGCGGTTGGCACCAGTCTGCCCGAACTGGCGACGGTGATTGCCGGCGCGCTGAAGGGCGAAGATGATATCGCGATCGGTAACCTGATCGGCGCCAACATTTATAATATTGCTATCGTACTGGGCCTGCCGGCGCTGATGCACCCTGGCAGCATCGACTACCACGCTTTCGCCCGCGATTACTGGGTGATGCTGGGCGTCAGCGCCCTGTTCGCCCTGCTCTGCCTGTTACGCCGCCGACGCGTGGGCCGCCGGGCAGGCGCACTTTTACTCTGTGGTTTCTTCGTCTGGGTGACGCTGCTGTGGATGCAGCCCGCGTTTATGGACGGCTAACAAGGACAGACTGACCATGTCATATCAGCAACCGGCAGTTTTTGATTTCCAGCGCGCAGGCAAAGCGGTATTGCGCATTGAGCGTGAAGGCCTTGAGCAGCTCGATCAGTACATTAACGACGATTTTACCCGCGCCTGTAGCCTGATCTACGGCTGCAAAGGGAAAGTGGTGGTAATGGGGATGGGCAAGTCAGGACACATCGGTAAAAAAATGGCGGCCACCTTTGCCAGTACCGGTACGCCAGCCTTTTTCGTCCATCCGGCTGAAGCCAGCCACGGCGATCTCGGTATGGTAAGCCAGAATGATGTGGTGATCGCCATCTCCAACAGCGGCGAGTCGAATGAAATTCTCGCGTTGATTCCGGTGCTGAAGCGGCAGAAGATCACGCTGATCTGCATGACTGGCCGGCCTGAAAGCGCGATGGGTCGGGCGGCCGATGTCCACTTGTGCGTCAGCGTCCCGCAGGAAGCCTGCCCGCTCGGCCTGGCACCCACCAGCAGCACCACCGCCACGCTGGTGATGGGTGATGCGCTGGCCGTTTCGCTGCTGGAAGCGCGCGGTTTTACCGCCGAAGATTTTGCGCTCTCGCATCCCGGCGGCGCGCTGGGGCGTAAACTGCTGCTGCATGTCGCCGATATCATGCACAGCGGCGATGAACTGCCTCACGTCACTCGTGACGCGTCGCTACGCGATGCCCTGCTGGAAATTACCCGCAAAAACCTCGGACTGACGGTCATCGTCGATGATCTGATGAAGATTGAAGGCATTTTTACCGATGGTGACCTGCGCCGCATCTTCGATATGGGTATCGATTTCCAGCACGCTACCATTGGCGAAGTGATGACGCCTGGCGGCATTCGGGTGCGACCTAATATGCTGGCGGTTGAAGCGCTGAACCTGATGCAAACCAAAAACATTACCTCGATCCTGGTCGCCGATGACGACCATCTGCTCGGTGTGGTACATATGCATGACATGCTACGCGCTGGCGTGGTCTGAACAGGAAATGAAAATGCAACAGGCAACTCCCCCGATTGATACCTGCTACGGACCGGTCAGCGCCGAGGTCATGGCCCGCGCCAGCCAGATTCGTCTGCTGATTTGCGACGTCGATGGCGTGATGTCCGACGGGGTGATTTACATGGGCAATAACGGTGAAGAGCTGAAAGCCTTTAATGTGCGGGACGGCTACGGCATACGTTGCCTGCTGACCTCCGATGTGGAAGTGGCTATTATTACAGGCCGTAATGCGCGTCTGATGGAAGATCGCTGTAAAACGCTCGGCATTCGTCATCTTTATCAGGGACAATCGGATAAGCTTTTGGCCTATGGCGAACTTCTGGATAAACTGTCTCTTTCCGATCGGCAGGTCGCCTATATCGGTGATGACCTGATCGACTGGCCGGTGATGGCAAAAGTGGGATTAAGCGTGGCGGTGGCGGATGCACATCCGGTGCTGTTGCCGCGTGCGCACTACGTGACGCGCATTGCTGGCGGACGCGGCGCGGTGCGTGAACTGTGCGATCTTATCTTAATGTCGCAGAACAAATTTGAGGATGCCAAAGGGCAATCAGTATGAGTAAAAGCAGGCGTTGGATGACGCTGATTCTGACCTTGATTGCACTGGTTTTAATCGGCTGGAATCTTACCAATCAGGATGAGAGTACGCCGGTTGCCACCGATGATCAGGCACCGACCTATACCAGTGCGGATTCACACACCGTGGTCTACAACCCACAGGGTGCGCTGTCGTATAAGTTGATCTCCGATAAAGTGACCTATTTTTCGGATCAGGAGATCAGCTGGTTTGATAATCCGGTCATGACGACTTACGACGAAAATAAAGTGCCGACCTGGAAACTCCGTGCGGACAAAGCAAAGCTCACTAAAGATCGTATGCTCTATCTGTATGGTCATGTTGAACTGAACACGCTGACGCAGGATTCTCAGCTTGAACGGGTCAAAACCGACAATGCCCAGATCAATCTTGTCACTCAGGATGTAACCTCTGACGACCAGGTGACGTTATATGGCCGTAGTTTTAACTCCACCGGCATGAAAATGCGCGGCAATTTACGGACAAAAAACGCCGAGTTAATCGAAAAGGTCAAAACTTCTTATGAAATTCAAAATGAACAAAAATAGCCTCAGGTTTTTACTGGCCAGCATGCTGCTGGCGAGCAGCGTACCTGCGCTGGCCCTGACCGGTGACTCGGATAAGCCCGTCAATATTGACTCACAGAACCAGGCGCTGGATCTGCAGGGCAATGTCGCGACCTTTACCGGCAACGTTATCGTCACCCAGGGTTCGATCAAAATCACCGCCGATAAAGTGGTCGTGACCCGTCCGGGCGGCGACAGCAAGAAAACCATCGTCGATGCCTACGGCAATCCGGCTACCTTTTACCAGATGCAGGACAGCGGCAAACCCGTTCAGGGCCACGCGGCAAAACTGCATTATGAACTGGCTAACGACTTTGTAGAGCTGACCGGCAACGCCTTCATTGAGCAGCAGGACAGCAACATCAAAGGCGATCGCATTACCTATCTGGTGAAAGAGCAGAAAATGCAGGCGTACAGCCAGGGCCAGAACAAGCGCGTCACTACAGTGCTGGTGCCATCGCAACTGCAGGATAAAGGTTCGTCCAACAGCGGAAAGAAGAGTAACTGATAGCTATGGCCACATTAATCGCAGAAAACCTGGCGAAGGCATATAAAGGCCGTCGCGTGGTAGAAGATGTCAGTCTGCAGGTAAAGTCCGGCGAGATTGTCGGCCTGCTGGGCCCGAACGGCGCCGGTAAAACCACCACTTTTTACATGGTGGTCGGTATTGTGCCGCGCGACGCAGGCCGCATTATTATTGATGATGAAGATATCAGTATCCTGCCGCTGCACGCCCGCGCGCGCCGCGGTATCGGCTATCTGCCGCAGGAGGCCTCGATTTTCCGTCGCCTCAGCGTCTACGATAACCTGATGGCGGTCCTGCAAATCCGTGACGATCTCACTGAAGAGCAGCGTCAGGATCGCGCCAACGAACTGATGGAAGAGTTTCACATCGAGCACCTGCGCGACAGCATGGGCCAGGCGCTATCCGGCGGTGAACGCCGCCGGGTCGAGATCGCCCGCGCGCTGGCTGCGAACCCCAAATTTATCCTGCTGGATGAGCCGTTTGCCGGTGTTGACCCGATCTCGGTCATCGACATCAAGAAAATCATCGAGCACCTGCGTGACAGCGGTCTGGGCGTATTGATCACCGACCATAACGTGCGCGAAACCTTAGCGGTGTGCGAACGGGCTTATATCGTGAGTCAGGGTCACCTGATCGCGCACGGCACGCCGAATGAAATTCTGGCAGATGAGCAGGTTAAGCGGGTTTATTTGGGTGAAGAGTTCAGACTCTGATAAGGTGTCGTAAATACTGATGTTTACCTGGGAACTACCATCCTGTCTATGAAGCAAGGTTTGCAACTCAGGCTCAGCCAACAGCTGGCGATGACACCGCAGTTGCAGCAGGCGATTCGCCTGCTGCAACTCTCTACGCTTGAACTCCAGCAGGAGTTACAGCTGGCACTGGAAAGTAATCCGCTGCTTGAACAGACCGATCTGCATGAAGAAATCGACTCTCGTGAGGCTCAGGAAGGCGAAGCGCTGGATACCCGTGAGGCGCTTGAGCAGAAAGAGATGCCTGATGAGCTGCCGCTGGATGCGACCTGGGATGAGATTTACACTGCCGGCACGCCGTCAGGCACCGGTACCGATTACCAGGATGATGAATTACCGGTTTATCAGGGTGAGACGACCCAGTCACTGCAGGATTACCTGATGTGGCAGGTTGAACTGACGCCGTTCAGCGATACCGACCGCGCCATTGCCACCTCGATCGTGGATGCGATCGATGACACCGGATACCTCACCGTTTCGCTTGAAGAGATTCTCGACAGCATCGGCAACGATGAGCTTGAGGCCGATGAAGTGGAAGCGGTGCTGAAACGCATTCAGCGCTTTGATCCGATTGGCGTTGGCGCACGCGATCTACGTGACTGCCTGCTGGTTCAGCTGTCGCAATATGCGCCCGAAACGCCGATGCTGGCGGAAGCCCGGCTAATCGTCAGTGAACATCTGGATCTGCTGGCTAACCACGATTTTCGCAGCCTGATGCGGGTTACGCGCCTTAAAGAAGAGGTGCTGAAAGAGGCGATGCTGTTAATTCAGTCGCTGGACCCGCGTCCCGGTCAGTCGATTAATACCGGCGAACCGGAATATGTCATTCCCGACGTGCTGGTGCGTAAAGTCGGCAACCGCTGGACGGTTGAGCTTAACGCCGACAGCGTTCCGCGCCTGAAAATCAATCAGCAGTATGCCGCCATGAGCGGGGCGACGCGCAACGACAGCGACAGCCAGTTCATTCGCAGTAACCTGCAGGAAGCGCGCTGGCTGATTAAAAGCCTGGAAAGCCGCAACGACACACTGCTGAAGGTGACGCGCTGTATCGTCGAGCAGCAGCAGGCGTTTTTTGAGCAGGGCGAAGAGTACATGCGGCCGATGGTGCTGGCTGATATCGCACAGGCGGTAGAGATGCACGAGTCGACCATTTCCCGCGTGACCACGCAAAAGTATCTGCACAGTCCGCGTGGCATTTTTGAACTGAAGTACTTTTTCTCCAGTCATGTGAATACTGAAGGTGGCGGCGAAGCCTCATCGACGGCGATTCGCGCGCTGGTGAAAAAATTAATCTCGGCGGAAAATCCAGCCAAACCCTTGAGCGACAGTAAACTCACCTCCATGTTATCTGATCAAGGGATCATGGTGGCACGTCGTACCGTCGCCAAATACCGCGAGTCTTTATCCATCCCGCCATCGAACCAGCGTAAACAGCTGGTTTGACAGAAATGAGAAGGAAGACCTATGCAGCTGAACCTTACCGGGCAAAATGTTGAAATCACCGCACCACTGCGCGATTTCGTCAGCGGTAAATTTGCCAAACTGGAACACTATTTCGAACATATCAATCAGGTCTATATTGTCCTGAAGGTCGAGAAGGTCACGCAGGTGGCCGACGCAACGCTTCACATCAACGGTGGCGAGCTGCACGCCACGTCGGAAGCGGAAGATATGTATGCGGCCATCGATGGGCTAATCGACAAGCTTGCCCGTCAGCTGACCAAACACAAAGACAAACTGAAAAAACACTAACCTTCACGCTCGCTAAGCGCGCTCTGCGTGCAGAGCCGACAGTATGGGGCGGATATCCGCCCCGTTTTGTCATCTAAGCAAGCGCCATTCGCTCTCAGCATCATGACAGGCTGAGGGTTAATGACCAGGTTAACTCGCAAGTGAAACGATAATGAACAACGATCTAACACTGGAATTGAGCACAGTGCTTTCGCCCGACTGCACCCGCAGCGGCGTACACTGCCAGAGCAAAAAACGCGCGCTGGAAATTATCAGCGAACTGGCCGCTAAGCAGCTCAACCTGCCGCACCAGACGCTTTTCGAAGCGATCCTCACCCGTGAGCGCATGGGCAGTACCGGCATTGGTAACGGCATTGCCATTCCGCACGGTAAGCTGGAAGAGGATACGCTGCGCGCTGTCGGGGTGTTTATCAGCCTTGAGCAGCCGATAGCGTTTGATGCCGTTGATAATCAGCCGGTCGATCTGTTGTTTGCCCTGCTGGTGCCGGCTGACCAGTGCAAAACTCACCTGCACACCCTTTCACTGGTGGCGAAGCGTCTGGCGGATAAAACCGTCTGCCGCCGTCTGCGCGCCGCGCAGAGTGATGAAGAGCTTTATGCCATTATCACAGAAGGCCAGTCAGAGCAGTAACGCGTCTTTACCGGCTGCGAGCCGGTTTTAAAACGGGAGAGAAGGTCATGGTGCTGATGATCGTGAGCGGTCGGTCAGGCTCGGGGAAGTCAGTGGCGCTGCGCGCGCTGGAAGATATGGGTTTTTACTGCGTCGATAACCTGCCGGTGGTGCTGTTGCCCGAGTTAGCGAACTCGCTGGCGGAACGCAACATCTCGGCAGCGGTGAGTATCGATGTCCGCAACATGCCTGAATCCCCTGAAGTTTTTGAAACCGCGCTGAATAATCTGCCCGACACATTTTCGCCTCAGCTGCTGTTTCTTGATGCCGATCGTAATACCCTGATTCGCCGCTACAGCGATACCCGCCGTCTGCATCCGCTCTCCAGTAAAAACTTATCGCTGGAAAGTGCCATTGATGAAGAGAGCGATCTGCTGGAGCCGCTGCGTTCGCGTGCTGACCTGATCATTGATACCTCAGAGATGTCGGTGCACGAACTGGCGGAGATGCTGCGTACCCGACTGCTGGGCAAGCGTGAACGCGAGCTGACGATGGTGTTTGAGTCGTTTGGCTTCAAGCACGGTATCCCGATTGATGCCGATTATGTGTTTGACGTGCGCTTTCTGCCGAACCCGCACTGGGACCCTAAGCTGCGCCCGATGACGGGCCTCGATCGGCCGGTTGCCGCCTTTCTCGATCGCCATACCGAGGTGCATAACTTCATTTACCAGACCCGCAGTTATCTGGAACTGTGGCTACCGATGCTGGAAACCAACAACCGCAGTTACCTTACTGTCGCTATCGGCTGTACCGGCGGGAAACATCGTTCGGTCTACATTGCCGAGCAGCTGGCGGACTACTTCCGTTCACGCGGCAAGAATGTCCAGTCACGCCACCGTACGTTGGAAAAGCGTAAATCATGACCGTCAGACAAACCGTTGAAATCAAAAATAAGCTGGGCATGCATGCCCGGCCAGCCATGAAATTGTTTGAACTGGTGCAGAGCTTTGATGCTGAAGTGCTGCTGCGCAACGAAGCCGGCACCGAAGCGGAAGCCAGCAGCGTGATTGCGCTGCTGATGCTCGATTCGGCACAGGGCGGACATATTGAAATCGAAGCCAGCGGACCGGAAGAGATCCCGGCGCTGGCTGCGGTTATTGAGCTGTTTGAAGCGGGCTTTGATGAAGATTAAGGCTTAATCCAGCCGGTTACGCTGCAGGAAGCCCTCGCCGCCCAGCTGGCGCATCTGACGCAAAATCCACTGCTGGCGCTGCCGTACGTAGCCCGACGGCGCCGCCGCACGGAAACGGATAGGATTAGGCAGCACCGCCGCCAGCAACGCCGCTTCAGCGGCCGTCAGCCGACTGGCTGGCTTGTGGAAATAGCGCTGTGACGCTGCCTCCACGCCAAACACCCCTGGCCCAAACTCGGCGATATTCAGATAGACGGTTAAAATACGTCGCTTGGTCCAGACCGTCTCAATGCCCACCGTCAGGCCCGCCTCCAGCCCTTTACGAATCCAGCTGCGTCCATCCCACAGAAACAGATTTTTAGCCGTTTGCTGCGACAGGGTTGAGGCACCACGCATCCGGCTATCACTGTTATCCAGTACCGACTCAATCGCCGCGACATCAAAACCCCAGTGAGTTGGGAATTTTTGATCTTCAGAAGCAATCACCGCTAATCCCATCCAGGGTGAAATATCATCGTGCCCGACCCAGTCCGAATGGGCCACATAGCTGAAGTCTCCGCGCAACCAGGCACCCAGCTGACGCTCAACCATCACTGCCGAGAACGGCACTGGCAAAAATGAAAACAGCAAAATGCCCGCCAGCCAAATCCCCAGCCACGCCAGAATGAGTCGGATAGCAATCCGCTTAATACGTTGCCCGACGCTTCCTTTATGCTTACTCATGCAATCTTCCCATACTTGTTTCAGGCGTTAATCAATTACTCGCGTAATCAGTGCGTAGTAAAACCATTTATCGCCGTTTTCGGTGAAAATGGCCGTGCGGTTTCCAGACTTCGGGCCGCTATTTTGCATTAAAAAGCTGCAACAGATCGAAATAGTTCAAGCACTTCCGTAAAAAAGGAATCGGTTCCATTCCTCAGCATTGCTTAGCACCTTTCCAGATAAACGCTTATTAATTGGTGATAAGCATTAATTTGAATCATTTACCATGCTTAACTATCCTGATTTTCTGGCTTCGATATTTTTCATTGATTGCCTACGATTATTCGCATAATGCATCAATTTTTCGCCACTACCTCCCGGCTGGCATGGCTGAGTTGCTTAACTTATGACCCGCCCTGACGGTCGGGGATGGCGGTCAACAGCCTGAAGAAGCGAAATCTTTTTTTCCTTTCCAAAACGTTTTGGATAAATCGCGCCATTTTGCACCCCCGCCGAGTAATATCAGCGCGTTAGCAGTGCAGATCCGCCTGACAGAGCGGCGGCTTCGCCTGACCCCTTCCCCCGGTCTGTCGCTGCCGTCCGGGCGCGTTAAAAGCGCACAAAAAGCGGGAGAACTGATTAAAATTACCGCAATGCAACGCAGAAAATGATTCCTTACTTGACTGTGTTGCCAAATTAATGTTTTCTGTATTTAAACGCTGCTCAACATCACACATTTTAATGAATCTTGTAACACGTTAAGATGAATTTGCTAAGGTGATGGCAGAGTTAACCAATACCATGCGGCTGCATTTATTACTCAAAGCATAGCAGCCGCTACTTTTTCCCTGGTGTTGGCGCAGTATTCGCGCACCCCGGCCTCGGCTGGGGTCATTTTTTTCTGGCGGATGAAACTTCCTGTTCCGCTACCCAGTCGCGCAGCACCTGCACATCATGTCGCCACTCCTGCTTCAGCTCATCAATCCATTCGACGACGTTATCCCACCAGGCTGGCAGTTCCGGGCTCTGGATCTGTTTTGCCAGCAGTTGCAGATGCTGTAACCCCACCGATCCCGCCGCGCCTTTGATTTTGTGACCCTCTTCAGCGATGCCTTTCTGGTCGCGCGCCATCAGATTAGATTCCAGCACCTCCAGGTAACCCGGCATCATCTTTTCAAACATCGTCAGGCTTTGGGTAATCAGGCTCGGCCCGACCAGTTCGAGATACTGTTCCAGCATCGGGATATCCAGCAGCATCTGACTGTTATCCGCCTCGTCGAGGACTGTCTCATCCTCCGGCTCCGCCTGGTAGTCCCAGAACTTTTTGATCATCGCCGTCAGCGCCGGCACGGCCAGCGGCTTGCTGAGCACATCATCCATTCCGGCATCGAAATACTCTTTTTTGTCCTTCAGCACGTTGGCGGTCAGCGCCACCAGCGGCGGCAGATGCACACCCTGATGCTGCTGGCGAATCGCCCGCGACACATCCAGCCCGGTCATGTCGGGTAGCTGAATATCCAGCAGCACCAGATCAAACTCCAGCGGGTCAAACATCGCCAGCGCGTCGCTGCCGGTCATCGCCACCTCTACGCTGCAGCCCAGCTTCTCCAGCACCGAGCGCGCCACAATGACGTTCAGTTCAATATCTTCGACCAGCAGAACGTGCAGCGCCGGTAAAGGCAGGCTGTCATCTACGCCTTCATCTTCGACCTCTTCCGCAATGCGTGGTGCTTTAACCTCTACGGTGAAGCATGAGCCCTGCCCCGGCGCACTTTGCACCCGGATATCGCCGCCCATCGCCTGTGCCAGCCGGCGTGATACCGCCAGACCAATACCGGTGCCGGTCGCCGGTTTGCCGCCGTGCTGATCCTTGACCTGGTAATACATGGCGAAAATCTTGTCCTGCTCCTCCTGGCGGATACCCATGCCGGAATCCTGTACCTCAAAGCGCAGCATCTCATCCTGCCCATACGCCACCCGCACCACGATCTCGCCCTGCTGGGTAAACTTCACGGCGTTGCCAATCAGGTTCCACAGGATCTGTCGCAGTCGGGTGCCGTCGGTGGAGATCATGTGCGGCAGCGGCAGCGCCGGCGCGAGCACAAACTTCAGCCCTTTTGGTTGCGCCAGCAGCCCGGACAGGTTCTCTAAATCGGCGAGGAAACTGGTGAAGTCGAGCGGCTGATTGTCCAGCTGCACTTTACGCCGCTCAATTTTGTCGACCTCAATCACGTCATTGAAGATGTTGCCCAGCGTGATGGCCGAAACATGAATGGTTTTCAGGTATTTCAGCTGCTCCTGATTCAGATCGGTATCGAGCAGAATGCGGCTTAGCCCGACTATGCCGTTAAGCGGCGTACGCAGCTCGTGGCTGATGGTTGAGATAAAGGTGGTCTTTTCCCGGCTGGCGTTCTCTAACGCGTCCTGGTAGCGCTTACGCTCGGTAATATCGCGGCCAAACCCCATCAGTCCACTGCGTTTGCCAACGCGGTCGTAATAAGGCACTTTACGGATCTCAAAACAGGCTTTGCGCCCGTCAGGGTATTGCAGCCACTGTTCATAAGTCAGCGAGACGTTATGACGGAACACTTTCTCATCGGTTTCCAGCACCTTGGTGGCCGCTTCATCATCGTAGATATCGCGCGGCGTCAGGCCAATCAGCTGCTTTTCGCTTTTGCCGGTCAGCAGTTCCATCGCGCGGTTACAGCCCGAGAACTGCTTGTCGATGTTGCGATAGAAGACCAGATCCGGCGAAGCATCGAGGAATGAGCGCAGAAAAGAGGATTGCTGCTCCAGCTCTATCTGTGCCTGTTCGCGCCGCGTCACTTCCTCGCGCAGCTTGTCCATCACCTGTTCACGCGCCTGCTCCGCCTTTTTACGGTCGGTAATCTCCTGATTGAGCTGCGTGATGGTCTCTTTCATCTGCTGATTCAGTTCCAGGTCGCGGGTACGCATCTCTTCCAGCTTGTCCACCAGCCGCGCCAGCCGCTGTCGCGACTCTTCCAGTTGATCGACCACCACCGACAGGAAATAGACCGCCCACGGCGTTATCAGCAGCCCGAAGAACACCGATCGCACCATATCGATGCTCTCGACGTGGCCGCGCAGCACCATGGTGACTGCCATCTGGACAATCATCGCCAGCACCACCAGTGCCGAGGCCAGCAGCAGCGAGAACCGCACCAGGCCGAGCTTCACCATCAAATCAACGTAATATTGCGCCAACAGCCGAATTTGTTTCATAAAAACTCCCTGGAAGAGAAACAGGCTCATGATAGCGTAATTCGGGCTGCGCCGTCGCAGCCGCGCAAGGGAAGATAAGCGATGTAGTGCGCTTTTATGGTGCATCGGCCTTACCGATCGGCGACGTTTATGACAACAGGATTAAAACCCTTGACTGATTGTGCCAAATGAATAATCTGTAAGGCCGCCGCTGAAACGGCAAATCCTCCGCACGGTGTTTTTTCAATCTCCTGGCAACGCTCAGTTGTACAGGCTGACCTCATTTAATGAATACTCATTCATCTTTAATGATGTTTTAAGCATATCCATCCTGATTAATTTTTCTTATAACCCTGCGCTGTTTCATTCAAATATACGGACATAAGAAAAACAGATACATCCTGCGCATCAGCGGTACTGAACAGCATTTAATGCTGTTAAAGACCGACTCACCAGCATGGTGCAGAGATTGGACGGCTGCACTACAGTGAGTCAGTTCACATTTATCGACCGATCGCGAGGGGCTAAAGTAAGACAATTTAAACCCTATAACCCTTTAAATTCATCTAGTTATCGTGATAAACGGCACAATAAGCCCGTCTGCCCGCCTCATTTGACCTGATTACGCTTTCCCGATAAGTTGGAAATCCGCTGAAAGCTTTCCTGACGGGCCAGTGTCTCGGCATATCTATGCAACAAGAAGACTCCCGCGTGGTTTAAGTCATCTCCTTTAAGAGACCGGAAATCGAAGAGCAGCTCAATTAAGGACGTTTCACCGATGTCTGGAGAGAAATGCTCAGGGTTATGACGCGCGCTCGACAGAGCATGGCGATGAAAATGAAGTGCGCCTCAGTTGCGCTAAGACCCTGAAACAGTGCAGGTAATGTCAAAAGCAGTTTAAGGAGACCCTCAATGTCCACTAACAAACCTCATTCCTATGGCTTGTATGACCCAACAGCAGGCAGTGATAGCTGTGGTGTAGGTTTCATAACGCGTAAGGACGGCGAGCAGACCCATGAGATTCTGCAGATGGCGCATAGCGCCCTTTGTACCGTACCGCATCGTGGCGGCATGTCGGCGGAAGGCGTAGGCGATGGCGCTGGCGTTAACGTCGATCTCTCCCTGCATTTCTTCCGTAAAATCACCGGCCAGCCGCTGGAAGCGGGCCGCTTTGGCGTCGGCAACTTCTTTGTGCCGAAAGATGCCGAACTGCGTGCGAATGCAGAACGTCTGGTCGATGAAACGCTGAGCAGCTTTAACCTGCCGGTGATCATGAAACGTGACATGCCGCTCGACAGCAGCGTGACGCGTCCGGCGGCAGTGCAGTTCCAGCTACCGATTCTGCAGTGGATTTTCACCGCACCTCAGGACGTGGTCGATCAAAACGACTTCGAACAACGCATTTACCGCGCCCTGTTAACCATCGAAGCGCGTGCCTTTACCGAAAGCGAATTTGGCGGTCTCTATCCGCTGTCGCTCTCCTCGCGCACTCAGGTATTCAAAGCGCGTCTGAATTCCAATGAAGTCATCCCTTACTTCAAAGATCTGACCGATCCCGATCATCAGGTGCGCGGACTGTTTTTCCATACCCGCTTTTCGACCAACACCGATCCGCATACCACCATGGCGCAGCCGTTCCGCCTGATGGCGCACAACGGTGAACTGAATACCGACCGTAAAAACCGCATCGCCGAGTCGGCACTGGCACTGGCGCGCGGCAAGAAAATTGTGCGGCCGAAAGGCCAGTCGGATAGCTCGCGTCTCGACCAGAGCATCCATAGCCGTCTGATGGAAGATAACCTTGACCTGATCACCGCCGTGGTCTCGATGATGCCGCCCGCCTGGGAAAACGACAGCTCGCTGTCGCCACAGGTGCGCGACATGCTGGAATACTTCTCGCTGTATGAAGAGAAGAACGACGGCCCGGCGGCATTAATCTTCGGTAATGGCGAAGTGATTGGCGCGCGTCTCGACCGTCTTGGCCTGCGTCCGCTGCGCTCGGTGGAAACCGCGGAATATATCGGCGCGATGTCCGAAGCGGGCCAGATCGCCTTCCCACCGGAAAGCGTGCTGCGTCGCGGCCGTATCGAAGCGGGCGGAATGCTCTATTTCGATCATCGCGAAAAACGCAGCTACACCACGGTGCAGGCGCTGGAAAAACTGGCGGCCGAAAAAGATTATCCGGCGCTGCTGCGTGAAGCGCGCGTCGGACTGGAAGATCTGCCAGAGATCCCGGCTGAGCAGCAGGGTTCGCCGCTGCGCTATCGCGGTGACCTGAAAACCTATCAGCGCTTTGTGGCCTACTACTACAACCAGGAAAGCTTCAAGTTCATGATGGACCCGATGCTGAACACCGGCGCCGAGAAGATCTCAGCGATGGGTTACGGCAACGCGATTAACGGTCTGTCCGATCATGAAGGCGGCATGGCGCACTATTTCTCTCAGCGCTTCGCCCAGGTGACTAACCCGCCGCTCGACTCTATCCGTGAAGTGGATGGCATGACGCTGCGGGTCGCGCTGGGTGCTAAACCGCATCTCGGCCGCAGCAAAGGTCGTCAGATCGTGGTGCCTTCGCCGATCCTCAGCCATCTTGATATGTTGCGTTTACGCGAGCAGACCATCGCACCTTATGCCCGCTTTGAGATGCTCTATGAGCCGGTGATTGGCAAAGATCTGTTGAGCACCACGGCTAACGCCAACGCGCTGGAAAAGGCGATTGACGATCTGGCGCAGCAGGTGGTCGATTTCGCCCGCAGCCAGGGCGGCATCGCGGTCCTGACCGATCGCCACATCTCCTCTAAGCAGGCGGCGATTCCGATGCTGCTGGTGGTCTCTGCCATCAACCAGCGTCTGGTGCAGGAAGGCCTGCGTCTGGATGTTTCGCTGGTAGTTGAGAGCGGCCAGAGCATTTCGTCGCACCACATTGCCGCCACGCTGGGCTTCGGTGCCTCGGCTATCTATCCGCTCGGTGTGCAGATGCGCGCCGAAGAGAAGTTCGGTGAAGGCGAAGAAGGCAACAAAGCCTTTAAACGCTATGCCAAAGCGGCTGAAAAAGCGCTGATGAAAACCATGGGCAAAGTGGGTCTCTGTACCGTTGAAAGCTACAGCAGCGGTGAGTTCTTTGAGCCAAACTTCCTCAACACTGACGATCCGGTGCTGAAAAAGTATTTCCCGAATATCAAAACCCCGGTTGGCGGCGCTGGTTTCGCCACCATCGCTCAGATGGCGGTCGACTGGCATCAGAGCGCGCTGAAGATTCAGGGCGAATCTGAAGTGCCGTTGCTGGGTCTGTTTAAAGAGCGTGCCGAAGGCGCGGGCCACTCGTATGGCACCATCGCGGTACGTACCTTTATTGATATGACCGAAGAGCCGATCCGCTTTGCCAATAAAGCGCGTGAAGAGGATAACTTTATCCGCCTGATGACGCTGGCGAAGCTCGACAATGCCTTTGGCATCAAGCCAGAAACCTTTAAAGACAGCAGCTTCGAGCGCATCCCGGATGAGGTGATCAACAATTTCGCCATCACCGCCGATTACCGTCAGTTCTCCAGCCTGATGTACGAAGAGCGTAAACGTCGCCCGGCGGCACTGCGCGATATTCTGACCTTCCCGGCTGACCTGACCCACATCGACAGTGAAGCGGAGTTCCGCCGCAAGCTGGGCCGTTATTCACTGACCAACAACGGCTTTGCGATCCGCGGCCTGGTGTGTGAAGCGGTGGATGGCAGCCTGAATCACTTTATGCTGCGCCTGACCGATGCGATCGCCGGTCTGAAGCCAGAGCCAGAGCGTCTGCAGAACCTGTCGCGCGCGCTGAAATCCCGCTTTAACGACGATATCGAGAGCAGTGAAGTGGTCGACGGTGGTCTGAAAGTGACCGCTTACGGCAAAGCGGCCGATTATCTGTCGCGTATTTTCACTACTCTGCCGTCACTGCCGCTGAGTGAGGTGCAGCCCGCCTGTGAAATCACCCGGACCTTTGCGTCCGGTGCGATGAGTCACGGTGCGCTGGTCGCGCCAGCCCATGAAGCCGTCGCGCATGGCACCAACATGGTTGGCGGCATGAGTAACTGCGGTGAAGGTGGTGAACACTACTCACGTCACGGCACCATCCGCGCATCACGCATCAAACAGCTGGCGTCGGGTCGCTTCGGCGTCTGGGCAGCCTATCTGGCAGATCCAATGCTGGAAGAGCTGGAGATTAAAATTGGTCAGGGCGCGAAGCCGGGCGAAGGCGGCCAGTTACCGGCTGCTAAAGTCACGGTGGAAATTGCCGCCGCCCGTGGCGGTACGCCTGGCGTCGAGCTGGTCTCGCCGCCACCGCATCACGACACCTATTCGATTGAAGATCTGGCGCAGCTGATCCATGACTGTAAAGCCGCTCGAGTACGGGTCATCGTTAAGCTGGTCTCGTCGGAAGGCATCGGCACCATCGCGGTTGGCGTGGCCAAAGCGGGCGCAGACGTCATCAACGTGGCTGGCAACACCGGCGGCACCGGTGCCGCTTCCGTTACCAGCCTGAAATATACCGGCCGCGTGGCGGAAATCGGCATCGCGGAAGTGCATCAGGCGCTGTGCGCCAATGGCCTGCGTGACAAAGTGCTGCTGCGTTGTTCGGGTGCCCAGCAAACCGGCAGCGACGTGGTGAAATCCGCGCTGCTGGGCGGCGACAGTTTTGAATTTGGCACCACTGCCCTGATGATGCTGAAATGCGTGATGGCGAAAAACTGTAACGTCAAATGCCCGGCAGGCTTAACCACTAACGCCGAAGCCTTTGATGGCGATCCACGCCAGCTGGCGCAGTATTTCCTCAATGTTGCGCATGAAGTGCGTGAGATTCTGGCGCGTATGGGCCTGCGTTCGCTGCGTGAAGCCCGTGGCCGCTCTGACCTGCTGCACCTGATGGATCACCCGCTGGAAGTGGGCAAGCTCGATTTACGCGCCATGCTGACCGTGGTGCCGGAGCTGAAAATCGAACATCCGGTTTATCTGGAAAAAGATTTCGAGCTGGATGATGGCTGGGTTGAGCAGCTGAAACTGGCGCTGGTTGAACAGCGTCAGCCAGAGATTACGCTGGGCGATAACGTGGTCCTCAACAACCGCAATAAGAGCGTGGGCGGCCAGCTGGCGATCGATATTGAGCGGATGCTGAACCATCAGCTGAGCGCAGAGCAACTGCAGGCGATGCCAGCGGTGCTGGCGGACGATCGTGGCCGTCACTATCTGGCACCGGAAAGCGTGAGAATTTCCACTTCCGGTTCTGCCGGTCAGTCGTTTGGTGCCTTCTGCAACGATGGTATGCAGATGCGGCACTACGGCACCTGTAACGACGGCGTCGGCAAAGGACAGTGTGGCGGTGAACTGGTGGTGATGTCGCCAGGCGGCGGCGCACAGGATGGCGATGGCAACGTGCTGATCGGCAACTTCGCCCTGTTTGGTGCCACCGGTGGACGTCTGTTTGTCCAGGGTCAGGCGGGTGACCGTTTCGCGGTGCGTAACTCCGGTGCCACAGCAGTGGTTGAAGGGGTTGGCGATTTCTGCTGCGAATACATGACCAACGGAGCCATCCTTAACCTGGGTACCTTCGGTAAAGGATTTGGTAACGGCATGAGCGGCGGGTTCGCCTATCAGTACGATCCCTATGGCTCACTGGCCAGCCACGCTGCCGGCGATTCGGTGCTGTTTGGTTCGATTGCCGATCAGGATGAGATGGCCCAGGTCCACAAGCAGGCGGTGCTGACCATGCTGAACTGGCATCTGGAAGCGACCCAATCGCCGCGTGCGGCGTGGCTGCTGGAGAACTGGGAAACCGAGTGTCACCACTTCGTCTATGTCATGCCGCGCTCGCTGCTGCTCTACCAGGATGGCGGTGAAATCCTGAAAGCGAAAACGCGCAAAGATCTGCTGGAAGAGCTGTCGACAGCGCTGGCGGGTCATCAGGTGGCGAAGTTTAAAGCCGCATGGCGTCAGGGGAAAACCATCGCCAACGGCGCGGTACCGGCTTACGGTGCCACCGACACGCTGGAAATGTATGTCCTGCTCAACAACTACACCGTGCTGAGCTTCGCGCAGCAACTGGCGCTGGGCAAATTGCCGAAAGGGACACCGGTTGAAGATCCGGCGGTTGAAAAAGCGGTGCGCAACCTGCTGATGACCGAAGATTTTTCACTGGTCAGCAAGCTGCAACGCCATGCCCGTTCAGCCATTGAAAGCTACACCGACGATGAGCTGGCCAGCCTGATCGGTACCAAACGGATGTCAGATTACAAAGCCGCGTTAACGCAGCGTAACATCCGTTCGATGGACAGCCTGGCGACCTATGGCTGGATTATGTATCAGGATGCCTGTAACCGTGAAGTGCTGGGACATCTGCCTGATTTTGAAGAGCTGTTTGCCCGTGCGGCACTGCCTGAAATTGCCGCAGCGGTGGGTAAACTGTCCTGACAGGACGGCCGACCTGAGTGAACGTGAATATTATTAATTGATATTATCCGGATTAAGCGTGGTAACGCGCAGCAGAAGGTCCGCCCTCTCCGCCGCCGACTCTGGCGGTGGAGAAACCGGACCGGCTTCCTGCGAACGGCGTGGCTTATGACGGGTGAAAACGGGATTGAGTAAAAGTACCCATGAAAATTCCTTATATTCCAGAAGATGCACCCTTTAATGGCGATCAGAAATACTGGCTGGCGGGCTTCCTCGCCGGTCTTCACTCCCGTTTACTGGTGTTAGAAGACAAGCAGCAGCCTGCGGCCGGAACGGGCGCCGCGGCCACTACCCAACTGCATATTCTCTACGGCTCACAAACCGGCAACGCGGAAGCGCTGGCGCAAACTGCCGCCAAATCAGCCCGTGCCAAAGGGCTGGTGCCGGTGGTTCAGGCGCTGGGCGATGTCGATCTGGATGTGTTCGCCACCATGCGTCACGTGTTGATCGTCACCTCCACCTACGGTGAAGGCGAAATGCCGGACAACGCTCAGTTGTTCTGGGATGCGATCTCCGCCAGTACCGCGCCCCGGCTGGAGCAGATGCACTTTGCCGTGCTGGCGATTGGTGATACCGGCTACGATGGCTTCTGCCAGGCGGGTAAATTCATTGATATGCGTCTGGAGCAGCTGGGCGCGAAACGCGTGGTCGATCGTATTGATTGCGATATCGATTATGAAGAGCCGTCCAGCGAATGGCTGAACAGTTCGATGCCACAGTTTGCCGCCAGCGCGGGCAGTAGCGGCACGGTGCTGGAGAGCGCGCCAGAAGCGCCGGTAATCCCGGGCAGCAACAAGTCGAATCCTTACGCTGCAGCGCTGATCACCAATAAGCGCCTGTCGGGCGAGCAGTCCGCGAAAGACATTCGCCACTTTGAATTTGATCTCAGCGACAGCGGCCTGAAATATGAAGCGGGCGATGCGCTGGGCGTGATTCCGGTCAATGAACCGTCGCTGGTCAGCCTGCTGCTGACCCAGCTGAATGCCGATTACCAGACGCCGGTACCCGGTTTTGACCGCAGCCTCGGCGATCTGCTGACCTATCAGTTTGAAATTTCAGAACCGTCACGCAAGCTGATTGAGTGGGTGGGACAGAACACCACCAACCAGGAACTGCGCCACGTATTGCAGCACGACGATAAAGATGCACTCGGCGTGTGGCTGTGGGGCAAAGATACGCTCGACCTGCTGCAGCTTGAGCTGACCCGTTCGCTGCCGGTGCCGGAATTTGTCGCGCTGCTGCGTCCGTTACAGCATCGTGCCTACTCTATCTCGTCCAGCTCAAAGGCGCACCCTAACCAGGTTCACCTGACGGTGGCGTCGGTACGTTATCACAGCGGTGGCCGTAATCGTGGCGGCGTCTGCTCGACCTATCTGGCCGAGCGCGTGCGTCGTGGTGAAAAGCCCGCCATTTTCATCTCGCCAAACAAAGCGTTTCGCGTACCGGCGAATAACAGCGCCCCGCTGATCATGGTCGGACCGGGCACCGGTATCGCGCCATTCCGCGCCTTTTTGCAGGAGCGCCAGGCGACCGGCGCGCAGGGTAAAAACTGGCTGTTCTTTGGCGATCAGCATCAGGAACATGACTTCATCTATCGTGACGAGCTCACCGGCTGGCATGACAGCGGTTTACTGACCCGGCTGGATCTGGCGTTCTCGCGCGACCAGGAGAAGAAGATCTACGTGCAGACCCGTATGCTGGAACAGGGCGCAGAGCTCTATGCCTGGCTGCAGGAAGGCGCTTATTTCTACGTCTGTGGTGATGCCTCACGCATGGCGAAAGATGTCGACAGCGCGCTGTATGAAGTGGTGCGTCAGTTCGGCGGACTTTCCAGCGAACGTGCCGCGGACTACATCGATCAGCTGAAGAAAGAGAAGCGTTACCTGCGCGACGTCTATTAATCGGCGCCCGCGTTAACGCATAAAAAATCCGGCTTGCGCAGGCAGCCGGATTTTTTTATGCCCGATCGGCAGGCAAAAAAATACCCGTCGTGATGACGGGTATCTGATGTTATTTCACGACGCGCAGTGAAGGCCGTCCGCCACGCGGTGGTGGATCGTCGTCAGGTGGCGTCTCGTCATCGCCGGCATCGTCAGGACGATCACCATCAATCACGGACATCATCGTCTCTTCCTGACCGTCTGACGTCTCCTGAGAGGCCAGCTCGTAAGCCGGTTCAGGTTCAAACATGGTTCCTGCACCGTTTTCGCGGGCATAGATCGCCAGAATCGCCGCCATCGGCACATTAACCTGGCGAGGAACGCCGCCGAAACGGGCGTTGAACGACACCTGATCGTTAGCCAGATCGAGATTGCCGACTGCGCGCGGCGCAATGTTCAATACGATCTGACCATCGCGCGCATACTCAAGCGGCACCTGCACGCCAGGCAGATTGATGTCGACCACCAGATGCGGCGTTAACTGGTTGTCGAGCAACCAGTCATAGAAAGCGCGCAGCAGATAGGGACGACGTGCGGTAAGTTGCGACATTTCCATAAATCAGCCCCGGGCTTGCAGGCGCATTTCACGTTCAGCTTCAGTTAATGAAGCAAGGAAAGAGTCACGCTCAAACACGCGATTCATATAGCCTTTCAGCTCTTTTGAACCGGAGCCGATCAAATCGATGCCCATTGACGGCAGACGCCACAACAGCGGTGCCAGATAGCAGTCGACCAGGCTAAACTCTTCGCTCATGAAGAACGGTGTGCGACCAAACAGCGGTGCAATCGCCAGCAGCTCTTCACGCAGTTGCTTGCGAGCCGCTTCAGCTTCCTGACCGCTGTTGTTCTCAACAGTTCTCATCAGGCTGTACCAGTCCTGCTCAATGCGGTGCATCATCAGACGGCTTTCACCACGGGCAACCGGATAAACCGGCATCAGCGGTGGATGCGGGAAACGCTCATCTAAATATTCCATGATGATGCGTGATTCATACAGCGTCAGCTCACGATCTACCAGCGTCGGCACCGTGCGATACGGGTTGAGGTCAATCAGATCCTGCGGCAGGTTATCCATTTCGACCTGCTCGATCTCTACGCTGACACCCTTCTCCGCCAGGACGATACGTACCTGATGGCTGAAAATGTCAGTAGGACCAGAAAACAGCGTCATTACCGAACGTTTGTTGGCAGCGACAGCCATGAAAACCTCCAAGTTTGTTCACAAAAAGTTACTGCGAATAGCCAACCATCCGGCGACTCACTTGCTCATAGAACTCGCACGCAACCCACGTTAGCTGCGTCGTATACTGATATCCCGACGGCGGGGAGACGCATAACGCACCGGCCTGCGGGCGCAAAGTGACACAGAGTTTACCAGATTTTAGGCAGCTTGTGGGCGTGGAATGAATCTTTGCGGGGAAATTGCGAGCGCCGTTAACGTTTTCCGCCAGCACCGGTACGGCGGCAGAAAGCAAAAAACCCGCCGAAGCGGGTTTTTTGTGCCAATTGTCGCAGCCAGAGCTGCAAACAATTAACGCTTGGAGAACTGAGGACGACGACGTGCTTTACGCAGGCCGACTTTCTTACGTTCAACCTGACGCGCATCACGGGTAACGAAGCCAGCTTTACGCAGCTCCGCACGCAGAGATTCGTCATATTCCATCAGAGCGCGGGTGATACCGTGACGGATCGCACCAGCCTGACCAGAAATACCACCACCTTTAACGGTGACGTACAGATCGAATTTACCAACCAGATCCAGCAGCTCAAGCGGCTGACGAACTACCATGCGGGCAGTTTCGCGACCGAAGTACTGTTCCAGAGAACGTTGGTTGATAACGATGTTACCGCTACCCGGCTTAATAAATACGCGAGCGGTAGAGCTTTTGCGGCGACCAGTGCCGTAGTTTTGAGTTTCAGCCATTGCCTTTAATCCCGATTAAATGTCAAGAACTTGCGGTTGCTGTGCCGCATGGGTGTGCTCGTTGCCTGCGTAAACTTTCAGTTTACGGTACATAGCACGACCCAGCGGGCCCTTCGGCAGCATGCCTTTAACCGCGATCTCAATCACACGCTCAGGACGGCGAGCAATCATCTCTTCAAAGGTCGCCTGTTTGATACCACCGATGTGGCCAGTGTGGTGATAGTAGATCTTGTCAGTACGCTTGTTGCCGGTTACAGCAACTTTTTCTGCGTTCAGAACGATGATGTAATCACCCGTATCAACGTGCGGGGTGTATTCCGCTTTATGCTTACCACGCAGACGGCGCGCCAGTTCAGTCGCCAGGCGACCCAAAGTTTTGCCCGTTGCGTCAACTACAAACCAGTCACGTTGGACGGTTTCTGGTTTAGCTGTAAAAGTTTTCATCGAAAAGCTTACCCAAATTAAGTTACACGTTGGTGAAATCCCAAACGCTTAAGTAAACGAATGAGGCTCACACGACCATTTTGACCAGCAAGCCACCCCTTCGGATAGAGTTACTGGAACACAGAGGATTTGGGAAAAAAATCCTTTGCTGTAACGTGGGGTCGCAAGATTATAGAGAAGTCGGTTACAAAAATCGAACCCTATTTCACTATTTATCCGCTTTATTCTCACGGCAGGTGCGGCAGACGCAGGTACTCTTCGCTCTGCATCTCCTGCAGGCGGGATAAGCAGCGCTGGTACTCAAATTTCAGCCGCGTCCCCTGATAAATCTCGGTCAGCGAGGTTTCCGCCGCCACCACCAGCTTCACATGACGCTCATAAAATTCATCAACCAGTGCGAGGAAGCGGCGCGCCTGATCCTCGGTTTTATAAATCATCACCGGTACATCATGCAGCAGCACGCTGTGGAAACGGCGCGACAGGGCAATGTAGTCATGCTGGCTGCGCCCTTCCCCGCACAGGGTCGTGAAGTTGATCGCCAGCACACCCTCACTGACGCCCAGCGTCGGCATCTGACGGTGGTTAATCTCCAGCACCGGTGCCTGCTCCGGCTTACCGCCCGCCAGCGCCTGGAACATGCGCGCCATCTCCGCATGGGTCGCCGCGTTCAGTGGATAGTTCCACAGATGGGCCGAGGTCAGCGTGCGTAACCGGTAATCGATACCCGCATCAACGTTCATCACATCACAGTGGGTTTTAATCTGCTCAATCGCTGGCAGGAAGCGCGCACGCTGCAGCCCGTTGCGGTAGAGATCGTCCGGCGGAATGTTTGAGGTCGCGACCAGCGCGATACCGCGTTCAAACAGCGCCTCCATCAGGGTACCGAGCAGCATCGCATCGGTAATGTCAGAAACGAAAAATTCGTCGAAACAGAGGATATCGGTTTCGGCTTTGAAGCGGTCGGCGATGATCAGCAGCGGATCGCTCTGGCCCTGCAGTTGGGTCAGCTCTTCGTGTACCCGCAGCATAAAGCGGTGAAAGTGCAGCCGCAGTTTGCGCTCGCCAGGAATAGACTGAAAAAACAGGTCCATGACCCAGGTTTTTCCCCGACCCACACCGCCCCACATGTACAAGCCACGCAGCGGGGCGAGCGTCTCATTTTTCTCTTTGCCGATCAGCTTCGACAGGCGGCCCAGCAGGCCAGATGTGGCAGGCGCAGCAGATTGCTGACGGGCGACCAGAGCGTGCTGGAGCGCGTCTAAACGGGTAATGGCTTCACGTTGTACGTCATCGGGCTTGAATTCGCCCTGCGACAGCGCCTGCTCATAACGAGCAAGCGGAGATGAGGTTTGCATTGTTCTCTCAGAGTCCCTGAATTTTGTCTGATTCATACAGCGGTTGTCGAAAAAAAGGCCGCTCTACACTAAGCCATGCCGCTCCAGAGTTCCACATCCATAAGATTAACGGGTATAGTGACTACTATTGAAATGGTGCAATGCCCTACGGAACAACGGAAATAACACGGGAGTCATTATGACCTGGGAATACGGGCTAATTGGTTTAGTGGTAGGCATTATTGTCGGCGCAGTCGCGATGCGTTTTGGCAACAGGAAATTGCGTGAGCAGCGCAGCATGCAGTACGAACTGGAAAAAACCAAAGCGGAACTGTCAGATTATCGCGAAGAGCTGACCAATCACTTCGCGCAGAGTGCGGAGCTGCTGGACAACATGGCACGCGACTATCGTCAGCTCTATCAGCATATGGCGAAAGGTTCTAACGACCTGCTGCCTAATCTGCCGGGTGAGAAAAACCCGTTTGCCTATCAGCTGACCGAGGCGGAAGCCGATAACGATCAGGTCCCGGTACAGATGCCGCGTGACTACTCTGAAGGGGCATCCGGTTTACTGCGCGGCGAGCGCCCTGCCCGCGACTAATCTTTTTGGGGCGCAGCCGGTCTGCGCCCACGTTTTTTGCGAACCCTGACCTCAAACGACTGTCACACTGATTTATTCCTCCCACTTTTTGCAGCGAGAGCGTTGTAGCAATGAAAAAACAAGCCCGACTGTTTAGCGCATTAGCCTTGAGTATTGGGATGAGCCTTGCCGCCGCGCCAGACGCGATGGCAACGCTACCGGCACAAATCGCCGGTCAGCCGCTGCCAAGCCTGGCGCCGATGCTGGAGAAAGTGCTGCCCGCCGTGGTCAGCGTTCACGTTGAAGGCACCGAGTCAGCGTCTCAGGGCCAGGATATTCCTGAACCACTGAAACGCTTCTTCGGCCAGATGCCTGGCGGAAATAATCAGCCCCAGCCCTTTGAAGGACTCGGCTCAGGGGTAATCATCGACGCCGCCAAAGGTTACGTGCTGACCAATAACCATGTGGTCAACGGCGCGGATAAGATTAATGTGCAGTTGGGCGACGGCAGCGAATATGAAGCCAAACTGATCGGCCATGATGAGCAGACCGATATCGCCTTAATTCAGATCCAGGGTGCAAAAAACCTGACTCAGGTAAAAGTGGCCGATTCCGATCAGCTGAAGGTGGGTGATTTCGCCGTGGCGATCGGTAACCCGTTTGGTCTGGGTCAGACCGCAACCTCCGGTATTATCTCGGCGCTGGGGCGTAGCGGCCTGAATCTGGAAGGACTGGAAAACTTTATCCAGACCGATGCGGCGATTAACCGCGGTAACTCAGGCGGTGCGCTGGTCAATCTGAATGGCGAACTGATCGGCATTAACACGGCGATTCTGGCCTCAAGCGGCGGTAACATCGGCATCGGCTTTGCCATTCCCAGCGATATGGCGATGAATCTCGCTCAGCAGCTGATCAAATATGGCGAAGTGAAGCGCGGCCAGCTCGGCATTAAAGGCACTGAAATGACCGCGGATATGGCCAAGGCGTTTAACGTCGATGCGCAGCGCGGTGCCTTTGTCTCAGAAGTGCTGCCGCAGTCAGCAGCCCAGAAAGCGGGCGTGAAGTCCGGCGATATCATCACCTCGGTGAATGACAAACCGATTACCAGCTTCGCCGAACTGCGGGTGAAGATCGGCACCACCGCGCCAGGCGAGCAGGTGAAGCTCGGCTTGCTGCGTGAAGGTAAGCCGGTCACGGTGACCGTCACACTGGAGCAAAGCGCACAAACCACTGCCAGTGCCCAATTGATGTCGCCGGCACTTCAGGGTGCCACGCTGAGTGATGGCCAGACCAAAACCGGTGATAAAGGGGTGAAGGTCGATACCATCGAGAAAGGCACGCCGGCGGAACAGGTTGGCCTGCAGAAAGATGACGTGATTGTTGGCGTTAACCGCAACCGCGTTCAGTCGATCGCGGAAATGCGTAAAGTGCTGGAAGGCAAACCGCCGGTACTGGCGCTGAATGTGGTACGCGGTGACGAAAGTATCTATCTGTTGTTGAGATAAACCTCGCATTATGGCGGACACAAGCGCGTGTGTGTCCGCCGCTCTCATGTTATTCTGCCCAGCGATCTCCCCTGGCGTAATTTAACACCATGTTTCTTAAACTTTTGCGTGCCGTGGTGCTGGGCCTGATTGTGGCGGGTATTTTGCTCGCAGCACTGCCTGCACTGCGTATGGGCAGCGACGCCCTCTATAACCACGAAGACAGTAACGACGAAACTCCCTTTAGCTTTAACCAGGGGGTGCGCCGTGCTGTGCCTGCAGTCGTGAACGTCTACAACCGTAGCGCGCATGGCAATAACAATCGCGGCATCACTACCCTGGGTTCAGGGGTGATCATGAACGCAAAAGGCTACATCCTCACCAATAAGCATGTCATCAACAATGCCGACCAGATTATTGTGGCGCTGCAGGATGGCCGTTTCTTTGAAGCGACGTTGGTGGGTTCAGACGCCATGACCGATCTGGCGGTGTTGAAAATCACCGCCTCCAGCTTGCCAGTTATCCCGATCAATCCTAAACGTCTGGCCCATATCGGCGACGTGGTGATGGCGATCGGCAACCCCTATAACCTCGGCCAGACGGTCACACAGGGAATTATCAGCGCCACCGGCCGGGTAGGATTAAGTTCTTCGGGCCGGCAAAACTTCCTGCAAACCGACGCCTCGATTAACCAGGGCAACTCTGGCGGTGCGCTGATCAACTCGCTGGGCGAACTGATGGGCATCAATACCCTGACCTTCGACAAAAGCAATGATGGCGAAACGCCAGAAGGCATTGGATTCGCTATTCCGACTGCGCTGGCCTCGAAGATCATGGATAAGCTGATTCGTGATGGCCGGGTGATTCGTGGCTACATCGGCATTACCGGGCGCGAACTGCCGCCACTGCATGGTCAGGGCAGCAGTCTGGATCGGGTACAGGGCATTATCGTTAGCGTGGTGACCCCGGACGGTCCGGCCGATAAAGCCGGTATTCAGGCCAATGATGTGTTGCTGAGCGTCAACGGCAAGCCAGCGGTTTCCGCGCAGGAGACGATGGACCAGGTGGCTGAGATTCGCCCGGGTTCAGTGATTGATGTGCAGGTATTGCGTAACGATCAGACGCTGACGCTGCCGGTCACCATTCAGGAGTTTCCTGACAGCAGCCAGTAGCACAGCACGCGGCATGCCAGCCGCCATGATTTAGCCTGACAGGCAGGGCTGGCCCAGCTGAAGAGCAAAGCGTCCGAGCCAGGAAGGCGAGGCCGACCTACAGGGAAGTAGGTCTCCTTTGCGATCGGCTGGGCCATCCCTGCCCTTTCCACCTTTTTCCCGCCAGATGGTTAGCAACGATCCACCGGGAACGCGATTACATCGCTCAATGACTCCGCTTTCAGCGCCAGCATAATCAGCCGATCCACGCCGAGCGCGACGCCGGAACAGGCGGGCATCCCATGCGCCAGCGCATCCAGCAGATGAGTATCGATGGGATGTTGCGGCAGGCCACGCGCCGCACGACGGCGATTATCCTGCTCGAAGCGCTGACGCTGTTCACGGCTGTCCGTCAGTTCACGGAAACCGTTCGCCAGTTCGATGCCCTTGTAATAGACCTCGAAGCGCTCAGCGACGCGGTGATCCTCGGTACTGATCTCCGCCAGTGCCGCCTGGCTGGCCGGGAAGTGATAAACGAAGCAAGGCTTATCCTGGCCAATCTTCGGTTCCACGCCCAGCATAAACAGCAGCATCAGCAGGGTATCGCGATCGTCTTCCGCCCGCGCCAGTTCGCCTTCGCCCAGCTTTTCTGCCACTTCACGCAGCTGCGCCTTGTCCGCAGAGAGCGGATCGATTTCGAGATGACGAATAAACGCCTGCTGATAGGAGAGGGATTCCGCGCTGTCGCACTCCAGCACCTGTTGCATCAGATCGTCGACTTCATTCATCAGACGATACATGTCGTAGTGCGGCCGGTACCACTCCAGCATGGTAAATTCCGGGTTATGGTGACGGCCCGCTTCCTCATTACGGAAACTGCGCGCCATCTGGTAAATCGGCCCGCTGCCAGCAGCCAGCAGGCGCTTCATGTGATATTCCGGGCTGGTCATCAGCCAGAGATCGCGCCCCTGCGCGGCACCCGGCCCGACAAACCGCGTCTGGAACGGCACCAGATGGATATCGGTAATCGTCGCCTGACTCATCGCCGGCGTATCCACTTCCAGTACGCCACGATCGGCAAAGAAACGACGCACTTCGGCTAAAATCGCCGCGCGTTTTAACAAATTGGCGATGGATGCGCTTGGTTGCCAGCTTGCCGTTTCGCTCATGGTGATGACTCCTGATACAAATAAGGGGTGGAAGTCTACCTGCAATACCTGCGGCAAACAATCTCGCGCCCGCGCTGCCAAAAACAGCGTTTCGGCTTCTATACTTAAACAGTTAAATCACAAAGGAATCCCACTATGTCTCCATGGAAAACCG
The DNA here is from genome assembly GCF_054482835.1 of Pantoea sp. S-LA4. Classification (NCBI taxonomy): domain Bacteria; kingdom Pseudomonadati; phylum Pseudomonadota; class Gammaproteobacteria; order Enterobacterales; family Erwiniaceae; genus Pantoea; species Pantoea sp. S-LA4. The sequence continues at coordinate 144,918 of NZ_JBTLRC010000002.1, read as the reverse complement.
TTATTGCCAGCCTGAGCGCCTTTCTCTCCGTCGCCTGTAGCACCACGCCGCCAAAGAACGTCACCGTGATTGAAAACTTTGACAGCCAGCGCTACCTCGGCCAGTGGTATGAGATTGCCCGTCTGAATCACCCTTTTGAACGCGGCCTTGAACAGGTGACGGCGAACTACAGTCCGCGCGACGATGGCGGTCTGAAGGTGATCAATCGTGGCTACAACGTGAAGAAACAGCGCTGGCAGGAGAGCATCGGCAAGGCGTACTTTACCGGCGATCCGCAACGCGCGGCGTTGAAAGTTTCCTTCTTTGGCCCCTTTTACGGCGGCTATAACGTTATCGCCCTCGACCCGGACTACCGCTATGCGCTGGTGTGCGGACCGAATCGTCACTATCTGTGGATTCTTTCGCGGACTCCGCAACTGGAGCCAGGCGTGAAAGAGAAGCTGGTCGATCAGGCACGCCGGGATGGATTCCCGGTTGACGAGTTAATCTGGGTAAAACAGAAATAGTGCGGAAACGAACAGCCGGTACGAAAAGTGTTTCGTACCGGTTGGAATAGCGGTTTACTTAGTGCTGTTTTGAATCGCCTGACCACCCGCTTCGACGTCTTCACCCACGCCACGCGTGGTATTACAGGCCGTCAGCAGTGAAGAGAGAAACAGTACAGATAAGAGTGTGACAATACTTTTCTTTAACATAACAATGTCCTTTTTGATGGATGTAAAAGTACAGCGCTTTAAGCATAGCCGGATTTCCGACGACTGCCGCTGGCGAGTCCACAAAATAGACGATGTTTAACAGTCAGTTTGCCGCACGCGAAATGGCACCACCTAAGTGGGAGACATCTTCGCCAAAACCGTGGAAAGTGTTGCAGGCGCTCAGCGCAGAGGAGACCAGCAACGCGAATGCGATTAATTTTGCCAGCTTTTTCATTTTTTCACTCACACAAGAAAAAGGCGCATCTGAGGATGCGCCTGCGGCACTTATTTTACGCGTGACACGTATTCGCCAGAGCGGGTGTCAACTTTCACCACTTCGCCCTCTTGTACGAACAATGGCACTTTCACCACTGCGCCAGTTGAGAGCTTGGCTGGCTTACCGCCGGTACCTGCGGTGTCACCTTTCAGGCCTGGATCGGTTTCGATGATTTCAGCTTCGATAAAGTTCGGCGGCTGAACGGCGATCGGACGGCCATTCCACAGCGTAACGATACATTCAGCGTTATCCTGCAGCCATTTGGCGGCATCGCTGACGGTCTTCTCTTCAACCTGGAACTGCTCGAAGCTTTCCGGGTGCATGAAGTGGTAGAACTCACCGTCGTTGTACAGGTAGTTCAGGTTGGTATCCATAACGTCTGCGCCTTCGGCGGAGTCGGTGGATTTGAAAGTTTTCTCAACGCGAGAACCCGTCAGCAGGCGACGCATTTTAACGCGCGCGAATGCCTGACCTTTACCCGGTTTAACGAACTCACTGGATTCGATGGCATACGGCTCGCCTTCGAACATGATTTTAAGACCGGGACGGAAATCGTTGCTAGAATAAGTCGCCATGAAGGCCCTCTACGAAAATTGATACTGGTACTAAGCCAAAAAAATGGCACACATTGTAACCCTAAAAACACCTTCCAGAGAAGATTGGTTGCAGCAACTTGCTGATGTTGTCACTGAACCTGATGAATTACTGCGGATTTTAGCGCTGGATCAGCATACCGAGCTGGCCGAAGGTGCGGACGCGCGGCGTCTTTTCGCCTTGCGCGTTCCTCATGCGTTTATCAACCGGATGAAGAAAGGTGATGCGCACGACCCGCTGCTGCTTCAGGTACTGACCCGTCGCCAGGAATTCATCGATGCGCCAGGTTATAGCACCGATCCGCTGGATGAACAAAGCAACGTTGTCCCTGGCTTGCTGCATAAATACCGAAACCGCGCTTTATTGCTGGTGAAAGGCGGCTGCGCGGTCAACTGTCGCTACTGTTTCCGTCGTCATTTTCCTTATCAGGATAATCAGGGAAATAAACGTAACTGGCAGGCGGCGCTGGACTATATCGCTGCTCATCCGGAGCTGGATGAGATCATTTTCTCTGGCGGCGATCCGCTGATGGCAAAAGATCATGAGCTCGCCTGGCTGATTGCGGCGCTGGAGAAAATCCCGCACCTGAAACGGCTGCGTATCCATAGTCGTTTACCGGTGGTGATCCCGGCGCGGATTACCGACGCACTCTGTCAGCTGCTGAGCGAAACGCGGCTGCAGGTGCTGATGGTCACGCACATTAACCATGCGCAGGAGATTGACGACGCGCTGCGTGAGGCGATGGGTGACCTGAAACGTGCGGGCGTCACGCTGCTTAACCAGAGCGTGCTGCTGCGTGGCGTCAACGACAATGCACAGACCCTGGCGACGCTGAGTAATGCGCTTTTCGATGCGGGCATTCTGCCCTATTACCTGCACGTGCTGGATAAGGTACAGGGTGCCGCGCATTTTTACGTCTCTGATGACGAGGCGCGTCAGCTGGTGCGGGCGCTGCTGTCGCAGGTCTCCGGTTATCTGGTGCCGAAGCTGGCGCGGGAAATTGGCGGCGAACCGAGTAAAACACCACTCGATCTGCAGTTGCGGCAGGAATAAAAACGGCCGGCGCAAGGCCGGCCGTCGGAAGAAGGCATCATGCCGGATTTACATTACGGGCACTTATAAACCTGGCCGGTCATTTTGCTGTCGAGTGGCGCGAAGGCAGACAGCAGGTTCTGCGTCGGGCTGGTCGCACCGTAAATCACGTTGCCGCCCATTTCCGCTGCCCGGTTGCGCAGATCATTTGCCGCACCGCGCAGGGCGCTGCTCTCTCCACCTGCACCGCTCAGCCAGTTACTCTGTGAGCCGGTAAGATTCCCCAGAAGCTGACACTCACTGCCGGGCTGCTGATCGGTAAAAGTCACGCGCTGGCCTGCCGAGGAGAGTTGAGTAGAGCTGCTACAGCCCGCCAGCAATAACGCGCCAGCCGTCAGTCCGAGCAAGAGGTTAATCCGCATTGTAATCCCCATTTATTATCATCAGAGTCGGGTGGCAGCGTAGCAGAAAGCGATGTTTTCTTTCTGCACATTCATTGCCCTATCCCGTTATATCGTCTCAATATTTCATGCCGCCAGCAGCCTGGCAAGCGTGCCGATCCTGATGAACTGATTTTAACCAGTAGATCCAGCGATGCCCTCGCAGACAGCGTGACATATCAAGAGAAAAGACGAACGATTGCGCCACTACTTATACTATTTTCCGCCCCAAAAGAAAAACCCCCGACCGTTTCCGATCGGGGGTTCCTGATGACTTAAGCAGTCAACGGCAGATTACATCATGCCGCCCATACCGCCCATGCCACCCATACCGCCAGCGCCGCCGCCTAAATCAGGTGCGTCGCCTTTTGGCAGGTCAGTGACCATACATTCGGTGGTGATCATCAGACCCGCAACAGAGGCCGCGTACTGCAGAGCAGAACGGGTCACTTTGGTTGGGTCCAGGATACCGAAGTCGATCATGTTGCCGTACTCTTCAGTCTGTGCGTTGTAACCGTAGTTACCGTCGCCCGCTTTCACGTTGTTAGCGACGACAGATGGCTCTTCACCGGCGTTAGAAACGATCTGACGCAGTGGAGATTCCATTGCGCGCAGCGCAACTTTGATACCGACGTTCTGATCTTCGTTCTGACCACGCAGATCGGCCAGCTGTGCAGCAACGCGAACCAGCGCCACACCACCACCAGCAACCACGCCTTCTTCTACCGCAGCACGGGTTGCGTGCAGGGCATCTTCAACGCGGGCTTTCTTCTCTTTCATTTCAACTTCAGTCGCTGCGCCCACTTTCAGAACGGCAACGCCGCCTGCCAGTTTCGCTACGCGCTCCTGCAGTTTTTCTTTATCGTAGTCAGAGGTTGCTTCTTCGATCTGCTGACGAATCTGGGTTACACGGCCCTGAATCGTCGCTTCTTCACCCACACCGTCGATGATGGTGGTGGTGTCTTTGTTGATCACAACGCGTTTTGCCTGACCCAGATCTTCCAGAGCCGCTTTTTCCAGCTCCATACCGATCTCTTCAGAAATCACGGTACCGCCGGTCAGGATAGCGATATCCTGCAGCATGGCTTTACGACGATCGCCGAAGCCTGGTGCTTTAACCGCAGCCACTTTCACGATGCCGCGCATGGTGTTAACCACCAGCGTTGCCAGCGCTTCGCCTTCTACGTCTTCCGCGATGATCAGCAGAGGTTTGCCCGCTTTCGCCACGGCTTCCAGTACTGGCAGCATTTCACGGATGTTAGAGATTTTCTTGTCAGCCAGCAGGATGAATGGAGATTCCAGTTCAACCGCACCGGTTTCTGGCTTGTTGATGAAGTAAGGTGACAGGTAGCCGCGATCAAACTGCATACCTTCAACCACATCCAGCTCGTCCTGCAGGCCGGTGCCTTCTTCAACGGTGATCACGCCTTCTTTACCCACTTTCTCCATCGCCTGAGCAATCAGCTGGCCCACGGTTTCATCGGAGTTAGCAGAGATCGTACCCACCTGCGCAATTGCTTTAGAGTCTGAGCAAGGTACAGACAGCGCTTTCAGTTTCTCAACCGCAGCGATAACTGCCTGGTCGATACCGCGCTTCAGGTCCATCGGGTTCATACCCGCGGCAACCGCTTTCAGGCCTTCGGTGATGATAGACTGCGCCAGTACGGTCGCTGTGGTGGTACCGTCGCCCGCAGCGTCGTTCGCTTTAGAGGCCACTTCTTTCACCATCTGCGCGCCCATGTTCTCGAACTTGTCTTCCAGTTCGATTTCACGTGCCACAGAAACACCATCTTTAGTGATGGTCGGTGCACCAAAAGATTTATCCAGAACCACGTTACGGCCTTTCGGGCCCAGGGTAACTTTTACTGCATCTGCCAGTACGTTCACGCCACGCAGCATTTTTACGCGTGCGTCATTACCGAATTTTACGTCTTTAGCTGCCATTTTAAATATCCCTTAAATTCGTTTCGTTCAGTGAATTACGCGAAAAAATTACGCTTCAACAACGGCCAGAATGTCGCTCTCAGAGATGATCAGCACCTCTTCGTTGTCGATTTTCTCGGTTTTCGCGCCATAACCTTCGTTGAAGATCACGACGTCACCCACTTTCACGTCCAGCGGCTTAACGTCACCACTCTCAAGGATGCGGCCGTTGCCGACAGCCAGCACTTCACCACGAGTGGATTTGCCGGCTGCAGAACCGGTCAGCACGATGCCGCCAGCTGATTTAGCTTCAACTTCTTTACGCTTGACGATAACGCGATCGTGCAATGGACGAATTTTCATTTGATAGCTCTCCTTTGAGAAGTCCAATCATTCAGTTTTGGGGTTGAACACCGGGCTGCATGGCTTCCGGCCTCGTGACCTGAGAGATAGGGCCGCCGCCACCCTCTTTCAAGGGGGCGGACAACAAATTTTTTACGCAGATGTGATAAGTGATGGCTTTTTGAGCAACCGGCGCAAAGATCGCCGCCGGAAATAAAAAACGCAACCCGAAGGTTGCGTTTTACCGTGCTGATAACGGCATCAGCGATCTTTGGGATCGTCATGGTGCTCAAGGCGATCGCTGTTTTTGCGCTCGAACTCGCCATCCATGGTATAGCCGCTGTCCGGTCCGGCGCCCGGACCGCGCCAGACGCGCAGATGCGGCATCAGCTTCAGGGTCAGATGCTTTTGCACCGGCGGCAACAGCAACAGCAGGCCCAGCAGATCGGTAAAGAAGCCGGGCAGCAGCAGCAGGAAACCGGCGATGATCAGCGACACGCTTTTGATCATCTCTTTGGCCGGGCTTTCGTTACGCGCCAGCTTCTCCTGCATCAGCATGAAGTTTTTCATGCCCTGGTTTTTGACCAGCGAGACCCCGATGCATGAGGTAAAGATCACCAGCAGCATGGTGAGCAGCACGCCCATGACGTGCGCGACCTGAATAAACAGCGAAATTTCGATCCAGGCCAGGACAAAAAAGACTAATAACGGTATCCAGCGCACCGTACTCTCCTGTAAGTGAGGGCTGACCGGCAGCGTGCCGATCAGCAGAAAGCGTTCATCTCAGTGATGATAAGAAAAGAGATGGGCACCCGTGCCGCCTTTTTCAACCGATCCTGTCAAATTTATCCCGCAGGGTTAATTTTGTAACCAACTTCACATATCGTTAACCTGACGGCAGCGTTAAGTGATCTGCATGCGTGCTTTTCTGATGCATCAGAATATGATCGTGCTCACCAGTATGAAGACGGATAAAATGTCGGTACGGGTACACCACGACGAAATAAACACATCCTCTGTGATGGTTAGCGGCAACAACAAGAAGGTTATCATGGCGAACAACATTCGTATCGAAGAAGACCTGTTAGGTATGCGCGAAGTGCCGGCGGATGCCTATTATGGCGTTCATACTCTGCGTGCGATTGAGAATTTTTACATCAGCAATAGTAAAATCAGCGACATACCTGAATTTGTCCGCGGTATGGTGATGGTCAAAAAAGCGGCAGCAATGGCCAACAAAGAGCTGCAAACCATCCCGCGTAACATCGCCAATACCATCATTCAGGCCTGTGACGAAGTGCTTAACAACGGTCGCTGCATGGATCAGTTCCCGGTCGATGTCTATCAGGGCGGCGCCGGAACCTCGGTTAACATGAATACTAATGAGGTGCTGGCGAACATCGGGCTGGAGCTGATGGGACACCAGAAAGGGGAATATCAGTACCTTAACCCTAACGATCACGTCAATAAATGCCAGTCAACCAACGACGCCTACCCGACCGGTTTCCGTATCGCGGTCTACAGTTCCCTGCTGAAGCTGCTGGATGGCATCAGTCAGCTGGCCGAAGGTTTCCAGCGCAAAGCTGACGAGTTCCAGACCATCCTGAAAATGGGCCGTACCCAGTTGCAGGATGCGGTGCCGATGACGCTGGGTCAGGAATTTCACGCCTTCAGCGTGCTGCTGAATGAAGAGACCAAAAGCATTCTGCGCACCGGCGAGCTGCTGCTGGAAGTGAACCTCGGCGCCACCGCTATCGGTACTCGCCTGAACACGCCAGATGGCTATCAGCACCTTGCGGTGCAGCGTCTGGCGGAAGTCAGCAACCTGCCGGTGGTGCCGGCGGAAGATCTGATCGAAGCGACCTCCGACTGTGGCGCCTACGTAATGGTGCATTCGTCACTGAAACGCCTGGCAGTGAAACTCTCTAAGATCTGTAATGACCTGCGCCTGCTCTCCTCAGGTCCGCGTGCTGGCCTGAATGAAATTAACCTGCCGGAATTGCAGGCGGGTTCGTCGATCATGCCAGCCAAAGTCAATCCGGTGGTGCCGGAAGTGGTGAATCAGGTCTGCTTCAAAGTGATTGGCAACGACATCACCGTGACGATGGCCTCTGAAGCGGGCCAGCTGCAGCTCAACGTGATGGAGCCGGTTATCGGCCAGGCGCTGTTTGAATCGATCAGCATCCTGACCAACGCCTGCTACAACCTGCTGGAAAAGTGCGTCAACGGCATTACCGCCAACCGCGCGGTGTGCGAAGCCTATGTCTTCAACTCGATCGGCATTGTCACTTACCTCAATCCTTACATCGGCCACCACAACGGCGATATCGTCGGCAAAATCTGCGCGGAAACCGGTAAGAGCGTGCGTGAAGTGGTGCTGGAACGCGGACTGCTGACCGAAAGCGAACTGGACGATATTTTCTCGGTACAGAACCTGATGTATCCGGTTTATAAAGCGAAACGTTATACCGACGAAAACGAGCAGTAAGGTTTAACCCACGCTGGTTAACTAAAGGCACACCGCGATCAACACGGTGTGCCTTTTTCTTTGGTAAACAGCACAACAGATTCTCGCAGGTTAAATATTCAGGAGTGATGCATGTTTGTGGTTGAGCTGCTTGTCGTGTTGCTGGCGATCTGGTTGGGTGCGCGTCTCGGCGGCATCGGCATCGGGTTCGCAGGCGGAATGGGCGTACTGATCCTGACGCTGGGCTTCGGCCTGCCGCCAGGCACCATCCCGTTCGACGTGATCGAAATTATCATGGCGGTGATCGCCGCCATCGCCGCCATGCAGGTCGCAGGCGGAATGGATTATCTGGTGAGCCTGGCCGAACGGCTGCTGCGCCGGCATCCGCGTCACGTCACGCTGCTGGCCCCGCTGGTCACCTACCTGATGACGCTGCTGGCCGGCACCGGCCATACCGCCTTCTCGACATTGCCGGTGATTGCGGAAGTGGCGAAAGAGCAAGGCGTGCGTCCTTCCCGTCCGCTCTCCATCGCCGTGGTCGCCTCACAGATTGCCATCACCGCCTCGCCGCTTTCCGCTGCGGTGGTATTCTTCGCGACCCTGCTTGAACCGCGCGGCGTCAGCTACATTACGCTGCTGGCTATCGCGATTCCCTCAACCATGGTCGGCCTGTTTCTGGCGGCGCTGGTCACCAACTTCCTTGGCAAAGAGCTTAAAGATGATGAGGTTTATCAGGCGCGTCTTGCCAAAGGCGAAGTCAGACTTCGCGGTGCCAGCGTCTATCAGCCGAAACCGGGCGCAAAAAAATCGGTGCTGCTGTTTCTGGTTGGCATCATCGCCGTGGTGCTTTACGCCACCGCTACCAGCCCCAGCGTTGGGCTGATCGTTAATCCGCCGCTGCCGCGCAATGAAGCGATTGTGGTGTTAATGCTGACCATCGCCACGCTGATCAGCCTTAGCTGCAAACTGGATACCGGCGAGATCCTCAGCGCCAGCACCTTTAAGTCTGGCATGAGCGCCTGTATCTGCGTGATGGGCGTCGCCTGGCTGGGCGATACCTTCGTTAAAGCCCATCTGGCGGATATTCAGATGCTGGCCGGCGATGCCCTGAAAACCTATCCCTGGATGCTGGCGCTGGTGCTGTTCTTCGCCTCGATGCTGCTCTATTCGCAGGCTGCGACCACCAAAGCGCTGATGCCAGCCGCCCTGCTGCTCGGCGTCTCGCCGCTTACCGCCATCGCCTCCTTTGCGGCGGCTTCGGCGCTGTTCGTGCTGCCGACTTACCCTACCTTACTGGCGGCGGTGGAGATGGACGACACCGGATCGACCCGGATTGGCAAGTTTGTTTTCAACCATGCCTTTATTATTCCCGGCGTGATCGCCATTACGCTGTCGGTGATGGCTGGCTTTATCTTCGGCGGGATGCTGCTATAGCCCGATAACGGCATCGCTGTCTGAGCGTGCTATCATCGGCGCTCTTTGAAACAGGAGCATTGCGATGAATGCCGTCGTTATCCTTTGTACCGCGCCCGATCAGGCGACGGCGCAACGTCTGGCCACCCTGGCGCTTGAGGCCAGACTGGCGGCCTGCGTCACGCTGCTGCCGGGCGCGACCTCGCTTTACCTCTGGCAGGGCCAGCTCGAACAGAGCAGCGAAGTGCAGATGCTGCTGAAATGCGATAGCGATCACCAGCAGGCATTGTTCGATCTGATCAAACAGGCGCATCCCTACGAGGTGCCGGAACTGCTGGCGCTACCGGTTCAACATGGAGACAGTGAATACTTGTCATGGCTGCACGCATCTCTCGCTTAATTACGCTGCTGCTGGCGCTGTTTATCAGCCTGCAGGCGCACGCTTCCCTTTTTTCCAACACCGCCAGTAGTCGTTTTGTGCCGGTCGATCAGGCGTTTGGTTTTGACTTCGACCAGCAGGGCGCGCAGCTCAATCTGCACTGGAAAGTCAAATCGGGCTACTACCTCTATCGTCAGCAGATTCACCTCACGCCAGCCAATGCCACGCTGGCACCGCTGACGCTGCCCGCCGGACAGCCGCATGAAGATGAATTTTATGGCAAGAGTGAGATCTATCCGCAGGATCTGACGGTGCCGGTGACGCTGCTACAGGCCGCCAGCGGTGCCACGCTGAGCGTCACTTATCAGGGCTGTGCCGCTGCCGGGTTCTGCTATCCGCCTGAAACCCGCACCGTTCCGCTGAGTCCGGTCACGGCCAGTAGCGCCCCGCCGGTGGTAAGCCTGCCGCCTGCACCCGCCACGCCGCTGCCCTTTTCACCGCTGTGGGCGCTGCTGATTGGTATTGGCGTCGCCTTCACGCCCTGTGTGTTGCCCATGTATCCGCTAATTTCCGGCATTATTCTCGGCGGCCAGCGCCACTATTCGTTTGGCCGGCTGTTTGCACTGGCGATGGTCTATGTGCAGGGCATGGCGCTGACCTACACCCTGCTGGGTCTGGTGGTGGCCGCTGCCGGTCTGCGTTTCCAGGCGGCGTTGCAGCATCCCTGGGTGCTGTCGGCGCTGTCGCTGCTGTTTATCGTGCTGGCGCTGTCGATGTTCGGCCTGTTTACGCTGCAGTTGCCCGCCAGCCTGCAAACCCGCTTAACCCTGTGGAGTAATCGCCAGCAGGGCGGCTCGCTGCCCGGCGTATTTTTGATGGGCGCGCTGGCCGGTTTAATCTGCTCCCCCTGCACTACCGCGCCGCTCAGCGCCATTCTGCTCTATATCGCGCAGAGCGGTAATCTGTGGGCCGGTGCCGGTACCCTGTGGCTCTATGCGGTTGGCATGGGCTTACCGCTGATTGCCGTCACCCTGTTTGGCAATAAGCTATTGCCGAAGAGCGGGCCGTGGATGCAGACGGTTAAAGAGGGGTTTGGTTTCGTCATCCTTGCGCTACCGGTTTTCCTGATGGAACGGGTGCTGGGCGAGCTATGGGGATTGCGGCTGTGGAGCCTGCTGGGCGTGGCGTTCTTTGGCTGGGCGTTCAGCGTCAGCCTGCGCGCCAGCAGCGGCAAGTGGCGCGTGGTGCAGATTATCGTGCTGGCTGCGGCCCTGATCAGCGCCCGTCCGCTACAGGACTGGGCCTTTGGTGGCCCGACCGCGCAGCAGACGGTGGCACACCTGCCGTTCCAGACCATCCAGACGCCGCAACAGTTACAGACAGCGCTGCAACAGGCCAATGGCCGCATCACCATGGTCGATCTCTATGCCGACTGGTGTGTCGCCTGCAAAGAGTTTGAAAAATACACCTTTAGCGACAGCGCGGTACGCGATAGCCTGAGCCAGGTGCAGCTATTACAGGCTAACGTCACCGCCAATAGCGCCAGCGATAATGCGCTGTTGCAGCATCTTCAGGTGCTGGGATTACCGACCATTTTATTCTTTGATGCGCAGGGTCATGAGATTGCTGATTCGCGCATCACCGGGTTTCTCAATGCTGCCGATTTCCAGGCGCATTTGCAGAAACTCACCCGATAAACAACACTGGAGTCAGGCAATTGCCCGGTGTAAAACGCCGGGCCTGCATACCAGAGGAGAGTCACTTGCAGCGTGAACAAATACTCGAGCATGCATTGAATGTGCTTGAACAGAACGGCCTCGCCGCCACCCTCTCATTGGAAACCCTGGCGGGCCAGACCGACCTTTCGCTCGAACAGCTCCGGCTGTTCTGGCCCGATCGTGACGCCCTGCTCTACGATGCGCTGCGCTGCGCTATCACGCCCAGCAGATTGATACCTGGCGGCGTCAGATCCTGCTGGATGAGGCGCTGTCGCCGGAACAGAAGCTGATGGCGCGCTATGAAGTGTTAAGCGAACACGTCAGCAAAGGCCGTTTTCCTGGCTGTCTGTTTATTGCCGCCTGCAGTTTCTATCCGCAGCCGGACCAGCCGATTCATCAGCTGGCGGAGCAGCAGAAGCGCGCCTCCTGGCAGTTCACCCATGAGATTCTGCTGGAACAGGCGCTGGATAACCCGAGCATGGTGGCCGATCAGATGGAGCTGATTCTGGAAGGCTGTCTCAGCAAACTGCTGGTGAAGCGCAACGTGCAGGATGTCGCTACCGCTCAGCGGCTGGCGGAAGATGTTTACAGCATTGCGCTGTGCCGTAAAAACGGCGCGCTGGCCTGAGGTTTTACCCGCTTTGACTGAAAAGCAGGCAATCAGTCACGTTTCCCGTGGTTTTTTGGTGAAAGCCGTTGACGCCCGGCGGCCTTTACGGTTTAATGCGCCCCGTTGCCCGAATAGCTCAGTCGGTAGAGCAGGGGATTGAAAATCCCCGTGTCCCTGGTTCGATTCCGGGTTCGGGCACCATCTTTAAAGAACCCGCCTCTGGCGGGTTTTTGCGTTTCCGGGCGACGAACCCGTCATCGAAGGTTCGATGACCTCGCCACATCCCTGTGGCTCGCCCTGCGGGTTCGCGCGCAGGCGCGCGATGCAAAAATGCTCCCGGCATTTTTGTCCGGGTTCGGGCACCATATTTAAAGAACCCGCCTCTGGCGGGTTTTTGCGTTTCCGGGCGACGAACCCGTCATCGACGGTGCGATCCACGCCTCACTTCAGCAATCGACCCACACCGCGCCGGCATCCGCGGATTTCACACACTGCGCCACCCAGCGCACGCCCATTAATCCGGCATGCACATCGGGATACCAGAAATCCTGCAGGAAGGCGCTGTCACGCCGATCGGTGGCATCCATCGCCAGCGCGAAGCGCCGATAGAGATTCGACCAGGCCTCAAATAAACCTTCAGTATGCCCTCCGCCGATGCGGTCCTCTTCCAGCGCGCGCGGACTGAGATAGCCCATGCCGCGCTCCAGAATCCGCACCGGCTCGCCCTGCACTTCGTAACGTAGCTGGTTCGGCTGCTCATCCCACCACTCCAGGCTGGCTTTTGAGCCGACAACCCGAATTTTCTGTCCGTGCATTGAGCCAGCATTCACCGCTGAGGCCCAGAGCGTACCAACCGCCCCGTTGTCATATTCCATCATCACAAAGGCGTTATCCTCCAGTGGTGCGCGGCTAGCGACAAAGCTCTGACGTGAACAGAGCAGCCGTGTCACTTTCAGCTGCGGCAGCATCGTTTCCGCGATAAACAGCGGATGCGTGGCGAGATCGCCCAGCACATAACTTGGCCCGACAAAGCGCGGATCGACCCGCCAGCGGGTACTTTCGCTTTGCAACTCGACTGCCTCATTGTGGAAGCCATGCGCAAACTGCATATTGACGATGCGGATCTCACCCAGCGCACCGGCAGCGATCATCTCGCGCGCCTGATGGACCAGCTGATGCCCGGCATAGCCGTAGGTCACGCCGACCACCTTCTGCTTCTCCCGGCTCAGCCGTTCCAGCTCATCCGCCTCTTCGACGGTGAAGCAGAGCGGCTTCTCGCACACCACATGCAGTCCGGCGTTCAGCGCTGCCCGACAAATGGCGAAATGGGTATTGTTGGGTGTGGCAATCGAGACCGCTTCAATGCCATCTTCCCGTTCCGCTTCTGCGGTAAACAGGCTGGCGTAATCGGGATAACAGCGTTCAGATGCCACACCAAGCGCATTGCCAAATTCACGCCCGCGCGCGGCGTCGATATCAAAGGCGCCCGCCAGCAGCGAGAAGTTGCCATCGCGCTGCGCCGCAGAACGGTGGATATAGCCAATCTGGCTGGTTCCGCCGCCGCCGACCATGCCCCAGCGCAGTGAGCGATTCAGTGCTTTTTTACCGTTAATCATGATGTTGTCCTCAGAATCCGATTGAGCGCAGGTAGTTCAGGCTGGCGGTGACATCAGCCAGGCTGGTGTCGGCCTGGCGTGGGTCACGTTCCTGTTCGATGGTGATCCAGCCCTGATAGTCACGTTCGGCCAGCAGCGCGCGCACCGCCGGATAGTCAATCGTGCCCTGCCCCAGCGGACACAGCACGCCTTCAGCGCAGGCGCTAAAAAAGTCGAGCCCGCGCGTAATCGCGTCGCGCCAGCGCGCATGATTAACGTCTTTGAAATGCAGGTAGTCGATACGCGTCCAGTAACGTTGCAGTGCTTCAATCGGGTCCATACCGGCATAGTAGAGATGGCCGGTATCAAGGCATAAACCAGCGACCTGATGCGGAATATCATTCACCAGCCGCGCCAGTTCATCAGCAAACTCGATATAACCGCCGACGTGCGGATGGATCACCGGCCGCACGCCATACTCCTGCCAGGCGATCTGACTCAGCGTGGTGATGTGCTGCATCATGCGTTGCCACGCCTCATCGGAGAGTCGCGGCGCTTTGTCTGACTGACCAGCATATTTCGCCCGCAGCGGATTGCCGAAATCGATAATCACCAGGTAAGGCGCTGGCGCATTGGTTGAGTGGGTTTTCGCGGCGGTCGGCACCCGCGCCAGGTTGCGGCACAGGTTATGCGTCAGCGTCACCAGCGAGGGAAAATGCGCTTCGCTGACTAAGTCATCAAAAAGCGTGCCCGCCACCAGCGACAGCTGATGGTCATTAAGCTGCCGGGTCAGTTCTTCGGGATCGGTGGGTAAATAGCCCCAGGGTCCCAGCTCGATACTGCGGTACCCCGCCTGGGCGGCTTCGGTCAGCACTTTCTGCCAGGGCGGCAGAAACGGATTATTCGGATCGTCAACGCCCCAGCTGCAGGGCGCGTTTGCAATATGTAAGGTCATGATATCTGCCTTTATGGTAAGGATCGCAGGCAGTATCAAATAAAAATTTCATCCCAGACAACAATGAAAGTTTCATTTTTTGATAGGGATCGCGTTTAAATATTTCATTTCATGATAGTTTTTTATCATAACCGCTCTATCTGGCGGATTTTACAGGTTTTCCCGCGTCACCACCTCAAACGGCAGCGTGACCTGAGCAAAGTGATCGCGCTGTTCCGTACCGCCGTTCAGGCATGTGGCGATCACCACATCGGCCATCACATCAAGCCGATGGCGCAGCATCAGCGATATCGTGCCGTCAATCAGCGCCAGTTCATCGCCGGGTAGCGGACCGTGGCACAGCAGATCAATCTGGCGACGTCCACTGTCACGCAGGGCCTGTACCACGCCCTCAATGCCGCCGCAGGGCGCATAGATCATCACCAGATCGTCATGCGCCGCCAGTAACTGCCGGGTTGCCTGATAGCCGCCCTCATTGGATTCGTGGGTTTTTAACGGTTCGAGTACCCGCTGACTGACGCCCGACTCGCGCAGGTAAGAGCGGAAGCTGATCTCACAGCGCTCCTGGCAGGTAAAGCGATGGTCGCCCAGCAGCACGCCGACGCATCCCGGCTGCCGCAACAGGTGCTGTGCCATCCATCCGGCGGTGCGCCCCGCTTTCTGGTTATCAATGCCGATAAAACCGGCATGCTCACAGGGCGAGAAATCTGACAACAGCGCGTAAACCCGCACGCCCAGCCGCGACACATCCTGAATCGCGTGACGAATCAGCGGATGATCCAGCGCCACCAGGCCAATCACATCACAACACTGAGCCAGCTGGCGCAGAGAGCGAGCCACCGCCTCCACTTCGTGAATATCGTGCCAGCGAAATTCGGTTTCGCTGCCCGGCGGCTGATGCCCGCGCGCCCGCTGTTGCAGCGCTTCACTCAATTGCTGATAAAACGAATAACGGGCCGGCAGCAGGATAAAACCAAAGCGCAACTGAACCGCTGCCGATTGCGCCGCAGGCAGGCTGTACGCCGCAGGCAGCCGATAACCAAGCTGCCGGGCCGCCGCCAGCACCTTCTGCTCGGTTGCGCTTCGCACCGGCGCACGGCGGTTCAGTACCCGATCGACCGTCGCGACCCCCACGCCTGCCGCGTGAGCAATTGCCGTCATGGTGACTTTTGACATCCATCCTCTCCCTGTATCACTTCTCGTTTACCGTCACGGGATAACTCCCTGACAATATCTGCGCTGCTCTGGCACCAGAAAGTCACGGCTGCCGCAAGCCCGATCATTTTCTCTCATTTATTTGATAGGAAACACCTCATTATTTTGATCCCCTTCGCAAAATGAAATATTTATTCCTTTTTGGATTCTGTTTAAAACGGGCATTTGCTAAAACGGGGATCAATCTGACGCTAAACCGCATGATGGAATCCCATCATCGAAACAATAGAGCGGTGGCAGCAGGCTTCCTATAGTGGGGTTCTGACTGGACCCTGCACCGATAACAAGGACTGGCTATGTTTCCTTCAACGCTTCCTGCCCCACGCTTACCTGACGCCCGAACCCTGCCGCCGCTACGCTGGGGAATTATCGGTCCCGGCTGGATTGCCGATCACTTTGCCCATGCGCTGCGTCATCACACCGATCAGCAACTGACGGCGGTGGCAGCACGCAACCCGGCCAAAGCGCAGGCGTTTGCCGAAAAATGGTCAATCGCTTATGCGGCCAGCAGCATGGATGCGCTGCTGGCACGGGATGATGTCGACGCGGTGTATATCGCTACGCCACATAACCACCATTTTCCGGATGGCCTGCGCGCTATCGCGGCGGGAAAGCACCTGCTGATTGAGAAGCCGCTGGCGCTGAATGCGCAGCAGGCGACTCAGCTGAAGCAGGCGGCGGCGGCCCGTAAGCTGCTGTGCATGGAAGCGATGTGGTGCAACTTCGCGCCAAAATATGACGTGATCCGTCAGTTGCTGGCGGATGGCGTGCTCGGCGATGTTCATACGCTGATCGCCGATCATGGCGAATATTTTACCGCGGATCACCGCATCTTTAATCACGATCTGGCTGGCGGACCGATGCTGGATCTCGGCAGCTATCTGGTGGCTCTTAGCGTATTTATCGGTGGCGGCGCACCCGACAGCATCATCGCCCAGGGCCAGCCGGTGCCGGGCGGCAGCGTAAACGGCCAGACCTCAATGTTGCTGACCCATCATCACGGTATGCAGTCACTGCTGAATACCACGCTGTTCAGCAACACGCCAGGCGGTGCGGTGATTGCCGGGCGCGATGCCAGCCTGGTGCTGGACGGTCAGTTCTACGCGCCGGGTCACTTTCGCCTGACCTCCAGCGATCGGCGCCATAGCCTGCAGTGGCAAGAGCCTGCCAACCGCTATCAGCAACTGTGCCATGAAATCAACCACTTCGCCTGGTGTATCGGGCAGAACCTGATCGACTCACCGAACCATCCGCTCGATCAGGCAATCACCACCTTAGCCATCATGGATAACGTCAGACAGCAGATCGGCGTCACGTTTAATGAAGAACAGCAACCTTAATGTTTCCGGAGCAGACAGATGAAAATCGCTTTTGATGTGGATGTGATCAAAGACCTGGGCATCACCCGCATGGTCCATCAGGTGGCTGACTGGGGATATAAATATATCGAACAGTCGCCGCATCCGCAGATCAACCCGTTCTATAAGCATCCCAAAGCCAGCCGTGAAATCATGACGGAATATAAGAATGCGCTCAACGCCACCGGGCTGGAGATCTCCTCGTTTATCGTGGTCTATCGCTGGTCCGGTCCGGACGAACTGCGCCGTCAGGCCGCGGTGAAGAACTGGAAACGGATGATTGAGATTGCGGTTGAGATGGGTGTGCAGGTGATCAACACCGAACTCTCCGGCACGCCTAACGAGCCGGAAATTTGTGAAGAGATGTTTTATCGTTCGATGGATGAACTGCTGCCGATTATCGAACGTGAAGGTATCCGCATCGAGATTCAGGCGCACCCGTGGGATTTCTGCGAAGAGAACAACGAAACGGTGGATATCGTGAAGTCGTTCCGCAGTGATAACGTCAAGTATATCTACAGTGCGCCGCACACCTTCTTCTATGACAAAGGCAAAGGCGATGTGAAACCGATGCTGGAGTATGCCGGTGATGACCTGTCACACATGCTGATCGCGGACACCATGAACCACACCAAACATTGCCGCTACATCGTTAACCCGCCAGGCGTTGATGCCACGATTCACCAGCATGTCGGTGTCGGCGAAGGTGAAGTCGACTTCGATACGCTGTTCCAGACGCTGCGCGACACTCACTTTGCCACACGCAGTTACAAAGTCGGTGGCGAGCCGATCATCGCCGCCTCGCTGTTTGGTTATCCGGAGAAAATGAAGGTGCAGGCGGTACAAACCCGTGAACTGATTGAGCGCGAATTACTGAGCAAATAACCTCGCTGGCCGCCACTGGCCGCGCTTTGCCCCTTCTCTGCCCGCCTCGCCGTCCGCGCGGCGGGCACCGTTTGCCCGTCGTCTCTCACTTCTCCCCCAGCCGATAACCCGGACGACAGACAATTTGTCAGACCGCGATCACCGCCAGCAGAGTTAAACCGGCTTTTTTTCACCTGCTACACTCCAGACAAACATCACACAAAGGCGAACCTTCACTATGTCGGAAAATGCATATCAGCCCGCAAAAGTCTGGAACTGGGACCCTGAAGCAAAGGGCAACGGCGCGAAAACCAATCGTCCGTTCGCTGGCCCTACCCATGAAAAAGCGCTGCCGGTCGGCAAGCACCCTTTGCAGCTCTATTCGCTCGGCACCCCGAACGGCCAGAAAGTGACTATCCTGCTGGAAGAGCTGCTGGCGCTGAACGTGATTGATGCCGAATATGATGCCTGGCTGATCCGCATTGGCGAAGGCGATCAGTTCTCCAGTGGTTTTGTTGAAGTGAATCCCAACTCCAAAATTCCGGCGCTGAGTGACCACTCCGCCACGCCGCCGATTCGGGTATTCGAGTCGGGCAATATCCTGCTCTATCTGGCGGAAAAGTTTGGCTACTTCCTGCCAAAAGATCTGGCTCAACGCACCGAAACGCTGAACTGGCTGTTCTGGCTGCAAGGCTCCGCGCCTTATCTGGGCGGCGGTTTCGGCCATTTCTATCACTATGCGCCAGAGAAAATTGAATACGCTATCAACCGCTTTACCCTGGAAGCCAAACGTCAGCTCGACGTGCTGGATCGCCAGCTGGCGGACCATCGCTACCTCGCCGGTGACGATTACACCATCGCCGACATCGCGACCTGGCCGTGGTACGGCAATCTGGTGCTGAACGACCAGTATGGTGGCGCTGAGTTCCTCGATGTGCAGTCCTATAAAAATGTGGTGCGTTGGGCGAAAGAGATTGCCCAGCGACCTGCCGTGATCCGTGGCCGCAAGGTTAACCGTGTGATGGGCGACCCGGCCGATCAGCTGCATGAGCGTCATGATGCATCTGACTTTGATACCCAGACCCAGGATAAAAAAGCTTAAGGAGACACCCTGTGAGTGCTTACGTCGTATTTATTCGTGATAACACCCTGAACGATGATGAAATGGCGATTTACGCCGAGAAAGCGGGCCAGGCACGCGGCGATCATCCGATCACCCCGCTGGCTTTTTATGGCGAGCTGGAAACGCTGGAAGGTCAGGAAGCAGAAGGCGTGGTGATTCTGGAATTTCCAACCCGCGAAGCGGCACACGCCTGGTATGACAGCCCGGAATATCAGGCAGCCAAAGTGCATCGCCTGAAAGGGGCCAACTACCGCGCGATCCTGGTTCAGGGCGTCGAGAAATAAAAAAGGGACGCCGTCGCGTCCCTTAATGTGCAGGCGGCAACGCTGCCGCCTGCATCCGTTACTCCAGTCCGATCCGTACCACGCTGTCCAGCCCCTGACTGCTGTGATCCGGGTTAACGCCCTGTTTCACCGTGACATACAGTGTCTGACCATCAGGCGACACCAGCAGACTGTTGGGATGGCCGTCGAACGACCAGCTATTTTTCACTGCATAGGTGGTGCCATCCAGCTGCAGCACTTTCTTCGACTCACGCTGACTGATGTAGATCTCATTGCGCTTGCCGTTGAATTTAATTCCCAGCGAATCCCCCAGATCCAGCCGCTTAATCACCTTACCGCTGCGCTCATCGAACACCAGCGTATTTTTTGCCTTTGAATTATCGGTGACAAACAGCCGGCCGGTCGCCGGATCTTCCGCCATATTGAGGAACAGATACTCTTTGCCGTCACCTGCGGTCAGCCGCTGTTCAATTTTGTTATTCCGCGGATTGATCACCAGGATTTCGCCGCTGCCGTTGGCGGCATAAATTCTATCGCTGACCGGGGAATAGATGATGCCGGTGACCCATTTTCCGGCATTTTTGATGCGGGTTTTCAGCGTCAGGGTTTTTGCATCGACCACCCAGATGAGACCGGGATCGCCTACGCCGCCGACATACAGCAGCCCATCGTGCAGGAAAATTTCCCGCGTCCCGAACGGCAACCCTTTTTCATTTTTCTCACTGAACATCAGGCGCTTCAGCACCTTACCGCTTTCCGGATCGATTTGTGAGATGCCGCCATCGAGCGAATTGGTGGTATAGAGCGCGCTGCCGTCGGGTGCGCTAATCAGACCGAAGTTTTTCAGGTCGTAATGCCCTTCGCCGGTGGTCTTCAGGGTCGTGGCATCCAGCCGATAAATCATGCCGCCGCTGACCTCTTTGAAGCCCTGTGCGCTGGCCACATAGAGTGCATTTTTGGCGGGCAGATAAGCCATTTCGTACAGGCCTTCACCCAGTTCGCGTTGCGTCAGTTTGCCCTGACCTGAGGTTTCCAGCGTGACAGGCGTGCTGGTGTCTGCTTTTCGCGCCGGGAACTGACAGGCCGTCAGGCTGAACGTGGTGGCAATCGCCAGAACGAGTGCCGCTTTACGCGGGCTGAACAAGGTTTTCATTCTTAACTCCAGTAAGAGGCGAACGGCTTCCGTCAGACCGCGGCGCGGCGGGAAGGCTCAGAACAAAAAGAATGAGAATCATACGCATTAGAAAAAAAGATGTAAACGCAGCGGCACTACCGTCGCCATTGCGGATTTTGCACTGTATGCCGGTAGCGGGTCCGCCATTGCAGCGTCACGCTCCGACCGGCAGCAGTTGCTGTTGCAGAAACGCAACGAAGGCGCTGATGCGCGCAGGCAGCTGGCGTTGCGCCTGCCAGACCGCGAAAATATCGCCATCCGGTGCCTGCCAGTCTGGCAGCACCGGCAGCAGATCGCCCGCATCAATGCTGTGCTGCGCATCCCACCACGAACGCAGCAGAATGCCGTGTCCATCCATCGCCAGCCGCATCGCCACTTCACCATCATTGGTCACCAGGCTGCCGCGCACTTTCTGGCTGAGGCTCTGCTCACCGCATGTCAGCCGCCACAGAGTGAAATCGCTGTCGTGCTGGCGCAGCAGAATACAGTTGTGCTGCGCCAGATCGCGTACCGTCTCTGGCAGGCCGTGTCGGGCAGCGTAGGCCGGAGAGCAGCAGAGAATGCGCGGATTGGTGCGGAGCTTTCGCGCCACCAGCCGCGAGTCGGGCGGTTCGCCGACCCGGATATCAATGTCCATGTGCGCATCGAGAAAATTGAGCGGCTGACTGGTGAGCTGCAGTGACAGTGAGAGTTGCGGATGCAGCGCGGCAAACGCCGACACGCAGGGAGCGATATGGCGACGGCCAAATCCAAACGAGGCGTTAATGTTGAGCGTGCCGCGCAGTTGCGCCGTCTCGCCGCTCACCGCCTCTTCCAGCGCCGCCAGCTGATCCAGCAACGGACGCGCGCCCGCCAGATAACGGCGTCCTTCCGGCGTCAGCTCCAGCCGTCGGGTGGTGCGACGCAGCAGTTGTACCCCGAGCCGCTGCTCCAGCTGGCTCAGTCGTTTACTGACGGCAGCCAGCGATAGCCCGAGTTCACGAGCGGCGGCGGTCAGGCTGTCCAGCGCGGCAAGCCGCACGAAGAAAGCCAGGTCGTCGGTTGAGGTGCGGGATTCTCTACTTTGATTCAACACTGGATTGCGTTTCAGGCTCATTATTTCCCCGGAATCGACAGTTATACTGCGTACACAATTCGAACATCAACCGGAAAGGTGCCCTGTGACTGACAAAATCCATCGTATTGCCGTAATTCCTGGCGACGGTATCGGCAAAGAAGTGATGCCGGAAGGCATCCGCGTGATGAATGCGGCGGCGGAAAAATTCAATATTCCGCTGCGCTGGGAGTGGTTTGATTATGCCAGCGCCGACTACTGGCAGCAGCATGGCAAGATGCTGCCCGACGACTGGTTTCCGCAGCTGAAAGCGTTTGATGCCATCTACTTTGGCGCAGTCGGCTGGCCAGAGGTGGTGCCTGACCACGTTTCGCTGTGGGGCTCGCTGTTGCAGTTCCGCCGCGAGTTCGATCAATACGTCAATCTGCGTCCGGTGCGCCTGATGCCGGGCGTTAAAGCGCCGCTGGCCAACCGTCAGCCGGGTGATATCGACTTCTATGTAGTGCGCGAAAATACCGAAGGTGAATACTCCAGCGTCGGCGGCACTATGTTCCCCGGCACCGATCGCGAGGTGGTGATCCAGGAGACGGTGATGACCCGCACCGGGGTCGATCGCATCCTGAAATTTGCTTACCAGCTGGCGCAGAGCCGCCCGAAAAAACACCTGACCTCCGCCACCAAATCGAACGGCATTGCCATCACTATGCCTTACTGGGATAGCCGGGTTGAGGCGATGGCCGGTCAGTTCCCCGAGGTTCGCGTCGATAAGTATCACATCGATATTCTCACCGCTAATTTCGTGCTGCATCCGGACTGGTTTGATGTGGTGGTCGCCAGCAACCTGTTTGGCGATATCCTCTCCGATCTCGGTCCGGCCTGTACCGGCACCATCGGTATCGCGCCGTCGGCCAATATCAACCCGGAAGGCCACTTCCCGAGCCTGTTTGAACCGGTACACGGGTCCGCGCCGGATATCGCCGGTAAAGGCATCGCCAACCCGATTGGGCAGATCTGGTGCGGGGCAATGATGCTGGAGCATCTGGGCTACAAGGCGGCGGGTGACGCGGTGTTAGACGCGATTGAACGCACGCTGGCCGCCGGTGAGCATCTGACGCGCGATCTCGGCGGCAGCGCCAGCACCGAACAGCTCGGCAGTGCCATCGCCGCCGCGCTGTGAGTTAGTCCGGCAGTTGCACCACGCTGTCGGGATGCCAGCCTGGCGGTAACGGCTCCGGCCGCACGATCGCCAAGTTGTGCAGTTGCAGGTTCTCCACGCCGCGCGCAAACAGTCCCGGCAGACCGCCGGGATAGCGCTCTACGCCAAAGGCTTCGCCGGTTTTCGGATCGAGCTTATAGGCGTTATCCAGCCCCATGCCGGTCGGTGAATCGGGATTACACGGCGGCCGGATGTCATACTGACCCTGCGCCACCTGCGCCACGCTTTGCCGCAGCTGCACCTGGCTGATTAGCACATCGCGGATCCAGCCCGGCTGCGCCGCATGCAGGTTAATCGCTCCTTCTGCTACGCCCGTCAGATTACTGAACTGCACCTGCTCCACGATACCGGGCGCAATCGCCGGATCGCGACTCCGCACCGAGATAAACAGCGGGTCGGCTTTACCCCAGTGGCACGGCGGCGCATGGTGACAGGCAAAAGTGAGATTGCTGAACAGCAGACGCCGCATCGCCCCGCCGTCGCGTGACAGAATGCCAATCGCCCGATTGGAATCGAAAATGGTGCAGCCGGTCACCGTCACATCCTCCACATCATCCCAGGTTTCGGTGCCGATCTTAAAGGCGCAGCTGTAACTGCGCAGCAGGCAGTTGGTGATCATAATCTGCCGCGCCGGACGCCGCAGCGCCGCAGGCTTGTGGGTGGTCTTGATGCAGATGGCATCATCGGCGGCGCTAAGGTAGCTGTTACTGACAAACACCGCTTCGCAGCTGTCGATATCGAGCGCATCAGTGTTCGGCATGGTCATGGCGTTGTCGATGGTGAGATGATCGATATGCACATGGCGGCAGCTCACCAGATGCACCGTCCACATCGGGGCCTGCACGATGGTGAAATCTTCCAGCCTCACCTGCTCACAATCTTCAAAAACGAGGATACGCGGGCGGTCGGCACGCGGCAGACGATAGCCCTGCTCATCACGTTCGGCGGCAAACCAGGCTTCGCCATCGCCATCAATGCGACCGGTGCCGCTGATAGTAATGTTGCGCTGGCCCAGGGCGTAGAGCAGCACGTTGTGTGACTTCTCAGCGCTGCTCAGCGCCTGTACCGGCTGATAATCGGCCAGCCGCTGGCTGGCGATCAACACCGCACCCGCTTCGAGGTGCAGTTCAAAATCAGAGGGTAGCGTCAGACAGCCGCTGCGATAACGTCCGGCAGGCAGCGTCAGGCGGCCACCACCGGCCGCGGCAATCTGATCCATGGCGCGTTGCAGCCGCGCGGTATCCAGCGTTTCGCCGTCGGCGGCAGGATGAAAATCGGCAAGGGAAAGGTGCATCATGCGTCTCCCGCAGGATTGAGGAGGAGGAATTGCAGCACGTTGCGGCGCAGTAAACCTTTGTCTGGTCGCCATTGCGCCGTTCCGTGCCGACGCTCACAAATTACTTCACGGCACCTTCGGTCACACCGCTGATAAATTTGCGCTGGAAAATCAGGAACACCGCCACCAGCGGCATAATCACAATCATCGCGCCCGCCATCAGCACCGGAATGTCGATGGTGTTTTTATTCTGAAAGAACATCATGCCAATCGGCAGGGTACGCAGCTCATCTTTGTTGACCAGAATCAGCGGGATCAGGAACTCGTTCCAGGTCCAGATAAACAGCAGCAGACCCAGCGTGGAGAGCGTCGGCCAGATCGCCGGAACCAGGATGCCCCACAGAATTTTGACCCGCGAAGCCCCATCCATCACCGCCGCTTCCACCAGCTCTTTCGGCACCTGCTGAAAGGCACTGGCGATCATCAGGGTGGTAAAGGGTAGCGACAGCGCAATCTGCGGCAGGATCAGCGCCAGATAGGTGTTGGTCAGCCCCATCCAGCGCAGCTCGTGATAGAGCGGGATGATAAACGCCTCGCTCGGCAGCACCATGCCCAGCGCCAGCATCGCCGCGATCGCCTTTTTACCGGGGATCTTCAGCCAGGCAAAGCCAAATCCGGCCAGAATCCCCAGCAGCACGCTGCACAGCACCACCGGGATCACCACCAGCACCGAGTTGAGGAAGTAGACGTTAAAATGTCCCTGCTGCCAGGCGGTGAGATAGTTTTTAAAATTAAGCGAGGCGGGCAGCGTGAAGACGCCCTGAAACAGCTCCATCTGGGTTTTGAACGAGGTCATCAGCGCCATCAGAAACGGCAGAATGGTCATCAGCGCCACGATCCAGATCAGCGCGCGTGAAATCACCGGCGTACTACGCATCAGTACCGCTCCTTTAAGGCCAGGTGAATCAGGTAGTTAATCCCTAATACAATCAGCATGCTGAACACCGCCACCGACGAGGCATAGCCAAAGTAGTGCAGGTCAAACCCCTGCTTGTACATAAAGATATTGGTCACCATGGTCGACGTACCCGGTCCGCCCTGCGTCATGACATAGACCAGGTCAAAGGCTTTCAGGCTGGCGATCACCGTCAGCAACAGGGCAATCCGCACCTCAGGCCGCAGGCCTGGCAGGGTAATGCGCATAAACTTCTGGCGACGCGACGAGCCATCCAGATCGGCCGCTTCCAGCAGCGAAGGGTCCATTCGTTGCAGGCCCGCCATAAACAGCACCAGACAGAAACCGAAGAAGTACCAGGTGGCGACCAACCCGACCGCCGGCAGCGCCCAGGTAAAATCGCCGAGCCACGACATCGCCAGCTGCGGCAAACCGATAGCCCGCAGTAGCTGATCGATCGGGCCAAACGCCGGGTTATAGAGCCAGCGCCATACCACGCCCAGCACCGCCATCGGCATGATATAGGGCAGGAAGAAGAGGATGCGCAGCACGCTGCGTTCGCTGTTGTTGCGGGTGTCATACAAAAAGCTACACAGCAGCAGACCGATGCTAATCGGCAACAGGGTGTAGAACAGCATCAGGATGGCGTTATTGCCCAGCGCGATCCAGAACACCGGATCGCTGAACATCCGCAGATAGTTGCTGACGCCGCTGAACACTGGCAGCGAGGTGCCGTCCCATTCGGTGAAGCTGATGCCGAGCGAGGCCAGCAGCGGCAACAGCAGAAACACCGCATAGACCAGCACCGCCGGCAGAACATAGAGAAAATTACGCCAACCGCTTAAATTCAACATAACCGTACTCGTGGCTCAGAACGACGCTCAGGCCCGGCGGTGCGCCGGGCCACCGGCTTAGTGTTTCAGGGTTTTCAGGTAACGCTGATAGTTGTTATCGAAATTGAGCACCATCTGATCGGCAGTCTGACGCCCGGCCAGCAGTAACTGCACGTTCTGGTTCAGTTCGGCATTCATGGTCGGCGTCGCCCAGTCCACGTAGTGGCCTAAACCGTCATAGTCGTTGAGCGTCAGCCAGACCTGATACGCCTCCGCCAGCAGCGGATTGTCCGCCGGCATTTTGGCGGCTTTGTTGGTGCTGGCGGGCAGGAAGCCCACCTTCAGCCAGCGGTCTGCCATCGCATCTGACACCATATAGTTGATGAACTTCGCCGCCGCATCCTGCTGCTCTTTGCCCTTCGCGGTGCTGGTCACCGAGAAGGCCAGATCGGTGCCGCCGACCATCAGCGGCTGTTTCACGCCCTCACCGGCCGGCATCGCGGCAAAGTGAATATCTTTGTTATCTTTAAACTGGCCGAGATACCAGGTGCCGCTCACCAGAAACGCCGCCTGATTGTTCTGGAACAGCGTGGCGGCATCATCGTGACCGATGCCCTGGAAGCCAGGGAAGAAGTAGCCTTTATCGGTCCAGCTCTTCATCATGCTGGCGGCCTTAACCAGTTTGTCATCTTTGAAGCTGCCGCCGACGTCGTAGATCAGATTATCCAGCGTCTTGCGGTCATGACTTTCGATCTGCGCCTGCCACAGCGTGCTGAGCAGTTGCTGACCCATGTTGCCATCCAGCAGGCCGAGCATCATCGGCGCGGTGCCCTGCTGCTTCAGCTTCGCCATCGCACTCTCCAGCTCGGCCAGCGTTTTCGGCACCGCGATTCCCGCTTTATCCAGCAACGCTTTGTTGTAGTAGAGTCCGACCATTTCGCCGAGGCTGGCAACGCCGTACAGTTTGCCGCTGCCGAACTCGCCGCTGTCTGACCAGCGGTTACGTTTGAGGATCGAGTCGGGGAAGCGGGTGGTCCAGCCATCTGCGCTGGCGTAACTGTCCAGCGGCACCAGCAGCTTATCTTTGACCAGCGATCCCATATCACCGCCGCCCTGATTGACCTGGGCGATCTGCGGACCGTCGCCTGCGGTCAGTGCCAGCTTGAGCGGAATACGCGTGTCTTCAAATGAGTGAACCGAGCGGTTAATCACGATGCCTGGATTCTGCTGCGTGAACTCTTTGATACCTTCATCCACCGCCGCGGTCTGCTGCGGATAGTTATAGATATCCCACTCATTCAGGGTAACGGCAGCCTGCGCGACGTGGGCAACGCTGCCCGCCAGCAAGCCCGCCGCCAAAAGCCGACCCAGACTGCAAACCCGGAACAAACCAACTGAGGAAACAGACATTATGCTCACCTTCTCCAGACCAGGATCGGCATCCCTTCATCTCACCGCCTGCCATCCCGCAGACTGAAGCCGCATAGAAAATGCACTCACCCATACTTACTTTAATAAAAAAATAAAGTCAAACAGCCAGCTGGTGAAATTGCAACGCTGTGAGCGCGCGCAAATAAACAGCGATCTGCGGCTAAAATCAGCCGTTTGCGCTGGCCGGGTGAAGGATTGCCACGGTAAGAAAGGCTGAAGCAACCTGCACGCAGCATGATATTCCAGCGCCATTCTGACAAAATAACTGCCTGATAAAACATATGAAAATCCTATCACGCTCACAGTTTACTGTTTTTTCCAGCCGTCAAAGCACAGACAAGTGCCGTGCGCCGGGCGTGTTGGCGATCACAGTTGTGAAGTGAGAAACGGGTAAAGTTTGCTGAACCAGGGGGGTTAGTGCGATAAGGTAATTATTCTATCTTGAAAACTAAGTCCACTTTCATTAACGTAACTTTTATCGGCGGGCAGCCTCTGTCACTGTCCCCTTCATCCACTCATGAGAACTCACCATGGCGAATCAAGGTGTCACTCGTCCGGCGACCCCGGCGGACTATCCGGCGCTCTACCGTATCTGCCTGGAAACAGCGGATGCGGGCGGAGATGCCCGTGCGCTCTACTCTGATCCCGACTATCCCGGCCAGCGGTTTGCCGTGCCTTATGCGCGCTTCGCACCCGATTTTGCGTTTGTGCTGGAGATCGCCGGTGAGGTAGTGGGCTATGTGGTCGCCGCGCCCGATACCCGCGCCTTCGAGGCGCAGCTGGAAGCGCAGTGGTGGCCGCTGCTACAGCAGCATTATCAGCAACGCCGCGCCGACGCCCCGCTCGACGACAAAATACTCGACGCCATTCGCCATCCCGATCGTGCGGCTGACGCGCTGGTTACCCAGTGGCCCGCTCACCTGCATATCAACCTGTTACCGGCCGCACAGAAAGGCGGCTGGGGACGCAAAATGATTGAGCATGAGCTGGCGGCGCTGCGGGCAGCGGGCGTCAGCGGCGTTCATCTTGGCGTCAGCCTGCAAAACGAGCAGGTCTGCGCCTTCTATCAGCGCATGGGATTCACCCCGATTATGCGCAGCAACGCCATCTACATGGGCCAGTTACTCTGAGTGAGGTAGCCGATGACCAGCCTGCGCTTGCAGAATGTGAAGAAGTCTTACGAGCACGTTAATGTGATTCATGGTATCGATCTGACGATCAACAGCGGGGAATTTGTGGTCTTTGTCGGCCCATCCGGCTGCGGTAAATCGACGTTGCTGCGGATGATCGCCGGGCTGGAGGAGATCAGCAGCGGGCAGCTGCTGATTGAGGAAAAGGACATGACGCAACAGCCCGCCACCGAGCGCGGCATTGCGATGGTGTTTCAGTCCTATGCGCTCTACCCCAACATGACGGTGCGCGGTAACCTGGCCTATCCGCTTGAGGTGATGAAGAAGTCGAAGGCGGAGATTAACCAGGCCATTGAGCAGACCGCCGCCCGTCTGCACCTGACCGAACTGCTTGACCGTCTGCCACGCGCGCTTTCCGGCGGGCAGCGGCAGCGCGTGGCGATTGGCCGGGCGATTATTCGTCATCCGCGAATCTTCCTGTTCGATGAACCGCTCTCAAACCTTGATGCCGAGCTGCGCCTGCAGATGCGGATTGAGATCGCCCGGCTGCACGCCTCGCTGGGCAACACCATGATCTATGTGACCCACGATCAGCTGGAAGCGATGACGCTGGCGGATCGGATTGTGGTGCTGCGGCAGGGCCGGATTGAGCAGGTCGGCGCGCCGCTGACGCTCTATCACGACCCGGATAACCTGTTTGTCGCCGGTTTTATCGGCTCGCCGAAGATGAACTTCCTGCAGGCGGAAATCGCGGCGGTCGGAAACGGTGAAGTGCAGCTGCGGCTGCCGGAACTGAAGATAGATGGCCTGGTGCTGAACATCGCCGCGCCGTGCCAGGAAGGACAAACCGTGACGCTCGGCATTCGTCCGGAACACTTTCAGCCCGCCGCGCAGACGCCGGACGCACTGCGCTTTCACGGCGAGCTGGCCTATGGCGAGATGCTGGGCCATACCAACTATCTCTATCTCGATATTGGCCGGGAGCAGATGCTGGTCGTGGAAGAGCGTGAGGCGCATCAGCGTGAGCTGGGGGCGCAGGTCGAACTGGGGATTTCCGCCGCCCACTGCCTGCTGTTTGATCAGCAGGGATTACGCCTGCGTTAGGGTGAAGAGGTGACGATCGGCGGGCGCTTCGGCGCCCGTTTTGCTGGCAGAAGCGGTCAGGTGACCGGCTCTTCATCCGCCTGGGCGGCCAGCAGGTCGAGCAGACGATTCACCGCAAAGCCGGCCGCGCCGAGTGCCCACATCCGGTTGGATTCGGTGAGAAACTGCAGCGGCGTCATGTGTGGCGTCAGTTTCAGCCGGTAAGCCTGAAAGCTCTGGGTGATGTGGTCGAGCAGAATGCGTGACGCCATATGCGGCTCCATCGCCAGATAGACCACGTCCGGATCGTAGGCCACCGACAGGTTCGCCAGCGAAATCCCTAATTCCCGTCCCGCCTCTTCCAGCGCCGCCAGCACCTCAGGCGTCGGGCGCTGATCCAGCGCCTGTAAGGTCAGCGTAGCCGGTTCGTCTTCCGCTACCCGCTGTAAAATAGCGCGCGAGGAGGCCACATCTTCCAGCAGGCGCAGCGAGCCATCCCCGACCAGCCCGTTACCGATCTCGCCCGCTTTGCCGTGGCGACCGCGATAGAGCTGACGATTAAGGATAATCCCGGCGCCGATCCCTTTACCGTAGGTGGCAATCACCGCCGACTGGGCGGTGCCCAGCTGGCCAAACACCAGTGCCGCCATTGCCATCGCGTTGGCGTCATTCTCAATAAACACCGGCAGTGAGAAACGCTCCTCCAGCTGGCGGGCAATGGGAACGTTATCCCAGTCGAGCACCTTCGAGCGGATGCAGTAACCATTTTCGGCATCCACCAGTCCCGATAACGCCAGCCCGATGGCCCCGACCCGCTTCTCTTCCACCCCGCGCAGAAATTTCGCCAGAGCATCACCGAGCTGGCGTGGGGACATGCTGCCCGGCGGCATCTGCTGTTCACCCAGCAGATTGCCACTGAGATCGGTCATGACGATCAGGTTACGCTCTGCGTTGAGCTGGATGCCGATGACGCTGGCACGATCGGGATTGAGTCCGAGCAAGGTCTTTGGCCGCCCCATCGACACGCGCCGCAGTCCCAGCTCCTGCACAATCTCTTGTGCCAGCAGGCGATTGGTCGCTTGCGAAACCGTCGACATGCTCAGCCCGCTGCGGACTTTCAGGTCGGACTGGCTAATCGGCGCGTTTTCAACAATCAACCGCAGGATGCGTGCAGTCACGTTGGGAGCGGTCATAAATTCCTCAGATTGACGCACTGACGCTGGGGAACCGGCTTCAGGTCAGTGATGGGGTAAAGGGAGCGGGCTGGTCGCCGGCAGCCAGCGTCCGGGCGAGCGTTAAGGCTCCGCTCAGCGCGTCACCCAGCGGCGTGACCAGCCGGGTCTGAATATCGGTCGCCAGCCAGCGGTAAACCGGCGCGGCCAGCCCGCCCATCAGTGCGACCCGTCCATTGCTCAGCGCGGTCAGACGACGCACCATCATGCCGATATCGGCTGCGGTCTGCTGCAGCAACGCCTGCGCATGGTCATCACCGGCGCTGGCCGCCGCGAAAATCTGCGGTACCACGCGCGCCCAGTCGGCAGGCGCGGCGGTACGGGTCCACAGCAGCATGGCTTCCGGACTGTGATCAAACTGCGCCATCAGCTGCTGCGTCAACGCGCTGTGTTCAACCATCGCCTCGTGGGCCAGCAGCGCCAGACGCAGCGCCCGGCGACCCAGCTCCGCGCCGGAACCCTGATCGGAAAGCGCAAAGCCCCAGCCACCCAGCAGCGTGAAGCGCTCGCCATCCCAGGCCGCGCCCTGACTGCCGGTGCCAATAATAAATACCGCGCCAGGCTGCCCGGCGTGCGCGCCCGCACAGGCGATTTCCACATCGCTGACCACCTGCAATGCGGCACAGGCAGGCTGCCAGCCGGAGAGACGCGCCTGCACCGAGGCGACGTTGGCACCGGCTAATCCGGCCACCAGTGAGGTCTGCGCCAGCGCCTGTGGCGTTAATCCGGCCAGGGAAAATACCCGATCAATCAGCTGTTCAACGCAGGCCAGCGCCGCCTCATACTGCGACCAGACGTTGGCGGGTCCGCCCGTGGCTTCCGCCAGCACCGTACCCTGAAGGTCGGTTAACCGCGCACGACACTGGGTGCCGCCGCCATCAATGCCAAGGAGATAGTGTGATTGCACGCGCTTCCTCCCGCCTCCACTGATTAAGAGTTGTTGCCATCATCAGCGAACGATAGGGTAAAAAAACTTAAATCGCAATAACAAATAAATATGGCAATAAAAGATTGGATATTTTTTGTTAATTTACATAGATATAACACAAAGACACCTCGCAAAACGCGCAGGCGGATATTGACATTACTTTTTCTATCGTAATAAGTTGATGGTCAGATTATCAACAGCCGCGCCGGGCGACGGGCGGGCTCTGCATCATCCGAATTCAGCATCAGGGGTTTAACATGAAAGTAGGCATTATCGGTCTCGGCTTTCGTCTGTCCCACGTGATTAAAGAGTTTAACAACGCCGACGACGCCTTCTCGGTAGTGGGTTATTACGACCCGGCACCTGCCGGACTGCCCAATCTGCACAGCTTCGCTATCGATCCGGGCCAGTCGTTTGAGTCGATTGAGGCGCTGTTGCAGCACGGCGGTATGGATGTGGTGCTGGTCGGCTCACCCAATTTTCTGCATCTTGAGCATGTCGGCCAGGCGCTGGCAGCGGGCTACACCGTGTTTACGGAAAAACCGGTGGTGATCAATGAACAGCAGACCATGGAGATGGCGAAGCTGGTGCGGCAGTATGGCGAGGCGCGCATTCTGGTCGGTCTGGTGCTGCGCTATTCCCCGCTCTATCACGATCTGCTGGCGGCGCGTGACGCTGGCCGGCTGGGCGAGATCACCTCGATTGAAGCCACGGAACATATCAAGCCGTATCACGGCGCTTTCTTCCAGCGCGACTGGCGGCGGCTGGAAAAGTACGCTGGCCCCTATATTCTGGAAAAATGCTGCCACGACATCGATCTTTATCAGGGCTTAATGCAGCAGCGTCCGGTGCGGGTTGCCAGCTTTGGTGGCCGTAAATCCTTTACGCCAGCCCATGCGCCGCAGGGTGCAATCACCGCCGACGCAGAGGTGTATCACATCAAGCCCAGCGGCTGGTCCAGTACCGATGCGGTATTCGACAGCGACGCCGATATTGTCGATTACCAGACCGCGCTGATTGAATATGCCGGCGGTGCCACCCTCGCCTTTCACGCCAACCTCAACGTGCCGGATGAGTTCCGCCGTTTCTGCGTGATCGGCACTGACGGCATGGCTGAAGGCGATTTCGTCCGTAACTACTTCCGCGTTCACAACGCGCGTAGCGGCGAGAAAGAGATCGATACCGCTTACAGCGGCAATGCTTACGATGGCCACTACGGCGCTGACGCGCTGATGGCGGAAGAGATCGTCAAACACATTAAACAGGGAACGCCGCTGAAAGTTTCAGTGGTGGACGCGCTGGAAGCGGGCCTCACCGCGATAAAAATCGATGAGGCGCGCAAAACCCGCAGCGTAGTGGACATGCGTGAAAGCTGGCAAACATTTGACGCCAACCTGGGAAAAACCGGGGCCTGATGGCCCTACCTGCGGGTCGGCCTCCCCCGTCGCCCCACAGGCTGTGACTAGCGGTATGACTGGAACCTGACTGTAACCGGCCTGCGGGCCGGTTTTTTTATGCCGGATCGACGTCGTTCTCCAGCTTCTGACGCCGCCGTAAATGCGGAAACAGCTTCATCCACAGCGCCACCACCACCAGCGTGCCAATACCGCCAATCGCCACTGCCGGTACCGCTCCCAGCCAGGCCGCCAGCAGCCCCGACTCAAATTCCCCCAGCTGATTAGAGGTGTTGATGAAAATGGCGTTCACCGCATTGACCCGCCCGCGCATCGCATCCGGCGTATCGAGCTGCACCAGCGCGCCGCGGATCACCATGCTGACCATATCAAATCCGCCCAGCGCGGCCAGCGCCAGCAGCGACAGCCAGAGCTGACTGGAGAGCGCGAACACCAGCGTCGCGACGCCAAAACCGGCCACCGATCCGAACATAATCATGCCGACATGCTTGTCCAGCTTGTGACGACTCAGCCAGATCCCCACCAGCAGCGCGCCTACCGACGGCGCACCGCGCAGCATCCCTAATCCCCACGGTCCGGTGTGCAGAATATCTTTCGCAAAGATCGGCAGCAGCGCGGTGGCACCGCCCAGCAGCACCGCAAACAGGTCCAGCGAGATCACTCCCAGCACATCTTTGCGCTCACGGATGAAGTGAATCCCGGCAAACAGGTTCTTCATGTTCATCGGCAGCCGCGGCTGGCTGGGTCGCTGATAGCGCAGCAGGGCGACCAGCGTCAGCGAGATAAAATAGAACAGCCCGGAGACGCCATAAACCACTTCAGGACCGGCCACGTAGAGCAGCCCGCCCAGGGTCGGTCCGACAATCACCGCCGCCTGCCCGCCCACCGAGTTCATCGCCATCGCGCGCGCCAGAATCGACGGCGGCACCAGTGATGGCAGCATCGAGGACATGGCGGGCCACTCCAGCGCTTTGGCGACCGCAATCATAAACACCAGTCCCCACAAAGCGGTTTTATCGACCGAATGAAACAGCGTCAGAACCACCAGCCCCAGCAGTGCGGCAAACTCCACCAGCTGACCGAACAACACGATACGTCGCCGATCGTACTGATCGGCCAGATGTCCGGCCGGCAGCGCCAGCAATACCGAGGGGAGAAACTGCATCAGACCGATCATGCCTAACGCCAGCGCACTGTTGGTCAGTGCGTAAATCTGCCAGCTGATCGCCACTGAAAACATCTGAAACCCAAACGACGAGCAGGTGCGTGCCAGCCAGAATGCGACAAACGTCCGGTGTCGCCACAGCGACTCTTCTGCTGCCGGTGCCATCAATCCCATGTTCTATCCCATATTAAGTGATGATTCCCGCGTTGTTGCGCGGTGTTATTGGTGCAGTCTGACGGCATGATAAGGGTCAGGATGCGCGGACCGGCCGCGTCAGCCTTGCCTGCCTGCACGGCCAGCGGGTCTCATCGGGATCTGCCCTGATAATTACCAGCCTATTGGTCCTTACTGTTGAATATATTCCAGGTAATCATCAGACGCCAAAGGAATAATTTTCTCTTTCATATCGGCTTTATTTACTTTTTCCGGCAACAAAGGGGTGATTTGGAATAAGCAGTTGATCTATATTTATTCACGCGTTCAGAAAAATGCGACTTTTTATATCAATAATTATCAACACCACCTTTTATATTGCATTTCATAGAGATAATGAAAAACAGTTTATATAACCCCTATGTGACTGAACCTATCCATCATGTTGAGCGACAAGTCGCTGGCATTTGCTATAGCGTTCCCTATCTTCAACAAACTCAGGACAGCAGTAATATACTTAATACACACAACATTATTTCGCTACACAATCAAATTGCTACTGAAGCAGCATTAATGATTATTCCGGTTGAGGCTATTCGTTTACAGGGAATGATTGCCCTGCCGGAAGCCTATTTGCATTTACAGGACCCGCGTGTCCGGGTAGGGATTAATTATCGCAGTTTAGTGGCGCACGGCGCGTCACTGCTTGAATTAACGGAGAAATTTAATTTCTGGCTGTATGATTTTGCTCCACCCGGTGCCGACTGGCGATTACTGGAATCGTTCCCCTTTTCCGGTATTGTTTTAAGCGAACCGTTCTTTAAAGATAATTATCAAAAATTCACCTTCCCTTATTTTATGGCGTCGTTTCGGGAAAAAGGGGCAGAAGTGATTGTCCGCAGTCAGTCGCCAGCTTTAACGGCGGAGCAGTTCGCTGAGATTAATATCAGCGGCTGGCAACAACAACGCTCGGATGGCGAACTTATTAGCTGCTGATTCACAAATCCTGCCTTCCGGCGTTAAGGGCACATGGCGGTGCGCTTAACGTCTCATAACCCCCCATAAAATGTCGTATGACTTCGTATGTGAAGCGATTTAAGCTAAAAAAATCAAACCTTGATCTAATTTTGCTATAACATTTAACACAAAGGGATCGTCTGACTTAGCGGAAGAGAGATTTAAGAACACCCTTCATCATTTGTACTTGATAACTGAAGACAACCTATCTGGTTGTTTTCGTGTGTTTTATGGCAACGAAACGAGGTCGATATTATGGGGAAAAACTCCTCATCTTTTGGCGTAATTCGTTTCCTGACGGTGCTGTTCGCAGTGCTGACGGGTGCGTTTATGCTGATTGGCGGTATTTGGTTAGCCGCCATTGGTGGTTCCTGGTATTACATCGTCGGCGGTGCAGCAATGCTGATCACCGCTTTCCTGCTGTGGCGTCGAAACAGCGCCGCGCTGGTGGTATACGCCCTGCTGCTGCTGGCTACGCTGGCCTGGGGCGTCTGGGAAGTCGGTACTGACTTCTGGGCGCTGGCACCGCGTACCGATGTGCTGGTGATCTTTGGCGTCTGGCTGGTGCTGCCGTTTGTCTGGCGCAGCCTGCACAATGTGGGTAAAGGTCCGCTGGGTGCCATGGCCGTGGCGCTGATCGCCAGTGCGGTGGTACTGGCTTACGCCGTGTTCAACGATCCGCAGGTCATCAACGGGACGCTGCCGGAAACCGCTGACAACGCCCCGCAGGCACAGCCGCTGAGCAACATTCCGGACGGTGACTGGCCAGCTTATGCGCGCGATCAGCAGGGAACCCGCTTCTCTCCGCTCAAGCAGATTAATCACCAGAACGTTAAAGAGCTGCAGGTCGCCTGGCAGTTCCAGACCGGTGATTTAAAAACCGCCAACGATCCGGGTGAAATCACCGACGAAGTGACGCCGATTAAAATCCGCGACACTCTTTACCTCTGCTCGCCACACCAGATCCTGTTTGCACTGGACGCGGCTACCGGCAAACAGAAGTGGAAATTTGATCCGGGCATGAAGGTGAATCCAACCTTCCAGCACGTCACCTGTCGCGGCGTCTCTTATCATGAAGTGCCGGCCGCTGCCGATGCAGCCAACAGCCAGCCTGCGCTCTGCTCACGTCGCATCTATCTGCCGGTCAACGATGGTCGTCTGTTTGCGCTGGATGCGGAAACCGGCGAACGCTGCCCGTCATTCGGCGTCAACGGCGAGCTGGATCTGCAACACAAACAGCCCGTGACCACGTCAGGTCAGTATGAGCCGACTTCACCGCCGGTGATTACCAACACCACCATCGTGATGGCGGGTGCAGTCACCGATAACTACTCAACCCGCGAGCCGTCAGGCGTGATCCGTGGTTTTGATGTGAATACCGGTAAACTGCTGTGGGTGTTCGATCCGGGCGCGAAAGATCCAAACGCGATACCGGCCGATGAACACACCTTCACCATGAATTCCCCGAACTCATGGGCACCGGCGGTGTACGATCCGAAACTGGATACGGTCTATCTGCCGATGGGCGTGAGCACACCGGATATCTGGGGCGGTAACCGCACGCCAGAACAGGAACGTTATGCCAGCAGCGTGGTGGCGCTGAACGCCACCACCGGTAAGCTGGTCTGGGCCTATCAGACCGTGCACCACGATCTGTGGGATATGGACCTGCCATCGCAGCCGACGCTGGCTGATATCACCGATAAAGAGGGCAACACCGTACCGGTGATTTATGCGCCGGCGAAAACCGGTAACATCTTTGTGCTGGATCGTCGTACCGGCAAGCCGGTTGTTCCGGCTCCTGAAACACCGGTTCCGCAGGGTGCGGCGAAAGGCGATCACGTCTCCGCCACCCAGCCCTACTCTGAGCTGACCTTCCGTCCGAAACAGAATCTGACGGACAAGGACATGTGGGGCGCGACGATGTACGACCAGCTGGTGTGCCGCGTGATCTTCAAGCGTCTGCGCTATGAAGGTCCGTTCACCCCGCCATCTGAGCAGGGTACGCTGGTGTTCCCGGGTAACCTCGGTATGTTCGAATGGGGCGGCATCGCTGTCGATCCACATCGTCAGATCGCGATTGCTAACCCGATGGCGCTGCCGTTTGTCTCGAAGCTGATCCCTCGTGGTCCAGGCAACCCGATCGAACCGCCGAAAGGCGCTGAGGGGGGTTCAGGCACGGAAACCGGTATTCAGCCGCAGTATGGCGTTCCCTACGGTGTTGAGCTGAACCCGTTCCTGTCACCCTTTGGTCTGCCGTGTAAACAGCCAGCGTGGGGTTACGTCTCTGCGGTGGATCTGAAGACCAACAACGTGGTGTGGAAACAGCGTATTGGTACTACCCGCGACAGCGCGCCAGTACCGATTCCGTTCAAAATGGGTATGCCGATGCTGGGCGGTCCGATCACCACCGCCGGTAAAGTGTTCTTTATCGGTGCAACTGCCGATAACTACCTGCGTGCTTACAGCACCGATACCGGTGAGCTGTTGTGGCAGGCACGTCTGCCAGCCGGTGGTCAGGCTACGCCAATGACCTATGAAGCGAATGGCAAGCAGTACGTTGTCATCGCGGCCGGTGGTCACGGCTCGTTTGGCACCAAACTGGGCGATTATGTGATCGCCTACGCGCTGCCAGACCAGAAATAATCCTGTCATCAGCGGTTAACATCAGGCGGACTCCGGTCCGCCTTTTTTGATCGCGCTATCTTTCATTGCCCGCCCGTTCAGCCATCCGCACAGCAGCATCACCGCGCTGGTCGCCAGAAATACCGGCCGCATCCCAAACGATCCCCCGACCAGACCGCCGAACAGCGGGCCCGTCACCTGGCCGATATACTGTGCCGATGTCGAATAGCCCAGCATCCGTCCGACCTGCGATCCCGGCACGCTGTGCCGGATAATGGCGGTGATGCAGGGCAACAGTCCGCCCAGCGCCATCCCCATCAGAAAACGCAGCAATACCAGTTGCCAGGCAGCGGTAATAAAAGCCTGCGGGATCAGCAGCAGCGCACTCACCACTAAGCCCGCTGTCAGCACCCGCTCGTGTCCGACACGGTCCGCCAGCCGTCCGAGCCGCGGTGCGGCGATCACCGTGCCCAGTGCGGCAGCCGACATCGCCAGTCCGGCGACCCGCGTTATCTGGTGATTACCCGACACAAACTCGCCGACATAGAGGGTGATAATCGGTTCAATCGACATCGTAGCGAAGATCAGCAACATGCCTGACAGCCACATCAGCCAAACCCGCCGCTGATTTACCGGTGTTGCTGCAGGCGCTGGCGCGGAATTTTCCCGCGGCGAGGCGGCGGCGCGTGGCTGCTCTTTCAGCAGAAAAGTGGTCGCCAGGAAGGCGAGAAAAATCACCGCGCCGGTTAACCAGAAGGTCTGGCGAATACCGATCAGCGGCGGCAGCACGCCGCCCAGCAGCGGCCCAACCACGTTGCCCGCCATGATACCGGAGGATAATATGCCCAGCGCCCAGCCGGTCTGGCCTTTGGGCGTTTGCGCCGCCACCAGAATGGTCGATCCGGAGGCGTATCCGCCCAGCAAACCCGCCAGCAGACGCAGCGCCACCAGCTGCCACGGCGCGGTCGCCATGCCGATCAGTGACATGGCGATAGCCATCCCGAGGCTGGCGCGGATCAGCATCAGCTTACGACCATAACGGTCAGCCAGTCGGCCCCAGAGTGGCGCGGTCAGCGCCGCGCTGAAAAATGTGGCGCCATAGGCCAGCCCCGACCAGCGCGCAATGGCGGCGGGTTGCTGCACGCCAAGCTGCTGAACGTAGAGCGGTAAAAACGGCAGCAGCAGCGTCATCGCCACGATGGTGCTGAATGAGCCCAGCACACAGACCCATAAGTTGCGCTTCCAGTGCTGAAATTCTGCTTTTTCTGCTGGCAGTTGCATAAAGATATCCCGTCATTGATCAGGGATACAGGCTAACCAGGCGCGCCGGATAACAACAGTGGCGGCACGATAGTTACTTTGTGGCGCTGACTGTTGCACTACAGCAACAATCACGGGCTGACCAGCGCGGCGATCAGCGTGTCGCATAATAAGCTGACTGGCGAAGCGGGCTGCAGCGTGTCGTGCAGCAGCAGATAGCTCTGTAGCCGATCCATCTGCCACTCCGGCAGCAGTTGCTGAATATCCCCACGGGCGACCGCTTCCTGCGCCATATAGGAGGGCAGATAGGCGATGCCGCTGCCCGCCAGCGCCGCGTTCAGCAGCGCCATGCTGTTATTGGCACGAAAACGGCTGCGGACATCCAGTGCCAGCCGCTGCTTGTCGCGGCGAAACGGCAGCGCGGCGGTATGCGCCGGCCCATGAAACAGCAGCAGGTCATGGCGCGGCAGCATCTCAGGATGATCGATAGCAGGCCGCTGCGCCAGATACGCCGGTGCCGCATACAGTCCCCACTCAATGTCGCTGATCACCCGAAAATGCCCCTGCTGCGGTGGCCGGGATCGAATCACGATGGCCACATCCACCTGCTCATCCAGCCGATCGTGGTTACGGTCGGTCAGATCGAGGTCGACGTTAATGTGCAGATGGCGGCGCAGAAAGCGATTAAGCACCGGCACCACGCACTGACAGCCATAGGTCACCGGCGCCTGCAGACGTACGTTACCGGCCGGTTGCTGATGCAGTTGCTGGACAAAGGCATCGGCCCGCTGCACTTCTGCCAGCATCCGGACGCAATAGGGATAGTAAGCCTGACCGAGCTCGGTCAGCGCCAGTCGCCGGGTGGTGCGCTGCAACAGCCGGATGCCGAGCCGCAGCTCAAGACGGGAGATTTCGCGGCTGACGTGGGATTTAGACCAGCCGAGCGCCCGCGCCGCTTCACTGAAACTCTGGAGTTCCACCACCCGCGCAAACACCAGCATGGCGGTTAAATTAGCACTGTTTTCCATGCGTTACCGCTCCGATACCCTGAGGATTCTGGCATCAAACTAGCATGTTCGGGGCAGCTTACGGCGGCAGGTCAGTAAAAAAGAAGGGATGGGATCAGACAGCGGAGCCGTGCCTGCCGACCTTCCCGCGCGTTTCATCTGGCGGGAAGGCCATCAAAGGCATCAACTGGCCATGGCCAGCGGAAACAGTAACCGGTCCGGCTCGACCCGGCGCTGGCGGCGTAGCTGGCCTGGCGTCATCATAAAATAGTTTTTGAAGGTGCGGGTGTAGGCCTGCTGGGTGTCGAACCCGTAGTTCATGGCGACCTGCAATATCGCTTCATTGCTGCTCAGCAGCGTCAGCGCAGATTCGGTTAACCGGCGCTGTCGGATATATTCCGCCAGGGAAAATCCGGTATGCTGGCGAAACAGCCGTTGCAGATGCCAGCGGGAATAGCCAGAGCGACGCGCCACCTCATCCAGATGCAGATCGTGTCCTAAGTTGTTCTCAATCCAGTCCAGCAAACTCCGAATAAACTCGCGCTGATTCATGGGTTCCTCCTGATTTACGCTGATGTGCAGTGAACCCACTTTACCCGGTTAAATTTATCCCTTAATTAGCAGAAAATTAGCGCAGAATTAGCAACCGCCAGATTCCGGCCTGCGGCCCCCTTTATCGGTCAGATAACGGCAACAACCTGCCTGAATAATAAGCATTAAGTGATCCTGGCAATCCGGTAAAATAATTTGCGTTAAGTTACATCGGCGTCGATTTAACTCTTTTTCGTTGCCTCCTGGCGGCCAGCATTTAAATAATTTGTGTTAAGTCACCGTCGAATCCGCCAGGCTAATTTGCGTTAAGTCACACCCGATTCGCCCCTATAATTCGTATTACCGCAAGGCGGCCAGACGTAGCCAACGCCGCTGTAGTACGAAGTATGACGGCGGAATGACGGCGGATAATTCTGACCTAACAATTGATGTATAAACTCTCTCCCATCTTTACGAAGGAGATCAGCCATGCGCGTGTTATTGGTTGAAGATGATGAAATGATCGGCGCGAACCTGCAGCAGGCTTTAGAGGGCGCG
Organism: Pantoea sp. S-LA4; assembly: GCF_054482835.1. Lineage (NCBI taxonomy): Bacteria > Pseudomonadati > Pseudomonadota > Gammaproteobacteria > Enterobacterales > Erwiniaceae > Pantoea > Pantoea sp. S-LA4. The sequence continues at coordinate 103,591 of NZ_JBTLRC010000002.1, read as the reverse complement.
GGCTGGTCGGTGGACTGGGTACGCGATGGCGTTTATGCCCATAACGCCTGGAGCGAAGGCGGCTACAGCTGCGTGTTGCTGGATCTCGGCTTACCGCGTGATGACGGATTGCAGGTGCTGCGCCGGGCGCGCGGGCGCGGCGATTCTACGCCGGTGCTGATCCTGACTGCGCGCGATACGGTGGCGCAGCGGATACAGGGGCTCGACAGCGGCGCTGACGATTACCTGCTTAAACCTTTTGATCTGCAGGAAGTGCTGGCCCGGATGCGGGCGATTACCCGACGTCGCCACGGTGCGGCGGATTCGGTGCTGGGCAGCGGCGATGTGCAGCTGGATATGATGACGCGCGAAGTGCTCTATAAGGGCCAGCGCGAGCAGCTGACCGCGCGCGAATATGCCCTGCTTTATGCCTTGCTGGAGCGTCCCGGCGCGATTCTCTCGCGCGAGCAGCTGGAGAACCGTATTTACGGCTGGGGCGACGAAGTGAGCAGCAACGCGGTTGATGTGCTGATCCACGGGATGCGGCGCAAGCTGGATAACGACGCGATTCGCAATGTACGCGGGCTGGGCTGGCGGGTGCCGGCAATATGAAACCGTTCCCCTTTATGCGTTCGTTACGCAATAAATTACTCAGTACGCTGCTGATTATTCATCTGCTGATGATTGGCGGCGTCACCTGGTACTTCTTCAGCTGCTATGGCGACATGGTCGGCACCATGAAGGACGATCAGCTGTCGAAAATCGCCGATGCCTGGTCGACCAACAAGCAGATGCCGGCACTGATGCCGATGCTCATTCCGCCTGACAAGGCGAAGAGCGCTTTTGTGGTGCAGCTGTGGGATAACCAGGGCCGGCTGCGTGCCAGCTCGTGGCCGGAACTGCACGCACCGCTGCAAGCCCAGCGCGGTTACCGCGATGTCGATGTGGGCCATTGTGATGACTGCGAATGGCGTATCTATACCCGACCCGGTCAGCCTGGCAGTGAGATCAAGACCATTCAGGTGATGCACAACCTCAGCTACATGAAAGCGCTGATGGTCAAACGGGCGCTGTCGGCGATCATTCCGTTGATCCTGATGATGCCGCTGTCGCTGCTGGTGATCTGGCTGGTGGTGCGGAAGATCACCCGCGATCTGCAGGTCGCCTCGCGGCAGATCGCGGCGCAGGAGACGCATCATCCGCACAATGTCTCACCGGAAGGCTTGCCGGATGAGATCCTGCCGCTGGTTGCCGCGTATAACGCGTTGCTGAATAAGCTGCGCGAGGCCTGGTCATCCCAGCGGCAGTTCCTGGAAGATGCCGCTCACGAACTGCGAACCCCGGTCACCGCTGTCACGCTGCAGCTGGAGAATCTGCGTCAGCATATTCAGCCGGGCGAGGCCAGCCGGCAGTTCAGTCAGCTCGAAGCGGGCGTGACGCGTACCCGTCACCTGGTGACCCAGTTGCTGAACGTCTCCCGTCAGGAAGATCAAAGCGTGGTGGCCAGCATTGAGCAGATTGAACTGGAAGATCTGCTGAAAGAGAGCATTGAGCAGTTGATGGTGGTGGCCGATAAACGCGGCATCGATATCGGCTTTAACGGCTCGACCCAGTATCGCCTGCAGGCCAGCCGCTCTGAACTGCGTAGCCTGTTCGACAACCTGATTGGTAACGCCATGTTGCATACGCCGGAAGGGAGCCTGGTGGATGTTCTGCTGCATCGGGTGGCGGGCAAGACGGTGGTGGATATTGTCGATAACGGACCAGGTATGCCGGAATCCTTTATTGAACGCGCCTTTGACCGTTTCACCCGTTCCCCTGACGTTAAAGCGCAGGGCAGCGGTCTGGGTTTATCGATTGTGCGCAGCGTTGCGCAGAAGCATCAGATTCATGTCGCCCTTTCCAATTGCCTGACGCCACAGGGTGCAATTTGTGGTTTGCAGGTCCGCGTCACTTTTCCCTGATCCCGCACGTTTGATCGCGAACCAGACAACGTAAACGGTTGCCTGGTTCCGTTCGATCACCGCCATTATTGTGAAGCACGTCACATTTTCACTGAATTGTAATGCAACACTTTTTGACAAACGTGAGCAAAATCTATTTTCTATCGCTATGTTGCAGGCACGCTACGCGGGCTGGAAACTGGCTGTTATGTCCTGAATAACTCACTCCCCACCCCGGGATCGACTTCTCTCTGACTGCGCCTGCTGTGCAGCGGTCAAAAGCATGTGGTTAATGATAATGAAATTCAAAACGTTGATAGCAGGTGCCGTACTGGCATGTTCCTGGACGGGTGTTGCGCAAGCCGCTGATAGCGATCCGCAATATCTGTCCGACTGGTGGCATCAGAGCGTAAACGTGGTGGGCAGCTACCACACGCGCTTCGGGCCGCAGTTTAACAACGACGTTTATCTGGAATATGAAGCGTTTGCCAAAAAAGACTGGTTCGATTTCTACGGTTATCTCGATCTGACCAACTTCTTCGGCGCGGGTAACAGCAACGCCAACGGTATTTTTGACCACGGTTCGCCGATGTTTATGGAGATTGAACCGCGCTTCTCGATCGACAAACTGACTGGCACCAGCCTGGCCTTTGGTCCGTTCAAAGAGTGGTATTTCGCCAACAACTACATCTACGACATGGGCCGCAACAGCGATAACCGCCAGAATACCTGGTATATGGGTCTGGGCACCGATATCGATACTCACAGCGATGTGGGTCTGTCACTGAACGTCTATGCCAAATATCAGTGGGAAAACTACGGTGCGGCAAATGAAAACAGCTGGGATGGCTATCGCTTCAAGGTGAAATACTTTGTGCCGATCACCACGCTGTGGGGCGGTAACCTTGGCTATGTCGGCTTCACCAACTTTGACTGGGGTTCCGATCTCAACGAGAAAGGCGGTTCGTCGCGCACCAGTAACTCAATCGCTTCAAGCCATATTCTGTCGCTGGGTTACGATCACTGGCACTTCTCAGCCGTGGCGCGTTACTTCCACAATGGCGGTCAGTGGGCGGATGGGCAGGAGCTGAACTTCGGTAACGGTCCGTTTGAAGTGAAATCGACCGGCTGGGGTTACTACCTGGTGGCGGGTTACAACTTCTGATGAGCGGGCGGCTGGCTGCAAGGCTGGCCGTGCTCAGGCGACCCTAAAACGGCGCCGCTGTCACCGGCGCCGATCCCGCATCCTGCTTTATTCCTGCGGCTTCACCACGTTGATGCGCCACGGAATGCCGAACTGATCGATAAACATCGCAAATCCATTTGACCAGAACGTCTCCTGCCACGGGGTCGTCACTTTGCCGCCCACGGACAGTTTTTCAAACCAGGTTTTGCCCTGCTCTGCATCCGTGGTGGCGAGGCTGACCGCATAGCCGGCGTGATCCGAGGCCGGCGGCTTCTGCGTGTTACCGTCGCTCAGCATCAACTCTCCCTGACCGATACGCAGATGCGCGTGCATGATTTTTTCCGGCGGCTGCGGCGGCGCAGATTGATCGCCTACCTGCTCGCCCTGCTCTGGCATATCGCCAAAGGTCATTTTCTCCAGCAGTTTCCCGCCTGTGGCCTGCAGGTAAAACTCGATTGCCTCTTCACAGCGACCATAGAGAAACAGATATGGACAGACTTGCATCGTCACCTCCGATTGTGGGTTGAACTCACATTTACGCGAATACACCAAGTGTAGACGATGAGAGAACGCTACCCGTCAGCGCTGGCAATAACGACGAAATAACTGCGCCATATAACTGCTCATCGGCGTCAGCGCGGTATCCTTACGCTGAATCAGATAAAAGATCGCTTTCGGCAGCGGTTCGTCCAGCGACAGCGCCACCAGCGAGCGGCCGAGAATGGGATCGTCGATCACATCCACCGATAAAATACTGATGAAATCGCTTTGCGCCACCAGGCTGGTACAGGCCATAAAGGTTTCGCAGGTCACCACTATTTTGGGTGCCATGCCGCGCTCGTCAAACAGATCGTGCAGTAAGCGATAGTAGCTGCCCTTGGGCGTCGGCATGGTCCAGTCCGCCTGCTGCAACTCGGCCAGCGAGCGTGCCTTCTCCAGCGGATGGCCCTTGCGCACCACCACTTTATACTCGCGCTCCATCATTCGCTCATACATCAGCTCCTGATCGAGATGACTTTGATCGTAGGTATTGATGGTGAAATCAAGCGCGCCCTGCCGCAACTCATGCACCATCGACACCAGTTGCCCTTCTACGATGCGCACCTTCACCAGCGGGTATTCACGATGAAACTGGTTAATCACCTGCGGCATGATGGTGCGCGCCACGCTGCCGCCGACGCCGATGTTCACCTGCCCGCCGCCCAGCCCCAGCCGCTGCTGGATATCCTCCTGCGCTACTCGCAACTCCGCCAGCACCAGACTGGCATGTCGAAAAAAGTTATCACCGATATCGGTTAAGACCACGCCCTGCTGACGGCGGATAAACAACCGGGCACCGAGTTCACGCTCCAGTTCCTGAATCGCTTTGGTTAATGCCGGCTGCGAAAGCCCGGAAAGACGGCTTGCCGCCCGGATGCTGCCCTGGCGTGCCACGTCAACAAAGGCGCGCAGCTGATGAAGTTTAAGGTTGGCAGTCATAGTTTTTGTGATAACCGTTGTTTATCAGTCACAAGATATTCGCATCTTATGCCGGCTAATACCATTGTGTAGATTCGAGGCAGTGCGTAAAAAACCAACAGTAAGGACAGTGCCGATGAATACCCTTTCCGACCTTATCAGCGCCCGGCTGGCGCAGCTCAAAAGCTGGCGCCGGGAGTTCCATCATTACGCGGAATCTGGCTGGCTGGAGTTCCGTACCGCCACGCGGGTCGCCGACGAGCTGCACAAGCTGGGTTATCACCTGCAACTGGGCCGTGAGGTGATCGACGCCGATGCGCGCATGGGCTTACCCAGCGAGACCGTGCTGCAGCAGCAGGAAGCCCGGGCGCTGCAGCAGGGCGCGTTACCGCAGTGGATCAACCACTTCTCCGGCGGTTTTTGCGGCATCGTTGCCACGCTGGAAACCGGTCGTCCCGGCCCGGTGATCGGCTTCCGGGTCGATATGGACGCGCTCGATCTCAATGAGAGTCAGGCGGAAGATCACCTGCCACAGCGTGAAGGCTTCGCCTCCTGCAATCCCGGCATGATGCACGCCTGCGGACACGACGGCCACACTACCATCGGCCTCGGCCTCGCCTCGGTGCTGATGGCGATGAAAGATCAGCTGAGCGGCACGATTAAACTCATTTTCCAGCCCGCCGAAGAGGGGGTTCGCGGTGCCAGAGCGATGGTGGCGGCTGGCGTGGTGGATGATGTTGATCTGTTTACCGCTATCCATCTCGGCACCGGCGTGCCAGCGGGTGAGCTGGTGTGTGGCAGCGACAGCTTCCTCGCCACCACCAAACTCGACGTCAATTTCACCGGCGTCGGCGCGCATGCCGGTGGTCGACCGGAAGAGGGCCGCAATGCCCTGCTGGCGGCGGCTCAGGCAACGCTGGCGCTGCACGGTCTTACCCAGCACAGCGGCGGTGTGGCGCGTGTCAACGTTGGCGTACTGCAGGCCGGTACCGGACGTAACGTGGTGCCCGACTGTGCGCTGCTGAAAGTCGAAACCCGCGGCGTCACCAATCAGGTTAACGATGACATCTACCAGCAGGCGCTGCGGGTCATCGCTGGCGCGGCGGCGATGTATGGCGTTGAGCACCAGGTCACGCTGATGGGGGCCGCCCGCAGCTGCACCCCAACCCAGCCGTGGGTCGATTTTATCCATCAGCAGGCAGAGGCGCTCGGCATCTTCGATTCGGTGGTCGATCGTAAGGCCCAGGCGGCCGGATCGGAAGATGCCACTTACATGATGGAGCGGGTGAAGCAACGCGGCGGGCAGGCTTCGTATGCCATCTTCGGCTGCGATCTGGCGGCGGGTCACCATAACGCGAAGTTCGACTTTGATGAGCAGGTGATGCCCGTGGCGATCGCGATGCTGGCAACCCTGGCGCTGAATCAGGCGCAGTTTGACGGAGGCCGATGATGGAAGCGTTCATTGCTGATTATATCGACCGTCATCAGGCGCGCTTCAGCGCACTCAGCGACGCCATCTGGGATACGCCGGAGACCCGCTTTGCCGAGACCCGCTCCTGCGCGCTGCTGGCCGATGCGCTGGCGGCGGAGGGCTTCACGGTAGAACGCGGCGTGGGCGGCCTGGATACCGCCTTTATTGCCAGCTTCGGCAGCGGTAAACCGGTGATTGCCATCCTTGGCGAGTTTGATGCGCTGGCGGGCCTGAGCCAGCAGGCGGGATGCGCCCGCCCGCAACCGCTGGAGGCCAACGGCAACGGTCACGGCTGCGGCCATAACCTGCTCGGTACCGCAGGCGTGGCGGCAGCCAGTGCGGTGAAAGCCTGGATGCAGCAACATCATACCGGCGGAACGGTGCGCTTTTACGGCTGTCCCGGTGAAGAAGGCGGCTCCGGCAAAACCTTTATGGTGCGCGAAGGGCTGTTTGATGATGTCGATGCCGCGGTGACCTGGCATCCCGAAGGCTTCAGCGGGATGTTTAATCTGCGCACGCTCGCCAATATCCAGGCGGCGTTCAGCTTCAAAGGCGTCGCGGCACATGCTGCTAACTCACCGCACCTCGGTCGCAGCGCACTGGATGCGGTCACCCTGATGAACACCGGTGCCAATTTTCTGCGTGAGCACATCGTGCAGGAAGCACGGCTGCACTATGCGGTGACTAACAGCGGCGGCGTCTCGCCGAATGTGGTGCAGGCCGACGCGGAAGTGCTCTACCTGATCCGCGCGCCGGAACTGCAGCAGGCGCAGGATATTTACCAGCGGGTGATCAATATCGCCCGCGGTGCGGCGCTGATGACCGACACCACCCTGACGGTGCGTTTTGACAAAGCCTGCTCTGACTACGTGCCCAATCGCGCGCTGGAAGCCGTGATGGAGCGTTATTTGCATCAGTTTGGTCTGCCCGATTACAGCGATGAGGAGCGAGCGTTCGCGGCAGAGATACGCGCCACCCTGACCGACGACGATCTGCGCAATGCGCGGCTCAACGCAGCCCGAACCGGCGGCGAAGCAGGCCAGGCCTGGGTTGAGCAACTGGGTGACCGGCTGTTTATGGATCAGGTAGCGCCTTATGCCGTGACGCGCGAGCTGCTGTATGGCTCAACGGATGTCGGGGATGTCAGCTGGGTGACGCCGACCGCGCAGTGCTTTGCGCCCTGCTTCACCTTCGGTACGCCGCTGCATACCTGGCAGCTGGTGGCGCAGGGTCGCACCAGCATCGCGCATAAGGGGATGTTTCTGGCTGGCAAAGTGATGGCCGCCACCGTCGTCACGCTGTTGCAGGATTCGGCGGCGCTGGCCCGTTGTCAGGCGGAGTTCGATCGGGTGCGCGCCTCACAGCCTTATCACTGCCCGATCCCGGCGGGGATCACACCGACAAAACTGGCCGAATGAGCCAACGGCCGCGTCACCGGCGCGGACCGCTATAAAAAAATATGATTGCAAACACCTTCCCGGATTCCGGCGTGCCGTTTGTAACCTATCGCCGGACGTCTCACTCAACGACCGGCGTCAGCGAACGCGCACCCGGATGACGGGACACAAGACGAGACCAGAAACTATGGAAGCAACATCAGAGAACCGCAGCCCTGGGCGACTTTTTAGCTGGGTTGAGCGGGTGGGAAATAAAGTTCCTAATCCCTTTTTACTGTTTGTCTATTTGATTGTGGTGCTGATGATCGCCACCGCCATTATCAGCGCGCTGGATCTGGCGGTTAAAAACCCCAGCAACGGCGAAATAGTGCGGGTTAATAACCTGCTGAGCATCGCCGGCATTCAGTGGATATTGCCCAACATCATCAAAAACTTCAGCAGTTTTACCCCGCTGGGATCGATTCTGGCGCTGGTGATTGGTGCCGGTCTGGCGGAAAAAGTCGGCTTACTGCAGTCGCTGATGGTGAAGATGGCGTCGCGCGTCAACCGCCGCTACGCCAGCTACATGGTGCTGTTTATCGCCTTTTTCAGCCATATCTCTTCCGATGCGGCGCTGGTGGTGATGCCGCCGCTGGGCGCGCTGATCTTCCTGGCGGTCGGCCGTCATCCGGTGGCCGGACTGCTGGCGGCGATTGCCGGTGTGGCCTCCGGCTTTACCGCCAACCTGCTGATCGTCACCACCGACGTGCTGCTTTCCGGCATCAGTACCGAAGCAGCCAAAGCGGTCAGCGACACGGTGCACGTCAGCGTCATCGATAACTGGTTTTTTATGGCGACCTCGGTGATTGTGCTGACCCTTGTCGGAGCGCTGCTGACCGATAAATTTGTTGAGCCGCGCCTGCCACAGTGGCAGGGCAGCGGCGAAAAACTGGCGGCTCTTACGCCGCTGGAGAACCGCGGCCTGCGCGCCGCCGGGATTGCCGCCCTGCTGTTTATCGCCCTGATGGCGCTGCTGGTGATACCGGAGAATGCGCCGCTGCGTAACCCCACCAGCGGGGCCATTATTCCCTCGCCGTTTATTCAGGGTATTGTGCCGATCATCATTCTGTTCTTCTTTGTGGTGGCGATTGCCTATGGCGTGGTGACCCGCCAGATCCGCCGTCCGGATGATATTCCGCAGCTGCTGGTCGATCCGATGAAAGGGATGGCGGGGTTTATTGTAATGGTGTTTCCGCTGTCGCAGTTCGTGGCGTTCTTTAACTGGAGCAACATGGGCAAGTTTATGGCGATCGGCCTGACCGACGTGCTGGAGAGTGCCGGCGTAAGCGGCGCACCCGCCTTTCTCGGGCTGATGTTCCTGTCGGCGTTTCTCTGCATGTTTATCGCCAGCGGCTCGGCGATCTGGTCGATTCTGGCGCCGGTGTTTGTGCCGATGTTTATGCTGCTCGGCTTTCATCCCGCCTTTGCGCAGATGATTTTCCGTATCGCCGACTCGGCGGTGCTGCCGCTGGCGCCGATGTCGCCGTTCCTGCCGCTGTTCCTCGCCTTTTTGCAGCGCTACCAGAAAGATGCGCAGCTCGGCACCTACTACGTGCTGATCTTCCCCTATCCGCTGGTGTTCTTTATCAGCTGGATTGCGCTGCTGGTGGTGTGGTACTGGCTGGGACTGCCGATCGGACCGGGCATCTGGCCGCATCTGCCGTAATGCACAACGCCACGGACGGCAAAAAGTGCAACGTACGTTGCTAAAAACTCACCAACATGCCTCTCGGCAACCGCAGGCGAATTGATTATTCTGCTATTTCTTCGCGTGCTAAGGGTTAACTATTTTAATAAGCATCAGCCCTGCGATTCCTGCAAACACTGCCCGAGGTCTGCCCCGACATGACAACCACCGTTACCACCGGGATCACGCCGATGCCTGCCGCATCGGCCTCCCGTTCCAGCTTAGCTGGCCGTATTGATGCCCTGCCCTCGTCCGCCGGATTATGGCGCTTTATCACCCTGCTGGCGCTGGGCGGCTTTTTCGAACTCTACGATCTGTTTGAAACCGGCTATATCAGCTCCGGCCTGCTGGCGGCCGGACTGTTTCACACCGGCGGCGCTGGCGTGTTCGGATTCTCCGATCAGGCGGCGTTTGCTTCTGCCACCTTTCTCGGTCTGTTTATCGGTGCCAGCCTGCTGGCTCCTTACGCCGACCGCTTTGGCCGCCGTCTGACCTTTATGTGCGCGCTGTTGTGGTACGGCCTGTTTTCACTGCTGATGGCGTTTCAGCAGAGCGCAGAGATGATTATCCTGTTCCGCCTGCTGGTGGGTATCGGCCTCGGCGTCGAGCTGGTAACCATCGATACCTATCTGTCGGAATGGGTGCCCAGTCATCTGCGCAGCCGGGCGTTCGCCTTCGCCTTTTTTGTACAGTTTCTGTCGGTGCCCGCCGTGGCACTGATCTCCTGGTGGCTGGTGCCACAAACGCTGCTCAGCCTCGAAGGCTGGCGCTGGGTGGTGATCGCCGGTGCGGTCTGTTCGCTGGTGATCTGGTTGATTCGCAAAAACCTGCCGGAATCGGCGCGCTGGCTGGCACAGCAGGGCCGTCATCAACAGGCACACCAGGTGCTTTCTACCATGGAACAACGCTGCGGCCTGACGCCAGGCGCGCCCTTTCCGCCCGATGACGCCGCCGCACAGCTGCCAAAACGGGGGCGTTTTCGTGAAATCTGGTCACCCGCATACCGCCAGCGCACCCTGATGCTGGTGGTGATGAACTTCTTCCAGGCGATCGGCTTCTTTGGTTTTGGTAACTGGCTGCCTGCGCTGCTGTCGGGCAGCGGCACCACGGTGACCCACAGTTTGCTGTATGCCTTTTTTATCACGCTGGCCTATCCGCTCGGTTCGCTGATCTCCAGCCGCTACGCGGATAAGCTGGAGAATAAATGGCAGATCGTGTTGTCATCGCTGATGACCGTGGTGTTCGGCACGCTGTTTGCCTTTCAGACCCAGCCGCTGATGCTGATCGCCTGTGGTTTCCTTATCACCTGGTCTAACGCCTGGCTGACCTTCAGCTATCACGCCTATCAGACCGAGATTTTCCCGACCCACATTCGCGCCCGTGCCGTTGGCTTCTGCTATTCGTTCAGCCGTCTCTCTACGGTGTTCAGCAGTATCCTGATCGGTGTGATTTTGCAGTACGCCGGTACGCCAGGCGTGATCGCCTTTATCGTACTGAGCATGTTGATTGTGATGCTGTCGGTGGGCTTGTACGGACCTAAGACCCGCGGGATCGATCTGGAGAATATCTAGCAGAAAAGAAGCGGCCGGTACCGCCAGGGTACCGGCCCGCTTTATGGCAGTTTACTTACCTTCCAGCACCCGGATATCGGCGCTGCCCAGGCGATCTTTCTCATCTTTACGCAGCTCAGCGACCTGCTTTGCGCTGACCGGTTCAGACGCTTTGTTGCCCCAGCTGTTGCGCACGAAGTTCACCACATCGGCAACCTGCTGATCGTTCAGACGCCAGCCGAACGCCGGCATGGTAATGGTTGACGGTGCGCCCTTCACGCCAGGCAGCTGACCGCCCACCAGCACGATATGGATCAGCGAGGTCGGATCATCGGCCTGTACCACCGGATTGCCACGCAGCGCCGGGAAGAAGCGCTGATAGCCGCTGCCGTCGGTTTTATGGCAGGCGGCACAGCTGTCGACATAGACCGATGCGCCGGTCGCGCTGTCATCGCCTTTCCACAACGCTTTGGCGGTGGCGTCATCGATGCTGAAGACCGTCTGGTGCGGATCTTTCGCACCCAGCGACTTCAGATAGCGCGCAATGGCGGTGATATCGGCGTCGCTCAGATGCTGCAGACTGTGCTCCACCACCTCGGTCATGCCACCAAAGGCGGCGGTCTGATCGTTGCGGCCATAGCGCAGGAACTGACGCAGATCCTCTTCACTCCAGCGGCCCAGGCCGTCACGGTTATCGCCGCGCAGGTTGCTGGCGGTCCAGCCATCAATCGGCGCGCTGCTGCCAGCCAGATAGTCGTGACCTTCCTCGTTGTTCAGCGCTTTTTCCTGCATGGTGACGCTACGCGGCGTGTGGCAGGCACCACAGTGGCCCAGCCCTTCGACCAGGTAGCGACCGCGCGCCAGCACCGGGTCCTCCTGTGCGGCAGGCTGGAACGCCTTCACTTCCGGCGCAAATACCGTACGCCAGATCGCCAGCGGCCAGCGCATCGACAGCGGCCACGGAATGTCACTCTCTTTATTCGGCTGCTTCACCGCCGCCACGCCGTGCATGAAGTAAGCATACAGCGCCTTCATGTCCTCATCGCTGACCACCGCGTAAGAGGGAAACGGCATCGCCGGATAGAGCGTATCGCCATTTTTCGCCACGCCGTGACGGACCGCTTTCTGGAAGTCATCGTAGCTGTAGTCGCCAATGCCGGTCGCCGCATCGGGCGTGATATTGGTGGAGTAGATTGTGCCAATCGGCGTCGCCATCGGCAGGCCGCCGGCAAACGCCGCACCGTCTTTCGCGGTGTGGCAGGCCACACAGTCACCGGCTCGCGCCAGATACTCGCCCCGCTTCACCAGCTCGTCACGGTTGTCATCCGCCAGCGCGGCGAAGGTCAGGGTGCCCAGAATCAGGGCCAGAATGCCATTTTTCATCGCCATGTTCCTTATGCCTGCACCAGTGGACCTGGGTTTTTCAGGTACTGCTCACGAATCGCTCTGGCTGACCAGTATGTCAGCGCCGCCACCATGCCGGTCGGGTTGTAGCCCAGTCCCTGCGGGAAGGCGGAAGCGCCTGGCACGAACACATTTGGCACATCCCAGCTCTGCAGATAGCGGTTGACCGCGCTGGTTTTCGGGTCCTCGCCCATGATCGCGCCACCGCTGATGTGGGTGGTCTGATAGACGGTGGAATCAAAATGGGCACCCGGCTTTTTCGCGCCGCCGATGATCATTTTCGGGTTCATCGCTTCGGCGATTTTATGCATCTTGCCGACCATGAACTGCGCCATTTTGATGTCGTTCTCCTGCCAGTCGAAAGTCATGCGCAGCAGCGGCTGACCATAGGCATCTTTGTAGTTCGGATCGAGATCGAGGTAGTTCACGCGATAGGACTGGTGCGCACCGTGGGCATCCATCGACAGATGATGGGTATAGGTGTCGGCCACGGCGGCTTTCCACTGGCTGCCCCAGTTTGGCGTGCCCGTTGGCACCGGCAGGCCAGAGACCGGTTTGGTGCCCGCCTGGTTGACCCAGAATGGCGATCCGCCGACAAAGCCATGCGGGCCGTGATCGAAGTTATCAGCATTGAAATCATCAATCCCGACGCCCGCGCCACCCGCACCGATAAACGGGTTGGTGGTGGTATTTTTGTCGAACAGCGCCTTCAGCGTCGAGAGGTTCTGATAGGCGAAGTTACGACCGACGGTGCCTTCGTTGGTGATCGGGTTGTAAGGCTTGCCGATGCCCGACAGCAGCATCAGGTGCACGTTGTGGAACTGGAAGGCGGAGAGGATCACCAGATCTGCCGGCTGCACCTGCTCACGGCCCTGGCCATCCACATAGGTCACGCCGGTGGCGCGCTTTTTGTCGTCAGTGAGGTTAACGCGCAGCACGTAAGCGTTGTTGCGCAGCTCAAACTTCGGCTCCTGGCGCAGCGCGGGCAGAATATTGACGTTCGGCGAGGCTTTGGAATACATGTAGCAGGCATAGCCACTGCAGAAACCGCAGAAGTTGCACGGTCCCATCTGTGCGCCGTAGGGATTGGTGTAAGGACCTGAGGTATTCGCAGACGGCAGATCGTAAGGATGATAGCCCACTGATTCCGCCGCCTGGGCGAACAGCTGCGCCGAATAAGTGCGCTTCTGCGCGGGCAGCGGGAAGTTATCTGAGCGATCGGGCGCAAACGGGTTACCGCCCTTCTCTTTCCCCACCACTTTGCCTTTGATGCTCCAGGCGCTGCCTGAAGTACCAAACACCTTTTCCGCCTTGTCGAAGAAGGGCTCCAGTTCGTCATAGCTGACGCCGAAGTCCTGAATCGTCATGCCTTCCGGAATGAAGTTTTTGCCGTAGCGCTCTTCGTAATGGCTGCGCATCTGCAGCTCAATCGGATCAACGCGGAAATGGACGCCGGACCAGTGCAGGCCTGCGCCGCCGGTGCCGGTACCCGGCAGAAACGCCGCCAGCTGGCGATAAGGCACCGCAGTCTGCGAAGCATCATGACGGATGGTGACGGTGCTTTTAGAGAGATCCTGGAACAGTTTTTTGCGAACGTTATAGGTCAGCTCGTCAATTGACTGCGGATACGCGCCGTCAGGATAGGTATCGCGATGCGGTCCGCGCTCCAGCGCCAGCACGTTGAGGCCCGCCTCGGTCAGCTCTTTCGCCATGATCGCGCCTGCCCAGCCGAAGCCGACAATTACCGCATCCACTTTTTTCATTTCGTTTGCCATGCTTACGCTCTCTCCCCGCGAATTGACACTGACGGGAACGGATAACGTTCACCGCGCTCTACCCAGTCCATAAAGTCGGCGCGTGCGCCAGGGAAGTTGATCAGCTTCCAGCCCACCATCCCCTGATTGCCGCCGTGGATGGGATCGCTGAAGAAGCCTTCGCGGGTGTTTTGCAGCAGGAACGCAAAGAAAGTTTTGGCCGGTAGCTGGCTGAACTGCGCGCTGCCGCTTTCCATCGCCTGCAGTAAGGCATCCTGCTGTTCGCCGCTCAGCTGCGCGAACGCCTTGCCATGCTGCTGTTGGCTGAAATGATCGGCGTCGGCAATGCCGAGGCGATAGATCTGCTGCGGTACCAGCGGCAGCTGGTAGCCCAGCTCTTTGGGCAGGTCGGGATTAAACGGTCCCTGCATATACCAGTTGGAGCCGGTGGCGTACGGAGTATTCATCTGACGATCGATGAACTCAGGTACGCCCGCCTCCAGCGCGCCAGGACCGCGTTCATCGTTTGGGATCAGGCGCGCAACGGCGGCGGTGATAAACGCAAATTCTTCGGCGGTGAACCAGGCTGGCTGGTAGTCACGCGCCTGTTGCGGTGCGGCCGGGGCCTCAGCCGCCTGTGCCGCCAGCGGCAGCGACAGTGCGCCCATCGCCGTGGTGCCTACCGCCATTGCTGGCGCCAGGGTAATAGTCTTCAGCAAAAAATCCCTGCGTGAATGACCCTTTTTTTGTTCTGACATGACATTGCCTCATTCCCGCCATTCAGGCGGTATGAAAGGGTAAATGGTTGCGTTGTTATGGTTTTTATTAGCGGATTCAGGGTTACAGCTTGATTGTTACCGGTAACAATGGGCGCTAGTGTAACACTGCTGTCGAGAAAGATTTAGCCTCTGGAAACAAAACCGCACAATTTCATTAACATCTATCCCCTTACTGTCATCAGCAGAAACAACAGACTACAGACATCAGGCAGGCAAAACGTTATAACAGGCAACACACAACAGCGGAGTGCCTATGTTTAAGTCTTTTTTCCCGCGGCCAGCGCTGTTTTTCAGCTCAGCGGCCATCTGGAGCTTATTAGCGATTTTTGCCTGGTTCGGCTTTGCCGCGCACCTGCCCGGTATGTGGCCAACATTCGAAGCCGCCATGAAACAACCTTTGCCAACCACTGCCGCACGGTTTATCGCCGCCAGCCAGCTGTGGTTTTATCTCTATTACTGGGTAATGGTGGCCATTTTTGCCCTCGCCTGGCGGCTGATTGATAATCATCCGTGGCAGCGCTGGTCAGTCTGGGGTTCGGCGCTGATTATCTTTGTCACCTGGTTTGGGGTGCAGGTCGGCGTAGCGGTCAACGCCTGGTATGGCCCGTTTTACGATCTGATTCAGAAGGCGCTGACAAAAGCAGGATCGGTGCAGATCGTCGAGTTTTACCACGAAGTACGTGCATTTCTCGGCATCGCGCTGATTGCGGTGGTGATTGGAGTCCTTAATTCCTTCTTTATCAGCCACTGGGTTTTCCGCTGGCGTACCGCCATGAACAATTACTACATGCACAACTGGCAGCGACTGCGTCACGTTGAAGGTGCGGCGCAGCGTGTACAGGAAGACACCATGCGGTTTGCCTCCACGCTGGAAGACTGGGGCGTCAGTTTTATTCAGGCGATCATGACCCTGGTGGCCTTTTTGCCGGTGCTGGTGGCGCTATCACACCACGTTAAAGATGTGCCCTTCCTTGGCAATATTCCTTATGCGCTGGTGATTGCCGCCGTGCTGTGGTCGGTGTTTGGCACCGGATTACTGGCGATAGTCGGGATTAAACTGCCAGGCCTGGAGTTTCGTAATCAGCGGGTGGAAGCGGCTTACCGTAAAGAGCTGGTGTATGGCGAGGATAATGCGGACCGTGCCCGGCCGCAGACGGTGCAGGAGCTGTTTGGTCGGGTGCGGTTCAACTACTTCCGCCTCTACTTTCACTATCTCTACTTCAACATCACCCGCATTCTCTATCTGCAGGTTGATAACGTGTTTGGCCTGTTCCTGCTGTTTCCGTCGATTGTGGCGGGCACCATTACGCTGGGCCTGCTGAACCAGATCACCAACGTGTTTGACCAGGTGCGCGGTTCGTTCCAGTACCTGATCGCCTCATGGTCAACGCTGGTTGAACTGATGTCGATCTACAAGCGTCTGCGCAGTTTTGAGCAGATTCTGGATGATATCCCACACGATGAGATGATGCGCGAAGCGTCAGAAGAGGTCTGATCGATTAAGGATAGCGACACTGTAGCTAGCGTGATCGGCTTCCCGCCTCGGTCGGAAATGACCTCAGCTCCCGGCCCGCGTCAGCGGGCTTTTTTACGGCAAAAAGCCACTCGTCAGAGTGGCTTCAGAGTACACAACGCCGGGGTTAAACGGCTCGCCCGTGCCGATAAGCGGCGATCACCTTTTACAGTGCAATACGCATTACGCTGTCAGGATCTTTTGGCGGCGCTTTACGCGAACCCGGTTGCTTCACGCTGACATACAACGCTTTGCCGTCAGCAGAGAGCGCCAGGCTGTTGGGTAAACCGGGGGTTTTCACGCTGCGCTTCACGCTGTAACTGCTGGCATCAATGATGCTGACTTCACCCGCTTTACGATGGGTGACATAGAGCTCATTACGATCCGGATTGAACAGCACCGCCAGCGACTCCGGCACAGCGATCCGCTGGATCACCTGCTGATTACGCAGATCCACCACCAGCACCTGCGCCTGCTTCGAATCGCTGAGGAAGGCTCGCTGACCGCGCGTATCCAGCGCAATGTTCAGGAAAAAGTGCGCTTTATCGCCATCGATCTTCTGCTTTTTCTCCACGGCATTGGTGCGGGCGTTGATGGTGACCAGTTCACCGTCGCCGTTGGTCACGTAGACTTTCTGCGCCGCCGAATCGACCGCCAGGCCGGTTCCCATCTTGCCGGTATCTGGCACGGTACTAATCAGTTGCAGCGTGCTGCCATCCACCACCCAGACCACGCTCTGCGGTCCCAGACCGGTAACATAGACGCGATTGGTTTTGACATCGACCGCCACCTGTCGCGGCTGCAGCGGACGCACCGTTTCACTGCGCTTACGGCTATCCAGTACCAGAGTGTTCAGCACTTTTCCGCTGCTGGCATCGATGGCGGTCAGCGAACCCTCAACGGTATTGCCGACGTAAAGCACATTTGTCTGCGGATTGATCGCCGCGCCAAACGCCTTCAGTTCGGTATTGATCGACTGCTGCACCGCCAGCGTGGTGGGATCGAGACGGAACACCGTGCCGCCGTTACCGCTGCTGTTCTGCGATGAGGCCACAAACAGCGCGTTATCTTTTGGGCTGACGGCCAGTTCATATACGCCTTTGCCGATCGGCTGATTGATATCGTCTGCCTGCGCCGTCACTAATCCTGACGCAGAAAACAGCGCGGTTGCCAGCACCAGAGGACGCAGCGCCCAGCGGGTTTTGATTAACGCTTTCATAACTTCTCCATAGTTAATTCACCGCAGACGCGGTGAAAAGAAAGCCCGACATTGCAACCAGAAAGTCTCTGATCCGGGATCAGATGAGTTTGTTTTTGAGAATAATAATTATTTCGGGGGGAAAGAGACAGGATTATTATGGATGAGCGGCAAACGCCGCCAGGACGCCGGGTGGCGTCCTGTCAGCATAAGCGGATAAAGCGTGGCTTATTTCAGCAGTTCAGCGGTCATGTGAACGCCGTTATTGGTGTAGGCTTCGGTGATTTTATATGAAGCACCTTGTTCCTGCGCCTGAGCAGCAATTTTCGCTTCAGCGCCATCAAGCGTAGAGTCGATAGCGGTCACAGACTGGGCGAAACTGGCGAATGGCAGAACAGAAAGCGCGATAACTGCTGCAAAAGTTTTGATAGATTTCATGGTCAATTCCTCGATTAAGTTTTATCAGGTAAGGCGTGCTGCCTTGTTGATAGATATACTAGACCGGATCTTGATCAGTAAAAAGCGGAGACTTTTGCTTAACTCATTCAATAAAACTGATGATAAAAAAGCACGTCTTGTATAGTTATCGCTCAAAAGGTTAATAATCCACACTCAGAAAAAAAGGCAGCATAAATGGCTGCCTTGCTCGATTTAACCGTGATGCCGTACCCGGGTGAAGATAGTCAGCGCCGCCAGCAGCATCAGTCCCCCGCTGGCGAGGAACACACCGCCTGCGCCGCGCAGGTCAAACATCCAGCCGCCTGCCGCTGCCCCAACGGTGATCGCCAGCTGGATGGTAGCCACCAGTAAGCCGCCGCCCGATTCTGCATCGTCCGGCACGGCGCGTGAAATCCAGGTTGACCAGCCGGTCGGCATCGAACCAAACGCCATGCCCCATACCGCCACCCCGACGCCTACCAGCCAGCTGACGTCGCCGAAGCTCACCAGCAGCAGCGCGGTGAGGCTCATCAGCAGCGCCATGCCGCTCAGGGTCAGCGATACGCTGCGGGTCACCAGATAACCGGCCAGCGAGGTGCCAAAAAAGTTCGCCACGCCAAAGGCCAGCAACGCCAGCGACAGCTGGTTGAGATTCAGTTGGGCAACGCTTTCCAGGAACGGGCGCAGATAGGTAAAGAAGGCGAAGTGACCGGTAAACATCATAATGACGGCCAGCATACCCCAGCGCATCACCCCGATACGCAGCAGATCCAGTACCCCGCCGCTGCGCGTTTTGTTCTCTGGCGGCATCGCGGGCAGGGTAAAGAACTGCCACAGCAGCGCCACCGCACCTAATCCGGCGGTCAGCATAAAGATGTTACGCCAGCCGACCAGCCCACCGAGGTAACTGCCGAGCGGCGTTGCAATGATTGTCGCCAGCGAGATGCCGCTAAAGACAATCGATAACGCGCGTGGCACCTGATCGGCCGGCACCAGCCGCATGGTAATGGCGGTCGATAACGTCCAGAAGCCACCGATCGCCATTCCCAGCAGTACGCGCGCCAGCAGGATTGTCGTCAGGCTGCCAGCCAGCGCTACCATTAGCGCTGAAGCGATCAGCAGCAGCGAAAACACCAGCATCACGATGCGGCGGTCAATCCGTCGGGTGACGCTGGCGGTGATCAGACTGGTAAACAGCGCGACCAGCGCGGTGATGGTAACAGTCTGGCCCGCCTGGCCTTCGGAGACGCCAAGGCTGTGGGCCATTGGCGTCAGTAAACTGACCGGTAAAAATTCGGCGGTGATCAGGCTGAATACGCCAAACGCCATAGCAAATACCGCGCCCCACGCGGGACGGGCGGGCGAGGAAACCTCATCAGCCACTTCGGTTGTCAGACTCATGCTGCTTCTCCGGATAGAAAAAAAGTAAGTGTGAGCATAGAGGGCAGACGCAAGACGATCTATGATGCTTACACCGTCATTTTTGATAATTCGTCTGGATTCACATGAGCCATTATGAAGATCTGACCAGTGAACTGCTGATGGGAATGCGGCTGTACGGCGTGAACTATCAGCGCATCGCCGTCAGCGCCCCGTTTGGGTTGCGCTTCGACAATTCGCCAGGCCGGGCGCAGTTTCACTTTGTCGGACGCGGTTCGCTGCTGGTGCGCAGTGCCTCAGGCGAGGTGTTTCAGCTTAACAGCGGCGATGCGTTGCTGGTGCCGCACGGTAAACCGCACAGCCTGATCTCCAGCGAAGAAGCGGATTGTCAGTGCATCGCCAATATGACCAGCAAGCCGATCTGCGACAGCGTCTGTGCCATTAATGCGCCAGCCGATGCCTGCGACGATGAGCATAGCGTGCTGCTGTTCAGCGCCTGTATGGCGTTTGAACTCGGAGGGATGCAGCCGCTGATCAATACCATGCCGGATGTGATGCTGGTCAGCACGCTGCTGTCGCAATACCCGGAGATCCGGCCGATTCTGGAAGCGATGGAGCGCGAGTCGCGGACCCGTCAGGCGGGCTTCGCTGGCATTCTTTCGCGGCTGGCGGACGTGGTGGCGGCGCTGATTGTGCGCGGCTGGGTGGAAAACGGCTGCGGCAAAAGTAGCGGGCTGGTACAGGCGATGCGCGACCCGCGGCTCAGCCAGGCCATTGCGGCCATGCACCGCGAACCGGGTGAAAACTGGACGGTAGCGCGGCTGGCGCGCGTGGCGGGCTGCTCACGCTCGGTATTTGCCGAACGCTTTCTGAACGCCACCAGCATGACGCCGCTGCGTTACCTGACCGAACTGCGGATGCGGCTGGCAGTGCAGCGCATTGTGAATAACGGTGAAGCGGTGGAAGCCGTCGCCTTTCATCTCGGCTACGGCTCGATTGCCGCCTTCAGTCGCGCCTTTAAGCGCATTGTCGGTCAGTCGCCTGGCGCGCTGCGGGCCGGACGCGAGAGCGCCCAGGCGCTGGCCTCTTAGCGAAAGACGCTGATCGCCTCGACCAGGCGGTTAGCCTGATGCGTCATCCGACCGGAGGCTTCAGCGCTTTCGGCCACGCGGGCGGCGTTCTGGTGGGTGATGTCGTCGAGATCTTCCACCGCGCTGCTGACTTCGCTTAACGCCGTCGCCTGTTCCGCGGTGGCCGCGCTGATCTGCGCAATCAGTGCCGTGACGTTCTGTACCTGCGACACGATATCCTGCATCGTCCGGCCGGCCGCGCTGGCGTGATCATTGCCGGATTGCACCCGGCTGGCGCTGGTCTCGACCAGCGTTTTAATCTCGCTGGCGGCTTTGGCGCTGCGCTGCGCCAGGTTACGCACTTCACCTGCCACAACCGCAAACCCTTTGCCCTGTTCGCCAGCGCGTGCGGCTTCGACTGCCGCGTTCAGCGCCAGGATATTGGTCTGGAAGGCAATGCCGTCAATCACGCTGGTAATGTTGGCGATACGCTTTGAGCTGTCGGCAATTTCGCCCATCATCTCCATCATCTCTTTCATCACGTCGCCGCCTTTCATCGCCGCGCTGCTGGTATCTGACGACAGGGTGTTCACTTCATGAGCGGTTTCGGTGTTGCTTTTCACCGTCGCGGTCATCTCATTCATGGTGGCGGCGGTCTGCTGCACGTTGGCCGCCGCCTGCTCGGTGCGGCGACTCAGTTCATTGTTGCTGCGGGCGATGGCATCGCTGGCGCTGAGCACGTTGATTGCCTGTCCGCTGACGTCATCGACCAGCCAGCGGAACATAAGTCCGAGCTGGCCGATGGCGCGCAGCGTCACGCCGACTTCATCCACCCGATCCATCTGCTCGACTTTATGACTGGCACCGGTCGCCACGCTCAGCGCCTGTTTGCACATCCGCTCGATAGGTCGCGAGATCTGCTGCTCCAGCCACAGGCTGGACAGCGCCAGCAGCGCCGCCATGCCTGCGGTGAAGCTGCCCAGCGCCGTCGGCGTGACGCCCAGCGCCCAGACACCCGCCACCGACAGCGGCAATAAGGTCAGTAGCGTGCTGCGGATGCGCCAGCGAAGCGGTAGCGTTTTCAGCAGTGAGGCGGGACGACGCCAGCCGCTGCGCACCACCAGCCCCTTGTAGAAACGTCGCCCTTTCGCGCGTCCGGCCTGGAAATCCTGATACAGCGCCTCGGCCTGACGCACCTCTTCCACGCCCGGTTTAGTGCGCACCGACATATAGCCCTGCACTTTGCCGTCCCGGACCACCGGAATGGCGTTGGCACGCACCCAGTAGTGATCGCCATTTTTACGGCGGTTTTTCACCAGTGCCGTCCAGGGTTCGCCCTGTTTCAGCGTCGCCCACATATCGGCAAAGGCCTCAGGCGGCATATCCGGGTGACGCACCATATTGTGTGGCTGCCCGTTAATCTCTTCGGTAGTAAATCCGCTCGCTTCGATAAAGGCATCGTTGGCATAGGTAATGTAGCTGTTGAGATCGGTAGTCGACATCAGGGTCGCATGATCGTCGAACAGATATTCACGCTGGGAGACAGGCTGGTTGTTACGCATCACAAGAGTCCTTGAGTACCCATCTCCTGCACGCTGCCAGTGAACGCCAGTGTGAAAAAGTCAGGTTGAGAAATAACGATTATCTTTTTTTATGTTTTCGGCATGGCCCATCACTCTCTTTAGCGTTTTGACTTAATTAACCGCAATAAAAAAGCCGCTTTGCAGCGGCTTTCACAATTTTTCCTTTATTCATTCGTTAGCACGACTGGAGAATAATGCCGCGGCGGGCCGCAGAGTCAGCTGAGGTCCACGTTGCGGGTACCAAACCACCAGGTCAGAAAAAATCCGCCCGTCCACGCGACCACCAGTCCCGCCAGATAAACCGCCATGCCGGCAAAAATGCCCTGGCTGGAGGTCATCAGCGGCAGCGTCACCAGTCCGGACGGGCCAAACACGGTGTTCATGCCGACCGGTAAGCCCAGCCACGCCACCAGGCCAATGAAGAAACCGCCCAGCGCGCCGCCGCCACAGGCGGTGATAAACGGCTTGAGGCGCGGCAGCGTGACGCCATAAATCAGCGGTTCGCCGACGCCAAGCAGCCCCGGAACAATCGCCCCTTTGATTTGCGCCCGCAGCAGCGCTCCTTTTTCCGCCTTACACCATAACGCCAGCGAGGCCCCGACCTGGCCTGCACCGGCCATCGCCAGGATCGGGAACAGCGAATTGAACCCCTGGGTTTCCATCAGCGCAAAGTAGACCGGAATAAACCCCTGATGAATGCCAAACATCACGGCGATCAGAAACAGTCCGGCCAGCAGTGCGCAGCCAAAAGGGTTGTTATTCAGGTGGATAAACAGCCAGGACATCCCTTTAAACAGCTCGCCACCCAGCGGCATAATCAGCAGGTAGGTGATTGCACCGGTGATCAGCAGCGTAAACAGTGAGGTGAGGATCATATCCAGATTATCCGGAATGATTTTGCGGATCTGCTTTTCAATGCCCGCCCCGATGATCGCCGCCAGCAGTACGCCGATGATATTGCCGCGCGGGTCGATGGTCAGGCCAAAAAAGCTCTCCATACCGCTGTAGTAGCCGACGGTGGCGGTCGGGACATAGCCGAGCACAAACAGTGAGGCGATGATCGCGCCATTCACTCCGCTGCCGCCAAACGCCTTCTGCGCGTTATAGCCAATCAGGATGCTGAGAAAGGTGAACAGCCCTTTGCCGAATACCTTCATGTAAGCCACGCTGTGCAGCAGCCACGGTGCATGGTCGCCTGGCGTATTGAGGTGCAGGCTCTGTTCTATCAGGGTGGCAAAACCCAGCAGTAAGCCCGCGCCGATAAAGCCCGGAATAAGCGGAGTAAAGATAGTGGCGAAGCGCGACAGAAACTGATGCAGGCCGCTGGTCTGTTTCGCCTTTAATTGTTGCTTATGCTGTGCGGCCAGTTCGCCGAGCGCAGGCGCTTCGCTCTGTGCCAGTAAGGTCTGCATCCTTTCGGCGGCGGTCTGCGCTTTGCCAGGACCCAGTACAATCTGTAGCTGGGCGTCACTGTCGATCACCCCCAGCACGCCCGGCAGGCTTTTCAGCCGGGTGAGGTCGACCCGTTCGGGCTGGCTGAGCGTCAGCCGCAGCCGTGTCATGCAGTTGCCGCAGGCCGCGATATTCTGCGCGCCGCCGACCGCCTGCAGGATGTCGCGTAATAGCGCGTCAGTGATTTTCGCCATCAGCGTGCTCCCGCCGCCTGCAGCGCCTGGCGGATAAAGCCCTGATGTTGCCCCAGCAGCGTTTTCGCTTCCTCCGCCGTGAGTCCGGCCAGTACCATCAGGATCGCCGTTTTGCAGTGGCCGCCACAGGCGTTCAGCGCGGTGCTGGCAGTGGCGTCATCGCAGTCGGTTGCCTGTTTGACGATGTTGACCTGGCGCTGCACCAGTTTCTGATTGGTCGCTTCCACATCCACCATCAGGTTGCCGTAGACTTTCCCGCTGCGGATCATCGCACCGGTGGTCAGCATGTTCAGCACCAGTTTCTGCGCAGTTCCCGCTTTCATGCGCGACGAGCCGGTGACCACTTCCGGCCCCACCACGGGCGTCAGGGCGATTGCAGCGGCCTGCGACATCGGACTGTCGGGATTACAGGTTAGCGCGACGGTGGTGGCACCAATCTCACCAGCATAGGCCAGCGCACCCAGCACGTAAGGGGTGCGGCCGCTGGCAGCGATGCCCACCAGCACATCCTGGCGGCTGAAGTGGATGTCGCGCAGATCCTGCGCGCCCTGCTCCCGGTTATCTTCGGCATTTTCTACCGCCTGCAGAATGGCTTTATGACCACCGGCGATCAGCCCTATCACCTGTTCCCGCGGTGTACCAAAGGTTGGCGGGCACTCGCTGGCATCCAGAATACCCAGCCGGCCCGAGGTGCCGGCACCACAATAGATCAGCCGGCCACCGGCCTGGAACGCCGCGCAGATAGCGTCAACCGCCGTGGCGATCTGCGGCACAATCGCTTCCACCGCCAACGCCACTTTTTTATCTTCATCATTAATGACGCGCAGCATCGCTTCGGTCGACAGTTCGTCAATGTTCTGACTGGCAGGATTACGGCCTTCGGTGATCATCTGGCTAAGGTCAATTTTCATAGCAGGCTCCGTATAGGAATAAATTATTCAATAGATGAACTATCATAACGAATGATTAATTCATGGGGTGAGATCTTTTTTTTATTGCTGCGAGGTGGGGATTAAATAAAACGGGAATCCCGGTGGGCAGGTGTCCAGCTCTGAGCGGGTGCCGGAGGCGCGCTTCAGGTCGGGTGCCGGGTCAGAAAAGATTCACCCGATCGTAAAGACGCATTCGTCATCCATGACGCTCGTCCCGCGCCTTCCCTGGCGCGGGACGCTTTACTCTTCGGGTGAACCTTTTCTTCCCGCGGACTTTTGGATCGCTTTTGAAAAGAGAAGAGACAAGGTCAGGTGTCAGGTAAGGTGTGCGGTTGAACCGGTCACAGTCATTTGCCGGAAACAAAAAAGGCCCAACCTTCGTTGAGCCTTTTTATTAAACCGCGTGATTAACTGGCGGTCTGAGTCCGCAGTTGCAGTTCGTACTCTTTCGCCTGCTCAGCGTCGAACTGGTTTTCCCAGCGGGCAATCACCAGCACCGCCAGGGCGTTACCAATGACGTTCAGCGCGGTACGCGCCATATCCATAATACGGTCGACACCGGCGATAAACGCCAGCCCTTCCAGCGGAATACCGACGCTGCCCAGCGTTGCCAGCAGGACCACAAACGAAACGCCCGGCACGCCAGCGATGCCTTTCGAGGTCACCATCAGCGTCAGCACCAGGATAATCTCGTCGCCCAGTGACAGGTCGATGCCATACAGCTGCGCGATAAAGATGGCAGCGATACTCTGGTAGAGGGTTGAGCCATCCAGGTTAAACGAATACCCGGTCGGCACCACGAAGCTGGTGATCGCTTTCGGCGCGCCGTAGGCTTCCATCTTCTGCATGATGCGCGGCAGTACCGTCTCCGAGCTGGAGGTGGAGTAAGAGAGAATCAGCTCATCTTTAAGGATGCGCATCAGCGTGGTGATACGCAGCTTACAGAAACGCGCCACGCCGCCCAGCACCACAAAGGCGAAGAACAGAATCGCCGCGTAGACCAGCAGCACCAGCTTAGCCAGCGGCCACAGCGAGGCGAAGCCGAAGTTCGCGATGGTGACGGCAATCAGCGCAAACACACCGATCGGCGCATACCGCATGATCATGTGCGTCACTTTAAACATCGCTTCTGAGATGCCACGGAACAGGTTCACCAGCGGATCGCGCTGCTCTGACGGCAGCGATGAGAGGCCTAAGCCAAACAGCACCGAGAAGAAGATAATCGGCAGCATGTCACCCTTCGCCATCGAGGCGAAAATGTTCTGCGGGATCAGCGACAGGATAGTGGCGACCAGGCTATGCGGCCCGCCCTGCACTTCTGCCGTGGTGGCTTCATATTTAGAGATGTCCACCGTTGCCAGCGTTGACATATCGATGCCGGTGCCAGGTTGAAATACGTTAGCCAGGGTAATCCCGACCACAATGGCAAGGGTGGTGATCACTTCAAAGTAGAGAATCGTTTTGACGCCGATGCGCCCCAACTTTTTGGCATCGCCGACGCCGGCAATGCCGACGATCAGTGATGAGATCACAATCGGTACCACAATCATCTTAATCAGATGGATAAAGATGTCGCCCGCCGGGCTGAGAATATTGGTGACTAACCATTCACGATTGTCTGGCTGATTATGCAGCACGGCACCCACAACGATGCCAAGCACCAGGGCTATCAGAATCTGCCAGGCCAGGCTGATTTTAAAACCTTTCATAACGCGTAATTTCCTCAGTCAAAACCCGTTTCTCTCTACTGCGAAGGTGCAGAAGACAATACACACAGGGAAGTGAGCAAAAAGCCCGGTAAATTAGAGGGTGTTTGGAGACAGCGCCTCGCACGAAAATCTGATGATTCCCATACCCATTTTCAGACGCGGTCTGAGTTGATACCTGCAGAACAGGGGCGAGATAAGTACCATTTTCACTGTGGTAAATGCAACCCTTGGCGTCTTCGTTTAAAAGTTCACCACCTGAGTAGCATAAAATGCTGCGCCAGCCGTAAATCCCTAACCTGCTGTTATGAAAAGTATTAGTTCGATGAATTAACGCATAGCTATGCAGAATTGCGCAAAAACTCACCCGGCGCGTTTGCTCGCTTTTTGAACACGGGAAAACACAAAAGGTTACACCTTAATTCCCTATTACCGGCAGGGAGTTAAGCGCAATTCGGTCGTCATCGACGCGCGGGCGCGCGCAGGGTTTATCGCGTGATCTACGGCGCAAAAAAGAAACAAAGCCTCAGGGCGGGCTTCAATTAACCATTGATTGACATATCATTAACATCTTCAAGGAGATCCGCCATGAGCCAAATACATAAACATCCCGTTCCAGAGAATATTGCAGCAAACACCCTGATTACCGCTGAACAGTATCAGACGATGTATCAGCAATCTGTCACTGATCCGGATGCATTCTGGGGCGAACAGGGCAAAATCCTCGACTGGATCAAGCCTTACAGCAAAGTGAAAAACTGCTCGTTTGCGCCGGGAAATATTGACATTCGCTGGTACGAAGATGGCACGCTCAACCTGGCGGCAAACTGCCTTGACCGGCATTTGCAGACCCGCGGCGACCACCCGGCAATTATCTGGGAAGGCGACGACGCCAGCGAGAGTAAGACCCTGACCTTCCGCCAGTTGCATGCTGAAGTCTGTCGCTTCGCCAACGTGCTGGAATTACTCAAGGTGAAGAAAGGCGATGTGGTAGCGATCTACATGCCGATGGTACCGGAAGCCGCGGTAGCGATGCTGGCCTGTGCGCGCATCGGTGCCGTCCATTCGGTGATTTTTGGTGGCTTCTCACCGGAAGCGGTGGCGGGCCGGATCGTCGATTCCAGCGCCTCGCTGGTGATTACTGCCGATGAAGGGATTCGTGCCGGACGCAGCATCCCGCTGAAGAAGAACGTCGATGATGCGTTAAAAAATCCTAACGTTACCAGCGTGAAGAACGTGGTGGTGTTTCAGCGCACCGGCAGTGATATCGGCTGGGTAAAAGGCCGCGACAGCTGGTGGCATGAGCTGATGCTGAATGCCAGTACCAATCACTCTCCTGCTGAAGTCGGGGCGGAAGATCCGCTGTTTATCCTTTATACCTCAGGCTCGACCGGCAAGCCGAAAGGGGTGCTGCACACCACCGGCGGTTATCTGGTTTACGCTGCCACTACCTTTAAATTTGTCTTCGATTACCATCTGGACGACGTCTACTGGTGTACCGCTGACGTCGGCTGGATCACCGGTCACAGCTACCTGATTTACGGCCCGCTGGCCTGTGGCGCGACCACGCTGATGTTTGAAGGCGTGCCGAACTGGCCGACCCCGAGCCGCATGGCGGAAGTGGTGGATAAGCACAAGGTGACGCTGCTCTACACCGCTCCGACCGCTATCCGCGCCCTGATGGCCGAAGGCGATAAAGCGATTCAGGGCACCGACCGCAGCACGCTGCGCATCATGGGTTCGGTCGGTGAACCGATTAACCCGGAAGCCTGGGAGTGGTACTACAAGAAAATCGGTAACAGCCGCTGCCCGATCGTCGATACCTGGTGGCAGACTGAAACCGGTGGCTTCATGATCACGCCATTGCCGGGTGCGACCGAACTCAAGGCGGGATCGGCCACCAAACCTTTCTTCGGCGTGCAGCCAGCGCTGGTCGATAATGAAGGCCAGCCGCAGCAAGGGGCCTGTGAAGGCAATCTGGTGATCACTGAATCCTGGCCGGGTCAGGCGCGTACGCTGTATGGCGACCATGAGCGCTTTGAACAGACCTACTTCTCTACCTTTAAGAATGTCTACTTCAGCGGTGACGGCGCGCGTCGTGACGAGGATGGTTATTACTGGATCACCGGACGGGTAGATGACGTCCTCAACGTCTCCGGCCACCGTCTGGGCACCGCTGAGATTGAGTCAGCGCTGGTGTCGCACCCGAAAATTGCCGAAGCCGCGGTGGTGGGCATTCCGCACAGCATCAAGGGCCAGGCGATTTACGCTTACATCACTCTGAATCATGGCGAAGAGCCGTCGCCGGAGTTGTACACCGAAGTGCGTAACTGGGTACGTAAAGAGATCGGCCCGATTGCCACCCCGGATGTGCTGCACTGGACCGACTCGCTGCCGAAAACCCGCTCCGGCAAGATCATGCGCCGTATTCTGCGCAAAATCGCCACCGGTGATACCACCAATCTTGGCGATACCTCGACCCTCGCCGATCCTGGCGTAGTGGAAAAACTGCTTGAGGAGAAACAGTCGATCAAAATGCCGTAAGCGCACCTTATCCGGCGGGAAGATCATTTCCCGCCATGCCCGCCCTACGCAGTGTGTTTCTGTAGTCACAAATAAAATTACCAGCCGAACCCGCGCCCAGGCGTGAGGTTTACGCCTGCAAGACCTCTGGAGAAAATGTGATGAATGACGCCCTTTCGAAACAGGATGCAATCTACCAACAGATTGAACGTAATCCCCGCTTTCATGAGTTAGTTCGTAAGCGTCAGGCGTTTGCCACGCTGCTGTCGCTGATCATGCTGGTGCTCTATGTCGGATTTATCCTGCTGATCGCCTTCGCGCCGGGCTGGCTCGGCACGCCGCTCCATCCCGGCACCAACGTTACCCGCGGTATTCCTATTGGCGTCGGACTGATTGTGATGTCATTTGTGCTGACCGGCATTTACGTCTGGCGCGCCAACGGCGAGTTTGATCGCCTGACCAAAGCGATCCTGAGCGAGGTGAAATCATGATACGTCTCTGCTTATGGATGCTGGCGGCGCTGCTGCCGTTTTCGGCGCTGGCCGCCGATGCGATTACCGGCGCGGTGCAGCGTCAGGCGGTCAACTACCAGGCGATCATCATGTTTGTGATTTTCGTGGGTGCCACGCTGGGCATTACTTACTGGGCGTCAAAGCGCACCCGTTCGCGTAGCGACTATTACACCGCTGGCGGCAACATTACCGGCTTTCAGAATGGCCTGGCGATGGCAGGCGACTTTATGTCTGCCGCCTCGTTTCTCGGTATTTCGGCGCTGGTCTATACCTCCGGTTATGACGGCCTGATCTACTCGCTCGGCTTTTTAGTCGGCTGGCCGATGATTCTGTTCCTGATCGCCGAACGGCTGCGTAACCTTGGGCGCTACACCTTCGCCGACGTGGCCTCATATCGCCTGAAGCAGAAACCGATCCGTACCCTGTCCGCCTGTGGTTCGCTGGTGGTGGTGGCGCTCTATCTGATCGCCCAGATGGTCGGTGCCGGTAAACTGATTCAGCTGCTGTTTGGCCTCAATTACCATGTGGCGGTGGTGCTGGTCGGCATTCTGATGGTGATGTATGTGCTGTTTGGCGGCATGCTGGCGACCACCTGGGTGCAGATTATCAAGGCGGTGCTGCTGCTGTTTGGTGCCACCTTTATGGCGGTGATGGTGATGAAAACCACCGGCTTCAGCTTCAATACGCTGTTTACCGAAGCGATGGCGGTCCACCCGAAAGGCATCGCGATTATGCAGCCGGGCGGGCTGGTGAAAGATCCGATCTCGGCGCTGTCGCTGGGGCTGGGATTGATGTTCGGTACCGCCGGCCTGCCGCATATCCTGATGCGCTTCTTTACCGTCGCCGATGCCAAAGAGGCGCGTAAAAGCGTTTTCTGGGCCACCGGCTTTATGGGCTATTTCTACTTCCTGACCTTTATTATCGGCTTTGGCGCGATCCTGCTGGTCGGTGCCAATCCGGCGTTTAAAGATGCCAGCGGTGCGCTGATTGGCGGCACCAATATGGCGGCGGTGCATCTGGCCAACGCGGTGGGCGGCAGTACCTTCCTCGGCTTTATCTCGGCAGTGGCTTTCGCCACTATTCTGGCGGTGGTCGCGGGCTTAACCCTGGCCGGTGCCTCGGCGGTTTCGCACGACCTCTACGCCAGCGTCTACCGTAAAGGCCAGGCGAGCGAACGTGATGAGCTGCGGGTCTCTAAGATCACCGTGCTGGTGTTGGGGATTGTGGCGATTGCGCTGGGTATCCTGTTTGAGAAGCAGAACATCGCGTTCATGGTGGGCCTGGCCTTCTCAATTGCCGCCAGCTGTAACTTCCCGATTATTCTGCTGTCGATGTACTGGTCAAAACTGACCACGCGCGGCGCGATGGTCGGTGGCTGGCTGGGGCTGATTACCGCCGTGGTGCTGATGATCCTCGGCCCGACCGTCTGGGTGCAGGTGCTGGGTCATGCTAAGCCGATCTATCCGTATGAGTATCCGGCGCTGTTCTCAATGGCGATTGCCTTTATCGGCACCTGGCTGTTCTCGGTCACCGATCACTCGCAGCAGGGAGCCGAGGAGCGTTCACGCTTCCGGATGCAGTTTATCCGTTCGCAGACCGGCTCCGGTATCGATCAGGGCAGAGCGCACTAGGTTCCGGTTAAGCGCGAGATAAAAAAAGGGCGGCACCCCTCAGGGTGCCGCCCTTTTCTCTTGATCGGCAGAATCAGAAACGCAGCGAAGCGCCGACGTACGGACCGTCGACCAGTACGTTATCTTTACGGCCATCTTTGTTGTTCAGTTCGATGTACTGATAACCGACGCGCAGGTTAAGCAGTGAAATCGGGGTGAAGCTCAGGCCACCGCCCGCTTCCTGGTAGCTGTCGAGCTGATCGGTAAACGATTCTGGCGCATAGTAATATTCGCCATACAGACCCCACATGCTGTTGAAGTTGTATTGCGCTGCGCCACCCAGCGCCACCGCAAATCCATCTTTTCCATCTTCAGGATGGGTGAAGATCGCTTTTGCGGTCGGCGCCAGACGCAGAGGTCCGAAATCAACGTTGTAACCCAGACCGGCACCGTAGGTGCTGCCGTCATGGTCGCTGCGCAGCCAGTTGCCTTTCAGAAACAGGCCGGGTGTGGTGGTGCCAAGACCTACATTCAGGTTGGTGTTGTGCTCGCTGACGTCAACACTGCCTTCGATAGCCTGTGCTGCACCGCTCAGTAAAACGAGGCCAAGTGCGCTCCCGGTAACAAGTTGCTTAAACATGATTCCACTCCATGAAGGACAATTAATTCGGCGGCAAGGTTAACAGCCTGAAATGGGGAAACAACAAAATCTGGAAAACTTTACGTAAAAATACGTGTCTCATTCAGGACGCCCGCCGTCGCCTGCGTAACGCAGTCTGGACTATATCGCCCACATCAGATGGCCGATCAGCGGCGCCAGCACCACGGTAACCACGCCGGACAGCATCATCACCAGACTGGCGACCACGCCCTCCTGCTGACCGAGCTGATAGGCGCGAGCCGTACCGGCACCGTGCGAGGCTGCGCCGAATCCCGCGCCTTTTGCCACGCCCTGCTTAATCGCAATCCGCAGAAACAGCACATCACCTACCGCCATGCCAAACACCCCGGTGATGACCACAAACAGCGCCACCAGATCCGGCTGACCGCCAATCGGCCCCGCCGCCGCCAGCGCAAACGGCGTGGTGATGGAGCGCACCGCCAGGCTGCGCTGAATCGACTCCGGCAGCGTTAACAGACGCGCCAGCCAGACTGAACTGCAGACGGCGACCAGAGTAGCGGTTAACACGCCCGCGCTGAGCGATAGCCAGTGGCGTTTGATGATGGCCACGTTCTCATATACCGGTACCGCAAACGCCAGCGTTGCCGGTCCCAGCAGCCACAGCAGCCAGTGGTTTTCGGCAATATAATCCTGCCAGCTGATGTGGGTCAGCAGCAGCAGCGCCACCAGCACCACGGGCGTCATCACCAGCGGCATTAACAGCAGCGTGCGCCAGCGGCGATAAAGCCGTTTATTCAGCGCATAAACCAGCAGCGTGACCGCCACGCACAGCAGGCTGACCATCAGATCACGCATCGTTGCCCTGCTTACGCGCGGCACGCGCGACTTCGTAACGGTAAAGCCGATCGACCACCAGCGCGGTCGAGGCCAGCACCAGCAGCGTACTGACGCCAATCACCACGCAGATGCGCCAGCCATCAACCCGCAGCAGATCACCGTAGTTCACCACCGCCACCACCGCCGGAATAAAGAACAGCAGCATCTCCGCCAGCAGCCAGCGGGAGCCCGCTTTAACCCAGCTCAGCGGCAGCACCCGCGTGACGATTAACGCCAGCATCAGCAGCATACCGACAATATTGGCGGGCAACGGCAGATGCAGCCAGTTGACCAGTTGCTGACAGGCAACAAACACACCGATATACAACCCCAGCTGTAACGGCAGGCTGAGCCACTGCAACCGGCCGGGCCTGTGTGAACTGAGCGCGAGTGCCATCACCTTTTCTCCCCGATTAAATTCAGGGGAACAGTATAAATCGCCGACAGAGAGTGAAAAAAATGAATTAATATTATTGAAATCATGCCTGAAAGGAATAGTTATGGACGTTCGTGCCCTGCGTTACTTTACCGAGGTGGTCCGCCAGCAGAGTTTCACCCGCGCCGCGCAAAAACTGTTCGTCACCCAGCCGACCATCAGCAAAATGCTGCGCCAGCTGGAGGAGGAGCTGGGCTGTACCCTGATTCTGCGTGATGGTCGTCGCCTGCACCTGACCGACAGTGGTCAGGCGGTCTATCAGCGTGGCGTGGCGATTCTGCAGGAGTTTCATCAACTGGAAGCGGAGATTGGCGACATTAACCAGCTGAAGACCGGTGAACTGCGGCTCGGTATTCCGCCGATGGTCGGGATGCAGATTGCCGGATCGATCTCCGCCTTTCGTCGTCGCTATCCCGGCGTGAAGCTGAAAATCTCTGAGTTTGGCGGTCTGACGGTACAACAGGCGGTGCTGGCTGGCAGCCTCGATATCGCCCTGACGGCGCTGCCGGTCGATGCCGACCTGCCGCTCAACACTCTGCCACTGATGCATCATCCGCTCTGCGTGCTGCTGCCGCGTCGGCCGGAATGGCTGAGCCGCAGCCAGATAGGGCTGGCCGAACTGGCGCAGCATCCGTTGCTGATATTCAATGAGGAGTTTTCGCTCAATCGTCAGCTGATGCAGGCGTTCCAGCGACAGAACCTGACGCCAACGGTGGCGGTGCGCAGCGGTCAGTGGGATTTTCTGGCGGCGATGGTACAGGCGGAAATGGGGCTGGCGATTCTGCCGGAGCCGATCTGTCAGCGTCTCGATAAGCAGTCGCTGCTGTGGCTGCCGCTGGAGTCGGAGCTGAAGTGGAGCCTGGGATTGATCTGGCGTGAAGGGAATTATCTGTCGCGTAGTGCTCAGGCGTGGATTGACTGCTGCCGCGAACACTGGCCCGATCGGGTACCGCGCCTGTCGGTGTGAGCCAGCGGCACGCTGCAACAGCTGCGCAGCGTGCCGGCCGGGTATTACTCTTCTTTTTCGATCAGTAACGCTTCAAGCAGGTCGAGATCGTGCAGTAACTTCTGCATCGTCTCGTTGGAGATCTGCTGAGTGGCGCGCAGGTGATAGACCTCGGCCCGTTCGGCACGCAGGCCGGTCAGGCGGAAGCGGCGCTCCAGGTTTTCCGCGAACAGCGCATGTTCAAGGTCGTTCTTGCCCTCGGCGCGGCGACGTAAGTTGCCAATCACCCGCAGGCTCACCTCTTTCAGCAGTTCCGGGTCGATATTCTGATCCGACTCATTCTCCAGTCGCGCTTCCATCTTATGCAGGCTCTCAATCGCCACGCTGGCCATCACCGCACGGGCATTTTGCAGCTCGCGGCGCTGTGCGCTTTTATCGATGGTATCGATGCCGCGCAGCAGAATCGGCAGGATCACCACGCCGACCAGCAGCGAGAACAGAATCACCCCGGTGGCGATAAAGACCAGCTCATAGCGTGCCGGGAAAGGGTCGCCATTGCTGAGGAACAGCGGAATCGATAACACACCAGCAAGCGTAATTGCCCCGCGGACCCCGGCAAACGAGGCGATCAGCAGTTCACGCAGCGAGTAGTTGGAGAACTCCAGTGGCTTTTTCTTCAGCAGACGTTTGCTGAAGCGCTGCATGATATACAGCCAGCCAAAACGCACCAGCATCAGCGCCAGATAGACCAGACTGATGTCGGCGAACAGCATCCACAGCTCGACGTTAGGATCGGCATTCGCCTGGTCCACCGAGGTTTGCAGGATATCTGGCAGCTGCAGGCCCAGCATCAGGAACACCATGCCGTTGAACACGAATTCCAGCATCTGCCAGACGCTGTTGGCGCGCAGACGCATCGCCAGCGGTGCCTGACGAATAATGCCGGAACGGGTGATGGTCATGCCCGCTGCGACCGCAGCCAGGATACCCGACACGCCGAGGTGTTCAGCAATCAGATAAGAGGCGAACGGCAGTAACAGCAGCAGCACGGTCTGGGTGGCCGGATCGTCACCGCTCCAGCGGCTGAGGATGCGCAGTGATTTGCCGTAGAGCCAGCAGACCGCCACACCGGCGATCAGACCGCCAATCGCGACTTTCAAAAATTCGACGCTGGCTCCGCCCCAGGTGAACACCATGGTGCCCATCGCGACCGCGACGGCAAACTTCAGCGACACCAGGCCAGATGCGTCGTTCATCAGGGCTTCGCCCTGCACGATCGACATGATTTTTTTCGGAATGCGGCCTTCGCCGACAATCCCGGAGAGCGCCACGGCATCGGTCGGTGACAGCACCGCCGCCAGCGCAAAGGCCGGAATCAGCGGAATGCCCGGCACCATCCAGTAGATCAGATAGCCAATCCCGACCACGGTGATCAATACCAGCACCAGCGCTAAGCCAATAATCTCCCGGCCATGATGCAGGAACTCGCTGATGGGCGTTTTCCAGCCGTCGGCAAACAGCAGCGGCGGGATAAACAGCACCAGAAACAGTTCCGGGTCAAAATCAACATGCAGACCAAAGTTGGGCCAGGCCATCAGCGCGCCAGCGGCGATCTGTACCAGCGGCAACGGGATCTGAAAAGGCAGAATGCGAGCCGCGACGCCAGAGAGCGACACGACCAGCGTCATGATGAGAATAGTAAAAAAGATTTCCATGCTTTCCTTAGGCGTCGTTATCTTTCAATCATTGTTTGAGCGCTAAAGTGTAAAACAAACCGAACTCTGAAGGGTCAGCTACGCGTGCGGCGGGCGGGAAAAAAGTGAAAAATACCGGACGCACGCCTGCACGTCCGGTTGAACAGTCAGATCGCCCAGCCTCCGGCGTAAAATGCCACTAACGCGACGGCAATCACCACCGTGCCGACATTCAGCTTGCGCCACTCGCCGGCAAAAATACGGCCCACCACCAGCGAGGCAAAACCGATCATAATGCCGGTAACGATGTTGCAGGTCAGCACGATAATCACCGCGGTTAACAGGCCAGACATCGCATCGACAAAATCATTGAAGTCGATTTTCGCCACGTTACTCAGCATCAGCAGGCCGACATACATCAGCGCCGGCGCGGTAGCGTAGGCCGGAACCAGCCAGGCCAGCGGCGACATAAACAGAATCACCAGGAACAGCAGGCCGACCACGATAGCGGTCAGGCCGGTTTTGCCGCCCGCCGCTGTTCCGGCTGCCGATTCGATATAGACCGCCGCAGGTGAGGCACCGACCAGGCCGGCAAACAGGCTGCTGACCGAATCGGTCGTCAATGCGCGGCCGCCATTGATTATCTGTCCCTGCTTATCCAGCAGGTTAGCCTGGCCCGCGACCGCGCGAATGGTGCCGGTGGCGTCAAACACGGCGGTCATCACCAGCGCCAGTACGCTTGGCAGCACCACCGGCTGCAACGCCCCCATGATGTCCAGACTGAACACCAGCGACTGACCGCTGGCGTCACGCAGGCTGGGCAGCGCAAATAACCCTTTGTAGCTCACCGTCGGGTCAAAGATCAGTCCGAGCAGCGAAATGGCGATAATGGTCATCAGAATGCCGCCCGGCACCCGCCGTTTTTCCAGGCCAAAAATCGCCGCCAGCCCAAGCAGTGACATGATCACCGGAAACGTGGCGAACTGGCCCAGCGCCACCGGCAAGCCAGGTGCCGGATTTTTTATCACCAGCCCGACGCCATCCGCCGCAATCAGCAGCAGAAACAGGCCAATCCCGACGCCGGTACCGTGCGCCACGCCCATCGGCAGGTTACGCAGGATCCACGCACGGATGCCGGTGACCGAAATCAGGGTAAACAGCAGCCCCATCAGGAATACCGCGCCAAGCGCGACCGGTACGCTGATGTGCTGGCCCAGCACCAGGCTGAAAGCGGTAAAGGCAGTCAGCGAGATGGCACAGCCAATCGCCATCGGCAGATTGGCCCACAGCCCCATCAGGATTGAGCCGAAGCTGGCGACCAGACAGGTCGCGACAAAGACCGCCGTTGGGGGGAAACCGGCTTTACCGAGCATCCCCGGCACCACAATCACCGAATAGACCATCGCCAGAAAGGTGGTCAGTCCGGCCAGAATTTCCTGGCGCACGCTGCTGCCGCGCGCCGAGATCGCGAACCAGGCGTCCAGTTTTCCACTGGCCGGGCGTGATTCAATTGACATAGTTGAGCCTCAAAGATTTTTTGTTGTGTGGATCGCTCTGCGACCGTCGCTGTCCCTGAAATAAGCGGGTAATCCGGGCGCGCTGACGGAATAAGCCCGTCAGGCAAACGTTTACCTTGCCGCAGATAGTTGGCAGTCAAAGGACCGCCAGATAAAAAGGCAAACGATTATCCGGCGTTTAGCGGCACATTTTCAACTGGCTGGAAGACATTATTCAGCACAAAGATCAGGTAACAGCCCTACAGCCTGGCAGGACAAAGGCTATCGCGCGCGGCTGACACCTTGAAGTTACAGGCCTTTTTTACTGCGGAGAGGCTGGCGTCACCGGGCGAAAAAACGGTGCGCCAGCAAAGAGGATTAACCTGGCAGGGAAAGCTCACCGCCCTGATCGATAGCCCGCTGCCAGGCGGCGCGCTGCTGGACGGTTTGCAGCCATTTCTCACTGGCGGGCATCTGCTCCAGCCCGGCGCGTTGCGCCAGCGCCAGCAGCGGGAAGCTCATCTGTATATCGGCAATGCTGAAACGCTGCCCGGCAAACCAAGGATTGGCCGCCAGATGCTGTTCAATCATCTTCTTATGCGGTTGCAGCTGCTTGTCCAGCCAGGCTTTCTGTACCCCTTTGCCAAACGCGGCGCCCACCGGACGCAGCAGCCACGGCACCGGCGCTTTCCCCATCTGTCCGAAGATCAGCTTCATCACCAGCAGCGGCATCAGCGATCCCTCGGCATAGTGCAGCCAGTAACGCGACTGCAGCCGCGCCTCTTCATCACTGAGCTTCAGCCGAAATTCGTGATCGTATTTCTCCTCCAGGTACTCCAGGATGGCGCCCGATTCGGCCACCACCCGGTTTTCATCGGTAATCACCGGTGATTTACCCAGCGGATGCACTTTTTTCAGCGCCTCGGGCGCCAGCATGGTGGGCTCGCGTTGATAACGTTTGATCTGGTACGGCACTTCCAGCTCTTCCAGCAGCCACAGCACCCGATGCGAGCGCGATTGCTCAAGATGGTGAACAGTGATCATCATGATTCCCTGTGTGTTGACCTTCCACCAGTATAGACCTCACCCAGCGTCCGGATGTTTATCGTCCTGTTCCGGGTCGAGCAGCACCGCACCCGATCCTTGCTGGCCGAGCCGGTCGCCGGGATTGCGCAGCGGACAATCACGCATCGACAGACAGCCACAGCCGATGCAGCCATCCAGATCGTTACGCAGTCGGGTCAGGGTTTCGATGCGCTTGTCCAGCTCCTCACGCCAGTGCTGGGTCAATGCATCCCACTCCGGGGCCGACATCCGCTTATTGGCCGGAATATGCTCCAGGCTGTCGCTGACCGTCGCCAGAGGAATGCCAATGCGTTGTGCAATCTTGATGATGGCGACGCGGCGCAGCACGTCACGGCTGTAGCGTCGCTGATTACCGCCGTTGCGGGTGCTGAAAATCAGCCCTTTGGTTTCATAAAAATGCAGCGCAGACACCGCGACACCGCTGCGGCGCGCCACTTCGCCCGGCGTTAATACCGGTTTGGGGTAGTTGCGATCTTTTTTCATCTGGCTCTTTACCTCAAGTTAACTTGAGGAATTATACTCGCATCCCATCAAAACGACTAAACTCCCATTATCGCTAATTAAGCACCAGAAGGATGAGGCCATGATGCAAGAAGAGATCATTCATTCCCTGACGCACTGGATTGACCAGAATCTGGACAAAAGTCTGTCCATTGATGAAGTGGCTGCAAAATCGGGCTATTCGAAATGGCACCTGCAGCGTATGTTCCGTACCGTGACGAAACAGACGCTGGGTGGCTATATTCGTGAACGCCGCCTGACGCTGGCTGCCGAGGCGCTCTCTCAGACTCAGCGTCCGGTCTTTGATATTGCCATGCAGTATGGTTATGACTCGCAGCAGACCTTTTCGCGGGTATTTCGCCGCCAGTTTTCGCAAACCCCTACCGCCTATCGCCATACCATGCGTCGTCAGGCGATTCAGCGCCCTCGTCTGCTGAGCTTTGACTGCAAAGAGAGCATGGCCAGCTTTACCCAACGTACCACCGGCGAGTGCTGCCCGGTCCGCTAATGCCCAGGCCGCCCGTCATCGGGCGCGCCTGATCGCCTCTGCTTCCCCTGCTGTTCAAATCTGCAACACTTTCCTGCCATACCAGTGTCAAATTTTGTTCAAAATTTCAAATCGGGTGATATAATGTGACCCAAGTCACACTATGAACCTGGGTTGACGGCGCTAAAGCACTTCCTGACACGCTTTTCCGCCGCCGGTGATGTCCGCAGGTTGTCAGGAATACTTACTGATATTGAGGTCCGGCCGATGGCTACGTTAACCACCAGTCTTCTTGTTATGCGTTGGGAATTGTTGAGCGCCGTAATGATGTTTTTCGCCAGCACCCTGAAAACCAAACTGCGTCAGGATAGTCATCATGTGATGGCATTCATGTGTGGCGGCATTGGTTTGGGCATGACCTGCTGGTTTGTTACCGGTCTGATGGGAATTACCCTGAGCATGGAAAACGTGCACAACTTTATGGAAATCTCTAAGCACGCCTTTATCGACGTAATGAGTCAGGCGCCCGCTGAGTGGCCGATGCCCTGATGGAGGGCGCGCGTCATGATGCGCGTTTAATGTGCTGATTTTTCCCAATAAAAAACCCCGCTAAGCGGGGTTTTTTACATTGCTGTGTGTGCTTAAACTTTCTTCAACATGGCAGGGATATTAACATCCTGCACTGTGACGCCCGGTCTCTGCGTTCCGCGGCGGTCCTGAATCCACATATCTCCCATCATCTGGTTTAAACCCCGATCCAATCCGGTCACCAGGCCTGCACCCGGCGTGAAAGTGAGTTCACCGAAATAGATCTGTTCTTCATGGATATACCAATCGACCCGCACGTAGTCGAAGTCACTGGCCAGCTTTTTGCTCAGATCGAGCGCATGTTGCAGTGACGGCAGAATCGGTGAGACATCCAGACCGGTATCGCGAATCTTATGAAACGCCTCGTTGAGGTTATTCACATAGAAATTCATCGACAGCAGCGGCTGGCAGCGGTTGTAGATCACCTGCAACACATATTCGAACTTGCCATCACGCTTGTTGAACATATGAAACTTGTAATCAATCGGCGCGCTTTTGCCATCACCAATGTACTTCTCAACCAGAATGCGCGGCTTGATGTAGCGATAGTGGATCTCACGCGCTTCGTTAGCGAAATCGGTTTTCAGCCAGCGATAGCAGTCATGAATAATCTGCTGTTTGCGCAGCGCGTCTGGCTCTTCCAGCAGAATCTCCACCATGTTGGAGGCGTGGTTCGGCTTGATCACCGTCCCTTTCCAGCACGGTAAGCTGTTCAGCGTGGTCGGGTCAGTGGTTTCGTGTACCAGCGGAATCAGGTACTCATTACCGATTTTTTCAGCAATGAATTCGCGTACCGAATATTTGTCCGACAGACGACCGTAGTTCTGGTAATCGCCATAGACAAATTTACGGTACAGCACCTTTTCGTTGAACACTTTTGGCTGACGCAGATTGGGCAGCTTTCTGAACTTGTGGAAGTAGTAGATGCGGTCCTGGTACGCCCAGGGCATCTTCTTAATAAAGTACTGCACACTTCTTCTGAGTTCTTCTTTCAACTTGAGCATATCTGACCTCATTTGTAGGTTTTGTAGTTGAGTGAGGAAACCTGAATCTTTTGAATGACGCCGTTTTTAAAGAAGTAATTCATTACGGTCAGGGACAAAAGCTCGGAAAGGAACACGCTCCATGCGGCTCCCATGATGCCGTGGCCCTGGATCAACCACCATGAGAGCGGCAAACTGATGACCATCAGACAAATGATTTTCTTCAGCAGGTAGTTAAACCCTCCTTCCTTGACCATGTAGCGATAAGCTACTGTCCCCATTGCCGAAAAGCTGGTCGCTATCGACAGCAACGTAATGAGACTTCCTGACTGTGTGTATTCCGGACCGTACAACGCGATAATGATCTGCTCGCCATACATCGAGATGACCAGCAGCATCAGCAATGAAACACCCATCACATAACCATTGAGCCGGGCAGCCAGCCGGATGGCGACCTCGCCACGCTCTCTGAAGATTTCAGTGAAGCAGGAGGTGATCAGCGCCACCGGGATAAAAATCCAGGAGGCAGAAATGGTATTGGCGGCGGCAAACAGCCCGAGATCCCGCGCCGGCGCGGTGCCCGCCAGAAACATCTGCGCCGCTTTGACCTGCACAGAAATAAAGATGCTGGAGATCGCCAGCGGCAGACCGGCATACATCAGGTAACGCAGATAAGCCGTGCGCTTTTCACGCGGCGGCATCTGATCCTGATGTTCCTGATAAAAGTTGTGACGTTTGATC
This sequence comes from Pantoea sp. S-LA4, assembly GCF_054482835.1. NCBI lineage: Bacteria > Pseudomonadati > Pseudomonadota > Gammaproteobacteria > Enterobacterales > Erwiniaceae > Pantoea > Pantoea sp. S-LA4. Next base: position 62,377 of record NZ_JBTLRC010000002.1, on the reverse strand, counting down.
AGGTAAGGCACCAGCGTCACCGCCACAATCGACAGCGTCAGCCACAGCGGATTGAGGCGCAGCCAGGCGATGGTGAAGCTAATCGCGAAACTCAGCAGCATACCGACCGCGTTGGCGATGGTGTTCAGCCGAGAAGCGAGACGCGCATTGTTATAAACGCTGAACGTATCCTGGGTGACAAAAACCGAGGCAACAAATGAGGCCAGTGCAAATGCCAGGAAATTTTCCTGCATGTTGTACCAGACCCAGATTAAGACTGGCACCGAGGTGAGCAGCAATAACACCATCCGCAGGGTGCGCGCGATGGTCATCAGGCGTAAGCCTTTCGACGCATTTTTACTGACGCGCTTAAACAGAATGGTTTCGGTGCCAAAGATTGCCACGGTTTGCACCATCGCAAATAGTGAGGTTGAAAACGCCATCTGGCCAAACACCGTTGGGCCAAAGGATTTCGCCACGTAAGAAGTCACAAATATGACGCCAAACACGGAGATGATCTTCTCAGACATCATCCAGGCGGCATTCGACATTACGCTCAATTTCATCGACTCTTCCTTAGTATTACTCAACTACAACCGCTTCGGTACAACATCCCTGTAACGAATTAATAAGCGCTCAGTGGGCCTGGCGAAAATGTAAGACTTCAAACCAAGCTGGTCCGAAAATTGAGAATCAAATCATGATCCGGAGAATGAATTCAGGATAATTCTTATTATATCTGGCGCGAATCACTTCTTCTGGAAACGATTTCAGGCTGAAAATAGTGCAATCTTCAAGAGACATAACCGCTGAATTAATCAAGTCGGTTATGCTAAATATCCAATGTACGTAGAATTTTTTCGTATTTGGGATGCGATGAATTTATAACAAAAAACCGCCTCCAGGAAGGCGCGCCCCCCTGATCGGAATAAAATAAGATTTATCCCATGATGATATTTATTCTAAATATCTTAATTTAACCTTCGCAATTGAATACGCGCACTTTAATACTGCATTAATAGAAACTTACAGTGCCAGGAATTATTAAAGTCATTCTCATCCATTAATCGATAAGAAAGGTAAGAGCATTTATGAGAAAGTCACGATACAGCGAAGATCAAATCACAAATGCCATTAAAGCTTCTGAATCGGGCGTTAAAGTCAGAGAGATTTGTGAAGAGCTTGGCATCTCTGAAGCTACGTTCTACAGCTGGAAGAAGAAGTTTTCTGGGCTGTCTTCAGAAGAAGGCAGAAAAATCAAAGAGCTGGAGGAAAAACTGCAGAATCTTACCCGTGAGCTGCAGACCCTGAACTCCGACAAGGAGATGCTGCAAAGCGTACTGAAGAACTTCTTTACCACCAATGAAAAGCGTCAGGCAGTCAACTTCCTGCAGAGTACTTTCGACATTGGCACCCGTCGCAGCTGCCGTTTATTAGATATCAGTCGCAGTGTCTATCATTATCCGTCAGGCACCGAGAATCGCTAAACCCAATGCTACCGCGCTTTTTAGACTTAACGCTGAGATTTGTTCTTACCAGAAGAGATGAAGATCATTTAACAGGACAATTGCGGCACCCTTTTCCGCTCCATTTATAACTAATGAATGGCTTCACGGCTAAGCTTCTTTTTTTGCGGTAAAATTGATTCACAACAGCAAAAGTCTCGCATTCTACGCCCCTTTCCCCTCTCCCAATCCCGTTTCGACGGGATTGGGATCTCCTTTTCATTGGTTAAGCTCGGCTAATCATCGGAACTAAACAGAGACTATTCCGTTAAGCCGTCTTAAACATCCGGTCAGAAATAGCCAACCTGCCTTTAAGTTAATGATGGATCTGATCGTCATTTTTACGGTTACGCTTTAATTGGCAAGGAGTGTAAGTTGCCAAAAGTTTCACCAGGATTAATCCAGGATAAATAGTTTATTGCTCCTTATCACTAACGTAATGCATCGCAGTTTTTTCTTACTTCATTGCGCATCAATGGTGCCAAACATTAACCTTTAATTAAAAACGCAGCGGCGGAATTTTCTTACTCTTTTATCAATGAATGAAGTTAATGGTGGTTTTTAGCCCCCATTAATCAGGGCCAGAGAGCAATTACAGCGCAGGGTTAAAAGCATAATTGTCCTGAATTGCCTGAAATTCGCCTGATTAATGGATGATTTTCCATCACCGTCACGCCGTTAAACCGGCAAAAGGATCGGATTCGCTCGCTGGCAGACTGTTTTTTAGCCTGGCCTGGCCGTCTGGGAAACCGGATGAGGGGAACAACGCGAGGTCAGGCTGGCGCATGAAATCGATTACGCGCCGGAAAAGCGCGCAAAAGGGCCAGAATCGGGATGCGACTTAATCTTAAAAAGCCGCGCGGACCGCTGACCGCGCGAAACGGGAAAAGGAGGCCACTGTGCGTATCAGGTCTTCACCGCCACCACCTGCGGTTGCGGTTTTATCCGCATCGCCCACAGCACGCCCGCCATCAGAAAAATAATTCCGGTTACCGTGAGCAGCGGCGGCCAGCTTTGATGCCAGAGAAAAGTCCATAAAAGGCCAAAGAGGATTTCAAAAACGATCAGCGGCCCCATCAGGACGGTGGGCAAACGCTGGCTGGCTGCATTCCAGCACAGCGTCCCCAGCCAGGAGCAGAGCAGGCCAATCGCCAGCATTAAGGGAATGAACACCTGAGGGTGCGGCCCAAACGGCAGCGCGAATGCGGGCTGTTGCCAGGCGAGCTGAAGGCTGACCAGCGCATAAAGAATTAACGCCATCGGCAGCGTGACCAGCCCCTGCGCCGTCGCCCAGGTTGAGGGTCGGAGTTCAGGATGAGTGCGCAGCCAGCGCGCGTTACGCAGCGGATACCAGGTCCAGCACACCACCGCCAGCATCGCCAGCCCGATACCAGTGAGGTAACGGCTGAGATCCAGCGTCGCGCCCTGGCTGCGTAATTCTGCGGCATTCACACACAGCAGCCCGGCCGCCATCATGATCAAAGCAGGAAACAGTCGCCGCCACGGCAGCCGCCCTTCAAGATGGCCGTAACAGAGGTTGGCGGTGACGGCGATCACCACCGGCAGCGTCCCGATGATCATGGTTGAGACCGGCGCGCCGGTACGCTGGATCGCGTTGGCGAGAAAGGCGTAATAAAGAAGGTTTCCCACCAGCGAGAGTTTTACCGCCTCGCGCCAGGCCGCCGGTGCCAGCTGCCGCAGTCGGTGGCGATCGTGCCAGGCCAGCGGCAGCGCAATCAGGCCAAAGGCGACATAGCGACCAGCCGATTGCAATGCGCCGGGATAGTCAGGCACCAGCAACGGACCGACAAAAATCAGTCCCCACATCAGACCTGCGGTAACAGCAAACAGTACGCCAGCGAGCATGATTTCTTTCCTTTATGACTTTTTGGCGCAGTGTGACGAAATGAGGCGGGAAAGGCTTGTAGCAGATTGCGATTCTCAGGGCTGCTGTACCTGTTTCTGATATCGCACCGGGGTAATGCCATAGCGGTTGGCGAACGCGCGGGTCAGATGTGCCTGATCGGTGAGTCCTACCGCAGCCGCCACGCTGGCCGCGCGCTCTCCCTGCGCCAGCCGTAGCTTGGCGTCATACAGCCGGAATGCCATCAGCATCTGATGAGGTGTCACATGAAAGTGCTGGCGGAAAGCGCGTAAGAAATGCCAGGGCGATAACGATACCAGCGCGGCCAGCTCCTCCAGCCGTACCGGCTCCGCCAGATTTGCCCGCAGATAGTCGCGCACCGGTTCAAAGCGATGCTGCGCCTGTCGCGGACCCGGCGATGACATCCGCGCCAGTGGCCGCATCTGCGACAGCAGTTCCGACAGCAACCCCTGACGTGCCAGCACCGAGTCCGCCTGCCACAGCGCCGCCAGGGTCTGTGACAGCGGCTGCGCCACGCGGGGATCGGTCAGCAGTGCCTCATTAAACCACCAGCCGCGGTCGCCGGTCAGCTCATCCATTAACTGCGGCTGAATATAGATCATCTGATAACGCCAGCCTTCGGTACAGGCCGACTCACCGGTATGCAGTTCGTCCGGATTCATCATTACCAGCGAATCTTTCGGCGCGGTGTATTGGGTGCCGCGATAGCGAAAGCGCTGAGCGCCCGCTTCAATGGTGCCGATCCCAAAGGCTTCATGGGTATGCGGTTCAAAGGCGTAGCGGGAGATGTGCGCCTGATAGAGTTCCACGCCGGGTAACTCCGACAGCTGCTGAAACTGCGCGCGATCTTTCTCGCAGGGAAAAATAGCCGGAACGCCCTCCACGTCACTCTCCTCAATTCACCAATATGTGGTTTAGCATGCCTCTGATGGGCGATAAAATGCAAAACATTGCTATCCGACCTGCGCCAGGCAACACTGTTTTTTTCACTCCTCAGGATAAAGCATGGCACAGCGAGTGGTATTGGTTATCGATATGCAAAATGGCGTGTTCGCTACGCCCCGTTTTGACCGGCCAGGCCGGGTGGCGCAGATAAACCGCCTGACTGAACGCGCCGACGTCACGGTGTTTATTCAGCACACCGAAGAAGAGAGCCTGCCTGAAGGCAGCGAAGCCTTTGCGCTGTTGCCCGACATCCGGCAGCCTGCCGGCGCCTGCTTTATCACTAAAACCGCCTGCGATAGCTTCTGGCAAACCGGTCTGGCGGCACTGCTTGAGACGCTGGCGGTGAAGGAATTTGTGGTGTGCGGCTGTGCCACAGACTACTGCCTGGATACCACGATTAAAGTCGGGGCCAGTGCGGGCTATCGCATCACCGTGGCGTCGGATGCGCATACCACCGCCGACCGCCGCTGGGCGAGCGCCGAACAGCTGATAGGCCAGCATAATGAGGTGTGGTCATCGCTGCTGATACCCGGCAATGTGCCGCGCGTGCTGAGCTGCGACGCAATTCTGGCCGAATGGTCGTCAGACGTCTGAGTTGTAATGGCTGAGTTCTGAGCTCTGGGCTCTGAGTTCTGAGTTCTGAGTTCTGAGTTCTGAGTTCTGAGTTCTGACAGGATTTGCTGTTTCAGCCGTTACGGACATAAAAAAGGCCCGGTATGCCGGGCCTGTTTATAACAGATGTCACACGGTGACAGGGATCAGAACGGAATATCGTCGTCAAAATCCATTGGCGGTTCGTTGTTGTTGCTGGCAGGTGCGCTTTGTGGCTGCTGCTGCGGACGAGACTGCGCGCCGCCGCTGAACTGATTGTTGCTGCCCTGCGGCTGCTGTGGCTGACCCCAGCCATTGTTGTTGCCGCCGCCCTGCGCGCCGCCTGCCGGTGCACCGGCGTTACCGCCCTGCTGACGGCCGCCCAGCATCTGCATGGTGCCGCCGACGTTGACCACCACTTCCGTGGTGTAACGTTCCTGGCCGCCCTGGTCCTGCCATTTGCGGGTACGCAGCTGGCCTTCGATATAGACCTGAGAACCTTTACGCAGATACTCGCCCGCCACTTCGGCCAGCTTGCCAAACAACACCACACGGTGCCATTCAGTGATCTCTTTGTTTTCACCGGTCTGCTTGTCGCGCCAGCTTTCCGACGTAGCCAGCGTAATGTTGGCAACAGCGCCACCATTTGGCATATAACGTACTTCCGGATCCTGACCCAGATTCCCGACAAGAATCACTTTGTTAACGCCACGACTGGCCATGTTGCTGTCTCCCGATGAGTTAATGCATAGAGTCTAATCTACCAATTCTAACACGTCCTGCTGTCTGTTTCCCACTTTAGAGCGGGGTTCCAGTTTTAATCCTCCAGCGCCAAAAGGCAAAGAGTACTGGATATTTATTCAGTCTATTTTTTGTGCCATAATGACACGTTTATTCTGGCCGTGTCGGCAAGGCGCGGTGAGTGCTGCTAATCCGGGAAAGGTGAATGGATAAGATCGAAGTTCGTGGTGCCCGCACCCATAATTTGAAAAACATCAACCTGACCATCCCACGCGACAAACTCATTGTGGTAACCGGCCTTTCGGGCTCCGGTAAATCCTCACTGGCGTTTGATACGCTGTATGCGGAAGGTCAGCGCCGCTATGTGGAGTCGCTCTCTGCGTATGCGCGCCAGTTTCTTTCGCTGATGGAGAAACCGGACGTCGATCATATCGAAGGTTTGTCGCCCGCCATCTCCATTGAGCAGAAATCAACCTCACATAACCCGCGATCAACGGTGGGAACCATCACCGAGATCCACGACTACCTGCGCCTGCTGTTTGCCCGCGTCGGTGAGCCACGCTGCCCGGATCACGATGTGCCGCTGGCGGCGCAGACCGTCAGCCAGATGGTCGATCAGGTGCTCTCCCAGCCGGAAGGCCGCCGCTTAATGCTGCTGGCACCGGTGGTGAAAGACCGTAAAGGCGAGCACACCAAAACGCTGGAGAATCTGGCGTCGCAGGGCTACATCCGGGCGCGTATCGACGGGGAAGTGTGCGATCTCTCCGATCCGCCGAAGCTTGAGCTGCAGAAGAAGCACACCATTGAGGTGGTCATCGATCGCTTTAAGGTGCGCGCCGATCTCGCCACTCGTCTGGCCGAGTCGTTCGAAACCACACTGGATCTCTCCGGCGGCACGGCGATCGTGGCGGATATGGATGACAGTGCGGCCGAAGAGCTGCTGTTCTCTGCCAACTTTGCCTGCCCGATTTGTGGCTACAGCATGAGTGAGCTGGAACCGCGCCTGTTCTCGTTTAACAACCCGGCGGGCGCCTGCCCGACCTGTGACGGGCTGGGCGTGCAGCAATATTTTGACCCGGACCGGGTGGTGCAGAACCCGGAACTCTCGCTGGCGGGCGGCGCGATCCGCGGCTGGGATCGCCGTAACTTCTACTATTTCCAGATGCTGCGCTCACTGGCGGAACATCTCGATTTCGATATTGAAGCCTCGTTTGGCAGCCTGCCGGATAACGTTCAGAAAGTCATTCTGTACGGTTCGGGTAAAGAGAGCATTGAGTTTAAGTACATCAACGATCGCGGTGACACCTCTGTGCGTCGCCATCCGTTCGAAGGCGTGCTGAACAATATGGAGCGCCGTTACAAAGAGACCGAGTCATCAGCGGTGCGCGAAGAGCTGGCGAAATTTATCAGCAACCGTGCCTGTGCCACCTGCGAAGGAACGCGTCTGCGTCGTGAAGCGCGTCACGTCTTCGTAGAGAACACCACGCTGCCGACCATCTCTGAGATGAGTATCGGCCACGCGATGTCGTTCTTTGAAAACCTGAAGCTCAGTGGTCAGCGGGCGCAAATTGCCGAAAAAGTGCTGAAAGAGATCAGCGATCGCCTGAGCTTCCTGGTGAATGTCGGCCTGAACTACCTGTCGATGTCCCGTTCGGCGGAAACCCTTTCCGGCGGTGAAGCACAGCGTATCCGTCTGGCCAGCCAGATCGGTGCCGGTCTGGTGGGTGTCATGTACGTGCTGGATGAGCCCTCTATCGGTCTGCATCAGCGCGATAACGAGCGGTTGCTCGGTACGCTGATTCACCTGCGCGATCTTGGTAACACGGTAATCGTGGTTGAGCATGATGAAGATGCGATTCGCGCGGCTGACCATGTGATCGATATCGGCCCCGGCGCCGGCGTGCATGGCGGCCAGGTGGTCGCCGAAGGCACCGTGGATGAGATCATGGCGCAGGAAGCGTCGCTGACCGGTCAGTTCCTCAGCGGCAAGCGTGAAATCGCCGTTCCGCCGCAGCGCGTGAAAGGCGATCCGGCCAAAGTGCTGAAGGTAACCGGCGCACGCGGTAACAACCTCAAGGATGTGACGCTGACGCTGCCGGTGGGTCTGTTTACCTGCATCACCGGCGTCTCCGGTTCAGGTAAATCGACGCTGATCAACGATACCCTGTTCCCGATTGCCCAGCGGGCGCTGAACGGCGCAACCATCGCCGAGCCAGCGGCCTATCGTGAAGTGACCGGCCTGGAGCATTTCGATAAGGTCATCGACATCGACCAGAGCCCGATTGGCCGTACACCGCGCTCCAACCCGGCCACCTACACCGGCATTTTCACGCCGGTGCGTGAACTGTTTGCTGGCGTGCCGGAAGCGCGCTCGCGCGGCTACAATCCGGGCCGCTTCAGTTTCAACGTGCGCGGCGGACGCTGTGAAGCCTGTCAGGGCGATGGCGTGCTGAAAGTCGAAATGCACTTTTTGCCGGACATTTATGTGCCGTGCGATCAGTGCAAAGGCAAACGCTATAACCGCGAAACGCTGGAAGTGAAGTACAAAGGCAAGAGCATCCACGAAGTGCTGGAGATGACCATTGAAGAAGCGCGTGAGTTCTTTGATGTGGTGCCGGCGCTGGCGCGTAAGTTGCAGACGCTGATCGATGTCGGTCTCTCTTACATCCGCCTTGGCCAGTCAGCGACGACCCTTTCCGGTGGTGAAGCACAGCGCGTTAAGCTGGCGCGTGAGCTGTCGAAGCGCGGTACCGGCCAGACGCTTTATATCCTGGATGAGCCAACCACCGGTCTGCACTTTGCCGATATCCAGCAACTGCTGGAAGTGCTGCATCAGTTGCGCGACCAGGGCAATACCATCGTGGTGATTGAGCACAACCTTGACGTGATCAAGACCGCCGACTGGATTGTCGATCTCGGTCCGGAAGGCGGCAGCGGCGGCGGCGAGATTCTGGTTGCCGGTACGCCAGAAACGGTGGCGGAGTGTGAAAAATCACATACCGCACGCTTCCTCAAACCGTTGCTGAACAAATAAACCTCAGGCCCGCCGCGTGCGGGCCTTTTTTTTCTGCTGCTCATTCAGCCAGAGAAATGCAGGATCAGGCAAGATTCAGACACCTATAGGCATATACGCTTTCCGCTACGCTGACTATCCTTAATCGGTTCCTCTTTGGCACGCCCTGCGCGTCGCCCTGTTTTCGCCGCAGCCGTTCGCTGCCGCGCTTCAACGAAAAACACTCACGACACATCGAAACTGGAGACACCATGAATATTACGCATGCGTATGCTGCTCAGGATGCAAAATCCAAACTGGCACCGTTCGATTATCAGCCGCGTGAGCTTCGCGCTCATGACGTACAGCTTGAGGTCCTGTTCTGTGGCGTCTGCCACTCAGACCTGCATCAGGCACGTAATGAGTGGAAGAACACCATTTTCCCGGTGGTGCCTGGCCATGAAATCGTCGGCCGCGTCACCGCCGTGGGTCCGCAGACCCAGAAATACAAAGTCGGCGACCTGGTCGGCGTCGGCTGCATGGTCGACTCCTGCCGCAGCTGTCCGAGCTGTCAGGAAGGTTTAGAGCAGTATTGCGAAAACGGCTTTGTCGGCACCTATAACGGTGAAGATCGCGAAACCGGCGCGATTACCTACGGCGGCTACTCAACCGCGATGGTCGTCGATGAGAGCTTCGTGCTGCGCATTCCTGAAAATCTGGAGCTGGCTGGCGTTGCTCCGCTGCTGTGTGCCGGTATCACTACTTACTCTCCGCTGCGTCACTGGAATGTCGGTCCCGGCAAAAAAGTGGGTATCGTGGGGCTGGGCGGTCTCGGTCATATGGGCGTCAAAATTGCCCATGCAATGGGCGCGCATGTGGTGCTGTTCACCACTTCGCCATCTAAAATTGAGGATGGTAAACGTCTGGGTGCCGATGAAGTGGTGATTTCGAAAGATCCGGATCAGATGGCGCAGCACGCTAACAGCTTCGACTTCATTCTGAATACCGTGGCGGCACAGCACGATCTTAACCCGTTCATCACTCTGCTGAAGCGCGATGGCAACATGACGCTGGTTGGCGCACCGGAGCACGATCACCCGGCCCCGCAGGTGTTTAACCTGATCTTTAAGCGTCGCAGCATCGCCGGTTCACTGATTGGCGGCATCGCGGAAACGCAGGAGATGCTCGATTTCTGTGGTCAGCACGGCATCACCTCTGACATTGAACTGATCGCCATGGATCAGATCAATGAAGCCTACGAGCGTATGCTGAAGAGTGATGTGAAATATCGCTTCGTTATCGATATTAATACCTTACGTAATCAGCCTGCCGCGTAAACGCGATACCCGATCGCCCTCTTCCTGACGGAAGAGGGCTTTTTATTGCCGCTTATTTGGCAGTCGCAACCTGATCAAAGGAGGCATCAACCAGATAATAGATCTGCGAATCTTTCAGCGAGCCATCCAGAAACAGGGTGCTCCAGTGTGATTTGTTGAGATGTTCGCTGGGAAAAATATCGTTATGCTCTTCGCGCAGCAGTTCCGCCAGCGCCGGCGTCGATTTCAGCGAGACCGCGGGCCGCCCTTTGACCTCATGCACCATCGCAAACAACACGCCGTTGCTTTTAATCTGAGTCGCTTTCCAGTCACTGTGGACGCTCTGTTCCGCGCCCGGCTTGCTCATGCAATAGGTCAGTAAATCTGAATTAGTCATTAGATTCCCCTTGTAAAGTGGCGACAATCCGCCGCGCACCGCCATCAATGCGGTGTTCGCCCAGCCAGATACCCTGCCAGGTGCCGAGCACCAGACGTCCGCGCTGAACCGGTAACAGTAATGATACCCCTAAGGTCGACGACTTAATGTGCGCGGGCATATCGTCACGTCCTTCGTAGTCGTGCTGATAAGGCGCATCTTCCGGCACGTGCCGCATGAAGTGCTGCTCCATATCGCTGCGCACCGTCGGGTCGCAATTCTCGTTTAAGGTTAACGACGCCGAGGTGTGCTGCAACAGCAGATGCAACAGGCCGGTGTTGATGTTACGCAGTGCGGAAAGCGCATCGACGATCTCATCGGTGACCAGATGAAATCCGCGTGGTTTCGCGCTAAGCGTCAGAATTTGTTGATGCCACATAATTTTTCCTGAAACGATGACCCCGTTTAAGTGTGCAGCATGTCGGCAAAAGGTAAACCCTGAGGACAAATAAAAAAACCGCCGGAAAGAGTGGTAGTGCTCGTCAGTTGAGCCACTGGTGATGCAGTCTGGTGCCGCTCCGTGGCTGGCGGTCCTCGCGCCGCTGCGCGGTGCCTTCACGTCATTCCTCTGCCTGACGCACCGCCGGGGATGGCAGATCCTGTGCCGCCCCGCCTTTCGCCCGCGTCCTGCTGGCTCTCCTGGCTAATGTTCAGCGCTGCGGATTGCCTGCCCCTGATCGGCCCCAGCCTGCTCTGAAACTTCAGTGCGTGCCGTTTTAAAGGGCACGAGAGCAGAGGCGCTCAGGCCCGCACTGTGGCTCGCTCGCCCAAAAAAAAGCTGCCACGTTTGACCGTGACAGCCTATACAAATCTCACCTTCACTGACCAGCATTACGGACAGGGTCGGCGTTTTTTTGCAGAACGGATCGGTTGTTACATCACCGCGGCAAAGGCTTCCGCCACCTGATGCACATTTTTGCTGTTCAGGCCGGCAACACACATCCGGCCGCTGCCGACCAGATAGATGCCGAACTCATTGCGCAGGCGATCAACCTGCTGCGCGCTCAGGCCGGTATAGCTGAACATGCCGCGCTGCTTCAGCAGGTAGTCAAAGTTTTTACCCGGCAGCGCGGTGCTCAGCACCTCTACCAGCGACTGACGCATGGCCAGAATGCGCAGGCGCATCGCTTCCACTTCCGCCAGCCAGTTCGCTTTCAGGGCCTCATCGTTCAGCACCCGCGCCACCACCTGCGCACCGAAATTCGGTGGGCTGGAGTAGTTGCGGCGTACGGTGGCTTTCAGCTGGCCCAGCACCCGAGCCGACTCTTCGGCGCTGTCGCAGACGATCGACAGTCCGCCAACGCGTTCGCCGTAAAGAGAGAAGATTTTGGAGAAGGAGTTGCTGACCAGCGCAGGCAGTCCCGCTGCCGCTACCGCGCGCAGGGCATACGCATCCTGCTCCATACCCGCACCGAAGCCCTGGTAGGCGATGTCGAGGAACGGAATCAGCTGCTGTGCCTTCAGCACCTCAACGGTCTGATCCCACTGCGCATCAGTCAGATCGGCACCGGTTGGGTTATGGCAGCACGGATGCAGCAAGACGATGCTCTGCGCGGGCAGTGCTTTCAGCGCGCTGATGAAAGCGTCAAACCGCACGCCGTGGGTCTCCGCGTCATACCACGGATAGGTATTGACCTCGAAACCGGCACCGTTAAAAATCGCGACGTGGTTTTCCCAGGTCGGATCGCTGACCCAGACCGCAGACTGCGGGAAATAGCGCTTCAGGAAATCCGCACCGACTTTCAGCGCGCCAGAACCGCCCAGCGTCTGAATCGAGGCGATGCGTCCCGCCTGCAGCATCGGATGGTCGGCACCAAACAGTAACGGCGCAATCGCGCTGCGATAGCTGTTCAGCCCTTCCATCGGCAGATAGAGCGACGCCTGCTGAGGCTCAGCGTGCATCTGCTGCTCAGCGGCAGCCACCGCTTTCAGCTGCGGGATGATGTTCTGCTCGTCATAATAAAGCCCGATACTGAGGTTCACTTTGTGTTCGCGTGGGTCTTGTTTAAAGGCTTCCATCAACGACAGAATCGGGTCGCCAGCATAGGCATCAACGTTTTGAAACACGGTGTAGGTCTCCATGAGTGGTCTTCGGGTAACAGAGTGTCATTAAACCAGGTAACGTCCTGGACGGTGGTTCATTGCGATAATCAGGTTCAGGATAACCGCGCCGCCAATTGAGGCGAGCAGAATCGGCACGCTCACCACAAACAGTGATGCCAGCACCACGCAGGTATCCACCGCCATTTGCAGCTTACCGGCACGAATGCCAAAGCGATCCTGTAGCCACAGCGCCAGAATGTTGATGCCGCCCAGGCTGGCTTTATGACGAAACAACACTATAAACCCGATTCCCATGATGACGTTACCGAACAATGTCGCATAGAACGGATCGAGGGCGGAAAAATGGACAAACAGCGGATGCAGGTGGGTAAACAGTGACACCAGCCCGACGGCACAAAAGGTTTTCAGGGTAAATTCCCAGCCCATGCGTTTTACCGCCAGCCAGTAGAACGGAATATTAATCAGAAAGAAGGCGCTGCCAAAAGATAGCGGCGACAAATAGCTGATCAGGAAGGCGATGCCTGCGGTACTGCCGGTCAGCGCGCCGGCCTGTTTCAGCATAATGACGCCAAACGAGACCATCAGCGTGCCAAGCACAATCGCCAGCGCATCTTCAATGCGGGAATGGGGAATGCGGGAAGGTTCTGCAACGTTATCCATGGGGTTATCTCAATGCAAATGATGCGGGTCAGATGCAAAAAACGCACCATACCGGTGGCATGAAGCGGCCACCGGCAGGGTGCCAGCGATTATCCCATTGATATCTAAGGCGCTTTATTGCAGGGTTTGATGCAAAAATCTACGGTGAAACCGTCAACTCATGCACAAATATCTGTTCTGGTGCGCGTTCTTTGCATTATTTGCCGCAAGTTTGCACCAAAACCGCACAACACGCACCTTTTTAGCGCGTCTTGTGCTCAGGCGTCATCATTAGCCCGTTCTCTTTCAGCCGTCCCAGCACCACCGAGGTTTTAACGTGGGAAACGCTTTGATGTCCCGCCACCAGCTGGCTGATTAATGCGCTGAGTGAGTTGAGATCGGCCACGGCCACTTTCAACAGATAATCGGCATCGCCGGTGGTTTTGTAGGCATCAACAATCGCCTCTTCCTGCTCCACCATCCGATGAAAACTGTCGACATATTCGGCAGTGTGATTAATCAGGCGCACCTCAATTAACCCGACCATTCCCAGTCCAATCGCATCCGGCGACAGCCGGGCATGATAGCCAAGAATCAGATTGGCCTGTTCGAGATTGATCCGGCGGCGTGAGCATTGTGACGCCGACAGGCCGACCAAATCGCTTAATTCCTGATTGGTCAGTCGGCCGTTAGATTGTAATAAAGTCAGGATTTTAAGATCGTAATCGTCTACGTGAGTCATTCCGTTTCCACAGCGTTATAGGCATCGCTTTGTTACAGATAACCCGATAATCGGCGGGGTTGTCCAACACTATTTTCTGATGATGGGGGCTGTCATGCACAGATCGTGCATGACAGCACAAAGATGGGATTATTCGTCGTCGTATTGCGGGCCAGCGTAGTTATCGAAACGCGACCACTGTCCGTTAAAGGTCAGACGCACCGTGCCGATGGGACCGTTACGCTGTTTACCGAGGATGATCTCGGCGATCCCTTTAAGATCGCTGTTTTCGTGGTAGACCTCATCGCGATAGATAAACATGATCAGATCCGCATCCTGCTCGATCGAGCCGGATTCACGCAGATCCGAGTTAACCGGCCGCTTATCGGCACGCTGCTCCAGTGAGCGGTTCAGCTGCGACAGCGCAACGACCGGCACGTTCAGCTCTTTGGCCAGCGCTTTCAGCGAGCGCGAAATCTCGGCGATCTCCAGCGTACGGTTGTCCGACAGGGAAGGCACGCGCATCAGCTGCAGGTAGTCGATCATGATCATGCTTAATCCCCCGTTTTCACGGTAGATGCGGCGGGCACGCGAGCGCACTTCGGTCGGCGTCAGGCCAGAAGAGTCATCAATGAACATGTTCTTCTTTTCCAGCAGGATGCCCATGGTGCCGGAGATTCGCGCCCAGTCCTCATCATCCAGCTGGCCGGTACGAATACGGGTCTGATCCACCCGCGACAATGAGGCCAGCATACGCATCATGATCTGTTCGCTGGGCATTTCGAGGCTGAATATCAGCACCGGTTTATCCTGCAGCATGGCGGCGTTTTCGCACAGGTTCATCGCGAAGGTGGTTTTACCCATTGAGGGACGCGCCGCGACGATAATCAGATCAGAGCGCTGCAGACCGGCGGTTTTCTTGTTCAGATCCTGATAACCGGTATCGACGCCGGTGACGCCATCGTGCGGCGTCTGATAAAGCGATTCGATTCGGGAAACGGTCGCCTCCAGGATCTGCTCGATGTTTTTCGGGCCGACATCCTTATTAGCGCGCGCTTCAGCAATTTTAAAGACGTTCGATTCGGCGAAGTCCAGCAGCTCTTCGCTGTTGCGGCCCTGCGGATCGTAGCCCGCATCAGCGATCTGGTTGGCAACCGAAATCATCTCACGGACGACAGCGCGTTCACGCACGATATCGGCATAAGCGCCGATGTTCGCTGCGCTGGGGGTGTTTTTCGCCAGTTCAGCAAGGTAGGCAAAGCCGCCAGCCATCTCCAGCTCGCCGCGCGTTTCCAGCGACTCAGAAAGCGTGATCAGGTCGATGGGCTTGCTGTTTTCCAGCAGCCGCTGCATCTCGGAAAAAATCAGCCGGTGCGAACGGTTGAAGAAATCACTGGCGACCACGCGCTCGGAGACGTTATCCCAGCGCTCATTATCCAGCATTAACCCACCGAGCACCGATTGCTCCGCTTCCAGCGAATGTGGGGGCATTTTCACGCCTTCCAGCTGGCGATCCTGCGTTTCGTTCGATTTGTTGGTGGGTTTATTTCCTGCCATAGTGAATGCATTACCGATCTTCTGTGGGGACGCGCAAGTATACCTCAGTTGGGGTGCGCGCCTCACCCTCATGATGAAACAATCACAGGAGTAAGCATGGCAAAGCGTATTCAGTTCAACGCGCACGGCGGTCCGGAAGTTCTGCAGTGGGCTGATTTTGAACTTGCCGACCCTGCCGGAAATGAAGTTCAGGTAGAAAATCGCGCCATCGGCATTAACTACATCGATACCTATCTGCGTAGCGGGCTCTATCCGGTCAGCGATTTCCCGTCCGGTCTTGGCACCGAAGCGGCTGGCGTGGTGACGCGAGTGGGCCGTGACGTCACCCTGTTTAAACCGGGCGATCGGGTCGTCTATTGCCAGGCCGCGCTTGGCGCCTACAGTGAAGTGCATAACGTGGCAGAAGATCGCCTGATGCATCTGCCGGACGCGATCGATTTTGAGCAGGGTGCGGCCAGTTTCCTTAAAGGGCTGACGACTCAGTATCTGCTGCGCCAGACCTATAAAGTCAAAGCGGACGAAACCTTTCTGTTTCACGCTGCCGCAGGCGGTGTTGGCCTGATCGCCTGTCAGTGGGCCAAAGCGCTGGGTGCGCACCTGATTGGTACCGTCGGCTCGGCAGAAAAGGCGGCGCTGGCAAAAAACGCCGGCGCCTGGGCCACCATTAACTATCGCGAAGAGAACATTGCCCAGCGCGTCAACGAACTCACTCAGGGGAAAAAAGTCGGCGTCGTCTATGACTCGGTCGGGAAAGATACCTGGGAAGCGTCGCTGGATTCGCTACGCCGCCACGGTCTGATGGTCAGTTTTGGCAACGCTTCCGGCCCGGTGACCGGCGTCGATCTGGGCATTCTGAACAAGAAAGGCTCGCTGTTTGTTACCCGCCCTTCGCTGTTTGGCTACATCACGAATCGTCAGGAGCTGGAAACCGCCAGTGCCGAGCTCTTTTCACTGCTGGCCAGCGGCGCGATCAAGGTAGAGGTGCCGGAACAGCAGAAGTTTGCCCTGAAGGAGGCGGGTAAAGCGCATCAGATGCTGGAAAGCCGCGCCACCCAGGGGTCGAGCCTGTTGATCCCCTGATCGGCAGCAAAGCGTAATAAACAAAAAGGGCTTCCCGCAGGAAGCCCTTTTCTATTTTTTATTTTCGTTCGCGCTGGTGTAGGGACAGCGGCGATAAATACGTTTTGACTCAACGGCGACTATCCTGCCAGAAAACATAAGTAAAAAATATGTTTAATTGCAGATAACGTCTAAGCAAAGCCTCACTCTGTGATCATCTCCGCATTTATCGCCAGCCTGTTCTGTCTAAGCTGTTGATCTTACGTTTGAGTTTACGCCATTCGCGCGTATTGCGATCGCCGAAAAAAGCGCGATGCAGCCAGACAGCGGCCACCGCCAGCACCAGCCACGGCAACACTTTGATAACAAGTGCAAACAGTCCGCCGACGAACATTACCAGGGTAGCGACAACCAGCGCAGCCAGCACGCCGAGCAGTGACACACCGGTGACCAACAGCATCAGGAAAAACCCCAATACAAATAAAATTTCCACGTTAGCGCTCCTTATTGAGACTCGTTGTAACGATCATTACAAGAAACGTGCCAACCTGTAAGTGATTGTTTTATCGGACTACAGCCCAAACAACAGACCCATTATTCGTCAAAAAAACCAAATTTCGGCGAAAAAAAAACCAGCCCACCGGGCTGGTCTCTTTTCACGCAGATCGATCAGGCTTCCTGCGGGATTTTATCCGCGACCAGCGCCAGCGCAGCTTCCAGTACGCGCACATCCGCGCCCGGTTTGTGGGCATTTTCACTGAGATAGCGTCGCCACTGGCGAGCGCCAGGAATCCCCTGGAACAGACCGAGCATATGACGGGTCACATGGCCCAGGTAAGTGCCCTTCGCCAGTTCAGCTTCAATGTAAGGATACATGGCGCGAACCACCGCCACCGGATCGGCCGCCGGATGCTGGCGACCAAACAGTTGCTGATCTACCTGCGCCAGAATGCCGGGATTCTGATAGGCTTCGCGGCCCATCATTACGCCATCCAGATGCTGCAGGTGAGTCTGCGCTTCTTCCAGCGTTTTCACGCCGCCGTTAATTGCCAGCGTCAGGTGCGGAAAATCCCGTTTCAGCTGATAGACGCGTGGATAATCCAGCGGCGGAATTTCGCGGTTCTCTTTCGGGCTCAGGCCCGACAGCCAGGCTTTACGCGCATGGATGATAAAAGTTTCGCATCCGCCGCGTTCGGCTACCGTGCCGACAAAATCGGTCAGGAACGCATAGCTATCCTGCTCATCAATCCCGATACGCGTTTTCACCGTCACCGGAATCGATACCACATCGCGCATCGCCTTGATGGCGTCAGCCACCAGATCGGCTTCCGCCATCAGGCAGGCGCCGAAGCGGCCATTCTGTACCCGGTCAGAGGGACAGCCGACGTTGAGATTCACTTCATCATAGCCGCGCTGTTCAGCCAGCTTCGCGCAGTGCGCCAGCGCGGCGGGATCGCTGCCACCGAGCTGCAAAGCAACCGGATGTTCATCCTCGCTGTAGGCCAGGTAATCGCCTTTACCATGAATGATCGCGCCGGTGGTGACCATTTCGGTATAGAGCAGCGTATCGCCGGTAAGCTGGCGATGAAAATAGCGGCAGTGGCGATCGGTCCAGTCGAGCATCGGGGCAATCGAGAAACGTTGCGAAGAAAATGTATCCATGAAGCGCAGGCAATCCGGTATCTAAGAGTGATGGAATTCTGTGCAAGGATAACACAAGGGCGGGCGATAGTGCATCGCCCGCCCCGGAACCGCAGCTAAAAGAGGATCAGAAATTGAAGCCGAGCTGCATCATCGCGCCCCAGGTATTGTTAGCGCCCACCGAGCCAGCCAGGTCCAGATGGACCGCCTTGTTAAACGGTGACAGGCCAAAACCAGCGGTCGCGACGTTCTCATCATTTGAACGCATATCGGCGCGATAACCGGCCCGTAACTGTAACCAGTCGAGCACCCGATATTCCGCACCGACCGCGGCATACTGGCTGTTATCCTGAGTTTTAAAACGTTTGGTTTCGGTCAGGTCAACATCACCGGTAACGGTAAACGGCCCTTTATCCCAGGCCAGACCGGTAGTGACCAGCGGACGGATCTGGTAAGTATCGCGGAAGCCGTTAACCTCTTTGGTCTGCAGATCGCGGGAAACCAGGTTTTGTCCGGTGATACCCAGCGTCCAGTTTTCAGCAAAGGTGGTTGCCAGGCCGGCATCGACGTTAAAGCCGGTGTCCGAGCTGCGATACTGGCTATTGTTGATGTCACTTTTGTCGTAGTTGTAGATGCTGGCGGTGTAGTTATAGAGCCAGGTTTTCTGCAACTTCGGCGTGACGCCCACCGACACCGGCTGACCGGCAATGGTAAATTCATGCGCCACCGCAACACCGTAATCGGTGACCAGCGCCGCTAAACCGTTGGCGCTGGAACGCAGGTTGTTCTGGTCGCCCGGACGTGGGAGCACCGTGCCGTTAGCCACGCCGCGCAGATAATCGATATCGCTCTGGACGACGTTGGCACGCACGTGTGCCGAGCCATAGGCTTTGGTAATAAAGGCAAAAGGCAGCGTCTCATTGGGAACAGTGACCGCCAGCGCCACCCCGGCACTGCCGTCTGCTTTGTTGCCGCGCAGATCGTTTAACTTGTTGGCGACGTCGCCTGAGGCGGCGCGCACTTCAGGATAGCCACGCAGATAATCGGCAAAGGTCAGGTTGCCGATCACATCGCGGTAACGATCAACGGTATCGGTGATGTCATCCACTTTGTCGATCAGGTGATCTTTATCGGTAACCTGAATACCGGCTGAAGGGAAAATAATACTGACGCTATCATCGGGTTTGGCTCGCGTCATTAAAGCCGGGTTGGCCAGTACCGCGGAGCCATAAAGAGAAGATGCGACGCCGGTACCGCCCATGGCGTCATTACGTGCATCATACCAGGTTCCCGCCGCCATGGCGGAAGAAGAAAGGAAAAGCGCATTCAATACAGCGGTGTACACCAGCGCTGAGCGTTGAGCGGATTTTTTCACCATTTGCCTGCCATCACCTGAGAAATTGCCGTTGAAACATTCAACGACTGAATAGTTTGTTAACCCTATTGTGAACGTTGGCTAACGCGTTATTGCTGTGAATTCAAAGGAAACAGTGCCTTAATTCGAAGGATTGGAGGTTTTCCAATCAGAAAGTCATAATTTTTATTCAAAATACAGGGTAAAAATTAAAATAATACCAGACATTTCTTAAGTCTTTCTGAACATTACTTCTTAACTCCGTGAGATGCAAAGCAAAAGCGCTAAACGGCGCGTTGCGTGCCGTCATCATGTGGATCTGATTTATCCCCGATAACGCGCCATCGCGATACCCTACTCCTCTTTGCTACTGTTTTTACGCGCAAAAAGGCGTGCTGATCCGCCCGGCAACCAACCTCTGCGCGGCTAAATTTTGTGTGATAAAATAACATCACTTATCCAGCGGAGAACTTTCATGTCAAACATGACGTCACAGCAAATAATGACCCAGGCGGAAAAACTGTGCCTGCAGCGCGGTGTGCGTCTGACGTCGCAACGGGCGGAAGTGTTGCGATTAATGGCTGAGCAGCCAGGTTCAATTAGTGCCTATGACCTGCTGGATCAACTCCGGGTCAGCGAACCGCAGGCCAAGCCGCCCACCGTTTATCGGGCGCTCGATTTTCTGCTGGAACAGGGCTTTATCCACCGGGTAGAGTCCAATAATAGCTATGTTATGTGTCACCATTTCGATGCGCCGGCCCACACGTCGGTGATGCTGGTATGTGACCGCTGTGCCGCTGTAACTGAGAAACAGGCACAGGGCGTCGAAAAGATCATCGCGACACTGGCTGGCGAGGCACAATTTGCCCTGCGTCACAGCGTGATTGAAGCACATGGATTATGTGAGAGTTGTGTTGCAGTGGAAGCCTGCACGCACCATGAAAGTTGCGAGCACGATCATCAGAGTGAGGGTAAAAAGCGGGGAAAACGCGGGTAATGTGCACATCCTTGTGCGGTTGCCGGTATGAGCCGTACCGGCGGGTAGGAGCTTTATCCGTAAATCTGCGTGATTACCAACGGTAATCTTTGTTCTGACCTTCCCAGTCCGTTACTTCGCGCTCTGCATCTTCTTTTGCATAGCCATAACGTTCCTGAATTTTTCCGACCAGCTGATCGCGCTTGCCTTCAATAACCTGCATGTCATCGTCGGTCAGCTTGCCCCATTTCTCTTTCACGTTGCCTTTAAACTGCTTCCAGTTGCCGCTCGCTTGATCTTTATTCATGGCAGACCTCTATGTCATCCTTTGGTTGCATCATTTATCTTGAAAGAAAACAAAATGACGATATAAAGCGCTGGTTTACTGCGCTGCTTACGGTTAATTGTAGTAGAAGACTTTAGAGTTGCCGGAATAATACAGAATAATCTGTAGCGAACCGGCTAAAGCCGCCCGCTATCAGGCGTCGAACCAGCTGTTCTGCTGCCAGTGTTTACGCCAGATCAGCCACAGCGACACGCCGCGCAGCGCCAGGAAAACCGTTACCGCCAGCCACAATCCGTGGTTGCCCAGTATCGGGACGCTGAGCAGCGTCAGGAAGTAGCCGAGTGCCGCCATCATCATGCTGTTACGCATCTCCCGGCCACGGGTCGCGCCAATAAACATGCCATCCAGCAGATAACACCAGACGCCAATCAGCGGCAGAATAACCTGCCATATCAGATAGCGATCGGCGGCCTGTTGCAGCGGTTCAAGGGAGGTCAGCAGCGCAACGATGTGCGGGCCGCAGAGTGCATAGAGCAGCGAAAAACCGATTGCCACTACCACCGCCTGGCGGCAGGCGGCATGCCAGACGCGCAGCAATTTGCTGCCATCTTTTGCGCCGTGTGCTTCGCCGGCAAAGGCTTCCACCGCATAGGCGAAACCGTCAAGCGCGTAGGCGGTAAAGGTGATAAACATCAACAGCACCGCGTTGACTGCCACCACCTGCGGACCGATGCGCGCGCCCAGTACGGTCAGTGAGGCAAAACAGAGCTGCAGCAGTAACGAACGCAGCATGATGTCGCGATTAAGCCGCAGCAGGCGCTGAATATCACCGCGCCAGCTCTGCTTCAGTATTGCCGTAGTGATGCCGCGCAGTTTCAACACCCGCCAGACCATTACCGCACCGACGGCCAGCGTGATGTACTCTGCCAGTGCGGTCGCGGTTGCCGCTCCCGCCACGCCCCAGTGCAGCCCCATCACCAGCCACAGATCGAGCACAATATTGACCAGATTACCGACCACCAGCAGGATGACCGGTGCCCGCGCATACTGCACACCGAGCAGCCAGCCAAGGATCACCAGGTTTGCCAGCGTGGCAGGCGCACTCAGCCAGCGGATCTGAATAAACAGCGTCGCCTGTTGCAGAACCTTGGGATCGCCGCCAATCAGAGAGGTCGCCAGGCGGGTGATGGGGGTACGCAGACAGATGAACAGCACGCCAGCCAGCAGCGCAATGATTAAAGGCTGGGTCAGCGCGCGTGCCAGTGCCGTTTTATCGCCCGCGCCGAATGCCTGCGCCGTCAGGCCAGTGGTACTCATTCGCAGGAACAGCAACAGCATGAAGAGGAAACTGGTGACTGTCGTCCCGACCGCCACCCCGCCAAGATAGACCGGGCTGTCGAGATGACCAATGACAGCGGTATCGACCACACCCAGTAAGGGTACGGTGATGTTAGAAAGGATCATCGGCAGCGCGAGCCGCCAGAGTTTTTTGTCGGTAGCCGTTAAAAAACGCATTCGCAGTTCCGTGCTCAGCGCTGCAGAGAGGGGAGCTGCAGCGACAAAATTAGGGCCGACAGAATAGCATCAGACGCTACGAATGCGCGGTTATATCAGGCTCAGAGCCACTCGCCGTTGCGAACCACACCCACCGCCAGACCTTCAACGGTCAGTGACTGCGCGCGCGTATCGACGACGATCGGATCAAAGTCGCTGTTTTCCGGCAGGAGATGCACGATAGCGCCCTGCTTTTTCCAGCGTTTCACCGTCACTTCATCATCAATGCGGGCCACGACAACCTGGCCGTTACGGACATCCTGGGTTTTATGCACCGCGAGCAGGTCGCCATCCATAATCCCGATATCTTTCATCGACATTCCGCTGACGCGCAGCAGGAAGTCGGCAGAGGGTTTGAACAGGCCCGGATCGACTTTGTAATGAGTTTCGATATGTTCCTGCGCCATGATCGGCTCACCGGCAGCGACCCGGCCAATTAACGGCAGACCTTCAGAGGCCTCTTCTTCCATTAACAGACGGATACCGCGCGAGGCGCCAGAGACAATCTCAATCACCCCTTTACGTGCCAGCGCTTTAAGATGCTCTTCTGCCGCATTCGGCGAGCGGAAACCCAGCTGCGCGGCAATTTCTGCACGCGTAGGCGGCATGCCCGTTTGAGTAATATGGTCGCGAATCAGGTCATAGACCTGCTGCTGCCTGCTGGTTAATGCTTTCATCCCGCCCCCTGGTTGTTTATACAGTCGCTGTGAGTATATACAGGTATTGGCGAAATGGAAACCGATTCTCAGGCAAAAACGCGCCAGATGGCGCGTTGTGGAAGGGTTATCGCAAATGTGTCCAGAGCAGCGCGATCCAGACAAACAGTGCCAGTAAGATACTGATCAGCACCGCTGCCGAGCCCATATCTTTTGCCCGACCGGCTAACGGATGGCGCTCCTGACCGATACGATCCACAACCGCCTCGATGGCGCTATTGAGGATTTCAACGATGACTACCAGCACCACAGCGCCGATCATCAGGATGCGCGAGACGATATCGACATCCAGCCAGCAGGCCACAATAATGGCGACCAGCGCGGCCAGCGCTTCCTGCCGAAAAGCCGCTTCATGCTGCCAGGCGGCACGCAGGCCCTGCCATGAGTAACCTGCGGCTTTCACAATTCTTACAAGACCGGTGGCATTATTTGCCATATTGGTGGAACCCTTTCATCGGATTGACGTCAATGTCTGGGCTGCGTGCAATTGGCACCACCACAGATCTTCGCTGCGCTTTCTGGTATGCTTGCGGCGCTTTGCTAACAAGAGGCTTCATGTTGTCTATGTCAGGTTGGCGTAAACTTTATTACAAATTACTGAATTTACCACTGTCGTTTTTGGTAAAGAGTAAGGCCATTCCGGCCGATCCCGTTTCTGAACATGGTCTGGACCCGACCCGGCCCATTATGTACGTTCTGCCTTACGATTCGAAGGCCGACTTACTGACTTTACGTGCGCAGTGCCTGCGGCATCATCTGCCCGACCCGCTCTCTCCGCTGGAGATTGATGGTTCACTGCTGCCGCGCCACGTTTTTATCCACGATGGCCCGCGCGTCTTCCCCTATTTTGTGCCCAGCGTCGAATCGGTGAAGATTTTTCACGATTATCTCGACCTGCATCGCAATAACCCCAAACTGGATATCCAGATGCTGCCGGTGACGGTGATGTTTGGTCGTGCGCCAGGCCGTGAGGTTCAGGGCGAAGATGCACCGCACCTGCGGGTACTGAACGGCGTGCAAAAGTTCTTTGCGGTGATCTGGCACGGACGCGACAGTTTTGTCCGTTTCTCGCCGACCGTTTCGCTGCGCCGCATGGCGACCGAGCACGGCACCGACAAATCGATCGCCCAGAAACTGGCCCGGGTGGCGCGCATTCACTTTGCCCGTCAGCGTCTGGCGGCGGTTGGCCCGCGTTTACCGGCACGTCAGGATCTGTTTAATCGCCTGTTGCAGTCCAAAGCGATTGAAAAAGCCGTCGAAGATGAAGCCCGCAGCAAAAAAATCTCCCATGAAAAAGCGCAGCAGAATGCGGTTGAGATGATGGAAGAGATTGCGGCGAACTTCTCCTATGAAGCGATCCGCGTGACGGATCGCGTGATGGGCTGGCTCTGGAGCCGTCTCTATCAGGGCATCAACGTTAACGGCGGCGAAAAAGTGCGTCAGCTGGCGCAGGATGGACATGAAATCGTCTACGTGCCGTGCCATCGCAGCCACATGGATTACCTGCTGCTCTCTTACGTGCTCTATCATCAGGGACTGGTGCCGCCGCACATTGCCGCCGGTATCAACCTCAACTTCTGGCCAGCCGGACCGATCTTCCGTCGTCTGGGCGCGTTCTTTATTCGTCGTACCTTTAAAGGCAACAAGCTGTATGCCACGGTGTTCCGTGAGTATCTCGGCGAGTTGTTCACCCGCGGCTATTCGGTGGAATACTTTGTTGAAGGCGGTCGTTCCCGCACTGGTCGTCTGCTCGATCCGAAAACCGGGACCTTAGCGATGACCCTGCAGGCGATGCTGCGCGGCGGTAATCGCCCGATTACCCTGGTGCCGATTTACATCGGTTATGAGCACGTGATGGAAGTCGGGACTTACGCCAAAGAGCTACGCGGCGCGGCGAAAGAGAAAGAAGGCTTCATGCAGATGGTGCACGGCTTGCGTAAGCTGCGTAACCTCGGCCAGGGCTACGTTAACTTTGGCGAACCGCTGCCGCTGGTTAACTACCTTAACAAGCGGGTGCCGGAGTGGCGTGACGCCATCGATCCGATTGAGCCGCAGCGTCCCAGCTGGTTAACCCCGACCGTCAATGACATCGCAGCGAGCCTGATGGTGCGCATCAATGAAGCGGGCGCGGCCAACGCCATGAACCT
Source organism: Pantoea sp. S-LA4 (assembly GCF_054482835.1). Classification (NCBI taxonomy): domain Bacteria; kingdom Pseudomonadati; phylum Pseudomonadota; class Gammaproteobacteria; order Enterobacterales; family Erwiniaceae; genus Pantoea; species Pantoea sp. S-LA4. The sequence continues at coordinate 37,273 of NZ_JBTLRC010000002.1, read as the reverse complement.
GTGCGTGACCGCGCTGCTCGCCTCACGTCAGCGCTCACTTACCCGCGAACAGCTGATTGAGCAGCTTGAGTGTTATACCCAGCTGCTGCGTAATGTGCCTTACTCTGCCAATGCCACCGTCCCTGACCTCTCCGCTGAGGCGCTGCTGGATCACGCGATGGGCATGAATAAGTTTGAAAGCGAGAAAGACAGCATTGGCGACATCATCATTCTGCCGCGTGAGCAGGCCGTGCTGATGACCTACTATCGCAACAACATTCACCACATGCTGGTGATGCCGTCGCTGATCGCCGCCATTGTGCAACAGCACCAGACACTGAGCGAAGCTGAGTTGCTGCGCCAGGTGAGCCTGATCTACCCGATGCTGAAGAGCGAACTGTTCCTGCGCTGGCAGACCGATGAGCTGCCGCAACTGCTGACGGAACTCAGTCAGGAACTGGCGCGTCAGGGCCTGATTACGCTGGATGATGGCCAGCTGCGCTTTACGGCGGCCCGTTACCGTACGCTGCAACTGCTGGCTGCCGGGGTGCGTGAAACGCTCCAGCGTTATGCCATCACCTTCTCGATTCTCAGTGCGAAGCCGGCGATTAACCGCGGGACGCTGGAAAAAGAGAGCCGCACACTGGCACAACGTCTGTCGGTGCTGCACGGTATCAACGCGCCGGAGTTCTTCGACAAAGCGGTCTTTACCTCGCTGGTGCTGACGCTGCGTGATGAAGGGTATATCAGCGACAGCGGCGATGCCGATGTGGTGCAGACGCTGGCGACCTGGCATATTCTGGCGGACCTGGTCACCAGCGATGTGCGCATGACCATTGAAAGCGCCGTGGCACACGACTGACACAACAAGCGTACAGTAAAAAGGCGACCTCATGAGGTCGCCTTTTTTATAGGTCAGGTCTGGTCAGATTCGCCGTGAGACGGTGCCTGCTCAGGGAACACGGTCAGACAGGAAAGACGCAAAAGCGTCATCCCTGACTGCTCGTCCCGCGCCCTCCCTGGCGCGGGACGCTTTCCTCTTCTGCCCGTATTCCCTGCGCGTTGAGCTTATCCATTGCTGTCGGATTCATCCTGCATCGGGTTTGGCGGCCTCCCGGATCGCCTTTTTGGTGCCTGAATCCCCTATCAGAACAGCTGGCTGAACGGCGGCGTATTCATCAGTACGCCGAGGAACAGTACCAGCCCGACATAATTGTTGTTCAGGAAAGCCTTAAAGCAGGCGGGGCGCTCGCGCCGGACGATCAGCTTTTGTTGATAAACGAACAGAGCAGCAGCCAGTATCAGCGTCCAGTAAAAGGCCGCGTTGAGTTGCAGCAGCATACCGACCCACGCCATTAGCAGCAGCGTCGCCAGCTGCAGCAGACCGATGATTAACTTGTCGAAACGACCAAACAGAATCGCGGTCGACTTGACGCCAATCTTCACATCATCGTCACGGTCCACCATCGCATAGAGAGTGTCATAAGCCACGGTCCAGCAGATGTTGGCGAAGAACACCAGCCAGCAGACCAGAGGTAAGGACTCACTAACCGCAGCCCAGGCCATCGGGATCGCCCAGCCAAACGCGGCACCCAGCACCACCTGCGGCAGATGGGTATAGCGCTTCATGAACGGATAAACCCAGGCGAGCGCCAGACCGACCACCGAGAGTAATATCGTCATCAGGTTCATGGTCAGCACCAGCGCAAACGCCACCAGCGCCAGTACCACGAACAGCAGTCTGGCTTCCCGACTGGTGACCGCGCCACTGGCTAAAGGCCGATGTTTCGTTCGCTCAACGTGTCCATCCACCTTACGGTCGGCAAAGTCATTAATGACGCAGCCCGCTGCACGCATCACGAAAACACCGGCAACAAACACCAGCAGCACCGGCAGCGGCGGGATCGCCATATCAGCCAGCCATAATGCCCACAGGGTGGGCCACAACAGCAGTAAGGTGCCGATCGGTTTATCAATGCGCATCAGGCGGCTGTAGGCCTGCCATTTATTGATATGTAAGCTCTTTTCCACCACAGGATTCCTCAGGCCAGGTCGCGATAAAGCGGCGAAGCCGGTAAAAACAGTTCCGTCAGCAGCAGCGGTTTGCCGGAGAGCCGCAGACGCGAGCGACGTCCCCACAGCGCATCAACTTTGCCCGGTTCGATAAAATCACGGGTCAGGGTTGATGAGGAGAACAGATAACGGCCCAGCGGGCGCGTACCCAGCTGCTGCAGCATCGCTTCCGGGCCATTCAGGGTACTTTCCGGCACCAGCGTGCGGCCAGCCAGCCAGGGTACGCCGTCGCCGAACAGCAGCACTTCGCGCAGCCAGAAGCGCTTATCGTCCGGTAACAGGGCCTGTTCATCGTCTAACTCGCTGGCGTCAATAAAGCCTTCACGTATCGGCTCTACCGTCACCTGCTGGCAATGCTGCTCGAAACGGCGGGTCATGGAATCTTCCTCCATCAGCCAGTCAAGCAGCGACGGCGCAAGCGCGGCCTGCGTCGGTGAAAGCCAGTTGAGCGCACGTAATAAGCTGAGTGCGTCTTGCGACATAGCACCACTCCCAATTATTTTCAGGGCGCCAGTTTAACGCAGAGTCGCGCGATGAACACCTGCCGTCGTTGCGGACGGCAGCGGGTTTATTCGCGTTTCAGGCGGTTGCTGTTCGCCAGCCACAGCGTCACCACCAGAATCAGAATCGCGGCGGAATAGCAGAGGGTATCGAAGGGATTTTTATGATCGACAATGATCAGGCGGATAATTGCGGTGATACCGATATAGACAAAATAGCGTAACGGGAAGTGATAACCAGACTGAAAATACTTAACAATCAACGCAATAAATTCAAAATAGAGGAAATAGATCACTATTCCCTCAATCAGCAGATAGGAAGACGACTCTTCACCGGTACTGAACAGTACGTTCGCCAGGTGAATGGTTTCTTTGCCGAGAAAGACAATCAGGATAATTGCCAGGCTAAGCAGGCCCAGATTCAGCACCCATTGCAGTACGGTCGCAAGGTGGCGGGCCAGCGGATTTTTGTCACTCATGTAGCGCCTCAGAAGAGAGTTATTAGCGGACGCTATCATGCGTGAGTGTGACCTGAATCACAATATGGCGCTTAGGCTTCGACATCAACACACAACGCATCGTAGCGCCAGTATTCGCAATCACAATCAATGACCTGCTTTTGCCGATCGCGGTTAATCCGGGTAATCAGTAAGCCCGGGCTGCCAGCGGCAACGTTCAGCGCGGGCGCGGCGATCTCTGGCAACGGGCCTGGCAGAATGGTAAAGCGCGCGCCACCGTAGCGAATGCCGTAGCGCTGGTCATAGAGATCGGTCAGTGAGCGGGTGAGATCTTCATCAAGCAGGCCGGGAAAAAAACACGGATTAAGATAGTGTTCCACATACAGCACCGCGCGGCCGTCAATGCGCCGAAGCCGGCGAATGCGGTAAACCGGTGTTCCGGCTGGCAACAGCAGTGCTGTCGCTATCGCGCCCTGCACCGCAACCTGTTCAGCCGCAATCACCTCGGTGGTTGCCTGGCGCCCCTGCTCGCTTGCCATGGCATGAAAATGGCTGTGATGCAGCGGATTGTAGATCAGCCTTGGCGGCGCAATAAACCAGCCACGACGCAGCTCACGGTAGATCACGCCCTGCGCCTCCAGCTTGCCTAAGGCTTCACGCAGGGTGATGCGGGTGGTACTGAACGCCTCACTCAGCGCGCGTTCCGCAGGCAGTCGCCCGCCGCTGAACTCACCCGCCTGAATACGGCTGAGTAAGGCGCTGGCGATCACGTCCGCCGTTTTGAGTGCTATCGACTCCACAACAGTAGCCTCATTTTGGTGCGATTCCGCACTGTGACCGTTCAGATGCGCGCCTCAGCCCTTGCCAGAAACTGGCGGAGGATGAGCGCTGGCCTTCCGTCATCCCCGCACAGTATCGCTTTGTCATAAATCGTTCATATACAGGGGCTACATTGGCTCGGTTCTTGCTGGACTAGACCAGTCAGGCCCATCAACTTACACCCGGAGCAACTGAGATGAAAGCGTTTATCGCCTCTGTAGTAGCCAGTGCTGTAGTGCTCGCCCTGCCCGTTGCGCAGGCCGCCGATAACGACCTTGCCGCGCTGGAAAAAGCCGCGCGCAGTGAAGGTCAGATTAACAGCGTCGGCATGCCGGACAGCTGGGCCAACTGGAAAGATACCTGGAACGATATCAGCAGCAAATATGGCCTTAAACACAGCGACACCGATATGTCATCGGCCCAGGAGCTGGCGAAATTTGATGCCGAGAAAGAGAACGCCAGCGCCGATATCGGCGATGTCGGCGCGGCATTTGGCCCGGTAGCGGTGGCGAAAGGCGTCGCTCAGCCTTATAAACCCACGCACTGGGATCAGATCCCCGACTGGGCTAAAGACAAAGAGGGGAACTGGGCGCTGGCCTATACCGGCACCATCGCCTTCCTGATCGACAAGCAGCAGGTGAAAGATATCCCGCACAGCTGGGCCGATCTGAAAAAAGGTAAGTATGTGGTTACTATCGGTGACGTGGGCGTGGCTGCTCAGGCGGCGAATGGCGTACTGGCAGCAAACTACGCTTTAGGCGGCGATGAGAAGAACCTGAAACCGGCGCTGGCCTTCTTCGGCGATCTGGCGAAACAGGGTCGCCTTGGCGTTACCGATCCGGTGATTGCCAACATCGAAAAAGGTGAAGTTCAGATGGCGGTGGTGTGGGACTTTAACGGCCTCAACTATCGCGACCAGATCGACAAAAATCGCTACGAAGTGGTGATCCCGTCAGACGGCTCGGTCACCTCCGGCTATACCACCATCATCAACAAATATGCGAAACACCCGAACGCCGCCAAACTGGCGCGCGAATATATCTTCTCAGACCAGGGTCAGATCAATCTGGCGAAGGGTTACGCCCGTCCGATTCGTGCGGAACATCTGACGCTGCCAGCCGACGTTCAGGCCCGTCTGCTGCCGCAGTCTGAATACAAAAATGCCCGTCCGATTCAGGATCAGGCCGCCTGGGATAAATCCTCGAAAATGCTGCCGCGTCTGTGGCAGGAAAACGTCGTTATCAATATGCAGCAGTAAAGCGCGGCAAGGAGCACGGAATGAAGACTATCCTGGTGGTGCTGGACGGGTTGAGCAATCAGGTGGCGCAGTATGCAATGGGCTATCTGCACGCCGAATGTGCCCAGGGCAACGGTCACTATTATCGTCTGACCTGCGAACTTCCCTCGCTGTCGCGTCCGCTTTATGAGTGCATTCTGACCGGGGTTACGCCGGTCAGAAGCGGCATTATTCATAACGGCGTCAACCGATTAAGCCGCGAGCGCAGCGTATTTCACTATGCGCGAGCTGCCGGGCTGACGACCGCGGCGGCGGCCTACCACTGGGTGAGTGAACTCTATAACCGGACGCCCTTTGTTCCGGCGCGCGATCGTCACACCGACGCGCCGGAACTGCCGATTCAGTACGGACATTTCTACTCTGATGACAGCTATCCCGACTCCCATCTGTTTGAAGATGCCGAAAGCCTGCGGCTGCGCCATGACCCGGACTTCCTGCTGATTCATCCGATGAATATCGATGATGCCGGTCACAAATCGGGACTCTCCTCCGCGCAATACCGCAACCGGGCGCGCATCGCCGACGGTCTGCTGTCGCTCTGGATGCCGGGCTGGCTGTCAGCAGGCTATCAGGTGATTGTGACCGCCGATCATGGCATGAACGACGATCGCTCCCACGGCGGTATCCTGCCGGAAGAGACCCAGGTGCCGCTGTTTGTATTTGGTGCGGCGTTCTCGCAGCAACCTGATCTGCTGCCGCAGCAGACTGACCTGTGTGGCACCCTGTGCGAACTGCTCGGTGTCGCGCACGATAAACCGCTCTGTCGCGGGCTGCTGGCGGAGCGGCGACTATGAAGGGAAGAGGACTAGCCCTGCTACTGCTACTGCCTTTTACCCTGTTCTGGGTCGCCTTTCAGCTGGCACCGCTGTTGTGGATTGCCATCAACAGTTTCTGGAGCGAAATGAACACCCGCTGGGGCTGGGATAACTATCACGATATTCTGACGTCACCCTTCTATCTGCAGGCATTTCGCTTTTCGCTGGATATCTCTTTCTGGTCAAGCGTCTATGGCTTGCTGATTGCGCTGCTGACCGGCTATTCGCTGCATCAGCTCGGCGGCGGTCGGCTACAGCGCTTCCTGATCTCGTTTACCAATATGACCAGCAACTTTGCCGGCGTGCCGCTGGCGTTCGCCTTTGTGATCCTGCTGGGGCTGAACGGTTTTCTGACCCTGCTGCTGCGCCACTATGGCGTCATTGATGCGTTCAGGCTGTTTTCGCGCAACGGCATGGTGCTGGTTTACACCTGGTTCCAGATCCCGCTGGGCGTGCTGCTGCTCTATCCGGCGTTTGATGGGCTGAAACGCGAGTGGCAGGAGTCCGCCGCCCTGCTGGGCGCCAGCCGCTGGCGCTACTGGTGGCACATCGGCCTGCCGATTCTGTTCCCGGCGCTGCTGGGAACCTTTGTCATTCTGCTGGCGAATGCGCTGGGGGCCTACGCCACCATTTATGCTCTCACCACCGGTAACTTTAACGTGGTGCCGGTGCGTATCGCTGCGCTGGTGTCAGGGGATATCTCGCTCGATCCCAACACCGGCAGCGCACTGGCGATGCTGCTGGTGGCCATTATGGCGCTGATCACGCTGGTACAGCAGTATCTGGTGCGCCGTAGCTACCTCAATGCGAAACAGCCATGAAAGGAGCCGTCATGTCCCGCGCCGAACATCTCTATCATCGGGTGATGGTCTGGTTACTGTTTATCGTGCTGGCCCTGCCCCTGCTGGCAACGCTGCTCTATGCGCTGTCGTCTGACTGGAGTAATACCCTTCTGCCACAGGGTTACACGCTGAAATGGTTCGTCCAGCTGTGGAGCGATAGCCGGTTTCTGACGGCCCTGGGTCATTCCCTGCTGATCTGCTTTGGCGCCCTGCTGTTCTCGCTAGTGCTGGTGCTGCCTGCCATGTTTGTAATCGCTTACTACTATCCCCGGCTGGATGCGGTGATGAACATTCTGATCCTGATGCCGTTCGCTGTTCCGCCGGTAGTCTCCTCGGTGGGATTGCTGCAGCTTTACTCTTCGTCTCCGCTGATGCTGACCGGCACGCCGTGGATCCTGATTGGCTGTTATTTCACTATCGCTCTGCCGTTTATTTACCGTGCGCTGGCCAACAATATGCAGGCGATCAACCTGAAAGAGCTGATAGATGCCGCCCAGTTGCTGGGTGCCAGTACCTGGCAGGCGGCGCTGTGGGTGGTGCTGCCGAATCTGCGCAAAGGAATGCTGATTGCCGTCCTGCTCTCTTTCTCGTTCCTGATCGGCGAGTTTGTCTTCGCTAACCTGCTGGTCGGTAACCGCTATGAAACCCTGCAGGTTTATCTGTTCAATATGCGTAACGGCAGCGGTCACTTCACCAGCGCGCTGGTGATCTCCTACTTCTTTGTGGTGCTGCTGGTCACCTGGCTGGCCAACGCCCTGAACCCTGAACGAGGCTGAGAATGAGCTACCTTGAGGTCAGACAGCTGAATAAGCGCTATGGATCGACGACGATATTCGAACAGATCGATTTCAGTGCCGACGAAGGGGAATTTGTCACCCTGCTCGGTCCCAGCGGCTGCGGCAAATCGACGCTGCTGCGCTGTCTGGCTGGTTTAACCGGGGTCGACAGCGGCGAGATCGTTATCGCGGGCAAAGATATCGTGCCGCTGGCTCCGCAGAAGCGCGCCATCGGCATGGTGTTTCAGAGCTATGCGCTGTTTCCCAACATGACGGTGGAGAAGAACGTCGCATTTGGCCTGAAGATGCAGAAGCTGCCCGAGGCACAAATCCGCCAGCGGGTGCAGGAGGTACTGGAGCTGGTCGAACTGACCGATTATGCGCGTCGCTATCCACATCAGCTGTCGGGTGGGCAGTGTCAGCGTGTGGCGCTGGCACGTTCGCTGGTGACCCGTCCGCGCCTGCTGCTGCTGGATGAGCCGCTGTCAGCGCTGGATGCGCGCATCCGCCGTCACCTGCGCGATCAGATCCGGCGTATCCAGCGCGAGCTGAATCTCACCACCCTGTTCGTCACCCACGATCAGGAGGAAGCGCTGACCTTATCGGACCGCATTGTGCTGATGAACCGCGGCAAAATTGTGCAGAATGGCGATGCCGAAGCGCTCTATACCCAGCCGGTCGATCTGTTTGCCGCGGGTTTTATTGGCAACTACAACCTGCTGAGCGCCGAACAGGCGACGCAGTTAACCGGCCAGCCGTTCCACAGCCAGGTGGCTATTCGTCCCGAGTCGATGCAGTTCGTCGCGCCAGGGCTCGGCATTCCGGCTGAAATCCTCAGCCACAGCCTGCTCGGCAACGTGATTCGCTATCGTATCCGGGCGCAGGGCGTTGAACTCGCTGTCGATGTGCTGAACCGATCTGCCGCCGATTTACACCCCGACGGTCAGCAGATTGGTCTACAGTTAGAGATGTCGACTTTGCGCCAGGTGGCTTAAAACACAGGAAAAAATCACGCAAAGCACGGCAATCCCCTTCACAGATTGCACTCTCCGTCAGGCTGGCAGTCTGTGCTGCTTAAAGCCTGATGGTCGAGGAGCATCGCGACGTGTTAACCCTGCTTAATTTACTCTCTGCGGTAGCCCTGCTGGTGTGGGGAACCCATATTGTGCGTACCGGCATTATGCGGGTCTACGGTGCCGATCTGCGTCGGGTACTGAGCCGCAGCGTGGAGAAAAAACCGATGGCGTTTCTGGCCGGCATCGGCGTCACCACGCTGGTACAGAGCAGTAACGCCACCACGCTGCTGGTGACCTCCTTTGTGGCGCAGAATCTGGTCAGCCTGACGCCGGCGCTGGTGGTGATTCTCGGCGCGGATGTCGGCACCGCCATCATGGCACGTATCCTCACCTTTGATCTCTCCTGGCTGTCGCCGCTGTTCATCTTCTTTGGCGTGGTCTTTTTCCTCAGCCGCAAGCAGACGCGGGCCGGTCAGCTTGGCCGGGCCAGTATCGGCCTGGGGCTGATCCTGCTGGCGCTGCAGCTGATTGTCGAAGCCGCCCGGCCGATTACTCAGGCCTCCGGCGTACAGGTGCTCTTCTCCAGCCTGACCGGCGATATCATGCTGGATGCGCTGATCGGCGCAGTCTTTGCCATTATCAGCTACTCCAGCCTGGCGGCCGTGCTGATTACCGCCACGCTCACCGCCACCGGCGTGATCTCGTTTAAAGTGGCGCTCTGTCTGGTGATAGGGGCCAATCTCGGTAGTGGCTTACTGGCGATGATCAACGCCAGCGGCTCTAACGCGGCGGGCAAGCGTGTGGCCCTTGGCAGTTTGCTGTTTAAGCTGATTGGCTGCGCGCTGATCCTGCCGTTCGTTAATCTGGTGGCGGACTGGCTGGATAAGCTGCCGGTCAATGACGAAGAGCTGGTGATCTTCTTCCACGTGTTTTACAACCTGATCCGCTGTGTGGCGATGGTGCCCTTTGCCGACCTGATGGCGCGCCTGTGCCGCCGGCTTATTTCTGACGACGTTGAAAACGATCTGCACCTGAAGCCGAAACATCTCGACCGCAGCGCACTCGATACCCCGGCGCTGGCGCTGGTCAACGCTGCCCGGGAGGCGTTGCGTATGGGTGATGTGCTGGAACAGATGCTGGAAGCCTTTAATAAAGTGGTGCACGGTGAGCCACGCGAAGAGCGCACGGTGCGGCGGCTGGATGATGATGTCGATGTGCTCTACACCGCCATTAAACTCTACCTGGCGCGGATGCCGAAAGAGGATCTGCCAGCGGAAGATTCGCGCCGCTGGGGCGAAATCATTGAGATGTCGCTGAATCTGGAGCAGGCGGGTGACATCATTGAGCGGATGAGCGGCGACGTGGCCGACAAATCGCTGGCAGCGGGTCGCGCTTTCTCCGCCGAAGGGCTGAAAGAGCTGGAGACATTACAGGAGCTGCTGATCGCCAATCTGCGTATGAGCCTGTCGGTGTTTCTGTCGCATGACGTCACCAGCGCCAAACGCCTGCGCCGCGCTAAGCATCGCTTCCGCCTGATGATTCGTCGCTATTCTCATGCCCACGTTGACCGTCTGCATCAGCAGAACGTGCAGAGCATTGAGACCAGTTCTTTGCATCTGGGCTTACTCGGCGATATGAAACGCCTGAATTCGCTGTTTTGCAGCGTCGCCTATACCGTGCTGGAGCAGCCGGACGATGAGCGCGATTACGAGTAATGGAGGGTTCAGGCGACGGGTTGCGCCGGGAGATGAGCTTCCCGGCGCGGCATGATGCCAGCGCTGACCTGCGGCGCCTGACTTATTTCTTCTTGATCGGCTTACCTGACCAGTAACCAGCCAGCAACGAGCCGGAGAGGTTATGCCAGACCGAGAAGAGTGCGCCAGGCAGCGCCGCCAGCGGCGAAAAGTAGAGTTTACCCAGCGTGGCGGCCAGGCCGGAGTTTTGCATTCCCACTTCCAGCGCCAGCGTGCGGCAGGTTGACTCATCAAAGCCAAACAGCTTGCCGCCCCAGTAGCCGCCAAGCAGGCCAATGGCGTTGTGCAGGATCACCGCCGCGATCACCATTAATCCGACCGATCCGATAAAGCCCTGACTGCCCGCTACCACCGCGCTGATGATCAACAGAATGCAGACCATGGAGAACGCCGGTAGCCAGGGTTCGACCCGGCGCACCACGCTGTTCATGCTGTGGTGAATGATCAGGCCGAGGCTGATTGGGATCACCACGATCTTCACGATACTCAGCAGCATCCCCACCACATCCACCTGAATATGGGTATCCACATAGAAACGGGTTAACAGCGGCGTGGCGAACACCCCGACCAGCGCGGAAACTGAGGAGATGGTGACCGACAACGCGACGTCGCCCTTCGCCAGATAGATCATCACGTTACTGGCAGTGCCGCTGGCAACGCTGCCCACCAGAATCATACCGGCAGCCAGATCGGGCGGCATATGAAACAGTTTCGCTAATCCCCATGCGGCCAGAGGCATCACCAGATAGTGCAGGAAGGTACCGGCAATCACCGGCGCAGGCCGGGTCAGCACCCGTTTGAAATCGTCGATATTTAATGTGACACCCATGCCGAACATGATCAGCATCAGCAGGTAAGTGACCCACGGACCGATACCAAGAAACGTCGCGGGAGAGAAATAGGCGGCGACAGATAACAGCACGGCCCACAGCGGGAACAGGCGGGTGACGGTGGCGAGCATAGCCAGACTTCCTTATAAGAATGTTATGTTTTGCAGGTTTGCCATAGAGTTACGCCAGGCAGGAACGACTGCACAAGCGAAGGCGGGATCATAACATTTCGTTATCACGGCGTAAGGCGCAGATGGGGTCAGAGAGGAAAATGCGGATCGACTGCTGCCGATCCGCCGATAATTAAAGAAATTACGCTGCTTTTTCGTCTAAAACGCGGTAGATCACACCACCAATCACGGCACCAATAATCGGCATCAGCCAGAACATCCACAGCTGAGATAGCGCCCAGTCGCCCTGGAACAGCGCGACGGCGGTACTGCGCGCCGGGTTGACGGAGGTATTGGTCACCGGAATGCTGATCAGATGGATCAGGGTCAGCGCCAGGCCGATGGCGATCGGGGCAAATCCTTTAGGCGCACGCTGGCTGGTCGCACCCATAATGACAATCAGGAAGACCGCCGTCAGGACGCCTTCAGTGATCATGCCCGCCATCAGGCTGAAGCCACCGGGTGAGTGCTCACCGTAGCCATTCGCCGCAAATCCGCTGGCGGCGGCGTTAAAGTCGCCTTTGCCGCTGGCGATCAGATAGAGCACGGCGCCTGCCGCAATGCCGCCCACCAGCTGGGCGATGATGTAAGGGATGACCTGTGACGCCGGAAACCGTCCGCCGGCCAGCAGGCCCAGCGTCACCGCCGGATTAAAATGGCCACCGGAAATATGTCCAACCGCGTAGGCCATTACCAGTACGCTTAGCCCGAACGCCAGCGCCACGCCCATAAAACCAATACCAAGGCCGGGGAAGGCGGCTGCCAGTACCGCACTCCCACAACCGCCCAGTACCAGCACGAAGGTGCCCAGCGCCTCTGCCACTAACCTTTTCATGTTATTTCCTAAAAATGGGTGAATTGATTCAGCGGCGGGATTATAAATCTGCAAAACAGCAGCGCAACGGAAGTACACAAAATGCGCAGAGAAAGGTAGCTTCATTTGGCAATGAAACAGCTCAGGGCATTGTATTTTATAGGATAAAAACAGGCGGCTTATCGCGGGGGAAGAGGCAGCTTTGCCGATCGCACCAGGGCGACCGGCAAACCGGTCTGCGGTTATTCGAACAGATTGTGATGCAGGGTACGGACCACGCTTTCCGCGTCGGTGCCAGGCACCAGGAAGCAAAGGTTGTAGCTGCTGGCGCCGTAGCAGATCATCCGCAGGTTAAACGGCTCAAGCACGCCAAATACCTCTTTACCGACGCCACAGGCTTTCGACAACTGGTTGCCGATAATGGCCACCAGTGCCAGATCCTCTTCGACTTCAACCCGACACAGCGACGAGAGCTCAGTCAGCAGCGCCTGAGTCAGCAGGCTGTCGCCGGTTGAGGTGGAACCGGTGGTATCGAGCGTCAGCGCCACGCTGACTTCAGAGGTAGTGATCAGGTCAACAGAGACGTTATGACGCGCCAGAATATTGAAAAGTTCGGCAAGGAAACCAAACGTATGCAGCATGTTAAGGCTGTGCAGCGTCAACAGCGTCTGCTTGCGGCGTAACGCCAGTGCGCGAAACAGCGGAGGATTGCGGGTTTCGTTGCAGACGCGAGTCCCGCCTGCTTCGGGATCTTTGCTGGAGCCGACAAACACCGGAATATCACAACGCACCGCCGGCAGCAGCGTAGCCGGATGCAGCACCTTGGCACCAAATGTCGCCATTTCAGCGGCTTCTTCGAAGGTAATTTCATCAATGCGCTTGGCGGTCGGTACCACGCGTGGATCGGTGGTATAGATGCCTGGCACGTCGGTCCAGATATCCACCCGCGTCGCCTTCAGCGCTTCACCCAGCAGCGCCGCCGTGTAATCACTGCCGCCACGCCCTAAGGTGGTGGTGCGGCCTTTGCTTTCGCTGCCGATAAAGCCCTGAGTGATCACCAGCGCCTGTTCCACGCGCGGCTGCAACTGGGCAAGCGCCAGCTCCGCCAGCAGCGTCACATCCGGCTCTGCCCGGCCAAAACGGTCATCGGTACGCAGCACTTTACGCACGTCAAACCATTCGGCATTGACCTGGCGTTCACGCAGAATTTCGACAAACAGCAGCGACGACATCAGCTCGCCGTGGCTGACCAGCTCATCAGTCAGCGCATGGGAGGTCGCCAGCGAGGCGGCTTCCGACAGCATGGCGATGTTGTCGATCATCCGATCGATTTCATCACGGATTACATCGGGGCGCTGCAGGCGATCGATAATGGCATACTGGATACGGCGGATATCATCCAGCAGGACGGCACGCTGTGGCAGCGGCTGACCTTCTGCCAGCGCCACCAGCAGGTTGGTAATGCCTGCCGAAGCGGAGAGCACCACCAGACGGGTACCGGCATCTTTCAGCACCACGTCGGCGCTGCGGTTCATCGCATCAAAATCGGCAACGCTGGTGCCGCCAAATTTTGCCACAATCAGTGTTTGAGACATGTATGACCTCGTGTCAGGTTATCTTGTTCTCGCCGGCGATAATGCGGTCGGGAAACATTTTTTCAGCCAGGCACAAGGAAAGAGCAGAAACGGGCAGACCAGATCGGGTAGACGAGTCACCCAGAAGCGCCCCACCTTGCGAAACGTCCGACTGTGGACGTTTCTGGTGACAACCCAGAGGATTCAGCCCCTGTAGCCGACAGGCAACACACCGCGTGTTAACCCACCTCGGCGTCGCTCCCCATCATGTGTTTTCACCGGATACGGTTCCTCCAACACACTGCCTGGGCGACGCGCCTCTTCTGGCTTGCGCACGGGTGCGCAAGTAGCCGCATACATTTATCGGTTTCTGGCCCTGCTGTCAATCTCAGCGGCCGTCAGATTTTTGCTTTGCGGCGCACCGTAAAACAAATTTACCCGCCGCGCAGCGACTAGAGTGCTAAAAGGCTTCAGCCAGTGCAACAATCACTGATACGGCACAAGGATTTATTGCCGCCTTCACGCCACACTTTTGCGGCATGAAATAACAGGCGATTCGCACCAGCCAATGCTGGCGTGCCGCGCAGACGCGCCATCGCCCAGGTCCGGCTCATCCGGCGGCGGGTGACAAAATTTTTCCTTTCAGTAGCAACTGTGGTCATACTGAAACGCTAACCGGGTACGATGTGCCCCCGATGGAATGACGGTTCTTAATATCAACAAGAGTGTTGCCATGAAAAATATCAATCCGACACAAACCGCAGCCTGGAAAGCGCTGCAACAGCATTTTGAGCAGATGAAATCGGTGGAAATTGCCGACCTGTTTGCCCAGGATGCCGATCGTTTTGCCAAATTCTCTGCCACCTTTGATGATCAGATGCTGGTGGATTTCTCCAAAAACCGCATCACTCAGGAAACCCTCGACAAATTACAGGCGCTGGCCAAAGAAACCGATTTAAGCGGCGCGATTAAGTCTATGTTCTCGGGTGAGAAAATTAACCGCACCGAAGAACGTGCGGTGCTGCACGTTGCGTTGCGCAACCGCAGCAACACGCCGATTCTGGTCGATGGCAAGGATGTGATGCCTGAGGTCAATGCGGTGCTGGATAAGATGAAGGGCTTCTCAGAGCGCATCATCAGCGGCGAATGGAAAGGCTATACCGGTAAAGCGATCACCGACGTGGTGAACATCGGCATCGGCGGTTCTGACCTGGGTCCTTTCATGGTGACGGAAGCGCTGCGTCCTTACAAAAACCACCTGAACATGCACTTTGTTTCCAACGTTGACGGCACCCATATCGCCGAAACGCTGAAAGACCTCAGCCCGGAAACGACGCTGTTCCTGGTGGCGTCAAAAACCTTTACCACTCAGGAAACTATGACCAATGCGCACAGCGCGCGTGACTGGTTCCTGAAAACGGCCGGTGACCAGCAGCATGTGGCGAAGCACTTTGCGGCGCTCTCAACCAATGCCAAAGCGGTCGGCGAATTTGGTATCGACACCAACAATATGTTCGAATTCTGGGACTGGGTTGGCGGACGTTACTCACTCTGGTCAGCGATTGGCCTGTCGATCATTCTCTCTATCGGTTTCGATAACTTCGAACAGCTGTTGAGTGGCGCGCATGCGATGGACCAGCATTTTGCCACCACGCCAGCCGAACAGAACCTGCCGGTGCTGCTGGCGCTGATTGGCATCTGGTACAACAATTTCTTCGGCGCAGAAACCGAAGCGATTCTGCCGTATGACCAGTACATGCACCGCTTTGCCGCCTATTTCCAGCAGGGAAATATGGAGTCGAACGGCAAGTATGTCGATCGCGATGGCAATCCGGTGGATTACCAGACTGGCCCGATTATCTGGGGCGAACCGGGCACCAATGGCCAGCACGCGTTTTATCAGCTGATCCATCAGGGTACCAAGCTGGTGCCGTGTGACTTTATCGCACCGGCGATCACCCACAATGCGCTGGCGGATCACCATCCAAAACTGCTGTCTAACTTCTTTGCTCAGACCGAAGCGCTGGCGTTCGGCAAGTCACGCGAAGTGGTAGAGAAAGAGTTTACCGATGCGGGTAAATCGGCCGAGTCGGTGGCGCATATCGTCCCGTTCAAGGTCTTCGAAGGTAACCGTCCGACCAACTCCATCCTGCTGCGTGAAATCACGCCTTACAGCCTCGGCGCGCTGATTGCGCTGTACGAGCACAAAATCTTCACGCAGGGCGCGATCCTGAATATCTTCACTTTCGATCAGTGGGGCGTGGAATTAGGTAAGCAACTGGCAAACCGTATTCTGCCGGAGCTGGAAAATGACGAGAAAATTACCAGTCATGATAGCTCCACCAATGCCTTAATTAACCGCTATAAATCCTGGCGTTAATCTGTGGTATTTGCTCCGGGCGGCATCAGTGCCGCCCTTTTTTTGCCGATTTTTTGCCCGCCCAGGCTAATTTCCCGCTTATTATTACCCCGCTTCGGTTGGATAATTCTTAAAATGACCTAAGATAATTCTGAACATAACCTGGCCAGCATCGCCGGAATCCAGTTTAAACTGGACCTGAAACGCGAACCAACTAATAGTTACCTGTTGATTTTTAATAAGTTTAAAATTTAGCAATCCTGAGTAAATTCTGATTATTCTTATTCCGTACCAAATATAACTAAAAAAGAACAATCCGCTTTGCATCTATTTTATCCCTGGTGAAATATCCGGTATTAACCCGAAATCTTCCGATATAAAAAGGTGTTAAATTCAAACTGGCTTATTATCCCGCCATTTTTTCCTGCCCGTTCCCCTGCTTTTTCCCCTACTGAACTCTGGTATTTTGTTGCCCTATACTGAACGCGCCCGCAATGGGACTGCCTGTGGCGTTTGCCGCGTTCTGCTCTGCGCGGCGAGTGTTGCGGGTCAGAAATCCTTCATTCACTCAATGCAGGAAACGTTGTTATGAAAAAAACCATGGTTGCCGGTGCAGCCCTGATTTTCGTTGCTGTCTCTTCCAGTGCTTTCGCAGCGCCGGAAGAAGCGGGTGCCGCAGCTGGCGCGCAGGCGGGAGCTATCTCCGCTGGCACGTCAACCGCTGTCGGTATCGGCGCACTTGGCGCGTTAGTCGGGCTCGGCATTGCTGCTTCTGGCGGCGGTGACGGTGCAAATACCGGTACAACAACCACGACCACGACGAGTACCACTCGTTGATGGATACCCAATGCGTTCGGGGACCAGACAGAGGCTGAGCGGCCACGGCGGAACCACTGACCTCGGTGAGTGATCGGCTAAGCCATGCAGCACGCTGCGCTGGAACGCGAACTCTGCGGGTATAGGACCTTTAAACATAACCACACGCCTGTGTGGTTATTTTTACTTTGGCATGACTTATCAGGGACACACAGTGCGCCAACTTCCTCTGCTGCTCGCTTGCCTGCTGCTGCAGGCCTGCACACAAACGCAAAAAGGCCTTGAACAGACCCTCATGCTGGCCGTTAACGGGCCGGATGACGTCACCGTTACCGACCAGCAGGTCGATGCCCTGCCCTATGCCAGCCTCTATGCCCGCCTCAATGACGGCCCGCGAATCTTCGTGGTGCTTGGCTACAACGAAGCAGGCCAGCAGAAATGGGTGACGCAGGATCAGGCGATGCTGGTGACACAGCACGGCCGGCTGGTTAAAACCCTGGGGCTGCCTGATAACCTGCTTAGCGTTACTAATCTGCAGCAGGATCCGCTGGCGGACAGCCTGCACCTCCGCAACGGTGCCAGCTGGACCCGCATTGTGCAGTGGACCGAACAGGGCAATGTCCGCGGCGGGACGATTCGCTCCACCTTCCAGCGCGGCACCGATGAAGTGCTGACCGTCGCGGGCAACCGCATCGCCTGCCGCGTCTGGCATGAGCAGGTGAGCCTCGACAGTAGCAACCGCGAGTGGGAAAACACCTTCTGGATCGACAACAGCAGCGGCGATGTGGTGCAGGCCCGTCAGATGCTGGCGGCTGATGCCTTCCCCGTAGAGACCACCATTCTGAAGCCGGCGAAATCATGAAAAAAATTACACTCCTGCTGGCCGGATTGAGTCTGTTCAGCACTTCAGGCGCGCAGGCCGCTGCGCAGGTCACGGTCCATGCACCGCACAACGGCGCGCAGGCAGAGCTCAGCCAGGTCGCCGATCTGGCGCAGCTGGTCAGCCAGCCCGCACTTCAGCAATCGATCGACTGGCGCAGCAGCGTCATTGCGGAACGCGGCGCCAGCGCCGTCGCGCAGCAGCAGTATCAGCAGACGCTGGGCCAGTTACGCGCCTGGCGAGCCGACAGCAGTGGCGATCGTGCCGCCGCGATTGATGAAGTGATCCACCAGCTCAGTACGATAAAGGTCACCGGCCGTCAGTTCACCCCGCTCGACCCAGACTGGGTGCGTCTGCATCCGGCCGACAATCGCCGTCTTGAAGGCAGCTACGACCTCTATCTGCAAACCCGATCGGATTCCGTGTTACTGCTGGGTGCCATCGCCGGCGCGGGTAAGGTGAGCTGGCAACCGGGCCGGTCGGTACGCGACTATCTGGCCGATCACGCACGCCTGTCTGGCGCGGAACGAAATTTTGTCACGGTTATCGCGCCTTCAGGTGCGACGCAGCAGGTGCCGGTTGCTTACTGGAACCACCGTCACGCCGAAGTAGAGCCTGGCAGCATTATCTGGCTTGGCTTCTCATCGTGGAGCCTGCCCGGCGACTATGACGATCTGAATAACCGCATCCTTTCCGTTCTGACTCACCGGATACCAGACTGATGAAAAAACGTTATCTCTTCAGCCTGTTGGCTGTTTCTGTGGCGACAGCCTGTCAGGCGCAGGCGGAAACCTGGCCCGCGCCGGTGGGACCTTCACAATCTGATTTCGGTGGCGTTGGCCTGATGCAGGTGCCGACGGCACGCATGGCCAGAGAGGGCGAGTTCAGCCTGAACGCGCGCGACAACGATCAGTACCGCTATTACTCCGCGTCGCTGCAGTTGTTCCCGTGGCTGGAAACCACCGTGCGCTACACCGACGTGCGCACCCGCCGGTACAGCGCCGTGTCAGACTTCAGTGGCAACCAGAGCTACAAAGATAAAGCCTTCGATCTGAAGCTGCGTCTGTGGCAGGAAGGTTTCTGGCTGCCGGAAGTGGCGCTGGGTACCCGCGATCTTGGCGGTACCGGCCTGTTCGACAGTGAATATCTGGTCGCCAGCAAAGCCTGGGGTCCATTTGATTTTACGCTCGGCCTCGGCTGGGGTTATCTCGGCAACAGCGGCACGGTTAAGAACCCGTTCTGCTCCTACAGCGACAGCTACTGTCAGCGTCCGCGGGTCGGCGAAGCCGGATCGATCAATGGCTCGCAGATGTTCCATGGCCCGACGGCCTTCTTTGGCGGCGTCGAGTATCAGACGCCGTGGCAGCCGCTGCGGCTGAAGATGGAGTATGAAGGCAACGATTATCAGGATGATTTCGCCGGCCGGCTGACGCAGAACAGCAAGGTTAACGTCGGGGCAATCTATCGCGTCACCGACTGGGCCGATATCAATGCCAGCTACGAGCGCGGCAACACCTTTATGTTTGGCGTGACCATCCGCACCAACTTTAACGATCTGCGCCAGGCGCATATCGACAGCGAGAAACCGGCCTATAACCCGCAGCCTCAGCCGAAGCTGCTGGAGCCAACCGTGGTCGGTAATCAGCTGACGGAGCTGAAGTACAATGCGGGACTCGACGGTCCACGTATTCAGACCAAAGGCCACACGCTGTATGTTTCCGGCGAGCAGACCAAATATCGTGATACGCAGGAAGGGGTCGATCGCGCTAACCGCATCGTCATGAATCACCTGCCAGCGGACATTGATACCATCAGCGTCACCGAGTCCCGTTTCAATATGCCGCAGGTCACCACCGTGACGCCGGTTGCCAGCCTGCATAATACGCTGGCCGGTTATCCGCTGGGCCATGAACAGCCGCTGCAGCAGACGCGTGAAAATCCGGTCGATCCCGGCCAGACCGAACAGGGGATGTTTATTCGTAAAGATCGCCTGAACTACAGTCTGTCGCCGGTGCTCAATCAGTCGGTAGGCGGCCCGGAAAGCTTCTACATGTATCAGGTTGGCGTAATGGCTAACGCTGATTACTGGCTGACCGATCACCTGCTGGTGGGCGGTAGCCTGTTCGGTAACCTCGCCAACAACTATGACAAGTTCAACTACAACGGCGCACCGGCGGATTCCAGCCTGCCACGCGTGCGGACCCATATCCGCGACTACGTTGAGAACAACGTCTACGTCAACGACCTGCAGGCCAACTATATGGGCCACCTCGGTAATGGCTTCTATGGTCAGCTGTATGGCGGTTATCTTGAGACCATGTATGGCGGCGTGGGCGGCGAGCTGCTCTATCGTCCGGTTGATGCTAACTGGGCGGTGGGCGTTGATGCCAACTATGTCCGGCAGCGTGACTGGGACAACATGATGGAGTTTACCCGTTACAAAGCCTCAACCGGCAACCTGACCGCTTACTGGCGTCCGTGGTTCATGCAGGATGTGCTGGTGAAAACCAGCGTCGGTCAGTATCTGGCGAAAGATAAGGGTGTCACGGTAGACGTGTCGAAACGCTTCGACAGCGGTGTGATGGTGGGCGTCTATGCCACCAAAACTAACGTGTCGTCTGAAGAGTATGGCGAAGGTGACTTTACCAAAGGGTTCTACATCTCCATCCCGATGGATCTGTTCACCGTGACCCCAACTCGCGGTCGTGCGCAGGTTAACTGGGTGCCATTGACGCGTGATGGTGGTCAGATGCTGGGCCGTAAGTACCAGCTGTATGATTTAACCTCCGATCGCGACGCGCGTTTCAATTAAGCAGGACGCGGCACCAGGCCTGATGCGCGTCAGTTGAGCGACAGGTGATAATGCAGTCTGGTGCCGTTCAGGGGCTGGCCTGCTCTGAAGCCTGAGTGCGTGTTGTTAAAAAGGGCACGATGGTAGAGGCCTGAGCGCCGCTGAAAGGGCTATCCGCAGCGCTGAGGCGTGACGTTGAGCCAGAACGCCACGCCGGGAAGCGTGGAGAGTTCGGGGCCGGCCTGGGAAGGCCGATCCCCGAACGGTTCGTCGGCACGACGTCAAAGCCGAAGGCACCGCGCAGCGGCGCGAGGATGGCCCGGCAGCAGCGGAGCTCAGGCCCGCACTGCGGCACGCCTGCCCAGAAAAAAGCCGCCACGTCTGACCGTGACAGCCTTTGCAAATTTAACCTTAACTGACGAGCATCAGGCCCTCAGCCCGCTTTTTTATTTAGTCCGCGTCGTAGCCGAGATTCGGTGCCAGCCAGCGCTCGACCTCGGTCACCGACATCCCTTTGCGCGCCGCATAATCCTCTACCTGGTCGCGCTGAATCTGTGCCACAGCGAAGTAGCGGCTATCAGGATGGCTGAAATACCAGCCGGAGACCGCTGCGCCTGGCCACATGGCAAAGGATTCGGTCAGCTGCATACCGGTCTGCTTTTCCACATCCAGCAGACTCCAGATCGCCGCTTTCTCGGTGTGCTCCGGACAGGCGGGATAGCCAGGTGCCGGACGTATGCCCTGATAATTTTCGCGAATCAACTCTTCGTTACTGAGGTTTTCGTTGGGCGCGAAGCCCCAGATCACTTTACGCACCCGCTCATGCAGATATTCCGCAAAGGCTTCGGCCAGCCGGTCAGCCAGCGCTTTCACCATGATCTTGTTGTAGTCGTCATGCTGACGATCGTACGCCTCTGCCAGCGCATCCTCTTCCAGCCCGCCGGTTACCGCGAAGGCACCGAGATAATCCGCTTTGCCGCTCGATTTAGGTGCGACAAAGTCCGCCAGACAGTAGTTGGCGAAGTCGCTTTTTTCGGTCTGCTGACGTAAGTGATGACTCACTACTCGTACCTCGCTGCGGCGCTCATCGCGATAGATCTCGATGTCATCGCCGACCCGGTTAGCCGGGAAAATACCGACCACACCGCGCGGTTTCAGCAGTGCCTGCTGGCTTAGCTGATCCAGCATCGCATTCGCATCGGCGAACAGACGCTGCGCCTCTTCTCCCACCACGTCATCCTCAAGGATGCGCGGATATTTACCGGCCAGCGACCAGGTCATAAAGAACGGCGTCCAGTCAATGTAGTTGCGCAGCGTTTCAATGCTGGCTTCGACCGGGCTGACGCCGGGACGATGCGGCACCGGCGGCGTATAGCTCTGCCAGTCAATCGAGGTGGCGTTGTCGCGGGCCGCCTGCAATGACACCGGCGGCGTACGCGGTTTTTTACGCGCGTGCTGAATACGCACGGTTTCGTACTCTTTGCGGGTCCGCGCCACAAAATCGTCTCTCAGCGTAGCGGAGAGCAGCGAGGACACCACGCCGACGGTGCGCGAGGCGTTCTGTACGTAAACCGTCGGACCGCTGTAGTTCTGCTCAATCTTCACCGCGGTATGCGCTTTGGAGGTGGTTGCGCCACCAATCAGCAGCGGTAAGGTGAAGCCCTGCCGCTCCATCTCCTTTGCCATATTGACCATCTCATCCAGCGATGGGGTAATCAGGCCGGACAGACCAATGATGTCGGCATTCACTTCACGCGCCGTTTTCAGGATCTTCTCGCCCGGCACCATCACGCCGAGGTCAATAATTTCGTAGTTGTTGCATTGCAGCACCACGCCAACGATATTCTTTCCGATGTCATGCACGTCGCCTTTCACCGTAGCCAGCACGATTTTACCGTTGCTGCGTCCCGCCTCTTTACTGGCTTCGATAAACGGCTCCAGGTAGGCCACCGCCTGCTTCATTACGCGCGCCGATTTCACCACCTGCGGCAGGAACATCTTGCCTTCGCCAAACAGATCGCCGACCACGTTCATGCCGGACATCAGCGGGCCTTCAATCACCTCGATCGGACGTGGCACCTGCTGACGCGCCTCTTCGGTATCCTGCTCAATAAATTCGGTAATGCCTTTGACCAGCGAATATTCCAGCCGCTTCACCACGTCCCAGCTGCGCCACTCCGCCAGCTGTTTCTCCTGGGAGCCGTCACTTTTGCCGCCGCGGTATTTTTCCGCCAGATCCAGTAACCGCTCGGTGCCGTCATCGCGCCGGTTAAGGATCACATCCTCTACCGCGTCGCGCAGTTCCGCCGGCAGATCGTCATAAATCGCCAGCTGACCGGCGTTGACGATACCCATATCCATGCCTTTCCGGATGGCGTAGTAGAGGAATACCGCGTGTATCGCTTCGCGCACCGGATCGTTGCCGCGGAACGAAAACGACACGTTGGAGACGCCGCCAGAAATCATCGCGTGCGGCAGTTCGCGCTTGATATCTTCACAAGCACCGATGAAATCCATCGCGTAGTTGTTGTGCTCATCAATGCCGGTCGCCACCGCAAAGATGTTGGGATCGAAGATGATATCTTCCGGCGGGAAACCGACCTGCTCGGTCAGGATGCGGTAGGCGCGGCGACAAATTTCAATTTTACGGGCGCGGGTATCCGCCTGGCCCACTTCATCAAATGCCATCACCACCATCGCCGCGCCGTAGCGGCGGACCTGACGCGCATGATGAATAAAAGCCGCTTCTCCCTCTTTCATCGAGATAGAGTTAACGATGCCTTTACCCTGAATGCACTGCAGCCCTTTCTCAATCACCTCCCATTTTGAGGAGTCGATCATAATGGGGACGCGGGCAATATCTGGCTCACCGGCAATCAGATTGAGGAAGCGCACCATCGCCGCTTCGGCGTCGAGCATCCCCTCATCCATATTGATGTCGATGATCTGCGCACCGCTTTCAACCTGCTGCAGCGCCACTTCCAGCGCTTCGTTATATTTCTCTTCTTTAATCAGCCGTTTGAATTTTGCTGAACCGGTGACGTTGGTCCGTTCGCCGACGTTAACAAACAGCGATTCGGCGGTGATGTTGAGCGGCTCAAGGCCGGCCAGGCGACAGGCAACCGGAATGTCCGGCAGCTTGCGCGGGGCAACGCCCTCCACGGCCGCCACCATGGCGGCGATGTGCTGCGGTGTGGTCCCGCAACAGCCGCCGATAATATTCAGGAAGCCCGAGGTTGCCCATTCACCAATCTGCTGCGCCATCAGCGCCGCGTCGAGATCGTATTCGCCAAAGGCATTAGGTAAACCGGCGTTCGGGTGCGCCGTGACGTAGCCCTCGGCGATGCGCGACAGCTCCGCCACATACTGACGCAGCTCATCCGGTCCCAGCGCACAGTTCAGGCCAAAGGAGAGCGGCTCAGCGTGACGCAAGGAGTTGTAAAAGGCTTCGGTGGTCTGGCCGGAGAGCGTTCGCCCGGAGGCATCGGTGATGGTGCCAGAGATCATCAGCGGCAGCGTCACGCCGAGCGCTTCCATCTCGGTCTGCACCGCATAGATGGCCGCTTTGGCGTTCAGCGTATCAAAGACCGTTTCAATCATGATGATGTCGGAACCGCCCTCCACCAGCGCGCGGGTCGATTCGCGGTAGGCCTCCACCAGTTGATTAAAAGTGACGTTGCGGTAGGCAGGATCGTTAACATCGGGCGAGATCGAGCAGGTACGGTTTGTTGGTCCGAGCACACCTGCGACATAGCGCGGGCGATCCGGCGTTTTTGCCGTCCATTCATCGGCACAGGCACGCGCCAGACGGGCTGCTTCGTAGTTGATCTCTGCCGATAACGCTTCCATCTGATAATCCGCCATTGCGATGGCGGTGGCGTTAAAGGTATTGGTTTCGAGAATATCGGCACCGGCAGCCAGATAGGCGTCGTGGATCTCGCGGATCACCGCCGGTTTACTCAATACCAGCAGATCGTTGTTGCCTTTAAGATCGCAGGGCCAGTCGGCAAAACGGCTGCCGCGAAAATCCTGTTCATCCAGCTTATAGCTCTGGATCATGGTGCCCATACCGCCGTCCAACACCATAATGCGTTGTGCGAGTTGCTGATGTAGTGCGTCGATTTTATTGCTCACTGTTGGCCCATCCGCGTCAATCTGCTGGCTGAAATAGCTGTTCCTCATTCTGTCACAAGCGGGTTAACCCACAAAGCAACCTTAGCTGAGACATTTTCAGGTCGGCCGCTAACAGGTCTGACCAGAAAACCAGCGTTTGCAAAGCGCGTGATTAAAACGAAAATGATTTCCACATTCCTAAGGAGATTTGATCATGGCGACGCCTGTTCCCGTAAAGCGCGGCAAAAAACCTCGCGGCACTGCTGCCACTGCCGCACCCGCGGGCGGCCAGGTGCAATCCCTGACCCGCGGCCTGACGCTGCTGGAGCTGATTGCCGACTCGCACGGCAGCGTGGCGCTGACTGAACTGGCGCAGCAGGCCGGGTTACCCAACTCCACGACGCATCGTTTGCTCAGCACCATGCAGCAGCAGGGCTTTGTCCGTCAGGTGGGCGATCTGGGATTGTGGACCATCGGCGCGCACGCCTTTGTGGTGGGCAGCAGTTTTCTGCAAAGTCGTAACCTGCTGGCGCTGGTGCATCCGGTGCTGCGCAGCTTGATGGAGGCCTCGGGCGAAACGGTTAATCTGGCGGTACTGGATCTCAGCGATCATCAGGCGGTGATCATCGATCAGGTGCAATGTACTCAGCTGATGCGCATGTCCGCGCCGATCGGCGGCAAGCTGCCCATGCACGCGTCGGGAGCAGGCAAAGCGTTCCTGGCCCATCTCAGCGATGAGCAGGTTACCACGCTGCTGCATCAGAAAGGGTTGCATTACTACACGCCGAAGACCCTGATGTCGCCGCAGAGCCTGAAAGAGAATCTGGCCCAGGTGCGTAAAGCGGGCTTCTCGTTTGATGATGAAGAGCACGCGCTCGGACTGCGTTGTGTCGCGGCACCGATCTATGACGAGCACGGCGAGGCGTTTGCCGCCCTCTCTATCTCCGGTCCAATCGCCCGGATGACCGACGATCGCATTACCGAGCTGGGTGCGCTGGTGATCCGGGAAGCGCGTCAGGTCACGCTGGCGTACAGTGGCCGCTGATCGCCTCCGTCGCGTAACATACGCTGAAGCGCTGCGCCTGCCGCCAGGCGATGACCTCTTCAACATGGCCTTCGGCAATGCGTTGTTGCTGGGCTCGCCACCAGCGGGCTTCGAAGATCTCAGGATGCAGTTCCAGTAGCAAGGCACCGGTGGCGGCATCGCTGCATAAGGCGTAGCGGAAGGTCTCCGGAAACACATCGTCCGGCCCGACGCTATACCAGGGCTCGGCGCTGAGCTCATCCTCTTCGTAGCGTGCGGCCGGCACCTCACGGAAGTTCAGCTCCTGCATCGGCCGGATCTCATCGTAATCGTAAAACACCACCCGGCCATGGCGGGTTATGCCGAAGTTTTTAAACAGCATGTCGCCCGGAAAGATATTGGCTGCCGCCAGCTGCCGGATGGCATTGCCATACTCCTCAATCGCCTGGCGCCGTTGCGCAGCACTGGCCTGGGCCAGATAGAGGTTAAGCGGCTGCATACGCCGCTCCAGCCACAGATGGCGAATGATCAGCCGGTCGCCTTCAATCTGCAGCTTCTCCGCCGCACAGGCGTTCAGCTCCGCCAGCAGTTCTGGCGAGATACGCGCCAGCGGCAAGGCAAACTGCTCAAACTCCTGGGTATCCGCCATCCGTCCGACACGATCGTGCTCTTTGACCTGCTGATAGCAGGCGCGTACCTGCGCTTCCGTCACCTCTTTTTGCGGCGCGAAGCGATCTTTAATCACCTTAAACACCCGATCAAAGCCCGGCAGCGTGAAGACCAGCATCACCATGCCGCGAATGCCCGGTGCGATCTCAAAGGCGGCCGTATTCTGCTCCAGCGCCTGCAGATATTCACGGTAACTTTCGGTTTTGCCATGCTTCTGGCAGCCAATCGCCATATAACGTTCGGCCAGGGTCTTGGCAGGCAGAATCGGTTGCAGCCACGCCACCAGCGCTGCCGGCATCGGCGCATAGACCATGAAATAGGCGCGGGCGAAACCAAACACAATACTGGCGTCATCCACCTCCGTCAGACAGGTATCGATCCAGAGTTCGCCCGCCTCACTGCGCTGAATCGGCAACAGGCAGGGATGGATGGCGTCCGGCAGGTGCAGGCGCGCCACCAGCCAGGCGGTTTTATTGCGATAAAACAGCTCACAACTGACTTCAAGCCAGCCCTGATCCAGATGAGAAAAGCACGTCTGCAGATGACGGACAATCCATCCGATATCCCGTTCGCGCTGCTGCCACGGCAGCGTTAACGGCAAATCGCGCAGCACCTGCTCGATCAACGCCCGCCAGCCCTGCTGCGGATGATAGCCGCGCGCCAGCGGACGCGACGGGCTGCCCGGTGCCGAAGGTGATTGAGAGCTGAAGATAAACAGCCGTTCCGGCTGCAGATCGGCATGGCCATGCAGCCGGCAGTAGACCGAATTAAAGAAGCTCTCGGCAATTTCATAACGTGGATAGCCCGGCAATAAACTTTCATAGTGGCTTTTTACCCGCAGCCAGAACGCCTCATCCCAGCAGGCTGCGCCGTTCAGCACCCGCAGCTGATCGGCAACCAGCCCGACATGGTGATCGTAGAGATGAATTCTCGCTTTCATGGCCTGCTGCACTGCCTGCCATTCTGCCTGTTCAAAGCGCTGCTGCGCCCCGGCCGTGATGTCGAGAAAACGGCCATATTGTGCGTCGAAGCCCTGCAGGATGGTGTGTGCAATCAGCGATTCGCGTGGCGGCATTTTCAGCTCCGGTAAAGCCCGCCCGCGGCGTGCCGGGCGGGAGTCAGTCTGTCAGGGATTCACTCTGAACTGGTGCTCTTCGGTCGAACCGGTCAGCGCCGTTACCGACGATTTACCGCCCTGAATGGTGGTGGTGACCCGGTCAAAATAGCCGGTGCCCACTTCCTGCTGATGCGATGAGAAGCTGTAACCGCGATCGCGGGCGGCAAATTCGGGCTGCTGCACTTTCTCAACGTAGTGGCGCATACCCTCGCCCTGCGCATAAGCATGGGCCAGGTCAAACATGTTGAACCACATGCTGTGGATACCGGCCAGCGTGATGAACTGGAAGCGATATCCCATCTCGCTGAGCGCCTGCTGAAAGCGGGCGATGGTGCGATCGTCGAGGTTCTTTTTCCAGTTGAATGACGGTGAACAGTTGTAGGCCAGCAGCTTGCCAGGGAAGCGCGCATGAATCGCATCGGCAAAACGCTGCGCCATCGCCAGATCCGGCGTTGAGGTTTCACACCACAGAATGTCAGCGTACGGGGCATAGGCCAGCCCGCGACTGATCGCCTGCTCAATCCCGGCGTTAGTGCGGAAGAATCCTTCGGCGGTACGGTCACCACAGATAAAGGGACGGTCGTACTCATCGCAGTCTGAGGTAATCAGATCGGCCGCATCGGCATCAGTGCGCGCCAGCAGCAGCGTGGGAACGCCCATGACATCGGCCGCCAGCCGTGCCGCCACCAGTTTTTGTATCGCTTCCTGAGTCGGCACCAGCACTTTACCGCCCATATGACCGCATTTCTTCACCGCCGCCAGCTGATCTTCAAAGTGGACGGCCGCCGCGCCCGCCTGAATCATCGCTTTCATCAGCTCAAACGCATTCAGCACGCCGCCAAAACCGGCTTCCGCATCGGCGACAATCGGCAGAAAGAAGTCGGTATAGCGACTGTCGCCCGCTTCAATCCCGCTGGACCACTGAATCTGATCGGCGCGTTGAAAGGTCTGATTAATGCGCGTCACCACTTCCGGCACGGAGTTAACCGGATAGAGTGACTGATCGGGATACATCTGGCCCGCCACGTTAGCGTCGGCGGCCACCTGCCAGCCAGAGAGGTAGATCGCCTCAATCCCCGCTTTCGCCTGCTGCAAAGCCTGCCCGCCACTTAATGCGCCGAGGCTGTTGATGTAGCCCTTTTTCGCCTCTCCATTGAGCAGCGCCCACAGTTTTTCTGCGCCGCGCTGGGCCAGAGTACAGGCGGGCTGTACCGAGCCGCGCAGATTCACCACCTCTGCCGCACTGTAAGGACGGGTGATGCCTGCCCAGCGCGGGTGCTGCCAGTGCTGTTCGAGTTGCTGGATTTGTTGAGTACGTGTCATGGCAATGTCTCCGAGAGTCAGGGGATCAGGCGATAGCCCGGCAGAGTAAGGAATGAGACCAGCTCGCGTTCGGTGGTGATTTGCGCCATCAGCTGCGCCGCTTCGCCATAGCGACCGGCACTGAATTGGGTTTCGCCCAGGTTCTGCTGCAACAGGTGGAGCTCTTCGTTTAGCCAGCGCAGAAACAGTTCAGCGGTGACCTGCTGACCACTGCTCAGGGTTTGCTGATGACGTATCCACTGCCAGATTGAGGTACGGGCTATCTCTGCCGTGGCGGCATCCTCCATCAGGCCATCAATCGGTACGCAGCCGTTGCCACTGATCCAGGCTTCAAGGTATTGCAGCGCCACGCGGATATTGGCGCGCATGCCCGCTTCCGTGCGTTCACCGGTACAGGGCGCCAGCAGCGTCGCCGCCTCGATCGGCGCATCCTCTTCCCGAGTGACCGATAACTGATTAGGCCGGTTGCCCAGCACCGCATCAAACACCGCCATGGCGGTATCCGCCAGGCCGGGATGCGCAATCCAGGTGCCATCATGACCATTGTCCGCTTCCCGCTGCTTATCCTCTGTAACGCGTTGCAGTACCCAGGCATTACGCGCCGGATCTTTACTTGGGATCAGGGCTGACATACCGCCCATCGCAAACGCACCGCGTCGGTGACAGGTTTTGATCAGCAGGCGTGAATAGGCATCCAGGAAGGGCTGAGCCATGGTGACGGACTGACGATCCGGCAGTACCCGATCCGCATGCTGTTTCAGCGTTTTGATATAGCTGAAGATGTAATCCCAGCGGCCACAGTTAAGGCCGACGATGTGATCGCGCAGATTCCACAGGATCTCATCCATCTGGAAGACCGCCGGCAGGGTTTCAATCAGTACCGTGGCTTTGATGGTGCCGCGCGGCAGATCGAATCGATCTTCGCTGAAACTGAAGATCTCACGCCACCAGGCGACTTCCTGCCAGCTTTCGGTTTTGGGCAGATAAAAATAGGGGCCGCTGCCTTTCGCCAGCAACGGATGAACGTTGTGAAAGAAGTAGAGCGCGAAATCAAACAAGCCGGCGGGAATCGGATTGCCCTGCCAGCTGACATGCTTTTCCGACAGATGCAGTCCGCGCACCCGACACATCAGCACGGCGGGATCGGCGCGCAGCTGGTAAATTTTACCGGCGTCGCTGGTATAACTGAGGCTGCCCTGTACCGCTTCACGCAGGGTCAGTTGTCCCTCAATCAGCTTATTCCACTCCGGTGACAGCGAATCCTCAAAATCCGCCATAAAAACTTTTACGTTCGCATTCAGGGCGTTAATGACCATTTTGCGATCCGGCGGGCCGGTTATTTCAACCCGGCGATCTTGTAAGTCTGCCGGAATCGAACGGATCGTCCACTCACGGTCTCGAATGGAAGCTGTTTCCATATCGAAGTCTGGAAGATAGCCCCGATCGTATTGCTGCTGTCGCTGCTGGCGGGCCGTCAGTAACGCGTCACGCTGTGAGGCAAAGCGCGTCACCAGCGCATCTAAAAACAGAATCGCCTCGGCAGTAAGAAGCTGTTGTTCGGCGTGGTTAAAGGGCTGGCTGAAGGTCAGGGTATGGCTGATCACAGAATCTGTCATGCTGGCGCTCTCCTGTATTCAGAGGATCGAATAACGCGGATCCCCGGATCGACTGTTTTGTACACTACAGGATCAGAGCATATGCATTTAATTCATTAAATCAAAAACTATTTCCATTTTATTAGTTAAACATACTTATCTGCCTGTTTTTAATGTAATTAAAGTTAGAAACTTTAAGGGAACAGTTTTCATCACATCATTCAGGCGAAAAAAAACCGTGTCGCCAGCGGCTAACACGGTTCAGTTGAGGATAATCCCGGCCCTATTCGAGAGTAGGATTCATACGGCGTAAATCAAACGGTGTGATCTGGTAGACGTAATAGTTAAGCCAGTTGGAGAACAGCAGATTGCCATGACTACGCCAGGCGGCACGCGGCGGCAATGCCGGATTATCCTGCGGGAAGTAGTTATAAGGCACCTCAGGATTGAGGCCGGCTTCATAGTCACGGTGATATTCACCCGATAAGGTCAGTGCGTCATATTCCGGATGGCCGGTAACAAACACCAGTCGTTTGTCTTTACTCGCCATCAGGTAAGCGCCGGTTTGTTCCGATTCAGCAAATAATTCCAGATCGGTGTAATCAGTGATCAACTGGGTCGGAAAATCGGCATAACGTGAGTGCGGTGCCAGGAAATTATCATCAAATCCGCGGGTCAGTAAGGCATGCGGATGCAAGATTTGATGCTCAAAGACACCAGACAGCTTGTTGTGCCGGGTCTGCTTTGGAATGCCATACAATATATTCAATGCTGCCTGGACTGCCCAGCACACAAACAGCGTTGAGGTGACATGCTCTTTGGCCCAGTGAAGCACACGCTGGATCTGTGGCCAGTACGCCACATCATTAAAATCGACCAACCCCAGCGGGGCACCTGTCACGATTAAGCCATCAAAGTTGTCGTGCTGAATATCTTCAAAATTACAGTAGAAGTTATTGAGGTGCTCAGTTGGCGTGTTACGTGACTCCCGGCTGTCGATGCGTAACAGCTGAATATCGATCTGTAATGGCGAGTTGGAAAGCAGACGCAGAAACTGATTTTCCGTTTCGATCTTTTTTGGCATCAGATTCAGTATGAGCACTTTAAGCGGGCGGATCTCCTGAACACTGGCGCGCGACGATGTCATCACAAAGACATTTTCGTCACGCAAAAAATTCACTGCCGGTAATTCGTCGGGAACCCTGATTGGCATAACCTGCTCACCTCTTACAACCATATAAACGTTTAGACATCCAGATGCCCAACATTAGCCTGGTGGCTGTGTAATGTCGAGGGTTCATGCGGAAAATGAAAATGTTTCAGCTTAAAGTGGCAAATAGCAGACGTAAAAAAGCCCCGCACTTCCGTGCGGGGCTTCTTCACTGATATAATGCCTGGCAGTTCCCTACTCTCGCATGGGGAGACCCCACACTACCATCGGCGCTACGGCGTTTCACTTCTGAGTTCGGCATGGGGTCAGGTGGGACCACCGCGCTACAGCCGCCAGGCAAATTCTTTGTGCATGAAACGAACCTTTTCCGCCGTGACCGCGCTGCCATCGCTCAGCCGCACCGGTCACATACTTCCGTATGCTCCCGCTGACGTCATCGCTCTGCGCCCTGTCACGCCGCAAAATCTTTCGTTTCCGCAAATAATTATCCGGAAAACAAGCTGAAAATCGTGTCTCTCAAAAACGCCTCTGGCGTTGTAAGGTTAAGCCTCACGGGTCATTAGTACCGGTTAGCTCAACGCATCGCTGCGCTTACACATCCGGCCTATCAACGTCGTCGTCTTCAACGTCCCTTCAGGACTCTCAAGGAGTCAGGGAGAACTCATCTCGGGGCAAGTTTCGTGCTTAGATGCTTTCAGCACTTATCTTTTCCGCACTTAGCTACCGGGCAATGCCATTGGCATGACAACCCGAACACCAGTGGTGCGTTCACTCCGGTCCTCTCGTACTAGGAGCAACCCCCCTCAATTCTCCAGCGCCCACGGCAGATAGGGACCGAACTGTCTCACGACGTTCTAAACCCAGCTCGCGTACCACTTTAAACGGCGAACAGCCGTACCCTTGGGACCTACTTCAGCCCCAGGATGTGATGAGCCGACATCGAGGTGCCAAACACCGCCGTCGATATGAACTCTTGGGCGGTATCAGCCTGTTATCCCCGGAGTACCTTTTATCCGTTGAGCGATGGCCCTTCCATTCAGAACCACCGGATCACTATGACCTGCTTTCGCACCTGCTCGAGCCGTCACTCTCGCAGTCAAGCCAGCTTATGCCATTGCACTAACCTCACGATGTCCGACCGTGATTAGCTGACCTTCGTGCTCCTCCGTTACGCTTTAGGAGGAGACCGCCCCAGTCAAACTACCCACCAGACACTGTCCGCACCCCGGATCACGGGGCCACGTTAGAACATCAAACATTAAAGGGTGGTATTTCAAGGTTGGCTCCACGCAGACTGGCGTCTGCGCTTCAAAGCCTCCCACCTATCCTACACATCAAGGCTCAATGTTCAGTGTCAAGCTGTAGTAAAGGTTCACGGGGTCTTTCCGTCTTGCCGCGGGTACACTGCATCTTCACAGCGAGTTCAATTTCACTGAGTCTCGGGTGGAGACAGCCTGGCCATCATTACGCCATTCGTGCAGGTCGGAACTTACCCGACAAGGAATTTCGCTACCTTAGGACCGTTATAGTTACGGCCGCCGTTTACCGGGGCTTCGATCAAGAGCTTCTCCTTACGGATAACCCCATCAATTAACCTTCCGGCACCGGGCAGGCGTCACACCGTATACGTCCACTTTCGTGTTTGCACAGTGCTGTGTTTTTAATAAACAGTTGCAGCCAGCTGGTATCTTCGACTGGCTTCGGCTCGGGGAGCGAGTCCCTCCACCTACGCGCCAGCGTGCCTTCTCCCGAAGTTACGGCACCATTTTGCCTAGTTCCTTCACCCGAGTTCTCTCAAGCGCCTTGGTATTCTCTACCTGACCACCTGTGTCGGTTTGGGGTACGATTTTGTGTTACCTGATGCTTAGAGGCTTTTCCTGGAAGCAGGGCATTTATCACTTCAGCACCGTAGTGCCTCGTCGTCACGCCTCAGTGTAAAGTGAACCGGATTTGCCTGGAACACACACCTACACGCTTAAACCGGGACAACCGTCGCCCGGCTGATATAGCCTTCTCCGTCCCCCCTTCGCAGTAACACCAAGTACAGGAATATTAACCTGTTTCCCATCGACTACGCCTTTCGGCCTCGCCTTAGGGGTCGACTCACCCTGCTCCGATTAACGTTGAACAGGAACCCTTGGTCTTCCGGCGAGCGGGCTTTTCACCCGCTTTATCGTTACTTATGTCAGCATTCGCACTTCTGATACCTCCAGCATGCCTCACAGCACACCTTCGACGGCTTACAGAACGCTCCCCTACCCAACAACGCCTAAGCGTCGCTGCCGCAGCTTCGGTGCATGGTTTAGCCCCGTTACATCTTCCGCGCAGGCCGACTCGACCAGTGAGCTATTACGCTTTCTTTAAATGATGGCTGCTTCTAAGCCAACATCCTGGCTGTCTGTGCCTTCCCACATCGTTTCCCACTTAACCATGACTTTGGGACCTTAGCTGGCGGTCTGGGTTGTTTCCCTCTTCACGACGGACGTTAGCACCCGCCGTGTGTCTCCCGTGATAACATTCTTCGGTATTCGCAGTTTGCATCGGGTTGGTAAGCCGGGATGGCCCCCTAGCCGAAACAGTGCTCTACCCCCGAAGATGAGTTCACGAGGCGCTACCTAAATAGCTTTCGGGGAGAACCAGCTATCTCCCGGTTTGATTGGCCTTTCACCCCCAGCCACAGGTCATCCGCTAATTTTTCAACATTAGTCGGTTCGGTCCTCCAGTTAGTGTTACCCAACCTTCAACCTGCCCATGGCTAGATCACCGGGTTTCGGGTCTATACCCTGCAACTTAACGCCCAGTTAAGACTCGGTTTCCCTGCGGCTCCCCTATACGGTTAACCTTGCTACAGAATATAAGTCGCTGACCCATTATACAAAAGGTACGCAGTCACCCCATAAAGAGGCTCCCACTGCTTGTACGTACACGGTTTCAGGTTCTGTTTCACTCCCCTCGCCGGGGTTCTTTTCGCCTTTCCCTCACGGTACTGGTTCACTATCGGTCAGTCAGGAGTATTTAGCCTTGGAGGATGGTCCCCCCATATTCAGACAGGATACCACGTGTCCCGCCTTACTCATCGAGCTCACAGCATGTGTGTTTTTGTGTACGGGAGTATCACCCTGTACCCTGCGACTTTCCAGACGCTTCCACTAACACACAAGCTGATTCAGGCTCTGGGCTGCTCCCCGTTCGCTCGCCGCTACTGGGGGAATCTCGGTTGATTTCTTTTCCTCGGGGTACTTAGATGTTTCAGTTCCCCCGGTTCGCCTTGCAGCACTATGTATTCATGCTGCAATGATGCACTGAGTGCACCGGGTTTCCCCATTCGGACATCGACGGCTGTAGCGGTTCATATCACCTTACCGTCGCTTTACGCAGATTAGCACGTCCTTCATCGCCTCTGACTGCCAGGGCATCCACCGTGTACGCTTAGTCGCTTAACCTCACAACCCACAGGCGTTTTTCAACGCTGCGTGTTGCAAGCATTTGAGAGACTCGAACACATCGTGTTTTTCATTCTTATTACGGAGAATGAAAACGACATGTCGTTTCAATTTTCAGCTTGTTCCGGATTGTTAAAGAGCAAATATCTCAAACGCGGCTCCGCTGCTTACGCAGCCGAATCGGTTTTGAGATACTTCGTGGAGACACCTTTCACCTGTCACCAAGCAAGTGGCGTCCCCTAGGGGATTCGAACCCCTGTTGCCGCCGTGAAAGGGCGGAGTCCTAACCGCTAGACGAAGGGGACACGATAGTGTCACGACTTCGCAGCCGTCTTGCTCATTACTTTTCTATCAGACAATCTGTGTGAGCACTGCGCGGGAAGGTATCTTCAGGTAAGGAGGTGATCCAACCGCAGGTTCCCCTACGGTTACCTTGTTACGACTTCACCCCAGTCATGAATCACAAAGTGGTAAGCGCCCTCCCGAAGGTTAAGCTACCTACTTCTTTTGCAACCCACTCCCATGGTGTGACGGGCGGTGTGTACAAGGCCCGGGAACGTATTCACCGTGGCATTCTGATCCACGATTACTAGCGATTCCGACTTCACGGAGTCGAGTTGCAGACTCCGATCCGGACTACGACGCACTTTGTGAGGTCCGCTTGCTCTCGCGAGGTCGCTTCTCTTTGTATGCGCCATTGTAGCACGTGTGTAGCCCTACTCGTAAGGGCCATGATGACTTGACGTCATCCCCACCTTCCTCCGGTTTATCACCGGCAGTCTCCTTTGAGTTCCCGACCGAATCGCTGGCAACAAAGGATAAGGGTTGCGCTCGTTGCGGGACTTAACCCAACATTTCACAACACGAGCTGACGACAGCCATGCAGCACCTGTCTCAGCGTTCCCGAAGGCACCAATCCATCTCTGGAAAGTTCGCTGGATGTCAAGAGTAGGTAAGGTTCTTCGCGTTGCATCGAATTAAACCACATGCTCCACCGCTTGTGCGGGCCCCCGTCAATTCATTTGAGTTTTAACCTTGCGGCCGTACTCCCCAGGCGGTCGACTTAACGCGTTAGCTCCGGAAGCCACTCCTCAAGGGAACAACCTCCAAGTCGACATCGTTTACGGCGTGGACTACCAGGGTATCTAATCCTGTTTGCTCCCCACGCTTTCGCACCTGAGCGTCAGTCTTTGTCCAGGGGGCCGCCTTCGCCACCGGTATTCCTCCAGATCTCTACGCATTTCACCGCTACACCTGGAATTCTACCCCCCTCTACAAGACTCAAGCCTGCCAGTTTCAAATGCAGTTCCCAGGTTAAGCCCGGGGATTTCACATCTGACTTAACAGACCGCCTGCGTGCGCTTTACGCCCAGTAATTCCGATTAACGCTTGCACCCTCCGTATTACCGCGGCTGCTGGCACGGAGTTAGCCGGTGCTTCTTCTGCGGGTAACGTCAATCGACGCGGTTATTAACCACATCGCCTTCCTCCCCGCTGAAAGTACTTTACAACCCGAAGGCCTTCTTCATACACGCGGCATGGCTGCATCAGGCTTGCGCCCATTGTGCAATATTCCCCACTGCTGCCTCCCGTAGGAGTCTGGACCGTGTCTCAGTTCCAGTGTGGCTGGTCATCCTCTCAGACCAGCTAGGGATCGTCGCCTAGGTGGGCCATTACCCCGCCTACTAGCTAATCCCATCTGGGTTCATCCGATAGTGAGAGGCCCGAAGGTCCCCCTCTTTGGTCTTGCGACGTTATGCGGTATTAGCCACCGTTTCCAGTGGTTATCCCCCTCTATCGGGCAGATCCCCAGACATTACTCACCCGTCCGCCACTCGTCACCCAAGAGCAAGCTCTCTGTGCTACCGTCCGACTTGCATGTGTTAGGCCTGCCGCCAGCGTTCAATCTGAGCCATGATCAAACTCTTCAATTTAAGTTTGATTTGCTTAAACAAGTTAAGCGGTGCTCATCTGTAAAACGTCATAATGAATTTCATTATGTGTTCACTCGTGAGGCTTGATATTTTTTACGTCCGGAGACGCTGATATCAATCCTGCGAGTGCCCACACAGATTGTCTGATAAATTGTTAAAGAGCGGTGCGAGCAGCGGGTTAACCGTCTGTCGCGAGGTGGCGTATATTACGCTTTCCTCCTTCAGAGTCAACCTCTTTTTCAGAAGTTTTCTCCGGCGGCGCAGTCTCCTGTGCCTCTCAACCCGGCGGCCGGTAAGCCGTTGTTCCGTGTCGATGGAGGC
>NZ_JBTLRC010000003.1:0-165122 GCF_054482835.1 Pantoea sp. S-LA4 | reverse complement strand
AGCCCGACATTGTCGCGCAAGGCCATTTTAAGATCGTTCATCAGTACGAAATCATCGGTACGCTGCATCTCTGATGCCACGTCGAAGCGGTGTGACGGCAATCCGCGTCCCACTGCTTCGTTGAGTGCGCTGACCGCCCGGCGCAGCACTTCAGGTGCCGGTACGCTGCCAGCAATAAAGTCAGCCTCGCCAGTGTGTGTGGTCAGCGCCACGGACAAGCCTTCATCCATATCAGCACTGATACCTTCCAGACGGCCCGCGACCCATGCCGCACTCAGCCGGCTATCTGCGCGGGTTAAAATGGCGAACCGGCCCGTAGCGACCGTATAGAGCATTTCGCCCACCGCCGGACGCAGCCGCAGCGGCAACAGCGTCGCCATATCTTTCAGCAGATTTTCAACCGGCCCCATGCCCATCGTGCGGGCCAGTTCGTAAGCGCGTGACATGTCGATGCAATCGATCAGCACCAGCCGGCGCGGTGTGGTATCGCCGGCTACGGCCAGATATTGCAGATCGCGGATCAGACGCTGGCGATTGGGTAATCCGGTCACCGGATCGGCAAAACCGGCGGAATGCCACGCCTCCAGAAATGACATCACCAGGGTAGAGAGCAGCTTCAGCGTGGTGACCTGGTCCGCGCCAAACGTGTGCGGCGCGGTGTCAGTCACGCACAAGGTGCCCAGAATAATCCCCTCGCGGTTTTTTAACGGCACGCCGGCATAGAAGCGAATAAAGGGCACACCGGTAATTAATGGATGGGTAACAAAACGCGCATCGAGATAGGTGTCAGGGACGATTACTGCGCTATCGCTGTCAACGACGTGGCGGCATAAGGAGTCCTGGCGGGTTGAGCGCTCCAGGGCAAAGTTGTGCGCCGCGCGGACTGTCTGAAATTCATCATCCAGCACAGAAATGAAGCTGCCCGGTATACTCAATGCCTGGCTGGCCAGCCTGACAAATTTTCTGAGCACGTCGTCCCGGCTCTCGTCAGGGTTACTTAACGCCTGCAAAGCACGGGAACGGCGCTCGTCGTCGCCGTCTAAATTTTTTAGCATGTGTGTGTGTCCTTCGCACCCTCTGATGACGGCGCGAAATAAAAAAGAGAAATTGTACGGTAACTGACCGGAACGAAGTGCGATTAGGCGAAAGGAAATAACGCGTAATTATTATTTTCACCGCGATGATAAGTGACTCTGCGGCGGGTGTCTCTTTATATTTTCTTTAACGCATTCCATGCCTGTTTACGATTCGGTGATTTTATCGATAACGCTTTTTATTTTCACTGACAGCAAGGAATATACTACAAAGCGGCTTATCGTTTATTCGCTGACAGCTAACCTATTCGCCTTAATTCCTCGCGTGATTAATTCGGAATAATGCGGTCGGTAAGAGGAGATGTAAGGGAAAAATGGTGGCAGCCTCACCAAAAGAGGAGCGGTAACACCTTCAGAAAAAAGGTAAAACGCCGCCAGAGTCACTCAGCGTCGCTTTCCGTCAGCCGCTGAGCCACCCTGTCAGGCAACGCGTATCGCTGATGAGTTCTGGCTGATGCCGGGGCTCAGGCGACAGTCAGGTTAACCTTTGCTGCCGGTGGCGGATTGCGCCGGGCGTCGTGGCGGCGGATTTTTCTCCAGCCAGTCGCGCACATGATCCGCCTCCGGGCCGGTTTCACGAATTGCACGTGTCAGCCGTTCCTGCGTTGTCTTCAGCTCCTGCGTCCAGTAGGTAATCTGCCATTGTTCACGCAGCTCCACCCGCGACAGGTCTTCCGGTGAACGGCGCTGAATAGGGTTTTTCATCTGTTTTTTCTCCTCTTGTTTTTTTAGGGTAGCCGACCTGAAAATTAACCTCAGGCTAAACGGACTATCCTGACGAATGAGAGGAACACGGGATAGCGGAATAATCCCTGAATCAGCGAGATTAAAAATAACAAGAAAATTCCTGGCATCAGAAATAAAGCATTCTAAAAAACTGAAAAATGACGATTTACTGACACAATGCGCCGCTCCGCTTAACGCCGGATTACAGGTAAAAGATAAGCCGGATATTTGACATTTAAATAAAATGGTCAATTATTCTCATGTCAAAACATCCGGGCCGCGTCGGTAACGCTCTGTTTTCGATAAAAAGCAGCGTTACGTTTTTTATGCGGGTCACTCATTTCAAAGGAGTTTTTTTTGGTTAATCGTTCCTCCCCGCAGCCTGTGATTGTGCAGAATAATGTTCGTGAACTTCGACTTGCCGCGGGACTCTCTCAGCAGAGCGCCGCCGAGCGCTTTGACCTCAGCCTGCGTGTCTGGCAAACCAAAGAAGCGGCCGTTAATCCGACGCTGTTAAGTCAGGGTGAATATGAGCTGCTGCTGTTACTGGCGGGCCGACATCCCCATTTCTGCCTGACCCCGCACGCAAAGAAATAGTCCAGCATCCGGCGATGAGCGATTATTTAACTTATTGACTTTATGACAATAAAAAAATCAGCCCGCCGCCTTGAAAGTGATGAAAAGGCTATTATTTTAAGAAGTGACCGGCCACTGTCAGCCGGTCAGATGAGCTTTTGGATGAACATTATTCAGGAGGTTATCGCCATGTCATTACATCAGATTTCCGTCTTCCCCTCACTGGCTGATTCCGCATTATCAGATCGATTCAGCCGCATCGATAAACTGTTCAGTCAGCTCACCGGCGACAGCCAGCTGACGTCAGCACCCGCTTACGATCTGCAGCGAGTCGACAACGATCGTTACGCGCTGACGGTCAGCGTACCGGGCTGGAAAGAGCACGAGCTTGAAATTGAGCTCAGCGGTGGACGCCTTTCTGTGGCAGGTAAGAAAGAGACCACGGCGCCGGAAGCGTCCGGTGACGCGAAAGAGGAGAACAGCGGCTGGATCTACCGCGGTATTGCCCGTCATGATTTCCGGCTGAGCTTCGCTATTCCCGAACACATGAAAGTGACCGGTGCCAGCCTGGCGGATGGCCTGCTGAACGTTGGTTTACTGCAGGAGATACCGGAAAGTGAGAAACCTCGCCGTATTCCTATTGAAACCGGCGGAGCCAGAACGCTGGAACATCAGAAATAATGCGTAAGTGAAGGACGTCAAGGCGGAAGGCGATAACGATCGTCTTCCGCCTTTTTTATCCGGTGACCGACGGGCGTGATGCAGGCTGCCGTCAGGCGCTGATGGCCAGCACCTCTTCCGCGGCCTTGAGCCGGGTATCGGTTCCGGTCAGCATCACCGGCTGGCCTGCCGCCAGCATCGACTGATAGGCGGCATTCATCAGTGGCGTAATCCCGTCGCTGCACCACATCAGATGATGATCAAACCGGCGGTGAGCCACGGCGGGCTTACCGGAGGCAACCGCAGCAACTTCGACCCGAAACCCCTGTCCGTTAAGACGGATGGCTTCCATCCAGATCTCTGTTTCATCGGTGACGCTGACTGCTTCAAGAAAGAGCGGCACGGTACTGCGACGCTGAGACGCCAGCGCCAGACCTTCCCATTGCGAGACGATAGCGGAATGGAAACGTTGCTGACGGCTTGCTGATCCGTCACTGACATCGGTACGTAACCAGAGATTCAGCGGCCGCAGATAGCAGTTAACATAATCATCGCCGCTGTAATCGGTGCCCATCATGCGTAATTCGCGCTCAATGTCTTCATCCGCGTTATGACGTAACAGTTGCAACAACTCTTCTTCCCGGCAGGCCCAGCCACCCGGAAGCTTCAGCGCAGGCCAGCGAAGCGAGGTGTGAATATCGAAAAGCGTATGGCCGCCTGAGGTCATGTCGCGTACGTAGAGTGCACGCGTCAACTGGCTGTCGGAATAACCGGCAGGTCCGGGAGAGGTCATAAGACCGGCACGACGCCAGCGGCGCAGCGTCTCAGGCAGAACCCCGACGAGGCCGCAAACCGTGTCGGTAGAGTGTTGGGGCATAATAGATTTCCGGAGGGGTACGGATCCC
This sequence comes from Pantoea sp. S-LA4, assembly GCF_054482835.1. Lineage (NCBI taxonomy): Bacteria > Pseudomonadati > Pseudomonadota > Gammaproteobacteria > Enterobacterales > Erwiniaceae > Pantoea > Pantoea sp. S-LA4. The sequence continues at coordinate 161,161 of NZ_JBTLRC010000003.1, read as the reverse complement.
GGTGACCGGGACGACGTCGGCAGTATGCGCGTCACGGCCCTATAAAGAAACAATCATTTCCATAATAATCAGTGCAGCAAATGCGGCACCTCAGAGGAGCAAGCGTGACGTGATAAATGAGGGCAGGGGAGAGAAACAGAAAACGAGCCGGGCGCAGGGCAGCCCGGCATAGAGAAGGTATTACCAGTGGTACTTGTTCGAATCTTCCCACTCTTTTACTTCTTTCTCGGCACGATCTTTTTCGTATCCGTAGCGTTCCTGAATCTTACCGACCAGCTGATCGCGCTTCCCTTCAACAACGGTCATATCGTCATCTGTGAGATCGCCCCATTTTTCCTTAACTTTGCCTTTGAACTGCTTCCAGTTACCGCTAATGCGATCTTCGTTCATGGTGATTCTCCACTTTCAGGCTGGTTTCCAGCGATTTAATCATTATCAGCCAGACGCTCTCTCTGACCGATGGATTAAGCCTGGCACAGCTTCTGTGCTTTGCAGCGAAGCGGTGTGAGCTGCATCATACTCCTGCGAAAAGAGTCGATCAGCGTAACTGACGACGTTCAGGCCAGCTTACCGGCGGAATAGTATTAAGGGCCGGCCGGGCAAACAGGAACCCCTGAAAATAGCGAACGCCCGCGCCTTCCAGCCACAGCCATTCTTCAATCTTCTCGACCCCTTCCGCTATCACCGTTATTTCCAGCGCATTACAGCATTTCAGGATCGCCAGCACGATCGCCTGACGCGGACCGCTGCGGTGAATATCCATAATCAGCTTTCGGTCAATTTTCACTTTGTCTGGCTGAAACTCCGCTAACAGCGAAAGGCCCGCAAAACCCGCACCAAAATCGTCGAGCGCCAGACTGATGCCGGCTGCTTTCAGCTGCTGTACCGCAAACTGGAATTCATCAAAGCGCGAAATGACCTCATCCTCCGTCACTTCAACCACCACCTGCTCCGGGCGTAACCCCTGTCGGATGATCTGCTGGATCAGCTGTTCAACTGCGTGTTCAATCACCACCAGTGACATCGGCAGCAGGTTGACGGACAGCGTCTGATGACGCATCCCCAGATGCCTGGCCAGCATAAAGGCGTAGGTTTTTGAATGGAGATCGGCCTGATAAATCTTATCTTCAGGCAGTCGGGCAAAATAGTCTGCTGGTGAGGCGCCCTGCGGGCCGCGTATCAGCGCCTCACAGGAGACGATGCGGCGACGGGCGACATCGACAATCGGCTGAAGGGCAAATGCACAATGCTGGTCGGGCGCAGGACAATAAGGTGATGGAAGGGCAGGTTGCGGTGGGGTAACCAGCTGCCAGGCCTGTGCCGGATCAATTGCAATAAAGGTCTCTTTATCGCGGCCCTCTACAAAAGACCGTAAGAATTTCACCACCCGATCGCCTTTCACCCGACTGGCATTCAGCGTGACACGGTTAAGCAGCGCCTCCACGACGGAGCTGTCCTGGTAGCCCCGCAGATCAAACAGCTCCATACCCGCATGGCCAAACCGGCGGGCCGGCGCGTAATCACGCATTAATTCAATCAGATTAAAATGCCGATCGTCCTGACTGATACGCTGATAGACGTCGAGAACGGCTTCCATTGTGCCTTCCAGCACCTGGAAAAAATGCTGTCCATCAAATAACAGGATACCGGTCACCTGAATAGCCATGTTTTTAGAACTGGCATGATCGACCAGCGCCTGCAATCTCTCAGGTGAGACGCAAGACGTAAGCTGGCTACGGTAAATGATGGTGGAAAGCATAGGCGGACTCGCATGGCTGGTATTTGCTCAGCAACCATAACACAGAGTGAATCGCGGTTAGCGACACAACAGCGGCGTTTTCATCCCTCTGCTGGGCGGATGGCGGGCGTCCATTTATGCAGGCTGAAATCTGCTGACCGGATTAATCTGGTCTGCTAACAGAGAGGTCAGATAACGTTTAAGCGGAAAGGAACAGCCCATGACGCTGACTGAAACAACGCACATGAAAAGCCCCTTCCATTAAGGCAGGGGCAAACAACGAACGAACCTGTTTTTATGGACTAACGGCTTCCCTGGTGAGGCGCCGGATAAGGGTGGTCAGTGTGATTATTACCCAACTTTTTTAATTGTTTCCATAGCGTGTTGGTCCAATTTTCACTCACGAAAAGCCTGTATCAACGATATGAATAAAAAAAGCATTCTTTTCAAAGCAATATAATCCGCATTGTTTGTATTGATTCAGCGTAATGAATTATACCGTTACAAATAAATAACCTTTCTTAACGCTAATCGGTATTAATTCCTGCTCAGGTATATCTTTACTGCTGAGGCTGACTCTGTGCCTTATCCGATCAGCGGGAATAATCAGTGGAGCGGGGTGAGGAAAACCGCCTGTTGAAAACGACCTGGCAGTCTATAAAAAAGAGCCCCCTGAAAAAGGGGGCAAGGGTAGGAGTTAGATCACTCTGTAATCGGAGTGGATTTCCTTACAGAGCCATTTAAAGATAGGGCAAAACCTGCAGAGTTGCCGCTACGTTTACTTGTTATTTTAGTTAGATATCAAATAATTAAAACGCTAATGGAAGGTGATTGTCTGGCTAATCAACGCGTTACGCTTATATGAAAACGTTTTCTAAGATTTGGCTTAAAGTCACTGAGCGGCAGGAGTGAGAAAGCAACAACCGCGCCTGCTGCCTGTAACGAAAAACCAAAAATAATATTATAAATCAAATAATTATTCAGATCCGTGCGAAGGGGTGCGCTTAGCGATGTCAGCGGGATCGGGCTGGCACTTTTTAGTCCGGCCACAAGCGATAGGTGAAAGAGCAGACGGCGCCAGGCTGAAGTGAAGCAGGCTGGAATGACGCTCAACGCTTGATTACTGAGTCGATTACTAATACTGTTTATTTATACAGTTGATGTGAGAAGCGATAAATGTCACAGGAAGATGAAATTCATACCGCGTTCCGTCAGGCAATACGACAGGACGAAAACGGCAGGTTGACGATAAGCACCCATGATTTTGTCGCAGAACTGGCGCGGCGCAACTGGCCACACACCTTGCGGGCTGCCAATCACTGGATCGAAATCCACATCACACCGTTTCAGGATGTCTCTGTTGCGCCAGGCGACGATCGCCTTTTCCGGCTGTCGTAAACCGTGATGAACGCGCCATTGGCACCCGCTGACCGGCTAATCTGATCAGCCTGACCGCTGACAGTCAGGCTGAAGAAAGGGACGCGGCCGGGCGATCAGAACGATCGGCTGGCTGTGTGACGAGCCGGCCGGTTTAGCGTGGCGGGATAACTCTTTTCACAGGCGACACGAGCAAGGTTGAGCGCCACTTTGCGTTTTTTCAGCTTCAGTTTAGGCAACCACTCTTTGAACTGAGCGGTCAGCGAGGCTGCCTGTTGTTCATTCGCAACACGGCAGATAAACAGCTTACTCTTCGTCTGACCACTGACATCAATGGCGTAGATCTCAACCCGATCGCCGCACACTTCATATTCGACATCGGTAAACTGCATATGTGGCCAAAGGCCGGTTCTGGCTTCAAATGTGGCTAAATCCATAATGACTCCTTTTTTATTGTATATGTTATTGCTGTGGACCAGACCTGAGCCTGGTCGGGCCAGTGAGCATAGACCATGATTTGATTTCTGCCAGCCCAATCACGTTTTTTAATTGGTACTGACAAAATCAACCATGCAGACGCCCAGCTTGTTCAGACAGACTCAGGTAAAGGGCCGTTATTCAATCAGAAATTCTGATGTAACTTATTTTGCGCAGCGCACGGAATTCCGGGGCTGACAGCACGGCGCGCGCAGGAGATCCCCTGTTCGTACAGATCGCCGTTATGACCCGATTTTGCCCGCGGCGCGCTTATCTGATGCTGAAATTTCATAATAAGAACGCTAATCATCAGGCCATGAACGGTTTCTGTGCGGATATATTCTGCCCGCTGAGGAGTAAATCGTGTCGAAAATAAAATAATCAACAGAGGCGCGGAAAAATAATCGCTCCGCGCCGACATGCATCCTGAATGCAATTTATTACATAGTCCAGAACAGGCTGTTTGCAAGAAATAATAAAAAAATATAATGGCGAAAATCAATTAAAGCCCGTTTAAACCGCGCCGATAAAAACGATTCACTAAATAACCCTGTGCTTTTTTTAGCCTGTTTTACAGCGAGCATTTATGACTATTACACAGCGACTGGTAACGGTATTCTCACTGCTTGCAATCTCTCTGATTGCATTGGCGATTATTTCTTTATCCGTAATCTCAGGTTTTCAGTCCCGTTTTGAATATGTGCAGGTCAATGCCATTCCCAGCATCCGGGATATCAACAAATCGATCAGTGCGACTAATCAGCTCGGGATTGCGCTGTATCGCCATCAGAGCATGATGGAGAGTGCCCGACTGCCGGCGGCCGAGCAGCGGATTAACCAGTTGCTGGACGAGATCAAATCGCTTAGCGATTACTATATGGCGAATGACATCTCCAACGAGGAAGATAAAGCGCTGACCGAGCAGTCCTACAGAAATCTTGACGCGGTGCGTAGCGCGTTACCGGCATTTATTGCGGCTTCACGTGCGCACAATAATGCGGTTTCGCTGGCACTGCTGCAGGGTGATGCCGGGATCGGCGCTGCCGCAAGAAAACTTGAAGCGGATTTTACCCGTCAGATTGAGCTGAACATTAATATCGGCAATCAGCTGCGGGCAGAAAATCAGCGCGTCTACCGCCTGACGCTGTGGGCGATGTCAGGCGGCTCTTTGCTGATCATCCTGCTGCTCGGCGCTTTCTCTGCCAGCACTATTCTTGGCATCCGGAAAAGCCTCTCGGGCATGGTCAATACCCTGACTCAGGTCAGCAATACGCTCGACTTGACCCGTACCGCGCCGGTGTTAAGAAAAGATGAGATTGGCAAAACCGCGATGGCGTTTAATGGGCTGTTACAGCGGGTTTCCGCGACGCTTTTGTCGGTGAATCATGCTGCACAATCGGTCAGTACCGGTTCGACACAAATCGCGGCGGGCAATGAAGATCTCTCTTCGCGCACCGAAGAGCAGGCGGCTTCGCTGGAGCAGACCTCTGCCAGCATGGCAACGCTGAGCGAAACGGTACGCCAGAATGCAGAAGGTGCGCAACAGGCCAGTCAGCTGGCAAACAATGCGAATCATATGTCGATTCAGAACGGGGCGGCGGTGAAGCAAATGCTGAGTACGATGGATGAGATCCGCGGCAGCTCGGCTAAAATTTCTGAAATCACCGGGCTGATTGAAGGCATCGCTTTCCAGACCAATATCCTGGCGCTGAACGCGGCGGTAGAAGCGGCGCGTGCCGGTGAGCACGGACGGGGCTTCGCGGTTGTCGCTTCTGAAGTGCGTAATCTGGCACAGCGCTCCTCGTCTGCCGCGCGTGAAATTAAAGACCTTATCGCAACCTCGGTGTCACAGGTCGGGCACGGTTTAGAACAGGCCAGTGGTGTTGGCAGTAACAGTGAAAATGTCCGTCAGGCGATCCAGCAGGTCGCCGATCTGGTGAATGAGATCGCTGCGGCTACCTCTGAGCAAAGCAAGGGCATCGGGCAGGTTCATCTGGCTATCGGTCAGATGGATGAGGTTACGCAGCAGAACGCCTCGCTTGTTGAAGAGGCATCATCGGCTTCAAAATCCCTGCAGGAACAGGCTGAAACCTTATCGGCGCTGGTGGCCACCTTTAAAGTGGATAACCACAGCCGGGCTCCTCAGGCAGTGCAAAACCGTGCTGGCATCCGTCCGGCATTGCAAAGCCCTCAACCCGACCGCCAGATTGTCGATTTAACCAGGGCCAACTGGGAAAGTTTCTGAATCGATGCATTATGCCTAAAGCCTCCTCTTCGGGAGGCTTTTTTGCGGGTAGATTAAAAAACCTTAGCGACATGGGGGTCAATCGCTATGCGGAGCCGGAAGAGCAGACCTGCGGCTGGCTGAGCGGCTGCAATCGCCAGTTACGCACGTCGCCACGTCCGGTGTGCGCTGCGGGCTAAGCTGCCTTCAGGGCTGTCATTCGTCCTGGTTTTCTAAGCAGGCCAGATAGGTTTGCCCGGATCGCATCACTTTCTCTTTGGCCTGCCGGTGAATTTCCTGCCCGTCAAAGGCACCGTAAAGTCGCCCGAATGCCACATCAGAAAGCCGTTGCAGAATACCCTGCACCGCGGCGGCGGAAAGCGGCAGCATGTTCGGATAGCTCCACATAAACGACACGCCGTGCGCGCCGGGCGTCACCTGAAGAATATCACCCGCCAGGATCACGCCGTCGCCTTCATCCCAGTGCAGTACGCAGCCACCGGGAAAATGGCCGCCGAGCCGTAGTAGCGTCAGTGAAGGCAACAGCGCGAACGATTCACCCTGCCACAGTTTAATGTGTGGGCTGTCGCGCACTATCCATTCGCGATCGCGCGCGTGCAGGTAAATCGGTGCGTTAAAGGCGGCGGCCCACTCCTGCATGGTGGTGTAGTAGTGCGGATGGGAAATGGCGATGGCGTGCAGACCGCCGAGTGCTTTTACCAGCGTCAGGGTCGCCTCATCAAGATTGGCAATGCAGTCCCACAGTACATTTCCCTGCGGGGTGCGCAGCAGAAAAGCCCGCTGATCGATAGCAAATTTCGGCACGGTTTTGATGCTCAGCAGGGCATCGCCGTGTGCCGTCCATTTGTTGGCGTGACGGGACGTCAGTTGCCCGAAATCGATCCAGCTCTGGCCCGACGCGGGCACGTACTGCCGCGCATCCTCACAGATTTTACAGTGAGTTAACTGACTCTGCTGTTGCTGATATGCGGTGCCACAGGCGGTACATAGCCTGATCATGTTGACCTCCTTTTATCCCGGCAGGGAATGTCGTGCATCAGGGAGCCGTCCGGCCACGCCACGCCTGCCTCAGGCGGGCGCCATATAAGCCGGTACTCAGGCCGCTGATAATGATCAGCAGCGCAGCCAGCTTCAGCGCTGACAACGGCTCATCGAAAATCCAGAACGATCCCAGTAAGCCAAACACCGGCACCAGCAAGGAGAGTGGCGCAACGGTAGAGACCGGATAGCGTTTCAGTAAGGCGTTCCATACCCAGTAGCCAAACAGGGTATTGGGATAGGCCTGGAACAGGATCGACAACAGCGTTATTCCGTGGGTGTGAGCCAGTAAACCGTGGAAGCCGCTCCATCCATTAACAGCATAAGCCAGAATGAATAATGGGATCGGGGCGAACAGACTCGACCAGATCAAAAAGGCAAATACCTGCCGGGTATCGGCTTTTTTATACAGAATATTGGCAACGCTCCAGGCCACCGCCGCCACCAGCACGCAGCCCAGCCCGGGCAGAGAAACGGAGCCATCGGTCAGAAAAATGATGCACAGCAAGCCGGTCAGCGCGATGGCGATGCCCGCCCACTGATAGCGCGACAGCGGCTCGCGAAACACCCATCCTCCCAGAACCAGGGTAAAGAGCGCGCTGAACTGCAGTAACAGTGATGCGACCCCGGCCGAGAGTCCGAGCCTGATCGCCAGATTGACCATGCCCCACAAACCGACGCCGAACACCAGCCCGTAGCCGATCAGCCAGCGCCATTTCACATCCGGTTTAGCGATGAAAAACAGGGCAGGCAGGGCGCACAACAGAAAGCGGAGCCCGGCAAGGATAAACGGGTCAACCTCCAGCAGTCCGAGTTTAATCACGGAAAAGTTCATTCCCCAGATAGCGGTGATCAGCACGGCAAGCAGCAGATGATGTATTTTCATTTTATCGCTCCTGAGTGGCGGAAGCAGCAGCAGGTAAGGCGCGCGACGTAGCCCACCAGAACAGCAGCGCGGTCAGGCTGATGGCGCTGCCGAGCAGACAAACGCCCGGCCATTGCCAGAGTGCGTAGACCCGCGTGCCGGCTACTGCACCCAGGGCGCTGCCGACCGAGTAGAAGCACATATAGGCAGCGATCAGCCGGCTACCCGCCTCAGGCCGGGCCTGGAGAAGCAGGCTCTGGCTGCTGACGTGGACTGCCTGCACCGCGAAATCCAGCAGGATCACACCCGCGATAAACAGCCAGATTGAATAATTGAGTAACGCCAGCAGCAGCCATGACAGCGTCAGCAGCAGCAAGCCAGCGCCGGTGGTGCGTTGCCCATAGCCGCGATCGGTCCAGCGACCAGCCCGGATGGCGGCCAGTGCGCCCGCAATACCTGCCAGGCCAAACAGGCCGATAGCGCTATGGCTGAAATTAAGCTGGCTTAACGGCAGCACCATCGAGGTCCAGAACACGCTGAAGGCAGCAAAAATCAGCATAGCCAGCGTTCCCCGCACCTGAAGTCGCGGTTCATCGGTAAACAACCGAAAGAAACTGCGCATCAGCTGGGGCCAGCGGGGTTTGATGGCAGGGAGAGGCGTGGCGGGCGTCGTGCGGTAAAAGATCCCAGCCAGCAGCACTAACAGCGCAGCAGAGCAGAGATAGACTGCACGCCAGCCCGCGAGATCGGCGATCACGCCAGCCGTCAGCCGGGCAAAAAGAATCCCCAGCACAACGCCTCCGGTGACCATGCCCACCACCTGACCCCGCTGCGCCGCAGAGGAGAGCGAGGCGGCATAAGCCACCACCACCTGAACCACCACCGCCATCAGACCGACCAGGCTCATGCTGATCAGCAGAGCATAAAAATCCGGAGAGAAACTCACCAGCAACACCGCCAGCGCCAGGATCAGCAACTGGCCGACAATCAGATGGCGGCCATTAACGATATCCCCCAGCGGCACGATAAACAGCAGTCCAAGCGCATAACCGACCTGCGTGGCGGTAACCACCACGCCGATCGAACCGGGCGAAACGGCAAAAGTTTGCGCCATAGCGGTCAGCAGAGGCTGGGCAAAATAGACGTTGCCAACCGCCAGTGAGCAGATCATACCGAACAGCAATACCTGCCTCCGCGGCACCGGTTTACTGCTGGCTGATGAGGCCCTGACGTCACTGTTCCCTGTCGGAACCCGCCTGTTGCTGTCGGTCTGAAGCATTGCGCACCTCTGCTGGCTATCTGGTTTCGAAATAAAACCAGTTAACTATTATTAGCTGCAGTGGTTTTTTTTAGCAACCAGATTGACGATCGCGGAGTATACTCAGCAGAACGCCTTAAAGCGCAGGAGTGAACATGGCAAAACAATCCGCATTGTTAAACAGTGAATGTCCGGTGGCCCGAACGCTGGAAGCGATTGGTGAACGCTGGTGTTTAATGATCGTTCGCGAGGCTTTCGACAACGTCCGCCGCTTCAGTGAATTTCAGAAAAACCTCGGGCTGGCGAAAAATATTCTGGCCGCGCGGCTGAAATTGCTGGTGGAGCTGGGCGTGTTTGATCTGCGGCCTGCGTCTGACGGCAGCGCCTACAGCGAGTATGCACTGACAGAACGTGGACGTGCGCTGTTTCCGATTATCGTGGCGATGCGCCAGTGGGGTGAACAGAATCTGTTTACCGCTGGCGAAGTCCATTCGGTGCTGATTGATAATCAGCGTGAACAGCCGCTGCAGCCGCTGGCCGTGGTATCCGCCAGCGGAGAGCCGCTGGGGCCGGAGGATTGTCACCGTATACGGGTGACGAAAGGAGAGTGATCACAGCGGCCTGAACCGCACGCATCGCGGGTCAGGCCTCGCTGATCGGTGAATCAGGGCTTGCCTCTCAGCGTAATGCGGGTCAGTTCTGACGGGCGGCCCAGACGAACCGCCATTCCCGGCCAGAGCGCCGTGCCGTTATTGACATAGAGCTGCATACCGTCCACCAGATAAAGACCGGAAACAAAGCCACCGTTGGGTTTCGCAAACAGCCGGTCCAGCCCGACGATCAGGCCGCCATGAGTATGACCGGAGAGCTGCACATCGACGCCCAGCGCGGCGTTGTGTCGCGCATTACGGGGCTGATGATCCAGCAGGATGACCGGCGCATCGGCGGGCGCATTCTCCAGCGCTTTTGCCAGATCGGGGCCCGGTGAGTGTCTGGCGGGTGCCGATGCGTCCGGCAGACCGGCAATCACCAGTTTTGCCTCGCCACGCTGGATCACCCTGTGGCTGTTCAGCAACGGCTGAAGCCCCAGTGAAGCCAGATGTTCGGTCCAGACTGCCTGATGGAAGAAATATTCATGATTCCCGGTGATTGCCCAGACGCCATCGGGTGCGTTGAGGTCGCGCAGCGGGGCGACATCGTTGCGGCGGTGTTCGAGGCTGCCATCAATCACATCGCCGGTGACCACAATCAGATCAACCCCCAGCGACATCGCCTTTTTCACCGTTGCTGCACTCCAGTCCGCGTTAAACAAGCGTGTGATATGCAAATCTGTCAGCTGCAACAGCTGATAGCCGTCAAACTCCGCCGGCAGGCCGGGCACTACAAGAGTCACCTCTTTGACCGGCGGCACCCGTATCGCCTGCTGAACGCCCACCGCCGCCAGCACCATGGCGAACAGCACGGCCAGATAGCGTACGCCGGGGACCAGTTCCAGCGGATGGCGCAGCAGCAGGGCGAGCAGCGCGATAATATCTATCGCGATCTGGGTCAGCGCCAGCAGCAGCACGGTGCTGAAGGCCCAGTTGAACAGGATGATAATGATGCGCGGCATCTCTGCCGAGAAGAGGCCGCCCGAGGTGAAGCGGCTGACCAGCAGATATTGTGAGGCCAGCAGCACCAGCATCGATAACAGAATTTTGACGGCCAGCGGCAGGAATAAGGGAACAATGACGCGAGCAATGACATACCAGCTGGGTAAGCTGAAAATCAGGTGAAACATAGCAATTTTCCCTGTGAGCACCGAAGAACGGTGCAAGCCATAAAACGAGAACGTGCATTATTAACCGCGTCATCACGCGGGTCGCGCAGGCTGCTAGTGTATACGACTCTGCCGCAGTGTTGACTGTGCGACGAATGCTATGTGCAGAGAAAACCGTGAACAGCGGCGGGACGGGCGGAAGCGGTGACGGGGCGCTGATGGCACGGGCTGAAAAAACCTCACTGCCACACGGGAAGAATGGCCGGTAATCCGGCCACGGGCTTATCTGACCACCGGACGTTTGTTTTGCGACAGCGCCGCCATAAAGGCGTCATCCAGATGCAGATGCTGCTTAACCAGTGCCGGAGGCGTGCTGGCCAGCCACTGGTTGAGCGAGAAATCGGCATAATAGTCGCTCTTAAACAGCTCCAGGAAGCGTAACGGGCCCTTGCCGGTATTTTCGATGTAATGGCCCATCGCGAACGGCACATAGCCGACATCACCGGCCCGGTAATCAAACGTCCGCGCCTGACCCGATGAGGCAAACACGCCCATCCGGCCTTCGCCTTCCAGATAGTATTGCCACTCATCGTTATTGGGATGCCAGTGCAGCTCACGCAGTCCACCGGGTTCGATTTCGACCAGCGCCGCCGCGATATCTTTGGCGATCGGAAAGTTAGAGGAGTCGGTGATGCGAACCGTCCCGCCCGGCGCTTTAATCGGATCCTGGGCCAGCATGTGATGGGTAAAACGCAGGGCCGATCGGCTGCCGCCCTGAACCGTGTCGCCAGCGGGTCGATCGGGTGGCGTACCGGCGAAAATGTATTCGTCAGCCGGAGACGGCAGCTGAGAGAAGGTGGATACCGGCAGCTGGAAGTTTTTGGCAAGGATCTCCGGCGGAATATGCTTAAACCAGTCGGAGAGCAGGAACGTGCTGTCCTCATCGAAATTGCCATCGTCAAAGGCCAGTAAAAATTCACAGCCGTCGGGTCCCAGCCCCTGAATGGAGTGCGGGATGCCGGGCGGGAAATACCACAGGTCACCGACGCCGATATCATCGACGAACCAGCCGCCGTGCGCATCGAAAGCGGTGACCCGCGCGGTTCCGTAGGTCATGTAAGCCCATTCTGCTTCTTTGTGCCAGTGCAGTTCACGAATACCGCCTGCGTTGAGACGCATATCGACCCCGGCGATGGTGGTCGAGATGCCCAGCTCACGCTGAGTCACCTGCCGGGTCCAGCCGCCGCTGCCTTTGCGGACGTGCGCATCGCTGAAACTGTAACGCAGATTGGGCAGGGTGCCGCTGTCCGTGGCGGGCGGATTAACCAGATCCGGGTTTTCCGCTTCACGAATGGGATCGTGCGGACCCGGATCGCGACCACCGGATTGCGCACCGGCCGGATAACTCCTGACCTGATTATCATGGGCATGTACCTGACCCGCGGCCAATGCGACCGTACCACCGGCGGCAAAGGCCATAAAGCGTCGTCTGCTCAATACTGTCATGTGCTTGCTTCCTTCCACTGTGAGTTGATGAGGGGCAGCGATGGGTGCTGCATAACCGTTATAAGAGCAGATGAAAGGTTGCGTTTAACAAATTTGTAACGTCATCAGGCGACAAACAGACCAGTAAGCATTATTGATGCGTTGTCGGGCTGAGCGAAGAATGTTGCGCGTTGAGTTGAGGTATAACTTCGGGCAAAAAACGGCCCTGATAATCGCATTAAATGCCTAATTGAAAGGCGTGCGTTTAATTGCGGTTGAATGAGTGAGACAGGTTACGGCTGACATCTCTTGTTACGGATAGGGTAATTAAAATTTAACTCTTAGCAGGCTAGTGATACCTTTTTCGCCGGCGTTACCTGCCGCCGCGAGCTAAAAAAAGGTTGCCTGTTCGTCAGGCAACCTTGACTGATACTGCCTCCGACACCCGCCGGAAGATTAACGTAATATGCCCGACGTAGTGGTCGTTTCGTCGGTAACCCGCGTCATCGTCACCGGAATGCTTTTATACGCCGGTATACCACTCTGCGTATCGTGACTGTCGAGCGGCACCATCACGTTAGCTTCAGGGTAGTAAGCACCGACGGAGCCGGGCGCCATATCGATAATCACAATCGTCAGGTTTTTCATCTGCCGCGAGGTGGGGTGACCGTCCGGGTCCAGCGCCATTAAATCGACCCGATCGCCCACCCGCAGCTCACGTTTCTCGGCCTCTTCGGCATTAATAAACAGCACGTCACGGCGACCGGTCACACCACGATAGCGGTCGTTCAGGCCGTACAGTGTGGTGTTGTACTGATCGTGACTGCGCAGCGTGGTGAGCACCAGATCGTGACACTTCAGCGAACGGGGATCTTCATTAATTCCCTGCATCACTTTGAACTGTGCGCGGCCTGACGGCGTATTCCAGACCCGCTCAGAAGCGGCATTATGAAGCCGGAAGCCGCCCGGCTGCTTCACCCGCTCATTGAAATTTTCAAACGCCGGGAAGACGGCTTCGATTGCGTCACGGATGCGGTTGTAATCGGCGGCCATTGCGCGCCAGTCGACCACGCTGTCAGGCAGGGTCGCCTCGGCCAGCGCGGCGACCAGCGCCGGCTCAGATTTCAGGTGCGGTGAAGCCGGTTCCAGAGAGCCGCGAGAGGCGTGCACCATAGACATGGAATCTTCCACCGTGACGCTTTGCGCGCCGGTCGCCTGAATGTCAGTCTCCGTGCGGCCCAGCACCGGCAGCAGGTAATTATGTTTGCCGAGCAGCAGGTGAGAGCGGTTGAGCTTGGTGGCCATGTGTACCACCAGGTCAAGGTTGCGCATCGCCGGGAATGTCACCTGGGGATCGGAAATGGCTTCAGCCAGATTACCGCCCAGACAGAGCAGGGCTTTGGCTTTACCGTCCCGCATCGCCTGAATGGCCTGAATGGCACCGTGACCGTGTTTCTGCGGCGGGCGGAAGCCAAACACCTTTTCCAGGTTATCGAGCAGCGACTGCGGCGGGATCTCGGTGATACCGACGGTGCGGTCGCCCTGCACGTTAGAGTGTCCACGCAGCGGACAGATCCCGGCACCGGGTTTGCCAATATTGCCGCGCAGCAACAGCAGGTTGGCAATTTGCTGCACGTTCTGGGTGCCATACTGATGCTGGGTAATGCCCATGCCGTAACAGATGATCGTGCGTTCAGCGCTGGCATACAGCCGGGCGATATGCTGGATCTCTTCACGCGCCATGCCTGACACCTTGAGGATGTGGTCCCAGTCGGTGCTGTCAAGATCGGCCTTCAGAGCGTCGAATCCTTCGGTGTGCTGGGCGATGAAGTCTTCGTCGATCACCCCTGGCTCACCATTGCTTAGCGCCTCCTGGTGCATTGTCAGCAGGATTTTCATCACGCCTTTCAGCATCGCCGCATCGCCGCCGACCCGCACTTTGTAATAGGTCGAAGCCAGTTCGGTGGAGCTGAGGGAAAGCATTTCAATCGGACTCTGAGGGGAGGTAAAGCGCTCAAGCCCGCGTTCACGCAACGGGTTAATTGCCACGATAGTCGCGCCACGTTTAGAGACTTCACGCAGAGTACCGAGCATCCGCGGATGGTTGGTGCCAGGGTTGTGACCGATGCACAGCACCAGATCGCAATGGTCAAAATCTTCCAGCTCTACCGTGCCTTTGCCGACGCCGATCGATTCTGGCAAACCGACGCTGGTTGGTTCATGACACATGTTGGAACAGTCGGGAAAGTTATTGGTGCCATATTCACGGGCAAAGAGCTGCCACAGGAAAGCCGCTTCGTTAGAGGCGCGACCCGAGGTGTAAAACTCCACGCTGTCGGGATCGTCATAGCTACGCAGGTGTTCGCCGATCTCCTTAAACGCGGTTTCCCACTCAATCGGCTGATAGGTATCGGTGGCCGCATCGTACTTCATCGGATGCGTCAGACGCCCTTCACCTTCCAGATGTAACGCACTGCGCTGCCACAGTTCAGTGACGGTGTGAGCAGCAAAGAATTCTGGCGTGGTGCGTTTGCTGGTGGCTTCCCAGGAGACCGCTTTCGCGCCATTTTCACAAAATTCAAACGAGGAGGCATGTTGCGGATCGGGCCAGGCGCAGCCCGGACAGTCAAAGCCCTGCGGCTGATTAACTTTAAACAGGGCAATCACATCCTGTTTCACTGACATCTGACCACGGATCGCATCGGCGACCGCTTTCAGGGCTCCCCAGCCGCCTGCTGCGCCACCGTACGGGGCGATACCGGTTGTGCGATTTTGCTCTTTCATAATGCTCCACATTGTCTCTATTGTTATTTGCTAAGTCTGGTACACAAATAACCAAAACAGGGTGGATGCAGCCCATTATTTGATGAAAATTTTTCTCAAAATGTTTCTGTCAGACGATGCCAGATTACTGTCTGGTCATCAGCATAAATAAAGACTGGCGCCCTAAAGCGCCAGCAGAGAAATAAACGAACCGAAACAGTACAGCGCAATAATCAGGCTATCGTTACGCTATTATTGTGTCCGGAAAAGGCGAGAGTTTAACTGGCAACAGCCAGCGGTTTTGCCGGTTTCGCTTTCAGGCCAAACAGGGTTGCGAGTAGCGCCTGACGCTTGATGACCATATAGCACAGCGCACTCAGCCCTGACGCAATGGCGGTGACGATCAGCACATAAGTCACAGGGTAATTATCCGGCAGGTAGTCATCCAGCAGCCAGGCGAAACCAATCGCGATAGGATAGTGCAGAATATAAACCACCAGCGCAGAGTCAACTACGGTGTTAACGATGCGGCTCTCTTTGAACCTTAACTTTTCAAAAAAGAAGATCACCCAGTAGGAAAAAATCACCGAGAAAACACTACTGAGCAGTACCGGGATATATTTCGCCACGCCCTGCAGATTAAATTTCAGCGTCAGGAAGAAAGCGATATAACAGCCAATGGCCAGCAGCGTCACAAAGGCCGTGTTCAGCAGCGGATGTTTCGCTAATTGCGGGATGGCATCACGATTAAGATAGAGGACATAGCCTGCCGCATAATAAACGCAGAAACGCGCCGTCACCGGAATTAACGTGATCAGCTCGCCCAGATCTTTTACCGCGAATTTCACCACAAACAGACTGTTCGCCGCGACTATCAGCGCTGCCAGCCAGACCGTAAACGGCAGGCGTCGGGCAAGGGTGGCCAGCTGCGCGTAGAGGCGGGCAGGAACGAAAAAGGAAATGACCGAAAGCGACACCAGGAACCACAAGTGATGCAGTTGCATATAGGCGGCCAGCAAACCACTGGTCGTGGTATCAACCCCTTTAATCGTCGTGCTCAGCCAGTACATCACGCCGGGTATAAAGGCGAAGGCGGCCAGCAGCGGAACCAGCACCCGCTTGCGGCGATTATCGAAGAAAAAGGCCTGCCCCTTGCGTAAGAAAACC
Organism: Pantoea sp. S-LA4; assembly: GCF_054482835.1. Classification (NCBI taxonomy): domain Bacteria; kingdom Pseudomonadati; phylum Pseudomonadota; class Gammaproteobacteria; order Enterobacterales; family Erwiniaceae; genus Pantoea; species Pantoea sp. S-LA4. The sequence continues at coordinate 144,989 of NZ_JBTLRC010000003.1, read as the reverse complement.
ATCGCCGAGAACATGCCGGAAAGGAAGAAAAAGGCCTCCATCCGAAAGGTATGGATAAATTCGATCAGCGAGCTAAAGATCAATGACTCATTTTTATCCGAAACGTAATACCAGCTATTACCGCCTGGCAGACTTCGGGCCGCATGATATAAAACCCCTTCAAGGATAAGTATGGCGCGCAGAAAATCGAGGCCGATATTTCGGCTCGATAAAAAAGAGGGTGTAGTCACTTTTATTACCTTAATAAATGACGGAGTGTTGGGGTCTGAGGCGACCTTGTAGCGGCAGAATATCACTCTGAAGTTTAATTAACATATTGCACGACACTTTTCAGAATTCCCCCAGCGTGCCGTTCTGTCTGATCCATAAATTATGATAAACCGGCCTGGCCCTTTTCTGACGCCGCTTTTTTATCTGAAAATGGCCTCTGCGGGTGGGCGTCAGGCACGATTTCCCGCCCAAACCCTTGCTGTGCGGCGATTTCGTTATCCGGAAAAAGGCCGGGCGGATGAAGCCCTGCTTAACTGATGCTTAAAAATGCAGCAAAAATCGCCCCGGTTGCTGATGTTTTCTGGCCGCTGAGGCGCGCCTTTTTTTGTGGCCCGACATCGGCGGAGGTAATGATTGGTTGCTAAAGGGTTCGCTTATTCGCCTCTTTTTCTCTTCAGGCGGGATAAGGGGAAGAGGGGACGGCAAAATTATTTTGCCGCAGGCGAAATATCACTGATAATCTTTTTTTTCGGTTATGTCAGAGTGACGCCCAATGAGAAATTTGCTCCTTACACTGTTTGTATCTTTCCCGCTTTGCTTATTTTCCGGCGTGTCACTGGCAGCCATGCAGGACGGTAAATATATTATCGAAGCCTATGGCGGTTCCAGCACCAAAGGCGCGATGGCCGTCAGAAAGGACGGTAAATTACGGGCTACGCTGACAAAAAATAACGAAATCTCGCAGCTGGGCCAGATGCTGAAAGCTAAATATGGCGCTAACGTCGAGATCGTCAATAAAGGTGAGCTGTCTGCGCAGTCGAAGGATCTGTTACAGGGCCGCTATTTTTACCGCAAGAACAAAAGCTGGCGCGAAGAGATGGCGACTTCGCCCGCCGATCTGATCCTGCTTAACTTTGCCACCAACGATGCCCGTCATTATCACTTCAAAGATATTGAACCGGATTACATCGTCAGTCCGGCGCAATACCGGGCAATCATGTCTGAACTGATCGCCGTGGCGCAGCAGTACGGCAAAGCGGTGATTGTGCAGGAGCCGCATCCGTTGTGCGGGCGGGCGGAAAAATGGAACGTTGCACCCTATGTGGCGCAGATCGATAACCTGACCCAGGCCGATGACGTGCCGCTGGTCCGGCAGTACCAGCGCATTCAGGAGATCGGGAACTGGCAGGCGATGATGTCACCTGACTGCATTCATCCCTCCGAAGCGCTCTATCAGATCAAAGCGCAGGAGACTTTCAGGGTAGTAGATCGTCAGTATGGCGCACAGATTAAGGCTGCGATTAATGCCCAGTCAGCGGCTGTTCCGCCATCTTCACGCGCCGCCACAGACCGCCAGGGCGACAATGCCGGCGGCCAGGATGCCGGATAAACGCACTTGCGGGCAGGCGCTGGAAAAATGCCCGCTAAACTGCCGCCCGATCAGTGATCTGGCGACGAAGAGTGTGGTTTTTGCCGCTTTGGTTAAAAAAGCGCGTCAAAGGTAGTGGCGGACACCATAAACGGCCCAGAACAGGGCATTGGCACCGAGATAAGCCCAGCATCCCCAGTAGGCAATCGGTTCGCGTTTGGTTCGGAGTTTAGGCAGGAATGCCAGTAAATAAAGCGCTGAGGCGATAAGCGAAACGAAATAGAAAAATTTCATCATTCTCTCCTGTTTAATTTCCCTGGTTTTGAGGATAGCCAGGCCTCGCTATTTTGCTTAATGCGGATGCGATCGATTCTCTCTGACCGCCGACGTTCGGGCGACTTTTCTGAATGCTGGGGGCCAGCAGCAGAATCCTGAGCAACCTCCGGCGGGATCCGTTTGCGCGTGAGAAAGAAATGATACCGTCAGGATGTTTAGCCTGAACGTAACAAACTATAATCAGCGCTGCACCGCTTTGACACAACCGGCAGGAATGCCGGTTTTGCGCCCGCCTTAAAAAGGAAGAGACCCCGCTGATGTTTTCTCGTTTTTTTATTTATCGTCCCGTCTTCGCATGGGTCGTTGCCATTCTTATCATGCTGCTTGGTGCGCTCTCCATCACGCTATTGCCGGTTGAGCAATATCCTGATGTCGCGCCGCCATCGGTCAATATCAGTGCCACCTATACCGGTGCGTCCGCCGAGACGCTGGAAAACAGCGTCACCCAGGTGATTGAGCAGCAGCTGACCGGGCTGGATCACCTGCTTTACTTCACCTCCAGCAGCAGTTCGCAGGGCAATGTGACGGTGACGGTGACCTTCAGTCAGGGCACCGATCCTGACACCGCGCAGGTGCAGGTCCAGAACAAGGTGCAACAGGCCCTGTCGCGCCTGCCCAGCGAGGTGCAGCAACTTGGCGTGACGGTCACGAAGTCGCAGTCAAACTTTTTGCTGGTGATGGGGCTGTATGACACCACCGGCAAGAGCAACAGCACCGATATCGGTGACTGGCTGGTGAGTAATATGCAGGAGCCGCTGGCCAGAACCGAAGGGGTAGGGGATATCCAGGTCTTCGGCGGGCAGTATGCGATGCGTATCTGGCTCGATCCGTTCAAGCTGAACGCCTATTCACTGCAGCCTTCTGACGTGACGGCAGCAATTCGCTCGCAGAATATCCAGATCTCAGCCGGTAAAATTGGTGGCCTGCCGTCACCTGAAAATCAGCAACTGACCGCCACGGTCAGAGCGCAGTCACGGCTGCAGACGCCGGAGCAGTTCCGCAACATCATCGTTAAAAGCGATACCCGCGGGGCGGTTGTGCGCGTCGGTGACGTGGCTCGCGTCGAGCTGGGTGGCGAATCTTACGACATGACGACCCGGCTTAATGGTCATCCGGCGGCGGGTATCGGGGTGATGCTGGCACCGGGCGCCAATGCACTCAACACGGCGACGCTGGTAAAAAATAAAGTGGAGGAGTATCGCCACTCGATGCCGGAAGGCTACGAGGTCGCCTATGCGCTTGATAGCACCGACTTCATCAAAATCTCGGTGGAAGATGTGGTCATTACCCTGATCGAAGCGATAGCGCTGGTCGTGGTGGTGATGTACCTGTTCCTGCAAAACCTCCGCGCGACGCTGATCCCGGCGCTGGCGGTACCGGTGGTGCTGCTCGGTACCTTTGGCGTGCTGGCACTGTGCGGTTACACCATCAATACCCTGACGCTGTTTGCCATGGTGCTGGCGATCGGGCTGCTGGTGGATGACGCGATCGTGGTGGTGGAGAACGTCGAGCGCATCATGCACGACGAAGGCCTGCCCGCCCGCGAGGCCACGGAAAAGTCGATGAAAGAGATTTCCGGTGCGCTGATTGCTATCGCGCTGGTGTTGTCGGCGGTCTTTCTGCCGATGGCCTTTTTCGCCGGATCGACCGGGGTGATCTATCGGCAATTTTCGGTCACTATCATTGCGGCCATGTCCTTCTCGGTGCTGGTGGCGCTGACGCTGACACCAGCGCTGTGTGGCATGTTGCTCCGCCCCGGAACGCCGCATCGCAAAGGTTTCTTTGGCGGATTTAATCGCTTCTACGCCGCCACGGAACGCCAGTATCGTCACAAAGTGGTCAGCACGCTGCGTCGTCCGCTGATTATGGTGTCGCTGTATGCTGCAATGGGTGTCGTGCTGTTTGTGATGTTCACCCGATTGCCGGGCAGCTTCCTGCCTACCGAGGACCAGGGCAGTATTATGCTTCAGGCGACTCTGCCCGCAGGCGCAACCGCCAGTCGCACAGAGGCGGTCAATAAGCAGATCATTGACTGGTTTCTGACCGAAGAGAAAGAGAACATCGATGTGGTGTTTACCATCAACGGCTTTAACTTCAGCGGCGCGGCGCAGAATGCCGGCATGGCGTTTATCAAACTGAAAAACTGGGATCAGCGTCCCGGCAAGGAGAACTCGGCGGAAGCGATCGCCGGGCGCGCCACCTATGCGCTCTCTGCGATTCGTGATGCGCAGATCTTTGCCCTGACGCCACCTTCGGTGCCCGGCCTGGGGCAGAATAATGGCTTCACCTATGAACTGCTGGCCAGTGGCGGCACTACCCGCGATCAACTGGGCCAGCTGCGTGATCAACTGCTACAGAGCGCCGCGAAAAGCCCTGAACTGATCGGGGTCCGTGCAAATATTCTGCCGCAGACGCCGCAGTTGCAGGTCGATATCGATACCAGTAAGGCGGTGGCGCTGGGACTGCAGCTGGATGATGTGACCGATACCCTGACCAGCGCCTGGGGCGGTGCCTATATCAATGACTTTATCGATCGCGGCCGCGTCAAACGGGTCTATGTGCAGGGCGATGGTCAGTACCGGTCAGCACCGTCCGATCTGGATAAATGGTTTATCCGCAACAGTGAAGGCAGCATGACGCCATTCTCGGCCTTCGCCTCAACCCACTGGACCATGGGACCGGAGAGTCTCAATCGCTATAACGGCTCCGCTTCTTACGAAATCCAGGGACAGAACGCGGAAGGCTACAGCTCCGGCGATGCGATGAACACCATTGAACGGCTGGCTAATGAGCTTCCAGCCGGCACGACCGGGGCCTGGAGCGGTCTCTCACTGCAGGAGAAGCAGGCGGGTGGTCAGTCAACCACCCTGTATGCGATCTCAATTCTGGTGGTGTTCCTCTGTCTGGCCGCGCTGTATGAGAGCTGGTCAGTGCCGTTCTCGGTGCTGCTGGCGGTGCCGCTTGGCGTGCTGGGTACGGTGCTGGCGGTTGCCATGCGCGGATTGAGCAACGACATCTATTTCCAGGTGGCGTTACTGACGACCGTCGGGCTGACTTCCAAGAACGCCATCCTGATTATTGAGTTTGCCGAGGAAGCGGTGCGTCAGGGAAGCTCGCTGAGTGCGGCGGCCCTGCAGGCGGCGCGCACCCGTTTACGGCCGATCATGATGACCTCGCTGGCGTTTATTGCCGGGGTGATCCCGCTGGCGATCGCCACCGGAGCCGGGGCCAACAGTCGTATCGCGATCGGCACCGGTATTATTGGCGGAACGCTGGCGGGTACGGTGCTGGCGCTGTTCTTTGTGCCACTGTTCTTTGTGCTGGTGAAGCATTATCTCACCCGACATCGTAAGGCCGGATAACCGTCTGGTACGTCTGCGGGTTCGCCTGCAGACGTGCTGATCCGCGGCATAGGGATGTTTTTCAGGATGGATTCAATGGGGGATCTGTCGTGCAGAAGTGAGATGCCATTCCATGGCGTAAAACGTCCTAAGGCGCCTTATTCAGAATTACTTGCAGGACGCCGACTGATTCTGCCCCCTTTCCGACCGGCTTCCCTGGCTTTTTCATGATCGTTTTTGAAATTGCCTCCACTGACCTTGCCTCCTGCACTGCCAGCTTCGCTCGCACGGCCCGGATCGTTGGCAAAATTGCCGGCACCACCTCTGTATTTCTGTTGTGTCATAGTGAGACCTCCTATCAATGTTCCATTAGATAAAAAGGACTAGCTAGTCACATCACGAAGCATAGATGACCGCTTCGTTTATGCAAATGCACATCTGAAAAAGCGTGAAATTGTTTCGATCATGACCTTGTGCCGTGGCTGAACCGGCAGCGATCCCGCTATCCCCAGGCTACCCTTATAAGCTCAACGAAAAAGGAGAACGCGATGACTGATGCAACCTTAATCGATACGCTTGAGTTTGGTTCTGATCAACAGAAGCAAAAATATGAAATTTACGGTGAGGATGACCGGACGCCTACCCACGCGGTCATATACCGTCAGCAGCAAGGCGAATGGCAGCCGCTGGACGAAACGCTGAGCTTTGCCGCCCTGGATGAACAGCAGGAAGTGACCGGTTCAATGGGGTATGGCGCTGGCGACAGCCTGCCGGACCTGCGCGACTTACCGGCTGAAGCCCGGCAGCGCTGCGAGCAACACTGGCAGCAGAGCCGTAATGGGTAAGCAGTAAATTTGCCGGGAACGCCTCCCGGCTTATTTTATGCTGCCTGATCGCGCTGCTTTCATTATTTTCACCAACTACAGCAATCGTTAAAGATATTCCCGCTACTGGCGATAACGAACAGGCGTTGAGCGTGCCGACCAGTGATGATTCCGGCCCTCAGCGTTGAGTTCTGAACGCGTACGGACCTGCTTTTAGCCCTCCTTTTTGACACACCAGAAAGCGCTTTTAAGCGCAAAATCCTTCTTATCACAGCGAAAACAATAATATGTCGATGATTAAGGCGATAAAAAAACGCCTGCCTGCCGCCCGCTTTGGGCGCAGCAGCCAGCCTGCGAATGGCACTTTTGATTGTCGTGCGTTGCCGGCCTCGCTTGCCGCCGCCGGCCTGAGCAACCGCGCTGGTGGTCTGTTGATGATCTTTGTGCCGCCCGAAGCGGATTTCCAGCGGGTCAGTCACGCCTGGCAGCGGTTTACCTCTGCTGACCTGACGGTGCTGACGCTTTCTTCTAACGGCGCCCTGAGCAGCAGCGGTAAACAGAGCACCTATTGTGACGGTGCCGGCCAGCAAGGCAGCTGGCTCTGGTTACCGGACAGCCTGATTGCGCGGCATGAAACGCACATTATTGACCTGCATGGTCAGGATACCCACACCGCCAGCCAGCGCATCACCGCGATACAACAGGAGCTGGAACGGTTACCGTTGCGGATGCCGCTCTCAGCCGATCGGACCTTTGCGATGATCTACTGCGACGGTCTTTCTGCCTCGGAAGGTTTCCTGATGCAGGCCTGGTACAATAGCGGGCGTTTTCCCTGTCTGGCGATCGGCGGATCGGCTGGCGGTAAAATCAGCTTTGACGGCACCTGGATTGGCGTCGGCGGCGAGATATTACAGGGCAAAGCGGTGATTATTTTTTGCCAGATGGCGGCGGGGAAATCCTTTGCCCCGTTCAAGAGTCAGAACTTCACACCGCTCGACACCAGCTGGTTAATCGCCGAGGCTGACCCGATTGCGCGCACCGTCAGCTCGGTATTTAACCGCCAGGGAGAGCAGCAATCGCTGATTTCTGCGCTCTGCACCCATCTGAACTGCCAGGCGACGCAGCTCACCGAGCGACTGCAGGGCCTGACGTTTGGCGTGAAGGTGGGCGACGAATACTTTATTCGTTCGGTTGCCCGAATCGAGTCCGACAGCGTGCGCTTCTTCTGCGATCTGGAGTTTGGCGATCGGCTGTTTCTGATGCAGGAAAAAGATTTTAAACAGGCCACCCAGCAGGAGTGGCAGGCTTTCGCCCGTCAGCACGGCAAACCAGCGGCGATCCTGATGAACGACTGCATCCTGCGTCGCGTCGGGAATGCCGGTCAGTTGCATGACGCCCATTTTTTTAAAGGGATTCCGGCGGCGGGGTTCTCCAGCTTCGGTGAGATCCTGGGCGTGCCGATCAACCAGACACTGTCGGCGCTGGTGTTCTTTCATCACGATGTGAAAGCGATGAGTCAGTTCCCGGTGGAGTACGCCGGTTACGCTGCGCACTATGCGCAACGGGCATTACGTCGCTGGGAAGCGCTGAACAGCGTGCAGAGTGGCGTGCTTAACCGGGTCATTAACTATCAGCAGGCGCTGATGCCGCTGATGGAGGCCCTGCCAGTGCTGGAGAGCGCCACGCAAAGTCAGGGTGAAGCCCTGAGCGTGGCAGAAAACAGTATTCGTGCCATCAGCGATATTGCTGGCCAGAGCCAGCAGGCGCAGGAGCGGCTCGATGACGGGCTGGACGATCTGGAAAAAATCTCGCACGGGATTAATGAGATCACTCATGGCATCAGTAATATCGCCTTCCAGACCAACATTCTGGCACTAAACGCGGCGGTGGAAGCGGCTCGCGCCGGAGAAGCGGGTCGGGGTTTTGCGGTGGTGGCTGGCGAAGTGCGACGCCTTGCGCACTCGTCCAAAGAGCAGGCAGAAGCCACGGCCAGTAACATCAGTGACGCGGTAACGACAATTTCACGTATCCGCCGGGTGGCCAGTGACAGCGCGCACACCGCTACCCAGATGGCCGCACGCAGCATCAATGCGGCAGACACGCTGGCGACGATGAATCAGCAGACCCGTCATGAGCGCGCCGATATCGCTAAACATCTTGGCAGCCTGCGTGAACTCAGTCAGGGCATGGAGGCAATGCAGGACGCGGTGGCGCAGCTCAGGGTGCTACAGACCCTGTCAGGCGGAAAGGTTAATGGCTGATTAGTAAGCTGAAAAGACAACAAAGTGCGGTGCAAGCGGATCGGCCAGGCAAGCCGGGCCGGCAGTTGTTACACTTGACGGTGATTAACCACGCAGAGGTACCAATGAAAATTAAAAGTTATGCAGCCATGCAGGCTGGTCAGGCACTTGAACTGTATGAATATGACGCTGCTGAACTTGCAGCAGAAGAAGTTGAAGTCGAGGTTGAGTATTGTGGCGTCTGCCACTCTGACCTGTCGATGATCGATAACGAGTGGGGCATTTCTCAGTTCCCTGTTATTGCCGGGCACGAAGTGATTGGACGGGTTTCTGCGCTGGGCGATGCGGCCAAAAACAAAGGTCTGTCGGTGGGTCAGCGGGTTGGCATTGGCTGGACCGCCAAGAGCTGCCAGCACTGCGATGCCTGTATCAATGGTGAGCAGGTTAACTGTCAGCAGGGCAGCACGCCAACCATCATGAATAAAGGTGGTTTTGCTGAGAAACTGCGTGCCGACTGGCAATGGGTTATTCCGCTGCCGGAGAAACTGGACGTCGCCACTGCGGGTCCGCTGCTGTGTGGCGGCATCACCGTCTTTAAACCGCTGCTGATGAGTAATATCACCGCCACCAGTCGTGTGGGCGTGATCGGTATCGGTGGCCTGGGCCACATTGCCATCAAGATTCTGCACGCAATGGGTGCCGAAGTGGTGGCCTTCAGCTCTACGCCAGATAAAAAGCAATCGATTCTGGACATGGGTGCAGATGAAGTGGTGAACAGCCGTGACGCTGAAGCGCTGAAGCAGCAGGCGGGTCGTTTCGATCTGATCCTCAGCACCGTCGCGGTCGATCTGGACTGGAAACCCTATTTCGCGGCGCTGGCACCAAAAGGGAAATTCCATACCGTCGGCGCAGTGATGAAACCGTTCCAGGTCGGTGCGTTTGACCTGATCATGGGTGACAAAGCGGTAACGGGTTCGTCCACTGGCTCGCCGGGTCAGCTGCGTTCGTTACTGAAGCTGGCGTCCCGTGCTGACATCGCACCACAGGTGGAGTTCTTCCCGATGTCAGACATCAATAAAGCGCTGGAACACGTACGCGCCGGTAAAGCCAATTACCGCGTGGTGCTGAAAGCCGATTTCTGATGATCGTGTTATAAAAATTCCCTGCCGCAGATAACTGCGGCATTTTTTTTGCCTGAGTGCGTCCCCAGCCTGGCAGCAACCGAGCAACCTAATGAAGAAAACAAATTGTCGCCGGATATGTAGCTGAGACGCTCCCTGGCAGATTGTTGAAGTGTCCCCAACTTGAGGGCATACTTGTCTCTGGATTGATACAGGGAAAAGTATGGACGCGACATTTATCGAACTTTCCAGTTTTCAGAAATATCGGGCTGAGTACCTGAATGATGATCAGTTCAGGCTGTTTCAGAATATGTTACTGGACGACCCTGAAAAGGGCGATCTGATTCCCGATACCGGCGGGCTGCGTAAAGTGCGTTTCAGGGACGCGCGCCGACACAAGGGAACCCGAGGCGGCCTTCGTGTGATCTATTACTGGACGAATGAAAAGAGTCTGTTCATCCTGTTTACCCTTTACGGTAAAGATCAGTGTGACGATCTGACTAAGCCGCAGCGCGACGCCCTGGCGGACGCGCTAAATGTAATTAAAAAAGGTCTGAGGCATGAGTAAACGCGACATTTTCAGTGAATTGATGGCAGGTATGCAAGAGCTTAAGGATCATCAGGAAGGGAAAGTCACCCTCAGGACCCATAAGGTTAGTAAGCGCCCACCTGTCACTATTGCGCCGCAGGAACTGCGCGACGTACGCGAAAAGCTCAACCTGTCACAGGCGGTGTTTGCCCACTATCTTCACACGGGCGAAACTACCTACCAGAACTGGGAGCAGGGTCGGGCCAGGCCTAACGCTCAGGCGGTTTTGCTGATCCGTATGGTGCAGCGTGATCCTGAAACGCTGAAGATGCTTGCTCAGCTATAATCCGCTGGTGATAACACATCAGCCTGATTCAGACGTGTTTAACGGGCTGTCACTGGGTTTGCTGCACGCGTAGCACTACGGGTCTGAAACCTAGGTGACTGAAGCTGGCGTCCCGTGCTGACATCGCACCACAGGTGGAGTTCTTCCCGATGTCAGACATCAATAAAGCGCTGGAACACGTACGCGCCGGTAAAGCCAATTACCGCGTGGTGCTGAAAGCCGATTTCTGATGATCGTGTTATAAAAATTCCCTGCCGCAGATAACTGCGGCATTTTTGTTTTGTCCTCTGATTCACCCTCTCCTTCCTGTTGCTGAGCAGCGTCTGAACATTTTTCAGTTGAATTAACCGTACTGCATTCACCAACAGCAGGTTGGCCCGATTTCATCGATCACTGTCCATTGAGCCTGTCACGCCGTCGTCTGTAACCGGGTAAAGTCACATTATCGCAACCTCAGCGTTGTCGATGCTGATTGTACTGAACCGAACTTTGACCGGAGCCTGATGATGAAATTAACCCAAGTCCGTAATGCCACGCTGATGCTGCACTATGCCGGCAAGAAATTCCTGATTGACCCGATGCTGGCTGAAAAAGAAGCCTGGCCGGGCTTTGAAGGGAGCGCTCGTCCGCACCTGAGAAATCCGATGGTTGAACTGCCGATGCCGGTTTCACAACTGCTGGATGCCGATGCGATTATTCTTACCCATACGCATACCGATCACTGGGACGAGGCCGCGCAGCAGCAGCTACCAAAGACCATGATGATTTATACCCAGAACCACAGTGACGCCGAACTGATTCGTTCTCAGGGCTTTCACAACGTTCAGGTCTTGCAGGAAGAAAACCGATTTGTGGATGGCCTGACGATCTATAAAACTGACGGTCAGCATGGCAGTAATGCGCTGTATGCCGACAAAGTGATGGCCGATCTGCTGGGCGATGCCTGTGGACTGGTGTTTACCCATCCGGACGAAAAAACGCTCTACATTGCTGGTGACACAGTCTGGGTTAAGCCCTATGTGCGAAGCCTGCAACGTTTTCAGCCGGACGTGGTGGTGCTGAATATTGGTAATGCGACCCACGATCTTTATGGCCCGATTATTATGGGTAAAGAGGATACACTGCATACGTTAAACATTGTGCCTCAGGCAACGCTGGTGGCTTCGCACATGGAAGCGATCAACCACTGTCTGCTGACCCGTGCTGAACTGCGTGCTTACACCGAAGAACAGGGCATTGCCGATAACGTGCTGATTCCGCAGGATGGTGAAACCATAATCTTCTGATCGGTCAGAACAGGGCGGTATTGAGATGAATAAGGGGAACGAGATGAGCGCTTTGACGGTGGCGGTGGTGGCAACGGCAGGATTCAGTCCGTTTCACTTTTCGGTTCCCTGCATCCTGTTTGGCTCCGCCCTGCCGCAGCCGGATCTGTTTCAGCTGAATATTTGTGCGGAGAAGCCTGGCGTTCTCCTTTCAGAGAGTGGCCTGTCGATCAATGTGGAGCATGGGCTTGAACTGCTTGATGTGGCTGACATTATTATTGTGCCTTACTGGCATAATCCGGGCGAAAAACCGGCTCAGCAACTGCTTGATGCGCTGACGGCGGCCTGGCAGCGTGGTGCTGAAGTGGTGGGGCTGTGTCTGGGAACCTATGTGCTGGCTTATGCTGGCCTGCTCAATCAGCATCGTGCTGCCACGCACTGGGAATTTGAGCGCGACTTCAGTCAACGCTTTCCGGAAGTTCATCTCGACAGTAACGCGCTCTACACCCGTGACAATCGTCTGATTACCTCGGCCGGAACTGCAGCGGGCATCGACTGTTGTCTGGATATCATTCGTCAGCACTACGGCAGCGCCGTGGCCAACCGTGTGGCGAGAAGAATGGTAGTGCCGCCTTATCGTGATGGAGGACAGGCGCAGTTTATCGAGCGTCCGGTTCCTGAAAATACCCGCGACGGTAAAATCAATGCGCTGCTGGACTCACTGCGGCATAACCTTCATCAGCCGCACGATCTCGATTCTCTGGCTCAATCGGCTGGCATGAGCCGGCGAACCCTGACGCGCCATTTTTTCAAAGCGACCGGCATGACGCTGGGGGAATGGCTGCTGGCTGAGCGTCTGCAACGCAGCCAGGAACTGCTGGAAACCACCGGCATCAGTATTGAAAGCGTGGCAGAGAAGGTCGGTTTCCACTCACCCATCTCTTTTCGCCAGCGTTTTAAACAGCGGTTTGGCGTCACGCCCAGCGAATGGCGACGAACCTTTCGCGGACCGCTGTCAGTGTCGAAAGATGAGAGCGTACAGACATCGGGCCGTCAGGCCACGACGAGCCTAATGCAGGCAAAATAGCGAGCCGGAAAATTCAGCGATCAGGCGCGGCTGAATTTTCCGGAGCGGCATGATCACGGATTAAAGCAGAAAATCATCCAGTGACTGACCGTTATCCAGTGCGGTTTTAATCGGTGAAGGCGTACGACCCTGCCCGGTCCAGGTTTTCATCTCGCCGTTTTCATCGCGATAGTGATATTTGGCTGGCCGCTTAGCGCGTTTTTTGCGTCCATCCGTGCCCGAAGCCAGGCCAGTCGTCAGCTCGGTCAGGCTGATACCGTCTTCCAGCAGCAATTCCAGGTACATCGCCATTTTTTCAGCTTTCTCGCGCGCTTCGGCCGCCTGAGCCTCTTCGGCTTCGCGCCGCTCCCTGACCACAGTCTCTAATTTTTGCGCCATCTCTTCCAGAACCTCCAGATCGACATTGCGCGACTGGGCTCGCAGGGTCCGGATGTTATTCAGGCTGCTCAGGTTGTCACTCATAAAAAAGTCCTTCAATACACAAATTAAACAACAGTACAGATTCACTGTAAGCGGTAAGGATAACATGTATCCCGCTGATTTTTGAAGAGTTGTGGTCGGATGAAGCCTTAAAATGAGCAGCCCTGGCGAGGCAGAATAGGTTTTAACCGCGATGGGTCAAAAGATGGAGGGGGCGATGAGAATACTCTACGCCACACAACAGTGATATTTGCACTTTTGCCCCCGGTTAACTGTGCTTAACTCAGTTAAAGGGTTTGAATAAGGACAGGCATGAAGTTTCGCAGGAAAAATGCGGCGCCAGCGCCAAAGATTTCGCCGCTACTCAGAAGCATCACCTTATCAGGCTTGCTGCTCACGGTGGCCGTTATCGCCATTAATCTCTGGACGCTGCGTGAAGACTGGCGTGCCGCCGTGAGTCAGGCGGAAGAAATGGCGGTCAATCTGTCGCTGTCACAGGCGCGTCAGGCGGAAGATACTTTTCTGCAGACCGAGCTGTCGTTGCGCGAAGTTCAGCGTGAGCTGGAGACGCAGATAGCAGCAGGTCAGGTGGATGGCGATGCGCTGAGTAAGACCATGCGTGTTTTGCAAAGTCGCCTGCCGCAGCTGCACGGCTTGTTCTATTACGATGCGCAGGGCAAATGGATCGCGACCTCAATGAGCACGACGCCCGTCGGGATTAATAACTCCGATCGTGAATACTTCCGCTATCACCGCTCTACTCTGCGTAACAGCGTACATGTCGGGCCGGTGATACGCAGTCGCAGCACCCAGGATCGGGTGATACCGGTGTCGCTGCGCGTCAATGACAGTGCCAGCGGGTTTAATGGCGTCTTACTGGCTACCATCAAAGTGGACTATTTTCGGCGCTTCTACAGCTATTACGAGCTGGGCGCGCGCGACGTATTGGTGCTGATGCTGGCAGACAGCACGGTGCTCTATGCCCGTCCGATGCCGGACAGCTACATTGGTAAAAATCTCTCCTCCAGCCCTCTGTTCCGCAGCATGCTGGCCACTGCCGATCAGGGTAGCGGGCAGTGGAAAGCGGCGCTGGATGGCGAAAACCGTATCTTTGGATTCGCCCGATCTGAACGTTATCCGCTGATTGTTGCCGCTGGCTATGATAAATCCACGCTGTTCACCCGCTGGTTAAAAGGCCGGGGGCAGGATGTGATGTTAAGTCTGGCGCTGCTGGCGGTCATTCTCTCGCTGAGCGTTTTTTTGCTGCGCCAGGCGCGTCACACGTTGCGCTACCAGCGAGAACTCACCCGGCTGCGTGATGAACTTACCGCGGCGAATCTTTCACTGGAGAGCCTGGCGCACAGTGATGGCTTAACCGGCGTGGCCAACCGTCGCTACTTTGACCGGATGCTGAATGAAAGCCTGCAGCAAGCCCGCGCCAGCGTTCAGCCGGTTTCTCTGATCCTGATCGATATCGACTATTTCAAGCATTACAACGACACCTATGGGCATGTGGCTGGCGATGAATGTCTGAAAACCATCGCGATGATACTGAAAAACTTCGCAGCGGGTGAGAATGAGTTACCTGCGCGATATGGCGGTGAAGAGTTTGCGATCGTTTTGCCGGGTTATACCCTGGAAGAGACGCTGAAACTCGCCAGGTCGATCGTTGCCACGGTTTATCAGCTGGATATCCCTCATCTTACCAGCGGTCTGGCGGCAAAACGGGTGACGCTCAGCGCTGGCTGTGCCACTCAACGCATTAACCCCGGGCCAGAGACGGTGTCAGATCTGATTGAGCGTGCCGATGAGGCCTTGTATCGCGCTAAGCGACAAGGGCGAAATCGTGCGGAGTGCGAAAAGCCAGCCGGTTAAGCACCGCTGAACACGTCCAGATTCGCTTCTGTGGCATGGTGATAGCTCAATATTTTCAGGAGGTGTCAATGTCAAAGGATACGGGATTCAGCCATCTTGCTCTGCAGGTCCGCGATCTGGAAAAAAGCATCCGGTTTTACCAGCGTTATGCCGGGATGCAGGTTATTCATCACCGCGAGCCCGGCATTGCAGAAGCGCAGAAAGTGGCGTGGCTGTCAGATTTAACCCGGCCGTTTGCGCTGGTGCTGGTGCAGTCAGAACGCTGCGAAGATACGCCGCTGGGGCCGTTTGGTCACATCGGTGTCGCCTGCGCCAGCCGGGAAGAGATCGATGCCAGAGTTGAACAGGCACAGCAGGAAGGGGTTTTACGCCGCGCGGCGCAGGAATCGGGTGCTCCGGTCGGATACTGGGCGTTTTTCGCCGATCCCGATGGCAATACGCTTGAACTCTCATACGGTCAGCAAATTGGAATGGAAATAATAATGGCGCGCAATGCAGCAGTGGAAGGAGAGAATTAACCCTGCAGCGATGCTGCCTGTTACCGTAACGTCATGAGTTGCGAGAAAGGCAGAGAATGGTCACTGGGTGATCCTGTCTCTTGCCGGGCGGAGGAGAAGGGCAGGGGATAATCAGCACAGTGCGATAATTCCGAGGCTGTGCAGTTAACATGATGACACATTCTCATCGCTACATTCATCCAGGCTCTCTTAATTAACCTCCTTTTCAGAGAGTCAGGTTAATCAAATACTGTCTGAATATGGCGCGATGTGTTAACAGTAAATCCGCCCGGCCAGCGCCGGACGGATTACCTTCGGGCGGTACGCTGCTATTAAATCAGGAAGTCATCCAGTGACTTACCATTTTCAATCGCAGATTTGATCGCAGAGGGAGTACGTCCCTGACCGGTCCACTGCTTAACTTCGCCGTTTTCATCGGTGTACTGATATTTGGCCGGGCGAGGCGCGCGCTTTTTCTTCTCAACCGGCGCTGACTGCATACCATTTAACAGTTCGTTAGGATCGATGCCTTCCTGCAGCAACAGTTCGCGATATTTAGCCAGTTTCTCAGCCTTCTCACGATTTGCAGCTTCTGAAGCCTGCGCCTCTTCACGACGCTCACTAACAACAACAGTAAGTTTTTCCAGCATTTCTTCCAGGGCAGCAAGATCGAGTTCGCGAGCGTTGGCGCGAAGGGTACGGATATTATTCAAGCTGCTGAGAGTGTCACTCATCAAAGTCACCATAGTCATGTTCAGATAATAAAATACAGAGCGGGTTCACGCTGATGCTTTTCGTCAGACCTGCTTTTTAAAATGCTTGCCTTCGAAGAATCTCAATACTGAACCAATAGTTCAACTCTGACATATTAATCGTTTTTCATGGCAGTTGAAACTGTAATTAACGTGCAATAACCTGGGAATCGTAAATGAACTTACACTTTTCTGCTCAGTGGCTCAAAAAGTCAAAAAAATGCAGCACTTTTCATCCGTAAGTTAAATCAGCCTGAACGGGGTTATTCCTCGCGGTACGCCAATTCCCTGACGCGTCATACACGGTTTCAGGACCCGTTATCAATCGGCAGAGAGATAAAATTCATCGGGATATCATGTCATGTGAAACAGGATATGTGAGCTTTGTTAAGCGTGATAATTACGTACTAAAGTATTGATCCGCTATCAACCACAATTTCCTGCTGTGATATTCGGACCATTGGATGAATAACTTATCTTTTTGATTCACTTCTTCTTTCAGAATCACTGGCCGGTAAAAAGTGGATGCAGGCTACAATTCGGTGCTTCACACTCTCAACCGGTTGGGTTAAATGTCATTGGCGTTCGGCAGATCTTCCGTTTTCCTATTCCAGTTAAAGTAAACAGGGGTCAGACTCACGATGATTTGCAAATGGTCATCCAGGGTAATAATAACGATCGGTTCCGTGGTTGAGCTGGGCTTATATATGAACGATAAATCATCAAACGCCGATTATTGACGGTATGCGATGACATTATTGCATTAAACGCATTAAACTTTTCTTCGCAGGACGGAATCTGACAGCCCTATTTCGCTGCCGGAAGGGACGTTATCCGCTAAACTGCCACAATGCTGAACAGTCCCGGTGCGGTATAAAAAGGGGCGTTCTGAAGTCAATGACCGGTATGACGGCTGCGTAATGAGACTGTTTATATAGCGCGGCGGTTCGTTTTTGTTAGCAAATTAAAGCGTGATAACGGCGCGGTTTAACCTGAACTTTTATGCCAGTCGTCGCGTGAATAGCGCTCTGTATGCGGCCATTTAGCCAGGCAGGGAACAGAAATCTGCAAAGCCGGCGCCCGGGACTTCCGCTATAAAGATCATTCAGCCACCAGGCGACAACGGTTCATCAGGTGCTGTTTATATGGCAAGGCTTGCCGTGTTAAGTGCCAGAAAACACGCTGAAAAGCGCTATTCTGCGGCTGATGTGAGTCTGTCGTTGCACAGAGCTCTGAAGGCATAAAAGCGCTGACACGTTTGACTCTGGCATTCTCTGAGGAGGCTATTCAGATGACCTTTAAAGGAAATAAAAAAAATTTACCGGTCCGTTACTGCAAAACCTGCAATAAGCCTATGGTGTGGCGTAAAAAATGGGAAAAGTGCTGGGATGAGGTGCAGTATTGTTCCGAGCGTTGCCGGCGTCAGCGCCGCCCGTCGATCGTCAGCCTTGATCATGATGGCGGGCAGGAATGGCCTCAGCCGCGGTCTGAACGGTTAATTCAGCCTGAACCAGACCGCGCCCTGCCTTTACTACTGAACCAGAATCTGTTGCCAGCCTTTTTTGAACATACAATCTTTCACCAGTATCTCCCGCTGTGCTTCATTGGCATCGCGAGTCGAATAATCGGTATCGGTGGTTTTGTACTTGCTGTCTTTTGAGGTGTATTTGCCGCTGACAATGTTATCAGGCGGCAATTCCCGCAGGGCCTGAGCCTGACAAGCGGTCTCCGCCCTGATTTTCTGTTGTTCGGTTGCATCAGGTTTAACCCATTTGTACTCAGCGCATCCGGACAACGTGAGGGTGATGAACAGCAGAAATAACGTTTTCATAATTGTGTCTCAGCGATATTAATCCTGTTTCCGGCCGGTAATATTGTGCGTTATCGGCCGGGGAGCATCTGAAGCGAGGTCCTTTTTACGGGGAAAGATTACGGACCTCTGTTAGCGAGCGGTTGATACTCAGAAAGTGATGCCACCTCCAACGAAAGGACCTTCAATCAGCGTATGGCCAGGCCGTCCATCTTTACCGTCAACGCCGGCGTAGCGATAACCCGCTTTTAACATCAGCGGTGTAATGGGTGACCAGCGAATACCCCCTTCAGCTTCAACAAAGTTTTTTACACTGTTAGTGAAATGTTCGGGAGCAGAATAGCCTTCGCCATACAGGGCAAAATTTGCGGGCAGATTAAGCGTTGCACCGCCACCAATCGGAAAGGCAATGCCGTTATCCCCTTTTTTGCCGCCAATGTAAGTCGCTTTTAACCCGGCTGACAGCATGACAGGTCCTAATTCCAGGTTATAACCGGTGCCGGCCTGTCCAATCTGAGCGCCATCCCGGGTGTTTTTGATCCACTGGCTATCGAGATAAATCCCGCTGGAAGATTTGCCAATTTCAGCGTTGAGGCCGGTAAAGTTTTTACCCTGTTCGGCGGTCAGGCCAATAGCCATCGCTGACGACGAGGCAAACAACAGTACGCTGATGCCAATCAAAGCCTTTTTCATGTCAGTAATTCCTGATGTAATTATGGCTGCTTTGCAGTCTGGTTTTTAAGTGAATAATGACCTATTTTTCAACAATCTCTTTCACATCCTGCTGCTGCAGCTGATGTGTATTTCCGTCGCTATCTTTATAAGATATCAGGCCGGTCTCTTTGTCTTTGGCCGGTTTTCCGTGCGCAGAAATCATATGTCCATCGCGTGTCGAGATAACGTAATTGCCTGAACAGGCAGAAACCATCATCGCCGTAGTGAGAAGAAAGATGATGCCTGCTGTTTTCTTGCCTGATACTGAGACGTTCATTGTGATTCCCTGATTTTTTGTTAATGACGACCGGTATTATCGGTACTGCGCATTTTCACATCTGCTAATTAAACCGGTCCGTAATGGTCCGGTTTTAATTGTTTTTAGGCTCTGTGAGTTGATCTCAGTCATTGTTGATTTGAAAAAGGATTTACTTAACGGCCGCAGCACGAAAGGGTTTGCCGGCAATAAGCTGTACCCGGTATGAATCTGATTGAGAGTAAAAAATGTGTCTGCGCCTCACCGTTGTTCAACAGCCAGATCATTTTTGCGACACATATCCATTCGCCTGGCTGTTCTTTTTATCAGCGAATCTTGCCGCATTTTATGATCCTGACGCGCAGCCTTGCTGACGAGTCATCACGTCTCGGTCTGCTGACTTATTCAGCACGCCAGCCTGCCTTTCACCATGCGGTTCCGGCGTCGCTGGGGCATTGATGACCCGCGGGTTTTAAGATTTCTGCCAGCATCATTTCTTTACGTATCTCCTTAAAATAGCGCTCGCTTAGCGCTGCGGTTAACACCTCAGACGCTGTCAGCCAGACTGGAATCTGCGTCTCTTGCTTCAGAAAGTGATTTCAGACACTTCTGTTCGCTGATGTCTGTCGGTTCGTCATGCTGAGGGTAACCTCAGGCAGATACGGCGGGCGAACAGCCCATGTGATGCGGAAACCGATTTTGCGCGTTATCGCTAAAGGTTAAGGACAGATATGCACACTCAGAATCCCGATCGGACCATCAGCGTCACTTCCTTCCAGGAGGCCGTCAGGCTGCTGGAGCAGGGGAGCCATTCCCGCATCCAGCTGAACTGGGATATCTCTGGTGATGAGTTTTTTCGGCTGGTCGATCTGGTGAAGCAGACCGCTGGCATGGAGATTGAACAACAGAAGGATGGCTTCTGGCTGAAACAGCAATAACAGGGGGCTCCTCCGGCGCTAAAGGATTTCTGAGATACAGGCCAGGCAGGGGCATTGTCTGGCTAAAGCGCTGTCAGGGGTCCCTCAGAATGCTACTCTGGTCGGCTGTCCGCCGGGCAAGATTAGCTCACCAATTCACCAATTCACCAATTAGTTACATCATCCTTTTTATGTTCTGTTGATGACGGTGCCCGACATTTACCATTAAGCCCCTCCTGACGCTGTCCGCTGCGCGCTGTAATTAAGAAGCTGGCCCTGACTACCGTTATCGTGCCAGCTTCAAACACGCGCCCGCAATGACCTCCTGAACAGGCGCGCCGCCGGGCCGAAGGCCCGATGTGTATTATCGCTTTATTGAATGATGTAACTAAGTCGCTAACGGTTAACTGCCTGATAGGCAGCCAACCGCAAGCCCCCGGAAATCTCTGATTTCATGTCGCCCGCGCCATAAAATCAGCTCACCGGGGCGATGGACTTAGTGGATAGCCAGCTGTCGCGGTAAGGCCGTCAGGTCTGTCAGGAAAGAGGCGTGAATCCGCCTTTCCGCGCATCACCGTTTGCTGGCAGTCGCGAGCGGGTGAGGTGTGGCCAGAATCTGTAAATCGTTGAGCTCAGGTTGACGTTTCCTGACATTATTCAGGGTCGCCCGATGTCAGATCAAAATCGGGAATGCTTATCATTTATATAATCACTGCCACTTACCCCCAATCAGATGGTCATATGGCGATGAACATGCATAGCACCTACCGTATCCTCGGCTATCAGCCCGCAGTGAACCCCGCCTGGCGTCAGAAATTGCTCACCATGGGCATGCTCCCGGGTGCCATCATTGAGATTATCCGCGTTGCGCCGATGGGCGATTCGGTACAGATCCGTACCCGGCGCGTCAGTCTGGCTGTGCGGCAGCGTGACCTCGACGCCATCATCCTGGAGGAGATAGCCTCATGAAAAATATCACTATCGGGCTGATCGGGAATCCGAATACCGGCAAGACCACCTTATTCAACCAGCTGACCGGCGCACGCCAGCGGGTCGGTAACTGGGCGGGCGTGACCGTCGAGCGCAAAGAAGGGCAATTTTTTACCGCTCAGTCAGATGTCCGGCTGGTCGATCTGCCTGGCACCCGTTCCCTCACCACGCTGTCGGCGGAAAGCTCCATCGATGAGAGTATCGCCTGCCAGTATCTCTATCACGACCACGCCGATTTAGTGATTAACGTGGTCGATGCGTCGAATCTGGAAAGCAATCTGTTCCTGACGTTCCAGCTTCTGGAGCTGGGCGTGCCCTGCATTGTCGCCCTGAATATGCAGGATATCGCCGCCAGTCAGAATATCAGTATTGATATCGAGGCACTGTCTGTCCGGCTGGGCTGTCCGGTGGTCTCGCTGACGTCAACCCGGGGTGAAGGGCTGGCCCAGCTTAAAGCGCTGATCGACAATCCGCACCGCTATTCTTCGCCTGAACGGGTGCGCTATCCGGCGAACATTGAAACGGCTATTCATCAATTGTGCGAACTGATGCCCGCATCGATACATCCTCAGAAACGTTACTGGCTGGCGCTGCAGTTACTGGAAGGGGATATCAACAGCCAGCAGCTCTGTCCGACGCTGGTGCCGCATCTGGCCGAAATCATTCAACAGGCCGGTGGTGATACCGGCGTGACGATTGCCGATTATCGTTATCGCGCAATTCATGCCCTGTGTGGTGCTGTCAGTAACATTCATCATGCCGCGCCCGGCAGTCTGACCAGCCAGATCGATAAGGTTGTGCTGAACCGCTGGCTGGGTATCCCGATCTTTCTGGCGGTGATGTACGTGATGTTCGTGCTGTCGATTAATATCGGGGCGGCATTACAGCCGCTGTTTGATAGCAGTTCGGTCGCCCTGTTTATTCATGGCGCGCAGTGGCTGGGCTATGTCTGCCATTTCCCCGCCTGGCTCACCGTCTTTCTGGCGCAGGGCGTTGGGGCAGGTATCAATACCGTGCTGCCGATCATTCCACAGATTGGCCTGATGTTTCTGTTCCTCTCTTTTCTGGAAGATTCCGGTTATATGGCTCGCGCCGCCTTTGTGATGGATCGTCTGATGCAGTCACTGGGACTGCCGGGTAAATCCTTTGTCCCGCTGATTGTCGGATTCGGCTGCAATGTTCCTTCGGTGATGGGCGCCAGAACCCTGGACACGCCGCGTGAGCGACTGCTCACGGTTTTAATCTCACCCTTTATGTCCTGTGGCGCACGGCTGGCCATCTTCGCCGTTTTTGCCGCCACGTTCTTCAGCACGCACGGTTCCAGCCTGGTTTTTTCACTCTATCTGCTCGGTATTCTGGTGGCGATCGTCACCGGATTAATACTGAAACATACCTTGCTGGGCGGTGAAGCCTCGCCCTTTATTATGGAGTTGCCGGTTTATCATCGACCTCATCTGAAGAGCCTGCTGATCCAGACCTGGCAGCGGCTGAAAATGTTTGTGGTGCGTGCCGGACGGGTCATTATCCTTGTCAGTATGCTGATTGGTTTGCTGACCAGCTTCTCGTTCAATGGTCAGCCGGTCGAGGATATCAACCATTCTGCGCTGGCCACCACCAGCAAAGCGATCACCCCGGTTTTACAACCTATTGGCGTCACTCAGGATAACTGGCAGGCAACGGTGGGATTGGTTAGCGGCATCATGGCGAAAGAGGTGGTGGTCGGTACACTGAACAGTCTTTATACCAGTGAGGCGATTCAGAACGGTGACTTTAATCCTCAGCAGTTTAATCTGCTGAGCGAGCTGAAGGATTCAGTCACCGAGACCTGGACTGGCCTGACTGCCGCGTTAAGCCTGGATGCACTGGCCCATCCTATCGATGCCAGCAAAGGCGATGGCGAAATGGCGGCGAGTCAGATGAGCGTGATGTCAGCCAAATTTGGCAGCGGCATTGCGGCCTACAGCTACCTGATCTTTGTGCTGCTGTATGTCCCGTGCGTGTCGGTGATGGGCGCTATCGCGCGCGAAGCCGGTCGCAACTGGATGCTGTTCTCCTTCTTCTGGGGGCTTAACATCGCCTTCACCACCGCAACGCTGTTTTATCAGAGCGTGACCTTTGCCGAACATCCCGCCTTCAGCACCACCTGTCTGATTAGCGTTATCGCACTGAACGCGTTGATCTTGCTGGCGATGCGCAAATCGGGTTCCCGGATGAAACAGCATCCGCTCACGCTGCCTGTCGTCACCAGCGGTTCGGGTTGCAGTGGTAGCTGCAGCGGTTGTGCTAAACAGGATAGCTTCGCGCAGTAATGCGGTTTGATTCCGCCGCCGGTGGCGATGAACAGGCCGCCGGCGGCGGAGCTGATCCGGGGCTCCTCACGGCCGATCGAGAATGCCCTTACGGCATACCTCAAGGATTTCATCCGCCAGCGGATCGTTATCCGGACAGGCGCGTGACAGCACCATGGCGCCCACCATCCGGGCGATAGTATTGATTAACGCCGCCCGGTCTGCTGCTGTTGAATCGCTTTCCGGGGTTAACGCCGCCAGCTGTTTTTCAAGCCCGGCCGCGAAGGCGTGTTTGACCTCGTCCGGCTGGCGAGCCGTATCCGCGCCCAGTGCCGCCATCATGCAGCCGGTTGCCATTGCATCACGATGACGGCGTGACAGGTAATCCGTGATAAACCCGGCCTTATCCGCCCCTTCAATTTGCGCAGCTGCGGATGAAAATCCACAGCTCACCGCCTCCGCCATCAGATCGGCTTTTGACTGAAAATGTTTATAGAAACCACCGTGGGTGAATCCTGCTGCTGACATCAGTTCTGCCACACCAATGCCGTCATATCCCCTGGCCCGGAACAGTTCCGACGCGGTTTTGACGATATGCGCCCGATTCTCCTGCACCTGCTGTTTCGACACTTTCATTGCTGGCCACCTCCCGTTCATGTTGGCACCATCATACATTTATGATGATCGTAATCAAAGCGATTGACATTATAGATTATGATCATCATCATTAATCATCTGCCAGCCTGCTGACATTGACCACTAAAGACAACATTAAGGGTGCCACTATGACTGTTAAACCTATCGCGCTGGTTACCGGCGCATCGTCCGGTATTGGCAGGGTCACCGCGAAGAAACTCATCGCTGCAGGCTATCGGGTTTATGGCACCAGCCGGCGCGGCAGTCAGGCGGGAGATCAGGGTTTCCCCTTACTGACGCTGGATGTGACAGAGGATGATTCAGTGACAGCTGTAGTCAGAGAACTATTGCAGCGCGAAGGGCGCATCGACCTGCTGGTAAATAACGCCGGATATGGCATCGCGCCGGCAGCCGCAGAAGAGTCTTCAATCGACCAGGCAAAGCATATCTTCGATACCAACTTCCTCGGTATGGTGCGAATGGTGGTTGCCGTGCTGCCTCAGATGCGCCGCCAGGGCAAGGGTCGCATCATCAATATCGGTTCTGTCATCGGGATCGTGCCGCTGCCCTATGTTGCGCTTTATGCTGCCAGTAAGCATGCCGTTGAAGGTTACTCCGAATCGCTGGACCATGAACTGCGTACCTACGGAATAAGGGTATCCGTTATCGAGCCCGCCTATACCCGAACCGATTTTGAAAACAACAGTCAGCTACCGGATCTTCCCCGGGAAGAATTTGCGCCGATACGCAGCAGATTAACCGATATTGTCAGTCAGGCGATGGCGAAAGCAGATGAACCTGAAATCGTGGCTGAGGTGATTGTCCAGGCGGCGCAAAGTACCCGACCCAGGCTGCGCTATACCGCAGGCAAACTGGCCACCAGACTGGCCTTATTGCGCCGTTTCGCCCCTGCAAGCGTGCTTGATAAAGCAGTACGGAAAAGCCTTCAGCTCGACACCATCAAACCTAAAGGGCACAAAGCCGATGGACAATAGCAACAACCGCGCGTTTACACTTCAACGCTATGGCAAGTCTCCGCAGTCTGGTTTTCAGCCCGTTACCTTACCTGAGCCGAATGCACACCAGTTGCTGGTTGAGGTCTATGCGGCCGGCCTTAATCCCATCGATAACCTGATCCCCACCGGCATCTTTAAGCCGGTTCTGCCATTAACCTTGCCGGCCGTTATCGGCAGCGATCTTGCGGGTATTGTGGTTGCGACAGGCAGTGAAGTAACACGCTTTAAGCCTGGCGATGAGGTGTTTGCCAGCACTTTTGATAGCGACTACGGCTCTCTGGCTGAATTTACCCTGGTGAATGAGAGTGCGGCCGCACTAAAGCCGGTTAACCTCGATTTTATTCAGGCTGCGTCGCTGCCGATGGTCAGCCTGACCGCCTGGCAGGCGTTGTTCGAACGTGCCGGCCTGCAGCCAGGCCAGAAAGTTTTTATCCCTGCCGGTGCGGGCGGTATCGGTTCGTTTGCTATTCAGCTGGCTAACCAGTCGGGTGTTACGGTTGCCACCACGACCAGCAGCGCTAATGTTGAGTGGGTGACACGGCTCGGCGCGAATGTGGTCGTGGACTACACAAAAGAGCGGTTTGAGTCGATTTTGCAGGATTATGATGCGGTGCTGGCTACGCTAAAAGGAGACGAAATCGAAAAGTATCCGGATATTCTCAGGCCTGGCGGGAAGATTGTGTCTCTGGTGGGTCCCTTAGATGTCAGCTTTGCTCGTGCCCGACGATTGAACATAATGATTACGGTGATTGCAGGATGGCTTAGCCGCAGGATTAAACGGCTGGCGAAAAAACGCGGCGTCGATTACTCGTTTCTTTTTGTCCGGCCTGATGGCCAGCAACTCAGCCAGATAGGTCACTATATTGAGACGGGTCGCATCAGGCCCGTTATCGATAGCGTGTTCCCGTTCGAAAAGGCGGCGGCGGCGCTGGAGCATTTGCAGCAGGGACATGCGAAAGGAAAGGTAGTGGTCGCTGTAAAGAAGGAATCGCGTACTTAACCGCAAACGGGCCAGCCTGCAGCGCTTTAGTCATCCTCTGTGACAGGGTCTCTATGACACCGTTACGGCACGCAATCTGGTCTGGGTGACTCTCTGCGCACGTCACCGATCACCGCTGACATCCGCGTAATATGAATGGATTTTCAGCCGTAGCGGAAAGCGCCCGTTATCCCTTATTTGTTAATCATATAGGCTCCGCCAGTACCGGCTTACACACAGGCTGTCCACTTTTTCTGTGGATAACTATCAGCGATAACAGCACCAGAAACGTTAAGGCGTCAGTCTGACGGCTGTTCCATGAGATCCACCATGGCACCTTTATGGGCATCGAGGTGGCGGATATAGCGCATCAGGGTCTCCGGTTTTTTCCAGGTTCCTTCCTGCATGATCTGGGCGATAGAGTACCCCTTTGCGGCCATATCCTGCGCTGCGCCGACACGCGCACTGTGTCCACTCCAGCCGGTGTAGCGGTTTTTATTAGGCTTTACCGGATCGCGCTGGCCCGCAACGGTCCAGGCTCGTGAGAAAATCTGCTCCAGTGCACGCGTACTCAGCGGACTCTCCGCAGCGATTACCTGACCAGAGCGGTGCACGGCGCTAAAAAGGAAAGCATCTGGCTGACTGGCCAGTCCTGATGCCTGAATCCATGCGTTAAGCCGCTGCGTTGAGTAGGAGCTCAGCGCTTTCACCAGACCGCCTGTCTGCACCACGGTTTTTGTCCAGCCAACATCAAGAATGATACGGCCATCCGCGGCGTAGGCCACATCCCGAATCCGCAGGCGCGCCAGCTCACTGATACGCAACAAAGTGGCATAAGCCACATGCAAAAACGCCAAATCACGTAGCTGCTGTAAACGGACTGAACAACGCCAGTGATGA
The DNA here is from genome assembly GCF_054482835.1 of Pantoea sp. S-LA4. Taxonomy (NCBI): domain Bacteria; kingdom Pseudomonadati; phylum Pseudomonadota; class Gammaproteobacteria; order Enterobacterales; family Erwiniaceae; genus Pantoea; species Pantoea sp. S-LA4. Next base: position 118,271 of record NZ_JBTLRC010000003.1, on the reverse strand, counting down.
TCCAGTTTCAGCAGATCGTCGAGCCTGAACGGTACGGCCTGACCGGCTCGTTCTCCCTTCATCACCGCAACACGATTTATTTTCTTCACCGCGCGAAAAACCACCGGCGAATGATTGGGCGCAGGTAATCCGGCGTTACGGTGTAACATCGAGATCAGGGCAGCGTGTGAATTAACGGTGGATGAGGCCCGGCCGCTCTCTGCCAGGAATGACAGATAATCGCGCAGGTCATCTGAAGCCATCGGCAAAAAACTACGCTGATGTTTTTCCGCCCACTGGCTACAGATACGCATCACGCTAAGCAGTTGCCGCCAGGTATTCGGCGAAAAGGCCTCTTTGTCCTGAACAAACTGTTGTAGCTGCGCCGTGATGTCGGCATGAGCCGGCGTACTGACGTTTGCCAGCTGAGTTAACGTTGTCATCTCTGCTCATCTTTTGTTCTGCGTTGCGATTGATCGCGCTACGTGAATTCTGGTGTGCCATACCCCTGAACTGAAGTCAGAATTGACGTAGCGTTGCCATTTTTGAACTGCGTTTTGTGCTTGCCTGGCCTAATCGTATGACCAGGCTACTTCTCTGGATTCGTATAAGTACAATTATACGAAGCCAGAAGATCAAAGGACAGCGTTCTTTGATCGTTAGTGGTTATCGCTGAGGGAAAGAGCGGGCGATGCCCACTGCTAAATGGCCCGCACTCAATACCGCTGATATTGCCAGTCGGACGCGTGCCGGATAATGCTTTATCTAAGATTAATAACCTTATCTGGCAAACAGACAGGCTTAACTTAAAAAAACAATTAAGACTCCGATGAATAATGATGTTTTTTTGTCAGCCTCCCATCTGTAAAATCCAATCGGGAATGAAACTTTAATTCATAAGATTTATAATTTTTAATTATCCATCGTTCGTAATAAGATTTACTTCAATGTTTAAACTGAGCCACCTGTTATCAGTTGATAATGACCCCGGACAGGTGTCGATAGTCGGTAGCGTGACCCACAACAGGTTATGTCATGTTGCTGGCGTAATCATCACCTCTCAAATCAGAATTTAAATCTAAATGCTGAATAAACCAGGAACAAAAAACTAAATACGAGAATATTGCAGATTTAAGTGTTGCATGAGCATGCCGACAGATATCCTTTATTCATTATATCAGCACCCATTGACGTTTATTCTTAACCGAGGTTTTACTGAAAATGAAAAAAAGTTTATTGTCACTCTGTCTTTTAGGTCTGTTTTGTCTGCCGAAAGTCACCTTAGCCGCTGAACCGGTAAACTGTATTAAAGCCTCTGAACAGGATGTAGCGAGTCTGTTTACTAAATGGAATGATTCGCTGGCAACTGGTGATTCGAAGAAAGTTTCAGATTTATATGTCAGCGACGCTGTACTGCTGCCAACGCTCTCTAATCAGGTCAGACTGACCGATCAGGAACGCATTAATTACTTCAATGACTTCCTGAAAAAAGGACCACAGGGTAAAATTGATTCGCGCACCATCAGAATTGGTTGTAATAAAGCGATTGATACCGGTGTTTATACCTTCACCTTTAAAGACAATAGCAATGTAACGGCGCGCTATACCTTTACCTATGTCTGGGACGGTAAGGACTGGAAAATCTCAACGCATCACTCTTCAGCGATGCCGGAAACGGTTACTCATCCCTGAAATAAGCCCTCGCTCCGTTAATAATCAGCGAGTTTCAGCCTGAAACTCGCTGATTTATCTGTTACCTCTCTTATCCTCGTATAGCCCGAAAATCCGCGAATAACTACCCAATCGCCACCCGTTTCAATTCATGTTGAATAGTGAAAGAAAAAAGGGGCGAATGCCCCCGAAAAAGAAATATATCCGTCAGAAGGACCAGGACATTCCCAGGTTTGCAGTCCAGGGTGATTCTATCCGGTCTCCCTGGGTATAGCCTGCATCAGTATGAACGCTAAGCCGGTCGGTTAATTTCGCATTAACCCCCAACTGGTACACACCGCGGGTGCCGCTGACATCATTGGTAAAACGATCGTCATTCACCCGGACTTCATTATCATCAATAAACTCCTGAGCAACAGCCAGCTTGAGATAAGGCTGAATCTGCGCATCCTGAATTAAAAACTCATGCCCCAGATTAACACCAGCTTCACCGATGACTGAATGCTGAGCACCGGAATGCGCTTTCATCCCATTGGAGAGGGCATAATCCTGGGAGGTACTGGTGAAACCCATCACCGAGGCATAAGGCGCGATATAAAAGGCACCGAGATGAAAATATTTACCTGCCTGCAGGTTTGTTCCTATCCCTGTCGTGGTGTAAGAATCTTCTGCTACCGTACCGCTTGTCATTCGGGCATTAATGTCATGTCTGAAACGGTTTATTTTCAACACGCCATCAAAATAGAGGCCTGAATCATCAAGGTAACTGGCATATGCGCCTGCTGAATAAGAATCAACCTTACCATTCCCACCCCGATCAAAATCAACCTTAGAATGGCTGTAGGTAAAAAACAGACCCTGCGAGAAAATACCTTCAGCTAACTGCTCAGCCTTATCCGCGCCTATTGTTACGCCGTTTACATCCATGTCGTAACCAGCGCCAGCAGAGCTACTCAGGTTATAACGGCTGGTGGTAAAATGTCCCCATACGTTCGTGTCGTGACTCAATACACGCGCCTGATCCAGGCGACTACGGACAGCACTCAGTTCTGACTGGAAGATCAGCGGATCAACGGTCGCCATTGACAGCACCGCAGCAGTGCTCGGAGTAATTGTCGGCGCGATGGAAGGCGAGACCGGTGATACGGCTGGATTTTCCGAAACCGGTTCCGTTGTCGGTGCGGGCTCATCTGGAGTGGTTGCCGGAATCGGATCGGCCACAGGATCATCGACCGACGCCGCGGGAGCCGGTTCTGCGGCAGGCTGATCTGCTCCCGCTGCGGGAGTCGGTTCTGCGGCAGGCTCATCTGCTCCCGCTGCAGGTGCAGGTGTAGGCTCTGCTGCCGGCGTCTCCGTTGCAGGTTGAGGATCGGATTCCGCATCCGGTACAGGATCTGTGGCCGGCTCAACGGTCGGATCAGGTTGCGTCTGCGCCTGTGGAGAGAGCGCCCAGCTACCGTTACCCTCTGCGATTAAGTAATACTGGTAAGTCCCGACATCAACAACATGACCATTATTAGCCAGAGTAAAGTCCGCATCTCCTCCGCCGGTCTGAATGACCTGCAAAGCGGACGCTGACGCAGGGCTGGTACCGGTATCAGCAATATAGAGGTCGAAATTACCGTCAGCTTCACCGGTGACCGTCAGAAAATTGCCCTTTACGCTGGATAAATCACTGTTCATGTAAAAGGCGCCCGATCCATTCAGGCTATTGAGAGTCAGTGATGAGTATTGTGCTTGTGAGGCTTCGCCTGCAGCAGGATCAAAATAAATGCTGCCGCCGTTCATCGTCACAGCACCTAAGGCAAATGCGTAAGCGCTGGTGCCTGTTGTCCCGTCCGAAAGATGCAGATTCCCGGTACCCGACAACGTGAGATCGGCATCCCGCGTATCAGCACCGCCCACTAACGTTAACTGACCACCGTCATTGACGGCAATGTTACCCTGAAGCGTGGAGGTCGTGTCTGTTCTTGCAGCGTTCGGATTAACGGAGAGGGTGCCATTAATCGTGGCATTCGTTAAAGTGCCAGAGTTGATAATAGCGCTGGCGCCGTTTTGGATTAGCAGGTCAGTTGCTGTAGCGGCCTCAGTGCCGCCGAGAGTATACTGGCCTCCCTGGATCACGGTATTGCTGTCAATACCGCCGGCATTGCTCATCTGGCCGCTATTCAAAACAGTGTTAACAGCATTCCCTTTATTAATCAGTAAATTACCACTATTGAAAATACTGTCACTGATGGTGGATGTATCATCATTAAGCGTGACTGTCGCGCCACTCACCGTCCAGTTATTAGCCTGGCCATTATCATTAATGGCCGATGTCACGCCGTCTTCTAATATGGCATTGTTGGACAGGGCTTGCTGTCCATCCTCCGTGCTACCGGTCAGTGTGAAAGAGGCTCCGGCCTTAACAAGGGTGTTATTATCAATACCCCCGTTGTTTTGCATTTCGCCATAAACAGTCGTGTTGTTGGCCGTTCCATACTGTAATCCCGATTTATCGGTTTCCGTTTTGTTATGAAGGAAATACAGAATCTGTAATGTTCCGCCTTTATTAACGATTGAGTTATTGCTCGTTCCGTGATTATCAACCGTCTGCAGGCCGCCTTCATTGATCACCGTATTATTAGATATCGCGGTATCAATCCAGTCGTTATCCAGATTTGAGCCTGTCTGCAGTATGCCACCTGAATTGACAATCGTGTCCGTGTCGATACCAAAACGGTTTTCCAGGAATGCGCTGCCGCTCAGAACAGTACGATTCATGCTGCCGCCCGTCGCCGAATCCACTGTGCCGTTAAGCCCTGAGTTTATCGATAATATTCCTGCTGTTGCCGTTACGTCGTTCGTGGCGCCGTTGACCAGCAGTGCGCCGCCAGACATGGTAACAACATTAGATTCACCGCCATAAATAATATACTGCGTGCCACCAAGGAGAGTTGTATTATTAGCGACACCGAAAATATACTGGCTACCAGAATTAATGGTAGTATTATTCGCAATGCCGTTAACAACTTGCTGAGCGTTATCACTCCCTGCAATAACTTCATTATTTACCGTCGTCCCGGCATTAACTAACGGCGTATAGGCTGCTGTGGCCTGATTAGTTAACGCAACAATAATCGCTACAGCTAACAATAGCGGCTGGGTGTTAATCTCCATTAATTCACCTGTATTAAATGTCCATTCATAATAAACTCCCTTTGAAGCCAAAACCACAGCACCACCCGGTTTTCATACGGATAGCGGTGTGATCGCAATCATAAAACATTGCGTAATTATTGTCTGGTAAATTTATTAAAAACAAACAACCCGATTACTTCTGTTTAGCACGCTAAAATTTACCAAAGGCGTTTATAAAAGATAAAAATGAAGTTTATTGCTAACCCGGATTCCCATATTGGAAGACAAGATATTTTTGTGTTAACTATATTAACTAATATAATACTCAAGGAACCATTAATCCTGAATTGGCAACAACAATTAAAACTGCTGTTTCTATAAATGAGTATCAGGCGAATCAATTTTTTAAATGGCATTCAGGGCGGCAGTTATTAAAGGAATGCTGAACTAACGACGAGGTCTTCCTTAAGCGGCTTTCGTTCAGATAAAAAGGGCAGTTGTGTGACAGGTAGTGTGCGGGAATAGCGATTATTTAACATAATCTATGTTTTGCGCACTTTGTATCATGCTGATTTGATTTACTTTTTTGAGCGGCACCGGCTGCGGCGAAACCCACAGCCACTCTCGTAGCCTGATAAAGCGCCTGATTAACCCCATCCTCCGCTCTTTACACCATAATCACGCGCATCAAAAAAGCCTGCCGATCGTAAGGCTCTTTATGGCACACAGACATCATTCATATTTTTTGATAAAGCAAAGCAATAAACACGGATTTTCATTGCCAGACCTTCACTCTACTATGCATTCCATCGAGGCAAAACGCCTCAAAATCTAAATCTCAACTTCAGGAACTGACCATGAAAAACTTCAAAAAATTCGTTGTAGTCGCTGTGCTGGCCTTCATCTCTTCAGCAAGTTTCGCGCAGACCGTCACCGCGACCGCCTCCACACTGGATGGCGCAGAAGCACAGATTGCGGCCAGGGCTAAAATGGCCGGCGCGGATTACAGTATTACCGAGGCGTACAGCGGCAATCAGGTCCATATGACCGCACGACTGATTAAATGATCATGGTCGCAAAGGGATTTGCCAGAAAGGGCTGCCGTCAGGTGGCCTTTGCTGGATGACGGATTAACAGAATAAGCGAGGGCTTTACGCTTTCTCGCCTGCACAACACACAGATCCGCTGTGCGGATAAATCATTCTGCCGACCGACCGCTGGCGATTAAATGAGATAATTACCGTGAATATGCTGAAAACCTGCGTGGTGCTGATCGTTGTTGGCCTGTTTTTGTTGATTATGAAGAGATGCGACAGGCCTGCGAGATAATGGCGACTATATACCGACTGACGCAGGCAGACGGACGCGGCCAGTCAGCCTCTCCGCTCGCCCTGCCTTGTGCTGCTCTCAAAACAGCGGAACGGCACTCAGCCAGTCGTCTCTTTTCCTTCTAATGGCAGCGTAAACCAGAACCGGCTCCCGCCTTCCTGACGATTCTCTGCACGTAACTCACCGCCGTGACGCTTAATAATCTCATTACTGATGGTCAGCCCCATGCCCATCCCTTCCGATTTGGTGGTGTAAAACGAATCGAATATTTTTCCGATCACCGCATCGGACAGGCCCGCGCCGTTATCAGCAACTTCAATGCGAATCACCTGACTGGAAGGATGGTAAGAGGCGATGCGCAGATGGCGTACGCCGCTGTTATCTGCCATCGCTTCGATGGCGTTAATCACCAGGTTAAGCAATACCTGCTGTATCTGAACGCTCTCACAGAAAACGTTATCGTTTTCTGCCGCCAGATCCAGCTCCAGCGAGACAAAACGACGTTCCAGCTCCAGACGCGACAGCACAATAATATCCCGGGTAATCAGGTGCATTTTTGCCGGCGCAAACTCAGCAACCTGATTACGCGTCAGCGCCTGCAGTCCGCGAATAATATCGCCCGCCCGCCGGCCTTCCCGGATGATTTCATCCAGACTGCTGCTGGCATTTTCCAGATTTGCCGGGTCACGTCTGAGCCAGCGCTGGCTGGCGCCGGCATTCGCCACGATGGACATCAGCGGCTGATTAATTTCATGGGCGATGGACGAAGTGAGCTGGCCAACGGTGGTTGCCCGCGCGACGCGGGCTAATTCTGCCTGAGCAATACGCACCGCATCCTCCGACTGACGCTGTGCCGTGATATCCGTCAGCGTGCCAAAATATTCGGCCACTTCTGGCCAGTTTTCATTGGGCTCGCCAATGCCTTTGATGTACCGGCATTCTCCGTCATCCCGAATGATGCGAAACTCAGCCTGCATAACCGTTCCTTCCCGCACGCTGGTTTCAATCAGCGCCCTGAGGCAGAGAATATCATCCGGATGAACGCGACTCTGAAATTCAACCATCGAGGTAGTCGCCTGTGACTCTGGCAGCCCCATGATGCGTTTATATTCATCGGAGATGTACTGAATATCGGGCTCAAGATGCCAGTGCCAGGTGCCGGTATGACTGATCTTCTCACCCAGCATCAGCGAGGTCTGGCTGGCACGCAGCTGTTTTTCAATTTTGCGGCGCTGAATATTCTCATCCACCAGCTCGGCGTACAGGCGAGCCGTCTCAAGGGATACCGCCGCCTGCGCACCCAGCATTGATACGATCCGGGAGTGATCGGCGGTAAACACATCCGGCATCAGGCGGTTTTCCAGATAAAGCACGCCTACCATCTGCGCCTGTCTGAACATCGGGACACACATCACCGCTGCGCCCGAGGCAACCAGATAGTTATCCTGACTGAAGGGGCTGAACACCTCGGGCTTACCGGTCCGGATCTCCTGTCCGGTGCGGATCACCGCCGACAGCACCGACAGAGGTAGATCGGTGGCGACCGGTAATTCCCGGACAATCCTCACTTTTACGCCGTCCACGGTGGTCGAGGCTCTTGCCTGAATTTCCGGTACGTTGCCATCGATCAGGCGAATCAGCATACAGTGCTGGGCACCGGCACGTTCCACCAGCATCATCATCAGGATGTGAATCAGCCGGTCCAGATTAATCTCTTCGGTGAGCGCGCGCATCACCGTCACCATGCTCTGCAGATCGCTGATGACCGGACTCTGCTCAAACGAGACGGTACTCAGTGCGGTCTGCGTCGGATGGCTGGCAAGCGCCGGATGCTGCATCTCCAGCTGGCGAACCTTGGCCCCGGCACCCCAGCGGTCCCAGGCGGCGATAGCCCCTTTGATATAAGCATCGCCGGCAAACGTCATGTTACTGGCGTATGCCATGCGCGCAGCCAGTTCACAGGTCAGCCCATTAATGTGATGAAACTGCCCTTCGCGCGACAAATTAATCGCTTTTTCAAACTGCTCAAACGCCTGCGCCGTTTTTCCTTCCAGACGAAGCCACTCCGCCCGCAGCAGGGCTTCTTTATCTGCGAACGTTTTGCTGTTTTCATTTGACCAGGTCACAAGCCTGTTGAGGTGCTGCTCCAGCTGCAGGCGTAACGTATCCGTCATCGCCCCGGTTTTAAGCGGTACGGTCAGCGAAAGCGCACTATACAGATGATAATCGAGCATATGCACATGCCCCGGAATACGTTCGGTGAACGGTTCGGCCTGTTTAAACCAGGCGTCTGCCGCCGCATATTCATTAGCGAAGAAGTGGGCCATCGCTTTATAGAGCCGCGACCAGAACTGCATCAGGTAGATGGGTTCAACAGCCTGTTCGGGCCTGACCACTTCCAGCACCGGCGTCAGAAAGTCATCACCGGTGAAGAGAGGGCTGCGTGGCTTGCGCAGGAAAAGCACATAGTCCAGCTGCATGCCGAGAATCACTTCCACATCACGGTACTGCGCCTTTCTGACAAACTGCATGCCACGCGCAATCGAGGTGTGGACCCCATCAAGATGATCGCCACGGGCAAGGGTATTCATGATGATGTGTCGCAGCGCCAGACAAGCCGACGTCCGATCGCCCGTTTCAACCCCGACGTCGAACGTTGCCTTTGCCCGTTCAATTGCATAGGTCAGCGGCATCGTCCAGATGCTGACCTGATCAAGCGGCAGCAGCGTCCGGGCTTTAAAGCTGACAAAGTCATGCTTATAGACCAGTTCCCGCGCCAGCAGCGTGCTGGCAAAGCCGCGGCTGTACTCATCATATTGATCGCCGCACACCACGCCATACCAGGAGAGCGCAAGCGTGGAGGCACCACTGAGTCCGCGCGCCATCGTCAGGTGAAGCAGCTGGCACAGGATCATAAAGTGCAGCCGCGGGTTGATGAAGGCGGCAAAGGTACTGGCGCTGGCCAGCAGATTCATTACCGCTTCCGTATTTTTACAGTTTACCCGCGACAGCGAGCGAAAGCGGGTGTACGGATTTTTACCCACATCCTCCTTCAGCTTCGTCCGCGCCTCATCACACTCCGCCTGATCCGGATGGCGGTTGAGATGGATGCCAAACACGGCCAGCCAGGCCAGCGCCGTCTCCAGCGCCAGCTTACTGTCTGACTGACGCATATGGATTTCAGCAATCAGACAGGCGGCCCCGGCTTTATCCGCCGCTTCACCCGGTGAAGATTGTACGCGGGTACTCAATGCCAGCGCGGCAGGCAGATCACCGTTCAGAAATTCGCACTCGGCTTCTTCAAGCAGAAATTCACTGCTTTCCGCATACCCTGCGCCGTGGTGAAGCGATCGGGCGGTCTGCAGATAACGCAGCGCGGAAAGGTAATCGCCGCTATTTTTTGCGCGTCTGCTGGCGCTGAGTAATAGCTGACAGAACGGCCGGGTTTCTTGCCTGAGCAGCGTAAGATTTTTAACCGCCAGGATGTGATGAGCGGCCCGGAAAAGCACCGCATGGGTAATATCGTGCTCCGATTGCTGGCGGTAATAGCGTGCTGCAGCGTAATGGAAGGCATCCTTATCTTCATAGCGCAGCAGATTAAGCGCCGCCTCATGCATGCTGTCGTGCATAAAGGCATAGCCTATCTCATTACGGGTGATCAGTCTGGCCGTCACGGCGGGCAACAATGTCTGCTCTATCTCTGCAGCAGAGACCCCGATAATCCGGCTCATGACCTCAAGCTCACCGGTGCTGCCCAGCGAGGCGAGCTGACCCAGCATCCTGCGGGTGGCAAGCGGCAGCGAGGCGAGATGCTGCAACACGCTGGCCGCCACGTTCGCCGTATAGTGACAGTGTTTTATCGCCTCTGAATCGTAGGTCCATCTGAACGGCGCATGATGCGTAATGAATCCCTGCCGGACCGCCTGGCGGAAGAAGTCATGGGTCGCGAGCGGATTACCGCCGGTTTTTTCATGAATGACGCGCGCAAGCTCCGCCGTCGCCGAACTGCGGGTATGAAATCGCCCCGCCAGCCAGCTGGCAATACTCTTCTCCGAGAGCGGTTCTGGCGTCATCTCCATGATGCGTGTGGTCGCAGCGCGCAGCTGATTCAGATTGCCCGCAATGAGCGGACAGGGTAACGAGGTGATATCCCGGTGCGCAATAACCAGCAGCAGCGGGATATCTTCATTCAGACCCAGCAGATGCTGCAGCAGCAGCAGTGAAGCCGGATCGGCCCAGTGGCCGTCATCGATCAGCATTACCAGCGGCTGCCCCTGTGCCGCAAAGGCTTTAACCAGACTGCAGGCCACCAGATTAAACCGGTCTTTGGCATCAAGGGTATTCGAGTGCGGCAAAACAGCGGCTTTCTGATTAAGCAGGATACCCAGTTCAGGCACCAGGTTTACCGCCAGGCCGGTATAGGCTCCCAGCGATCGCGAAATATGCGCTTTCCAGCGGGACATCTCCTCGGCGGGCAGGCCCAGAACATGCAGCGTCAGCGTTCTGAATGCCTCGGTAAAAACGGCATAGGGTAAGATCGGCGAATGCTGATCGACTTTCACCACGCTGAGCATCGTTTTCTTGTTACGCAGCAGTTTAAGCGATGAAGCGATCAGCGAGGACTTCCCCGAACCGGCGGCGCCGCTGAGGGTGACCAGACAATGTTTCCCGCTCTGACTCACCGCCTCAAACGCTGACAGGATATCGATTGCCTGCGGATGATCGGTAGCGAGGGCTTCGGAGGAGAAGTTCGCGGAGGAAGAATCCTGCAGTCCCAGCGTAAAAGACTCGATTGATCCGTCCGGCATCAGGGTTGCAGCACAGCGGCGCAGATCGGCCAGTACCCCATCAGCGGTCTGATAACGATACTCTGGCGATTTGGCCAGCAGTTTCAGAATCAGCGCGGAGAGCATCGCCGGAACGTCTGAACGAATGGTATGAGGCGGCAAGGCTTCCGAGGCAATGTGATGATGCACCCATTCAGCATGGCCGCCTTCAGGGCTGCCATAGGGCAACCTGCCGGTCAGCAACTCATAAAGCACAATACCCAGACTGTAGAGATCACTGATACTACTGACCGGGTGGACAGAGCGGGATGTATGCTCCGGCGACATATAAGCCAGGGTTCCTGCGGCTACCGGCAGCTGAGCCGGTTCAGGCAGATCGCTCTGCACCGACGAGAGCCCGAAGCCTCCCAGCAAGACAGTACCCTCATCGCTAAAGAAGAAGTTGGCCGGCTTGATATCGCCATGTACCAGCCCCTGCTGATGTGCCTGGCTCAGGCTGCTGCAAAGCCGCGCGGCGCAATGAAGACATTCAGCCAGGGTGCCCGCCGGCTGACAGAGAACATCGGCCAGCGTGCGATAACCGAATCCGCGATAAATCAACGCATAGCGACCCTGATAAAGGGTGTGTCCCAGCGGTTTTAGCGCCCAGCTTTCCGCCAGTCTGTCACGCAGTTCATATTCATTTTTTAGCCGTTGCGTGACCTGAAAGAGGGACTCTTCACTGGCGGCGGTCGCCAGTACAAAAGTTTCACCGGTGGCGGCGTGGCGGCACCGGACCCACTCAATATTGCCCTCCTGCGCCAGCGGGCTGAAGACACTCTCGCCTGATAAGGTTAATTCATCGTTTTCTGCTGCGTTCAGTGCCTGTGGATTTGTACTCATTGGCGGGCAGCCCTTGAGGAGAATTCCTGTCGGATATGTTCAAACAACGTATCAATTTCGATAGGTTTTGGCAAAAAGGCAATCGCCCCCAGATTAATGGCATAGCGCAGCATATTCTCATCACCGTTGCCTGAAATGATAATCCCCGGTGGATTTTCAATGCGTTGAGTCAGGTTGATAAACAACTCGAACCCATTCATTCCCTTCAGCTGCACATCAATGATAAAAAGCGCGGCATTCGCCATCGCGGCGTCATCACTCAGCAGAGATTCGGCAGACTCGAAGGCCTCGGTCAGATAGCCCTCAGACCGGAGCAGATTGGTCAAACCACTACGTACAGAACGTTCATCATCAATGACGACAATGCACTGCGACAGCTGCATGCTGTTTTCCTTACATAAAGCTCAGGCCTGTTTCAGGCATTTCCATAACAGGATGATTCACCTGATAGCGGGGTGGTGTCGCCGGTTTTTGAGTGTCCGACCAGCCGTTGCCGTCAGGGACTCCGTCAACGTTGTGAGGCTGCCGAATCTCCCGCTGCGTAACGGGTCGTGCCCATTGTAGGAACCTTTTTTCCTTCAGACTATTATCCTTAGGTATAACCACGACCACGCAGATTTCACCGGCTGCCACTGGTTCTTCCTCTGTAAACGGGCTTTCTGTCCGCCAGCCTTGTTCCCCGGCTGACGCCCTTATCGTCCGCCTTCCGGCGGCTTTGCCGATCGCCCACTTGTCTGCTGCGATAACCGCTGGCTGAAGGCCCGCCTGGTGTATCACGGTGAAACAGGACAACATCAGTTTTTTTGATTTACTTCAGCATATTTCTGGCATTTTCATCGGCTCACGTCCGGCGTAATCTGCATCACATCGAGGCAGACTGCCTTAACAATTCAACTTAACGCTGGAAAACTCACCATGAAAAACATCAAAAAAATCGCTGCAGTTATCGTTCTTTCTCTGGTTTCAACCGTCAGTTTTGCCCAGACGGTAACGGCTACCGCTGCCACGCTGGACGCCGCCGAAGCGAAAATTGCAGCCAGCGCTAAACAGGCGGGAGCCGGTTACCGCATCACTGAAGCCTACAGCGGGAATCAGGTCCATATGACGGCGCGTCTGACCCGATAACGCCTGGTTCTTTCGTGAAAAGGGCGGCCAGCGGGCAGCCCTTTTCGCGTTCAGCGCGGCTGGGGTCATTCATTCATTAAAAGCGGGCATCAGCCGTTTGCCGATGACGCTTTCCACCGCGATAGCGGCCTGGAGAATATCCGCATCCTGTCCCGGCGCCCCGTAGAGCGTAATGCCAAAGGGTAAACCTTCCGCATCTGCGCCTGCGGGTATCGCCACCACCGGCGCGCCCGCTTTTCCGGTACATTTTGCCGCGGCTGACAGGGGCGACAGCAAAACATCGGCCTGTGCGGACGCCAGCGCAGCCAGAATCCCGTTCTCAAGACTTAGCGCTATGTCCTGCTGGCGATCGCCTGCATATTCTGCTGAATGGATATCCGGTGCCGCCTCAGTGGCCTCCAGCAGAGACTGACCATAGGGAATGTGCGCCGGATGGGCGCTGTTCCACGCAATGATGTCGCGTAAAGAGCCGATACCACAGGGTTTTAGCGCCGTCAGCAGGCGGTTGAGGCTGGCGCGAAACTCCGTGCGAAATACGCATGAGCGAACGTGGCTAAGCTGCTCTGCAGAAGGCAGATCGCAAGGGTCGATAATCCCGGCGCCCGCCTGAGCCAGTGATTGCAGCAGATTGTCAAATGCCGCGGTGTGCGCGGGCGTCAGTACACTGTCGGCAATGAAGCGGCGCGGAATACCGATCCGCAGCCCCGCCAGCCGGATATTGCGGCGGGATTCAGAAGGAAAAGTGGCAAGCGTCGCGCTGTCATTGCTGTCCGCGCCGGCGATAGCCTGATAGATCAACAGCGCATCATCGACAGTGCGCGCCAGGGGGCCCGGCGAATCCTGACTGGGAACCAGCGGGATAAAACCGTGACGACTGACGCGACCCACCGTAGGTTTAAAACCGACGATGGCACTGTGGACTGCCGGTGTCTGAAGAGAGTTTTGTGTTTCCGAACCGATGGCAAAACCGCAAAATCCGGCGGCGACAGCAGCGGCTGATCCCACGCTGGAGCCGCCTCCCCGGCCATACCGCAAGCCCAGCGGATGGCGGACAACGCCGCCCGCCCCGCTAAATTCGGCAGGCATTGTCTCTGCAACGAAGTCTGCAAACTCCGTCATATTGGTTTTCCCCAGCAGCACCGCGCCCGCTTCGCGCAGACGTGTGACTAACGTCGCCTCATAAGGTGGAACAAACTCAGCCAGCGCACTGGCACCCGCTGAAGCTACGCTGCCGTCCAGGGTGAAGGCGTTATCTTTGATCAGATAGGGTACGCCATGCAGCGGTCCCCTTATATGTCCGGCAGCACGTTCCGCATCGGCACGCCGCGCCTCTTCCCGCGCAAGGCGGGAAAGGCTTCTGACGCTGTTAATGCCCGCGTCGCCCTGATCGTATCGTTCGATACGATCCAGATACCACTCTGTGGCCTCCAGCGCGCTGATCTCGCCCGCCGCGATAGCTTCACCAATGGCCCGTGCTGAACCTGACGCCAGCAGCGCAACTTTCTCTTTCATGACAGCCTTCCTGAATTGACGCGCGGCAGCGCTTTAAACCGGGTAAAGGCACCGCAGTGCTTTTACCGGCATATTCTTATGAAACGTCTCGCAGATGGCGATCGGTCAGCGGCATCCTGTCATGATTGGCGTCAGCACTTTTCACAAATGGGTTCAGTTGAGCTCACGCGACGCAAACTTCTCCAGCGCCGGGCCATCAAGCCGGTAACGTACCCACTCGCTCAGCGGAAGCGCATCAATGCTGTGATAGAAATCTTTGGCGGATTTATCCCAGTCGAGCACATTCCACTCAATCCGGCTGCATTTCCGGCTGACAGCAAGCTGAGCAATATAGTGAAGTATGGCTTTGCCCGCTCCGCGTCCGCGATAGTCGGGCGTGAAATAGAGATCCTCCATATTCAGGCTACAGCGGCCGATCCAGGTCGAAAAGCTCATTGAAATAACGCAGTAACCCGCAACCACGCCCTCGATTTCACAGATGTAGGCTTCTGCGGTGCTGTCGGGGGCAAACAGGGTGCGTCTGATCTGATCAGCGTCCGGCACCGCCTGTAACGGCGCTTCGCTGTATACGGAGAGGCCATTGACCATGTTACAGATGGCATCCGTATCTTCCGGGCTGGCCTGTCGAATAATAACGCGCATAAATATTCTCTACTCAGTACCCTTTGATGCCCGTAAGGATAATCGCTATTCTTTAATGAATTAAGTGCAATAAAATCAATTACAGGTGAATCTGATGCATCATGTACTGCGACGTCTCGATCTGAATCTTCTGCCTGTTTTTGATGCCGTTTACCGGCACCGTTCGGTCAGGCTGGCGGCTGGTGAGCTGGCCATGAGCACCTCAGCGTTAAGTCATGCGTTAACGCGCCTGCGTGAATTTCTGAAAGATCCGCTGTTCTATCGCGAAGGACACCGGATGTGCCCCAGCGTCTTCGCGCATCAGCTGGCGCCTCATATTGCCGCATCCCTCGCCGTCCTCAATCAGCATCTCAGCCCGGTAAAGCCGTTTGAACCGCTGACCAGCACGCAATCTTTCCGGATTGCCGTTACGGATTACACCGCCTTCTGTATCTTTCCGGAACTGATTAAAGAGGTTGAAAAAAGCGCACCCGGCATAAATTTCGAACTCTGCCATCTGCCGCACAATCCTGCACTGAATGAATTACTGGCCGGTGAAGTGGACCTGGCGTTGAGTTTTAGCGAGCCGGATGATGTCAGACATCAGGATCTGGATGAGGTCGATTTGT
The DNA here is from genome assembly GCF_054482835.1 of Pantoea sp. S-LA4. Classification (NCBI taxonomy): domain Bacteria; kingdom Pseudomonadati; phylum Pseudomonadota; class Gammaproteobacteria; order Enterobacterales; family Erwiniaceae; genus Pantoea; species Pantoea sp. S-LA4. The sequence continues at coordinate 102,613 of NZ_JBTLRC010000003.1, read as the reverse complement.
TCAGCGATGAATTTGTGGTGATCAGTAACATCCGGCGTGTCAGCCTGACGCTGGAAGAGTATCTGGCGGCGGGTCATCTGGTGGTCACGCCGTGGAATGAAAAGAAAGGCCTGCTGGATACGCACCTTGCGCGACTGGGGCTGACGCGCCGGATCACCCTCAAAACGCCCTCAATGCTGAGCTCTCCGCATATTGTGGCGGAAAGTGAATTGCTGATGGCTATACCGTCTTATGTCGCCGGAAAAATTGCCCGATTAGCGAAGGTGAAAATATTCCCGCTGCCCTTTTTCGCCCCCGCTTTTACGGTGAAAATTTACTCCCACCAGCGTAGCGGCAAAAAATCTTCGGCCGACTGGCTGAAAAAGAATATTTTTCAGAGCATTCAGCGTCAGAATCTGACGCTTAATCACGCCCCTGCTCCTCAAATGCCGATCGGACTGCCTCAATAATCTGCCGGGCTTTTTCCTCCTCTTCAAACTGCGGGAACGCTTTTTTCAGCTTGCCGGACACCTGCCAGCCATTCTCCTTCAGCGACCGGATGATGCGGCTGGCATCCTGATCCGGCATCTCAATCACCTCTTTCAGACGCTGCTGCGCCCGCTGAAAAATCACCAGCACTCGCGCTTCGTCAGCCATTTCCGTTTGTACCGTATGCGCGATCACCCGGGCAGTGTAGAGCACCTGCTCTGTTAAGTCGGGATAGCGCCAGGCGAATCGCGCGTCGTCGTAGTCACTGAAGCTGAAGTTGCTCAGCGTACCGTCCGGATAGGTGATCAGCTCACCGAAACGATAGCTGCCGGCGTAACGCCGCATCAGGCGTTTTGAAAAAACGTCCAGCGTGCGATCGTAGCCTGCACGGAAATCCAGTGAACTGGTGATGGTGGCGGAAACCGGCAGAATGACGCCGTCCGGTACGGCCCGATCGCGAATCAGCGTATCGTTGATTAAAAACCGGTGGATGCGGCCATTGCCGTCGCGCATCGGGTGGATATAGACAAAACCAAAGGCGATAACGCCGGCACGCGCCAGCGGTTCAGCGCCGCGCGTGGCCTGTTCAAAAGCGTTCAGACCCTGCATAAAACGCGGAACGTCGGTGTAGTGCGGCGCAATGTAATGAACGATATCTTCCCGCATCGTTGCCTGTCCGACAAACACCGGCGAGCGGCGCAGTCCCAGCCCCAGCGCGTCGTGGCCCAGAATGCCTTTCTGTAAGGTGTGCAGGCTGGCCTCACTGAGCGGATCGTCAAGCTGGCCGCAATATTGCGCAATCACATGCGCAAAGCGCTGAATGCGATCGGCCTGGCTGGCCTCTTTCTCAATCAGAAAACTGGCGCGTGATTCCTTAAACGTTAGCCAGCTGGCGGTACGCATCAGGGTATCGGCGCCAAATGCGTTATCCAGTTCGGCAAGTGCCTGCCGGAGATCAAATGCCAGCGCCTGTTCTGTCACGGCGGTCCGTCGCACGATGGGGCAGAAATCGACGCTGCCCGGCAGATTGTCATTGATACGCCAGCGTTTCGATCGCTTTATGCCGGTGCGCGTCAGGTAGGCTTTAGCCGAAATCGCATCCACATAGCCGCCGTTGGTCACATCCGGCACCGCCAGCGTCTCGCCGGTCAGCCACTCATAGAAAAAACCGGCACGGCGGGCATATTGGCCGTAAGGTTCACGGCGGCACCAGTTTTCCAGCGGCTCAGGGCCGGTGGTGGCAAACAGACGGGCCAGAAACTCCAGATGGAGCTCTTCATATTTGAGGCCAAAAGCGAAGTGACCGGCAAAATCGTCTTCCGGGCGATAGCTGGGCGGATAGCGGTTCTCTATCTGGCCCTGACTCTCATGGCGGGATCGCACCGTGCCGATGGCCGATTCAACACGCAGCGGTTGCGCCAGCTCGATAGCATAACGTTCTGATAGCGCCTTAAAACCGACCAGCATGGTTAAATCCTTTATCTTACGACTGAAAATAATAATAAAAGAGAGATTTAACACGGAAACGATAACTTCGCCAGTCAGAGAGGTTAACGGCTGCCTGTAAAGGGTAATAAAAAGAGGTCTGGCGGTGAAAATGCTAATAAGGAAGGAGCCATCAGAACCGGGCAGTTTTCACAAAGCCCTGTTTCTGACTAAAAACGCTGCGGAAAAGTGGGAAGTATGAATAAAACATGATGACCAGGATGATGAAACCCTTCCCCGCAGATGACCTGCGGAAAAGGGCTGACTATTCAGCTTAAAACGTTTCCCAGCCCGCTTCACTGGCAGGCTGTAATCGGGCAGTGAAAGCCGGCGGACTGGCTTTCACCGGCTGTGGCCGTTCAGTAGCGTGCTGCCCATCCGCAGCGACGCGGAATACGGCCACGGTCTGCTCAAGCTGGATCGCCTGGTCTTCCAGCGAGCTGGCCGCTGCGGAGGACTCTTCAACCAGCGCGGCGTTCTGCTGAGTCGTGGTATCCATTTCAGACATCGCCTGGGAAATCTGGGAAATGCCCCGGTTCTGCTCATCGGAAGCGGCTGCTATTTCGCCCATGATCTCTTTTACCTGACTCACCGAACGTACGATTTCATCCATCGTGTTACCGGCACGGTTAACCAGCACGGAACCACTGGTCACGCGGTTCACAGAATCACCGATCAGCGTCTCAATCTCTTTGGCCGCCACCGCGCTGCGCTGAGCAAGATTACGCACTTCGCCAGCCACTACCGCGAAGCCACGTCCCTGTTCGCCTGCACGGGCGGCTTCCACCGCGGCGTTCAGCGCCAGGATATTGGTCTGAAACGAGATGCTGTTAATGACCGTAATAATCTCGCCTATTTTGCCTGAACTGCTGCTGATCCCATCCATCGTAGCGATAACATCACGAATAATCTCTCCTCCGCGGCCCGCATTCACCGAGGCTTCGGTGGCCAGCTGGCTGGCATGATGCGCGTTTTCAGCATTCTGTTTCACCGTGGAGGTCAGCTGTTCCATACTCGCCGCGGTTTCGACTACCGCCGCGGACTGCTGTTCGGTGCGTGAAGAGAGATCGGTATTGCCGGCCGAGATTTCCGAAGAGGCGCGGGCCACACTGCTGACGCCGCTTCTGACGCTGACAATGATGTTTTTCAGGCTCTGATTCATGCTATCTATGGCCTGCATCAGCTGCCCTATTTCATCACCCCGACGGGTCGCCAGCGAAACGGTCAGATCGCCCTGCGCAATGCGTAACGCAGCGGCCAGCATGGTTTTAAGAGGTTGAGTGATCGCGCGCGTGATCTTCCAGGCGATAAACAGGCTCAGAAGAACAGACAGCAGAGCCGCAAAGGCGATCCGCATCTCAGCAACTTTGATAAAACCGGCTGAGAGCAGAGACTGGTAGGCAAAAATATCCCCGACCGAAGCGTTCAGCTGTTCAGCCGCCTGGGTCAGGGCCAGCGACGCGGCTTGTTCTTTCTCAAAATCGGCAGCGTAAGCTGACAGCGCCTGAACGTAGTGCTGACTGTCGCTGATGACGGCGGCGATAGCGGTCTGTTGCTCAGTGCTTAAAATGGAGAGCAACTGCGCGGCCTGTTGATCAATGGCGCTGAACCGCGTGAGCAAATCCTGCTTTTGCGTTTCATCCGGCTGAGCAACAAAGCGATCAACATTAAAAGCCGCTTCTTTCACTGCGGACGCCAGCTGCAAAACGGGCAGTGCGGCTTCCGGCAGCGTGGCCAGAGGGCTCTGTTCCAGATTATGCGCCTGGGTAAACAGGTTAGCTGACAGCATCGCGTCACGGGCTTTTGCCCGCACACCGGAAACCTGAATAAAGGCCTGACGCGATGACTGATAATTATTTAATTTCTCGCCCATCGCGCTGATTTTCGCCTCACCGTCAGCATCCCATTTAAAAGCCGATAGCTTTTTGTAGTGAGCGAACAGTTCGTTAATCGCCTGGACATTCAGCTCTGCATATTTTTGTTCTTTGGTGTACTGATAGAGCGTGCGATTGAGTCGGGCATTACTCAGGGTATTCACCATCTCCACGGTGACAGAACGGCGCGCTGAGTTATCTTTGATGTTGTTAAAACAACCAAAGGCAAGCAGTGCAATCACCAGTGATGCGGCAATCACAACAGCAAAACCGGCCCCCAGCTTTTTGCCCATTTTTATATCAGAGATTTTATATGCGAGGCCCATAAGGTTTACCTTTCATAAGAGGATGTATTGAGAAAAAAGAAAAAAGGTGCAGCAATGGGTTAAAAGAAGCCCTGTTGCAGTTATCGGCCAGCGCGGCCTAACCTTTAAATTCATTTAACAGTAACGGCGCGGGCAAAAAGGAGGGAACGGTGCGGAACGGTTTCTGCTGCTGAACGGCACTGCCCCAAACGCAGGTCATAAAGGTGGATATTATCACCGGGGAAAAAGTCAGTCCTCTACCGAATGGTGGCGCGGCACGACATCGGACAGGGCGAGTCACCGGTTGATCTGATCAGCCAACCGCAACAAAAACGCGAGCGGAGTCGCAAAAGCACCGGTGCTGGACGCACAACAGATTGCGCATTTTTGATATTAATCATTAAGCACGCTAATTATTATGACTGATTCAGGCAGGATTTTCTGTCGGATACCCGTCCGGGCCTGCAGTGCGACACTGGCACACCGCTCATCGCCAGGCACTGACGTGGGACTGGCGAAGCGGACCGGAGCAGGCTGAACGGTAAACCGGCCATCTTCAGCAGGACGTTATTCTTCGATTACGGCAAGCGCCGCAGAACAAGGCTGGGCTGGAGACGCATTAATGACGTCACCGCCAGTTACAGGCAGACTGGGTATGAGGCTGATAGCTGCACGCCGCAACCGGACTGCTGGCGATGTCAGGGCTTACGTGCGATACAGAGCACCCCGATGATGATAACGGCTATGCCCGCCAGCCCGCGCCAGCTGAAAGACTCATGGAAAAAGGGCAGGCCAACGGCAGCCAGCCACACCAGTACATAACTCAGACTCAGCAGTGGATAAACCCGGTTAAGCGGAAAATGATGAAGCGCCTGAATCCAGCACAACATCGACAATCCGTAGGCGCCGAGTCCGGTCAGCAGCAGCAGCGCGGGAAGCAGAGCATAAGAGGACGCCACTTCGGCCAGCGCACTCAGCTCAGGTAGTTGCGACATCGCCCAGCGCATCATCAACTGTGCCATCGACACCAGTAACACGCTGCCCGCCACCCAGCCGTAGCCTTTCATCGCTGACTGCCCATCAGCATCACCCCAGCCACGACCAGCAGCGTGCCGCAGATCTGGCGCAGCGTTAAGCGCTCACGCCAGAGTATCCGCGCCGCCAGCGCCACAAAGATAAAATTGAGGCTCAGCATCGGATAGGCCTGGCTGACCGGCACCCGCTGCAGCACCACCAGCCAGAGCACCATCGCGATACCCAGCAACAGCACGCTGCCCGCGATCCAGCCAGAGGCCACCCGTCGGGAACCGCTTACGCGGGTTGCCTGTTTCTGGCACAGCTGGGCGCTGCAGCTGAGCAGGCTGACCAGCACGATCAGCACGATCATCACCGCGTCTGGCCATAATAGAGGCTGACCAGCCTGCCCTGGCGATAAACCGCGTCCGGCATCGGCACCTGCGCGCCGATATCGCTGTGTACCGAGTCGACCAGCAGCAACAGCGAGACGCTTCCCGTGCGGCGATGCGCCGCGAGCCAGCCACGGAATGCCGCCTGAGTGACGAAGCGGGATTGTGCGTCAGGATAGCTCAGGCCATATTCCAGCTCGCCTTTCTCATCATAAAATCCGATATCACTGCGGCGCAGGTGCCAGGCGACCGCCGAGGCGACGCCGGGATTATCCGCCAGAATATAGCGGCTGGTCGCCAGCCGATCGCTGATTGCTGCCACAAAATGCTGTGGCTGTTTGGCATCCCGTATCTTCTGCGGGATCACCTGCCCGACCACCAGCGCCACCATCAATGGACAGAGCGCTGCAGCCTGCCAGCGATGGCTGGCATAGCGGAGGCTGTAGAGGCCGATCAGCGACCAGCTGATGAACGCCAGCGCCGCCAGCGCCAGCTTGCTGTATTCACTGCGGGCAAACAGCGGATGGTGTGTCAGGCTCCACGGGGCCAGCACCAGCAGCAAAACAGCCAGCATCAGCGCGCCATACAGCACATTCAGCCAGCCATTGATTTTCAGCGCCCGTCCGGCCCGCTGCGCGGCGCTCAGACCGTAGTGCGCCATCAGCAGCGACAGCGGGACAAAACAGGGCAGGATGTAGGTCGGCAGCTTGCCTTTTGCCAGGCTAAAGAACAGCAGCGGCATCACCGTCCAGCTCAGCAGATAACGTGCGCCGGCCTGATGCTGACGTTCGCGCCAGCCCGTTATCAGCGCGCCCGGCAGCAGTCCCAGCCAGGGCAACGTCCCCAGCAGCAACACCGGCAGGTAATACCAGAACGGCGCTTTGTGTTGCGCATTGGGTTCGGCGAAACGCTGAATGTGCTCCACCCAGAAGAAGTAGTGCCAGAAATCGGGTGCCTGATGGGCAACGGCCAGCGCCCAGGGCGCGCTGATCGCCGCCGCTGCCAGCACCGCCAGCGGCCCATAAATCAGTAATTCTTTAAGTCGCTGGTGCCAGATCGCCCACGGCAGAATCGCCAGCACCGGTACCGCCAGCGCCAGAAACCCTTTGGTCATCAATCCCATGCCGCAGGCGAGGCCGAGCAGCAGATAACCGGCAAGGCGACCGGAGCGCGCAACAGATTGCGTTGCCAGCCAGTAGCTGCACATCGCTGCCGCCAGCCAGAGCATTAACATCGGATCGAGCACCGCATAAGTGCCGACACCGTAAACCAGCAGCGAACTGAGGAAGATGATCGCGCCCATTGCCGCCGTCCGCGCCGAGCAAAACAGCCGTTTACCCAGCCAGTAAATCAGCACCGCGGTCAGCGTAGTGGCGATCACCGAACCGGCCCGCACGCCAAAAAGAGTATGGCCAAACAGCCACTGGCACAGCGTGTTGATCCAGTAACCTGCCACCGGTTTTTCAAAATAGCGCAGGCCGAAAAAGTGCGGCACTACCCAGTTACCGCTTGCCAGCATCTCGCGGCTGATCTCGGCGTAGCGGGTCTCGTCCGGCTGCCAGAGATCGCGGAACATCGGCGGGATCAGGTAATAGAGAGCAAAAAGGCTGACAAAAATCAGCCATCGGGTGGTTATACGCATCGGGCTATTTCACCTCATCAATCCGTTTCTGACAGCCCAGCCACCCTTCCCGTCCGGCAATCTCGCCCCTGACCACTTTGCCTACCGGCAGGGTGGAGAGATCGGCGGGCAGCAGCGCGCTTAACGGACAAAATTCAATGCCGTTGCGCCGGGCACAGGTCAGCAGCGTGGCAAAGTCCTGATAGCCGACAATGCCTTCCACTTCGGCATGAATGGTGTAAACCGGCGTTCCGTCAGCGGCCAGCATCTGATCAAGGATATAGCCGTTGAACCCATTGGCGCTGACCTGCCGACCCACCACTTCATCCCAGGTCGGCAGCGTGACCGGTATCTGTACTGTGCCAGTCTGCCCGTCAGGCAGCAGCGGCAGGAAAGGTTCGCTGCCGCGGCAATCACTGTTGTAGTGAAAACCAAAGTTCTGCTTAGCGGCCATCACCCGGCCATCGGCACGCCAGCCTGCGACAGCCGAGCAGCTGATGGGATGACCGAGAATGTCGCTTAGCGTCTCGCTGCCGCGCGCAATCTGTTCGATCAGCTTCTCTTCCGGCCAGACGCCAGCCCAGGTTTGCCAGGCAAAATGGTCCCAGGCGTGCAGCCCCACCTCATGCTGGCGGGCGGTCTCCTGCATAATGCGACTCAGACCGCGACCAATCGGCTTCCCTGGCCAGGCGGTGCCGGCCAGCAGGATGTCCCAGCCGTAGAGCGAGGCGGCGCGCGAGCGCATCATCTTCCACAGAAAAGCCGGCTTGATCAGACGCCACAGATGGCGTCCCATGTTGTCTGGCCCGACGCTGAAGAAAAAACTGGCGCGTATGGCATGCTGCCTGAATAGCGTCAGCAGCGCAGGCACGCCCTGCTGCGTGCCGCGCCAGGTATCCACGTCAATCCGCAGCCCCACCTTTTTCATTGATGCTCAGCCTGCTGCTCAAGGGTACGCAGGAAGAAGTCGAGCGTATTATCGATGGTGGTATCCATGGTTACGGTCGGCGTCCAGCCCAGCAGCCGGCGCGCATTACGGATCGCCGGTTTGCGGTGTTCCACATCCTGATAGCCTTTGCCGTAATAGCTGCTGCTCTCCACCTCACGGAAACCGGCAAACGGTGGGAACTGATGACGCAATGGGTGACGTTCAAAGCTGGCCAGCAGCTGCTCTGCCAGCTCTTTGATACTGGCTTCGTTCTCCGGGTTGCCAATGTTGATGATCTGGCCGTCGCAGTTCTGCTGCTTGTTTTCAATAATCCGGAACAGCGCCTCTACCCCATCCTGAATGTCAGTAAAGCAGCGCTTCTGCCTGCCGCCATCAATCAGCTTGATTGGCGATCCCTCCACCAGATTAAGAATCAGCTGCGTGATGGCGCGCGAACTGCCGATGCGCGCCGCATTAAGGTTGTCCAGCCGCGGGCCCATCCAGTTGAATGGACGGAACAGGGTAAAACGCAGCCCCTCTTTTTCGCCATAGGCCCAGATCACCCGATCCAGCAGCTGTTTGGATACCGAATAGATCCAGCGCTGCTTATTGATCGGTCCGACCACCAGATTAGAACCGTCCTCATCGAAGCTGGCATCGGTACACATGCCGTACACTTCCGAGGTCGAAGGGAAAATGATGCGCTTCTGATACTTCACGCAGTCGCGAATGATTTTGAGGTTCTCCTCGAAATCGAGTTCAAATACCCGCAACGGATTACGGGTGTATTCGATCGGTGTCGCAATCGCCACCAGCGGCAGGATGACATCACATTTTTTAATGTGATACTCAATCCATTCGGAGTGGATAGCGATATCACCTTCAACGAAATGGAAGCGCGGCTGATCCAGAAAACGGCTGATGGCGTCGGAACTGATATCCAGACCATAAACCTCGAAATGGTCATCCTGTAACAGCCGCTCGGTGAGGTGGTTACCGATAAAGCCGTTTACGCCGAGGATCAGCACCCGGGTACGGCGCTGCAGGACGGACTGCGGTTGCGAGTAAAGCAGCGCGCCCGGCACCATGCCTAAACTCTGTGCCAGCTGGCTGCCGTTCATGTAAACACCGTGCTCAGACTGTCCGGTCTGAATCTCCAGCGCCCCGTCGCCACAGGCGATCAGGAAAGGCTGTTTCGACAGCACGGTACCGGGCTTCGCCGCGTGTTGCTGCGGATGAACCCGGCTCTTCCAGACGATAAATTTGACCGAGCCGGCAAAGGCAAAAGCACCCGGCCAGGGATCGGTGACCGCTCTGACCAGATTGTGAATCGCCTGCGCCGGCTGATGCCAGTCAATACGACCATCTTCAGCGGTGCGCCGCCCCACCCGGCTTGCCTGGCTTTCATCCTGCGGCCATTCGCTGATCTGACCGCGGCGCAGATTGGGCAGCAGATCGTTCAGCAGTTGCTCCGCCGCCGCCGACAGTTTGCGGTGCAGCGTCAGCGCCGTGTCCTGATCCTCAATCGCCACCCGCTGCTGCGCCAGGATATTGCCAGCATCGGCCCGTTTCACCATCCGGTGCAGCGTAACGCCGGTTTCGCGCTCACCATTAATTAACGCCCAGTTGAGCGGTGCCCGGCCACGGTATCGGGGCAGCAGCGATCCGTGCAGATTAAAGGCGCCATGCCGGGCGCACGCCAGGATCTCATCGCTCAGCAGATGCCGGTAGTAGAACGAAAAAATCATGTCGGGCGCCATGGTGCGGATCCGGTCGAGCCAGATCGGGTGATTCGCCTCGTCCGGGGCATAGACCGGGATACCATGCTCAGCCGCCAGCCGCGCCACCGAACCGAAAAAGTGATTTTCGGTCGCCTCATCGTTGTGGGTAAAAATGGCGGTGATTTCATAACCTGCGTTCAGCAACGCAGTGATGCCAACACAGCCCATGTCGTGATAGGCGAAAACGAGGGTCTTCATAATGAACTTTCCTGTACTGATGGCTGTACTGAAGGCTCTTCAGGAGCCTTAACAACGCGTTGAACGAAATAGCGCGGACGCGCACGAACATCGTTATAAATCCGCCCGATATACTCACCGAGCAGGCCCATACCCACGAACTGCGCACCGATAAACATGAACAGCACGGCGAATAACACGAACACGCCGTCACCTGCCCAGGCGGCACCGAAGAAGAGACGCAGCACGATTAACACCAGGGAGAAGCCGAAGCCGGTGAGCGCAATGACGCTACCGACGACGCTGAGCCAGCGCAGCGGTGTGGTGGTCAGGCAGGTCACCAGGTCATACATCAGGTTAATCAGCCGCATAAAGCTGTATTTCGAGTCACCGAAGGCCCGTTCGGCATGGATCACCGGCAGCTCGATGGTGTGGCGGGCAAAGGTATTCGCCAGAATGGGAATGAAGGTGCTGCGCTCGTGGCAGTTGAGCATCGCATCGACAATATGCCGACGGTAGGCGCGCAACATGCAGCCGTAATCGCCCATCGCTTTACCGGTGACCCGCTGAATCAGCCGGTTCAGCGTGCGGGACGCCTGACGACGGAACCAGCTATCCTGCCGCTGTTGCCGTACCGTGCCGACCACGTCATAGCCCTGACGCGCGGCCTCAACCAGTCGGGGGATCTCCTCCGGCGGGTTTTGCAGATCGGCATCGAGCGTCACAATTAAATCGCCACGAACGTGGCTGAAGCCGGCCATGATGGCGGAATGCTGACCATAGTTACGGTTAAGCAGCACTCCAATCACCGGGCTGCCCGCAACGGCGGCGGCCTGTTCGATTATCTCCGCTGAGCGATCGCTGCTGCCGTCATCGACTAACAGGAGTTCATACGCCACTCCCAGCGGATCACAGGCTGCACGGGTGCGGCGAATCAGTTCTGGCAGACTCTCCTGCTCGTTGTAGACCGGAATCACCACGGAGAGCAGTTTGATGGGTTTAACGTCGCGCATCTCAGGCCTCCGCAATCTCATGTAACGCCTGAATGACGCGATCCACATCCTGATCCGTCATCGACGGGAACAGCGGAATGGAACACATTTGCTGGCTGTTACGTTCGCTGGCGGGCAGTTGCAGCTGCGGGAAGCGCTCACGATAATATTTGTGGGTGTGAGCAGCGCGGAAATGCAGCCCGCTGCCAATCTCCCGCGCTTTCAGGGCCTGCATAAAGGCATCACGCGACAGACCGCAGCGCTGCTCATCAATGCGCAGAATAAACAGATGCCACGCGTGCTGATGGGGCCAGGCGGGCAGCGACAGCGGCGTGAACGGCAGTGACTGGAGCGCATCGAGATAACGCCGGGCTATCTCACTGCGTCGCGCAATAAAACCCGGCAGTTTTTTTAACTGCACCAGCGCAATCGCGGCGCTGATGTCAGGCAGGTTGTATTTAAAGCCCGGCATCATCACTTCAGCCTGTGGCTGGCGGCCGTGGGTCTGGCGATCAAAGGCATCCACCGCCAGCCCGTGAAACTTCAGGCTGCGAATGCGATCGGCCAGTGCCGCATCGTCCGTCACCACCAGTCCTCCTTCCGCACAGGTGATATTTTTGATGGCGTGGAAAGAAAAAATCGCGGTGCCTTCGCGCCCAACGTGCTGTCCCTGATAGGTTGTGCCGACCGCATGTGCCGCATCTTCAATCACCGCGATACCGTGCTGGCGAGCCAGCTGGTAAATCGGTGCCAGATCAACCGGTACACCGGCATAGTGCACCGGGATAATGGCGCGGGTACGTGGCGTGATGGCGCGGGCAATCTGCTCCGGCATCACCATCAGATGATCCGGGTCCACATCAATCATCACCGGGGTCGCGCCGAGCAGCGTGATCAAATTCAGGGTAGAAACCCAGGTCATGGAGGGCGTAATCACCTCGTCGCCGGGCTGGATGCCCAGCGCCATCAGCGTGACGTGCATTCCCGCCGTCGCCGAGCTGACTGCGATCGCCTGCTGATTGCCGGTCAGCTGGATAAATGCCTGCTCCAGTTCGGCGCATTTCGCGCCGGTGGTAATCCAGCCAGAGTCGAAAACCGCTTTTACGGCGGCCAGTTCCTCATCACCAAACGCCGGGCGGGAAAAAGGCAAAAAGGCCATAGTGAAACTCCTGCAGCTCTAAACAATAAACAGGCACACAAGGTTAATCGTGCGCAACCCCAGTAATCGCGAGGAAATAGCGAATCTCCCGCCGGCACCCTTTCCAAAGAGAGCGTATTGTTCTTCTTAAGAAATTTAAAACATCAGACGGGTGATACACGCTAACGCACAAAAGTTAACTGAACATTAAATGAAGCCGGTTAAATTAAATAAAATAAATAAAACTTCATTTAATCATTTTCAAAAAAGTTCACTTATTTAATATTAATAATCATGTCAATTACCACTCTCTTCACTTTATTGATAATACGTTTATAATCGATGAAGATCAGGAGGTTCTCATGGCTTTGTCATCAATCTGAAGCAATAGTCCAGGCTAAGATAAAAACATTATTTTTCATGATGATAAAAATAAATCAGGCTTGAGATCGGCATGGAATAGCTATGTGACGGGCACGAAATAATAATTTGAATATAAATATTATCAGCTTAAGGTTTTCTTAATATTAGTCAGGTCTGTTTATTCACGTCCTGACCGCGCATTGAGATCCCTTTTGTTGCTTTCAGGTCAGGACCCGGCAGGCCAGCAGTTTCAATTGGGAAGAAAATGCGGTTTTCGCTCAGGGACGGTTCCCGGCATCAAGGCTATTTTCACCGCCCCTGTTTACCGCGGATCGGGTTTATCCAGCGAAGAGTAAACCTGGTCAGGTTTTTAAATGAATAGATTCAGTCCGACAGACGTTAACACCTTATCTGCACGTAAAAGAGGGCCATCTGATGATCCGTACCGCCTGTCTGTTAAGCCTGAGCTGTTTCTTTAGCGCGTCGATTCATGCCGCGCCGATCACCTACGCCATCGCCACCGAAAAAACCGCCATCGGGCTCTCCTGGCGCGCCTTTGGCCACAGCTTTTCACAGGCGCATCTTGAGGGTGTAACCGGTACCGTGACGCTGAACCCCGATCAGGACAGGGATGATCATGTTGAGGTGAATATTCCCGTCAACACGCTGGTCGCCTCTAATGCGTTATTAACCTGGCAGCTAAAAAGTGACCAGTTTTTTGATGCGCAGCACTATCCCGGCATCCGCTTTGTCAGCAGCCGGGTTGCCACGCTGGGGGCGGGAGAATACCGCATCTTTGGCGTCCTGACGGTGAAAGATGTCAGCCGTCCGGTGGTGATGCTGGCGACACTGGAGGGAGGAGAGCCGCTCACGTCTTCATCGCAGTCGCTGACGCTGCATGCGACCACCGCCATATCCCGCACCGCCTTCCGGGTTGATCGGCTGGTCGGGATAGTCGATGACCGCGTTGCTATTGCCCTCACCATTACTGCTAAGACGAAACTCCCGCTGTAAGCGCCGTCCGGCCAGCTTCGGCTATTGTGGTCAGTTGCGCTGGCGGATTGCGACCGATCAGCACAAACTGATGTCCCTGATTTGGCGGCAGCGATTCAGGCGGGCGGCACGGGATATGCCAGAGAGTGAGCAGGTCTGTTCACGCGCGTGCGGCAGACGAAAAACGCACAGCGCGTGAGTGACCGGCAGGCTGAGCGTCCGGCCGGTCCGGATCATAGCGACACTTTTTCAACCGCACAGAAGCGGTGCTCTGCCAGCGAGATCACCGCCGCTTCCGCGATCGCCTGGGCTTTCAGACCATCTTCCAGTCCCGGCAGATCGCTAACCGTCTCACCGTTGAGTGAACGGACAAAGGCATCCAGCTGCGCGTAGTAGGTGGCCTGCACCCGGCTGAACCAGTCGGGCAACAGCCCGGGCTGCGCGATCTGCGCGTTCTGATAACAGGTCACGCCGCGCTGCTGCTGACTCTCAGACACCAGCATCCCGCCCGCGCCCATCACGCTGATGCGTTCATCATAGCCATAGCCGGTACGGCGAGCGTTATCCAGCTGCGCCAGGCCGCCGCGTTGCAGCCGCAGCAGCAGCGTGCTGGTGTCCACGTCGGCAAAATCGCGGATGGCGGGCAGTGCCAGCGCCGCACCCATAGCCGCCACTTCCGTCACCTCGTCATCGGTGAGCCAGCGTAGCAGGTCAAAAAAGTGGATTGCCTGATCGCGCATCTGTCCTCCTGAAGCCTGTAAATAGGCGAGCGGCGGCATCTCAGAAGAACGGCAGACCATCTGAATAAGCTCAGCTGCACCGATCCGGCCCTCCCGGAGCTGCTGCCTGAGCTGCTGATGGCTGACGTCAAAGCGGCGATTAAAGCCAACCGTCACCGGCACATTGAAGGGTAAAACCCGGTCCACCACCCGGCATGCGCGTTCCAGAGAGAGATCGATAGGTTTCTCACAGTAGATCGCTTTGCCGGCACGCGCCGCCGTCTCCAGCAGATCGGCGTGGGTAGGCGTGGCGCTGGCGATTAACACCATATCGATGCTGTCATCATTGAACAGCTGGCTGGCTGACGCGGCGCAGGCGGCAAAACGCGCAGCAAACGCGGCGGCGCGTGCGCTATCCGTATCAGCGACTGAGACCAGTTCTGTTGCAGGATGCGCCTGCAGAGTGGCGGCATGTACCTCACCGATAAAGCCACAGCCGATCAGAGCAACGCGTTGCTTTTTATTCATTTATTTGAACTCCATCATAATCCAGCGGAAAGCGGCCTTTGCAGGATAACCTTGCTGGTTACACTGACCCCATCGCGTTTTTGAGGTGTTTACCTCAGGGGAGAAAACCATGTCGCTGAAGGAGATCGCCCGGCGGGCGGGTGTCGGTCTGGCCACCGTGGATCGTGTGCTCAACGAGCGTGGCGGCGTGGCGCCAGCAACGGTACGTAGAGTCCTGCAGGCGGCGCGTGAAAGCGGCTTAAAACGCATTTTGCCGGAAGAGCACCGCCGGCCGTGGCAGATAGAAGTGTTAATGAGCTGCAATGATTCTTTTTTCTTCCGGCAGCTGGCGCAGGATTTTACTGAAGCCGCTATGCATCCAGGCTATCGGCGATTGACGCTGCATCGTACTTACGTGCCGGAAGCGCAGCACGAGCGCCTTGCAAAACGCATTCTGGCGGGCAGTGAAACGCGCGATGCTCTGATCGTATTTGCGCATTCACATCCGATAATTTACGACGCGCTGGCTCACTGTCAGGCACGCGGCGTACCGGTGATCACGCTGGTTACCGATCTTCCTGACGCCGCCCGGCTCTGCCATGTCGGTATCAATCAGAAAAAGGCCGGGCGAACTGCCGGTCAGCTGATGGGGAAGATGCTGCACCAGCCGGGCGAGGTGCTGATTGTCAGTGGTCGCCTGGATTACACGGCGCACCGGGAGCGAACCGAGGGGTTCAGGGAAATATTAACCGATCGTTTTCCTCACCTTCAGCTACGTGAAGTAGTGGCGGCGCAGGAAGACCGCGACCTTATCAGCAGGTTACTGGAGAAGCAGCTGACCCGGAGCGGAAATTTGCTGGGGATTTACAATACCGGTATGGGTAACACTGAAATTGGCCAGGCGCTGGCGCGTCATCGCCGACTCAATCAGTGCGTATGGATTGCCCATGAACTCTATTCCACTACGCGAACGCTGATGGCGCAGCAAAGTATCGCCCTGACGCTGGATCAAAATACCCGGCAACATGCCCAGCTGGCACTGCAGCTGTTGCTGAATTATCTGGAACAGGGAGAAAAACCGGAAACCTACGCGGCAGGTCAGGTTGAGTTCGTGATTTACACCTCAGAAAATAGTGCTTAGCTGCGAATTACGCTGCCGCATCATTGCCAGACGGCGTACGCGCAACAGGCACACCTCCCGCATGGATAAATGCTCAGGCGTATCAGCCTGAGCCATTCACTTATTCGCCTGCTCAGTTCAAAAATGTCGGCCAGCACAACCATCGCCTCTCTTTTAATATCAACCGTCCGTAAACTCCATTCCCTTTTACATGTTATTTCTGGACTAAGAGTTATCTTATTATTTATTAATTGTTGAGTTCAGGTGAATTAAAAATCGATTAAATTCCAGGCAGAGAGTAAATTATCTTTTAAAATACAGATAAATAGCGACGCAGATTGAAAGCCATATAAATATCAATGTTATTTGGCCCAAAAAAACCTGACCAATAAATAGTCAGCCAGCACGATTATAGCGATTTATATCAACTTTTTTATTACTTCAAATACCTGATAATGACGGCGCTGACAGCGTCGCTTTGTGCTTTTTGTCACGCCAGCACGCCCGAATCAGAGACAAAGGTACATTGACTCGTACAACCAGCACGGTGTGAACGGCATGATTTTAAATCATAAAACATTTCATGCGTTGCACATAAATTGCCATTTAACTTAACAAGGAGAAAAGCGATGTGAATCAGACTGGCGACCAGATGACGTCGATGGAAAAACAGGCAGAGTGGAATATCACGCCACCCGATGTTTCCGCTTCAGCTCTCGCTCTTCATGAGTGTGGATGAAACGTTGAGACCGGGCCCGCGCCTTGTTTTTCAAACGCCTGTAGCGGTCAGACGTCGTAATGACTGACGCCCCAATTGCAGTTGTTAGAAATATTTATGGCATTGATTTGACGAGGATATATGAACAAGATTGATTATTTAATGCAGCTTCGGAATTGTCCATGCAAGGACATTCTCGATATCGTGACCAGCTATATGCGTAACCGTGTTCCTCACGAAGATCTCTCTTCATTTGAAGGCGCTTATGATCACCGTAAAGCAGAACTGGTGATGAATGAAACTTATAGCGAAGTACCCAGTGAAGCATGGCGATATGTCAATTAACCCCGCCGCTTTCGCTCAGTTATCTATTACGGGTAACCTCCCGTGTTGTCTGAGTAGTGAATAAACAGGTGTCGGCCTGGGTAAAAAAACAGAGCACCACCGCCGGGGTGATGCTCTGTAAAATTCAGAAGTGATAAGAAAAACCGACCTGACCGCTATAGTCTGTTTTAAAGACACCGCCAAAACTATTATCCACTTTGGCATTCAGCGAAAGATTACGGCTGATCTCACCTTCTATGCCCACCGAAGAACGGTAGCGATTATCAGACCAGGCGCTATATTGACGATCTGACTGACGGTCAGAAAGCGTGGTCTTAGATCCGTTCTTCCCTGGCGAATATTGATATTCAATGCTCGCAAACAGATTAACGTTATCCAGTCCTGCACCCAGTCCGCGTTGTTTCACCATAATCCCTCCGGTTAAGAAATAGGGATTCGCCGAGCTTAAACTGACCGCAGCATCCTGCCCTTTCAGTGAATAACCGGAAAGCGTGCCGGCACTGACACCCACATAAGGTGAGATCGTCAATCGATCCTGCGCCAGCCCGAACTGATAACCACTCCGCAGGCTACCGACCAGCATCTGACTGTGACGATTTTGCGCGTTAATGCCCAGCGCCGGATCCAGCGTAATCTCCTGATTCAGATACATCAGGCGGCTCGCCGCATCGACGAACCATCCCTGTCCGGACTGCCAGCCATAATAAGCGCCAACGGTGGCCAGACGGTGGTTCTCTTTGCCTTTTCCTTCAACCTGTCCCTGGGTGTAGCTTGCGCTCAACCCAAAGAGCTGATTGTTGCTTTGCTTGTCCCAGCCGACGTTCAGGGTTTGCTGGCTGGCATCCAGACCCAGAAAACCGCCTTTTCTCTGCTCGATCGTGACCCAGGGCCCACTTCTCTCTGAAGCATCCCGCAGGCTGTCAGTACGCTGATGCAGCTGGCTTACCGCTTCGCTAAAGATATACTGCCGCGAAGCCATCATTGCGCGAGTGTTCTGAATCAGCGGCTGGTTATCATAGACAGTAAACCAGTCGTCCGGATTGAATACGGGCTCAGCTTCGGTTGCTGCCGCCGGTTCTTCGGCCGGTGTCTCTTTCTCAGCTTCCTCTTCAGCAGCAGCCTCTGCCGCTGCCGGAGTTTCTGGCTCCGCAGCTGGCGCGGTTTCTGCCGGAGCTGGCGTTTCCGGTGCCACTTCCGGAGCCGTTTCTGCCGGGGCTGGCGTTTCCGGTACTACTTCCGGAGCCGTTTCTGCCGGCGCTGGCGTTTCCGGTACTACTTCCGGAGCCGTTTCTGCTGGCGCTGGCGTTTCCGGCACTACTTCCGGAGCCGTTTCTGCTGGCGCTGGCGTTTCCGGCATCACTTCCGGCACCGTTTCTGCCGGCGCTGGCGTTTCCGGAGCCGTTTCCGCTGGTGCTGGCGTCTCCGGCACCACTTCCGGAGCCGTTTCCGCTGGTGCTGGTGTTTCCGGCACCACTTCCGGAGCCGTTTCTGCTGGCGCTGGCGTTTCCGGTACTACTTCCGGCACCGTTTCCGCTGGCGCTGGCGTTTCCGGTACTACTTCCGGCACCGTTTCCGCTGGCGCTGGCGTTTCCGGCACCACTTCCGGCACCGTTTCTGCTGGCGCTGGCGTTTCCGGCACCACTTCCGCAGGCTCTTGCTCCTGATTATGCTCAAGCACCCACAGAACGCGATCGTTCTCGTCCTTCACCTGATAGTTCGGGGTATAGACGCTAAAGCCGCTGTAGTTGCTGGCAAAGCTAAAGTAGTCATGTGACGTACCGGCGGGAGCGTCGATCATGACCAGATCCTGATTCAATGCGACCTGTTCATTACTCCCGACAATCAGTTTTACATCCAGCAGGTTATCGCTGCCGCTGGCGGCAGAGTTAATCGTCAGTCTATCGCTTTCCAGCGTGGACGGTTTTACGCCCAGCATCAGATTAAGTCCGGTGGCGTCCAGAGTATCGACATCCAGACTTTTTGCCTGCCAGCCAGTCTGTGGCACCGTTGACAGCGTGGCGCCGCGTGAGGCCTGCAGCAGACTCACATGACTGTTTCCGGTCATGTTCCAGGTTGACTGACTATCCAGCGTCATGCGCGTTGTGCCACTGGAACTGACGGCGCCCTGATAGTTCACCTTCCCGAGATAGAGCGACGCATCGTTGGCCAGCTGGACATCTCCCGTTACCTCACTGGCAGGAAGACGCGCCAGCGCGTCGGCATCCCGTACCGGCTGACTGCAGGAAACGTCATCTTTATAGATCACGGCGTAGCACCGCCAGCTCTTCTCCTCCGCCAGCGTACTGTCGTTATAACCCAACGAGAGGCGTGCGGATTCATCAGCCGTTATATCTGCGGTTACGCTGGCATATTCCCCCACCTGAAACAGAGCATTGCTGCCCACGTGGATTTTATCGGCCCTGAACAAGGAGGTCGTCCAGTCATCCTCAATGACCACGCTACCCGCATGGGCCACCGGCTGACCTGAGAGAACTGTTGTACCGCTGTTCGCATTTAACGTGCCATTCAGATTCATGCCACCCGTTAAGGCTGTTATCGCTGACCGGTTGCTCGGGCTGATATTGACGTCCATCGCGCCATTCACCAGGTTTTGTACTTTTTCGCCGATAAAGCCTCTGAAAACCTGCAGATTCAGCTGCGTTAAGCGATGGTTGATCGCCTCATCCGCATCCGTTCCCAAAAAAGTCCAGGTTGAGGTTGAGCTTTGATCTGTCGGGTAATACCAGTAAGAAGAGGTATTCAGCTGGAAATATTCCGTCTGCTTCGTATAAGGGTTGTTATAAACATAAATTGATCCTGGCGTGCCTGTCGGGTTACTGCCGCTAAAGGTATTAAAAGGCACATCTTTCGCGGTATAGCCGGTGATATTCAGGGTGGCCAGATCGCTGTTGTGATTGACCAGCAGAGCGCCACTGTCGGTATGATTGATTTTTTTGAAGGTCAGCGCATTACCGTTTAAATCCAGGCGACCGCCGCGATAGCCGAAATAAATATTATCAGCCGCAACCTGATTCTCATCGCTCAGCACCACGGTTGGCCGGCCACTGACCAGCGTGACGGATGAAAATGCGCTTTTATCCCCGTTCGCATCGGCGCGCTGATCGAGCACGACCGTACCATCACCCACATTGAGTGAACCCGGGTTGTTCCCTTCAGCATTGACGTGCAGCGTGCCCGCCCCGATCTTATGCAGCGCATCGTTCTCCACGCCGTTGACCTGCCACAGCACCTCTTTGCCCGCATCGACCTCAACACCGCCGCCAGCCCAGGTTGCGTTGGCCCCACTGGCCGATGCCACTGTGTAGTTATTCGAGAACTGGAGTTTTCCGGCCCCCATATTAATGGGTGCATTTAAGGTAATCAGACCACCTGCACCGTTAAATCGTAAATCTTTGGTGGCATCCAGCTCTTCGTTGGTGGCGCCTGACGGAGCAACGCCTGCGTAGGCGGTGTCCAGCCCGGACCAGGACCACGACAGCGTGTTTTGCCTGATCGCATCATTGTCCCAGCTAATCGCGCCACCACCGGCAATATCGACCACATCGGGTGAGGTATTCGCGGCTGCGATGGTCTGAATGTAGTTATCAGGAATATATTCCCAGATGCTGGTCTGCCCATAAATCTGGTCCGTTACATAGGCGCCGTGCAGAACACCAGCCACCTTCCAGACCTGCTCCAGTTCGTCATAGACCATGACAGGACTGCCGCTGTCACCGCCCATTGTTCCGATAGAAAGCGGAGAAGTCAGTGGGTTATCAGGCCCATAATTGGTTCCCTGCAGAGAGCCTGACGTCGCCTTCACCGTCGCCGCATTAATCGTTCCTCCGCTTACCCAGTTATAAGCACCGCTGAGGGTAATTTGCTCGGTCTGCGCCTCATTAACCTGGCTCTGCGTGCCGCCACCAATGCGCGTATACCAGGAGTAGCGCGATTTATCAGCCGCTATCATGTCTGATTTTTCGATCACGCTAGCGGGGGCCGACTCTGTGACCACTTTATTCAGGCGTGGCAGATGAAAATCAATATCTGACAGTGTTGATTCATTACGATTAATCAGCGTGTAATTGGCGGCATACTGCGCACCGTTACCAAATTTGAGCGTTTTATAGCCGGTGTTATGACGCACGCTGGCGACATAAGATGGCGCAACCAGTGTGCTGTAACCGTAAGTCGCCACCATGCCAAAATCCGGCATAGAAAAATCAAGATAACCTGACAGCGATCCATCTGTTTTATAGATGGCGATATTTTTAGCGCCAACAGAAAACTCCCCCAAGTTTTCAGCAAAATCGCGATAAGTTTGCACATCGACATCATGCCGCATAATTCCGGCATTTGAGCGCGTACAGATAGCTACAGTGCAGCAAAAAGCGACTCTTCCAATATATTTCAATGGATTCCCCTTGTGAAAAAATACACTTATTAATTTATTTTTTACTCGCAGGAATAATATCATTTCACATATCTGTTACCGAAACCCGCCGCCGCTTAAAGATTGATTGAGATCAATAAAACGCGGCCATTCAATGCAATTTAAACGCTAACTCGCTGAAATAAATCAATATATAAAAACACTGCCAAATAAGAATCAGCTTTATCAATATATTTAAGAAAACACCTAGTCCAGTCCAGAAATAGACTACCGCCCATTCATTAGTTATATTTACTGTTTTCGCAACCAGACAGGCGAATAAATAGCGATTAGAAAAAATCTATTTTTTAAGGCAAAGTTATGTATTGTTGAGTCAGCCTTTCCGCCGGAGAATAAACAAACATCAATCCAGATATTTTCTATTGACATTAATTTAAGTTGGTTAGCTGCGTATTGCCATGATGGCAATTTATTTTCACAGCATTCTGCTCTTTGCCTCATCGATTCTGAATAACATCCATCACATTGACGTAACATCATCAGCGCCAGTTTCAGCGCCTGACGTTGCCATTTTCCGCTCTGCGCGGATAACGGTTCTGCCCAGCGTGATGATAGATCAGCGCGGCGGTTAATGAAGGGATAACGAGGAGAGGTAACGGGGCGGTGAGCAGTATAAACGGCGCGGGTTACTCACCGCTCAATTTCCTGTGTAAGCGGTAAAACAAGCCGTTAGTCAGAAATGAGGTTGATCTGACCGGACGGCTTATGCGGGATTATTTCGCAGGCGTGGAAGCAGGATGCGCCTGGCGGTAGAGTGTCCACTGCTCGACTCGCTCACCGGAGGGTAACGTACAATATCCAACAACCCCGGCGTCGGTGTTCACCTGTGAAGGCGTACCTCCCACTTTTATGCACCAGTTTGTCGCCGGATTCGCCATGCCAATGCGTTCAGGCGCTGCGGGTTTTTGTGCGCAGGCCGTGAGCTGCAGCGCTGTCAGTACCCCGAAAATAGCCACACTCATTTTAATCAGCTGCATTAATCACCTCTTTTCCAGTTGTTCATGCGTTTGTTCTTTTCACTGACTCAGACGCAGGCCACTACTTTCGGAACGGTCTCTTGAGTCATCATCCCTGTTAGTGGAAAAGGTTAATCACACTCTTAGTTAATTAATGACCCTGTCATGGCCTTGTCATGTCAAAAAACGGATTGATTTTATCAGGCCAAGATTAAACAGGTGATTAATCACCCGCTGTTAACTGACTTTATCGACAATAATTTCACAGCTTCCGATTATAAATATAGTCAAAAAACTATGCGTGTAATTTTTTTAACAGGAATACCCAGTTTGTCAGAGTCGCATAACCTTAATTTCAAAGAGGAACCTCATCAGACAGGCTCATTTATGTAACGATTGATTAAAAGCGGAGACTTTCAGCTTCTTTACATAATTCAGCGCTGCCCGGCATAATCCTGTCGTTTTCATTAAAGATGAAGTCGTAAATTATATGATTTCATTTAACATGACCGCTATTAATGCATGAAGCTTATTCAATACGTTTAATCATTCCCTGATGGTGCCTGGATCAATTGAGCTGAATCTAAGTCATCAATAAAATCTTAAGGAAGAGTTACTGGTATGAATAATAAATTCAGAATGAGCAGGCTCGCAAAAATGCTGATGCTAGCCGGTGGTGTAGGCGTGATGCCGGGCATCGGCGATGCGGCAGTGACAGGAAGCCAGACGGGAGGCGATATTACCTTACCGGATGGTACGACACTGATTGCCGACCAGACATTGAATGGCGGACTCTACGGTATTCTGGTGCCAAACGGCACTGCCGGTACGGTAGAAACCGGTAGTGGCAGCACCGTCAGCGTTACCGATGTCGATCATTTTGCCCAGGGCATTTTTCTGAACGGTGCAAACAGCGATCTTCACGCCAACAAGTTGATTGTCACCGTATCGGGTAAAACCGCCAGCGCGATCGAACTTACCGGTAATCAGTCCAGTGCTGATTTGGGCACGGGAAGTTCGGTGACCGCCGTAGGAAGTGGCAGTGGATTCGCTGATGGCGTAACGGTGAAGAATGCCTCCACCCTGACAGCAGAAAAATTGCAAATATCGACGCAGGGCGATAACGGAATTGGCCTGCATGTTTCCGGCTATGGTACAGAGGCCGGTTTAGGTAATGACAGTGCCATTCAGACCAATGGCACCAGCAGCAATGCCGTGCAGATTGATGCCTTTACCGGTCAGACCACGGACAGCGTTCCCCTGGTAACAGCAAATCACCTCACGATTAAAACGCTGGGCGACAGCTCTCAGGGTATTAACATTCAGGCCGACAGCTCGGTCGATCTCGGCAGCAATTCAACCATCATCACCACCGGCGAGACTTCCGTTGGCATCTGGAGCCTGGGTACTTTAACCGCCGATCACCTCAATATCAGTACCTCGGGTACGGCGTCAGCTGGCCTGTCGGTCAGAGGAAACGGGCTTGCCGATGTTGGCGCGGGCAGTGTGATTTTCTCGGCGCAGACCGGTGCTATCGTGGCAATGGGCGATAGCGCCACGGTCAACTACCTTGGGACTGAAACAGAACGCAATACGCTGCAGTCGGCGGGTTCTTATGGCGCCTCTTCACAGTCAGCTGGCGCGACCGTCAACCTGCTGAATACCGATATTACCATTAACAGTGTCGATACCCTGGGTCTGGGCTTGTGGGCATTGGGCGGGCAGATCAACGGCGAAAACCTGACAATTACCGGTTTACCGGACAGTACCATCGGGGTTTACGCCATGGCTGAAGGCGAGGTTAACCTTCAGGGTGATCTGACCATTGATATGGGATCGCCTGAAGGGGTTGCGATGGCGACTCAGCATAATGAGGGCTATGCACCCAGCGTGATTAATGCTGACGGAACGATGGCGATTACCGGTAGCGTTAATTCGCTGGGAGGATTGATCGCTCTCAATTTCGCCTCAGGTTCACTCTGGTCAGGCAGCGCCAACAGCGACAACGTCAATGGCGGCCACCTTAATGTCAATCTGACTGATAGCGAATGGCGCGTTGCAGGCGACTCTGTGCTCGACAATCTGCAAATGAGCAATTCCCTGGTCGATCTGACCGCCGCCACCGACGACAGCAGCTACTCCACGCTGACGGTGGCTAACCTGAGCGGCAGCGGTAATTTTGCGTTACGGACTGATATTGTCGGTGACGGGGATGGCGTTAATAATATTGGCGATAAAGTCGTGGTTACTGAAAGCAGCGCGGGTGATTACACGCTGCTCATTCAGAACCGCGGCAGTGCCGTCACGACCGGTAATGAAGTGCTGACCGTCGTTGAAACGCCCGACGGCGTCGCGACTTTCAAAGGGGATTCAGATGTTGAACTGGGCGGTTATGTTTATACCGTCAATCAGCAGGATACTAACTGGGTGCTCTCCTCGCCAAAAGCGGAAGCCGAGACGCCGGCCGACGATGCTGAGGCCACGCCGGTCGATCCCGCGGATAATGGGGCAGTCACGCCGGTCGATCCCGCAGATAATGGAGCAGTCACGCCGGTCAATCCCGCAGATAATGGAGCAGTCACGCCGGTCGATCCCGTGGATAATGGAGCAGTCACGCCGGTCGATCCCGTGGATAATGGGGCAACCGCGCCGGTCACGCCTGGGGATAACGCAACGACAACGCCAGCCTCTCCGGCAGATAATACTGCAGCAGAACCGGACAAAACCGGAGATCAAAGCAGTGCTTCACCTGCTGCCCCGGCGGGTACAGCGCCTGCAGCCAGTGGTCCGTCAGTCATTAGCAGTACTGCAAATGCCGGTGCGAATTTCCTCAATATTGGTTATCTGATGAATTACGCCGAAACCCAAACGCTGATGCAGCGCATGGGTGACGTTCGTCAGGGTAAAACCGCCGGCAATGTCTGGCTGCGCGGCATTGATGGCCGTTTCAGCGGTTTTGCGAGTGGCAAATTAAGTAACTTCAGCCTGAACTATACCGGTTATCAGTTTGGCGTAGATAAACGCGTTTCGGACGAAATTCCGCTTTATCTCGGTCTGTTTATGGGTGTGACCGAAGGCTCTCCGCACTATCGAGACGGCGACGGTAATACCCGATCCAGTCATGTCGGTATGTACAGTACCTGGATGAATGATGAGGGCTACTATGTCGATGGAGTAGTGAAATTTAATCGTTTCAAAAATCAGTTTAGTGTCAAAGACACACAGAATAATCGGGTTTCAGGTACGGCAGCGTCATACGGTTTCAGCGTATCGCTGGAGGCCGGTAAAAAATTCAGTTTTTCAGAAGATGCTAACGGCTTTTATCTGGAACCGCAGCTGCAGATGACAGCAGGTTATCAGGATAGTAGCTCGCTTCGGGCATCCAATGGGCTGAATATCAGCCTGTCGAACTACAAGTCTGTACTCGGCCGGGCGAGTGTGCTGGCAGGCTATGAGATGCACCAAAGCGGCTACAAGCTCAACAGCTATATCAAAACCGGAATGATGCGCGAATTTTCGGGCGATACACATTATGCGCTGAATGGTTCACGAGAGAATCTTTCCTTTAAAGGAAATGGCTGGAATAACGGCATCGGCGTCAGCGCTCAGATCAGTAATCACACCCTGTTTATGGAGGCGGATCTCGTTGATGGTAACCGTTTCAATCAGCGCCAGATTAATGCGGGTTATCGCTTCAGCTTTTAATTAACAGACATTCTTAGCTCAGGACGCTAAATTCTTCACGACAGGAGTTGAAAATGAAAAAAACCTTGCTGGTGATCTTTACCTTAATAGGTTCATCGGCGGCTTTCGCCAGTCAGCAGGTCTCGGTGGCTGAGGCGAAAAAAATGCGCGATGACCGGCATGTTACGCTCACCGGCACCATTACCGGACGTGCCGATGACGATCACTACTGGCTTAAAGATTCGACTGGCCGCATTCGGATTGATATTGACGAGGATGATGATGACGATGATCACTATCTGGTGGGTAAAAAGGTCAGGATAAACGGCGAAATTGATCGCGACGATGGCCAGACTGAAATTGATGTCGATCGGGTCGTTATTATTCAATAACGCCTCCGTTCAGAATAAACAAAGCCAGCGATTATGCTGGCTTTGTTCGATCCATCATGAAGATTTAGATTTCCTGTTCCGAAGCCGCCTGTACAGGCTCTTATGCTGCAGCTGCGGCAACCCACGCCCTCATCAATGAACAGCGTTGATTGCTGACGAATCGGCCGTGTCGTAATGTACGGTTGCCGCTTCCGCTTAGACTGAGGTTATGGCACAGATAACTGAGTTGCATCGACACAGGATCGTAATGCCCTTTTGATCTGCGTGCCGGCATACGCCTCTTCAGGCTTAATCAACAGCGCTGGCAAACGACTTAACGGCATTAATCAGGATTATACTGCCAGGTCACAATCGCGGCGTAATCATCATCATTTGATACGGCAGCAGGCATACCTGGAGGATGAAAATGCTGGCTGGCCTTCCCTGCTGCTCAGGCCTCTGGTGCTGCGGATAGGGTGTCATCGCGCGGTTTTGCTGCCGCGACTCAGGATGATAAAGAGTAATGCGTTGTCGCTTTTTGCTGACAGGAAATGAATAGTCTGCGCCCGGATTCTGTTCGCGCAATCCTTTACTCATACTCAGCGTTGTTAAATTTGTAGAGTGTCTGACTTTCTGTCTCCGCCAGAGAGATCAGGTCAGGCAGTGTTCATTTGCAACGCTGAACAGCGTCAGCAAATGTGGTTCGACGTTAAACAGCGCTTTTTCTGCTTCCTCTTCGGGTACCCAGCGTGCCGTGACCGCGTTCTGACTATTTAATGCAATCTGATAGAAATACCGCTTTCCCGCCTGAAATGTGGTTGAGCTACCCGGCAGATTTTCAGAACGGCCAAAGCGATGCTGGTCAAGCTGACCTATCGAGATATCAAGCGATCCTGCACCAGGGCAAAGGATAAGCTTTACCGCACGATTATGCGGAAGTATGCTCGTATGGTATTGATTATTAAGAAATACATTGACCACCTTATTTGACGCAGGCGATGTATCGCCATCTACCCGATACACGATAAGCTGCGCATGCGTACCGGGAGCAGGAATAACCGGCAAGGGTGAAGCCACTGCATAGTGACTGTAGAGATAACTCATCAAAAAAACCACCATACCAATAATGAGTGCCAAAATGGCCCTGATGGGGATAGAGATAATGATGGTTTTTTTCTGAGATTCATTGTTCATAACTGGCTCACACAAAAAATAGATCAAATATATCAAACTGAGAAAAATTTACTTTTTTCGCATAGCGGGATTTTACAGGCTGACTCGCATCTCATCGCCCTGCCCTCTACTCATCGTTTATCACACCCTTATATAATTCAATTAATGAAATTGAGTTGAGAAAAGAGTGGAACTCATAATCACCCTTAATATCAAACTTTTTCATTACATTATACTTGTGAGCGTATACCGTTTTAGTTGAAAGCCCGAGGAACTTTGCCGTATGCCGGACATTGTTCCCTTTCTTCAAAAAACTCATCACCTGCAGCTGCACCAGGGAAATCCGGGAAAAATGGCATCTTGAGCAATCGGATGGCTGGTAGCCGTTTTTATTTTCGTCATGCGCAAGCAGCCAGGCTTTGGTTATCTTATCCCTGATGTTTTTTACTGATTCTGTCCATGCAATCACGGTTAATGACTGATAGCAGACCGGCAGTTCTTCAGGAATAATTTTGTCAGGCTGATCGGTAAAGACCAACAATATGCTGCCTTTTTTTCTGTATTGATAGGCTGGCTGACACATATAGAGTCGCCATTGCGAAACATTGATGATGATTATGTCCGCTTTTGTCAGATTCTCACTATCAAAACCGTTTAAAAACCCCACGTTGGCGCTGAAGAGAAATGCTTCTTTTATCAGCTCAGATATACCAAATTTAAAATAATAGTTATCATCCTTGCATATGATCTTAACATCCATGTTTTTCCCTTTAACATCCAGATTTCCGAGCATGAAACTTTCCTGCTAGGTAAATTTACCGTTAACCAGCTCCAGTTCACCTTTCTCTTTCAAATCCTTTAAGACCCGGCAGATGGAGCTCTTGGAAAGATGCGAGCTGTGCTCAATTAAGTAGAGTGCTGAAAATCGTCTTTTCAGGTGTGGCGGCAGTTTTTTCCAGCGACCGATTAATGACAGCACCTCATCGTAAGAGTTGCTTTTAGGCAACTGAATATAATTCATCAGGTCAGAATACTGACCGGAGAGAATAGACATTGCATCATTAAACAGATTCTTTTCAAAAATCAACATCCAGAACTTTTCATAGTCGATAAAGCTGACTTTCCCATAATCAACCCTTTCAAGATAGATCGGTGGTTCATCCAGTGCGGGTGTCACGCCGACCACGGCAGGTGCTGAAAGGATGTTAAGGACCTTATTTTCTCCTTTTAGTTTTAGCAAAAAATCGCCGTCCAGAATAAACATTACCCGGCGAACATTGTCTTTTGTCAAATGATAGCGGCGCTTTCCACGCGATATCTCATCGGGATTAGCAATTTGGGTGTAACCCGCTAATGCATCGATGATTCGCTCATGATTTTCAGTCACTCTATACATATCGATTAACTCAATCCAATTGATTCACAAGGCGATACTGGACAGCCCGTGATCACTATTTAAATTATAAAAAAACCAGTCTGCGCTGTTCTCTTTGCTTGTTCCTGGTGAAGCGATTTCTATAGCTATTTACCCCTCTAAAGCCTCAGTAAGGGATAAGAGTATTATCGGTTTCGCTATAATAAAATCAGCACAGTAAAATTCAATCCCACAAACCAGCGAAAAGGTAGGATTAAAATCCAGCAACAACGAAAACAACCACACCATACACTGCTAAAAACTTATTTATCAGATCATATATCCACCAAACAGAGACATCCTGATTGCGTTATAACTTTTTTCCTAAAAATTGGTTTTTACATATCCATATGATAACTAATGTTATCCACACCGGAATTGAAACAATGAATTTCACATTAACATGATCTAAAAAGCACAAATAAAATATGAAACTCAATTTTGGAATCAATGTTAATACTCGCTAAAAAAATTGACTCCTCACATCAGCTCAGTGCCAGTAAATTTAATCACGCCAGTGCCAAAACAGACAATTAAATATAAAAATGCTCAATAAATAGTTTTTTATTCTATTTTTTAGCCACTAAATAGGTTTTAGTTCCAGAAATAGAGTGAGAGGCTTATCTGCCCTCTTTCTGTAAGAGAGGCGGAATATAGCCAGCCAGGCGGACAGGCTCTGGTCGTCCGGCTACTGATACATTTATTCAGCTTGCCGAATGAGGCAGCGCTACATGATCCTCAGCTATTAATTTAATTCTTAAATAACACTAAAGATTAAAAAGCCAGGCAGTGATGGGAATTTTTAACTTCATACAAAAAAGAAATTATTGTCGCAGCATTACAATGCACGTTAAATATTTGTAATCGAACATCTGGAGTTTCATCTAATTTGCAAACGAAAAAACAAATTATGGATACTTTACTATTTAATTCGTTCGGATTAATCCATTTAATAGCGCAGCTCAGTTGATACAGCAGCAACAATTAATATTAGGGAGATAAATAAGTGAGAGAGTTAACATCTTTTGAAGTTCAGAACGTTTCTGGTGCTGGTTTTTTTGATTTTATTGGTGCCGTAGTGGTGGGTTCTGCTACTGGTCTGACTGCATTTGGCCTTAAATGGGGCATAAGCGGTGGCGGCACTGGTGGTGTCTTGGGCTTAGGTATTATCTCTGCTGGCGTTGGTTTTATCGTTGGTGGCGTTCTTGGCCTGGTTGATGGTGCACTGTACGGTGCAATGAATGGCTGGGATACAACTGCTGCCTGGTTCAACCAGGTTACAGAAAATCAGTTTGATCTCAACGTTAAACCTGTTTCTGTTTAAGGTAAATCATGCGCGAATTAAAAGAGAGTGAGATTCAAAATGTCAGCGGCGGCTCATTAACCTCGTTGATCCTCGACTTTTTTAAAAGCATAAACGCTTCCTCTCAGGAAGAGACCACCGAATGGACGCGTCCGGAAGAAGTTCCGGCGGCCAATCCAATTAGTGGCCAGGCCTTTGGCATGGGCATTGTAAGTGTTGTCGCAGCAGTCGCCTTTGGCCTGTTTGCTTTTTAAGTTACGGGCGGAGTGATCTCCTTCTGTAAATCCGATGTGAGTGATTGCAACCAATAGCAATCACTCATTGTTAATGCAGTTCATCTTTTTATTTTTTATACAAAGGAAAGTATATGAAAAAGGTTTCTATGATTTCTCTCGGTCTGCTGCTGGCAGCCGCTCAGGTTAATGCAGCTGAAGCATCTGATGGCACCATCAATTTCACCGGTCAGATCGAAAGCCAGACTTGTACTGTTAGCGTCAACGGCGGCACCAGCACCGGTACCGTAGTATTGCCAACCGTCTCTTCAAGCCTGCTGAAAACTTCAGGACAGACCGCTGGAAGCACCCGCTTCACTATCGATCTGAGCGATTGCTCTACTCAGACTGGTGACGTTTATGCTTATTTTGAACAAGGCTCTAACGTTAACGCCAATGGCCGTCTGAACAACACCGGTACTGCAGAAAACGTTGAACTGCAGCTGCTGGATAACGCAAGCAATGCTCTGAACGCGGGCAGCACCGCTCAGACAACTTCACCAGTGACTGCAACACTGGCAGCCGGTGCAGCAACGCTGACTTATGCCGCTGAGTACTTCGCTACCGCTGCTGCAACTTCAGGTACCGTTGCTTCATCTGTAACTTACTCAATCAATTACCTCTAATTGATTATGGTGGGGAGACACCGTCTTCCCACCTCTTTTCCTCTTTGTTAAATCCAGTAATATTATGAAAAAAAAAAGCGTTAACTTCATAGCATCATTGCTGCTTGCGTGCGTTTTTTCCACGCCAGCTCTTGCCAGTGTCACTATCATCGGCACCCGGGTTGTTTACCCTGCTTCAGAAAAAGAAGTAACGGTACGATTGGATAATCGCGGCGATCGGCCTGCTCTGGTCCAGTCATGGATTGATGCTGGTGATCCTAATCAGCCACTGGATAAGATCAACGTTCCCTTTGTTTTATTACCCCCGGTTTTTCGCATGGAAGCCAATAAAGGGCAAACCTTACGAATTGTTTATACCGGCAGTAACCTCCCCACAGATAAAGAATCAATATTCTGGCTAAACGTACTGGATATCCCACCGAAGGATAAAAGTCTCGCGAATAAAAACCAACTGCAAATGGCTATAAGGAGCCGCATCAAACTTTTCTATCGTCCCACTACGCTCAACTCCAAAGATGCAGCAGAGGCTGCGACTGCACTGGTTTGGCGTAAAGGTAATAAAAGCAATCAATTAACTGCAATTAATAACTCCCCCTATTACGTTAATGTGGCACTAATTACAGCAGAAGATACTGCTGGTCATAAAGTAGTAAGTGAAAAGGGAGACATGCTGGCCCCAGGCGGAAGTAAAGATTTCACCCTGAAAGGGGCTAACGTAAATCAAATAAAATCGTCATTCCATTACCAGTTTCTGGATGATTTTGGCGCAGCACGGGATGCAGAAGGCCTGATCAGCCAATAATTTTGGTAGTGATAATTAAGGGTAACTATGATGGCAAGGACAGTCTCTGTAAATAAACCAGCGGGCAGACATTTTTGTCGCTCTTTTTTAGCGCTTTTTCTTACCGCTGTAACAACCCCAGCACTGGCTGAGGATAATTATGACTTCGACGAATCCTTTGTAAAACATTTGCCAGGGGTGAAAGTTGATGTGTCTCGTTATGCAAATGGTAACCCAATTGACCCAGGTATTTACACATTAGATATTTTTCTTAATGGCCGTCAGGTCAGCCGCGACAACGTTCGTGTCGTACGTGAAGGAAACGAGACTAAAGCCTGCCTTTCCTACGAGCTTGTAAAAAACCTGTCAATTAAAGACAGCGTTTTTAATTCGCAACAAGCAGAAGAATTACGCGCCGGAAAACAGTGCCTGGCACTGGAAGACGTTATCGATAATAGTAATGCTGCAATAAATAGCGCAGATATGCAAATGGATATTTCCATTCCGCAAATCTATCTTCTGCGTTCTGCGCGCGGCTATGTTGCACCTGAGTTCTGGGATAAAGGTGAAACGGCGCTTACTCTTAATTATAACACTAACTATTATCGCTCTGTTTATAGCGGCGGTCGTGAATATGATTCTTTTTATGGCCGGGCGCTGGCGGGCTTCAACCTGGGTGGCTGGATGTTCCGTCACGATGGCGCACTCAGCTGGCGGCGTCAGCAGGGGCGCGAAGATCATCATTATGACGACATCAACACCTACGTACAGCGTGACATTCCACAACTGAAATCGCGTTTACTGTTAGGTGAAGGCAATACCAGTGGTGAAATCTTCGATACTCTTTCCTTTCGTGGCGCCCAGATTTCAACAGTTGAGCAGATGTGGCCCGATTCACAACGGGGTTATGCACCAGAAATCCGTGGTGTAGCCCGGACGAATGCTCAGGTCACAGTGAGCCAGAACGGCAACAAAATTTACGAAACGACCGTCTCACCTGGCGCGTTTAACATTACCGATCTCTATCCTACTGGTTACGGCGGTGATTTAGACGTCACAGTAAAAGAAGCTGACGGCAGTGAAACGCGTTTCTCGGTGCCTTACGCAGCCATGGCGCGATTGAAACGCCCAGGCATGACCTACTATTCCCTGACCGGCGGCGTATCGCGACGCGATAATATGGTTTACACCCCTTCGGTGTATCAGGGCACCATCCAGCATGGCTTCACTAATAGTCTGACCGGTTATTCCGGTATTCTGGGATCAGATAACTATACGTCCGTGTTACTGGGTGGTGCGTTTGGTTTTCCGATTGGCGCCATTTCTCTGGACATCACCGGTGCACAAACAAAATATGGTGATGAAAAGAAACAGGGTGTCAGTTACCGGGCGACCTACAGTAAGAAAGTCTCTCAAACGAATACTAACTTTACCCTGGCAGCCTACCGATTCTCCTCATCTGGCTATTACAGCTTTGATAACGCATTGCAAATTAACAACTATTATAAAAAGAATGGCAGAAATGGCACTGTCAATTATCTTTCACGTCCTAAGCAACGTTTTTCAATGACCGCCAGCCAAAATTTTGGAGATTCATTTGGGAGTCTCTATCTTACTGGTTTCGTTCAAAACTACTGGAATGATACCGGTACCAACACTCAATTTCAGCTGGGGTACAATAATACAATTGGGCGAGTATCCTATACAATTTCCGCGAACCGATTATTATATTCAACCGGCGGACACGATACACAATTATCACTCGACTTCTCAGTGCCTTTAGGCAGCGATAACAGGCACAATTTAACGGGAAGTGCGACCCATACTAAAGATGGGGTCAACGCCCAAACGGGAGTTAATGGCGTTTTAGGCGAGCAAAACCAATTTAACTATAACGTTGGTGTCGCGCGTGATATTGATAACAATAAATCGGGCTCGATTGGCGGACAATACCGTTCTCCTTACAGCACGTTGACAGCATCTTATACCAAGGGTGAAAACTACTATTCAGCATCAGGTGGCGCCAGCGGCACTATCGTAGCGTTACCGGACAGTCTGACGTTCAGCGCTTATCAGTCATCTACCTATGCCGTGGTAAGCGCAGAAGATGCCGGCGGTGCGCGGGTACTGGGTTATCCGAACATTGTGCTTAACAGCAGTGGAAGGGCCATTGTGCCAAATCTTAACCCTTACCGGATAAACGAACTGGCAATAGATCCGAAAGGTATTCCGCTTGATGTCGAACTGGAAGCAACTCAACAACGCATCATTCCTGTTGAGGGCGCGGTAGTCAGACTTGACTATAAAACAACGAAAGGTAAGCCACTGTTGATTCGCGCTAATCAGCCGAACGGTAACGCGCTGCCATTTGGAGCATCAGTTAATGATGAAAATGGCAATCTGATAACAACCGTTTCACAAGGCGGCCAAATTTACGTCAGGTTGAATAAAGATGTCAGCCGTCTGCATGTGTCATGGGGTAAAGCACCGACGGATAATTGTCTGGTGAACCTTGAATCAGGCGCAGTGCAGGCGAGTGAAAATAAATCGCTGGCAAGGCTAACCACGACATGTAACAGCGATCAGAATCAACCTGTTCGTTATGTTTCAACTAGCATAAACGACAATGACAGCCAGGGTTAATTGGGTGAACTATTATGATATTTTTTAATATTTTAAAAAAATTAACGAGCGTATTGGCTCTGGTTATGCTGGCAATCAATATTGTTGTCGTTACCGCAACCGGTGCCCGCGCTGCTGATGATATAAAATTAACCTGTAAAGCGCCGTTCACCACAGCCGCAATCGATTTGAGAACGCTGGGGATTACCCTCTCATCGGCTGTCCCCATCGGTACAGTCGTTTATGAAGGCAGTGCAACAGTTGATGTACAGTGCGGTATTAATATTCTCACGACATGGCCCGAGGAGGGGCTTAGCACAGAAGTTTATTTTAAACGGCTGTCAATCGCCGAGGGTTCGCTGGGTTATGGGTTAACGTTATACCTGGGTTATGGGGGTGAATATTCCAACGAAGCAGGGACTATCGCCACCGGACAGATGGTTGACAAGTATGCGGGTATCACAACCGGCGGAGTACTGAATAACTACACCGAGTTTACGCTGAATGTGCCTTATAAGATCGTGCGTACCTCCTCCTCACTGACCGCAGCACCACGTACGACGTTGAACTTATTTCAGATCGGATCGTTAGTAACGGGAAGTGATGAAGCTTTCATCGCCAGCAACCTCAGGAATAATGCGATTACGGTAAAAGATGAAACCTGTTCTGTGGCCGGAAATACTACCCAGCAGGTGCCACTGGGCAGTTATTCAGTCAGTAAAAGTGGCGGGTTAGGTGCTGGCATTGGACAGACCAGTAATCCGATTCCTTTTGATATTCAGCTGAACTGTGAATCACTGCTATCAGGCACCTTTGAAGTCATGATGCAGTTCGACGGCGATGCGGTCAGCGGTTTGTCAGATGCAGGTGTCGTTGCACTGAATACAACCTCAACCGCGACCGGCGTTGGCGTTCAGATACTGAATGAAAATCAGCAACCCGTTGCGCTGGCGTCACCCTTTAACGTTGCCTCCTATCCTTTGTCTGCTGCGTTAATTACTGTGCCTTTATATGCACGTTATTATCAGACTGCTGAGAAAGTGAGCCCGGGAACGGCGGATGCAGTAGCAACTTACACGTTGAGTTATCAGTAAAACACCGGCAAGGCTCTTCGGAGCCCTGCCATTTCAATCATCTCTAACTGATCAAAGGATTCGTCAGTGGATTTGCCCCAAAGAAAAAATACGCTACGGATTGGTGTATCTGATGAGAGCCCTTTCATTATTTACTCAGTCCAGTCAATTTTATCAACCGAATTCGTTCAGCACGAAATTAACGCTTATCCGGTTGATAAAGAGGATTTACTATTAAACCTTAAGGAGGATGCCCCAGACATACTCATTACAGACTTTAACTTTAGCTTTGAGCGTTATGATTTGAACGGCGTCAATAAAATTGAGGAGATTCATAAGAAGTTGCCTGACCTTAATATTATTATCTTCACCGCTCAGACCAGTCAGGCTATTCTGAATAAAGTATTGCAAATTCCTATCAAGGGCATTATCAGTAAACGTGACGATCGCAGGCAGCTGATTGAGGCTTTTCGATGGATATATTCAGCCAACAAAGGGGTTTATTATTCAGAAAAAATGAAACACCTGGCACTTGATACCCAAGCCAGCAAAACAAACAGTCTGTTGTCTCCCTCAGAGAATGAAATCATCCGTTTATTCGCGATGGGCTACAGCCTGATGGATATCGCCAAAATACGTAAGCGCAGCGTCAGCACCATCGCAACGCAAAAATATAACGCGATGCGCAAGCTACAGCTGCACTCAAATACAGATCTAATAAAGTATGTTTTTGCCCAGGAATTAATTTAACCCAGGCATTTAATTTTTTGAAACAGCGAAAAACATGAAAATCCATAAATTAAATAAACTCATGCTGATGTTTATGTGTATGCCTGTTTATGTGCATGCCACAAATCTGCAGCAGGCTGCACAGGCCGCATTAAATTATGACTCGGCTTTACAGGCGAGTAAGCAAACCAGCGAAGCAGATAAACAAAAATACTGGCAGGGAATGTCAGGAATGTTGCCGACTCTCACGCTTGAAGGAAGCTGGGATCGCCAGGAGCAACCGGATAAGAAATACCAGAGCGGCGTCACTTCGCATAACTATGATGTCCGAGTCAGGCAACCGTTGTTTGATATGAGTAAGTATGCGGGCTGGCGTAAAGGTATCGCGATTGCCAACACCGCCGAAGCACAGGCACGTCAGGCAGAGGAAAAACTGCTGGGTACCGTTGCCAATGCTTATTTTACCGTGCTCTATCAGCAGGAAGTCTTACAGGCCGCACAGGCCGCTAGCCATAACTTCAAACAGCAAATGGACAAGCTTCAGGCAGGTTTGAGTAACGGGCAAAATACGCGTACAGAAGTTGATGAGGCGAAAGCGAACTATGCCATCGCTCAGGCCAAAGAAATTGAAGCCAGCAATCAGTTACTGCTTGCCGGTGAAGCGGTTCGCCGATTATCCGGCGTCAATCCGGATACGCTGGAGCCGGTTAATTTTCAGTGCCTTAATTCAACGCCCTACTCCACGCTAACCGAAGCGATCAGCGCCAGTCAGCAGCGCAACACCGATATCAAAGTTGCGATGTTCCAGCACGACCAGGCCGATGCCGATGTGCTGGCTGCCGATGCTGCTCACATGCCTGTGGTGTCGCTTTATGCCAGTTATGGCAAAAACTGGAGCCGCAACGATAACGACCAGAACTTCCTTTACGATGCAATTTTCGGCACCAACTCGAAAAGTAATAACCTGCAATACGGCGTAAATGTCTCCGTTCCGCTCTTTGCCGGCGGCAGTCAGCTGTCACAATCATTTGAAGCGTCTTATCGCCGCGAGGCCTCCAGGTACAGCACCATCGAAGCGCAACGCAAAGCGGTTCAGGACACCCGTTCTGCCTGGCTGAGCCTCAAAAATGGCAAGGCGCTTATTGATGCGGAAAAAAATGCGGTTTCTTCGGCGCGCGAAAAAGTCGTCTCGGTTAAGTATGGGCGCGAAATGGGCTTTCGTACGGTCAATGATGAAATGGATGCCCAACAAAAATATTACAGCGCGCTGAAAGATCAGGCTGAAGCACGGCTGAATTATTTAACCGCCCTGCTTAATCTGGCACTCAGCACCGGATCGTTATCAATCGACATGCTGAATTTCTTTCAGTGCCGTTAACCCACTTACATATGATGAATAGTTAAATGGAACAGTCACTTTTTCGCCAGGAAGCACTTGATGCTGCTAATCGCGGCAGTCTGGGTACCGTCGCACTTTATTGTCCACCTTACCGATGGCTGGTTATTTCCATCGTCGTGGTGATTACTGCAGCGACCACACTTTTCTTTATTTTTGGCAGCTACACCAAATATGAATCGTCTACCGGCGAGTTATTACCGAAAAACGGCATGTTGATTATTCCGCCTCCGGTCAGCGCGACCGTTATCGATATCCCGGTAAAAGAAGGCCAGCGCGTAGAGAAAGGCGATGTGCTGATGGTGCTCTCATCTGAAGTCTCGACGCAATTTGGTCAGACGCGTCAGGTGGTCTCAGAAAACCTGGCCGCGCAGCGCGAACGTCTGCAGCAGGATCTGGAAACCCTTAGCAAACTGCATGACGTAGAGATGCAGGGGCTGAAAGAGACGATCAGCAGCCTGAAATTGCAGCAAGAGCAACTGCGGCTTCAGTTAGCGCATCGCAGAAAGCAGGTTGAGCTGGCGCGCTTGCAGCTGACCAAGCTGAAAGCGATGCATAACGAGGGATACGCCTCAAGCCGCCAGGTGGAAGAGCAGGAATCAACGCTGCTCGACGGCCAGGCACGCTATCAGGAATATCAGCGGCAACTGCTGGATATTGCGCAGAAAATCCTGCAGGCGCAGCAGCAACTGCATGAGAAGCCGCTCGACGACGAGAAAAAACGTAACGATATCGAGCGACAGCTGGCAGATAACCGTCAGTCACTGGTTGAAAACGAAGCTCGCCGTTCTTTTGAATTACGTGCCCCCAAAAGCGGTTACGTCGGCATGATTATGATCAAAAACGGTCAGATGCTGAATGCAGGTCAGTCAGCCATTGCCATCCTGCCCAGTGACAGTGAACTGGTAGCCCGCATCATGGTGAATACCCAATCTATTGGTTTTATCCAGGCAGGACAACGTGTCGTGCTGCGTTATAAAGCCTTCCCTTACCAGAAGTTCGGTCAGCAATACGGCAAAGTCATCGAAGTTTCACGTACGGCACTGACACCTCAGGAAGTCTCAACATTAACCGGTGGAGCAGCAATATCGGGTACTGGTGGCGCTGGATAAACAGACTATCAAAGCCTACATGCAAAATGAGCCGCTGAAACCCGGTATGGCGCTGGACGCCGATTTTATCGTCGATAAACGTCGTCTTTACGAGTGGGTCCTTGAGCCGTTATTCGCGCTCGGTCACAAAATTTCGCTCTGATTAAAAGGTCTGTGCTGTGTTGTTAAAAGATAAACTTAATTTCAGATGGTTTAACCGTCTGCCTGTCATCCGTCAGTCACAGGTGACCGAATGTGGACTCGCCTGCCTGGGCATGATTGCCAACTATCATGGGCATGAGATCGACATGATCACTCTGCGCAGGAAGTTTGCTACCTCGCTCAAAGGTGCCACTCTTGCCAATGTCATTTCGATGGCACAACAGCTGAATATGAGTTCGCGTGCGCTGCGCGTTGACCTGGAAGAGCTGTCTAAGTTGCGTATGCCCTGCATTCTGCACTGGGAGCTCAACCATTTTGTTGTGCTGAAAAAAGTGAGCGGCAATAAAATTACGCTTCACGATCCGGCGCGCGGCGTTCGGGAGCTGACATTCAAAGAAGCCTCTAAAGCCTTCACCGGCGTGGCACTGGAACTGATCCCCTCTTCAACCTTTGAAGTAAAAGAGGAAAAAGCCAGCATTTCAATGATGAAGCTGGTCGGCAGCGTGACGGGCGTGAAGTCCGCTTTCGTTCAGGTGCTTATCCTGTCAATCTCACTGGAGCTGTTTGGTGTGTTATCACCCTTTTTTATGCAATGGGTGATGGATATGGTGCTGGTCTCCGCCGACTATTCGCTGTTAACCCTGTTGGGGGTTGGCTTCATCATGATTGCGTTGTTCCAGACCATGATTTCCGCTCTGCGCTCATGGGTGATGGCCTGGTTCTCCAGTCAGCTCAGCGTACAGTGGACGATCAACGTCTGTCAGCACATGCTGAAGCTACCACTCGACTGGTTTGAATCGCGTCACGTCGGCGATATTCTGTCTCGTTACGGTTCGCTTAATACCATTCAAAGCACGCTGACTTCACGCTTTATCAGTACCGTGCTGGATGGGGTGATGTCGATCGTCACCGTAATGATGCTGTTTATCTACAACGCCAAACTCGCCTGGTTAGTCATTGCGCTGTTCATTGCTTATGGCATCTTGCGCTTCATGGCCTACGAGCCGGTGCGCCGTGCCAATGAAGAGCAGATCATCAGCTCAGCGCGCACGCAGTCCTCACTGCTGGAAACGCTACGCGGTATCCAGGCGGTGAAAACCAACAACAAGCAGGTTCCGCGTCTCGCCGCCTATATGAATTATCTGGTGGATAGCACCAATAAAGGGATAGTGATGCAGAAGCTCAATATCCTGTTTGGGTCCGCACAGGGAATACTGACGTCGGTGGGCCGCGTGGTGCTGGTGTGGCTGGCGGCATTACAGGTTCTGGATGGTAACTTTTCTGCCGGTATGCTTACGGCCTTCATCAGCTTCTCAGATCAGTTCATGAGCCGTGGTGCCGGTTTGATCAATGCGATCATTGATTTCCGTATGCTGCGTATGCATGGAGAACGTCTGTCAGACATCGTGTTGTCTGAAACTGAGCCGAATGACGAAGCCAGTCCTCATCAGATCGAGCACGATGACGAACCGCAGACATCGAACGATATCGCGCTGGAGCATATTTGCTTTCGCTATGCGCCAACCGAATCCTGGGTCATTGACGATGTCAGCCTCTCTATTAAAGCCGGTGAGAGTATCGCTATTGTCGGGCCGTCGGGTCAGGGTAAAACCACGCTGGCCAAAATTATTCTCGGTCTGTTACATCCCGAAAGCGGTGTGATCAGCGTAGGCGGTCTGGATATCAAGCAGACCGGCTTACAACATCACCGCAATCGCATTGGTTGTGTCATGCAGGATGATATTCTCTTTTCGGGTTCGATCAGTGAAAACATCAGCTTCTTTGATAATGAACCTGACCAGGCGAAAATCACCCGCGTGGCGCGGCTGGCACAAATTCATGGCGATATCATGAAAATGCCAATGAATTATCAAAGCCTGGTCGGCGATATGGGCTCCTTTCTTTCCGGTGGTCAGTTACAGCGTATTTTGCTGGCAAGAGCACTCTATCGCGATCCACAAATCCTGGTGCTGGATGAAGCCACAAGTCACCTCGATATTTATAATGAAACGCAGATCAATACTGCCATTAAGAAAATGAATATCACACGTATTATTATTGCGCATCGCCCGGAAACTATCCGCAGCGCAGACAGAATCGTTATGTTGAATAACGGTAAAATCAGCGAAATTACTGCCGAGCAGTTATTTTCCCGTGCAGACAATGGCCAAAAAATGGAAGGACCGAATGAATAATCACATGTGCAAATTTAGCGAAGGCACTATTACGCTACCTGAAGGATACAGTGAAAGAACGATCAACACGCTGATTGACAAACGATCTGGCCTGCCTCCCATTACCCTTTCCCGGGATGGGCTGGGCAATCACAACAGCATAGAAGAATATATTGAAAGCCAGCTCAGCATGTTAAGAAAGCAAATAAAAGAGTGGCATCAGGCGCCGTATGAACCGGTGGTGCTGGGTAATAATGTCACTAATGGGATATTAATCAGCTATGATTTTTTACGCCCTGATAACATTCGTCAATACCAGAGGCAGGCTATTTTCACCCTGGATATGGATGATCTGCTGATTTTTTCAATCTCGAAACCTGGGCCGTTAACTGACAAAGAGATAGCTGGTTTCTCCGGGACGCTGGCCAGTTTCAGGACCCATAATTAACCCTTGCCCGGCGAGCCGCCGGGCAATACCCGTTTCTTTGTTCATTTTTCAGTTGTTTCATGCTTGTCATGATTTTGCCGCTTTTTAGCGGCTTTTTTTTATCAGAAAAACAGACAAAGCCACTAAAGGATCTTCATGCTCAGTAACGCTGGCAGGTAAACAGGTAAGAGAGAGGCCCGCCAATCAGATAAGAACGTGCGTCGATTTTATCAACATCAAACTGCAGATAAGAAGGGTCCAGTGTCAGCTCCGCCAGCAACAGAGTGAACACCGCATCGGGTGTCGTATCTGTTGAAGCGCTTACGATGTCGTTAATCGCGTAGCGGTAAGTGTCGTAATCAACCTTCTCGCCGCGGGAAAGGACAATCCTGCGGTTAACAATCGTGGTTTTACTATCTGCAACGGCCTGACCGTTTAGTAAAAGATAGCCAGAATTTTTACTATCAAAGCGTAAGTCCTGGGTTAACTGAAACTCTATCCGGCTTCCTTCGTTTCGGCTCAGATCGTAATGGGTAAAGGTGGAGCAGCGAAAGGGGAATGGCTCAATCCGGGAGCTGAAATAATCGAATCCAACGGTCACCATCAGCAACAAAGCGGCCGGCGCCAGAATAAATGCAATGCTCCTTTTCAAATGTTCCTCCAGTCGAGATAATAAAAGTTGTCACATGAAATAATATCCCCGCGACCGTTAATCTTGCAGGAGGATAAAATCGTCCGGCCAAAATTACGGGTCGTAAAGGCCGTGTTATTATCAAAATAGAAGCGCCGACTGGCATCACAAGGCTGATTATTTTCTTTAATAATCTCCAGCAACTGTTTATCCATTGACTGCCGTTCAGTATCGTCCACCCCCTTTAATATCACCACGTCACACCCGCCAGGCAATTTTATTGTTGTCGAGACCAGTGATCGTTCAGACGAAACGATAAACCAGTAATAGCCACAGGCAGCGAGCAGAAGCAGCGAAAAAAAGACGAAAAAGAGTTCACGACGGGAAAAATGGCTGGGCTTACTGATGACATTTTGTGGGGATTCAGGTGTTATCGGACTGCTTTCAGTCGGTGCCACCGTTAATGCTTCGGCTGCAATATCGGGCTCAGGCTCCGCGACAGGCATGGCGGGTGACGGCTGCGTTTCAATCTTAATCTCTGTGTTTATGCGTATCCCAATCTTAGGAATGGTGATAATCAAATTTTCACAGCCATAGGCCGCAAGCGCACGCCGCAAAATACTGAGATACTGATTCAGGTTGCTATTCGAGCCGCGCAGGCCATATTTATCCCACACTTCTGTCAGCAGGTTATCCCGCGCCAGGATTTCCCCTTCTGAATTCAGCAGGCGTTCAAAAAGGCGGCCGGAAGAGATGCTCAGACTGATAGATTCCTCAGTAGGAAGATGAGTCAGCGTACAATCATCTGAATTATAAGTAATACTGTCATCGATTATATAAATCATTAAGAAATCACTGAATTTAAGCTAATTGCTCACAGTATAAGGCAGCTTATATAAAGAATCACTAAAGGTGACAGAATGGCGGGAAAGGCATTAACACAGCAGGACGGTTTGTTACGCGCCAGGCAAACTCTGCGTTGCCTGGCGATGGATTTAAACACCATTAATATCAACAGCTTAAATTTATATTATGGCTGATTTGCCGCGGCAAATTCAGTGTAGTTGTCGTGGGTAATGGTCTGGTAAGG
Organism: Pantoea sp. S-LA4; assembly: GCF_054482835.1. Taxonomy (NCBI): domain Bacteria; kingdom Pseudomonadati; phylum Pseudomonadota; class Gammaproteobacteria; order Enterobacterales; family Erwiniaceae; genus Pantoea; species Pantoea sp. S-LA4. Next base: position 59,245 of record NZ_JBTLRC010000003.1, on the reverse strand, counting down.
GATCCAGTTCAGCTCTTCGACTTTTTGTTTATCCAGCAGCGCTTTTGCCACTTTTACCGCGCCGATCGCCTGCCCTTTTGCATCCTGAAAAATGGTCAGCGTCATTTTGCCGTTTTTAACAAACTGCTGACCATCCGGAGTTCCATCAATGCCCGCCACCAGAATATGACTGTTTTTCGCCTGATTCAGCGCCATAATTGCTCCAATCGCCATTTCATCGTTATTGGCGGCGATGGCATCGATGGGTCGCTGATTCAGCAACCAGCCCGAGACCACATCCACCGCTTCATTACGCTGCCAGCGCGCGGTCTGTTTTTCGATCACCGCCATCTGCTTATATTTTGCAATTACCGCTTCTACGGCACGCGTACGCTCACGCGCCTCTTCGTTCGATAAAGCCCCCATCAGAATGGCGACGTTGCCGCGATAGTTCATCTTTTTTGCCAGCGCTTCCATCTGCATCTCGCCGCCGAGCGCAGAATCTGAGCCCACATAGGCCATATTTGCCGGCAACCTGACTTCCGGTTTACGGTTAACAAACACCAGCGGGATCCCTGCTGACTGGGCGGCTTTGATCATCGGCTGCACACCCTGGGTATCCACCGGGTTGAGAATAATGGCATCCACACCCTGGTTGATAAAATCATCAACCTGCTGAACCTGAAGAGCAACATCGCCCTTAGCATCCACGAACTGCCCGTCCATCTTCAGTGTCTTGATTTCCCCGACCATCTGAGTTCGCAGGATCGAGACAAAATTAAGGTCAAAATTTGCCAGTGCGACGCCAATTTTTGGCGTTTTCGCACCGGCCGACACGCTGACCAGCATACCGAGAAACAACGCTAACAGTCTGGTTTTCATAGGGTAATCCTGTAGGGTTTTATTATTAATAGACCGTCGGGCAACAGGCAAATACCCGACGGGGAAGCGATTACAGGGTAAAATGTTCGCGGAACTGCCTCAGCGCCGTCTCGCTGTCGCCCTCGGCCCAGCCTTCCAGTGCAACAACGCCGGAATAGCCCACTTCAGCCAGCGTGCGTGCAATGGCGCGGTAGTTGATTTCCCCGGTGCCGGGCTGCTTCCGTCCCGGTACATCCGCCACCTGAATTTCACCGATTGCCGGACCACAGCGGCGGATCAGTTCAATCAGATTGCCCTCGCCAATCTGGGCATGATAGAGATCCAGATTCATCTTCAGCGCCGGACTGTTAACCGCCTCGACCAGCGCCAGGGTATCCGCCGCGCGGGCAAACGGCGTCCCCGGATGATCAACCGCCAGGTTGAGGTTCTCCAGGGTAAAGACGCGTCCGGCTCGCTCACCCAGAGCAGCAAGTCGGCCCAGCGTCTCTGACGCTTTGAGCCACATCGTTCCGGTCACCACCTCAACCGGTCTGACCGCCTGGCCGTTGGCATCAAGTCCGGTGCCGTGCAGATTCAGGCTCGGGCAGTTGAGCCGTTCCGCAATCGCCAGCGACGTTTCAGCACTTTGCAGCAGCGGTTCGATTTGGTCCTCATCCGTCAGGTTACCGCTCAGATAACCGGTCATCGAGGTGAAACGCGCACCGGTCGCTACCAGCGCATCGATATCTTTATTAGCCCAGTTCCAGATCTCGACGCCAAATCCCAGCGCATGAATGCGCTCAACCCGGTGGATAAACGGCAGATCGAGAAACACCATCTCGGCACAGACAGAGAGCTGATAACTGGCCATTAGCGTGCTCCCAGCAGGATGGGCTTGTGCTGCTGCACCGACGCGATACAGGCCAGCGCAATTTCCAGCGCATTCCGCGCATCGATACCGGTGGCGCGCGGCGTCTCACCGTGCAGGATGCAGTGTGCAAACTCGGCCATCTCCGCCACGTAAGCGTCACGCAGCAGATCGGTGTCCATACGTGAAGTTGCTATCGCAATACCGTCGGCGTGATAGCGCACGCAGTTATCCTGATTAATATTGCCCGCCTGCAACATGCCTTTACTGCCAAACACTTCGCCGCGCACGTCATAACCGTAGACCGCCTGGAAATTCGCTTCAGCCGTGGCAATCGCCCCGTTATCAAAGCGGATGGTCACCACCGAGGTATCCAGCAGCCCTTTATCTTTGAAATCGGGCCGTACCAGCGCATCCGCCAGCGCATAGACTTCAACCGGTCGTGCGCCGGGGTTGAAATGCAGCAAGGTGTCAAAGTCGTGGATCAGCGTTTCAAGAAAGATGGTCCACTGCGGGATCGGCGCCGGATCGCGTAACGCGGGATCGCGGGTGACCGAGCGGCTCAGTTGCGTGGTGCCGTTTTCTCCGGCTTTTACTGCGCGGATAGCGGCAGCAAAGCCAGCACTGAAGCGACGGTTAAAGCCGACCTGTAACACCACGCCCGCCGTTTTTGCCGCGGCGATCGCCCGATCAGCTTCCTCCAGCGTCACCGCCATCGGTTTTTCACAAAAGATATGCTTACCGGCCTGCGCGGCGGCAATCACCAGCTCTGCATGGGTACGGGCCGGTGTCGCAATCGCCACCGCATCAATGTCACTGTCGTTCAGTAACGCCTGTAAATCGGTGTAGGCTTTCTCCACGCCCAGCCGGTCCGCCAGCTTTTGCGCAGCACCTGGCTGCAGATCGGCGACCGCCGTCAGCTTAGCCCCTGGCACCCGCAGTGCCAGATTCTCCGCATGGAAACTGCCCATTCGGCCTGCGCCGATCAATCCCACACGCACAGTTTTATGATTCATAACAGCTCCTGTTTATTTATTGTTTGCCCAGTCAGGCTGGATAGAGGGTTCAGAGGTCTGCTGTGCCTCAGCGGCAAAGCGACGGGATTTGGATAACATCAGCGGCTCAATATGCTCCAGCGAGACGCCGCGGGTTTCCGGCAGAAAACGCTGTACGAACCAGAAGGCCACCAGGCAGCCGACGGTGCACAGCATCAGTGGAAACGCGCCGTGGAAGTGGGTCATCAACAGGCTGCTGCGATTCATCATCGGGAAGCTCTGAGTGACAATAAAATTGGCCAGATACATGGACGAGAAGGCGTAACCCATTGCGACGGCGCGGATTCGGTTGGGAAAGATTTCCGAGATCAGTAACCAGGCGCCCAGGCTCCACGACATGCCGAAAATCAGCACAAACGCCACCAGGCCGATCACCGGCAGCAGCCCGCCGGTCTGGGCAATAAAGGCCCAGCTGGTCATCATCAGGCAGAGCGCACAGCCCAGCGCCCCCCAGCGCAGTAAGCGGGTCCGGCCCCAGCGATCGACCGCATTGAGGCAAAAGGCCACACCGGCCAGCAGCGCCACTCCCAGAAAAATGCTGTGGAACAGGGAGGTTTGGGTGTCGGAGGAGATGTTCTGCAGCAGCGACGGTGCGTAATAGAGCAGGATATTGATGCCGGAGATCTGCTGCAGGATGGCGATGGCACACCCAATCAGCAGGATATAGCGCGCCCGGGCATCCCGCAGCAAGCCGGTGCGGGCATGACCATCACCGTGGCTGGCGGCGGAAGCGCTGATTTCTGCCAGCAGGCGGGCAGCATGTTGCGGCGTCGATAAACGTGTCAGCACCGCCAGGGCCCGATCGCGTTTACCGTTCAGCGCCAGCCAGCGCGGTGATTCCGGCATGAACGGCACCAGTGCCAGAAACAGCAGGCAAGGCACCACGCCGGACGCCAGCATCCAGCGCCAGCCCTCGCTGACGATCCACGCATGGGACATGCCGCGGGCGATAAGATAGTTGACCACATAGACCGTCACCTGCCCGCCCACCATCAGCATCTGCTGCAGGCCAAGCATCCGGCCGCGCCAGTCTTTCGGTGAGATCTCAGCAATGTAGAGCGGCGTAATCGCCGAGGCCATGCCGACGGCCAGCCCGCCGATCAGCCGGTAAAGTACAAACTGGGTCAGGGTATCGGCCAGCGCAGACCCCACCGCTGACAGCGTAAATAAAAGGGCGGTGATCACCAGCGTCGGCTTACGACCGATCCGGTCAGAGAGCGCGCCGACGCACCAGGCTCCCGCCACACACCCGAGGATCACATTTGAAACAGCCCAGCCACTTTGCCACGGCGATAAAGCCAGATGTTCTGTTAACGGTTCTATCACTCCGGAAATCACCGAGGCGTCATAGCCAAGAATGACGCCACTGAGTGAGGCAATCGAACAGATAAACAGCAGTAACTTCAGATTATGTTTTCGCATAACGCTTTAACTTTCCCGTTATTTTTTACAGGTGGCCGTTAGCGTCAGGATTGCAAAACAGGTGCCAGTTTTTTAGCTGGGTTTTATGTGAACGACCTCTCAGATAACCGCTCTCAGGTGATAATAAAATTTACATGTCAACTTAACATGTCATTAAAATGGACATTTCATCCTGACCCGGAGTGTGCAATGCCGACGCTGCATGATTTGTTGCCGAATAAAGAAGAGAGCGACGCAATTTTCAGTCTGCCGGAAGGCAGCGAAGCGGCGCGCTGGGAACAGCTGCTTGCGCAGGGATGGCAGGCCTTTGTGGCGGATGAGCAGCCGCACTGGATCCGCAGCAGCATCCTGCAGTCGTGGACACGTTCCCGGCAGCGCGGCATTGATCCGGGCCGGTTCAGCTACAGCGCACCGGAACCGGATGAAGTGTCCGCCATTCTCAGCCACAACAGTGAACTGATCGCCGTGGCGCACAGCGTGATGCAGAATCTGCTGGCCTATAATCCGGATGGCCACATCAATCTGACCGATGCGCAGGGCGTGGTGCTGAGCTACTGCGGCAGCGACCTGACGCCGGTCGGCAGCATCCTGCGTGAAGAGGTGCTGGGCACCAACTGCACCGCACGCTGCTTACGCGAACAGCGGCTGGTCTATGTGCTGAGCGGAGAAAACTGGAAGCTGGCACTACGCGAACGCAACCAGCAGTGCGCTGCGGCCCCGATTCGTGATGCCAGCGGCCGGATGATCGGCGTGCTGACGCTGACGGCCACTCCCGACAGTTTTAATGTTCACACGCTCGGTACCGTCCAGGCCGCCGCAGAGGCGATTGGACAACAGCTGACTCTGCGCCGTCTGCTGGCCGAACAGCAATCGATTCTGGAAACGCTGAATGAAGGCGTCGTGGTCTGCGATCGCGATGGCCGCATCAAAACCCTGAATCGCTACGCCCGGCAGATTTTCGCCGGAATAGATGCCGACAATGCGCATATCGATCGGTTGCTGCAGCCGCAATCGGGTTCGCTGCTCACCCTTCCCTGCTGCAACGACCGTGAGATGGTGTTTCGCCCCGATGGCAGACGCAGCGTCTCCTGTCTGGTGTCACTGATGCCGGCACCGGATGGCGGCCGTATTTTATCGCTGCGAGAAAATCAGCGTATCCGGGCAATCACCCGGCGGGTGCTTGGCGTCAGCGCCAGCTACACCTTCGGGATGATTCGTGGCAGCGCGCCTGTGCTGCAACAGGCGATCAAGGATGCACGCGCCAGTAGCCGCAGCGACAGCACCGTGCTGCTGACCGGCGAAAGCGGTACCGGTAAAGAGCTGTTTGCCCAGGCGATTCATAACGCCAGCAGCCGGTCACAGGAGTCCTTTGTGGCGGTCAACTGTGGCGCGCTGCCGCGCGATCTGGTGCAGAGCGAGCTGTTTGGCTACGTCGACGGTGCCTTCACCGGTTCACGGCGCGGTGGCTCGGCAGGGAAATTCGAACTGGCCGATGGCGGCACCCTGTTTCTTGATGAGATTGGCGAGATGCCGCTGGAAGCGCAGACCAGCCTGCTGCGCGTACTGCAGGAAAATGAAGTGTTGCGCATCGGGGCGGCGCAGCCGGTTAAAGTGGATGTCCGCATTGTGGCGGCAACCCATTGCGACCTGCAGCGCGCCGTGGAACAGGGTGCCTTTCGCCGCGATCTTTTCTATCGCCTTAACGTCATTTCCCTGACCATTCCCGCCTTACGGGAACGTCAAAGCGATATCCCCGATCTGGTCACGACCTTTATCCACGCATTATGCCAGCGACTGAATAAGACGCCGCCGCAGGTGGCACCGGAAGCGATGCGCTGCCTGCAGGCCTGGCACTGGCCAGGCAATGTCCGCGAACTGGAGAACCTGGTGGAGCGGATAGTGAATCTCTGCCAGAGCAGCAGCATTGAACTGACCGATTTACCCGCGGAATTTATCAGCAGCATGTCACCGGCCACTACCGCCGCCACCAGCCTGCTGCAGGATAATGAGCGGGCCTGCATCCTGGAGACAATTCGCGCGCAGGGCGGCAACGTGCGCCAGTCGGCTAAGCTGCTGGGGATTTCACGCACCGCGCTCTACAACAAGCTCAGTCAGTGGAACATTCCGATCAGCAGCCTGCGGCAATAATTTTCCCTTTCCTCAGCGGCGCGATCCACGCCGCGCCCGCTTCAGGCCGGAAACATGGCATTCGGCCGCTAAAAGGCTTAAAATGTGACCATATCCTTCACCGGTCACTTTGCAACCGACTCTACCTATCAGGCGTTAAAATGACAGAACAGTTTACCGATAACGGCGGCCGCGGCCCGGCTGAACATAACGTTCGCGACCAGATCGTCGATGCCGCGATGCAGCACTTCGCCCATTACGGCTACGAGAAAACCACCGTCTCCGATCTCGCCAGGGCGATTGGCTTTTCAAAGGCTTATATCTACAAATTCTTTGAATCCAAACAGGCCATTGGCGAAGTGATCTGCGCTAACCGGCTGGCAATGATCATGCAGCGTGTGCAAGCCGCCATCAGCGAGGCACCTGGCGCGGCTGAACAGCTACGCCGGCTGTTTCGCACGCTTTCAACCACCGGCAGCGAACTGTTTTTCCACGATCGCAAACTCTATGACATTGCTGCAGTCGCCTCGCGCGATCGCTGGCCATCGGCCCAGGCGCATGAAGAACGGCTGCTGAATCTGATTCATCAGATCCTTCGTCAGGGCAGAGAGGCGGGCGAATTTGAACGTAAAACGCCGGCAGACGAAGCCGCAGAAGCGATCTACCGGGTGATTAAACCCTATGCCAGCCCGGTTCTGCTGCAGTACAACCTCGATGAGGCGGAAGCAGCCTCAGTACAACTGGCGGCGCTGGTGTTACGCAGTCTGGCACCCTGAAAAGTGACCATTGACTTAATTGGTCACTTGATCAATGCTGGTAGCCGGTCTGAGAACATCTCCAGACACCCTGTGCTGCTGCGCCTGGCATTTCCTTCCGGTTAAACACGGCGGGCTGGACGTGGCGTTGTGCGTCCCTGTTACGCAGGGTTCCGTCATCCGCGCTAAGGTTGAAAGCGTGCATCGATCAAACCACGGCTCTGCAACCGGTAAATCACCACCTTGCAGAGCCACTACAGGAGGAACTGCATGAGTCATTCAGCCGCGTCTGAACGTATTGTGATTACCGGTATGGGCATCGTCTCGCCATTGGGTTGCGGAGTGGAGACGGTCTGGCAACGCCTGAACGCGGGTCAGTCGGGGATACGGGGGTTGTCCGAAGAGATGAGTGCCGGCACCGGCATTTCGGTGGGCGGCAGCGTCCCGACGGTCGATGAAGATCCGCTGGCCGGCTACGATCCTGAAGCCTTTATCCTGCCGAAAGAGCGCAAAAAGATGGCCCGCTTTATTGAATTTGCGCTATTGGCCGCAGACGAAGCACTGAAGCAGGCGGGCTGGCATCCTCAGCCTGAAGATGAAGCCGCGCGTGAACGCACCGCCACCCTCATTGCCTCCGGCGTGGGTGGCTTTGGCGCGATTGCGGATGCGGTACGTACTACCGACGCACGCGGCCCGCGCCGGCTTTCTCCCTTCACGGCGCCTTCTTTTCTCGCCAATATGGCAGCGGGTCATGTCTCGATCAAACACGGATTTACCGGACCGCTGGGCGCGCCCGTCACTGCCTGTGCCGCTGGCGTGCAGGCAATTGGGGATGCCGCGCGTCTGATCAGAAGTGGTGAAGCCGATATCGCCATCTGCGGCGGCACCGAGGCCGCGCTGGACCGGGTAACGCTGGGCTGCTTTGCGGCCGCACGCGCGCTGTCGGTCGGTTTTGCCGATCATCCGCATCAGGCGTCGCGTCCGTTTGATCGCGACCGTAACGGTTTTGTGATGGCGGAAGGGGCTGGTCTGCTGGTGATCGAGTCGCTGGCCCATGCCGAAGCGCGTGGCGCAACACCGCTGGCAGAACTGGTCGGCTACGGTACCAGTGCTGATGCTTATCATCTGACCGCCAGCCCGGAAAATGGCAGCGGCGCAGCCCGGGCGATGAAACTCGCTCTGCGTCAGGCCGGTATCGGTCCGGAAGCGGTCCAGCACATTAACGCCCATGCGACCTCGACCCAGGTCGGCGATCGCGGTGAACTCGCGGCCATTCGCTCAGTATTTGGCGACGATTCAGCGGTGGCGATCACCTCAACGAAATCGGCAACCGGGCATCTGCTGGGCGCGGCGGGCGGCATAGAGGCAATATTCACGCTGCTTGCGCTGCGCCATCAACAGGTGCCGCCGACGCTCAATCTGCATCATCCCGATGACGCAGCGGGTAACCTCGATCTGGTGGCGCTGAACGCCCGCCCGATGGCGCTGGAGTATGCCATGTCGAATGGCTTTGGTTTTGGCGGGGTTAATGCCAGCCTGCTGTTGCGTAAGTGGTAGCCTTCTCTGGGCGCATCCCAGGCCACTATGCCGTGCGGCTTATCACTGCACGGCATGGAAACGCAGCCTCATCCGTGTGGTTGGTTATTTGTGGTCAGATCACAGGTTAATAACTGACTGCCCGCCGCCGTGCCGGAAAACGTTGGTTAAGATTGTCTCTTGCCAGATAATTCTTATTCCGGGACGGCGTGCGCTATCAACTTTATATTTCCGTACTTTTCCTGACAATATTACCCACCTGCCACCGCTTATGATTAATTTTCAGCGCTACACTAGATATTCACGACAATAAACGCAGAGAACGTAGATGAACATTGCAGCCTTTGATATTGGCGGGACCTCATTAAAAATGGGCGTGATCGACGCTCAGGGAAATATTCTGGCCAGCGACAGTGCTGATATCTCACATAACGATCGTGATAAAATACTGGAACAGATTATCGCCTGGCTAAAGCAAAACCCATCATGCAGCGGCATTGCGGTCAGCACGCCGGGTTATATTGATCCGGAGAGCGGATATATTGCGATGGGCGGCACGATTCGCGATTTTGATCAGTTTAACCTGAGCCAGTGGCTGACTGATAAAACCTCGCTGCCGGCGACGGTTGAGAATGATGCGCACTGTGCTTTACTGGCCGAGCGCTGGCTGGGAAAAGCGAAGAAGCTGGATGATTTTCTGATGCTGACCATCGGCACCGGCTTAGGCGGCGCGGCTTTCTGTAACGGTGCGCTGATCCGCGGTGGCCGCAATCGTGCCGGAGAATTTGGCTGTCTGCTGACGTCACGCCCTACCGACAACAATATCGAACCCCATACCATGGCAAAGAGTTGCACCATGACCGCCCTGCGCGAAAATTTCAGTCGGCTCAGCGGTCAGCCGGTCGATGATGTCAGTGGTAAGGATGTGTTCGACGCGTTTGATCAGGGCGATGAGCAGGCACAACAGGTGGTTGATCGCTTTTATCAGGATCTCGCCGCCGGTTTATATAATCTTTTCAGCGTATTTGACCCGCAGACTATTTTCATCGGCGGGGGAATTACCGAACGTGAACCCTTTATTGATGAGCTCTCACGGCAGCTGGAAAAATATCAAATTGATATTCGCATTGATACCGCTACCTACGGCAACGATTCCGGCATGCTGGGCGCAACCTGTCACTTTTTACAACATCAGCAAAGCGACGTCGCCTAATCCGCCTTGCAAAATCAGCGCTGCCGCCAGTCAGGGATAATCAGATCGCCACGTAATACCGAACTGCCCAGCATCTGCTGGGTGGTGGCGGTTAACCAGCCGACAATGCGTGATGCCATCGCATCGAGAGAGTATTCAATTGCCGGAATAGTGGGTAAACCGGGTAAATTCACCGATCCCGCCAGGCTGAATACCATTACGTCATCCGGTACCGCTTTATTAAAGGCCTGTAACTGCGCCATAACGCTTTGCGCTTCCTGCTCATTAGCCACCAGCAAGGCGTTGAAATTCCGGCTGCTGGCATTATTCAGCAGCATCTGAATCGCCACCGACGAAGAGACCGCATCAGTAATCACCAGGTTACGGTTAAAAGGTAAGAGGTTATTTTCCAGCGCCAGCTTGTAACCCTGTAAGACCTGCCCGGCGGTGCCCCCGTTCTCAGGCTGGATGAGGGCGATCTGGCGACGGCCCTGATTAATCAGGAAATTGCTGGCGGTCTCGGCGGCAAAAGCGTGATCGAACTGGATACTGTTCGGCCCTTCCGCTTCGGCACAGTCGACCAGAATGACATGTTCATCATCAATATTAAGGGGAAAACGCGCGCCAATGATCAGCACATCATCGCACAGTCCACAGCTCAGCTCGTCAAGCGCGGTCAGAACGTCACTTTTGCTATGGGCAAAGCGCAATAACAGATGCTTCTGATGCTGACGAAGCTGCTTTTCCAGAGCGAAAAGCCAGGCGGTGATCTGATTAACGTTTTCCTGCGCGCAGATAACGCCGATACAGTGGGTGGTCTGGCTGAATAACGACTGGGCAATAACGTTTGGCCGGTAGTTCAGCTCTTCGACGGCTTTCAGGACCGCCAGCCGACTGGCTTCCTTTACGCCGCGTGAACCGCTCAACACCCGGGAAACTGTGGCTTTCGATACCCCAGCCAGCCGCGATACATCGTTGATAGTAGACATTTTTCTCCCCTGAAAACGGCGCTATGCCAAAAAATGCTCACTTTGCTTATCTGCGCAATGGTTCGCCGGCCAAAGTATAGCCATTTCATCCAGTCGTGGAAACCGATTTTCCATAAGCCACCCCCTCTTCGCTTTTACGGTCAATTTTGTGACCCTAATCGAATTAAAAAAAACCGCTAATCTGGCTTATTGACGCGCATCACACTTCTGATTGCTGTCGATGGAAACCGGTTTCCATATGATATCCAATCAGCCTCACTTTAGTGTCAAAGGCGAGGAACAGTAACCATGTACAGAATCATGTTGTGTTGTTCAGCAGGGATGTCCACCAGCATGCTGGTGCGGAAAATGGTGGAAGCCGCCGCGCAACGGGAATTAGCCGTTGAGATCAACGCGTTTGGCGTAGCGGAGTTTGACGAACAGTTTTCCCGCTATCAGGTGGTATTACTCGGACCGCAGGTAAAATATATGCTGCAAAGCCTGAGCGAAAAAGCAGCAGGCCAGGCGATTCCGGTCCAACCGATCGATATGATGGATTACGGCATGCAACGGGGTGACAAGGTGCTGGATTTCGCGCTGTCGCTGATTGCAGCTGCGCAGGAAAAGGCGGCCTTATGAGCTCACTCTATCAATCCATGATCGCGGTGATTGAGCAATCGATTACGCCGCTGGCCGGCCGGCTGGGCCAGCAGAAATATGTGATTGCTATTCGTGACGGTTTTACTGCCGCGCTGCCGTTTATGATCATCGGCTCCTTCATGCTGGTGTTTATCTTTCCTCCCTTCTCCGCCACCAGCACCAACAGCGTCGCCCGGGCCTGGCTCGACTTCTCCGCCACCTACCGTGACCAGTTGATGCTGCCGTTTAACCTCAGCATGGGGGTGATGACCTTTTTCATCTCGGTGGGGATTGGTGCCAGCCTGGGACGGCAATTCTCACTGGACCCGGTGATGTCAGGTCTGCTGGCTTTTATGGCCTTTTTACTGGTGGCGGCCCCCTACTCCAATCACACCATTTCCACTGAATACCTCTCCGGTCAGGGGATTTTTACCGCGCTGCTGACCGCCATTTATGCTACCCGCGTGTATGCGTGGCTGAAGCACAACAACGTCACGATCCGCCTGCCCAAAGAGGTACCGACCGGTGTCGCACGTTCGTTTGAGATCCTGATCCCGGTGGTGGTGATTATCGGGACTTTGCATCCGCTCAATCTGCTGATTGAGGCCAAAACCGGGATGATCATTCCGCAGGCCATCATGCATCTGCTGGCACCGCTGGTCTCCGCTTCCGACTCGTTACCGGCGATTCTGCTGTCGGTACTGCTGTGTCAGATCTTCTGGTTCGCCGGCATCCACGGGGCGCTGATTGTCACTGGCATCATGAACCCGTTCTGGATGGCCAACCTCTCCGCTAATCAGGCCGCCCTGGCGGCGGGCAATGTGTTACCGCACATCTATCTGCAGGGCTTCTGGGATCACTACCTGCTGATTGGCGGCGTCGGCTCCACGCTGCCTCTGGCCTTTCTGCTGCTGCGCAGCCGTGCCACCCATCTGCGCACCATCGGCAGAATGGGCATCGTGCCGAGCTTCTTCAATATCAACGAACCGATCCTGTTTGGCGCACCGATCATCATGAATCCACTGATGTTTATTCCGTTTGTCTGCGTACCGATGCTTAACGCCGTGCTGGCGTATACCGCTACCCGGCTCGGCTGGCTGGCGCAGGTGGTGTCGCTGACGCCGTGGACCACACCGGCACCGATTGGCGCGTCATGGGCAGCCAACTGGGCGATCAGTCCGGTGGTGATGTGCCTGGTCTGCATGGTGCTTTCCGCCCTGTGCTATCTGCCGTTTCTGCGCGCCTACGAACGATCGCTGATGAAAGCCGAACTGGAGAAGACGCAGTCGCACGCGCCGCTGGCTGAAACCGCCGGTACCCACTAATTTCCTGGAGAGAGGCACCATGCAATACACGTTTCCCGATAACTTCTGGTGGGGCAGCGCCAGTTCCGCCTTACAGACCGAAGGTGATAGCCTGAACGGCGGCAAAAGCGCCACCATCTGGGATCACTGGTACACGCAGCAGCCATCGCGTTTTCATCAGCAGATTGGCCCGGCTGACACCTCAACCTTCTATCAGCACTGGCGTCAGGATATCGCCTTGCTGAAGCAGCTGAACCACAACAGTTTCCGCACCTCAATCAGCTGGTCGCGGCTGATCCCGGACGGCAGCGGTGATCTTAACCCGCAGGCGGTAGCGTTCTATAACCAGGTGATTGATGAATTGCTGGCGCAGGGCGTCACGCCCTTCGTGACGCTGTTTCACTTTGACATGCCGATGGCGATGCAGCAGCTGGGCGGCTGGGAGAACCGTGACGTCGTCGCGGCATTCAGTCGCTATGCCCGCCTCTGCTTTGAGCTGTTCGGCGACCGGGTAACACACTGGTTTACCTTTAACGAACCGATCGTGCCGGTTGAAGGCGGTTACCTGTACGACTTCCACTATCCGAACGTGGTGGATTTCCGCCGGGCGGCCACGGTGGCTTACCACACGGTACTGGCCCATGCTTCGGCGGTCCGGGCCTTCCGGGACGGTTCTTTTCCAGGTGAAATCGGCATTGTGCTCAACCTGACGCCCTCCTATCCGCGGTCGCAGAATCCGGCGGACCTCACCGCGGCGCATCACGCCGATCTGCTGTTTAACCGCAGTTTTCTCGACCCGGTGTTACGCGGCGAATTTCCGGCCGATCTGGTGGCACTGCTCAGGCAGTACGGCCAGTTACCCCCAGCACAACCAGAAGACAACGCCCTGATCGCCGAAGGCGTTATCGACCTGCTCGGGGTCAATTATTATCAGCCACGGCGGGTAAAATGCCGTGACAGCGCAATCAATCCGGCTGCGCCCTTTATGCCGGAATGGTTTTTTGACAGCTATGAGATGCCGGGCCGGAAAATGAACCCTTATCGCGGCTGGGAAATCTACGAGCCAGGTATCTATGACATTCTCACCAACCTGCGACTCAATTATGGCAATCCACGCTGCTTTATTTCAGAAAACGGCATGGGCGTAGAGAATGAGCAACGCTTTGTTGAGGATGGGCAGATCAACGATCAATACCGTATCGACTTCGTTGCTGAGCACCTTAAATGGGTTCACCGGGCGATCGGCGAAGGCAGCCAGTGTCTCGGCTACCATATGTGGACCTTTATTGATAACTGGTCATGGTGTAACGCCTATAAAAATCGCTACGGCTTTGTCCAGCTCGATATCGCTACGCAGCAACGCACGGTGAAAAAAAGCGGTGAGTGGTTTGCCGCAACATCGGCCCGTAACGGTTTTACCCACCCGGAGAACGTAGCATGATCGATCAGGAAGAAGCGGTAATGGAGATTATTGTGAATGCCGGTCAGTCGCGCAGCCTCTGTTTTGAGGCACTGCAGGCGGCCCGTCAGGGAGAGATCGAACAGGCGCGGGATCTGCTGCGTCAGGCCGATACCTTCACCCGCCAGGCACATAAAATGCAAACCCGGCTGATTGAGCAGGATGCCGGCGAAGCCCGGCAGCCGATGACCTTAATTATGGTCCATGCTCAGGATCACCTGATGACCTCCATGCTGGCGCGTGAGCTCTCTGAAGAGCTCCTTCATCTGTACCAGCGTGACGTACGCACCTGAAGCCAGGGATATCAGCGCGGGCGCAGTCACCCTGCGCCCCGCGATCGAGCCTTACCCCCGAATCGGCGAATCAAACAGGCTGATCGCCAGCCCGGTCAGCGCGTAGACCAGCAGATACAACAGGATCAGCGCCGCCAGCAGGGTTCGATGACTGCGCATACCGCCTCGCCTTTTCATGCCCTCATCAGAAGGAGTAGCTGAGCGCAAGGGTGGCCGATGTCCCATTGCGCTTCTCAACAATCGGGCTATCGGAGGCGTGCTTGTCGAGCCAGGTATATTCACCAATGACACTGGCCGACCAGGCGGGCGTGAACTGATGGCTCCAGGTCAGGCTGGTGTCGGTGCCATAGAAACCGCCGGCGGCGTTGTAGCGGGCAAAACCCGTGCGTGCGCTTTGCTGGCTGTTGACGCCGTAGAAGGTGTTCATGTAACGACTATCCCCGAACAGACCGGAAACCTGCAAGGCGACCGTGTCGCTGTTGGTTTGCCACGGGACCAGGGTGGCCGAAGTCCGATACTGCACACCCTGACCGTCACTTAATGGCAGCGTCGCTTTGCCTTCCAGCGCCAGCCAGGGCGTCACTGACCAGCCCAGCGCCAGCGAGGTGTTGACCGTCGCATCGATGTTGCCCATCCCTTTGAGCCGATCGTCACCGTCACGCCACGCTGAATTTTTATCCGCGCGTCCCAGACCATAGCCCAGGGTATGTTCCAGATAGAGTCCATTATCCGCCTGCAGGTCGTAGCCGATCCCCTTTTGCGTATCCAGGAAGAAGGCCCCGTCGCGCGCCTGAATCAGCGGCATCAGCTGCCAGTGACGTTTATCCGCTCCGCTGTAGCGCGGCGCATAGATACCGGCCATGCCCAGTGTCACGCTGGGCGCTGGCGTTGCGCTGTCATCCGCCACGGCAGCGGCGGCGCTTAACCCCAGCGAAAAACAGACCATGTGAAGCTGTATTTTTCCGGTTATCATCACGTTTCCTCATTATCACATCACGTTGCGGAACCGAGTGGGATCAGTTACGCGTCTCTGGCCGGAGTATGTGAAACCTGTGTCAATGAACGACCAGGGATTTATGAAGAAACAGTCAAGGTGGTCCGAAAATGCAGTCAAAACGTGTGCTGATTATTGAAGATGACGCGGATGCAGCCGGTGTGCTTGAGGCGTATCTGAAACGTGAAAGTTATGAAGTTACCGTCGCCGGTGATGGCCTGAGCGGCCTGGAGGTTGCCCGCCGCTGGCAGCCCGATCTGATCCTGCTGGATATCATGCTGCCCGGCATGAACGGCACCGAAGTGCTGGCGGCGCTGCGGCGGCGCGGCGACACGCCCGTGATTATGGTCACCGCGATGGGCGACGCGCCGGATCGCATCGGCGCGCTGCGCTATGGCGCAGATGACTATGTGGTGAAACCGTATAACCCAGGCGAAGTGGTGGCGCGCGTTCAGGCCGTGTTGCGCCGCAGTCAGTACAACACACCGCAGCCGGAAACCCTGCGCTGGGCGGGATTAGAGGTCGATCCGCTGGCGCTTACCGCCGTGGTCAATACTGACGGCGCCGGCCCTCGCCGCCTCGATCTCACCCCGACCGAGTTTTCTCTGCTGGTGACGCTGATGCGTGCGCCGACCCGGCCGTTTACCCGCCTGTTTCTGCTGGAGCACTGCCTGCCGGAGAGCGATGCGCTGGAGCGGGTGGTCGACACCCATGTTTACAACCTGCGGCGTAAACTGGAGGTGGCGGGCATCTCCGACCTGTTACCGGCCGTTCGCAGCGTCGGCTATCGGTTCAGACAGCCATGAAAAACGAGACCCATCCCTCACTGTGGCGCTGGATTTGCGTCCGGATCATGTTTCTGGCGATTGGCAGCGTGATTCTGATCGCCTTCTGTATGTGGCTGCGTTTTGCCGTGCAGGCATTCTGGGTCTATTACCGGATGCCGCCCGCCCTGCTGGAGGAGTTCTCACAGCTGCGGCACCATCCCGCCAGCGATCCGGCCCGTTTTCATCAGATTGTCGATCAGTGGTGGGGCATCAACTTTTCCGACCCTTCGCTGGCCTCGTCAGACTGGCTTACCGTTGGCGTGCTGGTGGCGGTGATGATCCCGTTTATGGTGCTGATGGCGCTGCGTTTCGCTCGTCCGCTGTCGGCGCAGTTCAGCCAGCTGGCGACGGCGGCCCGCGCCGTCTCTGAGGGCGAGTTTGGCCGTTCCGCGGCGCTGGTGAAAGAGGCGCCACAGGAGCTGGTGCGCTTCACCGAAGACTTCAACCAGATGACGCAACAGCTGGCGCGCTACGAGCGGGAACTGCGTGCTTCACACGTCGCGATGGCGCACGAATTGCGATCCCCGCTGACGGCGGCCATTGGCCGGCTACAGGGGATTCTGGACGGCGTATTCCAGCCTGAACCGCAGCAGCTGGCGATGATCATGAAACAGCTGACGCAGCTCAGTCGGCTGACGGATGAGCTGCACCTGTTATCGCTGGCAGATGCCGGTCAGCTCACCCTGAATCGCGATCGGGTGAACCTCAGTGAACTGTTACGCGAGCGGATCGGCTGGCTGATGCCGCAGGCGCGGGAAGCGGGCATGGCGATCAGCGTGACGCCGGCACAGGATCTCTATCTGACTGCCGATCCGTTTCGTCTCGGTCAGGTAGTGACCATTATCTGCGAAAACGCGCTGCGCTACGCTGCGGAGGGCGGACGGCTGGAGATCACCGCCAGCCAGGGCGATCGATACACCGCCCTGACCTTCCGTGATTATGGTCAGGGCGTGGAACGCCATTTTTTGCCGACGCTGTTTGACCGCTTTACCCGGGCTGAGTCCTCCCGTGCACGCCACTCCGGCGGCAGCGGTCTGGGATTGTCGATTGCCAAAGCCATTATTGAAGCCCACGGCGGCACTCTTCACGCCAGCCTGCCGGCGGAGGGTGGGCTATTAATCGGCGTTAACCTGCCGGTGAACTGAAAAGCGATAACTTGACCGTTTCTTGACGGTTCATCGAAGGATTCTGGACACAAGCCGGGTTCAATGAGCACAACTCATTACAGGAACCCGGCTATGACAGACTTAATTCAGGATGCTGCCCGTCAGGTGTGGCGTCATCTCCTCAGTGTTCACCTCTTTGCGCCGATCGTGTTCCTGCTGCTGGGGATCTTCATCATGACCGGCTGCCGGGATGATCATGCCGAGCCGCCCGTCGCCCCGTTACGACCGGTAAAAACCGTTATTGCCCCGGCGTTCAGTCACGATGCCTCACAGTCGCTCACCGGCGAAGTCCACGCCCATCAGGAGGTGGCGCTGGCCTTCAGGCTCGACGGTCGGGTTATCCGCCGCACGGTTGAACTGGGTGACAGTGTCACTGCGGGTCAGCCGCTGGCAACGCTGGAAGACAATTCAGCCCGGAATCAGTTGAGCAGCGCCCGGGCCGACCTTGAGAGCGCCCGCGCAGCCGAACGCGTCGCCGCACTTAACTTACACCGCATGCGGTTGCTGATGCCGGGCGGCGCCATCGCCCGCAGCCAGCTGGACAGCGCCCAGGCGGACTTTCAGAGCGCACAATCGCGGCGTCTCAGCAGTGAGGCTGCGCTGAAAAATGCACAGGATACGCTCAGCTGGACCCAGCTCAGGGCCCCGTCATCCGGCAGGATCACCGCCGTCAACCTGCAGCCGGGTCAGGTGGTCAGCGCCGGGCAAAGCGTGATGACGCTGGCCGCCGGGGATACGCGCGATGCGGTATTTGATCTGGCAGAACCCAGCCTGATTCGGCCAGATAACCGGATGCCGCTGAATATTGCGCTGCTCTCCGATCCCGGCGTGCAGGTCAGCGGCAGCGTGCGTGATATCAGCCCGCAGGCCGATCCGCAGACCCGCACCTGGCGGCTGCGGGTCACGCTGAACAATCCGCCTGCCACCATGGCGCTTGGCGCCACGGTCATGCTCAGTCTGCCGGATGGTCAGCCGCCCGTGATCGCCTTACCCGCCAGTGCCCTGACCCGCGCCGGTGAAAAACCCGCGCTGTGGGTGGTTGACCGCGCAACCCGACGATTGCAGCTGCGCCCCGTGGTGATGACCCGCTTCACCGCAGAGCAGATTTTTATCAGCACCGGCATCCAGCCGGGTGAAACGGTGGTGACGGCCGGTGTCAGCACCCTGCAGCCTGGTGAACAGGTCGCGTTATCTCAGGAGGCGCCATGAAGCCTGCTTCCTCCTCATCCGCTTTTAATCTCTCTGGCTGGGCACTGGCGCATCAGCAGCTGGTGGTATTTTTCATGCTGCTGGTGATGGCCGTGGGAGTGCTGAGCTATGAACATCTGTCGCGCAACGAAGATCCGGCTTTTACCATCAAAACGGCAGTGATCTCCGCGCAGTGGCCGGGCGCTGATGTGAATACCACCGTGCAGCTGGTCACCGACGTACTGGAAAAAAAGGTGCAGGAGATCCCGTCGCTGGACGCAGTTGAAAGCGAAACCCGGGCCGGGCAGACGGTGATTTACGTTAATCTGCGCGACGATACGCCTCCCGCAGCGGTGGCGGGCATCTGGTACCAGCTGCGGAAAAAGATGCAGGATATCGCGCCTTCGCTGCCGCAGGGCGTTCAGGGGCCGGCGGTAAATGACGAGTTTGATGACACCTTTGGCACCCTTTATGGCTTTACCGCCGAGGGTTTCACCGCGCGGGAACTGCGCGATCAGGTTGATAACCTGCGTCGTAGCCTGGCCGATCTGCCCGATATCGGCAAAACCCTCTTACTCGGTGTCCAGGAGCAGCAGGTGGTGATTGCCTTTTCGCCGCGCAAGCTGGATGGAATGGGGCTGGATTTGCAGCAGGTCAGCGATGCGCTTAAAGCCCAGAATGAGGTGGTCCCTGCCGGCAGCCTGCGCACCGATCGCGAAAATATCGCGCTGCGGGTCAGCGGCACCTTAACCTCGGTCGCCAGCCTGCAGGCGGTGACGCTGCATATCGGTCAACGCTTTATTCCGCTGACCGATCTGGCGACCATCAGCCTGCAATCCGCCGAGCCGCCAGCTCCCGCCTTTCGGGTTAACGGTAAGCCCGCCATCGGACTGGCCATTTCCATGGCCGCCGGCGGCAATATGCTCGACTTTGGTCAGCAGCTGGATCAGCGGATGAGCCGATTAGCCAGCCAGTTGCCCCACGGCATTACGCTGACCCGGGTTGCCGATCAGTCCGCGGTGGTCAAAACGGCGGTCAGCGGCTTTGTCCGGGTGCTGGGCGAGGCGATCGTGATTGTCTTAGCGGTCTCGTTTGTGTCGCTGGGACTGCGGGCTGGCCTGGTGGTGGCCGCCGCTATACCGCTGGTGCTGGCGATGACCTTTACCGGCATGCTGCTGGCGAATATCGGCCTGCAACGGATCTCGCTAGGCGCACTGATTATTGCGCTGGGATTGCTGGTGGATGACGCCATGATCACCGTGGAAGCGATGGTGGCGCGGCTGGAAGCGGGTGACAGCAAATGGCAGGCCGCCACCTATGCGTTTAAAACCACCGCCTTCCCGATGCTGACCGGCACGCTGGTGATGATAGCGGGTTTCATACCGGTCGGATTCGCCGCGTCCAGCGCCGGAGAATATTGCTACTCGCTGTTTGTGGTGATCACCCTGGCCTTGCTCTGCTCATGGGTCGTGGCGGTGCTGTTTTCCCCGCTGACCGGAAGCTGGCTGTTATCGGCAGGCAGCGTAAAGGCACACCGTCCGCCGGGCATCCTGATGCGCGCTTACCACCGGCTGCTGGAGCAGATCCTGCAACACCGGCTAATCACGCTCGGCGCCGCGCTGGGGATATTGCTGGTCAGCCTTTACGCCACCACTTTTATGCAGGGTGAGTTTTTTCCGGCCTCCGATCGACCTGAACTGCTGGTAAGCCTGACGCTGCCCGCTAATACCGCACAGGCTGAAACGGCGCGCCGCACTGCACAACTGGAACAGGCGATCCGCAACGATCCTGACGTTGCCAACTTTACCAGCTACGTTGGCTCCGGCGCGGTACGCTTCTATCTGCCGATGGATGTGCTGCTGGATAATGAAAACACCGCCCAGCTGGTGGTGGTGGCACATAACCTCGCCGCGCGCGATCGGCTGCGCAAGCGGCTCGAACGGGTGATGGTGCACCATTTCAGCGACATCACCACCCGGGTATCACCGCTCGAACTCGGTCCGCCGGTCGGCTGGCCGCTGAAGTATCGCATTACCGGTCCGGACAACGCCAAAGTACGCCAGGCTGCCGACCAGCTGGCGGCGGTGATTGCCCGCTCGCCGCTCACCCGCGAGGTGAATCTCACCGCCGGAGAACCGGAACGGGTCATCACCCTGGCGGTGAATCAGACCGCTGCCCGCGCGGTCGGGCTTTCGTCTGACAGCATCGCCTCCGCCCTTAACACCGTGATGTCCGGCAGCGTGGTCACTACACTGCGCGACCGCAACCGGCTGATTGACGTGGTGCTGCGCGGTAACGATCGCGAGCGGCAGGATACCACTGTGCTGGCGGGCCTGATGCTCACCACCGCCAGCGGGCAAAAAGTCCCGCTCAGCCAGGTCGCGACCCTGACGTGGGGCGTGGACGACCCGGTGATCTGGCGACGTCAGCGGCTGGCTTACATCACCGTGCAGACCGATATCGCGCCCGGCCAGCGCGCTGAAACCGTGTCGCAGCAGCTCGCGCCGCAGGTCGCCTCGCTGCGCGCCGCCCTGCCCGCCGGATACGGGATTGAAGAAGGTGGCGTGGTGGCGGAATCGGATAAGGGTAACGGCTCGGTGTTCGCCCTGTTGCCGATCACCCTCTGCGTCATGCTGGTGTTGCTGATGATCCAGCTACAGCGTTTCTCCAGCATGGTGCTGGCATTTTGCATGGCACCCTTTGGGCTGCCGGGCATTGTGTTAGCCATGCTGCCGGCGGGGACACCGCTGGGGTTTGTTGCGCTGCTGGGGATTATCGCGCTGGCTGGCATCATCATCCGTAACGCGGTGATCATGATCAGTGAAGTCGACGCCAACGCCCGCGCCGGACTGCCGCCGGATGAAGCCATCCGGCAAGCGGCGCAGCACCGCGTTCGCCCTATCCTGCTGACCGCCTGCGCTGCGATCCTCGGCATGATCCCGATCTCGCATCAGGTTTTCTGGGGACCGATGGCGTTTGCGATTATTGGTGGTCTGGTGACCGGCACGCTGGTGACGCTGACGGTGCTGCCTGCGTCGCTGAGTCTGTTAATGAACAGGAAGCGGGCCTGATTCAGGCTGACCGTCCGATCCCGCCACCGGGCGGGATCGGACGGCCGGGTTACTTCATCACTTCGACCAGGATTAACGGGCATTTCCTGACTTTGCAGGCCTGAGAGTAGGCCAGCGAACAAACTGAACAGAGATCGCGTATGTCAGATTGATACTCATACTCCATGAAATAGCGGAACCTGCCGCTGGCCGAATCTGTTCTCCAGAATCGCTGCGGCTCCAGAATCTCATCCAGTTGCCTGAATGTCAGGGCTGACGGGTTGTGAAACCCGACTCGAACGCGGTATGTAGTCATGGTTCGATTATTCGCAACCCGGACGCGCGGTGCCAGTCGGTTATTGTGCTCAGTTCAATAGCCTGCGCTTATCAACGCCGCTGCGTTTCAGGCTGGCGGTTTCTCCGCCAGTAGCGACAGCAGATGCAATATCGCTTTTGACGGAGGGTAGCGCCGCCAGGCGAACGCCACGTCGGTGAACAGCGTATTATTTTCGATTTCACAGAAGCTGATCTGAGGATTGCCCACACAGCGCATCGACGCCGGCACCAGCGCGACACCGCATCCGGCGCCCACCATGCCGAGCGATGAGGTGATCTGTGGCGCCTGCTGAAAGGCGTGGCGCGAAAAGCCCGCCCGCAGGCAGGCGCTGACAATCAGTTCATACAGGCTGGGCGCCACCTCGCGTGGGAAGATCACCAGCGTTTCAGCGGCCAGCGCCGATAACGCCACCGCGGGTGCCTGGCTGAGTGGATGCTGACGCGGCAGCGCAATCAGCATTCTCTCGGTTGAGATCACCCGCAGATTAAAGGCTTTACTGCTTTCACACGGCAGGCGAATGAACGCCGCGTCCAGCAACCCTTCCTGTAAATCCTGCATCAGCAGCGCCATGTTCTCTTCGCGCGTCAGCAGCTCCATCGCCGGATAGCGCTGCGTAAACTGGCGGATTAACACAAATATCCGCGGATTAAACGCCACCGAACTGGCAAAGCCCAGCGACATCTGGCCGCTGATACCGCGGGCAATGCCCCGCGCATTTTCCAGCGCATGATCGGCCAGTTGCACAATCTGCTGCGCTTCGGCCAGGAAGGCTTCACCGGCTTCGGTAAGCTCAACGCCACGCGTCAGACGCTTTAACAGTGGCGTACCAATTTCCTGCTCCAGCCGCAGTATCTGTTGACTCAACGGCGGCTGCGAAATCCCCAGCATTTCAGCAGCCCGGGTGAAATGAAGCGTCTGGGCGACGGCGACAAAATAACGCAGATGACGCAGTTCCATATCAAAAACGTCTCAAAGTTAACAGGTTTCGCTATTGGACCCACCGACTGAATCGGTTCAACATTAGGTTAACACGGCTTAATGGTTAACCTATGAGGCATCAAATGAGCAATTATGTAACTGATTGTTCCTGTGAGGATCAACTGAAACATACTGTCCTAAAACTTTCCCAGGATGCACCAGAAAGTGTTATCTATCAGACCTCATTGATGAGTGCGCTGCTGAGCGGCGTTTACGATGGCAACACCCGGATCGCTGACCTGCTGCGCAAGGGCGATTTTGGCTTAGGCACCTTTAACCGGCTGGATGGCGAACTGATCGCCTTCGACAGCCAGGTCTATCAGCTGCATTCAGACGGCAGCGCGCATCCCGCCGATCCACAACAGAAAACCCCGTTTGCGGTGATGACCTTTTTCAAACCGCAGCATCTGTATGAATTTGAACGGCCGATCTCACGTGAAGCGATTCACCGCGTGATCGACCGTGAAATCACTTCCGACAACCAGTTCTGTGCGCTGCGCATCAGCGGACGCTTCAGCCGCGTCGAGACCCGCACCGTCCCCTGCCAGTGCCGCCCTTATCGTTCGATGCCGGAAGTGCTCGGCAACCAGCCGACCTTCACTTTCAGCCAGCGTGCGGGTGAGCTGATTGGCTTCCGCACACCGCAGTATATGCAGGGCATCAACGTGGCTGGCTATCACGAACATTTTATCACTGACGATCGCGAAGGCGGCGGTCACATTCTCGATTATGCGCTGGAACAGGGCACCCTGACCTTTGGCGCCATCAGCAAACTGGTGGTCGATCTGCCTCAGGACAGCGATTTTCTCAATGCCAACCTCAATCCCGCCAACCTCGACGCCGCCATTCGCGCAGTTGAAAGCTAAACAGAGGAATGAAGATGAAAAACTCCACCGACAGCATGCTCTGGACCTGCGGCGCCGACCTGGTGGTCGCGCAACTTGAAGCACAGGGCGTGAGCCACGTATTCGGTATTCCCGGCGCAAAAATTGACAAGGTATTCGACTCCCTGCTGGATTCCCCGATTCAGACGATCCCGGTGCGCCACGAAGCGAACGCCGCCTTTATGGCCGCGGCGGTTGGCCGGCTGACCGGCAACGCGGGCGTCGCGCTGGTCACCTCCGGTCCCGGCTGTTCCAACCTGATCACCGGGATGGCGACCGCCACCAGCGAAGGCGATCCGGTGGTGGCGATCGGCGGTGCCGTGAAGCGCTCTGACAGCGCCAAGCAGGTACACCAGAGCATGGATACCGTTTCCATGTTTCGTCCGGTCACCAAATATGCGGTCGAGGTGACCGATCCGGCTGCGCTGTCTGAATGTCTGTCGAATGCATTCCGCCACGCCGAGCACGGTCGCGGTGGCGGCGCGTTCATCAGCCTGCCGCAGGATATCGTCGATCAGCCCGTCACAGGCCGGGCCCTGAGCAGCAAAGGTCGCCCGGTTCTGGGTGCCGCGCCCGATGCAATGATTGATGCGGTCGGTCAGGCGATAGCGGCGGCGAAAAACCCGGTGATCCTGCTGGGACTGATGGCGAGCCAGCCAGAAAACAGCGAAGCGATTCACCACCTGCTGAACAGCACGCATATTCCGGTTACCAGCACCTATCAGGCGGCGGGCGCGGTCAGGCAGGAACATTTCTCCCGCTTTGCCGGACGCGTCGGATTGTTCAACAACCAGGCCGGTGACCGGCTGCTGCAACAGGCCGATCTGATCATCACCATCGGTTACAGCCCGGTGGAGTATGAACCGGCAATGTGGAACACCGACAACGCGACGCTGATCCATATCGACGTGATGCCCGCCGAAACCGACAACCGCTATTTGCCAGACGCAGAGCTGGTCGGTGATATCGCCGCCACGCTGCGCAAGCTGGCAACCCGCATTACCGCGCCGCTGCAGCTCAGCCCGGAAGCCGCCAGCGTGCTGGAGGATCGGCAACAGCAGCGCAAACTCCTGGCGATGCAGGGTGCCAGCCTCAATCAGTTTGCGCTGCATCCGTTACGGATTGTGCGCGCCATGCAGGACATCATTAACAGCGATGTCAGCCTGACCGTCGATATGGGCAGCTTCCACATCTGGATCGCCCGCTATCTCTACAGTTTCCGCGCCCGCCAGATCATGATCTCCAACGGTCAGCAGACCATGGGCGTGGCGCTGCCGTGGGCGATTGGGGCCTGGCTGGTCGATCCGCAGCGCAAAGTGGTGTCGGTATCGGGCGACGGTGGTTTCCTGCAATCCAGCATGGAGCTGGAAACTGCGGTACGGCTGAACGCCAATATTCTGCACATCGTCTGGGTCGACAACGCCTACAACATGGTGGCGATGCAGGAAGAGAAGAAATATCAGCGTGTCTCCGGCGTGAAGTTTGGCCCGGTCGATTTCAAGGTTTATGCCGAAGCGTTTGGTGCCGCCGGTTTTGCGGTCAACAGTGCGGCAGAACTTGAACCGACCCTGCGTAAGGCGATGGATGTTCAGGGACCTGCCGTGGTGGCGGTACCGGTCGATTATGCGGACAACCACCTGCTGATGGGCCAGCTGCATCTGAGCCAGCTTCTTTAATTACAACCTGAAAGGATATGATGATGAAAACCAGAGTGGCATTTGTTACCGGTGCGGGACAGGGAATTGGTGAAGCGATCGCCCTGCGCCTCGCCAGAGACGGCTTTGCCGTGGCCGTGGCTGATTTCAACCCTGAAACGGCCCGCCAGGTGGCAGAGAAGATCATTCAGCCTGGGGGCAAAGCGCTGGCGCTGAAAGTCGATGTCTCCCAGCGTGATCAGGTGATGCATGCCGTTGAGGAGGCGCGCCAGACGCTGGGCGGCTTCGATGTTATCGTCAATAATGCGGGCATCGCGCCCTCCACGCCGATCGCCGAGATCACCGAAGCGGTGATAGATAAAGTCTACAACGTCAATGTGAAAGGGGTGATCTGGGGTATGCAGGCCGCCATCAGGGCGTTCGCTGCTGAAGGCCACGGCGGCAAAATCATCAACGCCTGTTCACAGGCCGGCCATGTTGGTAACCCGGAACTCGCCGTCTACAGCTCCAGTAAGTTTGCGGTGCGTGGCCTGACCCAGACCGCCGCGCGCGATCTGGCATCTGCCGGTATCACGGTCAATGCTTTCTGCCCCGGCATTGTCAGGACGCCAATGTGGGAAGAGATCGACCGTCAGATCTCTGAAGCGGCCGGAAAACCGGCCGGTTACGGCACGGAGGAATTTGCTAAACGCATCACCCTTGGACGCCTCTCCGAGCCGGAAGATGTGGCAGCCTGTGTCGCCTACCTTGCCGGACCCGACTCCGATTATATGACCGGACAGGCGTTACTGATTGATGGCGGTATGGTGTTTAACTGATTGCTCCTTCCCATCCCCTGCTGCGCCACGCGCAGCAGGGATTGCTGCTCGCTGAATCGTTAATATTTTTTATCAAAAAACCCCACTCCCTTCAGCCACTTGCCCATACGGCCGCTATAACAGCCAGAATATGCGCCGTCGCAGGTTAAAGCTGCTAATCATCATGCCGATAAAACACAGACCCTACTCCCTGTTCGAAGCGACTATGTTAACGATCAACCATAACGAAACCGCCGCATTAACGAACAAAATGCGGTACAGCACTGACACAGTTCTGGGAAGAACGATTGAACGCTTATCATCAGGGATGCGGATTAACAGTGCTAAAGACGATGCAGCAGGCCAGGCGATTGCCAACCGGATGACGGCCAATATCGGTGCCGATAATGTGGTCGCGCGCGGCCTGAACGATGCGATCAGCTATGCCCAGACGGCAGGCGGTGGCCTTAGCAGCATCGTCGACCAGCTGGTCCGGGCGAAAACGCTCTCGGTTCAGGCCGCCACCGGTACCCTGTCGGAGGTGGATCGCCAGACCCTTAACAGTGAATACCAGCAGATTCTGGCTGGCATTAACGACATCGCCAGTCACACCGAAATTTTCGGTAAATACCCGTTAGCCACCAACGATCCGGACCTGCCGCCGGCGTTGCTCGGCAACGTCCAGCCGATCAGCAGCCGATTTCCGGTAGCGGGCCAGAGCTATTCCTTTACCTCCGGGGTGATCCCGCTGGCCTATATCCCGGCCGGCTCGACCGCCATCACCATCACCATTGACTCGCTGGGTCAGGATGATGACCTGCAGCTGTTTACCCGCGACGGTAAGCACCTGGCCGGCACCCCGATTGACGGCAGCACCCCCGATTATACCTGGGTGAGCAAAGGCATCACCGACGACGCCAGCGCGCAGTCTCGCCTGCTGACCAGCAACAACGGCTTCGCCAGTGGCGCAACCTATGACGGTTCGCAGCTGCTGGAAGGCGGAGCGAGCTGGTCGCTGGCAGGCAGTAACAGCGGCAGCTACAACGGGATGAACATCACCTACAGTGGTGACGGCGATCGCTATGAAGATATTGCCAGTGGCGACTTCAACAACGGCACCAACACCGGTACCCGACTGGAGCGCATTACGCTCGATACCGTCAGCGAAGATTTGATCGTGGTGGTGGTGGGTAATGGATCGTTCACCAGTAACCTGACCTGGGGAAATCTGCCTGAGCCGAAAGCGATTCCGCCCACGCCGCCACATCAGAGCGAACCGTTAGAGGTGATCACCAGCGCCGACTATGGTCAGCCGATACAGTCAGATCATATTCCGGCCACGCCGTCAGATACCAAAGCGCTGGGGCTGAATAACACCACGCTTCTGACTGAGGGTGATATCAGCAACACCATGAAGGCGCTCGACAGCGCGCTGGAAAAAATCAGCCGCTATCAGTCAACCTATGGTGCGAAGATTAACCGTTACGAATCTAACCGTGCGGTGCTGTCACAGCAGGGCGTGGATACTGCGTCCGCCCGCAGCCGCATTCAGGATGCGGACTATGCAGAGGAAGCCAGTCAGCTGGCGCGCAGTCAGATACTGCAACAGGGCCAGAATGCCGTGATGAAAATGGCGAATAAGACGCCTGAATTAATCATGCAGTTGTTAGGCAGTTAATCCCGTATCCTTCCCTTTCTGGCTGAGCTTTCCGGCTCAGCCAGGCTACAGCTCTTCTCCGTTAGCAGTGACATCTTCCGCGACCTCTTTCCTTTGCTGGCCCTGATAACCGGGTGAACCGGCAGCCTCAGTTGATCGCAATCACACAATTTCATTTAACAGCCGTTTAAAAACGATCGGGATCACTCTTTTTTGTTAAATAAATGCTAAATCCTGACGGGCGATTATTATCGTCTTTACAGACAGTGGTAATTAAAACAACAGGTTAATCATTACCGCGCTAAGTATACCTTAAATTTTTGTCGCACTATTTCACCGTTTCATAACTTTAACGCCATGACGAGGGCCTTTAATTTGCTGACCATACTGGGTTTTTCCATGGTTGTTTGCTTCATGTATCTGATCATGACCAAACGCATGTCAGCCTTGATTGCGCTGATCCTGATCCCGACGCTGTTTGCCCTGATTGGCGGCTTTTATCAGGGCCTGGGCGCCATGATGCTGGACGGCGTTAAAACGCTGGCCCCGACCGGCGTCATGCTCACCTTCTCTATTCTCTATTTCGGACTGATGATTGATGCTGGCCTGTTCGATCCGCTGGTACGCTTTATCCTGAAAATCGTACGCGGCGATCCGCTCAAGGTGCTGGTCGGTACCGCCGTGCTGACCCTGCTGGTCTCACTGGATGGCGACAGTTCCACCACCTACATGATCGCTATCGCTGCCTTCTTACCGCTTTATCAGCGTCTTGGCATGAACGTGCTGGCCATGACCTGTCTGGTTAATCTGGCCAGCGGCATTATGAACCTTTCGCCGTGGGGCGGGCCGACGGCACGTGCGGCAGCAGCGCTGCGCATTGATGCGCTGGACATTTTCATTCCGATGCTGCCCGCCATGCTGATGGCCTGCATGAGCCTGGTGGGGATGGCGGTGCTGTTTGGCCTGCGTGAACGTAAGCGTTTGGGCGTGATGACTCTGAAGGATCATCACCTTGATAATATCGAACTGGGACTCGGTGATGCTGAAGAGTGCGCCGCCAATCGCCGTCCGAAAATGTTCTGGCCGAACTTCATTCTGACCACCTTACTGCTGGTGTTGCTGGTGATTGGGCTGATGCCGATTCAGATCCTGTTCATGCTGGCTTTTGCGGTTGCGGTGATGCTCAACTATCCGTCGCTGGAAGAGCAGAAAGCCCGCATTGGCGCCCATGCCGGTAACGTGCTGGCCGTGACCTCGCTGATTTTTGCTGCCGGCGTGTTCACCGGTATTCTCTCCGGAACCGGCATGGTCGATGCGATGGCGAAGAGCCTGCTGGCGGTGATCCCGCACAGCTTCGGGCCTTATCTGGCGGTGTTCACCGCGCTGGTCAGTTTGCCGTTCACCTTCTTTATGTCCAATGATGCGTTTTACTTCGGCATTCTGCCGGTTATCGCCCAGACCGCCGCCAGTTACGGTATCTCAGCCGAGGAGATCGCCCGCGCGTCGATTGTTGGTCAGCCGTTCCACCTGCTCAGTCCGCTGGTGCCGTCGGTTTATCTGCTGGTCGGGCTGGCAAAAGTCGATATCGGCGATCATCAGCGCTTTGCGATTAAGTGGGGGATTCTGATCAGTCTGGTGCTGATGGCTGGCGGTCTGCTCACCGGCGCATTCCCACTGTTCCACCGTTAAATCGCTGCTTTCTGGCGGATAACCGGCAATTTTGCCCGGTTATCCGCTGCACCGCTCCGCCTACTGCGCTAACCCTTTCTACACTCTATAGCCAGAGTGACGCGCCACTCGCCAGGCTGGCAGCGACGCGTCCTATCCTGTGCAATAACCCTATGGAGGCCTGATGAAAATTCACCATCTCAACTGTGGCTGTATGTGTCCGCTGGGTGGCGCGCTCTATGACGGCTTCAGCAAAGGCCTGACCGCCCAGCTGGTGTGCCACTGTCTGCTGATTGAGACCGACCGCGACGGGCTGGTGCTGGTTGATACCGGGTTTGGCCGTCAGGATATGCGCGCGCCCGGCAGCCGCTTGTCCGGCTTTTTCCGCGTCCTGAACAACATTCAGCGCCGCGATGAGCTGACCGCGCTGGCCCAGATAACCGCGCTGGGTTTTCAGGCTGAGGATGTGCGTCACATCATTCTGACCCATCTCGATTTTGACCACGCGGGTGGCTTAACCGATTTCCCGCAGGCGCGCATTCATCTGCTAAAGCAGGAAGTTGATACTGCCCATCAGCGTCATAGCTGGCTGTCGCGTGAACGCTACCGTCCCGGACAATGGGGCGGCGTCAGCAACTGGCAGACCTATCAGCCGCAGGGAGAGAGGTGGTTTGGCTTTGAGGCGGTGCAGGGATTGCGTGATCTGCCGACGGAGATTTTGCTGGTGCCGCTGGCGGGACACACGCCAGGTCATGCCGGTATCGCGATTCAGCAGCCCGATGGCTGGCTGCTGCACGGCGGTGATGCCTGGTTCTATCGCGGTGAGATGCGTCAGCCAGCGCGGCACTGTACGCCGGGGCTGCGCTTTTATCAGTGGATGATGGCGATGGATAATGCGGCACGGCGGCACAATCAGCAGCGACTGCGTGAGCTTTCCTGCCAGCATGGCGGCGAAATTACCTTTTTTTGCAGCCACGATGCGCGCGAACTGGACGCGTTGCGGGTTAACGCCCCGCTGCGCTGAGGATAAAAAAGGCCCGTATCGGCGGATACGGGCAGTATGACGAGCCGGGTAAAGCTGCGGCTTACGGCTTTTTAAATTTGTCTTCAACCTTCTCTTTGGCTTCAGCAATTTTATCGCCCGCTTTATCCATCACACCTTCGT
This sequence comes from Pantoea sp. S-LA4, assembly GCF_054482835.1. Classification (NCBI taxonomy): domain Bacteria; kingdom Pseudomonadati; phylum Pseudomonadota; class Gammaproteobacteria; order Enterobacterales; family Erwiniaceae; genus Pantoea; species Pantoea sp. S-LA4. The sequence goes on along the minus strand of NZ_JBTLRC010000003.1, from coordinate 28,421 downwards.
GATGCGCCGGATCGCGGCCGGACAGCCCACCCGGCGTCACTGCCGGGCTGTCGTGATCGGTGCGGGCCTGCTGGGTGGCGTCGAGCAGCGGATCGGTCGCACTGCGGTTACTGGCGACGTTATCCGTGCTGGCACGATCAATATCCACTTCCTGGCGACGTACCGAATCGTTGATGGTTTCAACCCGATCGCTCTGCTCTTTACGCAGTACCACTTCCTCAATGATTTGCGCCGTCTTGTTGACCACCGGTTGTTCGTGAGTCTCTTCAACCTCAATGGTTTTTTCCGACCAGTCGACCTGATCCGGTGCGCCGGTTTCGCTCAGCGGACGGCGGAAAATCTCCGCATGCTGCTCACGCAACGACACATTTTCAGAGACCTGATCGGTGACCGTGTAGCGACGCACCCGGGTGGAGCCTTCGCTGACCAGTCGTTTACCGACTTCCAGCCGCTCTTCGGCCAGACGCAGCACATCCTCTTCACTTTCATCACCGGTCAGGGATGGACGCACGCTCGCGCTGTATGGCTGATTGCCGCTGAGATCGCTGCCCGACGCCGGTTGATTCAGTGATGCACCTGGCGCACTGCTCAGGCCATCATCGGCGGCATAATCCTCTGGCAAGGCGGCGCTGCGTTCGGTCAGTTCTTCATGTGCATCGAGAATGCCCAGCGCCCGCGGCAGCTGATCTTCATCCGCGCGAAGCGTCAGCACCACACCGCCGGTCCGCATCGCGTCTTCATACACTTCAGCCTGATCCTCTTCCAGCGTATTGCCAAACAGACGCTGCCAGAAGCCCGGATGACGCGCTTCCTGCCCTTCAGTGCGCAGGCGTTCTCCGGAAAGGATATCAATATCATCGTCCAGGAAACCCGCTTTAATCAGGTTGCGTTTTGCGCCTTCTGCCAGTGTGACATTACTGAACATTGTTACGATTGTTTCACGCGCCATGGTTTTCTCCTCGGTGATGGATTCAGCCTGTTTTGGGTTCTGATGTCTGTCTATCTGAGCGTGCTGTTTTTTCAGGGTGACGACCTGTTCCAGCGGAACCTGGCTGATCACCTTGCGGATATGCAGCTCCTCTTTCAGCACTAGCCGACGGATAATCTCAACTTCCTCTTCAACCACAGGGATGATGATCACGCCGTTTTCTTCGCGGATTTCCGGCATCGTCGTCAGCCGTTCCGATTTAGGGACTCGCTCTATTTCAGCGGTCTGCTGCCTGAGCATCAGGGCAATTTTTTCTTCATGCTCGATTACCCGCCGGGTAACCCTGACATGACCGTCACTGACCTGTTGCTTCGAGACCTCAAGTTTCTCTTCCGCCAGCCTGAGTCGCTGATCGTTTTCCCCTGCCCCCGGTTTTTCAGGCGGTCGATTGTTCATGGTTAACCTGCCCGTCGTCCTGAGAACGTGTTGCTGGAATAAGCGCGCAGAGAAATAAGGGTTACTTTCCCTGAGCTGCAGCATAAGTGACTGCTTCATGGGAATTTAAAGCCTGGCACAAGCGAAGCTAAAAGATAGGAAATAGCGTAAAAAGATGGAAATATGAGGATAACGTGGCGCTAAAATACGGCAAGCGATACGGCAGATAAAAAATCGCCAGCGCAGCGGCTGGCAGTGAATATGACATTATTAACGGGATGCCCCGGCTGCCAGGGCTGTGGCTCAAGCCGGTCGATGCTGTCCGGCGGCGGTCAGGAAAGGCTGTAATTCAGAGAGGAACGCGGACGGCACCTCTTCCTGCGGCGAATGGCCACAGGGCAACGCCCGTCCCTCCACATGGGTGGCTTTGTCAGCCCAGGTCTGCAGCACATTGTAAAGCTGGCCGACCGTACCCTGCTCGCCCCATAACAGCAGCATCGGACAGCGTATCCGTTGCCCTTCGCTGGCAGCATCATCGTCTAAATCAATGGTCGCGCTGGCGCGATAATCCTCACACACCGCGTGTACCATCGCGGGATGCTGATAACAGCGCAGATAATCGTTCAGGATCGCTTCGGGCGTGGCATCGGCGACCTTGAGCTGCGCCCGGATATGCTGCCGCAGAAAGAATTCGGTGTTTGATCCGATCAGCGTTTCCGGTAACGGCGCAGGCTGGATCAGGAAAAACCACCAGAAATAACGGGTCGCGAACTCGCGGTCGGTGCGCTGGTACATGGTGGCTGTGGGGGCAATATCGATAAAGGTACAGGCGCTGACGCGATCCGGATAATCGAGCGCCAGCCGGTGCCCTACCCTGGCGCCACGGTCGTGTCCGACAAAGGCAAAATAGTGATGGCCCAGCGTGGTCATCAGCAGCGCGATATCCTGCGCCATCGCCCGTTTCGAATAGGGTCGGTGCTGCGCATCGCTGGCCGGTTTATCGCTGTCGCCATAGCCGCGCAGATCGGGCAGGACGACGGTGTAATGCTGTGCCAGCACCGGCGCGACCTTATGCCAGCAGAGGTGATTCTGCGGATGGCCGTGCAGCATCACCAGCACCGGCCCGCTGCCGCCCGTGGCGACCCGCAGCGTTATGCCATTATCCAGCGTGACATCCTGTAGCTGAAAACCGTCAATAAAAGGGGACTGGCCCCGATTGTTTACTGAACCCACGTTGACCTCGTCGTTTGAAAGAGCGTGTTCAGTGAGTGTAGACCGGGATCGGACGCCGACGCTCAGGGTGCAATGCGCTGGCCACTGGCTAATGTGCCGTCTGTCGAATAGGTCAGCAGCGCCCGCTGATTGTTGTCCCGTTGTAGCTGAACCCAGTCCAGTTCGCTGACGCGCATCACCACCACGCCAAAATGCGGCCTGCCCGCTTCGTCAGTGATGGCGGGCGGAGCTGCCTGCGGCTCACTCTCTGTCTCTTCGCCGGGCGGCCCGCCGCGGTAGGTTTGGCGGGAGTGCGCCGGTAACCGCGACCACGCGGCAAGGGCGATATCGCTCTCATGCGCATAGAGTTCAACCCGTCCCTGCAGGCGCAACTGCTGCCGGGTCTGCAGGGCATATCCCAGTACCGTTACCTGCGGATTCGCCATCATCTCCTGCCACTTGGGACTGCGTACGTCGGTATGAAAGGTCAGGGTCCGCATGACGCTATCGACCTGACGCAACACCAGCGTGCGCGCCTGCGGCCGACGGGCGGCATCAACGGTACAGAGGGTCATATAGCGAAATTCCGCCTGGGGATCGCCAGCAGCCTCGCCCAGCGTGCGCCAGGCCGCAGCGTCAATCTGTTTCAGATCCATGCGTTTTGCTCTCTTAATCACAAGGGGGGCGGCTCAAGCGTAGCAAGGAAGCAGAGACCTGGCCTGACAGCCCCGCGATCTCAGTAAAAAAAAGCCCCCACCGGGCAGACCGGCGGGGGCGTGATGTCACAGATTAACCGGGATTACGGCAGCGCATAAGCGATCAGCGTATCGCCCATTTTGGTGCCAAACGAGCCGTGTCCGCCCGCCATAATCACCACGTATTGCTTACCGTTAACCGCATAGGTCATCGGCGTCGCCTGACCACCCGCCGGCAGTCGGGCCTGCCACAGCAGTTTACCGTCACGCACGCTGTAGGCGCGCAGATAGTTATCCAGCGTACCGGCAACAAAGAAGACATTGCCCGCAGTCGTTACCGGACCGCCTAGCATCGGCACGCCCATTTTAAACGGCAGCGGAACCGGCGCACTGTCGCGTACCGTACCAATGCGTTTCTTCCAGACAATCTGATGATTCTGCAGATTGATCGCCGAGACGAAGCCCCACGACGGCTGCAGGCACGGCAGACCCAACGGCGACAGGAACGGATTCAGCTCAACGCCATACGGCACGCCATACATATGCTGAACACCGGCTTCGGAACCGGAACCTGCCGCGCCCGCCGCGCCAGGCTCAATCGGATTGCCCGGTCCGCGCGGGACCAGGCGGGAGATAAATGGCATCGCCATCGGATTCGCAATTGCGATCTGACGGTCGGTATCAACCGCAATCCCGCCCCACTCGAACATGCCGAAATCACCCGGGAATACCAGCGTGCCCTGCTCTGAAGGCGGCGTAAACGGTCCTTCATATCGCAGGCGATGGAACATTACGCGGCACGCCAGCTGATCAAACATCGTTGCGCCCCACATATCCTTGCCCTGCAGGTTCTGCTTCGGCCGGAAAGTGAGTTGCGAGAAAGGCTGGGTCGGGTTGAGATGATCGCCTTTCGCCGGTCCCTGCGGTACCGGGGTTTCTGGTGCAGGCACCACCGGCTGACCGGTTTCACGATTCAGAACAAAAATGTTGCCGGTTTTAGCCGGAACATAGACCACCGGAACGCGCTTGCCACTGTTATCCGTGATGTCCGCCAGGGTCGGCTGGGATGGCAAATCCATGTCCCACAGATCGTGATGCACGGTCTGATAGAACCAGGCGAGCTTACCGGTGGAGGCGTGCAGCGCCAGCAGTCCGCTGGCATAACGCTCCTGCTCCGGGGTGCGATGACCGCCCCAGATATCCGGCGTCGAGACGCCCATCGGCAGATAGATGATGTCACGCTGAGCGTCATACGCTGCCGGTGCCCAGGAGTTAGGTGAGTTGGCGCTGAAGGTTTCCCCTTCTGCCGGCAGCGCATTGGGATCTTTCGCGCCCGGGTCAAACGCCCACACCAGCTTACCGCTGTCGATATCGAAACCGCGGATCACGCCAGACGGCTCGCGGGTTGACAGATTATCGGTGACCGAGCCCGCCACAATCACCACTTTGTCGGTGACAATCGGCGGTGACGTCGGCTCATAACCGCCCGGATAGGCATTGGGCTGCTGATGTTGCAGATTCAGTTCGCCGTGGCTGGCAAAGTTCTCGCAACGCTCACCCGAGGCGGCATCCAGTGCAATCAGACGGCCATCATCCACCGGCAGGAAGATACGACGCGCGCAGTGAGCCGGCTGTGAGCCGCTGTTCTGCTGTGCCGCCGGCATTTCGTGGTAGGACACGCCACGACAGGTGATGTGCTGGAATGACGGATCGGATTTGAGCTTCGGATCAAAGCGCCATTTCTCTTTGCCGCTCACCGCGTCCAGCGCCAGCAGAATCTGGTGTGGCGTGCAGAGATAAAGCATGTTGCCCGCCTTCAGCGGCGTCACTTCATTGGTAATTTCACCCGGATCGTTAGCGGTTTTGACATCGCCGGTGTGATATTGCCAGGCCACCTGCAGGTTCTGCACGTTATGCTCATTGATCTGCTTCAGCGGCGAGTAACGCACACCTTCCTGCGTGCGGCCATAGGCGGTCCAGTCTTCCGCCGGCACCGATGAGGCGGCGGGTGCGCGATCGGTCAGCGGTAATTCACCGTTTATCTCCTGCGGATCGTGCAATGACGATCCTGCCAGCAGCGCCCCGTTAGCCAGTAAGGCAATCAGCATCGCCGCCAATGGTTTTTTGTCTGCCAGGCCAAACTGGCGGTAGCTGAAAGGCAAAATGAGCCAGATCCCCAGCAGCACCCAGACGTCGAGTCGCGGAACCAGCGTCCAGTAGTCGCTGCCCGCTTCCTGCCACGCCCACAGCGCACTGGCGATCAGAATCGCGGCATAGAGATAGAGCGCGCTGCGTTTTCTGCGCCACAACAGCAGGCTAAAGCCTGCCATCGCCAGGCCGCTGATCAGGTAATACGCGCTACCGCCCAGCGATAGCAACCAGACGCCACCGATCAGCAGCCAGGCAGAGCAGGCGACTGAAAACAGCAGCGTTAACAAATTGAGTGTTCGGGATACCCGTGACATGTCATTAACCTTGGTGAAAAAGAGGAAATGTAAAGAAACTTCAGCGCTAGTGTAAACGCTATCACATGTCATTTACATTGTATTTTCGTGGCAGAGTGTAAAAAAACTCCTGATTAAACTTTATTATCAGTGACTTAATTTTATATTCAGCCAACTGAAAAAGTTTAAACGCTGATTTCTTAAACGGATAACGCCTGAAAGCCGTCAACAATGGAAACGATACCACTGCGTGATATCCTGACAGCGCATCAGCCTGGCGAGTTTGACTCCCGCTTATCCGGCGGCTGTGTTAGCTTTCTGGCAGGCACCTTCGCCCTGATATCAGCCTGCAAGGAGTGGCACGATGCAACCTGATGAGATCACGTCCGCCCGGCTGAATTACCGGCCGTTGAATCGGCAGGACTGGCCGTTCTATCTGGCGGTCAGTCAGGATGAATCCGTAATGAGATACATCTCCGACCCGCGTTCTGCTGAAGAGATCAGAACCCATTCGTTTGACGTTCGCTTACCCGCCTGGCATAAAGGCTGTGACCACTGGCTTTGCCTGGTGATGGAGGAAAAAACCTCCGGTTTGCCGACTGGGTTCAGCGGATTTATCGATCGGGGAAACGGCATTGCGGAGTTTGGTTTTATTCTCGCCGCTGACTTTCACGGCAAAGGGTATGGTCGTGAATCGCTGGACGCGGTAATGCGGTATTGCTTTGATCAGCAGGGTTACCGCAAGCTGGTGGCAACCGTCACCGCAGGCAATATCGCCTCACGGAAGGCGCTCATCCAGGCCGGCTTCGAGCAGGAAGGAACCTTACGACAGAACTTTTTTCTGGCTGGTAAATGGCAGGATGACTGGCTATTTGGCCTGCTGAAAGAGGAGTACCAGACCCGACGCTGAGCCGTTCGCTCTCCGCTGTGCCGGACCTGATGCAGGCAATAAGGTGGGATTCGTATGCTGGATTATATGGTGTCGCGCTACCAGAGCCTGCCGGTTTCACCGCACCGGCTCAGGGGCTGGCTGATTGAGTGGCTGACGCAGCAGCAGGCATGGTGCCGTGATGCCCGTTTCTCTGCCGCCTTTCCCTGGCGTGAAACCGGACTGCCACAGCGCTATTTCCTGCAACGTGAACTCCATATTGACGGTCAGCGTTATCTCACCGGACCGCGCTATCTCGGCGGCGATCCGGACCAGCCGTTTATCGATATCGTCGCGCTGGACGGGCCGATAAATCATCAAATTGCCTGCGCCATCATGCAGGCCTGGCAGCCGCTGCACCCGCATTATCTTCGGGTTTTACTGCCCGCCGACCACCTCACGATTGGTATACCCGATCAGCTGATTTTCCTGAGTCATCCGGATTCGCTTTCGGGTATCACCCGACCTGATGTTTCGCTGCTGCCTGCCACGCGGAAGGATTATCCGCGCTGCCTCACCATGATTAATCGTGCCTATCGCGCCAGCTGGCGCGCCCTGCCCGCTATCAGACATCAGTTGCTGGCCACGGATAAGCGGGAACTGGCTGAGGATATTGCTCAGGGCAACGTCTTTCTGATTATCTACCGGGGCGTGCAGGTGGGGCTGATTATTTGCGCGAAGCGCCGCGTGGGTTTTATTGAGGGGTTTCAGATTCTGGATGAAGTTATTTCGCCAGCCTATCGCGGCCAGGGGCTGGCAGCCCATGCTCAGCAGCTGTTGCTGCGCCAGCTTTATCACCGCTACGGCGACACCGCGCTGCTGTCAGGTGCGATACTGCCTGGCAATGCGCCGTCACTGAGAAGTGCGGAAAAAGCACAGCGACGCTGCGTGCTGAAATATCACTTTTTCACACCTGACGATTTACAAGCGGGCCAGCAGATCCTGTCTGACGAGGACGGAAAGTAGCGAATTACCACAATGCCAGCTCGATTAATTTATCCTGAACGCTGTAGACCCGCTGTTTCAGGCTCAGACTCTCTTCTGCGCTGATGCGCTTTGCGTCGAATGCGCGATTAATTTTTTCCAGCGCTATTTTGGTTTTGCCTTTCAGGCCTTTGTGCCAGTTTACTGTCGGGCAGCTTGCCACCTGACTCTCTAAACTCAGCACCAACTCAACCACACTTTTACCACCGGTAGAAGTTTCAGATGCAGACATATCCACCTCTATTTGCTGCTAAAACAGATGCCTCTTTGCAGCGGGCATTATACATAATCCTGCTCGCCGGAAGGGGGTTTTCCTGCGCGACTGACGCGGTGTCTGGCGCAGAAAATGCGTCAGTGAGGGCAGCACCGCAGCGTCACGGCTTCGCTCGCAAAATTTCACAGGCTGTTCTTAACTCATTTCAGTGATTTCCGTTCGAATGAGCCTGCTATCGGAGGACCCTTTGGCCAAAAAATCTCAAACAACCCCCAGCGACAATGCGCTGACGCTGCGGCGCTGGATCACCGTAGGGCGACCCGCAACCGAGCTTTTTGCCCTGTGGCTTGAGCCTGACACCCTGCCGCGCATCATGAGCCACTTTGCCAGGGTTACCCCGGTGAATAAAAGCGACGCGCACTGGCAGATTGACGGCCCACTGGGCAAACACTATGCGTGGGAAAGCCGGATTGTCGAAGCCCAGCCTGGTGAAATCATCGCCTGGCGTTCGCTGGAGGGCGCTGATATTCCTAACGAGGGCGAACTGCTGCTGCGCCCGGCACCCGGTGAATGGGGAACAGAACTGGCGCTGACGCTGCGTTTTATTCCACCCGGTGGCGCGCTGGGTAAAAAAGTAACCAAAGTTTTTGACCTATTGCCCAAAGAAGTGGCCAGCAAAGCGCTGCATCGCTTCAAATGCCTGGCCGAAACCGGAGAAATTCCGACGCTGGAAGGCCAGCCTGCGGGTCGCCACGCCGAACGTCAGGATAAGGAGGAATAAATGCGCGCACTATGCTGGAATGGCGTCAACGATTTAAGCGTCGAAACCGTGGCCGATCCCGGCCTGCTAAACCCTCATGATGCGATTGTTCGTGTCAGACTGACCACCACCTGCGGCTCCGATCTGCACGTCATTGACGGACTGATACCGAGTATGCGCGAAGGCGACATCCTCGGTCATGAGTTCATGGGTGAAGTGGTTGAAGTCGGCAGCGCGGTAAAAAATATTCGCCGTGGCGATCGCGTGGTGGTGCCCTCATTCATCTCCTGTGGTTCCTGCTGGTATTGCCAGCATCAGTTGCCATCCTGCTGTGACAACACCAATCCGCAGTGGGAGAAAGGTGAAACCGTGCTCGGTCATGCTACCGGCGGCATCTACGCTTACAGCCACGCGTTTGGCGGCTACGCCGGATCTCATGCTGAATATGTCCGCGTGCCGTTTGCCGATAATGACTGCTTCGTCATACCCGAAGGTGTAACCGATGAGCAGGCGCTGTTTCTGTCCGATGCTGCCCCGACCGGGTATATGGGCGCTGATTTCTGTAATATCCATCCGGGTGACACGGTGGTGGTCTGGGGCTGTGGCGGTGTCGGTCTGATGGCGCAGCAAAGTGCGTGGCTGATGGGCGCTCATCAGGTGATTGGGATCGATCGTTATCCGGAGCGACTGGCAATGGCGCGCGATTACGCAGGCAGCATAACGCTGGATTACACCCAGGTGGACATCAACGAAGCGCTGCTGGAACTCACCGGTGGACGGGGTCCGGACAGCTGTATTGATGCTGTCGGCATGGAAGCGCGCGGCGAAGGATTAAGCCAGGTTTACGATAAAACCAAACAGATGCTGCATCTCGAAACCGATGTCGGCGCGGCGCTGCGTCAGGCGTTGTATGCCTGCCGTAAGGGCGGCAACATTGCCATTCTCGGCGTGTATGGCGTAATGGATAAATTTCCGCTAGGGCTGATGATCAACAAGAGCCTGACCATCCGCACGGCTCAGCAGCATGGTCAGCGCTATATGCATCGTCTGCTGGAGCATGTGGCAAAGAATGAACTGAACCCGGCCTTTATGGCCACGCATCGCTTCCCGCTGGAAGAGGCACCGCGGGGTTATGAGATGTTCAAACATAAAGAAGAGGGTTGCGTCCGCGCGGTCTTCGTTCCCTGACAGGTTGCGCCGCCTGGACTGGCGGCGCAGTCTTCATCCTCAGCACATCGCGGGCAGTCTGAGGCTACCGGGTCCGACCCGGATGGCAACATCAGGTTGTGCAATCACCGGACATGATCCCGGCCTGACTCCAGGATGCCGTCGCGCCAGAACAACACCTTCTCCCTCTCCTCTCCACCTTCGTCGGGTCAACTCATGAGCGGCCATGTGGCAGGCTGATAAAATGATCCGGTCGCCGCGGAGTCAACCTGTCAGCCTGACACAGCAACATGAAGGTTGTGTGACCGGAAAAACGCCAAAAACCCATCAGAATGAATCACCTGGCAGCACAGCACTGACATCGCTTGCAATTCATACTTTGAAAACAAAATAATTACTTCTGGCGAAATTTTCATGCCTAAATTAGTGCCACTTTTCCTTAACGGAGCGGGTAAATGACGCACTTTACGACGATTCTTTTTTCCTCACTGTTTGTCTGCAGTAACGTCTTTGCGGGATCGGTCTCTTCTGTCGCGCTCGGGACGCTCTCCACTGCGCTAAATGAACGTATGCAGGTGATGAAAGAGGTGGCTGGCTATAAGGCACAGCAGCATCTGCCGATCGAGGATCTGCCGCGGGAAGAGCAGGTGATGCAAAGCATGCTCGATCATGCCCGGCAAGCCGGTCTGGAACCCCGCTCCGTCGAGCCGTTCGTCCATGCTCTGATGAATGCCAGCAAAGCAATTCAGTACCGTTATCGGGCTGACTGGCTATCAGTACCCGATAACGGTGTGCCCGCCAGGGATCTGGCTGATACCCGGCAACAGATACAACGGCTGGATACCCAACTGCTGAACGCTATCAGTCAGCAGCTGAAGGCCGGCGGCTTTCCACATGCCGAACGGGCCTGGCTGGCCTCGCAACTCACAGCGCCTAACCTGAGCGAAGCCGATAAAAATAGCCTGCTGGCATCCCTTTCCGGCATCGAGCGCAGCCATTAATGTCATGCTGAAGTAAGCTGGCGGATGCGGCTCGTCGGTTCTCATATCCGGCGGCAGTTAACAGCGCAGGCGAAGCGTCGCTGGCAGAACCAGCTGGCTGCTGGCCGGATCGTCACCGCGAATCAGGGTGGTCAGGATCGAAAAACAGGCCTGCGCCAGCTGCGGCACGTTTTGCTCGACCGTGTCGATAGGGATGGAGAGGGAATCATAGAGATAGTGGTCATCAAAACTGGCAATGCGGATCTCGCTGGTCAGCAACCGGTGCTCACTCATATAGCGCAGGACGCCCTCAAGCAGGCCGCAGGCGGCGGTAAAAAGCGCTTTCGGTGGTCTTCCCAGCCGCTCGCACAGCGCGGCAAACATCTCATAGCCGCTGCCCGGATGATAGTTACCCTGAATAATCCACTCCGGACGCGGCGTGACACCGGCGCGCGACAGTCCCTGCCTGAACCCCGTCAGGCGGTCCCGGGTCGGTGACAGATCGGGCTGTCCGCCAAGAAAGTAGATCTCATCCGGGCTGGCGTGCGCCAGCCTTTCAACCAGATCGGCGGTGGGCGTGATGGCGTCGGTGATCACCCAGGGCAGGCCGGTGTCGCTGATATGGCGGTCAAACAGCAACACCGGCAATTGCTCGCTGAGCGCAACGTAATCACTGTCACTTAACATGCTGGATGCGACGATGAGCCCATCCACCTGACGCGAGACCAGGTTATTCACCACCGCCCTCTCCTGCACGGCGTTTTCATCGGTGCAGGCGATCAGCAGCTGGAGACCCGCGGCGCGGCACAGATTCTCCAGCGCGTGCGAAAAGGCGGCAAAGCCGTGGTTGGTGATTTCCGGTACCACCAGCCCCAGCGTATGGCTGCGGGCATCGTGCAGCATCCGGGCATGGATACTCGGCTGATAGTGATGCTGCCTGGCCAGCGCCAGCACCCGTTCACGCGTCTCCTTCGCGACCCGCAGTTCTTCCCCGCGGCCGTTGAGCACCAGGCTGGCGGTGGCTTTACTCACCCCCGCCAGCGCGGCAATGTCACTGATGGTAACGCGTTTTGTTTTTCTCACGGCAAGGCATCGTCTAAGGAAACAAGCGTTTATTCTACCATGCAGCGACGTAACGACCAGTAGTGTGCCTGCAGTTCTGCGCGGCCACGCAGGGTTAACGTCGCCGGCTGGGTCGGAAAATAACGGCTGCTCATCACCCCTTCCCCATCATTGATGAAAATCTCAACGCTGGAGTGGTCACACAGGATCTGTAACCGGCTGGCTGTACCTGTCCAGTAGCGGTAGTGCCATTCCCCTGTGACCAGACTGCGCCGGGCCAGGCGTAGCTCATGCTGCTGCCATGTCAGGATCAGCGTATCGGCAAAATTGAGTTCAATGTCGCCCTCACTTTCCAGTCGCAGTTCCAGCCGCTGCGCTGCGATCGGCGGCGCCTCATCGGCGCGGCCCTGATAAACCTGCCCGTCCTCACGCAGCGCCTGCAGTTCGGCGATCGGTTGCTGACAGAGCCGGCCATTCCGGCTACTCAGTTCACGCAGGCAGGTCATCTGGTGGATCCAGTGATGCGCAATGGTGGGTTGTGCCATCTCTTCCCCGTCGGGCGTGCCCATCCAGCCCACCAGCAATCGGCGGCCATCAGCGGTCAGCGTGGTCTGTGGCGCGTAAAATTCGAAACCGGCATCCATTTCGTGCAGCGGGCCGTGGCGATAGGCCGGCGTCTCTTCATCGAGCGTACCGCTCAGCCAGGCACTGGGGTGACTGTTCAGAAAACGTTTTTCCTCGCGCGCCACGCCCTGCGGACAGCAGATCAGGTAGGTGGTGTTACCGAGGGTAAACATGTCCGGGCATTCCCACATGTAGCCCGCTTCCCCGAGGCCACCCAGCCCGCTGCCCGCTATCTCACCGAGGAGATGCCACTGCCGCAGATTTTCCGCCCGCAGCAGCAGCACTTTGCCCTGCAGTTGCCGATCCTGAGCACCCAATACCATGTACCAGTGGTTGCCCTGTCGCCAGACTTTGGGATCGCGGACATGTCCGGTGTAGCCCTCCGGCAGTGCCATAACCGGCCCGAGCTTATCAAACCCGCCAGCGCTGTTTTGCTGTGCCAGACACTGCCACGCCGTGCGCCCGCCGTCGTCAAATTTCACGTTGCCGGTGTAGAGTAGCGTCAGTACGCCATCGTCATCGACCGCACTGCCCGAGTAACAGCCACTGCGGTCATATTCTTCATCGGGCATCAGCGCAATCGGCTGATGCTGCCAGTGCAGCAGATCGGCAGAGCGCCAGTGTCCCCAGCATTTATGTCTATGCTCGCACCCCAGCGCATTCCACTGATAAAACAGATGATAGTGACCATCAAAATGAATAAATCCATTGGGATCATTAAGCAGTCCGGTAACCGGTGCCAGATGCCAGCCGGGATAATAGCTGTCGCCAAGTGCAGCAGGCATCTTCTGCATCACCGACTGCAGAATCGCCGGCAAAAGTGTCGATGAGGCCATCATTCAGAATCCGTTTTGTACTTGAGCAGATAAGCGATTACGAACGCCGTGGTGAATGCGATCGCCATACCGATGCCGTAGTTGAGCAGTGAGCCAGCTTTGACGATAGCCATGCCGGGCAGACCCGTCAGCCCGACGGCCGTCATAGAGACATGCACTGAAACCACCCAGGCTCCCCCCAACGCGCCGCCGATCAAACCAGCAATAAAGGGTTTCATGAAGCGCAGGTTAATACCAAAGATTGCCGCTTCCGTGATCCCCAGCAGCGCCGAGAAGGCGGAAGGCAGCGTAATGGCTTTTATCTTCGCATCTTTGGTTTTGAACCAGACTGCCAGACAGGCACCACCCTGCGCAACGTTCGCCATCGCCCAGATTGGCAGCAGGAAGTTAACGCCAATAGCGGGGTTTCCCAGCAGTCCTGCTTCAATCGCGTGGAAACTGTGGTGTACCCCGGTAATCACAATCACCGAATAGAGCCCGCCAAACACCAGCCCCGCCAGCCAGCCCGCGTGGGCGATCAGGGTACTGAGCACAAAGGAGATGCCGTCACCCAGCATACGCCCGGCGGGTCCGATAATCAGCAGCGCGATAAAGCCAGAGATAATGACGGTCAGGAACGGCGTCAGGATCAAATCCAGCGCATCGGGAATAATCCGGCGCAGCTGCTTTTCGAGCATGCTCATAAACCACACCGCCAGCAGCACCGGAAACACCGTGCCCTGGTAGCCAATCATCGCCACTTCGATGCCGAAAAAGTTCATGGTATGGAAGCCCGCCGCCACGCCCCAGGCGTTGGTCAGCGCCGGGTGAGTCAGAATGCCGCCAAGTGTCGCGCCAAGAAACGGGTTGCCGCCAAACTCGCGGGCGGCGGTAAAACCAATCAGGATCGGCAGGATAATAAAGGCGGCTGAACTGCACATATCCAGCATGATGTAGAGTGCGTTATCGGGATTGACCCAGCCGTAAGTTTTGACCATGCCGAGCAGCCCCATCAGCAGGCCGGACGCCACAATGGCCGGGATAATCGGCACAAAGATATTCGATAACAGACGGGCGATACGCTGGAACGGGTTCAGCTTGCGCGCAGCGATATCCGCCGCTTCAGACTTGCTTGATTCGCTGATCCCCGCCTCGCTGATAAACGCGGCATAGACCTTGTTGACCACGCCGGTGCCAAAAATAACCTGCAACTGCCCGGCATTGCGGAAGCAGCCTTTCACGCCCTCGATGCGGCCAATCGCCGCGGTGTCTGCTTTACTGTCGTCCGCCAGTACCAGCCGCAGGCGCGTAGCGCAGTGTGCGGCACTGGCGATATTCTCCCTGCCGCCCAGCAAAGGCAGTAGCGCGCGGGAAATTTTTGCATAATCCATATTAACCTCTGTCTTCTGGTGTTGTTCTTATCGTTGCGGTTGCCCCGGCTCTGCGGGCCGGGGCTGCCTGGTCAGAACCAGGTTTCCATCTGAACGCCAAAGTTCCATTCACCTCCGGCCTCAAAGCCCTTACTGCCAAAGGCATCGTCACTGGCATAGTTATCCAGCCGGTGATCCCAGTTCATCCAGCTGGCAAACAATCGGATTTCCGGACGTTTCAGGAAGTCGCCAACGTCTCCTGCTTTCAGGGTTGGCGCGACGGTGAGTTTGGTGAAGCTGCCACTGACGGCATTGCGGTTGTTGTACCCTTCCGGGCGCAAATCCATGTACTGATAAGAGCCTTCATACTGCATCTCAAAATTTTGGGTAATCGCCTGAATCAGCCGCAGGTTAGCGGTCGCCCAGTCGTAGCTGTCCCCTTTGACATAGCGATCCTGACTGTGCTGGGCAAGCAGCGCCGGGGCAATATGCCAGCCACCGCCCAGCGGCGTAATACCATAGCTGGCGAGGCGCCAGGTATCCGCCTGCGGCAACAATGCGCCATCCGAACCGATCGATTTCACCTCTGCGCCCAGCCCGTGACCATACAGTAGCGCCGTTTTTGACGTCCCCCCGGTCAGGCCATAAAAGCTGTCGTTATGCAGCCCGAGCAATGCATGTACGCCGGTGCTGGCCGCATCGCTTTTGATTTTATTCCCGTCAATATCTTCGCGGTCGTCGTTATCTTTTGCCCGCATGCCGCTGACCATCAACTGCAGCGGACCGACAAAGTTATTGAGCGACAGAATGTAGTTTTGCGCACTGTTTTCGTTGTTTTCGATATCACCGAAGGTACGTCCATACACCGAGAGGTTACTGCGCGCCTGATCGCCCCATTTGATGTCGTAAAAGCCGGCACCGGTACCGGCGAGGAACACCACATCGGAGTCGATCCAGTGAATATCGAAGTTGTCACGATCAAAGCGTTTGCCGGCCCAGACGGTACTCTCCTTAAAGGCACCGTTGAAGGTCGGTAACTGACCGATTTCGACAAACGCCTGACGCAGGTTGAGATCGCTGCTGTCAGCAGTCCAGTCGTTGTAGGTACGCTGCCCGTCGGCCAGCATCGCTTTAAAACGGGTGGTGGCACCGTTGGTCAGCGTCTGCTTATGCTCCAGATTCAGTTCGACATAGGTATCAGGCTCGTTACCAAGACGCCCAACGTGACCACCGGTTTCACCGGCAGGCGTCAGCGTCGGTCCGCCCTGCGTTTTCGCTGCCGAGCTGTTCATCAGCAAACCCGAACGCGCGTAACCGTGAAACTCAAATCCCCCCTCATCGGCTGACGAGGTCTGTTGCGGTGCTGCGGGACGCTGCGCAACGTCAACGTTTGTGGCCGGTTTCTGCTGCTGTAGGGCAGCCACCTGCTGTACCTGCTGTTCAGCCGCTTCAGCCCTTGTCTCGGCCGCGCTTGCGCGCTGTTCTGCGGCCTGCAGACGTTGTTCAAGTGCAGCAAGCCGGGCTTCAATGCTGGTGAGGCCCGGTTCTGCCCGGGCCGGCACAGCAACGAGCAGGGTTGAGAGGGCTAATGCGAGCATGCTTTTTTTCATTGTTTTGCATCCCTGAGGAAAGGCTATCATCACATAATTTTTTGCTAAACCGGTTTAGGCGCGAATCATAATCATGGGTAATTTCCCTGCGCAATGAAAAAAGCTAAACCGGTTTAGTGAATGTGAGATGGCTCGCAAAACACGCGATATCAGTCGGCTAAATCAGGCTTTCTGGTCGGTAAGCTGATGCAGCCAGGGTAACGCCGTCATCGCCCCTTTAGCGGTGGTGGCCAGTGCCCCACAATGCTGGGCGCTGGCAAGACTGGCAGCTAGCTGCGGCTCATCGGTGGGCAAGCCGACAGCTGCCAGCGCCCACAGTAATCCGGCAACAAAGGCATCGCCGGCACCGGTGGTATCCACGCTGACCACCGGCGTGGTGGGATAGTGATAGATCTGGCCACCAAAACAGGCCATCACACCCGCCCTGCCCTGCGTGACCAGCAGCAGTTTGAGTGCAAAGCGTTCAGCCAGTTGCTGCATACCGTCAGCAGGCTTCGCTGCAGGCTGAAGAAACTGCAGTTCCTCCTCTGACAGCTTAACCACGTCAGCGCAGGCCAGCGCCTGATCCACAACGGCGTGCAGCTGCGTCGGATCGGGCCACAGGTCATGGCGAAGATTCAGATCAAAACTGACATATCCGCCTGCGTCACGTATACGCTGCATCGCGGTGAGCGTGGCTGTCCGTGAAGGTTCGGCTGACAGGGCGATTGAACAGCAGTGCAGCCACTCCCCGGCGCTGAACAGGGGGAGATCGGCCGTTTCAAGGAACAGATCGGCGCTGGGGCGCACCATGAAGGTGAAGGAACGCTCTCCATCGTCGTCGAGTCCGACCACCACGGTTGAGGTACGATGAGCGGGATCGGATATCAGACAGGCGGTTTCAACCTGTTCATCGTTCAGCGTCTGACGCATGAAGTCGCCAAACGGATCGGCCCCTACCCGGCCAATGAAACCACTGTTTCCCTGCAGGCGCGCCACGCCCACGGCGACATTGGCCGGTGCTCCGCCCGGACACTGCATTAAACGTCCTGGCATTTCCGGCAACAGATCGACCACTGCATCACCCAGACACCACACGCGAGCTGACATAACGATTCCTTAAAAGAAGTAAATTGGCTAAACCGTTTTAGCTATAACCGTAAATGCGTCTGAGTTCAACGATCAAAATGCGGTAACGAGAGATGTGCCGTAGTAACGATGTGCAGGTTTACGCACAGGGAGGCATCGATGCAGCAAGGGTTTCCGGCGGGCGTGATGGTTAGGCGGAGAGCCACAGGCAGGCCTGAGCTAAAAAAACCGGCGCCTGGCCGGTTATGAGGGATGCTACGAATGGGTCTGCTTCATTGATGCCAGTATCTGTTTAATGGAGGAATCAATCTTCTCAGTGATCTCTTTCGGCAGACGGCTGAACTCGTATTGCACGGTGCGCTTCTCATCGTTGGTTTTACGACGCGCATAAGTATTGGCGGTGCTGAAGGTCGCCAGTTTTTCTGTCACCGTTTTGCTCGCGGGCGCCGGGGCTTTAAGCTGTTTTCTGGCGGCCCTGAAGTGGTTAAGAATGGCCGATTTTTTCTCATCGTCATTCATCTTTTCCGGTGAAGTCTCGCTGGACAACTTTTCCTGAATCTGGCGGGTCAGTTCGCTGGCGTCTACCGCTTCCGCTTTCGCCTCTTCCCAGACATCCAGCAGCAGCTGGTAATCCGGAAGCGTCAGCTCAGCCACCACCGGGAAAAGTTCGATAAACGCTGCCGGTACGGATGCGGCCTGGAATGCACGCGACACTTTGGCATTTGAGATCCCCTCCGCTTTGGCAATGTCCGACTTGCTCATGCCCTGATCGTTCATCAGCATAAAACGCAGCCCCAGTTCCCGCAGGTTGTGCTCTCTGGCGGTCTGGATATCTGCCGCCAGCTGACGGGCATCGCTGATGCTCAGTTCATCTGCGGTGACCAGCACTTCGAGACTGGCTCCGGAGAGAATACAGGCTGCCCGCCGGCGTGAGCCATCCATGATCTCAATACGGTCGGCGCTAAGGCGACCAATGGCCGGAAAGAACTGTTGCAGCGTAATGGTGCGGGTGATCTCTTTGAGCGATTCCGCCGTCAGCGTGCTCTGATCGCGCCCGTTAATCTTCGGGTCGACAAAGGTCTTTGCTTCAATGTCATCATGAGGGATCAACTGCCGCACAAAGGTCGCCTTCATCCCTGATCTAAGGGTAAAGGTGCGCGACTGGCTGCTGCTGTCGATCATGCTGGCAATGGCGGAGTCACCGAATTTGCGGCCGATGCGCTGGATAGGTTTGCTCACAGGGTGCTCCTGATATATTCAATACGATCAAATACAGCCCTTGAGAACTGCTCTGCTTCATACTTCGCCTTGCGTAACGCATCGGCGCTGCCGGGATATGAGGACGGGTTAGCACTGATCACCGTATCAAACGATTCGCCGCAGCGTTCAAAACCATCCAGTCGTGGCAGGCCACAATCCAGCATCGATTTAGTGAACACTTCACGCGCATAACTTTGCGAGGTGAGATGATCGTGTTTGGAGGTCATTTTTGACATAAAGCCAATGTTTGCCTTCAGCCGTGGCTCCACGCCTTCCGCTTCAATGCGTTCCAGCATTTCCGGCAGACGCGTCAGATACTTCATGGTGGAGTGGAAATCGACTTGTGCCGGTGGCGTTGGGGTCAGCAGCACATCGCTGGCAGCAATGGCGTTCAGCATGAAGGAATCCAGATGCGGGCCGGTATCAAGGAAAATAAAATCATAATCCCCCGCCAGACGATCGATCACGTTACGGCGCAGCACTTCGGAAGGTGCAACGCCAGGCAGATGCTGAGCGACCAGTTCTTCCCAGTCACTGGCGACAAAGCCATCATCAATCGAAGCGGGAATGACATCCACGCCAGGCATCACCGTCGGTTTGATAAACTGTTCGCGCAGCTGATCGGCATCCAGATCGTTAAGCATCGCCTGGGCGGCGGTTTCCAGCACCGAACCGACGCTGTTGGTATGGCTGAGGAACATGGTGCTGGAGGCCTGCGGGTCCAGGTCGATAACCAGAATACGCAGGTCATTGTGCAGCATAGAAGGATGCGCGCGCATACCGTGAGCCAGCGTCACGGTGCTGACCGTTTTGGAGACGCCGCCTTTAAGGCTGACCACAAAGATCACAAACGGACCTTCATGCTTATCACGGTACTTAGGCACCTTGCGATGCTGGTAAATATCGACCACGTTCTGAATGGTTAATGCATATTGTGAGGTGCTGCCGGTCTGCTTCTTACCAAACTGATAGCCGGCTTCTTCCATGTCACTGATGGCAGCCACAACCGCATGCTTACTCAGCAGCGGCATGTTAGCGACGGCATTGCGCGAGAAAGTCTGATAAAAACCGGTCTGGTTAAATTCCTGACGCTGCTGTTCAATGTGATTGCTCAGCCCGTGCAACATGGAGTTGGCACGCGTTGCCATCTCCAGCACACCACCATAGTCACGCTTCATAAGCCCCTCTGCATTAATGTTTTTTTGCATACTACACAAAAAGCGGTTACCTGCCAATTTTTTAGAAAAATGCCAAAAACCTGGATTTTTTATTATCGGATGGATGGCTGCGGAGGTTTTGAGGTTGCGGAGCCGTTGGCTGCTATCGGCCGTTCAGCGTAATGAACAGCGGCAGTTTACGCGCCGCTGAGGTCACTGATCACTGCCCGACAGCCTTTGCTGGAAATCACAACGGTGAACAGTGCGGTACCGGCGGATGTTATTTGTGTGTGCAGAGAGCTTATAGAGGTGATGAAAACACAGGAAAACCGGCTGAGAAAAAGGTGTTTTCATCGTGAAAATCCAGAAAAAAAGCCTATATTTCAGCGCAATAGAGATGAAATCCTGAGGTGAAAATTCATTTTCAAAAGCCGTTCAGGACATTTTTCATCGAGCAGGCGTGCAAGCGAGGAGAACGGGACGCAGGTTCATTATCCATTCTGCCCGTGCAGCCAGAAGGCGATATTTGCTGGCACTATCGTTTTTTTTAATCAGGCAAACAGAAGCCCGTCCTTACTATCTGTTCCGGCACAGCAAGCAGTCTGTCAGCCGCGTTCATCGAAAAAAGTCCGCTTTGATTTCTGATGGTCTCTGTTCTGCCTGCCAGAGAATGTTATGGACTACCTGCCCGACGCTTCTGTAGCCGGAGCGCTGACTAAACCCGATCGTGGTGTAACCCGGCTCTCCCACCGTTACGCTGAAGCTCTCATCCTGTAGTACTTTAGCAATGAAGATGAATACTGTGTTAAACACCGTTGTGAACTGTGATACCCCATCTTGTTATCCTTAAAATAGGGCTGGCCGGGATCGGAAATCCATTCTGGCGTGTTCAGCGCTAATGACCCTGATGATTCTCGCTTCATCTGTCGCTCTGAGCAGCACCTCCCCAAAACTTGCCGGCAGCGTGACGTCCCTACTCACCCTTCGGTTTTGGATGCCCTCAACGGCCCTTTTTTTTCGCGCAGCCCGGTTCCGGGCTTTTTATGTCAAGTCCGCCAGTTTTAGTAACTAATCAGACCCGGTGTCGGACTGTATTGAACCTCATACTTTTATTCTCCTGGGGAATCGAAACATTTTTATCTTGCACACCGACTCCTGGTTTAACCATCACTGACGTATCTGCGCCCTTCGACAGAGACAAAAACCCCTCTCCGTCTTCTCTTAACAGACCGGCTGTGAACCCCGGTGTTTACAGCTATTGTGAACAGAGAACAGGCTGATCGGGATAACGAACAATGTCAGGCACTCTCTGTGGATCACTTATCGATCTCAGTCGCTCTGTTTAACGTCAAGGTTTTTGGGCAACCGAAGTACAGCCCGGACTTAGCGCCTGAACGGTAAGTGAGAGAACATCAGCGCCTGAGCTCAGGCTGGGCGTCCCGCTTTTTATCCGCACGACTCCTGGCGTCACGCCAACTGAAGTGAGCAAAGTCTGATCGCGCGGATAACACCTTTTATTGATGATCCGGTCCTGATGAGTCTGGAAGCCCGCAGCTGGAACTGCGCGGCGTCATCAAGCTTAATGTTGCTGATGCGGTTATGCCGGATATTGCACCATCACAATGTGGCCATTTCGAGAAGCGTTTAGCCGTTATTACGAGCAGAAATAATGGTGCTGATCGCCCCGGCGACGTGACATCAGCAGTCTGTGATGCAGATATAGGTTAAGGTGCGCATCAGGCAAAGGGTAACTCTACAGAGTCCGAGTGGTACCCAGGTTCAAAGAGTCGCCCCTTGCCGCTGTGCTCGTTTATCTGGCTATGCGGGCACTGTTTCCCGTCTCATCGATTCTGCGCAAGCTGACTTTTATCCGGAACACGCGAGCAGGGCACTGATCCACTGAACGGCTTATCGCCAGGGTGAAATTCAAATTCGCTGGCAGGCTGAGATTCAGCATCCATTGTGCTGCGGTAAAGCCAGCTAAGCCGGGGCAGGGTTTAAAAACTTGCAGCAACGCCACGTGGATGCCGATGAGCTTGTTCCGTGTTGTCTGATTGGTGGCAGCATTCGAAGGCGTTTGGCTCTCTTTCAATGAACGCTTTATCTCTGCAACGTCACCGGCATTTGTTGAAATTATCGAAAGCGCCCGGGCTAAGACTCTCTGAACTCTGGTGTAACCCCGGTATGTGCGTCCGTACAATGATCAGAATTGCTTCCTGCTTCCATGAATACTCCACCTTCGGAATCAGAGTTGATAACAGTGTTATCAGCCAATAAGCAGGCTGGCATAAGGAAGTTATCGGTCATTTCAGTAACTTCTTTGATGAGCTTAATGCTAGATGCTTCGTACATCTCTCGATGGTGATTTTATTCATCACGTCATTTTCTTCATGAATCCTGCAGGTTTCACCTCTGAGCGGTTGCTCAAGTACGCTAAAGAAGAAAAGTTGAGTCCGGGCTTAGGGTGTTTTCAGCATGAAAATTCTGAATAAATTATTTAAAATCAAATATTTAAACATGAAATCTTATGGTGAAAAATGCCAGATTAAGAAAGATAAACGGGGCGAGCTGAAATAAAGTCAGTGAAGAGCCACGCAATTGGTTTCTGTGATCGCGTATATGTAACAGGAATGCAGTTCTCAAACTGAGTGGTTTCAGGTCAGCAATATTGGCGGAGCGTTCTGCCACGCTAACTGTTCTGCTTTTCAGGCGGAAATAGGTTAATCCTTCTCAGGCTTCATTCAGTAACAATAAAGAGCTGGCTGACCGGAACGGGGAGGGTGGATGTTAAACCGCTTTTCCGTTTACGGGATCTCTTCAAAAACAGCCTGTCCGAGGTTGGCCTGGTCAAGTGGGTAAGGTCTTTTCTGTTTCATCAGATAACAGGCAATCGCTATTCCAGCGTTTCCTTACGTGGTGACTTTGTCTGAACTGAACCGGCAGGTTATACACCCTCAGTAATTCATTTTATCCTCATTATCCACAGGCCAGATCCAATCGTTCGATCCTCTATAGATCAAAATGAGATCCTTAACAGATCCCCGATCCGTCCTGGCCCTTACCAGACAAGGGCTGAGGCCGGGTTGATAACCACTATAGCGAGAAGAACAACCACTGTGGTAAGTGGAATAACCACTGTAGCGAGAAAAGCAACCGCGCTGGCGAGTGACCGATAACCACTGTAGCGAGTAAATCGCTATTTCCCTGTGTATAACCTTATCTTCACAGACAGGGCTGTTAATCCCATTGTGGCTGGAATTTGCCAGCGGGCAGGAGAGCGCATTCTGAAGTTCACGTTAATTTTCCACTGCAACCGGACACGGGTTTTGCCGTTTTATCCACCGGTCAGATCCAATAACAGATCCCAGTAAGATCCTTATAAGGTCCCTACAGATCCCCATACCGTGCGAGGCCGTGGTATTGCTGAGTTGAAAGCAGATCGCCAACCACTGTAGCGAGTAAACTAACCACTATAGCGAGATAAAAAACCACTATGGCGAGTAGATCAACCGCTATAGTGAGTGCTAGTATCCACTGTATCGAGTAACGGCGACTCTCGCTTGTTCACATCACGGATCTGTTACATGCCAAAAAAAGAACCCGATATCCTGAACATAGCTGAAGCGTTTAGCGAAACAGACAAACGTACCGGTGAAGTTGTTACCCTCACTCCCAACAGTAATAACACGGTGCAGCCTGTTGCTCTGATGCGGCTGGGTCTGTTCGTTCCCACGCTAAAATCCACGGCGCGCAGTCAGAAAAACCAGATGAACGCGATGGACGTCACGCAGGATCTGAAGCAGCTTTCGCTGGTGAGATCGGAAGGGTATGACAACATCAAGATCCTGGGCGCCCGTCTGGATATGGATAACGATTTTAAAACCTGGGTCGGCATCATCCGTGCGTTCGCCACGCATGAGTGTCTGGGAGACACTGTAACGCTCTCTTTCGTCGAATTTGCCAAGCTGTGTGGGATACCATCAGCACGTCTCTCATCGAAGCTCAGGAACCGTCTGGACGCCTCTCTGACGCGTATCGCCTCCAATACCCTGACTTTCACCAGCAAAGGCGGTGAAAACTACACCACGCACCTGGTGCAGTCCGCCAAATACAGCATTAAAAAAGATACGGTGACGCTGCAGGCCGATCCCAAGATCTTTGAGTTGTATCAGTTCGACAGAAAAGTGCTGTTGCAGCTCAAAGCCATTAACGAGCTGGCAAGAAAAGAGTCCGCACAGGCGCTTTACACCTTCATTGAAAGCCTGCCGCCGAAGCCTGCGCCGATATCGATGGCCCGCCTGCGCGCGCGGCTTAACCTCACTTCCCGCGTTATCACACAGAATGCGACCGTGAGAAAAGCGATGGAGCAGTTAAAAGAGATCGGCTATCTCGACTACACCGAAACCAAGCGCGGCTCGTCAGTCTACTTCTGGGTCCATTACCGCCATCCTAAGCTGCGGCCGGCAGAGCTGCCGCTCAGCCAGTCAGGCTTAATCGATGATGATATTGATGATTACGATGATATCGACAGCGATGTGGACATTATTGACGTCAATCTGCCCGACATCCTGCCGGAAGAGGAGAGCAGCGAATTAGTGATGGTGTCACGGGAAGAAAAAGAGCTGCTGAATAAAATCCGCAAAGAGAAAAAGGGCTGACAGGCGGGATTATCACGGCTTCTGACCGTGAACATAGGCCCTGCCGGAGTCGTATAGCACGCTAACCACTATAGCGAGTAAAGCGTCAGAATGACTAACCGCTGTAGTGAGCACTAACCACTGTAGAGAGAAAAGTGAGACGGATCACTCACTATAGTGGTTATCACCCAGGCATCCTCTGCTGTTTTCTCTGTCAGCTCTGTCGCTTCGGGTTTTCCCGCCATTTTTCCACTCTGCAACCGGTGCTGACCGATTGGCGTCCCTCTCTTTAGTGGTTATTCGTGAGGCATACTCTTCAGGCGACGCCGCAGGCTGGCTGGTATTGGCTGTACTGCTCTGCCTTACGGCCTGAGGATCGCTAACGAACGGTTACTCGCTATAGTGGTTACTCACTCTCAGTATCTTCTCTGAACCGCGTGGCGAAAACCGGCAAAGCTGGTTTTTGTGATCGTAATGCTCGCCGCTGTGGTTAACTGGCTATTTTATAATCCATAATTGCGCATTATCGTTCAGGAAATAGCCAGAAACCTTCTTACCTTCTTGCTACAGTGGTTATCGTTTGAGGGATCGACGTTAAATACTCGCTATAGTGGTTGATGCTATGGGTTACAGATACTCGCTACAGTGGTTATTCAGCGGTAAAGCAATGAAAAGTCATGCCGCCAGGCAAAATGAGGGGGCTGGCCGAGATCACCTCCTGCAACGATCTACTCGCTATAGTGGTTACAGTTACCGGATGGAGGGGCTAACGACGAAGGCCGCGACCTGCGGCAGGCCTGTTGTGATCCCTGCAAGCGCCGCGTTCTTTCTGTTGCTAACCTCACTCACGACCTTGCTGAAACTGCTCGCTACAGTGGTTAGCTGAGCGGAATCAGATTATCTCTGACATGAGTGGTCAGCACCGTACCCCACGCCAGGCTGCATACAGAGCGCTGCGGAAACCCCTTGCCGGTGAACATCATCTTCTCGCTACAGTGGTTACCCGTGACCGTGTAACGGTGTGCGGGTACTCACTACAGTGGTTATCTGAAGGGAATCCCGCTAAATAACCATCCACGACGCTGATCCAGCGTCATTTTTGCGCAAACTACTCGCTATAGTGGTTATCCGGATGGGTGATGGAGTCTGTTTACTCGCTATAGTGGTTATGCATTTCTTTCCGCTGCGGTGAAAGGGAGGTAAACAGCAGGATTAGCCGCTTCGGTTACTCGCTGCAGTGGATAGACAGGGATATTTACTCGCTATAGTGGTTATCAAAAGTCTGTAGCCTGCGGATGTTGGATCCGGGTGAACCAGCACCACACTATGCATTCCAGACGCGACTCAAGAGATGGCTGAAACCCGGATAAAAAAAGGCCCGCCATCCGGCGAGCCCAGTATATGCAACGAGCAGCGGCGCGAGGATCACATCGCTTCGCGGTATTCCGGCCAGGCAACGTACTGCGCATCATAGCGTCCTGCGGCGGCAAACAGGGTGCCCTGGAAGTTGATCACCCCAGCGGCTTCCAGCCACATCCACTCTTCAGCCTGCACGATGCCCGCCGCGATCACCGTGATTTCCAGTGCCGAACAACACTTGATAATCGCCTGTACCACCGCTTGTTTTGGTCCACTGCGATGCACATCGCGCGTAATGCCTGCATCGATTCGGATACGATCTGGCTGAATATGCGTCAGTAATGACAGGCCAGCCGATCCATCGCCAAAGTTGTCAACGGAGAGGCTGATCCCGACAGCTTTAAGTTCGCGCACGGCTTCAGAAAACGCCTCAAGCTGTGAGATAACTTCGGTTTCGCTGACTCCGATCACCACCTGTTCGGGCACCAGACCCGCCTGAACTATCGCCGCAACAATCTGGCTGACGGCATCCGGCACCACCACCAGCGTCATAGGCAGCAGGCTGACGTAGAGCGTCATGCCGTCCGGGCAGACAAGACCGGCATGCGCAAAGGTCTTTTTCACCGTGTCGAGATCGTCGAGATAGAGTTGCTGGCTCGCGACTTGCGCAGATAACGTGCCAGACGGGCGCGTGGTGGTCGCTTCAATCGCTGTCACCTGACGTGCCAGCGGATCCACCACCGGCCGGAAGCTGACGCCTTCAGTGAGCGGTCTGGAGTCCGGCACATCGCTGCGTTCAGAAATGAACTCCCAGTAGCCAGGCGGCAGAACCTCGTAGTAATTTTCTTTCTCACGCGACTCAACGAAGGTCCGAAGAAATTGCAGTGCCCGATCATCATAGGTCAGACGGTATTTCGAGGTGCCTTTATCGAGCACCGCCTGCAACAACGAGGAACGGTCGTGCTCGCGCAGATCAAACAGTTCCATTCCGGCATTACCAAAACGGCGGGAAGGCGCGTAGTCACGCATCAGCTCCACCACGTTGTGATGACGGCGATCGGCACAGATGCGACGGTAAACAGCCAGAATGCCCGCTTCAGGTCCTTCCAGTAGCTGAAAAAAATGCGTGCCGTTAAATAATAAAATGCCGGTCACATCATGAGACGCATTAATTTTGCTGGCGTTTTTCACCATTTCGGGCAGGGTCTTAACGGAAAAGTCATCCGAAATATGGCTGCGATATATTATTGTGGTCAGCATGTGCAGCTCCGGTTTTATGTGATTGTCGGGGACACGCTAACATTGTTCAAATAATGTTGCATCTAACCTTATTCACCGTCGCACGGACTGCACCATCGCAGGCGGGAGTAAGCGAAACGGCAGATTGGCCGATAACACTTTTTTAACCGTAGCGGCAGAAAATGGAAGATGTCCGCCTGGTGAAACGGCATTAAGAGACACTGCAAACAGAGCAGCAGGTTGCAGGGGGAAAGCAGA
This sequence comes from Pantoea sp. S-LA4, assembly GCF_054482835.1. NCBI lineage: Bacteria > Pseudomonadati > Pseudomonadota > Gammaproteobacteria > Enterobacterales > Erwiniaceae > Pantoea > Pantoea sp. S-LA4. The sequence continues at coordinate 1,215 of NZ_JBTLRC010000003.1, read as the reverse complement.
ATGCAAAAAAAGGCCGCCCTTCGGGCAGCCCTGTCAGCTAACTGCTGAGCTTATTTGATCAGTTCAGCGGAGACGTACGCGCGATTGTCGACACGGGCACCGGTAATTTTATATGACGCACCAGCATCTTTGGCCTGCGCCGCGACTTTCGCTTCAGCAGCATCCAGCGTAGAGGCGGTCACGGTAATACTCTGGGCAAAACTACCGAAAGAGATCAGTGTCAGGGCAGCAACAGCAACAAAAGTTTTGATGGTTTTCATGGTCATTTCCTCAGTTCATTTTAATTCGGGAGAGGCGTTTCGCCTCGATGGAATGAATAGTAGGCGCAATGACGCTGAAGGGGAATAGCGATGTTTTGCTGTTAAACTTCAAAAATTTTGAACGTTGATGAGGGTGCCGGATCACTCCGCCTGAACAGCGACAACAACAAAGCGCTGTCTGCAACAGACAGCGCCTGGGAATCTGTCAGCCCGATCGGTGACAGCCTCAATGACAATGACCGCGCAGTTTCCAGTGCAGCCAGTGATTGAGCGCTTCTTCCGTGAGCGGTTTTGAGTAGAAAAAGCCCTGTGCCTGATCGCAGCCATACTCGGTCAGCGAGTTCACCGTATCCGGGCACTCGACACCCTCTGCCAGTACCACATAGTCCAGCTCCTTGAGCATGGCGATAATGCTACGGGCGATAATCCGTGAAGCGGTATCAGAGGAGAGTTCACTGATCAGCGAACGATCCAGCTTAATCACATCAAGCGGCATTCGTCGCAGATAACTGATATTGCTGTAGCCGGAACCGAAATCATCAAGCGAAATGCCAAAGCCCCGGTGTTTCAGCAATTCCAGACCGCGCAAAGCCGTCGGGCTTTCAATGATGCGTTCGGTCTCCAGACACTCGATGCCCAGCAGCGAGGTCGGCAGCTTTGCCTTTAGCATTTTACTCTCAAGCGCGGCGGCAAACCCCTCACGTGAAAAATCGCGGACGCTGACGTTGACGGTTAACGGCAGCTGGATGCAGTTATTCCGCAGTCGTCGCAGGCGATCAACGGCCTGATCGATCACCCAGGCGGTCAGGGTGGAAAGCAGATCGGTCTGCTCAGCCAGCGGAAGAAAAGCCGCGGGAGAGAGCTCACCACGCGTGGGATGATGCCAGCGGACCAGCGCTTCCAGCCCGACCGGTTTACCACTGTGCAGACAAATCTTTGGCTGATAGACCAGATA
>NZ_JBTLRC010000001.1:0-173841 GCF_054482835.1 Pantoea sp. S-LA4 | reverse complement strand
TCCCTGTCCTGGACCGTATTAATGGCGGGCGGCACGATTTTAACCGTATTGACGACTGGGAAGCCGGGCAGGTGGTTATGACAAATCAGCGGTATCTGCACGTTACTGGTGTTGATCAGGACAATGGCAACGTCATCCTGAAGGATGAAGCAGGGCGCACGCACTTCTGGTCCCCACAGGAACTTAACGCTACTGAAATCGAGGTTTTTGAAACCCGCTCTATCGAGCTGCGCACGGGTGACAGCGTCCGCCTGAGTAAAACACAGAAGCAGGCCGGTCACGCTGCACACGAACAGTATCGCGTGGAGGAACTGCGTGACACGGGTGAAATTGTCCTGCGTAACGGCAGTGGGGTTAAAGTCATCGATCCGGCGACTACGATTGCAGATCGACACGTGGACTACAGCTGGGCTGTCACCGGCTATGGCGCACAGGGCGCCAGCGCCCGGTACTCACTTGCGCTCGAAGGCGTTGAGGGTGCCCGCAAGCAAATGAGTGGCGCACGTGCGTTTTATATCAACGTCTCGCGTGCAAAGGACCACGTTCAGATAATTACCGATGACAGAGATGGCTGGACAAAGACGCTCGGGGGCAGAAAAAACGAGCCGTCCACGGCGCATGACGCGCTGATGCCGGAGCCGGAGCGCGTTCAGGCCAGGCAAATCTGGGCGATGGGGCAGGCCGCGTCAAAAACGGCCATCGGTCGCGCGTTTCTGCGGTCAAACGGCCTGAGCGGCAGCCCGGTTACTGCCCGTATTATCCCACCGACGCGAAAATTCCCTGAGCCTCATCTGGCCTTGCCGGTGTACGACGGTAACGGTAAAGCGGCGGGCCTGACGATGGTGCCGCTTCGTCCCGGCAGTGGTGAAGTAAGTCGGGGTACCGAAAGGCGGATTATCACTACCGGCGGACAGGCGGCGCTATTGCAGAAAAGCCGGAACGGTGAAACCCTGGTGGTGAACACACTGGACGAGGCGCTCAGCACGGCGAGAAAGCATCCCACGTCCGGCATTCTGCTTAAAACCGGAAACGACTCGCCGTCACAACAGCTGCTAAAGATTTCAGGAGGCCTGGAGCCCGTAGCTGAAACGGTGGTAAGAGCAGCCGTTAATAGTGTGCAGAACAGACCGCCCGTTCCGGAAGATACGGTGTCAACAGCGGTACCTGCCGACATTGGCGACGCTGCTGTCAGAGACCTTGTCAGGAGAGACAGTCATCAGCCTGACGTTCCTGTCGTCCCGGAGGCGCAGATTATGGCCAGTGACAGTCGGGCAGATGTGGCAGGAGAGGAAAAGCTTGCCAAAGACCTCAGTCGGGCTGTTCCACAGGAGATGACAGACAGTGAGAAATCTGAGATCCCAGATGCCAGGTCTGTAACGGACGAGGTGAAACTTGCCGGCCGGGTTCTGGAAGATACCCGGCAGGATTCTCCGGGAATTATCAGGATGCCGGAGGAGAGCCGGGAGCAGCCAGTACATTCGGGCAAGGGCGATACAGAACTGGCTACTGAGCTTTCAGCCGCCGCCCGGACGGAAAGAGAGATTGCGGCAGGTCTCAGCAGGCCGGTTCAGCATGATGCTCCGGAACGAATGCCACCCGAACTGTCACATGCACCCTCAAGGAACATTCAGAAAGAACGTTAAAAATCAGCGTGGCCGCACTCATTGCGGCCGCCTCACCTTCAGTCTGCTCCGGGCAGGCATATGAGATAAATCATGAAACAGACCCTTAAGATGGCCACCTTTGCGCTGGCCATGAGCACCTCGTTGTTTTCAGTACAGTCCGGCGCGACCGGCGCGGAAACTTTTAGCCCCGAACAACAGGCCCGCATCGGCGAAATTGCGGCGGACTATCTGGTCGCGCACCCGGACGTGCTCATAGAGGTGAGCAAAAAGCTACAGGCGCGGCAACAGGCAATGCAGCAGCAAACTTACGTGCAGTCAGCGCTGAAAACACACCGGCTGCTGATGCAGCTTGATGGCGTTCCCGTGAAAGGGCCGGCTGACTCAAAGGTTATCGTGACTGAGTTCTTTGACTATGAATGTATCGCCTGCAGCATGATGGCGCCGGTGATGGAAAAGGTGATGGCTGCAAATGCCGACGTGCGCTTTGCATTCCGGGACTGGACCATTTTTGCCGCCCGTTATCCGGAATCAGAGCAGGCATCACGCCGCGGCCTTAGCATTTACAGGAAACACGGCGCAGACACGTATATGGCGTTTCACAACGGCATTTACCAGACAGGGCATAACGAAGGGAAACTGACGGCAGAAGATATTGAGAAAGCCGCTGTTGCTGCCAGTGCAGGTAACGCTTCAGAGGATAGTAATGCTGCCTCCGACCAGATTATTGAGAACAATGCTGACCTGGCTGAGATGCTGGGCCTTACGGGGACGCCGGGCATTATCGTGATGCCTGCTGAGAACGCCACACCGGATAACACCACGGTTATCCCGGGCGTGGTCAGCGAACAGGTTATGCAGCAGGCCATCGCCAGGGCAGCGAAGGGATAAAACCCTGGTCCGGGTGAAAAAGAACCAGTCAGCAACTGCCAGTCTGTCAAAAACTCTACCCCATGACGGCCACGCCACTCAGGCTGTTCGTTCCTCGCGATGCTGCGGTACGCCTCAGCCTGACCGCCCTGCCCATCGTATTATTAAGTGAAAGTTCATGATTGCAGCACAGCCTGCTACTGAAAATCAGGAAATACATCTCCCAGATATTCCTCCGGGTTACACCGTCCCGCCAGACGCGTAATTTGGATTAAGTCAGGCCGCAGATGCGAAGACGTTCAAAATAAAGTTTATTAGTGAACTTTTTTTATCCATACGATTCGAGCTATGCGCAAACTGTGCTGGATTTAAACGGGTGAGATGGGTATTCTTTTCAGAATTCGCCGGGCGGCGATCCTTTTTAGATCCTTATCGAATACTGTGGTGGTTGACGATGAGGATTTGCAGTAAACCTGTGGCCGGTCATGCGCGGCACGGGAATAAATTAACCGGATAGGACGTATCCGTTAAAACGTCCAGGGTATAGAGTCTACGGTTTACCGTACTCTGAATGCAAAAACCCCCCGAATCTGAGATCAACTTGGCGGAAGAATCAGAATCAGGGGGTCCAAAAGCAGGCGCAGCGCCTGTAAAGGATTATAACGCATGCTATTCATAAGACAACCCCTGCCCGCCATAAGTTTGGGACAGGGTGAATGACCGCATTTTAATCGGGATAAACAGCCCGACTTCAGAAAATGACAGACGTTGCCGCGGCGATCATGATGTCACCTGCAAATGCCCTGAACCCCGGTGGTTCGCGCCTGATGACTATCGCCCGCTTCCGGGTGAGTTTGGCCACGCCATGCGTCGTCTGGTCGTCAAAGAGAAGAGCAGCGGTAAATGGAAGCTGCGTTTCCGGCCGTCACTTCATCCTTACTTCACGCAGTACCGTAAAGCTGCAGGTCGCGATCGGCATTTCCGTCCGGAACGGCGTGCGCTTATTGATGCATTATTCCCTCTGCTTGTTCAGCGTGCCGACATGGCCACCTGGGTTGTGACCGCCAATGTTAACCGGCTGGCCAGTGAACTCAGCCCGAAAGACAGTGAAGGCAATGTCATCCCCGAAACCCGGGCAGAACCCTGCCGGCTGTCGCGTCTGTTTCCGGAGCTGGCCCGATTTGGTCTTATCGAAATGCCTGATCTGGAATGGGACCCGATTGAACAGTACTGGATGCCCCGGCATATCATTCTCACGGAACGTTTCTGGCAGCTGTGCGGCGTTAACATGGATAAGCTGCTTCTGCAGCGAAATCAGCGCATCGAGGCTGAAGAGGAAGGTATTCTCGAACCCGGTACGCGTGACTCCGTCAGGGCCGCCCGTCGGCGCTGGTATGAAAAAGCCCGTATAGCGACGCTGCTGAGTCGGCGCGAGAAGGCAGTGCGGGGGAAAAGGCGCAATAAGCTGGGCAAGCTCCCCCTCGATGAACGGCGCAGCACGATGGCCAGCTGGCTCATTCGCACACGGCCGAACCACGAACTGATCAATCTCGACGCAGACAGTTTTGATCGCCTGGTGTGGCAGCATCTTAACCAGCTGGAGCTGGGCCTCGGCTACGAGCCTGCACCTCCCGACGTCGTTCACTGACGTTTCCCGCACGATTTTAACCGCCTTGACTGGCGGTAAAGTCGTTTGTGCCGCGTAACTGACGCTCTGTTTTTCTCCCCGCAGCCGCGCCATTCCGACCCCGCAACTGACATAAATACAGCTTTTCGGGGGCTGTCTTTTTTTACTCACAGTTACCCGCAATTGGAAAATTGACCTTACCTGCAAGTGAGTCTGAGGTTACCCGCAAGACATTCCTGACCTTCGGTCAGTAAAAAAATAATCAAAAAGAAAATAAGGTTTTCGGTCCGACCGTTCAGAGGATAAATAATGAGGCCTTCGCTTGCAGCGGCCGCAGGCGTCCGCGCCGCTCAGAATCTGGAGTAGCTCCCGCCTTCGGCGGGCATGGCAGAGACTAATAGTTACAACACTCATAAAGACTTCATAGAACTGCATCAGAGCAGACCTGAAACCCCGAGCCCGTATCAGCCAGAACCCGAGCCGTCCTGAAACTCCGAGTGCCCATTGACAAGCCGCCCCCGCCCCGGCCCTTCGGGCCGGAACAGGAGTGGCTGTAATGGATGGTGTAACTAATCCTCTAAGCTTTACTGTTCATAGTGAACAGTAAAGCCAAGACCCCGGAAATCACGCCCTGTACGTCGCTCTGCGCCGTCCAGCCCGCTCACCGGGGCTTCGGGATTAGATTAACGTTATCGTCGCTTTGAGGCCGTCTGGCTTAGCAGGAAGGGGTTGGGTAGCGCCATATATCAGGCCGTAACCGGCTGCGCCGGGCGTACGGCGCCGTCTGACCACTGTACTCTGCCCGGACATCATCTGGCGCCTCCATGCCGCCTGGCGGCATTCAGAGCCTGGCTGCGCACTGCTCATCAGCCTCGTTTACTTTATGTCTGTATAAACTAACTGAACTGAATGTCCGCTTCGTGCCAGAAGCGGACATTTTAAGGAACCCCGAAAGACAGGAGAGGTGGCTATGGCTTAATGTGCAAATCTGCGTGAGCCGATTACACAAAGGATCACACCCAGCGTTATCATAATCATCACCGGGCTAACTGTTTCAGAAAGCAGCGTTGCCGAAAGTCCGAGACCGAAGAATGGCTGCAGCAACTGTAATTGCCCTACAGCGGCGATGCCCCCAGCGGCCAACCCCCTGTACCAGAAAATAAAACCGATCAGCATACTGAACAGCGATACATATCCCAGCGCGAGCCATACCGGCAGGCTTATATCACTAATGCCCTCCGGTATCGTCTCAATGGTGGCAACCAACATCACAGGCAGCGCAATAATTAGCGCCCAGCAGATAACCTGCCATCCCCCCAGCTCACGCGAAAGCTTCGCGCCTTCGGCATAGCCGAGGCCACATACAACGACCGAGGCAAGCATTAGCAGATCGCCGGTTGCAGATATAGCCCCACCCTGGAATAAGGCGAATCCCATCACCAGCAGGCTGCCAGTTCCAGAAAATATCCAGAAAGCCAGCCTGGGCCTTTCGCCTCCTCTGACAACGCCAAAAATAGCTGTTGCCATGGGCAGAAGCCCTAGAATCACAATGGAGTGAGCCGAGGAAACATGTCGCAGCGCCATTGCTGTTAGAAGAGGAAAACCAACTACTACGCCCAGGGCAACGATAATCAGGGAAATCAGCTGGCTCCACTGCGGGCGTGTCTGTCTCAAAAAAAGAATCAGCATAATGGCTAGCACACCGGCAACTGAAGCACGTAAAAAAGTCAGGAAAAAGGGATCCATTTCCTGTACTGCTATGCGGGTTGCGGGCAAAGAACCACTGAAAATGACCACTCCCGTCAGCCCGCTTAACCAGCCTGACTTCAGACCTGAGTTGGTTTTACTTACCATATATTTTGCCACACCAGACCTCTTTCAGTTCATACAACGTTTTTAATAAAGTTGACATCTCCCATGCTAAGTTCCAGCATTCATTACAATCAAATAATTGTCATAGATACAATTTATGAAAGCGCGATACAAAGTCATCGTGGATGAGTTCGCATCAGCTATCCGAGCCGGCACGTATCTGCCGGGTACACGTCTGCCTACTCACAGAGCGCTGTCGACTGAAAAACATGTGTCTCTGGCAACGGCTACCCGCGTTTACGCTGAGCTGGAAGCCATGGGTCTTGTGAGCGGAGAAACTGGAAGAGGGACTTTCGTCAGAGAGATTTCTCTGCCTGCGGGGCTGGGGTTAGATCAGCACGCAGTGGCGTCAGATGTGCTCGATCTGAACTTCAACTATCCTTCCCTGCCGGATCAGGCAGAACGATTACGCGACGCAATGCGACAGCTGACCACATCAGGCGATCTGGCTTCTCTGATGCGATACCAGCCTCATGCGGGCAGACAAAGCGACAGAGAGACAATCGCGACATGGCTTCATGGCACCGGCCTGAATACTTCAGCCGATGATGTTTTAATCGTCAATGGCGCGCAACACGGTCTTAGCGTTGCCGTGATGGGGTTGCTGAAACCCGGCGATGTAGTGGCTGTTGACGCGCTGACCTATCCCGGCTTCAAAGCTTTGGCCAGCCTGTACCACCTTGAACTTGTGGCGATACCCGCCAGTACCCGTGGACCGGATCTGACTGCACTCAGGCATATCTGCCAGCGCAGGCGCCTCCGTGCGGTTTATACGATGCCGACGCTGCATAACCCGCTTGGCTGGGTTATGAATAATGCCCAGCGCAGGGAGCTGGCCCTGATTGCCAGAACGTTCGATCTGCTCATCATAGAAGATGCGGCCTATGCTTTTCTTATCCGCCGTCCCCCTCCGCCACTTGCCACTTATGCGCCCGAAAGAACGGTTTACGTAACCGGTTTTGCCAAGAGCATTGCCACAGGCCTGCGTGTAGGTGCCGTAGTATGCCCCGCTGGCATGCGTATCGCCCTGGAACGGGCCATCAGGGCAACGACCTGGAATACCCCCTCTCTCATGGTTTCTATTGTCTGCGGCTGGATTAAAAATGGCACTATAAAGCGCTTTGAGTTGCTGAAAAGACGGGACGCCAGTCAGCGTCAGGCGCTGGCCCGAAAAATACTGGTGAACAGTGAATGGGTGAGTAATTCAAGCTCTTACTTTATCTGGTTACTGCTTCCTCAGGAGGTAAGGGCTGACAGACTTGTCTATCGGTTGATGCAGCAAAGCATCTCCGTTTCTACTGCAGAACCGTTCAGTACCTCAGATAGCGTGCCGCATGCTATACGCCTCGCTCTTGGCTCAGTCACAATGACACAGCTAAGCGAGGCACTCACTACGATTAAAGAGGCTATTGAGTATGAAAAAGATTTCTGAACGAGTGTCCGCTTCTTGCTCAAAGCAGAACAAAGATTGCTTATCTCCCTTAAGAAAGGTGACCGGCTCACTCTGCCCTGAAGGGGCGTGAATAACCATATGATAATTATCTACGCTTCTATCCGCCGTTCCGCGAGTGCATGCCTTGCTGCGTTTGATGCCCATTCATCGGACTGGTCATGATTTTCAATCTCTGACTCTGCTATCGGCGTTACACGGATCAGCGGAACTGAACCGAAAGGCAAACCCTCAATCTGACGAGCATCATGGCTGAGAATGATGCGGGTCATTGGTTTATAGTCGTCGGTAAGAGAGCAAAACAGTATGGCTCTATATTTTTCAACATCGGCAGCGACCTGATAGCCGTCGGCAACGAGATCCCCCAAGCTAATTAACAAATGAGCCCAGTCATCAATCTGCTGACTGGTATTATCTGAAACATCCAGCTCCATGAAAAGTTCGCATTCTACGCCGTTTTCCGGGTTTGCAACGCCGGCCCAGGGCGTCGAGAGACCATCGGTAGCCAGCGTTAATTTAGTGCTGCTTTTGGTACTGAGTACCCGGCGATGGGGCCCGAACCACTTCGTCTGGTTGTGTACGTTTGCGTCATCTCGTTCAGCAATAAAACTATCTGACACGTCGCCATACCTTTCCCAGAATGCTCGCCTTACGATAGCCGCAGCCTCATACATCGGACTCAGAGGACCGCGCGGCACTATTGTCTCATCGAAAATTGTGTCAACCGTAACGCGCCCGCGCATGAACGGTATTTTAGACTTAGTCCAGCGAACAATAACCTTATTAAAGGACTGTATCTGTGATGCTTCGAGTTTATCGACAACGTTGCAGACCCTCTGAAAAATTTGGTCGCCAGCAGTAACGTGACTCCCGTCAGCATACATGTAACCTCCATATTGCGAGGAAACTCCAGCCTGTTCCGTAATAAAGAACCATTCACCGTTCACAGCGCCAATGGGTGCCTTGTCTAAAACCGGGCGTAAGTCCCTTGCCGCATCAGAGTTTGAATATGAAGTCATGCCTGTCCCTTATCTTCATTCCTTATGTATCTTGCTTGTTTTACGCTTTTCCACACCTGAGCGTTGCTAAACTTACGGCCCGATGAGTTAAAAGATGATAAAGCGATTGTAGGACGTGAGTCTAAAAAAGTTGAGAAGGCTCCTAAATAATTACCCCTTCAGTCTGGAAGGCTAAACCGGCTGCTTTATGCCAAAAGCGGACGTTGATAACATCATCATGTACTACCCAACTGAGAGCAGATCACAGTGCATAACCATGCAAGCGCACCGAAACATCATGGGTATTTGTCAGGGTTCTGTTCGTGTAAAGATGTCGGAAATACCTCGCCCGCGGCAGAAACGTGCTAATACCGCCAGCGGTGGATGCAACCAACAGATGCTATGGTAAATTCGGGGATGCATACCAATGGAGTGGAATTATGAGAATTGTCGAGTTATTGCAGTACACCCTGGAGCCAGGTACCGGTCAGGAATTTCATCTGGTCATGGTCGAAATAAGTGCTCCTCTGCATCATCAGGCGGGTATCGACGTAGTTGCATTCGGCTGCTCCCTGCATGACGAGGATTCGTACTACCTGCTTCGGGCATTCGATGACATTGAGCATATGAAGGCATCGCAGGAAGCATTTTACGGAAGTGAGGCATGGCAGAAGGGACCTCGACAGGCAATCATCGAACGGATAAAAGCCAGCGTAAAATCAGTTATGAACCTGCCAGAAACGGTGATTGATGGACTGAGAAATTGATCCACATAACCACTTCGCCGCCGGGTTGTTATGGTTAATTTGGTCGTAAAACCCTGTCGCCGTGATTTTGACGTCCGCTCCTCGCTCACAGCGCACCTTTGCTCCATGTCAGACCGCTTTGTAGGCAGTTATAAAAACATGGTGCAAAACTCATGTTAAGTTGATCTGTTTGTGGAAGTGAAAAAATTATGATCAGAGAGAGCCTTAATTGAAAGCATTTACGGTGCGTCGCATTAATGAGAGCGATCTAGAAGATTTCAAAAGAGTAAGACTGGAAGCGTTGCTCCTTCATCCGGACGCTTTTGGCGCGTCCTACGAAGACTGGATCCAGAAGCCAGCACCATTTTTTGCTGAAAAATTGCGAACCAATTATGTTTTCGGCGGATTCGACCTTCACAACACCTTACAGGGCCTGATTGGTTTGAGCTTCAATACCTCACCAAAGCTGAGTCATGTCGCTACTATCTGGGGGATGTATGTCCATGCCGGGATGAGGGGATCGGGACTATCATCAGGGCTAATGGAGGCTGCGCTGGAAGCTGCAAGCTCAGTGAGGACTGTAAAGCTTTCCGTCGTCACAACGAATCATGCCGCATATGCACTTTATCGGTCGTACGGTTTCGCTAACTGGGCCACTGATACTGCTGCGCTTTACGCTAATGGTATTTTTCATGACGAATATCTTATGAGACGAGACTCGGAAAACGACTCATAACAAAGCCATGATGATAAATAATTGCTTATCGCTTCGACATCATCGATCGTCGTCTAAAGGCAGCGTCCGCTTTTCGCTCAAAGCGGACCTTGCAGCACGTATGTCCGCTTTGTGCCAAAGTTACGTAAGGAAGGAATTAAGCCATCCCGTAGGATGGCTTATGAGATACTGTTACTGAGATGACAGACCTCAGAAATGCGCCGACAGCACGCCGTTTACAGACATATAAAAGAAGCACTTAACGGAAATTTTAACCAGCGTTTGTGCGGAACACGCTAACAGCGTCCCTCAGATTAGCGGCTCGACTTGCAAGTTCATCAGCAGACGATGCTGACTCTTCAACGAGCACGGCATTCTGCTGTGTGACCTGATCCATCTGAGTAACGGCAATATTTATCTGCGATACGCCTGCACTTTGCTCTTCTGAAGAAGATGAAATTTCTCTCACCAGCTGTGCTGTCTGTTCAATCGCATCCATACTCTCCTTCACTTTTTCACCTGCATCCCGGGCCATCGAAATGCCCTGCTCAGCATTCTCCACAGACTTTTCGATCAGTCCTTTAATTTCTTTCGCCGCGCCAGCCGAGCGCTGTGCCAGCGACCTGACTTCCGCCGCAACAACGGCAAAGCCTTTACCGTGCTCGCCGGCCCGGGCAGCTTCAACAGCCGCGTTTAACGCGAGAATATTCGTCTGAAACGCAATCCCATCAATGACAGAAATGATTTCCTTAATCTGCCCTGCACTGCTGCTGATTTTCTCCATGGAACCCAGCACTGATTCCATTGCCTGACCGCCACGCAATGCCGCGCTGGTAGCCGAGCTGGCCATTTCTGCAGCATGGCGGGTGTTTTCAGCATTGTTGCCGATGATCGAAGAGAGCTGTTCCATACTGGCGGCTGTTTCAGCCAGTGATGCAGCCTGTTCTTCCGTCCTCGCAGAAAGATCGCCGTTACCGCGGGCAATCTCCTCAGATGAGGTGGCAATGGTGACGGCATTAGATTTAATGTTTTCTACCGTCACCGTCAGGCGCTGACTCATCTGCAGTAATGCCTTAAGCAGACCGGCTGTTTCATTGCGTCCTGTCACGGAAAAAGATGCTGTCAGATCGCCTTCTGCTACTTCAAGCGCAAGCTTTGACGCGGCACCGATAGGTCGTGTAACAGAACGGATAATGATCAATGCGAAAAAGACAGAAAGCAGGACCATAAAGAGAAGAACGCTCAGCAAACCATACTGTGCATTCCGGTGGTCCGTAATCTGCTGGTTCAGCATGTCATTCAGTTCATTACCGCCCGCAATCGCGTAGGTGCTGAATCTGTTAATCGCGCTGGTAAAAATTGCGGCATAGTCCTGAGGATTCTGATTCGTCATACTGCGGCTAATAAATAACGCCCCTGCAGTTTTCAGGGCATTTTTGGCTTCCTGTACGGCCGCGTCTGCATCGGCACTGAATTTCTGCTTCAGCCCTGTATCAGACGAAAAAAGCTTCTCTGAGTCCTGAGCAAACATATCCAGATTATAGGCACCCGTGCTGATTAATGATTCCATACGGACAGAGTCAGCCTCATTAACAGCTTCTTTCCTGGCAAGCAGTGAAGTCCCGAACGCACGAATTTTACCCAGACTTTCGGTAAGCTCAGGCAATGATGAGAAATTGCTGGTAATCAGGCGGTACGTACTGATATCTGAATCAAGCGACAAACCGTAAAAATCCAGCACGTCGCGGTTTGTGTTAAGAAGTTTGCGGATGAGTTGCGCATGTGCGTCAAGGCTGGTCGTTTGATCCAGTTTCAAAGCATCAATGTCCTGCTGCAGCGCGTCCCACTGTGCACGCACCCCATTGATTTTTTCGATTAAACCCGCACTGCCTTCTGTCTGCGCCATCTCTTTCTTGATGGCATCGGTGATAGTAACAATGTCATCTCTAACACTTAGACGCGATGAGGTGGCAGGATTTTTTTGCGCAATAGCGAGGGCTGTTTCAGCGCGATGGCGCTGTATCAGATTCAACAGGGCAAGGATTTTGTTTTCAGCAGGCACTCCTGTTACTTCTTTCTGCTTGTCCTGAATATATTTATTACCTTCTGACACAAAAAGCACGGTAGGAACTGAAAAAAGAACAAGGCAAAACAAGCCCAGAATTGCAAACTTAGCGGTAAGATTAATATTGTTAAGAATATTACTCATTTTTACATCCTGCTGAATTAATTTTTACAAGAACAAAAATAATGCAGATTAAAAGCATCTTAATCATCATTATCGGTTAACTATTCATTAACTTTATAGCAGGTGTAAGAAAGAGAATATTTAGGTTGAATCGCAACAAGGTCTAACCTGTTACCGAGTAATTAGAAAATACTGATGTTAGCAATTACCTCATAAGAGGTAGGAAAGATGGTTAATATCAACTTCTCTCTTAACGAATTTTATACATGATTCATGTCCACTTTGTGCCAAAAGCGGACGTTAGCAGGAGTGCCTTTCTGATTACTTACCTGACGATGATCTGCACAGTGAAACATTGATCTCTTTCTTCTTTCGTTTATAGTTAAGCGCCTGTTCTGGCAAGAGCAGGCTTCGTGGTCTGTGTTCATCCCCTGATGAGCTGGCTTAATTCAGTCCTGAAGGCATCGGTTGCCGTAAAGGAGAACTCAAAAAATCATGCGTCTTACGCCACCCTGAGTCGTAACCCTCCCCTGTCGCACTGAGTAGTTTCAGTCGCGTACTCAAAAACATCCCGTCTGCGGATGTGCTTATTCGTACCTGAAATTTTTGCCCTTACGGGCTGACTGTATTCAAAATCTGAGAAATTACTATGCTGCTGTCCTCGACGCGTAAGGACTGGCTGGGCAACGTCCGTGGTGACGTGCTCGCCGGTATTGTCGTCGCGCTCGCGCTTATTCCTGAAGCGATCGCGTTTTCCATCATTGCCGGAGTTGACCCGCAGGTCGGCCTTTACTCGGCGTTCTGTATTCCCGTGGTTATGGCCATCTTTGGCGGACGTCCCGCCATGATTTCATCGGCCACCGGCGCCATGGCGCTGCTGATGATAACCCTGGTGAAAGACCACGGCCTGCAGTATCTGCTGGCGGCATCGGTGTTAACCGGCCTGCTGCAGCTGGCTGCCAGCTACCTGAAGCTTGGCAGCCTGATGCGCTACGTGTCGCGCTCTGTTGTGACAGGCTTCGTCAACGCGCTGGCCATTCTGATATTCATGGCGCAGCTGCCGGAGCTGACAAACGTGACCTGGCACGTTTATGCGCTCACCGCCGCTGGCCTGGCAATCATCTACCTCTTTCCGTACCTCAATAAAACCATTCCCTCCCCGCTGATCTGCATCGTGGTGCTGACCGCCATTTCCATGTGGTTGCACCTGGACGTTCGCACCGTGGGCGACATGGGCAAACTGCCTGACAGCCTGCCGGTATTCCTCATTCCGGACATTCCGCTGAACCTGGATACGCTGCTGATTATCCTGCCTTATTCTGCCGGCCTTGCCGTGGTGGGACTGCTGGAATCCATGATGACTGCCACTATCGTGGACGACATGACCGACACCCCGAGCGATAAAAACCGCGAGTGCAAGGCGCAGGGTATTGCCAACGTCTGCACGGCATTTATCGGCGGCATGGCGGGCTGCGCCATGATCGGTCAGTCGGTGATTAACGTGAAGTCTGGCGGGCGCGGACGCCTTTCCACCCTGACGGCCGGACTGGTGCTGCTCTGCCTGATTATCTTCCTTCGTGACCAGGTATCGCAGATCCCGATGGCGGCGCTGGTCGCGGTCATGATCATGGTTTCCATCGGCACCTTCTCCTGGCGATCCATCACCGACCTGCGCCGCCATCCGCTGTCAACCAGCGTGGTCATGCTGGCAACCGTGGTCGTGGTGGTGGCAACCGACAATCTGGCCTTCGGCGTGCTGACCGGGGTGCTGATTGCCTCGCTGAATTTTGCCACCAAGGTAGCTCGCTTTATGACGGTCAAATCGTCACTGGAGGGCGATACCCGGACCTATACCGTGACCGGCCAGGTCTTTTTTGCCTCCGCCGATCGCTTTATGAGCCACTTTGACTTCAGGGAAGCGGCAGAGCGCGTGGTCATTGACGTCACACACGCTCACTTCTGGGACATTACCTCCGTGAGCGCGCTTGATAAGGCGGTGATTAAGTTCCGCCGGGAAGGCGCTGAGGTGGAAATACTGGGCATGAACGACGCCACCCGTACCCTCGTTGACCGCTTCGGCGTGCATGACAAGCCGGAAGAAGCGGAAAAACTGATGGGCGGTCATTAACCGACAGGAGATTCAGCTATGAACAATACCGTTGTGGCCTGCGTGGACGGTTCGCCGTCAACCGGGCCGGTCTGTGACTACGCGGCGTGGGCCGCCGCCGGCCTCCCGGCGCCACTGTCCCTGCTGCACGTGCTGGAAAAAGATGGTCATCCGGCCGTATCTGACCTGAGCGGCAGCATTGGCATCGACAGCAAAGAGCTGCTGACCGAAGAGCTTGTGCGCGTGGAGGGTGAGCGCAGCCGCCTGCTCATGGCACAGGGTAAAGCCATTCTGAGCGGTTGCGCGGAGCGGCTGTCCCGTGCGGGGGTTCCGGAAGTGCGTCAGCTACAGATGCACGGCGCGCTGGATGAAATACTTGCCGGACTTGATGACGTCAGGCTGATGGTTCTCGGACGACGGGGCGCGGAACATACGGTGGGCAGCCAGCTGGAAAGCGTCATCCGCCTGCAGAAAGTGCCCGTGCTGGTCGTGCCTGAAACGTTCAGCACGCCATCCCGGGTGCTCTTTGCCTGGGACGGCAGCGAGGCCAGCCGCCGAAACCTGACCCGGCTGACCGTGAGCCCGCTGCTTCGCGGTCTGACCTGCCATGTTGTGATGGTGAACGGCGACGATGCTTCACTGCATGATGCGCAGCAAATCCTGCAGGCAGCCGGCATCGATGCAGAGTCCCGGCTGATTCAGGATGAATCCGTCTCGCGCGGCCTGTGTCGTTACGCGGAGGAGAACGGCACGGACCTGATCGTGATGGGGGCCTGGGGACACTCCCGGCTGCGCCAGTTCTTTATCGGCAGTCACACCACGGCGATGCTGGCCGAAAGCCGTCATCCGCTGCTGATGCTGCGGTAAACTTTACGGGCCTGCAATCGCGGGCCCTTTTCATAACGCGCCTCCGGAACATCAGTCCCAGAGCAGTTCATTTGTGCGGCTCCTTTGTCAGCCGCGCTCAGGGAATACCATGCGTCAGCTGTTTCGCTTTATGTATCAGCACGGCAGCCATCTGGCTTTTGCCGCGATACTGATGGCAATGTCGAGTTTCGGACAGACTTATTTCGTATCGCTTTACGGGCAGGACCTGCGTCAGGCATTCGGGCTCAGCGACGGCGGGCTGGGCGGCCTTTATGCCGCCGGCACCGTGATGAGTGCCGTCACGCTGACCTGGGCAGGCCGGATGATTGATTACACCACCACCCGTCGCTTCACCCTGGCCGTTACCCTGCTGCTGATAACGGCGTGCCTGCTGGTCTCCGGCGCGCAGGCGGCATGGATGCTTTGTGCAGGCTTTTACCTGCTTCGCCTCGGCGGGCAGGGGCTGATGGTGCATACCGCCCTGACGGCGACTGCGCGCCAGTTTCCGCTTGATGCCGGCAAGGCGCTGGGCGCCATCGCGCTGGGCCTGTCACTGGCGCAGGCGCTGTTTCCGTTGGCTGCTGTGCAGATTAACTATCTGACGGGATGGCGCATTGCCTGGCTGATAAACGCTGTGGTTCTGATTGCCGGCGTTGCGCTGGCTGTCAGCTGCCTTCCGCGCGCTGCCGAAAAGCCGCTGCGGACGTTCAGAAAGCGGGGCGCAGAGAAGGTTCGCGAAGCGTCAGTATGGAAGAACCGGAATCTGCTTCTTGCTCTGCCCGCAGTGCTGGCGTCACCTTTCATCACTACGGGCTTCTTTTTCCATCAGGCGCGCCTGGCAGAGGAGAAAGGATGGGCACTGTCGTGGGTTGCAGGGTGGTTTATTGCCTACGCGATAACGCAGGCGGTTTCCCTGTTATCATTTGGTCCGCTGATAGACCGGATGACGCCACGCCGTCTGTTGCCGTGGTTTCTGCTGCCGCAGGGCGCTAGCATGCTGGCGCTGTGGCTCAGCAGCAGTCAGTGGGTCACGCCGTTTTATCTCATAATGACCGGCGTATCGTCAGCCATTGCGTCCACGCTGGCGACCGCGCTGTGGGTGCAGCTGTTTGGCTCCGCGCAGCTGGCAAAAGTGCGATC
Source organism: Pantoea sp. S-LA4 (assembly GCF_054482835.1). Lineage (NCBI taxonomy): Bacteria > Pseudomonadati > Pseudomonadota > Gammaproteobacteria > Enterobacterales > Erwiniaceae > Pantoea > Pantoea sp. S-LA4. The sequence continues at coordinate 157,639 of NZ_JBTLRC010000001.1, read as the reverse complement.
TGCCGTTGAGGCAGGTACTGTGCTTGCCAGCGGCGCTTCCCCGGTCATCATGGGTGTGCTGATTGATCATCACGTCACTCTCAGAATACAGGCACTGATTTGCCTGGTCTTCATTCTCGCTGCCAGCCTGGTCGCAACCCGGGTTCAGGTAGCCAGCCCCGACGACATAAACAGTTAAATACAGGACTTATCTGACAGGCCCAAAGTGAAGTAAGTAAATTCAACTCTGTACCAAAGCGGACAACGTCCGCTTTTCGCTCATAGCGGACCTTCAAGTACACTGGTCTGTTTCGTACCAGAAGCAGATAAATGCTTTTCTGTAGGCTTAATAAATGACAGTCATTTGCCGGTTATATTCTTACTAATCTTCTGATAATTATCTTAAATGTGCTATGTCTTTGATTAAGCAATGAGCCCTACTGTTTGAGGCGTTATTCACAATCAGTCTCAATCACGCTTTTCTTACCCAGCACTGCAACAGCCATTCCTGAAGCGACTATCCCAATAAAAATCGTAATCATTAACAGTGATAATGACAGCGATGTAACAGTCAGAAGGGCACTCGCAAATATCACACCCATGGCATTGGAGGTTCGCAGTAAGGCGAAGACCTCGGCTTTCAAATGCGGAGGAGACATTTCATCAAGTACAAGCGAAAAATGTGTTCCAAGTGGGGCAATGACAGAGCCAATACACATCACACCCACAATGGTTGTAATGACGGAGAAATTAACAGTAACCATCAAAGCCCCTAGCATCATCAGGCACAGATGTAAAAGTACTGTGCCGGGTGCAGACATCCGGTTGCGGATACTGACCCAGACTCCTCCCATGACAGAGGCAAGGCACAAGGGAACGGTGAAAAAAATGGCATAAAATGGCTCATACCGAAAGCTCAGGGCTAACGCCACGGCACCTATCTCAACGGCGGCGACGGTTGCCTCAGCTGCAGTAGAGCATATAAGCACCAAAGCAACCGGTCTTGTCAGTGCTCTTTGTTGGGTTTTAACCACGGAAGGTGAGCTCCGGATATTAAGCCGGGGAATGAGAATAGCGGGAAGTATACCCAGAGCGGTAATGACAAGCAGAGAAAACACCGGGGAGATGCTTCCCAGTCCTGATGCGGCCACGGGAGCCAGAACAAAAACCATCTCATTCAGAGTCGCTGCCATACCCAGCCCACGTGGTAAACGGTTTGCGTTAACCACGTGGTTTAGTATCACCCTTAAATATCCCTGAGCTGCACCATTTACCAGTCCGGCCAGGCTGGCAAGTATGACTAATACCGTAAAAGGCAATTTATACCATGATGCCAGTACTATGCAGAGTAAAGCCACAGAACGAGTAAGCGTCAGTAGCTGGAAGTAAGTGACCGAGTTAAAGCGGTTCCCCAGGCGTGTGAACGGGATCACGCCAATAACCTGAGCAATCGTCATGGCAAGGATCATCGCTGCCCCGCCTCTGCTATCGCCTGTGATACTGAGTGCAAGCAATGAGAATGCAATGGGGCCTGCAGCCTGTGGAAAACTCAGGAAAGCTGATGAAAGAAGCCATCTGATGAACGACCTGGACTTTTCCCCTTCAGGAGTAGCAGATGATTTATGAAGTTCACGGGAAGGCTTTTTGCTGATATTCATTAATCGTTTTACCGAAATTAGCGCCTGTGATTTCTGTAACCTGGCGGTGACAGAACGGGCTATGGGCCGTATCTGATTGCCGGACATACACTGTGCAAAACACTTCTAACCTTAATCTGTGAAACATGTAAAAAAACAGCTTGTTTAATTAGTTACATTCATACTGCCAGTGCGGTACTGCTTTACTCAAGAAAGGTCATTTCGGGCAACCTGTTTTCAAACCTTTATCATGGATACCGTCTCTAAGGTGTACCTGTGGCAGCCGGACGCGCAGGTAAAATACCAGCCAGCTTTACCAACCAGATACAGTATACGTGTTGCCCATCACACAGCAGTAAGATAAGCACTCCAGTAAATACCAAACGAGCATAAAAAAGTGTACTCTTTTGATTAAAATCAGGGGCAACAGGTTAACCTTTGTGATATTTCCTTTCGATTAAAACGGAATTAGCCATGCCTAAACGTATAAAAAATAGCCGCTGGTCAGGTTATGACCCCCGCTATATCTATTCTCTGGTCGTTCGCCGTTATTTTGTTGAGATGAAGACCAAAACAGAAATTGCCGAAGAGCTTGAGATCTCACGATTCAAGGCCGCGCGCCTGATCGATGAGGCGATCGAACAGGAATACGTTAAGTTCCTTTTTCCCAAACAGCAGATGCTTGATGAAGAAGTGGCCCATAATATCTGCGAGAAATACGGCCTGCAAAAAGCCGTCGTGCTTTCTGTATCAGAATCCTGGAACAGCCAGGAAGAACTAAATGAGAAGCTGGGTGGTATCACAGCCAGCTATCTGGGCAATTACCTGACCGGGGGTATGAAGGTGGGTATTGCCTGGGGGCGAGTTCTGTCCAGTACCGTGAGTCAGCTGACCAGCCTCCCTGCTTTAGATATTGTACAGCTTTCAGGCGTACATCCGGGTATTGAATTCAGTCAGGGTCCGATAGACCTGATACACCGGCTGGCAGCTATCTCTCAGGGAAAGGCACATCCTATGTATGTCCCCATGTGGGTTGATGATGAAAGTCTGGCAGAAAAGCTGGCCAGCGATCCTGCAGTGGTTGACACCCAGCAGTATTATTCATGCCTGGACGTCGTTATTACTGGTATTGGCGCGTGGAAAACCGGCTCGTCCAGCCTGTGCGACATTTTTCCCGAAGAATGGCAGACACCACTTTTCCGTGACGACATTGCAGCTGATGTTTGCATCACGCTCGTCAACAGCAAAGGGGAGATCCTTGACAGCCCGATAAGCCGGCTGGGATTCGGTATTTCCACAGAGCAACTGCGAAGCGCGAAAACAGTGATTGGCGTGGCGGGAGGAGAGCAGAAGTATGAAGGTATCGTAGCCTCTCTTAAATCAGGCCTTCTTGATGTGCTGATCACCGACTTTGATACAGCGGTAAAGCTGGTCAGTCCCTGATAAGTCAGGAAAAAACTGGTTTCTCTTTCAATACGGGGCGCTGCAGGCGCCCCTCTTTTTGAAATTTCACGACGCAGCAACAGTGGCTCAGCTTCGCGAAAAGTCCATACGGTCAGATTTCCGCGCATTACGCCTGCAGTTGTCAGGACTCCCGCTCAATTATCCCTCTAGGATTCCAAGCGCTTCCGCAAAGAGACCTTACGAAACAGCAGAACAGCCGTAACAGATATATTTCCTTTTAATTCAGCAAGTTGAGACAAATAGATGGTCATATAGCATTCAGCCATATGCTCATGTGAGCATTTTATATTTAGCTCAATTGTTTATTACTGTGATCGACCTATAACTTTTGCTCTCTGCTTGTTACCGCTAAACGCCGGCATGCTATAAATGCTCATGTGTACATATTTTAATGCTCATTTGAGCATCAAAAGGTTACCGGGAGAAATTATGAATACAGTACTTATCAGCGTCACCGATGGCGCCGACTTCAAAAGCTATGACGAGGTGCTGCAGCATATTAATGAACGGCAGAATGCTGCGGGGACAGTGAAGGATACCTATCTGGAGGCACTACGTGAGCGTGAAGCCATGTACCCGACGGGTATTTTGCTTGATGGTTATTCTGTGGCGATCCCGCACTGTGACAGTACGCATGCCAACACACCTTCTGTTTACATTATTCGTCTGCCTGAGCCCGTTGAGGTCGGTCAGGCTGATGGCGATGATAAATTACCGGTACGACTTGTCATCAATTTAGTGGTAACCAACCCGTCTAATCAGTTGCAGCTGTTGAAATCCCTGTTCAGCAAGCTGCAGGACAAAGGTTTCTATCAGAATCTCCTGGAACTGCCGTCTGAAAAAGCTGAAGCATTATTTATTTCAGAAATCATGCAATAACCTTACCGGAGCAAAATTATGATTACTATTCTTGTCGCCTGCGGAAGCGGAGTCGCCACCTCAACACTTGCTGCTGATGAGGTTAAATCTGTTTGTGCTGAATACGGAATCTCTCAGTACAAAATAAATAAATGCAGCATGTCAGAACTGCCTTCAGAATTGCAGCATGCCGACGTTGTTTTAACAACGAATAATTATAAAGGTGATATGGGCAAGCCTCACATGAGTGTCGCGGGTTTTATCACCGGCATTAATGAAGGCGTGTTGCGAAAAAAACTTGGTGAATTACTAACTGATCTGACCCGGAAATAATAACAGATTAAGAGGGTGTCAGGATGGAAATGTTAAAAAGCATAATGCTGACGATAACAGGTATGGGTGCTACCGCTATCCTGCCACTTGTCATCTTTATTTTAGGCCTGGTTTTCCGCATGAAAGTCGGAGCGGCCATCAAATCAGGCATTACCGTCGGTATCGGCTTTATCGGACTGGGTCTGGTTGTTAACCTGCTGAGCACCTCCCTGCAGCCTGCTATCGCCTATTATTCGAAAATTGGCAGCGGGTTTACCGTTGCTGATATTGGATGGCCCGCAGTAGGCGCAGCGGCATGGGTTGCACCATTTGCGGCTCTGGTTGTGCCTGTCGGCATCATTCTTAACCTGCTCCTTGTTCGCCTGAAGTTAACCAGAACGCTTAACGTGGATATCTGGAACTATATGCACTTCCTCGTTCCTGGTGCGCTGGCTTACTTCGTGTTTGACAGTTTCTTTATCGGTTTTGGCGTAGCCGTGGCCCTGAGCGTCATCGCGCTGTTTATCGGTGATTTAATAGCTCCCCGCTGGCAGAAATACTACGGTCTGGAAGGAACGACCTGCACCACCATGATCCACATTGGCTGGACATTACCTTTTGCGCTGCTGGTCAATAAAATTATCGACGTCATTCCTGGCCTGAACAGACTCGACCTCGACTTGGAAAGCGTGCAGAAACGACTGGGAGTATTTGGTGAGCCAGCCATTATTGGCGTCATGGTCGGGTGCCTGCTCGGGATCCTGACCCGTCAGCCCGTGACAACTATTGTGCCCATGGCAATGGGTGTTGCCGCAGTCATGGTACTGCTGCCCAAAGTTGTGGGCGTGCTGATGGAAGGTCTGTCTCCGATTGGCAAAAGCGCCAAAGAAATTATGCAGAAGCAAATGGGCAAGGACGCAGAGTTGAACATTGGTATGGACTGTGCGCTGGCGCTGGGCGATCCGGCCACCGTTACCGTTACCGTTATCACCATTCCGCTGACCATGCTCTGCGCACTGGTATTTCCGGGCATCATGATTTTTCCCATCGGTGTGCTGATGTCGATCATCTATATGACAACTATGACCGTGATGGCCAGTAACGGAAACGTCATCCGCGCCGTTATCTCCACCTTACTGTTCAGCATTGTTGTTATGTATTTAGGCGGCTATGTGGCGCCAGGCGCAACGCAGTTCCTGCACGGTGCCGGCGTGGGTTTACAGGGGCAGGGCACTGACTTTGTACTGACCGGCCCGTGGGAAGTACTGACGTACTGGCTGAGCACGGTATTCCACTGATTTGAACAATGAGGTTTACTTACCATGGCACAGATTTTACCGTCAATTTTCGGGGCAAATATCCTGCGACTGCAGGATGAGATCCGGTTTCTGGAAAATGAAAATACCGACATACTGCACGTTGATTTAATGGACGGTTCTTATGTCAGTAATATCGCATTTGGTCCGAACCAGATATCCGCAATGAAAAAGGTCAGCAAAATGAAATTTGATGTACATATGATGCTGGCAGATCCGCAAAGACATATTGATGACGTTATCAGTACCGGTGCAGAAATGATTTCCGTACATTATGAATCAACTCCGCACGTGCATTTTATTTTACAGAAGATCCGCCAGGCCGGACGTAAAGCCGGGGTGGTAATTAATCCGGGTACGCCTGAAAACGTACTGACCTATCTGCTGGACGATATCGATTACATTCTCATCATGACCATTAATCCGGGACAGCCAGGCCAGGTCTTTATTGAAAAAAGCCTGGAGAAAATCAGGAATACACGGGAAATGATCGCCGACCGGAATATCCTGATTGAAGTCGATGGCGGCATTAACCTTGCAATAGCAAAAAAAGTCCGGGAAGCCGGTGCGGATTTAATTGTCGTCGGCGGCGCGCTGTTTAATGCGAACCCGGAATCGAGCTACCGGGAATTAAAAGCTGCTATGAACTGATTTAAGCCTTTATCAAAGAAAAGTTGATTGCATAAGCAGTCGTGATTCAGGTCATCCGGCTGGGAACGTCCTTCCTGGTCGTAAAAATTCAGGAGAAAATGCTGATGGGTAATTTTGCAGGAAAGGTTGTGTTTATCACCGGCGGTGCGCACGGTATCGGAAAAGGGATTGCAAAACAGTTCGCGGATCGTGGTGCCCATACCGTCATCGCTGATTACAATGAAGCCAACGGTATCAGAACCGCTGAAGAACTGACGTCCGCCGATGTAAAATCACTTTTCATCAGAACGGATGTATCTGACCCGAAGGCTCTGGTCGATGCGCGTAATAAGGTTTTTGCAGCGTATGGCCGCATCGACGTTCTGGTGCTGAATGCAGGTGTAGCCTTCGCTAACCGGGTCAGTGATATCTCTTTTGAGGAGTGGAATAAGACCCTCTCCATCAATCTGACCGGCTTGTTCAATACCGTTAAGGCTTTTTACGATGATTTTCTCACCAATCAGGGATCAATTGTATACATTTCTTCCGGTTCAGCGCTGTCAGGAACCGGCGGCGGCGTGAGCTATCCGGCGAGCAAAGCAGGCGGGGAGGGGCTTATCCGCGGCCTGGCAAAAGAGCTGGGACCGAGAGGCGTTAACGTTAACGCTATTGCACCCCGCCTGATTGATACCGGCGAAATGATGCGTGTTAACTATCCGACGCAGGCCGATCTGGATGCAGTGCTGGAAAAAATTCCGGTCCGCCGCCTGGGCACCATTGATGACGTAGCAAACCTGGCCATTTTTCTCGCTGATAAATCAAACTCCTACATCCAGGGACAGACCATCCTTATGGATGGCGGCCGTACCATTGCCTGACCGGGAGCTGAAAATGAGCGTACAGGAATACACACGAAGCATCCTCAGTGAATTAGAGCAAAATGCGCAGAAAATTGATGAGGATCAGGCGATGCAGCTGATTGCCCGGATCCGCAGTGCGGGACACATTTTTTTGCAGGGAGCCGGACGCAGCGGAGTTGCAATCAGGGGGTTTGCTAACCGGTTAATGCATCTGGGATTCTCCGTGAGCGTGGTGGGAGACATTTCGTCTCCACGTGCCCGTCCGGGTGACCTGTTGATTATTGGTTCCGGCAGTGGCGAAACCGGCAGCCTTAAAAGTCTCGCGCAAAAGGCTGCTGAAAGTGGCGTCGGTGTGGCGCTGGTGACCATGAAGAAAGACTCGTCAATTGCCAGACTGGCCGGCAGCATACTGGTTTTACCTGGTGCAGTGACAAAGGAAAACGATCACAATCCGGTACCATTTTCCCAGCCGATGGGCTCTGCATTTGAGCAGCTCTGTTTCATAACTTACGATGCCATTGTGCTTGAGCTGATGGCTCAGCTGGGAGAAACCAGCAAAACCATGGCTGCACGGCACGCTGACCTTGAATGACGTCACAGAGCGCTTCTCCGGAAGCGCTCTGTGCATGGCACACTTTTAAAAGACCGGCAGGTTGCCGAGATTATCGCGTGTCGTACTATTCGGATCAGTCGTAAGGTAAATATCGTCTATGACGTGAACATTCGCGCCATAAACCCACTGCCCGTTAACAAGCGTGATCGTCTTAAACGTCGCCTTACTGGCCTTTATCAGCTCGGCAACAAACTGTCGCGAGTTGATGGAGGCGTCTTTATTTCCCTTGCCAGCTTTGATGATTTTAACGTACTGAATGTGCTGCCCTGTACTGTCCCTGCGTATACCCGAGATATAAAAGTCTGCCATGTGACTCTCCTTCGTGGCTACACCGCGTAACCGCGTTCCACAGCCTGATATTTGTTCAGACGGGTGAATTTCAACCATCACACTTATCATTTACAGGGATATATATCGATAGCCTTCTGCTGCCGAAAACGACGTCTGCTCAGCGACCTACTGCGGATCGCATATTCAGGGGTAGAACAGGTGGGGAAGCACAACTGCCAGTCAGGCTGGCAGCCTGACTGGCAGCCTGACTGGCATCAGGTGCCGGAGGGGATGATTTAAGGTTCAGCGTGTTCCCATGCAGCTTTGCGCAGGTCTGCAGGTTTAAGCTCCTTTGCCGGGACAATCACGCCATCACATTTACCGTGGCGGAATACCGTGATGTTGTCCGCGACGTCCAGCAGTTCCTCTTCCTCGCTCGATACCACGATAACGCAGCAGCCTTTATCCGCCAGCTGATGGATGATGCGGTAGATGTCCGCTTTCGCACCAATATCGACACCTTTAGTTGGTTCATCCAGCAACACCAGGTCCGCGTTTTGCGCAATAACCCGGGCCAGCAGTACCTTTTGCTGATTCCCGCCAGAGAGGGCCTTAATCGGTCCATCCAGCGATCCCCGCGTATTCATTTTGCCCAGCAGTTCTGAGGCAGCCTGCCGCGCCGCGCCGTGACTCACAAAACCACCGGAGCGGAATTTTTTCAGAACCGGCAGCGTCGCGTTAGCATAGCTCGACATCTGGGGAATAAACCCGTCCTTTTTACGCTCCTCGGTCAGGTAGGCAATGCCACGGGAAATGGCCTTTACAGGTGATGAGGGATGATATTCCCTGTGTCCCACCCGGATTTCACCACCGGTGACGGTTTCCAGTCCAAACAGCGTCTGGCACAGGCGCGTACGGCCTGCACCGGCCAGTCCATAGACTCCAAGAATCTCCCCGCGGTACGCTTCAAGGTTCACACCTTTAAGGCGATCCGTATGCAGGTTACTCACCGACAGCCAGGGTTTACCCAGTGCCCCCCGGATCAGGCCGCGGCTGTTTGAGGGAGCCTGATAAGCATTTGCGTCGCCCACGATTGCGTCGATAATGGCGCTCTTGCTCAGCGTTTTTTTACCTTCGTTATAAATCACGCGGCCGCCGCACATCACTGTAGCCTCATCGCAGACGCCCAGCACCTCGTCCAGCTTATGCGATACCAGCACCACGCCAATCTGTTTCTCGCGCGCAATGCGCTGTACGGCCTGCAGCAGCGCGTCTGCCTGCGCACCCTCCAGCGCGGTCGTCGGTTCATCGAGAAAAAGAAAACGTGCGTCACGATCGAGATTAGAGACCACTTCCAGCATCTGCTTGTCCGGATGAGAGAGGTCCCTGACAAGATCGGTCGCGCTGAAATCCAGGTGGTAATCACTCAGCACTTTCTCAGTATGTGCAATCATGCTGACATCATCGGTAAAACCGTTGCGCTTGCGGCGCTCACGCCCGAGGAAAAGGTTCTGCCATACGCTCATACCGGGAATAAGCCGGAGTTCCTGGTAGACGCAGGCAATACCGTGGCTGAGCGCATCACGTGGCGATGCAAGGCGCACCGGCGTAGCACCAATCATCAGCTCCCCGTTATCCGGCATATTGACGCCAGCCAGTATTTTCAGCAGCGTTGATTTACCCGCGCCGTTATGGCCGAGAAGGGCGTGAATTTCACCAGGTTTTACGCTGAAATCCACACCATGAAGGACCTGCACGCCTGAAAAACCGATTTTTATCTGCTTCGCCACATAATTCATAACTGTCTGCCTTTTACTCAGTACGCTGAACCCATAACGGAGGCCGCGTTGTCTTTAGTGACCAGCAGCGGTGGATTGTTGATCATGGCCGGGACCTGTTCACCGCCCAGGCTTTTCCGGACGTTTTCAACCAGTATCTGAGCAAGCTTTACGGGTTCCTGAATCGCACCGGCTTTGAGTATGCTGTTGTCCTGAACGGCTTTAACGCCTTCTTTATCTACAAAAGCATATAATTTCACTTTGTCACTGACGCCCAGCTGCCTGATGGCTGCCAGTGAACCCAGTGCGGAAGGTTCGGTGTCTGAATACACCACGTCAATCTCCGGCCTGCCCTGCAGCATTTCAGTGGTCACTTTCAGAGACGTGGTTTCTTCCACCTTTCCGTTAACCAGCGCAACAAACTTAATATTTTTATTGGACGCGACGGCGGCTTTGAACCCCTCATCACGGGCGTTTGCGGCTATTGAAGTCGGTTCTCCCACTATCCCGACCGTTGCCGGGCTGTTTTCACCGATGTCCTTCAGCAGCTGCTGCCCAATGAGCCTGCCGCCTTCCCGCTGATCGGTCTGAACCCCCTGCACAAGGGTGACGTTCTGTTGTTTGAGTCCCGCTGTATCAGGGAGGATATTGATAGCAAATGCCGGGATTTTTGCCTGATTGAGCTGACTGATAATTGAAACGCATGGCCCGGACGAAACGCAGTTCACCGCAACCGCATCCACTTTCTGCTCGATGAAGTTCTGCACCTGCGACAGCTGTTTGGCATCGTCATTATCAGAAATCGAGATTTTGACGTTCATCCCCTGAGCAGCAGCATTATCCTCAAAGCTTTTTTTCATGGCCACATAATAGGGGTTGGTCAGGTTCGGAAGCGTTACACCGAGTGTTTTTTTGCCAGCGCCTGCGGTGCTTTCCGCATCATCCCGGTTACAGCCGGCAAGCAGGCAGGCCAGCGCAACGATCGTAGCTGTTGCAGTGAGAGTCGTACGCAGTTTCATGTTTATCTCCTGGTAAGGTACAGGTCAGAGGTTAAGAGGCTTTATTGTTGTGTTTTTGGTGATTTCCTGACTTTGAACCAGGGGATCACGATTTTTCTGGACGTGCGCAGAGTATCGAACGTCACGCCAAACAGGATGATCAGTCCGATAACCAGCGGCTGCCAGTAAGCGCTGACGTTCAGTACGTTCATCAGATTGGATATGGCGGCAATCAGCATTGCCCCGATCATCGCGCCGATAAGGCTGCCGGTGCCGCCAAACAAGCTGACGCCGCCCACTACCGCACCCGCGATTGAGAAAAACAGCTCGTCACCACGGCCCGCCGTCGGATATCCAGTCATCAGGCGCGAGCCGTAAATCAGTCCGCCGCATGCCGAGCAGAGACCGGAGATGGCATAGACCAGCAGGGTTATACGCGGAATGCTGATCCCTGACAGGCGCGCGGCATCTGCGTTGCCGCCGACCGCATAAATATGGGTACCGGTGATGGTCCGCCGCAGGAAGATGACGCCAATAATAATGGCCAGCAGCAGGGCTATCACCGGAAACGGAATACCCAGGGGTTTTGACTGACCGATAAGGCTGTAACCGATTTGCGTCACGCGGATCGACTCGGCTCCGGTGATAATCTGCGGAATGGATGCCGCCACGCCCATCATTGCAAACGTCACAATGAAAGGTGGAACGCCGGTACGTTCGATGATCAGCCCATTAACCAGACCGCTCAGGGCCCCCACCGCCAGAACCATGGGTACGGCAAGCTGCCAGGGAATGCCAAATTTTTCCATCAGCAGCGCCGCGACTACGCAGGTCATGGCCACAATTGAGCCACAGGAAAGGTCAATCCCGCCTGTCAGCAGAACAAAAGACTGCCCCAGACACAGGAAACCGATGACCGCGCCGTTAAGAAGTAAAACCATCATGTTGGATACGGTCAGAAAATTAGGCGTGGCGATAAAGCCGCCCAGCATAACCAGTAAAAAAACCACGGCGATCCCCGCTTCAGCAGGCACTTTAAGTGGCTGCCTTGGGGGTTTAATTTTAGCGGGTGTGCTCATTGAACTCATTGCAGCTCTCCTGATAAAGCATTGGCATAGTTAACGTAAGCGTTCAGAACATGGCGCGCATCCTCACAGGGATCGGCGACTTTCACAAATGGCCTGCACCAGCGTTCGGCCATTTCAGCATTCGTACATCCCAGTACAGCAGCGGCTGCCTGAATGGCTGCCCCGGCGGCGGCTGTTTCTTCCACCGGAGAAACCCAGACCGGTTTGCCAGTCAGGTCAGCAAGGATCTGGCGGTAGGCATGTGACTTCGCCCCGCCGCCGGTGACAACGATGTGCCCGTCATCACTGAAGCCATGCTGTTTCAGGATCAGTCCGCCTGCCAGCAGGCCGCACAGCACGCCTTCCACGGCAGCGCGGGCCATATCTTCTCTGGTTGTGGTGGTGCGTAACCCGCGCATGTGCCCCGTAGCGTCGGGAAGGTTAGGCGTGCGCTCGCCATCCAGCCATGGGACAAGCTGCAGACCGTTGGCGCCGGCAGGTGAACTCAGTGCGAGTGCATCGAATTCGTCAGTGGTAACACCCAGCAGGGTGCGGAATGTATCGGTTACCTTCGCGGAATTCAGCGTGGTAATCATGGGAATGAAGCGATCGGCCGCATCTGCATAGCCGTTGATAATCCCGGTGCTGTCGGCTATTCCCGTCGGGGTTATGCCGTACAGCGTACCGCTCGTGCCGATCGATATGCCGATATCACCGGATTTCAGGTTCATTCCCAGCGCAGCAGACATATTATCGCCAGTTCCTACGCCTACAACGGCACCAGCAAGGTCTTCCAGACCGGGGATCAGCTTCACCACGCCAGCAGGCTGATGCGAGGGAATGATTGCAGGCCAGAGGGAGAGCCAGTCAATTCGGTTGTTTACCACAGCAGCGAGCTCAGGCTCCCAGCTATTGGTGAAAGGGTTGAAGTAGCCGGTCCCGGATGCACCGCCACGCTCACACACAAAACTGCCGCTGAGGCGATAAACCAGATAGTCAAACGGCAGCATAATGCGATGGCACTTTTCAAGCAGGCCGGGGCAGTGATGTTCGGTCCACGCCAGTTTTGAAATGGTCATCGCCGGTCCGGGCACCGATCCTGTAAGGCGAGCCCACTCTTCAGGGTCAACTTTCCGGCACAACTCGTGTGCCTGGGTAGCAGACTCAGTGTCATTCCAGAGCTTGGCTGGACGCAGTGCCCGGTCATCTTTATCAAGCATGACCAGACCGTGACCCTGCCCTCCGACAGCAAGCCCTGCAATACGGGGCTGCCATGCTTTGAGCTCATCCAGAGCCGAAGTTAACGCGTCCCACCAGGCCTGCGGATCCTGCTCACTGCAGGGGGGCGTCGTCGGCGGATGCGGCTTACGGGCCTGAGCAATCACGTCGCCACTTTCAAGGCTGCGCAGCATAACGGTACAAGACTGAGTCGATGAGTCTATTCCCGCAACAAGGTCCCGCTTCATTGAACTACCCCTGAACAATTTCTGAGAAATGACAGAGCTGAACAAAAGTATCATCAGACTCAAAACAGCTAAGCCGGGATGCTGCATGGCTCAACAATTTTGCTCATATGATCACTTTTGTTTGCTCGTTTGTTAAGTGCAGACAATACCGCTATGAAATCATCCGTCAATTGACGTTATCCGGGAACGTTAAGCAGCTCTCACTTTTATTCCTGATAGTCCTGCCTGCGTTGGACTGATCTCTCCGGTGTAAGCTCCTCCGGTCTGGCGCTGATGAAGAAGCAGATGCCTCCAGGATAGTCAGCACTCTGCCGGAGGGAGGCCGCCGTAAATATTCTGCCAGTACGTATCAGCGTTTCTGACACCCCCCGCTCATTACGCCGCCAGTCATTGAGTGACCCGTCAGGTTCAGATCAGCTTCTGCGGTTAAATCGAAAGTATGATGAATAACTTTTTTAAAACTGGACAACGGCATTTCAAATGACTAATCTACCTACTAGTAGATAGCTGGCCTATTCTGGCTTTCTCCCACAAACCGTTTACAGGAGTATGTATGTCGCATTCAGCAAAACCTCAGGCTTCCGCTGACGCCATCAGTAACGTTCGTGAGGCCGTTCGCGCAGAGCCTGGCCTTGGTAACATGTCATTCCAGGTAAAAGCGCGTTCACACGGCGGTCTGGCCGTACGTGTGGAAACCGGATCGTCATTTCAGAATGGCAAAGAAGACCGTAGCCGCGTAGGCAAATTCTCGAATATCGGGGACGAACCACCTGGGCTGCTTGGTGCCGACACCGGCATGAGCCCCACCGAATATATTCTGCAGGCGCTGGCCGGGTGTTATACCGCTACTCTGACCCTGATGGCTGCTGAAAAAGGTGTAGATCTGGAAAGTATCGAGCTGGATCTCTATTTCGATATTGATATGAAAGGTTTCCTGGGACTGGATAAAAACGCCCGTAAAGGGGCTAAAGGTATCCGCGTAGACGTACGTCTTGAAAGTAATACGGCGAGCCGTGAACAGCTGGAAGAGCTGGTCAGCCTGCTTCCTGAGGCATCACCTATTCATGACACGCTGGCTAACCCGGTGCCGATTGAGACACGTCTCGTATAAGTCACATCTGTTCTGCCTGTGAAGCTTCATGACCCTGTTCCTCCCGGAGCAGGGTTTTTCTGTGCAGCCAGTTATCTGTTTTACTCAGCACTGTTCTGCATGAAGCTTCAGGCGCATAACAGACTACCGGAGTCGCCTGTTATGCGCCTCGCATCGCGCCAATCAGCGCATCGTCACAAACTCTTCTGCAGCCGTCGGGTGGATCGCTACGGTGTTATCGAAGTCTTTTTTGGTGGCACCCATTTTCAGCGCCACGGCAAAGCCCTGCAGAATCTCATCCATACCAAATCCGATACCGTGAATGCCGACAATCTTCTCATCGGCACCCATACAGACCAGCTTCATACGGCACGGCTGACGATGCTGAGTGACCGCGGTGTACATGGCAGTGAACGACGATTGGTAGACCTTCACCTGATCGTCGCCATACTGTTCGCGCGCCTGCGGTTCGGTCAGCCCCACGGTGCCAATCGGCGGATGGCTGAACACCACGGTCGGCACATTGCTGTAATCCAGATGCTCGTCCGGCTTGTTGTTAAACAGACGCTCAGAGAGACGACGGCCTGCGGCAACCGCAACCGGCGTCAGTTCAACCGCACCGGTGTTGTCGCCCACGGCATAGATGCCTGACACACTGGTGTTCTGGAATTTATCGACTTTGATATAGCCCCTGTCGTCGAGTGCCACGCCTGCGGCTTCAATGTTGAGGTGATCGTTGGCGGGCTCACGGCCAATCGCCCAGACCAGGCAGTCCACGGTACAGTCACTGCCATTTTCCAGCTGCAGCGTCAGGCTGCCATCACTGTTTTTAATCACCGCTTTTGGAATGGATTCGGTGTGCAACGCCGGACCTTCGCTGTTCATCACTTCGACCAGCGTCTCGGTGAGTAGCGGATCGAAGCTGCGCAGCGGCGCCTGCTTACGCACGAACAGGTGAGTTTCTGAACCCAGCGCATTCACAACGCCCGCCAGCTCAACCGCGATATAGCCCGCGCCAACAACTGCGGTGCGCTTCGGCAGCGCATCCAGCTCAAAGAAACCGTCGGAATCAATGCCGTACTCTGCGCCCGGTATCGACGGATGGCTGGGGCGACCGCCGGTGGCAATCAGAATATGATCCGCCGTGATGATCTCACCGTTGACTTCAACGCTGTGCGCATCAACGAAACGGGCGAATCCTTTGATCACTTCAACATTGTTTTTACCCAGCACGTTTTTATACGAAGTGTGGATACGGTCGATATAGGCGCTGCGGTTTTTTACAAGCGTGGCCCAGTCGAAGCGATTCACTGTGGTGTCGAAGCCATAATCCGGTCCGTAGAGATGGATAGCTTCGGCGATTTGCGCGGCGTGCCACATGATTTTTTTCGGTACGCAACCCACGTTCACGCAGGTGCCTCCCAGTTCTTTCGCTTCAATCAGGGCGCATTTCTGGCCATAGATAGCCGCACGGTTTATCGAGGCGATACCGCCGCTGCCGCCGCCGATGGTGAGATAATCGAAGTGTCGGTTTGTCATTTTTGTACTCCGGACAGCTCTGCTGTCCTGGTTTCAGGTTGAGGCGGTTAATGCCAGATATATACGAAGCAGCCCTTCGCTCAGAACGGCGCGAGGGCAGGCAAGATTAAGCCGTATGTGGTTATCACCGTTACCGACAAACATGGATCCGTCCTCTACAAGAACACCCGCTTTTTCTGCAAAAAAGTGGGAAGTGAATTTCGGTTCGTCCTGAGCAGAAAGCGGCGCCAGGTCAATCCAGGCAAGATAGGTGCCTTCAGGAATGCTGTAGCGGACGCGGGGAAGATGTTTTTTCAGCCACTCACTCAGGAAAAGAAAATTTCCGTCAATATAGCGTTTTACCTGAAGCAGCCACTCATCACACTGCGACCAGGCCGCAATGTTAGCCGCCAGGCTTAGCGGGGAAACGAATTCATCGTGCAGGCGAAGCCAGGCAGTCCTGACGCCAGGATCAGGGATCATGATGTTGGCCAGCAGGTTACCTGCAAGGTTAAACGTTTTGCTGGAAGACATGCAGGTAATGATTTTCTGACTGTGGGGAAAAAGGGAAGCCGCAGGCGTGTGTGAAATGCCAATGCGCGTCAGGTCACAGTGAATTTCATCTGAAATGATCCAGACGTCGTTTTCCAGACAGATTTCGGTCATCCTGCGAAGCTCATGAGGATGCCAGACACGCCCCGTGGGATTATGCGGATTACACAGGAAAAACGCTTTTATCCTCAACGTATTATCCTGCACAAGATTCTGCATCGCATCAAAATCAACCGTCATATACCCGCTATTGCTTTTCAGCGGGCAGCTGATCACACGACGGTCGCTGTATTCCCCGGCTTTCTTAAAGGGGGCATACGAGGGTGTGAGGATCAGGATACTTTCATCCTGACGTGTCAGTAATGGAACCAGCCGGTACAGCGCGGGTATCACCCCGGGTGACAGCACAATACTCTCGCGCGGAAAACGATAGCCATAGTGCCTTTCGCACCAGTTTTCAAAGCTCAGAAGATACCCGGGGTGGTAAGCTTTAGTATAACCAATTATTTTCTGGCTGAGCCGCGCACGGATAGCCTCCAGTACCTCCGGAGGCGTGGAAAACGCCATATCCGCTACCCACAGATTAATAAAGCCACCGGGCGGCTCTGATGGTATGTCGCCCTGGCAGTCGCCGAACATATATTCACGCCAGCCCTCGGCGGTCAGACTGTCTGTTCCCGATCGTTCAATAAGCCCGTCAAAATCGTATTGCATGAAGATATCCGGTATATCCGAAATAACAATCACGGCCCGACGACCGTCAGACAGACCAGCTGCAGGGAGTCCGGGCAATGCAAAGCACCCGGATTGAGATTACCAACCTACTAGTTGGTAAATCAAGTCTTTCTGATCTTTTACTTTGCCGGGCTGCTGCCACTGCTTTCGGACCGCGAAAAACCAATTACTATACCAATCCCGCTGAGCACGGCCCCCGCAGACAGAACCATTTTCAGGCTCAGTGATTCACCGGTAAATAACACGCCGCCGAGCATGGCGAGACAGGGTACGCTCAGCTGAACCGTACTCGCGGTCACGGCATCCAGATGCGGCAGAAGTGAATACCAGAGAACGTAGGCGCCGGCTGATGCAACTGCACCCGCCATTACGGCCAGAACAATGCCAGTGCCGTCAGCATGCATACCGCTGCTGATAAAAGGAGAAACAAGAAGCGCCAGGGACGCGGCAATCAGGAAGTTACCGGCAGTAGACGCTGTGGCTTCAGGCATTTTTTTGCCGGCAAGGGTATAGGTCGCCCAGGCAAGCCCTGCCAGCGCCATGATCAGCGCACTGCCCGGCATCGGCGCTGTGGCACCGGGTAACAGCAGCATCAGTAATCCGCAGGACGCTATAAGAAGGCCTGCGGCTCTTCCCGGGGAAAGCCTGTCTCCGTGAAAAAGGCCGTAAATAACCATGGCCAGCTGGACAACACCAAACAGCAGTAATGCACCGGCACCGGTATCCAGATGAATATAAGCAATCGCAAAACACATGGCATATACCACGAGACTGAACCCATTTTTCAGGGACAGTGAGCCTTTTCCGTCCTTCCGGAGCAGGAAAAAAGGCAGCAGAACGACAGCACCGCTTAACAGTCTGAGATCGGTAAAGGTCACCGGATCAATGTGGTTGCCACGCAGCGCCACGCGGCAAATGACGGAGTTGGCCGCAAAGGCAATCATGGCAATAATAACCTTCAGTACGATAAATTTTTTGGTCAAAGTGGGTACTCCAAAAAGAAAAACATACACTACCAACCAGTAGATTGGTAATATTCATGCTAACGTTTTGGCTGTCCGGACAGGCCTGAAGTAACTTATTTAAGCCTGAGACGGAAATTAAATAGCGGATCTCGCGCAGCGGTTTCGCTACCGGGAACCGGATAACTTAAGACAGGAGAAAAATGATGAACTTCAGGGCACTGTTTACACACGCAATGGATTACGAGCCTTTTACGCAGGGCGGTGCAGAGAAAGATGTCGGGGCGTTACGTTATTTTGAAGCGCTGGCAGGACAGGCAGAGGATAAAACGCTGTCTGAACGTTTGTCTGCCTTGCAGGGCGGCTACTACATTCTGGTCGTGGCAGAGATGTGGTGCCCGGACTGTCACCGAAACCTGCCAGCCATCAGGGCCGTTGCCCGCGCAGCTCCACACGTTTCTCTTGGCCTGATTACGCGTGAAGACGCGGGCAATGAATTTTCAGCTTTCTTTGGCATTGATAAAATTCACATTCCTTTTGCCGCTGTGCTGAACAGCAACTTCGAACTTCTCGGTAAGTTTATTGAAAGACCGCGTAATGCAAACGATGCGCAGGGAAACATGACCGACCGGTACCGAAAAGGTGAGATGCTCCTGGATACAACCCGGGAAATTGCCGCAGTACTGTTTCGTGCAGAGGAAGCCGCTGCGCATTGTCGCCGCCAGAACAGCTGAGGAAACACGCCGACTGCTTGCCATAAATGGGCATGAAGGATACAATCTACCAACTAGTAGATTGAAGAGTTTAAAAATGACGATTATGACGCGTGAACGGCTGGTTAATGAGGCCGAACACCTGATGCGGGAAAAGGGTTATTCAGCTTTCAGTTATGCTGACCTGTCTAAGCTGATTGGTATCACGAAAGCAAGTATACATCACCACTTCCCGACGAAAGAAATCCTCGGTCAGGAGGTCGTGAAGCAGGCTGTCAGTGATACGGTTAACCAGTTTGATCAGATTGAAGCAGTACATCACAAAGCGGCAGATCAGATTACCGCTTATGTAGCATTATTTGAGGCGAGCTACCGGGCATCACTATTGCCGCTATGCTGCGCGCTTTCAGCTGAAACGGCAAACCTCCCCGAGGCGATTATTGAACAGACCTCCCGGTATTTTGATATGCAGATTACATGGCTGACTGGCGTGGTTAAGCGTGGCACAGATGCAGGTGAGTTTGTTTCTGCCATGCAGCCCGCCGATGTGGCTATGCTGATAATAAACCTCTGCGAAGGCGCCAGCGTGGTGGCCCGAGCGACTGGCCGGTCTGAAGTCTTTAAAACCAGCCTGCGGCACATCCTTCTTACCTTAAACACTACCCCTGAGGAATAACGTTATGTATGACTGGAGCAATTACCGTCAGGAATTAATGCAGCGCCTCGGTGAACTGGGCAAGCTGGCGCCGGATACGATGAAAGGCGTGGTTACTTTGGGCGCTGCAGGCAATAAAACCGACCTGCTGGGTGCAAAGGTCCGGGAACTGATAGCCCTGGCGTGTGCGGTGACAACCCGGTGCGACGGCTGCATTGCGTTTCACGCAGAAGCCGCCATCAAGGCCGGCGCGACGGATGAAGAAATTGCCGAAGCGCTGGGCGTTGCCATCAATCTGAATGCGGGCGCCGCTGCTGTTTATTCAGCCCGTACCCTTGATGCAGTCAGCCAGCTGCGCGGTTAAGGAACATTACCGCCTCCTCAGAAAAGGGCCTTAAGGCCCTTTTTTTATTTCTTCCAGCGCTGCAGCATAAAACGCTGGTGATTTAACGCCAGGTATCCGGCGTACCAGCTGGCCTTCCCTGAAAATCAGTACCGAAGGAAGCCCCCATATTTCATACTTAGTCGTCAGCACTGGCGCCTGATCGACATTCACTTTGCCGACCTGAATACTTTCTTCCAGGCCGTCGGTAAACGCGCTAAAGAATGGCTCACTGCTCTGGCAGGGCGGACACCATGGCGCCGAAAAGCGCACGACAGAAATGCCTTCATACTGTTCAATATCGCGAAAATTATCTTCGTTATAAGCTATTACTTCACGCACGTTAACTCCTCCTGTTTCTGTTCAATGGCCGGGCATCTGTTGTGTCTGCCGCCCATCTGAAACCTTAATGCTGAAAATATTGGTGTAGCCGTAAGCTGCAGTATAATTAATTGCTGTTGACCTATCAACTAGTAGGTTGGTATAGTGCCGAACATAAACCCGGCAGGCCGGAACGTCCGGAGCAAAAAACCGAAGCCCGGCCCCTATAGCCATCATTGATATCGTCAGAGGCGCACTATGAGCAAATTATTCACCCCCTTTAACCTGGCTGGAACAGAGCTGAAAAATCGCGTCGTAATGGCCCCCATGACCCGCACCCGTACCATGAATGACGTTGCCGGAGAGGTGGTTGCCCGTTACTACGCGCAGCGGGCCTCCGCAGGTCTGCTGATTACGGAGGGGCTGCCGGTTTCAGAAGAGGCACGCGGCTATCTCTACACGCCGGGCATTTATACCCGTGAGCACGTAGCCGGCTGGCGCACGGTGACCGATGCGGTACACGCAAAGGGCGGCCGTATCTTCGCCCAGCTGTGGCACGTCGGCCGCATGTCCCATGTTTCATTACGGCAGGGTAATGCCGCCCCGGTGTCATCGGGCACCATTCCGGCAACCAACACCACCGTATTTGCCCTGACAGAATCCGGCGAGCCAGGCCCTGTCGTCCCCAGCACGCCAAGAGCACTGGAAACCGCTGAAATCAGGCGTATTACGGCTGACTTTGTTAAGTCAGCAGAACTGGCAATGGAAGCGGGCTTTGACGGCGTCGAAATTATGGCGGCCAACGGCTTCATCTTTGACCAGTTCCTCAGCACCGCGCTGAACCACCGCACCGATGCTTACGGCGGTACCGTTAAAAACCGTCAGCGCTTTCTGATTGAAACCATTGATGCGGTCTCTTCCGCCATTGGCGGCGAGAAGGTGGGCGTGCGGCTTTCCCCGTTCGGGCGTATTTATGATCTGGCCCCGTATGAGGGGGAGGAAGAGACGTGGGCGGTTCTGGCGATGACGCTTGGAGAACGTGAACTTGCCTATGTTCACCTTTACTACCAGCCGGCTTATATCAATGCACCTGTACCTAAGGGCTTTAAGAATTTCTTCCGTAAGGCTTTTGGCGGCACGCTTATCGGCGCCGGCGGCTTTACACGGGACATTGCCAGCGCCGCTCTCGAAGCTGAGGAACTGGACCTGGTGGCATTTGGCGTGCCCTACATCGCAAACCCTGACCTTGTCGAAAGAATGCAGAACGACTGGCCGCTGGCTGAAAGCGATCGCAGTACCTATTACGGCGTCAGTGGCAATCCTGAAAAGGGATACACCGACTATCCGGCTTGGCAGGATGAACAGAAACGCTAAGACTCCGGCAGTCTTCAGTCGTCACACGAACAGCAGAAATTCAGGAGTAAGCAATGCAAACCCTTAAGCCCGTCATAACCATAGATATCTGGTCCGATCTGGTCTGTCCCTGGTGCTGGATCGCCAAAAAACGCTTTGAGAAAGGCCTCGCAGCGTTTGAACACCGCGACAGCGTGGTCATCCGCCAGCACAGCTTCCGGATTGCCGAAGGCATGCCGGCCATGCCTTTCCGCGATGCGCTCTACAAAAAGCTCGGCGGTCAGAGCAACGCTGAGCTGATGATGAATCAGGTCGATACGGCCGCGAAGTCAGAGGGACTGCGGTACAACTTTGACACCATGCTTTTCGGGGATACCGAAGATGCGCTGACCCTGCTGGCTGCTGCACGACTGGCCGGACTGGGGGAGGTGATGACTGAACGATTCTATCTTGCGGGTACCACCGAAGGGCGCTCCCTCTTTGATCGCGATGAGCTGATAAAGCTGGCCGCCGAATCAGGCATGGCAGCAGAAGCCGCTGCTGAGGCGCTGAATGACCCGTCGCTTCGTGCTTCGGTAACGGAAGATGAGAGCACTGCCCGATCGATTGGTGTGAGTGGCGTGCCTCTTTTTCTGCTGAATCAGAAATACGCCATAAGCGGCGCTCAGGCATCGGAAAATTTCCTGAGTGCCCTGCGACAGGTCTGGGATGAAAAGCAGGAAGAAATGACCGTGACTGCAGGTCAGGCCTGTGGCGCCGACGGCTGCAGCATCTGATTACCCGACACCTGCCGGCCGTTTACGTGCCGGCGAACACTACCTGTAAATAACGGAGTCACATATGAGCGATTTTTTTAATGGTAAAAAGCTTCTGGTCGTAGGCGGCACCAGTGGTATGGGTCTTGAAACGGCGCGTATGGTGCTGAAAGCAGGCGGCAGCGTGGTCCTGACGGGCAGCAGAAAAGATAAAGCTGACGCCGTTCAGAAAGAACTGAGCCCGCTCGGCCCGGTGTCTGTCATTACGGCAAACCTGATGACAGAAGAAGGGATGAATGCCATTCGTCAGGAAATCAATGCGCATCATCGCGACATCAGCCTGATGGTAAATGCCGCGGGTATCTTTATTCCGAAAAGTTTTACCGAGCACAATGCCGCAGACTACGATAGCTACCTGTCGCTGAACCGCGCCACTTTCTTTATCACGCAGGACGTGGTGAAGAACATGCTGGCCGACAAACGCGAAGGTGCCATTGTGAACGTCGGCTCAATTGGCGCGCAGGCTGCGCTGGGTGATTCTCCGGCTTCTGCCTACTCAATGGCAAAAGCCGGTCTGCATGCGCTGACGCGCAACCTGGCGATTGAACTGGCCAGCGCGGGTATCCGTGTGAATGCCGTTTCTCCGGGTATTGTGCAGACGCCAATCTACGAAGGATTTATGGCAAAAGAAGATATTGCTGAAGCAATGAAAGCGATGAGTGATTTCCATCCGCTGGGCCGCGTCGGCAAACCTGAAGATGTGGCAAATACTATCCTGTTCCTGCTGTCGGACAAGGCAGCCTGGGTGACCGGTGCTATCTGGGACGTGGATGCAGGTATTATGGCCGTACGTCGTTAATTTTGCGCCACGCATGTCAGGCTTTAGGTCTTAAAGCCTGACAGACTGCTCCCCAGGGTGAGGTTGTCGTCAGCTGAGATTCTTTTCAGCAGCAGCGGTGATAGTCAGGAGCCTCTAAGTCATCAACAGAAGTTGCTGACAACGTCGTGAGCTAATTTGCGCGAAGCAGGGCGGTTGTGGTATTCGCTGACAGAGCCTGAGGCAGGCGATCTGAAAGCAACCAGGTATGAAGGCGGCATTTTCACCAGGGTGAATACAGACATGCCAGGAATATACCTCCACGCCCCGGTCACGCTATTTCTGAGTGCTTCAGCCCCGTACATCTTTTCATAGCCAGCGTCCGTTTCTTAGTCATAGCAGACCAGAGACTCTGTTCATATTGTCTGCTCTGCGACCACAGCATTCTAATGTTTTGCATTTTGCACTCCTGGATATCATTGGGGAAGCTGATGTCAGGCAGACTCTGCTCATCCTCATAGGGTAATTTCAAACGCAATAGCCCATTTGGTGGGCCAGTGATCTGAAACAGCTGTTCAGGATGTGGTTCCGGCAGAGGATGCCGGGAAATCACGAAAGAAAAGAAATGGAGATTCCACCATGCTAAATATCGTACAGCGCATCCCTGAATTGATTTATTTGCTATTCAAGAATGACGGGTTTAAACACTGGTTTCCTGCGCTTTACCACGGCGGCTGACTAAGCCACCTTGAAGACCGGTATCAACTGCTCTGTCAGGCTTATTTCTGCAGTTACCGCCGCTGACCTTCCCGCCTTTTCTGCCGACCTCAGATGCGCGTACTGCGTCTTGGGCGGAATTACCTTTACCACCACGATGTTTGCTCATAGCTTAATACTCCTGCCAGTCAATATTGCTTCAGGCCTTCGGGGACTTAGCTCATTAGTAAAGCTTATAAATGACATGATCGACGCCGTCTGACGAGTGTACCCTGTTCGGGAAATCCTCTGGCGCCTTCATGCTGCTGCACGTCATACAGAGCACAATCTTTATTAGTTTGTCGGTCACTGAGTAAATTTACCGTACATGATTTATTGCGTAGATAAGCACGGTTAGAATGGCAAATATGATTTATCAGGAGGACAGACTGCAGTGACGCTCACACAAAAATCCGGTCATCTGGCCTGGTGCGCTCTGGCAGCCCTTGCACTTGCACGTCAGGACGGTACCGTTTGTTCCGCTACTCAGGAAAATCTCTTTCTGACACGCTGGCTGGCGACCGCCCTGAAACAGCGTCGCTTTTCCCGTGAGGTGGCTCCCGACATTGAGTGGCTGCTAAAACAGGGGCGCCAATATGGCGTTGCCGCAAAGCTTGCCGGCAAGCTCGACTATCTCTGGCGCTCCTGCACAGGCGAGCTGTCCCAGCAGAATGACCTGTTCCGGCTGACATATGCCCTGGAAACCGCGAAGGATATGCACTGGGCTTACCGGTTGCTCAGCGATCGGGAGTGGTCGGGAAGACATGCCGCTGTCCTGAACGCTGGCGTAAACGGAATTTATCTGTCCCGGAGCAGCCTGGATGCTGCGTTTGACGATGACGGCCAGCAGCTCACACCGGTGATGGCGCGACTGACCGGGCGCGTGCAGGGGCTGGCAACGCTTCTTAACCGCTGTGGATGGCAGATGGCTATTGATGGGCCTTCCGGGTTTTATGTGCTGACGGCAGAAAAATATGAACTAACGATGGAGCAGTGAGACCCTGGGCGGCTGTACCTGGCGGATCAGCAGTGCGGCCGGAGAGGCCGCTAAATAAGTCAGTGGCGGATCTGCGCCAGGTCGTCTTCAGTCAGTCCGGTCATTTTCATGACGGTATTACGGTCAATACCGTTCTGCAGCATGGTACGGGCAACTTCCAGCTTGCCTTCCAGCATGCCCTCATTTCGGCCTTCCTGCCTGCCTAACTGGATACCCTTCTGGATGCCCTTCTGGATGCCCTTCTGTTCGAGCTGTTGTGCGATGGTCATAAGTGCGTCTCCGTGTTGCGGCACACGCTGTGCCAGTTCGCGTACAAAGCCTTCGGCGTCGGCTGTTTCGCCTGCCTGTACAATATAGTGTACCAGCGATATCACCTGTGATGAAGACAGATAGCCGGCCAGCAGAATGGGCGCCAGCCGGTCAGTCAGTTCTGCCAGGTCCCGCTGATGAATATGTTTCTGCAGCAGGGTCAGGGCGGCCATGCTGCGATGGCCGGCGATTTCATCATCAGGAATGACGGTAACATCAACCAGCTGGAAAGCGCTGCTGTAGAGTTTGCCAGCCAGCGCCGGATCATCAAACTCATTCAGCCACCGGGTGGAGTAAGGATACGGGCTGCGTTTACCCGTATAGAACAGCACGGGTATCACCAGTGGCAACTTCTTATGGCCCGCCTCAAGGTGGCGCTGCATGGCAGCCACCGCATAACGCATCAGGCGAAAAGCCATGTGTTTATCGGGTGAAGACTGGTGCTCAATGAGCACGTGAACATAACCCTCACCGGCTGTGGTTTTCAGACTGTAGAGCACGTCGCTAAAGTACTGCCTCAGGTCATCCTCGACGAACGAGCCGGATTCCAGCTTTAGCGTACTGAGGTCACAGATAGCACGCAGCTCTGCGGGCAAGTGCAGTTCCATGAAATCACGGGCGACATCCGGGTGAGTCAGAAACTGCCGGAACGTGGCATCGTGAGGAGTTGGTGTGCGGTTTTTCTTCTTCTTCATCAGTCCCGGCTCTGAAAAATAACCGCTGTATGTTACCACAGGCAGAAAACCGTCTGTATTGATGGTGAACAGATCTGCAATGCCTGCAGGTAGCCGTTCGGATTATTTTTAATTTTTTCGGATACACTGCTTCATCGTACGATCTCTAATAATCGAAGCATAATCATTCTTCGTCGCAGTTCGCACAGCCAGATGAGTGATGGAATCATAAATCACCGTCAATACAGCTGGGAGATGTGGCTATCTCTGCCACCATTTAACATAAATTACATTTCACGCATGTATCATACGGAGGCTAAGCTTACCTGGCCGCTTCAGGCTACCTGCTGAGGATCTTGATATGACGGGTTCTGGTACGGAGTTTTTCACGATGAACTAAGTTAACCGGCTTAGAGTTACTCAGGACGTCGTCGACTGGCGACTGACAACTCATCGCTCTGCTGAGCGTCTCGGTATTTCGTACAGGCACTGTCGTCGCCTGCTTCAGCGCTATCGTACAGACGGTCCGCTGGGTATGGCTGACCGCCGCCGTGGCAAGCCAAGAAACTATCAGCTGCTTGCAGGCCTAACTTAACGTGCGGTTCAGATTATCTGCGGGCGCTACTCAGGCTTTGGTCCGACCCTCGCCTGCGAGAAGCTGGCAGAGCTGCACGGCGTGACGCTGTCTAAAGAGACCGTACGTAAGCTGATGATGCAGTCAGGCCTCTGGATCCCGCGCAGGCATCGCGCCCCTAAAATTCAGCAACCTCGTTACCGGCGCGCATGCGTTGGTGAGCTGATACAGATCGACGGCTGCGATCACCGCTGGTTCGAGGAACGCCGCCCGGCCCGCACGCTGCTGGTTTGTATGGATGATGCAACCAACCGCCTGATGCAGCTTCATTTCGTCCGCTCCGAGTCCACGTTCAACTATTATGAAGCCACGCGCGGATATCTGGAGCAGCACGGCAAGCCGCTGGCGTTTTACAGCGACAAGGCCAGCGTGTTCCGCATCAACACGCGCGATGAACGAGCTGCACATCACCGGCATCTGCGCCAACACCAGCTCTGCCAAGGGTCGCGTGGAGCATGCGCATCTCACGTTGCTGGACCGGCTGGTCAAGGAAATCAGGCTGCGTGAGATCAGCATGCCTGACGCGACTAACGCCTTTGCCGCTGAGTTATACCGTTGACCTTGACCAAGCAACTTACGGGGCAAAACAGGCAGGTGGATGCTAAAAAACAGCGTAGTTCAAGTGATGTTTACCGCTGACGCGTATGAAATTCTGCATTGAGCCAGTAGCTAAAAGTTGTGATCCTGCTGGCGAACACCATTATGTCGCCGCGTGGACGGTGACTTATGCTCAACAAATAATCCATCTCCTCGGCCAGAGCCGGATAGCGGTCATTAAATTTTTTACCCAATTCTTTCAGCGTAACCGGCCAATCCTGATCATTATCTTCTCTCAGTATGTTTGTCGAACGAATGGCCTTACGTGCAGCAGACCTCTGCAGAACATGGCGCTGCGCAGGTTTCAGAGTGGGTTTCATCAGAGCAACGTAGCCGTTAAGTACCTCGAGAAAATCACCGTTAACGGCAACGGCTATGTCCCTTGAGGGCCTGAAGGGTTCAAAGCGAGCGCGCAGGTCTTCACCGTAAACGCATACGCAGTGATGCTTCAGCCAGTAACCCCATCGAATACCGTTAGCCGGTAGCATCACTTCTTCAAGCACGCCCGGATCGATGTCAATCTTACTGACAACCGGATGATTCTGCTCAAGCGTAGTCTTAACAACATCGATTTTTGCAGTGGCATCTGCATCGGGTTCGCGATAATAAATCACAGTAAGATCGAGGTCAGACAGCCTTTCATTGGCCGTCGCGTCGATAATGCTGCCGTATACATAAACGCTATGAATCAGATCCGGAAATGTCGTTGTCAGTGTCTGAACAACATCCGCAACCAGCTGTGAAAAGGCTGGCTGAAATCCTTTGAAATCAGGCTGGGTAATGAACCCGTACTTATCAACTGCCATTGGCTCACCGTCATGTCATACATCATATCGTCAGTTAAAGCCTGCAACGCAGAACAGTAATTTTTCAGCATCACAGACAGATTTCAGTCAGGGTAAACACAGTACTGAACCTCAGCAGCAGATCGCTTAATCAGCTAATCATCATCGTTTTCCATCAGGGTGACCATTGCTCCCCGGTGAGCTTCAACCATACGAATGTAGCGCATGACAGTCTGGGTCTGCGTCCAGGTACCTTCCTGCATGATCTGAGCAATGGATATTCCTTTTCTGGCCATATCCTGTGCGGCGCCGACGCGGGCGCTATGTCCGCTCCAGCTTGCATAGCGCCCTTTGTTGGTTTCAAGAGCTTTCGTCTCACCCGCAGCCTGACGGGCACGACGATAAATATCTTCCAGGCAGGGCGCGCTCATGGGGACTTCCGACACCCTGCCAATACGGTTAGATCGATGAACAGGACAGAAAATAACAGCGTCAGGTTCGCTGGCGAGACCCGCCGCGGTGACCCACTCGCTCAGCCTGCGGGATGACTTCGCACTGAGGGACTTAACGATCCCACCTGACTGCAGGATGGTTTTAGTCCAGCCAACGTCCAGAATGATACGCCCGTCTGCTGCACGAGAGATATCTCTGATCCGCAGACGGGAAAGCTCGCTCATGCGCAGAAGTGTGCTGTAAGCAACGTGCATAAACGCGAGGTCGCGCAACTGCTGCAGGCGCGGAGAATGAGCCCATTCAGCATCAAGACGGTTCAGATCCGGCCGGCAGAATGGGACGGCCTGTCCTGTACGCTCACCCGACATGACCGCTATACGGTTTATCTTTTTCCTGGCGCGAACGACGTCCGACGCAATTGTTGGCGGCACCAGTCCGGCGTTACGGTGTAACATCGACATAAGCGCCGCGTGCACCGAAATGGTTGAAGTTGAACGGCCAATGGTCTGCAGGTGAAAAAGGTAGTCCTGCATGTCATCCGGTGACATAGGCAGAAAGGACCGACGATTCTCCTGTGACCAGCGCCAGCAGATCCGCATGACGCTCAGTAGCTGACGCCACGTGTTGGCCGAAAAGGCCTCTCGATGGCGGACGAACGCGGCCAGTTTAGCAGTGAGATCATCACCGGCGCTGCCGCTAAGAGTCACACCGGTAAAAGCGGAGATATCGTTCATGTTTGCTCCATTTACAACTCTTGGCTGAAAGGCAGCGCTACGTGAATTCTGAGAAAGTAGCAAGGGTAATGCCCGTCAGATTTTACGTAGCGACGCCTCTTTTTTAAACACCGTCGTTCAGCCACATACCGTTCAGAACTGCGCCGTTTCATATAAATGGCCGTAAAGTTCAGGATCCAGCCCCGATCCGCATGATACAAGGTTTCAGAGACTCTGTCTGGCCTTATATAAATATTATTATATAAGGTTTGAATAGTGCTTTAGTTTGTTACCGTCACTAGGGCCTATGTGAATAAGAGCATATAAAACCCCATGATATGAACTCAATATCAAACTGGGACATCATTGCTAAAAAGTTTAGTCCAATGAAAATAAACAGTTTAAATGTACTTAATCTAGGAGTATTCTGTAATTGATACATTAATGAATTTTATGTTAAGTGGCGGGACTGGAACACTGAAAGCCAAGCTACTCAGGAGTGGAGTAAAATGAATAGCACTAAAAATTTTCGTAGAAGTGCATATCATGTTGGTATCCCAATAAATATTAGAGCTTTGTTAATTTCTAATGACTTAGCAATATTACATAAATTGTTAGAAATTTAAAAGGCTATGATACTGACCGTTTTTTATCAAATTAAAAGCATTTCAGATGCTTTATTGAAGATGCTGGCAAAATTTAAGCTAAAAACTTTAACGCAAGATTATTATTAAAATGAATGATGATACTAAAATTTTATTCGAAAATGCATGGAAGTATTTTGAGATTCATACGAGTCAGAGAATGACAGTATTTAATTTTTACATAGCCATTATTGGATTACTAGGTGCAGCAAGCGGTATATGTATACAACAGGGAGGAGATTATAAATATTTGACATCTCCAATGGGCTTATCTATCTCGCTGATTTCTTTGATATTTTATAAATTAGATGAGAGAGTTTCATTATTGATAAAACGATCTGAAAAAGTGCTTGTCAAAATCGAGGGAGAGCTAAATAAACCATCTTATTGTATTTTTACCCATGATTTAGATGATGTAACCCTCAATAGTTCATTGTTATCTCCTTGGACGTATGGGAAATGCTTCAGGATTTCTTTTTTTTTGATTTTTAATATAGGGGTGATAATATTCATCTCTCCTGTATTTAATATACGATAAAACATAGTCTAAAATTAATTTAAAGTAGGTGTCCATGAATTTAAAAAAAGACAAAAAACCGCTTATATTGTGCATAACAGATAATGAATATAAAGCGATAAAAAGAAGATTTACTGTAACCAACTCTGAAGAATACGATTCAATTATCATAGAGCACGGATTTTTAAGTAACAAACCATTTTCTTTATCTCGGCTCTCAGAAATGGGTTCTAGAGGAAGAGATTCTATATCGCATAAATTACCTTTATTACTAAAATATTTAAAACCTTCATTAGTCGTAGAGCTCGGAATTTGTTTTGGGCTAAAAGATGATTTTAAAATTCAAGACGTTGCCATTTGTAGTTACTCCGTTGATTATGAGCTAGCTAAAATAAACGAAAAAACAAATGAGCATAGAACGAGAACGACACAATCAGACGCTTCTATCCATGCAAAACTTATAAATTTTTCACTAAACACAGAGTTTCCTTTTAAGGTTCATAATGCTATCTATGCATGTGGAGATAAGATAGTAAATAGCCAAGAATTTAAAAATGAACTAAAAAATTTCATCCCTGATGCTATATGTGGGGACATGGAATCATATATTTTAGGTGTATGCTGTGAATCGGAAAAAATCCCATGGACCGTAATTAAAGGCTCATCAGATGATGGTGTAAATAAAGGAGATGAATATCAATTAAAAGCAGCTGAAAACGCAACGATTTTTTTTGAGAGCTTCATAACAAAATCAAGTAATATTGAAGGTTATTTTGACAACGAATTTGAAGTTAATTTTAAGAGAAGCATAAACTTCGATTTGATTTCTAAAGAGATATTCAATAATAATATACTTGAAATACAACATGTTAATAACTCCAGAAGTTCATATCAAATACATAAACATCCAGAGATGAGCGGTGCGTGGGTAATAGTATATATATCTAAAGCTCATAGCATACCTGACATTATACGTGCAGTCATTCGAAATGGTTCCAGCCTTTCTAGAATAGATGTATGTATAGCTACAAAAAATGAGATAACACCATATTATATTAAACAGTATATTTCTTTAGCTTCAAATCTTGGCATTAATAACTTCTTTATTGCAGATATTGGCAAGTTTATATTTAAACGTATAGTTGAAAAGAACACGGCCGCATCATTGATTTCGCCTCCGGTAAATTACGTAGACCAGATAGTATATAGACAAGATGATAGTTCCACCGAAGGGAGCAAGTATGCAAGGACTTTTATTTATGGATCAGATAAAAACTCAAGCAATGTTAAACCAATATCCATAATATTGGGCCAAGGCGGCATAGGCAAAACCACGTTCTGTCTCAGTCTTGCAAATATGATAAACAATGTAGCAAGAACAGACAAACGCATGTTTTTAATTACAAAGACTGATATATTAAATAATTTTAGTGGCGAAACCATTGACTCAATTTCAAAACTTTATATGGAATATACTAGGAATAGGTCTGGACAAAGTAGACCAATTTCCCATGAAACCTTCTCTTTATCACTTAGTTGTGGTTCTATAATATTAATGATTGATGGTATTGATGAAATTGAATCTGCCCTAGGTGATAAGTTTAAGATGGAACCGTTCTTAGCATCCATTCAAGATTTAAATGAATCTTTAGAGTCTTGTCGCGTATTGATTACGTCACGTGATTCATATTCCTCTCGCTATCTTGGTATAGAAAACTCCGAAGTATTATACATTAAGGGTTTTTCTGCATCTGACATTAAAGCATTATACAATGCATGATACACCTCAAGTTAAAAAAAGAATAATTGAATTTTCTCACAAAATAAAAAACAATGATGAGTTAGTCAATCCATATTTATTGCATGTCGTAAGGCAATTTCATTTTAACGACAGCAAAGAGAACTGGGAAAGTCAAGAAATAGCAACAACAAGACTGGATATAAACATCCCATTTGACTATTGCTTAGCAAGGGCTTTTATGCGAGAAATTGAGAAACAATCTTTGCATATCAGCATTGATGACTATTACGACTTGCTAAATGAAATTGTTATAGAGTCGAATAATAGAATGGGTGAGGAGGAATTTGAATATTATATTGAGTTTTACTTACAAAGAAATGGAACGACTCTTCCACCAAGGAGAGAGCCTTATTTAAAATTTTTCTTACTACGAGAAGAAGATGGATTTACTTCGGTTTCGCATATGGAATATGTTGCGCACATCATGTTAAATAAATTATATGGTATCTTTACAAATAATGGGCATATTGATGAATCACATATAAGAATTATCAGATCACTATTAGGTGGCCCCAAAAGTGAAAGTTACGGTTTAAGAGGGAGATTAAGCTCAAGATTAGTAGGTAAAGACTTTCCTGAATTGTCATTCGAAAAAATCTTGAAAGAAGCATTGAATGGTGTAAAAAGAAATGGTGCTGACATAACTACACAAAGGGCTGTACATGAATTACATTTATTAGCATTCGATTACTGGAATCCAAAATCATCAGTAGAACGCCGGAAGTTGCTTGAAAAATTACATAATAAAAATAGTATCGAAGGTATGTGTATTTTGTCCGACTGCCCTGCCATAGACTTTTCTGATTGCGTAGTTAGCAACAGTATTTTTAGGCATTTTAGAGGATTATTCAACTGTAAAATAAACGAAGGCACGAGATTTATTAATTGTGAGTTCATGGATTGTAGCGGAAATTTTAAACGCGAAAACATCAGATCTGAAACATTTATAGAGTGTAAATTAGATGATGGCATGAGGCATTTGCTTTATGCTGGTGATGACAAAAGAATTGAAACATCTGTCAAATTTAAATCGGATGTTAAGCAAGTATTAAAATCTATGCGTCAGGGTTTAGGATTTTTACCTACAAGCATCAACAAAATAAAATCACAAAGTAATTTAGTTTCAGGAAAATCCTATGAGGAATTTTTAAGAATAATGTGCGAATCTAAAGTATTGGAATTACACAGAGAACTTTTTTCAGTTGTTAAAGCTGCTGAACTGGATGCAATCGCTCTATGTGAAGAGGGTCATGCACAAGGTGCAATTTCCGGGTTAATAAAATCATTATGCGGCACATAAGTAAATTTATTTGAGCTAAATAAAAATCTGCGTGCTAAATTTATATTGAGCACGCTATTTTTTAACGTATTTCATATAACTTTACTGGAATAATACTAAATTATTATGCGAAGACCGTGGAGTCGATAAATCGATCATAGAAAGCATTTCAAGAAAATTGTATTTTTGAAAAACTCCTTGATAATACTTTACATAATAAGTATTATCCGGTAATAATCCAATGCGGAAAAAAGTACTGTTTCATTTTTAACGTCTTCAAGAGCCCGTGTTTTTAAAGCAATGTCCTTGTCATAGTATATCAACTTATCATTTTCATTGAAACCTGAGTCACTGCTAACATAACGGCACATGACGTAACAGCGCATATCCAGTACGCGATCGTATTGTACCTTGTGAATGGGTATATAAACCGCACTAGTGAAATCGCACCTAATAAAACTGAAAAGAAAAACATAATTGCAAGGTAGAAAGCTGCAATAAACCAGCCGAAATCCTTCAGGACACCTTTGAAAGTAAACATCATCACTGTGATATAAAATGCTGAGAGCGCAAGACCACTCAGGAAATCATAAAAATGTAAATAGGTTATATTTGCATCTCTGTCTGGCAAACTAAGAAAGTCATCTACCGATTTACTGTCAACCTTGCCTATAAGATGACTAATAAATGGTAAAAATATCACCATACATAATGTGATATTAAGAAAAGCGTACAGGAATTTATTTTTTTCATCCAGATGTTCACCGTTTAAAAAACCCTTTATTAAGTAAAAATCCAGATATGCGAGAAGTGCCAGACAGGTCAATGAGGGAAGATATTCAAAAACCAGCTGTGCTTTGTTTAGTTGCTTCACAGATAATCCTAGGTTGAAAGATAAAAAATTCAGTTACGTCCAGCCCTTAAAAAAACAGGCATGATGTATTCTAACTTTTTCCAGGAAGATTTCATTGTCCGGAATCGGTAATGTTTTCCGATGCTAACATGATCGCCGTTATTAACGTTCGAAAAAATAATTTATTGTCAGCAACAGCGGCCTTTTCGTACGTCCCTCCAGCCGGGTTTTTGCTTCCTTTTCGCAACTTGTGCTTGCCAAGCATATTACGTGACGTTTTCTGCACCTTCTCACACCGGCCAGCCCCGCGGATGTAATCACAGGCATGAGCATGTATATAACAAGGTCTGCCCAGGGAAACAGCCTAGAGTGCCTGGTTCGCCCCCTGCCCCGGCCGGTTTCCGCTCTTCCCTTTTACCGTCATAGGGTTACACGGCGGCCGCAGCCTGGATCAGAGGCAAATACCCCGCTGCTTATTCCAGGCTGATCAGGTTATTCTTCGTATTCGGGAGAAAAGCCGAAAAACAGATCCAGATCGTATCCCCTCCGGATAGATTTATTCCCGTGGTTTTCGCTGGACAGACTAAAGAAAATACGTTCCATACCGCCAGGCAACGGAGATTGAAAGTTTGGGTACATTGCCCCGCGAACTGACACAGAATTCACGCAGCGACACTATCGGTCACAATGTGACCATTTTGGATGCCTCGCACTACTTTGACTACGAAAGCGCCGTGGCGCTGCGAAACCTGGCCGTCGCCTACGGCACCGACATGTCGCGCTACCTGCTGACCCCCTAAGTGGCCGTCCTGCTGTTCAGGGTGCCCGATCTCCGCAAGCGTCTGTTCATCGATGCGCTTTGGAACTTAGGCGGCCGGCTGAACGAAATTCTGCTGCTGGCAGGGTTTCGTGCTGGACGACCCGCTGACCGGCGCGCCGCTTTGGTCACCGTTCGTGGTGCTGCGCACGCTTAAGCAGCAGAAACTGGAAGAGGCCGCGCGCAGCCGCCGGCGCGGCCGGCCGACGAAAGAAGAAAAGCTGGCCGAACGGGAAACTGAAGCGGAAATTCGTGACAACCCGCCGCGCGCGGTGCCGCTTACCGATCCGGGATTTGTGTAGCGGCTCACGGAGTTTTTTGCGACGGCAGGCTTGGCTGCAGAGGGGCGCGGCTCTGGGACATAAAGAGTAAGGACACGGCGCGCAGCTGGATAAGTCAGGCAGTGGCGGCGGCGGCGCGTGACGGTGTGACGTTTTCCATCCGGCCGGTGACGCCCAAGACATTCAGGGATTCGTTTGCGATGCATCTCGTGCAGCATCAGGTGCCGCAGAAGGTCATTCAGACCCTGATGGGCCATAAGGACGCAAAGTCCACCGAGTGGTATACGCGGGTGTTTGCGCTGGACGTCACCCGCCAGCTCGGGGTGCGGTTCTCCATGGATCCACATGAGGCCAGCTAGCTGCTGCTGCCCCGCTGATCTTCGCCTTGATAACGCTTACTGTATGAATTGACGGAAAAGGTTTTCCGGTAAAAACCAGATGTGCCCCCGGGCGCGCGAACAGGCCACGCAGAGTCTGTTACGGGTAGTAGGTGGCAACTCATTTCACCGCCGGACTGCGAGCAGCGTCCGGTGCTTTGCACCCGGCACAATACATACGTCGGTAAACTGACCGGGTTTTTTACTAGCTCCCCTGTTCAGGGAATGCCAGCCATACCGGTGATGTTCCTGATAAAAGAGCTTGATGACTTCATCATCTGCGTGAAGCGTCGCCGCCTCATTCTGGCAGGTAATCAGCTCAATCTGCGTCTCATCCATACGGTACGACTCAATTCTGATGCCAGGATGCTCGCTGATAAAACTGCACACCGACGACGAACTGCGCCAAATTTTACTGAGGATATGCCAGTCGGGTACTAATTTGTCGTACCGCAATTGATTTCAGCAACCGGGAAAAGCTATCCAGGTCCTGGCTTACTCCTGCCTCATTAACAGGACCGCAGAGGATACGGGAAATATCAGTAATCAATATGCCTGCTGTCTGTGAAGTGTTCAAAACATGATGCCACGCCTGAAGGCAGGGAACAGAATTTTGTGACGTACAGCCGGTTCCGTATCAGGTTATGTATGGGAAATGAATAAGCATCCAGGATGGGGAAAATGTTGAATCAGCACGGGTGAGCCACCCACACAATCATTCCTGTCGAGGCTCGCAGAAAAGTGCTGTTTTAAAAAAATGAGTTTTGTTACGCCAGGCCCCCTGTTCTTTTATCATGCTTAAGGCCGGCCAGCTTTGATAGCTCTGTTGCTTTGAGCAGAACCGGCCCTGTCACCTGCTAGCAATTAAAGAAAATGCTATTCGGGGAATTTCAGATTGAAATTTTCTTTCTTTATTCAAAAAAAACATAAGGTTAAAGCATTTTTTTTGCGGGAATACTCTCCTGGATTTCCCGCAACTGGCAGTAAGTCATGCGTCTTTTTCATTCACAACCATACGCTCAATGACGCTTCTGACAGCGGCATCAAGTTCAGCCTGACAGGCTGCAGAAAGGCGCGAGAATTCATAAGTAACCACCCGTTTATCTGAATCCGTTTTCTTTCTGGCAAACTGCTTTTTATCAGCAAATTCAGCCAGTTTTTCAGTCACGACTTTTTTGCCGGCCGACCCTTTTTTAGGCTCTGCGCTTTCAGCGCGAAAATAACTGATTATTTTTGCCTTATAGGTGGGATCACCCCTGTCGTAATGCGCGTCACTTTCGATACGTGCACGAACGTGGCCGGTTAACTCCTCCGTGCTGATGCCTCTCGTCCGGGCTCTCTCAGTCATCTCAAGCAGAATCTGATAGTCACTGATGGAGAGTTCACTGACCGAAGGAAACACCGCAATGATCTCTTCAGGAACTGCAGCCGCCTGAAACGCCCGGGTGACCTTGGCCGCAGAAAGTCCTTCTGCGGCGGCAATATCTGACTGATTCATATCTGCAGGATACATCAGCTTTAATCTTTTACCGAGTTCACGCAGCGTATGTTCTCTGGCAGTCTGAATATCAGCGGCCAGTTGTCTGGCATCAGAGATGGACAACGCATCACGCGTCACCAGCACTTCAAAGGCGGTCCCGTTGTAAAGACAGGCGGCCCGACGGCGTGAACCATCGAGAATCTCTGTGCGTCCGTCTACCTCCCGGCCAATAGCGGGAAAGAACTGCTGCAGTCTTATGGTACGGGAAATATCACTGACCGATTCGCGCGTCAGAAAGGCCTGGTCTCGGCCATTAACGGCTGCGTCTACAAAAGTCTGTGCTTCAATGTCATCATGCAGAAACTTTGTCAGAACAAAACGGGCCTGAGCGCCAGACTTCAGGGTGAAAACCCGCTCGCTGTCAGACTCACTCATCATTTTCGAAAAACTTGAGTTACCCAGCTGCCGGCCCAGTTTCACCATTTCTTTCTTCATTTCACACCCCTGATAAACTCAATCCTTTTAAATACAGCCTGAGTAAAACGTTCTGCTTCCCGTTTTGCCTTTTTCAGCGCCTCAGCACTGCCCGGATAAGAACCGGGATCGGCGCTGATGATGGTATCAAAGCTCTCTCCACAACGTTCAAAGCCATCCAGCCGTGGCAGTGCCGCATCAAGAATGTAAGACGTGAAGACATCGCGGGCCAGACCATGTGTCATCTCATGGTCACGTTTTGAGGTCATTTTCGACATAAAGCCGATATTCCCTTTTATACGTGGCGTAATTCCCTCTTCCTCAAGCTGCTCAATCATTTCAGGCAGTCGGGTGAGATATTTCAGAGTGGAGTGAAAATCCACCTGAGCCGGCGGCGTGGGTGTGAGCAGTAAATCGCTTGCCGCGAGAGCATTCAGCATGAAGGCATCAAGGTGAGGACCGGTATCAATAAAGATAAAATCATAATCCCCGCCAACACGGTCAATGATAGTGCGGCGCAGAACTTCTGAGGGTAACTTGTCCGGCAGGTGTTCTCTGACGAGATCATTCCACTGACTGGCAATGAAACCATCGTCTATGGAGGCGGGGATCACATCCACACCAGGAATGATTGTGGGTTTAATAATGTCTTCACGGAGCTGCTCAGCGCCAAGATCGTTAAGCATTGCCTGTGCAGCCGTCTCCATTATGGAGCCAATGCTGTTTTGCTGGCTGAGAAACATGGTGCTGGAGGCCTGGGGATCAAGGTCAACCACAAGGACACGAAGATCGTGCTGCAGGAGGTCCTGATGAACACGTAAACCATGTGCAAGCGTCACCGTGCTTACGGTTTTCGACACGCCGCCCTTTAGATTCACAACAAAGATAACAAAGGGGCCTTCCCCGGCGTGCAAATCACGGTATTTAGGCACTTTGCGGTGAGCGTAAATATCAACTACGTCTTTAATGGTCAGCGCATAGTGTCGGGTATTACCGGCGTCTTTTCTGCCGAAGACATGCCCCTGCGCTTCCATTTCATCGATCGCCTGCTCAACTGCACGCCGGCTGAGTTTAGGCAGGTTCGCCACAGAGTTACGTGTGAATGTCTGGTAGTACTGATCCAGACCAAACTCATTTCTTCTGAGGGATATATCGTCGCTCATACTGCGCAACATTGCGCTGGCTCTGCGTGCAGTCTCGTCCACGCCACCATAATGACTTTTCATTTAACGGTTCCGTTGTCAATTTTTATGTTGATTGTACATGTCTAAAATGTCAGAGCAATATTTTTCGAAAAGACATGAATTTCTTGTACATGAGAAAAAAATATTGCTCACAGTATCACTGTCTTTACCGGCAAAAGTGATGTCCTGTTAATGAGTGAATCACAGTCTCAGCATAAGAAATGCACTGAAATTCAGATGGGTTTACCCTACATCATAAAGCATTCAAGTATATGTTTTTATTTGATTTTATTAATTTATTTCAGGTTGAAATTCCCTCTACTTCAGCGATAATCAGTAATGTCTTTCAGTTACTCTGCAGGTGATGCCTGTATAGTTTCAGAAGTTTCGAAGGTCATTCATGCGTGCTTCAATAAGTTTGGCGGAGGCACAATTTTAATTAAAACTGAGTGCGGTTATTTCGGTAGAAAAGATGAAAAGTCTCATTTACTCAACCTTTTAGACAATACACGTCTGAAATAGGAGACTTGCAACCTAAAGCATCTTGAACTAAGCAATAGATCGTGTGTGCTGGCGGGATACCGTTGTCA
This sequence comes from Pantoea sp. S-LA4, assembly GCF_054482835.1. NCBI lineage: Bacteria > Pseudomonadati > Pseudomonadota > Gammaproteobacteria > Enterobacterales > Erwiniaceae > Pantoea > Pantoea sp. S-LA4. The sequence continues at coordinate 118,323 of NZ_JBTLRC010000001.1, read as the reverse complement.
TGAAAGAGAATGTGCGCTGGCGGAATGTCATTTCCCAAAGGAAAATGTGTGCTGGCGGGTATTAAAAAGCACAGGACTTCAACATATGTGCTGGCGGTTCTGCTTACAGGCAGTTCCTCTAAAAGCCGTCTATAACGGGCTATATGAAGCAACTGACTGATAAGGTGGACGCCCATTTACTTTGCAGAAGCAAAGAAATGCAGGCTGACAGGCTATTTTCTTCATTTTGGATACAGAAATGTGTGCTGGAGGGATACGAGTTCAAGTGAAACTAAAAATGTGTCATGGCCGGTTAAGCCCGTCCGAAAGTCACGATCATGTGTGCTGGCGGGAAACTGAGCTTCAGAGACTTCAGAAAGTGTGTGCTGGCAGGATAGGTTTTCCTGAATGACTCATAATTATGTGCGTTAGCGGGAGATTAATGTGTGCTGGAGGGGATCAGATGTGCTTAAAATACCCGATTGTGTGTGCTGACGGGCTGCTGTTAAGAGTCAAAGCCCTTAATATGTGCCCTGACAGGTTTCCGGAACAATGCATTGCCTGAGCATGTGCGCTGGCGGGATAGAATAATTGCTGTTCTGAAGTGGAGGGCTGTCTAAGGCCCCCGATAGCACACATTCAGATGTCAGCCGGTTTAAGTTTTGGGTTACGTTTATGAATAATAACGAAATTTTCCCGCGCTTTACGAACCAGTGAGAATTCCAGGTAACCTATCTTTTGTAACTGCTCAAGCGCTTTTTTGATTGTGCGGTTTTGTTCGCTTACAGAACTGCTAAGAGAGAGACGTTCACGTAAACGTGAAAAGCTTACCGGAATAGGATTGGCTGGAAGGCTTTCAATGAAAGTGTAAATAGCCTGAGCCGCTTCCTTCTTAGGTAGTGCTTTGATTGCATGTTGCTGAAGAAGGACTCTGTAATCCAGCTGAAACAGTTCCCAGAGTTTTTCATCCGCTTCAAGCTGGACGATATCTTTTTCAGCATCAAAGTAGCCTGTTTTCAAAAGCCCTGTCTGATAACTTCCCTTAGCATCACGTCCACGTTTGAAAGAGATTGATTTATTACGTAATTTCCCCAAAGACTCATGGATCGAAAGGCGCAGCCTGCCGTCTATACGTTTAGCAGAAAAACCACACCCTTTAGCAAACTCAGTGAATTTCAGTTCAATTTTATTCGATGTCAGTCCGTGTCGGCTGAAAGCATAGATAACTCCTATCCACACTTTGAAGTCACTATCCATATCCAGTCGCGGACCTGAAATGTTGATATGATCGTAACCTTCAGCCCGGGCAATCTCCAGCTGTGAAAACAATTCCGAAGCATCAACAATATTGTTTTCACCCTGTGATTTCGTGGGTTTAGGAACAAAAACACCAAGGCGCATCAATGCCACGGGCTGAACAGTATTGTTAGAATTAACTGTGAGCTGTTTTTCTTTACTGACCATGTCACTATAAAGTGCATCGCCAATGAATGACTTATCTGTCATATAGTTATCTCAACTCTGCGTCACAGGATCTTCCTGTTATTAAAAATGGCTTATATCCCAACAGCACACACACTACATCCCAACAGCACACATTACCAGCCCACCAGCACACACGATTTTCCCGTCAGAACACATGTTTATCCCGCCACCACACATCATAAAAGTGCTTCAGGCCTTATGTGGCAGGGCCTGAGAGACAGCGGGATCTTTTAGGAGCTATAAGGATCTAAATTGGTAAGTTATTGGATCGAGCCTGTGCAAATGTGGATAAACGATCTTCTTTGCTAACGCGCCTGCGGCTTGTTCAACTGACGGCGCGCACACAAAGAATTTGTGTGTGCGCCGTCAGTTACCGGTAAAATCTTGCTGCTACTCCATGCAGTCTCTCATTTAACGAATTTCCATACGTGTGGCGGAACGCGATCAAACAACTTTCCCATTGTCAATTCAGCCTTACGATGATCATATGCTGAGTTAATTGCGAACTCTTCTTTCGAGTCACCTTTGTATTTCAGGTGCTCATATACAGTCTCCAGCGTATCAATAGAACGACAACGTCTGAATCGCATCAACCAATCTGTTTTTGTCATTTTTCCCTTATGCCAGCTCTGACCTGCAGGCGGGCTTTCACAGGACTGCACCGCTCTGGTACTAATCATATATTTTATACGCCCAGGTGCCGGTTCTGCCGACGTGTCTCTGTACGGATTTACAAATGTGCCAGTAGCAGAAGCGCTTGAAAAGCTATCAAAACGGGGTGTACTCGTAAGATGGTGGTTGATGAAAAAAAGTCACGGCAGCTGGTTACTGATTATGGACTGGCCGGTTCGGGTGTTCCGGTCACAAAGCATAAACATTAAAGTATTATGCATAACGAATTTATAGTGGCAGGAAACAATGGTATGTGGACAGATACATAATGGTGTCCATTTTCTGGGTCTGAGGGACGCCATGAGCCTGTGAAAAAAACGTCGGTGTTCTCAGTAAGGATCTGCTCAGCGCTAAAGAAAGGAAATGGTCAACCATCACGCCACGCTCTGCCATCATCTCCTCGAGGTTATGCAGGCTCAGTGCAAACAGACACATGGGCAGGCAACATCATAAAAAAAGAATGTTACATGATGAGCCACATAACGAGATAGAACTTAACAGGGAGGCTCTGCCTCATCCTCAGGCACCTTTAGCAAAGCCATCTGGGACATCCCTGGCTTGTAATACAACCGGTATTAGCTATAAAAGAGCAGACAGAATTAGAGCAACACGGAAAATATACAAATCCCGAGAGGCATGTTGACCAAAAGTTGGTCGGAGTGAGGCGCAAATGTTAAAAATGAGATTTTTTTAAATTTTTATATGAGCTTCATATGCTTGAAACCTGACCAGAGAGAATTAAGGATAGCCAGTGGTATCTAAATTTGATACCACTGGCTAGTTTACGTTTGTTATAAGTACTTAAATACGATAGATAGACATAAAATCCCGTATACGTATTGCCGCTTCCACACATTCTGCAACAGATGCAACCAATGCCATTCGAACCCAGCCTGAGCCCGGATTGATTCCGTCAACCTCCCGCGAGAGATAGGAACCTGGAATAACCGTAACGTGTGCATGGCGAAAGAGTTGACGGCAAAAGTCTGTATCGTCGCCAGGAACTTTTGCCCAAAGATAAAAGCCTCCGTCAGGCTTGTTCACTTTAAGAACGGGGGTCAGAATTTCCAGAACCGCGTCAAACTTTTCCCGGTAAAGAGAACGGTTGTCGCGAACGTGTGTCTCATCCCGCCAGGCAGTGGCGCTTGCTAGCTGGCTGTGCACCGGCATCGCGCAGCCGTGGTATGTGCGGTAAAGCAAAAATGCTTTGAGAATTTCTGCATCGCCAGCCACAAATCCAGACCTAAGACCCGGAAGGTTCGAACGTTTTGAAAGACTGTGGAAAACAACACAGCGCTTAAAATCGCTTCGGCCAAGTTCAGCACACGCAGTCATTAAGCCCGGAGGAGGCGTCAGTTCGTCAAAGTACAATTCGCTGTAGCATTCATCAGCTGCAATAATAAAATCGTATTTATCCGCAAGGCTAATGAGTGATTTCAGTGTTTCGAGAGGAATAAGTGCACCGGTAGGGTTGCCGGGGGAACACAGAAAGACAATTTGACAACGTGTCCAGATATCTGCTGAAACAGCCTCAAAGTCAGGAATAAAACCATTACTCTCAAGGCATGGCAGGTAATGCGGAACAGCGCCAGCAAGGATGGCAGCACCTTCATATATCTGATAGAAAGGGTTTGGGCTGACCACCAGGCCATCGACATTCGGTTCAACAACGGCCTGGGTAAAAGCAAACAATGCTTCACGTGTCCCGTTTACCGGAAGAACGTGACGGCTGGCATCAAGCCATCCTGTCGGAACGTCAAACCTCTGTTCACACCAGTTTATGATTGCCTCGCGCAATGCAGGAATACCCAAGGTAGCGGGATACACCGACATCTTATCAATACTGGCGATAAGCATTTGTTTGACCAGGTCAGGGGCCGGATGTTTAGGCTCTCCGATCGACAATGATATAGGCGTGTGATTTTCATCAGGTTGAACCTCAGCCAGCAAAGCTCGAAGTTTTTCAAACGGGTAGGGGTGAAGTTGTTTCAGCGCAGGGTTCATATTGGCCAACACTCCAGTGTTTCTGAGTTGAAGGAAATTTCGTGACGCAAGCCACAAATCCTTCTTAGAGACCACTCTTTATCATGATCGTTCTCATTCGCTGATTTTTCTGAACACTTCAGAATTCGAAAAAAGCCCCCCTCTTTTGCCTTAAACGTGGCCCGTAATGTATCTTGCTAAGACCATATACACTAGGTATATACACGATAGTGTGACCACACCAGTACACTCTAAAATTTTATTTATATATATGTATTAAAAGGAAAAAATATTTATTCTTTAATCATTCCTGCAGGCAGGGAAGTATACTACCCCATCAAAAATTTAGGCATAATTTTACGGTAATTTAGTCATCAGGTACCTCGAAAAAAAATAATTTTTTTACATTTTGTAAGGAAATAGTCACTTAAAGTTATAATTGTTTATGTAGATTAAATTCTTGGTAAACCGGATGAAGGGAAGGACATCGAGCAGTGTCGTCAGTGAAGTAGCACATGCTCAGACATAAGTTTGGCGAACTAAGGCTACTGCTCTTAATCCAGAGCGATTTTAAAATTTAATAGGAATGATTATCGTGTTAAGTAAAAATAATTGGCTGCGAATTATTGTTCTTCTGACTCTGTCACCAGCAGTTTTAGCAGATCGGCTGACATTACGTGTTGGGGTTGATTTGACTTATCCTCCCTTTCAAAGTGCCGAAAAAACAGGGCATCCAGAAGGATTCGATATTGACGTGACCAATGCCATTTGCAAATCGATCAATGCAAAATGTGACTACGTAGTCAATACGTTCGACGCTCAGATACCGGCGCTTCTGGCAAAAAAAATTGATGTTATTTCCCCATTAGGCGTCACACTAAAAAGGATGAAAGCCATTGATTTTAGCGATTATGTATTCCATGTGCCGACACAACTCGTAGCCCGGAAAGATCTTTCCCTTTATCCTCAAGCAGATAAGCTGAGGGGGAAAAATATTGCCGTCCAACAGGGATCGATTCAAGAGGCCTATGCCAACAAATACTGGCTTCCTGCTGGTGTTAACATTAAGAGTTATCCTGATCAGGATGCCATCTACCAGGATTTATATGCAGGTCGTGTCGACGGCGCGCTGAGTCCGTCAGTAGGAATTACGTTTGGTTTTTTAAAAACGCAGGAAGGTCAGGATTTTGAACTTAAAGGACCAGAGGTGACCGACGATAATCTATTCAGTGCGGGGTCGGCATATGGGATTCGTAAAAATGATGACCAGACTAAAAGGTTAATAAACAAAGGGATACAAAATATTATAAATGATGGTACTTTTGAAAAGCTTAAAAAAAGCTATTTTGGCAATATAGACCTGAACGTGAAAAAATAGTGCAAGATGTCAAAGGCAATCTAGCGTTTTATGCTATATCGCAATACAATTGAACTGATTTTTTAAATTCTTTTACTGTTTATGGTAAATATACTCAAGCTGTTTTAATGGATAACTTTCTTTGTTATTTATGACTGATTATAAGATAATCTGAGCTGACTATTATTTCAATTTTAGGGGGGCATGATTACATTCTCATTTTAATATTTCCCGTACAACAGCTTATACAGTATCATGCAAAATAAATATATTATGGTTGATGGAGGCACGGTTTAAATGTAGTCATTAAATTACAACACATCAGCAGATAAACGTAATGCCGAGAATGTGATAGTTATCAAAAAATTCATTCCTAGTAAAGATATCAGAGAGATTTAACCGGCTTTGGGAGGAGTCATCACCTGTGTAGTGCTGCTATTCATAAATGATAAAGGACGTTTAACTAGCGTTGGGAACTGTATATGGCAAAGAAAAAAGTTTATCCGGTTCACTTCACTGGTCAGCGGGGCCAGCAGGAGGCGTCTGAGGCTTTCCAGCAGAATGAAACATCCACTTGGCAGCGCTGGCTCAAACACTCCCGGGATAATAAAAAAACTACAGTGGTGACCTGTAGGTGTCTGCCGGTAGAAAATGATCCTGTCAGAAGGAGGCTGAAGGTTCATTACTCTCGGGATACCGAACGCTGCTGGCTATCTTCATACGCCTTCACGGGTAATGAGCATAAACCTGACTGCCGTTTTTATTCTGTGTGGTCTGATGAACGTCAGGCAGAGATTTATCAGGGGGAAGCGGTCCGTGCTGCAGCGGATGGCACAATTGTGGTTAGACTGCCCACGGGCCTCCAGAAAAAGGCACCTTTTGATTTAAAACCGGCTGAAAACGTCTCAGATGACGAACCGGTGAAACGCAAACGACGGCCATCGATGAGCCTGCTGGGGCTTCTGCACCTGCTGTGGGAGCAATCTGGTATCAATGTCTGGCACCCCGCTTTCGATAAAAAGAAACGTACCCCTGGCTGGGTGAGCTGGCACCTGCAGCAGACTGCGGCCCGGATTCGTATTGGTCGCGTGCCACTGGAAGAATCCCTGCTGCTCATGGCCATGAAGGGTAGTCAGCAGGTAATCGCAAACCGGGAGCATCTGAGAGCAGCCGAAAAAAACAAAAGGCGACTCATTGTGGTTTCCATGCTGTCTGGCTGGAGTGAGGCCGGTGAAGCACGGCTCCAGGCAATGCTGCCACTGGGACTGTTTTCTGGCTTTCCCGATCTGGTTATGCCTGAAGACGTTTGTCACCGCCTTGAGCGAAGCTTTAGCCGCGAGCTCGGCGACTGGCGCAGAGGAATGAAAGTGATGGTTATCGCTGAAACGGAACCGCCTGAAACATCGTTCAGAAAAGTAGAGGGCCGTAATTTGCCGTCAAGCTGCAGTACCGTGATCGATGTTTCGCTGATGACGGTGAGCCCACGTTTTATCCCGCTGGATTCAGGCTATGAGGGGGCTGTCGAAGAAAAGCTGTGGCAGGAAAAACGCGCCTTCATCAAGCCTCTGCGCTACGACGGTGAGGAAGACGTGTTTCCGGATTTCGTACTGAAGGACGCTCCTGGCGTGGATGCGCTGCCGATGGAAGTCTTCGGCATGAACACGCCGGAGTATCAGTTGCGCAGGCAGGAGAAGACGGCCTATTACGATACGGAATACGGTCAGGGAAACTGGTGGTACTGGAACGCTACCGAGCATTCTGAAATGCCCGCCCTCCCTCCCCGGTGATTCTCGCCTTTAATAAAAGCGTATTACGGATATGTATATCAGATCAGAAAGAGAGCGACTATACAGAACGGTCGCGTAGTTGTCTGGCCTGTATCGCAGTTACAATATGCCGGCATTACCTGGGAAATACTCAATCCCTGAGAATATACCGCAATCTGTACTTCCAGCAGCGAACAGGCCAGAGAGGAATATCAGGAATCGTATCTCAGTAAATTTTCCCGACTCCTGTTCCATAAATTCATTAACTGACCAGAGTTTTGCTTAACCCAGTCTGAGATTGTTTTCAGGGACTCCGGAATGAACCTCGTACCCTGGCTCCCCATTAGTCTGCCATCACCAATAGCAAAAACATGCGCACTGTTCCGTTTTCGGAAAATAATGGCCGGTTCAGAGTCAGGTTTAGGGCATATAACCAGAACTTCTCCGCCGATAAAATCCTCTTCCTGCGAAATTTCGTTCAGTTCTTTAAACTGTTCGGCAGTGATCGAGTACAGGCCTGATTTTTCAAGCTCTGAACGCCCGTGCAACTCGAAGTCGTAAGGTACGTATACATCAGGTTTTTCCATGAACTCAACGGAAAGAATACGATCGATGGGCAGTGTTTCTGTATGCACATACCAGGTGTCTTGCTTCAGCTTGGGGCTCTTTGTCCATCTTTTCAGTTCACTGTCAGAGAGGTTCTCGGTTTTAACCCACCCCTGAATGCCAAGTATCGTGGCCCACACTGACGGCTGCTCATATTTGCGCAAAAGTTTTTTAAAAGGGTAAAACGTGTCTTGCTGCTTGAGCCAGGATGAGTCTACCGTCAGTCGGATAAGTCGTTTGTTATGAGTGCCTCGGACCGGGCTATGAGCATCTTGGCCGTCTGCTTTTCTCAAGAAATCTTTATCGCTTTCGGTGAGTACTTCTGTGCCGTCTACTAAGCCGTGCCCATAGGGCAATGGGTAGGAAGTGTACCAGCTATGGCCGTAAAGCATCTTTCCATCACTCAGATGGAAATAGCCTTTGTTAATTCCTTCCGACGTCAAAATGCTGTGCAGCATTGCAACGCCCGTAAAATGATAAAGTTTCATTTTTATATCCTTATGCGGTTCTGGCTGTTTATGAATGATATTTCTGTTTATGCCGCTATGGAACCAGACAACGGACATGCCCCTCTGGCTGTCCATCACCTCTCAGCATGATTTGTTTTCTGCTTCCACATCCTTCAGCAGTTTATTCGCAGTGGAGCATAGCCAGGCGTAAAGTTCTTGCCCGTTCTCCCTGAAGGCGTTCAGTTGGATATCGCGCTCTTTTACAGACCCGTCACACTTCCTGATATTTCTCAGAAGGGTTCCCAGCGTTCCAGTATGTTCTTCAATCACCACCCTGGCCCGATACTCATCAAACTGGTTGAGGGTAAGATCGATATACCAGTTATCCACCTTAGTGATGACGTGGGATTGAATTGATGACTGGTGTTTTTCACTGAAGTCAGCTGTCGTTTGCATATGGACAATTACTGGCGCCAGTGTCGGGTAGCTGTCCTTAAGGTACTGCGCCAGGAAGTTACCGGATAAATCACAGCACCCATGCGGGAAATTATTCAAATCTGACCGCCATCGCGGCATTCTGAAACATTCGTGTGAACGGGTGTCGGCGGCAAGTACCAGTGCGTTGCGGAAAGCATGAATACTGCGTCTAATTTCTGGTGTCATTTATTTTCAGTTCCTTTGGATTCTGCAGAATTTCTTTATGAATGGCCCATATCCGCTCGACCTGTCTTATGCTGCATCCTGCAAGAGTCGCAGTGCGGGCAATCATCATACCGGACTCGCGAAGGGCTATGATACGTTCGTGTGTTTTGGGTTCCGGTCTGCGCCCTTTATACTTTCCCGAAGCTTTTGCTAGTTCCACGCCCTGCCGCTGCCTTTCACGACGATTCACCGCATGCTGCACACGCCGCTTCTGTTACCTCACGCAGATCCGAAAAAAGGCACAACCGCAAAACAAATATGAGATTTGTTAAGCCTTAAATACTGCTGTTCAGAGCTTCTAATCATGTTTAAATGCTGAACATTCAGCAGATATACTGAAGCAAACTTATTGAACTCTGGTACTCGATATGATGAAGACGCCAAGGCTGGCGGGGCTTCTGGCCCTCCTTAAGGCTGAAAATGAAAAAGAAAATGTTAAAATCTATGATTATGACGCGTTGACGCCGTCATTAATGGATGAAAAGGATGCGCAGCATTACGTGAATGCGCTGAACTATGCATGTCATCATCAAGATATTAAAAACATCGCAGTTACCGGTCCTTACGGCGCAGGGAAAAGCTCTGTGCTTCTTACTTGGTCAAGTTGTCGTGAGAACGACCTGAAAATTATGACGGTTTCTCTCGCCGATTTTGACATGATCCGGGCGACGGCTGAGACGGAAGAAAAGTCGGAAGAATCCGGCGCCAAGTCAGAGAGAAAGGCAAAACAACAAGAAAAATCAATAGAGTACAGCATCCTTCAGCAGATACTGTACAAAGCCCGCAAAAGCGAGCTTCCATACTCCCGCATCGAACGGATTGCGGACGTTACGCCTTCGCAGACACGCAAAATGGCCTGGGACCTGCTGGCAACGGTAGGATGTGGTCTGTCTGGCCTTGTACTCCTTTTCCCAGCTTATTACGGGAAAAAACTCTCGCTTCCTGCGGGCTTTAGCGAGACGATCCTTCAGATACCGTCTGTCATACGTATCGGCCTTTTAGCCAGTAGCGCGTTTTTCATCACTTTTTATCTTGTTCTCAGTAAACTCCAAAGGATTGGCATATTTGACCGACGCGTCAGCATAGATAAGATTGACCTCTCCAAAGGCGCCACTATATCGACCCGGCCTTCAGATCCTTCGCTGCTCAATGTCTTTATTGATGAAATTGTCTACTTTTTTGAAAAGCAAAAATACAATGTGGTTATTTTTGAAGATCTAGACCGTCATAATGACGGTGCTATTTTCATCAAACTTCGTGAAATTAATCAGATCATCAATAACTGTAGGCCTGTAGAAAATCCTGTGCGCTTTATCTATGCTGTAAGGGATGATATATTCAACTCACCTGAGGCGCGTACTAAATTCTTTGATTTTATCATGCCCGTTATCCCTGTTATGGATAGTCAGAATGCTACAGATCATTTCTCAGGGAAATTTCAAAAAAATGAACTTGAAGTGCCTGGTTTTGAACAGTGCATTGCGCGCCTCGCTATTTTTATTCCTGACATGCGCGTGCTAAACAGTATCTCCAATGAGTTCCGGCTTTACAGGAATTTGGTCAATAATGGTGAGAATATTATACGGCTTATTTCGCTCATTGCTTACAAAAATATTTGTTCTCGAGATTATCATTTAATAGATTCAAAGCAGGGTATTTTGTATGGTGTTATGAATGCACATATATCAGGCGAAATCTCTTCCATTTTTGAATCTAGAATTAATGAAGAAATTGACACCCTGAACATTCAAGTTTCAGAAATAGATGATGAGCTTGCAAACGATAAATCCGAAGTGATTCGAGATATATTACAGGTTTATGTCAGTGACAAAACACATCGACAGGCATATTTCAGCAATCAAAACAATGCTCAATATACTCTTCATAGTGTCATTAATAATGAAGAGACCTTCTTATCCATGCTTAAATCTCCTGGGCTGCATGTAAGAACTTCTACATATAACATACAATTAGCTGGCATAGATACTTCGGAGGCTGGTGAAATTCTGAGAGAATATGAACGTCGCTGTAATATTCTTAGCTCAAAAGCAGACGGGAAGCTTTCTGCTCTTGAAGAAAGAGTGGAACATCTTCTCCAGCGTAGGCGCAGACTCCAGGCCAGCCGACCAGGAACGTTGATCGAAAGAATGGGAAGTGAAGGCTTCAGAACCTGGGTCTGTGACAATCTCCGCATCGAGTGCGGCCCTGACAACAGCGAAGGGTATAATGCTTCACAGTTGGATTTTATCTACTCTCTTTTGCGCTGGGGATATCTTTCGACGGACTATATGGCATACCGGTCGGTATTCATTCCAGGCAGCCTCAGCAGCAACGACAATGAGTTTATCCGTGCCGTCAGCGCTGGCATGGATCATACTCTCACAGCTGCGATGCCGCTGGAAAAAACCGCTAACGTCATTGCAAAACTGAAGGAGCTGGGGCTTCTTCTGCAGGACAATGCTTGGCACGCCGGTGTGCTTCGTTACCTGCATAAACACGACCAGCGTAAGCTACAGGAAGTTATTCAAATCCAGCTTGAAGAAGGTGAAGAACACCGGCTTGAGCAGCTTTACAAGCAAGTCTTCAGTAGCTGGCCTGCGTCAGAGAGCATCGCATACACACAGCTCATGGCTTCGGGTACGAATGCTGCTGCTGAATTTTTAAATCGTCTTCTGAAAATGGGCGATAAAAAATCGGCGATGAATTTGTTAGTGCTACTTTTTTGTTCCTCAGAGCCGCGCTGGAAAAATGAAGCAGTCGAAATACGGTATATGGCAGATAGAATATTCTCTGAACATGACGACATCCCTGACGTAGTTCCTGACAATTATGCAAGCTCGTTCACTGAAAATCTCATGCGGACGCGCGTTATGCTTTCCAGGATAGGAGACTGCAAATCCGAGCAAGGGAGGGAGATTGTTTCCATATTAGCAAATATTGATTTGTGGAAATATTCCAAAGACAATCTTTTAAACATGGTCGGCATACTCTCCGGTCATGATGAAACTGTTCATAAACAGTTCATGAAAGAGCCTTTTAGCACGATTGAGACCTTTAATATTCCTCAGCTGAATAAAAAGATAAAGCAAAGTATCAATGATTTTATTACTGATTTATTTATCTCTTCAGATGAGTTCGGCAGGGTGCTTGCTATATTAAACGATCCGAGCCTGTCAGTTAATAACATCGAGAAGCTGGCGCGTGAAATGATTTTTTCAATTCCCGATGTCAGTAAGATCAATGAAAGAAGTGGTGTTTTTCTTACGTACAAAAATATTTCGGCCGAAACAAGTATCTATACACTGCTGCTTGAAAATAACCGTATTGAGTCCACTTGGCGGAATGTCTGTTATCTGCTTAAATTCAGTGATGAACTCAATCCATGGTTAGCCATATGGTTCGAAAATAATTACGATACGATAGCCGATATTCCTGCAGCAGTGTCTTCTATTGATATCTATGAAAATTTAATAGAAAAAATTTATGCTTCGGGTGCTTTAAGCGACCAGGCCCGGATTAAAATTCTTTCTGCCATCCAGCTGACGCTGCTGTCGCTGCCTGAAAATCTGAACGCTGATCAGGTCGGTCTGCTGATTGATTACGGAAGACTGGCCCCTATCCGCAGCGTTTACCAGCAGCTGTACACGGCCTTTCATGAGGAAAATCACAACGCTGATACATTGCTTGCGGGGCTGGTCCTGCAGCATCCGAAGATGCTTGAAAAAGAGCCCGACATCATTCTGATTCACGGCGGTGATTTCGACTATATGTTGGCAAGACAGCTGCTGACGAGCAAAGACCTGCCGGGATCCGTCCTCACTTCTACCCTGCAGTGGCTGTGGGGATATGACGTGGAGCTGTTTGAAGGGCCTCTGTTTATCAACTCTTCTACGCTGCTGCGGCTATTAACCCTTTTAAGGGATGAAAACATACTGCGTGCGCTACTGTTGCAGTCCCTGAAAGCGGGAGACGTTACGCACAACGTCATTGTGCAGGTTCTCGGCGCGTTAAGCGATCCTGTCGCCAGAGCTTTCATCAGCGACCTCAATCACCGGAGTATTGACATGACTGAGGAAGATCTGGAGCTGGCACAGCGGCTGCAGTCAGCTGGCTTTATCCGGGCGCTTAAGGAGGAGAGTAAAGAAGGGCGGTTCCGTTTCATTCCGCATAACAGTTCCGCATTCCGGCGAGAATAACGCATTCTGAATACAGTTCTGCAGGAAGCAAGGATTAATGCATTCCTGCAGAGTTTTAGATTTTAACCATTAAAGTTGCCTGAAAACATAATACTGTACCACCAGATCAATTCCTGATTTATTCTCCGCACTTTGCATTCATCTCTTTTGTTAAAACCCCTGGATCCGGAAAAAGGCAGAACCGGATCTTTTATCCCCGGCGGCGCTTTTCCGCACAGGGCACTACATATAGTGGTCCCGGCAGCTGATATTGCTACCAGATATAGTATCTTTGCGGATTCAGCGTCCCGTGAGAGGGGGCTTTGCCCCGCCCCGCCGCCGTGCTACGCTTCCGGTTACTGCCGTATCGGCGAAAAGTCGGATCATGCGTGTTAGGGTGTCAGGTAATTGCGATCACACAATAATAAAGGATATTATTTTATGGCTAATAATAACGAATTGTTTCTGACGGTGAGTGAGGAGCCTTTAGTGGTAGCTATCCGCAAAAAGATGGAAAAAGTGTTTGAGATCCATGAACTCTGTATTAAAGAGACAACACAGACTGTGGGACACGCAAAAATAATCAAAAGGAATATTGTTACTCATTCGGACAGGGGATTATTGGAGATCATGCCAAACGGGCATCTCAGGGAAATGAATGATTACAGCTACACGCGCGGCGAATCCGATAATATCAAAATGCCAAAGTCTCCTGAAGGTAACGGCAAAGTCAGGGACATGCCGCTAGATGAAGCCTGGGCTCTGACTCAGAAAGAAATCATTGATCTGGCATTAGCCGCAGCCGCAGCCGCAGACGCAGACGCAGACGCAGACGCAGACGCAGACGCAGCCCCCTTAACTACGGGAATTAAAGTGAAAAGAATTTAATGCCTACGCAAATTACTGACAGCTTTGCATCATGAGTTTCCCATACGGTTACGGTTCAGATGTTCAACCAAGGGCCGGGCACATGGGGAACTGTGACTGCCGGGCTGATCGCCGCCTGTTCGGCAATTGCAATGTTGGCTGACGCATTGTTTACGCTGCAGTAATCAGCAGCTGAATGTAGAGAAATACCTTTACTTGTAGACTAGGGAGAATAGGTATGGCTGATACACCTGCATGGGTTAACTTTGGTACCTCTGCACTCGGTGGAGCGCTGGCGATTGCTGGCGGAGTTGTAACCCAGTTACTTATTGCTCGAAATGAAACCGGCGCAAATGCAAAACGTCTTGCATCTGACAGAGCCTTTATCGGCAGTCAGGCAATGATTGTCTTGGCTGAGTATCGAGACATTTGTTATGAATTTTCCTTTAATCCTGGAGAGGAAAGCATAATTCTAAACCCTAAGCCTGGCGTGCCAGATTTCTCTAAAGTAAAGGGAGACTGGACTTCGCTTGATGGTGAGCTGCTCTTACGGATTCACCGCCTCCCTTTATTGCATAGGCAATATGAAAGGGAGCTAGATGATGTGCTCGATAAGCTAACTGAAGTTGAATACCTATCTGATGCCACAACACGGTTCCGACAACTTTCTAATGAGTGTGATGCGCTAATTGAGTTACTGATGCATAAGTGCAATCTCCCATCACCTTGGAAAATGGATGATGCTGAGTGAAAATATGACAGATCTCATCAGATACGGGCACCCAGCGCCGGCTTTACCGGTCGCTATCGACTATCCCGCAGCGCTCGCGCTACGTCAAATGGCCGCACAGCATGACGAATACCCCCAGTACATGCTGGCTCCAGAGGTCAGCGCCCTCCTCCATTATGTGCCGGATCTGCACCGCAAGATGCTGTTTACAACACTCTGGAATACCGGTGCGCGTATTAATGAAGCGCTTGCACTGACACGGGGAGATTTCAGTCTTGCACCGCCCTACCCTTACGTGCAGCTGGCCACGCTGAAGCAGCGCGGAGAAAAAGCTGCCCGCGGCCCAGGCAGGGCACCGTCAGGCATGGTTCCTCACAGGCTGGTTCCGCTGTCCGATCCGCAATACGTAGCCCAGCTGGAAATGATGGTCGCCACGCTGAAAATTCCGCTGGAGCGGCGCAATCCTAATACCGGCCGGACCGAAAAGGTCAGGCTCTGGACGGTGACTGACAGAACGGTGCGGACTTGGCTTAATGAAGCCGTTGCCGTCGCCGCCGGTGATGGAGTAACGTTCTCCGTGCCGGTAACGCCGCACACCTTCCGTCACAGCTACGCCATGCACATGCTTTACGCGGGGATTCCGCTGAAGGCTCTGCAGAGCCTGATGGGGCACAAAAGCATGAAGTCCACTGAGGTTTACACGAAGGTGTTTGCGCTGGACGTGGCAGCCCGGCATAGGGTGCAGTTCCATATGCCCGGAACGGAGGCTGTTGCGATGCTCAAAAATAATGCCTGATCTGTTTCAAATGCTACGGCCCTATAAAAATATATATCTTATTTATCAATTATCTACGCACCCCTTAAAAGCCAGAATCGATAGGATAATTATGTGATTTATTGATTTTATGATTACATAATCTTTTTCATTGAGTTTTAAATTCGCGCACGTATAGTTACAGGATTACAGGATTACAGGATTACAGGATTACAGGATTACAGGATTACAGGATTACAGGATTACAGGATTACAGGATTGCTGTTTTAGAGGCGAATTTTTACTTTTGAAAGGTGTGTTTATGGCTAAAGTCATTTCTTTTTTGAACGGTAAGGGTGGAGTTGGTAAAACGACTACTTCAATAAATGTAGCTACAGCAATCGCAAAGAGGGGAGCCAAAGTAATAGTAGTCGATACTGATCCACAGAGCAGCATCGGGAACTGGTACAACGAGGATAAATGCGTCTTTGACGTAGCCGATGCTGGATCAGAAAAAGAAGTCTACTCAGTAAGGAAAACATTGAAATCATATGATTACATAATCATAGATGGTGCGGCTGCGATATCTGCTATTTCAGCTGCTGCAGTCATGGTTTCCGATGTGGTTTTAATCCCTGTTACACCTTCACCGCTGGATTTTGCTGCCTGTGGCGCCATCATTGCTGTGATTGAAGCTCGGCAGGAACTGCAACCAATTAAGGCTAGGTTTGTAATAACCAAAAAGGTAAATACAGCCAAAATGCTGGGCGTTCTTAAGGCATCCATTGAGGATACTGGCATTCCCGCGCTACGGACAGGAACGACACAACGGCAGAGTTACGTCAAAGCAATGCTTGATGGCGGCACCGTTTTTGATACGGATGATTCTAATGCCAAAGGTGAAATCGACGTACTAACAAATGACATTCTGGAATTATGCCAATGAAAATGAAACTCGGTGCAAGCAAAAGCACAATGCATGCGGTTGACGCCATCCACAAACCGGGATTACCGACGAAAAAACTCCAGATGAACATTCCTGAAGATCTGCATAAGTCTTTCAAGCTGGCTTGTTTGAAGCAGGACAGGGACATGACAGATGTAACAATTGAGCTAATTAATGAATGGATGGAAAGACAACAGTAACTACAGGATTATGTGATTATGTGATTATGTGATTATGTGATTATGTGATTATGTGATTATGTGATTATGTGATTATGTGATTATGTGATTATGTATTGTTTTCTGGGTTTATACGGGCTGCTATATGAACAGATTAAAAATATTGCTATCTGGGTTTCTGGGCTTTAGGCCGATGAGTTCGATGAGTGGTAAAGATAGAAAAAGCGCTGCTGAGTGGGGGTTCTTGCTGAGCACACTGTTTATCGTGCCGCTTTTTTTCATGCATGATGCCAGTGAGCTTGTCAAAATCGGCATGCAGCTGCTGTGGGGCGCCTGCGTTTCGCGCGCAGCCTTCCTGGCTAACGGCGGCTGGAAGAAAAAAAATCCTGATCAATGAATGATTAACGCAGAGGCATTGATGGAAATTCAGGAATTACTGACACAGATGCGTGCGCCGGGGATTGTATTCAAAACGTTTACTCAGTCAGCCGCTATGTTTAAAGGGCCCGTCCGCAGGCGCCGTCCGGCCTTCGATGACTGGCTTCATCAACTTTCGCGTAAGGACAGTGTTCCGCGCGGACGATACTTCCGCGGAAAGCGCCCGGGTAAACCCCTGATCATTGTGGATGAGTTTTGGCAGCAGTTTTCCTGAGAATACAGGGCATCAGGCAGACGTAAAGTATGCTGTGCCCCGCAGGCCCCATCTACATCACGCGCGCCACCGGTATGTCACTCCAGCGCGTGGTCCATGCCGGTGAGAGCATGTCCCGCTTCATTTTCCATTCCGTATTCACGCCCTGACCGGCAAACCACACACTGCCCAGCCCGGACTGATTGATCCCGTCAAGAACCTTCATCAGCTGCGCACTGTTGGCACGTGGCTTATTTTCATCGAACAGATTCAGCTGACTGACGCCGTTAGGCGTAAAGTCGTCGAGCATTATCCCTGCCTTCATGTAACGTCGCCCTTCAAGCCAGATGCGATCAAGAGATCGCATGGCAACTTCAATCACGTCCCGTGTGTCCTGGGTAGGAATTGTGAGACTCTCACCGGCGCTGTTACCATAAAATATCTCACCCTGCGCATGCGGTGAGGTGCGGATAAAGACGCTGATGCGCCGGCAGAACTGCCGTTCCTTTCTGAGCTTCTCCGCAGCCCGGGTTGCGTACTGACACAGCGCCTCCTGCATCAGCACCTTCGCTGTAATTCTCTCGCCAAAGGACCGGCTGCAGACAATCTGCTGTTTCGCAGGCACAAACTCTTCAAGTGGGATACAGGACTCTCCGTTAAGTTCCCGGACAGTACGCTCCAGCACGACGCTGAAGTTTTTACGGATAAGGGCAGGGTGAGCGCGCGACAGCTGCAGGGCGTTTTCAATACCCATCAGATTAAGTCGCTTACCGATGCGCCGGCCAACGCCCCAGATTTCCTCCACGGGCTGGTTTGCCAGCAGGGTTGCGGTACGCTTAGGATTACCCGGCGTCAGCGCCAATACACCGCGGAACTGTGGCCACTCTTTGCTGGCCCACTGCGCCGATTTGGCCAGAGTTTTTGTCGGCCCCATCCCAACGCCGACAGTAAGGCCCGTCGTAGCCATCACGTGCACGCGCAGGCGTCGGCCAAAATGTTCAAAGTCTTCGCAGAAATCAATGCCAGTCAGGTCCAGGAACATCTCATCAATGGAATACTGCTCAACGCGGGGGGTTATCTCTTCCAGCGCGGTCATGACGCGCTGAGACATGCTGTGATTTATGTGGAATAGAGTTTCAACAGCTTAATTAATAACCGTCTCAGAGCACGCGTGCTTTAGGAATGTCTGACCAGCGCGTGGTCCAGGCAGGGCTGAGCATTTCACGCTTCATTTTCCACTCAGTGTTAATTCCCTGTCCGGCAAACCACACATTTCCCAGTCCTGACTGATTAATGCCGTCCAGTACCTTCATCAGCTGTGCGCTGTTAGCCCGTGGCCGATTATCGTCAAACAGATTTAGCTGGCTTACGCCGTTCGGCGTAAAGTTATCAAGCATTATGCCTGCTTTCATGTATCTGCGACCCTCAAGCCAGATACAATTGAGCGACCGCATCGCAGACTCAATGATGTCCCGCGTATCCTGTGTTGGTAGTGTCAGCTTCTCTCCGGCGCTGTTTCCGTAAAACACCTCACCGCTGGCGTGTGGCGACGTCCGGATAAACACGCCGATGTTGCGGCAGTACTGACGTTCCCCTCGCAGCTTTTCCGCTGCGCGTGCAGCGTACTGACACAGCGCCTGCTGCATGGCTGTTTTTGTTGTAATGCGCTCCCCGAAGCTGCGACTGCAGACTATCTGCTGTTTTGCCGGCGGCAGTTCTTCCAGCGGAATACATGACTCACCGTTCAGCTCGCGTACGGTGCGTTCCAGTACCACGGAAAAGTTATCGCGAATGAACTTTGGACGCGCGCGTGACAGCTGCAGGGCGGTTTCGATGCCCATCAGGCTGAGTCGCCTACCGATACGCCGTCCCACACCCCATATTTCCTCAACGGGCTGGTTAGCCAGCAGAGTTTCGGTACGTTTCGGATTACCCGGCGTCAGCGCCAGCACGCCGCGAAACTGCTTCCACTCCTTACTCGCCCACTGGGCTGATTTTGCCAGCGTTTTAGTGGGCCCCATGCCGACACCGACGGTAAGACCCGTTGTGGTAAATACATGCGCGCGCAGGCGACGACCAAAAGCTTCGAAGTCCTCACAGCCGTTAATACCGGTAAGATCCAGAAACATCTCATCAATGCTGTACTGTTCGACGCGTGGTGTTATGTCCTCAAGCGCGGTCATTACTCTCTGGCTGAGGCTGTGATAAAGCGCATAGTTTGAGCTGAACACGTGTACCTTTTCCGGATAGTGCTGTGTTTTTATCTGGAACCACGGTGCACCCATTTTTATGCCCAGGGCTTTTGCGCCAGCAGAGCGCGCAATAACGCAGCCATCGTTATTACTAAGTACGACTACCGGCCTGCCACGCAGGTCCGGGCGGAAAAGCGTCTCACAGCTGGCATAGAAAGAGTTGACGTCAGCCAGTCCGAACATGGGCATAATTATCTCCGACGTGCACGGGTACTGTTAAAGAACCAGGTGACAACGCCGAGCAGCTGGAGCTCTTCCGGATAGATGGCGGCGTAAGCAGGGTTCATGGGCAGCAGTGCCACCCGTGGGATCAGCTGCAGGCGCTTAACTGTGAATTCACCTCCAACCTCAGCGATGACGATGTCGCCGTGCGTGGGTGGCTCCGCGCGATCGACCACCATAACATCACCGTCATAAAGCCCCAGCTCCTGCATGCTGTTGCCACTGGCCCGTACGAAGAATGTGGACGCCCGTCTGCGAATACAGAGCTCATTCAGGTCCAGCTCTTTCTCTACATAATCCTGAGCAGGGGAGGGAAAACCAGCTGAGCAGGGATCTGCGTACAGCGGCACCTTTACCGTTGGGGTAAAAATCGGCGGCCATAACAGCGTCAGGCCCTGAGCGTAACTGACCGCTTTCATAACGCGGCGTCCCGGACGTGCTGCCGTGTACGGATTAGGAAAAAAAATGTAAAGCGCATAAAAATCCCCCTTTAAATTATACTGGTTATATGAACAGTATTATTGAGCCTGGGATTTCTGGCAAGCGGAAGCGAAACGGTTATGGCTAAAGCTGTTGTCAGAGCGCTGAAATTTTACCGAAATGCTGAGCCATGGCCTTTTTATATGCTCTGCCACTGCAGCCGGATCAACAGGGTATAAAAGGCTTTCTTTTTGAGCGCAGCACTTTTATGGCGGGAAGAGGCTTGACCATTCCGTCCGCTTTAAATTATATTTCCATTATTCTAGAAATATAGATTTGGTGATGATGTGGACATACAAAATGCTGCGGCTGCTCTCAGGGAATTGGGACACGTGACGCGACTGGGAATTTACCGTGAACTGGTGAAAGTCGGGCCTGAAGGACTGCCCGTGGGTGACATCCAGAAAAGACTGGCTATTCCGGCCTCCACGCTAAGTCATCACCTTTCTGCGCTGATGTCAGCTGGCCTCATAAGCCAGGAACGGCAGAGCCGTACCCTGTTCTGCAGGCCCTGCTATGCGCAGCTTGAGCAGCTGATGGCCTTTCTGACGGAAGAGTGCTGCGCCGCTGGCAGCTGCTGCAGCCTGTCGGCCACGATTACTCATAAAGAGACTCTATTGTGAATAACTTCAATGATACCCTGAACAATATCGATCTGACGCTCCTGGATGCACCGCTGACGGAAGAAAAATTAAAGGCCGAAGAGGTGGCGCATCCGCCCCGCATACTGATGCTCTACGGCTCGCTGCGGGAGCGCTCTTACAGCCGACTCACCACGGAAGAGGCCGCCCGGCTTCTAACGGCCATGGGAGCGGAGGTGAAGATATTCAATCCGTCTGGCCTGCCGCTGCCGGATGATGCACCTGAGACGCATCCGAAGGTCGCAGAGCTGCGCGAGCTGGTGCTCTGGTCAGAAGGGATGGTCTGGTGCTCGCCAGAGCGTCACGGTGCCATGACCGGCATCATGAAGACGCAGATTGACTGGATTCCGCTGACGTCCGGGGCGGTCCGGCCCTCGCAGGGGAAAACCCTTGCGGTAATGCAGGTCAGCGGCGGCTCACAGTCGTTCAACGCCGTAAACCAGATGCGTATTCTCGGGCGCTGGATGCGGATGATCACTATCCCGAACCAGTCATCCGTGGCAAAAGCCTGGGCCGAGTTTGATGAGGCCGGCCGCATGAAGCCTTCTCCGTATTATGACCGTATAGTGGACGTAATGGAGGAACTGATGAAGTTCACTCTGTTGACGCGCGGTCGCATTGATTATCTCACCGACCGCTACAGCGAAAGGAAAGAGAGTGCCGCGCAGCTCTCTGAGCGTGTAAACCAGCGCAGCATATAAAAAAGCCGGCATCTGCCGGCTTTTTCACATTTGCTATGCCCGCAGCCAAGGGAAACATCAGTGGCTGACGCGGTTTCCGTGCTCATCAATGACGGCTTCGCCGTCCTCTTTGGTAAACGCTCCCTTCTGTGGGTCCGGCAGTATGTCCAGAACCATTTCTGAGGGGCGACACAGCTTCGTTCCGAGCGGCGTAACCACAACCGGTCGATTAATGAGGATCGGCTGAGCCAGCATGGCATCGAGCAGTTCGTCATCGCTGAACCGGTCCTCTGCCAGGCCGAGCTGCTCGTAAGGTTCGGTATTTTTACGCAGCAGGGCGCGCACGCTGATCTCCATATCCGCAATAAGCTTTTTCAGCTCATCGCGCGACGGCGGAGTTTCCAGATACAGAATCACCGTGGGCTCGGTGCCGCTGTTGCGGATAAGTGCCAGGGTATTGCGGGACGTCCCGCAGGCCGGATTGTGGTAAATGGTAATGTCAGTCATAAGCGGTACTCCGTAAAGGCGCTGCGCAGGCGCAGCGCCGGGGTTTAGGTTAAACAGACAGGCGCAGGGCCAGTGCGGCCAGCGTCACAAACAGCACCGGCAGGGTCATCACGATGCCCACACGGAAGTAGTAGCCCCAGCTGACGGTAATGTTTTTCTGTGCCAGAACGTGCAGCCACAGCAGGGTAGCAAGGCTGCCGATGGGGGTGATTTTCGGACCGAGGTCGCAGCCGATGATGTTGGCGTAAATCATCGCCTCCTTCACCACGCCCTGCGCGGTGCTGCCTTCAATCGAAAGCGCCCCAACCAGCACGGTAGGCATGTTGTTCATCACCGAGGAAAGCGTCGCTGTCAGAAAGCCGGTGCCGAGCGTTGCGCCCCAGACGCCATGCTCGGCAAACCGGTTCAGGGCGGCAGAAAGGTAATCAGTCAGCCCGGCATTGCGCAGTCCGTATACCACCAGGTACATGCCCAGCGAGAAAATAACAATCTGCCAGGGTGCACCTTTTAGTACCTTTCCTGTATCAATAACATGGCCTTTCCGGGCTACAAGCCAGAGAATAAACGCCGCCACCGCTGCCACCAGGCTGACCGGTACGCCGAGGGGTTCAAGAGCAAAGAAGCCGACCAGTAGCAGGATGAGAACAATCCAGCCGGTTCTGAAGGTGCGCGCATCGCGAATGGCCTCACGCGGCGCCTTCAGTTTCGCCAGGTCGTAGGTAGCCGGGATGTCCCTGCGGAAAAACAGGTGCAGCATGACAAGCGTGGCGGCCACGGAGGCGATATTCACCGGCACCATCACCGAGGCATATTCGCTGAAACCCAGCTTAAAAAAGTCCGCCGTGACGATGTTGACCAGGTTCGATACGATGAGCGGCAGGCTGGAAGTGTCGGCGATAAAGCCTGCCGCCATCACAAACGCCAGCGTGGCACCGGGGCTGAAGCCCAGCGCCAGCAACATAGCGATAACGATCGGTGTCAGAATGAGCGCCGCCCCGTCATTGGCGAACAGAGCCGCCACCGCCGCACCCAGCAGAACGATATACGTGAAAAGCAGCCTGCCTTTACCGCCACCCCAGCGGGAGACGTGCAGCGCGGCCCACTCAAAAAAGCCTGACTCATCGAGCAGCAGGCTGATAATGATGACCGCAATAAACGTGGCCGTGGCGTTCCAGACAATCTGCCAGACCACCGGAATATCCCCGATGTGTACCACGCCGGTCAGCAGCGCCAGCGCGGCGCCGATAACGGCACTCCAGCCAATACTGAGTCCTTTCGGCTGCCAGATCACCAGTATCAGGGTCAGGACGAATATCGCACCCGCCAGAAACATATCCTCTCCTTTGAAAGACAAAATCGGTTAAAAACGATGTCATGCAATAGCAATCACATTCGATAGATCGAATGTGTAAGGGCAAAATTTTTAGATGCAGGCAGATTTTCCCTTGGTGGTTGCGTTATTCCGTTCAGCCTGACGGGTCATCTGCAGAAGCGCATCCCGCTGACAAAGGTAAGCCTGCTCAATAACGGCTGCCGCCCAGGCCGGCATATGCGGGGAAAGACGATAATGGATCCACTTCCCCTCGCGCCGGTCATGCAGGATGCCCTTTTTTTTCAGAAGGGCAAGATGACGGGACGTTTTCGGCTGGGATTTCTGCAGAATAGCGGAGAGATCACAGACGCAAAGTTCGCCTTTTTCACGTAGCAAAAGGACCAGAGCCAGACGGGTTTCGTCAGCAAGAGCCTGGAAAAGCATAAGGGGGAGAAGCAGTGGCATATTAACTCCTGTTCAGGCCGGAGATAGTGTGACTGTAAGGATAAAGATTAGCAATTATATATATAGATATATGCATATGAATCGGCCAGAGTAGAGGTGCGGTTTAAGTAATACGAAAGGGGGAGGATCACTGTCCGGTTACGCTGCCCGGTTCGCCTCCAAAATCCGTGACAGGCGCCATTTCTGTCAGCTGCTAACTATAAACTCATATACGGAAAAGTTAATATGGCAAAAGTCAGCATAAGAAAGATGAACGATGAAGACTGGAATGCAGTCAGGGAGATTTATCAAGAGGGGATTGCTACCGGCAATGCCACTTTCCAGATGGCACCACCGGAATGGCAGGAATGGGATAGCGGTCATCTCAGGGAATGCCGTTATGTTGCCTGTGTTGAGAACAATGTGGCGGGATGGGCTGCATTATCTCCCTATTCCCGCCGGAATGCATACCGCGGCGTTGCTGAGCTGAGCATTTATGTCGGTTCCGGCTATCAGGGTTCCGGAGTGGGCAAAGCACTGCTCACGGAACTCGTCAGGGGATCAGAAAAAGCCGGGTTCTGGACCCTGCTGGCCGGCATATTCCCGGAAAATCAGGCAAGCATTGCCCTGCATCTTAGCCAGGGATTCAGGGAAGTGGGATGCCGGGAAAAGGTAGGGGAAATGCATGGCGTATGGCGCGATGTTCTGATTTATGAACGAAGAAGCCGTGCGGTCTGTTACTGAACATGCCTCCGCTGAGCGGAGGCATCCAGAGTATCAGCGTGATTCCACGGAAACGGTTTTGGGATCCTGCATGATGAAATGACAACAGAAGACGGCTGCCAGACCGCCGCACAGCGGAGCACACCAGTACAGCCACTGGTTATCCCAGTATCCCATGGCGAAGGCCGGGCCGAAACTTCGGGCAGGATTCATGCTGGCACCGGTCAGCGGGCCGCCGATAAAGGCATCCAGAAAGACCGCAATGCTGATGATGGTGGCATTCCGCGTTGTCAGGATACTCATGATTAAAAAAAACGTCATGATCCCCTCAATGAAGAACGCGTTATACAGGGATACGTCCGAATGAACCCGGGTTACGCCTGCCAGCAGCGCATGACCAAACACCGCCTTCAGGCACACTGCTGCGGCACTTGCGCCCAACAGTTGAGCCAAGATGTAGCTCACTGTCGAACGCAGTGAGCAGGTCCTGATCAGATAAAAAATCAGGGTGACCACTGGATTCAGGTGTGCCCCGCTGCTGGCCGAGAACAGATTTATGCAAAAGTAAACGGCCAGACCAAAACTGAGCGCTATACCGAAATTGCCAATTACCTCACTGATTTCATTTACAGAAATGGAACCGACACCAATCATAACCAGCATGAATGTACCGAGAAACTCCGAAATCACATCACGGGATTTACAATTGCATAAAGTCTTCATGGGTCAGTCCTGAAGGATGCGGTAAACCGGTGTCGGCATACCGGGACTGAACGCGTTATGCTCCCGGAAGATGACCTGTGAGCCTGTCAGTGAGGCCGTATGTTTGACCGCCGCCTCCACGATCGCATAAATTTCAGCCGGCTGCCCTTCAGCGCGTGCATTGATGAGTGCGACGCAGGCTTCTGCCGTATCGCTGCAACGCTCATCAAACTGAATTTCTTTATGTATGTCGACCAGGCTTGCTTTTGTGAGTGTCGCGCCGTTACCCAGCGCTATTTTAATATGACCAATCACCCGGTTACTGAGTGAGGGGGCAGATCTCAGATGCTCAAGACAGGTACGGATCCAGACATCAGGCGCAATAAGCCGGTCACTGGCCGTCAGGTCCAGGCTTATATCCACCCACGCCATATCGGCTTCAGCGGCCCCGTAAGTTTCATAATCGATCTCCAGAGGCGTCAGGGTATCTGCCGAAAGCTGAGGCGTGAAGATGAGCGCATCGGCAAATTCAGCGATGCCGTCACCGGTCTGCGAGGAATAGGTTATAACCGGCTTGGCCGGATATTGCTTATGCAACGCCTCGATAAACGCTGCCCGTTCGTCGTCAGGAATGCTGTCTGACTTGGAGAGGCCAATTATCTGCGCATCTTCTATCTGCTTTGTAAACAGGTAGCTCAAACGGGTTCCAAGCAGGCGCTGCATATCAGCGTAGCGGCTACCGTCCAGCACCACCGGAAAAGGCAGCACTTCAAGCTGAGTGCCGTAGTACTTTTTAAGCGGCCTGATGACCGTTGAAACCAGATCCGTACAGCTGCCCACGGCTTCCGCAATAATGACGTCCGGTTGTTTTTCTGCAATCAGGCCCTGTACCGCTTCCATCAGATCTTCAAACCTGCAGCAAAAACACCCGTTCCCGACCTGCCGGGTCACGATGCCCTTACCTTCACCCATTCCGGTATCAATCAGCAGGCTTCCCTGGTCATTGGCAATGTATACTGCGGACATCCCTTTGCTTTCCAGATGTGAAATCAGCCTGAGGGCCGTCGTGGTTTTTCCGGCCCCCAGAAATCCACTCAGCAGTAATATTTTTACTTTTTTCATTGTGGTCACCTTATTTTTTGAGACTGCTCACAAGGTAATAACCCAGTTTGTGTTCAATAAATGATGACGCTTCCGGCTCTTTTTCCTGCAGCTCAAAATACTGCTTTTTATATTCTTCGCTGTTTTCAAGCATCTGGGCGTAACGCAGGTTTTTATCATCCGTATGGTTTTCCACCACGAAAGAGGTAAATCCGTTCTGCTCAAGAGAGGTGAGATTTTCACTCAGCAGCAGGCTGCCTGCGCGGCATCCGCTCATAAGGTTGATGTTTTCACGGATGTTTTGCGGAACGGTTTCGTACGCAATAAAGTCGGTGTAGATGAAGATGCCGCCCGGTGACAGGACGCGGTGAATCTCCTGCAGAACCTTGTTTCTGTCCGGCACCAGGTTCAGGACACATTCGCTGTAAATGAAATCAAAAGTGCTATCCATGAAGGGGAGATCCTGAGCATCCGCAACGAAAAATGCCATTTTTTCCGTGAAGGGGGCGTCTGTTTCAGCTTTTCTCTTGCGCGCCAGCTTGATCATGTTGTCGCTGAAGTCGATGCCGATGATTTTCTCCGGCTGATGCAGAACTGGTGCGGCATCGAAAAGGGTGGTCCCCATCCCGCAGCCGATATCCAGGATGGTGGCTGGCTGCCGGGCCGCAATATAGCGGACAATGCTTTCCGTGGGGGCACCGGGAGAAAACTTATCCGTTCCCTGAGAATATCCCGATCCTCCGAGGGCAGCCTGATTGTAAAATTCCCTGATGGGATTGAGAGACGGCGCTTTTGCCGGGGCACAGCAGTTAGTGGTGGTCATGATGAGAGCCTCTGGTTACGCAAACAAACACAGCGCCTGTGAGCAGCCACAGGGCGGCGGTGACATAAAAGATGGAATCATAGGACACGCGATCGACGAGAAATGCGTTCAGCATCGGGCCGATCATCATGCCAAAACTGCTGGCAGAACCCAGGAAACCCATGATCCTGCCCATACCGTTCTTCTTACCGGTTTCCACAGACAGAGCCGACACGCCAGCCATGCACAGCGCCACACTAACGGCTGTCGTGAAGACAAAGAAGCAGAGCCCAGCCCAGGCCGCGTATCCGCAAATCACCGGGGTGAGCAGTAGACTTGCCGACATGCTGATGACCGAGATAAGGATGCACGTTTGCCTGGAGTGCCGGTCGACCAGTCGTCCGAAAGGGATCTGAAGTCCAGCCATGATGAGGCTGTTTACGGCAATAAGGGCTCCGAGAACGGAGGGAGACAGATTCATCTTCAGCGCATACAGCGGGAAGAAGGAAATGATGAAAATATCAAAGACGGCAATGACAGTATTGAACAGTGCCAGCACGATGACGCCGCGTGTCAGGGTGACGCTTGTCTGCCGTGTACTGTCTGGTGTCACTCTGCTCCGTGACGTATTCTGCATCGGGTTCTCGCGTGGCAGCAGGAACACAACCATCAGGGAAATAAGTGAGAGAAAGAAAAGACACGAAAAGGCTGCACGAAAGCCCCAGTACTGGGCTATAAAACCGCCCGCTATCGGACCGAACGCGCCGGCGGACAGGATAACCGTATTGAGTATGCCGATGTAATATCCTTCCCTTCCCCTGAGGCTGATATTACCCATGTAAGCCATGGCCATGGGCAGCATCATGGCGGAGGCAATACCGTGCAGCAGGCGGGCGCCGAGAAGGGTAACGGCGTCACCGGCAAAAAAATAGGTCATCGAGACAAAGGGATAGACCACAAGAGAGACGATAAGCGTCGTTCTCGCTCCGTATTTTTCCGAGAAAAAGCCTACGGGCGTGCCGATTATCAGTCTGACAATGTAAAAGCCGCTGAAAAGGAAGCCGATCGCATAGGTTGATATACCCAGGGTGCCGGCATACGGAGCCAGCAACGGGGCAATAATTCCGGTTCCGCTGACAAGCAGAAAAACCGCTGTGCAGAGCAGCAGTTGCATCCTGCGATTATCGTGGGGAGATTCACTGACAGCATTCAACGGTGAAGTATTCATCTGACTCGGTAATCCTTTCAAGCGGATCTAAAGAGGATGCGCTGGAGATAATGTACGAACCCAGTCGGGTGTAGTTACTGGTCGTCCGGGTGACGAAGGAACCCGTCGGAAAAGCCCGCTGCACCGGATAAGGGCAGGACTTATAACGGACATACCCGTCTTCAGCGGCAAACAGAAAGATACTCATGGCCGATGCCGGGCTTTCTGTGACACAGCCCAGAGAGGTAATAACGTTATCCACGGAATGACCCAGCGATAGAAGCAGCGCGGCCTCAAACAAATCCAGTCTGGTGGTGAGCCGGACGAGATCGGCAATATTGTCTCCTCCGATCCGGCCGTTAATTTCAATCAGGCCGGGCACCCCTTCATGTAGCTTGATTTCGGTATGCGTAACGGCATGCCGGATGCCCAGCTGTTCGTGAAGGGCTGAAATAAAGGATTTTATGGCGCTCCGCTCTTCCGGACTAATGCGTGCCGGTACCAGGTGAGCCTTTTCAACACTGCCCTGAGTAAACTTTTCAGTAACGGCAATAACGCGCGTGGATGACGCGTCAGATAATGCTTCCACGCTGAATTCCCGGCCCTCCAGATAGCGTTCAATCAGCGTCCGGCCCCCCATCGCCTGAAGGACATGGTTCGTTTTCAGGTTACCGATGATGCTGACCGCGTCCCAAAGCTCCTCTGTGTTCCGGCAGATGTAGACGTGGTTACTGCCGGCATCATTTTCCGGTTTGGCCACTACCGGAAAATCCATACCTTCAGTATCACTGAGCAGTGCGCGAATGTTTTCATTCACAACGAAAGGCACAGTGCCGAGCGACGTTCCCCGGAGCGCGTTTCTGACGCTGGATTTGTTTCTGCAGATGGCCGCCGCCTGCTCAGACAGAAAACAGGTGCCCGCCAGCGTTGCAATTTTCGCTGCCAGCCCGGTACGGTACTCATTCTGCGTAAGAACAGAAACCAGGTGCATGCCGTCCTGCAGGAGATCAGCAATCTGATTGGTAATACTGTCGCTGTCATTGAGATCTGCCTCAATGGCTCTGTCCACAAAGCAGAGCTCTTTCAGGGATATACGCGTATTGATCAGCAGCACCCTGTAACCGTGCTTTCTGATGATGCGTGTTTCCTGCTCCGTGTCTCTGCTGCCAATAAGAACGACGTAGCCGTGGTCCATTCTCAGCCCCTTATGAACAGCACGAAGAAGAACCCGAAGGCTTTTCATTCCGGACGGTTTCACTGTAGATATACGAAAGCTTTGCGCTGGCGATAATGGCAAAGACGGCATCAATGTTATCCTGCCCGCCTCCGGCGTTTTTATATTCAAGCATCAATGCTTTTGCCTCTTCCGGTTTGTCCATTGCCAGCAGCACGGCCATTTTGATCAGGCTCAGCGTGCCGGCTTCCAGAGAGGATTTTTCCTGCGCAAATGCAGCCAGCTTTGAAAACTCATTAATAAACATGTTGATTATCCTGTCAGCATTTGAGGCAGCAGCGCTTGAACACGCCTTCTTCTGCCGGGGTGACGCTTGCAGCGTACAGCTCATCAACCCACGGATCGTTGTGGGACCAGTCATAGTGGAAATCGTATTCAGTGAGGCTGACATTTTTTATGTCATCCGATAGAAGCAGGGGCGAGCCTTTATACAGTGACAAGCGGGTTTCAAACTGAATGGGATCAATATCGTCACGCAGGTTGACGCCGTCTATCCACTCCTGGAAATGCTCCATGTCCCTGAGGCCCGCCCAAGGGTTATACATAATGAATGTGGGGTTTAGCAGGATGCCGGAGCTCTTCATTATGCGGATGGCTTTCTCCGTATCACGGACGGTGACCTGCTTGTTGAATATCTTCAGGACATTTTCGCTGGGGAACTCCAGCGCAGAAGTGATAATTCTGACGTTCAGATCCCTCAGAAGCGCCATGCGACTTTCATTCTCAATAATGTGATCTACCCGGGTCGTAATATCGAATGTCAGTTCAGGGTGTATTTTGTGAAGCTCGGTAAGAATTTCAATTCCGTAATGCCGGGTACTGAACCAGTCGGCATCAATAAAGGTCAGGTGCGTCATGCCTCCGTCGACCATGTTTCTGACATCTTCGATGATAATGTCAGCAGGAATCTTTATCACCCGACCGTCGTAAGCGGCGTAGACCGAGCAGTACAGGCATTTGTGCTTACATCCCCTTGCCAGTTCTGTTGAACCAACAGTAACGTCTTTTCCGAGCAGCTTGTTTAGTTGCTTATTGGGATATTTAACCAGTGAAGGGAGGATTTTCCGGTTGGGCACACTGAAACCTTTTTTGGAAAAAAAGGGCGCCGGTTCAGTGAGGTCGCCTTGATTCATAATGCCAGTTAATGATGTGCGGGCGCCGGTACAAAGAGCGTTAATCAGGGATTTCATGGGTAACTCCCAGTCACCAAGGATACAGAAATCCGCCCCTTTCTCTGTCAGCCGGGCCGCATGAATGGTGGCATGCTGACCATAAAAACACACTTTTGCGACCGGATTCAGGTGCTTTATGGTGGCGAGCAACTCGACCCCCGGCATCACCGCATCGAACAGCGGCAGAGAAATAAAAATGAGATCCCGCCCCCTGATTTTTGATTCATCCGGCCCGTGTACGTAGATATCCAGGACATTAATGTCAGTAACAGCGGCTTCCCCTGCCAGCGCCTGATAGGCTGTAGAGATGGTTATCGGCTGGTAGCCGCCTTCAAAGATGGAAACAAGCAATACATTCATCCGGTCACCTGCGCGAATTTATATAACATATGGCGAATGTTTTATGTATCAGCGGATGATAACCCGCTGGATAGTTTCGCTTTACTTATAACACCAGGAGAAAATAAATGTCAAAGAATGTAATATTGTGTATAACTAACTGATTTTAAATCATTTAAAACAGAAGGGGAATACGGATGCCTGATAAATAGCATAAATCCGGCTAATAATTTTGGCTTCCCGCACAGAGCTTCATGCTAATTAATTTATTCTTAAGCAGAATAAATATGGTAAGTTCGTTCAGTCATCTTGCCTAAAAACTGTACTTCGGATGAACTGCAGTCAGTTTTACGGTATTTTTCCCATTGCCTGAACCCGAAATTTCATTCCCGAAGAGGGATATACGAGGGCGCCTGCTGTCTGGCGATAGAAGGCGTACTATGTTTTAATTTTTTATCTAAGCTGACTACCGGCCTGACAATATGATCCCGCCATCTGCCTTTTACCGGCTGCTTTCAGACGAGAGTCGCCTGAATATCCTTATCCTCCTGAGGGAGTCCGGTGAGCTGTGCGTATGCCACATCTGCGCGTCGCTGGATATCTCCCAGCCGGCAATATCCCGTAATCTCGCCATGCTTAAAGGCGCCGGCGTTTTGACCGACCGCCGCAACGGAAAATGGGTTTACTACCGGCTCAGTGAGTCATTGCCGGCGTGGATGCACGATATCCTTGAAATAACGCAACGACAAAACCAGCACATAACCGGCCAGGTACGGCATGTCCGGCAGGTTCATCCGAATTAACCTGCCGGAAAACGGTATGCCGGCCCGCTGGAGTCACCTTTGCCACCTTGGCACAGATATACCTGCTCAATGATCGCTGCTGGGCAGCAGTGGCAGATTTATCATCGGTACAGAGGTATGAAGAAAGTATTTTCGTCCCGTATAAAACAGATGTGCAAAGGAGGGGGCACTGAAGAGAAATGATGTCATGTCAGCTCAACAGCATCGTGCCTGAAAACATCCTGCGGGACGTTCAAGACTAACTTACCGCCACTCACTCCGTTTTTCGGAGAGCGGCCTCCAGTTTTTCTGTATCTGCCTCAACTATCGCTTTTTCATCCGGAGTCAGCGGGACCTCTTCAAGATACTGCTTTATGGACGCTTTGCTCTCCAGTAACAGTCCTCTCGCGCTTTTTTTGGGAAGGTTAAAGTCACAGCCAATGCAGGCCATCCGGTGAGGGCAGCTACTCCAGAAAGGATTGGTGCAGTAAGAGTCCCCAAGCTCATAATACGTTGCCGGCCCTGTGAGGCTGGCTGCTTCGGGGTCATGATCAATCAGCACGCTTATCATGTGCGCTACCCGATCAGCTTTAACAAAAGAGGCCGCAAGCTGTGTCGGGCGTATGCGAATATAATGCATGGTGGACTGCGGCGAAGAGTGTCCTGACCACTGCATCAGCTCGTATAAAGACATGCCCTGAGGAACGCTAGCCAGTGCAGTTACGGCCGATGCACGTCCCCTGTGGCTGGTAATAGGACCCCGGCTGTCTTCCTGCGGCATTCCTGCCCGGGCACAGAGAACCGGAATAACGGTGCGGTTTATTATGTCTCTTCCCACCGGTTTTCCCCGGTACTGAAACAGAAAACGGACTTTTTCACCGGTGCGATCATCCGTCAGAGCAGCCTGCTCTTCTGGTCGTTCTGCCAGCCAGATATCGACATACTTTTTCACCACAGCAGAAACCGGCTTAACAAAGGCTTTACATGTCTTGCCGGCCGGCACGTTCAGATAGCAAAGAGTTCCGGCAGGAATAGTACTGCCGTCGTCCCGGTTAATATCTTCTGATTGTGGAATGATGCAGCCAGCGGTCAGGCGCATCAGCTCATTCTGGCGCAGCCCTGCATGCGTCCAGATGACTGCCAAAGCCTGCAGCATAGACAGAGGATAATGAATTTCACTCAGCAAATCTTCCTGACGCAGGTTCAGACTGGCCCATACCAGTTTCAGCCAGACCGGATCATCAATAACGCGGGGATTAACGCCCTGACGAAACAGTGGTGTATCAGGCGTCGAGAGATGGCGGGATGGACTGAATTTCAGCCGTCCCCATCCCCAGTTCTCGTAGTCGATCATAAAACGGCGAACGGCATACATAAAACCGGCGCGGGAGTTTGGCAGCATGGGTTCTCCTGAACGGGAAGACCGGCGCACTCCCCGCGCGGTTCCCAGAGAAAGTTCACCGACCTTCATTATTCCGACTGCCGCAATAAAACTTGCGCAGATCTCCATTGTCCAGTCGGATGGCTCGCGTATTTCCGGGTGCTCCCGGGCGAGCCACAGGCCGCAGCGGAGGATAAAACTGTACTGGCTCTCTCTGGAACGGGGACGAAGCACTGAGGTTTCCCTCCACCGCCGGCAGCATGCTACCCAGGGCTGGGCGATGTTATCTGTCGGTTTTTCGTGCCATTCCTGGTAATTACGCATACGCACGGGGCTTTTTATGATGCCCATTGCGGCAAGCGCATACGAAACTCTGCCCACTGTCCTTGCGATCCCGCGGTCGTGATACTTCTGCGCGCGCCACAGGAGATCGGTCGTGAAGCTTTCGAGCTGAGGATTACCGTTCATCATCATCAGTATGCCCAGCAGTGCTGACAGATTATTTTTCTGGTTCTGCCGTTTGTATCCCAGTGAAACCAGAGTGTCCGTCAGCCGATTGAGCTCATGAGTAAAAAATTCCCGGCCATAAATGGCACAGGCGTACAGCGACGGTGCACCATGGTGCGGCAGGCTGAGCGGTGATGTAAACGGACCAAGATGGAAGGCAAGAGCCGCAATCAGCGGCCTGCCTGTACGGTGCTGCTGGCACAGCGTCAGCCACTTTTCTGATCCCCACAGCCAGCAAGGTTGCCCTGCCCGGTGTATCTCCGCCAGAACGGCAGGAAGGATAATCCTGACCAGTCTATCACTGGTGCCGCTGCGGTCGGCAATATCCTGAAGAGGCCGCAGTAAAGATGACAGCGGACCCTGCTGGCTCAGAGCAGAGGTACGTTTGTGCCCGGTACATAACGCCTCACGCTCTTCAGTGCTTAACACATTATTCAGCTGATAATCCGAACGACTGAAAGGGACATAAATGTTATTAATTGCTGTTCCTGCGTTCATCATACTGCTCCCGCCTGAAAGATAAGCCCTGCGATCTTCCGGTCGGTTTCAGCGACGGCAGCAGCCATGCGGGCCGCCATATCCGTTCCCGACAGATGAATATAAATTTGTGTGGTGCGAGGGTCCCTGTGTCCTGCATACGTAGCCAGTTCATGCAGTTTCCATCCAGCCCGCGCCAGGTGTGTCAGCCGGAGGTGACGAAAAGTATGCGTGGTAATGTCTGGCTGATCAGTCTCTGTCGCCCATTTCCGCACGGTTTTACTCCAGCTCCAGAACGAGAGAGGATCGCCATAATTACGGTCAGAGGCGGAACGGAACAGAGCACCACCTGACCAGCCTGCCAGCCTTAGCTGCCGAAAATGGTTTGCCAGCACCGGCGTAACATCGGGGCTGTAACAGACTATTCTTTCCCGTCTGTTTTTCGTCGTCTCTGCGCGGATGCGGACCAGGCGGTGAGCCAGATCAATGTCCTCAAGCCTGAGAGCCGTCAATTCCGTACGTCGGAGCGCGCCATAATAAGCCAGAGCAAGCATCAGCCTGTCACGCAGAGACGCGGCAGAAACGTGTTTCAGGAACCTGAGCCACCGTCCGTCATCAGGAATAACGGGGAGGCGGGTGATACGGGGGACTAGGCCACGCCCGGTATAACTGGCGCCAGGCAAACCCGAGCGGGGTAACGGATTGAGACTGCATATATCCTGGTAAATCAGAAAGTCATACCAGAGGCGAAGAGCTGAAATGCGCAGCTGGAGTGTGGCGCTGGCAACGGATGACGGCATATCAGGGAGCTGAGGGCGGATATATGCTGCCAAGTCCTCAAAGGAAGCCCTTTCAGGAGCAATAGCGTGTATTTCACAGAAGGCCAAAAAATGCGTCAGGGCACTTCGATAGGTTTTAATAGTTGCGCTGGCTCTTCCTAAATTCGAAAGAATTTTAAGCCATTGCTCAGTCAGGAGAAGTGCAGATGTGGAATGAATGGTGGTGTTCACGGCCTTCTCCCTTCAGTTCATAACAACTGATTAAAGTTTATACCGGAGATGTTGCATTCCACTTAACTTACTAGAGCGCATAGTTGGAACTGAATACATGTACGCGCTCGCTGAAATCCTGATTTTTTATCTGGAACCACGGTGCCCCCATTTTGATGCCCAGTTTTTTTGCGCCCGCGCTGCGTGCGATGACGCAGCCGTCATTGTTCGACAGCACAACAACGGGTTTGCCGCGGAGATCGGGGCGAAACAATGCCTCGCAGCTGGCGTAAAACGAGTTGACGTCGGCGAGCCCAAACATGGACATGTTCACCTCCGCCTGGCTCGGGTACTGTTGAAGAACCAGGTAACAACACCGAGCAGCTGCAGTTCTTCCGGAAAGATTACCGGATAGGCCGGATTCATCGGGAGCAGGGCAAGCGTGGGCTGTAGCTGCAGACGCTTGACTGTAAATTCGCCGTTAACCTCAGCGATCACGATGTCGCCGTGCGCCGCATTCTCCGCCCGATCAACAACCATTACGTCTCCATCGCAGAGACCGAGGTCCCGCATACTGTTTCCACTGGCGCGAACAAAGAAGGTCGAGGCGCGCCGGCGGATGCAAAGCTCGTTAAGATCGAGTTCTTTCTCAACGTAATCCTGAGCGGGGGAGGGGAAGCCGGCCGCGCACGGATCAGCATACAGCGGCACCCGGATGCGGGGCGTAAATAGTGGGGGCCAGAGCACTGTCAGGCCTGCTGCATAGTTACCCGGATTCATGACCAGGTGCTCCGGTTGTGATGTCGTGTCACTGCAGAAACTCGGTTGAAATAGCGCATAAAATTCCTCCTCTTATTTTACTGTTTATATGTACAGTATTATTGAGGCGGATTAATCTGGCAATAGGGAGCGAGACGGCCACTTATTAAAGCGAATCTATATATCTGAAGGGATAGGAAATTTTATGAAGGTCACCCTGACTTTCAGATCCGGGCTGAGCTAACAATAATGCGTTATATATGTATGTATGATGTGTAAGCAGTCCATGCCGGCATCGGTGAAATGACGCTTCCTCGCCACGACTGTTCGTTCCTCGCTGCGCTGCGGTACGCCTCAGTCGGGCCTGCGGCGAGCGTTACAATTGCACGTTAAGGGAAAGAAATACCGCCCCCTTATTACTCTTATGGCTTGCCCATCCCGGCAATAATAGCCGTCTGAGAAATGCCCTATATGAAGTTTTTTGAACTGTAAGCGAGTCACTCCTTATCTGCCGGTAAAGGCTCAATAAGCTCACTGCCCTGGTGATGAATATTGCCTACTTTTTTGCTGACAGGATGCCAGGTAAATGCTTTTTCCGGAACGGCAGCGTCATGGGCAATTTCTTCAGCACGCGCTGGAGACGTTTCTTCACTTAGCCATTCACGAACGGCATCAGGCGTAATAACCAGCGGCCGCCTGTCATGTATATCGACCATCCCCTGATTGCTGGCTGACGTGACAATCACGAAGCCTTCTTTGCCGTGATCCTGCCCGTATGGCTGTCTGCCGATGGCGGCAAAAAAAAGAGGCTCCTTTTTTTTGTGAAAGATGAAGAATGGCTGCTTATCACCACCTTCTTTCTGCCATTCGAACCAGCCGTCAGCAGGCACGATAGCGCGGCCATGATTCCAGAGAGGCTTGAACATGCGGCCGCTCGCTGCCGTCTCACCACGCGCATTGATAAGTGGCTGCTTATCCCACCATTCCGGTCCGTAGCCCCAGTACACCGGATCGAGGCGCAGCGAATCTTCCTGTTCGTTTAGAAGGAGTACTTTAGTGCCTGGTGCTACGTTAAAGCGCCCGAGAGGCTCCGGATCGAAGATTATTTCGTCTGGTGTAAGACCGAGGGAGTCAAAATAGTCGTCGCGGCTGCTGTACTGCGCAAATCTTCCACACATAAATACCTCCTGCTGTTGATGTAAGGATAGCGACGTATACTGATATCTGGAGCATTAATTGCGCCTGCGAGACAGACACCTGGTCGCTATCAGGTTCACTTCACAAGGCTGAGAAGCTGTTAAGAATGGAGCAATTCATGGCCTTTCAGAGTCCGGCCCAGAACTACACCGAAGCGCGCCTGAGTCTGGGCGATCTGGTGCATCTTGCCCCTTACTCTACCTATCTCATGCGCAGCGAAAGCGACTGTCCAGATGCAGGTATTATTAAAGGGTCCGTGCTGGCCATCGATCGGGCGCTGACACCGGCACACGGTCAGTTAATCGTTGCCGAGCTCGAGGGAGAACTGACGCTGAGGCGGCTGCTGCTCAATCCGGTTCCCGCCCTGCAGGCGCTGGACGCGGACGAAACTGTTACGCTGCTTGATGTAAGCCAGGTGCTGCCCGTGTGGGGAGTGGTCGCCTATGCCCTTACCGATGTAGCCGGAGTGGGGTTTAACGGACCGGCTGGAGATTAGCAATGTTTGCGCTGGCCGATGCCAACAATTTTTACGCCTCATGCGAAACCGTATTCAGGCCCGATCTGCGTGGTAAACCGATTGTCGTCGTGTCGAACAACGACGGATGCGTTATCGCTCGATCGGCCGAGGCAAAGCGTCTAGGGGTTAAAATGGCCGCCCCGCTGTTTCAGAATGAGCGTTATTTCAGGGAGAACGGTGTGCACGTGTTCAGCTCCAATTACGAGCTGTAGTAAGTTAAGTGGAATGCAACATTGATTGGGTGAACTTTGAGCAGCAATGCTGTTGTCAGAGGTAAACACAATGATGATTCCACCAAACGAGGATGTGCTGGTACTGGCGGAGCGCTGGCTGAAACTGCTGTCCGACCTGGGCCGGGCTCAGACCACACTCTCCGCCTACCGCAGTGCCCTCAGCCATTATTTTGCATTCTGCAGCCAGAACAGCATTGAACCTGAAAAGGCCCGGTTTGAAGACCTAGCCGCCTACATCAGCCCTCAGTTACCCGGCATGCCTTTTCCCGCAGCCAGCGCCACGCTCCAGCTGCGCCTTTCTGTGATCCGTCTCTGGTATGACTTTCTGCTTTATCAGGATATATGCAGTCTCAATCCGCTACCCCGTGCGGGTTTACCCGGCGTCATTTATACCGGGCGGGGGCTGGTCCCGCGTATCACCCGCTTACCCGTAATACCTGATGATGAGCAATGGCGGAAATTTCTTAAACATGTTTCAACTGCCTCCCTGCGTGACCGGCTGATGCTCGCGCTTGCCTATTTTGGTGCACTCCGCCGTGCAGAGGTGACAGCCCTGGCGCTTGAGGATATCGACCCTGCGCATCGCCTGATCCGTATCCGCCCGGAAACAACGAAAAGCAGGCGGGAAAGAATTATTTGTTATGGTCCGGACGTGACGCCGGTACTGGCAAATCATTTTCGGCAGCTGAAGCAGGCTGGCTGGACACAGGGTGCGCTGTTCCGTTCATTTTCTGATCGTAATTATGGCACACCCCTTTCTGTGTGGAACTGGAGTAAAACCGTACGCAGATGGGCTCTGGATACCGGGCTTCCACAGATTACAACACATACCTTCCGCCATCTTCGTCTGACCCATCTGGCGCGGGCCGGCTGGAAACTGCATGAGCTGGCGACTTATGCAGGACACAGGGATCTGCGCACCACACAAATTTATATCCATCTGTCAGGTTACGATCTGGCTGGCCGGATAGCCGCAGCCGTGGCTGAAACCGACAGGAAAGTCGCCGGACTTATTTTTCAGGAGCCTTACTGATGAATGAAAAAACGGCCAGAGTCACTTATGTGCCTTTTAAACGCACAGATTATCAGCTGAGAGATGCGTTAAGTCCTGAGGAAAGAGACGCAATAAGTACAGGCTACCGGCGGTCAGCTGCGCTCGACCAGCCAGGTTCTCTGCCGTTTTTGCTGTTGCCTCTGCAGGACATTGCCTCACGCAGCAGTATCAGTGCCAGACTTGTCAGAATTACCATACTTACAGTTCTTGCAGAAACGCACCGGGCGGGTCAGCCCTGCTGGCTGTGGACGCAGGAAAGGTGGTTAACGCTCTGTCAGCAACACAGTTCCGGCAGGCCTTTGCTTGCTGCTTTTGCCTTTCATCTCGGCCCGTTTCCCTCTCCGTTAAGCCTGCCAGTGCATGGTGCACCTTCGCTGTACGCCAGTGCCATCTATGGCCGGATTTTTGTCAGCCATGAACTTAACCGGCTGACAGACGTTCTGATCTCACTGGGATATGTCGGGCAGAATCAGAAACACAATCTGTCGGGTATGCTGGGTGTTCTGATGCTGATGAATAATGATCCGCAACTTGAAAATTTTACGACAGAACTGCTGTGGCGGGGGCAGAACTGTCACGACCGGGGGATCGCAAGAGTTACAGGAAAAATATCCTATGCACTTGCTGCTATGGGGATTATAAAAAGCCCCCTGAGAATGCGTAATTATAAAGAGTGGCATGAAAAGCCAACAGAAGGTATCGCGCCTGACTGGGCCCGATGGTGTCGGAAGTGGCGGGAAACGTCGGTACTCCGCCCCCGCTCCAGAGAAACTCAGTACAGTTTCATTCTCCGCTGCGGCCTGTGGCTTGCCCGGGAAAAGCCGGAAATATGCGAACCGTCTGACTGGACAATGGAAACCTGCGCCAGCTTTATTGCAATGGTTGGCAGACTGAAAGTGGACGAGCTGTCACTGGACACAAATAAAGGGGGCAGGCGTTCAAACCGCTCAGGAAAGCCCCTGATGCCGCATTCCCGCAGCCGGTTTGTTTATGCAGTTCGCCGTTTTATGCTTGATTATGAAAGCTGGGGCTGGGGGAAATTAAAATTCAGTCCGGCCCGTCATTTGTCCACGCCTGACACACCGCTGTTTCGTCAGGGCGTGAATCCCCGCGTCATTGATGATCCGGTCTGGCTGAAACTGGTCTGGGCAAGCCTGAATCTGCGTAAAGAAGATCTGCTGAGCGAAATTCATTATCCCCTGTCTATGCTTCAGGCTATGGCGGTTATCTGGACACATGCAGGGCTGCGACAGAACGAGCTGATGCGTCTGACAATGAACTGTATTACTCCACAGGCGGATGACATTCTGCAGGAAAACGGTGGTGCTATCCCGGCGGGCACTTTGTGCTATCTCAGCGTGCCGGCCGGCAAAACGTCTAAAGCTTTTGTTAAGCCGGTCTCGGCTGTAGTGAAAAAATATGTAGATATCTGGCTCAGTGAGCGTCCTCAGGAGCAGGCAGCACTTACGGATGAACGCACCGGCGAAAAAGTTCGTTTCCTGTTACAGAATCGGGGTAAACCGGTGGGCAGGGACATAATAAATCGCACTGTTATTCCGGTTCTCTGCGCCAGAGCAGGAATGCCTGCGGAAGATTCACGCGGTCCCATTACAAGCCACCGAGGCCGTGCTTCTGCCGTTACAGCACTGGCCAGTGTTACCGGGGGCATGTCTTTACATGAGCTGATGCAGTGGTCAGGTCACTCATCCGCACAGTCGACAATGCATTATATCCGCATCCGTCCGACC
Source organism: Pantoea sp. S-LA4 (assembly GCF_054482835.1). NCBI lineage: Bacteria > Pseudomonadati > Pseudomonadota > Gammaproteobacteria > Enterobacterales > Erwiniaceae > Pantoea > Pantoea sp. S-LA4. Next base: position 77,580 of record NZ_JBTLRC010000001.1, on the reverse strand, counting down.
CAGCTGGCAGCATCGTTCGTAAAAGCAGACAGGGTCGCTCATATGATCAGCGTGCTGATTGACCACGATCCGGAAGCCGCGAGTCTGACCGGCCCCTCAACGTACTATGATCTGGGTGACTCATACTGCACGAACCCCTTCTGGAGCAGCTGTCAGCACCGGATGGCCTGCATCGGTTGCGATTTTAACCTGCTCAAACAGAGCGCGCGCGGACTGATACTGGAAAGCAAAGCCTCTGTCAGACGTTACCTTGAGGAAGTTCCGCTCACACCCGATGAGAGAGCCATCGTGGAACAGGACGCAGAGAAAATTGAACAGGCTCTTAAAAGGTTGTCCCTCAAACCCGAAGGGTAAAACGGGCCGCTATGTGCCAGAAGCGGACGTTAATGTATTACCTGTTCAGAAGCAGATTAGTCATTTTAAGTCATCAACAGAGTGCCAGGATGATTAAATTAATGTTTGACGCTGACTATATTTCTATTATTCTGGAAATATAGTTATTGGAGCCAGCATGGACTTACATACCGCAGCAAACGCACTTCGGGAGCTGGGCCACCCGACCCGTCTCAGCATATACCGGGAGCTGGTCAGGGCGGGTCATCACGGCCTGCCGGTTGGCGAACTTCAGAAGCACCTTGATATTCCTGCCTCCACGCTCAGCCATCATCTTTCTGCGCTGATGTCTGCTGGCCTCATAAGTCAGGAACGGCAGAGCCGAACCCTGTTCTGCAGGCCCTGTTATGCGCAGCTTGAGCAGCTGATGGCTTTTCTGACTGAAGAGTGCTGCGCCGGCGGCAGCGACTGCCGCCTGTCTGCCGCGATGCCCCTTAAAGAGACTCCATTGTGAATAACGTGAATGATGCCCTGAACAATATCGATCCGACGCTCCTGAATGCGCCCCTTACGGAAGAGAAGCTGAAGGCCGCAGAAGTGCCACACCCGCCCCGTATCCTGATGCTCTACGGTTCGTTGCGGGAACGCTCTTACAGTCGGCTCACCACGGAAGAAGCTGCCCGGTTGCTGACGGCTATGGGCGCGGAGGTGAAAATATTTAATCCGTCCGGCCTGCCGCTGCCGGATGATGTACCTGAAACGCACCCGAAGGTTGCAGAGCTGCGCGAACTGGTACTCTGGTCAGAAGGGATGGTCTGGTGCTCTCCTGAGCGTCACGGTGCCATGACCGGCATCATGAAGACGCAAATTGACTGGATACCCCTGACGTCCGGGGCGGTCCGGCCATCGCAGGGGAAAACCCTTGCAGTCATGCAGGTCAGCGGCGGCTCACAGTCGTTCAACGCCGTAAACCAGATGCGCATTCTCGGGCGCTGGATGCGAATGATTACCATCCCGAACCAGTCATCTGTGGCAAAAGCCTGGGCCGAGTTTGATGAGGACGGTCGCATGAAACCTTCACTGTATTACGACCGCATCGTGGACGTCATGGAGGAACTGATGAAGTTCACCCTGCTGACGCGCGGGCGAAGCAACTACCTGACCGACCGCTACAGTGAAAGAAAAGAGAGTGCCACTCAGCTCTCAGAGCGGGTCAACCAGCGCAGCATATAAAAAAGCCGGCAGATGCCGGCTTTTTTCACACTCGTTATGTCCGCAGCCTGGTGAATAATCAGTGGCTGACGCGATGACCGTGCTCATCAATGACCACTTCGCCATCCTCTTTGGTAAAGGCTCCCTGCTGCGGATCTGGCAGAATGTCGAGAACCGCTTCGGACGGACGGCAGAGCTTCGTGCCGAGCGGCGTCACCACCACCGGGCGATTAATAAGGATCGGATGAGCCAGCATGGCATCGAGCAGTTCGTTATCGCTGAAGCGGTCTTCTGCCAGGCCGAGCTGCTCGTACGGTTCGGTATTCTTGCGCAGCAGGGCGCGTACGCTGATGCCCATGTCCGCAATCAGCTTCTTCAGCTCGTCGCGGGACGGCGGTGTTTCCAGATACAGAATAACCTTGGGTTCGGTGCCGCTGTTGCGGATAAGCGCCAGGGTGTTGCGGGACGTCCCGCACGCCGGGTTGTGATAAATGGTGATGTCAGTCATAAGCGGTACTCCGTAAAGGCGCTGCACAGTCGCAACACCGGGGTTAAGGTTAAACAGACAGACGCAGAGCCAGCGCGGCCAGCGTCACAAAAAGTACCGGCAGGGTTATCACGATACCCACGCGGAAGTAGTAGCCCCAGCTGACAGTAATGTTTTTTTGCGCCAGTACGTGCAGCCACAGCAGGGTAGCGAGGCTGCCGATGGGGGTGATTTTCGGGCCGAGGTCGCAGCCGATGATGTTGGCGTAAATCATCGCCTCCTTCACCACGCCCTGCGCGGTGCTGCCGTCAATCGAAAGCGCGCCAACGAGCACGGTAGGCATGTTGTTCATGACAGAAGAGAGCGCCGCCGTCAGGAAACCGGTGCCGAGCGTTGCGCCCCAGACGCCGTGCTCTGCAAACCGGTTCAGGGCGGCAGAAAGGTAATCAGTCAGGCCGGCGTTACGAAGACCGTACACCACCAGATACATGCCCAGCGAGAAGATAACAATCTGCCAGGGCGCGCCTTTCAGCACCTTGCCGGTATCAATCACGTGTCCTTTGCGGGCAACCAGCCAGAGAACACACGCCGCCACCGCTGCCACCAGGCTTACTGGCACGCCGAGTGGTTCGAGAGCAAAGAAGCCGACCAGTAGCAGGATGAGAACAATCCAGCCGGTTCTAAAAGTGCGCGCATCGCGAATGGCCTCACGCGGCGCCTTCAGTTTCGTCAGGTCGTAGGTGGCCGGGATATCCCTGCGGAAAAACAGGTGCAGCGTGACCAGCGTGGCGGCAACCGAGGCGATATTTACCGGCACCATTACCGAGGCATACTCGCTGAAACCCAGCTTAAAGAAGTCCGCCGTGACGATGTTCACCAGGTTCGACACGATGAGCGGCAGGCTGGAGGTGTCGGCGATGAAACCTGCTGCCATCACAAACGCCAGCGTGGCACCGGGGCTGAAGCCCAGCGCCAGCAGCATGGCGATAACGATAGGCGTCAGAATAAGCGCCGCCCCGTCATTGGCGAACAGGGCGGCCACCGCCGCACCCAGCAGAACGATACAGGTGAACAGCAGTCGGCCTTTTCCGCCCCCCCAGCGGGAAACGTGCAGCGCCGCCCACTCAAAAAAGCCGGACTCGTCGAGCAGCAGGCTGATGATGATGACGGCAATAAAGGTAGCCGTAGCGTTCCAGACAATCTGCCAGACCACCGGAATATCCCCAATCTGTACTACGCCGGTCAGGAGCGCCAGAGCCGCACCGATGACTGCACTCCAGCCAATACTGAGGCCCTTCGGCTGCCAGATAACCAGTATCAGCGTCAGGACGAAAATCGCACCCGCCAGAAACATACCTTCTCCTTTTTAAATAAAGTTGCCCGTTGATCCGGGCTGATGATTATCCCGCACAAAACACATTCAAAAAATCGCATATATGATGGCAAAATTTTTTAAATGCAGACAGGCTTGCCGTTGGTGGTTGCGTTATCGCGTTCAGCCTGCTGGCTGAGCTTAAGGATATCATCCCGCTGGCACAGATAAGCCTGTTCAATCACTGCTGCTGCCCAGGCTGGCATGTGCGGAGACAAACGGTAATGGATCCACTTGCCGTCTCGTCGGTCGACAAGCAGGCCACTTTCTCTCAGTAAAGCCAGGTGACGGGAAATTTTGGGTTGTGATTCCTTCAGGGTGGATGAAAGCTCGCAGACGCAGAGTTCACCTTTTTCGCGCAGTAACAGCACCAGGCTGAGCCGGGTTTCGTCAGACAGGTTTTTGAAAAGCTGCAGGGGCATAAATGGTGGCATGACATTCTCCTGAATTACAGAGTCCAGTGTCGTTTCCAGGACTGCGCATGTCAATTTTATATTCGATTAATCATATATATTAAGGCGGTCATCATGGTCTGTGACAGTCATCAGGTGCCCGGGCTGTTCACAGTGGCAGATACGGTAACAGAAAGCAGTCTCGAGGCGAGCAGTCAGCTGCACAGCCTGGACGTCAGAACGTCCAGGCTGTTCGGGGAAAAGGTACATACGGTGCTGGCCCGCGCCGATATCGGCTTTGCCGTGGGCGCAATGCGCACAGATACCGCCATCGAAACTGCCGACGGGGCTCTGACGGAGGATGACTTACGTAAAATTCCGGCCTTTGTCCGGCTCTCCAGGAGACATACGGCGTGCTGGTCAGGAACATCATTATGGCAGTTGGCATCAAGGCAGCATTTCTGGCCCTGACCATTGCCGGAATGGGGACCATGTGGATGGCGGTGTTCGCGGATGTGGGTGCAAGTCTGCTTGTAGTGGTAAACGGCCTGCGCCTGTTGCGTAAGTAGCCGGATCGGCTGCCCGTCGGGTGGGTACTGCAGATAATGTCGCTTTTCGCGTACACCAGAACCCTTGCCACCTGAACAGCTTACAGGGCACGTTCAGGCAGCCCTGTCTTTTGTTGCGCATTATCTGTTACTACTGCGTTTTTCCCGCAAAAGGTCAGGCAGGGCTGGCGACGACAATTTTCTGCTTTCCGGCGTATGAAGTAGCTGTTCCTTGCTTCGTACCGTGGATGACAGAAAATTCATGCTGCCATATTTCTGCACTCCTGAGCACAATGATGGCATGCTTCTGCGCATTTTTTACAGTGTTCGTGCTCATGCTGGCCGCACTCATCCCCGCATTTCTGGCAGGCTTCAGCGCAGATCCTGCAGATTTCTGTAGCAAACTCACTGTCAAGCGTCATTAATTTTGCCGCCATCCTGCAGATACTTGCGCACTGCATGTCCTGGCTTATGCATTCACGCATCATATCGAGCTGAGGCTCCTTCAGGCACGATGCGACACAGTAATCACAGGTTGCGGCACAGATGTAGCAGGCTTCAATGCAGTTGCGATAATGCTCTGACATATTGTCCTCTCTCACTCGGCTTATTTGCGAACAAGTGGTAAGCCTGGAACAAAATCATCATTGGCGCAAAGATACCGCTGTACTCAGCACGGCCGGCAGTTTAACGATGCGGAAAGCGGGAAGGCAGTAAAAAAGAGCCCGTCGCAGCAAGACGGGCCGGCTCACGTAAGCCTTGAAAGAAGATTTACCGGAAAAAGCATTAATGATGAGGGTAAAACACAACCACATCCCGGAGCAGTGACAGAAACGGACAGAAGATACCGGGCAAACCTTCTGTCCGGTACGACCCGTTATTTTTCCTGCTGCATCATCCTGCGGTGCATATCAATGATGCTCTGATGTGCTGCAGAATTTGCATTATCCATACTCTGGTGCGCCAGGATGGCACGCTCATGTTCATTCATCATGGCAACAGCGTTATTAGTTACCTGACCGTCCGGCTCTGAAACAGGATGCGGCTGTGCCCATACTGATGAGGCAGAAAACAGGGCCAGAAGAGAAACAAACATTAATTTTTTCATGTCGGCAGTCCTTACGAGTAAAAGTTAAATAATGGCGGGCCGGATGCTCTCCGGCTTCAGTCATTTTTATCGTACAGGAGAAAAATGCTTCCGATCGAAAATGACAGAAATGTAATGTAAAAACAGTAAGTTCCAACATTACACAATTGTAATCATGTCCGTCTTTCAGCTGTGATAGCTTTCCGGTAACAAAAAATAAACTTCCTGAACGGTAAGCACGGCTTGTGCTTGCGGAGCGGAGAGATTTTTTCTCCCGGGATACTGTGAATTTTGCCGGAGCTCAGTCATGGAACTTAAAAGTTCACGACGTAATTTTATTAAAGGGATAACCGCCGCCGGTCTCGTGGGCGGCCTGGGGCTGAGAACGTTTGATGCGCTCTCGGCGGTAAGCCTGATGCAGTCCCGCACGCTGACCGGGACCGACTTTGATCTGTTTATCGGCGAAACGCCACTGAATATCACCGGTAAGACCCGTTATGCAAAAACCATAAATGCGGGTCTTCCGGGGCCGCTGCTGCGCTGGAAAGAAGGCGACACTGTCACGCTAAGGGTAAAAAACCGCCTGTCAGAGCCGACCTCTGTTCACTGGCATGGCATTATCCTGCCAGCAAATATGGATGGCGTACCGGGTCTCAGTTTTCACGGTATCGAACCGGACGACACGTATGTTTACTCCTTTAAAATAAAGCAGAACGGAACTTACTGGTATCACAGCCATTCCGGTCTGCAGGAGCAGGAAGGAGTATACGGTCCGATTATTATCGATGCCGCTGAACCTGAGCCGTTTCAGTGGGACAGCGAGCAGGTAGTGCTGCTGACCGACTGGTCTGATGAAAAAGCCTCAGACATTCTCGCAAAACTGAAAAAACAGTCAGATTATTACAACTTCGCTAAACCCACCGCTACCGACTTTTTCCGTGATGCGCGGGAGAAAGGCCTCGCGAATACGCTGGCTGACCGGAAAATGTGGGCTGAAATGAAGATGAACCCGACAGATCTGGCCGACGTCAGTGGTTTCACATACACCTACCTGATGAACGGACAGGGACCCGGTAAAAACTGGACCGGTCTGTTCCGTAAAGGTGAGAAAGTACGCCTGCGCTTCATTAACGGCTCGGCCATGACTTATTTTGACGTTCGTATTCCCGGTCTGAAAATGACGGTCGTGGCTGCAGACGGACAGTATGTCACCCCCGTGTCCGTTGATGAGTTCCGTATCGCCGTTGCCGAAACCTACGATGTGATCGTAGAGCCGACTGATGATGCTTACACTATTTTTGCTCAGTCTATGGACCGCAGCGGCTATGCGCGTGGCACGCTTGCCGTCCGGGAGGGGCTGTCAGCAACGGTTCCGAAACCCGATCCGCGTCCCTGGCTGACCATGGATGATATGGGCATGGGCGGGATGGATCATGGCAGCATGGGCGGGATGGATCACAGTCAGATGCAGAGCATGAACGGCGGCGATATGCAGAGTATGGATGGTTCAGATATACCAGCCCCTCCAACAGACAGCATGGCGGGAATGGATCACAGCGCCATGAGCGGTATGGATCACGCAAGCATGGCTGGCATGAGTGACATGCAAAAACACCCGGCTTCCGAAACGAATAACCCTCTGGTCGATATGCAGGCAATGATGCCGGCAGCAAAATTAAATGACCCGGGCATCGGCCTGCGTAATAACGGCAGAAAAGTTCTGACTTATGCTGACCTGAAAAGTACGTTTGAGGATCCGGACGGCCGTGAACCCTCCCGTACTATCGAACTGCACCTTACGGGGCATATGGAAAAGTTTGCCTGGTCTTTCAACGGTATCAAATTCTCAGATTCAGAACCGGTTACGCTCCGCTACGGTGAACGCGTTCGTATCGTACTGGTCAACGACACCATGATGACGCACCCCATTCATCTTCACGGTATGTGGAGTGATCTTGAAGACGAGGATGGCAACTTCCAGGTACGTAAACATACCATTGATATGCCTCCGGGAACCCGCCGCAGCTATCGCGTCACGGCTGATGCACTCGGGCGGTGGGCCTATCACTGCCATCTTCTTTTCCATATGGAAACGGGCATGTTCCGTGAAGTCCGGGTCATTGAATGAGGTACTGCTGATGTCAGTTTCAGGGTGGAGTGATATGAAAAAGAATGTGTCGCGTTCTGCGGCAGGATTGCTGGTTTGGTCTGCACTTGCCGGAACGACGTTTACACCCGTCTATGCCGCGCCAGCGCATAACATGCAGCAGCATGATATGTCAGGGATGGAGCATTCTGCTATGGGCGGGATGGAGCCGATGGATGGTATGGAGTCCATGCAACCCGCCGCGTCAGCAGAAAGCAGAACGCCCATCCCGCCGGTTACCGAGGCTGACCGTAAGGCGGCATTTCCGGATGTCCACGGTCATAAAGTTCATGACAGCAGCGTGAATTACTTTCTGCTTGCCGATCAGCTGGAATGGCAGAAAAACAACGATCCTGGCGGATTCAGCTGGGATGTGAGCGGCTGGATTGGGGGTGACATTGACCGGCTCTGGATGCGCAGCGAAGGAGAAACCAGCGACGGTAAAGCTGAATCCGCAGAAGTGCAGGCATTGTGGGGACATGCCATTACGCCCTGGTGGGACGTGGTTGCCGGGGCCCGACAGGATTTCCGGCCCGGAAAGCCCCAGACCTGGCTTGCCGCCGGCCTGCAGGGAATGGCCCTTTACAATTTTGAAACCGAGCTGACAGCGTTTGCCGGCGAGAAGGGGCGAACTGCGCTGAGGCTGGAGGCGGATTACGATGTGCTGCTGACCAACCGTCTGATCCTGCAGCCTTCCTTTGAAGCCAATCTTTACGGGAAAGATGATGAAGCGCGTGAAACCGGTAAGGGACTGTCCAGTACGGAACTCTCACTGCGCCTTCGCTACGAGGTGAAACGTGAGTTTGCTCCATACGTCGGGGTTTCCTGGAGCCAGCTTTACGGTAATACCGCCGATATGGCTGCCCGTGAAGAAGAAAAAGATAACGAAGTGCGTTTCCTTTTCGGGGCACGCATGTGGTTCTGATGCAGTCAATTCAAACAAGACAGGTATTATAATGAAACATTCATCTGCTAAGTATTTCATCGCTGTTGTGGCTTCTGTCACTGCTTTCGCTGTCCAGGCACATCCTGAACTGGCTTCATCAGTGCCTTCAGACAAGGCACAGGTTGCGGCTCCTTCAAAAGTAGAGCTTCACTTCACCGAAAATCTGGTGACCAAATTCTCTGGCGCACGTCTGATAATGACTGCCATGCCGGGCATGTCATCGCACGCGCCAATGCCTGTTGCAGCTAAAGTTGCAGCCGGCAGCGATCCCAAAACCATGATTATCACGCCGGCAAAGCCGCTGCCCGCCGGGACTTATAAGGTGGAATGGCGTGCGGTGTCATCTGACACACATCCCCGTACCGGCAACTACAGTTTTAGCGTGAAGTAATGCTATGAACGATCAGACTTTTATTGTCATCCGGTTTCTTCTTTACCTTGATCTTATGGTTCTTTTTGGCCTGCCTTTATTTGAGCTTTATGCCCTGAAAGGCGTCTTAAAAAAACCGGTATCTTTGTTCAGCGTCTGGTCGTTCTTTTTCACGCTCATTTCTGCCGGGATTGTGTTGTCACTGGCAAACATGCTGCTGGTTGCCCAGTCTATGAGCGGTGTCAGCGACCCCGGTGAGCTGACTCTGCACATTATTGAAATGGTGGTCGGCGAGACCGCTGTTGGCATGAGCTGGGTTGTCCGGCTCGTTGCCCTGACCATCGCCTTTGTCGGGCTCGGTCTGCGGCTCAGGAATGCCGTACTTTCACGTTATGTTTTGATGCTGGCAGGCGGTACGGCGCTGGCGACCCTGGCGTGGGGGGGGCATGCAGCCATGAATGACGGTGTGAGCTATTACGTCCATTTGTTGAGCGATATTGTTCATCTTTCCGCAGCCGGTGCCTGGGTAGGAGCCCTGACGGCTTTTACCGTTCTGCTGAGTATAAAAAAAGCCAGTAAAGCGGCTTATGCACTGCAGCTGTCCGGGGCATTAACGGGATTTGCCCGTGCCGGCACGGTTATTGTGATAAGCATCGTGATCACGGCAGTGGTTAATTTCGTGCTTATCACAGAAAAGCCACTGAGCACTTTGCCGGGAAGCGTTTACGGCCTGCTGCTGGTAATAAAGACCGCTCTGTTTTTTCTGATGTTATTGCTGGCTGCCGCCAACCGCTTCCGGCTTGCACCAAAGCTGGAAAATGCCCTGCTTCAGGGCCACTATAAGGCGGGTATTGCACTGATGCGTAAAAGCATTATTACAGAATTTACCGTAGCGGTACTGATACTGGCAATTGTTGCCTGGCTGGGCACCCTGTCGCCAGGAACCGGTATGGAGTAACAATTAACTGCAGGAAAAAACGCATCATGACAACCATGCTGATTGTTGAGGATGAACTGAAGACCGGTACTTACCTGAAGCAGGGACTCCAGGAAGCAGGCTATGACGTGACCCTGGTGAACGACGGGCGTCAGGGCCTGGAGCATATTCTGCGTCAGCATTATGACCTGATAATCCTGGACGTCATGCTGCCCTCAATGGACGGCTGGGATATCCTGCAGCAGATGCGCATGGCACGCCACGAAGAGCCCGTCCTGTTCCTGACGGCCAGAGATAACGTCAGCGAAAAAATTAAAGGGCTCGATCTGGGCGCGGATGATTACCTGCTAAAACCTTTCGATTTTGCCGAGCTTCTGGCCCGTATCCGCACGCTGCTCAGGCGTAACCGTACACAGGCTTCAGGAAACCACAGCATTGCAGATCTGATCATGGACGCCTCCCGCCGGACCGTGAGCCGGTCGGGGAAAAAAATTCACCTGTCTACCAAAGAGTTTGTGCTGCTTGAGTTGTTGTTACAGCGAACCGGGGAGGTTTTGCCAAGAAACCTGCTTTCCTCCCTGGTCTGGAATATTAATTTTGAAAGCGATACCAATGTCATTGACGTTGCCGTCAGGCGGCTTCGCAGCAAGGTAGATGATGACTTTACGCCAAAGCTCATTCATACCGTGCGGGGCATCGGTTATGTTCTGGAGATACGTGAAGAGTGAAGCGTAACTGGTCCCTGACTACACGGCTGAGCGTGATATTTGCCGGTGTAATGATGTCTGCCTGGCTTCTTTCCAGTGTCCTGCTTGTTGCTGCCCTGAGCAGCTATTTTCGCCATCAGGATGCCGCACTGTTGACAGGAAAGCTTGAGCTGGCAACCGAACTACTGGAAAGTGGAGCTGATTCCGGGCAGCCAGACAGTGCTTCGCTTGCACGCAAGGTTGCCGATGCCATGGTAGGTCACAGCGGGTTGTATCTGTCGATTAAAACGTCGGATAACCGGTTACTTGCCGACTATTCCTCGCCCGGTTTTCCGCTTCCTTACGGACGTTTTGCCAGCGAAGCCGCATATCCGGATACGATGCAGACAGTAGAGGATGAAGGCTGGCGTTATAATGTTATTGTCAGAAAAATCAGTGCGCAGAAAGCAGGCGGACAACATGATGTCCTGATAACAGCCGCTTATGATACCGGCTTTCATGATGAATTTATCAGCCAGCTCAAAAAATGGCTGATTTGGTTCAACGGCGGGCTGATGTTCATTTCGGTATTACTGGGCTGGTTTGTCACAAGGATGGGTCTCAAGCCGCTGAATGAATTAAACCGTCTGGCCTCCGCTGTCACCATCAACAACCTCAGTAAACGTCTTCCTGCGCACAATCTGCCGGCCGAGCTGATGGCTACCGTGGCTGAATTCAACAGCATGCTTGAAAGGCTGGAGAAATCCTTCAGGCGCCTTTCTGAGTTTTCATCGGACATTGCCCATGAGCTGCGTACGCCTGTCAGTAACCTGATGATGCAGACGCAGGTTGCCCTGTCCCGGGATCGTGATGCAGCCAGTTACCGGGAGGTACTTTTCTCTAATCTGGAAGAGCTGAGCCGGCTTGCAAGAATGAGCAGCGACATGCTTTTTCTGGCGAAGTCAGAAAATGGCCTGATGATACTGGAGAAGCAGAACGTCTCCTTGCACGAAGAACTCGAGGAACTGATTGATTTCTTCGAGCCTCTTGCTGGTGAAAGTCATAAAACGCTGAAGCTTAAAGGTGATGCTCTCGTCAGAGGCGATCGCCTGATGCTGCGTCGTGCGCTGAGTAATCTGATCACCAACGCCATAAAATATTCTCTGCCGGGCTCTGCCATATCCGTATCAGCAGAGCATAACTCGGACAGGGCCTTTGTACATATTTCCAATCACACAGAAGATATTGCACCGGAAAGTCTGGGCCGACTGTTTGACCGTTTTTACCGGGGCGATGCATCCAGGCAGCATAATACGGATGGCGCGGGACTCGGTCTTTCTATTACGCGGTCCATTTTGCTGGCCCATGAAGGCGATCTGCAGGTAGCCGTGAATGATAATGTCATTACGTTCACGGCCATCATGCCGGCAACAGAGGGACCGTAATAACAAAATTTTCCGGGCTAAAATTTCATGATTTGAACTGCTCTGTATCAAGGTTATGTTCCCGGACATATGAAAGGATGCCCGGGAAAACCTGAAGTAAATATCTTACCTATAAGGAGTTACCTTATGAAAAAACCGCATATGATTCTTGCCTCCCTGCTGTTTGTCCTGCCGGCTGCGGTTATGGCTCAGCAACCGGCCTCAAAAATGACGCATGAGATGAGCATGTCTCCGGCATCAAAAGAGTACATGTCAGGTATGCAAAAGATGCACAGTAGCATGATGAATGCCCTGAAGGAGCAGGACGCTGACAGGGCGTTTGCCAAAGGCATGATCGAGCATCACAGGGGCGCGATTGCCATGGCTGAAACGGAGCTGAAATACGGGAAAGATCCGGAAATGAAGAAGATGGCAGAAGATGTCATCAAGGCACAGAAAAATGAAATAGAGCACATGGAAGCGTGGCTGAAAAAATAACGGTTATCCGGCTTTATAAACGCTCTGAAGGGTTCTGCCCAAAGAATCCTTCAGTAAGCTTGCATCCATTATACACTCAGCTAAACAGGTTTAATTTTACAGCATCATCATACAGATATATCTGACGCCATTACGTTAAAGCCTGATTATCACCAACTGATATTCAGGGATACCCCACATGTTGGCGCTGGCCGGGAATAAGCGCCTCCGGATAAAGCGATTCCGGCAGGCCCGAACGCCACATAAGGGAATCCAGGATGCTGAGGAAGTAGGGATTGAGCGCTCGGGCCGCTGTATCGCATGAGTAGCCGGCAATGCTGCCGCCAATTAGCGAGGTGGCCGGATGTCTGTGAGTTGTCAGTAGGAAGAAAGGAGGTCAGAACGATCCCCTCGTGTCGTCGGATGCGAAATTACAATAAATTCTACGGGAGACTTAGTGTCGTTTCTGGCTTGATGCTTTGACCCCGGTGGAATTTCTAGCCCCTGCAGGGCTTTAATTTTGCGCATTTCACCTTCCAACTCTATTGAAAGAATGCCATTGAGAACAAAGAAAAACTGTCTGGAAACGGAGTGAAAATGTCGCTTTTCAGAAGTGCCGGGAGGCATTTTTTCATGAATAACCAACCTGTCTTGACGGTTTACCAGATACCAACCATCGCAATCATCGCCCCACACGTAATGCTCAGCATTATCCTTTGAAATCATCAACGTTCTCCTGTTCGTTTGTGTCTGTTTTTCAAGTCATTCCGAAAGTTATACCGAGAGATACTATCGGTTCGCATCAGGTGATAATTACCTAAAGACCTGAACAGCTTTGTTCAACATATCTGGCAGTCATAAATGTATTAACGGGACCGTAATGTCCGCTTTTCGCTCAGAGCAGCCATCAAATCCGAAATAGTCCTGTAGATTTTCCATTCCACATAAACGGCGACATGTCTGCACGCATGATGGCCATACTGGGCGAGATGGCTGCGGGACAGGAAGTCTATTCCATCGATGAGTCATTTCTGGACGTTACCGGGATTGATAACCTTATCCCGTTTGAGGCATTCGGGCAGCAGATGCGCGAGCGCATCCGGCGTGAAACCGGGCTGATAATCGGCGTGGGGTTCGGGCCGACTAAAACCCTGGCCAAACTGGCCAACCATGCATCTAAGAAGTGGACGCAGACGAATGGCGTCGTAGACCTGTCAGACAGTAGCCGGCAGCGAAAACTCCTGCATCTGACTGACGTCAGTGATATCTGGGGCATTGGCCGGCGGATCAGTCTGCGCATGAACCAGCTGGGGATCACCACAGCCCTGCAGCTCGCGGACAGCAACATCAGCATGATACGGAAGAACTTCGACGTTATCGTCGAGCGCACCGTGCGTGAACTCAGTGGTGAGTCTTGCCTGGCACTTGAAGATGCACCGCCGCCAAAACAACAGATTGTAAACTCGCGCTCTTTTGGCCAGCGCGTCACACAGCTGGAAGATATGCAGCAGGCAGTCGTACTGTATGCCACGCGTACTGCGGAAAAGCTCAGGGAGCAGAATTCGCGCTGCCGCCATATAAGCGTCTCGATCGCCACCGGTCGCCACGGTGGTGAACCGCAGTATTCGAATACTGCTTCCCGCATATGCGACTATCCAACGAACGACACGCGGGACATTATCGAATCAGCGCTTAGCGGCCTCAGTACTATCTGGCGTGAAGGCTACAGGTATGCCAAAGCAGGGGTCATGCTGGCCGATTTTTACCAGTCAGATGTGGCGCAGTTTGACATGTTTAGTGAGCAGCAGCCGCGCGCGAACTCTGACGCTTTAATGGCAGCGCTGGACGGCATCAATCGTTCAGGCAAAGGAAAGGTCTGGTTCGCGGGTCAGGGAAATCGCGACAGTTCATGGCAGATGAAGCGCGGAATGCTGTCGCCGCGCTACACAACGAGAATAAAAGATATCCCAGGAATAAAATAATTTTAGAGTAATTGAGGGAACTCTTTAACTAAGAGTCCGCTATGTGCCAGAAGCGGACGTTCAAAAAAGCTGGCTTACCATTTTTTATTGGGCATAGCGTCAGTCTTCTGGCCCGTAAAGAGTTAAATCTGCCTTTAGGGGCGGGCGATGCAGCCAATGTCAGCCACAGCATCTCGTGGAGAATTACATTCGAGCCCAAAAAAATGATCGCGCCAGCAAAAGAGTAAAAACTGATGCCACTCAGAGCCAGAGCACCAAGGTATGTAAAAAATGCATGTCAACGCAGTTATGGAGGTGTGAACAAGCTCATCATACGCATCCATAAAAAATTTCAGGAAAAGGAATAAAAACTGCATTAGTGCATTTGACGTAACTGATGCACGTAATGAACTATTGAGCCTGCCCGGTGAAGCACAGCATGAGAATCCTCGATTTTTCTCATGCTGATAAGCATTAAGCCCTGAAGGAACGTATGAATGCACCATCCGGGAGAGTAATGCACAGAATAAAAGACAGGGATTTTTTTGTCGGGCGAACTTCGTTTTATCGGGGTTCCCCTTTACCGGTAAAAATCTCTGCAATACCAGGTTTTTTCACTTCAACTAACGAGGTTTAAGATGAGTATTAATCCCTACGGTGCCGATCTTTTTACAGCGTTTTATAACTCAAACGATGCAGACATTGCTTCTCAATTAGTTAACGAGCGTCTGTCTGATTCATTTCAGGATCATTCGCCTGTATTTGGCGCAAAACCTGATAAAACAGGGTTTGAGAACAGCGTGCGCTTTATTAATAAAGCTTTCCGGCAGGTTTATCATGTTGACCGGATGATTGAACAGGGTGATACCGTTGTCGCAATCTGGCATGCAGAGGTAGAGCATACGGGACAGTTTCTTCATTTGCCGGCGACAGGCCGTCATTTTTCTCTTAACGGCATTACTGCCTATTCTCTTGAGAATGGAAAAATCAATGGTCACTGGGAGCAGTTTGATCAGCTTTCAATGCTCCAGGCGCTCGACATCATCCCTAAACTGGTAAGTTGATTAGCTGAGACTGCAGACATTCAGGGGTAATCTCAGACATGAGTGAAGAGTCATGTCACCCAAAACGCATCGCTGTGTGATAATTTATGATTCAGGTGCTGGCGCCAAAAACTTTAGGTCAGATACATATGTTGAAATGTAACCTGCCATCATGCGGTGTGGCGAGATTTCTCATTTTACTTGATGGTCCCTGGGCAACGTTAATTGTCAGAGAATTGCTGCGTGGTCCTCAGCGTTTTAGCGAATTACGTACATCACTAACTGGTATCAGCGCGCATACACTCACCCACCGTTTGCGACGCTTTGAAAAGAGCGGATTGGTCATGCGTACCGCTTATGCTGAAACACCACCCAAGGTGATTTATGAACTGACGGAATTGGGTAAATCACTGGAACCGATTCTG
The DNA here is from genome assembly GCF_054482835.1 of Pantoea sp. S-LA4. Lineage (NCBI taxonomy): Bacteria > Pseudomonadati > Pseudomonadota > Gammaproteobacteria > Enterobacterales > Erwiniaceae > Pantoea > Pantoea sp. S-LA4. The sequence goes on along the minus strand of NZ_JBTLRC010000001.1, from coordinate 61,734 downwards.
CTGACCATGAATAACTGGGGACAGAACATTCCAGACGACGTACTCAGGTCCGCAATAGTTAATGATAACGAGATGTGAGCCAGGACTTTAAAACTGACATACCGAAATAACCAGGTTAATCACAGACACCTGCAACTGGCTGCTGAATAAAAATCAGTAACGGCCTGCTTTTGCGGGATAGAATTTATGAGGCAATGTCTGAGATTAATGGTGAATCAGAAATAAATTTATGGAGGTACAGGCGCCTGAAAAGTGAAAAAATTACGTGATGTTTTAATCGCAAGAATTATTTATTTAAATACGTCCTGATTATAAGCAATCGTTTTGATGTGACGTCATTCCCACGTGCACTTTTTTAAATGTGTCCGATAAGTCACGCCACAACTCACTTTATGAAAGAGAGATCAGAAATGAAAATTGCGCTAATAGCACCAACAGGAAAAATCGGATTTGAGATTGCCAGGGAAGCACTGCGTCAGGGACATACTGTTACAGGTATTGTCAGAACAGGTCGCCCTGTTCCCGAAGAGCTGCAAGATGTCAAATTTGAAGTCGCTGATATTTATGATACGGCTTCGTTTGGAAAAGTCATTCACGGGGCTGATGTTCTGGCCAGTGCTTTTGGCGTCCATGGCGAGCACATTGGTGAACTGGTGGGAGCCGCCCAATCCATAATCAGTGCAGCCCGTGCTGCAGATATCAAGCGTGTCATCGTTGTGGGTGGCGCTGCAAGTCTTGAAGTCGCACCGGGTGAAAAGCTGCTCAATGCCCCTTACTTTCCATCAGATTACTATCCTTATGGCCTGGCTCATGATGAGGCTTATAAAATTTATCAGACCGCAGATGACTTAGAATGGACGTTTTTCTCCCCTGCCGCGGAGATTAGTCCATCGGAGAAAACAGGCGACTACCAGACTGGTGGTGGTAGCCTATTGAAAGGCGCTGATGGTCTAAGTCGGATCTCATATGCAGACTATGCTGAAGCGTTCGTGAATGAAATTTCACAAAGAAACCACATCAGAAGTATCATGACTGTCGCGCATCGCTGACATAATTAAGGGAGCCGGGGATTTACGTCCTCCCGGCTCCCTCACACATTACGCCTGTATTCATCAATAATCACAGTTACACTTCCCCACCGGCAATTTCTGATTAAACATTCGGTGATATTTGTCCATCCCACCAGCCTGGTCTGACAATACGCGATCATTCAGCAAACTATTATTATGTGCTCGCCCTTCGGCGTGAATAACTTTTTTACGAAGGTCATCTGTTCGTAAAGAATCAGTTATTGGCGAAGATACAGTCTATCAGAGGCTTACTGTTTTACAGATCAAGGTCTGAAAGGCCCGGATGATCGTCCGGACGGCGTCCCAGTGGCCAGAAAAATTTGCGCTCACTTTCTTTAATTGGCATGTCATTGATTGATGCGAAGCGTCTTTTCATAAGTCCGTCAGCTTCAAACTCCCAGTTTTCATTGCCGTAAGAGCGGAACCAGTTACCCGAATCGTCGTGCCATTCGTAGGCATAACGAACTGCTATGCGATTGCCGCCAAATGCCCAGAGTTCTTTGATTAGGCGGTACTCATGCTCTTTTTTCCATTTGCGCTCAAGAAAGCCCTGGGCTTCGTCACGATTTTTTGCAAATTCAGCCCGGTTACGCCATTTAGTATCCAGAGTGTAGGCCAGTGCCACTCTTGCAGCATCCCGTGTGTTCCAGCCATCTTCGGCGAGGCGTACCTTCTCTGTCGCTGTTGCCAGAGTAAACGGCGGTAATGGTGGACGTGCCTGTGATCCCGTCATTTAAAGACTCCTGTAATCATTGTTTAAAATTCAGAGTGGTTTTATACCGGACTTACGGAGAGACCTGCTTAAGCAGCATCTGCGCAATTTCTCTCGCGTTATCTGCAGCATCAGGATCCCCTATGACATAAGATGTCGTAATTGCTCCCTCAATGAGAATCAGCAACTTTCTGGACAAATCTTCCGGATGTTGAATATTCAGCTGTTTTGAAAGTTCGCCGACATAATCCAGCAACTTTTGTTTATGCATCTTTGCTAACTGGCGAACGGGGTCCTCGGGATCACCCGTTTCTCCGGCTGTATTGATAAACGCACAACCACGGAAACCCTCAGATTTAAACCAGCTGTTGAGCACCGTAAATATATTCAGGATACGATCCTGTGGCGTATTGCCTTTATCTGTCTCTGTTCTGAACCAATACATCCATCGCTCGTCGCGCACACTCAGTGCGGCAGTTGCAATGTCCTCCTTACCTGAAAATTGTCGATAAATACTTTTCCTTGCCACTCCTGAGGTCTTAACAATAAGGTCCATGCCAGTGGCATGAATACCGTTCTTATAGATAAGCTCTTCAGCAGTTTTAAGGATCTTTTCACGGGTATTGCCTGACGTCATGTTCATGACGAGAAGGTAGAATGATTGTTCTACCCCTGTCAATAAGTTTTGCATCATTGAAGTTCCTAATGACAATAATTCTTAGTAAATGCTTTTAATAACAGTGAGTTAATTCAGTATCAGGCACAAGTCTGATTTACTTTGATGAGAAACCGATGAAGGCAGCTGCACAAAGGTAAAAAGTCAGACGAGCTCGTCTACGCGCACAGTGGCTGTAACATAAGCCGGGGTAGCTGGCTTGCGTAATGGATGGATTAACTCCGTATAAAAAGGATGAGAAGTACTGCTGAAATGATGATGCCGGCCTGTTGGAGGGGTTTTGATGACATTTTGCGTATATCAGTTATAAGAACAATGCATCCCTAAAGCGCGGCGAAATAATGGCTGATGGAGTGTCCAATGCATAAATATGAAGGTCCGCTGATCGCTCATAGCGGACTCTTTAGGCTCGCTATCGGTTTGTAGTAGTACCGTTGAAAACCTCTTAATAAAATGATTTCAAATGAGCGTATTGGAACAGTCTTTGATTGTTTCAGGAGCGAAACCTTTTCCAGCTGTTCTTAAAATCATAGGCGACAACCCTTCTGGAGACAACTGATGTCAAAATACCTTCTTCCTGTAGCCGGTGCTGTGTGCCTGGCATTGCTCAGCCAGTCCGCACTCGCTGCGGATTTTACCCTGTCCAGTAAAGAGCTTGGTTCAGGCCGCTTCGCGAATACTCAGCTACTCAGCGAGTCTTACGGATTCGGCTGTGCCGGAGAGAATAAATCGCCGTCCTTCACGTGGTCAGGTGCACCGGCCGGAACAAAAAGCTTCGCGCTGCAGATCTACGATCGTGATGCACCCACAGGCCTGGGCTGGGTCCACTGGCAAGTAGTGAATATTCCTGCAGATGCAAAATCGATCCCGTCGGACATCGCAAAAGACAATACAGGCCTCCCGGCAGGAACAATCCAGACGCGCACCGACTTTGGTGTGCCCGGATACGGTGGCCCATGCCCGCCAAAGGGCCAGACGCATCGTTATGTGGTCACGCTCACTGCGCTCAAAGTAGATAAAGTGCCCAATATTACCGCTGATTCCACACCGGCCATGGTCGGCTTTATGACCAGGGCAAACTCGCTAGGTGAAGCAAAAATTCGCATCACGCAGGGGCGTTAAAGCCAGTTACGGGTCAGGCTTGCACTAACTGCTCAGTGTTTTTTAACGTTCGAACCTGACCCGGACAAAACCCAAACCGGCTACGAAACCGCGCCGAAAATTTTGAAGGGCTAATATAGCCTACCTCATAGGCTATCTGTATGACTGATAAATCAGTAACCTGCAGTAGCGTCAGGGCCCGGCACATGCGCACATCTGCAATAATTCGCGAAAACGAGCTACTTTCCGCCGAAAGCCTGCGCCTCAGCGTGGCTTCAGACATCCCCAGTTGCCTGGATACATCGTTGATATTCCATGCATATGACATATCCGAAGACACGAGCCTTCGGATTTTATTTCCGATTCCGCTCCGTTGAAAATCTCCGAAGTAGATGCCGTATTCATCCAGCCAGCTGAGCATCTCCCGCATGCGGGCTATAGCAATAGATTCAGGAATGTCTGCTGAATCCGTAAATATCTCTCTGGTATGATAAAAAGCGCGGCGGAAGCTTTCACTGGCCCCCCCTAATTTATGCACCTCGGTGACAGGAGCGGCATTGCAGTTTGTACAGGTATAACCTGTGACAATACTGATGTTGAAGCTGAGCCAGTCAGCCTCGTAACTACCGTCTATTGTCGGTATATTGGTGATATCGAATGACTCACCCCCACCCACAATGACCGCTTCTCCGGCATTGATGACCAGTTCCTTCCCCGCCGCGCATATGCATTTACTCCCCTGACGAACCAGTATGACAGTGGGTTCATCAATAATAATATTGCGCGCAAGCAGCGGCTGAACCTGATGAACGTGCGCGGTGCTGCCGATTCCGGCCCTGACTATGATACTCCTTTCTGCCATCCTGCCTCCCGTCAAGAGACCGACTAACTGCCAGTCTCATCATCTGTCAGATTGCTGGGTTAGCGCTTCAGGGTCTGATTCTGATAGCCCAGTTTTTCCACGTGAATACGTATGCTATCGCCCTCTTTGAGCCACACCGGTTCGGGTTTCATGCCAAGACTAACGCCAGCGGGTGTTCCCGTGGCAATCACGTCTCCCGGGAGCAACGTCATATAGTGACTGACATAGGAGACTATCTCGGCGACGCTGAAGATCATCTGAGAAGTATGGCTGAACTGCCGCCTTTCACCGTTAACTTCCAGCCAGATAGACAGGTTCTGCGGATCACAGACTTCATCCCGGGTGACGATATACGGACCCATCGGACCAAATGTGTCGCAGCTTTTAGCCTTGTCCCACTGCGATGACTGAAACTGAAATCCGCGGTCAGACACATCATTCACAATGCAGTAGCCGGCAACGTACTCCAGCGCATTCTCCTGGCTGACCTGCTTTGCCTTGGTGGCTATCACAATCCCAAGCTCAGCTTCCCAGTCGAGTTTGGTTGAGTGCGGAGGAATAATGATGTCGTCGTCAGGACCATTGATACAGCTTGGTGCCTTGAAAAACACAACCGGCTCATCAGGTATAGGAAGGTTGGCCTCCAGAGCGTGGTCACGATAGTTCAGGCCGATAGCCACAAACTTGGAGACCGTACTGAGCGGTGGCCCGAGGCGCGGGTTGCCCGGAACAATGGGAAGGCGTAGAACATCCTCCTCGCTGTTGAATGCGTTAAGCACAGTCGTCAGCGTCCCGGGTGTCACATCGCTGACAATGCCGGATAAATCGCGTAGCTGAAGGTTACTGTCAAAGACACCGGGCTTTTCAAAGCCAGCATCACCATATCGACAAATTTTCATACAGACCTCATTGCGGGTTCAGAGGGGATAACTGTAAATAGCCCAAGGGAGTTGCACCTTGTTCTCTCCACCGGAGAGCATCGGGATACGGTTGAGTTGCGTGGACGGAAAATTAACACGGTTATCTGGACCAACGGAGAGGGCGATAGGCCAGATAATCCGATCATCCCGCACCAGAGGTGTAATTACCCCGGCGGGATTCATCACAGATGACACCGTTATTTTCAGCATCGGTAAGGTAGATATTGCCGGCTTTGTCGCGACACATGCCAGCAACCCAGATACCCACTTCCTGATAAACTGATATACCGGCTGCAATTTCGTCTTCACCGCAGGAAAATCAGTGATGAGATCGAAGTCAACCCTGAAGATGCGCGCGCCAAAAAGACACATGAACAGCAGCGTCTGGTTATCCTGGTGAATTTCCAGCAAGTCGTTATGGATATACATGGGCTGCCCGTTCTGAAACGTCACTCTGCGCCCTTCAATAACTGGAACGTCTGCGGTGCGGCAGCGCATCAGCGGATGGCCAGCCAAGATCCTTCGGTAAGAATTATCGCGAAGGTCAATGACATAAAACGAGCCTTCGCGTGACTCGGTCATAATGGCGTAATGGCGACAGAAGCGAATGTGGACAAGCCGGGTGCCGGAATGGGCATCTTCAGGCCTAAACACAATCGTCCTTCTGGTTTCGCCGGTCTCAATGTCCAGCTCAATGAGTTTTACAACCCCTTCAATGGCATTGCTAAAATCAGGCGCCGCGGCATCAAGTACCCAGAGACTTCCCTTCCCGTCACTGAAAATGCTGTTTACGTCCACAAAGTGTTTCAGCGGATCGCCTCGTCCGTCCCATTCATTCCACGCATTGTCAGGAAAGGGCTCCCAGCTGCGGTCTTTCAGTATTTCCACCACGCCTGGCGTGGGACCGCTCCACCAAGGCATGCTTGCAAACAAGCGCCCGCATTCCGTTGTCATTACGCCATTTCACAAATATTTATCTGAGGTAGAGACCTCTTGAATGTGAGCCGTCATAATATGCCAGAAAGATGATTAAACACTACAAAATAGATTTTCTTTCATAAAATCTATTTTGTAAATGATAATTTATTACCCTCGAAGGAAACAGTGACGCTATGAACGAAAGCCTCGCATCCAGAGACAGTCTGACTCAGACGACTTACTCCCGCCTGCGCGACGCCCTACTTTCATGCCAGCTCGTCCCGGGAGCGCGTGTTAACACTAAAGAGCTTGCCGAAGCGCTGGATACCAACGTAGGTGCTATCCGCGAAGCGCTCTCCCGCCTGACGTCAGAAAATCTGGTGATCGCAGAGCCGCAGAAGGGGTTCCGCGTCACGCCCGTCTCTCTTGCAGACCTGCTTGACCTGACTGCAACCCGAAAGCTTATCGAGTGCGAATGCCTTAGCGAATCTCTCGCACATGGAGATGTGAACTGGGAGGGAGAGATCCTGTCAGCCTTTCATCTTCTGGCTCGTTACGGCAACGGCGATGACGAATGGCCCGGAACGCCTGAATGGAATCGCCGCCATAACCGGTTTCACGATGCCCTGACGTCAGCCTGCCCAAACACCTGGCTGCTTCGTATGCAACGCATGCTTTTTATCCAGAATGAACGCTACCGCATCCTTTCCGTCAATATGACACGCGGTGAGAGAGATCTTAACGCCGAGCACAAGGCGTTAATGGAGGCTGCGCTCAGCAGAGATACAGAGCAGATAAAACGGCTTATGCAGGAACACATTCAGAAAACGACCGACGTTGTGATAAAGCTGTTCGATGAACACGGTATGCTGATGCTTCACGGATAACTGAGTGATACGGGACAGGGTTTGCACGTTTCTGGCGGGTGAACCCTGCCGAATTCATCCAGACTCATAAGGTTTGTTAAAAAAGGAACCCTTATAAAAAAGAAATACCTCTCTGGATGCCTGTTTGCGTTGTTTGCCATTAATGGCTGGGCTGCACAATCTTATGTATTGGATGATGTCCGCCTTATCGACGGTTTGGGAAAGCCATCGCAGGAACACATGCGCGTTGTTGTTGACGGGTAGTACATCAGTGCGGTCGGCCCTGCCTCCTTTGTGGCTATTCCCAAAGATGGCGAAGTAAAAAACTACGTGGGAAAATCCGTTTTACCCGGATTAATCTCCGATCATGTCCACCTGGCTCAGTATCAGGCCGCTACTCCTTACCCGGATGCATATACCCGCGAAACAGCCCCTGATGTTTCCAACTGAGGTGGGGGAGAATAACTTCTTCTGCTACGGACGCACGCCGTGGGGCAGCGTCATTGAACTGATTTCTTTGCCTTCAAAGCTGCCGTATGAAGACCATACCTCTCTGCGCCGATGGAAGCCCTGAGTGTAAACGGGTGCGCCAGTGCAGGCGTACCCGTAAATACTGAAGGTCCGCTTCTCGCTCATAGCGGACGTTCATCACCTGCAACCACTGCAGGACTTTTAACCCCCCTCCCAAGTTGACATCAAACACAACTGCTCACCCGTTCCCCGCCGTGCGCGCGACATTCAGTCCGCTCCGGCGGCGCGTGCGGCTTCCGGTGGGCGGTTCGTCGGATGCACCCGTCATCTGCGACGGTAGCGACTGCCGGTGGGAAGATTACCGACCCTGATATTTTAATCCGATGCCGCCCCGACCGGCGGCATCTCTTCAGTAAGGGATAAGGGAGTCGCTTCGCTCCGCTCCTTTTGCCGGTTCCCGTCCTTTTGCCGGAAACCGGCAGGGATAAAGTGCCGTGCCCTCACTGTAGCCGGGCCGCTTCGCCTGCAAGGTAAGCTTCGCCGTCCTGCTCACCCGTTCCCCGCCGTGCGCGGGACATTCAGTCCGCTTCGGCGGCGCGTGCGGCTTGCGCGTCCGCCCCTGCCTGCTCCGCTTTACGCCCGTCTTTGTGGTGGTCACGGCACCACAGGGGTGCCCCCTGACACTGAGGAGCATAACTATGTCCCGATTCATGCGTGGCGATAGCGTAGAGATCATGGTCGGCTTTCCGGATAACAGCATCGACTTCATTCTGACCGACCCCCCATACCTTGTCGGCTTTAAAGACCGCTCCGGCCGTTCGATCGCGGGCGACGTAAACGACGAGTGGGTGCTGCCGGCCAGCCAGCAAATGTTCCGCGTGCTCAAAAACAACAGCCTGGCGGTAAGCTTCTACGGCTGGAACCGCGTGGACGTCTTTATGCAGGCGTGGAAATCCGCGGGCTTCCGCGTCGTCGGGCACCTCGTCTTCACCAAAACCTACGCTTCGAAATCGGCGTTTGTCGGTTATCAGCATGAAAACGCCTACCTGCTGGCCAAAGGGCGCCCGCCGCTGCCGGCGAAGCCATTACCCGACGTGATGCCCTGGCAGTACACGGGCAACCGGAACCATCCGACCGAAAAGCCGGTGAGCGTGTTGCAGCCGCTTATCGAAACCTTCACGAAGCCCGGGGATTTAATTCTGGACCCGTTTGCCGGTTCCGGTTCGACCTGCGTTGCCGCGGACCAGTGCGGCCGCCGCTGGATTGGGATCGAACTGCTTGAGGAGTACCACGCCGCCGGGCTTCGCCGCCTGGGTGAACTGCGCGCCGCCCGTGCCGCATAACGTATTTCCTGTAACCGGACCATAAGGACAGCACCATGACAGACCAGCCACTTAACATTGAATACATCCAGCTTACCGACGACATTAACGACCTGGAGGAATCGCTTTACGAGTTTCACCTGCGGTTACGGGACATGACAAAACGCCATCTTTTCCGCGGCGCGGCGCCGGCGCAGAAAATGGCCGGGATGCTGATCGAGCAGATAGATACCGAACTGGTGGCGCTGTACCGGCGCGCTGCCGAGATGCGCGGCCACCTGAAATAACGGACAAGGCGGTTATTTTATGACCGCCTGCTGTCTGTACGCAGATACTGCGGCCGCTGCGCTTTTGTCCACAGGATTACTGACCGGATATGCACCCGGGCTGTGGACAGAATGAAATAAGGATGTTGCTGCGCGCCGCTATATTCCGCCATACGGCGGGACAGGGCAGAAAACCCGATCCGTGTGTGCTGCGGCCGGTGCCGTGACTTCACTTTAGCCCGGCCGCTGCGTGTTCAAGAGATCGCTTCGCTCGCCATCCTCGCCCGTTCGCACTCGCTCCGCCGTGCTTACTTCCGTCGCGCCGCCGCTCAGAAATTCGCGCCTGCGCCGTGCGTAATCCCGTCTCCCGCTCGCTTGCGCTGCGGCCTGCGGTGTCGCTCCTGAACACTCCGCTTTCCGCCGGGCTGTCATTCAGTCACGGCACAGGCCGGAACTGAGACAACTTTGACTGCGGAGGATTTCTTATGACATTTAGCGGACCAGCGGTATACGTCGGGACTTACCATAAATATAACTGCGGCAGCATTTTCGGGAAGTGGTTTGATCTCACTGACTTTGAGGAAAAGACCGAGTTTCACGACGCGTGTCGCGAACTCCACGCCTCTGAAGAAGATCCTGAATTTATGTTTCAGGACTGGGAGGGCATTCCGTCTAAATTCGTGTCTGAATCCTTTATCGACTGGGATTTCATCGCGGCGTGGAAGCGGGCGAAAGAAGAGGGCAGGGAAGACGCCTTTGCTGCATGGGCGGATTATTCCGGCGGGTGCGATTTCGACGCATTTGATGATGCGTACAGGGGGAAGGCGGAAAGTGAGGAAGATTATGCGTATGAGCATATTGAAGACTGCGGCCTGCTGAATGACGTTCCGGAGCCGCTGCGCTCTTATTTCGACTATGAAGCCTATGCCCGTGACCTGTTCAGCAGCGGGTATGTGCTGCACGACGGCTTTGTATTCAGCAACTGATGATGCCGGCAGGGGAAGCCCTGCCGAAAAGGAAAAAAAATGAAATTGTCACCGCAAACCCGCGACATCCTTCGCCAGTATAAAACCCTTGTGAATGCGCAGCGTCGATCCAACGGCCTGAGATAGTTGAGGACGGAGGAAATCATGGATGAAATCTGTTATTTCATGACCTGTCAGAGTGCCGTTTACATCGGTGGCCACTTTATTATGCAGGGCGGAAAAGGGTAATCAGCACAGTCAGGCGGTTCCGGCCGCCTGTCAGCGCGCCTGAAAACCTTCGCCTGCGGCGGCGGGGCGGAAGAACGTGCGCCTGACGGCGCAGCCACCGCTCCGCCTTTGATTACGTGATTAATCAAACCGGCTTTCGCTGCCATTTTTTCAGAATTTTTCAGCATAGTCTGCACGCAGTGCTTCCGGTTTCACCCGTTGCTTGCAGACAGTTTTTTGTCTCACCGGGCGTCCTGTCGGCTGTCATGCTTCGCACAGAGCCGGCAGGCCGTCTCTGCCCGGCCCCGTTCCGGGGCAGCGGGTTTCCATCCTGACGCAACACCTTCCGCTCGCAGCAGCCGTTCCGGCTGCGCCGCTCAGTCTCGCCGTAAACGGCGCTCCCTGCATCCCGCCACCACACACGGCGGGATGTAAGGGGCAACGCTGTTTCGCGCCCGCGCGTCACACCGTTGCGGCGGGTTCCTGCTTTCCTCATGGGTTGTTTCGCCCGTCTGAGTCCTTTCGCCGGGGCTGAGACAAGCACAAACCGCCTGGCTGTCCAGGGACGGCTGGAGCCTCTCGCCGGAAAATTTTTTATGTGGCCAAAAATTTATCCGCTCGCTCCCGGACATCTGCGCCGGCCCGTGCTCGTTACGCCCTTTGCGGCGAACGGCTCTCAAACGGGTGAAGGTTACAACCTGGGGAGAAAGCAGCAGTTCCCCGCAAAACGTCAAGACCGCGGCCCCGGCAACTCAACGGGTGATGGTTTTAAGGGCAAACACAATCAGGAGATTTCAGTGGAACAGCCAGCAGTTGTGCGCTTACCGGATGACACCTATACGCGTGAGCAGGCGACGGCAGTCGCCGCGCAGTACATCAATGTTGCCATCGAGGACGATCAGGGTACGCATTTTCGCCTTGTCGTGCGCAAGGACGGCGATTTGGTCTGGCGGGCATGGAATTTTGAATCAAACGCGGGTTACTGGCTGAACCGTTATATCGGTGATTACGGTATTCGCAAAGCGCAGTAAGCAGTGAAAAGGTGCCCTGCGGAGCAGCAACTCTGCAGGGCGAGACAGTCATTAATCTAACGAGGTATCAACGATGTCAGTAGCCAATGTTAAAGCAAAAGCCCCTAAAAAAACCAGCGCTAAAAAAGTGACCGACGCCGAACAGGAGGCGGTAAAAGCGGCGCTTGAAGCCGCGCCGGTTGAATACGCGCCCCTGTCAGTGTTCGTGATGTCGCTGCTTAATGCCCGCACCATCCCGTATTCAACGGAAAGCATTGAAAGCATGGCGGCAACCATTAAGTCGGTCGGCCTGTTGCAGAATCTGGTCGCCCACGAACTGCCGGACGGCGAACTGGCGGTGGCCGCAGGCGGCAAACGCCTTACCGCCCTGAATCTTCTGCTCTCACAGCAGTTTCTGACCCCCGATTACCCGGTGCCGTTCAAGCGCGTTTCCCCGGAAATGGCCGCGCTGGTTTCCTACATCGAGAATGCGCAGCGCAGCGATATGCATGCGGCAGAGCAGATTGCCAGCTTCGGTGCCCTGGCTTATCAGGGCAAAGCCCCCGAGCAGATTGGTGCAGAGCTGGGCTACAGCACTCGTCACGTTCAGCGCATGCTGAAACTCGCAAACCTTGCGCCGTCACTGCTTAAATTGCTGGCAGACGATCAGCTGACGGTTGAGCAGTGCCAGACGCTTTGCCTCGAAGACGATCAGGCCCGTCAGGTGCGTGTCTATGAAGAGGTGAAAACCTCCTGGCCTAACCTGCCGGTCACCATGTTAAGAAAACTCATTACCGATAAAGAAATCTCGATCACGGATAAGCGCTTTCTTTTCGTGGGTCGTGAGACGTATGAGGCAGCAGGCGGTGTCGTGCGCGAAGACCTGTTCAGTCAGCAGGAAGGTGAGGGAACGGCTGACTCAGTGCTGCTGGAAACCCTGACCGTGCAGAAGCTGACCGCAATGGCGCTGGACATTCAGAAAAGTGAAGGCTGGAAATGGAGTATGGGCCAGCTGAGTTCACTTTATCCGCACAGGGATGCGCTGATGTATCAGCTGACTGACGAGCCGGAGCCTGTGTACATCGGTGATGAAGAAAGCCGCATCGATGATTTGTACAAGGTAGCCGACGAGTGCGCACAAAGCGCCGACGACGATGGCTACAGCGCCGCCAGCGATGCAATTGAAATCATCGAAAAAGCAGCACTGGTTCGTGCCTGGACCCCGGAAATTCGCGCCATGTCGGGCGTGGTGGTCGGGTTCGATAAATACGGTGAACTCTGTGTGCAGCGCGGCGTTGTGCGTATTGCCGATCTGCAGGGCGAAGAAAGCAGCGAAACAGAGCAGGGCGCAGAGTCTGCCGTACCTCATATCAGCCCAATCAACGTGGCTAAAAAGCCGGATGCGGCTGAGGGTATCAGTCTGCCGCTTCTCACAAAAATGTCCTCTGAGCGCACTCTTGCCGTGCAGGCTGCGCTGATGCAGCAGCAGAAAAAGGCGGTTGCCCTGCTGGTCTGGCAGCTTTGCACTGATGTCTTCACCTCCGGCTCACATTATGGCAACCCGTTTGGCATCCGCGTGACCGTGCCGCACTACAGCCTGACGCAGAATGCCCCGTCCGGTGACAAAGGCCCGGGCTTTACTGCCCTGATGCAGGAAAAGACCCGTCTGGAAGCCCTGCTGCCGCAGGGATGGAATAAAGACTTCACCACCTTCTTCGATCTGAGCGGTGAAACGCTTATGTCACTGATGGCGTTCTGTGTCGCCTGCTCGGTTGACGGGGTACAGACGCGTGAATATCAGCGCACCTCTGACAGCCGCCTGGACTCACTGGAAAACGCCATCGGCTTCCACATGCGTGACTGGTGGCAACCCACAAAGGCGAACTTCTTCGCTGACCTGAAGCATACACAAATTATCGATGCGCTGACTGAGGCCGGGTTTAAAGGCGCGGCTGCTGACGCGGCGAAAATGAAGAAGGGGGATGCTGCTGAACTGGCTGAGGGAAAAATGCGTGATACGCGCTGGGTGCCAGCCTGGATGAAAGGGCAGGAGCCTGAAACGACCGGCGGGGCCGGATCTGCTGAGGCTGACAGCGACACTGACAACAACGATCCCGCTCACGCGGCCTGATAAGGAGCGCCGCCCTTCGGGGCGGCATGGAGACAAACATGAAAAATAACAATGCTCTGAATCTGACCGTGCTGACCGGTATGCACCCCTGCGAATTTGAGGAGTGGCGCGAAAGAGGCGAGAACGATCGCCATATTCTGACCAGCGCTGTCGCGCAGCTGCTGCACGTGCCAGCGGGCTGGAATGTCAACGGGGAATACCGTGGCGAATTTGGCGGATTCTTTCCGGTTCAGCTGCGCTACACGCCGCCCGGAGAGGCGTTCAGTCTCTGCGTATGCAGTCCGGGAGACGTGTCCGGGGAGTGGCTGATTGTACTCGTGTCAGCTGACGGTAACTGCGTGCGCGAGGTGCTCAGGCTGACGCCGTTCGACCCGCAGCGCATCAGCGACCTGATCGCCGCAGCGGCGCAGGCATCCCTGCTGGAACACTGCGCAGCCGGCATGGCGGAATATCTTGCAGAAGGAGAATTCGCATGATCCCGGTCAGCCGTTCACTGGTTCCGCTTTCACCTGCACGCCGTGCAGCGATGCAGGCCATCGCCTTCGTTGAAAACAGGCACGAACGTAACGTGTACTGTGCAGACTATCCATATGCACACGCCTTTTTCCGCCTTCTCAGGGGCAGCAGGCGGGTAACCCTGAAAGAAATCCGCTTTTTCCGTCCCTCGATGCTTGAGGCCGAATTCAGGGGTAACAGACAGTCATGGCTGGCAGCGATTGACCGGATGATTGCCAGTGCCGGTGAGGACTGCCCGCATCCGCTGAGCAGTTATGACGTTCACGATCTGTTTCCGGGATGGCGGTTTCAGGGCACCGAGCGGCAGCGGCGAAAAACGGAGCTGCGCGATGAGAAGTATTCCCGCCAGTATCGCCGGGAAAGAGAGGAGAAAACGCGGATTCATCAGGCGGTAAAAGGGCAGGCAGAGATTGACCTGGCGTTCCACACGCCAGCCAGTGTCAGTAGCTGGATATCACGCTGGTCTGACTCGCAACTGCATCATACCGAGCTGGAGATCATGTTTTATCGGTGGAGTGAGAGATTCCCTTCACTGAAATCTCTGGAGCGCTGGGAAATGGCAGGCCAGCCGTTATGGAGACTGGGGGCTGAGGCCGGGTTCCTGTCAGAGGAATCGACTGCGATGACGCAGGAGCTGGAATGCTGGATGGTACCAAACAAGCTGGTGTTCAGGGCGGTGGCGGTATGAGCCGGGGCGATTACAGCACTGAACTGAAAACGGCACGGAGTCATGGCCTCCTTCGGCTCCCCGGCTTTGCCGGGTCGTCAGTCCTACTGCGCTAACCGGCTTTGCCGGTAAGCTCCGCCGAACCCCTTCGGGTTTCGGACATAGGGCCTGATGGCTGAGGTCAAAAGCTGCAACCGGCTGTCGCCGGTGCTTCAACCGGGCGCGCTGCGCCCTTTAAGGGCGTCACGCCGTTCCGTCGTGACGACTGTGTTCATGCTCATCCCTGTGCTGTCACCCTTTTCCGGCTGGTACGGAGCGGAGGGCTTTTCGTAGCACAGTCATCCGTTCGCCCACTAGGGGTACGCTTCGCCGTTCCTCGCCCGTTCGCACTCGCCAGAAAGACGGCTCGCTTGCGCTGCGGCCTGCGGTGACGCCCCGTGTTCGCCCGTCTGCCGGTGCTACTTATGCCCTTCGCCGCTCCATACCAACCGAAACAGGGTTTTAGTAACCATCAGAGGAGAACCAGCATGAACACACAGAACGTCAAAACCGCCGCAACCAAAACCACCGAAACCTGGGCTGAAGGTCAAAACACTAATTACTACCTGGGAGATCGTTTTGCCAGCGCAGAGGGGTACGCCGAAGAAGCTCGGAATTACTGGCTGAATCGTGAGGCGGCGGCGGTAAAAGCGCCTGCGGAGATCGACGTACACAGCTTTCACGATGCGCTGGGGACACTCTATCCGCTGAACTGGGCATGCAGTGAGAACGGGAACTGTGAAACGTTCATGTTTGCAGAAATGTACTGCGGTGAGGTAACGGACATTTACGCCCGTATCGGGGTGCGTTACTTCCGCCTGCGTAATTACAACCACATGACCCACGCCCAAATCATAGCGAGCGTTAAGGAGGCATTTGAACTGAACCAGAAATGAAAAAAGCAGGCATAAGCCTGCTCATTCACCGCCGGAACCACGCTACCAACGAACGTTCCGGCGCTATCAAACTTAACGGAGATAAACCCATGCAATTCGACCCGCAAATCGTGTCACAGGCGAGAGTATTTGTAAATGCGCTTCGCGAAGGAAAAAGCGCCCGCGTTCCAGCGATGAAGCTGAAAAACTGGCCGAAGTTTATGAAACTGGTACACGCTGGCCTCAGCATGGCGTGATGTGAAAAGCCGCTCCTGACCGGGGCGGCTGTTAAAGGAACAGATTCATGTCACAGATAAGTTTTGCGGATTTTTTTGACCAGGCACAGGACGCGGCACCGGTTGTTCAGCGTCCTTTACCGGCACTGCCTGTAAGTCTGCCTGCGGTTTCCCCACCCGTGTTAAGCCTTGCCGCGGCGAGAAGACAGTTTATCAGCGTCTTCCATGAGACAGCGTATAACCTGCGCCGCTGGGAGGTGTTCAGCGATTTCATTATCCTGGCGGCCAGTGAACTGGATATCGCCCGGATCAGAACGCCGGAAAGCATTGAACGCTGCCGGAAAATCAGCGAACGCTACAGCGCCGCCGACATGCGCAATATGCACGAACTGTTCGCGCTGATGGTATGTGCGCTTCAGGCTCAGTTTCATGATTTTCTGGGCGCTGTTTTTATGGAGCTTGAGCTGGGCGACGATCGCCAGGGGCAATATTTTACGCCTTACAATGTCCAGTCAATGATGGCACGCCTGCTGATGCCCGGCGTGATTGATACCATCCGGCGGGAAGGGATGTTTACCCTGTCAGAGCCGACCTGCGGAGCCGGGGGAATGGTGATCGCTTACGCAGAGTGCCTGATCGAAGCCGGGCTTAACCCTTCCGTTCAGATGTTCGTCAGTTGCATTGATATCGATCCTGTCGCGGCGGATATGGCGTTTATACAGCTTTCCCTGCTGGGCATTGCAGCCGAGGTTGTTACCGGAAATACACTGACGCTTGAGTTTAACCGGGTGCGCTATACACCGGCTTATTATCTCAATGATTTTGAAGAACGGCTTGAAAGCCAGCGCCGGATCAAGGCGATGCTGGCTTTTATCAGGGCAATGTAGGCAACGGATAAAACAGCAGGGAACAGCATGGCAGGGAAGCCGGAATTACGGAGTGGTATAGGGTGCATGAGTCATGCAGAAATTGCACAATATACGAAATTTCGTATAATGAGGGGATGATGCGTAAGAAAATCAGTTTTATTGACAGCAGTCTTGAGGATTTACGGGCTTTCCCGGAAGAGGCCCGCACCGCGTCAGGGTATCAGCTTGACCTGGTGCAGCAGGGACTGGAGCCGGACGACTGGAAGCCATTTGCTTCAGTCGGTCAGGGAGCACGTGAAATACGCATCCGGGGTAATGACGGCATTTTCCGGATCATGTATGTCGCCAAATTTGAAGAGGCCGTGTATGTGCTGCACTGCTTCCAGAAAAAGACACAGAAGACCAGCCAGAGTGACGTGGAACTTGCCCGGAATCGTTATCGCAGACTGGCAGAGGAGCGAAAAAAATGAATATTCAGACTTTTGATAATGTGTGGGACGCGATCAGCGAAACGCCAGAACAGGCAGGAAATATGAAACTCCGCGCCGAGTTAGTGAGCCGCCTGAATAGCTGGATTAAACGTAATGGCCTGAATCAGGCCACTGCCGCCGCTGCGCTGGGCGTATCACAGCCAAGAGTGTCCGAGCTGGCAGGAGGCAAAATTAACTGCTTCTCGATTGATAAGCTGGTCAGCATGATGGCTCATGCCGGACTGCACATAACCAATATTGAGATAAGCGAACCAGAGGCAGCGTGAGCTGCCTTTTTGCCCCGCGCAAACTGCCAGGGCGGTAGCCCCTGCGGGGCAGGATAAACCCGGTGCTGACGCACCGGTTATACCCTTTCACCTGACCTTCTTCATCCCTTCCCATCTGATGCTGATAGCTTGCTGTTTCTGATAACCGGGCTGATTCTGCCACTGCCACTGCCACTGCCACTGCCACTGCCACTGCCACTGCCACTGCCGGGACATGGCCACCTTCGGCTCCCCGGCGTTGCCGGGTCGTCAGTCCTACTGCGCTAACCGGCTTTGCCGGTAAGCTCCGCCGAACCCCTCCGGGTTTCGGACATAGGGCCTGATGGCTGAGGTCAAGGGCTGCAACCGGCTGTCGCCGGTGCTTCAACCGGGCGCGCTGCGCCCTTTAAGGGCGTCACGCCGTTCCGTCGTGACGACTGTGTTCATGCTCATCCCTGTGCTGTCACCCTTTTCCGGCTGGTACGGAGCGGAGGGCTTTTCGTAGCACAGTCATCCGTTCGCCCACTAGGGGTACGCTTCGCCGTTCCTCGCCCGTTCGCACTCGCCAGAAAGACGGCTCGCTTGCGCTGCGGCCTGCGGTGACGCCCCGTGTTCGCCCGTCTGCCGGTGCTACTTATGCCCTTCGCCGCTCCATACCAACCGAAACAGGGTTTTAGTAACCATCAGAGGAGAACCAGCATGAACACACAGAACGTCAAAACCGCCGCAACCAAAACCACCGAAACCTGGGTAAAACAAAACTTCGACGTGCATCTGTCGATGCGCACAAATCGCCGGGTTAGTCTGGCGAAGCTGGAAGGCGATCTGATGAAGCACCGTGCTATGCAGAAACTGGGCGTTGATACTGAGGAGTTTTTCGATGACCTGCAGCTGGCAGTTGCGTGCATAACCACAATGATTGACAGGGGAGACATCGTCACACCGTCCGGGTATGAGCTGGCGTCGTCCGTGCGGTCTCTGGCTATGGAACTGTATCCTGAAGCGTGGGAAGCCGTGGATGGTCCTGATCTGCCGGAACTGGCATGGCTGCAGGCCGATGCTCCCGGATGTCGTGAGGCTGAGCGTCAGTTATATATTGAGAGTGCCCGTCCTTTTGGCGTCACCGTATACGGCTGCATGGAGTTCCATGAGGATGATCGAAATCTTGGCACGTACTGGCAGGATGGGGCAGTTTGCCTGGGCCGTGCTGATTCCATCACGGAGGCAATGGAGTTGCTGGTTCAGGCTGATCTGAACAATGACTGGCAACTGAGCGACTACGATGCACTAAGCTTTCAGCCGAAGGTCGTCACGATCACCGACCTTGCACATCGAGTTGTGCTGCGCGGCAATGCCAGTAAGCTGGAATGGACTGTACCTGAAACCGATCCGGCGGAACTTGAACGGATCGCTGAACAGAAAGCGGCACTGCTGAGCCAGGCTGCATTCGAGTCAGGCTGGGATAACTTTGGTACTGCCCGCAGCTTACGCAGCGAGGCCGACTTACTCAACCTCAACGCCGTTCACGCCGTATGGCGGAACGATCCGGAAGTGGCTAAAGCTCTGAGGGAGTACCGGCATCCGTCAAAACGCCTCGATGAAACAGAAATCATGGAAAATATGGAATTTTAGTCCATCGCATGACTGGCGCTGCCTGGAATGCACTGAGCACCAGGCAGCACGTCCATGCTGGCGCGAAAGTAACAGGAGCTCCCCATGGTAAATAACACTGCACCCGATGTAAGACTGCCTGCGGCATTTTCGCAGCCTGAATCATTGAAAATCGCTGACATCGGCTGTCTGGCTAGTCTCATGCAGCAGGATAGCTACGATGGTGCAGCCATCGCATCCGCCGCAGCGGCCATTAAGACATTCGCCAGTAGCACTGGACTGGACAATGAAAATGACCTGGCTTCAACAGCGATGACCGATCTTCTCGCCAACCTCATGCACCTCTGCAACGCGGCTGACCTGCCGTTTATAGAGCTGTTGCGCCGCGCCGGTGAACATTTCGAAAATGAAACCGGAAGCTGAATCCGTGCCGTGCAGGGCGCAAAGACTGCAGGCCTTACAGGCCAGGCAAAACCCGGTGCTGACGCACCGGCTATACCCCTCCGCGTTCTCTGTAGTCTGCCAGTCATGCCGGGTGTCTCTCTGCTGTCTGTATGACAGCTCCGGTTGTGGCAATCATTCTGCGATTACTGCCTTTACTGACTAAACATCAACTTCAGGGGCCGGGACATGGCCACCTTCGGCTCCCCGGCGTTGCCGGGTCGTCAGTCCTACTGCGCTAACCGGCTTTGCCGGTAAGCTCCGCCGAACCCCTCCGGGTTTCGGACATAGGGCCTGATGGCTGAGGTCAAGGGCTGCAACCGGCTGTCGCCGGTGCTTCAACCGGGCGCGCTGCGCCCTTTAAGGGCGTCACGCCGTTCCGTCGTGACGACTGTGTTCATGCTCATCCCTGTGCTGTCACCCTTTTCCGGCTGGTACGGAGCGGAGGGCTTTTCGTAGCACAGTCATCCGTTCGCCCACTAGGGGTACGCTTCGCCGTTCCTCGCCCGTTCGCACTCGCCAGAAAGACGGCTCGCTTGCGCTGCGGCCTGCGGTGACGCCCCGTGTTCGCCCGTCTGCCGGTGCTACTTATGCCCTTCGCCGCTCCATACCAACCGAAACAGGGTTTTAGTAACCATCAGAGGAGAACCAGCATGAACACACAGAACGTCAAAACCGCCGCAACCAAAACCACCGAAACCGGGGCTGAAGGGCTAAACATCAACGGCCTTGATCCGGCACTGGCTCAGAGCCTGGATTATCTCAGATTATTGAAGTCGGAGAGCATGACCAAGGAAGAACGTTTTGAACTTCTCACAGGCACGCTGAGGAATATGGCTGAAGAGGTCTGCAACACGGTTACTGACTGGTCGCGCCCGCGCCCGATGATCCCGCTGGCGTCATTTAAAGCGTGGATTGAGGCGGAACACATTGCGCACGGCTATCCAGACGGAATAGGCGATGCAGCATGGGGATACGCAAGCAATGAACTGGCTTTGATTCTCAAAGCCGGATACGCCATGCATAAAGCGGATATTGCCTGATGAGCGAAGTACAGATGTAAAAAAAGCAGAGTTTCCTCTGCTTTCTTCACCGCCGGTATTTACGAGATACCGGCAACATCAAAACCAGAATCTGGAGAGATATATGATTTTTGACATGCAAATCGTCGCACATGCCATCGCGATTGTAAACGCCATGCGCAGCGGCCAGCTGGCACATTTAACAGCAATGCTGTTTTCACAGTGGATGCAGGTAGCGCGTCAGGTGGAGAAGCAGCAATGAGCCAGATTATTGAGCATCCACATTCCACAGCATTCACCAGCCCGATCCAGCAGGACGATATCACCAGAGTGATGGGCAAATACTGCCTTATTCGCCTGGATAATGGTGCAGAGTCCTTCTGGCACAATGGCCATTATGTCTGCGAGGCAAACGGTGCATATGGTGAAACGGGTGTGTCAGACATTGCCAGGCTGACCGCACGGGCGGGTGGTCATTCGTTACGGTGTATCGAGCTGCCGGTGCCTGATGGCGAGTGGTGCTGGGGTGATATAGCGGAAACACTGGCTCGCAGTGCCCTGAGTGAAACGGTACGCGCCTCCTGTATCGTGACGGGCTGCATAACAGCGCAGGGCAGGGGGGGTCACTTCTGCAATCATCCGCTGCTGAGCGGTGACAACTCGAATCTGTGGTTTCCGATTGGCGACAAGGAAGACTGGTTTGCGGCTGTGGAACGGATTCTGATCATGAACGGTTTAGCCGAAAATCTCACCAGTCTTTCACCGCTTCGTGACGGACCAGAATACATGGACTGGAAAGCGACCTATAACAGGAAGGTCATAATCTAGAGTGCTAAGGCCGGTTTACACCGGCCATTCTGGCCATGAGCGGGGTGCTGAACCGCGAAAAAACCAAGCAGGCCTTACAGGCCAGGCAAAACCCGGTGCTGACGCACCGGCTTTCCCCTTCCGCGCGCTCTGTAGTCTGCCAGTGATGCCGTGTGTCTCATTGCTGTCCGGATGGTTTTGCCGGTAATGCCGCTTCTGGTGCTATGGCTGCCTTTACTGACTAAACATCAACTTCAGGGGCCGGGACATGGCCACCTTCGGCTCCCCGGCGTTGCCGGGTCGTCAGTCCTACTGCGCTAACCGGCTTTGCCGGTAAGCTCCGCCGAACCCCTTCGGGTTTCGGACATAGGGCCTGATGGCTGAGGTCAAGGGCTGCAACCGGCTGTCGCCGGTGCGTTCACTGGCCCCAAAATCGGGGCCGCTGAAGACCGGACCGGCAAAGGGCCGCCGTCCGGTGCTGTGCCCTGTTCATCTCCCGCGTTCTGTTTCGTTTCCTGAATCCCTCGCCGTGCAGAAATCTGGCACACGGGCGCCTTCGCGCAAGGGACGCAAGCTAAACGGCTGCACCCGGTCCCTTCGGGCTGCGGCTTTGCCGTTTCCCTCTGCGCTCAGCCTGATCCCCGTGCGCCCGTTCTGCCCTCACGGCGAGGAACTCAGAGAAACATCGAATAAACCACACGGGAGACACAACATGTCAAAGCTGAACGTCAACACCCCGGCTTCAGAATCTAAAGAATCATCTTCTTTAACGGCAAAACCATCAGAAGAAATCAGCTATGAAGCTATCCGCCGTGCATTACGTCGCAGTCTATTTTTCAAGGATCATCCGCAGTTCAATGTGAACACCGCGGCGCTGCGTAGCGATTTTGCTATGAATCTGGAGTATCTGACGGCGGCAACCTTTACGCGCGAAGAGGCAGATTTTAATACGGGAAAATTCCGCTCAGGAATCGAGATGTTGCTGATTAACGCGCATGAAAAACTGCAGATCACGGTTTTTGTTTATCCTCCAGCGGCAGGCTCTGCACCGAAAACCTATGAAACCCGGATCGTGCATTCAGCTAATCCGATTGGTGAAGAAGAGTATGCGGAAAATACCGAATACCAGACTACTAACGTTTACAAAGCCGCAGGTGAGCTGAATGTTGCGGCGCTTGATCTGTTCTGGTCTGAGCATGAAGGGCTGATTAAATATGCGAAGCAAAACCTGCCCCGGACTAACGAATACAGCCCATTCTGCCACTGGCAATTTTCGCACCTGAGAGGATGAAAACACACTCCCCTGCAGCGCTCTGCAGGGGAGTGAGATATCTGATATTCAGCTAATCGCTGGCCGCTATATAAGCTTTCTGTTTGAAAGCTTACACTATTTCTTTATGAGGTAATTAATTATGGTCCGTTTTTCTTCCCGCTATGCAGCCCCCACTGCTATCCGTAAAAACAGCCCGCTGAATAATGATGAGCTGATGCGCATTGTTCCGAGCGCATTTTCAGCCGAAAAGCATGATTCACGCTCTGAGCGTTATACCTATATTCCGACCATTACACTGCTGGATAAACTGCGTGAAGAAGGGTTCGAACCTTTTTATGCCAGCCAGTCGCGCGTCCGCGACCCGGAAAGACGCGAATTTACCAAACACATGATCCGACTGCGCCGGGGAAATAATAACAGCGGCGAAGAGGTGCCGGAAATCGTATTACTGAACAGCCATGACGGCTCCAGCAGTTATAAAATGATCCCCGGTATTTTCCGGCAGGTCTGCACGAATGGCCTGGTGTGCTGGAAATCGTTTGGTGAAATCAGCGTGCCACACAAGGGGGATATTGTATCGCAGGTTATTGAAGGTGCTTATGAGGTGCTGGGCGTATTCGATAAGGTGGAAAATAATATCAGCATGATGAAATCCATTCAGGTTAATAGTGAAGAACGCCGCCTGCTGGGCCAGCTGGCGCTGGAATATAAATATGACGGCAAAGAGCCGCCGGTGTCAGCTGAGCGTATTATTAAGCCACGCGCCTGGTATGACAAAGGCACCGACCTGTGGACCGCGTTTAATATCGTGCAGGAGAACCTAATCAAGGGGGGATTGCTCGGCAGAACGGCGAAGGGAAAAAGAACCACGACCCGGGCAGTCACAGGTATCGACGGCGATATAAAGCTGAATCAGGCGCTGTGGAAGATGGCGGAGGAGTTCGCAAAACTCAAATCATGAAAATAACCCCGGCATGCCGGGGTTATTTTTTGTCAGGCATTACGTCCGCAGCTAAGAAATTTTCAGGCGCGGGCGTTTTCTTATTCTGCTTCGCCATTGCGGTGTAAACCTCATCCCGTGCAATGAGCACGCGGTAAATACTCTTGATGATTGCAGCATATTCACGACGCTGTTTGATCAGCTTCGGACTCGGGCCGGTGTTGTACATCCCGACGCTGTCCCAGTTTCTGCCATACTGTCTGAAATTTCGCGCCTCGATCCACGCACCGGTATAAATGCAGATGCACGGATCTTTCAGCAGCCTTTCCCGCGTAATATCAAACTTTCTCAGCTGATTAAAGTGAGAGCTGTTTATCTGCATATTGCAGACATCATGCGTGCCGCCGCTGCTTTTCGTATTCAGCGCATTATTACGCATGCGTGATTCCTGAATGGAATGTGCCATCAGGAGACGCGGATCAATACCGAAATCCTGACCGGCTTTTGTGAAACACATTTCCGGCGCAGCCTGCGCGCTGAATACAGCGGCAAGCGCGAGAGCAGCCAATAATTTCATTCTGATAATCTCACGTACGTGCGCGTAAAGCGCCAGGCGGGTTCGAGTGGAAAATACCCGCTCAGATCATCGCTTGCAAGATAATTCGTTACAGACGCGCACGTTGCGCTGGCGGGTAGGTGACGAACCCCGTCAGGG
The DNA here is from genome assembly GCF_054482835.1 of Pantoea sp. S-LA4. Taxonomy (NCBI): domain Bacteria; kingdom Pseudomonadati; phylum Pseudomonadota; class Gammaproteobacteria; order Enterobacterales; family Erwiniaceae; genus Pantoea; species Pantoea sp. S-LA4. The sequence goes on along the minus strand of NZ_JBTLRC010000001.1, from coordinate 37,469 downwards.
ATATAAAGAATTCAGCAGGATAGCGTTATTTACCAAGCCGCTCTTCGGGGGTAAGATTTCATCACACCCCACGCAAGATTTTATCTTGCTGTTTTTTTATTTAAAATCAGAGCGTTACTGGAAATGTGTTATTGGGTTTAGCTCGTATGTCCCTGTTTTATCGTAGGTTACTACGACAAGATAGTGTCATGTCCTACGACATGATATCGTAGGTTTCTACTACCTGTTGTCATAGCTTGCTACGATGTTATATCGTAGGAGTGTTGATAATTAGTTCAATCATAGTGTTGCATATCGTACAGTGTCACACCCTACGACATGGTGGTGTCGCTTACGACTACCTGTATAAGACTCAAATTGCATGCACATTAGTGCTTCATAGAGCTGAAAGCGATGAAGGGTCGGACAGGAGAGCATGACGCAAATTGGTAAAGTTATTATAAAAACCTAAATAATACGTTCAGGAGAAGAATTAATGGGAAGAATGGGTATCTACGTCAAAGATAAAATTGAAAAGGAAATCAGGGATATTTATCTTCTGGACATACAGAATGGAGCAAGTCCTGCTGAGGTCAGTCTTTCCTCCACATGTAATGAACTTCTCAGGTTAGGCCTGATTATGCACAAAGCTAAAAACACAGAAGATACGTTTAATCAGCGTGAGTTTAATCGTGAGCTGCTTCGTAAAGTTAGCGGCAGTAAAGAAGGCATAATGATATTACTGACGATGATGACTGAGCTTTATGTCAACTCAACGGGAGGCGGGGGGACGGAGCGTATTGATTCCATGTTGAGCCAGTACCTTACTGAAATAGACAACTCAGAAAGCGATGCAGATAACAGGCACTTCGTTAAACCAGACGAGAGCGAGTAATGGAAAAGAAGTCCGGGCACGGCGGACTTCTTTCAGGATAATTAAGACTCTTTATCAATTACAGTTACCGGTACTCTGATCATAAAGGTTGAGCCTTTATTGATTTGCGAACGTGCACTGATATTCCCCTTCATTGTTTTGAGATAACTTTTAACAATTGACAGTCCCAGGCCCAGACCTTGTCGGGTTTGACTCTCAGCGCCCTGATTGAATGGTTGGAAAAGTAGATTGAGTTTTTTAGTATCAAACCCGCATCCTGTGTCACTGACTCTTAAAAATAAGTACGACTTAGCCACTCTAAGTCGCACTTTAATCAACCCGGAATGAGTGTTTTTATTCGCGTTGTCAATAATGTTATGGATTATTGATATGATTTTTTGTTTATCAGCATTGATGAGAATGTTCTGCGGATATATGTTACATTCTATTTTATTGGCATTGCTTTCATTGTAGAGAGATAAGCCAGCATTTAAAGCATCTTCAATATAAAAGCTTAGGTTATTAACACCAATATTACCGATCTCGATTTTAGAAAACTCGAGTATTTCTTTTGTCTGCTGATAAAGCTTATTAGAATGATAAGTGATTTTAGCAAGGTATTTTTCAGAATTTAAAACATCCCCCCTCACATTGATCATATCAGAAGATAACTGGATTTTCTGAATAGAGCCTGATAGCTCATGATATATGGCTGAGATGAAGATATTTTTTCCTTTAATCGCTGAGTTTAGTTTTACGATATGCACCCAGAGTAAAATGATTAAAGTAAAAAGAAGGAAAATGCAAAAAAGTGCTGCAAGCTCTGTGTATGAGGAGTTATCCAGTATCAATGACTTTATTGTGTTGAAGTTTCTGATTTGGATTTTATAAATAATTTCTTGCAGGTTAATGAGCGTAGGCTGCATCTTATTCATTTGCTCTAAGAGTACATCCTTCCTTTTTGAGGGCGGTGTGGATTCATTAAGCCTGCTTAGTTCAGCGCTTTGCTTCTCAAGGAGGTTAAGTGCACTAAGGAAATCGGGCTCATAATAAAATGAGTTTATGCGTAATGATTTGTTTTTAAGAATTCTGACTTTAGAGTCAAAAACAGACTTCTTTGTTTTGAAATTGTCCGGGGTTTCTGTCTGGTAAACAGATGTTCGGGTTCTTTCAAATGCCAGGAAGAGGATTTCAGCCGTCGAGTAGTTATCAAGGTTTGGCTCAATACTTTTATACTGATTTTTGATTTCATTGAATTTCTGAACAGTAAAAAAAACTGAACCTGAAAAAAAAAGTGTCAGTACTAAGCCAAGTACGACGGGAACAACCCTTCGTTTCATTTGATAACCTCAATCCTGTTTATTTGCCAGACAGTTTTGGCATTCACTTCCAGTTTGTTCAGTTCTGGATGCTCATCTCTGGGGTAGATTATGGCAAAAGGCCCCAGGTCAGAAACCGGGATCAGTTGGCCATTTTTCCGGTATGCCAGCATGACGTGATATTTTAAAAGTTCTCCCACTGGCAGGGTGTAGCTGTAGTCATCAAGGGCATAGACTCTCAGAGATGATGCCTTAATCGAGTATTTTGATAGCAGCTCTGTGAAGGTCACGCCCTCAAAAGTAGCTTTGGGCGTGAAATTCGTAGCTGTAGTTATTGAAGTGACTGGTAGCTTGACCAGATCCTCAGTAGAGACGGTAATTTCTTTACTGCCGTCTGCCAGAACAAAGGAGTCAGCATACGCTGCTTTGGCCGAGATCACAGAGAACAGAAGAGCTGTGAGTAACTTCATTTAGTCATTTTCCTTTTCTTCATAATCAACTGTCCATATTCATCATGACCGCAACTATGCCAGCCTCTCGCTTGATAGAAGCGAGCAGCTGATGAGTGTTCGTCAGTGGTCAGTTCAATTTCAGTGTCTCCCTGTTCAAAAAACCACGCAGTGATTTTTTCAAGTATCGCTCCCCCGACTCCCTGCCCCTGGTACTCTGGCCGTACAAACAGACCACCTATCAACGCATGGGGTATATGAATGCCGAGGCCATAACCCACATAGCTACCGTCAATCTTGCAGATCCATCCACCACCCTGAGCAACGTCAGCCAGAATTACTTCTCTCTGCAGATACTCAATCTGATGGGCATGGACAAAGTTTTCGGTAACAGAAAACCTTATGTCGTACATTTCTTTTATATGTTCAGCTGTTAATTTAATTAATTCCATTTCAGTGCCATTTAAAAAAGAGGTTTGCCAGCAATATGGAGGAAAGTATAAAAACACGAGTTGGCTTTTCAACCAGTTCAACTCCGTATTCCATAATGATTTCTCCTATCTCTCGCTCATGCTGATTCAATTGTCCGGTGAGCAGGATTATCGGCACTGTCTCGCTTTTAGAGCGGATCTTCTTGATGACTGCTTCAGAGTTTTCGCTGTAGTCCAGTAACCAGTCAACAACATATCCATCATAATCTTCCCTATCGACCGCCTGCATCATTTCTTGTGCAGTCTCGTAAACCGACGCATCAATACCGTATCTGTTAGATACTGACTTTAATAGTTCGAGTAGTTCTTTATCATTATCGAGTATTGCCAGTTTCGGCGCAGGTAAAAAATCCATTCTTATTACCTGCTTCATGTCTTTACTGAATTTCGCGCTTGTTGGATTTACTACATAATAATTTTTATGAAAGTATGCATAGTTAATGCCTGGCTCTTTAATATCAACCTTTTCCTCACTGACAACAATATTACATCTAACGTGCATATCATTAACAATGAATATACCGTTATATGGTTTTGCTTCATCAAGGGATTCGTGGAAATAATCATAAATCGATTTTAGCTCGCTATAAAAAACTCCTCTCTTACCATCGAGTTTTTGTTTGGCGCTCTGATATTTAATACCGAGGATATCAGCCATTGTTGACGCCTGTTTCCTCTTATCGATTCCTTTCCGCTCAAAAAGTTCTAATACCTTTTTGAGGTTTTTATTAGATGTATCCAAAGTCTACTCCCGTCCATCGGTTACGTTTTACCCAGCTAACGCCGTGACTCAAGAATTTGGGTTAAACAAAAGATGATACACGAATGAGTATCTTTTGAAGGGTTTTTTGATCCGGTAAAGTTCTGTTTATTAAAGGTTTTTTCAATAAACTCAGTTTCTATATAGTAAAATACTCAAAAACAACTCGAAATAGTTATCAATACATGCATAATTCTTTACAGAAACACATCACTACTGAGTTTCTTTTGAGTTGTTTGGTTGTGATTTTTAATCAGTAATCGAAGCGATTATAAGTAAGTTTTAGCAGCTAAGTTGCTGAGTTTGCTAGTTTTTAGCCACATAAGAGACGCCTTATGGCCAATGCAAAATCCATCAGGGGAGGTTCAGTTTTAGTCCACCTGTCAGAGGAGACTAACCAGGTCCTAGTGGAATCATCGAAGCGTTCAGGAAGAAGTAAAACACGAGAGGCAAAAATCAGACTTGAAGACTCACTCAGATCATTTTCCGACCTAGCCGCCACCGGTCGGAGATTCGAATCTGCCACTGATCTTGAGTAGTTTTTGAGTCTTTTCGCCGCCTATGCCTCTCATTTAAATCTGTATATGAAACGCTGCTGTAAACTTACTGCATATAAGGAGGTGGATATACATAGCCCATTCTGAAACCGAAAATCATATTCGCTTAAAAATGTTTTTTCAGACTGCATCAGATATTACTGGTGCAGGATACTGCTCGCCATTTTAAAAATGGTGAGTCGTTTTTTATAACCTAATTCTGATTAAGGATTAAATGATGCAAACTTCGACTTTCGCTTCCGTTAAAACGGATAGCGTGGCGGTAGCATTGTCTGATGTCTGCCAGAAACCCATCTCTGGTAAATATTTATCTACTAAAAAAATGGTGAAAGGTTTTGTCCGTACTGCCTGTAAAAAAGGTTATCAGCATCGCGCAAATGTAACCCTGGTAGCCCTCGCAATGCTGTGCTTTGCGTTGCCACATCTTGCAGGAGCTACTGACCTGCTGGCCGCTCAGAAGCAGGATGCCAAAGACACGTTCGGTCATGGCAGTACTGTTGAATGGGGGTTTTACATCGGCGAAATCATCATCTCGATTGGCGGATACATCAAAACGCGCAACCCGATGCTGTTCGTCGGCGGTCTGGCTTTCCTCATCGTTATCACCCGCACCTTCTTCGCCCTGGCCGGTTAATCCCGCATGGACGGGGAATCGCTTAAGTACCAGTTCCCGGAAACCCTCAATCAGCAGAAACGCCTTGGCGGACTCCCCACAGAGGAGGCCGTGCTCATCCTTGCGTGCGCGGGCATCGGTCTGCTCTGCGACATGTTCATTGTAATGCTGATTGTGGCAGGCACGCTCTGGCTGTTAGTCCGTCACCTGAAGAAGGGGCAGGGCACCTGGTGGCTCATGAACCTTCTTTACTGGTACCTGCCGACCGCGCTGCTCCGGCTGCAGTTCCGCCGCGTGCCCGACTCGGGCAACCGGCACTGGATGCAGTAACCCGCGCGCCATCTTCGGATGGCGCTTATTAAAAGGATAACGCTATGAAGTATCAGGTCCGGGAGGGGCGCAACCGGGTAATCATTCTGGCCCTGTGCGCACTTTCGCTGCTCGTGTTTATTCTCGCCGTCAGCAACGTCGTCACCGGCGCGCTGGCGTGGCACTTTGCAAAAAAGCAGAAGACCCTAACCACCCCGATGATGTTTGACCGCCCGTTCATCTCCGATTCCGCCTCCGGAGACCAGGCCTTAAACGGCATGCTGGTGCGCTCTTTCGTCAATCTCCGCCTTTCCGTCACACCTGAAACCGTGGACAGCCAGCACGCTGCCCTGCTGCGCTTCGTTCCCGCTGAGTACCGTGACGACATGAAAAAGCAGCTCGCCGCCGAAGCTGAGTACATCAAAAACAACGGCGTCTCTTCCGTGTTCCGCATCGATGACGAAATCACCGACTCCACCAACGGTGACATCACTGTACAGGGCACGCTGAGCGCGAGCACCACCAACGGTAACCTGAATATTTCGCTTCCGGATGCCAGTAAAGCCTACCGGCTCAGCGTGCACTACGTGGACGGCCTTATCCGCCTGACGGCCTTCCCAGAGGTGCCCTGGACTCAACCTGAACGCCGCCCGCAACAGGACTGAATCGATGAAAAAGACCCTTTCCGCCCTTGCCGTTGCCGGCGTGCTGGCGCTGGCGCCTGCCGCCGTGCAGGCCGCCGTACCCGGCCCGGCCGGGACCCCGTTTGAGAATAATGCGCACCTTAAGGCGCAGATGAGTAATACCAGTCCTAACAAGATCATTATCGACGGCGAGCTGATTACCGGCATCACCGGTCCGGAAAATGCCTACCTGAAAAGCAACACCGCCGACGGCGCGCTGCTAATTACCCCACAGACCGGTCAGGACTTCACGATCTTCCTGGAAACGGCTGGCGGCGTAGGCGTTTCGATCGACGTGTCACCCAAACCCGGTAATGGCCGCACGCTGCACCTGATACCGGCGGATGTGCCACTTAAGCCCAACCCGGACGCGAAGGTATGGGAGGAGAGTCAGCCCTTCCAGAAAACGCTGGTCAGCGTTGCGCGCAGCATAGTCAGCGGCGAGGTGCCGGAGAATTACACCGAGGTGAAGGCCTCGCGCGGTCCTGCGTACAACCCGCCTGCGGGCGTGCTGCTGACCCCGGAGCGTCAGCTTGTCGGCTCTCACCTGCGGGTTATGCGCTATCGCATGAAAAACACCGGCTACGTTACGCGGCAACTGAGCGAAAAGCAGTTCTGGCAGAAGGGGGTGCGCGCAGTGATGCTCTCAACCCGCACGCTTTACGCTAACGGTGAAGGCTTCGTGTGGATGATTTTCTCGACTGATGTGGAGGGCGGGGCATGAGCAACATCAATACCGCCACGCGCCGCCGCCAGTGGGTGATTGCCGGCGTAGCCGCCGCGGTCATGCTGGCCGTTGGCGGGGGCATCTGGGCGTACTCACACCATCAGGCCGAACTGAACCGGCCCGCGCCGAAAGCGGCACCGAACCTGACCGGCAGCCTGGTGAACACGTCCTTTACCGAAGGGGTGGCCACCTCCGCGCTGCAGCAGCAGCAGAACAAGACCGCCGGCCTTGAGCGCGACCTCGGAATGCTTACCGGCACGCTGAAAAGCCAGAATGAAGAGCTGCAGAAGAAGCTGAACACGATGGCAGACGCAATTAGTCAGCTGCAGACGCAGCAGGCGGGCCGGCCGGCAAATGGCCCTGCAGCCACCTCGCCGGCGACAGGCACTACTCCCGTTAATGCACCGGTCTCCACCGGGCAGTCTGGTCCGGCACAGTGGAGCATCAACAATCCCGGTAGCGGACCGGCCGCCGGACAGGGCGGGAAATTTTACCCGTCGCAGGGTCAGGCCTTCTATCCCGGCGCTGGCACGGTGCGTCCGGGCGGTCTGAGCCGCGATACCTTCACCTACGCTGCGCTTACTGAGAAAAAAACAAAGCTTCCCTGGATACCCTCCGGCTCCTTTTCTGAGGCGGTCATGATTGAGGGGGCTGACGCCAATGCCAGCGTGACTGGTCAACAGAACACCGCCGCAGTTGTTATTACGCTTGTTGGAGATGTCTCTATGCCAAACGGTAAAACGTACAGCATGGACCAGTGCCGCGTTACCGGAGAAATCTGGGGTGACATCTCCAGTGAACGTGGCGAAGTCCGTACAAGAAACATCAGCTGCATCCTGAAGAACGGTAAGCACATTGATATGCCGTTTAAAGGGCATGTTGCTTACCAGGGCAAACAGGGGATTCGCGGCAAACCGGTAATGCGTAATGGTGTAATTGTCGGATACGCCGGTGCTGCCGGGCTGATGTCAGGCTTCGGTGAGGGAATACAATCCGCCGCCACACCTACGGTCGGGCTGGGTGGCAGCGCCTCGGTGGGCGCCGGTGACATCTTTAAACAGGGCTTCGGTGGCGGTGCCAGCAAGGCGGCTGACACGCTGAGCCAGTACTGGATTAAGCGCGCCGAACAGTATCACCCGGTCATTGATATCGGCGCCGGCAACGCGGTCACCGTTGTGTTCCAGGATGGCTTCCGTCTGGAAACGATTGAGGATGCCGAAGCTGAAAAGGCGAAGCAGGAGGCCCCGCAGGCCGCCGTGCAGCAGGCCTCAGCAACTGCACCGGCAGTCAGCAACAGTAATGGCAGTGCGCCTGTTCTGAATCCTGACGAAGTTCTGCGTCAGGCCAGCCAGCTGCGCCTCGGCGACACTATTAATTAAGGAGATGACAGATGAAACAGTGGTATGTACTCAAGTCGTTATTTAATCAGGAAAAACGCGCCGAAGCCCATCTGCTCAACCAGGGGGTGGAATGTTACCTTCCGCTTTTCACCTGTCAGCTTGTTGCCGGGGGAAGTGTTAAACCGGTTAAACCCCAGCCACTTTTTCCTGGCTATCTGTTTGCACGATTCGATCCTGAAGAAATTCATACAACGACGATTAAAGCAACGCGCGGAGTCTCAACCATAGTCAGCTTTGGCAATCGCATAGCAATCTTGGGTGATGCGGAAATGGAGCGCATGAAGCGCGGAGCTGATTCGGCCGCGCAGGCGGACATGCAGGCCCCTGAGCATGGCGATACAGTTCTGATAACAAATGGCACGTTTGAAAACATGCAAGCTATCTGGCATGAGCCGCAGGGCGCAAAGCGCGCAATGCTTCTCCTGAACCTTATGGGAAGACTGGTTGAGCTCGATCTCAAAAAGGTCAGGTCTCAAAACATTCAGTTTCGTAGGACGTCAACTCACGGGCCGGTGGCAGCATGAAGGCACTTATTAAACGCTGTCGTCATCCGGATAACAGAGTTCACCTTTATGTGGTTCTGATTGCAGTCATGCTGGCGACTAACTTCATCCTGTCCGGTCTGACGATGCGTGAGGGACTGACCGGTTTCCCGGGCTTTCCGGGCTGGCAGGTCTGGCGGCTGGCCCTGTTAACGTCTCCCGTTATTATTCTGCTGGCGTACCTTTTCAGGGATTTAGCGGGCGTGACCTTTTGGGTGATGGCAGCGTGCTGGCTGATACTGGCGGCATTTTATCTTGTCTGGGGGGTATGGTTCTGGGCGATGCCAGTCCCCAGCCCAAAAGACATCTTATTCTTTGCAGGCTTAACCACCGGTATCGCGTACTTTTTTACGCTGCTCTTAACCCTGCTTAATCTCAGATTCTGAAAAGGGGCCAGTCGCATGATGCTAACAGCCTGGAAGAAACGTCGCCGGAAACTGGCGCAGATACGATACCTGGTGGCCTGCTGGAAGGGGCGCCATCTGCCGTATGGCGGCACGCTGGCGACCTGCGTGCTTGCCGGTCTGGCGTTTGCTTTGCTCTGGCGTGAATACGCAGCAGGCTCAGAGTGGGCGGGCGCGGCACTGGTTATACCCGTATTCGTTGCTGCAGCGGCGGTTATCAGACGCCTGCGGGAGCCGCTTAACTGGCAGGACCTGCTTGCCATCATGCTTGAGGCGTACACGCCTCTTGACCTTCCTGCCTGGCACGAGCTGCAGCTGGCAGTTAAGGAGGCCGGTTTTATTGAGGTACCCGTACTCGAGCTCTGGCTTAAAAAAGAGACCGGGGCCGTGTTTAAACCCGCCCGGCGTGATTTTGCCTTTACTGAACGTCAGCCTGAAGAAGGGGTAAGTGAAGATGACTAAACACAGACAGCGTGAGCAGCATATCCGGCTCTGTGCGCTGCGGCTTCGTTACCGGCGCGCCTGGCAGGCACAGGCGAGCAGCTGCCATCTGGCCGCAATGCTGACCGAAATCGAGTCGGTTCGTCAGCGTCTGGCTTCTGATAGTCCCGGGCCTGAAGATTTAAACAGATGAGAGGACTGCGCCTGACCATATTCAGCCTGCTCTCCGGTATTCCTGTCAGCCCACACATCATCAGGAGAAGAGTTGTGGTAACAGATAAAGTTAAAAAGATGATTATGCTGCTGTCAGTCATGCTGCTGTCGGCCTGTGACAATCAAAAAGCAGAGTTCGACGCCACACGGACCAAAGCCCTGCAGAATCCTGATCCGTGGCAGGCCTGGCAGCAACTGAATGCTGAAGGCGAAAAGGCCTGTCCGGAAAAACAGGTTTTACCATCCTGTTCTGGAAAACTTAAAACTGACTACCGCAACCTCTCGTTTTCGCTCTATCGCAAAGCGTTAGACCAGCACTCTTATGCGGCTTTAACCGATCTGTTTATGCGGGATGAGCCACCGGCCGAACTAAGATCCCGGATGCCAGCATTTGCTGCAGAGCTCATTACCGTTGCCGATCATTCATCGGGTGACCGCGCATCAGCAGAGATACTTGCAACCGCGGCTCATGTACTGGAACGCGGTAAGTGGGTGCAAAGAGATAGTGTCCGCGCGGCCGCTTTTTTTGCCCGGGCGTGGCTTGCAGATGACACACAGGCGCCAGCCAGTCTGAGCCGTCTTTACAGTGAGCAGCATGATGAGGCCAGCGCACTGCTGTGGCGGCTTCGCTGTACCGGAGACTGTGACAGCAGCCAGGCGCCATATGATGATTCTGCTTCACTAAGTCCGAGGCAGATATTACGCATTCAGTCTCTCGCGCAGGACCGAAGCATTATCACCGTGAACGGGCAGGCCAGCTGGGAGGCGAAATGAAATATCTTCTGAAAGGAGCGCTTATTGCGCTTTGCTTTTTGCAGTCATTGCCGGTTATGGCGGGCAATTCCTCTTCCCGATCATCGTTTAAATCGTCAGCAGGTTATGCCGCTCGCAGCCCGGCTTACCGGAACTCCTTCACAGGCAGTACACCTGTTTATAAGAGCTTCACGCCCGCAGCCGGAAGCAGTACGGCAACGGGCAGAACTGACAGCAGGTCACCTGGAGCAAAACTTTCACCTTCAGCACCTCAGTCTTTGCAAAACCGCAGCGGCCCACAACCTTCTCCTCAGCTTCAGACCATCATCAGGGAAAAGGAAGCCAGCGGACCAGGCTGGCTGGGTACGGCAGGACTGATCTGGTTACTGAGTCAGCATGACCTGTCATCCAGTGATCGTGAATGGATTAACAATAGGCTCCGCGAGGAAAACAGTGAAAACCCACAACCTGTTACTGAGCAGTCTGACGTCAGTTTTCAGTGGTCAGTTCCGGCAACCTTTACAAATGGCCAGTCTGCGAAGATTGTGATTGCGGCCGTTCGTCACGGCAAAGTGCTGCTACCCGACTGTGAACTTGGTGACATAAAAAGTGTGCATGAAAATAACGCTGCCGTACTTAACTGGACTCCGGAACACACGGTTTCGGCAGTAGCGACCTGCAAGGCAGATGGATGGGTGGATCAGCGTCTGCTAGCCGTCAGCCAGCCGCGTGTGGAAACCCGGTAAATCAGCTTCCACGTATCCCGCTGACAGTCCACCTTTAATAAGAAGACAGTTCGGAGCCTATGCTGCCGGCTGGGACTGCTATCGCACAACACTACAAACAATACTTTCGCCTTCACCAGGGCACCCTGCGGCTCCATGCGCACCTTTCTAAACAAAACCTGATTTTTAACGAGGATAATAATGGTCCACGATGAAACCACTCCTGTTCCGGACTCGCTGCTAATCCGGATTAAAGACGGGCGGCAATCCAGCGGCAATATGCTGTTCCGGCTTGAAAGGTTTAACACCCGACCGATTCCGGATGCGGCAATACGCCCGCTGGCAGAGAATTTCGGATACATACCCGCATTCACAGACATCACAATTGAGCAGCTTGCGACATACATCGCTGACGTCATTCGTCAGGTTTCACCCGGCATGCTACATGCTGATATCTGGTCGCAAACAAAAGCGCCGGTAAAAAACATAACCGCAGCCTGCCGCGATCGCGTCATGAGCGAAGATGAGTTTAAGGACTGGCAGATGGTTAACACCTTTATGAAAGGTAAACATACTAGCTGAACCAACCTGTTTTAGTGCCTTCACCAGGGCAACCCGCACCACCCGATTAGCTCGCACCTTTTATCTCCCTGACTTATCGCGGCCCGGCCGCCACTGAGGACCCCACCATGCAGAAACTCTTTGCGTGCGCACTGCTATGCGCGGCGCTGACCGGCTGCGCCGGCATGAACTCTGATTTTGACTGTAACAAGACCGCGACCGACCAGTGCCTGTCGATGTCCGATGCCAGCAGGCTTGCATCGAAGCATCAGAGCCTGGACGACCTGACGGCAGCTAAGGAGGCCGGCCCAAAGCCTGTCTCTGAGGCGCTGGCGACGCCTGGCAACACGAAGCCCGCTGTCAGCCCTTACCGCCCGTTAAGCACGGCAACGACTACCGTGTGTCTGGTTAAAGGGCAGAGCGCGACCACAGACAACCTGCGGGCATCCACGTTACCGGTCCGTACCGGTGCCACAGGTCCTGTGGTCCCGGGTGACTACAGCGGACCGGGACAGGTGGATGCCCGCCGCATCCCGGACGCTACACAGCGCCTGTGGATTGCGCCCTGGGTGGACGAGCAGGACAGCTTTCATCAGCCCGCCGTGGTGGAGTTCGTGAAGCAGAAGTCCCGCTGGGACGAAGATTTCCGCGTAATCAGCGAGGGGGAGTAATGAAAAAGCGTTTTTCATTCAGCAGTGCCTGTGAACAGCGGGCGCCCGCATCGTCTGCAGCTGCACTGCATCACCGGGTCAGGCCCGGACTGATGTTCGTGGATGTGCCCCCTTATGGACACGTCTTTACGCACAGTACGCCTGGCGCCGGAAAATCCGCGCACTTCCATACCCTGATAAAGGCCGCGCTTAAAAGAGAGCGCGCCGGAGGTCTGCATGATCAATAACGTTATCGATCACCTCACCGGCATCTTCAGCAGCAGCCGGGATGAGGGCGGTGCCAGGATGGCGCGCCAGACGCTGCAGGAGAGCTTCAGCTACCCGTCGCTGACCAGCCTGCTGCCGTGGCGTGAGTTTGATGAAAAGTCCGAACTCTTCATTAACAGCCGCTCGGTCGGCTTTATTCTGGAGGTGGCACCGCTCGCCGGCGCGAATCAGCAGGTGGTACAGGCGCTCGACGACCTGCTGCGTAAAAAGCTGCCCCGTAAAACGCCGGTCACGGTGCTGATGGTGGCCAGCAAGTGCGTGGGCGACATGCTGGAAAACGGGCTGAGCCGCGACATGTGGAAGGGTGACATGGCACCGCGCCTGAACGCCATTACCAAAGCCTTCTGGGAGCGCTCGGCGCTGAAAGGGCTGGCCAACGAGCGTGAGTACCCGCTCTATCTGCGTAACTACCGCGTTTTCCTGGTGTATGCACACCCCGGCACCGGCGGCATCAGGTCGATGGACGCGGTGACGCAGGTGCGCGAAACGCTTCGCGTCTCAATGCTGGCCGCCCACATGGACACGCGCCGCGTGGGACCGACGGAGTTTTTGTCCGTCATCCGCGAGCAGCTGAACTACCGGCCGGGGCAGGTTAGTGTCGGCAGCGAGCACTGGAACCCGGAGCAGGAGCTGCACCGCCAGTGCGTGGACACCAGTACCGAAATGGAGGTTCATCCGGATCACCTGAAGCTGACCACAGCCCGTCAGCACAGTGACCGGGCGGTCAGCGACAGCAGCGACAACGCGGTGGTCAGCACGCGCATCGTGAACATGCAGCTGACTAAGGTGCCGAAACGGTTCGCACTCTGGCAGGCAGCTGACAACCTGCAGAACATGCGCTTTCCTGACCTGGGCATTCCCTGTCCGTTCCTGCTGAGCTGGACCATCTGCGTTGAGGATCAGGTAAGCTGCCAGAATGAGGCGTTCCGCAAAGAGCAGGATATGGGCAAGAAGGCCAACTCCTCCTACGGCAAGCTGTTCCCCAACACGCAGCGCACCTATGAGGAGTGGCGCGACCTGCGCATGGGGCTTGCCAGCAACGAAATCGCCATGTGCAGCTTTAACCTCAACCTGACGCTGTTCACGCCCGACAGTGACAGCGAACAGCAGCGCTGTGAACTCTCCGCTATTAACGTGTTCCGAAAAAATGACCTCGAAATGTCCGCACCCCGCTATCAGCAGCTGCGCAACTGGATGACCTCGCTGCCGTTCGTGATGCAGGAGGGGCTGTGGGACGACATGAAGCACATGAACGCCACCCTGCGCTGCAAGAGTTTTAACGCCGTCAACCTGATGCCGGTCGTGGCCGAGCGTCAGATGGCAGCATCGGGCAGCCCGCTGCCGACCTATCGCAACGCGCTGGCCTTTTTTGACATGTTCAGCGAAAGCAACGGGTCCACCAACTTTAACATCGCGGTGACCGGCACCACTGGGGCGGGAAAGAGCTTCTTTATACAGGAAATCCTGCGACAGGTGCTGAACGCCGGCGGCTTCGGCTGGGTTATCGACATGGGAGGCAGCTATAAGAACTTCTGCCGGCAGGCGGGCGGCGCTTACCTGGACGGTGCGACGCTGCGTTTTAACCCGTTCGCCAACGTGCGGGACATTAAAGAGTCCGCCGAGGGTATTCAGGGCCTGCTGACCGTTCTGGCGAGCCCTAATGAAGCGCTGGATAAGGTCAGCGAAACCATCCTGCTCAAAGGTGTGGTGGCGGCTTATGAGGCGAAGCAAAACACAGCACGTATTGATGACGTAGTGCTGTACATGAAGTCGGCGGCGGTGAAAGAGGAATATGGCCAGCAGCCGACCATCATGAACCGCATCAACGAACTGGTGCTGCTGCTGGACCGCTGGTGTACGTGGGGAGCTAACGGCGACTACTTCAACTCGGATAAGCCGACGCTCGACGGCGACACGCGCTTTGCCGTACTGGAGCTGCTGAGCCTGGAGAACCAGCCTCACCTGCTCTCTGCAATCCTGTACTCGCTGATCCTGGCAATTCAGGAAAAGATGTATCACTCGCCGCGCAGCCTCAAAAAGGTCGCCATTATTGATGAGGCCTGGCGCCTGTTCAGCGGCTCTAATCCGCACGCGGCCCGTTTTATCGAAACCGGGTACCGTACGGTGCGCCGCCACCGCGGGGCATTCATCACCATTACGCAGGGCATCAAGGACTTTACCGGCACCAAAGACCAAGCAGCACCGCCGGCTGCCGCTGCGGCATGGGACTGTTCGGGCACCAAAGTGACCCTGCTGCAGGATGCGAAAGCATTCAAAACCTATCTTAATTCCAACCCGGATCAGTTCAGCGAAGTTGAAACGCAGGTTATCCGCGGCTTCCAGCCCGCGCGCGATACCGGCTTCAGCTCGGTGATGATCTCAACGGGTGAAAACAGTTCGTTCCATCGCGTCTTTGTTGACCCGGTCACGCGCGCCATGTTCAGCACCCGCGGCGAAGACTATCAGTACATGACGGAGGCGCAGAAGGCCGGGGCGACCAGCGAAGAGGCCGCATACCTGCTGGCCTGCGAGCCTCACATGTACCAGGCCGAGATGCAGGAACTGGAGCGCTGGGCAGGCCTGACCACTGCTTAAAAGAGGATTAAACGATGCAGGAAGAAAGACAGCCGCCTCAGCAGGTGGCCATAGAAAACGAGGATAACGCAGGGGTGAGTGACGGCGCTCGCGTGACCGCGTCAGCGCGGCTGATGCGCAGCCGCGGTGCCCGGCTGGCAGCGTTCGCCGCGCTGGTCATTGCGTTCAGCGCCGGCGTCAGTGCGCTGGTTGCTAAGGCCGTACAGCCCGATTACGTGGTGTTCGACATGAAAGGCACCATCGACACCTTCCGGCAACAGACGGCGCAGCAGCCGGTGGAAAAGGGGGCGCTGGAGTCACTGACAAAGCGCTTTGGCGCCGCGCTGGACGCCAGCCTGTCTGACTGGCAGGCCGCGCACGGCGGCGTCATCCTGGTGAAGGGGGCGGTGGTTGCGGGCGTCACCGACATTACCCCGGTCATTCAGGCTGACATTGCCCGTCAGATGCAGGAGACGCGATGAAGCTACTCGCTACAGCGGTTTTTCTGCTCGCCACAGTGGTTACTCAGCCCGTGCAGGCGAAAGAGCTCGGTACTATCGGCCACCTGTTCCCGATTGCCGAGCCGGATCTGCTGACGTTTATCGGGCAGCGCCTGCAGGGTATGGAGGACAGCGGCGAAATGGACCGCCTGCAGCGCGAGGCGGAGGCCAGGGTGAAAGCTCACGCCGTACGTCCGGCACCGGTGGCCGGGCTGACGCCGGCGAAAACGGACCGCGCGTTCCTTTATGACCCGACCTTTACGGTGCGGGAAACCATCCGCGACATGCGCGGCAACGTCATCGCCCGGGCGGGCGACAAGGTTAATCCGCTGGACAAGGTCGCCTTCAGCGAGACGCTGTACTTCGTTGACGGTGACAATCTGCAGCAGATGGCGTGGCTGAAGCCGCAGCTCGCAGGGCTGCAGAACTTTAAGGTCATCCTGGTGAAGGGCAACGTGCACGACAGCAGCCTCGCGCTGGACGAGCCGGTGTACTTCGACCAGTACGGCACGTTAACAACGAAATTCGGCTTTGAGCATACGCCGGTGCGCATCACGCGCGCGGACAGGATGCTCCGGGTAGAGGAGGTGGCACTGAAATGAGTGATAACACGCCGTATGATCTTGTGCAGAGACTGGTAAATGACTGGCAGCATTCTACGTCGTCATCCGAGGCCGCACCCGTTCAGCTGCACGCGGAGCCGGTGATGCAACCGGTATGGATTGATCCTGTCCCGCCTGCCTGTCGTGCCGAAATCTCACTGGCACCCGAGAGCATAAGCGCGTTTACGGCAGGCCTGCCGGCCGTGGGTGGTTTCATTGTTCTCATAGCGCTGGCCATCGTTATGGTCAGGGTTGGCAGGAGAATGACTCCCGAGAGTCCGGACCCGATGCACGTGGCTTTCGGCTTATCATCTCCGGCACCGTTTGGCAGTCGCGAGATGGCCGAACTTGCAGCTGCTGAGGCGAACTGCCATTACTGGCAGTTCATGCTGGCGGCATTTGGCGGCGCGCTGGAGGCTGAAGGCTTTGCGCTTCGTGCTGAGCCGCAGTCAAAGGTTCTGCTGCCCTATGCAGTGCGGACCCGCGTGGGTATCGCCATCGTAAAAGCGCGTTCCCGCTACCTGAACCCGCGCCAGAGCGACGAAGCTGCAAAGGCGATGCTGCGGGATGCCGAAGAGGATGACTACACCGGCAGCTGGACAGATTGCTGTCAGCGGGGAGCCGAGGCAGCTGGCTGGTACGTTGTCAGGCGTGACGGTCATACCGCGGATAATGGTACGGATCTGTAGCTGACAGCGGCTGGTCTATAATTCTGCGCGTGAATAATCACTTTAAGGGACACAGGCAATGAGAACGCTGACGTTAGGATTTCTGCTGCTGGCTGCCGGCCATGCCACAGCCGCTTCGTCATTTACGCAGGAGTGGCCGTCATGCGATATAAAGGCTCAGCATGACGTGAAGGGGGAAACAGGCAGTATTAAAGACCCGCTTCAGGCGCACATATCGGTACGCATTAACGTGCTGCAGGCCGATATCGGTAATGCCCGCAAAGCGCGTCACCTGACGGAAGCGCAGTCTGAACAGCTATGGCAACAGGCTGGCCGCGTCAGAAAAGATGCTGACGGCTACGTAAAGCAGCAGGGCTTTCTGAGTGCGGCTGAGCGTGCCAGTTATGACCGCGAACTCGACGATGTTGCCGGCAGACTGTGCCGCGCGGTGAAGTAAATCCTCCCCGGGTGGCTATGGCCACCTGAATGCCTTTTCTGCCCGCAGTGCGCAGACTGTTCGTTCCTCGCGCTGCTGCGGTACGCCTCAGTCTGCCCCCCGCAGGCAGGCCTGATTAACGTCTGACTCCGGCAGTTCCGCTGCCGTCATTACGGAATCTCACCCTATGACACACCCTGCTGAAATATCGGCTCAGCCGGTCGTGCGCGATCGCTGGGGCGGCTGGACGCATCCTGAATTTTTTGTGCCCGCTGACGGCAATGAATATCCGCAGCCCGGCGAGTTTGAGGCCTGGCTTTCCGCACATAACCTGGCAGCCGCCTTTACCTGGATGGAAAACGACGCGCCGGACTGGATGATGCAGGCCTTCCGGAGAACCGGTAACTGCAGTCAGTGGCAGCTGTCCGCACCTGCAGGCGATGGCTGGTTTACCGGCAGCATTCATGACACGGATGACGGCCCGGTCTGCGTCTGGCTCCGCAGCAAAACAGAGGTCAGAGGCTCATGAAACGTTTCCTTCTCATCATGTGCCTGCTCACGGCTGGGATCATGGCAAATCCTGTCATGGCAGCGACCAGCAACGCCGGCGACGGGCGCTGGGTAAACCCCATCAGCGACGTCTGCTGGAAGTGCCTGTTCCCGATGTCGCTGGGCAGCATCCAGCTGGCATCAGGCGCGCACCCCGATACTCCGAACCCTGCCTCGCCGATTCAGATGTGCCCGTACGGTATTTTTTACCGGCTGGGTCTGGCCATCGGCTTCTGGGAGCCGCTGGCGCTGACCGACGTGACGCGCGAGCCCGGCGTCATGGTGAACATGGGCGGCTTCAAAATTAACCTCGGCCGCACCGGTGCCGGACGCGGCGGGCAGAGCGACTCACCCACACCCGGCAGCTTCTATCACGTGCACTGGTACAAATATCCGCTGATTTACTGGCTCAACATCATCACCAGTACGGGTTGCATGCAGACCGGTGACATGGACATCGCGTATCTGTCTGAGGTCGACCCGCTGTGGAACGACAGCACGCTGGCCATGATCCTGAATCCGGAAGTGGCGCTTTTCAACAACCTGCTGGCTCAGGGCGCCTGTGCAGCTGACTCGATTGCCTCCACGGCGGGCGTGCCGCTGGACCCGCTGTTCTGGTGCGCCGGCGCACAGGGTTCGATGTATCCGTTTACGGGCTTCACCAGTAATGAGTTTTCACCGCTGGAAGCCTCGCTGCTGGTCAGCGAGCGCATGGCCTTCAAGCTGCACCGGGAGGGACTGGTGATGGAGACGGTCGGGGCGGACGTGGCGGTCTGCTATCAGTATCCGTCCCCGATCATCCCGAAATCACGCTGGCGTTATCAGATGGTGAATATGTACCCCGAACCAAACGACTGTCATCCGTTCGGCACAACGACCCAGCTCTGGGGCTCTGTACACAACTCACCAGCGACGAAAAAGAACTTCGGCTACCTCATGTGGCGAAAGCGTAACTGCGTTTATCTGTAAGGACTCACCATGAAACAACCTCTGATTACGGCGCTGCTCGCGGGCGCCGCGCTGCTGTGCACAGAAATGGCGAATGCCGCTGAGCAGCCGGTCGTGTCAGGCAATGACATGGCGTACATGAAACAGCAGCAGCGCGACCTGGAACTGTTCAAAAGCCAGCTGAAGGGCATGAATATCACGCTGCCGGATGCGCAGCAGGGACGAGTCTCGCAACTGCAGAATGAAATTGCCGCCGCACAGGCGGATCAGAACAGCGCCGCGCGCCCTACGCCGCGGGCCGTTTACTTCGTCAGTCTGGGCATCCCGGAGGAAGGGCTGCTGCCGATGCTTGCGGACGCACGCCGCTTCGGCATACCTGCCACGCTGCGCGGCCTGCTGAACAACGACTTCCGTCAGACGGCTGAGATGATGTTTGAACTGTCCAAAAAAGATAAGCAGGCAGGGGTGCAGATCGACCCGACCCTGTACGAGAAGTACAACATAAAGGCCGTGCCGGCGCTGGTCGTCACCTGTGGCAGTCAGTCTGATGTGATCTACGGCAGCCTGCCAGTGAAGCAGGCGCTCGAAGAAATTAAGCAGCGCGGCGACTGTGGCAGTACGGCTGCGCAGCTACTGCAGGACGCGGAGGGTGCGAAATGAAGCGTGCCCTGCTGCTTTCTTTATGTCTGATGGCGTCCGGCGCATTCGCAGATGCGGTAAGCGACGCTTACAACGCGGGTGCAGGGTATGCCGGATCGAATAAGGGACAGGGAACCTCTGCCGCGAAGGGGACTGACCCGGCGTCAGTCATTCCGGGCTACACAGCCAATCCCCCGCAGGGCGGCTATTACGGCGGCGTACAGGGTGGCGACGGTGGCATAGCGGATAAAGGGCAGACCCAGATCGGAAGTAACGAAGCGGGACAGGCAGTCACGGATTCTTCAACGAAGAACCCGCCTGTAACCATCGATCCCAGCGCTGACTTTATCCAGAACGGCAAGAACGCAGAAGCCAACAGCGGCTCTATCGTGGACGGTATCAACAGCCAGTGCACCACGAAAGTTGTTTCAAAGTCGGTATTCGAAAACTTCACGTGCGACAGGGACGTAGCGCAGGTCCAGACCTGTGCCCGAACCGGCAGCGTTATCGTCACGGGCTCAAGCCATACGGAAACCCGGACGATGAATATGCTGCTCAAAAACGCACGCCGCTCGGGCAAACAGGTAATAGTGGATTTCACGTTCCCTGAAACGGCTACGCTCGTCAGCGGCACCACGCAGCTTGTTTACACGCCGGCCCCGTCCTATACCGCCGGGGTTAATTACGTCACGTCGATTCTAAACAATAACGTTACGCTCCGTTACGGTAAGAAGGCAGCGGACAACCTGGGTATCGCGGGGCTGCAGGTTAATGCAGGTCAGGTTTACTCTGCCGTGATTACCCCTGATGGCTCACGTATTGATGCCACCATCAATACGCTTATTAAGTACATTAATGACGGCACTACCCTGTTCCACCTCGACGTGACGTTTAACGTGACGGTTTCCGATAAAAAGGCCGACACAACATGGTCTGAAAGCTGCAGCTTTGACAAATCCCAGGCTACCGCCAGCACCGGCAGTGTCTGCACCGATCCGGGCGGCACCCGCTCGGTTACCTCTGACGGCCAGACCTTTACCCAGACGCAGGGCTGCTGGCAGTACCAGGACAGCTACATCGTGCCTGTTAATTCCACCGGTAACTGCGCCCAGCTGATGTCTGACAGAAACTGCACTATCGCTGCACGCGGCTGTACCGAGGCTGAAGGCGGAACGTGCATGCATGAGCAGGATACATACCAGTGTCAGACCACTTTCACCTCTCAGGGACTGCTGTGCGGCGGACAATATCTTTGTCAGAGCGGCGATTGTGACGGCACTGACGGTGCCGGCGATAGCGGCTTTGATACCGCCGTGGCCAAACTTGCCGGTCTGGCCTCCGCCGGTGATGACGTTAAAAACGGCGATCAGATAGATATCAAGGCCTTTACCGGACAGGCGCTCTAC
Organism: Pantoea sp. S-LA4; assembly: GCF_054482835.1. NCBI lineage: Bacteria > Pseudomonadati > Pseudomonadota > Gammaproteobacteria > Enterobacterales > Erwiniaceae > Pantoea > Pantoea sp. S-LA4. Next base: position 16,409 of record NZ_JBTLRC010000001.1, on the reverse strand, counting down.
TGCCGCAAGGCGATGGCGGGCTTCTCAAACTGCTGCGTTGATACCGGCTGGGGAAACAGCTCGGGGCTGGCCAACTGCAACAGTGACGAAATGGCTATCGGCAAGGCGAAAGCTAAAAAGGTCACGGTTCTGGTCGGTGAAGCCTGCAATAAGGCTGTGCTTGGGGTGTGCGTACAGAAGAAGCAGGCTTACTGCGTGTTCGGCGGCAAACTTGCCCGCATCATTCAGGAGCAGGGCCGCCGCGATCAGCTGCACGTCAGCTTTGGCAGCGGAGACTCCCCGAACTGTCGTGGCATCACGGTTCCTGAACTGCAGGCCATTAACTTTGATCTGATTAACTTCCAGGACTTCTACAGCGACCTGATGGCCAACCAGAAAATCCCTGACTCAGCGACGATGGTTCAGCAGGCTAAGGACCGCATTGCCGCGCAGGTTAACGCGCAGACAGGAGGTAAAAAATGAAACCACTGCTGATTGCCCTGTTGATGGTGGCGTGCACGGGCCAGGCCGTGGCGGACGATGCGCCGCCCGCTGACGCGGTGGTGACGCCGGCCGACCCGTTTACCGGCTGGCACTGGTACAACGAGCCGAAGAAAAAGCCGGACCCGCCCGCGCCGAAACCGCAGCCTGCACCGCAGGTCCCGGACTTCAGCAGATTGTCACCGTCAGAGCAGGCGGACGTTCTGAAAGGATATACAAAGGAGGCGCTGAATAACGCCATCCTTCATCCGTCAGCCGAGAACACCGCCACCTTTCTGCGCTGGCAGAAGTTCTGGACCGACCGCGCCTCGATGTTCAGCCAGTCGTTCGCCGTTGCGCAGCTCGATCATCCGGACCTCGACTACAACCTTGATCACCCGCACTACAACAGCACTGCGCCGCTGCAGCAGGCCCGGGATCAGGCCGAGCAGACCGCGGCGATAAGTAAGCTCTCAGGTGAGTACGGCCTTTTCTACTTCTACCGTGGCAGCGACCCGATTGATGCTCAGATGGCCGGCGTGGTGGCGGACTTTGCCCGCCTGCGTCACATCTCGCTTATCCCGGTGAGCGTGGACGGCACGGTGTCGCCGCAGGTGCCCGACAGTCGGCCGGACGCCGGTCAGAGCGTGCGCATGGGGATCAGCCACTATCCGGCGCTGTTCCTGGTTGACCCGAAGTCAAAAAGCTTCCGTCCGCTCGCCTACGGTTTTATGACGCAGGACGACCTGGCGAAGCGCTTTCTTAACGTGGCCACCGGCTTTAAGCCTAACTTCTGAGGACCTGATTATGCTGACACTCTCACCTGTCTGGCACGGGCGGCTGCGCGCTGCGCGGCTGGTACAAAACCTCCTGCTGCAGACGCTCGTTATCCATCCGGCGCTGCTGTTCTTTCTGCTGTTCCTGCTCAGTGCACACGGTGCCGGTGGTGCCGGGCAGATCATTGTGAACGAGGCCGAAAGGCTGATGCGCGATGCCCCGGCGGGGCAGGTGTGGAGTTGCACCTCACGGGTTTTGAGGGAGGCCGGGCAGTCGGTTCCTGATACGTCGCGGGATAAGACCGCATCGGTCAGCAGAGAAATTAAGCCTGCACCCCCGCCCGTCGCGTGTGTGAAGGCGGCAGAGAGCCGTGAGGCATGGGCAACAGAGACCAACAGTACGCTGCGCGGCCTTTACTTTAGCGGCGTACTATTTTCCATTATTGCCGGCGTGGCGGTGCGGGCCCTGCGCCGCCACGCTCAGGGAGTCCGTTTATGAACCGCTTACCTCTTATCATCCTCCTGTTTATGGCAGGCATCATTTTTAACTGCCTGCGCCAGCTGCTGGCATGGTCAGTCAGCTTCACCTATGACGTGCTTGCCGGCGTTTCAGTAGCCTGTCTGATTCTGGTTACGCTGGGCCTCATCGCGGAGCTGGTAGCCTGGCGAAGGTCGCGCCGCAGCCGGGGAGGCCATCATGAGGCTTAATGTGCTGGTGACGATACTGCTGACGCTGCCTGTATTCGCACAGGCGTCTGTGGCCTCGGACATTGCTGCGCTGGAGCAGGCGAAGGGGCAGCGCGGTGCGCAGCTGCCGGATTTCGGACTGCCCGGAACGCGCATGGTGCGTGCGGCACCTGCAAAGCCGCCCAGAATGATGACCCTTACCGACGGGCGTCAGGTAAACCTGAACGACTATGCGGTGGTGGTTTTTATGCAGCGCGGCTGTCAGTACAGCGCGAAGTTCGACCCGCTGCTGAAGGCCTGGGCGGATGAGGCGGGAATAAAGGTGTATCCCTACAGCCTTGACGGCTACGGGGATGCGGCTTTTCCGGTGGCGCTTATCCCGCGTAAGGCGGGACCGAATGAGCCGATTGCCGGTGAAATTCTGACGTTCTTCGGTAACGGCCTGCCCATCGCCACGCCGACCACCTTTATGGTCAACGTGAACACCAACGTGGCCTACCCGCTGTTTCAGGGGGAAACGGATATGGGAACGATGAGCCAGCGCCTGGCGCAGATGATCGAAGCCGATATCGACAACCTCCCGCCGGATACGCTGGGTCCGGTACCCAGCAGCGCCTCACTGACCCCACAATAATTCAGGCGGCTGTGCCGCTCACGGAATACCCATGACTGAAAAACCTTTAACGCTCTCGCGACTTGAGACTGCGCTGCTGCTTGTCTGCGCCTCGCTGCTGGCTGCTGCCGGAATTTATGCCTGGCTCGCCTGCGACCTTGCTGGCCCGATAATCGGCATGACTTACGGTTCTGATGCGCTGGTCCTCAGCGGTCTTCAGCTTTATCCGCTGCTGTTCCTGCTTTCCCTTGCCGGTGGCTTAGGTTGCGGCGTACTGACCAGCATCACACTGCGTCGGCACGGATTTATGGCTGACCGGAGTTTTCAATGACAGAACGTTCACATTTACAGACGGGGAAAACACCATGAATCTGCGTCAGTTCCTCACAGGCGCTCTGGCTGCCCTTACACTGAACGTGCCGGCTTTTGCCGATGTGCAGGGTGACCTGAACGGCTACTTTGGCAGCCTCGGCTTTGACGGCAACGTCTCAAAGGCGCAGGCATGGCAAGGTCAGGCTGCAGGCTACGTTACCGGCGGCTCCATCTATCTGCGTAACCCGGTCAAACAGGTGCAGCTAATCTCGATGCAGGTACCGTCACTCAACGCTGGCTGCGGCGGCATTGACTCCTATCTGGGGGCTTTTTCCTATATCAACGGCGCGGAACTGCAGCGATTCGTGAAGCAGATCATGAGTAATGCGGCGGGCTACGCCTTTGATCTAGCACTGCAGACGATGGTGCCGGAACTCAAGCAGGCCAAAGACTTTTTGCAGAAACTCGCCTCGGACGTGAACTCCGCCAACATGAGCTCCTGTCAGGCAGCGCAGGGTATCATCGGCGGCCTATGGCCGGTGTCTCAGGTTTCGAACCAGAAAATTTGTCAGGACATTGCGGGTGAGAGCAACATCTTTTCCGACTGGGCCGCGTCGCGTCAGGGTTGCACCGTGGGCGGTCAGGGTGACAGCGTCACTGGCCGGGCTTCCGACAACATGAAGGACCAGGTGCTGAAAAATAAGAACCTCATCTGGGACGCACTGGGCCGTAACCATCTGTTTGATGGTAACCGCCAGCTGAAGGAACTGGTGATGAGCGTGGTGGGTTCCATCATTTTTAACAAAGCAGGGCAGGTCACCGTTCTGACTCCTCTCGTTGATAATCGCGACATTATTACCGTGCTGATGCGCGGCGGCACCGCGAAAATGTACGGCTGTGACGAACAGGACCTGTGCCTCGGGCCGACAGTGGCCAGCGTCACGATCAGCAGTGATGTGGCACTGGTAACGCAGGTAAGAAACCTGATGATTTCCATCGACAGCAAGCTCACCGCTGACACTGGCCTGTCTGACAGAGAGAAGGGCTTCATTAATACCACCTCTGTGCCGGTGCTGAAATACCTGACTAACTCACGCAGCATGGGAATGAGCCCTACCTACCTGATACAAGTCGCCGACTTTATTGCGCAGGACATGATGATTCAGTACCTGCAGGAGCTGGTAAAGCAGGCGAGCCAGTCACTGGCTGGTAAAAACTTCCCCGAGCAGGCGGCCGGCGAACTTCGTAACAACGTGCTGGCTGCTACCTCGCTGCTGGCACAGATGAAGTTGCAGAGCACCGCCGACCAGAACGCACTGGACGGCATCGATCGCAATATGCAGTACCTGCAGCAGCAGGTATCGACCATTATCTCGACGTCCTATCAGGGCAACTATCAGTGGGGAACGGGCAATGACTGAGGTCTGGACCATCTACGGCGGTGATATGTGGCGGCAGGTGTTTAACGGCGTCGTCACCGTCATCGGCAGCGACACTTATGACACATTAAAACGTATCGCCGGACTCTTCGGCGTACTGGGCGTGATCTTCAGTTTTATCAAATCGCGTAATCCGATGGTGTTTGCCAGCTGGCTGGCCATCTTTTTTGTCATCACCTCGGTGCTGCTCGTTCCGAAGCGCAGCATACAGATACTTGATGTTACAGACCCGGCGGCAGTTTATCAGGTCGATAACGTGCCGGCCGGCCTGGCCTTCATCGCCGGCCTGACCACGTCCGTGCAGTTCGGGGTGGCGCAGCTTTATGAGTACAGCTTCTCGCGGCCGGACTCGCTGACCTATACGAAGTCTGGCATGCTTTTCGGTTCACAAATTGTTGCGCAGTCTACGGACTTCCGGTCACAGAATCCGCAACTGGCCGGAATGCTTACCGACTACGTGGAAAATTGCGTGGTGGGCGATATCCTGCTGAATAACAAGTACACCGTGTCGCAGTTGCTGAACAGCACCGATCCGCTGACGCTGATTACGAATAACCCGAGTCCGCTGCGCGGTCTGTACCAGGATACTGGCAGCGGCCGGCAGTTCATCACCTGCCAGCAGGCGGCTGCCGTCGTCAAAAACCTGATCGGAGCTGACGTACGCATTGGCGGTACGACCTGGCATGCGCTGGCAACGCGCGTATTCGGCAGCCGCGTCAGCGGGGATACACTGCTCGGCAACGCAATGGATGATAGCTACAACTTCTTCTATGCAGGCGGCCTGAGTGCATCGCAAATCATGCGTAACAACATCACTAATGCGGCCATCCGGGACGGCTGGAAAGGTTTTGCTGCCCGCTCTTCGGATACGGCCAACCTGCTGAATCTTGCCACCGAGTCCAGTATGACCAAGCAACGCATCAGCTGGGGTGCAGGCGGCGTGATAGCCTCGCGGACACTGCCGATGTTCCAGTCACTGATGATGCTGGTACTGATTGCGCTGTTCCCGCTGGTGATTGCGCTGGCACTGGTGAACCACGACATCTTCGGGCTTAAAACGCTGAAGTTGTACGCTGGCGGTTTCGTTTACTTCACGATGTGGCCGGTTATGTTTGCCATCCTTAACTCGCTGGCCAACTTCTACCTGCAGACTAAGACCGGTGCCACCCCACTTGTGCTGGCAAATCAGGATCTGGTCGCCCTGCAGCACTCGGACGCGGCCAACATCGCGGGCTATCTGAGCATGTCGATACCGGTGCTGGCCTTTTTCCTGACTAAAGGCGCGGCATCGGTAGCTTCACAGGCCGTAGGTGGGGTAATGAGTTCGGCGGCGTTTGCGACCGGCGGACAAGCTTCCACGACAGCTGACGGCAACTGGTCGTTTAACAACATGTCGATGGATAACGTCAGCGCCAACAAGTTTGACACCAACATGCTGCGCCGCTCGGGGTCTCAGGGCTTCCAGACCGGTAATAACGCGATGATGACGCAGACGGCGGACGGCCATACCGTAGTGGATACCAGCCAGGCGATATCTAACCTGCCGGTCAGCATGCGCCTCAGCTCCCTTGCCAGCAGCGGGTTCTCCGAGCAGGCGCGGCAGGCACAGCAGCAGGCGCAGAGCTCTCTTGATGGCTATAACCACAGCGTGACCAGTGGTTTCCAGCAGATGAACCAGCTGACGCAGCAGAGTGGCAACAGCGACAGCGTGACGCAGGGCAGCGACAACAGCGTGGCAACGAACGTCTCCAGAGGCGCGAGCAAAATGCAGTCGGCTGTTGAGAGCTATGCGAAGTCGCATAATGTTTCTGAACAGCAGGCGTATAACCAGCTAATGGACATTACTAATCAGGGTGGTGTGGGTGCGGGTGCCAGAGGCTATGTGAAATTTGACTCAGGTGACCAACTTGCCGGCAAACTGGGCAAGTGGGCGACCGGCCTCAGTGCCGGGGGCGAAGCAAACGTCAATACGGACTGGCGCCATACGTCTGGCAGCTCGCACGGGACGCAGGACAGCCACGCTGAGGGCCGCGATAACCGTAAGGATCAGAGCAGTCAGGAAGCCCGTGACTTCCGCGAGGGTGTGGACATGGTCACCTCAACCCGCCTGAGCGATTCGGGGAGTCATACTGATAATCAGTCCAGCTCGAATGCTCAGCAGTTCGCAGCGACGCTTAATGATGCGAAGAGTCAGTACCATCAGTACACCGAGAGCAGCACGCGCAGTCAGGAGTTCAGCCGCATGGCCACGCTGTCACAGACGCAGAGCGCCAGCCTGGATGCTAACTACAATCAGGAGTTTGTGGACTGGACGACGGCGAAATATGGCAGTGATGCGCAGAACATCCTGACCAACGTCAGAAGCGCTCAGGGTGCGGCCACCGAATTTATGCACGAGCGGCTTGAGCCGGAAATCATGCGTAACTATGGCGCAAGGACAGACCAGGTTAACAGCGAGCCGCTGCAGCCTGCCCGTTCGCTGGATGCCGCCGGGACATCTTCGGGCGGGGGAGCACCGCTTCATGCCGGGACGCAGTCGTCCGGAGACGCTCTGTCGGGTTCACCTTCGGCTCATGGCCATGAACGAGTCCGCGGAGCGTCGCCGGAATCTGTCATCACAAATGGCCGCACAACTGAAGTCAGCGCGCATCAGGGAGAACGAAACCTCAGCGCTCAGGCCGGTGCACCTTCACAGGAAATGAGAGATGATTTCCGCAGCGGGTCCAGACGTGTGAGCGAGCAGGCCGCAGGGGCCGGCATCCAGAGTAACGTTGCTAATCAGGTCGCAGCACAAAGATCTGGCCTTATGGAAACTCTCAGGGAAAATGACGGGAAAATCGCCGAAAACAAAACCACTGTTCAGACGTCCAGTGATATACTCAGAAATGAGCATCAGGGTGCGGTCAGGAGTCAGCAGATAGGCCGTACTGAAGAGGATATTAGGCAAACTAAACCAGGCTTTGATCATGCGGAAACCGACGCCTTTGAGAAGAAATTAAAAGAGCTTAGGGAGCAGCAGAAAAAAGCCTCTTGATGAATGTGAAGGGAGAACGCAGATGGCAAACTTAACTGCAGCACAAGTTGAAGCGGACGTCGATCTTTTGATGGGCTGCTTAGGGGCTAATCATCGAGAAATTCCTTCGGCGGCTTCCTTGTCGAAAAGAAGTTCAATATTGCCACTTTTTGCTGCTGTGTTAAGCGTCTTAAGTACCATTATCTTTTATGTTTCTTATTATAAAGATGATGCATCTATTGCAGGCTTTTTGAACTTTTTTGCTTCGGAAGGTTGGTACTTAGTGGCCATTACTGCAGGTATAGGATTGTTTGTTTTTCTTATGACATATAACAACCAACTCACCTACCTATCTTTACCATCAAACCTTAGAAATGAGTCGTTGATAATTAGTCATATCGGCAAGATAGTAAGAAAATCGGTCATAATTTTTTGTTCACTAATGATTTTGAGTAGCTTACTTTCCGGGGTTTCTGTTTGGTTTGCCTTAGCAGTTCCAGCTTTATTATTAATGTTGTTTGTGATTACAAGCATATTAGTATCCGCTGAAATTAACCGACTCGGAGCCGGTCTGGCTCTTGAGAAAATCAGCAATCTTATCAAAAAGATTTAAGTTCTCACGGCGTCTGCCGATACCCCTTCCGGCACTCTGACGGAAGGGGTTTTCTTAATAACCCCCCTTATTAATACAGCGTGCCCCGGGGCGCGCCAGTCCCGTTTTTTCCGTTTAACAAGGATACGTCAATGAAAAACCGCAATGCCTTCGTGGCAGCGATTGCTGCTGCCTCTCTGATGCTTTCCGGCTGTAGTGCTATGAGCACTGCCATCAAAAAACGCAATCTCGACGTCAAAACGCAGATGAGCCAGACAGTGTGGCTGGAGCCTTCCAGCCAGAAAACCGTGTACCTGCAGGTGCGTAACACATCTGACAAGGACATGAGCGATCTGGAGCCGATGCTGGCACAGGACCTGCGGGCCAAAGGCTACACCGTGACTTCAAATCCTGACTCTGCCTACTACTGGATTCAGGCCAATGTCCTGAAGGCAGAAAAGATGGACTTACGTCAGGCACAGGGATTTCTGTCGACCGGATATGAAGGTGCCGCTACCGGCGCCGCGCTGGGTGCAGGCATTACCGCCTACAACAGCTCATCCGGCGGAGCTATTCTGGGGGTAGGTCTGGCTGCGGGCCTTGCCGGAATGGCGGCGGATGCTCTGGTTGAAGACACAAACTATACGATGGTAACCGATCTGCAAATTTCTGAGCGCAGCAAGGCGTCAGTGACAACTGACAACGTAGCAGCACTGCGTCAGGGCTCCTCGGGCATCAAGCTGCAGACCAGCAGCGAAGATGGCAATCGTATGAAGTACCAGACCCGCGTTGTCTCAAATGCCAACAAAGTAAACCTGAAGTTCGAAGAGGCAAAGCCGGTGCTTGAAGCGCAGCTGGCCAAATCCGTTGCAGGCATCATGTAACGGATAAAGTCACTGATCACGGGAGCGAACAGTGCGAAGACGAATCGAGGATGTTGCAGCCTGGCTGCCAGCACATGTAATGATCACACTGCTCGGTGGCATCTGCACACTGTTGTTAGCGAAGGTTACAGAGAACTGGCTCCCGGGGCGGTTTATCAGCGCAATGCATGAATACAGCGGCACATCAGTTGCGGTTAATTCTGATGGTTTCTTCCGGTTTGTCGTCGCAGCCGTGCTTCTTTATGTTTTGTCGATAGCATCCTGCGGAATAACCATTGCACTGGCGCTCTGGAATATCTTACGCCTTATCTGGAGACTTGCAGGCCGCTGAAATTCCTGGTATTAAATAATGACCGGTTGCAAAACCGGCGGCATGCGCCTTAAGGGGAAATAAGAAATCTCTCCTGACAACGAGGCGCCTGCCGATCCCCCGTCTGCGCCCCAAGGCAGCTGACACCAGGGCAGCATCAACACCACGGGTGCTGCCCTCCTCCCTTACGGGACCTCATATTTACACGCGTCTCCCTGATGCACAGGGTAGCGGAAGCGTGGCTCAGATTCGCCGGATATCCCCCCGCATGCTGCACTGGCAGGCTTCTGCGCGGGTGGCGCACGTCCGGGAATGTGCTGTACCTGTACTGACCCTCCTTTCTTAACTTTCTTAAGGAAAAACCTATGCTCACTCTCAGCGGTGCGGCTCGCACCTTTATTGTCTGGTTAACCCTGTTTTTCGCCTGGAGTGCCATCGTGCTGTGGCAGTTCGGGCCGGATATCGTAAAAACCATCATGTCGCACAGCCAGTTGTTTGCCTGGGACCTCACCACCCGTATGGTGCAGGGCGACATGATGCCCCCGGGCATTATTACGCTGCTGCTGGTTTTGCTGGTGCTGACGGCCGGCTGCGTGCTGTCAGCGCTCACGCTGGCCTGCTGGAATCTGGCCATCTTCACCTGTGGTATCCCTGTGATAGCTGGCTTCTGGCTGCTGCGCCGTACGGGGCTTATCCGCACCCCCACGTCCGTCACGCTGAAATAATCTCAGGGGCCTGAGCGGCCCTCTCTGCCACTTTTCTTTCTGCCGTCAGCCTGCCCGGTTTTCCGGGCGGGCTGCGCCTGCGTGCTTTCCGGAGTTCCCCATGAGTTTTACACCCAAATACCTGACGCAGGGCGGCCAGATGACGGCCTACCGACTGCGCATGTTTGTTCAGGTCAGCAACTGGATATTCCACTGGATGCTGCTGCTTTTCGTTGTGGCCACCGGCGTGCTGTTCTGGCTGACGACGCCCGACGACGTGCTGCGCAACGGCTTCTGGTACTGGGCAGCGTGGCCCAGCCACTCACTGCTTGGCCTCTCACCGCGCGCGGCCGAAGCCACCTGGGACGTTATCTGGCACTGCGGCGAAGGTGCGCAGTTATGCACCATTAAGCTGACGCCGGCGCAGCTGCTGGCCAATCCGTGGATGCAGGACATGGGCCGCCAGTTTCTGGCGAACCTGCGCTTTATCGCCAGCGCCTGTGGTATCACCGCCAGCCTGCTCTGGTGCCTCATCGCCTGGTACGTGGGTCGCATCGGTAAAAAGGAGAGTGAGGACGAGTTTATCTCTGGCATGACCCTCACCGACAAGCCCAAAGAGGTAAACCGGCTGCTTAAAAAAGCCGGCCAGAAGTCCGATCTGCAGATAGCTGGACTGAACATGGTGAAGAACGCCGAGATCATGAACTTCCTCATTCACGGCACCGTTAACGTGGGCAAGTCCACGCTCATTCGCTGGCTGCTGGACTACATCCGCCGGCGCGGCGACCGTGCGATCATTTATGACTCCGGCGGTACCTTTATTGAGACCCACTACGACGAGCGCATCGACAAAATCCTCTGCGCGCATGATAAGCGCTGTGAGAACTGGGTGTTGTGGCGCGAAGCGCAGGACGTGGTGGACTACGAGAATATGACGGCCGCGCTGATGCCGGTTGAAGGTGACTCCGACCCGTTCTGGGTATCTTCATCGCGCACCATCTTCAGCGACACGGCCATGCAGTTCGCGTCCCGTCCGGACCGCAGTATTGAGGCATTCCTGAAGACCTGCCTGTCCATCGATCTGAAAAGCCTGCGCGAGTTTCTGAAAAACACCCCGTCGGCCAACCTGGTCGAGGAGAAAATTGAGAAGACCGCCATCTCCATCCGCTCGGTGCTGACCAACTATGCCAAGTCCCTGCGCTACCTGCAGGGACTGGATAAGGAGGGAAAGCCAGAGTTTAGCATCCGCGAGTGGATGACCGACGCACAGTACGACAGCAGTTGGCTGTTTATCTCCACCACGGCCCGCCACCGCAAGGCGGTGCGCCCGCTGATCACCATGTGGCTGTCGATGGCCACGCTGCTGCTGCAGAGCATGGGAGAGGACAGTGAGCGCCGCGTATGGGTCGTCGGCGATGAGATTGCCGGCCTGCAGAAGATACCGGAGCTCAACGAAACGCTGGCCGAGGGGCGAAAGTTCGGGGCCTGCTTTGTGATTGGCATTCAGAACATGCCGCAGCTGATCCACATTTACGGCCGCGAGATGGCCAAAGCCATCTTTGACCTGCTTAACACCCGCGCCTATGGCCGATCGCCGAGCGCTGAGGTGGCAAAAATCGTGGAGGAGGAGCTGGGGCATCAGCGCCGGCGCGAGGCGCGCGAACAGAACAGCTACGGCCTTGACCAGGTGCGCGACGGTATCTCCATCAGTAAGGACAAGGTCAACGAGCCCATCGTGGACTACGACCAGATAATGAAGATGCCTAACCTGCAGTTTTATATCCGCCTGCCGGGCGAATACCCGGTGGTGAAGCTGAACCTGAAGTACCGCCAACAGAAAAAATACCACCCGGCACTGATAGAGCGCGACTTTCGTGACCGGCTGAGTCCAGAACTCGAACGCATCATCGAGAGCAACGAACGGATTTCCCGCGCAGCGAACATTTCGTTTCCGACCGGCGAAGAAATACTTGAAGACGGTGGCCACACCACCGTCACTGCTGTGCCTGAATCTGCAGCTGCCTCGCCGACTGTAGCCCCGGTGATACCTCAAAACCTCACAGAGGGATCAGCAGCGTCAGCTGAATGCAAAGCTGATCCTGCCGTCGAAGTTTCCACTCAAGTGCAAGCGACAGAAGAAACCCCCGCTTCTGCCAGCGAAATGTTGACCACCTCTAACGTCCATCCGTTCGCTCGCCGCGCCACGGTTGAACCCTTGAGTGCGTCTCAGGTCAGGCCGCTGCCTGCCAGGCAAGCCACATCGGACCAAACAACAGAGACAACGCCGGGCCCATCGGCACCAGTAATTCCACAGCCTGATACCGCCCCGAGGCTTTCTCCGCTGGACCGAATCAGGAGGCTGCAGACCGGCAATACGGCAGGCACGACTGAAACCGACAGCGACACATCGGGCGGGGAGGCTCCAGAGCTAAACGTGCAGATGGAAAAAGATGACGGCGGGCGCCTCATTGTCCGGCACATCAGCCCGCGAAAAACGGATCAGGAAAAGCGCGAGGAAGCAGAAGCCAAAAAGTATGGGGATGCCAATGCGCGCATGGCCGACGACGAAAAGAACATCCTGCGACACCGCGACGACTACGAGGCGTATCAGGAGATGAGTGACAGCCTGGACCCGGGAGGGTATGAACGATGATGACCGTTGCTCCGGTGGCTTCGGCCGCCGATGCTGCCGGCTACTACAGCAGCAAGGATAACTACTATTTTCTGGACGATATGCCCACGCAGTGGCTGGGCGAGGGCGCGCGCGAGCTCGGCCTTGAGGGGCCGGTTGACCTTGATACGTTCACGGGCATTCTGCATGGCAATCTGCCCAATGGCGTGACGCTGGGTAAGGAAATGCAGGGCGCGCACGTGCACCGGCCTGGACATGATTTTACCTTTTCAGCACCTAAAAGCGTCTCAATGCTGATCCTTGCCGGCGGCGGCAAACGCCTGCTGGAGGCGCACCATGAAGCGGTAAAAGAGACGCTGGCTGTCATGGAGCAGACGGTAAGTGCCCGTGACACGAAGGAGGGCGTCACGCGCATCGTTACCAGCGGTAAAATGGTCGCCGCGCTGTTCACGCACGACACTTCGCGCAACCTCGATCCGCAGATCCATACCCACGCGGTGATGGCTAACGTTACGGAGCTGGACGGCAAGTGGAAGGCGCTGGCCACCGACACCATTCACGGTGCCGGCTTCATCGAGACGGCGTACCGCAACCAGATAACGTACGGCAAAATCTACCGCAACGTGCTGAAGGGCAAGGCTGAGGCGATGGGTTATGAAACCCTCCCCACCGGCGGCCGTCACGATTTGTGGGAAATAAAGGGCTTTACGGAAGATGTGCTGGAAGAATTTTCCTCACGTCACCGGGAAATCCACGCGCGCGCCGGCGAGGATGCCTCGCTGAAAAGCCGCGACGTGGCCGCACTTGATACCCGCCAGCGCAAGCAGGATATCAGCCGCTATGGCGAAGACGAAACCGTACCGGTACGTACCCGGACAGAACCCTCCGCCGTATCCGTGCCGGCTACGCCTGTGCCGGAACACGTGGTCGCTGCAACGGGAAAAGCGGCTGCAACAGCGGATAAAGAACCGGCAACGCCTTCAGCACAGGATAAAAATGTGGCGATTGTCCGGCCCGGACCATCCCCTGTGCACGAGCAGACTGATCCCGTACCGGAACATGTGGTGGCTGACACCGGAAAAGCCTCTGCAACTGCGGATAAGGAACCCTCAGCGCCGTCAGATCAGATGAAAGATGAGCCGATCGCAAAGCCCGAAACCGCCGATGGCCGCGCACGGCTTCAGGCGCGCTGGCAGCGACAGATGGAGGATACCGGCTTTGATATTCAGGGCGTCATGAATGAGGCCCGCGAACGTGAAAAGTCACGGCCTGAAGCCGGCGAAGCGCAGGAAACGCCCGTGCAGGCGATGGAGGCTGTCCGCACCGCTATTTCTGTACTGAGCGACAGTAAAACGCGATTTACCTATGGGGATCTACTACTGACCGCTCATAACGCCGGTGAACTGCAGAACAGCATTCCGGACCTGCGCAAAGGGCTGGACCAGGCAATTCGTGACAACCTGCTCGTGCCTCTTGACGGCGATAAAGGCGTATTTACCTCGCACATTCACCTGCTGGATGAGTTGTCGGTACAGGCATTGGTTGCAGATATTCTCAAAGAGAACAGGGTGGTCGATTTCAGACTCAACGGCAATCCTCCCCCCGGACACCTTAAAAACATTGTCCGGGAGCCTGCCGTCATCATCAGTGCACCCGCTTCAGTCGGGCGGCTGCGTGAAGTCACGGAGGAACTGGTGACAATGTCACGCGAACAGGGGCGCGAGGTCAGCGTGCTGACCAGTTCTGCCGAGCGCGCCCTCAGCTTTGCCAAATCACCTGAGCTCAAAGACCGGCTTCTCCACCGCAGCCGGATGCTCGATGGCACCTTCAGCCTGACGCCACAGAGTACGGTCATCGTGGAAAGCGCAGAAAAGCTCAGCCTGAAAGAAATGCTGGTACTTACCGGTGAGGCGCAGTTGCAGAATGCGCAGCTGCTTTTTCTGGACAGCGCCGGGCGGCAGTCAAATGCGAACGCACTGTCCGTACTGACCGCGGCAGGCGTAAAACGTCAGAGCCTCAGCGCATCGCCTGACGCAATTGAGGTCCGCGTGACCAGTATTCAGGACAAGCGCGATCGCTATCAGGCGCTGGCAGAGCGTTTTGCCGGAATGGACCCGGCGGACGGACCCGTTACGGCAGTGGTGACGGGCCCGCGCGAGCAGGCTCAGCTGACCGGTGTCATCCGGAATGCGCTGCAGAATGCCGGCAGGCTGGGGCAGGAGCCGGTCAGTATTGTGGCGCGTACGCCGGTATTTATGACGGCCAAAGAGCGCCGTCTCCCTCAGACCTACCGCGCCGGTATGGTGCTGGAAGACAGGTCGGAGAAAAACGAGACGCGTCACTACGTGATTGATCGCGTGCATGATGAGACCCGCATGCTCTCCCTGATTGACGGGGACGGTGTGCTGTCACGGGTGAAGCTCAGCGCACTTTCAGGCGACTGGCGGCTGTTTACACAGAATGACGTCGGGGTTGCCACCGGGGAGCGCCTGTTTGCGCTCACCGGCGATAAACATACGGGCCTGAAGGCGCGCGACCGCCTCACGGTTACGGCTATTGAAAACGGAACGCTCGTCGTGCAGCGCGAAGGGCAGAAAAAGCCGCTGCAGCTGGATGCGTCCCGGCCGCTTTATGTGAGTTACGGATACGTCAGCGCTCCGGGCAGCCGCGACAACGACCGGGGTACGGTGCTGGCAAGCCTGGGTGCGCAGGACCTGTCGGTGAACATGATTAATGCGCTGGCGCAGTCAGGCCATGAGGCGGAGATTTTCACGGGTGAGGACCTGAGCCGGGCGGAAGAGAAGCTGGGACGCATACGATCAACGCGCTCGCCGTTATCACTGGTCCGGCAGGCCAGCGGAAAAGAGGATGCCAGCGAGGCCGTGGACACGCTTAACAGGCAGCTACTCTCTGATGCCCGTAAAGCCGTGACGCGAAGCGTGGCGCAGATGCGGGACGTTGCTTTCCCGTGGACGAAGCTGCTGGAGGAGGCGCTGACGTTCAGCGGCAATCTGAAGCTCATTGAAACTGAAATTGGCCGGCAGGTTAAGGAAGGCGATCTCATTGAGGTGCAGACCGGTTCCGGGCCTCACTTCGTTGCGCGCTCCACGTGGGAGATGGAAAAAGCCATTCTCGGTGAAATCGAACGGGGTAAAAACACGCAGGTGCCGCTGATGGCACAGGTAGATCCCGTTCTGCTTTCAGGCCTGACTCAGGGCCAGAAAGAGGCTACCTCACTTATTCTGCAGAGTCCGGACCGCTTTACGGCCGTGCAGGGGTATGCGGGCGTCGGTAAAACCACCCAGTTCAATGCGGTAAAGGCGGCAATCGATACCCTGCCGGCCGACGCGCGCCCGGTCATTGTGGGCCTGGGGCCGACTCACCGGGCGGTCAAAGAGATGGCGGGCACGGGCATTGATGCGCAGACGCTAAAGTCGTTTGTGCTGGACTGGCAGATGCGTAGCGCGGCCGGTGAGGACGTCCGCTATGACAATATGCTGTTCCTTATCGATGAGTCCTCCATGATTGGTAACCAGGATACCGCTGCAGCGTACCGCGCGATCGCTGCCGGCAACGGCCGCGCCGTACCAGTAGGTGACGTCGCGCAGCTGCAGTCGCCCGAGAGCGGTGCGCCGTTCCAGCTGATGCAGGAGCGGAGCCCGATTGACGTGGCGGTGATGAAAGAAATCGTGCGCCAGCGCGATACGGATCTGAAGTCTGCGGTGTACAGCATCATCGGCAATGATTTCGCGGGCGCGCTCAGAAATATTGAAAAAGTTTCTCCGGACGTCGTTCCCCGGCGGCCGGGTACAGTGCTTCCCTCCGGATCAATTGTGCAGTCAGCAGACCCGGTCTCTACTATCGTGGCTGACTTTATGAGCCGCACTGATGAGGCAAGGGAGCAGACCATGATCATGGTACAGCTGCACGCAGACCGCAAAGCCATCAATGAGGGTATTCATGAGGCGATGGTGATAACAAAAGAGCT